>NZ_CP064693.1:807500-5607500 GCF_023101005.1 Bradyrhizobium sp. 187
AGCAGCAACCGGCGCCGGCACAGCAGGCGGCGCCCGCACAGGCCCAGGCACAGGAATCTGCGCTGAAGCAGATCGCGCTGACCGACAAGCAACTCGACGGCGTGCTCGCCGCGCAGAAGGACATGGATGCGATCACGGAAAAATTGCCCGAGAATACCGCGCCCGACCAGAAGGTGATCGGCCAGCTCGACGCCGTCGCCAAGAAGAACGGCTTTGCCAGCTACGATGATTACAACAACGTCGTCGACAACATCAGCCTGGTGCTCGGCGGCTTCGATCCCGCGACCAAGAAATATGTCGGCACCGAAGCCGTGATCAAGGCGCAGATCGCGCAGGTCCAGGCCGACAAGAAGATGCCGGCCAAGGACAAGAAGGAAGCGCTCGACGAGCTCAACGAAGCGCTGAAGACGCCGGCGCCGCAGATCGAGAACAAGGCCAACATCGACCTCGTCGGCAAGTACTATGACAAGCTGGTCGCCGCGCTGGGTGACGATCAGAACTGAACCTCTACTCTCACCGCTGTCATGCCTCGACTTGACCGGGGCATCCAGTACGCCGCGGCGGATGCGATGAGAGCGAGCTCTATAACGAGGGCCTCTGGATACTGGATCGCCGGGTCAAGCCGGGCGACGACACCTTTGGTGACGCGAGCTTTCGCTTAGCCCCGCAAACATCGCCGCAACAAAAAGCCCCGGAGACATCTCCGGGGCTTTCGCCGACGTCACGCCTCGCTCAGGCGTCTTACGTCCGTGTCCGCATCCGCATCATGAAACTGTCGAAGCTCAGCTCGGCAATCTGCATCCAGGCCAGCGATTCTCTACTAAACCTCTACTCTCACCGCTGTCATGCCCCGGCTTGACCGGGGCATCCAATACGCCGCGGCGGATGCGATGAGAGCGAACTCTATAACGCGGGTCTCTGGATACTGGATCGCCCGGTCAAGCCGGGCGATGACACCTTTGGTGACGCGATCTTTCGCTTAACCCCGCCATCCGCGCCCCAACAAAAAGCCCCGGAGCCATCTCCGGCGCTTTCGTCGTTTCTGACCCCACGCGTCGCTCAGCGCCTCACGTCCGTGTCCGCATCCGCATCATGAAGCTGTCGAAGCTCAGCTCGGCCACCTGCATCCAGGCCAGCGATTCGCTGCGGAAAGCCGTCAGGCTCGCATACATCTTGCCGAAATGCGGATTGGTTTTGGCGAGATCGGCGTAGATCTCGTTGGCCGCGCCATAACAGCTCTCCAGCACTTCCTGCGGGAACGGCTTCAGGATCGCGCCGGCCACCAGCAGACGCTTCAGCGCCGGCGGATTGACGTAGTCGTATTTGCCGGTCACCCAGGTGAAGGTATCGCGCGACGCGGCATCGACCGCGGCCTGGTAGTGCTTCGGCAGCGTGTTCCATTTGTCCAGATTGATGATGTTGTGACCCTGGCCGGTGCCTTCCCACCAACCCGGATAGTAATAGTACTTCGCGACCTTCACGAAGCCGAGCTTCTCGTCGTCATAGGGCCCGACCCATTCGGCGGCATCGAGCGTGCCCTTCTCCAGCGCCGGATAGATGTCGCCCGCCGCGATCTGCTGCGGTACGCCGCCGACCTTGGCGATGATCGTGCCGGCAAAGCCGCCGACCCGGAATTTCAGCCCTTTGAGATCGTCGATCGACTTGATCTCCTTCCGGAACCAGCCACCCATCTGCGCGCCGGTGGATCCGGTCGGAATGCCGATGGCGTTGTATTCCTTCAGCAGGTTGTTGATCAGGTCCTGGCCGCCGCCCCACTGCAGCCATGAAATATGCTGGCGCGTGTTCAAGCCGAACGGCAGCGACGTGCCGAACGTGAAGGCGGGGTTCTTGCCCCAGTAATAATACAGCGCGGTGTTGCCCATCTCCACCGTTCCGTTGGCGACGGCGTCGAGCACCTGCAGGCCCGGCACGATCTCGCCGGCGGCGAATGGCTGGATCTGGAAACGATTGTCGGTGATCTCGGCAACGCGCTTGGCGAAATACTCGCAGCCGCCGTAGAGCGTATCCAGCGCCTTCGGCCAGCTCGCGGCGTATCGCCATTTGATCTCGGGCATCGACTGCGCGATCGCCGGCGCAGCGACGGCACTGGCGGCGAGGCCCAATCCGCCTGCCGTCAGGAATTTACGACGTTCCATGCGCTTCCCTCCGTTAAGTCGATGCTTCGACCAGGGACCGATCTTGGTGTCGTCTTGTCTTCGTCGACGCTCGACGTTGTCTGTTGAGACGTTGTGGCGTTTCCGAACGGCCCTTGCGGGCACTCGAAGATGGAATTCCGATCGTTGCGGTTCCGCGGCGAGGATGACCGGGCGCTTCGCCGGAATCAAGTCTCATGGGCGCCTCGCAGGTGCGAACGCCGGCCTGACGCAAGTCGGGCCTGCAAGCGATCTGCTATTCGGTCATTCAAAAACTAGGGAGGCTCGCGCATGACGGGCAAGAAAATCGTGGTCGCCGGAGCGAGCGGTCTCGTCGGCAATGCCGCGTTGCGACACTTCGGCGTCTCGGGCGGGTGCGATGTCATTGCCCTGTCCCGGCGGAAGCCGCGCGACCTCTACGGTGCCCGTCATGTACCGATCGACCTGACCAGCGCAGCGGATTGCGGGCGTGCCGCCTCGGAACTGAGCGGCGCAACGCATCTGATCTACGCCGCGCTCTACGAGGCGCCGCAGCTCGTCGACGGCTGGCGCGACCCGCAGCAAATCAAGACCAACGATTTGATGCTGCGCAATTTGATGGGTGCGCTCGAGCCTGTGGCGCCCGGCCTCAGGCACGTCGCCCTGCTGCAGGGCACCAAGGCCTATGGTGTCCACGTTCGCCCCTTGACCGTGCCGGCCCGCGAAGGCCGCTCCGAAATGTACGAGCAGCCCAACTTCTACTGGGCGCAGCAAAACTTCTTGCGCGACCTCCAAACCGGCAAGGCTTGGCATTGGAGCATCCTGCGGCCGGTGCTGATCGTCGGTCTCGCCATGGGCGGCGCCATGGACCTGATCCCGCCGCTCGGCGTCTATGCCGCGATGCTGCGCGAGCAGGGCAGGCCGCTCGACTACCCCGGCGGCGCTCCGCGGGTGGGGCAGGCCGTCGACGTCGATCTTCTCGCCCGCGCCATCGCCTGGTCGGGCGAGGCCGAGGCCGCGCGCAACGAGGCCTTCAATGTGACCAATGGCGACGTCTTTACCTGGGAGAACATCTGGCCTGCGGTCGCCGATGCACTGGAGATGAAGCCGGGCAGGCCGGTCCCGCTGTCGCTCGCGAGGGAATTCCCGAGCTGGGTCGCTCCCTGGGATGCGCTGCGGCGCAAGCACGACCTAGCATCGCCTGCGCTGGCCGAATTCGTCGGCCTCTCGTTCCAATACGCCGATTACAGCCTGCGCTATGGCCACACCGAATCCGGTCCGCCCTCGATCGTCTCGACCGTGAAGATCAACCGCGCCGGCTTCACCGAGATGATGGATACGGAAGACATGTTCCGGAAGTGGTTCAGGCAGGCAAAGCAAGAGCGACTGCTTCCCTGACCGAGAGCCAAAGCGGATACGTCCGGGATCGTTGCCCAGGTCAGACTGTGACCCGGAGCGGTCCGCTGGCCGAGCCGGTTCGAACGGCTTCAGATCTGGCTTATCTGAGCGTGTGTCGCAACCACCGTGAGGGACGGACATCACCTAGGACGGCGATCCTCTGTAGCGGCGAAAAGTCGACTTTCCACAGATCAAGTTCAAACAACTCGTCGCGCTGGCCGAGGTTCAGCGCGACCGACACCAGCACTCCATCGGCATCGTCGAATTCGCATTCGCCAATACATCGGCCGAAACGCCGATCTGCCGCGCCGACAAAGAGAAGGCTACCCATCCCACCGTCGTTCATTTCCTCGACGAGCCCAAAATGGTCCTGCAAGGGCGAATGCTGACCTAGAATAAAGGCAACCAGATCAAGCTGCGGGGGTGAGTGGGCGTGGCATCTTCTTTCTCGTAGCGGCTGGCGTGCATTGGCTCTATCACGCTGCGAATCCTTATTGATCCAAGCTAGGTTGGCTCGTTCAACAATGTCAGCAGAGAACGAGCTTTGACTAAATCTGCAGTGGCAAGTCCCTCGGAGAAACGAACGTAAAGGGGCGCTAGCAGCTCCCGTGCCTCACCGATACGCGACTGCTTCTGCATCAGGGATGCCAGAGTTGTCGCCGTCCTGAGCTCCCAGGATATTGCGCCTTGGCGGCGTGACCACTCGAGAGAGTGATTGAGGTGCGCTTCGGCCGACACGAGCGCCTCCGCGCCACCTTGATTGAGCGCCAGGATACCCTTGATGCGCAGCAGTTCAGCGACGAACCAGCGGTCCTCGTTCCTTTCCGATTGAGCCAGCGCCCTTTCGATCGTTGTATTGGCTCCGCGGTGATCGCCGATATCAGACTCACCGAGTGCGAGATTGCCCAGAAGGAATAAATAGCGGCTTTGAAAGCCGGTCGGGGGGAAGCCATTCAAGCCTTCGCGAAGCAGGGCAAGGCCCGCAGCGGTGTGGCCACCCTTCATCTCCAGAATACCCGCATAACAGCGGCCCCATACTCCCATTGCTCTGAACGTCGCTTCTCGATGAAGCATAGTTGAGATGAGCGCTTCCGCAGCATCAAAATTGCCGATCTCAAGCGCTAGAGGGCAAGCGCCGAAGGCAATCGCATAGAGAAGAGAAAAATCGTGTCCAAGTGCCGTCGCATGATCGAAGGCGTGTTTGCCGACCGCGGCTGCCTGGTCCGGAAAACCCAACAACCAAAGCGTTTGGCTGTAGTACGTTCGGGCAGCCACATGTTGATCAAACTGATATCGCAGGGCGTGCATTTGCCCTGGCGGCGCGACGTAGCCTGCCAGCATTTTTTCCAGATGTCGCCGGGCGCCGGCTTGGTCCCCTAGAATGTGCCGCGTCACTCCCAAAATCCGCTCTCCGACGAAACGATCAGCGACATCGATAGCGCCATCAGGCAGGTTGACGAATTTTTCGGCGATCTGCAGTGCACCGGGGAAATCGCCTCTTAGGTATCGCCCTATCCAGAGACCCCATAAGCTCCTCAGCTGATATTCGTTGTCGTCCAGTTCTTCAGCCAATCGGGATACACGCAACCACGCATCGTCGATGATCGCAGCGTCCCCGGTCGATTCCATATGCGCAACCGCCAAAGTGAAGAAGAGGCGGAGCTCCCGGCGCGCGTCACGACCCAGCTTTTCGTCGATTTGGAAAACCGCTTGCTCTGTCCGCTCCCGACATTCGTCTATGAGCATATGATGAATCCAGACCGGTGCGGCAGCGGCCGTGAGGTCGAGCGCTAGCAGCGAATCACCAGACTTGCCATGCGCCCAGTCGAGGGCAACGCGGATCTCATCGATCGGCCGACCATTAGTGGCAACCGATGCTTCGGTCAGATTGTTGCTTCCTGCCCCTTTCAGGGACCGAACGAGCTTGGAGGCAGACGCATTTTCGCTCTTCCGGAAACCGGACAGCTCGACCCCAATCCGCTCGAATAAAGTTAAATGATAGACAGCATGACGGCGAGCAACGAGGTTTGCATCATCGCTTCTGGCCAACTTTTCCTGCACATACCCGCGGGTGGTATCCAGCAATCGGTATAGCGGGATGGCGAGACGAGCGTTCGCTGTCAGAAGTGACTTGGCGGCAAGACTGGCAACGGACTCGATCACCTGCGAATCGTCCAAATCATCTCCGGCCGCGATCGCGAAGGCAGCCTCGATCGTAAACGGCCCAACGAAAACAGATAGTCGGCGCAGGATAATCTGCTCAAGCTCCGGCAAAAGATCGTAGCTCCAGTCGAGCGTTGCAGCCAGAGTCTGGTGTCGCGGCAACGCCGTTCGCCGGCCTCGCCAGAGCTCGAACTTGTGGTCGAGGAGCCGCAAAACGTCATGGACTCCGTAAGCGCCCACACGACCAGCTGCGAGTTCGATTGCGAGGGGGATTCCGTCGAGCTTTCGGCAGATCTCGGCCACGACCGGTGCATCGACGTCGTTGAGTATGAACTGAGGCTGACTTGCTGTAACGCGTTCGACAAAAAGCTGTACTGCAGCGTATGCCATCGCCTCTCGTGCATTGGGACCCTCAGGCGGAAACTCGAGGGGAGCTATCCAATGAACGTGCTCGCCTCTGACCCGCAAGGTTTCACGGCTTGTTGCCAAGATGTAAACTTGCGGCGTTTCCTCGAAGATGGTTTCTGCCAGCGCAGAAGCCGCCTCAATCACACGCTCGCAGCTATCGAGCACCAGCAAAACTCGGATGTCTCGCAGTGCGGCCAGAAGGCCGGGGATAGGATCGCGATCGTCAACGGCAAGTCCGAGCGCCGAGCCGATCGTACCCGCCACGAGATGCGGATCAGAAAGTGAGCCCAGGTCAATAAGGTGAACCAGATCGGCAAACTCTGTAGTGAGTTGGTGGCCGACAGATATTGCCAGAGTTGTTTTTCCGATCCCGCCCGGACCGACAATGGACACGAATCGTTCGGCCATAAGATGCGAGGAGATCGCTTGCACGGCGTCGTCCCTGCCAATCATCCTGCCAAGGCGATTCGGAAATGTTGAGCGTCGACCCGATTTTGCGATTTCAGCAACAGGCTTGAGCGTTCGTGAGACAGGCGCCACGAAGCTATACCCTTGTCCTGGCACGGTCGTGACATACGTCGCTCCGGCCTCTCCATCGCCGAGCACCTTGCGCAAGCCCGCCATATGAAATCTAAGGCTACCCTCGTCGACGGTGACGCCGGCCCAAACCCGAGCTAGCAGAGTCTTCTTGCTGACAACTTCGCCAGCATGCTCGACAAGAACTGTAAGGATGTCCAAGCTACGGGCGCCCAACTGAAGTGGTACACCCGATTTTTCGAGACGTCTCCGCTCCGGGATTAATTCAAAGGGCCCAAAAGAAAAACTTTCTTTCGCGAGCCGATCTTCATTGACGACCGAGCCCACCATCATCATGCGTCCAACTGGTTGTGCCGCGCGAGCTACCTTGCCATGGTTGCCACTGAAATCAATGGACTGGTGAAGGCGGCGGAACTCAGCAGAGCATGTTCGCCCCTCTGTCGCGCACATGTGGCGGCCAGCGGACATCGCTCAGTCCGCACCAATAAATCTCGATTTTATGAGTACAGGGCCTACTCTGCGCTAATGAACGCCGCTTCCATGGCCTTCCGCGTCCTGATCGTCTCGTTGCCCGCGTCGAACTCGACATCGCTCCAGCGCACGATCTCGCCATGGGCGACGTCGTGCTTCAGCCTCACGCGATGCGCCAGCCCGATAGGCAGCGCGCCGGCCTTGAGGCTCGCGGCCGCCGGCAACAGCTTGCCCCACACCGTGTAGCCGCCTTCGCCGTCCAACATCTCGCCGGCGCGCAGATTGCGTTTTGCCACGGCGGCGACGTCGCCGCGGAAACCATGGGGCTGCCCGGTCGGCTCGCCCCGCAGCGCGGCCGACAGCACCGAGATGTTCAGCTCGAGGCCGATCAAATGGTAGGGCTTGTACATCGCCGCGTACCGTCCGCTGCCGTCGGTCTTGAGGCCGTATTGCCTGAAGCAGTCGGCGGCGTAGTCGTTCGGCGCCTCCAGCACGACGTAGACGCCCCAGCGCAGATCGCGAAACACCGGCCTTCCATCGCGCTCGAGCGAGGAGACCACCTCCACGACGCCCGATCGCTCCAGCACGCCGCCCTTGCTGCCCGGCCGCATGATATGCGGCAGGTCGTCGACGCCGCAGGGTGGAAACAGCAGGCCCTCCGCAGGCACGTCCAGTCCGCAGGCGTTCGCAATCGCGGCCATCTCGATCGCCGATTTGGTACCGTCGAGGAACGAGTTGAACATCTGCGGATTCATCCCGGCCGATTGCGCCTCGCCCGCGGTCAACCCGTAATGCTGCCAGACGCTGTCGGGCGTCACGTCGTGATAGGCCGGCAGATATTTTGTGCCTTTGCCGGCGGCAACCACATGAAAACCGGTGGCGCGCGCCCAATCCACCATTTCCGCGGTCAGCGCCGGCTGGTCGCCATAGGCGAGCGAGTAGACCACGCCGGCCTTGCGGGCTTCCTGGGCGAGCAGCGGACCGGCAAGCACGTCGGCCTCGACATTGACCATCACGATATGCTTGCCGGCCGCGATCGCCGCGCGGGCGTGTTTGATGCCGACGGCGGGATTGCCGGTCGCCTCCACCACGACGTCCATCGCGCCGCCGGCGATGGCGCGCGCGCCATCATCGGTGAAGACGGTGGCGGCGATCCGCTCGGCGCTCCAGCCCACCGTGCGGCAGGCCTCGCGCGCGCGGTCGCGATCGATGTCGACGATGATGGGTACCTCCAGCCCCGTCGTGTGCGGCACCTGCGCCAGGAACATCGAGCCGAATTTGCCGGCGCCGATCAGCGCCACACGGACGGGCTTGCCGGCGGCAGCGCGGGCCTGGAGGAGGCGGAAGAGGTTCATGTTGTTACCCGATCAAGTATGGTGGTCCGGACGCGGTGCAGCGCCATAAGCGCGTTCACGCGCGTCTTCGACGCACTATGGCGCTACTCCGCAGAGCCGGCACCCAGAAAGAAAACTATCCGTGTGGTATGGGCCCGGCTCTGCAGCGCACCGCTTCGCGCTGCGCTGCGTCCGGGGCACGAGAGTGTCCTACTCCGCCGCCTGCCGCGGCGCACGGGCGAGCCGCACCAGTGCGTCGTCCTCCACCGTCTTGATCGGCGCAAAATCGCGATGCGCGATGTACTCCGGCCGCGTCGGGGTACGGATGTAATTCGAAACCGCGTTCAGCGTCAGGTACACGATCTTGCGCGGATAGGGCGTGATGTTGCCGGCCGAGCCGTGCACGAGATTGCCGTGGAACATCAGCATGCCGCCGGGCTTTCCCGTCGGCGCAACGATGCCGCCCTGCTTGACCAGCCGCGTCACGGTCTCCTCGTCCAGCGTCCACAGCGGATAGGAGGTCGTCGCGAGGTCATGCGAGGCCTTGAGGTCGCCGGCGTTCTGGCTCTGCGGTACCAGCATCAGCGGGCCGTTGATCGGCATCACCTCGTCCAGGAAGATCGCGATGTTCATCGCGCGCGGCTCGGGCATGCCGTCGTCGCGCTTCCAGGTGCCGTAATCCTGGTGCCATTGCCAGACATCGCCGGTGAAGGCGGATTTCGCGTTGATCTTGAACTGGTGCATGTAGACCTGCTCGCCGAACAGCTGCTCGACCGGGCCGATCATGCGCGGATGAGCACCCAGAATGCCGAACGCCTCGTTGTAGAGATGCGCGGCAAAGGCGGTGCGTGGCGCGCCGCTCTTCTCGCGCCAGACTTCCGGCCGGTTCGTGTCATAGATGCCGACCGCCTCGCGCGCGAGGAGATCGACCTCCTCCGGACTGAACAGTTCGGGCAGGAACAGCCAGCCCTCGTGGTGGAAGAACTCCAATTGCTCCTGGGACAGTTTCACGGCGCGTCCTCCTGTTTTGATTTGTTGTCGCTCGTCTTGGCCGGCCATCCACGTCTTGGCAGTGGCGGTCGCTACGCCGCCGCCTCTTCCGTCGCCCTCAATCTCTCCTCAGTCATCCGTCCCGCCGTCTGCGCGTGCGCAAGCGCCGCACGTTCGGCCGCCTTCGCATCTCCTGCGAGAATATGTCCGGCAATGTCGGCATGCTCGGCCCAGGCGCTGCCGCGATAATCGAGCTCCGACAGCACCGTCGCCATCGAGCGGCGCATATGGGGCCATTGCGGCGTAATCGTCTCCTCGATCACGGGATTGCCGGCGAGCCGATAGATCGCGCGATGAAACGCGACGTCGAGCGCGATCAGCTCGGCGAGCGTGGTCTTGCCATCGATCCCGCGTCCGGCGGCGAGCGCCGCCTCCAGCCGCGCGCGTCCCGCCGCATCGCCTGCGCGCTCCGCTGCCAGCCGCGCCGCCAAGGCATCGATTGCGCCGCGCACCTCGTAGAGCTGGCGGATGCGTGCGGGATCGAGCTGGGTGACTTCAAAGCCGCGCCGGCCGCTCTCGGCGACAAGTCCCTGCCGGTGCAACAGGTGCAGCGCATGCGACACCGGCTGGCGCGATACGCCGAGCCTGTCGGCGAGCTCGTTCTGCCGGATGCGCTGGCCGGGCTGCAGCGTGCGGTCGGAGATCGCCTCCAGGATCCGCGCATAGACCTGGTCGATCAAGTTCGGAAGCGGGTCGAGAGGGATCACGCCGGCAGCTCCGAGACCATGAGAGGGAATACGGAATTCCGTATTCAAGGATACGGCGAGGGGATAAGGGCGTCAAGCTCGCGGCCAAGGGGGCGTCCAGCCTCATTTCGCGCCACCTAAGTCATTGATATTGCTGGGCTCAGCTACTGTGCATGGGGTTGTTTTTGAGGAAAAAAGAGTGTGAGGCCACTTACTCCGCCAAAAACGCGTCCACCGCCTCGCCGAACTCCAGGGGCGCCTGCTCGAACATCCAGTGGCCGGCATTGGGGATCACGGCTGTCTTCGCCCCGGTGATGTGCTCGGCCAGCACACGCCACATCACCGACAGGCTCCCTGTCGTCGCCCCGCCGCCGATCAGGAGTGTCGGGGTCGTGATCGCCTGCGCGTCCGCGAGCGTGTAGGGCCTGCGCTGCTCGTTGATCTGGCCGAGGAAGGTGATCGCGTTGTCGCGCAATTGCTGCTTCGCCGCCGCCGGCACGCGCCGCCACGAGCCGTCGCCTTCGATGCCTTCGTAGAAGTTCTGCAGCGCGCCCTCGATGTCGCCGGCGCGGATCATCTCGACCGAGCGCGCCGTGCGCGCCGCCAGCGGCGGGTGCGCGGGCGTGCCTGCGGGCACCGGCAGGCTCGCATCGAGATCGCCGCCGGGTTCTGCAAGCACCAGCTTTCGCAACAGATCGGGCCGCGCCTGCGCCACGCGAAAGGCGATGTGACCGCCGCGCGAATGGCCCATCAGATCGACCGGCGCGGGTTCGACCTGCTCGATGAAAGCGATCACGTCAGCGACGTGCTGGGCCATCTTGTAATCGTCGCCGACGGCATCCCAATGTTCGGGAAAGAAATGCCGCAGGCTGACCGAGATCACGCGATGCGATTTCGACAGCGGACCGAGCACGGAGTACCAGGTGCGGAAATCGCCGAGCGTGCCGTGCACGCAGACCAGCGGCGGCCCCTCGCCCACTTCGAGATAGGCCATGTCGTAACCATTGACGCGAAGTGTCTGCATGATCAGCCCGCCAGAAAATCCAGCACCAGTTCGGAGAATTTCTGCGGCGCCTGCTCGAACATCGGGTGCGTTGCGTTTGGGATGACCGCCGTCCTGGAATACGACACATGCGCCGCGAGCGCATGCAGCACTTTCGGCAGCAGGCCCTTGGTCCGCGCGCCCAGGATGAACAGCGTCGGCATCCTGATGGACTCCGCGTCGGCCCTCGAGAACGGCGGGCGGTTGTCGCGGACCTGGCCGATCAGCGTGAAGGCGTTGTCACGCAGATTCTGCTTCACCAGGGCCGGCAGCCGCGGCCAGGTGCCGGGCCCTTCCAGCGTGTCGACGAAGACTGCAAGGCCGCCGTCGATGTCGCCGGCCGCGATCTTCTCGGCCGAGGCCGTGAACCGCGCCAGCAACGGCGAGGGGCCGCCGGCATAGTCTGGATCGAGGCTCGCGTCGAGCTCCCCGCCGGGCTCGGCCAGCACCAGCCGCCGGAGCAGGTCCGGCCGCCGCTGCGCCACGCGGAAGCAGATGTGCCCGCCGCGGGAATGGCCCATCAAATCAACCGGGCCGAGGTCGAGCTCCTCGATGAAGGCGATGACGTCGTCGACATGCTGGGCGATCGAATAGGTGTCGCCAACGCCATCCCAGCGATCGGGGAAGAAGTGCCGCAGGCTGACGGCCATCAGCCGGTGCCGCTGGGACAGCGGACCGAGCACGCAGCCCCAGACACGAAAGTCGTTGAGCGAACCATGCACGCAGACCAGCGGCGGCCGCCCTCGGTCTTCGCCCACGTCGAGATAGGGCATGTCGTATCCGTTGACGTGGAGGCTTTGCATTCTGGGCTCGCAAACAGGGAAGGCGGAACTCCTGTGCAAGATTCCCGGAAACCGGGTGGATCGCAACTATTTCCAAGTCTAGATTTGAGCTCAGTTCACATTGGGGCATGCGAGGGGAACGCAAGCCAAGGACGAAGTTATGACCGACCAGCATTTTGCCCTCTTCGACAGCAAGATCGGCCTTTGCGCCATTGCCTGGGGTCCGCGCGGCATCAACGGCACGCAACTGCCGATGGGCGGTGAGCAGAAGATCCGCACCCGCATCAGCCAGCGCCATGCCGATGCCAGCGAAGCCGCGCCGACCGCCGAAGTACAGCAGGCGATCGACCGCATCACAAAACTGCTCGCGGGCGAGCCGGATGACCTCACCGACATCCCGCTCGATCTCGATGGCGTGCCCGACTTCAACCGCGGGGTCTACGCGATCGCCCGCACCATTCCGCCGGGCAAGACCGTCACCTATGGCGACATCGCCAAGCAACTCGGCGGTGTCGAGCTGTCGCGCGACGTGGGCCAGGCGCTCGGCCGCAACCCGTGCCCGATCGTCGTGCCCTGCCATCGCGTGCTGGCGGCCGGCAACAAGCCCGGCGGCTTCTCCGCGAATGGCGGCGTGGTGACGAAGCTGAAGATGCTGGAGATCGAAGGCGCGCTGGTGAACCACACGCCGAGCTTGTTTGATTGAGGCGATGACGCCGCTGGCTAGATCTTCGCCGCCGCCATCGGCCAATATTTGTCGCGCAAATGCCGCTTCACCAGCTTCCCAGTGGGCGTGCGCGGCAGCTCGGCTTCGAAATCGATCGAGCGCGGGCATTTGATCGTCGAGAGGCGGCTCCTGCAATAGGCGATCAGGTCGGCCTCGAGCTCCTTGCCGGCGCGCTTGGGATCGTGCGGCTGCACCACCGCCTTGACCTCTTCGCCCATCTCCTCGTTCGGCACACCGAACACGGCGACGTCGGCGACCTCGGGGTGGGTGATGAGCACGTCCTCGGTCTCCTGCGGGTAAATGTTCACGCCGCCCGAGATGATCATGTAGGACTTGCGGTCGGTGAGAAAGAGAAAGCCATCCCTGTCGAGATAGCCGACGTCGCCGAGCGTCGACCAGCCTTTTGCGTTATAGGCCTTCTTCGTCTTCTCGGGATCGTTGTGATAGGCGAAAACCGGCGCATCGGCGAAATAGACCGTGCCGATCTCGCCCGTCGGCAGCTCCTCATCGTTCTCGTCCAGAATCTTGATCTTGCCGACCACGGCGCGGCCGACGCTGCCGCGGTGCTCCAGCCATTCTTTCGAGTTGCAGACGGTGACGCCGTTGCCTTCGGAGCCCGCGTAATATTCGATCAGGATCGGCCCCCACCATTCGATCATCTTGGCCTTGACCTCGACCGGGCAGGGGGCGGCGGCGTGGATCGCGCCCTTCAGTGTCGAGACTTCGTAGCGGTTACGGACCTCGTTCGGCAGCTTCAGCATGCGCACGAACATGGTCGGCACCAGCTGCGCCTGGGTCACCTTGTACTTTTCGACCAGTTTCAGGAAATCTTCGGCGTCAAAGTGCTCCATGATGATGGAGGTGCCGCCGAGCAGGACAGCCATCATGTTGAAGCGCAAGGGAGCGGCGTGATAGAGCGGTGCCGGTGAGAGATAAATAGTCTCGGCGTTCATGCCGCACATGCTGGCGCAGAGCACGCGCAGAAACGCGTTCGGCTCGTCGATCGGCTTGCCCTCGAAAGCCTTCTTGATACCCTTGGGCCGGCCCGTGGTGCCCGACGAATACAGCATGTCATAGCCGGCAACCTCGTCGGCAATCGGGGTTGTCGGCTGTGCGGCGGCTTCCTTGTCGTAGGAGCGGAAGCCGGCTTGCGGCTCGTCCATCATGTAGAAGACCGGCTCGCCGGGCGCACCCTTGATCAGCGTCTTGATCTGGTCGGCACATTTCGGTGTCGTGATCACGACCTTGGCGCCGCAATCGGCGATGATGTAGTCGATCTCGTCCTGCTTTAAATAGCGGCTGATCGCGGTGTAATAGAGCCCGCTGCGTTGCGCAGCCCAGCAGATCTCCATAAAGGCGAGGCGGTTCTCCATCAGCAGCGCGATGTGGTCGCCGGCCTTCAGCCCGAGCGAGCGGAACAGGTGCGCGCCCTGGTTCGAGAGCTCGTCGAGCTCGCGATAGGTAATCGCCTTGCCGGTCCCGGCCATTTGATAGGCGATCTTGTCGGGTGTGGCGCGGGCGTGGATGGAGGGGTGTGTCATGTCTCTGTTTACGCGGCTGGGAGTAACGTTCCCCGGATATCCGGGGTCCATTGTGAGGCATGGGTCCCGGCTCTGCGCCGCAGCGTTTCACGCTGCAGCGCGTCCGGGACACGAGAGGGCTTACAGCCGCTCCACGATCGTCACATTCGCCATGCCGCCGCCTTCGCACATGGTCTGCAGGCCATAGCGTTTGCCGCGCTGATGCAAGGCATGCACCAGCGTCGTCATCAGCTTGGTGCCGGAGCCGCCGAGCGGATGGCCGAGCGCGATGGCGCCGCCATTGACATTGAGACGTTCCGAATCGGCGCCGGTGGTCTTCAGCCACGCGGTCGGCACCGAGGCAAAGGCCTCGTTGACCTCGAACAGGTCGATGTCGTCGATCGCCATGCCGGCCTTCTCCAGCGCGCGCTTGGTGGCGTGCAGCGGTGCGTCGAGCATGATCACGGGATCGCCACCCATCATGGTCATGTGGTGGACGCGCGCCAGCGGCTTCACGCCGAGCTGCTTCAGGCCACGCTCGTTCACCACCATCACGCCGGAAGCGCCGTCGCAGATCTGGCTGGCGCTGGCCGCGGAGAGCTTGCCATTCTCGGCGATCAGCTTGACGCCCTTGATGCCGTCGAGTGTGGCGTCGAAGCGGATGCCCTCGTCGATGTGGTGGGTGTCCTTGGAGCCGTCGGCGCGGGTGATCTCAAGCGGCACGATCTCCGTCTTGAAACGGCCGGCCTGCGTCGCCGCGATCGCGCGCTGATGACTGTTGTAGGAGTACTCGTCGAGCTCATCCTTGGAGAGGCCGTACTTCTCGGCCATCATCTCGGCGCCGGTGAACTGGCTGAACACGATGTTGGGATAACGCTGCTCGATACCCGGGCTCTTGTAATTGCCAAAGCCGTTCTTGGCGGGAAGCTGCGACGACAGGCCCATCGGCACGCGCGTCATCGATTCCACGCCGGCGGCGATCACCACGTCCATCGCGCCCGACATAACGGCCTGCGCAGCAAAATGCAGCGCCTGCTGCGACGAGCCGCATTGGCGGTCGATCGAGGTGCCCGGCACGCTCTCCGGCAGTTTCGAGGCCATGATGGCGTTGCGCGCCACGTTGTTGGACTGCTCGCCGACCTGCATGACGCAGCCCATGATCACATCCTCGACCAGCGCGGGATCGACCTTGGTGCGGTCGACCAACTCGTCCAGCACCTTCGCGGCGAGATCGGCCGGATGCCATCCGGCGAGGCGGCCCCCCTTGCGCCCACCGGCGGTACGCGCAGCGGCGACGATATAAGCCTCGGCCATGTCGGTTTCTCCCTGGATTATTTTGAACGGTTGGTTGTCGGGGCGGGATTTAAGGGGCGACCGGTTGTTTAGTCAATCGATCAATTAACTCTTGTGGGGAGGCGCTGCTTGGGCTTATCTGCGGCCGCTCTTCCGCCAAAATCAGGGATCTCCGTGACTACCAGCGTACCGAACAGGCTCCCCAGCGGAAAGAATTCCACGGCAGAGAAATTGCTCGTGGCCGCGAGCGAGCTGATGATCGAACGCTCCTCGATCGAGATTTCCCTGAGCGACATCGCCCAGAAGTCCGGCGCCAACGCCGCGCTGGTCAAATATCACTTCGGCAACAAGGACGGCCTGCTGCTGGCGCTGCTCGAGCGCGACGCAGGAACGGAACTGTCCAACCTGGAATATCTGCTGGCGCAGCCGATCACGCCGACCGCGAAGCTGAAGCTGCACATCGGCGGCATCATCCGCGCCTATCACCGGTTTCCCTACATGAACCGGTTGATTCACTATCTGCTGCACGAGAGCGTCGCGGGCTCCGCGGACGAAGTCTCGAAATTCTTCGTCGCACCGCTGCTGGATTTCCATCGCCGCCTGCTCGCCGAAGGTGTCAGTCAGGGCGAATTCCGCGCCACCGATCCCGTGCTGTTCTACACCAGCCTGATCGGCGCCTGCGATCATTTGTTCTTCGGCCGGCACGCGATGTCACGCGCGACCGGCGTCGGCCCGGTCACCGACGACGTCTGCCGGCAATATATCAAGCACATGGAAACGCTGATCTGCGGCGGCATTCTCACGAATATCGAGGAAGCCGCCGCGGCCGGATGATCCGGCCAGAACGCAGAAGTCTAGAGAAGAAACGCCCAAGGAAAAGGTTCGAGGAAAGGTACAAGCGATGCAGTTGAAAGACGTAGCCGTTCTCATCACCGGCGGCGGGTCGGGCCTTGGTGCCGCGACCGCCCGCGCCATGGCCGCCAAGGGCGCCAAGATCGGCGTGATCGACCAGAGCAAGGAAAACGCCGAGAAGGTCGCCGCCGAAGTGAAGGGCATCGCGCTTCATGCCGACGTCACCAGCGAGGAGCAGATCAAGGCGGCGATCGCCAATGCGGAAGCCGCGCACGGCGTCGCGCGCGTGCTGATGAACTGCGCCGGCATCGGCGGCTCGCAGCGCATCGTCGGCCGCGATGGAGTCTACCCGCTGGAAAAGTTCGCGCGCATCATCAACGTCAATTTGATCGGCACGTTCAACTGCCTGCGTCTGTTCGCCGAGCGCTTGGTCACGATCGAGCCGGTCGGTGAAGAGCGCGGCGTCATCGTCAACACTGCTTCGGTCGCGGCTTACGAAGGCCAGATCGGCCAGATCGCCTATGCAGCGTCGAAGGGCGGCGTCGTCGGTCTCACGCTGCCGGCCGCGCGCGACCTCGCGAGCCAGAAGATCCGCGTCAACACCATCGCCCCCGGGCTATTCCTGACGCCGCTGCTGATGGGCTTGAACGAAGAGGCCCGCAAGAGCCTCGGTGCCCAGGTGCCGCATCCCGCGCGTCTCGGCGACGCCAATGAATACGGGTCGCTGGCCGTGCACATCGTCGAGAACCCAATGCTCAATGGCGAAACCATTCGCCTCGACGGCGCGATCCGCATGGCGCCGCGGTAGAGCTCTTTTTCCTTCTCCCCTTGTGGGAGAAGGTGGCGCGCTCCTGAGCGCGCCGGATGAGGGGTTCTCTCCACGATCTCACCTGTGGAGGCAGACCCCTCACCCGAGCGAATGCGCGGCGCGTGACGTACATGCCCTCTCCCACAAGGGAGAGGGCGCAGTAATCGGCACCATCGTTGCGGATGAAGGAAGTCGCGCGCATGTCCCAACCGCTGCTGATCGAGCACAATGACGGCGTCGACACCGTGACGCTCAATCGTCCTGAACACCTCAACGCGCTCGATCCTGCGTTGATCGACGCGCTCAACGTCTACTTCCAAGGCCTTCAGCGCAACCGCGACACGCGCGTCGTGGTGTTGAAGGGCGCCGGCAAGAATTTCTGTGCGGGCCTCGACCTCAAGGCGGCGATGGCGCGCCGTGCCGGCCAGCAGGAGCCGCCTGATGTCACCGAGTCGCTGGATTCGCAGCGGCGCATCGCCGACATCGTGATGCTGATGCGGCGCTGTCCGCAGCCGATCCTCGCGCTGGTACAGGGCGCGGCGGCCGGCGGCGGCTTTGCGCTGGCGCTCGCCTCCGACATCCGCATTGCGACGAGATCGGCGCGGATGAACTGCGCCTTCATCAAGCTCGGCCTTGGCGGCTGCGACATTGGCACCAGTTATTTTCTTCCACGCCTTGTCGGTGTCACCGTGGCATCGGAGCTGATCCTCACGGGACGCTTCATCGGCGCCGAGCGGGCGCTCGCGGTCGGGCTGGTCTCCGAGGTCGTCGACGAGGACAAGCTCGATGAGGCCGCCGAACCCTATGTCGACGCGATGATCACGGCCTCGCCCGTGGGCCTACGCCTGTCCAAAGAATGTCTCAACATGAGCGTCGATGCCGGATCGCTGGAAGCCGTAATCGCGATGGAGGATCGCAACCAGGTCCTGTGCAGCCGCTCCGAGGAATTTTCGGAAGGCATCAGGGCCTTCCTTGAGAAGCGAAAGCCTGTCTATATCAGGCGCTGACAATAAAGATCCGTAAAGGACGAGAAATTCCGGGAGACGCACTATGAGTGGAAGCGCGGCGGCGGTGATGACGAAACCCGCCTTTCGCAAGGTCAAGTGGCTTGGGCGCGACATCGACGTCGAGCGCCGCGACGACGGCACGGTGGTGCTGAAGTCGCGCATCCCGCTGCAGACCTACGAGAAGCATATTCCGGCTTCGCTGGCAAAATGGGCGAAGGAAGCGCCAGAGCGGATCTGGCTTGCCCAGCGCGGTGGCCCGAACCGCGAATGGCGCAAATTGTCCTATGGCGAAGCCAAGCGCATCGTGGATGCGCTGACGCAAGGCCTGCTTAACCTTGCGCTCGACGGCCGCCCGGTCACAATCCTCTCCGGCAATTCGATCGAGCACGCGCTGATGACGCAGGCCGCGATGCAGGCGCGCGTGCCGGCCGCGCCGGTCTCGCCGGCCTACTCCTTGATGAGCCATGATCACGTCAAGCTGAAATACCTGTTCGACCTGATCAAGCCCGGCGTGGTGATGGTGCAGGACGGCCCGACCTTCGAGAAGGCGCTGAAAGCGCTCGATCTCACCGGCGTCACCATCGTTCACGTCTTGCGGCCCTGCGATGGCATCGAGAGCGTCAGTTTTGCCGAGCTCGCGGCGACAGCTGTGACTGCCGATGTCGAAGCGTCGATCGCGAAGATCACGCCTGAGACCGTCGGCAAACTGCTGTTCACGTCAGGCTCGACCGGCATGCCCAAGGCCGTCATCAACACGCAAGCGATGATGTGCGCCAATGCGGCCATGATGATGCAGGTGCGGCCACGCGATCCCGGCGGTCCGATCTCGACCATGCTGGACTGGATGCCCTGGAACCACACCATGGGCGGCAATGCGGCGTTCCACCCGATCCTGGTCGATGGCGGCACGCTCTATATCGATGACGGCCGTCCGATGCCGGGGCAGTTCGAGGAGACTCTCCGGAATCTGCGCGAGATCTCGCCGACCTATTACGCCAACGTCCCCGCCGGCTATGCCGCGCTCGCCGCCGCCATGGAGAAGGACGAGGCGCTGTGCCGCTCCTTCTTCAAGAATCTCTCGATCATGGCCTATGGCGGCGCGCGGCTGCCTGATGACCTCTACGACCGCATGCAGGCTCTCGCCGTGAAGACCACCGGCGAGCGCATCGTGTTCTACACCGGCTGGGGCTCGACCGAGACCGCGCCGACATCGACCGGTACCTATTGGGACACCGAGCGCGTCGGCCTGATCGGCCTGCCGTTCCCCGGCGTCGAGTTGAAGATGGTGCCGTTCGGCTCGAAATACGAGCTGCGTCTGCGCGGCGTCAACGTCACGCCGGGCTATTTCGGCCAGCCTGACCTGACGAAGAAGATGTTCGACGAGGAAGGTTTTTATTGCATCGGCGACGCCGGAATCTTCGTCGACGACACCGATCCGGTGAAGGGCATCATCTTTGCCGGCCGGGTGGTCGAAGATTTCAAGCTGACCACCGGCACCTTCGTCCATGTCGGCTCGCTGCGCACCGATGCGATCGCCGCCGCGACGCCCGTCGTGCATGATGCCCTGGTCGCGGGGCAGGATCGCGCCTTCATCGGCTTGCTGGCCTGGCCGAACCTGCATGCCTGCCGTCAACTCGTCGGCAAGCCTGATCTCAGCTTCGAGGATGCAGTGACGCATCCCGAGGTGATCGCTTGCTTCAGGCGCGGGCTGGAAGCTCACAACCGGGAGTGCGAAGGCGCCAGCAGCCGCATCATCGCGCGCGCCATGCTGATGGCGGAACCGCCTTCGATCGACGGCAACGAGCTCACCGACAAGGGCTACATCAACCAGCGCGCCGGCCTGGAACGTCGTGCCGCGCTGGTGGGGCGGCTCTATGCTGACAAGCCTGACCAGGACGTCATCATTCTCAAGTAATCGACATCAGCAACACGGATACGCGCCATGAATTTCGATTTCTCCGACGACCAGAAGCAGCTCCGCGATCAGGCGCGCAAATTCCTCACCGAGAAGTGCCCACCCAAGGCAGTGCGCGCAGTCCTCGACGGCAAGGTGCCGTACGACAAGGAGCTGTGGAAAGGCCTCGCCGAGATGGGTTTTCTCGGCGTCGCCATTCCCGAGGATTTTGGTGGCGCCGGCGCCGGTCATCTCGAACTTTGCGTGATCGCCGAAGAGATGGGCCGGGCGAACGCACCGGTGCCGTTCTCCTCGACTGTTTACCTGGCTGCCGAAGCGCTGCTGATCGCGGGCAGTGACGCGCAGAAGAAAAAATGGTTGCCGGCCATTGCCTCGGGCGAGGCGATCGGCACGCTGGCGCTGTTCGAGGGCAAGGGCAATCCGTCACCGAAGAACGTCAAGCTCACGGCTGCGAATGGCGTGCTCAACGGGGTCAAGAAGCCGGTCGCCGATGGTACGATCGCCGACTTCGCGGTGGTGGCGGCACGCACGGGATCGAGCGGACGCGACGGCGACATCTCCTTGTTCATTGTCGATCTCAGGGCCGGCGGAGTCGAGGTGAAAAGCCTGACCAATCTCGATCCGACCCGCGGGCAGGCGGAGATCACTTTCAGGGATTGCAAGGCCGAGCCCCTGGGCGCGGCCGGCGAAGGCTGGAGCATCTTGACTCAAGTGCTCGATCGCGCTGCGGTGCTCTGCGCATTCGAGCAGGTGGGCGGCTCCGACCGCGCGCTGGAGATGGGCCGCGACTACGCGCTCGACCGCATCGCCTTCGGGCGACAGATCGGCTCGTTCCAGGCCGTCAAGCACATGCTGGCGGACATGTACGTGTCGGCAACGCTGGCGCGTTCCAACAGCTATTACGGCGCCTGGGCGCTCTCGACCAACGCCGCGGAGCTGCCGGAAGCCGCCGCCGCGGCCCGCATCAGCGCGACGCAGGCGTTCCAGCACTGCGCCAAGAACAACATCCAGGTTCACGGCGGCATGGGTTTCACCTGGGAGTTCGACTGCCACATGTACTACCGCCGCGCCAACGCGATGGCGCTCGGGCTCGGCAGCCTGTCCTATTGGGAAGACCAGTTGATCGACCGCATGCGCAAGAAGAACGCGGCGTAGGCGAAAGGCAACGTCATGAACTTCGACGACACTCTGCAAGAAGCCGAATTTCGCGCCACGGCTCGCGCCTGGATCGCGGCAAATGCGCCCAAGCAGTACGAGGAGGAGCTTCGCAAGTCCTCGCTCGGCCGCACGCAATTGAAGAACGCCAACATTCTGGAAGTGGCAAAGGCCTGGCAGAAGAAGAAGGCAGATGCCGGCTGGGCCTGCCTGCATTGGCCGAAGGAGTATGGTGGCCGCGGTTCGTCGCCGATCGAACGTGTGATCTGGCAGCAGGAAGAAGGGCCGTTCGGCCAGCTATCCCGCATGTTCATCATCGGCCACGGCATGTGCGGGCCGACCATGATGGCGTTCGCGCGCGAGGAGCATAAGCGCGCCTATTTGCCGCCACTCGCCTCCGGCGAAAAGGTCTGGTGCCAGCTGTTCTCCGAGCCCGCCGGCGGCTCCGACGTTGCGGGCCTACGCACGCGCGCCGAGAAGGATGGCGATGACTGGGTGATCAACGGCCAGAAGATCTGGACGTCGGGCGCGCACTATTCCGATTACGGCATTCTGCTCACCCGCACCGATCCGACCGTGCCCAAGCACAAGGGCCTTACCATGTTCTTCCTGGACATGAAGAGCCCTGGCGTCGAGGTGCGGCCGATCAAGCAGGCGAGCGGCGCTTCCGACTTCAACGAAGTCTATTTCACCAACGTCCGCATTCCCGATCACCAGCGCCTCGGCGAGGTCGGTGACGGCTGGAACGTCTCGCTGACCACGCTGATGAACGAGCGCAGCGCGATCGGCGCGGCCGTCTCGACCGGCTTCCCCGAGCTGTTCGAATATTGCTCCAGCCTGATGCTGGACGATGGCCCGGCAATCGAGGACCGCGCGGTGCGCGCGAAGCTGGCGAGCTGGGCGGCGAAAGCGAGCGGACTGAAATACACCAGCATGCGCGCGATCTCGGCGCTGTCGAAGGGCGAGCGTCCGGGACCGGAGAACTCCATTGGCAAGCTGGTCGCGGGCTCCATGATCCAGGATGTCGCGACCTATGCGCTGGATCTGCAAGGCGCTGCCGGTGTGATCAGCGGTGCCGAAGATTCCGAACTCGCCGGCCGCTTCCAGGCGATGCTGCTGCGCGCGCCGGGAACCCGTGTCGAAGGCGGCACTGACGAGATCATGCGCAACATCATCGCCGAGCGGGTGCTGGGCCTGCCCGGCGACATCCGTGTCGACAAGGACGTGCCGTTCAACAGGATCCTGACGAAGGGAAGAGGCTGATGATCCTCATCCTGAGGAGCCGCGGAGCGCGGCGTCTCGAAGGATGCAGGCCCAACGGGGGCCTCGTGGGTCGAGACGGCGCTGCGCGCCACTCACCATGAGGGACTAAGACAGAGCAAGAACGAAGAGGTCCGCCATGAATTTCGACGACACCCCGCAGGAAGCCGCCTTCCGCGAGACCGCGCGCAAATGGGTTGAGGCCAACGCGCCGAAGGAGTTTTTGGCTGAGCTGTCAAAATCCTCGCTCGGCCGCATCCGGCTGGCCAACCACGACATCGTCGATGTCGGCAAGGCCTGGCAGAAGAAGAAGGCCGAAGGCAATTGGGCCTGCCTGCATTGGCCCAAGGAATATGGCGGCCGCGGTGCGACGCCGATCGAGCGCGTGATCTGGCAGCAGGAGGAAGGCGTCTATGGCAAGCTGACGCAGCCGTTCCAGATCGGCGAGGGCATGTGCGGGCCAACCGTGATGGCTTTTGGCAGCGAGGAGGCCAAGCGGCGCCATTTGCCGAAGCTGGCCGCGGGCGAGGAGATCTGGTGCCAGCTGTTCTCCGAGCCATCAGCGGGCTCTGACGTCGCGGGCTTGCGCACGCGCGCGGAGAAGAAGGGCGACAATTGGGTCGTCAACGGCCAGAAGATCTGGACCTCGGGTGCGCACTATTCCGACTACGGACTTTTGATCGCGCGCACCGATCCCAATGTGCCCAAGCACAAAGGTCTCACCATGTTCTTCCTGGACATGAAGAGCCCCGGCGTCGAGGTGCGCCCGATCAAGCAGGCCAACGGCATGCAGGAGTTCAACGAGGTCTATTTCACCGACGTCGTCATTCCCGACAGCCAGCGTCTTGGCGCCATCGGCGAGGGCTGGAGCGTGTCGCTGACCACGCTGATGAACGAGCGCATGTCGATCGGCTCGCGGCTTGCGACCGGCGTCCCGGAGATGTTCGAGTTCTGCTCCAACCTGATGCTGGAGGATGGCCTCGCCATCGACGATCCCGCCGTGCGCTCAAAACTCGCGAGCTGGGCGGTGAAGTCGAGCGGGCTGAAATACACCAGCTACCGCGCGATCTCGGCGCTGTCCAAGGGCGAGCGGCCGGGACCGGAAAATTCGATCGGCAAGCTCGTCTCCGGCATGATGCTACAGGACATCGCAACCTATGCCATGGACCTCCAGGGCGCGGCCGGCGTTCTCACCGGCACGGACGAGGAGACCGTGCAGGGCCAGTTCCAGCAGATGCTGCTGTCCTCGCCTTCGATGCGCATCGCGGGCGGCACCGACGAGATCTTGCGCAACATCATCGCCGAGCGCGTGCTGGGATTGCCGGGCGACATCCGCGTGGACAAGGACGTGCCGTACAACAAGATTCCGACCAAGGGGCGTTGACATCTCGTGTCCCGGA
The DNA here is from genome assembly GCF_023101005.1 of Bradyrhizobium sp. 187. NCBI lineage: Bacteria > Pseudomonadati > Pseudomonadota > Alphaproteobacteria > Hyphomicrobiales > Nitrobacteraceae > Bradyrhizobium > Bradyrhizobium sp. 187. The sequence continues at coordinate 831,438 of NZ_CP064693.1, forward strand.
CGCGCGAAGCGCGAGCCGGGACCCAAGAGCCATAATAGACAGGCCACAATGGGCCCCGCCTCAGCGCCGCATCACTTCGTGCTGCGTCGCGTCCGGGGCACGAAAGCGAGCTTAAGCAATGGACGCTGCAGTCAATCATAACAACCGCATCGGCGTGCTCGAAGAGCTGCTCAACGAGCGCTACTCGGTGCGCGCCTTCCTGGCCAAGGAAGTCGATCGCGCGACGATCGAGCACGTGCTGACCACCGCCCAGCGCACGGCGTCCTGGTGCAACAGCCAGCCCTGGCAGGTCGTCATCGCCAGCGGCGAGGCCAAGGAGCGTTTCCGCAAGCTGATCTACAAGGAGGCTTCGGGCGGGCTCGGGGACGACTATGATTTCACGCCGCCGCGCGAATATCTCGGCGCTTATCTCGAACGCCGCCGCGAGAGCGGTTTTCAGCTCTACAACACGCTCGGCATCGCGCGCGGAGACAAGATGGCCTATGCCAAGCAGGCGCTGGAGAACTACAATTTCTTCGGCGCGCCGCATGTGGCCATCATCCATACCGACGAGCCGCTCGGCATCTACGGTGCGATCGATTGCGGCGCCTATGTCTCGAACTTCATGCTGGTCGCGCAGGCGCTCGGGCTCGGCACAATTCCGCAGGCGGCGCTCGCGCGCCACTCCGGCCTGATCCGCCGCCATTTCAATTTGCCTGATGATCGCCGCATCGTTTGCGGTATCTCGTTCGGCTATGCCGACAATGCCCACAAGGTCAACAGCTACCGGACGTCGCGTGCGAGCCTGGCCGAGACCGTGACCTTCGTGGACGAGTGATCGAGGCGATGCACGCTTCGTATTGGACGTGATCCCGTTCGCGCGAAAAGACGGCCGCGGATGCGGCCGCCTTCATCGCGGTCTCAGTTCGATTGACGCCGGCCGTCAGCCGCCGCTGCCGCCGATCACGGCGCGAATGGTCTCGTCGGGCCCGAAATCCTCGGCGCCGTCGACATAGAGCAGCGCCGCGAGCTTGGAGCGCGCACGGTTGACGCGGCTCTTGATCGTGCCGACTGCGCAGCCGCAGATCGAAGCCGCGTCCTCATAGGAGAAGCCGGAGGCGCCGACGAGGATCAGCGCTTCACGCTGGTCCTGCGGAAGCTTGTCGAGCGCCGTGCGGAATTCCTCGAACTCAAGATGGGCGTTCTGCGAGGGCTGCGTCTTCAGCGTCTTAGCATAATTGCCTTCGGCATCCTCGACTTCCCGCCGCCGCTTGCGATAGTCGGAGCGGAACAGGTTGCGCAGGATCGTGAACAGCCATGCCGGCAGATTGGAGCCGGGCTGGAACGAGTCGATGTTGGCGAGCGCCCGCAACAGCGTCTCCTGGACCAAATCGTCGGCGCGGTCCGCATTGCCGCTGAGCGAGATGGCAAACGCGCGCAGACTGGGCACGGCCGCCAGGATGTCGTTACGCAGGGAATCCGTGAGAGGCATCAATCCCTCCCATTGTTGTCGTTAGAGCCGCCACCATTTTCCACTTGGGGGGTCGCTCCCGGCGCATCAAGTTTCTTGATCAGTTCCGCGAACCGGTCCGGAACCCCCTGCCGCACCACGTCGTCGTACATGGCGCGCAGCTGGTGCCCGATCCGGGACTGGATCTCCGGAGTGAGCCCTCCCTTGCCGGGGGTCGTGCTTTTGCTGGCTTGAGACTTGAGATCTTTCATGACCTGTTCCACGTTTCCCCGAGTTAAGTAGCTGTAAAATCGAGAAGTTCTCTCAACCGGGAGCCGTTCCCTGGATAGGCTCAATGCGAGCTGCGAGAAAAAGTTCCGCCCCCATGCGGAACTTTTCTTGGTCTGAGGCGTAATCAGCCCAGCAGGGGAACCCGGGCCCCCCGCCTAACGCCTGCACGTCAAGGTCGGCCCGAAGATGATATGGAGTGGGGATGTCCCGTTCACAGCTCGTTGCTGAACACTTGCCGTTGTTGCGCCGGTACGCACGCGCCCTGACGGGCAGCCAGTCCTCCGGTGACGCCTATGTCGCAGCCATGTTGGAAGCCATGCTGGGAGATCCGTCGGTGCTCGACGAGAGCCACGGGCCGCGCGCCGGCCTGTTCCGGCTGTTCACCCAAATCTGGAATTCCGTTTCCGTCAACGACGATTCCGAGGTGACGAACCTGCCGATGCCGCCGGAGCGGCGGCTGTCCAACATCACGCCCTTGCCGCGGCAAGCCTTCCTGCTGCTCTCGCTCGAGGGATTTTCGGAAGAAGAGGTCGGCTACATTCTCGGCACCGACGTCGGTGAGACGCGCCGGCTTGCGGATGCCGCAGGGCGTGAGATGGCAGCCGAGATCGCCACTGACGTGCTGATCATCGAGGATGAGACCTTCATCGCCATGGATCTCGAGAGCCTGGTGAAGAACCTCGGCCACAATGTCGTCGGCGTCGCCCGCACCCACGCCGATGCGGTCGCGCTGGCAAAGAACAAGCGACCGGGCCTGATCCTCGCCGACATCCAGCTCGCCGACGGCTCGTCGGGCCTCGACGCCGTCAACGAGCTGCTCCGCACCTTCGAAGTGCCGGTGGTGTTCATCACCGCATACCCCGAGCGCTTCCTCACCGGCGAGCGACCGGAGCCGGCCTTCCTGATCTCGAAACCGTTCCAGCCGGCGATGGTGTCGGCGGTGGCGAGCCAGGCGCTGTTCTTCCAGCGCAACTCCCGCAACCGCGCGCCGAAGGTACCGGCGGCGTAACGAAGGCGCCAGCGCCCGGCATTTTGACGAAATCCGATCCGGCGTGCCGCAAGGTGCGCCGGATTTTTGTTGATCCGGTTGTCACGCTTGACGGCCATCGAATTCGCCGCTCATACCTCGCGCAGCGGCCGTTGCAGCCGCGGTGCCATCGGAGACGTGTTCATGGACCAGCAACTCCTCGATCGCCTCGCCATCCGCGACCTCGTCGAGAACTGGGCGGTGTGGCGCGATGCCGGCGATTGGGAGCGTTTTGCCACCGTCTGGCACGAGGAAGGCTGGATGTCCGCCACCTGGTTTCAGGGGCCGGCGCGGGATTTCATGCGGGTCAGCCAGGAGGGGTTCGCCAAGGGCGTGCGCATCCTGCATTTCCTCGGTGGCTGCAGCATCGATCTCGAGGGGGCGCGCGCCATCGCGCAGACCAAGATGACCATCTCGCAGCGCGCACCGGTGCACGACGTGCCCTGCGACGTCGTCTGCACCGGGCGCTTCTACGATTTCCTGGAGAAGCGGCAGGGAAAATGGGGCATCGTCCGCCGCCAGCCGATCTACGAGAAGGACCGGATCGACCCGGTTGATCCCTCCGCGACGCTTCAGCTCGACCAGAAAGCCCTTGCCGCGCTGCCCGAAGGCTACCGCCACCTCGCCTACATGCAGGAGCTGATCGGCTACAAGGTCAAGCGCGACATGCCAGGCCTCACCGGGCCCGAGGTTGAGAAGCTCTATGCGGAGGGGCGGGAGTGGCTTGCGGGGAAGGCGAACTGAACGCCAGACAAAAGTAAGGCGCGACTGGCATCACCACAGTCGCGCCCTACGTCGCCGGCTTATGGGGCAGGGGGGAATAGCCGGCTGTTGATACGACTCCCGTCCCTGAAAGTCGTTCCAGGGGGTTGCAAAATTTTTCGTGGGGCCATCCTTTTCGCACCCTGCCTTTTCGCACACGGCTAAGTGATCTTAACGCCTGAGAACTCTGGGTCCTCTCCTCGCGTTGTTCCCGCGATCGCCATGGGGCGAGGGACCGACAGCCATGTCACAGATTCAAAAGGTATTTTTAGGCGCCGTCGCGATCGCCGCGACGCTTGGCGCCGTCCAGGTCGGCGCCGTGCAGCTGGCCTCCGGCCATGATCCGGCCGACCGCTGGCAGGCGGTCGCTGACAAGCCGGGCCATAACGTCAATCGCTCCAGCAAAGCGGACCGGCTGGCCGACATCAAGCAGGCTGAGGTTCCGACCCGCACCGTGTCGATGCGGCTGAACGATCTGGCCGACACGTCGGTGCTGCTGCGGGTCCCCGCGGTGATCGAGACCGGCAACGCCAAGCCGCCGGTGTTGCTCCCGGACCAGAAGCAGAGCCGCAAAAAGCCGACGATCGCCTGCGAGCCGATGGTCAGCTCCCTGACCGAGGTCGCAAAGCTGCTCCAACCCGGCCGCTGTGTGACTTGATCGGCTTTGGCCACGGACAAGTCGCCCTCCGCCCGGAGGGCGATTGCTGACGTCTACTTGATCCCCTGCCCCCTCGCGTTATATCCCGGGTTTCTTCCTCTTTGGATTGACCGGGTAAACGCATGACGACGTCAGACACGGCTGTGCATACGCAGCCCTTCCAGGCCGAGGTTTCCGAGCTTCTGCACCTGATGGTGCATTCCGTCTATTCCGAGACCGATATCTTCCTGCGCGAGCTCGTCTCCAATGCCTCTGACGCCTGCGACAAGCTGCGCTATGAGGCCATCGCGAATCCGGCGCTGCTGGGCGAAGGCGACGCGCTCAAGATCCGGATCATTCCGAACAAGACGGCCGGAACGCTTGCGATCGCCGACAATGGCATTGGCATGGAGCGGCAGGAGCTGATCGACCACCTCGGCACCATCGCCCGCTCGGGCACCAAGGCCTTCGTATCGAAGCTCAAGGAGGCCAAGGATGGTCTCGGCCTGATCGGCCAGTTCGGCGTCGGCTTCTATTCCGCCTTCATGGTAGCCGACAAGATCGTCGTGGTGAGCCGCCGCGCCGGCGAGAGCGACGTCTGGACCTGGACGTCCTCGGGCGGCTCGGGCTTCGAGATCGCGCGTGCCAGCGAGGAGGATGCGGGCCGCGTGCAGCGCGGCACCGAGATCGTCCTGCATCTCAAGGACGATGCGAAGAAATATCTCGAAGCTTACGAGATCGAACGTATCGTCGGCGCTTATTCCGACAACATCCTCTTCCCCATCGAGCTCGTGCCTGAAGGGGGCGAACCGCGTCAGATCAATTCTGCGAGCGCGCTGTGGCAGCGCTCGAAATCCGAGCTCACGCCGGAAGACTACAAGAAGGCCTATCAGCAGATCGCCTCCGCCTTCGACGATCCCGCGATGACGCTGCATTATCGCGCGGAGGGACGTTACTCCTACGCCGTGCTGCTGTTCGCGCCCTCGACGAAGCCGTTCGACCTGTTCGAACCGAACCGCAAGGGGCGCGTCAAGCTCTATGTCCGCCGCGTGTTCATCACTGACGATGCCGATCTGCTGCCGGGCTATCTCCGCTTCATCCGCGGCGTCGTCGACAGCGAGGATCTCCCGCTCAACATTTCCCGCGAGATGCTTCAGAACAATCCGCAGCTCGCGCAGATCCGCAAGGCCGTGGCGACCCGCGTGCTGTCCGAGCTCGAAAGCCTGGCGGAGAAGGATCCGGAGAACTTCGCGAAGATCTGGGAGGCCTTCGGCGCGGTGCTGAAGGAAGGCATCTACGAGGATTTCGAACGCCGAGAAAAGCTGCTCGCGCTGTCGCGTTTCACCACGACCTCGGGCGAGAAGCGCTCGCTCAAGGACGTCGTCGCCGGTTTCAAGCCGAACCAGACCGAGATCTATTATCTCGTCGGCGACAGCATCGACCGGCTGAAGTCGAACCCCCGGCTCGAGGCGGCGACTGCGCGCGGCATCGAAGTTCTGCTGCTGTCCGATCCCGTCGACGCCTTCTGGACCTCGATGCCCTCGGAGTTTGACGGCAAGCCGCTGAAGTCGCTGAGCCAAGGCGATCTCAATCTCGACCTGATCCCGCGCGTCGACGAAGCCGACGAGGCGAAAAAGGACGAGCCGCCCGCCGACGAGGCCGCCACCATCGCGGTGATCAAGGCCGCGCTCGGCGAGCGCGTCAGCGACGTCAAGGCCTCGACGCGTCTTACCAGCTCCGCGTCCTGCCTCGTCGCCGACAGCCAGGGCCCGAGCCGCGAGCTCGAGCGCATCCTGTCTCAGCAGAACCGTGGCATGCGCACCAAGCCGATCCTTGAGATCAACCTGCGCCATCCGCTGGTGACGGCGATCACGAAGGCTCAGGCCGGCTCCAAGATGGTTGACGATCTCAGCCTGCTCCTGCTCGAACAGGCGCAGATCCTAGACGGCGAGCTGCCGGAGGACCCTGCGGCGTTTGCGGCAAGGTTGAACCGGCTGGTGTTGCAAGGGCTCGGCGCGTAGCGGGCGCAGTGCACCGCACTCACCTTGCCGTCATCTGCGCGCAGGAACGGTCGCCTCTGCCATGGTGTTATGCCATACGAGGTGGCCGGCATCCGGGCCGCCGACATGGCCGACATGACAGATTCGAGGATTTCTCCATGCGTTTGCCGATCCTGACCCTGACCGCAATTGCCACGCTGTTCGTGGCGGCAGATGCCAGCGCCCAGACCTACGATCCGCGTTACCCGGTGTGCATGCACGTCTATACGCCCGGTAGTTTTGGCGGGGGCGGTGGCGATTATTTCGATTGCTCCTTCACCTCGCTGCCGCAGTGCCGCGCCACGGCCTCGGGCCGCTCGGCAAGCTGCGACGTCAATCCCTACTATGCGTTCGACCAACCCCCGCCGCCGCCGCGCCGGCGCCACAAGAACGTGCACTAGCGATCCGCAACGGCCTTCAGGGGGAATTTTCATGCATCGCTTGTTCGGCCTGATCATGACCGTCGGTGCCCTGCTCACGGCCGCGCCGTCGCATGCACAGACCTTCGATCCGCGCTATCCCGTCTGCATGCACGTCTATTCCGGTGCAAACGGCGGTGGCGGGGAGTGGTACGATTGCTCCTTCACCTCAGTGCCGCAGTGCCGAGCTACGGCTTCCGGCCGCTCCGCCAGCTGCGATCTCAATCCGTATTATCCGTTCAACGCACCGCCGCAGCGCTTGCGCCATCAGCGAGGCGGCTAGGGCTCACCGCCCGTTCGGCCGTCAATCAGACGGAGTATGCAGGGCTAGCTGCCGTGGGGCGCCTCGTTGGCCGCGGTGACGATCGCGTCGGTCAACTGCCAGGTCATCTTGTCCGTGGTCCAGTCGCTTGCGTGCAGCCTGCTGTCGTCGCCCGGGTCGACCATGCGGTCGAACGAAATTCTTGCAACGTCGTGCCAGCCCTTCATCAGCGCGAAGCGGCGAAAGACGTTGACCCGCTTTGCATGCGCGATCTCGCTGATCGCTGCGACCATCGCGTTCGCCTTGTCGGCCTTGGCCGGCGTCAGCACCGCCGGCACATATTGCAGATCCATTAGGATGACGTCGATCCCTCCGTCCACAAGCAGCTGATCGACGCCGTCAGCGATGGCCCTCCTGGTTTCGTCGAAGGTCGGTGGATTCTGATCGGCCGATTGCCACACCGCATTGGTGCCGACCTGCCAGATCACGAGATCCGGCTTCTGGTCGAAGACGTCGTGCTTGAACCGCAAAAGCTCCTTGGGAGCCTCTTCGCCGCCGACGCCCCGGTTGATGACATCGATCCCGGGCTTCGGAAATATGCTCCGAAGGTCCGCCAGCAATCGTTGCGGATAGGGCGCGATGCCTCCTTCGCCCGCCGTGGTCGACGAGCCGATCGCGACCACCTTGACCTGTCCGCGCCTCAGGCCATTGGCAAAATTGGTCAGCGGCTGCTCGAACGGCGCGGCCTGGACGGGAAATTCAGACGAGCCGAGAGCCACAGGTCGTCTCCCTTTCGCAACCGGGACAATGCAGGGTCAAAAAGACTAACCCGTTTGCCCGGAGCCGCCTAGCCTCACGCCCCGACAACTGGCTTTGCTATTGCAAGAACTGCCAGGCGGCGCACCTCGATCGCCTCCGGTTTGGTAAAGGATCACTAGAGTTAATCGTGCACTAACCCGGTTTTACCTTGTCTCTTAACATCTGGGCAGGGCGTGCGAGCTAAGCTGCCGGAAACCCGCAGACACGTAAAGAATGAACGGCATGACAACCGGCGTCATCCAGCAACCGAAAGCCGCGCGCGCACCTTCGGCTTCGAAAATCTGGCTGAAGGCGATCGAGCTCACCGCACGGATCGAGACGTTGCCGGGCCGGCTGTTCGCCGATGTCGTCGACGATTGGGCGCAGCGCCAGCCAGATCGCGTTGCGCTGACCACCGATGACGCGAGCCTCGACTATGAGGGACTTTCGAAACGCATCAATCGTTATGCGCGCTGGGCGCGCTCGGCCGGTGTGGCCAAGGGCGGCACTGTCGCGCTGATCATGCCGAACGGCATCGATTATGTCGCGGCCTGGCTCGGCATCAGCCGCGTCGGCGGCGTGGTCGCGCTGATCAACACCAAGCTCGTCGGGCACTCGCTCGCGCATTGCGTCGGAGTCGCAAAGCCCGCTCACATCATTGTTGCGCATGAGCTTGCAGCGGAGCTGTCCGGCGCGTTGCCGCACTTGAAGACGGAAGCAAAGGTCTGGACCCACGGCGATGCCCGCAGCGAGCGTCCGATCGATGTCGCGCTCGACGCCCTCGATGACCGGCCGCTTTCGCCGGACGAGCGTGGTGACGTCACCATCGACGACCGGGCCCTGCTGATCTACACGTCCGGGACGACCGGCCTGCCGAAAGCCGCAAGCATCAGCCACCGCCGCATCCTCAATTGGGGCTTTTGGTTCGCCGGCCTCACCGGCGCGACGCCGCAGGACCGGCTCTACGATTGCCTGCCGCTGTTCCACTCGGTTGGCGGCATCGTGGCACCATGCAGCATGCTCGCTGCCGGGGGCTCGGTTGTGATCGCAGATAAATTCTCAGCCTCGAATTTCTGGCCCGACATCGTGCGCCACGACTGTACGCTGTTCCAGTATATCGGCGAGCTCTGCCGCTATCTGCTCAAGGCGCCGCCGTCGGAATACGAGAACCGGCATCGCCTGCGGCTCGTCTGCGGCAACGGCCTACGCGGTGACATCTGGGACGATTTTCAGGCGCGTTTCGCCATTCCGCGCATCCTCGAATTCTACGCGGCGACGGAAGGCAATTTCTCGCTGTTCAACGTCGAGGGCCAGCCCGGCGCGATCGGCCGCGTTCCGCCGTTGCTTGCGCATCGTTTCCCTGCCGGTCTCGTCAAGCTCGAGCCCGATAACGGCGCCCCGCTGCGCAATGCGGAGGGGTTTTGTATCCCCTGCGCGCGCGGCGAGGCCGGCGAAGCCATAGGCCGCATCGGCACGGCGGATGAGGGCGGCGGCCGCTTCGAGGGCTACACCGAGGCGAGCGAGACCGAGAAGAAGATCCTGCGCGATGTCTTTGCCAAGGGCGATTCCTGGTTCCGCACCGGCGACCTGATGCGGCTCGACGAGAAGGGCTTCTTCCACTTCGTCGACCGCATCGGCGACACCTTTCGCTGGAAGGGCGAGAACGTCGCGACTTCGGAGGTCAACGACGCCATGCGGGGTTTCACTGGCGTGATCGACGCCACCACCTACGGCGTCGGCATTCCCGGCACCGACGGCCGCGCCGGCATGAGTGCGATCGTGGTGAACGAAGGCTTCGCCGTCGAGGCACTGCCCGCCCATCTCGCACAGCGCCTGCCCGCCTATGCTCATCCCGTCTTCATACGCATCTCGCGCGAGCTCGATGCGACCGAGACGTTCAAGCAGAAGAAGGGCGAGCTCGCGCGCGAGGGATTTGATCCCGGCGCGGTCTCCGATCCGCTGTTCATGCTGGACCCGAAGACCGGCGCCTATGTCGCGCTGGACGCGGAGACGTATGCGCAAATCAACCAGGGTACGATCCGGCTCTAGCCGCGCGAAAATCCGCCAGATAGGTCCAATTTTATCCGAATTGTCCAAGAAGCCATTTACTTCTGTCGGGTAAACAAACGGGCAAGGGAGGCGGTCATCAAGAACCGCCGCAACACGAACGACAACAGAAGCGAGCCAGCCATGTCGGTACGGTCTAAGGTCATTGAAGCGATCCAGCAGATCGCCAAAGAGCAGCACGTCGCGCTTCCCGCACTCTCGGACGAGCTGTCCCTGCACGAGACGGGCTTCGACTCGCTCGCCTTCGCCATCCTGGTGGCGCGCCTCGAGGACGAGACCGGCGTCGACCCTTTCACCATTTCCGAGGACGCAGCGTTCCCCGCCACCGTGGGCGATTTCGTGCGGGCCTACGAAAATGTCCCCGCGTGAGATCTTTGCGCTCCGCGACCATCTCGGCGCGGAGCTGACCGGCCGCACGCTGTCGGACGCGCACGATGTCGTGTCGTTGACGGATATCCTGTCGCAGACGGTCCTGGGTGGCCGCCTGGGCGAGCTGTCCGGCCGCGCGGTGCTGCTGAAATTGTCCGACCAGCTCCGATCGGGTCTTGCCATGATCGAGCTCGACGGTATTGCCCGCCGCATGCTGCTGTGCCCGCCGGATCTCAACCCGGCGCATCTCGACGCGCTGATGGCGAATGCCGGGATCGATGCCGTTGTCACCGACGAGCCCGATCGCTGGGCCGAGACTGGCGTGCCGCTGGTCGTCACCGCACAACTGCCGCTTCAAGCCACAGCGCCGGCCAGGACCGAACGCGCCACGGAATGGCTGATGCTCACCTCGGGCACGTCGGGCGTGCCGAAAATCGTCGGCCATACGCTGGAAGCACTCACCGGCGCCATCGTCGCCGAAGGCCCGGCGCGCGGACCCGCGCCGGTATGGGCGACGTTCTACGACATCCGCCGCTATGGCGGCCTGCAGATATTCCTCCGCGCCGTCCTCTCGGGCGGCTCGATGGTGCTGTCCGATCCGCATGAGGCGCTCGCCGATCACGTCACGCGGCTGAACGCGCGGGGCGTCTCCCACATCTCCGGCACGCCCTCGCACTGGCGCAAGCTGTTGATGAGCGGCTCGGCCGCGCAGTTCGCGCCGCGCTATGTCCGCCTCTCCGGCGAGATCGCCGACCAGGCGGTGCTGGACGGCCTGAAAGCGGCGTTCCCGAATTCCTCCGTCGGCCATGCCTATGCGTCAACCGAGGCCGGCGTCGGCTTTGCCGTCAATGACGGGCTGGAAGGCTTTCCGGCGGACTACCTCGGCAACCGCAACGGCGTCGAAATGAAGGTCGTCGACGGCTCGCTACGTATCCGTTCGACGCGCACGGCGCACGCCTATATCGGCCGCGACGCGGCTGCGCTCACCGATGCAGACGGGTATGTCGATAGCGGCGATATCGTCGAATTGCGCGGCGACCGCTACTATTTCGTTGGCCGCCGCGGCGGCATCATCAATATCGGTGGGCTGAAGGTTCACCCCGAAGAGATCGAGGCGGTGATCAACCGTCATCTCGATGTGCGGATGTCGCGGGCGAAGTCACGCAAGAGCCCGATCACCGGCGGCATCGTCGTCGCCGACGTGATCCTCGCCGACGGCACCGATCCGGCGCGCGCGAAAGAGATCCGCGACCAGATTCTGGATCAGTGCCGCGCTCAGCTCGCCTCCCACAAGGTGCCGGCGGTGATCCGCTTCGTCGAGGCGCTCGACGTCACCCCGGCCGGCAAACTGGCGCGCACCGATGCATAATGTTCTCGTCACCGGCGGTAGCCGCGGTATCGGCCTTGCGATCGGCCAGCGGCTTGTTAATGGCGGCTACAACGTGATCGCGGCGGCGCGGCGCGAGAGCGACGAGCTCAAGGCGGCGATTGCCGGGTCGGAGGGGCGCCTGCATTTTCGCGCTTGCGACCTCGCCGTGATCGACGCGATCCCCGCCTACGCAAAACTCGTGCGCGATGAATTCGGCCCGATCTACGGCCTCGTCAACAATGCCGGCCTCGGCACCGAAGGCTTGCTCGCGACCATGCACAATTCCGAGATCGAGGCGCTGGTGCAGCTCAACGTGCTGTCGCCGATCATTCTCACCAAATATGTCGCGCGCCAGATGATGGCCGACGGCGCCGGCCGCATCATCAACATCTCCTCGATTATCGCGACGACCGGCTATAATGGCCTCTCGGTTTACGGTGCGACCAAGGCCGCCGCCACCGGCTTCACCCGTTCGCTCGCGCGCGAGGTCGGCAAGCTCGGCATCACCGTGAACGCGATCGCGCCCGGTTTCATCGACACCGAGCTGACGCACAACCTGTCTGACGACAGCCGCAAGCGCATCGCCGGCCGCAGCGCGCTGCGCCGCCTGCCGGAGACCGACGACGTCGCGCGGATGGTGGAGTATTTGCTGGGAGAGGGCGGTCGCAATGTGACGGGTACCGTGTTTACGGTCGACGCGGGCAACACGGCGTAGGTGGAACTCATCGCCACAATTGCATTGATCCGGCGCAATGACATCGTCCGGATTTGGTCGTAAGATCCCGCGCAATCGATTGGGTTACGTCAATCGATCTGCCCTAATCGATAGGGAGCAGTCCATGACCGCTTCGAGCCCGGACAAGGCGTCGGTAAAGCCATCTTGCGCAGAGCAAAGCGACGTTCACTGCGAGCCCGTTCACTGCGAGCCGATGTCTCACCAAAATTCCGGTGACCACGGTTACGAAATGTATCCGCAGAAATTCGTGCGTCTTGTCGGCTGCCATGACGTTCCCGCCTCCGCGCTACGCAAGCGCGTGGGCGAGAAGCTGCACTAGACATTCAGGTCCGATGCTTCGGCAGGTCAATCCGTTCGTGTGAGAACTCCGGCGGGCCCTCGGTCAGGCGGCGGATCCGGCGCTCGCGTTCGTCTTCAGACAGCGCAGGATCGAGCAGTCCCTCGAGTTCACGCACCGCAAGCTCTTCGATCCTGGTGGCATCCGAAGCGAGCGGGTGCCCTGGCGGGAGTGCCGGGGGCGCGACCTTCAGGCCGAGCTCGACCAGCTTACCGATGGCTTCCGAGCGCTACAGGTGATGGGTTTCGGCCCAGCTATCCACGGCCGCGGTCAGGCTTTCCGGCGTCTTCACCGCGCTGATCGGATCACGCCCAGTGCGCCGGCTTGCCGGAGCGATGGAGTCCTTCCTGTCGAAGTCGGACACGTCGATGTTCCCGCGCAACCATGTCAGATCATCGAGACTAGACGCCATTTACGGTCAACCGTTTAATGACCTTCTGTGGCATTGCAGTGCGCCCTCATCTTGTTGTCCGGGTCCATTTCGGCCAATGGTTGCAAGGGCGCGCGCCTGGCGAACCGAATCGATTCTTCTACGTATGTCCCTTTGGACGTGCGTCCCAACCATCCGGCATCATCCGATGACATCAGCGTTCTATAGCGGCATTCCGGTCTTTCGCGGCTTCACCAGTCTGATGGACCCCGCTCTGTATTCGCCGCTGCCCGACGACTGGAGCGTCGGCGTTGCCGACATCGTGGATTCGACCAAGGCCATCGCGGCGCAGCGCTACAAGGCGGTGAACATGGCCGGTGCCGCCGTGATCGCAGCCGTGACGAATGCATTGGAGGGACGCGAATTTCCCTTCGTGTTCGGCGGCGACGGCGCGAGTTTTGCGGTCGCGCCTAATGATCTCGAACTGGCCCGCGAGGCTTTGGCTGCGACCGCGACCTGGGTGCGGGAAGATCTCGACTTGCGGATGCGCGTCGCGCTGGTGCCGGTGAGCGCCATTCGCGCGCATGGCCTAGACGTGCGCGTCGCGCGCTTCGGACCGTCGGCCAATTTGTCCTATGCGATGTTTTCTGGCGGCGGGCTCGCCTGGGCGGACGCAGCGATGAAGCGCGGCGAGTTTGCGATCACCGAAGCGCCCGCGGGGACGCAGCCCGATCTCTCCGGCCTGTCCTGCCGCTTCGAGGTGATTCCGGCTGCGCGCGGCCTGATCCTGTCCGTGCTGGTCATGCCGGCCCAAGGCGCCGATCCCTCGGCATTCCGCAACGTGATCGAGGACATCATCCATCTCGTCGAGCGCAGCCCGGATGCCGGTCGTCCCGTGCCGCCACAAGGGCCGCCGCTGACATGGCCGCCGCAAGGGCTGGAATATGAGGCGCGCACCAAGCGCGGAGGTCCGTTGCTCGCACGCCGCGCCAGCGTGCTGGCCTACACCCTTTTCGTCTATCTGATCATGCGCTTCGATCTCAAGGTCGGCGGCTTCGTGCCGAAGCTCTATACACGGCAGGTCGTGGAGAACTCCGACTTCCGAAAATATGACGACGGCCTGCGCATGATCCTCGACTGTACGCCGGAGCTCGAACGCGCCCTCAGCGATCGCCTCGCGATTGCCGCGCGCGACGGCATCGTGCGTTACGGCCTCTATCAGCAGGACGCTGCGATGATGACCTGCTTCACCCCGTCGGCGTTGCGCAGCGATCACGTCCATTTTATCGACGGCGCGCGGGGCGGCTACGCCTCGGCGGCGACGGCGCTGAAGGCGATGACGGCGTGAAGCGCTAGCGCCCCGCCCGCGTCCAGGTTTCGCCGCCGCAGAGCGCGCCGACGCAGCCTTCGACCCGCAGCGAATCCGGATGGAATCACATTCCCGCGTTTATTTGCCTGCGTGCAATGACCTGCGCTTATTTGACCCAGCGCACGAAGGCGACCGAGGCCGCGGTCGACAGCCCGAATACCGCCATGGCGCCGCCGACCAGCGCGAACAGGGTCCAGGCCGGAGCCTGCACCATCATGAGGCCGCCGCCGCCGATCGCGACGATCAGAAGCCGTGCGGTGGAGGCGAGCACGGCACCGCCGACCCGCGCCGCGCCTTGCGAGGAGAAATACAGCGACACGCCCACGCCGAAGAACACGAAGGTTGGGCCTGCCCAGTGGAAGTAGCTGTGCGCGGCGGCGGCAACGCCGGGATCCCTGGTGAAGAGCGAAACCCACAGGGATGGATCGAGCGCGATGATGAGGCCGATCAGGCCGACGGTAAGTCCCGAGGCCCCGGCCGCGGTCCAGGCCACGCGCCGCGCGCGCTTCACCTGTCCGGCGCCCATCGCCATGCCGACCATCGGCACCGATGCGATGCCGAAGGCGAAGGTGATCGGGATCAGCAAGAATTCCAGTCGCGAGCCGATGCCGTAACCGGCGAGCATCTCGGTGCCGAAGGTCGCCAGGATCTTGGTGAAGATCAAAATGGTGAGCACGGTCTGGAGCGGCGACAGGCAGGCGACCGCGCCGACCTTGAGGATGTCGAAGAACAACGCGCGATCGAAATGGAAGGCGCCGAAATCCAGCGGCAGCCGGCTGCGGCCGGACCAGAGGTACCAGAGGAAGAAGATCGCAGCGCAGGTGAATGCGATCAACTGACCGGCGGCCACTCCGGGCATGCCGAATTGCGGCACGCCGAACAGGCCGAGCCCCAGCGTGCCGCCGAGCGCGATCTGGAGCACGCTCGTCCCGATCAGCGCCATCGAGGGCAGACGCATGTCGCCGGTGCCGCGGATCACCGACGCCAACGTGTTGACGAGCCAGATCGCGACCGCGCCGGAGAACAGCATTTGCGAATAGCCGCTGGCTTCCTCGAGCACACGCTCGCGCCCGCCCAGCAGCGCGAAGAACGAGCGGCCGAAGACGAGCATCGTCACCGTGAAGAAAAGCCCGCCGCAGAGGCCGATGATGGCGGCATGCAGCGCCAGCGTCGCCGCACGGTTCCGGTCGCCTGCGCCGAGCGCGCGGCTGATCGCAGACGAGACGCCGCCGCCCATCGCGCCTGCGCTCATCATCTGCGTCAGCATGGCGAATGGGAACACCAGCGCGATCGCGGCGAGCGGAATGGTGCCGAGCCGGCCGATATAGGAGGTCTCGGCGACCGCGACCAGCGTGCTGCCCACCATCGCGATCATGTTGGGGATCGCGAGCCGCAGCAGCGTCGGCAGGATCGGGGCCGTCAGCAAGCCGGCGATGGGGGAGGCGACCGGGGCAGGCAGCGGCACGGCGTCTATCGAGGCGTCGATCGTCATGTGTCACCGCGCGGAATATTGGATGATGATCGACATATTATATGGCGGGCAGCCCCGGCACCAGCCGCGCCTCACGCAGGGCTCACCAGGGCAGGCCGCAGAGGTCGATAGTGCCGAGTGTCGGCGCGCTGACGATGTTGCAGACATAGGGCGCCATGTGAGTGAAGCGGATCCGCCCCTCCGGCTGCTCGCAATAGACCTCGCCCTTGAAGGGGAGCCAGCTGCGGGCTTCGTAGAACGCGACATTGTGCGGCTCGCAGAACAGCAGCGCGAAGCGGACCGCCTCGTTGGCGCGCATGGTATGCACCGCGGCATCGATCGCCATGGTCGCATAGCCGCGGCCGCGCCGATCCTCCCGCGTGCAGACGCCGCCGATGCCGCCGATGTGAACCTTCTGCCCATTCCAAGTGACGGTGCGGAAGTAGATGCCGACGTGGCAGACGAGACCATCCTCGGGCGTCTCGATGAGGACGCGCAGGTCGGCATTGGCCCATTTGACGTGAGCCCAGGGCTGCTTCGCGACGATATCAGGTCCGAAGACCGCCTGGTGCAGTGGCTCCGCCATCCGCCAGGAGGCGTCGCCGTTCAAAATGTCGATCTCGATGCTCATCGCTCTCACCTTCGCATCTCCGCGCCGTCGGTGCGTTTCGTTCTGCCATAAGCACCTCAAAGGCAATGATATTTTATGGCCTGGTTGAAACGCCCTACATCCTTGCGACGATTTTATGCAATCCGGCCAAGCCGCCGCACCATGCCTTTTGGAAAATTCACGGTATTTAACAGCCGCGGAACCTTCTATAAGGGGTGACCGTTAAGTCTCGTTCCCCCATCAGTCGCGGACAACACCCATGACCTTTACGCTGCCCCCACTCCCCTACGCCTATGACGCCCTCGGACAATTCATGTCGAAGGAAACGCTCGAATTCCACCACGACAAGCATCATCAGGCCTATGTCACCAACGGCAACAACGCGCTCAAGGGCACCGAATGGGAAGGCAAGTCCCTTGAGGAGATCGTCAAGGGCTCGTTCGGCAAGAACCCCGCGGTGTTCAACAATGCCGGCCAGCACTACAACCACATCCATTTCTGGAGCTGGATGAAGCCCAATGGCGGCGGCACCAAGCTGCCGGGCAAGATCGAGAAGAAGATCAACGAGGACCTCGGCGGCTTCGAGAAGTTCAAGACGGACTTCCAGGCGGCCGGCGTCGGCCAGTTCGGCTCCGGCTGGTGCTGGCTCCAGGTCAAGAACGGCAAGCTCGAGATTTCCAAGACCCCGAACGGCGAGAATCCGCTGGTGCACGGCGCCACCCCGATCCTCGGCTGCGACGTCTGGGAGCACTCCTACTACATCGACTACCGCAACCGCCGTCCCGACTATCTGAAGGCGTTTGTCGAGAACCTCGTGAACTGGGAATACGTCGAGTCGCTGTTCGACAAGGCCTGAGTTCGACGAGGCCTGGGCTTCACGCATTCCGGGGCCGGCTTTGCCGCTCCGGAATGACGGAATTGAAAGGCGGTCGAGGCGCGGCCGCCTTTTTGTTGTGCGGAATTCGCACTTCGCCTCGCATGGCCCTGCGCGAGGTGCGCATCGCTCCCGTCATCGTACTGTTTGCATCGCATCTGCGGCGCCCTTAAGCAGGACGGGCATCGCCCTCGAGCCGAACGCGCCCGTTGTCAGATCCTTCCTCGAAAGACCCGGCATCCGCCGAGGACGCGGAATCCGAGCCGCGGCCGGGTCGCGTGCGCAAGCCGATCGGCTGGTCGACCATCATCATCGCAGCCCTTGTGGCGGTGAGCGCAGGTCTGGTCTGGCGGCGTGATGGCACCGACGGTGTTCTCGAGATACTGACCCACGATCTCTCGCTGTTCGGCGGCATCCTGCCCCGCGTGCTGGCCGGCTGCCTGCTCGGTGCGTTCATCTCCGAGATCCTGCCGCACGAAAAAGTCTCGCGCGCGCTCGGGCCGAAATCGGGCCTGAAAGGCCTTCTGATCGGCACCGCCTTCGGCGCGATCCTGCCCGGCGGTCCCTTCACCGCCTATCCCGTGGCGAGTGCGCTGCTGGCGGTCGGCGCCGATTTCGGTGCCACCATCGCCATGGTCGTGAGTTGGACCTTGATCGGCTATGGCCGGGCGGTCGCCTGGGAAATCCCGATTATGGGCACCGACTTCACGCTGTGGCGCATCGTCATCTCGCTGCCGTTGCCGGTGCTCGCAGGCGCGCTCGGCCGCTTCGTCTATGTCCGGCTTTATCCGAAGCCGGCCATGAAGGACGACGAGACATGAGCGCCGCGCTCCTGATCGACATCCTGTTGTGGGGTTCGGTGTTCGGCGTCGGCCTGATCGCCTTTCGCCGCGGCCCACCAGTGTTCAAGGCCTCGCTGCGCGAAGGCTCGATGGACTTCATCAACATCGTGCCGCGGATCGCGCTGGGGGTGATCGGCTCCGGCTACATCGCCGCTATCATCCCACAGGAGGTGATCAGCGGCTGGCTCGGCCCGGACAGCGGCTGGCTCGGGGTCGCGACTGCCGTGGTCGCCGGGGCCGCGACGCCCGGTGGCCCGGTGATCGGGTTCTCGATCGGGACGGTGGCCCTGAAATCGGGTGGTGGGGTGCCGCAGGTGGTCGCCTATGTCGTCGCTTGGGCGCTATTTGCCTTCCAACGGGTGATTTTGTGGGAAATTCCGTTCATGCCGGCCCGTTTCGTCTGGTTCCGCTGCGCGGTTTCGGTGCCGTTCCCGTTCGTCGCCGCCGCCATCGCCATGCTGATCGGCAAACCCTGAGCCCGGCATGGACAGCTGTAATGTTATAATATAACATCCAGGAATGGTTCCCGCCGCGTCCCAAGCCCATCATAGCGATCATGCTCATAGCCATTCCCATGACGACGGGCATTCGCATGGACACGATCACACCCACGCACATGTCCACGGTGCGGCCTCTCCGCATCCGGCTCAGGCGGCGCACTGGTCGATCCTGCGCATGACGATGGCCGCCCGTCTCGCGGCCGCGCTCGCGGTCTGCGCCGTGCTTTGGGGCGTGGTCTTCCTGGCGATGAGGTGACCATGGCGGCGCTGCATTTCCACAACGTTACGCTCGGCTATGACCGCCATCCGGCCGTGCACCACCTCAATGGGGAGGTCGCGCCGGGCGCGCTGCTGGCCGTGATCGGCCCGAACGGCGCCGGCAAGTCGACGCTGCTGCGGGGCATCGTCGGCATCCTCAGGCCGCTCGACGGCAGCATCCATCTCGGCGGGCTCGACAGCCGCGATATCGCCTATCTGCCGCAGAGTGCGGAGATCGACCGCAGCTTCCCGATCTCGGTGCTGGACTTCGTCGCCACCGGGCTGTGGCGTGGGACCGGCCTGTTCGGCGGCATCGGCAAGGCGGCGCGCGAAAAGATCCTCCGCGCGATCGCTTCCGTTGGCCTCAACGGTTTCGAAAACCGCCCAATCGGCACGCTCTCGGGCGGCCAGATGCAGCGCGTGCTGTTCGCGCGCGTACTGCTCCAGGACGCGCGGCTGATCGTGCTGGACGAGCCCTTCAACGCCATCGACAGCAAGACCACGGCTGATCTGCTGACGCTGGTGAAGCACTGGCATGGCGAGGGCCGCACAGTGCTCGCCGCACTGCACGACATGGAGATGGTGCGCACCCATTTCAGCGAGACGCTGGTGCTGGCGCGCGGTCCCGTGGTGTGGGGGCCGACGGCGGAGGTGCTGACGCCGGAAAACCTGCTGGTCGCAATGCGGATGTGCGAAGCCTTCGACGACAGCGCCGCCACCTGCTCGGCCGATGATGCCCGCTCACGGGCGGCTTGATATCCGATGCTCTATGACGCGTTGATCGGCCCGTTCACCGAATTCGAGTTCATGCGACGTGCGCTCGCGGCCGTTATCGCGCTGTCGCTCGCGGGTGCGCCGATCGGCGTGTTCCTGATGTTGCGGCGGATGAGCCTGGTCGGCGACGCCATGGCACATGCAATCCTCCCCGGCGCCGCTGTCGGTTTCCTGCTCTCCGGCCTCAATCTGTTCGCGATGACGGCCGGAGGCCTGATCGCAGGTTTTGCCGTCGCAATCCTCGCAGGCCTCGTCGCGCGCTCGACCGGGTTGAAGGAGGATGCCTCGCTCGCGACCTTCTATCTGGCCTCGCTGGCGCTCGGCGTCACCATCGTCTCGATCAAGGGCACCAATATCGACCTGCTGCACGTGCTGTTCGGCAATATTCTCGCGATGGACGACCAGACGCTGCTGGTCGTCGCATTCAACGCCACGGTCACGCTGCTGGTGCTCGCCGTGATCTACCGTCCGCTGGTGATCGAAAGCGTCGATCCGCTGTTTTTGCGCACCGTCAGCCGGGCCGGCGGGCCTGCGCATCTCGCTTTCCTCGCGCTGGTCGTGATCAACCTCGTCAACGGCTTTCAGGCGCTCGGCACGCTGCTCGCGGTCGGCCTGATGATCCTGCCGGCCGGCATCGCGCGGTTCTGGTCGCGCGATCTCACCGTCATGATCTGCATCGCGGTCGTCGCTGCCGCCGTGTCCGGCTATGCAGGTCTCGTGCTGTCGTTCCAGACCCGTGTGCCGTCGGGTCCTGCGATCATTCTGGTGGCAAGCGCGCTCTACACCGTCTCCGTCCTGTTCGGCCGGGTCGGCGGCGTCGTTAGGCAGCTGTTTCCCGGCCGGCATTTGGAAGCGTGATAGCGATGCGGCGCATCCTGCTTTGTGTGCTTATGCTGATCGCCTCGCCGCTGCACGCCGCTGAGCAACTGAAAGTCGTCGCGAGCTTCTCGATCCTGGCCGACTTCGTCCGTAATGTCGGCGGCGACCGGATCAATCTGACGACGTTGGTCGGGGCCGACAGCGACGTCCATGTCTACGCGCCCGCGCCAAGCGATGCGAAGCGGATCGCGGACGCAAAGCTGGTCATCGTCAACGGGCTTGGTCTCGAGGGCTGGCTGCCACGGCTCGTGCAGTCCTCGGGCAGCAAGGCGCAGGTGGTTATCGTGAGCGCCGGCATCGCGCCGCTCAAGCTCGGCTCGGCCGCAGATCCGCATGGCTGGCAGTCGGTCCCCAACGCCAAAATCTACGTCACCGACATCGCCAATGCGCTGGCCGCGGTCGACCCTGACGATGCGGAGTTCTTCCGCGCCCGGGCCAAGGCCTATTTGGAAAAGCTCGAAACGCTCGACCGCGAGGTCCGCGCAGCCGTGGCCAAGATCCCGCAGGAGCGTCGCAAGGTGATTTCGACCCATGACGCTTTCGGCTATTTCGCCGCCGAATACGGCGTCCAGTTCATCGCGCCGCTCGGCGTCTCCACGGAAACCGAGCCCAGCGCGCGGGACATCGCCACCATCATCGGCCAGATCAAGGCCCAAAAAATCCCAGCCGTGTTCCTGGAAAATATCAGCGACGACCGGCTGATCCGGCGGATCGCGGCGGAGACCGGCTCAAAAGTCGGCGGGACCCTGATTTCGGACGGTTTGACCGGCGAAAAGGGGCCTGCACCCACTTACATTGATATGGTCAGGCACAATATAAAGGCCCTGACCAGTGCGCTTGACCACTAGGGCAGGGGCCACCCCGCCTCGCGTCGCGCGAAAAGCCCGAAGTCCGGAGTTGTTATGTCTGAAGCGACCGCCCCAAAAATTCCCGTGACCGTCCTGACCGGCTATCTCGGTGCGGGCAAGACCACGCTGTTGAACCGCATCCTGTCGGAAAACCACGGCAAGAAATACGCCGTCATCGTCAACGAATTCGGCGAGATCGGCATCGACAACGACCTCATCATCGGTGCCGATGAGGAAGTGTTCGAAATGAACAACGGCTGCATCTGCTGCACCGTGCGCGGCGATCTCGTGCGCATCATGGAAGGCCTGATGAAGCGCAAGGGCAAGTTCGACGCCATCATCGTCGAGACCACCGGTCTTGCCGATCCGGCCCCCGTCGCCCAGACCTTCTTCGTCGACGAGGACGTGCAGAAGAGCGCGCGCCTCGATGCGGTGGTCACGGTTGCGGACGCCAAATGGCTATCCGACCGCCTCAAGGATGCACCTGAGGCCAAGAACCAGATCGCCTTTGCCGACGTCATCGTGCTGAACAAGATCGATCTCGTTTCCAAGGGAGAACTTGCCGAGGTCGAGGCCCGCATCCGCGCCATCAATCCCTATGCGAAACTGCATCGCACCGAGCGCTGCTCGGTGGCTTTGGCGGACGTGCTCGACCGCGGCGCTTTCGACCTCGACCGCATCCTCGACATCGAGCCGGACTTCCTGAATGCCGAGGATCATGACCACGACCATGATCATCACCATCACGACCATCATCACAATCATGATCACAGCCACGGCCTGAAGCACTATCACGACGAGGACATGCAGTCGCTGTCACTCAAGACCGACAAGCCGCTCGATCCGAACGTGTTCATGCCCTGGCTTCAGAACCTGGTGCAGGTGGAGGGCGGCAAGATCCTGCGCTCCAAGGGCATCCTTGCTTTCCACGACGATGATGACCGCTACGTCTTTCAGGGTGTCCACATGATGCTGGAGGGCAACCACCAGCGCAAATGGAAGGACGGCGAGCCGCGCGAGAGCCGCCTCGTCTTCATCGGTCGCGAATTGCCGCAAGACCTCATTCGCCAGGGTTTTGAGAGCTGCATCGTCTCGTGATGAAAGAGTTTACGCCACCCGCCGATTCCGCCTCGATCGTCTCCGTCACCGAGCGCGTCAAACCGCTCGCGCTCGGCATGGTCGTGACCTCCGTGCATTTCCTTGGCAACCGCGCCGCCTTCGTCGGCGGCGAGGAGAATGTCGCGCTCGTGGATAGCCAGGGTGAGATCAGCAAGATCGCCGTGCACAGCGGCGGCATTCTCTCGGCCGCCTCCGACGGCAAGCGCCTCGTGATGGGCGGCGACGATGGAAAAGTCGTGTCGCTCGAGGCCAAAGGCGAAGTGACGCTGCTTGCGACCGACCCGAAACGGCGCTGGATCGATGCGGTGGCGCTGCATCCGGACGGTGCCTACGCCTGGTCGGCTGGCAAGACTGCTTTCTTCAAGAGCGGCAAGAGCGAGGAGAAGTCGCTCGAGGTGCCCTCGACCGTCGGCGGCCTCGCGTTTGCGCCGAAGGGCCAGCGTCTCGCGATCGCCCATTACAACGGCGCGACGCTGTGGTTTCCCAACATGGCGGGGTCGGCCGAATTCCTGCCTTGGGCCGGCTCGCATCTCGGCGTCACCTTCAGCCCGGACAACAAATTCCTGGTCACCACGATGCACGAATCGGCGCTGCACGGCTGGCGGCTTGCCGACAACAGGCACATGCGCATGACCGGCTATCCCAGCCGCGTCCGCTCGATGTCGTGGAGCGCGGGCGGCAAGGCGCTGGCGACCTCGGGCGCCGACACGGTGATCCTGTGGCCGTTCGCTAGCAAGGATGGCCCGATGGGCAAGGAGCCAGCGATGCTCGCGCCGCTGCAGGCGCGCGTGTCGGTCGTCGCCTGCCACCCCAGGAACGACATCTTCGCCGCCGGCTACAGCGACGGCACCGTGCTGATGGTCCGTCTGGAGGACGGCGCCGAGATCCTCGTCCGCCGCAACGGCACGCCCGCAGTCGCCGCGCTCGCCTGGAACGCGAAGGGGACGCTGTTGGCGTTCGCCGACGAAAATGGTGATGGCGGCCTGCTCGAGCTTTAATCTGTCATCGTTCCGACCGTGGATGGGGCCATGTGGCGCGCAGCCGTCGAGTTCCGGCCGCCACGGGCGGGAACCGCAGAGCGGCAATTTCGTTGATCCCGCAGACAAAGGCGGTGATCGACATGCCCGGCCAATATGACAAGCGCAGACTGAAGCTCGACTTGATGGTCGCCTGCTCGCTGTTCGCGGCAGGCGTCGTGGTGTCAGGCATGTCGCTGGCGCAAATCCGCGCCGAGACCCGGATGCAGACAGCCCAAGCGACGCAACCCCTTCAGGGCACGCCGTCCGACGATCAGAATAAGCCCGCGGAAGCCAAGCCCGGCGGCGACCGGCCGACCACGCCCGCCCCAGAGCCCGCGCGGCCCGAACCGCAGACGCAGGGCGCTGCCGGCGCGGCGAAACCAGCATTGCCGCCAGCCCCAGCCGAGAAGATCGCGCCGCCGATCGAGAGGAAGTAGGTTCTGCATCTACGCGGGTGCTGTCATCGTCCGCGAAGGCGGACGATCCAGTATTCCAGAGGCTGTGCGTGGATACGGAGATGCTGCGGCGTACTGGATGCCCCGCCTGCCGCTTACGCTAAAGCTTCGGCGCGCCTGGACCTCAACCTCGGCTAAGCCTTGGCGTAGCCGGGTCGCGGGGCATGACAGCAGTGGCCGTGGCGCGACGCCGCCTCACCGCACCAGAACATTCCGGAACTGCCAGGGATCGCTCGTGTCGATGTCCTCCGGGAACAGTCCCGGACGATCCGTCAGCGGCGTCCAGTCGGTATAAAAACCCTTCACCGGGCCGAGATACGGCAGCTGAATTTCCAGCAGACGATCGAAATCCATCTCGTCGGCTTCGACGATGCCCTCGTTCGGGTTTTCTAGCGCCCACACCATGCCGCCGAGCACGGCGGAGGTCACTTGCAGACCGGTGGCGTTCTGATAGGGCGCGAGCTTGCGGGTCTCTTCGATCGAGAGCTGCGAGCCGTACCAGTAGGCATTGTTGTCATGGCCGAACAGCAGCACGCCGAGTTCGTCGATGCCGTCGACGATTTCGTTCTCGTCGAGGATGTGGTGCTTTTCCTGCATCTTCGCGGCGCGGCCGAACATTTCATGCAGCGACAGCACGGCATCGTCAGCCGGATGATAGGCGTAGTGGCAGGTCGGCCGATAGACCGCCGTGCCCGATGCGTCGCGCACGGTGAAATAGTCGGCAATCGAGATCGACTCGTTGTGGGTGACGAGGAAGCCATATTGCGCGCCGCGGGTCGGGCACCAGGTGCGCACGCGCGTGTTGGCGCCGGGCTGCATCAGATAGATGGCAGCGCCGCAGCCGGCTTCGTGAGTCCGCGCATTCTCGGGCATCCATTTTTCGTGGGTGCCCCAGCCGAGCTCGGAGGGCTGCACGCCTTCCGACAGGAAACCTTCCACCGACCAGGTGTTGACGAAGACATCGGGCTCTTTCGGCTTCTTGGAGCGCTGGGTGTCGCGTTCGGCGATATGGATGCCCTTGATACCGGCCTGTCGCATCAAGTCCGCCCATTCGGCTTTGGTCTTCGGCTTGGGGGCATTGAGCTTCAGATCGGCGGCGACGTTGAGCAACGCCTGCTTGACGAAAAACGAGACCATGCCGGGATTGGCGCCACAGCAGGAGACGGCCGTCGTCGACCCCGCGGGGCGCGCCTTCTTGGCGGCCAGCGTCGCTTCGCGAAGGGCGTAGTTGGAGCGCGCCTCCGGGCCCTTCGACGAATCGAAATAGAAGCCGAGCCAGGGCTCGTTGACGGTGTCGATATAGAGAGCGCCGAGCTCGTTGCAGAGCTCCATGATGTCGGTGGAGCCGGTGTCGACCGAGAGATTGACGCAAAAGCCCTGGCCGCCGCCTTCGGTGAGCAGCGGGGTCAGCAACTCGCGGTAATTGTCCTTGGTCACACCCTTCTGGATGAAGCGCACATTGTGCTTCTCGCAATGCGCCTTGCGACCCTCGTCCTTGGGATCGATCACGGTGATGCGCGATTTGTCGTAATCGAGATGCCGCTCGATCAGCGGCAGCGTGCCTTTGCCGATGGAGCCGAAGCCGACCATGACGATGGGGCCAGTGATCTTCGCGTAGATCTGCGAGGCGGGGCTCATAGGATGGTTTCTCCGGAACGTGCTGGCGAGCAAATGGTGAGGGATGGCTCAGGTGCTGCGGCGCTTGGCAGTGGCTTCGATCTCGACTTTCATCTCGGGCTTGTAGAGCGCCGAGACGACGAGAAGCGTGGCGGCCGGGCGGATCTCGCCGAGGACTTCGCCGCAGACCGCGAAATGCGCGTCTGCGTTCTTGGCGTCGGTGAGGTAATAGGTGACGCGGACAATGTCGGCCATCTCGAAGCCGCCCTCCTTCAGGGCAGCTTCGATGGTCTTGAAGCAGTTGCGTGACTGGCTCGTGACATCGGCCGGCATCGTCATGGTGGTGTAGTCGTAGCCGGTGGTACCCGCGACGAAGGCGAACTCGCCGTCGATCACGGCGCGGCTGTAGCCGGCGGTCTTCTCGAACGGGGAGCCGGTGGAAATCAGGCGGCGGGACATGGTCGTAGGCCTCGACTGAAGAGGAATTTCGTGGGGTTTACGCAATTTGCCGGCCTGCGCAACCCCAAAGGAATGGAGCTTAACGCAGGCACAGCCGGGCGTTGCCGCTTAACGCGGCTAGGTCGTCGCCATCATGGCGATCCCTTAAGCCGCGCGCGCCTGGAGGGCGCGAACTACCCTCCGTTTGGGCAGGGCCGCACCAGTCGGGACGATCATCCCGGCGGCGCCGTCCAGCGCGCCTGTCGTGAATTCGATCGCCAGCAGGCGGTCGCGCTCGAACGGACCGGGCAGCGACAGCTCGCCGGTGTTGGCGGCCGAGAAGCCGAAGCGGGCGTAATAGGGGGCATCGCCGAGCAGGATCACGGCGGCATGCCCGCGCGCCCGGGCGGCAGCCAGCGCTTGTTGCATCAGCGCGGCGCCGATCCCGAGCTCGCGGCAGGCAGGGTCCACCGCCAGCGGTCCGAGGACCAGAGCGGGCCTGCCTCCGGCGCTGACGTGCCACAGCCGCACGGTTCCCACGAGCTTCCCCTCGCGCATCGCGGCCAGCGCAAGGCCGGCAGCGGGGGCGCGTCCGTCACGCAGGCGCTGACAGGTACGGCCATGGCGGTTCTCGCCAAAGGACGCATCGAGCAGCGCTTCACGCATCGCAACGTCGACAGCACGCTCCGCACGGATCGCGAACGGAGCGGCTTTCGAAGTGGGGTCAATTTGTGTCTTCCGAAGAGCAGTCATGGCGCGTCAGTCCCCGCTTGAAACTGACGTGCGCAAAGCACGCCGGTTCAAGGCGTCGTCAGAAATCGAAATGTCAGGGAGGGAGCCGGCAAGCCGGTTCCCGGGTTCGTCAGGCCTCAGACGCGAGGCGGATCAGATGTGGTAGGTTTTCAGCGGCGGGATGCCGTTGAAAGCCACCGCCGAGTAGGTCGACGTATAGGCCCCGGTGCCTTCGATCAGCAGCTTGTCGCCGATCTCGAGCGTCACCGGAAGCGGATACGGGTTCTTCTCGTACAGCACGTCGGCGCTGTCACAGGTCGGGCCCGCGAGCACGCACGGCGTCATGTCCGCGCCGTCATGCGGGGTGCGGATGGCGTAACGGATCGACTCGTCCATGGTCTCGGCGAGACCGCCGAACTTGCCGATGTCCAGATAGACCCAGCGCACCTCGTCCTCGTCGCTCTTCTTCGAGATGAGCACGACTTCGGACTCGATGATGCCGGCGTTGCCCACCATGCCGCGGCCCGGCTCGATGATGGTCTCCGGAATCTGGTTGCCGAAGTGCTTGCGCAGCGCGCGGAAGATCGAGCGCCCGTAGGTCACCACCGGCGGTACGTCCTTCAGGTACTTGGTCGGGAAACCGCCGCCCATGTTGACCATGGTCAGGTTGATGCCGCGCTCGGCGCAGTCGCGGAACACCTGCGAGGCCATTGCCAGCGCACGGTCCCACGCCTTCACCTTGCGCTGCTGCGAGCCGACATGGAAGGAGATGCCGCACGGCTCCAGGCCCAGACGCTTGGCAACGTCGAGCACGTCGACGGCCATCTCCGGGTCGCAGCCGAACTTGCGCGACAGCGGCCATTCGGCGCCGGCGCAGTCATAGAGGATGCGGCAGAACACCTTTGCGCCGGGCGCGGCACGGGCGACCTTCTCGACTTCGGCGGCGCAATCGACCGCGAACAGCCGAATGCCGAGCGCGAAGGCGCGCGCGATGTCGCGCTCCTTCTTGATCGTGTTGCCGAAGGAGATGCGGTCGGGCGTCGCACCGGCGGCCAGCGCCATCTCGATCTCGGCGACCGTCGCGGTGTCGAAGCAGGAGCCCATGGAGGCGAGCAAAGCCAGCACTTCCGGCGCCGGGTTCGCCTTGACGGCATAGAACACGCGGCTGTCGGGCAGCGCCTTGGCAAAGGTCTGGTAATTGTCGCGCACGACTTCGAGGTCGACGACGAGGCACGGCTCGGTGTCGAGGCCCTCGCTGCGGCGGTTGCGCAGGAATTCCTGGATACGGTCGGTCATAGCACTCTCCCAAACGGCCCAGCGACGGGGATCCGTTCAAAAAATGACGTCGGATAAGAGCGCTCCGGCCAGATCGCGCGATGGAGGCGCGACGAGCCAAAGACTCACATCAGACTGTGCTGCCGTGGATTGGTTGGGAATGTTCCCGCCCGCACACCTGGCAATGAAGGACAAGCCTTTTCAGTAGCCCGCGCCGGCGTTGGACTGCCGGTAGAGACCAAAAAAGCCCGATCCGTCGTTGCTTTAAGTCGCGTCCCCCGTTGAGAGCGGGGTGCGCCGGTTCGCCTCCGGCTGCCAGTCACGGTTGCAAAGAGCAAAGTCACCTTCGACAAGGCATCTCTTTGAGAGAGATGCTGGACGCTCCGGGTTTGCTTTCGTCTTCCGGCGATGAGCCTTCCGACTTCCACACTTCCGAAGAGCCCCTCGGCTTCTTCACCCCTTGGCGGCTGTCCGGCCTCTTGTCCGGATACCTACCGACTGACACACGACCACAGGCACGTGCGAAATTGGGCAATCCGCACATAAGTGTTTTGACTCTGCTTCGCAAGAGATTTTTTAGGCTGCGAACAGAATTGCCTAACATCTGCTTGCGCAGTGTTGCGCGCGCGACGCGAAAGATGAACGCGCGTTAAGTTTTCTGCGCGGCGCGCGTCACTCGCGAGCGTCCGCGCTTCAGCCGCGCTTCGTGAACGGCTCGACGCGTTGAGCGGCGCGGATGAAGGCCGTCATCACGAGCACGCCGAGCGCAAACAGCGTGGCCTGAAGGATGTGCGTGCCTTGCTCGCCCAGCCCGAACAGGATCGCGAGCGCCCAGCCGCCGGCAAACGCCGCGCCGAACACCTCGGCGCCGATCAGGATGGCGGCGCTGACGACGGTGATGACGCTCGGCCAGACGATCCGACGGGAAGACGAGGAGGTCGCGTTCATGAGCTCAGGGGTCCTAGGCTTGGAGGGCCGCAATCTCACCGAAAAGGCAGCCGGGAGCAAGGGCAAACGGCCCAAAAAAGCCCTATCGCGTGCTATAGCTGGCCGCAACAATCGAGCCACAAATCGGGACTTGTAATGTCAGAACCCCGCCAAACTACGGACTCCGAGACCAACCCGCTGCTGAAGGCGTGGGTGACGCCGTTTGCGACCCCGCCCTTCGACGAAATCAAGCCGGAGCACTTCCTCCCGGCCTTCGAGCAGGCCTTCGCCGACCACTCCGCCGAGATCGCAGCGATCACCAACGACCCGACCGCGCCCGACTTCGCCAACACCATCACGGCGCTGGAGCGCTCGGGCAAGCTGCTCAGCAAGGTCGCGTCGGTCTTCTACGACCTCGTCTCGGCGCATTCCAACCCGGCCATTCTGGAGATCGACAAGGAGGTTTCCTTGCGGATGGCGCGGCACTGGAATCCGATCATGATGAACGCCGTGCTGTTTGGCCGCATTGCCCAGCTACACGAGAACCGCGCCAATCTCGGTCTGACACCGGAACAGCTCCGCCTGCTCGAGCGCACCTACACCCGCTTCCACCGCTCCGGCGCCGGCCTCTCCGAAGAGGCCAAGACGCGGATGGCGGAGATCAACGAGAGACTCGCCCAGCTCGGCACCAGCTTCAGTCATCATCTGCTCGGCGACGAGCAGGAATGGTTCATGGAGCTCGGCGAAGCCGACCGCCAGGGCCTGCCGGAGAGTTTTGTCGCCAGCGCCAAGGCTGCGGCGGAAGAACGCGGCATGGCCGGCAAGGCCATCGTCACCCTGTCGCGCTCCTCGGTCGAACAGTTCCTGAAGAGCTCGGCCCGGCGTGACCTGCGCGAGAAGGTCTACAAGGCCTTCACCGCGCGGGGCGACAACGGCAATGCCAACGACAACAACGCGACCATCGTCGAGGTCCTGAAGCTGCGCGAGGAGAGCGCCAATCTCCTGGGTTATCCGACCTTCGCGGCCTACCGGCTCGAGGATTCCATGGCCAAGACGCCGGAAGCGGTGCGCGGCCTTCTGGAGCGGGTCTGGAAGCCGGCCCGGGCGCGGGCGCTCGCCGACCGCGACGACATGCAGGCGCTGATCACGGAGGAGGGCGGCAATTTCAAGCTCGCCCCCTGGGACTGGCGCTTCTATGCCGAAAAGCTGCGCCTTCAGCGCGCCAATTTCGACGACGCCGCGATCAAGCCGTATCTCGCGCTCGATCACATGATCGCCGCCGCCTTCGACTGTGCCACGCGCCTGTTCGGCGTCACTTTCGAGGAGCGCAAGAACGTGCCGGTCTGGCATCCGGACGTCCGGGTCTGGGAGATGAAGGGGCGGGACGGCAAGCACAAGGCGCTGTTCTATGGCGATTACTTCGCCCGGCCGTCGAAGCGCTCCGGCGCCTGGATGACCTCGCTGCGCGACCAGCAGAAGCTCGACGGCGAGGTCGCGCCGCTGATCCTCAACATCTGCAACTTCTCCAAGGGCGCGGACGGGGAACCCTCGCTGCTGTCGCCCGACGATGCCCGCACCCTGTTCCACGAGTTCGGCCATGGCCTGCACGGCATGCTCTCCAACGTGACCTATCCGTCGCTGTCGGGCACCTCCGTGTTCACCGACTTCGTCGAATTGCCCTCCCAGCTGTACGAGCATTGGCAGGAGCGGCCCGAGGTGCTGCAAAAGTTTGCCCGCCACTACCAGACCGGCGAGCCGCTGCCGGACGATCTGCTGCAACGGTTCCTGGCCGCGCGAAAATTCAACCAGGGTTTCGCCACGGTCGAGTTCGTCTCCTCGGCGCTGATCGATCTCGAATTCCACACCCAGCCGGCCTCCGCCGCGCAGGACGTCCGCGCCTTCGAGAGACGCGAGCTGGAGAAGATCGGCATGCCCGAGGAGATCTCGCTGCGTCACCGTCCGACGCAATTCGGTCACATCTTCACCGGCGATCATTATGCCGCCGGCTATTACAGCTACATGTGGTCGGAGGTGATGGACGCCGACGCCTTCGGCGCATTCGAGGAAGCCGGCGACATCTTCGATCCCGCCGTCGCAAAACGCCTGCACGACGACATCTACTCGAGCGGCGGATCGGTCGATCCGGAAGCCGCCTATGAGGCCTTCCGCGGCCGCCCGCCGGAGCCCGATGCGCTGCTGCGTCGCCGAGGTCTGCTTGACGCCCCGAAGGCGGCCTGATGGGCGTGCGCGCCCTGCTCGGGCTGCTGCTCGCCGCTGGCCTCACCTTTGTGGCCGGGGCGGCGCAGGCGCACCCGCATGTCTGGATCACCGCGACCAGCGAGTTGCTCTATGCCGCGGACGGCACCATCACCGGCGTGCGCCACGCCTGGACGTTTGACGACATGTTCTCGGCCTATGCCGTGCAGGGGCTCGAGAGCAAGACCAAGGGCGTCTATACCCGCGAGGAGCTCGGACCGCTGGCGCAGACCAATGTCGAGTCGCTGAAGGAATATGCCTACTTCACCTTCGCGCGAGCCGACGGCAAGAAGGAGCGATTCCAGGAGCCGGTCGACTACTTCCTCGACTACAAGGATACGGTCCTGACCCTGCACTTCACGCTGCCGCTGAAGAATCCGGTCAGGTCCAAGCAATTGATGCTCGAAGTGTTCGACCGCTCCTTCTTCATTGACTTCCAGATGGCCAAGGACAACCCGATCAAGCTGGTCGGCGCGCCCGCCGGCTGCCAGATGAAACTTGAGCGGCCGAGCGACGGCACCGCGAGTGCGCAGAAGCTCAACGAGCAGACCTTCATGAACGGCGAGAACTCCAATTTCGGCATGATGTTCGCCAACAAGATCACGGTGGATTGCCCTTGAAGTCGAAACTCTCCCCGCTCGCACGTGGGCTGCTCACCTGTGCCGCCGTTCTGCTGGTTGCGGGCGTGGCCGACGCGGCCCTCCACGAACTCGTCGCGCAGAACCCGTTTGGCGCACCAAGACCCGCGCGGGCGGCTGAGCCTGAGGCCAGTGGCCTCATCGGCTGGCTCTTGGCAAAACAATCGGAATTTTATCGCCAGATGTCGGCGACCATTCGCGCCGCCAAGTCCGACGGCTCGGCGGTGTGGACGCTGCTCGTCATCTCCTTTGCCTACGGCATCTTCCACGCCGCAGGGCCCGGCCACGGCAAGGCGGTGATCGCCTCCTATCTCGTCGCCAATCGCGAGACTGTCAGGCGCGGCATCGTGCTGTCGTTTGCATCCGCGTTGATGCAGTCGCTGGTGGCGATCCTGATCGTCGGTATCTCGGCCTGGGTGCTGAATGCGACCGCCAGGACCATGTGCAAGGCGGAAGGCGCGATCGAGATCGCAAGCTACGCCCTGATCGCGCTTTTCGGCCTGCGCCTGGTCTGGGTCAAGGGCCGCACCTTCATCCGTGCGCTGCAGGCGGTTCAGCCGGTGTCGGCGATCGCGGGCGTGCCGCATGACCATCATGATCACGGTCACCACCATCATGATGCGCATGATCATCATCGTCACGATCATGCGCACGCCCATCATCACCACGCGCATCACCACGTCCATGACGAGCATTGCGGCCATTCCCACGGCCCCATGCCGAGCGAGCTCGCCGGCCTCGGAGGCTGGGGACGCGGCTTTACCGCGATCCTGACCGTCGGCATCCGTCCCTGTTCGGGCGCGATCCTGGTGCTGGTGTTCGCGTTGGCCCAAGGCCTGTTCTGGGCCGGCATCGCCGCAACTCTGCTGATGGGGCTCGGCACCGCGATCACCGTCGCGGTCATTGCCGTGGTCGCCGTCTCCGCCAAGGACATCGCCGCCCGCCTGAGCGCCGGACGCGACGGCAACGGCGCGCTGTTCATGCGCGGCATCGAATTCGCCGCCGCCGGCCTCGTGCTGCTGTTCGGTGCAGGCCTGTTGTTGGGTTACATCGCGGCCGAACGGACGACGTGTTTCTGAGTTTTTCCCTCTCCCCTTGTGGGCGAGGGTGGCTCGCCGCGTAGCGGCGAGACGGGTGAGGGGTTGTCTCCGCGAGCGATCCTCTTGCAGCTGCGTTCGCCGATAGAACCCCTCATCCGGCGCTTCGCGCCACCTTCTCCCACAAAGGGAGAGTCACACCGGCAAGAACTGCTTCAACGCCGGCATGAAGAAGATCCCGAGATTGATCGCAAAGCCGATGCTCCAGAGGATGGAGCGCAGCGTCGGGCGGTTCCCGAGATAGGTCAGCACATAGGCGATCCGTACGATCAGGAACAGCACCGCGAGCTCGTCGATCATCCGCTGCGGCGAGTCCCGGAATTCGGCCAGCAGCACCGCGAAGGCGAAGAACGGAAAGGTCTCGATACCATTCTGGTGGGCGCCGAGCGCGCGCTGCGCGATGGCCTCTTCGTAGAAGGCGGGATCGCGCGGGCGTGAATTGTCGAACCCGCGAAACCTGATCCATTTGACCGAGACGATCGTCACCAAATAGAGCAGCAACGCTCCGGAGACGCACCATTCCGCGAGTGTCATCTTTCCTCCCCCGCCTCGGTGCGACCCTAGCGAAACCGGCCTGATCTTGACAAGCTCGGGGCAACGCGCGACCCAACGAGCATGACAACCCTAGCCCCTCTCAAGACCACGAAGCCGCTGCCTCAGTCCGGCCAGCCGCGCGTCGGCGTACTCCTGGTCAATCTCGGCACGCCCGATACCGCCGACGCGCGCGGCGTGCGGGTCTATCTGAAGGAGTTCCTCTCGGACGCCCGCGTCATCGAGGATCAGGGCTTGATCTGGAAGCTGGTGCTGAACGGCATCATCCTGCGCACCCGCCCCCGCGCCAAGGCGCGCGATTATCTCAAGATCTGGAACACCGAGAAGAACGAGTCGCCGCTCAAGACCATCACGCGCTCGCAGAGCGACAAGCTCGGAGCCATGCTGTCGGACCGCGACCAGGTCACGGTGGAATGGGCTATGCGCTACGGCAATCCCTCGATCAAGTCGGGCGTCGATGCGCTGATTGCGAAGGGCTGCGATCGCATTCTTGCCGTCCCCCTCTATCCGCAATATTCCGCCGCGACGTCGGCCACCGTCTGCGATGAGGTGTTTCGCGTGCTTGCGCGGCTGCGCGCGCAGCCGACGCTGCGGGTGACGCCGTCTTACTACGAGGACGAAGCCTATATCGAGGCGCTCGCCACCTCGATCGAGACGCATCTGGTGAGCCTGTCGTTCAAGCCAGAGCTGATCGTCGCCTCCTTCCACGGCATGCCGAAGGCCTATGTCGACAAGGGCGACCCCTATCAGGACCAATGTGTGGCGACCACCGAGGCGCTGCGGCGCCGGCTCGGCATGGACGAGACAAAGCTGCTGCTGACCTTCCAGTCGCGCTTCGGATTCGACGAGTGGCTGCAGCCCTACACTGACAAGACCATGGAGCGTCTGGCGAAAGAGGGCGTGCGCCGTATCGCGGTGATCACGCCGGGTTTTTCCGCCGACTGCCTGGAGACGCTGGAGGAGATCGCGCAGGAGAATGCCGAGATCTTCAAGCACAATGGCGGGGAGCAGTTTTCCGCGATCCCCTGCCTCAACGACAGCGACCCCGGCATGGATGTGATCCGAACGCTGGTGCTGCGCGAGCTCCAGGGCTGGATATAGTGAGCCTGGATCCGAGGAGCGCCCCATGAACCGCCGCGAGGTTCTGGCGCTTCTTGGGGTGACCACGATGCTGCCGGCCTCGGTGCTGGCGCAAGCGAATGCGACGCGCCGGCTCGGCGTGCTCTCGGTCACTGCGGCGGACGATGCGATCGGGCAGACGCGTAGCGCGGTCCTGGTCGAGGCGCTTGCCGGCCATGGCTGGAAGGAGGACGGCAGCCTTGAGATCGATTGGCGCAACGGCGGCGGCGACCGCGCGCGGATCGCGCAACTCGCCGACGAACTCGTGGCGCTCAAGCCCGACATCCTGCTTGCGGTCGGCACGCCCTCAGTGGAGGAGCTGCGCCAGCGCACGACGACGATCCCGATCGTTTTCGCCGTCGTCACCGATCCTGTCAGCCAGGGCTTTGTCCAGAATCTCGCCCATCCCGGCGGCAATATCACCGGCTTCACCGATTACGACGGCCCGCTGGCCGGCAAATGGCTGGAGATGCTTACGCAGGTCGTGCCAAAGCCGTCACGCGTTTCCGTCGTCTACAATCCCGCCACCGCGCCGTTCGCGCCGCTGATGCTGCGGACGATCGAAGACGCCGGCCGCGCGCTCGATGTGACGGTGGTGCCCGCGCCGGTCCATGACACGGCCTCGATCGCCGCCCTGGCCTTGCGGAAAGACGGCGGCCTGCTGGTGCTGCCGGATTTCTTCACCATGTCCAACCGTGCGCTTCTCCTGGCAGCCATCAATGAAGCGCGCGTGCCGGCGGTGTTCTGGAGCCGGACCTTCGTCGACGAGGGTGGCTTGATGTCCTACAGCACCGACAGCGCCGAGCAGCTCCGCCGCGCCGCCACCTATATCGATCGCATCCTGAAGGGTGCGCGAGCGGCCGACTTGCCGGTCCAGAATCCGACCACGTTCGAGCTGGCGATCAACTTGAAGACGGCCAAGGCGATCGGCGTCACGCTTCCGCCAAGCCTGCTCGCAACCGCGAACGAGGTCATCGAGTAGGATTTGGCTGCGACCGCCGGATTCGTTAACGTCGTCGCTAGGTGTGCGCCAGCACGCTTTCAAGAGCGCCTCGCAAATACATAATCGCGACCATTCCCTCTCCCGGTGTCTTGTGTAGAATCCTACCGATGCCGAAATCAGGCACGACCGCTGAGCCTTGAATCCTTCTGAACTCTTTACTGAATACTTTACTGAACCCTTGGGGTCGTGATCCCGACCAATGACAGCGCGGAAAAGGCCTTTTCCCGCCAATCTTTTCCGCCTTGGAGGAAATATGAGCGGTTTCGACATTTTCGCGATTGTTCTGGTCTTGCTCGTCATCGTCACGCTGGTGGCCGGCGTGAAGACGGTGCCGCAGGGCTATGACTGGACCATCGAGCGGTTCGGCAAATACACCCAGACGCTGAGCCCCGGGCTCAATCTGATCGTGCCCTATTTCGATCGCGTCGGACGCAAGATCAACATGATGGAGCAGGTGATCGACATTCCCGAGCAGGAGGTGATCACCAAGGACAACGCCACCGTGACGGTCGACGGCGTCGCCTTCTTTCAGGTGTTCGATGCCGCCAAGGCGAGCTACGAGGTCTCTAACCTGACCCAAGCCGTCACCGTGCTGACCATGACCAACATCCGTTCGGTGATGGGCTCGATGGATCTCGACCAGGTGTTGTCGCACCGCGACGAAATCAACGAGCGCCTGCTGCGTGTAGTCGATGCCGCCGTCTCGCCCTGGGGCCTCAAGGTCAATCGTATCGAGATCAAGGACATTGTGCCGCCGGCGGACCTCGTCGAAGCCATGGGCCGACAGATGAAGGCCGAGCGCGTCAAACGCGCCGACATCCTTCAGGCCGAAGGTGCACGCCAGTCCGAGATCCTGCGCGCAGAGGGTGCCAAGCAGGGCCAGATCCTCCAGGCGGAAGGTCGCCGCGAGGCCGCCTTCCGCGACGCCGAAGCACGCGAGCGGTCGGCGGAAGCTGAGGCCAAGGCGACGCAGATGGTCAGTGAAGCCATTGCCAAGGGCGACGTCGCGGCGCTGAACTACTTTATCGCCGACAAATATATCAAGGCGTTCGGGCAGTTTGCGGACTCGCCGAACCAGAAGATCATCATGCTGCCGATCGAGG
This sequence comes from Bradyrhizobium sp. 187, assembly GCF_023101005.1. NCBI lineage: Bacteria > Pseudomonadati > Pseudomonadota > Alphaproteobacteria > Hyphomicrobiales > Nitrobacteraceae > Bradyrhizobium > Bradyrhizobium sp. 187. The sequence continues at coordinate 868,125 of NZ_CP064693.1, forward strand.
CCACCAGCATGCTCGGCTCGCTCGCCGGCATCGGCGAGATCGCCAAGGCGACGTTCGGCGAGAGTGCTGCATCCGCCGCTGCCGCCGCTCGTCGCGGTTCGGTGCCGACGACTGGGAGCACGCCCCCGGCGGTGCCGCCGCGGCAGGGGTAAAGCGCATGCCCCGGAAAAGTGGACACCGGTTTTCCGACAAGGGCATGCGCCATTTCAAAGAGGTCGTGTCATGACCGACATGTTCGTATCGCTCGGCACCTGGAACTGGCTGATCTTCGGCTTCATCCTGATGGCGCTGGAGGTGCTGGCGCCGGGAGTCTTCCTGTTCTGGCTCGGGCTCGCCGCGCTGCTGGTCGGGCTGATCTCGTTCGGAGTGGCGATATCTTGGCAGATCCAGCTCGTGATGTTCGCGATCTTCGCCGCCGCCGCCGTGCCGGTTTGGCGTCGGCTCGCCCGGCCGAAGCCGGATGCAATTGCCGCCAGCCCCTTCCTCAACAAGCGCGCGGATGCGCTGCTCGGCCGCGAGTTCACGCTGGAGAAGCCGATCGTCGACGGCAACGGCACCATGCGCATCGGCGACACCGTCTGGCGCGTCGCAGGTCCCGATACGCCGGCGGGCACGCGTGTGAAGGTGGTGCAAGTGGACGGCGCGAATCTGACGGTGGCGGCGGCTTAGTCCACCGTCATTGCGAGCGCAGCGAAGCAATCCAGACTGCTGCCGGTGGAAAGATTCTGGATTGCTTCGCTTCGCTCGCAATGACGAGCTAGTCGGGACGGCATCGCCAGACTTACGCGCCGCTCTTGCTGCGCCACCGCTCCGCAAACCTATGCAGCGGCATGAACGTCTCGCACAAGTCCCGCCCGAGCGCCGTCAGCGCGTAACCGCCGGCTTCGCCGAGCTCCACGAACCCGGCCTCGCGCAAATCGTCCAGCCGCGCCTGCAGCACCGTCGGCGAGGCCTCGTCGCAGGCGGTGCGCAATGCGCGCGAGGTGAGGGGGGCGTCGCGCAGCTCCCACAGGATTCGCAGGCTCCAGCGTCGTCCGAGGAGGTCGAGCAGCACCATGATCGGCCGCCCGCTGCGCGGGCCACGGACGCCGCGCGATCTCGAAGTGGTCTGTTTCGCCATCGTCGCCCCCTTGCGCGGTGCTACAAATAGTGTAGCTTCATGCTACGTTAAATGTAGCAAGAGAGGCGGCCAATGTCCCCGGTCACAGCGCGCATTGCCCCGCTCACCCCGCCTTATCCCCCGGAGATCCAGGCCCAGTTCGACCGCATCATGCGCGGCGCGCCGCCACTGCTGCTGTTCCGGGTCATGGCGGGCCACACCCGCGCCTGGGACAAGTTTCGCGCCGGCGGCTTGCTCGATCCCGGACCGCTGTCGCTGCGCCAGCGCGAGATCGTGATCGACCGCACCTGCGCGCTGAACAAATGCGAATATGAATGGGGCGTGCATGTCGCGGTCTTTGCCGGGCCGGCGAAACTCACCGAGGAGGAAGTGCGCGCCACCGTGCAGGGTGATGCGGCGTCGTCGTGCTGGTCCCCGGCCGAGCAGACGCTGATCGCCGCCGTCGACGCGCTGCATCACAGCGCGACGTTTGACGACGCTGAGTTCGCTGCGCTGTCGGCGCATTACGACGAGGCGCAGATCCTGGAGATCATGCTGCTGTGCGGCTTCTACCGCACGGTCTCGTATCTGGCGAACGGACTGCGGTTGCCGCTGGAGGAGACGGCGGCAAGATTTCCTGCGCCGCTCTAGCCGCCGTCGTTGCGAGCGTAGCGAAGCAATCCAGAGTCTTTCCGCGGTGGCACTCTGGATGTTTCGCTGCGCTCGCAATGACGGTGAGTGGCTCCCTACGCCACGCCTGCCCGCAGCAGATCGTGCAGGTGCACGATGCCCACCACCTTGTCCGCCTCGGTCACGACCAGCGTCGTGATCTTGCGGGTGTTGAGCACCTCGATCATCTCGGTGGCCAGCATCGAGGGCGGTACGGTTTTCGGCTGCCTGGTCATGACGTCGTCGACCGACGCCGTCAGCAGGTCGGGCCGCATGTGGCGGCGCAGATCGCCGTCGGTGATGATGCCGAGAGCCTCGTTCGCCTCGTTGACGATGCAGACGCACCCCAAACCCTTGGCGGACATCTCCATCACCGCGTCCGACATCTTGGTGCCGAGCGGCTTGACCGGGATTTCCGCACCGGTGCGCATGTAGTCGCGGACGAATTTCAGCATCGCCCCTAACTTGCCGCCGGGGTGGAAATGCGCGAACTCCAGCGCGGTGAAGCCGCGGCCTTCGAGCAGCGCGATCGCAAGCGCATCGCCTATCGCGGCCTGCATCAGGGTCGAGGTGGTCGGCGCCAGATTGTGCGGGCAGGCCTCGCGCGCCTTCGGCAGCTCGATCACGACGTCGGCCGCTTGTCCCAGCGAGGATGCCGCGTTCGACGTCACCGCGATCATCGGGATTGCGAATCTTGCGGAATAGTTCACGAGAGTCTTCATCTCCGGCTGCTCGCCGGACCAGGACAGCGCCATGATGACGTCGTCGGTGGTAATCATGCCGAGGTCGCCATGGGCGGCTTCGGCGGTGTGCACGAAGAAGGCGGGCGTGCCGGTCGAGGCCAACGTTGCCGCGATCTTGCGGCCCATATGGCCCGACTTGCCGAGCCCGGTGACGATGACGCGGCCCTTCGCGTTGCGGATCAGATCGACCGCCTGGGCGAAGCTCGCGCCAAGCGGGCCGCGCAGGGCGGCGGCGAGCGCGTTGATACCGCCGCTCTCCGTTTCCAGCGTGCGGAGTGCGGATTCGACGCTGTCGGGAATGGGGCCGGATGATTGGGTCATCAGCGGTTTCGAACTCGGCATGTTCTGGTCCAGGAGGAGGGGCCTTCGCCCGTTGGCGCCTGCTTAACACGCCGCGGCCTTCGAGGCGACGAGCCCGACCCGACCCTCAACCGGTCGTTAACCATAATTGTTTTAACTCCATTAACGATAGTTCCCGCCGATCGGTGGGGACAATCGCGAAAGTGTTTGATTTCGTTGGAGTTCTTCCATCGTGGGGTCGTCTCCAGGCACGAGCCGGAGCAAACGCGCGCATTTCCTGCGCGCGGCTTTGCCGTGCTTTGCGCTGACGGTCCTCGGAAGCGCCCCCGTGGCCGCCCAGAGCCTCACCCCCGACCTGTTCAGTCCCAACCGCGGTGGCTTCGCTTCGCCCGACACGCTGCCGACGCGCCGCACCGCGGGCGTTCCGCAGGCACCGTCGGATGCGCTGCCGGCGCTGCCCGATCCCAACTCCGACTTTCGCAAGCGCCAGCAGACGCCGGCGCGCCCATGGCAGAACCCGACGAACCAAAACGCGACCAGCCAGGTCCCGACCTATGGCCTGCCGGCCGCCAACGGTGCGAGCAGCTCCGGCTACGACTCGCTGAACCGCAAGCGGCAGCAGCCGAAGTTCTATCCGGGTCAGCCCAAGCCGAAGCGCCCTGCTGGTCCCGGCTCGCGGGCGCCGACCACTACGCCGCCGCCATCCACGCTCGGTTCGCCGAAGATCGCGCCGCCCCCGTCCGCCTCCGCCAACAAGGCGCCCGTGCCGGCGGCGATGGCGGGCACCGTGCCCGGCCAGCCGCTACGCCGCCGCCTCAAGGCCGATGACGATGCGTTCGGCGCGGTCGGCGACTATGCCGGCAGTTTCCTGATCAAGGGCGGGCTCGAGCTCTCCACCGGTTACGACACCAATCCGGCGCGTCTGAACAAGCCGGTCGGCTCGCCGGCCTATGTGGTTGCACCCGATCTCCTCGTGGCGTCCGATTGGGAGCGCCACGCGCTGGTCGCGGATCTGCGCGGCTCGTTCTCGGGCTACACCAACAACATGCCGGCGACGATCGACGGCTTTGCCTCGCCTTCGCCGGTCGAGGTCGACCGCCCCGACTTCAACGGCCATGTCGACGGCCGCCTCGACGTCAATCGCGATCTCAAGCTGACCACGCAGCTGCGCCTGCGGCTCGCCACCGACAATCCCGGCAGCCCGAACGTGCAGGCCGGCCTGCAAAAATATCCTGTTTATGCCGCCTATGGCACGACCGTCGGCTTCGACCAGAGCTTCAACCGCTTCCAGATCGCGGCCGGCGCCACTGTCGATCGCACCGCCTACACCAACTCAAAACTGACCGACGGCTCGACCTTCAGCAACGACGATCGCGACTTCAACCAGTATGGCGGCGTCGGACGCTTCTCCTACGATCTCAAGCCGGGGCTGAAGCCATTCGTCGAGATCCAGGGCGACACCCGCGTCCATGACCTGGCCGCCGACCGCAACGGCTATTTCCGCGATTCGAACGGCGGCTACGCCAAGGTCGGCACGTCCTTCGAGTTCTCGCGGATCCTCATCGGCGAGGTCTCGGTCGGCTATTCCGCGCGCAACTATGTCGACCCGCGCCTGAGCCAGCTCGCGGGCTTCCTGACCTCGGGCTCGCTGATCTGGAGTGCAAGCGGCCTCACCACGGTGAAATTCGCCACCGACACCCAGATCGCCGAGACCACCGTCCCCGGCTCCTCCGGCGTGCTGGTGCACACCTACGGGGTCGAAGTCGATCACGATTTCCGCCGCTGGCTTACGGCAGTGGGCAAATTCACCTACGGCACCTACGACTATCAGGGCCAGAATCGTAACGACAAGACCTACTCGTTCGAAAGCAATCTGATCTACAAGCTCAACCGCAACATCTGGATCAAGGGCACGCTCCGCCACGACATCCTGGATTCGAACCAGCCGGGGTCAAGCTCGCAGGCGACGGTGGTGATGGTCGGGGTGAGGTTGCAGAATTAGAGGGGAGGCCCCGTGGCGGCTCGGATTACTTTGGACATCAACTCGGCTGGAGTATTCGAGCTATGGCTCAATCCCGAAGGCCGAGACCTTCTCGTCAAGGAACTGCTCGCCCTGAGCGAGACCAACGACCACTTTCACCTGATGCCCAGTGAAGTAGCCTCGGACGTCGAAGTTTCGGCGCGTCCCTATCGGCCGAACGACAAGCTTCTCGAATACGGTAAGGTGCTGTTCCGGCTTGACGAGTGGGACGCACAGCACTTTCCGCACGTCTTGGGCTAAGGCCCCGTCGCTCTCGCCATCTACTCCGCCGTCATGCCCCGCGAAGGCGGGGCATCCAGTACGCCGCGGCTTCTCGGTAAATCACAACTGTTTCGGAATACTGGATCGCCCGCTTTCGCGGGCGATGACACCGTTTGTAAATCTGACAGCGAGCCAAGCAACTACCGCGGCAGATCCGTCTTCCCCATCAGGAACGTATCGATCGACCGGGCACACAGCCGGCCCTCGCGGATGGCCCAGACCACCAGCGACTGGCCGCGGCGCATGTCGCCGGCGGTGAACACGTTGGGGCGTGAGGTCTGATAGTCCAGCGTGTTGGCCTTGACGTTGCCGCGGGGGTCGAGCTCGACCGAGAGCATCTTGAGCAGGCCCTCGTGCACGGGATGGACGAAGCCCATCGCGAGCAGGACGAGGTCGGCGTCGAGTTCGAACTCGGTGCCGGCGATCGGCTTGAACTTGTCGTCGACGCGCACGCAGTGCAGCTTCTTGACCTTGCCGTTCTCGCCGGTGAACTTCTGCGTCAGCACGGCGAATTCGCGGATCGCGCCTTCGGCCTGGCTGGAGGACGTCCGCATCTTCAGCGGCCAGTTCGGCCAGGTGAGGCCCTTGTTCTCGTGCTCCGGCGGGGCGGGCATGATCTCGAGCTGGGTCACGGAGAGCGCGCCCTGGCGCAGCGAGGTGCCGATGCAATCGGATCCGGTGTCGCCGCCGCCGATGACGACGACATGCTTGCCACCGGCCAAAATCTCCTGGACGCCGTTCAACGGTTCCTCCGACACGCGGCGGTTCTGTTGCGGCAGAAAGTCCATGGCATAGTGGATGCCGGCAAGGTCGCGGCCGGGAATCGGGAGGTCGCGCGGGGCTTCGGCGCCGCCGGTCAGCGCCACGGCATCGTACTCGTTGAGCATCTCGCGTGGGTCGACATTGCCGTCGGCGCCGACATGGCTGTTGTAATGGAAGGTGACGCCTTCGCCTTCCATCTGCGCGACGCGGCGGTCGATGATGCCCTTCTCCATCTTGAAGTCGGGGATGCCGTAGCGCAGCAGGCCGCCGGCCTTGGCGAACTTCTCGAACAGATGCACGTCGTGGCCGGCGCGCGCGAGCTGCTGCGCGCAGGCCATGCCGGCCGGACCGGAGCCGATCACCGCGACCTTCTTGCCGGTCTTATGGGCGGCGATTTCGGGCTTCAGCCAGCCATTGTCCCAGGCGCGATCGACGATCGCGCATTCGATGGTCTTGATGGTGACGGGGTTGTCGTCGATGTTGAGCGTGCAGGACGCCTCACACGGCGCCGGGCAGATGCGCCCCGTGAACTCCGGGAAATTGTTGGTCGAGTGCAGATTGCGCGAGGCTTCTTCCCAGTTGCCCTGATAGACGAGGTCGTTCCAGTCCGGGATCTGGTTGTTGACCGGGCAGCCGGGCGTGCCGGGCGAGACCGAGCCGGTGCCGTGGCAATAGGGAATGCCGCAATTCATGCAGCGCGCGGCCTGGTCGCGCGTTTCCTTCTCGGAGAGGGGAACGACGAACTCGTGGAAATGCTTCACGCGCTCGGCGACCGGGGTGTACTTGCGGTCATGCCGTTCGATTTCGAGAAAACCCGTGATCTTGCCCATTAAACCCGAAGTCCCTGCCGCTTAAATTCGTTGTGTTTCTCTCTCGTCGTCATTGCGAGGAGCGTGAGCTTCGAAGCAATCCAGTCTGCATCCGAGGAGAAAGTCTGGATTGCTTCGCTACGCTCGCAATGACGGGCGCTGATATTTCTTACGCCCCGATCGCGATTTTCGGCTCGGCGTCCGCGTTGGCGGCCATCTCGCGCAGCGCGCGCCGGTATTCGACCGGCATCACCTTGCGGAATTTTGGCAGCCAGTCCTTCCAGTTGGCCAGGATGTCGGCGGCGCGCCTGGAGCCTGTCGCCTTCGCATGGCGCGTGATCAGGACGTGCAGCCGCTCGACGTCGGAGGCGAGCAGGTCCTTGAACACGTCGACCCGGCCGTGCGCTTCGAGGTCACCGGAGTGGTGATAGGTGCCGGCGTTGATCAGCTCTTCCGACAGCACCGGCTCGAGCTCGACCATCGCCATGTTGCACAGCCTGTCGAAGTCGCCGGTCTCGTCCAGCACATAGGCGATGCCGCCGGACATGCCGGCCGCGAAGTTGCGTCCGGTCTTGCCGAGCACGACCACGATGCCGCCGGTCATGTATTCGCAGCAATGGTCGCCGGCGCCCTCGACCACCGCCACGGCGCCGGAATTGCGCACGGCAAAACGCTCGCCGGCGATGCCTCGGAAGTAGCACTCGCCTTGAATGGCGCCGTACATCACGGTGTTGCCGACGATGATGCTCTCTTCCGGCACGATGCCGCTGTTGGCCGGCGGCTTGACGATGATCTTGCCGCCCGAGAGGCCCTTGCCGACATAGTCGTTGGCTTCGCCTTCGAGCTCGAAGGTGACGCCTTGCGCCAGCCAGGCGCCGAAGGCCTGGCCGGCGGTGCCCTTGAGGCTGACATGGATGGTCTCATGCGGCAGGCCGGCATGGCCGTAGATCTTGGCGACCGCACCCGACAGCATCGCGCCCGCGGAGCGGTTGGTGCTGTTGATCTTGGCCTCGATCTTCACCGGCGCACCGCGGTCGAGCGCAGGCGTCGCCTGCTCGATCAGCGTGCGGTCGAGCACCGCTTCCAGATGATGGTTCTGGCGCTCGGAGTGATAGATCTTCTGGCCCTTCTCTTCCTTCTGCTTGACGAAGAGCTTGGAGAAATCGAGCCCCTTGGCCTTCCAGTGCGCGACCAGCTTGGTCTGGTCGAGCAGCTGCACCTGGCCGATCATCTCGTTGAAGCTGCGGAAGCCGAGCGAGGCCATGATCTCGCGGACCTCCTCGGCGACGAAGAAGAAGTAGTTGATCACATGCTCGGGCTGGCCGGTGAAGCGCTTGCGCAGGACGGGGTCCTGGGTCGCGACGCCGACCGGGCAGGTGTTGAGATGGCACTTGCGCATCATGATGCAGCCGGCCGCGATCAGGGGCGCGGTGGCGAAGCCGAACTCGTCGGCGCCGAGCAGCGCGCCGATCACGACGTCGCGGCCGGTGCGGAAACCGCCGTCGACCTGGACCACGATGCGGCTGCGCAGCCGCTCGCGCACCAGCGTCTGGTGGGTTTCGGCGAGGCCGATCTCCCACGGCGAGCCGGCGTGCTTGATCGAGGTCAGCGGCGAAGCGCCGGTGCCGCCCTCGAAGCCCGCGATGGTGACATGGTCGGCGCGCGCCTTGGCGACGCCCGCGGCTACGGTTCCGACGCCGATCTCCGAGACGAGCTTGACCGAGACCGCGCCGTCCGGGTTGACGTTCTTGAGGTCGTAGATGAGCTGCGCCAGATCCTCGATCGAGTAGATGTCGTGGTGCGGTGGCGGCGAGATCAGGCCGACGCCCGGCGTCGAATGCCGGACCTTTGCGATGGTGGCATCGACCTTGTGGCCGGGCAACTGGCCGCCTTCGCCGGGTTTTGCACCCTGCGCCATCTTGATCTGCATCATGTCGGAGTTGACGAGATACTCCGTGGTGACGCCGAAGCGGCCCGAGGCGACCTGCTTGATTGCCGAGCGCATGCTGTCACCGTTCGGCATCGGCTTGAAGCGGTCGGCTTCCTCGCCGCCTTCGCCGGTGTTCGACTTGCCGCCGATCCGGTTCATGGCGATCGCGAGCGTGGTGTGCGCCTCGCGCGAGATCGAGCCGAAGCTCATCGCGCCGGTGGCGAAACGCTTGACGATGTCCTTGGCCGGCTCGACCTGGTCGAGCGGTACCGGCTTGCGCTTCTCTTCGTCCGCATTCTTGATCCGGAACAGGCCGCGCAGCGTCAGGAGACGCTCCGACTGCTCGTTGAGGATCTTCGCGAAGGCGCGGTAGCGTTCCAGCGAATTGCCGCGCGCGGCGTGCTGGAGCAGCCCCACCGACTCGGCGGTCCATGCATGGTCCTCGCCGCGGCTGCGATAGGCATATTCGCCGCCGACATCGAGCGAGGTCTTGTACACGAGCGCGTCGCCGAACGCGTCGGCATGACGGCGCACCGCCTCTTCGGCGATCTCGCCAAGACCGACGCCCTCGACGCGGGTGTGCGTGCCCGCGAAGAATTTTCCGACGAATTCCGCCTTCAGGCCAATGGCGTCAAAGATCTGCGCGCCGCAATAGGACTGGTAGGTCGAGATGCCCATCTTGGACATCACCTTGAGCAGGCCCTTGCCGATCGACTTGATGTAGCGCTTGACGATCTCGTAGTCGTCGAGCGAGCCGGGCAGGCGGTCCTTCATCGCGATGATGGTCTCGAACGCCAGATACGGATTGATCGCTTCCGCGCCGTAGCCGGCGAGACAGGCGAAGTGATGCACTTCGCGCGGCTCGCCGGATTCGACGACGAGGCCGACCGAAGTGCGCAATCCGGTGCGGATCAGATGATGATGCACGGCGGCGCAGGCCAGCAGCGACGGGATCGGAACCCGGTCGGTGCCGACCATGCGGTCGGACAGGATGATGATGTTGACGCCCTCGCGCACCGCGCTCTCGGCGCGCGCGCAGAGCTCGTCCAGCACCTGGTCCATGCCGGCCGCGCCGAGGCCGGCGTGGAAGGTGGTGTCCAGCGTGCGCGACTTGAAGTGCGACTCGGCGACCTCGGAGATTGAGCGGATCTTTTCGAGGTCCGCGTCGGTCAGGATCGGCTGGCGCGCTTCGAGGCGCTTGGTAGTGGCTAGGCCTTGCAGGTCGAACAGGTTCGGCCGCGGTCCGATGATGGAGACGAGGCTCATCACCAGCTCCTCGCGGATCGGATCGATCGGCGGATTGGTGACCTGCGCAAAGTTCTGCTTGAAGTAGGTGAACAGCGGCTTGGCCTTGGCCGACAGCGCCGAGATCGGCGTGTCGTTGCCCATCGAGCCTGCGGCTTCCTCGCCGGTGGAGGCCATCGGCGTCATCAGGATGGTGATGTCTTCCTGGCTGTAGCCGAACGCCTGCTGGCGATCGAGCAGCGACAGGTTGGAGCGCACGCCGGTGGTCGGCACCTTCGGCAGCTCTTCCAGCACGATCTGGGTCCGCTCCAGCCACTCCGTGTAGGGATGGCTCCTTGCGAGCTCGGCCTTGATCTCGTCGTCGGGGATGAGGCGGCCCTGCTCGAGGTCGACCAGCAGCATCTTGCCGGGCTGCAAGCGCCACTTGGTGATGATCTGGTCCTCGGGAATCGTCAGCACGCCCATCTCGGACGCCATCACGATGCGGTCGTCCTTGGTGACGAGATAGCGCGCCGGCCGAAGGCCGTTGCGGTCCAGCGTGGCACCGATCTGGCGGCCGTCGGTGAAGGCGATCGCGGCGGGGCCGTCCCACGGCTCCATCAGGGCTGCATGATATTCGTAGAAGGCGCGGCGCTTCTCATCCATCAAGGGATTGCCGGCCCACGCCTCCGGAATCATCATCATGACGGCGTGCGGCAGCGAGTAGCCGCCCTGCACCAGGAATTCGAGTGCGTTGTCGAAGCAGGCGGTGTCCGACTGGCCTTCGTAGGAGATCGGCCAGAGCCGGTTGATGTCCTTGCCGTACAGCTCGGAGCTCACCGAGGCCTGGCGCGCCGCCATCCAGTTGACGTTGCCGCGCAGCGTGTTGATCTCGCCATTATGCGCGATCATGCGGTAGGGATGCGCCAGCGACCACGCCGGGAAGGTGTTGGTCGAGAAACGCTGGTGCACGAGCGCCAGCGCGCTCTCGAAATCCTTCTCGTGCAAATCGGGATAGTACTTGCCGAGCTGGTCGGCGAGGAACATGCCCTTGTAGATCACGGTGCGGCAGGACATCGAGCACGGATAGTAGCCGGCGAGGCCGCGGTCGCGGCGCTGATAGATCGCTTGCGAGATCGACTTGCGCAGGATGTAAAGCCGGCGCTCGAAATCGTCCTCGGTCTTGGCGGTGCCGTTGCGGCCAATGAACACCTGCATGCAGGCGGGCTCGGTCGGCTTTACGGTGACGCCGAGCGAGGAATTGTCGGTTGGCACGTCGCGCCAGCCGAGCAGCGTCAGGCCCTCTTCCTTGATCTGGTCGGCGATGATGCTCTTGATGACGTTGCGCCAGGCAGTGTCGCGCGGCATGAACAACGCGCCGATGGCGTATTCGCCCGGATTGGGCAGCACGAAGCCGAGCTCCTTCGCCTTGCGGCTGAAGAAAGCATGCGGGATCTGCACCAGAATGCCGGCGCCGTCACCGGCGCGCGGGTCGGCGCCGACGGCGCCGCGGTGCTCGAGGTTACAGAGGATGCTGAGCGCGTCCGCGACGATCTCGTGCGACTTCTGGCCCTTGATGTTGGCGATGAAGCCGACGCCGCAGGAATCTTTTTCCAGGCTCGGATCGTACAGGCCTACGGCCGGCGGCCGTGAATTGTGTTCCTGAATCGGATCGGTCGTTTTCGAGGCGACCGTCGCCGACAGTTGTTCTGCCACGATGTTTCCGCGCTCGACTTGCGACCCGTTCATGTTCTCGTCCTCTCCATGCGGCAAGCTGCCTCACCGCCATCTTCGGCGCACCTTGGGCGTCCCGCGGCACCCGCTTCTGGGTCACCGCTCGTCCGCTCGCGAGCCGCATTTTCTTAAATTCAGGCCAAGGCGTTCTTCGTCCCCGAGAACGGCTTTGCCTGTTGCCTTCTTGGCGCTCGAAAGCACCGACTTTCGTTGCAATCCCTATGCCGGAACCGCAAGCAAAATTGAGACAGTCTTCCTGTCCTAACCATCACCTTGCCAAATTTTTGTCTATCACACAAGCGCGCGCAAGTCCCGATTCCCCATATGTCAATCAATCGCTTTCCAAAAGTTGCGCGGCCCCGGTTTTGAAGCAAACGCGCCCTGATCCGGCCCTGCCGACGCCGGAATCCCCAATGAAGCTTCGGATCAACCCTTTGGAAGACCCGCCACGCCGCAAGAAGCAAAAGAGCGCGATCCATCCGGGGGCCTGACAGGAGCGTCTCGACCATGAAGTTTTTCACAGGATGTGTGGCCGCCGCCACGCTGGCGCTGGCCGCGACCGCGGCTCAAGCGCAGGTTCCAGCGCGAGGGGCGATGATCGCGGTCTCGGATTTCGACGCCCCCTATGCGCCGTCGGAGGCCGCGCCGCCGCCGCGCTACGGCTATGGCTACGAAGAACGCGGGCCGGCCCCGGTGCTGCTGCCATCGACCGAGGTCTACGCGGTGCTGCGCGAGAACGGCTTCTCTCCACTGGGCATCCCGCGCCTGCGCGGCGGCGTCTACACCATCGCGGTGATTGACCGCCGGGGGGAGGACGGCCGGCTCGTGATCGATGCCCGCGACGGAAGGATTTTGCGCTTCATGCCGGCTGCCGACGCCTACGGCATGGCACCCGGCTACGAGCAGCCTGCGGTTGCACCTTACCGCCCGCAAAGCGCGCTGCCGCCGCCGACCATGGTCCGCAGTGGTCCGCCCCGCCCTCCGGCCCCGATCCCGCATGTCGCCAGCCGTTCCGTGCCGCTGCCCAAGGCGGCTCCGCCGCGCGAGGCCCCGGGCGTCCCCGCCAAGCCGGCCGAGCCTGCGACGCCGCAGGCCCAGGTGCCGCAGGCACAACCTGTGACGCAGACCGCGGCCGCCGTGCCGTCCAAGCCCGCTGAGGTCGCACCGCAAGCCGCCGCGCCAACCGTAGGTCAGGTCAAGCCTGCCGCGACTATCCTGCCTACGCAGGAGATGCCGGCGGCACAGGGGCTGGACTAAGCGCGGGCGTTTGAGGCGATGGCCCGCATCACCCCAACGGTGTCGTCCTGGCGAAGGCCAGGACCCATACCGCGAGGTGCATCATATGAGTGACGCGGGAGTACCGAACTCCGAATCTTCGCCAAACTCCTCCCTGTGGTGATGGGTCCTGGCCTTCGCCAGGACGAGGTTGGGGAGAGAGTTAGCGCAAACAGAAGGCGTCTCAGCACTCAGGCGCCTTCTGAACCATGACGAGCGCGGCTCAGCTCCGGCCATACCCCGCCGCTTCCAGGATCAAATTCGCCACCTCCTTCGGATGCGACATCAGCGACAGATGGCCGGCGTCGAGCTCGATCGTGGTTGCGTTCATGCGCTTGGCGAGGAAGCGTTCGAGATCGGGATTGATGGTGTAGTCGTTCTTCGACACCGCGTACCAGCTCGGCTTGGAATGCCATGCCGCCTCCGTGGTGCGACCGGCGAAGATCGAGGCGGCCGTCGGCCATTGCACGGCGTAGAGCTCCTTGGCCTGCTCCGGCTTAACGCCATTGGCGAAGTACTTCAGGAAGGCGTCTTCTGACAGCTTGGTGTAGCCGTCGCGCTCGACGACGCCGGCGCGTGCCGGTCCCGCCGGAAACTGCTTCGACAGCGCGACAAAATCCTCGTTGGCATCGGGCGCACGGGCGGCGACATAGACGAGGCCGGTGACCTTCGGGTCGGTGCCGACCTGGCTGATCACGGTGCCGCCCCAGGAATGCGCGACCAGCACGGTCGGACCATCCTGTTCGGCCAGCACGCGCTTGGTCGCCTCGACGGAATCCGCAAGCGACGACAACGGATTTTGCACGGCAGTTACGTTGAGCCCTGCGGCCTGGAGGATCGGGATCACTTCCGACCAGCTTGAGCCGTCGGCCCAGGCGCCGTGCACCAGCACAACGTTCTTGGCCTTTACGGTCTGCGGCGTCTGCGCGTGAGCGAGGCTGAGAGGGGCCGCCAGCAGGCTCGCGGCGACGAAAAGGCTGCGCCAGAAAGTCATGATTGTTCTCCGTCTTGTTTTTGGGTTCGATATCCAAAAGACGATGCGCGGGGCGGCGGTGTTACGCCATTTCACCGCTCTGTGATGCGGCGCAACAGTCCAGCACGGCCGTTCAGCAATCGGTGACGTCCCGGCGACGACCGAGACCATCCTCTCTGGTAAGGTATGGCAGATCCGTCGTTCGGTATTTCTTCCGTGCACGATTGATCGATCTCGCGGCAGGATTCCCCGGCTCTCGCCGGGACGAGGAGAGCCCAACAAAAAAACGCCCCGGGGCACCGGGGCGTTTTCGCAACCTGGAAGCGGCCGACGTGATTTACGCGGCTACCGAGTTCTCGATCACCTGTGCGCCTTGCGCACCGGTGTTGATCGCGATGTGGCGGGGCTTCTTCGCTTCGGGAATCTCACGGACGAGGTCGACGTGAAGCAGCCCGTTCTCGAGCGAGGCGTTCTTCACCTGCACGAAGTCGGCAAGCTGGAAGGCGCGCTCGAAGGCACGCGCGGCGATGCCACGGTACAGCACTTCGGCCTTCGAGTTCTCGTTGGCGACTTTCTCGCCCTTAATCGTCAACGTGTTTTCCTTCGCGACGATGGAGAGCTCATCCTTGGCAAAGCCCGAAACCGCAACGGTGATGCGGTAGTCGTTCTCACCGGTACGCTCGATATTGTAGGGGGGATAACCGGGGCTGCCGTCCGAACCGGCCTGGTCGAGCAGGTTGAAGAGACGGTCGAAGCCGACGGTGGAACGGTAGAAGGGGGTCAGGTCGTAGGTACGCATGGTCAAGTCCTCCATTGAGCGACTGTTGAGTAACCCGCCCGCCAATCGGGCCGGGCTTTCGTCTGTGTGCAGCCTGATGTTCCGGTTCCGAAACACTGGTAGCGGCCTGCACCAAGGTGATATGGGTTCAGGGGAACGGCGTTCAAGAGGGCGGATACTCAGCCTTTTCGGCGCTCCCGCCCCTGATTTGCAGCTCTTCGTGCCCAAGCCCTCCCCATCATGACGCTGGTCTCGATACCGTCCAATCCCGTTCCCGAAGACGTCGTCAGCGGCACCATCAAGACCCCTGATGGCGTCGAGCTGCGCTTTGCGCGCTGGGCACCGCCGGCGAACCGCAAGGGCACGGTCTGCGTCTTCACCGGACGCAGCGAGCAGATCGAGAAGTATTTCGAGACCGTGCGCGACCTGCGCGACCGCGGTTTTGCGGTGGCGATGATCGACTGGCGCGGGCAGGGCCACTCCTCGCGCCGCCTGCGCGATCCGCGCAAGGGCTATGTCCGCGACTTCGCTGATTTCGAGATCGACGTCGAGACCTTCGTGCAGCAGGTGGTGCTGCCGGATTGCCCGCCGCCCTTCTTCGCGCTCGCCCACTCCATGGGCGGCACCGTGATGCTGCGGGTGGCGCATGCGGGCAAGCGCTGGTTCGACCGCATGGTGCTGTCTGCGCCGATGATCGACCTCCCCGGCCGCGCCACCTCGTTTCCGGCGCGGGCTCTGCTGAAGACGATGCGCGTGCTGGGGATGGGCGGCCGTTATGTCCCCGGCGGCAGCGACCAGATCACCGGGCTCAATCCCTTCATCAACAATCCGCTGACCAGCGACCCCGTGCGCTATGCGCGCAATGCCGCAATCCTGGAGGAGGATCCGACCCTCGGGCTCGCGTCACCGACGGTCGCCTGGGCCGATACCGCCTTCCGCGCGATGAACACCTTCAAGGGCAAAAACTACCCGTCCGAGATCCGTCAGCCGATCCTGATGCTGGCGGCCTCCAGCGACACCGTGGTCTCGATCGCGGCGATCGAGGAGTTCGCCTATCATTTGCGCGCAGGCTCCCATCTCGTGATCGCCGGTGCCAAGCACGAGATTCTCCAGGAGCAGGACCGCTACCGTTCCCAATTCTGGGCAGCCTTCGACGCCTTCGTGCCAGGCACGCCGCTGTTCAAGTGAGGGGAGGCGATGCTGCCCTGCGACCACACGCCGGCATGCCGGGACAAGCCCGGCCATGACGAGGAAGTAGCATCACCCACTACAGCGTCTTCAGATACTCGATCAGATCGTAGCGCTCGTTGTCGTCCTTGAACACGCGGCCGATGACACCGGGACGTTTTTCCTCGCCCGGCTTGCGCTCGAAGGAATGGCCGAGCACGCTGTTGCCCTGGATCGGATCCTTGTCCGACCCGGCCGAGAACTCGGTTTCACCCGTCTTGCACTTCTCGTTGGCGGTGACCGCAAAGCCGACGGTCACGGGATCATAGTCGCGGCGGCCCATGCAGAATTTTTGCGGGCGCTCGCTTGCAGGCTTCAGCAACCAGTAGAGAGAGGGCACCGAACCGTTGTGCAGATAGGGTGCCGTGGCCCAGACGCCGTTCAGCGGCCGTGCCCGATAGCGTGCTCCCCCCACCGGATTGAGGCAGTTCTTGCGCGCGAGATTCCACAATTTCGACCGCTCGGCGTCCGGAGTCTTCTCGTCGTCCATCCATTTGCGGGCGACGAGATCCACCACCGTCATCAACCCGAGCGCATAAACCATCTCGGTCGGCGAGCTTGCGGTCGAGACGTCGCATTGCCACCATTTCTGGAGGTCGGCCGTATTCACCTTCAGGAAGCCGGGCAGATCGACGATCCTGTTGCTGAGCACGAGCGACTGTTCGGGATCCGTCTTGATCTCGTCGAGGGGGATCGTCACCGCGTTCAGCACCTTGCTGTCGCCGCTCGGCTCCCAATGTCCCGACGACCAGAAAGCCGGGGTGTCGATCGCCGGCAGATGGCATCCGGAGCACATCTCGGCGTAGATCTTGCGGCCATTGTCGACCTTCTTTTGATCGAGCCTCCAATTGTCGCCAAGGATCTGCGAGGGCCATTTCGGCGCCAGCAGGCCGCCGAACTTCGGGCCGGTGGAGGGATCTGCCGTCTTGAACGGGTCTGGCCCCCTGAGCATGTCCTCGATCCAGCCGAGCGTGTTGATATGAACCGAGGAGCGCCACAGCCTGTCCTCCGGGTAGGCGTCGGACAGGTTGAGCAGCGCCGTCACGCCGAGGGCTTCGCCGGCGTTGCGGATCAGCGGCTGCTCGATCGAGGCGTCGTACTGGGCGAACTTGAACCAGGGCACGGTCCAGATCGGGGGATAGCTGACCGGCGCGTCCTGGGCGTGCAGGTTCTTCTCGAATCCCTTGATCCCGCTCAGCGCGAGATCCTGCGAAAAAACTTGATTGCCGATGCGATTGAGAGCGTCGAGGCGACCGAACCCTTCCTCGGTGTCCTGCTGCTGCCTGCCGTTCCAGGTCTTCTTGCCTTCAATCGTCTTTTGCTGGGTTTGCGCCCAGTCGATCAGGAAGTTGCCGATCGCGCTGAGCTTCTGCTTGAGCGCGGCGCGGTCAGCCTTGCTGGCATCGGGGCCGAGCACGCGATCGGCGAAGCGCTGGAAGCGGAACGGCACGTAAAGCGTGTAGGCGATCGACAGGCCGGTGGAGACCTCGAGCTTCTTCAGGTCGGTCATGGCCGGGCCGCCGTCGAAACGCACGTCCACGCCCTGGTAGTGGATCTGGCCGGTATGGCAGGCCGCGCAGGTCAGCCCGATCTTGTCCTCTTCGCGACGGCCGGTCGCGGGATCGACGACACCGGTCATCCGTGCGAAGCCGACCGGCAGGCCGTCGACGTTCTCCGCCGGCGTCCACCTGGTCGACCAGTCCGGCACCTGTGTCGTCTCGTAGACATTGGCATAGCCGAAGCGGCGCAGTGACGTCGCGTCAGTCTGGATCGACTGCGGGCTCGGGATGAACCCGAAGCGCTCGAGATAGGTGCCGTCCGTCATCATGCCCGGCGCCGAGAACAGATGCAGGCGCGGCTGCTCCAGGGCCATGAACCATTCATAGGGCACCGGGAAGGTCGCTGTGCCCTGGCTGGCATGGTGAAACCAGTGCCTGTCCTTCAGCGACCAATTCTGTTCGAGCCAAAAGGCCGCCTTCGTCTCCGGGACCGTGGGCAAGGGTGGCGGCAGGAGATTCACGAGAATTCCCTTTTGCGGCAGCATGGCGCGCACCTGGTCGGGAAATTCGGCGACCGCAACGAGCAAGGCGAGACCGAGGGCGAGCAGCAGGGCCGCAACCTTGAGGGCGCCCCGCACCACACGCTGGCAGGTGGACAGCACCGGCTGCGATACCAGCCGCTGGTTGATGCGAGCAGGGAATTGCCGCTCGTTGAACAGAGTGCGCACGTCGGCCACGCTGAGATAGCGGTCCTCACCCGCGCCCTTGCCCATGATCTTCAGGAGGATCGGCCACTCGAACTTCATCAGCAGGGGGTAGTACCAGCGCGCGGCGCTGCCGGCGCGCTTGAGGTTGTCGCGCATGAAGACGCCGATTTCCGAGGCGTTGAGACCGGGCTCAGAGCCGCCGCCGTTCGGATCCCGGTAGTCCCGGCCGAAGCTCGCAAACCGCGCAAGCTCGTCCTCATCGACCTTGCCGTCGACGCCGAGGACGCGCGAGCCGGCACCGCGCTTGTCGAGAGGGCCGCCACGCAACGCGTCGAGCTGTGCGCCCGAAAATATGCTCTTCAGGATGTGACCGAGCCCGTTGGCGATAAGCGCAACGCCGCGGACCTGGATGCGGGCCGAGACCTTCTTCAGCCCGGTCTCGCCGCTCGCATTCGCGATCGTTTGCGACAGCGTGCCGAGCGGAACGGTTCTGCCGTCAACAAACCCCTCGCCGACGAGGCCGCGGAGGAATGGACAGGGATTGTTCGGGGAGACCTGGATCGAAGGGTCTAAGGAGGGCTTCGGAGCGGAGTCATGCATGGCCCAAATCCTGAAAACGGCGAATCGTGAAATACAGACGCGGCGATAGAGCGCGGAAAGTCCTGACAAACCGACAACACGTTATACTACTTCAGCGTGTAGCCGAGTGTGGCTGAATTCACTGTCGTGTCAATAAAGGCGGAGGGGACATTGCCGCGTGGCCGCGGCTGGCTCTCAGGATTCGGCGACGCGTTTGACGTCGCTCGAAACCAGGGTCAGTTTGCCGAGCGGCACGCCCGCATTCAAGAGTCCGGCGCGGTAATGGGCGAGGTCCTCGGGCCGCTTCCAGTGGAAATTGCGCAAATGGCGGTCGACATTGAGAGTCGGGTAGTTAGCCATGAGCACGCGGGTCGCCTCGACCGCCTCGTCGCCGCGTCCCAATTGCGCCAGCGCCGCGGCGCGGATTGCCAGCGCCTGCAAATGGTTCGGGTTGATGTAGAGCTGTTCTCGAGCCCATGACAGAGTCGCGTCATATTGGCCCAGCAGATAATGGCTGAAGGCGTTCAGTGCGGCCCATTGGTAGCGCGGATCGCTGTTGTCGCGCTGTGCGGCCATCGAGAACAGCTCGATCGCCTCGCGGTGCTCGCCGATGACGAAATGGCAGATGCCGAGCACGCCGCGCGCGCCGTTGTCGTAGGGGTTGAGCGCGACGGCGCGCTTGGCGGCGTCCATCGCGGCCTCGTAATGCCCCTCCAGCGCGTGGGTCCAGGACAGGATCGAGAACGCAAATGACGAGCGCGGATCGAGCCGAACGCTGGTTTCGGCAAGCTTCATCGCCTCGGCCCACATCTCGCGCGTGCCCTTGACCCAGCCGAACTGGATGCTCTGGATCTGAATCGTGGCGAGATAGGCGTGCGCAATCGACAGCTTGGGCTCGAGCCTGATGGCCTCCCGGAACAGGTCGACGGCGATGGCCAGGTCTTCCTTGGTTTGCCGATAATAGTGCGACAGTCCTTTGAGGAAGCGGTCCCAGGCGGTGACGTCGGTCGAGAGCCGCGCCGGCGCCGAGGCTTCGGCCCGGACGATCTCGGTGGCGATGGCGGCGGACAGGTTGGTGGTGATCTCGTCCTGCATCGCGAAGAGATCGCCGATGTCGCGGTCGTAGCGGCCAGTCCAGAGCTGCTCGCCGGTCTCCGGCGCGATCAGCTCTGCGGTCACGCGGATCTTGGCTCCGGCACGCCGCACCGAACCCTGGATCAGATAGGTGGCGTCGATCTCCCGCGCGATCAGGCGGGTGCTGGCGTTGTTGCCCTTGAACACGAACGTCGAGTTGCGGCTCAGCACGCGATAGAAGGATTGCAGCGACAGCGCGTGGATCAGATCCTCGGTCAGGCCGTCGGAGAAATACTCGTCCTGTGCGTCGCTGAGATTGGCGAAAGGGAGCACGCCGACGATCGCGGTGCGATACTGCTGCGAGAGGGCGGATGCCTCCCTCAGCGCGGGCGCAAGCGCCGGTGCACCTTCAGGCGTCCAGGTCCAGACCCCGATCGGATCCTTGATGTTCTTGAAGCGGTGGTTGCCGGCATCGACCAGCGGCACGGTGAGATGCTTGCTGGCCTCCTTGTAGGCCTTGGCCGAGATGGCGAAGCCGCCGGGGCTCGCCACGGCTTCGAGGCGGACGGCAATGTTGACATCGTCACCGAAGACCTCGTCCTCGTCGGCGATGACGTCACCCATATGGATCCCGAGGCGGAACTGCATGGCGCGATCGGCGGGCAGATGGTGATTGCGCTCCGCCATCAGGGTCTGCATCGCGATCGCGGCCTCGGTGGCGCCGACGATCGAGGGGAATTCCAGCAGGAAGCCGTCGCCGGTGTTTTTGACGACGCGGCCGCCGTGATTGAGGATGATGGGATGGATCGCGCTGCGATGGGCCTTGAAGGCGGCATGGGTGCCGGCCTCATCGGTGCCCATCATGCGCGAATAGCCGGCGACATCGGCGCAGACAATGGCAGCCAGACGTCTTTCCATATTCCGGAGCTCCAAGAGACTTGCAAGAGACTTGGAAGAGATCGAGGACCGGCCACGGCGTGGCAGTCGCCTCGAATCCCGCATTCAAAGAACCCGTTCCTTATAGAGCAGATGAGGCCGAGCGAAAGTATGATCCGCATTGCAAATTCGAGGTAAATCCTCGGCAATCCGGCAGTGGACGGGGACGAGCGAACGCACTAAGCCGACCTCTTGGGCTACGGTTGGGCGGCGGAGGCACGTCACACATGCTGGGCATTCACGAAATCTGGCTCTTCGTCCTGTCGGGCGTGCTGCTCAACATCACGCCGGGGCCTGATACGGTCTATGTGATCGGCCGCAGCATGCAGCTGGGCTGGCGAGGTGGCGCCGCGGCCGCGCTGGGCATCAGTTGCGGCTGCTTTTTCCATGTCGCGGGCGCGGCAATCGGCCTTTCGGCCCTGCTGATGGCCTCATCGACCGCGTTCTCGATCCTGAAGCTGGTCGGAGCGGCCTATCTCGTCGTGACCGGGCTTCAGATGCTGTGGTCGCGCCCGGTGCTGGCCTCGGCCATCGACGAGCCTGTGCAGAGCTCGCTGCGGCGGGTTTTCCTCCAGGGCGTCTTCACCAACGCGCTCAATCCCAAGGTCGCGCTGTTCTTCCTTGCCTTCCTGCCGCAATTCGTCGCAGCGGACTCGGCGCACAAGCCGCTCGCCTTCCTGATGCTGGGCCTGATCTTCATCTGCACGGGAACGCTGTGGTGCCTGGTGCTGGCGGCGTTCGCGGCAAGGGCCGCCCACCGCTTGCGGAGCTCCGAAGGCGCGGTCGCCTGGGTCAACCGTACCCTCGGCGGCCTCTTCATCTATCTCGGCATCCGCGTCGCCATGCTGGAGACGCGGTAACGTCCTTTACGCGAATTCCTTCAGCAGCGCGCTGCCGGCGAGATAGAGGCCGAGCAGGATCATCGCGATCAGGAACCAGCGGCGAAACGCTTCCGCCGGCATCCGCGCCCGCACCGTTTGGCCGATATACATGCCGGCAAACGCGCAGGCCATGCCCACGGCGCCCGGCACCGCGTTGGCCGGCGTCAGCAATCCCCCCGCGGTGAGATTGAAGGCGAGCGCCAGTGTCGCTGTCGTGAAAAACACGCCGAGCGCCTGCACCAGCTCGTCCTTCTCCATGCCGATCGCCTGCATGAACGGCATCGAGGGGATCACCTGCACGCCGGTCGAGGCCGAGATCACGCCGGTGACCACGCCGACCACGCCGCCGACCCATTTCTCGTTCTTTGGCGCAACATGAAACTGGAATTTGTTCAGCCCGATGATCGCGTAGATGACCAGGAGCACGCCGAGCACGATCGTGCCGTAGCGCGCATGCGGGCCGGTGAGCGCGCCGGCATTGAGCCAGCACCCGATCACGGTGCCGATCATCAGCGGCCACAGCCGCCTCAGGATATCGCGCAAATGGGGGCCGACGAAGGTCTGCCAGATGTTGGTGACGATGGCGGGGACGATCACGATGGCGATCGCGCGGCTCGGCGCCATGCTCACCGCGAGCAGGCCCATGGAGACAGTCGGCAGGCCGAGCCCGACCACGCCCTTGACGAATCCGGCGATCAGGAAAACGGCGGCGATGAGAATGAGGAGCGGGTCGATCATATCTGCACATTGACCGATGCAGCGCGCCGGCACAATCTGTAGCTTACGGAGAAAGCCTTCGTTTGGAACGAAGGCTGAAGGGACCCCCGATGCGCTTCGACCTCGTCGACCTCCAGCTGTTCATCGCGGTCGCCGACCAGCGCAGCATCACCCGCGGCGCGGAGCGGTCGCATCTGGCGCTGGCCTCAGCCAGCGCGCGCATCAAGGGGCTGGAGGATGCGCTCGGCGTCGCGCTGCTCAAGCGCGGGCGCCGCGGCGTTGAGTTGACCTCGGCCGGCGAGAGCCTGCTCGATCACGCCCGTCTCGTCATTCACCAGATCGACGCCATGCGCGGCGATCTCGCCGGCTTTGCCAGCGGCGTGCGCGCCAGCGTGCACTTCCTCGCCAATACCTCGGGGCTTTCGGAGCATCTGCCGAAGGCGCTCGCCGGCTTCCTGCGCGAGCATCGCGACGTTGCCATCGACATCGAGGA
Source organism: Bradyrhizobium sp. 187 (assembly GCF_023101005.1). Taxonomy (NCBI): domain Bacteria; kingdom Pseudomonadati; phylum Pseudomonadota; class Alphaproteobacteria; order Hyphomicrobiales; family Nitrobacteraceae; genus Bradyrhizobium; species Bradyrhizobium sp. 187. The sequence goes on from NZ_CP064693.1 coordinate 890,836, forward strand.
GCGCGAGAGCACCGACATCGCGGCCGCGATCATTGCGGGCGCGGCCGATCTCGGCTTCGCCGCCGAGCACGCGCTGCCCGATCATATCGAGCGATTCGCCTTCAGCGAGGATCGCCTGACGCTGGTGACGTCTAGGCGCGGCCCGTTCGCCGGCCGCCGCGCGATCGATTTCCAGGAGGCGGGCGCTTGCGACTTCGTCGGGCTGACCAGCGCCACCGCGCTTCAGGTGCATATTTCGAAGCACGCCGCCCGGCTCGGCATGCGGCCGCATTACCGCGCACGCTTGCGCGACTTCGATGCGATCTGCCAGATGGTCGCCGCCGATGTCGGCGTCGCGCTGGTGCCCGAAGCCGCGGCCCGCCGCTGCGCAAAACTGATGCCGCTCGCCATGGTCCGCCTGCGCGATAGCTGGGCCAACCGCAAACTCGTGATCTGCGCGCGAAGCTTCAAGACACTACCGCGCCCGGCGAAGATGCTGGTGGAGCATTTGCGGTCTGCGGCGGTGTGAGTTCTGGGATTTCCCCTCCCTTTAGAAGAGGTTAAGACGCAGCTACTTCGCCGTCTCCACGCCAGCGTCCTTGATCACCTTCGCCCATTTCTTCGTCTCGTCCGCGATGAATGTGCGAAAATGCTCCGGCTCATCGCCGACCAGCGTCGCGCCCTGGGCAGCGAGCTTTTCCTTCACCGCCGGATCCGCCATCGCCTTCGTGGCCAGATCATGTAGCGCGGTGACGATCTCCTTCGGCGTGCCCTTCGGCGCGACCATGCCGTACCAGTTCTCGATGCGCAGATCCGCAAAGCCCGCTTCCGCGGTGGTCGGCACGTCAGGCGCCGTCGGCGAACGCTCGGCGGAGCCGACCGCGATCGGTCGCAGGGCGCCCGCCTTGACCTGCGGCAGCAGCACGGGGAGGTCCAGGAACGTCATCTGCACCTGCTGGCCCAGCAGATCGTTCACGGCGGGCGCCGCGCCGCGATAGGGCACGTGCACGATGTCGATCTTGGCCGTCAGCTTGAACAATTCACCGGCGAGATGCGGCAGGCTGCCGGGTCCGGAGGAGGCGAAGTTGAGTTTTCCCGGCTGCGCCTTGGCGAGCGCGATCAATTCCGCGATGTCCTTTGCGGGGACGTTGGTGGCGACCACCAACATTTCCGGCACGGTTGCGACCAACGTCACGGGCGTGAGGTCGTTGAGCGTATCGTAGGCGACCCTTTCCATGCTCGGGCTGATCGCCAGCGCGCCGGCGCTGGAGATCGCGATGGTGTAGCCGTCAGGTGCAGCCTTGGAGACGGCATCGGTGCCGAGCACGCCACCCTGGCCGCCGCGATTGTCGATCAGCACCGGCTGCCCTGACAGTTCCGACATGCGCTGGCCGATCACCCGCGCGATGATATCGTTGGGGCCGCCGGCCGGAAACGGCACGATCAGCTTGATCGGCTTGGCCGGGAAATTCTGGGCGGAGGCGAGCGTCGGAAAAAGAAGCAAGGCCGCGAGAAGGAGCGTACGCCGGTTGGTCATGCAGGCTCCTAGATCGCCTAGCCGTTGAGCAGTTTCAGTGCTTCTTCGTGAACCCTGGCGTCGCCGGCCGCGACGATGCGGCCGCCGCCCTGGGCCGGCTTGCCTTCCCAGGTGGTGACGACGCCGCCGGCACCGGTCACGATCGGGATCAGGGCTGCGATGTCGTAAGGCTTCAGCTCGGTCTCGACCACGAGATCGACGTGACCTGCCGCCAGCATGCAATAGGAGTAGCAGTCGCCGCCATAGCGCGACAGCCGCGCGCCCGTTTCGATGCGGCCGAAGATGGCGCGGTCGCGCTCGCTCATCAGCAGCGGGCTGGTGGTGTAGGTCGTCGCCTCCGACAGCAAGGCGCAGCGCCGGACCTGGAGCCGGCGCTCGCCGGACGGGCCTTTATAATGAGCCGAGCCGCTGTCGCCGGAAAAGCGTTCGCCGATGAAGGGCTGGTGCATCATGCCGTAGACCGGCGTGCCCTTGTGCAGGAGCGCGATCAGCGTGCCCCAGATCGGAAAGCCGCCGATGAAGGATTTGGTGCCGTCGATGGGGTCGAGCACCCAGACATAATCCGAATCCTCGCGCTCGTTGCCGAATTCCTCGCCGACGATGCCGTGCTGGGGAAAGTTGGCCTTGATCAGACGCCGCATCACCGCCTCCGCGGCGCGATCGGCCTCGGTCACGGGGTCGAAATCCTTGGTCTTGCTCTTGTCCTCGATCGACAGCGAGGTGCGGAAGAACGGTAGGATGGTTTCGCCGGAGGCGGTGGCGAGCCGTCCGATGAAGGCGGAGAAATCGATCACCGTCACGGCGTATCCTCAAAAAAGCGAAAGTCGGGTGAAGCTCACTCCTGCCTAGCTCAAATCGGAAGAATCGTGCAGCGCTGTCTTGCTTTTGCACCCTGGTATTTTGGATGCCGGATGCGTCCCTCCTTCAAAGAACTTGGCTGGCCAAAAATCGATCATTGAGTTGAAACCTTAGTTCCGGATCTGCCTCGTTCGTATGCAAATGACTATCAACCCATTGAATTTCCTTATCAAAGGAACTGAATCTGGGTTTCTCTAGAAGCAACCGAGCTATGTCCTCATTGCATGGGAAACCGGTCGAAAGCCCTTGCACTTTGTGCGTCGCGGCCGCATATTGTTGCGGTGCGGTAGCGCTTCTCGCGTTACTGCTGCCCTCCTTGGGCGTTTCCTCCCTAGACTTGGGCCGCTTCTTCATTAGAAGCGGCCCTTTTTTCTTTCAGCCTCTGCTTTCTCTCGGCATCGGCTTTCATTTCGATGCTCGCCGCGAAACGCATTCGCGCTGATCGCACCCAACACAATTGTTCGAAGAAAACGTCGCGCCTATTCAGCCGCGGCCTGGAACGGGCCGAGATCGCCGAACGGGACCGTGGTCGCCAGCACGTCTGCGAGCACGCCGAAGTCCGACGCCACTTGTGCAAAGCGCGGACTGCGCTCGCGCCGCCGCTCGTCCATGTAGATTGCGCGGTTGAGCTCGAGCTGCACGGCATGCAGGCCACTGGCCGGGTTACCGTAATGCTCGGTGATGAAGCCGCCGGCGTAGGGCTTGTTGCGGCCGATCGAATAGCCGAGGCCGGCCATGGTCTCCTCGACCCGGTCGGGCAATAGCGGCGTGCAGCTCGTGCCGTAGCGGTCGCCGATGACGATGTCGGGCCGGCGCGGCTCGTCGCGGGAGACGCCGACCGAGGGCATCGAATGGCAGTCGACCAGCACGACGGTGCCGAACATCTGGTGCACCTTGTTGATCAGCCGGCGCAGCGCGCGATGATACGGCTTGTACAGCGTCTCGATCCGCCCCAGCGCGTCGTCGACCAGGATGCGCTCGCGATAGATCTCCTGGCCGTCGCCGACCACGCGCGGAATGGTGCCAAGTCCGCCGGCAACCCGCATCGAGCGGGTGTTGGCAAAGCTCGGCAGGCGCCCGGTGAACATCCGGGGATCGAGCTCATAGGGCTCGCGGTTGACGTCGACATAGGAGCGCGGAAAGTTGACCCGCACGGTCGGAAAGCCGCGCTCGCTGAGATGGCCGATCAGCTCGTCCATGAAGGAATCTTCGGAACGCCGCAGCGTCGGCAGGTCGATCCTGGAGGCGCTGAGGAATTCGTCCGGATAGGTCGAGCCGGAATGGGGCGAGTTGAAGATAACCGGCGCGCGCCATTGCGCGGGCTCAACGATCTCGAAGGCTGGCGACTTGTCGCCGTCAAACCGGGTCATCTTCTCAGGCTTCGTCCCTTGGTGTCAGGCTTCGCCCTTGGCAATCAGGCTCCGCCTCTCGGTATCAGGCTTCGCCCTTGGCGCATTGATTCGGCCGATCGGGCGGCTCTTATGTGTCGTCATTGTCCGGAATCGCAACCATCCTGCCAAGCGAAAAGATGAGATCTGCGCTGGAACATGTCTTAACCCTGCGGGCAGCGAGGTGGGGACCGGCAGGTACGGCTCGATTGCTTCGTGCCGTATTCCGGTTCACAAGAGTCCGGCAGCGCGAGCTGCGGAGGGTAAAGATTTTCACCCCAAATTTACCCTCCGTCGGGCTTAGTGACCTCCGCTGATATCCTCTGGGGATTCGACATTTCCGCCATGCCAAAGATCCTGCTCGCCGAAGACGACAACGACATGCGCCGTTTCCTGGTCAAGGCGCTGGAAAACGCCGGTTTTCAGGTCTCGTCCCACGATAACGGCATGGCCGCCTATCAGCGGCTACGGGAAGAGCCGTTCGAGATGCTGCTCACCGACATCGTGATGCCGGAGATGGACGGCATCGAGCTCGCCCGCCGGGCCTCGGAACTCGACCCCGACATCAAGATCATGTTCATCACGGGCTTCGCCGCGGTCGCCCTGAACTCCGATTCGGATGCCCCCAAGAACGCCAAGGTGCTGTCCAAGCCCGTGCATTTGCGCGAATTGGTCAGCGAAGTGAACAAGATGCTGGCGGCCTAAATCGGCCCCCTTCCGTCCTTGCACCGGCTCCCGTGAGCCGTTATAGGGACCCGACCCGATCTAGAGACATCTAGGGCGCGTAGCTCAGCGGGAGAGCACTACCTTGACATGGTAGGGGTCACAGGTTCGATCCCTGTCGCGCCCACCATCCTTCGCTCGCGATAGCCGAGTGAAGGATGCCACGCCGAAGCCCAACGGGCGCAGGCGGGCTGCCGCCGCGAGGTTCGGCTCGGCAAGCCACCAATCTCATTTCGGCGAAGCGTGTCCGGTGTAGCTCGAAGAGCGTAGACGGACTGGAGCGGCAGCCTCCTTCGCCGACACACCGCCGCTAAATCCCCTATTTCAGTTCCGTGTTTGCGACCGGAAGGATGGAGGCGACGTGCCAGCCGTCCGCATCCTGAACGTAGGTCTGGCTGATCAGAAACGTATTTTGTTGTGGCGGCTTGCCCGGAAGGCCGCGCGTAAAGACGATCGGCACGAGGATCTGCATGATCTCGTTCGAGATCACGGCGACGCGGAATTTCGACATGTCGGGTTCGAGGTGCCAGGTGCCCTCGTAATAGGTCTTGAACCGCGCGGCGACCTCATCGCGACCGCGCGTCTCGATGTTTCTGGCAAACAACAGCGTTCCGGCTGAATTCAGGAGCATGGCCTTCATGGCGTCCGCATCATGCGCATTCTGCGCCGCGATGAATTTCTCGAAGATGGTTCGTGCTTCGGCATCATTTGCGGCAGCCTGCGCGCCTCCGGCCGGCCAGAACGTTGCGGCGAGAAACAGCGCTGCGGCAAACGCCGCAACTTGAGGGCGCCGTGAAAACACTCGTGGCGTGAAATTGCCTGAAGGCATTTTAGGTCGGATCATGGTCACCTCTGGTCATTTGCCGGCGGAATTTGAATGGTGAGCGTCATACCATTGTGGCCAGGTCGATGTTTTCAGGATTGCACGATCGGCGATGACCCCGATATCACGGAAACGTAGGCTTCCGGATGCCACGGGACCAGGCAAGCAAACCCTCGCCGCGAGCAGCGAGTTGAGTTATCGTCTTGTGGTGTGAAGTAACCCGGATGAAGGTTGCCCATGAGCGTGTCCGTCATCGAGCAGGCAAAGATCCAGGCGCAGGTGCTGGTGCCCCTGGTTAAGGCGTTGCAGGCCGAACTCGGCGAGGCGCGCGCCAATGCATTGGTGCGCAAGGCGCTTGGCGACCTCTATCGCGGCTTCGGCGAGGAATTCTGGAAGGCAAAGAACAGCACGAACAACGAAGCCGATCTCGGCAAGGCCGTCGCGTCGGCGTTCAAGACCTATGCCCGAGACGACGCGCTCGCCTATGACATCATCGAGCAGACCCAGGACGCCTTTGCGTTCGACGTGACGCGATGCGCCTATGCCGAGTTCTACAAGGCGCTGGGCGAGCCGGAGCTCGGTTTCCTGCTGGTCTGCACCGCCGACTTCGCGACCGCTGATGGATTTGGCGCCGACGTCAGGCTCACGCGCACGCAAACCATCATGCAAGGCGCGTCCCATTGCGATTTCCGCTACTGGCGCGACGAGCGCGGATCAAAATGAAGGGAATGCGGGTGATGCGGGCGAGCTATGTTGCCCTGATGGTGCTGGCGCTGATGTCGTCGCGCGCCGCTGCTGCGGTCATCGACTGGCAGGCCGAACTGCAGCGCTGCCGCGCATTGCGCGAAAGCGTGGCGCCGCTGCTTCAGGCCGGCGAGGGCATCTCGGCCGTCGGCCGCTCCAACAGATCCATCCGCCGCTGCATCTGGATCCAGCGCATCGCGGTGCGCAGGAAGATTCCCGGCGCGGAGGTTTGGTAGCGTAGCTGGTCATGCAGCGCTGCTGTCTCACACTCCGTCATCGCGAGCGCAACGAAGCAATCCAGACTGTTTCCGCGGAGGGGTTCTGGATTGCTTGGCCGCGCTCGCAATGACGATGTGGAAGCAGCAACGTGTTCAGCTCATCGCCTTCACGATGGAGATTCCGATACCGAGCTCCTCGTGGAACTTACGCACCAGCGCGGCCTGCCAGCTCTCGCCGAACTCGATCTCGCCGCCGATCGCGACGACGCGATGTGCGAATGAAGGCGCCATGTGGTCATGGGGGATCGTTATCGTGCACCACCTCGGTGCAATGCGCAGCTTGATCCGCGACTCCCCGCCTGCCATTGTCCGCCCACCACGCCAGCGAGAAATGAAGGCAGGTTATCGATATGAGCAGCGTGAACAAACCAGGTGGCAACTACTTGCCGGTGATCATCCATGGTGGAATTGCGTATGTCAGTGGTCAGCTGCCGCGTCGCGGCGAAGCCCTGCTGTGCTCCGGTAAAGTCGGCGCAGGTGTCGATGTCGCCGCCGCACAGGGGGCGGCGGCCCTCTGCGCAGATCTCTGCATTTCGGCCATCAATCACGCAACAGGTGGAGAGGACAAGATCGTCCAGGTCTTGCAGCTCGTTGGATACATCGCCTCGGCCCCTGGATTCACTCAGCAATCGCAAGTCATGAACGGCGCTTCCGACCGGTTGATCGAGCGCCTAGGCGATCGCGGTCGTCACACGCGTACATCTGTCGGCGTCGCCGAGTTGCCGCGGGGTGCACCGGTCGAGCTGAGTATGATTGCCGCTGTTCAGTCGTAGGAAGGCATGCCGTTCGCTGATCGTCAGCTTCGACGTTCGCACTTCGATACGTCGCGACGACACGCGGTCTATTCGACCAGATACTTCTTCACCGCAGCCTCGTCCCACGCGATCCCGTTGCCGGGCTCCTCGTTCGGCAGGGCAAAGCCGTCCTTGATGATCAGCCGCGTTGAAAGCACTGCGTCGGCCCAGTCGACATATTCGAGCCAATGCGCGGTCGGCGTCACGCACAAAAGATGCGCGCTGACTTCCGAGAACAGATGCGTCGACATCTCGATCCCGGCGGCATGCGCCAGCGCGGCGGCGCGCAGCCAGCCGGTGACGCCGCCGATGCGCTGCACGTCGGGCATCACGTAGTCGCAGGCTTCGGCTGAGAGCGCGGTCTGCATCGCGAAGGCGCTGTCGAAATTCTCGCCGATCTGGACCGGCGTGCGCAGCGCATCCGCGATGCGGGCGTTACCCTCATAATCGTCGTGACGGATCGGCTCCTCGATCCAGGTCAGGCCCTCATCGTCGAGCATCTCGCCACGGCGGATCGCCTCGGTGGCCGTCAGCGCCTGGTTATAGTCGCACATCAAGGTCACGTCGTCGCCGACGGCCTTGCGCACCGCGCGCACCACCTTCAGGTCTTCCCGTGCATCGGGACGGCCGACGCGGATCTTTGCGGCCTGAAAGCCCTCGGCCAGCAGCTTGTGGGCTTCCTCCACCGCGGCACCCGCCGGCATGATGCCGAGCCCCTTCGAATTGTAGGCCCTGACCGGTCTTGGCGCGCCGCCGAGCAGCCGCGCTAGCGGCAGGCCGCGTGCGCGCGCCAGTGCGTCCCATGCCGCCATGTCGATGCCGGATTGTGCCAGCCGCTGCAGGCCGGCGAGCCCCAGCAGGGTGAAGCGCTGGGTCAGCTTGCGCTCGATCTCGAACGGTAGCAGCTCGTCGCCCGCAAGCAGCTCCGACATTTCCGCGACCATCGCCGTCAGCGGCTTCAAGGCCGATGGCGTGATCGAGAACAGATAGGCGTGCCCCTGGACGCCCTGGTCGGTCTCGCAGTCGATCAGCACCAGCGGTGCCTTTGCGACAGCCCCGGTCGAGGTCTGGAGCGGGAGGTTCATCGGCACGATGACGGAGCGCGCATTGAAGCGCTTGATGCGGATGGTCTCGGCCATTTGGTGGATCTCCTGGCGGAGTGAATGCAGATAAATGCCGATCTTAAACATTCGCCATGAAACGAAAAGCCGCTTGGCGCGACCACCATAAAATGGGGTTGCGCGGGAGCGCGTTTATTGGCTCTGTTCCGCAAATCGCCCCGAGTTCGAGACAGGAACGCAATCACGGAGCCAAAGAGTGAAGCAAGAGATCTCCGAAGAACAGCGCAAGAGCGGCATCCTGACCGGTGCCGCGATCGCCTTCCTGCTGCTCGCCTTGCCGCTCGCGGTGTGGCTGGACCTGACCGAACTCAGCAAGACCGCGCTGCGCCGGCAGGCGATCGACCTGAATTCGGTGATCACGAGCGTGCGCAGCTACTACGCGACCAACGTGGTCGGGCGCATCATCGCCAATCCGAACGGTACGACCAGGGTGATTCACAACTACGAATCCATCCCCGGCGCGATCCCGATCCCGGCGACATTGTCGCTGGAGCTAGGGCGGGTGATCGGGGCGCAGCAGGAAAACATCACCTACCGTTTCGTCTCGGACTTCCCGTTCCAGAACCGCGCCCCGCACCAGCTCGACAAGTTCGAGAAGGACGCGCTCGAATCGCTTCGCAACGATCCCGAGCAGAAGATCGTCGACACCGAGACCTCGCTGTTCAACGACAAGGTCCGGCTGATTGCTCCGGTGACGATGGGCCCGGCCTGCGTCAGCTGCCACAACAGCCACCCCGAGAGCCCGAAGAAGGACTGGAAGGTTGGTGACGTCAGAGGCATCCAGGAGGTGATCATCGCCCAGCCGATCGCCGCCAACATCTTCTCGTTCAAGTTCCTGCTGGCCTATTTCCTGATCGCCGCCGGCAGCGGCCTGTCGTTTCTCTCGCTGCAGCGCCGCCAGGCGAGCCGTATCAAGGGCATGAACAAGGAGCTCGAATCCGCCAACGACTTCCTGGCTTCGCTGTCGATGAAGATCTCGCGCTACATCCCGCCGCAGGTCTACAAGAGCATCTTCTCCGGCCAGAAGGACGTCACCATCCACACCGAGCGCAAGAAGCTCACCATCTTCTTCTCCGACATCCAGAATTTCACCGCGACGGCGGAGCGGCTCCAGCCGGAGTTGCTGACCCAGCTCCTCAACGAATATTTCACCGAGATGTCGGCGGTCGCCCACGAATTTGGCGGCACCATCGACAAGTTCATCGGCGATGCCATGCTGATCTTCTTCGGCGACCCCGAGACCAAAGGCGACCGCGCCGACGCGCAGGCCTGCCTTCAGATGGCCTGGCGCATGCAGCACCGGCTCACCGAGCTCAATGCGAAATGGCGCGCCTCCGGCATCGAGCTGCCGTTCAAGGCCCGCATGGGCGTCAATTCCGGCTATTGCAATGTCGGCAATTTCGGCAGCAGCGATCGCATGGACTACACCATCATCGGTGCGGAGGCGAACCTCGCCGCGCGCCTGCAATCGATCGCCGAGCCCGGCGGCATCGTGCTGAGCTACGAGACCTTCGCGCTGGTCAGCGACATCGTCCGCGCCCACGCGCTGCCCGCGATCACGATGAAGGGCATCAGCCGCGAAATCATTCCCTATTCGGTCGACGCGCTGAACGACGCGGCCGCCGAAAGGAGCGGGATCATCACCGAGCGAGCGCCGGGGCTGGAGCTCTATCTCGACCCCGCCGTGGTCAAATCCGGCGACGCGGCGCGGGTGCGCTCGCTGCTGGAGAATGCGCTGGCCTCGCTGAACCCGGCGTGAGGAGCACGCGCGTTGCCGTCTCCCATCGAGAGAGTGTGCCGTGTGGCACCCCCTCCCTAGCCCTCCCCCACAAGGAGGGAGGGAAACACATCTTTAACGTGGCGACGTTGTCCAACTTCGCGGAAAGTCGATCATGGTGCGACGCTGCTCCGTTCTCCGCTCGGCTCCCTCCCCCCCCTTGTGGGAGAGGGCGGGGGAGAGGGGTAGCCCAGCAATAGGTGGGCCCGAGTCAACTCACCGCGCCGCGCCTTCCGTGAAGGCGGTGTCGATCACGTCGCCGAAGGGTTGCCAGGAGCGGCCGTCGAACTGGACCAGCCGCATCTGCCGGATCGGCAGGTAGCTGTTCGGCGAGGTGTTCATCCTGATGTTGGGCAGGGCGACCGAAGGCTGATAATTCCTCAGCGAAGCCGCCTGACGCATGATGTTCTCGCGCGAGAGGTCGTCGCCGCATTGCTTCAGCACCTGCGTCAGCGCCTCTGCCGCGGCGTAGCCATAGAGCGCGGCGCTGCTGTTGGTGCTTTCGTCGTGATGGTATTTGTCCATGAAAGTGAACCAGTCCTTCATGGCGGGATCGTCCTTCCATGCGGGATCGCTCGGGTCCTTCAGAAAGGCCGCCGAGATCACGCCGGAGGAATTCTCCAGGCCTGCGGGCGCCATCGCATTGGCGATTGAGGCGGAGGCGTCGTTGACGATGAAGACCGGGCGCCACTTGAGCGACGCCGCCAGCTTGATCACCTTGGACGCCGTCGACGGTACACCGAGAAAGACGAAGATATCGGCGCCGGCGCGCTTGAGGATCGAGACGTGTCCGTCGAGATGCTCATCGGCAATGTCGAAGGCGATGTCGACGAGGACGAGACGGTTCAGATCGCCAAGACCTTCCTCCAGGCCCTTGAGAAGCGCACGCCCGAACTGGTCGTTCTGCCAGAGCACCACGATCTTCTTCCTGGGATAATAGGCCTGGAGATAGTTGGCGTAGATGCGCCCCTCCGACCGGAACGACGGCTGCCAGCCCATGGTCCAGGGAAACGCCTTGGCCTGGCTCAGCTCCTCGTCGCCGGAGGCGACGAACAGTTGTGGGATCTTCTTCGCGTTCAGATACCAGCGCGTGGCGAGATTACCGGGCGTGCCGAACGATCCGAACATCAAATGCACGTCGTCCGTCTCGACCAGATTGCGCGTCAGCTCCAGCGCGGTCGTCGGATCGGAATTGTCATCGCGCGTGATGAAGCGGATCTTGCGGCCGTTGATGCCGCCGCGCGCGTTGACCATGTCGAAATAGGCCGCTTCCGCCTGGCCGATGGCGCCGAATTCGGACAGCGGTCCCGAATACGGCATGACATTGCCGATACGGATTTCGTTGTCGGCGGTGGGTTGATCGGCGCGCTCCTGCGACATCGCCCCGAGCGATGCCAGGGCAACCATCAACACGAACAGCATCCTGCCGGAGACGCGCATGCCCGATACCTTGACGTTGGCCCCTCATCGAGGTCGGCTCAATCCGCACCAAGGCTGCTTGATCTAGGTCAAGCGTTTGTCAAAGCTGTGGCGCGGTGCGCAGCTGGAGGGCCGGACGAAACGGCAGGCGTGCTGACGCGCCGACTGGGGCGCGCCGCTAGGGCAGCCCGCGGACTTTGAACTCCATCTCGACCCGGCGGTCGTGAAATCGGGCGATATAGCCCGGGTGCGCTCGCTGTTCCGCACTCGTCCGATGAAAAATGAATCGATCTGTGAAAGATCATGTTTGGGATAGCGGGCCGTAATTTGGATGGTGGTCTATATTGACCGGTGGCGGCAGAGCTCTCGGTTCCATGATGGTCCATCACCGCCCGCATCGGCGCCCATCGGTGACTGAGAGTATCGCGCTCCCGCCGGATTCAGGCGAGCCTCATGGCCATTCAGCGACCACCTTGTCCTACATGCCGGATAACAACGACGCTGGCGCGCATCACGCCAAGCTCCGCCGGTTCTGAGATTTGGACCTTCGAATGTCCCGCTTGCGATTTCGTCGACCAGATCGCGGTCGTGCTGGTCGACCCAATGAGATCGTCTGATACCTTGGCTTGGTTTCAGGGCGAATTGCGGGCGCCTACATAGGGCGCGCGCTACCTGGAACGATCGAGCGCCGAAGGCCTGGACGTAGGCATTGGTCGAGAAGAACCGGTTGCAGCGCTCGGCTTGGCAACGACGGTGACGTTCAGCGAGCTTGGTGCTGCGCTTCATCAGCAGAGGTAGTCACCCGAAAATCCGCATCATTAATGCTTTGCCGATCGGGGCGGCGTGGATGCCGCTGAATGCGCTGACGTAGTCACCGGAATAGAAAGCGCGAATGAGAGCGATGCGGGTGTTGAGGGTTTCATCAAACCGGATTGCAAAGCCATTCCCCGTGCGTCGCACGACCAGGGCCGCGACGTTTCTCTCCTGGAGGGTGCAGCGAACCGCGGTCCCGACAGGTGGTGGATTGTCGCTCACGAAGCGAGCGCCCGTGATCGACATGTCTGCCAAACGGTAGATGCACTGCCGGGAACCGATATTGAAAAGGACAGGCTCATCTCGCTCGAACCGCTCGGCCTTCCGTCGCCGCGGCTGCTCGATGGACACCAGGCAGACGATCAACAGAATGATGGCGTTGTACAAACTCCAGGCGAGCGCCAGACCGCCATAGGCGATCATGTCACCTTGCACATGAAGCACGAAGGCATAGACGATACCCGCGAGCGTAATCGCCAATGCGGTGCCGTATATCCTGAGCAGTGGCCATTCGACGAAGCGTTGGTCGCGATCCCCGCCCTTCGCCGTGACCTTGAATGTGTGTCCCTGCGTCTGGAGCAGTCCCGCCGCCACGGCCTTGAGAACCGCCGGCAGTGCAATGTATTGAGCGACATCCGACATCACCGCCATGGAGCGTCCGCGGGAAATCCAGGCCATGGTGAGCGAATACCAGACATAAAAAGGCAGGAAATATCCGAGGAGTTCGAAAAGATCGGCCTGGACCGCTTTGATGCCGAAGAGAAGATAAAGGCTTGGAACGACGAGACCGAAGACCTTGACGACATAGGTCGAGGTCCAACTCATGAATGCTTCGATGAGAGAAAGCCTGTCGACAACGTCCAGCTGCGATCTTCGGGAAAAGGGACCACTGCGCCCCCGAAAGATTTGCATGAAGCCAAGACACCATCGGCTGCGCTGAGTGATGTACTCCTTGAGTCCCTCCGGGGCCAGCCCCAAGGTCAGACGCTCGTTCAGGTACACCGTGCGTGATCCAATTTCCGTCAGCCGCAGCGTCAGCAAGTAGTCCTCCGTCACGGAATCGGTCGGAAAGCCGCCGATCTTCACGAGGGACGAGAATCGGATGACCGACGACGTGCCGCAACAAAACGCCACGCCCCAAGCGTCCTTCGATGGCATCAGGATATCGAAGAAAAAGCGCTGCTCGTCCGGCCAGACCTTGGTCGCGGCCAAATTGGTTTGGATCGGATCCGCATTGATGAAATGCTGAGGTGTCTGTACCACGCCTACGCCCTGGTCGCGGAACAGGCACGTCGCGCGGCTGAGAAATTCGGGCATAGGCACGAAATCGGCGTCGAGAATCGAAATGAAATCTGGGGGATCGGCGAGCTCCGCCACATGCCACAGGGCGTGATTGATGTTGCCGGCCTTGGCGTCCTTGTTGTCCGGGCGCGCCAGATACCGGCAGCCGAGCTGGCCGGCAAGCTTTTCGAGCCAGTCACGCCGTCCGTCGTCCAGAACCCAGACGCGGTAGTTGGGATAGTTCATTCCCGTGGCGCCGATGATTGTGCGCTCCAGAATCGACGTTTCCTCGTTGTAGGTGCAAATGAATACGTCGATCAGCGGAGCTTGCCGTCCGGCAAGCCACCGCCTGTTGACTTCGACTTGCGGCGTTCGATTGGTCGAGCGGCTGAGAAACACCAGTGTCAGTGCACCCGCCGCAAGCGATACAGCCTCGACGAAGAGGAACACGGATCCCACGGCGAAGTCGGCGGTCCAGCCGACGGGCGGCACCGTGGCTGTCATGCGCCATCCAAAATAGCGGATCATGAGCAGCAATGCGATTGAGATCATCAGCGAGCGCGCCGTGGAGTTCTCGTGCCGCAACCAGGGAAGGACGGCAACGCAGAACCCGAGCGCAATAAGGCCCGGTGTCAGCGCGGCGATCATGGCTTTCTCGCAGTGTCTGGCGAGAAGATGACGCGTCCGGTTCGCCCGACTGGACAATCGTTGGAGCCATCGTTGAGGTCGGGGACCGAAATCGTCGCACGATACGGTTCCTTGCTCAGCGCATCGGGATTAATGGCGAGGTTCGCTGCGACCCCTGCGGAGCCGGTGAGATTGACGACGGTGCCAGTCAATTCGGGGCCGCCGGCGCTCGGCCGGAAATGTGCGAGAGATCCCAGTTGCAGCCCGTTATACACGCTCTCAGTGACGTTCGCCGTCACTACGGCGCCGGAACAATCGAGTAGACGAATGAGCGGTTGTCCGGCCCGGACGTCCTCTCCAGGTGCCGTCATGACCTCCCATATTCGGCCGGCGACGGGGAACTTGATGTCCGCCTCGGAGCGGCCGATGTAACGAGATCGCTCTGATTCTATCTCGCCGACGAGCCACGAGATTTGCGCATCGGCGTGCGCTACGTCCGCGGTGAGGCCTTCAGCCCGCTGCCGCATTTCCTCCTCACGCTGCACCGAGCTCGGACGATCGTTGTAGCTGTCGCCGAGGAAAGTGCCCTCGCGCGCGGCGGTGAGCTCGACCTGGGTTGCATCCAGACGGCGTCGCGCGCCGATTTCGGTCTGCTGAGCAATGGTTTGATCCCGCGTCAGGCGCCCAAGCTCGACAGACGAAACGCTGCCCGATTTGATGAGCGATGATGCTCGTTCCACCGCGGCTGCCGCCTCTTCACGACGCGCTGCGGCCGCTTCGATTGATGTTTGGATTTCTGCGATGCGCGCCTCGAGCTGACGAATGCGCCCCGCTGTGAACAGGGCCGCCTGACGCGCCAGATCCTTCTGCCCCGCCTGGGCTGAAGCTATCTTCGAAACGAGGCTCGGCCTTTCGTTTTCGAGGCGAGACATCTGACTGCGCAGGTCATCGAGCCGCACGCGGTCGCCGCGCGGATTGACGACACGGAGGATGAAAGTGCCCTCACCGACGGTGCCTAAATCGCCTGACAGACTGGCCCCGGCTGAAATCTTCCCGTCAATCGGCGACCTCAACGTCACGAGCCTCGAATTGACGACGGCTTCGACGCTTGACGTCTGGAAAAGCGCTCTGAGCGGCAGCCAGCCGAATACTGCGACGATGGCGATGCCCGCCGCGGCCTTCACAAATCGGAGAAGCGTCCGGCTCGGCTTGGATTGCGCTACATCCGCGGCGGCATCGCCGCCGGTTGCGGGGGTATCGGCATTGCCGGGACTGAGACGCGCATCCAACGCGCGTTGCAAACCGTGCGCGTCATGGTTTCCGTCCACCGCGAGAGGTTTTGCGATATCTGGACCGCCGCCGCCTTCGAATGTCGAATCGAAACGCGTTTTGTTTTGCATCATACACCTGAGAGTCAACGCGCAACCTCCGCGCGAGATACGGCCGGCCGAATCCAAATGCGATGTTGGTGTTGCAAAGGCTAACTGAAACATGAGAATTGTCTGCGATAGCGGATCGCCAAGAGTCGCATTGGGCCGATAGAGGCACGGGTCCGTGCTACCGTTCAGCCGATGTGTTGACGAGGTGCAGCTTGGTCGCGGGCGAAGCCCGCGGCATTGCTTTCTCAAACTCCGCGAGAATGCTGGCGCCGAGCTCTGAGGCGGGGATCGGCCGGCCGAAGAAGAAGCCCTGGACCTGATCACCGTTGGCCGCGTCGAGGAAAGCTGCCTGGTTGGCGGTCTCGACGCCTTCGACCGTCACCCGCATGCGCAGTTCCCGTCCGAGCGCGATGATCGCTTTTACTACTGTCCCGACCTGACAATGAGGGCCGTCGAGGCTCTGCATGAAGGCTCGATCGATCTTGATCTTGTCGAACGGAAAGCGCCACAGATAGCTGAGGCTCGAATAGCCAGCCCCGAAATCGTCCATCACGATGGCAACGCCCATCGTCTTGAGCGTCCGGAGCTGAGCCATGATCGTTTCGGTGTTGCCGAGCAGCAGGCTTTCGGTGATCTCCAGTTCGAGTCGGTGCGCCGCGAGTCCGGCGTCTTTTAGTGCGGCGGCGACGATGTCACCGATGTTGCCCGCCACGAACTGCACGGGTGACAGGTTCACTGCAACGGTCAGGTGCGCCGGCCAGGTCGCGGCCGTGCGGCATGCCTCCCGCAACACCCACGCCCCGATCTTGTCGATAAGCCGCAAGTCCTCGGCGACCGGAATGAAGGTCAATGGCGGAATGAGGGTTCCGTCCGCCGCGGGCATCCGGATCAGCGCTTCGAAGCCGGCAAGGCGGCGCTGGGATATTTCGAAGAGCGGCTGATAATGCAATTCGAAGCGATCATTCAGTACCGCGTCGCGAATCGCCCTCTCGAGCTCGATGCGCGCTTGTAGCTCAGTGTCCATTTCAGGCAGGAAAAACCGGATGCAGTTGCGGCCGGCTGCCTTGGCCGCGTAGAGCGCGAGGTCGGCACTCTTGAGCAACCGCTCGGCGGTGGTGTCTTCCCCCGTCGCCAGCGCTACGCCGATGCTAGCGGTGGTGAGGATCTCGTGCTGCTTGAATTTCACGGTCGCATTTACCGCGGCGGCGAGATGGCTCGCAAACGACTCGGCCTGAGCTTTGCCGGCGATCCCGCTCTGCACGACCACGAATTCGTCGCCGCCGAGCCGCGCCACCACGTCGTCGATCCTGGCCGCGGCGCGAAGACGCTTGGCGATGGACTTGAGCAGAAAATCGCCACTGTCGTGACCAAGCGAATCGTTGACCTCCTTGAAACGGTCGATGTCGATGAAGTGTACGGCAAGGCTGCCGCCCCGCATCGGCAGGCGAGCGATGGCGCTCTCCAGTTTTTCGATCAGCTGCGGGCGATTGGTCAGCCCGGTCAACGCGTCATGATGGGCGAGAAACCGGATGCGCCGGTCAGCGTGCTTCACCTTTGTTTCCCGATACCAGGCAATTGCGGGAATGGAGAAGGCGAGACCTGACAGCAGGCAAAGGAACACGGCCGCGGTCAGGAACGTATTGTGGACATTCTTGCGTTGCTCGGTTTCATCCACGTAGGCCGCAACGACAGCGGTGAGGCGACCGTCGGTCTGGACCGGGACATAGGCGCGGGCGAAGAATGCCGGTCGGTCGGGCGAATTTCCCTCCCTGACGTCGACGATCGGGAGACCGTCAACCGCTGATCGCGCCGCATCGGGGCTATATTCAGACAAGTCGACGAGCGCGATCTTTTCGCGGGTCGAAACGAACTGGGAGTAGCCATTACGGTTGAATATTTCGTAGTGAAAGACCTCGCCGGAATTTCGCGCCGACAGGAAGAACGCCATGCTCGCGGCGGAAGGCTGCTCGCCGCCGGCGATCTGCTCGAGATCGGTGACACTGGCCGCCAGGAACCTCGCCCAGCTACGAGCGGTCGACGTCGCATCTTGACGGAGAAGATGATCGGTCGTGATCTTCAGGGTCGTCCCGGCGCCCAGCAACAGAATGGCAAGCGCGGCGACGATGGTGACGATGTTTCGCTGAGGCCAGATACTGGCGAGTGACGGCATCAGTGCTACCGGGTCGATCGCATTTTCGTGAGCTCGGCCCGAACCGTTTTTAGCAGTTCGGCATTGCGCTCACTTTTCGAAGCCCAATCGTCGGCAACGGCCGCGAACACGGCATTGGCCGCATCGAGGTCCGACGGCGTGGGTATGGTCACCTGGCGTTTGGGATCGGACTTCAGCTCCCCCATAATGCTGTTTTCAACGGCTTCGTAGGTATCCATGAAACGTCCGGCAGACCACGCACCGCTGTATTTGAGGATGGTCGCCTGTGCAGGTTTCGGCAGCCGGTTGAATATTTTCCGGTTCATCAAAACCATCAGCGGTGCGCCGCTGATGCCAAGAAGGTAATGATAGGTCGCAACGCGTTTGATGCCGTAATCGACCAATGGAGATGGTGGTACCAGGGCGCCATCGATGCTGCCGCTGCCAATGGCTTCGGAGATCTTGGTGACCGGCAGAAATACGGGCCGCGCTCCGAGCTTTTCGAGCGCTGCGGCTTCGCCCGGATTGTTGACGCGAATTCTCTTGTCCTTCAGATCATTCAGCGACGTGATCGGAATGTTGCTGTGGATCGTCTCGGGCTCGGTGACATAGGCGCCGATCACCACGTAGTCGTCGTATCCTTGCAGCGCGCCGGCGGCCATAAGCCGGTTGAACACCGCAACGGACTCCCGCATGTTCGTAAACAGGCCGGGCATCTCGATGATTGCATTGTCTGCGAACCGGTTGCGAGTCAGTCCCGTCACGACGTAGGCGATGTCGGCCGTACCATCGAGCACGAGCTGGGGTTGCTCAGCCGGATCCTTTCCAAGCACGCCGCTGAAATAGGTCTCGATTTCGATCTGGCCTCTTGCCTCGGCGTTGACCGCGTCGACGAATGGCTTGACCGCAGCGAGATAACTCGTCGAGCGGTCGGAACTGGGGAAGGCCAATTTGAGCTTGACCGGTTCGGCGGCGGAGGCCGAAATCAACGCAAAAGAGATCACCGCGCATCGTGCAAGCAAACTAAGCATCGGTTTTCCGATCGTGGCGGCGGCGCGTCGAAACGCCGATTTGCTCGGTCCCTAACGAACCCCCATAGATAGAAATGCTTCAGAGAACTCTCCTAGATAGCACGCGGCGATCCGGGCGGCGACCAGATCGCGAATCGTAGTTTGAAGCGTGCTAACGCCGGCGAGACAATTGTCTGAGAGCGCGCGGCCGCGAGAGGGCAACCCAGCTAAAGGTGGACGTTATCAGCGCGCTGCCGGCAACACGCCGCTACGGCAGACCGCGCGCCTCGAGCTGATGCACCAGCAGCAGTGTCGGCTCGGCGAGGCTGTCGCCGGAGCCGTCGAGGCCGAAGGCGCTCGCGATGCCGTCGCGGCTGCGCAGCAGCGCGCTACGCGGACAATGGCCGGCGCCGCAGAGCGTCTTCTTCAGGGTTTCGCCCTGCGCCGTGATGCCGGCGGAATCATCCGCGGCCCAGGCCAGCACGATCGGGACGTCCACATTGAGGATGCCGGGGAAGACCGAGCGCTTGTTGTACTGGCTGGCGTCCCTGCCGAGATAGGCCTTCTCGCTGTCGCTGGCGTCCTTGCCGGCGCGGTAGATCCCGGACACCAGCACGACCGCCGCGACATCGGCGCGGTCGGTCTGGAGTTCGGGATGGGCCAGCAGGGTGGCGACGTGGAAGGCGCCGGCGCCGTAGCCGACTGCGACGATCTCGCGGGCATCGCCGTTGAATAGGTCGATATTGCCGTAGACCCAGGACAGCGCCGCCGCCACGTCGCTCGCACCCGCCGGCCACGTCGCCGAGGGCGCCAGCCGGTAGTTGACGCGCACGCCGATCATGTCGTTGCGCGCGGCAAAGCACATGGCCTGGTCCTGGATCTGGCGCGACAGCTCCGGCGCGGCGCGGTCGCCAGTGAAGGTGTCGCCGGTCACGAACAGCAGCACCGGCCGCGGCGTATCCGCCTTGGTCGTGGCGGTGGCGACATCGAGCACATTGGCTTCGCTCTCGCCGTAGCGCAGGCCGCGCGAGAAGGTGACCTGCTCGCATAGCCGCGCGGTGCCGCCTGCGGTGGTGTCGCTATCTGTGAGGCCGACCTGGACAAGATCGGACGGCGCAGCCGGCCGCGGCGGCAAGGGGCCGTGCGCGGAGGCTGCCGTCAGGCCCAGAATCAGAAAAAATGCGAGAAAATTCTTCATGTCGGTGGTGGCCCTGCGTGCCCGATATGGGCTCGCGCGTTTGGCCCGTCTTTTCAATTCGCCTTATTAGTTAGTTGGTCATGAGGCGATTTCGCGGCACCCATGGTTCTCTCGGCTCGTCCTCCACGCGTGGTTCAATTCCCCGGCTGGAACGTGCAATCCGCCCCGCTGCCGTCCTTCCGGCGGATGGCATTGGGGTCGATCGTGCAGCTCAGCTTGGTCAGGCTCTCGAAATTCGATCCTGCGGCGCCGTCGGCCGGAATGCCGGCCAGAGCTTCGGTGGCGAAGATCTCGTTGGCCGTGGAGCCATTCACCGTCCGGGTCTTCTTGCCGAAGGTGACCTCGCAGTTCCGGACGGTGATGTCGACATTGCCGGCGCGACAGACGATTCGATCGGCGGTCACCATGATCGGCTTCTTGTAGGGAATGTCGCTGTTGGCGGCGAACAGCATCGCCATTGCCTTCTTCTCGGCGCCAGACAGGACCGACGACAGCGGCGCGATCACCCCCGCGAGCGCCAGCGCCGTCGCGCCCGAGACTTTTGCGGGCGTCGCGTCGGAGGCTCCCGCGACGCCGGAGGCGGCTGCGAGGACGAGGGTGCAGGCGAAGATCAATCGACCGGCTTTCATCTTCCCTCCCTGGACCTGCAATCGCGGCTTCCCTCCGAGAAGCGCGCGGAACCAGATTAGCATGTAAATCCGAATTGGAAGGCAAGTTCGCCTCGCCTCGCGCCTTCGCGCGCTACGGCTGTTTTGCTCCGAGGTGTCAAACGGTTACGCCGCGGGGCCGAGCCCCGCGCCGAGACGGCCGTTCTACTGTGCATGGGGTTGTTTTCGCGTTTTTTTGTTTGGCCGACCTGTCAGGCCTGCTTCATCGTCCGGAAGGTGATGGAATAGCGGCGCGCCTCGACCGGCGGGATGCTGTGCTCCCATTGCGACCGCGCCTCGCCGTCCATCATGTAAAGCGAGCGCGGCCGGGCTTCGAGCGTGTGGCGCTCCCATTTGTCGCCGCTACGGCGGCGGAAACGGAATTTGCAGGACGAGCCCAGCGACATGCCGAGGATTTTGTCGAAATGCGGCTTGTCGCGATGCCAGCCGATGCCGACGCCGGCCTCGTATTCGGTGCAGAGCACCTGCCGCACGCTGCCGCCGGCAAGCCCAGCCCATGCCTCGACCTGCCGCGCGACGGGCAGGACCCAGTCCGGGATCGGCTCGGCCTCGGCCAGCCGCTGCAGCGAATAGTCATAGCGATAGCCGAAGGACGCCACCCGGCGGTTGCCCTCGAAGGCGCCGAACTGGAAGCGCTGGAGCGGCAATGCTGCGATGCGGCCGATGAGCGCCTGCTCGACGGCGGTCTCGACGAAGTCATCGGCATAGCGAAGGCCGGCGGGCCCTGCGTGCGGATCGTCGAACAAGCCAAGCTGCGTCATTCCTCGCATTTCCGTGATGGAACCTAATGGTGGCTGATGCGACTTACATATGACGCGGAAAGTAACATGCGAGGCTGTCATGGCAGAGAAGCATACCGCCGATCCGGCAGAGATCATGCGGGCGACCGGTCATCCTGAGCTGGAATACGCAGCCGGCTGGACCATCGCCGGTCTGGTCACCATCGGCACCATCGTCGCCGCCTGGGTGTTCGCGATCTAGCCATTGGAAACTGCAGCTCGAACGCCGCGCCCTGATCGGTCGGCGTGAGCCTGATCGAGCCGCCATGGCTCGCCATCACCGCGCGCGCGATCGCCAGCCCCATCCCGGTGCCGCCCTGGTCGCGGCGCGTGGTGAAGAACGCGTCGAAGATCCTGTCGCGGTTCGGCGTCGAGATCGGCTCGCCGTCATTGCTTACCGTCACACGCAGGGTCGTACGCTCGTCGATCGCTTTCAGCCTGATTGTCCCAGCCTTGTGTCGCATCGCATTATCGGCGAGATGCGACAGCACGATGAGCGCCTTCTCGGCCGACATGCCGATCATCAGGTCGAGGCTGCCGCTGGCCTCTATCGAGCTCGCCGGAAATCGGCTCCTGAGGTCGGCAATCACCGGCGCCAATTCCGTGCGCTCGTTTTGCGGCAGGCTTTCGGCACGCGCGAGTTCGCGCAGCCGCTGCGCCATCGCTTCCAGCCGCTTTGTGTCGGACAGGATGTTGGCGATGAACGTCTCCTGCTCGGCCGGCGTCAGGCTGCCCGCTTTGCCCTGAAGCGTCCGCGTCGTGTAGATCACCCCCGCGACGTGGTTGTTGACGATGACAGGCATTGCCGAAAACACGTGGACGCCGAGGCCGCGGCCATCAATTCTACGGCGTCACCGCTCCGCGGGGCACGGCGCGTGGGGCGGTCAGCTCCTTCCACGTCGAATTGGCGACATGCACGGGCGAGAACGCCGGGCGCTCGACATAACGGCCGTCGCCGGCCTCGGCGCGCAGATCGCCGTCTTTCCAGACGATTCGGCCGCGCGACAGCGTCGCCGCCGGTCCGCCGGTGCAGGAAAACCCCTCGAACACGTTGTAATCGATCCGGCTCATCTGCCGCTTCGCGCTGATGGTCTTGCTCGCCTTGGGATCCCAAACCACGATATCTGCATCCGAGCCGACGGCGACCGCGCCCTTGCGCGGATAGATGTTGAGGATGCGGGCGATATTCGCCGAGGTGACTGCGACGAATTCTTCCTTCGTCAACCGTCCCGTGGCGACGCCCGCGGTCCACAGCAGGGCGAGGCGATCTTCGAGGCCGCCGGTGCCGTTCGGGATCTTTCTGAAATCGCCGAACCCGAACCGCTTCTGCTCGGTGGTGAAGGCGCAGTGGTCGGTCGCGACCACCTGCAGCGAGCCGGCTTGCAGACCGGCCCAAAGACTATCCTGATGCGACCTGTCGCGGAACGGCGGCGACATCACGCGCTGCGCGGCATGATCCCAGTCCTTGTTCTGATATTCACCGGCGTCCAGCAACAAGTGCTGGATCAACGGCTCGCCATAGACGCGCTTGCCCGCCGCACGTGCGCGCGCGATCGCCTCATGCGCTTCGCGGCAGCTCGTGTGCACGATATAGACCGGCGTCCCCGTCATGTCGGCGATCATGATGGCGCGGTTGGTGGCTTCGCCCTCGACCTCCGGCGGCCGTGAATAAGCGTGTCCCTCGGGCCCGGTGACGCCGCCCGCGATCAGCGCCTCCTGCATCAGGGCGACGACGTCGCCGTTCTCCGCATGCACGACAGGCATGGCGCCGAGATGGGCGCAGCGGGCGAACGAGTTGTAGAGCTCGTCGTCGTTCACCATGAGCGCGCCCTTGTAGGCCATGAAGTGCTTGAAGGTGTTGATGCCGTAGGTTTTGACCACGGTCTCCATCTCGTCATGGATCTGCTTCGACCACGACGTTACCGCCATGTGGAAGCCGTAGTCGGAGGCCGCCTTCTCGGATTTGTGTCGCCACTCCTGATAGGCCGCGAGCATCGGCTGGCCTGGATCGGGCAGGCAGAAATCCACCACCATGGTGGTGCCGCCGGCCAGCGCCGCCTTGGTCCCCGATTCGAAATCGTCGGCGGTGACAGTGCCCATGAACGGCATTTCGAGATGAGTGTGCGGATCGATGCCGCCCGGGATGACGTAGGCGCCGCCGGCATCGATGACCTCGCACCCCGTCGGCGCATCGAGCGATTGCCCGACCGCGACGATGGTCTCGCCGTCGATCAGCACGTCCGCGCGGCGCGAATGATCATGATTGACGACGGTGCCGCCGCGGATGAGGAGGGGCATTGGATGCTCCGGAGAGGAAAGTGGACCTCGCGAAGCTAAGCGCGCGGCACACGACGCGACAGGTGAAATTTTAGTCAGGCACGCCGACAGTTGAGCCGTGCTCTCTCGGCCCCTACGCCGCCCGCGCGATCAGCCCGTCAATCATCGCGCGCACCAGGCCCGCGATTTCCTTCCGGAGCGCCGGCAGCGGCACCGCGACCAGTTTCTGCTCCAGTCCCAGCGCCACCATGCCATGCACCGCCGAGAACAGGCTGCGCGCGGTGATGCCGAGCTCCTCCCGACTGCGTTTTGGAAATAGCGCGGCCAGCGGCTGGTAGACGTGGCGAAACAGCTGCAGCTGGTCGTCGATGGACCAGTCGGGGAGGGGCTTGTCGGCTGCCATGCGGTGCTCGAACAGAGCGCGCCACAGTTCGAGATTCTCCGCGGCGAAATCGCAATAGGCGAGAGCAATGCGGACCAGGGTCTCCTGCGGCGACGGCTCGCGCGCGCTTTCCGCCGCGCTCAGGGCCCGGTCGAGCCGAAGCAAAGTGCGCGAGCCCACGCGCAGGATCAGTTCATCGACATCGGCGACGAGATTGTAGACCGCGCCGTTGGCGCAGCCGATCTCGCGGGCGAGATCGCGGGTCTTTAAACCCGCCAATCCCCTGTCGGCGATCATTCGTTCCGCCGCCAGGATCAAATCGGATCGAAGTTTCTCTCGGCGTTCCAATGGCTTAGTCATCTGCAAACCAAATTCTTGAGCGTCGCTCAAATATTCCTTGAACGATGTTCAAGTTTCTTGCTACAAACCATCCGTGAGCAACGCTCATAACAGGGAGCTTCAGATGTTCAAGACCGTAGTGACACTTTTCCGCGGCAGCGTGGCCGCCGCCAGCGAGGAGCTGGAAGACCGGACGGCCCTTCTGATCCTCGATCAACAGATGCGCGACGCGGCCGCGGCCGTCGAGCGCGGCAAACGGACCCTTGCGCTGGCGATTGCGCAGGACCAGCAGGAAGCTCGCAAGCTCGAGGCGACCGTCGCCCGCATCGCTGATCTCGAGATGCGCGCGGTCGCGGCGCTCGACGGGGACCGCGAGGATCTCGCCAACGATGCTGCCGAAGCCATCGCGGGCCTGGAGGCCGATCGCGATGCGGCGCTGACGGCCCGCGCACTGTTCGCAACCGAAATCGCGCGGCTGAAGCGGCACGTCGCAAGCGCGCAGGCCCGCATCACCGAGCTCGACCGCGGCCGCCGCGTCGCCCGTGCCTCGGAAGCGGTGCGCTCGCTTCGCCGCAGCGGCATCGAGGCGGCACGCCCCTACGAATCCACGCTGCCGGAGGCGGAGAGCACTTTGAGGCGTCTTCGTGAGCGGCAGATGGAAGCCCAGGCCGCCGACGACGCGCTGGTCGAGCTCGATGCGGCCACCGGTCCGCTCGCCACCGCCGAAAAACTCGCCGAGCAGGGTTTTGGCCCCAGGCTCAAGACGACCGCGGACGACGTGCTGGCACGGTTGAAGTCCAAGCGCACGCCGACGGTCTGATCCCAAACCCATCATCATTCGAACCAACAGGAGACCATCATGAACCAGAATGGCCAGCCCCACAGCGGCGCCTGGGTGACTTTCACTTACGTGTCCTTCGCAGCCTCCGCCTTCCTCATCGCCATCGGCATCTTCTTCCTGCCGATCGACCTCTGGATGAAGGGTTATCTCACCATGGGCATCGTCATGTTGATCCAGACTTGCATCACCCTGACCAAGACGGTCCGGGACAACCATGAAAGTAGCCGGATGGTGAACCGCATCGAGGATGCCAAGGCGGAACGTCTGCTGATGGAAGTCTCCAAGGCGGCCTGAGAGGCATGACAATACGCAAGGAAGCAGCGGAGCAATTTGTTCCGCTGCTTCGCGCCGGATGCATTCCGTCAAACCTTATCGCGCCAGCGAAATGCAACCGAGCCATGACGGATCGCGCGGGCGTGCGCTCTTGCGCACCGGCAGCGGCCGGAGCACTCTGCACGAGCGGCACACAAAGAATGCCGCCAAAAAGATGTGCTTACAAGATCTCGGCGAGGAACTTCATGGCGGTGACGCGGATCGACTGCGACATCCACCCGGCGGTTGGTGGCACGCGCACGACGCTGCTGCCGTATCTCAGCGATCACTGGAAAGAGCAGGTCGTGAGCCGCGCCATCGACGGGCTCGATCTCACCTCCTATCCGCCCAGCATGCCGCTGGCGGGCCGCGCCGACTGGCGTCCGGCGAACGGCGCAAAGCCTGGTTCCGATCTTGCGATGGTACAGAAGGGCGCATTCGAGCAGTTGGGTGCCAGCCACGCGATTCTCAACGTGCTCTACGGCGCTCAGGCCGTGTTCGATCCCTACATGGCGGCCGACTTCTGCAGGGCGATCAACGACTGGATCGCGACTGAGTGGCTGTCGCGCGATGCGCGCTTGCGTGCCTCGATCGTGGTGCCGATGCAGGATCCGGATCTGGCGGTCGAGGAGATCGAGCGCCGCGCCGGCGATCACCGCTTCGTGTCGATCCTCGTGCTGGCGCAGGGCGAGACGCTGCTGGGACGCCGGCATTTCTGGCCGGTCTATCGGCTCGCGGAAAAGTACAAGCTGCCGCTCGCGATCCACGCCGGCACGCAATATCGGCAGGCGCCGAGCTCGGCCGGATGGCCGTCGCACCGCTACGAATATTACTTCGTCGAGGCGCAGGCATTTCAGGCGCAGATCCTGAGCCTGATCTATGAGGGCGTGTTCGGCAAGTTTCCGGACCTCAAGGTCGTGCTGATGGAATCCGGCGTGAGCTGGCTCCCGGCTTTCATGTGGCGCGCCAACAAGACCTGGCGCGGCGTGCGCGTCGAGGTGCCCTGGGTCGAGCGCGAGCCGGCAGCGATCATCCGCGACAGTTTTCGTGTCACAATGCAGCCGTTCGACGCGCCGGGCGACGCCAAAAGCGTCGAGGAGATCATCGACCAGATCGGCTCGGACAAGATGTTCCTGTTCGCGTCCGACTATCCGCACTGGCAGTTCGACGGCGACGATCCGATCCCGCCGGACCTGCCGAACAGCATCATCTCGAAGATGTGCGTCGACAACCCGCTGGAGACGTTTCCGCGGCTGTCGCTCGCCAACTAGACCGGAGTTTCGCATGAGTGACGTCATCGACCGCCCACTACGAGAAGACGAAAAGCCTGCCGCTTCGCGGCTGCGCATCGTCGATTGCGACGTTCATCCGAGCCTGCATTCGTTCGACGATCTCAACGAGTTTCTGCCAAAGCGCTGGCAGCAGCATCTGAAGGAATATGGCAGCCATTTGCGCACGCCCTATCTGTTCACCACGCCCTATCCGCGCTCTTCGCCGCTGATCGCGCGGCGCGATGCCTGGCCGCCGACCGGCGGGCCGCCCGGTTCGGATCTCGCCTTCATGCAGAAGCAGCATCTCGATCCGCTCGATGTCGAGTTCGGGATTTTGCAGGTGCTCGATCTCTTCATCTTCTCGCAGCAGAACCTCGAATTCGGCGCCGCGATCCAGCGTGCCATCAACGACTGGCAACTGGCGTTCTGGTCGCATCGCGACCCGCGCCTGAAGGCTTCGATCCTGGTCGGGCAGGACGGCGTCGATCTCGCCATTGCCGAGATCGAACGCTGCGCGAAAATCGGCGAATACGTCCAGATCAACGTCTCGCCGCGCGCCAACGAGCCGTTGGGCCGCCGCCGCTACTGGCCGATCTACGAGCGTGCCCAAGAACTGGACCTGCCGCTCGGCATCCATGTCGGCGGCTATGGCGGGCATGCGCCGACCGGTGGCGGCTGGCCGTCCTATTATGTCGAGGAGCACCAGTCCAACGCGCACACCATTGCGGCGCAGCTTGCCAGCCTCGTGATCGAGGGTGTGCCGGAGCGTTTTCCGAAATTGAAGTTTGTCTTTATCGAGGGCGGCTTCGGCTGGATCCCGTCCGCGGTGTGGCGAATGGACCAGCATTTTGAGCGGTTTCGCAGCGAGGTGCCGCATCTCAAGGCAAGCCGTCGGAATATGTCCGCGAGCATTTCTGGTTCACGACGCAACCGATCGACGAACCTGACGAAGCCCGGCACCTGCGCTCGTTGATCAAATGGGTCGGCATCGACCGTCTCCTGTTCTCGTCGGACTATCCGCACTGGGATTTCGACGATCCGCGCTTTGCGTTCAAGACGCCACTGACGGAGGCCGAGCGAAGGAAGATCTTCAGCACCAATGCCCGCGCGGTCTACAAGTTCTGAGAAGGTCTGCACGGATGGCCCGTCACATCGTCGCGTCCACCTCGGAGATCCCACCCGGTGGCAACAAGGTCGTCGATGTCGCCGGCCGCGACATTGTCGTGTTCCACGTCAATGGCGAGTTCTTCGCTTTGCTGAACCGCTGCCCGCACGAAGGCGCGCCGCTGGAGAAAGCGGCCTGTGTCGCGCGACTGACCTCGCCCGAGCCCGGCATCTATCAGCGCTCGCGCGTCGGCGAGATGCTGCGCTGTCCCTGGCATGGCTGGGAGTTCGACATGCGCAACGGCCAATCCTGGTTCGACCCGAAGCGCGTCAAGATTAAGTCATATCCGGTCGCGGTGGAGCGAGGCGAGGAACTCCAGAAAGGCCCGTATGTTGCCGAGACCTTTCCGGTGCATGTCGAGGACAGCTACGTGATTGTCGAGGTCTGAGCAGCCGTTTCGGATTGTGATTTCGCCGCAGGTGGGATAAGCCTCGCCCGCATTTATGGCGGAGACGAGCTTTGTCGAAACAATCACTGCGTGAGGAGGCCGAGCGCCTGATCCGCGAATCGATGGAAAAGAAAACCGTCGTCGTCAAGCAGGGCGATACTCGCATCGAGGCCGTCTGTGGTAAATGCGGCGCCCCGAACCGTGTGCAGGCGCCAAAGGGCCAGACCCGCATCAAGTTCGCCTGCAAGAATTGCGGGCATCAGCAAGAGACGCTGTAGGTTTCTTCGCCCTCTCCCCCTGTGGGAGAGGGTGGCTCGCCGCATAGCGGCGAGACGGGCGAGGGGTTTCTCTCTGCGAGAGACACTGCTCCTGAATTTGCGGATGCAACCCCTCATCCGGCGCTTCGCGCCACCTTCTCCCACAAGGGGAGAAGGAAAAACGCCTAATCCCCCTTCACGAACTTCGCGAATGCATCCGCATGGTCCGGGTGCCAGCGTGACAGCGGCGGGCGGTTCTCCACGATGTCGCCGGCGGCCCACAGCATGCGCTTTTCATCGAGCGCGCGCGGGACATCGTTGTCCGGGCACAGAATGTAGAAATCCCCGGCCTCCAGCCGCGCCAACATGAAATTCACGGTCTGCTCGGCCGTCCAGGCGCCGGCCGGCTTCTCTGTGCGGCCCTTCGCGGTAAGGCCCGTAAAGACGAAGCCGGGAATCAGCAGATGCGCGGTGATGCGGCAACCCGCAGTGTTGCGCAGCTCGTGCTGGAGCGCTTCCGTAAAAGCTTTCACGCCTGCCTTGGAGACGTTGTAGGCGGGATCGCCGGGCGGGGTGGTGATGCCCTGCTTCGACCCGGTGTTGATGATGAGCCCCGCGCTGCCGCGCGCGATCATGTTGGGCGCGAAGGTGCGCGAGCCGTTGATGATGCCCCACATGTTGACGCCGATGATGCGCTGCCAGTTGTTGGGTTCGCCGAACAGCGTGCTGCCGGGCTGGATGCCCGCATTGTTCATGAGGATGTCGGTGCCGCCGAAGCGCTCGTGGACGGCGCGCTCCAGTTCCATCACGCTCTCGGCCTTGCTGACGTCAATCGCGAAGGTCATCACATGTGCGGCGGACGTGAGGGATGAGAGTCTTGTCGCGGCGTCCGCCAGCCGCGCCTGATCCACATCGGCGATACACACCTTCACGCCGTTTCGCGCGAAGGCTGCGGCGGCGGCGAATCCGATGCCGGACGCGCCACCGGTGATCACGGCAACATTGTCTTTGATGATCGCGGGATGTGGCATGGATCGGTCTCCGGGGAGGGGCTCGGTCGTGCTATAACATGGCACTCGCGCGACCCCGCACAAGTCGGCATGGGAGGTGTTCGTTCCGCGCCGACTCTACGCCTCTACTTTACGCCTGTCCGGCATCGCAGTATTCTATCGATCAACGATCCCACCCAGATCGAACCAATCAATCATTGACAGGGAGTTCAGCCATGGCTGTGTCGCAGGCTATTCCGATCACGCGCCATCCATTCGCCAACGGATCCTACAAGCAGATGCTGATCGACGGGAAGTGGGTCGATGCTGCCTCAGGCAAGCGCTTCGAGACCCACAACCCCGCGACCGGCGAACTGCTCGCAACAGTGGCCGAGGGCGACAAGGAAGATATCGATCGCGCAGTTGCTGCCGCTCGCCGCGCCTTCGAAGGGCCCTGGAGCAAGGTCAAGCCGTTCGAGCGGCAGAATCTGCTCCTGAAGCTTGCCGACCTCGTCGAGAAGAATTTCGACGAATTGTCGCAGCTCGACACGCTCGACATGGGCGCGCCGCTCAGCCGTACCCGTGCCTATCGCCTGCGCGCCGTCGGCATGCTGCGCTATTATGCCGGCCAGACCACCGCGATCCATGGCGAGACCATCGAGAACTCGCTGCCCGGCGAAATCTTCTCCTACACGCTGAAGGAGCCGATCGGCGTCGTCGGCGCCATCATTCCCTGGAATGGTCCGCTGACTGCGACGATCTGGAAGATCGGTCCGGCGATCGCGACCGGCTGCACCGTCGTGCTCAAACCGGCCGAAGAAGCGCCGCTGACCTCGCTGCGCATCGCCGAGCTGGCGATGGAAGCGGGCGTTCCGCCCGGCGTCATCAACGTCGTGCCTGGCTATGGCGAGACTGCGGGCGCGGCGCTTGCCGCACACCACGACGTCGACAAGGTTGCCTTCACCGGCTCGCATGTCACGGGCCAGTCGATCATCCGCGCCTCGGCCGGCAACCTCAAGCGCGTCTCGCTCGAGCTCGGCGGCAAGTCGCCGGACATCGTGTTCGCGGATGCCGATCTCGATGCGGCCGTGCCGGGCGCTGCGATGGCGGTGTTCGCCAATTCGGGACAGATCTGCAGCGCCGGCACCCGGCTTTTCGTCGAGCAGTCGATCTATGAGGAGTTCGTCGGCCGCGTGGCCGAGTTCGGCAAGAAACTGCAGGTCGGCAACGGCCTCGATCCCAACACCCAGATCGGACCGCTGGTGTCCGAGCAACAGCTCGAGCGCGTCACCAGCTATCTCGACATCGGCCAAAAGGAAGGCGCGCGGGCGCTTGCCGGCGGTGGCCGCGTCACCGAAGGCGCGCTTGCAAAAGGCTTCTTCGTCTCGCCGACAGTGTTCGCGGGCGTCCAGGACAATATGCGCATCGCGCAGGAGGAGATCTTTGGTCCCGTCATTTCGGCGATCGCGTTCAAGGACATGGACGAGCTGGTCAAGCGCGCCAACGCCACCACGTTCGGTCTCGGCTCGGGCCTGTGGACGCGGGACGTCAGCAAGGCGCATGCGGTCGCGAAGAGGCTCCGTGCCGGTTCGGTGTGGGTGAACTGCTACCAGGCGATGGACCCGGCCGTGCCCTTCGGCGGCTACAAGATGAGCGGCTACGGCCGCGAATCCGGCAAGCAGCACGTCGAGGAATATCTCAACGTGAAGGCGGTGTGGATCAAGACGGCGTAACACTGGTCTTTCCCGCGTTCCGCGGGAGGGAATATCTGCTTTTGCAGGGGCGGCGCCTTCTCTCGGTAGCCGCCCCTCGCTATATGATGCGCATCCTTCCTTCGCCATTCGAGGCCAGCATGAAATTCGAGGCGTTGTTTCAACCGTTGCAGGTCGGTCCGTACACGCTCGCGCATCGCGTCGCGATGGCGCCGTTGACGCGCATGAGGGCCGAGCGCGAGAGCTTTTCGCCGCGGCCGCTCAACGCCGAATATTACGGCCAGCGCGCCACCCAAGGCGGCCTGCTCATCGCCGAGGCCTCGCCCGTGCTCTCGCACGGCCGCGGTAATCCAGCGACGCCCGGCATCTATTCGAAGACGCAGATCGCGGGCTGGCGCAAGGTGGTCGACGCCGTGCACGCCAAGGGCGGCATCATCTTTCTCCAGCTCTGGCACGTCGGCCGCGTCTCGCATTCCTCCTTCCACGGCGGGGAGCTGCCGGTCTCGGCCTCCGCGATCCCGATCAAGGCCGAAGGCATGAAGGCGATGACTGCCGACGGCAAGATCTCCAACTATGAGACGCCGCGCGCGCTGGACACGGATGAAGTCAAGGGCATCGTCGAGGCCTTCAGGCAGGGTGCGAAGAACGCGCTGGCCGCCGGCTTCGACGGGGTCGAGATCCACGGCGCCAACGGCTATCTGCTCGAGCAATTCCTGCAATCACGCAGCAACCAGCGCACCGATCAATATGGCGGTTCGATCGAGAACCGCGCGCGGCTTCTGCTCGAAGTGACCGAGGCCGCGATCGACGTCTGGGGCGCGGGCCGCGTCGGCGTGCGGCTGTCGCCCCACGGCATCGCCAATGATTCCGGCGAGCCCGATCCGATGCCGCTCTACACGCACGTGGTCAACGCGCTCGACAAGCTCGGTCTTGCCTATCTGCATTTCATCGAACCGCGCTCCAGCGGCTCGGGGCGCGCCGAAGTCAACTGGCAGAACGTGCCGTCGGCGATGCTGCTGTTCCGCCCGCTCTACAGCGGCGTGCTGATGACCGCCGGCGGATTTACCGGCGAGACCGCGAACGCCGCCATTGCGGAGGGGCATGCTGACATCATCGCCTTCGGCCGCATCTTCATCTCCAACCCCGATCTGCCGCTCCGCCTGCAGCACGATTACCCTCTCACGCCGTATAACCGTGCGACGTTTTACGGTGGCGAGGAGAAGGGTTATACGGATTATCCCGCGTACGACGAACTGACGCCGGTCTGACACTGCTGTAGCCCGGATGAGCAAAGCGATATCCGGGGTTCACTCAAGCTCTGGTCTTCCCGGATGTCGCTTCGCTCATCCGGGCTACAGAGTTATTGTGTTGCCCCGACTGACACCACGAACTCCGTCATTGCGAGCGCAGCGAAGCAATCCAGACTGCCTCGGCGGCAAGACTCTGAATTGCTTCGCTGCGCTCGCAATGACGAGAGGAGAGACAATGGCCAAAGCCGCAGCCGCCGCAGGTATAGCCACCGGCCAGTGCCTCTGCGGCAGGGTTACCTTCGAGATCGACGTTCCCGCACGCTGGGCCTGGCACGATCACTCCGCCGCCAGCCGTCGCGCCCACGGCGCCGCCTATGCAACCTATGTCGGAAGCTGGAAGAAGCGGTTTCGCATCACCGCAGGTAAGACGGCGCTGACGCGCTACGAGGACAAGGCAACGAAGACCGCGCGCAGCTTCTGCGCGCATTGCGGCACGCCGATCGCATATGAGCGCCCGCGCGGGCCGCATATGGTCAACATCCCCCGTGCGCTGTTTAGGGAACGCACCGGCCGCCAGCCGCTCTATCACATCGCGATCGAAGAGCTGCAGGAATGGACCTATACCGGCGAGCCGCTGGTGCCGCTGAAAGGCTTTCCCGGTGTGGTCTGGCAGCGCTCGAAAAAAAAGAAGCGGGCGAGCGGCGAGGATCCGTTCGAGTTGGGGCGCGAGGAGATGTAGCGCTGTCCCACGCAACGCAGCCATGACCGCGCTTCCTTGCGCGCCTCCCGCGATTTCGGCCATCATGCTTTTTGCCTTGCGGCAACGTCCGCCTCTGGAGGAAACATGAAGAACAAGATCACCGGCCGCTCCGCCTTTCTCGCGTTGCTCAAGGACGAGGGCATCACGCATCTGTTCGGCAATCCCGGCACCACCGAGCTGCCGATCATGCATGCGCTGAAGGATCACCCTGACCTCGCCTATGTGATGGCGATGCAGGAGAGCCTGGTGGTGGCGATCGCGGATGGCTATAGCCGCGCCTCCGGAAAGCTGGTCGCCTGCAACGTCCATGTCGCGCCCGGCCTCGGCAACGCGATGGGCTCGCTCTACAACGCCCAGTTCACGGGCACGCCGATGATCCTGACCGCGGGCCAGCAGGAGCAGGGCCACGGACTGATGGAGCCGGTGCTGTATGGGCCGCTGGTGCGCATGGCCGAGCCGCTGGTGAAATGGGCGGTCGAGGTGACGCGGCTCGAGGATCTGCCGCGCATCGTGCGCCGCGCCGCAAAAGTCGCAACCACCCCGCCGACCGGGCCGGTGTTCATTTCATTGCCCGGCGATATCCTCAACAGCGAGGCAGGGATCGATCTCGGTCGCTCCACCCGCATTGACGCTCGCACAAGACCATCGGATGAGGCACTGAAGGCGTTCGCCGCCCGACTGCTCAGGGCCGAGCGTCCCGTGATCGTCACCATGGACGAAGTGGTCAAGAGCGATGCGCTGATGGAGGCCGCCGAACTCGCAGAACTACTCGGCGCGGCTGCCTACCAATCCTCGACGCCCTATGGCTCGCACTTCCTCTCGGAGAGCCCGAGCTTCGTCGGCACGCTGGCACGTGTCCAGAAAGTCGCGCGCGACACGCTTGCGCCCTTCGACCTCTTGATCGCGCTCGGCGGCGATCCCTTGCGGATGTCGGTCTACAGCGAGGTCGACGCGCTGCCGGAGGGCCTTGGCATCGTGCAGATCGGCCTCGGCGATTGGGAGATCGCCAAGAACTACGGGGCTGAGATCGCGCTGAAGGCGGATTTGAAGGAAACGCTGCGCGCGCTGATCCCGGTGTTGAAGGAGATGGGCGGCGCTGCCCTGGCGAGCCGCGCGAAGCAACGGCTGACCGAACTCGCGCCGAGGAACTGGACCGCGCGGCGCACCGCGCTGGTCGAGCAGATCGGCAAGGCCGCGGACCGCAGCCCCATCGATCCGGACTGGCTGGTGCTGCAAATGGTCGAGGCCATGCCCGCTAATGCCATCCTCGTGGACGAAGGCCTCACCTCGAGCCGCCAGATCACGGCCTTGCGTGCGCACCGCGATCGCTTCGGCTATCACGGCCTTGCCTCCGGCGGCATCGGCTGGGGCCTGCCGGCCTCCGTCGGCGCCAGCATCGCCAATCCCGATCGCCCGGTGGTCTGCTTCTCCGGCGACGGCAGCGCGATGTATTCGATCCAGTCGCTGTGGACAGCGGCGCATCACAAGCTGCCGCTCAATGTGGTCATTGCCAACAATGGCGGCTACCGCATCATCAAGCAGCGCCTGCTCGCCTTCCACGGCGACGACAATTACGTCGGCATGGATTTTGTCGATCCGCCGGTGGATTTCGCGGGCGTGGCTAAGGCGCTGGGATGTGAGGCAATCAAAGTCAGCGATCCCCGAGAGTTGAAGGCGACGCTGGCGTCGGCGTTTGGCCGGCCGGGGACGAAACTGATCGAGGTGATGGTGGACGGGAAGCTGTAGGGCAGCGTCACCTGCGGCATTGGTGCCGCCACATTATCAGTCGTGATCACCCGCGAAGGCGGCTGATCCAGTATTCCAGAGCCGGCGGTGATTGAGTCGAGACGCTGCGGCGTACTGGATGTCCCGGTCAAGCCGGGGCATGACAGCGTACCTAGCGGCGCTACCCCTTTCTCCCCACTCTGAACCCTGCCGCCGGATGCGGCGCACCTAGCCGCGCCCGCCCCTCGCCGAACAGCTTCTCGCGTAGCGTGCCCTGCGCGTACTCCGCCTTGTACCGCCCGCGTCGCGTCAGCTCCGGCACCAGCATGTCGGCGATGTCCTCGAAATCGCCGGGTGAGATCGCGAAGGCGACGTTGAGGCCGTCGACATCGGTCGCCTCGAACCACGCCTCGATCTTGTCCGCGACCATTTCCGGCGTGCCGACCACGACGGGACCTGCGCCGCCGACGCCGACATGCTCGATGACGTCGCGCACGGTCCAGACGCGATCGGGATCGGCGCGGGTGACGTTATCGAGTGCGCTGCGGCCGGCATCGTTCTGAACATGGCGCACCTGCTGATCGAGCTCGTAGCCGGAGAAGTCGATTCCGGTCCATCCCGACATCAGCGCCAGCGCGCCTTCCGGGCTGATGTGGCGGCGATAGTCGGCATATTTTTCGTTCGCTTCGGCTTCCGTCCGCCCGAGGATGATCGTCATCATCGAGAACATCAGGATTTCCGCCGGATTGCGGCCGAACGCGGCGGCCTCCTGACGGATCGCCGATACGCGCGGCGCGATCACCTTGGCTGACGGCCCCGACATGAACACGCATTCGGCGTGCCGTGCCGCGAACTGCCGTCCGCGCGGCGAGGTGCCGGCCTGATACAGCACGGGCGTCCGCTGCGGCGACGGTTCGCTCAGGTGGATGGTGTTGTTGATGCGGTAGTTCGCGCCCTCGTGGTTGACGCGATGGACCTTTGTGGGATCGGTGAAGATGCCGCGCGTGCGGTCGCGCAGCACGGCGTCGTCCTCCCAACTCCCTTCCCAGAGCTTGTAGACGACCTCCATATATTCGTCCGCGATCTCGTAGCGGTCGTCGTGCCCGATCTGCTTGTCCTTGCCGGCGCCGCGCGCGGCGCTGTCGAGATAGCCGGTGACGACGTTCCAGCCGATACGCCCCTCGGTGAGATGATCGAGCGTCGACATCCGCCGCGCGAACGGATAGGGCGGCTCGAAGGAGAGATTGCTGGTGACGCCGAAGCCGAGATTCTGCGTCACGGCGGCCATTGCCGACAGCAGCAGCAGCGGATCGTTCGAGGGCGACTGGGCTGCGTTGCGCAAGGCTGCGTCAGGACTGTTGCCGTAGACGTCATAGACGCCGAGCACGTCGGCCAGGAACAGTCCGTCGAAACGGCCGCGCTCCAGCGTTCTGGCAAGATCGATCCAATAGGGCAGGCGGTTATATTCGGCAGTGCGGTCGCGCGGATGGGTCCACAAGCCCGGTGATTGGTGCGCGACGCAATTCATCGCAAATGCATTGAGCCTGATCTGCTTGGCCATGATGGTCCCCCGGCGCCCTGTACCGGGCGCTCTTCGAATGATAGAGCTGCGCCCGAACTTGGCGAAGTTCTTGCATATAGCGCGACGTTGGCAAGGCCAAAATCAGCGGCGCTGCCGCGCTTGGCAAGCCAATCTCAAGAGAGCAAGAACGAAATCCCAAGACTATCGAAGTCCCCGCCACTTTCGGAGGCCTGCCCGTATCGGGTATGCTCCTTCGCCTCGCAACCTAAAAAAGAAAATAATGACCAGAGCCGATGCCATCGCCCGCGCCCGTGACGATTTTGAATCGGGCGCGTTCCTCGCCGAACTCGACCGCCGCGTCGCCTACCAGACCGAGAGCCAGAATCCGAACCGGAGCGTCGAGCTGCGCGCCTATCTGGAACAGGAGATGGTGCCCGCTTTTGCCGCGCTCGATTTCGAAAGCCGGATGATCGAATCTCCCAGCGGCAAGGCGCCGTTCCTGTTCGCCGAACGCCGCGAAAGTGAGACGGCGCCGACCGTGCTGATCTACGGCCATGGCGACGTCGTTGACGGGATGGAAGGCGAGTGGCGCGACGGCCGCGATCCCTGGCGCACCACGGTTTCGGGCACGCGTCTCTACGGTCGCGGCACCGCCGACAACAAGGGCCAGCACAGCATCAACATGGCGGCACTCCGCGCGGTGCGCGAGGCCCGCGGCGGCAAGCTCGGCTTCAACGCCAAGTTCATCCTCGAGATGGGCGAGGAGATCGGCTCGCCGGATCTCGGCAAGGTCTGCGATCTCAATCGCGATGCGCTCAAGGCCGATCTGTTCGTGGCCTCCGACGGGCCGCGCCTGTCCGCCGACCGTCCGACCCTATTCCTCGGCTGCCGTGGCGGCATCCGCATTCATCTCGATGTGAACCTTCGCGACGGCGGCCATCACTCCGGCAATTGGGGCGGTGTGCTCGCCAACCCAGCGACCATTCTGGTCAACGCGATCTCGACGCTGGTCGACGGCCACGGCCGCCTTCAGCTGGACGCGCTGAAGCCGCCGCGCCTCACCAACCAGATCCGCAGCTATCTTGCGGACGTGCAGGTGGTGCCGACCGAGGACGAGCCGGCGTTGGCCGAGAACTGGGGCGAGGAGGGTCTTTCGGCGGCCGAGCGGCTCTATGCCTGGAACACGCTCGAAGTGCTGGCGATGTCGTCGGGAAACATCGAGAAGCCGGCCAACGCCATTCCCGGCCACGCCAATGCCGTGCTGCAACTGCGCTTCGTGGTCGGCACCAAGGTCGGCGGCCTGATCGAAGCCGTCCGTGCGCATCTGGTCGAAAGGGGTTTTCCGATGGTCGAAGTGCGGGCCGCACAGAGCTTCGCGGCATCGCGCACCGATTTCGACAGCCCCTGGATCGCATGGGCGGCGAATTCGGTGAAGGAGACCACCGGCAAAGTGCCGGCGGTGCTGCCGAATTTCGGCGGCTCGCTGCCCAATGACGTGTTTTCCGAGATATTGGGCCTGCCGACGATCTGGGTGCCGCACTCCTATCCCGGCTGCTCCCAGCATGCGCCCAATGAGCACATCCTGCTGCCATTGACCGAAGAGGCCTTGACGGTGATGGCCGGCCTGTTCTGGGATCTCGGGGAATTGCCAAGCCCGCTAACAAGCCCGCTAACAAGCCCGCTAACGCGCCCGCCGGCCTGAGCCGTTAACCGGAGCCGCGATCCAGCCAAAAGTCACATTCTATTCCAACCCAATTTGTGCTTGCATCCCGCCGGCATCATCCTGAAAGGGGACCAAAACGTGAAACATTTCCGTAGCATCGGCCTCGCGCTCGCCGCGACCTTCGCCGTCGGCCAGGCCGGGGCCGAGGAGCTGACCGGCACGCTCAAGAACATCAAGGACACCGGCGCCATTACGCTCGGCTTCCGCGACTCCTCGATCCCGTTCTCTTATCTCGACGACAACCAGAAGCCCATCGGCTACGCGATGGACATCTGCTACAAGATCGTCGACGCCGTGAAGAAGGAGCTCAAGCTCGACAAGCTCGAGGTCAAGCTCAATCCGGTGACCTCGGCGACCCGGATCCCGCTGATGGCGAACGGCACCATCGATCTCGAATGCGGCTCGACCACCAACAATGCCGAGCGCCAGAAGCAGGTTGCCTTCACCAACACCCATTATTTGACCGCCAGCCGCTACGTCTTCAAGAAGTCGAGTGGCCTGAAGGCGATTGACGACCTCAAGGGAAAATCGGTGGTTTCCACTGCCGGCACCACCAACATCAAACAGCTCACCGAGGCCAATGTTGCAAAAAGCCTCGGCGCAAACATCATTCCGGCCAAGGACCACGCCGAGGCCTTCCTGATGGTCGAGACCGACCGTGCGGTCGCCTTCGTGATGGATGATATCCTGCTCGCGAGCCTCGTTGCCGGCTCGAAGTCGCCCGATGACTACGTCATCTCCAAGGACGCGTTCTCCAAGCCTGAGCCCTACGGCATCATGCTGCGCAAGGACGACGCGGCCTTCAAGAAGGTCGTCGACGCGGCGACCGCTGCGCTCTACACCTCCGGCGAGGGCCAGAAGATCTACGACAAGTGGTTCACGCAGAAGATCCCGCCGAAGGGCCTCAATCTCAACACGCCGATCTCGGCCGAGCTGAAGAACGAGTTTGCCAAGCCGACGGACTCGCCAAACCCGGACGATTATAAGTAAGCTATAACCTCGATCTTTCGATCGGGATCGTGTCCGGCCATCTTGACTCCAGGATGGCCGGACATTTGCATAGGCGCCAGGACATCGATGACTGGCGCGTTCGCGCGGGGGACACGTGAACTACAACTGGAACTGGGGAATCTTTTTCCAGCCGAACCCGATGGGGACCGGCACCTATCTCGACATGCTGTTGTCGGGCCTGGTGCTGACCCTCAAGACGGGTGCGCTCGCCTGGATCATCGCGCTGATCACCGGATCGATCGTCGGCGTGATGCGCACACTGCCGTCGAAGGGAGCGTACTGGTTCGGCTTTGCCTATGTTGAATTCTTCCGCAATATGCCGCTGCTGGTGCAGCTCTTCCTGTGGTTTTTCGTGCTGCCGGAAGTGTTGCCAAGGTCCGCGGGATTGTGGCTGAAACAACTGCCGAACGCGCCGTTCTGGACGGCCGCGATTGGCATCGGGTTCTTCATGTCGGCGCGCGTCGCCGTGCAGTTGCAGGCCGGCATCGGATCGCTGCCGCGCGGGCAGAAGATGGCGGCGACCGCACTCGGCCTGACGACCCTGCAGGCTTATCGCTACATCCTGCTGCCGATGGCTTTTCGCATCATCCTGCCGCCGCTGACGTCCGAGTTCCTCAACACCATCAAGAACACGGCTGTGGCCATCACCATTGGTTTGCTCGAACTGACCGGCCAGGCGCGCTCGATGCAGGAATTCTCGTTCCAGGTGTTCGAGGCCTTCACCGCTGCGACCATCCTCTATCTCCTCGTCAACGCCGTCGTCGTGACCGCGATGCGCTTCCTCGAGCGCTGGGTCGCGATCCCCGGCTACATCACGGGGAAGTAGCGCCATGTTCAGCAATTTTGATTTCGGGGTCATCATCCGCACGCTGCCCTATCTATTCTATGAGGGCATGACGTTCACGCTGATGCTGACCGGGCTTGCTGCACTCGGCGGCCTCGTCTTCGGCACGGCGATCGCGCTGATGCGGCTGTCCGGCTACAAGGTGCTGGGCCGCATCGCGGGCGTCTATGTCGACTTCATGCGCTCGCTGCCGCTGGTGCTGGTGATCTTCTGGTTCTACTTCCTGGTGCCCTATATCGGGCAATGGGTAACTGGCGCGTCGCGTCCGATCAGTGTCGGCGCGTTCGCGTCCTCGCTCATCACCTTCATCATGTTCGAGGCCGCGTACTTCTCCGAGATCATGCGTGCCGGCATCCAGTCGATCTCGCGCGGCCAGCCGGCCGCAGCCAACGCGCTCGGCCTGACCTACGCCCAGACCATGCGCTACGTCGTTCTGCCGCAGGCCTTCCGCAACATGCTGCCGGTCCTGATCACGCAGACCATCGTGCTGTTCCAGGACACCTCACTGGTCTATGTGCTGTCGATCACCGATTTCCTCGGTGCGGCTAGCAAGGTCGCGCAGCGCGACGGCCGTCTGGTCGAAATGTATCTATTCGCAGCGATCGTCTACTTCACCATCTCCTGTATCGCGTCCTTCGGCGTTCGCCGCCTGCAGGCGCGCATCGCCATCATTCGATAGAGTTTGCCATGATCGAGATCAGCCACGTCGACAAATGGTACAGCCCGGCCTTCCAGGTGCTGACCGACTGCACCACCAGCGTCGCCAAGGGCGAGGTGGTCGTGGTCTGCGGTCCGTCGGGATCAGGCAAGTCGACGCTGATAAAATGCGTCAACGCGCTGGAGCCATTCCAGAAAGGCGACATCAGCGTCGATGGCACTAAGGTCAACGACCCCAGGACCAATCTGCCCAAGCTGCGCGCGCGTGTCGGCATGGTTTTTCAGCACTTCGAGCTGTTTCCGCATCTGAAGATCATTGATAATCTCTGCCTCGCGCAGCAGAAGGTGCTCGACCGGTCGCGCGACAAGGCGGTGGCGAAAGGCATGCAGCTGCTGGAGCGGGTCGGCCTGAAGGAACAGGCGCAAAAATTTCCCGCGAACCTGTCCGGCGGCCAGCAGCAGCGCGTGGCGATCGCCCGCGCGCTCGCGATGGATCCCATCGTCATGCTGTTCGACGAGCCGACCTCGGCGCTCGACCCCGAAATGGTGAGCGAGGTGCTCGACGTCATGGTAGACCTCGCCCATGAGGGCATGACCATGATGGTCGTGACGCACGAGATGGGCTTTGCCCGCAAGGTCGCCAACCGCGTGATCTTCATGGACCGCGGCGAGATCGTCGAGGACGCCCCGAAGGACGATTTCTTCGGCAAGCCCCGCAGCGACCGCGCGCAGAAGTTCTTGTCGAAGATTCTGTCGCATTGATCCCACTGTCATTCCGCGACGTGCCTCCTGGCGCCGGTCGGGAATGACGGGTTGAGGGTTTCGTGGCACCGACAAATCCCTTATACCAGCGGGTAATCCCTATTCCCGCCAGGAGACCTGCCTTGGATCCGATCGCCTATGTCAACGGCTCATTCGTCCCGCTTTCGGACGCCAAAATTTCGGTCCTCGATCGCGGCTTCCTGTTCGCCGACGGCATCTATGAGGTCTCGGCCGTGCTCGACGGCAAGTTGGTCGACAATGCCTCGCATCTGGCGCGGCTGGAGCGCTCGGTCGGCGAGATCAAGCTGAGGCTCCCGGAGACGGTCGAGCGCATCACCGAGATCCAGCAGGAGCTGATTGCACGCAACAAGGTCGAGAACGGCCTCGTCTATCTCCAGGTCACCCGCGGCGCCGACAAGGGCCGCGACTTCGCCTTCCCCAAGGGCGACGTCAAGTCGAGCCTGGTGATGTTCACGTCGGAGAAGGACATCATCAACGCCGCCTCGGCCAAGACCGGCATCAATGTGATCACCGTGCCCGACATCCGCTGGGAGCGGCGTGACATCAAGAGCGTAGCATTGCTGGCGCAAGTGCTGGCAAAGCAGGCCGCGGCCGAAGCCGGTGCGGGCGAAGCCTGGATGCTGGAAGACGGTTACGTCACCGAAGGCGGTTCGTCTTCAGCGTTCATCCTGACCCAGGACGACGTCATCGT
Organism: Bradyrhizobium sp. 187; assembly: GCF_023101005.1. Taxonomy (NCBI): domain Bacteria; kingdom Pseudomonadati; phylum Pseudomonadota; class Alphaproteobacteria; order Hyphomicrobiales; family Nitrobacteraceae; genus Bradyrhizobium; species Bradyrhizobium sp. 187. Next base: position 933,080 of record NZ_CP064693.1, read on the forward strand.
GACCCGCAAGAACTCCAACGCGATCCTGCCGGGCTGCACCCGCAAGGCGGTGGTGGCGCTGGCGGAAGAGCGTCAGCTCCGCGTCGAAGAGCGTTCCTTCACGGTCGCCGAGGCGCTCGCCGCCAAGGAAGCCTTCGCCACCTCGGCGTCGCTGTTCGTCCAGCCGGTGGTTGCGATCGACGGCAAGAAGGTCGGCGACGGCAAGCCCGGCCCGATCGCCATGCGGCTGCGCGAGATCTACGTGGAGTTCGCGAAGGCGACGGCGGTTTAAGCTACCTACCGCCGTCATCGCCCGGCTTGACCGGGCGATCCAGTACTCCGTGACGGGAGTGCTGGACTCGAGAAGCCGCGGCGTACTGGATGCCCCGGTTAAGCCGGGGCATGACAGGCGAATGTATTGAGGCAGTTTGGCCTCCACACATCAGCACCTCACGCCACCGATGCCTTCACCTTCACCGGATGAACCGCACGGAACGCGATCGCGATTCGGTTCCAGGCATTGATGGCGCCGATCAGCATGGTCAGGTTCACCGTCTCCGCGTCGGAGAATTGCGGGCGGACCTGCTCGTAGACGTCATCAGGCGCGTGCGTCTCGGAGATCAGCGTCACTGATTCCGTCCAGGCCAGCGCCGCGCGCTCGCGGTCGGTGTAGAGCGGTGATTCGCGCCAGGCGTTGAGCAGATAGATGCGCTGCTCGGTCTCGCCGCGCTTGCGGGCGTCCTCGGTGTGCATGTTGATGCAGAAGGCGCAGCCGTTGATCTGTGACGCCCGGATCTTGACGAGCTCGATCAACGATTTCTCAAGGCCCGTCGACTGGATCTGCTCTTCCAGTGCCATCAGCGCCTTCATCGTGTCGGGTGCGGCCTGGTAGAAATTCATGCGGGGTTTCATGGTCGTTCTCCTTGCTGGCTGGGTTGACGTCAGTGGGCGCCGCCGGCCGAGGCGTGGCCGGCCTTCTTCAGGAAGAGGGTGGCGATCAGCGCGACGATCAGGGCCACGCCGAGCAGATAAAAGGTGTCGCTGAAGGCGAGGATATAGGCCTGCTTCTGCACGATATGGCCGATCGCAACATAGGCGCGATGCAACGCGTCCGCCCGATCGAGAATGCCGTGATTGACGAAGTATTGGGTGAGCTGTTCCAGCCGCGTCCGCGTCGCCTGCTCGAACAGCGAGACTGACTGCATCAGCACGTTGGAGTGATACTGCTCGCGCTTGGTCAGCAGGGTCTGCAACAGCGCGATGCCGACGGCGCCGCCGAGGTTGCGCATCATGTTGAACAGGCCGGAGGCCGAGCCCGCGTTCTCCGGTTCGATGCCTGAGGTCGCCACCGCAGACAGCGGCGCCATTACCAGCGCCTGGCCGATCGCACGAACCACATTGGGCCAGAGCAATTGATCGGCGGCATAGTTGCCGGTCATGTAGATGTTCATAAAGTTGGAGGCCGCGAACAGGACGAAGCCGACGCCGATGATGAGCCGCGCATCGAGCTTCTGCATCAACCGCGGGACCAGCGGGATCAGCACCAGCTGCGGCAGGCCGGTCCAAGCCAGCACCATGCCGATCTGCTCGGCATTGTAGCCCTGGATGCGGGCCAGATATTGCGGCAGGATGAACACCGAGCCGTAGAGCGCGATTCCCAGCAGGAAATTCGCGAGCATGCCGAAGCCGAAATTGCGGCGGACCAGCAGACGCAGGTTCAGGAGCGGCTTCTTCACGGTGAGCTCGATGATCAGGAAGGCGCTCAGCGCCACGGCCGCGATGACGGACAGCTTGACGATGAAGGGCGAGCCGAACCAGTCGTCTTTGTTGCCTTCCTCGAGCACGGTCTGCAGCGCCGACAATCCGATCGCCATGGTGATGATGCCGGCCCAGTCGCCGTCGCGCAGCAACGACAGCTTCATGGGCTTTGCATCGAGCGCGTACCAGAGCATGCCGACCATGATCGTGCCGGGGACAACGTTGACATAGAAGATGTACTGCCAGCCAAAATTCTCGGTGAGATAGCCGCCGATGGTCGGGCCGATCGCGGGCGCGAACGTCGCCGACAGCGCGAACAGCGCAAGGCCCACGGGTTGCTTGGCGCGCGGCAGCAATGTGATGATGAGTGTGAACGCCATCGGAATCAGCACGCCGCCGGTAAACCCTTGCACCGCCCGCAGCACGATCATCTGCGGCAGGTCTTGCGCCAACGCACAGGCGGCTGACAGGACCAGGAACAGGACCGCATTGGTGAGGAGATAGATGCGGATCGAGAACACCTGCGCCAGCCAGCCGGACAGCGGGATCACCACGATCTCCGCGATCAGATAGGAGGTCGAGATCCAGCCGCCGTCATCAATGCCGGCGCCGATCGCGCCCTGGATATCGGCGAGTGAGGCATTGACGATCTGGATGTTCAGCACCGCCATGAAGGCGCCGAGCGTCGCGCCGATCACGGCGATCCAGGTCTTGGTCGAGACGGCGGGCGTTGCGGGGGCCGCGACGGGAGCGGGGATATCGGCCGTGGTATTAACGGTCGGTTGGAGCGTGCTCATGGAAGCCTCGTCTCGGTTACGGAGACAGGATGGATCAGGCAGTTCGTTTCGATAATCGACCAAGTTTGGGAAGGATCATCCGGTAGGACTTGATAGTCCCGCCGGACCTTTCCGGCTTCAACCGCCGTTCGGACGGGCCGCGTTGTCGGCGAGATGCTTCGCCGTCTCACGCTCGGCCAGCACGGTCTGCTTGGTGTCGACGGTCGGCACCGCGGACATGCCGGGGCGCAGCAGGCCGGTCAGGCTGTGGTCGTCGAGCACGATCTTCACCGGCACCCGTTGCACGATCTTGGTGAAATTGCCGGTGGCGTTGTCGGGCGGCAGCAATGCGAATTCAAGGCCGCTCGCCGGCGACAGGCTGTCGACATGGCCGCGCAGGGTCTGGTTGCGGAAACTGTCGACGTGCAGCTCGACCGGCTGGCCGGCGCGGACATGTGTGAGCTGCGTCTCCTTGAAATTCGCCACGACATAGACCGCATCGAGCGGCACCACCGCCATCAATTGCGTGCCGGCCTGCACGAACTGTCCCACGCGCAGTGAGCGGGCGCCGACCGTTCCGTCGACCGGCGCGGTAATCTCGGTGTAGGAGAGATTGAGCGTCGCCTGCTCCGCGACCGCACGCGCATGTTCGAGCTGGGCAGTAGCCTGCGCGCGCTGGGTCGTGAGCACGTCGACCTTGCGTTGCGCGGCCACGAGGCCCGACCTGGCATGTTGCAGTTGCGCGTTGCTGGCGCGCAACGCGGCGTCAGTCTGTTGCGCGCGCTGAATCGTGCCGGAGCCCGACTTCATCAGGTCGTCGTAGCGGGCGCGCTCCTCCTGCGCAAATTTCAGATTCGCGTCCGCAGCAGCGACATCGGCTGTGCTCTGCTCGATGATCGGCTGCTGGAGTTCGAGCTGGGCGTCGAGGTTCCGCACTGCCGCTTCCGCCGCAGCGACATCGGCGCGGGCCTGATTGAGCGCCGCCTTGAAGTCGCGGTCGTCGATCTTCGCCAGCAGCTGGCCCGCTTTGACCTTTTCGTTGTCGCTGACCAGCACCTTGGCGATGTAGCCCGAGACCTTTGGCGCGATGATCGTGGAGTCGGCCTTCACATAGGCGTCGTCGGTTGTCTCGAGATAACGGCCGTTGACCCGGTAGTCGTGTCCGTAATGGACAACCGCAGCCGTGCCCGCAAGGAACGCGAGCGCCAGCGCCGCCCGCCGGACCGTATTCCGGGCGGGACCACGCACCGGCGCCGTCGGGGTAGCTTGCGGTATTTCAGTCGCTTGCTGAAAGTTTTTGGTGCGGGGCATCTCGGACATGGCAGTCTCCTTCGGCTGACCCAGACTATCGGTCTTCCTCGTCCGATCGATAATCAGCGAAATGCCGAAAGGATTATCCGCTGACAGTGGATAGTCCCGGGATCTCGCCTTGGCCCGTATGATCTATCGAGCCGGAGGTACGACTGCCCCAGAGCGATTGCCGCGCCTGTCGAGGGATTGCGGCTAACGCATCCGCGCTGCCCGCAGGAGCGGTTTGATGGATAATCGGACGGAATTCCTTGCGATTATCTCTCAAGAGCGGATAATCAGTCGGCATGGACCGATTGACCAGTCTCGAAGTCTTCAGCCGGGTGGTCGAGACCGGCGGCTTCTCTGCAGCAGCCCGCAAGCTCAACATGTCGACCACCATGGTGAGCAATCACGTCCAGGCGCTGGAAGACCGGCTCGGCGTGAGGCTGCTTCAGCGCACCACGCGCAAGGTCAGCCTCACCGACATCGGCAAGGCCTATTACGACCGCTGCATCCAGATACTCGCCGAAATCAAACAGGCCGACGATATCGCGAGCGAATTGCAGTCGGTGCCCCGCGGCACGCTACGGATCCACGTCGCCACGCACATGGTGCCGTTCGTTGCGCCCGTGGTGGCGAAGCTCCTGTCGTCCTATCCGGAGCTCAAGATCGATCTGCGGATGGGCGAGGCCGAAATCGACCTCATCGAAGAAGGCTATGACGTTGCTCTGCGCATGACCGCGCCGCCGGATTCGAGCCTGATCGTTCGCAGCCTCGCAACCTGGCGGCACGTGCTGTGCTGCTCGCACGACTACCTCGAAAGGCACGGTCGCGTGCAGAAGCTCGATGAGCTCACCGCGCACAATTGCGCCCGTCACTTGAATTATCCGTTCGGCGAAGATTGGCGCTTCTTCGATCGCAAGGGCACGCCGGCATCGGTGCGCATCTCCGGCAGCTTTATCACCAACAGCGGTGAGGCCTTGCGAAAGGTGGCGCTGGAAGGCGCTGCCGTCTGCCTGATGGCCGGTTTTCTCGTCCAGGGCGATCTCGAAGCCGGTCATCTCGTTCGCCTTCTGCCCGAATATCGTCCCGTCGAGATGTCGATGAACGCGGTCTATCCGCACCGGCATCATCTGTCGGCGAAGGTCAGGACCTTTATCGACATGCTCGTGCATCACAGCGCCGAGCAGCAGAAGCTGATCAATCCCTATTCATGAGCGGGGTGGCGCCGGCAGCCGTCCGAACACTTTTTCAAGCGCCATGCCGAGCGCAAGCAGGCGGCGGTCGCTGCCTGCAGGGCCATCCAGCTCGAGTCCGATCGGAAGTTTGCTGACCGCGCCGAGCGCAATCGGGATCTGGATGCCGGGAATGCCGGCATTGCTGCCGGGATCGGTGTTCTGGATGAACAACCCGAAATTCTCGAGGCTGCTGGAATCCGGATTGGAGGCAATGGCGACGCGCGGCGTGGTCGGGAAGGCGATGGCATCGAGCCGGTTGTCGGCGAAAGTCCTGCTGTAAAGCACCTGGAGCGCGGGGCGTGCACTATTGATCGCGGCGTCATAGATCGGCTTGGCGTCAACCAGCGTGCCATCGGGGGCAGGCAGTTTGCGCGGGATCACCAGGCCATCATAGGTGCCCTTGACGTCGGCGCTGGAGATGTCCCTTGCCATCGCCTCGATGCTGAGGCCCGTGCCGGTGTGGTCCAGATAGGCGACCAGATCGTCATAGGCTTCGTACAGCGCGACCGGAAAGCTGACCTGGCCATTGAACTCGGCCAGTTGCGGCATTTCGATCTCGACCATCGTGACACCCTGCGCTTTCATCTTCGCCACTGCTGCCTGGAAAGCGGCGTTGGTGTCAGCGTCGAGATTTGTCAGCATCGACCTCACGATGCCGATTCGCATCTGCTTCAGATCGGCCGCCTGAACGGCTTCGCCACCTGCTATGACGCGGTCGAGGAGTTCGACATCCGCCGCGGTCGCCGCCATCGGGCCCGCGGTGTCGCGGGTGTGCGAGATCGGCGCGATGCCAGCTTGCGGATAGCGTCCCACCGTCGGACGCAGCGAGGCACATCCATTCAGTGCGGCGGGGACCCTGACCGATCCGCCAGTGTCGGTGCCGAGCCCGCCCGCGACGATCCGCGCGCCGATCGCGACGCCCGTTCCTGAGGAGGAGCCGCCCGCGATCAGGGTGCGGTCATAGGCGTTGCGCACGCCGAACTCCGCGCCGGTCTTGAATGCGGTGTTGTAGCCGGAGATGCCGAAAGCGAGCTCGTGCATGCTGGTCTTGCCGATGATGACCGCGCCCGCCGCGCGCAATTTTGCGACCACCGGCGCGTCGGCCCTCGGAACGTAATGCTTCAGCGCCGGCGTTCCTGCGCTGCAGGGGAGCCCCGTGACCTCGATATTGTCCTTGATCACGATGGGAACACCGCCGAGCGGCTTGTCCTTGTTGTCGTTCGCGTCGAATGCGGCCGCAGCCTTCAGAGCGCCGGCCTCGTCCAGGGTGACGAAGGCATTCAGATCGGCATTGGCCTTGGCGCGGGCGAGAGCTTCCGTCGTGAGCGCGGTGCTCGTGACTTTTCCGGCGCGGAGGTCGGCCACAGCCTGGGTCAGGGTCAACTGGTCGAAATCCATGAGGCGTCACCCGGTTGCAGGAGCGCCATCAGGGCGCCCCTCGGCTCCAGAGGCTGAAGTCTCGTCGGCGCTCCGTCAACCGTAGGCGCGCATCCTTGCAGGTGATGGCGCATTGAGCTCGGCGAACAGCCGTTCGACCTCGGCCTTCACCTTCCCGATCGCGGCGTCCTTAACCGGCCCGTAGCCCCGGATATCCATCGGCGCTTTTGCAATGGCGACCAGGCTTGGCAGTTGCGCCGCGTCGAGTCCGCCGAGCAGCCGTTTGATGACGCCATCGTACCAGGTGATGAGTTCCCGCTCGGCGCGCCGCTCCGCCGTGTAGCCGAACGGATCGAACGGCGTCCCGCGCAATCCCTTCACCCGCGCCAGCATGGCGAGCGGCATCTGGATCCACTGTCCGAAGGCGTGCTTGCGCGGACGTCCGCGGGCATCGCGCTTCGACGGCAGGAACGGCGGGGCAAGGTGATATTGGATGCTGAAGTCGCCTTCGAATTCGCCTTTCAACTCGTCGAGGAAGCCGGTCTGCATGTGCAGGCGCGCCACCTCGTACTCATCCTTGTAGGCCATCAGCTTGAACAGGGCGTGCGCGACCGCCTGGGTCAATGCCTCGCTATTCAGGCTGGCTTCGGCATGGCGAACACTTGCAACGCGCTCTCGATAGCGCGCTGCGTAGGCATCGTTCTGATAAGCCGTGAGGAAGTCGGCGCGGCGGTCGATCAGCTGGTCGAGCGTCTCGGCCTTCGGCGCTTCGTCCACCTTCGGCAAGAAGTCGGGATCGGCGGCTGCAATCCGGCCCCAGGCGAAAGCCTGCTTGTTGCTTTCGACCCCGACGCCGTTGAGCTCGATCGCGCGCAACAGCGCCGACAGCGAGACCGGCAGCAGCCCGCGCTGCCAGGCAAAGCCCAGCATGACGATATTGGCATAGACGGCATCGCCGAGCAGGCGCTCGGCCAGCGCATTGGCGTTGATGGTGTCGAGATTGCCGTCGCCGATCACCTGGCCGATCGCACGCAGGCGGGCGGGTGAGGCGAGATCGGCGTCACGGAAGCGGACGACGTCGCCGGTCGGCATCTCCGCGGTGTTGACCGCGGCGCGCGTACCTTTTCGATAGGTGCCGGACGCCTTCGGCGAGGAGCTGACGACGAGGTCGCAGCCGATCAGCGCATCGGCCGCGCCCTGGTCGATACGGACCTGGTGCAATGCGTCGGGGGATGCGGCCAACCGGATGTAGCTCAGCACCGGCCCGAATTTCTGCGCAAAGCCGGTAAAATCCAGCACCGAGACACCGTTTCCTTCGAGGTGGGCCGCCATGCCGATCAGCGCGCCGACCGTGATCACGCCGGTGCCGCCGACGCCGGTGACGAGCAGATCATAGGGACGGTCGAGCGTTGCGGGCGCGGGCAGGGGAAGCGTGGCCGCGTGGCCGACCGCGTCGATCCGACTCGCGCCCTTCTTCCGGCGCCTCGCGCCCTCGACGGTGACGAAGCTCGGGCAGAACCCGTTGAGACAGGAAAAGTCCTTGTTGCAGGATGAGAGGTTGATCCGGCGCTTCCGGCCGAACGGCGTCTCCTTGGGCTCGACGCTGAGGCAGTTGGATTCGACCGAGCAGTCGCCGCAGCCTTCGCAGACGAGATCGTTGATATAGGCGAAGCGTTTGGGATCGATCATCTGTCCACGCTTGCGGCGACGCCGTTTCTCTGTCGCGCAGGTCTGCTGATAGATCAGCACCGAGACGCCGGGAATATCGCGCAGCTCGCGCTGCACGCTGTCCATCTTCTCGCGCGGATGGAGGGACACGCCGACCGGAAGATCGCCTGGCGGAAATTGCGCCGGATCGTCCGACACCAGCGCGATGCGCGCAACGCCCTCGGCGCGGACGCTGTGCGCGATAGCGTGGACGCTGATTGGGCCGTCGACGGGTTGGCCGCCGGTCATCGCCACGGCATCGTTGAACAGGATCTTGTAGGTGATGTTGGCCTTGGCGGCGATCGCCTGCCGGATCGCCATCGAACCCGAATGATAATAGGTGCCTTCGCCCAGATTCTGGAACACGTGCTTGTTGCCGGTGAAGCGTGACGAGGCGGCCCAATTCACGCCTTCGCCTCCCATCTGGATCAGGGACGATGTCTCGCGGTCCATCCAGCTGGCCATGAAATGACAGCCGATGCCGGCCAGCGCCTTCGAACCCTCGGGCACTTTCGTCGATGTATTGTGCGGGCAGCCCGAGCAGAAATAGGGCGTACGCGTCGCACCGCTGACGTTGATCGTGCGCGAGGCCTCAGGCATCAAGCCGGCTGCGCGTGCGGCGAGATTGAGGCCTGGGAACATCGGATCGAGACGGCGTGCGAGCACCCCAGCGAGCGCACGCGGTGACAATTCGCCGATCCAGGAGATCAGCCGCGCCCCTTGCTCGTCATGCTTACCGACCATGCGCTCGGGTTTTTCGCCCGGATAATCGTAAAAATATTCCTTGAACTGGCTTTCGATGATGCCGCGCTTCTCCTCGACGACAAGGATCTCGCGCTTGCCCCTCACGAACGCCATCGCGTCATGCAGCGCCAGCGGCCAGACCATGCCGACCTTGTAGATGTCGATGCCGATGCTGCGGCAGTCCGCTTCGTCGAGACCCATCAGCCGCAGCGCTTCCATCAGATCGAGATGGGCCTTGCCCGTGGTGACGATGCCGTAGGTGGCGTCCGGGATGTCGTAGATGTGACGATCGATCGGATTAGCCTTTGCGAAGGCGTAGACCGCGTGCTTCTTCGCCTCCAGCCGCTCCTCGATCTGCGGGCCGGGCAGATCGGGCCAGCGATAGTGCAGGCCGCCGGGTGGCGGCGTGAAGTCTGGCGCGTGGAAGGCCCGCGGTGGGCGCAGCGCGACGGACGCGCCGGATTCCACGATCTCAGAGATCGCCTTGAAGCCGACCCACATGCCGGTGAAGCGGCTCAGCGCGTAGCCATATTCACCGAATTCGAGATATTCGCTGACGCTTGCGGGGTGGAGCGTCGGCATGAACCAGCTCATGAAGGCGACGTCGGACTGGTGCGGCATCGAGGACGAGACGCAGCCATGGTCGTCGCCGGCGACCACCAGAACGCCGCCATGCGGTGAGGAGCCGTAGGCGTTGCCGTGTTTCAGCGCATCGCCGGAGCGATCGACGCCGGGGCCCTTGCCGTACCAGAGAGCGAACACGCCATCGACCTCGCGGTCGGCTTGCGTCTCGACCTGTTGTGAGCCGAGCACGGCGGTCGCGGCAAGATCTTCGTTCACTGCGGGGAGGAATTCGATGCGGTCCCGCTTCAGTCGCTCGTGGATGCGCCACAGCTCGAGGTCGATCCCGCCGAGTGGCGAGCCGCGATAGCCTGAGATGAAGCCCGCCGTGTTCAGCCCCGCGGCACGGTCGCGCCGCACCTGGTCGAGCGCGATGCGGACGATGGCCTGCGTGCCGGTGAGGAAGACGCGGCCCCGTTCGCGATCGTAGCGGTCGGAAAGCTCGTAAGGATCGAGAGACGAAATGGCGGCCATGCGGACCTCCCCACGGCATCCTTGCCGGATGGGAGAAGGGTAAGCCTGGGCAACTGGTAGGTCTTACCTTTCTTTCCGAATGGCGTACCTATTATGGTAGAGTTATCCAAAACGATCTACGGGAAGGTAGATTAATCCATTTTGGTGGTTTCCATGATCGAAGACCAGGACGCGCGGATTCTCGCCTATCTTCAGAAGGACGGCCGCGCCACCAACCAGCAGCTCGCCGACGCAGTCGGCATGTCGACTTCGGCATGCTGGCGCCGGGTGCGCGCGCTGGAGGAGAGCGGTGCCATCCGGGGCTATGCGGCCCTGGTCGCGCGCGAGCAGGCCGGCTTTGCGATGTCCGCGATCCTCCACGTCTCGCTGGAACGGCACGACGCAAAATTCGTCGACGAGTTCGTCGCGCGGGTGACCACGCGGCGTGAGGTGCTGGAGTGCTTTGCGACCACGGGCGATGCCGATTACCATTTGCGTGTCGTCGTGCAGGATATGGCGGCGTACAACAGATTCCTCGACGACTTCATGTTCCGCATTCCCGGCATCCGCTATGTCAGAAGCAACGTGGTGCTGAAGGAGATCAAGACGGGCGTCGCGCTGCCGTTTTGAGCTTGTGCTGAGGAGGCCGCGTAGCGGCCGTCTCGAAGCGCGACGCCACAACCGGGCCTTCATCCTTCGAGACGCTTGCTTCGCAAGCTCCTCAGGATGAGGATCACCGCTCCTCCCGCACGAACCTGTTCCGCAGCGTGCCGATGCCGGTGATGTCGATCTCCACGACGTCGCCGTGCTTGATATCAGGCGAGGCACCATCCGTGCCCATCCAGATCACATCGCCCGGCCATAGCGTAAAATACTTGGTCAGCTCGACTAGGAACGGCACCACGCCAAAGATCATGTCGTTGGTGTGGAAGCGGTTGGTCTCCTTGCCGTTGACCCGGACGATCGTTTCCATCTTGTCGAGGTCGGCCTCGGTCTCGATCCACGGGCCCATCGGCTTGAACGTGTCGGCGTTCTTCGAGCGCCACAGGCTGCGGTCGGCCTTCTGCCAGCTGCGCTCGCTGACGTCGTTGCCGATGGTGTAGCCGAAGACGCAATCCATCGCATTCTGATTGGTGAGATGCTTCACCTTCTTGCCGATGACGACAACGAGTTCGCCTTCGTAGTGGATCTTGTCCGTCGCAAAGGACGGGATCGCGACGTCCTCGTCATGCGCAATCAGCGCGTTTTGCGCGCGATAGCCGATCTCGGGGCGGTCGGGGACAGCAGGCACTTCGCCGCGCTTGTCGGCGGCTTCCTTCAGATGCTTGAGGTAATTCAAGCCGACGCAGTAGAAGGTGCGCGGAATCAGCGGCAGTTCGATCTTGACCTGCGAGAGCTGATACGTGCGCGAGGTGCGTTGCCATTCTCCGAAGGGATCGCCCTCGATCGCGATGACCTGGTCACCCTCGACGATCCCCCAGGACGTCTTGTCCGCAGCGGTGAATTTCAGCCAGCGCATGCCGTGTCTCCGTTGTTATTCCGCGGCATCGCGCGGCTGCACTTTCCAGTCGCCGGCAGCCGGCCGCTTGAGCCCGAGATTTTCCCGCAGCGTCTTGCCGCGATATTCCTTCTGGAACAATCCGCGCCGCTGCAATTCCGGGACGATATGTTGCACGAAATCGGCATAGGAGCCGGGCACATAGGTCGCGGCGATGACAAAACCGTCGCAGCCGCGCTCAACGAACATTTCTTCGAGCTTGTCCGCGATCTCCTTGGGACCGCCGACCATCGCATCCTGGACCTGGCCGCGGCCGGAGAAGGTGACGAAGTCGCGCGCGCTCGGATTGCTTTTGCCGGAGTTCTTGAGCACGCCGTCGCGGATGCCCAGAATGCCCTGCATGCTCTTCAGCTCTGCAGTCGTCAGCGGCTCGTCGAGATCCTTGGAGGCGAAATCGTAGTTGAGCGCTTCGGCCAGCAGCGACAGCGCGTCGATCTGCAGCGGCAGCTTGTTGATCAGCGCCATCTTGTCTTCGGCCTCGGCTTTGGTCGCGGCGCAAACCGGTGTCGTCAGGTTGCAGAGGAACATCGCCTCCGGATCGCGGCCGGCTTTCGCGGCCTCGTTACGCACCGACGCATAGCCTTCCTTGGCGGCGGCGAGATTGCGTGCAGCGGTGAAGATCACCTCACCCCATCGTCCTGCAAAGCGCTGGCCGCGGCCGGACGCGCCGGCCTGGATGATCACGGGATGGCCCTGGTCGGAGCGGGGCACCGTGAAGGGACCGCGGGACTTGTAGAATGGGCCCTTGTGATCGAGCCGCTTCACCTTGGCCGGATCGGCAAAGCGGCCGCTCGTCTTGTCCATGATGAGCGCGCCGTCTTCCCAGGTGTCCCAATGGCCGAGAACGATCTCCATGAATTCGTCGGCGCGGTCATAGCGGGCGTCGTGCTCGGGATGAGAATCCCGGCCCATGTTGAAGGCCTCGCCGTCATTGAGCGAGGTCACGACGTTCCATCCGGCGCGTCCGCCCGACATCAGGTCGAGCGTTGCGAAGCGGCGGGCGATGTCGAAGGGCTCGAAATAAGTCGTCGAGCCGGTCGCACCCAACCCGAGCTTCTCCGTCACCATGCCCATCGTCGTCAGCACGATCAGCGGATCCATCTTCACGCAGCGGATGCCGTATTCGACGGTGTGGGCGTGATCGTTGCCGTAGCGGTCCGGCATCGCCAGCCGGTCGTCGAAGAAGGCCATGTGGAACTTGCCGGCTTCGAGGATTTTGGCGATCTCCTGATAATAGTCCGCCGACATCGAATCGTCGCGCGAGTCCGGATGTCGCCACGAGCTCGGCAAATTCGTGCAGTTCTGGGCCTGAAGGAAGCCGACCAGTACCATCTGCCGCGTCATGCTGCTGTTCTCCGAATTGCGTCAGGCCGAAATCCGTCAGGCCAGGTCGAGGACCGTGTCGAGCCTGTACTCGCGCGCCAGCGCGCGCAGTTTTTCCCAGGTCGCATCCTCGATCTCGATGCCGTCGCGCAGGCGCTGCTGCTCACGCAAGCCCTCGATCTCACCGGGATAGAACACGCCCTTGCTGCCCTCGGAGGGCGGGGTCGATTTGAGATAGTGTGCGAACTCGGCGACCTCGCGCTTGAAATCCTGCAGCGGGCGAAACGCGGCGACGTTGAACACGGCCATGAAGCAGCCGTCATTGTGCCGGCCCGTGGGCTCGACGCCGAAACCGAGGCCGGTGAGCAGGCCGCACAGGACCTCGACCATTGCGGCGAGGCCGCTGCCCTTGTAGCCCTCGGTGCCGCCGAGCGGCAGCAGCGCGCCGCCCTTGCGATACTGGGTTGGATCGGTAGTGTGCCGTCCCTCGGCATCGATGATCCACCCCGGCGGGATTTCCTCGCCGCGGGCGACCGCGAGCTGGATCTTGCCGGCCGCGACCGCAGAGGTCGCCATGTCCAGGTAGAACGGCGCATCGAGGTCGGACGGCACCGCGATCGAGATCGGATTGGTGCCGAGCCGTGCCTCCTTGCCGCCGAATGGCGCCACATGCTTCGGCGAACGGCCGGAATCCGCCGTTGCGATCCCGATCATGCCTTCGCGCATTGCCATCAGCGGATAGGCGGCGAGGCGGCCGACATGGCTTTGCCGGAACACGGTGCAGGCGGCGACATTCGCCGTCTTCGCTTTCTCGATCGTCAGCGCCATCGCCTTGGCGTTGACGTGGAAGCCAAAACCCCACTGGCCGTCGATCACGGTCGTCGTCGGCGATTCCTGCACGATGGTCCATCTGGCGCCGGGCACGATGTGGCCGGCCTTGATCCGGTCAACATAGGTGGGAATGGCGATCACGCCGTGGGAATCGTGGCCGGCGAGATTGGCGTTGACGCAGCCGTTTGCGACCGCGTCGGCCTCTTCCTCGGAAGCCCCGGCAACCCGAAGCAGCGCTGCGCTGATGCGCGTGAGGCGGTCGGCATGGACGATCGGCATGGCGCTTCCCCGGCATGGTGCCCTTAACAGGCTGCTTGTTGGGCGCCATGGTCTCAAAGCGCGGCTGCGATATCAATCTCCTGTAAACCAATACAGGGCTGCAAATTCGCAGCGAGCAGGGCCGTCGGGCGAAGATTCGTCCCGCGCGGTGGCATTTTCGACAGATTGGCGCAGGTCGTTCGCAGCTCGTTCACTTTGATCGATGGTTTGCAGCGCGCAATAACGACCACTTAGGCGATCGCCGGTCATAACGTCATCCGGGAAAAAAAGGCAGAAATGCCCGGGAGCTGAGATCGTGCCGACGACACTCGCGCGCACCTTTGCGGCGTTGAGCGCCATCAACGAAGCGATCCTCTACGCGAAATCGCCGGATGAGCTGTACCAGAAGGTCTGCGACGCCGGGTTTGCGAGTGGAGACTTCATGGCCGTGGCCGTGTTCCTTGTGGAGCCGGATGGCCATAAGCTTCGCTTTGCCGCTGGTCGCGGCGATGACGTGGCGCGGCTGAGCGCGATCGAGATCACCACGCAGGCTGGCACGCCGGAAGGCTTGGGCGTGGGCGGCGAGGCGTTCCGCAGCCAGAAGCTCTGCATCAGCAACGATTTCCTGAACGATCCGCGTTCGCTGGCATGGCGCAACGGCGCGGTGGCGGCGGGTGTCGGCGCGGCCGCGGCGCTACCCCTGGTCTGCATGGGACGCAGTATTGGGGTGTTGTATGTTACGCGGTCGGGCGCCGGCTCGCTCGACGAGGCGATGGTCTCGTTGTTCGAGCGGATGTCGGCCAATATCTCTCACGCGCTGGAGAGCTTCGCGACCGAGGGAGCCCGCCTGGATGGCGAGCGGGCAGTGCGGCGGCTCAACCGCATGTTCGGCGCGCTCAGTGCGACGAACGAAGCAATTCTGCAAGCCAGCACTGAGCTGGACTTGTACCAGCGGGTCTGCGACGCCGCTGTTTATAGCGGCAAATCGCTTGCCACTTTCGTTCTGCTGCACGAGCCGGATTCCGAATGGCTGACGCCGGTGGCAGCGACCGGACATAATCTGGATCTGATCAGACAGTCGCGCTACTCGATTGATCCGGAGAGTCCCTACGGCAAGGGCATCTCCGGCGAGGTGTTCCGGACCCAGCAAGCGATCGTCGAGGACGACCTCGTCAATCGCACCAAGGGGACCACCTGGGAGCAGGCCAACGTCAATGCCGGCGCCGTCGCCTGCGTGGCTGCTCCCTTGATCAAGCGTGGCACCAGCATCGGCGTGCTGTTTTTCTTCGTGAGCAAAGCCTGGGCGAAAGACGAAGGCATCGTCGCATTGTTGCTGCGCATGACCGAAAACGTGTGCTTTGCGCTCGAGAACTTCGACCGCGACAAGGAGAAGGCCCAGATCGCCTTGGAGGAGGATCGGCTGGCGCGTATGTACGCAGCGCTAAGCGCGACGAACGAAGCCATTCTGCGGGCAAGGTCGCGCAGCGAACTGTTGGATCTGGTTTGCGAAGCCACGGTGCACGGCGCCAAGTTCGCCTCGACCTCCATTGCATTGCTTGACCGCGATGCGGGACTGCTTCGTGTTGTTGCGTCCTTCGGACCGAACGCCGAGGAAGTGCGATCCTTCAGGCTGTCGGTCAGCGACAAGGAGCCGGAAGGACGAGGGCTGACCGGCACCGCGTTCCGGACGCGGCGGCCCTGTATCAGCAACGACGTCCTGGCAGACGCCCGCCTCAAGCCTTGGCACGCCAGCGCGCGTCGCAATGGCATTAGGTCCTCAACCGCGATGCCGCTATTCAACGGCGACAGCGTCGAAGGCGTATTCCTGTTCAATTCGCCCGAGTGCGGCACTTTCACGGACGAATTCGTCGAGCTATTGCGCAAGCTCCAGGCCAATGTCGCCTTCGCGTTGGAGAACTTCGACCGTGCCGACGAGAAGGCGAAGGCCGACAGGCAGCGTGACAGGTTGAGCGGCATGTTCGAGGCGCTGAGCGCGACGAACGAGGCAATCATGCGCGCCAAGACGCGCGAGGAGCTGTTCGAAGGGGCGTGCCAGGCAGCCGTGCTCGGCGGCGTATTCGCCTCGGCGACAATCGGCATTATGGACGACCAGCGTGAACTCGTTCGCGTGGTCGCCGTGAAGGGGCGCCTCCAGGAGCGGATGGTGGGACGCACCTGCTTTGTTTCCGCCGACCATCCTGAGGGTCGCGGAATCATAGGGATGTCGCTGCGGACCCGCGGGCCCAGCGTCATCAACGACTATCTCCACGACCTCCGAGCGGCGCATTGGCACTCTAAGGCGATCGAAGATGGAACGCGAGCGGCTGCCAGCTTCCCGCTGCTGCGCGCCGGCCAGGAGCCGATCGGCATTCTGCTTTTCCTCGCGCCGGAAGAGAATACGTTCACACCCGATATGGTCGAGTTGCTCGGGCGCCTCGCCGAGAACGTGTCATTTGCACTCGATAATTTCGATCGCGCCGAGGAAAAGGCCCGCAACGAGGCGCGGACGGAGCGTTTGGCTCGCATGTTCGCGGCGCTGAGCGCGACCAACGAGGCGATCATGCGGGCGAAGTCGCGCGCCGAACTGTTCGACCTCGTCTGTCTCGCCGCATCGAACGGCGCCAAGTTCACCTCGACCACCATTGCGCTGGCGAGGGT
Organism: Bradyrhizobium sp. 187; assembly: GCF_023101005.1. Classification (NCBI taxonomy): domain Bacteria; kingdom Pseudomonadati; phylum Pseudomonadota; class Alphaproteobacteria; order Hyphomicrobiales; family Nitrobacteraceae; genus Bradyrhizobium; species Bradyrhizobium sp. 187. The sequence continues at coordinate 949,651 of NZ_CP064693.1, forward strand.
CGATAGCGATCAGCTGGAGATCGTGTCGAGCGCCGGACCGTCGTCTGACACCACGCGCAATGTCCGCCTATCAATCGACCCCGGGCGCCCCGAGGGGCGCGGAATGAGCGGCACGGCGTTCCGCACCCGCCAGCCCTGCATCAGCAACGACTATCTCAATGACGATCGCGTTCGCGCCTTTCATTCCATTGTCCGCAACGACGGCGCGCGGTCGGGCGCGGCTTTTCCCCTCGTCGCACACGATCGGGCCGTCGGCGTCATGATCTACATGTCGACCGAGCCCGGCACCTTCACGGCCGAGTTCGTCGAGCTGTTGCAGCGCCTCGCCGACAACGTCTCCTTCGCGATGGAGAATTTCGACCGGGCCGACGAGAAAAACCAGGCCGACGAGCGAATCGAATACCTCGCTTCGCACGACAGCCTGACCGACCTGCCGAACCGCGAGACCTTCAACGGGTTGCTGCATGAGGCGATCGACGAGGCGCAGCGCCACGATCAGCGCTTTGCGGTGCTGTTCATCGACCTCGATCGTTTCAAGGTCATCAATGATTCGCTGGGCCACGAGGCCGGCGACCTGCTCCTGCTCGAAGTGGCCAACCGGCTGCGTGGTGCCCTGCGCGCAAGCGACGTGGTGGCGCGGCTCGGCGGCGACGAGTTCGTAGTGATCCTCGATCAATGCGGCGAGGTCGACGACGTCCAGCGCATCGCGACCGGGCTGCTGACGGCGCTTGCCGAGCCCATGGAGCTAGCGGGGCACGAGTGCCACACCACGGCCTCGATCGGCATCGCGATGTATCCGACCAACGGCTCCGACGTTCAGATGCTAACAAAGAACGCCGACATGGCGATGTATCTCGCCAAGGAAGATGGCAAGAACGGCTATCGCTTCTTCTCCAAGGAAGTGAAGACGCAGTCGATCGAGCGGCTGTCGTTGGAGAGTGCGCTGCGCCGGGCGCTGGAGCGGAATCAGTTCACTTTGAACTACCAGCCCAAGGTGGACATGGAGACCGGCCAGATCACCGGCGTGGAAGCCCTGCTGCGCTGGAGGCATCCCGATCTCGGCAGCATCTCGCCGGCGCAGTTCATTCCGCTTGCGGAGGAGACCGGATTGATCGTGCCGATCGGCCGCTGGGTGGTGAAGGAGGCCTGCGCGCAAGCCATGGCCTGGCAGCGCCGCGGCCTTTTGCCGGTATCGATGGCGGTCAACCTGTCGCCGCGCCAGTTTGTCGACGAGCATCTCTTGCAGGACGTCGACGAGGCGCTCGCCGCAAGTGGAATGTCGCCGGTGCTGCTCCAGCTCGAAGTCACCGAGAGCATGATGATGCGCAACGTCGGGCGCGCGCTCAAGGTGCTCGACGCCATCCAGAGTCGCGGCATCCGTCTCGCCATCGACGATTTCGGCACCGGCTATTCGTCGATGTCTCTGATGAAGCATTTCCCGATCGACACCATCAAGATCGACCGCTCCTTCGTGCGCGACCTGCCGCAGGATTTGGAAGACCAGGCGATCGCGCAGGCGATCATCAGCATGGGCAAGGCGCTCGGCATGACCGTGGTGGCGGAAGGCGTCGAGAATGCCGAACAGGAGGCATTCCTGCGCGCCCATGGCTGCGACGAGATGCAGGGCTTCCTGATCTCCAAGCCGCTGCCGGCGCGGCAGATGGCCGAGCTGCTGCAGCCCATGGAGCTGCCCTACGCGCCGCCGCTCCAGCCGGAGCCGGACCATGCCGCCACCGCGGCCGCGGCGCTACGGTTGAAAAGCGCTGTCGTCTGACGGCTGCGGGTGCAGCTCGCGGGCGTCGTCTTCCTTGATTTCCGCCTTGCGCGGAAAATCATCCGGCCAGGTCGGCGAGGTTTGCTTGGCGAACAGGGCGAGCAGGGCGTGCGCGCCTTCGGCAAAGCTCGAGTCGTGGCTCAGACCGAGTTCAGAACACCACGCGTGTGGCATCGGCTCGTGCGCGTCGAGCACCGCCATTGCCGGACCCCACCACCAGGCCGGCGCTGGCGATCGTTCGCCCTCCGGTACGGCCTGCCAGAGGACGAGCTCGTCCATCATGCGCTCGAATTGCAGGTTTGCGGCCTGATGCATTCGTTCCGTGCTCCCTTGGGTCGCGCCTGAAAGCAGGCCGATGCGCGGACTCGATCGTGGCCTTCGCTGTGAAAAGCTGGCTCGCGCAATTGGCTGAGCCGATTGTGCCGCTTGTGTCGGCGGCCATACAAAACACGCGGCGGCCGGGAAAGTTGCCGACACCGACTGTGACAGTCTCTTTAGCCGCTTATGAGCCCGGCCCGCAAGGCGCAATACCGGCGCCGCTGGCGTTGAAATAGCGCAGGCGGGGCTGGCAACCGGCGGCGATCATGTCGTCGTCTACTCAGCGATTATTAAAGGGCCGATGGCGGCTGAACAGCAGATAGATTGCGCGTGGGTTGGTGGTTAAATAGCGCCAGAACAGGCGGCGGGGCTCGAGCAAGGTGCGCCAAGCCCATTCCAGCCCGATCTTCTGCATCCATCGCGGCGCGCGGGCGCGGCTTCCCGACAAGAAGTTGAACAGGCCGCCGGATGTCTTGATGACGCCGACATTGGTGAGATGCGGGGTGAATTCCTCGACGAACGCCTGCTCGTTTGGCACGCCCAGCGCAACCCAGAGATAATCCGGCGCAAGCGCGTTGATCTCGTCGACCTTCGCGCGCAGCGCGTCGCCACGGAGATAACCGTGGCTGTAGCCAACGATCTTGAGGTTTGGATACATCTTTCGGACGTTCTCGACCGCAAGGGCGTTCTCGTCCTCGCTGGCGCCGAACATGTAGAAGGTGCGGCCGACCGCTTCAGCCTTGCGCGCGACGACGTGAAACAGGTCCGTCGTGGCGACCCGCTCGGGCAACGGAAACCAGGATTGTAGCCTGGACGCCGCCACCAGCGGCTGGCCATCGGCGTTGATCAGGTCAGCGCTGCGGAACAGGCGCTCGGTCTCGGGTTCGGTCGAGCACCGCGCCAGCACCTCGCCATTGGCCGAGGTCAGGTGCAGCGGACGGCCGATGCGATGGCGCGGATCGGTCGCCTCGATCATGAAATTTGCGGTCGCTTCCAGATCGAGTGCGGCCATGCGAAGGCCGCCGATGGTGATCCGCGGCACGTCGGCGGTTGCGGCCCGGCCATCGAGATTGATGCGGCGCTCAAGCATATTGTCTGCCTCGTTGGCGAGCTTGGGCCATAGGGGTGAGTTCGTCGAGCACGACGCCGACGAGCTTGCGCTCCGCGCGGCCGAGTGTGCTCAAGATCTCCTCCAGGCCGTCGTTGATGTCGAGGCTGGTCGGCAGCACCGCCACCAGCGCGTCGGCATCATCGAGCAGCTTACGGCTGCCGGCCGTGAGTGGCGCCGCGGGGCCGTCAAGGATCACAAGGTCATAGCCGCCGGCGGAGCGCGCCTGCTCGATGGCCTTGCGGATGGCGTCAGTGGCCTTGCCGGCGTCGCGTTCGGCGGCCGGCAATATCGAGATGCCGTTGAGTGTCTTGATCTCGCGCGCGGCCTTGCTGCCGATCGAAAGCCATCCGACCTTGCTGGGCTCGCTCTTGACGGGACGGCTGACCTTGTTCGAGAGCGGGTGCGCCTGATGGTCGGCATCGATCATCAGGACCCGGGCGCCGTCGCGCGCGGCCGCGAGCGCGAAATTCAGCGCGGTCACGCTGCGCCCGGTGGTCTCACCGGCACCGACGAGCGCGATGACCGGCATTGTCTTTCCGCCGGCGCGCCGGGCCGCCGTAGCGCGCATGTCGCGCCAGGCGTTGAGCAGCGTCGTCAGTGGAAAGCAGGGGCGCAGCGTTGGCCAGCCGAGCCGGGTGAGGTCGATGCCGCCGCCGGTGGCGAGAATGGCACCGAGCGTGTGGATGACGTCGGCCTCCTGGAGGCGCGCGATCAGCGGCTTTTCGATCAGGGGCTTCTCGACCATCGAAGGTTGCAGCGGCGGGGCGGCGAGTTCCGGCAGTGCCTCCGCGACTTCCGGGGCTCGCGAGACCGGCTGGGACCGGGCAGTCTCCGGCGCCCGCGAAGGCTCTGGAGCTCGCGGAGCTTGCGGCAACGGAGTGCGATTGGGACGGGCCGGCGCCGGTGCGAACGCACCGGCCACCAGCAGCTCTGCCGCGACGAACCAGCTCGATGCAGCGATTGCGCCGAAGATGAAGCCGATCATGGCGAACAGGCTCATCGCCGGCGGGAACGAGCGCCGCTGCGGCACCGTCGCTTCGCCGATGATTCGGGCCGCCGAGGTGTTCAGCGTCTCCTGCTCCTCGGTCTCGCGCGAGCGCTTGAGGAAGGATTGATAGACGTCACGGCTGGCATCGGCTTCGCGCTCGAGTTCGCGCAGGCGCACGGCGGCCTGGCTGAGCTGGACGCTCTGCCGCTTCTGCGCCTCCAGCGCCCGGCTGAGCGAGGCTTCAAAGTCGCGGGCGCGCGTCAAATCGTTCTTGGCGGACTGGGCGAAGCGGTCGATCTCTTCGTTGATGGTGCGCTTGAGATCCTCGACCTGCTTTTCGGTCTGGCGCAGCGCTGGATGACGCGGGCCGAGTTCGCCGGCCTGCTCCGCATATTTCTTGCGCGCGTCGGCATATTGCGCGCGCAGGTTGGCGATGGTTGGCGATTGCAGCGCCTCGGAGTTCGCGCCTGCATCTGCCGTCGTGCGCCGGCTCGCCTCGATCTGGTCGAGGCGCGCCTGCGCGTCCATCGTCGCGGCGCGGGCGGCGGAAAGCCGCTGGTTGCTGGCGGAAAGCTGCTGGTCGCTGATCAGCGCGTCCTGGGTGCCGACGAAATTGTTCTGGGCCTTGTAGGTCGCGAGCACGGTCTCGGCGTTGCGCAGCCGCTCGCGCAGTTCCTTCAGGCGGCCGGAGAGATCGTTGGTGGCGCGCCGCGCGGCTGACGCCTGCGAGTTGCGGGACTCCGCGAGGTAGGCGCTGGTCAGCGTGTTGGCGAGCATTGCCGCTTTCGCCGGATCGGTCGACCAGACTTCGATATCGACGATGAAGCTCTTCTCGGTCTTGCGGATCGTGATGTGCCGGTTCAGCGCCTCGAGGGCGGCGAGCTGCACTTCCTTTTTCTCCGCGGCGGAGGGCGCGTGGGGCTGAAGGCCGATCAGGCCGAGCAGCGACGACATCACGCCTTTGCCGTCGGCGCCGCCGCCGAATTCGGGATCCTTGTCCAGATCAGCCTGCTGGATCACCTGGAGCAGCACGCTGTTGGAGGTGATCAGGCGCGCCTGGCTCTCGACCACCATCGACATGCCGGAGACGTCCTGCGCGCGGGGCGTTAGCTCGCGGTCGACGAGCTGAAGCTCGCGCGGGTCGACATAGAGCTGGGCGGTGGCGGTGTAGCGGGGCGTCAGGCTCTTGCCCACGGTGACGGCAAGCGTCGCACCGAGCAGCGCGGCAACGGCAATCGCGATCTTCCGCCGCCAGAGCAGATTGACCAGCTCCAGCACGTTGAAGCCGGCCTGAGGCCGGTGCTGCGGGGCCTCCGGTCTGGCCCGATCTATCGGCTGGTTATAGTCAAGCATGATCCCCAGCTTTCATTCCAAGTGCCGCGAGCTGAGGGGGTACTCTTCGCTCTACGCCACGCACCTCAGATATAGGTGCCCACTCAACGCAACAGGGGAAATTAACCATACTCATTGAGGGACTATTCACCGAAATGGCAAACAAAGCGTTTAAGCGCGTGCCTCTCTTCGACGCGTCGTCGTGACGCGTGCGATGGCGCGGTCCTTCAGAGATTAACGGTTCGTTACCCCGTGCGGCGTGGCCGCGAGGCTTCGCTGGTCTTGCGATCGGCCGCGCGCGCACCATGGCCGTCAGCTTTTCCGCAGGATGACGTGATAATCGCCGCGGCGGACGTCGGTCCCGCGCGGGAGCACGGCGTTGAGAACGGCGGCGCCGGCGTCGACCAGGGCTGCGAACAGCGGCTTGCGCCGGCGCATCTCGGGATAGCGCGGGCTCTCGACCTCACGGCGGTAGATCATCTCGAGGCCACTGGCGGCGGCGAACGCTTCGAGCCTCGGCAGCGACACCAGGGGATGGAAGAAGGTCGGGAACGGCGGCTCGCCCGGCAGGCCGGCATCCTTGATGCCTCGAATGTGCCGGTAGAACCAGACGTGGAACCAGTGCGGCGAGTATTTGGTGACGACCCCGGACAATGAGCGCGGATTGGGCGCGCCGATCAGAATCATCCCGCCGCGCTTGAGCGCATCGCGGAAATTCAAGAGTGCGGCGTCGACCTTGGGAAGATGTTCGATCACGTTGTAGCAGATCACCAGATCGAAGGTCTCGCGCCCGAAGCGGTAGGTCTGGACGTCGCCGAGGATCGCTTCGTCCGCGTAGCTGTTGTTGCGAACCTGGTCCTCGTCGATGTCGACGACGGTGACCTTGCTGCGGTTCAGCAATTCCGGTGGCAGGACGCTGCACGAGCCGCCTCCGGCTTCGTAGGTGGCGAGCTGGCCCCGTGGCAGTTCGCGGCGCAGTACGTCGTGAACGGCGAGCAGGCTGTCGCGGGCTTCACCGGGGACGAGATCGTGCAGCGCCTGAGTGTGTGCAATGGCCGCGGGAATTTGGACCGCCGTGGTTGTCGCGAAATCGATCGTGGCTGGCTTGTTCATTTTTTTCGGACCGCGCTTGTTCGACTTAAATTTACAGGAAAAATCTCGTGTGCCCGTAGAGCAAATCCGATGCCGCGACGCTTCACCCGCCGCGGTGCTTACGATGGGGTTAATGAGCATGTGCGTTAACTACGGCATCCTCCGCGCCAGCCGCCGTCGGCACGGTGGACCGCGAATTGCAGTATCACGCGTGCAAGGTTTCGCGGCAGAAACACCCGAAAGCGGTTAAGTGCATGGATGGCGGAACATCGGCGGCCTTGGCGCCGTCGTCAGGCTCAAACCGGCCGTTCATTTTGGGACGCATCCGTCCCGGGGCGATGTGCCGTCGCGGGACGGCGCTGATCCCGGGATCGAAGCAGGGCTTTTTCAATCTATCTCGGACATCTAGAACGTCATGACATTGATCCCGACAGACCTGTCCGCCACGCGTATCTCGCATGCCGTGCGCGATCCCAACCGGGAGATCGCGGCCAGCTCCCGGATCATCGACCTGTCGGTTGGTATCGTCGTCTGCATCCCCTGCTTCCGCCGCCCGCAGCATCTGCGGTTGACACTGGACTCGCTCGCCAGCCAGCGCACCCCGCGCTCTTTCGCCGTCGTCATGGCCGAGAACGATGCGGTCCGGCGCGAAAGCGCGCCGGTGGCCGCGGAGTATCTCGCCGATGGCAGACTTCAGGGTGTCTGCCTGGTCGAGAAACGGCAAGGCAACGTCCAGGCGATCAACGCCGCCTTCGAGACGGCGCTGGCGCTGTTTCCCGCCGCGACCCGGTTCCTGATGATCGACGACGACGAGATTGCCTCGCCCGATTGGCTCGAGCTGATGGTCCGCACCGCGGAGGCGACCGGCGCCGATGTGGTCGGCGGGCCGGTGCTGCCGGTCTTCGAGGACCACCGCATGCCCTGGCTTTCGCGCCACCCCGTTTTCTGTCCCGCCTATGATTACAGCGGCGCTGTGCCCTTGATCTACGGCTGCGGCAATTGCCTGATCACGCGTGCGGCGTTCGAGAGCTTTGCCCGTCCCGCCTTCGACCCGCGCTTCAACTTCCTCGGGGGCGGCGACTGCGATTTCTTCGTGCGCTGCCGCGACGCCGGCATGACCTTCCACTGGACGGCGGAAGCAGTCATCACCGAGACCGTGCCGCAAAGCCGCACCAGTTTCGGCTGGATCGTGAAGCGAGGCCTGCGCATCGGCGCGATCAATTATCGTGTGCAGTCCAAGGCCGCGCAGGGCGCTGCGGCGCGAGTGTGGGTGTTTGCGCAGATGCTCGGGAGGTTGCCGCTGTCGCTGTTGCGCGCGGCCGCTCTGCTGAAATCGTCGAAAGCCGTCGTCGCGATGCATCCCGTGATGGTCGCGCTCGGCTCGGCGCTCGCCGCGTTCGGCATCGAGCCGAAGCCCTATGAGGCCTCGAAGATCGTGTCCTGACGCCGAGGCGGCGGGCTAAATACCGAAGCAGGCGAGGGCGACCCTGACCGCGGAACGCGGCAGCGATTTGAGCGAGCGGCGCCCGACTATCCCGAGATAGGCGAAGGCCTGGCGATATCTACCGAAGCGGACCGCTTGCATTGCCGAATACGTGACGAGATGAACCTCGGCGGCCTGGCGCAGCCCGGCCGCCATGCCCGCGGGCAATCGCGCCATGATCAGCCCGTCGTCGAACACCCGCGCGATCGCCGGAAAGAAATCCTGTGGCGTCCGCACCGCCGCGTTCATGGTGTTGGCCGTGTGAAGGCGGTAGTCGAGCAGAAGGTTCGGCGCAAATTCGAATTCGCCGATCGCGGCAAGGCGGCACCAGCAGTGCCAGTCCTCGCAATATCTGAGCGAGACGTCGAACCCGCCGATGGCGCGGAAGGCCTCTGCACGTGCGAGCGCAATGCCGCCATTGACGATGAAGTTGCCGGCGGCGAGCCGCGCCAGCACGTCGCCGGACGGTTTGCGGCGGCCCTTGAGCAGATCCCGACGGCCGATCTGCCGTCCCTCGCTGTCGATCGTATTGTAGTCGCCGTAGACCAGAACCGCTCGCGGCGCGCCACGCGCAGCCGCCAGCAGCGCCGCGACCGCGCCGGGCCGCAGGCGATCGTCGGCATCGAGGAAGAGCAGCCATTGGCCGTTCGCATGCTGCGCGCCGAGATTGCGCGCTGCCGATACGCCGGCGGCGCCGTTGGTCATCAGGCGCAGTCGAGGGTCACGAATGGCGCGGACGATGGCGGGGGTATCGTCGGTCGAGCCGTCGTCCACGACGATCACTTCGGTGACCTCGGTTTGTGCCAGTGCGCTGGCGAGGGTTTCGCCGACATAAGCCGCAACATTCTTGGCCGGAATGACGACGGACACCGACGTGGTTGAGCCGACCTGCAGCGGGACGCGCGCCGCTGGAACGACGCGCGATGTGGCAGGCAATTCGAGAATGTCTTCCGCGGTGATCAAGATACGGCTCGCCTTTAACGGTCTGTTAACCAGGGCGCATCTGCGCTTGGCAATGCGATCGATCGCAACCCTGGCCGCCCTCGATGATACTCGCATCGGGAAAAAAGCGTCGCCACGAAGGCTGCCGCAGCGTTGGTTTCGTCAATTAGCGTTAAGCCGCCGGCATTAAGCCTGTGGCAAATTAGGAAGAGTGCGACAGCCGGTCCCATGCGAGAATGCGCATCAGGCCGCCGCGGATGGACACCAGTGCCCGCAAAGACATTCGACTACGATCCCGACGATATGGTCCTCAACCTGTTCTACGAGGACAAGGATGATCGCTGGTTTCCCGGCGACCGGCATCTGCGGCGCATGGCGCGTCGCATGCTGCTTGGCGAGCCGCGCATGAGCGGGCAGCTGCGCGTGTTCCTCAATCTCTGTGCGGGGCTCGATCGGCTCGGTATCCGCTATCGCGTCAACGACTATGGCTACATCGCGCGGCATCCGGGCGAACTCGCCTGCATCATCGGCCGCACCTTCTTGCTCGACAAGTTCGCCTGGAAAAATCCGATCCTGCTCGGCGTCGCCGCCCACAATCATCCGCTCGACGATCCCGACCTGTTCAAGCGCCTGCCGGTGAAGAAGGTCGTGGTGCCCGGCCCGTGGTACGCCGACATGTATCGGCCGCATTGGCCCGACACGGAGGCCTGGCCGATCGGCATCGACACGGATCTCTGGGCACCGCCGGCGACGTCGCAGAAGAGCGTCGACGTCCTGATCTACGACAAGGTGCACTGGGACCGCGATCGCTACGCGGCGGAGCTGATCGAACCCGTCCGCGCCCGGCTCACGAGGGAAGGCCGCTCGTTCGCCGAGCTGCGTTACGGCAGCTACAAGGAAGAAGACTATCGGGCCGCGCTCGCGCAATCGCGTGCGATGATCTTCCTCTGCCAGAACGAGAGCCAGGGCATCGCCTATCAGCAGGCATTGTCTTGCGGCGTGCCGGTGCTGGCCTGGGATCCAGGCGGGCCGTGGCGAGACCCCGACTACTATCCGCATCGGGTCCAATTCGCGCCGGTGTCGTCGGTGCCGTACTGGGACGATCGTTGCGGCGCCAAGTTCGTCGACATCGCCGGGTTTGAGGCGGGCTGGGATGATTTCTGGGCCGGGTGCGCCGCCGATACGTTCGATCCCCGCGGTTTCGTGCTGGACAACCTGACGCTGGAACAGCGCGCGCTTCAATATTACGAGATCGCGCGGAGCATCGTGCGGCAGCAGGCGGTGCCGCAGCGCCCCGCTGGACTGGTTGACGGATGCTTAACAGGGATCGGCTAAGACTTCGAGCTTCCCCCGGGCTTCACCACCAGCCTTGAGCCATGGATCGCAGCGCCATTGACATGACCGACGTCGAGGCCCGATCGTTCGGCGGCGTCCTGCGCGATGGGCTTGCAGGGGTCGACGCCGTGCGGGCGGCGCGCTGCCTCGTCGCAGTCGCAGCGCTGCTCCTCGTGCTGGTGACGCTCGATCCGTTTCCCGACCTGCGCAGCGAGGATGTCACCACCGTCGTCGGCGGACGAATGGCGCTCACTTATGTCGCCTGGGGCCTGCTGGCCGCGCTCGCAGTCCTGTTGGTCGCCGCAACGGATGCGCCCGCGCTTAAGACGCTGGTGACGCCGCTGCATCTCTGCCTGGTCGGCTGGCTGTTGATCAGCATCGTCTTCTCCGAGAATCGCGGAGTCTCGATGCAGCGCTTCATGCTCGCAGCCAGCGTGATGTCGCTCGCGGTGCTGTTGCCGTTGCTGCCGCCGACGCAGCGCAGCTTCAACCTGTGCCTCGGCGGCGCCGCCCTCGTACTGCTTGCGCTCTGCTATCTCGGCGTCTTCGTGGCGCCGCAATACTCGATCCACACCGCACTCGACGTCACCGAGCCGCAGTTGGCCGGCGACTGGCGCGGCAGCTTTGGTCACAAGAACATCGCTTCGCCGGTGATGACCATCCTGATTTATGTCGGCATTTACCTGTCTGCCATTGGTTCGTTCTTGATGGGGCCGGCCATCGCCGCGCTGGCTGGAATCTTCCTGATCTTCACCGGCGGCAAGACGTCGTCGGTACTGTGCCTTGCGATTTATGCGCTCGCCTCGCTGGTCTGCGTGACGCCGGGCCTGTGGCTGAAGCGGATCATCTGCTTCGTGCCGCTGATCGCGATGAACCTGCTGACGGTCGGCAGCGTCATGAGCCCGGCGCTCGGAGCGATGACGCGGCTGCTTCCGCTCGATCCCACCTTCACCGGCCGTTCCGCCATCTGGGAGTTCGCGCTCGCAGCTGTCGCGGAGAAGCCGATCATCGGTCACGGCTACGCCGCGTTCTGGGACGACGTGACCGCGCGGCAGACCGCCCAGGGCGCCGAATGGGCGACGAGCGCGGCGCACAGCCACAACAGCTATCTCGACCTCGCGGTCACCATCGGCCTGCCGGGGCTGTTGCTGGTGATCCTCGTCTTCGTGCTCGCGCCGCTCGGCAATTTCCAGACGGCCCGAACTCACAACCGCAGCGGTGCGTTGGCAAAGCTGTTCCTGACCGTATGGCTGTTCGGCCTGTATTACGGGGCCACCGAGACCTTCTTGCTCGAACGGCAAAATCCGATCTGGTTCATGTTCACTGTTGCCGTGGCCGGCCTGCACTTCCTGGCCAGGTTCCAATGCGTCGCGGAAATGGAACCGGACGACTTGTCGCAGCCGGTGCCGCCGCAATGGCATCGGCTTAACGATAAGCTGTGAGCTCACTTGTGGCCGCGACAAAACATAATCTATCTGGAAACGCCCAGTAATCGTATGTCCCGCGGATGACGATCCTCAGCGTCGAGCAACCAGATGGTCTTGTGTCCAGCGCGTCGGCAATCGCGGTCGATTTCGTGCGTGATTGGCCGCGGGCCGCATCGCGCCTGAACGCAGGCCATCGCACTGCATTCCAGCATGGCTACTGGCTCGGCGCCTGGTACGAGGCGTTCCACGATCTCTCGCCGCTGATTGCATTGATCTCCGATGCCACGACCGGCAGGGACATCGCAATCGTGCCGATGATCAGCCATCTCAGGCGCGGCATCCGCATCGTCGAATTCGCCGATCTCGGCGTTTCCGACAACAACGCGCCGATCCTGGCGCTCGATGCCGCGTTGGACGCGGCGGCGGCGGATGCGATCGGCACGGCGCTGATCGACGCATTGCGCGCATTGCCGGACCGCTTCGATTTGCTGCGCCTGAAGAAGATGCCGGCCCAGATCGGCGGCAACCCGAACCCGCTGGTGTCGCTCGGCCGGATCGGGTCCTGCTCGCTCAACGGCAACCTCGTGCTGACCGGCGACGACTATGAAGATTACCAGGCCTCGATCAAGCGCATGCAGATGCCACGCTGCTGGCGCGTCTTCAACCGTCACGCCGGCGCGCGATTCGAGATCGCCACCGATGTCGCGCGTGCGCGCGAGCTGCTGGACGTGATGGATGCCCAGCAGCAGGCGCGCATGCGAAAGCTCGGCTCGCGCTTCGTCCTCAACGACGAAACCCATGCGCAGTTCTATCGCGAGGTCGCGCGTCGGGGCGTCGCGAACGGTTATGCCGTCATCTCGGCGCTGGTTTGCGACGAGGCCATTGTCGCCACCGCGCTCGGCGTCAGGTTCGGTGAGACCTATTTCCTGCTGCGCATCAGCCACACCGGCGATTCCTGGTCGAACTGCTCGCCGGGGCTGCTCGTGACCGAGCGCACTATGGCGGCGCTGCATGCGGAAGGCGTGCGCCGTTTCGACCTCAGCATCGGCAACCAGGACTACAAGCGCCGCTTCGGCGCCGAGCCGGTGCCGCTGACGGATGTCAGCGTCGCGCTGTCCTGGCGCGGCATGCCCTTCGCGTGGCGCGACCACGCCGCGCAGGGCCTGCGTCGTCACCCCAGGCTTGCCGCCTTTGCGGCGCAGGCGATGGGCAAGAGGACGCGCTGACGCGCCGCCCTGGATTGTAGGGTCACTCGATTATCGCAATCGTTGTGTTATCGTCGCCTGTTTCCCGGAGGCGACATGGAAGATCGTTCGGCAAAATATCGCGCATTCTATGCACAGTTGATCAGCGCCGCGGCGAGGGCCGCGGACCCCCGTATCGAAGAAGCGTTTCGCACCGTCAGGCGCGAGACGTTCGCCGGACCCGGGCCGTGGTCGATCTCGGTTGGCGGCCACCCCTATGTTGTCACACCCGATGATGATCCCGCTTTCCTCTATCAGAACACGCTGCTCGCGCTCGACAGCGCGCGGGGTCTCAATATCGGGATGCCCGGCGCGCACGCCTATTGGCTCAGCGGTTGCGCGGTGAAGGAAGGCGAGACTGTGATCCAGATCGGCGCGGGGAGCGGCTATTACACCGCAATCCTCGCGCATCTCGTCGGCCCCGGCGGCCGCGTCCATGCCTACGAGATCGACGAACGTCTGGCAGGCCTCGCGCGCGAGAATCTGAAGGACATCGCCCATACGGACGTGCGGGATCGATCGGGCATCGCGTCCGATCTTCCCAAAGCCGACGTGATCTATGTCTGCGCGGGTGCGGCGCAGCCGGCCACCGAATGGCTCGATGCCTTGCTGCCCGGTGGGCGGCTGGTGTTTCCACTCGCGCCCGAAGGCATGATCGGCGGCATGTTGATGATCACGCGCCCCGACGAGGGGGCGGTCTGGCCCGCCAAATTCCTCGGGCGTGCCCAATTCATCGGCTGCGCGGGATTGCAGAACGCGGATGCCGCCCGGCGACTGGCCGAGGCGTTCGCAAGGGGGTGGGAGGGCGTGCAGTCGTTGCGGAGAGAGGGCGCTCCCGACGAGACCTGCTGGTTCGCCGGTGAGGGCTGGTGGCTGTCGACAGCGCCGGCGCCTGTCGCGACTGCGCCCATTAAGCCCAACGCGGACATCACGCAGGCCTAGTGGCTAGAGCATCATGACTTCGCGCAGCCGGCACAGTGAAAGCGGCCGCGTGAGGCCTTGAACAGGCTCCGGCAATACCAGCGCCGCGCCAGCGCCTGAGCGGGCCTGCGGATCATCTGCGCGATCAACAAGAGTTCGAAAGCCATTCGTATCGCTTTTGGTGAAATATCCTGGCCACAGAGATGGGGCGGCATCTCCAGAAGAGAATGCCGCCCAGATCGCACCTGCCATGCAGTGGTTCGGACGTAAAGCTTAACCGCGCTCAGCCGTGCAGCTTCCTGGCTGTCTCCGCGATCTGGCGGCCCTGATAGCGTGCGCCGGCGAGCTCGTTGGCGCTGGGCTGCCGGCTGCCGTCGCCTCCGGTGATCGTGGTGGCGCCGTAAGGCGCGCCGCCGGTGACCTCGTCGAGCTTCATCTGGCCGGCAAAGCCGTAATTCAGGCCGACCACGACCATGCCGAAATGCAACAGGTTGGTGATGATCGAGAACAGCGTCGTCTCCTGACCACCATGCTGGGTCGCGGTCGCCGTGAAGGCGCGGCCGACTTTGCCGTGCAGCGCGCCCTTGGCCCAGAGACCGCCGGCCTGGTCGAGGAAGTTCGCCATCTGCGAGGCCATGCGGCCGAAGCGGGTGCCGGTGCCGACAATGATCGCGTCGTAATTGGCGAGGTCGTCGATCGTGGCGACGGGGGCGGCCTGGTCGAGCTTGTAATAGGACGCCTTGGCGACCTCGGCCGGCACCAGCTCGGGTACGCGCTTGATGTCGACGGTGGCACCGGCTTCGCGCGCGCCTTCGGCAACGGCATTGGCCATCGTTTCGATGTGGCCATAGGCGGAATAATACAGGACGAGAACTTTGGTCATGATGTCTCCGATGGGATTGAGTGAGTGCTTTTTTTGGGTCGTCATGCCCGGGCTCGTCCCGGGCATCCACGTTCTTGTTCGCTCGTCGCGGGGCGTGGATGGCCGGGACAAGCCCGGCCATGACAGAGAGAGCCGTTACGCCGCGTCGACGAGCACGATCTCGGAATCTTCGAGTGCCGTGATTTTCAGCCTGTCCTCGTCGCGGATCGCGGCGCCGTCGCGGGCGTTGACGCGCACGCCGTTAATTTGGACTGACCCCGCCGCGGGCACCAGATAAAGGTGCCGCGACTTGTGCGGCACGTACTCGGCGCTCTCACCGGCCTTCAGCGTGGTGGCGAGCACCCGCGCATCGGCGCGGATCGGCAGCGCGTCCGTGTCATGCTCGAAGCCGCTCGCGATGGTGACGAGCTTGCCCGAGCGGTCTCCTTTCGGAAACGGCTTCGAGCCCCAGGTCGGCTGCCCGCCGCGCGCGGTCGGCTCGATCCAGATCTGGAAGATGCGTGTCTTGGTCGACTCGAGATTGTACTCGGAGTGGCGGATGCCGCTGCCGGCGCTCATCACCTGCACGTCGCCCGCTTCGGTGCGGCCTTCGTTGCCGAGGCTGTCCTGATGGGTGATCGCGCCCTCGCGCACATAGGTGATGATTTCCATGTTGGCGTGGGGATGGGCGGGAAAGCCGGTGTTCGGCGCGATCTCGTCGTCGTTCCAGACCCGCAAGGCGCCGTGACCCATGTTGTCGGGGTCGTAATGGCTTGCGAAGGAGAAATGATGCTTGGCATTGAGCCAGCCGTGATCGGCGCCGCCGAGCTTTGCGAAGGGTCTGAGTTCGATCATCTGCGTAATTCCTTGTTTTGGCGGATGGCGCCTTGATCAGGCGCCAAAACCGCCGTCGACGTTGAGCACCGTGCCGGTGACGAAGGAGGCTTCCGGACTTGCGAGGAACACGACGCCAGCCGCGACTTCCTCGGGGCGGCCGAAGCGCTGCAACGCGTGCTGCTTGCGCTGGGTCTCGGCGAACTCGCCGCCGTCCTTCGGGTTCATGTCAGTGTCGATCGAGCCGGGCTGCACCACATTCACGGTGATGCCGCGTGGGCCGAGGTCGCGCGCTGCGCCCTTGGTGTAACCGACCACGGCGGCCTTGGTGGCGACGTAGTCCGCAAGACCCGGGAACGAGGCGCGATCGGCGAGCATCGAGCCGACGGTGACGATGCGGCCGCCTTCGCCCATCAATTGCGAAGCGGCGCGGATCGCAGCGATCACGCCATGCACGTTGATGGCATCCTGGCGGGCGAGCGCTTCGGTGTCGGCATTGGCGTCATCGATCGCACCGCCGCTCGCGACGCCGGCATTGTTGACGAGGATGTCGAGATGGCCGAACTCCTTCGCGACGTCGTTGACGAGCTGCGTCACGTCCTTGGCCGAGGCCTGGTCCGCCTTGAAGGCGCGGGCATTGACGCCTCGGGCCTTCAACTCGGTGACGACGGCTTCCGCCTTTTCGGGAGAGGCAACGTAGCTGATCGCGACATCCGCGCCTTCATCGGCGAGGGCGCGAGCAGAGGCCGCGCCGATACCGCGCGAGCCACCAGTGACGAGGGCAACCTTGCCTGAGAGCTTCTTGGTCATTGGATTTCTCCATTCCTGAATTTCTGATGACCCTTGGATAAGCCTCTGTTTGTGGTATAGAAATAGAAACTGTCGAAACACATTGTTTCCTTAAACATCCCAATTGGATCCGCTTTCATGGCCAAACTCCCCGATTTCGAGGCGCTCGCGATTTTCGCAAAAGTCGTGGAATTACGGTCGTTTGCGGGGGCCGCTGGTGAGCTCGCGATGTCCAAGGCAACGGTGTCCAAGGCGGTCACGCGCCTCGAAGAGCGGCTCGGCGCCCGGCTGTTCAACCGCACCTCACGCCGGCTCGCGCTGACCGATGCCGGGCATAAGCTCGCCGAGCGTGCGACGCGCCTGCTGTCCGACGGCGAGGCGGCGGAGAACGAGGCGCTGGCGCAATCGGTCGCACCGCGCGGCCTCGTGCGGCTCGCCGTGCCCATGACATTCGGGATCAAGGCGGTGGCGCCGCTGCTGCCGGAGTTCTTCGAGGCGTATCCGGAGGTCTCGGTCGATCTGCACTTGAGCGATGCGACCATCGATTTGATTGGCGAGGGCTTCGACATGGCGGTGCGGATCGCGCGGCTGCCGGATTCCTCGCTGATCGCCCGCCGGCTCTTCACCATGCCGCGTTTCACGGTGGCCGCGCCGTCATATCTCGAGCAACACGGGCGGCCGACGCATCCGATGCATCTGGCCGAGCACAAATGCTTCAGCTACGCCTATCTCTCCACGCCCAACGTCTGGCACTACACCAACTCGGCCGGCGAGCAGGCCAGCGTACGTCCGGGCGGACAGCTCCGCGTCAACAACGGCGAAGCGGTGATGCCGGCGCTGATCGCCGGCCTCGGCATCGCCGACCTTCCGGAATTCATCGTCGGTGACGCCATCTCCTCCGGCGAGGTCGAAGTGATCCTGAAGGACTGGAAGCAGGTCGAAGGCGCCGTGCATCTGGTGACGCCACCTGGCGGCCCGCGCCCCGCGCGCGTCGAGGCGCTCGGTGATTTTCTCGCGGCGAAGCTGCCGGGGACGTGCAAGCGGCGAGTGCGCGGAAAGGCAAAGCCGTCTTAGAAAAGCCGTCGTAGAGCGAGCGGCTTCATCGACCTCCATCATTGCGAGGAGTGAAGCGACGAAGCAATCCAGAATGTCTCCGCGGAGGTATTCTGGATTGTTTCGCTGCGCTCGCAATGACGGGTTGGACTAAGACACCTTCTCACCATTACGCACCACAATTCGCAAGCTCGGCTTCAACGTCTCCTCCAGTTGCGACTTCAAATCATGAACACGCGGATCGCGCGAACGCTTCGCGCAGACCGCGTATTGGTGCACGGATTGCGCCAAGGCGCGTCGCGCTTCCGGCGTTCGCGTCACGTCCGGCTTTGAAAGCCGCAAGACGATGGCGGCGAGATTCACCAGCATCTCGTCCAGCGCCACGTCAATGGTCTGAAGTCTATTCATCGCTCCACTCCCTGGGAGGCAACGGTGAGCCCAGGGGGGCGTTCCTGACCGGGCGGAACATGGATATTGCTTCGTTAATCCCGCCGCGCGGCTTGTTCTTGCGGACGGTCACGCTAGGCTGGCAGCGAAGTAAGAAAACAGGGGGAAATCTGCCATGGATCGACGCGATGTCCTGCGCGCGGCTGCCGCATTGCCGTTGTTGCCTGTGTTGTCGAGCGCGGCTTTCGCGCAAGCCTATCCCTCTCGCAACGTCACCATGATCGTGCCGTTTCCGGCCGGCGGCCAGGCGGATCTTGCGGCGCGCCCCGTCGCACAGGCGCTGGAGCGAATCCTCGGCAAGGCGGTCATCGTCGACAACCGCGCCGGCGGTGGCGGTGGATCCGTCGGCAATGCCGCGGCGGCGCGCGCCGAGCCCGACGGCTACACGCTGCTGATGACGCTGTCCTCGCTCGCGGTGCTGCCCGAGGCCGACCGGCTGTTCGACCGTCCGGTCGCCTACGAGCTCTCGCAGTTCATGCCGATCGCGCGGGTGCTGGCCGATCCCACGCTGCTCGCGGTGCCCGCCTCGGCGCCATGGAAGACCGCGCAGGATTTCGTCGAGGATGCCAGGAAGCGTCCCGGCCAGATCACCTACGGCTCATCGGGGCCTTACGGCACGCTGCACGTGGCGATGGAGATGTTTGCGAGCAGCGCCGACATCAAGCTGCTGCATGTGCCGTTTCGCGGCGCCGGACCGGCGCTCACCGCGCTGCTCAGCGGCACCGTGCAGGCGATCGCCGCCGCACCGGGAACGCTGAAGCCGCAAGTGGAGGACGGCAAGCTGCGCGTGCTCGGCAATTGCGGCGCCAAGCGCGTCGCAAGCTTCCCCGATGTGCCGACCTTCCAGGAGCTCGGTTACAAGGACGTCGAGATGTACATCTGGGCCGGACTCTTTGCACAGAGTGCTCTTCCCGCGCCGATCGCGACTCGCCTGCGCGAGGCGATGGCGCAGGTGATGACGAGCCCCGACGTGCTCAAGGCCTTCGAAACGTCGGGCAGTCTCGTTGCCTATCAGGACGCGCCGGCGTTTGCCGAGTTCGTGGCGGTCGACAGCGCGCGGCTGATTGCTGCGGTGAAGAAGATCGGCAAGGTCGAATAGGTTCCTGGCCCATTTTCACAATTTTTTGTTGGTCCAGAACCTCTCCGCGTCTCATTGATTGAACAGAATTCGAGAGACTCGCGAAGGAATCGGACATGCGAACAGAGCGGATCGCGCTGGGTGTGGCGCTTGCAATCGGCGGCATCGTCGCGCAAGGCGCTGCATCCGCTGAAGAGTATCGCGGAACCATGGAGCAGCAGATGGCCTGCACGCCGGATGTGTGGCGGCTGTGCAGCGATCAGATCCCTGATGTGAGCCGCATTACGGCCTGCTTGCGGCAGAATACGCCCCAGCTCTCCAGCGGCTGTCGCGCGGTGTTCCAGTCCAACAACCAGATGCCGCCGCAGCAGCAGGTTCCGGGCAATCGCGCCGCGCCGGCGCCGCGATACAACAATGTGCCGCCACCACCTCCGCAGGCGCAGCCGCGGCCTTATGACGATAGCGACGAGTAGTGCTGCCCAAGCATGATCGGGGCGCGCGCGCGCAGCAGTGGGCGCGAAGCGCGGTTGTGCCGCCTCGTTCAGCGCTCGCCCTTGCCGTCCGACTCAGGTCGATCCCGGAGCGCCGTCCGCATGATGGCGCCGAAGAGCAAAGCTGCCACCGGCCAATGGAACCAGATCTTGTGCATGCCGGTGAAAATATTGATCAGAATCAGAAAGGCCGACACCGTGAGGGCCGCCGCAACCGGGCGGGGCAGCTTCGCCAGTCCGTCTGAAACGAAGCCCATCCAATTGGATGACTCGGATCTGTCGCGGTGCGCGGCGTCAGTTTGCGAGCCCGCACTTGCGGTCTGAGATGTCAGGCGTTCGCCAGGCGGAAAGCTCCGTGCTTGAGCGGCTTGGCCGCTCATGGTCACACGATAGCTGGTCACGGGGAGCAATGTTTTTCATTGGACGCTGGCCGAGGCAGTCGAAGCCAACAGATAATTTGTTGTGCACCTGATCATAGGCGGAGCTGGAGATCACGATACCACCGGGTTCGGCAAGTTCTTGCAGACGCGCCGCGATATTGACCCCGTCTCCATAGAGGTCGGAACCATCCACCATCACATCGCCGAGATTGATGCCGATGCGAAACCGCATCGGGGGAGGTGGGCCCGAATCCTGGTTGGAAATTTCCTGCTGAATCTCGACCGCACACTGCACGGCTTCCACGACGCTGGCGAATTCGGCGATGACGGCATCGCCCCAGGTATTCACGATCCGGCCGTCATGGCGCTCCACCAATCGCGCGATGGCCGTGCGATAGCGGCGGAGTGTCTCCAGCGTTCCCGCCTCGTCTGCTTCCATGAGACGAGAATAGCCGTGCACATCAGCGCATAGCACGGTGGTCAGCCGCCGTTTGACCTTATCATCGGGCATGGTCCGTACATTAGCGTCCCTGACCGGCAAATGCATCAGGCATCCCCCAGCTGCCTTACGGCCTGACTTCGCAGACATCGACCCATTCAGCCCGGGTCAGCTCCGCCATCCGCTCCGGCGTGATGCGCACGGCGCTGTGGGTCGAGCCGGCGGCCGGCACCACCACGTCGAACGCTTTCAGCGAGACGTCGCAATAGACCGGCAGCGGCGCCTTTAATCCGAACGGGCAGACGCCGCCGACCTCGTGGCCGGTGATCTCGGCGACCTCTTCCAGTCCCAGCATTTTCGGCTTGCCGCCGAACGCCGCCTTCACCTTCTTGTTGTCCATGCGCGAAGTGCCGGCCGCGACGATCAGGATCACGCGCTCGCCGATCCGCAACGACAGCGTCTTGGCAATCCGTCCGGGCTCGACGCCATAAGCCTCGGCGGCCAGCGGCACTGTCGCGGAGCTGATCGGGGATTCGATAACTGATATGTCGGGGGCTTTCTCGGCGAAGAAGGCGCGAACGGATTCCAGGCTCATTCAGGTCGGCTCATTCCAGACTTACCGTTGGGCGGCGATGCCTAAGCAACTTGGCAGTTCCGAGAGCGCCCGGACGCGATGATCCGGCGCAAAGCCGAGCTCGTCCATCTGGGTGCGGATCGCCTTAAACATCGTCAGCGGTGCCACGAGTTCGTTCTCGACGCAAGCCAGCGCCATCGCTTCCGGCGTCACCCGTTCGATCCAGGCAACGTTCAGTCCGAATGCTTTCGCGCCCGCGACATCCCAGGGATTGGAGGAGACGAACAGCACCTCGTCAGGCGCGGTGCCGAGCACCTCGCCGATCAGCTCATAGGCCTCCGGGCTCGGCTTGAAGATCTTCTTCTCGTCGACGCTGATCGTGGCGTCGAGCAGGGCGTCGAGGCCGGAGTTGCGCACGAGCGCATTCAGCATGTCCGGACTGCCGTTGGAGAGGATGGCGAGCTTTCGCGGTTTCAGAGCCGTGAGCGCCGCCGTCGCATCCGGATAGAGATCGAGATGAAGGTACTTCTCGACGACGCGCTCGAATGCCTCATTCTCGTAAGCGAGCCCGAGCACGCGCAGCGTATAGGCAAGCGAGTCGCGCGTGATGGCTGCAAAGTCCTGGTAGCGCCGCATCAGCGAGCGCAACCAGGTGTATTCGAGCTGCTTGATTCGCCAGATCTGCGTGATGATCTCACCGTAGCCCGGAAACGCATCCTCGGTGGTCTCGGCGACCGACTGGATATCGTAAAGCGTTCCGTAGGCATCGAAGACAACGGCTTTGAGACTCAATTGACCTGTCCTCCGGGATCGTTGCGGTCCACGGACTATACAAGGCGCCGCGGTATCGATCCAACACGGAAACGCGAACTGAGCCCTCGCTTTTAAAGCCTGATCACGATCTTGCCGAAGTGTGAGCCGGTCCGCAGGTGCGCATACGCTTCGGGAACGTCGTCGAAGTCGTAGACCCGATCCACGATCGGGTGGATCGCGTGTTCGGTCAGGAAGCGATTCATCGCGGCAAAGTGTTCGACCGATCCGACGGTGACACCAATGATGTCGGCATTCTCCCACTGCAGGCGCGCGAGGTCGGGCTTGGGACCGAACCCCGTCAAGACACCGATCTGGACGATCTTGCCACCCGAAGCGACCGATCGCAGCGATCGGTCATAAGTGCCGGGACCGCCGAGTTCGAGGATGTGACTGGCACCTGCGCCATTCGTCGCCTTCATGAGGACGACATCCCAGTCAGGGGTGTCGCGGTAGTTGATGAGGATCGAGCCGCCCAGCGCCTTGGCGCGGGCGAGTTTTTCATCCGAGGAGGATATCACGATCGCACGCGCCCCCAGCGCCGCTGCGAATTGAAGCCCGAACAGCGCGACGCCGCCTGTTCCCTGGACCAATAGCGTGTCGCCTTTGTGCATCCCGCCGCGTGCGATGAGGCCATGGAAAGCCGTGACGCCGGCACAGGGCAGGGTCGCTGCCTCCACCGCGGACAGATGGGCCGGCACTGAGACCAGCGCGGTCGCCGGCAGCACGACATACTCAGCCAGCATTCCGTCCATCGTGTTGCCACCGAGGGATGACGGAATATAGCTGGACTTGAACGGCCCCGAGATCCAATCGCGGAAGAACGACGCAGCGACGCGGTCTCCGAGTCGCCATTGCGCGACGCCGGCGCCGATGGCGTCAACGACACCCGCACCGTCGGAGAGTGGCACGCGGCCGTTGATCTCGCCTTGGCCTGCACGGTCGAGGATCAGGAGGTCGCGGTAATTCAGACTTGCCGCTTCGACCCGAATGCGGACCTCGCCATTGGCGGGTTCGGGTTTGCTGATTTCGGCGCGCGCAAGGCGGCCAGCACCAGCATGGCCATTCAAATGGTAGGCTTTCATCGTTGCTCCCTTCACAAGTGGCATTCACTTGGACGAGCAAAGTCTTTAGGGTCTGACAGTGCTGTCAGGGTCAAGGGGCTTCAGATGAAAATCGGCGAACTCTCCCGGCGGACGGGGGTCAGCGTCCGAATGCTGCGCTACTACGAAGGCGAAGGACTGCTCACGCCGCTGCGGACGAACTCCGGCTATCGCGACTATGGCTTGGCCGAAGAGGAAACCGTACGGCGCACCAAGATGCTCGGCGGCGCGGGAATGACGCTCGAAACCATCAAGCGGTTGCTCCCATGCGTGAGGAACAACGATCCAGCTTTCACGCCGTGCAACGAGCTGCGAAAAATACTCACTCAGCAGGTCGGCCTGATCGACGAACGTATCGAGACGCTCAGCCAAAGCCGGACAATCCTGGCCGGCTTCCTCGCAGGCGTGAACTGATCGCATAACATAGCCATCAGATTCACCGCGCCAAAGTCTTAGGCCCTCAGGGCCGGAGCATGAGGGCTTCGATAGCAGCGTCGAAGCCCTCGATGCGCTGACGAGTACGCGCCTAGATCCCCAGCAGCTTGCGCGCGTTGGCCTTCAGCACCTTCGGCCGGATCTCGTCGCGGATCTCGATCTTGGCGAAATCCGACAGCCAGCGGTCGGGCGTGATCACCGGCCAGTCCGAACCGAACAGCATCTTGTCCTGCAGGATCGAGTTGATGTAGCGCACCAGGATCGGCGGGAAATATTTCGGCGACCAGCCCGAGAGGTCGATGTAGACGTTGGGCTTGTGGGTCGCGACCGACAGCGCCTCTTCCTGCCAGGGGAAGGAGGGATGGGCGAGAATGATCTTGAGCTCGGGGAAATCGGCCGCGACGTCGTCCATGTACATCGGGTTGGAATATTTCAGCCGCATGCCCATGCCACCGGGCATGCCCGAGCCGACGCCGGTCTGGCCGGTGTGGAACAGCGCGATCGCGCCGCCATTGTTGATCTCTTCATAGAGCGGATAGGCCATGCGGTCGTTGGCGTAGAAGCCCTGCATGGTTGGGTGGAATTTGAAGCCGCGCACCCCGTATTCCTCGATCAGCTTGCGCGCCTCGCGCACACCGAGCTTGCCCTTGTGCGGGTCGATCGAGACGAAGGGGATGAGAACGTCGAGATGGTCGGAGGCGATCTCCAGCATCTCCTCATTCTTGTAGCGGCGGAAGCCGGTCTCGCGCTCGGCGTCGACCGGGAAGATCACCGCGGCGATGTTCTTGGACCGATAGTAGGCGGCGGTCTCCGGCACGGTCGGCGGATGCTTGTGCGGCGACTTGAAATAGTCCGCCATCTGCGCCTGGAAGTCGTCATAGCCGTCGTCGGGATGGGTGCCGCAGGGCTCCTCGGCGTGGGTGTGGATGTCGATGGCAACGACGTCGTCGATGTTCGGCAGCTTCAGCTTCGGCATGGGTTTCCTCCCGACGGGTTGTCGAATTGATTATATGATATAACGAATTTGGCAAGGCATTGTGGGGACAAGGCGTTGTGGGATCGGCGTCGTCCGAGATGATTGAGCCCGATCCGGCCGCTTCTACTTTGCATCGGGTTGTTTTCCTGAATTTGCTGGGTGCGATCGGGCCAGTTAACATTGACATCCGGTCCTCCCATGCCTTAAGAACCGCCCCGTCCCGGGCGGTCGGTCCGCCAGCGGGAAAATCTCATTTTGCCTCATTCGCGCGTGCCGAAACGGTAGTGCCGAACACGGCCTTTCGAACGTTCAGGATTCTGCCATGAAGGTCCGTAACTCGCTGAAATCGCTGCGCGGTCGCCATCGCGCCAACCGCCTGGTCCGCCGCAAGGGCCGGGTCTATGTGATCAACAAGGTGCAGCGCCGCTTCAAGGCTCGCCAGGGCTGATCTGGGCGGCTGATTTCGCCCTGCCTGACGCTCGCGCGCCCGCAAGACCACGGTCTCACACGAGTTTGACGCCGCCCCTGCTTTGCAAGGGCGGCTTTGCGCGTTTAGACTTCGACCATGGCAGTGAGATTCCTCTTCGCGCGCACCCTGTGTCTGGCTCTTGTGCTGGGAGCCGCCGGCCTCGCTCCGGCGCTGGCGCAGGCTGATCCGCCGGCTCCGCCCGGCAAGCAGAAGAAACTTCCGGAAGCGCCGGCCAAGCTGCCCAAGGTCGACCGCACCAAGAATCTCGATTTCCTGTTCGGCGCGCTGAAAGCTGCGCCCGACGAAGCCAGCGCCAAGCATGTCGAGGCGCGGATCTGGGCGATCTGGATCCAGACCCCGAGCGACACCGCGGCGCTGCTGATGGCGCGGGCCAAGACCGCCGTCGACGCAAAGAAGATCGAGGTTGCGATCAAGCTGCTGGATTCGGTCGTCAAGCTCAGGCCCGACTACATCGAGGCCTGGAATCGTCGTGCGACGCTCTACTACATGCAGAACGATTATGGCCGCTCGCTCGCCGACATCCGCGAGGTGTTGATCCGCGAGCCTCGTCATTTCGGCGCGCTCGCAGGCCTCGGCATGATCATGCAGGAGGTCGGCGACGAAAAGCGCGCGCTCGAAGCCTACCGCAAGGCGCTCGCCGTCAATCCGCACCTCGAGAAGATCCCCGACCAGGTCAAGGCGCTGACCGAGAAGGTCGAAGGCCGCGATATTTAGCGGACAAGTCGATCATTGCTCGAGCGAATGCGGCGCAGGCGGATTAACCACGATGACACGCGCCGCGTTACAAGGGGTGTGGATGGCACCGCCGCAGGCCTACCTTCATGGCGGGAGCACAGCCATGAAGCGTTTGATCTTTGCAGGTATGTTGCTGTTGGCGTCGGGCACGGCGAGCCTCGCCGACGGACTGTTCTGGGTGGTCGGCAATCGCGCCACCGGAAAATGCAACATCGTGACCAGCAATCCCGTGATCTTCGGCGACGTCTGGTTCGGTGACGGTCCTTACAAATCGAAGGCCGACGCCAAGCTTGCCCGTTCGACCATCCGCGCCTGTCCCGCACCCACGCCTGACGAGGAAAAGGACGAGGACAGCACGAACTAGGTCGACAGCAATCTAGTGCAAAACGCTGCCTTCGCGCTCGGCGAGGCCGCGATCGACCGCTGCGGCGTAGGCCTTTGCAAGCTCCGTCTCGAGGTGCTCGTTGATCAGCAGCAGCGCGCGCACGGCACCGCGCAGGTCACCGTGGCAGCTTGCCACGATCTCGTCGATCGCAGTATCTTTGGATCTCAGGCTCATCGAAATTCTCCGGTTCAAATCAGGATAAATCCTGCCGGTCTTCCCGCATCCCTGAGGGTTGCGAGCACGATCGGCGCCCACCTGCGTCTAAATGGCGGAACCGACCATGGCGATCATAAGGAAGCCGCGATGACGAGTGCATGAAGCTGTTTCGAAGCCTGCGTGCTCCGGGGAGCAGTATTGATTTCATTGCGTTTTTCTCGCTTGAATTATGCACATATCCACAGCCCCGGCATTTCAAGTGGAGCGCGGGGGCTCCCCGGGCGAAACTGCCGGCCGCAAGCCACGTAACTGCCCTGTGCCTTGGGTCGCCCGGATTCCGTCCATGATCGTGATGTCAGTCGTGACCGCGCTGGTTGTGCTGGCGCTGGTCACGCAGGCCGGCGTCCTCGCCGTGCAACGCGCCTTTCCACCGCAGGGCCGGATGATCGAGGTCGAGGGTGCCGTGCTTCACCTCGTCGATATCGGCCCGCGCGATTCGGGCCTGCCGATCGTGATGCTGCACGGCGCGAGCTCCAACCTCGAGGCAATGCGGCGGCCGCTCGGCGATCTCCTCGCCAGGAACCATCGCGTCATCCTGATCGACCGTCCCGGCCACGGCTGGAGCACGCGGGCGCGGCGGCAGGATTCGACGCCGGAGGTCCAGGCGCGAATGATCGATGAGGCGCTCGGCAAGCTCGGGATCGATCGCGCGGTGTTCGTGGTGCATTCCTGGAGCGGCGCGCTCGGCGCGCGGCTGGCGCTCGATCATCCCGGCCGCGTCGCGGGCCTTGTGATGCTCGCGCCCGTCACCCATCCTTGGCGCGGCGGCGTCGGCCGCTACAACGAGATCATCGCAACGCCCGTAATCGGCCCGCTGTTCGCCTACACCATAACCCTCCCGCTAGGCTATTTCCTGAGCGAGTCCGGCGCGCGCAACGTCTTCCTGCCGCAAACGATGCCGGACGGTTTCGTGCAGGACTCCGCGACGCCGTTGCTGCTGCGCCCGCGCGAGTTCATCGCCAATGCCTATGATCTGGTGTCGCTGAAGCAGGCGGTGGCTGCGCAAGCTCCGCGCTACGGCGAGATAACGGCGCCGGTCACGATCATCGCCGGCGAACCCGACAAGACGGTAAAGACCGCCATTCACGCCCGCCCGTTCGCCGCCACCGTGCAGAATGCCAAGCTGATCGTGCTGCCTGATCTCGGCCACATGGTGCAGAACGCGGTGCCCGATCTCGTGAAGACAGAGATCGAGACGATGATCGGGAAAATCGTCCCGGCGCAGGCGACCGCCGATTAGAGCGTTTTCGAGCGAAGTGGATGCCGGTTCGCGTGAAGAAAACGCGTCAAAACGAGAAGCTGGAGCTTCGGTTCAGAACCGAAGCTCCAGCGGCCGCCGTTCCCGCGCTTACTGCTTGATCTTTCCGTCTTTGTCGAACTGCGACACGTAGGCCCAGAGATTGTTGATCTCGGTCTCGTTCTTGATGCCGGCGAACGCCATCTTGGTGCCGGGGATCTTGGCCTTGGGGTCCTTGATGTATTCCTTGAACACGGCCTCGTTCCAGGTGATGCCGGAATTCTTGTTGGCGTCGGAGTAATTGTAGTCCGGCGCGGTGCCGGACTTGCGGCCGTCGAGGCCGTTGAGCTCGGGGCCGACCTTGTTCTTGGCGCCTTCGCCGATCGCGTGACAGGCCAGGCATTTGTTGAACGACGACTTGCCGGCCGCGACGTCCTGCGCCATCGCGGCGGGTGCGGTGGCAATCGCGGTGAGGATGGTCAATGCGCCAAAAATCAGTTTTGTCATCGGGTGCTCTTCGTCTCTTCCCTGGGGGCTGGTCAGTTGCATGCCTGATCGGCAACGGTCGGACCTGCCGGTTTTGGCAGGCCTGCTCGGATTGGACAAGCCGCCAAACCATGGCAGGTTTCACGATTTCCTACTTGTCCCAGAGCGAACTCGCGCAGGATCGTCGATCCGACTTTCGGACGGCCTACCCAAACCACCGCGGACGTGGTTGATTTACCGCGACAAATCGATCATGCGGCCTTGGCCGGAAGGATATGCCATGAAGGAAATGTTATGGCCATCATGATGCCCGCGAGCGACCAGGCCGTGCTCGCGCGCCGCGCCGAGATCGTGGCTGCATTGCGCGCAATCGTGCCGGGCGAAGGCGTGATCGACAGCGCCGCCGAGATGCGGGCCTATGAATCCGATGGGTTGACGGCCTATCGGCAGCCGCCGATGGTCGTTGTGCTGCCCGACACGACCGAGCAGGTTTCGCTGGTCCTGAAATATTGTGCAGGGCAGGGCATCAAGGTGGTGCCCCGCGGCTCCGGCACCTCGCTGTCCGGCGGCGCGCTGCCGCTGGAAGACGGCGTGCTTCTGGGCCTCGGCAAGTTCAAGCGCATCCGCGAGATCGATTTCGACAACCGCGCCGTCGTCACCGAACCCGGCGTCACCAACCTCGCGATCAGCCAGGCCGTCGCCCATGCTGGGTTCTACTACGCGCCGGATCCGTCATCGCAGATCGCCTGCTCGATCGGCGGCAATGTCGCGGAGAATTCCGGCGGCGTGCACTGCCTGAAATACGGCATGACCACCAACAACGTGCTCGGCTGCGAGATCGTGCTGATGAGCGGCGAGATCCTGCGCATCGGCGGCAAGTCGGCGGAAAACTCCGGCTACGATTTGATGGGCGTCATCACCGGCTCGGAAGGCCTGCTCGGTGTCATCACCGAGATCACGGTGCGCATCCTGCAAAAGCCGGAGACGGCGCGCGCGCTGATGGTCGGCTTCGCGCAAGTCGAGGCGGCCGGCGAATGCGTGGCGCGCATCATCGGCGCCGGCATCATTCCCGGCGGCATGGAGATGATGGACAAGCCCGCGATCCACGCCGCGGAGGCCTTCGTCCATGCCGGCTATCCGCTCGATGTCGAGGCCCTCCTCATCATCGAGCTCGACGGTCCCAAGATCGAGGTCGACGAGCTGATCACGCGGGTCGAGACGATTGCGAACGCTTGCGGCTCGACCACCTGCCAGATCTCGACCTCGGAAGCCGAGCGCAATCTGTTCTGGGCCGGCCGGAAAGCCGCCTTCCCCGCCGTCGGCCGCATTTCGCCCGACTATCTCTGCATGGACGGCACCATCCCCCGCGGTGCGCTGCCGAAGGCGCTGGCGCGCATCCGCGAGCTCTCGGAAAAGTACCAGCTTGGTTGCGCCAACGTGTTCCATGCCGGCGACGGCAATCTGCATCCGCTGATCCTCTACGATGCCAACAAGCCCGGCGAGATCGAGCGCGCCGAAGCCTTCGGCGCCGACATCCTGCGCGCCTGCGTCGAGTTCGGCGGCGTGCTCACCGGCGAGCACGGCGTCGGCATCGAGAAGCGCGATCTGATGCCGGAAATGTTCAGCGAGATCGACCTCAACCAGCAGCAGCGTCTGAAATGCGCCTTCGACGCGCAGGGCCTGCTCAATCCCGGAAAGGTGTTTCCGACCCTGCACCGCTGCGCCGAGCTCGGCCGCATGCACGTCCATGCCGGGAATCTGGCATTCCCGGACATCCCCCGGTTCTAGGCGCTTGCGCCGATGGAAGGGCTTGCGATGCACGCCTCTTTCCTCGGCAATGCCTACAGCAGTCCGTATTGCGCCCGCTCGCGCTTCGCCAGCAGCGGCAGGGCTTCGCCAGCGATCCAGGTCTTGAAATGCGCGCTCTCCTGGTGCGCCTTGAATGCCGCCTCGTCGCGGAACAGTTCGTAGAACAGGAACTGGGCCGGATTGTCCTTTGCGCGCGAGATCAAGAACAGCTTGACGCCGTCCTCGCGCTGGGCCTCCGGCAGGAAGCGGTCGAGGATCGCGGCGATCTTGTCGGCCTCGCCCGGCTTCGCTTCCCATTGCGCGACGACGAGCAGGCCGCCGCCGTCGACGGCGTCGCTGAGCGATTTCTGCGTGGCATAGTGGTTCATGATGTCGTCTCCGTCGGTTGGTCTCTCGGTGCAGATTTGTAGCGATCGGCTGTCGGCTTTGGTTCGCCGGTGATCGAAGTGTCGATGTCGTGAATGCTTCGATGAGGATCGAATCTTGGCCGTGGCTCCGAGGTCGAGCCGGATCGCGCGGCAATGGCCGCTGTCGTCACGCTGCATTTGATTTTGGCGGCGAATTTCGCTACCGCCTTTGCCCGTGGATACGCTCAAGGTACGAGACGCCAAAGACGTCGAAGAGGTGGTGCGCGCGGCGATTGCCAATGAGCAGCCGCTCGAGATCATCGGCCATGGCTCCAAGCGCGGCATCGGCCACGCGATGGCGACCAACGCCGTGCTCGACGTCTCCGCGCTGAATGCCATCACCGGCTACGAGCCCAACGAACTCATTGTCACGCTCCAGGCCGGGGCGCCGCTGGCCGACGTGCTGTCGCTGATCGATGCCAAGAACCAGCAATTCGCCTTCGAGCCGATGAACACCGCGCCGCTGCTCGGCACGCCCGCGCTCGGCACCATCGGCGGCATGATCGCGGCTGGCCTGGCCGGTCCGCGCCGGATCAAGGCGGGCGGCGCGCGCGACCATCTGCTCGGGGCGCATGCCGTCTCCGGTTTCGGCGACAGCTTCAAGACCGGCGGCAAGGTGGTGAAGAACGTCACCGGCTACGACCTCTGCAAGCTTCTCGCCGGTTCCTGGGGCACGCTGTCGGTCATGACCGAGGTCACGCTGAAAGTGATGCCCAAGCCGGAGGCCGAGCGGACGCTGTTGCTGCGCGGGCTCGACGATGCCGCCGCCAACAAGGCAATGACGGCGGCGCTCGGCTCGCCTTTCGATGTCTCCGGGGCCGCGCATCTGCCGACATCGGCGTTCCGGACCGAGATCGAAGGTCTCGGCGATATCGCAGGCCAGGGCGAGGCGCTGACCGTGCTGCGGCTCGAGGGCATTGCCGCCTCGGCCGCCCACCGTGCCGGCTCGCTGCGCGAATTGCTGGCGCCGTTCGGAACCGCAATTCTCGTCGAGGACACGGCGTCAGCGGCGCTGTGGACCACGATCCGCGACGTCCTGCCGTTCGCGGCCAGTGGCGCGCTGGGGGCCTGGCCGGTCTGGCGGATCGTCTGCCCGCCGGCGTCGGGCGCGGCGCTCGGGACCCTGCTGGCGCGCGAGACCGGTGGCGACGTGATCTACGATTGGGGTGGTGGACTGATCTGGGCGGCGGTGCCACCGAAGCCGGACGCGCATGCTCGGGCCGTGCGCGAACGTACGAATGCCGCCGGCGGGCACGCCACGCTGATCCGGGCGGCCGAGGACATCAGGCGCGCGATCGATGTATTCCACCCGCAAGCCCCTGGCCTTGCCGCGTTGAGCGAGCGGGTCCGCGCCAGTTTCGATCCGAAGACCATCCTCAACCGGGGGCGGCTGACGCGAGGCACTGCCGCATGAAGACCGAATTTTCACTCGCGCAGCTCGCCGATCCCGACATCGCGGAAGCCGACAAGATCCTGCGCGCCTGCGTCCATTGCGGCTTCTGCACCGCAACCTGTCCGACCTATGTGCTGCTTGGCGACGAGCTCGATAGCCCGCGCGGCCGCATCTATCTGATCAAGGAGATGCTGGAGAAGGACCAGACGCCGACGGCCGAAGTGGTCAAACATGTCGACCGCTGCCTGTCGTGCCTGGCCTGCATGACGACCTGCCCCTCGGGCGTGAATTACATGCATCTGGTCGATCAGGCCCGGGTCAGGATCGAGCAGCGTTACGAGCGGCCGCTCGCCGAGCGGCTGCTGCGCCGAGTGCTGGCCTTCGTCCTGCCGCACCCGCAGCGTTTCCGCGCCAGCATGTGGCTGGCGCGGCTGGCCCGCCCGCTGGCCGCGTTCCTGCCGACGCCGCGGCCGTCGGCGACGCCCGGCCTGGTTCTGCGCCTCAAGGCGATGCTGGCGCTGGCGCCGGACCGGCTGCCGCCGCCCGGGCCCGCCGCCGGCAGTGTGTTCGCGGCACTCGGCAAGAAGCGCGGCCGGGTCGCGCTGCTCCAGGGCTGCGCCCAGCAGGTGCTGGCGCCGCGCATCAACCAGGCCGCCATCAGTCTCCTCACGCGCCACGGCATCGAGGTCGTCCTTGTCAGGGACGAGCAGTGCTGCGGCGCCCTGACCCATCACCTCGGCGACGATCAGGACGCATTGGCACGGGCTCGCGCCAATGTCGCGGCGTGGCGCGCGGAAGCGGCCGGCGAGGGGCTCGACGCCATCCTGGTGACGGCGTCAGGCTGCGGCACCGTGATCAAGGACTACGGCTATCTTCTGCGCGAAGACGCTGCGTTTGCCGCCGATGCGGCGAAGGTCTCTGCGCTCGCCAAGGACATCACTGAATACGTCGCCGGCCTTGGACTCGCGGCCACGACGCGACAGGACAACATCGTCGTCGCTTATCACTCTGCGTGTTCGTTGCAGCACGGGCAGAAAATCACGGGCCTTCCGAAAGAATTGCTTTCCAATAACGGATTCGTGGTGAAAGATGTGCCGGAGAGCCATTTGTGTTGCGGTTCGGCGGGGACTTACAACATTCTCCAGCCCGAGCTTGCGGGCCGGTTGCGCGATCGCAAGGTCGCCAACATCGCGAGCGTCAAGCCGGACATGATTGCCGCAGGCAATATCGGCTGCATGGTGCAGATTGCCAGTGGCACGTCAGTTCCGGTCGTACACACGATTGAGCTTCTCGATTGGGCTACGGGCGGGTCGCAGCCGGCATTGAACGCGCAAGACTGAGCTTTCGAAGACTAAGCTTTCGAAGGCTGAGCTTTCGTCCGGAGATAACGGCTGAAGACACCCGATCGACCATTGTTCGGCGGCAACAGG
Organism: Bradyrhizobium sp. 187; assembly: GCF_023101005.1. NCBI lineage: Bacteria > Pseudomonadati > Pseudomonadota > Alphaproteobacteria > Hyphomicrobiales > Nitrobacteraceae > Bradyrhizobium > Bradyrhizobium sp. 187. Next base: position 982,477 of record NZ_CP064693.1, read on the forward strand.
AGGATCACGATGGCGAAAGCGAAGAAGAAAAAAAGCAAGAAGGCCAAAAAGGCCAAGAAGGCAGTAGCGGCGAAGAAGACCTCAAAGAAGGCAGCCAAGAAGTCCGCGAAGAAATCCGCGAAGAAGTCTGCCAAGAAGGCTCCAAAGAAATCTGCGAAGAAGGCCGCGCCAAAGAAGGCCGCTAAGAAGGCTGCGCCTAAGAAGGCCGCCAAGAAGGCTGCGAAGAAAGCGGCGCCGAAGAAGGCGAAGGCAGCTCCGAAGCCGTCAACGCCGGCAGCTCCGGCTCCCGAGCCTGCCGCCGAGACAAGCTGGGCGATGCCTTCGTCTTCTGCGGACACGACACCGGCCGAAGGACAAGGTTAGGCCCAAGGTCAGGCCAAAGGCTGGATCCAATCCGACGACCATGATCGGCAACAGGAAGGCCGCAGCCGGCGATGCTGCGGCCTTTTTGCATCGGCGCGTCGGCGCGCGGGGATGATCTCGTCGGGAAGCAGCCTGATTCGTGGCACGGGCAGCACGGTACCGCCGGACCCGTACTAACGCGGGCCTCCCAGTGCACTTTGGAATGCAAATAATGTGATCGAGAAGACACACGGGCTGACAACCTTTCGTGGAATCGTCAGAACGCCCAAAAAGTCGGCAGATGCCCGCGTTTTTTGCTTCACGGTTTGCCTCACCCCATCCAGATTGCCGCAGTTACGAAATTTGCAATCAGGTCGAGCGTTCCGGGGGCTTCCGGGATCCGGCTGGGGTCTTAGAACTGGTGATGGGGATCGAAATGAAAAAAGTGGCTTTGTTGGCAACGGCGCTGGCAATGGTGACGGGCTCGGCTTTCGCGGCAGACATGCGAGTGAAGGCACTGAAGGCCCCGCCGGTGGTCGCGTTTGATCCCTGGGATATCGCCTTCGGCGGCGCCATCATGAGCGACTACATCTTCCGCGGCGTCACGCAGTCGAACCACAAGCCGTCGGTCGCGGCCTATTTCGAGCCGCGCTACAACGTCAACAAGGACCTCCAGCTCTACGTCGGCGTGTCCGCCGAGAGCATCTCCTTCGCCAATCGCGCTGCTGCTGAAGTCGACATCTACGGCGGTATCCGCCCGACCTTCGGCGCCTTCGCCTTCGATATCGGTGTCTGGGGCTACCTGTATCCGGGCGGCAGCTGCGCCGACAACGTGCTCACCGGCGGCATTCCGGGCGGCAACGTCTGCGGCGTCAGCACGACCACTATCTTCCTCGCCGACGGCAACGTCATGAAGAAGGACGTCAGCTTCGTCGAAGTCTACGGCAAGGTGAACTACACCATCAACGACAGCTTCACGGTCGGCGCGACCGAGTACTACTCGCCGAACTTCCTGAACTCGGGTGCCTGGGGCAACTACGCTTCGTTGACCGCCAAGTACACGGCGCCCAGCACGGCCTTCGGTGCTTCCGGCATGGGCATGTACGTCTCGGGTGAGTTCGGCCGGCAGTGGTTTGGTACTTCGGACGCCTTCTACGGCACCGGCGTCGGCACCGTTTTCGCCAACGGTATCCCCTACAAGGACTACAACACCTGGAACATCGGCATCGGCTTCACCTACAAAGTGTTCACGCTGGACCTGCGTTACTCCGACACCGACCTGAACAAGGGTGATTGCAACGCCTTCACCAGCGCCTTCAACGCCACCGGCACCACCAACGTCACCGCGATCAATCCGGGCGGTGCTGGCTCCAACTGGTGCGGCGCGGCCGGCATTGCCAAGCTGTCGTTCGACCTGACGGCCATGAGCAACCTGAAGTAAGCTTCTTCCCGAAGCGACTTGATGAGGGCGGCAGGGCAACCTGCCGCCCTTTTGCTTTGGGGCTTTGGGGCGTAGGCCAGGGGCCCGCATGGTTCGAGACGGCCGCCTCCGGCGGGCTCCTCACCATGAGGGGTCACAGATCTCACCGCGAGGACAGACCTCATCCTGAAGGCCGAAAAAGGCGGGCGTCTCGAAGCACGGCCGCAACCAAGGGCCATAGCCTCAGAGCTTCGTCGGGCCGTCTCAGCGTGCCGCGCTCGGCTCCTTCTCGACCGGCACACCACCGTCACCGAGGACGTGGATCGCGCCGTGCTTCACCATCGTCACCTTGCGGGTATGGAAGGCTTCCAGCGTCGAGCGGTGGCCGATCGAGACGAGGGTGGCCTGTGGCAGCTTCTCCGCCAGCAGCCGGTACAGGCGGGCCTCGGACGGCTCGTCCAGCGAGGCCGTGGCCTCGTCCAGGAACAGATAGTCCGGCGCGTGCAGCAGCGCGCGGGCGAGCCCGAGGCGCTGCTGCTCGCCCAGCGACAGCATCCGGTTCCAATGACCGTCCTCCTCAAGCCGCTCGGCGAGGTCGGGCAGGCCGACCGCGATCAGCGCGTCCCTGACGCGTGCAGTTTCAAATGCGCCCGGCGCGGCCGGATAGACCACCGCGTCGCGCAACACGCCGACCGGGAAATAGGGGCGCTGGGGCAGCATCATCAGCTTCGCTTTTTCCGGGACGAAGATGGTGCCGGTGCCGAACGGCCAGATGCCGGCGATGGCGCGGAACAGCGTCGACTTGCCGGAGCCCGACGGTCCGGTCACCAGCACGCGCTCCGGCGTCTGGACGGAGAAGGCGTCGGTGGCGACCAGCGGCGTGCCGCTCGGCAGGTTCACGCAGAGCTGTTCGAGGGTGATATTGCGATTGCCGCCGGCGGCCTTGAGGGCGATCGCAGGCTCGTGCGGCGGCAGGTGCGCGGCCGCATCGACCGACATCTCGAAGCCGTCGAGGCGGGCGACGATCGAGCGCCATTCCGCCAGCGATCGGTACGCCGTGACGAAGAACGACAATGCGCCCTGTACGCTCGAGAAGGCGGAGGCGGTCTGCATCATGTCGCCAAGCTGGATCTTCTTGGCGAAGAAGGCCGGCGCCACCAGCACGTAGGGAAAGATCACGGCGGCCTGCTGATAGCTCGCGGTGAACGCGGTGAGGCGCTTGGTGCGGCTCATGATGGCATACCAATTGCCGATCACGAAGCCGAAGCGGTCCAGCAGCCGGCCGCGCTCGGCGCCTTCGCCCTTGAGCAGCGCGATCTGCTCGGAATTCTCGCGGACGCGGACGAGGTTGAAGCGGAAGTCGGCCTCGAAGCGCTGCTGCTCGAAATTGAGATTGACCAGCGGGGCACCGATCCAGTGCGTCAGCGCGGTGCCGAAGATCGCGTAGACCAGCGCGCCCCAGCACAGATATCCGGGGATCATGAGGTCGGCGCCGAACAGGTGCAACGGCGCAGCGTTGGAAAGCCCCCAGAGGATGATCACGAAGGAGAACAGCGTCACGATCGACGAGAGCAGGCCGAGCCCGATGGTCAGGGTCTGCTCGACGAAGTTCTTGACGTCCTCGGTGATGCGCTGGTCCGGGTTGTCGGCCGCATCGCCCTTAAGCTGCATGCGGTAGTGGGTGGCGCCTTGCAGCCATTCGCCCAAATAGTGCCGGGTCAGCCATTGCCGCCAGCGGATCTGGAGCCACTGGTTCAGGTACAGCTTGTAGACCGCCAGCGCGATGAAGGCGGAGGCGAGGCCGATGAAGATCCAGATCTCCCTGACGAAGCTATCCCAGTCACTTGCCTGCAGTGAGCTGTAGAACCGGTTCTGCCATTGATTGACCAGGACGTCGATCGCGACCAGCGCCAGCTCCATCGCGATGACTGCGGCAAGCAGGCCGCGGCCGGCCCATTTGTCCTCCGACCGGAAATAGGGGGCGGCGATTCGCCAGACGATCGCGAGCGTGGCGCTGATGTTCTTCACAGAGCTCTGTCTCCTGAGGGATGTGCACAACTGCCCGGGGCCAAAGACTTGGGACGACGGCGGAAATCGGCGCGCTTAGACTAAAGTCGCAAGTCCTGCAATTTGCGTTGGCTTGTCGCAGCTTGCAACCCTAGCATGGGGCTCGACGGCGCGGGGTGGGGGCCTTCGGGATTTCGCGAGCTTGTGAGCGGACGGGAACCGCTGCATTCGCGAGGAATTCGCGTCCAGCTCGGGGGTTATCGCTTCAGCGTCAAGCAGGATCGGCTGTCCACGCGGGCCGCCTGCAGCACACATGCGTGGGGGAGGAAGATCATGTGGAATCAAGTTTATGACCCGTTGCACAGCCCCGTGCTGTCGACGATCGCGGCGGCAGTCCCTGTCGTCACATTGCTGGTCCTGATCGCGAGCGGACGGGTCCAGGCTCATATCGCAGCGGTCATCGCTGTGATCGTGGCCAATTTGATCACGATCTTCGTCTTCACCATGCCGGCGAACATGTCGATCCGCGCCTCGGTGCTGGGCATCGTCACCGGGTTCTTCCCGATCGGCTGGATCGTTCTCAACGTCATCTTCCTCTACCAGGTGACGGTGAGCACCGGGCGCTTCGAATTGCTCAAGCGCGCGGTCGGCGGCGTCACCGAGGACCGGCGGCTGCAATTGCTGCTGATCGCGTTCTCGTTCGGCGCCTTCTTCGAAGGCGCCTCGGGCTTCGGCACGCCGGTCGCGATCACGGGCGCCGTCCTGATCGGCCTCGGCTTCTCGCCGCTTGCAGCAAGCGGCCTGTCGCTGATCGCCAACACCGCGCCGGTCGCTTATGGGGCGCTGGGCACGCCGATCCAAGGCCTTGCCTCGGTGACCGGGCTTGATCCCTACATCCTCGGCGCGATGGTCGGCCGGCAATTGCCGTTCTTCTCGCTGATCGTGCCGTTCTGGGTGGTGTGGGCGTTCGCGGGCTGGAAGGGCATGAAGGACGTCTGGCCGGCGATCCTGGTCACCGGCGTGTCGTTCGCGGTCCCGCAATTCGTGATCTCGAACTACGTCAATCCCTGGATCGTCGACATCGGGGCGTCGCTGATCTCGATGGGGGCGCTGATCCTGTTCCTGAAGGTCTGGCAGCCCAGGCAGCTCTGGCTGTCGCCGGCGCTGCGCGGCCGCGATGAATCGGCCGCCACCATGGCCGCGGCAAAACCGATGGACAAGACGCCGCTGACGCAGAGCGAGCTGTTCAGCGCGCTGCTGCCGTGGATCATCGTCTGCATCGTGATGCTGATCTGGGGCAATGGTGGATTCAAGACCTGGGCGAACTCGATCTTCACCTGGAACTATCCCGTTCCCGAGCTGCATCAGATGATCAACAAGATGCCGCCGGTCGCGCCGGGGCCGACGAAAGAGAGCGCGGTGTTCGGCTTCACCTATCTCTCGTTCACCGGCACCGGCATGCTGATTGCGGCGATCATCTCAGGCTTCCTGATGGGCGTCGGTCCTGGCCGGCTCTTGACGGAATACGGGCGCACCATCCGGCTTTGCGCGATCTCGCTGATCACGATCTCGGCGATGCTCGCGATTGGCACGCTGACGCGGCTCTCCGGCGTGGACGCGACGCTCGGTCTCGCCTTTGCTGCAACCGGCGTGCTCTATCCCTTCTTCGGCACGCTGCTCGGCTGGTTGGGCGTGGCGCTAACGGGATCGGATACCGCTTCCAACGTTCTGTTCGGAAATCTTCAGAAGATCACCTCCGAGCAGCTTGGTCTGTCGCCGATCCTGATGGCTGCGGCGAACTCGTCCGGCGGCGTGATGGGCAAGATGATCGACGCCCAGTCGATCGTGGTCGCGTCCACCGCGACGAATTGGTACGGGCACGAGGGCACGATCCTGCGCTTCGTGTTCTGGCACTCGATCGTGCTGGCCTCGTTGGTCGGCGTGTTCGTGACGCTGCAGGCCTATGTCTGGCCGTTCACGGCGATGGTCCTGAAGTAGCAGGCCACGCCCGGCTTCAAGCCAAATCCCCGCGAGGTTGCTCCTCGCGGGGATTTTTGCGTGGCCCATGGGCGAACCTTCTCAACGGCGCCGCCGTCTTATAGAAGGTGCCGCAAATCACGTCGGTCGAGAGGTCTCATGGTTTCGTTCAGGCAGATGGTGTGTGCGGCGGTTGCAACGCTCGCGATGTCCACGCTCGCGCGTGCGGAGGACGGTTTTCCGTTCGGCACCGAGATGACGCTGGAGGCGCTGCCGCAGCCGGGCTCGAAGCGGATTCCGAACATCGAGATCGGCGACAATGGCGAAGTCGTGCTGGAGCTCTGGTGCAAGGGCGGCAAGGGCCAGTTCTCGGTTGCCGGCAACACCGTGATCTTCGTCCCCGGCCAGATCCAGGACCGCTCCTGCCCGCCGGCAAGGGCCCAGGCCGACGACGATCTCGTTGCAGCCCTGGGCAGTGTCGAGACCTGGAAGCGCCAGGGTGACGTGCTCACGCTCGTCGGCCCCAAGCCGCTGCGCTTTCGCGTCAACGGCAATTAGCCCCTGCTGTCATTCCCCGCGACCCGGCTACGCCAAGGCTTCGCCGGGGTTGAGGTCCAGGGGCGCCGAAGCTTTAGCACAGGCGGCAGGCGGGGAATCCAGTACGCCGCGGCTTCTCGATTCATCAAAACCTTCTCGGAGTACTGGATCGCCCGGTCAAGCCGGGCGACGACCGAGAGTTGATATGCGGGCTACATCACTTCCACACCGACTTGTCGGCGTCCCAGCGCTGGCCTTTCAGCTCCTTGGTGAGCGCCTCGACCGAACCGTTGTCGTCGGGCTGATCGCCTTCCTCGTCCGCGGTCGCTTCGTCCGAGAGATTGAGCTTGGCGCCGCTGCTCTCGTCAGTGGTCGTGGTCGCGGGACTCCCGATCCAGAGCATGAGCTTGTCGGTCGTGCCGGGCTTGTCGGGCGAGACGAGGCCCGCGACCTCGATCGTGTCGGTGAGCTCGAGCGCGGGAAAATCCTGGTTCGGTCGCTTGAACACCAGCTTGAGCTTGCCGGTCGCCGGGTTGAAGCTTTGCGAGACCGGCTTTGCCGCGAGCGTCCTGCTCAGCACGCCAGCCACCGCGGCCGCGAGCTTGTCGCGGTTGATCTTGTCGCCCTCGCGCCAATCGGCGGCGGCAATGCGGATGGTGCGGTCCATCTCGGTCATGCCCGCGGTCCAGCCCGCGGCGGTGACGCCGGGCGTCGCCTTGAATTTCGCCAGCAGCGCGCCGGCGCGCTCCGGATCGACCGACATGTTGATGGTCTGCTCGCCCGCGCGCAGCGCGTCGCAGCCGACGGTGAGACTCGCCAGCGTCACCTCGACGTCCTGGCCCTTCAGGCTCTTCAGGAACTCGGTCGCGGCATCCAGCTTGACCTTGACCGCGATCGCTTCCGGCGAGACGTCGGTGAAGTCCTTCGGCTGCGGCGTGATGCCGTCGTCGGAGGTCTGGTTGTCGAGGAATTCCTTCTCGCTGAGATCGGAATTGTCGGGCGAGGTGACCTCGGTCACGGTCTGGCCAATGCTGATCTGGCCGCGGAATTCGAACGTGTCTCCGGCCTGTTTGCGCAGCAGCTTGACTGTGACCGGCGCCTTCGCGCCGAGGCTCTGCGTCGTACCCGTCAGGTTCTGGCCCGCGACCTGGAGATTGACGACGAAGCGGTCCTTGCGGTCGGAATTCTTCGCGACGGGATAGCAGACGTCGAGCACGGCTGCGGTGACGGTCTTGCCCTGGCGTGTCTCTTTCAAGATCACGTCGGCATTGCCGTCCATCAGCCCGTCGATCGAGGTGAAATAGCGCGTCTCGACGCCGCCGGGCGCCGTGGCCTTCGGCGCCAGCTTCATCTGGGCGGATGCGACCTCTGGCGAACCTGCAAGCAGAGCCGCCAGAACGGCCGTGGAGCAAAACACAAGCGCGCGCATCGACGAAATCCCCGGGCAAAGTGGGCATGATCCGGAAAGTGTGAAGCGGTTTTCCGACGAGATCAGGCCCAAACAATTCGAATCGGCCGTCACCGTAGTGGGTTTTGGCCGCCGGTTGAATTGGAAAGCACGGGCCATGATCGGCAAAAAGAAGGCCGCCCGGAGGCGGCCTTCGCAGCACTGTCAGGCGAGGTTCGGCCTTAGAAGCCGCCCATACCGCCACCGGCCGGCATGCCGGAGGCGGCTTCCTTCTTCGGCGACTCCGCGACCATGGCCTCGGTGGTCACCAGCAGACCGGCGATCGATGCGGCGTCCTGGAGCGCGGTACGCACCACCTTGGCGGGGTCGATGATGCCCTTCTCGACCATGTCGACATACTCCTCGGTCTGGGCGTCGAAGCCGAAGGTCTCGGACTTGTTCTCCAGGATCTTGCCGACGACGATCGAGCCTTCCACGCCCGCGTTCTCGGAGATTTGGCGGATCGGGGCTTCCAGTGCCTTCAGCACGATGTTGATGCCGGCCTGGACGTCGGCATTGGCGTTGGTCAGACGGCCGACCGCCTTCTTGGCGCGGAGCAGCGCGACGCCGCCGCCGGGGACGATGCCTTCCTGCACCGCGGCGCGAGTGGCGTTGAGCGCATCCTCGACGCGGTCCTTCTTCTCCTTGACCTCGATCTCGGTGGCACCGCCGACGCGGATCACCGCGACGCCGCCTGCGAGCTTGGCGAGGCGCTCCTGGAGCTTCTCACGGTCGTAATCCGAGGTGGTTTCCTCGATCTGGGCCTTGATCTGGCCGACGCGGGCCTCGATCTCCGGCTTCCTGCCGGCGCCCTTGACGATCGTGGTGTTCTCCTTGTCGATCACAACCTTGCCCGCGCGCCCAAGCATCTTCACCGTCACGCTCTCGAGCTTCATGCCGAGGTCTTCGGAGATCAGCTGGCCGCCGGTGAGGATCGCGAGGTCCTCGAGCATGGCCTTGCGGCGGTCGCCGAAGCCCGGCGCCTTGACGGCGGCGACCTTCAGGCCGCCACGGAGGCGGTTGACGACCAGGGTGGCCAGCGCCTCGCCCTCGACGTCCTCGGCGATGATGACGAGCGGCTTGCCCGACTGCACCACGGCTTCCAGCACGGGCAGCATGGCCTGCAGGCCGGACAGCTTCTTCTCGTGCAGGAGGATGTAAGCGTCCTCGAGCTCGGCCGTCATCTTCTCGGGGTTGGTGACGAAGTAGGGGCTGAGATAGCCGCGGTCGAACTTCATGCCCTCGACGATGTCCACCTCGGTGTCGAGTGACTTGTTCTCCTCGACGGTGATGACGCCCTCGTTGCCGACCTTCTGCATCGCCTGCGCGATCATCTTGCCGATGGCGGCATCGCCGTTGGCCGAAATGGTGCCGACCTGGGCGACCTCGGAGGAGGCGGCGACCGGCTTGGCGCGCTTCTCGATGTCCTTGACGACGGCCGCGACCGCGATGTCGATGCCGCGCTTGAGGTCCATCGGGTTCATGCCGGCGGCAACCGACTTGGCGCCTTCGCGGACGATGGACTGGGCCAGCACGGTCGCGGTGGTGGTGCCGTCGCCGGCGAGGTCGTTGGTCTTGGAGGCGACCTCACGCACCATCTGGGCGCCCATGTTCTCGAACTTGTCCTCGAGCTCGATCTCCTTGGCGACGGTGACGCCGTCCTTGGTGATGCGGGGCGCGCCGAACGACTTCTCGATGAGCACGTTGCGGCCTTTCGGGCCGAGCGTCACCTTGACGGCGTTGGCGAGAATATCGACGCCGCGCAGCATGCGTTCGCGCGCGTCTCCGGAAAACTTGACGTCTTTGGCAGCCATGGTCTGCAATTCCTCTTCTTCGTGATGTGTCTTGCTAATTGGGTCGCCTCATTCCGGGGTCCGCGATCGAACCCGGCGGAATGATGCATGCCCGGATCGAGTGACCCGGGCATGCATTCAGCGGCCGTTCAGGCGTCTGGCCTTAGGCCATCACGCCCATAATGTCCGACTCCTTCATGATCAGGAGCTCATCGTTGTCGATCTTGACCTCGGTGCCCGACCACTTGCCAAACAGCACACGGTCGCCGACCTTGAGGTCGATCGGGATCAGCTTGCCGGCCTCGTCGCGACCACCGGGGCCGACGGCGACGACTTCGCCCTGGGACGGCTTTTCCTTGGCCGTGTCCGGAATGATGATGCCGCCCTTGGTCTTTGACTCGGCGTCGATACGTTTGACCACGACACGGTCATGCAGCGGACGAAATTTGGATTTAGTCATGACGTTTCCCTTTGGAGGCTCGCTTCGGAAGGAGAGGAAGTGGGCGGGCGGCGCTTCCGTCCACCCTTCCCGAGGATCGATCGGCGCGCGTTAGCAATCCATCTTTCAGAGTGCTAATGGTGCGCCCGGGAATATGGCTTGGCCGCGATCCTGTCAAGCAAAGGTGGTTAAGCGATTGGTGAGACGGATATAGGATGGTGACATTGGAAACTTGTTCGGGGTGCCGGCGTATTAAAGGACGTCATTGCTCCGGCAGCGGTTTTGCGCTTGGCTGCGTAAGGGGTGCGGCCATGGTTTTGTCCGGGGGAATGCCATGATCAGTTCAGCTCACGCGCGCACGGTCGCCAATCTGGCGGCGGCTTCTTGCCTGGCGCTGCTGCTTGGTGCCTGCGGCGGCGGCATGAGCCTGCCGTCCTTTTCTTCGTCCTCACCGCCCCCCGAGGCCGAGCCCGGCACCGGTCCGGAAATGCCCGCGTCGATCCGCGCCGACGAGATCGTCGGGCGCTGGGGCCTGGCCTCGTTCCAGAACCCGGCCGACCGCGCCCGCACCGAGGCTGCCGCCCGGGCCCAATGCAAAAATCCTTACGTGATCACGGCCGGCTCCTCCGGCGGCGTGATCATGCATCTGGCCGACCAGGCAACACCGCAGGAGCTGCGCCTGAAGGGCTCGCCGAGCGGCAAGAACTATATCGGGCCGGCAGGTCCGACGCCCGGCGACCAGGACCGCGAGATCGTCTCCTTCGACGGCCGCGTCCTCATCACCCGCTTCATCGACAAGGACGCCGCCACCCGCTACGGCAACATGGTCTACGTCCGCTGCGCGCCGAGGGCGTAGTCTCTATCCTTCGTCATGCCCCGCGACCCGGCTACGCCAAGGCTTCGCCGGGGTTGAGGTCCAGGGGCGCCGAAGCTTTAGCGTAGGCGGCAGGCGGACATCCAGTACGCCGCGGCTTCTCGGCTCAATCATTGCCGTCTCTGGAATACTGGATCGTCCGCCTGCGCGGACGATGACAGCGGGGGACGATAGACAACAAAAAAACGCCGGCTTGCGCCGGCGTTTCGTTATTCAGAGCGTCGCGTCCGTTCAGTCGAACAGCGCGTCGATGTCGTCCTGCGAGGCGTGGCCGACGTCGCCTGCGAGCTTCGGGCCGTTGAGAAGCTTGTCGTCATCGCTGCGGGTGTCGACCTGCGGCACGACGTGGGACTTGATCGCGTCGACGCCGCCCCAGATTTCCATCATGGAATTGATGTGCTGCTCGATGAACTTCATCGTGCTCATGACCTTGCTGATGCGCTGACCAGTCAGGTCCTGGAAGTTGCAGGCTTCGAAGATCGAGATGACGCGTTCCTGGATATCGTCGGCGAGCCGCTTCTGCTGATCGGCCGATTGCACCTTGGCCATCGCGCTGGCCGCCTGGTCGATCGACTCGGCGGCTTCGAGGATCTGCTGGGTCGCCTGTTCGGTACCGCCGACGACCGCGCCGAGCTCGCCATTGACCTTGGCCATTTCGCCGCCGTCGAAGCTCTTGCCATGCAGTGTCGCGATCTCGCGCTTGGTGCGGTCGATGGCGTCGTGGATGAGGTCGAGCTCGACCTTCAGCTTCTCGCACTGCTCGATCTGCGCTCGGTAAGTATCGAGCATGGTACGGGCTTCCGAGAGCTCGTGGGCGGTGGAGGCGTCGATCGCCGCCATGGCGGCGCTGCCGGACAACGGCGCGGTGCCCTTCGCCATCTGCGTGCGGATCGCACGCAACTCGGCCATGATCTCGCTATGCATCGGCGCAGCCTCCTCAATCATTTCGGGGCTGGGCATCTCGCCGACAATAGCCTCCTCGACACGAAAACGTTTGCGGTGAATAGCCATCAAGAACTCCCCCCACCTCACTCACGCGTCTTTGTAGGCAGAAGCGATTTAACACGAAGTTCACAGCCGGAACTGTCGTACGGCTGTGCGCGACGGCTTGCAAACGAGCGATTAACCATGCGTGCGCGGCGTTCATCGAAAATAAACGCTGATCGCCAAATTGCGCCGCTGCCGACGACGTGGTGAATCGAAATGGCGTTTCCGTTTACCAAACAAAACGGCTTTTGCTCTTTATTGACCACGTCGCGGGTGCGGATCAGCCATCACCTCGCCACGACGCATGTGATCTAGACGAAACAGTACAGAGTACGTCGATGTTCAAGAAAATGTCTGTTGCGCTGCTTGGCAGCGCTTGCACCTTCCTTGCCGGCGTCAACAGCGCCAGCGCCTTCGACAATAGCGTGCCGAACGATCCGCCCGCGGTGCTGTACCAGCCGCAGGTGCCGCCTGCGCCGGTTCGCGTCGCGTCCAATTCGAACATGGGCGGCGGCTTCATCGAGTTCATCTTCGGTGACGGGCCCGGTCGCGGTCCGGCCTACGCTCCGCAGCAGCCGGTGTATCAGCAGCAGCCGGGTTATTATGACCAGCGCCGCCTGCCGCCGATGGGCGAACCGCAGATGCAGGACGCAGGTCTCCAGCAGGAGGCGGTCGACCCGCGGCAGCGTCAGTTCGATCCGAAATTCGAGAAACAACTCGTTGACTATAGCGGCAACGAAAGCGCCGGCACGATCGTGGTCGATACGCCGAACAAATTCCTCTACCTCGTCGAGGGCAACGGCCGCGCGATGCGCTACGGCATCGGCGTCGGCCGCCCCGGCTTCACCTGGTCCGGCGTGAAGTCGATCACGGCCAAGCGCGAATGGCCGGCCTGGACGCCGCCGGCGGAAATGATCGCGCGCCGTCCTGACCTGCCGAGGCATATGGAAGGCGGCCCCGAAAATCCGCTCGGTGCGCGCGCGATGTATCTCGGCTCGACGCTCTACCGTATCCACGGCTCCAACGAGCCTTGGACCATCGGTACCAACGTCTCCTCGGGCTGCATTCGCATGCGCAACGAGGACGTCATCGATCTCTACGGCCGCGTCAACGTCGGCACCAAGGTCGTGGTGATGTAGGCGCATAGCGCTCGGAACCAAAAACGGCCGCCTCATCGGCGGCCGTTCTCGTTTGGAGCAAGGATAAGAAGCGTCAGGCGTAATCGCTGCCGCCATCATCTCCGCCGCCGAAATCGCCGTCGTCGGCGAGGTCGACATTGCCGCCGTCATTGTCGTTCTGATCGTTGTAATTCTGGTCGTCGTTCGAAGCGTGGTCGGCGAAGCCCTGCCGGGAAGCATCGCCGCGGTTCGAGCCGATGTCGTCGAGGCCGGCATCGCGCGCGAGCGAGCCGCCGGACTGATCGCTGCCGGTCCAGGGGCTGCGATCGCCCAGGGCATTGGTGTCGCCGAAGGCCTGCTGATGCGATCCGCCCATCATGCCGCGGATGCTGGAGAGCAGCAGCGAGCCGCCGACGACGCCGGCCGCGGCGGCCGCCGCCGTGCCGAGGAACGAGCCACCGCCACCGCCGATCGGCGGCGCACCATAGCCCTGACCCGGTCCTTGGCCGTAGGCCTGCCCGTACGGTGGTTGGCCATAGCCCGGCTGGGGCTGCTGCATCGCCTGGCCGCTGTTCCATACCGGCCGCGAGTCACGCGGCGGCACGTTCGGAACCGAGCCGCGCGACGGGCCCCCGCCGAATAGCGTGTCGCGCATGGTGTCCAGGAAACCGCCGGACTGCGCCTGCTCGGGCGCCTGCGCCGCCTCCAGCTCTTGGATGCGGTTGTGAGCACGCTTCAGCGCCTCGTCCTGCAACAGCACGGTCTGCACCAGCGCATAGATGGCGCCGGGCGCCTTGCGCAGGCCGTCGGAGATCGCGGCGATCGCGTCGGGATCGCGCGGTGCATTTTCCAGTTTCGAAAGCCGGTCGAAAAGCTCGTCGACGAGCTGGCGTTCCTGCGGCGTCATGGTCAGTCTCCCTCGCGCAAAACAAGCGCGAGGCAGATGTAGGGTTCCATTGTGGCCCCAACAGTGCCGGCTGGATTAAATTTCGGTATGCGACAAGCTGCCCCGCGGGGCGGCTTTCTCGCAAACTTCGCCGGTTTTACCCCAGCGTGACGCCGCTGTCCGTCAGCAGGCGCGCAAAGGCATCGCCGGCGAGATAGGAGTGCTCGCGTTCGCGGACATCCGTCATCGGGTCGAGCCCGGTGAGAATTTCGTCGACGAAGCCGGGATGACACATCACGAGGCCGCCATCCGGCAGGCCTTCGAGAAATTGCCGCATCAGCTCGCCGAAATCGGCCGCCCGCGTGAAATCATAGGCGCCGGCGAAGCCGGGATTGAAGCTGAGGCCCGCGCTGACGGCACGGCGGCGGAATTGCGCGCTGAGAATGTCGAGCACCATGGCTTTCGGTGAGGCCAGCCGCTGCATCAGCGGCAGGTCGCGGCCGCCCTGGCGCACCCAGGCTTTTGGCGCGACTTCGCTCACCGCATCGACAAAGCCGTCGCGCACCTGCGGGTAGAGCTGCACATGCTGATGGCCGTCGACGAAGTCAGGCGCGCGTCCGAACGCTTTCGCGAAGGCTGCCAGCTGCGCCTTGACCTCGTTGCGAAAGAACTCGCGGTCGAGCCTTCGCGCAAGACCCGCGCGCAGCAGCTTCGGAAACGGGAGAAACATGTCGCCGTCGAGCGGACGGAAATGCATGGTGAGCGGCCGGAACGGTGCCGACAACGTCACGTGCAATCCGATCGCGCAGCGTGGGCTCGCTTGCGCTGCCGCCTGGAGCGCTTCGATCTCGCTGCGCTCGACCGCAGGTCCCACCATCATCACCGAGGTAGCGTTGAGACGGCCGCGTTCGATCAGGTCGCGGATGGCGCGATTGACGCCCGGGCTGATGCCGTAATCGTCGGCGCAGAGCCAGATCCGCCGCAGCGGCGCGGCCGCGCTCATTCGGCCGCCGTCCTCTTCGAGGCGTCCAGGCTTGAAGCGTCCTGGGCCTTCTCGGTTTCGAAATGCTTTTCACTGTGCTCGGCGACGAAGTAGATCGGGCGCGCCTTCAGCTCGGAGAGGATCTTGCCGATATATTCGCCGACGATGCCGATCATGATGAGCTGCACGCCGCCGATCGTCATCAGGCCGATCACGAGTGAGGGATAGCCGGGCACCTGCTTGCCGGTGGTCAAGACCTCCCAGAGGATCGACAGACCGAACAGGAACGCTCCGCCGGCGAGGATCACGCCGAGCAGGCTGGCGAAGCGCAGCGGCGCCACCGAGAACGAGGTGACGCCTTCGATCGAAAGACCAAGCAGGCGTGCGGCGCTGAAGGTCGTCACGCCATGGGTGCGCGGCGCGGGCTCGTAATCGACGCGGATCTGGCGGAAGCCGATCCAGCTCGCGAGGCCCTTGAAGAAGCGGTTGCGCTCGGGCAGCTGCCTCAGTGCTGCGACCGCGCGCGGCGACAGCAGGCGGAAGTCGCCGGCGTCTTCGGGAATCTTCTGGCGCGCGCCCCAATTGATCAGCGCATAGAAGCCGCGCCCGGCGAGCCGCCGCAGGAAGGGCTCGTTGTCGCGATGCGCCTTGGCGGTATAGACGACGTCGTAGCCGTCCTCGATCCAGTGCCGCACCAGTCGCTCGACCAGCGACGGCGGATGCTGGCCGTCGCCGTCCATGAACAGCACCGCGCCGAGCCGGGCATGGTCGAGGCCAGCCATCAGCGCGGCCTCCTTGCCGAAATTGCGCGACAGCGACACCACCTGGACGTCGACCGCGTCGGCCGGCAGCGAGCGGGCGATCGACAGCGTCGCGTCCGCGCTACCGTCGTCGACATAGACGACCTCGCAAGCCAAGCGATAGCGCTGCCGCAAGGTCTTTGCGAGATCGCAGATGCGCTGGTGTAGGGCGGCGAGGCCCGCGGCTTCGTTGTAGAGCGGGACGACAATCGACAGCCCCTTCGCGGCGGCGCTTGCCGCGTTGGTCGTCATGCCGGAAACGTCAGAGCCCAGCGTCATCGATCAAGGTTCCAGAGGCGTTCAAGGTCATCTCAACAGCATATGGTAGCTGCCGTTTGCTGTCGCTACGCTGAACGGAATTGCTCAACAAACTTTGGGCTCACTGCCGCAGGAACGCCTCGAGCCTGGCGAACAGCGGGTTCTCCCGGTCGAACACGTAATCCAGCGAAACCACCGAGACGGTCTCGGCGCCATGCCCGCGCAGGAAGCTCGCGAGTGCATAGAGCTGGCCCGGCGGGCAGTGCAGCGTGAGCATGCCTGACGAGGTCGGTCCGCCGAACGGGGCTTCGACGCCGAAGCGCTCATGGGCCTCGGTGAGCATGGCCGCGTCGCACTGGCGGAAGCGGGTGCGGACTTCGCGGTATTTGTTGGCCCGCGCCCGCGCCGCGATGTGATCGAGGATGATTCGCGCGGTCTCCCGCGCTTGCGGCGACCAATCGGCGTCCCTTGAGGCGACCAGATTGGCCTGGCTGCGCAGGATCACGCCGTCGTCGAGCACCCGCAATCCGTTGGCGGCGAGCGTCGCGCCGGTCGTGGTGATATCGACGATCAACTCGGCGCTGCCGGCGGCCGGTGCGCCTTCGGTCGCGCCCGTGCTTTCGACGATGCGGTAATCGGTGATGCCTTGGCTCTGGAAGAAGGCGCGGGTGAGATTGATGAACTTGGTTGCGACCCGCATCCGCATGTGATGCTGCTCGCGGAAGCCGGTGGTGACGTCGTCGAGGTCGGCCATGGTGCGGACGTCGATCCACGCCTGCGGCACCGCGACGACGACGTCGGCATAGCCGAAGCCGAGGCCTTCGATCAGGGAGACGCGCTTGTCGGCGTCCGCGATGGTCTCCCGCACCAGATCCTCGCCAGTGACGCCGAGATGCGCCGAGCCGCGGGACAGTTGCGAGGCGATTTCGCTCGCCGAGAGATAGGCGACCTCGACATTGTCGAGGCCAGCGAGCGTGCCGCGATAGTCGCGGGCGCCGCCCGCCTTCGACAGCTTCAGCCCGGCGCGGGCGAAGAAGGCCTCGGTATTTTCCTGAAGGCGGCCCTTGGAGGGAACGGCCAGAACGAATGGCGCGCTCATGACTTAAGCTCCCACCTTGCGGCCGATCCGGGTCAGCGCATCCACCCAGACCGAGAAACCGACCGCGGGGATCGGCTCGGCCGATCCAAGCTGGGTCATCAATCCGTCATAGCGGCCGCCGGCAACCAGCGGCTCGGCGCCGTTGCCGCGGTGATGCAGCTCGAATTCGAAGCCGGTGTAGTAGTCGAGCCCGCGCCCGAACGCGGTGGAAAAGCGCGTCGCCTTCACATCGATGCCGCGCGCGGCCATGAAGCCGACCCGGCTTTCGAACTGGTCGATCGCAGCACTGAGGTCGAGCTTCGCATCATTGGTGAGCGCGCGCAGCTCGGCCACGGCGTCATCGGGGTTACCCGATATCGACAGGAAACGTTTGAGCACGGCGATGGCCTCGCGCGGCAGCGCGCCGCCCTTCAGCGTCGACTGCTCGAGGAAGCGGTCGGCAATCTCGGCGGTGGTGCGGCCGCCGACATTGGTGGTGCCGGCGATCGACATGAGGTCGGTTACGAAAGCGAGCGCTGCCTTGCGGTCGGAGCCGGCGAGCGCCGCGAGCACGCCCTCATATTCGCTGCGGGTCGCGGTGGTCGCGGCTGCCAGCCGCTCGAGATCTTGCTCCAGGCTGATCTTGCGGTTGAAATCCTTGACCAGGCGGCGGCGCCAGACCGGATAGAGGTCGAGCGCGTCGAGCAGCGCGTTGAACAGCGCCACGTCGCCGGTGCGGATCTCGACGTCGCGAACGCCGAAGGCGGCGGTCGCCTCCAGCGCCAGCGCCAGCATTTCGGCATCGGCCGCGGCGCGGTCCTGGCGGCCGAACGACTCGATGCCGGCCTGCAGGAATTCGCTGCTCTGGCCGCTGCGGTAGCGGAACACCGGGCCGAGATAACTGAACCCGGCCGGCTGGCCGGCACGGCCAGAGCTGAGGTAATCGCGGGCCACCGGTATGGTCAGGTCCGGGCGCAGGCAGAGCTCATCGCCGGATAGGTCCGTTGTCAGGTACAGGCTCTTGCGGATGTCCTCGCCGGAGAGATCCAGGAACGGTTCGGCCGGCTGCAGGATGGCGGGCTCGGCCCTGACATAGCCGGCCTGCGCGAACGACAGCAGCAGCGTGTCCGCCCAGGCGGAGCCGGCAGCATTTGAGGTGGCAGTCGCGGTCATCTCGGGGTCCATCGTCCCGGTGGAACCGGGCAGGGCAAGCAGGGAACGAATTGCCGCAGGCCTTAGCATGGCCCGGAAGCGGTTTCGACCTCCAAAGGATCAATCGCTTAACAGCGCCGGAGCGACGCACCGTCAGCAGAGGATGCGAAGCCCAATTCAGGCGTCGTCGCCAAGCTAGGTAATATAATACCTAATCGCGCTGCGGCCGATCGAGTTAGGTTGGACGCCTCACCCTCATTCATTCGGCCAGCGAGCTCTCCGGGCCGCTTCCACGAAGGAATGGCCGCCTGGCCGGAATGCTCGCTGCCTCACATGTAACCTCATCCGCGAGCTGCTTGGCCCGGTTGAGGGTGTCCACTGGTCGCATGCTCAATTTGGGTAGGGCGGACGGTCCGTTCGCAGAGCCTTCGTTTACAATGCGAAAGTTGGTTTCCGATTCATGCGGCAACGCACAGACGTTATCGGAACGGTCGCGCGACACACGCTGGCCTATATGCTGTTTTGATTAGCGAGATGTTCCGGCACTACGACTTAGATCCACTCGACCTTCTGATCGTTCGTGCCATTCTCAATGCCCCGCGACCTGCGGCGCGCCGGGGCCAGAGCGCCGGGTGGTTTGCGCCGCGCTAAAGTCGCCGTCTCTACGAAGAACGTCAGGTAAGCAGCAGAACATGGATCAAAGCCGTCTAGTCCCTGCTCGCGAGGCAATGCAAAAGATAGCGGCGGATCGCTTGATGTCGTTCCAGGATCTCAAGCCGTCCTCGGCGCTCGAGCTCAAATCGTATGACATCGATCATTTCGGTGAGACCGAGAAATACGCCGGCGCATCGAGCATGCCGTTGTCTGTCGGGACGACCGCGATCATGCGTGCCCGGCTCACCTTGCCGACCCTGACCCTGTCGCTGTTGAAAACCTTCCCCCGGATCATTCGCGGCTATCAGCTCACCAATGCTGCCGCAGTGGTGGTACCGATGGATCACGTGACCTCTGCCCGCATAAACGGGCAATCGACCGGCGGTTCTGTTGTCATTCTAAAAGGCGGTTCAGATTGCTTGGTGCATGAGCCGGAGGGGCGTCTGCTGGCGGTGGTCTACTTCAGTCCATCCGGGCGGGAGCCATTGCCTGAATTGAGCGATGGATGCCATTTGCTGAATCCGGCGCCGGACGTGCTTGCCTCGCTGCGCCGTCTGATCTCGATCTCGCTTGAAACCGCGGCAAATGACCCGGACTTCCTGAATGAGCCGGCTTCGCAAACGATTGTCGAACGGTCACTGCTCAGCACGATGGATGCGGCGATCTGGTCCAGTGTCGCAAGCGCACCTGCGTCGTCCACCACCGAGCATTATCGGCGGATCGTGGCTGATATGGAAAAACTGATTCGGCGCGATCTGATGATCTGGCACAAGACCACCGAACTGGCGGAACAGGCGGGCGTGTCGGTCCGGACTCTCCAGAGTGCGACACGGGCCATCTGCGGCATGAGCCCACATCGCTATAGCCGGGTCTTGCGCCTCTGGTCGGTACGCAAGCAACTGCGCACCGGCCGAGCAGGCCGGAGTGTGAAGTCCTGCGCGCTTGCGCATGGTTTCTGGCATCTCAGCGAATTCGCAGCGAGCTACAGAGAGGCTTTCGGAGAGTTGCCTTCGGAGACCCTGAACCGATCGCTACGAGGCGAATAGCAACGTGCCTTAGCCGCGTTCGCCACCCCAGTCGCCCAGCACCGCCTGCACCAGCGCCAGCGCGGCCACCGCGGCGGTGTCGGCCCGCATGATGCGGGGTCCGAGCGCCAGCCGCAGGATTTTCGGCTGCCGCAGCAGCAGGACCCGCTCTTCCTCGGCAAAGCCGCCTTCGGGTCCGATCAGCACGTCGATTCCCTCCCCGGCGCGTGCGGCTTGCAAGCTCCGAATGGGGTTTTCGAGCTCCGCCGCCTCGTCGCAGAAGATCAGCAGCCTGCCAGCGGCGCGCTGGGTCAAGAAGCGCTCCAGCGGCACCGGCTCGGCAACGGTGGCGATGCTGAGAATGCCGCATTGCTCGGCCGCCTCGACGACATTGGCGCGCATCCGCTCGGTATTGACGCGTGAGGCCTGGGTGAATCGGGTCAGAACCGGCTGCAGGCTGGCGGCGCCCATCTCGATGGCCTTCTGCACCATGTAGTCGAGCCGGGCATGCTTGAGCGGAGCGAAGATGTAGGCGAGGTCGGGCAGCCGGTCCTGCGGCCGGGTCTGCTGGAGGATGACGAGACCGTCCGGCCGCTTGCGGCCTTCAATGGCGGCCTGCCACTCGCCGTCGCGGCCGTTGAACGCCAAAACCTCGGCCCCGGCGGCAAGCCGCAGCACATTGCCGAGATAATTGCTCTGGTCGCGGTCGAGCTCGACCCTGCCGTCCTGGGCAAGCGGGGCGTCGACGAACAGGCGGGGGCCGCGGAAATCGTGGGAAGGCATCGTCAAAGGTCCGATTTGCCGCCGTTCTTAACCGAAAGCAGTCCTTTCGGGGTAAATTTTGCCAAAATGGTGCGTCGGCGCGCCGCGCTCCCGCCCTATTCAACGGGTTGTTAAGGGCCGGCGGGAATCGTAAAATCGCGAGCACGCCGGTTGCGCTTCAATTGGGAAGACGCCGAACCCCGCAAGCTCCTGCCGGAGAGACTGCCTTGATGATCCGTCATTTGATGGTTCCGATCACTGCCGCCATGGTCACGATGGGCGCCGTTGGTGCCTATGCGCAGGGCTTCCCCGCGCCGCTGCCGGGCCAAGCCCCAACCAGTTCCGCCTTCCCGCCCGTCAATGGCTCGGCGCCCGTCGCCTCCGTCGGCGGCGCGCCGCAATCCTCCTTCCCCGTGAATGGCGCCGCTCCTGTCGGTGGCGCCGGCGCCTTCAGCGCGGCCCCGCCGACGCAAGCCGGTCCCGGCGAGGACTGCATGAAGGCGTTCATGCCTCTGCGCGAAGATGCCGAAAAACGCGGCAAGCTGATCAAGGCCGCGAGCGACCGTCACGCCCCGCCTGACGAGGCCTGCAAGCTGATCCGCAACTTCAGCCAGGCTGAGACCAAGATGATCAAGTACATCGAGGCCAATGCCTCGAAGTGCGGGATTCCGGCGCAGGTCGGCGCGCAGATGAAGGACGGCCACAAGAACACCGAGGCCATGGCGGCGAAGGTCTGCAATGTTGCGCAGCAGATGCAGAACCAGCCGCGCGGACCGGCCGGTCCGTCGCTGAGCGAAGTGCTGGGTTCGGGCTCGCCGCCCGAGGCCAATGCCGGTAAGAAGGGCGGCAGCACCTTCGACACACTCAACGGCAACGTCCTGACGCGATGAGCGACACGTCAGCCCGAGTTGCCGATTCCACCGGCAACTGGGTCGATACGCGTGCGCCGCAATGGGCGCGGCCTTATCTGCGCTTGTCCCGCTTCGATCGTCCGATCGGCTCCTGGCTCCTGTTGATGCCGTGCTGGTGGTCGGCGGCGCTCGCCGCCGGCATGGCCCATGACGTCCGCGGCCTGCCGCTCACCATCGTCCTGTTCTTCATCGGCGCCTTCGTCATGCGGGGGGCAGGCTGTACCTGGAACGACATCACCGACCGTGACCTCGACGACAAGGTCGAGCGCACCCGCTCGCGGCCGCTGCCCTCCGGCCAGGTGAGCGCGAAGCAGGCGCTGGCGTTCATGGTCGCGCAGGCGCTGATCGGGCTCGTGGTGTTGCTGCAGTTCAACCGCTTCGCGATCCTGACCGGCATTGCCTCGCTGCTGATCGTCGCGATCTACCCGTTCATGAAGCGCATCACCTGGTGGCCGCAGATCGTGCTCGGGCTCGCGTTCTCCTGGGGCGCCCTGATGGGATTTGCCGTCACCTTCGGGCGGATCGATGTCACCGCGCTCGTGCTCTATGCCGGCGCGATCTCCTGGGTGATCGGCTACGACACGATCTACGCGCATCAGGACGCCGAGGACGATGCGCTGATCGGCATCAAGTCCACCGCGCGCCTGTTCGGTGCGCATACGCACCAGGCGCTGATACTGTTCTACGGCCTCGCGGTGCTGCTGATCGGCGTGGCGCTGGCGTCGGGCGATGCGCGCTGGCCGGCCTGGCTCGGACTTGGGGCCTTCGCCGTGCATCTGGCCTCGCAGATCGGGCGGCTGAATATCAGCGATGGCGATCTCTGCAAGCGCCTGTTCTACTCGAACCGCGACGCTGGGCTGTTGTTGTTTGCGGGTTTGCTGGCCGACGCGGTGATGCGGACGGCTTAACTCCGGGCGATGATCTCGCGCTCATCGCGATGCACCGACAACTCCCGTGCGACACCGGTGCGGCGGCGCATCAGAAATTTCGGACGGCGGTCGCGAATCGGGTTGGCGCGGCGACGGCGCGGCGCGGGCTGGCGTGCGCCTTCGTCGAGCTGCGGAAGTGCGAACAGCTCGCTCCAGATTGCCCAGGCCTCAACGAGTTCGTCGCCGTCGGCGCTGACCAGCAGCGGAATGGAGAGCGAGGGATCGCGATGAACGAGGACGAGGGTCTGGGCCTCGTCGTTGCCGCGCAGCGCGACGCCGGTGAAGTCGCTGACGCGAACATTGATTGCCATCCGCATGCCGCGGACGGCACGGTGCAGCACGACACGTTCGCGATGAAGCTCGATCTGCCGTACATATCCGTCGGCGCGCGGATCATGCGCATCGAAGCGGACCGGAAGGGAAAGGGGGTCGAGCCGCAGGGAGCGGCTCGACCCGGCGGGAGCGATCCCGCTTGTTGCTGTTTGACGCCTCACGGCTTTAGTTCTCCCCGCCAGGATTATGTTCCCGGTCGATGCGAGGACCTTAGCGCGAGCCTTTCCGAAACCGCTTAAAAAGGCTGGTTAATCCAACCTCACCGCCGCGCATGATTGACAAGACCTTGGCGCGCATGATTGACGAGACGTTGCGCGCAAGGTGCGAATCTGAGCTTTTGGTGGGCTGAAAATGCTTGAAGTCCGCGCGATCAGGGCACATCTGTGGGTTCCGGTCCCGCAGCCCGCCCCAACAGGATTTCGTTTGTGAACCCTTCACCAAGCTCGACGCTTTCGCCCAAGGATTCGTCCACAGCCAGCCGCGACCTGTTCGACCAGTCTGCGCTCTCCGATCTCGCGCAGCGGCTGGTGGAGGCTGCAAGGCGCGCCGGCGCGGATGCGGCCGATGCAGTCGCCGTGCGTGGCGTCTCGCAAGGCGTCGAGGTCCGCGACGGCCGCGTCGAGGAATCCGAACGGTCCGAGGGCGACGATGTCGGCCTGCGCGTGCTGGTCGGCCGCCGTCAGGCGGTGGTCTCGACCAATGATACCAGCGGCGATGCCGTGACCAAGCTTGCCGAGCGAGCGGTTGCGATGGCGCGCGTCGCGCCCGACGACAAATATGTCGGCCTTGCCGATCCGGCACTGCTCGCGCGCGACTTCCCCGATCTCGATCTGCTCGACCCTGACGTGCCCGCGACCTCGGAACTCGAGCGTCGCGCGCTCGAAGCCGAGGCTGCGGCGCTTGGTGTGAAGGGCGTGACCAAATCCGGCGGCGCCTCGGCCTCCGCCGGCATGGGCGGCATGGTGCTCGTCACCAGCACCGGCTTCCACGGTTCTTATCTGCGGTCCAGCCAGGGCATCTCCGCCACCGCCATTGTCGGTGACGGCACCGGCATGGAGCGCGACTACGACTTCACCTCGGCGCCGCATGGTGTAGACCTCTTGTCACCGGAGATCGTCGGCCGTTCCGCGGGCGAGCGCACCGTGGCGCGCTTCAATCCGCGCAAGGTCGAGACCTGCAAGGTGCCTGTGGTGTTCGATCCGCGCGTCGCGGGCTCGCTGGTCGGTCACGTCGTCGGCGCCATCAATGGCGCTTCGATCGCGCGCAAGACCAGCTTCCTGAAGGACACGCTCGGCCAGCAGCTGTTCGCCAACAACATCCGCATCATCGACGATCCGCTGCGCAAACGCGGCCTGCGCTCGCAGACGTTCGACGCCGAAGGCGTCGCCGTGAAGAAGATCGCGCTGATCGACGAAGGCGTGCTGACGACCTGGCTGCTCGATTGCGCGACCGCGCGTGAGCTCGGCCTCACCACCACCGGCCATGCCCACCGCGGCGTGTCCTCCTCGCCGTCACCCGGCCCGTACAATCTGCATCTTGAACCCGGCACGCCGACGCCGGCCGAGCTGATCTCCGACATCAAGCAGGGGTTCTACGTCACCGATTTGATCGGCTCGGGCGTCAACGGCGTCACCGGCGATTACAGCCGCGGCGCCTCCGGCTTCTGGATTGAGAACGGCGAACTCACTTATCCCGTGAGCGAGGTGACGATCGCCGGCCATCTGTTCGAGATCTTCAGGTCGATGCAGCCGGCGAACAATCTCGAGTTCCGCTACGGCGTCAATGCGCCGACGGTGCGCATCGAGGGTTTGACGCTTGGCGGACGTTGACGCGAACGCAACCGGTGAAGCCATCCTGACGCGCGACGCGGCGCTGCTGCAAGAGACGGTGCGGGAGGCGGGCGCACTCGCGCAGTCGATGTTCCGCACCGAGCTGAAGAAGTGGACCAAGGGCGCGTCCTCGCCGGTCTCGGAAGCCGACATTGCCGTCAACGATCTCCTGGAAGCGCGCCTGCGCGCGGCGACGCCCGACTATGGCTGGCTGTCGGAGGAGAGCGCCGACGACGAGGTGCGGCTGTCGCGGCGGATGACCTGGATCGTCGATCCCATCGACGGCACCCGCAACTATCTCAATGGCCATGACGAATGGTGCGTCAGCGTGGCGCTGGTCGAGGATGCCTCGCCAGTGCTGGCCGCGGTGTTCGCGCCGACGAGCGAAGAGTTCTTTTTCGCCGCCCGCGGCCAGGGCACGACCCTCAACGAGGTGCCGGTGCGGGCGACGTCGGGATCCGAGCTTGACTTCTCGCGGGTCGCGGGTCCGAAGCCCCTGGTCGAGCGCCTGAAGCCGTCACTGGGCGAGATCAAGCTGCATCCGCGAATCGGTTCGCTCGCGCTGCGTCTGTGCCGGGTCGCTCATGGCGCGCTGGATGCGGCTTTTGCGGGCGGCAACAGTCATGATTGGGACCTTGCGGCGGCGGATTTGATCGTGCAGGAAGCCGATGGTAGGATGAGCGATCTCTCCGGAGATCCCATCCTCTATAACCGCCGGCAAGTCACGCATGGGGTGCTGGTGGCAGCGGGTCGCGATCGTCATGCGAACATTGTCTCGCATTTTCGAAACCGCCCCTTGCCGTGAAGCGCTTTCTCGTGCTTGTCGAACACTGCTTTGCCGGGCAGCCCGTTAGGAACAGAACCGATGCCAGATAGTGCCCCGCAACAACTGCTCCACCTCGTCGTCGGCGGCGAGCTCGTCGATCTCGAGCACAACACCTTCAAGAACCTCGACGACGTTGAGATCGTTGGCCTCTATCCGAACTATGCGACCGCGCACGCCGCCTGGCGCGCCAAGGCGCAGAGCACGGTCGACAACGCGCAGATGCGCTATTTCATCGTCCATCTCCACCGGCTGCTCGACCCGAATCAAGAACCGGCGCGTTGAAAAAGCTGCTTCGCAATACGCTGAGGAGCAGCTTCGTTCAGCGTGCCGTCGGAATCCTGGCGGCCGAATATCTGCGTCTGGTCTGGCGGACGAACACATTCACGTTCGATCCGCCTGACGTCTATGACCGCGTCGAACCGCAGATCCCGGCGATCTTCGCCTTTTGGCACGGCCAGCATTTCCTCACCCCCTTCATCAAGAACAAGGACTGGTACAAGGCCAGGGTCCTGATCTCCCGTCACCGCGACGGCGAGTTCAACGCGATTGCCGCCGAGCGGCTCGGCATCGGCACCATCCGCGGCTCCGGCGACCATGGCGGCGCGTTTCACCGCAAAGGCGGGGTCGGTGCCTTCAAGGAAATGGTGCGGACGCTCGAGGACGGTTGTAATGTCGCGCTGACCGCTGACGTCCCCAAGCGCTCGCGCGTGGCTGGGCTCGGCATCATCATGCTGGCACGGGAATCGGGGCGGCCGATCATGCCTTTTGCGATGGCGACCAGCCGCTTCGTCCGGCTCAAGAACTGGGACCGCACCACCATCAACCTGCCGTTCGGGCGGGGCGCGTTGGTCGGCATCAAGGAAATCCACGTTCCGCCGGATGCGGACGCCGCCACCATGGAAGCGCTGCGGCTCGAGCTGGAGGAGACCTTGAACGAGGCGACCCGCCGCGCCTATGCGCAACTCGGCCGGCCGGGACCTGCAGATGCCTAAATCGCTACCGGGCTCGCTGCCGTTGACGCTGCGGATGTACCGGCGCCTGGCGCGCGGCCTGGTGCCGCTCGCGCCTGTGCTGATCAAGCGGCGCCTGAAGCAGGGCAAGGAAGATCCCGCGCGCGTCGGCGAACGGCGGGGCCTGTCCCGGGACGTGCGACCGCACGGTCCGCTGGTCTGGATTCACGGCGCCAGCGTCGGCGAGGTCCTCGCCGCGGCGGCCCTGATCGAGCGCTTGCGCGATCTGAACCTGCGCATTCTGCTCACCTCGGGCACCGTCACGTCGGCTGCTATTGTCGCAAAGCGCTTTCCGCCCGACGTCATCCATCAATACGTGCCGTATGATTCCCCGCGCTACGTCGCGCGCTTCCTCGACCATTGGAAGCCGTCGCTGGCGCTGTTCATCGAATCCGATCTCTGGCCGAACCTGATCCTGGCAGGCGCTGCGCGTCGCGTGCCGATGGTGCTGATCAACGGGCGGATGTCGCCGCGCTCCTTCCCGCGCTGGCGCCGCATGCAGGGCACCATCTCGGCGCTGCTGTCGCGTTTCGACATTTGTCTGGCGCAGTCGAAGACCGATGCCGAGCGCTTCTCGGCGCTCGGCGGCCGGGACGTCGTCACCACGGGCAATCTCAAGCTCGACGTGCCGGCGCCGCCGGCCGATCCTGCCAAGCTCGAACGGCTGATGGCGATGACGCGCGGGCGTCCGATCATCGTCGCGGCCTCGACCCATCCGGGCGAGGAGGAGATGCTGGTGGCGGCGCATCGCAGCCTCAGCGGTTTCTTCCCGCAGCTCCTGACCGTGATCGTGCCGCGCCATCCGGATCGCGGCTCCTCGATCACAGGCCTGATCACGGCGTCCGGCCTGAAGCCGGCTCTGCGCTCGCGCGACGAGCTGCCGACGGCGACCACCGACGTTTATATCGCCGACACCATGGGCGAGCTCGGCCTGTTCTATCGCCTCTCGGACATCGTGTTCATGGGCGGATCGCTGATCCGCCATGGTGGCCAGAATCCGATCGAAGCGATCAAGCTCGGCGCGGCCATCGTCCATGGTCCGCACGTCTTCAATTTCGCCGACGTCTACGAGGCGCTCGATCACAGCGGCGGTGCGCGCCAGGCCGACACGCAGGAGCTGCTGATCAAGCAGCTCGGCCAGCTGCTCGCCGATCCTGCCGTGCGTCACAAGATCCAGCAATCGGGCGCCGGCGTGGTCGAGGATCTCGGCGGCGCGCTCAACCGCACCATGACCGCGCTCGAGCCTTATCTTCTGCAGTTGCGGATCGAGATGGGGGCCGCCAATGCGTGAGCCGGCCTTCTGGTACCGGCCACGTTCGCTCGAATCGTACGCATTGGGGCCGCTGGGTGCGCTCTACGGCGCGATCACCGAACGGCGGATGCTGCGCGCGGGCGTCGACGCCGGCATCCCCGTGATCTGCGTCGGCAACTACCATGTCGGCGGCGCCGGCAAGACGCCGACCGTGCTGGCGCTGACGAAGCTCCTGCGCGAGCTCGGCGAGACGCCGGTGGTGCTCAGCCGCGGCTATGGCGGTAGCCTCAGGGGCCCGGTAATGGTCGACCGCATGCGTCACACCGCGTCCGACGTCGGCGACGAGCCGCTGATGATGGCGCGCGACGTTCCCGTCACGGTCGCGCGCGACCGTCTCGACGGCGTCGTGCTGGCGAAGTCGCAAGGCGCCACCGTGATCCTGATGGACGACGGTTTCCAGAACCCGCGTCTTCTCAAGGACACCTCGCTGATCGTGATCGACAGTGAGCGCGGCCTCGGCAATGGCAAGGTGTTTCCGGCCGGTCCGCTGCGTGCGCCGCTGAAGGCGCAGCTCGCGCGCACCGACGCGCTGGTCGTGATCGGCGGCGGCCGCGCCGCCGACGATGTCGCGGCCGAGCTAGCCAGGCGCAACAAGCCGGAACTGCGCGCGCGGCTGAAACCCGACGCCGAGGCGGTCGCAAGACTGTTGGGCAAGCCGGTGTTCGCGTTCGCCGGCATCGGCGATCCCGAACGGTTCTTCCGTACGTTGCGCGCCCGCGGCATCGACCTCGCGCGCACGCGCGCCTTTGCCGATCATCACATGTTCTCGAACGAGGAGATCGCAGCCATCGCTGCGGAGGCGGGGCGCGAGCAGCAAACATTGGTAACGACGGAAAAGGATCTTGCTCGCCTGCACGGCCGTGAAGGCGTGCCGGATGACATCGTGCCTTTCGCGGTGCAGCTCGAGTTCGATGACCCGGTTGCGCTTCGGCAATTGATCAGCGATCATCTCTACAAGGCGCGCGAGCGGCGGTTTTCCAGGCGATGATCTCGTAAGGTGGGCGAGATCTGATCGGGACGACATGTCGCACTGATGAATTTCCTTCCGCACGTTCGGGAGTTGATGTAGCCTCGCATGAGAGCCGTCACCGGGACGTGCCGAACTCCCGGAAATCATCGACGGCGTTTATGCCCACGGCGGGCAGTACCTTCATCATTTCAGATGCAGCGGCCGTAACGACGAGTTCGGAACGGCAGGGAAAGTCATTGCCAAAAACCCAGAGGAGAACATGCCATGCATTTTTGCCTCACCGGACAATACACACCCCGCGCTCTCAATGCCATTTTGGAGAACCCCAAGACCGATCGTCAGGAGGCGGCAAGAAAACTCATCGAAGCGGCCGGCGGAAAGCTGATTTCGATGTTCAGCGTTGCGGCCGACGGCCCAGGCGTGTTGGTGATTTTCGATGTGCCTGATCCGGGTGCGGCTCCGGCCATCTCCGGCCTGACCGTCACGGCGGGCACCCTGCAGAACGTGAAACTGACGCGGCTGTTCACGCAGGACGAGATCAAGCAGGTCCGCCAGAACGCGGCGAAGCTGCGTTCTTCGTATACTCCGCCCGGAAGCTGACATCCGGATCTAAAGCGAAGCCGCCGCAGTCGAAGGAAGCGGCGGCAACGCTCACCTCACAGCAAGAAGCACGTCTGCAACCGAGGCAAGGCGAAGGCCTTCCAGCCTGCGTTGACGAACCATGCTGTCCGGTGCGTGCTGCGTCCGCGGCGTTCAGCAGTCAATCATGCTCACCACGCCCCAACGGCCATCAATCCGATAATGGTCAGGCACGAGACGCAGGCCACCATGGCGGTATAGTACTCGGGTGTATTCATTGCTGCCTCCCAAACTGTTGCCAACTGCTTGGTCACTGCTACGGGGAGAGATCGCCGGTCTCGGGCCGCTTCAATTCGGCGCGCGGCGACCGGTCTTGCGTTGTGCGTCCGTCCTCTCATCGTCACCCTGATCCGGATGATGATGCGCGTCGAGAGCTTCAAAGCGTTCAGCTGCGATCAGAAGCTGTTTCCGCATTTCAGCGAGGCGGGCGCGGCAATATTCACGATAGAGCAGGTCTAATATGGTGGGCATGATCACCCCCATCGTTGATTTTCGATTACAGATATTCCACCGCAAATTTTCGAGGTGATCGTAGCCCGACAGATGGCTCTTCGATATGAGCCCGTTCACAGACTGCGCCAATTCCAGAGCTCAGTGGCCGCTTGGCTGACTTGATTGTCTGTGCGATAAAAAGAGCAGGGCCAGTTACCTAAGATGAAGCATAGCGGCGCTTTGTTTCACCAAGACTTCGTCAAACAACCTAAGAGCGCCAATCGCAACAAAGAATCCAACCACAACGCGAAATAACTAACCATGGAGTGCAAGCACTCTTCGATGCAACGCGGATTGGCATAACGGAAATCATCTCGGCTGTGAGAGCAGCATTTCTGATGCGTCCGAACATGCCTCGTGAAAAAGCTGCACCGCTCGTGCTATGCCGGCAGGGCAGCTGCGCTTTGCCCATCGACAGCAGCCTGCCATTCAGGCGCCATTCATCGCAAGCTCCTATCGTTTTCAGACGCTCAGGAGAATGCGATGAAGTTGCCGTCCGCCGCCGTTGCCGCCAGTCTTGTGGGTCTGATCATTGCGCCGGTGTTTGCACAGACGGCACCGCCGGCGGCGTCCACCGCCACAGTGCCGGTCCCCGCGACCAAGCGCGTGACGTGTCTTTCCACGACGGCAAGCCTGAAGGGACAGGACAAGCGCGACCAGATGCAGCTCTGCATGGCGCAGGCGCGGCTCGATTGCCTGAAGCAGGCGATCGATCAGAAGATCGTCGGCGAGACCAGGAAGAGTTTCATCAAGACCTGCGTGGGCGCGGATGGCGCGGAGCAGCGATAGACGCGCGGCTGCGGCCTCACGCCTGCGGCTTGGGCGCGCCCGGGTAATGCCGCTCGAGCACGGCGGCGGGCGTGGCGTAGGCTTCCTGCAGGTCCACGCTCCAGTATTTCAACTCGTCGAGCGGAATGCGCGTATCGGTGATCGCGCAGCGCACGAAGGTCCCCGGCGAGATCACGCGGAAATCGCCGTCGAGATACTGCACCTGCGCTTCGCCATGGCCCGAAGGGCCGAACTTGTTCAGCACGGTCGAAAGTCTCCGTGGAAGGCCGCTCCGGGATCACCTGGGAGGGCACGATGTGTTGGACGGGATGTAGCACAGATAGGGTGGCTTGTCCGCCCGGTAAACCCACCGGTTTGTGATGTTTTGGCGGCGTTTCCGCATGATAGTGCTTGAGCGAAGGATCCAACGGCAAAGTTCGATGCGCCTTCCGTTCACCGCCCTGTTCCTGACCTTCCTGCTCTCGGCCGCGCACGGCTCGCCGGCACCGCAGCCGGTCGAGATTCCGCTGGCGTCCGGCGTGCTGCATGCGCAGCTCTACAAGCCCGAGGGCACCGGGCCGTTTCCGACCGTGATCGCGCTCCACGGCTGCGGCGGCCTCGGTGGCCATTCCGATTCCGTCCTGCCGCGCTATCGCGAATGGGCCGAGCGGCTGCTCAAATCCGGCAACGCCGTGCTGCTCCCTGACAGCTACGGCTCGCGCGAGCTCGGGCCGCAATGCCGCGTCAAGGAGATCCACGTCAAGGCGCGGCGCGAACGCGTCACCGATATCGCGGCGTCGCGCGCCTGGCTGATGAAGCAGAGCTGGGTTGCGCGCGACCGTGTCAGCCTGATGGGCTGGGCCAACGGCGCCAGCGCGCTGCTCTGGGCCGTGCGTCCGCAAAACCTTGCGCGCGAGACGGGTCCGGATTTCCGCGCCGCGATCGCGTTCTATCCGGACTGCAGGATTTCCGCCGGCCTCGGGTGGAGCACACGGGTGCCGACGCTGGTGCTGATCGGCGGCAATGACGACGTCTCGTCGCCGCCGGCCTGCCGCCAGATGGTCGAGGGCGCGCATGGCCGCAGCGCGCTCGCGCGCATCGTGGTCTATCCCGGCGCCTATCACGACTTCGACCGCGCCAACACGCCGCTGCACGCAGCGAGCGGCAGCACCGACGCCGCCGCGCCCGAGCACGGCCATCTCGGCACCGATGCGGCAGCGCGCGCGGAGTCGCAGAAGGAAGTGGCGGAGTGGCTGGCGCGGTGATGGCAGTGCCGTAGCCCGGATGAGCGTAGCGATATCCGGGTAGGCCTGTCCCGCATGTCGCTGCGCTCATGCGGGCTACATGTGGCGAGCGGGCTCGCCGCGCCGTAGCTCGTGAGAAGCGAAGGCGGGGCCGCCGAAGGGAACAACAGCGGACAGCCCCGCATCGACCACCGCCCTGCACGGAAAATGGCCGACCGTGACTCTACGGATCGCGCGCCGTTGTGGTTTCAGCCCGTGACGACGCCATCATTCGACCACGATGTCGATTAAACGCAATCCCATGCGCAACCGCTTCGTCCTGTTCTCCTCCGCCCTGATCGTCTTCACCGTCGCGGTCTTCCTGTTTGAAGCCCATGCCGGCGCGCCGCAACGCGCGCCGGAACATTGCGGCTTCTGGACCACGATCGACGCGGGATTGTCCTGCCGCTGAGACGCGCAGTCTTGTAGCCCGGATGAGCGTAGCGATATCCGGGGCCGCTACTCCCGCATGTCGCTACGCTCATGCGGGCTACGACAGCGAGTTCGTGACACGCGTCCCACACACTCACTGTCATCGCCCGGCTTGACCGGGCGATCCAGTACGCCGAGGCGGTTGTGATGGATCGAGAAGCCGCGGCGTACTGGATTCCCCGCTCCTGTGCGCAATTGCGCACAAGGCGGGGAATGACAGCCAGGGTGGAACGCCGCCCTCCGCCTAAAACAAATTCCCCTGATCCACCGGCTTGCCCACGCGCTTCGGCGCAGGCTTGGCGTCCTGCGCGGCTGGCTTCGCTTGCGCCGGCGCGCGCTTCGCTGCAGCCGCGGGCCGATCCGCATCCGCGGTCGCACCGACACGGCCATCCGCAAACTCGATCTCGACCCGTGCGCCGGGACCGATCTCATTCGCCGAATGCAGCGGATGGCCGGCCTCGTCCCGCACCAGGGCAAAGCCGCGCGCGAGCACGCCGCGATAGGACAAGGCGGAGAGCAGCTTGCCGCTGTTCTCGACGCGGGCATCCAGCCGCTGCAACAGCGTCACCAGCGCGCGGCCCGCGCGCTCGGCAAGGCGATGCGTGCGCTCGCGCTGGCGGTGAATCGCGTTGCGCTGCGCCTGCGCATTGGACAGTTTTGAGGCGCGCAAGCGCACCTCCAGCCCGGCAAAGCGGTCGCGCCGCCGCCGCAAGAGCGAGCGTGCGGATAGGCCGAGCCGTTCGCCGCACACGGTGAGGCGATGATCAGCCTGCGCGATCTGGCCGTGCAGCACCCGCAGCGTCAGCTTGGCGCCTGCGGCGGTGAACCTTCGGAAATGCGCGTGGGTGTTGGCCTTGAGGCAGCGGGGCAGGGACGCACCCGCCGAATCCAGCCGCTGCCGCGGGATCGCCAGCAAATCGCCGGCGGCCGGCAGCGCGCGCGCGGCGGCACGCAGCTCGCTGCGGCGGCTCTCATGGCCGCGCTGCCAGCAGGACCGGGTACGTCGCCCGAGATCGCCGACCTCGACAAAGAGATCGCTGCGCACCGGCACGGCCATCTCGGCCGCCGCCGTCGGCGTCGGTGCGCGCTTGTCGGCGACGAAATCGATCAGCGTGATGTCGGTCTCGTGCCCCACGGCCGAGATCAGCGGGATCATGCTCTCGGCCGCGGCGCGGACCACGATCTCCTCGTTGAACGACCACAGGTCCTCCAGCGAGCCGCCGCCGCGCGCGACGATCAGCACGTCGGGGCGCGGAATCCTGCCGCCCTCCGGCAGCGCATTGAAGCCGCGGATCGCGGCCGCGACCTGCTCGGCCGAGCCTTCGCCCTGCACCTTGACCGGCCACACCAGCACATGGCGGGGAAAGCGGTCCTCCAGCCGATGCAGGATGTCGCGGATCACGGCGCCGGTCGGCGAGGTCACCACGCCGATCACCTCCGGCAGCCACGGCAGAAGCTGCTTGCGCGCCTCGTCGAACAGGCCTTCGGCGGCGAGCTTCCGCTTGCGCTCCTCCATCAGCGCCATCAGCGCGCCGATGCCGGCCGGCTCCAGCGCCTCGATCACGATCTGGTATTTCGAGGAGCCCGGATAGGTCGTGAGCTTGCCGGTGGCGATGACCTCGAGCCCCTCCTGGGGCTTGAAGCGCATGCGCCCGTGCACGCCCTTCCAGATCACCGCCTCGATCTTGGCGCTCTCGTCCTTGAGCGCGAAATAGCAATGGCCGGACGAATGAGCCCCGCGGAAGCCGGAGATCTCGCCGCGGACCCGGACATGGCCATAGGTGTCCTCGACCGTCCGTTTCAGGGACTGGGAGAGCTCCGAGACGGTGAATTCGGGAGTGTTGAGCAGGGGTTCCGCTGAAGGCATCGGCAAACGATTCGGCATGTGGGGATCAGACCCGACGTTAAGGATTTTTGCAGCGCCGCGCCAATCCGGGTATTGACCAAAAGAGTACTCTGCAATATATAGTTCTCTATAGCTGAATAGGCTGAGAGGAGTAGATCATGGCAATTCGAGTGCTGCGCGGCGTTGTGAACGGGCTGAAATGGGCCCTGTGTGCGGTCGGCTGTGTGGCGCTGATCCTGGCTGCCATGATCGCAACGCCGCTGGAGCGGCCGCCGGAGATGAAGTCGGTCTCCGACTCATCGAAGGGGATAGACTGGTCCACGCTGCCTCCGCTCGAGCGCTTCCAGGCCCGCGACGGCACCTGGATCGGTTTCCGCCACTACGCTGCCAATGGTCTTGCAACCGGCCGTGGCGCGATCTTCATCCACGGCTCGTCCGGCTCCAGCGGCACCGTCAATCATGCCCTGACCCATGCCATCGCCGCGCGCGGCGTGGAGACCTGGGCGCTCGACATCCGCGGCCATGGTGGCTCCGGCACGCGCGGCGATATCGGCTATGTCGGCCAGCTCGAGGACGACCTCGTCGACTTCGTCGCTCAAATCCGCAAGACCGCGCCGGAGCTGCCGCTCACCTTGATCGGCCATTCCGCCGGCGCCGGCTTCTCGCTGCGCGTCGCCGCGACGCCGATCATGCAGGACATGTTCGTGCGCACCGTGCTGCTCGCACCCTATCTCGGCTATGACGCGCCGACCAACAAGCCGCATGCCGGCGGCTGGGCCAATGTCGACCTGCCGCGCTTCTTCGCGCTGGCCACGCTGCGCAAGATCGGCATCGACTGCTGTTCGCAGCTTCCGGTGCTCGCGCTCGCCGTGCCGGCGAGTTCGGCAAAATATCTCGTCGCCACCTATTCGGACCGCCTGACGCGCAATTTCGCGACGCGCGGCTATCGCCTCGATCTTCCGGCGGCGACACGTCCGGTCACGATCTTCGGCGGCGCCGAGGACGAGATGATGATCTCGGATAAATATGCAGAAACCGTGCAGGCGGTGAAGCCATCGGTCGACGTCAAGATCATCGACGGCATCAACCACATGGGCATCGTCACCAACCCGAAGGCGATCTCGGTCATCGCCGACGATGTGGCGACGCGCGGGACAGGGCAGTCATGATCGACAGCAAGGAAGCCTCCGCGGCGCTGGCCGATATCGACGACATCGTCCAGCGCGTGAAGCAATCGCAGCTCTACGAGCTGGCGAGCCACGCCGCCGTCTGGTGGGGCGCATTGGTGTTCGCGGGCAATCTCGTGACCTGGCTTTGGCCGGTCTATGCGGGCTACGCCTGGGTTGCCGTGGACGTTTTGGGCGCCGGCGGTCTGGTGGTGCTGCGCATTCTCAATCCGCCGCATCACCCCCATGGCGCCGCCTTCAACATCAGACTGCTTCTGGTGTTCGCGCTGTTCTTCGCCTTCGGTTATCTCTGCACCAACGTGATCGGTCATTTCGGTCCGCGCCAGCTGGGCACGTTCTGGCCGCTCTACTTCATGCTGTTCTATTCGCTGGCGGGTCTCTGGTTCGGCTATGCCTTCATGGCGATCGGTCTCGGTATCTCCGCGCTGACGCTGATCGGCTATTTCTACATCGGCGAGGCGTTCCCGCTCTGGATGGCCTTCGTCAATGGCGGAGGCCTGATCCTCGGCGGCCTCTGGATGCGGCGGATCTGATGGCCGAGCTCGACGACATCATCCACCAGCCGTTGCGGCTGAAGATCATGGCGGCACTGAACGCGCTGCCGGCCACCGCAGGATTGGAATTTTCCCGGCTGAAAAAGCTCACCGGCGCCACCGACGGCAATCTCGGTGCGCATATCGAGACGCTGGCCAAGGCGGGCTACGTGTCGGTGGAGAAAGCCTTCGTCGGCAAGAAGCCGCAGACCACGGTGACCGCGACCGCTGCGGGGCGCGGAGCGTTCGCGCGGCATGTGGCGACGCTGCAGGAGATTATTGCGGGGAAGCAGGGGTAGGACGTACTCATAAATGTCGGCTTACCAACGCAAAGCGGAAGTCTCCCACCTCGGGCATGATCGATGGCTTGTGACCCGAAGCTGACCTGCGAGGCTCGCCCGTACAACGATAGTCCATATCAATTGGGGATTGCCGGCATTGCGATGGCCGATTGCTGCGGGTCCAAAGCTATCTCGATACACGCTCCTTCAAAACTGTCCGCACCTTCAAGTGCCAGAAGCTCATTGCGACGATTGAGGGCACCCACGACATCGATTAATCTATGTTAAGGCCGCGCCCGTAACTGGGAGGTAAAATGTTCCCAACGGGGAAGGCGTGCGATGGACTACCGCGCTTATATCATGGGCGAGGACGGGCGGATCAGCGGCGTTCATGAGATCGATTGCGCCAACGACGACGAGGCCACAGCCAAAGCGAGACAGCTGCTCGACGGCCACGATTTAGAAGTGTGGCACAGAGATCGGCGCGTCACTGTTCTCAAGCACCACACAAGACAGTAAGGCCGCTCAGTGGCGGTCGCGGCCATGCAATGTCCCCGGTCAGGCGGCCCTTAGCGGACATGCTCATCAGCTTGTCCTGACGCCGATAACCGCCATTAGCGGACCCTCGCGAACCCGTACCTACGGGGGGAACCAAGGGGCCCGTGATGCGTTAAGAGCAGTTCGGCGGGCCGGAGGGGCGTCCGCCCATTGCACGAACGACGCTCGTATCGGGTCGTCGTTCCTCTCGCCCCCGAGAGCCGGGCACCCGCATGTCGAACGTAGAAGAATTCCCACTCTCCGCCCGGCACCGCCCCACGGAGTTCGAGGCCCTGGTTGCGGCCGGCGCTGCCGCGCTCGATGCCATTCCGGGCGCAGTCTATCTCTGTGACGCGGAGGGGCTGCTGGTCGCCTATAACGCGGAGGCTGTGGTGCTGTGGGGGCGCACACCTGATGTTGGGAGGGAGCGCTTCTGCGGTTCACACCAGCTCTACCTGCTGGATGGAACTCCCCTCGCGCATGCCGACTGCCCCATGGCCACCGCCGTTCGCGCGGGAACGCCGACGCGCAATGCCGAAGTGATAATGGCGCGGCCGGATGGCTCTCGCTTCACGGCCATGGTCAACATCCGGGCGTTGCGCGACTTTTCTGGTCGCATCCAGGGCGCCATCAATTGCTTCCAGGACATCACCGGACGCAAGCAGGTCGAGGAGGAAGTCCGCCGCACGACGCAGGATCTGCAGGACTTTTTCGACAACGGCGCGGTGGGCCTTCACATCGTCAGTGGCGAGGGAATTATCATTCGCGCCAATAAGGCCGAATTGGATCTGCTTGGGTACCGGCCCGAGGAGTATATCGGGCGTCATGTCGCCGAGTTCCACGCCGACGCTCCCGTGATTGGCGATATTCTCCAGCGTCTTTCATGCGGTGAGCCGCTGCAGCGCTACCCTGCCCGGCTGCGCGCCCGCGACGGCACGATCAAGCATGTCCTGATTACCTCGAACAGCCGCATTGTGGACGGCAAGTTTGTCAACACGCGCTGCTTCACGACCGACGTCACCGAACTGCATGCTGCCGAAGAGGCACGGCAAGCAAGTGAGGCGCGGCTTGCGGCGACTTATGAGGCCGCCAGCGTCGGCATTTCGGAGACCGACGAGAACGGTCGCTTCTTGCGGGTGAATGATTCCCTCTGCCGCATCACCGCGCGCAAACGCGACGAACTGTTGGGGATGACCTTCCTCGACTACACCGATTCCAACGATCAGACCGAAGATGCCGAATTGTACGCGCGGCAAGTCCGCGGCGACATCGAGAACTACACGGTTCGCAAGCGTGTACTACGGCCTGACGGGTCCGTTCGCCATCTGGATATCTTCAGTTCGTCGGTGCGGGATTCGGAAGGCTGCTTCCTTTATGGCGTGCGGGTCGCTCAGGATGTCACCACCACCAAGCAACTGGAGGATCGCTTGCGTGAAGGCGAGCAGCGCATGCGCGATCTCCTCGAGGCGTTGCCAGCAGCCATCTACACGACGGACGCCAAGGGGCGCATTAATTTCTTCAATCGGGCTGCCGTCGAGATGGCGGGCAGAACGCCGCAGCCAGGCGACGAATGGTGTGTGACCTGGAAGCTCTATTGGCCCGACGGCTCGCCGCTGCCGCACAATGAATGCCCGATGGCTGTTGCGCTGCGCGAAAACCGGCCGGTTCGCGGTGCCGAAGCGGTGGCCGAACGTCCAGACGGCAGACGCGTGCCGTTTATTCCTTTTCCAACGCCGCTGCGCGACGCGGACGGCAATCTTGTCGGCGCCATCAACATGCTCGTCGACATTAGCGAGCGGAAGAACGCCGAGAACGCTCAAAAGGCTCTCATCGACGAACTAAACCACCGTGTGAAAAACACCCTGGCCACGGTGCAATCTCTGGCGAACCAGACCGCCCGTCACGCCGCCGATCTGCAGGAATTTCTGCCGACCTTCACGGGACGGCTGCTTGCGCTCGCCCGCGGACATGACCTGCTGACGAAGCGAAACTGGCAGGATACGCCTTTCGAAAAGCTCGTCCACGATATCGTCGCTCCGATGTCGGGCGGACGGGTGCTGACTAGCGGGCCGCACGTTGAACTAGACGCCCGCATGGCACTTAGCATCACCATGGTGCTCAACGAGCTTCTGACCAATGCGGCGAAGTACGGCGCACTCTCAGTGCCGAATGGATCAGTTTCGCTCACTTGGCGGATCAGCGCCGGCGAGCGCTCGCAAGCCGTGCTGGATTGCGAATGGCACGAACGTGGCGGACCACCTGTTACGCCTCCAAAGCGGCGCGGCTTCGGCACGCGGTTGATGGAACGTTGCGTCGAGCATGATCTCGCAGGTGAGTTCGATCTGGTATTCGAGCCGGAGGGCACTCGCTGCCGCATGGTGTTTCCCATTATGCCTGCAGCGTCCAATGGTTGAGCTGTCCGGCGCCAAGGTTCTCCTGGTCGAAGATGAGGGCCTTGTGGCCCTCATGCTCGAAGATATGCTTGAGGAACTGGGCTTGAAGGTCGTTGCCTCAGCAGCCCACGTACAAAAGGCGTGCGAACTCGCGACGACGGCATCGTTCGATTTGGCGCTCCTTGATGTGAACCTGGCTGGCGAACTTGTTTTTCCGGTAGCTCGCATCTTGCGGGAGCGAAGGATTCCCTTCCTGTTCAGCACGGGTTACGGCGGACCTCCGCTCGAGGAGGAGTTCAACAGTTCGCCCGCGATAGGCAAGCCGTTTTCTATCGATCAGTTGAACGAGAAATTGCGGGCGATTCTGGCGCTCCCATAGCAGGACGGCTTCGCGCGTTTCCTTGCGTCGGATGCCGATCCGGGCGCCGTGTGCAGGTGCCGAAAGCGAGTACGATTCTCCGGGGTCCGAGGCATCAAGGGGCCAACGCTGCTTTACTGGTACAAAGCTCGTAGGATGGGTTGAGCCCTTGCGAAACCCATCGCTTCTCTATCCCCGTTCTCCGAAATCGCGGCCGTCATCCGACTGATCGCCGGCCCAATCGGCCGGGTAATTGCCGAACTTTATGTGGCGATGAAACGAGGAGGGCGCCCAGTCACGGACTCTGTCGACGAGCCCGTGCTTGACCGGATTGATATGAACATAGTCTACATGCCGCGCGAAATCAGCTTCGTCGCGAATGGTATGCTCCCAATATCTGCTTGCCAGATGCCCCGTTCACCTTTGGCCGCGCGGCTTGGGGATATCCTCTCGTTGCGCGCCAAGCCGCGCGAAAAGGTGGATTTGATCAACTGCCAGCGCATTGCAAAATCGGCACCACCTTCTGGCAACGTCCACACCGTGTGAAGGTGATCAGGCAGCACCACGATGGCATCGATCGTGAATGGATGGCGTCGGTGCGTTTCACGAAACGCCGTGCGCAACAACCCGATATGATCCGTCAGCAACGCTAGCTTCCGCTCCGCCAGGTTGACCGTGAAGAAGAAGCACCCACCCGGAAGAAAGTTGCGGCGGTACGCGGTCATGACGGGACGTTACCACGAAACAAGTGCGATGGGTTTCGCAAGGGCTCAACCCATCCTACGGGCTGCTTACGGTACAAGGTGAGCGTAAAATGGGTCCGTTAGAGCGACTGCGTGGATGGTTTTCAACTGGGTTACTGCCACCGGCGCAATGCCCGCGTTCCGAAGGAGCGAGAGGAGCATCAAAAACTTTGCGTGCGAAATGCGATTTGGAAGTGAAGTGTTGTGAGCAACGATGAACTTTCTGATGGCTGTGAAGCCAGCAACGGTATTAGCAAGCTCGCGGTGAAGCTGCGTTACACTTGAGGTAGCAAAGCCCCCTGCCTTGCGAAGTATTGCCTCAAACTTTGATTGAAGCGGAGAGCCAACAAATCTGGAAAACATTCCTGCGACTAATCGAGTGAGATGCTCGTTGCTTCCCCACATGGAGGCCTTCGTGTCAATTATTGCCATGAGTTCATCGTTCGATGAGTACTTCGAAGCAAGCCAGATTTGGGCATACAAGCTCCATATAGACGAAGAACCGAGACCACTTAGCGTTTGTTTGATGTGTCCACGTACCCAACTATTGTCCGGCAAACGTGCCGCCACAATGGCACTGGCGATTTCGACAAGGGACGCGTCATCTACGAGATGGCCATCTTGAAGGATTTGGGTAAGCAAGTTGAGCTTGAGAGCAGGAGAGCCGGTCAATCCCATCGCTGGTCGTCTGCGTATGGTCCCGATGAATTCGGGCTCGCGCCTCAGCGGCGAGCGCTGGAATGACGGGGAGTTCGGGCGCCGCCCCCTTGAGCCCGGCCCCGATTCGTGCGACCTCCGCCCCCAGCAAATCCCTCATTTCTGAGCCCTCGATGCACATTCTCCTGCTTGGTTCCGGCGGTCGCGAACATGCCCTGGCGTGGAAGATCGCGGCCTCTCCCCTGGTGACCAAATTCTGGTGCGCGCCGGGCAATGCCGGGATCGCGCGCGAGGCGGAATGCGTGGCGCTCGATGTCGCCGACCATGCCGCCGTGATCGACTTCTGCAAGACGAATGCGGTCGAGCTCGTGGTGGTCGGCCCGGAGACGCCGCTGGCGGCCGGTATCGTCGATGACCTCACCGCCGCCGGCATCAAGGCGTTCGGGCCGGACAGGATCCCCGCCCAGCTCGAAAGCTCGAAGGGCTTCACCAAGG
Source organism: Bradyrhizobium sp. 187 (assembly GCF_023101005.1). Classification (NCBI taxonomy): domain Bacteria; kingdom Pseudomonadati; phylum Pseudomonadota; class Alphaproteobacteria; order Hyphomicrobiales; family Nitrobacteraceae; genus Bradyrhizobium; species Bradyrhizobium sp. 187. The sequence continues at coordinate 1,023,779 of NZ_CP064693.1, forward strand.
CGCTGTGCACCGAGTTCGGCATTCCGACCGGCGCCTACAAGCGATTCACCAACGCCGCCGATGCGCGTGCCTACGTCCAGAGCCAGGGCGCGCCGATCGTGGTCAAGGCCGACGGTCTTGCCGCCGGCAAGGGCGTCGTCGTCGCCAAGTCGGTGCGCGAGGCGGAGGACGCCATCGCCATGATGTTCGACCGCACCTTTGGCGAGGCCGGCGCCGAGGTCGTGATCGAGGAGTTCTTGCCGGGCCGCGAGATCAGCTTCTTCGCGCTGTGCGACGGCGAGACCGCCATTCCGCTGGCCTCCGCGCAGGACCACAAGCGCGTGTTCGACCATGACGTCGGCCCGAACACCGGCGGCATGGGCGCCTATTCGCCGACGCCGCTGGTCACGCCGGCGATCCATGACGCGATCATGGCCAAGATCATTCTGCCGACGGTATCAGGCATGAAGCAGCGCGGCACGCCGTTTCGCGGCATTCTCTACGCCGGGATCATGCTGACGACGCAAGGGCCAAAACTGTTCGAGTTCAACGTCCGCTTCGGCGATCCCGAGTGCCAGGTGCTGATGCTCAGGATGATGTCGGACATCGTGCCGGCCTTCCTCGCCGCCTGCGACGGGCAGCTGAAGAACTTTGACCTGCGCTGGCATCCGGAGGCCGCGCTCACGGTGGTGATGGCGGCAAAGGGATATCCCGGCGATTACCAGAAAGGCACGCGGATCGAGGGGCTCGATGACGCCGCCAAGGTCGAGACCGCCGAGATCTTCCACGCCGGCACGGTCGAGAAGGACGGCGCCATCCTCGCCAATGGCGGCCGCGTCCTCAATGTCTGCGCGCTCGGCAAGACCGTGACGGAAGCGCAGGTGCGCGCCTACCAGGCCGTCGACCGCATCAATTGGCCGGAAGGCTTCTGCCGCCGCGACATCGGCTGGCAGGCCGTGGACGCCGAGAAGTCCAAGGGCTGACACGCTTTTTTCGCACGCGCGCGCAATTTCCGCCGTGCCCGTCGGCACTCCGAATTTGTGTAGGCGGCTGTTGGACTTAGCTACTGTGCATGGGGTTGTTTTTCGACTTTTTTGTTTTGGGGCATTCTCAAGACCGAGCAGATCCCACGCTGACAGATAAGGATGCAGAAGATGTCCGATCTCGCCGACCTCTATCCCGGCTTCGCCTCCGAATGGATCAACACCTCCTTCGGCCGCATCTTCGCCCGCGTCGGCGGCAAGGGACCGCCGCTGTTGCTGCTGCACGGCTTCTCCGAGACCAACGTGATGTGGCACCGCGTGGCGCCGCAGCTGGCCGACCGGTTCACGCTGATCATCGCCGATCTGCCCGGCTATGGCTGGTCCGACATGCCCGAGAGCGACGCGCTGCACATGCCCTACAGCAAGCGCGCGATGGCCAAGGCCATGGTCGAGGCGATGGAGCGCCTCGGCCACGTGCACTTCGCGCTCGCCGGCCATGATCGCGGCGGCCGCGTCTCGTATCGGCTGGCGCTCGATCATCCCGGCCGGCTGTCGAAGCTTGCGGTGCTCGATATCCTGCCGACCTACAATTACTGGGAGCGGATGAACCGCGCCTATGCGCTGAAGATCTATCACTGGACTTTTCTGGCGCAGCCCTATCCGCTGCCGGAGACGCTGGTCGCGAGCAATGGCGAGTTCTTCCTGCGCTTCAAGATGGCGAGCCAGACCAAATCGAAGACGCTCGATGCGATCGACAAGCGCGCGCTCGAACACTACATCGCCCCGTTCCGCGATCCCGCCCGCGTCCACGCGATGTGCGAGGATTATCGCGCCGGCGCCTATTTCGACTACGATCTCGACAAGGCCGATTTCGAGGCCGGCAAGAAGATCACCATTCCGATGCTGGCGCTGTGGGGCAATGCCGGCGTGGCGCAAGCCGCCGCCACCCCGCTCGACATCTGGAAGCAATGGGCGACCAACGTGGACGGCATGCCGGTGGATTCCGGCCACTTCCTCACCGAGGAAAATCCCGGCGTCACCGCGAAGGCGCTGCGCGAGTTCTTTGCCGCGCCTTAGCGCCGCTCGCGAAAGAAGTCCTTCAGCATCCGCGCCGACTCGCTTTCGCCGACCCCGGAATAGACATCCGGGACGTGATGGCAGGTCGGCGAGGTGAAGAACCGCACACCTGATTCAACCGCGCCGCCCTTGGGGTCGGCGGCGCCGTAATACAGGCGCCTCACCCTTGCAAACGAGATCGCGCCCGCACACATGGTGCACGGCTCCAGCGTCACGTAGAGGTCGCAGTCGACCAGACGCTCGCTGCCGATCTTTTTGGCCGCCTCGCGCAGCGCAACGATCTCGGCATGGGCCGTGGGGTCGTAATCGGTTAACGTCCGGTTCGCCGCGGTGGCGATGACCTCGTAATTGCGGACCACGACACATCCGATCGGAACTTCGCCCGCCTTTCCGGCGTTTTCGGCCGTTTTGAGCGCCAAATCCATGAAAGAGGGGGCTTTCAAGCCTCGTATCATCGCGAGAAACCTGCTAGTAGCTGCGCCTTCAGCAGAAGTGCTTGACCGAATTTGCCTGAGCATGCGGCTCGAGACGAGCGCGCACAATGCTTTCTGGCCATCCCCTGAGTGAGATTATTCATGCCTCGCGACAGCGACAAAGACAACGATTCCCGCGGCCGGCGTGATCGCGGCCCGGCCAAGGGAGGCCCGGCCAAGGGCCGGTCCGGCAAACCACGCGGGCCCGACAAGAAGTTCGCCAAGCGCGGCCCTCCCGGGGACAAAGGCGACGCCCGCCCGCCCCGCGGCGACCGCGACAGCCGTCCATCATTCCGCCGCCGCGAGGAGGGCGATGCCCCGCGCCGCGACTTCAGCGACCGCCCGAAGTTCAATCGCCAAGACCGGCCGCGTGAAGACCGGCCGCGCGGCGAGGATCGTGGCGAGCGCAGCTTCAAGCCGCGTGGCGATCGTCCCTTCAAGCCGCGTGAAGACCGTCCGTTTTCCGATCGTCCGTCGCGCGACGGCGAGAAGCGCCCGTTCAAGCCCCGTGGTGACCGCCCATTTTCTGATCGCCCCTCGCGCGATGGCGACAAGCGGCCGTTCAAGCCGCGCGGTGATCGCCCGTCCTATGGGCGTGATGACCGTCCGCCGCGCAGGGATCGCGACGATTCCCGTCCGGCCGGCCGAACCGGTGACGCGAAGTTTGGCGACAAGCGACCTTATGCGCCGCGTGGCGACCGTCCGGAACGCAAGTTCGACGGCGAGCGGAAGTTTTCGCGCGGCGCACCGGACCGCAATCGCAGCGAGCGCAGCGATTCAAAACCCTGGCAGAAGCGCGATGCGGCGCCTCGCGGCGACCGGCCGCCGCGCAAGGACTTCAGCAAGGGTCCGCGCAAGGATTTTGGCGGCAGCGACCGCGGTGGGGACAAGCCCTGGCAGAAGCGCGACGATCGTCCATCGGGTGATCGTCCGTTCCGCGAGCGCCCCAAATTCGATCGTCCTCGCGATGATCGTCCGAGGTTCGATCGCGGCGGCGATCGCCCGAAATTCGATCGTCCGCGCGAGCGTTCCGAGGGCCGTTCCGACTGGCACGAGCATCCCCGCAGCGAAGCGCGTTCCGGCGATCGTCCACGCCGCGAAAACGAGGACGAGAGCAGGATCTTCGAGAAGCGTCCGGCCTTCGGCGGTCGCGGCGCCTATCGCGAGCGCGGTCGTGATTCCGAGCGGCGGCCGCGCCGCGAGGAAGAGACCAAGCCGAAGAAGGCCGGCGAGCGTATCGCCAAGGTGCTGTCGCGCGCGGGCCTCGCCTCGCGCCGCGATGCCGAGGAGATGGTCACGCAGGGCCGCGTCAGCGTCAACGGCCGTGTCATCAATTCGCCGGCGCTCGACATCACCTCGAACGATGTCGTCACTGTCGACGGCAAGCCGTTGCCGGAGCGCGAGCGCACGCGGCTGTTCCTCTATCACAAGCCCCGCGGCCTCATGACGACGCATGACGATCCCGAGGGCCGTCCGACCGTGTTCGACAATCTGCCCGAAGGTCTGCCGCGGCTGATCAGCGTCGGCCGGCTCGACTTCAACACCGAGGGCCTGCTGCTGCTCACCAATGATGGCGGGCTCGCGCGCACGCTCGAGCTGCCGGACACCGGCTGGCTGCGCCGCTACCGTGTCCGCGCCCATGGCGACGTCACGCAGGCGCAGCTCGACGAGCTGAAGAACGGCATCGAGATCGAGGGCATCAAATACGGTCCGATCGACGCCACGCTGGAGCGTGACCAGGGCGCGAATGTCTGGCTGGTTTTCGCGATCCGCGAGGGCAAGAACCGCGAAGTGCGCAACGTCTGCGCTCATCTCGGGCTCGAGGTGAACCGGCTGATCCGGGTCTCCTACGGCCCGTTCCAGCTCGGCGAGGTCCCCGAGGGCCAGGTCGACGAGATCAAGTCCCGCGTGCTGCGCGACCAGCTCGGCGAAAAGATCATCGAGAAATCGGGTGCGCAGTTCGACGTGCCGCAGAAATCTGCCTCGCATGAGGGCGACGACGTGCCGCGCGAGAAGAAGCCGGCGACCAAGCGCGGCGTGATCAACGACCGCAAGGGCCGCCGCGTGCTGGTGCAACGCACCGGCAGCGAGGAAGCGCGCGAGCGCAACGAGGCTGAGGCGAGCGGCTACGGCCCGCCGCGCCGTCCCAAGCGCGGCTATCACGGCAAGCGCGATCTGGCGCCGAAGGAGGACTGACGTTGCGCGTCGTCGGCGGTCGATTGAAGGGGCGCAATCTGGCCTCACCGTCCTCGCGCGACATCCGCCCCACGGCGGACCGCCTGCGTGAGTCCGTGTTCAACATCCTCGTGCACGCCTATGACGATCCGATTGCGGATGCGCGCGTGCTCGATCTCTTCGCCGGCACCGGTGCGCTGGGAATCGAAGCGTCTTCACGCGGCGCGAAGTTCACGCTGTTCGTCGACAACGGCGCGGAAGCGCGCGCCCTGCTGCGGAATAATGTCGAGACGCTGGGCCTGGGTGGCGTGACAAAAGTCTATCGCCGTGATGCCACCGATCTCGGGCCTGCGCATCCGGTCGAGCCGTTCTCGCTGGTGTTCCTCGATCCGCCCTATGGCAAAGGGTTTGCGGAGAAGGCGCTTGCGAGCTTGCGCGACGGGGGCTGGCTCACGCCGGGCGCGCTGCTCGTGGTGGAAGAGGCGAAGGCTGCGCAGTTCGTCACGCCGGAAGGCTTCGAGGAATTGGAGCGGCGCGCTTATGACGACACGGAGTTCGTGTTTTTGAAGCGGCCGTAATTTCGAACGTTACCGTCGCCCGAACAGCTTCTCGACATCCGACAGCTTCAGCTCGACATAGGTCGGCCGGCCGTGATTGCACTGGCCGGAGTTCGGGGTGTCCTCCATCTCGCGGAGCAGGGCATTCATCTCCTCCGGTCGCAGCCTGCGGCCGGCGCGCACCGAGCCGTGGCAGGCCATGGTGGCGGCGACGTGCATCAGGCGGCGCTCCAGAGGCAGCGCCTCGTCCCACTCGGCCATGTGCTCGGAAAGATCGCGCAACAGGCCGCCGGCGTTGGTCTTGCCGAGCAGCGACGGCGTCTCGCGCACCGCAACCGCGCCGGGGCCGAAGGATTCGATCGCAAGGCCGAACGACGCCAGCTCCTCGCTGCGCTCGAGCAGGCGCTCCACCGTGGCCTCGTCCATCTCGACGATCTCGGGGATCAGCAGGATCTGCCGCTGCACGCCGTTGGCCGCCAGCGAGGCCTTCAGCCGTTCATAGACGATGCGTTCATGCGCGGCGTGCTGGTCGACGATGATCAGGCCGTCGCGGGTCTGCGAGACGATATAGGTCTCGTGGATCTGGGTGCGCGCAGCGCCGAGCGGGCGGTCGACCAGGTCACTGACTGGCTGGGATTCGATCCGCACGTCCGCGCTGGGTGCGCCGACATCGAACGCGGCCTGTGCGCGCTCGGCGAAGGCCGGCACGGCGGCACCGTCGAATGACGGCATCGGCGCGACCGGGGCGGATGGCGACTGGCGCCAGTCCCAGCTTGCCGGGCGCGGCGTGAATGCGGGGCGGAACGAGGACAGCGCGCTTTCGCCGCTGTTGGCGGCGGTGCGCCGGCCCTCCCGCGCAAGCCCGTCCTTCAATCCGTGCACGATCAGCGCGCGGACCAGGCCGGCGTTGCGAAACCGCACCTCGGTCTTGGCCGGATGCACGTTGGCGTCGACCTCGCGCGGATCGAGCGTGACAAACAGCGCCAGCACCGGATGGCGGTCGCGCGGCAGATAGTCGGCATAGGCCCCGCGGACTGCCCCTAGGATCAGCTTGTCGCGCACCGGGCGGCCGTTGACGAAGAGATATTGCCCGAGCGCGTTGGCTTTGGTCAGCGCCGGCGCTGCGGCATAGCCGGCGACCACCACGCCCTCGCGCTCGGCATGGACCCCGATGGCATGGCTGCGGAACTCCGCCCCCAGGATGTCGCCGAGACGGGTCAGGCGACCGGCGACGCCGGGCAGCGCCGCAGCCCAGGTCACCGGCGCGCGCTCTTCGCCCGCGAGCGTGAAAGCGATTTCGGGTCGCGCCATCGCGAGGCGCCGCACCACCTCACGGATCGCTTCCGCCTCGGTCCGGTCGGTCTTCAAGAACTTCAGCCGCGCCGGCGTCGCGTAGAAGAGGTCGTTGACCTCGACCCGCGTGCCGTGGGCCAGCGCCGCCGGCATGATCTCGGATTTCTCGCCGCCCTCGACATTGAGCGCCCAGGCGTGCGGCTCGCTGGCATGCCGCGTGGTGATGGCAAGCCGCGCCACGGAGCCGATCGAGGGCAGCGCCTCGCCGCGGAATCCGAGCGTGCGGATCTGCAGCAAGTCCTCGTCGTCGAGCTTGGAGGTGGCGTGACGCTCGACCGCCAGCGACAGGTCCCTGGCGGTCATGCCGCCGCCGTCGTCGGTGATGCCGATCCGCCGGCGTCCGCCGCCATCGGTAAAGACGTCGATCCGGCTCGCGCCGGCGTCGATGGCGTTCTCGACCAGTTCCTTGACCACGCTCGCGGGACGCTCGACCACTTCGCCGGCGGCGATGCGGTTGACGACCTGTTCGGGTAATTGGCGGACGGGCATGAAACTCGATTTTCGGCTTTGATCTTGGGCTTCGATCTGGATTCGCGGAGAACGCCATTCTAGGCCGTGTTGCGTCAAAAGCATGTGTTGGGCAACAGGAACGTGGCGGGCTGGGGAAAAGGGCTATCTATCGCATTGATGGGATTGGACGTTCGAGAAAATCGCGCAACCGGGATGGATCGATCTCCGGCTGCCGTCCCGATTGTGGGGTACCGGGCTGCGGTGTAGCATCGCGAAAAAATGGCAACAGGACGGGAGGACGCCATGTGCCATCTCTTCGCGCATCAGCCCCAAGGCGACTACGAATCCCAGACCCGCTCGTTGCGGATCGGTGGGCATTGCACCTCGATCCGGCTGGAAATGGCATTCTGGGACACGCTGGAGGAGATCGCGGCCAAGGAGAACATGAGCGTCGGCAAGTTCCTGACGACGCTCTACACCGAGGTGCTCGACCATCACGGCGAGGTCAACAATTTCGCTTCGTTGCTGCGCTGCTCCTGCCTGATCTACCGCTCCAAGACGGCAGCGCCGGTGCAGGCGTTCAAGACGACGGTTGCGCCCATCCTCGATGCAGCGGAATAGCCCTGATGTCGTCCTGGCGAAGGCCAGGACCCATACCGCGGAATCCATCAGCGATGGGCGGTATGAGTCCCGAACAACAAGCCTTCGCCGAACTCCTTCCCGGGGCAATGGGTCCTGGCTTTCGCCAGGACGACGAACGAGATTGGATCAAATTTCCTTCTTCTGCATCGCACCCGCAATGTAATCCGCCTGCCGGATCGCCAGCGAGACGATGGTCAGCGTCGGATTGCAGGCTGCGCCGCTGGTGAACTGGCTGCCGTCGGAGACGAACAGGTTCTTGACGTCGTGGCTTTGCCCGAACTTGTTGACCACACCATCCCTGGGCTTCTCGCTCATCCGGTTGGTGCCGAGATTGTGCGTGCTCGGATAGGGCGGTGTCGGATAGCTCACGGTGGCGCCGACGGCGTCGTAGACCGCAGCGCCCTGCTTGTAGGCGTGCGCGCGCATCGCGAGATCGTTGGGATGATCGTCGAAGTGCACGCTTGCGACCGGCTGGCCGAACTTGTCCTTCACGACAGGATCGAGCGTGATGCGGTTGGTTTCCTGCGCCATGTCCTCGCCGACCAGCCACATCCCGGCCATCCTGGGATAACCGTCGAGCGCGGCGGTGAACGGACGTCCCCAGGCGCCGGGGTTGAGGAACGCCGCCATGAAGGGCAGTCCGAGCGACAGCGTCTCCATCTCGTAGCCGCCGACGAAGCCGCGCTTCGGATTGTTGGCGGCCTCGTCGCGGATGATGCCGGCCATGGTGGTGCCGCGATACATGTGCACCGACTTCTCGAACACGGCATAGACGCTACCGGTCATGTGGCGCATGTAATTGCGGCCGACCTGACCGCTTGAGTTGCCGAGGCCGTCGGGGAACATCGTGGATGCGCTGTTCAACAGCAGCCGTGGGCTTTCAATCGAATTGCCGGCGACCGCAACGATGCGTGCCTTCTGGCGCTGCATTGCACCGCTCTCGTCGGCGTAAACCACGCCGGTGACTTTGCCGGCGGCATCGTGCTCGATCTTGACCGCCATGCTGGCGGGGCGAACCTCGAGATTGCCGGTCGCCTCGCCCTTGGGTATCTCGGTGTAGAGCGTCGACCATTTCGCGCCGGACTTGCAGCCCTGGAAGCAGAAGCCGATCTGCTGACAGGCGCCGCGTCCGTCGCGCGGCTGGCTGTTGATCGCCATGTTGCCGGTGTGCACCGTCTTGTAGCCGAGCTTCTTTGCGCCGGCCTCCATCACTCTGAAGTTATTGTTGCCGGGAAGTCCGGGAATGCCGTTGGTGCGGGTCACGCCCATCTTGTTCTCGGCCTTGGCGTACCACGGCTCCATCTCCGCGAGCGTGACCGGCCAGTCCAGCAGGTTGGCGCCGGGAATGTTGCCGTAGGTGCTCTTCACCTTGAACTCGTGCTCGTCGAACCGCAGCGACGCGCCAGCCCAGTGTGTGGTCGAGCCGCCGACCGCCTTGACGATCCAGGCGGGAAGACCCGAGAAGTCTTTTGCGACGCGCCATGATCCCGATGTGGTGCGCGCATCGGTCCAGGCGAGCTGCGAGAAACTCTCCCACTCGTCATTGACGAAGTCCTGATTCTCGATGCGGGGACCTGCTTCGAGAATCACGACCTTGACGCCCTTCTGTGCGAGCTCGTTACCCAGCGTGCCGCCGCCGGCACCGGAGCCGACGATCACCACAACGCTGGAGTCGTTCAGATCGAATTTTGCCATATGCGTTCTCCTGAACCGTTGGGTGAGCCTTAAGCCTTCGGCAGCCAGTCGATGTCGGCGAAGCCGCGGTTGATGTAGCCGCCGTGTTCGGCGGAGGAGCCCTCGTAGCCGAACCGCGGCCAGACCTCTTTCTGGTTGTAGAGAGAGACGACGAGGTCGCCGCGCACCTTCTGGAAGAAGTCGCTCTGCTCGATCTCCTTCAAAAGCACCACGCGGTCGGCTTCCCAGGGCACTTCGACATAGGGCGCCTTGTGGCGATCACGCGCGTTCTGATCGAGCCTGGTGATGCCGTCGCTGATTAGCGCCTTGACGGCGGGGTCCTTGGCGGCCTTTCCGTCCCACGGCTTGATCGCGGTGATGTAGTAGCTGTCGCCGAGGACGTCGTGTGGATAGATATCGCGCGCGACTTTCAGCAGCGTCTTCATCGTCGCGGGCGAAAGCGCGCTTGCCTCGTCGGCCCAGGCGCCCTCGATGCTGACGGCGACGCTGGTCGCGACTGCCGCGACCGGCACGGCGGCCGCGGCGCCCTTGAGAAAGATGCGGCGGCTGTGCCTGCTTCGACGATCGACTTCTCTCATGGCATTCCTCCTTTTATGATTTTGATTTTGTGGTTCGATCAGTTGAAACGTCCGCCGCGCTGGATCACCTCGATCTTGTAGCCGTCGGGATCGCTGACGAAGAAGAAGCGCGCCAGCGTTTTGCCGTCGTGCTTGAAGTCGCGCAGCGGACCCGGTGCGAGCTTCTCACGCTCGAAGCGGGCATGTTCGGCATCGAGATCCTCGACCACCACGGCGAGATGTCCGTAGCCGTCGCCGAGCGCATACGACTCCTTGCGATCGAAATTGACCGTCAGCTCCAACTCGAAGGGTGAGGAGGGGTGACGCAGATAGATCAGGGCAAAGTCTGCGAACTTCAGACGGTCGGTGACTTCCAGGCCAAAGGCCCGTCTGTAGAAGTCGAGCGAGCGCGCCTCGTCGAGTGCGCGGATCATGGAATGGACCGGCTTTGCCACTCAGTTCTGCTCCTTAAGAAAGGCGATGATGGCGGCGCGCGTCTCCGGCTTCGCCTGCCGGTAGACCATGACCACGCCGGGAATCACGGCTTGCGGATTGGTCAGCCATGCGTCGAGCTTCGTCTCGTCCCAGGCGAAGGCTGCTTTTGCGAGGGGCTCTGAATAGTGAAAGCCTTCGACCTTGCCGGCGGGCCGCCCGACGATCCCGACCAGCGGCGGACCCTGCCGCACCGGTTCTGACAGGTTCGTGGTGTGGCACACCGCGCATTGCTGCTTGAACAGTGTTGCGCCATCCGGCGGCTTTGCAGCCGGCAAGGGCATCTGCGCCTCGGCCACCCGCACCACCAGCACCACCGCGGTGCACAATCCCAGCACGATCGCGCGCATCGTCAAAAGTCCGCCCGTCGACGTCAATTCAGCGTGCGCAAACTCTAGGCGCGGCAAAACATGCGGTGGTAGTAGCGGGCTGTTTCGCTGCGTGCGGAGGTGCACGCGGGTGCGTTGTTCCGCGCTGCCGTATATGCGGAGGACAATTCCGCGAAACCGCCGTCAAATCCCTAAACGATCACCACACGAGACAGGTTGCATTGCGGTCGCGCCGTTCGAGCTCGTAACGCGATGGACTGGTTCGGCTCAGACGGACGGCGCATCAAGCCGCCGAACCGATCATCGCGAAAATCCAGGAGAAATGGATGAAGTTGGTGAAGACCTCCGCAATCGCATGCGCCGTCTCGGCTCTCATTGTGACACCGGTTCTCGCGCAAGGTACGTCGTCTGGCGCGAGGCCTAGCGGCGCCGTGCAAAGCAAACCCATGCAAGGCAGCACAATGGGCAGCGGCGACGAGGAGATGAGCGCCCAGCCGGGCGCGGCGGGCGAGACGACGGGCATGAAGCCGACGAAGGGCACCAGGGGCACGGTTGGCACCACGGGCAGTGCTGCACACAAAGGGACCGCCGACGATTCCGCGACGGGCGGTGCAGCCACGGGCAAGCGCTACTAGCCAATGGAGTGAGACGGCAGAACTCCGGTCGCCCTGCGGCCGGAGTTCTTTTGCAGTCTCTGCTAGTCGTCGAAACCGCGCCCGCGCTTCGACTTGATGTCGCTGCGGTGTTTCTTGCCCTCGAGCCGGCGCTGCTTGGAGCCAAAGGTCGGCTTTGTCGCGCGCCGCGGCTTCGGCCGGATCATGGCTTCGCCGAGCATCTCCGTAAGGCGGTCGATGGCGTCCTGGCGGTTGCGCTCCTGGGTGCGGAAGCGTTGGGCCTGGATCACGATGACGCCGTCCTTGGTCATGCGCTGCCCTGCGAGCCGGGCGAGGCGCAACGCGGCATCCTCCGGAAGCGTCAGCTTCCGGGTGTCGAAGCGCAATTGCGCCGAGGTCGCGACCTTGTTGACGTTCTGCCCGCCCGGGCCGGAGGCGCGGACAAAGCCGATCTCGATGTCGTCCTCGTCGATGACAAGATCGCGGGATATCCGCAGCATGGTGGCACCATTCGTGATGCCCGGACATATCCCGGACGCCCAAGTTCGGCAATGGCGCCCCCAAATGCAAATGGCCGGGCGAGCCCGGCCATTTCAGAAGGGTATGGAAGACGTCAGTTCGACTTCGTCGCCGGTGCGGCTGCCGGTTGCGCCGCGGCCTGCGGAGCGCGGCCGACGACGACGGTCAGGAGGCCCTGGCCCCAGAGGCGCTTTGCGGCCGCCTTGGCGTCGTCCATGGTGACCGCATCCACGACGGCGTTGCGCTTCTCGATATAGTCGATCGGCAGCTTGTCCTGCTGATATTGCAGCAGCGCCTGCGCGAGCTTCGAGGAGGTGTCGAGCGCCAGCATCTGCGAGCCCTTGAGGTAGGATTTGGCCTCGTCGAGCTCCTTCTGCGTCGGGCCTTCCTCGGCGATCCGGCGCACCTCCTTGTCGATGGCATCGATGGTGTCGCCGGCACGGTCGGCGCGGGTGCCGGTATTGCCGATGAAAACCGCCGAATGCTCCATCCAAAGCAGTGATTCGAACACCGAATAGGCGAGCCCGCGCTTCTCGCGCACCTCGCGATAGAGCCGCGAGGACAACCCGCCGCCGCCGAGGATGTGGTTGACGACATAGGCCGCCATGAAGTTCGGATCGCTGCGCTTCACCCCGGGACCGCCGAAGGTGATCACGGTCTGGGGCACGTCGAGCGTCACGAAGGCGCGTTGCGGCGGCTTGGCGGCCTCGACGTCGGGGACGGGCACGAGATTGGCCTTGGCCGGCAGGCTACCAAATGTGTGGTCGAGCAGCTTGCCGAGCGTATCGGGATCCACGTCGCCAACCACCGCGATCTTGAGCGTGTCCTTGGCGAGCACGCGGCCGACATAATCCTTCATGTCGGCAACCGTAATGGTCGGAACGCTGTCGAGGTTGCCGTTGGACTGCCGACTGTAGGGATGATCGCCAAAGGCAACCTCCAGGAATTTGCGGCTCGCGAGCGAGGTCGGGTTGGTTGTCTCGCGGCGCAGGCCCGAGATCACCTGCGAGCGAATGCGTTCGACGTCGGCAGTTTCGAAATGCGGCGAGGTCAGCGCGCTCCGCAGCAGGTCGAAGGCCTCGTCCTTGTTGTCGCGCAGCATGCGCAGGCTGCCGCGGAACGTGTCGCGGGTGGCGCTGAAAGAGAGCTCGATGGCACGGCGATCGAGCCGCTCATGGAAGGTCTTGGAATCGAGATCGCCGGAGCCTTCGTCGAGGAGATCGCCGACCAGATTGGCGACGCCCGATTTGTCCTTGGGATCCTGGGCCGAACCGCCGGCAAAGGAATATTCCATGGCGATCAGCGGCACGGTCGCATCCTGCACGAACCAGGCCTCGATGCCGCCCGGCGAGGTCAAATGCTGGATCTTCGCCGCCGCCTGTGACGGCGAGACGGTAGCGAGCGCGAGTGCCGCGCCGGTGGCAAAGGAGAATGCAACGCGTCGAAGGAAGGGATAGGTCACGAACGCTTCTCCTCGCGCTTGGTGGTCGCGGTGTCTTTGATCAGATAGCCCGTCACCGAGCGCTTCTTCTCGAGCCATTTCTGCGCGACGGTGCGGACCTGCTCGGCGGTGACGGCGCGGATGCGATCTGGCCAGCTCCGGATGTCCTCGATCGACAGGCCCGTGGTCAGTGCGCCGCCATACCAGCGCGCCAGCACCGCCTGGTTGTCCTGGGCGTAGATCGCCTCGGCGATGAGCTGGGTCTTGACCCGCTCGAGATCCTCGGCGCGGATCGGATTCTGCGCGATGTCGGCAATGACGCCGTCGACCACCTGCTCGACCTCGGCGAAGCTGACCCCGGATTTGGGCGAAGCCGAGATCGCGAACTGGGTCGGGTCGAGCGAGATGCTCGAATAGCTGGCGCTGGCGGAGACCGCGAGCGGCTTGTCCACCACGAGCGCGCGGTAGAGATAGGAATTGCTGCCGCTGCCCATCAGCTGCGCCAGCACGTCGAGGGCCGCGCTTTCGCCGGCCGCAGCCGTGGTCGCCGAGGGCACTAGGTAATAGCGTCGCAGGCCGGGTTGCTCGACGCGCGGATCGGCCAGGGTCACGGTGCGCGGCGCCGCGGGTTCCGGCTCCTGCGGGCGGACGCGGCGCGCCGGGATCGCGGGCTGCGCCGGGATGGCGCCGAAATTGCGCTCGACCAGCGGGCGGATGTCGGCGGGCTCGACGTCGCCGGCGATCACCAGGATCGCGTTGTTCGGCGCATAGAAGCGGCGGTAGAAGGCGAGCGCATCCTCGCGATCGAGCTTCTCGATCTCCTGGTGCCAGCCGATCACCGGCCGGCCGTAGGGATGGTTGAGATAGAGCGCGGCCATGATCTGCTCGTTCAGCCGCGCGTCCGGATTGTTGGCGACGCGCATGTTGTATTCTTCGAGCACGACGTCACGCTCGGGCAACACGTTCTCGTCCTTGAGGATCAGGCCGGTCATGCGGTCGGCCTCGAATTCCATCATGGTCGGCAACTGCTCGCGCGGCACGCGCTGGTAGTAGTTGGTGTAGTCGACCGAAGTCGAGGCGTTCTCGTTGCCGCCGACGCGGAGCACGGTCTGGGAGAATTCGCCGACCGCATGCTTCGATGTGCCCTTGAACATCAGGTGCTCGAGGAAGTGCGCGAGCCCGGACTTGCCGGGCGTCTCGTCCGCCGAGCCGACCTTGTACCAGATCATTTCCGTGACGACGGGCGTGCGGTGGTCGGGAATCACCACGACCTGCATGCCGTTTCCAAGCGTGAAGCTGGCGGGCGGAGCCGATGTCACCGTGGTCTGCGCAAGGGATGCGCCGGCCGTGAGGACACTCGTCGAAAGCAGCGCGGCAAGGAGGCGGGCAGCCGATCGGTAAGAGGACATCATGATCCTTATGAAAGGCCGAGCCCGGATGTCCGGCTCGGAGGCACGGCATGGTACACCGTGCGGCAAACGCTTCGCGTCACGAAGCAGAGAACTCAACTCGGGCGCAAGTTACTGATCAGCAATTAAAGACCGCGTCCGGCGCGCACGAGCCGCCGGCGCGGGACCGCGTCTGTCGCGATATCGCGAAGGGACAGGAGCGCTATTGTTCCTTGTCCTTGCCGGACATGATGTCGAAATAGGTCCGCCGGGTCTTGTCCTCTCCGGCGCCATAGGCATAGCTCGGTGACGGTGTCTGGTAGCCCGGCGGCGGCTCGACCAGCGACTGGCGCGGCGGCTCGGTCGTGAATTGCTTGGCCTCGCCTTTGTTGTTCGACATCATGCCCCACAGACCGCCGGAGAAACCGAGCTGGGCCGGGCTGAGCGACGGATTGCCGTTGGTGCCCGGCTGAATAGGATCATTGCTCGTGCGCTCGGGTGCGGCTGTCCTGCCGACCTCCATCTCGGCGGGCGACAACGCCCGGCCTGCCTGCCAGCTCTCCGTGGCCTTGACGGCCTTCTTCCGCTGCGCGATGGCCTCCTTGCGGCGTCTCTCGTCAGGGTCCTTCGGCCAGTTCGGCGCGTTCTTGGCTTCAACGCCGGCGGGCGGCGGCAGGTCGAGCTTGGGCGGCACCACCAGCGGCGACCGCTCGCGGTATTCGATACCCTTCTTCTCCATGCTCTTGGCGCCGATGCCCGACATCAGATTGTCGATGAGCTTCTCTTCGAAGGTCATGTCGTCGTCGTCCTCGCCGTCGTCACCGGCGCGAGCGACGCCAGCCGACATGACGAGACCGATGCCGAGCGCGACAGCGGACAATTTCAACGCCCGCCAGAACCCCTGCCGGGGGTCTTCAACCATCGAACCGCTGGTCTTCGAGCTGCGCATCACTGTACCTGTTCCAAAATGTGGCAGTTTGCCGCTCTCGCGCGGCATAATCCCTCGCAAAAGCAAGGTTCCGCCTGCCGGTCCGTATCGGCCGGGATCAGGGCGCTTTTGCGGCGGGTACCCCCAGGAAGGAATCATACAATAGCGCCGCCACGCCAGCAACGATGGCCACGTCCGCGAGGTTGAACACGTACCAATTATAGGTATTTTCGCCGATATTGATGTGAAACAGGGCGAAATCGACCACCGCGCCATAGGCGAGGCGATCGATCCCATTGCCGATGGCGCCGCCAATGATCAGGCCAAGCGCGATGGTTGCCAGCAGGGTGTGCGAGCGGGCCATCCAGATCGCCAGCGCAACCACCGCGACGACCTTCACGGCCATCAGCGCCATTTGCGCCGCCTGACCGTCGTTCTGGAGCCAGCCGAAGCTGATGCCGATGTTCCAGGCCAGCACCAGGTCGAAGAACGGGGTCACCTCGACCGCGCCGCGACGGGCGAGGTCGAACACGTTCAGCAGCCAGAGCTTTGAAGCCTGGTCGGCCACGAGCGTGAGCAGGGCCGCGAGGATGCCGGCGCGGAGCGGGGTCATGGGCAGTCGGCCACAACACGCTCCGTCGTCGTCCTGGCGAAAGCCAGGACCCATAGTCCGAGGCGGTCGTTGTTTGAAAGACTTGCGGTCATCAGCCTTCGTCGCAATTGGCGGCCGTGGAATGGGTCCTGGCTTTCGCCAGGACGACGGTGAGACCTAGATGCTGACCCCCAGCGCCTTCCATTCGCGCAGCGCCTTGGCGTCGCGCGGGGTGACGTCGGGATATTCGGGGTCTTCACCCACCGTCGGCGAAATCTTCCAGGAACGGGCGCATTTGGTGCCGACCGCCTTCTCCACCACGACAGCGACGCCTGGAACGGCATCGAGACGGAATGCGGAAGCCGGCACCTCGCCCTCGCGCACCTCGTAGTTCGAGGTGATGCAGATCTCGGCGAGATCGGTGTCGAACAGCGTCGCAAGCATGTCGCGGTCGGCGACATAGATGACCGGTGATGCCTCCAGCGACGAGCCGATGTTCTTGGCGGCGCGTTCGAGCTCCAGCGCACCGGTGACGACGCGGCGGACATTGCGGATCGCTTCCCACTTCGCGGCGAGCTTGTCGTCGCGCAGGCTTTCGAGGTCGTCGGGAAACTGCGTCAGGTGCACCGAGGGCTCGGCGTCGGGCCTGTACATCCGCCAGGCCTCCTCCGCGGTGAAGCTGAGGATAGGCGCCAGCCATTTCAGGATCGAGCTGCACAACAGGTCGATCGTGGTCAGCGCCGCCTTGCGCGTCGGCGAGGACGGCGGATCGCAATACAGCGTGTCCTTGCGGATGTCGAAATAGAACGCGGAGAGCTCACTGTTCAGGAACGCGGACAAGGTTGCGACCACGGTCTTGTAGTCGAACTCCTGATAGGCTTTGCGGACGACGGCAGCACGGACCGCGAGCTCGTGCAGCATCAGCCGTTCGAGTTCGGGCATGTCGGCGGGCGCGACTGCGTCGGCCGGCTTGTAGTGATCCAGCGTTCCCAGCATCCAGCGTACGGTGTTGCGCAGCTTGCGATAGGTCTCGATGGTGTTCTTCAGGATCTCCGGGCCGATGCGCTGGTCGTCGGCATAGTCGGTGGCGCAGACCCAGAGGCGCAGGATATCCGCGCCCGAATCCTTGATCACCTTCTGAGGCTCGACGGTGTTGCCGATCGACTTCGACATCTTGCGGCCGTTCTCGTCGAGCGTGAAGCCGTGGGTGAGCACGATGTCGTAGGGCGCGCGGCCGCGCGTGCCGGCGCTCTCCAGCAGCGACGAATGAAACCAGCCGCGATGCTGGTCGCTGCCTTCGAGATACATCACGGTGTCGTCGCCGCCGTCGACCTTGCGAACGATGTTGCCGAGCTGCGGGAAGTTCTGGCGATCCTCGAGCACGAAGGCATGTGTGGAGCCGGAATCGAACCAGACGTCGCAGATGTCGTCGATCTTCTTCCAGTCTTCCTTCGCGCGGGATCCAAGGAAGCGCTCGCGGGCGCCTTCCATGTACCAGGCGTCGGCGCCTTCCTCCATGAAGGCCTCGGTGATGCGCTGGTTGACGATCTCGTCCTGCAGGATCTCGGCCGAGCCGTCGCTGTTCTCGCGCACGAAAACGGCGATGGGAACGCCCCAGGCGCGCTGGCGCGAGATCACCCAGTCCGGACGGTTGGCGATCATGCCGTTGATGCGGTTCTCACCTGACGGCGGCACCCATTGCGTGACCGAGATAGCATGCAGCGCGCGAGCCCGCAGCGTATCGCCCTTCCTGGCGTGGCCATCTTCGCTGATGTCCTTGTCCATCGCGATGAACCATTGCGGCGTGTTGCGGAAGATCACCGGCTTCTTCGATCGCCAGGAATGCGGGTACTGGTGCTTGAGGCGGCCGCGCGCGAGCAGCTTGCCGGCCTCGACCAACGCCTTGATCACGGCTTCATTGGCATCGCCCTTCTCGCCCTTGTCGTTGAGCACGCGCTTGCCGGTGAAGCCTGGGGCCTGCGCGGTATAGGCGCCGTTCTCGTCGACAGTGTAGGGGGTCGCGGTCGAGATGCCGCGCTCATCGAGCTCGCGGGTATTGGCCATCCAGACGTCGAAATCCTCGCGGCCGTGGCTCGGCGCGGTGTGCACGAAACCGGTGCCGGTATCGTCGGTGACATGCTCGCCGGCGAGCAGCGGCACGATAAACGCGTAACCGCCATCGAGGCCGCGCAAGGGATGGGCGCACTCCACGGCGTCCAGCGTATCGCCGGGAATGTCGCGCAGCTTCTCATAGGCCGTGACGCGCGCCTGCTTGAACACCTCTGCTGCAAGCGCATCGGCCAGGATCAGGAGATCGCCGGTCTTCGCCCAATTGTCCGCGGCCGCATCCGTCACCTTGTAGAGGCCGTAGGCGATCTTCGGTGAGAACGAGATCGCGCGATTGCCGGGCAGCGTCCAGGGCGTGGTGGTCCAGATCACGACCGATGCATTGGCGAGCGCACCATGTGCCGGGGACGTGACGGGAAACTTCACCCATACCATGTCGGATGTGTAGTCCTCGTACTCGACCTCGGCCTCGGCGAGGGCGGTCTTCTCGACCACGCTCCACATCACCGGCTTGGAGCCGCGATACAGCGTGCCGTTGGCGGCGAACTTCATCAGCTCGCGGGCGATCTGCGCTTCGGCGGGATAGCTCATCGTCTGATAGGGATGATCCCAGTCGCCGATGATGCCGAGCCGCTTGAATTCCTCGCGCTGCACGTTGATCCAGTGTGTCGCATAGGCGCGGCATTCCTTGCGGAACGCCACCATCGCAGCGGAGTCGCGGAAGTCGGGCTTCTGCTTGCCCTTGGAACGGTAGTTCTCTTCCTCGATCTTCCATTCGATCGGCAGGCCGTGGCAGTCCCAACCGGGCACGTAGTTGGAGTCGAAGCCGAGCATCTGCTGGCTCTTGGTCACGACGTCCTTGAGGATCTTGTTCAGCGCGTGCCCGATATGGATGTTGCCATTGGCGTAGGGCGGGCCGTCATGCAGCACGAATTTGGCGCGGCCCTGGGCTTCCTGGCGGAGCTTGTCGTAAAGGCCGATGTCGTTCCAGTATTTCAGCAGCTCCGGCTCGCGCTGCGGCAGGCCGGCCCGCATCGGGAATTCGGTCTGCGGCAGGAACAGGGTTTTCGAATAGTCTTTGGCTTCGGATTTTTGGGACTTTTGTGGCTTGTCGGACATGAGGCTGACTGGCTCGGAAGGGCGCGGGAACGGATGGCGATGCGGAATCGCGGGTGAAACGACGACATCCCGGTCTTGCGCCGAGCCGAAGGCTCAGGCGGAAGCCGGGCCGCTAATCCCTATGATGCGCCGCGCAAACATGGGCTCTCCATAGCAGGGGGGCGGGGGAAGCGCAAAAGGTTCGGCGGGCCGGTTTCCGGCCTCAATCGATGACGCCAAGCCGCGGAAACGCGTCCGGGGCGGCGGCGAGCATGGCGCGGGCGCGGGCGGAATCGTTGTCCATCTGGCGGATCAGGGCATCCAGGCCCTCGAATTTCAGCTCCTCGCGGATGAAGCCGATAAAGGCGCAGTCGAGCGTCTGCCCGTAGAGATCCCCCTTGAAGTCGAACAGGAAGATTTCCAGCAGCGGCGCACCATTGTCGAACGTCGGGCGGCGGCCGAAGCTTGCGACCCCATCCAGCCGCTCCGCGCCGCGGCCGACCCGCACCGCATAGATGCCGTGCTTGAGGCCGCAATTGGCATCAAGGCGGATATTGGCGGTGGGATAACCGAGGTCGCGGCCGCGCTTCTCTCCGTGGATGACCTCGCCGGTGATAAACCAGGGCGCGCCGAGCATGGCCGTGGCCTCGTCGAGTTGGCCTTCGGCGAGCGCGATTCGGATCGCGCTGGACGAGACCGGCCGCTCGTCGATATCGACATGCGGCTGCACGTCGACCTCGATGCCGAGCCGGGGCGCCTCGTTGACGAGGAGGCTCGGCGAGCCGACCCGACCCTTGCCGAAGTGGAAGTCGTAGCCGACGGCGATTCCGCCGATGCCCAGGCGCCCGATCAGGTCGTGGTGAATGAAGTCTTGCGCGCTGGTCCCGGCGCGGGACTTGTCGAAGGTCATGACCACGGCGCCGTCAAGTCCGGTGCCGGCCAGAAGCCGCAGCTTGGCACGCTCGTCCGTCAGGCGGAATTGCGGGGTGTTGGGGCTGAAAAACCGGCGCGGATGCGGCTCGAAGGTCAATGCCAGCGCAGGGCGGCCATGTAGCCGGCCCATTTCCAGCGCCGCAGCGATTACGGCGCGATGGCCGAGATGAACGCCGTCGAAATTGCCCATGGCGACCACGGCACCCCTTGCAATGGCGGAGTCCGGCGTGGTGTCGCGGATAACGGTAAAATGCGGGGCCATCAGGGGAATCTCGAACCGGCGGGACCGGCCGGGACCGTGGCGCGACGGGCCGGATGAAGTCAAGCAGGAGGGGGCGGCCGCATCGAGTGCGATTTCAGTCCACCGGGGGCGTTCCCAGTTAACGCGCTGTTTAACGCCTTGGTGCTAGTCCTTGGGCGTGGAACCGCGGGGCTCCGGCCCGGCAGGTCCGATCGTAATATTTCCTGGGTTTGCGTTGGGGGAGTCGAGATGGCGGTTGATTTGTCGATGTCGGTTCTGGTGGTTGACGACTACAGCACCATGATCCGTATCATCAGGAACCTCCTGAAGCAGCTTGGCTTCGAGAATATCGATGATGCAAGCGACGGTTCGGCAGCGCTGAACAAGATGCGTGGCAAGAAGTACGGGCTCGTGATTTCCGACTGGAACATGGAGCCGATGACGGGTTACGACCTGCTGCGCGAAGTGCGCGCGGATCCGAACCTCGCCACCACGCCCTTCATCATGATCACGGCCGAATCAAAGACCGAGAACGTGATCGCGGCCAAGAAGGCCGGCGTGAACAACTACATCGTCAAGCCGTTCAACGCGGCGACGCTGAAGACCAAGATCGAGGCGGTCTTCCCGGACATGGCGAGCGCGTAAGGCGCGATCGAAGCCATCAGTTGAATTCGGAAAGCCCGGGCGATTGTCCCGGGCTTTCTGCGTCGGGTTCGTCGTTCCGGAATCGACGCCCCACATCAACCGGGAATGACGATCAACTCGCTACCACTTCAGTTCGCGCATCAGCGCCTTCGGGGGATGGCCGAACAATTCCAGCACCGACGCCGGGTCGAGCTGGTCGAGACCCTCGAACTCCTCGGCATGGATGCCGCGGGTCACGAACAGGCAATCGATGCCGAACTCGCGCGCGCCGGTGAGGTCGGTCCGGACGGAATCGCCGATCGCGAGCACCTTTTTGCGGTCGATCTGGTGGCCTTGGCGTTCGCCGGCGAGCGCCATCGCGCGCTCGTAGATCGGCCGGTGCGGCTTGCCGTAGAAGATCACCTCGCCGCCGAGCTCGCGATAGAGCTCCGCGATCGCGCCGGCGCAATAGATCAGGCGGTCGCCGCGTTCCACCACGATGTCGGGGTTGGCACAAACCAGCGTCAGCTTGCGCTCGCGCGCCTTCAGCATCATGCCGCGATAGTCTTCCGCCGTCTCGGTCTCGTCGTCATAGAGGCCGGTGCAGACGATGTAATCCGCCTCTTCCAGCGGCGCGGTCACCGCATCGAGGCCGCGATAGATCGAGTTGTCGCGCTCGGGGCCGAGCCAGAACATCTTGCGGCCGGGATGGTCGGCGACATAGAGCCGCGTCAGGTCGCCTGAAGACACGATCGCGTCATAGGTCTCGTCGGCGACGCCGAGCTTGCGCAATTGCCGCTGCACGGAGTCGGCCGGGCGCGGCGCGTTGGTGATCAGGATGACCGTACCGCCGCGGCTGCGGTAGGTGTGCAGCGCCTCGCAGGCTTCGGGGAAGGATTCAAGACCGTTATGGACCACGCCCCAGATGTCGCTGAGCACGACGTCCACGCCCGCCACGAGTTCACGCAGGCTTTCGGCGAAATGCAGTGTGGTCATGATGCGTGCGGCCGATCAGATACGTCGCGCGAGCGCGGCGTTGCCGGTGACGCGCTGTGGCGCAGACGCAGCCGACGTCGCGCCTGAGCTGGATATGCCGGAGCCATTGGATCCCTGAATGTCCTGTGCCTGGTTCGGCGCGGCGGTAGCAGATGACCCCTCCGGCCGCAATGGCCGGGGCGGCGCGAACAGGAACCCCTGGCCGAACCGCACGTCATAATCGAGCAGGTCGATCACGGCGCGCTCGCCCTCGATTCGCTCGGCGATCAGATCGATGCCGAAGCGGCCGAGCAGGTCGGAGAGATCGGACGGGTGGATGTCCGAGGCCGAAGCCTGCCTGGGGTCGAGCAGGAGCGAGGCCGGCACCTTGATGAAGCGCACGCCGCGATCGGCGAGCTCGCGCGGTTCGATGCGCAAATCGGTGACATGGTCGATCGAGAAACGGAAGCCGCGCTGGGCGAGCGCCGCGAGATTCTCGGTTTCGGCCGGGCCGAGATTGCGGAAGGTGGATTGCTTGAATTCCAGCACCAGCGAGGGCGCCAGCGCCCGATTGGCTTCGAGGAAATCGAGGTATTGCGCGAAGGTCGTGGAATTGCCGAGCGTGGAAGCCGCGACGTTGCAGAACACGCCGACTTCCTTGTTGCGTACCATCAGGCGCCGCAGCACCTGCACGCAGCGCAGCATGACCATGTTGTCGATGCGCCCGATCAACCCGGAGGCCTCCGCGATGCTGATGAACTCCTCGGCCGCGACCAGCTGGTCACGCTCGTCGCGCAGGCGCGTCACGGCCTCGTAGAACCGGACCTTGCGCTGCGGCAGCGACACCATCGGCTGGAGGAAGATGTCGATGCGGTTCTCGTCGATCGCGTTGCGGAGCGTCGCCAGCAATTGGGTCTGGTTGCGGCCGTTGGCGGTCTGAACCGGATTGGCGGTCTGGGTCTGGATCGCCGGTGCTGCCGGCCGCATTGGCGGCGGCGCGGGCGCCGGGGCAGCCGGCCGTTCCTCCTCGAACGTGGCCATCAGGTCGAGCGGCGCGTCCGGCTCCTGCCTTGCGACCGGCGCGGGGGCCGACACTGGCGCGTTGCCGGCCATCAGATCCTCATGGGCCGACACGGTGGTGGCGAGTTGCCTGACCAGTCCGCCGAGTTCGTTGATCTCGCCGACCACCGACTGGATGCGGTCGGAGTTGGCCGAATTGGAAGAGGCGATGCGTGCTTCGATCGTGGCGAGCCGGCGGCCGAATTCGGCGACCTGACGGGCGAGGTCGGCGGTGCCGCGCGAAAGATCGGCGATCTGGCCGCCGACGTCGCTGCGGTCGCGCAGTCGCATCGACACTGCATTGTAGAGGATCAGGAAGGTCAGCGCCGTCAGCGCCACGATCGCGGATTCGGTTCCGCTGATGCCGGCGACCGCGTAGAGCAGGAGCCCGAGCGAGGCGGCGACCAGAACCATGCAGATCGCGATGAAGATCGTCGAAATACGAATCATGCCGCGCGTTACGCCTCAAGAGCTGACTGCCTGACCGGGAAAACACGGGTGGCGTTTCGAACCCGTCACGCCGCATGCTCCCCCAAGCGGCATGACCTTAACATCATTGTTGATTCGAGGGGATAGCGGCCCAATCGCAGAGTCAGGACGGCGCCGCGGCGCCGACCGTGTCGGCCGAGACGGCCTCGCGGGTGCCTAGCGGCTTGGGCGGCCCGGTGGTCGTGTCGCGCAAGGTCTGCCGTTCGATCTCCGAATTCAGCTCAGCCCCGAACATGATGACGATGGCCGACATCCACATCCACATCATCAAGCCGATCGCAGCGCCGAGCGAGCCGTAGGTCGCGTTGTAATTTGCGAATTCGGACAGATACCAGGACAGCAGCGCCGAGCCGGCGATCCAGAGGATCGCGGCCGTCACAGCGCCGGGGCTCAGCCATTGCCAGCGCGGGGCGTCGCGGCTGGGCGCGAAGCGGTAGAGGACGGCGAGCGCCGCAAGGAGAATGACGAACAGCACCGGCCATCGCGCCAGCGCCACGATCAGCTTGCTTTCGGGCGCCATGCCGAGGTGGTTGAGCGCGAGCGGGAAGGCGACGACGGCGCCCACCATCAGCAGCAGGGCAACGATGCCACCGACCGTGAAAGCCAGCGAGACCGTGTTCAGCCGGATGAAGCTGCGCTTTTCACGCTCCTCATAGGCGACGTTGAGGGCGTCGAAGATGGCTTTGACGCCGGCATTGGCGCTCCAGATCGCGAGCACGAGTCCAAACAGGAAAGTGAAACCAAGGGTCGCGCCGCCGTTCGACACGACGCGCGCCACCTGGTCCTCGACGATCTGGAACGCGCCCTCGGGCAGCATCATCGCGAGCGATTGCAGGTTGGAACTGATCGTCGAGGGATCGGCGAACAGGCCATAGAATGAAACCAGCGCCGTGATAGCGGGAAAGATCGCGAGCAGTCCGAAAAAGACGACGCCGCCGGCGGTCGCGAGCAGGCGATCCTCGTCGATGCGCTGATAGGTGCGCCAGAGGATGTCCTTCCAGCCTGCCCACGGGATCGCGAACGGGCTTTTCGCGCGGCGGCCGCGGCCGGGCTGCGAGGCTGCGCCCGTCGGGCTCGTTTCCGGCGAATTCGCCTCGCCGTTGCGGTGGTCTTGCGGAGGTCCCGGCCGGATCAGGCCAGAATCCTGGAAATACCGTTCCGCGGTGAGCACGAACACGGTCGTGGCTGCGACTAACAGCCAGCTGTCGAATTGCTCGGCGCGCCGCATACGCATTTTCAGGTATCCGCTCCGTGGCCGTGACGCCGCCTGCGCGCGGCCGTGATCCCGACCAGCCCAACGGCCGCGAGCATCAGCCCGAGTTGCACGGGCCGGTTGGACCGAGCCGGCCACGTGCTGCCGCCATGTCCTGACTCATGTCCTCGTTCGCCCGGCGCGAGCGGCGCCAGGGGAATTGTCGTCGCGACCTCTTTCACCGCCTCCTTCACCGTTCCGCGCGGGATGCGCGGGGTGGCGATAGCCACCCGTAGGCGGCTGGCGAGCGGCACGATCGGCTTGGTCTTGCGCTTCATCTGGGCCATGGCCACGCCGGCGCAGGCGGCGGCCAGGACCAGGAGCACAGCGCCGACGGCGCCGAACCCCCAGAATTGCCCGTAATGGATTGCAATCCAGCGGTACAGGGCGATCAGGCCGACGAAGAAGGCTGCGACGACGAACAAGCCCGCAACCGCGAGCAGTCCGGCCGCAGCCGCGTACGACGTCATGCGCCCTGTGGCCTGGTTGCTCCGGTCGCGGGCATAGGACTGGGCGGCGCGCTTGAGATGGTTGAGCTTGAGCGCGACGCCGGCGCGCAGCAATTCGCCCGATGGCGCAAGCATGCAGTTATCCTCCGAGTGCGAGAAAATTCGTCGGGGGATGAACGTGGCGGTATTTGACTTGTTCCGACGAGGTCTGCCCGCCGTGATGGATCAGCCGAGATCGGCTGCCGCGATCCAGAACACTTCGCCCTCGGAGTCCTCGGTGTCGAGCCAGAGCAGCGGCAATTCAGGAAAGGCCTCGTCAACCAATTCGCGGCCGCGGCCGA
The DNA here is from genome assembly GCF_023101005.1 of Bradyrhizobium sp. 187. NCBI lineage: Bacteria > Pseudomonadati > Pseudomonadota > Alphaproteobacteria > Hyphomicrobiales > Nitrobacteraceae > Bradyrhizobium > Bradyrhizobium sp. 187. The sequence goes on from NZ_CP064693.1 coordinate 1,049,551, forward strand.
TCTCGCAGATCAGCCCGCCATGCGGCGTCAAATGGCCGGGCGCATCGCGCAGGATCCGGCGCACCACATCGAGACCGTCGGCGCCGCCGTCGAAGGCGAGCTTCGGCTCGGCCCGGCACTCGGGCGGCAGCGCCGCCATGCCTTCGGCGTCGACATAAGGCGGGTTGGTGATGATCAGGTCGTATTTGGTGTTACCGAGTGGGGCGAACAGGTCGCCGCGATGCAGGCTGATCCGGCCATCGAGCCCGTATTCGCCGACATTTCGTCTGGCGACGTCGATCGCGCCCTTCGAGATATCGACGGCATCGATCGTGGCGTTCGGGAAATGATGCGCGGCGAGGATCGCGAGGCATCCCGATCCCGTGCAGAGATCGAGCACGCGCTCGACGGCGCTGGAATCGTCGATCAGCGAGCCGGCTTCGCCGTCGCCGCCGAAATGCGACTCCAAGAGTTCACCGATGAAGGAGCGCGGAACGATGACGCGCTCGTCGACATAAAACGGCAGGCCGCGCATGTAGATCTTGTTGACGAGATACGCGGCCGGTTTGCGCGTGGTGACGCGCTGATGAACGAGATCGATGATGGTCCTGCCCTCGGCGGTCGTGACGCGCGCGTTGGCAAAAATCTCGAACTGCTCGGGATGCAGATGCAGGGCTTCACAGACCAGGAAAGCCGCTTCCGCGACCGGATCGGGCGTGCCATGGGCAAAGGCGAGCTTGGCCTCATTGAAGCGGCTCACTGCATAGCGGACGAAATCGATCAGCGTGAGAAGCTCGCCGCGGCCCACCTTCGCGAGCTTTGGCGCGGCGTGGCCGCGCACGGCCTTTTTGGATGTTGTTGCCATCAGGATCGGGTCCAGCGTGCGGCGGCTTCGTCGTCGCGGGCCTGGGCCTCGACCCAGCCGGTGCCGGTGGCGCTCTCTTCCTTCTTCCAGAACGGCGCGTTGGTCTTGAGATAATCCATCAGGAACTCGGCTGCCTGGAACGCTGCCTGGCGGTGCTGCGAGGCGGTCAGCACCAGCACGATGTTCTGGCCGGGCATGAAACGGCCGACGCGATGGATCACCGTGACGCCGCTGAGAGGCCAGCGCGAGATGGCCTCGTCGGCATGGCGCCTGATCTCTTCCTCGGCCATGCCGGGATAATGCTCCAGCGAGAGCGCGGCGATCTTCGCGCTGTCTTCGTCGCTGCGGCAGATGCCGGAAAAACTCACGACCGCACCGATGTCGGTGCGGTTCCCGGTCAGCACCGCGATCTCGCGTGCGATGTCGAAATCGTCTTGCTGGATACGGATGGTGACGGGGCAGGTGGTGACGGGCATGGCCTAGCCGCCGGTCATCGGCGGGAAGAACGCGATCTCGCGAGCGCCCGCGATCGCGGCGTCCGACTTGACGTGGGCATGGTCGATCGCGGTGCGGATCACCTTCGGCTTCTCGAACGCATAGGCGTAGGCTTCGCCTTGGCCGGACAGCCAGGCGATCAGCTCTTCCACGGTGCGCACGGTCGCAGGCGGCTCGATCGTCTCCTCGGCCTTGCCGATGCGCTCGCGCACCCAGGCGAAGTACTTCACCTTCATCCCTCATCCTCCTTGATGAGGTGATGGATGCCGGCGCCGAAATAGTCGTAGCCGGTGTACATGGTGAGGATCGCCGAGGCCCAGAGCAGCGCCAGCCCGATCATCGAGACCATGGGCACGACCTCATCGCCGGCCGGACCAGCCAGCAGGAAGCCGATGGCGATGAGCTGAACCGTCGTCTTCCATTTCGCAAGCTTGGTCACGGGCACGCTGACACGCAGCGCGGCAAGATATTCGCGCAGGCCCGAGACCAGGATCTCGCGGCACAGGATCACGATGGCGGCCCACAGCGACCAGCCGTGAATGATGCCGTCGGCGGCCAGCATCAGCAGGCACGAGGCGACCAGAAGCTTATCGGCGATCGGATCGAGCATGCGGCCGAACGCCGATTGCTGATTCCAGATCCGTGCGTAATAGCCGTCGAGGTAATCGGTGACCGCAGCCGCGATAAAAATGGCGACGGCGACCCAGCGCAGCCACAGCGGGCCGTCCATGATCGACTGTGCGTAGATGCACCCGACCACGACCGGGATCGCGGCGATCCGGCCGTAGGTCAGGATGTTCGGGAGGGACATCGCGCGGCTGGTCGTCCCTCGTGTCGTGGCGATGTTCATCCGTCCTACCAATACCGCTGCAGCCTGAAGGTCAACCGTTCCGCTCCCCAAATGGGGTGCGGGATGCGACGACCATATGACCGCGGCCCCCCTTTTATTTCACCCCGGCTGGGGATGGAAATACTCGAAAATCCTGCGGGCGCTCTCGGCGCTCACCCCCGGAACCTTACCGAGATCGGTGATCGAGGCCCGTTCGATCTCCTTCAGGGTTCCGAAATGATGCAGCAAGGCACGTTTGCGTGACGGACCGATGCCAGGAATCTCCTGCAAGCCGGCCTCGCGGATGTCCTTCTTGCGCAGCTTGCGGTGCGAGCCGATGACGAAACGGTGCGCCTCGTCCCGCAGCCGCTGGATGAAATAGAGCACGGGGTCGCGCGGCTCCAGCTTGATCGCCTCGCGCTCCGGCATGAACAGGGTCTCGCGGCCGGCATCCCGGTCCGGCCCCTTGGCCACCGACATCAGCGCCACCTGGGTCAGGCCGAGATTTGCAAAGATGTCCCGGACCGCGTTGAGCTGGCCGCGGCCGCCATCGATGATCACGAGATCGGGCCATTGCGGGAAGTCGTCGTCCTTGGCTTTGGCCGCATTGTCCTCGGGTGGATTGATCAAGCGCTTGAAACGGCGTTCGAGCACCTCGCGCATCATCCCGTAATCGTCGCCGGGCGTCAGGCCCTCCGACTTGATGTTGAACTTGCGGTACTGGTTTTTCACAAAACCGTCCGGGCCGGCGACGATCATGGCGCCGACTGCGTTGGTGCCCTGGATGTGGCTGTTGTCGTAGACCTCGATCCGCTTCGGCGCATGCGTCAGGCTCAGGGTCGTGGCCATGGCGTCCAACAGGCGGCTCTGCGTCGCGGTGTCCGCGAGCTTGCGGCCCAGGGCCTCGCGCGCGTTGGTGAGCGCGTGGGTGACGAGCTCCTTCTTCTCGCCGCGCTTCGGCATGGACACTTCGACCTTGCGGCCGGCCTTGATCGACAGCGCGTTGGCGAGCAGCTCGCTCTCCTCGATCTCGTGCGAGAGCAGGATATTCCTCGGCGGCGGCTTGTCGTCATAGAACTGGGCGAGGAAGGAGCCGAGCACCTCTTCCGGCGTATAGGTCTTCTCCGCGCGCGGGAAATAGGCGCGGTTGCCCCAGTTCTGCCCGGTGCGGAAGAAGAACACCTCGACGCAGGAGAAGCCGCCCTCCTGGTGGATGGCGAACACGTCGGCTTCTTCCACCGTGCGCGGATTGATGCCCTGCTGCGACTGGATCGCGGACAGCGCAGCGAGGCGGTCGCGGTAGAGCGCGGCGCTCTCGAATTCGAGCTCGCCGGAGGCCTTCTCCATCTCCGCGGCAAGCTCCTGCTTCACCGCATGGCTCCTGCCGGACAGGAAGTCGCTCGCCTCGCGCACCAGGGTCGTGTAGCCGGGGAAGTCGATCTCGCGGGTGCAGGGGCCGGCGCAACGGCGGATCTGGTAGAGCAGGCAGGGCCGCGAGCGACTCTCGAAGAAGGAATCCGTGCAGGAGCGGATCAGGAACGCGCGCTGAAGTGCGGTGATGGTGCGGTTGACGGCGCCGGCGGAGGCGAACGGGCCGAAATAGCGACCCGGCCGCGTCTGCGCGCCGCGATGCTTCAGGATCTGCGGCGCCCAATGGTCGCCCGTGATCAGGATATAGGGAAACGACTTGTCGTCGCGCAGCTGCACGTTGAAGCGCGGCCGAAGCTGCTTGATGAGGTTGGCCTCCAGCAGCAGGGCTTCGGTCTCGGTGTGGGTCGAGATGATTTCCACGGTCACCGTGGCGGCGATCATGCGCAGGATGCGCGCCGGCTGCGGCGCACTCTGGCGCGCATAGTTCGACAGGCGCTTTTTGACGTTCTTGGCCTTGCCGACATAGAGCACGTCGGCATTCGCATTGAGCATGCGGTAGACGCCGGGCGAGGTGGGGGCGAGGCGCACCGCGCGTTCGATCGCCTCGTGGCCGGTCGCCAGCGGCTCTTCGCCGACGGTGCCGCTCTCTTCCAGGATGTCCGGCAGCCGCGCATCGTCCTCGTCGTCGCCATTCGCAGTGGCGGGATCGAGGTCCGGCGGCGCGGCTTCCGTTTCCTGGGGAGGGACGTCGGGTGCGTTGCCGCGCACGGGTTTGCGTACGCGTGCGTCGTCCGGATTGTCGGGGGAATCGTGAACCATGGTGCGAATTTAAGCGCTGCGGGTGTCGATTTGAAGTTTCGGCCGAGCGGCACGCACAGGATGGCGGCGCAGTTCCCGGTAACGCTTGCTTAAGCCTGTTAACAGCGCAGTAACCCGGCTTAACAGGCCTTTAACTTAAAACTCTCGATAAATCTTACGCGAAAAATGGTGGTTCCGTAACCATGCGGTTTTGCCTCGCGCGGCGACGCGGGCATCGCAGCGGTGACGGGAGTTGCGTTGGAGTGTGTGATGAAGAGGCTCGTTGTGGGCGCAGCCGCATTGGCTGCAGTCGGCTGGACGGCTTCGGCAGAGGCCGCCGATCTCAATTACCGGCAGCGAGCGCCCTACACGGTCAATCAGCCGCTCAACGCCTATAGCTGGGCCGGTCCGTATCTCGGTGGCAATCTTGGCTATGAATGGGGTTCGGTGAACAACAATCCCGCAAAACCGTCGGGCTTCGTCGGCGGCGTTCAGGCCGGCTACAATTTCCAGAACGGCCCATGGGTGTTCGGCGTCGAGGGCGACATCCAGGCCGCCGGTGCCGACGACACCTTCGCGCCGTGGAAGTTCTCCAATCCGTGGTTCGGAACCCTGCGCGGCCGCGCCGGCTACGCCTTCAGCAACGTGCTGTTCTACGGCACGGCGGGCCTCGCCTTCGGCGAGCTGCGCGCGCAGACGTTCGGCTGGACCGAGTCGCACACCAGCGCCGGCTGGACCATCGGTGCCGGCGCGGAAGTTATGTTCGCGCCGAACTGGAGCGCCAAGCTCGAATATCTCTATATCGATCTCTCGACGAGTCAGTTCGCGATTACGGGCGTGTCAAACGGCTATAGCGCCAGCGTTGTGCGCGCAGGCGTGAACTATCACTTCTGATAGCTAAAGAAGAAAATACCGGACCAACCTCCCGGCCGCTTGCGGCCGGGATTTTTTTGACGCTTGGCTCGCTAGGGAAGGATGACCAAATCGACCGCCTTCGGCCCCTTGCCCTTCTTGTCCGGTTCGACTTCGAAAGTAATACGCTGTCCTTCGGCAAGGTCCTTCAGTCCGGCCCGCTCCACAGCAGTAATATGTACGAAGACGTCGCGGCCCCCGTCGTCCGGTTTGATGAATCCGTAGCCGCGCTCACCGTTGAAAAACTTGACCGTTCCCGTCATGGCCATCGGGAAACTCCCCCTCATTGCTCCTCCGTCGTGACGCAGACGCGCGTCACGACATGACCGGGCCTTACGAAGCCCGGGAGCTGGCCATCCTTCGGCAGACCATTCGGTCCGACTGGATCTTTCTTAGGCCTTCACTCCGCCGCAACCATTCGCGGAAGCGGAACGTAAAGCCAGTCACTGCAACAGCATAATACGGTTCTCTGCAGATTGACTACCGCTCCTGCATATTTTTCCCAAGAATGCCGGAGTGTTACGGTCTCGGCACCTCTAACCGGAATCTGGCAGCGCCACCCTGGCCGAGCGGCATTTCCAGCTCCGGCAGGATCGTCTTGAGTTCGCCGTGCAGCGTGTAAGGGGGATTGACGATCAAGAGCCCGCTGGAGGTGAGGGCTGCGCCGTCGGCTTGCGGCGCCACGCTGAATTCGAGGCGCAGGCATTTTCCCGGCGGTTTTGCTGCGGCTGCGAGCCGCGCCACTGATTGCACCAGCGTGTCGGTGGCGCGTCGGCTCTTGGCGGGATACCAGATTACATAGATACCGGTCGGCCATTTCGCGAAAGCCGCCGAGAAGGCCTCTGCGAGCTTTTCGAACTCGTCCTTTGCCTCGAAGGGCGGGTCGATCAGAACGAGCCCACGCCGTTCCTTCGGCGGCACGAAAGCCGGCAGCGCCATCCAGCCGTCGAGGTCGACCACGCGGGCCTGTTCGTCGCGGCGCAGTACGCCGATCAGCGCCTTGCGCGCCTTCGGCTCGAGCTCGCAGAGCAAGAGGCGGTCCTGCGGCCTCAGCAGGCCGCGTGCGATCAGCGGCGAGCCCGGATAGGCCTTGAGCTCGCCCTTCGGATTGAAGGCGCGGACGATGTCGAGATAGGGCTTGGTCAGCGCCATGGCGTCGTTCGACAACCGCGCCTGCATCAGCCGCGCAATGCCCGTCAGCCACTCGCCGCCCCGGCGCGCTTCGTCGCTTTCGAGATCGTAGAGGCCAGCGCCGGCATGGGTGTCGATGACGCGGAACGCACCCGGCTTGTCCTGGAGATAGGTGATGATGCGCGTCAGCACGATGTGCTTGATGACATCGGCGAAGTTGCCGGCATGGAAGGCGTGGCGGTAATTCATGCAAGAGCACTACGCCACGTGACGGCCCGAGCAAAGAGGCACGACGCCTGGGCTAGCCACCCCGGATCGGCGGCATCGTCACCTGGTCGCGGCGGCAGGCGCGGCGGTCGATCTCCTCGCAGGCGCGGAATTGCAGGTCCTTGCTGAGGCAGATGCGGACTTCCGATAGCTGCGTCCGGTTGCAGGTGATCGAGACGGCGGCATTGCTGAGGCCCGGATTGGCCTTGATGAAGGCTTCCTCCACCTCCGCCGGCGCCACGGTCTTGGCCTGCGATAGATCGAGATATTCGGCTGGAATCTTGATCGCGGCGCGCGCCTTGCGGATCGTCTCGAAATAGCTGCGGTCAGCGAGCCCCGAGCAGGTGCCGTGCTTGTCCCACTCATTGAAGATCAGCCCCGGCGCCGGCATCAGATCGAGCATGGAGGAGACGATGCTGCGGTTCAGCCGCGGCGAGGGCCGCTGGCAATATTCCGGAAATCCGCTCTCATATTGCGGCCACAAACCATGCACCACGAAAGCGTAGGGCCGTCCGCTGCACTGGGTCTGCGAGCGGCCGCCGCGCTCCGCCGCCTCCTCGCAGAAAGAGGGCGACCAAGACAGTGACAGCACATAAAAATCGAATTCGCCGGGCGTGTTCTGCCGCTTGTCCTGGGCCTTTGCGCCATCGGCCAGCGCAGCCAGCCCGGCCGCAAGCGTCAGCGAGATCATCAGGCGGGAGAACGAATGCAATCTGGAATGAAACATGGCGACGCCCCTCAACTAGACTGTGCAGACAAGCCTAGCAGGCGATAAGAACATTTCAAGAACAAAATGCGGGTGACCGTCGTTCGGCCGCCTGATCGGTCCGGATCAGAACGTTTCAATTACTGTTTGGCGGCGCGGCAGGCCGGGTTGTAGGCCCAGTTGCGGTCGAGCCCGACCACGCACCATTCGACGCCTTGGCCGTAGCCGGCGAAGCCGCCATCCTCCACGATCGAGAAATGCACCTTGCGCATCTTGCCGTCCGTGAGCATGGCCTCGCCGGTGCAATAGCGGCGCGGGATGTTGTCGGATGCCCAAGGCCGGAACGCGGTCTCGTGAACTGCGGCGAAGCCGGTGATCTTCAACGAAGAATTCCAGAACGCGCTTTCTTTCTCCCAGAACTGGGTCGCGATCGTCGGCAGCGCCCTGTCGCACTCGGAGACGTTGCCGTCATAGCGCGGCCCGCTCAGCCAGAAATTCAGCTCCAGCGGATTGGCGGCCCTGGCCTCGCCGAGCGACAGCGCCCCGAACAGGAGGCCGAGCACGGCGGCAAAGCGGAGCGATTTCAGGAAGGTCGAGGCGCGCATGGATGATCCAGACAGCATGATCTGCAAGGGTCGGACGGTGCCGTGAAGGCCGGGGGAGGTCAAGTGCAGCGCGGCAACACTTGCCGACGAGTTGACCGCAATGCTGCGTTGGACCGGCCATCCGTTCTTTCCACCGCCGCGCCGACACCGTAAACTGCCGCCAACCAATCGGAGTGACGGGAATGCGAATCATTGCGGCCGCGGGCCTACTTGCCTTGGGTATGATGGCGAGCCAGTCGGCGCATGCCGATCTGCTTCCGGTGCCTCCGTTCAAGGGCAACGACACCGGCGGCATCATCGCCTATTCGATGGCAACCCAGGTCGATGCGCGGCAGGTCGCGGTCGATCACTGCGCGCGCTATGGCAAAGTCGCCAAATTCCTGGCGGTGCAGGCCTATGAGGGCGGCTACATCTCGTTCTCCTGCCGCTGGGTGCCCTATGGCGCCGCCGACCAGCCGATCCGCACGCTCTACTGAGGCGCTTTCGCACGCCGCTACCTCTCAGCCGGGAACTTCCCACATGACGCGCAAACTCGCTTTGCTCGGCTCCGCCCTTTGCCTCGTGTTGTCGGCAGGCAGCGCTCGCGCTGACGACCTGCCGGTGCGTAAGGCAGGGCTGTGGGAATTGAAGATGGTCCGGACCGGCACGCCGGTGCCCGAGATGACCATGCAGCACTGCACCGACGAGACCGTCGACAAGGAAATGAACAACAACGTCTCGCCGATGGCCAAGCAGATCTGCGCCAAGCAGGACATCAAGAAGACCGCGACCGGCTATGTCAGCGATTCCGAGTGCAATGTCGCCGGCATCAGCACGACTTCGCATGCTGAGATCACCGGCGATTTCAATTCGGCCGATACGGTGAAGACGTCGTCGCACGCGCAAGGCGGCGCCGCCGGCGCGGCAGGCCGCGACACGACCGTGCAGCTCGAAGCGAAATGGCTGGGAGCCTGCAAGCCGGACCAGAAGCCCGGCGACATCGTGATGCCCGGCGGCTTCAAGATGAACGTGCGTGACATGGACAAGCTGAAGGCGCTGCTGCCGAAGTAAGGCTCTTCCCCTCTCCCCTTGTGGGAGAGGGTGGCTCGCCGCGCAGCGGCGAGACGGGTGAGGGGTTTGTCTCCGCGTGTGACTCTTTTCGCTTTGAATTCGCGGAGAGAGACCCCTCATCCGGCGCTTCGCGCCACCTTCTCCCACAGGGGGAGAAGGGAAGAGGCAGCTACACCGGTATCCGCACGCTCGCCCTTAATCCGCCCATCGGACTGTCGCCAAGCGTGATGTCGCCGCCGTGCGAGCGGGCGATGTCGCGGGCGATCGCGAGGCCAAGACCTGTGCCGCCTTCGTCCTGGTTGCGGGCGTTGTCGAGCCGCAGGAACGGCTTGAACACCTCTTCGCGCAGATGGGCGGGAATGCCCGGCCCGTCATCGTCCACCGTCACGGTCAAATAACGGTGATCGCGCTGGCCGGTGATGGCGATGCTCTTGCCGTAGCGGGCGGCGTTGGTGACGAGGTTGGCGAGGCAGCGCTTGAATGAGGCCGGCTTCACCGTGACCACGGGCAGCCCGTTGAACGCAACGGTCGCCGTGTGGCCGTGGCGCTCGGCGTCGCTGCGCAGCTCCTCGAGCGCCTGGGCCATGTCGGTCGGCTGCGACTGCTCGCCGGAATCGCCGCGGGCAAACGCGAGGTAGTCCTCGAGCATCATCGACATCTCGTCGACGTCCTTGCGCATGCCCTCCATTTCGGGGCTGTCGCCGATCAACGCCAGCTCGAGCTTGAACCGCGTCAGGATCGTGCGCAGATCATGGCTGACGCCGGCTAGCATCGCGGTGCGTTGCTCCATCGTTCGCTCGATGCGCGACTTCATTTCGAGGAAGGCGACCGACGCGCGCCGCACCTCGCGCGCGCCACGCGGGCGGAAATTCGGCGCCTCGCGGCCCTTGCCAAAACTTTCGGCGGCGTCGGCAAGTCGCAGGATCGGCTTGATCTGGTTGCGCAGGAATAGCACCGCGACGATCAGCAGGATCGAGGACGTGCCGACCATCCAGAACAGGAAGATCTCCGAGTTCGAGGCATAGGCGGCGCTGCGCTGCGCGAACACGCGCATCACGGCGTCGTCGAGCTGGATCCGGATCTCGACGAGGTTGGAGCGGCCGACCGTGTCGATCCAGAAGGAGCGCCCGATCTGGCGGCCGAGCTGCACCGACAGCGTCTGGTCGAGCAGCGAGAAGAACGGCTTTGGTCCCGGCGGCGGCATGTCGCCGGCCGGGAGGAAATCGACGACGAGGCCCAGGCGCTGCTGCGCGATGCGGCGGATCTGGTCGCGATCCTTGTCTTGCGGGTAGCCCTTGTAGACGTCGATCAGCGCGGCGATGTCCTGCACCACCGCGGCCGACAGGCGGCGTGTCACCGTGTTCCAGTGCCGCTCCATGAACACGAAGGCGACCACCGATTGCAGGATCACCATCGGCACGATCATGATCAGCAGCGCACGCGCATAAAGGCCGGTCGGCATCCAGCCCTTGAACGCATTGCCCATCCAGCCATTGGCGGCGGAGACGCGGCCGGCGGCGCTCTTCAAAAGCGTCAGGCCGGTATCGATCGTGCTCATCGGTGGCGGTTCACTCTTTATGGCGAGGCTACCAGCCGGTAGCCGATGCCGCGCACGGCCTGGAGGAACAGCGGATTGGCGGGATCGGTCTCGATCTTGCGCCGCAGGCGGTTGATCTGCACGTCGACGGCGCGCTCGTTGACGCTGCCATTGCCGGTCAGCGCGCTGCGCGGCACGGTCTCGCCCGGTGTCTCCGACAAAATCCGCAGCATCTCGCGCTCGCGGTCGGTGAGGTGAATGACGTCTTCGCCCTGGCGCAATTCGCCGCGGTCGAGGTGATAGATGTACGGGCCAAACGCGATCTTCTCGACCGCAGCGGCCTGTGGCGGCGGCGCGGCGCGCTTGAGGATGTTGTTGATGCGCAGCGCAAGCTCGCGCGGCTCGAACGGCTTTGCGACGTAATCGTCGGCACCGATCTGCAGGCCCTCGATGCGCGCTTCGGCTTCATGCCGCGCCGTCAGCATCACGATCGGCACCGAGGACGAGGTCCGGATGAAACGGGCGAGATCGAAGCCGGTCTCGCCGGGCATCATGACATCCAGGATCAAGAGGTCGAAGTGCAGGCCCAAAAGCTTGGAACGGGCATCGCTAGCGCTCGCGGCGGTCGAGACGCGATAACCTTCGCCGGCAAGGAAGCGCGAGAGCAGATCGCGGATGCGGCGGTCGTCATCGACCAGCAGGAGATGCGGGGCATCGTCTGCGGGACGTGCCGGCGGGCGTGCGAGCGTGGCAGCGAGCGGCACGGTCACTCCTTGTCCTGATTGACGGTGGCAAAGATCGTCTCGAGCACCTTGTCCGGATCGTCGCGGTCGATCATCGCGCGCAGGAAGCGCTTGACGGTCTCGGCATCCTGCGGCGCCATCTCGGCAAGCGCCTTGGTGATGCGCGTGGTCTGGAGGCCGGCGAGCTTCTGCACCAGCGCCTCGCCCTTCGGTGTCGCAAACAGCAGGCGTTGGCGGCGATCATTGTCGCCGGTCTTCTGCACGATATAGCCCTCGTCCAGGAGCTGCTTGAGCACCCGGCCGAGCGATTGCTTGGTGATGCGCAGGACGTCGAGGAGGTCGGCGACCTTGAGGCCGGGATAACGATAGACAAAGTGCATGACGCGGTGATGGGCCCGGCCGAAGCCGAACGCCTCCAGCTCCTGGTCGGGATCGCCGACAAAATCGCGATAGGCGAAGAACAGCAGTTCGATGATATCCCAGCGCAAATTGCCTCCGTCGTCTGCGGCCGGCCGCGGCCCGGCTGCGTCTTGAGAAGGAGTCGCGAAATTTATGTCAGGCATATTGACGTATCTTGGTCTCAATGTTACAAAACGATCAGCCCGCACGAAATTTTAGATCGTTTCGCGTCGGGTGGGCGTCGAAGCAAGGCGGCCGCAGTGGGCCGGACAGGCGGCAACGGCCGGAGCAGATCTACCGTGCGATGTCGAACGGCATTTCGGCAAAACATACTGGACTTCCGTCTTCCGCAAAAGCATGTCCTCCGTGACATGCTGGCCACGGAAACCGGCCGTAACAAGGCTGGCGGCGGTCCGGCCAGAAACCAATCGAGCCAGCCGGGCCCAAATCGGGGCAGGCGGGTGCCACAACGGCGCCGCTACCGGCAGCGGGAGGCAAGGACATGAGCATGAAATTCGACATCCAGCCCGCATCCAATCCGACCTCCGAGAAGGATCGGGTCGCCAAGCTGGTCGACCCCGGTTTCGGGCGGGTCTTCACCGACCACATGGCAGTGGTCCGCTACAACCAGGCCAAGGGTGGCTGGTACGAGGCGCGTGTCGAGGCCCGCGCCAATTTCCAGCTCGATCCGGCCGGCGCCGTCCTGCACTACGCCCAGGAAATTTTTGAAGGCCTCAAGGCCTACAAGCGCGACGACGGCGGCGTGAACCTGTTTCGCCCCGATGCCAATGCCCGGCGCTTCAAGGACTCGGCGGACCGCATGGCGATGGCGCAGCTCCCTGAAGACGTCTTCATCGAGGCGGTCGAGCAAATCGTGCGCATCGATCGCGCCTGGATGCCGGGCGGCGAGGGCAGCCTTTACCTGCGCCCCTTCATGATCGCGAGCGAGACCTTCCTCGGCGTCAAGCCGTCGTCCGAATACATTTTCGCGGTGATCGCCTCGCCGGTCGGCTCCTACTTCAAGGGCGGCCCCGCGCCGGTCTCGATCTGGGTGTCGGAGAATTACACGCGCGCTGCCGTCGGCGGCACCGGCGCCGTCAAATGCGGCGGCAACTATGCCGCAAGCCTGCGTGCGCAGGCCGAGGCGATCCAGCACGGCTGCGACCAGGTCGTCTTTCTCGATGCAATCGAGCGCCGCTACATCGAAGAGCTCGGCGGCATGAATGTGTTCTTCGTGTTCGACGACGGGTCGCTCTCGACGCCGCCGCTGGGCACCATCCTGCCCGGCATCACCCGCGACTCCATCATTGCGCTGGCCAAAGACGCCGGCAAGACCGTGCGTGAGGAGCCGTACTCGCTCGACCAGTGGCGCAAGGATGCGGCCAGCGGCAAGCTGAAGGAAGCGTTTGCCTGCGGCACCGCCGCCGTGATCTCGCCGATCGGCACGGTGCGCTCGGTGAGCGGCGATTTCGAGATCAGCGGCGGTGCCGCGGGCCCCGTCGCCATGGGCCTGCGCAAGCAGCTCGTCGACATCCAGTACGGCCGCACCAACGATCCGCACAACTGGATCCGGAAGGTGGATTGAGGCCCTTCTTCCTTCTCCCCTTGTGGGAGAAGGTGGCGCGAAGCGCCGGATGAGGGGTTCTATCCGCGAGTTCAAGGGTCAGTTGGACTCGCGCATAGAACCCCTCACCCGTCTCGCCGCTACGCGGCGAGCCACCCTCTCCCACAAGGGGAGAGGGGAAAAGGGCATCGCTGGTTGGCTTTTCTCGCCATGAACGCGACACCATGATCGTGCGACAAAGTCCAAGACCTCGCATACCCAGACATCGAGTCATCCGGACATCGCGATCATGACATCCACTCTTCCCCAGTCCCTGAAATGGGTCGTTCTTGCCGCGGTCACCGGCATCACCGTATTCGGCATTCTGACCATCGGCCCCAAGCCGGACGTCTCCGCTGAGGGCCGTTCGCCCGTCGTCGACGTGCGCACCACCGATCCGGAGATGAACACCGCGATCGCGCGCGCCCGCGGCACGCTGCCGACCTTTTGGGCCTCCTACGAGGCGCCGAAGCCGTCGGAGACAGGGCATGCCCTGAAGGTGCACTTTTCGACCCGCAAAGGCGGTGAGCACATCTGGATGGCCGAGGTGAAGAAGCTACCCAATGGGGCCTATTCCGGCCTCTTCGCCAACGAGCCACGCGATCTGGCCGGCAAGCGGGCAGGCGATAAGGTCGAATTCACTGAAGCCGACATCTCGGACTGGATGTTCATGCGCAACGGCAAGATCGTCGGCGGCGAAACCATCAAGCCAACGCTGAAGTCGCTGCCGAAAGCGGATGCCGACGCGCTCCGGGCGCGGATGGAGCAGCCGTAAGCGATTACCCGGCAGTTGCCGCATCACGCGTCGGCTGGTAAATGCCGCGCATGGCCGAAAAACCCAAAAAATCCCAGAAACTGAAGGCGCGCCTGCCGCGCGGGCTCGAGGATCGCGATCCCGCCGCGATCCGGGCGACGCGCGAGATGGTGGAAAAGATCCGGACCGTGTACGAACTCTACGGGTTCGAGCCGGTGGAAACGCCGGCGATGGAATACACCGACGCGCTCGGCAAGTTCCTGCCCGACCAGGATCGTCCGAACGAGGGCGTGTTCTCGTTCCAGGACGACGACGAGCAGTGGATCAGCCTCCGCTATGATTTGACCGCGCCGCTCGCCCGCTATGTCGGCGAGCGATACGGGACCGACGGTCTTGTGTTGCCCTACCGCAGCTACCGCGTCGGCTACGTCTTCCGCAACGAGAAGCCCGGCCCCGGCCGCTTCCGCCAGTTCATGCAGTTCGATGCGGATACGGTGGGATCGGCCACGCCGGCGGCGGACGCGGAGATCTGCATGATGGCCGCGGACACGATGGAAGCGCTAGGCATTGCGCGCGGCTCGTATGTCGTCAAGGTGAACAATCGCAAGGTGCTCGACGGCGTTCTGGAAGCCATCGGGCTCGGCGGCGAAGAGAACGCAGCACGCAGACTGACGGTGCTGCGCGCGATCGACAAGCTCGACAAATTTCCCGCCGAGGAAGTTCGCAAACTGCTCGGTCCCGGTAGATGGGATGGCGGCGAAGAAGGCAAGGGCGACTTCACGAAGGGCGCCAATTTGAGCGCGTCGGAGGCTGACGTCGTTCTCGCCATCACCAAACCGCGCGACGATTGGAAAGAGGCGATCGCCGCGGCGGAGGTCTATCTCGCCAAGAGCGAAGTCGGTCAGGCCGGCGTGAGCGAGCTGGAAGAGATCGCGAAACTGGTGACGGCGTCGGGGTACGGCGCGGACCGCATCAAGATCGATCCCTCCGTGGTGCGCGGTCTCGAATATTACACGGGCCCCGTCTACGAGGTCGAATTGCTGCTCGAGACCAAGGATGACAAGGGCCGCCCGGTCCGCTTCGGCTCGGTCGGCGGTGGTGGCCGCTATGATGGTCTCGTCTCGCGCTTTCGCGGCGAGCCGGTGCCGGCGACCGGATTCTCGATCGGCGTGTCGCGGCTTCAGGCCGCGCTGACTCTGCTTGGCAAGCTCGACACGCGGCCCGAGTTCGGCCCCGTCGTCGTCACCGTGTTCGACCGCGACCGCGTCGCCGACTATCAGAAGATGGTCGCATCGTTGCGAACCGCCGGCATTCGCGCCGAACTCTATCTCGGCAATCCCAAGAACATGGGCAACCAGCTCAAATATGCCGATCGCCGCAATGCGCCCTGCGTCATCATCCAGGGCTCGGATGAAAAAGCGCGTGGCGAGGTGCAGATCAAGGATCTGATCGAGGGCGCGAAGGCGGCGGCCGCGATCGCTTCCAACCAGGAATGGCGCGAGAGCCGCCCGGCGCAGTTCTCGTGCAGCGAGGCCGACCTCGTCGCCAAAGTGCGCGAGGTGTTGGCGCGGCATGACGTGAGCTGGGGCTAGCCATTCGCTGACGTCGCCATGCCCGGGCTTGTCCCGGACATCTACCTCCTGTTTGATGGCGCCCGTCAATGGCCGGTGTCCGGCCCCAAGGGAGAGAAAAATGCCTGAGATCACTGTCAGCATGGCCGAAGGCCGCACCGACGAACAAAAGGCCGGCATGATGCGCGACATCACCCAGGCACTGGTGAAGAATCTCGGCGTCGATGCCGACGCCGTCGTCATCCAGATCAATGAAGCCCCGCTCCGCCACAAGATGAAGGGCGGCAAGACGTTCGTGGAGCGCGCGGCGGCTGCGAAGAAGTAGCCGGCGCTGGTTCGGCAACCACAAAGGTCGTCCTGGCGAAAGCCAAGGACCCATTACCCCAAGCGGCAGTTGTCGCAGCAGGTCGTGGTTTAGACCGCGCATGACAATGTTGGGTCGGGGTAATGGGTCCTGGATCGGCGCTCCGCTTCGCTGCGCTTGTCCAGGACGACGGGGGGAGGCCCCATGGACGCACGCGACTTCATCAAGGTCGGCATGAGCGCCGAGCGCACGCTGGTGGTGCCGGTGGAGCGCACGGTCGGGCATTTCGTGCCCGGCATGCCGATGGTCTATGCGACGCCGATGATGATCCTGGAAATGGAGATGACGTCGGGCGATGCGATTCGTGCGGCGCTTCAGCCGGGCTGGGTCACCGTCGGCACCGAGGTCGATATCCGCCATCTTGCAGCAGCCCTCGTCGGTGCGACGGTGCGGACCACTGCGAAGGTTTTCGCGGTCGAGCGCCGCGTCATCCGCTTCGAGGTCGAGGCCTTCGAAGGCCCGCGAAAACTCGGCGAAGGGCGCCACGCGCGCGGGCTCGTCAATGTCGAGATGTTCAACAAGCGGCTAGCCGCAGGCTCGAAATCGTAGGGTGGGCAAAGGCGCGCAGCGCCGTGCCCACCATCTTTCCGCGATTGCATTCGAATGGGTGGGGCACGCTTCGCTTTGCCCACCCTACGGCACACTTTCTTACTTCGCCAATTCCTTCGACCGCTTCGTCGCCGCCGCGATGGCGCGGATCATCAGATCGCGCAGGCCGGGCTCGCCCATCAGCACGCCGAGTGCCGCGGCCGTGGTACCGCCGGGCGAGGTGACGTTCTGGCGCAGCGTGCCGGAGGCAAGCTCCGACTGGTGGAGAAGTTCACCCGAGCCGGCGACGGTTTCGCGCGCGAGTTTTGTCGCGAGCGCCTCGGGCAATCCCGCCTCGACACCGGCGCGCGCGAGTTCCTCGGCCAGCAAAAACACATAGGCCGGACCCGAGCCGGACACCGCAGTGACCGCGTCCATCAGGCTCTCATCGTTGACCCATTCGACCGAGCCGGTGGCGCGTAGCAGCGCATCGGCCACCGCGCGTTGCTGTGCGCTGACATTGTTCGCGGCGACAGCCACCGTGATGCCGCGACCGATCGCGGCCGGCGTGTTCGGCATCGCGCGCACCACCGCGCCGCCGCAGACCTCCTCGAGCGAGGCGATCGTGGTTCCCGCCATGATCGACACCACCGCGGTCTTGTCGGAGACGAATGGCTTCAGCTTGGCGCCGGCCTCGCGGAACATTTGCGGCTTCACCGCGACGACGAGCGTCTCGACCTGGCCTGCCGTCGTCACATCAGGATTGAGCGCAATCCCCTTGGCGGCAAGTGCGGTGATCTCGGCCGAGATGTGCGGATCGATCACCGCGACGCGGCGCGGATCGAGCCCGCCCGAAAGCCATCCGGTCAGCATCGCGCCGCCCATCTTGCCGGCACCGGCGAGCAGGATGGTGCCGGTGATGTTCTCGAGAGTGTTGTTGCTCGTCATAGCCGTTGCCACAAACTCAGTGTCGTCCCGGCGAAGGCCGGGACCCATAACCACAACTGGTTTTAATGGATGGAGGTGTTGGCAACAAGCAGCGTGCCACAAGCGAAATCACGCGGTATGGGTCCCGGCCTTCGCCGGGACGACGGCGAGCAGGGAGCGACGCCTTCCTCACGCGCTGGAGAGCTGAGTGCGCTTACGCCTCGCCCACCGTGTCGAACATGGCCGCGTCCATGGCTTCCGTCGTGGACTTGCCTGCCCACACCACGAACTGGAACGCCGGGAAATAGCGTTCGCAGGCGTGGATGGCGCCTGCGAGCATGGCTTCGCACTGGCCGGTGGAGGCGATGAGCCCGCCCGGCAGCACCAGGGCCTGCCGGTGCATGATCATGCCGGTGGTGGTCCACAGGTCGAAGTGCCCGACCCACAATTGCTCGTTGACCGCGGCCACGAGCCGCTGGACCTCCGGTCGCCGCGCAACCGGGATCTTCATGTCAAACGCGCAGGCCAGATGCAGCGCCTCGATCTCGCCCATCCAGGTGAAGGAGATCTGGTAGTCGGTCCATTGTCCCTTGGAGACAATCGTGAGTTCGTCTTCGCCGGAGCGTTCGAACGGCCAGTTGTTGCTGGCAGCGATATCCTCGACCACCGCGAGCGGATGGTTTTTGGAATCGATGGTGCCTTCGAGCAGGGACATGCCGTCTCGACCTCTTGCCTTTTTGTTGTCTTTGATACGCACGCGGTTGGTCCGGCGCGCGCTCCCTTAAATCTTGCTAAGGCGATCCATTCGGATCAGCGCGGGCTTGTCGCGGATCAACTGATGTGATTTGCGGAATCTGCGCAACTGGCTGCCGAGTCCGTCCACAAGTCAGGACTCGTTCGTCCACAGCTCATCTCCGCCACAATTATTAACGCCGGTGAGGCCGAACCGGATGGAGAAGAACAAACCGGAATCGGATTCGCCAAAGGCCTGCCAATCGCTAATTCCGTCGCGTGCCCCCTGGACCGCCATGGCGGCATGGGACCATGCGGTTTTCCCATGCGGAACCCGCTTGCCGCGGCCCCGAACCGGCGTCATATTCCGGTCAGGCCGTTCATCCCGGGCGGCCGATGTTCTCAGGGCGGGGTGAAAGTCCCCACCGGCGGTAAGGGCCGTAAGGCCTAAGCCCGCGAGCGCCTTCCTCAAAGCCTTGCTGAGGGGAAGGGTCAGCAGATTCGGTGCAACTCCGAAGCCGACGGTTAAAGTCCGGATGAAAGAGAACGGTCGGTGGCAGACGCATCGCAGGATGCGGCTGTTTGTCGTTCCGTGTGCCCTGATTCTGGTCCTTAACTGAGGAAAGCCATGAATCAGATGTTGCAAGATCCCCAAGCCGAAACGTCCCAACCAACTCAAACGCCACCGCCGGTTCCGCAAGATCCGGTGCCCGACCATCCGCGCTTCGCGAAACCGCAGCGGGTGGCCTTCGTGCAGGCCTGCTGGCACCGCGACGTGGTCGAGGAGGCCCGCATCGCCTTCGCGAAGGAGGCAGAAGCGCGCCACCTCAATCATGTCGACGTGTTCGAGGTGCCGGGCTCGTTCGAGATCCCGCTGCATGCGCAGATCCTGGCCAAGACACGACGCTACACCGCGATCGTCGCGGCCGGCCTCGTCGTCGACGGCGGCATCTACCGCCATGAGTTCGTCGCCGATACCGTGATCAAGGCGTTGATGGACGTGCAGCTGCGCACCGAGGTGCCCGTGTTCTCCGCGGTGCTGACGCCGCAGCAATTCCACGAGACCGAGGTGCACTACGATTTCTTCCGCAAGCATTTTGCCATCAAGGGCGTCGAAGTGGCAGCCGCCTGCGCGGAGACACTGCTCGGGCTCGAACGCCTGCGCGGCCAGGTCGCCGCGGGAATCGTGTAACGCAGCGCAACGACCATCCCTCATCCCGAGGGGCGCGAAACGCGTCTCGAAGGATGAGGGCGATCGCCGCCGTCATCACCCCAGTGACACCCCCGCTTTGGCGCGGCTGATCCCAAGCGTCAGGATGCGCTGCAGGAGAGCCGGATATTTCAGTCCGTCATGTAGAGCGGCCGTGGCGAACTCCTGGCTCTTGGCGATCTCGGGATTGGGATTGGCTTCGATGAAATATGGCGTGCCGTCGGCAGTGAGACGAAAATCGATGCGCGCATAGCCGTCGAGGCCGAGCACCCGGTAGATGCGTTTCGCGGCCCGCTGGATCCTGGCGGTCACTTCCGGCGCCAGATCCTTCGCAGGCCCGTCGACGATGCCGACCTTCTCCTGATAGTCGGTGTCGTGCTTGGCCTTCTCCGTGGCGATATGCCGTGACGAGCGGCCACCCATGCTGCCGAATTTCAGCTCCCAGACCGGCAGAACGCGCAAGCGATTGTTGCCGAGCACGCCGACGTAAAGCTCTCGCCCCTCGATGAACTGCTCGGCGATGGCGGCGGATTCGACCCGCTCGTGGATGAAGGCAACCCGCTCGGCCAGCTTCTCGTCGGTGTCGACGATGGAGGCTTGCGAGATGCCGAACGAGCCATCCATGTTCAGGCTCTTGACGATCAGCGGCAGCGCAAGGCGTGTCGGGCGTTTCACCTTGCGGCGCATCGGGAAGACCGCAAAGGCCGGCGCAGCGATCCGGCGGTGATGCACCAGCGTCTTGGACAAATCCTTGCCGCGGGCCAGGGTCAGGCCGCGCGGATTGCACCCGGTATAAGGGACCTTCATCAGCTCGAGATAGCTCGCGATGTGCTGGTCGAAGGCGACGTTGTTGTGGAATTCCTCCAGCAGCGTGAACACCACGTGCGGCTTGAACTCCTCGATCGCCTCGCGCACCGGCTTGATTTCCTCCTGCGCGCCGAGTGGTCGAACCTCGTGGCCGGCTGCGCGCAAGGTACTCACGACGTCGTATTCGGTTTTCCACGCGTTGATCTCCTGCACGGTGTGTCCGTCGCTGGAGTCCGGCGGCACGAAGTCCGGATGCATGAGCACCAGAATGCGCAGACGTCTCATAGCGCGATCCATTTTCGTTGAGACGGGCCAAACATCGTGTGCATCGTCTTGGCGGTCACGAGGACGATGAAGTCGAGAACGAGCTTCTGTTCGGGGCCGACGGCACGCAGATCGAGCTCGCGGCAGCGAGAGATCATCTCGTCGAGCACGGCATCGAGTGTAAGCTGATTCTCGCCCGTCCATCGCGCCACCAGCTGCCTGATATGGGCGCGGTGCCGCCGGATCAGGGCCGAAGCCGGCTTCGAGCGGTGATGCCGTGGATCGGCTGAAAACAGCCGGGACAGATCGCGGTCGTAGGTCTTGGGGGGCGTGAAGGCGTAGAACGCCTGCTTCTTCTTGTAGTGCTCTTCGAGCGTCTGGCTCAGCCGACCCAGCGTATCGACACGCTCCCGCGTCGTGATCAGCGGTCGCTTGCCCGCGATCTCGCCCATCAGTTCGTCGACATATTCGAGCTTCTTCAGCGCCGGCCAGCCGGCGTATCGTGTCCGCCAGTTCGAACGGGGCCGCAGCCACACCGCAAAGGTCTCGGCGAAATCCTCGTCCGGATGGCTCTGCGCGTACCAGAGCCGCAGATGCTGGACATAGCGCCGGCTGGCCGGATTGGGCCGGTAATAGCGCGGATAATGTTTCGACGACGGGCCGAACAGTTGCTGCCAGCGCCGGCGGCGCTGCAACTGGTAGCCGTGCTGTATGGCGTGGCCCGCTTCGTGACGGAGGATGGCCATGCATTCACGCCAGGTTCCGCCCTCGACGTCGAACATCATCTTCTTCTCGAGCTTCATCAGGCGGGGATGAGCGAGATAGAACGGAATGGCGATGCCGGGAACGCCGCCCGGACTGAACCATTCGCTCGACATCCAGGTGTGCGGCCGCAGCCGGATGCCGCGCTCCTGGAGCTCCTCGTACAGCGCGCTGACGCAATCCTCGAGCCAGGTGCCTTCGACCGTAACCCTCAGGCTGGAGAGGCGTTGCTTGAGCAACTCATCATCCGACAGCTTCTCCCAGGCAAATTTCCGGCGTGGCATCGGGCATCCAGAGGGCAGAGATGACTCGGGATTCGGATGATGTCATGGGCGCTCGTTGGCAACAACCCGGGGGGCGGCGGCGCGTGAGGCCGTAGGGGGCAAAGCGACTTGTCCGCCGGAACTCGACGAGCGAAGGCGGAGCGTGCTCACCGTCTTCATGGCCACAAAAAAGGTGGGCACGGCGCGTTGCGCCTTTGCCCACCCTACGATTTTCCGCAAGCGGCCAGAGGCGAAAACCTCAGTCAAACAGGCTCGACACCGACTCTTCCGCCGCGGTGCGCGCGATCGCGTCGGAGATCAGGCTGGCGATCGGCAGCGTGCGGATGTTCGGGGCCTTGCTCACCGCATCCGTCGGCAGGATCGAGTCGGTGATCACCAGCTCCTTCAGCCTGGAGTTCGTGATCCGGGCCGCCGCGCCGCCGGAGAGCACGCCGTGGGTGATGTAGGCGTAGACGTCCTTGGCGCCCTTGGCGATCAGCGCGTCAGCGGCGTTCACCAGCGTGCCGCCGGAATCCACGATGTCGTCGATCAGGATGCAGGTGTAGCCGGCGACGTCGCCGATGACGTTCATGACCTCGGATTCACCCGCCCTCTCGCGGCGCTTGTCGACGATCGCGAGCGGGGTGTTGATGCGCTTGGCGAGGCCGCGTGCGCGCGCCACGCCGCCGACGTCGGGCGAGATCACCATTGTCCTGGAGAGGTCGAACTTGTCCTTGATGTCGCGCACCATCAGCGGCGCTGCGTAGAGATTGTCGGTCGGGATGTCGAAGAAGCCCTGGATCTGGCCGGCATGCAGGTCGAGCGTCATGACGCGGTCGACGCCAGCCTGGGTGATTAAATTGGCGACGAGTTTTGCCGAGATCGGCGTGCGCGAACCCGACTTGCGGTCCTGCCGGGCGTAGCCGAAATAGGGCAACACCGCGGTGATGCGGCGCGCCGAGGAGCGGCGCAGTGCGTCGGTGATGATCAGCAATTCCATCAGATGGTCGTTCGCCGGAAACGAGGTCGACTGGATGACGAAGGCATCCGAGCCCCGCACGTTCTCCTGGATCTCGACGAAGATCTCCATGTCGGCGAAGCGCCGTACCACCGCCTTGGTCAGCGGCAGGTCGAGACCTTGCGCGATGGCCTGAGCGAGAGCCGGATTGGAGTTGCCGGCGACGAGCTTGATGGAGCCGTTCTTGGCCGACATGGACGCTTCCTCCCGCGCTTTGCTGGACACGATGTTCAACATCAAACAATACCCACTGGAAGCACGGTTACGACGGGCGAGGAAATATCAGGCCGGGGGCTGCAATGGCAACCCGGGGCACTACGTTTTCCCTGCGAAATCCCGAGTCCGGCCAACGGTTTGGCCGGAAAACGGGGCCGTGGTTTCGCGGGGGTTAGCGCTCGGCATAGCCCAGCGCCGAGGCCGGCATGTCGGCCAATGGAGCCTCCGGGATCACGCTCGCCACGGCCGGCCCGCGCAAGCCGGGCGCCGAGTTCGGCGCATCCGGTGTACCGTTGATCATGTTGGAAAGTCCGCTGAATCCGGCCTGGGCGATCTTCCGCAGCACGAGGTCGTCGGCAGCGCCCCAAGGATCCCGGCCGCCCTTGGCCGCGGTCGGTTCCTCGCCGGAAAGGCGCAGCGCCCGCTGCTGGTTGGCGTCGTAGACGTCCCAGACCCAGGCGATCACGGTCTTGCCACGAACGATCTGGGCGGAGAGGTAGCTGCGCACGCGGTAGGCAGCCGTCCCCTCGCGGGAGACCACGGACAGGCTGCGCAGCTTGGATTCGCTGTCGAGCACGCCGACCATGCGGTCGAACACTTGCGGCGGCGGCCCGTCGATCGATTCGAACGCGACTGTCGCCCCCGAGCCGGCGCTCGGCGCCATCGCATAGGAGTTCGCGGCGCCACCGCCACCGGCACAGCCGCCAAGCGCGGCCGTCAGCAGCATGACCGCGAGCACGCGCGAACCCGCGCGGCGCAAGATGAATGACGCGTCCCTCATTATGGAGGGCAGCGATATCGTTAAAACGCATTAACGTCTAGGGCGGGGGCGCCACAGGCCACTATCATCGCGCGCAGGCATCGCCCCGGAATGACACGGGGTTGCCTTTGTGTTCACGCTTCGAGCGCGATCGCGTGAACGTGGCGGCCGTAATCCGGCTCCTTGCGATGTACCGAGCGGCGGTAGCTGAAGAAGCGTTCGTCGGCGTAGGTGTCCAGACCGAGATCGTCGATCATCAGGATGCCCGCGGCTTCCAGACGCTTGCGGATGAAGCCGGCGAGGTCGAACATCGCGTGTCCCTCGCGCACCGACGGGATGAAGAACATGGCGTTGTCTCCATCCGCCTCGATGAAGCGCGCCACGAACTCGTTGCCGACTTCATAACTGTCCTGGCGGATCAGCGGGCCGATCGCGGCGATGATGCGGCTCCGCGAGGCGCCGAGTTTTTCCATCGCCGAAATGGTCTGCTCCAGCACGCCGGTGAGCGCACCCTTCCAGCCGGCATGCGCGCCGCCGATCACGCCCGCATTGGGATCGACGAACAGCACCGGTCCGCAATCGGCGGTGGAGACGCCGAGCGCGATGCCGGGCACCTTCGTCACCAGCGCATCGCCCTTCGGCCGCGGCCCGCTCGGCCACCGAGCTTCGGCCACGAGCACGTCGGGCGAATGGATCTGGTGCAGGCTGAGAAAGCGTTCGGGTGCGACGCCGACATGCTCGGCCATGCGGCGGCGGTTCTCCGCAACAAGGGCCTGGTCGTCATTGGAGCCGAGCCCGCCGTTCAGCGCGGAATAGATGCCGCCCGAGACGCCGCCCTCGCGGGTGAAGAAGGCGTGGCGCAGGCCGGGCACCGCGGACAGCAGCGAGGAGGCAAGCGTCATGAATCGTCTCCGGCGCGTTCGAGATCGCTGAGTCCCGCAAGGCCCGTCAGCCGCGGCTCGGAGATGCCGAGCACCTTGAACATCGAACCCATGCCGCTGCGCCCGGTTTCGGTCAGGCGCTTGAGCGCGATCGAAATGTCGGTGGCGACGTCAGGCGCCGCCTTCTGCATCAAGGCGGCTGCACGGGTCTCGATGCCGACGCGTTTGAGGAAATCGCCCTGCGTCACCGGCCCGTGCACGCGGGCGCCGACGTCCTCCGCCCCGCGCGCGAGCGCCTGGAAGTCGACATGGGCTGTGACGTCGGCCTGGCCCGGCGCCTTCAGGGGATCGGTGAAGGTGTGGCGCGCGATCGCCTGGAAGGTGTCGCCGGCATCGCTGCGCAGATGACCGTAATCGATGATCAGCGCCGCGCCGTCCTGGTCGCGCACGCGGCTGGCGAGCTTCATGATCTCGGCATCGGGCCGCCATTCGAACACGGCCCCGACGGGCGCGGCGCGCACCAGAGACGGCAGCAACACCTCGAAGCGCGGCGTCGGCTCGGCCGCCGCGCCGAATTGAAGTTTTCCGTTGGCGTCGACCTCGATCACGCGCTCGTGCCAGCCGTTCTCGTGTCGGACCATCTGGTGGATCGGCAGCACGTCGAAATATTCGTTGGCGAGGATGATGCTCGGTCCCTCGGGCACGTCGTCGATGCTGTCGTGCCAGGCGATGTTGCGCACGCCCGACAGCGTCGCACTCTGCCGCTCGCGGAGGACGGGATTGACCTCGACCATGTGGATGTGGAGCGCCTGGTAGAGCGGCGGCAGCACGCGGAGCGCGCGCAGGGCGTCGGCCATCATGGTGCCGCGGCCGGGGCCGAGCTCGATCAGCCGCAGGAATTGCGGCGAGCCCATCTGCTTCCACACCGAGGCGGTCCACAGGCCCAAGAGCTCGCCGAACATCTGGCTGACCTCCGGCGCAGTGGTGAAGTCGCCTTCTCGTCCCAACGGATCGCGCGAGACGTAGTAGCCATAGCGCGGATGCATCAGGCACAGTTCCATGTACCGCCAGACCGGCATGGGGCCCGAGGATTTGATCAGCGCCTTGATCTCGTCGAGTAACGGCTGGTCGGTCACGGCCTATCTTCTCAAAAGGAATTAACGAATAGCCCCTACGGGCTCGGGCGCACCGCGCCTCACTGCCAATACAATAAGTATGAGGCCTACAATAAGCATCGGGATCGACAACAGCATGCCCATGGTTAATCCGCCCCAGAGGAAGCCGAGCTGGACGTCCGGTTCGCGGAAATGCTCGCCGGCGATCCGGCTCAAACCATAGATCAGGATGAAGGCGCCGAGGATCATGCCCGGCCGTTTCAGGGCGCCGAAGCGGATCATGATCGCGAGGGCGGCAAACAGCAAAATGCCCTCCATGCCGGCCTCGTAGAGCTGGCTCGGATGGCGTGGCAGCTGGGTGGGATCATTGGGGAAGATCATCGCCCAGGGCAGCTCCGGGTCGGCGGCGCGGCCCCACAATTCGCCGTTGATGAAATTGGCGATGCGGCCGAGCAGCAGCCCGACCGGAGCGACGGCGGTGGTGATGTCGCCGAGCGACAGGATCGAGATGCGGTTGCGATAGGCGAACCACATCACCGCGACGACGCAGCCGAGGAAGCCGCCGTGGAAGGACATGCCGCCTTCCCACAGCTTGAAAATCGCGGCGGGATGGTCGATGAAGAAGGGCAGGTTGTAGAACAGCACATAACCGGTGCGGCCGCCGAGGATGATGCCGAGCGTGACCCACAGAATGAAGTCGTCGATCTGCACCAGCGACATCGGCGCCGGGCCGCCCCACAGCCGCTCCCTTTTCAGGAGCGAGCGCGCATAGAGCCAGCCGAACACGATGCCGCAGATATAGGCCAGGGCATACCAGCGGATCGCGAACGGGCCGATCTCGATCGCGATCGGCTTGAAGGCGGGAAAGTCGATGAGCAGAAGTTGCATCGCGCCTTCTATGTCTGGACGAGATTGCGGCGATAGAGCGCCAGCAGACGCTCCCAATGCCGCTCGGCGGCGTCGCGGTGATAGGCCGGACGCTTGGGGAAGGCGAAGCCGTGATGGGTGCCGGGATAGATCTCGACTTCGGCTTTGGCGCCGCTCATGCCCTGCTTCACCTTCTCGATGATCTCGGCGGGCGCGTAGATGTCGGTCTCGGCGCAGGCGAAGTAGAGTTCGGCCTTGGTCTTGGCTGCCGCCAGATGCGGGCTGTCGTCCTGGTCGGTTGCGAGCTGGGTGCCGTAGACCGAAGCGGCGGCCTTGACGCGATCGGGAAAATGCGTGGCGGCGTTGACGGCGTAGCGGCCGCTCATGCAGTAGCCGACTGTACCGATCAGTTTGGTGTTCGCGGCCGCCTGGCCCTCGGCATAGGTGAGCAACGCCCGCGTGTCGTCCATGATCATGGGGATCGTGAGCGATCCCATCAGCGCGAACATGCGCTTGCGTTCCGGGGCGTTCGGATCGGCCGGCAGCGCGCCGAGCTCCATCACGCCGGAGCGGTAATAGAGGTTCGGCAGCATCACGTAATAGCCCGATGTTGCGAGCCGGCGCGCCATGTCGCGCAGCTCTTCGCGGATCGCCGGCGCGTCCATGTAGAACAGGATGACCGGAAACGGCCCGCCGCGTTCGGGATGGCTGATGAAGGTTGCGGTGTGACCGTCCTTGGTGGGGATCGCGATCTGCTGATCGATCATCTCGAGCGCCTTTTGTGATTCTTCTTATGCAGGGACGTTGAATACGATTGCAAGGAAACCGGGGCATGACAAGGATACCGCCGATCGGCCCTTGAACCCGCCCAATCGGATTGCCATTGTCTCCCCGCGCGTTCGCGCAGAGTTCATCGAAAGCCGCCAGGAGACCGACATGACCCAGACCAACAACCGGTTTTTCGACGAGATCGGCCGCCTGATGAACGATGCCGCCGGCGCCGCGCAGGGCGTCAAGCGCGAGTTCGACACGGTGATGCGCACCCAGGCCGAAAAATTCCTGCGCGACATGGACCTGGTCAAGCGCGAGGAGTTTGAGGCGGTCAAGGATATGGCGCGCCTGGCGCGCGAGGAGAACGAGGCCCTGAAGGCGCGCATCGCGGCGCTGGAGGCCAAGCTCGGCGGGTAACTCCGCCGGCTCCTTCCGGGCGATCCGGTTCCTTCCGGCCGCCCATTCTCCTTGTTATTTCCGCGTCTTCCGGGTAAAAGCCCGCCACGTCCGCAGCCCCCGCACCCCTGGAGGCTTGCTGCGGCGTATGCCATGGGCCGCGTTGCGGCCCATTAACTTTTGCAAAAACAAGGACTTAACGTTATGGCGACCGTCAAGGAATTGAAGGCGACCGCACGTCCGAAGAGCGGCAAGGGGGCCGCCCGGGCTGAGCGTCGCGCCGGGAGAGTGCCCGGAGTGATCTACGGCAACAACCAGCCCCCGCTGACCATCTCGGTGGACGATCGCGAACTGCGCTCGCGCATCCTCGCCGGCCGGTTCCTGACCACGCTGGTCGACATCGACCTCGAAGGCAACAAGCACCGCGTGATTCCGCGCGACTACCACCTCGATCCGGTCAAGGACTTCCCGATCCACGTCGACTTCATGCGGCTCGGCGAAGGCGCCACCATCCGCATCAGCGTTCCCTTGCACGTGGTGAAGGCCGAAGGTTCGCCCGGCGTGAAGCGCGGCGGCGCCGTGAACATCGTTGCGCATGCGATCGAGCTCGAGTGCGGCGTGGAGAACATCCCGCAGTTCATCGAGGCCGACGTGGGTTCGCTCGAAATCGGCCACTCGCTGCATCTCTCCGACATCAAGCTGCCGGCCGGCGTGAAGGCGCTGACCTCCGAGGACGCGACCCTCGTCACCATCGTGCCGCCGTCCGGCTACGCCGAAGAGCTGAAGGCTGCTGCTGCTGCTCCTGCCGCGGGTGCTGCTGCTCCGGCGGCTGGTGCTGCTCCGGCTGCGGGTGCTGCTGCTCCGGCAGCGGCTGCCAAGGCCCCGGCTGCCAAGGCTCCCGCCGGCGGCGACAAGAAGAAGTAATCTCTCAAAGCTGGCGCGCGGTCCCTGATCGCGCGCCGAGCGAGGGGCGCGCCGCGTCATGCGACTGTTTGTTGGGCTCGGCAATCCCGGCCCGAAATTCGCACGTAACCGGCACAATGTCGGCTTCATGGCCGTCGACGAGATCGCGCGGCGTCATGGTTTCGCACCCTGGCGCCGCAGGTTTCAGGGCGAGACCTCGGAAGGCACGCTCGGCACCGAGCGCGTGATCCTGCTCAAGCCGATGACCTACATGAATGATTCCGGCCGCAGCGTTCAGGAAGCGGCAAGCTTCTTCAAGATCGCGCCGGGCGACGTCACCGTATTCCATGACGAACTCGAACTGCCGCCGGGCAAGGTGCGGGTGAAGATCGGCGGCGGCATCGCCGGCCACAACGGCCTGCGCTCGATCTCCGCCCATATCGGCAACGAGTACCGCCGGGTGCGGCTCGGCATCGGTCATCCCGGCGTCAAGGAATTGGTGCACGGCCATGTGCTGTCGGACTTCGCCAAAGCGGACAACGACTGGGTGGCGACGCTCTGCGACGCGGTGGCCGAGCACGCGGCATTGGTTGCCAAAGGCACGGACGCGACCTTCGCCAACAGGGTGCACCTCGCCATGCAGGCGAAGGGATTTTTGACCAAGGACGACAACGGCAAGGAATAACGCTCGTGGGATTTAAATGCGGGATCGTCGGGTTGCCCAATGTCGGCAAGTCGACCTTGTTCAACGCGCTGACCGAGACGGCCGCGGCGCAGGCGGCGAACTATCCGTTCTGCACGATCGAGCCGAATGTCGGCGAGGTCGCGGTGCCGGATCCGCGGCTCGATAAGCTCGCAGCGATCGCCAAGTCGGGCCAGATCATCCCGACCCGGCTGACCTTCGTTGACATCGCCGGCCTCGTGCGCGGCGCGTCCAAGGGTGAAGGCCTCGGCAACCAGTTCCTCGCCAACATCCGTGAGGTCGACGCCATCGCGCATGTCGTGCGCTGCTTCGAGGACTCCGACATTACCCATGTCGAAGGCAAGATCGCCCCGCTCGCCGATATCGAGACCATCGAGACCGAGCTGATGCTCGCCGATCTCGACAGCCTCGAGAAGCGCGTCGACAATTTGTCCAAGAAGGCCAAGGGCAACGACAAGGACGCCAAGGAGCAGCTCGACCTCGTCAATCGCACGCTGGTGCTGCTGCGCGAAGGCAAGCCCGCGCGCCTCGTCGAGCGCAAGGCGGAGGAGGAGCGCGCCTTCGGGATGCTCGGCCTGCTGTCGTCCAAGCCCGTGCTCTACGTCTGCAACGTCGAGGAAGGCTCGGCCGCATCAGGCAATTCGTTCTCGAAGGCGGTGCAGGACCAGGCTGCCAAGGAAGGCGCCATTGCGGTCGTCATCTCGGCAAAAATCGAATCCGAGATCGCCACCATTTCGCGCGACGAACGCGCCGACTTCCTGGAGACGCTGGGTCTCGAAGAGGCCGGCCTCGATCGCCTGATCCGCGCCGGCTACACGCTGCTCGACCTCATCACCTATTTCACGGTGGGCCCGAAGGAAGCGCGCGCCTGGACCATCTATCGCGGCACCAAGGCGCCGGGCGCGGCCGGCGTGATCCACACCGACTTCGAGAAGGGTTTTATCCGCGCCGAGACCATCGCGTATGAGGACTACGTCGCGCTGAACGGCGAAGCCGGCGCCCGCGATGCCGGCAAGCTCCGCCTCGAAGGCAAGGAATACGTCGTCGCCGACGGCGACGTGATGCATTTCAGGTTCAACACGTAAGACGCTGGAGTTCGTGCCCCGGAAGCGCCCTACCGCACCCCGCCGCCTTGATCCCTGATCGCGCCAAGATGCTCGTTGATGCGGAAGATGATCAGGATCAGCTCGGCGAGAATGCGCGAGAACACGATTCCGACGACGACGCTCGCGATCGACGACAGCAGCATCAGGAAGCCGCCGAACGGGCTGATCGCCATCATTGCGAGGCCGGAGAAGATGCCGGAGAGGCCGAACAGGCAGATCAGCGCGATCACCAGCCAGTAGAAGGTCTTGATGATCGTCGGCGTGATAAAGCGGTCCCATTGAAACAGGTCGCTGAATGAAAACATTGCTCTCCCCAGGGCAATTCAGGTGTTGTCGGGCCTTGCAAATGGATCGTGGCCCCTGCTCGATCCGACTCAAGACCGACGCCGGCGCGCCGAATGTAGCACGAGCCATGCGGGCCGGCGGGTTGAGATTGCCGCAAAGTGCGGCCACAATCTGTCGTTCCCTCAAACCTTTCCCAAGATGACCCTGACCTTCGAAGATTTCCCGCCCGGCCGGTTCGGAACATTCGGCCCGCGCCATGTCACGCGCGACGAGATCGTGGCCTTTGCCGCCGAGTTCGATCCGCAGCCGATGCACCTCGACGAGGACGCCGCCAGCAAAAGCATGCTGCGCGGCCTGTCCGGCTCGGGCTGGCATCTCTGTTCGCTGATGATGCGGATGATGGCCGACGGTTTCATCACCCGCGCCGCTTCGCTGGGATCTCCCGGCGTCGACGAAGTGCGGTGGCTGTCGCCGCTCAGACCCGGCGACGATCTCATGCTCGAAGTCGACGTCGTGGAGGCCCGCACCTCGAAGAGCCGCCCGGAGCTCGGCATCGTCAAATTCAAATGCACCGTGCGCAACGCCGGGGGTGATGCGCTGTGCGAGATGACGTCGCCGATCCTGATCAAGCGGCGCGAAGGGGCGGTCTGATGCCGTTTTTCGAGGAGATCGAGATTGGGCATCGCCGTGAGATCGGCGCCTATACGTTCACGGCCGAGTCGATCAAGACATTCGCCGCAAAGTTCGATCCGCAGCGTTTTCACCTCGACGAGGAGGAGGGCAAGAACTCCTTGTTTGGCGGGCTCGCGGCCTCGGGCTGGCACGTCGGGTCGGCCTGCATGAGCCTGCTTGTCGCCGACGGCCAGCGCCTGGCGCGGGAAGCCGCTTCGCGCGGCGAGGAGGTCGCGGTGTGGGGCCCGTCGCCGGGCTTTCGCGACCTGCGCTGGATCAGGCCGGTGCTCGCCGGCGACATCGTCACCTACGTCAACGTCGTCATCGACAAGCGCAGCTCCGCCTCGCGACCCGGTTGGGGCATCCTGACCGCGCGCACCACCGGCACCAACCAGCGCGGCGAGGACGTCTACGCCATCACCGCAACCGCCTTCGTGCCGATGCGTGTGAACGGCGGTTAGATTCGTTCCAGGATGAACGGCGAAAACAGCGCGCGAGTGTTGCCCCCGCGCTATGGACGCGATTCCGGGTGGCTGCCATAAGCCTGCGCAACATGGTTTTCCCGCGAAGCAATGCGCGGAACCATCGAGTTGCTAACCAATTATGAACCTGTCGCTGTCTATTTGAACGAACTGGGCAGAGTACAGGGGACGAGGACCATGGCAGACCGCGGCGCACTCAAGCTGGTCGGATTCATCTTTGCTACCGCGACGCTGGCCGTGATGCTGGTGGCCGGCATGGTGGTGAAGGGCTATGCCGACGGCGCCTACACCCTGGAAGCTTCGACCGTGGAAGCCGCCCGGTAAGATTTCGTTAACTCCGCGGCCTCCGCCCTCAGCGGCTATAGACGAACGCCAATGTCGCGATCGCAACCGCCAGCAAACCGACAAAACGCAGCATGATCGTGCCGAACTGGTTCGGCGCGGGCCGCAGCGGTATCGGGTCGGTGGTGTCGGGCCGAATGCTTTCCATGAAAAGTCCCCAGGCCCGGCCGCGATGGCAAGAGCGCTTGGCGTTAGTCGCCGGATGGATGCGGGAAGTTCAAACCCCTCCGCTGTTATGCCCCGCCAAAGCGGGGCATCCGGTACGCCGCGCGTCACAGTTCTAGCCTCGCTGCCTCTGGAATACTGGATCACCCGCTTTCGCGTGATGACACTTTTCGTGGGGCGCGTGCGCACCGTCACACACCCCACGAATCAAAACCGCCGCGCCCCTTTCGGAACGCGGCGGCTGGTGATGCGGGATGCAGCGATCAACTGTTGCGCAGGCCGTCGGCGGCGCGCTTCCACTGCGAGACGTTGTCGGCGATCATGCGGGTCGACTTCATCGCGGCCTGGCTGAGCTGGGCGTAGCCGGAGATCTCGCGCTGGACGCGCTGGCCTTCGGCGTGGAGCAGGTCGCGCAGGCTCTCGAGCTCGGAGATCAAATTCTCGATCTCGGCGAGGGAGGTGCCGGCGACGCGCTGGATCAGCGAGTTGACGTTGGTGACGGTGGCCTCCGCGCTCGGATCGAGCGGCGGCGCGTCCGCGGCGGTCGCTGCCGGACGGCGCAGATAGGCGATGTCGTTGCGGACGAAGTCACGGATGCCGGCTTCGACTTCCGTCACTGCGGCAAGGTTGGTGTCGATGGTCTCGGTCTCGGTGGCTTCGGTCTTTTCCGGACGCATGGCGTTCATCGTTATTCCCCTGTTCGCGTTGAGCGCAGCGCGAGTGTCCCCCGCACGACGACGTCGGTCTGGGACTAGGGCGCCGGATTTTGGCCGCAACTTGGCCGAGGTGCGGCAAGGGCGGTCCATTCGGGGGCTTTGCCGTGGCGTATGGTTACCGGAGTCTGAACGCGGCCGCCGCGCCGAAGTGAATGCGCGGCCGGTCGGTGCTCGACTCCCTCGCCCCGCAGGGGGGAGAGGCGAAAACAGCTACCAGCTCTTCTTGAAACCCGCCGTCAGGCTCTTGTTGATCGCCCCTTGCGAGGTTTCGCCGACGGAACCGGAGACGGTGACGTTGTCGAACAGCTTCTGTTCCGCGCCGACCTTGCGCAGCCATTTGTCGTCCGTGGTCGACAGCGACTGGCCCGCGGTGATGCTGGTGCCGGTATCGGTGAGAGTGACCTTGGCCGACTGCTCGGTCTCGTAATTGCGCGTGACGTGACCGCCGACGCCGGGGAGCGCCGTGGTGCCCTGCTGGTTGACGCTGTAGCCGTTCTGCAGCGTCAGCGACGTGTCGCCCGACAGCGGCACCGACTTGATCAGCGAGGCCCCGAGCTTGCTCTGCTCCGCGCCGGGATCGACGCGAGCCTCCACCGCGGTCTTGTCCCAGATCGCGCCGGCGCCCGGCGCGGTCGCGGCCGCCCAGGCGCTGCCGGACGATTGAGGCACGCTGCCGCCATTGCTGGCCTTCTGTGCCAGCAGCTCGGACATCGTCCGCGGCTCGCTCGTCACCGTCATGTCGGCGCCGATGCGGGCGTCCCAGAATGAGGATACCGACTGCTTCACCGTCACCGCCGAGGAGCCGTTGGCGTTGGCGTTCGTCGCCCAGTTCAGCCCGTCCTTGGCGGCGGCCTGCGCGCGCTTCTTGGCGGCGATGATGTCGTTGAGCGTGCCGGCGTCGATCGCGAGCTGGCCCCAGTCGAGCTTGTCAACGTCGATGCCGCTCAGCACGTCGGGGTCGTTGACGTCGGGGGCCTCCGCCGCTTCGGCGTCGTCGTCGGGCGCTGCGGCCGGGCCGGGGGAGAAGGGCGGAATGATCTGCGCCGAAACCGTCAGCACCGATCCCAAGATCAAAGCGGCCGCCAGCATCGGCAGCCTGGTCCAGCCAAACCCTGTCGCGAATTCCATCGTCCTGCCCGTCAGCCCAGTTCCCGCCGAGGATGCGGAACCATCATTGCGAAATTGTGGCGGTTCCATCAGACGCGAACCAACGGGCCGCGCGAAAGGCGCGCGCCCGATGACGAGCTTCTCCACGATTGCATCGGCGGGGCTGGAGGCCAGGACGCGTCGTGGGGTGCTCAGCCATCGGTCCCGAAGTGCGGGGCCCGTTGGTGTTCCGTTCAGCCGACGCTGGTCATCTTCGGCAGATGAATGGCGCGGCCAAGTGCCTGCTCGACCAGATCAAACGTGTCGATCAGCACGCGCATGCTGGTGAGCTTGCCCGCCCTGAACTGGGCAAACTGCGCCACCCGCAAGCTGATCGGCTTGCTGGAATCCAGTGCGGTCAGCGAATAGCGCAGCATCGAGGCGGCGGAATCGACACCGAGCATGATGCTCTCGCGGTCGAAGCGGCGGACCTGGAAATTGTCGGCGAATTGGCGGATGACGTCGAGCACGGCGTCCTTGCCCTGGCGCGCGCCGAGGAACGGAAACATGTCGATCGGCCCATAGAGCGCCCACTCGACGTCCTCGTCGATCAGGGCCTCGATGTCCTCGAAATGCCGGTCGTTGATCGCGCGGTGCAACGCACGCGAGAAACGCCAGAGGCTGTGCTCTGTCATCTTGGGCAGTCCTGAAGCTGGCTTGCGAAAAAGCGAAAAACAACCCCAAGCGCACAGGAAAGATGCCGCGGGGTCGCTCAACTCATTTGTATACGAACAAAATACGTCAATTCGGCCAAAACGCAATTCACGTTTTCGCAATGCACAATTGATTCCGGCGTGTGAGATTTACAATAGAACCCCGTATTTTCCCGGTCCGGGCCGGTTTGGGAGAGAGCTAGCCCCCGTCCACCCGCTCGCCCACGATCAGGGGGCCGATCTCACGTTCCAGCACCTGCTGCACCAGGTCGTAGGAATCGATGATCTCGCGGATCTGCGCCACCTTGCCGCGGCGAAAAGTGTAGAAGACGGCCATGTCGACCTGAATGATGCGGTCGTTGCTGCGCTTCCTGAAGAACACGCGCAGATAGGCCGCGACCGTGTCCCCCTCGGCGACGATCTGCGGCACCTCGTAGCGGATCTCGGCGTATCGCTCCTGCACGGTGCGCCAGAATTCGCCGAGCTCCTGCTTGCCGTGGCAGGGGCCCATGTGCGGCAGCACATCGATCGGCGCGTGGGTGAGGAAGTCGACGTCGTCGGTGCAGCACGACAGCGCGGCAGCGAGATCGCTGCGCGAGATGGCGTCGAGCAGATGCAGCACGCGCTGGCGATTGAGCTTCTCGACCGTCATTCCGCCCGCCCTCATCGGCCGTGTGGAGTTCGCGCAAGGCTAACGCGCTGCCTCGGACACCGGCAATCCGCAAACCACAGGGGATATTGCTGACGTATGACGCGCCAGCGTAATGCCAGGTTCATGACTGCAATTTATGGTTGAGCAAGCGCGAGCCTTCACGAATTCGTGCAGGCGTTCGGCTGCATGGTCTAGCGAAGCATCGCGTGCGCGCGCGGGAACCGGGACGGGCCCGTGCCTGTTGAGAGTGCGACACCGCATCCGGAGACATTGATCCATGAAATCCCTCGCCGCCATCGCCGTACTTCTCATCTGTGGCGCGACGTCCGCCGCCAACGCCAAGGGCTGCATCAAGGGCGCCGTCGTCGGCGGCGTCGCCGGCCACTATGCTGGCCATCACGGCGTCCTCGGCGCCGCCGCCGGCTGCCTCTACGGCCGCCACCATGCCAAGGAACAGCAAGAGCAGGAGAGACAGCGGCAACAGCAGAGCCAGGTGAACGGGCAGGGCAAGCTGTAACCCCTGGTCATTCGGGGGGCGCGCGCCTTGTTCCCGCAGAGGAAATGGGCGTGACGCATCTCACATCAGGTCCCCCTGATGGCGGCTGGATTCATCCGCATGTCCTCAGGGAGACGTGCCATGGCCGCCATCGCCAGAGTCAGAAAGTCCAGCCTGCATAACGCGCTCGAAGGCCTCGCGCTGACCGCGACGCTGCAGAGCTTCCCGACCTTCGCCGCCGCCGCATTCCTGCTCAAGCTGGTCGGCAATCACGACCTGGTCGGCGATCCCGGCGTCGCCATCTTCGTCGCCATCGCCTCGCTCGCCCATGCGCTGCTTGCGGTGAGCTTCCCGCATTTGTTCAAGACCGTCTACGAACCGAAGTTCTTCGAGGCCCATCTGTCGCTCGCCGACAAGATCACGGCATGGCGCACCCAGCGGTCGCCTCGCTGCAACTGATGACCACCGTGCTGCTGCTGTCGGTGATGGCGGTGGTGACGGCGAGCCTGGGGTGAGTTCGCGTTCTCATGATTCTCCGACGCCGCCATGAACAACCATGGGCGGCGCCGGCGCTCCGCGCCCCCTTACCTCTTCTTCCACCCACCCCTATGCCCCGGCGCCCCACCGCTCGACCTCGGCGATGGCCCGAACTCCGGCCCTGACTGCCTTGAATCCGTCGGCTGGATGATGCGGCTCTCGCCACCGAACGGCTTCGACGGCAGCGCGCGGTCGCCCCGATATGGCAACGATTCCGGGCCGTGCATCTCGTCGAGATGCGGCTTGTGGATTCGCGAGCCCTTGCTGCCGCTGGCCTTGAGCGCTGTGGCGGCGCTCTTGTTCTTCAGCGCGCTGACCGGCAAATTGGCGGCGTCGCCGTATTTCTTCGCGCCCGCATAGGCTCCGGCCTTGCCCTGCACCGTGCGCTGCTTGACGGTGGGATCGTCGACCACCGCGAGCTCGGTGGCGCGCAGGCGCTTGACCTCGTCGCGCAGGCGCGCGGCTTCCTCGAAGTTCAGATCGGCGGCGGCCTCGCGCATCCTCGTCTCGAGATCGCCGAGCACGGCTTCAAAATTGTGGCCGATCGAGATGACGTCGTCGGTCATGTCGTGGCCGCCGATCTCGACCAGCACGTGATCGCGCTCGTAGACGCTGTTCATGATGTCGCCGATCGACTTCTTGATGCTCTCCGGCGTGATGCCATGCGCCGTGTTGTACTCGACCTGCTTCTCGCGGCGGCGGTCGGTTTCGGCGATGGCGCGCTCCATCGATCCCGTCATCTGGTCGGCATAGAGGATCACCTTGCCGTCGACGTTGCGCGCGGCGCGGCCGATGGTCTGGATCAGCGAGGTTTCGCTGCGCAGGAAGCCTTCCTTGTCGGCGTCGAGGATCGCGACCAGCGCGCATTCGGGAATGTCGAGGCCTTCGCGCAGCAAATTGATGCCGACCAGCGCGTCGAACGCGCCGAGCCGCAGATCGCGAATGATCTCGATGCGTTCGATGGTGTCGATATCGCTGTGCATGTAGCGAACGCGAATGCCCTGCTCATGCAGATATTCGGTGAGATCCTCCGCCATGCGCTTTGTCAGCACCGTAATCAGCGAGCGATAGCCGGCCTGCGCCGTGGCCCGGACCTCGCCGACGAGATCGTCGACTTGGGTGCGGGCCGGGCGGATGTGGACCGGCGGATCAATCAGACCGGTCGGGCGAATCACCTGCTCGACGAACACGCCGCCGCTCTCGTTGATCTCCCAGGCGCTGGGCGTCGCGGAGACCGCGATGGTCTGCGGCCGCATCATGTCCCATTCCTCGAAGCGCAGCGGGCGGTTGTCCATGCAAGAGGGCAGCCGGAAGCCATATTCGGCGAGCGTCGCCTTGCGGCGGAAGTCGCCGCGGAACATGCCGCCGATCTGGGGAACGGTGACGTGGCTCTCGTCGGCGAACACCAGCGCGTTGTCGGGCACATATTCGAACAGCGTCGGCGGCGGCTCGCCGGGCAGGCGCCCGGTGAGATAGCGCGAATAGTTCTCGATGCCGGCGCAGCTTCCGGTTGCCTCCATCATCTCGAGGTCGAAGGTGGTGCGTTGCTCCAGTCTTTGCGCTTCCAGCAGGCGGCCCTGGTCGTGGAGCTGGTCCAGCCGCATCTTCAATTCGGATTTGATCGACTTGATCGCCTGCACCAGCGTCGGGCGCGGCGTCACATAGTGCGAGTTGGCGTAGATCTTGATGAATTCGAGCTCGTCCTGCTTGTGGCCGGTGAGCGGGTCGAACTCCTCGATGGTCTCGACGGTGTCGCCGAACAGGTTCACGCGCCAGGCACGGTCTTCATAGTGCGCCGGGAAGATGTCGATGACATCGCCGCGCACGCGAAATGTGCCGCGGGTAAAATCGGCCTGGGTGCGCTTGTACTGCAGCGCGACGAGGTCGGCGATCAGCTGGCGCTGGTCGATGCGCTCGCCCTTCTTCAGGGCAAAGGTCATCGCGGTGTAGGTTTCGACCGAGCCGATACCGTAGATGCAGGACACCGAGGCAACGATGATGACGTCGTCGCGTTCGAGCAGCGCGCGCGTCGCCGAGTGGCGCATGCGGTCGATCTGCTCGTTGATCGAGGAGTCCTTTTCTATGTAGGTGTCGGTGCGAGGGACATACGCTTCCGGCTGGTAATAGTCGTAATAGCTGACGAAATACTCGACCGCGTTGTCGGGGAAGAAGCTCTTGAACTCGCCATAGAGCTGGGCGGCGAGCGTCTTGTTCGGTGCCAGGATGATGGCGGGCCGCTGCGTCGCCTCGATCACCTTGGCCATGGTGTAGGTCTTGCCGGAGCCGGTCACGCCGAGCAGCACCTGCGAGCGGTCGTTGCGGTTGATGCCCTCGACCAGCTCGGCGATCGCGGTTGGCTGGTCGCCGCGCGGCTCATAATGCGACTTGATCTCGAAGCGCACGCCGCCTTCGGACTTTTCCGGGCGCGGCGGCCGATGCGGGGTCCACACCCTGGTGGAGCCGTCGTCCTTGCGGAACTCCGGCCGGCCCTCGCGGATCAGCGATTCCAGCGCGTCGGCGGTGGCCTTGACGCCGAGCGCCTCCATCTTGCTGCGCGGCGGACGAGCCAGGGCTTCGGCATCGTCCTCTTCCGTCGGGAGGCCGAGCTGACGCGCCAGTTCCGGATCGAGCGTCGGTATCGTGGCCGCGGTTCCGTAATTGGCCTGCGGCGCCTCGTCGAAGCCCGCGTCGCGGGCGCCGGGCGGCTGCGGATTGGGCCGCAGCGGCATTGGCCTCGTATTGTCCTGCGGAAACTCTTTCGGCGTCGAGGCCCGCGCGCGATGCGCGGCGGCCTCGCCTCCGGAGCGGCGATCGCGCGAATTGTCCGGCGGCGGCTGCAGTCCGGTGCCCGATCCGAGCCCGGCACCGCCGCGATTGATCGCGGGATTGAGCAACTCGGCCAACGCCGGCCCGATCGGCTGCACGTCGGGGCGAGACGCCTTGGAATTCGGCGCCTTCGCGTTCGGAGCCTTGGCCTTGGGGGATTTGCCGGATTTTTCGGAGGATGCAGGTTTCTTCGCCATGCTCCGAATATGGGGCGAGTCCGCCTCGCAATAAAGAGCGAATGCCCGGCAATGCTCAGACTGCTGACAGCAGGTTGGCAGCAGGCCTTGGGATCTTGCGATCAGGCCGCCGGCAGCGGTCCCTCATCGTCCCCGGCTGCCTGACGCGGCTCGAGGATGTCGAGATGGATGCCGCCGCAATCGGTGCAGCGCATGGTCCAATACTCGCATCCGGCACGGCCGCCGATCACGCGGAGCACCGTGAGATCGCCCTCGCATTCCGGGCAGCTGGACAACACATTGCGGGTGTAAATCCTCGGCCGCGGCGTGTCTTCGAATTCGATGACTGACATGACCGATTTCCCCCTTTGACCCTGCGCCGTTCCTTGGTTCGCCTGCAGTCCCGCTCGCTTATTCGTCGTCGCTGTCGTCGGCCCGCCGGCGGAAGCGATCGATGTGGTGCTTGGCATGGGCAATCGCGGCATCGGGATCAGGCCAGGCGAAGCCGACTTCCATGGCCGGAAACAGCACGCCGTCGATGGCAACCGGGCTGAAATCGGCACGCCGGATCCGGGCGTGCCACAGCCCCTGGCCAGCTTCGAAGGATTCGATGTCAAAGCCGTCGTAAAGGGTCGTCATTGCAGTCCCCAAAATGTTTTATTCGAGCGCCTTGTTGGAGGGTCAGGGGACCACGTTTGCGGATTCTGGGATGTGAAGCCGTTCACAAGCGGCGGGCTTTTTTGCCAAAGTCCGATAGCAGCGTCAGTTCCGCGCGCTGGTGCGGCCGGGCCGCCGGACGGGACGGGCGGCGGGTTCCGACGCCGCGCGCATGATCCACCGGCGGAAC
This sequence comes from Bradyrhizobium sp. 187, assembly GCF_023101005.1. NCBI lineage: Bacteria > Pseudomonadati > Pseudomonadota > Alphaproteobacteria > Hyphomicrobiales > Nitrobacteraceae > Bradyrhizobium > Bradyrhizobium sp. 187. The sequence goes on from NZ_CP064693.1 coordinate 1,089,754, forward strand.
GCGGCAAAGTCGCGCTGCTCGGTCTGGAAGCTGCGATAGAGCAGGTACCAGCGCATGCCCTTGGGCACCGAGAGCTCGAATGGCGCCACCAGCCGGCCGGCGGCGAGGTCGTCGTCGATATAGGGTCGGATGCCCATGGCGATTCCGAGCCCGTCGGCGGCAGCCTGAAGCGCCTGGCCGTAGAACTGGAACTCCGGTCCCCGCGCGTTGACGCGCGCGAGGTTTGCGGCCTTGAGCCAGATCGGCCAGTCCTCGGGCGAATGCGCGACGCGGATCAGGCTCGGTGCCTTGAGATCGGCCGGGCGCTTCAGCGAGGAGGCGAGGCGGGGCACGCAGACCGGCGTGAGGTCGCCGGCGAACAGCGGCTCGGCCACCAGCCCCGGCCAGTCGCCGGTGCCGAGCTGGATGCCGCAGCTCCAGTCCTCGCCGAACGGCACCGACGCGCCGCCGGTGGTGAAGCGCACCTCGATGTCGGGCTCTTCGCTGCGAAACTCCGACAGGCGCGGGATCAGCCAGCGCATCGCAAAGGTGTGGCCGATGCCGATGGTGAGCACGCGGACGCTCGAGGGCGCCGTCACCTGCGCGGTGAGGCTTGCGAGCGCATCGAAGATCGGCGTCAGCCCGCTCTGATAGGCGCGGCCCGCCTGCGTCAGCAGCAGCTTGTTGGCCTTGCGCTCGAACAGCGCGACGCCGAGCCGTTCTTCCAGGATGTGCACCATGCGGCTCACGGCGGCTGCCGATACGCTCAGCTCGAGGCCGGCCGCGGCAAAGCTGCCGGCCCGCGCCGCGGCCTCGAATGCCTTGATGCCGTTGAGAAACAGCAAGCGCCGCAAATGACCGACCCTCAGGAAAGCTGATGCCAGGCCAAGATAACTCAGTTTGCGTAGACGGGGCAAGCGGGGCACGTTTCCTTCGCTTCGCGCCGCGAGCGGGGAGAAGGTCGGGAGATTTTTACGTGACGCCCATCATGATCGCTGCCCTTGGATTGCTGATGGTCGGCACCGCGTTCCTGTCGGGGCTGTTCGGCATGGCGGGCGGGCTGATCCTGATCGGCGTGCTGCTGGCCTTGATGCCGCTGCCGACCGCGATGGTGCTGCATGCGATCACGCAGATGACCTCGAACGGCTGGCGCGCCTTTCTCTGGCGGACGCATATCCGCTGGCGCCCGGTCGCGAACTATATGGTCGGCGCGGCCGTCGCGCTCGCGGCGTGGTCGCTCACGCGCTACGTACCGGACAAGCCGGTCGCGCTGCTGCTGCTCGGGATCACGCCGTTCATGGCCCGGCTGCTGCCCGCCAACATCAAGCCGGATCCCGACCGTCTCTGGCAGGGCACCGTCTACGGCACGATCTGCATGGGCCTCACGCTGATGACCGGCGTGTCGGGGCCGCTGCTCGACACCTTCTTCCTCGGCGGCGATTTCGGCCGGCGCGAGAAGGTGGCGACCAAGGCGATGTGCCAGCTCGTCAGCCATTTCAGCAAGCTGATCTATTTCGGCGGCGTGATCGACCAGGCGGCGACGCTCGATCCCGTGCTCGCGGCCGTCGCGATCGCAGCATCCATGCTCGGCACCACGCTGGCGCGGCGCATCCTCGAAGCCATGACCGATCAGCAATTCGTGGCCTGGTCGATGAAGCTGATCACCACCATCGCCTGCTACTATATCGCCTATGGCAGCTGGCTGCTGGTCCGCACGCCGGTGCTGGCAGCCTTCGACAAGGGAGGTTTGCAATGAGCGAGACTGCCGACCCGCTGGTGCTGGACTTCGTCGAGTGGGTTGCGCGCGAGCCCCGCGCCTATGCCGAGGTGATCGCGACCTGGAAGACGTCGTGCCCGCGCCTCACCATCTGGGAAGACGCCGCCGACCGCGGCTATGTCGCGCGCGAGACGCTGCCCGGAATGGGGCTGGTGATCGCGGTGACGGAGGACGGCGAGAGGCTGCTGCGCACGAACGGGCGCTAGCTCTCCACATCCGTCGTTGCGAGCGCAAGCGAAGCAATCCAGAATGCTTCCGCGGCGGCAGTCCTGGATTGCTTCGCTTCGCGTGCAATGACGGAATACCGGGAGACCCTTTCATGTCGCTCAAACTCTTCGAACTCGTCGGCACAGACGCCTCGCGACCGTTCAGCCCGTTCTGCTGGCGCACGCGAATGGCACTGGCGCACAAGGGCCTTTCGGCGGAAACGTTGCCCTGGCGCTTCACCGAGAAGAGCGCGATCGCGCCACATGGCTCGGAGAAGGTTCCGGTGCTGCTGCATCACGACCAGCCGGTGGTCGATTCCTGGACGATCGCGATCTATCTCGAAGACAAGTTTCCGGATCGTCCGTCGCTGTTTGGCGGCGAGGGCGGGCGCGCCATGGCACGCATGCTCAATGTCTGGGGCGACATCGCCATCGTCGGCGGCATCTTTCCATTGATCATCGCCGACATTCCCAACAATCTGGATGAGGTCGACGCCGCCTATTTCCGCCAGTCGCGCGAGGCCCGTTTCGGCGGCAAGAGGCTGGAAGAGATCATGGCCAGCCGCGATGCCGGCGTGGTCGCCTTCCGCAAATCGCTCGAGGTGATGCGGCAGACCCTCAAGAAGCAGCCCTTCATCGGCGGCGCCGCACCGAACTATGCCGACTACATCGTGTTCGGCGGTTTTCAGTGGGCGCGCGCGACGAGCCCGTTCAAGCTGCTGGAAGCGGACGACCCGGTTTACGCCTGGCGCGAAAAGCTGCTGGATGCGTTCGACGGCATGGCACGGAAGTCCCCGGGGCATCCAGTGTAGTTGTCGCGAGCCGTCTCTCCTCAACGTCGTCCTGGCGAAAGCTAGGACCCATACCGCGGACGCGGAGGGTTATGTTGCCTCCGCCGCCGCACGCAAGCACGCCCGGCACAAGCAATCCTCGCCCTTGACCGGCATCGGCAGCCGCGCCGTTTCTTCCGCGCACCAGCAGGTGCCGGAGAGGTCGCAGCCGAACTCGGCGCCGCAACGAGAGCAGGCGAGGCGGCGGGGTTGCTGCGCCGGAATGTCTTGCCGATTTGTCATGATTTGCGCAAAAGCCGGGCTGTCGTTTTCATGCCGGGTTCATCTCCCGCTGCGGTATATTAGGCCTCGCGCACGTATCGGGAAAGCGGTTGGCAGCGCGCGAAGGACATATCGATGGCCCGCGATTCGCAAGCCGCGCTCGTCGCGCTCAACCGTTTCGGCTTCGGCGCCCGCGGCGGCGCATCCGGCGATCTCATCAACGCGGCCTCCGATCCTCGCGGCTTTGTGAAGGCGGAACTCACTCGTCCCAACGGTGTGCTGCTGGAGGCGCCGGGCCTGCAATCCGCGCCGCAGCTCGGGCAGGCCGTGTTCGCCTATCAGGATCAGGTCAAGCAGGCGCGCGAGGCCGCCGCGAAGGCCGGCGCGCCGACTGAAGCGCCGTTGCAAGCGCCGGCCGATCAGAGGCCCGGACCGCGCCGCAATCTCTCGCTGAACGCCGTGGCAACCGAGATCGCCGGCCAGATGGCCGAGGCCAAGCCCGGTAACAATAAGCCGGCTGACAACAAGCCGGCGGACAATATGGCCAAGCCGGACACTATGCAGCCCAACGCGGCCGCGCCGCCTGCCGCAAAACCCGCCCCGCAGCCGCTCAACGTCATCCAAAAAACCTTTCGCGCCGAGGCACTGGCGCGGTTGCAGCGCGCGACGCTGGTCGAGTGCGGCTTCACCGAACGGCTGGTCGTGTTCTGGTCCAACCATTTCTGCATCTCCGCCAGCAAGGGCGAGCTGGCGCGGATCTGGGCCGGTGCGTTCGAGCGCGAGGCGATCAGGCCGCATGTGCTCGGACGTTTCGCCGACATGCTGAAAGCGGTGGAGCAGCATCCGGCGATGCTGTTCTTCCTCGACAACCAGCAATCGCTCGGACCGGACTCGCGCGCGGGCCAGAACCGCAAGCGCGGGCTGAACGAAAATCTCGCGCGCGAGATCATGGAGCTGCATACGCTCGGCGTCGGCGGCGGCTATACGCAGGACGACGTCACCTCGCTCGCGCGCATCATCACCGGCTGGACCTTTGCTGGCCGGCAGGGACAGCTGGGAGCGCCCGGTTCGTTCGTGTTCAACGTCAATGCGCACCAGCCCGGGCCGCAAATGCTGCTCGGCAAGACCTACGAGCCGACCGGCCTTGCGCAAGGCGAAGCCGCCCTCGCGGACATCGCACGCCATCCCTCGACCGCGAGCTTCATCGCCACCAAATTCGTCCGCCACTTCGTCGCCGACGATCCGTCGCCGGCGCTGGTGGCGCGACTGCGCGATGTCTTCATCAAGACCGACGGGGATCTCAAAGCGCTGGCAACCGCACTGGTCGATTCCGACGAGGCGTGGAAGGCGCCACTGACGAAGATGCGCAGCCCTTATGATTTCCTGGTCGCGAGCGGCCGGCTGCTCGCGCGCGTGCCGGAGGATCCCGGCGCCTATCTCAACAACCTCAATCTGCTGGGCCAGCCGCTGTGGTCGCCGGCCGGCCCGAATGGTTTCGCCGACACCAATGCCGCCTGGGCTGCGCCGGAAGGCATCAAGCTCCGGCTCGACATTGCCGCGCAAATGGGCGCGCGGCTTGGGCCCAACATCGACCCGCTCGATTTGTTGGAATTTGCCGCCGCGGATGCGGCCTCGATCGAAACGCGGCGGACCATCGAGCGCGCGGAGTCGCGGCAGCAGGCGCTGGCGCTGCTGTTGATGTCGCCCGAAATGCAGAGGAGATGATGATGATCGACTGCGTCGAGAACCGGCTCCTCACCTCGCGGCGCGGCCTCCTGCTTGGCGGCGCCTCGTTCGCGGCCTGGGCTTACTTGCCGAAATTCGCGCGCGCCGCGGATGGCCGCGATCCTCGCCTGATCGTGGTGATCCTGCGCGGCGCGCTTGATGGGCTTTCGACCGTCGCGCCCGTCGGCGATCCCGATTATGCCGGCCTGCACGGGGCGATCGCGCTCACGGCGGACGGTGCGCATCCCGCGATCATGCTCGATACTTTCTTTGCGCTGCATCCGGCGATGCCTGAGTTCGCACGCATGTATCGCGACAGGCACGCCGCGGTGATCCACGCGGTCGCGACGCCCTATCGCGACCGCTCGCATTTCGACGGCCAGGACGTGCTCGAAAGCGGCTATGCCGGCCCGGGGCGCGTGCAATCCGGTTGGCTCAACCGCGCGCTGGAAGCGCTGCCGCGCGGCGAGCGGGTGTCGAGTGCTCTTGCCGTCGGCCCGACCACGCCGCTGGTGCTGCGCGGCAATGCGCCGACCGTCGGCTGGGCGCCGGTGGCGCTGCCGCAAGCCGATGACGACACCGCAATGCGTCTGGTCGAGCTCTATCGTCACCGCGATCCCGCGCTGGCGGCTGTGCTGTCGCAGGGCCTTGCGCTGGAAAAGGCCGCGAGCGGCGACGACATGAAGCCGAAGCCGGGCAACGCGGTCGCGCAGATGCGGCAGGTCGCGCGCGGCGCCGCAAAACTGATGGCGTCCGACGACGGCCCGCGCATCGCGGCGCTCGCGTTCGATGGCTGGGACACGCACGCCAATGAAGGCGGCCCTGTCGGTCGCCTCGCATTCCTGCTCGGCGGGCTCGACGGTGCGCTCGCCGAGTTCGAAAGCGGCTTAGGGGAACGCTGGCGCGACACCGTCGTCGTGGTCGCCACCGAATTCGGCCGCACCGCGCGCATCAACGGCACAGACGGCACCGATCACGGCACGGGAACGATCGCGCTGCTCGCCGGCGGCGCGGTGAAGGGCGGCCGCGTCATCGCCGACTGGCCCGGCCTCAAGCCCGCCAACCTTTTCGAGGCCCGCGACCTCAAGCCCACCACCGATCTGCGCTCCGTGATCAAGGGCGTGCTGCAGGGCCAGTTCGGCCTGTCGGATCGCGTGCTGGCCGAGACGGTGTTTCCAGATAGCGCAAGCGCACGTCCGATGAAGGGGTTGGTTGCTTAACCTACGATTCCGGGGCCCGCACCTTGCGGCGCGTCCCGGAATGACGACATGATCGGCCGAACGTCAGGAGACCATCACCCATGTACATCGCCATGAACCGCTTCCGCGTCGCCAAGGGCTCCGAGGCTGCTTTCGAACAGGTCTGGCTTTCGCGCGATACTCATTTGGACAAGGTGCCGGGCTTCGTCGAGTTTCATCTGCTGCGTGGCCCCGAGCTCGAGGATCACACGCTGTACGCCTCGCACACGGTGTGGGCGAACCATGCGGCGTTCGAGGCCTGGACCAAATCGGATGCCTTTCGTGCCGCGCACGCGCGGGCCGGCGACACCAAGCCGACCTATCTCGGCCATCCCCAGTTCGAGGGCTTCGAGGTGATGCAGACGGTGGGGCGCGGCGCCAAGTAGCGCGCGCCGCCGCAAAGATCAGCCCAGCGTGATCTTGTCGATCTCCGCCATCTCCTCCGCACCGAGTTTCCACGCAATCGCCTTCACGTTCTCCTCGACCTGCGCGACGCGGGTGGCGCCGGCAATCACGCTCGACACTTGCGGGCGCGCGGCGAGCCAGGAGAAGGCGAGCTCGAGCATGCTGTGCCCGCGCGCTTTCGCAAATGCCGTGAGCTTCTCGACGATGTCCTCGTTGCGCGGCGTGACATAGCGGTCGCGTAATGCCGGTACCTTGCCGAAGCGCGTATCGGTCGGGGCGGCCGCGCCGCGCTGGTACTTGCCGGTGAGCAGCCCGCTTGCGAGCGGGAAGAACGGCAGCAGGCCGAGCTTGTACTCTTGTGCCGCCGGCAGCAGATCCTTTTCGATGTCGCGCACCAGCAGGCTGTATTCGTCCTGGCAAGAGACGAAGCGGCTGACATTCATCGCGCGCGCGGTGAACTCGGCCTCCGCTAGGCGCCAGGCCGGAAAATTGGAATTGCCGATGTAGCGCACCTTGCCTTGACGGACGAGATCGTCGAGCGCGCGCAGCGTCTCCTCCATCGGAGTCAGCGGGTCGTAATCGTGCTGCTGATAGAGATCGATGTAGTCGGTCTTGAGCCGCGTCAGGCTCGCCTCGACTGCGTTCATGATGTAGCGGCGCGAAGCGCCCTGCTTGGTTCCGTCGGCCGCCATCGGCTTGGAGAATTTGGTGGCGAGCACGATCTCCTTGCGGCGGTCGCCGAGCACGGTGCCGAGCACCGTTTCCGAACCGCCCATGCCGGCATAGATGTCGGCGGTGTCGAACAGCGTGATGCCGAGATCGAGCGCGCCGTGGATCACCTTGCGCGAGGTCTCCAGGTCCGTGCGCTGGCCGAAATTGTTGCAGCCAAGCCCGACCGCAGACACGCGCAGGCCGGAGGCGCCGAGATTGCGAATTTCCATGGGAGATCCCCGTCGGAGATGGGCAGGGGCGCATTGTGACCGCGGTGCCCCGCCGCAGCAAGCCGTGCGCCGCGTTGCTGCCATGCTGACAAGGCTGCCGACAAGGACTGCCGACAAAAAAATGCGGCCCCTGTCAGACGCGGCGACTGACGGGGACCGCTTTGGGGCGCTTGATCGGTGACGGGGGGCTGACCAGACGCAGCTGCAGCCTAGTCCCGCTATGTTACGCGCAGGTGACAGACAGAGTTATCCACAGGCGGCGCGATCGCGAGGATCAGAAGATCTTGCGATAGACGATGAACCCGGAACGCTCGGCGACCTTGTCGTACAGGCGCTGCGCCGTCACGTTGGTCTCGTGCGTCTGCCAGTACACGCGCGGCGATCCCATGAGCTTTGCGCGCTCGTAGACGCCGTGGATCAGCGCCGAGCCGACGCCCTTGCCGCGCGCGGCCTCGGTCGTGAACAGGTCCTGCAGATAGCAGGACGGCTCGATCGCGGTGGTGCTGCGGTGAAACAGGTAATTCGTCATCCCGAGCAGGCGGCCGTCACTCTCGGCGACCAATCCGTGCACCGGCTCATAGGCATCGAAAAAGCGCTGCCATGTCACGCGGGTGATTTCGGGCGAGAGCGCGGTCGGACCGGAGCGGCCGTAGAAGGCGTTGTAGCCGTCCCACAGCGGCAGCCATTGATCGTAGTCCTGCCTGGTGACGGGGCGAATGGTGAGCGACATATGAAATTCCCGCGATCGATGAGGCGTCCTTCATACGTGATGATGGACGTGCTGATCAATCGCGCATCACTCCGCGACGCGCAGATACCGGATCAGCTTGCGGCCCGCGGGATCGCGCAGCGAGCGGTAGTAGTCGGCGCGGGACGGCGCATCGGTGTGGCGCACGAGGTCGGTCACCGGCGTGTAGCTCAGCATGCGGCCGCCGTCGGGCAGCGCGGCACAGACGAAGCGCAACACCTCGCCATTGCGCAAGGCGATGTTGATCGGCGTGGCATCGCCGATCCGGACCATCTCCATGCGCTGAGCGATGAAGGTGCCGAGTTCGTCCTCGGGCAATTCGAACGCGCCGGTGTCGCGGCCGTGATACATCAGCGCGACGAACGGCGGCTTGCCGTCGGCGATGTCGTCCGGCACCGCAAAATAATCGCGGAACGCGCGGTTGATGAATTCGGCGCGCGTCTCGGCATCGAGCAGCACGATGCCGATATCGACCTGGTCGAGCGCGGCCGACAGCCGCGCGGCGATGGCGTGACTCCGACGCTCGGCGGCAAACGTGCCGAGCAGCCGCTGGCGCATCAGGCCGGTGATGCCTGCGGTGCCCGCGGCCGTCGCGGCCAGGAGGCCGAGCTGGATCATATCCGCCGTGGTAAGGCCTGCAACGCCGTGCCGGCTGAGGAGCAGCAGTGCCGCGCCGATGACGGCGATGGCTGCGCTGGCGACGGCGGAAGCGGGACCCGAGAGCGCGCCGGCGAGCGCCACGATGCAGACGAGCAGCGGCGCGGGCCAGGGAGTGGGGACGAAGCGATCGAAAAACACCGTCAGCAGCAAAGTCGCTGCCGTCAGCGCCGGACCGGAGATCGCACGCCATCCCAACCGCATGGGGCTGTCTCGCTCCTTCCTGAACGAGGTAAGGCGGCAACACTGACCGAACATTGCGCCATTGCGATGCGGTTTCGCGCGGTGTGCTTAAGGTGCGCTTTGGGTCTCGCGCAAAGCTTTCGGATGATTTTAGACCAAGTGCGCGTGCTTGAGACGTTGTTGCAGCGCGGGCGCATTCAGCTTCGACGTCCCCTGGCCCTTGCGCGTGCCGACGAAGATCAACAGCGATGCCGCGACCAGGATGGCCGCGGTCAGGGTGATTGCAACGATGACCACAGGTGATTTCATCGACGTCCTGTCGCGATGCCGGTCGGCGCGGGCCATGCGGCGCCTTGAAGGCGGGTCCAGGATGAAGCGGGAATCAGACCGGCAGGCCCATCGCCATGGTCGCCTTGGTCGACAGCACCGTCAGGGTGACGATCAGGCACAACGAGAGCGCGGCGACGGCGAGCGAGGCCGCGACCGCGTTGGTCAGCCGGGAAGACGAAACGGTAGCGGGTGGGCCCTGAAAGCCTGCCGTGCCGGACGCCCGAATCATGGTCTAAATCCTTCAACGCGCGAGCGAATCACCCGCGACATCGAACAATTTCACTGTTGCAATCGGCAATATTGCGGCGGCCAATCGAGCGAAAATGGCGAGATTGCGGCAATGGTGACCTTTATGCCCGCTATTTGCCAGAGCTCGCCCCTCAGGCACCAGCGGCGATGCTGGCGGGGTCCTCGATGTCGGCCGGCCGCCAGTCCATTGCGACGTAGCCAGGCGCCGCTTCCACGCGCTTCAGCCAGTCCCGGATCGCCGGGAAGGTCGAGAGGTCGAAGTCGCAGCGGTCGGCGAGGTGGGTATAGCCGTACAGCGCGATGTCGGCGACCGTGAGCTGGCGGGCGGCGAAATAGGCGTTGGTCCTGAGATGATTCTCCATCACCTGGAGCGCGCCATAGCCGCGCTCCATCCAGTCCTCCAGCGAATGAGTCTGGAGGTCGCGGCCGCCCCTCACCAGCGACAGCCAGAAATAGGCCGCGCCGATGTTCGGCTCCAGCGCGTGCTGCTCGAAGAACATCCATTGCAGCGCGTCGGCGCGATCGATGCGGTTCTCCGGCGCGAGCGGCGTGCCGACGGCGACGTACCAGAGAATGGCGTTGGACTCGGCGAGATAGCGATCGTCGCCGACCTCGAGCAGCGGCACCTGGCCGGATGGGTTCTTGGCCAGGAAGTCCGGGGTGCGGCTCTCGCCGCGCAGAATGTCCACCTCGACCGCTTCGTACGGCAAGTTCAGCAGCGCCAGCGCAAGGCGGACCTTGTAGCTGTTGCCCGAGCGCTGCATCGAATAGAGCTTGTACATTCTGGGGATGATTCCGGACGACGGGAGGGCGCGGCGCTTGTTGCCCCGCAACGCGGCTAAACAATGATGCCGATGCGAATCCGCCGCAAGACCCGGCCAATAGAAAAACTCGAAAACCCTACCGCATTGCAATGCGGCGGAAGATCATTTCCGTGCGACCATCCAACTCAGTTCACGCTTGCGTCAACGCGCAAGTGCGTTGCTCGACGCGATCGTGTGCGAGCACCGCGGTCGCGTCTTGGGCACTGAAGCTTCCGCATCGTCATGGCCCGCAAAATTGCTCCGAGGGCACGCGTTGTCGGATATAAGGGGTTTGCGCGGCAAAGTTACGGAATATTGCGGGAAATCGCGGCTCGAAACGCCAGACACGTAAACTTTTGCGGGATCGGACCGAAGTTTCTTGCGGTGCAACGGCACTCGTTTTAGGGTGGTTCATTCCCACAATCGGAGTCGTGAAGCCAAAGGGCTCACGACGCTTGTCAGGAGATGACGATGTCCTTCCTTGCCGCTGCGCTCGACCGTGTGAAGCCGTCCGCGACCATCGCGGTCACGGATAAAGCACGTGCGCTGAAAGCGGCGGGCCGCAACGTCATCGGTCTCGGCGCCGGCGAGCCCGACTTCGACACGCCCGCGAACATCAAGCTGGCCGCGATCCACGCCATCGAAGCCGGCAAGACCAAGTACACCGCGGTCGACGGCATTCCCGAGTTGAAGGAAGCCATTATCGCCAAGTTTCAGCGCGAGAACGGCGTCGTCTACAAGGCGAACCAGATCATCGTCGGCACCGGCGGCAAGCAGGTGCTCTACAACGCGCTGATGGCAACCATCAATCCGGGCGACGAGGTGATCATCCCCGCGCCGTACTGGGTCAGCTATCCCGAGATGGTGGCGCTCGCCGGCGGCGAGCCGGTGCCGGTGGTCTGCACCGCCGCGACCGGCTTCAAGCTCCAGGCCGAGGCACTCGAGCGCGCGATCACGCCGAAGACCAAATGGGTGATCCTGTGCTCGCCGTCGAACCCGACGGGAGCTGCCTACACCAGGACCGAGCTGAAGGCGCTCACCGACGTGCTGGTCAAGCATCCGCATGTGTGGGTGATGACCGACGACATGTACGAGCACCTCGTCTATGACGACTTCCAGTTCACCACGGTCGCGCAGGTCGAGCCGAAACTCTACGACCGCACGCTCACCGTGAACGGCGTGTCGAAGGCCTATTGCATGACCGGCTGGCGCATCGGCTATGCCGGCGGTCCGGCGCAGCTCATCAAGGCGATGTCGACGATCCAGTCGCAGTCGACCTCGAACCCGTCGTCGATCGCGCAATGGGCCGCGGTTGAGGCGCTGAACGGTCCGCAGGACTTCATCCCCGCCAACAACAAGGTCTTCAAGGAGCGCCGCGATCTCGTCGTCTCCATGCTGAACCAGGCCAAGGGCATCGAGTGCCCGCGGCCCGAGGGCGCCTTCTACGTCTATCCGTCCTGCGCCGGCACCATCGGCAAGACCGCGCCGTCGGGCAAGGTGATCGACAATGACGAGACGTTCGTCACCGAACTGCTGGAGACCGAAGGCGTCGCCGTGGTGCAGGGTTCGGCCTTCGGCCTCGGCCCCGCGTTCCGCATCTCCTACGCGACCAAGACCTCGGACCTCGAAGACGCCTGCAAGCGCATCCAGCGCTTCTGCGGCAATCTGCGCTGAACTCACAGACATGAAGTGACATCAAAGGGCCCGCGCAATGCGGGCCCTTTTTCTTTCAAGTCTGCACGATCTGGCGCCACCGGAACTGTTGTGGCATAGACCATCGCGCGGCGTGTGCCGCGCCTCCATGCTCGCATCACATTCATCGCCGGAGATATTCATGCGCCGTTCACTCCTCCTCGCCGGGCTTGCCGTTGCGAGCCTCGTCGCCTCCGTTACGGGCGCCAGCGCGCAATCGCGGATGGTGCAGGTGGGCGTGCTCGAATGCCGCGGCGGCGCCAGCGTGGGCTTCATCGTGGGATCGGTGACCCATCTCGGTTGCGTGCTGCGCGTCGATGGTTTGCCGGACGACCGTTACGTTGCGACGATCCGCAAGGTCGGTCTGGATATCGGCATCACACAGGAGACGGCTTTGGCGTGGGGCGTGTTCGCGCCGGTGAACCGGCTCGGCCCGGGCGACCTCGCCGGCAACTACGCCGGTGCGCAGGGCAGCGCCTCGGTCGGTGTCGGTCTCGGCGGCAACGTGCTGGTCGGCGGCTCCAACAATTCGATCGCGCTCCAGCCGCTCAGCGTGCAGGGCCAGGTCGGCCTCAACGTCGCCGCCGGCCTCGAGAGCCTGGAACTCCGCCCGGGACGTTGAGACTCGGCGCCAGCCGAAGCGCTCCTCCTCAACCTCTCTCCGGGAGAGGAGGAAATACCGACGACGCACCGCAGCGATTTTTGATGCTTGCCAAATCTCGGGGACGGGCAGAGCATCAGCGTTTGCCGACCCAATCATGGGCCGAGCTCCACACCAAGGAGGCGGCGAATGGGACAAGACGTCAGAAGTCCCCGAGGTCCACGGTGCATCGCGCTGGTGGGCCCTTTCCAAAGCGGTAAAACCACACTTCTCGAAGCCATCCTGGCGCGAACGGGCGCAATCCCGCGCGCCGGCAGCGTCGATGCCGGAACCTCCGTCGGCGACGCCACGCCAGAGGCCCGTCATCACAAGATGACCGTCGGGCTGACTGCCGTCACCACGAGTTTCATGGGCGACAGCTACACCTTCCTCGATTGTCCCGGTTCCGTCGAATTTGCCCACGACATGCGCGCCGCGCTGCCTGCGGTCGATGCCGCAATCGTGGTCTGCGAAGCCGACGAGAAGAAGCTGCCGCAGCTTCAGATCATCCTGCGCGAGCTGGAGGAGCTGGAGATCCCGCGTTTCCTGTTCCTCAACAAGATCGACCGCGCCAACAAGCGCATCCGCGAGACGCTCGAGATGCTCCAGCCCGCCTCGCGCGTACCGCTGGTGCTGCGCCAGATCCCGATCTGGAAGGACGAACTGATCGAGGGCTTCGTCGATCTCGCGCTGGAGCGTGCGTTCATTTACCGCGAGCACAAGGCCTCCGAAGTGGTCGCGCTCCAAGGCGGCGATCTCGATCGCGAGAAGGAGGCCCGCTTTTCGATGCTGGAGAAGCTCGCCGATCACGACGATGCGCTGATGGAGCAGCTGCTCGAGGACATCCAGCCGCCGCGCGATGCCGTGTTCGACGATCTCGCCCGCGAATTGCGCGACGGGCTGATCTGCCCCGTGCTGCTGGGCGCCGCCGCACGCGAAAACGGCGTGCTGCGTTTGATGAAAGCGTTGCGCCACGAGGCGCCCGGTATCGCGGAAACGGCAAAACGTCTCGGCGTTCCCGAAACGAGGGACGCCCTCGGCTTCGTCTTCAAGACGTTGCATTCGCAGCACGGCGGCAAGCTGTCGCTGACGCGCATGCTCGCTGGCCATCTCGACGACGGTGCCACGCTGCAAGCCTCCTCCGGAGGGGCCAGCCGCATCTCCGGCATCCTCGCCGTCACCGGGGCCTACGACACCAAGCGTACCGCGGCGGAAGCCGGCGATACGGTGGCGCTCGCCAAGCTCGACCCGATCAAGACCGGCGACACGGTCTCGAGCGGCAAGATCCAGCCGGCAGCGCTAACCGCCGTAGAACCCACTCCGCCGGTGCTCGCGATCTCGGTTGCGGCCACCGACCGCAAGGACGACGTCAAGCTCGGCCAGGCGCTGATGCGGCTGCACGAGGAGGACCCCTCGCTCGTCTTCGTGATGAACGCGCAGACCCACGACACCGTGCTGTGGGGTCAGGGCGAGATGCACTTGCGCGTCGCGAGCGAGCGGCTGCGCGATCGTTTCGGCGTCAAGGTCGCTTCGCATCCCCCCGCGATCGGCTATCAGGAAACCATCCGCAAGCCGATCGTCCAGCGCGGCCGCCACAAGAAACAGTCTGGCGGGCATGGCCAGTTCGGCGATGTCGTGCTCGACATCAGGCCGCTGCCGCGCGGCGAGGGCTTCAAGTTCGCCGAGAAGGTGGTCGGCGGCGCGGTCCCGCGCAACTACATCGGCGCGGTGGAAGAGGGGGTCATCGACGGGCTCGCCCACGGCCCGCTCGGTTTCCCGGTCACCGATTTGCAGGTGACGCTGACCGACGGCTCCTATCATAGCGTCGATTCCTCCGACCTCGCCTTCCGCACGGCGGCGCGGGTCGGGCTCACCGAGGGCCTGCCGCAATGCCAGTCGGTGCTGCTGGAGCCGATCCATGTGGTCGAGATCGTCTGCCCGACCGACGCCACCGCCAAGATCAATGCGATTCTGTCGGCACGGCGCGGCCAGATCCTCGGCTTTGACACCCGCGACGGCTGGAGCGGATGGGACTGCGTCCGCGCCATGATGCCGGAAGCCGAGATCGGCGAATTGATCGTTGAGTTGCGCTCGGCCACGGCAGGCGCCGGCAGCTTCACCCGCCAGTTCGACCACATGGCCGAAGTCACGGGGCGCGCCGCCGACCAGATCATCGCAGCGCATCAGCACGCGGCGTGATCGGTCTGCCGAAGTAAGGGACGCATCACTGTCTCACTCCCTCTCGCCGTTCTTACGGGGAGAGGGGTGGGGTGACGGGCTTCACAATGGGCGTGGCGAAGGTTGGACTCACGCTGCTCCTCCCAACCGTCAGTGTGAGCGCAGCGACTTGTCCGCCGAAGCTTTAGCGAAGGCGGAAGCAATCCAGTCTTTCCGCGGAGGAATTCTGGATTGCTTCGTCGCTTCGCTCCTCGCAATGACGGTGGAGACGGATGGCTCGCATGGCGAGCTTCCCCTTGCGTTCGGTCGTTTATGATGTATTTTACATCATTGTGCATGCTCCAGACATCATTTATAATCTTTCATACGTGAGGCCAAGGTGATCACGTCGTTCCAGATGCGGGCAGCGCGTGCGCTGCTCGGCATTGACCAGAGGGCCTTGGCGGAGCTCGCAGGCGTTTCGCTGCCGACCATTCAGCGGATGGAGGCGAGCACCGGCAATGTCCGCGGCGTGGTCGAGACCTTGATGAAAGTGGTCGAAGCCTTTGATCGCGCCGGCGTCGAGCTGATCGGCGAACAGGCGCGCAGCGAAGGCGGCGGACGCGGCGTTCGGCTCAAGGAGCCGGGGCCGCCGCGTCGGGTGGGAGCATGATCCCGCAATGATCATGCTCGGGAGCAGTCTTAACTAACGCACCGTCGCGCCCCGATACGCGGCCGCACGATGCATCGGAGCGTTGTGGGCAGCGGAGCATTTTGCTGAAATGAGCATCACAGGCGAACACGCAGGCAAGCTGCACCAGCCTCGTCGGCCGACCTTTACCGAACTCTATCTGCCAAAGCTCGTCACCGTATGGCGCGAGGGCTATGGCTTATCGGATTTCCGTGCCGATGTGTTCGCGGGCCTCACGGTCGCGATCGTCGCGTTGCCGTTGTCGATGGCGATCGCGATCGCTTCGGGCGTGACGCCGGACCGCGGACTCTACACCGCTGTTGTCGGCGGCTTCATTGCGTCACTGCTCGGCGGCAGCCGATTCCAGATCGGCGGTCCGGCCGGCGCCTTCATTGTGCTGGTTGCGGCGACCGCCGACCGTCACGGGGTTGACGGCGTGGTCCTGGCCACGCTGATGGCGGGCCTGTTCCTGATCGCTGCGGGCTTCCTGCGGATCGGCACCTATATCAAGTTCATTCCATATCCTGTGACGGTTGGCTTCACGGCCGGCATCGCCGTCATCATCTTCGCCAGCCAGCTGCGCGATCTCGGCGGGATCACGCTCCTCGCGAAGGAGCCCAGCGAATTCGTCCCGAAACTCGTCGCGCTTGCCGGGGGCCTGCACACCGTCAATCCGTCGGCCGTCGCGGTTGCGATCGTCAGCATTGCCATCATCGCCGGCCTGCGACGCTGGCTGCCGTCCTGGCCCGGTATCCTGATCGCGGTCGTGCTCGCGGCGGTCGCATGTGCCGTGCTGTCGCTGCCGGTCGAGACCGTCGGATCGCGCTTCGGCGGCATTCCGCGGGAACTGCCCTCGCCAGCCTTGCCTGCATTCTCGCTCGCGAAGGCGACCGCCGTGCTGCCCGATGCGATCTCCTTCGCACTGCTCGCCGCCATCGAATCGCTGCTGTCGGCGGTGGTGGCCGACGGCATGACCGGACGCCGTCACCGCTCCAATTGCGAGCTGGTGGCGCAAGGTGCCGCCAATGTCGGCGCGGCGGTGTTCGGCGGCATCTGTGTCACGGGGCTGATCGCGCGCACGGCGACCAACATCCGCGCCGGCGCGCGGGGGCCGCTCGCGGGCATGCTGCATTCGGTTTTCCTGCTGCTGTTCATGCTGATCGCAGCGCCGCTCGCGAGCTACATCCCGCTGGCCGCGCTCGCCGCCGTGCTCGTCGTGGTGGCCTGGACCATGGCGGAGAAGCACGAATTCGCGACGCTCCTGCGCTCGTCATGGGGCGATGCCGTCGTGCTGCTCGCAACCTTCCTGCTCACCATCTTCCGCGATCTGACCGAGGGCATTCTGGTTGGCTTCGCGCTTGGCGCGGTCCTGTTCATCCATCGCATGGCGGAAATGACGGGCATCGAGGAACGATCGCCACTGGTGGCCGCCGATCGTCCCGATGACGATAATGGCGGGCGCGTGCCTTACGACCCCGCACTCGCGGTCGATCGCGACGTGCTGGTCTATCGCATCACCGGCGCGTTCTTCTTCGGCGCGGCCTCGGCGATCGGCAGCGTGCTCGACGGCATCGCCGACAAGCGCAAGGGTTTTATGGTCGATTTCGCCGACGTGCCGTTCCTGGATTCGACCGCGGCCAACGTGCTCGGCCGCGTCGCCGCCAAGGCCCACCGCCAGGGCATCCGGCTGTTCATCACAGGGGCGTCGCCTGCGGTCCGCCGTGCGCTGCTCACCCATGGCGTCACGCCGCCACGCGCGCGCTATCGCGAGACCATCGCGCGTGCGGTCGCCGACATCAAGGGCGGCGCGGCGCTGCCCGCGGGTGGTGAGGCGGGCACGACCTGACGTCGAGCCTCTCCCGAGACGGCCCCGCGCGCTTGACAGCGCCTGCGGGACGCGAAATGGATCGCCTCCGAAACCACCCCAGGGGAGGACGACCGTGACCAAGGCTCCCGCAGCCTGCCTGATCGGATGGCCGGCCGCGCATTCGCGCTCGCCGCTGATCCATCGTTATTGGCTGCGCACGCTCGGGATCGAGGGCGGCTATGTCATCGAGGCGGTTCCACCCGATAATTTGCGTGACTTCGTCCTGCGGCTGTCGCTGCGCGGCTTCGTCGGCGCCAACGTCACCATCCCGCACAAGGAAGGCGTGCTCGAGCTGTCGACGCCCGATGCCCGCGCGCGAGCGGTCGGTGCGGCCAACACGCTTTGGTTTGCAGACGGCGAGCTGCGCTCGACCAACACCGACGTCGAGGGCTTTATCGGCAATCTCGATGCCAGCGCGCCCGGCTGGGACGCAGCCGAAGAGGCGCTGGTGCTCGGCGCCGGCGGCTCCTCGCGCGCCATCGTGTTCGGGTTGCTTGAACGCGGCATCAAGCGCGTCCATCTCGCCAATCGCACCGTCGGCCGGGCCGAGATGCTTGCAAGGCAGTTCGGGCCGAAGGTGCATCCTGTTGCGTGGGATGGCATCGACCACATTCTGCCGCGTGCAAAACTTCTCGTGAACACGACCTCGCTCGGCATGCACGGTCAGCCTTCACTCGACCTTGAAGTGGCGCGCCTGCCGGATGGCGCCGTGATCGCCGATCTCGTCTATGTCCCGCTGGTGACGCCGCTGCTGGCGGCCGCACAGGCGCGCGGGTTGAAGACCGCCGACGGGCTCGGCATGCTGCTGCATCAGGCGGTCCGCGGCTTCGAGCTGTGGTTCGGCCAGCGGCCGCAGGTCACGGCCGAGCTGCGTGCGCTGGTCGAGGCCGATCTCACAAAGACTTGAGAGAATAGCGCGTAATCTCCGGAGTTCTATGTCCGTAGGGACAATAGGGCGCAATCGGAGACCATCATGTCTGTTCAACGTGCAACTTTCACACGTCCGCTCATCGCCGTCGCGATGGTGGCCGTCTCGACCCTCTCGGCCCTTGCGCAAAGGGCGCCGGTGCCGACGCGCGTGCGAGGCACGATCGAAAGCGTCAATGGCGACACGATGCAGGTCAAGGCGCGCAGCGGCGAGGATGTCAAGCTGCACATCGCCTCCGACGTGAACGTGTCGGGCATTACCAGGATTTCACTTGCCGACATCAAGCCCGGCTCCTTCGTCGGCGCCACCACCGTGCCGGGACCGGACGGAGGCGCGAACGCGGTCGAGGTGCACGTGTTTCCGGAGAGCATGCGCGGCACCGGCGAGGGCTCGCGACCCTATGACCTCAAGCCCAATTCCAGCATGACCAATGCGACCGTGTCGGAGAGCGTGGTCGGCAATGACGGCCATACGCTGCTGGTCAAGTACAAGGACGGCGAGAAGAAGGTGTTCGTCGCCGACAATACGCCGGTGGTGACCTTTGTCCCCGGCGACAGATCCGATCTGAAGGCCGGCGCCAAGGTGATCGCCTTCATGAAGCAGCTGCCGGACGGCTCATTCGAAACCAACCGCGTCAGCGTCGGCCGCGACGGCCTGACGCCGCCGATGTAAATGGAGAATAACAACATGTCGAAGAGAACCTGGATATCACGCCTCGGCGTGGCCGCGTTCGCCGCCTGCATCGTCACGTCATCCGCCCTGGCGCAGCAGACGCCGACGGTCCGCATCCGCGGCACCATCGAGAGCGTCGACGGCAACACGCTCGGCATCAAGACCCGCGAAGGAACCGACGTGAAGGTGCGCATGACCGACAACGTCGCCGTCTTCGCGGTGGTGAAGACGTCGTTGTCGGAGATCAAGGACGGCTCCTATATCGGCGTCACCGGCCTGCCCGAGCCCGACGGCACCCAGAAGGCGATCGCGGTGCACATCTTCCCCGAAAACCAGCGCGGCGCGGCCGAAGGTTTTCGTCCCTGGGACGCGCGCGCCAACTCGACCATGACCAACGCCACCGTGGCGCAGACGGTGAAGGGCACCGACGGCCAGAACATCACGGTCAAGTACAAGGACGGCGAGAAGAAAGTCGTGGTGCCGCCGGACACGCCGATCGTCACCTTCGTCGCCAGCGACAAATCCGAGCTCAAGCCCGGCGCCAAGCTGATCATTTTCGGCGCGGTGAAGAAGGACGATGGTTCGCTTGAGGCCAACCGGGTGAATGTCGGCCGCGACGGGGTGACGCCGCCGATGTGAGGGCGAACGCTGAAATCTTAGGGTGGGCAAAGGCGCGAAGCGCCGTGCCCACCCTACGATTTGCGAATTGGTGGGCACGCTTCGCTTTGCCCGCCCTACGGCACTGCCGCTGCGGTTCACATCGCGATGATATGTTCGTCGATTTCGTCAATCCGGTTGACGCCGCACAGGCCCATGGTGGTGAGCAGCTCCTTCTGGATGATGTCGATCGCCTTGGCGACGCCGGCCTGGCCGCCGGCGCCAAGGCCATAGGCGTAGGCGCGGCCGATCATGCAGGACTTCGCGCCGAGCGCGAGCGCGCGCATCACGTCCTGGCCCGAGCGGATGCCGCCGTCGAACATGATCTCCATCCTGTCACCGACCGCCTCGGCGATCTCGGGCAGCACCTCGATCGATGACGGCGCGCCGTCGAGCTGACGGCCGCCATGGTTCGAGACGACGAGAGCCTGCGCGCCGGTCTTGGCGGCTTCCTCGGCGTCCTCGACGTCCAGAATGCCCTTGATGATCAGCTTGCCCGGCCAGATGCTGCGGACCCACTCGACGTCCTTCCAGTTCAACGACGTGTCGAACTGCGAGGCGGTCCATTCGGCGAGGCGATTGAGGTCCTCGGTGTTCTTCACGTGGCCGGCGATGTTGCCGAAGGTACGGCGCTTGCCCCGCAGCACGCCGGAGACCCACGCGGGCTTTGTGGCGAAATCCAGAAATTTAGACATCGTCCACTCGGGGGGGATCGTCATGCCGTTCTTGATGTCCTGGTGGCGCTGGCCGATGACCTGGAGATCGACGGTCAGCACCAGCGCGGAGCATTTCGCCGCGATCGCGCGCTGGATCAACTCCTTGATGAAGCCGCGGTCCTTCATCACGTAGAGCTGGAACCAGAACGGCTTCTCGACATTGGCCGCGATGTCCTCGATCGAGCAGATCGACATCGTCGACTGCGTGAACGGGATACCGGCCGCTTGCGCGGCACGGCAGGCATGGATCTCGCCATCGCCATGCTGCATGCCGAGCAGGCCCACCGGCGCGAGGATTAGCGGCATGGTCGAGGGCTCGCCGAGGATCGTGGTCGCGGTGTCGCGTTTGGAGACGTCGACCAGAATGCGCTGGCGGAACTTGATCGCCTGCATGTCTTCGCGGTTGGCGCGCAGCGTTTCCTCGGCGTAGGAGCCGCGGTCGCAATAATCGAAGAACGCCTTCGGCACGCGGCGCTGATGCAGTGTGCGAAGATCGTCGATACAGGTGATGTGCTTCATGAACGTTTCCCGGCCCGTCTTGTCGGAAGAGTCTTGTATGGGAAGACTCTTGCATCGGAAGATCGAGGGGTCATCTAGCATGGTTGGATGCACAGCCAAATCGTTTGCAAATCCTTTGTGGAGAGGAGGGCGCCATGACCAGGCCGCACACCGGACCGACGCCGGAGGAGATCAAGGAGAAGCATGATCTCGAGGAAGCGCTGGAGGAGGGTCTGGAACAGACCTTTCCGGGCTCCGATCCCGTCAGTGTCACCCAGCCGGCGCCGAGCCGCGCCGACGGCCATGTGAAGCGCTCGGACTAGGTGCCGGTTCCGCCCTGTTCCAGTATCTTCAACGGAATATAATGTTAACAAGACGTTATCGGGGCCGGGAGCCGCCCGGTTCCGTAATGATTCATCATATTTTTTGAAGCCAAGTTAGCCGTGATGGCTCTATAAGACCTCAGCAAATCAGGGATGCGGGTCCCGCTTGGGCACCCGGAGGTTGCGCTGGGGATCCCTGGTTGTTGCGTGGGGGACGATATGAGCCGCAAATATTTCGGGACGGACGGGATCCGGGGCCGCGCCAACGGACTGATCACGCCGGAGCTCGCGCTCAAGGTCGGCCAGGCCGCAGGCCTGGCGTTTCAGCGCGGTGACCACCGCCACAGGGTCGTGATCGGCAAGGACACCCGCCTGTCCGGCTACATGATCGAATACGCGATGGTCGCGGGCTTCACTTCGGTCGGCATGGACGTGCTGCTGGTCGGCCCGATGCCGACGCCCGCGGTCGCGATGCTGACCAAGTCGATGCGCGCCGATCTCGGCGTGATGATCTCCGCCTCGCATAATCTGTTCGAGGACAACGGCATCAAGCTGTTCGGGCCGCAGGGCTTCAAGCTCTCCGACGACGTCGAGAAGCAGATCGAGCAGCTGCTCGATGAGCCCATCGACAAGCGTCTCGCCCAGAGCGCCAGTCTCGGCCGCGCCCGCCGCATCGACGGCGTGCATGACCGCTACATCGAATTCGCCAAGCGCACGCTGCCGCGCGATCTGTCACTCGACGGCCTGCGCGTCGTGGTCGATTGCGCCAATGGCGCCGCCTACAAGGTGGTGCCGGAAGCGCTGTGGGAGCTGGGCGCCGACGTGATCCCGATCGGGGTCGAGCCCGACGGTTTCAACATCAACAAGGAATGCGGCTCCACCTCGCCGGAAGCGCTGTCGAAGAAGGTGCGCGAGATGCGCGCCGACATCGGTATCGCGCTCGACGGTGACGCCGATCGCGTCATCCTGGTCGACGAGCGCGGCCACATCGTCGACGGCGACCAGCTGCTCGCGGTTATCGCGCAGAGCTGGAAGGAAGACGGTCGGCTGTCGCGATCGGGCATCGTCGCCACCGTGATGTCGAACCTCGGGCTCGAGCGCTTCCTTAATGCGCAGGGGCTCGATCTCGTGCGCACGCCGGTCGGCGATCGCTACGTGCTCGAGCAGATGCTGAACGGCGGCTACAATCTCGGTGGCGAGCAGTCCGGCCACATCATCCTGTCCGACTACGCCACCACCGGGGACGGCTTCGTGGCCGCATTGCAGGTGCTTGCCGTGGTGCAGAAGCTGCGCCGGCCGGTGTCGGAAGTCTGCCACCGTTTCGATCCGCTGCCGCAGATCCTGAAGAACGTCCGTCACAAGGGCGGCAAGCCGCTCGACAATTCCGACGTCAAATCGGCGATCTCCGACGGCGAGCAGCGGCTCAACGGCCACGGCCGCCTGCTGATCCGCTCCTCCGGCACCGAGCCGGTGATCCGCGTCATGGGCGAGGGCGAGGATCGCATCCTGGTCGAGGACGTCGTCGATACCATCGTCTCGGCGCTCGGGAACGCCGCGGCCTGAACTCGCAGCCATCCTTCGAGATGCCCGCTTTCGCGGGCTCCTCAGGATGAGGTTTTGTTTCCAGGCGAAGACGTAGACCCTCATGGTGAGGAGCCCGCCACAGGCGGGCGTCTCGAACCATGCAGGCCGCAGTTTGGCCGCGAAATCTGGCGAAGCGCATTCCAGCCATGGGCGTTTGGCGGTGGATCGGTCGCCGCGCGCATCGTAACTAGCTTGTCGCGGCAATCTGCCGCGCCCGCCGGGATGCTCCAGTGAACAAGCCTGTCGTCGTCTCAGAGGAAACACTGACGGAGCCCGTCCTCGTCAGCGACGTCGCACCCGGCGCCAAAAGTGCCGCGGGGCCGGCCTATGTCGTGCTGGCCGGCATCAGCTTCTCGCACTTCCTCAACGACACCATGCAGTCGCTGATCGCTTCGGTGTATCCGATCCTGAAGGACACCTACGCGCTCGACTTCGCGCAGATCGGCATGATCACGCTGGCCTTCCAGTTCACGGCCTCGCTGCTCCAGCCGGTGGTCGGCCACTACACCGACAAGAAGGCGCAGCCCTATTCGCTGTCGATCGGCATGGCCTCGACCTTCTTCGGTCTGTTGCTGCTCAGTGCCGCCCACCAATATCTGGTCATCCTCGTCGCCGCCGCTCTGGTCGGCCTCGGCTCGGCGGTGTTTCACCCGGAGTCGGCGCGCATCGCGCGGCTCGCCTCCGGCGGCCGTTACGGTTTTGCGCAATCGGTGTTCCAGCTCGGCGGCAGTTTTGGCACCTCGATGGGACCGGTGCTCGCCGCGCTCATCGTCGTGCCGTTCGGGCAGGGCAGCATCGCCTGGTTCTCCTCGATCGCCTTCCTCGCGATCCTCATCCTCTGGCGCATCGGCCGCTGGTACGAACCGCAGATCAAGGCGAAGAAGGCGGTGGTGGATCAAGCCCATCCCGACGCGCCGAATTCGCGTCGCGTCGTCGTTGCGCTCCTCGTGCTGGTCGCGCTGCTGTTCTCGAAGCAGCTCTACGTCTCGAGCCTGTCGAGCTACTACATCTTCTATCTGATCGACCGCTTCGGCGTATCGACGCAAGCCGCGCAGATGTATCTCTTCATTTTCCTCGCAGCGAACGCGGTCGGCGCTTTTCTCGGTGGTCCCCTGGGCGATCGCTTCGGCCGCAAGATCGTGATCTGGATCTCGATCCTGGGGGCGCTGCCGTTCACGCTGGCGCTGCCCTATGCCGGGCTCTATGCGAGCGCGGTGCTGTCCGTGCTCATCGGCCTGATCATCTCCTCGACGACGTCGTCGATCATCGTGTTCGCGCAGGAGCTGGTACCGCACCGCTTCGGCATGATCTCCGGCGTATTCTTCGGTGTCGCCTTCGGCATCGGCGGCCTGGGCGCCGCCGTGCTCGGCAAGCTCGCCGACCACACCTCGATCGCGTTCGTCTACCAGGTTTGCGCCTATCTGCCGGCGATCGGCCTGCTTGCGGTATTCCTGCCCAAGCTGCCGCGGCACGCGCGTTAACATATCCTGACTTGCTGCAACGCGGCTTCATACATCGTTAGGAAATGCGGCGACGGCGTCGCATTTGGCGCTGCATTTTTGCAACGCTCGCGACGCCCGCGCGTGCGAGTTGAGAAAAAATCAACCTTAAAAATTAGGGTTAAGTGGCGCTTAAGCATTTGCTGGCATCGTCCGGGCCGTGAGTTTCCAGAACGTGAGGCGCCGTATTGCCTCACCGGCCAAAAGGACGAAGCCAATGCGTAGCGTTAAGTCTCTCCTTGCCGCGGGTGCGGCAACCCTGATCTCCTCGATGGCGTTCGCCGCCGACATGCCGATCGCGGCGCCCCCTCCGATGTACGCGCCCCCGGCTCCGCCCGCCGACTTCGGTGGCTGGTACCTGCGCGGCGACGTCGGCTTCAGCAATCAGAAGACGAGCGATCTCCACTACGGTCGCGAGTCCGCCTATTCGCAGCTCACCTCGTTCAATCAGCAGTCGTCGTTCGACACCGCCGGCATCTTTGGCCTCGGCGCGGGTTACCGGTTCAACAATTGGTTCCGCGCGGACGTGACCGGGCAGTATCGCGGCAATTCGAATTTCAAGGGAACGGATCGTTTCACCGGAACCGCGGGCGGCGTGCCCTACAGCGGGATCGATAATTACAGCGCATCCAAGTCCGAATGGCTGGTCTTGGCGAACGCGTATGTCGACCTGGGCACCTGGTGGTGCATCACGCCGTTCATCGGTGCCGGCGTTGGCGGCGCACGCGTCTCCATCTCGAACTTTACCGATACCGGCATCAACGATCTTGCGTTCTCGACGGCGAGCTTCTCGAGCGCACCAGCCGGTTCGAAGTGGAACCTGGCGTGGGCTGCCCATGCGGGTCTCGCGTACAAGGTCAATCCCAACCTCGTTCTCGAACTGGCCTACAGCTATGTCGATATGGGTGAGGGGCAAACCGGTGTCTTGTCGACCTACACCGGGGCAACCACCGGCAACGTTTTCAAGTTCAAGGACATTACCTCGCACGACCTGAAGCTCGGCGTGCGCTGGAATCTCGACAGCCCGCCGGCCTACATGCCGCCGCTCGTCACCAAGGGCTGATCGTCAGCCTCATCGCTTAATCTCTCTTAACGGCGCGGGATCATCCCGCGCCGTTTTGCTTTGCGTATTTTTC
Source organism: Bradyrhizobium sp. 187 (assembly GCF_023101005.1). Classification (NCBI taxonomy): domain Bacteria; kingdom Pseudomonadati; phylum Pseudomonadota; class Alphaproteobacteria; order Hyphomicrobiales; family Nitrobacteraceae; genus Bradyrhizobium; species Bradyrhizobium sp. 187. The sequence goes on from NZ_CP064693.1 coordinate 1,115,107, forward strand.
ATGGCGGGCGGCGACGAAAGCCTCCGGCGCAACCATTGGTTAAGGTTAACGGGCCATGATCACGAGCGAAAGTTCGAGTTCGATGGAGCGTTCGATGCGTAGGCTTTTGTTGGCGGTGGCGATGTTGGGGACGGTCTCTGCGGCGCACGCGGCCGATCTCTCCGATCTTCCCATCCTCCGAGGCAGCTTCACCGACGGGCTGTCAAAGACGTCCCACAACTGGGACGGTTTTTATGTTGGCGGCCAGTTCGGGTTTGCCACGACCGATGTTGATTTCAGTCATGCTCCGAAGACGATGACCGACTTCATGCTTCGCAACAGCATCCTTGAGGCGCCAGTCGGCGGCTGGTCGCTGCTGCCGAGTAACCACGTGCAGTCGACCGGGTTTGGCGCCTATGTCGGCCGCAATTGGCAGCTCTACGATGCAGTGTTCGGCGTCGAGGCCAATTACAGCTACATGAAGAATATATCGAGCTCGGCAAGTGATTCCATGACACGCATTCTCGACGGTGAGACGGCGCCAACGGGCCATACCTATACCTACGTCACTTCACTCGGTGGTGGTGCTGCGCTAAAGCTGAAGGATTACGCCACCTTCCGCGGTCGGGTCGGTTGGGACGGCGGCGACTTCATGCCCTATGCCTTCGCCGGTCTGGCGATTGGGCGCGCTGAAGTTTCGCGATTCGCGACGGTGTCCTACATCAAGCATGACGACTATGACGAGTCGATTGTCCTGGGCGGTGTTACGGCGACGATCCATCGACAGGACACGATTGACACGGGTACGTTTAACAAGACTGAGCTGCGCACCAACAGCTTCATGTACGGATGGACGGCCGGTATCGGTGTCGAGTACGCGATCTGCAACAACATCCTGGTTCGCGGCGAATGGGAGCATGTCGGCTTCTCGGACGTGAAGGACATCACTGTCGGCCTGAATAACTTCCGCGTCGGCATTGGCTACCAGTTCTGAGTCGCCCGCTTCCTGTTGACAGATTCCTTCCGTCCTGATGCTCTGTCGCCGAATGCGCGGGGGCACCGATGCGGATCTACGGCGATAGCAATTCCGGCAATTGTCTGAAGGTGAAGTGGGTCTGCGACAAGCTCGCGGTGCTCTACGAGTGGATCGAGATCGACACCCGCAAGGGCGAGACCCGTACGCCGCAATTCCTCCAGATGAACGGTGCCGGCCAGGTGCCCACCGTCGCTTTCGACGACGGTCGCACGCTGGCGCAGTCCAATGCCATCATCCGCTATCTCGCGCGCGACAGTGCGCTCATTCCGGGCGACGCCTTCACTGCCGCCAAGATGGACGAATGGCTGTTCTGGGAACAATACAGCCACGAGCCCTATATCGCGGTGTGCCGCTTCCAGCTCGTCTATCTCGGCAAGGACGCCTCCGAGCTCGATCCTGAAAAGGTCAAGCGCGGCTACGCGGCGCTCGATCGCATGGAGCAGCATCTGGCGGCAAACCGCTTCTTCGCCGGTGATGACGTTTCGCTTGCCGACGTCTCGCTGCTTGCCTATACGCGCGTCGCGCATGAAGGCGGCTTCGATCTCGGTCGCTATGCCGCCATCCGCCGCTGGATCGGCGAAGCCGAGACCTTTCTCGGGCTACCCAAGGTGCGTTAGGCGCGCTTGAGGCAGGAGTAACTTTATGAACGCCGAATCTGTCTCCATTCGTCCCGCGCGCCGCGAAGATGTTGCTGCGATCGTGACGATGCTCGCCGACGATCATCTCGGGAGCGCACGCGAGCGCGTGGAAGACCCGTTGCATGCGTCCTATTACGAGGCATTCGCGCGGGTCGAGCGCGATCAAAATATCCAGCTTGTGGTTGTCGAGAGTGAGGGCAGGGTGGTCGGCTGCCTGCAGCTCGCGATCCTGCCGGGTCTCAGCTCGCAAGGCGGCTTGCGCGGTCTGCTCGAAGACGTCCGCGTCGCTTCCGATTGCCGCAGCCGCGGCATCGGCGAGCAATTGGTGCAATGGGCGGTGACGGAAGCGAAAGCGCGCGGTTGCAATCTCGTCGAACTGCTGACGCATCAGACGCGAACAGATGCGCAGCGCTTCTACAAGCGGCTTGGGTTCACGGCGAGTCACGTCGGCATGACTGTCCGCTTTTGACGCAGCACGCTATGAGCCTTGCGCGATCAGCGAAATCGGATCGCGCGTACGTTCATATTAAGAGCTGATAAACCACCGTCACGGCGTTCACGTTGGTGAAGGAACGAACGGTGCTACGGGACGTCGAAACCGGGCTCGATCGGTTCGGGGATTTCGATGACAAGCTATTCGATGATCAAGGTCGGCAACGACTACGTCGTGCAGGCCAATGACAAATGCATTTTGAAAGTCGGCAGCCGCCGCCGCGCCGCGCAATTGATCAGCGATGCCACGGGCTTGCTGAACGCGCTGGCGGTGGTCGATTCCCCCAAGATCGCACCGGAGGCGCCATCACCCGCGCGTGAGGCGCCGGAACTTCCTTGACTGGTCTTCCCGATTCCCGTATCAGCCGCGGCGGGACACCTCCCCCCAACGGGAGGCTTACTATCTGGAAGGGTAGACGATGACTGTAGCGAAGCCCGCTTCGCGGCCGAACATGCCGCATTTTTCCTCCGGCCCCTGCGCCAAGCGCCCCGGATGGAATGCCCAAAATCTCAAGGACGCAGCGCTCGGCCGTTCGCATCGCGCGAAGGTCGGCAAGACCAAGCTCAAGCTAGCGATCGATTTGACTCGCGAAGTGCTCGAAGTGCCCGCTGATTATCGCATCGGCATCGTGCCGGCCTCCGATACCGGCGCGGTCGAGATGGCGCTGTGGTCGATGCTGGGTGCGCGGCCCGTCACCACGCTCGCCTGGGAATCCTTTGGCGAGGGCTGGGTCAGCGACATCGTCAAGGAATTGAAGCTCAAGGACGTCACCAAGCTCAACGCGGCTTACGGTGAGATCCCCGACCTCTCCAAGGTCGATCCGAAGTCCGACGTCGTCTTCACCTGGAACGGCACCACCTCGGGCGTGCGCGTGCCGAACGCCGACTGGATCAGCGCGACCCGCGAAGGCCTGACCATCTGCGACGCCACCTCGGCCGCGTTCGCGCAACCCCTCGACTGGGCCAAGCTCGACGTCGTCACCTTCTCCTGGCAGAAGGCGCTCGGCGGCGAAGCCGCGCATGGCATGCTGATCCTGTCGCCCCGCGCGGTGGAGCGGCTCGAAACCTACAAGCCGGCCTGGCCGCTGCCGAAGATTTTCCGCATGACCAAGGGCGGCAAGATCAACGAAGGCATTTTCGTCGGCGAGACCATCAACACGCCGTCGATGCTCTGCGTCGAGGATTATCTCGACGCACTGAACTGGGCCAAGTCGATCGGCGGCCTGAAGGCGTTGATCGCGCGCGCCGACGCCAACACCAAGGTGCTCGCCGACTGGAAGGCTAAGACGCCCTGGATCGACTTCCTCGCCAAGGACGCCGCAATCCGCTCCAACACTTCGGTGTGCCTGAAGTTCACCGATCCCGCGATCACCTCACTCTCCGAGGACGCGCAGGCCGAGTTCAGCAAGAAGCTGGTGGCGCTGGTCGAGAAAGAGGGCGCGGGCTACGACTTCGCCTACTATCGCGATGCGCCCGCCGGCCTGCGTATCTGGTGCGGCGCCACCGTCGAGGCCAGTGATGTCGCGCTGCTGACCCAGTGGATCGACTGGGCCTTCGCCGAGACCAAGGCCGCGCTCGCCAAGGCGGCGTAGTTTTTACCTCTCCCCGTTCTTACGGGGAGAGGTCGGGTCGCGCAGCGATCCGGGTGAGGGGCTCTCTCCGCGAGCACCTCGCCTGTGGCTGCCCCTCACCCCGACCCTCTCCCCGTAAGAACGGGGAGAGGGAGAGCAAAGAGCTTCCGAGCAATTCCCCATTCCGGCCCTCAGGCCGATCTCCCTCTAGGGACGGCGAAGGACACATCTCCATGACCAAACCCAAAGTTCTCATTTCCGACGCGCTCTCTCCCGCTGCCGTGCAGATCTTCAAAGACCGCGGCGTCGAGGTCGACTTCCAGCCCAATCTCGGCAAGGACAAGGACAAGCTCGCCGAGATCATCGGCAATTACGACGGCCTCGCGATCCGCTCCGCGACCAAGGCGACCGCGAAGATCCTCGAGAAGGCGACCAACCTCAAGGTGATCGGCCGCGCCGGCATCGGCGTCGACAACGTCGAGATTCCTGCCGCCACGGCCAAGGGTATCATCGTGATGAACACGCCGTTCGGCAATTCGATCACGACCGCCGAGCACGCCATCACCCTGATGCTGGCGCTGGCGCGCGAGATTCCGCAGGCGGACGCTTCGACCCAGGCCGGCAAGTGGGAGAAGAACCGCTTCATGGGCGTCGAGATCACCGGCAAGGTGCTCGGAGTCGTCGGCTGCGGCAACATCGGCTCGATCGTCGCCGACCGCGCGCTCGGCCTGCGCATGAAGGTGATCGCGTTCGATCCGTTCCTGTCGCCGGAGCGCGCCAGGGACATCGGCGTCGAGAAGGTCGAGCTCGACGACCTCTTCAAGCGCGCCGACTTCATCACCCTGCACACCCCGCTCACCGAGAAGACCAGGAACATCATCGACGCAGCCGCGATCGCCAAGATGAAGAAGGGCGTGCGCCTGATCAACTGCGCCCGCGGCGGTCTCGTCGACGAGCAGGCCGTGGTCAACGCTTTGAATTCCAAGCACATCGCCGGCGCCGCTTTCGACGTCTTTGTCGAGGAGCCCGCCACCGCGAATGTGCTGTTCGGTCATCCCAACGTGATCTGCACGCCGCATCTCGGCGCGTCCACCACCGAGGCGCAGGAGAACGTCGCGCTCCAGGTTGCCGAGCAGATGTCGGATTACCTGCTCACCGGCGCGATCTCGAATGCCGTCAACTTCCCCTCGATCACGGCGGAAGAGGCGCCGAAGCTGAAGCCGTTCATCGCGCTCGCTGAAAAGCTCGGTTCGTTCGCGGGACAGCTCACCGAGAGCGGCATCCTCAAGGTCGAGATCACCTATGAGGGCCACGTGGCCGAGATGAAGATCAAGGCGATCACCTCCGCCGTGCTGTCGGGCCTGCTGCGGCCGATGCTGGGTGAGGTCAACGTCGTCTCCGCGCCCGTCGTCGCCAAGGAGCGCGGCATGGTGGTGGACGAGATCGTCCGCGCCGCCCAGAGTGACTATGAAAGCCTGATCACCGTCACCGTCACCACCGAGCGGCAGGAGCGGTCGGTCTCGGGCACGGTCTATGCCGACGGCAAGCCGCGCCTGGTCGACATCAAGGGCATCCGCGTCGACGCTGAATTTGGCAAGTCGATGATCTACGTGACCAACGAGGACAAGCCGGGTTTCATAGGCAAGTTCGCGAGCCTGCTCGGCGATGCCAAGATCAACATCGCGACCTTCCATCTTGGCCGCGTTGCGCCGGGCTCCGATGCCATCGCGCTGATCGAGGTCGACGGCGCGGTGCCGGCCGATCTGCTTGCCAAGGTGCAGGCTCTGCCGCAGGTCAAGCAGGTCAAGGCGCTGACGTTCTGATCCGCCGACATATTCCGACCCGCGGAACAACGCCGCCCTCTCGCGAGGGCGGCGTTTTTATTTCTCCCGCGACCGCCGGACATTGTGTACCAATGGCGCCGAGAAACCTCGACCGATGCTCCGGTCAAAATCGTTCGAAAGGGAGAAAACAATGCGTGAAGCCGTCATCGTTTCCTATGCACGCACGGGCCTCGCGAAATCCGGCCGCGGCGGGTTCAACATCACCCCGCCGATGTCGCTCGCGGCCCACGCCATTCACCACGCAGTCGACCGCGCCGGCGTCGAGAAGGACTATGTCGAGGATTGCTATCTCGGCAATTGCGCTCATGGCGCGCCGAACATCGGCCGCCAGGCCGCGCTGCTGGCGGGAATGCCGAAATCGACCGGGGGCGTCTCGGTGAACCGGTTCTGCTCGTCCGGTCTCCAGACCATCGCGATGGCCGCCAACTCGATCCGCTCGGACGGTTCCGACTGCATCGTCGCAGGCGGCGTCGAGAGCATCTCGATGCCGGGCGGCGGCACGCCGAAGGAATCGATCGATCCCGAACTGCTCAAGACGGCACCGGCGATCTTCATGGCGATGATTGACACCGCCGATATCGTCGCCGAGCGCTACAATCTCAGCCGTGAATATCAGGACGAGTATTCGCTGGAGTCGCAGCGCCGCATGGCCGCCGCGCAGCAGGCCGGCAAGTTCAAGGACGAGATCGTCCCGATGAAGACTAAGATGAAGGTGGTCGACAAGGCGACCAAGGCCGAGTCGATCGTCGATTACGTCGTCGACCGCGACGAGTGCAACCGGCCCGAGACCACGCTGGAAGGTCTCGCCAAGCTCGAGCCCGTCAGGGGCCCCGGCAAGTTCGTCACGGCCGGCAACGCCAGCCAGCTGTCGGACGGCGCCGCGGCCGTGGTGCTGATGGAAGCCAAGGACGCGGAGAAGCGCGGCCTCAATCCCATGGGCCGCTTCGTCGCCTGGGCGGCCGCGGGTTGCGAGCCGGACGAGATGGGCATCGGCCCGATCTTTGCCGTGCCGAAGCTGTTGAAGCGTCATGGCCTGAAGATCGACGACATCGATCTCTGGGAGCTCAATGAAGCCTTCGCCAGCCAGTGTCTCTATTCGCGCGACAAGCTCGGCATCGATCCCGCCAAGTACAATGTCAACGGCGGATCGATCGCGATCGGCCATCCGTTCGGCATGACCGGCGCGCGGCTCACCGGCCACATCCTCCAGGAGGGCAAGCGCCGCAAGGCGAAGTGGGGCGTCGTGACGATGTGCATCGGCGGCGGCCAGGGCGGCGCGGGACTGTTCGAAATCTACAGCTGAGATCGAGCCTCATGAATGCGGAAGGCACGGCGTCGCAAGCGCCGTGCCTTGTTGTTTGAGCACCAGGTCAGGCGTGTACTCTTTGGGTCATCGGTTTTGTGGGATGAAGCGGCTGAAGGATGGTAGTCTAAGACAAAGCTTGATGATGAGGGGAAGCGCGAGGACCGGGATGACGCACGCAGCGACATAACCTTCCGCCAGCGACGGCAGACCGAAGCTCGCCGCTGCCCACACGAGCGTGACGTTGCGGTTTCCGCTCACGAGACCGATGGTACCGGCGGTTTGCCACCCCAGTCTCGCGAACGTCATGGCAGCGAGGACGCACAGACCGAAATTGAACACGATCGCCGCGGCGAGCATCACGTCGAAACGCAGGGCGTTGCTGGTCCATTGCGCCCGTATGCCTTGCGAGGTGGCAAGCCCCACGATCATGAGCCCGACAACGGCGATCCCGGTGGCGGCGCTTTGATCGGGCAGAACAGGAATCACATGACGACGAAACCTCATGGCTAAGAAGGCCACCAGGCCTGCAGCGCCGATAATGCTGAAGAGCCGGATCGCCAGCCTGCCCATGTCGAATGCAATTCCAAGTCCGAGCACCGTGGCAAAACTCGGAATCGAGATCGGCGTGAGCAAGGTCAGTGCGATGGAAACGAGCAGTGCGAGACGTGGTCGCAAACCGAGCATTCCGGCGATCGCAGCGGCGCTTCCGACCGGCGGCGCCAGCAATGAAAGCAGAACGCCGGCCCGCAGCGCAGGATCAAGCGGAGCAAAGGACAGCAGAATCGCAGCAGCGAATGGCAGCACCAGGCCAACCCAGGCAAGCACCACGCCCATCAGGAGCGGACGAATGCTGGCTTCAGAGGGGGCAAGACCCGCCGTAAGAAACGAGCCCAGCGTCAGAAGAAATGCCGAAAAAGGCAAAAGATCGTAGCCGAGATGAGCGAAGGGAGTGATCACCAGCCCTGCGCAAAGCGAGATCACCAGGAGCATGGGTCCTTGTCCGCCAAGCGTGGACAATATCCGGCCAACGTACATATCAGCTCCTCTGGACTTACGCATCAACGACGATGCGTCTTCAGATTTCAGTCATGTCGGCCGCCATTGCGAACGTCAGAAGAATCCGGCGCTCAAATCCAGGCCGTAGGTTCGTGAGAGCACGAACACAAAGGCGCACGCTGCGCACAACAGGAGGGCGTGCTTCGCCAATTCGGCACCGATGACCGAGAGGACCGTGCGGGAAATCGTGCGTATGATTGCTGGCATGTTGCCTCCTGGTTTTTCAAATCCCATGAACCGGCTGCATGTGGCGGCCGTCAGTCGGTGTGCGAAGCGAGGATCAGGGGCGGATCACCTGGCTCGGTCGACGCGCGCTGAATCAGGATCGCGCCGATCACGTGAACGAGGCCGAATCCCAGCAGAACGAGGATCATCAGGCGCGTCTCGCCGCCTGTTCGCTTTCTGTCGTGCGATGCCGGAGATCTGGCCCGAATTGGAGACGCAGCACGGTTGTGATTGTTCACGATTGTCCTCATATGCTTTGCTGTCGCTCGTCCCGATCGCCTACGGCGCCGGCGGGTTCGAAATGTAGTGGGTAACGAAATCGTCGGAGGCGAGGTTGGCTTGGCGCTCTCGGGGCGCCTTGCTCATTGCCGCGAAGGCAATCACCAGCGCCAGGAGCGAGCCATAGAAGGCGACCACTCCAAGTCTCCACATCGCAACCAATCGCTGTTCTTGGTCGGACGCGAGAAACCTCTGCGATTGTCTTCCCTGCTGTGCGATGTCGGTCAATGCGACCTCCTGTTTGATGGCTGTTGTGATGCCGGCGTGCGATCAGTCGCCTCCGAAAAGGAGCGGTGCGACGGGCGGCGCCGACTGCGAAGCGGCCCTGAGTGTCGGGTGTGCAAAGGTCGTCAACGCTGCGTCGAATCCGGCGAGAACCACGAACAAGCCAACGACGATCATGATGAGGTGATGCGCGCGCACGCTGACTTCCGGATGAAATTGCTCCGCGTCGATCAACCAACCGGCATCTCGTCGCGATGCGATCTGAACCCACTGTCGTCGTCGCCGGCGTCACTCGGCCGTCACTGCAGCGTTAATATTGTTCGCTAAGGCGGCAATTCGTGTAGGATGTATATCCGTGAGCGCATCTGCTTATTTTTGAGGCGGAATGACCGAAACTGCACCCGCGCCCAGCCCAAGTTTTACTCTCGCACTTCTTGGACGTTTTGAACTGATCGGGCCGGACGGTGCCGTCAGCTTACCGAACAAGAAGCTCGCGGGATTGCTGGCCTATCTGGCCTACACGGCACCTCAGCCTCAGCACCGCGAAAAACTCTCGACCTTGCTGTGGGGATCGCACTTCGAAGCGCAGGCGAAGCAAAACCTGCGACAGGCCCTGTTCAAGCTGCGTCAAGTTCTTGGTCAGAGTGCTCTCAGGAGTGACGGCGAATTCATTTCGTTGAATGCCGTTGTGATCACCTGCGATGTGCCGCAATTCGAGCGGCTTGTCAGAAAGGGCAGCCGTGACGCGCTGACCGCGGCGGCAGATCTCTATCGCGGGCGCCTCGTCGATGACATCGCGGTCAACGCTGAGGGCTGGAGCGAGTGGGTGGCCGGCGAACGCGAGCGGTTATCGGAGCTGGCTGTCGGCGCGATGGTAGCGCTCGGCGACCAGGAACTGTCCGACGGACGTGCCGGCGATGCCCTGCTCGCCGGCCAGCGCGCCAATGCACTCAACAGCATGCGCGAGGATGCGCACCGCCTGATCATGCGCGCGTTGTCCGCGGCCGGCCGCAACGCCGAGGCGCTCAAATATTATCAGGCCGTCGTTGCCTTTCTGAAGCAAGAGCTCGGCACCGCGCCCGATGCCACAACCAGCGCGCTGGCTGCGGAATTGCGCAAGGTCCAGGAGCAGAAGATCGTTCTGCCGGCAGCGGAGCCGACGGCAGACCTTTCGCACCAGGCGGAGCACGTGTTCGGCAACGACAGGCCCTCCATGGCGGTGCTTCCGTTCCGCAACATGGGTGATGAAACCGAACAGGACTACTTCGCCGATGGCGTCACTGCAGACATCATCACCGCTCTATCGCGCTTTCGCGAGCTGGTGGTGATCGCGGCCGGATCGAGCTTTGCCCTTCGGGACAAGGGAATGACCAGCCGGCAGATTGCGCAGCAACTCGGTGCGCAATACGTCCTGAGCGGTCATATTCGCAAGGCGGGCAACCGCATTCGCGTCTCGGCCGAGCTCACTCATACCGGAAGCGAGGCCCAGGTCTGGTCCAATCGCTACGATCGCCCCCTGGTCGACATCTTCGACCTGCAGGACGACGTCAGCAGCAGTGTTGCCGCAGTCGTCGATCCCGCCGTTCGTAGCGCCGAGATCGAACGCGCACGCCGCAAGCCGCCAACTGATCTTTCGGCCTATGATCTGTATTTGCGCGGCCTTCATCATTTATGGGGCGGCACCCGCGAAGGTATCGTCAAGGCCATCGATCTGCTTCGGCGGTCTCTGAGCCTCGATCAGGAGCGAACGGCGACGCTGGCGGCGCTGGCTTGGGGACTCGTGATGGCTCCGCCGCTCGGCGCCAACATGTCTGCGGATGCCGCGTCCGAGGCGGTCGGTCTGGCGCGCCGCGCCGTCGAGCAGGATAGTGGGGACGCTTTCGCCCACGCTGTCTATGGCTTCACGCTGTTTGGGCCCGCCGGCGACAACGATCAGGGGCGCATTCACGCCAGCGAAGCCGCAAGGCTCAATCCGAGTTCGGCTTTCGCATGGGGTGTACTCGGAATGATCGACAGCATGGGAGGCGATTATGCCAACGCACTCGCATGCCTGCATCGGTCTCTCGTCCTCAGCCCCGAGGACAGCATGCTCCATATGTGGATGACGGGACTGACCGCGTCCTACTTTGCCCTCGGGCAGTACGAGGAGGGCGTTGCCTGGGCGCGCAAGTCGGTTCGGCACAATCCGAGCAACGGCACCGGACATCGCATGCTCGCGGCCAACCTGGTCGGGGTCGGCCGGCTGGAGGAAGCCCGCGAGGTCACCCGGGTTCGCGATGCGGCACAAAAAACGACGATCCGCGATCTGCGCGCCATGCGCTTTTTCAAGCAGCACGAGGCGCTTGAACGCTACCTTTCGGCCCAGCAGATCGCCGGCGTGGCCGACTGAGCCTCAAGCGCCGAGTGCAACGAGCAGCGTGCGCACGGTCATGAAGACCAGGATGACCGAGCCGACGGTCCACAGCATTGCGCGAATGTCGTGAATTTGCCCGGTGAGATAGGCGAGAAAATGCAGCAGGCGTGAGGCAACGTAGCCGTAGAGCAGGCATTGCGCGAGAAGCAGCGACGGCTTTGTGAGAACATAAAGAAAGCCCGCGGCCAGGAAATACGGCAGGCTCTCGAGATCGTTCATCTGGATCCGGCGGATCCGCTCCACATCTTCGTTGGGAAGAAGCTGCGCCGGATCGGGTGCGGGATTCAGTGGTGTCTTCTTGATGTCCTCCGGCGAACGGTAGCCGCCCTGGGCCCTCACCATCCGGACCACGGTGAGCCACGACATCGCCACGGCCTTGAGGATGATCAAGCTGGCGGCAACGACATAGGTGGCGAAGAGGGGATCGTGAAGATTGATTCCGTCCAATTTGGTACCCCGCTCCGGCAGGGCCATACTACATGTCCGAGCGGGTTGCGCCACTACGTAAAGGCAGCCGCCAGTCCAGTCCCAGCCTGATCTCGCCTTATGCCTTCGCCAGCGCCGATCGGCCATCCGTTCGGCATGACCGGCGCGCGGCTCACCGGCCACATCCTCCAGGAAGGCAAGCGCCGCAAGGCGAAGTGGGGCGTCGTGACGATGTGCATCGGCGGCGGCCAGGGCGGCGCGGGACTGTTCGAAATCTACAGCTGAGATCGAGCCTCATGAATGCGGAAGGCACGGCGTCGCAAGCGCCGTGCCTTTTGCTTTCTGGCGTGTGCTTGGGGATACGCCCGCGGCAACTCAACCGTTCTTCTCGGGCGCGACAGGTCGGAACACCCACTCGCGCCAGACCACCAGCAACGCCGACATGATCACCGGGCCGAGAAACAAGCCCAGAAGGCCGAAGGCAGCCAAGCCTCCGAAGATCCCGACAAACGCGAACAGAAACGGCAGCCGCGCCGAGTCGCCGACCAGGGTCGGCCAGACGAAATGATCGCCGGCCAACATGACGATCGCGCCCCAGAAGAAGACGCCCGCGGCTGCGAAGCCGCTGCCTCCGCCAGAGACCAGCACCACCGCCGCAGCGGTGAAAGCGAGCCAGGCGCCGAACGGAAGCATGGCGAAGGCCGTGGTCAATATTGTGAATACGATGGCATGCGGCACGCCCGCGACGAAATAGGCCACGCCGATCAATAATCCCTCGCCTGCGGCGACCAGCACCGTACCGTTCACGGTGCCGCGGATCGCATCGACCATTTGCTCGGCGAGACCCTCTCCCGCCTCACCGAAAAGCCGATCGCAGGTTTCCAGCACGCGGTCCGAGATCGACCGGCCGTTGCGCAGCAAGACGAACAAGGCGATCAGCGAAAAGAACAGAAGAAACAGGCGATGAAGCAGCTGTCCGCCGAACGTTCGAAACAGTTCCGATGCGTTGTCTGCGTTGACGCTTTTCAGCCATGCGGTCGCGGCTTTGGGATCGGAAAGATTGCTGCGCCACCACTGCTCGATGCTCTCTGCGGCGATCGGAAGGCGGGCGAGCCAATCAGGCACTTCGATCCCGCTCTCTCCGGCCTGTTTCATCCAGCCCACGAGCAGATCGCCTTGCTGCGCGATCTGATAGACGGCAAGCGACATCGGCGTAAACAGGATGAGGGCGACGACGAGCGTGAAGACCAGCGGGGCCAGGCTGGAGCGGCCGGAGGTCACGCGTGCCGCAAACTTGGTGTAGAGCGGCCACAGGCTGGTTGCGAGTATCGCGGCCCAGATCACCGCGGGCAGAAAGCCCGCCGCCGTCCACAACGCGAGTGCGACCAGCGCAAGGGCAAGCACGACTCGGGCGTTCATGCGCGCGCCTGCGCCGGTAGGCAGCGGCTTTCGCTCAGTCGTGGTCGGGCCTCTGTCGCTCCGCACCGCCTCGCTCCGCTTGGGCGGACGCTGCTTCGATGCCACGGATTTCGCTCGTTCGGTCATTTGAAGTCGCTGGAGTGCGGAGCTGCAGTGTCGAACTGATCAGCAGGAGAAACGCTGGGTCCAGGCTTCAAGCCGCAACGAGGGGCTTCGGTTCCGCTCGGGAAGAAGTCGCAATGAGCTGGCGCCCTTCGCGGGGCGCGGCTCGGCCGAAGCCGCCCGTGCACCGCGGGCAGGAAATCGCGTTCGCCGCTTACGCCTGCGCCAGTGCCGGTGCGAACACCACCTCGATCAGCGAGCCGGAGTTCGCCGCGCTCTTGATGTTGAAGCGGGCGCGGTTGGCTTCGACCAGGGCCTTGGTCAGCGACAAGCTCAGCGCCGAACTGTCTTCGGCGTCGCCGGGCGGCGGCGTGCGGAACGGCTCCATCGCGGCGGCGACTTCGCGCTCGCTGAGGCCGTGACCGGTGTCGCGGATGCGAAGTGCGACCTCGCCGCGGTCGGTGAGCGCGGTCGAGACGATGACCTGGCCGCCGGCGCTGGCGAGCCGGATCGAGTTCGAGATCAGGTTCATGGTGATCTGCCGCATCGCGCGCGCATCCGCGCTCACCTGCGGCAGGGCATGGCCGAGCGAGGTGCGGATGATGATGCGCTCGCGATTGGCCTGCGGCTGCATCACCACCACGCAGGCCTCGACGAGATCGTTGAGGTTGAGGTTGGCGAAGTTGAGGTCGAGCTTGCCGGTCTCGATCCGCGACAGCTCGAGCAGGTCGTCGATGATGGCGATGACGCGCTCGCCGGAGGCGCGGATGTCCTTCATGTACTCGCCGTAGCGCTCGTTGCCGAGCGTGCCGAAGCGTTCCGAGATCATCACCTCCGAGAAGCCGATGATGGCGTTCAGCGGCGTGCGGATCTCGTGGCTGATCCGCGCCAGCATGTCGGCCTTGGCATTGGCCGCGCCGTCGACCAGACGTCGCGCCTGCGTCAGCTCGCTCTCGCCCTGCTTGCTGTGCGAGAGATCGCGGAACACGGCGAAGAAGTTCGGGCCGTCGGGCCGGGTGCGGCCCATGATCATCGCGAGCGGAATGACGCCGCCCTTCTTCTCGCGCCCCAGCACCTCGCGGCCGTGGTCGAGCAGGCTCGCGATGTCCTGGCTCTTGAGGTTTTCCAGATAGTCGATCACGACATGCTGGCTCTCCGGCGCGAACAGCGTCACCAGATTCTGCTGCATCAGCGTCTCGCCGTCATAGCCGAACAGCGCCTCGGCGCTGCGGTTGCAGGCGTGGATGTTGCCTTCGGCATCGAACATCACGATGCCCTCGGCCGTGGTGTCGAGGATCGCGGCGAGATCTTCCGCGGCCGCCTCGCCGGCGTCGGGCTCCGGCGCGGTGGGGAAGGTCTCGGGGACAATGGTCTCGGCGGTGACGGTCTCGGCGATGACGGGCGCAGCCTGCGGCAGCGCGCAGATCAGCGCATGCGCGCTCTCGCCGTCCCAGTCGATCGCGTGCAGATGCGCCTCGGTGGTCGGCAGCGGCGCTTCGCCATTGGCGAGCGTCGCGCTGATCGTGACAGGCGTGCCGGCTTGCGACGTGCTGCTGGCCGCGGACACGCCCGGCTCGACATAGAGCGCATCCAGCCCGCCGGCATTCTCCAGTGCGCTCAGGCTGGCATAGCCCATGCGCGCGAGAAACGCGGGGTTGGCGTAGAGCAGGCGGTCGAGCCGGTAGATCAGGATGCCGGTCGGCAGCAGGTCGAGCAGCGCGCGGTCGCGCGGGCTGTGGCCGTGCGCGGGCGGCGCGGGCGCGGTCAGCCATTCGGCCGGCGCGTGCGGCGTCTCAGGCTCGGGCTCCGGCGTCGCCGCCTCAGGCGTGATCTCGGCATCCGGCGGCTCGGACGATGCCGCGATGGTTTCCTTGTCGCGTTCGAGGCGCTCGGACAATTGGCGGGCGAGCTCGTTGAACGCGCTGTTCTCGACCGGCGTCAGCGTCGGCGATCGCGTGTCGCCGGGCGCTCGGAACGGCAGGACATTGGGAGGCGTTTCCACTGGCGGTTCCGGATCGGTTGGATGTGAATTCGCGTCGGGTGTGGGTTCGGGCAGTTCAGCTTCAGGCTCAGGTGCGGGCGGCTCGATCGGCGGAGGCGGCGGCTCTGGCTCGGGCTCCGGCTCGACCACATTGGCGGACAGGCTTTGCGGCGCCGCCGGTTCGGCCAAAAGCTCAAAACGCCTGAGCGCATCGAGCCGGTTGAGGCCGTCGAGATCGCGGCAGACGCCAAATCCCCTGAAGCCCGCGAAATTGCGCTCGCCGTCATAAACCGGAAGTCCGGCAAGCTCGACCGGCAGATGCTCGCCGCCATCGGCCGGCCAGTTCACGGTGATCCCGGCCCAGGTGTCCTTGCTCGCAAGCGCCTGCGCCACGCGGCTCTCAGGATCGAGCGCGAAGGCGTCGGCGATCTCGCGCCAGGGGCGGTCGAAGCCGGCGGCGGTGCGCGCACCGATCAGGTGGATGAATTCGTCGGACAGAAGCACAAAGCGGCCCTCTGCATCCGCCTTCCAGAGGAAGCGCAGCGGATGCTGACGCGGTGCGGGCGGCTCTTCGTGGCCCGACGGCGGCTCGACCATGCCGGTTACGGTCGGCGCGGCCTGCGGCGACACCATGGCTTCGGCCGAGTTTTCAACCGGAGTCTTCGGTTCGACCTCGGCGCGCGCTTCGGCCGCTTGCTCGACGGCTTGCTGGA
This sequence comes from Bradyrhizobium sp. 187, assembly GCF_023101005.1. Classification (NCBI taxonomy): domain Bacteria; kingdom Pseudomonadati; phylum Pseudomonadota; class Alphaproteobacteria; order Hyphomicrobiales; family Nitrobacteraceae; genus Bradyrhizobium; species Bradyrhizobium sp. 187. The sequence continues at coordinate 1,130,812 of NZ_CP064693.1, forward strand.
TCGAGACGATCTCGGTCGCCGGCTCGCTTACGGGCGGTTCGTGCGCGATCGTTGCTTGCGGCGCGTCGACCGGCTCGGCGAAGGCGTCGAACAGCGCGATCTCTGATGGCGCCTCGTGCGACGGCGCCGCTTGCACATCCTGCGGTACGGCGGCTGGAGCAGCGGACGGCGCAGCCTCATGCTGAGCGATGTCTTCTCGGGCGATCTCTTCGCGCGCGACCTCTTCGGCGGCCTCGGACTCGACCTCATCAGTCGCAGCCGCCGCCTGCTGCACGGCAGGCTCGATCAGCGCGACCAGGCCGACATCGGCCCCGCTGCCGACCCGCTGCAGCACCATCTGGCCGATGCCGATCGGCGTCTCGGCGCGGCCAAGGCTGAGCGCATCGCTGCGCGCCTGTTCGAGGCCGCCCTCGGTGAGATCGCGGAAGCCGAGCAGGGTGCGGGCCGTTTCGCTGGCCCCGACGAACAGGCCGTCGGGTGCGAACGCCGCCATCGGCGTCTTGGCGCCGTCGACCAGACGAAGCAGCCGCTCGACCAGCGGCATGGTGCGCAAGCCGGGGTCCATCGCGGTGACCAGCACGGCGCGGCCGCCATCGGCGAAGTCGAGCCGGGCGCAGGCGCAGGTCATCAGAGTGCCCAACCGCGCGCCGAAGCCGCGCAGCCGTTCGAGCCGGATCGCGCCGTTCGGAGGCAGCCGGCCGGCAAGCCGGATGATCTGGCGGCGGTGGCTGTCGGCGGGCCCGAAGGTCTTGTCTGCGAGCGCCGTGGCATGGGCCGCGCCGAACAGTCTTGCCCCGACCGGATTGGCCCAGAGCACGCGCGTGCCGTCGATCGACCACAGCCAGACGGGCAGCGGCGAGGTCGCGTGCACGGCCAGCCGGGGATCGCCCACGCCTCGCAACTGGAAATCCGAACTCGTCATCCGACCGGCTTCGCGTCCCGCTTGTGCGCATCAGGCTGCCGGGAATGACAGCCTTAAGAAAGGGTTAGTATCGCCCGCAGGGCCGGGCAGGTCCACGGCCGAAGCCTATGCGCCAAGGCCTAAAGCCGCGATAACCTTAATGTCCCTGACCCCGCAAGCCGTAGCCCGTTCGCATCCCCATTCTTCGAGATCCCCGCGTCCGCAGATACCCATGCCGCCCAGCCTCATCCTGAGGAGATCGCGCAGCGGTCGTCTCAAAGGACGAGGCGCGCGCTCAGGCACCACCTGATTACCTCAACCACCGGTTCCCCATACCGGGAACCTCATCCTCCCCGCGATTAAATTTGCGCAATGCACCCCAAAACCCGTTGCGTTGCACAATGTTGACATCTTAGGCAGGCATGGTCTCCGCGCTGGGCGAGCCATCATTCGTTTTGTGTTTCCAGTCTTCGCACCCGTCACCCGGTTGGCCGGCGGGCGCGCCTGAAGGCTCACTCCGTTTTTTCATTAGTGTGAGGGACAAAGCATGACAGGTACGACTGATCCATTCTCCGCCTCCGTCATTCCGTTCGAGGTTCCGGAGCAGATGCGTGCGTTCGCCGAAAAGGGCGTGTCGCAGGCCCGCGAGAACTACGCCAAGTTCAAGGACGCCGCCGAAACCCACAACGGCACCGTCGAGGCCGTGTTCGCGTCCGCCCACAAGGGCGTCAGCGAATACACCGCCAAGCTGATGGAGTTCGCGAAGGCCAACACCAAGGCCCATCTCGACTTCACCCAGGAGCTGTTCAGCGTGAAGGCGCCGCAGGATGCGTTCGCGCTGTGGACCAACCATTCCAAGACGCAGCTCGAAACCTTCCAGGCCCAGGCCCGGGAGCTCGCCGAGATCACCCAGCGCGCGGCCACTGCCGCCGCCGAGCCGATCAAGGCCTCCGCCGCGAAGCTCTACCCCGCCGCCTGATCTGGCCGGGTCGTTTGAATTAAGAAACCCGGGCCTAGAGCCCGGGTTTTGCTTTGGAAATAACCTCGTTTGCGGGACGTTTTGAGGGTGTTGCGGCCTTGCCAAAAACGCCCGTTGCACCTAGTTTCCGCCCCGTCCAGCCCCCCTCGGTGACCGGCCCTATCAAGGGCGCCCCTCGGGCGGCTCGCAAGGATGCAGTTGTAGCTCAGTTGGTTAGAGCGCCTGTCTGTGGAACAGGAGGTCGGTGGTTCGAGCCCACCCAACTGTACCAGCGGTGCAATTCTCAGACACCTTAAGCCCCGGCACATTTGCGTCTTGAGAAGACCGATGCAGATCCGACCGGGACAAAGATCACTATCGTTGCTCATTATCTTGAACGTTCAAGCGCGTCCGGGGCAGTCCGGGAGCCCAGTTTTGCTCAGCGATGGGCGAACCATCGCAGCGATGATAATCGGCAGTTACGCTCCTAGGGCAGGTGGCGGCATCAGCTTGGGCGGTGTTGACCCTCATACCTTGCATCAGACCACCCACGCGATTTCCGCTGAGTACATTCGCGAGTTGCAGTCATGACCTTCGATTTCGAAAATTCTACGTCACTTGATTGGATAGGAGCGCTTCCGGCCGCTCATGCAAAGACTATAGAAGCGATGCTCTCCAATGGAAACGAGCTTAGAGGAAATCGGTCAGAATTGGCTGTCCAGGGTCGGTCCCGAGAACACCTTCCCTTTTGGAGCAAGTAGCGGGTCGCATAGTTTTTTCCGTCGAGTGATGGAAGAGGTGCGCAAGTTCATTGCGGAGACCCCTCTTACAAGGACTTGCGCAAAAAAGATCGAGAGCCTCACTAACAAGCATAAGGTTGAAGTCGTAGGCGCCATAGCCGCTGGAATTGGCTCTGTCGTTGGTTTATCGGCAGTTGTCTTGGTTCCTGTGGTCGGCATTGCACTTGCAGTAGCTTGTCGGATCGGCGTGAACGCATATTGCGCCGTACCACAGCCTGCAAGCGAGGCGACAAGCGGACAGAGGGGCACATAGACAAAACGCCGCAATAGCAGATTGCCGCTTGAGACGTGGGGTTAGTCGACCTGCCAGGTTACCCATAACAGTGCACTAACCTCTCGATCCCAGGGCACTCGTTTTCTGTAATCCCAATTTCACGCACTGTAACCGGAATCTCTTTTGTTGCAGCGCGTTTAGGTTGCGCTTCCCCGTACGTTGCGGTTGGATGCACGGCTGGGGGAATAGAACATGCGAGTTTTGGGAATCGTAGCGCTTGGCGTCGCGCTATGTGGTTGCGCTTTTCAGCGCGCCGAAATCGCCCAAGATGCACGAACGCAAATGGTAGGCATGTCAAAGGAGCAGGTGCTCTCTTGTATGGGCGCACCGGCCAACAAAGCGGCCGAGGGCGCGACCGAGGTCTGGGGCTATGATTCCGGCAATGGCATGGAGGTCGCCAGCGTCAGCGGCGATCGGTACGGCGCCACCGCGGTCAGCTCACGTCGCTTTTGCAAGATCAATGTGGTGTTTGCCGGCGGCCAGGTCTCTTCAATGAACTACACCGGCCCAACTGGCGGTCTCCTAACTGCCGGGGAGCAGTGCGCTTACGCGGTGGACGCGTGTGTGAAGACGCGGCAATAGCCCAGGTCCTAATTTCACGCCCACGGACATCCGAACACCGAAGCGTTAATCTGCCAAGCCCCTTTCGGGGCGCCTTGGCGCGCGCCTTCTGTTAGAACCTTCGGATGGCTCGCCTCCCGCCGCAACGCGGTGCTGCTCGCCGTCGCGTTTCTCGCTGGCTGGGCCGTCTATCGTTGTTCACGTAAGGAAGCGCCGGTGTCATCGCGGCCGGAGCTGCGGCTTTCGTCGCCTATCGCCTAGGAAGCTCCCAAGCTGAGGCGGCTCGCCTCCAGGCAGAAGTTGCCAAACAAAACTGGCAAACCGAGAATGAGCGCGTCGTGCTAGAGCTGTTCGACTGCCGTATAGCAATCTTTGAAGCAATAAGACATGTGGTAGCCAAGACCATGTCCTCCGGACAACCAGACGATGGCACACTTTATGAGTACGCGGAGGCAATCGAAAAAGCGCCGTTTTATTTTGGACCAGACGTCAACGAATATCTTGAGCGCATCCGAATTGTGATCATCGATCTGATGGACTCGAACTCTGCAATCAAACTACACGACCCGGCTGGCCCGAAGCTGCACTATGATCGAATGAATGAGCTGAACGAGTATTACCGGACTGCTCCCAAGCTGTTTGGCCCCTACATTCAGGCGCATCAAAAAGTTGGGAGTTGGCAATCTTAGTCCTTGGTTGCAATTTGCTCTCGTCAAGGTCGGCTGGGCCGCCTATCGCTGGCTTTAAGCTCGGGGAATAAGCGAATGACCGACAAGGCACCGTACGAAGGCGCGATTGAAGAAAGCGCAAAAGCCGCCAGCAAGGCGCTGGACCTTGTGAAGGCCAGTTCTCAGCAAATCGCCGATGTTTACGGTATTCTGATTGGAGACCCGCTCCACGCTGCACGGCACCGGCGACTGGATGCAATAACCCGGCGAACACAGGAGATATTGCGGGAGCGCGACGCTAAGACGACCGAACTGCCAGAGCAAATCGCTATACCGTTGCTGGAAGCAGCCCAGCAAGAATCTCGCACGGAGATGCAGGAGATTTGGGCAAGACTTTTAGCTAATGCGATGGACACCGATCGTGCCGCGGATGTCCGACCCGAGTTCGTTGCTGCTCTCCAGAAGCTGCAGCCGCTTGATGCACTTCTATTGCAAGAGGCTCGCGCGCTCGTCCAAAACCCCAATCAGGCAACTGTTGATCCAAAAATCTTTGCGGACCGATTGAGTATTCGCGAGACTCTAGCGGCTGTTTCGATCGAAAATTTGGTAATTGCTCGCTGTTTGTCGCGGCATCTTTCTGGTCAAACCGACTACTACAGGTTAGCTGGATTCGGCATCGAGCTGTTGCACGCATGCCGACCTTGAAATTCGGCGCTCAGTTAGCCTGTACTTGAAGCCCGCTCATACAGTGCTGGGGCAGTGCGGCGCCGGACAAGTCGGCCAGCCGTTCCTTTTAAAACTCTTGGGGTTACGGTGACGCAAAACTCCCGATGCGGGGAGTGCCCATCCGCAACGCTGCTTAAAGTGAGTTTTGTGCGCGGTCACCGTAGCTCCCCCGTTCGCAATGCGCTATCGGTAGCGAGCCAAAAGACGTTCATGGACAAGCAAGCCGGGCGAAAAAGATCGTGAGTTTCTTCGAGCGTCTCAAGACAGCAGCATCCGTTGAGTGGCGGGCTTACACCGAGCATCCCTTCACGAGCGGATTGGCAGACGGCTCGCTCCCCGAAGCGGCGTTTCGTCACTACCTCGTTCAGGACTATTTGTTCCTCATCGAGTTTGCTCGCGCCTACGCGCTCGCGGTCTACAAGTCGCCCCGACTTGCCGACATGCGTGAAGCCGCGGCCGGCCTTTCGGCTATCCTCGATGTCGAGATGAACCTGCATGTGAAGCTCTGCGCCGATTGGGGTCTGTCCCCGGCCGACCTTGAACAGGCCCCGCCGGCGGCCGAGATGCTGGCCTATACACGCTACGTGCTCGACGCAGGAATGCGCGGCGATCTGCTGGCGCTCAAGGTGGCGCTTGCCCCCTGCGTGATCGGGTACGCGGAGATCGCAACGCGGCTCGCCTCGCTCCCCCTCGCGGACGCTGCGACGAACGCCTACCGCGTCTGGATCGCCGAGTATGCCGGCGCGCCGTACCAGGAGGTCGCTGCCAAAGCGCAGGCGCACATGGAGCATCTCGCCGATCTCTACGCCACACCGGCCCGCGAGGCAGAGCTGATTGCGATCTTCAAGGAAGCCACCCGACTCGAGGCGGACTTCTGGCAGATGGCCTGGCGCGCGGGCCAGCGTGTTCAATAACTCTTTCGGCAGTCAGGTTCACAGCCTGAACGTCATACAATTCGAATTACTATGACAGTGCACCAAACTCACCAACGTCAGGCGACACTAACAGAACCTCACCACGCGTCACGCAATCATCGCCTTGATCTGCGCAGTGTCCGCAAACTCGATCAGCTCGATGATCTTGCCGTCCTTAAATCTGAACAGATCCAGGATCTCGGTGCTTGAAGCCTGCCCGGTCGGGCGGTATCGAACGACGAGGCGGGAATGGACGGCGACGCGATCTCCGTCGACCAGCTCAGCCAGGATTTCGCGACCTTCGAAGCCGAATTCATCAATCAATCTACTGAAAGCTCCACGCAGGGTCGGGTGCCCTTGCATGCTCCCTGTCAGTGCGAGCGCGCTCTTGTCGCCCATCAAGGTGAACAAGCCCTCGGGATGAAAGGCTGTCACCAAGCCCTCGGCGTCACCGCCATCGCGTGCTGCGTAAGCGCTTCTGATCACTGCCAGTCTCTCTTCACGCTGTCCCATATCACCCTCCCTGCAGGACGTATCAAGTCAGCCTAGCGACCTTTGCGTGTAAACGCAAAATCATCAGTTGAGGGGGGCGAAGGCTCAGCACGCCACGAAGCAGGATCGGTCGCTTTCGTTCCCCCATTTCAGGAGAAATCGGCGTCGGGCAACGCCGAACCTTTTCACGACCTGGAGTGTTTGTGTTGCGGCAGGACTGACAACGCTGAGGAGCTCAGACATGAACGGCATTATCTATTTGGTCGGACTCGTCGTCGTGATTGGTGTGGTGCTCTCGTTCCTGGGCCTGCGCTGATTGTATTTGGGAGGTGGTGCGGCGCACTCGCCAAGCCGCCGACCACCTCACCTCGCCACCACCCACACCACCACCGGCAACGTCACCGCCGCCAGCAGCGTGCCCGGAGCCACCGCAACTGACACCGGGTTCACCCGCCGCTGATACTGCACGGCGAAGATGTACGTATTCGCGCAGGTCGGCACCTGCATTGGGTCGAGCGCGCATACCACCAGGATGCTCGGCTTCTCGCCCCCTCGAAGCACGAAGCCACAGCTCCGTCGGGAAATCAGTCTGCCAGCTACCCGCCCCATCACGGCGTCGGGGCGACCACATCCTTGAAGTCAGACAAAGCGCGAATGGCTGCCGTTCTGTTCAACACAAATCGCTTCACTTCCTCTTGCTGGCTCGAACTCAAATCCGTCCAGTGACGTTTTTCAGTGGGAAGCTGATCAGAAGGCCTTCGCTGCGGTGCTGTGCGACTTGGACAGGAACAACGTCATCAGGTGTGTCGACGAGATACTGGTCTGACGGATGATTTTCGGCTTTGAGTGTTCCGGATTGCACCTGATTGGATACCTCGGGAATACCCAACGAGAAACCGAGCGCCTTCAGATCGAAGACCAATGAGCCGGGATGAGTATCGACGCTGACGAACTGGAGAAAGCTGGTCTGCGACTTGGTCACGCCGGTTTTAAGATGACCGTGAACGACCCGCACGAGCTGGCCTTCCGATCCGTTGATCCAGTCTTCGAAGTCCATGAGCGGCGTCGTGAACACGACCGGCTTGCCCACTTGCGCATCCCGCAATTGTTTGGGATCGAACTTGTCGAAGCTCACGGGCGACACCTTGGGCACCTTCTTGAACATGCCGGCACCGATGGTCAGATCACCGCCGATAATCGGCCCAAAAAGCGAAAGTTCGCGCCCTGTACTCAAGTTCTTGATCTTCACGCGGAGCAAGCTCGATTTGACGCCGATACCCGAGGCGCCAAAGAGCGCTGCGATTTTCATCTCCCAGAAGGTGCTCGGCGCATAAACAAGCCGAGGCGGACGGTGCACCTTCTTGTAACCGCCCGTACCTGTCCAAACCAGGTCGACCATGAGGACGACACTGCGATCGATGGCGGCGTTATCTTCGCCGGCCGTCGGAAACGGTTCCGTGCTCCCGACTGCCTTTTGGCCAAGCGCGACGGGCAATCCCGGCAGCTGCATTTTGACAATGGGATCGACCTGGTCGAAGATCGTTTTCGCCCTGAATTCCGATAGGCGTTGGTTCAGTGCGGATGCCGCCGCCTTCGTGCGGGCACCTCTCCAGCGTCGGCTGGCGTGACCAACGCATGTGATGCGGACCGAAACCGTCCCATCTTTGGGAATGCCCATGGAACTGCTCCTTTATTGCAGATCTCTTTTTGGTCAGTTGAGCGTTTGGACCGGTTCAATGCGCCGAAATGGATTTATCACGCGTGTGCTGTCAGGGGTTCCACGCAGATCACACGGCTTTGGACAGCGACGACAAGGTGTCGCCACGAACGCTGATATGCGGATTGCGTTCGATGCCAACAGCTGGATGACATCAAAGAAGTTTTGCTCCAAGCGAGTTATCGCGCACAGCCTGCCTCACCTCGCCACCACCCACACCACCACCGGCAACGTCACAGCCGCCAGCAGCGTGCCCAGCGCCACCGCGCCCGATACCGGGTTCACCAGCCGCTGATACTGTACCGCGAAGATATACGCATTGGCGCCGGTCGGCATCGCCGCAAACAGCACGACGACGCCGGCCGCGAGTGGCGGCAGGTCGAGCATCCTTGCCAGCGCGAAGGCGGCCGCCGGCATCGCCAGCAGTTTGAGCGCGCTCATCACGACCACGCTCAACATCTCGCCCTTGACCTCGAACCTGAACAGATTGATGCCGAGCGCGATCAGCGCCGCCGGCGATCCCGCCTGCGCCAGCAGCTCGACGGTCCGGTCGACGACGGGATGCAGGCCGAGGCCGGTGAGGCGCCAGACGAGGCCGAAGCCGATCGCGAGCATGATCGGGTTGCGGGCGAGATCGCGCAGCACCGGCAGGATCAGCGACGCGGCAGAGGCGGTCTGCTTGCGGTCGACCAGCTCCATCTGCAGCGTGCCGCAGAGCCAGAGCAGCGGCGTGTTCACCGACAGGATCAGCGCCATCGGGCCTGCCGCCTCATTGCCGAGCGCCGAGAGCGTCAGGGGAATGCCGAGCATCACGATGTTGCCGTAGACCGAGCCGATCGCGAACACGACGCCGTCCTCGCGGTCCTCGCGCCGCTGCCGCAGCAGCGCCGAGAGCAGGAGCGCCGCGATCCAGGTCAGCGCGAGCGCGCCGTAATAGGCGCCCCACATCCGCCACGGGCTGACGCCGGAAAATTCCGAGACGACGATGGTGCGGAACAGCAGCGCGGGAATCGCGATGCTGAAGGCGAATTCGCTGATGCCCTTGTGCGCGGTCTCCGAGACGAAGCGAAACAGCACCGCGGCATAGCCGGCCGCGATCAGCGCAAACACCGGCGCGACGATCAGCACCGTGGTCATGCGCCGCTACGACCCCATCTCGATGATCCGGCGCGCCATCCGCACATTGGCATAGTCGATCATCTTGCCGTCGAGCGTCACCGCGCCCTGGCCCTGCGCCTCGGCGTGCTCCATGGCCGCGACCACCCGCCGCGCGTGCGCGAGCTCGGTGTCGGACGGGACGAACGCCCGTAGCGTCGGCTCGATCTGGTCGGGATGGATCACCTGCTTGCCGTCAAAACCCATCGCAGCCGCCTTGAGCGCGCTGCTTTCCGTCAGTCTGCCATCCCGGAACGCGCCGCACGGACCGTCGATGGCGCGCAGGCCGAACGCGCGCGCCGCCACCAGCAGGCGCATCATCGGATAGGCGAACAGATCGAGCGGGGCGGTGGCATAGCCGCTCTGGATGGAGCCGACATGGCGGTAGTCGTCCGGCGACGCGCCGATTTCCGAGGAGCGGGCGCCGATCGACGCCGCGAAATCGCCGACGCCGAGATGAAGGGCGGCGACGCTGTCGTGCGCGGCCGCGAGCGCGTCGACATTGACGAGACCGAGCGCAGTCTCGATCAGCAGTTCGAGCGCCACAGGCGAGGGGCGATCCGGCGCGGCGGCGCGCAGCTGATCGGCAATGGCGGCGATGTCGCTCGCGCGCTCCGCCTTCGGCACGATCACCGAATCCAATCTGGGAAGCGCAGCGAGCGTGCCGATTTCCTGCGCGATGAAGGGGCTGTCGACGGCGTTGAGCCTGACGGCGACGACCTTGTTGCCCCAATCCAGCGAGGATAGCGCCCGCGCAGCTTCCTCCAGCGCCGCGCTCTTCTCGGAGGGCGGGACGGCGTCCTCGAGATCCATAAACACCGCATCCGCGGCCGAGGCAGCCGCCTTGGCGACGAGACGGGAGCGATGCGCCGGAACGGCCAGATAGACCCGCGTCGGCCGCTGAGGGGCCATCGTCATGTCTCCTTTGCGAGACCGAGTTCGCTGAGGATGGATTGGTTGTGTTGCCCGACGTCAGGCACGGGATCCATCCGGGGCGACAGGCCGGGAATGGTGAGAGCCGGCAGGAAGCTCATCACCGGGCCGCAACGAGATCCCACCGTTTGCACCCGGGAGCGGGCGCGGAGCTGCTCGTGCTCCAGGAAAGCCTCGACCGAATTCAGATGCGCGTTGGCGATCGAGGCCTCGTCGAGCAGCCGCAGCACCTCGTCACTGGTCATCGCTGCAAAACGCTGCTCGATATGGACCTGCAGATCGTCCCTGTTCTGCATGCGCAGCGGATTGCTGCGGAAGCGGGGGTGGTCGGCAAGGGCCGCCTCGCCAAGCACGACGGCGCACAGCGATCGCCATTCCCGGTCGTTCTGGATGCCGAAGAAAATCGTGTTGCCGTCTCCGACGCGGAACGGGCCATACGGCGCTATCGTTGCGTGCCTTGCCCCGGTTCGCGGCAGTGGCCGGCCCGTACTCTGCGTATAGAAGGCGGGATAGCTCATCCAGTCCGTGATGGAATCGAACAGCGAGGCCTGGAAGGCGGTGCCCTTGCCGGTGCGCTCGCGGCGATATAGCGCCATCAGCACGCCGTTGAGGATGTACATGCCGGTGGCGATATCGACCACCGACAGCCCAACCTTGGCGGGCTCCGCCTCGGTGCCGTTGATGGCGAGAACGCCGGCCTCGCACTGCACGAGGAGATCGTAGGCCTTCTTGTCGCTGTAGGGACCGCCCGCGCCATAGCCCGACACGTCGCAGGCGATGATCCGGGGATACTTCCGCAGCAGCGATGCGGCATCGAGGCCCAGCCGCTCCGCCGCGCCGGGCGCCAGGTTCTGGATGAAGACGTCGGCCTGCGGCAGCAGGGCCTTGAGCACCTCCTGGCCTTCAGGGCTCTTGATGTCGATGGCGAGGCTTTCCTTCGACCTGTTGGTCCAGACGAACTGGCTGGACATCCCGTTCATCACGTGATCGTAGTCGCGGCAGAAATCGCCGTCGCCCGGCCGCTCGATCTTGATGACGCGCGCGCCCCAGTCCGCAAGATGCCGGCTGGCAAGAGGAGCCGCGATCGCCTGCTCGAGCGAGACCACCGTCACGCCGGACAGCGGCAGCTCCGCCTCATGTCGCTCCATGCAATCGTCTCCGCTCCCGCTCACGCTTTTGTCCAGCGCAGGAGACAAGCCGACCACCCCACGCACGTTCTGTGATGATGGCATCATGCTCCTGTTTTGCCCGACGAGTCAAACCTCATTTCGTAAAATCCGCAAATCGCGATCCGCAAAGTTCAATCGCCACATGGACTTGGCTACTGTGCATGGGGTTGTTTTCGCGTTTTTTGTTTTGGGGGTCCCTGTTGCCGAGACCGCACACGTCCCGCCTTTCGCATCTCCCCTCGGTTGCCAACGAACCCCCGTTCACCCACTATCGTCTCCGACTCGACATTTGGGGGATCGATGCCGGCGTTCCGCTTTAAGAAATCCGTGAAGACATACACGGCTGCCGCGATCACGGGGATCGCCCTGGCCGTCCTGATCCAGCCGGGTGAAGGCTTTGCCTACTCCCAGGAGGAGCAGCAGGCCTGCACGCCGGATGCGATGCGGCTGTGCGGCGAGTTCGTTCCGAACGTCGACGCCATCACCGCCTGCATGATCCAGAAGAAGTCGCAGCTCTCGCCGCAGTGCCGCGCGTTCTTCCGGCCTGGACCGGAGCCGGGCATGGCGGCCGCGCCCCGCGCCGGCAAGCCGACCAGCATCGCGCCCAGGAGCTCGGGCCGGACGGCGAAGAAGAGCACCAAGCCGGCCAAGAAGAAGAAAGCCAGCGAAGGCTGAACGCGGGCGCCGCGTTCCCTTTTTGAAACTCGATCATGCCCGGGCCACAGCGCGCAGTGCGTTTGATGTCCCGGGCATTTGCGTGTCCAGCCCTCGTTCGCTCGCCCCTTGAGTCAAACTGACCCAGGCATCAGCCCCACACCAGCCACCGGACTCCTTTTGTTCGCCTCGGCGTGCGGAAGCTTGCGATAAGGCAGGACGGAAACGGCTAGCGAAACGGATTGCGCGGCGAGGTTGCATTCCGCTTCGTCCTGCCAAGGCTGCTCAAAAAACGCACGATTGCTGGCGTGAAGGTGTTGCGATGCAGCTCGCACCCGTCGTCGCACGCAGTAGTGTGACTCAAAAGCCAACGCGCTTTGTTATTTCATGGCGCCAGCATAACTTATGATAAATTTTTCTTTCCCGAATCACCGCGGTGATTCATTTTCGCCGCCTGGGGTCAATCTGGAGGCAGAGGTATGAACGTTATTGTTTTTGCATCGCGTAAAGGTGGCTCAGGCAAGAGTACGCTGGCCGCACATCTCGCCGCGCAGATCAAGGCGACCAAGCCGATCCTGCTCGTCGATGCGGATCCGCAAGGCTCGCTCACGCTGTGGCACAAGCTGCGTGGCACCAACGAACCGCCGATCAAGTCCGCGGTGAACTCGGTCAGCGGCATCGTCTCCGCGGCCAAGCGCGACGGTTATGAATGGGTGTTGATCGACACGCCGCCGAACCTGTCGGCCGTCGTCGACGACGCCATCCGCAACGCCACCATGGTGGTGATTCCCGCCCGTCCCGGCGTGTTCGACGTCAACGCGGTGCAGGAAACCATCCAGATGTGCCGTGCGGCACGCAAGCCCTACGCGGTCGTGCTCAACGGTGCGCCGGCGCGCCGCGACGAGTCCGAAAGCCCGATCGTCACCATCGCCCGCGAGGCGTTGGCGAAGTTCCGTGCTCCGGTGTGGGGCGGCCAGATCACCAACCGTTCGGATCTGCTGATGGCGCTGAGCCACGGCGAGGGCGCGCGGGAATATCAGGCCGAGAGCCGTGCGGCGCAGGAAATCGCAAGGCTGTGGGCGGCGATCGAACGTTCGGTAAAGGCTATTCGCGGCACGGCGTCGGCGTCCGGCGCAATGCACAAGCAGGCGGCGTAATTTTCATAAATCATTCCCCGGACGAAAAACGCGCGGACATCCGCGCGTTTTGCGTTTTTGGGCGAGCACGATCCGGAAAAGTGTGAAGCGGTTTTCCGATAAGATCGTGCTCAAGAAAGTGGATGGAAGTTACGCCACCATCAGCATGTAGAACACGATCACCGGCGACAGAGTGAGGATCACCGACCAGATGCCGGCGGCCCACAGAATGTCCTCGGTGGTAAAGCCCTGCTGTCCAGCGTCGTAATGCGACGCCATCTCGTTATGACTATTCACAAACGCCCCCGCGATTTCTTCGCTTATGGGCATGAACGCTACACGGGATATTTTAAAATTCCGGGTCGCAGTTTCGCGCGCTTTTGAACACAGCTGCTACCACGAGTTAACCATCGCGGCGCGCTGGCATCACGCCAGCCAGACTCGAAACACCAGCACCGGCATCAGGCCGAGCATCACCGCCCAGAAGCCGAACGACGACACCACCACAATTCCCCGCAAGAAATCAGCCGACGCGAACATGTCTGCCGCCGTCGGGCGGATGCGTTGCCCCATGATCATTCCCCCATTTGAAAAGACTTTGAATGAAGACGATAGGCGCGTTTGCGTAAACGAGCCGTGGATGCGCCATGCGGCAGCAGCGAAGGCCGTTGGGGCGGGGTTAACCACGGTGCGTCTTCCCTTCTCCCGCAAGAGAGAAGGGAAGCCTGCCGGGAGAGGTGAAGCATCTAAGCCGCGACTTGCATCCGCCGTTCGATCTCGCAATCGAGCTGCACGGCGAGTTCGCTGCCGATCTCGACCATCGGCAGGCGCACTTCGGGGCTGTCGATCAGGCCCGCGCGCCACAGCCAGTATTTTGCCGGGGCGGGACTGGGCTCGGTGAACAACAGGCGCGTCAGGTCCGCGACCTCCTGCCAGCGCGCCAGCGCTGCATCGTGATTGCCGCGCTTCAGCTCGGCATGGACAGCCGCGAACGTCGCGGTCTCGAGATGGGCTGACAGCACGATGCCGCCATCGGCGCCGTCGCTGAGCGCCTCGAAATAATTCGCATCCTCGCCGGTCAGCACGCGAAAGTCCGCAGGGCGGTCGCGCAGCAGCGCGATGGATTGCTCGCGGCTCGCGCCGCAATCCTTCAGGCCGATGATGCTCGGATGCCCGGCGAGCCGCAGCAGCGTCTGGTTGGTGATGTTGACCGAGGTGCGATAGGGAATGTTGTAGAGCGCGAACGGCCAGGCGGCGTGATCGGCGAGCGCCTCGAAATGCGCCAGCAGCCCCCGCTGCGACGGCCGCACATAATACGGGCTCGCGATCAGATAACCGTCGATCGGCCAGTCCGCGGTCTCGTCGAGACGCTCCTTCAGCCGCGAGGTGTCCGCGCCTGAAAGTCCGAGGCAGATCGGAAGCTTGCTGTGGGCGGTGGTCAGCTCGTCGCGCACGATGGCGACGAGGCGTTCGAGTTCGGCTTCGCGCAGCGTCATGCCTTCACCGGAGGTCGCCCCCAGGATGAAGCCGTCGACGGCCTGCCCGCTGTAATGCCGTGTCAGCCGGCGCAGCGACCTCTCGTCGAGAGCGCCGTCGCGAAACGGCGTTATCAGCGGCAGCCAGAGCCCGTGCAATTGTTCCTGTAGTCCGGTCATGTTCCATCTCCTTCTCGGGAAAAATCCTGAGACGGGGCACATGAAAAAACCCCGTCCAGGCGGCGGGGTTTTCGAAGTTTCGGCTCGCGATGACGAAGGCTGTTAGCGCGCGCAAAAATCCGAGGTCCCCAGATGGGGGCCTTTTTTCGAGGCGACTGCCTGCGAGGAGATTGCGCACGACTTCGTGATCATTCGCAAATGATGCGGGGTAAGCATGGAACTGTCAATACACGCGGAGGGCGATGGCCGGATTTGCCAAAAAAAAGCCGGGCTCGATCGAGCCCGGCTTAAGGTATTGGCCACGTGAGGCCGACACAATCACCTTCCAAGAGGGATTACTGAACTCCCGCGCCACTGGAGGAGGGGGACAAATGCGCAACGCGAAGGCTCAGCGTAGAAACATTATGGGCTAGCCTCGCGCCATGCATCAAGCGTCCAAGCCGCATGTCAGACATGCGGAAATCAGGACGGCCAGCGCTGCGCTTTGCTCACCACGAAGTCGCGGAACACTTGCACGCGCGCGACCGTCTTCAGCTCTTCCGGATAAACAAAATACGTATCGAGCTGGATCGAATCCGATTCGCCGAACAGCTGCACGAGGCGGCTCTGTTCTTCGATCAGATAGTCCGGCAGCGCCGCGATGCCGAGGCCCTGCTGACAGGCGCGGACGAGGCCGAGAATGTTGTTGACCCTGAAATAGGCTTCGCGCGGACCCGAGCCGTTGCGCCCCGCTTCGACCAGCCAGTTGCGGTTCTGAAGATGCGGGGCGAAGTTGCCGTCAGAGAGCGTGATGATGCGGTGGGAGTCGAGCTCCTCCAGCGTGCGCGGCGTGCCGAAGCGCTTGATGTAATCAGGCGAGCAATAGGCGTGGAAGCCCATCGCGAACAGCTTGCGCTGAATGAGATCCGGCTGCGTCGGCTTGCGGGTGCGGATCGCGACGTCGGCCTCCCGCATCGACAGGTCGAGCTCCTCGTCGGTGACGATCAGCGAGATCCGGATTTCCGGATAGAGCGCGGTGAATTCGCCGAGCCTGGGGATCAGCCAGTTGATGCCGACGCCGGGCGTGGTGGTGATCTTGAGATCGCCGCTCGGCCGCTCGCGGCTGTCGGTCAGTTTCGCGCGCGCCGCCTGCAGCTGCATGAAGACGTCATGGGCGGTGCGGAACAGGAGGTCGCCCTGTTCGGTGAGGATCAGGCCGCGGGCGTGGCGGTGGAACAGCGAGACCGAGAGCTCCTGCTCCAGTGCCGAGACCTGGCGTGACACCGCCGATTGCGACAGGCCGAGCTGCTCGCCCGCGTGCGTGAAGCTGCCCGCTTCCGCCGCGGCGTGAAACACCTTCAGCTTGTCCCAGTCCATATCCGTAAATCCGTCGCGTGTTCTTGCCATGATGTCTATTCCGCTGCCGCGCGCTCGCTGGCGCGCAGGGCCAAAAATCGTTCCGCCTCGAGCGCCGCCATGCAGCCGAGGCCGGCCGCCGTGACCGCTTGACGATAGGTCTCGTCGGCGACGTCGCCGGCGGCGAACAGGCCGGGGACCGAGGTCGCGGTCGAGTTCGGGGCGACCTCGACATAGCCCGACGGTTTCAGCTTGACCTGCCCAGCCACGAGCTCGGTCGCCGGGGCATGCCCGATGGCGATGAAGACGCCGTCGGTCGGCACATCGGTCAACGCGCCGGACTTGACGTTCTTGAGTCGCACATGGGTGACCTTGTTCGGGTTCTCGGTGCCGCAGATCTCGTCGACGGCTGAGTCCCAGACCACCTTGATCTTCGGGTGCTTGAACAGACGCTCCTGCAGGATGCGTTCGGCGCGGAAGTGATCGCGACGATGCACGATGGTGACCTGCGAGGCATGGTTGGTGAGATACAGGGCTTCTTCGACCGCGGTATTGCCGCCGCCGACCACCACGACTTGCTTGTTGCGGTAGAAGAAGCCGTCACAGGTGGCACAGGCCGACACGCCGCCGCCCTGGAATTTCGCTTCGGACGGCAGCCCGAGCCAGCGCGCCTGGGCGCCGGTGGCGAGGATCACGGTGTCGGCGAGATAGACGTCACCGCTATCGCAGGTGAGGCGAAAGGGTCGCTGCGAGGTGTCGAGCTTCGTCACCAGATCGGTCTTGATCTGGGTGCCCACATGCAGCGCCTGCTTCTCCATCTGCTCCATCAGCCAGGGGCCCTGGATCACGTCGGCGAAGCCGGGATAGTTCTCGACCTCGGTGGTGATGGTGAGCTGGCCGCCTGCCTGGATGCCCTGGATCAGGATCGGCTCGAGCATCGCGCGCGCGGCGTAGATCGCCGCCGTGTAGCCTGCGGGGCCGGAGCCGATGATGACGACCTTTGCATGGACAGCGGCGGACATTTCGACAGATGCCTTTCACGGGGGACTGCAGCGCGGGCGCGGAACGTGCCGGGAGGCCTCGCGGAGGCGCTGAAATATCAGAGGTAATCTAAGCCTTCTGGTGAGCTATGCAAGAATTGCATTCCCTATCGGCGGATTTTTCCAACAGGGAACAAAAGTCGATTGCGCTGCACGCGCAATAAAATTGCGCCGGTCGTGCGGTCTGGGCTATGAGGATTGCGACAAAGCCACCGATACCGCCGCAAGACCAGGAGTTCCAATCACGTGTCGCGGAACCTAGACGAGATCGACCTGAAGATTCTCACCGAGATTCAGGCCGACGGTCGAATCACGAATGTCGAGCTGGCCAAGCGCGTCGGCATTTCGCCCCCGCCCTGCCTGCGCCGCGTGCGGGCGCTGGAGGAGGAGGGGTATATCCACGGCTATCGCGGGCTTCTGGATGCACGCAAGCTCGGCTTCGACGTCACGGTGTTTGCCGCAGTGCACCTCTCCAGCCAGGCGGAGGCCGATTTGCGCGCCTTCGAGGAGTTCGTCCGCGCCGAGCCGCTGGTGCGCGAGTGCTGGATGCTGTCGGGCGAAGTCGATTTCATCCTGAAATGCGTCGCACCCGACATGGCCACCTTCCAGGATTTCGTCACCCACCTGACCGCCGCCCCGCACGTCCGCAACGTGCGGACCTCGCTGGTGCTGCACAATTCGAAATACGAGGCGGCCGTGCCGCTCGACGTGAGAGGAAGAAGGTAGTTCGTCCTCTCCCCGCAGGCGGAGCCAGGTGGAGTAAGCCGCACCCCCTCGGCAACACTAGATATAAAAAGGCCGCGCATCGCGCGGCCTTTTCAAATCACGCGCGACGGCAAATCGTTACCGCCACTCCACCTTGGTGATCTCATAAGCCTTGGCGCCGCCGGGTGCGTTGACCTCGACGGTTGAGCCCTTCTTCTTGCCGATCAGCGCGCGCGCGAGCGGCGAGGTGATGGAGATGCGGCCCTTCTTGGCGTCGGCCTCGACCTCGCCGACGATCTGCCACACCGTCTTCTTTTCGGTGTCCTCGTCGACCAGTGTCACGGTCGCGCCGAACTTGATGGTGTCGCCGGACAGCTTCGAGATGTCGATGATGTCGGCGCGCGCCAGCTTGTCCTCGAGCTCGGCGATGCGGCCTTCATTGTGGGACTGCTCTTCCTTCGCGGCGTGGTATTCCGCGTTCTCCGAAAGGTCTCCGTGCGAGCGCGCCTCGGCGATATGCTCGATGATCCGCGGACGGTCCTCCGACTGGCGCTTCTTCAGTTCTTCCCCGAGCGCGGCAAAGCCGCCCGCTGTCATCGGTACCTTTTCCATCTCTTCTCTCGTCCTTCGGTCGCGCGCGCCCTGAAAAGTCAGCGCGCACGCAACTTGATTCGTCAGTCTGTCCGGGGGCTCAACGCGCGTGCCGCCGAACGTTCATATGGGCTTGGCACCGGAACAGAACAACCATATGGCCGGACAGTTCCTCCGGCCATAGTGGCTTCACCGCCAATCACTAACAGAAGGTTGGGCCTTCCGCTCGCGATCAGGTTTCCGAAAAGTAGCTCTGCAGGGTCCGAACCTCAAGGTCCCCGCCCAGATAGGCGCGGATGCCCTGCGCGGCCGCCACGGCCCCGGAAAGAGTGGTGTAATACGGCACTTTATGCAAGAGGGCCGCGCGCCGCAGAGAACGGCTGTCGGCGAGCGCCTGCGGGCCTTCGGTGGTGTTGAAGACGAGCTGGACGTCGCCATTGGTGATGGCATCGACGATGTGCGGCCGGCCCTCCAGCACCTTGTTCACCTTCTCGGTCGGGATCCCCTGGTCGGTCAGGAAGCGGGCCGTGCCCGACGTCGCCAGCACCTTGAAGCCGAGCGAATGCAGCTCGCGAACGGCCTCGGTGATGCGCGTCTTGTCGCTCTCGCGAACCGAAACGAACACCGTGCCCTTGCGCGGCACCCGCGTGCCGCCGCCGAGCTGGCTCTTGGCGAACGCCACCGCAAAGGAGCGGTCGATGCCCATGACCTCGCCGGTCGAGCGCATCTCGGGGCCGAGCACGGTATCGACCCCGGGGAAGCGGGCGAACGGAAACACCGATTCCTTCACGCCGACATGATCGAGGTTCGCCTTCTTCAGGTTGAAATCGGCGAGCTTCTCGCCGGCCATGATGCGCGCCGCGATCTTCGCCACCGGCGTACCGACCACCTTGGCGACAAAGGGCACCGTGCGCGAGGCCCGCGGATTGACTTCGAGCACGTAGATCTCGCCGTCCTTGATGGCGTATTGCACATTCATCAGGCCGACGACGTCGAGGCCGAGGGCCAGCT
Organism: Bradyrhizobium sp. 187; assembly: GCF_023101005.1. Lineage (NCBI taxonomy): Bacteria > Pseudomonadati > Pseudomonadota > Alphaproteobacteria > Hyphomicrobiales > Nitrobacteraceae > Bradyrhizobium > Bradyrhizobium sp. 187. The sequence goes on from NZ_CP064693.1 coordinate 1,150,207, forward strand.
CGCGGGTCTGCCGCTCCAGCTCCTCGATCATCTTGTCGTCCAGCGAGTGCGGCGGCAGCGAGCAGGCGCTGTCGCCGGAATGGATGCCGGCTTCCTCGATGTGCTCCATGATGCCGACGATGAAGGTGTCCTTGCCGTCGCAGAGGCAGTCGACGTCGATCTCGGTCGCATCGGACAGATAGCGGTCGAACAGCAGTGGGTTCTTGCCGAGCACGGTGTTGATCTGGCCGGTCTTGTCGTTCGGGTAGCGCGCCTTGACGTCGCCCGGCACCAGCTCCGGCAGCGTGCCGAGCAGGTAATCACTGAGCTGGTTTTCCTCGCGGATGATTTGCATCGCGCGGCCGCCGAGCACGTAGGACGGGCGCACCACCAGGGGCAGCCCGAGATCGGTTGCGACCAGGCGCGCTTGCTCGACCGAATAGGCGATGCCGTTCTTGGGCTGCTTCAGCCGCAGCTTGTCGAGCACCCGCTTGAAGCGGTCGCGGTCTTCCGCAAGGTCGATGGCGTCGGGCGAGGTGCCGAGGATCGGCACTTCGGCGGCTTCCAGCGCGCGCGCGAGCTTGAGCGGGGTCTGGCCGCCGAACTGCACGATCACGCCGTGCAGCGTGCCGTTCGTGCGTTCCTTCGCGATGATCTCCAGCACGTCCTCGGCGGTGAGCGGCTCGAAATAGAGCCGGTCGGCGGTGTCGTAGTCGGTCGACACCGTCTCCGGGTTGCAGTTCACCATGATGGATTCGTAGCCGGCGTCGTGCAGCGCGAAGCAGGCGTGACAGCAGCAATAGTCGAACTCGATGCCCTGGCCGATGCGGTTCGGTCCGCCGCCGAGGATGATGACCTTCTTCTTGTCGGACGGCGAGCTCTCGTCCGCAGGCGCGCCCGCGAACGGCGCCTCATAGGTCGAGTACATGTAGGCGGTGGGCGAAGCGAACTCGGCCGCGCAGGTGTCGATGCGCTTGTAGACCGGGCGAACGCCGAGCGCGTGTCGCTTCGCCGTGACCTCGGCCTCCGTCGTCTCTGCGATCACCGCGAGCCGGGCATCGGAGAAGCCCATGGCCTTGAGCGTGCGCATGCCGAAGGCGTTGCCCGGCAGGCCGTTCTTGCGGACCTTCGCTTCCATCTCGACGATGCCGCGCATCTCGCTGAGGAACCACGGATCGATCTTGCAGGAATTGAAGATCTCCTCGTCCGACCAGCCGAGCCGCATCGCCTGCCCGACCTGGAGCAGCCGGTTCGGTGTCGGCGTGCCCAGCGCAGCGCGGATCGCATTCTTATCGTCGTCGCGACCGAGACCTTCGATCTCGATCTCGTCGAGGCCGGTGAGGCCGGTCTCGAGCCCGCGCAATGCTTTCTGAAGGCTTTCCTGGAAGGTGCGGCCGATCGCCATGACTTCGCCGACCGACTTCATCGACGTAGTCAGCGTGGTGGAGGCACCGGGGAATTTCTCGAAAGCGAAACGCGGCACCTTGGTGACGACATAGTCGATCGTCGGCTCGAACGAGGCCGGCGTGGCGCCGCCGGTGATGTCGTTGGCGATTTCGTCGAGCGTGTAGCCGACCGCAAGCTTGGCGGCGACCTTTGCGATCGGAAAGCCGGTGGCTTTCGAAGCCAGGGCGGAGGAACGCGACACGCGCGGGTTCATCTCGATGACGACCATGCGGCCGTCTTCGGGATTGACGCCGAACTGCACGTTGGAGCCGCCGGTCTCGACGCCGATCTCGCGCAGCACCGCCAGCGAGGCGTCGCGCATGATCTGGTATTCCTTGTCGGTCAGCGTCAGCGCCGGCGCCACCGTGATGGAATCGCCGGTGTGAACGCCCATCGGATCGAGGTTCTCGATCGAGCAGACGATGATGCAATTGTCGTTCTTGTCGCGCACCACCTCCATCTCGTACTCTTTCCAGCCGAGCACGGATTCTTCGATCAGCACTTCGTTGGTGGGAGACGCATCCAGGCCGCGCTCGATGATGTCGAGGAACTCTTCCTTGTTGTAGGCAATGCCACCGCCGGTGCCGCCCATGGTGAAGGAGGGGCGGATGATCGCGGGCAGGCCGATCTCGGACAGCGCCATCAGCGCCTGGCCAAGCGCATATTCCTGGTAGCGCTTGCGGCGGTCGCTTTCGCCGAGTGTCCATTGCCGCTCGAGTTCTTCGAGTGCAGCGCCCGATGCCTTGGCGCGTTCGGCCTGGTACTTGTCGCGGAACGACTTCTTCAGGGCGGAGGCGTTGGCGAGCCGCGACTTAGGCGTCTCGAGCCCGATCTTGGTCATGGCCTCGCGGAACAGCTGGCGGTCCTCGGCCTTGTCGATCGCGTCCGCGGTGGCCCCGATCATCTCGACGTCGAACTTGTCGAGCGTGCCTTGCTGGCGCAGCGACAGCGCGCAGTTCAGCGCGGTCTGTCCGCCCATGGTCGGCAGCAGCGCGAAGCCGCCGGGAATGACGTGACGTTCCTTCTCGATGATTTTCGCGACGATCTCTGGCGTGATCGGCTCGATATAGGTCGCATCAGCCAATTCCGGATCGGTCATGATGGTGGCCGGATTGGAATTGACGAGGACGATGCGATAGCCCTCTTCCTTCAGCGTCTTCACCGCCTGGGTGCCCGAATAGTCGAACTCGCAGGCCTGGCCGATCACGATGGGACCGGCGCCGATGATCAGGATGGTGGTGATGTCTGTACGTTTGGGCATCAACTCTCGCCGAAGTGGAATTTGGGCACAAAAAAAGGGCGCGCCTGCTGCGCGTCCCTTTGGCCGAGAGCGCGGTGGTCCCCCCTCGCGCGCGGGGTGGGTCTTAGACCAGTTTTCCGGGCGGCGAAACCCCGAAAAACGCCCATCAACCGGCAATTTTGACCGGTTTTGGCCGGGCCTGCCAACCGCGGGCGAGATGGACCAGAAGAGCCGCCGAAACGCTTAATCCGCCGACCCAGCCGAGATCGGCGGGGCTCCACGCCGCAAGCACGGCGCCGCCCAAGGCACCGCCGATCGCAAAGCCGAGATACATGGCCGAGGCGTTGAGCGAGAGCGCGATCATCGAGGCCTGTGGCTCGATCCGGATGATGCTGGCGACCTGGGCCGGGTAGAACGCCCATCCCGAGATGCCCCAGAGGAAGATCGCACCTAGCACCGCGTAATGCGCCTGTTCCGGCATCAGCTTCAGGACCAGCGAATGCAGGATCAGCGCGCTGGCCATGCCGGCAAGTCCGAGACCTGCTGTGGCGAGCGTGCCGAGCCGGTCGGCCAGGACGCCACCGAACATGTTCCCGATCGCGGCGGCGCCGCCGAACACCAGCAGCGCGAGGCTGATCTGCGACGCATCGAATCCAAGGCCGCGCAGCGGGACCGCGAAATAGGTGAAGACGGTGAAGCCACCGAGCGCCCATAAAATCGTGATCAGAAGCGCCGTCAGGACATTGCGGTGACGCGCCACTGCCAGCCGATCGCTGAGCGAGGCCGTGTTGCGTGGCAGGCCGCGGGGCAGACCGAGCAGGAGGCCGGCGAGCGCAACGGCACCGATCAGGGCGACCATGGCAAAGGTCGCGCGCCAGCCGAGCAGGCTGCCGACGAGATTGCCGAGGGGAACGCCGATGACGGTCGCAACCGTGAGGCCCGAGGTAACCAGCGCCACCGCGCGGCCGCGTCGCTCCGGCGCGGCGACGGCCACGGATACGGCCAGCGCGGTCGGCATGCACAGCCCGGAGCCCAGCGCCATCAGCATGCGCGAGGCCAGCAGCAGGGCGTAATTCGACGCCACCATCGCCGCGAGGTTTCCGGCGATGAAGGTCGATAGCGCCAAGGCCAGCACGGTGCGGCGGTCGATATTGTTCAGTGTCACCGCCAAGATCGGCGAGCCGACCGCATAGGTGAGGGCGTAGGCTGTGACCAACTGCCCGGCGGCGGGGACGGAAATCGCCAGGTCCGTGGCGATCGACGGCAAAAGCCCAGCAATGACAAAGCCTTCCGTGCCGATCGCAAAGGCTCCCAAGGCCAACCAGAATACGCTCATCGGAGAAATCCCTATGTTCAACGTTTATTGAACTATTGATGGGACCGGGTCAGGAGTCAATTGGTTCAAGAACTATTGAACATCCAGGTCATTTCGCTATGCTCTTCGGACGATGAGCCGCACCCCACCCCACCCCACCCGCGAGCAGATCGAACTGCCGATGGTTCTGGATTGCCTGAGCGATCCGATCAGATTGGCGATCGTGTACCAGCTCGCGCAGCAGGAACGTGTCAGCGGCGAGCTGTGCTGTGGCGATTTCAACGGGCTCAGCGGCAAGTCGAATCTTGCCTATCACTTCGCCAAGCTGCGCGAATGCGGCCTGATGCAGACCCGCGTCGCCGGCACCAACCGCTTCGTGCGCCTGCGCCGCGACGATCTGGACGCACGCTTTCCGGGCCTGCTCGATGCTGTCATCACCTCCGCGGCAAAAGATGCCGACCGGCTGCGGCTTGTGTCGGAATGTGAAGTGGTTGAGGCTGATTGAGGATTGGGCGGCCAGTCCCTCTACGCTTGCCCTTCGCTCCAGCTACGCCGGACACGCTTAGCCCCCTTCGGGCCTCGCGTGGCTGCGCCACGCGTAGCCCCGTGAGGGGCGAAGCGTGGAGACCCGGCCTGGATTTGAACCAGGATAAAGAGCGATGCATCGCCCTCGCGTAGACACTTCCGCCACCGGGCCGCGGCGATCATTACCGATCGGGGTGCGACAAGCCACCTCAGGCAGACGTTATGCTTAACGGATCCACCAAGCTCAACGGACCAGCGGCGGCCGCGCGACGAACGTCATGCGCCAGCTATTGTGGCCGATATTGCGGTGAGCACGCTGGACCGCGAAGCCGACTCCCTTGAGCGTGGCGGTGATCTCCTCCTCACTGTAGCGCTGTAACCCGATGCGCGTTCGCAGCTGACGGTAATCCGACAGTGCGGTGCTGATCAGCCCGATCAGTGCATCTTTCAAAAAGCCGTGACGCAGGCCGAAGCTGAGCAGCGCCGTAACGTCCCTGAACATGCCGACATTGGGCTGGAGGATATCGCCCAGCACGAGCTTGCCCGAGGGCTTCAGGATACGGGAGAAGTTGAGGAGCGCGGCGTCGAGCTCGTCCGGCGTCATGTATTGCGCGACCGAGTTCATCACGACGAGATCGATCGACTGCTCCTGCATCTTGCGGACGTCGTCGAGCGAGCGGACGCGGATTTTCGTGTTCGGGGCAAACCGCGCGATCAACCGGCCGCGTACGCCGGGCGCAGGCTCGGCGAGGATCAGCTTGCCGCAGGCCGCCGCGACCTGGCTCGCCGACAGCGCCTCGCCGCAGGCATAGTCGAGCACGGTCGCCTCGGGCGAAGAGATGTAGCCGATGATGTCCCGCGCGATGATCTGGAAGTGCAAGTCGCGATGCAGCTTGCTGACATAGATCGTGTGCGTCGAGTCGTAATAATCGATCCAATCGTCCATGGTCGTCGAGGGCCCCGGCCAAACGGTTCCGTTGCAGGAACCGGCGCTGCCCGCCTGCGTTAGGGGTGCGGCGGCGCGCCGTCAATGTCTGCGTCCTAACAGGAAGGTTTCCCGTGAGCAAAGCTCCACAAAAGGTCTCGCCCGACCTCGACACGCCCACCGATCTGTCGTCCCAGGCGGTCAACAAGGTTTCGGAGGCACTCAACGTGCTTCTGGCCGACGCGTTCGCGCTGTATCTGAAGACCAAGAATTTCCACTGGCACATCAGCGGCCGGCATTTCCGCGACTATCATCTGCTGCTCGACGAGCAGTCCGACCAGATCTTCGCCACCACCGACCAGCTCGCCGAGCGCGTCCGCAAGATCGGCGGCACCACGCTGAAATCGATCGGGCAGATCGCCAAGCTCCAGACCATCAAGGACAACAACGAAGACTATGTCCCGCCGCGCGAGATGCTGCGCGAGCTGATGCAGGACAACAAGCATGTCGCCGCCGCAATGCGCAAGGCGCACGAGGTCTGCGACGACGCCGGCGACGTCGCCAGCGCCAGCATCCTCGAGAACTTCATCGACGAGACCGAGCGCCGCACCTGGTTCCTGTTCGAAGCCACAAGACAGGAAGGCGCGAACGAGGCGTAGGGGCACACTGTCGTAGGGTGGCCAAAGGCGCGCTCTTCGCGCGCCGTGCCCACTATCTCTCCGCAGTTCAAACTGTTTGGTGGGCAGGCTTCGCTTTGCCCACCCTACTGCACCGTCTTTGTAGCTACCGCCACAACCGCATCAACGCCCCGTTCTTGCCCGTCACCGGATCGGCCGGCGGCCGCGCGACGTTTGGAATCGTCTTCAGCGCCTTGGCGTGGTTCTCCGGTGTTGCGCGGGTGACCTCCATCTTCGCGCCCGGCGGATAGGCGCCGATCACGCAGAAATCCGCGCTGGCCTTGTTGCGTTGGTGACCTGTGCCGGCGGGCAGGATCGCGACGTCGCCGGCCTTGATCTCCAGCTCCTGGCCGTGGTCGCCGCCGAAGCGGACGCGCGCGCTGCCACGCGCAACGCCGAGCACCTCGTGCACCGTTGCGTGATAATGCAGATAATCGAACACGCCATTGCGCCACGTGCCGCCCCAGCCGTTCGCTTCGAACAAGCGTTCGATCGTCTCTTCCGGCTGTCTGGAATCGAGCTTCACCGCGGCCTGGTAGACCAGGAAGGGGAGGATATTGTTGGGCACGAGCCCGTCATCCTCAAATACGATGGCGAGCGGCTCGGCATTGTCGCGGACGACAGACATAAGAGGCTCCTGCGTGAGCGTAGCAGTGATCAACGAAGGGAGTTAAGCGGCGTTCCTCGTTCCGCTGTCATTCCGGATTCGCGCTGCGCTGCGCCCGGAACGACAAGAGCCCGGGCGAAGGCCCGGGCTCGATGTCGTCAAAGCAGTTGCAGGAGAGCGCGCGCCCTACACGCTCTTGTTCTGCCGCATCAGATCGGCAAAGCGCTGGAACAGATAGTGCGAGTCGCGCGGACCCGGTGAGGCCTCGGGGTGGTACTGCACCGAGAACACCGGCTTGCCGTCGAGCTGGATGCCGCAATTGGAGCCGTCGAACAGCGAGATGTGGGTCTGCGTCGCGCCCGTCGGCAGGGTGCTCTCGTCGACGGCAAAGCCGTGGTTCATCGAGGTGATCTCGACCTTGCCGGTGGTCTCGTCCTTCACGGGATGATTGGCGCCGTGATGGCCCTGGTGCATCTTCTTGGTCTTGGCGCCGACGGCGAGGCCGAGCATCTGATGGCCAAGGCAAATTCCGAATGTCGGCGTGCCCGACTTGATCACGTCCTGGATCACGGGCACGGCATATTTGCCGGTCGCGGCCGGATCGCCGGGACCGTTCGACAGGAACACGCCATCCGGCTTCATCGCCAGGATATCCTCGGACGACGTCGTTGCCGGCACCACCGTTACCTTGCAGCCGACGCCGGCGAGCAGGCGCAGAATGTTGCGCTTGATGCCGTAATCGATGGCGACCACGTTGAACTCAGGCTTGTCCTGGCGGCCAAAGCCCTTGTCCCAGAGCCAGGGCGTCTCGTCCCAGGTGAAGCGCTGGCCTGAGGTGACCATTGGCACCAGGTCCATGCCCTCGAGGCCGGGCCATTCGCGCGCTTCTTCCTTCAAGCCGTGCAGGTCGAACTCGCCGTCCCTGGCGTGCGCGATTACGGCGTTGGGCATGCCCTTGTTGCGGATCAGCGCGGTCAGCGCGCGGGTGTCGATGCCGGAGAGGCCGATGATGCCGCGCGCCTTCAGCCACTGGTCGAGGTGCTTGGTGGCGCGATAGTTCGAGGGATCGGTGATCGCGGTGCGCAGGATCACGCCGCGCGCGCCGGGCGTCGCGGCCATGTTCACCGTCTCGATGTCGTCGTCGTTAGTGCCGACATTGCCGATATGCGGGAAGGTGAAGGTGATGAGCTGGCCGGCATAAGAGGGATCGGTGAGGATCTCCTCATAGCCGGTCATCGCGGTGTTGAAGCAGACCTCGCCGACGGCTTGGCCTTCGGCGCCGAGGCCAAAGCCTTCGAGCACCGTGCCGTCGGCAAGCACCAACAGCGCGGTCGGTTTGTGGTCCGGCCAAGCGTGATCGTTATCATGTTGTGTCATGAGCCCGGTTCATAGTCCCCGCGGGCGCTGCCGTCAAAGCGGAGATGCGCCGATTCACATGCGTTTTTGCATATTTGACAGGTCGGCTTGGGCCCCTAAGCTCCGCAGCATAATTTCCGGCAAATTCCGGGGCTCGGGAGGCAATAATGGACCAGACGACGCCGATTCTGCTGGTTCCGGGATTAGCCTCCTCGGCCCGGATCTATGCACCGGTGATCCCGTCGCTGTGGCAGTTCGGCCCGGTGATGGTCGCCAACCATATTCGCGATGACAGCATGGCGGCGATCGCCCGGCGGGTGCTGAGCGAGGCGCCGCCGCGCTTCGCGCTCGCCGGCCATTCCATGGGCGGCTACATCGCCCTCGAGATCATGCGCCAGGCGCCCGAGCGGGTGGCCAGGCTCGCGCTGATCAACACTCAGGCGCGGCCCGACACGGAGGAGGCGACCGCACGCCGCCGCGGCCTGATGGAGCTGGCCCGGCGCGGGGAGCTGCGTGCCGCGCGCGAGGAGATGTTTCCCGAACTGGTGCATCCGTCGCGCCGCGACGATGCAGGCATTCGCCAGCTCGTACACGAGCAGGGCGATGACGTCGGCGTCGAAGGCTATCTGCGGCAGCAGACCGCGATCATCGCGCGGGTGGATTCACGGCCGACGCTTGCGACGATCAAATGCCCGACATTGGTGCTGACGGGCGATCAGGACAACACGATTCCCAACGCATTCTCGAAGGAGATGGCGGAGGGCATTGCCGGCGCAAGGCTCGTCGTTCTGGAGAATTGCGGACACCTGCCGCAACCGGAGCAGCCTGCGGCGACGGTGCGGGCGCTGGTCGAATGGCTGGGAACCCCGGTTGTCTCCGGGCTGCGAACGGCCTAGATCAGGCGTCGGATAGTCTAGGGGATCACGATCATGCTGCGCGACGACATCAACAATGCGGTCAAGGAGGCCATGAAGGCCAAGGAAGAGCGCAAGCTGTCCACGCTGCGCATGGTCAACTCGACCATCAAGAACGCCGACATCGAGGCGCGCGGCAACGGCAAGCCGCCGCTCTCGGACGCGGACTTGCTCGGCGTGTTTCAGAAGATGATCAAGCAGCGCCAGGAATCGGTTGAGCTCTACGAGAAGGGCGGCCGTGCCGAACTCGCCGCGCAGGAGCGCGACGAGATCGCGGTGATCTCCGCGTACTTGCCGAAGCAGATGTCGGATGACGACGTCAAGAAGGTGATCTCGGACGCGATCGCCGAGACCGGCGCCGCCGGCATGAAGGACATGGGCAAGGTGATCGCCGTGTTGAAGACCAAGTACGCCGGCCAGATGGATTTCGGCAAGGCCTCTGGTTTGGTGAAGGCTGCTCTGACGGGCTAGGCGGCCGCGCCGAAGGTTTGCCAGGAGCTGACAGACTATCATCCTGGTCACGCCCGGCCTTGTGCCGGGCATCCACGTTCTTCAAAATGGAGAGAAAGAACGTGGATGGCCGGGACGAGCCCGGCCATGACGAGAACCTCCGATGAGCAGGGCCTCTCCCATGACCGCCATCAAGCCGTTCCGCATCGCCATCAGCGACGACGTCCTCACCGACCTCAAGTCGCGCCTCGCCCGCACGCGCTGGCCGGAGGCGGAGCTGGTCGATGATTGGAGCCAGGGCGCGCCGCTGGCATGGATCCAGGAAATCTGCACCTATTGGGCTGATGGCTACGACTGGCGCGCGCGCGAAGCGAAACTCAACTGCTTCGAGCAGTTCACCACCGAGATCGACGGGCTCGACATCCACTTCCTGCATGCGCGCTCGAAGGAGCCGTCGGCACTGCCGCTGATCATCACCCATGGCTGGCCCGGCTCGATCGTCGAATTCCAGAAGGTGATCGCGCCCTTGGTCGATCCTGTCGCGCATGGCGGCAATCCTGCCGATGCCTTCCACGTTGTCTGCCCGTCGCTGCCGGGCTTTGGCTTTTCCGGCAAACCCAAGACCACCGGCTGGGGCGTCGATCGTATCGCCGCGACCTGGGCCCAGCTGATGGACCGGCTCGGCTATATCAGGTACGGCGCGCAGGGCGGCGACTGGGGCTCGGCAGTGACGACCTCGCTTGGCATGCAGGACGCCGAGCATTGCGCCGGCATCCACATCACGCTCGCCTTCAACGCCGCGCCGAAAGTCGAGGGCGAACCGACGCCGGAAGAGAAGCGCGCGCTCGCCGGCCTCCAGCATTACGTCGACCTCGACTCCGGCTATTCGAAGCAGCAATCGACGCGGCCGCAGACACTCGGCTACGGCTTGACGGATTCGGCGAGCGGGCAGGCGGCCTGGATTCTGGAAAAATTCTGGGCCTGGACCGATTGCAACGGTCATCCCGAGAACATCTTCACCAAGGACGAGCTGCTCGACAACGTCATGCTCTACTGGGCGACGGAGACCGCGACCTCGTCGGCGCGGCTCTATTGGGAAAGCTTTGGCAAGCGCCGGACCACGCCGGTCGTCAAGGTGCCGACGGGCGTGGCTGTCTTTCCCAGGGAGATCATCACGCCGGTGCGGCGCTGGATGGAGCCGAACTTCCGCAACATCACGCATTGGAGCGAGATGGAGAAGGGCGGCCATTTCGCCGCATTCGAGCAGCCGGAGCTGTATGTCGGCGAGGTCAGAAAGTTCTTCCGGACGGTGCGCTGAGACGCATTCTCCGTCAGGCCCGGACTTGTCCCGGGCATCCGCGCCCTTAAACTCAGGTCAAACAAGAACGTGGATGGCCGGGACAAGTCCGGTCAGACGACGCTGCCGGGAAACGACCATGCTCACCGAAGCCAGCACCTATGACGAACTCTACGGCAATTTCCGCTGGGAGATCCCGGCGCGCTTCAACCTGGCGGAGGCCTGCTGCGATCGCCACGCCGACGGCACCGGCCGGCTGGCGCTGGTCTATCTCGATGAGAACGGCGCCATCACGCGCACATCCTTCGACGATGTCGCGGAGATGTCGCGCCGCTTCGCCAATGTGCTGAGGGCGGATGGCCTTGTCCGCGGCGACCGCGTCGCGGTGTTCCTGTCGCAGTCGCTGGAGCTGCCGATCGCGCACATGGCCGCGTTCCGTTCGGCGATGATCTCCATTCCGCTGTTCGCATTGTTCGGCGAAGACGCGCTGGAATTCCGCCTGTCGAACTCGCAAGCGAGGGCGATCGTCACCGACGAGGGTGGCTGGCAGAAGCTTTCGAAGATTCGCGACCGTCTGCCGGAGCTGAAGAAGGTCTACATCGTTGGCGAACGAACGCCGGCGGGTACGACATCGTTCTGGAATTCGGTCAAGGCTGCATCGCCCGACTTCAGGCTGGTGGACACGTCTGCTGACGATCCCGCGCTGATCATCTACACCTCGGGCACGACGGGCAATCCGAAGGGCGCGCTGCACGCCCACCGCGTCGTGCTCGGACATCTCCCCAATGTCGAGATGTGCCACAACTTCCTGCCGCGCCCCGGCGATCTGATGTGGACGCCGGCGGACTGGGCCTGGATCGGCGGCCTCATCAACGGCCTGTTCGCGTTCTGGTACCACGGCATTCCCCTGGTCGGTCACCGCGCGCGAAAGTTCGAGCCGCAAGCGGCGATGCAGATGATGGCCGATCTCGGCGTGCGTAATGTGTTCCTGCCGCCGACCGCGCTGAAGCTGATGCGGCAGGCCGGCGTGACGCATTCCGGCATCAAGCTGCGCAGCATCTTTACCGGCGGCGAGTCCCTCGGCGGCGAGCTGCTCGGCTGGGTGCGCGAGACCTTCGGCGTCGACGCGCACGAGGTGTTTGGCCAGACCGAATGCAATCTCGTGATCGGCAGCAACGCGAATCTGTTTCCGATCCGCCCCGGTTCGATGGGCAAGGCGACGCCGGGTTTCGACGTCCGCATCGTCAATGACAGAGGCGAGGAGCAGCCACGTGGCCAGCGCGGCATCATCGGGGTGCGCCAACCCTGTCCTTGCACGATGCTCGAATACTGGCGCAATCCGGAGGCAACGTCGAAGAAATATGCCGGCGAGTTCCTGCTCACCGGCGATCTCGGGGTGCAGGACGAGGACGGTTACTTCTGGTACGTCAGCCGCGAGGACGACGTCATCACCACCGCCGGCTATCGTGTCGGCCCGTCCGAAATCGAGCACACGCTGATGAAGCACCCGGCGGTGGCGATGGCGGCGGTGGTCGGCATTCCCGATCCGATCCGCACTGAATCGATCAAGGCCTGGATCGTGCTGCGCCCGGGCTTTGCCGCCAGCGACGCACTCGCGCGCGAGATCCAGGAGTTCGTCAAGGTGCAACTCGCCGCCCACGAATACCCACGGTTCGTGGAGTTCGCGGAGACACTTCCAATGACCGCCACCGGAAAGGTGCTGCGGCGCGAGCTGCGGACGAGGGGTTAGCTTCCTGCAATGGCAAAGACGTCTCAAGCCGCGGGGCTTCACCGCGCTTCACTTGCGAAGCTGAGCGAACTCGATGCGGCGCTGGAGCTCATGTATTACGGCTGGCGCGGCATGACACTCGAAGCCGACGCATATCTCGCCAAGCAAGGACTGTCGCGCCCGCACCATCGCATCCTCTACGTGGTGGCGCGCCGGCCCGATATCGCGATCGGCTCGCTGATCGAGATCCTCGGCATTTCCAAGCAGGCCCTGAACCGGCCGCTCAATTTGTTGCTTGAGCGCAAGCTCCTGACCTCAAAACGCTCGCCCGAGCAGCATCGCTCGAAGCTGCTGCGCCTGACGGCCGCGGGGCAGCGCATCGAGCAGCGCGCATCGGACCACGAGCGCAAGGTGCTGCGCGAGGCGTTCGATCGCGTCGGAGCGACAGGTGCGGCTGCGTGGATGGGCGTGATGGAGGCGATCGCCGACACCAACTGACGATTCCTGAAGTCAACATGGTTGACATGAGGAGCGGGCTTTGCCACTTTCCTGGCCAACGAGCCGTGGGAGGGCTCCGCCATGCGTCTTTCGGATATCGTGCTGCTCCTCAACGCGCTCTGGTTCGGCGGCGCCTTCATCCAGTTCAGCATTGCGCAAGCCAATACACTGAAGATTCTCCTGCCGCGGGAAGAGCGCACCAATCCGATCGCGCCGACATTGTCGGCCAGCGTGGCATTCCTTGGCGGCATCAATCTGCCGATCGGCCTTCTGTCGCTCTACCTTCTGGCAGCCCGTCCGGTCTTCTTCCAGCCGGTCGAAGCGCAGCTGGTGCTGTTCCTGTTCTTTGCCGCCTGCCATTTCAGCCAGTTCGCCTACAACCTTCCGGTCCTGCTGCGCGGAGGACGCGTCGGGGTCGCTTATTGGCCCGTGTTGAAAGGCCCGATGCTCAGGATCTTCGTCATCGACGCGGCCTTGTTCGTGGCCAATCTGGGTGCGGCGCTTCTCCTCGCGTCGCGCTCCTGACTACCGCGACGGCGTCGACAGCGCAGATCGCAGCATGGCGGCGAGGTCTCGCCGCCGGAACGGCTTGGTCAGGATGCGGGCATCGCCGATTGCGTCGGGCGCCGAGACCGGATTTTGGCTGTAGCCGGAGGTGAAGAGCACCTTGAGCCCGGGTCGCAGCTGGATTGCTTGCCGGGCAAGCTCCGGCCCGAACATGCCGCCGGGCATCACGACGTCGGTGAACAGCAGGTCGATATCCCCGGACTGGCGCAACAAGTCGAGCGCCGCCGGGCCGCTCGCGGCCGTGATGACGCGATAGCCGAGCGTCTTCAGCTCGCTTTCGACATAAGTCCGAACCATGTCGTTGTCTTCGACGACGAGAATGGTCTCGCTTCCTTCGCGCGTGACGATCCCTTCGGCGGGTGAGGCGTCCTCGTTTGGCGGTGTTGCCAGGCGGGGAAAGAACAGCCTGACGGTGCTGCCTTGTCTCGGTGCGGACTGCATCTGCACCAGCCCGCCGGACTGCCGCACAAAACCGTAGACCATGCTCAGGCCGAGCCCGGTCCCCTTGCCGACCTCCTTGGTGGTGAAGAACGGCTCGAACGCCCGGCTCGCCACCTCGGCGGTCATGCCGCTGCCGGTGTCGATCACGGCCACCATGACATAGTCGCCTGGTCGCGGTTCGCCATTGATGTCCAAGTCGGATTCACCGAGCGAGACGTTGCGCGCCTCGATGGTCAGCCTGCCGCCCAACTGCATGACATCGCGCGCGTTGAGCACGAGATTGAGCAGCGCAGTCGTGAGCTGGCCGGGATCGACGCTGATCAACCACAGGTCCGGTGCGAGCGCGAAGGTGCATTCGATGTGCTCGCCCAAGGGGCGGCGCAACAAGTGCTCCACCTCCTTAATCTTTTCGCCGATGTCGATGTCTCGCGGCCTCAGGGGCTGCTTGCGCGCGAAGGCGAGCAGGCTCCGCGTCAGGTCGGAGCCGCGTTCGGCAGCTGTCGCGATGTCGCCGGCGATCCGGTGCAACTCCTTGTTCCCCGCCAGCCTGTCGGCAAGGTGCTCCGAATTGCCGAGAATGACGGTGAGGAGATTGTTGAAGTCATGCGCCACACCGCCGGTGAGCTGACCCATGGCCTCCATCTTCTGGGATTGGCTGAGCTTCTGGTTGAGGTCCGCGATGGCCGCCCGTTGCTGCTCAAGCGATTCGGCAGTGTCGTTGAGCAGGGTCATCAATCCGCCCAGCTCGCCGCGCGGATGGGGAGGAGGAATTCGCGCGTTGAGATCGCCGAGCCCGAGTCTCTTCGCCATGTTGGCGAGCCGCCCGACCTGGCGCCCGACGCTCACGGTCGCGAGGATCCATACGCCGGCCAGCAGCAGCAGCAAGGCCACCGCGAGGATCGCCATATCCTCATAGAGCCGGCGATTCGCCGCCGCGACCAATCCGTCCTTGGACCGTCCGACCAGGATGTAGAGGCCGGCATCACGGATCGAAGGTGAGTGGGCGACGGCCCAGACCTGCGTGCGGCCGTCGCGATCGGTCACTTCCTGAAATGCCTTTTGATCGGGAGCCGTCGCGAAGCCGAGCAGGTCGGATCCCGCGATCGACGCGCCCACGGGCGCGGTCCAGCCGGCTCCCAAGGGAGCGACGAGAACGGTGCCCTTGCCGTCGATGAGCAGAATATCCTTCTCGGCGAGCAGCCGCTTGTGGTGATACTCGGCGAATTTGCGCAGGTTGAACGAGGCAAGCAGCACCAGCTTCAGCGCGCCCGCCTCCGATCGCACCGGATATGCGATCTGGAGCACCGATATTCCGGTCAGCCGGCCGAATACCGGCTCAACCACGACGTTGCGCGAGACCAGGGCCTGCTTGAAATAGGCGCGATCCCTCAGATCGAGGGTGCGGTTGGTCCGCAGCGAGTCGCAGAACAGGCTGCCGTCCGGATCGATGGTCAGGATTCCCGTGAACTGAGGGTATTCCTCGCGCACGTCCGACAGAAACGCCGAGCACGCCGCCTTGTCGCGCGTGTCGAGGTCGCGCGCGCGGGCCAGACCATAGTGAAGCTGAGCGGTGCCCTGAATCTTCCCACCCAGATCGCTCGCAATGTCGTCGGCCGAGGCCGACAGATTGGCCAGGGCGGCGTTGACTTCACTGCTCCGGTTCTGCACGAAACGCAGCCCGACGAGGCTCGCCGGCACCAGCATGGCCGCGATGACGAGTATCAGTAGTCGGGTACGCAAGCTCATCGGTCGGACGGTCCATTCGAGTCATCGCGCTCGTTCAAAGACTCAATTTGCGGCACCACCCGCCGCTCAGTCCATAGGCATCGGGTCGAAAAAGTCCCCGACGGGGAAAGATTTCGAGCCGCGGGCAGGACGGATGAGCTTCCCGAAGGACGCGCGCCGTCGGCGCGGTGGTTTTCCCGGGTCTGCGCCGGCGGCTTCGGGATACTGTCGTCCAGCCAACAACTCGCGCGTGCGCACCTGCCGCGGGGACGCTAAGATCGAGTCAATCCGCGTGCGACGGAGATCGCGCCGGCGAACGAGGAGGAAGCTGATGTCCATTTCGGGCAAGGTCGACCCGGTGGTGCGTCCCGTCGCGGCGACCGACATCGCCGAGGCGCTGGTCGAAGGCCTGCGGGATTTCCAGGCGCTGCCGCTTTACGGCCTCTGCTTCGGTACGCTCTACGCCGCCGGCGGCATCGCCATCATGCTGTGCTTCACTGCGTTCGGCATGGTCTATCTGGTCTATCCGCTGGCCGCCGGCTTCGCGCTGCTCGGGCCATTCGTGGCGATCGGGCTCTATGAAGTCAGCCGCCGTCGCGAGCGCGGCGAGCCCGTCTCGCTCGGCGCGATCTGGTCGGCTGTGCGCGCGCGCAGCGAGATCGGCTGGATGGCCTTCGTCACGCTGTTCGTGTTCGTGGTCTGGATGTATCAGGTGCGGCTTCTGATCGCGCTGCTGCTTGGCCTGCATGCCTCGTTCTCGAGCCTGCAGGAGTTCATGACGGTGGTGCTGACCACGAACGAGGGCCTGCTGTTCCTCGGCATCGGCAACGCGGTCGGCGCGGTGCTGTCGCTGATCCTGTTTTCGCTGACGGTCGTGTCGTTTCCGCTGCTGCTCGACCGCGAGGTCGATTTCGTCACGGCGATGGTGACAAGCGTGCGCGCGGTCGTGGCCAGCCCGCTGCCGATGATTGGCTGGGCCGCGGTGATCGTGATGGTCCTGATCGTCTCGGCGCTGCCGTATTTTCTGGGGCTGGTGGTGACGCTGCCCGTGCTCGGGCACGCGACCTGGCATCTTTATCGGCGGATCGTGGTGCCGGTGGCGTAGCGGGAAGCCGGACGCAACGGCAGCGAGCTATTCGCCGGTTGCCAGCCGGCGTTCGCCGGATGAGGTCAGTTCGAGTTCGCCGAGGCGCCTGATTGCATAACCGAGGTTGGTCAGGCGCTCGCCGTGCGCTTGCGGGATTTCGCCTTGCGCCTTGCCCTTGCCGATCTCGGCCAAGGACGCAAATTCATCGGCGCTGAGTGCAACGCTGCTGTCTGTCATCAGGCAACCTCGTCGGTCCATACCTTGAAATTGACAAGGGTATTCGGACCGAAGGTTTGGGTGATCGGGACGTCCGCGGCATCGCGTCCTTGTGCGATCAACACGCGACCGATCCGCGGCGTGTTGTTGCGCGGATCGAACATGTGCCAGCTTCCGCCGAGATAAGCCTCAAACCAGCCGGCGAAATCTCCCACGGCCCAGGGCTTCGGCGTGCCGATGTCGCTGAGATAACCGGTGCAGTAACGCGCCGGGATGTTCATGCAGCGGCAGAACGCGATGGCAAGATGAGCATAGTCGCGGCACACGCCCTTGCCTTCGTCGTAGGCTTCCCGCGCCGTCTTGGTCGCGCGCGCGTGCTCATAGCCGAAGGCGATGTGACGATGAACGAAATCGCAGATGGCCTGGACCCGCGCCCAGCCGGGCGGCGTGTGCTCGAACAACTTCCATGCGATATCCGACAGGCGATCGGTCTCGCAGTAGCGACTGCCGAGCAGATAGACGAGCGTGTCGGTCGGCAGCGCCTCGACGGCGTGCTGAGCCGCGTTCGGGAACACTGGATCGGGCAGGCCGCTGTCGCTCACGACGCCGTCGCCGGCAAGGCGAAAGGCGCCAGCCGGCGCCACGATGCGGCTGCACCAATTGCCGAAGAGGTCGCGATAGGGAGTGATCGGCACCGAGGGTCTGGTGGTCAGCAGGTCGGGCACGATGACATCGGAGGCGCGGGTGAAGTGCGTGCCCAGCACCATGATCATAGGCGTGGGCTGCGGGAATTCGTACAGCATCTCAAACCCGACGCGGAGCTTCATACGATTTTCCCTTGGCTAAGCTCGTAACATGGCTACGAAGCGGCCGATCACAAGGCTTTGACGGCTTATTCGGTCGCGGGCGGCAATTGGCGCCTCAAAAGTGCGGCACGGGCGAGAAAATGATAGCTAATTGCGGCGATTGCGCGCACGGTGCGGGAATGTCGAAAGATCTGTCGTTTCTGCGCCTATGCAGCGCCACGACTATTCGCGCGACGTGAAGCGCCTCATTCCCTCGCAGCGGCGGAGCCGACTCGTAGCGACGTCGTAACAGCGGTCGTCGCGCATATTGCCCACTCCAGCGGTGAGTTGGACGCGGCAGGCGCGTGCCGCGGACACCTGAAGGTTTCACCGCGATCGATCATGAGATCGAACGCCAACCGAAAGCACCCGATGCAAACTCAACCGATGCAAGCTCTCTCGCCACGGCACGTCAAGACAGAAGAAGCGCTCCGGCTCGGCGTCGAGTCGGGCTGGTACGCGATCAAGGTCAGTGGGACCTTTGTCTCGGGCCCGCACGACTCGGAAGCGGATTGCAGTCGCAAGATCGACGAAATCAATCCGCCTCCGGTGAAGAAGAAGCGATGACGACACGGAGTTCGCCCGCTACGGCGTCTTGATACCCATCGCCTTCAACGCTTCCAGCATCTGCGCCATCTTGATCTGCGGCGCCTTGCCCGTTTCCAGCAGGCTCTTCAGCCCCGACAGGATTGCGGGCCAGCCGGTGCGGCCGCCGGAAAGGATGTCGTCGCTGAGCGGGCGGTCGTGGCGTTCGCTCACGGTGAGGCGGACGGCCTCGCCGGCTTGTTCAATCTCGTAAGTGACAAGCGTCGCGCCGAGCTTTGCGACGAGGTCGGGCCAGTTGACGTTCCACGTCACCGTCAGCTTGTTCGGCGGATCGTATTCGAACACATCGCCCGAAATGTGTTCCGAGCCATCAGGCGCGCGCACGACGAATTTGCCGCCGAGTCTTGGCTCCATCTCGACCGCAAAGCCGGAAAAATATTGGCGGCTGAACTCGGCGGAGGTCAGCGCCTCCCACACCTGGTCCGGCGTCGCGGCGATGTAAATCGTGTAGACGGTGAGCGGCTTGAACCGATCGAGGTTCATCTTGCATCGAATCCCTTGTTGAGGGCTGCGTGCGGAATGGCCAGCACCTTGCCGCTTTCCAGCAGGCTCTTGAGCCCGGACAGGATCGCCGGCCACCCGTTGGAAACGGCGCCGAAATATTTGCCGCCTTCGACGAAGCCGTCATGCAGCACCGTCAAACGCACGAGCGAGCCGAACGGTTCGATGGTAAAGACCACCCGCGAGATCGGCTCACCGCGCAGCTCCTCGTATTTTTGGTGCTTGAAGCTGTAAGACAGCCGCCGCGGCGGATCGGCTTCGAGGATCTCGCCGGAATCGGTGGTCTCGCCGTCCAGCAGCAGCGCGAAAGGGGAGCCGATTTTCCAGTCGGACCTGACCTCGGCGCCGAACCAGTATTGCTTGGTGAACTCGCTCGATGTCAGCGCCTCCCACAGCCTCGTTGGCGTTGTCTCGATGTAGGTGACATAGACGAATTGCGGCTTACTCATCACGCTTCTCCAACTGGCGTTTCAACTCGCCGAGTGCGGCGAGCTTGCCGCGCTCGAATTTCTTGATCCAGCGTTCGCCGATCTGATGGATCGGAACCGGATTGAGATAGTGCAGCTTCTCGCGGCCGTGCCTGATGGTCGTGACCAGATTGGCCTCTTCCAGAATGGCAAGGTGCTTGGTCACGGCCTGGCGCGTCATCGCGAGGCCTTCACAGAGTTCGTTCAGCGTCTGGCCGTTCCTGGCGTGAAGTCTGTCGAGCAGCGACCGTCGTGACGCATCGGCGAGCGCTTTGAAGACCTCATCCATGGCGGCGATAATAGGCAACCAAATGATTGCATGTCAAGCGCAAGGTCGTGACTTCCGTTCCCGCCCTCGCCATGCATTAATGCCGCAAACCGCTCCCAGCGAGTCCTCCCCATGATGTCTCTGCAAGCCTATCTCGCCTTCCTTGCCGCCTGCATCGCGCTCGCGCTGTTGCCGGGGCCGATCGTCACCCTCGTTATCGCCAACGGGCTGCGCCACGGCACGCGCGCGGCGCTGACCAATGTGGCCGGTGCGCAGGCCGGCCTCGCCATCGTCATCGGCATCGTCGCGGTCGGACTGACCTCGCTGATGGCGACCATGGGGTATTGGTTCGACTGGGTGCGCTTTGCCGGCGCCGCCTATCTGGTCTGGCTCGGCATCAAGCTGATCTGGGCGCCGGTCGAGGGCGTCAATGTGGATGAGCCGCCGGCGCCGCCGCGCGGCGGATTCTTCCTGCAAGGTTTCCTGGTGCTGCTGTCGAACCCGAAGGTGCTGGTGTTCTTCGGCGCCTTCATCCCGCAGTTCATGGACATGAACCGCGACCACTTCCCGCAGGTCGCGCTGCTGGGAGCCACCTTCATGGTCACTGCGGTGATGACGGACGCGCTCTACGCCATCGCCGCGGGGCGGGCCCGGAAGTTCTTCTCGGCTCGCCGCACCCGCATGATGTCGCGCATCTCCGGCGGCTTCATGATCGGCGGCGGCATCTGGCTGGCGCTGACCAGGGCGAAATAACCGCCGTCGGGCTAATCGACCAGCCTTTCCGCCCGCAGTTCAACCTCGATCTCTGCAAAAATCCGCGCCAGCCGCTCGGCCCATTGTTGCTGGCCAGACTGGTCGGCGATCAGATCCTGGCGGATCTCAATGCCGGTATTGACGAGGCCGCGAGCTTCGCCGTGCACGGGGATGGTGTAGTCGGTGAGGTCGTTCACCGCATAGGGCTCGTTGTCGCCCACGACGAGATCGCTCTCGCTGCGGAGATGCCTGAGCAGCAGCTGCGGCAGCACGGTGTCGCGATTGTAGAGCGCGCCGATGTGCCAGGGACGCGCGACGCCGGCGTAAACGGGCGTGAAGCTGTGCAGCGACACCAGCACCGTCGGCCGCTTGTCGTGCACGCGGCGGTCGATCGCGGCATGGATATGCCGGTGATAGGGCTCGAAAATCTCGCGGCGGCGCGCTTTGCGCTCCTGCTCCGAAATTCCCTCGTTGCGCGGGATCGCGGTTGCTTCGGAAATCAGGGGAATCGAGCTCACGGCGGCGGGCGGGCGGTTGCAGTCGATCACCAGCCGCGAATAGCGCTGGGCGATCAGATGTGCGCCCAGCATCTCTGCCAGCCGGTCGGCGACGCCCCCAATGCCGATGTCCCAGGCGATATGCCGCGTCAGCTCGTTCTCGGCGACGCCAAGATCGCCAAGCGCAGCCGGCAGGACCCTTCCGTAGTGGTCCGAGGTGAGCAAAAAAGGCGATGTCCCTTGCGCATTCACCTCGTGCACCGGGGGGACGTCACCCTCGCTGAGGAGTTGATTGGTCGCCCCGATTGTGTCTAAAGCCATCCTGATTGCCTAATGAAACAGCAGTCACCCCGAAGAATCGGGCGGGATTGCTATAGATTGGTCCGCCCGACATCACCATGATTGCCTGACGATGCCGTTGCTGACGATTCATCACAAGACCGAATATCGCTACACCCGCCCCGTGGCGTTCGGCGAACACAGGATCATGCTGCGGCCGCGCGACGGGCATGATCTGCGCGTGCTCGACTCCAGGCTCGAGATATCGCCCGAGCCGATGTCGCTGCACTGGATCCACGACGTGTTCGGCAATTCCGTCGCGATCGCGAATTTCGACGAGCGCGCGGACGCGCTGATCTTCGACTGGCACGTCACCGTCGAGCACAATCCGGTCGAGGAGTTCGCGCTGACGCCGGACGACTCGGCCTATTTCTATCCTTTCGCGTATGACGATGAGGAGTTTCCCGACCTCGTCCACTACATCACGCCGCAATATACCGATCCCGATGGCGAGATCGCGGAATGGGCGCGCGGCTTTCTCGACGAGGACGCGCCGACGCCGACCTTCAAGATCCTGAGCGGCATGACCCACGGTATCCGCGAGCGGTTCAAGTACCGCAAGCGCCACGAGCTGGGCACGCAGCATCCGCTCGACACCTTGCAGTCCGGTAGCGGAACCTGCCGCGACTACGCTCTGTTCATGATCGAGGCGCTGCGTCATCTCGGAATCGCCGCACGATTCGTCTCCGGCTACATCTTCCTGCCGGAGGATATCGAGCAGCGCCATGTCGGCGGCGGTTCGACGCATGCCTGGGTCCAGGTCTACCTGCCCAGCGCGGGCTGGATCGAGTTCGATCCGACCAACGGCATCGTCGGCACCCGCGACCTCATCCGCGTCGCGGTCGCCCGCGATCCGCGCCAGGCAATCCCGCTGCACGGCGTCTATATCGGCCCTGCCGGCGCGTTCGACGCCATGGACGTGACCATCAGGGTGGTGTCGGACGAGCAATGCAGCGGCGAGACACTCGAGGCGGAGGTTTTGTAGATCCGCGATTTGCACGCTGCCGATTGATGGTTATAGAAGGCCATGACCTCCAATCGTCTCTTCGTCTACGGCACGCTGATGCGCGGCTTCGACCATCCGATGGCGCGGTTGCTTGCGGGCCACGCGGATTTTCTGGGTGAAGCGACCTGCCGCGGCCGGCTCGTTCTGGTGACGCATTATCCGGGGCTGCTGCTCTCCGATGTGCCGTCCGACCGCGCCCACGGCGAACTCTTTCACCTGCGCGTGCCCGACGAACTCTTGCGCGAGCTCGACATGTACGAGGCCTGCGGCGAGGGCTTTCCGGAGCCGACCGAATATCTGCGCCAGCTGGTCGACGTGACAGGTGCAGACGGGGTGACGGCACCGGCCTGGACTTACATCTACAACTGGCCCGTCACCGATCTGCCGCGCATCGAATCCGGCCGCTTTCTTGGGCTCTAGCCCGACAGCACTTCCTTCACTGCGCGCACGTCGACCTCGCGCTCGACATAACTCCACTCCTCGGTTCGCCTGAGCATCGCGACCAGCTCCTCGAACAGCGAGGCGTGCGCAGGCGCGAATTCGAACCAGGTCAGGAAGTCGAAGGGCCCGCCGAGGTCGCGGCAATGATAGAGCTGCCGCGCAATCGCAGGCAGGAAGCGCAGGCTGTTCGCGATGTGATGCGACTTGTCCTCGAAGATCCTGCGGCGCTCTTCCTGGGTCAGATCCCACCAGGCCTGCGACTTGCGGATCGGGATCAGCGCCCCACTGGTTGCTTCCAGCCGGCCGAGGCCGGCCTGCACGGCAGTGAGCTGCTGCTTCTCCGGGCGCTCGGTGTAGCGCAAGCTGCTCGCGACACCGACCAGGCGCCAAGCATTGCGCGAGGGCACCAGCGGCAACGCGATGGCCTCGCTGTCGGTGACCGACAGCGTTGGCATGAAGGCGAGGGGCTCGCCCGTCACCGGCGAAATCAAGGTGATGCGCCAACCCCCGCTCTGGCCGCCTCGGAAGGTCCTGAACATGGCCCCCATGGAAGCGTGGAACCGGGCCGGGTTCAAGCTTTCCGTCGAATCTTCGACCTGTGAATAGCCGGGAGAAGCCCTAAGTGCATCGTATTTCCCGGGGGCATCCTTATATGCCTATTCGTTGGCAAAACGCCCGACTCACCCCAGAAATCAACCTGATGCGCTTCACGCCCCAATTCCTCGACGAGCTTCGGGCCCGGCTTTCGGTCTCCGAAGTCGTGGGCAAGCGCGTCAAACTGAAGAAGGCGGGGCGAGAGTGGAAGGGGCTGTCGCCGTTCCAGCAGGAAAAGACGCCGTCCTTCTACGTCAACGACCAGAAGGGCTTTTACCACGACTTCTCCTCCGGCAAGCACGGCGACATCATCAGCTTCATGATGGAGACCGACGGCCTGCCGTTCGCGGAGGCCGTGGAGCGGCTCGCCAATATGGCGGGCCTGCCGCTGCCAGCGGTGACGCCGGATGCAGCGCGTCAGGAGCAGCGGCGCCGCTCGCTGCATGACGTCATGGATCTCGCCGCCAAGTTCTTTGCCGAGACGCTGGCCTCGCGCGTCGGCGCCAAGGCGCGCGGCTATCTCGCCGACCGCGCGATCTCGCCGGCGACGCAATTGCAGTTTCGGCTGGGCTATGCGCCACCTGATCGCTTTGCGCTGAAAGAGCATCTCGGCAAGCTCGGCGTCTCCGTCGACGACATGGTCGAAACCGGCATGCTGGTGGCCGGCAACGACATCCCGGTGCCCTATGATCGCTTCCGCGATCGCGTGATGTTTCCGATCATGGATCTGCGCGGCCGCGTCATCGCCTTCGGCGGGCGCGCGCTGGAGAAGGACGTTCCGGCCAAGTACCTGAACTCGCCGGAGACGCCGCTCTTCCACAAGGGCGACAATCTGTACAACCACCAGACCGCGCGCAAAGCCACCCATGACGGCAGCCCCCTCATCGTGGTCGAAGGCTATGTCGACGTCATCGCCATGGTCACCGCGGGCTTTGCCGGCAGCGTGGCGCCGCTCGGCACCGCGCTCACTGAAAACCAGCTCGCGCTGCTCTGGAAAATGGCGGACGAGCCGATCCTCTGCTTCGACGGCGACCGCGCCGGCCAGAAAGCCGCTTATCGTGCCGCGGATCTCGCCTTACCCTTCCTCGCGCCCGGCAAGAGTCTGCGCTTCGCCCTGCTGCCGGAAGGGCAGGACCCCGACGATCTCGTGCGCTCCGGCGGTCGTGGCGCGATCGAGGAGGTGATCGCGGCGGCGCGTCCGCTCGCCGAGATGATCTGGTCGCGCGAGCTCGAAGGCGGCAATTTCGCCACGCCCGAGCGCCGCGCCGCGCTAGAGGCGCGCATCAAGGAGCTCTCCAACGGCATCCGCGACGAGGTGGTGCGGCGCTATTACCGGCAGGATCTTGCCGAGCGGCTTCAGCGCGCCTTTGCCCCCGAAGGCGCACGCGGCGGCTTCGGCGGCGGCCGTGGCAATTTCCGCCCCGGCTCGGCCGGCCGTCAGTTCCAGCCCCGCGGTGGGGGAGGCGCGAATCGATTCGGCGGTCAAGGATTTGGAGGCCGCCGCGGCCCACCCGGGCCCATCCAGCTGCCCTCCGGACCCTACCAGGCGGCGAGCGCGCAGCTCGCGGCAAGCCCGATCATGCGCGGCCAGCGCAGCGCCATCTCCCGCCGGGAGGCCCTGATCCTGCAAATCCTGATCAATCACCCCTGGCTGCTGCACGATCATCTCGAGGAAGTCGCGGCCCTGGAGCTCGCCCATCCCGAGGTCCATAAGCTCCGGGCCGGCATCATCGCCGCCTTTGCCAACGACCATCACCATTCGCCGGACCCCGGCGAGCTCGCCGAGAAGATGCGCAGCGATCTCGAGAAGGGCGGATTTTCGCAGGCTCTTCAAAGGGTTGAGAGCGGTATCACGACCGCGGCGGTGTGGGGCGCCCGTGAGGGCGCCGCACGGGACGACGTTCTCTCCACCTGGCATCAGCTGGTCGCCTTGCATCGGCAGTACCATTCACTACTTAGAGAGCTGAAAGACGCCGAGCTGGCCTTGGGGGATGATCCCAGCGAGGCCAACATGGCGTGGCTGCGCGACGTCAAGGCTCGGATAGGCGAAGTCGACGGCACCGAGGCCCTGATCGAGGGTTTTGGCGAGCTGTCGGGCCGGTTCCAGAAGAGCGTGTGATGAAAGAATCATGCGGACGGCCGGGACCGGAACCGCTAAAAGACTCGCCAAATCCGAGGTTTGGCGGCAAAAACAGGGTTAATTGAGGCTTAACGGTCTTGTAGCACTTTGGCCACCAGGCGGCCGCAGGCAGAACAGACGCGTCAGGAATGAATCCGCGCAATTGCTGTTGGCACTACACCTGTATCCGCTGCGACAAAGAGGCTCTACGAAGCGTTAGGCAAATCCGGCGAGTGAAAGGTCGGGGGTGGCGACAAGAGGTCCGCGCCGCCCTTTCCGTGTCGAGATCTGACGAAGCGAGAGCATCGAGCAACAGGTTCAAGTGATTTTGCGCGGGCGCGGCGAACGTCTGTGTGAAACGCGTTTAGGAGCAATGGATGGCCACCAAGGCAAAGACGCTGCAGGCGAAGGACAAGGAAAAAGACGACAAGGCAGCGGACGCGCCGGAGAAGGACTCCCAGGACGCGCCCTCGCCGTTGCTCGATCTGTCCGACGCGGCCGTGAAGAAGATGATCAAGCAGGCCAAGAAGCGCGGCTTCGTGACCTTCGATCAGCTCAACGAAGTTTTGCCGTCCGACCAGACCTCTCCCGAGCAGATCGAGGACATCATGTCCATGCTCTCGGACATGGGCATCAACGTCACCGAAGCCGACGATAGCGAAGGCGAGGAGGACAAGGACGAGGGCGGCGAGGACGAGACCGACAACGAGCTCGTCGAAGTCACCCAGAAGGCCGTCACCGAGGTCAAGAAGAGCGAGCCGGGCGAGCGCACCGACGATCCCGTGCGCATGTATCTGCGCGAGATGGGCACCGTCGAGCTGCTGTCGCGCGAAGGCGAAATTGCGATTGCGAAGCGCATCGAGGCCGGCCGCGAGGCGATGATCGCAGGTCTGTGCGAAAGCCCGCTGACCTTCCAGGCCATCATCATCTGGCGCGACGAGCTCAACGAAGGAAAAATCTTTCTTCGTGACATCATCGATCTCGAAGCCACCTATGCCGGGCCCGATGCCAAGGCCGGCATGAACAATGCGATGATCGCCGGTCCGAACGGCGAGACCGGTGAAGCGACGGCCGAAGGCGGCCAGGCCACCGGCGCCGCGCCCGCGCATGTCGCGCCGCCGGCCGCACCGCCGGCGCCGACCCCGTTCCGCGCCGCGCCTGCGCCCGGCAATGTCGGCGACGCCGCGAAGGATCCGGCGGAATCCGCCGCCGAAGCCGACATGGACGAGGACGACGAGTTCGAGAACCAGATGTCGCTTGCGGCGATCGAGGCCGAGCTCAAGCCGAAGGTCGTCGAGATCTTCGACAAGATCGCCGACAGCTACAAGAAGCTGCGCAAGCTGCAAGAGCAGGACATCCAGAACCAGCTCGAGAGCACCTCGCACGGGCCCTCGCTCTCGCCGCACCAAGAGCGCAAATACCGCAAGCTCAAGGACGAGATCATCGTCGAGGTGAAGTCGCTGCGCCTGAACCAGGCGCGTATCGACAGTCTCGTCGAGCAGCTCTACGACATCAACAAGCGCCTCGTCTCGCATGAGGGCCGCCTGATGCGCCTTGCCGACAGCCATGGCGTCGCGCGCGAAGACTTCCTGCGCAACTACACCGGCTCGGAGCTCGATCCGCGCTGGCTCAACCGTGTCTCGAAGCTGTCGGCCAAGGGCTGGAAGAACTTCGTCCATCACGAGAAGGACCGCATCAAGGACCTCCGCCACGAGGTGCATCAGTTAGCTGCGCTGACCGGCTTGGAGATCATCGAGTTCCGCAAGATCGTGCACTCGGTGCAGAAGGGCGAGCGCGAAGCCCGCCAGGCCAAGAAGGAGATGGTGGAAGCCAACCTCCGTCTCGTGATCTCGATCGCCAAGAAATACACCAATCGCGGCCTGCAGTTCCTCGACCTGATCCAGGAAGGCAACATCGGCCTGATGAAGGCGGTCGACAAGTTCGAGTATCGCCGCGGCTACAAGTTCTCGACCTACGCCACGTGGTGGATCCGGCAGGCGATCACCCGCTCGATCGCCGACCAGGCGCGTACCATCCGCATCCCCGTGCACATGATCGAGACGATCAACAAGATCGTGCGCACCTCGCGCCAGATGCTCAACGAGATCGGCCGCGAGCCCACTCCTGAGGAATTGGCCGAGAAGCTCGGCATGCCGCTGGAGAAAGTCCGAAAAGTCCTCAAGATCGCCAAGGAGCCGTTGTCGCTGGAGACGCCCGTCGGTGACGAAGAGGATTCACACCTCGGCGATTTCATCGAGGACAAGAACGCGATCCTGCCGATCGACGCCGCGATCCAGTCCAACCTGCGCGAGACCACCACGCGCGTGCTGGCCTCGCTCACCCCGCGCGAAGAACGCGTGCTGCGCATGCGCTTCGGCATCGGCATGAACACCGACCACACGCTGGAAGAAGTCGGCCAGCAGTTCTCGGTGACGAGAGAGCGTATTCGACAGATCGAGGCGAAGGCGCTGCGAAAGTTGAAGCATCCGTCAAGGTCAAGGAAGCTGCGGTCGTTCCTGGATAACTAGTTCAAACGCCGCCACTTGGTGGTCTGTTGAAACAAGAACGGCGGGCGAAAGCCCGCCGTTTTCGTTCACGCCTACTTCGACAGCGTTCAGCCCAATAGAGGCTCATGCTTTTCCAATCGAATATACACCCGACCAGAGAGGCGCATCGATTCTGGAATTCCGGGTGGATGGCTCCAGCCTCGACGTCGCAAGGATCGACATCTATGCTTTGATGATGCCGGCTCACCTCACCGTCTGGTACAACACCCGTTGCCCTGTCTGCAATGCCGGCATCGACTGGCAGCGCAACAAGCTGTTGGCGCTGGTGCGCGCGGGTAGGATCGAATTCAGGGATATCAACGAGCAGCCCGAGGCGCTGGCGTGCTTTGGCGCCACGCTCGGCGACATCAGGCGCCGCCTGCATGCGACCGATGAGGCCGGCCAACTCATCGTCGGCGCGGATGTCGCGATTGCGCTGTGGAGGCTGACGCCGAGGGAGGGGTGGCTTGCGGGGTTGTTCGGAAATCGCGTGGCGCTGCCGTTCACCCGGTTCTTCTATGACCGGTTTGCCGATCTGCTGTTTGCCTGGAACAGGCGGAGCGGACGCTGGTGAGCGCCTGCCTGGATTGACCTACTTCTTCTTCGCGCCGACCCGCTCGAGGTTCTTGATCTCAAGCGCCGGGCGGCCGGATTTTTCGGCGATCTCGCGGTCCTGCTCCATGATATAGGCGCGGGCCGGCTCGTCGCCGTCGAGGCCGCCGAGCAATTCGGCGGGCACGCGCCGGTTGGAGCGTTGTGAGCCGTCTTCATAGAAGACGTTGAAAAAGGCGAATTCGCCCTTGGGATTGGTTCCGGGTTTTTTGGCCATGGCCGGCTTTTCGTCGATCAGGGGGCCATAGTCAAATGACTTTGGCAGGTTTCCGGTGGCTGGGCGCGGACCCTGCAGCGGCAGAACCAGCTGCGCGATCGATCGACGAACCCATTTACGAGGCGCCTCGATGTCGGGCGGAAGAGTCCAACGCTTCGTAAAACCCGATGCGCTCCTTAGGAGATCCTTGCCTCACCCTTGCCTCAACAAACGGCGGGCCGCGAAGCCCGCCGTTTATTTTGGTCTTCAGCGTCGCCCGGGGCTGGCGGGGCGACAACCTAGAATAGAATGTTATAACCGGCGCCATGCCATGGCAAGGCAAATCGCTGGCGCTGCGATGCCGCAGCGAGCGCATGAGATATGCAGTGGTCGCGACATCGGACTTCATTCGTCGAGCCAGGATGCGATTGGTTCTGGTGAGGATTTGCCGCTTTGACGCGAATCTGGTTCCCGGGCATGATCGCGCGCCGCTCTCCCGCCCATTCCCTGTAGGATTCATCCGAATGTCGAAATACGCCTTGGCCATCGCCTTCATCGCCTGTCTGGCCGGCGGATCGGCGCAAGCCGCGCGCTGCGGCGGCGACTTCAACAGCTTTGTCGCCAGCATGGCCTCGGAAGCGCAGGCCGCCGGCGTCTCGGCGAGCGTGACCAGCGCGGCGCTCAGCGGCGTGCAGCAGGACGGCGCGGTGCTCGCCTTCGACCGGCGCCAGCGCTACACCTTCAACAAGAGCTTCGAGCAGTATGTCTCGACCCGCGTCGGCCCCGGCCGCATCAATGGCGGCAAGGCGCTGTTGCAGCGCCATGCCGCGCTGCTCTCACGCATCGAGCAGCAGTTCGGCGTGCCC
This sequence comes from Bradyrhizobium sp. 187, assembly GCF_023101005.1. Lineage (NCBI taxonomy): Bacteria > Pseudomonadati > Pseudomonadota > Alphaproteobacteria > Hyphomicrobiales > Nitrobacteraceae > Bradyrhizobium > Bradyrhizobium sp. 187. The sequence continues at coordinate 1,179,857 of NZ_CP064693.1, forward strand.
CGCTATATCCTGGTTGCGATCTGGGGGCTGGAGAGCGATTTCGGCAAGGGCGACATCGGCAAGCTGCCGGTGGTCCGCACGCTGGCGACGCTCGCGCATGACTGCCGCCGCACCGAGCTATTCCAGGGCGAGCTGCTCGCGGCGCTGAAGATCGTGCAGCGCGGTGACCTGCCGCTGCGCGACCTGATCGGCGCCTATGCCGGCGAGATCGGCCAGACCCAGTTCCTGCCGTCCTCCTACATCAAGTACGGCGTCGATTTCGACGGCGACGGCCACGTCGATCTCCGCCACAGCGTCCCCGACGTGCTCGCCTCGACCGCGAACCTGCTCCACACCAGCGGCTTCAAGATGGGCCAGCCCTACGGCGAAGGCACCGCCAATTTCGAGGCCATGCGCGAATGGAACAGGGCGGTGATCTATCGCAAGACGATCGGGTATTTTGCCGATCGGCTGGCGGGGCAGTGAGGGGAGCCAAAGAGACGGAGCACTCGCGCACATACTTGGTGTCATCGCCCGCGAAGGCGGGCGATCCAGTATTCCAGAGACCGCGCGAGAATACGGAGAGGCTGCGGCGTACTGGATTCCCCGCCTTCGCGGGGAGTGACAACGGAGAGGTCCGTGAACGCTCGCCAGGACGACGGTTTAATTCGACGGCGCCCCTCACTCCGTCCCCTTCGCCATCCTCTCCAGCTTGCGCTGCAACGGCGCCCAGTACGTTGCCGGGCGGAAGCGCTGCAGGAGATCCATGAAGCGGGCGTCGTTGCCGATCAGGATGCGCGGCTCGTTTCTCTCGATGCCCTTGATGATGCGCAGCGCGGCGTCCCGGGGCGTGGTCCTTGCCGCGTTCTCGAACCGCTCGATCGATTGCGACCGGCGTGCGTTGTCGGTGACGCCGACCCCGGTGCGCGAGTTGCGGGCGATGGCGGTGGCGACGCCGCCAGGATGCACGACCGACAGCCTGACAGGGCTGCCCGCCATGGCCAGCTCGTGCCGCACGCTCTCGGAAAAGCCGCGCACCGCGAATTTCGCCGCGGCATAGGCCGACTGTCCCGGCGGGGCGATGATGCCGAAGATCGAGGACAAATTGACGATGTGTGCCTCGCCCAGCGTCTTCAGATGCGGCAGGAAGGCGCGCGTGCCGTGCACCACGCCCCAGAAATTGATGTCGAACAGCCAGTCCATCTGCGCCTGGTCGATCTCCTCGAACGATCCCATCAGTGCAACGCCGGCATTGTTGACGACGATGCCAAGTGCGGGATGCGCGGTGGCCGCCTCACGCGCGAATTGCGCGATGTCGTCGGGCTTGCTGACATCGACGCGATGCAGGCTGAGCTTGCTTGCGGCGCCGATCTCGGCCGCGAGCGTCTTCAGCCCGGGCTCGTCGCGATCGGCGAGCGCGAGATCGCAGCCGCGCCGTGCAAGCTCGATCGCCAGTGCGCGGCCGATGCCGCTTGCCGCTCCGGTGATAGCGGCGGCGCCGCGGATTGCAGTCATGATGATTCCCCCGTCGAGCCACTTGAGCGGAACTATGATTTACATTTTTTCATATTGGAACCGAACCGCATGGCGGTTCCCACCTTAACCTACGTTACTTGATGAAGACAGGCAGCATTGGGAGCCGCCGATGGGACAAGCAAAGCCGTTTCGAGCCACCGCACTGATCGTGGAAGACGACCTCATGCAGAGGGAGATGCTCAGTCTTCTTCTCGAAGAAAGCGGCTACGACGTCATTCAATGCGAGAGCGCCGAGGCGGCCGAGCTTGTGCTGGAGAAGAGCGCCGGCGCGCTCTGCCTGATGATGACCGACGTTCAGCTTGCCGGCCGCATGAACGGCGTCGAGCTCGCGCATGTCGCCAAGGACCGCAACCCGAAGCTCGACGTCGTCGTCACCTCCGGCCGGCCCTTGATGCAGGCCTTGCCGAACGGCGCGAAGTTCTGGGCCAAGCCATGGGCGCCGCTCGACGTGCTCCGCGAGGCCGAGATCGCGCAGCTGTCCTGAGGGTCGATCCGGCAGGCCGGCTTTCGTGGTCCGCGGCGCGGTGATAAGGTCGGTCCATGACCTTGTCCTTCCTGCTCACCTCGCTGATCGTCGTCGCCTCGCCCGGCACCGGCGTGCTCTACACGCTGGCGGCCGCGCTGACCCGCGGCTCGCGCGCGAGCATCGCCGCTGCCTTCGGCTGCACCCTCGGAATCGTGCCGCACATGACGGCCGCGATGCTGGGGCTCGCCGCCGTGCTCCACACCAGCGCGCTCGCCTTCGCCGCGCTGAAATGGTGCGGTGTCGCCTATCTGCTCTACATGTCCTGGCAGGCGCTGCGCGAGACCGGGGCGCTGGCAGTCGACGGCGAGATCCGCGAGCGTTCGGTCGGTCGGGTGATCGTGACCGGCTTCCTGATCAACATCCTCAATCCGAAGCTGTCGATCTTCTTCCTGGCTTTCCTGCCGCAGTTCATCGCCGCGGACGAAGCCCATGTGCTGGCGCGAATGCTGCAATTGAGCGGCGCCTTCATGGCGATGACGTTTGCGGTGTTCGTGGTCTACGGCCTCTGTGCGGCATCGGTGCGCGAGCGCGTCATCTCCCGCCCGCGTGTCATGGCCTGGCTGCGCCGGAGTTTTGCCGCCGGCTTCGCCGCGCTCGGCGCCAAGCTGGCGTTCGCGGAGCGATAGCTTCTCCAGCCAACAAAAAAGCGGGCCTTGCGCCCGCCATCTTCCAACTCAGAACTCCCACCCGACGCCCGGGCGGAGCGTGCTCCACCCGGGCAAAGAATAAGAAGCCTCGCTACTTCTTCTTCGCTGCCTTCTTGGCCTTCTTCTTCGTCGCCTTCTTCGCCTTCTTCGCTTTCTTAGCCATAGGATCCTCTTCAGGGTTAATGGTGAAACGCGACACGAGGGATGCTCGGCGGAGGGCCAGCCTCGCAACATCCTCGATGACAAGCTCAGCAGATTCGCGCGCTTCTGCCCCGCGCTGTCACATCCGTGTCATCGCGTTATCCACAGCTCAGATGCATTTTCGGGTGATTTTAGCTCACGAATCCGCATCGCCGGCATGCCTAACGATCCGACAATGCGCCAGCCGTTCATGAATCCAAAACCAAAGTCATGCTTTCGCGGATCGCAGTGAGACTCCGTTAAGCGCGGCGGCGGCATTGTCCCCCCAAAGAAAACGGGGACGGGATCATGGACGGTCAGCTGGCAGGGACGGAGGGCGCGACGCTGCGCGCGCCGCGTGCGCCATGCTGAACGTGCCGACACTCTGGACCGTGTTCGTCGTCAACTTCCTGGCGCTCGGCCTGATCTGGGCCTACGTGATGCGCACCTATCCGAAATTCGCGGCCGCGCGGTTCTGGATGGCATCGTCCTTTATCGGCGCGACCGGCGCGATGACGGCCCTGCTGCGCCTGTTCGTCGCGTCTCCGTTGCCGCTCCTGCTTGGCGCTGCCGGCGTCATCGCGGCGAGCTGCCTTGCCGCCATGGGCATTCAACGCTTCTATCACCGGCCCGTCTCATGGCGCGTCATGATCGCAACAGCAGGCTTAAGCCTCGCCGGCGTCGTGTTCTTCGTGGTCGGCTTCGACAACATGCAGCTGCGCATGCTCTGCTACACGCTCGGTCAGGCCGTGCCGCTGGTGCTGGCGCTGCGTCTGTTGCTGTCGCCGCCGGAAGGCCGCGTCAGTCCGGGCGCCCGGCTGTCCGGCATCGTCATCCTCGCCATTATCGCGATCCTCGTCGTCCGCACGGTGGGCAATCTGCTCGGCGGCGATTTCTCGGCAAGCGCCGGCGGCCAGGCTCATGGCGTCATGGTGCTGGGTCTCCTGTTCCTGTCCATGACGCTCAATTTCGGCTTCCTGCTGATGGCGATGGACAGCTTGCGCAACGAGGTCGCCGACCTCGCGCTACTCGACGATCTCACCGGCGTCGCCAACCGGCGGCATTTGTTGCAGCGGCTGAGCGAAGAATGCGCCCGCTCGGAGCGCAGCAGCGAGCCGTTCTCGCTGCTGGTCATCGATCTCGACGGCTTCAAGACCATCAACGACACCCATGGCCATGCCGCGGGCGATGCCTGCCTCCAGCACTTCACCCTGATGGCGCAGACGCGCTTGAGGCCCGGCGACATGCTCGCCCGCACCGGCGGCGACGAATTCTGCGTCGTGCTGCCCTCGTCGACCTTGCGCGAGGCGGCTGCGATCGCCCGCCGCGTGCTCGAGGTCTGCCGCCAGGATGCCGTCACCTGCACCGGCGTCGACATTCCGATCGCGATCTCGATCGGGGTAGCGCAGTGGGACCGCGGCGTCGGCCAGTTTCCGGACCGCCTGATCGCGCATGCCGACCACGCGCTCTATGCGGCCAAGAAGAACGGCAAGAACGACTTTGCCGTCCACGATCCGGCGCCGCCGCTCATGCCTGACCCGATCGGTCCAGGCGAGGCCTTGCGCAAATTCGCGTAAGGGCGTGCTAACGTCAGGTCCGCATTGGACCCGCATGATGATCTCTCGCCTGCTCGCGGCCGTTCTCGCCGCTCTCACTCTGATCGCACCTGCCGCTGCGACCGACGCCGAGCTCGCAAAGCTCGCGCGCGCCTCCGGCACGCCCGACATTCCCGGCCTGAAGATGGTGTGGCTGGCGCCATGGGGTGACGTCGGCAACGCAAAACCGTGGCGCAACATCATCGTGCACCAGACCGAGGGACCGGCCGGCTCGGCGCGGGGCGGTGCCGAGGTGCAAGCGAAGAACCCCACGCGTCGCGGCGTCACATTGTGGGTCGAGACCGACGGCACCGTCTATTGGGCGGTCGCGGAAAACCTGGTGCCGACCCACGGAGATGGTGCCAACCGCAACGACAACAAGTACATCGACAACAAGCCGACCTATCGCCAGGTGGTGCGCGACAATTCGATCGGCGTCGAGTTCGCCGGCAACTATCCCGACGTCACGACGGGCCCGACCGCGGCGCAGGTCGCGGCGTGGAAGATCCTCGTCCAGATCCTGCGCGCGCGCTACGGCATCCCGCTCGACCGCGTCTATGCGCACAACTGGATCGACTACAAGGACGCCCGCTATTGCGAAGGCTGCTGGCTCGCGACGCTGGCGCGGGTTTGGGGGGAGTGACGAGCTACACCGGTTGCGACATCCAGCCGAACAGCCGCCGGATCAAGCCCGGCCGCCGCGGCAGTTCCGGCGGGTCATCCGCCGCCAGCACGCGTTTGAAGAAGTAGTCCAGGAACACCATGTCGTTCGGCTCGGTGACGGTGAATGTCTCGTCGCCGAAGTAGACGCTGTAGTTGAAGAAGAACGGACCCATCAGCGGGATCGTCGCGGTCGAGGCGTAGTCCTTCGAGATCACGAACTCCGACGGCTCGAGCCCGTGGTCGCGCATCGCCTGCTCGACCAGCGGCAGCTTCCGCATGAACTGGGCGGAGAAACCGCCGACGGTGGATTGCAGGATGATCGACACGGTGCGTGTCCGTTCTCTTGATGCTGTCGGCCCGATGCTTTTGGTCGGTCGACCGGCAGCGCGGGTTCAAGGCAGAGCCACAACCCCGCTGTCATCGCCCGGTTTAGCCGGGCGATCCAGTATTCCGGAGGCCTGCATTGGAGACCTCGCTCTTGCAACAAGCGCCGCGGCGTACTGGATGCCCCGCCTTCGCGTGGCATGACGGCGAGAGTTGCGTCCAAACAAAAAAGCCGGCGTTGCCGCCGGCTTTCTGTCACTTGTCGATCCGCCAAACTCTGGCGCTAAAAACCTCGCGCTTAGAGCGCGGCTTCCAGCGCGGCCTGTTCGGCCTTTGCGATCGTGCCCTTGACCGCGGACTGCACCTTCTCGAAGGCGCGGACCTCGATCTGGCGGACGCGCTCGCGCGACACGCCGAACTCGGCAGCCAGGTCTTCCAGCGTCATCGGCTCATCGGCGAGGCGGCGCGCCTCGAAGATGCGGCGTTCGCGCGGGTTGAGCACGCCCATGGCGCCGTTCAGGGCGTCACGGCGGTGATCATACTCCTCGTGCTCCGCCAGCATGGCTTCCTGGTTGGGCGAATTGTCGACCAGCCAGTCCTGCCATTCGCCGGCTTCGCCGTCGTCGCGGATCGGAGCGTTGAGCGACGCGTCGCCACCGAGGCGGCGGTTCATGTCGACCACGTCCTGAGCCGTGACGCCGAGACGCTTGGCAATGATGGCCACCTGGTCGGGGCGGAGATCGCCTTCGTCCAGTGCGGAAATCTTGCTCTTCGCCTTGCGCAGGTTGAAGAACAGCTTCTTCTGGTTCGCGGTGGTGCCCATCTTCACGAGCGACCACGAACGCAGGATGTACTCTTGAATCGAGGCCTTGATCCACCACATCGCGTAGGTTGCGAGACGGAAGCCCTTCTCGGGCTCGAACCGCTTCACCGCCTGCATCAGGCCGACATTGCCTTCTGAGACGACCTCGGAGATCGGCAGGCCGTAGCCGCGATAGCCCATGGCGATCTTGGCCACGAGACGGAGATGGCTGGTGACGAGTTGGTGCGCGGCGTCGCGATCATCGTGCTCGCGCCAACGCTTGGCGAGCATGTATTCCTGCTGGGGTTCCAGCATCGGAAACTTGCGGATTTCGCCGAGGTAACGGGAAAGGCCGGATTCGCCATTAAGGACCGGCAGGGTAGCTGTACGGGCCATAGTGCGCCCTCCAAACAGGTTCAGGCCCCCGATAGCGGCGGGCCAGGCAGACGACCGCTTGGTTAAAGCCGATCGGTGCTGCGATGTTCCGCGTTGGTCTTCAACGCAAGCGCAATATACTCCATCGGAAGGCAAAAAGGGAAGGATTGCTGACGTCACGTCCCCGTGTGGCAGCTATAACTTTTTGTAATGTAAAGCATTTCTGAAGCGGCCTGCGTCATAGCGCCGCCTTGAGGGCCCCCTGAAGGAGAAGCAAATCCTCCGGCAGAGGCGTCTCCCAGTGAAGTAATTCTCCAGTCCTCGGGTGCTCCAATACCAGCAGGTAGGCGTGCAGCGCCTGCCGCCCCAGCGCGGCGAGGGCGGCCTGCGACTCGGGGCCCAGCTGGTTCGCCTTGGTCTTGAAATGCGGGCCGTAGACGGCGTCGCCCATCAGGGGGTGGCCGATATGGGCGAGGTGGACGCGGATCTGATGGGTGCGTCCGGTCTCGAGTTCGCAGGCGAGCAGCGTCGCGATCGGCTTGCCGTCGCGTCCGGCAAAACTCTCCAGAAGCTCCCAATGCGTCACGGCCTCGCGGCCGCCCTGGCGCACCGCCATTTTCTCGCGCGCATGCGGGTGACGGTCGATCGGCGCGTCCACGGTGCCGCGATGGCGGCCCGGCAGCCCCCAGGCGAAGGCCATGTAGCCGCGCCGCATCGGCCCGGTACGGCCGTGATCGGCGAATTGCGCGGTGAGCGAGGCATGCGCGAGGTCGTTCTTGGCGACCACCATCAACCCGGTGGTGTCCTTGTCCAGCCGGTGCACGATGCCGGGCCGGCGCACCCCGCCGATGCCGGAGAGCGAGCCGCCGCAATGGGCGATCAGCGCATTGACCAGCGTACCGGTCTCGTGGCCCGCCGCGGGATGCACCACCAGCCCCTTCGGCTTGTTGAGGACGACGATGTCGTCGTCCTCGAACACGATCTCGAGGGCGATATCCTCGCCTTTCGGCTCCGGCGCGGCCGCTTCCGGCACGTCGATTGTGATCGTATCGCCGGAGGCGACGTGATAAGCGGGGTCCCGGATCGCGGCGTCCCTGAGGCTCACCGCGCCCCCCAGAATCAGGGCTTTCAGCCTCGATCGCGATAGCTCGGCAAGGTGCAGCGCCAGCACGCGGTCGAGCCGGGTCGAGCCCTCGGAGCCTTCGACGACAACCTCCAACCTTTGCGCAGAGCCAGAATTTTCCATGACGACGTCTGATACCGTTGTTCCCGAACCGAGCCCCGAGCAGGCCGCGCTGTTCGCGCGGGTGCGGCGGATGATGCTGGTCGCGGGGTTGACCACGGCGCTGGCAATCTGCGCCGTGCTGATCGCGGTGGGCTACCGCCTTTTCAAGTCCGAGGGAAGGGCGCCCGAGCCGGCAGGCGACGTCACCGCGACTCTCCCGAAGGGCGCCAAAATCGTCTCGAGCGGCGTCGCCGGCGACCGGCTCGTGATCACGCTCGACATCGGCGGCGTCACCGAGATCCGCACCTTCGATGCCCACACGTTGAAGCCGGCTGGAAAGCTGAAATTCGCCAATGAGCCGTGAGTACGGCCTCGGAACTCGCCGCCATCGTCTTCCTGGCGAAGGCCAGGACCCATAACACCGGCTGGTGTGGTTGCGGGGACTGGTGGGTCCTGGCATTCGCCAGGACGACAGCGGAGAGCGAGCATCCGAAACCCCTCGATCCCCGCTTGCCGCCGGCAAAATTCGAGGCTATGTCCTCTCCCTCAACGCTCCCTTCGTCTAGCGGTTAGGACGCGGCCCTCTCAAGGCTGAAACAGGGGTTCGATTCCCCTAGGGAGCGCCAATGAAATCAAGACTTTACGCCACTGCTGGTAAAAGTCCTGATGGCCTTCTTCAAATTTTCTTCAACGCGAATCCCGAAACCGTTGCTCTTTGACGAACGTTCCCGGGCGGCAATGAACGCCTCGAGCTAGCAGCACGAATTTTCCGTTGCCCTCACCCCTTCTCGAGTACGCAGGATGGATCAGAGCATTCCAGCTTGTAGAATGTGAGTTGACGCGGTATTGTCGTTCTTATGGATCACGTCAGATATTGAACTGATCCTAGACTGGCCGACTGAGCAGGAGAGACGTTTCGAAGTCGCTGGACGACTAGAACGTCGAGGCTTCATGTCTCTGCCGGCGGGCATCCTATGCTCCGCCCTGCAGACAACGAGTGACCGCGAAGACGTACTGAATGGTACTTCGCGGCTCGACGCGGCAGGCGATAGGCCTGCAACTCGCGGTCGACCGTTGAATCCACGAATTTCAGATTCACCGAAGACTGATGTTTCGAATGGTGCTTCGCGCCGGACGTGGCAGGCATGAGGCCTGCAGCTCGCGGTCGACCGTTAAGCCCACTCAAATTTCAGCTTCACCCGAATCGGATCTTTCCCGCTCGATCGAGCGGTGTGGAGACTATGTCGATGAGCAAGTCGGAATACACGGAACGAAATTGCGTCAGCTTGGAGCAGTTCTGTTTCCGTAACGGAATTGGACGGACTACCGCCTACAAGGAAATCAAAGAAGGTCGTCTTCGCCCGAGGAAAGTCGGAAAGCGTACCTTGATTTCAATTGAAGAAGAGGCGCGCTGGTTTGGTAATGCTCCCGCTTTTGGGGGGCTTCTCCATGACTAAGCGTAAAAAAAGTGGCCCTCCTTCCTCCCCACGCAAGCAGAGCGGCAAAGTGAACACTCCAAAGGCGACTGTCACGATCGAAAGTTTTTTGGAGGAACTTAACAACAGCGGGCGTAAGTTGAGGAAGTCCAACAAGGGACATCAAGCTCTGCTCCGCGACACCTTGGAGACGGCACAACGCATCATCGTCAAACTTTTAGATAGCGAAACGCTGCAGAAACAGTTCGTGCGCGCAGTGAAGAAGGAGAAGAAAGTTCGAAAAAAGTCGGGTCCGTTCAACTGGCCTCTTGAGGTTGTCGCCAAAGCTACGGGTGCGTCATCGCGCAAGGCCAGGAAACTCGCATCCAAGCGGTGTGGGGCCTTGGAATTCCTTCGCGAGCGCAAGGTGCCTGTGAAGGATACCGCTGCTACCCTCAAGAAGGAGGGGCTGGAAAAGCTCTATTCCGAATGGTGCAAAAAGAAAAAGCAAAGGAAACCCGGTGAAAGAGTAATGATTCCCTTTTGGATGAAGCCGGCCGATCGCGACCAGCTACTGGGCCAAAAGGAGGGCGCCAAGCTCACCGTGCTCGTAGCGCGGGTAAGTGAAAGTGATGGCGATTTCCGCGTGAAAGCTGTGATGCTTGCGGATAGCCTCGGTGACGACGTCGCGGATAGCCTCGGTGACGACGTCGCGGATAACCTCGGTGACGATGACGACGATTGGGAAGATTTGGAGGAGTGACAGCACTCTTCATTTGAGGCGGAAGACCTCCGGCGCAACCGGAGGTCTTTTTTTGGTGCGCCCAGCATGGGCGCACTCTTGCGAGTGAAAGTCCCATTGTAAGCTGATCATGGCAAGCGAACTGAAGCGCAACTGCATGAGGGCTGACCTTGCCCCAGATTTTATCCAGTCCTGAGTTCGCCCATGCCGTTGGATTTGCCCGGTTGGGCGGTGGCAGCGCCGGGAATTGGCGCGGAGCCTTCGGCACAGCGCAGCGCCAGATCCCGGCGCGGGTGGCAGGTCATCGCGAACTCGGACGGGGTTCTCCATACGTGCAATCGGGTCGCCGGATCGTGGTGGACGTGGATCTGTAAAAGCACTTTGCCGGGTCGATCACGACATCCTCATCGACCGAAACGGATCGGGGGCACCGCGGTCATCCGGTTGGTCCGGGCGTATCTGAACAGCGGGATCATGGACGATGGCGTGGTCCAGAAGCGCATGATGGGACGCCGTAGGGCGGGACGCTATCGCCACTGCTGGCCAACGTCCTGCTCGATGAAGTGGACTAGGCGCTGGAACGTAGGGGCCATTGCTTCGTGCGTCACGCCGACGGCGCGAACGTTTACGTTCGCAGCCGCCGGGCGGGTGAACGGGTGATGGCGCTGCTTCGAGCTAGTAATCGCAGGTGCTATCGCTTGGATGGAAGGCGTACTTCCGGCTGGCGCAAACATCAGAGGTCTGGCGAGAGCTCGACGAGTGGCTGCGTCATCGGTTGCGCGCTATCCAGCTCAAACACTGGAAACCCGGTACGACCGTGTACAGGGAATTGCAGGCAATGGGAGCCAAGCGGGACGTTGCGCGACAAGTGGCGGCCAGCAGCCGTCGCTGGTGGCGTAACAGCGGCATGCTTCTCAACGTCGTGTTGCCCCTAAACTGGTCGAATCGACTGGGACTGTCACGGCTCCATGACCTCAACTTCGCCAACCGCCGCTGCGGTCCCGCATGCCGGGTGGTGTGGCAGGGGTGCGACCCACAAGGTCGCCCCCTATGCCGATGCTCATGATACGTGGGCCGGCTGTGGCACTGTGCTAACGTATTTATCTCGGATGAGAGAGGGACGGTCGCCCTCGCTTTTTCATCAATGGGTATCATAGTTTGCTCGACAGAGCTGTCGTCGAACTCTTGCGACCGTTATTTGGACGGGAGTGAGTTGCAAAAAGGACTGCGGGGCTAGCCGCCAAAACGCCGCAGTTGTCGCGTCGGCGGGGAGTGGGGTCCAGAGAAAGTCGGACGAGGCCAAGTCGAATAGCACTCAGGGGTCTTCGCCAAAGATCACGTTCGCAGTAAAGCACCAGAATTGATGCTGACGACCTGGCGATCTTTGGGATCGATCTGATGCAGCCGCCGGCGGCCAGGAGAGACAACCCGGCCGGTCTCTTGAAGAGACCTACCAGAAGCCTGATCGGCGCGCGCCGTTGTCCTGCCTGTAAGATTTACAGCAGTTTGCCGCGCGCTAATTCGTGATCCGACGCGTGCTTAGCCTTGCTGCTTGAACACACCATCGCTTGCTTGAACACACCAATCAACCAACAGACGTTCTACAGCCCCCAACTGGGCACTTTGAACCGCCTACGACCAAATCTACGTGACGCGGCAACTTGTAAAGCATCTCCAGCAGCGGATTGGAGATGAACATGACTTTCTATGGCAATACCAGGATCGACTATTGGCAGTCTTTAGAGCAGTCAGCCCTGCGCTTGGCGTTTCAGGAGTCTCGCAAACGCCACACGTTGTCTCGTGGTGATCGCGAACTGCCGAAAGGCAGATTTCGGCACGATCTCCTGGCCGTAAATTCCTTCTCACGTCGGATCTGGGGACGAGCCGTCAGCAACGAACTATCGCGCTTTTTTTGTGACGGTGGGTATGGGACCACGCACAACCGGGATGTCTATTTCGTATCTCTCATGGACATCACCTGCGCCCGGTCGCCGGATGACCGACTCTCGGAAGCTGACCTGGAGCTCATCAAAAACCGGCTCAGGTATGGCCTGCGGGGGTTCTCATATTTTGGCATGGTCGAGCCAGCCTATTACGTCAATTTGCAGCACGGGGTTCGCTACAATGGGAAACGGTGCTTGTTTTGGCACTTACATGCTCTGGTGTGGGGCGTCACGCGCAAGGTGCTAAAGAAGCGCCTCCGGAAGCTCGTGAAGGCGGGCCACTATGCCGCCATAGCGGATGGTTTGGATGCCACTCATACCCGCAAGATCAAGCAGGGGCGGCTACCCAGGTACTCGGCGTATATTCTGAAGTCGCCATGCAAAACCTATCGTGTGTCAGTTCTGGATAGGCAAGATAAGCGAGGTCGGCCGATTACGAATGCGGACGGCGTTGTTCTCCAGCGGTTCAAGCAGGGCAAATCGAACCTCCGGCATTGTGATCGGATCGTCCTCTTTCACGCTATGAAGCACCTTCATTTGGACAAGCTCGCCGTGGCTGGTGGTGATGGCGCGCGATTGCTCAAGAGCGCAAAACGGCTGGCCTTGAAGATCAATGACTTGCCAGTACCGGCGAAACGGACAAATAGCTTTCGCGTCGTAGTCGAGGGACGGCGAACGAAACTGTACGGCCCGAAAGCGGCGTGGCGAAGGCTCGCGCCAACATCGCGCATGCGCCTCTAGTGTCGATAACTGAACTTGTAAATTCCCTCTGCGTATCAAAGCCACGCCACTGACGGCGTGCCGTCGCAAAGAGGAAAAAGATATGACCGGAACTAATTTTGACGCGGAAAAGAACTGCATTGCTCTCGGCGGCTTGGACGGAAGGAGCTTCGTCAAAGCTTTATCCGCCCTCAGGTCAAATTTGAGCCGACTGGAAGCGTTTTTCGCCGACCTGAGCGATGCAGTCGATGTCGGTGCGGGGCCAATGGCCTCTGTCGGGCACGAGGTCGATCGGGATGCCATCGTCATCGATCACTTGGACGAGAGCGTTGGCGATGCTGTTTCCGCGCTAATCGATCTGAGAGTGGCCATCGGAATGCCCGAACGGCTCTTCAGAATGCAGAGCAACGAGTTTAGGGAACCGGGGGCCATTGATCAAAGCGATGAGAGCCCGCCAGAACGGTGGGGCTTTTTGCGTCTTGATGGCGGCGCGCAAGGCGAGGCGCAGATGAACTTCGGGGCGCTCGATCTGGATAGTTTGTGATCGCGCCGGAAATCCCGAGCTGACAACATAGCGGCGGTGGTCTGAATTCCCGCTTCTCTCAGATGATCATCAGGAAATCGGCCAAGCTTTCAGGTGATCAATGCCGAAGGGTCGCTCAACGCGGAACGGGTTTCAAAACTTGTAAAGGTTCCCTAGAGGTCGAGGATGCATGCCGCTACCGGGACTCTCTGAGGAGAAGTGTTATGAGTGATGCTAATAGGATAGTTTCGTCCGCCGTCGTAGCCCTCTGTGATGGCAAGGAAGTCAGATGGTCCATCAAGTTTGATGAGCCACTATGCACGCTTTTCGAGTTGGAAGGCATTAAGGATGCAGAGGATCAGATGATGGTCTGCGAGGCCTTTTGCAGAATTGGCTTAGCAGAGTATCGGTTATTCAGCGATGACACTGAACAAGTCGCGGTTGAGGAGCATATCTACATCTCGACCAGAGCGATGCGTAAGCTTGTTGAGGAACGTCAGCTATAGGGAAACGTGGCTGGAATTCCCGTCGGAATGAAGCAGAGGCCGAGATGCCGGTCGCCCCAGAACGACCGGCATCTTTCTGGGACCGCGGCCGAAGCCGAGCGTGGAGTTTCTCAATCAGTCCAGTCTCCTTCGTTGCACTCTCGGCGTGGACGCCTTCGCTTCCTATTGACGCGCACAGCGAGTCGGGCGCACCCAGCTAATCCCCCGTGACGACCCACGAACTTTCGAAGTCGCTCCAGCGGTACGCCTTCGGAATAAATATATTCCATCGCGCGGACCCACCTGCTCCTTTGTTTGAAGTCGGCATCGGGCTTTACCGCGTTTATCATCACGCGGATCGGGCTCTTGCCCTTGCGCCAAGACAGGTTGAGTCCGTCGGCAACCGCATGAGCTGATTTCTTTGCTATCTTGAGGCGCTGCCAACCAACATAGATCCGGTAGATCTCCTTCAGCACGTCATAGATTTCAAAGCGGCCCACGCGCCGTCTCGGCCGTGCCGCTCCTTTCTTTGCGGGCCAGATAACTGCTGCCAGATCAGTCGACAAATTCAATCGCGAAATAGTGTGCCGCCTCAGGCGAACATTTTCGCCGAAAATGGAGGTTTTCGAGCTCAAAATTGGTGCGGCGTCTGCCGCAAAAATGATCCCTGCATCGTCACCAATGAATTCCCTCTGAGACAATGTCGCCCGCTTGCGTTTAGCCATCGCTAGTAGCGGAAACACAAACTTGTAAAGGATGCCACCGGGACCGTTGTTTCGGGCAGAGCGATGCTCTGAATCTTGGAGATTTATGATGGGTGAAAATTCTAAAATCGAATGGTGCGATCATACATTCAATCCGTGGATTGGCTGCCAGAAAGTGTCGCCGGGGTGTGATAATTGCTATGCGGAAGCAATGATGGATCACCGCTACAAAAGGGTGCAATGGGGCCCCCATGGCGAGCGCAAACGAACTTCAGAACAAAATTGGAAAAAGCCCATCCAGTGGAACACGCAAGCCCGCACGTTTCGAAAGGAAAATGGCCATCGACCTCGTGTGTTCTGCGCTTCGCTCGCCGACGTGTTTGACAATCAGGTTGATTCTTCATGGCGTAAGGACTTGTTCGCTCTAATCCGCAAGTGCGAGAAGTTAGACTGGTTGGTTCTTACAAAAAGACCAGAGAATATCGAAAGAATGCTGCCCGCCGATTGGCACGATGGCTATTCCAACGTTGGGCTCGGAACAACAGCCGAAGATCAGACACAGTTTGATTTACGGTGGAAGCGTCTAAAGAAAGTACCCGCGGTTATTCGCTTCATATCTTACGAGCCTGCTCTCGGGCCCGTGCGGTTGCCGACCAACGGGCTTTTGCCGGATTGGCTAATATCTGGGGGAGAAAGCGGTGCCGGTGCCCGTACAGTGAGGCCGCATTGGATTCGCGATGTTATTGGCGATTGCCGCCGCCTTGGTGTTGCGCCATTTCATAAGCAATGGGGATCTTATGACAATAACCCGCTTGTGGTGGAGCAAGGTATGACACCTCGTGAAGCACGAGCAATTGATGCAGAAGGAAAAGGTGGCGGGTTGGTCGATGGTCAGCTCGTTCGTGAATTCCCGAGTCGGAAATAAAGCTTGAGGGGATCCGGCGGTCGGCCTGGAAAGCGGATTGTGCCCGATGTCTGTGTCCGCGGTGGCAGTTTAGCGACAGCTCGTTGAGATCATCGACCACAACATAAGAAGCCCGCTCCTATGGTCCTTAGGAGCGGGCGTAGTCTCACCACTGGGGTCTTGCTTCAAGCCGTATCGCTCGCATCTTACGGGCACTCTGCGCAGACTGCTCTCGGCGAGCAGCTCAGCAATCAGACCCATCGCCATCGCTCATAAGGCTTAATGCTAATAATGATCTCGCGATTAGTAGTCGCTCGCAGCTCTCGGCGCGACGTTGTTCGCCACTTTTGCTTCCTTGCACGCCTTAAATTAGATCGAGAACTCAAGCCGCTTTAGAAACAAAATTGAAGAATATCAGCTCGTTTGCAGAACTTAGTGGTTGACGAGTGAAATCGCGGCTTCGATCTCTGTTCTCTCCTGGATGGCAGCAACTTGCAGAGCCTCCAATATCTGCTTGTAGAGTCTGCATCCGATGTTCGGGAGAAGCAGTGTCACTACCTTGCCGCTGCCGAAGACGTGCCCCACCGGCAGCTTCATTCCGAGCTTCGACACGGGTTCAGGCTGTCTGAAAAGCACGCGGCAATTCAGATCCATTGCCGCGGAGACGATGCTGTCCTTCAGGACGCTGAATCGAGCGCCCCGCGGATGTCCTCGGTCGTCGAGACCGAGGACATAGACTTGGTCGAACCCCTGCGGTTCCGATTTCTGGCCCATAAGAAGGTCCTTGTACGAGCGGTCATCGGAGCTCGATGCCTTTGACGAACTTCCTTGTTTTGACCGCGAAGCCAATGGTCCGCATCATGTCCTTCTCCGCGGTCGGGCTGTAGCTGAGATGCCAACCCATGAAATCGTGCGCGGGCGCATTCACCGGAAAGCCGTGATTGGCACCTTGATATTCGATCATTTGCACCGGAACAGACCGCTTCCTCTTTGTGAGTTCTTCACACCATTTTGGATTGTTCGCGTCGTCGTGGTCCCCCATAAAGATGATGATCGGGCCCGTATATATTGCGGAATGCTGCAGCGACGGGCTGCAACCTGGAGCGACGGCGAATGCTGCCGCGAAGCGGTGTGGATGATCTATTTCTTGCGTCGTCATTGACACCAACGTCGCCGTGCCGCCGTTGCTGTAACCCATGAGGTAGACTTCATTGGCCTTTGCCAGTTTCTTCTCGATCAGGTAATCTAGTGCGGAGTATGCATCGTCGGCACGTCGACGACCCCAGTGCAAATCGGCGGTGCCACACGAACGATCCACATAGCGCGTCGTGAAGCTGTCGAGCACCAGCACGCCAACGCCTGATGGGTTGAGTACGTTGGCCACGTGTGCCGCCCACTCCTTGGAAAGTGTGCCGAGGCCGTCGCAACCGTGTAAGAGAATCACGTAAGGCGTCGGGCCCTTCGTTTCCTTCGGCGAGTAGATAAAGGCGTTCAGTTCGCCGTCCTTCTGCAGTGCGTCGAACTCTTCCGGCGTGCCGTTCTTAAAATTCTTTGAGAAGCCGGAGTCATAGGGGTTGTCCTTGGCCCAGTGTTTGTTCGAATTATGAGCGTAGTCGCCTTTCCACTTGATCTTGACTTCCTCAGCGGATGAGGCGGCGGAGAGAAAAAGCAACATCAACGGGAATATGGACTTCATCGGCTTTGATCCACAAGTTGTCGGCCGCCGACGAGATGTCGGTAGCGCGCACGCAGATTGTTTGGGGCTAAATGAATACTCGGTGCGAAAATGCCTGGCTCTGTTTTGGGCCCGGCATTTATATTACATTCAACTTTCGACGGACGCGTAGATTATGAAGCCGATGATCAGGCAGACGACGCACGTTACCGCATAATAGGGACGCTGCTTCAAGCGATTCGCCCTCATGAACGGGTAAACTGGCGTAAGCAGAACGGATGTGACGCAGGTTGCCCGGGAGCCATAGCTTGCTTGCTGCAACCTGCGATCATCGAGCCAACCCAGCAGTCCCCTTAATGACAATGGGCACCTGGAACAGTAGCCCCGGCTGGCGTGGTACGGAATACCGAAAGCTATGGCGCGGGCCGCAGCCTCCTGGTTGCTGGCGCTCACCATAGCTTCGATCACGCCCAGGACGATTGGTAAGAGGGCCAGCGTCCAGACGTAACCGTTGCCGATGTGCTTCGACGAAATGTCGGGTGGCTCGGCAGCTACAAGTTCACCGAGGTCGGGGTTTCCATTCAGGCATACCCTTTCGCCAAACCCGCGTGTCGGTCTCGATCTCTTTCTTTTTCAGGAGATCCTTGATGCTCGTGGCAACAAATGAGACCCACCGTGGATCAATAGTCATGGTTGAATTGACGATCATCGATGTGGTCGCGGCGAACGTCCGGCAGCTCCGGAAAGCGGCCGGGCTTTCGCAGGAAGAGCTAGCTCACGAAGCTGATCTGGATCGGACCTACATCAGTCAGGTAGAGCGGCAGCAGCGGAACGTGACTATTACGGTCCTCGCCCGGCTCGCCGCCGCGCTTGGGGTCGGGCCTGAACGGCTGTTAGCCAAGCCGCCGGCTGGCAGGAAGCGGGACTAGTACTCGTCTGCCCTCATGATCGTGATGATCCGCTCGGTGACGGCTGGGTCTGCCGGATCGGGTGAATGGAAGTTGAGCGACTTATCAAAATAGTCGATCTTGAACATCACGGCGGTGCCGTCAAAGTCAAAGACACCAAAGTCATGCTCGTAGTGGGGATCGTTGGCGTGGTGAAAGTCGTCAAACACGGCAATCGTCTTGACTAGGCGTTCTACGGCTTCCGGGCCTAGCTCGGCGATACCAACCGTGATGAGGGCGCCGCCGCCGAGAAGGTGTTTCCGCAGCTCATCGTTGAGCACACGCGTTTTCTCCGCGTCCGTTTGCATGGACATGGTTATTTCTCCTATATGATTTGTTGATGTTTGTGCCTGGCTCGCGTCCGCTCAGCATCAGGCATGGTCAGGTTGCAAAAGCCCGGGCCGTGGTCCGGGCTTGGGAGCTGGTCGCGAAGGTTACTCGGGACCGGGGTTTAGGAGCCCCACCTGGGCGATGTGCCGAACGTAGGTGCCCTTGTCCGGATAGTCGCGAAGCTGAAGGGTCAAGACCTGGTCCTCCCGCTTGGTCACCAGACAAGGCCACCACCCAAACCCTGGGTCATCGTCCTCAACGAGCACCATTTGGCCGACATCGATGCTCTCCCACGTCCGCGGCAGTCCAGCAGCAACAACCCCACCAGGCGCCTTCGCCTTTTCGGTGGCTTGCGCTGGCGCAGGTTGGTGAACCTGGCTTGCGTCTCCAGGTGCCTCGAGCGCTGCTTTGAGCTTCCCCAGGAGATCCCGCCGTATTGGCGGCACGAATGCCTTGCCGCTTGCGTACAGCCTTCCCACAGGTAGCTTCATTCCGATCACTGCGACTGCCGGCGAGGCCGGATGCACGGACGCCAACTTCATTTGGGCCGCGGCGCTGACGACTTTCTCGTTGAATTCCGCAAACCGGGCGCCCCTTGGCTTGCCGTCCTCATCAAGGCCGAAGACAAAGAGCTTGTCTGGAGCGTTGGCCGCCTTCTTCTCTGGCTGCTTTCCCATCTTTCTCCTCCTCAAAAGCAGACGGGGCCCAATAGGGCCCCGTTCTCTGCAGTTCTAGCGATGTCGTGGCTTGGCCACGGTGGCAGGCCAGATGCCCGCCGAGGCAAACTAATCACGAAAGTCTCTCCACTATAAATTGCAAAGTCGTTGTAGACCTTGTAAAGCGAGTATAGGCGAATCGTGGTGTTGTCTCAAGCACATTCTTCGCAGAGAGCCTGCTCTATGTAGCTGTTTTAACGTCTATTTTTGCCATTTTTAACGGTATTCGGCCGCACCTTTGATGCAGGTGACAATAGCCGATCTGGCAAGCTTGCCGGTCGTCAATCCGGTTGCCGTTGCATATGTTCAGGCAGCCGGCTGAGCAAAAGCGCCAGATGGCGTTCTGCACAAATCGCGTAAACTTCTGCGGGAATGCAGGATTCAACATGCGTGTATCGATACGGTTGGCCACGGTCCTGATGATTTCAGCGCAGCCACCGGGGCCATAGCACGCAGCGCCGTAAGCGTGATCACTGCCGCAGTCCTGTAAAATGCCCGTGCGATGCAGAAAGTTATGAACCAGCGTGTCCACCGCGATCATCGCCGTACCGGTTTCAAGCCAGAGCGGTCGATGCGCGCCCGCGCCGATTAACAGCGTCGAAAGCGTCATCATGAGTATCTTGTCGGACACGCCGTAAACGTTCCGAAGAGGACCGATCAAGGCTTCTTGCCGCGCGGCCTCCAAATCGGCCGTGGTCGCACCTTTGGCGCTTTCCAGTCGATGGTCGATCCAGCCAACAAGGTCGCCGTCGGCGAGGTCGCGGACAAACAAGAAAAACGAATGTGCGGTTTGGTTCAGTCGCCCGTTCCGAAGGTGCGGCCGGGGCAGGGGGCAGGCATCGATATGGTCGGGCTCCGAGCACGTAAAGCTAGTCTTGTCGTATCGGCAGCCCTCGAAATGCCAATAGCTGCGTAGCTTGGGACAAGAGGGCGCGCTCCTCTCGCTCGCTTCAATCGTCGACCAGGACGCCGTGCCGTGCTTGTTGATGTAGTCGCGCGCAACGCGGTCCGAGATCCCCTGAAAGCTAAAAGTCGTAACGAGCCAATCAAAAATCGGGGGCGTAACAGCGAGGGCGACAGCTCGATCTAGGCCGGCCTGTTGCACCTCGTCTTTGATCTCGTCCAGGAATGACATCGACCCAGCGACCGCGCAGACAGTCCGGATCAAGTTTTCGGCCCGGTCCAGCGGATCGGAGGATTTCGTCGCGGCCGACTTCTTGCCGACAGCTAGTTTTGCCGAGCGCCTGCCCGGAACGTTGGTGGCTAGATGAGGGATACCAACCTCCGTTGAGCGTCGCTATCGCCGTCGATATATCGCTGTGTCGTCTGGATGGATCGGTGGCCGGCGAGCAGTTGGACGTCTCGCAGCGAACCGCCTGCCTTGTGAACCGAGCGGGCCGCTCGCGTAATAAAGGTTCGACGCCCGGAGTGCGATGAGCATCCCTCGAACCCGAGCTCCTCATAAGCGCGGCTGAACCAGACGACGATGCTCATAGGCGTCATCGCGCCGCCACGCTCAGATCGAATGAGGGGACCATGCCCCCGAGACAGCCGCCGCACCTCGACGAGCGCCTGTCGAAGCTCAGGATGTATCGGAATCGAGCGGCCGCTGCGCTTCTTGGCGATCTCGTCGCGAACTTCAAGCGTGCTGCCGACTTCGCCGCTTGGATCGAGCAGCATCGCCCACGTCAACTTGGCGATCTCGGCTGCGCGAAGACCTGCCTTTACCGAGAGCAAGACGATGAGACGGTTGCGAAGCGGGTGGCGAGAGCGCGCGGCGAAAAACAAGAGATCGTCGATATGATCAATCGAAAGTGTCTTGGCTTGCTTGCCAGGCATTTCACTCGAACCAGTTTCTGAGAACAAATATAGAACATTTGGCCGAGCGCGCAACAGAAACTTTGCAGCGACATGCGCCTGACGCTGCGTGCGACCAGCCAAATCCTGGACCCGGCATGCGCTGATGCCGGCTTGCTCCGAGGCTTGCTCAGCAGCCCGCTTGTTGCGTTGCCATGCGTGTGTCGAATCCAGATTTGTCCAGGTTTCCCAGCCGCATTCATAGCTAGTTGGGCGGCGTCACTGAACTCGTGGTCGAAAGGTGTCGCACGTTGGGCTGGTTTTCTTCACTGGACCATCAAGCTTCGCGAGAAAACGAACCTGTAAAGGGTCGGTAGTCGAATATCTCACGAAGGAAAAATCATGCCTCTCGAGCATCTGAAACATATGAACAAAACGCAGCGCGCTGCTGTCGTGCATGGATACAAGTCGGACCCTGCAAAGCCTGGTCGGCCGCTACTCATCATCGCCGGAGCAGGGACTGGAAAAACCGAGACATTGTCGAACCGGGTTGTTCATTTTCTGGCAAGCGGAGTGAGCCCGGACAACATCTTGTTGCTCACGTTCACCCGGAAGGCGGCGCAGGAAATGACGCGTCGCGCGATTGCCACTGCTGGGCGTGTCCTAGGCACGAATGTCGGTGAGATCCCGTATTCAGGTACATTCCACGCTGTAGGCGCAAGGCTTGTCAGAGAATTTGCGGAGCAACTGGGCTTGTCCCCCAATTTCACGATCAAGGACCGGGGCGACAGCACCGACCTGCTCGACATGGTTAGACACAAGCTCGGTTTCTCGACCTTGGACGTGAGTTTTCCAGACAAGAACCAATGTCTCGAAATCTATTCGTACAAAATCAATGCCTGCATGCCTCTGAAGGAGGTTCTGAAATCGAAGTACCCAGCGAGCAAGAAGTGGACCCGGCAGCTTCGGCAACTCTTCACCGAGTACCGGGCGGCAAAGCGCAAGCAGAACGTCTTCGATTACGACGACCTGCTGGTTTACTGGGTGAAGATACTGAAGCAGCCCGACATCGCCGCGCAGCTACGAGCTCGTTTCAGCCACGTGCTGGTGGATGAATACCAAGACACCAACCGTCTTCAAGCCAAGATCCTCTTTGGTCTCAAATCTGATGGCCGAGGCGTCACCGTTGTCGGCGACGATGCTCAAGCGATCTATTCGTTCAGAGCGGCCACAGTCGAGAACATCCTAGATTTTCCGCGGGTGCTGCCGAAGGTCCGGGTTATCAACCTCGAACAGAACTACCGTTCGACGAACCAGATCCTCAAGGCGTGCAATGCGGTCATCAACCTTTCGACGCGTGCATATGCCAAGAATCTCTGGTCCGACCGGCCGAACTTGGGCAAGCCAAGGCTCGCCGTTGTCGAGAACGACTCGGCACAAGCCACTTATATCTCCAGCCAGATTCTTCGCGCAAAGGAGGAAGGCATTCCATTTCGTGCCCAAGCGGTCTTGATGCGCTCGTCTCACCACGGCCAGAAGCTCGAAATCGAGCTGACGAAGCGCAGCATACCGTTCGAGAAGTGGGGTGGCGTCAAGTTTCTCGAAGCCGCGCACATCAAGGACGTGCTCAGCCTGTTACGTTGGCTGGAAAATCCGCGTGATGAGGTGGCCGCTATGAGAGCCTTGAAGCTGCTGCCGGGCATCGGCCCGAGCGCGGCCATGAAGGTGATAGAGCGACTAGAAAGACGGACGGGGCGGCTGGTGCTCAGAGACGTCGACCGGCCTCGCGGTTGCGGCGATCATTGGGGGCAATTTGTGCGGTTGATAAGGCGTCTGCAGAAACGGCCCTGGAAGGCCAGCCTGCCGGAGGTGGTGAAATGGTATTTGCCGCTGATGAAGCACGACAATCCCGAGCTTCGTTCGGCAGACCTTGGCCAGCTCTGCATTGTCGCCAGCAGCTATAGCTCGCGTGAGCAGTTTCTTGTGGAAGTTACTCTGGAGCCCCCAGAAGGTGCCGTCGGCCCAAACAAGCCGGGCCGGTCGGATGATGATTGTCTGGTCCTCTCGACGATTCACTCTGCCAAAGGTCAGGAATGGGACCACGTTTACCTCTTGAACGCGGTGGATGGTTGCATCCCTTCGTCGAAGGCCAAGACGCCAGCAGAGGTCGAAGAAGAGCGGCGACTCCTATATGTCGCGATGACGAGGTCAAAGAACCGCCTATCGTTGATGGTGCCGCAGCGCGTCTTTTCGTGGCGGCAGAATTCTAGAGTCGTCGATCTGTTCACGCGGCGTAGTCAGTTCATACCACGGTCGGCCGAGAAGCTGTTTGTCGTCCGTGCGGCGTCAGGCAAACCACAGACAAGACGAGCGTCGTGAGCAAAGGCTGGGACGACCGGCGCGCCAGGGCGACGGCCAGCGAACGGCAGGGGCCGTGCGCGGCAGTGCTGTCACCGACCGTTTCAGGCGATTTTCGCGAGAAAGGGGGCAGCGGCCAGAAAATGCCGCTGCCGCCCATCCCAGCCGCAACTGATAAGGAAATCAGAATTTGCTTATCAGTCACGGCGGACATCTCGAATGGTCTTGATGAGGTTCTCTGGTGCTCAGGTCCTTTTCTAATCCTCACTCACAGCGTTCGAAGTCTGCCCCCGAGTCAGACTTGTAAATGATCCTCGAAGCATCCCGCTTCCCTTCTCAAAACGAGAGGCGCATTTACAGGAGACAATCGATGAAGAAAATATTCGTAGATCCGTTCACGTTCGAAGTCGCTCGCACTCTATACAGAGGTCTCCCCGGAAGAGTTGGTGGCAACTGTGGCCAGACGGAGCAGCGCGCGCTAGTGGCGATCATCTTCGCTCTCAACGACTCTGGTTTCCTCATCTCCGAACACTCGCGTCGTGAAACGTGGTTTTGCTTCGGACCTGAAGCCAAGGACTTGGATCACTTTGGAGACGTTTCAGACGAAAGATTGGAGGGGCTAACTGCCCACACGATCGGGTTCAAGTTGAGAAGGTCGGAATTGTCACGCTCAGCTGAACTGTCTGAACGATATCGTGCTGATTTTGACGTGGGCGTCGTGAAAAATGCTTGGAGAGGGGTCGGGACGATAATCGACCGGGTATTGAAAGGGGAGCTCCGCCTAATCGGACCTGAAGTCCAGGATGGACTGATCATCCAGGACCTCATTCGGTCCACACCGAAAGAAGGACACTACTTGTGGTTCTCGCTAGATAAGGCAAGTAAAATGCCGTCTTTGGTGGACCTTGAGAGTCCAGTGCTCTTCGAGGGGCAGCCACTTCGAATTCCCTTAAAAGCTGCAGCTTCGGAGCGCGGGAGAAAATTTGTAACCTTGGGCCCCCCGATGATCGGAGCACGATAACGGCATCCGGTGCGCCGATTTGCCGGGCGTAAATCATGATGATCCATCTAGGGTCGACATCTTGTAAGAGCGAAAATGACCGCGGACGTCGTCCGCGGTCATCCAAGGCTTCACAGACAGCAGCTTAGTTGCATCCCTGCGTTAATTGATAAGGTTTTGAGAGTTTGCTTATCAGTCCCAACAGGTGGCTCGCGACAGTGTCGTTTTTCAATCTTGTAAAATAGGAGGGACGCAGGGGGGCTACTGCGTCCTGATGAAAAACGAGCGTAAGGAGTGTGCGCGATGAAGAAGCGATTAGTGAAAGTAGACCTCGACGAGGGTAGTTCTCGCATATGGAATGGGGAGTCATTCGCCGGGACTACGATTCTGTACGCCGCTAAGGATGATGGCGCGTTCGGGATGCAGTGTGATTATGAGCTCTCGACACTGATGGATGTAAATCCGGATGAAGTTAGGGCGTTCCGCGAGAGCCGCAGGCGTGGCGGTAGTAAGGTAAAGAGGCTGCCCAATGATAGGATACGAGATGAATTGGTCGTGATTTTTGGCCCCGACATGAGCGCCAAGAGTGCAGTCACGACGCTGAAGCACCTCGTCAACAAAATAGAAGGAGAGGGCCTTTTAATCGGAAGAGACGAAGCAGACGAATACGTCATTGAATCTGTCGGTGGCCCTCTATCCTCATAGAATGGCGACCTTACAAGCTACGCTCGACGGTTGGTCGAGCGTGGCTGACTGATAAAGAAATTAAGAAAAGCCTATCAGTCGAAACAGCCTGATAATGGTCGATCATTCGGTTGCTGAGAGCGACGGCCTGCGCCGGTCAGACTTGTAAATCATTCCAGCCGATCTCGCATTCCGCGACAAGGCGCTAGGAGAATGAGATGGACGAGGACAAGCCTACGACCAAGAAGCCCAAAGTAAAGCAGGTGAAAACGAAGGCGCGAAAGCGAGGCGCAGCAAAGAAAACACCGACAGTCGGAATAACGGACGAATCGATGAAGGAGTGCCTCGATATCATTCGTCAGTATCGAAAAAAATGTGGCTGCTTCCGGCAGCGCTTCTTGGACTTGAAGAATGCTAATAGAATCACGAAGGTGCGCATAGTCAGGGAGTTCGTCACAACATTTGACGAAATGGAGAGCGACGCACGCGCTGCTGCGGTAAAATTAAGAAATCGCCTTCCACCGCATAAGCCGCTTACGCAGTCCGAACTTGTTATTTATCTGGCAGGCCGAGCAGTACGCGAAGCTTAGAGCGCGACATGGGAGGGGTAGGAACTACCCCTCCATGCGGAAACGATGTGATCAGGTCGTACTAAGCGGCTTTTCCTTCCAACATGGGAGGCTCTTCAATTGCCGCGATCTCTGGCATTGCCTGCCCCATGATGCCGTGAAGATCGCCCACCATGCCGACCGTCGACTCGATCATGGCGCTGACCTGGGCCTCTCGCTTGGCCCAGGCCTTCACCATGAACTTGCGTTCCTTGTCAATATCTTCTCGCATGTCTTTGAAGCGCTCGACGATGGCTTCGATTCGCTGCTTGAACCGCGAACCGGTGAGGTATTGATAGACTTGATCAGCCTTGGACTGCTGACCAGCCTGCGTTGCGCGTGCGCTGGCGACCTCTAAGAGACCTTGGCGTAGGGTAAGGGCGACCGGCACTGCACATCGCGGATGAGCGACGTAGACCCCATCAACTAGGTCAAAGGTTTCAACGCCTTTGGGCAGAGCAGTGGAGATAATGAGTGCTACGTCGGCTTTGGCCGCGCGCTTGTTGTCGCGGAGCTTCGGCAGCCAAGCATCAGACCAATTTTTCGTATTCTTGAGCTCCCAGAGGATCACGCCCGCCGACGCGCCGATTTGCCCATTCACGGTGTGAACTATGTCGCCGCCTGTCTCGCCCTTCGCGACGGGTTCAATTAGGTCGAGCGGGAATTTGCCTCGGAGGAGGCTCTCAAGCTCTAGCTCAAAGGCTTCGCCCTGCGTCTGTTGCGAGCCTTGTTCGAGCTTGCGTTTCAGTTCCTCAACGGTGCGCCCTAGCGAGTCGATCTGCGCGTCCTTTTGCGAGACCTGCGACTTTAGCTCATCGGTCACGTTTTGGCGTGCTTTCGCGACAAGCTCGGCCTGGCTCGCTTGCACGCGCTTCTCAATCGTGACTTCCAGCTCGCGCGCCTTTTCGTCCAACTCTCGTTGCTTGCGGAGAGCTTCGACCTGAGCTAACTGAGCCTCAGCTAGCTTAATGTTGCGAGCTTCTAGAAGCTGCTCGCTTTCAGCCAGCCGTTGCTTGATCGCAATCAGATCGTCTGCGACTTGCTCCCGAGCCTTCTTGGCCTCCGCCACGACAACCTGCTTGCGCTCCGCCTCAACTCGCTGATTGACCTGCTCGTCAAGGCTTTCCCTGGCTCTGGCAAGTTCATTCTGTTGTTGCCGGAGCTCGTCGGCCTTGCGAGTGAACTCGGCTTCCCGTGCAACGAGTCTCTCCTCAAATCCGCGTCGCTGAGCCTCTAGCAGAGGGGCCGCAATCGACTCCGTCAGGGCAATCTGGTGGCTGCACTTGGGGCAGACGAAGTGAGGCTCATGGACGTGGCCGCTCATGCAACGAATCCTGTTCACTATTCGTTCCATTGTGACTGATGGCAGTCCTACGGTCAACGGCGACTCGCAGTGATCCCCAGAAATGCAAGGCTCCGGAAATGATCGAATGATGAGCGCCGCGGTCCGCCTCCGACGATGTTCAGAGACCGATGGGTGGGCATGGTTGTGCACAGTGATTTTGCAGGCAATGCTTGTAGGCTCGTCCGAGGGGTGGTTACGTCGCCGGCCTGTTCAGGGTCGGATACATCATGCTCATCGCTAACATTGGCAAGCTGCGCAATGCGGGGATATTGGCCGATCGATCGGCTAAATCGCCCAGCGTTTGCTTCAGGCGGTTCAATTTGATTTACGGGTTCAACGGTTCGGGCAAGAGCACCCTGTCGCGCTGCTTTGCCGCCATGCAGGCAAATTCGTCTGGCGGGCACTTACCTGAGGCATGCGAGTTCGAGTTTTCTACCGACAGCGGCGAGACGGTGCGAGCCGGCGCTGGAAACGCGCTGAGCGGCCGACTAGCTGTCTTCAACGAGGATTTTATTAGCCTGAATTTTCAATGGTTGGCCGGGAAAGCCCGGCCCGTGTTCTATATTGGCAAGGAGCAAGCTGAAGCAGCTGCGGATCTTAGGAAGACTGAAGCCGCCATACCTGTGGCGATTGAGCGAAAAGCGGGCGCCGAGCGGCTCGTCAGAGCTAAGGAACAACAGCTTGCAACGTTCAAGCGAGAGCACGCTCGTCTGGTTTCGCAGGAAATTAGACCGGCAAATCGGAAGTACGAAGCTCCCCAACTCACTGTGGACTACTCAAGCCTCGATCTCGGCGCTGGTGCGAAACTCGATGGCTCACGGTTGGCGAATGAGCGCGAGCTGTGCCGGCGAGAAGAAGCTATGCCAGAACTTCCCGCCCTCGACTACGACAAGGCGACGGCTATTAGCGCCTTAGAGGCGGCGATTGGTCTTCTGCGAGAGACGCCAAGTCTCACAACAATTTCCGAACTGGAAACGCACTCGGAAATGCTGCGCTGGGTCCAGGAAGGTACCGATTATCACGTACGGCACCGCCTCGATACGTGCCTGTTGTGTAGTGGTTCTCTGTCGCCAGCGCGCAAGGAGCTGCTTGCTCGCGCCTTGGACGAAGGATTCGAAAGGTTTCAAAAAGCACTCGACGTCGCGAAGGAGGCGCTGGAAGGCGAAAGGAGCCGTTACCTGCGCCTAGCCCTATCGGTATCGTCATCCAAGGACGTGGTCGCGGATCGCCGAGACGTGTACGACACCGCGTCGGTTCGAGCAAAAGAAGCACTTAGCGGAGCCGTTGCCAAGGTGTTCGAACCGGCCATCTCTGCTATCGAAATGAAATTGGCGCGGCCGACTTCCAAGCTAGATGGCTCAGTAACGGCTTGGAGTGACGCGCATCTCATCCACGAAATGTTTGCGCTGGTCGATTCTTGGTTGGGGGTGTTGAATCTTAATATAGCAAAGCACAACGAAGCCTGTGCCACCTTTGCTCAAAAGCAGGAGGATGCTCGTCTCGCCCTCCGTCGGCATCATTTGGCCGAAAAGTACCAGGAGTACAAGAGCGCTTGCGACGCGGTCGAAAATGCTGAGAGCGAGGTCAAGGCCGCCACGATCGAACTAAATCAACTCCAGAATCGCGCTCGTGATTTGAGTGGCCAAGTGAAAGAACACGGCCAAGCTGCGGCAATGATCAATCGACTTATCGAATCCTATCTCGGGCATAAGGAACTTTCGATTGTTAGCGTCGATGGAGGGTATGAGATTCACCGCCGTGCTCGGCCAATCGAAGGTAACCCCAGCGAGGGCGAAAAGACGGCCATAGCTCTATGCTACTTTCTGTCGACCCTGGAGGCGGATGGGCGCTCAGTTAAGGATCGCATTGTCGTGGTCGACGATCCGATTTCTAGTCTGGACAGCAGAGCTCTAAACTATGCGTGCTCGTTGCTGCTAAGCCGGCTTGGGGATGCCGCTCAAGTGTTTGTGCTGACTCACAATCAGAGTTGTATGAACGAATTTAAGAAGAGTTGGAGTCGACTTCATAGGCCGCGCAATGCAGCCACGCCTGCCAGCGCCACTCTTCTCTTTTTAGATGTCAAAGTTCCGAAGGAAGAAGGCTCTCGCTCTACAACAATTGTGGAGATGTCGCGACTGCTGCGTGAGTACGACTCAGAATATCACTACCTTGTAGACCATGTACTTAAATTCCATTCGAGCGAAGGGGCGGAATATGAGTACGCTTACATGATGCCGAATGTGCTCCGCAGAGTTCTCGATGTCTTCCTCGCTTTCCGTTGCCCAGGGAGCGCTGGATTTGCATCAAAAATGGAGCAGCTTCGCAAGGATCATGAGGCACTCGATAGCGAGCGAGTGGCCGCGTTGGAGCGCCTGGTCCAGTTGGAGTCGCACTCCGACAGCCTAGACGATTTGATTGGATTTTCGTCCCTGACTCTGGAAGAAAGCAGAGCGGCCGCGGCAGCGGTGGTTGGCTTGATGGAAACTGTCGATCGAAATCATTTGGCCGCGTTACGCCGGCTCTGCAGATAAGAGTTAGCTCTCGCTTCAGGAGCGGGTGGCCGAGAGACCGTCGTGGGACTCGCCGCAACTGCATCGGCAGATTACCGTGATGTAGAATTTGACGGTCTCCCAGATGAAATCGATCCGATCGAATTTCGACAGGGCGAGCGCTCTTGGCGGCCTTGATCTCGGCGGCATGGGGCTCGCAGCGGTTCATTGCGCCGATCAGGTTCGTGGACTTGATCAGCGCCATCGCGGGCCGTGTTCGCGGCGTTGAGTGCTGCCCAAGACCTTGATGGTATCCGCCGCCGCTTCGCTCATCTTGGAAGCTACGCTCACCATTTCTGATTGAAAGCCGCTGCGTTTATCTTCAAAGTGATTCCTTCGCAGCCAATCGCTTTCAGGTATTTCCTTCCATGCAGCCCTCTAAGCTCTCGATCGCCGATCTTTTCCAGCCACGAGAACAATATCTTATCCCACTGTTTCAGCGCGGCTATGTTTGGACTCTAACGCATCAGATCCAACCCCTGTGGGAGGATATCGTCGATCGGCTGGATGCGTTGAGGGAGCACCGCGACAACGCCATGAAGGTCGGAGGCGCCGACAAACTCAAGCCGTTACGCAAACACTTCTTGGGCGCAATCGTTGTCGGCGGTCCTGTCGGTGCGGACAGCGAAGTCATCGGGACTCGAGAGGTAATCGACGGTCAGCAGCGCATTACGACCTTACAGATCATGTTGTTTGCCCTTCGCGACGTTCTTAAACCTCACGATGACGAAGCGCTCAACGACGATGTTAAGACCTTGACATACAACAAGGGAAAATATCGTTCGGCCAACGATCATCTCAAGGTCTGGCCGACGAACGCTGGTCGCGACGTTATAAAAATTATCGGCAATTCCGAAGGATTGGCTGACATATGCAACCGCTTCCCGGTCAAAGATGCGGAGAAGAATAAGATCGAACGGCCGCCCATGGTGCAGGCCTATCTCTTCTTTTATGCGATGCTATTCTGCCTCATTCGCGGGAAGCGTTTCGACGATCCGATGTCATCCGGCGAGTATGGCGACGAACATACTGTCGCGCGAGCGGTAATCCGGTCAATTGAAAAGGATAATATACTCAAAATACCCTTCGCGGATGCCGAAGCGAACCTTGCTTCGGCCGAGTTACTGCGCGACGCCCTGCAAAATTGCTTTCAGATCATGCGGCTGCAACTCGATGCGGAAGATGATCCCCAAATCATCTTTGAAACACTTAATGCCCGCGGCGCGCCGTTACAGCCTAGCGACCTGATTAGAAATTTCATCTTCCTGCGCGCGTCGCGTAACGGCGAAGACGTCGATGCGCTGTATGAGGATTTTTGGCGTAACTTCGATGAAAAAGCCGATAAGGAGGGTGAGGCAAGGGGCGCTAAGTTCTGGAAGATAGAAGAGCGGCAAGGCCGCCTCAAGAATTCGAGGCTCGACCTCCTACTCTATCATTACGTCGGATTTCGTAAGCGCGATGATTTGATGGTCGGGCATGTATTCGAAGAGTTCAAGGAGTGGTGGGAGTCCGGCAAGCGTGACAGCAGCAGAGAGCTAAAGCGTCTCACCGATACCGCAAAGTACTTCGAGACTTTTATCAAGCCAGACCAGCGATCGCATCTGGGGCGTTTTTGCAGACGTGCCAATCTGCTAGATACGGCGACGCATACACCGCTGGTATTTCATCTTCTGGAACATCACCGTCCGGACGATCCTGACTTTATCGCCGCAATTTCAGATATTGAATCATTTCTCGTTCGACGTTTCATCTGCGGTCTGACGACCAAAGCCTACAACCGGATATTCCTGAACCGTTTGTTGGCTGAACTGGTCGACGAAGGGAAGGCGGACGCCGCAACGCTGCGTTCAAAGTTGCTGGCGCTCGACGGTGACAGCCAGTATTGGCCGAGAGACGACGAGTTTGCCGCGGCATGGAGCCGCCGCCAGCTATATCGTGGAAGCAGTACGCGCAAGGTACGGACCATACTCGAAGGACTTGAGTTTGCTTTGCGCACGTCGAAACAGGAATTTCTGCCGGATCTTGACGACCTATCTGTCGAACATATTTTGCCGCAGAAATGGAAGCTGCAGGACTATCCGTTTCCCGATACGACTGAGGCGCGTGAAGCGCGCTCGCGGTTGCTGCACTGCATGGGTAATCTGACACTCGTTACTCGAGGCTTCAACGCATCGCTCAGCAACGAGGCATTTCGAATCAAACGCCCGGAGATTGCCGCCAACAGCAGCTTGATGCTGAATTCCTATTTTCAGAAGGTAGCCGATGCCGATAGCTGGGACGAAAAAGCTATCATCGCACGCGCCGAATCCTTATTCCCACTCGCTCTAAAGACGTGGCCTTATCCGGCATGAGGGCCGAAGACGTCTGGGAGTGCTGCTCAGTCTGGAGCTGCTCACCGGGGAGAGCTATGAAGAAGTTAACCGTTCTCGTAGTTGTGCCACTTAGTAGCGTGCCCAGCGCATTGGAGCATTGCGGTTCCGCGCAGCGCATTAGCGCTGGATTGCCATGAAAGACGGCGGGCATCTGCTGCACCCGGGCCGAAGTAGGGACGCCCATGAGCGCGAGGATGGCGGCTTGGAGCGAATGGCTCGTCTCAGTAGCCTTGCGCTGGATACGGCGGCCGGACCTCAGCGTTGCTCTGGCGCCGACGAGACGAGTGCAACGTTATTACAGTGTCGTCAAGCACAACGAGTTTCTATGACGTAAACTGCGACAAATTTAGAGCGGGATCACGTTGAACGCTTAAGATTTATCGGAAGGCCGACGTGATCTTGCAACGAATGCTGACACGACAAGATGGCTGGGTTTCGTATGAGGAACTTGCATCATCGCTCAGCCTGTCCCATGCACTCGGTGCAATCGGGGGGCAGATGTAGCGTTGTCGCGAATTTCGAGCGTTGTGGATCGTTCGAGCTTAGACGTTCGTAGCATCCCGGATACGCGGGCCTTGAGAGCCTGTCCACAATTGCCTTGTCTAATTGCCCGTGGAAGAGAGGTGACTTGGTTCATTTCTCGCGATAATCATTCACAACTAGAAGAGGAACTGGGGTCAGAGCGGGTATGGCGAGCGTAAAGCGAACGCAGCATCTGCGAAGTGCTGTTCTGGCCGGCCGATGTGCGGCGCGGCAGAGGTGAGCCCTTACGCGTCAGACCAGTTTCAGGAGTGACTTATGGGGGCAGTTAACTTGGCGAGTGTCGGCACGCGGCCGAAAGGCGAGGATCAAGAAACCCGATCGGCTGTAATCGAGCTATTTGATGGCACGCGGCGCAGGCTGGTAGAGACAGGTACTCGCAATCGCCTTGTTCATGTCAATCGGGCCCTTTAATTGCGGTTTGTTGTCAAGCTACCATTCTTCCTCTCTCCAGTGACACGCCGGTAGCGATTGCTCCGTCGGAGCTGATCAGGTTGCGGAGACGGAGCGATCGCGGATGGCGAGACGATTGCATAGCGGGCTTGGCAATCGACGTCGTTGGCGGCTTCGTCGGGTTGGGTTGATGTCGTAGCTGGGGTCATGGTCCTTTCCGAGGTCGCGAGCGCCTCATGATGATGTCCGGATCGGGCGCCTCAACGTTTGCAGCGGAGTGCGGGCGAACCGCCACCAGCCGATTGACCGAGGTCACCACGACCACCGTCCCAGCGGGACATCGCCAGTCCGGCGGACCGGACCAGGAACTTGCGAGCAAATATCAGATTGGCTTCGGCTGGCCCCAGTCGAACGACGTGCCATCGACCCAGATGCAGTGGAGAATCACGGCGATCTTTCGGGCGATGGCGACCTTTGCCTTCTTCATGCCGATCCGCTTGGCGAGCTTCATGCCCCAGGCCTTTAGGGAAGACCACTTTTTGGTTCGATAAAGAAGGACAGTGGCGGCCTCGAACAAGTAAGTACGGAGAAGCCGGTCGCCCCATCGAGATATCTTTCCGTTGGTGTCGGTTTCGCCGGATTGGCTGCGCCTCGGCGTAAGGCCTAGGTAGGCGCCGACCGTCGAAGCCGATCGGAAGCGCGAGGGGTCATCGATCGTGTGGCGGAACGTTAGGGCCGTCACGACACCGACCCCCGGGACCGTCATCAGGCGACGCGTCGTGTCGTCCAGCTTTGCCAACCGGCGGACCTCGTTGTCGAACTTACCTTGTTGTTGACAAACGTTCTCATGGATCGAGAGCAGCGGCGATATCACGCTGAGAAGCAAATGATCGGCGCCCAAGAGTTCGCTGACCTGGTTGCGGAATTGTTGGCCGATCGCGCGAGGGAACAGCAATCCACATTCCTTGATCAAGCTGCGAACTTGGTTCTCGATGTCTCGGCGCATGGACACTAGCCGAGATCTGGCGACAAGGATCGCTCGGATCTTCTGGCTTTCCTCGCTCTTGACCTTGACTTCTCGATACCATCCAACCCGCACCAGTTCGGCAAGCCCTCGCGCATCATTCTGATCGCTCTTGTTCATTCGGACCGACAAAGCTGCGTGCGCATGCCGAGCGTCGATGCAGACCACGGGAAGCTCAACCCTGCGGAGTTCATGCCATAGCCAACTCGCCATAGCACCGGTCTCGAAGCCGATACGCTCGGCATGAGGCGCATGTTTGTTAAGCAGGTCAGTCAAGGCACCAGGATTAGACTTTGCTTTCCCTTCGAAGATTACTTGACCAGTCTCGTTGACAACGCACACAGCGGTTTCTCTCTGTGAGACGTCCAGCCCGACGTACTGCTTCATGGGAGCTCCTTCGAATCATTTAATTGCGAGGGCTCCACGATAACGGAGGTTCTCTGCCACGAGTGCCGACCGCAATTACGTCATCGTGAACACGCGCGGCAATGTACTAAACATCGTGAACGAACGTTCCGATGACGTTCATGCCTTGCTTTCCGGTGGCAAGACCATGCGCTTTTTCGCGCTCGGGAAAGACAAGGTTGAAGATAGCCGCGAGGTCGCCCTTGCTGACGTTATGCAGCAAGGGTCTGACGAAGATCGCTACACCGATTCATGGCTTGAAACGCGGCTCGGCCCTGATGCACTGCAGAAGAAGCTGCTGAAGATAGCGCGGGAAGCCCAAACTGCGGAGGAGGAATCCGGCGTTAATGTCCTGTACCTCGCGATGGGCTTTCTGACCTGGTATGAGGATAAGGCGTCGAGCTTACCCCGTGAAGCACCGCTCGTTCTCCTTCCCGTCGAACTCGTGCGTAATGCCAGGACCTCGACGTTCGACCTCCGAGTGCGGGACGAAGACGCTCTCACAAACCTGCCGCTCCAGCAGCGGTTGAGGGACGATTTCGGAATCGAGCTTCCCGAACTTGAAATCGAAGAGGACTGGAAACCCTCCGACTATTTTACTGAAGTGCAACTAGTGACTAGCTCGCGGGAGCGCTGGAAACTCGACCCTAACGCCATGCAGTTGGGATTTTTCAGTTTCAGCAAACTGCTGATGTATCGTGATCTGGCCATTGAGGCATGGCCCGACGACGCGCTGGCAAACCATGCGCTGACTCGTGGTCTACTCTACGAGGGCTTTGAGCGCGAAGAGCCTCTATTTACCTCAAATGATAATCTGGACGAGGTCCTACCGCCCGAAAAGCTTTTCCACGTGGTCGATGCGGATGCGTCGCAAGCTAAGGTGATCGAGGAGGTGCGGTCGGGACGCAATCTGGTCGTTCAGGGGCCGCCCGGAACAGGCAAATCTCAGACAATTACGAATATTATTGCGGCTGCGGCCAAGGAAGGTAAGCGAGTCCTTTTTCTTGCCGAAAAGATGGCTGCGCTCTCTGTGGTGCACGATCGCCTCGTGAAGGTCGGGCTACGTGATGTCTGCCTTGAGCTGCATTCGAGAAGTGCAAATAAGAAAGCTGTCCTTGGCGAACTGGCGCGCACCCTGTCGCAGGCTAGCGTCGTGCCAGGAGTGCCGGGGGCGCCAACTGCCTTGAGGGAAAGCCGCGACCGACTGAACAGTCTTGCAGGAGCGTTACACCGCCCGATCGGAGCTACCGGAGAGACAGCCTACAGCGTGCTTGGTCGGCAATCCCAGTTTATCGGGAAGGGCATCTCGCCTCCGAATCTGGAGGTCGAAAGCCTGAGTTTGATGTCGCGGCAACAAGAGATCGATTTGCTAACGACGATCGAAGAATATGGCGCGCTCCTCGCGGAAGAGGGACGAGCAACCCCTCATCCCTTCGAGGGCACAGGCAACCTTCACCTTCAGCCGGTGGACCTAGCTCGTCTGGCAACTACGCTGACTGAAGCTCAAGTTGCCGTGACCTCGCTTGCGACGTCATTGCGCGTGCCCCTCGACACGCTTGCTTTGCTTAGTACCACAGCCCTCGATACCGTTGCTCCGTTGGCCGATGTACTAGGGCGGCTCGAAGGACTGCCCCATAACACGGCCGACATTGCGCAGAAGGTGCTCGACGCACCGGACATTCCTCGCCTTCACCAAGCCTTGCGAGCCGGCATAGCGTGGCGGCAAGCGCTCGATCAAGCGTCAGAAGTATTCGATGAAACCGCCTTCAGCGTTTCTTCCAACCATCTACGCGCTCCGCTCGCGGCGGGTATCCGTTCATTTTTTGCCCGCTGGGGTGGCCGTTATCGAGGCGCATCTCGAGAACTTGCCGGCCTATTGCGCGGAGGCTTACCCAAAACCGCGACCGAGAGAGTTGCGCGGATCGACCAGTTGACCACCGTTACCTCGCTAAGATCGGAATGGGAAAACGACCGTGAATATTGCGGTCATATTCTCGGCGATGCCTGGCGTGGAGAGAAATCCGACTTTGGGAAATTGGTCACCATCGCCGAATGGTGTGAGAGACTTTCCAAAGCCCCAATTTCCGTGCGTTCGGACAAGTCGATCGCACTAGCTGCTAAGGTTGATGCCTTAACTGCGATGCGACGGGCATTGCGAGAGGCGGCGCAAACTGCACGCTCGGCGTTGCAAGCCGTTGTCAAACTGCTCGATCTGAATCTTGCTAGTTTCGGTGATCTCGGCCTTGAGCATACCGACCTCGGTGCCGTCGCGGCACGCTTTGGCACGATGGCTGCCGCGACTGGTCGATATGCGTCGTGGACCCAACTAGCGCGACGTCGTGAGGCGCTCGCTTCAGCGGGATTGTCCAGACTTGAGGAGCGGATGCGATCTGGGGAGATAGATGGAGCCGCCGCAGCAATCGAACTACGTTACGCCCGTGCCGAACGCCTCTGGAAGATCGCTCTAGAACAGAACCCCGATCTTCGTGGCATTGGACTGGAAAGGCGTCATGACCTGGTTGATACCTTCGCGACGCTAGAGCGTCAGCAGCTCAGGGACAATGTCACTACCATCCTAGCCGGCCATCTCGCGCAAGTGCCTCAAGGCGCCATGGGCGAGATGAAGGTTCTTCGTGGTGAGATCGGTAAAAAGCGCGGCCATATGGCACTGCGACGATTGGTCGAAAAGGCCAGCACGGCGATACAACGCATTAAGCCCGTTTTGTTGATGAGCCCAATATCTGTCGCTCAATACCTGCCGCCGGGTACGATCTCGTTTGATCTTCTGGTTATCGATGAGGCTTCGCAAGTCCGCCCAGAGGACGCGCTTGGAGCGATCGCTCGAGCTACGCAAATCGTGGTGGTGGGCGACAAGAAGCAGCTGCCGCCATCTTCCTTCTTCGATCGGGTGTTGTCGGACGAAGAGGATGACAAAGAAGGCGATGATGAATATGTCGGCCCGGACTTGCTGGACGGCGCGGCAACGATTGGCAGTATGGAGAGTATCCTCACTCTTTGCGAGGCACGCGGCCTAGCAGGTAGAATGCTGAAATGGCATTATCGATCACGCGATCCATCACTTATCGAGGTTTCGAATCGGGAGTTTTATGACAGTGCTCTCGTTCTGCCGCCGTCACCCCTACAGAAAGATCCGGCCTACGGCCTATGCTTTACCCGGGTCGATGGCGTTTACGACAAGGGTGGAAAGCGGGACAACCGCAAAGAAGGTGAGTCGATCGTTGATCGAATAGCGGAACACGCGAGAGCAAATCCGTCACACTCTCTCGGAGTAGTCACGTTTTCGTTTGCGCAGCGAAATCTCATCACCGAGCTTTTGGAGCTTCGTCGTCGCCAAGACACCACGCTAGATCAATTCCTGCGCGAAGGAGAATCGGAAGATTTGTTTGTGAAGAACATCGAGAACGTGCAGGGCGATGAGCGCGACGTCATTCTAGTCAGTGTTGGCTACGGCCCCGTTATCGCTGGCGGAAGGTTGAATAGCATGTCGTTCGGCCCGGTTAACGGCGAAGGCGGCGAACGACGTCTCAATGTGTTGTTCACCCGCGCTCGGATCCGCTGCGAGGTGTTTGCATCCTTCGATCCCGGTGACATTGATTTAAACCGCACCTCGAGAGAAGGTCCGCGAATCTTCAAGCGCTTTCTTGATTTTGCGAAGAATGGTCGCTTAGAGGTAGATTCCCCGACGGGTCTCGACGCAGATTCACCTTTCGAGGAAGATGTTGCTGACGTTATTCGGGGGTACGGCTTCCTCGCCGACGCCCAGGTCGGATCTGCTGGTTTCCGAATCGATCTAGGTATTCGTCACCCCGACAAGCCGGGCAGCTACATCCTCGCCGTCGAGTGTGATGGCGCGACTTACCATAGCGCTCTTTGGGCCAGAGAGCGGGACCGCCTACGCCAGGACGTGCTTGAACACCTCGGATGGGGCTTCCATCGGATTTGGAGTACCGACTGGTTCTATAATCGCCACTTTGAGATAGAACGACTGCGCACGGCGCTTTCGGAAGCGCGAGACAGGTCTGATCAGGGGCTGCGAGTCGAGGGAGCAAATCAGGCGCGATCGACAGAAGCAGCCGAAGTGAAAGCTGCGCCGATTTTAATTCCCGAGGTCGTTGTTCGGCAGATGCCTCCATATCAGCGGGCGGTCTTTCGCGTCAGCACTTCGAACGAGCCGCACGAGACGCCTGTTTCCGTGCTGGCGAATTTGGCTCGAAAGATCGTGGACGCCGAAGGACCGATCCATGTGGAAGAAATCGCTCGGCGCGTGGCCTCCTGCTTCAGCAAGGAAAAGGCGGGATCGCGAATATTGACTGCGACCGAAGCAGCGTTGTCGGTCGCCCGAACGGGAAGTGCCGATCTGCTTACCGATGGAATATTCTGGTACACACGAGGTCAGTCGGATGCGCCTCCGGTTCGCGACCGCTCTGCCGAAAGCGGCGCAACTCTCAAGGCTGCGTGCATCTCTATTCTGGAAATTAAAGCCGCGTTCAAGATAGCCCGTGAGGATAACGGCGGGGGTGAAGACGAGGAGCTTATCAGAACAGTGGCTCGGTTACTCGGTTTCAAACGGGTGGGAGCGGATTTGCAGGAGCGACTAGCCGAGGGTTTAACTTGAGCGGGTCATCGCATCGATGGAGGCAAGGATTAGTCGCAAGTGGCGTCGTTAGTCTGACTAATTGGGCAGACCGACAAAATGGAGTCAGTTCGCTAGCTGATAAGCTTTCGTCGCAAACGGAGTCAGGTCTTCGACTGATAAGGTTTCTAACAAAACGGAGTCAGTTGGCGGACTGATAAGGAAAACGGCGAAAGCTAATCAGTCGCCGCAAACGGCAAACTGATAAGGAAAGACGACAAACCTTATCAGTCGTGCGAGGCGGACTTGGGCCCCTCTCGCGCGACTCGCCGCGGAATGCCCGGCCGCTTCGCCGCCCCCGCCGGGATTGTCCGCTCCGGGCCAACCCGGCACAGCAGCAACTCGGACGTCGGGGGGAGTTGTTCGCCTTCAATGCGAGCCCACGGTCAACCTTTCGGCCCTTCTGGCAACTTAGGGCGATCTCTACGCCGACGCAGGCCTCGAGTTTATCGGTTTGCGCGACGACCGGCCCGACGACAAGTTCGGGATCGCCACGGGTTATGCCCACGTCTCGAAACGGGCGCAGGGCGACGGGGATTATCGGACGCTGGTGAATCCGAATTGGCCCGTGCGAAGCTTCGAAGGATTGCTGACGGCGGTCTATCAATACCAAGTCAAGGACGGCTGGACGGTGCAGCCCAACTTCCAATACATCATCCATCCGGGCGGCGGCGCAACCCTGCCGGCGGGCCCTCTCGCCGGAAAAGCCCTCAAGAACGCGTCGGTATTCGGTCTCAGAACCACTCTGAAGTTCTAAGACGATGCGAACCCGCGCTCGTCGTGGCCCCACCGCCGCTGAAGAGTTCGCAATTGCAGCAAGCCCGTTAAGCCCCAAGATACCAAGCGCCTTTACGCTTCGTTCGTCTCTCTCTCTCTCTCTCTCTCTCTCTCTCTCTCTCTCTCTCTCTCTCTCTCTCTCTCTCTCTCCAACGTTCTGTCAAGGAGCTCGAAAGGCGCGGAGACTGAGCTCGACGAAGCGTAAGGATAGTTTCCCGCGGCTTGATCCGGTGAGCACACGCTTCCTGAAATAGGAAGAAACGAACACCTGCTCATCACACTTGAGTGTTCAGCGACGCCGCGAAAGGGCTCGCGAATAGTCAAACAAGTTGATGCGTGAGACTGGGACAGGGCGGACATGCTCTGCCCGACATGCAGCCGCCGGCTTGCGCCACCAGCGGGTAAAGACGAGCCGCTCTCTCTTTGCCCTTATCGCTGGGCGCAGAGCCTCGCGGAGCAGGGCCCGAACCGTGTCTCTTCGTGGAGATGAACAAGGCAAGCAACGGCTGGTCCATCAAGACGCGATTAGTGCCTAAACCCATCCGTCAGCGTCTGCATGAAGAGAACGAGCGCGTCTTCTTCGGCATCCGACAGCCCCAAACGACCAACTTTGCTCGTGTTCATATTGGCGGTCGCCTCCGGCGCTGGCCAGCACGTCGTACCTTCACCCGGATCATGGGGCTGGCAGCGAGGCAACACATCGCGCGTGTTGTAGAAATGCACGATCTGCTTCAGGCCGGTAAAATATCCATTATGCCCGTAGGCCTTCACGAAGGCCGGATCAGGCCGCTTGTCCACGTTGCGCAGCGTCGGCACCTGTATTCGCGCCCGGTTGTCCGGCGCCAGCGTGAGCCATCGCGCGTCGACCGCCGAGGGCTGGCTGAGCAGATGCCCGTTGCTGAGAAAAGTACCGACACCACCATCGACGAAGGACGATCCCAGCGGATTGGCGACATAGCCCAACGGGTCGGGCCGATCTTCGCCATAGTAGGGAAGCCTCGGGTTGGCGGGAGTGCCGATATTGCTGGCGGTGAAATCCGTGAATAGCGGATCCTCTCCGGGCCCGCCGTCGCGGTGACAGTCATTGCATCGCGCCTTGCCGCGGAACAGATCATAGCCCTGCTGCTCCTGCGGCGTAAACTGCGCCTTGTTGGCGAGCACCGCGTCGAACTTCGAAGTGAACGACGTTACCTCGGCCGAGGCTTCATAGCCGGCGATCGACTGCGCCATCTGATCGAAGGTCGCACCGACGCGGCCGCGATCGATCGTGCTCAGATGGACCGGCAACGGATCGGCCGCGGCCGCCGGCCCAGGCCTATTGCAGACCTGCTCGATGTCACCCGGCCATGTAATCGCAAAATTCTGCGGCCCCCATACGCCCTCAAACAGGGCGCGATAGGGTCGCTGCGAGACGCGATAGACCGCGCAGGCGATATCGGGCAGTCCCATTTCCACGGGATTCGTCGGCGGCCCTTGCGCCTGCTCGGCGGCCGGATTGCCGAGCCGGCGTCCCGTCGCGCGCATGTCCCAGAAATTGCCGCCGACAAGGTCGCCCCGCGCGGGATTGTAATGCAGCACTGGCGAGAGCGGCGCGTAGGCATGCGACTGCGGCTTGCGATCGCTGTATCGCGTGCGCACCGACCCGGGATAAGCACCCGTGGTCCGATTTAACTCCGACACCGGACCGGTAAAGCCGGTTTCGGGCATGTGGCAGAAGGCGCAAGCCTCGTTGTGGTTTACCGACAATTCTTTGTCATACAGCATCAGCTTGCCGAGCAACTCGATCTGCTGGATCTGATTGTCCGGCGGCGCCGCAAGCCGTTCGATCGCTTGCGCCTCGATGCGGTCAATCTCGGCCTCGACCTTCGCAATTTCCTGCAGCACCTGAGGCGAAAGATTTGAGCTTCTCTCCTCCTCGCCCTGCGCGTCAACGCCCATAGTGATTGCGAGTGCCGCCGCCGCAATCGACAAAATCGTGCGCTGTATCTCCATCTCGGATCTTCCTCAAGCCCGCGCCGAATAGCCTGTGCGCCGACATTTTAGGAGTTTGCAACACTACGTGAAAATGACACGCATATCGCCACGGGGCTTCAGCATACCGGCCGTCAATTCATGCCGCCGCTCGAACAAAGCGCGCTGCCCTGATCTCCTCGATGAGGTCGTCGACACCTGCCACCGCAAAGCGCAACGTAGGTTGTGCAACGTTCTGCACAAGATGCGACTTCGTCGACGAGGCGCCCGTCGCTGACCTTCTCATGCACGCCTCCGATCACGATCTGGGGCCGAAGCACAGGACGCGCCGGGATCGATGCGAGCGTTTCGTTCATTTGCTGCTGCGCACGCACGCCACCGGTGAAGGCGGGCGAAGCCGTCATCGTCAGTACCGGCTTGCCCCTCAGCACCGAACGACCATAAGGCCGTGAGGCCCAGTCGAGGCCGTTCTTCAGGACGCCGGACATGCCGTGATTATACTCGGGCGAGACCATGATCACGCCTCCGTTGTCTCGATGGCCGAACGCAGGGCGTGCACCGATTCCGGCGCGTGCTCGCCATCTTCATCCTCGTTGTAGAGCGGGACCCCGTGCAAGGAGAAAATGTCGAGCCGAACCTTGGGCGCAAGCGCGTCCTGGAGACTTCGAAGCACCGCGGTGCTATTGGAAGCCCGGCGCAAGCTGCCGGAGAGGCCGAGAAGGCGGAGTTGGGTCATCGGGCGCAGTTCCAGATGGTTTGGATTTCGCGCCACGACGAACATCACCCAATCTCAGTCAGCTCAAGTAAATTCGAGTTTAATATTCGACTTATGGGCTCTCAGTTGCGTCGCGCGAAATCGACGATTTGCCCAATTTACGATTGCACAATCTTAACGGTCTTTGTGGCGCGCAGCTCTTGAGATTTCGAAAGTGCCAAATAGCTTCCAAGGGGCGGGTGGAGTCGGATTGGATTGAAATGCAATTGCGCAATAACAGCAGCCGGTATGGGGCATTGGCGCTTGCGGCACATTGGATGACGGCCTTGCTCGTGCTTGCCTCGTGGCTTCTGGAAACCTACGACGATTTGTTGCCGCGAGGTTCGCCTAGTGAAGTTGGCCTCATAGTTCACATGTGCACGGGTCTGACCGTTCTCATGATTTTGTTTCCGCGTCTGGCGTGGCGGCTAATCGACCAACAACCTATTCCTGAGCGGACGGATCTCGGGGTATGGGGTGAGCGGGCATCGACAATCGTGCATTACGCGCTCTAAGCCTTGCTTTTAGCGGTGCCCATTCTCGGAATTCTGACGCAATTTATGCGCGGGCACCCACTGCCGATCTTTGGCCTGTTCGAAATTGCTTCCCCTTTATCGGCCGATCGAAGCCTTGCCCGATCCCTGAAGGACGTCCACGGATGGCTCGCAGACGGCGTTCTGATTTTGGCAGCACTGCATGCGGCTGCTGCGATTCTACATCATTGGGTTCTTCGAGATAATACGCTGCGTCGAATGCTTCCTATTCTACGCTAAACATTATTCCTCGGCTGACAGCGGCTTTTGGCTCCAACAGGGACATTGGCCCTTTTCATGCGACGCAGTTGCTGAACGAGCTTGCACTTTTTCCCCCTCGCTAAACGAAGTTATAATAGCGGCGGTTTGTCGTCTCTTATCTGAGAAATGTTAGCATAACAACGGAGGCCGGTCCGATTTGCATTCGCACAGCGCTTCAATCGCTCGGCGTAACGTATGCTAGCGATCCGGGAATGCCAACAGGCCCGCACTGAGGTGGGCCTCTACGAAACAATCACGCATCAGATTCTATGTTTCCTAATTCCCCGGCAACGATTCGGGATCTCCAAGATCAAGGTCATTGTAGTCTTGCTTGAATGTTTATCGTTCGTTGCATTGGCACTTTCCCGGTCCTCGAATATCATCACAGCGACACCGACGCGCCCTTCGCCGGGGGCTTTAGTTGCGCCGCCCGTTCTCGGCCTTGGCCGCCGAAAGGAGGCGCAACCCCACACCGCGAACGCGCATGGCGCTAGCCGTCAAGGCCTGTCGGTTCGCGCAACGCTCGAAACCAGCGCGGCGAGACAGCCGAACAACAAGACAGCGCCCGCTGCCAACGGCGTATCAGGCATCAGCACTGCTAGCGTACCTGCAAGACTGACGACCGCCAGAATCGCGAGCGCCCCGTCGTCGACGAACAGCCCGGCCAGTTCCCGCAGCAGAATCATCATGACAAGGCCCCCGTTTTCGGCCGGCGGGCGAGCACGACGGCTGCGCTGCTGGCAGCCAGAAACATCGCCGCAAACCCGACGATCGCGAAATTGCCGCCGGGCCAAGCCACTCCGAGTCCCTCACCGGTCCAGAACACGCCGAACGCGGACAGCATAATGCCGACGGCGAATTTGAGCGTGTTTTGCGGAACCCGCGCCAGCGGCCGATGGACGGCAAGGCCGACAACCGCAACGCCGAGACACGCCGCACTAGCGCCGGCGCTCGCGGGAAGGACCATTCCGCCACCGGCACCCACTGCAATTACGATGAACACGACTTCAAGCCCTTCGAGGAGAACCGCCTTGAAGGTCGTGATGGCCGCCAGCCAATCGAGGCGCGCCTCGTTGCGGCGAGCCTGCTCGCGCAATTCTGCCGTCTCGGTCGCGAACGCCGCCGCTTCATCGTGGAACGGGATAACGCCAGTCGCGCGCAGGATGGCCTTTCGCAGCCAGCGCATGCCGAACAGCAGGAGCAGGACCCCGATCACGAACTGCAGCAGGTGCAGCGGAACATGATCCAGCAGCGGCCCGAGCGCCCCGACAATGAGCGCCAGCACCGCAAGACCGGCGAGCACGCCGAGCCCGGCCGGTCGCCAGCCGCGCACGGTCGCCACAGCCAGCACGATCGTCAGAGCTTCGACCGCCTCGACCAGCGAGGCCAGGAACGCCGCCGTCATGGCCGGCCAGATCAGTCCCCAATTGGCGATCATGCGAGCTCTCCAACTCG
This sequence comes from Bradyrhizobium sp. 187, assembly GCF_023101005.1. NCBI lineage: Bacteria > Pseudomonadati > Pseudomonadota > Alphaproteobacteria > Hyphomicrobiales > Nitrobacteraceae > Bradyrhizobium > Bradyrhizobium sp. 187. Next base: position 1,224,293 of record NZ_CP064693.1, read on the forward strand.
AACCGGCGAAGAAAGCGCGCGATCCCGTTCCTTTGACCGCGTCCAGCAATAGGCGACTGCTGTCATCAGCGATATTCCGATCACGCCAACGGCAATTTGTATCCACAACGCGTTCAGGCCCAATTCGATCGCGGCATGGGCGCAAAACGAGAGGACGATGCCGGTGCAGAAGACCAGAAGCGACTTTCGGCCACACTGGATCAGCGGCGCCAGCGCGCGCCAGTGCAGGATTGGCGAATCCAGAGGCAGGAACCGGGTGACCACAACAGCGAGCGCGATGAAGTGAAGGACACGGTAAGGCGCGAGGTTGGTCTTATCGTTGGGATCGAATGGCTGCAGCATCCAATGCGGAAGAAGACCGCCGATATCTGGAGACCGAATGGCGGTCGTCACGACAAAAGCGAATAAAAGGTAGCCGATCGCGAGCCGGAACGCCGCCCCCGTTCCGAGGATCGGCTGCAGGGCCCGGGCGCCGCCAAGGGCTGTCCATGCGCCCAGAACAAACAGCAGTTGCCAGGCGAACGGATTGAAATACCAGGAGCCCGACGGAGAGGCCGGAAGATTCCAGCCAAAATGCCTTGCGGCAACATACAGGACCAGCGAACCAGCCAATGTCCAATTCGGCTTGCGGACCAAGAGCCACAGCGCCGGCGCGAACGCGCTCAACAACAGAATATAAAGCGGAAGCACGTCGAGATTGACGGGTTTGTATCGCAACGCCAGCGCCTGGATGGATTCCCGGAACGGCATGTTCAGGAAAATAGCGACGTTGAACTGATTCAGGTCGTCTGGATCGAGAAATTCGCGGGAGGCGCACGCAATCACCGCGATATAGATGGCGACCACCATGATGTGCGCGGCATAGAGTTCGAAAGCGCGCTTTGACAGCCGCGACGCTGCGGCCAGATAGCCGCGCTCGACCATGATTCGTCCAAACGCGAGGGCTGCCGTGTAGCCCGAGATGAATACAAAGAGATCGGCGGCATCGCTGAAGCCGTAATTCCTGCTGGTGGTCCAATTCAGTACTTCATGGGGAATGTGGTCCAAAAAGATCGCCCAGTTCGCCAGGCCGCGAAACAAATCCAGCCTGACGTCGCGTGTAGCGAAGGGGATAGGTGCATGAATCCGCATGACCTGCGCCTCATTGCTTGGACGATGGTGGCGGCGATGCCGGAGCGGCGGCCTGGGATGTCGCTTGCGCCACCCGAACCGCGTCGCCCGCAGCCAGCGTCTCCGGCGGGTTGTTGATGATCCGATCGGCCGACGACAATCCGGCCACCACCTCCACGCTGTCACCGAGATCGCGACCGAGTTGCACGCTTCTGAGGACGACCTTGTCATTGCTGTCGAGGGTTGCGATCTGCGTACCCTGGTTGCCGGTGATCAGCGCGGTCGACGGAACCTTGACCAAATTCGCGTCGGTCGGAATCTCGAAATGCACATTGCAATAGCTCCCGCCGAAGAATTTTCCGGCGGCATTGTCGGCCTGCAGCTCGACCTGCATGCTGTGCGAATTTTGATTTATCGACTTGGAGACATGCGACAGCGTCGCCTCGAATCGCGCACCGGGATATTGCGGCATTTCGAACGTTGCCTTCATGCCAACGGTCAGCCCTGCCGTGAACGATTGCGGCACCTGCACGTAGATGCGAACGCGATGCAGGTCGGACACCTCGAACAGCGGCTGTCCGGAGCCGCCCGAGTTGATCAGCATCCCGAGCTCGACGTTGCGGGCGGTCACGACGCCGTCGAATGGCGCGGCCAGCGTCTTGAACGATTGCATGGCCTCAAGTTGCCTGACATTGGCCTCGTTGGCGTCGACAACGGCCTCCTTCGCCTTGGCGTCGGCGTCGGTCTGGTCCACCAGCTGTTGGGCGACGATCTGCTTTTGCAACAGGATGTTATTGCGTTTGGCGGTCAGTGATGCGATTTGATGATTGGCCTTGACGCTCGCCAGCGTCGCCTTGGCCTGACCGAGCTGCTGATCGAGATCGGGCGCATCGATGGTGGCCAGCACCTGGCCGGCCTTGACCGGCGATCCGATGTCGTGGTCCCAGCTCTTCACGTAACCGTTGACGCGCGCGAAGATCGCCGCCCGGTTGAACGGCTGGATGTTGCCCGGCAATGTCAGCGTTTGATGAGAACTGCCGGGGATCAGTCCGGCGAGCCCAACCGTGGGGATGGCATGGGTGTTGGTCCAGTCCACCACCTCCTGCTTGCTCTGCGCACGGCCGATGAAGCCATAGCTGAGCACGATGCCGGCAATCAGGACCGCGGCAGCAGCGGCGGTCAGAAGGCTCTTCCGGCCTGGCGCTTTGATGTCTTCCGAGGGCATTCTCACTTATCTCCACTCAATGCGATTGTATCGTTGCGCCGTCTGGCTCACTTGCCGCGCCGGGCTTCCGGCCGTGCACCAGGCTGAAGATCGTGGGCACCAGAAACAGCGTGGCGCAGGTGGCGAAGATCAACCCGCCGATCACGGCCCGGCCCAGCGGCTGGTTTTGTCCCGGCTCGATCGCCATCGGCAGCATGCCGATCACCATGGCGAGTGCCGTCATCAGCACCGGGCGAAACCGCGAACCGCCGGCCTCGAATGCCGCCGCGAACGCATGCGCACCGGCGGCCATCCGCTCCCGGGCAAAACTGATCACCAGAATGCTGTTGGCGGTCGCCACCCCCATGCACATGATGGCGCCCGTCAGCGCGGGAACCGAAAGCGTCGTGCCGGTGCCGAACAGCATCCAGACGATCCCGGCTAGTGCGGTCGGCAGCGCCATAACGATGACGAACGGGTCCACCCAGGATTGGAAGTTGATGACGATCAGCAAGTAGATCAGCACGATCGCCGCCGCGAGGCCGACGAAGAGCTGCTGATAGGCGCTTGTCATCGTGCTCACCTGGCCACGCAGTGCGACGCTTGCGCCCTTGGGAAGATCTTTTGCGGTGTCGTGAATGGCGGTTCGAATATCCGACGCCAGCGCGCCGAGATCGCGCCCCTGCGGCGTCGCATAGATGTCGATGACCGGCGCAACGTTGTAGTGCGATACCACCGCGTTGCTGTTGGCGCGCTGGACCTGCGCCAGGCCGCCGAGCAGCTGGGTATTGGTGGCCGCTGCCGACGTCACCGGAATGTTTTGCAGGCCGGTCATGCTGTTGATATCCCGCTGCGGGGTCTGCACCGACACCGCGTAGGACACGCCGTTGGCCGGGTTGAGCCAATAGGTCGGGGCGGACTGGGAGCTCCCCGACAGCGTCGTCAGCATCGCGGTGGCGACGTCTTTTTCGGTGAGGCCGGCGAGCGAGGTCAGCGAGCGGTCGACATTGACGTCGAGCGTCGGCTGCTGAAATGCCTGCTGGATGCGCGCATCCGCGATTCCCGGGATCGCCCTGATTTTCGTCAGTAGCGCATTGGCATATTTGCGATTGGCCGCAAGGTCGCTGCCGGCGACTTGCAGGTCGATCGGCGCCGGTACGCCGAAGTTCAGCACCTGGCTGACGATATCAGCCGGAAGGAAGGCGAAGCTCGTGCCCGGAAATTGCTGCGGCAATTTCTCGCGCATGGTCTTGATGTAGTCGTCGGTCGGCGCATGGTTGGGCTTGAGGCTGATCAGGATGTCGGCGTCGCCGACGCCGATGGTGCCGGAATTGTTGTACGCCATGTTGATGCCGGAGACCGAAAGCCCGATATTGCTGACGATGCCGCCGAGTTCGCCTGGCGGAACGATGCCGTGGATGGCCGTTCCGATCCGGTCGGCCAGGGTGGTCGTCTCCTCGATCCGCGTTCCCGTCGGCGCACGGATATGCAGCTTGATCTGGCCGCCGTCGACGGTCGGGAAGAAGTCCTGGCCGAGCGAAGGTGCGAGGCCGAACGACAGGATGCTGAAAGCCATGAATCCGGCGATCACCTTGATCCGGTTGCCCAGACAAAGCTGCAGCAGGCCGAGATAGGCCTTTCGAACGTTTTCGAACATGTGCTCAAAACCGCGCTGGAAGCGCGCGAGCGGATTGCGGCTGGCTTTCGCATGAGCCGCATCGCCCGAGCCGTGGACGTGCTGACCACGCAGGAGATAGTTTGCCAGCGTCGGCACCAGCGTGCGCGACAGCACATAGGAAGCGACCAGCGCCAGCATCACCGCTTCGGCCAGGGGCCGGAACAGATAACCGGCGACGCCGCCGAGCCCGAACATTGGCACGAAAGCGATGCAAATGCACAACAGCGAGACGGTCGCCGGCACCACGATCTGCTGCGCGCCATCGAGAATGGCGGGCTCGATCTCCTTGCCCTGCTCGAGATGCCAGTTGATGTTCTCGATGGTGACGGTGGCGTCGTCGACCAGGATGCCGACCGCGAGCGCCAGGCCGCCGAGGGTCATGACGTTGATGGTTTCGCCGAGCAGCGAAAGTCCGGTCAGCGCCGCCAGGATCGCCAGCGGGATCGAGAGGGTAATGATCAAGGTCGAGCGCCAGCTGCCCAGAAACAGCAGGATCATCGCGCCGGTCAGCGCCGCCGCGATCACGCCTTCCCGCACCACACTGGATACCGCGTCGGTGACGAACACCGATTGATCGCCCACCGCGGTCAATTTGAGGCTGCTTGGCAACGTCTGCGACACCGACGGCAGCAGGGCCTTGACGCCATTGATGATGTCGAGCGTCGAGCTGGCGCCCGACTTCATGATCGTCAGCAGAACGGCGCTGGCGCCGTTAACGTGAACGGCATTGGTCTGCGGCGGACTGCCATCATGCACATAGGCGACGTCCCGCATGTAGATGACGGTGCCGTTGACGGTCTTGACTGGAAGGTCGTTGAAAGCCTGGACCGCTTTCGGCGAGTCGTTCAAATTGACGGTATATTCGTACGAGCCGATTTTTTGCGTTCCCACCGGCGTGATGAGGTTCTGCAGCGAAAGCGCGTTGATGACGTCGTTGGCGGAAACGCCGTACTGATGCAGCGCCTGCTGGTTGAGGTCGGCCTGGACCTGGCGCACCTTGCCGCCGAAGGGAAGCGGCAGCGCCGCGCCTGGAACCGGCGCCAGCGCTGGGCGGATGAAGTTCAGTGCCGAGTCGAAAATTTGGGTTTCCGACATCTTGTCGCTTGAAAGCGCGAGCTGCAGGATCGGCACGCTCGAGGCGTTGAAGCTCAGGATCAACGGTGGCGTAATGCCGGGCGGCATCTGCTTCAGCACGGTCTGCGACATGCCGTTGACCTGCGCCAGCGCGGCATTGATGTTCACGGTCGGTTGAAAGAAGATCTTGATGATCCCGTAGTTTACGATCGACTGCGATTCGATGTGCTCGATATCGTTGACGCTGTTGGGGAGCGACCGCTCGTAGAACGTGACGATGCGGCCGGCCATGTCATCGGCAGGCAGGCCGGTGTAGCTGAACACCACGCTGATGACGGGAATGTTGATGTTCGGAAAGATGTCGGTCGGCGTCCGCAGCGCCGACGCCGTACCAAAAATCAGGATCAGCACCGCCATGACGACGAACGTATAGGGCCGCCGCAAGGCGAGCCGAACGATTCCAATCATGAGCTTCTCCCGTATAGACGATGTGCCGTCCGTGTAGCGCCCGATCCTTGGGGCGGCCTTAGCCCCGCCCACCTGCCGTTTCGCAACCTCCCGAAGCGCCATTCGCCAATCGACAATCTCAAATGTAGGGTTGAGGTTTGCATTCGGAAAATGCATTCTCTTCATCTTCACATGCGCACTTTGAATTGTGGTGATGGAGTTCCAGTCACTTGAGCAAGACAGGGCCTAGTTTAGCTGCCCTCGATCTTAATCTGCTGGTGGTGTTCGACGCCATCATGCGGGACCGCTCCGTCACGCGAGCGGGGCAACGGCTGGGGCTCAGTCAGCCTGCGATGAGTCACGCTCTGACCCGGTTGCGTCACATGCTGAAAGACGAGCTGTTTGTCCGCAGCCCAAACGGAATGGTGCCGACGCCGCGGGCCGACGAACTCGCCACGCCGATCAGAATCGCACTCGATGGCCTGCAGCAATCGCTTGAACCGGTGCAGTTCGATGCGCCGAAAGCGACGGCATCATTCCGCATTGCCGTCGACAATTATGCGGCGATCGTTCTGGTCGCACCGATTGCGGCGCATGTTGCCCGAATTGCTCCCGGGGTGAAGCTGGATTTTCGGCCAAGCGGTACGCTGGACGTTCTCGATCAGCTTGATCGAAGCGAACTGCATCTGGTGATAGGGCCATCCGCCGCGGCGGGCGAACGCTTCTCGCGGAGGCGATTGCTGCAGGATCAGTTCGTCGTGGTACATCGCAAGGGTCATCCGAGCGCAAGGGTGCAGGAACTATCGGCCGAGAAGCTGGCCGCGCTCCCCCAGCTCGAAATCTCGTCGGCTCAATTCGGCACCGATCTTGTCGAGAACGGACCTGGACGATCAAAGCCCGGCCCAAGACCTGCGATGCGTGCGCCATTTCTGTCTGCCGCGCAGATTCTGGCGATGTCGGATTTGGTGTCTGTCCTTCCGCTCAACGTCGCCAAGAACATGACAAGGTCTCACCCCCTTGTTTTCCGTCGGCTGTCGCGTCCGCCCAAGCCGATCGAAGCTGCAATGATTTGGCTGCGACGGCTCGATAACCAGCCCGCGCATGCTTGGCTGCGAGATGTCATCAGCAGCGTGACGAGCGAGCTTCGGGGTTGATAGACATTTTCCGGCGAAAACCCGGATAGCGCGCCCGAAGAATGGGTTGGCCCCGGTTTGGCGCGATGCTCGCCTGGCTCTGCCGAATGTCTGCTTTGCGCAACGCGTCGTCAGGCCGGATGTTTCCCCGAGCGCTGCGGCACGAGCACGATCAACAGAACCATGATGGCCGCCAGCGAGGCCGACGCGGTGTATCGGCTGAGAGCCAGGCCGCCATGGTCGAGCGGCTTGTCGAGGAAGTCGCCAACGGTAGCCCCAAGCGGTCGGGTGAGCACGAACGCGACCCAGAACAGGACGGTCCGCGAAATGTTGGTCCAGAAATAGGCCCCGGTTACGATAGCGAGCCCGGCGGCAAACACCAGCGCGCCGCCGGCATAACCGAGCCCGGTCGAATCGGCCATCCAGTCGCCGAGAGCGGTGCCCAAAGTCTGCGAGAACATGATCGTGAGCCAGTAGAAGGTCTCGGCCGACTTCGAGTTGATCGACGCGATCGAAACAGTTCCCATCGTTCGGTGCCAGAGCGCAAGCGAACCGATAAGCAGAACGGCCAGGAGTGAGGAGCCGCCGAGATAGCCGATGCCAAGCGAGCGGTCGACAAAATCGGCGAGCGTGGTGCCGACGGTGGTGGTCGCGACGATCACTATCCAGTAAAGCACCGGGTGAAATTGCTTCCCGCTCATCTGCGCGGTGACGCCGGCGGCGAAGATCGCCGCAAAGATCGCCGTTCCAGCCAAATAGCCGAGATTCATCGACATCGTCACGGCGTCGCCGCCGGTCTCGCCGAGCGTCGTCGCGAGTATCTTGATGATCCAAAATCCCAGGGTGACTTCTGGAACCTTACTCGCTGGCTCAGTGTCGACCGCGCTTTTGTAGTATTGATCCATGCTTCATCCACTTCCGCTGGATGCCGACGGCGGGCGCGTAGCTTCGCCGTCGGCCGTGTTGATATGTGTGAAATCTGTGACGCGGCCGAGCGTCAGGATTTCCCGACTGAACCCATGATCGACAGTAACTCAGCAACGGCTTGCTTGCATTTAGTGGCGTCGGGGGTGCTGGCGCGTAGTGCTTCGAGCGCACGGTCGATGGCCTTGTCGACGGTGTGCCAGTCGGCGGCGGCGCGCGGCTTCAAGGCGGCCTCCGCATCGTCCCATTGGGTCTCGAGATCCTTGATCCGCGTCTTGGCTTCCGCGAGGTCGCCCTTGTCGAGCAGCGCCGAGACGTCGACGACGATGGTGCGGAACGGCGTCAGGTCGCCGAGCTTCGATGACATTGCCGCTTCGGCAGGCGGCACGAACCAATTGTGCCCGTTGGCGTGCATGTTCGGCTCGCTTGTCGACAACGTCAGAAGGCCGACGGCCAGCGCCAGAATTGTCTTGTTCATGCGTGTTCTCCTGTTGGTCTTGCCCGCACGCAGTTGCGTGGGTTTCTAATGGACATTGAGATTGGAATCACCGCACCGGATCGGTCTTGCCGGTTCGCTCGCCTTCAAAGCTCACCCAGGCGACCAGTGCGACGATGACGGTGAGAAACCCAATGCTGGTGTAGATGGTGCCGAGGCCGAGGCCGCCGTATGTTCTGGACTGCGAAAGCAGGTCACCGAGCGAAGCGCCCAGCGGACGCGTGAGGACGTAGCCCAGCCAGAAGGTGAGAACCGGGTTGGCTCCGAAATGATAGGTGAGGGCAATGACCGCGAGCAGCGCGCCAAACGCGATGACGCCGAGCTGGAGGCCGAGGCCGAGCGCTTCGGTCGCCAGATCCCCGGCCGCAGTCCCTAGTGCAAATGTGAAGAGGATCGCCAACCAATAGAACAGCTCGCGCCGCCTGGTGACGATGGTGTGAATTGAAAGCGTCCGCTCGACGCCGTACCAGATCGCGAAAGTCGCGGCCAAAGTGGCTGCGAAGACGGCCGTGCTGAGATAGAGGCTGATTTCGAGCTTGTCGGTGAGCAGGTCGGTGATCTGCGTGCCGACGACGCTGACGAGAACCACCGTCAGCCAATAGATCCAGGGGATGTAACTTCGCGCGCGGAGCTGCAAGGCCAGCGCCGCGACGAGGAAACCGACCATGATCACGGTCGTCGTGCTTGCCCCAAGGCCGACATGCACGGCGAGATAATCGGCGCCGGTCTCGCCGACCGTGGTCGATAGGATCTTGATGACCCAGAAGATCGCCGTCACTTCGGGGACTTTATTGAGCAACAGCGGCAGACGGGGGTTCGCCGTGGCGGGCACGTGGTCTCTCCTCGAAGGAATGCGTGTTCGAAGTCGATCTGCACGATGACGACGCCAACTTAGGAGCGGCTTAGGAGGAAATATTGGGCGGACTGGACGCGCGTCTTGACCGAGCAATGCTATTGACGAGGCTCACTCTAAGTCTCCGCTAAGTCGGGATGGGGAGAACGATACCGGTTCCAAGCCGGAGCACTTGGCCGTGCGCGACGAGATGCACGGTATCCGAGGGTGCAATGTCCCATGAGGGAGTAACTGCGCATCAAAACAGAGGCGTCGAAATGCGGGTTTTGCTGATTGAGGACGACAAGATGGTAGGCGCGGCCGTTGAGCAGGCGCTTAGGGATGCTGCCTATGCGGTGGATTGGGTGACCGATGGCGAGACCGCCATCTACGTTGCGGAGAGTGAGGCTTACGAGGTAGCGCTGCTCGATCTAGGGCTCCCCCTGGCTGATGGCCGCGAGGTGCTGCGCCGGCTTCGCGCGCTCGGCCGCAAGCTTCCGGTCATCATTGTGACCGCGCGGGACGGCGTTGACGACCGCATCGATGGCCTCGATCTCGGCGCGGACGACTATCTGGTAAAGCCGTTCGAGATTCGCGAATTGCTGGCGCGCATGCGCGCGGTGCTTCGCCGCGAAGGCAGTGGTTCACCGGCGCTGCTCAGCAATGGCACGCTTCATTTGGATCCTGCGACGCGCGAAGCTTCGTTCCACGGCGAGGCATCGCTGCTTACCGCCCGCGAGTTCGCGCTGCTTTCGGCGCTGTTGGCGCGGCCGGGTACGATCCTGTCGCGCAGCGAGATCGAGCGGCAAATCTACGGCTGGAACGAGGAAGTCGAGAGCAATGCCATAGAATTCCTGATCCATACCATCCGTAAGAAACTGGGCGCCACAGTGATCCGCAATGTGCGCGGCGTCGGCTGGATGGTGGACCGCTCGTTATGACAAAGTCGCTGCGCGCCCGTCTTTTCGTCGGCTTGACGGCGGTTATCTTGCTGGCGGGGTGTATCGGTGGCGCGTTCACCTATCTCTGGGCGTTCGACGAGGCGATCGAGATGCAGGATTCGACCCTGATCCAGATCGGCAGCCTGTTGCAGAACGGCAGCGTCAGGAGCGACCAGTCACTCGGCGGCGTTGATGCGGACGCGGAGGTTGATGTCACAGAATTGGGGACGGCGCCGCATGGCTCGGCCGAGGAGCGGCTACTCTGGAGCCTCCAGGACGGACTGCACGTGGTGTCGCGCATCGGTCAGTCGGCGCGGGTGCTATTGCGGACTCGGCCTGACGGAAGCCGGTTTGCCGTGACACAGCTGACGGACGTCAGAGATGACATAGCGAGCAGCATGGCGATCCGCACGCTGCTCCCGATCGCCGCGCTGATTCCCTGCTTGCTGCTGGTCGCGGCGTTGGTCGTCGAGGGATCGCTGCGCCCGATGGTCCGATTGGCCGGTGATCTCGACTTAAGAAGTGCGGATGACATGATCCCGCTTCCGCTAGCGGACACGCCAAGCGAACTTCATCCGTTCATCGCATCCATCAATGGGCTATTGGAGCGAATGAAGTTGATGATGGATCAGCAGCGGCGTTTTGTCGCCGATGCTGCGCATGAACTGCGGACGCCCATCACCGCGCTTAGTTTGCAGGCAGAGATTCTCGATCCGGCCGATCTTCCCGAGCAAGCGCGCGAACGCCTCGGCGCGCTCAAGCAGGGCATACGCCGCACCAAGCATCTTCTTGAGCAACTGCTCGCGCTGGCGCGACATGAGGCCGGCCCGAACGGTGAAGCCACCGTGGTGCCGCTAGACCGCACCGTGAAGGATTTGGTCGCGGATCTGGTGCCAGAGGCGGCGCGCAAGGGAATAGATCTCGGTTTCCAGTTGATTGAACCGATCGCGACCAGGGGCGAGCCCATGATGGTCGCGACGATGATACGGAACCTGCTCGACAATGCCGTACGCTTCACGCCGCAAGGCGGACGGGTCGATATTGGGGTCTACCGCGCGGGGAACGAAGCGGTGGTGCAGATCGAAGATACCGGACCAGGTATCCCGTCCGGCGACATCGATCGGATATTCGAGCCGTTCTTCCGCGGCAGCCGACCGGCTGAAGATGGTATCGGGCTGGGCCTCTCGATCGTAAAACGCATCGTTGATCGCCTCGGGGGGATAATTGTGCTGGAGAATATTTCCGACCGCGCCCCGAAAGGTCTTCGAGCAACCGTCCGCCTCCCGGCCATGTACCGAATTGATGCCTAGCGAGGAAAGTCCCTCTCTATGTCCTAGCTAAGTCGTTCCAGTTAAGGACTTTCCCGTCGCTTTTCGGATGACGCCAAATCCAACGACGTCTTGAGACGGGAGGATCGCAATGATGATACAGACAAGCGTGGACCGAGTTCTTCGGCACGAAGCAGTGGTTGGGAATCCCGAGATCGGCTTCGAGACTTTTGTTCCCGTATTTATGATGTCGTCTATCGGGCTAACGCTTAGTCTCTTGATAGTAACTCTGTTCGCGCGTTAGCCGGCGAAGTTCTCCGCGCCCCCAAAGCGTTATCAGCGGCATAGAGATTGAACCCTCGGGGCGTACTGAGGTCGGCCTGGGTCGTTCGCGTCGGTTTTGGCATGTCCGCGACATATCTGGTTGTGCGCGCTCCGCAATTCGTCGTTAGGCCTCGTCCTGGAGTTTCTCGCCCAGGCCTTGAAGCTCCCCGACGGCGCGTCCACCGCACTGGATGCGCCTTATTTGTCGGCGGGCGCCGTGCTGGTTCAATCCGATCTCGTCGCCATTCTCGGGCGCAAACTTGCCCAGGAATTTCGTCGCGCTTACGCCATCGAGATGCGTGAACTTCCTATCGAGACGCCGAAATTGCGTAGCGTCGTGGGCTGGCACCGCCGCTTCGATGAGGTGCCGGCGCATCGCTGGCTCCGCGAGACCATTATCGCTGCGGCAGCAGCGTTGTAGGTTATGCCCCTTTGTTCGTCGCAGGAGCTGGATGGAGTTCTGCCCGGGTGCTCCTCGCGGAACGGCAATCGTTCCGCGACTTGAACACCGGGGTTGCTCTTGTTCGAAGGAGAAGGATCATGAAAACCATCTTTGCCACTGTCTGCCTGTTCGCCGTTGCGTTGGCCTCGCCCGTGCAAGCCAAGGGATGCATCAAGGGCGCCATCGTTGGTGGCGTTGCCGGCCACATGGCGGGTAGGGTGCTCCACGGCAATCCGGGCAAGCCTGGCCTGCATACTGTTCGCCTCAAGATGCCGGCAAATTCAAAAATGCCTGTGCACTCTCACCCTGACGAACGCGTTCGCGTTATCATTTCGGGGACATATTACTCGGCGCTCGGCGACAGCGTCGATGCATCGAAGCTCTTGAGCTTTCCACCCGGGACGTTTTCGCATGTGCCGCCCAAGGTTTGGCAGTTCGCCGAACGAGAGACGAAGAGCTGATCTTTGAGATTACCGGAATCGGACCAATAGGTATCGACTACTTGAATCCCGAGGATGATCCACGGAAGTAAAAATGATGTTCGGGCTCACTTCCGCTGTTGGGCCCTCACCCGACATTAGGTGGTAAATCTTGGTTAAACGCATGGGGCCGCTCCCCACCTTGATAAGGGCGGAAGGACCACCTTCTCCTCTTCGGCGAAGCGGTTTCGAGTTCAGCACCGCCTCGGCCGGCTTGATTGGGCCGCGCGGAAAGGGCTCACATGGCATCGCCCGATTCACCTACTGCATCATCCGGCACAACCAAAACGCGAGATCGGGCCGTATTCATCGCGAAGATTTCCTGGACCATGAGGCGCAGGGTACCGTGGCATTCGCACGCCGCCGCCGCCAGCCGCGACCGGTCGATCTCGATCTGACCCCGTCGCTCCGATCTGATCGCTCCGGAGTCGCGCAGATTGCGCATCAGGAGCGTCACCGTCGTTCGTCGCACACCGAGCATTTGCGACAGCGCCTCATGGGTGAGCGGGAGGACGTCGTTGTCGACGCGGTCGCGAAGATGGAGCAGCCAGCGCGCCATGCGGGCCTGGACCGGATGCAACGCGTTGCAGGCCGTGCCGAACTGAAACTGAATCAGCATCGCCCTCATGTGCATCTGGATCGCGTGCCGGATCGCGGGGCTCCGGTTGAACGCGACTTGAAATCGCGATGCGGGGATCCGCGAGGCGGCGCCCGCCGCACGAACGATGGCGGTACTGGCCGAAGGTGATGGACCTAGCACGGAAAGAACCCCTACTGCTCCCTCACGCCCGACTGCGGCGGTGGCAACCGTCTGCCCGTTCGCCATGTCGATCATCAGCGAGATGGCGCCGCTGTGAGGGAAGAACACGTGTTCGATCTGGTCGCCCGCTTGCGAGAGGACCGCGTCCTGATCGAGCCCGACCATCTCTAAGCCGGGCACCAGCAGGCCGACGCCTATGCCGGCGTGATGTGGTCGCAGGTCAGTGGGGGCCTTGCGAACGGCTTCCTCAACCGTGCCTCGGTCGCTCCGACTGTCCGGTTACGCTTCCGGTTCTGAAGGACCGCGGCGGTTACGTTGCTGCAGTGGATTGCGCTGTCGCTGGTCCGCTCCACGCGCTAGAGTTGGGCTCCTCGGCGAACCGCCGCTCCCATCTGACAACCGACATCGCGCCCGCATAAAGCAGTTCGGGATCGAAGCTCAATCGACGGCGCTTGCCTGCCAGAGCGCCCCAGCAGTAGAAACGGCTCGAATGGTGGAAGAGCAGCGGCGTCTCGGCATCGCACACAGTTCCGTTATCGCGCGAGCACTGCTGTCGGGTACCCTGCTTCCCGCCAGATTTATCTTGAACGATGAATCGCGTGGGCCTGTCGGACCGGGAGCGACACTAGGAGATTTGAGGCAGCTCGCTCAATCGTACGCGGGTAAGTGTCTGACAACGAAGGGATCGGACGAATAATACGGAGGTTTGGGGTGCTGCCACGTTGCGGCCGATGTGGTTCCGCACCAGCGATCGCGCAGCTCGATGGTTTGTCCCGGGACGTTGTGGTTCACAGATGTGGGCGAACGAGGGAGGATTGGTCAGCATTAGGCCGACATTTGCCTGGCCGGTCTTTTCGACCGCATCGCAAAAAGGAGCGGACGGCTTGCACCTGCCTCGCCGGGGGGAAAGAGGCAACGCGTAGGCCGTCCGCACTGGCAGCTAATCGAGACCGCGCCAGGGAGAAGCGCGATCAGGCTGCTTGGTCTATAACTAGATCGGGCCGAGCAGTTGCGCCATTAAGCAGAGGTATACCTGCACTAAATTGAAGTTTCGCGGGACGCAGTTGCGTTCCGCTGTTGCGCCGGAAACCGACCCGCGGCAATCGAATTGCCGAACCTGTTCAAGATGTTCTAGTCTTGCAGGCCGGGGCACCGGGCGCCCCTGCGATGACAGGGCGCCCGCTCACTTTCGCCGCAAATCCGCCCGGCTATCGTAGCGGGACGAGCGAGCTGAATGGCAAGACCTGGTCTCAGTGAACGGTGGTCAGCGCGTTCTGCGATGTCTCGCTACGCGACAGCCCCCCTGTCGGTCGCGGTCGCGATCGTTGCCGCGGAGCTGATCACACGCGTGCTGCACGCCGAGGCTATCGCGTCCTCGATGCTTTGCTCAGTTATTTTCGCTGCGTGGGTTGGCGGGTTTGGCCCGGGATTATTGGCGGTCACGCTCGCTCTCTTGGCCTTTCATTATTATCTGCTGCCGCCGACCAGTTCATTTACCTGGAAGCATTACCTTTTCGCTGTAGGCATCTCGGAGATACCGCGTCTGATCCTGTTCTCCATTACATCTCTCATGGTTGCATTCCTGATCTCGGCCCAGAGGAAGGCAACAGAAGCACTTCGGCGTTCGGCACATGACCTGCAGGTAGCCATGGGTGATCAGAAGCGGATTGAGGCCGCGCTCCTGCAGAGCGAAACGTATTTGATCGAAGCGCAGAGATTGAGCGGTACCGGGAGCTTTGGATGGAACGTCGCCAGCGGAGATATTTTCTGGTCAGAACAAACCTTTCGAATCTTCGGATACGACCGGAGTACGAAACCGACCCTGGAACTTATTGTCCAGCGCGCCCATCCGGAAGATCGCGCTGCCGTGCAAAACACTATCGATCGCGCGACCCGCGAGGGACGGGAATTTGATCATGAATATCGACTGCTGATGCCGGATGCATCGGTTAAACATGTTCACGCCTTGGCGCGCGCCGAAAGAAATGCTTCCGGGGGCATCGAGTTTGTAGGCGCGGTCACCGATGTCACGGTGGCAACGGAGACGGAACGAAAGCTGCGACGCAGCGAGGCCTATTTGGCCGAAGCCCAGCGATTGAGCCACACCGGAAGTTGGGCCTGGGATGCGCGTCGGCGAGAGTTCGTGTTTCGGTCTCCGGAAGCGCTCAGCATGCTGGGATTCGATCCGGCTGAGGAGGCTGTACCACAGCAGCCCTTGTGGGATCGCGTTCACGGGGAAGACAGGGACCGGGTCATCGAAATGGTGCGGCAGGCCCTCCGAGAGAAAACGGACTTCGAAGGCGACTATCGCATCGTTCTTCCGGGCGGTTCGACAAGATATGTGCATTCCGTGGGACATGCCGTTGTCGGTCACGACGGTGAAGTGACCGAGCTGGTTGGTACGCACATCGATGTCACGGAGCAGCACCTCGCCAATGAGGCGCTGCAAAAAGCTTTTGACGAAATCAAGAAGTCCGAGGATCGGCTTCGACTCGTGATCAACACGATCCCGACCTTGGTCTGGCGCGCCGGACCGGACGGGGTCCCCGATTTCCTCAATCAAACGGCGCTCGACTACACCGGCCTCTCACCGGATCAGGCCGAAACCGGCTGGCCTCGCGCCTTTCATCCTGAGGACAAGAAGGGCATGTTGGTGAAGTGGAGCGCAATACGGGCGTCCGGTACGCCCGGTGAGCTTATAGCCCGCCTACGGCGTTTCGACGGTGAATATCGCTGGTTCCTATTCCGGGGTGTGCCGCTACGCGATGAACACGACAATATTGTCAAGTGGTATGGATCGTCCACCGACATAGAGGACCGCAAGCGGGCGGAGGAGGAGTTACGGCGAAGCGAAGCCAAATTGGTCGAAGCACAGCGAGTGAGCCAAACCGGCAGCTTCGTCTGGAATGTCGTTACTGACGAACGCGTCGGCTCCAAGGAATTCTTCCGGATCCTTGGATATGACGAGCCGCGTTCTGTCACCTTTGAAAACGTCCTTGATCGCACTCATCCGGAGGATCGGGCTCGCGTCCAGGAGACGATCGAACGTGCAGCCCGCGGCGGAGAGGATCTCGACTACGAGCATCGGTTGCTGATGCCGGATGGCTCGGTCAAATACGTCCATGTCGTCGCCCATGCTGTCAGAGACCAGGCGGACCAGCTGGAGTTCATTGGGGCGGTGGTGGATGTTACCGCGACCAAACAGGCCGAGGAGAAGCTGCATAAAGCGCAGGCGGAGCTCGCGCATGTCATGCGCGTGACCACGTTGGGCGAACTGACAGCCTCGATCGCCCACGAGGTGAACCAACCGCTCGCTGCAATCATCGCTAACGCTGGGGCCTGTTTGCGCTGGCTCGACCGCGAAACTCCAGACCTGCCCGCTGCGCGCCGTTCGGTGGAATGGGTCATCAATGGCGGCAACCGGGCAACTGAGGTGATCCGGCGTGTCCGCACGCTCGCGAAAAAATCCGGCATCGAAAAAGTGCCGCTCGATCTCAATGACGTCGTCAAGGAGGTTATCGTGCTGGTAGAGCGTGAGTTGAGTAGCCAGCTAGTCTCATTGCGTACCGAGTTGGCGCCCGCTCTCCCTGCGATCCTTGGTGATCGGGTTCACTTGCAGCAGGTGATCATTAACCTGGTAATGAACGGCATCGAGGCGATGTTGCCGATCACGGATCGGCCGCGCGAACTGGTGATCCGGTCAGGCCAGGACGAGGCACACCGTGTATTCCTAAGTGTGACCGATTGCGGCGTCGGGATCTCCGCCGAGAATGCGAGCCGGCTGTTCGACGCCTTCTTCAGCACCAAGTCCAGCGGCTTGGGAATGGGGCTCTCGATCTGCCGTTCGATCGTGGAGGCCCACGAGGGCCGTCTATCGGCATCGCCCAATCAGGGGCCGGGAGCTACGTTTCAATTCGTCCTGCCCTCGCAACAACAGAAGGAGGCGTCGTGACTGAGCGTCCCAAAACACCGCGTGAGCCTATCAGCGCGAGAGAGCCGCTCGTCTTAATTGTCGAAGACGACGAATTGATGCGTGAAGCGCTCAGCAATCTCTTTGCATCGATCGGGCTGGAGGTTGAGGTGTTCGGTTCGGCAACCGAAATGCTGCAAAGCACGCTTCCAGATGTCGCCAGCTGCCTGGTCCTGGACATTAGGCTGCCAGGAATGAGCGGTCTAGACTTCCAAGGTGAACTGGCGAAGGCGAACGTTCATATTCCCATTATCTTCATGACCGGCCATGGCGACATTCCAATGAGCGTGAGGGCCATGAAGGGCGGGGCTGTCGATTTTCTGAGCAAGCCATTTCGCGATCAGGACATGCTGGACGCCGTGACAGTGGCGATCGAACGGGATCGCAAGCGACGCGAGGCCGACCGGATCGTCGCGAACCTGCAAACTCACTTTCAGACCTTAACCCCTCGCGAGCGCGAGATTCTTGCCTTGGTATCCTCTGGCCTCATGAACAAGCAGATAGCTGCCGAACTCGGACTTGCCGAAATTACCGTCAAGATTCACCGTGGGCACATCATGAAGAAGATGGATGCGAAATCGCTGGCCGATCTGTTACGGAAAGCCGAAACTCTTGGAGTTCGTCGCGTCAAGCCTTAGTGCTTGCCCGGCGAGGATTGGGCAAGAAACCTCGACCTTCAGGCTTCAAAAGATCGAATGCGTCTGATTGAGTTACCACGTACTCGCGCGGACAAACCTAAGTATGATTTCAGAATCCCGATTGGCGGCCCATTCTTAGATCTGGGGCGGTGCCAAGGAGTGCGTCTTGCACCCGCGCCTGGAAGGTCGTCTTGTCAATGCTTTCGACGATTTCAGTTGTTGACGACGATTCACTCGTCCGTGAAGCAATCGACAATCTACTCAGCTCAGAAGGATATCTCGTCCACACATTTGCGTCGGCCGAAGAGTTCCTGCAGTCACCTCAGTTGCACGACTGCGCATGCGTCGTCGCGGATGTGCAGATGACCGGCATGAGCGGGGTGGACCTCCTCACCCATATGCGCGCCCAAGGGCACAGTACGCCGTTTGTGTTCATTACGGCGTTCCCCGAAGACAGAGTGCGGGATCAGGCGCGGAAGGCCGGAGCCGTTGGCTTCCTGGCCAAGCCCTTTACGGCGCCCGGCTTGATCAAACATGTCGAGGCCGCCGTCGGTCGCGGGGATGCTGGCTAAGATGACAGGCGCCTGTTCGTGATCTTGATGCGGCCCGCGCCGGCTCATCACCCCGTCTTCAGCACGCTCGATGCAATTGCCAAGCAAAAACGAAGGTATGGGGCCTCGCAAACGAAGACGATAGTCGGAACAACCTCCGTAGGATCGAGTCGCTCGCGCTGTTCGGGCTAGGCTGGCGCCCGCACCTGGAATCAAGGATGCGCCGGACGGCGCGTGAGACGAGCGAAATGCGAAGGATGCACCCATGTCAACGGAGTCGTGCGAGCTCGTTTCAAGGCTTCGCAGCCACCCCCCAGGCCGAGCAGAACTGTGGAGCATTTCTGCGATCTTTCGGCGAGACGAAGTGATGCAGTTGCTTGAGGTTTTGCGATCTAACAGGCTGCGATGGACCGTATTGGTGACCGGCATCTTTGCGGCATTTACCGTTGCACTGCTCGGGTTCGTCTACTTGACGACGAAGCATGACTTGACGTTGCGATCCGACCGAACCATCGCCTCGCAGATAGGAATTCTCGTTGCCTTGCCACCCGGTCGGAGGCTAGACGCAATCAACGAGGGCCTGCGGTACGATCCAGGCCGTGTCCGGATCATCGGATTATTTGGAGCGCACGGCGACAGGATCGCAGGCAATATGCAAAGGCAGCCAGCCAATATCGAGATCGACGGCACGGCACGAAACGTGGTGGTCGACAGAACTGACAGATTTGGCGTGGGGCAGCAGGCCGTGCGGCTGATCGCGCAAACGTTACCCGATGGTAATGTTTTGCTGGTCGGACGCGATGCGGCTGAAATCGAGGAGATTGCAAGGGTCGTCGGAGGAGCGCTGGCGCTGGGCCTATTCCCCGCGGTGTTCCTTTGCATTGCAGTCGGCGTGACGCTGAGCGCGCGCGCCCGTAAGCGTCTCGTAGAGGTCAACAAGCGAGTGCAGCGCATCGTCGACGGTAATCTGCGTGAACGGCTCCCGCTTGGGAACAGCGACGATCCCTTTTCGCAACTTGCGACAATAGTCAATGGCATGCTCGATGAGATGGAGACTCTCATCGAGTCTCTCGGAGGCGTCGGTCGGGACATCGCGCACGACTTGCGTACGCCCCTTACCCGTGCGCGTTTGATGCTCGAGCGAGGTCGCAGCAACGCCATAACGCTTGAACAGTTGCAGGCAGTTGCGGACAAGACGACCGAGGCTCTCGATCAATCGCTATCGATCATTACCGCCATCCTGCGTCTTGCGGAAATCGAAATAAATCAGAGATCGGCTGGCTTCGGCCACGTCGCACTTGCAGATATCATAAGAGAAGTAGGCGATATGTATGAGCCGATAGCGGAGGATCGGGGAATTAGCCTAGTCATCCAATCGCCAGACGAACTGGACGTTCATGGTGACCGCGATCTTTTGATCGAGGCGATCGCCAATCTCGTCGACAACGCCGTGAAATTTACGCCGGCGGGCGGCCGGGTCGAGATCGGATTGGTGCGCAGTCGCGACGAAACCATAGTCCGAGTCAAGGATACCGGGGCAGGCATAAGCAAACACGAGCACGACGCTGTCTTGCGGCGCTTCTATCGGTCGGACAGGACAAGGCACATGCCGGGCCTCGGCCTCGGGCTGAACTTGGTTGCGGCCATCGTCAAGCTTCACGGATTCAGATTCACCATTCATCCAGGGGCTGGTTGCATCGTCGAGATCGCTTGCTCTCATGCTCCGATCCTAATGACAGAACACAAGCCAAGCACCTCACCTTCTTGATATAGGGAGGCCTGAACACCATCGTCATCATGCTTGAGTGTTCGCCGGCGCCAGCAATTAAACGTATGCCTGGTAAACAAACCGCACCACATAGGCGTTCTGTCCTGGGTTTGCTAGGCCAACGATCAGTTGGCGGAAGTCGCAGGCATTTGGCGGTGGCTGCTATCGAGATGGCGAGCCATGGAGGGCCAAATCGCGGCCGGATCACTACTGGCGCGCCCGCTACGTCAGCGCTAATCCGGATTATGGTGAGTGCAGCCGTCACTCCGGTTCTGAAGTGTCAAGCTCCAGAGCGTGAAGCTTTCGAGCATCCTCCCGATCTATGATCTGACATCAAAACTGGTCTCCCAGTCTCATGCTGTGATGTGCGCCTTCCAAGGAACCGGCGGTCGGGCCCCCGCGATTGGGCGGCGCCGACGGGCAAACCCAAGGCGTGTCCCTCCCGCGGCAGACGAACTTTGACGCGCTCGAAGACCAATAGCCGATAATGCGATCAGGCGATCGCCACAAGCAAGCTCTGGGATCCCGCCGATTTGACCGATCGTGAAGCCGCGATAGCTTGGTGCTATGGCCGTCCGCACGCACATAAACCAACAGCGGTGCCTCTCTCCCCAGCAGACCCGCAGGAACGGATCCTAGTTCGCGCATCCTCGATCCCCCCAGAAAATGCGGCTGGAACCGTTCGCCCTCTAAATACAAGCCAGGAGTTGATTCTATGCGCAAAGTTCTATTCGCAGGGTTCTCTGTTGTTGGCCTCCTTGCGACCGCCACCCCAAGTTTGGCAGCCCCCGCGGTTGATCGATACTGCCTGCAAGGAACGGAGTGGGGCTATCCTGGCAACTGCCAGTTCTCGTCCTATCGCCAGTGCATGGCAAGTGCGTCTGGTACAGATGCATACTGCGGTATCAATCCGCGATATTCATCTGCGAACCAGGGGCAAGGCTACTCGCCGGACTATTGAAGTCAGTCCGCGCGCCAGTGCGAGGCGCGGCTGAAATCGACCCTTCGAGGCAACTCGGAGGGTCTCGGCGCGCGCGGTAACGCCCCGGCCAACGAAAGGAAGTCGTGATGAAAAGGAAGTTCATCTTGCGTAAGATCTTGGTTGCTCTTTCAATCGCCTTTGCACTTGGCGCTTCGTTTATTCCCACCAATGCATTCGCATCGGGTAGCGCCCTTGGAGATGGTCGTATGGCCAGCGGCGCGAATGCTGATCGCAGCGTCCGCCTTCTTCCTGCTCGCGCACGCGGCTACGAGCGGCACCCGTGGCGGCGACGGGCCTACCAGTGGGACCCGTGGTATCACTCGGGCTCCTATTACGGGCCCATGGTCCCCGCGGTTTGAACTTCGCCAGGCTCGAGCGCACGCTGCCGATCCGGCCGAAGTCGGTCATTGTCGGGCTAATGTAGCCCGTCACCTAACTGCACGGCTCATGGCCAAGCTGGAACGGTCGAACGGTGAACTTTATCCCAGTGTGGCTTTTTGCTCCAGCGCGCGCAACGGTTGTACGGCGGGTGGCGGTGAAGTCCACCTCTCCCATCTGGACCGGCATCATCGAAGATAACGGGCGACAACTTATGCGCGAACGCTGTCGCGAACTCATTGTTCGTCCTCTGCTTCCGCAAATGATCGTTTTCGACTGACCCAATCAATCAGAACGGCGAGGCGGTGAAATTGAAGGGTTGCGTCACGTCGTAGGCAGCCTTGGTCACCGGCACGGCATAGTTGACGGTGAGGGCGCCAAAGGGCGAGCCCCACGTGAGACCGACACCAATTGACGAGCGCAGGACGTTACTCCTAGCGACATTGACGGTCTGCGTACCGAATGTCGTGGGTCCGGTATAGCCAAACACGCTGCCGGCATCGACAAAGGCCGAGGCCTTCAAACCATACTCATCCGGCACGCCGGGGATCCCGGTCTGCAGTTCGGCCGTAGTGGCCCAGTACATGCCACCTCCCACATTGTCCGTTGTACTGCCGGGTGTCAGGTCGCGCGGGCCAAAGCCGTCGGGCGCAAAGCCGCGCACTATGCTTGGACCGCCGAAGAAGCTGTTGAGCAGCGGCACTTGCTGTCCGCCCCAGCCGCTGATGTAACCGCCTTGGGCTCGAATCATGCCGACGAGGTCGCCACCCAGCGACTTATAGTAGCGCACGTCTTCCGTCGTGCGCAGGAACCGGACGTCACCGCCAAGGCCGGCAAGGTCTTCCCGGAGCTGCGAGTTGATGCCGGTGGTCGGGCTCTTGCTGCTGTCGAGCGTACTGAATGTCGTGGTGCTGCCAATGGCCGAGACCCAGGCAGGTCCGGCCGCGGCTGCCTGCTGGATCGGCAACGAGACCGTCGTCCCTGACGAGGGGGGCGAGAGCGTGACGTCTTGGTTCGAGATTGAATAGCGCCACTGCACGCCGGTCTGTTCGTTCAGCGGCGTCGTCAGCCCAAAATTCGCGCCATAGGTGTCGCTGCCATAGGACTGGTAGCTATTGGCAAAGCTCTGCTTGGCGAACAGCTCGGCGGCTCCCGTGGCGCGGCTGTCGAGTAAATACGGTTCGGACACGGAAGCATCGAAGCCGCGTGAATATTGGCCATAGCTCACGCTGGTCTGCACCGCCGTGCCGGTGCCCTGGAAATTGCGGTCGCCGAGCTTGATCTCGCCCAGCCATCCATCGGTTGTCGAATAACCCCCGGAAATGGAGAAGTCGCCGGTTGACTGGTCCGCAACGTCAACGTCGAGCACGACGCGATCGCTCATGGAGCCCGGCCTGGTCGTGATCTTTACGTTTTTGAAATAATTCAGGCCCTTCAGCCGTCGCTGGGCGCGATCGGCCATCGTCTGGTTGTAGGCGTCCCCTTCGGCGATGTCGAACTCGCGGCGGATCACATAGTCCTTGGTCCGCGTATTGCCATGGATGTCGATCCGCTCGATATAGCTGCGCGGCCCCTGATCGATCACGAATGACATGTCGATCCGTCCCCCCTCCGCATTGCGGTGGGTATGCGGCACCACATGCGCAAACGGAAAGCCGAGCTTAGCCAGCTCGAGCGCCAGGGCCTCCGTGCTCCTGTCGACGAGACTGTCATCGAACGTCGCGCCAGTGCGCGCGGAAACCCGAGCGCGCAGTCGTTCGGGACCGACCTCCGGAATATGGGACTGGAGGTCGATACTGCCGAAGCGATAGGCTTCACCCTCATCGATCGCAAAGGTCAGGACAAAGCCCTGGATAGTCGGGTCATATTCGGCCCGTGCATTGGCTATGCTGACGTCAGCATAGCCGCGGTTGCGGTAATAGCGCCGAAGCTGATCCTGATCGGCCGCGAGCCGATCAGGATCATAAACGTCGGCGTGGGTGAGAAAGCTCAGCACGTTGGTCGCGGACGTGCTTATAACGGCGGCAAGCTGGCGCTTGCCGAAAGCGTGATTGCCGACGAAGTTGATCTGCCGCACCGTCGTCTTTGCGCCTTCGGTGATCGTGAAAACGAGGTCGACGCTGTCCTTGCCGCGGCCGATGATTTCCGGCACCACCCCGACATCGTTACGGCCAACGCGGCGATAGGCCTCCATGATGCGACCGACATCCGCCTGCAGCGTGGCACGCTGAAGCGGTCCGCGCGCCTTGGACTGGACGACGGCCGCGAGATCCTCGTCCTTGATTTTCTTGTTGCCTTCGAAGACGACGCGGACAAGGACCCTGGCCTCGACCAGGTGCACGACCACGGCCTCGCCGGCACGATCGATCTTGACCTGGTCGAACAATTCCGTCGCGATCAGCCCCTTCAGCGCCGCATCCAGCGCCGCGGCATCGTAACGGCCGTCTGGCGCAGCCCGGAAATAGGAGCGTACCGTCTCGGCATCGATCCGCTGGTTGCCTTGAACGATGACCCTGGCTGCCGGAGGATCTGCCGCAGCGGCATTCAAAGCGGAAAGTGCCAATACGGCGGCGGCAAGCAGCGCTTGCAGGTTACGCGCGCGGCGACGCCGCCGTTGATCTCTCTCAGTAGCTCTCATCCTCACGTCGCGCCTGCCTGGTGTCTTGCGACGAGATGAATTTCCCGCAGCGGGCAAAAGAATGTCGGAGGCAAGGTCTGTTGCAGGCCGGTCGTTAACGGCGCCACAATTTCGACGCGCTGTCGAGCCGGCCTTCCCAACAATAGTCGCATAGCCGCTCCAAATGGCGTTTAGCGACGATGATCGAAGGCGCGCGCGATAGCGACCAGGAAACTTTCGCGCGCGCGATGGAGCATCAATATGCGATATGCAGCACTCATCCTTCCCTTGCTGCTTCTCGGCGGCTCCGTTCGGGCCGCCGTTGCCCCCGAGATCGATCCGCGCGCCTCACTTGGCGTGGTACAGCAGTGGATCTATGGTTATCGCGGCAAGCCGGACTATGCGCACGTGCCGGCGGCCGTACGCGTTCTCTTTCATTCCCAGACTTTCAAGGAGCCCGAGAGCGCGGGCATTTATCTCGGCTTCATCGCCGGCGCGATCGGCTCGAATCCTGCCAAGGCAGAGCAACTCGTCAACAGCTTCTTCCCCGTGCCGCCGCAAGACGAGTGGGTGATCGTGCGGGCTATCGCCTATTCTGGCCTGCCCGATTGGCGCAACCTGCTGCGGCAGATCGAACCGAAAATTCCGGAGCGGCGTATCATGATCGAGAGCTATCTCAACGGCACGCTGCCGACGCTCGCGGAGATCCCGCTGGAGGACTCGAGGCCGGGTATGCTCGACAAATTGCGCAACGCCTTCACCCAAAATCCCTTCAAGAAGGAAGAAAGGAAGCTCGATACCAAGCTGACCTTCGCCTCGAGTCAGGATCTGCTGGATACGCTGTGGGGCTATTATTTCGCCACCGGTTCGCATGTACCGATCATGCGCATCGTAAAGATGCTGCCGTGGTCGAAGAGCCGCGATACGCTCGACAAGCTGACCGTGGGCAGCATGGCCCGTTACACGCTCGCAAGCTATGCGGTGCGAGATAGTTCCCTGCGCGAATTTCTCCGCGACGAACTTCCGCGGCAGTCCGAGGCTGTGAAGGGCCCGCTAACCGAAGTAATCCAGGCCGCAGACAGGGTCGAACTCGGCGCGGTCCGTCGCGATGCGCTCGCTGCGGTCGAAGAGCTCAAGGCCAAGGGATCGGACGCGCGCCGCAATCTGGATTTGTGGGGCCAGGTCGGCGTCGGCGCGATCGCGCTCGGCTGCGTGTCGGCGGCAGCCCTCGGCCAGGTTGCCGTCGGTATACCCTGCGTGATAGGAGGTGCCACTTCGCAAGGGCTGTTGTCGTTCTGGGAAAAACAGCAGTAAGGTCGACGCGCGGGTTTACGACAGCTGTCAGAGGTCGGCCATGGCTTCGGCTGATCGCCGGCGCTGTCGTGCGGTCCCGCACCATGTGCCGATCGGAGCCGCAGATATTCGTCGTTACGACCTTGAGAATGACGCCGTGATCGATCGTCGTTTCTGCCGGATTGCGGAAGGTCGAAAAGTCGATGTTCTGGACTTCGACGCGCCGGGCTTAAGGTAAGCGACGTCGCGATTGGAGCTGGAAGGCATCTGCCAATCTCCTTAGGTCTCACGCTGTGCGTCATGTTGACGTGATAGGTTCTTTGCTGGACGGAGGCGCTCTCGGCGCGCGCAGATAGTCCTGGACGAGGTATGGACTTTGGCCGTCTTGCTGCGATTACCCAATGTCACGCCAATTCTGTCTTGCATTCGCGCCTTTTGTTGCGTCAATTATACATTGCGTCGCGCCAATGTCTCGACGCCCTGATCTTGTGATAAATTCGCGCGTCGCGGCTTTTCCCGGCTTCGTCCCACAATTGTGGACGAAACGCGCAAGACTCAATCGATCGTGACGGTCGAGTCTCAACTCGGCGTGAGCGGAGGCGACTCCACATCTTGTTCATCGTCGCGACCGGCCTACTAATAACATCTGGGGTTGGACGGTATCAAAGCGAGTCAGATCGAATAATGGCCAGCTCCGCCGAATCGACATTGAATCAATCCGCTGCACTTCCTCTCCCACGTCCGGTCGCCGAGTCTGCGCCGTGCCTGGATCGGAATCTTGAACCTCGCTCGCTTGTGAACATTTCGCCGCCTGAGATCGTCAGACGCCATTCTGCCACGTGGTCGGGCTTACACGCGGAGACGGTCCAGATCATGCGGCACGTGCCGTTTGAATACGGATTCCGGGCTCCATGGCATCTGCTCATTGCCGCTGAAGTCGCCGAGCGCGACGACGGCGAGACCTTTGTTGAAGGTCTGCCTCGGTCTACGCTTCGCAATTTCGCACGTAAGCTCACCTTTGTTCCTGCCGGGCATGACTTCCGTGGATGGCAGAAACCTCGCGCATTGACGCGTACCACCTATTTCTACATCGATCCCTGCTGGCCACTCGTCGATCCGGCGCTGCGCTTCGAGGAGATCGAATTCAAGCCGCGACTGTTCTTCTTCGATAGCGATCTCTGGCAGACCGCTCTCAAGCTGAAGTCGCTGATTGCGAACTCGGACTCGATGACCCGGCAATACGGCGAAGTGCTTGGCATCGCCTTGACGCATGAAGTCGTTCGCATCAATAGTGACGCTGCGTCCCGAGGGCCCACCCGGCGCGGCGGCCTTGCGTGCTGGCAGCAAAAGCGGGTGACCGCCTATATCGAGGAGCACGTCGCCGACGACATCCCGCTCGCGACCCTCGCCGGACTGGCGCGACTGAGCCCGTTCCATTTCTGCCGGTCGTTCAAGGAGGCCTTCGGAATGCCGCCGCGCAGATATCATGCGAACCGCCGAATCGAACGGGCCAAGCAGCTATTAACGAACCGCGAACTGTCCGTCATGGCCATCGCACTTGAGGTCGGCTTCAGCGATACGAGCACATTCACCGCTGCATTTCACAGGCTGACCGGCCAAACCCCGAGCCGTTACCGTCGCAGTGTCTGTTGAAGCGATCCCGGACGCCATGCCGACCTCGCTTCGGAACTGAGGTTGATGCAGGGCGTCCGCTCCGGCGTATCCATCGAAGCGGCTCCCGAATGACGTGCCAGTGCGCCTGCTGCCGATCTCATTCGGCGGGCGTGCCGGCGGCCGCGCGGTGGTCGTTTGTTGCCGTTCGCTCGTGGCCGAGCCGCCCGAGGCCAGTGTGCAGAAGGGCAGCAACGATGGCGCCCACGACTGGTGCCGTCAGGTACAGCCAGGCATCGTTGAAATTGCCGGTCGCGACCATCGGGCCCAGCGCCCGCGCCGGGTTGAAGGGTGCACCCGTGAGGGCACCGCCCATGAGGATGTTGAAGGTCAGGGTCATGCCGATGGCCAGCGGTGCGAGGTTGCCGGCGCGGCCCGCAACCGCCGTGCTGAGCACCACCGTGACCAGGAAGAAGGCGAGCAAGGCTTCGATCATGAAGCCGGCCTCCGGTGTGATCGTCACGGTCGCGGCACCTAAAGCGAGATTATGCGCGAGCGCCGGTACGCCGAGGCCAGTGGCGGCGCCGCCCAGAACGGTCAGCAGCATGAGCGCGCCGGTGACACCACCGATGAGCTGGCTGACGATATAGGCAAATGCCTCGCCAATCTTCATCGCGCCGGCGGCGAGCACGCCCACGGTGACGGCGGGGTTGAAATGCCCGCCCGATACCGGGCCATAGGCGAAGGCAAGAGCCATGATGGCCAAGCCGTGGGCGAAGGCAACCGCGGTGATGCTGTTAAGGCCGGCCCCGTCGCCGACCACGGCCGCGGCGCCGGCACCGATGAACACGAATGCAAAAGTTCCGACGAGCTCGGCAAGGAGTTTTGGTGCAATCCGATCGGACACTTGTTCTCTCCAGAGATGATATTCACTGTTTGGAGCGATCAGCTTCGTGCCAAGGGACGAGCGCTGGTTTCGGAGAGCCGGCGGCCCGGTAGGAGGGGCCGCCGACCTGGGAAGCGGGCGGCGCTACTCCGCGGCAACCATCTGCGGTTTGAAATCGATGCCGATCGCCTTCGCGATACCGGCGCCGTATTCGGGATCGGCCCTGTAGCAGTGGGCGATCTGCCGCTTGACGATCTCGAGTGGCACGCCTTGCATCGCTGCCTTGTAGTTCTGGAACAGCTGCTGTTTCTGCTGGACGCTCATCAGCCGGAACAGGTCGCCGGGCTGACGATAGTCGTCATTGCCGTCGCGGTGATTGTAGCGGTCAGCTGCGCCCGAGATCGGGAGCGGCGGCTCGCGGAAGCGCTCGTCCTGTAGCGGGCCGTTGAACGAGTTCGGCTCGTAATAGGCATCGGGATTCGGATTTCCGGCGAGCCTCATCGCACCATCGACGTTGTAGGTGTGCACGGGGCAGCGCGGCTTGTTGACGGGAAGCTGATCCGCATTGATGCCGATGCGATAGCGGTGCGCATCCGCGTAGGAGAAGATACGGGCCTGCAACATCTTGTCGGGCGAATGGCTGATGCCGGGCACGATATTAGCGGGCGACAGCGCGGCCTGCTCGACTTCAGCGAAATAATTCTCAGGATTGCGGTTGAGCTCGAGCACGCCGACCTCGATGAGCGGGTAATCCTTGTGCGGCCACACCTTGGTGAGGTCGAAGGGGTTGTACCAGTGCTTTCCGACATCGCTTTCCGGCATGATCTGCACGGAGAATTTCCATTTTGGGAAATCGCCTCTCTCGATCGACTCGAAGAGATCGCGCTGATGGGTCTCACGGTCCTGCGCGACCCTCTCAGCGGCTTCTGCATTGGTCCAGTTCTTGATGCCCTGCATGGTCTTGAAGTGGAACTTGACCCAGTGACGCTCGTTCT
Organism: Bradyrhizobium sp. 187; assembly: GCF_023101005.1. NCBI lineage: Bacteria > Pseudomonadati > Pseudomonadota > Alphaproteobacteria > Hyphomicrobiales > Nitrobacteraceae > Bradyrhizobium > Bradyrhizobium sp. 187. The sequence goes on from NZ_CP064693.1 coordinate 1,253,094, forward strand.
TAGCGTTGATGAACGAATAAGTGTGCGAGCCAAAACCATCGACGTTGCGATAGCTCTGCGGCAGGCCTCGGTCCGACATCAGGATGGTGACCTGATGCAGGCTCTCGGGCGACAGCGACCAGAAATCCCACATCGCGGTCGACGAGCGCATGTTGGTTCTCGGGTGCCTCTTCTGGGTATGGATGAAGTCAGGAAACTTCAGCGCGTCGCGGACGAAGAAGACCGGTGTATTGTTGCCAACCATGTCCCAGTTGCCTTCCTCGGTATAGAAGCGCAGCGCGAAGCCGCGGACATCGCGCTCGGCATCGGCGGCGCCGCGCTCGCCCGCCACCGTCGAAAAGCGGATGAAAGCTTCGGTCTTCTTGCCCTTCTGAAGCACCTTGGCGTTGGTGTATTTCGTAATGTCCTGCGTGATGGTCAGCGTGCCAAAGGCGCCCGAGCCCTTGGCGTGCTGGCTGCGCTCGGGAATGCGCTCGCGGTTCTGATGGGCAAGCTTCTCGAACAGAATGAAGTCCTGCATCAGCACCGGGCCGAACGGGCCCGCGGTGACGCTGTTCTGGTTGTCGGAGACCGGCATGCCGCTGTCGGTGGTGAGTGTAGGGCGTTTGGCCACGGATTACTCCTGTGTTGCGAGACATTATGGTCCCGGCGGCGCTGCTCATGCTTTCGCAACGTCGTCTCGCAGGATTGCGGCTGCGAGACCGGGCGTGAATGGAAATGTATGCATCCGCTTCGCAATGAGTTTGGCTCGATTGCTGCAATTGCTGCGGTTTTGCGCCAATCTCCGAAAGCGGAATTTAATCAGCTGGCGCGATCCAGGGATGGAGCGCAATCTCGAGCCGTAGTCACGCGTTTTTGTGGTCACGCGTAGTTTCGGTCCATAAACTCGTGTCAGGCCGACATGCGTTCTGGAATGTTGCTGCTAATCAGGGCCAATTTGTTGGGTTGGGCGACACCCCTCTCGCGGATTGCAAAAGGCTTCTCATAAGCGCCTCTGCGCGCCAAGCGTAAATACGCGGAGATTCGGCGCAGCAATGAGGCGAGCTTCCATTCGATGGGCAGGACACCTCGGGGCCCGCCGGTCGGGATTACCCCGACCCCATTCTGCGCTGATGCCATTGCCATCGGCCGCGCCGATTACTGCCTTCGAAATTTCCCGTTAGCTATTCGGAGCCGCGCGACCACATGAGGTCCGGGGCGAAAAGTTCGACACGCGCAAGTTCAACATTCGACTTTCGCGTACGTTTCCAGACATCCGTTCAGCCGCTGCGGGTCGCCGAACACTCAAGCGTGATGAGCATGGTGCTCGTTCCTTCCTACATCGGGAAATGAGGCGCTTGGCTTGCGTTCACGGCAGACGAAACCATTACCGCGAAAGCGGGCTAGAACTCGCGAAATCATACGACAGATGGGTCTTGCATGCCGTGCTGACTGCTCCGGCCGACCGAAGCTGTCGTCAAGCCTGACGCCGCAGACCAGGTTTGGCGTAGCGCAGGGGCACAGGATAGGAGCAGCTGATGCGGGATCACGACGTGCAACCGTCGATGCTGACGCGACGGCGCGTGCTGGGCGGGATGGGAGTCGCGAGCCTGGCGCTCCTGTCGGCGCCGGCATCAGCGCAAGAGACGGTCGATCTGGATGTGCCGGGCGGCCCAAGTATGCGGACGGTCACCACATCCTATCCGCAAAAGGGCCGAATGATCCTGCAGCGCTCGAGCCCGCCATGGCTTGAGACGCCGTTCGAAGTCTTCGACCAGGGTGTGTTCACCCCAAATAACCAGCATTATGTAAGCTGGCACTGGGCGAACTTTCCAGGCGACATCGATGTGGATAGCTTTCGTCTGAAGGTGCGCGGCCAGGTCAATCACATCCTCTCGCTTTCGCTCACGGACGTTTTACGGGGGTTTCCGAGATTCGACATCGCCGCAGTCAACCAATGCGCTGGCAATTCGCGCCTATACGCCGTCCCACGCGTCGCCGGCGCTCAATGGGCAGATGGTTCGATGAGCAACGCGATCTGGACAGGGGTGCGTCTCAAGGATGTGCTTGACCGGGCGGGTGTAAAACCTGGCGCAGTTCAGGTCCGCTTCGGCGGCCTGGACGAGCCGGCGATGGAGGGTGCACCGAAGTTTCTGAAGTCGCTCACCATCGATCACGCTCGCGACGGCGAGGTGATGATCGCTTTCACCATGAACGGCGAGCAACTTCCCCTGCTAAACGGATTTCCGCTGCGGCTCGTTGTGCCCGGCTGGTGCGGTGTTTACTGGGTCAAGATGCTGAACGACATCGAAGTTCTGGATCACCCGGACACCAATTACTGGACGGCGACGGGCTACCGCGTGCCGGACACGCCGTACAATACTGTCAAGCCCGGCGAAACTGGATTCAAGATGGTGCCGGTGACCCGCAACGCTCCCCGGTCGTTCATCACCAATATTGGTAACGGCGACAGCGTGCCGGCGGCGACGCCAGCTTTGGCGCGGGGCATCGCCTTCGGCGGCGATTGCGGTGTTGCCCGCGTCGATCTGTCCATTGATAGCGGCAAGAGCTGGCAGCCGACCCAGCTCGGTGCTGAGCATGGCACATACGGCTTTCGGCAATGGCAGACGCAATTCACCTTGCCGGCGCGCGGCGCGCACACGCTGATGGTTCGTTGCACCAACACTAAGAACCTGGCGCAGCCAAACTTCCGGATCTGGAATCCGGCCGGCTACATGTTCAATACCATTGAAACGACCCATGTGGCCGCGGTTAAAGGATGATCTGAGAATGCTACGCGCTGTTTTGCCGGTGGTCACCCTTCTCGGTCTTGCTCTGTTGCCATATTCTGATCTGGCCGCAAGCGTCACCACGTTGAAGTCGCTGAAGCTGGATGTCCCCACCAGCGACACGATGTTCCCCGCCGGTCCGGAATCGGATGCGATCAACAACAACTGTCTCGCCTGCCACTCGGCTGACCACGTGTTGAACCAACCGTCGCTCTCCAGGGAGGCCTGGCAAGAAGTCGTCAACAAGATGATCACAGCCTACAAGGCTCCTGTCAGCCCTGACGACGCCAAAGCTATCGTGGACTACCTGGTTCGCACCAAGGGCACTTCATAGGTATTGTGACGCAAGCTGCCCGCGATAGCATCCCTCGCGGCGGTAAACTTCATGAACTGAGTGAACGCGCATGACGAAATTTGAAATTGGCGTTGGAATGTTGGCAACGGTCTTCTGCTTTGCAGCCGGGGCGCAGACCATCAACGTGATGATCCTTGATCAAACCGGAGCCCAGACGGTGCTGCAGGCGGCACGTGAGAACGCAGAGCAGCGGAATGCGCCCTCGGCGATCGCGGTGGTTGATCCTGCCGGCGATCTGCTTGCTTTCCAGCGGATGGATGATGTCCGCCCGGCAAGCGCGGACCTCGCTATCGAAAAGGCACGAACGGCGGCGCGGCTACAGAGGTCGACGGCAGAGATCGAGGACAGCATAAATCAGGGCCGCACGGCGTTCGTCACTGCCGGCATCCCGGTGCTGCGCGGCGGCACGCCGATCCGTGTCAATGGTGCAGTCGTGGGCGCAGTAGGTATTGCCGGCTTGAGTAAGGAGACCGACGCCGAGATTGCGAACACCGCCGCGGCGGCGCTGAGCCCTTCACCCATGAGGGCTCAGCGTAGGTGACTGGAATGATCTGTTCTTGGGGGCTGTCGGCGCGGAAGGTGATGCGATAGTGAGTTGCGGCGGGCGCGGGCGAACGAGCTGCGACGCTCCCTTAAGTCGCGGCGTCGTTCGAAGAGGCTATTGCAGGTGCGGCTGGCGGCGGCACTCGCCAACGGCTTTTGGCACCTGGGAGAGTTCCCGCGCGTCTACCGTCGCGCCTTTCGTGAGCTGCCTTCGCAAACGCGCGCATGGGCCAAGCAATGCAGACAGTTGGATTTGTCAACTCAGCTGCCCCACAGGAAGCAAACTGACACTGGTCTCGCCGTCGTCTCCCGTCCTTTTCGAGACAGCGTAGTCGATCCGTTTTTGCGGATGCCTGTATGTCCATTGTAGCCACGTCGCGCGAGTTGGGGCAGGGCAGCGATATGTCCATCGCCGGGAGTAGCTCGGAAGTGACGAATTTGAGGCAGATCGACGCGACTGCCGCCTTTGGCGGAAGTGGCCGGCTTTAAGAGAAGGCGCCCTAAACCTTCGTATCGGTCCGCGACACCATTTAGATAACGGGACGAATACCGACATTCAATTGAGTTGCTGATCGTGGTCGTCCTAGGCTGCATGCGTTGGAAAGCGCACGATCTCACGAAGTGCGATCGTGAAAAAAGGATGATCCACGAACAGCTGCGATGAAGCCAAGAGGAGACTACAATGCCCAACTGCTCCGATAGTCTTAGATCTGGCAATGCCGCGCGATGCGCAATTTGTGATGGCAAGTTTGGTCTCGTCCGGCACTACTCGTGCCGAACGCCTCTTTGTTCCCAGAAGTGCGTCGATCGCTTCAGAGCTCGCAGGGAAAGTGACCGCAATTGGGTGGGCTGGCTCCAGATCACCTTCAACCAGCCGCCGGAGAACCGCGCGAGGGCTGTGTGATGGTCCAGATCTCACAACGCGGCAAGGCATATTTAGAGACAGCACGGACTTTGCTCCGCGCCGCCCAAACCATGACCGACTCAGCGATTGCGGGTCAGCTTAAGGCCCTTGCCGACGACTACGAGCGGCGATCCGAGCAAGCTTCGCAAGTTGATGCAGCCAAAGCATTATCACCATCGTCTGCTGGCGCTGAGCGCGAATGGCGTGCATGACCTGGTGGGCAGCTTCAAACATGTTCCTCGAATTCTGTACCATTGAAGCGCTGAACCTGCGCCCCGGCTCCAAGGAGCTAGAGGCATTCAACGTCGAGCGAGTGCGCGGCGACCTCAAGTGCAATCTCGGCTGCAAGAAGAAGGAAGTGATCCACGCGCTCGGCCTGCATCCGCGCACCGTGGCCAAGGCCATCAAGATCATCCGGGCAAATGCCCATCGCAGCAATGGGGCTCTCCAGTCGTGATCAAGATTATCGCCGTGCTCTGCAATCTTTCCTCTCCGGCAAATTGCCATGAGCAGACCGTCACCACCTCGGACTTCGCAGACGTCTCGATGCAGTCCTGCCTCATGGGCGCGCCGCAGCTTGCCGACTGGATGAAGCTGCATCCGGCAGAACGCCTGGCGGGCTGGCGCTGCGTGATCGGCACACAGGATGGCAGGGCAGCTTAGGGTCGAAAGCCACTTCCCCGGATGCGTTGAACCGCTGAAACGCAAAGGCTGCGATCACTGACCGGGACCGCTCGACAATCAGCGGGCCCTACCGATCGAGTAAGTCTTTGTTTGCGGTGCACGGGTCCGGAAGCAGGGCCGAGATACCAGAAGGTTAAGGGACGGGAACGAACCGGAAAGAGTTGCCGCAGGATGGCGCGACGTTTTGTTGCCAATTTCAAAGGGACAATCCGCAGCTGGGAGCTGCCGCCGCTGCATGGCCGCTCTTGCCCGCTGGTGTGCCAAGGCGCTAACCTTGCCACCTTTCCTGGCATCTTCGATGTGCGGCGATGATCGACCGTTGGACGAGGAGCGCGGTGGTTGCGATCGGGTTGCTCGTTGCGTCCAACTGCGCGGACCACGTCGCGTTCTGTAAACATACCGACCGCGGTATCGCACTCGGTCCGGACAACGTCCTTAACCACAAGCGCGCTTATCTTGTTAGCGCGCATCAACTGCGCGGCAATGGCGACGGTTTCGTTCATTCTGACCGTAACAACGCGAGAGGCTTTCTTGCGCAGCACGTCTCCGACTTGCATCATAACCTCCTTCAAATGGGGGGCCCGGGCTCGTCGCATTGGCTTGGCCGTGGTCCGTTCCTACAGGCAGCTCAGCGCGTATCGAGCTAAAATCGGACGAGAACGTTCGCATTTGAGAGACGCCATCGGCCCCCTGCCCGCATCTCGATGGGACTCTCGCGCCACGACAGCACACCAACGCTGTTTTTCAGATCGATTCGATCACAAGATCCGATGAATACAATGCGATAGGCGTTGCGCTCGCTCATTCGGCAGGCGCCGGATGGACGTCACGTGATACTGCTTGATGTCGCCGCGCACCGAACAGCCAATTCTGCAGCCGATCGAGGTAGAGGTAGACGACGGGCGTCGTGTACAAGGTGAGGATCTGCGACAGAGCGAGACCACCGACGATCGCGTAACCCAACGGTTGACGGATCTCCGATCCAACGCCGGTGCCGACCATCATCGGCACGGCGCCAAGGAGCGCTGCCATTGTCGTCATCAGGATTGGTCGGAAGCGCTTGATACAGGCCTGGTAGATCGCTTCCTCCGGCGTCAGACCTTCGGCTTGTTCGGCCTGGATGGCGAAATCGACCAGCATGATGCCGTTCTTCTTGACGATGCCGATGAGCAGAACGATCCCGACCACTGCGATCACGCTCAGGTCGAAATGCGCGGCCATCAGGAGCAGCAGTGCGCCAACGCCTGCGGAAGGGAGTGTCGAGATGATGGTGATCGGGTGAATGAGGCTTTCATAGAGCACCCCGAGGATGAGATAGATCACGAACAGCGAGGCAGCGATCAAAATCGGCGTGCTTTTCAGCGAGGCACCGAAGGCCTGCGCATTGCCCTGGAAACTGGTCTGCAGCGAGAGCGGCGGATGCAGCTCCTTCTCGACGGATTGTATGCCGCTCACTGCGTCGCCGATTGCGGCACCGGGTGCCAGGTTGAACGAGATCGTCACGGAGGGGAATTGCCCTTGGTGGTTCACGACGAGCGGCGAGACCTTCACCACTGAATCGACCAGCGTCGATAGCGGCACCTGCTGACCGCTGGAGGATTTGACGTAGATGTTATTGAGCGCCTCGGGCCCATACTGGAATTTCGGATTGACCTCGAGGACCACATGATATTGCTGCAGCGGCGTGTACATCGTCGAGACGATCCGTTGTCCGAATGCATCGTCGAGCGTGTTGTCGATCGTGTACGGCAGGATGCCATAGGACGAAGCGACCTCGCGCTTGATCGTGATGTCGAGCAGCGGACCGGCATTGAGCTGATCAGTCGTCACGTCAGCGAGCGGAGGCAGCGTCTTGATCTTGTCGAGGAAAAGAGTGGCCCAATGGCTGAGCTCACCCGGATCGGCGTCGTTCATGGTGTACTGGAACTGTGTCTTGTTCAGCCGCGCGCCGACCGTGATGTCCTGCGCGGGCTGCATGTAAAGGGTGATGCCCTGGATCTTGGCGAGGTTGGTTCGCAATCGTCCTATCACTTTGTCGATCGGGTCGCGCTGGTCGGCCGCCTTGAGCTGGATGAACACGCGGCCGTCATTGACGGTGGAGGTACCTCCGCCAGCGCCGACGGCCGAGCCAATCGATGCTACGGCGGGGTCACGCATGACCGCATCGAGCATGGCCTGCTGGCGCTCGGCCATCGCCTGGAATGAAATGTCCTGGGCAGCTTCCGATTGACCCAGGATCAGGCCAGTATCCTGCTGAGGGAAGAAGCCCTTGGGAATGATGACGTACAGATACCCGGTCACCGCGATGGTACCGATCATCACCATCATGGTGATGAAGTGATGCCGCAGCACGACCTTCAAGCCCGCCTCATAAGCGCTGAGCAGCAGATCGAAGCCGCGCTCGGACCAGCGATAAAGGCGGCCGTGCTCATGGCTCTCGGGTTTGAGCAGGTAGGCGCACATCATCGGCGTGAGCGTCCTGGAGATCACCAGGGAAAGGACCAGCGCGACACTCACGGTGATTGCAAATTCGCGGAACAGCAGGCCGACATAGCCGCTCATCAGGAAAAGCGGAATGAAGACGGCGATTAGAGAGAACGTGATTGCCATGACGGTGAAGCCGATCTCGCCGGATCCCTTCATCGCGGCGTCGTAGGGGGATAAGCCTTCCTCGATGTGCCGCGTGATGTTCTCGATCTCGACGACGGCGTCGTCGACGACGAATCCGACCGCGATGGAAAGCGCCATCAACGACAGATTGTCGAGGCTATAACCCATTTCATAGAGGACCGCGAAGGTGCCGATCAGCGAGAGTGGCACGGTGACAGCCGGAATGATGGTTGCCCAGAAACTGCGAAGAAAGATGAAGATCACCATCACGACGAGAGCAATGGTCAGCAGCAGCGTGAACTGGACGTCCGCGACCGAAGCCCGGATCGTCTGGGTGCGATCCGAAATAACGTTGAGCTTGATGTCGGCGGGAATCGACGCCTGAAGCGTCGGCATCATCGCCCTGATGCGCTGCACCGTCTCAATGACATTGGCTCCGGGCTGACGCTGTACGGAAAGGATGATGGCGCGGTGGTTATTGTACCAGCCGGCGATCAGATCGTTTTCGCCCGCGCTGACGGCGCGTCCGATGTCCCGAATACGAACCGGCGATCCGTTGCGGTAGGCAATGACCAGGTCGGCATATTGCTCCGGGTGAAACAGCTGGTCATTGGTGTTGAGAGTATAGGTTTGACGCGGGCTGTTCAGCGTTCCCTTGGCGAGATCCACGTTCGCTTGGCCAAGTACGGTCCGTACATCCTCCAGATTGATCCCGCGCGCGGCCAGCGCCTGTGGATCGACCTGCACCCGAACTGCGGCTTTCTGCTGGCCGCCGATGCCGACAAGGCCTACACCCTGTATCTGCGAGATTTTTTGCAGAAGAATGTTCTCGGCATACGCGTCGACTGTGGTGAGCGGCAGGCTGCCCGAGGTAAGGCCGAGCACGAGGATCGGCGTGTCGGCCGGATTGACCTTCCGGATCGTGGGCGGATAGGGCATGCCGGTGGGCAGGTACGGGCTTGCCGCGTTGATGGCTGAAAGCGTATCGCTGACGGCGCCGTCGATCTGGCGGTTCAAGTCGAATTGCAGCGTGACCTGGGTGTAGCCGAGCGCGCTCGCCGACGTCATTTGCGTCAGTCCGGGAATTTCCCCAAACTGGAGCTCGAGCGGCGAAGCGACCGATGAGGCCATCGTCTGCGGGTCCGCGCCAGGCATCTGGGCGGTGACCGTCAGCGTCGGATAGTTGACGTTCGGCAGAGCGGCCACCGGCAGCAACGGATACGCGACAAGGCCGGCAGCCAATAATCCGATCATCAGCAGCGCGGTCGCGATCGGTCGTTGGATGAAGGGTGCTGATATATTCATGGGATCGGTGCCTGTAATGCGTCTTGAGCGGCGGCTTCTTCCGCAGCCTTGCCATGCAATGGGATGACGAGCGTTCCCGGCCGCAGCTTGTATTGTCCGTCGACCACCACCTGCTCATCGGCCTTCAGACCGGAATCAATCAGCGCCTGACCGTCACTGACCTGGGCAACCTTGATCTGGCGGAGAGATACCGTGCCGTCCGGATTGACGACGTAGGCATATGGTCCGTTCGGTCCTTGCTGGACGACAGAGGCGGGAACCGTCAGGCCGTTGTGTCGCGTATTGAGCAGCAAGCGTGCATTGACGAGTTCGCCCGGCCACAGGCCGTTCTCCTTATTGGCGAAGTTCGCCTTGAGCTGGATCGAGCCGGTCGTCTGCAGGATCTCGTTGTTGACGAGCCCGAGCTGTCCCTCGCCCAGGCGGATCGTGTTGTCCTGATTGTAGGCCAGAACAGATAGCGGTACCTTCGTCTCCCGCTGCTGTTGCTGGATCTGCGGAAGAACGGTCTCGGGCAGGGTAAAGATCAGCGAAATCGGGTCCAGCTGTGTCACCACGCAGAGGCCGTTCGTATTTGACGGGCTGATGATGTTGCCAACATCGATCTGGCGAATGCCCACCACGCCCTCTATTGGAGATGTGAGTCTCGTGAAACTGAGCTGCACGTTCGCAGCGTCGATCAGAGCCTGGTCCGCCTTGATCGCCGCCTGTAGCTGACTGACCTGCGCATTCTGCGTTTCAACCAATTGAGGCGTCGCCCAGCCCTTGTCGCCGAGCTGGGAGTAGCGGGTCTGATTCGCTCGTGCATTTGCGAGCTGCGCCTGATCGCGTTCGAGGTTGGCGGCATATTGATCGATCAGGGCCTGATAGGGCCGTGGATCGATCTGTGCGAGCAGATCGCCGGCGTGGACCCGCTGTCCTTCGGTAAAGTTGATGCTGGTGATCTGACCCTGGATCTGCGCCCGTACGATATCCGTGTTGTAGGCAATCACCGTACCGACGCCAGTCAGATAGATCGGAACGTCACGCTGGGTGACAGTCCCGGCAACGATCGGAACAGGTGGCGCCGGAGTCGGTGCAGCCGCGGCCTTCGCCATCGGGTGAAAATGCGTCAAGTGCAGCAGGCCGGCACTCGCGGCGACCGCAGCCAACACGGCGACAGAAATGACGATCTTCTTTTTCATAGAGGGTTGCTCCGGAGGGCAGAAGCTCAGCAGCCGCCTGGTAAGCCTGTGGATGTCGACGTGCCGAGGGATGAGCATCCAGGTGTGACGACCGAAGCGGACGCCGCAGGCTGCGTCACGATCGGCATTGCCGGTAGGATCGGCGCGACGCTGCCTGTCACCAGCGGGACTGCCGGCGTGGGAAGCAGGGCCGCAGAGCTGACACCGAGATTGCCGATCTCTGTTGAACCAAAGGGGAGGCCGGTCTTGGGACTGCCTCCGGGCGTTGTCGGAACGGTCGAAGTCGGGCTGGAGGATGCGGCGATGCTGCTCGAACCGGAGCCGCACATGCCCGACGTGCCAGCGGTATCGAGCGTGCCCGAGATGGGGCTCTGCATCGTTGCTGACGTCATTGACAATGATGAGGTCGTCCCTATTCCCGACGACGTCGATGCCGCTGTGTTCCCGACTCCGCCCGTTGCTGGTGTTGACCCAGCCATCGCCATTCCGCCGCCGTCATATGTCGACGTCGAGCCATACATTTCGCTTGGCGAGGACCCAAGTGTCGAGCATGCAGTCCCGGTCGTAGGTGTGGCAATGCTACCGGTGACAACAGGAGCCGGGCTGAGGCCTGCTGAAGGCAGCTCGGTTGCGCCTAAACCAATTCCCATCGGTGAAATCGGCGAACCAGTCGTGCTGCCGAGCGGGGAGGTTGCACCGACTGTAGGCGTCGGAACGGCCATTCCTGTCATCTGAGCGAATGCGGCACCGCTCGCGAACAGCGCAAAACCGGCGGCGATCAACCAACACCTCACGTGCATCCTCCATTCGAACCAATTGGGCGCAGGTAAGAAGTGTCCATGCGTTGGCGCGCTCCTTCCGAATTCGCACGAAGATGGTAAGCTGGACGGATTGCCGACCATGCTCGGATACGCATCGAAAGAAGACCCGCCGAAGCGGGTCTGTCTGCTTGCCGGAGTGGCGCGCCTAGGGCATCGCCGCGGGGCGGCGTGCCGATGGCTTGGCGGTGTCAATCGTTGACCTTCGGACCGCCGTGATAAACGTGCTCATTGAGTTCCGTTGCGGTTGTCGGCGCCTGCCCGTCAAATGCAGCGTAGGCGTTGCCGGCGCGGGCGATTGCCGTCTCAGACATGCGCGGGGGATATGTTGAGATACCCGCAATAGCCGGCAGAACGAATGCAACGAGCATCGTGATGGATGCGATCATGGTCGAGAGCTTTCTCATGGTGTATCTCCTATTGGTGAACCCTAATAGATAAGTTGGCTGGCGCGGCCAGATAGGACAAAGCGTTTCCCGAAGAGTTGAACGTGCCGGTACGCGGCTATCCCTGATCAGGCAAACTAGCGAGCACCTTGTCGAGCGTGATTGGATAGTTCCTGATCCGTGCGCCGCAGGCGTTATAGACAGCGTTGGCGATCGCAGCTCCGGCGCCGCAGATTCCGAGCTCACCGATTCCCTTGCTCTTCAGCGGATTGGATCGCTCGTCCAGCTCGGGAAGGAACACCGCCTCCAGGCTGGCAGGAATATCCGCATGTACCGGCACATGATACTCAGCCAGGTCGTGGTTGACGAAATGACCAAAGCGGGGATCGAGCACGAGATCTTCGTGCAGGGCAGCGCCCACACCGAACACCATTCCGCCAATGGCTTGCGACCGCGCTGTCTTTGCGTTCAAGACGCGGCCGGCTGCGAACACCCCGAGCATCCGCCGCAAGCGCACTTCTCCGGTGTCCTGGTCAACGCCAACCTCTGCAAAATGGGCACCGTAGGACTGCTGGGAGAAGTCCTGGTTGTTGCGGCCCGGCTTGATCTCGCCATCGGCTTCAACTCCCGAGCCGACAAGTTCTGGAAGGCTCACAGAACGCTCACCCGTCGCAATGTGGCCGTCGCCGAAACGTGCTGTATTGGGGTCCATGCCGGCGAGCCCCGCAAGTTTCTCGCGCAGCGCCTGGCACGCTACGAACAGTGCTGATCCAGAACTCGCCGCGCCGAACGAACCACCTGAGCCGGCCGCCTCCGGAAAAATCGTATCGCCGAGATCGACGCGCACTCGTTCTATTGGCAATCCCAGCATTTCCGCCGCGATTTGTGCCAGGATCGTGTAAGTCCCGGTGCCTATGTCGGTCATCGCCATTCTCACCGTAGCTATGCCATCGGGATCCAGCCGCACATTGGCTTTTGAGAACCGGAGGGGATTGCCCCGGGTTGCCGCTGACATGCCCATTCCGACCAGCCATCGTCCATCGCGAACCTGACCGGGCGTCGAATTGCGCTTGTCCCAGCCGAACCGGCGGGCGCCCTCCTGCATGCATGCAACCAAGTGACGACTGGAGTAAGGAATGTGCTTCTCAGGATCCTCGGCAGGCTCATTCCGGATCCGGAGCTCGATCGGATCGAGCCTCAGCTTGTTGGCAAGCTCATCCATAGCGCACTCGAGCGCCATCAATCCGACTGCCTCGCCGGGCGCGCGCATCGAGGATGCGACGGGAATGTCGAGCGGCACCAGGCGATGCCGGGTCAGCCGATTGGGGCCGGCGTAGAGCGAGCGGGTTTGAAGCGCGGCAGCCTCGTAGACCTGTTCGCTCCGCAAGTTGCCCGAGAAGACATCGTGGCCGATTGCGGTAATCCGCCCGTCGCGGTCGCTCGCAACGCGGACGCGCTGGATGGTATCCGAGCGATGCGTCGTCACATGGAAGATCTGCTGCCGGGTGAGCGCGACCTTCACGGGGCGCTTGAGGTACCGCGACGCGATTGCGGCGAGGATAGCATCGGCGTTCACCCATAGCTTGCCGCCGAAGCCGCCGCCGATGAAAAGGCTGACCAGCCGCACGTTTCCGACGGGGATATTCAAGGTCTTGGCGATGACCCGCTGACCCTGGTTCAGCATCTGGTTCGCCGTATGCAGAATCAACTTGTCGCCGTCCCACATCGCAAGCGTTGCATGCGGCTCCATCATCGCGTGGCTTTGCAGTGGTGTGCTGTAGGACACGTCGATCTGCACTGGAGCGTCGGCATATGCGTCCGAGAAGTTTCCGACTTCGCTGTCGGCCGGCGCACCGTCCGGCTGGTGTGGGACGCGGGCCAGAGCGAGGTGATGAGGCAGGGCGTGTTGTCCCTTCTCCCGATCGTACTTGACTTTGACCAGATAGGCGGCGGCCCTCGCCTGCTCGAACGTCTCGGCGACCACAAACGCGACCGGTTCGCCGTAGTGGGACACGACAGGACCCGTGAGCACAGGATGCGCTTCACGATGATTCCCGGTGCCCTGTTTGGGAGCGTCGCGATAGGTAAGGACAAGTTTGACGCCGGGCGATCGCTCGGCAGTCAGCGTTTCGATCGAGGCTATCCGCCCTTTTGCGATCGAAGCCTCAACGACAAAGCCGTAGAGCGCATTCTGCTGCATTTCATAGGCGTAGTGCGCGCCGCCGGTAACCTTTAATCGCCCATCGACGCGATCAAGCGGTTTTCCGACGATCTTCTCGGCATCCAGCGCGTTTGCCCCGACAGGTCCATCCATTTCCATCTTGATGATCTCTCAAGTGCGGGTGATTTGGCCGAGCACGGCATGCAGGGCGCGGCGGGTCAGCGGGATCTTGAAATCATTTGAGCCATATCCATGCGCGCCCTCCACAACCGCGTCCGCGGCTGCGTCGAACGAATTGGCGCCGGCAGCTGCATTCGTGAGACTGTGTTCGGCGGCGGCGACGCGCCAGGGCTTGGGAGCGAGACCACCGAAGGCGAGCCGCGCCGAGCGGATTCGTCCGCCTGCGCTGTCGACGATGGCGGCCACCGAAACCAGCGCAAAAGCGTAGGACGCGCGATCGCGCACCTTCCGGTACATCTGAGCGCCCGGAGGCGGCGGCGGCAATGTGACAGCCGTGATGATCTCGCCGGAGGCAAGCGCCGTTTCAATTTCCGGCGTGCGGCCGGGGAGCCTGTGGAAATCGGCGATCGGAATCGTGCGGGCTTTTCCTTCGCGATCGATCGCCTCGATTTTTGCGTCGAGTGCGCGCATGGCGACCGCCATATCCGACGGATGCGTCGCGATGCACGCCTCGCTCCCGCCGAGGATCGCATGGATACGGTTGAAGCCGGCGAGCGCCGAACAGCCCGAGCCGGGTACGCGCTTGTTGCAGGATTTTGTGACGTCGTAAAAATAGTAGCAGCGCGTCCGCTGCAGTAGATTGCCCGCCGTCGTTGCTTTGTTGCGCAGTTGGGCGCTCGCTCCGGCGAGCAGGGCTCGGCTTAGCACGCTGTAATGCTGCCGTACCCGCGGATCCGCCGCGAGGTCGCTGTTGCGGACCAACGCGCCGATGCGCAACCCGCCTTCCGAGGTCTCATCGATTTTGTCGAGCGGCAGCCGGTTGATGTCGACCAGGGTCGACGGCGTCTCCACCTGCAACTTCATGAGATCGGCAAGTTGGTGCCGCCGGCAATGATCTTGACGCCGGGCTTGCTCGCCGCAATAGCTGCAGCCGCGACCGATTGCGCACGCCCATAGGAGAAGGCTTTCATGGCTGTTCTCCCATTGCCTGTTTGATCGCCGCGACAATGTTCGGGTAGGCCGCGCAGCGGCAGATATTGCCGCTCATCCGCTCACGGATTTCATCGTCGCTTAGCTCTGCTGCCGGTTGGGTCAGATCCGCGGTCACATAGCTCGGCATACCCTCGCGGGTTTCGGCCAGCATGCCCACTGCCGAGCAGATTTGGCCTGAGGTGCAGTAGCCGCACTGAAACCCGTCATGCTCGACGAACGCCGCCTGCATGGGATGCAAGTCTTGGCCGAAAGCGAGCCCCTCAATGGTGGTGATCGATTGGCCGTCGTGCATGGCTGCGAGCGTAAGGCACGAGTTGATGCGGCGTCCTTCGACCAGAACGGTGCAGGCACCGCACTGGCCGTGATCGCATCCCTTCTTCGAGCCGGCGAGCGCCAAATGATCACGCAGGGCGTCCAGCAGGGTTGTACGGGGATCGAGCGCAAGATGGTGCAGATGGCCGTTCACCCGCAGTTCGATGGACATGAGGGACGGTTCCGCCTGATCGGTCTCGGCGGCAAGCGCGCCACGTGGAAGGCTACCCAACAGGAGCGCGGTGGTGCCGGTCTCGATGACCGTACGGCGCGTGACCTCCATCGTTGGAAAGATGGATGATGTACTTTCCATGTCTGTTCCGTATTTGCAGAGGCAGATCAAAGATAAAGATGTTGGGGCACGCTCACATCGCTCATGACCAGAACGTGTCCGGTAGATTGACAACGATCGGTACGGGCGTGCTGCGCACCACGACCCACCGGAAAGGCAAGACGGATGGATTGATCTCCATATGCGGAACAAAAGCAGGAACGTGAATGAAGTCGCCGGCCTTGGCTCGTGAAGAGAACTCGCCCTTGCCGCCCCATCGCACTTCGCAACGGCCTGACAGGACGAATGCGATCGTGTCTTGTTCGCCGTGGTGGTGGATTCCGGTTCGTGCGCCCGGCTCCACTTCAAAAAGGCCGCCCCAGATTGTCGAAGTGATGCCCAGCGACGGCCCGATCGCGGCGAAACGATGGGAGCCCGATGTTTGAGCGGTCGTCGTGTCGAACCGATCGCGGCTCACGATTTGGATTGCGGATCGTGTGTCCATCATGCCGCCTCCCGATCCGGCGGCGCCATGAATTCGGGGCCTATCGGATCCTTGATTGTCTCCCGAAGAATTCGGTCGATTTCGGCCATGGCGGCATCATCGATTCGCCAGCCGAGCACGTCGGTGATCGGCGAGAGTTGCGCCGCGCGCCTGGCACCCCACAACGCAATGTTCAACTCGCCGCGATCCAACACCCAGCGCGCCGCCAGATGGATCACTCTCCTGTTGAAGCGCTCCTGCGCGAACTGGTCGAGGCGCCCCACGGCGTCGAGATATTGCTGAAAGCGTGGCGGTCGAAACTTTGGATCGCTCTTCCGCAAATCGTCGCCGGTGAAATGGCTCGATGCCGACATGCTGCCGGACAGCAGGCCTCGGCACAACGAACCATAAGCGAGCAGGGCGATCTTCTTCTCCCGGCAATAGGGGAGCACGTCCTGCTCGATCGCGCGTTCGAACAGATTGTAGGGCGGTTGCGCCGTATGAAGTGGCGCGACCTTACGGAATTCATCCATTTGCGCCGGGCTGAAATTGCTGACGCCGACCGCCCGAATCTTGCCGCCACGGTGCAGCGCGCCCACAGCCTCGGCCGTTTCGGCAATCGGCGTAAGGGGATCGGGCCAGTGCACCTGATAGAGATCGATGACATCCGTCCGAAGCCGACGCAAAGACCCTTCGGCTTCCTCGATCATTCGGGTCTTGCGCGCATTGCGAAATGGCTTGCCGTCCTTCCAGTCGAGTCCCGCCTTCGTGGCGATGATTGCGTTCCAGCGCCGACCGCCGGCGAGGGCCTTGCCGACGATCTCCTCCGAGCGACCGAAACCGTAGACGGGCGCTGTATCGATGAGATTGATTCCGCGATCGAGCGCTTCCCGGATCGTCCTGATCGCATCGCTTTCGTCGGTTCCGCCCCACATCCAGCCACCGATCGCCCAGGTGCCGAGCGCAATGCGCGACGCGCGAATGGATGTGCCGGGAATGTCGATGTATTCCATCTTCGTGTTTGGAACGACCTTCATTGTTTACTCCTTTGTGGGCTGCGCCCGATTGCATGAGACGGCGCGCGGGGGATGATCGCGCGAACCAGTCTCGGTGCACTGGTCGGACGCTGGCTTCTCTGAAACTCGCGGCACCAATTGCAGACCGGCGGCATTGGGTGGGCGAACTTGACAAGTCCGAGGTATTCCCGCTGGCGATGCGTCGCCATTGAATTGCACTTCAGAGTCGTCACTATGAATTGACGCCCTCGACAGGCGGCCATCGGTCTGGATGACGCGAGCGGATCCAGACCGAAGGCAAGGAGCTGCAGGTGCATTAGCTGCAGCTGAGCGGCAACGGCTGATCAGGATGCAAGACGTACCAATCGTAGCAGTCGGAGCCGCCATAGTACCCGTACCCTGGGCGGTATCGGCCGTAGTGATTCATGGCGTGGTCATGGATACCTGTCCCATGAGCAAGGGAATGCTCGGCAAGGCCGAGATGATCACGACCGCTCGGACCCATGTCGCTACGCATTGCCATGCCGCCGACATGAACGCCTCCGCCGAGGCCGCCCACGTGGGCACCGCCGCCGATACCGCCCATGTGCGCGCCTCCTCCGAATCCGTCCATGTGTCCGCCACCGCCAAAACCTCCGCCGTGACCGCCACCGCCGAAACCGCCGCCGTGACCGCCGCCACCTCCGCCTCCGCCGCCGCCTCGTGCGTCCGCCGCGCCAACAGCCAATGCGGAGGCAAGCGCGGCCGTGGCCATGATCATCATCACTCGTTTCATCAGAACACTCCTTGTATTTGATTTCATCGGCCGGCGCGGCATCCGTACGTGGCTGCGGGGCCAGGCTTTCGTGATGCTGATAGAGTAGGAATGCTCGACAGCGTCGCCATTCAAATTGCCATCACAAGGGCCGGAGCAGTGTCTGCTCTCGGCAAGTTGAGAAATTCCGAGACCTTCGAGACGCTCGGTTGTTGCTCACTGCCGTAGGGAAGGATCAACAGAAAAACGGGCTGGAAGAGAATCCAGCCCGCTTTTTGTCTGTGCGCTGATCGACGGAGTCACAAGCGCCAAGGCGCAAGAAGAACTGTCGAACAAGCGAACGGCAGTACGCAGATCAGAACGCGCCCGTGCCCGGTTCGCAAGGAACGTTATTGCCGGTCCACGGCGCCGTCGCAAATGCGCCGACGCGCGGCGCCGGAACGCAAGCACGGTTACCTGAATAGAATGGCGCTTCCGGCGCGGCGGCATTGGCTTCCATGGCGGCCCGCCGGGAGGCGACTCCGCTTTCGCGAGCCATGGCCGGCGTTGCGAGCATTGCCACCGCAATGAGTCCAGTCGAGAGCAGTTTGAGATCAGTCATTGAGCTTCTCCGTTGAAAAACAGCGGGCCAGGTCAAGGGGCCCGTCTGAGCAGATGCGGTGGATCACGGATCAGCCAAACGCACGAAATGCTCACGCGGTTTCAATGGAGCGTGAGTCAGGAGGCGTAAGAAGCGGGACGGCAGTCGGCGTCCTTAAGCGCCATTGCGACACGTTTCTAACGCGTGCGCGCTCAATCGGGCGTGCGAATGTTGGTTTCAAGGCTCAGCAGGTTCGTGTTTTGCAGCGCCAAGCGACTGCGCAAAATCGCAGTTCGCAAAGAGAGCAGAAACGTCTCCGTGCGGCGCTCCCTTGAGGCCCGGCGTTAATCGTCGCGTTGAGCCGGTCCGACCACGTTGCAGGGCCGACCGGTCTAAAGTCCCGCTTCCTCCGAAGCCACCAGACCGAGCGCCGTCCAGTCGAGTCCACCGTGACCACGCGCGATTCCCGTGATCAGGCGGTCGCGAACGACACCCACCGACGGCATCGGAGCGCCGGCCAGCTCCGCCTCGGCCAGCGCCAAGCGGACGTCCTTGAGCGCCGCCGGCATCGTCAGTCCCGGCTCGTAGCTGCCGGCAATGAGCCGGCTGCTGTAGTTCTTGTGGACGCGACTGTCAAACGTTGTGCCCGTCATGATATCCACGAATTGCTGAGGGTCCTGTCCGCGCTTGCGCAGAACAGTCACGATTTCGCCGAGGACCTCGAGAGCTGTCGCAGTCATCATGTTGCCGAGCAACTTGAGCAGATTGGCCTGTGCGGGATCCGTCCCGATGACGAAAGTCTTCCCCAGAATCCGTCAACGACCGGCAATGTTCACAGGACTCCGGCTTGCCCGCCACGATGACGGCGAGCTGACGCGCTCTCGCGGCGTCAGGGTTGCCGAACACGGGTGCCGCAACGTAGCCTTGACCGCGACGCTCGTGCTCGAACAGCAGCGCGGCCGAGGCCCCGGAGCTGATGGTGCTCATTGACAGATGGATCGCGCCGGGGCGTAACGACTCCGCGATCCCGAGTGGTCCAAAGAAGATATCTCGCACGGCAGCGTCATCGGGCAACATGGTGATGATGATGTCGCTGTCGAACAGGTCCGGCCGGCGAGTTGTGGCCGCGACGCCGAGCGCCCGGAGGTCCTTGATGCGTTCCGGCCGGCGTACATAGGCGCATACGTTGCGTCCGTCGGCCGCGAGATTGGCCGCCATGGCCGTACCCATCAGGCCGAGCCCGATAAATCCGATTTTGGAGGACATCCGCGAATCAACCTGCGGATTACCATTTGTGTTCCGTTCGACGTCATCCAGCATGGCGGCTCGCTCTCTTGATCGCGTACCCCAGAACGTAAGCAGCCGGCCACAGGATGTCGTCTAAAATTGATTTCAGTGTTGCGGCAAACGGGGCCGCGACGAAGCCGCGGCGGGGCGATCATGCGCCATGCGGTCCCCAACCCGCTAAGCCCGTTAAATTGCTATTTAATGGCGTCGCCCCAGCGGAGAGTTTATGTCGTTCCTCGAGGGCCTGCCGCGCTTTGCCAAGGGGGCGTGCTAGTCCGAAGCGGGCGGCGCTAAGCCAAATCGTTGGGTAGCACGGTCCGGCGCATT
The DNA here is from genome assembly GCF_023101005.1 of Bradyrhizobium sp. 187. Classification (NCBI taxonomy): domain Bacteria; kingdom Pseudomonadati; phylum Pseudomonadota; class Alphaproteobacteria; order Hyphomicrobiales; family Nitrobacteraceae; genus Bradyrhizobium; species Bradyrhizobium sp. 187. Next base: position 1,273,013 of record NZ_CP064693.1, read on the forward strand.
CCCGGTCGACTATTTTGGACGGTGCCTATGACTTTGCCAACGAGCGAGCATATGATTTTCAGCCGGCCGGCCGGGCATTTTGGCACACTTGAGATCGAGCTGATGATGAAGGTTCTACTGATCGAGGACGACGCCGGGACGGCCGAGGAGATCGTGGCCGAGCTGAGCGAGCTTGGGTTTGAGGTCGAGTGGGCGTCAAACGGAATCGAAGGCCTCGACAAAGCCCGGACGCTGCATCCCGATGTCCTGATCGTCGATCGCATGCTGCCCGGCATGGACGGGCTTACAATCATCGAGGCGCTACGCAAGGAGCAGGTTAGCACTCCGGTCCTGGTGCTGAGCGCGCTCGGCGCCGTCGACGATCGGGTGCGAGGGTTGCGAAGCGGCGGAGACGATTACCTGACGAAGCCCTTCGCAGTCGTGGAGCTCATAGCAAGAATAGAAGCCTTGCTTCGCCGTCCCATGGACAGCCGCGGAACGACGTTACGGGTCGGTCCTCTTGAACTCGATCTGATCGCGCGTACTGCGAGGCGCGGCGAGCGAAAGATCGATTTGTTGCCACGCGAATTCCGCCTGCTCGAATACATGATGCGGCGAAGTGATCAGTTGCTGACCCGTGCAATGTTGCTCGAAGAGGTCTGGAACTACAAGTTCGTCCCGGCCACGACCAATCTGGTCGATGTGCACATGGGCCGGCTGCGGCACAAGGTCGACGGCGCTGGGGAACCCCAGTTGATTCACAATGTCCGGGGCTCCGGGTTTATTCTGCGACCGCAGCAATAGGCGCTGCCAGCGCCGTTGCCTGGCGATCGAATGAGATACGAACACCAACCGTCGGGATCGATGCGCCAGCTCCAATTCATACGCTCGAACACCTTCCGCTGGGCCTCGGCAGTTGCCGCTGTTTTCGCCCTGTTCATGATCGTGCTGTTCGGCTTCATCTACTGGAAGATCGACGGCTACCTGATTGCGCGATCCGATCGCATGATCGCTCAACAGCTCAATTTCATGGCAGCGCTGCCGCGCGAGCGACGCGCCGCTGCAATCTCGGACCACCTTGGCCAGGATTCCCGAGGCGTTCAGTATGCGGGATTGTTCGATCCTGCCGGCAATCGGCTTGCCGGCAATCTCAGAGAGCTGCCGCGGGACTTCACGGTCGACGGAGCGGCACAGGCCGCGAGGGTAGTGCCGGTCGGCGGTGGCGATCCGCTGATTCGGGCGATAGGCCGGCGTCTGGAAAACGGCGATGTCCTCGTGTTGGGGCGGAACGTCGACGAGACCCGCGAAATATCGAGCGTCGTGGGGCAAGCCCTCGCGCTCGGGCTCTTGCCGGCGCTCTGTCTTTGCTTGCTGGCCGGAGCCTGGCTGAGCGTGCGCGCGCAACGGCGGGTGGAGGAGGTCAATCAGCGGGTTCAGCGCATCATCGCCGGCGACCTCCGCGAGCGCCTTCCGCATCGTAACGTCAATGATCCGTTCTCCAGACTGGCTGTGATTGTGAACAGCATGCTCGATGAAATGGAAACAATGATCAACGCGCTCGCTGGCGTCGGCAACGATATTGCCCACGATCTACGAACCCCGTTGACCCGCGCCCGATTGTCCCTGGAGCGCGGGCGTACACATGCAACCACCTTGGAGCAGCTTCAGAACGTCACGGACAAGGCGATCGGAGGCATTGATCAGTCGCTCGCGATCATCACCGCTCTCCTGCGACTGACGGAGATCGAGAACAGCCGGCGTTCGGCTGGGTTCGGCAACGTTGCGCTTCATGAAATCTTGCGAGAGGTATGTGACATCTACGAACCGATCGCCGAGGACAAGAGCATCAAGCTTGGCGTGGATATCGACCGCAAGCTGCACGTTTGGGGTGACCGGGATCTGCTCTTCGAGGCGGTGGCGAATCTCGTCGACAACGCGATCAAGTTCACGCCGGCGGGCGGGAAGGTCGGCCTGGACCTCCTGCGTGGGCACAGGGAAACCATCGTGCGCGTGAGCGATACCGGGCCGGGCATCGGCGAACAGGAGCGTGAAGCCGTGCTGCGGCGGTTCTACCGCTCCGACAAGATGCGCAACACGCCGGGTGCCGGGCTCGGACTTAGCCTGGTGGCGGCCATCACCAAGCTGCATGGCTTCCGGCTGATCATCCATCCCGGCTCGGGAGGGCGGATCGAGATCGTCTGTCTGGACAAGGCAAATGGACCAAACTCGTCGCAGATATGATCGAAGCACCGGGCAGATGCGTCGCTACCGTCCAGCTTTGTCGAAAATCAGGTCTGATTGGGATGGGCCGGCCGGGCGGCCAATCACGATCGTGCCGTGGTTCAACGCCTGGTGACAGGAGTTGCAGGCGTCGCTGAGCTCGTCATAGGCCTTACCAAAATCGGCGTCGTCCCTCCGATCAATCGCATCCTTCAGGTCCCCGAGCGGCTTTTGGATAACTGACTCGATCATGTCGGGGAACGGGGTGCCCTGTTCCATTGGATGCGCACGTCCGAGTCGGCCGAAGGCACCGCGGAGATTGCCTAGCTCGTAGGCGGCCAAATTCCAGTTGCCGGCCTGTTCGGCACGCCATATCCGCTCGTGCCTGGGCTGTATCGTGCCGATCATCATGTCGCTGATGCTCGGCAGATACGTCGCCGGTTGAGCGGAGACGCCTGCTGAGCCCGCATGAGCTCCGGGCAGGCGCACAAAGGCGGTTGTCAGCAGGATCACGATGGAAGCTGACAGCAGGCCAAGCGCCAGCGAGCTCTTCGATATCGACGCCAACGGGCCAAGGTTCATGGTGGTTGTTCCGAACGTGGGTAGCCGGTGTCATCGACGGCCGGGAAATCCGCTCCGTCAGGCCGGCATTGCAGTCGTCACGCTTACCGAGCGCCTCCCGCACGACGGTTCTGTCGCCCGCGCCCAGCGAAATGGCGCAAACCGCGGCTCCGCTGGCAAAAGCCGCTATCGACCTTCCCGTGAGCCACGCGCAAGGTGTGATTTCAAAGCCAACGCCGGCAGCGGTGAGGCCGTCAATATCTGGAACCAGATCCAGGCGGTCATGAGCGGTAGGAGGATCATCGTCTCAACTCGCAGATTGCCGTTGCTCGAGCTAGAACTAGGCTCTCAAAGAGCCGAAGCCTTTCGCAATTGCACGATGCTGGCGCCAGCTTGGACGGCTTTTCGGGTGCGGCAAGAACCTGCCGGGAGACTCAATCAGCGTGCTTGCCCAGACGCACGGCTCGAGGCCATTGTCTCCGCCGACCGAATCGTGAGTTGGGCCGCGGCGGAAAACGCGCGTGAGCGCATGAGAACCGTTGCAACGAGGCCCGTGATGCCGGAGGCGGCCAGGATCATTGCCACAATGATGAATTGGTAGATGCCCGCATAGACCGGACTGATGCCCGAAACCACCATGCCGGCCATCACTCCCGGGATCCACACCAGTCCCAGGGATTTCATCATGTCAAGGCGGGGCAGCAGGCTCGCATAGACGGCACTCTGAAGATAAGGCGCAACGGTAACGGCGGGCTCCGCGCCGAGCGACAGGCCCGCCTCGATCTGGCCGACGTGGGCAAGAACCTCTGCTCGGAGACGCTCGATTGCCTGTGCGCACGCATTCATCGCGTTGGCGATGATCATGCTGCCGACCGGGACGAGCATTGAAATATCCGGCTGAAGACTGCGGGTCGCGAGCATCACCGCGATGACGGTGCCTGCACCTGCGGTGATCGACCACAAACAGAGCGGAAGTGTACCAGCCATTCCCTTGAGACGTTGGGCCGCCGTCATCGCTGCGGCGATCGCCATCAAGAAGAGGATGAGGCAGCCGATCAGCAGACGGCCGTGCAGCAGAAGGGCCAGTACGAGGCCGACCAGAACCATCTGCACGAGGCCGCGCGCCATCGCGACGACCGCCTCGCGCTCCACATGCACGGATTGCCAGCGACACAGCGCGACGACGGCCGCGCACAGCGCGATCGCCCCGCCGGCCTGCGCGAGGCCAGTCAACACGTCGCCGCCGATACTGTTTTGGAGCTCAGCCAGCATGCAGAACCTGCTCCGTGGGGCCGAGCGCGGCCAGCCGGCCCGCTTGCATGACCATCGTCCGCCCCGCGAGCCGTTCCGCCTGGGCGCGATTGTGCGTGACGATGAGGCACGTCATTCGCCGTTCCCTGACGATGCCGAGAACGAGCTCCTCGATGCCGCGAACTGACGCCTCGTCGAGGGCGGAGGTCGGCTCATCCAGCAACAGCACCTCGGGCTCGTTCGCAAGGGTCCGCGCCAGCGCAACGCGTTGTGCTTCGCCGCCCGAGAGGTTGCTGACGTCGCGATCGGCAAGTCCGGGCAAGCGGACGCGCTCAAGGAGACCCTCGATTTGCGCAGGCGCCAGCATCTTGCCGCGTTGGTGCGGCCCAAAAGCGATGTTGGCGGCGATGGTGCCCGGGAAGAGATACGCCGTCTGCATCACCATGCCAACGCGGCGCCGCAACTCCGGTGGGGTGAGGGAACGGTAGTCTTGCGATTTGAGCAGGACGGTACCGGACGTAGGCTCGTCCAGACGATTGAGCAGCCGGAGGAACGATGACTTCCCGGCCCCACTTGGTCCAACGACGGCGAGTATCTCGCCGGCCAATACCTGCACACTGACGTCCTGAACGAGAACGCGCCCAGCCACCTGTCGTGACAGATGTCTGGTCTCGAGGTGGGTGATTGTAGTCGGCTCGGGCTCGGCTGCGGCCTGCGGAGAGGCACCCACTACTGTCCCAATGTCATTCGCGACGCCGTTCGGTCTTGTTGCCACGGAAAGTCTCTCGACAGGCGCCACGCGAAAAAGCCGGGGGAGGTCCAACGATCACGAGACGGTGGATAGCCCGGGTCGGATAGGTCGGGTCAGAATGATATCATGAGAGATGGCGACACGCGAAGCCTGGGCCGCACGTTTGGGAGTATACGGTCCAATCACTCACTTGTACCCCTGTAACTTCCACTGGCTGTATGGGCCAGGCGAGAGCCAGTCGGCGATTCCGGTCTGGGCATTGGTCTCGCAGGCGCTCATGGTGATGCCGGACTGCTCGCTATTGGTGACGACCTTTTCCAGGCAAGTGCTCCGTTGCAGAGAACTGCCACCAGCGTAATCACACTCTTGCCCCCAGGACGATTGCAAAACAGCTCGATCAGAATTTCTGCAGCACGTCGGCCGGGAAGGTGGCATCGTCGGGTTGGCCGCTATCGTCTGTCCAAATGCACTTCACCTGGTCGTCCTTGACCGCGGTGACTGTCATCATAGGTCCTCCAGATCGCAACCTGACGAGTTCGCCCCGCTCGAATTGGACCATGGCGTCGCCTTTCGAGGATAAAGATGCTGTGGAGGCGAGTGCCGGACACGATGCGCCGATCGCAAGAAGCAGCGTCGCAACAGTGATGCGTCGTTTGGTTCGCGGAGACATGCCAAGCTCCATCCGTTCTGATTTCAAGGTAGGCGCTCGCCGCGCCGGTCCGACTAAATTCGATGACAAGAGTTATCCCACGAGGGGCGAGGCGGGCCTGTTCCCAGGCCGTCTCGGCCACACGTCGTTTCGGTCGCTACGAGGCCGGCTTTGGCGAAGCCGAGATACCAGCCGATGAGACCCGCCACACCGCATTGCCGACGTCGTCGGCAATCAACAGTGCGCCACTCCGATCCACGGCGAGGCCGACAGGCCGGCCATGGGTGTGGTTGTTCGCATCGAGGAAGCCAGTGACGACGTCCTGCGCTGGGCCGGAAGGTTTGCCATCCCTGAAGGGGACGAAGACCACCTTGTAGCCGTTGAGGGGAGTTCGATCCCAGCTGCCGTGCTCTCCGACGAAGGCGCCGCTCTGATAGGTCGCAGGAAGATTGTGGCCGGACGACATGGCAAATCCCAGGGGAGCCACGTGGGAGCTCAGGGCGTAGTCCGGCACGATCGCTTTGGCGACCAGATCGGGCCGTTGCGGCTGAACGCGCGGATCGAGATGCTGACCGTAGTAGCTGTACGGCCAGCCGTAGAACCCGCCATCCTGCACTGAGGTGAGATAGTCCGGCACCAGGTCGGGGCCGATCTCGTCGCGTTCGTTGGCTATCGCCCACATCTTGCCGGTCGTCGGCTCCCACTGTAGCCCGGTCGGATTGCGCGTGCCGCTGGCGAAGATGCGGTGAGCGCCGGTCGCGCGATCGACTTCCCAGATGGCGGCGCGCTCGTACTCGGCTTGGATACCGTTTTCCGCAATATTGCTGTTCGACCCGACGCCGACATAAAGCTTGGATCCGTCCGGGCTCGCCAGAAGGCTCTTCGTCCAATGGTGATCGATCGGTCCACCCGGCAGATCGGTCAGCTTGGTACCTTTGGCGGTGATGCTGGTCTGCCCGTCCTGATACGGATAGCGCATGATCGCATCCGTATTTGCGACGTAGAGATCGTGACCGACCAGCGCGACGCCGAACGGAGAATTGAGGTGATCCAGAAACACCGTCCGTACGTCGGGAATGCCATCGCCATTGGTGTCGCGGAGCAATGTGATCCGGTTGGCGTCCTTCGCCTTGGCACCGGCGAGCGTCTCTACCACGCCGGTGACCAGATCCTTGGGACGGAAAATCGGCGCCTTTGGACCGTTGCTCTCGACGACCAGCACGTCGCCGTTCGGCAGGACGTAAACCGATCTCGGGTGCTGCAGCCCTGTGGCAAGCGCATGGACCTGCAGCCCCTGCGGGACCTTGGGTGTCTCGGATCCCCAGCCCACCGGTGTCGCAATCCGGATCGGTGGCAGCAGATATTGATGCAGCGGGGGCAGCACGGGATTTGCGCCGATCTGCAGCTTCGGGTCACCTCCAGTGTCGTTGCAGCCGGCCAGACCCAATCCGGCGACAGCGGTCATGATGGCAGCAACCCGCGGCAAGCTCGTCTTGATTCCGGTCATGCCTTTGCTCCGATGCGATAGCGATGCGTCAACGACCAGCCGGGGGAGATCGCGAAAAGCAGAACAATGACGACGACGCCCGAGAGGGTTAGCCCCGTGGGTACGACCGCAGTATAGCCGTCCCGGCTATGGACAAGGACGTTGAGAACGGACAGAACGACCGCGGTCGCGTAGGCAAGTGCGTGGGTCCATGCCGGTCTTTGGTTACGAAAGAGATCGACCATCGCGGCCAGCGCGACAAGCGCAGCCATGACCAGTCCGCCCGCGATCAGCCAGACGGAAAACCGGTACCACATCACTTCGGCGGTCCTCCAATAGGCCAGGTCGGTCGCGAATGCCGCCGCAAAGTAAGCGACTGGAAATGGCACCAGGATCTGGTGAATAGGTCGTCTGAGTGCACCTGCCCGTGGTCGGTCGGCGAGGTCAGTACTTTCCGGCTTATTCATGCTCGTACGCTCCGTGCATTGAGTTCGCTGTCCTCAAGCCCAAGAATGTTCAGGGGGCCCTATCGGCCTGGTTGGGCTTGCCTCCGATATCGTCGTCGATGACCGAATGATCTTTCGAATTCGCACGCGGCAAGGGCGCGTCGATTGCCCAGAGGCGCCGTCGTGCGATCAAGAAAATGCGATCGCGGTGCAGGAAACGTCTGTCGGCAGGCGAGGCTATCTTAACGGGTACGGTACTTGGAAGGAGCAGCAATGATCAGCGATGGCACGCTTCGGCAGCGTGCGAAGCTTCTCTGGTGCGGTGGAAACCCCACCCTTTCATCGAGATATGTGGCCGAGGAGAGGGCGATTGCGCTCACCTTTGGCGGGTCCACCAACGCAGTGATGATGGCCACGCCGGCCGATCTGGAGGATTTCGGAGTTGGCTTTGCCCTGACGGAAGGGATCATCGAGCAGGCGGACGAGATTGCCAGCATCGAGATCGTGAAGAGCAGCCTCGGGATCGAGGTCCGAATGTGGCTGGGCCGAGACCGGGCGGACGAGCTCTCGGCGCGTCGCCGGGCCATGATCGGTCCGGTCGGCTGCGGCTTATGTGGGATCGAAAGCCTGGAGCAGGCCTGTCCCACGCCACCGCATGTTTCAACCACAGCGACCTTTCGCGCGCGCGACCTGTTGAACGCCATGAGCGCACTGGCGCCATTGCAAGAGCTCAATCAGAAGACACGGAGCGTGCACGCCGCTGCCTTCTGGCAACCGCACAACGGCATAGGTCTGGTGCGCGAGGATGTTGGCCGTCACAACGCACTCGACAAGCTCGCCGGTGCGCTCTTGCGGGAGAACATGGCGCGGACAGGCGGTGCGATCCTTCTAACAAGCCGCTTGTCCGTCGAGATGGTGCAGAAAACCGCGCGGATCGGCGCTCCTGTCCTCGTCGCGGTCTCGGCGCCGACCTCGCTCGCTGTCGAGACCGCCGATCAGGCGGGCATCACGCTGATCGCGGTCGCCCGTTCAGACGGATATGAGATCTTTACCCATCCCAATCGCCTGATCTTTTCCGACTTCCCGACTGTCGCGGCCTGACAGGCTGCTGGCGCCCACAGGATCACGCCGCCGCCTGGACCGCTCCGCGTGCAAATGCGCAAAATCCGTTCGCAGCGGAAAAGGCCGCGGTGAAGCAGCTCCTACCTGCATCAAGGCGGGGATTAACGCGGTCCGTGAGGGGAAGAGGATGTTCACATGGATGCAACGGCGCTTCTGCTGTCGCGGATACAGTTCGGCTTCACCATTTCATTTCACATCATATTCCCGGCCTTCACGATCGGTCTTGCGGCCTGGCTGACCGTCCTCGAAGCAATGCACATGCGAACGGGCCGTCCCGTCTATCAGGCGCTGTTCGAATTCTGGCTCAAGATCTTCGGCGTCGCCTTCGGCATGGGCGTCGTCTCGGGCGTCGTCATGGGATTCCAGTTCGGAACGAACTGGAGCGTCCTGGCGAAGATGTCCGGGCCTATTCAGGGGCCGCTTCTCTCCTACGAAACCTTCACGGCGTTCATGCTGGAAGCCAGCTTCTTCGGAGTCCTGGTGTTCGGACGCAAGCGAGTGCCGCCAAGGTTCTATCTGTTCTCCACCGCGATGGTGTCGCTCGGGACCACGTTGTCCGCCTTCTGGATCATGACCAACAACAGCTGGATGCAGGTGCCGGTCGGTTATGTCCTGCAGAACGGCTACTTCGTGCCAGACGATTGGACGAAGATCATCTTCAACTCGGTCGTATGGTCGCGCTTTCCGCACATGCTGCTGGCGGCCTACCTCACGGGTGCATTCTGCGTTGCTGCGACCGGTGCATGGTATGTGTTGCGTGGCGACCACTACGCCGAGTCCAGGGTGATGCTGAGGATGGGACTGTTCCTCGCAGCGCTTCTGATCCCCGTCCAGCTCGTGTTCGGTCACCTGGTCGGCGACTACGTTCACGACTACCAGCCGGCAAAGTTCGCGGCCATCGAGGGACGCTGGCATGACGAGCAGCCTGCGAGTGAAGTGCTTATCGGGCTTCCCGATCCGGCGACTGAAAGCAACAAATACGAGATCAAAGTGCCGATTCTCGGCAGCATCATCGCCAGCTCGAGCCTGACCTCGAAGGAGGTGGGGCTAACCGACTTCGTGCCGCAGGATCGCCCGCCGGTGCTGATACCGTTCCTAACGTTCCGCATCATGGTCGGCTGCGGGCTGATCATGCTCGCGATCGCGTGGTTCGGGTCCTATCTGAGCATCAAACGGCGCCTGCGCCGAAACCGCGCCATGCTTTGGGCCATCTTCCTCAGTTTCCCGCTTCCGTTCATTGCCATCCTCACCGGCTGGTATGTTGCCGAGGTGGGACGACAGCCCTGGGCGATCTACGGATTGCTGCGGACGGCCGACGCCGTGACGCCGTTCCTGACGGCGCCCGCGGCGATGACCTCGCTTGTGCTATTCGGAGTGGTTTATCTCTTCATCTTCTCTTTCGGCACATTCTACATCTATCGGCTTTTACGCACCGGTCCGACGCGCCTGGTCGTCGAGGCGCCGCACGGCGCCTCTCCAAACCGCCCGATGTCGCTCGCCGACCCGAAGCTCATTCAGTCAGTTTACCCGAGCGCAGGAGAATAGAGATGGTCTTGTTCTGGGTTGCTCTTCTGGCCATCAGCATATTGATCTATCTGTTGCTCGATGGATTCGATCTCGGGGTCGGCATGTTGTTTGGTCTCGCCGGCACCGAGGCGAATCGCGACACGATGCTCGATACTGTCGCGCCGGTCTGGGATGGCAATGAGACCTGGCTCGTCGTCGCCGGCGTGATCCTGTGGGGTGCGTTTCCACTCGTCTATGCCACGCTGCTGTCGGCCTTCTATCTGCCCGTCATCATCATGCTGCTTGGGTTGATCCTGCGCGGGGTGGCCTTCGAGTTTCGCCACAGGGCGGCGCCGCAGTTTCGCTGGATCTGGGATGTGAGCTTCGTGGGCGGGTCGTTCGCTGCAAGCTTCATGCAAGGCGTGACGGTTGGTGCGCTCGTGCAGGGCCTGAAGTTCACCAACGGGGCCTATGTCGGCGGTGTTTTGGGCTGGCTGAGCCCGTTCTCGCTGATGTGCGGCATCGGGCTGTGCCTCGGCTATGCTCTTCTGGGCGCCAGCTGGCTGGTGCAAAAGTGCCGGTCTGGCGTCCGTGACACGGCTCGTCGCCAGATTCCCGGGCTGGCGCTCGCCGTCCTGGCGTTTCTGATCATCGTCTTTGCGCACGCCCTGATCGAAAACCTTCCGATCATGCATCGCTGGCTCGACCGGCCCTACCTGTTCGTATTTCCGGCGGTCGGAGCCGTGGCCGCGGTCGTGCTGGCCAGCAGCATCCTCCATCACAACGACCGCTGGCCGTTCGCCGCTGTCGCCGTCATCTTTGTCGCGGCGTTTGGAACGCTGGCACTGTCCTTCTGGCCTTACATGATTCCGTTTGCCATCACCATTGACGAGGCGGCGGCGCCTCACGCCAGTCTCGCCTTCATGTTCTGGGGCGAGGGCCTCTTCGTCTTCCCCTTGATGGTGCTGTATGTCGCGATCGGGTATCGGGTGTTCAGAGGCAAGGTGGGAACGACACCCGATCACTAAGATCCTTCCCCTTTATCCGCGGAAGCGCGCGCGATGCTCGCTGGGACCGGTGCCGACGCACGCGCGGCGGAGTTGTTTGTTCGTTCGGAAACGCTGAGTCAGATCGCCAGATCTTCGAGGACGTGAGGGTGATTTGACGACATCGCGTCGTCGGCATGCTCCGGCATACGCTCCGAAAGCGAAAGGGCCGGCCACGAAGGCCATCGATCAGATTCTTCTGATCGATGGTCTTTCGCACGTTCAATCGAGCGAAGGGTTGGGTTTATCGCTTCGCCATCACGCCCGGCGTATTGTCGGGCCAACCCGCGATCGTGCGTTCGTCGACATTGAGATGCTGCGCCACGAGTTTCGGCGGCGTGTGCGTGAGCCAGTTGGAGAGCGAGACTTCTTCGTAGCGGGAGGAGCGGAACACGCCGATGAATTGGAGATCGGTGTCGCCGACGTTCTCGACATAGTGGCCAAGGTTCCGCCTGACATAGCCGATGTCGCCGGCATTGAAGTCCATCGTCAGAGCGTTCGGCCCGGTGTCAAACACCGTCATGCGCGCCTTGCCCTTGATGTAGTATTGCCACTCGTCCGCATTAGGGTGCCAGTGCATCTCCCTGATGCCGCCGGGACGAACTGTGACCAGCGCGGCCGCTAGTGCGGTCGAAACCTTGAAATTGCTGCTGTCGGCGATCTGGATGGTTCCAGTATCGGACGATCTGAACGGACGGGAGGATCCGAGCGGGAAGATGAAGGGATGGGTGGGGACGGGGGCTTCCTTCTGAATCGCGGCGCGGTCGCCGGCGAGGTCACCGGGCACGGTGCCCTGGAATATCCAAAGATTGTGCAGCGGGATCTTCGAAAATGTATCTGCCGGGACGCCAAAGTTCTTGGCCAGGACCTCGGGCTGTGTATGCGCGAACCAGTCCGTGACGAGCAGGGTATTGAATTCATCGGCATGCCCGTCATCGAAGCAGATCACGAATTCGCATCCATCCGGGCCCAAGCCCTGTAGTGAGTGCGGCGCTCCCGGCGGGAAGTACCAGAGATCACCCTCCTTGACGTCCGCAGCATAGGGGCGGCCCTGCGCATCGAGAACCGTCACACGGCACGTGCCATAGGTCATGATGGCCCACTCGGCAGCCTGGTGCCAGTGCAACTCGCGGATGCCGCCGGCCGTCAAGCGCATGTTGACGCCGGAGATCTCCTTGGAAATGGCAAAATCGGCAACTGTGACCTGCCGCGCCCATCCGCCATTCTGGATCCGCTTCGGCGCGTTGTTGAAGGAGGCCCACGGTGTCGGCATGCCGCCGACATCTGTCGCGGGGGGATTTTGTGCGGAGGGAAACTGGTTGCCCAGAACCTCACTCTGCGGGCCCGGATCACGAAGATTTCCCGGACCTTTTGCGTTGATGGCGCCCTGCGGCGGCTCGTCCGGATTGCCGAAGGATCCGGCCTTCGCTGCGGACACCGTCATCGCCGCGCCCATTGCCGATGCCGCCAGCAGGTTTCGTCTCGAAATCATGATCGTACCTCCAAAGGATCGCTCTGCAGAGCCGTCAACAGCGGCCTCTCTCTCGATGGAGTTAGGAAAGCGCCGACATGTACCAATCCGGAGAAGGCATCAGCTTTTCCAGAATGCACTGCGACGTCTTCGTGATCCCACCTTCCGGTCCGTCGTGCTGGCACGAACCGGCATTCTCGAAAGAAAGTCAGCGGCCGGAATTGCAACTGTTCTGCATCGATACCCGCAGAGGCTCTCGCGATGTCGGAACGGAAAGACATTCACCCCTATCATCATCCGGCCGGTGGTTGGGGTGCGCTCAAGGCTCTCAGCGAGCACCTGATCGAGCAGCGGATTCCGTTAAAGGGGGCGAACACGCTCCGACGCATGAATCAGCCCAAAGGTTTCGACTGTCCCGGGTGCGCCTGGCCCGATCCGAAACACACCTCGTCATTCGAGTTCTGCGAGAATGGTGCCAAGGCGGTGGCGTGGGAAGCGACTGCCAAGCGCTGCACGCCGGAGTTCTTCGCCGAACACTCGGTGGCAGAGCTTGCTACCTGGAGTGACTATGATCTCGAAATGGTGGGTCGCCTCACGCATCCGATGGCCTATGACGGAGCAACGGACAGCTACCTCCCGGTGAGCTGGAGCGAGGCGTTCTCGATCACCGGTCGCCATCTGAACGCGCTGCCCGACCCGAACATGGCGGAGTTCTATACCTCCGGCCGCACCTCGAACGAAGCCGCCTTTCTCTATCAGCTCTTTGTGCGGGAATACGGCACCAACAATTTCCCCGATTGTTCCAACATGTGCCACGAGGCAACGAGCGTCGGCCTGCCGCAGTCCATCGGTGTGGGCAAGGGGACGGTCCTGCTGGAGGATTTCGACAAGGCAGACTGCATCTTCATTTTTGGCCAGAACCCAGGTACCAACAGCCCGCGCATGATGACCAATCTGCGCGATGCCGCCCGTCGTGGTGCTTCGATCATCTCGTTCAATCCGTTCCGTGAGCGCGCGCTTGAACGTTTTCAGGCCCCGCAGAGCCCGATCGAGATGGCGACGCTGAGCTCGACGCAGATCAGCTCGCGCCTCTATCAGGTGCGGGTCGGCGGTGACGTCGCGGTGATCAAGGGCCTCATGAAGGTTCTGGTCGATGAAGACGCAGCGGCACGGGCGAGAGGCGCGCAGGCCGTTCTGGACTGGGATTTCATCACTGATCACACCCGAGGCCTTGATGAACTGGTGAGTGACCTGAGCGCCACGCCTTGGACGGATATCGAGCGTTACTCGGGGCTCAGTCGCGAAGAGATCGAATATGCCGCGCAAGTCTACATGAAAGCCGAGCGCGCGATCATCGTCTATGGCATGGGCATCACCCAGCATCGGCGCGGCGCGCAGAACGTTCAGCAATTGGCCAATCTCGCCCTGCTGCGCGGCCATATCGGCCGGGAGGGCGCAGGCATCTGCCCGGTCCGCGGCCATTCGAACGTGCAGGGAGATCGTACAGTCGGCATCACCGAGACGCCGTCCGAACACTTTCTCGATCGGCTGGAATTCCGCTTCGGTTTCAAGACTCCTCGTGCCCACGGCCATAATGTCGTCACGGCCCTCGAAGCGATGATTCGCGGTGACGCCAAGGTGTTCATCGCGATGGGCGGCAACTTTGCTGCTGCCATTCCCGATTGGCAGCTGACGCAAGATGCGCTCAGGCGGCTCGATCTCACGGTCCACGTCTCGACCAAACTCAACCGCAGTCACCTGATTCACGGGCGCGATGCCCTGATCCTGCCGTGCCTTGGCCGCACAGAGATAGATATACAGGCGACCGGGCCGCAGTCCGTTACCGTGGAGGATTCCATGTCGATGGTGCACGCGTCCGCCGGTCGCAACCAGCCCGCGTCCGAGCATCTTTTGAGTGAGCCCGCGATTGTTGCCGGCATGGCCCGGGCGACTCTAGGGCAGTCCTCCGTCGTCGATTGGGACGGTTTCGTCGCCGACTATGATCGCATTCGTGAGGCGATCGAGGTCGTGCTTCCGATATTCCAGGCCTACAACGAGCGAATTCGCGTGCCCGGCGGCTTCCATCTCGTCTCAACCGCGCGCGAGCGCATCTGGGCGACGCCGAGCGGCAAGGCCAATTTTCTGGTCTTCGACGGCGTTGGCGAAGATCCGAACGACGATCATCCGGAGACGCTCTGGCTGAGCACAATCCGCAGCCATGATCAGTACAATACCACTCTCTATTCGCTGTCCGATCGCTATCGAGGTGTCTATGGCCAGCGCGACATCGTGTTCCTCAATCAGTTCGAGCTGGACAAGCGCGGGCTTGCGGACGGCGATCGCGTCGATCTGGTGACCGTATCGACGGATGGAAGAGAGCGGCGGGTGCGCAACTTCCGCGTCGTCGGATATTCGTTCCCGAACGGCTGCTGCGCGGCCTACTACCCCGAGACCAATCCGCTGGTGCCGCTCTATGCGCACGATCCTCTCAGCTTCACACCGTCTTCCAAGGGCATCCCGGTCCGGATCGAGCGGACCGGCGCCGACGTGACGGACGAGTCCCCGCATCAGGATTAGAGCACAATGCAAAATGAGCTGCACAAGGCGTCGGTCTGGATCCTCGGGAAATGGCTCGGTGGGATCATACGCTACGACGATCGCGCGGATGCGCGAACCGATCTCGCCGAGTTTGGTGCGTTCGAGGCCAATCTCGCTGAAGTCACTGTGGTCGACCATGGTGCTGATTTCCTCATCTCCAGATGGGGCGCAGAGATTGGCATGCTTTGCGGAGGCAACCAGCGAAACCGGCTTCTGTCAGAGCTGCCGCGGCCGAGCCGCGGTCAGCTGCGACGGATCTGCGTGAGGGCAATGACGTCGAGGGCACCGGCCGCTGAAAACGCGATCTGGGCTGTTCGCGGCGGCATTTGGGAGTGTGTGATGCTGGCGTTGCCGGCCGCCGGCAGCGAAGACGGCGTTTCGCGCCTGCTGATCGGGTTGCTCTTCGCGCCTCATCCGCTGTTCCCTGATCCGTTCCAGCACGAAGATGCGGCGCGCGCGATTGCAACGCCATCGATCGACAGCTGAAGCGCCAGTTAGCGAATTGCGATCAGAGGAGTTGAAACGATGGAACCGAGCACAAACCTCGCCATCGGCATGGCTGCTGCCGTTTCGATTGTGGTCACTCCCGACATGACGGTCGGGTATTTCGTGCCGGGTATGCCACAGGTCTATGCGACCCCGATGATGATCCTGCACATGGAAATGGCCGCTGGCGTCGCGGTCGCTGCCGCTCTGCCCCTGGGCTACGTCAGTGTCGGCATGTCAGTTGATATCCGGCATCTGGCGGCCACGCCGATCGGCGGGCGAGTACGCGCCGTTGCGCGTGTCAAAAGCATCGACTCAAAGAGCGTACTCTTCGAGATCGAGGCGTGGAATGATCTAAGAAAGATCGGTGCCGGAACCCACCGCCGAGGGATCGTGAATGTCCCTGAGTTCGAGAGGCGGGCCGGCGTTCACCAGGCCGTGAGCTGACGCACGCCGCTTGCCTGGCAGCAAAGCGGTCATCTCGCAGGGCGCGCAGTGTCGAAGTCGACGGCGCCGCTTTCGCTGCCGTCGACGTCGACCGGTTCATATCTGCAGATCGGGGACTGCCGTCACAGAAGCTCTGCGGCGGCCTCCTCGAGTTCGGATCGCGGGAGAATGTGGTTGCCGACGCGCCAGTTCCGGGGAGTGCATCCCGTGAACTGTTTGAAGACGGTGGTAAAGTGCGCTTGGGTCTGGAAACCGACCGAGAGCGCGATCTCTATGATTGGCATCGTGGTGTCCCGCATTAGCTCCGCGGCTCGCCGAATACGTCGCTGCAGCAGGAATTCGTGCGGGCGAAGGCCTGTGGCCACGCGGAATTGAGAGGCGAAGTGCATGCGGCTAAGTCCTGCGACCGCAGCCAGATCACGCGAGTTGATCTTCGAGGACATGTCGGCATCGATGTAGTCAATGACCCGTTTGAGTCGCCATCTCTGCAGCCCTTGGACGTGGCGGCCGCGAACGGAGGGTCGATCGGTCCCCTCAACGGCAATCCGTAGACCAAACTTCCTGACCGCAATCGCGAGCCGAAGCGACTCCATACATTGACGATCATTGTTGTGCGTGGCGACCTTTAGGGCCTCAAACAGCGACTGAACGACTTCATCTCCGGACCCCATCTCAGCGTGAACCGACGGCGGAGTCGACAGGTGACCACTTGCAATGGAAGCTGAACGTGCCGCCTCGTTCCCGCTTGGGGCGGAATGCGCGAACAACTGTCGAAGGGGATCGTGGGTCTGGACGGACATCTTGCGTCGCTCCGGAATAGAGAAGTGCTGTCAGGTCTTCATGATGTGGCGAGATGCCATCAATTCGGTGCGTGCGAGGCGATCTGGGCGCCGGTCGATGGCGTCAAGCTGGCGGCGGCCGGCAGCGCGTGACGAAGGGAGGAGATTTCGTCCTCCTGCTGGCTCACCATTCGCCTTGCGAGCTGCCGAAGTTCGTCGTTGCGCCCGTACTTGATCTCCGCACGCGCCATGTCGACCGCGCCCTGGTGGTGAGGGACCATCACGTTGACGAAATCGCGGTCGATGTCGCCGGTCGGCGTCATCAGCATGCTGCGGTTCATGTTGCTCATCGCAAGATCGATTTCGAACAGAAACTGCTGCTCGTCCGCATCCGTCACCCTACGGGCCTCAGAACCGTGCTTTGGATCCTGCGCGAGGGCGAAGGATGTCGCCATGACCGATAGGCTGGTTGCCAGCGAGATAGCGCGTCTGCGTACGAAACCGCGGGAAAACAAGGGCACATCGAACTCCATGGCAAGCTAATGTGATCGGTGTCACGCGGACCAGTGCGTGTTGCTTCGCCTGAAGATGCCAAGGGGAATCGATCAGCTCAATTAAAACTGGATTTAAGGTTCGGCGAGCGAGCGAGCGCGCGCCGGCCGGTTAAACCCAAATTCAGATTTCTTAAGCCCAATTTAGTGGCCGCCCCACCCGCGGTCTTCCTACAGTCGAGGTGCCGGACTCAACGTAGGAGCAGGAAATGCAGGCTCAGAATGCCACCGCCAATGTCACCGGAGTGCCAGTTCTGCAAACAGCTGGCATTCTCGCCTATTCGGCAGCCATCAAGCGCTTCGATTTCCTCGAGCGCAGCCGAGAGCAGCAGCTCGCGCAGCGTTGGCAGGAGCGGCGCGACAAGAGCGCGACTGACGAGTTGGTCACGAGCCACCTCCGTCTCGCTGCCAAGGTGGCACGAGGCTACAAGGGCTATGGTCTTCCGATCGCCGACCTGATCGCGGAAGCCAATTTAGGGCTGGTGATTGCCGCCTCCCGTTTCGAACCGGGACACGGTGCGCGGTTTTCGAGCTATGCGATCTGGTGGATCAAAGCGACTGTCCACGAATACATCTTGCGCTCATGGTCTCTGGTCAAGATCGGCACGACGGCCGCGCAAAAGAAGCTCTTTTTCCGGCTGCGCGGTGAAATAAGGAAGCTCGCGGGCGAGACGGCAGCCCTGACGCCCGAAATGGCGCAGGTCATTGCGGAAAAGCTTGAGGTGACCGTTCGCGACGTGACTGAAATGGATAGCCGGCTCTGTGGCGATCTTTCCCTGCATACCCGGGTTGGTGACGGCGATGGGTCGGCGGAATGGGAAGCTACGCTCGTCGATGAATCTCCGGACGCAGAGGAGATCGTGGTGGAGCACGACGAAGCGACACGCAGGTCAAGGGCCCTGCGCGCTGCGCTGGAGGTCTTGACGGGGCGCGAGCGGCGCGTATTCGAAGCGAGACGGCTTGCGGAGCAACCGTTGACGCTCGAGCAGCTCAGCTGCGAGCTATCGATCTCCAGCGAACGGGTGCGGCAGATCGAGGCAAGCGCGTTCGCCAAGGTCAAGCGCGCGACGATACTAGCGGCCAGCAGGGCAGGCAGCGAAGCAATGGCTGCGTGAGGCGCACGGACATCGCGTGCCGAGCTCTGGTGCGCGCATGCTCATCTCGAAGTGAATAGGGATCGGCAGCCGATCACGGCTGCTCGAAACCTGACAAAAATGTGAAGTCGCGCGATAGCTTCGTCATTTCATGTTGCTACGCTCAGCGGGCTGCCTGGCGACTTCGTGTCTCGTCGCGTTTTTCAGAACCGGCAACGGCGCAGGGATCTAGAATGGGAATTGTTCGATTTGCACTGCGGTTCCCGCACACCTTCTACGTGGTGGCGGCACTGATCCTGTTTCTGGGCGGTGCAGCGCTGTGGTCGATGCCGACGGATATCTTCCCGGAGATCCGTATCCCTGTGGTGACGGTCATCTGGCAGTACACTGGTCTATCCACCCCGGAGATGGAGCAGCGCGTCAGTACCTATAGCCAGTATTCCATCAGCGCCAACGTCAACGGCATCAAGAACATGGAGTCTCAGACCCTCAACGGTCTATCGGTACAGAAGATCTATTTCCAGCCCGATGTCAATCTCGACCTGGCAATCGCGCAGATCGTCTCCGCAACCAACTCCATTCGTGCGTTGATGCCGCCGGGCATCCAGCCGCCGATCGTCGTGCAGTTCAATGCGTCGAGCGTTCCCGTGCTGCAGCTCAGCCTGAATTCGGACAATCTCAATGAGCAGCAACTCTATGACTTCGGCATCTATCGTGTCCGGCAGCAGCTTGCGCCCGTTCCCGGTGTCACCTTGCCCACGCCTGCCGGCGGAAAGTACCGCCAGATCATGGTGGACATCGATCCCGACAAGCTCCTGTCCCGAGGTTTGACGCCGCTGGACATCGTCAACGCGGTCAACACCCAGAATCTCACGCTGCCCTCCGGCACCGCGAAGATGGGAGACATACAGTACACGGTACGCACCAACGCGACGCCGGCGACCATCGACGATCTCAATAAGATTCCGGTCAAGTTCACGAACGGCGCCACCATCCTGCTGAAGGACGTTGCCCAGGTGCGCGACGGTTCGATGGTGCAGCAGAACATTGTCCGCGAGGACGGCCGTCGCTCGGTCCTTCTCAGCATCATCAAAAACGGTAACGCCTCCACCCTGGCAGTCGTCAACGGCGTGAAGAAGGCGCTGACTGCTGTTCGCGCTGCCGCACCTCCCGGACTCAAGATCACCGAGCTATTCGACCAGTCGGTCTTCGTCACGAATTCAGTGAATGGCGTGCTCCGGGAGGGGGCGATCGCGGCGGGGTTGACCGCCATGATGATTCTCCTGTTCCTGGGCTCGTGGCGCTCGACCTTGGTGGTGATGATTTCGATCCCGCTGGCGATCCTGTCGTCACTTGTCGTGCTCTACTTTCTCGGGGAAACGCTGAACACGATGACGCTGGGCGGCCTTGCCCTGGCGGTCGGCATCCTGGTCGACGATTCGACCGTCACGATCGAGAACACTCATCGGCTGTGGACAGAGGAGGGGATGTCGCTCGCGGACGCGACCTTGCATGGAGCGGCCGAGATCGCGGTACCCACACTGGTGTCCACCCTTGCCATCAGCTGCGTGTTCACGTCGGTGGTGTTCCTGGAGGGGCCAGCCAAATACCTGTTTACGCCGCTGGGACTCGCCGTCGTATTTGCGATGCTTGCGTCCTACGGATTGTCGCGAACGCTGACACCGATCACGATTGGGCTGCTGCTGAAGGGCGAGCGCCGGCATGTCCACGGCGAGGTCCCAGGCGGGCTGTTCTCGCGCCTGTCCGGCGCCTTCGATCGCAACTTCGAGCGGTTGCGTGAGAGCTATTCCCGGCTTCTCGGGGTACTGCTTCGACGCCGCGCCGTCGTGCCGATTGTCGCGATCCTGATGCTCAGCCTGGGCGCGGTGATGCTGAGCCTCGTGGGAAGGGACTTCTTCCCGTTGATCGACGGAGGCCAGATCCAGCTCCATGTCCGCGCGCCGGCGGGTACCCGGATCGAGAGCACCGAAGCCATATTTCAGAAGGTCGAGGACAAGATCCGCGAAGTCATTCCCGAGAAGGATCGCTCGCTCGTCGTAGACAATATCGGGCTGCCCGCGCGGGCGTATAATTTGGCCTTCGCCGACGGCTCGACGATCGGCATCAATGACGGTGTCATCCTGGCCTCTCTCCGGGACGGCCACAAGCCGACAGCGGAGTATATCAAGAAGCTGCGTCAGGTCCTGCCGGCGTCGTTCCCCGAGGACACTTTCTATTTCCAGGCCGCCGACATCGTCACGCAGATCCTGAATTTCGGACTGCCGGCGCAGATCGACGTGCGAACCGTCGGCTATGGAGCCGACAATCTGGCCATTGCCAAGAAGCTGCAGAAGCGGCTGGCCGCCATTCCTGGCGTCGTGGATGCCCATCTCCAGCAGGAGATCGACGGTCCGGCGTTCTATGCGGATATCGACAGGACCCGTGCCGCCCAACTCGGCCTGAACGCCAGCACTGTTGCGACCAACATCAATGTCAGCCTCAGCTCGTCGGTACAGGTCTCGCCGAATTTCTGGACCGATCTGAGCTCCGGCATCCCCTACTATCTCGCCGTGCAGACGCCGGAATACAAGATCGATTCGCTGAATGCGCTGGCCAATACGCCCGTGTCCACGTCACTCGCTGCGAGTGGTCAGACGGTGCCGGGCATGCTCGGAAACATCGCAACCTTCAAGCGCGATACAGTGCCGACCAACGCCAATCAGAGCAACGTCCAGCCGGTTTACGAGGTCTATGCCAGCGTGCAGGGTCGCGATCTCGGCAGCGTCGCAGCCGATCTCGGCAAGGTCACCGCCGATCTTCAAACGCAACTCAAGCCGGGCAATTCCATCCAGGTTCTGGGCCAGATCCAGAGCATGAACGACTCATTCCGGGACCTCGGCATCGGCCTCGTATTCGCGGCAGTGCTCGTCTATCTGCTGATGGTCGTGAACTACCAAGGCTTTGGTGAGCCTTTCGTCGTTATCCTGGCGTTGCCCGCGACGCTGTGCGGCATCGTGACCATGCTGTTCATCACCGGGACCACGCTCAATGTCCCATCGCTGATGGGGGCAATCATGTCCGTGGGTGTCGCATCGGCGAACTCAATCCTGCTGGTGACGTTTGCGCGCGAGCAGCAGTTGAAGGGCCATTCCGCCTTTGAGGCTGCATTGAGCGCCGGCCGCACCCGCATCCGGCCAGTGCTGATGACGGCTGCCGCGATGATCGTCGGTATGATCCCAATGGCGATCGGCGGTGCCGGCGAGGAGCAGAACGCGGCACTCGCTCGCGCCGTAATAGGCGGACTGCTGTTTGCAACGCCGACGACCCTGCTCATCGTCCCCTATCTGTTTGCCATGCTGCGCAAGGGCAATGACGGAAAGCCGCAGCATGGCGTGTTCGAGGAAACGCAGGCATGACTGAGATCGATGTGAGTCCCGATCGCCCGCTCCACGACCTCGATCTTCCGGACGATGCGGATAGGCCTCTGCTGCGGGCCGAAGGCCGGCTCAAGCGGCGATTCAGAGCGGCCGTGTTTGGGTCAGCGGCGCTGCTCTTGCTTGCCGGAGGGCTCGCTGTGGGTGGCTGGCGCCACTATCAGGCCGAGCGCGCGCTGGCCGCGACGTCCGAACAAGCGCGTATGCTTGTGCCGGAGGTCCGCGTCGCGACCGTCCGCGCCGGTGACCGCAAGATAAACGTCACCTTGCCGGCGACAACGGCAGCCTTCGAAGCTGCCAACATATTTGCCAGGACCAGCGGTTACATCGAAAAGCGCTACGTCGATATCGGCGATCGCGTCAAGGCGGGAGCGTTGCTGGCCGAGATCGTAGCGCCCGAGTTGGACCACCAGATCGCGCAGGCACAGGCTACCCTGGCGCAGACCCAGGGAACTCTTCAGCAGACGCAGGCGAGCCGTGAACTCGCCGAGGTCACCAACGCGCGCGACAGCGGTCTCGTCAAGCAGGGATGGCTGACCGCCCAGCAGGGCGATAATGACCGTCTGACTCTGCGCGCACAGCAGGCGGCCGAAGCCGTGGCGAAGTCGAACATCGCTGCTCAGCAAGCTCAGATCAAGGTTCTGGAGCAGGACAAGGCCTATCAGCGCGTAGTGGCTCCGTTCGACGGCGTGATCACCCAGCGCAACATCGACAATGGCAGCCTCGTGCAGGCCGGTTCGACATTCATGTTCACGTTGATGCATGCGAATGTCATCCGCACGCAGGTGTTTGTGCCGCAGGACGAGGCGGTCGGAGTTCAGCCGGGTGTCGATGCGGTCATCCGGGTCCCGGAACTGCCTGAGCAGGCGTTTCCGGGAAAGGTTACGCGGATTGCCACCGCGCTTCAGCCCGGGAGCCGAACGTTGCTGACGGAGATCGACGTCCCCAATCCGGAGGGCGCGCTTCAGCCGGGCATCTATTGTACTGTCGAGCTGTCCATTCCGCGCAAGACGCCGTCGTTGATCGTGCCGGCCGACGCCGTTGTCTTCGACGAGAACGGCCTGCATGTTGCGGTCGCGGAAAATGGGGTCGTTCACATGCAGAAGATCTCGATCGCACGCGATTTCGGCACGCGGGTCGAGGTGCACGATGGCGTCAAGCCGGGCGATCAGGTGATCCTCAACCCGATGCTGAGCCTGACGGAGGGTAGCCGAGTTTCTGCTCACGGGTCGCAGACGAGCTGACTGCCAAACCCCGACGAGGCGACGATCGACAGCACGGCGTGCTGGATCGCAGCCTGATACTCCGCGAGCATGTTTCCGCGAATTGTCGACGGTGACCGCCAGGCGATCTGGTGAGAGCGCCTCCGTATCCAATGTCAGCGAGGCAATGCGCGCCTTGGCCCGGTTCGCGCAATTAAGTAATCGTAAGCGACTCACGGCTCATTGAGCGCCTGTGAGCAAGTCTTGCATTCGCTTCCGCTACATCGATCCGCACCTCCTTCATAGGGCAACACGTTCGTTGCATTTGAATGGAGAAGGTTGATGACGATGTTGAAGATTCTATCGGCGGGGCTGATCGCGACTGCGATGTTCACGACGGCCGCCAATGCACGCGAGACTTACGCGAACAAAGGCCACATCACCGAGCGCGCTCATCACCCGAGCGTGTCTCGGTTTGCAGAACCTTTTGGCGCCAATGAGGCCGTGCCCTCGGAGCCGCCTGGTGGCATCTGCGATCACGGTGACAATCCGCAGGTTTGCTGATGGGCAAACCAAGGAGGAAGGCGGCATAAGCCGACTGCGCAGCCGCGGGCGGTGCGATCGTCTCTTGCCCGCGTCCACATGTTCAGGTCGCGCCCGATTCTCATCCTCGAGGATGAGATTAGCCGCTAAGAATCCAAGAATGCTGACTCACTCTGCGGGACACGGCCCGGCGCAGCGTCCCGGACCGCGCCCGCGAGCCCGACCAGTGGGTTCAGTCGACCGAGTTATCGAGTATCGGAACAATTGCGCTTAGCAGCCAGCAGGCGGGGATGCTCCCGCCGCCGCAGCAGTGCCGCTGGTGAGGGGACTAGCTGGACCCGGATTAGCGAGGTCCATCGATATGCTTTCGGAACATGCGCTCGTGTTCGGGGTGGGCATCACGCTCCGGGCGGGGCTAATGCTGGTGTCGGCGGTGTCGGCTTCGATCGCCGGCGGTTGAATGGTGCCGGGGGCGGGGGTTGACGGGATATCAGACGTTGACGCCGGCAGAGCCGCTGCATTGGTCAAGGTGCTTCCGGGTGCCGACGTGCACGAGCTTCCGGGAGTTGAGCTGCCGAGTAGGGACGCTGGCGCCACAGTGCCTGTTGTGCTGCCGGTGACCGTGCCGACGATGGTCACGGGCATGGCCGCCGGCAAGGTCGGCGGCAGGCTTGTAGCGGTCATCGGCGCAGCCAGCCCCGTCATGCCAGTGATGGTCCCCATTGCGCCCATCGGGCTCGTTGCACTCATCGCCGCGGTGGGGCTCGCAGAAACGCCGCTGCTCGTGGCGGTGACGCTCTCCACGGATGGTGAAAGCTCCACCGCGGTCGGCGCACAATTCACGCTTGTTCCTGGAAGTGTGGGGTCTTGTGCCAGTGGGGGCGAAGCCAGCGTGGTTGCTGGCGCACCGGGAATGGTCGAGGCCGAGAAAAGGCTCGTGAACGGGCTTGGCCCAGCCAGCGGGGACGACACGATCGCGCCCGGTGTTGTCGGAATGGCCATGGCGGTCGTTCCCATGGTCGAGACTTGTGCCAAGCAGCCGCTGCCGCTCAGCAGGAGGGCAGTCGTCGCGCAGATGAGCGTACGCATTCAAGATTCCAGAGGTTCGATTGTCGAGATGAGACGTAAGTGCTGAGGCCTGTAGATCCAATGCACGTTCGAGAGCGGAGATTGATGGCTCCAAGTAGTCGGCTGCCGGCAGCGCCGGTGATGCGGGCCCCTATGCGCGGCGCTCGATCACGATGTCCGGGAAATCCTGACGGCCGGCCGAGAGACGGCGAATCCAAATGTAATTGCTGCGCAAGATGGCTACGCGAATGACAAAGCAGCTGGTGCAGTAGTTTCGAACAGCAAACAGGGTGCGCCGCAGGTTGCGGCAGCACCCCGTATGACGCTTCGCGGTGCCTTGCGCTCAGCGGTATCTCGGCCCGATAGGGACGTTGCGGCCCGCGAACACGGGAGCCGCGCCGCCGGCGCGCTCGAGGCCCATCCTGCCTGCCGGCGTCAAGGCGCCGCCGTTCAGGACATCCCGGTTGGGATACATCGATGCGTACGCCGCTGGCTCCTGGTCCGCGAAGGACCACGCTGCAAATGCGGATGGGATTGTCGCCGTCGAGATCAACGCCGCAGCAATCAGTGTCTTGAACATAGTCATCATCATTCTCCATTGTTTCATTCGTGCGGAGAATTCGCGGCCCGCGATCACTGCTGCTCTCCTTGTTGCGTTTCCCGAACCGAATGTTCTTGATGTGTCTGATGTAGGCATTTCCATCGACGACCGAGCATCGTCGCAATCACTCTTCCGAGAAGGCGAAATACGCTTGCAGCTGTGAACGCGCCGATGTCGAATCTGTATTCTTTGTCATGATCGCTCTCGCCATCGTGCTCGGCGACTGGCGTGCCTGAGGCCTACTTCGAATTCAGTTCACCTCAACCCCCGGAGTATGAATCATGAGGCTGTTCTCCCCGCTTTGCGTCGCACTTTGTCTCGTCCTCTCCGCCACCACAGCATTCGCCCGCGGCGGCATGGGATCGATGGGATCGCACATGTCCATGGGTGGCGGCGCGCTCGGCACGAGCGCTGCGGCGCCGGGAACGAATTCACTAGGTACCGCGCTGCCCTCATCCGGGACAATCGGTCATGCCATGAAAGGCCCGCTGCTCGGTACGAACGCTGCCATCGACAAGGAGGATGCGCGAGTTGAGAAGATGCTGGAGGGGTCGATCTGTCGCGGATGTTGAGCCCATGCATCTCTCAGGCCAAATTGATGATACCCGCTCTTCTCGTTCTGCTGGGGTGTGAGCTCGCCGGCAACGCGCTCCACCAAATGATTGGGCTTCCCGTACCGGGGCCTGTGATCGGCATGTCAATTCTGGCCGCCGCGCTGGCTTTCAGAAAAGGAGGCGCGAGCTCCGGGTCGCCGATCACGTGCAGCCTGCAGCAGACCGCCGAAACCCTGATCCGTCACATGGGACTTCTGTTCGTGCCGGCGGGTGTCGGCCTGATCGCGGAGATCGGGGTGTTGCGGTCGGCATGGTTGCCGATTGCGGCCGGCCTGATCGGTTCGACGTTGCTGAGCCTGGCCGTCACTGGCCTCGTGATGCACTGGAGCATTCGCCGCCGCGCCGCGCGGCGATCGCCAGACACCGTGCACGGTCTGGAGCAGGGTTGATCCAAATCGGACCGCTGCCAATGATTGCAATTGACCATCTCTGGAATTCGCTTGCCACGACGCCGTTGGTTTGGCTCGTCGTAACGCTGGCCGCTTATACGGCCGGCAACGCGCTGCAGCGGGCTTGCCGAGGGGCGACGTTGGCGAATCCGGTGCTGATAGCCATCACTATCGTGGCTGCCATCGTCGTCGTGACCCGCACCGACTACACGGTCTATTTTAAGGCGACCCAGTTCATCAATTTCCTGCTCGGACCAGCAACCGTCGCCCTGGCCATTCCGCTGGCGCGAAGCGCCCGGCTCGTGAGGGAGAATCTTGCGGGCGTCGGACTGGCGCTGTTGGCGGGCTCCGTGACATCGACGATCAGCGGCATTGGCCTGGTGTGGTTGTTCGGAGGTTCACGCACGGTTGCGCTTTCCATGGCGCCGAAGGCCGCGACCACTCCCATCGCTGCCGCGGTGTCGAGCCAGATCGGCGGTATTCCGGCCCTGACGGCCGCGCTCGCGATCGTCGGCGGCATCGTGGCGGCCGTTGTTGGTCGGACGATGCTGACCAGGCTGAACGTCAACGACTGGCGGGCCCGTGGCCTCGCAGCAGGAGTTGCCGGAAGCGGCATTGCGGCCGCCCAAGTAGCCGAGCGCAACGAGCTTGGAGCCGCATTTGCCGCGCTTGGCATCGGGCTCAACGGCGTACTGGTTGGTATCGTCGTGCCGCTCGTTGCGCAGTATTGGAGGTCATGAGATCGATCGTTCGCGCCACCCGAGGCGATGCCGGCAACGTGATACGCGGCGCGACTGCCCGGATTGGGATGATCAACGGCACGTCCTACCTCCGGGAATGAGCAATTGGAGAAAAGTTCGATGCGTTCTCTCTTGACTGTTGGCTTTCTGATTTCGCTGACCGCCTGCGCAAGCGCGGCCCCCATCCATGGTACGCACGCATGGCATCGGGCCGTGGCTCATCATGGGCCGGTCGTGTCACTGGGTGACTTCGTCATCCCGAGGGGAGCCTATGCAGGCCCTCGGCCGCCGGTCTATTACAACGATACGCCCAGCTACAACGATCCGTCCAAGTTCGGCGGCCAATCGCTCGGGATGGACCCGTAGAGCCCGGCCCGTTCGCCCGCCGTGCCCGGTCTGATGCTGAAGGAAGATGCTCGGAGCGACTCAATGCGTTGTCTACTAGTGTTTGGTCTTTTGCTGGCTTCGTGTGCGACTGCTTCCGCTGCAACGCACCGTCCAATTCGTCCGGCAGCGCGTCTGCACGTGCAGAAACATCGACCGACAAATCCAAGCGCGGCTTTGCCTGCCGGGCCACGGTTCGCCGTCCCCGGCTGGAGCAATGAAGACACCGAGCGCTGGCTGGACAACGCCAGTTCATCCTGGTCGCAGGCCTGACGTTAGTTGGGTCCTTCGTGCTGCGAGCTAGTCGACGTGTAGAAGCGCGTTGCCGCCTATGTCTTACGAGAGAGGACCTTATCATGACGACCAGCCACTTCATGACCGCCGCCTGCCTAACCTTGGGGCTCGCGGTCGCGCCCCTTGCTGCGGAAGGGAAGAACTACACGTCTTTGAGGCACGATGTCTCGACAATGCAATCTGCTGCCTATGGGACGTCCGGGCTGTCGACACCGCCGTCCGAGACCTATGGGACGTCCGGAACGTCCGTCGGGACTGTCACCGCACCCTCGGTGGGATCGTACAACTGGCCTTCGGTGGGCGTGACAAACGCAGTGCCCACTTGGCGCAATACCAATCCTCCTGTTCGCAGGTAGCGAGATCTGCCGCCACATCTCGAAGCTCGTTGCGGAACAGGCGCTCCGTCGATGAGCGCGAATCGGTCTTGAGCGATGGTCTGGCCGAAACGCGACGACTCGCATGCCTTGTGGTGTCATCATCGTGAGCTGAGTCCTCACGCGAGGTCGGCCGCCGTGCGAGCGAATGAATCCGTATTTAATCGAAATCTGAGCGCGGACTCTTACTTCCACTCTATTGGCACCGTTGCGCGCGGTTCCTAAACCACGTTGCGCGGCCCGTGATTTATTGTCGAGTGGCCACCAAAAGTCGATCGTCGGAAGTGTCGCGCCCCCGTGCTGTAAGCAGCCTAGGAGTTCTGGCAATGTGCTCTCTTCATCAATTGAACGCCTTTGCGGCATCATCGAGAGGCGAAGGTCTTCACCCGAAGTTGCGCGCACTGCTCGAGCGGGCGGCCGCATCGCCGTTTCGGAGGTCTCGCTGCGCCATGATGGTCCGGTTCAGGCTGGGCCAGATCCGGTCCCGGAAATCTTAACGTCGCGCGCCAAGATAGTTTTGCTCTCGCGACAGCCGGCCAACCGGTAAGCGCGCCTAAATCGAGTTTTAGTGGTGACGGGTTTGTCGCTCCCTACTTCTAGATCGTTCCTACAATGTAAGGAGACGACCATGAACGCCACCACACCGACATCTGCGTTCGCGACAAACCACGACGAATGGATCAGTTGTTCTCACTGGGGCATGTTTCCGCCGCCCCGAAAACAGCGCTGACTTCGCGATCGCGCTAGTTCAAAGCCGGTCCCCGCGAACAAATCATCAGCATGTCTCGACCCAAGTTCCTGCCTGAGAATTTCACCCTGGCGCTGATCGCGATTGTCGTCGCGGCAAGCGAGCTGCCATGCCGAGGCGCGGCGGCGCTGGTGGTGGATCACCTCACCGACTTCGCCATCGCATTGCTGTTCTTCCTGCATGGAGCAAAGCTGTCGCGCGAAGCCGTGCTCGCTGCGGCAGGTCACTGGCGGCTGCATGCCCTGGTGCTGCTGACGACATTCGTGCTGTTTCCGCTGTTCGGTCTGGCCTTCAGGCCGATACTGTCTCCGCTTGTGACGCCGGCGCTTTACGTCGGCATCCTGTTCCTCTGCAGCCTGCCGTCCACGGTGCAATCCTCGATCGCGTTCACCGCCATCGCAAAGGGTAACGTTCCCGCCGCGATTTGTAGTGCCTCGGCCTCAAGCATCGTCGGCATCTACGTGACGCCGCTCGTGGCAGGTCTCGTACTCTCAAATCACGGCGGAGCTGTCTCGGGCTGGGACGCTATCGGACAGATCACCTTGCAGTTGTTCGTGCCGTTTGTCTGCGGACAACTGCTCCAGCCGTTCATCGGCGGATGGATTGGACGTCATGATGGCATTGTCGGCGCGGTCGACCAGGGATCAATCTTGCTCATTGTCTATTCCGCCTTCAGCGCGGCCATCAGCGAGGGCTTGTGGCATCAGGTTCCGCCGGCTGCGCTCGAGGGGCTGGTCGTCGCCGATGGCATCCTTCTTGGCGCCGCCCTGATCACGACCGGACTTCTCGGCAAATGGCTGGGCTTCGATCGTGCCGATCGAGTGGCCATTATCTTCTGTGGCTCGAAGAAGAGCCTCTTCCAGGGCGTTACCATGGCGAAAGTTATCTTTGCTTCCCATGGGGCGGGTGCAGTGATCCTCCCGCTGATGGTCTTCCATCAGATTCAATTGATGGTCTGCGCCGCGCTGGCCCAGCGATGGGGTCGTCGTGCAGAGCTCTCTGCACCCGCCTCGACCGAGGCCAGGTCCGTTGTGATGCGCTGACGAAAGTCGTCTCGACGGTTTTGACTAAGCAGTGCTGAACCTGTGCCCCGGCTCCAAGGAACCGGAGGCATTCAACGTCGATCGTGTGCGCGGCTACCTCGAGGGAATCTCGGCCCCAAGACAGGCCGGTGATCGACGCCGCTGTGGGGCAAGCAAGGTCGACATATGCACATTTGAGTGGTACAAGCAGCATAACCGTTGTCGTGGTAGGTAATTGATTTTACTTAGCTTTGATTGATCGATGTCCAGCCCGCCCCTGGGCACCACCCTCTTGAAGGTTCCTTATCCTTCAATAAGTTAAGCCCCTACAGTGACTTGCGCTCGCCCGACTGTGTAACAACGGTGAGCAACATGCTGTATCGGGTGGTGCGTCCAAGCGCAACGCGCGGGCCTCAGTACCGGCCCTGAGGTGGTACCGAAAGTCACTTGCCCAGATGCGAAACAGGCACGCCGCGCGTTCGAATATCGATGCCCATCGGGCGGTCGCACAAATCTAGCTAGCCGAGGGGTGCCTGCGGGATACAGGGGAGTATGCGAGCGCGGATGAATACGTAACGCTAGCGCTTAGGATCAAACTCTTTCGATCTATGAACAATCTCTTCCCAATCCAGAATGGCGATCGTCTTCTGGGACCGGCCCTTCCAGCTTCCCCCGTAGACCACTAGCTTGTCGTTAACCCCCGCTGTCGTCGACGGTAAGCTCAGTTCTCACTGGCTTCCGATCCACACCGTCATTCCCGGCTGGAGGCCCGCCGGCCATCCCTGTGGGTCGAGGCGCAGGCGCAGCGTGTTGCGGTCATGATCGCCGATCACCCGCTCCGCCTGCCAGGTGGCAAACGTTCCGAGTGGCCGCAGTTCGGTAATCACGGCTTTAGTCGAGCCATCGGTTTCGTTCCGCATCACGCTCGCCGTTTTTCCGATCGAGAGGCGATTGAGCTGATCCTCGCGCACATTGAACGAGAGCCATTGCTTGCCCGCCACCTCGACCATCAGGATCGGCTGCCCCGCGCGAACATTTTCGCCCACCTCCGCGGCGATGACGCTGACCACGCCGTCGGCCGGCGCGCGCAGCACCATCTTGTCGAGACGGCGCTCGAGCACCGTGACCGCGGCGGCGGCAGCCTGCACCTGCGTGTCGGCGATCGCGCGTTCCTCCCGGGTCGGACCCGCCACGGCCGCATCGTAGTTGGCTTGGGCCTCCGCGACGTCGGCACGTGCGGTTGCGGCCTCGTTTTCGGCCTGATCGAGCGACTGCTGCGATTCAAAGCTCTGGCGCGCCAGCGTGCTGGTACGGGTGAGCTGGGCCTGTACGAAGTCGAGGCGGGCGCCGGCCTTGGCGATGGCGGCTTTGAGCGAATCGACCTGCTCGCGACGGACGCCGACATAGACGTTATTCCGGTTAGCGGTCACTGACGCCAGCGCGGCACGCGCCTGGTCCACGTGTGCTGTCAACTCCACCGCGGAGAGCCGGGCCAGGATTTCGCCCGCGCGCACAGTGGCGCCCTTCTTGACGGCAATCGACTGGAGTTGGCCGCCCACCTCCGGCTCCACCCGTACTTCGGTCGCGCGCACCACACCGACAATTGCAGGCTCCGACTCGGAACGACGCGCGAAAGTGAGCAGGACGCCCGCGGCGAGCGCGAGCGGGATCGCAACGATGGCGGCAAGCCTAGCCTTGTGCATGTCGCTGCCCTCTCTTGACAACAAATGCCGAGATCACGGCGAGCGCGAAATAGACCAGCGCCAGCAACCAGAGGCCGAGCCAGTCATGGGCGACTTCCCAGATGCCGGCGCCAAGCTGGTTGATGCGGACGAGACCGTCGATCGCGGAGTCGGCGGGAAAAATCCGGCCGAACGCTAGGGCCACGTCAGGAATCGCTTCGCGCGGCCATGCAAAGCCGGCCATGAAAAACTGCGGCAGGCTGGTCGCCAGCAGCAGGATGGTCGCGTTCTCCGGCCGCGTGAACCAGGCGCCGACGGCCTGTCCCATAAAGCTCGTGGCCAGCAGGAAGATGGTCGCGAGCGCGAGGATTTGCGGCGGATGGCCGAGTGTCGAGAAGCCGTAGATCCGCGGCAGCACGATCAGATAGAGCGCGACCGCCGGCAGGTAGATGGTCAGATGCGCAACGCCGCGGCCGAGCACGCCGGAGAAGGCGCAGCCCGCGCCCGCCAGCGCCGAGCCGGTCAGCATCGCCGCGCCGATCAGGAGGGTTTGCTGGAGGATCAGCACGAACGCGGCCGGAACGACGTAGCTCGCATAGCCGCCGACCGGGTTGAAGATCGGTTGCAGCAAAACGTCGGCCGGGCTCGAGCTTGCCAGTTTCGCCTTGACGAGACTGCCATCCGACCGTCCGCCGCGCGACACGAGCTCGGACGTCAGGGCGCCGAGGGCGGCGGCCACGCCGCTTGCGGTCGACCTGAATATGAAGAGGTAGGTGGCGTCCGCATAGACCGGAATGTGAGCCGTGATGCCCTTCAGAACATCGCGCTCGGTGCCGGCCGGGATGTCGACGGCGGCAAAGGCCTCCCCGCGATTGATCGCGGTGTGCGCCTCGGTAAGCGTTCGGGCGCGAACCGCAACGCTCAATGCGCCGCTCGCATCCAGCGTCTGGACCATCCGGCGGCTGAGATCGCTGAGATCATTGTCAACCACCGCGATCGGAAGCTTGCGCAGGATTTGATTGAGATAGGGTTGCGGATAATAAATGCCGTAAACCAGCGGCGCCAGGAACAGCACGCTGAAGGCGCTCCTCATTCCAAGCACGCGCCGCCACTCCGCCATGAAGGCGCCGCCGATCCCGCGCGGCGTGCGCTCGGCCGCGCGGGGCTCGGCAGGTTGCGCCGTTTCGAAGCAACCTTTTCGCGCGAGGCTCGCCATGCGCAGCGATGCCAGACCGGCAAACAGCACCGCCAGCCCTGCGAGCGCAGCGAAGGGGACGGCGGAGTCAGCAACCGGCAAACCGCGCGCGGCCTGCCCTAGCAGGACGGCCATGTACCAGCGCAGCGGCAGGATCGCGCTCCAGGCATGCGCAAACGCATTCATGCCGAACGTCGGGAAGCCGACGCCGGCATAGCCGAACGCGGGGGAGGCAAACAGGCCTGCAAGTCCGAGCCCGGTTGCGAGGTCGCGAACCAGGAGCTGAAGCAGGGCGCCGAGCGACAGATAGGCAATGATCAGGAGCGAGCCGGCGGCGACGACCAGCGGCAGGTCTCCCTTGAACGGGACTTGCAGCACACCCTCGAGCACAAGCGGCTCGGCCAGCATGATCAGGAGGAAGACGCAAAAGAGCGGCGCGAGCTTGCCGGCGAGCGCTGTGACCGGATCGCCTCCGGCGCTCGCGAGCCACGCCCGCGCATCGCGGCGGCGGAATTCGGAGCCGACTGAATAGCCGGCCGCGAGCGTGATCACGACATGGATAATCGTCGGCAGCAGCGCCCGCAGCAGGAACTGCGCATAATTCTTCTGCGGATTGACCAGCGCGATGGTCTCGGCGGAGAGCGTCCCGACCGGAACCGCGGCGGGGGCGGCGCGCCTGGCGGGAGCGGCCACAGCCGCCGCGGCGGACACCGCATCGCTCAGACCCGAGGAGGCGATGCCGGCCGCTGTCAGGAACTGCTGGTTATAGAACCCGACCACCTGTGGGCGGCGTTGGGCTTCCAGGTCGCGCTCGAAATCGGGCGGGATGTGAATTGCCGAGATTGCCTTGCCCGAGCGTATGTCCTGCACCGCCGTGGACAGGGTACCGGAGCGGTCGACGATTTCGAGACTCGGCGACGCCGCGACGTATTCCACCAGCGCACGCGAGGCATCCGATTTGTCTTCATCGACCACCGTGACGCCGAGCCCACGGATGACCGGATGGCTGAAGACCGTGGTCAGCACCACGAATGCAAACAGGGGAACGCCGAAGATCAGGAGCAGCGCCACGCGATCATGAAGCAGCCAGCGGCACTCCCGCCGCGCGACCAGCAGAAACCCGGGCTTGGGCGGGGACCTCATGGCCGCGACCGCCAGTCCAGATAGGCGCTCATTCCGGGTCGCAGCTCGGGCACCGGCTGCACCGGATAGGCGCGGATGGAAAATGTCCTCAGATCGAAATCGCCGGTGGCGCGCGTGGCTCGCCAGCTCGCATATTCCCCTTTGGTCGCGATGAGCTTGACCGCGACCGTGATGGAGCGGTCGCCGAGCGCCGGAATGCGGACATCAAAGCGATCGCCAATCTTGAGGCCTTTGACCAGATCCTCGCGGAGATCGAAATGCACCCAGAGGTCGGCCAGATCGATCAAGGTCACGAGCGGGACGCCCGGCGACACGTATTCGCCAGGCTCCACGTTGCGCTGGTAGACCTGGGAGGCGACGGGCGCATAGACCACGAGCTGATCGAGGGTCGATTGGACGCTCTGGATGTCGGCGCTGGCCTTTTCGACGTTGGTCCCGGCGATGGCCCGCTCCTCCTTGGTGTAGCCGTTGACCGCCTGGTCGTAGGCCGATTTGGCCTGATCGACACCACGCTCGCTTTCATGCAGCGCATCGGTCGCCTGGTCGAGG
The DNA here is from genome assembly GCF_023101005.1 of Bradyrhizobium sp. 187. Classification (NCBI taxonomy): domain Bacteria; kingdom Pseudomonadati; phylum Pseudomonadota; class Alphaproteobacteria; order Hyphomicrobiales; family Nitrobacteraceae; genus Bradyrhizobium; species Bradyrhizobium sp. 187. The sequence goes on from NZ_CP064693.1 coordinate 1,307,438, forward strand.
CGAGCCTGCGGCGCGTTCCCCTGTTCGGTCAGGGTGTGGGTGCGGTCGAACGTCTTCTGCGCCAGAACCAGCGCTGCCTGCGCCCGCTCCATTTCCGCCTTGCGTGCCGCAATCACTTCCACCCGCGTTCCGACTAGCACGTTGGCAAGCTGCGCATCCGCAACGGCCTTGGCCGCCTTCATCTGCTCGTGCTTGGCTAGCGTTTCAGGGTTGTCGATCTGGACTAGCACCGCGCTCGCGGCAACGTTCTGACCACGTTCGACCGAGATTTCCTTTACCCGCCCGTCAACACGCGCTGCTATATCGAGGCGCGTCGCGTCGACTTCGCCCTGTACGAGAAGCGGTTCCGGTCGCAAGAGGTAGAAGACAGACAACCCCACGACAATGGATGCAACGATGCCGACGATAATGGAGGGAGCATGTGCCGCCCTGGGCGTCTTCTTGTTCTGTCCGTCAATCGGTGCGTCGGACGTATTGTGAACTTCCTCACCAGAGGTCGGGATGTCCATGCCTGCCTCAACTTGGTTCACGACATATTGGGTTTTAGGTGTCTCGCCGGACCTGCATGCGCCCTATCGGTTTTGGCGGTACTTTGACTTAGCCAGCACCTGCATTTCGCCGATTGTCTCGACGCGCTTCGATTTGAATATTCGTGCGGTGTCAATTGCGCACCCGCAAATGAGCAGTCCGGGAGACTCCGCAGGTGCCAATCAGTGAGGCTCTTGCGGTCCGCCGTCCGCGCTAAGCTCTCCTATGTACCGGTCGTCGGCTCCTCCGGAAATGTCATGCGCCTACGAAATGCATCGCACAGCAGAGCGAAACGACCGGTGCAGCTCAGCGATGGAGAAGCACAACCATTCCAGCGACGATCGTCCTATTCAATATCGTGGCAAGTATTCGCGGCACAGTCGCGGTCAAGCGCTGATCAAGTTCACGTCAGATCGCCATACGGGTGCCACATGTCTGAAGCCGTCAAGAAGAGCAATCGAAGTGCTGCCGCTGTTGTCGCTCGTCTGTTTGTCCTTGAACTGAATGCCGGCCACATACACTCAATGAGTCTCGACGGTTCCGACCGCAAGACCATCGTGTCGGATTGTCATTTGCCCGACGGTATCGTCGTCGACGCCGAGGCTGGCCATATCTACTGGACCAACATGGGCATCCCAAACCTGAATGACGGATCTATCGAGCGCGCCGATACCGATGGCAAAAATCGCAAGACAATCGTCGCACGAGGGCAGACCCACACTCCGAAGCAAATCATCCTCGATAAGAGGGGCGGTAAGCTCTATTGGTGTGACCGAGAGGGCATGCGCGTCATGCGCTGCAATTTCGATGGCTCGAAGCTGGAGACGCTCATTGAGTCGGGGCACGGCGATGCCGATAGCCAAGATGCGACGCGATGGTGCGTTGGACTAACGATCGACCCGAAATTTGGAAAAATCTACTGGACGCAAAAAGGTCCAGACAACGCCGGGCTCGGTCGCATCTTCCGAGCCAACCTCGAGATTCCCGCCGGCCAAACTGCAGCGGCCAGGTCCGACATCGAGATCTTCTACGACGGTCTGCCGGAGCCGATCGATATCGAGTTCGATCACGAGAACCGTGTACTCTACTGGACCGACCGCGGCGATCCTCCGCGCGGCAACACGGTGAATCGGGCTTCGATCGACAATAAGCCCCCCGAGCCGGAGATCGTGGTCACCCATCTCATGGAAGGGATCGGTATCGCGCTCGACGTTCCAAACAATCGCATGTTCGTGACCGATTTCGCCGGTTCGATTTACTCCGCACGGCTCGATGGATCCGGTGAACGAAATTTCCTCTTCGCCCAAGGCAATCTCACCGGCATCGCCTACGCTGAAATCCCGCAGGAGAAGTGACATGTCGCAGAACAAACCCATTCGGCGTATCGCCATCATTGGCACGGGCGTCATTGGCGCAAGCTGGGCCTCGCTCTTCCTTGCTAATGGCCTGGACGTGGTGGCGACAGACGTTGCGCCAGGCGCGGAAACTGCCCTGAAGCGCTTTGTTGCGGCGGCCTGGCCTGCGTTGCAACGGCTTGGGCTCGCATCCGGTGCCTCCCAGAACAGGCTGTCATTCACCGCGGCTCTGACGGATGCCGTCAAGGACGTAGATCTGGTCCAGGAAAACGGGCCCGAGAAGATCGAGTTCAAAAAGACGCTTTATCGCCAACTGGACGAGCTGCTGCATCCCAGCGTCATCATCGCCTCAAGCTCGTCGGGCTTGACCATGAGCGAAATCCAGTCCGCGTGCGAAATGCATCCTGAACGTTGCGTGATCGGCCACCCGTTCAATCCACCGCATCTGATCCCGCTGGTCGAGATTGTCGGCGGAGCGAAGACGTCGAGGAATACCATCGAGCGCGCCGACGAATTCTATACATCGATCGGGCAGCGGACAGTGCGCGTCAACAAGGAAATGCCGGGCCATGTCGCCAACCGTCTCCAGGCGGCGCTGAGCCGGGAGGTCTACTACCTTGTCTCCGAGGGCGTGGTGAGCGCCGCCGATGTCGACACCGCCCTGAGCTGGGGCCCGGGTCTGCGCTGGGGCGTGATGGGCAGCATGATGCTCAACCATCTCGGCGGCGGTCCGGGCGGCATCGAGCATTTCTTCCAGCAGTTTACCGGCCCGATGACGGCCTGGTGGAAGACCCTCGGCTCGCCGGTATTAACGCCGGAAGTGCAGAAGAAGCTTATCGATAGCGTCCATGCCGAGGCCGGATCGCGCAGCATCGTGGAGCTGGAGGCGGAGCGCGATGAAGTGCTGCTCGGGCTGATCGAGCTGCGCAACAAGGTTGCCAGTTCAAGCCAAACGAAGTCGACGGAGCCGGCCTGAGATTAGGCGCGGCCGGCGCGATCGATCATCCAAAAACACGTTCTTCAATCCCTTCCGGCTTTCGAGCCGCAGCACTAGGAGTCCAACAATGCCCACTGCAACCGCGGCAAGCAAGGTCGCTTCACCGAAGCCGGCGCCCGTCCCCGACGGCGATTTCTATCAGCTGGTCGATCTTCTCACCCCCGACGAGAAAGCGGTGGTCAAAAAGGTGCGGACCTATATGGAGGCCAAGGTGCAGCCGATCATCAACAAGTATTGGTCCGATGACGCGTTTCCGTTCGAATTGCTGCCATCATTCAAGGAGCTCGGCCTTGGTGGGCTCGGCTTCGAGGGGTATGGCTGCGCCGGCGGCAGCCAAAAGCTGTTTGGCTTCGTGGCGATGGAGCTGGCGCGCACCGATGCATCGTTCTGCACGTTCTTCGGCGTGCACAGCGGCCTAGCGATGGGGTCGATCTACCTCGATGGCTCCGAGGAGCAGAAGCAGAAATGGCTGCCGCCGATGGCGCGGCTGGAGAAGGTCGGCTGCTTCGGCCTCACCGAGCCGCTGGTCGGTTCTGGAACGAGCGGCGGTCTGACCACGACGGCGAAGCGTGAAGGCGATACCTGGATTCTCAACGGACAGAAGCGGTGGATCGGCAACGCTCCGTGGTGCGACCTCTCTATCATCTGGGCGCGCGATCTTGCCGACAATCAGGTCAAGGGCTTCATTGTCGAGAACAAGTCGACGCCCGGCTTCAGCGTCGAGAAGATCGAGCACAAGATCGCGCTCAAGGTGGTCCAGAACGGCCAGATCACGCTGAAGGACGTGCGGGTGCCTGAAGCGAACCGCCTGCAGGGCGGAAATTCCTTCCGCGATACCGCACGCGTGCTGCGGATGACGCGATACATGGTGGGCTGGGCGTCGACCGGCATCCAGATGGGCGCATACGAAGCAACCCTCAAATACGCCCAGGAGCGCCTGCAATTCGGCAAGCCTGTCGCTTCGTTTCAGATGATCCAGGATCTGCTCGCCAAGATGCTGGCCAATCTGACCGCGTGCCAGTGCATGATGCTTCGTCTGGCGCAGCTCGATGACGAAGGCAAGCTTGGCGACCATCACGCGGCGCTGGCGAAGGCGTTCTGCACTGCGAAATCACGCGAGACGGTCTCCTGGGGCCGCGAGGTACTGGGCGGCAACGGTATCGTCGCCGACTACAACGTCGCGCGATTCTTTGCCGATGCCGAAGCTCTCTACTCTTACGAAGGCACTTATCAGATGCAAAATCTGATCGTGGGCAAGGCCATCACCGGTCACGGCGCTTTCCTCTGACATCTCAGCGGCGCCGGCGCACCAGCGCCGGCTGCCTCACCCAGGAGACATGACTATGGTTTCGCAAGCTGCACCTTTAAGCGCTTCGCCTGCAACATTACCCAACTCCCTGCCCAGAGCGGCGCTAGCGCTGGCGAATGTCCAATACGAGAAAAAGGGCTCGATCGCCTACGTCACGGTCAACCGGCCCAAGGTGCTCAACGCGCTCAACACGCCCACCTGGACCGATCTGCACGCCGCATTCGAGGACGCAAAAGCAGATGCCTCCGTGCACGGCGTGATCCTCACCGGGGCGGGCGACAAGGCGTTCATCGCCGGCGCCGACATCAGTGAACTTGCACATGTAGATGCCTATGAAGCGGAGGAGTCCAGCCGGTTCGGGCAGGGTGTGCTGGACCTCGTCGAAAATCTCGGCAAACCGGTGATCGCGGCTATCAATGGTTTTGCGCTGGGCGGCGGCTGCGAGACCGCGATGGCCTGCACCATCAGGATAGCATCGGAGCACGCCAAGTTCGGGCAGCCGGAAGTGAAGTTGGGACTGCTGCCTGGCGGCGGCGGCACGCAGCGGCTGCCGCGGCTGGTCGGAAAGGGCCGAGCGTTGCAGCTTATCCTAACCGGCGAAACGATTTCAGCACAGGAAGCGTTTCGCATTGGTCTCGTCAACGAAGTCGTTTCAGCCTCTAGCCTGATTGACCGTGCGGAGACGATTCTGAAGCAGATCGCCGCTAACGCTCCGATTGCTGTGAAGTTCTCTCTGGAGGCGGCTAACAAGGGGCTGGATGCCAGCCAAGGCGAAGGCCTTGCATTGGAGGCCTCTTATTTCGGCATTTGCGCCGCCACTGAAGACAAGAAGGAAGGCACCGCCGCCTTCCTCGAGAAGCGCGCGCCGCAGTTTCGCGGACGCTGAGACGAGGCCGCTCCCTACGAGGATTTGGAAAGCACACCCATGGCAAACGACAACATTTTCTCCGGACTGAAAGTGGTGGACCTCGCGAGCTTCATCGCAGGCCCCAGTGCCGCCGTGATCCTGTCCGATTTCGGTGCGGACGTGATCAAGGTCGAGCCGCCGAGCGGCGAGCTGTGGCGACACGCGAATCGCCTCCCGCCGCAGCCGGTCGCTGACGATGCCTATCCCTGGCATTTGGCCAACCGCAACAAGCGCGGCATGGCGCTTGATCTGAAATCTCCAGGTGCCCATCAGGTTCTCGAAAAGCTCGTCAAATGGGCCGACGTTCTCATCGTCAACACGCCGCACCCGGCACGCAAGAAATTGAAGATCGAATATGAAGATGTGGCGGCGTGGAATCCGCGGCTGATTTACGCCGATATTACCGGTTTCGGCGACAAGGGGCCGGATGCGAACCTTCCCGGATTCGACATTACGTCGTACTGGGCTCGGAGTGGATTGCTGTCGATGACGCGCGACGCCGGTGCGCCGCCGACCTGGCCGGTTGCTGGCAGCGGAGACAATGCTACCGCCGTCGGGCTCTATTCGGCAATCGTCACCGCGCTGTATCGTCGTGAACGTACAGGGGAGGGGGCGCATGTCACAACCTCGCTTCTCGCCGAGGGCGTGTGGTCCGCCAGCGTCTCGATCCAGGCCGCTCTGTGCGATGCGAAATTCTTCGGGCCGCATGATCGTATGCACCCCGCGAATGCAGCCATGAACGTGTATCGCGCCAAGGATGATACCTGGTTCGTCCTCCTCATCACGCCAGACAAGGTGGAAGCCGTGGCCAAGGCGATTGGCCGCCCCGATCTTCTGACTGATCCACGATTCTCCGACCCGGCGAAGCTGATGGCAAACATGACGGAGCTCACGGCGATTCTCGACCAGACCTTCTGCGCCGAGCCGATGTCACATTGGTACGAAGTGTTCAACGGCGTTCATGTAACGTTTGGTGCGGTGCGTGGGCCCCAGGAGGTAATCAACGATCCCCAACTCCGGGCCAACGACATCATCGTTCCGCTCGACGGTGCCGGTGGCAAGCTGACGTCGACCATCAGCAGCCCGCTTCAGGTGCATGGCGTCACGAAAGTGCCCGCGAAGCGCGCCCCAAAGATTGGAGAGCACAACGAGGAGGTTCTCCGGCAGCTCGGATTCACCGCGACCGAAATCGATGTTTTGCATGAAAGCGGTGCCATCCCGAAAGAAAAGGAACGTGCGGCCTAGCACGACGACCAGTCGGCGCCGCGGAGCCGCTCCGGCTTCTAACGTGCAGCCAAATTCACCAGACGCAGCAGGAGTGCGATAATGGAAGATATTGTTACCGAACACGCAGGAAGCATCCTGCGGGTTCAGTTGAACCGCCCGACCAAGCGGAACGCGATGACATCGGCCATGTACGTGGCTCTGGCAGGCATCTTCAACGAGGCGGCAAATGACGAGAACACGCGTGTCGTCCTCTGGCACGGTGCTGGAGAATCGTTCTGCGCGGGCAACGATATCGAAGATTTCATCAGGAATCCTCCCGGACCTGGAGACTCTCCGCAAGCCGGACTGATGGAGGCGCTTGTCAACTTCGACAAACCGATCGTCGTCGCGCTCCACGGCACCGCGATCGGTGGCGGCACCACCATGCTGACGCACTGCGACTTCATATATGCGGGCGAGAGCGCGAAATTGCAGCTGCCCTTCATCAATCTTGCAGTCGTGCCGGAATTCGGATCGAGCTGCTCGGTGCCAGCGCGGATCGGTCATGTCCGTGCAGCGGAGCTGATTTTGTTGGGGACCCCCTTCGATGCCAGACGCGCTGCGGAATTGGGCCTGGTTACACAGGTCATACCCGACAAGGACGTCCTGGCGAGAGCGACCGAAATGGCCCGGAATTTGGCAGCAAAGCCAGCAGGAGCACTGCAAGCGAGCAAGAGGCTCATGAAGCTGCCATTCCGGGAACAGATCAAGGCTGCGATGAAGGCTGAGAATGAAGAGTTCAGTGCGCAAGTCCGCTCTGAAGACGCAGAAGAGGCGTTCTCGGCTTTCATGGAGAAGCGGAAGCCTGACTTCACCAGGACCGTCAAATCTCAGGCGAACGCATGACCATGGATAAGCCGATGAACGTGTGTGTGCTGGTTGGAAGCCTGCGGAAGGCGTCGTTTAACCGGACGTTGGCGAATGCGTTGATCTCGCTCGCGCCATCGTCGCTCAAGCTCGAGATCGTCGAGATCGGGAAACTGCCGCTCTACAACGAGGATCTCGACATCGATCCGCCGGCGTCATGGACGGCATTCCGGCAGCGCATCAAGGGCGCCGACGCAGTGCTGTTCGTCACGCCCGAATATAACCGCTCGGTGCCGGCCGCTCTCAAAAATGCACTGGACGTTGGCTCCAGGCCATATGGAAGCAGCGCATGGGACCGCAAGCCTGGAGCGATCGTCAGCGGCTCGCCGGGTGCGATAGGCGCCTTTGGCGCTAATCATCATCTGAGGCAATCGCTGGTGTTCTTGAACGTGCCGGCTATGCAGCAGCCCGAGGCTTACGTTGGTCGCCTCGACAAGCTCTTCGATGAACACGGCAACATCGCCAGCGAGGGAACCGGCAAATTCCTCCAGGGGTTCATGCAGGCCTTCGCGAGTTGGATCGAGGCGGTCCGATCCCGGGAATAGCGCATTCGGGGCTGGCGACAGCGCGAGCTGAAATGATGGGGGGCGGTCAGAAATGTACTGGCCGCATCTTCTCGAATTCGTCGCGGCACGCATGACTGAAGCCAAGCAATAGATCGATCGTGCCATCAATGGCCATTTCGCGCAGTTCGACGAAGTTCTTGTCCGGCTCCAGATAGCTGTCGAGAATCTTTCGGGCGACGTCTTCGGCTTGATGGACTACCTGCTTTGACGCCACCGCCCGCATCGCGCTCAACTTAGCGTAAAGACTGACCAGGTTTGGAATGTCGGCCTTGTCGTGCTGGAGCGCATCGATGTAGCACTTGGCGGCGTCCTCGATGAAATCCCTGTAGAGAGTCTGGCGGCGGGTCTCCTCGTGGAGAATCCATTGGGCGCGGACCTGGCTTCGTTGGCTCCGCCAATTTGCAATCCCGCTCGTCAAACCGCCGACGGCTGCCCCGGTGAGGGCGGCGAGGGCGGAGATGATGGAGGCATCCACAGGTGCAGTCCTCAACTAATTGCCGAAAAACGTGACTACCGGGTCTAATCACTGCTGAGACGAGGACGACCGCGGCCCCTCGGAAATCAGTCGTGAGCTTCGCTGTCCCGACAGATATGACCAGAACCATTGCGTCTGAACGCGAAATCGGTTCTGAAGCTGCGGCAGCGCGAGCACGTGCAGCGCGGCCCACACCCACCAGGTCACAAAGCCGCTGCTGCGCAAATAGCCGGCCTCGAGGATGGCAAAGTTTTTGCCGACCACCGCCATGTTGCCTTTGTTGCGGTACCGAAACGGTCGACCGTCGTTGCGTCCCCTGACCCGGTTGGCGATGACATGCCCAACAAATCGTCCCTGTTGAATGGCTGCCTGCGCCACTCCGGGCACCGGGTGACCATCCTGGGTCATCGTGGCTGCGTCTCCTGCAACAAAGACGTTGGCCGCCTCCGGAATGTCCATGAATGCACCAACGAATGCGCGCCCGGCGCGGTCTGTGTGGGTCCCGAGCATTTTAACAACCGGGGATGCGCTGACGCCTGCCGTCCAAAGCACGGTAGCAGCAGGAATCCGGTTGCCGGCCGCGACCACGCCTTGGTCGTCGACCTTCTCGACCTTTACCCCCGTCGACACCTCGACGCCGAGTTTCGTAAGTCGGTTGGCTGCCTTTCGCGCCAGCGATTCCGCGAAGGTCGGCAGAATACGAGTGCCGCCATCCAGCAAAATAATTCGGCTCTTGGCAGGGTCGATCTTGCGGAAATTGTTGCGCAGGGTCACCGAGACCAGCTGAGCGATCGAAGCGGCAAGCTCGACGCCGGTCGGACCGGCGCCCACCAAGACGAAGGTCGTTTGGCGCGCGCGTTCCTTCTCGTCGTCGGTCGATTCTGCCAATTCGAACGCGCTCAGGATCTTTGCTCGGATCGTTTCGGCATCGTTGAGACTCTTGAGGCCTGGTGCGAACCGCGCGAATTCGTCGTGACCGAAATAACTCGGACGCATTCCGGTCGCGATCACGAGGAAGTCGTACTCAAGCCTTCGACTGCCAATCCCCGGACAAGCAACCTCGACGATGCGCGCCGCCAGATTGATGCCCCTGATCTCCGCCAGCAACACGCTGAGGTTCTTCTGTTTCGCCTCAAGCTGCCGGATCGGCGCCGCTATCTCGGATGGGGCCAAAACAGCGGTCGCGACCTGGTACAGCAGCGGCTGAAAGATGTGGTGATTGCGCCGGTCGATTAGCGTGATTTCGACATCGGTCCGCTTTAGGGCTCGCGCCGCCGCGATACCCGCAAAGCCAGCGCCGACGATCAAAACGCGCGTTTTGCCTGCCGCCGGCTTTGTCAGTGGCTGTTTGTCTTGTAGGAACGATTTGGTCAGAATTGTCGTCATGGGTGTACCGACTCTCTAGGGCCAGCCGGCCCGATAGGATCGGATACAGGGAAGCTTCGGATCGATCTTGGACGGCGCTGCGGTGTATTGAACGCGCGTGCCTCATCATTCGGGGCAGGCCTGAGGCGCTCGTACAGCATGCGGGGAAGGATCAGCCCGAAGGCCATGGCCAAGATGCTTAAAATGCCGTGGACCCGCTTGCGGCGATACTGGTCAGCAGAGCTGCCGGTGCGCCTGGGGCAATTGAGACCAATTCGACAAGGCCCGCCGCCGTGTTGAACAGGAAGAAACCCGGCATCAACGAGACAACGGCCGAGAAGGCGACAGCCGCGAAGGGCAGATGCAGGCGATCGACGATGGGCGCCGTGAGGATGCTGGTGAGAGTGCAGGCGACGAGCGCCCCGGCCGGAGCACCTCCGCCGGCGGAGATCACCGCCCACCGTGCGGCATGCGCAAGCATACCGACCGCGATTGGGAAAGGCAGCAGACGCCCCGGCATTGAGAAGAAGGTGCCGAAGGAGGCGGCGGCGCAGCCTGCCGCAACCACGTCGATGATCAAGGACACCGGCGGAGATGATCCAGCTATCGCGAGTTTGCCGCCGGCGGCCGTGAACCCGAACAGGCCGCCGACGCAGATCAGGAACACTATGACGCCGGCATATGCCAGGCGCGCAATTCCCAGCGCGTCGATAGCTGGAAATAGCCCGCTGCAGCCGCCATGATTCCCGCGACAAATGCGGCGCAAAGTGGCTGTGCCAGTGGGTTATGGCTGAAGTCGGACAGCCAACGCCGGACGAGCGCACCGATGGCAGCGCTCACCGCGATCAATAGGAGGCTTGCGGTGTCGAGCCTGCCGAACATGACGCCAAGCGAAGCCGCGCCAGCGGCTGCGAACAAAGTGAAGCGTAGCGTGCAAGCTGGCGGTAGACGGCCGGCCGACTCAAGCGCGGATTGCGCGGCCCCGGCCGGCAATGTGCCGTCGCAGATCTGATCGATCACCGCCGTAACGGCGAGTACCCTGCCCATGTCCACGCCGAGCGGCTTGGCGGGCACGATTTGTGAGACGGGCGCACCGTCGAGTTCTACGATCAGCTCATCCCAGTGCGGCAGCACCTTCACTGTCACGCCGAGCGCGCACCAAGGCGCTCGGCAGAGACAACCGTCCGTTCCGTGGTCTGACCGTGAGCAAACAGGAGCGAGGCCGCCAGCGCGATCGTGTTCAACGCCGTCTCGCAAGACGGCGGCTCGGAGCACGAGCTCTCCCGCCTTTGCTCGCTCAATTGCGTTGCGCAGTCCAGTAGCCAGAGCATCGCGAACTTCCCGCGCGGCCGCTCCATCTTCCGCCACCCGAACTCCCGGAAAGTCTGCCCGTGCCTGACGCGAATTTATCGTGGACCGTCACGGACGCGCGAACCGAACCGGATCTCGCGACGTATCCCTTGAATTTCACGAGATTGGGATGAGTGACGACTCCGTCGGAGATATTGACCGTGAAGTTGTAGCTTGGGTCGCACGCGCCGCCTTGCGTCACGAAGACGAGATCCCAGGAGCCGTCATGAGTCGAACGCGCGTGTGCGGCAGGGGTCATTAGGCAGACGGCTGCAATCATCCCGAGCAAAGGCGTTCTCATTGATAGTTCTCCGTTGGCTGGGCGATCGTTTCCGAACAAACGCAACGAATCTCGCCGACGTTGAAACCAGGGACCCGCGCGTTGCAGATATCCCGACGATGATCCGCTCTAGGAGAAGTGGGCGCAGAGCGCTTGTTGAAATGTGCTCAGATTGTCCTGAATCGTGCGTTCGCGATTGGGCCGTTTGACTGAATTCGGCGGCCGACGTTTTGAGCAGGATTGGCACCAATCGAGCAGCCATGTTCAATCGCGGCCATGGGTGGGAAGACATACTGCATGCACATACTGCGGCTGTTCGAATCGAACACGACAGCTCTCATTCCGAATGAACCTGGAGCGGAGAGATGAACGTCAAATCCATTGTTGGCCAGCTTGGGGTAGGACGAGTTCGCTCTGCCCATCCGCGGGCTGCCCATCCGCATGTGTCCGACTTCGTCGCCCTCACAAAGCCGCGCGTGATGATGCTTGCCGTCTTCACCGCGCTCGTCGGATTGAGCTCGGCTCCGGTTCGACTTGATCCGCTGACGGCTCTTGTGGCGGTTATTGCCATTGCAGCGGGAGCCGGAGCCGCCGGCATGCTCAACATGTGGTACGACTCCGATATCGATGCGATCATGAGCCGCACTGCCATGCGGCCAATTCCCCTCGGCAAGGTCTCCCGGTTCGACGCGCTTGTCCTTGGAACCGTTCTTGGCGGCTTTGCTGTGGTGGCTCTCGCTTTGGTGACGAACCTCATGGCAGCCGCATTGTTGGCCGGAGCAATCCTCTTCTATGTCGTCGTGTACACGGCGTGGCTGAAGCGGTCCACGCGGCAGAACATCGTCATCGGCGGCGCCGCCGGCGCGCTGCCGCCCGTGATCGGATGGGCCGCGGCCACCGGAGAAGTCGGGTTCGAGCCGCTTGCGCTGTTCCTCATTATCTTTCTGTGGACGCCGCCGCATTTCTGGGCGTTGGCGCTAAATCGTACTGAGGACTATTCGCGTGCGGGCGTGCCGATGCTGCCGGTTGTCGCGGGACGTGCCGCAACAACGCGCCAGATCTTGATCTACAGTGGCCTCCTGGCTCTCGCTTCAGCGCTGCCTTGGGCAATGGGATTTGCAGGTATGATCTATGGCGTGACCGTTGCGATCTGCGGGGCGCTCTTCCTTATGCTCGCCTTCCAGCTGGACAGAAGCATTGGGCCTGATCGCCGCCCTGCTCACAGGCTGTTCGTGTTTTCCATATTCTACCTGTTCGTGCTGTTCGCGGCGCTCCTGGTCGACCATGACGGCAATTCATCCTCGCTCATGCGTACCTCGCGTGGCGGCCTTGGTATTACGGTGCATGCCGAAATCCTGCCGAAGGCCGTCCGCACCGCATGGCGCTCCATCAACCTCAGCGAGGTCTAACATGCGATACGGCTTACTGGCTGTCCTCCTGATCGGGGCCATGACACTCGGTGGCTGCACCGAGGGCGTGCTCGATCCGAAAGGGCCGATCGCGCAGGCCGAACGGCAGATTCTGTTCAACGCGCTAGGCATCATGCTGGCGATCGTGATCCCGGTGATCCTTGCGACACTTGGCTTCGCTTTTTGGTTTCGCGCATCGAATGAGCGTGCGCGCTATCGGCCAGATTTCACATATTCCGGACGTCTTGAGTTGCTCGTCTGGTCAATCCCCGGGATGACAGTGCTCCTGGTCGGCGGCGTCGCATGGATCGGCGCACACGACCTTGATCCGGGCAAGCCGATCAACTCAGCGGTCAAGCCCGTCAAGGTTCAGGTCGTCTCACTCGACTGGAAGTGGCTGTTCATCTATCCAGAACAGGGGATCGCCAGCGTCAACAAGCTGGTCGTTCCGGTTGGCACGCCGATCAGCTTCGAACTGACCTCATCGAGCGTCATGAACAGCTTCTTCGTGCCTCAGCTCGGGAGCCAGATCTACACCATGTCCGGAATGGCGACGCGCCTCCACCTGCAAGCGGACCATCTCGGAACCTATGCGGGGATATCCGCCATGTTCAGCGGTGACGGCTTTCCCGATATGCACTTCACGGTTGATGCAGTGACCGACGACGGATTTGCGCAATGGGTTCGGCAGACCGGCCTGACCGGTTCGGTACTCGATCAACCCGCTTACGCCGATCTGGTCAAGCCGAGCAAGGCCGTCGCGCCGTTCACCTATCGTAGCGTCGTCCCCGATATGTTCAACAGCATCGTAAGCGTTGGCATGGGCACCCAAGAATCTTCTCTATCAATGTGTTCAACCTCGCAGAGGGCAGAGCGATGAATCTCCTTGGCAAGCTCGACTGGAACGCGATTCCCCTCCATGAGCCGATCATCATGGGCGCAACGGGCTTCATGGTCCTGGTCGTGGTGGTCGTTCTAGGGTTCGTCACGGCGAAGGGAGCCTGGCTCTATCTGTGGCGCGAATGGCTAACCTCGGTCGACCACAAGCGGATAGGCGCCATGTATTGCATATTGGCGCTCGTCATGATGCTGCGCGGATTTAGCGATGCAATCATGATCCGCGCGCAGCAGGCGCTGGCAGCCGGCGGTGCACAAGGTTATCTGCCGCCGGAGCATTTCAATCAGATTTTCTCTGCCCACGGCACGATTATGATTTTGTTCATGGCAATGCCGTTCGTGGTGGGGCTCATGAACTTCGCGGTCCCGTTGCAACTGGGTGTTCGCGACGTCGCGTTCCCTACGCTCAACTCCGTCAGCTTCTGGCTGACTGCTTCGGGCGCGTTGTTGGTCAACATTTCGCTGGCGGTGGGCGAGTTCTCAAAAGCCACCTGGTGGGGCTATCCCCCCCTGAGCGAAATGCAATATTCGCCCGGCGTCGGCGTCGACTACTATCTTTGGTCGCTGCAAATCTCCGGTCTCGGCACCTTGTTGGCGGGCATTAACTTCGTCACGACAATCCTCAAACTGCGCGCGCCAGGGATGAGCTACATGCGCATGCCGGTCTTCTGCTGGACCGCGCTTGCCGCGAACCTGCTCATTGTTGCGGCTTTTCCGGTCCTGACCGCGACGCTCGCGATGCTGGCGCTCGATCGCTATCTCGGCTTTCACTTCTTCACGCTCGAAGGCCAGGGCAATCAGATGCTGTACTCCAACCTGTTCTGGGTATGGGGCCACCCCGAAGTCTACATCCTGATCCTGCCGGCGTTCGGCGTATTCTCGGAAGTGATGGCGACGTTCTCCGGCAAGCCGTTGTTCGGCTATCGCTCGATGGTAGCCGCGACGATGACCATCTGTATCCTCTCCTTCCTGGTCTGGCTGCATCACTTTTTCACAATGGGTGCCAGCGCAAACGTCAACGGCTTCTTCGGCGTCATGAGCATGATCATCGCTTTGCCGACGGGCGCGAAGGTCTTCAATTGGCTGTTCACGATGTACGGCGGCCGGGTCCGGCTTTCGGTGCCAGTGCTGTGGTCGATTGGCTTCATGGTGACTTTCGTCATCGGCGGCATGACCGGCGTGCTCATGGCGGTGCCTCCGGCCGACTTCCAGTTGCACAACAGCGTGTTCCTGGTCGCGCACTTCCACAACGTCGCCATCGGCGGCGTCGTGTTCGGCGTGATGGCGGGGTACAATTACTGGTTCCCCAAGGCATTCGGGTTCAAGCTCGACGAACGTTGGGGCAAAGCCTCGTTCTGGTGTTGGCTGGTCGGCTTCTATGTCGCCTTCATGCCGCTCTACGTGCTGGGCCTGATGGGCATGACCCGGCGCATGCAACATTACGACAATTTGTCCTGGCAGCCGTGGTTGATAGCGGCGGCCTTCGGCACCGCTATCATCCTGGTCGGCGTCGTTTGCCAAGTCGTGCAACTCGTTGTGTCGATCCGCAATCGCGAGGAGCTAAGCGACTTGACCGGTGATCCGTGGAACGGTCGTACGCTCGAATGGGCGACAGCGTCGCCGCCGCCGGCATGGAACTTTGCGTTCCAACCCAAGGTCGCCGGACTCGACGCGTTCTGGAGCAGCAAGAACCGCGCGCAAGCGACAAAGGACGAGCCAACGCCGACGCGCAAGTACGAGCCCGTTGAAATGCCGAAGAACAGCGCCACCGGCTTTGTTACTGCCTTCTTCGCTGTCGTCATCGGCTTCGCGCTGATCTGGCACATTTGGTGGCTGGCCAGCGTCGGAGTGTTCGGCGCATTCCTGACGTTGCTTGCCTTCTCATTCCGCCGCCACAACGAAATTGAGGTGCCAGCCGAGGAGATCGCCCGGTTCGTACGATCCCATCAGGCAGGAGTTGCAACATGAATATCGCCGTCGCAATTGATCAGATTCCGCAAGACGCACTGCCAAGTGCGAGCAAAGCGGGACCTGCTCCAAAGAGGAGCGTGGTCGCCTATGGCTTCTGGATCTTCCTGCTGAGTGACATCATCATGTTTGCCGCGCTGTTCGCGAGCTACGCGGTCCTCGTGCGCTCCACAGCCGGTGGGCCGACGGGCGCCCAGTTGTTCAATCAGACTACGGTCGCGATTGAAACTGTTTGCCTTCTCGTTTCGAGCTACACTTGCGGACTGATGTCCTTGGCGATCAATTCGCGCCGCTACCTCAAGACCTATTTAGGGGCGCTCATCACCTTCGCGCTCGGAGCTACGTTTCTTGGTCTCGAGATCCGCGAATTCTCAAGCATGATCTCCATCGGTGCGGCGCCGCAGCGGAGCGCGTTTCTGTCCGCATTCTTCACGCTTGTCGGATGCCACGGGCTGCACGTTGCGCTCGGACTAATCTGGCTGACCGTGATGATGGTGCAGGTGGCGGTATTCGGATTTGCTGCGAGGGTGCAGCATCGCCTGCTCTGCTTCTCCTTGTTCTGGCACGCGCTCGACATCGTTTGGGTCGGGGTATTCACGGTGGTTTATTTGATGGGAGTGAGTTCATGACCGAAGCTCGACACGAACGCGCACCCGGAGACAGGCCGAGCCGCGAGATGCACGCATCGGCTCCATCCGAGTTTCTCGTCTACACGGTCGGCCTAGTTGTGGCGGTTCTTCTCACGGCCACGTCGTTCTGGACTGCAAACACAAATCTGCTCTGGCCAGGCGGCGTACTCCTCGGGCTCGCTGTCCTCGCCATCGCCCAAATGGGCATTCACCTGGTGTTCTTCCTGCACATCAGCAGTGGACCGGAAAGTACCAACAACGTGCTCGCGCTCGCCTTTGGCGCTCTCATCGTATTCGTCGTGATCGCCGGCACGATGTGGATCGTGGCAGATATGAACACGAACATGACGATGCCCTCGGGTGCGCCGATGAGTATGAAAATGCAACATTGAAGAGCGTCGCAGGGATACCTGCTGCCAACCGAGCATGCCGTCACTGCGCAACACGTTTCGATCGTTTTGCCGGCCTCGTCGAACAGTAGGGAATGTGCGCTCGGCGGCGCGAACCCGCCGTTTCATTGGCAGAGTCGGTTCGAATGCGTCTCAAGCGTGAGACGCGATTGTTGCCCCACGCGATGTCGAACAGCGCTGAGGCGGCGGCGACGGTCAGTATCGGCCAAGCGATCGCGAGCTCGAACGGGTTCATTGGAGCGATTGATCCGACGGTGCCGCTCATCATTTGTCTAGGGTAGCACTTGATCCCGCAATAACGCTTTGAGCTGAAAAGATCGTGCTAATAGCCGCTTTCCAACGGTCGCGAACACGTCGCGCAGACAGTGGGACTACGCGGCGCCATATTGTTCACCACCACAAATTTCATCATGGGACTTGACATCTAATGATCCGTCGGTCCCGTGGTGCGTTTGCGAGTGCTATTGCCATCTCTAGCGCCGGGCATTTGCGTGGCGTCCACCTAGATCACCTGCCTGTAAACATCGCTGGGTGCGAAGCTGCGCTCTCTGAGACAAGCCGTGTCGTCCGCATTGGGGATGAACGCACTGCAAAGTCTGAACACGCCGGGCGTGCATGCCAAACGCTGCTCCGCTGTCCCCTGCGAGAGCGAAGGGGCGGGCCAGGCCGTTGCGAGCAGCAAGCACAGGGACACACACGCGCGCGTTAACGATCTCGGCCCCGCCGTATCGACCGTCTTGGCTATCCGTTTTCATCAACAATCTCGCGATGGCTAGCCTAAGCCGACTCGACCTCATCAACGAAATATCGATACGCTCTTGCCGGAGCTCGGGCTTGTCGCAAGACGTCAGAGCTTGGAGTTTTCGAACCCCGCTGCGGCCCTCCGGCTTCCTGGAAGCAAATTGCGCAGGATTTGGCAATACGTGGTTGTTCGGATCAACTTTTTGTATCGACACCGGTTAGCACGAATCATCAAGCCAATACACGTTTGTCCAAGCTTTGGAGTCGACGCCAACGCTAACCTTGGGTGCGAAAATGATGCGCTTAATGCGGATTGCTGGCGGGGCGAGGACATGCTCAAGGGATTCACGGCTCCGCGGTCCCCTCGGGGCGCTGCTGCATTGGTCCCGTCGCCCCCGTGGCATTTCGCTGGTGACGTTCTGGCGGTTGAGTTCTGGAATGATCCCGATGTATCGGTCGACATCCTTCCGACAGGCGTCCAGCTCGACGAGAAATGTCCTGGTCACGCAGTCGCGCTCTTCACAGACTACCAGTTCACCGCGCAGGGCGATGAATATCTGGATCCTGCCAGATACCAATGTCGCGGATTCAGCGTCCTCCTAGACGCGATGTGGCAGGGCACACGAATAGCGTGGTGTCCATATTGTTATGTCGACAATGACGCTGCCTTGATGAGAGGTTGGATCCAGGGCTATCCAAGAAAGTTCGGCGCCGTACACCAGACCCGCTCGTTTCCCACGATGGGCGTGGCGTCGGCGCCGCTCGTCCACGACAGCAGGTTCTCGGCCTGCATGTCGGCTCATGGTCGGTTGTTGGTGCAAGCCCGTGTTACCTTGCGTGAAAGAGCGGAGCGTCTTGTTGGCTTGCTCGATCGCAGAATTGTCGGACGACGATATTTCCCACGGGTCTCAGCGGGCATGCATGATAGGCCAGCCGTGGATGAACTTGTTCGATCCGTTTCGGACCATTTGCTGACCACAAACATCTGGATTGGAGAGGGTGAGCTCGATTTCCCGGAAGCGTATGGTGAGGAATTGGAAGTGCTGGGGCCAGTCAGGGTGGGACGCGGATATCGGTTCTCGTTCTCCTATTCCGTCACCGATATCGAGATTCTGGCAGATCTGACTCCCTAGCAATCGCACTGATCGCACTGAGTTGCGTTCGGGATTGAGGCAGGAATGAACAAGCCGACACACTTCAATCAAATCAATTATGGGCGGTTTCGGTAACCTCCTGACGAAAGTGACGCGTAGGACGTGGGAATGCTCAAGGGCTTTACAGTTCCGAAGTCGCCATTCGGCCAAGCCGCTCTAACTCCGCCACCACCCTGGCACTATGCCGGCGATGCCGTTGGTGTCGAGTTCTGGACGGACGGAGACGCGACGGCAGCGACTTTGCCGAATGGTCTTTCCCCGGATCCGAACTCAAGCGGTCACGCGGTCATGATGTTCCTGGATTGGCAATTCACCGCTCAGGACGACGAATATCTTGAGCCGGCCCGTTATCAATATCGCGAGGCATTTGTTTTGGTTGACGCCATGTATCGCGACGTGCGGGTTATGTGGTGTCCATACATTTATGTCGACAATGACGCCGCGCTGGCGCGCGGTTGGACGCAGGGCTTTCCAAAGAAGATGGGTAGTATTTTTCAGACGCGCTCCTTTGCGGCCTCAGGCCCTGCCGCGGCCCCGGTCGCGTCGGGCAGCCGGTTTGGCGCCAGCCTCTCGGCGCATGGCCAGCGTCTTGCGGAAGCCTGCGTTACCTTGCACCGGCCGGTTGAAAAGGGACTGTCTCTCCTCAGTCGCCCCACGGTCTTGTTGCGATACTTCCCGAGGCTGGCGGCTGGCTACCAGGACACGCCTGCGGTCAACGAGCTGGCAATGTCGATCACTGATAATCTTACCGTTGCCGGCGCTTGGATCGGGAAGGGCGAACTTAACTTTCCGAAAGCGAACGGCGAAGAACTCAACGCGCTCGCGCCGAAGAGGATCGGGTCCGGGTTTCGTTACTCACTTTCTTACTCGGTTAGCGATCTGGAGATCCTAGAGGATCGGGGCTCGTAGTTGACTGAAACCATTTCGGCCGTAAACGGGGAAGCGCCAAGTCCCTCGCTCGCGGAGAGGTCTCCCGGCACTCCCGTCGCGCAGAGAGCCTCGGCCGGAGCGTCTTGCGGTGAGGAAAAATTGTTCACGCGTCTTTACAGAATTTTGGATCGGATCAACCTGCGCGGTGTTCTGAACGTTGCCAAGTCAGGTTCGATAAGAGGTAAGGCTGTGATTTATAATGCCGAATCCGTTTCGTGGCACGAAGCAAGATTAACCTTCCATAACGCTGATTAACGAGCCAAGAGGCGCTCCTTACTGCACTCTTCCCGTCGATCCGAAGGCTCGGATAGACGTCGAGGAGTGTCCATGGAAGGACTTCAAACCGCCGCAACAGAGTATTCCCTTGCAGACGGTCAGCAATTCCACCTCATTGCGAATAGCGTGGCCAAGCTGCTTGAAACTGCAAGGAGAGAGTTGGGGCACGATCAGGAGGCTGCCAAGGCGTCGCTGGTCACGGCATCCCACATCCTGCAAGCAGAGATCGACCGTTGTTCGGGCGCTAACGGCGCCACCAGGGGCGGTCTGGCGGCTTGGCAGATCGTCCGCGTGCGAGCTTACATTGATAGCAACTTACACCGTACGATTCACATCGGGGATCTCAGCGGGATCGCGCGCCGAAGCAAGGCGCACTTCTCTAGAAAGTTCAAACTGGCTGTCGGCGAATCGCCACATGCCTACGTAGTGAGAAGGCGTCTGGAAAGAGCTTGCCACCTGATGATGACCAGCGCGGCATCACTCAGTGAGATAGCCTTGAGCGTAGGATTTTCGGATCAGGCGCATCTATGCAGGCTCTTCAGACAGGCCTTTGGTCAAAGTCCGGCCAACTGGCGACGGGAGCGCGGCGTTCCTGGCGAGAGCAGCTCAAGAACCGGCTTGGACGGAAATATCCCATGAGCGACCAGCGTGACAAAGTGCTGAGCTTCGGCCCTTTCGAACTGTCGGTCGCAGGCAGGATTTTGACGAATGGCGCAAACGTCGTGCCGCTCGGCGCGCGCGCCATGGACCTTCTCATTGTCCTGGCGGAGCAAGCAAACAAGGTCGTCGGTAGGAGAACCTTGATCGAGCAGGTTTGGCCGAAGGGCGGAGTTGAACAGGTCAGCCTGCGCGTTAATGTCTCGGCGCTACGCAAGGCGCTCAATCGGAGCGATCCAGGCAGGCGCTATATCGCGAACGTGCCAGGGCGGGGATACAGCTTCGTCGTACCGGTAACGTCACTTTCCTCGCCTATGTCCGGGGATTTCAGTCCATCTTCGAGGTCCCGATTGCCTGCGCGCCTGGTCCGAATGCTCGGACGAAGAGAGGCGCTCGCCGCGATCCAAATGAAGCTGGCCGAGCAGAAATTTGTGACGATCGTCGGTCCCGGGGGGATCGGCAAGACCACGGTAGCGGTGGCGGTTGCTCACGAGATGAGCGCCACTTTCGCTAACCAGATCTATTTTGTCGACCTGAGTGCTCTCGGTGGCGCCTCGCTCGTCGCTCCAGCAATGGCCGCAGCACTAGGTGTTTCGGTGCAAACAAACAATGCCTTACCGGCCCTGATCGATCGGCTGCAGGGAAGGCCAACGCTCATCCTTCTAGACTGTTGCGAACACCTTATCGATGAGGTGTCGGCTGTGGCGGAAGAACTGATTTGCCGCGTCCCGACACTTCATTTGCTCGCGACTAGTCGGGAGGCGATGCGAGTTGAAGGTGAACATGTCTATGAACTCTGCGCGCTCGCATGCCCTGGGGAAGACAGCACTTTGTCGGCACATGACGTCCTGCAATATCCCGCGGTCCAACTGCTGGTCGATCGCGCGCGGGCCGTACGTGGTGACTTCGAGCTAACAGATGCGGATGCGCCGATTGCTGCAAGGATCTGCCGGCGGCTCGATGGAATTCCATTGGCAATCGAACTGGCAGCCGGAAGAATTGACATATTTGGCCTCAGTAAGACCGCAAGCTTGCTCGACGAACGGCTAAATCTGTCATGGGTCGGGCGCAGAACGGCGCCGCCCAAGCACCAGACCTTGAACGCCGCGCTGGAATGGAGCTATGACCTGCTTGGCTTGAGAGAAAAGCGCATACTAGGCCGGCTCAGTGTTTTCGCTGGTGGGTTCACATTCGAAGCAGCGGTCGCTGTTGTCGCCGACGGAGCGATAGAGGAAGCAAACGTCTCGGATTGCATCTGGGAGCTCCGCTCGAAATCGATGATTGCCGCACAGGGACAGGGCGCAAGGCTGCGCCTACTCGACACTACTCATGCCTTTGCATCACAACGGCTCGCGGAAAGCGGCGAGGAAGTTGGTTGGCGCCGGCGGCACGCGCTCTACTTCGGCGAATTGTTCAAACAAGGCGTTTCAATGGACATTCCTGAGAGGCTCCAGGCGCTTGGGGACGAGGTCGGCAATGTCAGAGCGGCTCTGAACTGGGCTTTCTCGGTCCAAGGCGATTCGAAAATTGGCGTTGAACTTGCCGCCGCCTCGGCAAGCACCTGGATGGCAATGGCCCTTCTTACCGAATGTCGGGAGTGGATGACGAAAGCCATCAGTCGGCTCGACGATGCGAGTACCGGCTCGCGTCAAGAAATGGTCATTCAGTCCGCACTCGCCAGTTGCATGATGTTCACGGATGGTATGACAGAAGAGTCATATGCAAGCTGGGCGAAAGCGCGCGTTCTTGCCGAGTGTCTCGACGACACCGAATGCCAGCTCGATTCTCTGCTTGTTCTGTGGGCCCACCAAATACGGCTTCCACGTTATTCCGAGGCAACAGAATTGGCAGATCGCTGCGGCGATGTCGCTGATATGAGCGACAATCGTGGCGCGATCGCAACGGCCAATTACATGCGGGGCGTGACCTACCATCACACTGGACGAATATTGCAGGCCGAAGCTTACTTTGAATCGTCCCTGCATCGCGATGATGAAGCGTCTCGGCGGTCTCTCATTAAGCGGTTTGGCTACGATCGGAAAGTCGACGCCTTGGCCGTATTGGCCAACCTGACCTGGCTCCGGGGATGTCCTGATCAGGCGCGGCGCCTTAAACTGACGTCGATCGCTGAGGCTCGCCAACTAGACCACGTGGTACCGCTCTGCGTGGCGCTGGCCTGGGCAAGCTTCAACACGTATCTGACTAGTCCGGACGATCCCGAGACAGAATCGCTTGCCAACGAACTCGTCGACCACGCCGGAAAATACGCGGTGGAGAGCTATCACGGCTTCGGCCTCAGCATGCAGGCTCTCTGCAGCGTCAGACGGGGTGGGGCCCATACAGCTTCCGCGACGCTGTACCGCGGTTTGGAGAAGTTGTCTGCGGCGCGATACGGAGTGTTCAATTGGATCCTGCAAGCAGAGTTTGCAAGATGTACGGCCGTCGCGGGTCACCCACGGCAGGGACTTGCTGTCTTCGAACGGGCCAAGATCGATCTTGACGAGGCGCAGTGGTACGCTGCGGAATTGCGTCGCATTAGAGGCGAGCTGGCCCTTCATAACGACGAGGGGCTTGCAGTTGCCAGGCAGTATTTTTTGTCTGCGCTCGAACTATCCGCTAGCCAAGCCAGCTTGTCGTGGGAGCTCAGGGCCGCGACCAGCCTGGCTATTGCGGAAAAATCGGCCGAGCGAAAGGAACGCGCGCGGCAGGCCTTGCAACTCACGCACGCAAAATTCCGAGAAGGCCTTGAGACCGTCGATCTACGGTTGGCCAAGCAGGTATTGACCGTTTCACATTTGCACGATGGCGCCGCCAATTCGATGCACTGAGCTTGTTGCTGGAGGAGGTTTCGGGTAACCCTTGATGGGCCGGGGGTGTATTTGCTCAAGACTGAGGACGAACGGTGCAACGACCGAATCGTCGAGGCTCTTGGCGGAATGGGTTATGTCGGTTGAACAAATTGGCTCACCGGGTGCAATCCGGCTTCGGTTTGGTCCATTCGAGCTGAATGTCGCCGCGCGCTCTCTCAAAAAGGCGAACGAGGTCATTCCCCTGGGTGGAAGGGCCTATGACATCCTGATTACTCTTCTCGAAAAGGCCGGCGAAGTTGTTGGGAAGGCCGAACTGATCGCGAGGGCATGGCCTGATGTATCGGTCGACGAAGGTAGTCTTCGCGTTCATCTAGCGGCACTGCGCAAGACGCTGCGCGACGGTCAGTTCGGTGACAAGTACATCGCGAATATCCAGGGCCACGGCTATAGCTTTATGGCACCGGTCAAGCGCCTTCCGGCGGACCGTGGCAGAGGTGAGGCATCTTCGGGATTGTCCAGCCTGCCGCCCACGCTGGGCCGCATGGTCGGCCGTGAAAATGTTGTTCGTGAGATGCAGGCTTGGCTTCAGACGGACCAGCGCCTGATTACAATTGTGGGTGCCGGCGGGACAGGCAAGACAACGGTTGCTGTGGCAGTTGGGCGCGGGGCAGTGGCCGACTTCTTAGAGGCCGTATTCTTCATCGACCTTTCAACCGTAAGCGACGAGCAGCATGTCATTGGCGCAATCGCTTCCGTGGTCGGGCTCGATTCGCAGTTGATCGATCCAAGGGAGGCGTTGGTGACTTTTCTGCGCCCTCGCAGAATGCTCATCATTCTTGATAGTTGCGAGCATCTGATCACGAAGGCCGCGGAGATATCGAACCATATTCTACAGAATTCCCGCGACATCTACATACTCGCTACCAGCAGGGAGGGCTTGCGTGTTCCTGGCGAACGCTTACTTCGCCTTTCTCCACTGGAGTGTCCACCAGAGCAGGCCGGGCTGACTGCATCAGAAGTACTTGTTTATCCGGCAGCACGATTGTTCGCCGAGCGCGTCAGCGCTCGTCGCGGCAACTTTACGCTCAGTGACGACGAAGCCCCCATGGTTGCCGAGATTTGCCGTAAGCTCGACGGGATTGCGCTCGCCATCGAGCTCGCCGCCGGAAGAGCTGCCGTCTTTGGCGTCAGGAATACCGTGGCAAAGTTGGGTTCGCGTCTCGATCTTCTGAAGCGTCTCGATCTTCTGAAGTTCGGCCGCCGAACGGCGAATCCGCGGCATCAGACACTCGCAGCGACGCTGGACTGGAGCCACGATCACTTGTCCGAGGCGGAACGAGTTGTACTGCGACGTGCCGCGATCTTCGTCGGGCACTTTTCATTGGAAGCTTTATTTGCGGTTGCGGAGCGAGGAGGATTTGACGGGCCCGAAATTGCGAGCGCGGTGGAAAATCTTGTCGACAAATCGCTCATAGTGGCGTGCCCGAGCTACCGGCGGGTGCTCTACCGGTTGCTCGACACGACACGGTCCTATGCGTTGGAGAAACTCGCTGCGAGCGGCGAACAAAACTCTATGGCAGCGCGTCACGCGAGCTATTTGAGCAGGTCGTTGGGAGACAGCCAAGGCAATTGTTTCGATCTGGAGCCCGGACAATCTCTGGCAGACGCGAGACAGCGCTACCTCGGAGATATCCGTGCCGCGCTTGAATGGAGCTTTGGCCCCGACGGAAATGATAGCGCGGCTATCCGAATGGCGGCGGCGGCCGCGCGGTCGTTTCTGGCCAAGTCGCTTTTCGTGGAGTGCCGGGATTGGATGGAGAGGGCGATCAGTAGGATAGCTGCGGAATGCGACCCGCGGGACAAGATGGAAATCCACGCTTCGCTTGCCTTGTCGCTCATGTTCACTGCCGGGAACAGTGAAAGGGTTCGCGTTGCCTTCAATATGGCACTGACGTTCGCAGAGCGGTGCGAGGATGCCCACCAGCAACTACGTCTTCTCAGCGGGCTGTCGATGTATCTCCATCGCACGATCGACGCGGTGGGCAGTCTTGAAGTTGCGATACGCGCGGAGTCTGTTGCGAACAAGACTGGAAATCCGGAGGATGCCGCGCTTGCGGACTCGATGCTGGGAGCAGCGTACTATATGCTTGCCGACCACGTTCGCGCGCCAAAATACCTAGAGCGGGCCCTACAGGGGTCGTCGGTTGGCCGACGGTTCAACGCAACTCAATATCTGTTTGATCTGCGTACCACGTCGTTATTCAATCTAACCCGAACGCATTGGTTTGCTGGCAATCTCGATAGGGCCGTTAGTTATGCTGAAAGAACCATCGAGGAAGCAGAGAGGGCAGATCATCCGATCGCTCTCTGTCGAGCCCTAATTCTGACGATGCCTCTCCATTTCTGGATTGACGACCTAAGCCGGGTCGAGCAGAACCTCTCCGTGCTTGAACTCACCGCCGAGAAATATTCGTTGGTGCCATTTCGTGCTGTCGCCGTGGGACTTCGGGGGCGCTATCTAGTCCGCGTCGGCCAGACGGACGATGGCATGTGTCATCTGCGGGACAGCTTGAAAAAGCTGAAGAGCCTGCGATACGAGATGCTTGTAACGGATTTTGTTGCCGAATTGGCGGTCGGCCTGGCTAAACAAAGCAAGGGCGCGGAAGCGCTGGCCCTCATCGATGGTTCGATCGCCACGCAGCTTGGATCGAAGAGGCCTCTTCATCTTCCGGCCCTCTTTTTGGCGAAAGGCTTAGCGCTTGTGGACGGAGAGTTCCAAGGGCGCGATCTAGCTGTGAAGTGTTTCGAAGAAGCAATGAACCTGGCGGCGCAACAATCGGCGCTTTCGTTCGAACTGCGGGCGGGATTGCAGCTTGCGCGGCTTTGGATTGATCTCGGTCAAGTCGGAAAAGCTCGTGATCTCATTGGGCCTATTTACGGACGGTTTTGCGAGGGTTTCGGAACGCCGGATCTCGTGCTGGCAAGGCGGATGCTCGGGCAGGTGAGCGTTCGTGCGCGGCAAGCCGGCTGAAGGGAGGCGAAATTTCATCGCGTGGTGACGATGCCCAGGGTCCGTGCACGTGATACGGCGTGCGCGCGTCTTTCCACACCCAATTCGGTGAAAACGCTTTGCAGGTGCGACTTCACGGTCTCGGGACCGATATGAAGGCTTCTGGCGATTGCCTTTTGGCAATCCGTCCGCGATCCGCGCGAGAATGTCCGTCTAGCGACGGCTCAATGCGTTGAGAATACGAGCGCTTGAGCTCGGCGCCGAACGATCTTGCCGTGCTCGCTTCAGACCCGCCGCGAGCCGATCGACGTAGGGGATCAGATCCGTTTTGACGCTTCCTCCCTCGTGGGTTGCCCGGAGAAGCTCGGAAACGACCGGCCCCTCGTCCACAATACTCTAATAATGACCGGCGACGGCACGTCGTAGGGTAACCCGGCGAAGACACCGGTGAAATTTTGACGCAATCGCCGGCTTGGTCGACAAGTCATTGATAGCAAAACTCGGGTTGACGAAACGCAGGCACCGGTTGCTGGACACAACCCGGGGCGTATGCGCTTAAAAAACTGGAGGAGCATGCTGAGGTCAACTCGGTCTTCCGCCGGCTTGCGGAATACATTGCCGGCTATCTGGCGACGTCTGATCGCATTCGGGCAAAGCGGATACTCGAACAAGCGAACGCTGCGGCGCCACAAGCTGGACGGGAGGCGCAATAGTCAAGCAGAGAGGAAGCTCCGTGAAATCACATCTTGAGCAATGGCAAGCTTGGCGACTGGAGCCTGCACTGGCAAAAAGAGTGGCTGAGCATACGAGGCTCAGGGTCTACGTCAGCGACCGGCCTGCGCTGGAGATCTACAAGAGGACGGTAAATTGGCGTCGCTCAAGGTGGATGCAAATGCCGTCGCTCTTGCGGACGCCGACAGCTTTGCCATTCAAGGTCAGCTGATTGTTTGCTTGGGTATATGGCTATCCCAATGCTTATCGCAGCAGGCACGACGGCCGGGTGTGCGTTGAACCAGTGCTGGCGCGATATTGCTTCGGACGTGACGGCATACACAAAAAAGAAAGGCCGCTTGCGTCGCCACAAGCAGCCCAAGTCTAGGGAGGAAACGCCCAAGGAGGGCAGCAATAGCGGGAGCGCTACCGCATGACTCAGCTAACTCGATCGCGATCAGCGGTTCAATTGGATATAGGTAAACTCCAGCCATCTAAAGGGAGCACGGAGCGATACGAAGGTTTATGGCGCTCGTCCTTACAGCCGACCGCATTCCGCACTAAATGGAGGAAAGCCCCAGCACGATGGCGGGCTTGTCGCTTTCAATAGCCGCGTCGAAGTCACCGGCTGGACGTTGGCGACGCGAACGGCCTGTTTGAACACGCGCGAGGGTGATTTCTTTATGCTGATTGTTGCCCCCCTTGCCATCAAGCTGCTTCAGCAACTCGCCCATGCTGCGAATGGCGCGAGCTTGAACGCGATCAGCAAGTCCCGATCCACATTCCGGGCGGTCTTGCCCTGCGAACACCGATAGGACCCCCACGCTGCAAAAGCAGTCGGAGATACGGAATGGCCAGCATTCTGATCGGCCGCGGCGTCATCGGTCTCGGACTCGAGGGGGCTCTAGAAGCACCTGCTTTAGACCCTCGGCGGTATCCACGACAATCACAAAATACAGCGTCCCATCCTCATCCATTAAACCTCCGCTAACTGCCTTTCCGTGCGCCGATCGTTCCGCGACGACTATGGCATCCGACAGGTTTTGCCGAGCAGATTTCAACGCCAATAAGTTGCGCCGATCCTGTGGCTGAAGGCCTTTAACCGACAGCGCCTGTTTGTCACCTGCAATGCTGCTGCCTGTCCTAGAGTCGATAGAATTCTCCCAAATTTGCTCTTTTTGAATGTTCTTCACTCTATAAACCGGTGGGTTCGACGCACCATCGAAGCTGATGTCAACAACTCTCGATCCGGTGTGTAATCTCTCGGCAATCAGCAGTGCCTGCTGTAGGGATATTTGCGCGTTGCGGAACATCTCCAGCTCACGATCAATAGTCTCTTCAAGTTCAGAATTCTGTCCGCCTAGCGTGTGCGGAGGTTCGTTCGATTTTGCGGTAGCGTGCGGCGAACCCAATGCCAAGGCCGACAAAATCACAGACGCGGTGAGACTCGTTTTCAACATCAGACAGCTCCCGCAGAAGTCAACTTTCTCAATTTCATAGTAGTGCCTTCGGTTCAGTCGAACGCCATCCACGACGACGGGTGTTGTTTCTGCCGGACGTGGTGACACATCGGCCCTTTCCCTCGTGGAGAACGACAACAGCTTTAGGAGGCTGGCGCATGTTGCGATACTCAACATGGGCTGTCTGTGCCACGCTGGCACTATCCGTGCGCGGAATCAGCGCGAGTCAGCCGGCCGTTTGTATTCATCGCATCTATAGGAGGTCTCAGATCAGAGCGCTTGTCGAAATGTGCTCTGAGCAGCATGGTTCCTGCGGATTTCCCGTTTGCTCGTTATCTCGATGCAACACCTTGATCACCAAAAGACGCGCGCAACTCGCGGGAGGCGTTTGCCGGTTTGATTTGCTCGTTCTTGGTGGTTCCGGCGGCACGGGGGCCGAGCGTCAGATACCTCCAAATCCGAACAGCCGCGTACAAGAGCGAGTCTCGTTGAAGACGCATAGTGGGATGCGCCGACGAACTGTGGATTCCGCTGCTCGAAACTATGTCGTGCGGGAGGGGACCGAAGGATCAAAAGGCTGGGTGCGATAGACGCTAGTCAGTTTTCCGAAGAAAGGGGTCGCATCTTCATGT
This sequence comes from Bradyrhizobium sp. 187, assembly GCF_023101005.1. Lineage (NCBI taxonomy): Bacteria > Pseudomonadati > Pseudomonadota > Alphaproteobacteria > Hyphomicrobiales > Nitrobacteraceae > Bradyrhizobium > Bradyrhizobium sp. 187. Next base: position 1,336,397 of record NZ_CP064693.1, read on the forward strand.
CAGTGAACGTATCGAAGCTGCTGTTACGAGTTGGTCGCCGCCCCGTATTCTTGAAATGATACCGCAGGCAAGCCCCACGACAGCGATTTGCATTTAATTGGAGAGCAGCGGGGTGAAAGAATTTGCTAGTCTAGGTTTAGTTGCGGTCGGGGCCCTATTGTTTCTGGCGTTCTTAACGACCTTAAGACCGAGCGCGATCGTGGCGGTACAGGTGGACAAGGTCATAGATGTCGTCTCACGAGGAGAGATCTCAAAAGGCCAAGACTGATTGTACAGCTGAAATAAGGTCACGCTCTAAGCGCGTCGACGACCAAACGTCGAAACAGAACCGATTTTCCTTAGATAGAAGCGGCTCCGTTGGAGGCGGGCCCGCTCACGCCCTTCGTGACGGCCAGCCAATGCTCCCTGGCGAGCGGCAGCGCGCCACTGGACAGCCATCTAGGTAGTAAGCACAACGATCGTGCGGCCAGCGCGGTTCGACGAGCTAATCAAAGATCATTAAGGTCGCGCAAACCGATGTCAATGACGCGACCCAGCTCTCGGCTCTGGCGATCCTACAACTAGGCGTCCGGTAAAGGCGCCGTTGGCGGCCTCGTTGAATTCGAGTTGGCACAAAGCATCAATTATTGCGGCGTAGCGACATGTTTGGAGTCGCGCTTACACCGGAAGTGAGCGACACAGAGCCAAAGTGTCGATTTCGACCCACAGCGGGCGTTAGATGTTTGGCCGCACCTTGGTTTGGACGGACAAGAGACCTGTCGCGAACTGCGGCTGGAGCTGTTATACTGCCTCACCGTCTAAGCCCAGGAACGCTCCACATGACCGGGAGTATTCATCGAGGGATGGCTTCCGAGCTGCAAGATCGCGGTTCGAGTGCGGCACATTCGATCGCAGTGCCGCCTGAAATTGTCCGAAAATGGCAAGAGTTTGTGGATCTCCTTGCCGAAATCATGCACGTTCCCTCTGCCTCCATAATGCGGGTCGAGCCCCCTCACATCAAAGTTTTCGTCTCAAGTACGTCCAAAGGAAATCCTTGCGAACCGGGCGCTCTTGATACGGGACCTTATTGTGAGACCGTCATGAAGACCGGTCAGCCGCTGCTCGTCCCTGACGCTCGCGAGAACGAAGCATGGAAACTGAACCCGCATGTCAGGCAGGGGATGATCTCTTACCTGGGCGTCCCGATCGCTTGGCCTGATGGCCGCTTGTTCGGCACAATTTGCGTTCGCGACAATAAAAGGAACGAATACAGTGCCGCTTATCTCAAGCTGGTGCTGCACTTCCGGGACATGTTGCAGGCTGACTTGAAGTCATTCGCAACACTGCAAGGCCAGCTCGAACAGCACGAGGTAAAGATTCGGCGCCTGATGGACGCGAACATCATCGGAATCATCATCTGGGATCTCGAAGGTCGCATTCTCGAGGCTAATGACGCGTTTCTCCGCACGGGGGGATACAATCGAGAGGATCTTATCTCGGGCCGCCTGAACCGAACGGACCTGACGCCGCCGGAATGGCGGGAGCGCGACGCCCGGACTGATACGGAGCTGAAAATAAATGGGGCAGTCCAGCCATTCGAGAAAGAGTACTTTCGAAAAGATGGGGGCCGCGTGCCCGTGTTGATCGGTTTGGCTGCGTTCGGCGAACAACGGGACCAGGGCGTCGCATTCGTGCTCGATCTGACGGAGCGCAAGCGGGCCGAGGGAGCATTGCGGGAGCGCGAGGCGAAGATTCGGCGTTTAGTCGACGCAAACATCATTGGAATTTTCATCACGGGCCTGGAAGGTCTGGTTCTTGAGGCCAATGACGCGTTTCTTCGTCTCGTAGGACACGACCGGGAGGATCTTATTTCAGGTCGCGTACGCTGGACGGACCTGACCCCACCGGAATGGCGGGAGCACGACAAGCGCGCCCTGCGGGAGCTATACTCCAATACGGTTGCTCAGCCCTATGAGAAAGAGTTCTTCCGAAAAGACGGCAGCCGCGTATCCGTGCTGATTGGAGGGGCGCTGTTCGAAAAGGGCCGCGACGAGGGCGTCGCGTTCGTCCTCGATTTGACGGAGCGCAAGCGCGGGGAAGATGCGTTGCGCGAGAGAGAGGCTCAACTCGCCGAGGCGCGGCGAGAGCTGCGGCAGATGATCGATACCATCCCAATCCCGGTGGCGAGCTATTCGGCAGATGCCAGGCGCGACTTCGTCAACGCCGCCTGGAAAAAATACACGGGCCTTTCCGACGAGGCTGCGCTCGGCACGAAATGGTCCGTCGTGGCGCATCCCGACGACGTCACTACCGGCGAGAAAATGTGGCGTAACGCCCTTGCCTCCGGCGAGCCGTGGCATGCGGAGGAGCGCGTCCGGCGTGCCGACGGACAGTATCGCTGGTTCGCTATCGACCGTGTCACTGCGCGGGACGAGAACGGCAAGATTATCAAGTGGTACGGTACCGCCTACGATATCGAGGATCGCAAGCGCGCCGAGGAACGCCTCCGCGTGCAGCACACGGTCGCGCAGATTTTAACGGAAGCGACCACGATCGAAGAGGCCACGCCGAGAATACTGTGGGCTATGGGCGAGTGTCTGGGATGGGACGTGGGCGCGCTTTGGCGCTTGGATCGGGAGGCCGAGGCGCTGCGCTGTGTCGAGCTCTGGCATAAGGCCACGATAGAAGTCCCGGAGTTTGAAAGAGTCAGCCGGGAATTCACTTTCCTGCCGGGCTTGGGACTACCGGGCCGAGTGTGGTCCAGCCTCCAGCCCGAATACGTTCCCGATGTCGTTCCTGATGAGAACTTTCCGCGCGGCCCCATAGCCGAGCGAGAAGGGCTACATGCAGCCTTCGGCTTTCCGATCTTGCTCGGGGGCGAGGCCCTGGGCGTGATTGAGTTTTTCAGTCGCGAGATCAGGCAGCCCGATCAGGAATTGCTCAATACGCTGGCTACCATCGGCAGCCAGATCGGTCAGTTTATCGAGCGTAAGCGCGCCGAAGAGGCCTTGCGCAAGGTGCAGATGCAGCTGGCGCACGCCAATCGCGTCGACACCATGGGACAGCTCACGGCTTCGATCGCTCACGAAGTCAAGCAACCGATCGCTACGGCACGCAACAACGCCCGTGCGGCTCTGAATTTCTTGGATAAGCAGCCGCCAGATCTTGGCGAGGTCAGGGAAGCCCTGGGCTGCATCGTAGGCGATGCCGATCGAGCCGGAGGCATCATCGACCGCATCAGAGATCACATCAAGAAAGCGCCACCACGCAACGATTGCTTTGATCTCAATAGGGCTATCGACGAGGTCATTGAACTAGCCCAGAGCGCAATCGCCGAAACAGGCGTCTCCGTCAAGACTCGCCTAAGGGAGCGGATGTATCCCATTCAAGGTGATCGCATTCAAGTGCAGCAAGTCGTCCTGAATTTGATTTTGAACGCGATCGAAGCCATGGGCTCGATCGAGGCGGGGGTACGAGAGTTGTTGATTAGTACCGAGCAAAGTCGGACAAATGACATTATCGTCGCAGTGCACGATACTGGGCCTGGCATTGATCCAGAATGTCTCGATCGCGTTTTCGAGGCCTTCTACACTACGAAGTCAGGCGGAATGGGAATGGGGTTGTCGATCTGCCAGACCATCATCGACGCACATGGGGGCCGGCTGTGGGCAGAAGCGAACGAACCCAGGGGAACCGTATTTCAGTTTACCCTCCCCAGCCCGGTAAAAGAATTCACGAATTATCCTCAGTCGGCTCCCGAGACTGGAGAGCCGCATGAAGACAGGCTAGTAGCCGCTTCTCGTCGACCGGCTTCGGAAGGTAGCAAATGATCCCATCCTTCAAGGCGCGAGCCCGGACCTGATCATCAGCATAGGCCGTCACGAGGATCGTCGGAATCTCATACCCTGAAGCGATGAGATGCCGGTAAAGGTCCGGTCCGGTCATTGCAGGCATATGAACGTCTGCAATCAAGCAAGCGGTTTCGCTGAGATAAGGAGAAGCGAGGAAATCGGCTGCTGACGGAAACGCCTCGACGCGGTAGCCCCGCGATCTCATAAGCCTCCTCATGGAGTCGAGAAAGAAACGGTCATCCTCGACGACCACGACCAAAGTCGGTTTCGGCATACGGTTGTCCAGTTCTTCGATCGAACCCGCGATACGTGTGGCGCTATTAGCTGTCGTATCCACGGGTGGAGTCGATAAACGCAACCTGCGCCCAAGAGTGCTACTGGGCAATGCTAATGCCCTATACATTTTGGTTTAGCCGCCGCCCTCGCGAATTCTTTGACCGCGCACGAGGGATGCAGCCGAATCGCAGCGACTTAGCAGTTTGTTCGTGTAAGCTTTGGTGTATGCTGCCCAAGTCCCATGGCGTAAAACAGTGCTATTCACGCCCACAGATTGGGACTACGCTGCGAACCGCACGGCCACTCCGAACCGGCGAACGGCGACAAAGGATCATTTCCGTGGTCTTTAATCGTGAGTAGCTGCTATGCAGGAGAAAACGTCCACTGTTTTGATCATAGAGGACGATGTCGAGCTTCGCAATTCGCTCGGGCGACTGTTGCGCTCGGTTGGCCTTCATGCCCAGCTATTCGGGTCCGTTTCCGATTTTCTAAAATCCGAGTCCCCGGATGGGCCGGCCTGCTTGGTGCTTGACGTGAGATTGCCGGGGCAAAGCGGTCTCAATTTTCAGCGCGAGCTCGCTGCGGCGAATAGGGAGATCCCAATCGTCTTCATCACGGCACACGGCGATATCAGGATGTCAGTGCAGGCGATGAAGGATGGTGCTATTGAATTTCTTACCAAGCCGCTCCGTGACGAAGAACTGCTCGAGGCTATTCATCTCGGTCTGGCTCGCGATCGTGCGCGCCGGGAGGGTGAAATGGCTTTGGCCGTGCTCAAGGAGCGGTTTGGATCGCTCAGCCCCAGGGAGCGTGAAATCATGATTCACGTCGCACGGGGACGCCTTAGCAAACAGATTGCTTGCGATATCGGTATCAGCGAGCCGACGGTGAAGGTGCACCGCAGCCACGCAATGCGAAAGCTGAACGCCCGTTCGCTTCCCGAGTTCGGCAGAATGGCGGCCAAGCTCTGCTTGGTACCCGAGAAACCGCACCAATCTTAAGCTGACGTATCCGTCCTGCCGACCTCCGGCTGGGTTCAATCCGCTGGCGGGGCGGTCAGCGGCAAACAGCCTCCATCTCTTTGGGTCCGCTCGCTTGTGAAAGTGACGAAGATACAGCTTAGCGCGTGAAAGTTCTTCCCCGAGCGGCTTCTAAACCAAGGCTTAGGCAACGCGATACCACATGCGTAACTTGCATTACTCACGTGCAATAGATCGCTCGGCCGAAAGCTATCCATGATGCTGGCTGCGCGCAACAGCAGTACGCACAAGCGCGGCATTCGCCGGCATGCAGGCCGGGAAAATCCGTCATTTGGCTGACATATGTCTGGGACCGTAATTCATAGGAAGCTGAGGTTCGGCCCTTTCGAGCTTTCGATTGGCGAGAGGGTGCTCCGGCGCGACGGTCAGGTGCTTCCCCTCGGGGATCGTGCGCTGGATATCTTGATCTACCTTGCCGACCGCCCGGGGGCAGTCGTCGCGAAGCAGGAACTAATTGATCGCGTTTGGTCAGACGTCACCGTGGAGGAGGGGAATCTCCGGGTCCACGTCGCTGCGATCCGCAAAGCGCTTGGTGACGGCCAGTTCGGCAACCGATACATCACGAACGTAAAGGGACGGGGCTACTCGTTCGTCGGCGCAGTGGTCGCCCTCGGAGGCGCCAGGGAAAGCCGGAATGCTGAGTCCCGGCACCAAGGCAGGCTTCCAGTGCGACCGATCATGATGATCGGACGCGAACTCGTGGTCAGCGAGGTTAGCAGCAAGCTTCGAAATGAGCGTTTCGTAACCCTGCTCGGCCCCGGCGGCATCGGCAAGACGACGATTGCCTTGGCCGTTGGCCGCGCCGTGGCGGAGGAGTTTGGCAGCGAGATATATTTCGTTGATCTGGAAAGGATCAACGATCCACACCAGGTTGGGGGGGCTGTCGCGACATCTCTGGGAATCTCACTTAAATCGAGCGATCCTGCTCTGGAACTGGTCGACCTAGTTCGGTCTCGAAAACTCCTTATCATTCTCGATAGCTGTGAGCATGTGATCGAGGCGGTCGCCTTGATTGCCGAACAGCTCTACCAAGAAACGCAACATGTCTATCTTCTGACCACAAGTCGCGAATTGCTGAAAGTCGAGGGCGAACATTGTTGCCGGGTGCTCCCCCTTGATTTTCCAACAGACGGCTCAGAGCAGACGGCAAATGCCGTGCTTCGATATCCGGCCGTGCAGTTGTTTGTACGGCGGGTGGCGGCAAGGGCAGGAAGCTTCGTTCTCACCGACCAAGAGGCGCCGCTTGTTGCAGAAATGTGCCGAAAGCTGGATGGTATGCCGTTGGCAATTGAGTTGGCGGCGGGTCAGGTAGCCGCAATCGGCCTCGAGAACACCGTTTCCCGCTTGGTGTCTCATCCGGAATTGTTGAAACTAAGCCATCGGACGGCAGTTCCCAGGCATCGGACCCTTAAGGCTACACTGGATTGGAGCTACGATCTGTTGTCCGACGCAGAGAGGATTGTTCTTCGACGCATTGCTCCTTTCGTCGGCCATTTCACCCTGGAGGGCGCACGGCACGTCGCAGGCGAACCCGGCGATAACACCGGCGAAATTTTTGACGCAATCGCCGGCTTGGTCGAGAAGTCGTTGATAGCAACTCGGGTCGACGAAACGCAGGCACATTACCGGTTGTTGGACACGACCCGGGCGTATGCGCTTGAAAAACTGGAGGAGCATGCTGAGGTCAACGTGGTCTTCCGCCGGCTTGCGGAGTACATAGCCGGATATCTGGCCGCGGAAAGAGTAACGCTGTTGGCTCTGGTAAAGGCCGACAGAACCGCAGCCTATTCCGATCCGTCGGGAAACGCTCGCCCGGCGCCGGCGTTGAGCATTGGGCCGCGCGGCGATAACTAGATTGCGATGGACCTTCGACCATTTCAGCGCATTCCAGCCAATTGGGTCACATCCGCGCGGCGCTGGAATGGAGCTTTGGACCAAAAAGGTGCGGCATCCGCAGCCATGCGCTGTCTCAGCAGGCGGGTTCAAATCCTCGCATTCCGATACAAGCCCCGGGGTGCAATTGGGTGCATGTTGTGGCAGGGATGGCCTCAGCGTGGGTCGAACGCAATGGACAAGCTGGTCGCGGATATCATTGTGGAAACCTTGCAGAGTGCGGGCGTCAAGCATTGTTACGGCGTGGTGGACGACACGCTCAATCTAATTGCCGTTCGCTCGATAAAAGCGAAATCGAGTGGGTGTCGATCAGACCAAGAAGCAGGAGCAGTCGCTGTGCAGGCGGAGGCGCAGGTCGCGGATCGCTTGACGGCGGTTGCAGGGAGAGCGCAGCTCCGCTGGTCTGCATTTCATCGACGGCTTGCACAACCTGGGAGGACACGTCCGGCAGATGCTGAAAGACATTCTCCTCTAGTCAAGGTTCCTTTCCCAGAGCGCGGTGGGGCACCCTGGTGGATTTTCTGCACTGCGTGAACGTGGCCAAGCGTTGCTGTCATGGGTCAATCGAGATCGCTCAGATTGGCTGAGCTTACCACGTTGCCTGTGGCAGGGTATTTTGGGGTTTGCGGGAGCACACTCGCCGTTCTTCTGCTGATAGCCGGGTGGTCGTTGCCGGAGCTCCCGGACCGGTTTCCTGATCGACCGGCGATCATCGATAGCGCGTCCATCCGGATCGAATCCGCTCGCAAATGGCCGGAGAAGGTTGTTCTGGATACCAACCACTCCACATTCTTGCCACCATCCATCGACATGGCGCCGGCCCGAGATCTGGTCGAGAGTCTGCCCGATGAAATGACAGATCTAACGAGTGTAAACTCCGTGGCTAACCCTGTGGGGCAACCAAAACCAGATGCTCGGCCGCGAGCCAAGCATAGGAGGGCCAGGTCGGTAGCATCGGCGCACGTGGCAAGAGCGCGCGGTACCAACGGGTTCCAGAAATCGGCCGAGGTGTGCTGTTGGCTTGAGCCGACAGATAGGCGCTCGACGTCGAGACCTGCCTCGCGTAATCGCGTCGCACGTCGTGAAGCAAATTAAAGGCCATGCTTCTGTCGGTGTCATCCTGCCCCGAATCGACTTCCGGTGCAGCGAGCGCGACAGTCGCGATGGTGGAGAGTTCATCTGGCGACATATCTCGGCAAGGGCCATGCCCCTATCTCGAGCTGCCTGGCGGCATTGCCCACAACCAGCAGACGCCGACGTCACCTGCTTCCTTGAACGAGAGCTAATCGAGCGTGCGCACGAATGTACAATACGCGTAGTCGTCGGGCAGCGATGCTCGGCGCGATGACGTCGAAATGCCGGCGTATGCTCTATGGGCGCTGCGCGGGTAAGCAAATGGCGGACCTGATGCCGCGCGTTGGAGCTTCGGTGCATGACGATGAAGATTCTCGCTACGCTCCCGACGAAAGGCCGTGATCTCCGGCTGGACCTGTTCCGAGGTGTGGCAAACTGGGGAATCTTCCTCGATCATATCCCCAACAACATCGTGAACTGGGTGACAACGCGGAACTACGGCTTCAGCGATGCTGCGGATCTCTTCATCTTCATTTCCGGTTACACTGTCGCTTTTGTCTTCGCGCGGATGATGCTTGAACGCGGGTTTATCATCGGCGCATCGAGGCTTCTCAAGCGCGTCTGGCAGATCTACGTCGCTCACGTCTTCCTTTTCGTGCTCTACCTCGCCGAAATCGGATATGTCGCGCAGAGCTATGGCAACTCCAGTTTTACGGACGACTTTAATATACGGGGTTTCCTGGTAAATCCCGCGCAGTTTTTGTTCGAGGGATTGATACTTCGCTTCAAGCCGGTGAACATGGATGTGCTGCCGCTTTACATCGTTCTGATGGGCATCTTCCCCCCGATACTATGGCTGATGCTGCGCAGACCCAATATGACGCTCGCCGCTTCGGCCTTGCTCTATCTGATGGCCAGGTACTTCGGATGGAACGTTGCGGCCTATCCAACTGGCGTCTGGTATTTCAATCCATTCGCATGGCAGTTTCTGTTTACGTTCGGGGCTTGGTTCGCGCTTGGTGGATCGGCACAGGCGATGCCGTTCATCCGGTCGCGTACCGCGTTGGTGATCGGCATCGGCTATCTTCTTTTCGCTCTGGTGATGACAATGACGGTCCGGTCTGACGAACTGCGCGCACTGATCCCGCCGGATATCTATGGTGCGTTCAATCCGAACGACAAGACCAACCTCGCACCTTATCGCCTGCTGCACTTCGTTGTGTTCGCGTTCTTTGTTGTTCGTTTGCTGCCACGCGACTGGCCGGGGCTCGAATGGCGGATGTTTCGACCCGCGATCAAATGCGGTCAACAGTCGCTTGAAGTGTTTTGCGCCGGGATATTCCTGTCCTTTGCTGCACATGTCGTTCTGGTCGAGAGTTCCGGCGCGATCTGGATGCAGATCGTGGTCAGCATTGTCGGAATCCTGATGATGACCGCGCTGGCGTACTACCGGTCCTGGTCGAAGAACGCGGACAAAGCACCGGCGAAAATTAAACCGATCGTCGCAGTGGCGGGTTGAGAGGTGCCTAGGCGGCGTTGGGAAGCACTATACTCGGGCGGACGGCATTGGTTTCAAGTCTCGTCCGATCGGCGAATGGCCTAGGATGGGCGGTAATGAGCCATCCACGCCTCGGCGGTCCGAGTTCTTGCCTTAGCGTACAGCTCCGAAGCCGTGCGGTCACTTCGGAGGTCGGCGGCGGCCGTTAGCCGATCCGTCGAAGGGAAAGCGATGATTCGATGCTGCTGCGTTGTCTTGCCGGGCTCCGTTCTCTTTCCGTGGCGGTCGCGCTCGCGGCCAGCATTTTTCTTATCGATACGCTGACGTCCCTCCACTTTGCAGTGGCGTCCCTGTACGTGATCGTTGTCTTGATTTCCGCTCACGACCTACATCGCCGCGGCATCGTGACCACGGGCGTCACCTGTGCACTCCTTACGGTCCTCAGCTACGCGCTCATGCACGGATTTGAGGCGGATGGAGCCGCCCCGTTGCGGTTTGGCGTGAGCCTGATTTCGATCCTGATTGCCACCGTCCTGGTGCTCCGGAACGTTTCGGCAAATCTGCGCGTCAAGGAAGTTGAGCGGCAGCGAGCAAACCTCACTCGTTTCTTCTCGCCGAAGATTGTCGACCAGCTTGTCGACATTCGTGCTCCATTTTCCTTCGCACGCCGCCAACCCGCCACGGTGCTTTTTGTCGATATGATAGGTTTTACCGCGTATTCGTCCGGAAAGTCTCCGGACGTTGTCATCAGTATGCTGCGCGATCTGCTTCAGTTGTTGAGCGAGGCGGTTTTCTCGAATCATGGATCGGTTGACAAATATCTGGGCGACGGGCTGATGGCATTTTTTGGCCCGCCCCTGACGAGTCGGCGAGATGCGACAAATGCGGCTATGTGTGCTCTGGAAATCGTGAACTCAATCGAATGCTGGAACCAGCGGCGCGTCCGCTGCAACAAGGCTGCCGTTCGCATCGCCGTCGGCATTCACTGCGGCGAGGTCGTCCAGGGAGATGTCGGCAGCGAAAGGCGGCTCGAGCTCACCTTGGTCGGCGACACCGTGAATATCGCAAGCCGCGTCGAAGCCCATTGCCGAATTATCGATGCTCCGGTGCTGGTTACCGAAAAGTTCGTGGAGGCGTTGTTGGTAGAGGGCAGTCTGGAGATCGCAAAAGCGTTTGTCGACGAGGGTGTCCACCTATTGCGCGGCTGCAAGGAGCCAATCCGTCTCTTCAGCATGAGACAAGAGCCAAGGTCCGCTAGAAGACCCGACGATTGGTTAGTCGGCAGCCGTCCGGGGGGCGAAGTCGGGTGAAAGATGGACGCACGGACTGAGCGCCGGGCTGCGTAAGGAAATGCGTTCCTCCGGAGCTAACGCAGTAGCGAGCGTTCGCTGAATTGCTGCGATCCCCGAGAATGGCGGACGATATGACTTGCCTCTCTCGAGGGGAAGAGCGAAACCACATTGTCCCTCTAAACGGGTCACGAATGATCAAGAGTCCCCGGGTGTGTACGATACGCTAGAGACCACGACAGGAGCATGATCCCCATACCGCCGGCAAATCGAAGTGCCGCATCGATTGATGTGATCGGCCTAAGCCTAAGTATCGTTCGAAGATGACTTTGGCTCCATGACGAGTACCCACGTTCAATTCAATCGGGGCTCGCGATCATCTTAAGTGGGATGTGGCGGAAAAGCGCACAACGAAAGAGATGCGGTGGGTGCAAGAAGAATGCTCGACGAGCAACGACGATAACACCAAGAGGAGTCGACAATGCCGAACTGCTCCGACAGTCTCAGATGTGGCAGAGCCGCGCGATGCGCGGGCTGTGATGGCAGGTTTGGTCTCGTTCGGTACTACTCGTGGCGAGCCCCTCTTTGTTCCAAGAAGTGCGTCGATCGATTCAGAGATCGCCGGGCAAGTGACCGAAATTGGCTGCCCTGGCGCCAACCCGCTTCAGACCAAGCGACACAGAACAGTGCGAGGGCCTTATGACGGTTCAGCAGATCTCGCAACGAGGCAAGGAATACCTGAAAACAGCAGAGACTTTGCTTCGCGCTGCCCAAGCCATGACGACCGAGCGATTGCGGGTCAGCTTAAGGGCCTTGCCGACGACTACCAGCGGCGAGCTGAGAACGCCTTGCATGTTGATGCGACCAAAGTAGCCGCTCGATCGGCTGCTAACGCTGAAGGCGATTGACGTATGTGGCCTGATCGGCAGCTCCACGGCTCAATTGCGGAAGAAATGCGTGGCGAAGGCAGGAATGTGCTGGGCGCGGTCCAGACTTTGCCGTTCGTGATCGCCTGCAGAGCGTCAAAGTCGGGATCGCTGTCCTAATCGAAATAAGATGAGTGACATCAGTTTATGGCGGACGTGAACTGCGGATTACTTGTCTAACCGGTGTATGGAGCGGATATGGACGAAATTGTTCGATTTGTCCCGAAGTCTGAGCGCGAGCGCGCCCGTCTCATTCGAGAGGCCCGCGCGGTATATGACAGCATATTTCCGCCAATTGATTTGTTCAACGAACAGCAGGACAAGGCACCGGTCAATCATACGGTCAACGACGCCAACGCCCATCGTAGCAACGGGATTCTCCTGTCGTGATCAAGATCATCGCCGTGCTTTGCAGTCTCTCTTCGCCGACAAAATGCCACGAGCAGACCGTCACCACCTCGGACTTCGCTAACGTGTCGATGCAGTCCTGCCTGATGGGCGCGCCGCAGCTCGCCCAGTGGATGAAGCAACATCCTGGCGAGCGCCTGGCAGCATGGCGATGTGTGACTGGCAAACCGGATAGCAGGGGCGCTTAGGAGGGGAAGCCGCGACTAGCGTAGCATCGTTCGAGGCTCCGTCTGGTCGCTTGATACACTTGCAAACCGACGCCCTCAACCGGCAAAACCGTAGAACCGGTACTTCCGAGATTACCCCCGTGGTGGGACCTATTTCGGACTGCCAAAATCGACGCCAATGATCCACAGCAGAACTCGCCGTCGGGTTGCCTGTTCTTTACGACGGCTCGCGAGTGCAGCATTACGATGCGGTGTCTGCGATCGCTGGCAGGGCGAATTGAAAGCTGGCGCCGCGGGGCAGGTTCGCGCTCGCCCATAATCGGCCGCCGTGCGCTTCGATGATCGAACGGCAGATCGACAGGCCCATCCCCAAACCGCCAGGCTTCGTCGTGTAGAAGGCGTCGAAAATGTGCTCGAGAGTCTCCGGCGCCAGTCCCGGACCCGAATCTCGCACCGCTACGAGCACGCCTCCCGGATCAGCCTTCCGACTGCTGACGAGCAACTCTCGCGTCCCGTCGCCGGCGTCGCTCATAGCCTCGACGGCATTCACGATCAAATTGAGGATCACTTGTTGCAGCTGTACCCGGTCGCCCTCAATGAGCGGCAAGCCGTCCGCGAGGTCTGCCTGCATTGAGATGCCGTTTTTCAGCCATTCGTCGCGGGTAAGCTCAATCATATCGCGGATACCCGCGTTGATGTCCAAGCACTCTCTTCGGGGTGGCGCCTTCTCGATGTGATCTCGGATCCGGTCGATGATGTCTCCCGCTCGATCGGCATCGTCCACCACACAGCCGAGCGCTTCCGTGACCTCGCCCAGATCTGGCGGATTTTTGCCCATAAAATTCAGGGCGGCACGCGCGTTGTTACGTGCTGCGCCGATCGGCTGTTTCACTTCATGGGTGATCGAGGCCAAGAGCTGGCCCATGGTGGAGACGCGGTTCGCGTGCGCCAGCTTCATCTGCATGTCCCGCAGCGCCTCTTCTGCTCGTTTGCGCTCGGTGATGTGCCGCGCGACGCCTCGGTAGCCGATGAAGCGCCCCGCCTTATCAAACACCGGCAGGCCCGAAACGGATATGTAGCGCTTGCCGCCGTCGGCGGCGGGTCGCGCGAGCTCAAAGTCGCGGAAAGGCAGGTGGGCCTCGAGGGTCTCCCGGTGCTTGCGCCAGGCCTCCGCGTCAGGCTCCAAGTAGGGCACCTCCCACCTTGTCTTGCCGATTTCAGAGCCCGGCGCCGGCGGGTCTGCAAGGCCTTCCGCGAAATCCTGACGGATGAAGCGATGCTGCGCATCCGATTCCCAGTACACGTCGAAGGAGAATTGTACGAGCGTGCGAAAGCGCTCCTCGCTCTGCCGCAGACCTAGTTCAGCCTGCTTGCGGTCCGTAAGATCGAGGACGAAAGAGACTCCATGATCTTTACTTTCTTCGAAGCTCGCTACACCGATCAGCACGGGCACACGGCTGCCATCTTTCCGGAGGTACTCCTTCTCGAACGGCTGTCCGCTCCCCATCATCTTTTGCTCCGGGATCCACCATCGCTCATCGCTGTCGAGCCATTCCGACGGTGTGAAGTCGGTCCAGCGCAGGCGGCGTGAAACGAGATCCGCCCGGTCGTATCCCACGATGCGGAGAAACGCGTCATTGGCCTCCAAAATCCGGCCTCCACGCTCCCAGATGATGATCCCGATGATGTTGGCGTCGACTAGGCGTCGGATCTTCGCTTCGCGTTCGCTGAGATCGCGGTACAAACTCGCATTTTCCAGCGCGATGGCCGCCTGCGAGGCGAGCAGCTTCAGTACCGCGATCCGGGCTGGCGCGAAGACTCTGGGGGCCAGGTTGTTTTCAAGGTAGAGCACGCCGATGAAATTGCTCTGATTGATTAAAGGAACGCAGAGAATGGACCGGCATTGGTGCTGCCGAATGTAGGGATCGGCGGCAAAGGCGAGTTCAACCGCGGCATCGTCGAGTATCAACGCCTCCCGCGTGCGAAGGACGGTCCGAACGAGCGCTTCCGGCAGCGCCGTTGTGGTCACGGGCTGCTCAGGCAGGCGCACGATGATTGTATCACCACTCGTTATGGCTTCCGCTGCGATTCGTTGCTCGTTTTCCTGTGAAACAATCAGCAGACCTCGCTCGGCGCCTGCTTGCTCAATCGCGGTGCGCATCAGCGTGTCGAGCAGTTTTTCGAGTACGATCTCGCTCGAGACGGCTTGCGACACCTTGATCACCGTCGCGAGGTCGAGGTGTTCAACCGGCGCACCAATGGTGCTCATCGGGCCGGGAAATGGGTCTTCCTGTCTGAGGTCTGGATACGTCTGGTCGAGTTGTCGCACCTTCCCGATGGCGCCCCAACGGAGATAGCCGTAGCGGGCGTTCCGCAGATACAGGTCCGCGATCTGCTTGAACCCACGCGCTGCGTAAAAGCGTGCGGCCAGTTCGTAAGCGAGCGCCTCATTGTGAATAAAGCCATTTGCGCGGGCCGAGGCGATCGCTTGCTCGTACAGACGAGCAGCATCGAACTCACGGCCTTCGATCCGGGCGATCTCTGCGCCGACAAGTGCAACGCGGTTCTCGAAAGTCTCCGGACAATTTTCCGCCCAAACAGCGATCTGCCTGTAATGATCCGCCAGCGCCGCCAAATGCTGGGATCGCTCCTCGGCCGGAGTTTCATCGCACCGTGCCGCCCGCGCAAGGGCACCATAGAATTGATATTCAGACTGCTCCACTTGCGTGGGCGCTGTCCACAGCAGCGGCGCGAGTTTCGTTGCCGCCGCGATCGCACGTACGGGGTCGCTGCTGTAGACGCCGGCTTGCAGCTTGCGAATCCAATACCAGCACGCGCAAATGCTCAGCCCGCGAATGTTTTCAAATCGCTGTACGAAGCGGCTTTCCTCGAACTTTGCTTCATTGAAGGAACCAAAGTCCAGTGTCAGTCCACGCAACATTCGGACGAGCCTAAACTGTACAGTAAGATTGTTGCCGGCAAGACCAAAGCCCACGTCCTGCGCGAATTTCATCCCAATTTCGGCCTCTCGTTCGACTTGGTCGAGTGGAGCACCGGAGGCGAAGAGGTTCGCCGTCAGGTCAATGCAACTGTAAGCGGCATAAGAAAGATCGCCCGCTTCCCGTGCGGCATCGAAAGCGCGCCGCAGGAAGGCGCGGCTCGTGGCCAAGGGCTGTGTCCAGTGCGCGACATGGACTGCGAAAACCAGGTAGACGCGGGCTCGGAACCGATCAAGGCCACGCTTCTCAACCAGATCCAGACCAAGCTTGCCGAAGCGGAACCCTGCCTGGTAATCGCAGAAGTGTGTCCCGAGCACACCACCCAGCCATGCATACGCAAGGGACGATCCGTCGCTGTTGCCATACTCCAGGCTGAGACTCGCCATCCGGCCGACCACGAGGCGGAAAAGATTCAAATCGGTGAACAAGGCGGGCGATGTTAGTACCGTGAGCACGTCCATGGTTGCGCGCCGGTCGAGATCGGTCATCAGCGGCAGGTCGAGCAGCCCCTCGATCGAGCCGGAGCCGAGCCGTTGCCGCAGCCTATCATACTCCTGCTGGACGTCCTGGGCTGTCGCGTGCTGCGGCCATCGGGCGTCAACCCGGCGGAGATATTTCAGTCCTACGTCGACGGCCCTGTTGCTCCGGTCGAGGGTCGTATACAGATTGATGCGCACGCAAGCGCCTGCGGCGGCATGAACAATGGTTCGCGCCCGCGTCGACAGTTGCGAGAGCCGTTCTTCCGCTGCCGCCAATTCCCCGGTCAGGTATTCGCACTCGCCCCAGTTGAGTTCGAGGTCGAAGGTGAGCTGGTAGCACCGCTCCCAACCATTTTCCCCCAGCAGCAGCCGTCCGACGGCAAAATACCGCAGGGCTGCGGCGTAGGCGGTTGCCGCCTTGGCGCGCTTACCTGCCATTAGATTGAGTGTGGCGACCTGCTCGCGCTCCCGCTCTGTGTTGATCAGCGCCGCGCCACAGCCGAACTGGTGCACAATGTCGAAGATGTTCTCTTTGAGGTGCTCCGGTGGGGTGCGCGCGGCAAGTAATCGGCCAATGCGAAGATGCGCCATGGCCCGCTCGTCCTCGGCGACGAGCGCATAGGCCGCCTCTTGGACGCGATCGTGGAAGAATGCGTACGTGCCGCCCGAACGAAGGATGAGGCCGGCCCGAACAGCTTCCCACAGCGCTACGTTTGTCGCTTCGTCGTTCGCGTCGTGAATCAGCGCCAGCGTTTCCGACTCGGCAGCATGCCCCAGGCAGGCCAACTGGCCGAGAACCTTCTGAGTCGCAGGCGGCAGACGGCTCAGCTTCGCCGCCATGAGATCAGCGACGTTGTCGGTATAACCCTTGGCACGAATGCTGTTCAGGTTCCAGGACCATCGTCCTTCACCATAATCGAATGTGAGCAGACCCTCCTCGACAAGTACGGAAATCAACTGAATGGCGAAGAATGGATTGCCCGCCGTCTTCTCATGGATCAGCTCTGCCAGCGCGGTGACGCGTTCGGGTTCGCAGTGAAGAGCATCGCCAATCAACCGTCCCAGGTCTTCACAGGCGAGAGGCGCAAGGATGATTTCTTGCACGACCACCCCCGCCTTGCGGATCGCTGCGAGCTTGCGGATCAGAGGATGGGCGGAATTGACCTCGTTATCCCGGTAAGCCCCGATCAACATCAGATGCTGCACGTCCGGTTGGGTCAACAAATCTTCCAGCAGGTCGAGCGTTGCCGAGTCGAACCATTGCAAATCGTCGAGGAACAGCGCCAGCGGGTGCTCCGGCCGAGCGAACACTGAGAGAAGGCGTCGGAAAACCAGCTGAAAGCGGCGTTGAGCGTCACGGGGTGGCAGCTCAGGGACCGGTGGCTGGTCGCCGACGATGAGCTTCAGTTCCGGAACTAGGTCTATGATAAGCTGCCCGTTCGGGCCCAATGCTTCGCGAAATGCCTGGCGCCATCCAGCTAACTCTGGATCGCTCTTGCCAAGCAGTGGCCGGACCAAGCTCTGAAAGGCTTGCGCCAGCGTGGAATAGGGGATGTCACGCTTGTACTGGTCGAATTTGCCTGATGCAAAGAGCCCGCGCGCGTCAACAAGCCCTCTATGAAGTTCGTTGACTACCGAGGATTTTCCGATGCCGGAATATCCGGAGACCAGTACCAGCTCCGTCGCACCGCTGCTGACTATGCGGTCGAAGCAGGCGAGCAAGGACTCTATCTCGCGCGCCCTTCCGTACAATTTCTCGGGAAGTAGCAGCCGATCGGGCGCGTCGTGTTCGCCAAGCGCAAACGGGTCGATGCACCCTTTACCCTCCCGTTCGACCAGACAGTGCCGAAGATCAGCCTCGACGCCAGCTGCAGTCTGGTAGCGTTCCTCGGCGGTTTTCGCGAGGAGTTTCACAACGATTTCGGAGACCGGAGTGGGAATATTCTCCAACCGTTCACTGGGCGGCAGCGGTTTTCTGGCGATATGGCAATGCACCCACTCCATCGGATCGGCCGCGGTGAACGGCAGGGAGCCAGTAAGCATCTGGTAGAACGTGACGCCGAGCGCGTAGAGGTCGCTTCGGGAGTCGACCGAGCGGTTCATCCGGCCAGTCTGCTCCGGCGCCATGTAGGCGAGCGTGCCCGCGATCACCTCCGGTGGGGCGGGGGCTTGGCGCTCGCGCGGCAGACGCGAAGCGATGCCGAACCCCGTCAGCCACACGTTGCTGCTTGCCGATTCCACGAGGATATTTGCCGGCTTGATGTCCTTGTGGATGAGGCCACGCTCATGCACATGGCGGAGCGCGCCCGCGAGCGGGATCGCGATGCGCAGGAAATGCGATACGTCCAGCGGCTGGCCAAGCAGTCGATCGAGCGGCGTACCGCCGGGATCCTCAAGCACCAGTGTCATACGGCCGTTATCGTGCGTAAGCGCGACGGGCCGCGCCGCCCAGTCGGCGTCTAGTTCGGACTTGAGCGCATATTCGTGTTCAAGTCGCTCGACGCAACCGGGCGAGGTTTCTTCTGCAGCAACAAGCAGGATCGGCGTCAAGCCGTTGCCGGAGCCCCGGTATAGAGCAATGTCGCCCTCCCGCAGCGGCGAGAATACGTAGCCCGAGAGCTCGTTCATGAAGGCCTCCTGCCAGGAGGACTATTTTAAGGCATTGATTAGGTTACATTTGCTTTTGCCCGTCAACCCAAAAACAGGCACCCAAAAATGCGATCGGTGCCATATTGTGGCTAGACGAGAGCCTCTCGCTTATAGAGCCGAGATGCTTGGGCAAGGAAGAACGCACCGACGAAGTGATCGAGAATCAACTGACTTCCGGTGTTAGCCCAGACCAGACGTCAATTGTTTGGCCGCATCCTCGGTTTGGACGCCCCTGAGAGCTATCGCGAACTGCGGCTGGACCTGTTATGCTGCCCTCACCGTTTAAGCTGAGGCTGCTCCGCATGAACGAGGGTGTCCGCGCTGAAATGACCGCTTCTGGGCCGCAAGATCGGGTGACCGAACTCATCGAGCAACAGACGGCAATTTCGGAAGTGCTGCGCGCCATTGCGAGCTCGCCGCACGACTTGCAGCCCATCTTCGACGCCATCCTCGACAGCGCCAAACGTCTCTGTCGAGCAGACATGGGCAGCTTGCGTCTCTTTGAAGAAAGCGGCCTTCGTCTCGTTGCGGTGCGAGGGGACTCCTCTTTGGTTAGTCAGGTGAGATCATCATTCCCAGTGCTCGACAAGGAGAGTTTTCTGGGTCGATTAGCCACAAGCAGATTACCCGCGCACATCCCAGACTTGACAGCACTTGAAGGCGATCATCGGGCTGACCTTTGGGTCACGGCGGCGAAGGCTCGTTATCGAACGGCCCTGTTTCTGCCGTTGCTCAAAGATAATGAGATAGTCGGGGTAATTAGTCTGGGCCGCACGCGGGTACAGCCGTTCACCGAGAAACAGATTTGCTTATTCATGGACTTCGCTGCGCAAGCCACCATTGCCTTGGAGAGCACCCGTCGCGAGCGGCAATATCGCGAGATTCAGAGCGAGCTGGCGCATGCCAACCGCGTCGCCACCATAGGCCAGCTCACCGCCTCGATTGCTCATGAAATCAAGCAGCCCATTGCGACGGCACGCAACAACGCCCGTGCGGCTCTGAATTTCTTGGATAAGCAGCCGCCAGATCTGGGTGAAATTAGGGAAGCGTTGGCCTGTATTGTAGGCGATACCGACCGAGCCAACAACGTTGTCGACCGGATCGGGTCTCTCATCAAAAAAGCGCCACCCCGAAAGGAAGCCGTCGACCTCAATGCAGCGATTCTGGAGGTGACCGCGCTAACCCGCAGCGAAGCGGTCAAGACCGGCGTCACAGCCAGCACGCAGCTGGCTCCCGCGTTGCCACGTATCCAATGCGATCGGGTGCAACTGCAACAAGTGATGTTGAACCTAATCCTCAACGCCATCCAGTCGATGAGTAGCGTCGAGGAAGCTAACCGCGAATTACACATCAGCACCGTGAGTATCGAGCCGGAGGGAGTGTGCGTCGCGGTGCGGGATACCGGCCATGGGCTGCGCCCGGAGAGCCTGCCGCGTCTCTTTGAACCGTTCTACACGACGAAGCCCGACGGCATGGGCATGGGGCTCTCGATCTGCCGCTCGATAATCGAAGCCCACGGTGGGCGGCTGTGGGCGACCGGGTGCGAGCCAAGGGGGACGCTCTTTCAGTTTACGATCCCGCTGACTGAGCCGCCATCCGTGATCGATGTCGCTTGTTGGCCCTAGCGGAACTATCAGCCCTGCGCCGGATGTTGCTTTTTGAACCCGAAGCGGACATCGAACGCAGGTCAGGGCGATACCAACCAACCGACGGCTGGCAATTCTCAGGCGATGCAGTAAAATCCCTTTCAGGGCGGACAGTGGACGCGGTGCGCACCTAAGGCCCTGTCTGCCGGATTCTGGTCGAAAGCTCCACGCCGGAGCCGGCAGATGGTGCCGTATTCGATGAACGGCGCTAGCGGGCCGGTACGACGCTGGGTCGCTGCACTAAACCCGCGGGCTGAAGATGACTGTCGACGTCGATGAAGGCAAGAACGCCGAACATCGGACCGGATACGTGGCACAGTTGCAAGCCACTCTAAACGTGATTCCCGCGCATACCTGGTACGCGTCTCGGTCCGGCGGGCTCACCTTCGTGAACAAACGAACCGCGGACTACCTTGGTCTTCCGAAAGATCATCCTCTGCGTTTCGGCATCGACGTTGGCGCACAGTGCGACGCCCATCTTCCCTTCGTGCATCCGGACGACCGCACAGAAACACAAGAAAATTGGGCGACCCGTCTGCGCACGGGCGAGGGCGGTGAGGGGAGTTTTCGAGTTCGTAACGCTCAAGGAGGCTACCGCTGGTTCCTCAGTCGCGCCGAACCGCTCCTGGCGGACGATGGAACCATACTGCAGTGGGTCGGAGTGAATCTTGATATTGAAGACCTCAAGTGCGCCGAGGAAGCCCTGCGTGAAAACGAACGAAGTTTGCTTCTAGCAATTGACGGGATAGCCGGCCTGGTTGCGGTCTTGGCCCCGAACGGTGAACTCAAAGCCGCCAACCGTCAACTTTTCGAGTATTTTGGCCGATCGCTGGAAGAGCTACAGAACTGGGGAACAAACGATACGGTGCATCCCGAAGACCTTCCCCGTATTCTTGAACTCGTCCAGAGAGGGGTAGCCTCGGAGATCCCCTTCAACTTCGAGCTACGCGTGCGGCGCTTCGACGGCCAATATCGGTGGTTTGAAAACCGCCACGTCCCAATTCTCGATGACTCCGGACGCATCGCCCGCTGGTATCTTCTACTGACGGACATTGAGGATCGCACGCGAGCACTGGCGCGATTAGATCAAATGCAATCGGATTTCGCCCACATGAACCGCGTGAGCATGATGGGAGAATTGGCCGCCTCGCTGTCTCACGAAATTACGCAACCGATTGCCAGCGCGCGCAACAACGCCCGTGCGGCTCTGAATTTCTTGGATAAGCAGCCGCCAGATCTTGGCGAGGTCAGGGAAGCCCTGGGCTGCATCGTAGGCGATGCCGATCGAGCCGGAGGCATCATCGACCGCATCCGAGATCAGATGAAGAAGGCGCCTCCGCGAAAAGAGCGATTTGATCTCAATGCAGCAATCGATGAGGTGATCATGTTCGGGCAAGGCGCAATCTTCAAAAATCGCGTCTGGGTCCAGACCCTGCTTTCTGAGGGATTAGTTCCCGTTCACGGCGATCGCGTTCAATTGCAGCAGGTGGTCCTAAACCTGCTTCTGAACGCGGTGGAAGCAATGGGCTCGGTCGAGGCAGCGCCCCGAGAGCTATTGATCAGCACCAAGCAAGTCCACACAGGTGTCGTTGTGGCAGTACGCGATTCCGGGCCAGGCATCGATCCGGAGCATCTCGATCGCGTTTTCAATTCTTTCTACACCACAAAGCCTAGCGGAACAGGGATGGGGCTGTCGATTTGCCGGTCTATCGTCGACGCCCATGGTGGCCGGCTGTGGGCAGAGGCGAATGAATCTCGCGGTGTGACATTTCAGTTCGCATTGCCCGCCGTGTAGTCGCCCGGGAGCGATGGCGTCGCCTTGAGACAGGGTTGGTTGATGCAGCAGACCACCGATTGACCACCGAAACCCCGTGAACAAATGGCGATAAAGGTGGTCAATGCCGCGCAAAGCTCACTGTTGTCGTTGATCTTTTCGATCGCTACTTACGTTCGGGACGCAGGGGTCGCAGGTGTCTGAAACAACCTGGTTCGGAACTATGCTGTGAGCTTTCGAAATGCGATGACTTGCGTCGAGGCTGGAGCGAGGCCGAGAGATGGGAAACTTTCGCGGATTGTTTGAGCTACATAACTTGGCGCGAGGTGAGCGTAGTGCTTTTCCGTCATTCGCGTATCTGCATGGCCAAGTTGTCGCGCGACCACCCCCATGGGCACGCCGGCCATGGCGAGATAGGACGCGTGAGTGTGCCGTAGGATGTGAAAGTTCACTGCTGGAACTATCTCAGCCAGGTCACTCGCCTCATCAAGCGGTCGCTGTTGGTGAGAGGTGCCCCACGGCCTTCCATCACTCCTCAAAAAGATGTGCTCGCCAAAGGTAATGTTCGCTGTCCAGTGCCGGAAAGCCATCTTTCCTTCCTCCGCTAGAACGACGTGTCGGTTTTTGCCCTTGCTTAGCCGGACGGATAGTGTGCCGCTATCATCGTTGTAGTCTTCGCGCTTGAGGCGGCCGAGTTCAGCATAGCGGCATCCGGTGTGCAAAGCTGCTTCGACTAACTTCCGAAAGTCCTGAGGACAGGCATCAACCAGGCGACGGATTTCAGTGAGAGTGAGGTAGCGAACAACGGCCTCGTCAACCTTCTTGAACGGCTTCACTTTGCGCCAAGCAGTATCTGACGATGCGCGGTCGGCGTAAAATGCTCGGTTCAGCGCCGCCTTGAGTACGGTAAGAATGCGGTTGGCGGTAGCCTTACGAGCACGGCGCGCATCCTCCTCATCAGGGGTTTCTCGCGTGGCTGGCTTGGCCGCGCCGCGTCTGGTTCGCACGCGCTTAGGGTCCGTTGCGATCTTGTTGCGCCACCGAGTCAACTTTTCAGTCGTCAACTCATCGACGATAAGCGACCCCAGATCAGGCAGGATCCAAGCATCGAAGACGTATTTTGCACCCTTGACGGCAGCAGGCTTCTTTTCGGCGGCTATCTCCGACAGATAGTCGTTGATGGCATCCTCAACCTTGTACGGTCCGGTCCGAACAATTCCCGCCGCGACCAAGCGTTGCTGCTCCGCCCAAATTCGAGATCGATCCTGTGCCTGCCAAAAATCGAAGACAGTGACGCCGTCAGCGTCGATAGTGTCGTCGGCCGGACCGATTGCCTTCGTCTCATAGCCCGGTGTGCCACGATAAAAGCTTGCGACCCACGATCCCGAACCTGCGCCGCGATAGTAACCGAGACGCAGCCCCTTCGCGATCTTTGCGAAGTAGGGCGTCCGCCGAGCTGGCAACCGCGCACGAGCGGTACGGGTTTCAAGCGAAGAATGCCGCGCTGAGCGTGCCAACTGCCGTTCTCCATTTCTTCAAGTTTTCTTCAACAGGCGGTCGAAGATGCTCACGAACAGTACCAAACGAGTACGAACTAAGCAATTGAAACTACAAGTGTTATCCTTGTTCGCCAACGTTCGCCAACGTACGAGATGCAATTCTCTCAAGGCTGAAACAGGGGTTCGATTCCCCTAGGGAGCGCCATTGTCTTGAAGCCAGCCTTTCCCCTGATCTCGATTTGATTGTTCCGCCCCTTGGGTGCGCCTGTGGCATTGGCGATCAATATCCGGTCTGACAACGATTCAGCAGGCGAGATCGTGCGGCTGTGGCATCAGGTTGCCGTCTTCGAGGCCGAGCCCTCGATGCGTGCCCTTGGCTACCGGCCTCATTTTACGTTTGCCATCTACGATTCCCCGGCGGCTCACGAGAAGGCTGCGTGCGATGCAATGCTGGCAGCTAGTTCTGGCGAGAGGCAACTGCGGATCAGGTTCAAACGAATTCGCTGGTTCGAAGCTTCTCCGCTTGTCCTCTGGGCGGAGCCGGAGGCCAACGAATCCCTGGCTCGCATCCACGGCATCATCAGCGCGGCAATCGATCCAGCGCATTGTCGTCCTCACTACCGGCCCGGCGCTTGGACGCCCCATTGCACGCTCGGCACTGCTATTGCCGATGAACGCCGCGATGATGCGATGGACTTCGCGCACGCGTTTGACCGCAACATTGAAGTGTTGTTCGACGTGGTGGATTGCGTCGCCTTTCCGCCTGTGCGGATCATCGCCGAGCGAAAATTGCCATTGTAGTTGGTTGTCGCTTCGGTGTCATTGATCGCGACGCATCAAACTCATGCCGCGCAGGCGCTCTCCTAAGCGATCGTGCCGTCGATCGAGCGGCGGATCACCCGCTGCACTTCGGCATTCGACAGAAAAAGATCGTGGTTGATGATGCCCCAGCCTTCCGCTGACGCATCGACCACGCGTACGCCGAGGCGCGCGATGACGGCTTTTTCGGCGGCGCCGACCCTGGTCATTCCACCTGCGATCTGTCCCGACAACGCCAGTGCGCGATCGTTCGTCGCGGCGATCACGGTGATTTTGCCCGCAAGCGGACCGATGCGCTGGATCGCTGACGAGAACACGTCCATGTCGATATCGGGCGCGGCAAACACCACGGCGCCGATCTTGCTCGTCACTGTGTCGCCGTATCGCGCATAGAGCTGACGCAGGCTTTCGAGCGACAGCATGGTTCCCATGCTGTGCGCAACGATGTTCACGCGGCCGGTGCCTGGCGCCGACACGAGTGTGGAGAGCACGCGCTCGAACTCGTCGCGGGACCACATCGCACTGTCGCGGTCATAGGCATAGTCGAACAGTCCTGCCTTGGAGGGCCAGGAGAACACCATGGTCCGGCCGCGGAACTTGATCCCATCGGAGAGATGGGCGCCATCCAGCACCGCCGTCTCGAACGTCTGCTTGAAGCCGTGCACATAGATCAGCACGTCTCCTCCGCCGGCCTGCGCAACGAGATCGCCAACGTCGGCCGACACCGGTTCGACCCGGTCAAGGCGCCAATCGCCAAGTCCAACCGAGGCCAGAGAAAGGCGGCTCTCGTCCGGCGCCCCCAGCTTCGCCCGCGCGATTGTCATGGTCGTCGCGCGCTCCGGTCCGAACCAGGGCTTCGTGCGACCGCCGTTCACCGGCTTGCGCGTGGTGGTGACGAGCAATGTGGGGTCAAGGGATAACGATGACGCGTCGAAACGCGCCCCGGTCGCACCCAAGCCGGCGCATCCGCCAAGCGCGAGGGCGGTCCCCGCCGACATAAATCCGCCGAGGAGAGCGCGGCGCGAAATAGAATGACGAGGGTCGCGTTGCAGGAGACGTCGAGCGATCACACAAAACCTTTGGGAACTTTGCCCACCGTAGCGCCCCGCTACATCTCTGAATGATAATGGGGGCGAGAAGACGGCGGAGCTGCTCTGCGGTCCATTGCATGGTCGTGCAGTCCGTCGTCTCCGCCGGTTGGGCGAAACAGCCGCAAACGCAAGTCAATCCCTCTCCGCAAAAATATTCCAGTTTACCGAAATTCGGAAATATCGTATGTGTCGGCCATCCCAGCCCACAAAAGGGGCGGTCGTACGTCGTCACGAACGCGGGCTGGGAGTTGCGGTGGACGCGGGCGGCGTTAAAGGCGGGCTTGTTGCGTGCAGGGCGAGATGAACCTCGTGAGCACGGCACGAACCGCATCGACGGACGGCGCCCAGACCTCGCGAAGCCTCTGGCGAAGCAGGCATGTCCTGCGAAGCCTCTTGGCGAAGCAGGGTCAGCCTGCGTACGGCGAAACCGTGTGGTCCTGGCCGTCGTTGCTACGGTCAAGCCTTTGCGAAGGCGTCAGCGCGTCAACCGGCGCGGTGCCGTGCATTTCGCGGGGGTGACGGAGACAAAAAGGAACTCGTCTCCGGGGAGAGCGCGGCATAGGCCGTCAAACCATCGCGCAGGGAAGGCCTGGTCTCGGCTGCCCTGTGTCTCCCCTATGCATTGCGTGTGCAATCAGTTCGCATGGGGGTTTTTATGGGTGCCAGCCGGCGCCCGGTCTTCCCTGCGCCCTTTCTTTTCGTGGGGGTGAAGCGAGAAGCATAGCTCGGGCAAAACATGCCGCGAGGCTGCGAGCGCGTAT
The DNA here is from genome assembly GCF_023101005.1 of Bradyrhizobium sp. 187. Lineage (NCBI taxonomy): Bacteria > Pseudomonadati > Pseudomonadota > Alphaproteobacteria > Hyphomicrobiales > Nitrobacteraceae > Bradyrhizobium > Bradyrhizobium sp. 187. Next base: position 1,362,515 of record NZ_CP064693.1, read on the forward strand.
CCGCAACCCGCATGCAAACTGACCTCCCTTTCGAGCCTCCCTTTCGAGCCTCCCTTTCGAGCCTTCCTTGCGAGCATGATGCGTCAGCATCGGTGGAGGTGGTCGTCCCTCCCGGAATCTGCCTTGATGCGAATTCAGCGCGGAGGAATTTTGATATGAGCGGCTTGGTGATCTCTGGCGGCCGGGTGGTGGATCCCGCCAGCGGAATGGACGCGGTTGGTGATGTGGCGGTCGTGGACGGCAGGATCGCCGCGATTGGCGCCTCGCTCGGAAGCGCCGAGCGGACGATCGACGCGACCGGGCTCGTGGTCGCCCCCGGCTTCATCGACCTTCATGCGCATGGCCAGTCGCTCCCCGCGGATCGGATGCAGGCGTTCGACGGCGTCACGACCACGCTCGATCTCGAAGCGGGCGTGCTGCCGGTCGGATCCTGGTATGAGCGCCAGGCGCGGAAGGGGCGCGTGCTGAACTACGGCGCGGCCACCAATTGGGCTTTCGCGCGTATCGGCGCGATGACGGGCTCCAATGCGGAGAGCTCGCTGGAGGCGTTCGGCAACGCCATGCGCGATCGCCGCTGGATGGACAATGTGGCCAGCGATGCGGAGGTTGCCGGCATTCTCGAGCGCCTTTCGCGCGGTCTGAACGAGGGCGGCATCGGCATCGGGATCTTGAACGCCTATGCGCCGGGCGCCGGCGTGCAGGAGCTGACCGCGGTCTGCCAGCTCGCGGCCGCGCAGGACGTGCCGACCTTCACCCATGTCGCCTACATGTCGCGCATCGATCCCGAGAGCGCGGCGGAAGCCTATATCCGCCTGATCGGCTATGCCGGAGCCACCGGCGCGCACATGCACATCTGCCATTTCAACTCGTCGAGCAAGACCGACGTCGAGCGCTGCCGCGTGCTGATCGCGAAAGCGCAGGCGCAGGGCCTGCCCATCACGGTCGAGGCCTATCCCTACGGCACCGGCTCGACCGTGCTGGCGGCCGCCTTCTTCAGCGACCCCGAATTCGTCGAGCGCAACGGCACCGGTTACGATTCCGTGCAGCGGGTCACCGACGGCCATCGCTTCAGCGATCGCGAGGAGCTCCTGAAGGCGCAGGCGGAAGAGCCGTCCTCGCTGGTGCTGTGGCACATCCTCGACACCGAGAACAATGCGCATCACCGCGACCTCCTCGACATGTCGGTGCTCTATCCCGGCGGCGCGATCGCCTCCGACGCGATGCCGTGGACGACGTCGGACGGCAAGACCTACACCGGCGATGCCTGGCCGCTGCCGAATGACGCCACCTCGCATCCGCGCTCGGCGGGCTGCTTCACGAAATTCATCCGCGAATGGGTGCGCGAGCGCAAGACCGTGTCGCTGCTCGAAGGCGTGCGCAAATGCGCGCTGATCCCGGCGGAGATCCTGTCGCAGAGCACGCCCGCGATGCGCGCAAAAGGTCGGCTCGCGAAGGATGCCGATGCCGACATCGTCGTGTTCGACTACGAGAAGCTCTCGGACCGCGCGACCTTCACGGCGATGAACCGTCCCTCCGAAGGCGTGCGGCATCTGATCGTCAGCGGCCAGCCGTTAATCACAGATGGTGTGCTGGACGTCGCGGTGCGGCCCGGCCGTCCCGTGCGCCGTCCCGTCGTCGGGAGCTGAGACATGCCGGTCCCCATTCTCCTGGTGACGGGCTTTCTGGGGGCCGGCAAGACCACTGTCGTGAACCATCTGCTGGCGCATGCGGAGGGGCGGCGGATCGCCGCTGTGGTCAACGATTTCGGTGCGATCAACATCGATGCCGAGCTGATCGCCGGCGCGAGCGACGGCGTGGTCAGCCTCGCCAATGGCTGCATCTGCTGCTCGCTCGAAGGCGACCTGCTGCGCACGCTTGCGACGCTGCTGCGGCGTGATCCGAAGCCGGAATACATCGTCATCGAGACCAGCGGCGTCGCCGATCCCGCCGAGATCGTCCGCAATTTGATGGATCCCGTGATCCTGCGCGAAGCGCCGTTGGAAACGGTGCTCTGCGTGATGGACACGGCGACACCGCCGGCCGCTCTCGACGACGCGCTGCACCGCTCGCAGCTGCGCGTCGCCGACATCGTGGCGCTGAGCAAGCTGGATCTGGCGGATGAGGGTGCGGGCGGGCGTATCCGCGAGGCCATCCGCGCACAGCGCGTTCCTGCCGTGGTGGTCGACGCGCAGCACGGCGAGATTCCGTCCGCGCTGCTGTTTCCCGCGACCGTCGATCGTGCGCCCGCGCCGCGCAAACCCGGACCGAAACGTCCGGCAGAGCAACGCTTCGAAACCCTGAGCTGGACCTCGGACCAGCCACTTTCGCTCGCCCGCTTGCAGCAGGCCATCGGCCGCCTCGCGCCAAAACTCGCGCGGGCAAAAGGCCTGTTGGAGACCGTCGAGCAGCCCGGGCGCCAGATGGTGTTTCAATTCGCGGCCGGCCGCGCCACGCTCGCCCCTGCAGATGCCGCGCTCGCCGTTAGCGATGCCGCGCTCGCCGTTGGCGATGCCCCGGCTCTGCCGTGCGCGCGGATTGTTTTCATCGTCGAGCTAGGCGTGCTCTCGAAGGCGGAGCTCGACGGGATCATGGAGACCTGCGTTGCGGATCGGTGAAGCTGCCGCTTCAGGCGAATTGCGCGATGCCATTTCCAACGGACCAGTTCTCCGCGGGCGCATCGAGGACGTTGACGAACACGTCCTCGGGGCGGAGGCCCGGGTTTTCGCCGAGCAGGTCCGCGATCCGCCGGTACAGGGCCTTCTTCTGCTCGGGGGTGCGCGAGGCGAACACGGTGATCTGGATCAGCACGGCATCGTCGCTGCGCGTGACGCTGTAGGCATTGCCGCAGCGGAAGTTCGCGGGCGAATGCTCGCTGATGGTCATGAACTCGTCGCCTTCAGGGACGTTCAGGGCCTCACGCATGGCGCGGTAGAGGCCGCCGAGGATTGCCTTCCGGTAAGCTTCCGGCTTTCCGGCGCGCATCGAGATGTGGAGGAGAGGCATCGCGAAATCCTCATTGACGAAAGGGCGCATCGGCCCCAGTTTGTTTTTGACGCGGCGTCAAGAAATCATGTTTTTGACATCGTGTCAAATATGCTTGATAGGGGCAAAGCTTGAGGCCGCGCGAGTTCGACCACGACGATGTCCTGCGTATCGCCTTCGACCAGTTCTGGCGCAAGGGCGTGCGCGGCACCTCGCTGTCGGACATCGCGCGCGACGCCGGTGTCCAGCGCGGCAGCCTCTACAACGCCTTCGGCACCAAGGAGGCGCTGTTCCTGCAGGCCTATGAGCGCTATGCGGCCGATTATCTCCTTGCGCTGCAAAAGGCGCTCGGCGCGGGCTCATTGCGAAAGCGCCTCACCGCGTTCTTCGACCTGACCATCAGCAACTTCCGCGCCGGCACGCCGCCGCGCGGATGCCCGACGACGCGCGGGCTGATGGAGCTCGGCGCGGCCGAAGGCGAGGGGCTGGACGAGGAGGCGCGGCAGGCCTTCGCGAACCTCATCTCGCGCATCACCGTTCTGGTTCAGGAGACGTTGTCGGCAGGTGCGGCGCGCGGTGAATTCAACGGCAATTCCGCGGCCGCGGCGCTGCACATCATCACGGTGACGCGCGGCCTCGCCGTGCTCGAACGTGCCTTCGGCGACGAGGCGCAGCTGCGCAAGATCGCGTCCCACACCATCGATCTCGTGCTCGGCAGGAAGGGCGCCTAGGTGTCAGCAGACCGCGAGCGCGTTGACCGCCCGCGTCGTCACGGTCTCGTTCTCGTTGCCGACGAACTGGCAGACGACAGTTTGGAGCTCGCCCGGCTGCTTGCCGCGTGCCACCGCCAGCAGTCGCATCAATTCCGCCTCGTCCTTCGACAGGCGTCGGCACGACGGCGGCATGAAGCACAATTGGCAGGGCCGGCCGCTGCGCAGGATTCTGACGAGCGCGGCAACGCGTGCGACCAGCAGCGGGCTGTCGGTGATGCCAGGCGCCTCGTCGGCAAAGCGATAGGCCGCCTCCCAGCAATCGGACGCGCCGGTCGTATAGGCGGCAGCGATGAACCGGAACAGCGAGAGCGTGACGCGGCCAAAATCATCGTAGCTCTCGACGTCAGGCCGCGTCGCAAGCGCGGCCTGAAGCGGACAGAGCCGCGCCTCGCCGGCTTCCGTGGCAGGCACAGAGCCGCAACTATCCTGCATCATGCGCGATCCCGGTCAGTGCAACGTGGGGCTTCCGACCAGCCAGCTCTTCATCGCCATCGTCTGGTCATGGTCCAAAGACGGAACGTGCCGGTCGGGCAGGATGAGACCCGCCATGCGGAAGATCGTTGCAAGCCCCCGCACGGGTGCGAGAGCCCAATCGGCGCCGACTGGCGGCAGCCAGCATTCGAACTGCTCGCGCGCGATATCGTCGCGCTCTTTCTGCGCGGCCGCGATCGCCCGTAACATGCTGTGCTCGCTGTCGGACATGCGGGGGCAGGTCGGGCAGTGCACCGCGATGGCCGTATGCGCCGTGCAGGCAAAGATCTCGATGATGGATTCCAGCGAAGGCACGGCGTCGCCCACGCCAAAATGGTCGTCACTTGCTGGATGTCGGCCGCGGTCGGAACGGCGCTTCCGCTGCGCGCCTTGGCCCGAAATCCCCAAATGAAGAGCCGCTCCGCTGCGCTCAGCGCCGGAAGGTCGAGAGACCCTGTCGATGTCGATTGGTGCATTGAGCCTCTGGCCTCCGGCTGCGCCCATGCCCCGGCTGGCGCCGATGATCTGCGCCGATCGTTCCGTCAGAGCCCCCTGCAAGTCAACGCTCGGAGGGGCGATGTCGAGGTCTTCTAGTTTTGAAGAGTTCGCATCTCGGATGCAGCCAGCCTCGCGAGCCTGCGAGCCGTCTGCGGCATGCCGGTAGGATGCATGGAGTTTTGCGGGGTGGGGGAACCCGAATGCTTAAAGCTTTGCTAAGGGGCGCGGGATAAACTGGCATATCAGCCTTCCAAATCTTGCGAGCACCAATGTTTTTCTCCCGCATCAGTTTCAAGCTGGTCCTGATTGTCGGCATCAGCCTCCTTGGCATGATCGCGCTGGCGCCGATCGCGCTTTCGACCTTGCGCGCGCAGATGATCGCCGATCGTCAGGCCAAGACGCAGCACTTGGTCGACGTCGGCTACGGCATCCTGGCGCACTACCAGAAGCTCGAGAGCGAAGGAAAACTCCCGCGCGAGCAGGCCCAGGCCGGCGCGATCGCGGAGATCAAGAGCCTGCGCTACGACAAGGTCGAGTATTTCTGGCTGAACGACATGACCCCCAAGATGGTCATGCATCCGATCAAGCCCGAACTCGACGGCAAGGATCTCTCCGGGATGAAGGATCCGTCCGGCAACGCGCTGTTCGTCGGCTTCGTCGACGTCGTCAAAAAGCAGGGCGCGGGCTTCTACAGCTACCTCTGGCCGAAGCCCGGCTTCGACCAGCCGGTCGGGAAAATCTCCTATGTGAAGGGCTTTGCGCCCTGGGGCTGGATCATCGGCACCGGGATCTATCTCGACGACGTCGACGCCGTTTTCCGCCAGAATGCGATGACCTTCGCCCTGGTGTGCCTGGTCGTGTTCGTGCTCGTGCTCGGCGCCTCCTTCGTGATCGGCCGCAGCGTGACCCGGCCGCTGGCGAAGATCACGGCACTGACCGACCGCCTCGCCGCCGGCGACAGCGCGTTCGACGTGCCCCATACCGATCGTCGCGACGAGATCGGCGGGCTCGCCAAGGCGCTCGCCGTGTTCAAGGACAATGCGTCGGCGGTCGGCCGCATGCACGCCGAACAGCAGGAGACGAAGCAGAAGGCCGACGAGGAGAAGCGCAAGACGATGACCGACCTCGCCGGCAAGTTCGAAGCGAACGTTCAAGCCGTCGTCCGCGACGTGTTCAAGGAGGCGCGCGCGATGCAGCAGGCCGCGCAGGGCATGTCCGAGACCGCCGACAAGGCGACCGACCGTGCGAGCCTCGTCGCCACCGCCTGCCAGCAGGCCTCGAGCAACGTGCAGACGGTGGCCTCCGCCGCCGGGCAGCTGTCGTCCTCGATCGCCGAGATCAGCCAGCGCGTCGCGCAGGCTGCAAGCGTGGCCGACAAGGCCGCCGCCCACGGTCAACGCACCAACGACACCGTGCAGGGACTTGCTGCAGCCGCGCACAAGATCGGCGAGGTCATCGACCTCATCAACCAGATCGCCTCGCAGACCAATCTGCTCGCGCTCAACGCCACCATCGAGGCGGCGCGCGCCGGCGAGGCCGGCAAGGGTTTTGCAGTGGTGGCAAGCGAAGTGAAGTCGCTGGCGAGCCAGACCGCGAAGGCGACCGACGAGATCGGCGCGCAGATATCGGCGATCCAGGCCGAGACCAACCAGGTGGTCGGCAACATCGACAGCATTCGCAAGACCATCATGGAGGTCAACGAAATTTCCTCGTCGATCGCCGCAGCCGTCGAGGAGCAGGGCGCCGCGACGGCGGCGATCGCGCACAGCGTACGGGAGGCCGCCTCCGGCACCGACCAGGTTTCGCAGAACATCTCGGGTGTGACCGACGCGACGGCGGAGACCGGCCAGGCCGCCGGCCTCGTGCTGCAATCGAGCGGCCGGCTGTCGCAGAAGCTGCAATCGCTGGAAGACGAGGTCAGTGCTTTCGTTGCGGGGGTACGGGCGGCCTAGTATAGCAGGAGAATGAGCGCGCGCATTCTCCTGATCAATCCGAACAGTTCTGTGGCGACCACTGAGATGATGGTCGCCATCGCGAGGTCGGCCGCCGTGGACGGCTTCGACATCGACGGCGCGACCGCAACGCGCGCGCCGCAAATGATCGTGACGCCGGATGCGCTGGATGCAGCTTCCATCGAAGTTCTGGAGATCGCGCAGTCGAACCGGCATGCATGCGACGGCATCATCGTCGCGGCGTTCGGCGATCCCGGGTTGGCCGGGATCAAAGCCGCGGTTAAACGGCCCGCGGTCGGTATCGGTCAGTCCTCCATGCTGGCAGCCGCCGAGAACGGCCGTCGCTTCGGCGTGGCGACCACGACGCCGCTGCTGGAATCGAAGATCGACGCCGTGCCGGACGCGCTGGGGTTGCGATCGCGTTATACCGGCGCCCGCTTCGCCAAAGGCGATCCGCAAGACCTGATGGGCGATCCGGCGCGATTGCGTGCGGCGCTTGCCGGCGCGGTCGAGGCCTGCATCGCACAGGATGGCGCGGAGGCGGTCATCATCGGTGGCGGCCCGCTGGGCGAAGCTGCGTGCGAGCTTCAGCCGATGTTCACCGTGCCGATCATCGCGCCGATCCCGTCTGCCGTGGCGCGGATTATTCGCCTCATCACGGCGCGCGCGACCGATTGAAATTCCGGCCCGCGGGAACGGTCGTCGGGACCGCGTTCTTGCCCTTGACGGCCTCGGTTAAAGTGACGAAGCAGAACCATGGGACCTGCCGACCCGCGCTTGGGCACGCGGGCATGGAGACGCTGCATGTCGTTCAAGAAGCTCCTGATCGCCAATCGCGGCGAGATCGCCATCCGCATCGCGCGCGCCGCAGCCGATTCCGGCATCGCGACGGTCGCGATCCATCCCGCGGACGATGCGATGTCGCTGCATGTGCGGGTTGCCGACGAGGCCGTCGAAATCCCCGGTCGCGGCGCGCGGGCCTATCTCGACATCGAGGCCGTGGTCAAGGCGGCGAAGAGCGCAGGCTGCGACGCCGTGCATCCCGGCTACGGCTTCCTCAGCGAGAACGCTGCGTTCGCGAAGGCCTGCGCCGATGCAGGCATCGCCTTCGTCGGGGCCCGGGCCGCGGCGCTCGAGTTGTTCGGCGACAAGGTGGCGGCACGGCAACTGGCAAAGCGCTGCGGCGTCCCGATCATCGCCGGCACCAGCGGGCCGTCCTCGCTGGAGGACATCGCGGCGTTCTTCACCTCGCTCGGCAGCAACGCGGCAATCGTGATCAAGGCAATGGCCGGCGGCGGCGGGCGCGGCATGCGCGTGGTCGAGCGCGCTGCCGATCTCGCGGAGGCCTATGCGCGCTGCCAGTCCGAGGCCAAGGCCGCGTTCGGCTTCGACGGCGTCTATGCCGAGCGGTTGATCCGGCAGGCGCGCCATATCGAGGTGCAGATCATCGGCGATCGCGACGGCGCGATCTCCCACCTCTGGGAGCGCGAATGCACCATTCAGCGCCGACACCAGAAGCTGATCGAGGTGGCGCCGAGCCCGTCGCTCAGCGACGGCTTGCGTGGCCGTATCATCGCGGCGGCGAAGCAACTCGCCGTGGCCGCGTCGTACGACAATCTCGGCACGTTCGAGTTCCTGGTCGACGGTGCCGCCGAAGACAGTTTTGCCTTCATCGAGGCCAACCCGCGGCTTCCGGTCGAGCACACCGTGACGGAAGAGGTGCTCGGCCTCGATCTCGTCCGCGCCCAGCTCGCGGTCGCCGCCGGTGCCTCGCTTGCCTCGCTCGGCCTGGCGCAAGGCTCGATCCCGAAACCGCGCGGCTATGCCATGCAGCTCCGCGTCAACATGGAGACACTGGACGAGCTAGGCGCGACGCACCCGACCGGCGGCGTGCTCGCCGTGTTCGAACCGCCGTCGGGCCCCGGCGTCCGCGTCGATAGTTTCGGTTATGCCGGCTACAAGACCAGCGCCGCCTTCGACTCGCTGCTGGCAAAGGTCATCGTGCATACGCCCGGTGAAGCCTGGCACGACGTGGTCGCCAAGGCTTCGCGCGCCTTGCGCGAGTTTCGGATCGACGGCGTCATCACCAACATCGCCTTCCTCCAGGCGGTGCTGGCGCATCCCGACTTCAGGTCCAACCGCATCGCGACCGACTTCATCGATTGCAACATGGGCAAGCTCGTCGAAGCCGCGGATGGCGCGGCCAAACCACTTTATTTTGCAGCGACGGAGCGAAACGGCGGTCCCGGCACCGAGGCGCATACGGCACAGACCGTGCCCGAAGGCACAGTGATGGTCGCGGCACCCTTGCAGGGGACCATTGTCACTATTCAGGTGAAGGAAGGCGAGGTCGTGCGCCCGGGCCAGCAGCTCGCCGTGATCGAATCCATGAAAATGGAACATCTGGTCATGGCCGAGCAGGGCGGCCGCGTCACGAAGCTACTCGCCGGCGACGGTATCACGCTGATGCATGGCGAGCCGATCATGTATCTGGAGCCGCTCGACGTTGCGGCGGACGCGTCGGCAACGGAAACCGATGTCGATCTCGACCACATCCGTCCTGATCTCGCCGAACTGATCGCCCGCCAGGCCAACACGCTCGACGAAAATCGCCCTGCCTCCGTCGAGCGCCGCCGCAACACCAATCAGCGCACCGCGCGCGAGAATGTCGCGCAGCTCGTCGACGACGACTCGTTCATGGAGTACGGCAGCCTTGCGATTGCGGCGCAGCGGCGCCGGCGCAAGCTCGACGATCTCGTCAAGAACACGCCGGCCGACGGCCTCGTCATGGGCGTCGCGACCGTGAACGCCGAGAAGTTCGGTCCCGAAGGCGGGCGCTGCATCGTCGTGGCCTACGACTACACCGTGCTCGCGGGCACGCAAGGCCACATGAACCACAAGAAGATCGACCGCATGCTGACGCTCGCGGAAGACTGGCGCGTGCCGCTGGTGTTCTATGCCGAGGGCGGCGGCGGCCGCCCCGGCGATACCGACCGGCTCGGCATGACCGGGCTTGATGGTCCGTCCTTCGTGCAGTTCGCAAGGCTCTCGGGTCTGGTGCCGGTTATCGGCATCGTCTCCGGCTATTGCTTCGCCGGTAATGCCGCGATGCTCGGCTGCTGCGATGTCATCATCGCAACCAAAAACGCCTCGATCGGCATGGGGGGCCCCGCGATGATCGAAGGCGGCGGGCTCGGTGTCTATCACCCGGCCGAGGTCGGTCCTGTTACGTTCCAGTCGCCGAACGGCGTGATCGACATCCTCGTCGAGGACGAAGAAGAGGCAACATCCGTTGCGCAAAAATACCTATCCTATTTCCAGGGTGCGGTGACGGACTGGCAGGCCGCCGACCAGCGCCTGCTGCGCCGCGCGATCCCCGAGAACCGCCTGCGCGTCTACGACATCCGCAGCGTGATCGACCTCGTCGCGGATAAGGAGTCCGTGCTGGAGCTGCGCCGCGACTACGGTGTCGGCATGATCACGGCGTTGATCCGTGTCGAGGGCAAGCCGTTCGGCCTGATCGCCAACAATCCGCGGCATCTCGGCGGTGCGATCGACGCCGATGCCGGCGACAAGGCCGCGCGCTTCCTCCAGCTCTGCGACGCCTTCGATCTGCCGATCGTCTCGCTGTGCGACACGCCCGGCTTCATGGTCGGTCCGGAAGCCGAGAAGACGGCAATCGTGCGCCACGTCTCGCGCATGTTCGTGACAGGCGCGAGCCTGACTGTGCCGTTGTTCGGCATCGTGCTGCGCAAGGGCTATGGGCTGGGTGCACAGTCGATGATTGGCGGTGGCTTCCACGCCTCATTCTTCACCGCGGCCTGGCCGACCGGCGAGTTCGGCGGCATGGGCCTGGAGGGTTACGTCCGCCTCGGCTTCCGCAAGGAGATGGAGGCGATCGCCGACCCCGTCGAGCGCGAGACTTACTATCGCAACAAGGTCGCCGAGCTCTATGCCAACGGCAAGGCGGTCTCGATCGCCTCCGTGTTCGAGATCGACAACGTCATCGACCCCGCCGAGACCAGGCGCTGGATCATGGCGGGCCTGCGCTCGGTGCCGAAGCCGCCGGCGCGGACTGGGAAGAAGCGGCCCTGTATTGATACGTGGTGAGGGCGGTGCAGCAATTCTGATTGCGCTTCGCCGCGTTCCCGGTTCCCGATTGACATCCCCGCCTGCGGTGCCAGACTTTGCACAATAATGCAGGGTGGAGACGTCCGCGATGGCCAGCCTTTCGGCCTCGAACCATGTCGCCCGTGTCTTGTCCGTCGCCAATCAGGTTATAGACCGCTTGGCCGACGTCGATGCCTCTTCGCGCATTGCCAATTCCTGGCGGCGCTGCCTGGTCAGCCACAAGCTCGATCCCGGCCGTCAGGGGCCGCCGCAGACGCTCACCGAAGCCGAGATCCGTCACGTCGCCGAACCCATGGAGGAGACGATCCGGCTTGCAACACCGGAGCTCGACGACCTCGCCCGGGTACTGCGCGGTGCCGGTTATTGCGTCAACCTGGCAGACGTGAACGCAACCATGCTGTTCAGCCGCCTGCCCGGCGAGGCCGACGCACGACTATTCATGGACTGGAAGATCTACACAGGCTCGAATTTTTCCGAGGCCTCCGAAGGCACCAATGGGCTCGGCACCGCGCTCGCCGAGCAGAAGCCGATCCTGGTGCATCGCGACGAGCATTTTCGCGCGCAGTGGCACATGTTTTCCTGCGCCGTGACGCCGCTGTTTGACCAGGCGGGACGGCTCGCAGGCGCCGTGAACATCACCTCCTGCCGCGAGGACCTCGAACGCACCGCGCATCAGCTTGCGCTCGCGGTGACGATGGAGGCAACGCGGCGCATGGAGGGCGCGATCTTCCGCAGTCATTTCCGCAACGCCTGGATCGCGACCGTGCCGGGCGACGGCGGCGGCGGCCTGCTCGCCTATGACGACGATCGCCGCATCGTCGGCGCCTGCCGTTCGGCGCGCGCACTGCTGGGTCTCACCGACGGCTTGATCGCAGCCGGCATCGATCTGTCGCGCTATGTCAAATTCGACCATCCCGCCGCGCGCGACGCAGACGATCTCGTCGAACTGCGCCGGGCCGATGGCAGTTCACTAGGGCACGGCCATGTCGCGCCGCCGCTGCGGGCGAGGGCCTCGACCCGTCCGCTCGCGCCGCGCCGCGATGCACCGGTCGATCGCTTCGATGCGCTGCAGCGGCTCGCCGGACGCGATCCCAGCCTGATCAGGAGCGTGAAGCGACTTAGAAGCATCGGCGATCGCAATCTGCCGGTGCTGCTGCATGGCGAGACCGGCGTCGGCAAGGATGTGTTCGCCCGTGCCATTCACGCAGCCGGCAATCGCGCGCGCCACAACTATGTCGCGCTGAACTGCGCGGCGATGCCGGAAAGCCTGATCGATGCCGAGCTGTTCGGCTACGAGGCCGGCGCCTTCACCGGCGCACGCCGCGACGGCTCGAAGGGCCTGATCGTGCAGGCAGACGGCGGCACGCTGTTCCTCGACGAGATCGGCGACATGCCGATCGCGCTGCAGACGCGGCTGCTACGGGTGCTGGAGAACCGCGAAGTCTGGCCGCTCGGCGCGCTGAAGCCCGTGCCGGTCGACATTCGCCTGATCAGCGCCACCCATCGCGATCTCGGCCGCATGGCCGAGGAGGGCGCCTTCCGCACCGACCTATATTTCCGTCTGCGCGGCATGGAGGTGCGGCTGCCGGCCTTGCGCGAGCGCGCCGACCGCGACGACGTCATCCGCCAGATCGCTCACGAGGAGGCGCCGAATTGCTCGCTCTCGGACGAGGCCTGGGCGCGGCTCGCGGCCTATCCCTATCCCGGCAACATGCGCCAGCTTCGGCATGTGCTGCGGCTCGCCGGCTGCACGGCGGAGGACGACGTCATCACCGATGCCGACCTCGATCTGCCGCCGTTTGGTGGAAGGGCGGAGCCGGATCTCGCAGCGGCGGAGCGCGCGGCGATCGTCGAAGCCTTGCGCAAACACGGCGGCCGCGTGACGGAAACAGCGCGCGCGCTGAAGCTGAGCCGCGCCACGCTGTATCGCAAGATCAAGCAGTTGAAGATCGAGACGACGCAGTAGCGATCTTTCTTCCCTCTCCCCTTGCGGGAGAGGGCGGCTCGCCGCGAACGCGGCGAGACGGGCGAGGGGTATCTCTCCGCACTTGACTCTCTTGCTTCTGAGTCCGCGGAGAGATACCCCTCATCCGGGGCTTCGCGCCACCTTCTCCCGCAAGGGGAGACGGGAGCGGCAGCGAGCCTGCCGCCGCTCTCTACGAAAAATCGCTCCAGCTCAGATGTCGCGAGTCGAGGTCGCCGACTGTCACGGTGCCGCGGATTTCGCGCGGGGCGTGGAAGCTGCTGCGCAGATACACGAGCGGCGCCGCCCCGTCGGAATGCGATGCGCCGCGCACCTCGCCGACGAAGATCGAATGCGTCTTGGTCTCGAATTCCTGCGCCAGCACGCAGTCGAATGCGGCGACCGCATCGCTCAGCACCGGCGCGCCGGTCACCCCACGCGTCCACTCCCCGAACGCAAAACGGTCGTCGCCATTGACGCCCTTCTGGCCACTGAAGGTAAGCGCCAGGAGGGCGTGGTCCTCGTGCAGGAAGTTGATCGCGAACGCGCCTTCCTCGCGGATGCGCGCGTGCGCACTGGCGTTGCGGTTGACGCACACGATCAGGGATGGTGGCGAGTCCGACAGTGAGCAGGCCGAGGTCACCGTCAGCCCCGTGCGCTTGCCGTGCTCGGCGCCGACCGTCACCAGCGCGACCGCGCCGGCGCACTGGCGCATCGCCTGCTTGAAATTCTTAGCGTCGAAAGCACTGGCGTCCACCGTCACGCGGAAATCTCCGAAATGGATGTGGGTGCGGCACGATCGCGCCGCACCCGCGTCGGGTCAAGCCGCCTTCTTCGCGGAGCCGAGATGCTTCAGGCGCGGCATCACCTCGTTCTTCAGCAGCGACAGCGAGTGATGCCAGGCTTCAGCCTTGTGCTTGTAGTCGAAGCCGAACACCAGCAGCACGCCGAAGCCGCCGACCTCCTCGTAGATCTTCTCGATTTTCTCGGCGACGGTCGCTGGCGAGCCGACGATCCAGTTCCGCTTGGCGCAATATTCGACGGTGACGTCGCTATCGGGCACGTCGGGCGCGTGCTTCAGATAGTCCTTGAAGCCGAAATGGCCGAGCAGCGGCAGGAAGTACTCGCCCATCATCCGGCCCATCATGTCGCCGGTCGAGAGCCGCCACGCTTCCTCGTCGGTATCGGCGACGAACACCTCGCGCACCAGCCGCCAATCGGCCCGGTCCGGCTTGCGCCCGGTCTTGGCGGCACCGGCTACAACCGAATCCCAATGACTGCCGACATAGGCCGGGTTCAGGTTGAGGCTCATTGGAATGAAGCCGCGCTCGCCGGCGAGCTTCAGCGTGTCCGAGTTCTTCGAGAGCCCAGCGACGCCGATCGGCGGGTGCGGCGTCTGCAACGGCTTGATGTGGGGTTTCAAGAAGTCGAACATCGTGTCCGGCTTGGTCACCGTCCAGAATTTGCCCTTGTAGGTCCAGGGCGCGGGATCGCTCCACATCTTCAGAATGATCTCCAGCGCCTCGCGCGTCATGTCGCGGTTCTGTCCGCTCATGCCGTCGACATTGAACATGGCCCAGTCGCTCGGCAGGCCGCTCGCCGCGACGCCGAAATTGAGCCGACCTCCCGAGAGGTGATCGAGCATGGCGACGCGGTTGGCGAGCTCGGCCGGGTGGTGATAGGGCAGCAGGAAGCCGCCCGGCCCGATACGGATATTCTTGGTCTGCATCAGCGCCTGCGCGATCAGCAGATCGGGCGTGGGATTGGGTTCCCAGGGCGCGGTATGGTGCTCGCCGACCCAGGCCTCCTGATAGCCGAGCTCGTCGAGCCAGCGCATGACCTGCAGGTCCCAGTCGTTCCCTTCCTTCAGGCCGCACTCCGGCGGGTGCGAAGGCATCGTGAAATAGCCGATCTCCATGGGTTTCCTCATCTGATGTTGACGCGTCTTATTGCGCGGTTCACGGACGTGAGCAGGGTTGCTTGAGCAAGCGGTGTGCCACCGCTCCGCAAGCGGTGTGCCAGCGCTACAGCGGCTCAGTCCCGCGAGAAAACGCTGGTTTGCGGCGGCAATAGCCGATATCCCGTGGCGAATTTGCGGGCCGTCGTCTCATTGTCGCGAGACGGCGTCTTGCCGGTGAGACGAGGACGAGAACCGAGATGACCGAACCCGCTTACGTCGCGGTGGACTGGGGCACCAGCAGCTTCCGGCTCTGGTTGATCGATCGTACCGGCGTAGTGCTGGCCGAACGCCGCAGCGGCGAGGGCATGCTGGCGGCGGCAAAGACCGGCTTCGCGGCCGTGCTGCAATCCCATCTTGCCGCCGTCGAAGCACCAGCTCATCTGCCGGTTCTGGTCTGCGGCATGGCCGGCGCCAAGACGGGCTGGGTCGAAGCCGGATATGTCGATACACCCGCGCCGCTCGCGGCCGTCCTGGAGCAGGCCGCGCACGTGCCGGGCGAAGCACGCGATATCCGCATCCTGCCGGGTATCGCGCAGCGCGATACAAGAGCGCCGGACGTGATGCGCGGCGAGGAGACACAGCTGCTCGGCGCGCTTGGTCTCGATGCCGCAGGTGAGGCGCTGGTCTGCATGCCCGGCACGCATTCGAAATGGGTACGCCTGAAGGACGATACGATCGCGCATTTCTCCACCTTCATGACCGGCGAGCTCTTCAGCGTTGTGTCGCGCGAGACGATCTTGTCGCTTGCGGTCGCAGGCGCCGAAGACGCCGAGGACGTCGCGAGCTTCAAGGCGGCGGTGAGAGCTGCGTATGAGGCGCCGTCGTTCGCGGCCAATTTTCTGTTCGGCGCGCGCTCGCGTCAGCTTCTGTTCGGGAGCACACCGGCCGCGGCGCGCGAAACGCTGTCGGGCACTTTGATCGGCATCGAGCTGGCCGCCGGGCTCTCCGGCGCCGTGCCGAAAGCAGGCATTACGTTGATTGCCTCGGGGCGGCTCGCGATGCTGTACACGTTGGCTTTCGATGCGTTGTCGGTCACCGTGAACCCCGTCGATGCCGATGAAGCGGTCCGCCGCGGTCTGTCGATGGCGGCTGCCGCGATCTGGACGAAATGAGAGGACTGTTGAAATGAGCGTTCCCTTTCCGGCGATGAAGCGGCCACTGCTTGCGATCCTGCGCGGCGTGAAGCCAGAGGAAACGCAGGCCATCGTCGGCGTGCTGATCGAGGCCGGCAT
Organism: Bradyrhizobium sp. 187; assembly: GCF_023101005.1. NCBI lineage: Bacteria > Pseudomonadati > Pseudomonadota > Alphaproteobacteria > Hyphomicrobiales > Nitrobacteraceae > Bradyrhizobium > Bradyrhizobium sp. 187. Next base: position 1,378,477 of record NZ_CP064693.1, read on the forward strand.
GACCGCGATCGAGATCCCGCTAAACTCGCCCGATCCGTTCCGCTCCATCGCCACCGCCGTCAAGCTCGCGCCGGCCGGCGTGCTGATCGGCGCCGGCACGGTGCTGACCACAGCGGATGTCGATCGGCTCAACGATGTCGGCGGCAAGCTGATGGTCTCGCCGAATGTCGATACGCAGGTGCTCACGCGTGCGCACCAATACGCCATGGTCACGTTGCCGGGCGTGTTTTCGCCGACCGAGGCGCTGCTGGCCGCGCGCTCCGGCGCCTCTGGCCTGAAGTTCTTTCCGGCAAGCGTGCTCGGCGCGTCCGGCATCGCCGCGATCCGCGCCGTGCTGCCGGCCGGCGTGATGATCGCCGCCGTCGGCGGCGTCTCCGACCAGAATTTCGCGGAGTACATCGAGGGTGGCGTGACGGCGTTCGGGCTGGGCTCCAACCTCTACAAGCCCGGCATGACGGTAACGGACGTTGCCGCTCGCGCAAAATTGACGATCGCGGCCTACGATCGGGCGATTGCGAAAGACTGAAGCGGCAATAAACAAGCCGTGATGTCGTCACGGTCGCACGTTATCCTATCTTGCTGCACCAGCGAGATCAGGAGACCGACATGGCGATCAACAATGTAGCCGATCTGTTCGTGGCAACGCTCGAACAGGCTGGCGTCAAGCGCATCTACGGCATCGTCGGCGACAGTCTGAATGCGCTGACCGAAGCGCTGCGGCGGCGCGGCACGATCGAATGGATCCATGTCCGGCACGAGGAGGTCGCGGCCTTCGCCGCCGCCGGGGAAGCGGAAATGACGGGCAGCCTTGCGGTGTGCGCGGGCTCGTGTGGTCCCGGCAATCTGCATCTGATCAACGGCCTGTTCGACGCCCATCGCAGCCGCGTTCCCGTGCTGGCGATCGCCGCGCAAATTCCGACCGCCGAGATCGGCAGCGGCTATTTCCAGGAGACGCATCCGCAAAACCTGTTCCGCGAGTGCAGCCATTATTGCGAGCTGGTCTCCGATCCGAGTCAGCTTCCCTACGTGCTGGAAAACGCGATCCGCGCGGCGGTCGGCATGCGCGGCGTCGCCGTTGTCGCCATGCCGGGCGACGTCGCCTTCCGCAGCCCACCCAAGCGCGCGCTGTCGACGGCGCGTGGCCTTGCGCTGTCGGCGCCGAAGGTTGTGCCGCAGGCGGATGAGTTGAAGGCGCTTGCGGATCTCCTGAACGGCGCCGAACGCATCACCCTGTTCTGCGGTCGCGGCTGCGCCGGCGCGCATGCGCCGCTGATGCAGCTTGCGGAAGCCTTGAAGAGCCCGATCGTGCATGCGCTGGGCGGAAAGGAGCATGTCGAATACGACAATCCCTACGATGTCGGCATGACCGGCTTCATCGGCTTCTCCTCCGGCTATGCCGCCATGCACGCCTGCGACGCGCTGGTGATGCTCGGGACCGATTTTCCCTACAAGCAGTTCTTCCCGACCGATGCCAAGATCGCGCAGATCGACATCCGTCCGGAAAATCTCGGGCGCCGCTGCAAGATCGACCTCGGCCTGGTCGGCGACGTCAAGCTCACCCTCGAGGCGCTGCTGCCGCTTCTGAAATCCAAGACGCAGCGCAAGCACCTCGACGATGCGATCGCGCATTACAAGAAGGCGCGCGAAGGCCTCGACTCGCTCGCCAAGGGCACGCCGGGCAGCAAACCAATCCATCCGCAATACCTGGCAAAGGTCATCAGCGACCATGCGAGCGATGATGCGGTGTTCACCGCCGATGTCGGCACGCCGACGGTGTGGGCCGCGCGCTATCTCGAGATGAACGGACGCCGCCGGCTGATCGGCTCGTTCGTGCACGGCTCGATGGCCAACGCCATGCCGCAGGCGATCGGCGCGCAGGCCGCGCAGCCCGGCCGGCAGGTGATCTCGCTCTCCGGCGACGGGGGCTTCACCATGCTGATGGGCGATCTGATCACGCTGACGCAGATGAAGCTGCCGGTGAAGGTGGTCATCTTCAACAACGGCGTGCTCGGCTTCGTCGCACTGGAGATGAAGGCGGCCGGTTTCGTCGACACCAATGTCGATCTGGAGAATCCGGACTTCGCGGCGATGGCGCGCGCGATGGGTATCTTCGCAAGGCGGGTCGAGGATCCCGGCGAGCTTCCAGGTGCGATGAAGGAGATGCTGGCCCACCACGGACCGGCGCTGCTCGATGTGGTCACCGCCAAGCAGGAGCTGTCGATGCCGCCGACCATCACGCCCGAACAGATCAAGGGCTTCAGCCTCTGGGTCTTGCGCGCCGTGATGAACGGCCGCGGCGACGAGGTCGTCGATCTCGCCAAGACCAATTTGCTGCCGCGCTAGCCGCGCTTGACCGATGGCACGGGCAGCCGCTCATGGCGGCGCTGGAAGCGTTGCCAGTGCAGCACGATCCCGATCAGCAGCGCCGGCACGAAGCCGAGCGCGATCAGAAAGTGGGGCAGCTGCGTTGGCGAGATGAACGCGATGCCGATGTCGGAGATCAGCCAAAGCGCGGCGAACATCACCGCGAAATCGGTGCGCGGGCAGCGCAGATAGTAGAACACGGCGGTGATGACGACGGCGGGTCCGATGGCGATGCCGATCATCACCGTCGTCAGCTCCTTCGGCGTCAGCGCGTCGAGCACCATCGCTGCCAGCAGCCAGAGCGCGGCGAACATGGCGATGATGTCGAGCGGATGCCGCAAGCCAATACCTCTCGTGAGGGGACGCGCTATCGTTGTGGCCCAGACCTTGGCCGTCAAGGGAAAATGCGCCTATTCCTCGTCGTTTCCGGGCGTCGGCCGCAGCATGAAATGGCCGAAGGCTGTGGCGATCGGCTTGTTCGCATCGTCCTGCCAGGCCCGTGCCTCGAAGGCGACGATGCGCCGGCCCTGTTTCACGATCGAGACGTTGGCGAACGTGTCGAGCGCGCGGCCGGAGCGCAGATAGTTGACGGTCAGTCCGATCGGCTTGGGCAGTGCGGTGGCGCCGAGTTCACGGGCCACTCCGAAGATCGCGGTGGTTTCGAGGAAGGCGCCGGTCATGCCGCCATGGATCGCAGGCAGAATCGGATTGCCGATGATCTTTGGCGAGAACGGCATCGTCAGTGTGCCGTCGTCGTTGACGCGAATGCCGAGGCAGCGTGCGAACGGGCTGTTGGCGAACGGGCCTTCCGGATCGTCCGGCGCCTCCAGCCTCGGGATGCCGGGCGAATCCATCCTGCGATCCGCGAGCATGTTGGTGCGGTTGGCGCCGATCATGAAACAGGCGGTCGCGGTCGCGACCGGATCGTCCTCGGACTCCTGATAGGCGGTGGAGCGCACGAAGGCAATCGAACGCGTGGTGCGGTAGCAGACCGAATGCGCCTTGATGTCGAGGCCCGGCGTTGCCGGCTTCTGATAGTCGATGCGCAGATCGAGCGTCGCGATCGCGCTTGTGCCGTCCAGCGCGAGTTGCACCGCCATGCCGCAACTCTCGTCCAGCATCGCGGTGACGACCCCGCCATGCAGGACGCCGGTCTCGGTGTCACCGACAAAGACCGGCCGGTAGGGCAGGCTGGACCAGGCTTCGCGCGGTGCGAAGCGGTCGAGCTGGAGCCCGCTGATCTGGCCGTAATCGGAGCGGCGACCCTTGATCGCCTCGGCGAGGTCCTCGAACGAAAGTGTGGTCGGTGAGCTGGACATGAGGACGTTCTAGACCAGTGGCGGGCGCGGCGCAAAACCCCGAATGCGCGTCCCACGGTGGGTGCCGGGGGCGGTTTGGCCTCGACAGGGCGGGCCGAAGCAACGATGGTGGGCGCCTCGTTCGTTCGACCAGCCGTAAGGAGTGCCCATGGCCGATCCCGAAACGCCCGTCACCAGCCAGGGGCCCGTCATCATTTCGACATCGAGCTCGGAGCGGGCGCCGATCATCTATTTCGACGGTGCATCCTGCTTCGGCCACCACAACGGCGCGATTCAAATCGAGCTTGCGGCGAACCTTCTGATGCCGGTCGGCGCCGCCGTCAGGGTTGATGTGGTCCAGACCGCGCATCTGCGTTGCAGCGTGGCCGCGGCGCTGGCTCTGCGCGAAGCGCTCGAAAAGGCGCTGGCAATGTACCAGCAGGGCCAGCAGCAGCCCCGGCCGGAGGAAATTCCCTCGGTGAAGAACTGAGGCCGTTCGCGGATCGCAAGTTAATGCGATCAACTCGCTCAGCTCACATGCACCTTCGGCTTCCTGCCGTCGTTCCACTTGCCGTCGAGCGCGCGCTCGATCTGGGCGGCGAGTTGCAGCAGGAGGCCGTCATTGGCCTGCTTCGCAATCGCCTGGATGCCCAGCGGCAGGCCGTGGTCCTGCGTGGCCATCGGCATCGAGATCGCCGGCATGCCGCAGAGATTGGCGAGCGGCGTGAAGGCGAAGAAGCGCCAAAGATTGCCGAACCAGTCGAGCACGTCGGGGTTGTCGGAGATGGTGAGATATTCCCGGGTGCCGACCTTCGGCGTCGGCAGCGCCGTGATCGGGGTCAAGATCACGTCCCACTGCTCGAAGAAGGCGCCGAAGGCGCGCGAGGTCGTGTTGAACACGCCTTGCATCTTCGCCCGCTCGGCGAAGCTCGTATGCCGGCCGGCTTCCCAGATCCGGATATTCATGGGTTCGATGAGATCTTCCGGCGGCCGTTCCAGTCCGCGCGCGGCGAGCATGTTGGAGATCACCACGGCAAAATTCGAGATGTAGCAGGTGGTCTGCGCCTCGAACGCGGCGCGGAACTCGAGTTCGGGCAGGGCGTAGTCGACGTGATGGCCGAGGCCTTCGAGGAAGCGGCCGGCCTTCGCCAGCTCGGCCGCGATCTCGGGCGTCGCGGTGTAGTCGCCCCAGCTGTGCGACAGCGCGATACGAAGCTTTGACGGGTCGCGCTTGATCATCTCGGAATAAGGCTGCGCCGTGGTCCAGAACGGCATGAATTCGCCGGGCGCCGCTCCCCTTGCATGGTCGACGAAGGCGGCGGTGTCGCGCACCGAGCGCGACTGGCAGCCCTGGATCGAGACGAGGCCGGTGAGATCGGACATGTGCGGTGCGAGCGAGAACACGCCGCGCGAGACTTTCAAGCCGATATTGCCGTTGACGCCGGCGGGAATGCGGATCGAGCCGCCGCCGTCAGTCGCGTGTGCGATCGGCACCACGCCGGCCGCGACCATTGCGGCGCTCCCGGCCGACGAGCCGCAGGTGGTGTAGTCGGTGTCCCAGGGATTGCGCGTGACATAGACGGCCGGATTGTCGGCCGAGCTGCAGACGCCGAACTCCGGTGTCGTGGTGCGTCCGATCAGGTTCAGTCCGGCCTGGCGGAATTTGCCGGTCAGGAACGTGTCGGCGCTGGCGCGATTGCCGCGCATTAACAGCGAGCCCATCTCCTGGAGCCGCCCCTTCATGGTCGGGCCGAGGTCCTTCATCAGGAAGGGCAGGCCTGCGAACGGGCCGGCGAGATTGGCGCCGTCCTTGGCCGGATCGGCGATCACGTCATCGAACAGCTCGACCACGCCCGACAGTGCCGGATTGACCTTGGCGACGCCCGCGGCGGCCTGGCGCGCCAACTCCTTTGCCGTGAGCTCGCCCTTGCGGACGCGCGCGGCCAGCCCCACGCCATCGTGCTGCGCCCATTCGTTCCAGCTCATCGGGAAAGTCATGCGATCCAAACCTCTTCGTGCGGCGCCACCTTAGTTTCGCACAGGAACACTTTAATCAACTGAGCGGCGCGAAGGGCAGGGTTGCGCCGGATGGAGAGGTAATCCCGAATTGCATGCGCGCGCATCAATTGGAGAACTTTGCGATCACCGCGACCGGGCCGCCGCCGGCTGGGCCCTGATGCTCGGCGCCGCCGGAGACGTAGACCGCACCAGTGCCGGCGAGGCCGGCAATCAACCCGCCAACGGCAGCCCGGGCGTGGCGTGTCGAGCTGATATCGGTATCTTCGAGCATGGTGTGGCGGAAGCCGCGCACGCAGCCATCAGGGGAGGCCTCGGCCTTAGCGAAGATGTTGACAAGCTTGCTGCCGGTCGTCGTCTGTTGCCCGGCACGGAGCCCAACGCTCTCCAACGCCGCAAGCACCGCCGCGGTGTCGATCGCATCGCTCATCACGGCATGCCCGATCTCGAATTCGCTCGTCGAGGACATCGAATTGCCGAGCACGATGACGACGTTATGCATGAGCTCGATCCCGGACGAGGTCGAGGCGACGTTCGAGAACAGATCGTAGCGTCGCAGCACGTCCTCATCACGAACGCCGGTTGCGATCTCGCCGAGCGCGACCGCAACGCCGAGTGCGGAAGCGCCGCGCGAATAGGCCATCGAACTGTAGGCGCTGGTCGTCGCTGTCTTGTGACCGCGCGCATTCGCCGCTTCGACGCGCTCGCTGGTGAGCAGCGGGCATTTGATCTGCACGAAATGGACGTCGGCGGGATCGGCGATCCCGGCATCCGCCATCGCGGCCTTCACGGCCTTGGCTGTCTCCGTGATCTGAGCGGAGCGGCCGAGCTCTTCAGGGAGAAAATCCCGCGTGTGCGCCATGCCGATGCTCAGGCGCTTGCCGGAGAGGCCTGCCGGGCGCTGTAGAATGTCCTGGCGCGTGAACACCGTGATGTGCGGGCTGAGCACGCCCTCGGTGCCGCCCGACATCACGAAGGCGATGCGTTGCTCGACCTCCTGCGGCGACAGCCCGAGCTGCGGCGCCAGCGCCGTGCACAGCGCGGCAACGGCATATTCCCGGGTAAAGTCGTTGACGCCGCCGTTGCCTTCGGTCTTGCCGAGGATCGCCAGGATGGATGCCGGATCGATCGCGCCGGAGCCGATCATGCTCATCAATCCGGAGACGTCGCCGGGGCCTCTGGTGGCGACCTTGAAGACGCCGACCGATGTCGTCCGCATTATAATCCTCACATGAAGTTCAGGAGTCCGGCAGACAAAACAGCCGCTGAACCGGGGCGCCTGTCAAGGTGTCGAGGCAATCCCCGTCGTCGTCCTGGCGAAAGCCAGGACGACAGCAGGACGTGCGCCGTCTGCGTAGCACCCACGATTGTGGCGAGATCGCATCGCTTCGACAAAAAATCCCTTGTCGACGGTCGTCCGCCGCACCTTGATGAATCAACCCCGATTGGTCCATAAGCGGCGTCCCGCAGCCGGTGGTTCGCCTCCGCGATGCGTGCTTGGATAGAGGGGTTCTCGCGTGGTAAATATCAACCAGAAAATTGCGCAGGAGCTTGGGGTTCGGGCGGAGCAGGTCGAGGCGACAGTGGCGCTGCTCGACGGCGGCGCCACGGTTCCCTTCATCGCCCGCTACCGCAAGGAAGCGACCGGTGCGCTCGACGACGCACAATTGCGCACGCTGGAGGAGCGCCTGGGTTACCTGCGCGAGCTCGAGGACCGCCGCAAGGCCATCCTCGAATCGGTCCGCGAGCAGGGCAAGCTCGATGCCGCGCTGGAGGCCTCCATTCTCGCTGCCGACAGCAAGGCGCGCCTCGAAGACATCTATCTGCCGTTTAAGCCGAAGCGCCGCACCAAGGCCGAGATCGCCAAGGAAGCCGGGCTCGAGCCGCTCGCCTTTCAGCTCATGGCCGAGCCCAACAACGATCCGAAGGTGGTCGCTGAAGCCTTCGTCAATCCCGAGAAGGGCGTTGCCGATGCCGCTGCGGCACTCGATGGCGCCCGCGCCATCCTGGTCGAGCGCTTCGACGAAGACGCCGACCTGATCGGCGCGCTTCGCGAGGAGGTGTGGACTAATGCGCGCATGACCTCCAAGGTGCGCGACGGCAAGAAAACCGAGGGCGAAAAGTTTGCCGACTATTTCGAGTTCTCCGAGCCGCTGACCAAGCTGCCCTCGCACCGAATCCTCGCAATGTTCCGCGGCGAGAAAGAAGAAATCCTCGATCTCCAGATCCAGGCCGAGGCCGAACCATCGCCGCCCGGCGTGCCGAGCGTCTATGAACTGAAGATCATGAAGCGGTTCGGCATCGCCGACCTTAAGCGCGCCGGCGACCGCTGGATGATCGATACCGTGCGCTGGGCCTGGCGCACCAAGATCCAGGTGCATCTCAACATCGACCTGCGCATGCGGCTGTGGAATGCGGCCGAGACAGAGGCCGTGCGCGTGTTCGCCTCGAATCTGCGCGACTTGCTGCTCGCGGCGCCCGCCGGCACCCGCGTCACCATGGGTCTCGATCCCGGCTTCCGCACCGGGGTCAAGGTCGCCGTCACCGACGCGACCGGCAAGGTGGTGGATACCGCCGTGATCTATCCGCACGAGCCGCAGCGGCAGTGGAACGAGGCGCTTGCGATCCTCGGCAAGCTCGCGCTGAAACATCGTGTCGAGCTGATCGCGATCGGCAACGGCACCGCCTCGCGCGAGACCGACAAGCTCGCGGCCGACCTCGTCAAGGGCCTGCCCGACTTGAAGATGACCAAGATCGTGGTGTCGGAAGCCGGCGCGTCGGTTTATTCGGCCTCGGCGTTCGCCTCGGAGGAGTTGCCGGGCCTCGACGTCACCCTGCGCGGCGCGGTGTCAATCGCGCGGCGGCTCCAGGATCCTCTCGCCGAGCTCGTCAAGATCGAACCCAAGGCGATCGGCGTCGGCCAGTACCAGCACGACCTAGGCCAGGCCAAGCTCGCCAAATCCCTCGACGCCGTGGTCGAAGACTGCGTGAACGCCGTCGGCGTCGACGTCAACACCGCGTCCGCTCCGCTGCTCGCGCGCGTGTCGGGCGTCGGCTCCGGCCTCGCCTCGAGCATCGTGGCACACCGCGACGCCAACGGGCCGTTCAAGTCGCGCAAGGCGTTGAAGGACGTGCCGCGGCTCGGCCCCAAGGCGTTCGAGCAGTGCGCGGGCTTCCTGCGCATCCTCGGCGGCGAGGACCCGCTCGACGCCTCCGGTGTGCATCCGGAAGCCTATCCGGTGGTGCGCCGGATTCTCAGCGCCACCAAGAGCGACATCAAGGCGCTGATCGGCAGCAGCGACATCGTTCGCACGCTGAAGCCGAAAGACTTCGTGGACGAGACGTTTGGTCTGCCGACCGTCACCGACATCCTGCGCGAGCTCGAGAAGCCCGGTCGCGACCCGCGTCCGGCCTTCAAGGCAGCTGTGTTCATGGACGGCGTCGAGGAGATCAAGCACCTCAAGAAGGGCATGATCCTCGAGGGCACCGTAACCAACGTCGCGGCGTTCGGCGCCTTCGTCGATATCGGCGTGCACCAGGACGGCCTCGTGCACATCTCGGCGATGTCCAAGACCTACATCAAGGATCCGCGTGAAGTGGTGAAGCCCGGCGACATCGTCAAAGTGAAGGTGCTAGACTTCGAGGTCGCGCGCAAGCGTATCTCGTTGACACTACGGCTCGACGACGAGGTCGGCGCCAAGAAGGACGCGCCCGGCATGCAGCGGGATAACAGCTCACGTAACCCGTCCCGCATGACGTCGTCGGCCCCGCGCCAGCAGGAGTCTTCCGGCGGCGGTGCGCTCGCCGAAGCGCTGCGCCGCGCGGCCGAGAAAAACGGCGGCAAGCGGGCGTAGCTTCTAACCTCTCCCCGCTCTCACCCCACCCTCTCCCCGCAAGAACGGGGCGAGCGAGTGAGAGAGCAGCGTCTCCCTAACTTCCGCGTCAGAATCTGGCGCGTTTGTAAGTTGAAGGCGCCTGTCCCTTCCTCTCATCTGATCCTCCTCGCGCGGCAGAATATTGTCGCGCAGCACGGAGGATGCTTCGATGGACAACAGGATTCTCAAAGGCCTCACCGCGGTGACGATCGCAGCGGTGATGGCGCTCGCTTCACCGGTGCTTGCCAGAGGCGGTGGCGGTGGCGGTGGCGGTCATGGCGGATTCGGCGGTGGTGGGCATTTCGGTGGCGGCGGCATGCACACGGGAGGCTTCGGCGGCGGCATGCACACCGGTGGCTTCGGTGGTATGCGCGTCGGCGGCATGGGCGGCGCCCGTTTCGGCGGCCCGGGCTTTGGCGGTGCACGTTTCGCGCATGCGGCGATCGGGCCGCGCTTCGCTGGCTCCGGCTGGCACGGCAGGCCCTTCATCGGCCGCCATGCCTTCTTCCGGCAACACCATCGCTTCTTCTTCGGAGCACCTTTCATCTATGCCGGCTACTATGACGGCTGCTGGCGCAGGAGCTTGACGCCCTATGGGTGGCAATGGGTCAATGTGTGCGGAGACTCTTGGTACTAGCATCGCCGTACCGCACCATTGTCGCGATCGTCATCGGACGGTTCCGCTCAGCCCCGGAACGGGATAGTCTGGTGGCGATCGTCGCGCGGAGTTTGTCATGACCGGAGCTCACCGCCGCATTCTGGTCGTCGAGGACGACGCGGAAACCGCAGGCCAGCTCGTCGAGGAGCTGACGACTTCCGGCTACGACGTCGATCTCGCCGCCACCGGGCGCGAAGCACTCAGCCATGGCGCCGCGCGCGACTATGCCGTGATCACCATCGACCGCATGCTGCCCGATATCGACGGCATCAGCGTGATGCGCCAGTTGCGCGACGACGGCATCGCCGCGCCGTTCCTAATCATTTCCGCACTTGGCGAGGTCGACGACCGCGTGCGCGGCTTGCGGGCCGGCGGCGACGATTATCTCGTCAAGCCGTTCTCCTTCACCGAATTGCTGGCGCGGCTGGAGGCACTCGGCCGGCGCAGCGACACCGTCGCCAAGGAGACGATCCTGCGGGTCGGCGATCTCGCCATCGACCTGATCGCACGCAGCGCGAGCCGCCGCGGCCGGAAGATTCCGCTGTTGCCGCGGGAATTCCAATTACTCGAATATCTGGTCCGCAACGAGGGCCGCGTCGTCTCGCGTGCGATGCTGCTCCAGCATGTCTGGGATCTGCATTTCGATCCCTCCACCAACATCATCGACGTCTATGTCGGACGCGTCCGTCGCAAGGTCGATGATGCCCAGGCCTATCCGCTGATCCACACCATCCGCGGCATCGGATATTGTCTCCGTGCTCCTGGCTAAAACGCTCCGCTCCTCGACCTTCCGCCTTGCGCTGATCGCGATCGCGGCGTTCGGGCTGATCGTCGCGGCGATCATGGCCTATGTCTATTTCGGCACGATCGCCTATGTGCAGAGCCGTGTCGGCGATGCCGGCGACCACAGCGGCTTCACCGCGATGATCGAGCTCGCAATGGCCGCTGTCGCCGTGCTGATGCTGGTGCTCGCCGGGCTCGCCGCGGTGCTGGTGACGCGCCGCACGGTCGGGCGGATCGAGGAGATCAACGCCACCAGCCGCGCCATCATGATGTCGGGCCTCGACCAGCGCATTCCCTTGCGCGGCAGTCACGACGAATGGGACCGGGTCGCCGAAAACCTCAACCAGATGCTCGACCGCATCGAGACTTTGATGGGAGAGGTCAAGCAGGTCAGCGACAACGTCGCCCATGATTTGCGTACGCCGCTGACGCGCATGCGGGGTCGGCTGGAAAAGGCTTATCACGCCTCGCGCAATGGCGAGGCCGACGCGGCGCTGATCGGTGACACCATCGCCGATCTCGACGCCGTGCTCGGCATGTTCGCCTCCATCACGCGCATCTCGGAGATCGAGACCCGCGCCCGCCGTAGTGCGTTTCGCACCCTCAATCTCGCCGAAATCGCCGGCGAGGTCGTCGAGCTCTACGATGCCGCCGCCGAACAGGTTGCGACGCGGCTCAGCCTCGGCGGCGATCGCGAGGTGGCGATTATTGGCGATCGCGACCTGCTGTTCGACGCTATCGCCAATCTCGTCGACAACGCGATCAAGCACGGCTGCAAAGGCGGGCAGGTGACCGTCACCTGCAGCAGCACCGACGGCGGTGCGACGATCGCGATCGCCGACGACGGCCCGGGCATTCCGGCGGATCAGCGCGATCACGTGTTCAAACGCTTCTACCGGCTCGAGCAGAGCCGCTACACCCCGGGTAACGGCCTTGGCTTAAGCCTGGTCGCCGCGGTCGCTCGCCTCCATGGTGCCGAGATTGCCCTGCACGACAACGCGCCGGGCCTGACGGTCCAGCTCAGCTTCCCGCCGCACCCGACCTAGAGCTCGATCACGCCGCGGCGGGCCGCATGTGCCACCGCATCGGTGCGGCCGGTAGCGTCGAGCTTGTCGAGCAGCGAGCCGACATGGAATTTCACCGTGTGGACGGAAATGCCGAGCTGACGCGCGATCATCTTGTTGGAGCCGCCTTCCGCCATCAACGCCAGCACGTCGAGCTCACGTTGCGTCAGCGCAATGTCCTCAGGCATGATGCGCGGATCGCGAGTGACAATCGTCGCGGCGGCTTTCTCGCCGGGTTCGGCGAGGCGAAGCCCGGCGATATTGCCGAGCAGAGCAGCCAGGCGATCGGCGAGGGCGGGATCGTCGATCTCCAAAGCCAACACGATCTCGGGCGCGATGTCCTCGCTCACGCCGCCGGCCTCTCGCCGATCGTGACCTTGAAGCTGACCGGCTCGCCGCCGCGGCGCGCCGCGATATCGACCACCGCGCCCACGCTCGCCGGACCCAGCGTCCGCGACAGCGCGCGCACGCCGGACAGCTTCTGGTCGTTGACCGCGACGATGACGTCGCCCTGGCGGATGCCGGCCGCCGCCGAAGGGCCGGCCTTGTCGACATTCATCACCATCGCGCCGACGCCGTCGTCGAGCCGGACCGGCTGCAGCCCGAGGCCGAGATATCCGCGTGCGATGCGGCCGCGCGCCTCTAACTGGGCCGCGACCCGCTCGATCGTCGCTGTCGGGATCACCAGCACACGCCTCGGGCCGAGCACGGCCATGCCGAAGGCTTCGCCCGATGCGTCGAGCGCGAGGCCGCCCTGCTGGCTGGAGCGCAAGCGGACGTCGAGCTCGATCCGCGCGTCGATGTCGCCGCCGCGCAGGGAGCGCCAGCTCTTGCCGGACTGCGACACCATCGCGAGCGCGGCGCTCGGCGTATCGCGGTTGGTGGCGACGACGACCGACAACGCGCCAAGGGGCGGCACAATTGTGGCCAGCTTGACCGGGGCAATCGCCGTATCGGCGCGCAGCAGTGCGATATCCGTCGTATGGTCGCGGCCGGCGATCGTGGCGGCCGCGGTGCTGCCGTCGGGGAGGCCGATCTCGACGTCGCCCTCGTCGGCCAGCGCCTCGTCGGCGGTGACGATCAGGCCGGGTTTCCAGACGAAGCCGGTGGCGCGGGAACGATGCGAATGGACGGCGACGACGGACGGCGCGGTGCGGGACACCATATCCGCGAGCGCGGACGACAGCGAAGTCAGGGGAGTTGAGTCGGTCATGGCAGGCTCCTGTAAAGCTGTCCTCAATCTGGGATGTCGCGGGCGATCGCGTAACTGGCCGCATGGCCAGGAAATAAGCAGGGAAGCTGGTCCGTAAGAGCACGGCCGACGAACATGTGATTGGAGCCGCTCACGGGAACGTGTAGCAATCGGCTCGACCTTGTGCCGTACGGCCTCAAGCCTTTTTGCGAGCCCTGATTGATGACCATCGACCTTACCCGCCGCACCCTGCTTCAACTCGCCGGCGCCAGCTCGCTCGCAATGGCGGCTGCGGGCGCGGCGCGCGCCGAGGGCACACCGCAGGGCGGCGGTCCGACCTATGCCAGCCGCACGCCGATGCGCGTCGGCATGGTGACGCTCCGGGTGAAGAATCTCGACAAGGTTGCGAACTACTACCGCGACGTGATCGGGCTCACCGTGATGGAACGCTCGGCGAGCGCCGCCAAGCTCGGCACGGCCGGCATCGCGCTGCTGGTGCTGGAGGCCCGTCCTGATGCCGAGATCGAGCCGCGCAACGCCGCCGGCCTCTATCACACCGCCTTCCTGATGCCGACCCGCAAGGACTTGGCCCGCTGGCTGGTAGCAGCCGCTTCGCATCGCGTGCCGCTGTCGGGCTTTGCCGATCATCTCGTCAGCGAATCCGTCTATCTCGACGATCCCGAAGGTAACGGCATCGAGGTCTATGCCGACCGCGATCCCTCGCAATGGCAGTGGAGCGAAGGCAGCGTGAAGATGGCGGCCGACGAGCTCGACATTCCCGACCTGCTGTCGCTGACCAATACGCGCGTGCCTGATTATGCCAAGGCACCGGACGGAATGCGCATCGGCCACATGCATCTGCGCGTCGGCGACCTCGCGCAGGCGCAGAATTTCTACCACGGCACGATCGGACTCGACCCGACCCGCAGCCGCAACGGCGCCGCGTTCCTGTCGTCGGGACGCTACCATCATCATCTCGGCATAAACGTGTGGCAGAGCGAGGGCGCCGGCCAACGCGACGATCAGACAACGGGGCTCGCCTGGTTCTCGCTGGTGACAGCTAAGCAGGATCTGCTCGCCGCACAGGAAGAGCGCCTGCGCAAGGGCGGCGCGAAAGTCACGGCGCTAGCGGACGGCGTTGAGGCGATCGATCCCTGGGGCACGCGGGTGCGGCTGATCAGGATTTGATCGCCGGCACGAGCGTTGGTAAGACCGTCAGGCGCTAGCCAGTTTCCGGGATTCACACCTGACATGTCCGATTTTCGCGGCGTCTTCCCTTATCTCGTCTCTCCCGTCGCTGCCGATGGCGCGGTGCGGACGAACGTCCTCGCAAAGCTCTGCGACGATCTGATCGGCGCGGGCGTCCACGGTCTGACCCCGCTCGGCTCGACCGGCGAGTTCGCCTATCTCAACGCCGCCCAACGCACCGCGGTCGTGCAGACCACGATCGAGGCGGCAAGGGGACGTGTGCCTGTTGTCGCGGGCGTCGCCTCCACCTCGACGGCAGATGCGGTGGCGCAGGCGAAGGCGTATCAGAAGCTCGGCGCCGACGGCATTCTGGCGATCCTGGAAGCGTATTTCCCGCTCGCCGACGCCCAGATCGAATCCTATTTCCGCGCCATCGCGGATGCCGTGGACATCCCCGTCGTCATCTATACCAATCCGCAATTCCAGCGCTCCGATCTCACCCTCGAAATCATCGCGCGCCTCGCCGAACATCCGCGCATCGGCTACATCAAGGACGCCTCGACCAACACCGGCCGGCTGCTCTCGATCATGAACCGCTGCGGCGATGCCTTGCGGGTGTTCTCCGCCTCCGCCCATATCCCGGCCGCGGTGATGCTGATCGGCGGCCTCGGCTGGATGGCGGGCCCCGCCTGCATCATTCCGCGCCAGAGCGTCGCGCTCTACGACCTCTGCAAGGCCGGCCGCTGGGACGAGGCGATGGCGCTCCAGCGCAGGCTGTGGCGCATCAACGAAGCTTTTGCCCGCTTCAACCTGGCGGCCTGCATCAAGGCCGGCTTGGCCATCCAGGGGTACGACGTCGGCGATCCTGTCCCGCCGCAGGCCGCTCTCACCGCCGATGCGCGCAAGGTCGTAGAAGCGGCATTGCGGGAGCTGGCGTAGCGGTTTGTCACGCGGCAATGGGCCCCGGCACGGGCAGCGGAACCGTCCTTAGCTGCCCGATTCGAGAAACTTCCATTCATTTTCGACGTTGCTGCGTGAGCTGGCTCTGTCACCTCCCGGCATGTGCATTCGAGAGATCGTCTTCAGCATACGACACGGTGATCACTGATGAATCGTCGCTACGCAATCATTGCGGCGGCTTTTGCCGCCCTGCTGCTCGTGGTAACTGCCGTGAAGGTCCAGCATGCGCCATGGACAACCCCCTCCGCGCGCGCCGTCGAGCAACGTGGTCCGCTGTCCGAGGCCGAAAGGGCCACCATCGACATCTTCGAACGAGTGTCGCCCTCGGTTGTCCAGGTTGCGGTGAGATCGGCCGCTACTCCTGTCATGGGAGAGGAGGGGCAGGGCGGCGCTTCCGGCACGGGATTTGTCTGGGACCGCGACGGGCATCTCGTCACGAACAACCATGTCGTGGCCAATGGCGGCGAGATCGCGGTGCGCTTTGCGTCGGGAGAGGTGGCTCGGGTTGATCTGATCGGCACCGCCCCCAATTACGATCTTGCGGTCCTGCGGATCCGCAGCGTGCGCGAGCTTCCACCGCAGGTGGCTCTCGGCAGCTCGACCGACCTGAAAGTCGGGCAATCCGCGTTTGCGATCGGCAATCCTTTCGGGCTAGATCAGTCGATGACGAGCGGCATCATCAGTGCCCTCAAGCGGAGGCTTCCGACCCATGGCGGCCGGGAGATTGCCAATGTCATCCAGACGGATGCCGCAATCAACCCGGGCAATTCAGGCGGGCCGCTGCTGGACTCCGCCGGCCGGCTGATCGGCGTCACGACTGCGATCATATCGCCGTCCGGCTCGAATGCAGGCATCGGTTTCGCGGTGCCGGTGGACGTCGTGAACCGGATTGTCCCCGAGCTCATTCGCAATGGCCGCGTGCCGACGCCCGGCATCGGCATCGTCGCCGCCAGCGAGGATGTGTCGACGCGGCTTGGCGTCCAAGGGGTGATCGTGGTCCGGACAGCCCCCGGCAGCCCTGCGGAACAGGCGGGGATTCGCGGTGTCAACTTGTCGACTGGAACGGTCGGAGACATCATCACCGCGGTGGAAGGCAAGCCGGTGCGGCGGCTCTCCGACCTGACTGATGCGCTCGAGCAGGCCGGTGCCGGTAAGACCGTTCGCCTCACGGTAAAGCGGGATTCGGACACCCGTGATATCAATGTGGGCATCATCGACATAGAGCGCTCCTGACCCGGCAATCTGCGGCCAAAGCGGGCGTGACACGCAATGCAGATGTGCCGCGGCTCGGTTGTATCGACCGCAAAATCGGCTAAAACCCCCGCGGTCGTTTTCTGGGTTTCAAGGACATGGTGGAATGAACATTCTTCCCGGCAATTTGCGTTTCGGAGCGGGGCAGCCCGTCAAGCGTTTGGAAGACCAGCGACTGCTCACCGGGAAGGGGCAGTTCATCGACGACAAGCCGGAAGATGGCGCGCTGTGGTTGTACCTGCTGCGCTCGCCGCATGCCCATGCGAAGATCGTCTCGATCGACACCAGCGCCGCCACGGCGATGCCCGGCGTGACCGCGGTCTATACCGGCGCCGACCTCGTCAAGGACGACATCGGCGTCATCCCGACCTTGAGCATCTTCAAGCGCCCCGACGGCAAGCCGATGACGGTGCCGCCACGCCGCCTGCTGGCGCACGAAGTCGTGCGCTATGCCGGCGAGGCCGTGGCCGCCGTGGTGGCCTCCTCGCGTGCCGACGCGCAGGGCGCGGCCGAAGCGATCGTGGTCGAATATGACGTGCAGCCGGCGGTGGTCGATCCGGTCGAGGCGGTCAGGCCCGGCGCGCCCGTGGTGTGGCCGGAGGCCCCCGACAACATCGTCGGCGCGATGGCTTACGGCGATGCCGCCAAGGTGGACGAGGCTTTTGCCAGGGCGGCGCATACCGTCGAGCTCGATCTCGTCAGCCAGCGCCTGGTGCCGTCGGCGATGGAGCCGCGCTCGACCATTGCCGAGATCGACAAGACGTCCGGCCGCCTCCTGCTGCATGTGCAGTCGCAGACGCCTGCCTCGACCCGCGACGTGCTGGCCGAGGCCGTGCTGAAGCGTCCGAAGGACAGCGTTCGCGTGCTGGTCGGCGATATCGGCGGCGGCTTTGGCCAGAAGACCAACCTCTATCCCGAGGACGGCATCGTCGCCTATGCCGCAACCAAGCTGAACAGGAAGATCCGCTGGCGCGGCGACCGCACCGACGAATTCGTCGGTGGCACCCACGGCCGCGATCTTACCTCGACAGCTTCCTTCGCGCTCGACGAGAAGGGCAAGGTGCTGGCCTACCGCGTCAGCTCGATCGGCTGCACCGGCGCATATTCCTCAGGCGCGGCCAACATCATCCCGCTGGTGCTGGGGCCGTTCGTGCAGACCGGCGTCTACGATTTGCCGCTGGTACATTTCGAGGTGAAGTCGGTGATGACTCACACCGCGCCGGTCGGCGCTTATCGCGGTGCGGGCCGCCCGGAGGCCGTGTTCATCGTCGAGCGCCTGTTCGACGCGGCCGCGCGAAAAATCGGCATGGACCCGCGCGCGATCCGGAAAGCCAACTACATCAAGCCGGCGCAACTGCCCTACACCAACGCTGCAGGGCAGGTTTACGATTCCGGCGCCTTCGCGCACATGCTCGATCGTGCCGTGAAGCTTGCGGATTGGGACGGCTTTGCCGCGCGCAAGAAGGCGGCGAAGAAGAAGGGCCTGCTCTACGGCCGCGGGCTCACCTCCTATATCGAATGGACCGGCGGCCGCGCCCACACCGAGAAGGTCAGCCTGCATGCGACCGCGCAGGGCCGCGTCGTCCTGCATTCCGGCACCATGGCGATGGGGCAGGGGTTGCAGACCACCTACACCCAGATGATCTCCGACACGCTCGGCATCCCCATGGACAAGATCGACGTGGTCCAGGGCGACACCGATCTGGCGACGGGCTTCGGCAGCGTCGGCTCGCGTTCGCTGTTCGTCGGCGGCACGGCGGTCGCGGTCTCATCCAACGATCTGATCCAGAAGGCGCGCGAGAAGGCGGCGAACGTGCTGGAGACCTCGATCGAGGACATTGAATATCAGGGCGGCATGCTCACCGTGGTCGGCACCGACCGCCGCATCAGCCTGTTCGACATTGCCGAGAAAGAAGGCGGCGCAAAGCTCAGCGTCGATTCCGAAGGCGAGGTGGACGGTCCGAGCTGGCCGAACGGCACCCATATCTGCGAGGTCGAAATCGATCCCGAGACCGGCGTCTCCAAGGTCGTGCGCTACACCACGGTCGACGACGTCGGTGTCGCGGTGAACCCGATGCTGGTGACGGGACAGATCCATGGCGGTGTGGCGCAGGGTATCGGCCAGGCGCTGTATGAGGGGGTGTCCTATGATGCCGACGGCCAGCTGCTCACCGCGAGCTACCAGGACTATTGCATCCCGCGCGCCGACGACGTTCCGCCGATCGTGGTGACGCTCGACGATTCCGCGCCCTGTCGCACCAATCCGCTCGGCGCCAAGGGCTGCGGCGAATCCGGCGCCATCGGTGGCCCCCCTTGCGTCACCAACGGCGTGATGGATGCGCTCGCCGAGCTCGGCATCACCCAGCTCAACACGCCCCTGACGCCGCAGAAGATCTGGCAGGCGATCCGGGATGCGAAGGTGGGCGGTTAGCGGCCATTGTCGTGCTGGCTGTCGCCACAAATCCAACTCGTCGTCCCGGCCTTCGCCGGGACGACAGTGAGACCGGGACGACAGTGAGAATGTAGCGCCAGTGCCCCTCAGATCCCCAACATCATCTTCGCAATAATATCGCGCTGGATCTCCGAGGTGCCGCCGAAGATCGTATAGGCGCGGCCGTTGAGATATTCCGGCATCACCGTCAGCATCTCCTCCGGCATCGCCGGCTCGTGGTTGAGCTTGTAGAGCGGGCGCATCGGCTCGACCGCGAGGGCGTCATGGCCGATCACGTCGGCGCCGAGCCGGGTCACGGCCTGGCGGATCTCGCTGTTGCGCAGCTTCAGGATCGACGACACCGCACCGGGATTCTGTCCGGTCTGCAGCGCCGACAGCACGCGCAGCTCGGTCATCTCCAGCGCGTCGATGTCGACCTCGACTTCGGAGATGCGCGTCGC
Source organism: Bradyrhizobium sp. 187 (assembly GCF_023101005.1). Lineage (NCBI taxonomy): Bacteria > Pseudomonadati > Pseudomonadota > Alphaproteobacteria > Hyphomicrobiales > Nitrobacteraceae > Bradyrhizobium > Bradyrhizobium sp. 187. The sequence continues at coordinate 1,398,018 of NZ_CP064693.1, forward strand.
GATGTCGGGACTGTCGATCGCGCGGCCCGTCAGATCGGACTCGGCAAGCTCCGCGATCGCCTTCAGCCCCTCGCGCAGCTTCGCCGAGGCGATGCCGGAGCCGCGCTCGAACTCGAGCAGATACTTGCCGTAGGTCCAGCCCTTGCCTTCCTCGCCGACGCGGTTCGCCACGGGAACGCGCACGTCGTCGAAGAATACCTGGTTAACCTCGTGGTCGCCGCCGATGGTGAGGATAGGACGCGTCGTGATGCCCGGTGTCTTCATGTCGATCAGGATGAAGCTGATGCCGTCCTGCTGCCGTGGCCCGTCGCTGGTGCGCACCAGCGCGAACATGCGATTGGCGTGGTGGGCATGCGTGGTCCAGATCTTGGTGCCGTTGATGACGTAGTCGTCGCCATCGCGCACCGCGCGCGTCTTCAGCGAGGAGAGATCGGAGCCGGAGCCCGGCTCGGAATAGCCTTGGCACCAATAATCCTCACCGGACAGAATGCGCGGCAGGTAGAAGTTCTTCTGCTCCGCCGAGCCGAAGCCGATGATGACGGGCCCGACCATCTTCACGCCCATCACATTGACATTGGGCACGCCGGCCCGCGCGCTTTCAGTCTCGAAGATCCAGCGCTGCGCCGGGGTCCAATCCGGCCCGCCATGCTCGACCGGCCAGCCCGGCGCGCCCCAGCCTTGCTTGTGCAGCGTGCGCTGCCAGGCCATGCCGATATCGGGATCGGAGAACACCGACGGCGTCAGCGCCGTCGCGCGCTTCATCTCCTCGGTGAGGTTTCTGGCAATGAAGCCGCGCACCTCGTCCTGGAAGGCGCGCTCCTCGGCATTGAACGACAGGTCCATGATGCGCTCCTTGTATCAGGCCGGCACGCTGGCGCGGCCAAGCCGGGCGTGGCGGCCATAATGGTGGGCGCTGCCGCCGAACAGCGTGTCGAACGCGACCAGCCGCTTGAAATAGGCGCCGACCTCGAGCTCCTCGGTGACGCCCATGCCGCCGTGAAGCTGGATCGACTGCTCGCCGACGAAGCGCGCAGATCTGCCGATCTTCGCCTTCGCGCCCGACGCGGCCCGCGCGCGCTCGACCGGATCGGCGTCGAGCTTCAGCGCGGCGCGCAACGCCATCGAGCGCGCTTCGTCGACCTGCACCGCCATGTCGGCAAGGCGGTGGCGGATCACCTGGTTGGCGGCGAGCGGCCGGCCGAATTGCTTCCGGATTTTTGTGTACTCCAGCGTAGTATCCAGCAGTACCTGCATGATGCCGACGGCCTCGGCGCCAAGCGCAGCCATGGCGCGATCAACAGCCCATTCGATTGCCGGCAGCGCGTCATGCCCGTTGCCGAGCAAGGCATCCTCCGGCAGTTGCACGTCCGACAGCTCGATGTTGCAGGCCCGCCCGCCGCCGAGGCGCTCGTAGTCGGAGATCGCAACACTCGGAGTTGTCGCCTGCACCAGGAACAGGCCGATGCGGCCGGAGGAGCCCTGATGATCATGGATATGCGCGGAGACGATGATCTCGTCGGCGGCGTGGCCATCGAGCACGGCAATCTTGCGACCGGCCAGGCGCCAGCCTTGCGCCGTGCTGTGGGCGGTGGTTGCGACCTTGGCAAGATCGAACCGCGCCGCGCGCTCGGAATGCGCGAGCGCGAGCTTCAACGATCCGTCCGCGATCTTCGGCAGGATGGCCTGCTTCTGCGCCATGCTGCCGCATCGCTCGATCAACGCGGCGCCAAGCACGACCGACGCGATATACGGCTCCGACACAAGCCCGCGGCCGAAGGCTTCCATCAAAATGCCGATCTCGACCGCGCTGCCGCCGAGCCCGCCACACTCCTCCGCGATCGGCAGCGCCAGCCAGCCCAGTTCTGCGAATTGTTTCCACACCGCCGGACTGAAGCCGAGCGGATCGTTCGCCATCTTGCGGCGGTGATCGGCATCGTAGCTTTCGGCCACGAAGCGCTCCGCGCTTTCGCGCAGCAGGCGTTGCTCGTCGCTGAGATTGAGATCCATCCGTCTACTCCGCGGCGGCCGGCGGCTTGCGGACGGAGGGGTGTAGGCCCGATGGATCGACGATCATGCCGAATTCCTGAAGATTATGCGCGTGACAGAGCTGATGCAGCGCAAAGGCCTGGTCGATTGCAGCCGGTTGGCCCATCACGTCAACCGAACGATTCACGGCTTCCTTGGTCAGCTTCAGCGCAAAGGACGGTTTTGACGCGATTTTGCGCGCCAGCGCCAGCACGGCGGATGACAGCTCTGCGCGCGGCACGACCCGGTTGACCATCCCGAGTTGATGCGCCTCCTGCGCGCTCCATGCGTCGGCCGTGAACAGAAATTCCTTGGCCTTGCGCGGGCCGAGCTCCCAGGGATGCACGAACCATTCGACGCCGCAGACACCCATGGTGACCACGGGATCGCAGAACTGCGCATCGCCACTCGCGATGATGAGATCGCAGGCCCAGGCCAGCATCAGGCCGCCGGCGATGCACTTGCCGTGAACCTCTGCAATGGTCGGCTTGGCGAGGTTGCGCCAGCGCCGGGTGATCTGGAGATAGATCTCCTGCTCGCGCGCGAAGCGGCCATGGGCGTTTGCTTCGGCGAAGCCGCCCCAATTTCCGATCGGCGGAAAATCCACGCCCGCTTCATTCTTGCTGCCGGGTCGCAGGTCATGGCCTGAGGAGAAGTGCGGACCATTGCCGGCGAGAATGATCACCTTGACCGCGTCGTCCTGCACCGCCTCGTCGAAGGCGGCGTTGAGATCGTAGGTCATTTGCAGGTTCTGCGCGTTGCGCGCGTCGGGCCGGTTCATCACGACCCGGGCAATCGCCGGCTCCGGCCTCTCCACGAGGATGGTCTCGAACGAGCTCATCGCGTTCCCCTGGCGTTCCCGACCTGGCATTATTGTTCCCTCAAGTTGACTATTACAGCCAGGATTAAGCAAGAGGCTTGCGTACATCGGCTGCTTTTCACAGGCCACGGCCGGGACGCAAGATGTCTGGCATCTCGCGCGCGCAATCTGGTAGCTTGCGCCCGATTCCACCGGGAGAAATTTGATGCGCAAGATCCTGACCGTGCTGGCGGCGCTGGCCTCGTTGAGCCTCACCAATTGCGGCTATAACGCGATCCAGAGCGAGGACGAGCAGATCAAGGCCAATTGGTCCGAGGTCGTGAACCAGTATCAGCGTCGCGCCGATCTCGTGCCCAACCTCGTCAACTCGGTGAAGGGTTTTGCGCAGCAGGAGAAGGACGTGCTGCTCGGCGTCACCAATGCCCGCGCCAAGGTCGGCAGCATCCAGGCGACGCCCGAGGTGCTGAACGATCCCGCCGCATTCCAGAAATTCCAGGCCGCCCAGGGCGAACTCTCCGGCGCGCTGTCGCGGCTGCTCGTGGTCACCGAGAACTACCCCCAGCTCAAGTCGGATGCGCTGTTCAAGGATTTGATGTCGCAGCTCGAAGGCACCGAGAACCGCATCACGGTGGCGCGCAACCGCTACATCAAGGCGGTGCAGGACTATAACGTCACCATCCGTTCGTTCCCGAGCAACGTCACGGCGATGATGTTCGGCTACAAGGAAAAGCCGAACTTCACGGTCGCGAACGAGAAGGAAATCTCGACCGCGCCGAAGGTCGATTTCAATCCGGCGCCCGCGCCGTCGAAGTAAGTGCCTTCGACCCCGATGCATGCCCCACCCACCACCGTCATTCCCCGCGAAAGCGGGGAATCCAGTACGCCGCGGCTTCACGGTTCAATCACTGCTGCCTCTGGAATACTGGATCGCCCGCCTTCGCGGGCGATGACAACGATGTTGTGGCGTGCCGTTTTGGGCTTCTCAGCATTCGTCCTCGTCTTCGCGCTCCTGTTCACCTTTGCGCTCCCCGCCTCAGCCGATGTCGCCGTGCCGCAACTGACCGGCCGCGTGGTCGATCAGACCGGCACGCTCTCCAGCGGCGACATCGCCGCGCTGTCGCAAAAGCTGCAGGACTTCGAGATGCGCAAGGGCAGCCAGATCGCCGTCCTGATCGTGCCGACGACGGACCCGGAGACCATCGAGCAATTCGCGATCCGCGTCGCGGAGGCCTGGAAGATCGGACGCAAGAAGGTCGACGACGGCGCCATCCTCGTTGTGGCCAAGAACGACCGGCATTTGCGCATCGAGGTCGGTTACGGCCTCGAGGGCGCGCTCACCGACGTCACGTCGCGGCGCATCATCGATGAAGCCATCACGCCGAAATTCAGGAGCGGCGATTTCGCCGGCGGCATCACGGCGGGCGTCGACCGCATGATCCGCGTCATCGACGGCGAGCCGCTGCCGACGCCCTCGCGCAGCGTGAATTTCGGCGATTGGAACGACGTCGAGCCGCTTTTCTACTTCCTGCTGTTCGGCCCGCTGGTCATCGGAGGCATCCTGCGCTCCATGTTCGGGCGGCTGTTCGGTTCGGGAATAACGGGAGCGATCGTTGGTGTCCTCGCCTGGTTCGTGATCGGCTCAGCGGTCATCGGACTGGGCGTCGGTGTGCTCGGCGCTGTCCTGACGTTTATCGCCGATCTGTTTGGGGCGGGATCGGGCACGGGGTCCTCGCGTCGTGGCTCGTGGTCGAGCGGCTCGTCATCCGGCGGCTGGAGCAGCGGGTCGTCGTCGAGCGGCGGCTTCAGCGGTGGTGGCGGCAGTTTTGGCGGCGGCGGCGCCTCGGGGAGCTGGTAGGTCATGAGCATCAGGCGCATCACCCGGCATCTGCTCCAGCACCATTGGCGTGCCAAGCAGGTGTTCCCGAAGGGCGTGCTCGGCCGCATCGAGCAGGCGATCAAGCGCGGCGAAGCCAGCCATTCCGGCCAGCTCCGCTTCGTGGTGGAAGGCGCGCTCGACGGCGGCCCGCTGTTTCGCAACCAGCCGACGCGCGAGCGCGCGCTTGACGTGTTCTCGCAACTGCGCATCTGGGACACCGCGCACAACAATGGTGTCCTGATCTATCTCCTGCTCGCCGACCGCGATGTCGAGATCATCGCCGACCGCGGTATCGATGCGAAGGTTGGTGGCGAGCGTTGGGAGAGCATCTGCCGCGCCATGGAAGTCGAGTTCAGGTCGGGGCAGTTCGAGCGCGGCGTGATCGGCGGCATCGAGGCGGTGTCCCGGGAGCTGACAAAGCACTTTCCGTCAAGCGGCCCGCACCCCAACGAGCTGCCGGATCCACCGGTGCTGATGTGACGGACAGTGATGTGGACAGAGCGGGCGTCATCCACGCCCGTCGTTGACCACGTGGGGGCGGCAGACCCTGTCCGTTGCGCGGCCGTTCATCTTCGCCCGGTTACAAATTGCTTCATACCCGCCACACCGGTTCCACGTTCCCGGCCCAATTCGGCCCCGGATGACTCCCTAAAATTTCGGTAAGCGGGTCCCGAAGTAAGGATTTCGCAAGCAATGAAAGTTACCAAAAGGTCAATCCAGAGTGGAGTATTTGAGCTGTGAGCGAACCAATGGCTGAGCAGGCTGCCCAAACGACCGGTGAGCAGACGAGCGTCGTCGAAGCCGCCGCGACCGCGCCGCAGGCCGTCGAGTCTGCGGGAATCGAGGCCCCTTCGATTGCCCCTGACCACGAGGCGCCGCCCAAGCCTGATCCGATCGAGATTGAGCCGCCGCGGATCGAGGTGCCGAAGTTCGAGGCCCAGGTTGAGCCCAAAGCCGAGACCAAGTCCGAGCCAAAGCCCGGCAAGCTCATCGTCATGGCACCCGCAGAGCGGTCCTGGGACCGTGAGGAGTTTGCGCCGCATGTGAAGGCGGACGAGCCGCGCGAGAGCGGCGGCGCGCGCCGCCTGTCGGCGATGGCCGCGGTAGTGGCGATTGCAGCCAGTGTCGGCGCCATCAGCGGCGCGCTCGCGACCGCAGGGATGATGCACTTCGCAAGCTCCGCGCCGGCACAGGTTGCCGACACCAGCGCGCTGGAATCCTCGGTCGCCCGGATTGATGCCGATGTCGTCGCGCTCAAAGCCAACGTCGAGCATACCTCCAAGACCGGCCTCGGCCAGTTCAACCGGACCAACGACCGCCTCGACAAGCTCGAGAAGGCGCAGGCCGAGCCAATGGCCAAGATCGCAAAGCTGTCCGAGACGGTCGACAAGCTCCGCGCCACCCCGCCCGCGGCGCCCGTCCAGGCCGCAGCCGCCGTGCCCGCCAAGGAGACCACTGGTTCGATCGCACCGACCCAGGTTGCAACCGCCGCAGCTGCGCCGGCTCCCGTCGCACCCAAGACCGAGGTCGGCCGGTTGCCGACGGTCGAAGGCTGGGTGCTGCGCGACGTCTCCAACGGCGGCGCACTGGTCGAGGGCCGCGGTGGCCTCTACGAGGTGTATGCCGGTGACCCCATCCCAGGGGTTGGCCGTGTCGATGCGATCCGCCGTCAGGACGGCCGCTGGGTCGTCGTCACCAGCAAGGGGCTGATCGTCGCGCGCTGAGCGGCCCATATCCGATTTCCGAAAAGGCGCTTCACCACGATGTGAAGCGCCTTTTTGCTTGAATAGCCGTCCCTGCGCGGTGTTACCTGAGGCATGAGCCGCGCCTTGCGAATTCTCGTTGCCGCCGCCGTATTTTTCGGCGGCATCGTGTCGTTGTTGGCCGCGGAGAACGCGCAACTGGCACGCGGCACGGCGATCACCGATCCCGATCTCCTGCGCGAGCTCGACCAGCACGATGCGCTCACGATCTCGCGCCTGTTGTGGCCGGAGCGGAACGCGAACTTTCCGCTGACGACCGATCTGATGTTTTCGTGGTTGTCGCAGCTCAAGGAGATTCCTCCCGCGATCGAGGCGGAGATCGATCGCTACGTCGCCCAGCAGAAGGCGGCATATCCGACCGAGACCATCGGCGTCGGCGAGGGCTTCGACGTACAATTGTTCGATCGCGCCAATCTGAAATCCCGCGACACCCGTTTCGTGCTGGCCGGCATCGTCAACCGCATGGACCGGGCCTATGTCTCGGAAGACTCCTGCGGCGAGATCAGGCTGATCTATCGTCTTGTGCGTTTCGAGACCAAACCGGATGGCGGCAGGACAGCCACGCGGCTGCCGATGACGCTCAATCTGGTGATGAAGGCGCGCGACGTGCGCCAGATGGACGGGAACGGCAAGCCGATCACCTGCGCCGAGGTCGCGCGACGCTGGCTCGGCAATGGCGACTGGCAGGGGCTGATCGGCAGCGACTTCTTCCCTTACGATGCGATGCTCGATCGCATCGAGACCAACATTCAGATCTCAGTTGCGGCGAAATCGGCGCTGCACGATTTCCGCTCCGACTATCTGCTCAAGGTGTTCAAGTACGACGCCGCCTCGAAGACGTTCGAGGAATCGACGCTGGAGAACCAGATCGACCGCGACCGCATTCTCGCTGACAATGATCTCCGGCGCGACTTCAGGGATTGGCTGCTCGCGCCCGATCATCTTCGCGACTTCGATCGCGGTACGGTGCTGATCCCCGAGAAATTCCTGGCCAAGGCTGCAATCGTGCCGACGCCAGCCGGCCTCGATGCTTCTCCGTTGCAGCCGGAGTTCGGGATGGTGCAAGGGGAGCGCAACGGAGAGGGACAGGGCGAGCCGGTCTTCTCCGACAACGATGTGGTTGGTGCGTTGAAGCAAGCTGCTGCGCGCGGGGACATCCAGAACGTCCGCTCGGTCGCGGGCTTCCAGCGCCGCCTCAATGACGTCACCTGCGCCGGCTGCCACCAGACCCGCGGCATCGGCGGCTTTCACTTCCCGGGCGTTGATTGGCTTGCGGACAAGCCGTCCAACTTGACCATCGTGCCGGCCTCGCCGCATTTTCTTGGCGACCAGGTCCGCCGCCGTGACATCCTGACCGCGATGGCCGCAGGCAAACGTCCTGATTTCTCACGTGGATTTGCCAGCCGGCCGCAGACCCGCGGCAGCACTGAGCTGGCGGGGACCGAATATCAGGACGGCTGGGGCGCGCATTGTTCCCTGGAAAATGCGGGATCGCGATCGACCGACAGGAGTTTTACGTCATGGAGCTGTGCTAAAGGATTGACCTGTCAGGCTGCCGCGGCTTCGCGCCGCATCGGCATGTGCTTCATCAAGACGCGTTAGGCTGTCTCGAACCGGTTTGGATGACCCATGACGGACTCCAGCGAAGCCAACAAGGAGCGCAATCGCGAGATCGCGCAGAATGAAGAGGCCAAGCAGGTTACCGGCAGCATCCGCGTCAGCACCTGGGCGGTCGCGGTCGTCGTCATCATCGGCGGAATCCTGTTCACGCTCGGCTGGCTGGCGCTGAAGTAGCCGCGCCCTCACTTCGCGTAATTCGTCATCCGCTTGCCGGGCAGCAGCTCGTAGGCCGGCTGCCAGCCGGGCAGTGTGGCCATGCGGCCAAGCCAGGCGTGAATGGCGGGATAGCTTTCCGCGAAGTCGAAGCCGTGCTCGTCGCTCGGATAATGCAGATAGGCCATCATCGAGATATCGGCGACGGTCGGCCTGGTTCCGATCGCGAATTCGTTGTGCTGGAGATGACCGTCGAGAATGCCGAGAAAGTCTTCGAGCCGCCTGCGAAAATGTTTCAGCACCTGCGGATCGTTGCTTTGCGTGAAGGCGCGCATGAAGCGGTAGGTCGCCATGTAGCCGGTGAGCTTGTGGTTGTCCCAGAACAGCCAGCGCAGCAGCTCGAACTTTTCCTCCTCGGTCTCGGCGCCGAAACGCCCGTGCTGCTCGGCAAGCTTGAGCAGGAGAGGCGCGGTCTGCGTCATCTTCACACCGTCGACTTCGAGCACGGGAATCTCACCCATCTCGTTCACGCTCTTGCGCCATTCCGGCGTGCGCGTGACGCCGCCGCCAAAATCGGTCCAGACCGGCTCGAACCTCTCGCCGCAAAGCGTCAGCATCAGCCCCAGCTTGTAGCTGTTGCCGGATTCGGGGAAGTAGTGCAGGCGGTAGCTGGGCATGGGACCTCGCGATGACTGTGATTGTTGAAGCGATCTACGTCGTCGTCCCGGCGAAGGCCGGGACCCATAACCACCGAACGCAGTTTGGCGAAGATTTGGAGTTATCAGCTTCGTTCGACCTCTTCCTCTCTGGGATATGGGTCCCGGCCTTCGCCGGGACGACAGCGTGGATGTATGACCGCTGTCGGCTCCTTACCCCACAGCCCCCTGCGACCGCAGCTGCTTGATCGCGGCGTCATCGTATCCCGCGCCGCGCAAAATTTCGTCACTGTGCTCGCCGACGTCGGGCGGCTTGCGCGGCTGCACTTTCTTGGCGCCGTCGATCCAGATCGGGCTGGAGATGGTGAGCATGGTGTCGTTTTCGAATGGCACTAGAACTTCGTTGTCAAGCATCTGCTTGTCGTTCGGGATGTCGTCCAGGATGCCGACGATGCCGAACACGAGACCGTTGCCGTCGAGGATCTTGCGCCATTCGGCGAGATCCTTGGTCGCAAAGGTCTCGTCAAAGATCTTGATCAGCTCGACGGAGCGGGCGTGGCGGTCGGGCTTGGTGGCAAAGCGCGGGTCGGTGATGAGATCTTCGCGGCCGAGACACCTGGCCAGCGTCGGAAACTGTTTCTCTTCGCTCAGCAGTGACAGGATCAGCCAGCGGCCGTCCTTGCACTGGTAGTGGTTGGCGACCGCGTTCAACGCGCGTTCGCGCGGCCGCCGCTCGGCGAACTTGGCGCCGCAGAGCTTTGCCTGCGCCAGCACGCTCGCAGCCCACACGCCGTTCGCCATCAGATTGGAGGCGACGTGCGAGCCCTTGCCGGTCTTCTCGCGCTGGTACAGCGCGGTGACGATCGCGCCGTAGAATGCCATGGCGCAGGGATGGTCGCCCATGCCGGCGACCGAGCGGGCTGGCGTCGTGTCGGTGTCGGCGCGGACGAGGTCCATCAGGCCGGAGCGCGCCCAATAGGCGTTGCTGTCGAAGCCGGGCTTGTTGGCCTCTTCGCCTTTCTCGCCATAACCGGTGAACGAGGCGTAGATCAGGCGATCATTGAGATGGGCGAGATGGTCATAGGTGATGCCGAGCTTGGTGCGCACCGGCGGCGGCATGTTGGTGATGAAGACGTCGGCCTCTTCGACCAGCTTGTAGAGCACGGCCTGCGCCTCGGGCTTTGCGAGGTCGAGCGCGATGCTCTTCTTGTTGCGGGCCTCCAGCAGCCAGGCGAAATTGTGCTCGCTGGTCGGATAGCCCGGAATGTTGGGCAGATTGCGGTAGGGATCGCCGGCGCCGGGCGGCTCGATCTTGACGACTTCGGCGCCGAAATCCGACAGCACGGTCGCGGCCGCTGGTGCTGCGATGAAACTCGCGCAATCCAGCACCTTGAGCCCTGCAAAAATGCCCTTTTCCATTGCGGCGTTGCTCCCTCACTCGTGTTGTATCCCGCGCGCTGGAATTGGCGAGGGCCACGTCACGGCAGCATTAGACCGATGTTTCGGCGGGATGCAACGCTCCTCGCCGCGCCTCACTCATCCCCTGCGAGCAGGGCAGCATTGCCGCCGGCTGCTGCGGTGTTGATCGTCACGGTCTGCTCGGTCGCAAAGCGCGCGAGGTAGTGCGGGCCGCCGGCTTTCGGGCCGGTTCCGGACAGGCCGTTGCCGCCGAACGGCTGCACGCCAACCACGGCACCGATCATGTTGCGGTTGACGTAGATGTTGCCGATCTGGACGCGGTCGACGATCGCCTCGATCGTATCGTCAATGCGGGAGTGGATGCCGAGCGTCAGCCCGTAGCCGGTGCGCTCGATCGCTTGCAGGACGCGTTCGAGATTTTCCGCACGATAGCGCACGACGTGGAGGATCGGGCCGAACACCTCCTCGGTGAGCTGGCCGGCATCCCCAAGCTCGAAGATGTGCGGCGCCACGAAGCAGCCCTCCGGCGCGGTGCCGGCAAAGTGCAGCCGCGCCTCTCTCTTCATGCGTGCGATGTGCGCATCGAGGCGCTGCTTGGCCTCGACATCGATCACCGGCCCGATATGGGTCGCGACGTCGCTTGGATCGCCGATCTTCAACTCGCGCGCCGCGCCCGCGATCATCTCGATCATGCGGTCGGCTACGTCCTCCTGCACGAACAGCAGCCGCAGCGCCGAGCAGCGCTGGCCGGCGGAACGAAACGCCGAGGTGACGACGTCGTCCGCGACCTGCTCTGGCAACGCGGTCGCATCCGCGATCATGGTGTTGATGCCGCCGGTCTCCGCGATCAGCGGCACGATCGGCCCGTCCTTGGCTGCCAGCGCCCGGTTGATGCTGCGCGCGACCTCGGTCGATCCGGTGAAGACGATTCCACCGATATCGGGGTGCGCGGCCAGTGCGGCGCCGATGCGGCCGTCGCCAGTGACGAGGTGCAATGCGCTTGCGGGGATGCCGGCCTCGTGCAGCAGCCGCACCGCCTCGACCGCGATGCGCGGGGTCTGCTCTGCGGGCTTGGCCACCACGCTGTTGCCGGCCATCAGCGCCGCCGTGACCTGGCCGAGGAAGATCGCCAGCGGAAAATTCCATGGCGAGATTGCCACGAAGACGCCGCGGCCGCGCATGGCCAGCGCATTGCTCTCGCCGGTCGGGCCCGGCATCGCCACATCGTTGCCGAACAGCTTGCGACCCTGCGCGGCATAATAGCGGCAGAAGTCGGTGGCCTCGCGCAGCTCCGACAGCGCATCGTCGAGCGTCTTGCCGCCCTCGCGTTGCAGCAGCGCTATGAAATGGGGCGCGCGGTTCTCCAGAAGATGCGCGGCCTGCTCCAGCGCCGCCGCGCGCGTGGCTGCGGGTGTCCGGCTCCAGGCGGCAAAGCCGGCGCGCGCCGCAGCCACTGCCGCATTGGCCTGATCCGGCGTTGCGTCCGCGATCGGCTTGAGGTCGATCGTCTCGGCTTTGACCTCCGTCAGCAACCGGTCGAGCGCGGCGCGCGCGCCGAATTCGACGCCGCGCGAATTGCGCCGCTCGGGCGCGAACAGGTCGCCCGGCAACGGAATCTTGGGATGGGCCGCGTGCTGCGGCCGGACGATGGCATCCGCCGGGCGCTGCAACAGCGCCGTAACCGGCACGCGATAATCGGACGCTTGCGCCACGAAGGAGGAGTTGGCGCCGTTCTCCAACAGTCGCCGCACCAGATAGGCGAGCAGGTCGCGATGGCTGCCGACCGGGGCGTAGGTGCGGTAGGCGATGTCCGGGTGATCCTTGGCGAGCTGCTCGTAGAGCGCCTCGCCCATGCCGTGCAGGCGCTGGAATTCGAAGCCGCCGTTCGCACCGGCAAGCTCCAGCACGGTCGCGACGCTCAGCGCGTTATGGGTGGCGAATTGCGGGAAGATGCGTGGCCGCAGACTCAACAGCTTTTGAGCGCAGGCGACGTAGTTCAGATCCGTCATCGCCTTGCGGGTGAACACGGGATAGCCGTCGAGCCCGCGCTCCTGCGCGCGCTTGATCTCGGTGTCCCAATAGGCGCCCTTGACCAGCCGCACCATCAGCTTGCGGTCGTGCGCCCGGGCGAGCGCATCGACATAGTCGATCACGTCGCCGGCGCGCTTCTGATAGGCCTGGATCGCGAGGCCAAATCCGTCCCAACCGGCAAGCGAGGGATCGGCGAGCGTTGCCGCAATCACGTCGAGGGACAATTCCAGCCGGTCGGCTTCCTCGGCGTCGACGGTGAAGTTGAGATCATGGACCTTGGCGCGCTGCGCCAGGTCCAGCAGTTGCGGCACCAGCTCGGCCATCACACCGTCGCGGCTGATTGCCTCGAAGCGCGGATGCAGCGCCGACAGCTTGACGGAGATGCCGGGCCGATCGGGCAGGGGATGGCTGCCCGCCGCCTTGCCGATAGTCAGAATCGCGCTGGCATAGGCGTCGAAATATCGCCTTGCGTCGGTGGCGGTGCGGGCGCCTTCGCCGAGCATGTCGAAGGAATAGCGCTGCCTCTCGCCGGAGCGCGGCCGGGCCCGCTCCAAGGCCTGCGCGATGGTCTCCCCCAGCACGAAATGATTTCCCATCAGCCGCATCGCCTGGCGCGTGGCGGTGCGCACGGCGGGTGCGCCCAGCCGCTTCACCAGCCGGCCGATGGTGCCATCGGGCGTCTCGCCGGGCTGGATCACCCGCGCCGAGAGGCCCAATGCCCAGGCCGAGGCGTTGACCAGGAAGGCGGTGGACTTGGTCTCGTGGTGGATGAAGTCGCCCTCGCCGAGCTTGTCCTCGATGAACTGGTCGGCGGTGCGCGCGTCCGGCACGCGCAACAGGGCCTCGGCCAGCACCATCAAGGCCAGCCCTTCCTTGGTCGAGAGCGCAAATTCCCGCAGCATATCCTCGACTCCACCAAGCCGGTCGTCGCGCTTGCGGATGGCTTCGATCAGCCGCGTCGCGGTGCGATCGATCCGCGCCTCCTGCGGCGGGCCGAGATGCACAGATGGCAAAAGGCGCGCGGCGATATCGGCGTCATCGGGCGCGTAGGCGGCGGAGAAGGGAGGCGGAATGTTCGGCATGGCGTGTCCTGTGGCTTCAATTCAGGATAATGCCCACGCTACCTTAGCTCGATAGACAATTTAGCTCATTCGGCTTAGAAAATGAAGTCGCCCAGTCATTTGACCTTACGGAATATGGAATTAGATCGAACCGACCGGAAGATCCTCTCGATTTTGCAGCAGGACGGGCGAATCGCTAATGTCGAGCTCGCGGAGCGCATTGGGCTGTCGCCGACCTCGATCGGCGAACGGCTGAAGCGTTTGCAGCGAGAGGGCTTTATCGAGGGCTATGGCGCGCGGCTAAACCCGCACCGGCTCGGCCTCGGCCTCCTGGTGTTTGTCGAAGTGCTGCTCGACAAGACCACGCCCGACAATTTCGAGCGTTTTGCCCGCGCGGTGAAGCTGGCGCCCGAGGTGCTGGAGTGTCACATGGTCGCCGGCGGCTTCGACTATCTTGTGAAGGCGCGGCTGGCAGACATGGCTGCGTATCGGCGCTTCCTCGGCGAGACCTTGCTGTCGATGCCCGGCGTGCGCGAAACGCGAACCTATGCGGTGATGGAGGAGATCAAGCGCGACGCACCATTGCCGGTGGACTAACGAAGTGCCGTCGCGATTGTCATTGCTGTGGCGTCCAATGGGCGGTCTTCGCGGGCAAATAGTTCTCCCTGTGCAATCGCAACGCCTGTCGTCGAGTGCACTGACCGTTTCTAAAATTTCTTGGCCCGGCTCCCGGATCGATCCGGGAGTTAGCAAAAGCCGGCGGGCTTATACTTTGAGGTTCTCTGCGGAGCTTTTGCCTCGGTTTGCGATCTCTTCATATTCAACCGTCTGTCCTTCGTTCAGGGACGACAGACCGGCTTTCTGCACTGCCGAGATATGCACGAACACATCCTTGCCGCCCGACGCAGGCTGGATAAATCCATAACCCTTCGTCGGGTTGAACCACTTGACCGTACCTTTAGCCATCACGACTTCTCCGCGGGTCTTCCTCCGAGATCTCGAACCGCCAGTCCCCGCCAACCGGCCGGTTCGGTCCTAATACGATACGCGGAATGTGGCTGGCTTGGTAGCTCAAACCACATCGGCATTTCGGCGAATTCCGCTCAACTTCGCGGCGTTTTTGCCGGATTTGCCCTTTTCGCGGTCACTTGGTCGGCGCGCCGCGCGCCATCCGTCAATAAGTCGCGGCCAGATAATCGACGATCTTGCTGACATCGGCATCGTCGATGGGGGCGCCATAGACCTTGATCATCTTGGTCACCTCGGCCTGCCAGAAACCTTTCTTGTCCTTCATCGGCGGCTGCGTGTTGATGTAGTCGGCGGAGTGGCAGGCGCTGCAATTGCCCTGCACGACTTCGAGATTGGGCCCGAGCTTGAACGCCGCGACCTCATCGGGGGTCTTGTAATTGACCGGTGCTGCAAGTGCCGAACCCACCACGGCGGCGAGGGCGAGCGTGATGGCGAGGAAAACGGTGCGCTGCATGATCATTCCCCTCAAGCCACGGTAACGCGGACGGTTTCGACGACGTTGCGCAAGTAACCCGCCGGATTCCAGCGCGGCGTATCCGGCTGGGTTTCGCCGCCATTGCCGGTGGCGCGCACCTTGAGCTCGTGGGAGCCCGCCGCGAGCTTCACCGGCAGCGTCCATTCACGGAATGAGTATTTGCCGAGATCCTTGCCGAGCCTGGCGTTGGTCCAGGTCTTCCCGCCGTCGGTGGAGACCGCGACCTCCTTGATACCCTTGCCGCCGTCGAAGGCGATGCCGCGCAGCGTCGTGCCGCCTGCTTTCAGCTTGGCTCCGTCCGGGACGCTGGTGATGAAGGAACGGATGGTGAAGCGGTTGATCGGGATCGTCGCCTTCGGCGCGGTGCCCGGCTCGACCGCATTGTTCGGCGTGTCCGGAATGCGATAGGCCGACTTCATCCAGAACCCGTCATAGACATTGTCGACGACGGTGATCTCGTTGAGGTGCTTGACCCAATAGGTGCCGAAATAGCCGGGCACGATCAGGCGCAGCGGAAAGCCGTTGAGGAACGGCAGGTCTTCGCCGTTCATGCCATAGGCCAGCATCACCTCACCGTCGTTGGCGTGATCGATATCGAGCGCCTTGACGAAATCGGGCGTTTTGTCGCTGACCGGACCGTCCATGCCGTTGAAGGTGACCTGCTTGGCGCCGCTCTGCACGCCCGCCATCGCCAGCACGGCCTTCAGCGGCACGCCGCGCCAGCGCGCATTGCCCATCGCGCCGTTGGCGAGCTGACCGCCGGCCACGCGCGGATCCAGGAAGCCGCGGCTGTTGCCGGAGCACTGGTTGACGGCGACGATCTCGGTCGCCTTCATCTTCCTTATATCCTTCAGCGACAGCTTGAGCGGCTTGTCGACCTTGCCCTTGACCTCGAGCGTGAACTTGTCGGGGTCGAGACTGTAGGGCAGGTCGGAAAGGTGATAGCGCACGAAGAACGCGTTATTCGGCGTGATCGGGCCGTCGTTGAACACCGCGAACGGCGTCTCGAGCTGCGGCGGGCGGCTGGTCAGGCCGATCATCGGCCGCTTCTGCGGATATTTCACCAAAGGCCGTTCGCCATTGGCAAAGGGCAGGGCGACGGTGTCGAGTGCCAGCGCTTTGGTCGAGTTCAGTGCAGTCGCAACAGCGGCAAGGCCCGCTCCTTTGAGCAGGTCGCGTCGATCGAACATGTGGTCTCCTCCCGGAGCTTTTCGTTGGATCACGGTCATCACCGCGATCTCTCACTCATCTGTCGCAACGACTCAGATGAAGTCAATTCGTGCTTTCGCAGCAGGCCCATGCCGCTGCGTTGCAGCAAGCCGGTGTTACGCCGCGACGCGTTCGCCGGGATCGACGAGCGCCGACAGCTCCCTCGCGTCCGCAACCACACGCACGGCCATCGGTTCGTCGCGGCCGCGGATCGCGACCTCCTGCTGCGGCAGCGCATCGTCGGCAAGGCCGGCGGTCCGGCGGACTTCCTCCGAGACGATCGCTTCGCAGGCCAGCGTCTTGGTCATGTCCTGGAGGCGGGCCGCGACGTTGACAGCATCGCCCAGCGCCGTGAAGACGATGTGATCGCGATACCCGATGTCACCGATGATGACCTCGCCGCCATGGATGCCGATGCCGAAGCGGATCGGCTGGCGTAGATCGTGGGACAGGAGCTCGTTGAGCTCATCGATATGCCTGGCGATGCCGGCGGCGGCCTTCAGCGCCTGCCGGCAGGCGGTTTGCGGATCGGCGCTCAGTCCGAACAGCGCCAGCATGCCGTCGCCGACAAATTGGTTCGGCTGGCCGCCATTCTCGATCACAGCCTGCGAGACGGCGCCGAGGAAGCGGTTGACGATGAACACGGTGTCGAACGGCAGCCGCTTCTCGGCCAGCTGCGTCGAGCCGCGCATATCCACGAACAGGCTGACGAGATAGCGCTCCTGGCCGATTCTGGCAGGCGTCGAGGCCTGTGTGTTCGCCGAAAGCGTATGCGCGGTGAAGAGCTGGAAGAAGGAGAGATCCGACGTCGGCCGCAGCTGGCAGGCCAGCCTGATCGAGGGGTCACTGGTGCCGACACGGGTGAGCACGAACGCCTCGCGCTGCGACGGCTCGGGCAGGGCGCCATGATCGCCGATGATGCGGATGCGGCAGGTCGAGCAGCGGGCGCGGCCGCCGCAGACGCTGGCATGCGGCACATTGTGGCGCAGGCTCGCTTCCAGCACGGAGAGGCCCTTGGGGACGCGCACCGTCTTGCCGTTGCCGTAGGACAGCGCGATCATGCCGCCGCGCCGCTCGCACAGGGCGCGCGCGCCACGCGCCAGCAGCGCCAAAGCGAGCAGTCCGAGATAGCCGGCGGTGAGGCCGCCGGTGATGCGGTCGAGCATCGCGGCCTCTGCCGTGGTGCCCAGCTGGCGGCGCGTGAGATTGTGCGTCCGCCATTCCCCGTCGTCGGCCTCGACCTCGACGCTGCGGCCACCCTGGTAGACACCCAGCAGCGACAGCGTCGGGATCAGCACGGCAGCCGCGAGCAGATAGGGCGCCGCGCGCGTGAAGAACGGTTTGAGGCGAAGCCAGAAATAGATGCCGATGCAGCCGTGCACCCAGGCGATGAGAAGCAGGATCGTCATGGTCCAGATACGGTTCGACGCGACGAAGAACAGATAGAGTTCCTGCGGATAGAGTTTTTGGTGTCCGTAAAGCGTCTGACCGAGCCGCACCCCGATCACATGCGCCATGACCAGCGCGGGGATGCTCAAGCCCAGCACGAGCTGCAGCGGCTCGACCGTCCGCCAACGGAACTGCCGGCGCTGATACAACGCGTAGATGCCGAGCCCCATATGCGTGAGCGCCGCCGTGTAGAACACGATCGCAACCGGCAGGAACTGCCAGAACAGCATGTGGTAGTAGACCCCGATCTCCATGGCATCGACCGAGATGTTGCCGAGCGCATGGTTGAGGAAATGGCTGACCACATAGGCGAACAGGATGACACCGCAAACCAGCCGCACCTGGCGTACGCTGATGGCGCGGGAAAGATCGGAAAATCGTGTGGATGCGGTTGCGGCCATGATTCTGTTGTATCAGTTCATGAAGGAGAACAGCCAGCGTCGCGTTTAATTCCGGGGGTGGATAGCGCGCCCGATCACATGCGCGGCAAGCGGCCGCAATCTCCGTGTCGTCCTGGACAAGCACCCCCGGGGGCGCACGCGGATCCGGGACGACGGTACCCAACATTGACTCCCCCTCCCAGGTTGGCGAAAAGCGCCGCCGTGAGGACAGCTCCCGACATCACGATGCTCCCCGCCGGCGCGGCGCGCCGGCCGCTCGTCATGGCCGCGGCGATCATCGCCGCGATGACGCTGCTGCGCATCGTCTACGCCTCGGTCATCGAGCTGCGCACGGACGAGGCCTATTACTGGACCTGGTCGCAGGAGACGGCGCTCAGCTTCCTGGATCATCCCCCCGGCATCGCCTGGCTGATCCGGTTCGGTACTGCGATCTTCGGCGACACCACACTCGGTGTGCGCTTCGGCGGCATCGTCGCGATGCTGGTGACGCAGCTCCTGCTCGCGGACATCGTCCGCCGCCTCACTCATGATGTGCGCGCCGTCGTGCTCGCGGTGCTGATGCCGGAGGCCGCGCTCTATTACGGACTGCTGATGGCCAAGGTCGCGCCCGATGTCGCCATGATCCCGTTTGCGGTGGCAATGATGTGGTGCCTGGTGCGGCTCGCGCAGGGCGGCGACGGCCGCTGGTGGCTCGCGGCCGGCCTGTTCGCCGGGCTCGCGATGCTGTCGAAATTTACCGTGATCATGTTCGCACCGGCGGTTGCCGCCTTTCTGCTGGTGCCGGATTGGCGCTGGCGCTGGTTGCGCAGCCCCTATCCTTATCTCGCGGTCCTGATCGCAATCGCCGTGTTCTCGCCGGTCCTGATCTGGAACGTGCAGCACGACTGGGCCGCGATTCGCTTCCAGGGTGTGCGCGCCACCACCAGCTACGGCATCTCGCTCCGCACATTCGGCGACTACATCGGCCTGCAATTCGGACTGGTCGGCTTCGTCATGCTGCCGGTGGTACTGACGGGGGTGGTGCTGACGGCGTGGCGCGGCTATAGCACGCGCGAGCCGGTCGCGATTTTGCTGTCGACCGCGGTCCTGGTGCCGTTTCTCTATTTCCTGGCGAAATCGCTGACCCTCCGCGTCGGCGACACCTGGCCGATGTTCATGTGGCCGGTCGGTTTCGCCGCCGCCGCTGTCAACCTCACCATGCTGTCGCGTGAAAAATGGTCGGCGCGGATGATCAGATCGTCGCTGTTCTGGGTCAACACGGCGGTGGTCTCCGGCACCGCCTTTGTCGTCATCGTGTTCCTCTACTACGTCGCCGCGCCCTGGAATTTACTTGGCAAGATCGATCCGATCGGTGCCGAGTCCGGTTACGAGCAGGTCGCCGCGCGCGCACAGGCCGCATTGGACGAGACTGGCGCGACCTGGATCGCCACCACGGACTACCGCACCTATGCCATGATGCGCTGGCTGTTCAGGGGACGGGTGCCGGTGATCGAGATCAACGAGCGCGGCCGCTTCCAGGACTTTCGCGATCCGGGCATGGACCGGATCAAGGGCCACGTCGGCATCTATGTCGGGCGCGAGCCGGACAATCGCTCATCACTGTGGGAGAACATCCCCGCCAAGCGCGAGCCGCTCGGTCAGGTCGAGCGCCGCTGGCGCGGTCTCGTGATGGACACGTACACGCTGGAAAAGCTCACCGGCTGGACCCCAGAGCTGTCGCCGCCGAAAGACTCGCCGCTGTTCCGGTGGCGCGTGCTGGCGGGCGAGTTTGAGCGGCGTACGCTCGCCTAGCAAGGCGGCCTTCTTCCTTCTCCCCTTGCGGGAGAAGGTGGCGCGAAGCGCCGGATGAGGGGTCTCTATCCGCTAAGACGACTGCGAGAGGCGCGCGCGGAGAGAACCCCTCACCCGTCTCGCCGCTCTGCGGCGAGCCACCCTCTCCCGCAAGGGGAGAGGGGAAAACGAGTCCGCCGCGCAAGATGGCGTTCTACTCTTCCTCGTCCTTCTTCCGCAGCAGATCCGTCGCGAGGTCCGACAGCTTCGGCGGCGGCAGTGCGGCGAACGGCAACGGCCGTGTGACGTCGATTGCGGCGAGGCCGAGCCGCGCCGTCAGTAATCCATTCAGCATGCCTTCGCCCAGCCGCTGCGACAGCTTCGCCGCAATGCCGTGGCCGAGCATCTGCTGCACCAGGCTGTCGCTCGCCGCCATGCCGCCGGTGATGGCGAGATGGGCGATGACATGGCGGAGCAGGCGGATCATGCCCAGCGCGCCAGGCCGGCCGCCATAGAGGAAAGCGAGCTGGCGGATCAGGCGCAGCGACACGATGAACACAAACATCACGTCGATCGCCGCTCGCGGGCTCACCGCCGTGACGATTGAGACTTTTTGCGCGGCTGACGACACCAGCCGCCGCGCCTCGATGTCCAGCGGCGACATCAATTCGCGCTCGGCGAGCCGGATCATGTCGGCGCCGTCGATGATCTCGCCGGCGTGGCTCTCCAGGGCGGCACGGGCGCGCGCGAGCTGCGGGTTCTGATGCGCTATCTTGAGCAGATCCTGCACGATGATGCGGCTCTCCTTGCGATCGTCGCTGGCAAGAACAGCGGCTGCGCGCTGATGCAGCTTTTCGATGGTTGCTAGCCGCGCCAGCCCGAAAGCCTCGCGTCCGGTCACCACCGCGAGCGCAAGCGCGGTGATCAAGGCAAGGGCCACTCCGACGAAGCCGAGGCTGTCGCTGCGCGCAAACAGATCCTCGATCAGACGGACGACGCCGAGTCCGACCCCGAGCAGCGTCAGCCCGGCAACGCCGGACCAGAACATTGGGCCCCAGGGAAAGCCGCGCCGCGCCGGAAGCGTCGCTGCGATTGGCACCGGCAAATTCGCCGGATCGGGCTCCGGCGTGATCTGGATGGTGGTACGGCCGAGCCGGGTCGTCTCGTCGGCCTCGGTGACGACGACGCCGGGGTCGTCGAGCCGGAACGTCGCCGGTCGCCGTGGCTTCGATCGGTCGTTCATGACAATTTGTCTCCGATCAGGAACTGCAAGGCACGGTCGAGGCGGATGTGAGGCAGCGCCGGGTGGTCGGCCCCCTCACGTTCGAGCTTCGGCGGACGGAAGCGCAGGAAGCGAAAATCGCTCTTCCCGGCGGCCTCGGTCGAGAGGCCGCGGAATGCGTCGGTGCCGTTGAACAACGGCTCGGGATCCAAGGGCAGGTCGCCCGGAAAGGTTGCCACCTCGGTGCTGCCGTCGAAGAATTCGCCGCCGGCGCTTTCTCCCGCGGCGGGCGTTCCCAAGATCGACGGCAATTTGTCACGGCCATGCGCGACCTGCGCCTCGCGCGTGGCGCGGACGGCGGCGAGCGCGACGACGTCGATCGCCGCACCGGTATTTTCCGCGCGCGCAACGGCGCGGGTGACCGCGCGGCGCAGCACGGCCTCGAGCCGGTCATGGCTGGAATGATGCAGATGATCCGCCTTGGTCGCCGCGAACAGCACGCGGTCGATCCGCGGCCGGAACAGGCCGGAGAGGAATGTGCTGCGGCCGATGTTGAAGCAGTCGAGAATGCCCGCGAGTGCGGCTTCGAGATCGTGCAGCGCTTCGGGGCCGGCGTTGAACGCGGCGAGCGCGTCGGCCAGTACGATCTGGCGATCGAGCCGAGCAAAATGATCGCGGAAGAACGGCCGCACCACGACGTCCTTGTAGGCCTCATAGCGGCGCACCATCATCGCCCACAGCGATCCCTCCGGCGCCTGGCCACCCGCGGGTACGTCGAGCGGCGCAAAGGTCAGCGCCGGTGTGTCGGCGAGATTGCCCGGCATCAGGAAGCGGCCGGGCGGCAGCAGGCTCATCGCAAACCGCTCGTCGCGGCAGCCTTGCAAATAGCCCCTGAAGAGCTTTGCGGCCGTCAGCGTCGCCTGCTCGTCCTCGCGCGCCTCGGGCTTGAGCGTTGCGAGATGCGCGTGCCAATCCGCGGCAAGATGGACGCGCGGCGCCTCGCGTGACAAGGCGAGACTTTCGGCCGACCATTGCTCAAAACTCTTCTGAAGCAGCGGCAGGTCGAGCAGCCACTCGCCGGGATAGTCGACGATGTCGAGCGTCAGCGTGCGGTCGGCGCCGTTCTGGCGCTGGTAGTCGATGACGAGCCTGAGCTCGCTGATGTCGACAGTCGAGTTCGGCCAGCGCCGCTCCTCGATCAGCGCGCGCAGATGGCTCTCATAGGCAAAGCGCGGCACCGCGTCGTCCGGCTGCGGCGCCAGATGCGCCCGCGCGATCCGCCCGGATGAATAGGCCTCGAACACCGGAAACCGGCCGCCACGGGTGAGGCCGTGGATCAGCGCGGTAATGAACACCGTCTTGCCGGCCCGGGACAGGCCGGTAACCCCCAATCGTACCGTCGGATTGAAGAAATGCTCGCCGTAGTCGATCAGCGCCCGAGCCGACAGGCGCGCCTCCTCGATCATATCCTGGAAACTAAATGCCATATGAACGTTGGGAATCCCGGGCGAGGGCGGATAGGCAAAAAGGACTAATCACAAAAGTGGCAACTGCCTGAGGAAAATCAAGCTTCATACTTCCACCGTCTTTGTCGGCAAATCAGCCGTTTGAACGACGCGCCGATCCCGAAACACCCATACAAGAGGGTATTAACTCACCTTGCGGATTGCCATGACCGTCTTCCAATTGAAACAGCTCGCATCCTCCTCCGTCCACGCAGCCGCCGACGCGGTCGGCTGGCATTACGACCGCGCCGAGTTGATCGCCGACGGCGTGATCCACGCGATCGGCGTGCTCTGCGGCATCATTGCCGCGACCGTGCTGGTGGTGCTGACGGTGCTCTTTGCCGACGCGACCGACATCGTCGGCGTCTCGATCTACGTCGCCGGCCTGCTTTCGATGCTGGTGTTGTCGGCGACCTATAATCTGTGGCCAGTCTCGCCGGCCAAATGGCTGCTGCGGCGCTTCGACCATTCGGCGATCTATCTCCTGATCGCGGCGACCTACACGCCGTTCATCCTGGAGGTGAAGGACAGTGGGTTCGCGCTGGTGCTGCTCGCCGGCGTCTGGTGCGTGGCGCTCCTCGGCATCGTGCTGAAACTTCTCTACCCCGGCCGGTTCGACCGCGTTGCGGTCGGGATCTACCTAGCGATGGGCTGGAGCGGCATCATGCTCTACGATTCCGTGGTCAAGGCGCTGCCTGCGCTGGTGCTGGGCTTCGTCCTTGCGGGTGGACTGCTCTACAGCTTCGGCGTGATCTTTCATGCCTGGCGGCGGCTGCGCTTCCAGAATGCGATCTGGCACGGCTTTGTCTTGGCCGGCGCGGCGTGCCATTATACCGCGGTGCTCGACCTCGTGTTGAGCTGAGCAAGCTCCGCGAAGCGCAATAAGCCAAAACGGTACAAGACAAGAGGAGACGTCGCATGCAGGTGACCGGCAAGGTCGTGGTCGTCACGGGCGGCGCCAACGGCATCGGCAAGGCGCTGTGCGAAGCCTTTCACAAGGCGGGTGCGGCCAAGGTCGTCGTCGCCGACATGGACGCGGACAACGCGCGGGCGGTCGCGGCCACGGTGGATGGCGCGGCCTTCAAATGCGATGTCGCGCAGGAAAAGGATATTTCCCACGTCATCGAGGAGACCGAGCGTCAGTTCGGCCCGATCGAATTGTTCTGCTCCAATGCCGGCATCGGCGGCGGCTTCGACCCGATGTCGGTCAATGCCGGCGGCGCCTCGGATGAGCCCTGGCAGCGCAGCTGGGCGATCCACGTCATGGCGCATGTCTATGCGGCGCGGCATCTGATCCCGCGCATGAAGGCGCGCGGCGGCGGCTATTTCCTTAACACGATCTCGGCCGCCGGCCTGCTGTCGCAGGTCGGCAGCCCGGCTTACTCCACCACCAAGCATGCCGCGGTCGGCTTTGCCGAAAATCTCGCGATCTCGCACAAGGCGCACAACATCCGTGTCTCGATCCTCTGCCCGCAGGGCGTGGACACCAACATGCTGCGTTCGATCCCCAAAGGCCCGCAATCCGGCGACGGCGACCTCTCGCCCGAGCAGGTCGCCAAGGACGTGCTCGCCGGTCTCGATCAGGAGACGTTCCTGATCCTGCCGCACCCGCAGGTGCTCGGCTACATGCGCAAGAAGACCGAGAATTACGACCGTTGGATCGGCGGCATGGCCAAGATCCAGGCTAAGATGCGGGAAGATTTCGGGACGTAGGAAGGGGCCTGCCACGACCTCCGGTGTCGTCCTGGCTTTCGCCAGGACGACGGTCGGCCCTCAATGCTTCTGCCCGTACAGCACCGGCACCGCCGAATCCACGACCACCTCCACCAGGCTCGTCCCTTCGAATGCCATCCCGCGCTTGAGCGCCTCGCCCAGTTCGGCCGCCTTGCTCACCCGCACCGCATGGCAGCCCATGCCCTCGGCCAGCCGCACGAAATCGATCCCCGGCAACTCGAGTCCCGGCACGTTCCTCACCTGCATCACCTGGCTGAACGAGCGCATCGCGCCGTAGCCGGAATTGTTGACGACGATGATGGTGAGCGGCAGCTTGCGCTGCGCGGCGGTCCACAGCGCCTGGATCGAATACATCGCCGAGCCGTCACCGATCAGGCACACCGTGCGGCTCGTCGGCTTGCCGAGCGCCATGCCGACCGCGGCCGGCAGCGAGTAGCCGAGGCCTCCGCTCGCCATGGTGTAAAAACTGTCCTGGCCGCGCATCGGCATGAACTTTTGCATGGCCGGCCGGTGCGAGGGGATTTCCTCGACCAGCGACGCGCCGTCCGGCATCGCCTGCGACAGCGAATGCAGCAGGAATTCGACCGGCAACGGATCGCCGGCTAGCAGGGCCGGCGGCAGCGTTCGCCCCTTCGGTGCCGCGCGCTTGCTCTCCGGCAAGAGGTCGAGCAGCATTGCGAGCGCCGGCTTCATCGTCGCGATGATGCTGGTGCCGACCGGCGTCACCGCCGCGGCATCCGGGTCATCGGTGATCTGGAAGATCGTCGCGCCGCCGTCGAAGATCGCGGCATGGCCCTCGACGTGGAAGGTGAACACCGGCGCGCCGATCACGACGACGAGGTCGTGCTCGCGCAGCGCGTCCGACAATTGCGCCGGCGAGGCATGCAGGAAACCCGCGAATTGGGGATGACGTTCCGGGAACGAGCAGCGCGCCGAAAACGGGCTGACCCAGACGCTGGCCCTGGCCTTCTCGGCCACGCGCACCATCAGGTCGACCGCGCCGGCGCGATCGACGCCGGGGCCGACGACGAGGGCAGGGTGCTTGGCTGAATTGAATGCGGTGACCAGCGCCTTCATCGCGTCAGCTTCGGGCCCGATCTCGCGGCTGACCTTGCGTGCTTCGATGGGAGCGGCCGCATGCGCCCAGTCGTCGACCGGGATCGAGACGAAGGTCGGCCCGCATGGCGGCTGCATCGCGGTGTAATAGGCGCGCGCGATGGCGGCCGGAACGTCCTCGGGCCGCGCCGGCTCCACGCTGTACTTCACATAAGGCCGCGGGAATTCGGACGCACGCTCGGCATAGAGGAACGCCTGCAAGGGGAGGATCGAGCGTGCCTGCTGGCCCGCGGTGATCACCAGCGGCGTCTGGTTGCGATGCGCGGTATAGATGTTGCCGAGCGCGTTGCCGACGCCGGCGGCCGAATGCAGATTGACGAAGCCGGCATTGCGCGTCGCCTGCGCATAGCCGTCGGCCATGCCGACGGCGGAGGCTTCCTGAAGCGCGAGCACGTAGTCGATGTCGTCGGGCCAGTCGCTCAGGAACGGCAGCTCGGTCGAGCCGGGATTGCCGAATACCTTCTTGATGCCGAAGGAGCGTAGCAGGTCGAGCGTCGCCTGCTTGACGGTGACGGATTTGGTTGTGGCTTTGCCGTTCTTCACCATGGTTGCCGTTCCCTGTTGTCCATCGGCGCTGCTACCTCACCCGTCATTGCGAGCGCAGCGAAGCAATCCAGAATGCCGCCGCGGCGACAGTCTGGATTGCTTCGTCGCTTCGCTCCTCGCAATGACGAGGAGAGACCATCACCACACCGCGGTCCCCTTCATCGTCGGCTGCCCCTCCGCGTTCGCGGTCCACAGCTCCATGCCATCAGCGGTCTCGTTGGCGTTGATGGAGAACTCCGAGCCCTCGAACAGCGGCTGGAGGCCGCGATAGGTGAACTTCTTCGGCGGCTTGCCGCCGCGCAGCTTCGCCGCCATCTCGATGATGAAGGTTGCCTGCAACGGCCCGTGGAAGATCAGGCCCGGATATCCCTCGACCTTGGTGACGTAGTCGCGGTCGTAATGGATGCGGTGGCCGTTGAAGGTCAGCGCGGAATAACGAAACAGCAGCACGGGATCGGAGACATGCGTCTGGCGATGCTGCGCCTTCGGCGGCGGAGGCGGCGCCTTTGCCGGCGCGGACGTCGTCGTCATCTCGCGATAGACGATGTCCTGCCGCTCGCGGATGGCGATGCCGCGCGGCGAGGAGATGCTGTGCTCGACCGAGACGAAGCACAGCGTGCCGGTCGAGCCGGTCTTCACCTGTACGTCCGCGATGCGCGAGCTCCGCGTCGATTCGTCGCCGACGCGCAGCGGCTGCAGGAACTCGATCTCGCCGCCGGCCCACATCCGGCGCGGCAGCGGCACCGGAGGCAGGAAGCCGCCGCGGGTGGGGTGGCCGTCGGGGCCGAGCATCGACATCGGAAACACCGGCTGCGCCAGGCACCAATGCACCGTGAACGGCGCCGCGTCGCCCGGCTTGGGCGCGCCGACCTCCTGGAACAGCGTCGCACGCAGGCCCTTCACGAGCTGCGCGGTGACGGTGTCGGTGGCCTCTTCGCTGCGGCCGATCCATTGCCTGAGATGATCGATGTCGAGCTTCTCGGTCATGACGCCTCGCTCTTGTTATTTCTTGGATTGGGGATTTTCGCCGATCGCCGGTACAGCACCATAGCTGCGCGTCTCGCCGACAATGATCGGCGCCGGCGCGGGATAGCTGACGCGTCCCTGCGGCGTGTCCACCTCGATGCGGCGCAGATGCGGATGCTTGGTGAGGTCCGCCATGGTGTTGACCTCGGCAAAGGCGATGTCGGCCTCGGACAGCCGCTTCAATAGCTCATCGCGCGTCATCTTGCCGAAGGCATCCGCGACCGTCTTGTCGGTGAAGTCGCGGTTGCGCACGCGCTCGACCATGTTGGCCACGCGCGGATCGGCGGGCAGATCGGGCTGGTCCAGCACTTTTGCGCAAAGCGTCTTCCACTCGCGCTCGCTTTGGATCGAAATCAGGATGTCCTTGCCGTCGCTAGACGTGAACACGCCATAGGGCGCGATCGAGGGATGGCGCAGCCCCATGCGCTTGGGCGGATTACCGGCTTCGGAATTGAGCAGCGGCACGGTGCACCAGTCCGCCATCACGTCGAACATAGAGATGCGGATGTCGGCGCCCTTGCCGGTGCGTCCGCGCCCGATCAGCGCCTCCAGGATCGCCGCATGCGCGGTGGCACCGGTCGCGACGTCGACGATGGACATGCCGACGCGCGAGGCGCCGTCGGGATTGCCGGTGATCGAGGCAAGGCCGCTCTCGGCCTGGATCAGGAGATCATAGGCCTTGCGGTGCGCATAGGGGCCGTCGTCGCCATAGCCGGTGATCGTGCATGAAATCAGCCTGGGATAATCCTTCAAGAGCCGCTCCCGCGAAAAGCCGAGCTTGTCCATCGAGCCGGGCTTGAGATTCTGGATCAGCACGTCGGCGCTCGCGATCAGTCGCTCCAGTTCGGCGCAGCCTTCCCTGGTGGCGAGATCGACCACCGCCGATTGCTTGCCGCGGTTGAGC
The DNA here is from genome assembly GCF_023101005.1 of Bradyrhizobium sp. 187. NCBI lineage: Bacteria > Pseudomonadati > Pseudomonadota > Alphaproteobacteria > Hyphomicrobiales > Nitrobacteraceae > Bradyrhizobium > Bradyrhizobium sp. 187. The sequence continues at coordinate 1,425,828 of NZ_CP064693.1, forward strand.
CACACGAAGTAGCTGCTCTGGCCCTTGGCCGCCGCGTCATAGCCGCGGGCAAAATCGCCCTCGGGCCGCTCGATCTTGATGACTTCCGCGCCGGCATCCGCCAGCCGCGACGAGCAGAACGGTGCCGCCACCGCCTGCTCGACCGCAATCACCCTGATCCCGTCAAGTGCTCCCATGATGGCTGCCTCAGTACGAGCGGGGCATGCCGAGGACGTGCTCGGCGATGAAGGACAGCACGAGGTTGGTCGAGATCGGCGCGACCTGATAGAGCCGCGTCTCACGGAATTTGCGCTCGACGTCGTACTCCTCGGCGAAGCCGAAGCCGCCATGGGTCTGGACGCAGGCATTCGCCGCTTCCCACGACGCATCGGCCGCGAGCATCTTGGCCATGTTGGCCTCCGCGCCGCAGTCGAGCCCGGCCTCGTATTTGCGCGTCGCTTCCTTCACCATCAGTTCGGCCGCGCGCATCGCGGCGTAGGCCTTGGCGATCGGGAACTGGATGCCTTGGTTCTGGCCGATCGGCCGGCCGAAAACGCTGCGCTCCTTGGCGTAGCTGGTGGCCTTGGCGATGAACCATTTGGCGTCGCCGACGCATTCGGCAGCAATCAAAATGCGCTCGGCATTCATGCCGGAGAGGATGTAGCGAAAGCCCTTGCCCTCTTCGCCGATCAGATTTTCCGCCGGCACCTTCATGTCGGTAAAGAACACTTCGGTGGTGGCATGGTTCATCATGGTGCGGATCGGGCGGATCTCGAGGCCCTTGTTCTTGGCCTCGCGCATGTCGACGATGAACACCGAAAGTCCATCCGTGCGCTTCTTGACCTGGTCCTTCGGCGTGGTGCGCGCCAGCAGGAGCATCAGGTCGGAATGTTCGGCGCGGCTGGTCCAGATCTTCTGGCCGTTGACGACGTAGCCGGCGTTGCCGTCCTTGCGCGCGAAGGTCTTCAGCGAAGTGGTGTCGGTGCCGCTGGTCGGCTCGGTGACGCCGAAGGCCTGCAGCCGTAATTCGCCGCTCGCGACCTTCGGCAGATATTTTGCCTTCTGCTCGTCATTGCCGTGCCGCAGCACGGTGCCCATCGTGTACATCTGGGCGTGGCAGCCGCCGCCGTTGCAGCCCGCGCGCTGGATCTCTTCGAGGATCGCCGCGGCCGCTGAAAGCTTCAAGCCCGCGCCGCCATATTCCTCGGGGATCAGCACCGAGAGATAGCCGGCCTCGGTCAGCGCGTCGACGAAGGCCTTCGGGTAGGCCATCTCACGGTCGAGCTTGCGCCAGTATTCGCCGGGAAACTGCGCGCAGAGCTTTGCGACGGCTTCGCGGATGTCGGCGTGATCTTCGGTGTGGTGTTCTTCACTCATGGGGTTTCCCGTATGTGCGGCAGTTAAGATAACGCCGGCCGATCCTCTGGCGTTGTGAAAACACTGCCAGCCCCCTATGCTCATTTGCTATAGCGTATGGAGTAGCCTTCCAGGATTGGCAAGCATGGATTTCCGTCAGCTCAGGACCTTCAGTTGCGTGGCGGAGCTCGGCAGCCTCTCCAAGGCGTCCGATACGTTGCGCGTGGCGCAGCCGGCGCTCTCCAGGCAGATCAAGCTCCTGGAACACGAGCTGCGCACGGAATTGTTCACCCGCAACGGCCGCGGCATGGTGCTCACGGATGCCGGCCGCCTCTTGCTGGCGCGCACCTCCGGTATCGTGCGGCAGATCGACCAGATCCGCGACGACATCCAGTCGTCCAAGGGGCCGCCATCGGGCCAGGTCGTGCTCGGCCTGGTCCCGACCGTGAGCTGCGTGCTGTCGGCGCGCTTCGCGCGGCGCTGCGTCGAAAAATTTCCCGGCATTTCGCTGCGCATCGTCGAGAGCTACAGCGGCCATCTCGTCGAATGGCTGCATCGCGGCGAGATGGATCTCGCCATCCTCTACGGCCGCTCCGCCGATCTGCATCTCAACGTGGAGAGCTTGGGGCGCGACAACATCGTCGCGGTTGGTCCGCGCGGTTGTGGCCTCGCGCGCAAGAAGAGCGTCGATGTCGGCTGGCTGCTGCGGCAACGGCTGGTGCTGCCCAGTCATTCCCACGGTCTCCGTGCGCTGATCGAGCATGCGGCGGCCCAGCGCAAGATCAAGCTCAACGTCCAGCTCGAGGCGGATTCGTTCCGCGTGCTCACGAGCCTCGTCGAGGAAGGCCTCGGCTTCGCGCTGCTGCCGCCCTCGTCGGTCCACGGCGAGGTCGCGGACGGGCGGCTGGAAACGGCTGTCGTCTCGAAGCCGATGACGCGCGAACTCATATTCGCCTCTCCGATCGACCGTCCGGTCTCGACGGCCTCGCTTGCCGTCACCGCCCTCCTGCGCGAGGAAGTCGCCGCCTGCCGCAAGGACGGCGTGTGGGACATCAAGTTGAGTTAGATGTGGCGGTGCGGTTTAGGACAGAAGGCCGTATGCGACCCATCGCATGTTGCGCGAGCTGTCATGCCGGAATTTTATAGCTGGGGTGGAGTCGCCCGCTCTCAATCCACCCCCGCGTGTCATTGCCCGCGAAGGTGGGCAAATCCAGTATTCCAGAGCCCGCAGTGCTTGAGCCGAGAAGCCGCGGCATACTGGATGCCCCGCTTGCCGCCTACGCTAAAGCTTCGGCGCCCCTGGACCTCAGCCCGGCGAAGCCTTGGCGTAGCCGGGTCGCGGAGCATGACAGCTGAGGTTGAGAAACACCTGCCGTATAGCGAGCACTCTACCCCGGAATCCTCACCGGCAGCGACTCGTACCCCTTGATGAAGCTCGAATAGATCCGCTTGGGCTCGCCGACTACCTCGATGCGGTCGAAGCGCTTCAGCATCTCTTCCCAGACGATCTTGAGCTGGAGTTCGGCGAGGCGCATGCCGACGCAGCGGTGGATGCCGAAGCCGAAGGAGAGATGGGTCCGCGGCCGCGGGCGGTCGATGATGAACTCGTTCGGCTTTTCGAACATCTCCTCGTCGCGATTGCCGGAGACGTACCACATCACGACGCGGTCGCCCTTCTTGATGTGCTTGCCGCCAACTTCAGTGTCCTGCAGCGCGGTGCGCCGCATATGCGCGAGCGGGGTCTGCCAGCGGATCACTTCGGGCACCATGGAATCGATCAGTTCCGGGTTGGCGCGCAGCCTGTCGTACTGCTCCGGATTCTCGTTCAATGCCAGCACCGAGCCGGTCATGGTGTTGCGCGTGGTGTCGTTGCCGCCGACGATGAGCAGGATGATGTTGCCCATGAGATTATCGGGGTCCATGAAGCGCGTGGCGTCGTTGTGCGCCATCAGCGACAGCAGGTCGTTGCGCGGCGCGGAGTTGACGCGCTCGTTCCAGAGCTTGGACATGTAGGCGTAGCATTCGTCCATCTCGCGGCGGCGCTCTTCGGCCGAGGCCACGATGCCGCTCTTGGGCAGCGCGGTCGCGACATCGGACCAGCGCGTCAGCTTGCGCCGTTCTTCCCAGGGGAAGTCGAACAGGGTGGCTAGCATCTGCGTCGTCAGCTCGATCGAGACGCGCTCGACGAAATTGAAGGTCTCGTTGCGCGGCAGATTGTCGAGCACGGTCTGCGAGCGCTGGCGGATCAGTTTTGCCAGTTCGTCCAGATGCGTCGGCGTGAACATCGGCGACACCGTCTTGCGCTGCGACGAATGACGCGGCTGGTCCATGGCGATGAAGCTCGGCCAGTCATAGCCTTCCGGCACGTCGCGGATCCCGATGCCGCCGAGCGTTGAATCCGAGGAGAACAGGCCGTGATTGGTGTCGACATGCATGATGTCGTTGTACTTCACCACCGACCAATACGGCTCGATCGGCGCATTGGTGCAGTAATGCACCGGCTCTTCCTTGCGCAGCCGCTCGAACCACGGCCACAGGGTGTCGTCCTGGAACAGCCTGGGCGCGCCCGGGTGGAATTGCGCCAGCGGCGTCGCATAGGCCTCCTCGCGCGCCCTGCGCATGCGTTCGGCCTTGTCCACTTGAACCGGCGCTTGGATGTTCATGGTGGTTTGCTCCAGTTGCTTGCTTGACCTCTCCCGCGTGCGGGAGAGGGGGCACAGCTTCCTTGTGGACGTGTCGAACTCATCTTTGCGAATCTAAGCCGCGATCTTCACCGGCAAGGTTTCAAGACCCTTCACGAAACTCGAATAGACCCGCTTGGGTTCGCCGACCACCTCGATATGGTCGAATCGCTTGAGGATCTCTTCCCAGATAATCTTGAGCTGGAGTTCGGCAAGCCGCAAGCCGACGCAGCGGTGGATGCCGAAGCCGAACGAGAGATGCGTGCGCGGCCGCGCGCGGTCAATGATGAATTCGTAAGGCTTTTCGATCGCATCGGCGTCGCGGTTGCCCGAGACGTACCACATCACGACCTTGTCACCTTTCTTGATCTGCTTGCCGCGGAACTCGAAGTCCGCAAGCGCTGTGCGCCGCATATGGGCCAGCGGCGTCTGCCAGCGGATCACTTCCGGCACGAAGCTGTCGAGAAGCGCTGGGTTTTCGCGCAGCTTGCGATATTGCTCCGGGTGCTGGCTCAGCGCGTGGAGCGAGCCCGACATGGTGTTGCGGGTGGTGTCGTTGCCGCCGACGATCAGAAGGATGAGATTGCCGAGGAAGTTCTTCGCGTCCATGTCGCGCGTCGCGGCGCCATGCGCCATCATCGACAACAGGTCGCTCTTCGGCGGCTGTTCGATGCGTTCCTTCCACAGTCGCGTGAAATAGCCCGCGCATTCCGTCAGCTCGGCCTGACGCTCGTCTTCGGTGGCGACGAGGCCGTCGGGGCCGGGAATGGTGGTCGCGATGTCCGACCAGCGCGTCAGCTTGCGGCGATCCTCCCAGGGAAAGTCGAACAGCACCGCGAGCATCTGCGTGGTGAGCTCGATCGAGACATGGTCGACCCAGTCGAACACCTCGCCGCGGGGCAGATTGTCCAGGCACTCGGCCGAGCGCTGGCGGATGCTGAGCGCGAGATTGTCCAGATGCGTCGGCGTGAACATCGGCGCCACGGTCTTGCGCTGCGCCGCATGGCGCGGCGGGTCCATCGAGATGAAGCTCTCGCGGCGCAGTTCCGGATCGATGTCGCGGATGGTGATGCCGCCGAGCGAGGAGGCCGAGGAGAATACCGAATGATTGGTCTCGATCTCCATGATGTCGTTGTAGCGCGTCACCGACCAATACGGCCCGAACATCGAGTCCTTGCAATAGTGCACGGGATCTTCGCGGCGCAGGCGATCGAAATAGGGCCAGAACGTATCGGTCCTGAACAGCTCTGGGTCGCCCGGATCGAACTGCTCCAGCGGCAGTGACGTAGCGCGTGCGCGTAACGCGTCGAGCTTCGCCGCGTTTTCGATGGTCCCATGCATGACCGCTCTCCCTGACATCAACCGCGCGTTCTCGTTGAATTCTGCGCTGCGGTATTTGATTTGCAATTACAGCCGGTTGTCTGCGCCGGAGCAAGGGCGAGTTTTGCCACATGGGTGTGATGTAGCCCGGATGGAGCGGAGCGAAATCCGGGATTCGGTCCGCCACTGCCGCTGTCCCGGATTGCACTGCGCTCCATCCGGACTACGAGGCCATTGATCCAACAACGTGATCTCGCGCACGCCCTCGGCCGTGGAATCGTGCCAGAAATCGACCGGAATCGAGCTAAATCGAACCCGCCCATCTTGGGGATCGACTAATCTCTGATCTATAAGTTTGATCGAACCAGGTCCGCACCCCGAGGTTGCCGCCGTGAACGACATGCAATGGGCCCCCATCGGCTCCGAACCCTTACCCCCGCCGCTGCCGCCCACGCGGGTCGATTTCACCGGCAACCGTACCGAGTTTCGCAAATTGGTCACCAAGGGTGCCCTGCTCGAGCTCGTCACCTTCGGCTTCTACCGGTTCTGGCTCGTCACCGACATCCGCCGTCATCTGTGGGCGAACACCGCGGTTGATGGCGACGCCGCCGAATATACCGGGCGGGCCAAGGAGCTGCTGGTCGGCTTCCTGTTCGCGCTCGCGATCCTGGTGCCGATCTACCTCGCTTACTTCCTTGTCGGTATCGAGTTCGAACGCTGGCAGGGCTTTGCCTCGACGCCGCTGTTCATCAGCTTCTACGCCTTTGGTCAGTTTGCGATCTTTCGCGCGCGGCGCTATCGCCTGACGCGCACGGTCTGGCGCGGCGTGCGGTTCTGGATGGACGGATCGGGCTGGGCCTATTCGTTCCGCGCCATGCTGTGGGGCTTGCTCGTGTTCCTGACGCTCGGGCTCGCATTGCCGTGGCGCGAGGCCTCGCTCGAACGCTACAAGATGCGGCACACCCATTACGGCGATTTACGCGGCGATTTCGAAGGCGACGGCTGGACATTCTTCAAGCGCGGCTGGTGGCTGTGGCTGCTGAGCCCGATCGCGATGGTGATCTTCCCGCTCGCGCCGTTCTTCTATGCCGAGTTCAAGGCGCGCGAGTGGCGCTGGTGGCTCGACGGTATCCGCATCGGCGACGTCAGCGTGTCCTCGCAATTGCCGCACAACGCATTCTACGCGTTGTACTGGAAAGTGATCGGCTGGTGGATGCTGCTCTCGGCCATCTTCGCCGCCTATATCGGCGGAGCGACCATGCTCGTCGTCAAGCTGAGCGGTCTTTCGGTCGAGCAGGCGTTGGTGCGGGGCAATGCCGCCAAGAGCATCCCGACGCTGGTGATGATGGTGATCGGCTACTTCGCACTCGCTCTCGCCCTCAACATCGTCATGCGGGTCTATCTCCAGCGCGATCTCTGGGCCAAGGTGCTGGAAACTGTCGAGGTGCACAACATCGGAGCCGCGGCGGATGTGCGCGGCAGCGCCGAGCTCGCCAGCGCGCTCGGCGAAGGCTTTGCCGATGGACTCGATGTCGCGGGATTCTGAGCTGTGAGTGAGTTGTCCACAGAGGTCCCGGCGCAATCCGCAAAGCCGACGATCTTCTTCGACGGCGTGTCGAGCCGCAGGCGGCAGGTGGCGCTGACGCTCGGTGACGCGCTCGAGATCCTCGAAGAGGGTGCGACGCCCGTTCGCTGGGCCTATGCCGACATCCGCCGCGCCGATAGCCCGCCCGGCATCTTGCGGCTCGCCTGCGCTTCCGCTCCGCCGCTGGCCCGGCTGGAAATCCGCGACGCTCTGCTCGCGTCAGACGTGACCGCGCGCTGCATGCGGCTCGACGAGCACCAGACCTCGCGCCGCGGGGTCGCAAAAATCGTCGGCTGGTCGATGGCTGCCGCCGTCTCCATTGTCTGCGTCGTGCTGTTCGGCGTGCCGCTCGCTGCCGACCGCCTCGCGCCGCTGGTGCCGAAACCGATCGAGCGGCGCATTGGAGATGCGGCGGAGGTTCAGGTGAAGACGATCTTCGGGCGCAGCGAGTGCCAGGATGGGGCGGGGAAAGCCGCCTTCGTCAAGCTCGTCAATCGGCTGCGCGATGCCGCCGGCCTCGACGACGATTCCATGACCGCGGGCGTGCTGCCGACCCCGGTGCCGAACGCGTTCGCGCTGCCGGGCGGCAAGGTGTTCGTGCTGAAGGGCCTGCTCGACAAGGCCGAAAATGCCGACGAGATCGCCGGCATCCTCGCCCACGAGCTCGGTCATCTCAAGCATTACGACAACATGCGCGGCCTGATCTACAACGGCGGCACCTCGTTCCTGATCGGCCTGTTGTTCGGCGACGTCACTGGCTCGAGCGCCGTGATCTTCGCCTCGCGCAGCGTGGTTGAGGCTTCCTATTCGCGCGAGGCCGAGACCGCTGCGGATACGTTTGCCATCGAGATCATGCACAAGCTCGGCCGTTCGCCTAAGCCTGCAGCCGAATTGATGTTCCGCATCACCGGCAAGGAAGGCGGCGGCCTCACGTCGATCCTGGCGAGCCATCCGCTGACCGAGGACCGCCTCGCGCGCATGACGAAAGAAGACCGCCCCGCCAGCGGCCCGCCGCTGCTCACGGATGCGGAGTGGCAGGCGCTGAAGGGGATCTGCGGCAGCGGCAAGGTGTGACGGCCCGCCCTCAGCGCATCACTTCGCGGGCGCAGCAGGTGGATTCGATCCGGTGGTGACGCTCGGCGCGTTGTTCGGATTGGAGGTCGTGGTCTGCGGGCCGACGTCGCGTCCATTGTAGAAGAAGACGGCAGCGACCACGGCGATCACGAAGATCGCGCCGATCGCCCAGCCCACCGGGCTGTTGCGGCGTGCTCTGTCTGCCCTGCGGTCATCCTGATAGGTCATCGTGCTCTCCATCGTAGAGCAGGAAAACCTTGCGCGAGCGAACCTGTTCCTAACGTGACGCGGTTTGCAAGCCGGCGCCTATCTCGTCCCGTAGGCGCGGTCGCCGGCGTCGCCGAGGCCCGGCAGGATAAAGCCGTTCTCGTCGAGACCTTCATCGACTGCGGCCGTCCAGATCGGCACGTCAGGATGCAGTCCGCGCAGCCGTTCGAGCCCTTCGGGGGCGGCGATCAGGCAGGCGAGGCGAATATCCTTGGCGCCGCGCTCCTTCAGCCGGTCGATTGCGGCCACAGCCGTGTTGGCGGTCGCAACCACGGGCGTCACCACGATCGCCAGGCGCTCGCTGAGATCGGACGGCGATTTGAAGAAGTACTCGACCGCGGCAAAGCTGTGCGGCTCGCGGTAGAGGCCAATATGGGCGACGCGCGCGGTCGGCACCAAATCCATCATGCCGTCGACGAAAGTGGTGCCGGCGCGCAGCATCGGCACGAACACCAGCTTCTTGCCCGCGATCTTGGCCGAATGCATCGTCGCCAGCGGCGTTTCGATAACGGTATCGGCGAGCGGCAGGTCGCGCGTCACCTCGTAGCACAGCAGCATGCCGATCTCCTTGATCAGCTCCCGAAACGATTTGGTCGAGATCGATTTGTCCCGCACCAGGGTCAGCTTGTGCTGCACCAACGGATGATCGACGATCGTGACGCCTTGCATGATCGGATGCCTTTCTTCCTTCTCCCCTTGTGGGAGAAGGTGGCGCGAAGCGCCGGATGAAGGATCTGTTTCCGCGAACTCGAACGAGAGACTAGAACACCGTACCGTCGCTGATCACCTTGAGCGGCGGCGAACCATCGGGCCGGCGCGCGAAGGCGATGGCGCGGCCCGCGGCCCAGGTGCCGCCTTCGAGAATGCTGGCGAGCGGCAATGTCTCAGGAGTGCGCCCGAGTTTGGCGCGGACCAGTTCGGCGAGCCGGTCCAGCAGCGCCACGGTCAGCGCGCGCCACTCGACGACGAGCAGGGAATCCACCGCATGCGCGCGCTCGGCATCGGCGGCGTCGCGCAGGCGCAGCACCTCGTGATCGACGAACAGCCCGCCATTGCGATATTCGGCAAGCCCGGTCAGGCCGTCGATGTCGGTGACGTCGAATCCGGCGCGCTGCAGCGGCTCGATCAACGAATAGCTCAGCCATTGCGACAGCTTGTGCAGGGGCACAAGGCCCGCGGTAGCGTCATCGGCCTTGATCGCCGGGTGGCGCCAGCAATCGCCGAGCGGAATCCCGGCAAGCTCCAGCCGCGACGGCCAGATCGGTCCGAGCTGATTCAGCACCGCCGAGAGAATCGCGGGCGCGGGAACCGCGCCGCCCTTCGCCTGCGCCGCGATGTGATCGAACAGCCCGCCCGGCCGCGGGGTGTCGTGCGCGCCGAACACGTCCGCCCGCTCCGCCACCAGCTTGCCCAAGCGGCGCAGCAGATCGGTCCGCCCCTCGACCCCGAGCAGCGGATTGGCATCGCTCACCTGAAAGGCCGAAGTGAGCGCGGCGAGTGGCAGTCGCGCGAGCACGTCGGCATCGGTCCTGAAGGGCGCGCGGGGATCGTGGGAAAAAAGGCCGCTTGCGAACATGTCGAGGCTCGCAATCGCGAGTCCCTCGGATCGGCCGATGCTCTGTCCCGTCACCGCGTCGCGGTATCGCCACGCGGCACCCGCGCCGGCGTCGAGCAGCACGCTGACGATGGCAAGGTCGAACTCCGCGCGCGCCCGTGCCGCGCGGTCGGGCCATGACGTCGCGTCCGCGAGCCGCGCCCAACGGTCGACGCCATCAAGCACGAAATGCCGCCAGCGCGCATGGAACGGAATCTCCAGCGTCGGATAGGCCTCGCGCGTCACGGCGAGAACGGCGTCGGCAACGCCATCCATGCGATCGAGATCGATGGTGAAATGCGTCAGCCCGCCGTTCAGACCGATCCCAAACATCTCGCCGGCACGCGCGCGAACCGCTGCTGCGCTAAGCAGCGAACGGGCCTGCAATTCCAAAGCGTCTGCCATCAATCGATCAGTATTTTTCCAGCGAACGCCCGACCACGCCGTCGACGTCCTTCTCCGGCGCAATGTCGGTGGAGTAATAGCCGGCGGCCTTCTTCGCGGCGATCTCGACATAGGCGTCGGCGGGAATGAGCTCGGGCGGGATCGGCACGCGCTCGACGATGTCGATGCCCTGCGAGGTCAAAGCGTCATGCTTCATGTCGCTCATCGAGAGGAAGCGGTCGATGCGCTTCAGGCCCAGCCAGTGGATGGTGTCGGGCATCAATTGCTGGAAGCGCGCGTCCTGGACGCCGGCGACGCATTCGGTGCGCTCGAAATAGGCGGCGGCCGCATCGCCGTCCTCCTGGCGCTTGCGCGCATTGTAGACCAGGAACTTCGTGACCTCGCCGAGCGCGCGGCCTTCCTTGCGGTTGTAGATCACGAGCCCGAGTCCGCCCTCCTGCGCGCCGCGCGCGGATTCCTCGATGCCGTGAATGAGGTAGGGCCGGCAGGTGCAGATATCGGAGCCGAACACGTCGGAGCCGTTGCACTCGTCATGCACGCGGCAGGTGATCTTGGTGCGATGGTCCGGCAGCTTGGTGACGTCGCCGAACATGTAGACGGTGGTGCCGCCGATCGGCGGCAGAAACACCTTCATGTCCGGCCGGGTCACGAGCTCAGGGAACATGCCGGCGGTCTGCTCGAACAGCGTGCGCCGCAGCTCGGTCTCGTTGGTCGCAAAGCGCTCCGCAAGGCCTGGCAGATACCAGACCGGATCAATCGCGATCTTCACCACCGACACGCTGCCATTGGCGTGCACGACGTCGCCGTCGGCGCGCAGGCGCTTGGCGGCGAGCGCCTCGCGGATCTCCGGCAGGTCCAGCCGCGCGCGCGTCACCGCGATGCTCGGCCTGATGTCGATGCCCTCGGCGATGTCCTTGCCGAAATTCTCGGCGACGAGATGCCCCCAGGGATCGAGCGCGACGATCTTGGCGGGATCGCTCCATTGCGGGAACGGCCCGATGGTCGCCGCGGGAAACGTGTTGGTGAGGTCGGGCCTACGAATCGGATCGAGCGCGCCGGCGGACACCGCGAGCGCGCGGTACATCGCATAGGAGCCGCCATGGCTGCCGATCACGTTGCGATCTCCCGCGCGCGACACCGTGCCGATGATCGGACCGCGGGTGCGTGCGTCGGCGGCGCCCCAGTGGATCGGGAAGGCGGCTGTCCTGCCCGGCTCCGGATGGGAGGTGAGGCGGATGTGGTCGGTACGGTTCGCGCGGCTCATGACCAAACTCCTAAAAAGCCAACGGCCCGCCGCTCGGACGGGCCTTGGCTCGTCGCGCTGCCGATGCGGAACACCGGCGGCGCGAGCTCAATCCAACATATTGTAGCGGGCAGTCGCGACAGACAAGTTAATCGTGCTGCGCGGGGGCGGGGCGGTTCGCGGCCAAATTCCTGTCGTCCCGCGACCCGGCAGCGCTTGCCCGAGTCCCACGCTACCGCACTGGCGGAGCTCTCCGCCACCGCAGTAAGATGATGAAGTAATTATGGTTTTCACGTTTTCAAGAGGCGCCACACGGTTGGCGTGCCGGGCGTCGAGTTTCCGGACAAAACGTGTCATCAAACCAAAACGTACAGATCGCCTTTGCCGCATCGCCTTCCTTGGAGACCGCCATGCCCGCCCCCGCCTACATCGACCCCCGCAACGGTAAGCTCTATCCGCTGGACCAGCCGCGCTGGTGCTCGGACGAGCGCACGCCGCTGCTGGTGACGCCCGGGGCAGGGATGTCGCGGGAGGAGATCGAGCCGCGCACGCGTTCGCTCTGGCGCTACCGGGCGGCGCTGCCGGTCGAGATCAAGACTCCGATCACGCTCGGCGAAGGCTGCACGCCACTGGTGCAGCAGGCCTGGGGCGAGCTGCGCCCGTTCTTCAAGCTCGAATGGTTCAACCCGACCGGCAGTTTCAAGGACCGGGGCTCCGCCGTGATGCTGTCCTTCCTTCGGCAGATCGGCGTCGACGCCATTCTGGAGGACTCGTCCGGCAATGGCGGCTCGTTGATGGCGGGTCTCGGCGCCGCCGGCGGCATGCGCGTGAAGATTCTCGCGCCGGCCTCGACATCGCCGGCCAAGATCGCGCAGGTCCGCGCCTATGGCGCGGCGGTGCAGCTGGTCGAGGGCCCGCGCGAGGAATCGGAGGCCGAGGCAATCCGGCAGTCGAGCCAGACCTTCTATGCCAGCCACAATTGGCAACCGTTCTTCCTCGAAGGCACCAAGTCGCTCGCCTATGAGATATGGGAGGACCTCGGCTTCCGCGTCCCCGACAACGTCATCGTGCCCGTCGGCGCCGGCAGCAGCCTTTTGGGTTGCGCCCTTGGTTTCCGTGAGCTGTTGAAAGCCGGCCAGATCACCAGGCTGCCGCGCCTGTTCGCGGCGCAGCCGCTCAACTGCTCGCCGATCGATGCAAGCTTCAAGGCCGGCGTCGACACCCCTGTCGCGCGCGAGGTGAACAAGACCATCGCCGAAGGCACCGCGATCAAGCATCCGCTGCGCCTGCGCGAGATCATCGGCGCGTTGCGCGAGAGCGGTGGCGGCACTGTCGCGCTGACCGAGGACGAGATCGTCGCCGCGCTGCGGCGTCTTGCGCGGCAGGGCCTGTTCGCCGAGCCGACCAGCGCAAGTGCTGCCGCCGCGCTGGAGAAACTATCCGTCACCGGTAGCATCAAGGCGACCGAGACCACGGTCGCGGTCCTCACCGGCACCGGCCTCAAGGCCGCGACCATCGTTGCCGATCTCGTGCAATAGGACCGCCAGGGAGGCGAAGCCGTCGCCGTCATGGGCTTGCGTTGAACCTTTGGCATCCGTCGTCAGCCTCATGAAAAACTGACATTGAGCGAAGGGAGAGTTCCATGGCCGACCAAGACCCGTTTGCTGGTTTCAAGGCAGTCCAGAAGGAAGCCTGGTCGCTGTTCACGCCGATGGAAGTGTTCACCACGCCCTCGGCCGCCAAGCTCGTGAGCTTCGCCGGGGTCGCGACCGGCCAAATGCTGCTCGACGTCGGATGCGGCACCGGCGTTGCCGCGATCACGGCGGCGCGCCGCGGTGCGAAGGTCAGGGGTCTCGACCTGTCGCCGGTCCTGCTCGAGCGCGCCCGCGAGCACGCGCAGCTGGCGAATCTCGATGTCGACTTCGCCGAAGGCGACGCCGAAAGCCTGCCCTATGGCGACAACGAGTTCGACGTGGTGCTCAGCCAGTTCGGCCACATGTTCGCGCCGCGTCCCAAGGTCGCCATCGGCGAGATGCTGCGCGTGCTGAAGCCCGGCGGCACCATCGCCTTCTCCACCTGGCCGCCGCATCTCTATGTCGGCCGGATGTTCGCGCTGATCGGCCGCCATCTGCCGCCGCCCGAGGGCGTGGCCTCACCGGTGTCGTGGGATCCGAAGATCGTCGCCGAACGTCTCGCAGGGAAAGCGAAGGATATCACCTTCGAGATGGACATCATGACGCCGTCCGCACTCAGCCCGCAGCATTTCCGCCGCACCATGGAAACGACGATCGGGCCTTTGATCAAGCTCGTCGCCCAGTACAAGGACGAGCCGGACAGGCTGCGGAGTTTTCGCAGCGAGTTCGAGGCGCTGATCTCCGAATATTACGACGGAAGCAACAACGTGATGCGCCAGCAATTTTTGATGTCGAAGGCGAAGAAGGCGTAAAGCCGCGCCACGGTGCTTTCCTTCTCCCCTTGCGATCTCACTCCTTCAGATCGTTCACGCGCCTTACCCAAATGCGTACATCGGTGAGCACGTCGGGCAGCGCCGCCTTGACCTCAGCCACGGTCATGCCGGCCTTGATGCGGGGATCGTAGAGCAGGTTGAGGATGTACTGGTCATAGACGTCGAAATAGCCCATCGAGACGTTGTCGTTGAACATGGTCCAGGGCACGCTGGCGGTGTCGTTGATCGGGCCGAGCGATTGCAGCAGCTCCTCATAGGCGCAGTCGAGGAAGGTGAAATCGCCGTTGTCGACGGTGAGGATGACGTCGGAATGCTCGATCTCGAAATTGTCGTTCTTGCGGAAGCCGGACAGGCATTGCGGATCGAGCGAGGTGCGGATCTCGCGGGCCTTCTCCGCACCGTAGAAGCTCGAGATGGTGCGGAACAGATCGCGGTCGCGCACGAGCTTCACGCGCACATTCGCCGCTTCGCTGGAGTCGATCATGGCGATGTCGAGATGCTGCACGCGCTTGCCGATGTCGGCTACGACTTTCGCGAGCTGCGCCTTGCGGTCGGCGCGATCGCTCTCGGCGAACACGCGCACCGGTCCGTCGAACTTGCGGATGCGATCGACACGGCCGGCAAGGTGGTATTCGGCGCCGAACGCCGTCTTCAGAAAGCCGTCGACGATCTCGCCGTCGGTAAAGCTCTTCTTCTCGGCGCGCTGGCGCGAAGCGATCGCGGGCAATTCGCCCGCGACGGCGATGGTAGCGGTGTCAGGCGCGAACGCGACGGTGGCGAGCGCCAGCAGCACGATGCGAAAGCCGGACGGAGACGGGGCCAATGCGCTCATTGCCAGGCGACGCTGCCGTATTCGGAACCGACGCACAAGGCCGCATATCCACGCGCCGCCGATTCTTGCTAGTTGTTCAGCACGACCACCGTGGTGCCGACCCCGACGCGGCCGTAGAGGTCGGTGACGTCGTCATTGGTCATGCGGAAGCAGCCCGAGGACACCGCCTGGCCGATCGTCTCCGGCTCGTTGGAGCCGTGGATGCGATAGAGTGTCGAGCCCAGATACATCGCGCGCGCACCGAGCGGATTTTCGACGCCGCCCTTCATGTGACGCGGCAGGTCCGGCCGGCGCGCCAGCATCTGTGACGGCGGCGTCCAGTCCGGCCATTCCTTCTTGGCGGTGATCCGGTGCACGCCGCCCCAGCGGAAGCCGTCGCGGCCGACACCGATGCCGTAGCGCAGGGCCTGGCCGTTCTGGAGCACCAGATAGAGCCGGCGCTCCGAGGTGTTCACCACGATCGTGCCCGGGGCGTAGTTGCCGTTATACATGACGGTGGTGCGGGGAACTGGGCTCGAGCCGCCGCGGAAGAAATTCGGGCCGCCGCCCATGATGTCGCGCGAGTCGAACTCCTCGGCGAAGGCGCCGCCGGCGGTCGCCGACAGCAGTGCGATGGCGGCAATCGGCGCGGCAAAATACCGGATCATTGTTCCCCCAGCAAAAAATCGATTCAACTGAAGTTACAGGCCATATTTGCGGGCTTTCCGCAAGCCACGGCCTCGTGAGACGGGGCATCCTTAACGGTTGGCGTTACCAAACCGGCAACCGCGCCAATTTGCCGGAAAGTATTAGCCAAACCAGCGCATCGCCGCGCGGGGCAGGGCGGCGACGCCGGCTATTGCTTTGACGAGACGAGCGAACAATGATTGATCGGATGGATTGTTGGAACATTGCCGGTTGCGGGAGCTGACGGATGAACGGTGCGGAAAGTCTGGTGCGGACGATGGTCAAGGGCGGGGTCGACGTCTGCTTCTCCAACCCCGGCACCTCCGAGATGCATTTTGTCGCAGCGCTCGACCGCGTGCCCGGCATGCGTTGCGTGCTCGGCCTGTTCGAAGGCGTGGTGACCGGCGCCGCCGACGGCTATTTCCGCATGAAGGGCACGCCGGCCTCGACGCTGCTGCATCTCGGCCCCGGTCTTGCCAACGGCCTTGCCAATCTGCACAACGCCAAGAAGGCGAATTCCGGCATCGTCAACATCGTCGGCCAGCACGCCGTCTACCACATCGACTACAACGCGCCGCTGACCTCCGACATCGAGGGCCTGGCCCGGCCGATGTCGTCCTGGGTCCGCACTTCGCCGGACTCCAAATCGGTCGCCGCCGACGGTGCCGCGGCGATCGCCGCCGCCAAGAGCGCGCCGCCGCAGATCGCGACCCTGATCCTGCCCGCCGACACCGCCTGGAACGAAGCGGACGGCATCGCCGAGGTTCCGGCCGAGCAGCAGCGCGCGAGCTATTCGCCGCAGGCGGTCGAGCAGGCCGCAAAGATCCTGCACGGCGACGGCGAGGGCACGCTGCTGCTGATGACCGGCAGTGCGCTGAGCGAGCAGGGCCTGGCGCTGGCCGAGCGCATCGCCGCCAAGACCGGTTGCACCGTGATGGGCCCGACCTTCCGTCCCAGGATGGCGCGCGGCCGCGGCCGCTTCTCGATCGACCGCATCCATTACGTGATCGACAACGCGCTGCAGATGCTGGCCAGGTTCCGCCATATCGTGCTGGTCGAGTCCGACGATCCCGTGGCGTTCTTTGCCTATCCGAACAAGCCGAGCATCCTCAAGCCCGAGGGCTGCGAGGTGCATCGCATGACCTCCTGGGGGGAGAATTCGGTCGCTGCACTGGAAGCGCTCGCCGGCGCGGTGAAGGCCAGCGCGAAGGACGTCAAGCCGCAGGCCGCGGCTGAGCTGCTCAAGCCGACCGGCGCACTGACCCACGCCTCGATCGCGCAATCGATCGCCTATGCGATTCCGGAGAACGCGATCCTGGTCGACGAATCCCTCACCACCGGCCGCGCCTTCTTCCCGCCGACAGCGGCGGCTGCTCCGCACGACTGGCTCCAGAACATGGGCGGCTCGATCGGCTTCTCGACGCCGCTCTCGATCGGTGCCGCGATCGCCTGCCCGGACCGCAAGGTGATCTGCATGGTCGGCGACGGCAGCGCGATGTACACGATCCAGTCGCTGTGGACGCAGGCGAGAGAAAACCTCAACATCGTCACCATCGTGTTCGCCAACCGCATCTACCAGATCCTGCGCGGCGAGTTCGACAATGTCGGCGCCGGCGAGCCCGGACAGCGCGCCAACGACATGCTGCGGCTCGACCGGCCGACGCTGGATTTCGTGGCACTGGCCAAGGGCATGGGCGTGCCCGGCCGCGCCGTCACCAACGCGGACGAGTTCAACAAGGCGCTGGCCGAGGCCGTCGCCGAGCCCGGACCGCGGCTGATCGAAGTCCAGATGTAGGGCACCGCATCAGGAGCGCCGAGGGCCGGGGGCAAGATGCAGACCGAGCTGAACAAGGTGATCGCGGCACTCCGGGACTTCTACGCACACGAAACATTCCTGTTCGAGAAGGACATCGGCGAGCGTGCCATCACGCACCGCTTCGCCGTGCATCTGGAGAAGCAGTTCTGCGGCTGGTCGGTCGATTGCAACTACGACCGGCTAGGCGAGCGTACGCTGCATCTGCCGCACGGCACCATCATCTCGACCGACGATCATCTGGGCAAGTCGATCTACCCTGACGTCGTGGTGCATCAGCGCGAGATCCCGAACAATTTGCTCACCATGGAGATCCGCAAGGCCAGCAATCACACCGCGCTCGACCACGACCAGCACAAGCTGATGGCGTTGACCGATGCGCATGTCTGGTTCGCCTTTTGGATCGGCGTGCTGCTGGTGCTGGACAAGGACAACGTGACGATCTCGGAAGTCTATGTCAGCGGCGTCCTCGATCAGCCGCTGTCGCGCTGGTTCGCCACGCGGCTGGAGGAGGTCGGCCTCGGGATGGCGCGTTAAGGCGTGTGCCGAATTGTCGCCTTTAATTCAGCTATTCCCTTGAGTCATAGCCCAAGCGCGATCTCGGCCCATTTCAGCATGCGGTCGCTATTGAGGAACGCCAGCACCGCCGGCTCGAGCGACGCGGTGGCGCCCGGTGCGAGCAAAGCCGTCGCGGCCACCATGTCGCAGCGTTGATTGAAGGCGAGTGAGAGCGCGGCCTTGGCGTTCCCCTCGACGCGATATGCCCGGCTGCGGCCGCGCATTGGACCGACAAGGATCTCTCGGCCGGCGGCCGTCGGCGTTGCCTTCCCAATCAGCGCCAGGTCGCCCATCTGCTCGAGGTCGCCGTCATCGGCAATGCCGGTGGCGCAATTGCAAAAGCCGAGCTTGGCGCGAACGTAGAGCTGGACTTCGCCGCCGCAATCCGCGGCCTTGCAGCGGAACGCTTTTCCTTTCCCCCAGGGATCCGCACCGAAAGGCCAGTCGATTTCCGTCCACACTGGGCGAACCTCGCCGGAGGTCGCTGTTGCGCGTGCCGGTTCACCGGATCGCAATATCCAGAGCGCTGTGGCTGAGCAGAACAGTGCGATGGCTGCGCTGGTTGCAACGAGCTTGCTTGTCAGGCGCATGGAAGTTGCCGCGACATCTTTGCTAATTCTGAGCCATCAACTTTCGTGCGGCCGCGAGGTCCTCTCGCGATGAGTCGCCATTTCTCGCGGTTTCGACGACTTTCGCGTAGTACTGGCGGGCCTTCACAGGATCCCCCGCTTTCTCGGCCGCGTGAGCGGCGCCGATCGTCGCGCCAAATCGGTTCGGCTCCTTGCGCATGGTGCTTTCGAACGCGACCAATGCCTCCGTCGCCATGCCGCGTTCGAGCAGCATGGTCCCGTAAAGCTCGCGTGCGGGGGCAAGTGGACCCGGCGTCACGATGGATTTTTCGGTCTTGTCTTCGGCATCGGCGGCAAGGCGCATCGCTTCCAACGCATCCGCCTGCTTCCCCAGGGCGTTGAGCTGCCAGGCTGTAGCGACCTGCCGCTGAATGTCCACGATTTCGGCCCAATAGGCGTCCTTGTCCTGCTGCAGCTTGTCCCGCAACTCCGCCAGCTTGGCGATGTCCGCCGTTGCCGCGTCTGCATTGCCGGAGCGCGCGGCGCCAAGGGCGCGGGCGAAATAGGTGATCGCATCGACATAGGCAAACCGGCTCGGCTCGACCTTCAGCGCGGCGGCGCCCTGCCAATCACCGCGCTCGACCATATAGCGCGCTTGGCTGGCTGCTATCGCGTAGGGACCGGCGCGGACAGCCGGCACATAGCCAGTGGTCGCAATCATGTCCGCGATGACCTCGCTGGCTCGGCTGTCCTGCGCAAGCTGGAGCAGCGCGTAGACCATATAATCGTCGGCATGCAGCTGCTCGCTGGGGTCTTTGCCCTCCTTGGCAGCCTTCGCGGAACGGCTATTGGCGTCGATGGATTCGTTCCAGTAGCCGACGCGCGTGAAGATGTGCGACGGCATATGCAAGGCGTGCGGTGCCGCCGGCGCGATCTCGGAATAACGCTTAGCAGCGTCGAGTCCTTGCTCTGCGATCGCCGGATAGTCATAGAGATGGATCAGGTAATGTGCGACGCCGGGATGCCGCGGCTGGCGCTTGAAGATCGGCTCCAGGATAGCGGCGCCCTTGAGCTGGTTGGCATAGGACTTGTCGTTTGGTGACGCCGTGACGTTCAGCGTAATGGCGTAGGCGATCTGCGCCTCGTCATCATCGGGATAGCGCGCGGCGACGGCTTCGGTTGCCCTGAGATAGGCCTGCGCACGCTGTCCAAACGTCGTCTTTTCGTCGCCCGAATAGAAGGCCAGCAGCGCATCGATATAGTCGCGTTCGCGTTCGCTCTTGGCGCCGAGTGCCTTCGCCTTCTGCAGCGCGGCGAGCCCTCCGGTGAGGTTTTCCTTCGGCGCGGCAAAATGCGGATTGTACAGCAGGCTCAGCGCAATGCCCCAATAGGCGATCGCGCATTCCGGATCGGCCTGCAGCGTCTCCTCGAAAATTTCCTTTGCGGGCCGGTACCAGAACGAGTGCTGATAACGCATCCCGCGATCAAAGCGGCGCTGCGCCACCTCGTTGCAGGAAGTCTGGAAGTGCACCTTGCCAAATTGCTCATCGGCCCCGTCTTCCGCGCGTGCGGCGGGCGTGCCGGAAATCGAGCCTAAGGTAGCGAGGGCGAGAAGAGAGACGGTTCTCAAGGCGAGCGCGCGCATCGGCCCCTCCGTTTCTGTTCAGAATAAATCTGGTCAGATGGCGCCGATAAAACCGAGGGCGCCGAAGTTCGTACTGCTGAGATCGGCAATGGCAATTGCGTTGTTGAAGGATTTCTCCATTCGCGATGCGAGTCAACAGGAAGCGGACGGATTTGCGTTAGGGAAGCACGCCTGCCAGGATCCATCCGCCCGCGCGTCGAGGCGAGTGGGTCACAAGGCCGCTCGCACGACGAGCGGCCTTGCATCATCGACCGTCATCCCCTCAATGCAGCGGATCGCCCTGGCCGAGCGCGTAGGCGACGAGGTCCTTCAGCGCGAAGCTGGAGCCGGTCACCGGCGTCCATTGCGGGTCGAGCGACAGCACGGAGGAATTATCTCCGAACATCATGCCGAGGAAGACTTCGGCGACGATGCGACCGCCCACCGGTCCGAGCTGCGGTGTCTTGACCGTGGCGGGCCCACCAGTCGCGGAGATTGGCACGTCGGTCATGTTTTGCCGCGCCTCGGCCAGGATGTAAGCCCACAGCGGACAGTTGCCGGCGAACGCGCCGTTCGCGATGCTCGCGATCTTGACTTGCGGATCGCCCGTCCCGGGCTCGTCGACGGCCTTGCCGATGATGATCTCGTCGTCGCTCAGCGGCGTCAGGTTCATCGCCCTGGCGACGGCCTGGCCCGACGGCAGTCCGAGCCGCCAGCTGCGCTCGAGATTGCGCAGCGCCAGCGACGCCGGATTGGACGCGACTTCCGGCGGCAGCTTGCGCAGCGGGTCCACCAGCGAGGCATCGATGCGATAGGCAAACTGCAGCCGCCTCTTGTTGTCGGGATTGGTGTCGACGTCCTCGACCCCGTAGGGGCGCGTGTCGAGATCGATGAAGCGGCCCCAGTCCATGGCGCGTCCCGGTCCCATGGCGCGGAAGCCGGTCAGTGCGTTGTGGTCGGGATTGTTGGGATCGGGGAAGATCTGCAGCAGCATGTTGGCCGCGTCGTTCAGCCGGTATCCAGGGCGGATCATGGAGTGCCCGAGCCGGTAGGCCGCGACCGAGAACTCGACCGGCATGAACGGATAGGTCTTCCAATGGTAGTAAGCGAGCTTGCTGCGATCGTAGTGACCCGCGGTCTTCAGCTGGTCCAGCACGCTGGCGTGGACGATGCGCGGCAGGAAGTCGTTCAGCACCACATACTGATAGTGGAATCGAACGCGCTGCTGCACGTCTTCGAACGACAGGCTGTCATTGTCGTCGACCATGCGGTTGTGAAAGCGCAGCATCAAGGCCTGGAATTGCGAGACGATGCTGTTCTCGTCGTTGCGGGGTCGCCGATCAGCGCGCGGCCCTTGAAGCGCGGCAAATCGACCGCATCGGGCACGCCCGCGCCGGTGACCTTTTCGCCGAGGCGGAACTTGATGCCGTCATACATGTAGGGCTGGTCGTTCGGACCGCGGCCGTAGACATTGTCCATGTCGAGCGACGGCGTGCGGAAATCGACGAGACCGTCGGGGTCCTGCTGCTTGGTCAGCGAGCTGACCGGATCGAAGGTGATGTCGTGGTCGATGAACTGGCCGAAATAAGTGTAGAGCGAGGGAATGCCGCTCTCTTCCGCGTCCGGTCCGTCCTTCGGCCCGTCGAAGCCGGCGACCATCTTGTCGGCGAGCGCCGACAGGTTTGCGATCGTGTTGGAATCGTTCGGGCCGAATTTGGCCGGTGCGAGCTTGCGGAACATGCGGCCGAAGCGGCCTTGCGAAAGCGGCGAACGCGTTGCGTTCAGACCGCGCGGAACAATTGCGTGGCGGCTGCTCATTGAAACACCTTCCTGAAAAGTCGAATGGAAAGATCGGGCTAAGGTTTCTCGCGCTGGAGTTTGCAGCCTAGGCGCGATCACGCCTGCCACGAGCGAGATGGATCACAATTGCCCGGTATCGAAATTTTCGGAAGGTGCGCCTTGGCCCGCAAGCCACGGCTGCGCATCGTGAATTTCTCGGTGCTGATGACGGATAACATTCTCGTCATCGACGGACGCAAGCGGCTTCGCACAGTTTCAATTCGCCGGCACGTCGGCGAAGCGGGTCGTCTTCACGCAAAAATTGTGGCGGCGCGCGCGTCATACGCGCACGCCGCCAATTCGTCAGTAGTCGCGCTGCTGCGAGAACGCGTAGCGCGGGTTGATGCCGCAATAGGACGACGTGCCGGAGGCGGTAGCGAGGCACTGCTGATAGCTGGCGAACTGGCAATTGCCGGGATAGCCCCACGAGCGGCCCTGGATGCAATATCGATCGTTCGCAGGATGTGCCTGGGCTGCCGGGGATGCTACGGCGAGCAGGGCCGCGAGCGATGCGAGAGTGAGGATCGTGCGACGCATGTCAGTCTCCTTCGAGAGCGAGTGGGTGGGAATGTCAGCGAGCCTGGCTCGTCTGTTGCGCAGTCATGCCTGTATTGGTGTCGCCAGAATGCTTTGCGTTCGCGACAAGGCGCATCATGACGCAGCCTGCTGCCGGCAATGTGATCTCGGCCACAGTTCACCATGGGGTTCGAGCCCATCGTGAACGGACTTGCACGCGTCGATCCCGCAGAAATACGCTTGCCTTATTCGGATCAGGTATTTTGGAGGTTCTAATGCAGAAATCATACTTGCTGGCTGCGACAGCAGCGCTGGCGCTTCTCATGCAGACACCGCTCGCGTTGGCGCAGGGCGCACCAGCCGCCGCCGGAACCGCGGCGCCTGCGGCGACAACCGCCGCGCCGGCAGCGACGCCGGCAGCGCCGGGCGCAACCAACGACACCTCCAGCCAGCCGACCGACTCCAAGAAGAGTGCGTCGAAGAAGCCGGCGAAGAAGAAGATGACGCGGCAGCAGGAGATCGATCACTCGGTCGACAGCGGCACGGTGCCCGCGCGCTACCGCAGCTCGGTGCCGAAGCAATACCAACAATACATTCCGTTCGATAAGCAGTGACGGATCGCACGGCAGCGCGGCGTGATCGGGCATCGCCCCGCCAATGCCATCACGTGAAATAGGATCTTGGCCGGACGGAATCCGGCCATACATCCCCAGTGGCGGTCCGCGCGAGCGGTGCTAGAGTAGGTCGAAGCCTGGGGGGAGTAATGAGTGACGACGTGAAGGATGCTGGCCTCGTGGCCATGATCAGCAGCATCCTGGGAGGCAACAGGCGCGCCGCAGAAAGCATTGCGCCGCCGCCGCTCATCGAGGTTCCGCCGCCGACCGCGCCGACGAACGGATTTGAGCTGGTCGAGCCGCCCGCCGCCGATACGCCGCCGGCCAACCTCGAGGGCAAGCCCGAAACAAATTCCGAGAACGCGCCCGATGCGGCGCTGGCCCCCGCGAAGCCAGTCGAGCCGCCAGCGAAGATCGCCACGACACCTGATGGCAAGCAGTTGCTGCCTGCTGAAGCGATCGCCGATCTCGTCCTGGGTGAGTTGCGCAAGCTCGAGAATTTTCCGGCGACCGGCGCCTCCGTCACGGTCTACGGCTACAGGCACTGGAACGCGATGATCACCTTCGCGCCGTTCTCGACCACGTTCCGGGATGCCACGCGGTTCCGGCAGGCCATGCCGGACATCGTTTTCAAGCTGCGCCGTTTCGTCGTACTTGAGATATGATCCGGGATGATCGCCAGCTTCTGCCCGCCGCGATTGCTTGCGGCGCGAAGGCGCGGGCCGTGAGCCCGAACAGTTCGACAGGATTTTCGACTTGAGCGTTGCCTTTACCAAGGAAGAGAGCGCGGAAACCGCCGCCGAGACGCTGTTGCCGGATCGGCCGATCTCGCCGCATCCAAACCTCGTGACGGAAGCAGGCTTGCAGGCATTGCAAAAGCAGCTTCAGGACGCGCGCGAGGCCTATGAAGCCGCGCAAGCCATCGAGGACGTCAACGAAAAGCGCCGGCAGTCGGCGGTGCCCTTGCGTGACGCCCGCTATCTCACCGAACGGCTGCGCACGGCGCAGGTCATTCCCGCCCCGGCCTCGACCGATGTCGTCGCCTTCGGCAGCACGGTGACCTTCAGCCGCGCCGATGGCCGCGTGCAAACCTATCGCATCGTCGGCGAGGACGAAGCCGATCCCAAGGCCGGCACGATCTCATTCGTGGCACCGGTGGCGAAGTCGTTGATGGGGAAGGCGGTCGGGGATGTCGTGGGGTCCGGTGCGCAGGAGATCGAGATTTTGTCGATTGGGTAGGGGGCGTTTATCGATGGTTTCCGCTGTGTCCGCGCAACAAGGCGCGATAGCTGGATGAGGCGGTTTCTATCGGGAGCATTGCCGTTTTACGCGCTGGCCGGGTTGGCCATGTGCATGTACCTCGTCCTGTACAGGACAAACCTCTTCGACCTGAACGCCATCGTCCAGGATGCGACCGGTTCGGCGTGGTTTCCGGCTTTCATATTCGTCTGCGTGCTGCTGGAGGCGGTCTTCCCGTATTTTGGCTATTTCCCCGGAACCGCTCTCATCTTGATGTCCGTGGCGCTCAATCCGAAGCCCGCGGACGTCTCCGTTTTCATCGTGGCATGGCTGGCCATCATCCTGGGCGCCGTCCTGAGTTACGGACAGGCTCGTTTTTTCAGACCGCTGTTGCAGCGAGTTGCCTCAAAGGCGGCACTGAACCGGTGTGAGTCCCTCCTCGACGCCTACGGTCCTTACGCGCGCATTGCGCTGTTCGTTCATCCTAACGCCTGCGCGATGTATTTCACGGCACTCGGACTCCTCGGCCGCAAGCTGACGCGCGAGCTCGCCTATCTCGGCGTGGGTGCAGCAGCCTCCGTGGGCATTCTGTTCGTCGTGGTGACCAGACTTGTGTCGTCCGTAGGCACCACGGACGATGGAGAATTGCAGCTGCTGCTGGCCGCAGCGCTGGTTATTATCGGCACCCTGGTCGGTTTGTACGCAGCCTGGCGACCGGCGCGGGTTGCGTGAAGCTTGATGCGATCGCGCTTCAGGTCCCCGCGATGATGCCATCATGCCGGTGTTTTGCCCGACGAGTCAAATTCTATTTCGGAAAAGTCGCAATCCCGTAACTCATTGATCCGACTGAGGTCGGCTACTGTGCATGGGGTTGTTTTCGCTGTTTTTGATTTGGACGGGTGAAGACAGCCGCCGAGCGTCGGTTATCTTCCGCAGCAAATTATGGTTCAGGAAGGTGAATGGTGGGCGCACAAGGGATCGAACCTTGGACCTCTCCCGTGTGAAGGGAACGCTCTCCCGCTGAGCTATGCACCCGAAACCATCATGCAGGCGACCCGAGTTTCGGCCGCCGATGCTTTGGAGCCCGCGATTTAGAAGTGCAGGCCGAAGGTGTCAAGTTTCGAGGCGCTGCCGGGCCGGAAAACCTTCCCCCGGACCCGCAATTCGGCGGTCAGACCATCTTGGGGCCGCTTACGCGCCCTGCTGGCGGGCGCGGGAGGCGTGGGCCTGGAGCGCGCGGATGCGTTCGGCCAGTGTTCCGCCGCCTTCGGGCAGGGTGCCTGCGGCGGTGCCGTTGGCAGGGGCGTCGTTGGCCGGGCGTGGCGCCGGCCTCGGCGGCTGGCCGGCCTCCGCCGCGAGCAGGGCCTCGATCGGCGAGTTCGGCCCTTCGAGCTGCATCGCGAGCTTGGCCACCTCGGCTGCGATGTCGTTGATGCGTTCGCGCAGCAGCGCGTTCTCCATCCGCTCGGTCGCCCAGGAGCTCTCGGCCTGTTGCTGGATCGCGTTGATGTCGCGCTGGAGCTTGGCGCGCTCGTCGCGGGCGGTGTGCAGCTGCTCCTCGAGCGCGGTCTTTTCCGCGCGGATCGATTCCATTGCGGCCGAGGACTTGCCGCCGCTCAACGCCGCGATCTCAACGCGCAGCTCCTTGATGATGCGCTCATTGGCCTCGTTGGCCTGGCGGAGCTGGTTGTTCTCATAGTCGCGTTCGGCGAGCAGCTTGCCCTGCGTGGCAAGGCGTCCCTCGAGATCGCCGACGCGGCCCGACAACATCTCGGCCTCTTTCACCTGCACGATGAGTTGGCGATCGAGGTCGGTGACGCGCTGGCTCAGATTCTCGACGCGGCCGCGGGCGTCGCCGAGCTCGCGCGAAGCGGTCTCGGACTCGGTGCGCTCCTGCGCCAGCCGCGCCTGTGTCGCGGCAAATTCCTTTTCGGCGTCGCCGACGCGGTGCTTCAGCTCCTCGATCTGCGCACGGACCGCGACCAGCTCGACCTGACGGCTCTCCGCCATCATCGAGCGGTCGGACAGTTCGGAATTGATCTTTGCGAGCTCGCCCTGCTTGTCGGTCAGCGCGAGCTCGGCGGCGCGCAGGGCTGCGGTCTTGGTGTTGAATTCCTCTTCCGTGGCGCGGAGCTGCTCCTTCACCGCCTTCTCGCGCGCTTCGAGCGCGAAGATCGTGGCGTTCTTCTCGCCGAGCTCGATCTTCATGCGGTTGATGGCGTCGCTCTTCTTGCCGAGCTCGGCGAGCTGGCTCGTGGTCTTGTTCTTGAGCTGGTCGACGCTCATCTCCAGCCGTCGCGCCGACATGGCGAACTCGGCGCGGAGCTGGTCCTTGTCGGCCTGGATCTCGGCCATCGACAACGGCGTGGCGGCCTCGAGCCGGCGCGTGGTCAGGCGCACGGCGCGGTTATGCACCAGCGGCACGATCGCGAGCCCGCACAGCATCGAGAGCAGGAAACCGATCGCCAGGTACATGATCGGTTCGACCATGGGCCAGAACTCCCAAAGCTAAGGAAAAATTTACCAAGGACATTGCATGCGGGGCCGGCAAAAAGCCAGCCCCGACATGTCGTTAACCTTGATCCGTCGCCGGAGGGGAAAGCGGAACGCTAGAACGGGTTCCAGGTCGCGCGCGGGGTGAATTTCAAATAGCCGATATTGGCTCCCAGCCGCAGGCCGAGGCCCGAGCGGATCGGCACCAGCACGATGTTGTTGGCGGTGAGCGCCGTCATGCCGAAGCCGCCGATGATGTAGGCCGAGCCGTCGAGGCCGGCGAAGCGCTGGTAGATCGCGTTGGTGGCGGGCAGATTATAGACCAGCGTCATGGTGCGCGCGCCGTCGCCACCCCAGTCGAAGCCGAGCGAGGGACCCTGCCAGTAGACCCTGAGGTCACCGGCGTTCTTGGTGTAGAGCGTGCCTTCGCCGTAGCGCAGGCCGGCGACGAAAGCGCCGGACCCTTCCTCACCGAGGATATAGCCGTTGGGCAGGCCCCATTGGCTGACCGCCTTCTCGATGATCGAGGCGAGACCGCGCGAGACGTTGCCGAAGAAGCGATGCCCGGCGTTCACGAGTTCGTCCGGCCCATAGGTGCTGGGCGTCTGGGTCCGCTGCGGCGGCGGCAAGTCGGGCGGCGGCGGCTGCTGGGCGGAAGCCGGACTGATCCACCCGACCATCGCGGCAAGCGCGACTGCGGCAAGGCGTGATGCGAAAGTCATAAAAGAACCCCTGGTATCGAATCCGGTCGCTTCCTTAACCTGGCGCCAACAGGCGCGGCTCTAGGTTGCGCCGGATGTCCCCTCGACTCGGATGTTATCCGCAGCAACTATGACGGCACAACGGCAGGAAGCCAGCCCTTTGCGCCCCGGAATTGCCTTGATCGGCCTTCTGGTCTGCATGCTGTCGGGCATTTGGATCCTCTGCGCGGGGTTGCCGGCGCAGGCGGCCACCACCGAGCGGATCGTCGTCAACCGTTTCAGTGGCGTGGCGATCGAGGGCTTCGACCCCGTGGCCTATTTCGTCGCTGGCACGGCCGTGCAGGGGACGGCCGAGTTCGAGGCGAACCTGTGGGGCGCCGTCTGGCGCTTTCGGAACGAGGGCAACCGGGCGTCTTTCCTCGCCCATCCCGAGGTCTACGGGCCGCAGTTCGGCGGCTACGATCCGGTCGATATCGCCCGCGGCGTCATCATCGCCGGTAACCCCCGCTTCTTCGCGATCGCGGCGCAGCGGCTCTATCTGTTCAGCCGGGAAGCCAATCGCGACGCCTTCGCCGCCAATCCCGAGCGCTTCCTCTATGAGGTGGGCAAGCGCTGGCCCGCCCTCCAGGACAAGCTCAGCCAGTAGGCCCCTTTACGACCTCAGAGTCTTGCCGCCTGCGGGTCACCCCAAGCAATGAACTCCGGGATGATGAAGCCGCCATCGTGCCGCTCGCCGAAGCGGAGCGCGCCGCCCTTGCCGTCGGTCACGCTGCCGCCGGCCGCGGTCACGACCGCGTAGCCGGCCCCGACGTCCCATTCACAAGTGGGCCCCAAGCGGGGGTAGATGTCGGCACTGCCTTCCGCGATCCGTCCGAATTTCACGGCCGAGCCGACCGCCTTTCTGACGGCGCTGGGGCGATGATCGATGAACGCCTCGGTTCGGGGATCTCCATGCGAGCGGCTCACCGCGGCGATCCAGGGTTCGCCCAGGGGCGGCAGCTTGCGGGTATGGATCGGCTCGGCAGCGCCGATGGTTGCGCCGTCGAACCCGACGCGCTCGGCGCCACGGCCGACGATGCCGCGCCAGAGCAGCCCGAGTGCCGGCGCGCTGACGATGCCCAGCAGCGGCACGCCCGATGTCACCAGGGCAAGGTTGACGGTGAACTCGTCGCGCCCGGCGACGAACTCCTTGGTGCCGTCGAGCGGGTCGATCAGGAAGAAGCTGGCGCGGAACGGCGGCGAGGCGAGCTGGGTCCGCTCTTCCGAGAGCGTCGGGATGTCGCCCGCAAGCTGTGCCAGCCCGTCCGCGATGATGCGGTCGGCCGCAAGGTCGGCCTCGGTCACCGGCGAGCCGTCCTGCTTGCCGTCGACCCGCATCGCTGCGCGGTTGACCGCGAGGATGGCTTCGCCCGCCTTCACCACCAGGGCGGTGAGCGGCTCCATCAGGTGGGAGGCGGCCGCGCCGTCGATGATCCGCTTCACCTGCATGCCTCATTCATCGGCAATTCCATCCCTAAGCGAGTGATTCGCCGCGGCATTAGGGCCGCTTCGAACCGATCGCAAGCTAGCTGCCACGTGCCAGCGAATGTTAGAACCTGCGGCATTCGTCAAGCATGCTTGATTCGCCGCGTCCGCGCCGTGCAATTCCAGGAACCCTTTATGTCTGACGCTTCGTCACCCGCTACCGCCACCGCTCCAGATGCGCTCGAACTCGCTGCGCTGCTGTGCTCGCGGGTCTGCCACGATCTCATCAGCCCTGTCGGCGCCATCGTCAATGGGCTCGAAGTGCTCGACGACGATCCCAAGCCCGACGACCGCGAGTTCGCACTCGACTTGATACGCAAGAGCGCGAAAACCGCCTCCGCTCGCCTCCAGTTCTGCCGCCTCGCTTTTGGTGCGGCCGGCTCGTCCGGCGCGCAGATCGATCTCGGCGATGCCCAGACCATGGCGCGCGGCCACATCGAGGACGGCAAGTGCTCGATCACCTGGAATCTGCCGCGGATCTTGCTGCCGAAGAATCGCGTCAAGCTGCTGCTCAACATGCTGGTCGTTTCGCAGCACACGATCCCGCGCGGCGGCACGCTGACGATCGATCCGATCGGCGAGGGCGAGACCATGAGCTTCCGCATCACCGCGACCGGACATAATGCGCGCCTGCCGCAGAACATCTCCGAGCTCCTGAGCGGCGAGCGCGGCCCGGCTGCGGATGCACATGCGATCCAGCCTTATTATACGCGGCTGTTGGCAGAGGCTTGCGGGCTGACCGTGAGGCTCGCGCACGAAGGCGAGGCCATCACCATTATCGCGTCGTAGACACGCCGCCGCTCTCAAACGTTAATCGAATCTTTACGAGGCGCTTCGGCTTGTCCGGAGCGCCTTATCTCTTTGTTGGTTCCGTTCTTTTCCACATACTCAACCATTATTAAACGCTTTGCGGTGAAGCTGGCCCCATTCCGAATTGGCGCATCACGTCTTGTGTGCGCGCCCTCCCTGTATGAAGGCCTGTTTTCATGGATGATCTGTTGCGGGAGTTTTTGACGGAAACCAGCGAGAGCCTGGACACCGTGGACAATCAGCTGGTGAAGTTCGAACAGGAGCCGAACAACGCCAAGATCCTGGATAACATTTTCCGGCTGGTCCACACCATCAAGGGCACGTGCGGCTTCCTCGGATTGCCGCGACTGGAAGCGCTGGCGCATGCCGGCGAGACGCTGATGGGCAAATTCCGTGACGGCATGCCGGTGACGGGGCAGGCGGTGACGGTGATCCTGTCCTCGATCGACCGCATCAAGGAAATTCTGGCCGGGCTGGAGGCGACCGAAGCCGAGCCCGAGGGCACCGACCGCGATCTCATCGACAAGCTGGAAGCGATGGTCGAGCAGGGCATGGCCGCCATGGCGGCCGGCGCTGCTGCTGCTGCCGTTGCCGAAGCGCCGCCGCTGGTGCCGGACGCGCCTGTCGCCGTCGAAGCCGCGCCGACCTCCGGCGTGCTGGCCGACCAGAGCCTGGAGCGTCCGCTGCGTCCGGGCGAAGTCTCGCTCGACGAGCTCGAGCGTGCCTTCCGCGAGACCGCGATCGAAGTGCCGGTCCCGGTTGCCAGGGCCGAAGTCAAGGCGGAGCCTCCGCCTGCCGCTGAAGCCCCGGTGCCTGTTGCCAAGGAAGCCGCGAAGGAGACCAAGGCGAAGGACAAGGCCGCGCCGAAGAAGTCGATCGCCGACGAGGGCGCCGCCGAGGGAGCCAGCATCGCCAACCAGTCGATCCGCGTCAACGTGGATACGCTGGAGCATCTGATGACCATGGTCTCGGAGCTGGTGCTGACCCGCAACCAGCTGTTGGAGATATCCCGCCGCAACGAGGACACCGAGTTCAAGGTGCCGTTGCAGCGGCTGTCCAACGTCACCGCCGAGCTGCAGGAAGGCGTCATGAAGACGCGCATGCAGCCGATCGGCAATGCCTGGCAGAAGCTGCCCCGCATCGTTCGCGACCTCTCGAGCGAACTCGGCAAGCAGATCGAGCTGGAGATGCACGGCGCCGACACCGAGCTCGACCGCCAGGTGCTCGACCTGATCAAGGACCCGCTCACCCACATGGTGCGCAACTCCGCCGACCATGGCCTGGAGACCCCGGCCGAGCGTCTCGCCGGCGGCAAGGGCGAGCAGGGCACCATTCGCCTGTCCGCCTATCACGAGGGCGGCCACATCATCATCTGCATCGCCGACAACGGCCGTGGCCTGAACACCGACAGGATCAAGGCCAAGGCGATCTCCTCAGGTCTGGTCACCGAGGCCGAGCTCGAGAAGATGAGCGAAGCCCAGATCCACAAGTTCATCTTCGCCCCGGGCTTCTCCACTGCTGCCGCCATCACCTCGGTGTCGGGGCGCGGCGTCGGCATGGACGTGGTGCGCACCAATATCGACCAGATCGGCGGCACCATCGACATCAAGTCGGTCGCCGGTGAAGGCTCCTCCGTCACCATCAAGATCCCGCTGACGCTCGCCATCGTCTCCGCGCTGATCGTGGAAGCCGCCGGCGACCGCTTTGCGATCCCGCAGCTCTCCGTGGTCGAGCTGGTGCGGGCCCGCGCCAACTCGGAGCACCGCATCGAGCGCATCAAGGACACCGCGGTTCTCAGGCTGCGCAACAAGCTGCTGCCGCTGATCCATCTCAAGAAGCTGCTCAAGATCGACGACGGCGCCGTCTCCGATCCCGAGAACGGCTTCATCGTGGTGACGCAGGTCGGCAGCCAGACCTTCGGCATCGTCGTCGACGGCGTGTTCCACACCGAAGAAATCGTGGTCAAGCCGATGTCGACGAAGCTGCGCCACATCGACATGTTCTCGGGCAATACCATCCTGGGCGACGGCGCGGTCATCATGATCATCGACCCCAACGGCATTGCCAAGGCGCTCGGCGCCGCCGGCTCCTCGGCCCATGACATGAACAGCGAGAACGGGACGCACAGCATCGGATCGGGCGAGCAGACCACCTCGCTGCTGGTGTTCCGCGCCGGCTCGTCCCAGCCCAAGGCGGTCCCGCTCGGGCTCGTCACGCGCCTGGAAGAGCTGCCGGCCGACAAGATCGAGTTCTCGAACGGCCGCTACATGGTGCAGTACCGCGAGCAGCTGATGCCGCTCGTTGCCATGGAGAGCGTCACCATCGCGAGCCAGGGCGCCCAGCCGATCCTGGTGTTCTCCGACGACGGCCGCTCCATGGGCCTCGTCGTCGACGAGATCATCGACATCGTCGAGGAACGGCTCAACATCGAGGTCGGCGGATCCTCCTCCGGCATTCTCGGCTCGGCCGTGATCAAGGGCCAGGCCACCGAAGTGATCGACGTCGGCCACTTCCTGCCGATGGCGTTCGCCGACTGGTTCACCCGCAAGGAGATGAAACCGTCGCTGCACTCGCAATCGGTGCTGCTGGTCGACGACTCGGCGTTCTTCCGCAACATGCTGGCCCCGGTGCTCAAGGCCGCCGGCTACCGCGTCCGCACCGCGCCGACCGCGCAGGAGGGCCTCGCGGCGTTGCGCGCGCAGAGCTTCGACGTGGTCCTGACCGACATCGAGATGCCCGACATGAACGGGTTCGAGTTTGCCGAGACCATCCGCTCCGACAGCAATCTGGGCGCGATGCCGATCATCGGCCTCTCCGCGCTGGTGTCGCCGGCGGCGATCGAGCGCGGCCGTCAGGCCGGCTTCCACGACTATGTCGCCAAGTTCGACCGTCCCGGTCTGATCGCGGCGCTGAAGGAACAGACCGCGGGCGCCGCCGGTGCCTCCGAGCTGAGCCGCGCAGCAGCGTAACCAGCGGGATCAGGAGATACGCACATGACCAAGAAGACCCAGTCCGGCGAAGGCGCCATGGTCGAATACGTCACCGCGATGATCGGCGGCCAGCTGTTCGGCCTGCCGATCTCCCGCGTCCAGGACGTGTTCATGCCCGAGCGCGTCACCCGCGTGCCGCTGTCCTCGCGCGAGATCGCGGGCGTGCTGAACCTGCGCGGCCGCATCGTCACCGTGGTCGACATGCGCGCCCGGCTCGGCCTGCCCAAGCCCGAGGACGGCAAGATCCCGATGGCGGTCGGCGTCGACCTGCGCGGTGAATCCTACGGCCTCCTGATCGACCAGATCGGCGAAGTGCTGCGGCTCGCCGAGGACGGCATGGAAGAAAACCCCGTCAATCTCGACCCCCGCATGGCCAAGCTCGCCGGCGGTGTCCACCGTCTCGACGGCCAGCTCATGGTCGTCCTCGACGTCGATCGCGTCCTCGAGCTCGCGCCCGATATGATGGCGGCCTGATACGCCGGCACATCCGCCGACGTACCTGCAATTGGAAGTGCCCCCGCAAAAGGGGGGGAAGCAGAGGTTCACATGCGAACTTGTCTCGTCGTTGATGATTCCAGCGTCATCCGCAAGGTTGCGCGCCGGATCCTGGAGGGCCTCGACTTCCAGATCCTCGAAGCCGAGGACGGTGAGAAGGCGCTGGAGGCCTGCAAGCGCGGCTTGCCCGATGCGGTGCTGCTGGACTGGAACATGCCGGTGATGGACGGCTATGAGTTCCTCGGCCATCTCCGGCGCATGCCCGGCGGCGACCAGCCCAAGGTGGTGTTCTGCACCACCGAGAACGACGTCGCGCATATCGCGCGCGCGCTGCACGCTGGCGCCAACGAGTACATCATGAAGCCCTTCGACAAGGACATCGTGACGGCGAAATTCCAGGAAGTCGGCCTTATCTGAGCGACCGCCCTGGAGGCTGAACGGCTCCTTCGGCGTTTGTTTTCAACTGACCGTTTCAGTCTGAGTTGGTGAGTAATGAGTGTTGCGTTCGCAGGTAATTCGACCCCGGGCTCGTCGCGGGAAGCCGGACCGTTGCGGGTGATGGTCGTCGATGACTCCGTCGTCATCCGCGGTCTGATCTCGCGCTGGATCGGCGCCGAGCACGACATGGAGGTCGCGGCCTCGCTGCGCACCGGGCTCGAGGCGGTCAACCAGATCGAACGCATCAATCCCGATGTTGCCGTGCTCGATATCGAAATGCCCGAGCTCGACGGCATCTCGGCGCTGCCGCAACTTCTGGCGAAGAAGCGCGATCTCGTCATCATCATGGCCTCGACGCTGACCCGCCGCAACGCGGAGATCAGCTTCAAGGCGTTGTCGCTCGGCGCCGCCGACTACATTCCGAAGCCGGAATCGACGCGCGAGGCTTCGGCTGCGGACATCTTCCATCACGACCTGATCCAGAAAATCCGCCACCTCGGCGCACGGCTGCGCCGCAAGGCCGCGGTTGCGAGCCCGCCGCTCGCGCCCGCAAGCCCGGCTCCGGCGACACGTGGGCCGGTTGTCGCGCGGCCTGCCGCGTCCGCGGCGGCTCCGGCTTTGCATGCGTCGTCGTCCTCGCCGCTATCCACGCGTCCGTTCTCGACCCAAGCCCCGAGGGTGCTGCTGATCGGCTCATCGACCGGCGGTCCTCAGGCCCTGATGGCGCTCGTCGCCGAGCTTGGCCCCGTGATCGACCGCGTCCCGGTGCTGATCACCCAGCACATGCCGCCGACCTTCACCACCATTCTCGCGGAGCATCTGGCACGCACGAGCCGCAAGCCGGCGGCCGAGGCGGTGGATGGCGAGCCGGTGAAGCCGGGCCGCATCTATCTTGCGCCGGGCGGCAAGCACATGCGCGTCGTGCGTAGCGGCGCCGACGTGGCGATCGCGCTCGACGACGGTCCCGCCGTCAATTTCTGCAAGCCCGCGGTCGATCCGCTGTTCACGTCCGCCATCGACATCTGGCATGGCGCCATCCTCTCCGTGATCCTGACGGGCATGGGCTCGGACGGCATGCGCGGCGGCAAGGACATCGTCGCCGCCGGCGGCAGCGTGATCGCGCAGGACGAAGCTTCCAGCGTGGTC
Source organism: Bradyrhizobium sp. 187 (assembly GCF_023101005.1). NCBI lineage: Bacteria > Pseudomonadati > Pseudomonadota > Alphaproteobacteria > Hyphomicrobiales > Nitrobacteraceae > Bradyrhizobium > Bradyrhizobium sp. 187. Next base: position 1,460,666 of record NZ_CP064693.1, read on the forward strand.
TGGGGCATGCCGGGCGCAGCGGCCAATGCCGGCATCTGTGCGGCGATCCTGCCGCTCAACCAGATCGGCGCCCGGGTCAATCGCCTGTTCGCGGGAGACCGCTCGTGACGCCGGTTGACTACGACTATCTGCGCAAATTCCTGAAAGAGCGCTCCGGCCTCGATCTCTCCCCGGACAAGCAGTATCTGGTCGAGAGCCGGCTGCTGCCGCTGGCCCGCAAGGCGAGCCTCGCCGGGATTCCCGATCTCGTGCTGAAGATCAGGAATGGCGACGGACGGCTTGCAAGCGACGTGGTCGAGGCGATGACCACCAACGAGACTTTCTTCTACCGCGACAAGATCCCGTTCGATCACTTGCGCGAAACGATCCTGCCGGGACTGCTTCGGGCGCGCGCGGCGCGCAAGTCGCTGCGCATCTGGTCGGCGGCGTCGTCGACGGGACAGGAGCCGTATTCGATTGCAATGTGCGTGAAGGAGATGGGCGCAGCCTTCGCCGGCTGGCGCATCGAGATCGTCGCCACCGATCTGTCGCAGGAGGTGCTGGAGAAATCCAAGGCCGGCGTCTACAGCCAGTTCGAGGTGCAGCGCGGCCTGCCGATCCAGCACCTGATGAAATACTTCACGCAAGCGGGCGAAGTCTGGCAGCTCAATGCCGACATTCGCGCGATGGTGCAGTTCCGCCAGCTCAATCTGTTGCAGGACTTCTCCCATCTCGGCACGTTCGACGTGATCTTCTGCCGCAATGTGCTGATCTATTTCGACCAGGACACCAAGGCCGTGATCTTCGAGCGCATGGCGAAGGTTTTGGAAGCCGACGGCACGCTGCTGTTGGGCGCCGCCGAATCCGTCGTCGGAATTACCGACGCGTTCCGCCCGATCGCCGATCGTCGTGGCCTCTATCAGCTCAATCCGACGCGTTCCGGCCGCCCGATGGGTGGACTGATGCCGCCGTCATTGAAGGTAGCAGCGGCGCGTTGAGATGCGTTCTTCCCCTCTCCCCTTGCGGAAGAGGGTGGCTCGCCGCGTAGCGGCGAGACGGGTGAGGGGTTCTATCCGCGAGCCCACCGACACTTGAACTCGCGGATAGAACCCCTCATCCGGCGCTTCGCGCCACCTTCTCCCACAACGGGAGAAGGAATGAAGAGCGCACCTCACAAGATCGCATGCGGCAGAAACCGCGAGCCGTTGCCGGTGATCGGGCTTTCGTCCTCGCGGATCGACAGGCCGCAGGGTTCGTGATCCACCAGCCAGCTTCCGATCACGGGATAGAAGCCGGAAAAATTCGGCAGCGGCGCGAGCGCCTGCCGCACGAATCCTTCGGCGCCGTAGGGGCCTGCCTGCTCGTCGAGCGGCATTCCACCAGACACCAGCGTGACATTGGCCCCTTCGCGCGACAGCAGCGGCTTGCGCACATAGGAGCTGCCGAGCTCGGCTGCCTGCGGATCGTCCTCGAAGAACGCCGGTAGCAGATTGGGATGGTTCGGAAACATCTCCCATAGCAGCGGCAGGATGCCCTTGTTGGAGAGCACCGCCTTCCACGGCGGTTCGATCCAGCGTGTCTGTGCGTCCCTGAGCTTTGCGCCGAAGCTGTCGTGGAACATCCATTCCCAGGGATAGAGCTTGAAGGCGAGCGTGATGTCGCGGTCGCCGAGATCGACGAAGCCGCCGGTATCATTGCGCCAGCCGATCGCCTCGATGTCGAGTAGCGTGGTCGTCAGTCCCGCCTGGCGCGCGGTATCTTCGAGATAAGCGAGCGTGCCGGCGTCCTCCTCATTGCCCGTGGTGCCGGTGAGATGGACGTGGCGGCTAGCGGCAATCTGCTTCCAGGCTTCGATCAATCGTTCGTGGATGGAGTTGAACTGGTCGGCCCGCGACGGGATGATGCGCCGTTCGATCGCCTGTTCGAGCCAGGTCCATTGAAAGACCGCGGCTTCGAAAATCGAGGTCGGCGTATCCGCGTTGTATTCGAGCAGCTTTGCCGGTCCCTTGCCGTCGAATTTCAGATCGAGCCGGCCATAGAGGCTGCGGTCGTCTCGTGCCCAGCTCTCGGCGATCAGGCTCCAGAACGCCTCCGGTATCTTCAAGCGCTGCAGATGGCGCTCGTCGCCGATCACGCGGCCGGCGAGCTCCAGGCACATCGCGTCGATCTCGCCGGTCGGCGCCTCGATGCCACGCTCGATCTCGTCGAGCGTGAAGGCGTAATAGGCGCGCTCGTCCCAATAGCGCTCACCGTCGATGGTGTGGAAGGCGAAGCCGCATTGTTCGGCGGTCTGCCGCCAGTCGTCGCGCTCGGGGCAGACGATGCGTTGCATGGGTCAGCCGCCGCCGGAGAAGCCATGGCCAAACGAGCCGAAGCCGCCGCGGCTCACGCCGCCGGAGCCTGAATCGGACGACGTTCCGGACGAGGAATGGCTCGAGGAGTCGCTGCTGAAGAAACTCGATCGCGACGAACTGCCGCCGCCGCTGGAGGAGCTGCGGCTGCTGCTGCACGAGGTGCTCGCTTGCACCGCCGGGTCCGTGCCGGCAGGAGAGGGCTCGCAATTCTGCCGCGGCATCAGCGTGTAGGCGGTGGTGCCGACCGCGATCGTGCCCATCACCAGCAGCGCGACATGGCGGGAGCGCTTCACCGGCTGTTGTGCAGGCGGCGGTCCGGCCGCCGGCCGGCGCTTGCCGAACTCCTTTTTGGAGGGCTTGCCGGCCATGTCAGTAGATCATGCAGGCGGCATTGAGCAGGCCTGCGGCGAGCGAGGACAGCCCGAGCCAGATGGCAGCTGCAAGTTCGCCGGCGGCAATCCGCGCCGACAGGTTCGGCACCGGCACTCTCACCAGGAAGAACACGACGATCTGGACGATCAGCGCGATCATCGCCCAGATCAGGCAGTCCAGCACATTGGCCGAATGCGCGATCGCGCTGACCAGCGGCGCCACGAAGCCGAGCAGGCTGAGGCCGAGTGCGATCGCCGCAGCCGGATCGTTGTCGCGGATCAGCTGGAATTCGTTATGCGTCGTGATGCGGGTGTAGACGAACAGGTACGCCACGATCGCGATCAGCCCGGTGCAGAAATAGACCAGGAAGGCGGGCAGGCCGGTCAGTGATTGCAGGATCATCGTTCCCCCATCGTGCAGCGACCATTCGTCGGCGGGGGAAGGATAGCGGTTCAACGGCGCAAGGACGATGAGGCCCCGTTCGCGTCCCCAAAAAACAAAACCCCGCCATTTGCGGCGGGGTCCAGGCTGGGAGGAGCAAGCCCCGAAGGGCTCGCGGGTAAAACCCAGGATCAGGCGGGGATGCGCTCTTCGACCTCATGCGGCTCGCGCAGCACGTAGCCGCGGCCCCACACGGTCTCGATGAAGTTGCGGCCTTCGGAGGCATTCGCGAGCTTCTTGCGGAGCTTGCAGATGAAGACGTCGATGATCTTCAGCTCGGGCTCGTCCATGCCGCCATAGAGGTGGTTGAGGAACATTTCCTTGGTGAGGGTCGTGCCCTTGCGGAGCGAGAGCAGCTCCAGCATCTGGTATTCCTTGCCGGTCAGATGCACGCGCTGGCCGCCGACTTCCACGGTCTTGGTGTCGAGGTTGACGACGAGGTCGCCGGTCTGGATCACCGACTGGGCATGGCCCTTGGAGCGGCGCACGATCGCGTGGATGCGGGCAACCAGCTCGTCCTTGTGGAAGGGCTTGGTCATGTAGTCGTCGGCGCCGACGCCGAGACCCTTGACCTTGTCCTCGATGCCGGCGAGGCCGGAGAGGATCAGAATGGGTGTCTTGATCTTGGAGACCCGAAGCTGCTTGAGCACGTCGTAGCCGGACATGTCGGGCAGGTTGAGGTCGAGAAGGATAATGTCGTAATCGTATAATTTACCGAGATCGACGCCTTCTTCCCCCAAATCGGTCGTGTAGACGTTGAAGCTCTCAGACTTCAACATCAGCTCGATCGACTGCGCGACGGCGCTGTCATCTTCAATCAGCAAAACGCGCATGCCAGTTCCCCATAGTCGCCGCTCCTGGGCGTCAGGTCGGCCGCATTCGCGGCACACAACAAAACGCCTTTGAACAACTGATTCGGATCCTGACAACAGATGGTTAACAAATTCTGATTCTGGAACGCAAGCCCTGTAGATGCAATTTTCGTCGAATCGCCCTAAGGTCTTGTGTGCGAAGCAGCTTTCGTTATCCGGTTGCGTTCAAGTTCCACTTTAAGAGACGGGCCTAACCGACTCCCGCGACTCAGCCTTCTTCTGAAGGGGAGCCACGCTCAGTCACAAAGACAGTGACGCAATGATTAACGATGCGGGTAAACACGAAGTTAAGCGCCGTTCAGAAATATGGCGAAACTTAAGGTTCTCGCCACGAAACCCCGGATTATGAAGGCGATCACCTCATGAAGGCCCTCTTGTGAAGGCTCTTGCCGAACAGATCGGCGACATTGACGGCATCAATATTTATGGCCGTGTGGTCGGCGTGCGCGGCCTGATGGTCGAGGTCGCCGGTCCGATCCATGCGATGTCGGTCGGCGCGCGGCTCGTGATCGAGACCGGCGGCAACCGTTCCATCCCCTGCGAGGTGATCGGCTTCTCCGGCAACAACGCCGTCGTGATGCCGTTCGCCGGTCTGGACGGCGTACGGCGCGGCTGCAAGGCCGTCATCGCCAATGCCGCAAATCAGGTGCGGCCTTGCGCGGCCTGGCTCGGCCGCGTCGTCAATGCGCTGGGGGAGCCGATCGACGGCAAGGGGCCGCTGCCGCAGGGCCCGGCGCCGATGCCGTACCGCAATTCGCCGCCGCCGGCGCACTCGCGCAAGCGCGTCGGCGCGCCGCTCGATCTCGGCGTGCGCGCGATGAACACCTTTCTGACCTGTTGCCGCGGCCAGCGCATGGGCATCTTCGCAGGCTCCGGCGTCGGCAAGTCGGTGCTGCTGTCGATGCTTGCGCGCAACGTCGATGCCGCCGTCAGCGTCATCGGGCTGATCGGCGAACGCGGCCGTGAGGTGCAGGAATTCTTGCAGGACGACCTTGGCGAGGAGGGCCTGGCCCGTTCCGTGGTCGTGGTCGCGACCTCCGACGAGCCGGCGCTGATGCGCCGCCAGGCCGCCTATCTGACGCTTGCGGTCGCCGAGTATTTTCGCGACGAGGAGCAGGACGTCCTCTGCCTGATGGATTCGGTGACGCGCTTTGCCATGGCCCAGCGCGAGATCGGCCTGTCCGCTGGCGAGCCGCCGACCGCCAAGGGCTACACGCCGACCGTGTTCACCGAGCTGCCGAAGCTTCTGGAGCGCGCCGGTCCGGGCCTCGGGGAGGGCGCCATCACCGCGATCTTCACGGTGCTGGTCGATGGCGATGACCATAACGAGCCGATTGCGGATGCCGTCCGCGGCATCCTCGACGGACACATCGTGATGCAGCGCTCGATCGCCGAGCGCGGCCGCTACCCCGCCATCAACATCCTCAAATCCATCTCCCGCACCATGCCGAAATCGGCCGACCCGCAGTTCTGGCCGACCATCCAGAAGGCGCGGGCGGTGATGGCGACCTATGCCGACATGGAAGAATTGATCCGTCTGGGCGCCTACCGCGCCGGCTCCAGCCCCGAGGTCGACGAGGCGATCCGCCTGCACGAGCCGCTGGAGGCCTTCCTGCGCCAGCGCAAGGATGAAAATGCATCGCTGGCGGACGGCTACCGCCAGTTGGCGCAAATCCTTGGTGATTTGGAAACGGAACGCTAACTTTGTCCCGTCATCATCCCATCCCACAGAGTAGTAGAGCCGGTCTTGGCCCCCGTCGGGCCTGTGGGGAGACCGGTGTTGTCCCACGTGCAGCCAAGGGACTTCTGGGGAGTACGAGTCGATGAAGTCACGTGATACACTCATCCGCCTGAAGAAATTTCAGGTCGACGAGAAGCGCCGCCGGGTCACCCAGATCGAGACCATGATCGCCGACTTCCAGCGGATGTCGACCGATCTTGAACGCGAGATCTCGACCGAGCAGGAGCGCGCCGGGATCAACGATCCCTCGCACTTCGCCTATCCGACCTACGCCAAGGCTGCCATCCAGCGTCGCGAGAACCTGACCCGCTCGGCCGACGAGCTGAAGGGCCAGCTCGACGAAGCCAAGGCTGCGCTGGCCGAAGCCTTCGAGGAGCTGAAGAAGGTCGAGCTCCTTGACGAGCGCGATCAGGCCCGCGAACGCGCCGAGGAAAACGCCCGCGAGCAGGCCGATCTCGACAGCATCGGCCTGATGCGTGCCCGCATGGGCGCCGTCGCCTGAGACGCTAGCCGCCAGACCTGCGAGAATTTGCAGAACCCGGACCCCAAGGTCCGGGTTTTCGCATGCCCTGTCCACAGTGTGGCGCCGCGCCCCCTTGGTGGTCGGCTTTGTCGCGCGCTATGGTGGCGGAATGCCAGCGCCTGCGCGGAATGCGACGGGCCGCGCATTGGGGGGCTGAATGCTGACGCCAGCAGAGCTGGTCGGGCTGATTGGGGCGATGGCGCAGGGCGATCAGGCCGCGTTCGAGCGCCTCTACGTCGCCACGCGCGCGAAACTCTATGGCGTCGTGCTCCGTATCTTGCGCCGACAGGATCTCGCAGAGGAGGTCATTCAGGAGACCTACGTCAAGATCTGGAACAGCGCCGGCCAGTTCAATCCCGCTCTCGCGTCGCCGATCACATGGATGGCGTCGATCGCGCGCAACCGCGCCATCGACATCGTGCGCAAGAAGACGGAAGTCTCCATCGAGGAAGAGCCCCAGGCGATGGAAGTCGCAAGCGACAGCCCCGATCCGCTGGCGCGGAGGGAGATGACCGAGGAATTGAAGCGGCTGCTGGAATGTATCGGCCGGCTCGAGCCGGACCGTCAGAGGCTCGTGCTTCTCGCCTATTACAACGGCTGGAGCCGCGAGCAATTGGCGGAGAAATTCGCGGCGCCCGTCAACACGGTGAAGACGTGGCTTCGGCGCAGCATGATGGATATTCGCGAATGTCTCGGGCTATGAGATTCGGGCTACGGGAGCTCATACGGTGAGGGTGGGTCTGGACCGCAAGTGATGGCCTATACGGAGGACCATATCGCGCTCGCCGCGGAATATGCGCTCGGCACGCTCGACGCCGGCGAGCGCGCGCAGGTCGAGACAATGATGGCGGTGGACAAGGCGTTCGCCGATGTCGTGCAGGCGTGGGCATTCCGGCTCGGCGTCCTCAACCAGATGGTCGGCTCGATCGAGCCGCGTCCGATCGTGTGGGAGAACATCAGGTCCGAGCTCGCGCGGACGGGCTTTGCGCAGGATCCGCCAGCACTGCCGGACGCAGCGCCGCCGCCACCTGTGCCGGAATATTCCTCGCCCGAGACCGTGCCTCCGCAGGTGCCGTCGGAGAATATGCAGCCGGCGCCGCAGCCTCCTGAAGCGGAGCAGCCTGCCGCGGCGCGACTTGAGACCGATGCGATTCCCGACGTCGTGCCGATATTCATGCCGCAGGTCCACGCGCCGGACCCGGAGGTCGCGCGTGCGCCACCGCCGCCGGTTGCCGACAACAGCAACGTGATCCGGCTCGAGGGCCGCGTGAAGCGCTGGCGCACCATCGCATCCGCCGTCGGCGCGCTCGCGGCCGCGCTGCTCGTGACGCTGTCGCTTCAGATCTTCCTGCCCGACGCGCTGCCGGGCGGCTTGCGACCGGCACCGCGCATCCAGACCGTCGAGGTGAAGACACCGGCGCCGCTCCCGGCGTCGTCGCAATATGTCGCCCTGTTGCAGGGCCAGGGCGGAGGTCCCGCCTTCATCCTCACCATCGACGGCGCGACCAAGAACTTTACGGTGCGTAAAGTGGGCGCGACACCGGAGCCCGGCAAGAGTTTCGAGCTCTGGCTGATCTCCGACAAGCTGCCGCGTCCGCGTTCGCTCGGCGTGATCGGCGCCGGCGATTTCACCGCACGACCGGTGCTCGGCTCGTACGATGCCGACGTCGTCAACGGCGCGACCTACGCCGTCACGCTCGAGCAGGCGGGCGGTTCGCCCAACGGCCAGCCGACCTCGGCGCCGGTGTTTTCCGGCAAGCTGATCGAAACCGTGCCGCCGTCACAGCCGCAGGCGCCCGCGAAGAAGTAGGTTTCCATTGTCGTCCTGGCGAAAGCCAGGACCCATTGCCCCAAGAGCTTGTTGCAACGGGTGAGCAACCACTCAATCTCGGGGTAATGGGTCCTGGATCGGCGCTCGCTCTGTTCGCTTGTCCAGGACGACACCGGGGGCATTGGACGCTTCAACATCGTGGTGGCAATGCCTGATCGGTTCTGTCGCCACGGTCCGTCCCGCCGTCGTCTTCCGACAAATTCCGCCGAATCCGCCCTCGATTTGAACCTCTCCGCGCTTCGCGGCGTCAAATGCCCGGAATTTGCAGTCGGCGCCCCCCAATCATGGTGCCGGAGAGGGGCGAGAAATCAGATGGATGCAGCGAAAACATCGGGCATCTTCATTCACCAATATGCGGGGCTGCCACACGGCCCGGCCTTCGAGCATTGGCGCGAGCGGACTTTCGGGGCCTGCGGCCTCGATATCGGGCCGAGCCGAGGCGATAGCATCGATTGCCGGCTCCAGGTCAGCGTGGTCGACAATATCGCGCTCGCCATTCCCGAAGGCGCCTCCGCGCAATATTCACGCACCCAGAGCCATCTTGCCGACGGCAGCGACGATCTCGTCCTGATCGCCGCGCATGCGGGCCTCGTCCGCGTCGGGCAGAACGGCCATGCCGTGGAGCTTGCGCCCGCGCAAATGGTGCTCGTCGACATGGGCATCACCGGCACCGTCGGCCACACCGAGGAAGATCGCTTCACCACCATCCGCATGCCGCGCCGCGCGCTGCTCGAGATCCATCCGCGCGCCGAGGACAAGCTGTCGCAAGTGCTCTCGGACGGCGCGCTCGCCGAGACGATCTTGCGCTACCACTCCCTTGCCGCCCATCATGCGCCGCATCTCGATGCCGTCGGCCAGCGCCTCACCGCGCAGCACATGGTCGATCTCGTCGGCCTGCTGCTCGGCACCGACGCCGAACATGCAAGTCTCGCGCGCGGGCGAGGTCATGCGGCGGCCCGTCTCGATCTCATGCGCGCCGACGTGATGGCTGCGCTTGGCCGCAACGATCTCTGCCTGTCCGAGATTGCTACGCGCTCCGGCCTGAGCCCGCGTCAGGCACAGCGCCTGTTCGAGCAGGCCGGAACGACCTTCACCGAATTCGTGTTGGAGCAGCGCCTGCTGCAGGCGCGCAAGCTGCTCAGCGATCCCCGCGCCAGGACCCGCAAGATCAGCGACATCGCGCATTCGTCTGGCTTCTCCGATCTGTCCTATTTCAACCGCGCCTTCCGCAAGCGCTTTGCCGCGACGCCGTCGGAACTGCGCGAGGCCTGAGCCGACCGAGAATTTGTGCGGCGCGCCGGTACCACCGCAGTTGGTCCATCCGGCAGGATGAGCTATATTTGTCTGCGCGGTCAGACAGCTTGATCGTTCGTCGCTTCGTCGTCGCTCTCTTGGGAAATGCAGTCAACGGACATGGCGCGTATCGTCGTGCTCGGCGCCGGGTTTGCAGGTCTGTGGGCGGCCATCGGTGCCGCACGCAAGCGCGAGGAGATCGGCGCGGCCGGCCGTGACATCGAGATCCGTGTCATCGATCGCAATCCCTACCACAACATCCGCGTCCGCAATTACGAGGCCGATCTCAGCGAGGTCGCGCTTCCGCTGCCGCAGCTGCTCGATCCGATCGGCGTCAGTCACGGGATCGGCGAGGTCGAAGCCATCGATCCGGCACGGCGCGAGATTTCGCTGGTCACGGGAGGCGGCGACGAGACGCTGGCTTATGACCGGCTGGTGCTGGCGCTCGGCAGCGAAGTGATGCGTCCCGACATTCCCGGGATTGCCGAGCATGCTTTCGATGTCGACACTTATTCAGCGGCGCGCCACCTCGAGGATCATCTCACCTCGCTCGGACGCAGCGTGCCCGCGCCGGGGCGCTCGACGATCGTCGTGGTCGGCGCCGGCTTCACCGGCATCGAGGTCGCGGCCGAGATGCCCGACAGGCTGGCGCGCGCCGGCATTACCGGCAGCCGCCGCATCATCCTGGTCGATCCCAATCCGGTGGTGGGCGCCACGATCGGCGCGCATGCGCGTCCCGTCATCGCGACGGCGTTGGCCTCGCTTGACGTCGAGACGCGGCTCGGCGTGCGCGTCGTCTCCGTCGAGGCCGCCGGACTGCGGCTGAGCTCGGGCGAATTCATTCCGACGCGGACGGTGATCTGGTGTGCCGGGATGCGCGCGAGCCCCTTGGCCGCAAGCTTTCCGGACGCACGCGATCGCCTCGGGCGTCTTCTGGTCGATCCCATGATGCGGGTTGCGGATGCCGGCGGCGTGTTCGCGGCCGGCGACGTCGCCTCGAGCGTGGTCGACGGCTTGCATCCGACCGTGATGTCCTGCCAGTTCGCGCGTCCGATGGGCCGCTTCGCCGGCCACAATGTGGTCGCCGATCTCGCGGGCCTGCCGATGCTGCCGCTGCGGATAGACTGGTACGTGACCGTGCTCGATCTCGGCGGCTGGGGCGCACTCTATACGGAAGGGTGGGACCGCGAAGTCCGCGCCACCGGCGCGGCCGCGAAGGCAACCAAGCAGACGATCAACCGCAAGCGCATCTATCCGCCGTTGTCGGGCAGCAAGGACGAGCTATTCGCTGCGGCAGTCCCAACCGTGCAGGCGCCGCCGCCGACGTATGGGGCGCGGTAGTATCCGTGCCTGTTGCGGGATGACGGCGGTACGTTTTCCATCGTCATTGCGAGCGTAACGAAGCAATCCAGAATGTCTCTGCGGAGGGATTCTGGATTGCTTCGTCGCAAGAGCTCCTCGCAATGACGCAGCTGCACGCGCGTGCGCTCACGGTGACGACATACCCCAGACATGAGAAAGCGCCCGTGGGGGGCGGGCGCTTTCTGTAGTCGACTTGGGGTTGGGGTCGTCTACATATCCACGTGGCGACTTTGGGGGGCTGATAAAGAGCCGCGTGAATTCCTGAAACTCAAATCTCCTTAGCGAACGAGGGAAACGTTCGAGCTGGTGATAGCGATCGGCTTGCCCGCCTTCATGACGCGAGCGGTCTGGGTCAGGCCGTCATCTGAACTCGTACGCGCGGTGATCCCGAGACCCGCCACCGTGATGCCGGCAACGAGCGCGACAACCACGATCTTGAGGTGGGTCGAGCGATCTGCGCTGTAAATCGAGTGGTTCATGGAAGGCTCCTGCCGCCATCTACCCGAAGTAGTCGCCTGCGTGCTTGGGCAGATTCATGCTTCCGGTGCCCAACAACCTAGTATTGGGGGGATTCGTTCCCAAGAGGCGATCACAAGGGCGTGACAGGACGTGAGAAGCCGCGATCAGAAAACGACCCTATCGTGCAATTTAGCAATTATTTCAAAGCTGTAATGTGTCTGCCAAGCGCCTTGCCCGCCGTCGATCGGCAAGGCGCCAAAACCTGAAAAACCATTTGCCTGTGGCCAAAAAACACACGGCTTCTTAAGGCAAATCAGATGCTTCCGACCGTTTTCAACCTCGCCCTGGGGTGGATTTCAGCCTGCGACAGCACGGTCGTCTGGGCCCGGAACCGCTCGACCAGGGAACGCACGAAGGGACGAATTGCCGCAGAGGTGACCAGCACCGGGGCCTCGCCTTCACGCGCCGCGCGCTCGAAGGCGTCGCGCACGCCGGTCATGAACTCCGACAGCTTCGAGGGCTGCATCGCGAGGCTGCGCTCCTCGCCCTGGCCGATAATGGATTCGGCGAAGGCTTGTTCCCAACGGGCCGACAGCGCGATCAGCGGCAGGTAGCCGCTGTAAGAGGTGTTCTGCGCACAGATCTGCCGCGCCAGGCGGGCGCGGACGTGCTCGACCATGGTGGCCGGATTGCGCGAGAAGGCGAGCGAGTCGGCGATGCCTTCGAGGATGGTCGAGAGGTCGCGGATCGAGATGCGCTCGGCGAGCAGCAGCTGCAGCACGCGCTGGATGCCGGAGACGGTGACCTGTCCGGGCACGATGTCCTTAACCAGCTCGCCCTGCTCCTTCGGCAGCTCCTTGAGCAGCTTCTGCACCTCGCCATAGGAGAGCAGGTCCGACATGTTGGCCTTGAGCAGCTCGGTGAGGTGGGTCGAGAGCACGGTCGCGGCGTCGACGACGGTATAGCCCTTGAGCGAGGCCTCCTCCTTGAGGCTGGCATCGACCCAGGTCGCGGGCAGGCCGAAGGTCGGCTCGGTGGTGTGGATGCCGGGCACCTGCACCTGGCTGCCGCCGGGGTCCATGACCATGAACTGGTTCGGCCAGATCTTGCCGGTGCCGGCGTCGACCTCCTTGATCTTGATGATGTAGGTGTTGGCTTCGAGCTGGACGTTGTCGAGGATGCGCACGGCGGGCATCACAAAACCCATCTCGATCGCGAGCGAGCGGCGCAGCGCCTTGATCTGCTCGGTGAGGCGATCGGTGCCGTCGGGGCCGTTGACCAGCGGCAGCAGGGCATAGCCGAGCTCGATCTTGAGATCGTCGATCTTCAACGCCGCGGAGATCGGCTCCTCCGCCGCAGCGGAGCCGGCTGCGCCCGGCGTTCCCGGCGCAGGTGCGGTCTTCGCGACTTCCTCAGCCCTGGCAGTCGCCCGGTTGCGGTTGCGGGCGTGCCAGGCGAGCGCACCGGCGCCGGAGCCGAGCGCCAGGAAGGGAAGGGTCGGGATGCCCGGCAGGGCCGCCAGCACCAGCATGACCGCCGCGGACATCGCGAGCGCCTGCGGATATCCGGAGAACTGCTTCATCAACGCCTTGTCGGCGGCGCCGGACACGCCGGCCTTGGAGACGAGCAGGCCGGCCGCGGTCGAAACGATCAGCGCCGGCACCTGGGTGACGAGGCCGTCACCGACGGTCAGCAGCGTGTAGCTGCGGCCGGCATCGGCAAAGGACAGACCCTGCTGCGCCACGCCGATGATCATGCCGCCGACGACGTTGATGAAGACGATCAGGAGGCCGGCGATGGCATCGCCGCGGACGAATTTGGAGGCACCGTCCATGGCGCCGAAGAAGCCGCTCTCGTCCTCCAAATCCTTGCGCCGCTGCTTGGCGACCGTCTCGTCGATCAGGCCGGCGGAGAGGTCGGCGTCGATCGCCATCTGCTTGCCGGGCATGGCGTCGAGGTGGAAGCGTGCCGCGACTTCGGCGATACGGCCCGAACCCTTGGTGATGACGACGAAGTTGACGATGATCAGGATGGCGAAGACGATGATGCCGATGACGAAATTGCCGCCCATCACGAAGCTGCCGAAGGCTTCGATGACGTGACCGGCGGCATCCGTGCCCTCGTGCCCGTGCGACAGGATCAGGCGGGTCGAGGCCATGTTGAGCGACAGCCGCAGCATGGTCGAGATCAGCAGAACGGTCGGAAAAGCGGAGAATTCCAGCGGCGCCTGGATGAACAGCGACGTCATCAGGATCAGGATCGAGAGTGTGATCGAAATCGCCAGGAACAGGTCCAGCACTATCGCAGGCAGCGGAAGGATCAGCACCACCAGGATGGTGAGAACGCCGAGCGCGAGCGCGATATCGCCGCGCTTGAGGATGTTGCCGACTTCGGCAAGGGTCGGGAAACCGGCGTTCGTGCTGCCTACGCCCTGTCCTGCGGTGACGTCGACCATGGTAGCTGCCCCTCCGCGCGACTGCCGTCCGCGCGCCCCAAATGTCTGCGCGGCGGCCGAGGGGCCGCCGTTCCGAAAGTGAGGCACCGCACTGGCGTCCACGGGAGCTCCCGTTCTACGCGGCTGACGACACTCGACTCCACTGGGCAATTCTTGCCGGGTGTATGGTTAGCAAAGGGTTAATAAAGGGTGCGGCATGGGGGCTGACCGGGGTATTTCGGCCATCTGGCAGGCAAGCAGTCGTCATGCCCGGCTTGTCCCGCCGAAGGCGTGGATGGCCGGGACGAGCCCGGCCATGATTTGTGGAAGCGTCTGGGGCCGATATCGGCGGACGGAGGAAGTGGCCCTACTTCGCCTTCTCCATCCGGGTCACCGTATAGCCCGAAGTCGCCTCTTCGGCTTCGAAAGTCACCTTGTCGCCGACCTTCACCTGCTTGAGCACGGCCGGGTCCTTGACGCGGTAGATCATGGTCATGGGTTCATCCATGCCGAGGTTCTTCGCGGGCCCGTGCTTGAGCGTGATCTTGCCGGCGCCCTCGTCGATCTTCTTGACCTCGCCGCTGATCGCGGCGCCCTGGGCTGCCAGGGCACCTGTGGCAAGGCCGACGGCCAGCGCCAGCGCGGCGGCGATACGGATGATGCGGTTCATGGGAGCCTCCCTTGCGTTACTTCACGGTGACGTGGCCGACCATGCCGTAGTCGCGGTGGTCGGGAATCAGGCAGGAAAATTCGAACGTGCCGGCCTTGCTGAACTTCCAGAGGATCTCGGCTGTCTTGCTCGGCGCGAGCCTGACCCCGTTGGGATCGTCATGCTCCATGTGCGGGTGCTTCTTCATCTCCACCGCATGCGCGAGATTCTCCTTTGTGGTGGCGAGCAGGAATTCATGGTCCTCCTTACCGACATTGCGCAGCACGAAGCGAATCTGCTCGCCGCGTTTGACCTCGATCCTGGCGGGGGCATAGTCCATCTCGTTCAGCAGGATCTCGATGGTGCGCGCGGGCTTTTTGGGATCGCCGGGCTCGCCGGCCGAAAAGGTGCCGTGCCCGTGCTGGTCGTGGGCCAAGGCCGGCGCGGTGGAAAGCGCGGCCAGCGCGAGACCGAGCTTGATCGTCGTCTTCATTGGTAGCTCCAGTTGGTGGTGGTTCATCGAAACGCTCACATCTTCATGTTCTTCATCGGCGGTCCGCCTGGTTGTTGCCGCACGGGCTCCGGGGCCGGCGGCGTGACCTCGTAGGCGACGGTGCCCTGCGGGAATTGGTAGGGGCCGGGATCGCGATAATCGTCCCGCGCGAGGCCTTCGCGGATCTTCATCACCGTGAACATGCCGCCCATCTCGATCGGGCCGAACT
Source organism: Bradyrhizobium sp. 187 (assembly GCF_023101005.1). Taxonomy (NCBI): domain Bacteria; kingdom Pseudomonadati; phylum Pseudomonadota; class Alphaproteobacteria; order Hyphomicrobiales; family Nitrobacteraceae; genus Bradyrhizobium; species Bradyrhizobium sp. 187. The sequence continues at coordinate 1,475,698 of NZ_CP064693.1, forward strand.
GACCGGTGCCGGTCATCATCGGCAGCGTGTTGTCGGGCGCGGGCATCTCCATGTTGCCCATCGCCATGCCGGTCGAGCCCATCGCCATGCCGTCAGGCGCGAGCTTGCCGACCGCCTTGACGAGATCCTTGCGCGACACCCCGATCATATTGCGCATGTCGTGTCCCATCGCATTCATGGTGTGATGCGACTTGTGGCAGTGGAACGCCCAGTCGCCGGGGTTGTCGGCGAGCACGTCGAACACCCTGACAGCGCCGACCGGTACGTCCGTCGTCGTCTCCGGATATTGCGCGCTCTCCGGAATCCAGCCGCCGTCGGTGCAGGTCACCGCAAAGCTGTGGCCGTGCAAATGGATCGGATGGTTGGTCATGCTGAGATTGCCGATGCGCACGCGCACCTTGTCGCCGAGCCTGACCGGCAGCGGATCGATGCCGGGAAACACCCGCGCATTCCAGGTCCACATGTTGAAGTCGGTCATCTCGTTGACCTTCGGCAGATAAGTGCCGGGATCGACGCGATAGGTGCTCATGACGAAGACGAAGTCGCGGTCCACGGCCCGAAAGCTCGGGTCGCGCGGATGCACGACGACCATGCCCATCATGCCCATCGCCATCTGCACCATCTCGTCCGAATGCGGATGGTACATGAAGGTCCCGCTCTTCCTCATCTCGAACTCGTAGACGAAGGTTTTTCCCGGCTGGATGTGCGGCTGGGTAAGTCCGCCGACACCGTCCATGCCGCTGGGAATGATCATGCCGTGCCAGTGCACGGTGGTGTATTCGGGCAGCCTGTTGGTCACGAAGATGCGGACCTTGTCGCCCTCGACGGCCTCGATCGTCGGGCCCGGTGACTGGCCGTTATAGCCCCACAAATTCACCTTCATGCCCTCGGCGAATTCGCGCACCACGGGCTCGGCAACGAGATGGAATTCCTTCCAGTCGCCGTTCATCCGGAACGGCAGCGACCAGCCGTTCAGCGTGACGACGGGTCGATAGTCCGGCCCGCTGACGGGGTGCAGCGGCGGCTGCATCACGACCTTGTCCATGTGCGGGGCTTCCGGAATCGAGGCGGCCTGGGCGCGGCCGCTGACGACGGATGCGCCGGCGAGCGCGGCGCTACCCAAAAATCCTCGGCGGGAAAACATGTTGGCCTCCATGTCAGTGACCGCCATCGGCAGGCGCTGCCGCGGCGAGAGTGGTTGAATTGTCGCCGTCAGCAGGCGCGCCGCCGCCATTGACAGCGGTCTGCAAGTCGGATTGGGCAAGGAAAAATCTTTGCCTGGCATCGATTGCACCGCGCAGCGACGCGAGCCGCTGCCGCGCCTCGGTGAGCAGCGCGAAGATATCGACCTGCATGCTGGAGAAGCGGAGCTGCATCTCCTCGGTGATGATTTTTCGCAAGGGGATGATCTCGCGCTGATAATGGCTGGCGATGTCGTAGCCGGAGCGATAGACCCGATAAGCATCGCGTGCCTCGGAGCGTACATTCACGGCGCGCTCGGTCAGCCGGTTGAAGGCGAAATTGTAGGTCTCCGCCGCCTGCCGCACCCGCACCTCGCCGCCGTCGAAGATCGGGATCTGGAACTGCACGTCGAAGCCGCGCTCGCGGAACGGCGCGCCTTCCGGATCCCGGGTGCGGCGGGAGATGCCGGCGAGATCGAGCAGGGTCACGAAGCGCGTCGCCTCCGTGAGGTTCAGCGACTTTGCGAGCGCGCTCAGCTCGAGCCGCGCGATCTGCAGGTCGATGCGATGGGCGACCGCGTCGGCTTCGATCGACGGCAAAGCCTGCGGCCGGCGTGGCAGCGGCGGCAGTTGATTGGGCAGCCGGAAGTCGAGGCCGCCGTCCCACAGCCCCATCAGGCGCGCCAGCTTTTCGCGCGCGCTCGTCGCCGTCTGTCGCGCGGTGGCGAGGTCGGCGGTGGTTTCGGCGTAAAACACCTGTTCTCGGGCCTGATCGAGCTTGTTGATCGAGCCAGTTTCGCCGAGCTTGACCGCGAGCTGCGCGGTTGATTCCGCCGTCGCCTTCGCATCCGTCAGCAACGCCACCATCTCGTTGCCGCCAACGGCGCGCCAATAAGCGCGGCGGACATCGGCGGCAAGCCGCAACGTCGCCAGGCTTGCGCGCAATTGCGCCTGGCGGAAACGGTCGCGGGCGATTTCCGAGCGGAACGGCAGGGTGGCGAGCGCGAGGATGTCGCTGACAATTTGACGCTCGATTTCGCTGGCGCCGTTGCCCGAGATCCGGGAGACCGAGAACACGGGATTGGGCGGCAGGCTCTGCTCGACGAGATCGGTCTCGGCCAGCGCCAGCTCGTTATAAGCGGCCTGAAGCCCCTTGTTGTTGAGCAGTGCGATCTGCACGGCGGTCTCGATGCTGAGTGTTCGCGACAGCAGCTGGCGACCGCGCGCGTCGACCGCGCCGGCTCCTTCGGTTGTTCGCACAAAGGCGACATCCTTGTTGATGGTCTGGCTCGTCAGTTCCGAGACGGCCTTCATGCCGCTGTCGGGCGAGAAGGCGGCGCAGCCTGCAAGTCCAAACGAGGTGAGACCGAGCAGGCTTAGCGCGAGACGATGTGTCATGGCGCGCTCCTACCGGTCTTGCTTGAGCTGCGGCGCGACGCTCTCGTTGCGCTCGCGCCATGGTGCCGGCGTCGCGGGCCGCAGGCTGGTGTAGGGCGCAATCGTCGAACGATAGCCGGCGCGCGCGATCTTGGCCGCGGGATCGGCAGGATCAGCGCCAGCGACTTGTATCGTTGCCGGCATGCAGCCGGACAACGCCAAGGCCGTCGCGGCCAGCAGCGGCCAATTGAATCGAAAGTGTCGTCCCCGCGCCGCGGATGCAGCGGCGGACTTCGCCCCGGAAAGCGTAAGCATGAGTCATCCCTGATCTGTCTGGAGACCACAGGTGCGCGCGCGCGGATGCGCGCTCGGCCTGACGTCGTCGCGCGTCAGATCAGGCGATCGGAGGGCGGTAGTGCAGGGGCGGCGCCGCGCTGTGCAGGCTGGCCACGATCTCGGGCGAGCAGGCGGAAACCGGCTGAAGCGACTTTGCGACGCTGGGCAGGTCGGCCGGCAGCGCGCTCACGCACATCATCGCGCAGCACGGTCCCGCCGTACCCTTGCCGCCGTGATGATGAGGGGTGGGGGGCGCGTCCTGCGCGGCGCCCTGATGATGCGCATGCGGCCTGGCGTGGTCATGCGAGGCGCCGTCATGCGTGTGGCCGGCCTGCATCTGGTGATGCACCGGCACGCGGTCGGCGAGAAGCGCGTCGTCGAGGCACGGTGCTGGAGCGCTACCCCAGGCGAGGCTTGCGGCCGGCGCGATCACGCAGAACAGATAGGCGAAGGCAATGAAGCGCCCCACCTTGATCCGCATCGATCGTGTCAATCGCAGCAACATTCCGCCGACATGCTCTCCGCGCCGCCGTGTTGCATGCGCTGATTTGCAAAATAATGACAAAACGCGCGTTCGCCAAGCTCCATCTTACCGCAGTGCACCGTGCATGCCCAATATCGCGCCACAATGGTTGACCCTGTGGTGATCCGCGGGCCATGGTCCCGCCCGTGCACGCACCAAATCAGTCAGGACAAACACCCGAAGCATTCACCCCTGATTCGCGTCAGGCCTGGATGCGCCTCGTCATTGCGCTTCTGATCGGCTCGATCGGCGGCGTCGGCATGTGGGCGATCGTCGTCATGATTCCCGCGGTGCAAGCCGAATTCTCCGCCACGCGCGGCGCGGTGTCGCTGGCTTTCACCCTGATGATGTTCGGTTTCGGGCTTGGCGGCGTCATCGCCGGCAGGATCACCGACCGCTTCGGCATCGTGGCGGCTATGGCGATCAGCATTGCCTTCCTCGGGGTCGCCAATGTGCTGGCGGGTCTGTCGACCCAGCTCTGGCAGTTCGTGGCGGCGTATTTCCTGATCGGGCTCGGCACGTCGGCGACCTTTGCGCCGCTGATGGCGGAGGCCTCGCACTGGTTCGAGCGCTATCGCGGCCTGGCCGTGACGATCGTCGCCAGCGGCAATTATGTCGCCGGCACGATGTGGCCGCCGCTCGTGAGCACGGGCATGCAGACGATCGGCTGGCGCTTCACTCATATCGGCATCGGCCTCGTCTGCGTCAGCCTGATGACCATCCTGGTGCTGGTCCTGCGCGCGCAGATGGGCGACGACAAGGTTCACGATCATGCCAATGCAGCTCCGCCGCGGGTCGACCTCAAGCTCTCGACCAACACGCTGACGGTGCTGCTCTCGATCGCCAGCATTTCCTGCTGCGTCGCCATGGCAATGCCGCAGGTGCATATCGTCGCCTATTGCGGCGATCTCGGATATGGCGTGGCGCGCGGCGCCGAGATGCTGTCGCTGATGATGGCCTGCGGCATCGTCAGCCGGATCGGCTCGGGCTACCTCGCCGACAAGATCGGCGGCATCCCCACACTGCTGATCGGTGCGGTGGCGCAAGGCTTCGCACTCGTGTTCTATCTGTTCTTCGACGGCCTGACCTCGCTCTATTTGATCTCAGCGATGTTCGGCCTGTTCCAGGGCGGGATCGTTCCGAGCTATGCCATCATCGTACGCGAGGCGATGCCGGCGAGCGAGGCCGCAACCCGCGTCGGCATCGTGATCTTCGCGTCCGTGTTCGGCATGTCCTTCGGCGGCTGGGTCTCGGGCGTCATCTTCGACGCGACAGGTTCCTACGCGGCGGCGTTCGCCAACGGCGTGGCGTGGAACGCGCTCAATATCGGCATCGTCTTGACGCTGCTGATCCGCTCGCGGATCAATGCAGTCAGGACCGGTCCGGGTTTTGCGACCTAGACTGCCTGTCCCACCTTCAGCAGCGAACAACCCGTGATCTTGTAGCTGCCGTCCGGTTGCTGCTCCAGCGTGTAGAGCGCTTCCCAGGCCTCGCCATTGGCATCGATGATATGGACGTGCTGGGCAATCCGGCTGCCCTCGCTCTTGCTGCCGCCAAATTCAAAGCTCTTGTGCCGGTACACCGGCGGATAGCCGTTTTGCACCATGGACATGAAGATGTCGGGCGCGGGGAAGATCTCCTGGATCGCAGGAGCGGCGTAGGAATAGGCCCCGCGCGCGTCGTCACGGCCGAATGCCTGCTCCTGGGCGCGGATGATACTCTGTGCCGTCGCGACATCGTCGGCGCGCGCTGAGATGGGACCGAAGGCGACACTGAGAAAGACCAGCAAGGCGGCGATGCGCATGACAAGCTCCGCGTTGAAATCCCGGCGGCGCCGATCCTAGCACATCTCGAGGGCTATCGCTTCCGCTTTGCAGCCGGCTTCGCAGGCTTGGCGGACGCGCGGACCTTGGCTTTCATGGCAGGCTGCACCCGCAAACCGTCAACGAACACGTCGAGCATCCGCAGCACCGAGGATTGCCAGCCGGGCTGGTCGTGCATGTAGCACATGCCAAAGAACGCGCGCAGCAAGTCCTCGGGACTGACGTCCGCGCGCATCGCGCCGGCCGCGGCTGCGCGATCGAGCAGCGAGCCGATCGCCTTGGTCAGGCGCTCAAAGGAAAAGGCATGCAACTCCGACCCGCTCTGCACCGCGAGTGCCAAGGCTGCCACCATGCCCTTCTTGGTGGCAACGAATTCGACTCCTGAGCGCAGCCAGCGCCTGAGCGCGTCGACCGGGTCACTGGCGTTCTTCAACTGCTCGGCGAGCTCGCTGAGCTGCTCGACCTCGCGCCGGTACACCGCCTCGAACAAATCCTCGCGGGTCGGGAAATGCCGATAGAGCGTGCCGATGCCAACGCCGGCGCGTTTTGCCACCGCCTCCAGGCTCGCCTCCGGACCACCCGCGTTGAACACGGCCTTGGCCGCCTCGAGCACGCGCTCGCGATTGCGCACGGCATCGGCACGGGGCTTGCGGGTCTGGTCGGTGGTGTGGTCGTCCATCCACGCAATGTAGATCACGAATTGGTTAGATTGAACCCTTACGGGGCTGCATCGCGCTGATGCGCACGGGCTTTTGACGAATTCCAAATATTTCCCGCCGGCCCTTGTTAAGCGGAGGCTGCCTCCGTATCTTCGCTGAAGTCGTTGCCCCGGATGATGTTCGGGGGGCGCATATCGACGGCGGCCACGGCGGTGGCGCGCTGCGCGATCACTCATGTCTATTCCTGATCGGAGCCTTGTATGAACCACTCCATCAGCCTCACCGTGAACGGTGCGCGGCGCGACTTCGTCCTCGACGATCCGCGCGTCACGCTGCTCGATCTCCTGCGTGAGCGCCTCCACCTGACCGGAACCAAGAAGGGATGCGACCGCGGCCAATGCGGCGCCTGCACCATTCTCGTCGACGGCAAGCGCATCAACTCCTGTCTCGCGCTGGCCATCAGTCATGATGGCGCCGACATTCTCACCATCGAGGGCCTGGCGCGCGGCGACCAGCTTCACCCCGTGCAGGCCGCTTTCATCTCCCACGACGGATTTCAGTGCGGCTTCTGCACGCCCGGCCAGATCATGAGCGCGATCGGCATGATGAGCGAGGCACAGGCCGGCAACGATCCCGAGCGCATTCGCGAATGCATGAGCGGCAATCTGTGTCGCTGCGGCGCCTATGCCGGCATCGTCGATGCCGTGCTCGACGCGCAGGCCGGCATGGACGAATCCAATCAGAGGCGCTCCGCATGAAGCAATTTGATTATGTCAGGCCCGCCACGGTCGCCGAAGCCGTCGCGGCCGCGACGCAGCCGGGCGCCGTCTATCTCGCCGCCGGCACCAATCTGCTCGATCTGATGAAGGGCGGCGTCAGCCGTCCGGATCGTCTGGTCGACGTTACCCATCTCGACGGACTCGATCGGGTCGAGCGCCTCGCCGACGGTGGTATCCGCATCGGCGCACTGGTGAGCAACGCCGATCTTGCGCATGACGCAGACTTTGCCAAGGCCTATCCGGCCGTCGCCGAAGCGCTGCTCTCCGGCGCATCGGCGCAACTGCGCAATGCCGCGACCGTCGGCGGCAATCTGCTGCAGCGGACGCGCTGCGCGTATTTCTACGACACCGCAAGCCGCTGCAACAAGCGCGAGGCCGGCAGCGGCTGCGACGCCCGCGACGGCGAGAACCGCACCCACGCCGTGCTCGGCTGGAGCGAAAACTGCATCGCCACGCATCCGTCCGATTTCTGCGTGCCGCTGGTCGCGCTCGACGCCATCGTCGAGATCGAAGGCAGGAACGGGCGGCGCGAGATCGCGCTCGACGAACTGCATCGCCTGCCCGGCGATACGCCTGAGCGTGAATCGGCGCTCGAACCGGGGGATCTCATCGTCGCGGTGCGTCTGCCGCCCGCGGCGCGCGGCTTTGCCGCTCATGCGCGCTATCTCAAGGTCCGCGATAGAACGTCCTACGCGTTCGCCGTCGTCTCGGCTGCGGCTGCGCTGCGGATCGAGAACGGCAAGATCGCGGAGGCGCGGCTTGCGCTCGGCGGCGTCGCCGCAAAGCCCTGGCGCGCCCGCGCTGCGGAGGACATGCTCAGGAACGTCGCGCCCACGGTGCACGCTTTCCAGGAAGCCGCCTCGCGCGCGCTCGCCGACGCAAAACCGTCCGGCGACAACGCCTTCAAGATCGAGCTCGCGCGCCGCATCGTCGTGCGCGCGCTGAGCCTCGCCGCTGCCGGTACGCCTGCGCGCATCCCCGCGCTGCCGGCCTCTCCCTTTGCCTCGACGTCCGGAGCCATTCATGCCTGAGGTTAATCTCACCAGCGCGCCCGCTCATCTGCGCCACGGCTCGAACATCGGCCAGCCGCTGACCCGCCGCGACGGCGTGCTTAAGGTCAAAGGCCAGGCGACCTACGCCGCTGACAATCATCCGCCCGGTATGCTGTTTGCAGTGATGGCCGTTTCCAGCATCGCGCACGGCCGCGTGACTTCGCTCGACGTCAGCGCCGCCAAGCGCCACCCCGGCGTCGTCGATGTCATGACGCCAGACCACAAGCCTGGGCTCGCGATCGATCCCGAGATCAAGACCAATCCCTTCGTGTTCCGGATGGAGGTGTTGCAGAGCAATGAGGTCCGCTACGCCAACCAGCCGATCGCCGTCGTGATCGCCGAGACGCTGGAGGCTGCGACCGAAGGCGCGGCGCTGCTGGCGCCGCGCTACGAGACGCTGCCCGCGCTCATCGGCCTCGATGCGGGTGAAAGCTTCGTGCCGCCGGTCGTCGGTGTCGGCAACCCCACGGAAAATCACCGCGGCGATGTCGAGGCGGGGCTTGCCTCCGCCGACAAGCGGATCGACGCGATCTACGAGACGCCGCCGCAATATCACAATGCGATGGAGCCGCATGCGATCGTGGCTGCCTGGGACGGCGACAGTCTGCAGATCGACATGCCGACCCAGGGTCTCATGCTGTCGCTGGCGCGCGTTGCCGAATTATTCGGCATCGCGCACGACAAGATCCACATCCGCAGCCCGTTCCTCGGCGGCGGCTTCGGCTCGAAGGGGCTCATGGCCGGCCCTCCGGTGCTCGGCATCATGGCGGCAAAGCTCGTCGGCAAACGGTCAAGCTGGTGCTGCGCCGTGAGCAGATGTACGGCCCGGTCGGCCATCGCGCGCCGACGCGGCAGCGGCTGCGCATCGGCACAGATGGCGAGGGGCGCCTGACCGCGCTCGATCACCATGCGAGGACCGTGTCGAGCACGTTCGACGATTTCTACGAACCCGCGGCTGATGCCTCGCACACGCTCTATGCGGCGCCCGCGATCCGCACCTCGCATGATGCCGTGCGCGTCAACACCGGCACGCCGTTGTTCATGCGCGCGCCGGGCGAGGCCACCGGCTCGATCGCGCTAGAGAGCGCGATCGACGAGATGGCGTGGGCTTGCGGCATCGATCCGCTCGCCTTTCGTCTGAAGAACTATGCCGAGGTCGAGCCCATCACCGGCAAGCCGTTCTCGTCCAAGGCATTGCGCGCCTGCTACGAGCAGGGAGCGGCGCGCTTCGGCTGGGCGAAGCGATCGCTCCAGCCGCGGCAGATGCGCGACGACGATGGCCTTCTGGTCGGCTGGGGCATGGGCACCGCGACGTTCCCGGCGCTGATGTTCCAGGCCGAGGCACGCGCAGTGCTTCGCCGCGACGGCTCCGGCGCCATGGAAATCGGCGCGCATGACATGGGGCAGGGCGCCTGGACGGCGCTGGCGCAGATTGCGGCCGACGAACTGGGGCTTGATATCGACCGCGTCGAGTTCAAGGCGGGTTCATCCGACCTGCCCGATGCCGGCATCGCCGGCGGCTCGGCACACACGGCAACCGCGGGTGCCGCGATCCACAGCGCAGGCGCGGCCGTGATTGCAAAACTCGCCGATCTCGCCACCAACGATGAGCGCTCGCCGCTGTTTGGCGCCGGCAATGCCGGCGTGATCGCGCGCGATGGCAGGTTGATCCGGCGCGACGACGAGAGCCGCGGCGAAAGCTATTCCGAGATTCTCGCGCGCGCCGGCGTCGCCGAGCTCGAGGCGCGCGGCACGGGCGCGCCGAATCCGGCGGCGATGGAGGAGTATGCGATGCACGCCCACGGCGCGGTGTTCGCGGAGGTGAAGGTCGATCCCGAGCTCGGCCAGGTCCGCGTCACCCGCATGGTCGGCGCTTTCGCCGCCGGACGCATCGTCAACCCGCGTATGGTGCAGAGCCAGCTGTTCGGTGGCATGATCTGGGGCCTGTCCTTTGCGTTGCACGAGGAAGCCATCACCGACCGCCGCACGGGCCGGATCATGAACGCCAATCTCGGCGAGTACCATATCCCGGTGAATGCCGACGTGCCGCCGCTCGACGTGATCACGGTCGATGAGCACGACCCGCACGTGAACGCGCTCGGTATCAAGGGTGTCGGCGAGATCGGCATCACCGGCAGTGCGGGCGCGGTCGCCAACGCGGTGTGGCATGCGACTGGGGTGCGTGTCCGCCGTTTTCCGATCCGGATCGAGGAGTTGCTGACGTAGCCTGAGGCCGCGGGCCGGCGAGGCTGTCTCGCTCTCCGCCTGCTAGTGCAGCTTCTTGCGAAGAGCCTTGAGCGCTTCTCGCTGCGACTCGATGTAGTTCGCGATGGCCTTGCGCAGCTCCTCCGAATGGAGCTTGTCGTTGTCGCGCTGCACTTCATCGAGTGCGGCCTCTGCATTTGCGAGCGTGATCTTCATAGCGAGCCCTGTTACGAAGCGGCTCCGGAAAGCGGAGGCTGCTTGGCTATGGCTCGAAATATATAGAGGATCAGGCTGCGGAAATTGAGATGGCTCAAGCTCCGTAAGATACCGGTGGCTCCGTAGGATCGCGGATAACTTTAAAATGTCGGCGGTGTGCAGGCCGAGATCACCTCGCACGGCTTGCCGCCGACGCAGCGGAAGCGATGCGGACGCCGGCTCTCGAAGTAATAGGCATCGCCCGGATTGAGGATGCGGCGCTCGTCCTCGACGGTGACTTCGAGCTTTCCCGAGATCACGATGCCGCCTTCCTCCCCGTCATGGACGAGGTGAACGCGCCCGGTGTCGCTGCCGGGCTCGTAGCGCTCCTTCAGGATCTGCAGGCTGCGACCGAACAGATTGTCGCCGATCTGCCGATAGGAGATCGGCTTCTTGCCGACCTCGGTCAGCTCTTCGCCGCGGTAAAATATCTTGCGCCGGCTCTCCGGCTCCAGCGCGAAGAATTCGGCGAGCCCCATCGGAATGCCGTCGAGGATGCGCTTGAGGGCGCCGACCGACGGGTTCATCTGGTTGGATTCGATCAGCGAGATCGTCGAATTGGTGACGCCGGCGCGCTTGGCGAGTTCGCGCTGCGACAGCTTCTGGCGCGCCCGGATGAATCGCAGCCGTCCACCGATATCGACGCTCATGTCCCTGTCCCGTGTTGCAGGTGTTGCGGATCGCGCAAATATGGACCGGCAGCCCCAGTCAAATCAATGGCTTGCAGCCTCTCAGAAAAGGACTTGTTGCGCTTTTCAAGCCGTGCCTCTGGTAGCAGGTCAGCAAAGGAGCGTGGCCCGTGACCCTTCATCAGATTCCGAACACCATCAAGACCGACTCGTTCTGGATGCCGTTCACGGCCAACCGGCAATTCAAGAAGGCGCCGCGCCTGTTCTCCTCGGCCGAGGGCATGCACTACACCACCGTCGACGGCCGCAAGGTGATCGACGCCTCCGCCGGCCTCTGGTGCGTCAATGCCGGCCACGGCCGCAAGCAGATCGGCGCCGCCGTCGAGCGCCAGCTGATGACGCTGGATTTCGCACCGTCGTTCCAGATGGGCCATCCGCTGGCATTCGACTTCGCCGAGCGTCTGGCCGAGATCGCGCCGAAGGGCCTCGATCGCATCTTCTTCACCAATTCCGGCTCCGAGTCGGTCGACACCGCGCTGAAGATCGCGCTCGCCTATCACCGCGCCAACGGCCAGGCGAGCCGCACCCGTCTGATCGGCCGCGAGCGCGGCTATCACGGCGTCGGCTTCGGCGGCACCTCGGTCGGCGGCATGGTCGCCAACCGCCGCGCCTTCGCGACCCTGCTGCCGGGCGTCGACCACATCCGTCACACCCACGATCTCACCCGCAACGCCTTCGCCAAGGATCAGCCCGAGCATGGCGCCGAGCTCGCCGATGATCTCGAGCGGTTGGTGGCCCTGCATGGCGCCGAGACCATCGCCGCCGTCATCGTCGAGCCAGTGCCCGGATCGACCGCGGTGTTGCCGCCGCCGAAGGGCTATCTCCAGCGCCTGCGCGACATCTGCGATAAGCACGGTATTCTCCTGATCTTCGACGAGGTCATCACCGGCTTCGGCCGCCTCGGCACGCCGTTCGCCGCCAACTTCTTCGGCGTCACGCCTGACATGATGACGACGGCCAAGGGCATCACTAACGGCACCGTTCCCTGCGGCGCCGTGTTTGCGAGCCGCAAGGTTCACGACGGCCTGATGGTCGGCCCGGAGAACGCGATGGAGCTGTTCCACGGCTACACCTATTCGGCGCACCCGGTCGCCTGCGCCGCGGGCATCGCGACGCTCGACATCTACAAGGATGAAGGCCTGCTGACGCGCGGTGCTTCGATCTCTGAATACTGGCGCGACGCGCTGCATTCGCTGAAGGGCCTGCCCAACGTCGTCGATATCCGCAATTGCGGCCTGATGGGCGCGGTCGAGCTGTCGCCGCGTGACGGTACGGTCGGCGTGCGTGGCTACGACGTCATGGTCGACTGCTTCAATCGCGGGCTGTACTTCCGCATGAGTGGCGATAGCTTTGCGCTGTCGCCTCCGCTCATCGTCGAGAAGAGCCACATCGACGATATCGTGTCGATCCTCGGCGATGCCATCAAGCGGGTGGCCTGATAATTGCTCTCGCCGTTGCGGAGTTCCCTCTTGCAGCGGCGAGCGTGATGCCGCAGGAGTTTGACCAAGCGTGAAAGTTCTGATCCTCGGCAGCGGTGTCATCGGTGTCACCTCTGCCTACTACCTCGCGCGTGCCGGCCATGAGGTGACGGTCGTCGACCGTCAGCCCGAACCGGCGCTCGAGACCTCCTTTGCCAATGCCGGCGAAGTGTCGCCCGGCTATTCCTCGCCCTGGGCCGGTCCCGGCGTGCCGGTGAAGGCGGTCAAATGGCTGCTGATGAAGCACGGCCCGCTGGTGATCCGGCCGAAGCTCGATCCCGTGATGTGGGTCTGGCTGCTCAAGATGCTGCGCAACTGCACCAGCGAACGCTACGCGATCAACAAGAGCCGGATGATTCCGATCGCGGAATACAGCCGCGATTGCCTGCGCGACCTGCGCCGCGACATCGGCGTCCAGTATGACGAGCGCTCGCAGGGCACGCTGCAGCTGTTTCGCTACCAAGCCCAGCTCGACGGCACCGGTGAGGACATCGCCGTGCTCAAGCAATACGGCGTGCCGTTCGAGGTGTTGAGCCGCGAGGGCTGCATCGCGGCCGAGCCGGCTCTGGCGGGCGTGAAAGAGAAGGTCGCGGGCGGACTACGCTTGCCGCAGGACGAGACCGGCGACTGCCACATGTTCACGCAGGCACTGGCCAAGCATGCCGAAGCGCTCGGCGTGCGCTTCATGTTCAATACCGGCATCGACCGCATCGTCACCGACGGGGCGCGCGTTAGCGGCGTCGCGACCAGCGCTGGGATGTTGCAGGCAGAAGCTTACGTGCTCGCGCTCGGAAGCTGGTCGTCGCGGCTGGTCGCGCCGCTCGATATTTCGCTGCCAGTCTATCCCGTGAAGGGTTATTCGATCACGGTACCGATCAAGGACGCTTCCGGCGCGCCGGAATCGACGGTGATGGACGAGAGCTATAAAGTCGCCATCACGCGCCTCGGCAATCGCATCCGCGTCGGCGGCACCGCCGAAATCTCCGGCTTCTCGAGCCAGCTCTATGGTGCGCGGCGCGCCACGCTCGATCACTCGCTGACCGATCTGTTTCCGCGAGGCGGCGATCTCTCCAAGGCGACGTTCTGGAGCGGCCTGCGCCCGATGACGCCGGACGGCCCGCCCGTGATCGGCCCGACGCAATACGCCAACCTTCACCTCAACACCGGCCATGGCACGCTAGGCTGGACCATGTCCTGCGGCTCCGGCCGCGTGCTCGCCGACATGCTGTCAGGCAAGAAGCCGGACATTGATGTGAGTGCGCTGACAGTGGACCGGTACAAGTACCGGTTTGGCTAAGACTCTATCCTCCCGTCATTGCGAGGAGCTCTCGCGACGAGGAATCCAGAGTGTCTCCGCGGTGAGAATGTGGATTGCTTCGCTTCGCTGGCAATGACGGCTGCGCTACGCCGTCCCCGTCACGCAATTCACCCACAGCACCACCGCCTTCGCGTCATTGGCTGGATTTAAAAACCGGTGCGGCCGACGGCTTGCAAACCGAAAACTGTCGCCCGTCTTCAGCGACCACGTCTCGCTGTCCACCGTCAGCATCATCTCGCCTTCGAGAACGAGGCCGGCTTCCTCGCCGTCATGGGTGTAGAGCTCGTCACCGGTGGAGCCGCCCGGCTCCAGATGCACCAGGAACAGGTTGAGCCGGTTGTCGGGGCTGGCGGGGCTCAGCAACTGCTTGGACACGCCGGTGCGCCAGAGCTTCAGCTCGGGCCGCTGCAGTCCGCGCGTGACCACCTGATCTGGTGCACCGTCGGCGTTCGGGCTCGCGCCGAACAGCGCGGCGATGCCGACGCCGAGCACGTCGGCGAGCGTGGCCAGCACGCGCAGCGACGGCGACGACAGTCCGCGCTCGATCTGGCTGAGGAAACCGATCGACAGCTCCGTGCGCGAGGCGACCGTCTCGAGCGAGAATTGCCTGATGCGCCTGAGATCGCGAATGCGGCGGCCGACCGCAACATCCATCGCCGGCTCGGCCGCTTTGGCGATAGCCCGGGCGGAGGCTTTCACCTTCACCTTCTTCACCGGCTTTGCGGCGGCCGGCCTGTGCATTCTCTTGCCACCGCTCACGTCAAACCGCTTCCTTCATGTGCATGAAAACCACTTGCATCGGCCGCAGAAGTGTGACCAAATTTTCATATTGGTGAAAATAGGCCGAAACGGCTTTGCCCGCAACGTCTGCGATGAACGAGGTTTGCGAGCGCCGCCATCGGTCGGGCCCAAGGGGGATGCGATGAAGCGTTTTGGTCTGGCCGCGCTCGCGGCACTCGCGATTGCCGCAGCAGCGCCGGCTTCGGCGCAGCAAGTGCTGAAGGTCGGCTCGACGCCGACAGGCATTCCCTTCACCTTCCTCGACACCAAGACCAATAGCATCCAGGGCATCATGGTCGATCTCGTCACTGAAGTGGGCAAGGATGCCGGCTTCAACGTGCAGATCGAGCCGATGCAGTTCTCGGCCCTGATCCCGTCGCTGACATCAAGCAAGATCGACATCATCGCGGCCGCGATGTTCATCACAGCGCCGCGCAAGGAGGTCGTCGACTTCTCCGACCCGATCTACACCTATGGCGAAGGCCTCGTGGTCCCCAAGAGCGACACCAAGGCCTACGCCACCCAGGACGATCTGAAGGGCGAGACGGTCGGCGCTCAGGTCGGCACCGCCTTCGTCGACGCGCTGAAGAAGTCCGGCCTGTTCGCCGACGTCAAGGCCTACGACACCATCCCCGACATCCTGCGCGACGTGAACACCGGCCGCCTCAAGGCCGGTTACGCCGACTATCCGATCCTCGCCTACAATCTGAAGCAGGGCGGCTTCCCCGAGGTGCGCCTGGTCGATGGCTACAAGCCCGTCACCCTCGGCTCGGTGGGCATCGGCGTGCGCAAGGGCGAGGCCGCGCTGCTCGGCAAGATCAACGCTTCGCTCGCCAAGCTGAAGGCCAACGGCACCATCGACAAGATCCTCGATAAATGGGGTCTGAAGGCACAGGGTTGATCGGCAGAGGCCATCGATGAAAGCTGATCGATGAAAGGCTTCTGGCACGACGCGGCCGAATTCTTCCCGATCCTGATGAGCGGCGTCGCGCTGACGATCGTCGTCACCATCGGCTCGCTGCTGCTTTCGACGGTTCTTGGCCTCGTCTGGGCGATGATGCGGGTCTCCGGCATCCGCGTCCTGTCGCTGCTCAGCGCCAGCCTGATCAACGTGATCCGCGGCATTCCGATCATCGTGCTGTTGTTCTACCTCTATTTCGTGATGCCCGATCTCGGCGTTACCCTGTCCGCGTTGCAGGCCGCGATCCTCGGGCTCGGCATCGCCTACTCGGCCTATCAGGCGGAGAATTTCCGCGCCGGCATCGAGGCCATCGACAAAGGGCAGATCGAGGCGGCGCAATCGATCGGCATGGGCTGGTGGCTGACCATGCGCCGGGTCGTGCTGCCGCAGGCGGTGCGGATCGTGCTGCCGCCCTATGGCAACGTCATGATCATGATGCTGAAGGACTCTTCGCAGGCCTCGACCATCACGGTCGCCGAGCTCGCCCTTCAGGGCAAGCTGATCGCGTCCTCGACCTTCAAGAACACCAACGTGTTCACGCTTGTCGCGCTGATGTATCTCACCATGAGCATTCCGCTGATCCTGCTGGTCCGTCACTTCGAGAAGCGGGCCGGCAAGAAATGATCGAGTTGACCGACGTCCACAAGAGCTTCGGTGCGAACGAGGTGCTCAAGGGCATCACGGCGTCCGTCCAGAAGGGCGAGGTGGTCTGCATCGTCGGCCCCTCCGGCTCCGGCAAGTCCACCATCTTGCGCTGTATCAACGGTCTCGAAAGCTACGACCGCGGCGAGATCAGCGTCGAGGGATTGAAGGTCGACAGCGACGCGCCGTCGATCGTGAAAGTCCGCACCCAGGTCTCGATGGTGTTCCAGCGCTTCAATCTGTTTCCGCACCGGACGGTGCTGGAGAACGTGGTTGAAGGTCCGCTCTATGTGAAGCAGGAGCCACGCGCTGCCGCATTCGAGCGTGGCCGCGCGCTGCTCGCCCAGGTGGGCCTTGCCGAGAAAGCCAACGAGCATCCGCCCCAGCTCTCCGGCGGCCAGCAGCAGCGCGTCGCGATCGCACGGGCGCTGGCGATGCAGCCCAAGGCCATCCTGTTCGACGAACCGACCTCGGCGCTCGATCCTGAATTGGTCGGCGACGTTCTCGGCGTGATGCGCAAGCTCGCCGACGACGGCATGACCATGGTCGTCGTCACCCATGAGATGGGCTTTGCCCGCGACGTCGCCGACCGCGTGCTGTTCATCGACGGCGGCGTCATCGTCGAGCAGGGGCCGGCCAAGTCGCTGCTCAATCAACCCCAGCATCCGCGCACGCAGGACTTTTTGCGCCGCGTGCTGCATCCGCTCTGACCGGTCTTCGCCATGACCACGCGCCTGCCTCTGCCGCCGTCCCTCTACGCCGACACCGCCGTCGTGCCGCCGACTACGCCGCCGCTCGAAATCGACAGGACGGTCTCGGTCGCGATCGTCGGCGGCGGCTACACCGGCCTGTCCACGGCGTTGCACCTGGCGGAGCAGGGTGTCGAGGCACTGGTGCTGGAGGCGCAGGAGCCGGGCTGGGGCGCATCCGGCAATAATGGCGGTCACACCAATCCCGGACTGAAGCACGATCCCGATCAGATCGAGGCGGATTTCGGCGCTGAGCTCGGCCGCCGCATGGTCGCGTTCTCCTACGGCACGACGAACTTCACCCACGATTTGATCCGCCGCTACCAGATCCCGTGCGAAGCACGGCAGAACGGCACGCTGCGCGCGGCCTATAACGAGGCCAGCGCCGCCGCGATCGAGACAACCGCACAGCAGTGCATCGCCCGTGGCATGCCGGTGTCGTACCTCAATCGCGAGCAATTGCGCGAGATGACGGGCACGGATCGCTACATCGGCGCCATGCTGGATGCGCGCGGCGGCGATCTGCATCCGCTCAGCTATGCCCGCGGCCTCGCGCGCGCCGCGATCTCCGCGGGCGCGAAGGTGTATGGCGAAACACCCGCACTATCACTCCGTCGCGAGGGCAGCCGCTGGCGCATCGAGACGCCGCGCGCGGTGGTGCATGCCGACAAGGTGCTGCTCGCGACCAACGGTTTTACCGACGATCTCTGGCCGGCGCTTCGCCGCACCATCGTGCCGGTGTTTTCCTCGATCGCGGCCACGGCCCCGCTCTCTGACGACGTGGCCCGTTCGATCATGCCGACGCGTCCCGTCCTTTACGAGAGCGGCCACATCACCGTCTATTACCGCATCGATCAGCAGAACCGCCTCTTGATGGGGGGCCGCGGCCCGATGCGCTGGATCAGTTCGCCGCGCGACGTCGCCTATCTCATGCGATACGCCGAACGGCTATGGCCGCAGCTCAAGGGCGTGGCCTGGACCCATGGCTGGAACAGCCGGCTTGCCATCACCGCGGATCATTACCCGCATGTGCACGAGCCCGCGGACAACATCCTGATCTCGCTCGGCTGCAACGGCCGCGGCGTCGCGCTCTCGACCGCGATGGGCGCGCAGCTCGCACGACGTCTGATCGGCGGCGCCAAGGCCGAGATCGACATGCCCGTCACCGGCATCAAGCCGATCCCGATGCACGCCTTCTGGCCGGTTGGCGTGACGACGGCAGTGATCGCTGGCCGCGTGCGGGACCGGTTGGGGATCTAAGCTCAGCCTTCCGCCACTGCGTCGGCCCAGGGCTGAAAAATCTCGACCGCGCCGGAATTGGTGTCGCCGTCGCGCATCACGACGCTCGGGCAGGCGAACTTCTGCGGCAAGTACTGCACCCGCGCTTCCTCGTAGTCGAATCGGGCCGCGAGCATCTCGCGTGTGTCCGCCGGCAGCCTGGTATCGCCGATCACGATCGCGCCTTCGCTGGCGTCGATGCGCGGTTGATGGATTGCGGCATCGAGATCCATGCCAAAATCCATCGCAAACGACACGATCTGCATCACCGACGGGAGGATGCGGCGACCGCCGGAGGCACCGACCGCGAGCCGTCTGCCGTCCTCGGCCTCGGCGATGACGGGCGTGTAGTTGGTGAGACAGCGCTTGCCAGAGGCGAGCGAGTTGGTGGTGCCTGGCTTCGGGTCGAACCACATGATGCCGTTGTTCATGGCGATGCCGGTGTGCGGCGTGACGTATTTCGAGCCGAAGGACGACAGCAGCGTCTGCGTCACCGCCGCGATGTTGCCGTGGCGGTCGACCACGGAGAAGTGCGTGGTGCAGGCGGGCGCCAGATATTCCGCGCCGAGCGAGCGCTTGCCGTCGGCATCGCCCATATCCTTGAGTCGCTCGCGATAGGCCGATTGCAGCGCGGCGGCATATTCGGCATAGGCGGCCGCGTCGGGCGCGCTTCCCGGCTTCAGGTTCTGCTGCAACAGGCGCAGCGCATGCGCCATTGTCGGTCCGGCTGTGAGCTCCGGCGTCGCAAACACGTTGCCGCCACGATAGGGGATCGCCAGCGGATCGCGCCGATGAGCTCGGAACGCGGCGAGATCCTCCACTGACAGCGCGCCGCCGTCGGCCTTGATGTCGGATGCGATGCTCCTGGCGAGATCGCCCTGGTAGAAATCGCGCGGACCGGCGTCGGCCAGGTGCGCCAGTGTCGCCTTCAGCGTGTCCAGCGGCAGTCGCGTCTCGGACTTGATGCCCCACGGCGCGCTCGGCGGGAGGCCGTCCTTCAGGAACGTTGTCGCGCTCGCGGGATAGCGCCGAAGATCGGACGCCGATGCCGCGATCGTCAGCGTGGTCCACCAATCGACCAGCAGGCCTTCGCCGGCGAGGGCGACGGCCGGCGCGACCAGATCCTTCCACGGCAGCCTGGCGTGACGGCGATGCGCCTCCTCCATGCCGGCGACGACGCCGGGCACGGCGATCGAGCCGGGGCCGTGGATGTTGCGGTCGTCCTTCACCCGCTGCCAGGGAAACAGGTCGGAAGCCGCGCCTTCGCCGCTGAGCGGATAGTCGGCGGCGCGCAGGCTTTGCGGCGCGCACATGCCGTAGTCGATCACCTCGTGGAGATTTTCCGCGGCACGGTAGAGCACCATCGCGCCGCCGCCGCCCATGCCGCTGTTCCAGGGCTCCAGCACGTTAAGTGCGAAGGTGGTGGCGACGATCGCGTCCACACAGTCGCCGCCCGCCGCCAGCACTTGCGCCCCCACTTCGGCCGCCCGCCGCGATTGCGCGGCGACGATGCCGCCTTTGGATGTGACGGCGGGCTTGCGGACGGTTTGGGTGTGGCTGAACTGGTGCGGCATGATGATGTCTGTGTGCTGTCTTCGGTTTGGCTTCGTTGCGCTGAGCTCCGCGAAGAATGGCACATCGCCCCCATCGAGAACATCGAAAGGGCGACGCGGCATGGCTGGTGTGTAACAGCGGGGGTGGCGCAGTCGGCAAGACGTAGATGCCAAGACGAGAAAGCCCGGGACAGGCCCGGGCATGACGAGTTATGAGACCGATCAGTGGGAAGCGGAAGCCGCAGGGCTCAGCGCGCGCGATCCAGCCGGCTGGCCTGATACCTGGCGTGCCATTTCGGGCCAGGCCCGCGCATGTAGTGGAGCTCGGGGCGGTAGGGATTGCCCGCGATCCGGATCAGCGTCAGCCATTTGCTGGCGATGAAGTTCAGGGGCTGGCGGAGCAGGGTCAGTGACGCGAGCAACATGGCATCACCTCAGTGCGGCTTGCCGAGCATGGCAGTGAAGGGGAGGTCGAAGATCTCCTCGCCGTCGGAGCCGCTGACATGGATTACCCAGTCGCGCCAATCCTCAGCGCCGGGCGTCAGGATCATCGCGTTCATGATCTGGGCGGCACGGTCGCGCGCCTCGGTCAGGTTGGTCACGGCTGTGCCGCTGCGATCGATCAGCGTGCCGTCCAAGTTGGAGCAGTGAAAATAGACCTGGACCATATGCGTCTCCTATTGGGAGCGATTGGGACGGCAAACCGATACCATTCCAAGCCTTCGCGAAACATTCGGGTCGAGCCCGGTAAGGGAATCTACGGAGATTGGTCGGCGCCAAGCCCCCTGCTGGTTTGATCACAAGGGGTGTTGATCAACTGCACGGCGTTCCCGCGGCGTGGAACAACCCTGGACGGAACGTCCGGGAGGCGCCGTGAACCACCTCACATTTTGGCGTGAAAGCCGAAGCCTGCGCGCATGCACGGGCGCCTTGGTGGTCCTCCTGACCCTCGCCTCGGTAGGCTCATCAGAACCGGTCCGCAAGAGCGGCTATGCGATCGGCACGGAGACCTGCGGCAGCGCCGATCTCGCCTTTCCCAGAATCCAGATCGACATGAAGGCGGGATTTTGCGCTGGCCTCGTCGCCAGCGAGGAGGATCGGCTGAAATTCCCGCGCTCGATCATCCAGGTGCCCGGTCGTGACCTGTTCGTGGTCGCCGACATGGCGGGCTGGGGCCATACCGTTGGCCGGCTGCTGTTGCTCGACCCGCGGGCACCCCAGGGACAGCTGTTCAAGGAGTTGCTGACTGCAATCGAATATCCGTTCGGCCTCGCGATCGGCCCGGACAAGAAGCTCTATGCCTCGAGCGCGGAGACGATCTTCCGGTTCGATCCGCTCGCCGACAATCCGCGCGACACGGTCGAGACCGTCGTCCGTCACATGCCCGGCCGCCGGATCACATTGCCCGACGGCAAAAAGCTCGACGAGAGCGCGCATCCATTCAAGCAGTTTGTCTTTGATAAGAACGGCCGGCTGTTCGTCAATGTCGGCTCGCACAGCGACGACTGCATCACGCCGGCGCCGATCACGAGACCTTGCGCGGCGGCCGAGGGCGTTTCCGCAATGGCGTCGATCTGGCTGTTCACGCCGCCCCCGGGCGGTATCTTCCCGGCGTTGAAGCCTGGCGAACCCGACCCGCCGCACGGTGTCTATGCGCGCGGCCTGCGCAACTCGATGGCGCTGGCGCTGCATCCGAACTTCCCTGATGCGGGCTATGCCTTTCTGCAAGGCGAGAACGGCCGCGACCTGCCTGACATTTTCAAGCCGAACGAGGAGATCAACGCGATCGAGCAGGGCAGGCATTACGGCTGGCCCTATTGCTACGATTTGTCGACGCCGAGTCTAGAATTCAGGATCGTATTGCGGTCGGGGGTCTACAAATCGCTGTGCACCGCCAACGCTCTCTACAAGGCGCCGTTCTCGCTGCTGCCGCCGCACGGCGCGCCGCTCGCGATGCTCTATTATCGCGGCGCGAAATTTCCGGAGCTCGAGGGCAAGCTGCTGGTCGGCCTGCATGGCTATCGCCCGACCGGCAGCCGCGTCATCGTCTATGACGTCGACGATCACGGCTTCCCGAAGCCCGCCCCGGCGCCGGTACGCTATCATGTCAGTTGCGCGGCCGATCCGACCCACAGCTTTCAGACCGAGGCCGGCGCCGTCGCCGCCGCGCCGTTCGAGGAGCTGATCGCAGGCTGGCACCGCGTCAACGGCGCGCGGCCGCAAGGTGCGCCGGTCGGCATGACGGTCGCGGAGGACGGCGCAATCTGGCTGGTCGAGGACAAAAACCAGACCGTGATCCGGATCGACCGCGCCGCGGGCGATGCGCCGTCGCCGCTGCCCTGCGACGTGCGTAGCCAGGCGCTGATCGAGCAACTGGCGGTCTTCGTGGCCAGGGACGCGCAGAACAGCGTCCGGCTCACCAATTTGCGCAAGGGCCTCGTCGAAAAGCACTGCGTCGGCTGTCACTCGGATTTCGGCCTGAAGCCGGGCCTATCGGACGCTCAGAAGGACGCGACGGTGCTTCGCTTCATGCTGTCGCAGGATGGCTGGATCTATCCTGGTGATCCCGATTCCGGAAAGTTGCGCACGCGGCTTCGTGGGTTGGGCGCGGAGAAACTGATGCCGCCGGGTGGCGACGGCCTGCCGAAGGCCGAACCCGGTTACACGCGCCTGCTCGACACGGCGGATCTGCTGGTGTCAAGAATGGTTCCAGGCATCCGGATGCGGATCAAATCCGGCCCGCCGCAGCGCAAGTTCTTTGGCAAAACGAACAAGGAATGCGGCGAAATACCGGCTGCCAAGGTCGTCGTCGTGACACAAAGGAACGCTGTAGACAAACCCGGTTTCAGCCGCTTCTTCCGACCGGCCGATGCCTATCTGAATGGCGAGTGCAGCGACGGCGATGGCTATTACATCCGGCAGGAATTTCTGGTGCCTGTGCAGTAGCGTTGTTCTCGTCCTTGCGACGGCACCGGCCCGAGCGGAAACGAAACTGTTCGAAAGCGTGCAGGTGACGCCATCAGGCGAATACACGTTCGGCATCGAAGGGCCGGCCGCCGATCTCGACGGCAATCTCTTCGTCGTCAATTTCGGCAAGCCCGGCACCATCGGCAAGCTGCCCGTCGGCGGCACGGCGTCCGAGCCGTTCACGGCGCTGCCCGAGGGCAGCGTCGGCAATGCCATCCGCTTCGCGCGCGACGGCACCATGTTCATCGCCGACTACAAGAAGCACAACATCTTCGCGATCCCGAAGGGATCGACCGAGCCCGCCATCTGGTTTCACTCCGACGAGATGAACCAGCCCAACGACATCACCATCGCCCGCGACGGCACGATCTACGCGAGCGATCCGAACTGGAAAGGTCGCGAAGGCCACATCTGGCGCATCGCGAAGGGAGCCGACGGAACGGTGCAGGGACAGCTGATGTCGGCGCCGCGCGCGATGGGCACGACCAACGGCATAGATCTCAGCCCTGATGACAAGACGCTCTATGTCGGGGAATCCAGCAGCGGTCAGATCTGGTCCTATACGGTCGCCGGCAACGAGCTCACCAGTCCAAGACTCGTCAAGGCATTTCAGCCCGACACTGTCGACGGCCTGCGCACCGACATCGCTGGCCGCCTGTATGTTGCGCGCATCCTCAAGGGCACGATCACGTTGATGAAGGCCAATGGCGCGGTGGAGCGGGAGATCACGCTGAGAGCCAAGGAGCCGACCAACCTCGCCTTCGGAGGCCACGACGGCAAGACGATCTTCGTCACTCAGCGTCAGGGCGGCTTCGTCGAGTCCTTCCGCACCGACCAGCAGGGCCGCGAGCACTGCCTTCAGCGCGGGCGCTGCTGAGCTTCACGAGGGATCTGCTTCCGGCGCAGGGCGGTGCGACAGGGGCGGCATTCTTCTTGCTTGCATCTCGCCGCCGCGGGGATTTAGACATCTGTGGCACCCTCAAAGCGACCACGGAGTGTTCGAGTGAAAGCCGTCCATACCGAGCTGCATCGCAGCCACGATCCGCAATTCTTCCTGGTTCGCGGTGTGGTCAAGCGCACCACCGAGCAGCCCGAACGTGCCGACCGCCTGCTCAAAGGGCTCAAGGACGGCAAGCATCAACTGGTCGAGCCGACCACATTCGGGCAGGGACCGCGTGCGCGCATCCACAGTCCGGAATATCTGTCGTTCCTGAGCGAGGCCTGGGAGGCCTGGACCGCGCTCGGCGATTCCGGCCCGGAGATGATCGGCAATATCCATCCGGTGCGCCATGCCGCGACTTATCCCACCCATATCACCGGCAAGCTCGGCTGGCACACCGCCGACACCGCGGCGCCGATCGGCCCGGGCACCTGGGCTGCGGCCTGCGCTGCGACCGACGTCGCGGTCACCGCGGCACAGATGGTGATGGACGGCGAGGATGCGACCTATGCGCTCTGCCGGCCGCCCGGCCATCACGCCTATCGCGACATGGCCGGCGGCTTCTGCTTCCTCAACAACAGCGGGATCGCGGCGGCGCATCTGCGGCAGAGGCACGAGCGTGTCGTGATCCTCGACGTCGACGTCCATCACGGCAACGGCACGCAAGGAATCTTCTACGCGCGGCCGGATGTCTACACGGTCTCGATCCATGCCGATCCCGTCGCGTATTATCCTTACGTGTGGGGCTATGCGCATGAGCGCGGCGAAGGTCCCGGCCTTGGCACAAATCTCAACATTCCCCTGGCGATCGGCACCGGCGATGACGGCTACATCCAGGCGATGGACGTCGCGCGCAAGGCGATCGAGTCCTTTGCGCCCGGCGCCCTCGTCATCGCGCTCGGCCTCGACGCCTCCGAGCACGATCCGCTCAAGGGTCTCGCCGTCACCACGCCGGGCTTCCGCCGCATCGGACAGGCCATCGCGAAGATGGGCCTGCCGACCGTGTTCGTGCAGGAGGGCGGCTACCTCTCGGACATCCTCGGCGCGAACCTGACCTCGGTGCTGGCCGGCTTCGAAGAGGCGCGCTGATTCTCGCTGAGTAGCCCATCATTCTCCGTCATTGCGAGGGTAGCGAAGCAATCCAGAATCTTTCCGCGGAGGGACTCTGGATTGCTTCGCTACGCTCGCAATGACGATGTGGATGGTTAGGTCGACTTCATCCACAACTCAAAACATCCCGCTTGCCGCGAGCGCCTTGCAGACGTGCTGCATCTCGGTCTCGTCCGCGACCATGTCGAGCATGATCGTGGTCAGCCCCTTCGCGGCAAACTCCTTCAGCTTCGCGCCGATCTCCGCGTAGCTGCCGACGAGGTAGGGGCAGTCGGCCTGGAAGGTCAGGAACGGCAGCAGCCAATAGCCATTGTCCGCGAGCTCGCCGCTCTGGCTCTCGTAGAGGCGCCGTTTCCACACGGAATCGCTGTTCTCCACGGTGAGCGCGAGCAGCTCGCGATCGTCGGCATTATCGCGGAAACGCGCCTTTGCCGCTTGCCGCGCCTCGTCGCGTCCCTCGCGGGCGAAAATTCCAAAATTCATGCCCGGCGCATCGAGGCCGCGGTCGAGATCCGGCGGCAACATCTGCATCTTGATGCAGCCGGTCTCCTTTGCGACGCGCTGTGCCGGCTCGGACTGGCCTGCGACCAGAAATTCCGGCATCAGCTCCGGCGGCAGGCGCGGCCGAAGTTGCAGGTTGCTGGCGCGGTAGAACCGGCCCTCGAAAGTCGTCGGACGCGGGCTTGCCAGCAGCTGGCGCATCAGCGCAACGAATTCGCCGAGCCGGACATAGCGATCGGCGTGCGACTGCTCGTCGCCGAGCCCCTGCAGATCGCTGACCGCCGTCCCCGTGATCATGTTGAGATAGACCTTGCGGCCGTGGAGCTGCGCAAAGGACGAGACGAATTTTGCCGCCGTGAACGGGTGCATGTAGACCGGATTGACCGCGATCAGCGGCGAGGATCGGGTCGTCTCGCCGATGATGTGCTGGGCCATCGCCCAGGGCTCGACGAACACGTCGTTGCCTTCGAATAGCAGGATGCCTTCGAAGCCGTTGCGATCGGCGAACTGCGCCACCCGCATCAGCTCGTCGACATATTTCTTGGGGTCGCGGTTGCGCGAAATCGCGGGAAAGACGCGCAGCCGCCGCGGCGTCATTCAGCCGCCTCCTGTAGCGGCCATCCATTGCGGGTGATGGGAAGGCCGCCGGTGGCGCGGGAGCCGTCCGCGATCGCGAGACGATGCGAGGGCGACGGCGAGATCAGCTGGAATCGCCAGCCTTGCGGATCGTCGGGGATATCGGGCTTGAAGCTGATCTCGATGGCCTCGCGCGATACCTGCATCGCGAAGGCGTCGAGCGGCAAATTGAGGCCGAAACCCCTGGCCTTCAGATAGGCTTCTTTCAGCGTCCAGTAGTCGAAGAAGCGCTCGGTCGCGGCGGGCTCCGGCAGCCTGCGCAGCGTTTCGACCTCTTCCGGCGCGAAGAACCGAAGCGCGGTCGACAGCGGCGCCACCCGACGCGACACGGTCTCGACATCGACGCCGACGGTCTCATGCCCCGACACGACGCAGGCGACGCAGCCGTCGGCGTGCGACAGGCTGAAATGCAGCGTGCTCGATGTCCTGGGTGATGCGACAAACGGCCGCCCGTAACGCCCGGCCGCAAATGACCAGTCGGACGGTGCGACCTCAGGTGCGACGTGCGAGAGCGCAAGGCGCAACATCGCGTGCGCGAAAATATACTGTCGCTGGTGCCGCTCGAACACGAAGTGGTCGGCTCGTACCCGTTCGTCGACCGAGAGCAGGCGCCGGCACGTATCGATCGCACCTGGCGTGTCAAAATTCTCGATCAATCCGACAAACAGTTCAATTCTGTCGTCTGCCATCAATTGGGCCCATGGCGCCAGGCCGGGGCCAAATCCCCTGCCATGACGGAAGAATCAACTGAGCAAGAATCAACTAAGCGGACCGCTTCTAGCGGTCCACTCGGGCGAATCCTTGTCGATTGCTGGCCGGTTTACGGGCGCAAGCTTGTGCGAGACCCCAACTCGACACGCGAGCGGCCAAATGTGAAAAATGAAGCCCGAAAACTGAAGCCTGAAGATTCGTGCGGCGTCCCGGCCGACGAGTCTTACGTCTTCTTCTTCTTGGACTTCTTGGAGCTGCCCAACATCGAAATGCTGGCGTCGACGTCCTTCAGCGCGGACTGCAGCTTCTTCTTCTCGGCGCCGAGCAACTTCTGCAGGGCCTTGCGGTCCTTGTCGCTCAACGAGGTGCCCTTGGTAAATTTGATGAAACCCATAACGAACTCCCCGGTTGAAAATACTCGTCCAAATCAAAACGCGAGAATAATCTTGCGCGATGGCGCCAAATAATCAAGATGCAACTTGGTCATTCACAGCTTTGACGAGTGACCCCGTATTCATCCGTGATGTACGGCCGGTCATGCCGCCCTGCGATTGAGCAATCGGCCGAGCGGTGTGTTGGGTTGGGCGAGGGCGGCCGCGAGCAGCGCGAGGAGATCCTCCATCCACTGGCCGACCGTAGCGCCGTCGAGCAGCTCGCTCTTGTAATTGCACGAACCGGTGATTCCCGTCGGCCGCTCCTTGAGCATCAGCGACAGCCATGTCTGGTCGATCGGCAGCACCGGCTGGCCTTCGCGGGCGATGTTGCCGATCGATCCTGTCGTGAGATCAGGCAGATCGAGCGGCTGGCGCAGCGGATTTTGCAGGGTGAAATAGACCTGGAGCAGCGAGGCTGGATTGACCCCCTCCTGCTCCAAATGATCGGCCAGGATGTTGAAAGGCAGCTCCTGGCGCGCATGCGCGTCAAGCACGCTCTGGCGGACCCGGACTACGGCCTGCGCGAACGACAGCTCCGGCGTGATTTTGGTGCGAACGATCACCGTGTTCTCGAACGGACCGACGATCCGGTCGGTGTCCGGCTGGGCGCGATTGGCCATGGCGGTGGCGATCGAGATGTCGTCGCGGCCGGTCCGCGCCAGCAGCACGGCCTTCAAGCCGGTCAGCAGGCACATGAACAGCGTGCAATTGTGCTGGCCGGCGAAAGCCGCGAGCCGGCCGATCAGCTCACGCTTGAGACTGACCGGATGGTGCCCCCTGGACGGGCCCGGCCTTGATTCGCCCTCGAAGAGGGGAGCCGCCCCGCGCAAATTCTCGGTCCAGTCGGCCGCCTGACGGCGGGCGGCATCGGTGCCGCACCACCAGCGCTGCCAGCGCGCCACGTCCGAAAAGGCCGGCGGCGGTTTGGGCAGCGGCACCGACGAATATCCGGCCAGCGCCGCATAGCGGTAGGACAATTCCTCGAACAGCACGCCGATCGACCAGCCATCGACGACGGCGTGGTGCAGCGTCAGCAGCAACACGTGATCGCCATCGTGGAGCCGCAACAGCCGGGCGCGCAGCAGCGGCGCGCGCGTGGTGTCGATCGGGACATAGGTCTCCTGTTCGATCAGGAGATTGATCTTGCGGAGCTCCAGCGCCTTGCGCCGCTTGTTGTTGTGGGGCTGACCGTCGCCGATCGTCCCGACAGTCAGGACACGGCCGAGGGCGCCGGGCGCGGCGATGCGGCTGACGGGCTCCCCGCCGCTCCAGCCGAAATGAGTCCGCAGCGATTCGTGCCGGCGCACGATGTCGTCGATCGCCTGCGCCAGGGCGGCCGGATTCAGCGGCCCCTGGAGGCGGAAAGCGAAAGGCAGGTTGAACAGCGGCAGTCCGCGAAGATTCTGCTCGATCCGCAGCATCTGGTCCTGCGCGATCGAGAGAGGGCTGCCTTCGGCCAGGCTCGCACTAGCCAACCTCGCTACAGTTGGGGCCGGCTTGCGCGGCTTTGCCGCCACGGCCTCGTCGACCCGCCGGGCAAGCTCGTCGATCGTCGGTGCCTCGAAGATGGTCTTGATCGGCAGCGACGCGCCGAGCGCCCGAGCGACGCGCGCCATGACCTGGCCCGCCAGCAGCGAATGGCCGCCGAGGTCGAAGAAATTGTCGGTGACGCCGAGGCTTTCGACCTTCAGCAGGTCGATCCAGATGTCGGACAGCACCTTTTCGGTAAAGCGCCGCGCCGGCACGGCCGCATCCGGTCCGAACGTTTCCTGCTGCGCCGACGCCAGCAGCGCGGCCCGATCGATTTTGCCATGGGCATTGAGCGGCACCTGACCCAGGAACAGGAACGCGGACGGGATGGCATGGCCCGGCAGCCGGCTCTTCAGGAAATCGCGCAGCTCGCTGGCGCTGCTCCGGCTGCCGGATCTCGCGACGATATGGGCAATCAGCCTGATATCGCCGCTTGCTTCGCGACGCGGCTCGACGATGCCGGCGCACACACTGGGATGGTCGGTAAGCGCGTTCTCGATCTCCTTGAGCTCGATACGGTAGCCGCGGACCTTGACCTGATGGTCGGCGCGACCGAGGCATTCGATCGTGCCGTCGGCACGGCGACGGGCGAGGTCGCCGGTCCGGTACAGCCGGCTGCTAGCTTTGCGCGAGAACGGATCGGGCAGGAAGCGCTGCCGGTTCTGCGCGGGATCGTTGACATAGCCGCGGCCGACGCCGGCGCCGCCGATGCAGAGCTCGCCGGTTACGCCGACCGGCTGCGGCTGCAGGCTTGCGTCGAGCACGTAGAGCTGGGTATTCGGCAGCGGCGCGCCGACCGGGACGTTGCCCGTCGTGGTCGTGGGCGCCCTGGTCAGGCGATGCAGCGAGACGTCGTCGGAACATTCCGAGGCACCATAGGCGTTGATCAGCGGCACTTTCGGACAGCGGGCGAACCAGGCCTTGCACAGATCGACGGGCAGCGGTTCGCCCGTCGAGATCAGAAGGCGCAGCCTCGCAAAGGCGCGTCGGATTTGTGCCTCGTCCATGCGATCGAGGATCACGCGCAGCAGCGATGGGACGATCTCGAGCACCGTGATGCCCTCGCGCTCGATCTCGCGCGCGAGCAAAATCGGGTCCTGCACGATCGCGGTCCCGCAGATGTGGACGCGCGCGCCGACCATGGGCCCCGCGAGGAACTGCCACACCGAGATGACAAAACTCTGTGGCGCGGTCTGCGCGATCACGTCCCGGGACGAGAGGTTCAGCTCGGAGATGAGCGACGCCAGATGGTTTGACAGCCCGCGCTGCTCGATCATGACGCCCTTGGGCGCGCCGGAGGACCCGGAGGTGTAGATGAGATAGGCAAGGCTCGACGCCGCGCGCCGCTTTGCGGGGGCCGGCTTGGCCGACGCTGGCGCGATCGCGTCCTCGAGCTCGGCCATTTGGATGCGCTCGACCAGCGGTTCGAGCAGCGCCTCCGCCATGGATGACTGCGCCCGTTCGATCAGCAGCATGCGGGCCCCGCTCGATCCGAGGATGGTTGCGAGCCGTTCCCGCGGCTGGTCGGGATCGAGATTGAGGAAGGCGGCGCCCACGCGTTGTACGGCGATCATCGCGGCGAGCAGGTCGGGCCCGCGATCTGCAAGCAAGGCGACCACGGCCTCGGCGCCGACGCCTTCGAGAGTGAGCCAGCGCGCAGCCGCTTGGCTGCGGCGCGCCAGCTCGCGGTAGCTCAGGGATGTGCGGCCGTCCGACACCGCGATCGCGTTCGGCGTCTTCTTGACCTGGCGATCGAAACCTTCGCTCAAATTGCCGCGCGCGACGAAATTGGCCGGCACGCCCCGGCCCTGCGCCAGCAGCTGCCGGCGTTCGGCCTCAGTCAGGAGTGCCAGGCGGGAGATGCGCTGCTCCGGATCGGCGATGACGGATTTGAGCAGGGTTTTGAACTGAGCGGCCATGCCCTCGATCGTCGCCGCGTCGAACAGATCGGTGGCGTATTCGAAGAAGCCGGTGAAACGGCCGTCGGCCTCGACCAGTTCGAGCGTGATGTCGAATCGCGCCACTTTTGGATCGATCTCGATCCGCCGCGTCGACAGACCGGAGAATCGTGCCGCCTCGATCGAGGCATTCTGGAGGATGAACATGATCCGGAACAGCGGATTGCCGTCCGTCCTTCGTGCGATCTGAAGCGAGCGCAGGACTTCCTCGATCGGGAGATCCTGATTGCGATAGGCATCGAGCGTGACCTGCCGTACCCGGCGCAACATGTCGCCGAAGCTCGGATCGCCGCCAAAATCATTGCGCAGGATCAGGGTGTTGGCGAACACTCCGATCAGGCGCTCGCTCTCGATCTGATTGCGGTTGGCGATCAGCGATCCGGTCGCGACATCTTCTTGTCCGGTGTGACGGAACAGCAGGCACTGCAACACGGCGAGCAGGGTCATGAAGGGCGTGACGCCCTTGTTCTGGCTCAGCGCGCGCAGGTCGGCCGACAGGGTTTTGGAGAATTCGAGATAGTGACGGGCACCGTGGCCGCTCCAGACCTCCGGCCTTGGGCGGTCGGTTCGCAGCGGCAGCGTGATGACGCCGTCCAGTTGCACCCGCCAGTAATCGAGCTGCTCCTTGGCCGCCGGCGTCTGCGCCCAGCTCTGCTGCCAGAGCGCAAAGTCGCGATACTGGAAGGCGGGCGAAGGCAGTGCTGCCACGTCGTTCTTGCGCGCTGCCGAATAATGGGCGGCGAGTTCTTCCCAGAACAGCCGCTGCGACCAGCCGTCGGTGACGAGGTGGTGGACGTTGACCACCAGCACATGGCTGCTCTTGTCGAACGAGAGCAGCGTGACCTTCAGCGGTGCCTCGTTCGCAAGGTCGAACGGATGTTGCGCGAGCCGGAGTGCTTCGCGCCTGACAACAGCGACCCGCTTGTTCGCGGGGCAGGGCTTGAGCTTGATCCGCTCGAACCGCGGTGGCGATTGCAGCACAAGCTGCACCGGCTCGCCCTCGCGTTCGACGATGACCGACCGCAACGCCTCATGGCGCGCCGATACGGCGGTGAGGCTCGCAGAAAGTGCGGCGACGTCGAGCCCACCCTTGAGGAGCGCGACTTCGACGACGTTATAATTGTAGCGCGTGGGGTCGAGCCGCGAGAGCACGTACATCCGCTGCTGCTGGAACGACAGCGGCGCGTCTGCTTCCCCGGCCTGGCGCCAGGCCGGTAGCATCGTTTCGCGATGGATTGCGGCGGTCTCGATCCGGGCCGCAAGCGCGGCGGCCGTGGCGCAATCAAAAACGTCCTCGAACGAGAAATCGACATTGAAGCGTTCGCGCAGGCGCGAACGCATCTGCGTCACCGCGAGCGAGTCGGCACCGAGCGCAAAGACGTCCTGATCGCCCCCGACCTGCGGCAGCTCCAGCAGATTGGCCCAGATCCCGGCGAGCTCGGTCTCCAGCTCGTTGCGCGGCAGACGGGCCTCCTCCTCGCCGCCGTCCGTTGCAATCAATTCGGCGAGCGCATTGCGCTTGACCTTGCCGCTGGCGCCTTTCGGCAGCGTCGCGACGCTGCGGATCAGGCTCGGCACCTTGTAGGCCGCGAGCCGTTTCCGGGCGAACTGGCGCAACTGGTCCGAAGTCGCCTCGGAATTCGGCCGCAGCACCACGATTGCGGCGACGTTCTCGCCGAGCTTCGGGTGCGGGACGGCAAACACGCCGGCCTCCAGCACCGCCGGATGGCTGAGCAGAACCTCTTCCACCTCCAGAGGCGAGATCTTCTGCCCGCCGCGGTTGATGACGTCCTTGATGCGGCCGACGATGAAGAGATAGCCGTCGGCATCGAGATAGCCGAGATCGCCGGTCCGGAACCAACCGTCGCGGAAGGCAGCCTGCGTCGCCGCCTCGTCATTATAGTAGCCGCGGCTCATGTTGGGTCCGCGCAGCATGATCTCGCCGTGCTGGCCGCTGGCGAGCGCGCGGCCCGTCTCGTCCATGATTGTGATCTCGGGGCCCGCGGCGCGGCCGACCGATCCGACCTTGCGCAGCTCGAACGGGTTGGCCGCGATCTGCGAGGCCGCCTCCGTCATGCCGTAGGTTTCGAGCACGGGAACGCCGAACGTCGCCTCCAACCCGTCGAGGATCGCAGGCGTAAGCGAGGCCGAGGCGGAGCGGATCACGCGCAGCGACGACGATCGGGCAAGATCCGGGTTGGCTTCCGCCGCCGTCAGCAGCGCGCGATGGATGGTCGGCACTGCCGTGTACCAGGTCGGTCGCAGCTGCCGCATCCAGCCGAAGAAGGAGGCTGCGTCGAAACCCTCGGTACAGACTACGCTGGAGCCCGCGGCCAGCGCCGTCAGCAGGCCGGAAATCAAACCATGGGCGTGAAACAGCGGCAGGACGTTGAGCAGACGATCGTGGGACGCGAGCGAGAGCACGCGGCCGGCATTGTAGGCGGAGAGGCACACATTGCGATGCGTCAGCGGCACCATCTTCGGTCGCGCCGCCGTGCCCGAGGTCAGCAGGATGAACGCGTCGTCGTCGCCGCGCGAGGCGCCGCTGCTGCTCGCCGGTCCGACCGCCGGCCCGACCAACGCGCAGCCGCCGAGATCGTCTTGCGGCCCCGGCACGAAATCGATCACCGCAATATCGAGCGCCTTGGCGACATCGCGGGCCGCCGAGTTCGTGTCGGCCCGGGTGACGAGCGCCGTCAGCTTCAATTCGCTGAAATAGCGTTGCAGCTCGTCCGCCGTCAGATCGGGATTGACGGGAACGCAAGCGCAGCTCGAGGCTACCGCGATCAGGGCCAGTGCGCTGTCGGCACCGCGCGGCAACGCAACCGCGATGCGGTCGGTAGGAGCGATGCCGAGCCCGCGCAGCGTGCGGACGAGATCCTGCGTCCGCGCGCCAATCCCGCCGTAGTTGAGGACCGGCTGGCCGGGGGCGAGGAGGGCGGGGGCCACCGGCATCTTGCGGGCATGGAAATCGAGAAGACCGCCGATATCCTCGAATATCTTCGCTTCGGCCGTCGTGCTCGCTTCCCGCGGGGCTGGGCGTGTGGCGTCCGACAATTCCGTTCCCTTTTGATCCGATTGGGCTATTCTTCCAAGAAGTTAGGAAAGGCGTCCAGTCTGAGGTGAAGTTTTGGCCCCAAAATCTGTGGTTGCGGGGCCCTAAGCCCTTCGACGGAGTGATTGGTCGGGCGGAATCACCATGCTGGAGAATGAGCCGGGCACGGGAGCGGAAGGCGGGCTGAAGCGCTGGCTCGAGGGTATCGGTCTTAGCCACTATACCGATCTCTTCGCGCAGCACCGTCTCGATCTCGACGTCATGGCGGACCTGACCGAATCCGATCTGGTCGAGCTCGGATTGCCGCTCGGCGATCGGAAGCGGCTCCAGCGCGCCATGACCGCGTTGTTCCGGGCCGAAACCGCGGAGAAGCCCGACGCGACGGCGCGCCCGCAAATCCGGACGGAGGTCGGCGCCGAGCGGCGTCAGCTCACCACCATGTTCTGCGACATGGTGGATTCCACCTCGCTCTCGGTGCAGTTCGATCCGGAAGACGTGCGCGACATGATCGCGAGCTTCCGCGAAACCTGTGTCCGCGTCGTGAAGCATTACGAAGGTTTTGCTGCCCGCTTCGTCGGAGACGGTATTTTGGTCTATTTCGGCTATCCGACCGCACATGAGGACGACGCCGAGCGCGCCGTGCGTGCGGGGCTGGAAATCGTCCGGGTGCTGTCGACCGCTCGCGCGATCGAGCCGCGTGGCGCGCTCAGCCACTCACCCGCCGTCCGCATCGGCATCGCAACCGGTCTCGTCGTGGTTGGCGACCTCGTCGGACAGGGCACCGAAGAGCGCGACTCCGCGGTCGGAGAAACCGTCAATCTCGCCGCGCGCCTGCAGGGCCTGGCGCCGCCCAACGGTGTGGTGATTTCCACGTCGACCCAGTCGCTGCTGAAGGGGAAGTTCGACTACCGCGATCTCGGCGTCCACGTGCTCAAGGGAATCTCGGAGAAAGCCCAGGCCTGGCACGTGATGCGCGCCTCGCGGGTGGAGACCCGCTTCGCCGCCGCCATGGGCACGCGGCTGACCCCGCTCGTCAACCGGGAGGAGGAGATTGCGCTGCTGATGGGGCGCTGGCAGCAGGCCAAGGAGGGCGAGGGCCAGGTCGTGGTCAAGTTCGGCGAGCCCGGCATCGGCAAGTCGCGCATCATCCAGGAGATCTTCGACCGGATCGCGGGCGATCGCCATGGACAGGTCTCGTTCCAGTGCTCGCCCTATTACACCTCCACGGCGTTCTATCCGTTCGCCGAGCAGCTCAAATTCTCTCTCGGTCTCGATCGCGAGGATGCGTCCGTTCAGTCGCTGGCGAGCCTGGAGACCGCGATCGCCGCCGCTCATGGCGACATCGAGCAGGTTGCGCCGCTGTTTGCCGTGCTGTTGTCCATTCCGACCGGCGACCGCTATCCGCCGCTCGAGCTGTCGCCGCAGCAGCAAAAGGATGCGACCGTCGCGGCGCTGGTCAATCATTTCCTCGGCCTTGCGCGCGAGCAGCCGCTGGTGATCGCATTCGAGGATCTGCACTGGATCGACCCGACGTCCCGTGAGGTGATCGATCTCCTGGTCGACCGGGCACAGAACCGGGCAATCCTGGTCATCATCACCGCGCGCACCGAATTCCAGCCGAGCTGGAACGCCCATTCGCATATCACGACCCTGGTGCTGAACCGGTTGAGCCGGCAGTTGCGCGCGACGCTGGTCGAGCGCGTGGCGGGACGCGAGCTTCCCAAGGAGGTCATCGAGGAGATCATCGTCAAGACCGACGGCGTGCCGCTGTTCCTGGAGGAGCTGACCAAGACGGTTCTCGAATCCAACCTCCTGACCGAACGGCACGGGCGCTACGTGCTGTCGGGTCCGTGGCGGCAGCTTGCGATCCCGGCGACGCTGACGGACTCGCTGATGGCGCGGCTGGACCGGATGGGGCCGTTCAAGCGGATCGCGCAAATCGGTGCCACCATCGGCCGCGAATTCTCCTACGAGACTCTGCACGCGGTCGCCAACACACCCGCCGAACAGATCGAGGCCGCGCTCAATCATTTGGAGGAGGCCGGACTGATCATGCGCCGCGGCCATCCGCCCGACGCGCTCTACTCCTTCAAGCACGTGATGATTCAGAACGCCGCGCATGCGAGCTTGCTGCACAGCGAGCGGCGCAAGCTGCATTCCCGGATCGCCCAGGTGCTGGCCGAGATGTATCCCGAGAAGACCGAGCGCGAACCGGAACTGCTCGCCCATCATATGACCGAATCCGGCCAGAGCGAGAGCGCCGCCAGCTTCTGGCTTAAGGCCGGTAAGCAGGCGGCCAAGAGTGGCGCCAATCTAGAGGCGATCGGGCATCTGGGCCGCGGCCTCGGCGTCGTGCAGGCCAATGCGCGCATGCAGGGCGCCGATGAGATGGAGCTCGAATTGCGCATCGCGCTCGGCAACGCGCTGATCGCCGCCAAGGGCTATGCCGTGCAGGAGGTCGAGGAGAACTACGTCCGCGCCCTCGAACTCGGCCAGCAGCTCGACGACGACGAAAAGGCCTTCGCCGCCACGCGCGGGCTCTGGGTCTGTCATTTCATCCGCGCCGATCTGACCCGCGCGCACGATCTCAGCGTCGAGCTGTTGAAGTTCGCCAAGCGCGAGCGGCTGAACGAGGGGACGCAACCGGCGCAGCAGACCGGCTATCTGATCGAGGCGCATCGCTCGATCGCGATGACTATGCTCTATCGCGGGCGCTTTGCCGCGTCCCAGCATCATCTGCACCGCTGCATCAACCTCTACAGCCCCGACCTGCACTCCGATCTGATGGAGCGGCACGGCACCGATCCCGGTGTCGTCTCGCTGTCCTATCTCGGCTACCTCCTGTGGTTCCTCGGCCGGCCCGACGCGGCGCGCCAGCACAGCGAACAGGCGATCGCGAACGCCGAGAAGATCCGCCACCCATTCACGCTCGCCTTCGCGCTCGTGTTCGGCGCCTATCTCTGCCAGCATTTGCGCGATGTTGAGGGCACGCGCGACCATGCCAACCGCGCCATGATCATCGCCACGGAGCACAATTTCCTGCACTGGAAGCAGCAGGCGGCGATCCTGCGCGGCTGGGCGCTGGCGCAGCTCGGCGAGGCCGACGAAGGCCTCAGCCAGATGCGGTTCGGCCTCGACGAATACGAAGCGATGGATTCCTGGCTCGCCGGCTGCTGGTTCCGCTGCCTGCTCGCGGAGGCCTACGCCAAGGTCGGAATGCGCGATGCCGCCTTGCGCGCGCTGGACGGTGCGCTCGCGACCGCAAGACGGACCGGCGACCACTCCTACCTCGCCGAAGTCTACCGCCTGCAAGGCGAGATCACCCTGTCGGATGAGAATCCGGCCTCGGTGCAGGAGGCCGAGGACCTGTTCAACCTGTCGCTGGAGATCGCGCGTAAGCAGGGCGCTCTGTCCTGGGAGCTTCGCACCGCCGTCAGCCTCGCGCGCCTGTCGCACCAAGCCGGCAAGCGCGAGCACGCTCGTCTCCTGCTCGTACCGATTGTGGCCAAGTTCAGCGAGGGCTTTTCCACGCCGGACCTGAAACAGGCGATGCAACTGATCGACGAGCTCGGCGTGGACGCGCTTGTTCGTAAACAGGCCGATTCCGTGAGATGAGCGATCTTGCCGCCGCGCGTGCGCGTTACGTGGAGCTGATCTCAAAACGCGAGCGGATCTCTTCAACGCGCCTGCTCGAAGCCCTCGGCACTGTTCCGCGCGAAAAGTTTCTGGCGAAGGGGCCGTGGCGCATCAAGACCGAGGCGGCGCGCAACTATCGGCTGACGCCGGATGCTGATCCCGTTCATCTCCAGGACAATGTGCTGGTCGCGATCGATGCGCGCCGCAAGCTTGATACCGGACTTCCGAGCCTGTGGGCGCATTTCATCGATTTGCTCGACGTCGGGGAAAAAGACCGTGTGGTCCAGATCGGCTGCGGGCTCGGCTATTTCTCAGCCGTGCTGTCGAAGATCGTGGGGCCCAAGGGCAGGGTGCAGGCAATCGAATGCGACGAGCGGCTTGCGGCGCGCGCCGCAACCTATCTTGGCGCCTATCGCAACGTCGCGGTCGTCCATGGCGACGGATGCGAGGACATCGGCGAACCCGCCGACGTGATCATCGTTCATGCCGGCTTCTCGCAGCCGCATCCGCTCTGGCTTCGGTCGCTTCGTCCGCGCGGCCGGCTTCTGGTGCCGCTGACCCAGCGGGACCGCGAAGGCGCCGCCCTCAAGATCACCCGCAAGGGCAGGGGGTTCGAAGCCGAGGCGGTGCAGCAGATCCGGATATTTCCCGGCCAAGGCCGCGGTCTGACCGCGCTCGACGACCGCGTCGCCGACTGGTGGCAGCGCGCCTCCGCGCTGGCGCCGCTGCGCTTTCGCGGCATCGCGCAGGGGTTGCCGTCGGATGGCTAATGCTTCGTTTCATTTTACCTTGATTGCGAATGTAAGTATCCAACGCGTCTCGGCGCCGCTATGACTGCGGCCTGATCGCCATACGAGCGCGCGCCATGCATTCCGTTGCCCTGCTGACCGCCAGCTACGCCAAGGATATCGAGCGCTTTTCGCTGCTCAGCGAGAGCATCGACATCTGGTTGACGGGCTACACACGGCATTATGTTCTCGTTAACGATGAGGATCTGCCGCTGTTCGCGCGGTTCGCTTCCGACAAACGCGTCATCGTTCCGGCCTCGCGCTATTTGCCGAAATGGCTGTGGGCGTTGCCGCCGGCTCTGCAGTTCATCAGCAAACGGCGCGTCTGGCTGTCGCTGCTGTCGTCACCTGTTCATGGCTGGCACATTCAGCAGATCCTCAAGATCGCCGGCGTCCTCAACGCGCCAGAGCAGCGCGTTTGCATCCTGGATTCGGACAATCTGTTCTTCCGCGAATTCGACGTCGGTGAGTATGCCGGCGCCGAGAAGACCCCGCTGTTCGTCACGCGCAACGGGATCGACGCCGCCCACCCCTTGCATGTCCTGTGGCTCCGCACCGTCGATCAGCTCCTTGGCATCAAGGACCGGTCCTTCCCCGCGGACGACTATGTCGGCAACGCGCTGGTCTGGAACAAGGACACCGCGCGCGCGATGACCGATTCGATCAAGTCGGCAACGGGATTGAACTGGGTTCTAGCACTGTGCCGGAAGAAGAAGTTCTCGGAATATCTCATGTACGGCCATTTCGTCGCGAACGCGCCCGCGCATCTGGCCACTCATCGGGTCACCGAGGACAGCATCGCGGTCTCGCATTGGGACGACACCCGCCTCGACCGTCCCGCCATCGAAGCGATGATGCGCGCCGCTTCGCCCGACCAGGTCGCGCTGTGCATCCAGTCCTATTCGTCGACCTCGATCGACGACATCCGCGACGTGTTCCGCCTCAGCTCGCGCGACCGTCGCGGTCCGAGTCTTTCGCCCGAGCACATGGGCGACGAGGCTCAGTTCGAAGTGCCGAAAGCTCGCTAGACCTTACACGTCTCTCGTGAACTTGCTGATCACGTTCATGAACGGCTTCGGCTTGAACTCGCCGTCGAGCGGCAAAGGACGGTTCGGCTGCTTGTCGGCGCGGGCAAAGGTGCCGTTGATCCAGCTGTAGCGGTCCGAGAGGCCCCAGGTCAGGATCGAGCGCACCGGTCCGCTGGTCGAGATCGCGGTCAAGAGATCATCGACGCGCTTGGCGACGATGGCATCGCGCTCCGCCGGCGTCCCCGTCAGCTTCTGGTCGTCGACATCGAGCTCGGTGACGAGCACCTCGAGGCCCCAGGCGCGCAGCTCGGTGACGAATTCGGCAAGCCCATGGGTGTCGATCTCGAGCTCGGCATGCAGATGCGCTTGCAGTCCCACGGCGTGCAACGGCACGCCCTGGTCGAGCAGCTCCATGATGAGATGGCGGTAGGCAGCGCGCTTCGCGACGAACGTGTCCTTGGCCGACTCGATGTCGTATTCGTTGATCGCGAGCTTGACGAAGGGATCGGCCGCGGCCGCCGTGCGGAACGCCAGCGGAATCCAGCGGTTGCCCAGATGCTGCGTCCAGAACGACTCGCGTCGGTCTTTCGGGCTGTGCGGATTGTCCGGGATCGGCTCGTTGACTACGTCCCACGACGTCAGCTTGTCCTTGTAATAGGAGACGACGGTGCCGATGTGGTCGACATAAGCGCGCTCGACGCCCTTGGTATCCTTGATCTGCTTGGTCCAGTCCGGAATGTCGTGATACCAGGCGAGCGCGTGGCCGCGCATCGTCAGGTCGTTCTGCCGGGCGAAATCCAGGATCGCGTCGGCGCGTTCGAAGGCAAAGGTGTGCGCGTCCGGACGCAGCATCGGCCATTTCAGCTCGAGCACCGGCACGACTTGTGTGCAGTAGGTGCTGATGGCTTCGCCGAGCCTGGGATCCGCTTGCAGATCCCAGAGCGTGGCCGCGGCACCAAATCCCTGATAGCGCTGGGCGAGTTTCGACGCCGGCGCTGCGGACGCCGATGCGGCTGCCGCGAGTGCTGCGGCGCTGCCGAGGAGAAATTCGCGTCTGTCGAGCCTGGTCACGGCATTCCTTATCGGAGCCAACGCGCCACCGTACCAAGCGACGCCTTGCAACGCCGGGGATTTCCCTCGTTGGGTTAACTTTGCCAGTGCGAATCACGGTTCCTTTCGGTGGCCGTGGCGCCGTCAGGGAAGGGCAAATTTAACGCTAACCCGCGAAAGCGGCTTCAAAACCGGATTCGCCGCCCGATCTCCAGACTTATGTGACACTCTTGAGAGATGTTGCGGCGCAATTCGTTGGC
This sequence comes from Bradyrhizobium sp. 187, assembly GCF_023101005.1. Lineage (NCBI taxonomy): Bacteria > Pseudomonadati > Pseudomonadota > Alphaproteobacteria > Hyphomicrobiales > Nitrobacteraceae > Bradyrhizobium > Bradyrhizobium sp. 187. The sequence continues at coordinate 1,515,940 of NZ_CP064693.1, forward strand.
CCCGCCATGGTCCAATTGATGAACGGCCGTCACACTCGCAACAACGTTGCCGGTCCCGTGCTCGCATGCTGAACCGCCATTTCTCGATTTATCTCGTCGCCTACATCCTGCCTGCGGCGGTGGGCTTCTTTGCCGTCACGGCCTACACGCGGCTGCTGACGCCGGCGGAGTACGGCGTTTATGTCGTCGGCATCAGCCTGGCTGGCATTCTAGGCGCAATCTTCTTCGCCTGGATCAAGCTGTCGGTGTCGCGCTATCAGGCGATGTCGGCCGAGGTCGATTTTCGCGGCACAGCGATTGTCGCCTTCGCGCTCACCGTTGCCGTCCTCTGCGCCACCACGCCGCTGGTTTTCCTGTTCCGCAATGATCTCAGCGTTGGGCTGCTGCTTGCCAGCATGTTCGTCGCGATCATGGCGAATGCCGTCGATGTCGGCCAGGAGTTCGAGCGCGCAAAACTGCGCCCTTACAGGTTCGCGGCGATCTCGATCGTGCGCAGCGTGTCGAGCGTCGGTTTCGGCCTGCTCGGCATCTGGCTCGGCTGGGGTGGACTGGGACTGCTCGCCGCATTCGGCCTGGGTTCGCTCGCCGGGATCATCCTGAACCTTCTCGGTGACCGCACCAGGATCGCGCGCTTTCAGCGCAGCCAGTTCGTGCAGCTCGCGCGCTACGGCCTGCCGCTGACGCTGGCCGGATTGTCGGTTGCGGTCTACTCGGCCTGCGACCGCCTCATCGTGGCTTATTTGCTCGGCAAGGACGCCGCCGGAATCTTTGGCGTCGCCGCCGATCTGCCGCGACAGTTCATGGTCATGATCGCCTCCAGCGTCGCCGCGGCGACCGTGCCGTTGGTGTTCCGGTCATTATCGGACAAGAACATCGAGACGACGCGGGAGCGGCTGACCGAGAGCCTCGAACTTCTGCTCGTCGTAGTTGCGCCCGTCGCGGTCTGGCTCGCGCTCGTAGCCGACCAGGTCGCCGGCACGCTCGTCGGCGTCGACTTCCGCGCCGGCGTGTCGGTATTGCTGCCGACCCTGGTGCTCGCGCGCTTGTTCGGCATCGCCAATCAGTTCTATGTGCAGATCAGCTTCCAGCTTGCCGAGCGACCGTTCATGCTGGCGGCGCAGTCGTTCCTGACGCTGGTCGTCAGCGTGGCGTTGATGTTCGTGCTGGTGGCCGGCCATGGTCTCTACGGCGCGGCGCTGGCGACCCTTGCAACCGAAGCGATCGGTTTCCTCGTTGCCGTCGTGCTGATGCATCGCGCCCATCCGGTCCCGTTCGACCTCCACCGCCTCGCCGGCGTTGCGGTCTCCGCCGCGGCGATGGCGGCTGCGATCCTCGTGGCACGATCCCAGGTCAATGGCATCGGCCTCGTCCCGCTCATGCTCGTGAGCCTCGCCGGCGGGCTCGCTTATGCCGCTGCCGCGTGGTTGCTGAACATCGCAAACGTCCGGACGCTGTCGCTGCGTTTCCTGCGAACCTTCAACCGCAAGGCGCTGGGCGTTTAAGCCGCGATGCCTGACGAGGCTCGGCCTCAGCGTCTGAAGCTCTGAAAGCGCCGCCTGGCCTGGCGATGGCTCGGTTCCGACCGGAAGCGCACAGCCGCCCGGGTCTAGGGCGGAGGGCGATTTTGTTGCGTCCGTGGCCATAACTGTGCTTCTTGGGCGGCATGTCGGAAGCAGAGCAGATATGACCCAAGGAACGCCGGAAATCCGCGCATCGGCGCAGTTGCTTGCCCGCTATCGCGAGCCTGACAATACGCGGGGTGTCCTCGAACTGGCGATCACGGCGATCCCGTTCGTCGTCATCTGGGCTCTGATCTGGGTCGCTCTTGACCAGGGCTATTGGTTTGCCCTCCTGCTCGAGGTGCCCGCGGCGGGTTTGCTGGTCCGCCTCTTCATGATCCAACACGATTGCGGACACGGCTCGTTCTTCCGCGGCCGCGTTGCCAACGATTGGGTCGGCCGTGCCATCGGCGTGATGACACTGACGCCATACGGCTACTGGCGGCATAACCATGCGGGCCATCACGCGAATTCCGGCAATCTCGACCACAGGGGCTTGGGCGACATCGATACGTTGACCACGCGCGAATTTCTCGGGCGGTCGCGATGGCGCCGGACGCTGTATCGCTTGTATCGACATCCCCTCGTGATGTTTGGCGCCGGTCCCTCGTATTTGTTCATCTTGAAGCACCGATTGCCGGTCGGGATGATGCGTCGCGGCTGGAAACCCTGGCTGAGCACGATGGGCACGAACATCGCCCTCGCGGTTCTCGCCGTCACGATGATCTGGCTGGTCGGCTATGGGCCGTTGCTGCTTGTGCATCTGCCGATCGTTGTCCTGGCGGCGTCGATCGGTGTGTGGCTGTTCTACGTCCAGCACCAGTTCGAGCACACGCATTGGGCCCACGACGAGACCTGGAACTTTCACGACGCCGCGCTGCACGGCAGCTCTCACTACCAATTGCCGGGTGTCTTGCGATGGTTCACGGCAAATATCGGCGTCCACCACATCCATCATTTGTCCAGTCGAATTCCCTGCTATCGCTTGCAGGACGTATTGCGCGACCATCCGCAGTTCGCTGGTGTCGGGCGGATCACGCTGCTCCAGAGTTTGCGGACCGTGCGGCTGACCTTGTGGGACGAGGAACGGCAGCGGCTCGTCTCCTTTGGAGAGGCAGCCTTGTTTGGCAAGGCAGCCTTGTTTGAAAAGGCAGCCTTGACTCCAGTGGCTTAGCTTTACGCCGCCCCGCGCGGCCGCCGACCGGCGTGAATTCGCGCGATCGGAACGCGATGGGCGTCTAGCGGCCGTTCAACGTGGCTTCGCCGTCCGACGCCGGGCGCTGGCAGCCGTGTCACCGATCCCCGGTCATTCTGTCGCAGCGATAGACCGCCAGCTTCGGCCGCGCGGCGCCCTTCCGCCTGCGTTAACCGTCGTATATGAGATTTATCGCCGGAACGTGCCGAATGTCGCCACAGACGGAACGTAAGGCGGCGGCGATTTCTTAATTCAAAGATCGCAATCTGATCAATGACCGGCGGACTGGCATTTCGACCGAGGATGGCATGAGAAACCTGATGACAACGGCGCAATCCACCGTGGCGATGCGGCGTTGGGGGCCCCCCGGAATTGTGACCCTGGCGGCAATGCTCGCCTTTGCGGCCGTGGCTCCGGCCAATGCGGCCAAGCAGGCGCGTCAGCCGGCCGAGGCGGTGGCACCGCGCGAGGCTGGCGAACCGATCATGGCGATCGTGTCGATCAAGAGCCAGCAGGTCACCTTCTACGACGCCGAGGGCTGGATTTTTCGCGCGCCGGTGTCCACCGGCACGACGGGACGCGAGACGCCGGCCGGCGTCTTCGCCATCATCGAGAAGGACAAGGACCACCACTCGACCATGTATGACGACGCCTGGATGCCGAACATGCAGCGCATCACCTGGAACGGCATCGCGCTGCATGGCGGGCCGCTGCCCGGCTACGCCGCTTCGCATGGCTGCGTGCGGATGCCGTTCGGCTTTGCGGAGGGCCTGTTCGACAAGACCAACATCGGGATGCGGGTGATCATCTCGCCGAACGACGCGGCTCCGATCGACATCGTTCATCCCGCACTGTTCATGCCGAAGCGGGACGCCATTGCGGCGGCGCCGGGCCAAATTGGCAGGCTCTCCGGCGAGGCCGAGGAGGCCACAAGGGCGGCCGACGAGGCCAAGAAGGCCGCGACGGCGGCCGCGAAAGAGGCGGCATCGCTGCCGGCCTCGTTGCGCAAGCTGGAACAGCAGAAGACCCGCGCCGACGCCGAGCTCGCCTTCGCCGACAGGCAGCTCGCGGCCGCCAAGACCGATCAGGCCCGCGCCAAGGCCGAGGAGCTGAAGCAGAAGGCCGCCACCAAGGCCGCCGACGCGGCGACGCAGCTCGATGCCGCCAAGAGCGCCGCACAACCGAAGCGCGACGCGGTGGCTGCCACGAAAGAGGCCGCCAAGGCGGCAGCGGCCAGGAAGGCCGATGCCGTGAAGGCCGCGACCGACGCAAAGCTCGCACTCGAGCCGGTCTCGGTCTACATCAGCCGCGCGACGCAGAAGCTCTACGTGCGGCGGAACACGCACAAGCCGGCACCGGACGGCGGCGGCGAGGTGTTCGACACCAGCATCGAGGTTCCCGTCACGATCCGCAATCCGGATCAGCCGCTCGGCACGCATATCTTCACCGCGATGGCGAAGACCGACACCGGCCTGCGCTGGAGCGTGGTCACGATCGAAGACAGCGACAACGCCAAGAACGCACTCGACCGCATCACCATCCCACAGGAGGTGCTCGATCGCATCGCGCCGACCGCGTTGCCGCGCTCCTCGATCATCATCTCGGACGAGCCGCTGAGCAGCGAGACCAACTACCGCACCGAGTTCGTCGCAGTGCTGAGCAACCAGCCCCAGGGCGGTTTCATCACGCGCAAGCCGACCGCGCCTCCGATGGCCATGGCGAGCGATGACGGCTGGGACAATGGCGGCAACGGTTTCGGCTTCTTCTTCCAGCGCGATCCGAATCCGCAGCCCGTCAATCCGCGCCGGCGCGGCCAGTATCAATATTATCAGCCGGCACAGCCGATGCAGCGGGGCTTCTGGTAGGAGCGGGCGGATCGAAGCTCGCACTATCGCCGCGCCTCGATGACGATAGCCTGGATCTTGCCTTCGATCGGTCCGGACCCATGGCGCGTTCGGATCGCCTCGGCGACGATGTCGGTCGCAGCCTGAAGCTTGCTGGCATCGCGCGCCTCGATCTCGCTGCGCAGCGGCGTGCCCTGGCAGAGCGCGATCGCGACGTGCTCGGGCGACGGGGCCCGGCTTATTTCAGCTCGCGTTTCGATCGATATGTCACGGAAGCCTGCGCGTTCGAGGTCGGTTCTGATGACGGCCTTGTCGTGATAGCCGTGCGGCGTCCGGGCCATGAAACGAGGCGGGTCGTCGGGAAACAGCTTTTCGAGCGCGACGGTCGCTTCATGCGTCAGCACATTGTCCTCGATGCGATCCCAGACGTTGAACACGAACGTGCCATTGCCGTTGAGGACGCGCTTCACTTCCCCGTAGGCCTTCACGCGGTCCGGAAAGAACATGGCGCCGAACTGGCAGCAGACCACGTCGAAGGCTGCATCGTCGAAGGGCAGGGCCGATGCGTCGGCCTGGCGCCACGAGATGCGATCGTCGTCTGCCTGACGCTGCGCCGCGACAGCCAGCATCGGCTCGTTGAGGTCGGTCGCGACATAACGAACGCCGCGCGGCAGCGCCGCCGCCACCGCGCGCGTCACGGCGCCGGTGCCTGCCGCGATCTCGAGCAGCACGGAGGGAGACCGGGCCGCGACACGTCTTGCGATGTCGTCGGCGTAAACGGCGAAGATCATCGGCACCAGATATTCGTCGTAAAGCTTCGGGATCGAGCCGGCGAAAACCTTGTCAGTGTTGGACATGCTTGCCTCGCTGAAGTTCGGAGACGAGGCTCACGTTACCATGGATTGCCGTCTACCGCGCCAGCAGCACGGTGAACCCGGCTGATTCCTGCATCGCCTTGCTGGCCGCCTGCGTCATGGGCTCCCGCCGACCTCGCGGATCGGCCGCGTGCCGTCCCAGCTCAAAGCAGCCTGCCGGACCTTCTCGAAGAACGGCCCCTTGGTGCCGCTGATGTCGGAGATCTCGATCACGGTGCCTGGATGGGCCTGGGTGTCGAAATAGGCAAAGCGCCCCTTGTCGCCGCCGATCTGGCCCTCGTGGCCGATCCTGTAGCCGAGCCCGAGCGCCCTGTCGTAGAGCGCCTGGTAGTCGTGGCTCCAGTAGGACATGTGCTGAAGGCCTTCGTGGCCGGACTCGAGGAACTCCCTGTACAGCGAGGGCGCGTCGTTGCGCTGCTGGATCAGCTCGATCTGGAGATCGCCGGAATTGGCCAGCGCGATGCTCATCTCGACGGCGGAGTTTTCGCCGCGATGGCAAAACCAGTCGGTCTTGACGCGGTCCATGTAGTACCAGGGACCGACGCCCATCACCTCGATCCAGTGCTTCATCGCGGAGTGGATGTCCCGCACCACATAACCGTTCTGGCGTACCGCGCCGAAGATGCGGCTCATGCCCGCGCTCCTCTTGTCAGCTTGATCACTTCAGTTCAATGCCCGCGTCCTTGGCAACCTGCTTCCAGGCCGCGATGTCACGGGCGTTGATGTCACGCTGCTCGTCGCCCGGCACGAATTGCGGCGTGATGCCAAGCCCCAGCAGCTTCTCCTTCACCTCGGCATCGGCGAGCGCGTCCTTCAGCGCCGCGGACAGCTTTCTTGCGATCGGTTCGGCAAGCCCCGCAGGCGCATACATCGCCCAGGACAGGCTGCGGTCGAACGGCACGCCTTGTTCCTTGTAGCTTGCGACATCCGGCAGGCTCGGCGAGCGTTCGCCGCAGGCGGCCAGCGCCTTGATCGAGCCGTCCTTCACCAGCGGCGTCGCGGTCGCCATGTCGAGTGTCGCCAGCGAGATGTGGCCGCCGAGCAGATCGCCGGCCAGTTTGGCGATGCCGTTGAACGGCACGTGGTCCATCTTGATTCCGGTCTGCTGCATCAGGATTTCCGCGCAGAACTGTCCGGTCGAGCCGACGCCCCAGCTTCCGTACTGGATCGGCTCGCCCTTCCTGGCCAGCGCGATCAGGCCCTTGATGTCGTTGGCGGCAAAATCCTTGGTCGCCACCAGCATGATCGAGGACGTGCCGATGCGCCCGATCGTGGTGAAATCCTTGATCGAATCGTAAGGCAGTTTCGGATAGATCGCCGGCGCCAGCACATGCGTGGTCATGCCGCCTACGGTGATGGTGTAGCCGTCATTCGCCGACGCCGCGACCATCTGGGTGCCGAGCGTGCCGGCAGCCCCGGTGTGGTTCTCGATATAGACGCTCTGTCCGAGCGTCTTGCCCATCCTGTCGCCGAGCAGTCGTCCGATCACGTCGCCGCCGCCACCGGCCGCATAAGGCAGCAGCATCCTGATCTTGTGCGTGGGATAGGCGGCCGGATCCTCGGCCCGCGCAGGCAGCATTGCCGAGAACGTTATGACCAATGACAAAGTTGCGGCGCGCAGCAGACGAAAATGGACGAAGCGCGCCATGACCTGATCTCCCCAGATTGCTCTCCGCTTCTTTTGAGAGCGGAGTTGAAGCGCAAGACCGAACGAGCGATCGTGCCGGCGGTTGACTAGCGAACGATCGTTCGTTAGTCAAGCCCGCATGGCTGTCCACACCACCAGCGCGGCGGAAGCGGCTGCGCCCACGACCCGCGCGCGCATTCTCGCCGAGGCGCTCGATCTGTTCGCGCAGAGCGGCTATGGCGGCGCCTCGATGCGCGAGCTCGCGCGTCGCGTCGGCATTCGCGAGAGCAGCCTCTACAATCACTTCGCCGGCAAGGCCGCGATCCTCGAGGCGATCGTCAGCGAGCACGGCCCGGCCAGCTCGGCGAGCCGGCTGGAAGAGCCGCGCTACAAGCAGCTCGCGCGCCAGCCCGCCGCGTTCTGCCGCCAGTTTGCACTGGATCTCGTCGAGCAATGGTCCGATCCGCGCGAGCACCAGTTCCAGAAAGTGATCACCGCCGAGCGCAACCGCGTGCCCGGCATCCGCGCCCAATTCGCCGATCATTTCTATGCGCGCGAGCAGAGCATGATGACGGATTATTTCCGCGGCTTTGCGCTCGCCGGTCTCGTCTCGACGCCGGACCCACGCGAGACCGCGCGGCTGTTCGCGGCCGGGCTGATCTACATCCGTCTCGAGCATTACGTGATGGGCGCGGCACCGTCGCCGCGGCCGAAGGTGATCGAGGCGATCGACTGCTATCTCGCCTTCTTCCTGTCGCTGATCGCGGCGGATGGCGGGACACAGGACAATAAGAAACGAAAAGCCAAGGGAGAGACTCGTGGCAAGGCTGCCCCTGATTGATCCGGAGACGACGAGCGGCGACATCCGCGCCTCGTTCGACCGCATGCCGGTCAAGCTGAATATTTTCCGCATGATGGCCCATGCCGAGGCCAACATGATCCCGGCGATGCGGCTCGGCAATTCGATCCTGCACAAGCAGAAGCTCAGTGCGGTCCATCGCGAGCTCCTGATCCTTCAGGCCGCCCAGCTCGAAGGCGGTGCCTATGAATGGCGCCAGCACGTGCCGATCGCGCTCGGAATCGGCTGCACGCAAGCACAGATCGATGCGGTCGAGCGGGCCGACTACGATGCCGCCGGCCTGAGCGAGGCCGAGCGCGCGCTGCTGAAATTCGGCCGCGAAGTGGTCGAGCACGTTCGCGTTCCCGAGCTGATCTTCGCCGCCATGCGCGCGCATTTCAGCGACCAGGAGATCGTCGAATCCATCGTCGCGCTCGGCTTCTACATGATGATGGCGCGTGTCACCGAGGCGACCGAGACCGATCTCGACCCGGCAGCCGGCATGAAGGTCTACGACAGCGGCAAGAGATAGGCGGCGCGCATGCGTGAGAATTCCGAGACCAGGCCGGAGCGCTATGTTCTCCCGCCGAGCGCGGAATCGCTGGGCGAAGCGCCGGGCAGGGGACGCCTTGAGAGGCGTCGCATCCTGATCGTCGGCGGTGGCCAGCGTGTGTTCGACGCCGCCACCGATCCGATCGGCAACGGCCGCGCCATGAGCATTCTTTGCGCGCGCGAGGGCGCGAAGGTCGCGGTCGCCGATCTCAACCACACCTCCGCGCAGCAGACGGTCAAGCACATCACCGACGAAGGCGGCGAGGGCTTTGCCATCACGGCCGATGTCACCTCTGAATCCGACGTCCAGCGCATGATCGAGGAAGCACATCGCGCCATGGGCGGGCTCGACGGCATGGTCCTCAACATCGGCACCTTCGGCAAGGTCGGCCTCGACGCCGTCAGCCCCGAGGAGTGGAATGCGATCTACGACGTCAACGTTCGCGGTCCGATGCTGTGCTGCCGCGCGGGCCTGCCGAAATTCGGCAACGGCGGATCGATCGTCTTCATCTCCTCCATCGCCGCTCTGAAGGCCGGCTCGCAGATGGCGGCGTATGATTCCTCGAAAGCCGCGCTCGGCGGCCTCATGCGCAACATCGCCCATCTCGGATCGCGCCGCGGCATCCGCGCCAACCTCGTCTATCCCGGTCTCGTCGACACGCCGAACGGTCGCGAGGCCGGCGCCGGCCGCCCCTCGCGCGGCAAGGGTCACGTCCCGTTCGGCCGCCAGGCCACCGCCTGGGAAATCGCCTATGCCGTGCTGTTCTTCCTCTCGGACGAGAGCGTCTACGTCACCGCGCAAACGCTCGCGGTCGATAGCGGCCTGAGCGGGATGTGACGTCGATCCGTAACAGGCTGCGGCTCGACGCGACAGTTTCGCAGGGCCTGCTCATCTGATAAGCCTCAAAGGCATGAAAACCACACTGCTGAAATCCGAAGACTACGCCCGCTCGCCCTGGAAGAACGGCGGCGGCATCTTCACCGATATTGCGGATGCCCATCGCGCTGAATCCGTGAAGGATTGGGACAGCCTGCTCTGGCGCTTCGCGACCACGCCGATTGTGGCGCCGGGGCCATTCTCCCATATGCCCGGCATCGACCGCCTGCAGATGGTGGTCGGCGGACGCGGGCTGGTGCTGAAGTCGCCCACCGAGGAATTCGACGAGCGCGAGCCGTTTACGACGGTGCGCTTCACCGGCGAGCTCGAGATCGTGACCCGGCTCGAGGAAGGGCGAGTCGAGGTGGTGAATTTGATGGGCCGGCGCGGTGCGGTCGCGCTTGAGCTCGAAGCGCTTAAGGAGCCCGGTGAGCGGCGATTGTCCGCCGGCACGCATCTAATTTATGCGGCGCGCGGCGACTGCACTATCCGTCTCGAAGGCACGGATTTTTCGATTTCGCACGAAAACACCTTGAAAGTCGAACTGACGGGGGCATCGACGCTTGCGCTCGTCTCGGGGCTGGCCGTGCTGGGCTCTATCCAGATCGTCGGCTGAACGGCGTTCCAGCCCACCAGAGCGATGCGCACAATCCGTGCAACTGGCTAGGTTGACGCCGTCGCGCCGGAGCACGATATCTGCCCTGATGCAGCCGCCGCCCAAAAGCCAAAGCACGATATGGGCGGCCACGATATGAACGGGCAGATATGACCGCGCCAGAGAACAAATCCGCCACGCTGTCCGACGGCGTCGTCGACTGGTTGATCAACGGCACGCGCGACCAGCGCTTTATCGACAATATCTTTGCCGAGATGTGCATCCGGCTTCAGCAGGCCGGCATTCCGCTGGCGCGCTCAACCCTTCACGTGCTGATCCAGCACCCGCAATGGCTGGGCGCCCGCTTCATGTGGGCCGACGGCATGCGCGAGGCAGAGATTGCACGGGTCGACCATGACGTCCGCGAGCGGTCTGAATATATCGGCAGTCCCGCCAACGAAATGTTCGACGGCGCGACCGAGTTGCGCGAAAATCTCGAGCAGGACCCAGCGCTCGGCCGCAAGCACGCGCTCTACCGCGAGATGCGCGCGCAGGGCCTCACCGACTATGTGGCTTGGCCGCTCTATCATACGCTCGGCAAGCGCCATCTCGTCACCTTCGCGACCAACCGGCCCGGCGGCTTCGACGACACCCATGTCGCTGCCCTCAAGAACTTGTTGCCTGTGCTGGCGCTGGTCAGCGAGATCCGCGTTAAGAATCGATTGGCGCGAACGCTGCTCGAGACCTATGTCGGCTCCCATGCCGGCGAGCTCATCCTGGCCGGCGCCACGCGGCGCGGTACCGGTACGACGGTGCGCGCCGCGATCATGATCTGCGATCTGCGCGACTTCACCAAGATTTCCGACAATTGGCCGCGCGACGACGTCATCGATCTGCTCAACGATTATTTCGACGCGATGTCGGAGCCGATCGCGCGGCATGGCGGCGAGATCCTGAAATTCATCGGTGACGGCCTGCTCGCCATCTTTCCGCTGAGCGAGCCCAAGGCCTGCGCAAACCTGCTGCATGCCGTGACCGAAGCCAGGCAGGCCATGATCGCGTTGAACGCGCGCAACGACGGCACCGGCCGAGCGCCGCTGAACTACGGCATCGGCGTCCATGTCGGCGACGTCATGTACGGCAATATCGGATCGTCCACCCGGCTCGACTTCACCGTGATCGGTCCCGCCGTCAACATGGCCTCACGCCTCGAAGCCTTGACCAAGCAATTGGGAAAGAAAGTGTTGCTGTCACGCGACTTTGCCGAGCTGGTCGAGCGAGAGTTCGAGCTGGAGCATGTCGGAAAATATGAGGTGCGCGGCTTCAGCGATCCGATCGAGCTTTTTGCGTTTTGAAGATGACGGAGGCCCTCGGCTAAGCAGCGGGCGATCATCGAGTCCTGTTGCCAACGCAGGATTGTGTGACTACGCTCGGTGCGAAGCGCAACCAAGCGTTTCGTCCAAGCGTGTCATCGATCGGCCGCAGTACATGCCAAAATTCCTCCGCATCGGAATCCATCAGTCGAACGTATCGGGTTACACGTCGAAGGCGTGGTGTGTCCGGCGCGTTGGCACGGCGATCCTCCTGAAATGGGGCGCCGTGGAAGTCCAGGGCGCGGGTGACGGACGAAAGGTCTACTGGACGCGTCTGCCGCAGCAGAAGACAATTCGCTGCGGCAGCGCGCAGCGTGCCCAGGATTACGCCAAGGCCGCGATCGCGCGGCGCCGCAATCATCGCTATGAACCGCTGACCGGCGCGATCGTGCTCCGGCGCCGACCGGCCGCAGGCAACACCGAGCTCAAGCGGGCGCTTGCCACGATCCTGATCGTCGATATCGTCGGCTCCACCGCAAAAGCCGCAAAGCTCGGCGATGTCCGCTGGACCAAGATCATGGGCCATTATTACGCGGCGGTCCGCAAGGAGCTGAAGAGCTCGCGCGGCAAGGAAGTCACGACGACGGGCGACGGCGTGCTGGCGACGTTCAAGACGCCGGCCGCCGGAATCAATTGCGCGACCGCGATCCAGAAGGCCGTGCGTACGCTCGGCCTCGAGATCAGGGTCGGCCTGCATGCCGGCGAATACACCGTGAGCGGCACTGAGGCGGTCGGCCTGGCCTTCCACATCGGCACCCGCGTCGCCGCAAAGGCGAGCGCCGGCGAGGTGCTGGTGTCGAGCGCGGTGAAGGAGCTGATGGCGTCGCAGTCGGCGATCAACCTGAAAGATCACGGCATTCACCGGCTCAAGGGCGTGCCGGAAAAATGGAGACTCTATAGAGTGGAGGGGTGAGAGTGGGTGAAGCTCTCACCGTCCTTCGTAAACGGGTGGACGCTTCTGTGCCTCGGCATCCCGCCCTTCCTGGAAGTCCCTGGTCGTGAGCAGCGCACGATATTGGTCGCCAAGTTGGGCAAGCGCGGCCTCGGGGTCTTCGAGCGCAAGGTGCGAGGACGCAATCGAGGTCTTGATGCCGAGGGGAGCGCATGCGGCGATCTTCTCGGCGATCTCGACGGCCTTCGCGCGAGCGGCGTCGCGGTTTGTTGCCACCTCCTGAACCGTTCCCATCCGGAGCGCTTCGTTCGCATCCCAATGATCGCCCGTCAGAATGAACCGCATGGCATTTCCCCAGCCGGCTTCTCGTGGGAAGCGAACGGTTGAGCCGCCGCCGGGAAAGCGGCCGTGCGTGTTCTCGTCCTGGCCGAAATCCGTGTCTTCCGATGCTATGCGGATGTCCGCAACGAGGAAGATTTCGTGCGCCATATTCCAGGTATCGCCATGCACCGCGACAATCAGCGGCTTGGTGAGCGCCGGTTTGGTCCGCCCGAGAGGGTCGATGAAGCCGGGTCCCTCCATCATCGTCTTTCCCGATTGAGCAAATGCCTTGTAAGCGTCGACATCGACACCTCTGGAGAAGCGTTCGCCGTAGCCGAACAGAACCGCTGCACGCAGCGAGGGATCTCGATCGTACTGGTAGTAGGCTCTCGCCAGGCTCTCTGTCGCCTCCGGGTCCAGCCGATTGTCGATGCCAGGCCGGTTGATGCCGATCAGCACGATGTGGCCTTTGCGCTCGATGGTGATCTTCGTCCGCTCACCGTACGGAATGTCCGCCATCGGCGCGGACTCGTCAGATTGTGACATCATGGATTCTGTCTTCCCGTGCTGATGAGAGCGCTGCAGCGATGATGTGGTATCATGCAGAAGATTGCATCAGGCCCGACATGGGCGATCGTGCGTATCGGAAAACGCATCTGCGTTTTCGAAACGACGATGAACGAGGGTGTGGGCTCAAGAGCGTGCCGGAGCGGTGGCGGGGTGGGGACTGAGGCGATTGCGCGCGGGGCGGATCCACGCCCTCATCTCATCTGGACGACGATTTTCCCCCTGGCTCGTCCCTTTTCGAGATAGGCCAGCGCGTCTTTCGCCTGTTCGAACGGAAAGACCTTGTCGATCACCGGCCGGATACGCTCCGCCTTGAGAAGCTCGCCGATCTCGGCGAGTTGCCTGCCGTCCGGGTGCACGAACACGAACGAATACTCCGCGCCGATCTTGCCGGCGCGGCGAATGATCTTGCGGCTCAGCCATCCGAACAGGAACACCATGACGACGTTCATCCCGCGGTCGCGCGCGAACGCGGCGTCCGGCGGCCCGACCAGCGAGGCAATCCTGCTCCCCCGCTTCAGGATCCGAAGCGATGTCTCGACCGCATCGCCCCTGAGCGTGCCCAGCACCGCGTCGTAGTCCCGCAGCACTTCCTCGAATTGCTGGGTCTTGTAGTCGATCACCTCGTCAGCCCCGAGGCTGCGCACCAGATCGATATTTCCAGTGCTGGTCGTCGTCCCCACTTTGGCGCCGAAATATTTCGCGAGCTGGATCGCGAACGTGCCGATCCCGCCGGCGCCGGCGGGGATGAAGACTTTCTGGCCGGGTTTGAGACGTATGCGCTCCCTAAGAGCTTGCCACGATGTCAGGCCGACCATCGGGATCGAGGCCGCGTGCACGAAGTCCAGGTTCGGCGGCTTGAGCGCGGCGGCATCCTCCGGCACGGTCGCGAATTCGGCGAGAGCGCCTGTGCCGAGATCAAAGATGCTGGCGAAGACGGCGTCGCCCGGCTTGAAGCGGGTCACGCGGCTTCCGACCTCGACGACGACGCCCGCCAGGTCGCTGCCCAGCGTGGCCGGCAGTTCAAACTTCAGGATCGGCTTGAACGTTCCCTTCGGAATCATGTTGTCGATCGGGTTCAACCCCGCGGCATGAACCTGGACCAGGATTTCGTTCGGCTTCGGCGTCGGCCGCGGGATATCGGCCAACGCGATCTGGTCCGGCTTGCCGTAGCGCTTGAACACGAGGGCTCTCATTTTTTCTCTCGGTCCGAAGGTTCTTCGCACTGGCAAGATTGCGGCCCTCAGAAAGCCCGCGCGGTGCGGGCGGGCTGCAGCGCCGCCGTCGCATCCAGCCGCAAATCCTTTCGGATTCCGGCATCCACCAGGGCTGCGGGCGCGAACCGGCGCAGAAATCGCAGGCGCTTCGCAAGGCTGCCGGCCGCGTATTTGAGTTGCGGGCGCACCGCGCTCGCGGCCTTCAGCACGGCATCGGCCACGACGCCGGGCTGTTCGGCCGTCGCCATCACCTCGTTCACCCGCTTGGTCACGCCGGCGCGCGCCTCGCGATATTCGTCGAGCGTGGCGTCGGGCTCCATGAAGTTCGCGTCGAACGGCGTCTTGGTGTAGGCGGGCTCGACTACGGAGACCCGGATGCCCCGCGTGCGCAGTTCATGGTCGAGCGATTCCGAATAGCCTGCCGCGGCGTGCTTGGTCGCGGCATAGAGCGCGCCGTAAGGCATCGGCAGAAAGCCGAGCACTGAGCCGATGTTGATGATGCGGCCGCTTCCATGGCGCCGCATGTGCGGCACGACGGCGCGCGTCATCCGGATCAGGCCGAAGAAGTTCGTCTCGAAAATCGCGCGCGCCTGCTCCATCGAGCTCTCTTCCGCGCCGGCAGGGGCAACGCCGAAGCCGGCGTTGTTGACGAGCAGGTCGATGCGACCCTCGCGCCGGATCACTTCGCCGACGGCGGCTTCCACCGATGCATCGCTGGTGACGTCGAGAGCCAGCATCTCGAACGCCTGCTTGCCCGCCTGCGCGCCCCGCCTGCTGGTGCCGAACACCTTGTAGCCGGCGTTCGCGAGTCGCTCCGCCGTCGCCTGGCCGATGCCTGAGGAGGCGCCGGTCACTAGCGCGATCTTCGGTGTAATCCTGTTCATAATGCCTCTCCGACGCCACTACCGGGCCTGAAATCGTTTGATTACGATCGTAACTATTGATATACATGACGATCGTAATTATAAAAGTCAAGCCCCGCCTCTAAGGATCGGTCCCATGCGCGTCTCAAAGGAACAGGCCGCCAAAAATCGCGAGCATATTCTCGAGACTGCCTCGCGCCTGCTGCGGGAGCGCGGCATCGCCGGCGTCGGTGTCGACGCACTCGCCGAGGCGGCCGGGATGACGCACGGCAGCCTCTACAGCCAGTTCGGCTCCAAGGAGCGGCTGGTCGAGGAGGCGGTGGCCCATGCGATCGACGCCAAGGGTCAGGAATTCCCCGAGGCCTTCGAGCTCGAGGACTATGTTTCGCACTATCTCTCGCCGGGGCATCGCGACGATCCCGCCGCCGGCTGCCCCTTCGCTGCGCTCGCCTGTGAAGTGTCACGTCAAAGCAGCGGCCTGAAGCAGCGTTTCACCGCCGGCGTGCGCGGCGTGATCGGCTTGCTGAGCAGCCGAATGGCCACCGATCTGAAGCCACGCCAGCGCGAGGACAAGGCGCTCGCCGCCGCCGCCTCCATGGTGGGAGCCCTCGTGCTTGCCCGCGCCGTGGACGATCCCAAGCTGTCGGACGATATTCTTCGCGCGACGAGGAATTGGCTGGCGGGGTGAGGCCGCGTCCCGGCGGGGCGCCGAAAGTCCGGAACAAAATTCCGGTGACGACGTTCGACGTCGCGGACAGCCAAAAGCGATGGCTGCCGATCTTCGACATCGACATACTTTCGAACGCGCATGGATGACTACAGCGATCTGGTGCTCGGCATGTTGGCCCTGGCCGTCGCTGCCCTCCTGTTGGTGGCGGGCGAGCTCTATCTCGTGACCCGGCCAGAGCCGCCGCAAACTCACGCGCCGGCCCCACCGGTCGTTACATCGTCGGCCGAAACCATTTTTTGTCATGTCGATTTTGGAGCGTAAGCAGACCAACTCGAAGAGGTGGGCAATGGGAAGCACTGCAACTGTTCCGATGCTGTCGTCTGAGGGCGGATTGACACATTACCTGGCGGAAATTCGCAAGTTTCCGATGCTGCGGCCCGATCAGGAAATCGCCTACGCCAAGCGATGGCGCGAGCACGGCGACCGCGAGGCAGCCTATCATCTCGTCACAAGCCATCTGCGGCTCGTTGCCAGGATTGCGATGGGATATCGCGGCTACGGCCTGCCGGTTGCGGACATCATTTCCGAAGGAAACGTCGGCCTGATGCACGCCGTCAAGCGCTTCGAGCCGGAGCGCGGCTTTCGGCTCGCGACCTACGCGATGTGGTGGATCAAGGCGTCGATCCAGGAATACATCCTGCGGTCCTGGTCGCTGGTCAGGATTGCCAACAGCGGGGCGCAGAAGAAGCTGTTCTTCAAGCTTCGCCGGACCAAGGCGGAAATTTCCGCCCTGGAGGATGGTGATCTCCGCCCCGAGCACGCCAGCCGGATCGCGCGGCGGCTCGGCGTGCAGGAGAACGACGTCATCGAGATGAACCGGCGCCTCGGCGGCGACCTGTCGCTCAATGCCTTGGTGCGCGACGCCGACGGCGGCGAAGTCCAGGACTGGCTCGTCGACCCCGCGTCCAGTCCTGAAGCCGCGTACGCCGAGCAGGAAGAAACCAGACGGAGGCGTGAAGCCCTCGCCGGCGCCATGGGCGTCCTCAAGCCGCGCGAGCGCGACATTCTCGAGGCGCGCTGGCTCTCCGAGCCGCCGCTGAGACTTGAGCAGCTCGCGGCACGGTATGGCGTTTCACGCGAGCGGGTGCGGCAGATCGAAATGCGCGCGTTCGAAAAGGTTCGGGCTGCTATCGGCGGACGCCTCGCAGCCGGCTCTTGAAACCAAATCGGCGCCTCCTAATTCTTTTGGCAGCCGCATGCGAGTGCGGTGCCGGACGCCAAAGCAGGGTCCGGCAAGGCCATCGGGGCTCGCCCCGGTGATGCTCTTAATCCATGTTGCTCACAGGAGGATGTGGTTATGAGAACCGACGATATGTCTCCCCTCTGGCGTTCGACCATCGGTTTCGACCGCCGTTCCGCCGCGTCGCATCGCGATCGATGCTGCCGGCAATGCCGACCCGAAATCGAGCACAAGCAGGCGGCCTGACGAGTTGATCGTCCGGGCTTTGCAGCGCGTGCGTGGCCCTCGCCGCGCGCCGAGCTGCGCCAATCGACAATTAAGACAGGAGATAAGGAGAAACGACAATGGCACTACGCGATCTCATTCCGTGGAACAACGGCTCACGCAACATGGCCGTTCAACGCGGCGAAGCCGGCAACCCGCTGCTTGCGCTTCATCGTGAGATGAACCGGCTGTTCGACGACGCCTTCCGCAGCTTTGATCTCAGTCCGTTCGGCTCCTCGACCGCAATGGGCTGGCCGAACGTCGAACTCGACGAGAGCGACAAGGAAGTCAAGGTCGTCGCCGAGCTTCCCGGTCTCGAACAGAAGGACGTCAACGTCGAGCTTGCAAACGGCGTGCTGACGATCAGCGGCGAGAAGAAGAGCGAAACGGAAGACAAGGAGCGTCTCTTCAGCGAGCGTTACTATGGCCGTTTCGAGCGGCGCATTCCGGTCGATGACGTCGACCAGGACAATGTCGCGGCTTCCTTCAACAACGGCGTTCTCACCGTCATCCTGCCGAAGTCACCGGCGGCACAACAGAAGGTGAGGCGCATCGCGATCAAAGGCAAGTAAGAACGATGTGTAAGCATGGCCGTGGGCGGGAGCCGCCGCTCCCGCCCGCGTCCGGCCGGCGGCCGCATTTGCGTCCGTCGGCTCGCTGCAAATTTTCCGGAACGCTCGGAAACTTCAATTCCGGTCTGGCGTTTTGCGGTCGGTTTCCAAGTTCTGGGAGTCGCACATGAAGAAACTTGCTTTGGTCCTGACGATGATCTCGGCCCTGTTCGTGGCGGCGGCCTCGCCGGCGGAAGCCCATGGCTGGCGCGGCGGCTGGCACGGCCATTGGGGCGGTCCCGGCATCGGCTTCGGTCTTGTTGCCGGTGCGCTTGCGGCGGGGCTGGCGGCCGATGCCTATTATGGCCCGCGCTTCTATGGCCCGCCCTACGGCTATTATGGACCGCGCGTCGTGCGGCGGGCCTATTATGTGCCTTACGCCTACGCTCCACCGCCCTATTGGGATCCCTGGTGGTGACGAGACAAGGCCCGGACCATCATCCGGGCCTTTTGCGTGAGGGTCATCCACTGGATGCGCGTCGCGCCGCGTCTATTTGCGGTTCGCTCCCGTCGAGCCTGAGCCCGGCATGGCCTGCTGACCGCCCTGGGTTTGCCTGGTGTCGTTGTCGCCTGGCCGGGTCGTGGAGGACTTGGCCGGTGCGTTCGCGCCGCCGCCATTGTTGTCCGATGACGTGTTGAGGCCGGAGGCTCCCGCTCCCGTTGTGCCGCCGGTGCCTGAGGAGTCGATGCTCGACCCGGTCCTGGACGCACCCGCGCCGCCTTGCGCGAATGCGGAAGAGGGGAATGCGAGAGCCGCAACGAGCCCTGCGAGAACCAGCTTTTTCATGTCCGCTCCTGTGTTGACGTCGTCACATGCCGTGCCGAGGCAAAGATCTCGGCACGCACCTGTTCCTGGGCGGGAGCGGAAATCCCGCGACAGCGACGATGAGTCATCCCGAGCTCATCGCACGCGGGGCGATCCGTTCCTGCGCCTGCGGCGTCAACTCGTAGCGATCGCCGGCTTTCACCAGCCAGCCCGCCTCGATCATGCGTCGCGTCATGCCCGCGCTGCACAGCGGGTGGCTGCCGCCGGGATGAAACAGCGCGCCCTCGCGTTCGATCAGGTAGCCGTAGAGCCGCGCCTGTCGAAGCGGGTTTTGCATCCCTGGTGTGGGCGCCTCCATGGTCTCTCGCGCAGTCCTCCAAGACGGCCTGAGATGCCGGGCCGATCCCCCGTCAGGCGGCCCCGGCCTGTGGCCCGGGGGCGGGGCTTCGAGCCGAGGCCGCCATTGCCGGAATCGCAAGGACCCGGCGCGGCCCAATACGCAACGGCCCCAGGTCGTTCCAACGACGTCGTTCCTGCGAGCTCGGTCCTACAAACTATCCGTTGCTCTTTCCGGATGGGTGTCGGCAAGGCGAATTGCCTAGGCCGACCAACGATCCTGCTCTTCCTGGTGAGCATGCTCGTTCAGCCGTTCGACGATCTGATCCGCGATCGTGTCCGACTCGGCCGAGGCCACCGGCTCGCCCTTGTGGGTCCTGAGCTTGTCCTTGTCGGCTTCGATGGGGAAATCGTCGGGCTTCAGTCCGGCATCTTTGGTCATGGCGCGCCTCATTGTGTCTCGCATCCGGAAAACACGGGCGAGGGCCGTTCGTTGCTGGAACAATGAAGGCGCAATCGAAAGCCACAGCCTGGCGCAAGCGCCGCGCGGCCCGCGCTTTGCTCAGGCCCCGCCGACGGCCCGGATCACGGTCCCGCTGCCGCCGCACGTCGCGCAGGGCGCGCCGTCGATCCGCCCCTTGCCATGGCAATCCGGACACACATCTTCGCCGGTGCCCATCGTCCCCGGTGCGGCTTCGTCCCCGGGGTTGAGCGCCGCCGAACCCGTCGGCGGTGTCCCGGTCTTTACGCCCTCCGTGTCGGTCTTGGTCATCTGCAGCTCCCTCGAAAAGACCGCAACGCGTCTTGCCGCAGGAAGTGCCAATCGTGATGTCAGATGCGGTGCACGTCAGTCGCGAGCCTGCGCAACCTGGGAAAGTACGCCGTCCGCATTGGAGGCCATCACCTCATCATCACCGCACGCCCGTGCCTTTGCAGCGCTGGCACTTCACCACCTTGTCGCCCTTCTTGAGCAGGCCTTTGCCTTCGCAGTTCTTGCATTTCTGCTTCTTCTTGATGTTCGGGCCTTTTTCATTGGTCATGGACGGCTCCTGCCGCGAAAGGGCGGTTGATTGAGCATTGTATGGGCGGGTTCTCGGCGAGAACACGCAGCGTTTCTGGTGGGGCAGCCCAGCGGAACAGCCGAACGGTGCCAGATAAGCCCTACGCTCATGTCGGCTTCGGCACCACCCGCACAACGATGGCGCGTGATCGCGCCGATTGTTCGTCGCCACACGGCTCCCCGGCCTCGGAACGTTCACCGCCTAAATGCATTTAGGTGGTGTCAGATGATGGAGGCCCGAATGGCGAGCGGACTGGCGCACCGGCGCTTGGCGTTGAACGGGAATGTCGATCTTCTATCGCGAAGCGGGGCGCGCCGGCGCGCCGGTCCTGCTGCTGCCGCACGGCTATCCCTGTTCCTCCTTCCAGTTCCGCCGGCTGATGCCGGCGCTCGCCGACCAATGGCGGACGACGTCGCTGCCCGGGTGCCGCCCGACCTCTGGAAGCTTCATTGGCCACTCATGGACACGCCAGTGCGCCGACAGGTCTGCGTCGGGCTGATGGAGAAGCTGGAGGAGAATCTCGGCTGGTTCGCGCGCTATCAGGCGTATCTGCGCGAGCACCGTCCTCCAACGCTCGTGGTGTGGGGCCTCGAAGACGGATACATGCCGGCCGAGTCCGCCCGCGCCTATCGCCGCGACTTGCCCGATGTCGATCTGCACCTGCTCGACGGCGCCGGTCACTGGCTGCTCGAGACGCATTTCGATGAGGCGCTGCCACTGGTCCGCGCCTTCCTTGCGCGTGTCCATGCCTGATCGTCCCACGGCGCGGCCTTCGCCGCGCTGGTGTCCCTTCGCCGCCTAAAGGAGGAAGCAAGCATGCCAACCAATCCTTCCATCGCACGAATCTGGCGTGGTCGTACCCGGCGGGACATCGCCGACAGCTACGAGCAATATCTGCGCGCTGAAGGCATTCCGCCGCTCGAGAAGACGGCGCTCGGCGTCCAGCTGCTGCGCGAGGACCTTGACGAGGAGACATGGTTCACGACCATCTCCTACTGGTCCGACATGCAGGCAATGACTGCCTTCACCAAGGGCGAGCCGACCAAGGTGCATCACCTCGACCGCGATCCCGAACTCCTGATCGAACTCCCTCAAAGGGTGGAAATCCACCGCGTTCTGGTCGATCGGTACGGCATGCGCTGAGCACGACGGTGCGCAACTTTGTCCTGTTCGCCGCAATGTCGTTGATCTGGGGGCTGACCTGGGCCGCCATCAAGGTCGGGCTCGGCGATCTGCCCCCGCTGCTGCTCGCCGCCGCGCGATACCTGCTGGCGGCCGCACTGCTGGCCATCGGGGTGCGCGGGGCCGGCGCCGCATTCGCCGAAGGCCGCGCACGGCCAACGATCGTTTCAGCTCTGCTGGTCAACACCGACACCTACGGCTTGCTGTTCTGGGGGATGCAGCACGTGCCATCAGGGCTGTCGGGGCTGGTCAACCTTACCCTGATTCCGGTCCTGCTGTTTGCCCTCGCCGCGTTGACCGGCGAGGAGAGGCCGACCTGGCATCATGCCGTCGTGCTCGCGATCGGTTGTGTCGGTGTCATCGGGCTGTTCTGGGCGCGGCTCGGGGCCGGGTCCGATGCGAGCGGCCTTGGGCTCGCGGCGATCGTCGCCGCGACCGTGAGCTATTGCGTCGGCAGCGTGGTCGCGCGTCCGTTGGTCGGTCCGGTGAAGCCCCTGGCGCTGACGATGGTGCAGGCGGCGATCGGCGGCGCCGCCCTGCTCGGCCTTTCGCTGGTGCTGGAACCCGTATCGAGAGACACGCTCGACGCTTTCCTCACTCCGGCGGCAATCGGCAGCCTGTTGTTCCTGTTGCTGCTCGGAACGATCGTGGCTTATACGATCTATCTCGTGCTGCTGCGTGAATGGGGTACGATGCGCGCAGGTCTGTATGCCTTTGTCTCTCCGATCATCGCGCTTGGCACCGGTGCGTGGTTGTTCGGCGAGGCGATCGGCTGGCTCGAGATCGGCGGCGCTGCCCTCATGCTGGTGGCCGCCGCGATGGCGCTGCTCCGGCCTTGGGAAGAACGTCCGACGTGAAGCGTTTGCGCAGCATCGCCGATCGACCGCCGCCGCTTCACCGCGTAGCGGGGAATCTGGCGCTCGATTTCGCCAACACGATCAGCTGGCGCGGCACGGACCAAGAGGTCGATCACTTGCGCGACGCCGAGGGAATGCTGGCCTGGGCAAGGGATGCTGGACTGGTGGGCGTCGATTTTTCGCTTAATGCAAGGCAGCGGGCGTTGCTGGCCGACGATGGCCGGCGCCTGCGCAACGCGATCGACAAAGTAGGCGCTGCGATCGCGGACGGCGATGAACCGCCGGCGCTGGGCATGGCGGTGATCCACGATGTTGCGGCCCGTACCTTCACGGCCGCATTGCTGACCGGTTCGCCGGCCACCATCGAATTCACGCACGGGGACCGGATCCTTGGTCCGCTTGCCTGGGCTGCGGTCGACCTGCTGCGCGGCGACGAACTCGACCGATTGAAACGATGTCCACAGCACGACTGCCACTGGCTGTTCATCGATCGCACCAAAAACAGATCCCGTCGCTGGTGCGAAATGGCCACCTGCGGAAACCGCGCAAAGATGCAATCGCGCCGGTAAGCCGACAGCCGCCTTGAACAACAAGCCTTCAGCTCTATTTTGCGCTCGAGAAAGCATCCGCTGCGTAGACGACCTTGCCGCCCACGACCGTCAGCAGAGACGCCGTGGCGCCGATCTGCTCGACGGGGATGGACATGAAATCCCGATCGAGAATCGCGAAGTCGGCGAGCTTGCCGGTCTCCAGCGTGCCGCGCCGCGTCTCGTCGAAGCAGAACCACGCGCTTCCCACGGTGTAGAGGCGCAAGGCATCTTCGCGGCTGGGTGTTTCGTCCGGGCCGCGCGTCGAGAGTCCGCCGACGGTCTTGCCGTCGAGCATCCATTGCAGCGCCACGAACGGATTGTAGGATGCGACCCGATGCGCATCCGTGCCGGCCCCGACATGGACTCCCATGCGCAACGCCGTGACGAGGGGTGGCATGCTGCGGGCGGCTTCGCCGACCTGCGCCACGATACGGTCACCTCCGAGATACATCGCGTCCTGCATGGTCCAGCCGATACCAAGGGCTTTCATGCGCGCCAGCGTTTGGGGCGAGGTGTTGTCGAGATGGGCGATGGACCAGCGCAACGGCGCGAGCGGCGTCTCCTTGTTGACCTCGTCATAGAGGTCCAGGAGGTGATGGACGGATTTGTCTTCCTGCCAGTGGATGGTGACTGTCAGCCCTTGTTTGGCCGCCCAGCGAATGATCTCGCGGAACTTGTCCTTGGCGGCCGCGTCAGGCGCATTGTTGTTGTACATGGCGCCGGTGATCCGCTCGCCTAGTCCGTTGAACCGCAGCATGTCGTCGCCGAATCCCATCGGCAGGAACGGCGTGAGAGTCTTGTACTCGTCGAATTCCGCGCCGACATTCTGGGCGAACAGGCTGAAGGCAACGCGAACCGACAATGATTTGTCACGCCAGAGCTTTTGCAAGGCCGCGTAGTGGCTGGGATAGATGCTGAAGCCGCCGGGATCCACGATCCCGGTCACGCCGAGACGATTGAGCTCCGTGAAGAACTGCCGGGTCCCGGCGACATTCTCTTCGAAATTCGGCCTCGGCAGCCGATCGAACAGCGCGGAGATACTGACGATGGAGCCGTTGAGCCACCCCGTGGCGTCGCCCGATGCGGCGCGCTCAGTCGTGATACCGGCCGGCAACTGATCCGCGGACATCCCGAGGGCTTGCTGCGCTTTTGGCGTCATCAGCACCGCCGAATAGAACAGCTGGATGTAAGCCGGATTGTCGGGAACGGCCGCCATCACCTCGGCGAGCGTTGGCCGCCGCTTCTCAGTAAACTGCAATTCGCTCCAGCCGCCGGCCACGATGATCCAGGATGCCGGGCGCGCTGTTGCCGCCTGGCGCAAGCGTTCCATGGCCTCGGGAATCGTCTTTGCGCCGATCCAGTTGACCTCGGTTGCGTAGGTGAGGCCGGCGCGCACGGCGTGAATATGGGAATCGATCAATCCCGGAATGATGGTGCGTCCACCTGCGTCGACCCGGCGCGTCGCGAGCCCGATCAGGCCTTCCACGGCATCGTTGCCGCCAATAGCAACGATCCTGCCGTCGCGGACTGCGAGAGCCTGCGCGATCGTCGATGCGGGATCCAGCGTCACGAGCTTTGCGTTCGTGACAATGAGGTCGGCCTTTTGTGCGTAAGCCAAACTGGCCCAGCACGAGATCAGCAATATTGCCAGAAGCTTGCGCATGGTCAGTCCCGAAATGAGAGAGGCCGCCGCTGGATGCGCTCGCGGACATCGCGTGTCGCAACGGTGTCGTGATATTGATCATGTCTAGCACCAACAAAATCAGCCGGCCCACCGAAAAATTTGGTGGCGGCCCAAGCAATTGATGTTGCAGCCGCCTTCGCCCGCCTCGCAGCAGTTCGTCCGTCTTCGCTCTCACTTCGTTCAATCTACGCCGGACACCACGCTTCGCCCTCGTTCTCCGCGCGGCTGCGCCACCCGTAGCCCGAGGTCAAGATAGAACCGCCCGGACGCATCGCATCACAGGCGCGCCCGCATCCAAAGCGCTCGACGAGGCCGGCGACGAGAGCGCCCGAACGACGCCTTGCCTTCGAACGGCACGACCCGTTTTTCCGGTGGATTGTGGTAAGCGGAAAGAAAAGGCCGCGCCTTCGGGTGCGCGGCCTTCGTTGCGTTCAGACGGACCGCTCTCACCAGTGGTGGCGATGCCAGCGGTGCCGAACGACCGGGTAGGATCCGCGGTAATAGGCGTATGCAGGTCGCACGACTCGACGGTAGCGGTAGCCGTAGGACACGGGCGCCGTGTAGTAAGTCGTGGTGGCGTACCCGCCACCCCAGCGATACGGCTCGTCATACCCGTAGTCGTACGCATAGGGTCCGCCGTAATAGCCCGCTCCATAGTAGCCGGGGCCACCGTAGTAGCCATAACCTGGTCCCCATCCATACGCCGACGAGGCAAGCCCGCCGATCACAGCGCCGGCCAACAGGCCGCCGGCGATGCCCGGTCCCCAGCCCCCTCGCCAGTGGGCTTCTGCAGGAGACGTGGCGGCCACCGAGGACAGACCAAGAGCGCCGACCAGCAGCGCCGACATCGCGATCTTCTTCATCGAGATTCCTTTCACATTGCTGCGCCCTGTCGATAACGGGAAAAATAGGCAATGGTTGCAGCTGCACCCCCGCGGCGAGGGGGCAATGGATCCTCGCCTCCTGACTCACCTCCTTTCGTATACTTCCGGGAAAAACTGGAAACCTTCCAGATTGCCTTGAGTTGGCAGCGACTGGGTTCGGCCTCCGGAGACAGTAAGTATGGTCGACGAAGTCGTCTTGAAGAACGCCACGGAGACCGCCTGGACGGTGTATCGGGCGCGGCACCCCGAGGTCGATGCGCATGACAGCCGGCGCTGCCTTCTGGAGCGCCACCTCCACAGCAGGTCGGAAGCGCGAGAGAGCGATACCGAAGAACTCGCTGGCTTGGGATAGCCTACCTGCAGCGGCTTCCTCCAGACGAATGTTGACGATCGTGAAGACGCTCGCAGCGCGCGTGGTCCGTGGAAGCACGAGGCCCAATTGGACGCTGCTTGCGATTTCATCCCTCATTTCCGCTGGCATCGTCACGGTCCTGCGGTCCGTGTTCGGGGCCTAGCCGATGCGGATTGCCCAGCTTGCTCCCTTGGCCGAGAGCGTACCTCCAAAGCTCTACGGCGGCACCGAGCGTGTGATAGCCTGGCTGGTGGACGAACTGGTCGAATCCGGGCACGACGTCACCCTGTTCGCAAGCGGGGACTCGAAGACGAAGGGAAAGCTCCACGCGGTGTGGCCGCGCGCGTTGCGCCTGGGGCGGAAGGGTGCGGATCCGAACGCCGCCTGCGCGCTTCTGATCGAGGCCATCGCCGAGCGCGCGCGCGACTTCGACGTGATCCACTCCCACGTCGACTGGTTGCCTCTTCCGGTGCTGAGCCGGACCGGCGTGCCTTTCCTGACGACGATGCACGGTCGGCTCGATCTGCCCGGCCTGCCCCAGGTAATCGGTGCCTTTGCGGACGCTCCATTCGTCTCGATTTCCGCCGACCAGCGTCGGCCGCTTCCGGAAGCGAACTGGATCGCGACGATCCAGCACGGACTGCCCAAGGACATGTTTAGGCCCTCCTACGAACCAGGTTCGTACCTGGCCTTTCTGGGGCGGCTGACGGCGGACAAGGGTCCGGAGGACGCTATACGAATCGCGCGCGCGGCCCGGATGCCGCTGCGGATCGCGGCCAAGATCCCTCGGGCGGAGACGGCCTACTTCAAGAACGAGCTCGAGCCGAACATCGATGGCCAGGCGGTTCAGCTCGTCGGCGAGGTCGACGACGCGAAGAAGCAGCCGTTTCTCGCGAACGCAGCGGGCCTGCTGTTTCCGATCGATTGGCCCGAGCCGTTCGGTCTGGTGATGATCGAGGCGATGGCCTGCGGGACACCCGTGATCGCTTATCGATCAGGCTCGGTACCGGAAGTCGTGGAGGATGGCGTCACGGGCTTCATCGTCGACGGTGAGGAGCAGGCGATCAGAGCAGTGAAAGAACTGGGCCGGCTGGACAGACGAGTGGTCCGCGCCCGGTTCGAGGAGCGCTTCGCCGCAAGCCGGATGGCGAAGGAGTACGACGCCCGATATCGCGACTTGGTCGCTCGCAGAGGACGCCTCGCGTGAGAGATCTATTGCGCGGCTGGTTTGTCGGACAGGCGCGATCGAATCCTTGGCAATCCGTTCCCCGTCGGGAACAAGCGGTAATTCGGGGCGTTGAAGCCGGGCATCCGAACGGATGCGGCTCACGTTGGAGGAGATAATCCATGAAAAGCTTCCTTGCCGTCGCGTTGCTTGGCACTGCTGTGATCGGCGGCGCTGCTTTCGCGCAATCCACTCAGCCCGTCGATCGCACGGCGCCGGCGGCCACCGCCCACCCCGCCGATGCGAAGATGGCGTTCAAGGGAAATTGGCGCGCCTCGAAGCTGATGGGCCTGAACGTCTACAACGAGGCCAACGAGAAGCTCGGCGATGTCAACGAACTGCTCGTCGACAAGAACGGCAAGATCAACGCGGTGGTTATCGGCATCGGTGGCTTCCTCGGCATGGGCGAGCACGACATCGCGGTCTCCATGGACAAGCTGAAGTTCGTTGAAGAGCCGGTTCGAACGAGCTCGAGCGGCACGTCGACCCCGGCCCGCGACACCACCACGACCGGGACCGCGTCCACAACCACGACGAACCGCACCGCGAACGATTGGGTTCCTGACCACGCCGTCATGAGCGGCAATAAGGAGCAGTTGAAGGCGCTACCGCAGTTCAAATATTCGGACTACAACTAAGCGCGACGAGTGCTCTCGGCGAATTGGGGCCCCATTACGGGGCCCTTTTTTGTGCCCACAGGGCTAGTGTACCGATCTGGCGCAATGAAAAACGGCCCGCCCAAATCATTGGGCGGGCCGTTCATCCGTGCGGGGTCATCCGCTCAGTGCATGTGAACCAGGAAATAGCCGACGCCGCCAACAACCAGGACGGCTGGAACGGCCCACAAAATCAGTACGGGCATTTTTTCCTCCAATCGTTGTCAGAATGCTTAAACGGCTCTTACCGCCGTCGCGACTATTACTGCTCGGTGCAGACCTTCGTGGTCTTGACCGCGGACTCTGCCTCTACCTTGGTCTTGTAGACGCCGTCGCCCACGACCGTCGTGGTGGTTGTGGTCGGCTTGGTGTCGACGATGGTGCACTTCTTGGTGGTGGCATCGCGCACGATGTAGAACTCGGCGGCGCTGGCGGCCTGCGTGCCGAGGGCGAAAGCGGCAAGAGCGCCGCACACGATAAGCTTCTTCATGGTGTTCTCCTCAAAGTGAAAATGACTCGTAAGTAGTCATTGCCAACGACGCTGCGCGACCGAAGTTCCCACTCTCACGATTTGCATAATTCGGGATAAAAGAAAATGCACATCTCGCGCAATTGCCTAGTTTTCCCCGAATGGAACCACGCGTCTCGCCCCAGGTTGTCCGACGTCCGCATTAAGGAGGTTCAGATGAACAAGCGTTTATTTTTGGCTACCACCGCTGCAGTCGCGATCGCGACTTCCGCTTTTGCCCAGTCTTCTCCGAGCACGTCGAACTCCAATCCGCCGTCTCGTCAGCAGGATTCCACATCCACGACGCCGTCGACTTCGCCGACCAATTCATCTTTGGGATCCGCACAGTCCGCCAATCCTTCGACGAATTCGGCCCAGACGCAGTCGCCGTCCTCGAGCGGTCAGACCGCTGCAGGCCAGCCGTCCAATTCGGGTACCGGCACCAACACCACGCAGGCGCCTGCCTCGAACAACTCGACCAACCAGGCTCAGACCAATCAGCCGTCCAATCAGACAACTACGCCTTCCAACCAGGCGCAGACCAATTCTCCTTCGAACACGAATACCCAGACGCAGAGCGCCAATCCGCCTGCTCCGGGCAATACCCAGGCACAGTCCCCGGCGGGCAGCGGTTCGACCAACACGGCGCAGCAGCCGAACAATCAGCAGAACACGGCCGATCGCTCCTCGAACACCAACGTGAACGCGTCGGTGAACATCAACGATCAGCAACGGACCCGGATCAGCACGTCGATTTCGCATCTGAACGTGCAGCCCCTCAACAACGTGAACTTCTCGTTGTCGGTGGGCACGGCGGTGCCGCGCGATGTCCGCTTGCAGCCGCTCCCGGCGGAGGTCGTCGAGGTCGTGCCGCAGTACAGAGGCTACAACTTCGTGTTGGTGAAGGACGAGATCGTGATCGTGGAGCCTTCGAGCTACCAGATCGTCGCGGTCCTCCCGTACTCGGGTCGTTCGACCGCGGCTGCGCCGGCCCGCACCGAACAGCGCAAGGTGACGTTCAGCGATCGCGATCGCGAAGTGATCCGCAAGCACGCCAAGGCGCGTTCCGAGGCGCGTCCCGTCGAGCGCGAGCGGCAGACCACCGGCAGCACCGCGCGCACCGAAATCCGCAGGGGTGAGCGCCTGCCGGCAGACGTAGACGTGGAGACGTTCCCCGAGGAGGTCTATCGCGACGCACCGAGCCTGCGGGAGTACCGGTACATCAACCGGGATAGCCGGACTTACATCGTCGAACCGCAGGAACGTCGCGTCATCGAAGAGATCGATTGATCTCGTCACAACAAGGAGAACGAACATGAGGACTATTGCTCTCGTAGCGTTTGCGGCCACCGCCATGCTCGCGTCGGCGGCCTCGGCAGCTCCGCTCAATCCCAGTCTGGTTGGATCGGAGGAGGCGGCAAACGTCGATCAGGTTCGCCTGGTCTGCAACGAGTACGGCCGCTGCTTCCGCACCCGCGGTCCCCGCTATGTGCAGCGTTACTACGGCGACGATGACAGCTACGTCGTGCGCAGGAGCTATGGCTCCTACGGCGGTCCGGGCTATTACGATCGCGGATACGGCTATTACGGAGGCGGGCCGAGCATCGGCTTCAGCTTCGGTACCGGCCGCTGGTGATCGATGATCTAGGCGCCGCCCGCAAGGGCGGCGCCATTCTGGATGGATCGACAGTTCAGTCTGCCGCTCCAGCGGGCCTCGTGTGGCTGCCAACGATAGGCAGCCGATCAGCCTCGCGCAGCAGTCAGGCTCAGGCTCATCACGCGTACGACGAGGTTCTGAGAGCGCTACGTCGATCCGCAAGGGAACGATCGGCATTCCACCGCGTCGAGTCCTTGCTCTCGGCCCCCTTGCCCCCCAAAGCCCCAGCCGGGAGCAAAACCTAGCCCATAGGTTGGCGACCTCGACCCCGGTCGAGGTCGTTTATCCGTTTCCCTCGTGAATTCCGGGCGTCGTGCCGGCCGCTGCGGGAGCATCGACCTTCTCCAAGGATCCACGTGAACCGCCCCAGACGATCTTTCTTCCTCGTCGAAGACGAAGCCTTGATCCGAATGATGCTCGTCGACATGATCGAGGAGCTTGGACACGCTGTCGTCGCCGAGGCAGGGCGGATCGAGGATGCGGTGCGACTTGCGCACGATCCGGCCTTCGATATTGCCATCCTAGACATCAACCTCGGAGGTCCGACAAGCACTCCCGTCGCGGAAATTCTCGCGAAGAGATCTGTTCCGTTCGTCTTCGCGAGTGGCTACGGGCAAGAAGATATACCCGAGGGCTTCAAGAATAGACCGATGCTGCGCAAGCCCTTCCAGTTGGATGGTCTTGACCGAGCGATCCAAGCGGCCGTGGCGGAGCATGAGAACTAGCCGCGTTCCACCTTCGAACCGGTCTCCTGCCGCTGCGGATTCAGATCTGCTTCGAGTTCGGATATAATGTCCTGCAGCAGCCGCGCAGCCAAAGGATCCGTCGTCTCGGCGTGAAGCTTGCGGAATCGGTCTAGTTCCTCGGCGTGTTTTGGTGATCGATCGACCATAGTGTTCTCGCAAGCTCCGACATCATCTACGTCACAAGCCGTCCATGGTTGCAGAGGAAATCCGAAAATGCTTCGCGGTCTTCAGCTGTCGAGCGCGATCGAGACTTGCACCTCGCAGCCTTGCGAAAGAGGCTTCCTCGCGACGGTGCCCTTCATGTGGGTGGCGAGGAGGTTGATGAGCCGAGTGCCAAGTCCGCTCTTCGCTTCCGCGGAGCAACCGATTCCGTCGTCCCTCACCGACACCAGAACGTGGGTTTCCTTGGCCCGCAGCTCGACCTCCACCGAGCCGTGGCGGCCCTCCGGAAATGCGTACTTGAAGCAGTTCGTTGACGATCAGCCCGATCGAGGCCGCCTGCGAACTCCTCACCCAGATGTCCTCGCAGCGGACCCGGATCGAGATCGTGCGCACGCCCCGGTGAAAATCCGCAAGGCTGGCGCATAAGGACTCGATGTCCGGCGCCAGCGCGATCCGGCTGGTGTCCGCCGTCTCGCGCAGCCGGTCGTGAACCTTTGCGACGTCCACCCGGCTTACCGCGGACGCAATCGCCCTCTGCACGCCCGGGTCGGTTTCGGAGCGGGCCTGCAGCCTGAGAATCGATACGATAGTGGCGAGGTCGTTCCCGCGTTCGATGTGCGAGCTCCTGGAGCAGAACGTCCCCCGGCGGTCGAGGCCGGCCGGGGTATGAGGTACGTCATGGCGAGAACGGCGGCCGCGGCTGTCGCAACAATTCCACACCCGCGGCCGAAAAGGACAGATGACAAGAAGATGGCGGGAATGAAAAGCAGGAGCGGGTAGGATCGAAGGTATTCATCGGCCATCACCCTGGCGAAAAAGGCGAGACCGACGAGGCCGAGGGTGAGGAGGTAGCGCACCCAGACCGGAAAATCTGACTTGGCCGTGAAGAGGCGGTGCAGAAAGGCTTCCATGGAAGGCCAACGTTCCGCCCAGCCGCGCTGTTCCGAGGAAGGATTGCTCGTCGCTCGGTACTCCGGACTTCAGTGCGGTAATACCTTCTTAGGCCGCGTGTGCGACGGCTCTCGGCGCCGCGAGCTTGTCAGGGACAACCCGGACGGGCTTGAACTCGGTTTCGGTTTCAGCAACGCCTTCGCACCGGACTCACAAAGCCATGGACGATCGTGGTTACCGGCTCTTGGCGCTCCAGCTTCGACATGAACCATCGCATCTCGATCCTGCACCTCATGCAGGTGGGCGACTCCAGTTCGGACAGTGAATTCTTCAGACGATCTACCATTCGGCGAAGTCTGCTGCGCGGTACGATACCACGGCCGTTCGAGACGTCTGTAGGATTTGGGACGCAAGCGGCCGGCAGTCTATTCCTCTGGTCGCAACTGAACCTCACATAGGGAGCCACTTTGCCATGCAAGAACGTTCGGGAGGCAAAGCGGTCCGCACAAAAGTTGTGGGGCCACTTCGAAAGCGACTCGGCTATCTCGTTGATTTTCCACGGCCCCGTGTTTTGAAATCGACTCGATCTCTACTTTAAGAACGACTCGATCACCTCGCTTTTCGATTTAAGAGCGACTCGATCTTGTAAGTCGTTGAGAACGCATCTTCATTTCTGCTGATTTCATCCCGCTTTTGCTCCGACCTACATTCGATCGGGGGCGCTGTCTGAGGAGCCTAAGCGGGCTTCCACTGAGTACCCTTCGGAGCGTCGCGTAACCTGATCCAATGGACCAGCGCGGCTCCGAAATCCCTGGCAGCCTTCTGCTCCGTGATCTTGTCGGGGTCCGTCGCACTATTGGCCCGCCAATCGTTGGCCAATTTTTTCAGGTCTTCCGGAACGTCGAAGAACTTCGGCCGCATCATGGCGCCCCAGATGTGAAAGCCTCTCATCTCGGGAGTTAGTTTTTTTGTATGGTGCACGTACAGTCCAGCCGCCATACCCATTCCGGCTTCGGTAAACAGGTGAAAATTGTCGTCGATTTCGCCATCCGAATCGCGGTCGGCATGCTTCAGAAAATTAGTTTCTTCGTTGAAGCAGTCGACGCCCACTTTTTTTATGTGCGCATCCAGTGCGACCTTGGCTTCGCCCTCTTTGGTGATGTCGTAGAGAATACGAAAAGCCGCCCGTGATACGGTGTGGACCGCCAGGATGTCCTCGTTGGCGAAGAACATCCGGATTGCGGAATCAAGCTGCCGTCCGCCCGCTTCAAGCTTGGTGATTTTCGGCATTGTCCGTCCTTTGTTGGTTGCTATATCGGTTTTACGCAACCTTGTCAGGGGCCAGGGTCACCGAGCCGAAACCAAAGGCGACCCGGGATGTATTGCCATGACACCCCGACGTACCGAATTCGCCGTATTCGTCCTCGAGCTTCTCGACTTCATGGAGGAGAAGTTGCGGGAAGCCCTCGCCGACGAAAACTCAAGGATCGCGGCGGGTCGGCGAGGCCGCCGGCGCCGTGCCCGTGCTGCGCGACCGCCTGCGCGAGGACGAGGTGGTACAGACCCAGTTTATGATGGTCTGCGACAACGAGCTCTACGAACCGCACGCCACCGGGCGCTGGCGCGACCTGGCGCAGATGCCACGTGCGGACTTCGAGGCCGAAGCCGAAGCTTTTATCAAGCCGGACGGTGTTTTCGTAGCGCTACGTGGCATCGTGGAAGCGACCAAGGGATAGCTGATTCTAGCGCTAATCTCCAGCTGCGCGTGCCCGGGCAACGAAAGCTCGCTGCTGTGGAAACGAGCGGCAACGGACTCTGCTCGCTTGTTTCTGACGGCCGCTCATGGAACGATGACGCATCTCCCATGACCGAGTTAACGTATCTCGATGACCGACCTCATCGCCGTACCGGAATGGACGCAGGTGCGCCAAAAAGGCGGCTTGGACCCGCTTGGCCTGCAGGCGCCTAGCATTCGGCTATATCAATCGCTGGTGCCTGGCATCAGCAACGTGACGCTCAGGACAAGGTATTACGGGCTGTATCCTTGGCTAAGCGAGGAGTACGCCAGGCAGAGCCATGACGTTGACTCAGAGGTCTGGAAAAAGACTGTTCGGCGGGCCGAGGCAGTCTATGCGTTGGTCGCCGCGAGAGCGAACATCAAAAATGAGCAACAGGAAACCGGCGTCGCTGGGCTCAAGTGGGCAAGGGAGACCCTGCAGGCGCATGAGGGGGGCGCTGTCGAATTCGCCGACCACACAGACCCGGACGGAGACGGAAAGCCGTATCTGAAGCAGGCTTGGGGCGCCTTTGGGGCTGCCTATGAAAGTCAGCTTCGAGAGGCCGGCGTGCTGGGCGACGCCGAGGCGAAGGCGAGACCACCAACGACCTCTACGCTTTCCTGACGACCGAACCGAACGCCGAGGTCGGCGCCATCCACCCGAAGGCGATGCCCGTTATCCTGACCACGCCCGACGAGGTCGAAACCTGGATGACCGCGCCTGCCGAAAAAGCCCTCAAGCTGCAGCGGCCGCTTCCGGACGGAGCGCTCCGGATCGTGGCCAGGGGCGTCAAGGAAGATACGTCGGCTTCGCCTTCCTAACTCCGCTGACACCGAGCGGTCGGCGACTAGGGGAGCTGGAGCCCGTCGCGGCACTTGACTTCACTCACAGCATTCGAACAAAAATAGAACAAACGATTCCAGCCGCGAAGGTCCGCTTGGCCAAATTGCCGCAACTGCCCGTCTATTATTATCTCGACCATTTCGCCGAAATGCTCGGGTTCGTGCAGCGAACGTACGAACCCGTGCTTGGTCCGGACCATCACGCTTTCATGGCGCGCTTCGAGCGCCTCTCGAGAGATGCCCGATGCCTGTTGATCCGCATGATCAACCGGCGTGGTGCGATATTCAATCGGTCCCTGTTCGACTACCCCGAGATCGACGATATCGAGCAGGCGACGTCGGATCTGATGATGGTCGGTCATGCCCGGGGGATCGGTGAAATCGACTACCCAGGGTTCGTCGCGTGTCTTCCCAAAGATGTCCTCTTCACCGGTGCACAGGCGGCTGGTCGCAAAGACGTCCGCAAGTCGTGGGCCAAAGCCAAGTTCATCGACTATTATCTCGAACAGATCCCGTTTTCGGCGGCCGCGCAGCACTGCGGTGCCCGGAAATTCATCGCTCTCGACGGCACGCGGCCAATCGAATTCCTGCTCTATCTCTACTTCGGCAAGACCGAGGTGAACCTCAAGAACTTCGCGCTGCGGGATCTGGGTATCCTCCGCACCAATCGCGAGACCGCGTTCAGCGCACGCTTCACGGATGCCGAGGAGGCGCTTGCCTCGTTCCACTACAGCCAGATTCTCGACAGCCTTGAGCACGGATCAGAATCTGTCCACAGGCGGGCCGCCATCGACGTGCTGTCCGGGCCTGCCTGCGGGACACAGTACGGCAAGGACCTCCGCAGCCGAGCGGCTCATCAGACCGGTCTTTTCTTCGAGAAAGCGGGTGAGAGCGATCTTGCGCGGCAGCTCTATCGCGCGGGGTGCTCGCCGGAGTGCAACGAGCGTCTGGTCCGCCTGCTTTACAATACCGGGGATCGCACCGGAGCCGAAGACCTGCTGCAGCGGATGATCGATGATCCCGCCAGCGACGGGGAGCACGTTTTCGCAACTGACTTCTACGCTCGCAAGTTCGGAGGGAGGCGCACAGGCGTCTGCACCGAACTGCTGCGGTCCGGGCGAACGATCACCGTCGACGATTCCCATCGCGGCAATCCAGAAGCAGGCGTCGCCGGCGTTCTGCGGCGCGAGGGCAGCAAGGTTTTCTTCACCGAGAATGTGCTGTGGCACACCCTGTTCGGCCTTCTTTTCTGGGACGAGCTCTTCGAGAGCACCCGGATGCCCAGCGGGTTCGACTGGCTACCTCATTGCCTGAAGGACCGCAGCTTCCGGCGGCTCTTCGCCGTGACGATCGACGAGAAGCTGGCCGCCGCAGCGTCCGGAGATTCTCTTCCGTTGATCCTCCGCACCGTCGCAGCAAAATGGGGCCGCCCGAATGGGATCTTCAGCTGGGATCATGTGCAAGTGGAGGCGCTCCGCGCGCTGCTCGAAGGATTCGATCCGGCCGCCATAGCCACCATCGTCCGCAGCATGTGCGACGACTTCCGCGGCATGCGGGACGGTTTCCCCGATCTGATGCTGGTGCAGGACGGCAAATCCTCCTTCATGGAGGTCAAAGCCGAGGGGGACGTGATCCGCCGCAACCAGCTGACCCGTCTCCGCCAGCTCGGCGCCGCCGGCATCATCGCCGAGATCGGTCGGGTGGACTATCGTTTCGACCCCGAGCAGGACTACGTGGTGGTCGATATCGAGACGACCGGCTCCTGGTCGAATGGCGATCGCATCACCGAGATCGGCGCGGTGAAGGTTCGCAATCACTGTGTCGTCGACGAGTGGCATTCTCTCATCAATCCTCAGCGTTCCATTCCCGCAAGGATCGTTCAGCTGACTGGCATCACGAACGAAATGGTTCGGGACGCACCCTTGTTCGCGGAGGTAGCCGACCGTTTCATGGAGTTCATGGGGGACGGCATTTTCGTCGCCCATAACGTCAGCTTCGACTACGGTTTCATGGCCTACGAATTCGAAAGGATCGCGCGGCGCTTCAGATTCCCGAAGCTCTGCACTTGTGCGGGAATGCGACGGCGCTATCCGGGGCACAAGTCCTACGGACTTGGGAAGCTTTGCGAGATATATGGCATCTCGCTCGACAATCATCATCGAGCCTTATGCGATGCGCAGGCCACCGCGCAGTTGTTGAACCTCATCAACAAGAAGCGGAGCGAAGAGGGGTACCGCCAAGCAGCGTAGCCATTCCCGGGAAGGGCCGAGCT
This sequence comes from Bradyrhizobium sp. 187, assembly GCF_023101005.1. NCBI lineage: Bacteria > Pseudomonadati > Pseudomonadota > Alphaproteobacteria > Hyphomicrobiales > Nitrobacteraceae > Bradyrhizobium > Bradyrhizobium sp. 187. The sequence goes on from NZ_CP064693.1 coordinate 1,552,369, forward strand.
ATGCGGCCACTTCAGAGAACTCAGTCGATTCTAACAAGGGCTCGTTGATCCGCCGACTTGTAGATCGCTTCCATGAGTTTCATGTCGCGCAGGCCTTCCTCGCCCGGCGTCCTTGGCGACCTATCGGTGAGAACGCATTCCGCCATGTGATCCAACTCCAGAGCGAACTGGTCTTTTGCAGGGATCTCGATCAACGTCTCGGTCTCGCGACTGTCTATTGCGCGAGGCACTGTCAGCCGCTGCCCTTTGTACGGATAGGCATTGTCCAACAGGAGATTGCGGCCGTCCGAGTGGACCGCCAGGCGCGATGCCCTATGGATGCCGTAGCTGGTCGAAAGGTTGGCCATAGCGCCCGAGGGGAAGCGCATGATCCAGGCGACGCTCTCTTCCACTTCGCGAAAGCGCGGATCGCCGTCGGCCGAGTGGATGCGAGCCTCGATCTCGACTGGCTCCTCGCCGGTGACCGCCCGCGCGGCGTTGAGACAATAGATGCCGACGTCCGGCAGGGATCCGCCGCCGGCCAATGCCTTGCGGAGCCGCCATTGCTCCGGATCTCCCTGGTTCTGACCGTTGATGGATTCGATCAGCTTGATGGGCCCGAGGTCTCCGCTTTGCGCACGACGAATGACCTCCAAGTGATGAGGCTGGTAGCGACAGCGATAGGCGATCATCAACTTGACGCGCGCCGATGAGCACGCCTCGATCATCGACCGAGCATCCTCTGAACTCGTGGCCATCGGCTTCTCGCACAGCACATGCTTGCCGATGGCCGCCGATCGGAGAACGTATTCCTTGTGCATCGAGTTCGGCAGAACGACGTAGACGGCCTTGACGTCTTCCATCTATCGCGGAGGCGCTCGAGATCCTCATAGCCGAGCAGAGCTTCTTGTCTAACGCCATACTGCCGTCCAAGCACGGTCAGCTTGTCCGGCGACCCCGAAACCAGCGCGGCCAGTCGGCTTTTCTTCGCTTGCCCGAAGGCAGGCAGTATTTGCTCGACGGAGAGACGACCCAAAGCGACGATGGCGAAGCCGACGCGTTGGCTCGCGGGGAGGGGTCCGTCCGCATTCTCTTCGCTCGCTTCACTAGATCTTACGATGGACGGGAAGGTTAACTTGTCCCCTTGCGTCATCCCGGTGTCTACAGGTGCTGCCTGAGCCAATCCGGCACGCGATGCGTTCATAGCCAATAACGTTGCTGCCGACAGTCCAAGCGCACCACGGCGCGTCAGGGAAGAATGCGGAGAGCCTATGCCGAGCTTTGTCATCGCACTCAAACCTGCCAAGTCTGCACGGGTTCCTCCACGTCTCGCACCTGCCGGCGAATAAAGATCGGGCAGCTAGGTGATCCAATGAAGCACCGAAAGCGTGGGCGCTGCCAGGATGGAAGGCCGCCTTTACCGTGCAATGCGGGGTAAGCGCTAAAGCCGACGGCCAAGTTCCAGTACGAGCATGTGATTTCTGATAACGCGAAATATCGCTTGCGCCGTCGGGCAAAACAGTGGTTCATAAGGCGCTGGTCCTAGCAAGACGAAGGAGCCAGCCCGATGGCAAATGACGTCGATACATCCTCGGAATTGTCCAAGTTTGCGAAACTGAATGGTGACTTCCGAAGGAACTACGGCACGCTCATCGGAGCGGTTTTGTATCTCCGCACCGTGAGCGCCGCCCGTCGAAGCCCTTGGCTTTGGGCCGGCCTGATTTCGATCGCTCTTTCGACTTTGCTGAGCTGGTTGGGGCGGCACGGTTGGTTTTTGCCAGCATTGTCTTGATGGCACCGAACAATGCCTCCTTTTCCTGGTAAAGCGCGCCCCGACGTCGACGAAGGGAATCAGATGAGAGCCACACGTAGCGTCCTGATCTCAACGGGGCAGGCAACAACACGTAGTCCTCGATCTCCCGATTCGCCGCATCCAACCGCATCACGGCAAGCAGGCCCGATGAGATCTGCCTTCGGTAGGCTTTCCATTGCGCAGCGTGGTCCTTTCCACGATGCGCCAGTCGTCGCGCGAGGAGAAACGAAACCACGCGCGCGCCTCCGACAGCAAGCCCTATGCCGTCCGGAACAACATCAGCCTTGACGTCAAATTCCGTTCGCAGGGCCTCCGCGAGTTCGGTGGCATGCCTCGGTTGTTCGGCGGCCCAAAAAATCCCGGGTATCGATCCAGTCGCAGTCGCGCGGGGACACATATCCGATCAGCGCATAGGCCTTCCGCAGCGAACCGAAGTGCTTCACTTACGAGGAGACGTAATTGAGACCCAGCGTCGTATTGATGATGTGCAAGTTGAGCTTACCGCGCCGGCGGAGCGTGAGACGAAGGCGCAACAGCAACTCTTCTTCCGGAATCTCCACGCGGCGCTCGGCCCGCAGCTTCTGGGCGCGAGCGAAGATGCCTTGGTCCGCGATAGGCTCGATCGCCGCAGCGCGCCGGACCCAAGCGTTATCCGGATTCTTGACCAGCTTCTGCCCCAAGCGTCTTGAGGTGCGATTGTAGACGGTCTTGCCGACGTAGTTCTCGTTCCTGAGAATGGTGGGTATCATGCCGTCGGTCCAGGGCCGACCGTTGTGATTGGCGATGCCGGCGTCATTCAGTTGGCGACTGATCTCGCTGTAGGATTTTCGGCAGTTGACGAACTGATCGAAGATTTCCCGGATGACGGCGGCCTCTTCGGCCGAGCCGTGCTGCAGCCGAACGCGATCCGACTGCAGAGCCTTGAATTGCCCCTTTAACAGAAGAGCCTTCGGATGCTCGCCTTCGTCGACCATCAAGCGTCGGAGGCCGTAGCCGACGGGAGCGCCAACGCGGTACCCAAGACTCGCGACCCGGCAGTGTCCGGCGTGCACCTTGACGGAGAGCTCCCGGCTCCACTCGGCGGCCATCCCGCGCTTCAGGCTTTTTGATCCCGGAAACAAAGGTGCCGTCGTTCTTGAATATCTCCGCACAGTATTCGACCTGAACGCCGCTCCGCTTGCACAGGAACTCGTAGTAGGCACTCTCGTCGACATCCTGGAACCGGCCCCAGCGACTGACGTCGTAAACGAGAATGTGGTCGAAGTCGGCTCGGCCGGACTGAACATCTTCGATCAGTTCGATGAGACCAGGACGCCCCTTTATCCGGAGCCCGCTGCGGCCTTCGTCGCGATAGGTGCGCACAATCGTGAGCGCGTTCGTCTCGGCATAGGCGGCGATGGCCGCCATCTGGTTCGCGATCGAGTAGCGCTGGAGCTCCCTCGACATTCGAACGTACTGCGCAGCACGGCGCGCCCGGGTCCGCCTCGCCAAGCTTGTCCCTTTGGGAACAACGAGCCAGTTACCCATGCAGCCCTCCTGCCATTCAGAGGTATCCGCGAGTGGAAATACACCTCGCCCCGGTCGGGATAGCAATCTTCCAGAAGCACTGGGCGCGCCTCATGCCGGCGCCCGAAATTGGCGTTTGTCACCTCATTCGGCGGGCTCAGGGACATGTTGAACACGTTCGATCTGCTCGCGGATCCGCGGCGGAGTGCGGCCGTGGTCGTGCGGTAATCCGAAGCCCTTCACCAGTCCGAAGATCGCCGGGATCACGATCAGCGTCAGCAGCGTGGAAGAAATCATCCCCCCGATCATCGGCACCGCGATGCGCTGCATGATTTCGGAGCCGGTCCCGGTGCTCCACATGATCGGCAGCAGCCCCGCCATGATCGCGACCACTGTCATCATCTTGGGCCGGACACGCTCCACGGCGCCCTCCATGATGGCATCGTAGAGATCGCCGCGGGTCAGGGGTCGCCCCTCGGCGGCACGCCTCGCCGCGGTCTCCGCGAAGGCCTGGTTGAGGTAGATGAGCATCACGACGCCGGTCTCGGCCGCGACGCCGGCGAGCGCAATGAAGCCAACGGCGACCGCCACCGAAAGGTTGAAGCTCAACCACCACATCAGCCAGAGCCCCCCGACCAGCGCGAACGGCAGCGAGAGCATCACGATCATCGTCTCCGCGATCGAACGGAAGTTCAGGTACAGCAGCAGGAAGATGATCAGCAGCGTCACGGGCACGACGATCTTCAGCCGCGCGGTGGCCCGCTCCAGGTATTCGTATTGACCACTCCACATCACGTAGTAGCCCGGCGGAAACTTGATGCTGGCCTGCACAGAGGCTTTGGCGTCCGCGACGTAGCCCCCGAGGTCGCGATCGCGGATGTCGACGTAGATGTAGGTCGCGAGCTGGCCATTCTCGGTCCGGATCGAGGTCGGCCCGCGCGCCGGCGCGACCTTGGCAACCTCGCCGAGCGGTACCGCGCCGCCCGCGGGCATCGGCACCAGCACATCGTTGGCGATGGCCTGCGGATTGTCGCGCAGATCGCGCGGATAGCGCATGTTGACGGTGAAGCGCTGCCGCCCTTCCACGGTCGTGGTCACGGTCTGGCCGCCGAGCGCAGTCGCAATCGTGTCCTGAACGTCCTGGACCATGATGCCGTAGCGCGCCAGCGCGGCACGGTTGGGGGTGACTTCCAGATAGTAGCCGCCGATGCCACGCTCGGCATAGGCCGATGAGGTGCCCGGCACGGCCTTGAGGACCTGCTCGATCTGCTTGGCGAGCTTGTCGATCTCGACCAGGTCGGTCCCGATCACCTTGACGCCGATCGGCGTTCGTATACCCGTGGACAGCATGTCGATGCGGGCCTTGATCGGCATGGTCCAGGCGTTGGAGACCCCGGGAAACTGCAGTGCCTTGTCCATTTCGGCGATCAGTCCGTCGATGGTCATGCCGGGCCGCCACTCCTCCTTGGGCTTGAGGTTGACCACCGTCTCAAACATCTCGGACGGCGCCGGATCGGTCGCCGTCGCGGCGCGCCCCGCCTTGCCGTAGACCAAGGCCACTTCCGGAAACGAGCGGATGATCCGGTTTTGGATCTGCATCAGTTCGCCGGCCTTCGTGACCGAGATGCCCGGCAGCGTTGTCGGCATGTAGAGCAGCGTGCCTTCGTTCAGGTTCGGCATGAACTCGGTACCGAGTTGCCGCGCCGGCCAGATGCTCACGGCCAGAATGGCGAGCGCGAGCACGACCACCAGCGTCTTGGCGCGCATGACGCCCTTGATCACCGGGCGGTAGATCCAGATCAGGACGCGGTTGATCGGATTCCTGTGCTCCGGAACGATCCGCCCGCGCACGAAGATCACCATCAGAGCCGGCACCAACGTCACCGACAGGAGCGCGGCGGCCGCCATCGAGAACGTCTTCGTGAACGCCAGCGGGCTGAACAGCCGCCCCTCCTGCGATTCCAGCGTGAAGATCGGCATGAAGGACACCGTGATGATCAGCAGGCTGAAGAAAAGTGCAGGCCCCACCTCCGAGGCGGCGGCGATCAGGACGTCGATCCTGGGCTTTCCCGGCTCGGCGCGTTCGAGGTGCTTGTGGGCGTTCTCGATCATGACGATGGCCGCATCGACCATGGCGCCGATCGCGATCGCGATCCCGCCGAGGCTCATGATGTTGGAGCCGAGCCCGAGCAGCTTCATGGCGCCGAACGCCATCAAGACCCCGATGGGCAGCATCAGGATCGCGACAAGGGCGCTACGCACGTGCAGCAGGAACACGATGCAGACCAGCGCGACCACGACGCTTTCCTCGAACAGCGTGTGCTTGAGCGTGTCGATGGCCGCGTAGATCAGGTTGGAGCGATCGTAGACCGGCACGATCTCGACCGACTTCGGAAGACTTGAGGCGATCTCCCGGAAGCGCTTCTTGACGTTCTCAATCACCTCCAGTGCATTGAGGCCGAAGCGCTGTAGCACGATGCCGCTGGCGACCTCGCCCTCGCCGTTCAGCTCCGTGATGCCGCGCCGCTCGTCGGGGCCCAGTTCGACACGCGCGACGTCGCGCAGCAGCACCGGCGTCCCGTTGTTCGTCTTCAGCACGATGTCGCCGACGTCATTGATCGACTTGATGTAGCCCTTGCCGCGGATGACGTACTCGAACTCGGACAGTTCGACGGTCCGCCCCCCGACGTCGGCGTTGCTGGCGCGGATGGCATCGCGCATCTTCTGCATGGTGATGCCGCGGTCGCGCATGCGTTGCGGATCGAGGATCACGTTGTACTGCTTGACGAAGCCGCCGACGCTCGCAACCTCGGCGACACCCTCGGCCTTCGCCAGTGCGAACTTCAGATTCCAGTCCTGGATGGTGCGGGTATCGGCGAGGTTCAGTTCCTTCGATATGATCGCGTACTGGTAGACCCAGCCGACGCCGGTTGCGTCGGGGCCGATCGTGGGGCTCACGCCGGCAGGCAGGCGCGCGCTGGCGCCGTTGAGGAATTCCAGCACGCGCGAGCGCGCCCAGTAGATGTCGGTGCCGTCCTCGAAGATGACGTAGACGAAGGAGACGCCGAAGAAAGAGAAGCCGCGCACGACCTTCGATTTCGGCACAGTCAGCATCGCCGTCGTCAACGGATAGGTGACCTGGTCCTCGATCACCTGCGGGGCTTGTCCCGGGTACTCCGTGTAGACGATGACCTGGGTGTCCGAGAGATCCGGGATGGCATCGAGCGGCAGATGCAGAAGCGCGTACAGCCCCGCCGCGGCGGCGAAGGCGGTCCCGAACAGGACCAGCAGCAGGTTGCGGGCGGACCAGGCGATGAGACGCGCGATCATTGCTGCGCCCCCTCGGCAAAGCCCTTCAGGGCGGCCTTCAGATTGCTTTCGGCATCGATCAGAAAATTCGCCGAGACCACCACGGCCTCGCCCGCCGCGAGGCCTTGCCGGACCTCCACGAACCCGCCGCCACGATTGCCGAGCTTGACCTCGCGCGGCTCCAGTCGACCCTGCCCCTTGTCGACGAAAACAGCCTGCCGGGCGCCGGCGTCCATCACGGCACTCTCGGGCACCGTGAGAACCGCCTCGCCGCTTCCCGTGTCGATGTCGGCATCGACGTACATGTCGTGCAGCAGAATCAGGTCCGGATTCTGCAGTTCGATCCTGACGCGTGCGGTCCGGGTCTCCTTGTTAATCTCGGGATAAATCACCTCGACTTTCCCCGCGAACTCCCGTCCCGGAAAGCTCCGCGCCTTCACCGTGACCGGCTGGCCCTTGGCGATCGTGCCGAGGTCGCGTTCGGCGATATCGATCAGGGCCCAAACAAAGGAGTGGTCAGCGATCCGGAACAGGACGCCGCCAGGCTCGACGCGCATTCCCTCGATGGCGTTGCGCTCCAGCACGATGCCGTCGCGCGGCGAAGTCCATCCGATCGACGTCGGCACGGTCCGGCTCTTCTCGATCGCCGAGATCGCAGCATCGGGCACGTCCAGGTTCATCAGGCGCTGGCGCGATCCACGCCCATACTGAACGTCGCCGCTGGTCGTCTTCGAGGTGATGGTGGTGAGGTACTCGGCGGCAGCAGAGGAGACGGATGGGCTGTAGACCTCCATCAGCGGCTGCCCCTTGATCACGTGAGATCCGGTCGTGACGTCGGCCACCTTCAGGATGAAGCTTTCCGCCCGCATGGCGACGACGGAGATCCGCCGCTCGTCGAGCGCGATCGTGCCCGGCGCCCTGACGAGGGTCCGGATCGCGCGCATCGCTGCGGGCTCCGACTTGACGCCGGTCCGCTGGATCTTGCCGGGCGAGAGTTTGATCGATCCGTCGTCGCTGTCGTCGCCCTCATAGACGGGGATGTAGTCCATCCCCATCGAATCCTTCTTCGGCGTCGGCGATGTGTCCGGCAGGCCCATGGGATTGCGGTAGTATTTGATCTTGCGCTCTCCGGAGGCGCCGGCCGCCGTTGTCGCCGGCGGCGGGGTTTCCGCCTGGTCATCGTCGAAGCTGATGTCGGCGCCTGCGGGCACCGCGCGGAAATCCCGGCCATCCGGGGTCTTTCTCGGCACCAGCGAGTACGACGGCTTGCCGTCCGGATCCTGGTAGTAGATCGGGGCGCCGCTCTCCTCGGCCGCAGCGGGACCGATCACGGCGGCGGTTCGCGCCGTCGGCCACTGCGGGCCGGCGACGACGAATGCGATGCCCGCCGCCGCGATCAACGCGGCTGCCAGGCTTACTGCGATGGGGCGGGTCACTTCTGCGCCGTGATGACGAGCTTGTTCTCGACGGTGCCGGTCTCGCCTTGGACCTTGGCTCCGAGCGAAAGCTGCCATCGCCCCGCCATGCCGAAGGTCGCCTTGAAGCGATACGTGCCCGGCTCCGTCCCCGGCATGGGGGTGACCTTGGTCGCCATCTCCTGCATGCCGTCCGGAGCCATGTCCAAACGGCTGGCGAAGATCACCGCATCCGGCACCGGTTTGCCGGTTTTGGTGTTCACGAGCCGGACCGTGACGACCTTGTCGGGCCCGGCCTGGACCGACTGGTCGACGAGCTCGAACTTGTAGTCCTTGATGTCGGCCAATACGGCCGTGCTTGTGCCGCCGATGGCCGCAGCGATCAACGCGGCCTGGACGGCGCGCGCGAAGGTAGACGTATTCATGTTGTATCCTCGATGTCCTAATTCGCCGCCGAGGCGGCGCGCGTCATCCGCGCGCGCGAGGCGCACGGACGCGACCGGCGTCAAGCGCCGTTCAGGCCAGGGTTCGAGGGGGTTGGTCGGGAGGTGGACGGACCAAACCGTCGCCGACCACGTCGTCCGCGACGAAGTGCGCGGTCCGGATCGCGTGCCGCAGCGGGAGGGCGGCGGCCTCAGCGGGCCCCACCTGGGCCGTCTTCAAAACGCACATCGCAACTAGCGGGCAGTCCTGGCAGTCCTTGCTCTTCTGCTCGTCGGGGCAACAGGGCATGTCGGCCGACACCGACATGTCGCTCATGCCGTCCGCATGAAGTTGCGCAGCGGCGGCCGGCGCCGCCAAGGGCGCCAACGCCAAGCCGACGGTCACCAAGACCGCGAACGCAACTCTGAGCAGTCGTCGCAGATTCATATCCTGAGCATCCCATGGCCCGGGCCGCTTTGGAAGTCGGCCCGCTTCACATGTTCGCCACCCGGGATCCGCAGCGACATAGCTGAGCCGGTCGTTTTGGCCTCGCCAGTGAGGATTCGATGCCCTGGATGGCCCAGGGTACCGCATTTTCACTCCAAGGCGCTCCTGGCCGGTCCAGATCGGCGAGCCGCAGCCCCCTGCAACTGTCGGAACCGGCGACCTGACAACTCTAGGCTGACCGGTGCAGGCTTGCCGCCCCGTCATTCAGCGGGGCCTGAGCGTGCGCTGCGGGCCGAACTCGGCTGTACGGACGTCCTGATGCTGGTGGCGTCGGTCCGGGGCGCCGTCGGCGGTTTGACCACGGAACTGCTTGAAGACCACATTCGCCATCACGTCGTGGATTCGGATCGAGAGAAGGATCCCGAAAAGGCCAAGGGCGCAGCCGACCTGATCCACGTCGTCAGAACCTACTTGAAGTGAATTCACGACCGACCTGTCCCAACTTCTGCAGCAGAGCAGCGGGCAGGCATGGCTCTCCGTACCGAGCGCGATTCTTCTCGGAGCGCTGCATGGGCCTCGAGCCAGGCCATTCCAAGAGCATAATGGCCGCCTTCATCGTCGCGACGAGACGAAGGTCTATCTTCGAGCCCTCCTGCAGGAATAGTCAGAGCGGCTTGAGCGCTGAGAGACGCGGCGCTTGGGGAGGCCCATCTACTAAGTGATCAGCACCTAGGGCTTTGCAAAAAATGCATCGTTGTGGACGCGCCAGGTCTTGTCAGAGAGCCACTTGTAGTCTTGATCAGGCATCACAGGCACCGTTTTCATGACTTCTTTTGCAATAGGAAGAAAGAAGCTCGATCGATCCTGCGTCACCTTGAGAGATCGGATCGGCACCACGATGCTGTCCTTGCCCGTGGTGAAAAAACCGCCCGACGCGACAATGGCGTAGTCCGTTCCATCTTTAGTGCCGAACACGATGTTTCGCACCTCGCCAACGATCTTGTCGTCGGAGCTACGAACTTCGGCCCCAATCATCTCGTCGGTCCTCAAGCCGGGCGTCAGTTCGTCGATTTTCATCAACGGCTTGGCGCCTTTCTTGTCCCTGCTCCCTGACGATGCCCCGCGCCTGGCTTTGGGTTCGCTATCAGCCATTTGCTTGTCGGCCGCCTCTTCATCATTGTCTCCCAGGGACCCCATTGGCGGTCCGGCAATAAGTTCGCGAATGTTGGCGAGCAGACGCTCACAGTCTTCGTGACGTCCTTAGGAACGGAGCGTGAAAGCGGCATCCCTCAAACTTCGGAGGTCGCGCACGGACTGACTGTTGGCCGGGCCTCGAAGTCGAGGATTTTGCTGAATCGCCTCTTCAAGCCCTGCGTCGGCAATCTGGCAATCAGCCACCGCCTGGGTGACACAGCCGGAAACTATTGGCGCAGCCATGAAAAGGGTTCTTAGGGTCTTCATTGCAGCCTACCTTTCGGCCGTTCGAATTGATCATCACACAGTGCTCGTCAGCTCATGGATAGCGTCGATAATTTGCACCGGATTGTAAGGTTTGGGGATAAACCTTGCGTCGGCCGGAAGGTCACCGGCTCGTATTTTGAAATGCCCTGAAGTTGCAATGATCCTGATCGGCGGCCAGCAGTTTCTGACGGCGGCTGCAAGTTTCAAGCCGTTCATTGAACCGGGCATATCGATGTCGGTGAATATAAGGCGGACGTTGGAGTGGCGTTCGAGCAGCAGAATAGCCTCGTCCGCGTTGGCTGCCTCCAGAATATTGAAGCCGGCGGCTCGGAGCATGTCGACCACATCCATGCGAATGAAGGCTTCGTCTTCGACAACAAGGACTTGGATGGGTGCAGTGACCATGGGCATGCGAGAGGAACTCTCAAGAATCGACGCGGACCCACCCGGGAGCGAGGTTTTCAGCTCGCATCGAGCGGTCGTGCAGGATGGTCGAGAGGAAATCTGATAGTAAACAGCGCCCCCCTTGGTATGTTTTTTGAGATTGTAAACTCGCCCATCAACTGCCTGACCAAGCCGTTGATGACACGAAATCCGAGGCTCTTCCGGGGCTGATTGATGTCAAATCCCTCGGGTAGCCCAGTGCCCTCATCGGAAATTTCGACGCGCAGATGCCCGTCGATTTCTCGGGCGTCTACCATGATGACACCCGGCCCATCCACATAGGCATATTTAATCGCGTTTGTGACGAGCTCGTTGACCAGCAAGCCCAGAGGGATGGCCTTGTCCGCGGATATGATAATGGGGTCAGATCGCGATTGAAGCCGGTGCTCCGGTGCCGAACTTTGGAGGTTTTGGCAAAGGTGACTGACGAAGTCAGAGAGATTGACAAATCCAATCTTGCTGCCTCGCCAGAGATGATCATGAACTTCCGCGATTGATGCGACGCGCATGGCGGCATTTTCCAGCGCGTTCTTAACATCAACGGACTCCGATCCACGTGCTTGCACACGCAGCAAGCCAACGACGGAGGTGAGGCTGTTCTTGACTCGGTGGCTCATCTCTCGCGTCAGCAAGGCCTCGTGATCGAGGGCTTCCTGAAGCTTGGCATCGGCGTGCTGGCGTTCGATGGCGATTCCGAGCAGACCTGCAAAGCCCGCTAGAAAATCCGCATCCGCGTCGTCGAATTGTCCGGGATAGTGACTGTCAGCCTCGAGAACACCGAAAGCCGTGTGGCCCGCTCCGCCCCGCCTGATAAGCACGTTGATCGCGCGCTTGATGCCATGATCGGCGAGAAGTTTCGGGGTTCGGAAGCGGGTCTCCTTCTCCAAATGATTGGAGATCACCGATTGCCCCGTCTGATAAGCAAAGCCGGCGGGCGATTCGATATCGGCGCCTAGCGTGACATGATCGACGGTACCCGCCTGCCAACCGATGCCGGCACGTACTATTAAATGCTGTTCGTCCGGGAGATATTCGAGAACCTTGGCGTATGAACATCCCAAACCGCGGGCACTGAGTTCGACCGCGTGCTGGAGAATTTGCCGGAAGTCTCGGGTTTGTAGTGTAGCCGTACCGAAATCCCTGAGAAGAGCCTGTTGGCGGCGGCGGTATGGAAGCTCATCTTGTTGATCGGGGACAGCATCGGCGGCCGTAGACGAGACCAGCCTCGGTTCGGAGGTCATTAAGGCGCCAGTTCTGAGTAGCGTCTTCGCAAAGGCGATGGCCATACACGGTACTTAGAAAAGCACCGTACCAACTGCCGGAGGAGGACATTCAACAACGCTGTCGGCGGGTCTTGGTTCCCGGCGTAACCGCCGCCTGCAAGGAAGCCAGAACTAGCGAAGCTGCGCCAACGGACAGCGCTTTTGCCTTCTCGAAGGTTTCCATTTGCCGATAAACAAATGGGGCACGAGCGCCTCGTTCGTGCGGCTTGCTTATCCACGCAGCGGCCTCTCCCGGAGCGAACTCGCTACTTGCTCTTATCGATCGCGTTTCAGATCAGCTGATGCCGCTGATAAGCCGTAGTGCTATGAAATACATAATCGGGTGGGCCGAGCTCGAATGGAACAAGAATGAACGCCGAGCAGCTGGCCGAAAAATTCCGACAGAAAATATCCGCAGCGGTCGCCGAAAAAGAGAGGCAGACGATTATCGCCGCAGAAAACAAGGACAAGAGAACCGCCGATATCGAGCACTGCAAGCAGGCGATGGAGCGGGAGGTCATACCTTTTCTGGAAGAGCTGAAGCATCATTTAGGTGAAGAGCAATTCTCCTTTGCTCCACAGATTGAACGCAACGATCACCGTCCGGTCGGGGTTTCTTTCACTGTGGGCAATGGTGCTCCGACCAGCATCTCAACTGCATTCGGCAACATCGTTGTGACTCGCATCGGCGACAGCGGAACCAAGAAGGGTATCCCTTTCGTTTTTGCCCCTGATGTCGAGCCCTACATTTCCAATTCCGGTGATCTGACTCGAGCCAAAATAGCGAAGCTGGTCGAGATGGTGATTGATGAGTAAAGGAGAGCCAATACGGACTGACGCTTGAGGAGAGTTCCGCGGACAGAGTTTAACGCAGTCACTGGGACACCCGAGCAGCGTGGTGCATTCTTTTAGGTGTGCCCGATATGCGATCCACTATCGTCTCCAGTGACGGTTCGCCGAACGGCCCAACGGCAAGTTTGAAATGGCAGCGACCTCCGCAACATCCAAGGTTGAAGACATGTCCGATTCCAACACTCACGACGATCAAGAACGGCGCATCCGAGAGCGGGCCTACCAGCTTTGGGTACTCGAGGGCCGCCAAGAGGGGCGAGCGGAAGAATACTGGCACCGGGCTATAGAGCAATTGGACGCCGACACACATGCTGCCTATCCGCCGGTTGCTTCCAGAGGACACAGGACTTGATCTCCTAGAAACAACTTCGCGGCTATTTCGAGAGCCAAGACTGTCCCAAGCTGAACGGTCGCCATTGACGGGACATCTCGCGTTCGATACCGCTCGACGAACCCTCTGTCGAACCAGCTGTTGTGCGCGATGATGACCATCGCGTCATCGACAAAGGTGGTAGAAGCGGCTTAGCATAAGGTATTCCGCGCATTTTGCAGGTATGAACTTTTCGCGTGCCGGGCTTCGTCCTCGCGGGACGGCTTGGGTGATGGCTTCGCTTCCCGCGGTTCATTGTCGCTAAACAAGCCACGCCCAAAATCACTAAGGTCGGAAAAAGACCATTACCTGCCTCCACGTGGGAACAATCAGGCGACATCATTCAGCAGCACGGCATTAAGGCGGCCATGGACCACAAGCGGTATGATGTCGTCGATCGGCGAGCCGACCATCCCGCATAGTTGCGCCAGGCCGCTGGCAAAGTGGCTATCGGAAGGAGTGATGTTGTGCCTGCACGCCCGATCGTGCAGCTTATTCAGGCTAATGCAGGCGCTGGATCACGAAAGAGAACTTAGCAAGCAACACCGGGCCGTCACCGTCGCGAACTGCGACGGCTAAATCACAAGGACCTGTTCGGGCGGCTTGAACTTCATCTCGTGCCAGATCGGCAAGAGCGTGGGCGGCTTCGTCTTGCACGGCGTCCAGGGAGGCAAATTCGACTCCCTCCTCGTCGGGAACGACTTCATGACCATCGTACATGTCAAAAAAATATCGGTGCATATCTGGCTCCGGCTGGGCGGGAGCGCAGTTGCGTCTCTCAGTCACCGGTAAGGCCTAGGGCGGGACGGTGGTTATTCATCAATACCGGGAAGGGCGACACGTTCCTATTCCGGCCCTCTCGGTGCGAAGGTCCACAACGATGCGGGCATCCCCAGCGGTCGACGCGAGTATCCTTAAGCGGATCCGCGGCCAACCGACCGCCAGGATAGAAGCCGAGTCGGAGCTGTAGCTACTTCAATCGACGTGAGCAGCTTTGTAAGCGTTTGCAATCGTCGCAGGGAGCGCTCGGCGGACTTGCCTTCGCAAATGATCAAGGCAACTCCGTCGATCTCTTCACCCATGCGGCGCCGGATGTTTTCGATTAGGCGCAAACGCTGTTCAGGAGTGCCAATGAGAATAAGCATAAGTCGATACTCTGCTGGGTTGCTGACGTCCCCTCGCTCAGGAGGGCTACACTACGCTGGCGGCGCTCCGGTGTTCAGAAGTTGAGATACCGCGGTCACGATTTGCGCAGGTGCAAATGGCTTGTTCAACAAAATGCTGTTGGGGGCGCCGTGGGCGGACCATTGATCGGCCGCCGCGCCCGTCATGTAGATGACTGGGATGTCCGGATTTAGCTCCCTCGCGCGGTGGCCGACTTGCCAGCCATCGAGCGTACCGAACAAATTTATATCGGTGATGATCGCGCGATACTTGGTTTGCTCACCCTGCAGAAGATTGACTGCATCCTCTCCACTGACGGCGACCTCGGCTTCAAAACCGCCATCCGACAATGCGTCTGCCACCATGTCGCGGATAAGCTGTTCGTCTTCGACGACGAGGACTATAATTGCCGCCCCTCGCATGGCTATCCCCTGCGCACCTGCTGCGCCCGGGAAGCAACTCACGATGGAGGGTTATGTTCCATTGTGAACACACTTGCTCAAGCCGGTCCACTCCCTCAGGGCCAGAGCAACGCGTTGGAGTCCGCTGTGGGTCACAAGCCGCCGCTCCACGGTCGGCTCGGCGTCGGGTTTACCAGGGATAGCCGACGTCACGGCGGCTCTGGCGCTCTTCGGCTACGGGCCACAAGCGGGCATCGCCAAATGAGCCCCCGCTCAAGCCTCATCGTGCAAGGATGGATGAAGTTCACTCCCCTCGGGAGAGCGCATCGATGCATCAGGCGGGTTTGCCAGTGACGGATTGCGAGATTATTCGTCTGTTGAGAGGGGGGCGGAGCTTCTTCAGGCTGAGGGCTAATCTTAGTCTCTCCCTCAGTAGACGGATTTCGTCCTATTGCTTTTTGATCTCTGGATCGATGCGCAGCCGTTCTAATTGCTGCTCGTGCAGTTTTGACAATGCCGCAATAGACGAACTTTGGATGGGCGGGACACGCATGATGACCCTTCAATAGAATCCGAGAAAAGCCGATCTTAAAAACTTGGCCGAAGCACAACTTAGAAAGAAATTTGGGGGGTGCCCTTTCTGACAATGCGGGCTCGCTTGCAAAGTTCGGCCGTTGCGGCCTTATGACGCCGTCGGACTGTTCCCCGGCCTTCAGGACTGCAGCTTCTGGCGGAGCTTCCTGATCAATTCGCGGAGGTGCGCGGCATACTCTTCGATGATGCGCCGCCTGGCCTCGTCGCTTTCGCGAAGGGAGCGTTTAGAGGCAGCGTCAAAGTGGCGGCCTCACCATTCTCGCTGCAAAACGTGATCGCAGCTATAGCAGCGGTACACTCGTGAAGCCTCGAATCCCGCAGTGGATTTCAGGTTAGCCAGGTGCTTCATTTGCTGGCCGCAAACAGCGCATTCGACCGCTGGCACCTTGGGTTCAATAATCTTGGGCATCACACAACCTATGCGGCTTATGCTCGCCACAATAGCAACCTCAGCCATACGTGGTACTACTACGCCCAATCCCCAATCAGGCCATCCCCAAGCCCGAAACTGATGGGTTGGGATGGTCATTTGTCTTTTTTTTCCCTACGCCAACGGTTTAACATGGACCGTGTGAGGTTACGGGGGCGTAGCCATGCTGGACTACCGAAGGCAGTTGGAAAAGCTCCGCACGGATGCTGCTGAATGCCGACTGATCGGCGACCTCGCCACGGACCCAGCGAAGCGAGACCTGTTCGAAAGGCTCGCCCAGCACCTTACCACCCTTGCAGATCAGGTTGAGCTTGCGATGATCGCTGCTGCGAAGTCCGTAGAGCGAGGTGATGCTAAGTAGGTCAATAGCCCTTCGAACACGTCGGCGGGGGCTTGTCCCTCGCCAGCTCCGCGGCAAGCAATTTCAGCAACATGGCATGCCGCTGTTCAATGCGAGCTGGATTAAGATCGCTTTCGGCGATGAGCTTTCGATAGCGCGCGATGTTTTCAAGACGTTCGTAAACCGCCATTTCGACCTCCAAGGGTCATGGGCGAACAAGCACACCTTGCGCTCGCGGTGTGTTTCGGCATGGAATAAGGACCCCGTTTTCGGGGTGATCGGCATCCAATCGGGACCCCGGGATAAGGGTCCACAGTGGCTTCCATCGAGTCATGGAAGCCGAGGTTGGGATGCTGGTGGTGGAGACGATTGGTAAGATCCGTCGCGCCTACTTTGTTGATGGTCGTCCGATCAAGGCGATCTGCCGAGAACTTGGCGTATCGCGGAAGGTGGTTCGCAAGGTCATTCGTTCTCAAGCGACGGAGTTCCGGTATGAGCGCGAGACGCAGCCGCTCCCGAAGATCGGTGCCTGGAGTGCCGAGCTTGACCGGTTGCTGGCAGGGAATGAGAGCAAGGCAGTACGGGAACGGCTGACGCTGATCCGGCTATTCGAAGAGCTTCGCGGCCTGGGTTATGCCGGCGGCTATGATGCGGTTCGTCGATACGCACGGCGGTGGAGCAAGGAACGCGGGCAATCGACCGCAGCCGCTTATGTCCCGCTGAGCTTTGCACCAGGCGAAGCGTACCAGTTCGACTGGAGCCACGAGGTCGTCCTGCTGAGCGGCACCACGGTGATGGTGAAGGCTGCTCATGTCCGGCTCTGTCACAGCCGCATGCTGTTCGTGCGGGCCTATCCGAGGGAGACGCAGGAGATGGTGTTCGACGCCCACGACCGGGCGTTCGCCCTGTTCAAAGGCACCTGCACCCGCGGCATCTACGACAACATGAAGACCGCCGTAGAGACGATCTTCGTCGGTAAAGGCCGTCTCTACAATCGCCGCTTCCTGCAGATGTGCAGCCACTATCTGGTCGATCCGGTCGCCTGTACGCCAGCGTCGGGCTGGGAGAAGGGGCAGGTCGAGAACCAGGTCGGGCTGGTCCGGGAACGCTTCTTCACGCCGCGGCTGCGGTTCAAAAACCTCGACGAGTTAAACGCCTGGCTGCTCGACAAGTGCATCGCCTACGCCAAGGCTCATCGCCATCCGGAGCTGGCCGATCAGACGATCTGGGACGTGTTCGAAGCCGAACGCCCCAAACTCGTTCCCTATGCCGGCCGCTTCGACGGCTTCCATGCGGTGACGGCATCGGTCTCGAAGACCTGCCTGGTGCGCTTCGACAACAACAAGTACTCGGTCGCAGCCAGCGCAGTCGGACGACCGGTCGAGGTCCAGGCCTATGCCGATCGCATCGTGATCCGTCAGGATGGACGTATCGTTGCCGAGCACCCGCGATCCTTTGGCCGCGGCGATACCGTCTACGACCCCTGGCATTATGTGCCGGTGCTCGCCCGCAAACCCGGCGCCTTGCGCAACGGTGCTCCCTTCAAAGACTGGGTGCTGCCGGCCGCGATCGAGCGGATCCGGCGCAAGTTGGCCAGCACCGACGATGGCAATCGGCAGATGGTCGACATCCTCAACGCGGTGCTGACTGACGGTCTGTCTGCGGTGGAAGCGGCCTGTGCCGAAGCGCTCAGTCACAGCGTCCATTCCGCCGATGTCGTTCTCAATATCCTGGCCCGTCAACGTGAACCCGCCCCACCGGCAAACATCATGACGCCGGCCGCACTGACGCTCCGTCATGCACCGATCGCCGATTGTGCTCGCTACGACAACCTCCGGAGGACCATCTGATGGAACGAACCCAAATCTTCGATCTTATGGGCGAACTCAAGCTCTACGGCATGAAGGCCGCCTTCGACGAGATCATGGCAACTGCCGTCAAGCGCCAGCACGAACCTCAGCGCATTGTCGGAGACCTGCTCAACGCCGAGATCAACGAGAAGCAAGCCAGGTCGATCAAATACCAGCTCACCATTGCCAAGCTGCCGCTCGCCAAGGACATCGCCGACTTCCAGTTCGACGGCACGCCGATCAATCAAACTCTCGTCAATGATCTCGCTGGCGGCGGCTTCATCGCCCAACAACGCAACGTCGTGCTGGTTGGCGGCACCGGTACAGGCAAAACACACCTCGCCATTGCCATCGCCAGAAGTTGCATCCGCGATGGCGCCAGAGGACGCTTCTACAACGTCGTCGACCTCGTCAACCGGCTCGAGACCGAGACCCGCAACGGTCGGCAGGGACGGCTCGCCGAGCATCTGACCCGCATGGACTTCATCGTTCTCGACGAGCTGGGCTATCTGCCGTTCGCGCAATCCGGCGGTCAGCTCCTGTTCCATCTCATCAGCCGGCTGTACGAGCGCACCTCCATCATTGTCACCACCAATCTTGCGTTCGGCGAATGGCCGAGCGTGTTCGGCGATGCCAAAATGACCACCGCGCTACTCGACCGATTGACCCATCACTGCGACATCGTCGAAACCGGCAACGACAGCTGGCGATTCAAAAGCCGCGACGATGTTCAAACAACCCGCGCTCGCGCCGTCTCCGCAACCCCGACCAGCTCCGACGACCCGAGCGCTACCAGCAGAGCACGCCGATCAAAGGGGTCCCTTTTGGATGCCGATAGGGGGTCCCAGTCGAACGCCGATTGACAGCGGACGTTATCGATGGCGACCGCGGCCTCCGCGGCGAGTCCGGACAGCCCACGCTCGGAGCGGTCGTCGAACACGCCTGTCGTGGCCAAAGAAGAGACCGCCGAGCACCTCCCCGGTCCGGGATATGACGGAGACGGCGAGGTAGCTTCGGACCGGCAGGTGACCTTCCGGCATTCCCTTGGGGGCGAGTTTTTCCCGTAGCGCGGATCCTTCGTATATCGTCCGGCGAACGATGCCCTGACCCAGAAAGGTAGGCGCGAACACCTCCGTATTTCGCGGCATCGGGAATTTAGAGAATGCCTCGATCGGCGCACCGGAGAGCGTATAGAGCGTGTACCTCTCGCCGGCCTTGTCGATTACGTTGTAGAAGAAGGCGCCGAATTCGGCTCCCGTAAGCTCCACGCCCGCATCCGTAACGATCTGAACCAGGCGCTCGAGGTCCGTCTCCGCGGCGAGCGCCGAGCCGGCACGGTTGAGGACTTCGAGCGCGTGCCGCTCTTCTCTGATAGGTTCTTCGGCGTCGCGTTGCGCCGTGCGGTCCCTCAGGATCTTGATGAATCCTACGACGTCCGATTTGTCCCGGATCGGGCTGAGCTCTCCGACGGCCCAAAAACGTGAGCCATCCTTGCGAAGGCGCCAGCCTTCTTCGCCGCCGCCCTTGCCCTTCGCAATCGCGTCCGCGATTTCACGGCGAAGTTGGGCTTCCTGGTCCTGTTCGGCGAACACGCGGGACAGGGATTGCGCATCTCGGCCGGCTCCCATCCGAGGATCCTGGAAGCTCCGGTATTCCAGCTCGTCAACTCGCCCCTGGAGATCAGTCGTAATGATGGCAGTATCGGTGGCCCCATTGACGATCTGCCTCCACTGCCACGCCGCAATCTGCGGCTCCGATTTATCCGTAATTTGGGTCATGAGCCTCCAAGGCGGGTCGAGCGGAAACGCCGTCGATCGCAATTGCCGGCCGTTAATGCTGGGTTGGTGGTTGGAATGGCCCCCGTTGGCGCATAGGCAACGAACGTCAGATGCGCTGGTTCCGCGCTTAGCGTACCATGACACCTCCGTTGGTCGGGCGGCCGGGCTCTTATGGTGCCAGACCATAGGGACGTAGTGCGCCTTCGCCTTGCAGGGGCATGCGGAAGGTGAACCTGGTCTCCGCTTCGGACGAGGCGACGTCGATCGAACCGCCGTGAGCCTTGGCAATCTCGGCAGCGATGTACAGCCCGAGTCCCAGGCCTTGAGATGGCCCGTGAGCCTTTCCCCGGTAGAACGGCTGAAACAGGCGTTTGCGGGCCTCCTCCGGAATGGCAGCGCCTGCGTTGGCCACCGAGAGTTCGAACATGTCTGTCTTGGCGCTCGCTTCGACCCGCACGGGCTCGTCCGGCGCGCCGTGGCTGATCGCATTGCCGAGCAGGTTCGAGAACAACTGGGCGACGCGGGCGGGATCGCAGAACACCGGGGTCTCGACCTCGAAATTGCTCTCAATGCTGCGATCCGGATGGGCTGCAGCCAGTTCCGCTACGACCTGATCGAGAACGGGCTCGATAGCGGTGATGGCCTTCGACAGCGAGATGCCTCCGCCAAGCCGACCTCGAGCCAGATCCATGACGCTTTCGATCATCTTGGCCATGCGGCCCACGCTGCTCTGCATCATGGCCTCGAGCCGCAGCGCGTCCTCCGGCGTCTTGGCCTTCAGCATCAGCCGCGCGCCGGCCGCGATCGATGCGAGCGGATTGCGCAGGTCATGGCCGAGGACGGCGATGAACTGCTCCCGCAGTTCGGCATTTTCGCGCTCCTGTCGCAGGCGCTCCTCTAGAGCGGTCTTGAGCTCGTCGCTTTCCTTGCGGGCGTCGATCAGCCCTCGCTCATAGCGGCGCCTGTCTGTGGCCCGCATGATCGTCAGGCGCGTGAACAGGAGCGCACCAGCGTCGGTCCGCCGCTCACGCGCGTTGGCGATCGCCGGCAGCCGCGTCCCGGTTTTGGTCAGGAGATCGAGCGCGAACTCGTCGAAGAAGCCCTGCATACGCAGCAGCGGTGCGACATGGGTCTCAAGGAATATGCGCCCCGCCATGTTGAGCAGATCGCTAAGCCGCATCCCGGGAAGGTCATCGGGCTGGTACCCCATCCAGCCCGCAAGGGTCCGATTGGCCCGATCGATACGACCGTCTGGACGAACGGACAGGTAGCCGCAGGGTGCGTTTTCGTAGAGGTCTTCGAAATCGCTGTCGGCGGGATGATTGTTGTTCACTCAGACGAATTCTCGGATTGCGGCAACGACTTCGTCGGGCGCGCTCAGGTTGGGACAATGGCCGGTCGCCTTCAGCACGACCATTTTGCTGTTCGGTATGTTGCGATGGACGTACGCACCCACCTGTTGCCCGGCGATGATGTCTTCACTGCACTGGAGAATCAGCGTGCGCGCCTTGACCTTGGCCAGGTCCGCGCGGTTGTCGGACAGGAACGTGACCCGGGCGAACTCCTTGGCGATGGCGGGGTCGGTCCGGCAGAAGCTGTTGGTCAGTTCCTCGCCAAGTTCGGGACGGTCGGGGTTGCCCATTATGGCAGGCGCCATCTGCGCCGACCATCCCATGTGGTTCTCCTCCAGAAAAGAAAGCAGCTCTTCGATCTGCTGGGCGCTGAAGCCTCCGACATAGTCCCCATCGTCGATGTAGCGCGCCGAAGGCCCGACCAGCACCAGGCTCCCGAAGAGTGTCGGATCCTTGATCGCGGAAAGCACTCCGATCATCGCGCTGACAGAATGCCCAACGAATACGGCGTCCTTCAGGCGCAGCGAGCGGCCGATCTCGACCACGTCGTCGGCATAGCCGGACAGGGTCGAATACTTCTGGCGATCGTAAGCGGTCAGATCCGAACGACCGGCCCCGACGTGGTCGAACAGCACCGTGCTGAAATCGCGCTCGAACGCAGGCGCTACGAGGCGCCACATGTTTTGGTCGCACCCGAACCCGTGGGCGAACATCATGGCCCGCTCACCGCGACCGCGGACCTGCACGTTGTTGCGGAATTCGACTGACACTTGGCCCACCCATTGCGTATTACGCACATTGTTGTTTTGCGCGCACCTTAGGTCAAATGGGCCCGGCACATCCATCTTCTATCGCGGGGCTGCCCCGCACCGAAGGAGAAGGCTCGATATCTCCTCAACCAATTGCGCGGGGGCGAAGGGTTTGGCCAGGAGGACGCTTCGCGGCACGCCGTTCGCGGCCCAGCGATGCGCGCTATCGCCGGAGACGTAGAGGATCACGCAGCCTGGATCGTTCTGCCGCGCGATACGGGCGAGCTCCCATCCGTCCATCCTGGCGCGGCCCAGATTGATGTCGGCCACGAGGGCCCGCGGCAAAGGGGGCCTGCTGAGCAGATTGGTTGCCGCCTCGCCGGAAGCGGCGCTTACGACCCCGTAACCCGCCTCGATCAAGGTCTCTTCCAGCATCTCGCGCAGGAGATCTTCATCCTCGACCAGCAAAATTGTCGGTCTTTCTGCGGAGTCTTGGGAGTTGCTCAGGTGCATCTCGCATCTCTTCTTGAAAAGGGCACCCGCAGGGCGACGAGCAAACGTGCCACGCGCTCCAACGTAGCAAAGGGCGAAGTGTTCACTTTTTTCAGCCATCCGCGCCCGAGCGACGAGTCCTTGCAGGAGAAATGCCGGTGTGGGCTCGATATCCACAGCCTGTGGTCAGGCCGATTTCCGCTGCTTGGAGGTCGCGGGCTTCTTTGCCGCTGCTTCCTTCGCCGGTTTTTTGCCGGCGATCGGCATCAGCATTTCCTTCTGTCCGGCCCCCGCCTTCCGCGGCTTCTTGGCCGCCTTGCCCACTTTCGCCGGCGCCACTTCTTGGCCGACGCTCCGACGCAGCGCCTCCATCAGATTGACGACGTTGGTCGCGGCCGGCTTGTCCTTCGGCGTGATCGGCTTGCCAGCCCGCTTCTGGTTGATGAGTTCGATCAGCGCGCTTTCATAGTGGTCCTCGAACTTCTCCGGCTCGAAGCTGCCCGCCTTCTGGTTCACGATGTGCCTGGCGAGGTCCAGCATATCCTTGGTCACTTTGACGTCCTGGATCTCGTCGAAGTATTCCTGCTCGCTGCGAACTTCGTACGGGTATCGCAGCAGCGTGCCGACTAGGCCCTTGTCCATCGGCTCGAGCGCGATGATGTGTTCGCGGTTGGTCAGCACCACCCGCCCGATAGCGACCTTGTTCATCTCGCGGATGGTCTCGCGGATGACCGCGAAGGCGTCGTGGCCGACTTTACCGTCGGGGCGGATGTAGTATGGGCGGATCAGATAGCGCGGGTCGATGTCGGACTTGTCGACGAACTCGTCGATCTCGATGGTGCGCGTGGATTCCAACGCGATCTCCTCGAGCTCCTCCTTGGACACCTCGATGTACTCTCCCTTCTCGAGCTCGTAACCCTTGACGATGTCTTCGTTCGGCACCTCGTCGCCGGTATCGGCGTCGACCTTGAGATACTTGATGCGGTGTCCGGACTGCCGGTTGAGCTGGTTGAAGGAGATCTTCTCGCTTTCCGACGTCGCCGGGTACAGCGCGACCGGACAGGTGACGAGGGACAGACGCAGGAAGCCTTTCCAGTTCGCTCGCGGGGCCATGGTTACGCAACGCTCCAAGTACGGGACTTGGACTCAAGACGAACGGGCGCCGCCGGTTCCGACATGCCGGCCGGCCCTCGCCGAGATTCTCCGAAGGCCGTTCGCCCTTGGGTAAGTCGGGAGAGTGGGGTCTTGACTCTTGAGAACAAACTGAGAACATAATCATATGAACGCAACCTCTAAGCAGTCCGATCCGGGACCTGGACCCCGCCCGTGAGCAGGCCATCGAGGCGTGCGGTGGCGACGCCCGGGAAGCCCGAAAGCCTTGCTGGTGGCGAACGAGTTTCAGCGATGCAGCTTGCAGGAGCTCTGCTCCAAGTTATCAACGGGCCACGCCCGGGATGGCTTCCAGAGGCGAAGGACGAGCCAGATGTCTGAAGTGACCTACTATGTCGCTCTACCATTCGTTTCTCCGGCGACGGCGTGGCCGCCGGCGAGGCGGCGGAACGCCTGAGCGCCAACACCGCGATCGTCCGGGCTGAGGCGCTCTCCCGCCATCCTGGGCAGGCCGGCGCCATCGCGTTCTCGCGGACCGGGGTCCGTCAAGCGGCGACTTCAATGACGCCAGGCTGATCCGAAAGTTCGGCGACGTTCCGGACGACCTCAGTCCCTTATGAAACTCCACTGGGTCCGGAACGAGATCGCCCGCATGCGCGGGCAGATCCGCGCACGGGAGCGCGAAATCCACATGCTGCAGTGGGCCGGCGTCGCGACCGTTTCGGCCGAACTGCTGCTCTCGAGGATGCGGGCCAAGGTCGACGACCTCTGCCCGGAGCGGACGCGCTCCGGAAGGCTGCGAGCGGGCAAACTACCGAGCCGGTCGATATCCAGCCGATATGAGAGCTGGTTCGCACTGGCCGAAGCCTTTTGAGGCCTAGGCTCCCCCCCGCGCTTCCGGAGGCGATCGATGATGGCCGCACACTTTAAAGGTGCGCTCGACCGGTGCGAGAGATCGAGGTCTTTCCCGCGCGGGCCGCGGCTGTGCTCGGAACGAGGTGTCGCAGCGGGCATCGGTGTCTCCATGGACGACAGGAAGTGGATTGCCATCATGGTCGCCTCGATGCTGCTGCTGGTCGGCGTCGCTGCGTTGCTGGTGCAGCAACCGGAGCTAGTCGTGACCGGACATTCAGTGGTGAGCGGCCGTCCTTCCGGCTTCTGAAACGATAGGCCGACCGGGGGCACTGCCCTCACGCATGAGAGGCGTTCAACTACACAGGCGCCCGCGGGCAGGGAATTTCAAGGCGAGCGGAGTGTCCGGAGTGCCCATGACGCACTGGAGAAGTACCATGGCACTGCCGGATTCCGCTCGGGTTCTCAAAGGCCTGTTAGCCAAGCCTGCATTTGCCTCAATCTCCGCCACGGTCGTTAGCAACTTTGAAGCTAAACATGATGATCGTCATATCGAATGCACCCGAACAGGTGACACGGTCGTGGCATCCCTCCATCAGGCGATACACCGCAAGCCCCAACTCGTCGTCGGCGCCTTCCTTGCCGTCATGATGGCGTGCGTCCTTGGCCTCGTCTTGTGGAAGGCGTCGGTGGCGCATCACGCCACGCTGCTCCGGGCACAGGAGGATTTGGGCAATCTGGCCCGTTCGCTCGCCCAGCACGCAACCACTACACTCAAGGCCCCCGATGTGGCCATGACCGGCCTGGCGGACTTGCTGAAGTACCAAAGTCCGCTGCCCGAGCGCTTCAATCCGCATCTCGTCGCCACGACCCGCTCTCTGCCGCAGATCCGACTGATTGGCGCTTTGAACGCGGAGGGCAACTGGCGGTACTCGTCGTCCGAGCGTTTGCCGGACTACAACAACTCCGATCGGGCGTACTTCGCGCACCATCGAGACAATCCCAGCCCCAAGATGCTCGTGAGCGGGCCGATCGTCTCCAGGACTAGCGGGCAACCATCCATTATCCTGTCGAAGCGGATCAGCACTCCAACCGGCGACTTTGCAGGTGTTGTAGTCGCCGTGGTCGACTGCGACTACTTCAGCAGCTTCTATTCATCCTTTGGTGTCGGCGCTCAAGGCGGCATAAGCCTGCTCTCGGCCGATGGAACGATGTTCGCTCGCTGGCCGGTGGTGGAAAGCGGTCGAAAGATCGGCGACACCTCCCTGTTCCAGAAACGCATCAGCGAAAGCCCGAGCGGGTCATACAAGATCGTCTCCCCATTCGATGGCCTGACCAAATACATCGCATACGAGCTGGACCCGGAATATGCGGTGGTTGCCACGGTGGCGCGCTCAGAGAACGAGGTACTGGCGAACTGGCGCACCGATCTCATCTCGGATGCGGTCGTCGCGGCCGTGCTGGTCGCGATCATCGTCGCCATGGCGGCGTTGTTGAGGAGCCAGTTCACGTTCAGGACTGGACTTGAACGGTCGCTGCGGGAGCGGGAGGCGCGTCTTCGGTTATTGGCGGACAACATCGCCGACATCGTCATCGTGATGGACCGAAAGGGATACCTCCGCTACGTGTCACCTTCGGTGGTGGCTGTGCTCGGGATGACTGAGAATGATTTCCTCGGTAGGTCGTGTCTCGACGTCGTCCATGACGACGATCGCGAGAAGGTCATGGCCGCGAGCGGAGAGCTGAAGCACGCGAACGCCTCCAGCTCTGTCCGCTTCCGTATTCGACGGGGAGATGGGGCCGTGGCTTGGCTGGAGGCTCATTTCAAGCTGGCGGAGCAGTCGTTCGGTGGCGAACTGGAGATCGTCGGGACTCTTCGCGACATCACGAAGCAGAAGCGGCTCGAGGACGAGCTGACATCAGCCAACCTCAGACTGGCGCAGCTCGCAACCACAGGTGGTCTGACACGGCTTGCGAACCGGCGCAGCTTCGATGCCTTCATACGGGAGGCCTACGCCAAACATGACATACTATCGGTGCTCCTGATCGACATTGACCAGTTCAAGGGCTTCAACGACGCCCTGGGCCACCAGGCCGGGGACGGCTGTCTTCAGCGCATTGCCGAAGTGATCGGAAGCGCCACCGCAAACACGGGAGGATTGTCGGCGCGTTATGGCGGTGAGGAGTTCGCGGTGATCCTGCCCGGGGTGAACGAGGAAAGGGCGGTGAAGGTGGCCGACGCGATTCGGATGCTGGTCGCCCGCTTGCAGATCCATCATCCGCGCTCGCCACGAACCTTCGTGACGATAAGCGTGGGCGTTGCTGAAAAGGGCGATGACACCACGGACGAGTTGGCGCTCACCCGTGACGCCGACATCGCCTTGTACCATGCAAAGGAACAGGGCCGGGACTGCTCGGTCGCAAGCTCCTCGCTCGTATCCTCACGCCTGGAGATGCCGTCGCTGGTGCCCTCACTGCCTGATCTGGAGGGCGCGCGATGAGAGCGCCGGATAAGCGAGGAGCGCGGCGAGTTGCGTTCGAGCGGACTATTCCGGCCAGCATGATCGCGATCGACGGAAGGAGGCAGCGCGCTTGCACCTTGAAAGATATATCTGACGTCGGAGCCAAGCTTTTGATCGAGGACTCAATAGAGGGGCTGCCATTGAAGGAGTTCTTCCTGGTGCTCTCCTCCACGGGCCTTGCTATCGCCGATGCGAACTCGCGTGGCTAAACGGCGGCGAAGTCGGCGTGACCTTCCTCAGACAGGACCTCAGAGGAGGGACGAAAGTCCAACCTAGTGCCCGCTGACCACACCTGAATAGCGGAGAAAGCTTGGTCGCTTCACATAAAGCCTGGGTTCCGAGGCAGGTACTGGGCCCAGCTACCGAAATCGCGGGAGGACATCAGCAACATCGGAAACTTGATCCGCATGCCGTGCTCGAACGCGGTCGTCAGGACGGCTTCGCCCGCGCCCGGAACAAATGCCGATATTTGCGGTGCGCCGCTCTCAAGGGCCAGCCGCAGCGCCGTCCTGAAGGCCGTTGTTGCGGCGCCGGACTGCAGAACCGCGACCGGTCCAATATGGCCGCCGGCATCGACATAAACGTAGCCGGCCCAATCGTCTCCGTCGTAGAGGCTGAAGCCTCGCGTCCGGCTGTCGTTGATGAGATAGCGATGATGCTTCTGCCGGGATACCCCAAGCACCCGCTCATCCGCCTGCGCGAGGCGAGCCAGCGTCGAAGCGTCTTCGTCGAGCGGAGCGCATTTGAATTGCGGCCCACTCAGGCGGTCGATCAAACGCTCTCGGGGCACACTGACGGTGTAGATTGGAAACCGCGGAAAGAGTCCATGTCGGATGTAGAGCCCCTGCGAGACGGCGTTGAAGGCAAAGGTGATCAGAACCTTGTTGGAAGCGCCGGATTTCCTGGCGTGATCCAGGGTCCGTTCGATCAGCTCGTTGCCCACGCTCCCACCCTGGCGGTCAGGCGTTACGAAGAGCTGCGCCAAAAACCAGATATCTCCGCAGACCCAGCTCCAAGCAAAGCCGAGGATCCGGTCCCCGTCTTCCGCAATCCAGAGACCGTCGGGATCGTCCGCGAGAGAGAACAACTGAAATTTCGGAGGACTCGCTGCGGCCATGGTCCCAAAGCCATGGCGGACCGTCAGATCGTTGATGCTGGCGACGACAAGCGCATCGGCGAGCTCCAGGTCCTCAGCGCGAGCGGGCCGGCAAACCACTGTCATCGAACAACTCCACGAACAGGCGGACGTCGAAAGGATCTTACACCTGCTGCCGAAGGGATCAGCCTTCAGAGCGTCAGGGCCTGGAAAGCCGCACCGAGGCTTCTGCCGCGCCTGACAGGACGGCGAGCCATCGACGGATGCCACATAGAGCGACCTCGCCGGCAGCCAAGGCACAAGCGCGACCAAACGCTGGAGTCCGAGCGCTCAGCTCAGAACCATTCGCCCGGCGTGTATTTATCGACGATCAGTACAGAAAGGGACAGCAGCAGGCCCAGGCCACTGAACATCGCCACCGAAAGGGCCGTGTCGATGTCTTCGATCGATTTGGCGGACGCGCGGGGCAGCAACCATGTAATCGCAGCATTCATGTCACTCTCCATTGAGGCCGGCCAACACCCGACGCCGAGCCACAACAGCAGGCGTTCGTTTCAGAATGACTTCGCGGGATTAACGAAATGGCTTCTCGAGATGGCGAAAACGCGTCTCTCTGGCACGGACGGTCCGCGTCCTCTTCTACTGCCTGACGAGGCCGCGCCAGGCTTTGCGTGTGTAGGGGCCGATGAAAATTCCGGTCTTCATGCAGGCCTGCCCCGCAGCGGCACACTGCGGATCCGCGTCTGGATGCCTGGATCCGTCCTGTTTGCAGTGCGCGATCGCTTCTGAGCACGTCGCTGCGGAGGCCGGCGAGGTGAACAGGCAGGCGACGAGAACAGCAGCTGTCAGTATTCGCATGGGGAGCAAATCCCGGCTGTGGTGCGATCGCTGCATCATAACCGGAGCGGGGTCGCGGGGAAATTCCTATTTCGCCGGCGGGCGCAGCGGACCGTCGGCCCACTTGCGGGCCGCCAGGTCCTGCAGCGGGTCGTCGCCGCAAGCGGTGTCAGACGTACCGCAGCTTCCCGTCGGCGATTTCGTGGGGAACAGGCTTCATCGGCCTTGCCGCACGACGTGCACGCCTTCCGGACCGGATAGGACACTGGCATCTGATTTTCCCCTGCGCCGGTCAGTCTACGTCCGCTGACATCGCGATCTCAAGACGGTCGCGGAAAGTTGCAAGAGCGTGTCGTGCCTTCTTGACTCAACGAACACAGGCTACTCAACTCGGGGCAGTGATGTTGTGGGGGTGCGTCATGGAGCAGGAGTTCTACCAAAGCCTCGCGCAGCGGGTGCGTGTCATCTTGCCGAAGAGGCCGATCCGTTCACCCCACGTCGTCTGCTGGATCTCGCCAAGCGGTACGACGCCAAGGGCGGCCTTGGGCAATCCGGAGCAACCGAACGACCACTGCCGGTCCCGCGCACCACGCCTCCGGCTTCCATCTTCTCCGAAGCGGGCGAGGCTTGACCTCAGGCCCTACCCGCTACCGGCTGCTCCGTCGCGTTCAGTCAAACCGGAGATCCGGCGATGACCGCCGCCCTATCTCCGCGTGAAGCTTGCCAGCGAATGCTCGAGGAAGAATCGCATCATCTCCCTGGTCGCGTCCGGCCCACGCGGATCCGTGTAGGACCCGGCAGGACTGCCTCCTGACCAGGCATGGGCGGCGCCGTGGATGCTCCAGTGCTCGGAGATGTCCAAGCCACCTCCATCGGTGAGGATGGTGCGGGTATATGCGTGCCCCTCAGGTACTCGCCCGCGAAGAATCTTCGTCCTCAGGCTCGCATCTTCGCCGGGCCCACGGAGAATCCGATCAGCATTGCTCGGATGCACCGTGGTGTCGCGGTCGCCATGGAAGACGATGGTCGGCACCGACGGGCCAGCCGTCTCGATCGGTCCAGCGCTGCCCTGCCGCATAGCGGCCAGTGCAGACTTTAGGTCGCTGGCAGCCCCGCAGGCCAAGCCGGAGTGAACGCCGACGGCGGCATATATGTCGGGGTACGTCGCACCCATAATGGCTGCGGCGGCGCCGCCGGCCGACAGGCCTGCGACGTAGACGCGCTTGGGATCGATAGGATGCTCCCGCATGATCTGGCGGGTGATGCCGGCGATCAGCGAAGGCTCGCCGCCATCCCGCCGCTGGTCCCCCGTGCGAAACCAGTTCCAGCATTTCGCATGGTTGGCCCCGCGTGGCTGCTCTGGATAGACGACGAAGCAATTTCGCTCGTCCGCCAAAAAATTCATCCGGGTGGCGGCGGCGAAATCGTCCGGTGACTGGGTGCAGCCATGAAGCATGACGATGAGGGGACGCGGTTCTCCATCAGTGCGGCTGGGGATGAACAGCTTGTAGGTCCGACTTCCCGCCGCGTTGCTGAAGGTGGAAGCGACGAACCTTGTGCCGTCCGGTGCAATATCCGCCTTGGACAGTGGAGCGCGCCCGACCGGACCTGGCAGGCTGAAACCGGAAAGATCTTTAATGCCGCCGAACGGCGCGCGGCCTTTGTGTCGTTTGGCAGGCGTGGCTTGCGTGGACGGCCCGCTCTCCCTCTCCTCGATGACATTGGCCTTCAGCTCGAGTGTCGGCGGCTCGAGCCTCGCACGCTCGACAGGCGCAGCATTTCCCCTTGGCGCTGCGGGGTCGCCATGGCCGCGCAGCATTCGCTGCAGCACTGCAGTGGCTTCGACCAGTTGGCCGGCACGTGTGAGGCGAGTCGCTTCGCGGACCATGTCTGGATTCAGCATCGTTTCACCTCGTTCGGTCGGCGAGAGCGGCCTTGACCGCGGGGCTGGCATGAAGGGCTCCGAGCACCGAGACAGAGGCAATTGTGGCGCGCGCCAGCTCGGGCGTGACGTCCTGGTCGATGGTCGCCAAGCCGAGAACGTTGATGTGCAGCATCTCGCCGTCGCGCCGCGCCCTCTCGAGATCGACGCGGGCATAATTACGCAGCCCCAGGTCCAGACTTTTACGGGCCGTGGATTGCTTGACCACATCCGCGTGCCGCTCGAGCTGGTTGCGGATCGCCGTCCGGATGAAATCGGTGCGGTTCGAGTAGAACCCTTCCTGCACCATGAGATCGACCTGGCCGAGGTCGACATAACCAAGGTTGACCGTGATTTTCTCAGTATCCGGGGTTCGTGGTCGCAGTTCGCGTACATTGTCGGTCATCGATACACCCACTTTACCATCCACATGGATGGCCTACGGATGGTAAATAGATATCCACGGTGGGGTTTCAAGACCCTCCCGCTGCTGCGCTTCGGGACCGGATCTGCTGCCATTTCGCGACTGTCGGGGTGGGACGGACCCTTCGTCCGGCCGTCCGGTTTACTTCCGCCTGAAATCAAATCGAGGACGCGTTGGGTGGCGTGGTATCATTCGCGGTCAAGGAGGAAGACGTCATGTTCACTTCCAAGAAGCCATTAGCACCCGATGATTTTCCGGTGACCGCCGAAGGACAAAAGATCAAGAAGCAAGATGGCGAGCCCATCGCCACTACGAAGGATCATGAAACCGCTGCCGACTTGGCCGAGCGCATCAACGACGACGAAGCGCGCCGTGAGGAAGACAAGTGGTCGGCCTGAGCGCCTTCTCTCAGCCCTCCAGCAGAGTGTCGATCAGCTTCAGCAATTGCTGGCGCTCCGGACCCGGCGCCACTACGCAGGAATTGGCCGATATCCGTATAGGAGACTAGGTCCCCTGAGCTGATGTTGGGCTGGTGCTTCACGACGGGCGTATTCGTCCGCAGATCTCGCGTCAGCGCCCAGACGTCACCATTGCTGCTTTCGTAGAGAACTCGCTCGGTCATACTGACCAATCGAACGGACGATCATCCGTTCCAGATTGGCCGAAGGCAGCTGCGAGCATCTCTGTCGATTTCTCGCTCGGCGCGGAGCGGTCGCGCCGTCGCACGCGTTGGGGCGGCTACTTCTGTCCCGACGGCGCCTGGGCGTTCGAGTTGTTCGGGTTGTTGGCACTCTGCTTGTTGGCCTCATGATGCCCGATTGCGCAGCCGGCCACCGCCCCGAGCTTCCCATGGCCCGCCATGTGGCCGGCAACACCACCCGCGATCGCGCCCTTGATGCATCCTTTGGCCTGCACTGGCGAGGCCAACGCAATTGCGAGCAGGCAGGCAGTGGCGAAGATGGTTTTCATGATCGTTCTCCTCCGAAATGACGTCGCACCGATCATCAATCCGACGGGAGCATTGCCGTTCCGCGAGAAATTTAGGCTGAGCCATTCCGGGCCCTGCGGCCTACGCCACCCGGTGAGGCTCGTCCCCTTTCACTGTCCTCGCGCGTAGAAAACGCCCGCGTCGTGGTGAGTGCAGCGGGAGCATCTGAACTCGCCGTGGGATGCTTTTCGGGAGGTTTGCGGCCATAGGCCATGCCCCACAGCTCGGGCATTTTACCAGCAAGATATCCGTTTCAAGCATGGTCGGAGCTCTCCGCACCCACGTGGCAACCGCACGAAATTGGAGACGTTCCTGCGGCTGCGCCGAGGGGAGAAGGCGCCGCTGGAGTGTCAACGGTTCGGCAGCAGACGAGTCAGGGACCGAATCTGCTCCAGCTCCCAGACCGAACGGGCGCTCCGGCGAGGCTTGTAACGTTCGGCGGTCCGTCTACGATCCCGAAATGACAGAGCACAAAGCTTGCCCGAAATGCGAGAAGACGATGGAGCGGGGCTTCATTCCCAGTCTGGGGCGTGCGCAGTTGCTCTGGTTTGCGGGAGCGCCGCCCGCCACGTACCGCGAGTCGTTCATGTTCGGCAGGAAGGCGCTTACCGTGACCACCTATCGGTGCTTGGCCTGCGGCTATCTGGAATCGTATGCGGAGGGATGAGTCCGACGCTAAATTGAGTCCTTTATGGAAACGATTGCCACATCTACCGCTCTTGTGCTCGCGATGCTCGTGGCGCTGGCGTTCTATTTTCGCTTGAAAATAACAGGCCTGCAGCGGCGACTGGTCTCGCTGGAAAGAGTTGAAGCAAAGCTCGATTTGCTACTCAAACATGCCGGTGTGAGCTATGACCCGCTGGGTGGTTCGACGGAAATAGAGCACGCGCTCAAAGCCGGCGAGAAGGTCCGCGCAGTTTCACTTTACCGTGCCGCGAACGGTTGCACCTTGGCAGAAGCAAAGGCAGCGATTGAAAGGGCGCAGCGGCCGTAGCCATCGCCACATCATCTGCCTCTGCAGCGCTCCGGCACGTACCTCAGAGAGGGGAGCTGGACTTCGCGCCCCGGTGGCGGACTCCGCGGACGGAACGAATCAGCGCGACCGCGTTGAATCGGCATGTGTGCCGTGGCGTTGCGTCAGTCTCGTTTGGGAGTATCGCGTGTCCATGGCGCCATCAAAGCTGCTATTCCTGGTTACATCGAGCCGTGTGATCCCACGCTGCGCGAGCAGCCGCCCCGCGGCGAAGACTGGGTCTACGAGATCAAGGCCGACGGCTACCGCGCGCAGCTGCATCTGCAAGGTGAGGACGCCAAGGTCTATTCGCGTACGGGCCTGGACTGGACCGAACAGTTCTCCTCGATCGCAGCCGGCGCCCACCTGCTCAAGGCACACAGCGCGATCATTGACGGCGAAGCGGTGGTGTACGGCAGTGGCGGCCTACCTGACTTCCAGCAGCTCAGGCGAGAGCTCGGGGCCAAGCAAAGCGAGCGCGTGCGCTACCACGCTTTCGATCTCCTGTACCTCGACGGCTACGACCTGCGTGGCGTGGTGTACGAGGAACGCAAGCGCCTGCTGCAGCGGCTTCTGAAGGACGCGCCGGAGACATTCATCTATGTCGAAGCGCTTGCGGGCGACGGCAACGTAATCCTTAAAAAAGGGTGCCAGCTGGGGCTGGAAGGCCTGATCGGCAAGCGGCTTGGCGAACCCTATCGCTCGGGGCGGCAGGAGAGCTGGATGAAGCTCAAATGCAAGAAGAGCGAGACCTTCCCGATCATCGCGTTCGTGGAGAAGCTAGGGGCGCGCCCCCGGAAAGTCGCCTCGCTCTACGTCGGCCGGCACGACAACGGCAAGCTGCTCTACGCCGGCAAGGTGCGTACCGGCTACACCGAGACGACCGCGCGCGAATTGCGCGAGCGGCTTGATCCGTTGATCCGCAAGGCTTCTCCGCTCGATGTGACCGTCAAAAAGCCGAAAGCGACCTGGGTCGAGCCGACACTCGAAATCGAGGTCCAATATGGCGCGCTGACCGATGATGGCCTGCTCCGCGAAGCCGTGTTCAAGGGCTTTCGCGATGATCTCGCGGTGCGCAAGGTCAAGGCGCCGCGGCTGGTGCCGTCCGCAGCCGGCCGGCCGAAGCTGGGCGTCCCCCGAGAGAACATCCTGCAGCTTCTGCCCGACGCCGTTGTGCCGTCGAAAGAAGAACTCGCCGACTACTGGCGCAGGGTGTGGAAGAAGGCCCTCCCGCACCTTGGCCATCGTCCGCTCAAGCTGGTGCGTCACATGCACGGCACCACCTTCTATCACAAGGGGCCGCTTTCGAAGCACATTCCGGCCGCCGTGCACCAGCTCCGGATTCAGAAGCGCGAGGGCGGCGAAGGCACGCGCCTGTGGGTCGACAGCCTGGATGGATTCCTTGGGCTGGTCCAGATCGGCGCCGTCGAGCTGCACCCGTGGAATGCGGTCGTCGAGGACTTCGAATATGCCGACCGCATCGTGATCGATCTCGATCCTGGAGAGGGCGTCGATTGGGATGCCGTCGTGGAGACCGCGCTCGATCTGCGCACGCTGATGAAGCGCAAGGGGTTCGAGACCTGGCCCAAGCTCACCGGCGGCAAGGGAATTCATCTGATGGCGCCACTGGATCAGCCGATGCTGCACGACAAGGCGCATCGAGTGGCGCATCAGCTGGTGTCCCCCCTCGCAGAGCGCCATCCGGACCGCTACCTCCTGTCCGCGCAGGCAAAGCGTCGCGATCGCATCTTCCTCGATTATCTGCGCAACGGCCGCGGTACCACGGCCATCGGCACCTATTCTCCCCGAGCCCGAGAGGGATTTCCCATCGCTGCGCCCGTGACCTGGAAGCGCATCGAGAGCGGGATCGCGCCGAACGCCTTCACCATGGACAGTCCATTCCGCGCCAGGTCGACGAGGTGAGCCACATGTCGGATGCATTTGATCGATGGGTGGAATGGTGCTCAAAGTCGCCGGGCGACAGGCGCGGCATTCCTGCCGAACTCTACGCCGCGGTGATGTCCCTGCCTGAGGCCGATCATTCCGACCGACAGAGGGTGAACGAGGCTGTCCGCCACCATGACGAGGCTCGCCGCGAGGGCAGAACCGTATGGCTCTACCTCGACGACTACAAGGACGGCAAAACGCGCGCGATAGGCGAGCCCGGATGGATAAAGGTGTTTGCGTCTGCCGATACGGCCGACAGGTGGTTCAAGGAAAATGACCCTGAAGGCGTGGCCTGGGAATACGAAGTGGAAGGCGGTCCAGCCGCAGGGTCGGTCTGGCTCTACTCGCCCGACCCGGGCTCCCGAGACGTCGGGGACGTCGATTGGGTCAGGCTCTTTGCTTCGAAAGAGAGCGCGAACAAATGGGTTGAGGCCAACGAGCCGAACCGCGACATTTGGGAGTACCCTGTTCAAAGCGCCCCTCAGTGGTCAGCCTCTTTCCAGGGTCGCAAGCAACGTCTGCTCGTGGTCCATGCCTGCCGTTGATGCGAAGCAGCAAACGGTCAAATGTCAGTTGATAGGCAGGTCGGATGATAGGCAGACCGGACGTTCGGCGGGTGAGCGGCAGTGCTTTTGACCCTACAATAGACCCGAGACCATTCTGAATGCACCCTTGGGTAACGGGTCAGTTTCCTATGAGAGGCTGGCCGGTGGCCCGTCTCCGACCCGGTACCTGTTTGGCTCTTCGCTATTTTTGGGTGCATCCGGGAACCAGCTGGCCTGAACGTCCATTAATAGTCTGAATGGTCCGATTCAGGGGATTTGGCCATGGGCATCGAGCGAATGCACTCACCGAAGTACTGGCTCGCACGGGCAGAGGAGTTTCACACCAAGGCCGACAACTGCGAACACATGCAGGCGAGAGCCACGCTTCGCCAGGTTGCGAAGAACTATGAAGCGATAGCGCGGCGAGCGCAGCAAATTCTCACTGCGACCGAAATGGACCAGCGCCGCCGCGTGCGGGTCGCACAAGAATACGCTGACAACCAGCGCGTCATCATGGCCCAGCTACGACCCGGATGAATCGAGACGGTCCTATGTAGTCGTTTTTTTGAGGGTGTTCTAATTTGTTATAGGAACACCCCGCGCGACTGCGTCTTGACCGCCATGTCCCACTACTACTTCGACACGCGCGACAACGACAGGTTCGTTCCTGACGAGATCGGGGTCGAAATCGCCACCTTAGCGAAGGTGAAGCGCGCGGCCTCCGAGGCAATGGCAGACTTCGCCAAGGACGTGCTGCCGGGCTCGGTAGTTCGTACCCTCTCAATAGAGGTGCGGGACGGCTCCGGACCTGTGCTTCGCGTGGTGCTCCGCTTTGAGATTGTGCACGCCGCCGTCCATTGAGACCGCGTCAGTTCACCGTCTCTTCAGACAAGCCTCGACTTCCGGTTATGACCGGTAACCGAAGGGCGCTTGAACCGGGGTTATGTCCGCTGTCCGGAGCAAACGGGGCTACCGTCTGACTTGGGACCTGCCGCCGCGTTTGACGCGCAGCGGACAATGAGCCCCGCTGAGTCCGGCTTGACGATCGGCTCTAAGGCTGCCTAGTTGAGCCAGTTCCAGAGGCTAGTCTCTAGTTTTGAAATCGTTAGCCTGTTTTGATTTTTGGGCGCACAGTTAGGCATGTCCGAATCGCATCACCGATCGTGTCAGTGCGGCGCAGTTTACAGCCGCGTTGAATCCATGGCACCCGGTCGTCAGATCGCTAGTTTTGAATGCTCGGTTTGCGGCACCACCCTTGAGAACTGGAACACGGCTTGGGTGCCAACCTATCGCCTAATTGCCGATCCCGTTACGCAACCGCAGCAAAGCACCTAAAGCGTGGCGACGTTCGCGCCGATTCAATGACCAGCAAATGTTGGGTGGAATCGCTGTTCTCATAGCGGAGGTATGGACGCAAAAGCCGTTTGGCATCCCACCGCAATGTTCCCTGATCCCATACATTCGCTGACTGGGCCATGGCACTGCGCGTCGCTCCCCGATTTATTCCGTGCATAGCCTGACTATGTTACCGATCGGCCCGGCCTTCGTGGCCGGGCTGATCGCTTGGGCGGCCGTTCGCGCTCCATGCCGGTTGAACAGCAGCCTCATCTCGGCGCCTGCATGCAAGAAGAGCTTCCTTGGAAGAGTTCGCCGTATTGCGGGGCAGGCAGCCGGGCCCTCATGCCCCTTCCTTTGAGCAGATAATCGTCTGCCTTCTGGAAATAGGTCTATCCTCTGGGGTTCCGCCATGAGCGGGTTGACCTAGAAATCCATACCACCCATGCCTCCCATGCCGCCGCCACCCGCAGGCCCGCCGCCGCCTGCGTTCCTCTTCGGCACCTCGGCCACCATAGCTTCAGTGGTGATCAAGAGAGCCGCGACCGAGGCCGCGTTCTGGATCGCCACGCGAACTACCTTCGTCGGGTCGATGATGCCCTTGGCGACCAAGTTGCCGTACTCACCGGTCTGCGAGTCGAAGCCGTAGGAATACTGCTCCTTTTCCAGGACCTTGCCGACGATCACGGAGCCATCTTCACCGGCGTTGATCGCGATCTGGCGAGCGGGCGCGGAGAGCGCCTTGCGCACAATCTCGACGCCGGTCTTCTGGTCGTCGTTCTTGGTGCGCAGGCCCTTGAGCTGCCCGGAAGCACGGAGCAGGGCGACGCCGCCGCCCGGGACGATGCCCTCCTCAACCGCAGCGCGGGTCGCATGCATCGCGTCATCAACGCGATCCTTGCGCTCCTTGACCTCGACTTCGGTCGCGCCGCCGACGCGGATCACCGCGACGCCGCCCGCGAGCTTGGCGAGACGCTCCTGCAGCTTCTCACGATCGTAGTCCGAGGTGGTTTCCTCGATCTGCGCCTTGATTTGATTAACACGCGCCTCGATGTCGGCCTTCTTGCCGGCGCCACTGACGATCGTGGTGTTCTCCTTGTCGATCATCACCTTCTTGGCGCGACCCAGCATTGCAAGCGTCACGTTCTCCATCTTGATACCGAGATCTTCCGAGATGGCCTCGCCGCCGGTCAGGACCGCGATGTCCTGCAGCATGGCCTTGCGGCGATCGCCGAAGCCGGGAGCCTTGACGGCCGCAACCTTCAGGCCGCCACGGAGACGGTTCACGACCAGGGTCGCAAGCGCTTCGCCTTCGACGTCCTCGGCGATGACAACCAACGGCTTGCCGCTCTGAACGACCGCTTCGAGCAGCGGAAGCAGCTCGTTGAGCTGAGACAGTTTCTTTTCGTTGATGAGGACGTAGGCGTCGTCCATCTCAACGCGCATCTTGTCTGCGTTGGTGACGAAGTAGGGCGAAATGTAGCCGCGGTCGAACTGCATGCCCTCGACGACCTCGAGCTCGGTCTCGAGCGACTTGGCTTCCTCGACGGTGATGACACCCTCGTTGCCGACCTTCTTCATGGCGTCGGCGAGGAACTTGCCGATCTCCGCGTCGCCGTTGGCCGAGATGGTGCCGACCTGGGCGATCTCCTCGTTCGAGGTGACCTTCTTGGAGTTCTTCTGGAGGTCCGCAACGACGGCTTCGACCGCGAGATCGATACCGCGCTTGAGGTCCATCGGGTTCATGCCGGCGGCAACCGCCTTGGCGCCTTCCTTCACGATCGCGGCCGCGAGCACGGTCGCGGTGGTGGTGCCGTCGCCGGCCGCGTCAGCGGACTTGGAGGCGACTTCGCGCACCATCTGCGCGCCCATGTTCTCGAACTTCTCTTCGAGCTCGATTTCCTTGGCGACGGTGACGCCGTCCTTGGTGATGCGGGGAGCGCCGAACGACTTGTCGAGCACGACGTTGCGGCCCTTCGGACCGAGGGTCACCTTTACCGCGTTGTTAAGAATTTCGACGCCGCGCAACATGCGGTCACGGGCATCGACGCCGAACTTGACTTCTTTGGCTGACATAGTGATCTCCGTTTCAACTGGTCAAATCCCAAAGACCGCGCAACTGGCGAGCTTTTGAGCGATGAGATTTGAATTGCGGCCTCATCCTTCGGAGAGCCCGGCTACGCCGAATCCCTAGGGTAAGGAAAACTGGCTGGCGCTTACGCTGCCTTCTTCTTGGCAGCGGGCAGATCGTTGAGAACGCCCATGATGTCGCTCTCTTTCATGATCAGCAGGTCGACATTGTCGATCTTGACCTCGGTTCCCGACCACTTGCCGAACAGCACGTGGTCGCCGACCTTCAGGTCGATGGGGATCAGCTTGCCAGCTTCGTCGCGGCCGCCCGGGCCGACGGCAATGACTTCGCCCTGGGAGGGCTTCTCCTTGGCAGTGTCCGGGATGATGATGCCACCAGCGGTCTTGTCCTCGGGCTCAATGCGCTTGACCACGACACGGTCATGGAGCGGACGGAATTTCATGCGGTTCTCCCTGGCTTTTGTAATTATTTCTAAATTTGCGGTCGGAATGAACTACGTGGCGTAAATCGAGCCTTCCGCGTCCACTAAGACGTGGGTCTTCGTTTCAAAAATTAGCGGCGACCAGATCGTAAGAACCCCTGCTGCCGCGGACGTACACCCTGGCAGCGGCGGCACATATCGCATCACGATTGAAATCGAATGCGTTCAGGAAACCCGATTCATTAGGGTGAGCATCCGGTTGAAGTCGCCTCAGCGCGTCTTCCTCTATGAAAAAAGACGCCTCTAGCGCGCTATCGTATCCCCAAAAACGCACGGCATGCCGCGTTTGATCATACGAACGACTATGATTTGGAAACTCGATCATGGTGGGTCCGATCAAGTTGGCGCACCGGAAGAGATGCTGAAAGCAATCGGACGCCGCTATGCTTTAAATGGCTACTCTGGAATTGGATTACAACAGCCCGCGACAATTAAGTCTAAGACCAACCTAGCAGCTGGTTGGCTCCGATGAATGACTAACGAGCTGAACGTCGGGCCGTGGTCATTGGCGCAATCCTGCGCAAGGTAGGACATCGCGCGTACTGCGCTCCAAACAGGTGGGCAGCGCAGCTTGTCCTCAGCGGGCCCCAAGCTTGTGTGAAGCTCGCATTTCGCACCATAGAGAGCGAGTATGCCGTTCGACAGGGCCGCAAACCCCACTGCAAGCCAAGAGCCTGGCTTAGTTCAATTTTGGGAATGGCCCGATTGGAGAATTGGGCCGTAGTAGTACGACGTATCGCTGAGTTGCTACCAGAGGAGGTGTAATCCTCCTAAGTTGTGTATGCCCAAGATTGTTGAACCCAAGCTGCCCACCGTCGAATGCGCTGTTTGCGGCCAGCAAATGAAACATCTGGCCAACCTGAAATCTACTGCGGCATTCGAGGCTTCACGAGTGTACCGCTGCTATAGCTGCGATCACGTTCTGCAGCGAGAATGGTAAGGCCCCTAACAGTTGGGGACTTCTCTAATTTTCGATCTACGATCAATTGATCAGCCCCCGTCGCCCATCGATGCAGCCGTCGGTCGTGACCATCACTCGGATAGAGCACCTGCGGTACCCTGATGCAGCAAGATCGCGACGCCGAGCTGTTCGAGATAGCCGTTCAACAACGGTTTCCGCAACGCGCCGGAGGGCTTCGATGTCATCCCCGGCAAGTTCGGTAGCGACTTTGACTGCACGGGGCAGCCTTACTCTTCCTATAGCCGCGATCGTCAGTAGCTTATTTTGGTTGGGGAGAAGGGTAAATCTGGACGCTGACAGTTCGCGGAAGAAGATAACGGACCGTCATTCCCCCTCCGTTGGTCCGGTCCAGAAGCACCGTATCGCCGGCCATAAATTCTGCTTCCATCGCCTCGCAGCAGGAGGCCGACCGCAAACCACCATTGACTACAGAGCGGCAGAGTTCTGAGCTGCTGCCGGTTTGATGGACACCGGTTAAGCTAATCCCAACTTGCGCTCGAACTCAACAGGGCTGAGGTAACCGATCGTCGAGTGACGTCGGGTCGTGTTGTAGAACCGCTCGATGTAATCGAACACATCTGCTCTGGCCTCGTTCCTGGTGCGATAGGTTTTGCGCTCGGTGCGTTCGGTTTTCAGCGACGAGAAGAAGCTCTCCATCGCCGCGTTGTCCCAGACGTTGCCGGACCGACTCATGCTGCAGACGATGCCGCTATCAGCCATCAAGCGCTGGAACTGCTCGCTGACGTACTGGCTGCCGCGATCGGAATGATGCATCAGGGCATCCGGCTTGCCGCGCCGCCAGACCGCCATCAACAGGGCGTCCGCAACCAACTGGGCGGTCATGCTGGCGCTCATCGACCAGCCGACCACCCGGCGCGAGAACAGGTCGATCACCGCCGACACATAGAGCCAGCCCTCAGCCGTCCAGATGTAGGTGAAGTCGGCGATCCACTTCTGGTTCGGGCGCTCGGCCTCGAACTGCCGATCCAGAAGATTCGACGCCACGTTCGCAATCTGGCGATGGCCTGCGTCCTTCGGCAGACCCCGGCGTCGTGGCCGCGCCCGCAGGGCCTGCAGGCGCATCAGCCGTTCGACCCGGTGCAGGCCGCATTCGACGCCGTCCGCCAGAAGGTCTCGCCAGACGCGCCGCGCGCCGTAAGTCCGGTCACTGGCAAGGAAGCTGACCTTGACCTGCTGGCCTACGGTCTCGTCGCTTCGGGATCTGGCGCTGGGCGATCGGTTCAGCCAGGCATGAAAGCCCGACCGCGACACGCCCATCGCTTCGCATAGCCATGCCACCGGCCAGATGCCCCGGTGCTTCGCGATGAAGCCGAACTTCATGTCGCTTCCTTCGCGAAGTAGGCAGCGGCCTTTTTTAGGATATCCCGCTCCGCCTTCAGCTTGTTGACCTCGCGCCGCAGCCGCTCGATCTCCAATTGCTCAGGCTTCAGTTGCCCGTGGCCGGGGAAGGACTGCGCAGCGTCGAAGCCGAACTCCTTCACCCATTTGCGCAGCACGTTCTCATGAACGCCCAGGTCTCGGCCAGCTTGCGCCACAGATACCCCGCGCTCCCTGACGAGCTTGACCGCCTCGATC
This sequence comes from Bradyrhizobium sp. 187, assembly GCF_023101005.1. Taxonomy (NCBI): domain Bacteria; kingdom Pseudomonadati; phylum Pseudomonadota; class Alphaproteobacteria; order Hyphomicrobiales; family Nitrobacteraceae; genus Bradyrhizobium; species Bradyrhizobium sp. 187. The sequence continues at coordinate 1,594,519 of NZ_CP064693.1, forward strand.
TTGAACTCTCGACTGAACTTCCGTCTCTGCATGACCCACCTCTGACTCGATAAAACACCCAATCCCGGTGTCCATCAAACCGGCAGCAGCTCACTTACGAGCTTGCTCGACCGTCTTAGGCGGGCTGTACGTATCGTCATAAGAGATAAAGTTGATCTTCCGACCGTTGATGCCGCCTTCAGAATTGATTTTGGTGAAGTAGGCGGCTTCAGTTTTGCCGATCGTAGCGTAAGCGGATGCTGGACCGGAGTACGGCATGATGTTGCCGACTTTGATTTCGGTGTCCGATGCACCGGGATCGTATTTCTTTTGCGCGATAGCGGCCGACGAGATCGTTGCAACAAGTGCCGCTGTGATTGCGGTCGAATAGACAAGCTTGACGTAAGAATCACGCATTGTTGTCCTCCCTTTAAGCACAAGCTATTCAGCCATTCTGGTGAGCTGTTCAGCCGCGGGAGAACCGTCCGCGGCAGCAACGAAACGTGCCTGCCATTTACTTCAGCAGTCAGAAAGCCCACCTTAGACGCAGCGCACAATTCCTCCCGCAGGAATTAGCGGGAGCAGGCGGGCTGCAAGTTGAGGTGGCGCAGCATGGAGCTTACGCCATCTGCTCGGCATTCTTTGTGCATCAGCCAACTTTGTGGCGGAGGCGTTTCGCGAGGTGCTTTTCGTAGGGTCCGCCTTTGGGTTCTTGGCGCTGACCCGGGTGTCATTAGGATCGTGCCAATGGCGAGGAATGAACGCCGGCGCACTCGCCTTACCCATTTCCTTTGGCTGAGGCTGAGCTGGTAATCGAGGCTCGGAAGGTGGCGTGTAAGGGAGGGCAACCCGCTCCACCGTCGGCTGAATGTCTTGGACGCTGATCAGCGATAGCCGATCAGCCTTGTTGCCGGTTACAGCAGGATAGACAATTGAAGGTGTCGGCACCGGAGCAGACTTGGACGTGGCGGCAGCAATAGCTCCAGCCCCACCAACACAAACTAATCCAACTACGACGACCTTGATCACAGCGATGCCCCACACCGAGGCGTCGAGGCTAGATGACATTTGGCCCGGATTAAGGCGACTTGATTTTTTGGTTAATTCTGCCGCGCAAGCAAAGCTGGCATGGTCCGGGCCAAGCGGTAACAGAGCGCAGGATCGTTATCCGGATGCGCGCCCAGGAACCAGCCCGTATGCAAGAAAGTACGGCTGCGTTTCCTGCGCAACGGCTACAGCATCGATACGATTTGGCGGCGCGCTTAGCCCCTCGGACGCGTTTTCGGTCTTCGCTGATGACGGGCCACTTTCAATTCGAGCAATGCTTTCGGGCGAGCCACTGCGATTGCCCGGCCCTAAACGTTTGTCTTCTGTCGATTCCAGTGAGCGCCACCGGCGCCGAGATGCAGGCTACGACCTGCCTGCCAACGTCAAGGTGATAGTTGTCGATCACAGGCTTGACGGATCTCATGACGCCTACCTTTCTCAAATCGACCGGAACGACATCGGCCATGTCCCTCCGGAGAAGGGCCGCCTGGTCGGGTTGAGACAACGGCCCTTTGTTCAGACCGGCTTCAACGACACGGCTCTCGTCGGCGAAGGCGATCACCCGCAAGCCAGGAAACCTGCTGCCAGCCATCGTGCCTGAATGATCGCTGATATTCAGGCGATCGACTTTACCGCACCTCGGACGGGCATTCCGTCCTGCGCGCCCTCTTTAAGGCATTTTAATGCGGCAGCCTCGCATCCAATCTCCAAAGACTTTTGCAACGGCACTATCTCACTTACCATAGACGCGAACGCGCCGACGAAGGCATCGCCGGCCCCGGTCGTGTCGATGGGGGTGATACAGGGAGCAGGCGCGCGGAGACAGTTGCCATTGGCGGTGAAGGCGATTGCGCCTAGCGCGCCAGCGGTTACGATGCAGTTGAGGTCACCGGCCCTGGCAAGTTCGGCGGCCGCGGCGTCGTAATCCGGCGGCGGGGCGAAGCCGATGGCCCTCGCCGCATCCAGAGCCTCATGCTCGTTGACGAGGAGATAATCGGCCACGGAGAGAAGCTCGACCACCATCTCGCGGCTCATCAACTCCGGCACGGGAGCGAGATTCCAGATGACGGTACCGGAGGCGGATTTCGTCTTGCGTGCGGCCTCCAGCGCTTCTGCGAAAGGCACTTCCATCTGAAGCACCAGGATTGTGTCACGGCTGAATAGCGCGCTGGGGAGGTCATCGGCGCAGGCGGTCGTATTGGCGCCGCTCGCCACCGTAATTGCATTTTCACCGGCCTGATCGACCACGATGAAGGCACAGCCGGTCGGCTGGTCCGATCTGACGACGAGATCCGTGTCGACGCCGTTTGCTCGCAGATTCTCTATCGCGCTGTCGCCGAATCCGTCGCGTCCGATACGGCCCGCCATTCGGACGCGTCCCGGCCCGGCAATGCGCGCGGCAGCCACGGCTTGATTGGCGCCCTTGCCGCCGAAATGGGTCCGATAGGAGGGCGCGAGCACGGTGCGGCCGGGGCCCGGAATGACCGGGACATGGGCGACCAGATCGATGTTAAGCGATCCGAACACTAGGATCATGGCGGCGAAACCGTCACCCTTGCTCGTCCATGACTCGCAGTTTCTCGACGCGGCGGCGGAAATCCTCGTCGGTGGAGAACTCGGCGGAGAGATAGGACGAGACGAGATCGACGGCAAGCCACGCGCCGACGATCTGCGCGCCGATGCACATGACGTTGACGTCGTCATGCTCAACGCTCTGATGGGCTGAATGGATGTCGTGGCAGACCGCGGCGCGAATTCCCTTCATCTTGTTGGCGGCGATCGAGGCGCCGACGCCGGTGCCGCAGACCATGATGCCACGCGTGGCTTCGCCCGAGGTCACCTTCAGAGCCACGGCGCGGGCGATGTCGGGGAAATCCACGGGCTTGTCGTCATAGGAGCCGACGTCGACGACGTCATGGCCGAGGCTGCGGATGTGGTCGATGACGGTTTGCTTGAGCGGCCAGCCGGCGTGGTCGGATCCGATGACGAGACGCATGTGATGCCCTTCTTGATTTTGCATGGGTCGTGGCAGCCGCGCACGGCTGCCACGATTGTTTCTGGTCTTAACTACGCATGTCCGGCGGCAGCTCGACGCCGTGGAACTTCTTGTAGATCGCATTGAGCTTGCCGTTCTTGACGTTTTCGGTGATCCAGCCGTTGAGCTTGTCCATTAGGCGCTGCTCACCCTTCTTCAGTCCGATGGCGAGGTCGAAGGTCGCCAGCGGAATCCGGGACTCGAACACGCGCGAGGGGTTCTTCACGCCGATCTGGTTGATGATGGTCGCGGACGAGGCGACACAGTCGACCTGACCGGACACGGCCGCCGTCACCATGGTGGCGTCGTCATCGTACCGCGAGATTTTGAGGTCCTTGTCCTTCATGTTGGACAGGCTCGTGTCCTGCGTGGTGCCGCGCGAGACGCCGATCGACTTGTCCTTGAGATCGGGCCAGTCCTTGACCGTCGATGATTTCAGGCAGCCGACATCGGATTGCAGCGTCGCATAACGCTTGGTGAAATCGATCACCTTGGCGCGATCGGGCGTCACAGACAGCGTCGAAATGATGATGTCCGCCTTGCCGGTCAGGATGTTCGGGATACGGGTTGCGCCCGTGGTCTGGATGAACTCGAGCTCGAGCCCCCAGTCCTTGGCGAGCAGCTGCGCGACTTCGACGTCGGAGCCGGTCGGCTTCATGCTAGAGTCCATCATGCCCGAAGGCGGGATGGCGAGGTCGGTCGAGATCCGGATCTTCTTGGCCTGCGTGATATCGTCGAGCAAGTCGGCCGACGCCGGCGTCGCCGCCATCATGACGAGGCCACACAGCGCGGCGGCAGCTCCCAGCAATGTCTTGTTGGTCATTCCTAGTTCCTCCCTATTATGATTTTAAGTTTCCCGTGCCCACGAATTGCGTGAGTTCGGGGGTCGTCGGTGCCGTCAGGATCGAGGCAGGTCCGGTTTCGTGAACCTTGCCGCGATGCATGAACACGATCCGGTCGGCGATGCCTTTGGCAAAGCCCATCTCGTGGGTGACCATCACCATGGTCATGCCATCAGCCGCCAGCTGCTCGATCACCTTCAGCACTTCGCCGGTGAGCTCCGGATCGAGTGCGGACGTGACCTCGTCGAACAGCATCACTTTCGGCTGCATGGCGAGCGAGCGGGCGATTGCGGCGCGCTGCTGCTGGCCCCCGGAAAGCTGCTCAGGGTAAGCGTGAAGCTTCTCCTCGAGCCCGACCTGCGCCAGCACTTTTCGCGCAAGGTCTTTGGCCTGCGACGCTGTCATGCCCTTCACGGTACAGGGCGCCAGCGTGATGTTCTGCTCGATCGTGAGATGCGGAAACAAATTGTAGCTCTGGAACACGATACCGACGTCCTGGCGCAGCGCGCGCAGGTCGACGTCGGGACGGTCGACCCGATGTCCGCAGACGACGATCTCGCCCCCGTCGACCTTCTCGAAGCGGTCGATGCAGCGCAGCGCCGTGCTCTTGCCGGAGCCGGAGCGGCCGATCAGCGCCAGCACCTCGCCGCGCTCGACGGCAAAACTGACACCATCGAGCACCCGCAGCGGGCCAAAGCTCTTCTGCACGTCGCGGAGCGACACAATCGGTTCGGAGGCGGAGGCGTTCTGCTGCATCTTCAGGCCGGTGCGAGGTGAAACTTGCCACGCCCCATGCGACGTTCCAGTTTCTGGCTGAACAACGACAGGGGATAGCACATGGTGAAATAGGCGACGGCAATGATGGCGTAGATGACGAACGGCTCGAAAAGCGAATTGTTCACGATCTGGCCCGAGCGCATCAGCTCGATGAAGCCGACGACGGAAGCCAGCGAGGTGTTTTTGATAATCTGTACCATGAAGCCGACAGTAGGCGGCGTCGCGATGCGGATCGCCTGCGGCAGGATCACCTTCATCATGCGCTGGGTCCGGCTCAGCGCGAGGCCTTCGGCAGCCTCCCATTGCGGCTTCGGCACGGACTGGATGCAGCCACGCCAGATCTCGCCGAGATAAGCGGCGACATAGAGTGTCAGCGAGGCGCCGGCGGCCGTGAGCGAGGAGACCTTGAGGCCGATTGCGGCAAGGCCGAAATAGCCCAGGAAGAGGATGACCAGCAGCGGTGTGCCTTGGATGAGCTGGACATAGACGCCGCTGGCGATCCGCACCGATTTGAGCGGCGAGGTGCGTGCCAGCGCAATCACGAAGCCGACGATGCCGCCGCCGATCAGCGCGATCACGGATAGACCAACGGTCCACAGCGCGCCCTGGCCGAGGAACACAAGATGGTTGATGTTGAAATGTCCGCCCATGGTCATCTCACAAGGGTGTGCCGAGCCGGCGACGGCGCGGGAACAGCACGAGGCCGAGGCCCCAGAAGCCGGCGCGCATCACTAGCGACAGGATGATGTAGAGCACGGCGACGATGATGTAGGTCTCGAACGCGCGATACGTGTCCGACTGGATGTAGTTGGCGACCGCGGTGAGCTCTTCGGCCGAGATCTGCGAGCAGACCGAGGAGGCCAGCATCAACAGCACGAACTGGCTGGTCAGCGCCGGGTAGACCTTCTCGATCGCCGGCAGCAGGATGATGTGCCAGTAGATCTGGAGGCGTGACAGCGCCAGCCCTTCGGCGGCCTCGATCTGTCCGCGTGGGATCGCCTCGAAGCCGGCGCGCATGATCTCGGCGGTATAGGCGCCGACATTGATGGTCAACGCGGCCACCGCCACGGTGAAGGCCGAGAGTTTCAGTCCCAGGCTGGCGAGGCCGAAATAGACCAGGAAGATCTGTACCAGCAGGGGCGTGTTGCGGATTGATTCGACGTAGACCTTGCAGGCACTCGCGATCAGCGCGCTGTGCGAGCCGCGGCCGATGGCTGCAAGCGTGCCGAACAGGGCTCCGAGCACGGTCGCAAAAACCGCCAACTCCAGCGTCAGCGCGGCGCCGGCGAGAAAGCTCGGCCAACGCTCCAGCACTGCGGGGAAGTCGAGTTGAAGGCTCATTGTGTCAGGTTCAGCCGGTGGTCTGGTTGGTCATGCGGTCATAGACGCGGAATAGCGCCTGGTTGCCGTTGTTGCCTTCGCCATGCGCGCGCGCGTCCACATATTGGCTGGTGACGAGCGCCGTGCCCGGCAACGGCACGCTCAGCGCCTGCGCGTGCTCCTGCACCAGGCGGAGGTCCTTGAGCTGGAGATCGATCCGGAAGCCGGCGGAGACGTCACCCGCGATCATCGCGGGTCCGAGCTTGTCGAGCATCCAGGAGGCGGCGGAGCCTCCGAGCAGCACCCGGCGCAGCAAATTGAGATCGAGGCCCGAAGCGCGCCCGAGAGCGAGCGCCTCGCAGATGGCTTGGATGTTGATGCCGCAGATCAGCTGATTGCAGAGCTTGACAGTCTGGCCGGCGCCGGACGCGCCGACATGCGTGATGGTGGTGCCCATCGCGCGGAAGAACGGCTCCGCCCGGGTGAAGGCGCTCGCATCGCCGCCGGCCATGATCGAGAGGGCGGCGTTCTTGGCGCCTACCGGGCCACCCGAGACCGGCGCGTCGATGAAGCTGACGCCAATTTTTTGCAGGTCGGCATGGATGCGGCGGACCGCGACCGGCGAGATCGTGCTCATGTCGACGATCAGCTTGCCGGGTGGCGGCGACTTCAGCAGCCCATGCTCGCCGTAAACAGTCGCCTCGACATGGGGCGTGTCGGGCAGCATGGTGACGACGATGTCGGCGCCTTGCGCAGCATCGGCCGGGTTCTTGGCCCGGGTCGCGCCTTCCTTTACGATATCGGCTACGGCGGCCTCGTTGAGATCGAATGCGTGCACCGCGTGCCCTGCCTTCAGAAGGTTGCGCACCATCTCCAGGCCCATCGTGCCGACGCCGATGAAGCCGACGCTGCCCTTGTCGTTCCGTCCCATGTTATTCGTCCGTTTCTTGGTTAGTCCGCGATCAGCGTGAGGCGCTGGTCTTGTCGATGTCGCCGACGACGGCCCTCCTGCGGTATTCGTCGCCGATGGCAAAATGCTTGCGCAGTGTCGCATCCGCTCGCTCAGGATCGCGCGCGATGATCGCGTCGAAGATGCGCCGGTGGTCGTCGATGAGGTACGTCTTCATCGACGAGAAGGCCTGCACCTGCTTGCGGCGGCTGCGATGCGAATGCGTCAGCAGACCCGCCAGCGACCCGTGCAGGACGGTCAACGTCTCCGAATGCGCGGCCACGACGATGGTGCGATGGAATTCGAAGTCGGCCGTGCCGCCGGCGTCGGGCTCGTCGATGGTGTCCCCGATTTTCGCCAGTGCGCGCTGGAGCCGTTCGAAATCGGCAATGTTGGCGCGCTCGCAGGCGAGGCGGATCGCCTGGCATTCGATCGCGACGCGCGCCTGCATGACGTCGTCAAGCATGTCCGCCTGGTGGGCGAGGGCGAAGGTGAAGAAGTCGTTCAGTACCGAGACGTCCGGCCGGGTCACCACAGTACCGATCCGGTCGCGGATCTCGACGATGCCGAGCACCGTCAGGGCACGCAGCGCCTCGCGGACGATCGGCCGGCTAACGCCAAGCAGGGTGGCGAGCTCGCGTTCCGAGACAAGGCGGTCGCCCGGCCTGAGCGAGCCCGCGAGCAGGCGTTCGCGCAGGAAGGCAAATACCTTCTCAAACCCTTTTTCGCCTTCGGCGGCGCGCTTAAGCTCCATCCCGGATCTCTTTTGGTCTGATCTTGGTCAGACCAGTATGGCGACAAGCTGACCTCGTCAACTCTTTTGATGTGGGGCTACCCGTGGCATTCCGGTTCCATCTGCAACTGATCAAGTTGGGCCGTGCAGCGCGCCCCCGGAATCAGGCGTGTGTGTTGGAAACGGCGCCTCCTTGCGATTGTGCTGGACGGCTGTGACCGGGGAGCACTGCGGAAGACACTCATCCAAACTCTTTTGAGGGCCGTTGCTCCGCGGCATCGAGGGCAAGGCGACGGCGGCAGGCCGCATCGCCCGTGGCCTCGATAGCAGCGTCTTTCCACTGAAGGGACATCCGCCGGAAACGGCCCTCGATTCAAATGCAGAGTGCTGAGCGTGCTCAGGCCCGGCGGAGCGTTCGCGCTGGCGATAGCGCCGGCTTAACCTGCGTCGTCGCGACTTCGCAGCCGCATCCTCCTCGACCAAAGGTGCCTGGATCGGTTCTGGCGCAGCGGGGGCGGGATTGCATGAAGTCGCCCTTCGCCGTGATCTGCCATCCGCCGCTGATGCGCTCGACCATCCCGTGGGAAAAGATGTCGAGATTGAGCTCGCGCGCGGCCAGGCGCTTGGTCCGGTCCGGCCATTCGCGGCCACTGGTCGCCAGGATGGCCATGTCGCGTTTGATGTCTTCCATGACGGCGAAGCCGTCCGGATAGCTCACCAGGATCTTGAGGACCGTCACCTGGAAGTTCACAACCGCCTCGACCTATCAGCGCCCTATGGCAGGCGTGCAGGAGAGCGGGCACCGCGATCAACCTGCCCAAGCCAATCCGGAGACACCTCACCTTTGAAAGCGCCGGAATAACTATGAGGTGCCCATTTTCCCCTAGCTTACCGTTTCTCGGCCTCGATGCGAACAGCGATCGGGCCAGGACGGTCGAAAACGGAGACATCCCCCATTACGTTGCCGAGTATCACAATCCCGGGCTGTGGGAGCCTCCCTTTGCGATAGTAGATCACGAAGTGATCGGGTCCCCACAGCCCTAGCGTGCCCACGTCGAAATCCCGCTGACGCGGAACCTCCGGCAGCGGCGACGGAAGACTGCCTGTCTTCTCCTGGCGCAGGTGGTCGCTCATTTGAGTCGTGAACGGCAGCATGCTCACAAGCGAGCGTGCCGCATTGTTGTCGGACAGCTCGGCGGTGACATTCCCCCAGTCCGATGAAATCCGAATACGTTCTTGGGCCATGACGGGCTCCATTGAAGAAAACGCGAGAGCGGCTGCAGCGATCTGGAAATTGCGCATAGAGGTTCGTCTGTCCTGACGTTGCGAGATTATTTTGCAGTCGCCGAGGGGCACCTAAAGCGACCAACCGCCGTCGACCACTATCGAGGCCCCGGTCACGAAGCCGCCGAGGTCCGAGCACATCCATAGTACGGCCTCAGCGATCTCCTCGGGCTTTCCGAGACGGCCTACCGGTTCCAGATCGACCGCCTTCTGAATGTCGCCCTCCGTGAAGCGGTCCATCATGGGCGTCGCTATGTTGCCGGGCAATACAGCGTTCACGCGGATGTTCCGTTTGGCATAGTCGATTGCAGCGGATTTGGTCATGCCGATGATCGCATGCTTGGAAGCGGCATAGGAGGCACCGCCCGCGACACCGCGGATGCCGGCACCCGATGAGGTATTTACGACTACGCCGGCGCCTTGGCTCAACATCTGTGCGATCTCATGCTTCATGCAGATGAAGGTGCCACGAAGGTTTATGTTGAGAACGCGGTCCCACTCCTCTAACTCGATTTCATGAAGCGGCGCCGCTTTGTTCTCAACTCCAGCGTTGTTGAATGCGCAGTCGATGCGGCCGAAGGCCTTGACGGCCTTGGCCACCGCCGCTGCGACCTCTTCAGGCTTTGAGACATCACAGGTGACCGTCAGCACGACTCCACCGACGGCCCTCACCTGCTCGGCAGTCTCCTGTAGCGCGGCCTCTCCTCTGTCTGTGATAGCAACGCGCGCGCCCTCTGCAGCGAAGGCTTTAGCGGTCGCTCGGCCGATGCCGCTTGCGGCTCCAGTGATGAAAGCAGTCTTTCCTTCAAAGCGTTTTGAACCGGTCATTGCTGTCTACCTCCTGAAATTGGCTGTGTCGGGCTAGTTTGGTGGACGTAGAGTAGCTGAGAGGAAATCAAATCCTCCGTCGAACGGATCAGCGCCCTCAAAAGCGGACTCAACCCTGGCAAGCCGGAATTCGACCGCTTCGGTCGCCGCTCGATCACTTGCGGTATTGTTCGTCCCGGACCTTCTCCATCCATTCAACATTCTTGCCGTTGAGAGCTTCCTGGATCGCGATGTGCGTCATGGCGGTCGTCGCCGATGCGCCGTGCCAGTGCTTCAGTCCTGGCGGAAACCACACGACGTCGCCTGGGCGAACTTCCTCGACCGAGCCGCCCTCGCGCTGCACCCAGCCAAGGCCGGCGGTGACGATCAGCGTCTGGCCGAGCGGGTGCGTGTGCAAGCGGTCCGCGCCCCGGGCTCGAACGTGACATAGGCGCCGCTCGCGCGGGCCGGTTCTGGCGCCTGAAATAGCGGATCGATGCGCACCGTCCCGGTGAACCAGTCCTGAGGTCCCTTTTGGGAAGGGCGGGAGCCGTTCCTCTTGATGTCGATGTCCATTTCGGTCTCCTTCTGTGTTCCAGCTGCGAAAACCAGCGGGTGGTGAATCTCGGCCATGGCGACGCTGCCAAAAATGAGGACGGCCCTGCGCGTGATCACGGTCGCTTCTCGATGACTTCCTTGACGACAGGCGCCGCGGAGAATGCGTTGGGCCAGCCGGCGTAGAAGGCGAGATGGCCGAGCACCTCGCCGGCTTCCTCCCGCGTCAACCCGTTGTCCATGGCGCGGTTCAGATGATAGGTGATCTGCGCGACCTGACCGGTGGCGATGAGAGCGCTCACGGTGACCAGGCTGCGGTCGCGCGGAGCCAGCGCCGGCCTGAGCCAGAGATCCCGGAACAGCAGGTCGGTCGTGTACTGGACAAGGCTTGGCGTGATCTGCCCGAACTGCTCCGCCACGAGCGTCGCCCGCTGCTTCTCCCGCGCCTCGTCGAGCGGTAGCTGCGGCCCCGACGCCGGCGGGAGCTGATCGGCCCCGACGTTGCGGCTCTCGAAGACTGCCTTCGCCGGCGGGATCGCACCCATCGCGTTAGCCCAGCCGGTGTAGAAGGCCAAATGCGTGATGATCTCCGATATCTCCGAGGGCTTCACGCCGTTGTCGAGCGAGAGAGCTAGATAGTACGGCAGCTCCACCGTCTGATTTCGGGCGATGAGCGCCGCGACCGTGACGATGCTGCGGTCCCGAGGTGAGAGACCCGGCCGGTTCCAGAGATCGCCCTGGACATTTTTTTGCGCGTAGCCTTCGAGGGCAGGCGCAACCGCCCGGACATCTTCCGGCTTTGACATGGTCTTTGCTCCTTCGGTGGATTCCTGTCCCGCGACGGCGGAGCCGCCAGCAAACAGGCAAAATGAAACCATGGCCGCTGCGAGCATTCTCATTGCGAGGATCCTTCCAGATTTGACGGGTGCGCGATCAGCCACGAAGCGACGAGTGCCGCGCAGAGGACGGTGCCACCGCTAACGAGAAATACGAGGTTCAATCGCGCCCCGGCTGCGATCAATCCGAGAGCAGGGCTGGCGAGCCCTTGGGCAAGATCGAGAAACGCAGTGTAGGCGCCCATCGCCAGGCCGCGACTGTGTGCCGGAACGCGGCGGACCGCTTCGACGCCGAACCCGGGATAGACCAGCGAGAAGCCGAAGCCGGTCAGTGCGGCGCCAAGCAACGCCATCTCGGGCCGGGAGGACATCCAGATCAGTGCCTGCCCCGCGGCTTCGATGACCGTGCACACCAGCGCGACCTTGGCGCCGCCGAGCTTGTCGGCCACATGGCTGAAGAAGATCCGGGCCGTGATGAAGGCAACCGCATAGGCAGTGTAGGCGAGCCATCCGTTCTCCCATCCGTGGTTCGCGAACAGCAAGGCGACGAACGTGGTCACGGCTCCGAATCCCACGCTGCCCAGAGCCGAGCCGAGGCCCGGTACCCAGACGGCGCCGATCACTTCGACGAACGAGAAGCGGGCGTGGTGCGTGGGGGCAACGGCGGGAAGCCGCGCAACAAGCATCAAGGGAGCAAGAGGCGCCGCGGCGGTCGCGGCAGCGATGGCAGCGAAGCCGTACTTCGTGTACAGGGCAGAGCCAGCAGGCGCGCCGATCGCAAAGGCCGCGAACATCGCCATGCCTATCCACGCAATGACCTTGCCCGTGCTGCCGGCATCGACGAGCGCCAGCCCCCAGCTCACCGCGGCTGTGATGATGAAGCTCTCGGCGCCGCCCAGAAGTCCTCGCCCCAGCAGCAGTAACGCCACGGAGACCCGGGGAACCGGAGTAAAATAAAGCGAAACGAGGTACAGCAACCCCGACGCAGCGGCAGCGACCAGCCCAACGACCACACCGCGCCTGGCTCCTTTGCTGTCCGAAAAGTTGCCCGCCCACGGCCGCGAGACCAGAGACGCCGCGAACTGACTGCCGGCGACCAGGCCGACCACGAACGTTCCCTGACCCAAGCCGTCATGGACGTGAAGCGGAAGGACGGGCATCGCGATGCCGATGACGAGGAAAGCGACGAAGACCACCCCCATGATCGGCAGCAGAGTAGCGGTAAGGCTCTGCGCCACGGGCGGCGTTGGGAGTGTTGTTACCGACATGCAAGGACGCCCTCCGCTCACACCGTGAGCATCGTCTTGATCGCACGCCGTTCGTCCATTGCGCGGTAGCCTTCCGCGACCTCGGCCAGAGGCAGCGTGAGATCGAACACCTTGCCAGGCTTGATCCTGCCCTTCAGAACGCGATCCATCAGATCGGGCAGGAAGCGACGGACCGGGGCGGGTCCGCCCAGCATTCGACGTTGCGCGAAGAACATCGCCTGGCCGTCGAAGGTCACGCCATGAGGTACCCCGACGTAACCGATCGAGCCGCCGGGACGCACGGAATCGATGGCTTGGGTCATGGATTCCTGCGTGCCGACGCACTCCAGAACCGAATCCGCACCGATGCCGGCCGTGAGCTCTTTCACTCGCTGGATGCCGGGTCCCCCCCGCTCTGCCACGATGTCGGTCGCCCCGAAGCCGCGTGCCAGTTCCTGGCGGCTCTTGTGCCGGCTCATGGCGATCATGCGTTCTGCCCCCATCTCCTTCGCTGCCAGCACCCCCATGAGTCCCACTGCGCCGTCGCCGACGACGGCCACCGTCGAGCCTGCTCGGACGTTGGCGGCCTCCGCGGCGTACCAGCCCGTCCCGAGAACATCGGACGTCGCCAGCAAGTGCGGGACCAAGTCCTGGTCCGGCACTTCGGCGGTGGCGACGAGCGTTCCGTCGGCGAGCGGCACTCGCGCGTACGGCGCCTGCGCGCCCGTCATGAATTCGCGCTGCACGCAGGAGGAGTGAAAGCCGAACTTGCAGTGCGGGCAGGTATTGTCGGACAGGCAGAACGAGCCGACGACGAACTGCCCAGGGCGGACGGTTCTGACCTCGCTGCCGATTTCGACGACGATGCCGCAGTATTCGTGACCCATGTGAGCCGGACCATCCGTCGGCTGCAATCCGCGATACGGCCACAAGTCTGACCCGCAGATGCAGGTGGCCGACAACTTTATGATGGCATCCGTCGGCTTGAGGATCTTCGGGTCATCGACCTGTTCGCAACGGACGTCTCGCGGCCCGTGCATAACCGTGGCAAGCATGATCATTACTCCTGTCAGGCTGGCGGAAAAAGCTCAATGCGCAACACGAACTTGCCTTAGTGACCAGCGGTTGTGACCGGCCGAGACGATGCGGACGGCCGCGCAAATCAAGAAACCGCCGGCAAGCGATCCAGGTGTTTATCCAGGGTCACCGGGTATTCACGGACACGGACGCCGGTTGCGTTGTAAACTGCGTTGGCAATTGCGGCGGCAACTCCGCATATGCCGAGTTCGGCCACGCCCTTTGCCTTCATGGGCGAGACCTTGTCGTCAGCCTCGTCGAGGAAAATCACTTCCTGATGCGGTATGTCGGCATGAACCGGCACTTCATAACCGGCCAAGTCGTGATTCACGAAGAACCCGCGCCGCTTGTCGACCGCGAGTTCCTCCATCAAGGCGGCTCCCGCGCCCATGGTCATGGCTCCGACGACCTGGCTGCGCGCGGTCAGCGGATTCAGGATTCGGCCGGCTGCGCACACCGCGAGCATGCGGCGGATCCGGATCTCGCCTGTGAAGCTATCGACGGCAGCCTCGACGAAGTGGGCACCGAAGGTCGACTGCTGGTAGCTCTTGTCGAGGCCGCCCCATTCCATCTTGTCCTCGCCCAGCAGATCTCCTTGGCAGACGGCGTCCGTAAGCTTCGCAGAACGATTGCCGCTAAGCACATGCCCATCCGAGAACGTAGCATCGGCCGAGTTGAAGCCGAGCCGCTGCGCAACGGCTTCCCGAAGCTTTACGCATGCCGCGTAAACACCCGAAGTCGAACAGTTCGCGCCGAACTGTCCTCCGGATCCGGACGAAACAGGGAAAGAGGAATCGCCAAGCCGAACCACGACCTTGTCGAGGTCGACCCCCATCATCTCGGCGGCCGTCTGCGCGATGATCGTATAGCTGCCGGTGCCGATGTCGGTCATGTCCGTTTCGACGACAACCACCCCGTCCGTTCCCAGACGAACGCGCGCCTCCGAAGGAATCAGCAAATTGTTGCGGAACGCGGCTGCTGTGCCCATGCCCACCAGCCATTGTCCGTCCCGCACCGCGCCCGGGGACGCGTTTCGGCGTTGCCAGCCGAACCGCTCGGCCCCCTCGCGCAGGCAGCGCACCAGATTGCGCTGAGAAAACGGACGGTCCGGCTTCTCGGGGTCGACCTGGGTGTCGTTCCGCACGCGTAGCTCGACCGGGTCCAGACCAAGCTTCTCGGCCAATTCGTCCATCGCGATCTCGAGCGCCATCATGCCTGGCGCCTCGCCAGGAGCGCGCATCGCGTTCCCTTCCGGCAGATCCAAGACGGCGAGGCGCATCGCTGTCAGGCGATTGGCGCCGGAATATAGCAATCTCGTCTGATTGGTTGCCGTCTCCGGTTGACCCTCAGGAAGATCTCCGGAGCCGCTCTCGTGCGCCATGGCGACGATGCGTCCATCAGGGCCCGCCCCGATCCTGATACGCTGCCGGGTGGCGGGGCGGTGTGTGGTGTTGTTGGGAATGAGCGCCCGCTGCAATGCGACTTTCACCGGACCGCCGGCGGCCTTCGCTGCCAGCGCGGCCATCACCGCATCCGAGCGCAGGAACAGCTTGCCGCCGAAGCCGCCTCCTATGTACGGCGACACGAAGCGGACGTTCTCTTTGGGGATGCCGATGGTGGTCGCGAGATCCGTCCTGCCCCAGTCGATCATCTGGTTCGACGTCCACACCGTGAGCTTGTCGCCGTTCCAGGCCGCGATCGAAGCGTGAGGCTCCATCATCGAATGGCTCTGGTCGGGGGTCGTGTAGAACTCGTCCAGCTTCACCGGCGCCTGAGCAAAGGCCGGCTCGAAGTCGCCGACGCGACTTTCGGGTGGCCCCTGTTTTTCGGGACTGTTCGGGTCCTTCGCAAGGGGTGCGGCCTTCAGCGCGTCTTCGAGATCGAAGCTGCCTTCAGAGGGCGTGTATTCGATCCGTAGCAGCCCGGCTGCCGCCGTCGCCTGTTCGAACGTTTCCGCGACAACCACCGCGACCGCCTGATGGTAGTGGTCGATCTCGGGACCGCCGAGCAGCTTGGCCGTGTTGAATTTTCCCTTGCCGAGCTTGCCGGCGCTCTCGGCCGTGACGATGGCGATGACGCCAGGCTCGCGCTGCGCCTCCGCCAGGTTCATGCTCTTGATGCGTCCCTTGGCGACCGCCGACCCCACGATGACACCGTAGGCCGGATTGGTCACGACGTCGTGGTGCTCATATGCGTAGGTCGCTTTCCCGGTGGTCTTCAAGGGGCCATCGATGCGGGGATGAGCGCGACCGACGACACGCAAGCGGTCGATGGGGTTGGTTTCGGCGGGTCTGTCGAACTTCATCGCTGCCTCATTTCGTTCATGGCGGCGGCCACGGTCCGCTCGACCAACGGTAATTTGAACGCGCTGGCGTTGGTGGGTTTTGCATCGGCGAGCAACCTTGCGGAGAAGGGCTTTGCACCTTTAGGAAGCTCAGCTTCGGCGGCTTCGACCCGCCACGGCTTATGGGCGATGCCGCCGACGGCTACCCGCCCGGTCCCGTCGCGCTGCAGGATTGCAGCGACGGAGACCAGCGCGAAGGCGTAGGACGCGCGGTCGCGCACCTTCCTGTAGATGTGCGTTCCGCCGATGGGTGGCGGCAACGTCACCCCGGTGATCAGTTCACCTGGGGTGAGCGTCGTCTCGATGTGAGGGGTATCTCCGGGCAGGCGATGGAATTCTGCGATCGGAATCTTGCGCGTCTGCCCTTTGTCGTCGACCGTCTCGATCTGAGCGTCTAGGACTCTCATGGCGACGGCCATATCGGAGGGGTTGGTCGCGATACATGCTTCGCTCGATCCGATGACCGCCAGTTGTCGGCTGACGCCTTCGATCGCGGCGCAACCGGAGCCGGGGCTTCGCTTGTTGCACGGCTGATTGGTGTCGTAGAAGTAGGGGCAGCGCGTGCGCTGGAGCAGATTGCCGGCGGTCGTCGCCTTGTTGCGGAGCTGGCCCGAGGCGCCGGCGAGCAGCGCACGGCTGAGGAGCCCATAGTCCCGCCTGACGCGCATGTCGGCGGCAAGCTCTGTGTTTCTGACCAACGCGCCGATGCGGAGTCCGCCGTCCTGGATATTCTCGATCTTGTCGAGACCGAGACCATTGACGTCGATGAGATGACGGGGCGTCTCGATCTCGAGCTTCATCAGGTCGAGAAGATTGGTGCCGCCCGCGATGAACTTCGCACCTCTCGTTTGCTGGGCCTTTGCAGCCGCGTCTTGAGGCGAAGCGGCTCGTTCGTAGGTGAATTCCTTCATGTGCTGCTCCCGGCGACCTCGGCGATTGCCTCGGCGATATTGGAGTAGGCACCGCACCGGCAGATGTTGCCGCTCATGCGCTCGCGCAACTCGGTATTCGTCAGTTCAGGTGAAACAGTCAGGTCGCCGCTGACGTGGCTCGGGATTCCCGACTTGATCTCGTCGAGCACCGCCACCGCCGAGCAGATCTGCCCGGGCGTGCAGTACCCGCACTGGTAGCCGTCGTGTTTGACGAAGGCCGCCTGCATGGGATGAAGGCGCTCCGGCTGACCCAATCCTTCGATCGTGGTGATCCTGTCGCCTTCGTGCATGACCGCAAGCGTCAGACACGAATTGATGCGCACTCCGTTCACGATCACGGTGCACGCCCCGCATTGGCCTTGGTCGCAGCCCTTCTTTGTTCCGGTCAGACGGAGATGCTCGCGCAAGGCATCGAGAAGCGTCGTGCGGGTGTCCAGTTGAAGGCTGGACGGCTTGCCGTTCACCTCGAAGGAGACAGCGGCTTGCGGCGCTTTCTGACTCGCCGCTTGCGATTGCGCCGGTGCGCCTGGGACGACGCCGATCATGGCGGTGGCCGTGCCGGCGGCGAGAAGGCGCCGCCTCGAAACTTCCAGTTCGGATTTGGGCATGTCTTCACCGCTTCGTTCTCTGTGGGTAGCTCGGGGGGCGGTCGCAGGTGCGGTTCCGCTGCCGAACAATTCCCGAAGCGCGCGCAAGTTCTTGCGAGCGGTTCGCATGCCACGATGAATGTTTTTCATGTATGCAACGCCGGGCTATCAACAGCCGCCTCATCCTTGAGCGATCGGCAACTTGCACGCCATGCGCAGTAGGCCAAGAGCGCAGAGGCACAAAGGATAGTGGCGCTAACGCTGAAGGTGCTTTCGTAGCCGCTGCCGTCGTAGAAGAAGCCGCCGATAGTGGCGCCCAAAGTGATCGCCAACTGGATGATGGCGACCATGAGCCCTCCGCCACGTTCGGCATCGTCGGGCAGCATCTTGCTTAGCCAGGTCCACCAGCCGACGGGCGCGGCTGTGCCGATCAACCCCCACCCGGCGAGCAGTGCCGCGACGGCCGGGACCGCCCCTCCGAACAAGATGAGTCCGGTTGCAATCAGCGCCATGAACAGCGGCATCGCGATCAGAAGTCCGTAGAGCCGGGTCTTCAGGAGCAGACCGATCAAGGAGGTCCCCAGGAGACCGGCGATGCCCATGATCAGCAGCAGCGAGGAAAGCGTGGATACGCTCACGTGAGTGACCGCTTCAAGGAATGGGCGCACATAGGTGAACAGCGCGAACTGCCCCATGAAGAAGAACGCGACTGCGATCATCCCCAGGCCGACCTTCGGCAAGCGAAGGATTCCGAACACGGAGCCCCTGCGGCTGTCGTCTGCGGCTGGCATCGAGGGGAGCGTGAGAAACTGCCAGGGCAGCGCGAGCGCGGCGAGCGGAACGACTGAAAAGAAGGCTCCGCGCCAGCCGATGTACTGGCCGAGAAAGCTTCCCAAGGGAGCGGCAATCGTGGTCGCCAGCGCGTTTCCGCCGTTGAAGATGGCCAGCGCTCGTGGGACCTCGCTTTCGGGAACGAGGCGCATCGCGGTCGCCGCTGACATCGACCAGAAGCCACCGATGACGATCCCGATCAGGGCCCGTCCCGCCATGAAGATGGTTTCGTTCGGCGCGAGCGCCACGACCAAGCCGGACACCATCATGAGGAGCGTGAGAGACAGCAGCACGATCCGCCGGTCGATGCCGCGCGTCGCCCGCGAAATGAACAGACTCGCAAGAACGGCGAATATGCCGGAGACGGCGATGGCCTGGCCCGCTCGACCTTCGGTGATGTGGAGCTCCGCGGCGATCGGCGTCAGGAGACTGACGGGCATGAATTCGGACGCGATCAGCGTCGCGACGCAGAGAGTGAGGGCGAAGACCGCGCCCCATGCCGGCGCTTCTCGCCGGACGGCGCCGTCCTCGAAAGTAGCTTGAACTGTCATTGTAGCCTCGGAAAAACTGCTCCGCACCCGATCGGCCGGATCCAGACGGCCATTGGCCGCCGATCTCAGATAAGCCGGAGCGAGTCTCGGCAGCAGCCCGAGGCTATCGGATGTTCCATTGAGAAGGATTCATCGATCTGGCGGCCTTACAGGCCGAGCGGCCGTAACTCCCGGACGAGATCGATAAAGAGCCGGAGCGCGGCCGGAACCTGCCGTCGGCTCGAATAATAGATGTGGAAGCCAGGCCCGAGGGGCGCCCACTCCTCCAACACAGTGCGCAGCGTGCCGTCCCGCAGGTCCTTCCGTACCATCGGCTCGGCCACGTACATGAGCCCCGCCCCGTCTCGGACGGCGACCAATCCGATCTGCCCTTGATCAACAGTCATCCCGCCCGGAACATTGACCTCGATCTTCTCGTCGCCGCGTTCGAACTCCCAGCGATAGATGCTCTCGTCCCCGATCCTGATCTTTACGCAGCGGTGAGATTGCAGGTCGCCGGGATTCACCGGAGTGCCCATGCGGTCGAGGTAGGAAGGAGCCCCGACGACGAGCCAGCGGATATCGGCGGACAGACGCTGCGCGACCATGTCCTGCGGCACTGTGCCTCCGTACCGGATACCCGCGTCGTAACCGTTTTCGATGACGTCGATCATACGGTTGTTCACCGAGAACTCGATCTCGACCTCGGGGTACCGTTCCAGGAACGTGGCCATCACGGGTCCAACGAGAAACTCGGCAGCTTCCGTCGGTACGCTCAACCGCACCCGACCCATTGGCGCGTCGCGAAAGCGGTTGAGAACGTCCAGGGCGCTGCCGATCTCATCGAAGGGCCGCGCAAGCGCCGACTGCAACGCCTCGCCCGCGGCGGTAAGCGTTACGCTGCGGCTTGTCCGGTTGAGCAGTCGAACCCCAAGACGCTCCTCCAAGCTGCGGAGCGCGTGGCTTAAAGCGGAGGCTCCGATGCCGAGTTCGATCGCGGCGCGTCGGAAATTCCGGTGCTTGGCAATCTCCAGAAAATAGGAGAGGTCGGCGAGGTCCGAGCGACGAAGCTGCATCTCAAGCGCGTGTATCCGGCGGCTGCCCGACTGCCGGGCGAGCAAGGGTCGAGGTTGGCCTATTGTCCGGCGGAGTCAACAATGCTCGGCGGCCGAGGCGCGGAATTGGACTTTCCCGGACTGACGGACGGGTGCTCACCGCAGTCCTTACAGCCCCCTATGGTCTCGCCCGCGCCGCCCGCGGGCGTTCCGGCCGCCGCCCGAGATGACCTCGGTGAGGGCTAGATCGACGGCGCGGGCCGGACAATTATGCATCGCAAAAATGGTCGGACGGGAAAGGCCCCGAACTGCCCCGACATCGCCGGACGTTGACGACCTTTTCAGCAGATCAGGTGGTACACAGCGGTGGTCACAATATCCGACCGGGCTTTTAGGGAATCCTTGTTTTTCGCTGGCTTTTGCGCAATCGGGGCATCGGGGATGGGAGTCCCACTCTCTCCGCTGCGGTAAGATTCAAGCGGCGTGTTTTCGAGGCGTAAGCCCCTGCCCAAAAGGGACGAAGGTCCCAGCCGCGGGTGAGCTCGACGTGACGATCGGACAGGATCCAGAGGCGCACGGTTTCCTAGCGAGCGCTTTTATAAAGGAACAGATCTCCGGCCAGGTCGTCGAACTCGCTTAGACCGGATTCGGTTGCGATCGAGCCGGACCAGCGATGATTTCTGCTCCGTTCGAAGTCGAAGCCTCGAGCCCGTAATACTTCTTGACCTTTACATGCGACCTGAGGTTTTTGGGGCGGTACGGCAGCCGCTCATAGTAGTGCTGCACGCCGCCGTTGACGGCAAATCGCTCGAGAACGGTGGAATGCAGGATCGCTTCGTCCTGGACTTCGCGCAGACCTTCGTCCCATTTGAAGCGGCCGCCCAGGTAACCGGGCTCGCGCTCGTCGTGCTGTGGACCGAGCGGATCCGGATGCAGTTTCAGGTAACTGTCGTCTACCTTGATGCCGAAGCCATCGGGTGTCTTGCCGTCGGGCAGATTTCTTGCCGCATGCACCATCCATCCGAGTGAGATGTCGGAAAGCCGCGCTTCGTTTTCCGGATAACTACCTCCGACATCGGAATGGTTGCCGGCAAACCAGACCTGCTGCAGCCAGTCCGGATATTCATAGGGACGTTCCGGACCTTTGTTGTGTGATCCGCCCCAAGGAACCCGAGCAAAGTCAGCGCGGTTCTCGTCGATGGACATGGCGTGGCGCGCGTACCAGACAGCATTGTTCAGGTGCAGGTCGTAGAATTTCATTTTCGGCGAAGCGAGATGCAACGTCTGCCAGAACGTATAGCCGGGGAGGCTCACGGCGGACTTCAGGTGCGTGGCGACGTAGCCTATTCCCGCGACAGCCGCCGCGCCCCCGGCCGCCCATAGGAAGGTCGGCAGGAATGGGAACAGGAAAAATGACTGCGCAAAGCTTAAGGCGGCGATGACACCGGCGGCGCCACCCACCAGAGCGGCGGAGAGGGCGTAGCTGCCGAGCGATGCGACCGTGTCGAACACCCCGACGAAGAACGGAACGGCATTGGCAGCGCCGTCGGCGTCGCTGCCATATTGCTGGCGAAAGTGCGTTGCCAGCGCCTCGCGTTGAGGCAGGTACTTGGTGTCCTTCGGCGAACTGACGTGCTGGTACACTTTCTTTACGGCGTCGCGTGCGATGCGGGTGGTCGTGCCGACATCGCGCCGCAACGGTGAGCCGTCGGACATCGTCGTCGGTACGCCGCACTGGCCGAGCACGGCGGCAAGACAGCGGACCGTGTAGGCACCTCGGCTGAACCCGAAGAGGAAGATCCGGTCGCCCGGCTCCCACATCCGGATGATCGCGGCATAGCAGTCGATGATGTTGGTGGTGATGCCGAGGCCGGTCGCCTGGCTGGCCACATTGTGCAGCCAGCGATAGGCGCGCGTGACGAACAGCGCGCCGCCCGGCGGTTGGGAGCCAAGGCCGGCGTCGTAGAAGGCGAGCTGCTCCCGCGGGTCGATCGCTGTGTCGGGGCCGCAGCGCGTCGCCCGGTACAGCTTGTAGACATTGGAGCGGTTCTCGTCCGGACGCAGGCCGCCGGCCTGGCCGGTGCCGTCGGAGAAGATCAGGATGTTCTTTGGCATGGCGTCCTCGCCGGTCAGAGTGAGTGGAAGGGAACGAAGGGCTCGGCCTCGCGGTCGAAGAAGTGGCGCCGCAGTTCGGGCAGTTGTTCGCGGGCCTCGGTGAACCCGCGGTTCTTCATCTCGGCGATGCGTTCTGCGTCATCCATCGTGTAGCGGCCGGCAGGCGCGGTTTGGTCGATGCGCCAGATCGCGCGGTGGTCATGGCTGTCGCCGGTAACGATCTTGGCCGTCCCGAGCGCGCTGTGCGACTGGCCCGCCATGAATAGGCGCGCGATCGAGGATGCCATCGGAAGCTTGCCCTTCCACCGCGGCGGTGCCTTCACGTCGTTGATGGTGCCGATGCTGAGGATCTTCAGCCTGTCCGCCGGCCAATTCAGCATCCCGACGGCCTCGATCGTCGCCACGCCGATCGGGTTGTTCGCCCAGACGCCGCCATCGACGAGTTCGATCGCGTCGTCCGTTATGTGGGGCTTGAGGAATGTAGGCGCGGCCGCCGTCGCCATCGCCGCATCCAATGCGCGGACACGGTAGTCGGTCTCGAGCCGCCGGTGATGGGCCGTCTTGTAGATGTAGACGCGCTCGAGCATCGGATGCCATGCCGGAATCACCAAACGAGTGCGGCTTTCGCCGAGCCGGCGCTCGCCGAGGATGTCGGCGATGGCGTCGTGCAGCGCCTGCGACGAGTATTTGGTTCCAAACCAGTGCATGGCTCCGCGCAGCCGCTGCCGAACGAAGTTGCCGACCAAGCCGTGCTGCTGATCGAAGATCGCCGGTCCCCGCTCCTCATAGAGCTTCAGGATGTCCTTGGCCGACAGCCCGAGGCCCAAGGCAATCGCGATGATGCCGCCGGTCGATGTGCCGGCGATCAGGTCGAAGTAGGACCCGACCGGCGACCTCAGGTGATCTTCCAGCTTGGCGAGGAGGGACGGGGGAAACACGCCGCGGATGCCGCCGCCGTCGATCGACAGGATCTTGTAGGTGCGCGTTTCGTCGCTCATTCTTCGTTTCCAATCTCGCATTCGTCGGGCCGGCGGATTCCCAGCCGACGCCGGCCTTGCCGGGTGCGGGAGGCTTCCCCCGGATGCATGCCGCCGCCCTTCCACTCTCCCGACTCCAGCCAGTCTTCGAAGTAAAACAGCCAGAGAGACGTCCAGGGCACGATGGTTTGGTCGAGCCGCAACCACGGCTGCCATTCTCGCGTCCCCGGCAAGTAAAGGCAGAGGCGCGTGGGGTTGCGGTAAATGTGGGGAAGGTCGCGGTCGCTGGCGAGCAGCTCGATGTCAGGGTCGTCGACGAAGACCCTGGGCGACGCGTCGCAAGCCATCTCGATCCGGATCAGGTAGTCCCGGCTCAACGGCGTTGGCGACGTGGCGTAGGCCCACGTGAAGCTGCCGGCCCGTAGGGCGCCGGCGCCTGCGCTGAGGGGATTGCCCTGCAGGTTCACGTATTGCTGCGCCATCGTCAGCGCTTTCGGTCGTCCGAGCCGCATGATGTCAGGGCCCATCGCCGAAGAAGGTGTTGGCGCGAACCGGAGTCGCGCTTGCCGCGGTACCCACGATCAGGCCCGCCGGCCGCGAGACCGAGAGGCGGTTCGTGGCGCGCGCGGTGTCGACGCGTTCGGTCAGGGAATCCATCGCCTTGTTCGCCGGCGCCGTGCCGAAGATGTCGCCGAGGAGACGCCGCACCTGGTCAAGGCCCCGCGCGCCGGCGAGGTGCTCGACGTCGGCAACGACCTTACAGTGCCATGCGAAGAAGGCGCTCGCACGCTCGGGGTGCTTGTTCCACTTCTCGCAGAAGTTTTCGCCGGCAGTGGTCTGATTCCAGAGGCACCACATCACGCGCCCCTCGACCGTACTGGTCTGCAGCATCTGCGGCATCCGGCTGAGCACATCGACGATCAGGTCGAGCTCGTTGTCGTACTCAGAGGTGCTGACGCACATTTCATAGGCCCGCGACGCCAGCGTCGTGATGATGATCGAGAGTGGTGCGAGCCCTTGGTCGTCATCGATGAAATGGACGTCACGGTGGCGCTTGGCGATCTGCACGATTCGGCGCAGGATGCCCTTCAGCCGCTTCTCCTCGGGGTACGGCTCGACCTGCGCGTCGGATCGGGCGCTGTCGAATGCCTTGCCGAACACCGACCGAATGCGCGGCAGAAGCGCTGCCCGTCGCTCGAACTTGGCGCGGTAGCCTTGCGGATTGGACGCTTTCCACATCTTCAGCGTCTTGTCGGGAACGAGCTCTCCACCCAGGCGGCATTCCGGATTCGGGATCGAGGGCGTGATGTCGAGGTGGAATTCGTTGGCGTAGTCTAGGCGCCAGCACCGCGGCATCTCGACCAGCAACCCTGCATAGTTGCCGTTGCTGCGGAGTCGGTCGCCGATCCGCTGCTTGAGCAGCGCCGGAGTGACCGCGAGATCAAGGTCGGGCACATGCGCGACCAGGTCAACGTCGTGCTCGTTGGCTCCGATCGGCTTCACGGCCGTGCCGATGGCAACCGATCCCTGAAGCCTGATTGCGATCGATGCCAACAGCCAGTCGTCCGATCGGGCCAGCCAGTCACCGACGCGTTCATATCGCTGCTTTGCGAGGTCGCGCTGATAGGAGGACGGCTCCACGTACTGGCAGACCTCCTCGATGAGGCCGACCAGTTGCGTCTGGCGCAACTGCGCCCGCTCTGCTATGTAATTCATTGTTCCGACACCAGTTTTCGAGTTACTTGCCCCCGGTTGCCTCTCGAAACCGGTCGCCTCTACAACTGAATGCCCGCCAGCCGGACCTTTCGGACTCAAAAAATCTTTGTCCGAAATGATTTTTCAGCCGGCATAGGAAGCGTGAAGTTATGGATCTCCTTGGCGCGCCTTCTGCCGAAGCTGCGGCTCCTCCCCCGGATCACCTTACCTATGACGAGGTGGTCTCGGCGCTGGATGGGCTGACCCCGCTAGATCTCGCTCGGCTCGATGCAATTGAGCGGCGTCACCTCGAGGGCACGGACTTCGCGGATGGCGACTTGCTTCAAGAGGCTGTGTGCGCCGCGCTGTTCGAGGAGAAGACGTGCCCCCGATCCATCCTGTTCATTGCCTTCCTGGCTCAGTCGATGCGGAATATTGCGAGCAGGCGGCGCAAGCGGCTCCAGAAGCAGGTGGCACCTGAGGATGCCAGGACGGACGACGGCGG
Organism: Bradyrhizobium sp. 187; assembly: GCF_023101005.1. Taxonomy (NCBI): domain Bacteria; kingdom Pseudomonadati; phylum Pseudomonadota; class Alphaproteobacteria; order Hyphomicrobiales; family Nitrobacteraceae; genus Bradyrhizobium; species Bradyrhizobium sp. 187. Next base: position 1,619,578 of record NZ_CP064693.1, read on the forward strand.
CAGGAAGACAAGCGACGGCAAGAGTAAGTCGCCGCTGAAGGATGCGTCGCCGAATCCGGAGCAGGGCATGATGGAAGCGGAGCAGGACAGGCGGGCATCGGAAGTCTGGACGGTGCTGAATGCCCACTTCGGCCCCGACGAGGAGATGAGCATGGTGCTGCTGGGCTGGGAAAATGACATGAGGGGCGAGGAACTCCGCGATTTTGTGGGCATCGACCAGGCTCGCTTGGATTACGTGATCAAGAAGATCCGGCGCATCGGTCGCCGGGAATACCCGAGGGGATGGCGGATATGAGCAGAGATCCAACCGACCTCGAACGGCTGGCAAAAATCGGCAAGGCCATCGACGACAGCATTCTCGACGCATCCGAAGCCGACCTTCGTGAAGATTTCAAAGAGGCGGGCGATGATTTCGACAAAGCTGCCACGCGCGCCGGCTCGGCCGTAGAAGAGGCCAAGGCGCGCGCGGCTCGAATGCGCTTCAAGCAAGCTCAGGACGAGGTGAACGCGTTTCGCGACCAGCAGAATGTCAAAAGTCTGGATCTTGAAAAGGCGCGCCGACGGCTGGATGGAATGAGATCTGGCCGCGTGACGGACGCCATGATGGCCGCGCGTAAGGGTGGCAAGCTGTCGGAACGCGACGAAGAGGGGCTACTTAACGACTTGGCCCAGCTACAGGCGCTCGAAAACGAGGACCAGGAAGAAGGGGAAGAATGACGCCAGCGGAGCGCCTGCTCATCGGACTTGGAATCACTGAGCCCAAGGACATCGACCTCGATGCCATCGCTTGGACCCAGGGCGCGGTAGTCAACTACAAGCCGATCGACAATTGCGAAGCCACGATCGTGGGATCAACGCGGCATGCGGTGATCTCGATCAATTGTCTCAGCATGCGTCAGCGCCAGAGATTTTCGCTAGGGCACGAGCTTGGGCATTGGCACCATCATCGCGGACAGGTTCTCTTCTGCGGCAAGAACGATGTCTGCAACTTCAAGCACGACGCGCTCAATCCAGAGCGCCACGCCGACGAGTTCGCATCCGACCTGCTTCTGCCTAATTTCATGGTGCTTCCCCGCTTGCGCAAGATGAAGCGGCTCATGTTAATCGCGTCCAGAGAATTGGCCGAGGAATTCGACGTCAGCCTCACCGCTACGCTGGTGAAGATGACGGTCCTGAACCATTTCCCCATGGTCATCGTTTGCCACAACAAGCGGGAACGGGTCTGGTACCAGGCGGCTCCGATGATTGCGCCGTGGTGGCGACCTGTCAGGCAATTGGACGACCAAACGTTCGCCGCTGACATGCTATTCCGGGGTGCAGGCGAGCAGACCTTTCCTAGAAAGAACCCGGCGGACGCTTGGTTCGACTTCAAGGGGTGCGACCGGCATATGGTGGAAGAGCAGTCGTTCCTTTTGCCCGACGAGGAGATCCTGACGGTGCTGACATTGCCGCAGCAGGCGATCGCACATTAGTCCGCCAGTGCGACGTCGATCAGGTTCGCAGATGCGTCTTGCGCCCATTCGCCAAGCGTGTCCACACAGCCAAAAGACCCCTCGGGGCTTTTTCGCGCTCATAAGCAAGATTGCGAAAATCCAAGTGGATTTGGTAAATCAAATCAGTGATCTACGAAATCGAGTCACTCTTAAGGGCGGCGATCGAGTCACTCTTATTCGGGAATCGAGTCACTCTTTTGGTGTCCGCACAAAGTGCTTTCATTGGTGGGCCCGGCAGGACTCGAACCTGCAACCAGACCGTTATGAGCGGCCGGCTCTAACCATTGAGCTACAGGCCCCGCCGCGAGACGGCCGCGAAAGCTGCGGCCGGCAACGGTGCGCGGTTCGTTTACAGGGACGGAGGCGGGGGTGCAATGCTGGCGCCGGCGGTTGCAAACGTTGGCGCGGCAAGCCTTGGGATTTTTGAATAACCGAAATTGGCGATGATGCCCTTATAGTCCTGTTTTGCCCGACGGCGCAAGCCCATCTCGCCGAGCCTTCGTCCCCGCCCTCTGGCAATCGCGCCAGGGGGCTCGGTTTTCGATTCTGTAACCCCTTGTAATGCCAAGATCTTTCTACTGTGCATGGGGTTGTTTTCGCACATTTTGTTGGAGAGGGGTCTTCCGATCCCCTCCGATGTCGCGTTGGCGCGCTGCAGGCGCGCGGCAGTTCCGCAGGCCTAGTCCACCGACACGCCGGCGAACTCCACCACCTTGCGCCACTTCTCGGTCTCGTCGGTGACGAGCTTGCCGAACTCGGCCGGCGTCATCGGCTTGGGGATGCCGCCGGTCTCGGTGAGGCGCGCGACCAGCTTCGGGTCCTTCAGCGCCTCGTTGACGGCCTTGTTGAGGATCTCGATCACGTCGGCCGGCGTGCCCTTCGGCGCGGAGATGCCGTAGAAGCCGACCGATTCGAAGCCGGGCAACGTCTCGGCGATCGCGGGCACATCGGGCACGCTCGGCCAGCGCTGCGGCGAGGTCACGCCGAGCGCGCGGACATTGCCGCCCTTGGCCTGCTCCATCGCGGAGGGCAGGTTGTCGAAGATCAGCTGCACCTTGTTGGAGATGATGTCGGGGAAGGCGATCGCAGATCCCCGATAGGGCACGTGCACCATGTCGCACTTGCTCATCACCTTGAACAGCTCCGCCGACATGTGCACCGAGGTGCCGTTGCCGGACGAGGCAAAGGAGATCTTGCCGGGATTGGCCTTGCAGTAGTCGATGAACTCCTGAACCGTCTTGGCGGGAAACGCGTTGGAGACGACCAGCATGTTGGTGAGCTGCATGATGCTGGCGACCGGCACGGTGTCGCGCAGGAAGTCGAACGGCAGCTTCTTGTAGAGCGAGGTCGAGATCGCGTTGTTGGGCGCGACGAACAGCAGCGTGTAGCCGTCCGGCGGCGAGGCGATCGCGGCAGCGGCCGCGATGTTGCCGCCCGAGCCGGTGCGGTTCTCGACGATGAATTGCTGGCCGAAGCGGTCGGTCAGCCACTGCGCCATGATCCGCGCCACGATATCGACCGGGCCGCCGGCGGAGAAGCCGATGATCCAGTGCACGGGACGGTCGGGATAAGCGGCGGAGGCGGGAGGTGCGGCGCCCAACAGCGTTGCAAGGAAAACCAGCCCGAAAACACTGTTACGCAAAATTCGCAACATGACGCCTCCCATTGTTCTATTGTCGTTGGGCTGCATGCTTTCACAAAATCGGGGCGCTGCCTACATCGCCGCAAGTCGATGTTGACGCGCCCCCGCCGGGACCGACCATGAGATTCGCTTTTGTTTTCCTGCTCGGCGCGGCGCTGCTTTCAAGCCCCGCCGCCGCTCAAACCGGAGCCAACGCCATTCCGACCAACACACCCAGCCTGACGATCAGCTTGGGCACTGCGACGCCCGGCGGCGGCTTTCCGCTCTATGGCAACGCCTTTGCGCAAGCGATGAACGCAGCCGATCCGCAAACCATCATTGCCCCGCGCAACACCAAGGGCAGCAACGAGAACATCCCGCTGCTGGAGAAGGGCGAGCTCGATCTCGCTCTGGTCGCGGGCGAGCCGGCCTATGAAGCCTTCGCCGGCATCGGCCGTGCGAAGGTCTCGTTGAAGATTCTCACGGCGATCTATTCCAACCCCGGCATGTTCGTGGTGCGCGCGGACAGTCAGTACAAGACCATTCGCGATCTCGTCGGTCAGCCCGTCGCGTTCGGCGCCAAGGGCTCCGGCCTGCCGATCCTGGCGCGCTACGTGCTCGATGGCCTCGGCCTGAAGCAGGACGAGGACTTCAAGGCGATCTATCTCGACCGCGCCGGCGACGGCCCCGCGATGGTCGAGGATGGCCGCGTCGCAGCACTCTGGGGCGCCGGCATCGGCTGGCCCGGTTTCGCGGCGGTGGCCTCGAGCGTATCAGGCGCGCGCTTCATCGCGCCCAGTGCCGAGGAGATCGCGCGCATCCGCGCCAAGCATGCGTTCCTGAAGCCGCTCACCGTGCCGGCCGGCAGCTACCCGAACCAGTCCGAGCCGATCGCCTCGCTCGGCTCCTGGAGCTTTGTGCTGACACGCGAAGATTTGCCTGACGATGTCGCCTATCGCCTGGCGAAGACGCTTCACGGTGTCGAGCCGACCTTCTGCAAGCAGCTCGCGCAAGCCTGCGAGACTACGGCCGCGAACACCGTCGCCGCCGCGCCGAAGCCCGAGCTGATCCATCCCGGCGTGATCAAGTACTTTCGCGAGATCGGGGTGGTGAAGTAGCGCGCTTCCTTCCTTCTCCCCCTGTGGGAGAAGGTGGCGCGAAGCGCCGGATGAGGGGTATCTCTCCGCGAACTCAACAGCGAGTTGGACTCGCGGAGACGACCCCTCACCCGGCTTCGCTTCGCGAATCCACCCTCTCCCGCAAGGGGAGAGGGTGCACCGTCAGCGCGGCGTCGCTACACCCTCACTTCTTCACCATCGCACACGCCGGGTCCGGCGGACCGAACGCCTTGTCGCCCGAGATCGTGGTGAGGATCTTGTAATAGTCCCACGGATATTTGCTTTCCTCCGGCGTCTTCACCTGCACCAGCCACAGATCGTGCACCATCAGATTGTCTTCGCGTAAGCGGCCGTTGCGGGCGAAGAAATCCTCGATCGGCTTTTCCCGCATCTTGGCGGCCACCTTGAGCGGATCGTCGGTGCCGGTGTCCTTGATGGCGTTGAGATAGTGCATCACGCTCGAATAGACGCCGGCCTGCCACATCGACGGCATCTTGTTCATCTTGGCGAAGTAGCGCTTCGACCATTCGCGGGTCTTGTCGTCCAGGTCCCAATAGAACGACGTCGTCAGCAACAGCCCTTGGGCGGCCTGCAGGCCGAGGCCGTGGATGTCGGTGATCAGCGCAAGCAGTGCCGCCATCTGCTGGCCGCCCTTGAACACGCCGAACTCGGAGCCGGTCTTGATCTCGTTCATGTTGTTCGGCGGACCCGCCGCGATGCCGATGATCTTGGCCTTGGAGGACTGCGCCTGCAGCACGAACGAGGAGAGGTCGGGCGTTGCCAGCGGCGGCTTCACCGAGCCCAGCACCTTGCCGCCATTGGCGGTCACGACCGCCGAGGCGTCGCGCTCCAGCGAATGGCCGAAGGCATAATCGTCGGTGATGAAGAACCAGCTGTCGCCGCCGCGCTTGACCACCGCGTCCGCGGTGCCGACCGCGAGCGCGCGGGTGTCGAACACCCACTGGATCGCATAGGGCGAGCAGAACTTGCCGTGGAAATCGGCGGTGCCGGTGGAGTGGGTGATGAACAGCCGCTTCTTCTCGTTGGCCATGTTCTGCACCGCGAGCCCGACCGCGGAGACCGGTACGTCGACGATCAGATCGACCTGGTCGACGTCGTACCAGCGCCGCGCGATGGCGCCGCCGATATCGGCCTTGAGCTGGTGGTCGCCGACGACGATGCTGATCGGCTTGCCGAGCACGGTGCCGCCGAAATCGTCGATCGCCATCTGCGCCGCCGTCACCGAACCCTGGCCGGTCGGCGCCGAGGCCGGACCGTTCATGTCGGTGAGCACGCCGATCTTGACGACGTCGTCGGACACCTGCGCCATTGCGGCGCCCGGCAGCAGCGTCGCCGCCAGGAACGTCGCTGCAAAGCCGGCAGCGACCGGCAGTCCAAATCTCGTTGGCTTCATATTTGTCCTCCCCTGATCCGGCGCGTTGGCCGGTGTACCCCCGGGTATGGCCCGGCTGAATTGGTTTCTTTTGCAACTATTTGGGGGCGGGCGTCAACGTCAGGCGGCGAAGCGGATTTGTCCGGCCGGGGAGGGATCGTAGCCGGTCAGCTCCTCGGCGCGCTGGAGCAACCGCTTTTCGCCGAGGAACCGGATCAGGCCCTTCATAGCGGGGCGGAAATAGCTGCGCTGCCGCATCGCGAGGTCGAAGTTCTCCCAGACCAGCGGCACGAAATCGAGGCCGGCCGAGCGCGCGGACGCACGCGTCGCGAGGCCGCAATCGGCCTGTCCCGCGCGAACGATCTCGGCGAGATCCGGCCCGGTCAGGGCCGGCATCTCGATCCGGCGCAAATCGCGCGTCGAGGCGCCGGCGCGCTTGAGCAGCACATCGAGCAGCATCTGCGCGCCCGTGCCCTGTTGCCGCATCGCCATCCTGGCGCCGAGCGCGAGCACGTCGGAAAGGCCGCGCAGCCGCTTGGGATTGCCCGGCGGCAGCACGAGACCCTGCTCGCGACGCACGAACGCGACCAGCAATGCATCATGCAGGTCCGGAGCGTCTCGCAGGACCGTTGCATTGGCGTCGGCGGCGAGATTGCCGTCGGCATCGAGGCTGTGGAAGTGCACCGCCACGGCCATCACCTCGTCGCGCTGCAAGCGCTCGAGCCCGCGCGCGCTGCCCTCGCTCATCGATCCCAGGCCCGAGCCGGATTCGCGCAGAGCCCAATCCAGCAGCTCGTCCTGGCTGCCGCCGACGACCGGCGGCGGCTCAGCGATCAGCATGCCGGCCGGGCGCGCCAGTCCGGACAGCACCCAGAGGTCGAGCTCGTGCCGCGGGAAGAGCCACTTTCCGGTCACCTTGGTGCATGGGATCGCGCCGGTGGTGACGAGTTCGTAAAGCTTGCGTTCGCCAAGCCGAAGATAGTCGGCGGCTTCGCTGGTCGTCAGGAATTCCATCCTGCATTCCTATGCAAATTCTTGCTTCTTTTTGACGTTCGACGCAGGTGGAATTCTGCATTTCAAGTTTTGTCCGCCACGACCATGCCCGATCATCTCGCTGCTTTGCAACACATCCCCACGCGCGATCTCTGCCTTGGTGAACGATCCTGAATCGCTCGCGTGGTGCGGATCTTGCGGTCTTCGCGCGCGGCGCATTGCCGGAATTTCCCGACGCTGCGGGCACAATGTGCAAACGCGTCACGAGTGCGGCGCAATCCATCAGCATCATGATCGCGTCATAGCCAGTGGGAACCCGATCATGGCCGTCCGCCGCCTCTCCGTTGCACTCGCGCTTCTCTGCGGCCTCGTCGCCGGCGTTACAGCGTCATCCGCGGAGGACCGCGCGATCGTGCTCGCCACGACCACAGCGACGCAGGAGTCCGGCCTGCTCGACTATCTGCTGCCGATGTTCCGTGAGAAGACCGGCATCGAGGTGACGGTGATCGCGCGGCGCGCCGACGAGGTGCTCGAGGGGGCACGAAGGGGCGAAGTCGACGTCGTGCTGATGCATGCACGGCCGCAGGAGGAGAAATTCGTTGCCGACGGTTTTGCGGTGAAGCGCTTTGACGTGATGTACAACGACTATGTGCTGATCGGGCCGAAGAGCGATCCCGCCGGCGTGAAGGGCAAGGACATCGCGACCGCGCTGAAGGCGATCGAGGGCAAGGGCGCGCCGTTCGTGACGCGCGGCGACCGCTCGGGCACGCATGCCGCAGAGCTCGCGCTCTGGATCGTCGCCGGCATCGACATCGCCCGTACCAAGGGCGCATGGTATCGCGAAGCCAAGCAGGACATGGCCTCAGCCCTTGATGCAGCGCGCACGGCGAACGCCTATGTGCTGTCCGACCGTGGCAGCTGGATCGCTTTTCGGGATCGCGGCGATCTCGACATCGTCGTCGAAGGCGACAAGCGGCTGCTCAATCAGTACGGCGTGATGCTGGTGAACCCCGCGAAGTTTCCGAACGTCAAGAAGGAATTGGGGCAAGACTTCGTCGACTGGCTGATCTCGCCGGACGGGCAGGCGGCGATCGCCGGATACAAGGTCGACGGACAACAACTGTTCTTCCCCAATGCGGACAAATCGGGCGGCTGACGTTCGTGTCGCCAGCGGTTGCCAAACCGGGCGATGCATGGTCCATCATGGCGCATGACCCAGCGCCTGCCGCCATCGCTGACGCCACTCGACACCGCGCTCGCCGCGTTGCTGAAGGGGCTTGATCCGCTCACGCCGGTGGAGTTGCCGCTGAGCGAAGCGGCCGGCTGCATCGCCGCGGGCAATCCGCTGCTCGCGCCTCGACCATCCTGTGACGTCGCTGCCGCGGACGGCTGGGCGTTATGCGCCAATGATCTGGTCGGCGCGTCCTCCTATTCACCGCTGCCGCTGCCGACAGCGCCCGCCTGGGTCGATGCCGGCGACGCGATGCCAGCGGGATGCGACTGTGTGCTCGATGCTGACGCAGTCGAGGTGTCTGGTCCGCTCGCCCAGGTGTTGGCGGAGGGCGTGCCGGGGCAGGGCGTCAGGCGCGCAGGAAGCGACATCGACGGACGAACGCCTGCCGCCGCAGAGGGGTATCCGGTCGGTCCTGCCGCTCTTTTGCTCGCGCGCGCCGCCGGGCTGGACCGGCTGAGCGTGCGCCGTCCGCGGCTGCGCATTGTCAATGTATCAGGTGCAACGCTGACCATGCATTTGATCGCGGACATTGCTCGCGCCGCTGGACTGGATGTGCAGACGAGCGAGGCCGGCGCGCGAGACGCGGGATCGATCGCGGAGACGTTGGGGACGCCTACCTGCGATCTCCTGCTGACGATCGGCGGCAGCGGCGTCGGTCGCAAGGATGCCGCGGTCACGGCGCTGGCCCAGGGTGGTGACGTGATCGCCCATGGTCTTGCGCTCCAGCCCGGACGCACCGCCGCGATCGGGCGGCTGGGAACCATTCCTGTCGTCGGCTTGCCCGGATCGCCGGACCATGCGCTCGCGGTCTGGCTCGCGCTCGTGCTGCCGCTCGTCGACCTTCTGTCGGCGCGGCAGCCGCGCCGACAGATAGTCTTGCCGCTCGCGCGAAAAATTGCATCCAGCGTCGGCATCGCCGAAATGGTCCTGCTGGCCGAGGAACATCATGCGTGGGTGCCGCTTGCGGTAGGAAAATGGCCGCTCCAGGCAATGGCCCGTGCTGATGCATGGCTGCTTGTTCCCGCCGGCCACGAGGGATTTGCAGCGGGCGCGCCGGTCGATGCCTATCTGATGCGGGAATGATATGGGTTTAGCATGACCATGATCCCGCAATCGCAAGTCCGCAGCGCACTCGAACAGGAACAGTTCCTGAAAATCCTTTCCCGCGAGGAGGCCCAGGCACGCTTCGAGGCTGCGCTGTTCCCTCGCGCGATCTCAAGCGAAAGACGCAAGCTCGCAGCAGCGCTCGGCGCGTCGCTTGCTGAAGACATCACTGCGCCAATCGACGTGCCACCGTTCGACCGTTCCAACGTCGACGGCTTCGCGGTGCGCTCAGCGGACCTTGCGACAGCCGGCGAAGGTGCGCAAGTTCGCCTCGGGCTGAATGGCGAGACTATTCACTGCGGCACCGTACCCGCGCTGCAGGTGGCGGCGGGAACGGCAACGCCGATTGCCACCGGCGGTCCGCTGCCGCGCGGTGCCGATGCCGTGGTCATGGTCGAGCATACCCAGCCGGCGGGATCGGCCACCATCGACGTCCGTCGCGCCGCCTCGCCCGGGCAATTCATATCCTACGCAGGATCCGATATCGCGCGCGGCGAGGCGCTGCTGCGCGCCGGCACGATCGTGGGCTCGCGCGAGGTGGGCATGCTGGCGGCTTGCGGTCTTGCCGAGGTGAGCGTCGTGCGCAAACCTCGTGTGGCCGTGATCTCCACCGGCGACGAACTGGTTCAGCCCGGCGAGGTGCTCGCGCCTGCTGCGATTTACGATACCAACGGCGCGATCGTCACTGCTGCGATCGACGAGAACGGCGGAGAGGCGGTTTTCCTCGGCGCCATTCCCGACGACGAAGCTCAGCTCGAAGCCGCCATGCGGCGTGCGCTGGCGGACGCCGACATGCTAGTGCTCTCCGGCGGCACGTCGAAAGGCGCCGGCGATCTGTCTCATCGCATCATCGGCCGGCTCGGCCAGCCCGGCATCATCGCGCATGGCATTGCGCTCAAGCCCGGCAAGCCGCTGTGTCTTGCGGTGTGCGACGGCAAGCCGGTGGTGATCCTTCCCGGTTTTCCGACCTCGGCGATGTTCACCTTTCACGACATGATCGTGCCGGTGTTGCGCAAAATGGCCGGACTGCCGCCGCGCTCCGATGCCAAGGTGAACGCGACCGTGCCGGTGCGCATTGCTTCCGAGCTCGGCCGCACCGAATTCGTCATGGTCTCGCTGGTCGAAGGCAAGGACGGCTTGATCGCTTATCCCTCCGGCAAGGGGTCCGGTGCGATCACGTCGTTCGCGCAGGCCGACGGTTTTCTGCGCATCGACGCACTCGCCGACCAGATGCCGGCCGGGACCGAAGCCGAGGTGACGCTGTTCACGCCGCATGTGCGGGTGCCCGATCTCGTCATCGTCGGCAGTCATTGCGCCGGCCTCGATCTCGTCACGGCGCAACTCGCGCATGCCGGGCTGACCGTGCGCTCGATCGCGGTCGGCAGTCTCGGTGGACTTGCGGCGGCGCGGCGCGGCGAATGCGATCTGGCGCCGATCCATCTGTTCGACGACAAGAGCGAGACCTACAATGCGCCTTACCTCGTCGAAGGTCTCGAACTCGTGCCGGGCTGGCGACGGATGCAGGGCATCGTGTTCCGCAAGGGCGACAAGCGTTTCGAAGGCCACAGCGCGAAGGACGCCGTCGTCGCGGCGCTCGCTGATCCCTCCTGCATCATGGTCAACCGCAACCAGGGCGCCGGCACGCGCATCCTGATCGACCGGTTGCTCGGTGGTGCGCGCCCGGAAGGCTACTGGAACCAGCCACGCTCGCACAACGCGGTGGCCGCGGCGGTCGCGCAGCATCGCGCCGACTGGGGCATGACCATTGCGCCGGTCGCCAAGGCGGTCGGCCTCGGTTTCATTCCGCTCGCGGAGGAGCATTATGACTTCGCGTTGGTGACGGCGCGGAAGCAGCGTCCGGCGGTGCGGGCCTTTCTCGATGCGCTCGGCTCGGACGAAGCGCGTGCCGCGCTGGAGCGGGCCGGATTCCGGCCGGCGTAGAGCTTGGTTAGGACGCCGCATCCAGTGCGGCGAGCCGCTCGGCTTCCGCGATATCCTCGACCGTATTGGCATTGAAGAACGGATCGAGCGGTTCGCTCGGCCACGTCACGGTCGCGAGCGGATAACGCGCGGTCCAGCGGTCGATCTTGCGGAGATCCTCGACCACCAGCGCGTGACGCAGTTCGTCTCGCAAGCCAACGCGCCACAAGCCTATCACCGGATGCGACTGGCCGCCCGACGCCGCAACGGCGAGCTCGGCATTCGCCGCGATGCGTTCGTCATGCAAGCGCGCGACCAGATGGCGCGGCAGGAATGGACAGTCGCCGGCGGCACTGAGCACCCATTCCACCTCAGGCCGGTTCGCCGCGGTCCAGTCGAGCGCGGCAAGGATGCCGGCGAGTGGACCGGGAAAGCCGGGCACGTCGTCGGCGACGACCTGCAAACCGAACGCGGCGAAGCGGGCGGGATCGCCGTTGGCATTGAGGATCAGCCCGCTGCATTGGGGTGATAGGCGCGCGATCACGCGTTCCAGAATGGTGCGGCCGCCAATAGTGCGCATCGGCTTGTCGCCGCCGCCCATGCGCCGCGCGAGGCCGCCGGCGAGCAGCACGCCTTGCGTGGTCGGACAGCTAATCGTCACCACCTTCACCCTTGCGCTTGTGCTTGGCCGATTCCTCCTCGACATAAGCGAGGTTCTGGTCGTAGACGATGCGCTCTTCCCCCGACAACGCGATGAAGCGTTTGCCGCGCGCGCGGCCGACCAGCGTCAAGCCCACCTGCCGGGCGAGATCGACGCCCCAGGCGGTGAAGCCGGAGCGCGACACCAGGATCGGAATTCCCATGCGGACCGTCTTGATCACCATCTCAGAGGTGAGCCGTCCCGTGGTATAGAGGATCTTGTCGGATGCATCGACGCCGTGGCGGTACATCCAGCCCGCGATCTTGTCGACGGCGTTGTGACGGCCGACATCCTCGGTGTAGCAGAGCGGCTCCCCCTCCCTGCACAGCACGCAGCCGTGGATCGCACCGGCCTCCAGATAGAGCGAGGGCATGGTGTTGATGGTCTGCGTCATCTGGTACAGCCAGGAGGTCCGCAGCTCCGCCTTCGGCAACGCCACGCTCTCGACCGCCTCCAGCAGATCGCCGAAGGCGGTGCCCTGCGCGCAGCCCGATGTCTGCGTGCGCTTCTTCAGCTTGGCTTCGAAATTGGTGTGATGCTCGGTGCGCACCACCACCACCTGGAGGTCGTCGTCGTATTCGACCTCGGTGACCGCGTCATTATACTTCAGCATGTTCTGGTTGAGCAAATAGCCCAGCGCCAGATATTCCGGATAGTCGCCGATCGTCATCATGGTGACGATCTCCTGCGAATTCAGGTAGAGCGTCAGCGGGCGCTCCACCGGCACCTTGATCTCGATTCTGGCGCCGGACTGGTCGGTCCCGGTCACGCTCTCGGTGAGGCGCGGGTCGTCGGTATCAGGGACGATCAGGGGCACTGGGGCTTTGTCGATCTTCATCATGGCCGCGACGTTAGCATGACATTCGGGTCAAGCCGATATAAGCATGCTAGCGAAAGAACGAAATGCCGCCTTTTCGTCATTGCGAGCGAAGCGAAGCAATCCGGGCTGCCGCTGTGGATCCATTCCTAGATGCTTCGCTGCGCTCGCAATGACGGAGGAGAGAGTGGTTCCATCAGGGACCTGGTCGCTCGCGGAGACGGAGCTGGAATGAAAGTCATCGGCCTTGCGGGCTGGAGCGGTGCGGGCAAGACCACGCTGTTGACGCGGCTGATCCCGCATTTCAATGCGCTTGGCTTGCGCGTCTCGGTCATCAAGCATGCGCATCACCAGTTCGACGTCGACGTTCCCGGCAAGGACTCCTGGCGCCATCGTGAGGCCGGCGCGGCCGAGGTGCTGGTTGCTTCGTCAAATCGCTGGGCGCTGATGCACGAATTGCGCGGGGCGGCGGAGCCGCGACTGCCGGAACTGTTGAGCAAATTGTCAGCCGTCGACCTCGTCGTGGTCGAGGGTTTCAAGCGCGAGCCGCATCGCAAGATCGAGGTGCATCGCGCGGCCAACGACAAGCCGTTGCTGTTTCCCGATGATCCCGGAATTTACGGGATCGCGGCCGATGTCGCCATTGAAACGCGACTGCCGACCGTCCATCTCGACGATATCGCCGCTGCCGCGGAATTGCTGCTGCGCGCGGCGATGCCGGTCGAGGAAGCGGTCGCGAAAAGCGCTGCGATGCGCTGACGAGGCACCATGGCGCAATTGTCGGACGATTGTTTTGCCTTCGGCGGACCGATGATGTCGGTCGACGAGGCGGTTGGCCTGATCACGACGCGCGTCAACGCGATTGTCGATCTCGAAACCGTGAGGCTCATCGATGCTGATGGGCGGGTGCTGGCCCGCGATATCGCGGCGCCGCTGCCGTTGCCCCCCTTCACCAATTCCGCTGTTGACGGCTACGTCGTGCGCAACGCCGATCTTCCGGACAGCGCCGAGCGGGCACTCCCGCTCGACGGCCGCATCCAGGCCGGCGGTCTGGCACTAGCGCCGATCAAGGCCGGCCACACCGCGCGCATCTTCACCGGCGCGCCGATGCCGCCGGATGCCGAAACCGTCTTCATGCAGGAAGACGTCCGCGTCGATGACGCCGGCCGAATTGTGCTGCCGCCGGGGCTGAAGCCGGGCGCGAATGTCCGCCCTGCGGGAGAGGACATCCCCCAGGGCCACATCGCGCTGCGCGCAGGCCAGCGCTTGCTGCCGCAACATGTCGCGCTCGCGGCGGCGTTCGGCCTGGTCGGGCTCGACGTCGTCAGGCGCATCCGTGTCGCGGTGTTCTCGACCGGTGACGAATTGACTTCGCCCGGCGAGCCGCGCGCGGCCTCGCAGCTGTTCGACTCCAACCGCTTCATGCTGATGGCGATGCTGCGCCGGCTCGGCTGCGAGGTCAGCGATCTCGGCATTTTGCGCGACGAACGTACCTCGCTTGCGAATGGCCTCAAGCAAGTCGCAGGCACGCACGATCTGATCCTCACCACCGGCGGCGTCTCGACCGGAGAGGAGGACCACGTCAAGGCCGCGGTCGAAAGCATCGGCTCGCTGGTGTTGTGGCGGATGGCGATCAAGCCGGGACGGCCCGTGGCGATGGGCATCATCGAGGGCACGCCGCTGATCGGATTGCCGGGCAATCCCGTCGCGAGTTTCGTCACCTTCGTGCATGTGGTGCGGCCGACGGTGCTCGCGCTTGCGGGGAGCCTGCCGGCGCCGCTGTTGCCGATCCCGGTGCGCGCGGCATTCACCTACAAGAAGAAGGCGGGCCGACGCGAATATGTTCGCGCCTCCTTGCGGCGCACGCAGGACGGCGCATTCGAGGCAATCAAGTTTCCACGCGAGGGGGCTGGGCTGTTGTCCTCTCTGATCGACACCGACGGCCTCATCGAGCTCGATGAGGAGGTCACGCGTGTCGAGCCGGGGCAGAGCGTGGGTTTCCTGTCCTATGCCGATTTGCTCTGAGTCTGAACGTGATGCTGGTGCTGGCTCGGCGTTGACGCCATCGGTCGCTCCCGCCATGTTGCGCCGATGACCAGAACGACGCTCGATCTCACCGGACTGAAATGCCCGCTGCCCGCCCTGAAGACGCGCAAAGCGCTGAAGCCGTTGCATCCGGGGGATCAGCTCGAAGTGTACTGCACCGATCCGCTGTCGGTGATTGACATTCCGAACCTGATCCGGGAGACCGGCGACACGGTGGAGATCACCGAGCGCAACGACGCGCGCATCGTGTTCTTGATTGAGAAGGCCGATCGATCGATAGAAAATATCAATGGTGCGCCGCCCACTTAGCTCGCGGTCACTCGGTTGATACCTACCTTTTGTCTATCGACATCGATCATCACTTCTGCCCCAATTGACGTCCTCCGCCGAGACGCGGAGGTCGAGTCGTGCCTGCGATATGCGGAGCAAATGGGCCGTCGAAAGAAGCCCGGCCGTGGCGTCGGGCATAGTCCCCACGGTTAGGGGTTTAACGTCTCGGATGCGCGTGACGATCCTGGCGCGCGTCGATCATTGTGGAGCAGCAGGGACAAAGGCTGCGCTGCAGGCTGAGGAACAGGACCGTCGTGGCAGGCCGTTCAGAAGGGCGGCTTTAGGGGAGGAATGCATGTCTACCATCGAGAGCGCTGGAACACTTTCGGGTGCCGGCGCAGGTTTTCTGGATCGCGAGCGGACCATCGCGACCGCCGGGTTCAATCGCTGGCTGGTGCCGCCGGCTGCGCTGTGCATCCATCTCTGTATCGGCATGGCCTACGGCTTCTCGGTGTTCTGGTTGCCGCTGTCGCGCGCGATCGGAGTTACCGCGCCGAAGGCGTGCGCGGACATGTCACTGTTTCAGGAGCTGTTCACGACCAGCTGCGACTGGAAGGTCGCCAGCATGGGGTGGATGTACACGCTCTTTTTCGTGCTGCTCGGTATCGCGGCTGCGGTCTGGGGCGGCTGGCTGGAGCGCGTAGGCCCGCGCAAGGCCGGCTTCGTCTCGGCCTTGTGCTGGTGCGGCGGCCTCTTCCTCGGTGCGATCGGGGTATACACCCATCAGCTCTGGCTGTTGTGGCTGGGTTCGGGCGTGATCGGCGGCATCGGTCTCGGTCTTGGCTATATCTCGCCGGTCTCGACGCTCGTGAAGTGGTTCCCGGACCGTCGCGGCATGGCGACCGGCATGGCCATCATGGGTTTCGGCGGCGGCGCCATGATCGGCGCGCCGCTGGCTAACCTCTTGATGAACTACTTCAAGACCCCGACCTCGGTCGGCGTCTGGGAGACCTTCGTCACGATGGGCGTCATCTACTTCGTGTTCATGATGATCGGCGCGTTCCGCTATCGCTTGCCGCCGCCCGGCTGGCAGCCCGAGGGCTGGACCGCGCCGTCGAAGGCCAACGCGATGATCTCGAAGGCCAACGTCCATCTCAACGACGCGCACAAGACGCCGCAATTCTGGCTGATCTGGTGGGTGCTGTGCCTGAACGTATCGGCCGGCATCGGTGTGATCGGCATGGCATCGCCGATGCTACAGGAGATCTTCGCCGGCAAGCTGATCGGCCTGCCGGAGGTGGGCTTCAACGCGCTCGATGCGGGACAGAAGGCGCAGATCGCCGCGATCGCCGCGGGCTTCGCCGGATTGCTGTCGCTGTTCAACATCGGCGGCCGCTTCTTCTGGGCATCGCTGTCGGACAAGATCGGGCGCAAGAACACCTACTATACGTTCTTCATCCTCGGCATCGTGCTCTACGCGCTGGCGCCGACCTTTGCCGCGATGGGTTCGAAGCTCCTGTTCGTGCTTGGCTTCGGCATCATCCTGTCGATGTATGGCGGCGGCTTCGCCACCGTGCCGGCCTACCTCGCCGACATGTTCGGAACCCAGTTCGTCGGCGCCATCCATGGCCGGCTGCTGACGGCGTGGTCCACCGCAGGCATCATCGGTCCCGTCGTCGTCAACTACATCCGCGAGTTCCAGCTCGCGGCAGGCGTGCCGCGCGATCAGCTCTACAACACGACTATGTACATCCTCTGTGCGATGCTGATTGCGGGCTTGATCTGCAACTATCTGATCAAGCCGGTCGATTCGAAGTGGCACATGAAGGACGCCGATGTCGCCAAGTTGCAGGCTGCAAGCGCCAGCGCCGCCGCCGCGGGGCCGCACGGCTCCTACGGCATCGGATTTGGCGGGCTTGACGCCAAGGCGGCGCTGTTCTGGGCGTTCGTCGGCGTCCCCCTGCTTTGGGGTGTTTGGAAGACATTGGAGAGCGCGGTCAAGATCTTCTGACCGTCGTCGAGACAGAAGCGGGATGCTCATCAGGCGTCCCGCTTCGTTGGCCTTTCGGACATCATCAGAAATGGGACTTAGGGGGATTGAAATGATTCGCACCCGAATTTGCCTTCGAATTTGCCTCGCGGCCGTGTTGCTCGTCGCTGGCCTTCATGCCGCATCCGCGCAGACGGCGACGCCGCCGGCGGCGCCTGCTGCAGCGACGCAAGCCAAACCTGGCAAGATGAAGCTCACCATGCAGAAGCTGAAAGACATGAAGGCGAAATGGGCAACCAACAAGCCGAAGCTGAAAGCCTGCCGCGCCGACGTGAAGTCCAAGGGCCTCGCCGGCGACGATCGCTGGTTCTACATTGAAGAGTGCATGAGCAAGACTTGAGATCGGGTTCCATCCGACGCTTGCGCAAAAGGGCACGGCGGGCGACCGCCTGCCTCCTAAATCATTCTAGAGACGCTCTAAATTCTCTTGCATCTGGCATACCAGAGATTAGAGTTGCGTCGAATTTGGCTTGATCGGCGGGACGCAGGAACCGGTGGTTCCGTTTGATCGAGTCGGGAAATGAAGACTGATCGCCTTGGCGGTCCGGTCCAAACTCATCACGCATTTGAAGAGAACGCGACGTCTCCATGAGCAGCAACGACGACGTTCACAAGGTTCGCGAGTTCGAACATCCCGGCCAGGGACGGAAGCGCGCCAAATCCACACCCAAGGGACGGCAGGTCGATCCCACCGCCTCTCATGAGATCGCGCAGTTGCTCGGCGACCGACCGCGGCGTCGCGACCTGTTGATCGAATATCTGCACCTGATCCAGGATCAGTACCGCCAGATCTCGGCCGCGCATCTCGCCGCGCTCGCCGACGAGATGAAGCTCGCGTTCGCCGAAGTGTTCGAGACCGCGACCTTCTATGCGCATTTCGACGTGGTAAAGGAAGGCGAGCCCGATATCGCGCCGCTGACGATCCGCGTCTGCGATTCGCTGACCTGCGCGATGCTCGGCGGAGAGAAGCTGCTCGCGGATTTGCAAGACGCGTCAGGTCCCGGTATCCGCGTGGTGCGTGCGCCCTGCGTCGGCCGCTGCGATACGGCGCCTGCCGCGGAAGTCGGACACAACTTTGTTGACCATGCGACGGTGGCCAATGTCATGGCGGCGGCGAAGGCTGGCGATACCCACGCGCATCTGCCCAACTATATCGGCTATGAAGCCTATGTCGCCGGCGGCGGCTACAAGCTGCTCAATCGCCTGTGCTCGGGCGAACTACCGACGGACGACCTGCTGAAGGCGCTCGACGACGCCTCGTTGCGCGGTCTCGGCGGCGCCGGCTTCCCGACGGGACGTAAATGGCGCGCGGTGCTTGGTGAACCCGGCCCGCGCCTGATGGCGATCAACGGCGACGAGGGCGAGCCCGGCACGTTCAAGGATCGCGTCTATCTCGAGAGCGATCCGCACCGTTTCCTCGAGGGCATGCTGATCGGTGCGCATGTGGTGCAGGCCTCGGATATCTACATCTACCTGCGCGACGAATATCCGGCCTCGCGCGAAATCCTCGAACGTGAGATCGCGAAGCTGCCGCCGGGCGGTCCGACGCTGCACATGCGCCGCGGCGCTGGCGCCTATATCTGCGGCGAGGAATCCTCGCTGCTGGAAAGCATCGAGGGCAAGCGCGGCTTACCCAGGCACAAGCCGCCTTATCCATTCCAGGTCGGTCTGTTCGGCCTGCCGACCTTGATCAACAATATTGAGACCTTGTGGTGGGTGCGCGACATCATCGAGAAGGGCGCCGACTGGTGGAAGGGCCACGGCCGGCATGAGCGGCACGGCCTGCGCAGCTTCTCGGTTTCGGGCCGCGTCAAGAATCCCGGCATGAAGCTCGCGCCTGCTGGCATCACCGTGCGCGAGTTGATCGACGAATATTGCGGCGGCATGGCCGATGGCCATCAGTTCTACGCGTACCTCCCGGGTGGTGCGTCCGGCGGCATCCTGCCGGCGGCGATGGACGACATCCCGCTCGATTTCGGCACGCTTGAAAAATACGGCTGCTTCATCGGCTCTGCCGCGATCGTGATCCTGTCGCAAAAGGACAGCGTGCGCGCGGCCGCATTGAACCTGATGAAGTTCTTCGAGGACGAGAGCTGCGGCCAGTGCACGCCGTGTCGCGTCGGAACCCAGAAGGCCGCGCTGCTGATGCAGCAACCGGTCTGGAACCGCGCTCTCCTGGACGAATTGAGCCAGGCGATGCGCGATGCCTCGATCTGCGGGCTCGGACAGGCGGCATCGAATCCGCTTGCCACCGTGATTAAATATTTCCCTGACGAGTTCAAGGAAGCGGCCGAATGACGAAGATTACGTTCGAGCTCGACGGCAAGCAGGTCGAGGCCAATGCAGGCGAGACGATCTGGCAAGTCGCAAAACGCCAGGGTCGCGAGATTCCGCATCTGTGCTACTCGCCCGCGCCGGATTATCGCCCCGACGGCAATTGCCGCGCCTGCATGGTCGAGATCGAGGGCGAGCGCGTGCTCGCGGCGTCCTGCAAGCGCACGCCATCGGTCGGCATGAAGGTGAAGACCGAGAGCGCGCGCGCGGTTTCCGCGCAAAAAATGGTCATGGAGCTGCTGGTCGCCGACCAGCCGGCGCGCGAGACCTCGCACGATCCGGACTCCAAGTTCTGGCACTGGGCCGAAACCACTGGGGTTACCGAGAGTCGCTTCCCCGCCGCCGAGCGTTGGGCGACCGACGCCAGCCATCCGGCCATGCGCGTCAATCTTGACGCCTGCATCCAGTGCGGACTGTGCGTGCGCGCCTGCCGCGAGGTCCAGGTCAACGACGTCATCGGCATGGCCTATCGCAGCCACGGCTCGAAAATCGTGTTCGATTTCGACGATCCCATGGGCGAGTCCACTTGCGTCGCCTGCGGCGAATGTGTGCAGGCCTGTCCGACCGGGGCCCTGATGCCGGCCGTAATGCTGGACGAGAAGCAGACCCGTGTCGTCTATGCCGACAAGAAGGTGGACTCGCTCTGCCCGTTCTGCGGCGTCGGCTGCCAGGTGACTTATGAGGTCAAGGACGAGAAGGTGATCTATGCCGAGGGCCGTGACGGCCCCGCCAATCACAACCGCCTTTGCGTCAAGGGCCGCTTCGGCTTCGACTACATCCATCATCCGCATCGCCTGACCAAGCCGCTGGTGCGGCTGCCCAACGCGAAGAAGGATTCCAACGACCAGGTTGATCCGGCCAATCCGTTCACGCATTTCCGCGAAGCGAGCTGGGAAGAAGCGCTCGACATGGCGGCCAAAGGCCTGGTCAAGATCCGCGACGAGAAGGGCGTGAAGGCGCTGGCCGGCTTCGGTTCGGCGAAGGGCTCCAACGAGGAGGCCTATCTGTTCCAGAAGCTGGTGCGCACCGGCTTCGGCTCGAACAACGTCGACCATTGCACCCGTCTGTGCCACGCCTCGTCGGTCGCGGCGCTGTTCGAAGGTCTGAGCTCGGGCGCCGTATCGGCGCCGTTCTCGGCTGCGATGGACGCCGAGGTCATCATCGTGATCGGCGCCAATCCGACCGTGAATCATCCAGTCGCCGCGACCTTCATCAAGAACGCGGTCAAGCAGTACGGCGCAAAGCTGTTCGTCATGGACCCGCGCCGGCAGACGCTGTCGCGCCATGCGACCAAGCATCTGCAGTTCAAGCCGGGCTCCGACGTCGCCATGCTGAACGCGATGATCCACACGATCATCACCGAAGGGCTGACCGACGATCAGTACATCGCCGGCTACACCGAGGGGTTCGAGGAGCTCAAGGAGAAGATCAAGGAGTTCACACCGGAGAAGATGGAGCCGATCTGCGGTGTCCCGGCGCAGACCCTGCGCGAGGTCGCGCGAACCTATGCGCGGGCAAAATCGTCGATCATCTTCTGGGGCATGGGCATCAGCCAGCATGTCCACGGCACCGACAATGCGCGTTGCCTGATTGCGCTGGCGCTGATCACCGGCCAGGTCGGGCGTCCCGGCACCGGCCTGCATCCGCTGCGCGGCCAGAACAACGTGCAGGGCGCTTCCGATGCCGGTCTGATCCCGATGTTCCTGCCGGATTATCAGCCGGTCGGCCGCGACGACATGCGCGGCGTCTTCGAGAAGCTGTGGGGCCAGGATCTCGATCCCGTGCGCGGTCTGACCGTGGTCGAGATCATGAACGCGATCCATGCCGGCGAGATCAAGGGCATGTATATCGAGGGCGAAAACCCAGCGATGTCCGACCCCGATCTCCAGCATGCGCGCCAGGCGCTTGCCATGCTCGACCATCTCGTGGTGCAGGATCTCTTCGTCACGGAGACCGCGTTCCACGCCGACGTCATCCTGCCGGCCTCGGCGTTTGCCGAAAAGGAAGGCTCCTTCACCAACACCGATCGCCGCGTGCAGCTCGCACGCCAGGTGATCAAGCCGCCGGGCGATGCGCGGCAGGATCTCTGGATCATCCAGGAGATCGGCAAGCGCATGGGGCTGCCGTGGAATTATGCCGGTCCCGGCGAGGTCTTCACCGAGATGGCGGAGTTGATGCCGTCGCTGAAGAACATCACCTGGGAGCGGCTGGTGCGCGAAGGCGCGGTGACCTATCCCGTCGACGGTCCCGACGTGCCCGGCAACGAGATCATCTTCACCACGGGCTTCCCGACCGCCAGCGGCCGCGGCAAGATCGTTCCGGCTCACGTCATCCCGCCGGACGAGATCCCCGACACCGAATATCCGATGGTGCTCTCGACCGGCCGCGTGCTCGAGCATTGGCACACCGGCTCGATGACCCGCCGCGCGCAGGTGCTCGACCAGATCGAGCCCGAGGCGGTCGCGTTCATGTCGCCAAAGGACATGCACAGGAAGAAGCTCGCGCCCGGCGATTTCATCCGGCTCGAGACCCGCCGCGGCGCGGTCGAGGTCAAGGTCCGCTCCGACCGCGACGTTCCCGAGAACATGGTGTTCATGCCGTTCTGCTACGCGGAGGCGGCGGCCAATCTCCTGACCAATCCGGCGCTCGATCCGTTCGGCAAGATCCCGGAGTTCAAGTTCTGCGCGGCCAGGGCCGAACGTGCCGAGATGCGCGACGCGGCGGAGTAGGGCAGCGCGCTCGCCGGTTATTTGGCGACACAATGCCTGCGGTGTCGTCCCGGCGAAGGCCGGGACCCATACCGCGAGGTGTCTCGTTAGCGGATGGTGGGCGTACCGAACGACGAGTCTTCTCCAAACTCCTCCCTGTGGTTATGGGTCCCGGCCTTCGCCGGGACGACGCTGAGGCTGTGGTGCATGTGTCCACCCGTGTCGCCGTCCCTTCGCTCCTCGCAGCGGCGGTGCTAGACATCGTCCATGTCCAAAGCCACCCCAGCCACACGCGCGCTCACGGCCGCCGGTCTTGCCTTCACTGTCCACACCTACGACTACGATCCCGACGCCGAGAGCATCGGCCTTCAGGCTGCATCCGCACTCGGCGAGGATCCCGCGCGCGTCTTGAAGACGCTGATGGCGCTGGTCGACGGCAAGCCGGTCTGCGTGATCGTCCCGTCCGATCAGGAAGTCTCGATGAAGAAGCTCGCCGCTGTTGTTAGCGGCAAGTCGGCGCAGATGATGAAGCCGCCTGAGGCCGAGCGCCTCACCGGCTACAAGGTTGGCGGCATCAGCCCATTCGGGCAGCGGAAGCTTGTGCGCACCGTGATCGAGCAGAGCGCGCTCGCACATGATTACGTGTACGTGAATGGCGGTCAGCGCGGACTGCAGGTGCGGCTCAGTCCGGGCGATGTGCGGGACGTGTTGAAGGCGATCGTCGCGGAACTGGTCGCCTGAGCGCGGCGCTCTGCTATTGTTTTTGCAACAGCTTCAGCCGACAGCGCAGCGCTTCGCGGATGTGTGTGCGCGCGAGCTGCTCCGCTTTGCCGCCGTCGCGAGCCGCGATGGCGTCGATGATGGCCTGGTGCTCGCCGTGGCTGGTCGACGGGCGACCGGATACGGTGAACGTGGTTGGACCGAGCAGGGCGATCCAGTCCTGCAATTCCCGCGAAGCGTTGTCGAGATAGCGGTTGCGCGCGGCGCGGCAGATCGCCTCGTGGAAGGCGCGGTTGAGCCGCGCCATCTCGGCGGGATCAGTCCCCGACGCTTCCACGAAGGTCTGCTCGATGTCCCTGAGCGCGTCGACCTCGGTCGCAGACGCGTGCTCGGCGGCAAGTCGGGCGGCGGCGCCCTCCATGATCTCGCGCATGGCGTAGAGCTCGAGCACCTCCGAGATGTCGAGGTTGCGTACGATCAGGCCGCGGCCGCCGGCAGGTTCGACGAACCCACGTGCGGCAAGCCGCCCGAGCGCTTCCCGCACCGGGGTGCGGCTGACCTTCAGCCGCTGGGCGACCTCTTCCTCGCGCAGGCGGTCGCCGGCGCGGTAGCTGCCGGCCTGCAGCGCCTCGCAGAGCGAGCGGAACACTGCTTCGCCGAGCGCCACGCCGCTGCCGCGCGCGATCGAGCCGCCTGCTTTTGTCGGGCGTCTTGCCATGCATCCTCGTGCTCGCCACGCGCATCCTTCCCATGCAGGATAACGCTTGCCGGACATTCGTATATCTTTGTATACAAAGGTGCGCAATGACCAGCCGGATTGGCCGGGGCCGCCGGCGGGCAGAATGTCTCCAACTTCGTCGCATCGGACAGACGGCATGAGCAGCAAATACGATGTGCTGGTGATCGGCGGCGGCAACGCGGCGCTGTGTGCGGCGATCAGCGCGCGACGCGGTGGGGCATCGGTGCTGGTGCTCGAAGGCGCGCCAAAGTTCTATCGCGGCGGCAACACGCGCCACACCCGCAACATGCGTTGCGCACATGACGAGGCGACCGAAATCCTCACCGGCCCCTACACTGAGGAAGAGTTTTGGGAGGATCTCCTGCGCGTCACCGGCGGCCAGACCGACGAGGTGCTCGCCCGGCACATGATCCGCGAGTCCAAGGACATCTTGAACTGGATCGTGGAGCAGGGCGTGCGCTGGCAGCCCTCGCTCGGCGGCACGCTGGGCCTCGGCCGCACCAACTCATTCTTCCTCGGCGGCGGCCGCGCGATGTTGAACGCACTTTATCTCACCGCCGAGAAGCTCGGCGTCGAAATCGAATACGACGCCGAGGTTATCGACCTCATGATCGAAGACGGCATGTTTCTCGCCGCCCACCTCAGGCGGCCGATCAAGGGCGACACCGAGATCCGCGCGACGTCGCTGGTCGCCGCCGCCGGCGGATTCGAGGCCAACATCGAATGGCTGAAGCAATATTGGGGTGAGGCCGCCGACAATTTCCTGATCCGCGGTACCCCCTATAACCGCGGCTCGATCCTGAAGATGCTGCTCGCCAAGGGCGTGCAGGAGGTCGGCGACCCCACCCAGTGCCATGCGGTCGCGATCGACGCGCGCGCGCCGAAATTCGACGGCGGCATCATCACGCGGCACGATTCTGTCGTGTTTGGCATCGTCGTCAACAAGCACGCGCAGCGCTTCTATGATGAAGGTGAGGACATCTGGCCGAAGCGTTACGCGATCTGGGGCCGGCTGGTGGCCGCGCAGCCCGAACAGATCGCCTACATCATCTTCGACTCCACCGTGGTCACGAGCTTCATGCCGACGCTATTCCCGCCGATCGCAGGGCAGACGGTGGCTGAGCTTGCCGGCAAGCTCGAGCTCGATCCGGCCGCGCTGGAAAAGACGATCACCGAATTCAACGCCGCGGTGCAGCCCGGCACCTTCGACCACACCATTCTGGACGATTGCCGCACGGAAGGCATCACGCCGCCGAAGACGCATTGGGCACGGCGGATCGAGACACCGCCCTACCTTGCCTATCCGGTGCGGCCCGGCATCACCTTCACCTATCTCGGCACGCGCGTGACCAGGGAAGCGCGCATGCTGATGGCTGACGGCAAGCCGTCGGCCAACATGTTCGCGGCCGGCGAGATCATGGCCGGCAACGTGCTCGGCAAGGGCTATGCCGCCGGCATGGGCATGACCATCGGCAGCGTGTTCGGGCGGATCGCAGGACGGGAAGCGGCACGCCACGCGAAGAATTAGGCGGAAGAACAGACACGAGGGAGGAACCATGTCACGCATTGCCATTGCTTCGATCGCGGCGCTGCTGACCGTCGGCTACGCCCACGCGGCCGAGCCGATCACGCTGCGAGACATGGGCTCGTTCCATGTCGGTGGCCGTCTTGTCGAAATCTCGGGCAAGCCGGTGAGGGAGGTCGTGTTCGCGCCCGGCGGAGTGCCGGCCAAGGTTGATCCCAACGGCACGTATCAGGTCGAGCAGATGTATGTTCAGTATTTCCTGCCGGCAAACGAGAAGGGTGCCTATCCTTTGCTGATGTGGCATGGCGGCGGACTGACCGGCGTCACCTACGAGACCACGCCTGACGGACGCGAAGGCTGGCTGAATTATTTTCTACGCATGGGGTGGGGGGTCTATAACTCCGACGCAGTAGAGCGCGGACGCGCGGGCTGGGCGCAATATCCCGATATCTTCAAAGGCGAGCCGGTCTTCCTGACCACGGCCAACCCGTTCGAGCGTTTCCGCATCGGCGATGGGCCGAACTCGTACGATCCCGATCCCGCCAAGCGAAAATTGTTGCCGGGCAACCAGTTCCCCGTCGAGGGTTACGAGAATTTCGTCAAGCAGAACGTACCGCGCTGGACCACGACCGACGATGCGACCATCGCCGCCTATATCGCTGAGATCGATCGCGTCGGCCCCTCGGTGCTTCTGTTCCACAGCCAGGCCGGCACCTTCGGCTTCAAGGTCGCGCAAGCCCGCCCTGACAAGGTCAAGGCGCTGATTGCGATCGAGCCGGCCGGCATCGGCGATCCCGCCAAAGCGGATGTGCTGAAGAACATCCCGACCCTCATCATCTACGGCGACTATATCGAGCGCGATTCGCGCTGGCCCAAGATCCGCGCCAACGGCATCGCCTTTGCGGACGCCATCAAGGCGGCCGGCGGCAGCGTCGACATCATCGATCTCCCGCAGACAGGCATCAAGGGCAATTCGCATATGGTGATGATGGACAAGAACAATCTCGAGGTCGCGGCCCTGATCCAGAAATGGCTCGAGGGCAAAGGCCTGACGAAGTAAAGCCATGCACGGAAGCAAAATTTTGGATGAAGGCGACCGCCTGATGACGGTCTGCAATTCCTGCCGTTACTGCGAAGGCCTTTGCGCGGTTTTTCCCGCCATGGAGATGCGCCGCGCCTTCTCCGACGGCGACCTCAATTATCTCGCCAATCTCTGCCATGGCTGCGGCGCCTGCTACGTCGACTGCCAGTTCTCGCCGCCGCACGAATTCAACGTCAACGTCCCGCAGACGCTGGCGATCGCGCGCGCGGAATCCTATGCGACCTATGCCTGGCCGCAGGCGCTGTCCGGTGCCTTCGCCCGCAATGGTCTCGTCATCAGCATCGTCGCCGCGCTCAGCATGGCCGCCTTCATACTCGGCTTCGCTGCCCTAAACGACCGCAGCGTGCTGTTTGGCGTGCACACTGGCCCCGGCGCGTTCTACAAGTTGATGCCGCACAACGCGATGGCAGCGTTGTTCAGCGCCGCCTTCCTTTATGCGATTTTCGCGCTGGTGATGAGCGTGCGTGCCTTCTGGCGGGATATCGGCCCGCCGATCGGCGGCCGTGCGGACGGCGGCTCGATCTTTCAGGCGATGCGCGACGCTGGTGAGCTGCGCTACCTCCATGGTGGCGGCGTCGGCTGCTACAATGAGGATGACAAGCCGACCGACCGGCGCAAGCTTTTCCATCACCTGACCTTCTACGGCTTCCTGCTCTGCTTCGCCGCGACCTCGGCCGCAACGCTGTATCACTATCTGCTCGGCCGCGAGGCGCCGTATCCGTGGTGGGATCTGCCGGTGGTTCTCGGCACGCTCGGCGGCATCGGCCTGATCATCGGGCCGATCGGCCTGTTCGTCGCCAAGATGCGGCGTGATCCGGCGCTGCTCGACGAGCAGCGCTACGGCATGGATGTCGGCTTCATCGCCATGCTGTTCCTGACCGGGTTCACCGGCATGCTGCTTCTGATTCTGCGGGAGACTGCCGCCATGGGACCGCTGCTGGCACTCCATTTAG
Source organism: Bradyrhizobium sp. 187 (assembly GCF_023101005.1). Taxonomy (NCBI): domain Bacteria; kingdom Pseudomonadati; phylum Pseudomonadota; class Alphaproteobacteria; order Hyphomicrobiales; family Nitrobacteraceae; genus Bradyrhizobium; species Bradyrhizobium sp. 187. The sequence continues at coordinate 1,646,418 of NZ_CP064693.1, forward strand.
GTGCAGTGTTCGCGCTGTTCATCACCATGCCCTACGGCAAGTTCGTGCACGGCATCTATCGCTTCGCGGCGCTGGTGCGTTATGCGCAGGAGCGACGCGGAGAAGCCGGTTCTTGAGATTCAGGCGGCGCGGAAGCGGCCGATCGGGGCACCGCGCCTCGCCTGATTGAGGCGCCTCGTGCATCTCTCTTATGCCATCTCGCGCTCTGGTCCAGACGCCTGCTCGCGGGCCATCGTCGTTGCCGTGACGTAGTCGGTCTTGCCGGTCCCGAGCAGTGGCACCTTGTCGACCACCATGATCGCAGCGGGAACGGTCAGCTCGGACGCGCCGATCGCCTTGGCGTGGCCTTGCATGGCGCTGCGCTCGGCGTTCTTCTCCGTCGTCAGCAACACGATGCGCTCGCCCTTTCGCTGGTCCGGGATCGACACGGCGACTGAACCGGCCTGCGGCCACAGCGTTGTCGCGATGTTCTCGACCGCCGACAGCGAGACCATTTCGCCGGCGATCTTGGCAAAGCGCTTGGCGCGACCCTTGATGGTGATGAAGCCGGCCGGGTCGATCGCCACGATGTCGCCGGTGTCGTGCCAGCCGTCGGCGAGTGGCTCGAGCACGCCGGGATTTTCGGCCCGCAAGTATCCGAGCATTACGTTGGGTCCGCGCACCGACAGGCGTCCGCCTTCCTCGATGCCGGGGACCGGGTCGAGGCGGCTTTCCATCAGCGGCGACAGGCGGCCGACCGTGCCTGGACGATTGGCCATCGGCGTGTTCATCGCCAGCACCGGTGCCGTCTCGGTGACGCCATAGCCTTCGAGGATGCGGATGCCGTAACGCTCCATGAAGACCTGCCGGGTGCGATCCTTGACCGCCTCCGCGCCGGCGATCACCAGGCGCAAGGTGCGGAAGTCGTAGGCATGGGCCGAGCGTGCATAGCCCGTGAGGAATGTGTCGGTGCCGAACAGGATCGTGGCTCCGGTCTGGTAGATCAGCTCGGGCACGATCCGGTAGTGCAGCGGCGAGGGGTACATGTAGATCGGAATGCCCGCGAGCAGCGGCATCATCATTCCACCGGTCAGCCCGAAGGAGTGGAACACCGGCAGCACGTTGAACACCTTATCATTGGCGTTGGCATCGACCCGCGCCAGCGCCTGTGCGGCGTTCGCAAGGATATTGCGGTGGGACAGCACAACGCCCTTGGGCGTGCCTTCCGAGCCCGACGTGAACAGCACGACCGCCGGATCGCTCGCCTGGCGGGCGACGCGGGGCGCGGTGCCGGCGAGCAGGCCCTTGATCTTGTCGGCCGTGCCGATCGAAGCACGGACGTCCTCGAGGTAGACCACGCGAACTTCCGCGGAGATCGCCGCCATCAGCTTGTCGAGCTTGCCCTTCTCGATGAAAGCTTTCGACGTCAGCACGGTTTTGACCTGCGCGGCTTTCATGGCGGCAAGCACGTTGACCGGGCCCGCCGAGAAGTTGAGCATTGCCGGCACCCGGCCGATGTTTTGCAGCGCCATGAAGACGACGGCGACGCCAGCGGAATTCGGCAGCAGCACACCGACATTCTCACCGATAGCGGTGCCGTTCTCCAGCTTCCGGCTCAAGACCTGCGCGCCCAGGATCAGCTTGCGATAGGTCAGCTTGGTACCGAGCGCGTCCTCGACGATGACCTTGCCGGTGTCGCGGTCGCGATAGGCGTGTCCGAGCGCCTCGAACAGGGTGTGATCGAGCATGGCGTTCTTCACCATGGCGTCGATCATCACGTCCTGAAGTGCTGCGCCCGCGGCGTTGCGGCGCGCCTTGCCCTTGAGCGACGGATCGACCGGAAGCTTGACTGGCGGCAGGATGGTGACGGTCACCCGCGGAAACCACGAGCGCTTGATCTGGCTGCCGTTGAGATAGCTGAGATGCGAGCGCTGGGCGCCTTCGATGCGGACCGGGACGACGACTGCGTCGGCCTTGTCCGCGATCATCGCGGTGCCGTCATAGACCTTCATCAGCGAGCCGGAAACAGTGATGCGTCCTTCCGGGAAAATCACCACCGGCTCTCCGGCGGCGACGAGCTTGATGAGGTCGCGCGCCGCCAGCGGCTTGGTGGGGTCCATGGTGTAGTGCTTGACCACCCGCAGGAACGGCTTGGCCCACCAGGCCTTGGCGATGCCGGTATCAACCGCGAAGCTCGCGTCGATCGGCAGCACGGCGTGCAGGAGCGGGCCGTCGATCAGGCTGACATGATTGGGCGCGATCAGCATGCGCGTGCCAGCAGGCGGCAGGTTCTCCAGCCCGCGGACCTCGGTGCGGAACAGCGCGCGGAACAGCAGCCCGCCAAAGTCGCGCACGCCTTCCTTGCCCCACTTGGTCAGCACGAACCAGACTGCGCCGAAGCTGATGACGCCGAGGCCAAAGAAGATCCAGCCGATGTGCAATCCGCCGGCCTGCAACAGCGCGACGAACAGCGAGCCGGCCACCATGAAGGCGGCCTGCAGCACGTTGCCGGCGGCGATAATGCGGGCGCGCTCGGAGGGGGCCGACCAGGCCTGGACGGCGGCGAAGGACGGAACGACGAACAGCCCGCCGCCGAATGCGAAGGCGACGAAGTCGAGCAGCATGCGCAGGCCCGCGAACGAAGTTGCGAAGTCGGCAGCAGTGATGTCCTGGCCCTTGGCGGTCACGCCGATCGCCCAAGCGAGGTCGATGCCGGCAAACCCCATCATGACGGCGCCGATCGGCACCAGCGCGAGGTTTGGGCGAACGTGGCTCAGATTCGCGGCGAACAGCGAGCCGATGGCGATGCCGATTGCGAAGATCGCGAGACACAACGTCACCACGCCCTCGGTGCCGCCGATGACCTCCTTGACCAGCGCCGGCAGCAGCGAGAGCACGATGGCGCCCACCAGCCAGAACCAGGAGACGATCACGGTGCCGTCCCACAGCCGGTGGTCGGCGTGCAGCGTCTTCAACAGGCCGAGCGTCGAGGTCCAGGGATTGGCGTTGACCGGCAGATCGGGTGCAGACGGCGTCGTCGCGGGAATGCGGGAGGCGAAGGTCCAGGACAGCAGGGCCAGCACGACCACGGCCGATGCGACCCAGCCCATATGCGCGGAGCCGGCCACGAACTGGCCACCGGCAACGGTGCCGAGCAGGATGGCCATGAAGGTCGCGCCTTCGACCAGCGCGTTGCCGGTCGCGAGCTCGCCGAGCTCGAGCTGGTCCGGCAGCATCGCGTATTTCACGGGTCCGAACAGCGCGGCGATGACGCCGAACAGTGCGAGCGCTGCGAACAGCAGCGGCACCGAGTGCAGGAAGAAGCCGGCCGCGGCAAAGCCCGCGGCAAAGATCTCGGCGAATTTGAGCCGCCTTGCGACGAGGGATTTGACGTATTTGTCGGCGAGCTGGCCGCCGAGCCCGGACAGGATGAAATAGGGGAAGATGAACACCGCGCCCGCGACCGTCACCAGCGCATCACCGTGGCCGGTCGCGGCACTGTAAAGCAGGATGATGACGAGTGCGTTCTTGAGCACGTTGTCGTTCAGCGCCGAGAAGAATTGCGCCCAGAACAGCGGCGCGAAGCGGCGTGACGACATCAAATCCCTGATCATGACTAGTCCTGTTTTGGAAACGCTGTCTGAGGTTGTTTCATTGTCGGATGGGCGTGTCGGGACCCGAGGAGATGCGACGGGCATTTGCGGGTTGACGAACGATCGCCCCGGCCTGCTCTGCGCCTTTACCTTCCGATCCTGTTGGTCTCCGCGTGGCGACGTTTGGTTCGCAAATGGCTGGTCGCGGCTCTATCACGCCCCGGCAAGGAGGCGTGCGCGCCTCAGGTAAGGTGGGCAAGGCGGCGAAAGGGCGAGAGGCGGCCGAGCAGGCTAATGCGGCGGCCCTCATGACGGGCGCGGTCGCGGTTGGCCCGCCACATCGGGAAGGTCACGCGGCGCTCGGTCAGGACGCCGGCAATGTCGCAGCCATTTGCAATGCGATCGATCGGCCCCGTCGCGAACCGCAGGAAGGCGCGGCCAAATCCGGTCACGAGAGCTGTGGCGTCATCGACGAAGGTGGAGGCGATATCAACAGCGAGGGTTTGCATTTTGCAGATCTCCAGGTTAATTTGAACATTGTTCAAATGAGTACCTTGAAAATGAACAATGTTCAAGACGAATCGTTGCGAGACCGAAAAAAATCTCGCCGGCGGCAGCAGATCGTGGAGATCGCTCGCAGCATTATCGCGACTAAGGGGCTGAAATCGTTGAAAGTCCGGGATGTTGCGGACGCCGCAGGCTGCTCGGTTGGGAGCGTCTACAACGAGTTCGGCGACTTCGACGGGGTGATCCTGACCGTGAATCGGGAGACCGTTAAGGAGCTGACGGTGCGGCTGGGCCAGGTTCCCGCCGAGGATCCCGTTCGCCAGCTCTACGGGCTGGCCGCGACCTACCTCGAATTTTTTGCGGAGCACGCCAATCTGCTGCGCTCGCTGTTCGAACATCGGATGGAGGACGACCGCCCTTACCCCGATGACATCCTTCAGATGGTGATGGACGCCTTCGCGCTGATGCATCCACCCCTGGTGCGGCTGCTTCCGAATGCAGACGACGTGCAGATCGCGCTGCTGTCACGCACCCTGTTTTCCGCCGTGCACGGGATCATCTCGCTCGGCCTCGAAGAACGCATGGTAGCCGTGCCGCCGCAGATGCTGCGCCAGCAGGTCGATCAGTTTCTGGATGCGCATCTCGCAGGGCTCGGGATTGTGCCAGTACGATAAAGTGTGGAGCGCTGCTACGCGCTGGCGGCCTTGCGGTGCCGCGAGGTGACGACGACGACGTCCGTCGTCCCGTTGTCGACCTGAACACGGTTGCGTCCGTTCTCCTTGGCGCGATAGCAGGCGGCATCCGCGCGCCGCATCGCGTCCTCGAGCGTGGTGTTGCCGTCGGTGATGCAGGCAACGCCGATGCTGGCGGTCACTGCAAAGCAACGATCGTCCCACGCGAAGACGGATAGCTCGAGCGACCGGCGCAGCCGTTCGGCGATATCCACGGCGTCGTACGGCGTGCTTTGTGGAAGGATTAGGCCGAATTCGTCACCGCCAAGCCGGGCCACCAGGTCATGCGGCCGTCGTTCCTGTTGCAGGAGACGCGAGATCTGGCAGAGCAGGCGGTCGCCGGCGAGATGACCGCAGCTGTCGTTGACGTCCTTGAATTGGTCGAGATCGAGCAGGACCAGGCCCAGCGAACCCGCCGCGGTGTCGTCCAACTCGCTTTGCAGGCGGGCCTCGAACGCGCGCTCGGTTGGACAAGCCGGTCAGCCAGTCGTGCGACGCCTGCCAGACTAGGCGCTCCTTCTCGGCGTGCAGGGCATCCTCAAACGCCTGTCGTTGCAGCACCAATCGCCGCGTGTGCCAGATCAGGAGCAGGATCAGCGTCATGGCTGTGACGATATTGACGCCAGTCAGCGTCATCTTGATGGAGCGCGAGCCTTCGCCGAGAATGGTGGAGAACCGCTTGGCGTGCACCGTGAACTGAGTGTTGAGCTCCGAAAGCCGCGACGACAATAATTGCAGGCGGTTGCCGTCCTGAACCGGTCCGCTCTTCAACTCTGACCGGATGACCTCGCCGAAAACGCTCAGCTCCAGCAGCATGGGGTCGGTGGCAGCCCACTCGCTGATCGCTTCCTTGAGAAAGCTGACCTGTTTGAAGTAGCGAAACAGCCAGATCAGTCCCGGCACGTCATCGGGATGGTTGCCGCCTTGCAGGAAGCCGATGCGGGCGGCCTCGACGTCGACCGGATCGCGCTCGAGCGCCCAGCGCGCGAACTCGTCGCCGATGGGAACGGCCAGCGAGGTCTGATATTGCGCAAACTGGCTGGCGTCGCCCGAATGCAGATAGAGATTGAGGAAATAGACGGCGTTCTTCTGCGAGCGCGACCACAACGCTTCGCCCGCGACATAGGCGCGGACCGAGGACATCACCTCCAGGCTGAATCCGGCGATCGCCGCCTGCAGCAGAACGACCGTGACGAAAGGCGAAACGAGCTTGATGACATGAAGGAAGCTTCGTCCCTTCGTTGACGGCGCTGTTCTGCGAAACACTTTGCGTTCCCCAAGTCGCTCAACGACCCCAGCGGAGCGATCCGCTCATAACGCGGATTACGCGCGAAAGGTGCTTAACTCGACTTGAAAACGCCAGGAGACTGCGTCGCAGGGTGAAGGCGTTGTGAAGTGGATGCTTGCAGATCGTCGCAAATGCCGTCGAACCGGAACTGACGCGGCATCGGCGAGCCGATGTCGCGCATTTGCCCCAGATGGTTTACTTGATGGAGAGAGATTGCTCTGGCGCTAGACCAGCACCGGCTTGCGCACGCGGCCGGCGTCGCCGAAGACGCGCAAATAGCGCTCGATCTCCGAAGGCAGGCCGGTCGCCTTCTCGGGATTGTCGGAAAGCTTGACGGCCGGACGTCCGTCGACCGACGACACCTTGCAGACCAGCGAGATCGGATCGAGGTTGAACGAGCCGTCGGGCGTGCAGCCGACGAAATCATTGGTGAGATTGGTGCCCCAGCCGAAGGAGAGCCGCACCCGGCCGGCGAAGTGGTGGTAGGTCTCCTCGATCGAGCCCACATCCATAGCGTCGGAGAACACCAGCAGCTTGTCCCTGGGATTGCGGCCCTTCTGCTCCCACCATTTCATGATCTCCTCGCCGGCCTGGATCGGCGGCGCGCTGTCGGGGCGGAAGCCGGTCCAGTCGGCAACCCATTCCGGCGCATCGCGCAGGAAAGCCTTGGTGCCAAAAGCGTCGGGCAGCGCAATCAGGAGGTTGCCGCCATAGGTTTGGCGCCACTGGTCGAGGATGCGATAGGGCGCCCAGCGCAATTCCTCGTCGTCCTTGGCCAGCGCAGCCGCGACCATCGGCAGTTCATGGGCGTTGGTGCCGATGGCTTCGAGATCATTGTCCATCGCGAGTAGCACGTTGGAGGTGCCGATGAAGGACGGGCCCAGGCCTTCCTTCACGGCCTCCACGCACCAGCGCTGCCAAAGGAAGCCATGGCGGCGACGGGTGCCGAAATCGGAGAGCCGGAGGCCATCCAGCTTGCGCAGGCGTTCCACCTTGGTCCACAGCTTGGCCTTGGCGCGGGCATAGAGCACGTCGAGCTCGAAGCGGCCGCGGCCCTTCATCGCCGCCCGCGAGCGCAATTCGTTGAGGATGGCGAGCGCAGGAATTTCCCACATCGTGGTATGGCTCCACGGCCCGTGGAAGTGCAGCTCGTACTGGCCTTCGACCTTGCGCAGCTCGTATTCGGGCAGCCGGAATTCGGCGAGCCAGCGGATGAAGTCCGCCGAGAACATGTGGGTCTTGCCGTAGAAAGTGTTACCGGCAAGCCAGATCAGCTCTTTCTTGGTGAAGCGGATGGTGCGGGCGTGGTCGAGCTGGGCGCGCAGCTCGCCCTCGTCGATGATTTCGGCGAGCCGGACATGGCGCGATCGGTTGATGACCGAGAATGTCACCTGCTGATTCGGGTAAGATTCCCGAATCATTTGCAACATCAATAGCTTGTAGAAGTCGGTATCAAGCAGGCTGCGGATGATGGGATCCAGCCGCCAGCTGTGATTGTAGGTCCGGCTCGCAATGTCGGTCACTGTCATGGGGGAATTCTAGCGTGGCGGCCCCGGCGCAACCAGTGGGTTTGACGGGGATCAGGTTTTCGCGGGGACGGGGTGCGAGGCCGTTGCCGCCACGGTCTCGAGCTGGCTTCTGATCCAGCGATGCGCCGGGTCCTTCTGATATCGCTGGTGCCAGACCATGAACATCGGCAGCTCGGCCAGGGTTCGTGTGCGCGAGGCCAGCGGAATCCGCACACGCGCGAAGCCGTGCATCACGCCGGGCGCCAGCAGGCTCGGCATGCTCGCCAGCATCTGCGAGCCACGCAGGAAGGACGGCACGCCGGAGAAGCTCGGCACGGAGATCGCGATGTCGCGGTGGAAGCCGTTGGCTGCAAGCCGGCGATCGAAGTCGAGCCGCTCATTGTCAGTGTAGACCACCGTGACGTGACGCGCCGCGAGATAGGCGCCGCGCGTAGCCGGCGCGGCGCGCGCTTTGGGGTCGTAGTAACAAACGTAATGGTCTTGCAGCAGGCGCTTCTGCACGATGTCCACGCCGGATGGCGGCAGCGGCGTGATCAGCAGATCGCAGCGGTTTTCGCGCAGCATCGCCGGCGAGGGCGACTGCGAGGGGATCACGCGCAGGTTCAGGCTCGTCACTTGCGCTGCGACATGATCGAAGAACCGCGGCAGCAGCAGGTCGCGCTGGAAGTCATTGGCGGCGATTGTCAGCGAAAGCTGCGCGCTCGCCGGCTCGAACGTGACGCCGCCGGCAAAGCTGCGCATCTCGTCGATCAGCGCTCGCGCCTTTGCCGCGAGCGCCTGGGCGTGCGCCGTAGCGACAATGCCGCGGCCGGATTTGGCAAACAGCGGATCGCCGACGATCCGCCGCAGCTTGTTCAGGGCGTGGCTGACCGCGGATTGCGTCAGGCCGAGCCGCGTTGCGGCCGCCGTCACCGAACCTTCTTCCAACACGGCCAGGAACAGCTCAAGCGCGTGGCCATCGAGCGCCAAATGATCGATTTTATTCATGGAATGCATTATAATCGATCTATTTATCTTGAGAATAGCCGGCGCCATCATCTCCCGACAAGCCGTGCGCCCCAACGGGAGCGTGGGAATCCCGCCCCAACCGTCCCGAGCCGTTCACGCCGCCGCTCGGTGACGGCGGCTTCTTCCAGCGCGACCGTTCCATGCATCCGCCGGCGCACGCGCCGGGCTACAAATCCTCGGTGCTGCGCTCGCCGCGCCAGGCGTTGCTGTCGCTTGAGAACTCGGTCTCGGAGATCACGGGGCCGGTGTTCGGGCACAACGATCTCGGCCCGCTCGACAATGATTTGATCCGCAACTACGCCAAGGACGGCGATCCCGTCGGCGAACGCATCATCGTCCACGGCCGCGTGCTGGATGAGACCGGCCGCGGCGTGCCGAACACGCTGGTCGAGTTCTGGCAAGCCAATGCCGGCGGCCGCTACCGGCACAAGAGGGACACGTATCTGGCGCCGATCGATCCGAATTTCGGCGGTTGCGGCCGCGCGCTGACCGACGACAGCGGCTACTATTATTTCCGCACCGTGAAGCCGGGACCCTATCCCTGGCGCAACTACGTCAACAGCTGGCGTCCCGCTCACATCCACTTCTCGGTGTTCGGCTCGGGCTTTGCACAGCGTCTGATCACCCAGATGTACTTTGAGGGCGATCCCCTGATCCCGGTCTGCCCAATCCTGACGACGATCCCGGACAAGGATGCGCTGGAGCGCCTCATCGCGCCGCTCGACCTCAACGCATCGACCCCGTTCGACTCGCTCGCCTACCGCTTCGACATCGTCTTGCGCGGCCAGCGCTCCACTTACTTTGAAAATCGCACCGCAGGGAACTAGGTCTATGCCGCAGCCGCTCAACTACCTCAAGGAAACCGCCTCGCAGACCGCCGGGCCCTACGTCCATATCGGCCTGATCCCGGCAATGGCCGGCTTCGACATCTTCGAGAAGAACTTTTCCAACGTGCTGGTGACGCCGAACACGCAAGGCGAACGCATCACGCTGGAGGGCAAGGTGTTCGACGGCAGCGGCACGCCGCTGCGTGACGTGCTGTTGGAGATCTGGCAGGCGAACGCGGCCGGCCGCTACAACCATCCGGCCGATCGGTCGACCGGCGCGCTCGACGAGGAATTTCGTGGCTGGGGCCGCGCCGGCTCCGACTTCGAGAGCGGGCTGGTGACGTTCGAGACCATCAAGCCCGGGGCCATCACCGACAAGGCGGGCCGCAAATGCGCGCCTTACGTCAACATCTGGATCGTCGCGCGTGGCATCAATATCGGGCTCAACACCCGGCTGTATTTCTCCGATGAAGAGACTGCGAACGCCGCCGACCCCGTGCTCAGCCTGATCGAGCAGCCGGTGCGACGTTCGACGTTGATCGCAAAGCGCAGCGAGCGTGGCGCCAAGATCGTGTATGCTTTCACGATCAATTTGCAGGGGCCGGAGGAGACGATGTTCTTCGACGTCTGAGAGCCGCCGCCCGAAGGTTCACTCCACCTGGTCACTGCGATCGATCGCTACGCGCGCGTGGAATTGCGGTGACTGACGCATCTCGCGCGATCCCGGCCTATTCGCCGGATCGCGCCCCACTTTTGGTTTCAGTTCTGCCAAATCGATGAATATGTCCGCCTGTCGGCGCAGCTCGTCAGCGACCATGGCCGGCTGAGTGGAGAGTGTGGAGACGACCGTCACGCGGACACCGAGGCGTTGCAGGGCTTCCACCAGCGAACGAAAATTCCCATCGCCCGAGAACAACACGATCTGGTCGACGTGCTCGGCGAGCTCCATCGCATTTACGGCGAGGTCGACATCCATGCTGCCCTTCACCTTGCGGCGGCCGGTGATGGCGTCGACGAATTCCTTCGTGAGTTTCGTGACGACGGTGTATCCGTTATAGTCGAGCCAATCGATCAACGGACGGATTGACGAATACTCCTGATCCTCGACGACGGTCGTGTAGTAGAAGGCCCGCAACAGCGCACCTCGGCTTTGGAATTCGCCGAGCAGTCGCCTGTAGTCGATGTCGAAGCCGAGCGCCTTGGAGGTGGCATGGAGATTGGAGCCATCGATAAAGAGTGCGATCTTCTCAATCGAAGACATTATGCACAAATCTCCAGTTGTACGCGAAAGGTGGCCGGTCCAACCGCCGGGGGCGGTGTGTCGGCCGGAAAAACATTGAAGGCACCGATGGCTTGCCGAAAAAGCAGCGCAGACGACCGGACAGGGGCGGCCGTCTTGCGCCCAGGTTAGGGAGGATACAATGCCACCGGCGCCAGGGCGCCGAATGCAGCCAGGCTAAGGCGCGCGCATTCCCTACTCAATTGTACTGAGGTAAAGGGCGCCTATCCAAAGGATAGGGCCCCATATACGAAGGTTAAGTGGCAGCGCTGGCACAAAGGCCATTGCGGTTCCCAGCGTGGCCTTCGACCACAGGCGCGGCTGATCGATCGGCCGGTGTGTCAGCCTTCATCGCCATGAAGCTGGGCACGAAAGGCCCGCGGTGACACGCCCGTGGCGGCGGCGTAGACCCGGCTGAAATAGGCGGGGTCCTCGAAGCCAAGCGCATAGGCGATCGTCGAGACCGGTAAATTGGTGTAGACGAGGTTGCGCCGCGCCTCGCGGATCAGCCGGTTGAGGATCAGGTGCGAGGCGGTGTCGCCGGTTGCTGCCCGGGTCACACGGTTGAGATGGGTCGGCGTGATCGACAGCGCGCCCGCATAGTCCGCAACGCTCCAGCGTTCCAGATGATGCTGTTCCAGCAGCGCCTCGAAGCGGCGGAATAGTCCGCTTTCAGCCGTGCCGTTGCCACCGCTCTCGCCGGTGAGCGCGCGGGCCACCAGCCCGATCATGGCCGCCGAAAGTGCACGCAGCACATGCGCTCGGCCGAAATCGCGCGCGGCGTGTTCGGCAAAGATCTGCTTCATGGTGGTCCGAATCTGCGGCGTGCCGCGTATCACGGCCGAGCGCGACAAGGCACCTCGCAGCCCTTCGGAGGCGAGCAGCGCTTCGTCCAATATTTCCGCGGCGATGGTCAGCACCCAGCCCTGGGTATCAGGCACGAAACGGAAGCCGTGGACGTGGCCGACGGGCACGTTGACGATTTGCATCGGCTTCAGCTGCACCACGCGCCCGTCGAGCGTCGCTTCGCCGCCGCCACGCTCGATCAGCAGCACCTGGTGCAGCCGGGCATGGCGGTGCACGGCGAGCGTCCAATCGTGCAGCACCGAGCGCGACGCTATCGTCTCGCAATACACGACATCGGGCAGATCACCGGATTCGCCGAACAAATTGTAGACCCGGATTGCCGGGGCGGGGGCTGGGTTTCTCATGTTCGAATAGTACAAGACAAAGACGAAAGCCTCCATCCGTCAGCGGCGCTGAATCTGCAAGAAAGTGCCGAGGAGGACGCAAAAATGAAAGTCCAGGTCTGTATCATCGGCGGCGGGCCGTCCGGGCTGCTGTTGTCCCAGCTCCTGCACCTCAAGGGCATCGACACGGTCGTGCTGGAAAAGTACAGCCGCGACCACGTGCTTGCCCGGATCCGTGCCGGCGTGCTCGAGCACGGCTTCGCCAGGCTGATGCGCGAGGCACAGTGCGGCGAGCGGATGGACCGCGAGGGCGAGATCCACAAGGGATTCGAGATCGCCCATGACGGGGTGCTCTCCCAGATCGACCTCCACAAGCATTCCGGCGGCAATTCGGTGCTGGTCTACGGCCAGACCGAGCTGACGCGCGACCTCTACGAGGCGCGCGACCGCCTTGGCGGCAACGTCGTGCACAATGCCGAGGACGTGACGCCGCATGACCTGACCTCGGACCAGCCGTACGTGACCTATCGTTCGAATGCCGAAACCGTCCGAGTCGATTGCGACTATATCGTCGGCGCTGACGGCTTTCACGGCGTCAGCAGGAAGTCGATCCCGAAGGACGTGCTGCGGGAATACGAGAAGATCTATCCGTTCGGTTGGCTCGGCGTGCTGTCGCGCACGAAACCGGTGTCGCCGGAGCTGATCTATGTGAAGCACGAGCGCGGCTTCGCGCTGTGTTCCTTGCGGTCGCAAGTGCTGAGCCGCTACTACGTCCAGGTGCCGCTCACCGACAAGGTGGAGGACTGGAGCGACGATGCGTTCTGGGCCGAGCTGAAGCGCCGTTTGCCGCACGAGGTCGGCGACCGCCTGATCATGGGGTCGTCCATCGAGAAGAGCATCGCGCCGTTGCGCAGCTTCGTCGCCGAGCCGATGAGCTACGGCCGCCTGTTTCTCGCCGGCGATGCCGCCCACATCGTGCCGCCGACCGGCGCGCGCGGGCTGAACAGCGCCGGCTCCGACATCTATTATCTCTACCACGCCATGCTCGCGCATTATCAGAACGGCGATGATTCCGGGCTCCAGGGCTATTCCGCCAAGGCGCTGGCGCGGATCTGGAAGGCGCAACGCTTTTCGTGGTGGATGACGATGCTGCTGCATCGCTTCCCCGACCGTTCCGAGTATGAAGAGAGGCTTCAGCAGACGGAGCTGGAGTATCTGCTGTCGTCCGAGACGGCGCAGCGTCTGCTGGCGGAGAATTACGTGGGGTTGCCGTTCTAGCGGGGAGTGGACCCGAAAAGCGGTGGGACGCTGCGCTACTTTCCTTCTAGGATGTTCACCGGCGTCCAATCCGACCCCGGTGGATTTGTAGCGAGCGCAGTCGCGCGCTTGCCAAAAAGCGCTGACGCCGGATCCATTTCCGCCATTCGCCCGAACGCATCAGCCGCCTTCGCAAACTCCCTTGCCCGCCAGCACGCCAGCCCTTCCGCATACGCGGCGGCAACCTTCGTCTGCCCGGCACTCTCCGTGCCCTTCTCCGCGAGGGGCTCGAACACCTTGATCGCCTCGCCGCGTCCTATCACTTTGATGGCGTCGAGCTCGCGCCAGGTGAAAGTATTGCCTGTCTGCGCGACAGTCGTTTCTGAAGCCATGATTGCGGTGCCATAATATTTGTTGGCGCCTTCGAGCCGCGAGGCGACGTTCACGGTGTCGCTCATCACGGTGTAGTTGAAGCGGCGGCGGGAGCCGATATTGCCGACGACAGCCTCGCCGCTGTTGAGCCCGATGCGGTGCGACAGGCCGCGGCCGGCGAAAGCGGCGCTGCCGGCGTTGAGCTCCGCCAGCTTTGCGTGACATTTCAGCGCGGCATGGACGGCGTGGCGCGCATGCGCGGGATCGTCGGCGGGCGCGCCGAACATGGCGACAATGGAATCGCCGATATATTTGTCGACATAGCCGCCATGGCTCTCGATGATGTCGGTCATGGCCGACAGATATTCGTTCATCAGCGTCACCAGTTCGCCCGGCGTCATCGTCTCGGCGATGGAGGAGAAGCCACTCAGGTCGGAGAAGAACATGGTGACGTTGCGCATTTCGCCGCCGAGCGCCGGCATCTTGCCGGAGGCAACCATGGTGTCGATCACTTCGGGGGCGAGATAGAACGCAAAGCTCTTGCGCAGGAAACGCTCGTCGCGATCGGCCAGCATGAAACGGTAGCCAATCATCATCGCGAGCGCGGCAAGGCTCGCGAGCGCGGGCTCGGCCAATGGTAGCGCCAACGCGTGTACGAAGGCGGCGACGGCTGCAGCGGCGTAAACGGCGGTGAGGACGAACCAGGCGATCAGTGCGCCACCCGGTGCGAGCACGCAGGCCGCGCAGGCCACGATCGCTGCGAACACGATCGTGAGAATGCTCCGCAGTGGAAAGCCGAGCTCGGTCACCGCATCGCGTTCGATCAGATTTCGCACCGCGTTGGCATGCACGAAGACACCGGCGATGTCGCTGCGGGCTTTTTGTTCAGTGGTTGCCGGTGCGGGCAGGGCGCATCTTGCGGCCGGCGTTCCGTCATAGCCGCCGGAAAGACGCATCGAGGTGATCTTGCGGTCATCGACATTGAGGATCGTGCCGAGCACCACAATCTTGCCACCGAAGGCGCGGCGGAAGAAGTCGCGGTCGTTCTTCTCGACGCAGGCGTGCAGGTCTGCGAACGAATATGTCGGCACGTCGCGGCCGAGTCCTCGGAAATTGAGCGTTAGCGTGTTCGGCACCGCGCTCGGGATCGTATACCCGGACAAAGCAGTCACGCCAGAAGGCGCGGTCTGCGGTTTTGCGCCGAGCGCGCGGGTGGCGAGTTCGACGGCCATTGCGGGAGCTGGCATGTCGCCGACAGGAAAACTCAGCGGCATTCGCCGGATTACATGGTCGGTGTCGGTATAGACGTTGAGGCCGCGGACGTTATTCCCCACAGCCAATTGCTGTGCGCGGTCCGGATGATCGCTGCTGAGGACCTCGCCCAGCACCAGCTTGCCGTCACTAGAGAGTTTCCGCAAGGCGATGAGATAGTCTCGGTCGAATCCCTTCAATCGCGCGCCAACCGGCGCATCGCCAAAGGGAATCTCCGACCGCTCGATCGAGCTCGGAAAGATGACATCGAAACCGATCACCTTGGCGCCGCCGTCGGCAATGCTGCCGAGCACCCGGCCGATCTCGCGCGTCCAGGTCAGCGTCGGCGACCCCTGGAACGGCGGAGTGTCGTAGGTCTCGCCGTCGATGGCCACGACGACGACCGGTGATGTCGCGGGATCGCGGTGGTCGCCGACGAGCTTGCCGCGCAGTGCCGTGAGGATGTCGAGCGACAGGCCCTGCAGCGTCTGGAACGGCGGAGACGTGACGACGGCGCCTGCAAGAAGCGCAATCAGGATCGCTGCAACGATGTCCCGTCTGCCGATCCGCCGCATCGCCCCGTCGCTAGCTGCCTATTCGAGCCGCAGCAGGCGTCCCACGATCGGCGTCGGCGACGACGTGGCGCTGGGATCGACCTGGAAGGCGTAACGCTTGGTGCCGAGGATGGCGAGATAGCTGCCGCCCGGCGTCAGCGACTTCCCGGCCTTGGCGAAGTCATAGAACTTGCCTCCGACCATGGTCTCGCTCTTGAGCGGCACGCTGATCGTGGGCTCCTTGCCATCGGTGCGCTCGATCACCAGGGTGCTGCCGCTCTTCGCCTGCACCAACGGCGCGACACCGTAGAGCGTCGGCAGCTTGGCCGGAGCGCTGCCCTTGGCGTCCGACCGCATGGTGCGGAAGGTCGTCGCGGCACTCTGGTTCGCCTCGCGCTCCGACAGTTTTGCCGCGTTGGTATCGCAGGGGACCTTTTCCCGCTTGACCTCGCCGAGTTGCACGGTGCTCTGCTCGGTGCCGACCATGACGACGCCTTCGCTGATGGTCTCGCGCTGGCACGATTTGAGATAGCTGAGCGTAATGGTTGCCTTGGGCCCCAGCTTGATGATCTTGCCCGGCACCACATAATCCATGAACGCGACACCGTCGACCTTGCCTTGCACGTCCTCGACGATGGCGGTCGGGCTCTCCGCCAAAGCCGGAGCAGCAAGACAGCATGTGCCGACAACAGCGCCGATCAGGCTTTTCATGGCAATTCTCATCCAATTCGACCAATATTTGCCGGTCCCCATCCAGGCCCGATGCTTAGCAGCGAAACGCCCAGGCAAGTGTGACCGGAATCACTCTTTGATATTGGTGCACTCTATCAGGAAGAGGTTCAAGCCGGCGACTCGAGAAGACAGTGCGCCGGCAAGCTGGATGGATAATTTCATTCGGCTGGGACGGCCTCAACCGGGTGGCTCTCCATATCTATGATGGGCGCGAGCGTAGCCTCGGTCTTCTGATACGGCGTCGCCTGCTGACCGGCGGCGATCTCGACCACTTCCTCCCGCGTGACAGGCTAGCTGTCACGAGCTGGCTGGAGTTGATAGCGGTTATATGCGTGCTGCCAAACGAGGTCGGCACGCCGATCGTTTTTAGCGCGGTATGCAACGAGGTCCAGCTCCAGCTTTCTTGCCCGCCGCACGGGAAGCGTGCGCCCGCGTCGCCGCGCCTCGGCGTCAAATTGACGAGTTGATTTTGCAGGGCGTTAACCGTGGCGGAATGCTCCCCGCGCAGGTCATTGTCGCGCCCCAGAGTTGGTTGCAAATACGTTGGAGTTTTACGGTGGATGTTTTCATGCTGAGAGACGGCAAATATGCGGCCTGGTTCAGGACCCCGCGCGGTCAGGGCACGGGCGTCGTGCATCTGGCGGAGGGACGAATCTCCGGCAGCGACAGCTTCTTCACTTATGGAGGCTCTTACCGAATTGACGAGCAGCGCTTCACGGCGGTTCTGACCACGCGGCGTCATGCCGAGGGGCCGCCGACCGTGTTCGGGCTCGACGAGGTCGAGGTCAAGCTCGCGGGCGTGTGCAGCGGTGCGATGGCGACCTGTTCCGGAACGGCCGAGCAGGCCCCCGATGTGACCTTCGAGGCGACGCTCATCTACAGCCAGGACGAGGTGCCGGCCGTTGACGCCCGAGGTGCGGTCGTGAAGCTCAACGCCGACAAGCTGCCCAAGGGGCTCGACGGCCGTTCGCGATCGCGCCATCCGTTTGCGCCGGGATCGCTCGGCTCAGAACGGAATAGACCATAAGGCCACGTCTTATCCCGCCTGATCGACTTCGAGGATGTTGTCAGGGCTGCTTAAGCGGATGAGCCCTCTGGTGCCAGGCCCAGGCGGTGCGGATTACAGTCGGCAGATCCGAATATCGCGGCACGAAATTCAGCACTTTTCGCGCTGCCGAGGGATCGGCGACCAGATAGGTGGGATCGCCGGCGCGGCGCGGTTTGACGGTGTGGGGCACCTCGCGCCCGGTCTCCTGCCTGATGGCGGTCAGGATCTCCCGCACCGAAAAGCCGGAGCCGGTGCCCAGATTGAAGCTGCCGCCGGCATGCCCTTGTTCCAGCAGCTTCAGCGCCGCGACATGCGCTGCGGCGAGGTCGGTGACATGGATGTAGTCGCGGATCGCGGTGCCATCGGGCGTGTCGTAGTCCTGACCGAACACGGCAAAATCGACATGGCCCTGCAATGCCATCATGGCGCGCGGAATGAGATGGGTTTCATTGTCACGCAATTCGCCGATGCCGCCGGCAGGATCGGCGCCGCTGGCATTGAAATAGCGCAGGCAAAACGCGCCGAAGCCGTAAGCCGACCGGTAATCGGCCAGCATGCGCTCGATCATCCACTTCGATGCGCCATAGGGGTTGATCGGCGCGCAGGGGAAGTCTTCCGGCAGTTCCTTGGAATCGGCATTGCCGTAGACGGCGCCGGTCGAGGAGAACACGATACGATGGCAGCCCGCATTGCGCATCGCCTGCAATAGCGACAGCGTGCCCTGCACATTGTTGATGTAGTACTTTTGCGGGTCGGTCATGGACTCGCCGACGAGACTCGCCGCCGCGAAATGCATGACCGCCGTGATTTTGTGCTCGGCGAAGGCGCGCGCCAGCGTGGCGCCGTCGAGCAGATCGCCTGTTACCAGCGGGCCGGCGACGAAGCCGTGATGACCTGTCGACAGATTGTCATAAACAACGGGCTGATAGCCGGCGGCGGTCAGGGCGCGACAGGCATGCGAGCCGATATAGCCCGCGCCTCCCGTAACGAGGACAGTCGGTCGGTCGGTCATGTCTGCTTACCTCGAGGTGAAATCAACGATCATCTATGCGTCCGCGGCCAGCACCAAATCGGCACCCGGCACGAGCACCGCAAGCGTCAGCCATGCGGGACGTTTGCGGAAGGCGAGGACATGCCGCGTGGCGCCACGGGACACGACATCAATCAAGGAGAGGGCTTCCGAAGTGACCTGTCCCAATGCGATTGCCTCAGTTCAATAGTTGATCGATCTGGTGAGCATAGATTGATCTTCGCTGTATGCAACCCACCGGCGGCTCGGCACCGTCCTTCTTCGTTTAGCTCGCATTGACCCTATCGCTGCGAAACGGTGGGCGCGCGCATCGCGGCAACCGAAGCTTTAAGCACCAAAATTAAGCTGATGCCGAGTAAAGGAGTGACTGAAACATGGCACAGATCTGGATGACCTATGACGAACTCGCCGAGCTTAGCGGCTGCACGTCTGCCGAGGCACGAATGCGGGCCATCCATTTGTCACTTGACCGCCGCAAAAGCCGCGACGGCGCAACCCGCGTCAAGCTCGATCTGGCGCTGACGGCCAAATATTTCGCCTCTGTCCGGGACGCCGATTTTGATCTGGACGGTGCCATCGAGGCGCTCCAGGCCACCCATCGGCAGATGGCAGAACTCCTGACGCCGAACCAGTTCCTGGGCCAGCGCCGCTCGGCTTAGCTCCCGCGCGCAATCGGTCAGGCTCCGGGTGTGGGAGCCGAGATTCTCGCGATAGTTGTTCCGAATCAGGCATAAATCTCCATCCGGAATTTTCATTGCTGGCCGGGGTTTAACCGCAGCGGGCCGTAGAGCCTGCAGGAGGATGCCATGAGGAACGACAGCGATCGAGGCTACGCGACACTGTTGGGAGCGGCGATGCTGGGTGCGCTGATCATCATGACAGCCGCAACGGCAAATGCAGAGCTCGTGAAGTTGCAGGCCGATTTAAAAGGCAGCAATGAAGTGCCTCCGAACAACTCGCCTGGAACAGGCAAGGCCGAGGCGACTTACGATACGGAGGCGAAAACCCTGACCTACACAGTCAGCTTCGCCGGCTTGACCGGGCCAGCCATGGGGGCACATTTCCACGGCCCGGTGGAGCCCGGCAAGAACGCCGGCATCGTGCTGCCGTTCAAGACGGTCCAAAGCCCGATTCAGGGGAGCGCAACGCTCACCGAAGCTCAGGCTGCGGACCTGCTGGCTGGGAAATGGTATGCCAACATTCATACGGCCGCGAACCCGGGCGGTGAACTACGCGGACAAATGATAAAATAAGGACGGTCACTTCCCGATGCAGACGTGCAGGCCATGCATCTGCTCAGGAGGGCGGCCTCGGTAAGAAGGCCAGGATTGTTTGAGCGAGGAGGACCCCGACGGTCCCGCCTGCTGCCTTTTGCAGCACGTCCAGGAAACCCGGATCACGATCGGGCGTCATTGCTTGCAGGATTTCCAGCCCCATTGCGACCGCCACGACAAGCGAGCATGCGAGGGTGAGCCGACCGGGCAACAGGAAGGACAAGAGAAATCCCAGCAACCCGTAGGCGCTGAAGCGCTCGATCACGACGACCCAATAAGCCTCGTGATGGCCAATAAGCACGGGTCTCCCCGCCAGTCTCGCAAGCGTGGCATAGACGATGAGCGCGAAGCAGACGCCTGCGGCTGCGATAAGGTGGTTGCGGCGCATTGGACGACCATAGCCGGACCGGAGCCAGGCCGCGTTGAAAGATGAGAGTATCGTTAAGGCTGATTGAGCAAGGGGCGCGGCGCGTTTGCCGTCCCGGGTTAACGGCTCAATCCTTTCAGGCCACCAACGCCGCGTCGGTCGGCAATTTAGCGCTCTGCGCCAAGCAGCGTGACTCGACCAACTCGTTGAATCGAGCGAAGGGCAGTGGGGCGGAGACCAGATAGCCCTGCCCCTCCTCTACGCCGGATGAAATAAGCGCCCGGACCTGCTCCTCCGTCTCGATGCCTTCCGCGACCACCGTCATTTGGAGGTCCTTCGCAAGTGCGACCAGCATCTCCACGATCGTGGCAGTCGATGCGTCCACGGTGATCGTGTCGACGAAAAATTTGTCGATCTTGATTGTATTGGCGCCCAGGCCCTTGAGCCGGGATAGCCCGCTATGACCGACGCCGACGTCATCGATGGCGACGCGAAACCCGTAGTCCCGCAATTCGCTGACTACGGCTGCGGCGCGTGCGAGGTCGTCGAGCTCGTCGCGCTCGGTCACCTCGATGACGATCTGGCGCGCGGAGACTTGCGCCGCCATGACCGTGCGGCGGAGCGTTTCAATGAAGCCCGCACTCAAGAGATGCTTTGGTACGACGTTGAGGGAGAGCTTAAAATCCTTGTTCGCTTTCAACAGCGGCTGCAGATCCGACAGCGCTGATCGCAGGATCTGCCAGGTCATGACCTGGATGCGGCCGCTGGATTCCGCGAGCGGGATGAAGTTCATCGGAGGCACGACCGATCCGTCTTTGAGGAGCCACCGAGCCAACACCTCGCAGCCTTTGATCCGACCGGTCTTGAGCTCGAAGATGGGCTGGTAGTACGGCTTGAATTCGTTCGCGGCCAGCCCGCGGTCGAGATCGGCGACGGGCCCTTCCATGCGGCGGCTCCGCGCGAAAAGCCCGCCGAAAAGGGCGCCGATTGCAAATGCTACGGCCAGCGTCGGCCAGTAAGCCTCGTTGTTCCACGTCGTGAGGATGCCGCGTTCGAGGCGAATGGTCGCATGGAGTGGGAATCGAGCTGAATTTTTGTCGAGATCGATCGGGGCCTGCAAGGCTTTGTCGGGATCGAGCAGGAATTCGCCAAGTTTCTCGCCGTTGCTCAACGCGAGGATCACTTCGCTGTGGGCGCGCAACTCGGCGGGCATGATGTCGAACAGGCTGGCGTTGACGCCAAGAATGGCGACCAATGCGGCATTGCCGTTGATGTCTTTGAGCACGCCCAGAGCATCCCCGCCGAATTGCTCAACACGGAAGAGCGAAAGGTTCTTGTCGTGCGAGGGAAGCATATCGCGGCGGTCGATCCATCCCTTGTCGAATTCCAGCGTTTCGGAATAGGCCGAACAGATCACCGAGCCATCCGGGTTGACGAGGCGCACATCCTTGATTGCGGAACGTTGGTAGACGTGGAGCCGGATCGCCTGCAGCGTCGCGGGCCCACAATCGGCAAGATCGCGCCGCGCGAGTTCGCCCAGGCTCGCGCCGGCAAAGTCGACCGCAAATTCGGCGCGACGCAGAACCACCTCGGTCAATTCGTCGAGCTGGTGGGCCTGCTGGTACCGAATGAACGAAGTTGCCGCAAAGTGGCCAGCCACGCCGAACGCGGCCGCGCTCGCGAGCACGAACGCCGCAAATACGAAAGTCGGTCGCTGCAATCTCATTCGGCCCGGCGGAACAGAGGGAAGCGTCGGCCGATCCTAATCAGGACGCGCTAAGATAGGGTTTAATGCGCGGGCGAGGCATGTGGAACCGGCCTTTGGGGGTGGGCAGGCGAGGGACCCGTCTGCCCCCGGACCGGGGGACCCTATCGAAAATGCTACTTAACCTTCCGCTCCCAAGTTCTGGCGGCCCATTCGATGGCGGAGGGAAGCGGGTGCGGGATTGTAGGGCGCGATGGAAGCCTGCCGAGGGCTGCCACCATGCTGTGGCCGGGTGGCTCGCAAGCGCAAGACCACGAAGGCGATATTGATAGCCAACCAGACCAGAATGACGGAAATGGCAAGATGGGCCACGGCCAGACCTCGCGATGAAGTTGGAGTCAACGCGAGCGCGCTGGTTCGGTTCCCTGGCGAACCGGGCTAGAGCGCATCTATTTCATGTAGCCGGAGTCGAGCCTTCGGGGCGGACGGCGACCTCACCTTGCCTTGAGGTCCTTGCTCTACTCCGATCAGCAACACGACGCATTCGTTCTTCGTCAGAACCGGCGATCGCGCGCCCGCGGCCATCATGACGTCGTTGGCGGAACGCCGCCGCACGCTCGCTTAGGCCTTTTTTCTCGCCTTCGTTTTCAACGAAAGACCAAGGCGCAGGGCCATGCGCTTGATCGCATCGGGCGATCGTCCGAGCTGTTTCGCCGCCTCCTCCAATGAAGCCGAAGACTTAGCCAACTCCATCAGCCGGCGGTCTTCCTTGAACGACCAGGGCTTGCGCGCCATAACCGAAATCATCCTCTCGTCGCGACAAGGACAAAGCCGCCAAGCGGACCCATGTCGCTCGACGGCTTTGCTTGGGTGGGGCCGAGCTTGGGGGAGCCCGGTGAGACGATGGGATAAGTGATTAGTGAGAATTCGCAACAAACAACGCGGATTAAGCTAACCGCTCAACCTTAACGCGTCTAATCCGGCTTTGTCGCTCCGTACTATCACGGAGGTGTCAATGCTGATCAGCGGCGGCCGTTACCGCGCTTTGAATGGCTGGAAGCCGAATTGTCGGGCGCCGGTTCTGAAGGCTGCATGGACTGCGTGAACCCCGATTAACATCCGGCCGGATCCAACTTCAATCAGTGAGACGTTTTGTCATTCCCCGGCCCGCGGCTGTCCGGCAACGACCAAACTTCAATCAGCTCCTTGCACAAATTTCGTCATCGCCTGGCAAAACTTTCAGCGGTGCCGATCTTGAAGTCGTCACAACGACAAGATGAAATGCAATGGGAGGAACGCGCCGAAAAAATGGGACGTTCAAATGTTGGCAATTGTGATTTTGGGTTCGATCTTCGCGGGCGGTTTTGCTTGCGGCTATGGTGCGAGGGCGTGGCGCTCACGCAAGCGATCGGCAAGATATCGTCTCTATGCGCCCTATACTCCCGCAACAGGGGCGGGACGAAGTCGGTCGCCCTCCTAATGATGGTATTTCGCGCCTGGCCTGTTTGCCGAGCGATCTCTGTAGCATTATCGAAATAACCATGTGCGGTTAGGTTAACTTGTCGCAATTCTTGAGAGCCTAGCCAATGCCACCTAGAACATCTCGATTCACGGCGGAAGCTTAGCCGCCCCGATTTTTCCGTGGCCCCGCGTTAGGGTAGGCGTAAATGACGTATCTGATTGCATTGCTAGGCGCGATAATTTGCATCGTTATTTTGATGGTTTTCGTTCGCGCCTATGATCGACACCTGAAAGATCTTCCAGGTCCTTGGATCATGGACGAGGCTCATTCGAATGACTGAAAGGCACAACGCGCCCCGCAGGTATTTCGTTGATGCGCAAGGGAAGCGGGTGCTGATAGGGCTGTCGCTTCCGGAAACGGCGGAGTTCGAAGCGCTGGACATCACATGGGAGAGACGGTTCAAATCGGTCCGGGCGATGGGGCCGCCGCGGCGCACGAAGCTCGATGGCTTGAGCTTTATTCGAAACACGAAGGAGCCTGGCGGGCGTGGATCGTACAAAGCCAGGCGGAGCAGCCACAAGATTCAAGCTTTGTTAACTATGTCTGACCGATGTTAGCGGTCCAAATCTCGAACGTGGGATGGCCCAAATGTTTCAGCTGTTCCTGAGAGCGCGCGCACACAATTTTCTCAGCTCCCGCCGTGAGGACAAAGGCTTCAAGGCCCGCACCATCGAGCGCGATGCGGAGACGGACCGCGTTCGAATCGATGCCGTCATGGTCGCGATCGATACGGCATTGCGCGATGCGGAGAGGGAGCAGGTCGGCCTCGGACGACGTGTTGATGACGCACTCGCGCGTGCATCCGTCACTTTCGGAAACGGCACCGATGAATATCTCGAACGGGAGCCGATCGACAGTCATCATCAAGATCTCTTTGCCGCCGACATCTCCAACGGCCAGCGGCGGCTCAAGGAATTGGCAAACACCATCGCTCATCTGAGGTTTATCAGGACCGCGATGCTCACGCGCTTTCCGAACCTGAAGCCGCCGCAGCTCAATAGCTAGGATCGAGGGTTTGGCTCGGCACCCTTCCGTCTGCTAAACGCAGCAGGTTTGGGCACGATGGATATCTCGGTCCGAAAAGCATAATCTCTCGCTGAACAGCTTTGCCACGGGACAATTCGGGCGCCGCTTTGCCGTTTGGCTCTTCTGCCGATTTTGATATGGTCCCGTCCAGCGTTCTCGGACGGATTGAAGGAGCGAGCCAGGTGATCTCCAGAAATTTGCAAAGGTCTATGGGATTGGCATTTGTTTTGGCTATTGGCGCGCCAGTAACGGCGTCGGCCGTCACTGTAGAAGTAGCGCGTGCATGCGACGCAGCTTTGGCCAAGGCCTTTCCTCCAAAGCAAATCGGCAATCCCGCTGCCGGCAGCGCAGGGACAGCCAAGGAGCGGCGCGATTATTTCAGCAAATGCGTCACGAACAACGGCAAGGTCGATGATGCGCCCGCGGATGCGCCTAAAGACGCCAAGGCCAAGAAATAAACGGAACGCGTCGCGCCACTTTAGCGTCGCGGCGGGCAGGGGGAGTAGAATGCGCCGTTCGTTGCATTGATGCGTTCGACGCATTGGTTGGGATCAGTCGGCGTCCCGGCCACCGTGAAGTCATAGCCCATACCTTTGACGACCACGACGTAGCGACCCGGCGAAAGCGTAAAGCCGTCCTGCTCCGGCTGCAGCGATAGCATTCTCGGCTGATCCTCGACCGGACCTACTTTGTAAGGGAAGGACATGCTGCGGATGACCCAGGTGTCGCCGGCAGAGACCATGGCCGCTTTCCCGGTTGCATCGACGCCCATCGCTCGGGAGACTTTTGCGACTACTCGAACCTCGGTCCCGGTTGCATCGACACCACCGTCGGGCCTGAAAACAATGAAGCTGACATCTCCGCTTGTCAGGGTCGTCGCGCTCGGTGTGGTGATTGCTGCTGAGATCGCGACACGACGATCCGGAATCTTCCCGGGGACCGGCTTGAGCTCCTGGAGCTGGCCTTGGCTCAGGGCGTAGACGCCGAAGGTCGTCGGCAACGGCATCGAGGGTTGCGCAGGCGTCACCGGCTCCTTCGGTTGATCCGGTGTCCGTTCGACGCTCTCACCGCTCGATGGAGTCACAGCCCCGGTGGGGTGAGGCTCGGGGCTTGTGGAGGTGCGCTTGGACAGCGTCGCGGACTGCCACAATGCGAGGGATTGTGTCCTCAACCGCGGCCAATAAGTAACCGCCGCGCTGGCACCGGCAATGACGACCAGGATGGCGGCTAATCGGATGAGGGAGTTGAGGATGCCGCTTCGCCGAGATTGGTCGGGCGGGCTTGGCGGTGCGACAGAACCGCGCCCTGTTTCCGCAGGCTTCGGGACGGGCGGCGAGGGCGGAACGGGCGCCAGATGCGGAACGGGCTGAGGAGCCGGGGGACTGGGTGGCGACTGATGCGAAGCGACGTCTAGCGCCAACTCCGGCGCTTTGGACAGCGCGTCGCGCTCGCTACGGTCAAATGAAAGCTCAACCTCCCGGATGGCGCGCTCAAGCACTTGCTGGAGCTCGCGGGACTCCCGTGCGTCGCCATGCGTTAATTGTTCCAGAAGCTTGATGCGAGCCAGCTCGTATACGATTTCGCGGATCTGCCGGGGGTCGCTGGATATGTCGCGAATCCGCCCGGACAGGAGACGCACAAACCCGGCCTTGATCGCGTGCATATTTGGCGCGCCGGCGGCGGTGTCGCTGGGGTCGGTCATCAAGGCCGATCAAGTAACCCGGAACAGGCTGTTTCGCTAGGCTTTTCCGCGTCAAAATCCTATCTCGGCGAAAGCCGCTCTGATCGCCAGCCTTGCAAGAGCCCATGTCGAACAGCTTCGGGGGCTTGCTTTTGGGCAGAAAGCTGTGACAGTTCGACGAGCTCCTCTTTCCGGTATTTTGATCATGCGCGACGGTTTCATAGCACTCACGTTTGTGGCTCTCCTGGTGCAACCTTCTTTTGCACAAGGGACCAAGGACAAAGCCAATTTGACGAGCACCAGCATCGTGACCACCCCTACGAAGAAAACCCAAACGGCCCAGAGCGCCTCACGACCCACAGCCACCCGAAACCTGGCGCCGGGCAAGCTGCCGAGCGGGATGGCGGCTCAGGGGGTCTGGAGAGACGGCAAGTTGATCGCCGTGCCTCGGCAATGACGACCCAAGCAACCGTGAAGGAACGGTGATCGCCTCCCGATGTTCTCGCTTGGGAGACATCTTATGAAACGATTAGTCCTGACCGCGTTTACGCTTCTTGTGACGGCAAGCACGTGGGCCCTCAGCGCTCGGGCCCAGGGGGTCAATGATCCATCGACCCCCGATCGAAATGTAATTATCGTCAATCCCTCGCAGCCCGCGCCGAGCACGGCTACGCGGAATATTCCGAGCCAGATTCAGCCGCCTCTGGTCAGTGGAGGGCGCGCGCGCCCCTATTACGGCAACAGAACGCGGACTAGTGGGTCGAGCAGGCGTTAGTCTGGCTACTGTACGTTGGGTGTCATTCCGCCGCCGGCGGGGAAGTTGCTGGATTTGAGCGCCATCCCACTGACGCGAAAGCGGACATTTCCTGCCAGATACAGATAGTCCGACGTCGTGCTGCTGACGGTCCGCACCTCGACATAGGTCAGTGTGATCGAACCCACGCTTGGGGTTACCTGGGTGATGTCGACAAACCGAGCTCCCGGGAAAAGCTTCTGGTCCAGGCCATAGAAGATCTTTTCCCGCTCCGACCACAGCACGAAGTGACCCCCGGTCTTCTGATCGACGGCTTCGTATTGCGTATGGATCACTTGCGGGTATTCGATCTGGCCTGCTGTCGCAAAGTGAGTGCCTAAAAAGATCACCAGAACCAGGAAAGTAACGTTGCGGACCACTGGTCAATATCCTCGCGAGCTAAAGCACGAAGCTTGCCCGCGATTTGGCTTTCGTGCAATCGGCAAACGTATAGATTGAAGGGAATGGACGAGAAGTTTCCGGCCCTTGCTCGTTCTTCTCGCTCTGCCCTGGAGTTACAGCGTGCCAACCGCGCGACCTCACACCTTTCTAGCTCATGCCAGGCGGCTTGGGCAGCTGGCCGGAGTGGTCCTGACCGTTGCCGGTGCAATCGACTTCGGTCTCGCCAATCCGCCCTCGTGTTTTGCGCAGACCGAACCGGAGCCCTCGGTCAGCGACTATCTTCCACCAAGCGAGCCGGAAGTCAGCCGTGACGAGTGGCGTCAGCGTATCGAAGATGCGCGGCGACGAGCCAAGGAGCTCTCGCGCGAGCGGCGGGACCATCCAGAGCTCTATAAACCGGTCCCGGAGGATCCGGACCTTGTCGCGACCGAACGCCTCCTCAACGACGACAGCCTGCAGCGCGGCGACATCGTCTCGACCAAGAAGGGCATGTTCGTCTACCAGGGGCGACCGGATCAACCGCGCCGTGAGCGGGATTTCGTGCCGATCGCACCAAAAGCGACGCGCTGAAAAATTGACTGCAAGCCAGCAGGCTAACTCGCGCTCGAACTTCAGTACCGCCGCAAAATCTGATTGAACTTGGGATCGGTCCCCTGCGTGGTCTCCAGAAGCAGCGACTTGCCTTGCGGCGTGGCCTGCAGGTAGGCAGCGATCAGGAGCTGCTCGTAGCGAGAGCGGTTGGCAAGCGCCGCGCGGACGTCCGATTGCGCCAGCAGCTTGATCTCTTCGTCGGCTGCTGCCGCGTTCGATGTGACGGTTTGGAGCCGTGCGAAGGCGACGGCGATCGGCACCGCGCCGGCCAGGTAAGACATTTTCACTGCAGGCGTCGCCAGCTCACCCGCCTGCGTCTTCAGCGTGCCGAGCGTCAGCCAAAGCGCGGGCCGGATGGGCGATACTTTCAGAGCCGCAACAACGGCATCCTGGGCAGCCTTGTTCTCGGCGGCCCTGCTGTTCACATCGGCTGCAGGACGGTGAAGAAAATCCGCGGCTTTGGCCGCCGCATAATTCGCCAGCAAGTCGCCGTCGAATGAAAGGGGCGCCAGAACGCCCGAAGCGGCTACGTTGACCTTCTCGGGCGGAAACTCGCCCAAGAACAAATCGCTCGCCCGAAAGTTCGACCGCGTGAGATCGCCGTAAAACCCCAATGCTGCGTAAAGCAGCAACATCACTGCGATGCAGGCGCCAATGATGCGAAGCAAGGTCATGCGGCTCATGATGAATTTCGATGCCCGTGTGGAAGGGCGCAGGAGTTGGCCAGCAACTCTGCAAAAGTCCTAAATTGCGAGCAGACTATCGCCCTGGATCGTGAGCAAGGTCAAGTTGCCGGTCGCGTAAGCGCCGGTGTCGATATTGATCCGGTTTGAGCGGATATCCGGGACGCTGACCGGGGTATGGCCGTGGACGATATATTTGCCGAAGCGTCTTTCGGACTCGAGGAATTCCTCGCGGATCCAGAGCAGATCCTCCTCCTTCTGACGTTCCAGGGCTACGCCCGGCTTGACGCCGGCGTGCACAAAGAAGAAGTCGCCACACGCGAAGGACGGGCGGAGCTGCTGAAGAAACGAAAGATGCTCCCGCGGAAGCGCCTCCCTCAACCCTTCGATCAATTCAATCTGCTGCTCCGGCGTCGGATTCATCGTCGGGTTGATGCCGTATGAAACAAGGGTCAGCAGGCCTCCGTAGCGACGCCATTCCTCCAGGCGCGCCGGGTCCTTGAGGACCTCGAGCAGGAACACCTCGTGATTGCCCTTGAGGCACACTGTCTCATGCGACTTCGAGCGCTCGATCAGGAGATCAATCACAGCGCGCGAGTCCGGGCCCCTGTCGACGTAGTCGCCAAGAAAGACCTGAATCGCTCGTTCGGGAGCGGAGCGGGCAAGGTCGGCGTCGATGACAGTTAAGAGCGACTGAAGCAGGTCGGCGCGTCCATGCACATCGCCGATGGCATAGATCCTCACGCCGTCGGGGAGCCGCGGCTTGACGTTCTTACGAAAACGCTTGGAAAGGCCCATCAGCTGGTCGAATCGGGTCTGGCGTCATGAATGGAGGGCATGGTCGCTCATAGCAGAACAAGTTACGCATCGGTATTCTTAATTGTTTCTGACGGAGTCGCAGCGGTTTTGATTAAAGGATCGCTCGGCTTTTGAGCCGGATTTCAAGACGTGTCCCGTAGCGTTTCCCCAACAAGAAATGGGGAGCGCGACATGCGCAAGACTTTAAAGTTCCTGGCGATTGCCGCCGCTCTGTTGGCTGGGGCGGCTCAACACAAGGCCGAGGCCGCCTTTGTCGGTGCGCCGTCGGCGTTGCGCGGCGCCATCCAGTACATCAAGTTCGACCAGCCGACCCTGGCGCCGATGGCTTTCACGCTCTTTTGCCTGAAGTACGAGGGCGACTGTAAGCCGCGACCGCAGCAAATCGTGTTCAGGGGCGGACGTCTCAAGCTCACGGCCGAGCGCATGGCCCAGCTTCAGGAGGTCAATCGGCGGGTCAACAGCGCGATCCGACCCGAGCCTAATTTGGAGGGGCTGCGCGGCGAGAAGTGGCTGCTGCATCCCACCAGCGGCGACTGCAACGACTACGCCGTGACAAAACGCCACGATCTGATTGCCAAGGGCTTCCCGGCGCGATCGGTGTTGCTCAGCGAGGTCGTGACGACCTGGGGTGAGCATCATCTTGTGGTCGTGGTGCGCACGTTCGCCGGCGATCTCGTGCTGGATAACCTCACCGGGCACATCCTGCCCTGGTCGAAAAAGTCCTATCGGTGGGTCCGCATCCAAATGCCCAAGAACCCGACCTACTGGGCGTCACTGGCTGATCGCGACGTCTAACGACGAACGACTAATGACCCGTGCCGCGTGGGGACTGGGTGATGCTTTGGGACAAGCCGAGTCCCATGATCGTTGACAGGCAAAGGATTGCTGCCGGATGCAGCAGTCCTGAACCGGCGAAGCCCTCAACCAGCGCGAAGACAAGGCAGGCCGCGGCCGCCGCAGGGAAGAACGAGTCGCGGCCGCGCTGCAAAGCCCCCAAAAACAAGCGGCCCAAAGCCAACATGCCCGCCAGCAGCGCGGCGGAAAAACCGATCCATCCGGTATCCGCGAAGATGGCAAAAGCCGTCGAGGGCGCCATCAAAGCCGCGCCGGAATCGCTTTGGTAGATCCTGCCAACGGCAGAAAAGGTGCCTGCCCCCGCACCGAACCACCTGGTGTCGGCCAACATTCGCTCCAGCGCGGCTCTGGTTTCGGCCCCCACCTCCGCGACGAGCCGCAAAAGAATCGGCCCTGCATTCTTTTCGAACAAGAAGCTCAGGACAATGATCGCTCCGACCAGCGCGGCTAAGGACAGCGCGCCTGCGGCCAACGGGGATAGGTCGATCCTTCGAATGACAAGGATCAGCAACATCAACACGAGGCCAAAGGCCGCGGCGATCGCGCTGTTCGTCCCCGACAAGCCAAAAACCGCGACCGCGCTGGCCAGAGCGCCCACAAGGCCGCAAAGGCCGATGGCGACCGATCGAACGACCGAGTGGCGCGTTTCGGCCCGCTCGGCGGCCAGCTGCATGACGGCTATATTAAGCATGACGCCAAGACCGGCCATCGTTGTCGCCAGGTCGGAAGGAACGGCGGTTGCAAGGGCGGATGAGAACGGACGCAAATCCAAGGTCAGAGCCGACACCGCTGTTACCCCGCTCAGCACGAACAGCACCAGTTCGGCACGGCTGCGGTCACGGACCACGACGATGGTCACGCTGAGCAACGAGATCGCTGCGAGGGCTTGAAACAGCGCATTCAGGGTGAGGCCGAGATCCGCCGTCACTGGCCCAAGCGACAGGCCAGCCAGAGCATCGTGGCTGCTCGCCCAGATCGGATGCGCCCAACTCAGCCACAGCGGCACCAGCTGAGCCGCGATACAAAGGGGAATGCCGATCAGGATCCAACGGCCCCAGACCGTGGCACGCAGATAGTGCTCGTAGTCGGCCTTTCGTGCGCTGAAGACCGCTGCAAACAGCCCCAGGGCCGTAGCCGTCATCCCGAGCTGTACGCCGAATTTGGCGCCGGCAATGTCGAGAGCGGATGCAGAAACAAGGCAAACGATGAGGGCAAAATAAGCGAAGGACAAACGTGCGCCTGGAAGGAATCCTGAAAGGGTCAGGCCACCATACAAGCCGGAGGCAAGTTTTCAAACAGAGCTCTGCAGCCAACAGCTCCCAACCCACCCCACATCAACGCAGCGTCGCCCGCGGGATCAGGCGGACTCTTGATGAGCCACAGAGGTCAGCGGGCGGTCTTGAGCGGACGGGCAAACACGCGGGCGGCACGACCGACGGCGAGAGCAAAGCGGGCGGCCGAGCCGAAGAGATAACCGGCCTGGAGCGCGATGGCCGCGAGCACGACGCCCTTCAGGCCGTCAAGGAAGCCCAGATTGGCGATCCAGCCGACCGGGATTGCGGCGAGCAGCATGACGAATGTCAGCGGCAAGAGCACCAGGACGCGAAAGCGTTGGCCCAGAACTGCGCCTACCAGAAAGCTGAAGATCAAAAGCTCGGTCATCCGAAACACTCCGTGCTTCGGACCTTAGGTTCCACCCCCTAAAAAGACCCTTAAGTCGTATGGCTAAATTTTGTCTATTGGCCGCAACTTGCTGCCAGGGAATTATAGGCTTCGCGAAGCCCGTTCAGGGCCACCACGCCTTTGATTTCGGTGTCACTTTCCTTCACCACCACGGAAAGCGAGGGCGTCGTCTGCCACTTACCGGCGGCAAAGGCTGAGACCTCGTCCGGTAACAGGACTGCGGCCCCGGCCGCCGCCATGCTGGCCTCGAACGTCTGGGTACCGCCGCCAGTTGAGGAGATCGTCACTCGCGGGTGGCTCCGTGGCGGGAAGGGCCGGATCAAGGCGACCAACACGTCGATCTTGCCCTTGGGAGCGCAGCGGACGATCAGGCCGGCGAACTCCGGGTCAGACTGCATCGTCTCGGCTGTCTTGGAGATGGAGGCGAAGCTCTCGCCCTCTTTGGGGCCTGGGGTGCGGGTGAATTTCCAAATCGAGGAGGATGGGCCTGCGATCTCAATGAAGGGGCGCCCCGGGGTTTCGTACCCCGGTCCGGCGAGCAACCATCCTGTCAGAGCAAGGGAAAGAATCGCCAAGAGCAACGCCGGAACTCCTCATGAGACGGCCGGAGCAATACCAGACATACGCGGGGTGAGAAACGCCTCGCCCATCGGTTGAGCGGCTGCCTATCGATCGGGCACACGAATTACAACAAACAGTCACAAAGGGTTAGGAGGGTTCCGAAGTAGTGGCGCGGGCGCAACACCGGCGGACTCATTGCGCCGTTAACCATCGGTTTCGGCCTGGAACCCTTGTCGCGCGGTCCGCTAGCCCGTACCACTTTGAGGTAATTGGGACGATTGGGGCCGCGTTGATGCATTCCTTTGCTAAGACCTATTTATTCAAGCCCGCATTTTTGGCCGTGGCGCTGGCGCTTGGCGCCTGCTCCACCAATCCAGGCTCCGGCCCGCTAACGGACGACGTTAACAACCACATACAGACTGAAAGTGCGCCGGCTTACGAGTTGGTGCCGCTCAACCCAGCCACCGTGAACATTCTACATACCCATGAACCCAAGGGTCTCGCGGGCGCGTTCACGGACAAACGACCGCCGGCGAGCATTGTGTTCGGGATCGGCGACGTCGTCAGCGTGACCATCTTCGAAGCGGCTGCGGGTGGTCTGTTCATTCCGGCGGAAGCCGGCGTCAGGCCCGGTAACTTCGTCACCATTCCGGATCAGTCGGTGGACAATGACGGGTTCATCACCGTGCCCTACGCCGGTCAGGTCAAGGCCGCGGGTCTCACGGCGGTTCAAATCCAGCGCGCGATCATTGAAAAGATATCCAACCGCGCCATCGAGCCGCAGGTCGTGGTGGCGATGTCGTCGCAGCGGACGCAGCTCATCAGCGTGCTCGGCGAAGTCAATGCGCCCGCGCGTTATCCGGCGAGCGCTGCGGGCGCGAAGGACAAGGTGCTCGACGCGATCACCCGCGCCGGCGGCATCCGAGGCCAGGGCTTCGAGACCTGGGTGATGCTGGAACGTGGCGGACGGCGCGCAACCGTTCCGTTCGAGAATCTGGTCATGTCGCCTGAGAACAACATCTATGTGCGTCCCGACGACAGCATCTATGTCTATCGCGAACAGCAGAAGTTCCTGGCGTTCGGTGCCAGCGGCCAGAGCGGCGAGTTCAACTTCGATGCCTGGCGCATCAACCTTGGCGAAGCGGTGGGGAAGGCCGGCGGTCTCCTCGATGGTCAGGCCGATCCGGCTGCAGTGTATCTCTATCGCCGCGAGCCGCGTGAGGTCGCTGCCCAGCTTGGCATCGACGTCAGCAAGTACACGACCGAGACCATCCCGGTCATCTTCAACGTGAACTTCCGCGATCCGGGTGGCTTCTTCCTCGGCACCAAGGTCATGATGAAGAACGGCGACATCATCTACGTTTCGAACTCGCGCAACGTCGAGACTGCCAAGTTCCTGCAGTACCTGCGTGTGATCATGGCGACCGGCAGTGATGCCGTGAACCTCGGAAACAACGCGCTGATCTTCCGCAACAACATCAAGCTGGCGCCGTAATCAGCGGACTTGATCTACCGAGAGCGATGGCACCGGGGCTTTGTCCCGGTGCCATTTTCGTTTAGCAATCACAGCGGTTCTGTTCGGGTTATGGATCAAGGCACCACTGAGCAAGGCGTGCCGATCATCGGTCATCCCGCAGTGTTGCAAGGGGCGGCATGCGCTTTCGACGACGAGCATTCTGGTGTTTTCTGACCCTTATCATCGGGGGCCCTGTTTTGCTCGAGCAGGCTGCCGGTGCGGCGGGGGAGTTCGGAGTACGCCACCGGATCGATGTCGTAGTCTCTGCCGAGCCCGACGCGCCAATCTTTCAGCGCCTTCGAGGTGCCAAGGGCGAAGTTTCATTCGCAGTCCGCCTGTCGGCGAATTCCAAGGAGAGCCGGTTCTTCGGGATGCTGCACCCGTCCTTTCAGGATATCGTTGTGCCGGAAGGAGCGGGCAAACCTCTCGTTCGGCAGACCAAGCTATGGGAAGAGGAGGTCTGCCATCAGCGACGGGGCCTGCCAAAGGTGACGGTGACCCAGCTCGCGGGACATTTCGGCGAGGGGGACGGGCGAATTGAGATATCCGGCATCAACCGCCACATCGGGCTTCTGGTGCCGCCGGATGAATTAACCCCCGGAATAAAACTCGACTCAGGGAGTGATAACCTTGGGCAATTCTACGGCTTCCGGGCGCAGACTCGGATCAGCCGCTTGAACGTGGATCTGAAGATCTATCCGATCGATTGCTTCCTCTAGAGCTAGAGCCAAAGGCCGGCTGACCGACGATGCGCTTTCCGCTTCCCCGTATAAGTTGGTCGTGGAGCTGGCCTGCGACCTTCATCCTGTTCTTCGTCGCTGCCGGCGCGCCGTTCCCGTTTGGCTCGACCAACGACCTCTCGATCGCGTTCTGGTGCCTGTGCCTGGGCCTCGCCTTGATCGTGGCGCCGACGCGCGACTTGCGGCGCCCCCATTTCTGGATGATCGCGGGCATCGGGGTGATCGTGGCCGGATACGCCTTCGTGCTGCATGAGCAGCTGTCCGACCATCCCTGGATCGCGCCGTTCAATCCGATCTGGAAGCAGGCGTCCGACCTCCTGGGCGTGCCGATCGCGCCGTCGGCGTCCATCGTCAAGAACGAGGCGTTCTTCGCATTGGGTGCGCCGCTCGCCAACATTCTGGCGATCCTCCTCGGCATCACCGTCGGTGCCGAGCGTGAGCGCGCCCGACGTCTGCTTTGGGTCATCGCCGTCTCCGGCAGCCTTTACGCGCTTTACGGCGTCGCCTCGTTCCTGATCGAGCCCACCATGATCCTGTGGCGGGACAAGACGGCCTATATGGGCAGCGTCACCGGCACCTTCATCAACCGCAACACGGCCGCCGCTTATTTCGGGTCCTGCGCGGTGATCTGGATGCTCTTGATCCTGGAGGATGTCCGCCGGCGCTGGCCTGAGCGGCACATCGAATGGAAGCGCGTGTCGCGCGACGTGGCCGAGATCCCGCCGCGCCAGATCCTGCCGCATCTCGGAGCGCTTCTGATTTGCCTGATGGCGATGTTCATGACCGGCTCGCGCGCCGGCGTCAGCCTGTCGCTGCTCGCGATGATCGCCTCCTTCACGGTGTTCCTGCGCAAGGACCTGCCGCCGCGGACCGGAATCTGGATCTCGCTCGGCTCCGGCGTGGTGGTGGCGCTCGGCCTGATGCAGCTGCTCGGCGGCCGCGTTTCCAGCCGGTTCGACAGCCACGGCCTGGTCGACGAGGGCCGTATCGAGGCCTGGAAATCCACGTTGAAGATCATCGCCGACAATCCCTGGTTCGGGACCGGCATGGGCACCTTCCAATGGGCCTTCCCGCCCTACCGCAGCCCCAACATCTCGATTCGCGGAATCTGGGATATCGCCCATTCCACGCCGCTGGAGCTCGCCTCCGACGTCGGCATCCCCATGGCTCTTGTGGTGGCGGCCGCATGGGCGGTCATGTTCGTCATCCTCGGCCGCGGCGTGTTCGCAAGGCGGCGCGACGCCATCATCCCGCTGGCGGCGGCGGCGACCGCGAGCCTGTCGCTGCTGCATTCCTGCCTGGACTTCACGCTCCAGATCCCCGGCTATTCCATTCCGTTCTTTGCGCTTTTCGGCGCGGGGCTAGCGCAATCGTTCCGCATCCGCGAGCCGGCGCGGGCGCAAGGCGAGGCGGTCGCCGCATCGGACGAGAAGGGGCGCCGGACGCAGCCTGCGCGCGGCCTGCGCCGCGCCCGCGAGCTTCACAAAACTGTCTAGTTTTGAAGCAGTTGCGCCGTTTACGAAGTCTTTAGAATAAGTGGACAGCGATTTGCTCTTCCGCTAGGTTCCGACACTACACAGCCACTTGCCCGGGCCGAGACGTAAAGTGGGCAGACGTTTTTTGGAGGTTTTATTATGAGCGTTATCAAGATTGCGCTTCGCATGGCTGCGGCCGCGGCCCTGGCCGCGACGATTTCGAGCGCCGCCAGCGCCGCCGTCTATCCGCCGCAGCGCCAGCTGCCGGCCACGGTCATTTCCGAGTTCAAGGCGACACCAGGCACGCTGTTGACGCAATTTCCAGCCGGTGCGCAGCTGATCTCGCGCGTGCGCGACCTCGGCGCGTCTGATCCGACCACGGTTCCGGCCCTGATTGCGCTGCTCAAGGACCCCGCGACCAACAAGGACCAGATCCGCGCGATCACCGCCGGCCTGGCCCAGCTCGCCCGCATGGCCGCGGTAGCCGACCAGGCTTTCGCCAATGAGATCCAGACGGCGATCGCCGGCACAAACAACCCCGACGTAATTGCAGCCTACCAGGCCGCAACCGGCGACGTCGCGATCGCGGCGGCCGGCGGTGGCGCAGGCGGTGGCGGCGGCTCCGGATCGGGCGGCCCGATCGGCAATCCCGGCAACACCGGCGGCTCGAATAACGGTGCGCCGAGCTTCGGCGGGCTGCACTACGCGAACCAGGTCAATGGCGGCGCCGCCTCGGGAGGCGTAGCCGGCACCACCAACGCCGCCAACCGCATCAGCGACCGCTGACCGTATTTGCCCGGAGGCCATGAGCCTCCCGCTGCCTTATTCGCGATCCAGTCAAAGCGGCGCTTCATCGCGCCGTTTTGCTTTTTGCCGTTAAGCTTCCCACAAGATCCTGGCCCAGCCGGTACGGTGCGCCGCATCAACAACGTTCAATTGCAGCGGGCATTGTGCTAAGCTTCCCGTCGGCGCGGGTTTTGCAGATCAAGTTCGCTCGGAGATGCCGCGGAACTTTTGGCAGACCACTAATCCTTAAACACAATCGATCCATTTCAGGAATTGCCGGATGTTGCAGGTGAACAAGCCGACCTCGGAGATCAACCGTGATTTCGCCGAGGCTGACGGTTCTCCGTCCCAGACGCTGACCTCCTATCTCGACATTATCAGGCGCCAGTTCCCGACCATCATCGCAATCGTGTCTGCCTGCGCGATCGTGGCCCTGCTCTATCTCTTCACCGCTGCTCCGCAATTCACCTCCACCGCGTCAATGGTGATCGACACCCGCAAGGTGCAACTGTTCCAGCAGCAGTCGGTGCTCGGCGACATCGCGATCGATTCCGCTACCGTTGAGACCCAGGTCGAGATCCTGAAATCCGAGAACATTAGCCTCGCAGTGGTCCGCGACCTGCACTTGACGGACGACCCGGAGTTCACCGGCAGCGGTGGCGGCCTGCTTGGCACCATCATAGGCTCGGTGACGGGTCTGTTATCCTCCAGCCGCCCGGCGTCCGAATTCGAGCTGACGCGCAAGGCGCTTGGCGTATTCGCGAACAATCGCACTATCAAGCGCCTCGGCCTCACCTATGTGATGGAGATCGGCTTCACCTCGCGCGACCCGCAGAAGGCCGCTCGCATCGCCAACGCCATCGCGGATGCTTACATTGTCGACCAACTTGAGGCGAAGTATCAGGCAACCCGCCGCGCCAGCGTCTGGCTGCAGGACCGCATCAAGGAGCTGCGCACCCAGGCCTCCGCGGCGCAAAAATCAGTGGTGGATTTCAAGGCCGCCAACAACATCATTGCCACGGGCAAGGGGCTGATTGGCGAGCAGCAACTTGCTGAGGTCAACAGCCAGCTCATCATGGCGCATGCGGCGACCGCGGAAGCCAAGGCGCGACTCGACCGCCTGAACGACATCTTCAAGCAGGAAATTCCGGACGCCAGCGTCGCCGACGCACTGAAGAACGACACCATCGTCAAGCTGCGCGGGCAATATGTCGACCTGGCCTCGAAGGAATCGATTTGGTCGATGAAATACGGCTCGGAACATCTCGCTGCCGTCAACCTTCGCAGGCAGATGGCAGAGATCAAGAAGAACATCCTGGACGAGCTCAAGCGCATCCAGGAATCCTACAAGAGCGACTACGATATCGCGGGGACACGCGAGGAGAGCATCAAGTCGAGCCTCGCCAATGCGGTCTCGGAATCGCAGCTCACCAACCAGGCGCAGATTCAGCTGCGCGAGCTCGAGAGCACCGCCCAGAGCTACCAGGCGATGTACGATAATTTCCTGCAGCGTTACATGGAAAGCGTGCAGCAGCAGTCGTTCCCGATCACCGAGGCGCGCGTCATTAGCGCAGCGACCACGCCACTGGTGAAGAGCGCTCCGAAGAGTTTGGCCGTCCTCGGCGCGGCACTGCTCGGTGGGCTGATGCTGAGCTTGGGCGCGGCGATGGCGCGAGAGCTCTCCGACAAGGTGTTCCGCACCACCGGCCAGGTTGAGGAGCAGCTAGGAGCCAATTGCGTCGCCATACTGCCGACGCTCGGCGCGTCCGCATCTACAACAGTGCTCCCCGCCAGGCCCGGCCGCAAGAAAAACAACCCTGAGCCGGACCTGTTGCGCTATGTTGTCGACAATCCCCTATCTCGCTTCGCCGAGGCGATACGCTCACTAAAAGTGGCGGTCGATCTCAACTCGATCGTGCGCGAGAACCGCGTGTTGGCCGTGACCTCGACCCTGCCCAACGAAGGCAAGAGCACGCTCTCGACTAACCTCGCGCAGCTCATCGCCCATGGCGGAGCGCGGGTGATCCTCGTCGATGCCGATCTGCGCAATCCCTCGTTATCACGTGCCTTGCGACCGGACGCACACGCGGGCCTGGTCGATGTCGTTGCGCAAAAGGCGGAGCTCAATGACGTCGTCACCATTGATCCGCAGACTGGGCTCGCAGTCCTCCCTGCCGGGACCACCTCGAAGCTGCTGCACACCAACGAGGTGCTAGCCTCAAAGCCGATGCGAGAGCTGGTCGCGTTGCTGCGTTCGAAGTATGACTACGTCGTGCTCGACATGCCGCCAATGGCACCGGTGGTGGACGTCCGCGTTACCGCACCTTTCGTCGATTCTTTCATATTCGTGGTAGAGTGGGGTAAGACCCGGATAGATGTCGTACGTCACAATTTGCGCGGCGCGCCAGAAATTCAGGAGAAGCTGCTAGGTGTTGTCTTGAATAAGGCCGACACCAAATTGTTGGCTCGCTACGAGTCCTATCACGGTCGATACTACTACCAAAAGTACTACGCACGGTATGGGTACGTCGAGTAACGGACAGGTGCTACTGCGAGGAGTCCCGTCTGCGCTCGGCCTTGCCGGCGTAGTCTGGTCCCTTGTCTCCGTGCCACTCCTGCAGCCGGCACTTTTAGCGAAGGAAACTGCGTCCCAAATTTTGTCTAACGATCACTTCAAGCCGGGTGTGCTAAAGGATATCTTGGCCGTCGTCGAGGCGACCAAAAATCCTATCGTGTCTCGCAGCGACACAATGCGAGCCGTGGCACTTATCCGCGTTAGGATTGCTGAAGGAGCGATGGGGCGGAATGACCCTGCCGAAGCGGACAGGCAAGCGAGCGTCGCTGACGAACAAATAAGAGCCTCGCTAGAGTTCAGTCCTGCCGATTCTCTGTTTTGGCTGTTACTTTATTCCGTCGATATCCAGGGGAGGGGCTTCGACCAGCAAAGCCTAAAATACATGGAGCAATCCTACATTTCAGGTCCGCGGGAGGGATGGATAGCACTGCGCCGGAACAGGAGTGCTCTCGCCGTATTTGAAATGTTGAACGCGGCAACTCAGGAAGCTGTCATACTTGAGTTTACTGCCGAGGTGCGTGACGGGTACCCTCAGGAGGCGGCAGACGCGCTGACTAGCGTTGGCTGGGCTTCGCGAGAGCGACTGGTTGGAGCCTTAGCGAATACTGACATTGCTTCCCGAGAGACCTTTGCCAAAGCGATCGCCCGAACAGGTGCGGTTGTCTCAGTCCCTGGAATAATTCTCGACAAGGATAGACTTTGGCACTAATCGACTCTTGATTGCGCGAAATTTGATTGGGAAATCATTCGCAACCACAGTTGGGGTATTCGTCGACCTTCCTGGATGTCGATTACATCGATCAAGCCCGTCGTTTCGTCGGAAACCCGACGCGCGTCGTCAAGCTTCCATGCATCTGGAATAGCTGCGACGGCCTCTATACGATGAGTATTCCTGAAGCGGTTGAGAATCCGGTACGTCACGCCCGGCTTCTTATGCTCATGAAGCTCAACGATTATGTCGGCAGCCTTTAAATGTGGAGCAAGTTTGGGATCCAAAAACTGATCTTCGAACCCTTCAATATCAACCAACAATAGTGGATTCCTTGCGTCCGCTAAGAGAGTCTCAAGTTGCTCTGGCGTGCACCTGCCACCTATCGAAACACGCTGGCTTACCTGATTTGCTCTCGCGAGATCTCCCGCCATTTGCTGAGCCGATGGGTTGATATCAAAAGCGTGTACTGGAATGTCGGGGCAAGCTCGTGCCATTCCTACAGCATAGTATCCTTCGGCGGCTCCAACATCTATGAAGAGATCATTCTTTTTACCAGCAATTGCTTCAGAAAACCAGTGACCGATCTCTGTCTCGTAAGTACCAAAGATCTTTGCGCCCAGTAGGCTTCCGGCCGAATAGCGTATGTAACGCATCCCTGCGAACGGCCCTGCTCGAATTATCAAAGGTTCGTCGTCTTTCAAAACAAACTGATTCCGCTGAGCGACCTCCGCCGCGATCTTGTTAGCAACTTGCTGCGTGCGCTTCGAGCTTACTCCCGTAAAATCCGAGACATCCTTCAGAGCCGCCATCAGGAGCGGCGAGATTATGTACACACGCTCAG
Organism: Bradyrhizobium sp. 187; assembly: GCF_023101005.1. Classification (NCBI taxonomy): domain Bacteria; kingdom Pseudomonadati; phylum Pseudomonadota; class Alphaproteobacteria; order Hyphomicrobiales; family Nitrobacteraceae; genus Bradyrhizobium; species Bradyrhizobium sp. 187. The sequence goes on from NZ_CP064693.1 coordinate 1,687,200, forward strand.
TCAGCGTCGGCGCGTTCCGCAACTCTCTCAGTGCTTCAAAAAAAAAGCTCATCTTCCTACACTCAACTGGACTACTTATCTGCTGCAAAGTTCAAACGGATCTTGCAACTTCTAATACCCGCGTTCTGTACGCACTGTAAGAAAACATCTGAGCCTTAGTTAACCCGGCGAGACTCTGCTGCTCCAGCAACCTAGGGTTCTCAATTGCGCTCATGACGCACCTGCGAAGTTCATCTTCAGTAACATCTTTCATTAGCAGTTCCGAGTCTGGAGGGAGGACTACATCAGCGTGTTTGGATTGAATGATGCTGAGGCCGCTCGCCAGGGCCTCATAGAGCACGATTCCGGCGCCCTCGAAGTACGTTGGAAATAGGAGGCAGTCGGAGTCAGCCATGATTCTTGCTACATCAGGCCGCGCTACAGTCTGACGTAGTTCAACCCTGTCTGCATATTTTGCGAACGTCTTGCTAGGAATCTGTAAATCTCCAACGATCGTCAGCGTGGCCGCTGTCGGTGGAATGCTCTGAAATACCTTCAGGATCAGATGAATTCCCTTCCGCGGCCCAGCAAGTCCCGTAAAGAGGAACCGAATTGGGCCTTTTGGCCGGGCGCGAGGCTCTGCAGGAGGGAAAAAAACCTCGTCATAACAATAGGGTACAACTTTGACTTTCGCGGGCTGCACTGCTGACACGCTCGGATCCAGCAAGGTCTCCGCACAAAAGCTCGATCCAACGAGAATTGTATCAGCCAATTGATGCTCCTGATCCGACCGGTCAATCGCCTCCTGGCTAATTTTGTCAGATGCTGAATCGAAGAACTCAGGGTATTGCTCGTGGATCTCGTCAAGAATTCGATTGTAGACTGCGGGGTGCCCTATCGTGCGATCCAGAATGGTTTTTATACCGAGCTCTCGTGCTAAGCCGAAGACTTCAAGCGAAGATTGGTCATAGCCCCAAACGGCTCTCACCGGCTTCTGTTTGATCAGACGGCTAACGGGCGCCGCGAACGCCGTGTTACTTGAGCGCTGCAGTCGTCGAGCGAAGCGCCGAATCCGAAGACGAGCGGCAATTCGCATCGCCCATTCAAGTCCGGCAAAGGTCTCCACGCGTCCTAAATCTAAGCCAGGATGATAGAATCTTCGTAGTTCGGCGGTGACGCGCCTATACATAAACCGGGGTAAGAACGGAACTAGGCTATACGGCAACCGGTCTTTCGCCCAAAAGATCGAAGTAGCATACCATGCAAGGTCGTCGTTGTCTTGCAGAGCGCGCGCGGTCTGCCACGAGTGTTGAGTTCCTGGATGGAAAACGCCTACTTGTAGTTCGCTCTGTTCCATCATGATCCTTGCACTTTGATTGTTGGTCGAAACGATAGTGCGGCGAGCGCTGTAAGCCGAGCTAATCGCATCAGCGAGAGTGAAAGGAAGCAGATGAATGCGACGTAAACCGTGATCTCGGAAGCCAGTAGCGCGGGCGCGGCAAGGGCGATGCAGTCTAATGCAATGCCAATCATGGGAGACTGGAAGTATCCCCGACTCCTCAGAAGTTGGTCCGCTAAATCAGCTGTGATCCAGAAAAGCATTCCTGCTGAGTAGACCATCAGAGGAGCCGTAAGCTCTAGATAATTGGGTCCCAGGACCTGTAGAACGTGCGCTGGCCATAGCAGGGGAATTGAAGCGACTGGGAGAATCAGAAGGGCTGCACAGCCCAGCAGTGCTAGGAAATACTTAGCGATTGACACCCCGCTCTCTAGCTTAGCAAAGCCAGGTACGAAATAACCGCGGAAGAGGAGTGCAAGAGGAAATAACACCTGGCTAAGCCGAGTAAGTGCAGCAAATCCCGCGAGGGCAACGGGCCCGGCGAAGAAAGCCAGCAGCCAGTAGTAGTATTGGCCGGAAAGAGCTTGGAAAGCATCCGTAGCCAAACTCCGTCTACGCATTCTCGAAACCTCGGAAGCAAACGCCGGACAGTGGCTGTCGTTGGGGTTGGCAATGGAGTCGCCCAGCATGTGCCTGCAATAAACGCAGTTGAGAAAAGCAGCGAAGATAGCGGCAGCCAGCATGAGGGCCACCGCGTGATTGTGGAAGCTTAGGAGTGGAAGTGCGGCTAACCGAATTAGTGATTGGCCCAAGGCGCCAATAGTGACAATCCCTTGTTTTTGCAGCAGCTGCAAACTCGCGTCGTTGATGGCTTGCTGAGCTGTTATTACTGACATTGCAAGGACTGCCAAGGTTCCCAATGCTATATCAATCGGGCCTTCGGCAACTCGAGTGAGCAGTACGATAACTGCCGCTGTACCGATACACACAACCCACCAGTTTTGGCTGTACAGGCTCGATTCGGCAGCACTACGCGCGGCCAAAACATACTCGGCGCCTTCGCGGCGACTCACGTGTGTCCACAACACGGGTAGTATGCCAGATAGTAGGATCATTGAGAAAATGGGAGCCGTCGCGACCATGATGCCGTAGGTTGCATAATCTACGGGAGACACAGATCGAATGATCACAATTCCGCTTATCAGCTCCAAGACGCGAGCCGCGGTCCCTCCCACGGTAAATGCCAAGAAAGTCCAAGTTAAGAGGTTGAATTTCTGGAGAAACCGGAGCAGAGGGGCGAAGAGAACACGTCGCCATTTTGATAATCGCGACTGAACGAAGATCACTGGTCCGTCCCAAGTTGAAGTTGACCGGTGAAATAGTTGAAATTGCCAATATCTGCATTCGCGCCTACAGATAGGGGGAGTTGGATCGAGATGTCACCCGTACGGGTATGTTGGATAACTTCGACCTTTCCCAAGCTGAGTGGCACCGAGGTGACCGAATCTCCTTCTGGTAGCTCCACATCGTATGAGAACGCTCCAATTTTGATTGTGACGGCAAGCGGATGAGTCAAAAAAGCAGCAAGATGGAATTTGTTTGTCAGCTTTTCCCAAAACTTAGGCCGACCTCGTTCCATTGTCCGAAAGTCGACAATACCTTGCGCTTCGTTCGCATGTAGTTGGTAAAAGTAAAAAAGTGTGTCGGATTGGAGAGCTGGACGACGGCCATGTTTGAACCAATTTATGTAGTAGCGACTTGCACCTAAGAAGCCACTGTGGTCAGGCAAATTCTGCCAGCCAGGGATATTCCAAACACTTGTAAGCGGGCGATCAAATGGCTGCAAATATGTGGCCTCACTCCAGTCGTTCCAAGTAACGAGCTGGATCCAATCAGCTTTTGATTCTATCGCTTTCATCCAACGCTCTCTCATTCCAGAGAAGCCGTCCGTTTCAAAAACGCGCGAGTTGTTCTGAAAGCCTCTATAAAATGCCGATACTCCACACATGAATAGCTTGTCATGAGATCGGGCAAGTTTAGCAATACCCTCGATGGAGTTCGATACGGTCGCCGCCGGACTACCCGCACCGAAATAAAAGTAGCCATCAAGTTCTGGCACCTCATTCAGCAGGCTGCGGGCTGCGTTTACATCGCTCGTTTCAGGGGCAAAGCCAATCTCTGGGCGCCAAGGATACTTCAACTGTGGCGTCATAAAGCTCGGTATTCCTCTAGCGGCCAAAGCGTCTTTCACGTCTTTGACCCACCTAGGCGTTTGCCACCATCCTGAAACGACGACACGTCCATCCTTCGTCATCATGTTGCTGTGACGGCCGTACGCTGTGACCATCTGTACGGCTTCTTCAGACTCACTCTGATCAAACGAGAACACGAGACCAAAGCTCTTGTGACGCTCGGCCGCTTTGAACATTCGATCTACGAGAGCTGCATTGGCGGGATAGCGAGCATACCACCCTCCATTAAGTACAAAGCCGTCAATTCCATAGCTCTCGGCCAGACTGATTTCGGAGTCGAGATCATCAACACTTGCATTGAGCCCGGCCCGTGCGCAGCAAACCATATAGTGAGCCAGTACGGCCCTGCGCGGAGCTTCCACAGCTCCCGCCGAACTCGCTAAAATTGCTACAATGAAAGTTAAAGCGAGGTGCTTAAACTGCACCTGAAACCCCGTGGGAGAGAAGCCGCTCTGATGCGGTCGCGCCAGCATCGGATTACTCCACTCGTCCCAAGTTACGCGAGAAGTACAGCAACTCTGGTTTCAGGGGCTTCGTCTTAACGGCGGGTACCCCGGAATACACCCAGAAGGACTCAGTCTCCGCTGATGCAAGTACCGAGCCGGCAGCCAAGGCAGTTCGATCTGGTAATATCGCTCCCCTTAGCAAGATACATCCCGTGCCTACAAAGCTGTAAGAACCTATCGATACAGGAGCAGATCTTTGGCGCGACAAACTGAGGTCGATTGAGTGCGTCAGGATTTGGCAGCGCCAGCCTGCCACCGTCGCGAAAGCGCCGAGCGTTACTCGATTTGTGCAATCGATGATGTGGGAGTTAGTAAGCGCTGATTGCGGGCCCATTATAAGGGAGGGAGATCGTTCGCTTTCGCTTGAAAATGCCCCCTCGTCGCTTGATGGCACTCCTGCGATCTTATTAAAGTTACCAATTGTGGCACCTTGCCCGAGATCAATCAAATCAACGTTCCGGATCAAAGTTAAGTGGCCGATCCTACTCTCAGGGGCCAACTTGACGCTCCGCGCCAAGATAATTGAAAAGCCAATCCTTGATTTACTAGATATCTCGTATCCAAACGCCCTGCCGAGTAAGAAGCGCCGAATACTCCAAGGTATCGGCCAAAGCATAAGCTGAAAGGCGGCGGCAATGGTCTGATACATTGGTCAGCAAACGTTCGTTCGATGGACTAATTTTCGACGCGGCCAATTTAGATGGCTTAGTAGTTGCGTCATTGCGATCGGGGCAACAAAAAACAGCGGAAATTTCACTAGCGACAATAACAACCCGTCCCTGAACCATTGAAGGGAGACAGGCACGCACAAGCAATAATATAAGGTGACGAAAGTAGATGCGTTGTGCCGAACGAACCAAGAGTAAAACCGGCCCATAAAAGCGCCGGCGAACGTGCACCAGATGATTACACCGAAATAACCGAGGGACTGCCAACCTTCTCCTATGAGGGTATATGTGATCCCAACTGGAAAGCCATATTCATTGATATTGAACAGCTTGATCGGTGGACCAACAGGTTTCTCAGGCCAAAGGACGCGCGGTATGGGTGCGGTGAGTATTTCAAGAGTGTCCGAGAAGTAGCTATATGTGCCTGTTCTTTCAGGCACCACGTGGACCAAGTATTCCACGAACTCCAAATTAGCGAAGTCCAAGCTATCGAAAAAGTGCTTCTTCTCCTGATTGAACTGAGCATCCTTGGACTGCTCTCCCTTGATCCAATCGGCGATCAATGCTCGCTGAGAAGAGAGGGCGCTGAAAACTAGCAGAAGCACAAAGCCAGCCAATACCATCCATTTTTCGATCCATTTTCGTCGATGATCGAACAAGTACAAGAGGGCGAGCCCCATTGACGTCATTACGAAAGTGTACCGTGACCAGCCAACTGTAAGTCGAAGTGTTACGAACGAAAGGAAAGGAAGCAGCGCAATAAAGCGGAACCTGTAGGCCCAAGCGATAGCAACGCCAAAAGCACCGAGCATCAGGTTAGAATCCACGAGATAAGCTGACGTATCCGTGTACACCGTATGGAAAGTCGCCGCGTCGCGTGCAAGTTTGCGCAAGTCTTCGGTGCCGAAATTGACGCTTAGAGCATACCGAATCGAAAGGAGGATCAATGGTGATGCAAGCAGGAGAGCTAACAATAACCGTTCCCCTTGGCGATATCTGCTTCGGATTGCTCCATGTTCCCAAAATCGTATGGCCGTATTCCCGGTGAGCATTGCGGAGCTGAAGAAGCAAAGCAGGCCGAGGTTCACAACTAAGAGCGTGATATGCTTAACTTCGTCGTTTGGCCAAAAGCCATAGAGCCTATAAACGCTGTCAAGTTCTAGAAAGTGCTGGAAGAAGGGGCGAATGACAAAAACTACTCCATGAAATGCCAGGTAGAAGGTAATTGGATGGAATATAGACGCGCAGCTGCTTCGCAGGAAAATGGCGATGAGACAGAGCCAAAGAGACAGCCCAAATAGTAGGTGCAGTTCGTACACTTTGCCTGCCCTTCTAGGCCGGTGTCGCCGAGCCAGTCGGTGAAGCCACCATCTTCCGCAAAACTGCGATATACTCAGAAGCTATCTGGTCTGCTCGATGCAGCAGGAGATGTTCTTCTAGTCCTTTGAGTAACTGATCTCGGACCGAATGCTGTGTGAGAGCGAGTACTAAGCACCGAGCCAGCTCCTCGAAGTTCCGGTTTTCGAAAACGAGTGCGTGGGGGCCAACAGCATCCACGAGGCCTCCGCTATTGGATACGATCATAGTACATCGGCACGCCAAGCCTTCAAGCGCGACAATTCCAAAAGGCTCTTCATAGGAAGACGGTACCACCATAATTTGATGGCGGCACATTATGTCTACTAGCTCAATTCCGCGTTTTGGCCCACTGAAATGCACATAATCTGCGATTCCCAAAGTAGTCGCCAGTTGCAGGTACTTCTCCCGCTCCGGGCCCTCTCCTACGAAAGTGGAGTGAAATGGAGGGACACTCCGAAATGCAAGGCTTATTGCGCGTAGTAATATGTCCACCCCTTTAACCGCCGCGAGGCGGCCAACAAAGAGAACCTCCCGCCTCTTCTCTTGTCCACGATACTCGAAGAGCCGGTGGTTGTAGGGGTTGGGGATGATGATGGAGTGCGCGATCTTTGACGACATATACCGACTTGGAACGATATTAACGAGTCTACTGCTGAGCAGGTGCTTTGCGCGGTCGAGAAGCCTCGTGCTGCCGTCGGCGGCAGTGATCGGATTAGGATGGTGTATCATAATTGGGCGAAAAGAAAGGAGCTGTTCGGGGCATCGTCTGAGGCTCAGCGCAAAGCTCAAAATGATGTCGCTTGAGCGGAAGAGAAACAGCCGGCGCGCGAAGGTCTGACCGCGATAAACCCGAAAACTAAACCTGTCGTTATCTTCCTGTCGAGAAGGTGTGTCTGTTAAGACAAGAACGTCATGCCCTGCAGCGACGAATTCATTAGCGAGAACCTCGCAAAGAATTTCCATGCCGCCAATGTTCGGATAAAATGAACCTGTAAGAATGGCAATTCTCATGGATAAACTCGGTAAAGGTCGGACAATGAGCTCGCCTAGTGGCTTACCTTGTGCAGTAGCTCTAGATACCTTTGAGCAACAATGCCTTCGTGATGTCTTTCCAAATGTACGGAAACACCGTTTAAGAGGTGATCCCGTAGTCCTGGCTCGAAGAACGCTTCTTTCAATCCCTGCGATAGCGAAAGTGCGTCTCCATTCTCAAATGTCAAAGAATGTGGACCCGTCGCATCCGCCAGCCCTCCCTTGCGAGAAACAATCAATAAACAGCCGCTAGCTAAGCCTTGCAGTGCAACGTTTCCGAACGGCTCATTGTATGTTGAAGGAACGACCATCACGCGGTGACGGCGCATTTGCATGGCGAGTGCATCGCCAATCAACTCGCCAGTAAAGTTCACGCGAGAGCTAAGCCCTAATTCATTTGTCAGTACTTTGAGATGCTCACGCTCGGGTCCATTCCCGACGATCGTAGCCGTCAGTGTCGGCAGTTCCGGCTCAACTCCCTTAATAGCTCGAATCAAAACATCTGCGCCTTTGACGGCGTCTAATCGGCCAACGAATAGAAGGTCGCCCGTTTTCGGCTGGCCGTCATCGTAAAAAAGCGAGTCATCGTACGGATTTGGGATAACAACCGGAGATGGGAAAAATCCCGCCATGTAATCTCCGGCAACTATATTGGTAAAGCGTCGGCACAACAGAAGTTTTAGCCGATCGCGAAAGCGGGTCTGGCCGCGATGACCAGTTAGGGGGTTGGGATGCTTAACGACTATTGGGCGTCCAGACAGAAGCGGAGGCACAATTCGTCGGAGTGAAACAGGTGACAGAAACACGACGTCGCTGCGGCGGCACAGCTTCAGGAACTGCCAGAAGCTTGGTTCTCTCACGACAGGAATTTCAAGTCGTTCGCTGCCGGTCGCAGGCGTGTCTGTCGCTACGACGACTTCACAGCCGGCTTCATGAAAGCGTTTGGCCAGAGTCTCCGCTACGATCTCCATGCCGCCAACTGAAGGATAGAAGTGACTCGAATAGATCAGTACTTTAAGTGATTTCATTTTTTTGGACTGTCGGAGCTGTTATGCTTCGTGCAATGCGCGAGGCTGAAGAATGGAGTTGCTCGAAGCTACGCGATACTGTTTTTCGTTCGGAGGGACCATTGGCGTGCTTCTGAGTAATAGAGCGCACGTAGTCAAGGGCTCTCGCGCAGAAGTCTTCCTCCGGCGGAATCGCTAGTCCATTGCTCCTAATTTGGTCGGCAATACATCCGCGGTCGAAAGCTATGATACGAATTCCGGCAGCTAGGGCTTCGAAGAGTACAGTTGGTTGGGCCTCATTGGCATATTGAGTTGGAAAAACGAAGAGATCTAGATCCTCGTAGAATCCATTTTTCTCCAGGCCATAGACGGGTCCGATATACTGAAGCGCCCCATTTAGCTCCACTTCGGCAGCCCTGACGATTGCGGCATCTTTGATGTTCTGGATCGGGCCAGCTAACACGCCTTCGACTGCGAGGTCGTTCTTTCGGAGTAGCCGAATGAGATCTATGAAGGTGTGCAGGCCTTTCTCTGGGGTAAGATTGCTTAAAAGGCCGATGCGCAACGGTCCGTTGGCAAAATGGCGTTCCTTAGTATTGGGGCAAGGCTTCACAAAAGCCGCGTTAGAGATGATTTCGAAATCCGAAACCTTGCCGTAACGGGCTTCGAGGCGCTCATGCATTTTCTTACAGAGGAAAAGATGACGGATGTGCTTTCCGCCAACGCTCAGAATGAATCGCATCAATCGAGAGTTACGATCAACATAGCTGAAGCTGTGGTGGTGAAGAAGAATGGCATGATCGAATACTCGTGAAGCGACAACAAGCACCGCCGTGTAAACCAGACCCCAGTCCCCTTCGCACCCCAGATACACTGTCTTGGGCTGTCGAGAGTTTCTCGAGATCTGACGACAGGCCAGGATTGTTTGAGCGCCTTTGTAAAAGTGCTTCCGGAGCCCTTTGCGATCTGCTGGCGACATATTGATTGCTTCGACGTCAGCGTTCTCTCGGATGGTGGCTATCATTCGGCCGGTAATGTAGGCGTACCCCGTCATAGGTGGCGGGATCTGACCAACCGCAATGACCAATGGGCGCGTCTGAGCGTCGTGTTGCGCGGTCATCGCAGGCCCTTGAATTTTGCAGGATAGCCCGCAACGATCGTTGCCGGCTCAACAGAGTTGAGCACTGTACTACGTGCACCTACAATTGCGCCGGCACCTATCGTAACTCCGGGTGCAATAAAGCAGTCTGCTGCCACCCAGGCCTCGCATTCGATAATGACTGGCTTGGCAACGAGCGGAAAGGTGATGTCCTCATAGTCATGCGTGGCTGCGCACACGTAAGAACGTTGAGAGACAACTGCATGAGCGCCGACCGTGATCGCTCCCAGGCTATAGAGCTCAGCGTTGTCGCCAATCCAGCAATGATTGCCCAGCTTGACTTTCCAAGGATAGGTTATTCGCACTGTCGGTCTTAAATGGACCCCTTTTCCGACCTTAGCTCCGAATAGCCGCAGTAAGAATCGGCGCCATGCATAGGCTGGTTGCGGAGACCATGCGAACAGCGTCTGCTGAACCATCTGCCAGAGCAGAACGACGAGTCCCGAGCGTCCTCTAAATCCGGGCGGCACTTTCGATTGCGACAGGTCCTGAAACCTCGGTCGCTCGTCAATCGTCATGTTTTACTCGGAATCAATACGCAGTAGGCCGCGTGAAAGTGACCATTGCTGTTCCCAACAAGATCTTTACGTCTAACACTATGCTCCAGTTATTGATGTACCACAGATCATGCTCCACGCGCTTCTCCATCATCTCGAGCGCGCGGGTTTCTCCGCGATAACCATTAACCTGGGCCCAACCGGTGATGCCGGGCTTGACGTGGTGACGGAAGGCGTAGTTGCCGATGATCTGCTCATATTCGGTGTTGTGGGCGGCCGCGTGCGGGCGCGGGCCGACCAGCGACATGTCGCCCTTGAGCACGTTGAAGAGCTGCGGCAGCTCGTCGATCGAGGTCTTGCGCAGCCATTTGCCGATGGCCGTCACGCGGGGGTCGTTCTTCTGCGCCTGCACGATTTTCGGGCCGTCCTCGAGCACGCGCATGGTGCGGAACTTGTAGATCTTGAAGGCGCGGCCGTTGAAGCCGTTGCGGGTCTGGCGGAAGAACACCGGCCCCTTCGAGGTCGCCTTGATCAGCACGGCGGTCACCAGCATCACGGGGGCGAACACGATCAGCGCCAGGGCCGTGCCGGCAAGGTCGAGCGTGCGCTTGAGCGCGCGTTCGTTCCGGGAGAGCGGGGCGCGGCGCAGCTCCGCGGTGAAGGTGTTGCCGGTCGATTGCAGCGGATAGCGCAGGAAGCGCGCGGCGTGGGCATCGGGCACCAGATGCACGGGAACGGGCAGGATCTTCAGCGCGTCCAGGATGCTGTCGATCGCGTGCTGCCGGCTCCAGTTCATCAGCAGGAAGATGTGCTCGACCCGGTTCTCGCGCGCATAGGCGATCAGCTCGTCAAAGCGCGGCGCGATCGCCGACAGCAGCAGTGGCGAGGCGAGGTCGGCGGAGCGGATCTCCATGATCCGCATCAGGCGATAGCCGTGCTGGGCGAGGTCCATCATGGTGTTGGAGGCCGCCGGCAGCCCGAATTCGGCGATCATCACCGCGCGGCTGTTGGCGAATGCGCCGGTCGCAAGCGCCCTGGCGGTCCAGCGCCCGGCCGCCAGCTTCCAGGCGAGCAGCACCGGGAGCCCGACCAGGTAGAACGAGAGCGTGGTGCCGCGGGAAAACTCCTCGCTGACCTTCATGGTGAAGGCGATCGCCAGCAGCGCGCCGAACAGCCCGGTCCACGTCGTCACCGTGGTGCGGAACGCGCGCGACAGGTTGGTGATGTTCTTGAGCCGATAGCCGTGCTGGACCGTGGTCAGCAGGATGAAGTTGACGGCGATCAGGAGGCTTGCCGCGACGTAGACATCAGCCTTGCCCAGCGCCGATTGGGTGTAGAAATGATAGGCGACCGCGCAGCCGATGCCGCTGACCACGATCAGCGCCGCATCCACAACGGCCATCCCCCGTTCCACAACCAAAGGTCGCAGCCACCGCGGCGCATACCCTTTAGGTGTTTTTGCAAATGGCTCGACTCCACCAGTTTCCGTCGCAGAATCAGGGACGGGCACCTGTCGAGTGGAAAGAATTGTCATCCTGGCAAACCCACTGACGCAAAATTCCTTACCGAAGAAGCCGTGCTATCGGTCAAAATCGCTGTTAAAACAAGGCGAAGGGAAAATTAACCTTACCCGATCAGTTGCATTGTAGTCCATCTCGCCCCGACTGATATGTTCAATTTTACAAACCATTAGGAAAAATCCCGTTGCCTCGAACCCAGTCCCGGCGGCGGACGACGCCGAGAGGGAAGCGTTACCTCGCCGTTGCCTTGGCTGCCCTTGCCTTGGCCGGGACCGTGCTGCTCCTGCTTCGCCCCGATGCGGCGCCCGTACGAGTCCCGACGGCCTCCAGCGCAGCGGTCAAGCTCCTCCTGGACGGGCCATATGGCGCGCGCTTTGGCGGCGAACTCGCTGCATCCCGGCAGGGATATTTCTCCTCCCGCATTGAGGTGGCGGCCCAACCCGACCCGGACTTCGTCCAAACCATTGCACGTCAACATGCCATCGGCGTGACGAGCGGCCAAAAGTTCCTGCTGGCAAGCTGGCGCGGGGTCGCGGTGACGGCGTTTGCAGCAAGCTTTCTCGATACTTCCGTCTCGATCTTTACTCTCGAAAGCTCGGGCCTGCGGCGGCCGGCTGATCTGGTCGGAAAACGAATCGGATACCGCAAAGCGAGTGAGGGCGATGTGGTGTTCGATGCCATGATGGCGCAGCTTGGACTGCCTCGAAGCCAAATCGCGAAGGTGCCCGATCGCGACAGTTTCGAGGCTCTCAGGGCCGGGGAGGTGGATGCGGTCATTGCCGCAATCGACGCCCAACCAGATCCGGCCAGTTCGAATAGCATGAAGTTGAATGTCATCAAGCCGCAAGACTACGGGATTCATGTTCCTGGCTTGGTCTACTTCGCAAGCACCGCTCTCGTCCATGAACAGCCATCCATGATCGCCGACGTCCTTCAGGGCCTCATCCGAGGATGGCAATTCACCTACGCTGACTATGCACGGAGCGTGCCTGTTCTTCTCGCTGGTACCGGACCGACCGCTCTGGATCCCGTACGGCTCAGGTTCGAGCTGCAGCAGCAGCGGTCCCTCGTGCTTCCGACAGGCGGCCGCATCGGCGACTACGACGAAAGCCGCTGGCGGACGCTCCGGGATATCCTGCTCTTTGCGAAGCTCGGCGAGGAAGACGTGCCTTTGGCTCAGACGGTCAACTACCAGTTCCTTCGGGATGTGTACCGCCGTTCACCCGACCTCGCTGCTCCAGGCGCCTGGAGTGAGCAGAAATAGGACCGAGAAGCCACACCCGCGCGCCATATCGTCCAAAAGTCGCTTGGCCGCCCGGCATCGGTTGCATTTCTGCCGGTGGCTTTGGTAAAGTTCGGCTCACTATTTGGGCTGGTCGTGGAGTGGTCTTGCGAACTGGCGGCGTCGGTCGGCCGGGGCCTGACGAGCGCGTTCGGGGATTAACTCCGCAGGGCTGAGGAGCTGTTTTGGATGTTTAAGACGTTGATGCGAGCAGGCCTTTTGGGCGCAAGTGTTACGTTCATCGCGGCGAGCGGAGCGAACGCCGCGATGCAGACGCCGGCACCGGCAGCCCTGCTCACGGGTGAGAGCCAGGTCACGCCTGTGACGTTCTGGGCCCAACCCTATCCCTATCGGTACGTGCCGTGGCGCCGTTGCCCTCTGGTGCGGGTCGAGACGCCCTATGGCTGGTATATGGACCGGGTTTGCGCGCCTCTCGGCCCTGTCCTGCGCCGGGCCTACTGAGATTGAAGTAACCCGAGCGGCGCTGCCGTTTCAACGAATTTCAGGGCAGCCGCGCGGACGACGCGGCTGCCTTGCTCGTTTTTGTTTCATTCTGTGCCAACCTTTTGTGCGCGCGGCGCGGGTTCACCATGAATATCTTCCCGTAGTCTGGACAGGCTGTCGCATGATGAAGATTGTGTTACCTGTCCGGCGGGGCTGCATCGGCAGCGTGATTGCGTAATGCGGCGGTCGCTAGATCTCACAGGATGAGGTTCCTGCGCACCGAGCGCTGGTAGAGGATTGCGATGACAGGGGCTGCTACCTACGAACTCTCCGGCAAACGTGTCTTTGTCGCGGGTCACCGAGGCATGGTCGGATCAGCTGTCGTCCGCAGGCTTGCGTCCGAGCATTGCATCGTGCTGACGGCCGATCGTCACGAACTCGATCTGACGAAGGAAGAACCCACGCTGAGATGGCTTGAGGCGAATCGCCCCGAGGTCGTTGTTCACGCTGCTGCAAAGGTCGGCGGCATCGCAGCCAACAACAATTTCCCGGTCGATTTTCTCTGCGACAACCTTGCGCTAGAATTGAACGTGATCCGCGCAAGTCACATGGTTGGCGTGCAGCGCCTGTTGTTTCTCGGCTCGTCTTGCATCTATCCCAAACACGCTAAGCAGCCGATCGCCGAGAGCGAATTGCTGACCGGACCGCTTGAGCCGACCAACGAATGGTACGCCATCGCGAAAATCGCCGGTCTCAAGATGTGCCAGGCCTATCGTCGCCAATACGGAGACGATTATATTTCGGCGATGCCCACCAACTTGTACGGCCGCGGCGATAACTATCATCCCGATCACAGTCACGTACCAGCCGCACTGATTCGCCGCTTCCATGAAGCAAAGCTCGCGCAAGCGCCGACCGTGACTGTCTGGGGCACGGGGACGCCGCTCCGCGAGTTTCTCAATGTCGAAGATTTCGCCGACGCGTGCATCTTCCTTCTGAAGAATTATTCAAGCGACCTGCCGATCAATGTCGGTAGCGGCGACGAATTGTCGATTGGCGATTTTGCGGCAACGGTTGCAGACGTGGTGGGCTATCGGGGCAAGCTGGTTTTCGATACGTCCAAGCCGGACGGTACGCCGCGTAAGCTGCTCGATAGCTCGCGGGTGCGGGCGCTTGGTTGGCAGCCAAATACTTCTCTGCGCGCCGGTCTCGCTGCTGCGTATGCGGATTTTCTAAAAGGCTACGGTCGTCATTTGGAGGTTAGCGCCACCAGCTGAGCCAGCTATTCTGCTGCAATAGTTTAATCTCTGAAAACTTACTTGGATTGCGCCTTTATGCGGGTTCTTTTGGTCGGCATCAATTACGCCCCCGATCTGATCGGAGTGGCGAAATACAATAGCGAGCTCTGCGAAAGCCTCGTCGCCGAAGGTCACGAGGTCAGGGTGATCACGGCTCCGCCGTATTATCCCGCCTGGAAGATCCCGCACCGCTTTAGTAGTTCTTACTTTAGAACGAGTCATATCGATGGCGTTCGGGTCACGCGTACGCCGATCTATGTGCCTGAACATCCGTCAGGGGCGAAGCGACTTATCCATCATGCCTCCTTCGCACTCTCGAGCGCAGTGCCGGCCCTCGCGAATGCGCTCTCCTGGCGACCAGACGTCATGATCGCGGTAGCCCCGTCTCTGATGTCGGCTGCCTTCGTCTCGTTCGTTGCTCGTCGCGTCGGCGCCAAATCGTGGCTCCACATCCAGGATTTCGAGGTCGATGCAGCGTTCGATCTTGGTCTGCTGCGCAACGGTTTCTTGCGCAAATGGATGCTTAGAACTGAAGCAGCGATCCTCAAATCCTTCGATCATGTTTCGACCATCTCTCAGCCGATGCTGGATCGCCTGATCCTCAAAGGCGTGGACTTCGATAAAGCCACTGAGGTCAGAAATTGGATTGATACCCGGGCGATCTGCCCCGCTTCGCGGATGACGAAATATCGCGAGCAGCTCAAGCTTGGCGAGACCGACATCGTTGCGCTCTACTCCGGAACGATGTCGAGAAAGCAAGGGCTTGAATTCGTGATCGAGGCCGCGATCGGGTTGGAGCAAAGCCATCCACATATTCGCTTTATCCTTGCCGGCGACGGACCAGATAAGACGAGGCTCGAGCAAATGGCCGTCGGGCATCCCAACATCCACTTTTTCGGGCTTCAGCCCAAGGAAAGCTTCAACGAGTTGTTGGCAACTGCAGATTTCCACCTGATTCCGCAGAAGGCGGAGGCGGCCGATCTGGTGTTACCTTCCAAGCTTGGCGCGATCTTCGCGTCCGCTCGGCCAGTCATCGCCATGGCCGAAGAGGGTACGGGGCTTGCCGCGGAAGTCATCGGCGCGGGCCTTGTGATTCCACCGGGAGATTCGTCCGCTCTTCAAGCCGCAATTTGCCAACTTAGTGAGGCATCCGGCCTCCGCGAGCACTATGGCGAGGAAGGAAGAAAGCGCGCCCTTGATCGGTGGGACCGACAAACCATTGTTCATCGGTGGTCGGAAGTCATGGCCGACGCGCGCAAGTCGACAGGGCCGAAGGGTATCGGACCGACAAGCGCTAACGACAACATTGGACTCCCGGTGGAGGATGCGGTTCGCTTGCCTTGAGGCGTCTGACCGCGACTGCGGAGAGATGACGGCTGATGAACAAGAGCAGCCAAAGGTGAGCGTCGCGATGAGCGCTTACCTCCAGGCCGCTCGTTGTGACGGCTGATCTGACTCAGGATCACTCGTGACGCGGAAAGTATCTGAATCCGTGCTGCTTGATCAGTTCGTCCCGTTTTGCCGATTCGAGATCTTCCTTCATCATTTCCTGAACCAGAGACTCGAAGGAGGTCGTTGGCTCCCATCCGAGTTTCTGCTTGGCTTTCGATGGATCTCCCAAGAGAGTCGCGACCTCGGTGGGCCGAAAATAGCGAGGGTCGACCGAGACGATACATTTGCCGGTAGAGACGTCGTAGCCCTTCTCATCGACGTCGCTGCCTTCCCAGCGAATGCTTATCCCGACTTCGCTGGCCGCAATATTAACGAAGTCTCTCACGGAATGCTGCACACCAGTGGCGATGACGAAATCCTCCGGCTTCTCCTGCTGCAGCATCAACCACTGCATCTCGACGTAGTCGCGGGCGTGGCCCCAGTCGCGCAGCGCGTCGAGATTGCCCAAATACAGGCGCTCCTGAAGACCTAAATGGATTCGCGCGAGTGCTCGCGTGATCTTTCGGGTAACGAA
Organism: Bradyrhizobium sp. 187; assembly: GCF_023101005.1. Classification (NCBI taxonomy): domain Bacteria; kingdom Pseudomonadati; phylum Pseudomonadota; class Alphaproteobacteria; order Hyphomicrobiales; family Nitrobacteraceae; genus Bradyrhizobium; species Bradyrhizobium sp. 187. The sequence continues at coordinate 1,703,508 of NZ_CP064693.1, forward strand.
GGTCTCACCGCGAACAGGAGACTCGTGATTGAACAGGATGCCGTTGCAAGCATACATGCCGTACGCTTCGCGATAGTTCACCGTGATCCAATACGCGTAGAGCTTGGCGACTGCGTAAGGAGAGCGCGGGTAAAAAGGAGTGGTCTCCTTTTGCGGAATTTCCTGAACCAGTCCGTATAGTTCGGAAGTCGATGCCTGGTAAAAGCGGGCCGCCTTCTCGAGCCCCACGATGCGCATGGCTTCGAGAATCCGCAGCGTCCCCAGCCCATCGGAATTCGCAGTGTATTCGGGTTCCTCGAACGACACGGCCACATGGCTCTGCGCAGCCAGATTGTAAATTTCGTCAGGCTGTACCTGGGCAACGATCCGGATGAGGCTGGAGGAGTCCGTCAGATCGCCGTAATGGAGGCGGAACGGCGGATCAGGCTCGTGGGGGTCAAGGTAAAGATGGTCAATGCGGTCCGTGTTGAAGAGCGAGGTCCGGCGCTTGATGCCATGGACTTCATAGCCCTTCCCAAGGAGTAACTCGGCCAGGTAGGCCCCGTCCTGGCCGGTAACACCAGTGATCAACGCGCGCTTTTTGGTCATAAAAATCTCATCGCCATGGATGCGTGTTCTTACCCAAAAGCCCGTCCCGAGGCTACCCGCGGTGCAGCATTTTGGCCCGGATTGTGCGCTATTATTAACGACCCGGGCGCCTTGCGAATTCGCAGCGGAAGGACGCAGCTAAGACCTCGTGAGTCCGCGGGTCCAGAGCTGAGGGTTCAGATCCGCTTCCGTACGCAAGAAGACGTAGTTGTCCAAAGCCTCACCCAACTGGATGATAATGCCGCTCAGATTGTCCAGAACGAAAAGCGCTCGTCCTCCTCGAACGAGCAATACCAGATGATGTTCTCCTGTCGTACGGATAGCGACTTCACCAAGGAGGAGAGACGAGCTCGGCCAGCCCGATCGCAGCAGCAGATGGCGCTTCGTTACAGCATTTCCCACAGTTTCCGGCGGAGGGGAAAATCTGCCAGTCATAGTCATTCCGGCTTACGGATAGACTCTCTGGCGCGATACCAGAATTGACCGTCGAGATGATCAGGTTGAGTTCGCGCCAGCGCTGTCCTCGAGAGCGGAACACGGTTTTGCGGCGGTCGCGCTGTTCCTGACAGTCGTCGGGATACTGAGTACAGAACAGCATAAATGAAAGCGGAGGTACGACCTCCTGCAGTTCAAGACTGGAGTAAGCGGGCTGGCTGCAAACGCAACACGCCAGCACCAGCATGCGGGTAGCATGTCGGATCATCCCATCGGCCTCATGGCGGACCGGGACGATCCTTGTATAATGCGACGCAATGGTGAAAACGCCATATCAAATGTGAGGCAGTCAATGCCTCAATCTGCACCGCTAACCCGATTGGTTCTGTCGGCGCCTCGCTGCGGCGAGACCATCGCGGTGCTCGGCCTCACCTTCAAGCCCGACACCGACGACATGCGCGATCCGCCGTCGATCCCGCTGGTCGCCGGCCTGATCGACATGGGCGTGAAGGCCTTCGATCCTATCGGCATGGAGCAGGCCAAGGGCGAACTGCCCAGCATCACTTATTGCAAGGACGCCTATTCCTGCGCGGGAGGCGCCGATTGCTCCGGCTGGCGAGCGCATCAGATGATGTCGAGGCGGACCAGCAGGTGATAATTCGCGACCAGTACACCGAGTACGCCTTCGGCGGGAATGACGCGCTCGCGCTTGCAGAGGCCGAAGTTTTCGCCCGCGCTCATTGTCCGCAGGTGTGGTGGTAGTCTGGGTGGCCGCGAACTTCAAGCCGTACTTCCTCAGCGGATTGGGTAGAAGGCCGAGCGTTTTTTCCTCGACGGTGCTCTCACCCGTATCCGGATCGGCCGGCTTGTCGACGGCCAGCAGCGATGGACGGTCCCTCGGAAACGGGTCGACGCGAGCCGCGTCGCGGCCCAGGCACCGACCTCCCGTATGGGGCAGATTGCGACCTCGAGCCCATCGAATTGAAACTAAGTACGTCTCCAATCCTCCCGAAGCCGACGTAGCTTCAGAGCTTCAGAAGACTATAGGTGCGAACGTGACCGGCCTCATCAACTGACGAGGTCGTGATGACCAATGTTTCAAGCACTGCAGAGGCGCCCAATAGCGCGTCCCGTGGAACAAGGGGAAGATCGTTGGTGCTAAGCCGCCACTCCGCCCGAAGCACGTTTGCTCAATCCGGACGAAGCTCCAAGTTGAGGGTCAAGTCCGCGATCTTGCGTTGTTCAACGTCGCGATCGACAGCAAGCTCCGGGGCTGCGACGTCATAAGCTTGAAAGACGGCGTGGCGCCAGATCGCGAGTGCGGGCCCGAGTCCCACCAACAACCAATTTAGTTTTCCAGCTTGCGCGAGCCTCAGCAGAAGCTTCGGTCCACCGGAAGCCCCGGACCATGCGAATGAGCTGCTGCCGGTTTGATGGACACCGGGTTAAGCTAATCCCACCTTGCGCTCGAACTCAACAGGGCTGAGGTAACCGATCGTCGAGTGACGTCGGGTCGTGTTGTAGAACCGCTCGATGTAATCGAACACATCTGCTCTGGCCTCGTTCCTGGTGCGATAGGTTTTGCGCTCGGTGCGTTCGGTTTTCAGCGACGAGAAGAAGCTCTCCATCGCCGCGTTGTCCCAGACGTTGCCGGACCGACTCATGCTGCAGACGATGCCGCTATCAGCCATCAAGCGCTGGAACTGCTCGCTGACGTACTGGCTGCCGCGATCGGAATGATGCATCAGGGCATCCGGCTTGCCGCGCCGCCAGACCGCCATCAACAGGGCGTCCGCAACCAACTGGGCGGTCATGCTGGCGTTCATCGACCAGCCGACCACCCGGCGCGAGAACAGGTCGATCACCGCCGACACATAGAGCCAGCCCTCAGCCGTCCAGATGTAGGTGAAGTCGGCGATCCACTTCTGGTTCGGGCGCTCGGCCTCGAACTGCCGATCCAGAAGATTCGACGCCACGTTCGCAATCTGGCGATGGCCTGCGTCCTTCGGCAGACGCCGGCGTCGTGGCCGCGCCCGCAGGGCCTGCAGGCGCATCAGCCGTTCGACCCGGTGCAGGCCGCATTCGACGCCGTCCGCCAGAAGGTCTCGCCAGACGCGCCGCGCGCCGTAAGTCCGGTCACTGGCAAGGAAGCTGACCTTGACCTGCTGGCCTACGGTCTCGTCGCTCCGGGATCTGGCGCTGGGCGATCGGTTCAGCCAGGCATGAAAGCCCGACCGCGACACGCCCATCGCTTCGCATAGCCATGCCACCGGCCAGATGCCCCGGTGCTTCGCGATGAAGCCGAACTTCATGTCGCTTCCTTCGCGAAGTAGGCAGCGGCCTTTTTTAGGATATCCCGCTCCGCCTTCAGCTTGTTGACCTCGCGCCGCAGCCGCTCGATCTCCAATTGCTCAGGCTTCAGTTGCCCGTGGCCGGGGAACGACTGCGCAGCGTCGAAGCCGAACTCCTTCACCCATTTGCGCAGCACGTTCTCATGAACGCCCAGGTCTCGGCCAGCTTGCGCCACAGATACCCCGCGCTCCCTGACGAGCTTGACCGCCTCGATCTTGAACTCTCGACTGAACTTCCGTCTCTGCATGACCCACCTCTGGCTCGATAAAACACCCAATCTCGGTGTCCATCAAACCGGCAGCAGCTCAGAATGGTGCACCGCTGAACACGGGACGTTAAACTTCGGCGATTTCCTCCAAGAGTGCTTTGGCAGAACGAAGGTCTGATGTTTCGAACCCTTCCGTAAACCAGCCGTAGACGGGACCGAGGAGGCCTCTCGCGTCGGCCTTCCTGCCCTGGTCGCGCCAAAGCCGAGCCAGACTCATGGCCGCACGTAATTCAAAGGATTTCGCGCCTTGGCTTTGGGCAATCTTGAGCGCAGCTTGCAAGTAGTTCTCGACCTCCTCAGCTGGAGCACCACGAGTAAGATGCAGTTCGCCCTCAATGCATGCAAGCTCCGCCTCCCACATATGTTCTTCGTTGCGCGCAGCAATGGCCTTCGCTTCGGCCAGGGTGGCCAGCCCGTTTTCGTCGTCACCTAACTGGTGGTGCATCGCCGCGAGCATCCACAAGTACCGGACCTGGTACCAACTGGCTCCGAGCCTGGCCCTCTCGTTCAGACTGAGGCGCATGAGGGCCAGGCCGCCCTCCACGTTACCTTCTTGGGCCATTGCCCAACCCCGTAGGATGAGACCGCTCAAGCGCCAATAATTCAAACTGTGCTGATCGGCGAGATCGATGATGGCTTCAGCGTGCGCATGCACACCCGCCACGTCACCCATCAGCTCCGCAGGCCCCGCTCCGCCATAGACCTGCACGTGCGCCGTAAGGTTCGTTTGATTTAACTCCGCAGCGTATTCAAACGCCGCGCGGCTGGCCCTCTGCGCCTGTTCGGAATAGCCAAGTATCCAAAGCACGATCGCCAGGTAGGGTAGCGCCGAGGCCTTCGGGTCATGTACATAGTGGACAGGTGGCGGCCGATGCGTATCCGGCTGATAGCGCCTCACGATCGCTTCGAGCTCTAAGCGCGCCGTAAGAAAGTCGCCGGCGTGCATGGCGGTGAGCGCCGCCAAACGATGCGTAGCTAGTTTGAGCGCCGTGTCCCCGGTGCGCTCGGCAGCGCGCTGGGCCTCGGCGACAAGGCTCTGCATGGCACCAAAGTCGCCTCGCACGAAGTGGAAAACAAACTTGCCGCTAAGGGTGGCGAACAAGGCATCCGTGTCATCGAGTTCATAGCAGAGCGCATGGGCCCTGCTGAAGGCCGTGCCAAGCTGCGGAGCCGTGTATCCGTGAATGGCAATCAGCGGACCTCCGATCGCCGTTTGCAGGGCGAGTTCCTGGCGATCGCGCTCCGGCCCTTCTGGATTCGACTTGAGTGCATCCAGCCCTCTTGTGAGATGAGCGATCGCCTCGAGATTGGCGGAACGCCCCGCGGCAATCCGGCCCGCCCGCAGCCAATAGCCGACCGCCTTTCCCGCCAGTCCCCCCTGCGTGAGGTGCAAAGCGATCGTCTCCGGCTCAGCTTCTGCACGGGCAGGATAATGTTCCTCGAGAGCTGCAGCGATGCGAGCATGGATCTGCTGCCGCTTGCTCTTTAAAAGGCTCTCATGCGCGATGTCTTGGACCAGCGCATGTTTGAAGCTATAGCCCGTATCCGGAGGTGCTCCACGGCGGAATATGAGTTCCGCTGTCATTAGATCATTGAGAGCACGCTGCAGCGCGTGTTCGTCGAGCGCCGTTACCGATCTTAGAAGCTCGTGTCCGAATTCGCGCCCAATGCATGCCGCGATCTGGGCGACTTCCTTTACCGGCGCCAATCGATCGAGGCGCGCCATCAACGAGTCCTGGAGCGTCGTCGGGATCGCTAGGGGCGGCAAAGGACCAATCAACTCATAGTAGCTACCCCGGTCTTTGAGCAACCCGGATTCGAGGACGGCCTTGGTGAGTTCCTCGACAAACAGCGGCACGCCATCAGTTTTAGCCAGAATCTGCTCAAGCACTTCTTGTGGAAGTATTTTGCCGCCAGTGATCCGGTCCACGACAGTCGCCCCTTGCCTGCGGCCTAGTCGGCTTAAAGAGAGCGCCGTCACGTGCCCATGACCTGCCCAGCGCGGAACGAACTCAGGCCGGAAGGTGATGATGATCAGAATCGGGAGTTGCTGCACTTCGTCAACGGCCCGGTCGAGGAGTTCGAGCATGGTAGGATCTGCCCAGTGAACATCCTCGTAGACGGCGAGCAGCGGCTGCCTTGCCGCCAGGCCTTGTATCTGCTCCAGGAGAGCCTGGAACGTTCGCTCCTTCTTCTGGTGTGGGCTAAGTGCAAGTGGCGAGTATCTCTCCCCCGTCGGGATTGCCAGGAGGTCCGCAAGAACCGGCGCGCTCTCATGCACGTCGTTTGTGGCAAGAGCGAGCATGGCCTCGAGTTTATCGAGCTGTTCTTCGGGAGCGTCCTCCCGTCGTATTCCTGCTGCCCGCTCAAGGAGCCCAATGACAGGATACAAGGCGGTGCTGGTATGGAACGGAGAACAGAAATGGCTCAGTGGCGTGTGCGGCGCACCTGCGAGGTGGTCGCGCAGCGCCCGCACGAGCCGGGACTTGCCAATGCCTGCTTCGCCGCCGAGCAGGACAATCTGTCCCTCTCGCTCTTTCGCCTGCTCCCAGCGCTCCAGGAGCAATGCAAGTTCTTGGTCTCGTCCGACCAGCGCGGTCGTTGCCATGCCGTGCTGGGCGTCGAATCGACTCTCGGCTGCGCCCTCACCACTGACAAGCCAGGCCTGCACCGGCTCCGGGAAACCTTTGAGCGGCACTGTGCCGAGGTCCTGGTAAATGAAGGCTTCGGCCAGCAGGCGGCGCGTTGACTCGGCGATCACCACATCACCGGGCTCGGCCAGACTCTGCAGTCGGGCAGCCAGGTTCGGGGTTTCGCCGATCACGGCGCGCTCGCGAGCCTCTCCCTCGCCTATCAGTTCGCCGACCACGACGAGACCGGTTGCAATGCCGACGCGTGCGGCAAGCGCTACACCGCCCGGCTCGGTAAGGGAGGCGACCGCCTTGGTCACTCGAAGCCCGGCGCGGACGGCACGCTCCGCCTCATCTTCATGCGCCCGCGGCCAACCGAAATACGCGAGAACGCCGTCGCCCAGGAGCTTGGCTATGTGGCCTTCGAACCGGGCGATCTCGCCCGCCACGGCGTTGTGGTAGGCCTGCATGAGGTCACTCAGCTCCTCGGGGTCGCGCCCTGAGGCGAGCGCGGTGGAACCGACCAAGTCGACGAACATGACCGTAAGCTGCCGACGGTCCGCCTCTGAGGGCAGTGACGGCCTTGTCCGTTCGGTTGGCTCACCAGCATCAGTGGCGACGGAAGCGATCGATGACATGCGCGCCTGAATCGCTTTCAATATGGTCTTGCGCGGCCCGAGCGGCAAGCCGAGTTCTCGCAGATCGGCTTCAGTCAGGTCTTGCAGGACATCAGGCGTGACTTCGGCTTCCTGGAAAGCGCGAGTGTAGCGCTCCAGCCCAAGACTGCGAAGCCATTCGGCTATATCCACGCGACGTCTCCTCGCGCGGCGCCAAGCGATACGACGGCGAGTTCAGTTGAAGGTATGTAACCTCAGCTTCAGTGAGCCATCCGCTTGACGCTCGAACACATGGGTGGCAATGCCGCCGGCACTTTGGCGGCTCCCATCCGGTCCCTTGCCATTGGCCGTCCATTTTGCGGTACTGTAGACGACCTTCTCGTCTCCACCCGCATCTATGATTGTTAGTTTGTGATCAGTGAATCCGCCTGAAAACAGCCCAGCAAAGAATTTTTCGATTTCTTCCGGACCCGATATAACCTGATGCGTTGGTGGTAACACTTTCGCGTTTGAAACGTACGCTGTGGCGACCCCTTTGGCGTCAGCTTTGTTGAACGCCGTATCCCACGCGGCATAAGCTCCGGTAACTTCGGCTCTCACGTCGGAGTTCGTCGAGGAGGCCAGGTTCGGCATGATTCCCTCCCTCAGAATTGGCTTAGTGACCTCCATCATACTACTGCTGGCTAGTCCGCGAAATCGGAACTCGCGGGAACAGGGCGTGCTATTAGGCCGCGGACGAAACGAGGGCACATCCATACTTCCGCTGAGGGCTATGAGCGCCCTTTTCCGACTTCCTAGATTTCACAACGGCAGGGGGGATGGGCGCAGCAAGTCCAATTGTCGGAAGTCACGCCGAGCCCGGCGGGATAGGAGGCGAGTTTGGCGAACGTGATCGGCAGAACCTAGTTTTCGAGCTCGACGTACCCCCGAAGCCTGAAGACGATGTCGGGCACAGCGTGGCGCAGGCGTGCAGCGTCTTGCGACGTAGTCGAGAACGGTGCGAACCTGATCATGGCGTTCCAAGGTCGACTTCCGTAGACGGTGATCGAGACTCCGGATTTCGGAAAGCCATCCATTTTGCGAAGCTCACCAAGGACGAGGTCGGCGATCGCCACCGCGGGCAGTCGCGCTCGTTTTTCATCGGGGCCGCCCGGGGACAAGGGAACGAGCGGCTTGGCTGGCGGCGCTGCCGCGACCGCGGGCTCCCGTTGGAGTGTTGACGGCATCTCCGGCGCTGGAGGCGCGGCGACGGGCGACGCGGACCGAGCAAAAATACCACTGATTAACGCCGCAAGGCCTGCATCTTTCGCGTCATCGCTCATTCGCTCTCTCGCAGTTGAGGGTAGCCTAGCAGCTTTCCGAAAGGATACCACCACGCTCTGAGCAAGCGCAGGGCGGTTCCTGTGTTCGCGATCGAACATTCAGGCGTGCAAAGTTTCGCTAAGCTCCTCCTCAGCGAGATACCTGATTCACGAAGGGGCGTCGAAGGTGTTGGGCGGTCTGGTGATGCGCTGGCGTATGCGCAATTTTTTGTTGATTTGTCCATCGTGCAAAAATGCCGCTACCGCGATCCACGGGCGCTACATGCTCGGCCAGGAGCGATTGACGTGCGATCGCTGTGGAGCGACTGACTGTGTGACTTTCTGGCGTTTTGAAGGGATAGCTCACCGCGCGTGCGCGATGAGCAGCCGGAAGCACTCTTGCGTTCAGGGCTAGTTAGAACAGCGCTTTTTTGGGGGTAAGAGAATGACAAATTGTGTGATCGTTCGGGCCTATGGAAGGCAATTGGATCAGTTGCGCGGAGAGGCATCCCGCATTTCGCGGGCAAACAAAATCGATCGAGCGCGGAGTCCAAGGCACACGATTTTGCTTTGAGGACGCTGACGCGAAGAGGGCGTTCGTCTCAATCTGCGAAAACGTCGGTGTTTCGCATATTGATGGCGCCCCGCCCGCGTGAACAGGCGAGACCGCGATTGGTTTGTTCGAGGCGTTCTTCGAATGCCTTGATGGCGGCAGCAGCCAACCGGAGCGTGAGCATCGAGACTAATTCCATGAGGTTCGGAGCGACCCAGGCTCAAGGCTGGGGGAAAGTTGAGCCCGGCCTTACATCGGAATCCAGGCAACAATGAATCGGCTTGTTGAGTCCTATCCGGCCAGGACGTCCTCGCGCGACTTCAGCAGGCGTTTGGCCAGCCGATGGCGTATCCGAGCGGGTCATCGAAGCGAGTGCGCCTTGCATGTCAGGCGAAGGATCCGGACTGCGCGAGCCGAATCAGCATCGTGAGAAGTCGATCCTGGCCAGCGCTTCACCCGGGTTGTCGGCTTTGCCACAGTCGTCGGACGGCTTGGGGTTGCAGTCTTTCCGCGACTGGCAGCAGTCCTTCTGTGAATGGCAGTCGTCGTCCTTGGCGTCTTTCCAGTCACTATCGCGCTTCGAGCAATCGCCCGTGGGGTCACCGGGGCAGTCATCGTGGCCGGTCTCGGCCGATTTCGCACATTCGGCGGCAAACCCGGTGACGCCGACATCTTGCGCAGGCCCCGCTTCTCGTCTGAGGCTCGTCATTCCGACCCGAAACGGTCTGGCCGCCGCGGCAAGATGGATGATCATATCTGTTCCATGGGTAATTTCCGGTCGGTGCGCTACGCTCACGCGAGTCATACTAAGGTGCCGGAGATTCGCATTGATTTCCTTTTCCTTCTCGGTGTCGAGATGTGCCGTGCCCTCGTCCAGAAACAGGATCTTTGGTCGGCGATAGAGCGCGCGCGCAAGCAATACTCGCTGTTTCTGCCCGCTAGACAACGAGCTTCCCATGTCACCGATGAGGCTGTTGTAGCTCATCGGCATTGCCATGATGTCGTCGTGGATGCCGGCAATCCGCGCGCAATCGATCATCGCTTGCAGATCGAATGCTGTGTCAAAAAAGCAGATATTGTCGGCAATCGATCCCGACAGCAATTGATCCTCCTGCATCACCGCGCCAATCTGCTCGCGATAAGCGCGCGGTCCAATCTGGCCTAGCGGAAGACCGTCGATCAGAACCTCTCCGCTCGTTGGCTCGAGCAGCCCAAGCATAATCTTGACAAGAGTCGACTTGCCGCAGCCCGATGGTCCCATGATCGTCACGAATTGTCCGGGAGCAACGCACAGATTGACGTTGTTAAGAATCAGAGACTCTCCTTCTGCATACCGGAAGCACACGTTGCGCAGTTCGATCGCGCCGCGAATCTGCCGGATATACGACAGGTCCAGGTGGTGCCCGCGCTCGAGCGGGGTGAGCGCAATGTCGGCGAGACGCTCCAGGTGCAGTCCGAGAATGCGGACATCTACCAGCTTCTCGATCAACAGCGCTGTCCGCTCAGCGAACTGCAGCTTGTAGCTGACGAACGCGAATATCATTCCAACCGTGATGAGGTTGTCCAGTGCGAGACGAGCGGCGAGGTAGATCGTGATTACGTTCTCCAAGCCAAATATCGTGTCGTTCATCGCTTTGAAGCTGATCCTGGCCCGGCCTAGCCGCACGTTGGCGTTAATATACGCAGCATAGCGATTCAGCCACTGGCCCTCCCGTTCGTTCTCTCGGTTGAGCAACTTTAGGCTTTGCACCGCTCGCACGGTTTCGATGAAGGTGGAGTTCTCGTCTGCCTTGCTGTGAATGGCCACTTCGCTCCGTTGTCGGAACATCCCGAAGAGAGCGAGCCGCAGGGCGGCATACAACGCGAACGCCAGCAGGACGACAAGTCCGAGCTGGATGCTGTAGGTGAACATCAACACCAGCATCAACACCGACATGAGACCGTCGATCAACCCCGTGATCAATCCCTCCGCGAGCACGTTGCGGATGGGCTCGATCGAATTGAAGCGTGACAGGATGTCGCCGATGTGCCGCTTTTCGAAGAATGAGAGCGGCAAGCGCACCAAATGATGAAACAGCCGCGCGCCGATTTGAAAGCTCAACGTGTTTTGCAGAACGAGAATAATGAAGGAGCGGGTTGCGGTCGAGGCGATCCGTATCAGGAGAAGGAGCGCGAATCCTAGCCCGAGTACGACCAGGAGATCGACATCTCCCCTGGCGATGACCTCGTCAACCGTGAGCTGCATATAGAAAGGGGCGGCGAGGAGAAGCAATTCGATGACCACTGACAGAACTAGTATTTGGGCCAGAGCATAATTGCTTCCGTTCATTCCGCTCCAGAAAACCGAGAACGGCAGTCGCATTCTCTCATCTGTGCGGCAGAACGTTTCAGTAGGCGAGAGTTCGAGCGCGACCCCGGTAAGATGTCTTGATGCTTCAGTGAGGGGAAACCATTTCTCGCCGGCTGCCGGATCGTGCACCACGATCCCTTTCCTCCTGTACGCTTTCAGTACAACGAAATGAGCCATGTCCCAGTGCAGAATAGCCGGGACACGCAATTGGCAGAGATGGCCGATCTCGATTCGCAGCGGCCGACATGACAGCCCCAGGTGAGCTGCTATCTGCATGAGGTCGCGGAGAGTGACGCCCTTTAGGGACACTGGATGCCGCCGCCGCAGGCTGTTCAAGTCAGTTCGATGACCATGATAAGACGCCACCATGGCGAGGCATGCGAGCCCGCATTCCGTCGCCTCCGTCTGCCGGATGACCGGGAGGGATCTGCGTCCGCTGAAATTCAATAGTCCCTGCATGGGCTACATCCTTGCGCTTAACACCGGATCAAGCAGCCAGCTCATCAGGGACCGCTGCTCAAGGATCACGTCGGCCCTGAGCAGCATGTCCGGCTGAAGCGGCATCTTACGGCCATAGGCGTCGATGTCGGGCCGCTCGAGAGCCGCAGTCACACGGTAAGCCGGTTCCTTGAGGGCGATCGGCCCGGTCGTTTCGTTGCCGGTCAGAATGGTGTGAGAGACGTTGGTCACGCTGCCGCGGTAGGTGCCGAATTTCTGATAAGGAAATGCATCGTAAAGTATCCGAACCTGCTGGCCGGGGCGCACAAAACCAAACGCGCGTGTCGGAAAGAACAGCTCGGCCCGCAAGTGCGCATCAACGGGAATGATTTCGAGCTGCATATGCCGGGGATCCGCGATTTGGCCTATTGTCGCCTGCAGCGTCGATACGCGCCCACTCGTTGGCGCCTTGATAACGTAAGCCTGCCGCCCATTCACTTCGGCCACGCGCTGTTCGATCGAGGACAGTTCATTACGCAGTCCTCGGATCCTCTCTGCGGCGATGGTTGGGAGTTGCTCGAGTGTATGCCGAGCGTCTGTCAACTGGGTGTGTCGCGCGGTGATCTGCTGATCGAGCGACACCACACTTTGCTTTTGCTCAAGTGCGGCCTGCTCGCGGCGCTTGAGCTCAATCGTTGGTAATGCGCCGCTCGCGGTTAGCTTAGCGCCCGTTGATACGAAGCTCTCGGAAAGTTTCAGTCGCTCGTTTTGGATGTTCCGCTGGTCCTCGAGTTGGATAATCTCTCCTTCAATCCCCTTGATCGTGGAACCGAGGCGATCCCGTTCTGAGGCGGTTCGGCGATCTTCGGCATCGATCTGTCGCTCGACCACATTGCGTTGCTGCGTCAGCACCGCAAGTACGGTCGCATTGACGTCATCTCCATTGGCCGTGATTTGGGAAGTAACTATGGTCAGGAGCGGGTCGCCCCCCGCAACCTCTTGCCCCTCCTTCACGTGTATCGCCTTGATGAAGCCCTGTTGTGATACGAAAATCTTAGCTGTGCCGGAGGTCGGCGTCAGATACCCGGAGACGGTCTCCTTGCGGGCGTATTGCGCGATGGAGAGAAAACACAAAATGAATACAACGAGCGCCGCAAGGCTCCAGCTAAGCAGTGTGCTCGACAGCGGCTGCAGCAATACGACCTCACCCCAGGTGTGGCGCTGATGCAAAAAGTCGACGGCTTCCTTACGAAACAGAGTTGGTCGGTTCGCCATGGACGCACCTTACTGAAGCGCTGCGCGGAGTATCTTTCCGCCCAAAGCAAGACTGCGGATGGCTACCGGAGAACCGCTTCCCCTGCTGGAGAAGCGGTTCGCCGATGCATCCCGCCTTTACCCAATAAAGACTTGGGACTGCTTGGACAGCAGGCCAACCTGAACTTGGTTTCCGCTGAGCACATTGATGTCGCCAGTTCGGATCAGTGATCCGCCATCCTGGCAGCCACAGCCGCCGGTGCCGGCGGCCACGAGGTCGAGCTCCTCATCAGACAGTTCGATAGGGTGAGCAAGTTTGGTCATCTCCAGCATGTTGGTCTCCTTTCGATGTAAGTGGCGGAACATTGATGTAACTGTTGCCACGTCATCACTAGGTGCGAGACGCCAATCTGGATGCACGGTCGCGTAAATTTTGTGAGCGGCGCGTGTTTGACGCTCGCTGTATCGCGTTCTGCAGCGTCGTGTGCAAGGCGCTTTAAAGTGGGAGTCGGTGGCGGCTTCGTCACAGTGAGTTGGACGGTCTGGTCTGCTGGATGTTCTGCGCGGCTGAGATGCGACATCGCGCGTTCGAAGGAAAGCGCGATGACGCGCCATGTGGCGAGCTCGGCCCAAGAAGCGCCTTAGCTTGTTTCGATCGCTGCACTCATCGCGGAAGCTGCGCAAGTCGCCGCGACTTGTCACGTCCTGTCACATAGCGTGTTGAAGGTGCTTCGAATGTCCCTCGATGGCATTACATGGTGGTCGGATCCGATGCGTGCTCTGAAGTTATAAACGCGACTAGCGACGATGTTGACGCTGTCCATTTTGGAAGTTGGGTCGAGGACTTACGTTGCTCCTCTCAGCGGCTCACCTGGCCGCCGAGAACGACGTGCTATGGTCCGCCTGCACTCTGAGACCACGTCACCCTTTGGCGATTGGGAAAAAAATTTTTGAAAACTTCCGGGAACGAAGTCGATGCTTGCTGACTTGAGTTCGCCGACAGCGATTTCGTATTTTTTTAAAACCGATCATTTAAATAAATTAAATGCTCGGCATTAAATGCCGCAGGCCCTGTGCGTGAAAATGTCGCGCATCTGCTCTGCCTTATGTCGCGCATCTGCTCTGCCTTATGAGGGGTGACTTCGACCATGCCCCATCAGTGCCTCGATTTAACAAAGGCAAAGTCTCGCTGCGGCGTAGCGCGCCATGACAGCTATCTCACTGGCGAGACGGCTCTTAATTACGAAACAGCTCTGCTCGAGTGCGCCTCCGGATCGCAGTCCGCCGTCGGCCAGATCTACGCGCGGGAGAAGGAACAGTTGCGCGCGATGGCGCACCGTATCGTGCACGACAGATCGCGTTCCGAGGACGTCATCCACGACGCATTCGCGCAGATTCTCCGATATGCGAAAAACTTCGATCCTGCACGAGGATCCGCCCGGGGCTGGATCTACGCGATCGTCCGCAACACGGCGCTTAAGATGCGGCAGAACGCCAGGCGCGAACTCGCGCTCGAGGACGATGCATTGAATGCCATCTGCGCGCGCGAGCAGGCCGCTCCGAACCCTGCCTCTTGTATCCCAGACAGCATGACGCTGCGAACCATGCTCGATCAACTCGAGCCACAGCGCCGCGCGAGCCTGCTTCTGGCGATCGTCGACGGGCGCACGCACGAGGAGATTTCCGAATACCTCCGGGTTCCTGTCGGAACCGTCAAGGCGTGGATCCGGAGAGAGCTTGTGGCCATGCGCCGGCAGCTCGAATGAGGCGTGAATTGTTTTTTCGCCGCTGCATCCATCGGCGTGCTTCGGCGACAGTAGGGGTGATGGCGCGGTGATCCGGGCAGGGCACGCGCGCGTGACGCACGTGCCCGCGACTGTCGCAAAGCTGAAGCGAGGAGCGAAGCCATGTCTATCCTGAGCAGTGTTACGAGCATTCTCGGGCTGATAAAGGGCGCCCCACCCGAGCAATGCACGTCAACCAAGCCCGACGATTGTGGCGACGGCAGGCAGTCAAAATGGAACGACGATCACAGCGCTGACGACGACTGCTCGGAGAACGGCGACGGCAAGGACAATTATGCCAAGCTTAGCGGCGCCTACCCCAAGGGCGACTACCCAGAGCACGATGGGGGCTGGAAGGACGCCAAGGACGGCGAATACCAGCCCAAGGACCATTGCGATCTCGGGCCGGCTGACGATCGCAGCAGGGGCGACACCGATCGCAGTCCGGGTGACGCGCTGGCCAAGTTCGACTTCTCCCATAGTGAGTTCGCGGGTGATTTCAGCTCGCACGGTCCAGATCATTCGGGTGACATACACGGCGCGCTAGCTTCGATGTCTTGCGACGATGCGCTCGAATACGCCATCGGTTTGATGGGCCCAATGGATCACTTCGACGTAGGGCATTTCGACACGGCGACGGATACGTCGCACGACACGGACGCCTGACATGCCGAAGAGACTCGCCTGGCGGTGAATGCTGCCGGGCGAGGGTGATTTTTGATCAAGAAAGGCGGCGGTCATGCACCAGGTAGAAAAGCGCGAACTGTTCGAACAAGAGCGGAAGATTTTCGAAGCCGGAGTGCAGCGTGCTGATAAGCGATCCGGCTCCTTCAGTTTCTTGACCTGGTCGTTCTTCATTGCCCCGCTGATTGCCTGCGAAGAGTTTCTTGCCGCCCCGTTCAGATCCGCGCTGGCCGAGCAAGAAGACGCGACAGCGGCTCAGGCAGGTGCGAGGCCGCAACGGACGAACGACGAGCTGCCTGCGAGCGATCCCGCGAAGCTGGGCGCGGAGGATGAGAGGCCCAAAGCGCCGGCCGCTTCGTCGGAGACGCATGTGACTCAGCTCGATCGCGCCGGTCTCCTGGCGGAGCCGCATGAACACACGCCCAGACCGGGCACCGCTCGTGGCGAAGCAGTCGCCGCGAACTATGGGGGTGAGGGCGTAGGTGGCGAAGATGCAGATTCTTGCAAGCACCATGCTCACACCTCGGCCGACGTCAGTAGCGTCACTTGCATCAACTCGCTGTCAGCAGATTCCGACCTCGGAAGCACTGAACTGTCTGGTGGGGCAACGCTCGAATCCATTGGCTCCAATGTGCTTTACGACTCGTTTAGTCCGTCGGTGGTCAGCTCCTTTCCTCTGCTTGGAGATCTAAGCAATGACGTGGTGGTAGGGATTGCGCCGGTCGAGGCGGCGGTGCCGCCGGCACTGGCGGCGGCGACCAACAGCGTCAGCACGCTGCCCAACGACGTAGCTGGAACGATTGCTCCGGTCGACGCGGCGGTGCCGCCGACACTGGCGCCTGCGACCGACACCGTCAGCGCGCTGCCCAACGATGTGGTTGATGCGATCGCGCCGGTCGAGGCGGCGGTGGCGCCGGCACTGGCGACGGCGACCGACACCGTGAGCACGCTATTCCACGACGTGGTCGGCGCAATGGCGCCGGTCGAGGCGGCGGTGCCGCCGGCACTTGCGACGGCGAGCGACAGCGTCACCGCGCTGCCCAACGACGTAGTTGGAACGATTGCGCCGGTCGAGGCGGCGGTGCCGCCGGCACTGGCGACGGCGACCGACACCGTCAGCGCGCTGCCCAACGACGCGGTTGGGGCGATCGTGCCGGTCGAAGCGGCGGTACCGCCGGCACTCGCCGCGGCGACCGACACCGTGAGCACGCTATCCAACGACGTGGTTGGCGCAATCGCGCCGGTCGAGGCGGCGATACCGCCGGCACTGGCGGCAGCGAGCGACAGCGTCGGCGCGCTGCCTAACGACGTAGTTGGAACGATTGCGCCCGTCGAGACGGCGGTGCCGCCGACCCTGGCGACGGCGACCGACAGCGTCAGCAGGCTATCCAACGACGTGGTTGGCGCAATTGCGCCGGTCGAGGTGGCGGCGCCGCCGGCACTGGCGACGGCAACCGACAGCGTCAGCACGCTACCCAACGACATGGTTGGCGCGATTGAGACGGTCGAGGCGGCGGTAGCGCCGGCACTCGCCACAGCGACCGACACCGTGAGCACGTTATCCAACGACATGATTGGCGCAATTGCGCCGATCGAGGCGGCGGCGCAGCCGACATTGGCGACGGCAACGGACAGCGTCAGCACGCTACCCAACGACATGGTTGGCGCGATTGAGACGGTCGAGGCGGCGGTAGCGCCGGCACTCGCCACGGTGAGCGATACCGTGAGCACGAGACCCAACGACGTGGTTGGCGCAATTGCGCCGATCGAGGCGGCGGTGCCGCCGGCACTGGCGACTGCGACCCACACCGTCAGCGCGCTGCCCAGCGACGTGGTTGGCGCGATCGCGCCGGTCGAGGCGACGGTGCCGCGGGTGCTCGCGATGGCGACCGATAGCGTCAGCACGCTATCCAACGACGTGGTTGACGCAATTGCGCCGGTCGAGGCGACGGTGCCGCCGGTGCTCGCGACGGCGACCGACACCGTCAGCACGCTGCCCAACGACGTGGTTGGCGCGATTGAGCCGATCGAGGCGGCGGTGCCGCCGGCGCTGGCGATGGCGACCGACACCGTCAGCACGCTATCCAACGACGTGGTTGGCGCAATTGCGCCGGTCGAGGCGGCGCAGCCAACGCTCACCACCTTGGACGATACCGCGGGCACGCTGCCCGACGACGTGGTTGGAACAATTGCGCCGGTCGCGGCGGCGGTGCCGCCAGTACTCGCGACGGCGACCGACACCGTCAGCCCACTAGCTAACGACGCGGTTGGTGCGATTGCGCCGGTCGAGGCGACGGTGCCGCCGGCGCTCGCGACAGCTAGCGACACCGTGAGCACGGTGAGCAACGAGGTGGTTGACCAGACGACGGGTCCAGACACTCAGTCGACCGCGTTGTCGCAAACGGTTGCATCGGACAGCACGGGAACTGACACCCTTGATAGTTCAGCATCACCCCTTGAGATCGCGGAGGCGGAACTGATCACCGGTAACGGTGCCCCTGGTCATGTATCACAGCCCACCGATGTGGCTGGCGATGGACTTGCGGGTGCCGCGCCGGTCCTAGACACGAGCGAGCCCGCGCTGACCACAACGGCTGCGGCTGCGACCGATGCGACCAGCGACGCGTCGCAATCGGCCGACACGGGCAGCGTGGCTGGCGATGCTCTGGCCAGTGCGGCACCGGTCGCGGACATCAGCGAGCCGGTGCTCACCACAACGGCTGCCGCGCTGACCGATGCGCCGAGCGACGTGTCGCAACCGGCGGACACGGGCAGCGTGGCTGGCGATGCTTTGGCCAGTGCGGCGCCGGTCGCGGACACGAGCGAGCCGGTGCTCACCACAGCTGCGGCTCTGACCGATGCGCCGAGCGACCCGTCGCAACCGGCCGACACGGGCAGCGTGGCTGGCGATGCCTTGGCGAGTGCGGCGCCGGTCGCGGACACGAGCGAGCCGGTGCTCACCACAACAGCTGCGGCTCCGACCGATGCGCCGAGCGACGTGTCGCAAGCGCCCGACACGGGCGGTGCGGTTGGCGATGCCTTGGCCAGTGCGGCGCCGGTCGCGGACACGAGCGAGCCGGTGCTCACCACAACCGCGCTGACCGATGCGCCGAGCGACGCGTCGCAACCGGCCGACACGGGCAGCGTGGCTGGCGATGCCTTCGCGAGTGCGGCGCCGGTCGCGGACACGACCGAGCCGGTGCTCACCACAGCTGCGGCTCCGACCGATGCGCCGAGCGACGCGTCGCAACCGGCCGACACGGGCAGCGTGGCTGGCGATGCCTTGGCCAGTGCGGCGCCGGTCGCGGACACGACCGAGCCGGCGCTCACCACAGCTGCGGCTCCGACCGATGCGCCGAGCGACGTGTCGCAACCGGCGGACACGGGCAGCGTGGCTGGCGATGCTTTGGCGACTGCGGCACCCGTCGCTGACACGACCGAGCCGGTGCTCACCAGCACCGGAGACTCGCTCAGCACCCCCGCGACCGAACCGGTGGAGCCGGCCGTGCCGGACACCAGCAGCGCTCAAACTCCTGGATCGGCCGACACGCTTCTTGCGCTCGCCACCACCGCTGACGCACCGATCGAGAGTTCGGCATCCGCCACCACTGCCCCGGAGAACGTCGTGAAGGACACCTCAAATGCCGCGGCGACGACCGCCGTCACGGGCGATGTGATCGCGTTGAACGATGCGCCACCGCCGCCGGCAGATTCGCTGTTCAACGAAACCCAGTATACAGACTATGGCGTCACGCTCAGCAGCGAGATCGCGCCCTCCCAGACTGCCGTGTCGCAGGCGGACGCCGCATCGGCTCAAGACGTTTCCGCGCCGGTGGCTGCCGATGTCCAAAAACCCGCGCCGCCGCCTCCCGACATCGTGGATAATACTCCGATCGATCACGTTGGAACTCATGATGCCATCCTCTAGTGGGAGGAAAACATGGCAGCTGTCGAGACACTGGACGATCCGCCGCGCAACCACTCCGGAGCTCAACTTCGCGTCGCACCCCGCGGCGAGGCGCGCGACTATGTCGGACCTGTCAGCGCGCTGGCCGCCTGGCGTTCGGTCGCGCGCACCAACCTGATAGCGGTCGCAGCATTTTCGGTCGTTGTGAATCTGCTGATGCTCACGTTGCCGATCTACCTCTTTCAAATCTCCGATCGCGTGCTGACGAGCCGGAGTCTCGAGACACTGCTGATGCTCTCGGCTCTCGCGCTGACATTCATCGGTATCCTCTCCATCGTCGACATTCTGCGTCGGCAGGTGCTGGGGCGTCTTGCGACCAAGATGGAGGCGGTGCTCGGCGGCGCCGTGCTGGCGAGCAGCATCAACAACGCCAGGGCCGGCGAGGGCGGAACCATCCAAGCGATCCGCAGCCTTCACCAGGTGCGGGGCTTCATCTCGAGCCCTGTCATGCTTTTACTGATGGACGCGCCCCTCTCGCCCCTCTACTTCGCAGTCATATTCCTCGTTCACCGAGATCTGGGCTGGATCGCAGTCGTATCGGGTTTAGTCCTGGCACTGATTGCGTTAATCAACCAGAAAGCGACCTCGGAGCGTCTGAGCGAGGCTGGCCTGCATGCCGCCGAGGCCGATGCGGCGGCGGAGTCGCTGGCGCGAAATTCGCAGGTGATCAATGCGATGGGAATGCTCAGCGAAAGCATTCTCCACTGGGGGAGCCGGCAGGCGCCGGCGCTGACGGTGCAGAGCCAGGCCCTTGACCGGAATTTCTGGATCAGCGGTGCGTCGAAATTCGTCCGCCTCGTGGCCCAGATCACGATCCTCGGCACCGGGGCCTATCTGGCCCTGCACGCCGAGATCACCGGGGGCATGATGATCGCGGCTTCGATCATTGCCGGCCGCGCCCTGCAGCCGCTCGAGGGTTTGATCGAGGGATGGCGCAGCTGCGTGCAGGCGCGATCGGCCTATGCCCGCGTAAAGCAGGCGGTCGAGTCATTCCAGCGCGAGGCGCCCAAGCTGCGCTTGCCGAGACCACAAGGGCGCCTGAGCGTTGATCGGGTCTTGTATCTGCCGCCCGGCTCAAAGGAGCCGGTGCTCAATGGTGTGTCGCTCGAGCTCGCGCCCGGAGAGTCTTTGGCCATTGTCGGACCGTCGGGATCGGGCAAGTCGACGCTCGCGCGCATTCTGGTGGGTTGTCTGGTGCCGACCGCCGGCAAGGTCAGGCTGGACGGAACGGAGCTGCGCAACTGGGATCGCCGCCAGTTCGGGGAATATAGCGGTTACCTGCCCCAGGAGGTCGAGCTATTTCCCGGCACCATCAAGCAGAACATCTGCCGCATGCGCGATGACTTGCCGGACGAGAGCATCTATGAGGCGGCGATGTTGTCGGGAATTCACGACATGGTCTGCCAGTTGAAGCAAGGATACGAGACCGTGCTCGACCGCAGTGGCGGGCCGCTCTCGGGAGGACAGAAGCAGCGCATCGCGCTCGCCCGGGCTTTCTTCGGTAATCCGTCCCTCGTCGTGCTCGACGAGCCCAACTCGAATCTCGACGCAGCGGGCGAGCAGGCTCTGACCGAGACCCTGCAGCGCGCCAAGAGGCGGGGGGTCACGGCGGTGGTCGTAACCCTGCGCCCGGCGCTACTGAACAGTGTGGACAAAGTGCTGATACTGCGGGCCGGACGCGCGGAAGCATTCGGCTCTCCGAGCGAGGTGTTGCATCGCCTGGTTCGGTCGCCCGCCAGGGCCGGCGGTGATGAGCCGGAGCAGCCGCAACGCATCGAATCCTCGGGCGGGTGACCAGCGCGGGAGGACAGCATGAGAGCGGTAAAGGACGACATCGAGTGGTACCGCGGTGTTCCGCTGAGCGCCAAATGGCCCATCTTCACCGGCCTCGCCATCCTGGTTGTTTGGCTCGGGTGTTTCGGCGTTTGGGCCGCGGTCGCTCCCCTCAACAGTGCCGTCGTCGCCTCCGGCACGTTCGTGGCTACCGGCCAGAACAAGCTTGTCCAGCACTTCGAGGGCGGCATCATCCGCGAGATTGCGGTCAAGGACGGGGATGCCGTCGAGGCCAACCAGGTCCTGGTTCGCATGGACGATACCGCTGCCAACGCCAAGCTGAAACGGCTGGTTTTGAAGAAGTATCGACTGCTCGCCATGAAGGCGCGTCTGGAAGCTGAAATGAGCTCTTCTGACGCAATCGAAACCCCGGCCGCATTCAGCGAGAACGCACGTGATCCAGAAATCAAAGCGATTCTTGAGCGGCAACGTGCCGAGCTTCAGGCCCGCCGGGCAAGTCTGGTGACCGACGAAAGCGTACTCCTAAAGCAAATCGCTGGGCTGGAGGAAAGCATCCGCGGATATCAGGCGCAAGTTCAGTCCACCAAAGAGCGAATTTCCTTGTTCGTGGAAGAGCTGAAGGACAAGAATTCCCTTCTTGGCCAGCAGTTGGTCCGCAAGTCGGATGTGCTTGCGTTGCGACGCTCAGAGGCGGGTCTCGGGGGTGAGCTAGGCGAATATCTCGGCCGCATCGCCGATTCGAAGGAGCGGATCGCCCAGGCGAACGAACGAATAGCGCAGCTCCACACGACGGCGCTTCGGGAGGCGATCAAGGAGTTGCGCGAGACCGAGGCCGAGCTGGACGACGGAGAGGAGCAGATTCGCGCCGCTCAGGATGTGGTCGATCGGGTCGATGTCCGGTCGCCGGTTCGAGGTATTGTGGTGAAGAACAACTTCCATACACCGGGCGGCGTGGTCTCTCCTGGTGCCGTGATCCTTGAGCTCCTGCCGATTGGCGACGAGCGCATCATCGAGGCACATGTGAACCCCAAGGACATTTCGCATGTGAGCGTAGGCCAGGAGGCGCTGGTGCGGCTGTCGGCGCTCAACCAGCGCATCACGCCCATGGTCGGGGCGAGCGTCATCTACGTGTCAGCGGACGCCTTGGCGGAGCAAGTGCAGGGGAAGGCCGAAACCCGTCGCGACGGCGACACGCGTCGGGAATTCTATGTTGTTCGGGTGCGCCTGGATCAGGACGATATTCTCAGGCAAATGCCTGAATTCATCCCGACGCCCGGGATGCCCGCGGACATTTACATCAAGACCGGAGAACGTACGTTTTTCGAGTACATCATGAAGCCTGTCCTCGACAGCTTCTCCCGCGCGTTCCGCGAAACCTGAAGCGAGCGGTTTGGACCTCAATGCTGAGCACTCGCGTGGTACGGTGAGCTCAAGCCTTTCGGTCTAAGGCTTGATAAAACGGTGCTGCTTCGCTCAGCCCTTCTCGCGTTCGTTTTTCATGGCGGCAGGACGGCCCGAACTCGATCCTGCTCGTTTCGGCCTTAGGTCCTGAACAGCGAATGCGCGACATACAGCGTCGCTTCCGTGCGGTATCGGCGCGCCATGATCGCGAGAGTTAGCTACCCTAGCGGCCGCAATGGCATTTGCGGTCCGCGTGCCGTCGTTTCGGGGCCAGCGTCGAGCCGGTGGCCGGCGACGACAACGCTCAAACACATGGCGTGCTCCCGAACGGTGATTTTGCTCTTGGTCGGCTTGGCACCCGCGAAACGAGGGAGCACGAACCAATGGAGGCGCCATGATCGGCTTGGGAGTTGCGAAACTGTTCGTTAGCTTTCATGTGGCCAGCTGGGACCGTGCCGATTACCGCCGATCCGGCACATTGGAATGGGAATGCCGGCCCCGGCTGTTGACCCCATCCTGCGGCTGGGTGTCAATCGGCGTTCGACTTTATTCCATGCCGAAACACAATCCCGAGATACCGGACGGAGGCTGGCCCGGGAGAGAGGGTACGTGGCAGCGACATGCACTATCCGAACCCTCTCGTCGCTCCATTCCGAAAGTCGATACTGGCACCAACGTTCGGGCCCTCGCGAAACAGGTCCTCAGCCCTTTGGACGGGATCAGCAGGCCAAGGCAATGCTGACATGTCGGGATAGTAAGACGGAGCAACGCCCCGATCGCCCTTGCCCCATTCGACTGGATGGCGCCGGGGGAGCCCTTTGTCAGGTACGTCGAACTCAAGGTTATAAAGGACGCGATATGACGGGACGGAGACTGCATCTAAAGCGCCATGAATATCAGTCGGACAACCTCTCGATTGTTCGCACTGACGGCCGTTGTTCTGGTGGCGGCTGGTGCTACTATGGTAACTCGTGGAGTGGTGGAGCCGAGTTTGGGGCAAGATTGGCAATGCAACCGAACCTTGCTGGTTGTGACGACTTGTACTCACTCGAACGTTCGGCCGGGATAAGAACCACTTTCAACGACCATCATTTAGTGGTTCCCACGCAAAAAAGTGCAACCTTTCGTCGGCGGCCTTTGGTGATTGCGCGCTTGTGTAGGGAGCTAAGCGCCATTCAGCGGTGCAGAGAATCCCTCGATCGCATTCATCTGCGAGCTTAAGAAGCAGGTCAACGTTAGCCTTGTCGCCAGAAGCGAGGGCTAACCTGCGATATCGGTTGGCACGGGCGTTGCTCACGAATCCCGATCTCAACGCTACAAAACAAAGACGTTGGTCCTAGTCCGTCCGCCGCTCGCGGGATTACCACCAGCAAAGCCGCCGGTTCATTCACGCAGCATCTTACTTCGGCGGAGGCAAATCGCCTTGAAGGCACCGGCCCACTTTGGAATGCATAGGATCTTCGCACGCGGCAAGGGTTGTAAGTACGTGATTGCAGACAGCGCACTGAAACGTATGCAAGTCCACGCCTGGGCGTTCTAGCTCGATACTGACCAGCATCATCGAAGATTTGCACCTCGGACAGGCGGGGCGCTGCAACGTGATGGGCGCAAAGGCGGGCGGCAGCTGTTCAGATTGGGTCATAGGTGCTTCCCTCAAGGCGGGAGCCCAACACTCCCAGTCACCGGTAATGCCTCGGTGCGGACGCCGGTGATGGAATGAGTATGCGCCGAATGGGGTCTCAATCGCTAGTCAATTCCCGGTGCGCGCTGGTCCGTGCGCCAGCGGCTTGCGGCGCACGCCCGCCGGCTCGATTTACGATGGAGGAGCCCGATGTTGCGAACCGTCACGGTGCCACGGCTCGTATCCAAAATGCCCTCGGCTCTGAACCCTTGCAGGACGAGGCAGCTTCTTCCCACGCTCAGGATGGGCGAGTTCTTCGCGCGTGGGCAGCACCTGCTCCGGTGTGCTCCATCAGATGGATGATCCATTTCGCCGCGTTTGCAAGCGCAAAGGACTTCAAGACGCTCCAGCCCCATCTGGATCAATCAGAGGTATGCGAAGGCCGCAGCGGAAGGTCAACCGCTGCGGCCCGCGCGAGTCAAAAGAGCCGGGTAAAATGAACTAAGTGAAATATGCAGCCAGCCCCGGTCGCAAAATTTAGCGCTCTTTCTTATCAGGTTGCAAAACAAACTTCGCCGGAACCGAAATGCGGTTAGGGTGCATTATGTTCCGTAGCGGTAGGCATCGGCCCCTTTTCGCCGGTGAGAGCACTGCCCGCGAAGCCTTGAGAGGTGGTCGGCGCTCGGTGGAACCGCCATCCTGCTCTGTGCTGGATGTAATCCTGATGCTGCTGGGCGCCGGCGGTGGGGCCTTTCTCACAATCGCGCTGTGGGCATCTACCGCCGCGCATAGGGGTCCCTTTTCACCTAGGCATTAAAGGGGGCGCTGCATATGCCCGGTGCTGGCCTGTTCCCGACGGTGGTGGCCTAATTTGATTTTGACAGTGGCCTACGTCCGTTCCGGCGCAGGAACTGAACTTGCCTTTTCTCGTTTTGGAGTCGTTGTTAACCGCCCGAGGAAAGCGCCATGACGGAGCGCCGCAGAGTGAAGCAGACCCACTCTCTTGAGGAACGATTGGATGAACTGGCAACAAGGTACAAAGAGCAGGCCAGCACATTACCGGCAGGCGCGGAACGCGAGGCCCTTCTTAGGAAAGCACGGTTAGCTAATACTGGCGCGCACATCAGCGATTGGCTGACCTCTCCCGGCCTACAGTCTCCGAAGTAAGCCGTCGTACTCAGTGCCCCGTTTTCCGTTTTGTGCCGACCTTGAGATAGATCAAGGGATTTAGTCCGCACGGAACACGTTGCAAACGCGAGTGTATCTACGGACGGAACGAGCCGCATTGGTCTATTTTGCTTTGTCGCTATCGCCCAGCTTGCCCCAGGCGTCCACCATAAAGCGAGACTTCCGGAGCGCCCGCTCGCTTTCAGCCAGGTTCGGTAGCTCCGTTCCATGGCTTCGAGATGGTAGCGCGTGAAGGTGTCCTTGGCCGTCTCGATCACCTTCCGGTATCGCTCCGCCAGTTCGAGATATTGATGGGGGGCATCACCGACGACCTTTCTGTCCTCCACCCAAGCGTCCTCTGATTTGAGGGTTCCTAAAGCTCTCGGCTAAGGCTGGCTGAACAGCGCCGATCGGGGAGTGCAGCAATCGAACCGTCGTCCAACGCACGTTACGGGTCAACGGCTGCTTCACCGGACAAACTGGACGGCAGTAGATTCGCGTGGTTCTGACACGCCGTGTAGAAACGGCCGTCATAGCGCGGATTCATGCCCGTAGTTGCGACGCCACCCACACACCGATCGAGCGGGCACGACGTTTTGGCGTCAAAGGGATCGGCCGAAACCGAGCGGCGTCACCGGCGCAGCGGTCCAGCTAAGAGGCGCGGATTCCTGATCTCGCGCAGGAGCAGCATGCGCTTGGTTTGTGCGGCGTTGAGCAGCCGCTCGAACAGGACCAGGACCTCGCGCGCCTGAACGTAGACTTCGGTGGTGATGGCGTGTTGGTCGAAGCCATAGGTCGCAAGCCGCGCGTCGATCTCGGTCGCGGCGACGGGATCAAGTCGCCAGCTCAATGCGTTCTGCCGCGTGTAGGACTCGGCCTCCGCTTCGAACTCGGAATCGATCCCGACCAGATCGATGCGACGCAGCGCCGCTTCAATCGCGCTTTGGCGATAGGTCTCGAGCAGCTTGTGCCGCAACATGCGGTAGCGCTGGATGTCCCAGGACAGCTCGGCAATGTCGATGGCGAGCAGCCATTCGATGGCGGAGCGCGGCGCTAGGTCGGCGAAGATCGCCTGCCGCAGCGCGTGGTATTGGTCGAGGTGTTCGCCGGGCAGCAGCAGGGGCGGCGGCGCCAAGGCCTCAAACTCGGCCGGCAGCGCGGTCGCAGTCAGCTCGCGTGCCGTTTGGACGAGGCCGTTCATCGGACTGAGGCCTCCGATCCAAGGTTGACCGGAAACGGCGCGGTGCCGATCGCGGTGTCGGCCGGACCGTGGACGGGGCTCGCCGCCCACAGCTCCTGCGCGACCGGCAACGGCGCGATCTGCAGGTTGGCCCACCAAGCCCGCTCGTTGCCGTGTCGATGCAGCTCCTCGTGATGGGCGCGGCACAATGGCACGGTAAATTCGTCACCGACTTTGCGGCCGAGTGCTCTGGGTTGGGCGAATTTTAGGTGATGGGCATCGCACGGGGTTTGCTGGCACACCAGGCAGGGCTGCGCCCGGACAAATAGCAGGTGCGCCTTGCTGCGCTTGCGGGGCGGCTCCTTGGGATGGACGAGCCCGGACTCGGGGAGAGCTGGCTGCAACGCGGCCTCGGTGCCTGCAGCAGGACCGGGTGCTGCTGGCGAGCTTGGGTCGCAATCCAAGGCGGCCGCTTGATCGGCGGCTGCGAGACCTGCGTCGTCCTCTAGCTTGGCCTGATAGGCGGTCTCCACGAGCTTGGCGTCCGGCTCCAAAAGGGTGTTCTTGCGCGGCAGGCTGGCCTTGGCCCAGGCGAGCAGGTCCGCGCTCTCGGTCAGGGATGCGAGCTGGCGCAAGAGCTGGTCGCGGAGCTCGGCGGAGTCTGGCGGCGCCAGCACCGGTGCGCGGTTGACAATGCCGCGGGCGAGCTTGGCTGTCGCCCCTTGAGCTACTTGCGGCCCCGCCGCCGGCGAGGGGGCGTCGGGAGCGTCCAAATCATCCTCGCCGGCAATCCCGACCAGCGCGAACAGGGAGTAGCGTCGGGCGTAGGTCAGCGCAGCGCCCATCCGATGCGGCGCCTCGATGTCCCTTGAGGCGCAGACCGGCCAGTCCGAGGAGATCCACTCGCCGGAGGAATGGGCGAGCAGGGTAGTGAGGTGGATGTGGCCGGTGCTAACCTCGACCCGGGTGCTCTGGATGGCGGCGATCTCCTGCTGGCTCAAGGTCTTGCGCACGATGTCGAGGCCGCTCGCCAGCGAGGCATAACGAAAGGTGCGGTCGTCATCGCGCAGGAACGGCGAGCGGATCTGCGCGGTCAACGTCTTTTCCGGGTTGGTCAGTTCGGCCTGGGCGCGGGCCAAGGCCGCTGCGATCGTCCCGATATGCTCACTGGCCTGGTGCATGGACGGCCTCCATCTCAACCGGATCAAAGCTGATCGCGCCGGCTTTGGAGCGCTTGGCGCGAACGCCGTGGCCAAACGCCTCCTTGGCGTCCTCCGGTAGCAGCTTCTTGAGCTCGGCCTTGACCAATTCGTGCTCGCCATGGGCCTCGCGGGTGCGCAGATAGGTCGCCGCGCATGCGGCCCACAGATTGGACGCGGTCATGTCGACGACCTTGACGGCGGCCAATCGCGGCCGTGGCGGCTCGATGTTGAACAGGGCCGGCGGCTCGCCGCTCTGCACGCAGCGCCAGAACTTCTTTTCGGCCGTGAGCAGCAGGTGCTGGTAGAGCGGATCGGCATGCATCGTGAGCTCGACCCACTTGCCGCCGCCGGTGATGATCGAGAGCACGGCCGCGCGCGCCGCGACCACCCACATGTTGTGCTGCAGCTGCGCCATGTGCTTCTCGGCCGCCGCCTCTTCAGTAAAGGCCCAGGGCAGCATGAACTTGGCTTCGAACACCGCGCCGGTTTCTGCGACAATGCCATCGAGCGTCGCGGCCATCCAGTGGTGGACGGGATGGCGAATCCGCTTCTGAATGTCGGCAATGGTCATACCCGATGCGCGCTGGTACCAGCTGCGGTTGAGGTCTTCGGTGACGGTGCCGAGCTGAACGATCAGATTTTGCGACAAATCTTGCGGCGCGATGTCGCCGCGTTTTTCCCGCCACAGCCGCGTGAGGTCCTCCTGATCATTGCCCATGATGATGCGGGCGTCCGAGCCGCCGACAAAGGCGCGCCGGTCAATGGGGTCGAACTTGATGATGCGATGTGGCGCCTCGGCGCCGTCGGTTGCAATCGGGATCACCGGTCTCTCCTTGGTTTGGCAAACGCGGCTTGGCGCCGCACCACCAAAAGCCCCGCACCGGCGAGGAGAGAGACCGGGGCCAACGGCGAAGGCCCGGTTGCCATTATTAACGCTCCTTTGGCGCGGGAATGCCAGTCCTTTCTGCAGCATTTTGCTGTTTTTTAGTCCGAAAAATCTTGATGAACCAAGATGTTAGAGCGATGTTTCCGAGTGCCGCAACCAGCCTCGGACAAGGAGCTCGCAGATGGCGTCAATTCGACAAATCGAAGCCAATCGTGCCAACGCCAAGCGCAGCACCGGCCCGAACACGACGGCCGGAAAGGCAAGGTCCAGCGGCAATGCCCTCCGCCACGGATTGGCGCGTCCCCGCGACCGTGCTGACCCGGATATCGCACGTCTGGTCAGCGCCATCATTTCGGGATTTCGGCTTCATGGCGCATCCGAGATGGTCGTGGACCTCGCGCGGGCCAAGCTCGAGCTGGTGCGCATCCGCGCCGCCCGCCAGCAGATGTTGGCGGCGCTGCTGGACTGCCCAGTCCCGGCGGATGCAAAGTGGGTCACGGGCCTTGACCGCTATGAGCGCGCCGCCCTGGTCAGGCAGAGACGGGCGCTTCGGTTCTTAGGACGAGAGCAAGGTTGAACGGCAAATTGGCTTCGTTCCGGAATTTGCTGCTGATGCCGATCGGGCACCTTAGCGGACATCGGACAGGGCACATGCGCGATGCGTTTCGGTATCCGCATGTGCAAGAATGGCGCGGTGCACCGCCGGTGCGGCGTGCCCGCACGAGCCGTCCCAACGTGCATCGATCGGGTCTGCGGCGGACCTAGCCAAGGACGGTCCGCTTCCGCACCGCCTTTCCGGATAGCAAATCGCGCAAGAGCTTCACGGGATCGGCACTCAGTGCGCGGCTGACAGCGAGAAGACGGTTCGGCAAATCAAGCTCAGCGCTGACGGCCGGTGGGAGAACAGCCCGGACAGCGCTGAGCTGCACTGCGGGTATGGTTCGGTCACCCACGAACTTGGGCTTGAAGACAACCGGCCGCCAACCAAAACACCCTCGACCCCTATATCCGCCGGATGGACGCCACCGAACAGTTCGACCGGTTCTTCTTCATTTGCCATTCGCCGAAGGCGGGCTGAGCGCCCCCGACGACCCGGCTGATGTTCACGTCTGGAGCGGTCGCGAGCTCGGTTCGCCCATCATGCGGCTCGGGCTGCACGATTGGGTGATGGAGCGGCTCGCCTAGCGCCCAGCATCAGACCCAACTCAGCGTGTAATCGTACCCATTGTCCTCATAGGCGAGCGCCTGGCTGATGCTGTCGACCTGATCGTCATGACGGCCTTGCGGGAAGGTCAGTAGCTCCATCTCGAGCTCGGCCAGGAACGGCGCGCTCCTGGGGAACCAGACTCGTCCGGCGGCAAATTTGCCTTGCTGGACGTAGAGCCGGCCGATCTTGTCGTGCTCAACCTTGATGGGATTGACGAAGCAATTGCCCTTGTCGCGGAGCTCCTGCGCCAGCGCAATTCCGGTGGAGGCGTCTTCGACCAGGATCTCGTGCGGCTTGAAGCGCTTGGCGAGCTCGAGCGCGGTGTCGCGGAGGACGGGATATTCGAACCGTCCGCGCACAAGATCCAGCAGGTAGTAATTCCCGTCAACGACCAGCCACGTCGTACAGACGGACCAGTCATTTTGCGCGCCATTCTTGGCGGCCGTATCCCAACTCTGGATGATGCGGCAGCCCAGCACCTCTCGTGAGGGGACCTCGTCGTAATATCGCAGCCAGTCTCGCTTGATCATGGCACCGCCGGCCGGAACCGGCGCCTGCTGGTACTGCGCGGCGAACACGTCGGGCCCGAGCGTTTGGCCCAGCTTGCGCAGCGTTTCGATCGATTCATGGGACGGATGCAGCGCGTCACCGGCCTTCCTGAGGTGAAATTGATTGGGGCCGATTGGGATCGCGGCATCGGTCTCGGCGATCGCGGGCAGGCTGAGCACCTCCCAGTCATCGGATGAACTGGCCAAAAAACCGGACAGATCGTCCAGATGAACGCGCTGCATCACCACGATGACCGCGCTGGTCTGCTTGTTGTCGAGCCGCGACATCAACGTATTCGTCACCCACTGGTTGATGCCGGTTCTGCGCGCCTCCGACTGCGCATCAACCGGCTTTTGCGGATCATCAATCAGGATCACGTCGCCGCCCAGCCCTGTCAGGGTCCCCGAAACCGATGTCGTCCTGCGCGAACCGCGCCGGGTCGTGATCAGCTCGGTTTCGGTGCTGCGCGCGATGCGCATGTCCGGAAACGCGCGGCGGTACCAGTCGGCATGCACGATGGATCGGAAGTCGCTGGCATGCTTGGCCGAGAGGTCATCGCCGTAGCTGATGGAAATGAGCCGGCGACTTGGCGCGAGCCCAAGCAGGAAGGCGGAAAATGCCACCGACACCGTGATCGATTTGAGGTAGCGCGGCGGCATGTTGATGATCAGGCGGGTGATCTCGCCGCGGCGCACGCGGTCAAGCTGGTAGGCAATTGCCTGGATGTGCCAATTGGGCAGGAATTGAGCGCCCGGGTTGAGGTGGAGAAAGCAGCGATAGACAAAGCTGATGAAGTCAGTGCGTCGATTAGTGCGCGGTCGTGTTTGGTCACTCGGGTTCTCCTCGCTTCTTGAATTTCTCTTCCAGTTGTCGGACGTAAGATTCCAAGACCTTACGATCGTCCATATCGAGGACATCGTTGGCCGGCTGCTCGGAGGACTCGACCAGCAGCTTGCGGTTCAGAAGGAAGGCGGCCGATTTCGGATTGCCCTTGAGCGCATCATCCGCGAATTTAAGCAGGATGCCTTCGTGCACGCTGATCTTGCGCGCTCGTCCGTTCTCACGGATATCGATTTTGCGGTTGAGAAGCTCGTTGATGATGGTCGCCTCGTTTTTGGATCCCCTTGGTCGGCCCTTCTTGTTGCCGGATTGACCCGGCTTGAACTGGTGCTCGCGGGGCGGGCGGCCGTACCCGACGTCGTCTCGGTTTCTGGACACGCCAGCGCGGCGCGGTGGCTTGCGGCGGCTCATGTGCTGCTCCCCGCGGTTGCGGCCGACCGCTCGGCGGCGACTTCCTCGAACGTCTGGCCGGTGGCAGGAAGAATCGCATCGCGCCTGGTGACGTCCTGCCAGCGGCGGATTGCGGCATCGACATATAATGGATCGATCTCCAGCCCATAGGCCTTGCGGCCGACGCGCTCCGCCGCCAGCAGGGTGGTGCCTGACCCGAGGAACGGATCCAGCACGAGATCCCCACGCCGCGTGCAGTCCTTGATCGCATCCGCGATCAAGGCCACCGGTTTGACCGTGGGATGTACCGTAAGGTCGGCGAGCCGACCTTGGCGGAAGGTATTGACGCCGGCGTAGGTCCAGACGTTGGAGCGACTGCGGCCATGGCGGCCAAGCTCAACGTTATTGAGATGCGGCGCTTCGCCGTTCCTGTAGACGAAGATCAGTTCGTGCTGGGACCGGTAAAAGCTGCCTTGGCCGGCATTGGTCTTGTTCCAGACCACCAGATTCTGCAGCGGACCAAAAACGGCGTGTCCGGCGCCGTGCATCTCGCCCAGGTGTCGCCAATCCATGAAGATATAATGCATTGACCCGTCGTGCGAGAATTGGACGGCCAGTCGCATCCAGCTCGTGAGAAAATCGGTAAACTCGGGCGACGACATTTCCCCGGAGGCAACTTGAAATTCGCGGTGCTTGATCTTGCCGCGGCCGAGCGTCGTGCCGATGCGGAGGTTGTATGGAGGATCGGCTACTACCATCGCCGCGAGATCTTTCCCCACGAGCGCCGCCCAATCCACTTGATCACAGGCATCACCGCACAGCACGCGATGTTGGCCGAGCCGCCACAGCTCTCCTCTGCGGCTGATGGGCTGCTCGGCGATGACGCAGGGGGCGCCCGCCGAATCCTGGTCCACATCGCCGAAATCAGTCATCAGGCCGTCGATCTCGGCCGGTGCAAACCCGGTGATGTCGAGGCTGAGATTGCACTCGGGCAGGAGGGAGGCGAGTTCTCCGAGTTCTTCGGCGAGCAGCTTGCGATCCCAGCCTGCGTTCGCCGGAATCTTGTTGTCGGCGAGCGCCAGTGCGCGCTTTTCCGCGTCGCTCCGACCGCGCAGCACCTGGACGGGGACCACCTTCAATCCAAGCTGCTTGGCCGCCTCGCAGCGGGCGTGCCCGCAGATGATCCGTCCATCTTCATCCGCGACAATGGGAGCGATGCAGCCGAATTGCCGAATCGAGTCGGCAACTTGCGTGATTTGCTTCTTGGAGTGCGTCCGAGCGTTCTTCTTCGCCTGCTTGAGGGATTGCGGCGGGAGCATTCGTACGTCCGGTTGATCAACCGCAGGCAGACGGGAGCTTGCCTTCAGAACCTGCAGATGGCTTTTGATTGGGCGTTGGACTTGCTCAGTTAACTTTCGAGACTGGGAAAGATCTGTCTGCTTGCGGTATGATTTGGAGGCGGCCTTCGTTCGCTCCATCATGGTGGTGCTCCTGGTCGTTTAAGGAGCAGTTCATATGCATCATGAAAGCCGCGTTGGGTAAACGGAAATAAAAGCTTAAAATAATCAGCTGGTTAGATGGGTTTTACTTCAGCCATTTTGGGGTCCTCAATCCGATTGCGATGAGGCCCTTGCGGAGTGTCTCAGCCGAGATTTTCGTCGGAAACGGCACATAGCGCGGCGCAACGTCGCCGGCCTTGAAATAGCAAATTGCACTGTACGGCTGCTGGCCCGTTTTCTGAAGCTGTTCAAGTCGTTCATTTACCCGATGATGCGCTTCCTTGATATGAGGAATTAGCGAAGCGAGGCGCTCATATTCCTGCGGCGACCGATTGTAGCGGTCCTCCCCCAATGTATCGAACAGCAAATCTACGGCCAGCTCTTGGAGGGACATGCGGTTTCGGTGCATTGATGCACTCCAAGGCAAAGCCGGTACGAGCTCGACCGCGCGAAGCCGCGTGCCATCGACAAGCTCGACAGTGCCGCTCCCATCGACGATCGCTCCGTCAAGACGAAAGATGTCGAATTCTTCGACTTCCTGGCTGCCCTCGCGGCGGCCGCGACATTTCTTGCAAGTTGGGAGCGTGACGATGGAGATCGACCCTGCGACCGCATTCTTGGCAAAGACGGCAACCTGGCCGACTACCTCTCGTGAGCGGAGTTGCAAGCCCACGACCCGGATTTCGCCCTTCCGCGCTCCGTCTGAGGGCAGAAGGTCGGTGGCATCCGCAATCGAGCGTCGTTTATTGCGTTCGCCCGGCTGCAGCCATTCGTAACTGGGCATGTTTGGTCTCCCAGGACGTCAATGAAGCCCTCAGCATGCTAACGTGAGGCATATGCGCTTAACGTTCTACCCCGTAGCTCTACGGTCGTGTTAGACCGATATCGCGCGCGCCGCTGCAGCGAGATCAGTGATCGCGGATCTTTGTTGAGCCAACTGGAAGCGGCGGTCCACGGCCGCCATTTGCTCTAAGCGCCCTAGAATGATCTAGATTTGCCGCCGTGAGGGGGTGTTTGCCATTGCGCTCTGACACGCCGTGAGCTCCTCCGAAATAGAACTTTCCGCTTCCGTTGGAACAGTAGACCGGTTGGGCAGGCCAACAGGAGGCCTTCTACGCCGAAGTGGGCGACCGCTGACGCGCCCGCGACCAGCTTCCGCCATGCCTATTCCGGCCGGCGGCCCCTGACACGCCCGGACCGGTCGCCCTCAGTTTCTCAACGTTCATTTTCCAAACTCAGTCATTGCAGCGGCTGCTGCTTCCTTTTGTTGGTGGTGAAGGCCTGTGCCTGACGTGTATGCCACCAAGGCTAAGTTGTATGCTTGCCAAAGCGTGTGCCGGTCGAGATCCGGGAAACACTTCAACACGAGTGGTTCAACGTCAGCGGCTTGATATGCATCCAAGCATTGAAGAATGACGCAGCTGACGTCCGCGATGCTGTGGTGTTGCATTTTCATTGGTCCCGGTTATGGACATCAGCTGGTTCGGCGGCCGCGGTCTCTTGGTCTGTTGCCAGGACGACAGGTGCAGCCACAAGCTGAAGCAACCGCCGGCAGACGTTGATCGATGGCCCGATCACCTTAGGTGGGGAGCCTCGCTCGCGCGCAGGGTTTGCGGCAAGCGCGACGCCCTTGTCAGAGCCGGTCGCGACCCGACGATGATGCGCGGACATTGAGCTCTGATGAACCGCCCGGTCCATTAGTTTGGTGGAGTTGTTGGAGTCGCCTGTCGAGTTCTTGTTTTTTGGCAACGATCCTCGCGGCGAGAATCTGATCGACGTCGGTGTAGAGAGCCCACAACTCATCGAGGGACATCTGCTCAAATTGCGGTTGGTAATCACGAATGTCCACAGTCCGGCCCCCGGCTGGGGCGGGTAGCAGCTAAGTCAGTCTTGAAAGCCCGGACTCTTACGCTGATCAGATAATCGCGTTGCTGGCCGGGCCGACCGCGCTGCCCTCATAAACCGCCTTCCCAGCTCTAGTTTCGTGTGTCGCACCGACGATTCTGCGCTCGGCCTTAGCTACTCGGTCTCTAAGGGTCTCAAGTTCGGATACTTGAGACGCGAGTGCCTCATAATGTTGGTGCAGAGCGAATTGCCAACCATCCAGTCGCGCACGAGCGTCCATTGCACGCCCCTCTATGGTACTGCCACAAAAGACGTGGCCCGCAATTGGGACCACCGCGAGACTAGTCAAATTGACCCATCAGGTCTGTTCGCTTTCGCACATTCGCTGTATGCTTTCCCTCGGTGGATCGCCACGCGTCGATTGCTGCGAGCGGCAAGCAAGATATTGCTGCTGACCTGCCGCTCGGGCCTCACGGTTTTCGAATTCGCAAAATCGACGGCTTCCAGGCGACTGCCGCCCGCAGGCAAGGCCGGGCCTTGGATCTCGCGATCGCACAAAATACCGCCAGCGCCGTCTACGGCCCCGGCATTTCGGGTTGTGCTTGGGCCGCCGCGACTGCGCGCGTTGACGAGCGATGCGGGAAGCCTCAGCCCTTAGCCGGTCTATTTCGGGCGGAGCAGCGCTTACGATTAGACAAGTGCGCGATTTTGGTCTTCTTCACGAAAATCCAATTAAATGGCAAGTGACGTCCAGCGATTCAGGAGCGCATCGCGTCGATAGCGTGTGCGATTAAAATGCCCACGCTCAAAATAACTAGAAAAACGAGCAACCAGGTACTCACGTCCACCTCCTGTCTTGGAAGTGAACCTTCCTGTTTATGCACAGTCAAAGGCATCACGTAGGGAACCGCGATTTCAGCGGCCGCTGAGGATTTATTGCCACACGGCGGGCTATCGTCGGAACGCAAGAAAAAGGAGTGTGCCGACGATGGCGGTCGCGAGAAGTGGAAACCAAATGTCCGGCACTTCAGGGACTCCGACTCACTGCGTCGGATTAAATGCGAGCTGCGCTCTTATTTCTTCTGGTTTTCACTATTCTCCACAGCTCAAACAGAAGTGGCCGCAACTCGCAACGAATATTTGCGGTATTATGTTCGTGGTTTGGCGTCGTCAGTATTCGGAGCGGTTCGATCTCGCGTGTTCGTATAGCTAGCCGGCTCACGTGCAGATCCATTTCTGGTAGCAGTTCCAGGTTTAACGTATCTCGGCAGCATCAAGCTTAACGAGTGACATTCGTTGCCAACTTGCCGGGACGGAATATCGTCGCGTCGATCGGGCATTTTCTTTCCGAACCACCAGTTAGCGGGGTTGCCTGAAAACGGGTTCGATTTCCAGGATTCGATATTCGTCGGATGGAAATTCGAACTATCGTGCACCAGCCGCGCAGCTCTCCTATCGCGACCCGCTGGAAGCCGAGTACCGTCAGCTCATCGAGCTACGAAAGCGGGTCAGACAGGCCGAAGCCGCGGCCTCAAAACGGTTTACGATCGCGACTAGGAAAAAAGAATTCGCCGCAACGAAGATGAATCCGCTGGCAGGCATCTGCTCGATGCGCGCGGCGGAGTTCGTGGCGTGCAGCGCCAGGGTTGTAACCACCAAAGTCAGGTCGTCGAGAGGGGTCGAGATGCCTTGGTGGCGGGCTTGGGGGAGAAGCGTGCAGTCGGTGGGACTACGACCGCTTTGAATGCGCCCGCGAACCGCCTACGCGCGAATGAGGCCGCCTCAACTCCGGTTCACTTCTGCTTTTGCGTCACCAATCGCAAGGGGATGTTGTGGAGATGCGCGCGACCTCGCACAGCCGGTTCTGTCCATGCCCCAGCGCGCGAGCGATGTCGTCGGGTCGATTTCCTGCGGCGGCCATAGCGATCAGCCGCTGATGATCTTCCGGTGTCCACCTTCTCACCAGTGGGTAGCGTGACCGTTCTATCACGCCAGCGGCCCCCCAGCCTGTTGCACGCCTATGCCTGCCTATACAGTTCGCAGATTCGCGCCCAACAAGCGAGGTGGGCTGCTGGTCGGCGATCGGCCAGAATGAAAGTGCTGCTGCTGGTCGCGGAGCGAGGCGCGCCGGTGATGTTCGCCCGGATCGGGGTCGTGCGCCTGTGGAAAGCGCCCTGGAGCGCAGGGGGGCTAAAGGAGCGCCCCAGGGCCGCCCACTCCATGCCGGCGACGGCGTAAGGCCGGCATGATCGCCTACGGCGTTGCCCAAGGCACCGCCTATCGAAATGCCACTGCCTTAATCGTCATGATGGTGGTGGTGGTGATGCTCATGCGAGCTGCCCCCGCCAGACCGCGCAATGGCGTTAGACGTCAGCGATGTTGATAGCAGGAGCGTCATCGCTGGAGGCGTCACGACGGCAAACCTACCGCAGGTCTTTAAGAACTCGCGGCGGTCCTCGTCTTCTGTGGGGCTTGGCATGCTTGAGCTCCGGTCGGTGGCGTGCGGATATTAAGCCGCACGAAATTTAAAGCAATTAAACAAATTAAGTTCCTTTTATTATTTAAAGGCCGCGAGCCGGCTCAGGTTAGGTGGGTGTGTCCGCTACCAGACAGACCGGCGGTTGGTTGTATGTTGCCGCCCGACGTCAAGAACTCGCGATTGAATACAAGGCCGTTGCTAAATCATCCGCTATTTCCACCGAACGAGCAATTTTGTTGAAGAGCGTCGCAAGGACCCTCACCGGATTAGCTAATCAATTGGACCGACTTGCCTCTCTGACGAGAGACGAAGGGCGTCACGCACGAGCCGCCGATGATCGCCCTGGGGCCGAGCCGGAAGACGGCCAACGTCTTTAGGATGTTCGCGTCGGCGACGATGCAGCCGAAAGCCACGCCTTCGAGCGCGCCAAGAAGATCGTCAGGAGCGATGGTGCACATTTGGGAGACGCAAGACCTCAGACAAGAACTCGCAAGACAGCTCGGCAAAGCAGCAGATGGGGAGTGTCCACGTTGCGCTCAACATTGAACAGCCCGGGCAGTGCATCCGAAATTCAACACCTCCTATCGTTCGCCCTGCTCAGTTCCAGAATTAACTTGCAACACGAACATCAAGCTTAATTCCAGACCGTGATTGCTGCCGCGCGCTAGAGGACTAGGTTTGCGCACACGGACATTGTCCTTGTCCGCTCCACCCCAGCGAAGTCGCCGCACCATTATATTCGGTGCAGCGACTTCGACGCTGGACAGTCGCGCGAGCTTCACTTGAGAGAGCAGCCGGACCACGAAACGCTTGATCTCATCGAGATGCGTCGCCGACTTACGGCGCTCCGGTCGAAACATTCGGACAATCTTTTAATTACTTCGCTGTTGAACCGCTTTTTCGTGAAAGTCGCATTTCTTCTGAAGCCAACAGACCTGGCGCACGAGCAATATCTCAAATCCGAATTCGAACGAACGTTGATAAAGGTCAAAGAGATTGCTGCACGGACGAGATCTGACTGAAGGCCGCACCAACGCGTGGCTCTGGACCCGATTGGCCGGGTATCCGCCACTGTTCTATCGGATCAGCCAGGAGCGGTTGTCGGCTTTGGGCACCGGTGTCTGAACAACAATCTCCGCATTCGTCTTCGTCCTCCCTTAAAAAATCGGGTGCTGCTGCTATTCCCGGGGCTTGTCGGTAATCTCTCGCACAGCCAGGCTCAGCTCCAGCTCTCTGAGCTGCTCAATCAGAAGTTCTACGATCTGGTCGTAGTCAGACGCCTTTAGCGAATGCACGCCTCGCAAGGCCAGTTGGTCCTGGAGGATCATCGCCATCATGGCTTTAACGCTCATGGGCCCTCTCGTCGGGAAACAAACATCGTCATAAAAACAATCAGAAGTAGACGTCAAAGCTTGCGGATGCGCAACGTCCGTAAGAGTACGGACAACGTAAGGCGGCAAATCCCTTTGGCGCGCCGCACAAACGGGAGAATGTGTCGCGTATGCGCCTTCAGAACTAATCCGTTGGAAAAGAAGGCGCCGGGCTGCTGGGACAAGTGTAACGTTTTCGCAGGTAAGGCCAGGTAGGATGTAGCTTTACTCGCCGACAGGCCAGCCATGAGATTGCTAATGACTTCGGATTGCAATGATGAACTAGCGGCTATCGCTCGAGCAATCGCAACCAAGCAGCTTTATATCGAAGGTCAAACCACCTTGATCCAGGTGCTCGAGCGTGACGGACACGACATGCTTGAGCAAAGAAAAGCTCTTGCTAAGGAACGATCAGACCTAGCAACACAGATTGCGCGACAATTTAAGCTGCTAGAGACAAGGTGCACATCGGGCGAAGATGATCTCGTTGCGGCTATAATGAAATGATCGAACGTCGAAAGCTGGAGCGCATCGATGTGGACGAGGTCGCCTACATTTCAGGCGACGGCGCCAGCTTACGCTGCCGCGTGGTCAACATGTCGGAAGAAGGGGCAGCAGTTGAGCTTCCGTCGAAGCGGCACGTGGCCTCCACATTCAAACTAATGCTCGAGAAAGATCGCATCATCCGAAGTTGCCGCCTAGTCTGGTTGAGTGGAAATCTTATCGGGGTCTCGTTCGAGGATCTTTAGGCGGAGAAGAGTCAGTTAGCTCTGCCCTACAATGGAACTCGCGGTTCTTTTGCTGGCATGGATGGGCGATGTCAAACAATAGACCGGAAATCCGCTCGTGGTCCCCCGATGCAGCAGACGCCATGAAGAAGTGACTTCCATTTTGTGGGGACTAACACTCACCGCTTCTTGTTTGCGCTATCGAGGAACCGCGCGCCTCTGTGCAGCGGCTAATCTTCCTTTCCTAACTCTCGCATCACGACCTTGAGCACATGAGCAACGGCTCTTGCAGCGCCTTCGCCTCGTCCCTTGGCGCGCGCACCTAACGCCGGTTAAGGGATTGGTTACCGGTCACTGTCAGCATTTACATACAGTCGCATTATGCGGCAGCGCATTCTGAGAACAGTCTATTCGACACGCCCGGTTGGCGGTCTCTTTCAGGAGACGCCCCAATGCTTAAGGGCTTCACGGTCTTCGTTGTTGCGCTGATCAGTACAGCGCAAGTGGATCAATACCTGACCCACGGTCGGTACACCGACGCGGCCATGGCTATGCTGCGGCAGATCGGTCGCGCGTTTGGATTTTAAATAGTTCTTTTGCGACGGAGGCCCGTGATGGACGGCATCTCATGGGGCGATCTCGAAAGGGATGAACAACGCGCAATCGCGATATTGGGAGCCGGTCTTTCCATTAAACTGTGCAGCCCCCTTGCTCTCCTGGCGTCAGGTCGGCTTGGGCTGCTGCACACAATTTGCGAAGAGATGCCGTTTTGAAGTGTGTAAGCGGTTCGGCGCCGGTCGATCACGACAGGGGGTGGGATGCCAAACGCAATCGAGCTGATTGTGGACGGTTACGTTCGCTTGAACAATCGGAGGGCTCTGGATGATCTCCGCATGCAGCGTCGGAAACTGGCCGTGGACCTAAAGGCACGTACAGGTTTTGATTTCCGGACGACCGTCCAGCAGATCGAGGAGGATATCGCCGTGATCGAGGCTGGGCTAGCGCGGTTGGATGGCGCGGCGGCGAGCTAAGCTGCCAAAGCAGTTCGCGGCTCAAGCCGCCCGATTAGCTTCTTTCTCGGTCCCGCGCATAATGATCTTGAGCACATCATCCGGCAACGGGCCATTGCAGCGCCTTCGCCTACTCTCATGTCGGCGTGGCATCCAGCCACCTGCTACAGGTCACATCGTCTCGACGCATTTTACTGGCGCTTAGTAAGGCAATAGTTCGGACGCTTTTGTCGCGGCCAGGCTGTGGAAATTCTTGCAATGACCTATGGCTGTACGGGTGACATGGCGCTCAGCCGAAGGTGTGTAAGACCACAGCATAGTGGTTGCAACAATGAGGAAGGCAACGGCGGCGATTGCAGATGAGATCAGACGCTTCATGGGAAACCTCCGGTTTCCGATTGAAGGTTCGTCCGACAGTTCGATTAAAGGTTCAATGGAAAAAGCCAAAATCTCGGGCCGCTCATGGAGTTCCATTTGAGGCGTCAGGGCGGCCCGCCCGTGCTAGGCGGCATGCCCACCCGCAATCGTGAGGATCTCGCACCCTGCACCCTCCGAAAAGCCCGTTCCGAATGGTTCGGAAACACCGCGGCATCGGTGCGAAGTTGCCGACATAGCGGTTGACGACGCGGAACAGCGCGATAATGGCGGCTTGGTTGCTGGTGATCAAACGCGCAAACGAGAACACCCGCTCGCCACCTACTCGACGTCGATCATTCGCTCCTTGGTGATCCGCAGGCTGCGGACGTAATAGCCTTGTGCCTGAACGGCTGACTTGATTTCGTCGCTGACCTTGAGAACTCGTTTCCTGCTCCTCCGCCACTTATGTGCAGAGTAAAGCACGGGCACGGGAGAGCCTGAACTTAGAACGAGCAGGAAGCGCCTGTCATTGCGATAGACATCATACATTTCGCCCCCGCGATCATGTTGAAGTAAGCATGTCTGGTCGTCTCATGGACGAGCTTAGTATCGCGAATGGCTGCGCGGGTTGTAAATCTGCAACGTCCGGGATTTCTTCAGCAACGTTCCAGATTGGGAACGAACTTGGTGCAGCTCGGCCGTGGGTATGGATCAAGCCCTTGCGAGCGGTCGGGTAAAGAGGTGATCGAATTCCGCCACAACTGCGTGAGCAAATGCGCGGATGCTCGAAATGCCCCGCTGCGATCACTGCGAAGAAGAGTTCGCGCCA
Organism: Bradyrhizobium sp. 187; assembly: GCF_023101005.1. Lineage (NCBI taxonomy): Bacteria > Pseudomonadati > Pseudomonadota > Alphaproteobacteria > Hyphomicrobiales > Nitrobacteraceae > Bradyrhizobium > Bradyrhizobium sp. 187. The sequence goes on from NZ_CP064693.1 coordinate 1,745,083, forward strand.
GAAGAGCTGATAGTTCTTGCGCCACCGGCCGGGGATGGCGAGTTGATCTGCGGTCGGTGCATCGAAGTCAAGCTCCGTCGGGCCGTCGCGAAGCTACCGCGCGGTGATAACTGATGCTCCAGCGCATCAGGATCATCTCGATCCCACAGCTTCCGCGTAGGCGGTTCACGAGCGCGGGCGCAATCCAGCCTCCTCGGTAGCATCAAGCTTAACGAGTGACATTCGTTGCCAACTTGCCGAGACGGAATATCGTCGCGTCGATCGGACATTTTTGTTCCCGAACCACCAGTTAGCGGGGGTTGCCTGAAAACGGGTTGGATTTCCATGATTCGATATTCGTCGTATGGATTCGAACTATCGTGCACCAGCCGCGCAGTTCTCCTATCGCGCCCGCTGGAAGCCGAGTACCGTCAGCTCATCGAGTTACGAGAGCGGGTCAGAAAGGCCGAAGCCGCGGCCTCAAAGCGGTTTACGATCGCGACAAGGAAAAGAATTCGCCGCAACGAAGATGAATCCGCTGGCAGGCATCTGCTCGATGCGCGCGGCGGAGTTCGTGGCGTGCAGCGCCAGGGTTGTAACCACCAAAGGAAGGTCGTCGAGAGTGGTCGAGATGCCTTGGTGGCGGGCTTGGGGGAGAAGCGTGCAGTCGGGGGGACTACGACCGCTTTGAATGGGCCCGCGAACCGCGAGGGCCAGCTCCGTCGGATTGCCGGGCGATGCGCCGCCGTCCGTCGTTCCCGAAGATCCTCGACAGATTAGAGCCTGTGCGCTGTCGCCGAAAATCCGCCCTCCGGTTTTCATCTTGTGGCCTTGCTTTGGTCAAACCGGCGTTGGGGAGTGTGGACCTGCCCGATTTAATGCTCGGCTTCGGTCCGGGTGACATTGGGTGCGATGGGGAACGCCGATGCATTCGCCGATTAAACCGATATATCCCGGCTCACAAATTCATAGTCCCGCGCTCTCACCGGAAGACGTCGAGCTTGTTGCGCGCGCGGATGAACGGCTCGTCCACGCCTATGATCAGATCGCACGTGCAGATGAACAGCTGGCGCGTGTCAACGAACAGCTTTCCAAGTTAGATCAGGATGGCACGCGCCATCCTTCTCAGCCGAAGAATTCCGCGAAATGGTTTCGACCACCTGACCGCGGGGCGAGCTCATCGCGCGGAAGGCCGGCACTGCGCGGCCTGATCGGTCTGCTGTTGGCAAGCGGCATCTGTTTAGCTGCTCTTGCAGCGCAGTCATCCGACGGCGATGCGGTCAGAGCAATGATGTATCGGTGGTCCGCGCGTGCCGTTTCACCTTCGTTGCCGCAAGAAAGAGCCGAGATCTCCTCGGCTCTGCCTACCACTCAGACGAGTGCAACCTATGTGGCACTTCAGCAACCGGGGCCGTTGACTACACCGCACGATGCGATCCAGGCTGCCGCCGGCCCCAGTTCGCCGGAGCTGGTGCTCCAGGGATTGGCGGGCGACCTTACGAACCCGCCGCAAGCGATCGAGCAGCTCAAGGCCAGCCAAGATCAAATCGTTCGCGACCTTGGCCAGCTCTCCGACCAGCTTACGGCGGTCCAGGCACAAATGGTGCGAGACAGAGCGGATGCCGGCGAACAGCTCAGAATGGTCCAAGAACGATTGGCCGGCATCACCACCAACGCTTCCGAGCAGATCCTACGCCCCAAGACGCCGGTGCCGTTGCCCAGGCCAATTGCCGCCACGATCCGCAAACCTGTGCCAACCGTTCCGCGGGCGCAAGACAAGGGGCGGCCACACGCGCCGCTGCAGACCGACCAGGCCGTGCAGGACTAGGGATTAACTGTTTCCAACGCGTCTGATCGCTGCGAGACCTCGATGCGGAGGGCAGAGGGCGCTGTTGCTTGCTCTGCAGCTGTCGCTATCTCGCGGCTTCCTGCCCATAGTTCACTCGCAACCGGGAGGGAGATCATCGTCCCAATGTGGGGGATGGCGACCGGCGCCTTTTGGCGCTCTCCTTCCCTGTTCGATTTGGGGCGGGAGCGCGACTGGCGTTCTCATCACCGGAGCTCTCCGCGGACGCTCAGATGGCACGCTCCTTGCCAATCGGTCGCACCAGTGATTTTCGTTGCGAGGAGACGTGTAGCAATGGGACCAAAAATTCGAATCTTCAAACGCCCTAAGCCCAATCTGGCACATGTTGCCCGCAATCTGATGCAACTACTCGACGCGCTCGAGGATCTTGAGGAGCTGAGAGAGAAGGTCCGGCTAGCAGAAGCAACCCGAGTGTTACATTAAAGCGGCCACCTCCGTCAGAGCTGCTGACTAATCTGCAATGGCACCTTGAATCGGCAATAGTAGCTCGCGCGGTTTTGCGCTTTGCGTGCGACCAATCGAGGGCGCGCGTGCGGTCCAGCACTATGCGGCAGAACCCGCCATGGCGCAGAGGAACCGCGCCGGGGGATCATGGTTAACGGTCTGGCAAGGAGATCGTCCAATGCCCCATGCCACCCCTTTGGTGCTCGCCGCCATCGTCGCCAGCTCAGCTCTGCTGGTCCTCGCGCCAGGAGGCGCCGCAAATGCTGGGTCGGCGGGTGCGGGCACGGGGACAAGCGCGAGCAGCGCCAGCGCTGGTCCGTCGGCGCCTGCCGGAATGGGGACGAATGCGGGTAGCGCCGGCGCTGGTCCCTCTGCGCCTGCCGGAATGGGGACGAAAGACAGCGCCACCGGCGCAAATCCGAGCACCAACAATCAATTGAACAATCCGAACGTTGAACCCGCCACGCCGACAAAGTCGCGGACGGCCGCACAGGCCGCAAGAAATGCCGGGGTTGGCCACGCGCAAAATGGCCTGCCGATCGGGGCCATTGGGACGGGTACGAGCAACGAGGACCAGTTGATCATCGGCTCATTACCCACCCGAAACGCATCAGCCCCGGCAGCACAGGCCAAAGGAAACATCAATGTTGGTCACGCAACAAATGGTCTCCCGGTCGGAACGTTTGGAAAGGGCCCCAGTCTTTCGGACCAGGTGAGCCGGCCGCGCGCCGCGCGAGCTGGCGATAAAGTGCTGGACGCCAAAGCACAGGTCGAGCGACGAACGACCGTTTCGCCCAAACGCGTTCCCGGCATCACAAAGCAGGGTTTGTAGCTGCGAGCGAAGCGGCGAGCAGACTTGCTATGGCTTCGCGCCCATGAGTCCACGCCCTAACAATCGGTTAACGAAGAACCCATAGCGTGTTCCGCCGTTGACCTGCATCCCGTCACCGCATGACGAGGTGGGTCTAGGACGGGGCCAATACCATGGCGGACCTAAGGGAAAAATTGGACAAACTCCGTGCCGATGCCGCGGATTTGGTCCTTATGAGCAGGCGATCGAGCGACCCGCAAAAGCGCGCACTTTTCGAACGCTTGGCAGATGAGCTCGCCATAGAGGCTCTCGAACTCGAGCAGGTGGTGAAGCTGCAAAGCCGGCGCTCCGGTCACAGCGACATGGGCAAAGTCGTGCCCCTCCAGGTGCGTCTAGATCGTCGCTGACCTAATCCGCTTCCTTTTGTGGGCGTCGATACCAACAAACCCCATGCGGCGGCGGCCCGATGTAGGTCAGGCCCGAGCTAGCTGCTCGAATGGCGCGAAAAAGCAGATAGATAGCTCGCCGCCAAAAAGCACCCCTGGCTCGCTCAACTAGGAGATCGGCGGCTTGCAATCCTTTCCGATGTCACCCGATTAAATATTGAACAATAAAAAATGAAATTAACTGATTAAATGCTAGACGAGATTTAAATTTTGATTAGGATGCGAATGCTTGGCGCCGGACGCACGCGTCAAGGACCTCCTGGAAGCGGCCCCATCATCGTGCCCCCTGCTCACGCCGTCCAATGGATGTAGGGGCCGCTTCTTTGGCAAATTGGGGAGGCGAATCATGCAGTTCCTGTCATTAGGTGATTGGTTTTTCATCTCCGCAGCAACGGGTACGCTCCTACTGGTCGAGGTCGGAGTTTTGATCATTGTGGGCGTGATCTGAGCCGGGCGTTTTCCCTCCATTCAATTTCAGCGCTCCCAGCGCGCGGACTGCACTTTATGCCCTCCATCGAGTCTACCCACTTCAGCACGGAGCTTTCGGAGCAACGCTCCCATGGTCGCGGGCGTGCGCCTGCTGCCTGCCTCTCTTCCACTCCTACGGAGGGTGCGAGTGGGCGGAGAACCATCAAGGTCATGCCCGAGGTCGCGAATGACAACGCGGGCACCTGGCCTCTGCTACCGTTTCCGGATGGTTGGTACGCCACCTGTTGATCTGTGATGCGGCTCGGTCCTGCGGTTGCTCAGCACGTAGTAGGCGGGCGCATTTTGAAAGCTTTCGATTGCCGACCATCCGCCGGTTCTCGCTGGCGTGCCTTTGTGCTAAAGTAATTTCGCAGTCTGTCCGGATCGCAATCCTGGTCATCCCGCCGGCTCCCAGGTCGTCGGGCTTTTCATTTCAGCGAAAGGCGCCCGTTGCATCCGGTAGAAGCATCTTGACGCCAGTTAATGCAAACGTTGTACTGGGCCACATTTACCGCTTTAGCGGCCTCGCAGTTTTTGTGTATGATTATTGTAGACGGATCGGCCTTGTCTTGGCGTTCGACGCGCAGGCGATACCTCTTCCAGAGTCAGCGCTTTGCCCTAAGATCTTCGATCTGGTGGCGTGTCAATAGAATGCGACAGCGATACGTTTTTCTTTACGCCAGACGACTGAACAGCGACGTAGGCCACCGTCCGGCATGACAGTCAGCGCGAATTCGTCGGGAATCTTTTCATCTCCTGCAACATCAAGGGCGGCACCGTATTCAGAGATGCTGCGGATCAAGCAAGCTGCTTTTGATCGGCCGAAGCTGATTGAGCCGGACTTTAGGATGCGTGTCGAATGCGAACTGTTCTGCGCCATAGTCTTCCTCCGAGTGAAGGGTTCGTCCCCCACAGCGCAAATCGATTGTCGCGGGCACCTACTGCGAGCATCTGGGAAGCCAATCAAATCTCGGCGTCCATTTAATTAAATCGAAATGCGATTTAACCGATCGTTATACCAAAAGCGCAATTAAATCAAATTAAATCGTTGCAGAAGGTGTATGCCGAATTTCTGCAAAATGGTTGGACCAGCGCAAGCGGCCTGAGATCGCTCATACAGCCATATCTCGATCCCGCAGGGCCCTCGTCAGTCTCTGCGGCCGCCGACAGGACCGGACCGGGTCGATGGCGGTTGCTGAGACCGCGCTACTTCGGGCGACTACCGCGATACGAAGGGAATTGAGAACCCGCCGGCACTCAGGCCCGCAGTATCGCAACGCATGGGCATAGACAGCCCGCCGGCTACCGGAGCTGGCGGGTTTTTCGCTTCTAGTGTGATGCAACCAACGCTGCCAAGCTGAATGCGACAACGCACGCAGCGGCCAAGGACCAAAGGGCTATCGCGATCTGTTTGGGCATGGTGGTGGCCTCCTAACGGACAGCCGCCTAGTCCTTACTGCCGGACGAGCTTAGAGCGCATACCGATCAGCATTGTGTAGGCAAGCCTGCGGCGCGGCAATCAGGATGGAAGTGCAGCGTCAATCAGGATGAGAGAGCTTCGCCGGGCTCGTGACGCAGGGAGGGCGTAGCCCGACCGGAGTTACGAGCCCGGCGACGGCGCGATCCGAGCGGACCGCGCCGTCTGGTGATCGCGGCTGGCCGGTGATGGATGGTTCTTCTCGCCAAAGAGGAATCACCCGTTGCCAGGCTGCCATGTCACCGATCACCAGATGAGGCTCTACATGAAGTTCCGTCAAACCAATTCGCCGCCAGAGGCGGCCGCGAAGGCGTCGTTCAGTTCGTCGACCGCTTATCGGCTCGAGAAGGATCTGCGCCTTCCGTCGCAAAAGAAGACACCGCGGCAAAGGCGGCGGCCGGATCCCTTGGCCAACGTCTTCGGCCTGGAGGTCGTGCCGATGCTGAAGGCGGCTCCCGGCGTGCGGCCCGTGGCCATCTTCGAGGAGATGCTCCGACGCCATCCTGAGCTGGGGGCTGGAATCCGCCGCACGCTCGAGCGCCGGATCCGCGCCTGGCGGGCGATCCACGGCGAGGAGCAGGAGGTCATCTTCCGCCAGACCCACGAAGTGGGCCAGGTCGGCCTGTCCGACTTCACCGATATGGGCGAGCGGTCGCCATCGCTGGCGTGCCGCTCGATCATCGCCTGTATCACTTCCGGTTGGCCTATTGCGGGTTTGAACACGCCCATGTCGTGCTCGGTGGCGAGAGCTTCGTCGCATTGGCCGAAGGGCTGCAGAATGCCCTGTGGTCGCTCGGTGGGGCACCGCGGGAGCATCGGACCGACAGCCTGTCGGCCGCCTTCTGCAATCTCGATCGCAATGCGAGGGACGATCTGACCAGGCGGTACGAGGACCTCTGCGCCCACTACGGCATGCGGCCTTCCCGCAACAATCGCGGCATCGCCCACGAGAACGGGGCGATCGAAAGCTCGCATGGCCATCTCAAGCGCACGATCGCCGATGCGCTGCTGTTGCGCGGCACTGCCGACTTCGATGATCTCGCCGCCTATCGCGGCTTCATCGACGAGATCGTCAGCCGCCGTAATGCCCGCAACTCCAAGCGGATCGACCACGAGCGCGCCACCCTGCAGGCGTTGCCAGATCGCCGCACCTCGGACTACGAGGAGGTGATTGTCCGCGTGACGTCAAGCGGCGGCTTCACCTTGCGCAAGGTGTTCTACACCGTGCCGTCGCGTTTGATCGGGCACCAACTGCGGGTGCGCCTTTACGACGATCGTCTCGACGTGTTCGTCGGCGGCACCCATCTCGTCACCCTGCCGCGTGGGCGGCCGCATTCCAACGGCAAGCACGACCAGGTCGTCGATTATCGGCACGTGATCCATTCCTTGCGGCGCAAGCCAATGGCGCTGCTCAATCTCGTCTACCGTGATCGGCTGTTCCCGCGCGATGCCTATCGCCGAACCTTCGATTGCTTGCGCGAACGGCTGCCGGACAGGAAAGCCTGCCGGATCATGGTCGATCTGCTCGCACTGGCCCATGAGCGCGGCTGCGAGGCCGAACTCGCCGATCAGCTCGCGACCGAGCTTGATGCCGGCCGACTGCCCGACCTCAACCGGCTGCGCACTTACTTCTCTCCCGATCCGGCCTGCGTGCCGCACGTCGTGGTGCAGCTCGCACCGCTCGCCACCTATGAGTGCCTCATCGGTGCCGGCGAGATCGGAGGTGCCGCATGAGCACGGCCAACACCATTGACACCGCGCGCCTCAATCTATTGCTCAACGAGTTGCGGCTGCCAGCCATCAAGGTGCTGTGGCCGCAATTTGCCGAGCAGTCCGACAAGGAAGGCTGGCCGGCGGCCCGCTTCCTCGCCACCATTGCCGAGCACGAGATCGCCGAACGCGGCCGCCGCCGCGTCGAGCGCCATCTCGTCGAGGCGCGGCTGCCCGCTGGAAAGACCTTCGACAACTTCGACTTCGAGGCTGTGCCGATGATCTCCAAGGCACAGGTGACCGCGCTCGCCGCCGGCGATGGTTGGCTCGGCAAGGGCGCCAATCTGCTGCTGTTCGGCCCGCCCGGCGGCGGCAAGAGTCACTTGGCGGCAGCCATCGGCCTGGCCCTTATCGAGAACGGATGGCGCGTCCTCTTCACCCGCACCACCGATCTCGTCCAGAAGCTCCAGGTGGCGCGGCGCGAGCTCAATCTCGAGGCCGCCATTAACCGCCTCGACCGCTTCGACCTCCTGATCTGCGATGATCTTGCCTACGTCACCAAGGACCAGGCCGAGACCAGCGTGCTGTTCGAGCTCATCAGCGCTCGCTACGAGCGGCGTTCCATGCTGATCACCGCCAATCAGCCCTTTGGAGAGTGGAACAGGGTCTTCCCGGATCCTGCTATGACGCTCGCCGCCATCGATCGCCTCGTTCACCACGCCACCATCGTCGAGATGAACGTCGAAAGCTATCGCAGGCGCACCGCGCTCGAGCGGAAGCGTGGTCCAGGGCGACCATCCTCGCACGCGACACCAAAAACACTCGCTGATTGACGCTCCGCGACAATCAGAGCGAACAAAACTCTTGCGCGCGACAATCATCGCGGCAATCATCACCTCGCCGCGACACCGACTCGCCATCCTGATTGTCGCGCGCTTCCCATCCAGATTGTCGCGCTATACAAGCCGGCGCCAAATCAGGTTCATCAGGACTAGCATGTGGCATCCCCGTAGCTGATGCGATCAGCTTCGACCTGCTATGTTTCAAGAAGATTTCGCCGGTGTGCGAAATGGCTTCGTGCCGAGGGTAAGCGGGCAGCCCGCCGGACGCTGGCCGGCCGCTACTAGCGCTTTAGAAGCCCGTGGGCAGCCAATGTTTCCGCCACCGCCTTGGCGAGAACGTTGCACTATTGATAGTCCCCGGCATCGCCAGCGGCTGATCCATCGAGTTCTGGACATGTGCCACCATCGAAGAACCACTTAGTGGTCCCGACAGCAGCTATCACCCGACATTTCGGACACTGCACCTGCATTCCCTAGATATGCCTCACGGAGCGATGATTCTGTAGCAGGGACATTGTCGGATCGGCGACCGCCTCATCGTGGCGGCCCCATGCTGGCGGGGTTTCTCTTTGTCTTGTCCGATGGCAGATCGGTGTGCGGCCAGGATCGGGAGTGATTCCTAAAATCGTCCGGCGAGTGCATCTGCTCGTGTTGAACTCCTGGTCACTCCGCTCAACCTCGAAGCGGGAAGCCAACCAGCCTCAATCGTCTGGCTCCCGGTCGAGAGGATACTTTCTGGCCAGCCGATCAAGTGGTTCGTGTGCTTCGGCATAGGCAAGTTCGTGGAAGGCGAGGACCTGCTCAGCCGATCGGCTCCGGTATACTTCGAGGTTGTCCCGCCAAATCTCAGCGGTAGGGCCGCGGAGGCCTCGAATCCATACGAGCAAGACCGGTCTCACAGCTCGCGCTCCATGGCGGGATGGCCGCAATTCTTGACTTTGACCCAGTGCTTCTGCCGGCCGCCCTACGAGGCTGGCTTTTTTGCAGGCGAAGGCTGCGGCGATTCACGGCGACGGGCGGCCCTTCAGCTTTGTAGTAGCTGCGGCACGAGCGGCCCCCCTTAGCGCTGCCGCGATGGTTTTCGACCGCGTACTCAAAGGAAGTCTTCCCTTCGGCGCCTTGCGCCCAGATGATTTAGACACTTTGGTCACAAGCCTGAGATCGCTGCCGCAGCTGGCGCATTCGTAGATCTTCAGCTCATAACCTTTGGTCGTGGGGAAAAAGGCCTTGAGTACTCGGGGCTGACTACAAGCTGTGCATCCGGCTTCGCTGTTCACGATGGTCCTCGGGAAAGCAATTTGGTCGCAATAAACGCATTTAAAGCTGAGTCTCCGTTCAGGCGCAACTTGGAGCATCATATGTGTTCATTCGCGCAGCGGCTCCTCCGCAGGCCGCGGAGAGACGGCCCCGGCTTGGGCGCCTGGGGGATAATGCCGGGGCCACTCCGCTAGCTCGAAGGAGACAGTAGCGCGACGGCAAACCGGGTAATCATGGCGCGGTTCCTAATGTCCTGCCCGGCAGCCAGTAGCCGCACGTAGGTCCCGCTCTCATGCAGCTCTAGCCAACCTGTTTTCCACAAGCATCCGAACCTGCTCTTCCTGCTTTCCAACACTTCTCTGTAGGCTGATAACGCTCCCCCTGTTTCACCAACCAGCCGCCTTCGATCATCTTCTCTGCCAAAGCCTTCGAGCATGCCGGCAGGTTGCCGGGGTAATACAGGCCGTCTCTGCGATCGACTCTAAAGCCGTAGATGCGCGCCAGACGAAGGGGCTTTCAGCATGCCGGGAATGAGAACTACGCTCGTGCTCGTCATCGCTCTCCAAATGGCGGCACCACCCAAACGTTCCTGAAGCCATTCGGCAAAATCTGGGTCAAATCATCTATTCCTGGCGGTGCAGAAGGCCGTCAAGCTACTGCGCGTCGTGGGTATGGAGGAGTCAGCGAAAAAGCCCCAGCTTCACAAAGGATAGTGAGCTGGGGCAAGTTCACCTTCTGACCCGGGATCACGAACCCGGGCTACCGGGAAAACTTGGCAATGTAGCTGACGTTCCTATGGCCACCGCGCGTCGTGGGTGTGGAAAGCAGATCGTCCGGCGTCCTTTGATCCATCTCAATGCTCAGCAGTGGTTGTCGACGAGCCTTCGGCCATGAGCCCCTCGGACGAGCCAGGCCCGAATAGAGAGGCGCCGGACCCAGGCCTTCGCGCATGGAGGAAGCTCGACGCATCATCGAGGAATATGCGGACAACCTGCGCGAGATCATCAGGAAGCTACGCGCCTCCATTGACTCGCGCGCGACTTGACGGCACCGCGGCAGCCGGAGTTCGATCGGCGGCATAGGGCAGCATCAGCACGACATCGACGAGCTCGCGCGCATGGAGCGCATCTGCGACAGCCCGGATTGATGCTTACGACCCTACTGTCTCTCCGGAAGCAAAGGCGATCCCGATCCGCTTGGCCGAGCGCCACACCGTTCGGCACGGCCGGTGCAATTCCGCCGTCGGGATGCTCAGCATGAACTCGTGCGGTATACCAATTTGACTTGGTACATCCAAGTTGGCCCCGCCGTCAGACAGGTCACGGACGACGCAGCTGAAGGCGCCCCCAGGAAATTCGATCATCGCGGCTTTCAAGACGCGCCGCCGGCGTACGTTGCGTTTTTCCATGACCGCGAGACTACGAGCCACAGATGAGAAATTGTTGAAACTTGTCGCGGAAAGTCTCGCTCGAATCCTCGGGAGCAATTAGGGGTGCGTTAATCAATCAGGCGCGGGTCGCAGCGACGGTAACTGTCGGGCAGATGCTTCTCCTCGAACCACGCTTCCGCGGGATCGACCGTGGAGAAGACCTTGATGTGGTCGATAGTTCTGACTTGGCTTGTCCTGGCTGACAGCCGTATAGGCAGGCCATTGCTATCGACCACCGCATGGATTTTGCTCGTCAAGCCGCCGCGTACCTTCCCATCGATTGGCGCTCATTCCTTGTGATGCAGGCTCCATGCTGATGCCCACGGACAATCGAGTTGTCGATCATTTGGACAGCGGCATCGTGGGCAACGGCAAGTGCGTCTATGATGCAGCCCCAGACACCAGCCCGCCGCCAGCGAACAAAAGCGGTTGTAGCAAGTCGTGTAAGGACCGAATGCCGCCGGAAGATCACGCCATGGCGCCCCGGATCGAAGAACCCAGTAGATGCCATTGAGGACGCGGCGGTCATTCACCCGTGGCACGCCGCGCGACTTGTTTGGTAGCATCGGCCTGATGACGGTCCATTCGTCGTCCGAGAGTTCGTAGCGCATGATTCGAGCTCCAGTTCGGGAGTTTGAATCACGGCAATCCGGCCAAACGCAACGCTCATGGGCAGACACTGGTACGCGCCTTTTGGACAGGAACGGGCATCAACCATCCCGCACTCTGTGCCAAAACTGTCGAAAATGACCCAAAGCAGTCGTTGCTGGAAATCAACAGGATTGAATGCTCCACCAACAGGGCGGCAATGCCGGGGCAGCCGGGACATCGTCAGAGTGCGATTGTTTCCTCGACTACATGTTTCAGCGCCGTCCCCTCAGCCGACAGGGTCATTCGCAGTTTGAGCTGGCCACCTTTCACCGCCCCGCTGCGCACTAGGTTTTCGACTTCGCGCTGCGATGTAACTCCAACATGCTTCAGAAATTTACGGATAGCCATATTGAAGCGATCTTCATCGAACTCGGCGGTCATGGCTGTTCTCCCTGGTCGGTCAGGCGATGTCTAACACGAGGCGAGCAAAGACCCAACATCGAGGCCCAACTCGCGTCACCCCCGACTTCCTCCTCAACCTGATTGCCTACAACGTCGGCCCGGAGCTGAAGACTACACCCGAGGCGGCGCAAGGTCGGCCGTTTGAGGTGGACCGGCCACGGCTGGAGCTGTCGCCGACCGCCGCTTGTGACCCATGGCGGAAGTCAGTGACCGGTCAAAAAGATATTCCTTCGAAGGCCGCTGAAGTCATCTTCCATTTGTTCGGTTTTGGCGATTACACTGTTGCACTCGTATGGTACCCAATTTTTTTGATTTCATGACCTTGTCAGACGTCACCCGCCGCAGATTGATCGGCAGTCTCGCGGCCGGAGTAAGCGCGGTCTCGGTAACTTCATCAAGCATCAGCAGCGCACGTGCTCAATCCGCGCAAAAGACGTTTGTTCTTATTGGCGGAGCCTTTTACGGAGCTTGGTGTTGGCGTCACCGAGAGGCTCGAAAAGCAGGGCCACAAAGTCTATGCGCTTACGCTTACGGGATTGGCAGAACGCTCGCATCTCCTCAGCAGAGACATAAATCTCGACACGCACATCACGGACATCGCAAATCTCGTCGAATGGGAAGACCTCACAGACATTTGCCTCGTTGCTGGGCTGCCATAACTAAATTGTAGCCGAGCGATCCGTCTCGCTCGGCTTGCGAGTAGCCAGTGTACGAACGACTTCCACACATGGCCCGTCACCGACCTCAGTTAGAGCGCTGCGAGGGCCGCTTCCGGGAGATGAGCCGACCCGATCATGCAAGCTGCCGAGGGCTGCCTTTGACCCAAGCCGAACAAGTCAACGCGGGCGCTTTTTTCGGCCAGAGATCTCTGATGCTTCGTGGCTGCGAGCCTACGGCACGTTCGTCGCCACGGTGTGTGGCTAGAAAACAAAACGCCGCTGTCGCCGCAATCGGCGACGCATCGCCGAGACACCTGTGACTTTTGAACGTTTGCCGACTTCGTTCCTCGGCTTGCTCAACCCGGCTGCGAGGGTTCTGAAGCTCTGTCAGTTGAGATCTTAGAAACCAAACGCGTTCGTGCAGAACTGTCATGCGGTTGTGCCCCTGACCAGGCCTACTCATCAGCGCGCCTTACTATGACTATTTAAAAACCGCCATTGTCAGGCCGGAGGACGTAAAATCACTCAGTTCAATTAATAGTAGCTCAGGTTCGCTGAAAGTGCTGTGAAATACCTCATTATCGTGGAAAAGACGTGTCCTGAGCGGTTTCATTTGCTTGTGAGGTGGGTACCAACGTCGGCGGATTAACCGCGCGATCCGGTTTAATTTTAATGAGACAAAACACTGCTTGTTAGCCTAGGCGGTGCAGATCAACGTGCAGATATTGCCGTTTTCCGGGCTCGGCGGGATCGGAAAACTGACTCTGTAGAGGTGCAATCGCGATCGCTGCGATGGCTCGATTGGAAGTTACCTCTTCATTGGAGAATCTCGCCATGGTCGAACGTCGAGCAATGGAGCGGATACCGATCAACCGGGCGGCGCGGCTGTCGTTTGGTGGATGAGTGGGACCCATCCGTGCGTGGTGCGCGACATCAGCGCCCTGGGAACCTGCATCTCCACGCCGTACTACATATTCGCCAGCGAATTTGCGTTATCGTTCGACGAACATTCCGAAACTTTCACCTGCCGCCTCATGTGGAGGAAGGAGACACTTTGCGGGGTGTGCTTCCTCCTGCGCCGCAGCTCGCCGAAATTGGCGAATGACGTGGTGCGGCTTGACCACCAATGATGTGCTGCCGACTCTGAGCATCCTTGAGCTCATGTGTCGACATAACTCCTCGCGTGCGCTGAGAGGCGATCGGGCGGCCGTTTTGGGCGACAAAGTCGAGCCCCTCCACAAGGTCCGCTGATTGAGGGATGGCAGACCAGATCAACTCACGTTCAGTTCTTCGCGTTTTGACCCGAAGCGGTCATGTTGCGATTTTGGGAGGAAGCATCTCAACGTTCGCATCACGCTGCAAATCGTGTCACCGCGTGAAGTTCGCAGCTTGATCGCCTCCCGGAAGAGAAGACGTGGAGGCTGGCCGTTGGCAGCCTTCTCCGAATTTTGCCTGCTCGCCTCTCTGGCCAACAAGTTTCCTCAAGTCTTCAAATCAATCGTGGCTGCCTGGGTTTGATCCTGATTGAGTTCAGCAGCGTTGCGGCGGCGATCATCAGCAGGATGCCGGCGAGGCTGAGCGCGATCTGCATCGCAAGACCATTCGAGATGTCGGCCAGCGCTATTTGGCTGGCGAGCGCCAGCAGAACACCGAGACAATAGATTGCCAGCGAATTCTCCCCAGAGCGGATCGCTGCGCGCATCAGCGGCATCGGCAGTCCTTGCCAATCGCGGGGTACGAGCCATACCGCCAAAATCGCAAGCGCTAAAAAATGCAGCAACCGCAAGGGAGCGAGATCCGATTTGTCGACTTGGTAAACCACATTGGCGAGCGCTTGTGGGACCAGATCTTCCAGGGTCGTGAGCCACCAACTCAATGCGACGATCAGGCTAAAAGTCAGATAGAGAACTGCAAGTACAAGCGCGATGCGACAGGTCATCCAGGGCCAGACTCCCTTGCCCGCAATGACACACCAGGCGCCGAGCACAACCAGCAGCTGCCAAGCCAGCGGGTTGAAGAACCACACGTTGTTGGGCCAGGCCGGGACGGTCCAGCCGAAGACGTGTACCAGCGCATAAAGCAAGAGCGACGCGCCGAGTGTCACGTTCGGCACTCGCAACAGCAACCACAATAGTGGTGCAAACAAAAGATGATAAACCACGAAAATCGGCAAGACGTCGGTATTGACCGGACGGTATTGCAGGATCGCCGCATGCGCGAGCGCCGCACCCGGATGTTCCAGCAAAAGGCGCGTGTTGCTCTCGTCGGCGATCCGGCCACCGCCGGTTAGGTAGACCATGATGGCGCAAGCTATAGTGAGCAATAGAAATGCAGCATAAATGTCCCAGCTTCGCCACAGCGTACGGGCGATGACGCCGGGCCAGCCATCGCGCGAATGTGCGCTGCCGTAAGCCAGTGCGCAGGTCACACCCGAGACGAACATGAATACTTCCGCGCTATCACTGAAGCCGTAGTTCCGCAGCGTCAGCCAGCTTCCGATGTTGTTGGGGAAATGATTCAAAAAGATGCACCAGAGCGCGAGGCCGCGGCAAGCATCGATGCGTAGGTCGCGGCCTAGCCCTTTCGGCTCCGGCCGCGGGCCCGCCAATGGCATCGCAGGCGCCGCGAGCAACTCGGGTTCGGGCTGCGGATGCAGTCCGCGCAACGCGTTTCGCTCGATCTCCGCCAGCATCCGGCGACTGTCAATGTTCAGCGCAGTCCGATGCTTGTCGAGATGGGCCGGCGCGTCACTAACGGGATACGATCGCATCGGCTCCCGCGCATCGGACAGATCGATCGAACTGATCGCCACCATCTCGACGAAAGAGCTGCGCGGCGGCGGCGCAGGCACCATCATCATGGTGGCGACGGACCGAAAGGACGGAAATGATAATCCTTCCATTCCTTCCATTAATTCTTCGTCGGTAATCACTTCATAGGAGCCAGCCGGTAGTATCCGCTCGAAGCTTGTGATCCGAAATGGGTGCTCGAACTCCACCGTTTCACGTCGTGATCGGGTAATCGTCATGATCATCCTCGCATGTTGGCGAGGACGCGCCGGGACAGCGGATAACAGCTGGCATAAAGAGGCGATCTCGCGGGTGCTGAACGCTCAATGACGGGGCTATTCAGCACCTCGGGCGAAAGCGATTCCACTGCAAACCGAAACCGGAAACTCCGCCTCAGAGCCATGCGCGTCCGGATTAATTGTTATCGAATATTCGCTGCCGTCCCGGCAGCCAATGCGCCAAGCATCGACCCCAGATTCGGTGCCGCCTTGATACATGGTCCGAACAACAGCTCCACAGGCCTGCTTTCTATTCTTCAAAACGGACGTCCAGAAAGCGAGATGCTTAGCCTGATCCAGTGCAAGTATCCTCATCGACCTTTTGTTAGCGGCGTGGGCCGTTCTGAAAGGCTCGGCAGCTACGACCTCGGGTGGCATGGCTGTTGTTGCAGTGGCAGCCGCCCTTCTAAAATGCAGATCGGCATCCAGAACAAACCATAGGACGGTGAAGCTCGCGACAGCCACCAGAGAGAGAATAGGCGATCGCTTCATCATGTCTCTCCCTCCCAGAGATCGAGACATTGCGGCCATCGCGGCGTCGCGAGGCCCGAGAAACCTAACGAAATATGGTACGTCGTGAACGGCGCTGATCGCTGCAACCGCCCAGGAACTGAGCCCTACCCTTCGATGAGCAGTGGCACAGCGGGGAGTGCAGCAGCGGCAGCGGGTTCAAGCAGCGGCACTGACCTGTCGCGAAAAGATGTCAAGCTGGCTGACTGATACGTTTAAAGCCGCGTCAGCTCGGCTCGAACCTTGCGTGTCACTGCGTGCCGAGCGGCGAGCCTGGCAGCGCACTAGATGTCCGATTCGGGCACACGTTTACCTAGTCGACTGGAAGAGCATGATCTGATCAACGGCAAACACAACTCACGATTTATGAACGCGCGGAGGTTTCACACAACCGCTGAGGCATAGAAGGGCAACGGCGCGCGAGACGGACTCAGATCGCATGACGCGCAGCGCGAGATAAATGTCTCTTCCTGGCCCCATAGCCGACCTGTGGGGAGCAGGCCGGTCGAGGACCGCTTGTGACCCCAATTCAGACATCGGCCTCCCTCTCCCTCTCCCTCTCCCTCTCCCTCTCCCTCTCTCTCTCTCTCTCTCTCTCTCTCTCTTCATGTTGCAGTAGTCTTGAATTGAGACGCCCCGACCAATTGTCGCGGCGCTCGTCGATTTCATATCGTCCGCCAACTAGCCCTTAGACGTTTGTCTCGCGTCGGTTGGCGCAGCGACATATCTAGAGTTCGGCGCAACCAGGAAGTCACGTCAGAGGGCAAACCGACCCGATCGGTGCGCCGTCGCGTGCGCCATTCCCAACTACAATCGTTTTTTTTTGCGAAGAAACGCACCTTAAGCCTTTAGGTCGGTGATCCGCATAATCGCGACCACGTTCCCATCATTGAACGCCTGCTCCTTTGTGTCCTTGTTGCAGGTCCAGACAAAATTCTTCTTGCCGGTAAAGGTCTTTTCGTCCTGCTCAAGCCGAAGCTCTCCTTCGGTGATATGGCAGACCATGGCATTCATCATCGGGGGCCCCATGGTCTTCGATCCCGGCTGCATGATGATGTCGCGCATTGAGACGGTCTTAAAACCCGGGATCAGCGATGGTGTCTCGCTATCATACTCACGCACCACCACACCTGGCCACGGAGTTGTGTCCTTGTAGCCCGTCGTTTGAGCGGCGGCGGGCTTTATCATGGCCGCCGAAGCCGCTGCCAACCCGAATGTCAATGCAGACCTTCGATCGATCTTGCTCATCGCTTTTCTCCCTGGGTTACTGCAACAAGCCGCCGCAAAAGCTGCGCGCGTGTGGAATGTGAAATCGTGGTGTGAAACCGAAAAGGGGGCGGTCTCTTAGGGTAGCGCACCTGCCGATAGCGCTAGTACTGCTCGTTCGTCCCGAACGGTGACTTCGGCACATCCCGCTTCAAGGGCAACCACATTCTACGAGAACGGACGCGCCCTAGAAATGGGTGTTTCGCCCAAGAGGCATAATGCCTCAGTTTGCTTAGGCCTGAAGTTCGGACCCGGCGTCAGCAACTTCACACTGCGACCAACTGAATACGCAAGTCAGTGTCACTGACTGGTCCTGTGGCTGGTCGCAGTAAGTGCGCGGCCACGACCTATTGGCGTCGAGTGCGGAGGCGATGATGCTGCTCCCGCAAGACCGCCCGGAGTTAGCCCATCAGCGAAGTGGCAGCACGCCTCAGTTTTATCAAAGGGTCCGATGGCATCAGTGCAACCCGGAAATGAAATAGCTCCAAGCGGTGGCCGGTATTATACTGGTGCTCCTGGAAGTGCTGTTTCAAGCGTTCGTGGAAAGATTGCTACGACCAGTCTGGGAGGAACATCTGATGACGACTATGTTTGTTAGACACACGGTTTCCGACTACAAGACCTGGCGGAAAGTTTACGACGATTTTGCTCCGGTTCAGAAGGCGAAGGGCGTAACAGCCGAGGCTGTCTACCGAGCAGTCGAAAATCCCAATGACATCACAGTAACTCACGAGTTTGCCACGATTGAAGCTGCGCAAGCCTTCGCGGAGAGTGCCGAATTGAAGAATGCCATGCAGAATGCGGGAGTAGCGAAAGCTCCAACGATTTGGTTTACCAAAAAGGCGTGAAGTATCGATCCCGGCCAAGTGCCGGCTGTGGTGGTACCATGTCGCCTGTTGGCCCATTGAGACATGCCGAGGCGGTCTGACGATATCCGTTCACAGGGGTAGACCGGTAGAGGACGGCACGCGGCCAAAGTGACGCGATTGACCCTGGCTGTGTAAAAACGCAAAGATCGAAACGCGACGAGAATGACATTCTGGCTTTGCGGGCCCGCCGCCCTAGAATTGCGGCGATCAGGATGGGCGAAATGCAGTATGTTTGCGACACGCCGAAGGGTAAGACCTGGTTCCGTATCGAAACGGAAGGTGAAGCGGCGCAAGAGTCGCGCCTGATGCGCCACACAGTCGAGAAATATTTCTGCCGCGAGCGAGAGAAGGCAGTCCAATCCTGGCGTCCGGAGCAGCCCAACGCGATCGAGCGCGACATCGGCCTCGAGGCCCATGTACAGCGAGAGATGCCGCTTTTCCTCACGTTGCGTGACAGGGAGGGTAATCCACTGGCTACAGCGATGCTGCCACCGGGTGGCAAGGACCGCGGCGGGTTCCGGATCATCATCGTTGCCGCATGCAATTCCGATCCTTATCCTGAGCAGGATGCGGCCATCGCTGCGCTAGGAGCGCATTTCGGTCTCACACTCGATCGCCACCGCTGCTTCCCCTACGGCCGCTAAGGAGCCTGACAAGTATCGCTGCTTGGAGCGAAGTCGGCTCATGTCCCGTTGCGGACCTGCGCCGGCCTGCTACCTAATGGCAGCTTCTGACCGAAGGCGGCTATCGCATGGTCTCTATTTCTGCGAAACGGCTCTGGATTCACCACTCGCTCCGCCGGACGAGACGATGGCGCTTTCCCGGAACGGCGCACGGGTAGGCTGGGGCGCCGACAATTCCTGGCAATACATCCGATCGATCTTGCGCTGCATGAGCGCATAGCAGTCGCATACAACGCGCTCGAGCCGCACCCGATCGATCTCGATAAACCCGCGCCGGTCGGAGGGGACGGCGCCGGCCGCGCGCAGCTTGCTCATCGTCAGAGTCACTGTCGTCCGCCGCACCCCAAGCAATTGCGCAAGCGCCTCCTGCGTCACCGGAAGGAGGTCATCGGGAACGCGGTCGTGAAGCTGCAGAAGCCACCGCGCCATGCGGCCATCCACCCGGTGCAGCGCGTTGCAAGCGGCTACGTGCTGGAGTTGCAATAACACCGCGCGGGCGTGGAGCTGAACGACATTCCTGATGGCCGCGCTTTGCGCATAGGCATCCCGAAATTTGGCGGCGGAAATCAATGATGCTGTGCCAGCGATGCGTGCAATCGCGGTCACGGATGAAAGCGATGGGCCGAGTACGGAGAAAGAGGCCAAAGCGCCTTCCCGTCCCATCAAGGTGGTTGCGACCGTTTGCCCGTCCGGCATATCGAGCATGAAGGCGATTGCGCCGCTATGGGGAAAATAGACCGGGTCCATCTCATCGCCCGAGCGCACCAGAACCGCATCTGGCTCAAACGAGATCTTCTGGAAGTAGGGCGTGAGCAAGCTGAGATCCGCTGGCGGCAGCGCTGCCAGTAGCCGATTCCCGATGCCAGTGCGGTTGACGGTCCCGATGCTTTCTTGTGAAAGAGCCCCCACTGAACGGCCGTGTCCATCTATTTCATTCACTAGGATTATCCGAATTATGAGTTGCCGAAAGGCAACTATCCAAACAGAGCCATTAGTCGAGATCAAGCACGGACATTTGCGGAGACGCTGCCGGCGTCTCGCCGCGCAAGTAGGATCTTGCATACATCATACTATTCACGCCCGTTGTGCGACTCGGCGAGCGGGGCCTGCGGGATGATCGACCGGTGATGGTTCCGGCAGCGCCCGCTCTTGGCTTCCTAGCTGACGTCTTCGGCGGTGTGGGGCGTGCACGTCTTTTGGCCCGGCGCTTCCGTTGACACGGTGCAATTATCCGTCGGTTGATTGGGGTAAAGCCGGAAGTTTGCCGCCGTCCGCCAGAGCGACGCTTTTGCCCTCAACGGACATGCGGGCGTTGTCCGTCAGGAGGCCCAGGCCAGCACGCTTAGGTTGCTCTGCCGAAAGTGCGGACATAACGCGGCCAGCTGCTCAATGAGTACACAGCCTAGGAGGGTCCTGCTGCCAGTTAAATTCGGCCACCGTTCGCGATTCCTCGCCGTGCGCAGACGCCGCCCCTGCACTGGCGGTGATCCACAGGCGATGCTTGCGCTATTCGCGCCACGGCATGCGGCACGGATCCGTAGCCCGCACATCGCCTGTTTCGTCCAGCCGTTTGCACGCAAATTTCCTGTTCGCTAGCGATAAATTCCCTGTTCGGATTTGGCGGATCGCGCCCCGGATGCACGGAATTTCAAGGCAAATGTTCGCATTTTCATGGGATAGCGGCCTCACCGCAGGCGCGCTTTCCCTGTAAAATTCCCTGTTCGCAGGGAATTCGGACCGCGGCAGCGAAGGAATTTCCTGCGTCTGTCGTGATTGCTGTTCAAGCTCAGGGAGACGCATCCATGATCCGCAAACCTCTGTTCGTTGCCCTTGCCTGCATAGCATTCTCGTCGACCGCGTTTGCCCAAGGTGGCGGTGGCAGCTCGGGTGGGGGAGCCGGCGGCGGCGCGGGTTCGGCGGCAAGCTCTGGTGCTGGGACAGGCACCTCGTCGAGCAGCGCGACCTCGGGCCCCTCGGCTCCTTCCGGCATAGGGACTCAAGGCACCACCACCGGCGCTAACGTGAACACGAGCAGCCCCAACCCAGCCAGAACAATCCGAACGTCCAACCCCCAACCGCGAACGGAAAGACGCCGGCCGCCGCGCAAGCCGAGCGTAACTCCGGGGTTGGTCATTCAGCTAATGGTTTGCCGATCGGAAGCCCCGGATCAGGCACCAGCAACGAAGATCAGAAATAGGGCGATCTATTCATCAGCTCTCACCGAAAGGCCCACCGTTGCGGGCCTTTTCCTTCGAGCTATGGCTCCGAATAGACCGGACAGCCTGCGGCCGTTGTGTTAAAGGCGGGGATGAAAAAATTGATATTGGCGATGCTGCTCATCACGACGCCGGCATTGGCGCAGCCCGAACCGCCAGCTGCGAAGGCTCCATTAACTGATCGCGAGCGGGTTCAGGCCGATCGTGCGCAGGCCGCCACCCAGGAGAAGGACGCCCCAACGGCGCGGCCGTGGGACAGGGGCGCGGATGGCAAGCGGCCCTGGGACCGGGGTGCGCAGGCGAAGTAGCGGCGTTCTCGACGGGACCTCGAAAGCCTGGCGGCAATCGGCAGCTTCCATGCGGAGCCTTCGTGACGGAACTGAATTCACGCGGCACGGGCTGAGCTGCCTCAATTTCTCTATCGAGCCGCCCATTTCAGCGACAGGGCTCTGGCGCGTTGCCAATCGGCGTGGCCTTGTCTGACGGTCACCTCCACAGTGATGACCGAAGATCCGTGCTGTCTGCGGTTTTCGCCCGACACCGGAATTCGAAACCGGTCAGTTCCTGGAGGCGAGGGGGCTTGGTAGCGAACTGACGGGCCGCCCATGCGGTGATCATGGTTGGATCGGCCAGGCAAGCTCAAACAAAATCGCCGCCACCGGCTGCCCGGTGTTGCGGCGATTCATGGGTGAACGCGGCTGGTTGCTAAACGCTGTGCCGTTCACCGAGCGTACCAATATCCCCACCAGCGTTGCGAGACGGGCCGGGCCTCCGCCTTGAGCACCGCGACTTCCTCGACAGAGCGAAGGTGGGGGCCATAGATCGCAGGCGGGTAGACATCATCCCAAAACACGTAACCGGTTCGGACGTAGGCCGACCGATGATGCGCAGGAGCCAGCGCAAGCTCCGCGGCTGAAGCTGCGGTCGTTATCAACGCAAGGCCAAGAACAGAAAGAGCAATGGATGGAGCAAGGGTGCGGAAGTTCATTGGATCAATCCCTCTCGAAATGGGCGAGAAATAATGCGACGGCCTCTAAAAGGTTGCAAGCGCATCGTTCCATAGAACGGCTGCGAAATCCAGCTTTTCAGGTGTTCGAATCCGGCCGGAAGGTTCGGTCAGAGCAGACTTGAGGGTGACACCCGTCGTTGCGGCCGGCGAAGACAGCGCTACCGATGAGCCGACAACTCAGATGCTGCTGCTCACGACATGATCAGGCCTGAACAATCTTTTGGCGCCAGGAGAGTCATCAGGAATCATGATGTCGACACACTGCTCACTCTTGATGAGCACCACACTCTTCAGGACGATTCCTATGGCTTCTGCTTTTGTCTTCGCCTTGATCTTCTGCACCGGCGTCATGTTGGGCTATGCGCTGCGGACCATGCGCCCGCAACGAACGACGACGAACGAGCCCTCCGGTACCTCGCGCAGAACGGCCCGGTCGACTCCCAGCTCGGCATTCGGACACGCCCGACGTGCCTTTTAGGCCTTGTCCAGGGTGCGAGCGACACCTCGGTTCTCACGACCATAGGCGACACAGGACATGACCCAGCCGATGAGGGACGCACCGCGACGCTACATCGTGGACGGTACAGGACAGCGTGTCCTTTTTGGTTTGACGATTGC
This sequence comes from Bradyrhizobium sp. 187, assembly GCF_023101005.1. Classification (NCBI taxonomy): domain Bacteria; kingdom Pseudomonadati; phylum Pseudomonadota; class Alphaproteobacteria; order Hyphomicrobiales; family Nitrobacteraceae; genus Bradyrhizobium; species Bradyrhizobium sp. 187. Next base: position 1,767,763 of record NZ_CP064693.1, read on the forward strand.
GGAAACCATCGAGTTCGAGACGTTGGACAAGCCCGACGCGCCCCTCGGCCCTGGCCTTCGCCTCGATCAGAACAAGCCAGGACAACGCTGGCTGGAGCTATACGCCAAGCATGAGCGGGCCTGGCGCAACTGGATGGCCGACACGCGAGCAGGACGGGAAGTGCCCCTCGTGCTCAACTAGGTGACGCCGTTAGCTTCGTGACCGCCGAGGCCATCCGTTCGCTTCAGCAGATAATCTCACCGACGGAACGGCAGTCATATGCCGAGCCAGTCATACCGCGAGCATCCTGCTGCCTTGGATGCTCATGAGAGTCAGATTGCCCGTCGCGTAGGCGCCCGTATCGATGTTGACCCGGTTTGCCAGGACTTCGGCGGTGCGCACCGGCGTGTGACCATGAACGACATATTTGCCGAACTGCTCCTCACTCTGAAGGAACTCTTCGCGAATCCAAAGTAGGTCGCTTTCGCTTTGCTCGGCCAAGGGGACACCCGGGCGAACGCCGGCGTGGACGAAGAAAAAGTCTCCACAGGTAAAGCTAAGCCGTAGTTCGTCCAGGAACTCCAGATGCTCACCCGGCATTGCGCGGATCAAATCGCGCATGATCGACGCCGGGTCGTCGCGCTTCAGGTCTGGCGGCGCGAGTCCATAGGACATGAGTGTCTGGGCGCCACCGATGCGAAGCCAATCTTCGAATAACGAAGGGTCTTCGAAAACCCTCACTAGAAATGCCTCGTGGTTTCCCTTGAGAAAAATCGAGTTTCCCCGCCGGCTTCGTTCGACCAAGAGGTCAAGGGTGGCGCGCGTGTCCGGGCCGCGATCGACATAGTCGCCCATGAACACCTCGATCGCATAGCGTGGCCGACTGTGGGCCAAGTCGGCGTCGATGACCCGCAGCATGGGCTGCAGCAAATGCGAGCAGCCATGAATATCCGAGATCGCGTAAATTCGGACGCCATCCGGCAGTTGCGGCCTGTGAATGGGCGGGTGTGATTGGGCAAAAGATGTCATGGCGCGCACGCTCGGTGAGGTGGTGGGGATCATTTCGCCAAGTCGGTCCGCGGCCGGACCTTATTGAAGGGTGTCGCCTCTCAGACAGCCCGATTGCGCCGAAGGAAAGGAGGATATTCGCTTGCTTAGCTCGTCGGCGCGCGCTGAGCAAATCAGGCAACTCTGCCGTGGGCTGCATCGCGCCCGGCAGTGCATGCCTCGCTGAAGACAGTTGGGCGGATACAGCTCCAGATCGCAATTCATCGGACTTCTAGTAATCGAATCGTATCGCTTGCGGAGTGACTCAATGTGGGGCAACAGGCGCATGAAAGATGAGCTGCCAGCGCTTCATGCAAAGCGCCCGACCCAATTCGAAGCGGAACTTGATTCAAAATAGGGCAGCGAGTTTCCATGGTGTGTCAGCACTGTGTCGCAAATATTCCGCGCCCGATGAACATCTCAACAAAACGCGATGCATTCATGCGTCGCAAAAGTTTCGCGTGCGGCGCCATAATGTCGCTGTGATCAGTTCACAGTTTGCGTTCGGGGAAGTGACGGATCTTCAGCATCACGGATCAGCGTCAAGCATTCTCGATAGCAGAGGTTCGAATGGCTGTTGCAACTTATGGTTCTGAAGGCGCTGGTGCACTGTCGTCAACGCGCGGCACGGCTCTTCAGCGGCCTTTTCAGATCGTCATCATCGCTGCTGACCTGCTGCTGATCCTGCTCAGTTATGGTGCAGGGGCGGCGCTTTACAATGTCGCGCTTGGCTCCACTGGCGACGGCGTATCCATGGGGGCAGGACTGATTGTCGGCGCGGTGTTCGTGGCGCTTGCGTATTTCCAAGACGTCTATGCCACGCACCGTCTGCTGAATGTCGTCTGGCAGCTCCGCAAGGCCGTTTTCATCTGGTTGACGTCGCTGACGTTTCTCGCCGTCGCTGCTTTTCTATTGAAGTCGACCGACAATTTGTCTCGCGGAACAGTGATCATATTCGCGGCCATCGGCGGCGCCGGATTGATCAGTCTGCGTTTTCTCTGGCCGGTTGTGCTTGGGACAAATTACGCCAGAAGCCGTCTGGTCGATCGCAAGGTCATCCTGTTGAGCCTGAAGCCGCTCGATTTCACCTCACGCCGTTTCAAGGATCTGCGCAGGAATGGCTTCGATGTCGTACGCCATTTCGTACTGGGGGATGACAGCGGCGATGGCCATTGGGAGCGTCAGATCCGCGATGTCATTCGGCAGTCGCGGGCGGTTGACGTCGATGAATATCTGCTTGCAATCGATTGGAACGAATTGCCCATGGTTCGGAAGATCGGGCCCTATCTGCGCGCCGTGCCCCAGCCCGTCCGCCTTCTGCCGGACGATTCAATCGCGGACCTGGTTTCGCGGCCGTACCTGCCAGTCAGCGGAACCGTGGCGGTGGAGATCCAGCGGCCGCCGCTCAGTGTGTTTGAGCGTCTGCAGAAGCGCTGTCTGGATGTGGGGGTGGCCTGCTTAGCACTGGTTATACTCGCGCCGTTGCTGCTGACGGTTGCCGCTTTGATCAAACTTGGTTCTCCCGGTACCGCCATCTTCCGACAGTCCCGACGCGGGTTTAACGGCAAGGTGTTCGAGATATGGAAGTTTCGGACCATGACGGTCAGCGAGAATGGCCAGACCGTCATCCAGGCAAGCAAGGGGGACGCCCGGGTGACCAAGATCGGGCGTTTCCTTCGCATGACAAGCATCGACGAGTTGCCGCAGCTTTGGAATGTCTTGCGCGGCGACATGTCCCTGGTCGGGCCGCGCCCGCATGCGCTCGCCCACGACAATTACTACGACGAGCTCATCAGCAAATACGTGTACCGCCATCACATGAAGCCGGGCCTGACAGGCTGGGCGCAGGTCAACGGCTTCCGGGGAGAGACGCCGACGATCGACTTGATGGAAAAAAGAGTTGAATACGACATCTGGTACGTCAGCAATTGGAGCATCTGGCTCGACCTGAAGATCATGGCGCGGACGGCGTCGGCCGTCATGTTCCAAGAAGCCTACTGAGGAAGCAGGGGCCCGCGACGTTTGAGCGGGCCAGCCTTGGCCTGACAGCAAGGCGCGATCGCACGGCTCGGCTTCCCGTGTGCAGCCAGGAGAGGCTCGCCTCTAGGCTCTCGGCGGGCTCCTGAAGAGCCGCGCTATTGCATCACGCAGCGCAAGCAGCGGAGGCACCAAGACGAAAAACGCTCCCATTGCTAATGAGGCCATGACGTGGCGCAGCGAAAAAGCCTCCTCCTGCTCGTATTGGCCCCCAGTTCGGTCGAGGGGCGCAGGGGACAGCGTCGTTGCCAGCGGGCTAGGCTGGCGGCGCGGCTTGCGCGGGGGAACCACAATCAACACGAAAAGGATGTTGAGAAGAACCCAAACGCTCAAAACGATGAGGGCGACCAGCATTCCAACCTGCCGAAAAATACCAAGAATATGACCATACGGTAGCCTGAAGGAACTCGAAAGGAAAGTTGCCAGGCCCGACAGACATTCCGAACATCGATCAGCTTACGGGGTGGAACCGAGGATCACGAGCGCCCACTTTATCGCCGGTCGTTGGTGCTTAGAGCAACGAGCGCAATTTGTGGATACCGGACGAATACGGGCGTCCGCCGCGCGCGCGCACGCGATCACTCCCAACCAAAATCCCTCTTGGAAAGCCGGTTGTTAGGTCTTGTTGCCAGTGTGGGGGGCGGAGAGGATTATTCAGACGGTCTATGCCGCGAACAAATTCGGTCGAGAGCGGGCGGTCGTATGGAATAAAGTCGCTCGAGGCGCGCCCAAGCCTGCCACATCGACTACCGGACGCCCACTCACGCCCGTGGCGAGAGCCTGCGGTATGGTGATCGTCCGCATGCAAACGGCAGGCGAAATAAGCCGCCGGCTTCGGTCAAGCGCTTTCGACGTAGTAGCTGTTGCGGTGCTTGCCCTTATACGCCTCGATCCGTCCAAGCATTTTGGGGTCTGCGCGATTCAAAACGGCACCCAGCAGCTTCTTCTGAAGCACTTCTGATCCCGAGACGGACTCTTGAACTGCAGCGCGCGTGGTTGACCCCCATTCGATGACATAAACCATGGCGTCGATGAGCGGACTGAATGCCTTGGAATCCGCCACCGGCATCACTGGGGCGAGGTCAATGATGATATATTCGTACTGCTCCCGGAGCACCGCAAGCAGGTCGGCCATCGCTTTCGACGCTATAAGGTCGGCCGAATTGACCATGCGTGAAGCAACGACGGAAGGCAGGAAATCGAGGCCGGTCTCGGTGCTTCGTTGCACGTAATGGCCGAAGGCGGCCGGATCACTGAGGGCTTCGACCAGTCCGCTGTTGGCGTTAGGTGAAAGCTCACGCGTGAGTGAGCGCGTATGCAAATCGCCGTCGATCAGGACGGCGCGGTGCCCTGTCATGGCGATCAGCTGGGCGAAGTTGGCCGCAACGGTCGTTTTCCCCTCTTTCGGCAGCGACGATACGATGCCGATGACCTTGATCTCCCGGCTCATGCGCGCAACATCGATCGAAACCTTGATGTTGCGCAACGTTTCGGCGAACCGCGAGAACGGATGATCGACCACATACCGTGACACTCCAGGCATGCTGCCCTTGGCGGAAGTTCCAAACAATCCGCCTCGGCTTTCCGCCGGGCGAATATCCGGAAGGACCCCGAGGCACTTCACTCCGAGTTCCTCCTCCACCTCTGCGGGAGTCCGCAGCACATCGTTGAGCAGCTCGCGGGCAAAAGCGGCGCCCAAACCCAGGCAGAGCCCGCCGACCAAGCCACCAACCAAAGCCAGAACCGACCGCGGCGAACTTTTACGATCAGGCGTCGTAGCCGTACTGATCAGGCGGGCCTCGCTGAGCGGGAAGCTCTGATTCTGAGTGGCGCTTTGCAGCTTTTCCAGGAAGCTATTGTAGAGATTGCGATAGGTATCCGCCGCACTTTCGAGGTCCCGGAGCTTGACCTCTGCTTGGCCCTTGTTACCAGCTTGGGCGACGAGCTCTTTCATGCTTTTCTCGAGAGACGCCTCGCGGCTTTTTGCGATCTCGTAATCACTGCGATACGCGTCTCCGATCCGATGAAGTTCGTCAGCAATATTCTTGCGCAATTCTTCCATCTTGTTGGCGAGGTTTACAGCCGCAAGGTGGGTCTTGCCGTAGCGTCTGGACCAATCGGCATATTGGGCGGCTAGGTCGAGATACTGAGCGCGCAAGCGGGTAATCACGGAGTTGTTCAGCGCATCCGTCACTGTCGGCTGGGCAAGGTCCTGGTCGGAAATAGCGTCGATCCGGTCGAGGCGCGCCTTTGCTTCAGCGGTTGCCCCCCGCGCTTGCAACAGTTGGGTATTCAGATCCGACAGTTGCTGCTCAGACATCAGGCCACGGCTGGTGCCGACGATATTGTGCTCGGCCTTGAAGGCCTGCACCGCACGGTCGCTCGCGGTTGCTTGCTCACTCAGCTCAACGCTACGTTGCTGAAGCCATTCTGTCGCCCGCTTGGTGGACTGATATTTCGCCTCCAATGCGCCCACGAGATAGGCATTCGCGATGGCATTTGCGATCTTGGCCGCCTTCTCCGGGCTATGTGCGCGATAACTGAGCGAGAGCACGTATGTTGTTAGAAGGCGCTCAACTCTTAAGTTGCCTTGGATGGACTCGACCACCGCATGTTCGATGCGCTCCTGTGACGGTGGTTTGCTGGAGCCGAAAAGCCCCGTGACTTTGCCGCTGATAGTGGGGAGCACGCCTTGGCTCGACCCGTTGAACTCTGGATCGTCAACCAACCGCAAGCGACGGACAACGGAGAGGATGAGATCGTCAGAGTTGATAATCTCGACCTGGCTGTCGACGAAGCCCGGGTCAATCAAGGCGCTGTTCGTGCCCCCTTCCTTGTCCAAAACCTGAGTTTGTCGGGTATCCATCATAATGCGCGCGTTGGCGGTATACATCGGCTTCGCCAATGCAAGGTAGACAATGACAAGTGCCAGCGAACCGCCGACAGCAGTTGCGATGAGAGGCCATTGCCGGCGTAGAACGTTCCCGACGCGGTCGAAGCTGAGGACCGTCCCGCCGAACTCGATGCCAAACTTAGTCCCTGAGTGAAATTGTTCTCTCGGCTGGTACATCTAACTTTTTCTACTTATGAGGGTCGATTAGCGCGGAAGCGGGAGAGGCTTGAACGGGTCGACCAGTTTAGTCTTGCCTTCGCCTTCTAAGAGACCTCCACCGCGCGGCTGCCCAACTTGCTTGTCGCGTGACACAGGCCGCGCACCAGGATCGTCCGCGCTGGCGGCTGAATAACCTCCCTTTACGGCGAGATCGCCCAGCCTTTGAGTGAAATTCCTGATCTTTTGTGCGATGTCCGGCTTCGTAAGCGTGCATCTCGCTTCGGCCATTCGCAGTGCCTCGCCGATCGCCGAACGATCGGCGGAAGGCGCCTCAGAGATGAGTGTCTGCACGGAGGGCAACACCGAAGGATCAGAGACTATATAGGCAGCGAGGCGAGAGCTGAGCTTATCCTTGTCGTTGCGAAGCTTCTGCAGCAGAGATGAGGGCGACTTTGCGAATGCGTCCAATTCCGCCCGCGAAGCACGACCGGAAAACTCTACGCACTGAGCAAAGCAGGAATCAACGCTCCACGTCAGCATCGCACATGCCAGCCAGAGGGCGGCTAACCTTGCTGAAGCGCTGCAACGGTATGTCAATGTCCAATTCATTCGTCCTCTAGATCGCGGGTCGTCGCCCGCCGCAACTTGGCAAGGAACTGTGTCAATTTTTGTGCGCCGCAAAAGTTGCATCGAAAACCGTCCTCACGAGATCGGCTCCGGCCATGGCGCTACCCCCGATGTCTACGAGGCACGCAGCTCTGCTCACAATTTTTGCAAACGGCATTGGAACGAACGCCACCCGCTCTAGCACGTGGGATGGACCGATGTGCCGGTTTACCTTGCATCGCAACAACGCCGAATTTTGCGCACACTTTGCCCGCAAACACCGGCGATCATGCATCGCTCTCGCAAATCAGGGGATAGGCAGTGTTGCTCGACGTAAGCGATGATTTCTTTGCGAGCCGCATGCTCCAAGTCACGTCGCCGAGATAATTGAAGCGCCTGCAAGTTGATACGAGCGCGCATAGAATTGGGACATCGACGTGGCTGAGTTTGTTCATCGTGAGAAGGCCCATGTTCTACCGCTTGATAGCATCAGGGGCATTGCAGCGGTCTCGGTCGTCATTCACCACCTCCTCTTGATGCCAACGTTCCTCGCGGTCTTCCCGCACAACGCCTGGATCAATTGCTCGTTTTTCAGGAGCGCGTGGCTTCTCGTCGACTTGTTTTTTGTGCTCAGCGGCATCGTTATGTCACTCAGTTATGTCCGTGGTGACTTCGGGCGATTCTCCCTTCGTGAGTTCATGCTAAGGCGGTTTGCGCGTGTCTATCCCCTGCATCTTGTCACGCTGCTAGCCGGCCTTCTGTTCCGCCTTTTGCGCATAGGACTAGTCGCGGCGGGCCTCGTGATCGCTGCTCCGGCGGCCTTCGAAGTCAACAACTTCTACTCCTTCGTCCTGAACATCTTCCTTCTCCATTCAATGGGCCCCATCGATTACCTGAGCTGGAATGCTCCAAGCTGGAGCATTAGCGTCGAGTTCTACACCTACCTCGTGTTTGGCTTGGTGATATTGTTTGCTCAACGGATGCGTTCATTGAGCTATCTATATGCATGTGCAGGGCTCCTGGTGGTCGGAAGCCTGTTCGTCATAATATTTGTGCTCGATAAGCCGAGTCTTGGGCTTCAGACCGACTTCGGGATTTTACGCTGTTTTGTCAGCTTCTTCCTAGGCGTCCTCACGGTCATGCTCGTGGAGCGCATGCGGCCCGGCATGCATCCTACAGTGCAAGGAGGAATTCAGCTCTTTACTATGATCACGAGCATAGTCCTGGTTTCCGTCGTGGAGGTCTATCCGCCCGCGAGCTTCCTAGCACCATTGATCTTTGCGGCCTTTCTCGGGAGCTTGCTTGCATTCCCGAATGCTGCATTTGTTCCCCGCATGCTCGTAGCTAGACCTCTGGTGTGGCTGGGGCGGAGATCGTATTCCATCTATATGGTGCATTCGATAGTCGTGCTGTTCGCCGAGTACTTCGTACGCGCGCTTGGACCTGCCCGGATTGCAGCGCTTGATGCGGTCAGTACCGGGCTGCCAGCAACACTTAATCTCTGCGTCTCACTGGCTGCAGTTCTGGTCGTCTCGCACTTTACATATCTGCATGTCGAAATTCCGGGGGGCAAACTGTTCCGAAACATGGCCGGGAGTCGTTCGAGGCTGGGCGGCGCAGCGGCGCCCTCGGCGCCACCGCTGAACTGAGCTCGTCATGGATCGCATTCAACGCCAACAGATCACGGTCGTTAGCGTCAGTATCGAAGCGATCGCGCTTGGGGTCTACCTCATACGCGACGCCTTTGGCGGCGTCATGCGATACTACACGAGCATCATGCATCTGGATGCGCTGTGGTACATTCCTGACGCGGTCGCTCTCGTTTGTCTCGTTCAGTTCATTCTGCAGTTCATCGTGCGACAACGCAGCGTCCTGGCGTTCCTGGTGCTGCTCCAGATCATTCTGTCCATCGTGCTCGGCTATTTTATGCTGGGCACCGCCAACGCCGCGATGTCGTCGTTCAAAATGATGTTGCCGGTTTTTGTGGGCTTCTGCTTCTGTGATGCAAGCCTCGGCTCATACCGCAGATTGCTCGCGGTGATCGCCGCTACGTTTTATCTCTCCGTGATCGGAGTGTTCTTGACCAAGTTTTACGTCATGCCTTGGGTCGGGTTCAAATACGAATCTTTCGGGGCCGTTCGCGAGGCTGGCCGCCTGTGGTGGGCCTATGGCGCCGACGACCAGCGCCTGATGGGTTTTGCGGCTGATAACACCATGGCTGCGTTCTTCATTCTGGTCTCGTTTGCGATCACATCCATTCGCAAGAGCACGATTTGGAATCTGGCATTTGGATCGATTGCCGTCTACGCGGTTGTCCTGACGACCAGTAAAACCACCCTGATTGTTCTCGCGTTTTATTTGTTGCTCTTGCTCGTCGTACGGATGCTGCCGGAGTCCTCGCGCTTTGCGACAGTTCGCGGCATTGCTCTGTGGTCGTTCGCCGCGATCCTGGTTCCATTTCTGATGATCTGGATCGCATCCGGTACTGTTGCGGTCCCGCATACAACCTTGTTCAGCATCCTGGACCGCATCAACAACAGCTGGCAATTGCCGTTTGTGTACCTGAGCCAGCTGATGCCGATCGGATTGATAACGGGCTGTGGCGCCGGGTGCTTTAACTACCCGCAGCAGCTGTTTTCGCCATTGGCGTCGTATTGGGTGCCGGTCGACAACTTTTACATCGGGACGTACCTGATGTTTGGGCTCCCATTTGTCGCGTTCATGGTCCTTGTATTCCGCGCCACGTTTGCTGCCACCGACGTCTACAAGCTCACCCTGCTTTTCGTCGTGAACATGTTCACTATCACGGTCTTGAACTACGGCCCGGCATCCGGCCTGCTCATCATCGCCCTGAGCTTCAGTGAAGTGTTCTCGCGCAGGGCGGCGGGCTCGCTACACCATCGTGGCGCGGCGATCCTGTCGGATCGGGATCTTGTCGGGCGGAAAAAGGCAGTACGCTATTTCGGTGCGGATGCGCCGAGGCCAGCATAGTCGGACAGGTGAAATCTTGATGCACAAGCGGCTTGCATTCGTCGATACGCTGCGCGGCATTGCCGTGTTGTCGGTGCTGTTCCAGCACGTGCTCGAGGTGATCGTCCAGAAGCACCCCACCGGCACGTATTATTGGGTGTTCCACGATGCGATTGGCTACTACATGAATTTCGGCCGGTTCGGAGTCGTGCTGTTCTTTTTCGTCAGCGGATTCGTCATCCCGTTCAGTTTTCCGGACAGTGCTACTCCCGTGCGCGATTTCACGATCAGCCGCTTCTTTCGGCTCTATCCGGCGTATTGGACCTCGATGGTGATCGGGCTCGTCACGATGCAGATGCTGGAGTCCAATACCTATCCGTTGTCGCAGGTCATCGCGAACGTGACGATGCTGCAGACTTTCGTGAACATCCCGAACCTCTGGGTCTTCTACTGGACCTTGGCGATCGAGCTCCTGTTCTATGTCGGATGCACCATCCTTTTCGCGATGGGATTGCTGAACCGGCGCTTTACGGCCGTCGCGATCGTCATTGCTGCGGCGCTGGTCGGGACAGCCGCCGCACTTCTGGTCGAAAGCAGGACGGTGTCGTCGCTGATGGAGGTTGGGCTAAACCTCTCGGCGATGTTCCTGGGCAAGGTCATCCGCGACACCGTCATCGGCGGAAAGCTGCGATGGTCGCACGTCGCCATATGCACGGTGTTCTATGCGATCTTCGCCGCCACGCTGGCGGAGAGGCGGTTCGGCGGCGTCTATCAGGAGAACTTCTTCTACAGCTATTCGATCGGGGCGGCTTATGTCTGCGCTGCGCTCGTCTTCATCGCGTTTGCGGCGTTCGGTGAGAGGATGGCCTGGCGCCCGATGGCGTTCGTGGGAACCATCAGCTATTCGGTCTATTTGATGTCGCCATTCGTGATCGTCTGGATCCATCGGCTCGTCTGGCTCGGTGATGGACCGCTGGGATGGGCTGCTTTCGCCGCGCTGGTCGCGGCGCTGTCGATCCTGGTCAGCTGGTCGACTTATGCGCTCATCGAGAAGCCCAGCATCTCGTTCGGCCAAAGGTTCCGGTCGAAGCGCAGGAGGGCGGTCGTTCTCGAGCCAGCGCTCAGCGCGCAGGGGGCAGCTGAGTGATCGAAACAACGCGCCAGCCGAATGCGGGATCCGACGGATCTTTCGTTCCCTCCGTCCAGGGACTTCGTGGCATTGCGGCGCTGAGCGTGCTGATGGATCATTTCTACGACATGCCAAAGGGAGGCGTGTACGACATTCCGGACCCGGGCTTCCTGCCGCCGCTCTGGCTCTGGCTGCAATCGGTGATCAATGTCGGCGGTCACGGTGTCGAGCTGTTTTTCATGATCAGCGGCTTCCTGATCCCGGCCAGTCTGGTGCGGCACGGCTCGCTGCCACGGTTCTTCTTCGACCGTGTCCTGCGCATCATGCCGGTGTTCGTGGTGCTGCATCTCGCCCTATTCACGATCGGACCGATCGTCGGCTACAAATTCTTCCGCGGGATCGATTTGACCGGTTACCTGGCGATCTTCACGGCCAATCTGTTCTTCGTGCAGGACGCGCTCGGCTTGCCGATCGCTCAGCAGAATGCCTGGACCTTGACCTACGAGTGGGCGTTCTACATCTGGTTCGCGCTGACATTCTCGATGTTGCGCATCGGAGGCAGATTGCTGGCGGCGCCCATGATCTTGCTGGGCGTGGCCTGCCTCCTGCATTGGCCGATCACGGCGTTCTTCTGCATCGGCATGCTTCTCAGCGCCACGGGGTGGCACATCTCCATTCCGGGACCTCTTGGTTTGATGGCGGGCCTGACTTGCGGGATCGCCATGTACGCGAGCCTGGTGCTGTTTCACCCGTTCCTCGGTCTTATTCCGGGTGTTTTGCTGTTTGCCATGGTGCTGGCCCCGGAGTCCGGCCTCGCCAGGGCCTTAAGCACGCCGGCCCTGCAGTATGTCGGCAAGATCAGCTATAGCCTTTATCTCGTGCATCCCTTTGTGCTGTTTCCGTTGCAAGTGGCCGGGCTGAAGCTCGTTGCGTTCGGGGTCAACCGCTGGCTGCTCTGGAGCGCATTTATAGTGTTCGGGTTGGCGATGTCCCTGATCGTGAGCGCGATCAGCTTTGAGCTGATCGAAGTCAGGCTGAGGCGGCTTCTGGATACTGCGGTACGCGGAGTGTTGTTTCGCCCGCTCCGGAAGGTCGAGCAATCCGCCTAGAACGGGTCCGCCACCATCAATGCACGGGGCTGCCGACGACCTTATGGTAGGATGACAACAGCCTCTCGGCGATCTGATCCCAGTTCAACAGACCGGCCGCGGTTTGCCGTGCGCCTTCAGCCAGAGCCGCAGCAAGCGAGTTCGATGTCAGCACGCATTCGAGCGCATCTGCCAATGCAATAGCGTCTCCAGGGGGGACCAAAAGTCCGTTGACGCCGTCCGTCACGACGTCGGGAATGCCACCGGTGGCGCTGGCGACCACGGGACGGGAATTCCCGTAGGCGGACGCCAGCACGCCGCTCTGCGACGCATCCTTATAGGGCAGGGCAACCACGGTCGCGGACTGAAACAACCTTCCGGTATCCTCGGGCGAGATATAGGCGTTGATCATCTTGACCGTCGGCATCGCCTCCATGCGCGCGCCGAGCCGCGTCATTTCGGGACCTCGACCCGCCACGATCGCTTCATGGGTTACGCCGCGCTTGGTCAGCATATCGATGGCATCCACGAAGACGTCGAGGCCCTTGTACGCCCACATTCGCCCAAAGAACAGGATGCGCGCGGGTTCGGGTTCAATGACGGGCGCCCCCGCAGGTGGGACCATGAGCACGCCGTGCATGCTGGAGACCACCTCTCCTGCAAAATCTGGTGAAGCGCGGCGGAAGTCGGCGATGCAGCTCTCGCCATGCGTCGTGACAATGGACGCGGCCGCGCGCATGCGTCCGCGCCAGCCATCCTCGCGTGGAGAGGTGCCGGAGCCGCCTTCCGAATGCGGAATCGCATCATGAACGGTCAGCACCAAGGGGATTCCAAGCGGCCGCAGCAACTGGATCAGGCTCGACGTATAGATTTCCGGTACCTCGTGACAGTGGATCACGTCAGGCCGAAACGAAATGACATCGATGAACGATGACGGAATTCCAATCACGCCCGCACGGCGCAGGCTCAGGTCCCGGATTCGCGTCTCAAAGGGATCCGTCACGGCAATGTTTGTCAGTTCCCATTGCTGGTTCGCGTCCTTGCGATTGAGGACGAGGCGGACATCGCAATGGCGTGCCAGCGCCGCGGCCAAGCGGTAGGAATATTCGGCAAAGTGCGGAGCGTAGATGGCGACCCGCAGGCGGCGTCTTCTGGTGGCAGCCTTCCCGTGCACATTAGTCTCCGAGCAGTCTCGAGGTTCAGAATTGTAGCTTCGCGCCCCGTCAAGGCTTGATGATGGCGATGCGCAAGATGCAAAGCAGAGCGTCAGTTGTTCGCCAAGCTGACACCTGCCTTTGTCCTAGCCACTCCGCGCGATGAATATCGTTTGATTTCCCGACGACCGGCAGGAAAAAGCGAGAGCACCAAGACGGCGAGAGCGTAGGATAGGCTAAAGCATGCCGCCAAAGTGAGCAGCGTCCCGGAAGAGTGACTTGTCATCCAATGATGCAGGCAAGAGGCGCCGATGATCGATGCGATCGCTCCAGCGAGATGCGGCAGGATTACTCTTGCAGCATCGGCATGACCTACCGGACCGTTTCGGCCGACTGCCCACCAAAGTATCGGCGTTCGAAGGCACTCGCTGATCGAGTATGCGGTTGCGACCCCGACCGGCCCAAACGGGAGGCCGCACAGGAACCCAACGAGAGATGTCCCTGCGCTGAAAAATCCCCAGCGCATGTACTCGCGCGTACGTCCTTGGCTGAGAAACAGCCAGCTCGCCGGACTGTTCATCGTTTGCAGGAGACCGGCGACGCTCAAACCGACAAAGATGGGTGTCACTTCAGCCCATTGGCTTCCCAAGAGGGTCGTGACCAGAACGTCGGCGCTCGAGATCATGAAGGCGACGCCGGGTACCACTGCGACGAAGGCGGGGAAAACCGCCCGCTGAAATGACTGACGGTAACGATCGGGATCCTTGGTGAGGCTGGATAGGGTCGGCAGCATAACCCTGATCATCGGGCTCGTGACTTGCTGCAGCGGAAACAGCAGCAGCCGGTAGGCGCGATTGTAAGCACCTAGCGAGGCCGCCCCACATAATTTTCCGATCAGCACACTATCGGCATTTCGGGAGATGAATTCAGCAAAGTTGAAGCCGGTGACGCCCAACCCGAAGGTGAGCATTCCACGGGCGTGTCGGATTGATCCCGGTCGCGAGGGCCACCACCCCGACGTCAGCCAAGCCCCACTTGCCAAAACCACGCCCGACACGAGACTTCCCACCAGGATCGCCCAGTAATTGTGGTAGATCGAGGCGATCGCAATCGCCGCGACAAATCCAGCGACGGCGGCTGCGGATTCGAGCACTGCAAGGGTCCAAAATCTCATTTGTCGGGTCAGAAGCGACAGATGTTGAACGTCTGCCCCGCTCAGCAGCAGGGTCAGGCTCATTCCAGCTGTCAATGCAGCGAGCTTCGGCTCGTTGTAGAACAGGCCCACGAGAGGAGATATTGCAACCAGCGAAAGGGCCAGCATCGTACCGACCGAGAGATTCACCCAGAACAGCGAGCTCAGATCGCTCTGGCTGAGAGAATCCTTCTGCACTGTCGCGTGTCCCAGCCCCAGGTCCTGAAACAGCACGGCAAATGCGAGTATGGGCGACGCCATTGCATAGATGCCGAAATCGACCGGCGTGAGCAGTCGTGAAAGCACGATCACGGACCCCGCTTGGGTGGCCACCCGCACCGCTTGAGTCGCGATCGCAGCGAATGCGCCGTTCCGCACCTTGCGCGCATGTGCTTCTTCAGAGAAACAGGGGTTGAGGTCCGTCAATCCGATGTCCTTACCTTCGAACGGGAACAGAGGCAGCTAGCGCCCGGTGGCAGCCCGCAAGCTCTCGCCAACTTCCACCGCGTCCGCTTCTGGTGCGATCTGCGGTTGGGGCAGCGGCGGCGCAAGACGGTTGATCATCCTGCGTGCCGGATTCTCAACGTACGCATAGGTGAGACCCGCCACAATCGTGAGAACGATGCAGCATACAGCCACGAAGAGGGGGAATGCGGCCGGTTGGAGTCCGAGATGGCGCCAGGCCGGCTCGAACAGAATGATAATCAAGAGCTCGTGGAGCATGTAGATCGCATATGACGTGTTCCCGAGCGGACCGAGCCACGCCGAGCCAGGGAACCGTGAGAACGCGCTCTCGCCGACAGCCGTAAAGAGCAGGGCCAGAGAGAACAGAATGATCGCAAGATCGGGCTTGGCGTAGACGTTAAGAACGAGAACCGCCGTCAGGAACAGCACGATCCCGCCGACGATTACGGGCTTCTTGCGGTAATCGCCAGAGAGACGAAACAGAACGGCGAGCAGCACTCCGTTCAGGAAACTCGGCATTGCCCGGAGCATACCGTAGTCAAAGTTGGCCCCATACATTTGCGACCGGTCATGCCATATCGGTAGGTAGGCATGCGCAAGGATTGCGTAAGACAGAGCAACAATCAGGGCGAGGACGAGGGGCCGAACTGACGCTGCGATACACATCAGAACCGGGAACAAAAGGTAGCAGAACAGTTCCGCGCTGATGGACCAAGCGGGCGAGTTGAAGCTGAGATGATCGGTAACGCCCCAAGCCTGGACCAAGAATAGATTGTAGATGAAGTCCGGCCCGTTCGACTGCGGCGTGGCGCCCTTGACGCCCATCAGCAACAGCAAACCAAACACGAGCAGCGCCAGAAAGTGCAAGGGATAGATCCGCGCTATCCTGCGGACCATGAAGCGAAAATATGATTGGGCGTCCGTCGAGGTCGACGGGTACGAATAGGCAATGACGAAGCCCGAGAGGATGAAGAACATGTCGACGAACAAGCCGAAAGAGCCGTTCCAGGCAGGGGAGATGCCGCCGTCGATGGTCTTGAGGTGAAAGATAAAGACGCCTAGTGCGGCCACGAACCTGTAGAAATCCAGAACTACAAATCGTCGCGGTTCGTTACTTTCCATATCGGGCCATCAAGCTCGTGGGACCAGTCTGTCTTCTAAAGGGCGAATGTGACGCAAGTTCGTGCGAGCGGCTGGAGAAGCCGCCAACGAAGAGTGGCGCCGTCCGCACTGCCTAGACGACGCTAGTCGCGCAATCAGCAAAACTAAAGAACGTTTATCAGGCTGTGGCTGCCGCGCCCGGCAGCAAGCGCCCAACGCTTGAACACCGATCTCATCCACGGACTGACGCGGGCCGGGAACACGGTCCCGGCCCACTTAGTACCGCTAAACTGTTGCCAGAAATTTGCCTTCTTTCGACAGCCTCAGACAAACAGAAAGTCGTGGCTGGTCAGGCTGGCGAGGCCGATATTCTTGATCACAATCGAGTCGGCGGCCCCCATTGTGATTGTCACATCCGTGCCCGCTTGCGTCATTTGGAGGTGGCTGTAATCAGGCGCCAGCAGCTTGGAGATTTGGATGATGTCGTGATCGGCCGAATCCCCGGCGTTGAAGTTTGTGATCTGATCGTGGCCGTGATCGTAGACGATTGTGGTCGAGCTCGGCGCCGCCGAGAAAAGGTCGTTGCCGGCGCCGCCCTGGATCGCCACGCCGCTCGCAACCGCTGTGGCGTTGTGGGTGCCGTCTGGCTTAATATCGTCGAAGAACTGCAGTGCGTTCGCCGCACTGTAGTGCTCGTGCTGGATCAGCCCCTGTTGTCCGTTGAAGTTGAAGAGCAGGACGTCCTTCGATCCGTCTACATTGTTCGCGATCTCCTGCGTCTTCGTGCCCGAGCCGTCATAGGTGTCGGTCAGCTTGCTGCCGTCGCCATTGATCACCTGAGTGAAATCCAAGCTGCCGTCCGCGTGAGTCCTAGTCATCGATATGATATTGCCGGATGCATCAAGGTGCTGATGCTGGGTCGTGTAGCTCTGACCGGAGATGTTGTAGCTCCAGTTGTCGCTCGTATGATCAGCGTTCCTGATGTAGGAGGCCAACTTCAAGCCATTGGTGTAGAGGGTCGTGGAGCTGTAACCGTCCGCCTTCTGCACGCCTTCGCTCGTGAGACTCCCCGAGCTATCATACCAATCCGAAGTGGTGGTGCCGTTCCGTGTCTGGGCGAGCGTGAACGCCAAGCTGCCGTCGGCATGAGTTCGGACGATGTTCGTCAGAAAGCCCGTGCTGTCGTAAGTGTCATGCTCCGTGGTGTAGGTCTGGCCGAGGACGTTGTAGAGGAAAACGTCTTTTGAATTGTCCGTATGGGTATCGGTCTCGGTGGTCTTGACGCCCGCGGCATTGTAGTTGGTAACGACACTGCTGCCGTCAGGGTTGATGACCTGGCTAAAGTCGAGTGTCCCGTCGGCGTGGGTTCGATCCACTTCCGTAATTTTCCCGGAACCGTCGAGGTGCTGGTGCTGGGTGGTATAACTCTGACCGGCGATTTCGTAACTGTAGTTGTCATGACTCTGGTCGGCGTTGGTGATGTAGGCGGCGAGCTTGGAACCGCCCTGGCCGTAAACCGTGGTGGAGCTATAACCGTTCGCCTTTTGCACGACTTCGTTGGTCAGGGCGCCCGCCGCGTCGTACCAGTCTGTGGTTTTGGTGCCATCGCTAGTTTGTAGCAATTTGAAGGCCAGGCTGCCGTCGGCATGGTTGCGCACGAGCGCGGTGAGGAAGCCGGTCGCATCATAGGCATCATGCTCGGTCGCATAATTTTGACCTGTGATGTTGTAGGTAAAGACGTCCTTACTTTGATCGGCGTGAAAGTCGGTCTCGACCAGCTTGTCGCCCGTTGAGCTGTAGTTGGTGATGACCACACTGCCGTCGCTGTTGATCAGCTGAGTCGAATCGAGCGAACCGTCCGCGTGGTTTCGGATCACGGAAACGATCTTCCCAGCAGCATCCAGATGCTGGAGCTGCGTCGTGAAGCTCTGTCCCGTCACGTTGTAGCTGTAATTGTCTTGGGTGTGATCCGCATTCACAACATAGGCCGCGGTCTTGATGCCGTTGTTGTAAACAGTGGTGGCGTAATATCCGTCCGCGTTTTGCACCACCTCGGTGCTGAGTGTGCCGCCAGCATCGTACCAATCGGTTGTTTTGGTCCCACTGGGCGATTGAACCAGCTGAAAAGCGAGGCTGCCGTCCGCATGGCTGCGCACGAGTCCTGTTAGGAAGCCGTTGGCGTCGTATGCATCGTGCTCCGTCGTGTAGTTTTGACCAATGATGTTATACGTATAGACGTCCTTGCTCTGGTCGGCATGATAGTCTGTTTCGACGAGCTTAACTCCTGAGGCGCTGTAGAGCGTAATCGTGCTGCTGCCGTCCGCGTTGATCAGCTGGGTTGAATCTAAGGATCCATCGGCATGGGTTCGGGTCACCGAAGTGACTTTGCCAGATGCGTCCAGATGCTGGACCTGCGTGGTGAAGGTTTGACCGGTGATGTTGAAGCTGGAATTGTCCTGGGTGCGGTCGGCGTTCAGGACATAAGCGGCCGATTCTACCCCGTTGCTGTAAACCGTTGTGGAATAGTAACCGTCGGTCTTTTGCACAACCTCGCTGGTTACCTGGCCGGCGGCGTCATAGCTATCCGTGGTTCGCGTGCCGTTGGCGGCGACGTGCACAAAGGTGCTACGCAAACCTGCGGTGTAGCCGATCAGATCCTGAGCGCCGTCCGCATAAACGATGGTCGTGGAGACGGGTGCGCCGCCGCTGGTCAGCCCGGTGTCGGAGGTCGACACGAGCGTACCACCCGCATCATAGGTCATGGTGTTGGACCAGCCAGGCGCCGAGGTCGTCACTGAGAACGAATATCCGCCCTGGATCTTGGACAGCGCATTCCCGTAATGGGAAATCATGTAGTCCATCGTGGCTTGGGAGGCGACCGGCAGGACGTGCGTGTCGGTCAAGGTAATGGCTTGCAGCGTCGTCGACGAACTCAAATCGGACAATTGGGGCACGATCTGCGCCGCAGTGCCGCTCACATTGGCTTGGGTGCCCGGCGGCGTCAGGGTGGTCGCAGGCGCGTCGATCTCGATGATCAGCGGGTGGTCGCTGACCGGAAGCGTGATCGTGGAGACGTCCGTGTAGCTCGCGATCGCGGTGGTCCCGGTCAGCGTGTCGTACACCTTGACCGAATGATGCACGCCGCCCAGGTTCACCGTGACCGTCTGGGTCGGATTGGAGATCTCGGCATCGGCCGCATCATTCCAGAGCTTCGGCTCCGCCCAAACGACCAGCTCGTAGGCGCCATTGCTCTTGCCCAGCACCATGCTGTTGCCCGAGGCCGGCATGTTGCTCAGTGTGTAGTTCAGCGGACCAGTCGGCTGCTGACCACCCTTGCCGTCATCGGCCAGGATGGTGGTCAGGTTGTGGATCGCCGTCGCGGCGAGCTTTGGCGTTCCGTCCGAGTTGAACAGGCCGAAGTTGGCTTCTGGATCGGTGTTGTTCGCAGACGAGTCCCGATCGAACATCTCATAGAGATAGGTCGCACTCACGCCAGCCTTGTAGGCGTCCACCAGGGTGTTCAAGATCAACTTGGCCTGCACCGTCTCGTCGACGCCGAGATATTGGGTGTTGGCTTGGGTGGTGTAGCCGGTCTCCGTAATCACGATGGGCTTTCCCGGCGCGGCGGTCGAGACGGCGCTCAAGGTGGCAGCAAGTGAGCTGCTGGTCGTCAAGCTGGTGCTGACATAGGCATGCGCATTGGCGAAATCGACCGAGCCCGACATGTTGCCGAGCTGGCTGTAGCCTTGGGGATCGTTGTAGGCGAGCGACAAATTGATGACGGGAATGCTGGCAAGCGTGCCGTCTGCCTTGACCGCCTGATAGAGCGCGCTTTGGAACTGGGCCGCGGCGCTAAGGCTCGAGCTGCCATTGTAGCTGAAGGGCTGGTGATTGGCCTCGTTGAGCCCCTCGATGGCGCTGATGCTGCCCGGATGGCTCGCCACGAACTTCTCAAGCGACACGATATAGTTCTGGAGGCCGGCGGCGCCGAGCTGAGGCAGGGCGGACGACACCAGGAAGTCGAACTTGTAGCCGGCAGCCGCCAGCCCTTCAACGACCGGTTGTGCGGCGGGGCTAGTTCCCATCGCGTCGCGCAAATGGGTGACGCCGAGATACTTCAGATCATCGACCATCAATGCGAGGTTATTGTAGTCGGTCCATCCGAAGCCGGCATGCGTGTTGACGCCGATGGAGTTAATGAAGCCGCTGGCGGACAGGACAGGTTGATCTGACGACATTGCACACTCGAGTTTCTACGCGAACGAAATTGCTCGCAGGGATTTGCGGTCAACCTTCTTTGTCGAGTGTGAATTTCAGATAAAAATGGAAGCGACAAATCACAGCGAAGCGAAGTTCCTTGTGTAGGAACGAATCGCTGTCGTGCAGTAGAATATCGATGCGATGCCCGGGCAGGATGGCCTCAGGAAGGCGCTTTCAAGATTTCTCAATGGGCCGCTGCTGAAACGCATGCGCGCCGGTGAATCCAGCTGCCGGATTGAAAGCGAGAGGCCGTATGGTCTGCAGCCACTGAATTGGGCGCGTCGAATGGTCAATGCGAGTGAAATAAGGTATTATCGCGCTGGTTGCAGCGCTTTAAGTCAGGCTTCTCGATCGCAGGAGCACCCGGGGGGTATGTTCCATGTGTTGGAACGGCGGTCGAGACAGACGCACAGCGCTCGTTCGGATGCTCCTCCCCCACGGTGACTAGCTGCGACGGCCCAACATTAGAAATTCTCCGCGCCATCCGACAATCGCCGTTGCGACCGCGGCAATCGCGATCTTGCCGGCGAGCCATGCCGCCGGTTCGGTCGGGATCGCGCCGAGTGACCCGATCAGGATGGCGGCCGCCAGCGCCTGAAGCACCAATGACCCGCGCGGGAATGCCTCAAACCGCACAGTGGGGCCAAGCCCGGCCAGGATCGCTGCGAGCGTGGCAATTGAGGCGCAGGCGACGGCTGCTTGTGGCGACAGGCCGGCCCAGACGGCAACCAATGAGAACGCCGCAACCATTGCGAGCTGCCCGGCAGCGACGAGGACGAGCCTGATCGCGAGCTTTTCCAGGTGGGGAACGACCGCGATCGTCGCCTGCAGGTGGGTATGGAGGAAGTAGAAAGCAGCGACCGCCGGCCCCGTCGCCAGGAAGCCCTCGACGCTCTCCCGCGGAACCAGGATGCGGGCCGCGTCCGGAATGAAGGCGACGAGCCCACCCAGCAGGACGAGAGTTGTGCAGATCATGAACTCGAACATGTGCCGCGTCGATTGTCGCGACGTCGTGGCGCACCCGTGCTCGAAATCATTGACCACGTCAGGATAACTCACGGTATGGATCGCCGCGTTGAGGACCCAGAACGGACGTTGCAGCAGGTCGAGCGCAATGGAAAATCCTGCACCGGCTCCTGTGGCGCCCAGTCGCCCGACGACGATGATACGGAGCAGGACCGGCACGGACAAATGGATCACGGAGGCGCCGGCCGCAAGCATGCCGTAACGCGAGAAGTCTTTCCAGTCAGCCAGCATTGTTCGCGGCGACACGCGATCCAGCGGCGTGCGATATGCGATGAGGCCGGCCAGGAGCCCAAGCAGGTGACCCAATGCGATGCCGAGCAGCGTCGCTTCGGCCGTGCCTGAGATCATTCCGCCCGAGACCGCCCCGCCCAAAAGCGCTGTCGCACGCAAGGCAAGGAGGCAGGAGGCGGTTCCCAGCCGGTTCGACAGACGTACCGACAAGAAATACAAATCCGTCGAGCCCTGAAGAACGGCCACGCTCAGGCCGAGGACGACCAGCCGTGGCGTGAGGCCGCTAATCAAGGAGGCGCAGCTCCCGACGGCAACGAGCGCGCCGGCGCTCATGAGCCCCGCTGCAAAGAGCGACGATCGCAGTCGAGCAGCCTCGCTCTCCTTGGCGGCCGCCAGAAAGCGCAGCCCCGCGAGCTGCAGCCACTCGAACATGAGGACGCAGAGCAACTGGCTCGAGGCCATTGCGAGAGAATAATTGGTGTAGTCGGCGGCCGGCAACAGGTGACTGATCACAAAGATCAGGATAATCGCTGCTGCGCTTTGGTAAACGTAGCCGGCGATCGCGAAGAGACGTGTCATCTCGGAATGAAGCTACTCTTTGCCACCGCATGCGCTTGTGGCGCCTCGGCTATTGCCGGGCGCACGGACGACATCCGTCGCTGACGCAGTTGTTCATACAGGTTCTTGTATGACGACAATACGTCGGAAAAGATCCACTTGTTCGTGTCGGCGATAAGCCGACGGCTGATCTCGTCGATCTTGTGCGGGTCCGCAGCGATTTCACGCATGCTCGTGGCCAAAGACTGTGGATCGGCTTCGGTCAACCACCCCGTTACGCCATGCTCGATCGCCTCCGGCATGCCGCCAAAGTGCGTACCGAGCAGGGGTCTGCCCGCCGCCTTGGCGTCCGCGACGACGAGCGGGCCAGGATCGTGCCAGATGGATGGCGCGACCACGACGTCAACCTGCCTGTAGAATTCATCGGGAGATACGAATCCCATGAACTCGACCCGTGCCTGCGGCGCCAGTGCTCTCAGCCGCTGTTGTTCCTGGTCGCTCAGGCGGCCGGCAATCAACATCCGGATCCGATCAGGTGGCAGCATGGCAAGCGCCCGCATGAGATTGTCGATGCCCTTCTCCTCGGTGATCCGTCCGATGAAGCCGAACGTCACTTCCGTCGTGCAGACAGGCCGCGGGTAGGGCGAGCGCGGCGGCTCGGTCGAGGCATTGCGGATGACGGTGCGGATTGGGGTCTCGGCAAACATGCCCATATCGGTGTGAATGGACAGGACGCGCTCGCTGACGCCGACCACGGCATCGAGCCAATGCGTCGCTCGCTTGCGGTGGTACGTCAGGATCCCGCAGCTCGTACAGGTGCGTTCGCAGGAGTGGCCCTTGTCGAAGCGGGAGCAGCGTGGACACGTCAGATAGTAGTCATGAAGTGTATGCAGGACCGGAACTCCGAGCTTGGCGGCGACCCGCCAGATCGCCGTGGTCAGGCCCGATAAATTATTGGAATGCAGAACGTCCGGCTTGAAGGCGCGGATGCGCTCCGCGATCATCGGGGCCTGGATCTGCCAATCGTCGATCGCATGCCAGATGCTTCGCGTCACGACGTTCTTTTGCTCCGTGAACGGCGCATAAACGTTTTGCACCGGTGCGGAATAGACGTTGATACCGTTGCACAGTTCACGCCCCTGTTCGGGTGTGGGTGCGGTGCGGACCACCTCGACCTCGTCGCCGCGCTGAGCCAGGCCCTCGGCAAATCTCCGCGCGAAGATCTCTGCTCCGCCGACGATCTTCGGTGCCTGCGGGGTCGGATAAAGTGTGGATGTCAAAAGGATCTTCATCGCGTCAACCTCTTTGTGCCGATCCGATTACCGTGTCGGCCGTATATCCAGTATGGGAATGGCGTCATTATTGGCGGCGATCAGGACCGGCGTGCTCGAAACCGGCAGCCAGATCCCGGAGGCTGGCCTTGCAGTTGCATCGCAGGGGGCCGCGAAAGTCGCGCCCGGCAGATCGCCTCTAATCCGGACCTCGTAGCGTCGATCCGGATCCTCGGACCAGACCGCGATTTTGCCGCCGGTGGTGGAGGATGCTCCGATCGACATCACCCCGTTGGCAAGGCTTCTTCGTTCGGCGGTTAGGGTGGAACGGACGAATGCCCAGGCGCCACGCGCCGCGCAGGCTACGGGTTTGGGCGAATTGTCGAAACCGTAGAGGCCAAAATTGTCCTCCAGCTCGGCTGGATTCTGACCACTATTTTTGAGCTCATAGATCCACATCCCCTTGAGCCAGCGCGCCGCTGTCGAGGCCCACAGGATGAGCTGCGCCGTGTTATCGGCCTGGGCCTGCTCGCTGACACCACATTTGTTCGCAGCCGTGGTCCAGCCAGTCTCGGTCACGTAAATGGGGAAGTCGGGATTGCCGCTCGCTTGGCCGACCAGCCGATGAAACGCCGTGAGCCGGTCGATAATCTCGGTCGAATTGCGCTTCGCCGGCGCCATGCAGAAATTGTAAAGATGAATCGAGGCGCCATCGGCGTATTGAAGGATGCCGGTTTGCAGCATCTTCTCCGTCCACGTCCAACCGGGATCGTCGCCGATCGCGCCGACGACGAAAGGCGCATTCGGCACCGCCTGCTTGACCGCGGGCCGTGCCACCTTGGCGAGGGCCAGGTAGTTCTCGGCTGAGAATGCAGGGTCCTTCTTGGCTGCCAGATTCCACTCGTTCCAGAGTTCGAAGATCGGGCGCTGCGGCGCGACCGATCGCGCGGCCGCTGCCGCATAGTCCGCGAATCGCTGCCGGGCTTCGTCCGTCGTCGGGGGCGACGAGTTCGGCACGAGGTGATGGCCGAATGCAAGGATGAGGAGCGGCCGGGCGATGCCGGACTGCACCTGCGCGTCGAGCCTGCCCAACCGCGGCGTGAAGCCCATCCGACGGCCAGGCAATTCGAAATCAGACCAGGGAAAATCGTCGCGGAAGGCGTTAAAGCCCAGTTGCTTGATCTGGCTGACGTTCACGGAGGGCACGTAGCCTCGCGAACTGACCGGCCCTCCCAGTCCCTGATGGGTGCCGATACCCAACAGGAATCTGCTTTCAAGCGTCTGAGCCTGTTGGGCGCATGCCGGGACAGACAGAGAAACAGACGCGATGAGGCTCGCGATCCAGAGCAGCCTGTTGCGACCCAAGGTGCGGTGGCCTGCCATCGCCTGGATCATACCCCTCATCATGTCTCGCCTGCCGCAACTCACCTCAAAAAGGCTTCGAGAGGTCCAGTGCCACGTTCTGCTCGACTCCGCTCTTGTTGTCGTCGAGGAGTTCGACATAGACCTGGTGCAATTGGCGGTGTGTCTTCTGGACGTCATAAAACTGCTTGAAGCGATCGTAGCCGCGTTGTCCCAGGACCTTGAGATCCAGATCGAGCATCCGTCGGAAGCCGTCGATGAGAGGTTGAACCGCAACAGGTTCGCAAAGCACGCCGGTGACGCCGTCAACGACGATTTCAGGGAGCGCTCCGCTGTGGAAGGCCAGGATGGGCTTGGCCGCGCGCATCGCTTCCAGAGCGACGAGGCCGAAGGCCTCCCATCGTGACGGGATGACGACGAGATCGGCCGCCTCCAGCTGAGCCTCGATCTGCTGACGATCCAGCCAGCCTAGCAGCGAGACGTTGGCGGGAACCGCAGCTCCGTCGAACTTGTTGACCACGGAGGCGCCGACAATGCGAACATCCAGGACATCCTCGAGGGATCGTGCGGCCTCGATCAGAAGGTCGAAGCCCTTTTGTCGATCAAGACGGCCAATGAAAAGGACCTTGGCCTTCTTTGAAGTCCAATCTGTCGCAACGCCGTAGGGCAGTGGGCGGCTCTTGGAGATGCCATTGTGCACCAGGGTCAGACGGTCGGTCGGAATTCCCGCCCGGACCGCTTCATTGAATTCATCGCCGGAAATGCAGATGATACGATCCGACGTGCGGGCCAGAAGCGTCTCTGCAGCTTTTGCCGCCAGATGGCTCAGGCGGCCGGTCTCTCGCGAGAATGCCCAGCCATGCGGGCAATAGACGACGCGAGGACCTTCGGAACGAGCCGCCAACGCGGGCCTGAGAACGAGTCCGGCAAACGACGAATGGAGATGCACGACGTCGGGCTTGAAGGCGTCGAGCGCCTGCATGCTCGCCCGCAGCATCTGAAATAGTCCGGCGATGCTGCGGCCCGATCTGTCGAAGGTCGTGATCTGGCTGTCATCGATTCCGACGAGGTCGTGGCGATGATCCGATGGCACAACATAGTGCACGTTCTCCGCGCCGAAGCTCGCTTGCTGCTGCGGATGCAATTCGTTCAGGTAGCTCGCTATCCCACCTCGGATAGTTTCCGCGACATGCAGCACCTTCACCGCCTGCCTTGCGGAAGATTGAGTTGGGAAGATCGACATGGCGCATCCTTAATTGAGCATCAACGGATGCGATCACAATCCATCCAATCCATAGCGAGATTTGGGCAGCGGTGTGGTGTTGTTGCGCCGCGATGTGAAGCTCGCGTCCGTCGAAGTCGGACGTGCGCATGGAACCCGTTGGATACCGAGCCGCTGTCAGCATCGTGATCGAGACAACTGCGCACAAATTTGAGCGCTTCTGCTAAACCGGCGGCGCCTCGCTATGCGCGCGACGCGAGAAAATCCAACAGTGTTCGCGCCGACTCTTGCCACGAATATAATGCAAGACGATCTTGTTGCTTTCGGCGCTCCTGATCAGAGATTGCGCCGATTGCCAACCTTTCGAGCATAAGCTGTTGCAGCGCTCGAGCATCGTTGGCGCAAAAATAAGCAGCTGCTTCGCCGCACGTTTCCATCACCGCGTCAGCCGTCGAGGCTATGACCGGACAGCCGAAGATCATGGCTTCAAGTGGCGGGACACCGAAGCCCTCGTAAAGAGAGGGAAAGACAAACGCCAGAGCGTGTGCATACAGAGCTGCAATCTCGCCGTCCGCCAGGCGTCCTGCCAAAAGCAGGCCCGATTCGCTCTCGCCCAGATTGTCTTGAAATACCTTGCTGTTATCTCCGCCAACAATGACGAGCGGAACGTCTTTTCGTTCGAGTAGCCGCGCGGCCTCGATTGCAACGGCGAGATTCTTGTTCTTGGTTCTGGAGCCGACAAAGAGAAAATATTTTCTCGGCTGAAGCCCTAGTCGGTCGAGAATACCGGGATCAGGCGTGGTGGACGCGAAATGCTCCGCGCTGTTGGGGAATATCGGAATGTCTGTTTTCGACAGGCCAAGCATTGCAGCCAGTTCATTGCGAGAAAAGGCCGATACGGTTGCGATCGTGGCCCGGCGTGCAAGCAGGCGGCCCATCGTGCGGTGGACGGCCAAATAGCGCCAATTGAAGAAATCGGGCCGGCGGAAGACCTGTGCGTCGTGGATGACGACGATATGATCACGATGAAACACAGGTCCGGCGTTGGCTAGGCTGATCAAGCGACCTCCAGCGGCGGCGCGCGCAAGTTCAATCTGATCCCAGGCATGTCCGCTCAACCGTCCTATCTTGCGCACCTTGATGTGGGCGAGATTGATCGCTTCGCTCGTCTCGCTCGGCACGAGCAATTGCCACTCGGCTCCTTTGAGGGCAGCGGGCGATTGGTCGGACGCAAGCAGGGCATCGATCGCTTTGACCAGTTCGGCGGCATAACGCTGAACGCCGGTCAGCTTTTGCGAGAGAAAGCGGCCGTTGATGAAAAGCTTCAATTTTGTGCCGTTCGGGTTGTCGATGCCACAACGCGTGGGTCGCGATGTGTGCTTTCGAACCAAATGTGAGCACGGAAAGAAGCAGCCTGAAGGCACGGAATTATGACGGCATCGGCCGCGTGATCGCGCTGTTCGTTCGGTGCTCCCCGGGAACACTTGTTGAAAGTCTTGCCGGGCAGCCGGGAGCCTTTTATGGACGCACGCCTGATGTTGCGTCGGCAGGCAGAGGGCGCTCCCGTCTGGTTAACTTGGGAAGGCTTACATCCGAAGCGCCCGGCATTAAGCTTGCCGATGCGAGGGGACTGTTCTCCAATGCTGAACCCTTGCCTCTACCGGTTCAGTCTGGCAATGCGGTATATGAGGACGAACAACGGAGTTTATTTTGGCCCCCGTGGTGGTTACCGGCGCTGCCGGCTTCATCGGCATGCATGTCTGTGAGCGCTTGCTCGCGCGCGGGGAACGGGTTGTCGGCATCGACGCAGTGACCCCTTACTATGATCCGGCGCTCAAGCGCGCTCGCCTCGAGACGCTCAAGCATGATGCTTTCACATTCCACGAGATCGATCTTGCAGACTTCGCTGCGGTGACGCGTGTGTTCGACGAGGTCTCGCCCGACCGCGTGGTGCACCTTGCGGCGCAGCCCGGCGTACGCGCATCGATCGACGATCCCATCACCAGCATCCGCGCCAATTGTGATGGCTTCGTCACCGTGCTCGAAGCGGGCCGGCGCCACGGTCTGGCGCATCTCGTCTACGCCTCGTCGAGCTCCGTGTATGGCGCCAATCGCACCTTGCCGTATTCGACCGAGCATTCGGTCAATCATCCGGTCAGCCTCTATGCCGCGAGCAAGAAGGCCAACGAGCTGATGGCGCACACGTTCGCACATGTTCACAAGCTGCCGGTGACCGGACTTCGCTTCTTCACTGTCTATGGTCCATGGGGCCGGCCTGACATGGCCGCCTGGCTCTTCACGCGCGCGATCTTTGCGGGTGAGCCGATCAAGCTTTTCAATCATGGAAATATGTGGCGCGATTTCACGTATGTCGACGACATCGTCGAGGGCGTGATCCGCACCCTCGATCGTCCCGCGACGCCGAATCCCGCGTGGAACGCCGAGCAACCGGAAAACTCGTCGAGCTATGCGCCGTATCGCGTCTATAACATCGGCAACAATTGCTCGGTCAATTTGATCGAGTTCGTCGAGACACTGGAGAAGATCATCGGCAAGCCCGCGATCCGCACGCTTTTGCCGATGCAAGCTGGCGACGTCCTCGAGACGCGCGCCGACATTTCGGCCCTGCAACGCGACGTCGGCTTCACGCCCTCGACGCCGCTCGCGGATGGCTTGGGCCGCTTTGTCGAATGGTATCGAAATTATCACCGCGTATAAACCCCTCTCTTGAGTAGCTCACACGTGTCCCAAAAAATTATCCCCCTGATCATGTGCGGCGGTGCCGGAACGCGGCTGTGGCCGGCTTCGCGCGAGGTGCGGCCCAAGCAGTTCCTGCCGCTGTTCGGCACGCGCTCGACCTTCCAGGACACGCTGTTGCGCGTCTCGGAAGCCTCGCTGTTCGATCGCCCGATCGTCATCACCAATGCGTCTTATCGCTTCATGGTGCTGGAGCAGCTCGCCGAGATCGGCATTGAAGCCGACGTGATCCTCGAGCCGATGCGGCGCGATTCCGGCCCCGCGATCGCCGCCGGCGCGGTGTTTGCGCAGAACCGCGCCAGTGAGGCGATCGTGCTCGCGCTCGCCGCCGATCACGTGGTGCAGGACAATGCCGCGTTCGTCGCGGCGTGCCGCCAGGGCCTCACCGCCGCGAGCGCCGGGCGCATCGTCACCTTCGGCGTCAAGCCGGAGCGGCCGGCGACCGAATACGGCTATATCAGCCCGGGCGAGGTCATTTCCGGCGAGGTGCACGCGGTCGCGCGCTTCGTCGAGAAGCCGGATGCGGTGAAGGCGGCCGACTACGTCAATTCCGGCTATCTCTGGAACAGCGGCAACTTCATGTTCCCGGCCAGCGTCCTGCTGGACGAATACCGCAAGGTCGATGCGGCGAGCGTGGAGACCATCTCCAATGCCGTGACCAATGCCGGTCGCGATCTCGGCTTCGTGACGCTGGAGCCCGAGGCGTTCGGCGCGGCCAAGGCGATCTCGATCGACTATGCGGTGATGGAGAAGACCGCGCGCGCCGCGGTGGTGCCGGTGTCGTGCGGCTGGTCCGACGTCGGCTCCTGGCACGCAGTGTGGGAATTGTCGGACAAGGACGCGCAAGGCAATGCTTCGCATGGCAGTGCCGTGTTCGAGGATAGCCGCAATTGCAACGTCACCACCGACTCTGCGCTGGTCGCGCTCGAAGGTGTCGACGATCTCATCGTGGTGGCGACCGCGGACGCAGTGCTGGTCTCGCGTCAGAAGGACGCCAACGGGCTGAAGCGGCTGGTCACAAAACTCAAGGCGGTCGCACCGAAGGTCACCGAGGAGCACCTCAAGGTGCATCGGCCCTGGGGCAGCTACCAGTCGGTCGACAATGGCGAGCGCCACCAGGTCAAGCGCATCGTGGTGAAGCCGGGCGGGCGTCTGTCGCTGCAGAAGCACCATCATCGCGCCGAGCACTGGATCGTGGTCCGCGGCACCGCCCGCGTCACCGTCGACGAGACCGTCAAAAGCGTGCACGAGAACGAGTCGATCTACATCCCGATGGGCGCGGTGCACCGGATGGAGAACCCCGGTAAAATCATGCTGGAGCTGATCGAGGTCCAGACGGGAAGCTATCTCGGGGAAGACGACATCATCCGGATTGAAGACGACTATCAGCGCTCTTGAGCAGAATGTCGCTCCAACATTCCGCGAACATTTAGAAATTGTCCTGCGAACTGCGATGATCGGAGCAGGCTGTTATGACCGACGACACGCATATGATCCGCTGCGGCGGGCTCACCGCGACCATCAAGGCGCAAGGCGCGGAGATGTGTTCGCTGGCAAGCGATGCCGGCGTCGAGTTCGTATGGCAGGCGGAGCCGGCCTGGCCGCGCCATGCGCCGCTGTTGTTTCCGATCGTCGGGCGTCTCGCCAATGACGAATTGCGGCACCGGGGCAGGACCTACCGGATGACCCAGCACGGCTTCGCGCGTGACAGCCGCTTTGCGTGGGTGGAACGTGGCGAAAGTCGCTGTATCCTGGTGCTCGAAGACAGCGAGACGACGCGCGCGCTCTACCCCTTTGCGTTCCGCCTGACGGCAACCTATGCGCTCGACGAATCCGGTCTCGATCTTTCACTCGTGGTCGCGAACACCGGCAAGGAGATATTGCCGGCCTCGCTCGGTGGCCATCCGGCTTTCAACTGGCCGCTGCAACCAGGACTGGCGAAGGAGAGTTACGCGCTGAGCTTCGCGAACGCAGAGCCATCTCCGGTCCGCCGTCTCGACGGCGGCTTGCTGCGTCCGGCAACGGAGCCGAGCCCGGTCCAAGGCTCCGTGTTGCCCTTGTCAGAATCCATGTTCGTCGACGACGCAATCATCTTCGATCGGATCGCGAGCACTTCGGTCCGCTATGCCGCAGAGCAGGGCGCGTCCACCGGGCCGTGGTTGAAAATGTCATGGCGCGGCTTTCGCGAGCTTGGCGTCTGGTCGAAACCGTCGGGCGCGCCGTTCCTCTGCATCGAGCCCTGGCGCGGCTATGCCAGTCCCGCCGGCTTCGACGGCGAATTCACTGACAAGCCGGGCCTGATGCACATCGCGCCCGGAGCGGAAGAGCAGTTGTCGTTTCGGGTTGAGGTCGGATCGGCCTGAGGCCGCACGGCCTTCGCGCATCTCGAGTTCTCAGACCTCGATCCGCGTGAGGTCCTCGCCGAGCACGACAGGACCCGCGTAGTCCCGCCTGACATCCGCGAGCAGCGCATTCAGCATGGAATCATCGGTGCGAGGCCGGTGATGGGTCAGCGCGAGCTTCTTGACGCCGGCCTTGGCCGCGACCTTGCCGACTGTATCGCCGCAGGCGATCGTAAATTTCGCAAGCCGGCGGAGGTGCTCGTTGTCGATCTCCGGCGTGGCGAGAAAGCAGCACTGGACCAGCAGATCGGCGCCCTCAGCCAGTCGTTCGAGACCGGGGCAGGGCACCGTATCGCCGGAAATTGCGATGACCTTGCCTTCGGCCTCGAAGCGATAGCCGAGACACATCCAACGTGCGAGAAAGGCCGGCGACATGTCGAGGCCGTCGCCATGCGAGACGAGTTCTGCACTGATCTTCCAGCGCCCGGTGTCGCGAACGGGGCCCGGTATAATGTCGGTCGCGACGACAGGTTTCCAGCCGCCGAAGCTCGGCTCGCCCTGATCGCGCCAGGCGATGTCCTTGTCGTAGACCTGCGTGACCAGCGTATTGACGAGCCGTTCGGTATCCGGCGGTCCATAGATGCGCAGATCGTCCTTGCGCCCGTGCATCCATGAATTGAGCATCACGTCGTAGAGGTCGCCAATGTGGTCGAAATGGTGATGGGTGAGAAAGACCGTGTTGATGGAGCCGAGCGGCACGCCGGCCTTGTTGAGCTGCACCATGACGCCGCGGCCTGCATCGATCAGGATATTTTCCTCGCCGAGCCTGATCAGCGTTGTCGTCGCCATGCGGCGCGGGTCCGGGCGCGGGCCGCCGGTGCCGAGCAGGATGACTTCCATGGCGCCACCTCCTGGGGCAGACTTTTCGGGCGTTACAGTAGATTTGAAGCGGTTGGCGAGGCAAGCGTCCGTGGGACGGCCGTCAGCCCCCACAACAACCGCTTGTGCGGGGCTCCCGAACATGATGCGCGGGACGAGAAGTGTGGGCCAATTCATACTTAATACGGCCAGATCGTGACCAATGTTGTTTGGGCGCGATAACGCGCCTAGTATTGCAGCAGGCAATTCGAGGGGGCTCGAACAGTCGTGAATGTACGTTCACAGGACGGCGCGCTCGGCGACCTGAGCTTCGAGGTCGGCCCGCAAGCACACAGGACATCCAACATCGTGGCTGATTCCGCAGTCCAGGAATTGCGTGTCGCTGGCCGCGAGCGGCTGATCGTCGTCGAGGACGATCCGGTGACGCGGACGATGCTGGTCGGCTATTTCAGCGAGAACAATTTCGACGTGGTCGGCGCAAGCTCCTGCGCGGAATGCCGCCAGGCGCTGCGGACGCGGACCGATCTCGTCTTCCTCGACGTGCAGCTGCCCGACGGCGACGGTTTCGATCTCGCCAAGGAGATCCAGGCGACCAGCAACGCGGGCATCATCTTCGTGACCCGCCGCGACACCGACGTCGATCGCATCCTCGGCCTCGAGGTCGCGGGCGACCACTACGTCACCAAGCCGATCGATCTGCGCGATCTGCTCGCGCGCGCGCGAAGCGTGCTGCGGCGGCGCTCGATCGACCGCAAGGCGGCGCGCAACCACAATTCGATCGCCTTCGGCGACTGGATCATCGACCTGACGCGGCGCGAGCTGCTCGGCAGCGACGGCAAGCCGGTGGCGCTGACGCGCGCCGAATTCGACCTGCTCGCAGCGCTCGTCGGTGCCGACGGCAGGCCGCTTAGCCGCGACTATCTGATCGAGGTCGTCAGCAATCGCCAGGCCGAGGTCGACATCCGCACCGTCGATGCCTTGGTGGCGAGGCTGCGCCGCAAGCTCGTCGGCAGCGGCACGCCCGTCATCACCACGGTCACCGGGGTCGGCTACAAGCTCGCGCTGAGCGAACGGCTCTAGAGCCGGGCGCAGCACGAAACGGTGCCGGCTGAGCCGTCGGCTTCAGCCACTGAAGCCGACCAGGAACCGAATGGCGAGAAAGGCCGACAGCGCCACGGCGCCGGTCGCGAAGATTGCAAACAAAACTCTCAAACTATTGTGCATGATCTCTATTCAGGTTCGGTTTCAAAGTCCGGTTTCAAAAATGTCGTTCGTCCAATCGCTGCTCGTCTCAAGGCAGGCGACTCTAATTCTATTGGCGTGGATGCGACCCGTTTCCACTTGGCTTCGACGCGAGCCTTGATGATGCGGACCCGGGCTTCCTGTGCTGCCCAGTATGCCCTGCTCGCGACCGCCGTGCCTTGACGGTAACGTGCGTAAACGTCCTTCGGCTGTGCCGGTCTGTTTTGATTGTGCGCTGATTTCTGATTGTGCGCCGACTTCGAGACGGTGGGCGCCGGAGTTGGCGCCGGTGCCACATCTGGGACGGCGGCAGCCTGGTTTCCCACATTCATCGAGTTCATAGAGACAAGACGATTACGGGCGCGATGACAATAAACCTGGGAGCGCGGCGTCATGGACTCCTCGTCATGACCGGCTCGATATTTCATCAGGGCGCGGCAAAGGTCCCCGCCTGCCAGGCGCCATGCGCGGCTCAGATAGAGAACGCCATAGTGGATGTTGATATCGGGCTCTGCGAGCTCTGCGTTATGTCCCCGAAATCCGAGCATCGCTGCCGTTTCGGGTCGAATTTGCATGAGGCCGATCTCGCCGACGGCGCCAATGGTGCCCGGATTGTATCCGCTTTCAACGAAGACGACGGCCTCCGCGATGTCGGCGGGCAGATCGGTCCTGGCCGTTTCTCTTTCGATAATCTTTCGAATCGCCGCCCGCGAGGCCGGCGTCTCTCCAGCGCCGAGATCTGCATGGTGACCGCCAGCCGCCAACGCCGGTTCCGCGCCGTTCAGAGCGCTGCCCTGAGCGTGCACGGAGGTGGATGCCAACCAAAGCACAGCGATCGCAACGTGTGTCCACGCCGCGCGGGCATTGATGTGTGTTCGATCCCGCAGCATGGACATGTATTATATCTTTCGAGTTAACAACCGATTTTCTGGCGGCCTGGCTCGGACGGCGCGACCGGCCAGCGGCGCAATGAAGCTATCGCGACCGCGAGCTCTGGTCGGTTGATGTGCTTGGCGCAGCCCCGGCCAATTTGTCGTCGACCGCATAGAGCGTGCAGGCGGGCGACCATTTTGTGCAGGCGCCAAGTGAATCGCGCTGGGCGTCGTCGACGGTTGCCCGCCCCGAGCGCCAGCCGTAACCGCCGTTCGGCGACACCGCAAAAGCCTTGTGCGGCACCGTGCTGGCGAGATAGCGCGCGAACTCGGCACGCGCGGCCTCGCTGAGCTGGCCCGGCGGCGCGAGCGGATCAGGCGGGCTCAGGATATCGTGGCCGAGACCTCGCTCGCGCAGGAAGGCGTCGAGATATGGCGTCCATTGCGGACGGCTGACCACCGAATAGAGATAGTGGCCGTCGTCGCCGTAAGGCGGCGCTGCGACGAATTTCGCGTTGCCGCCATTGGCGCGAAATCCGTCATGGAGGCGGCGCGCGAGCTCGGGACCGAAGTACGAATCGTTGGCGGCGTAGACCCACAGCATCGGCGCACGCGAGGTTTTGCCGAACGTGGCGAAGGCCTGCACCAGCCCGTTGGGATTGCAGACGTCGTCGTCGTCGCGCGAGCCGCGCCCGCCGGCAAAGCTGATCGCGGCGACGAGACCCGCTGGCGCCTGCGCGGTCAACGCGACGGTGGCGAACCCGCCGGCAGAATGACCGGCTGCGATCATGCCTGATGTGGCGACGTCGGCCCTGCGCGCCATCGCCTCGATCGCCGCGCGCAAATCCGCAACCGCGACCGCCGCCGCCGGCAGGTAAGCGGCATTGGCGCAGCCCCCGACGCTGTCGACGCGCCCGCCGGGCGAGGTGCCGTAGCCGCGCCGCATCACGATCAGCGCCGCAAAGCCGCGCCGGGCATATTCGAGAGCGATGCCGTAATATTTGTGCGCGGACATCGTCGCGCGATCGTCGAAACTGCGCGGCGAGCCGTGGCTGAGCAGCGCGAGCGGATAGCGCCTGGTCCCGGCCGGCCGGACCAGGAACGCCTCCAGCCCCTGCAGTCCGGCCTCGGCCATCGGGATACGCAAGTCCTCGGTGTAGAACTCCGCGGCCATTGCATCGGGCACGATGCCAGCCGTCGCAAACCAGGCCATCAGAACAACCAAGAGCCTCTGAAACAGCGTCATGCCCCGACTCGAAAAGCCCCGATCAAAAGACCATAGCATGATCTCAGGAACGGCCGCCCCATCGCGGGTGTTGTGCTCTTGGCGGGGGCTTGGCCGATGCTATGGTATCGCGCAATTCTACGACAGGACGAGGTATATCCAGTGGTTGATGTTCATCCCGCGGCGGGCAAGCAGGCCTCGCCGGACGCGCTCACCAACGTTCCGCGGCTGGTGACGGCCTATTTCGCCGGCAAGCCTGATGTCGCCGATCCCGCGCAGCGGGTGGCGTTCGGCACCTCCGGCCATCGCGGCACCTCGTTCAAAACCAGCTTCAACGAGAGCCATATCCTCGCGACGACGCAGGCAATCTGTGATTACCGACGTGAAAAGGGGCTGACCGGTCCGCTCTTTATCGGCATCGACACCCATGCGCTGGCCGAGCCGGCGCTGGTCAGCGCCGTCGAGGTGTTCGCGGCCAACGGCGTCGACATCATGATCGACAAGGACGGCGGCTACACGCCGACGCCGGTGATCTCGCATGCGATCCTGACCTACAACAAGGGCCGCACCTCCGGCCTTGCCGAGGGCGTCGTCGTCACGCCTTCGCACAATCCGCCCGAGGACGGCGGCTACAAATACAATCCGCCGCATGGTGGACCGGCCGACACCGACGCGACCTCCGTGATCGAGAAGCGCGCCAATGCCTATCTCGCCGACGGCCTCAAAGGCGTGAACCGCATCGACTACGCCAGGGCACGCAAAGCCGCGAACGTCCACGCCTATGACTTCGTCACACCCTATGTCGCCGATCTCGGCAACGTGGTCGATCTCGACCTGGTCAAATCCGCCGGCGTGAATATCGGCATCGATCCGCTCGGCGGCGCCGCCGTGCATTACTGGCATCCGATCATCGAGCGCTACGGCCTGAAGGCGACCGTGGTGAACGAGGCGATCGACCCGACGTTCCGTTTTATGACGGTGGACTGGGACGGCAAGATCCGCATGGACTGTTCCTCGCCTTACGCGATGGCGAGCCTGATCGCGATGCGCGACCGCTTCGACGTCGCCTTCGCCAACGACACCGACGCCGACCGCCACGGCATCGTGACGCGCACCGGCGGCCTGATGAATCCGAACCATTATCTCGCGACCGCGATCTTCTATCTGTTCGCGCACCGCCCGAACTGGGGCAAGGGCGCCGCGATCGGCAAGACGGTGGTGTCGAGCTCGATCATCGACCGCGTCGCGAAAAAACTCGGCCGCAAGCTGGTCGAGACCCCGGTCGGCTTCAAATGGTTCGTCGACGGCCTGCTCACGGGCGGCTTCGGCTTCGGCGGCGAGGAGAGTGCAGGCGCCTCGTTCCTGCGTCGCGACGGCACGGTGTGGACCACCGACAAGGACGGCATCATCCTCGGCCTGCTCGCGGCCGAGATCATGGCAAAGACCGGCCGTGATCCGAGCCAGCTCTTCAACGATCTCACCGTCGAGTTCGGCGTGCCCCATTACGCGCGCATCGACGTCGCCGCCACCACGCCGCAGAAGAACATCCTGAAGTCCGTCACGCCCGAGCAGCTCGGCCTGAAGGATCTCGCCGGCGATCCCGTCCGCGCCACCCTGAGCAAGGCGTCCGGCAACGGCCAGCCGTTCGGCGGCATCAAGGTCGAGACCGATTTCGGCTGGTTCGCCGCAAGGCCGTCAGGCACCGAGGACGTCTACAAGATCTACGCGGAGAGTTTTCGCAGCCCCGAGCACCTGAAGGCGATTCAGCAGGAGGCTCAGACAGGGTTGGTGAAGGTGTTCGGGGCGTAGTCGTCGAGCCAAAGCGCCGCTGCCACTGCTCCCCCAGGGGGAGACTCGCCGCATCAACAGGTGTCATCACCCGCGAAAGCGGGTGATCCAGTACGCCGTGGCGCCAGTTGAATAAACCAACAACCGCCGCGGAGTACTGGATTCCCCGCTTTCGCGGGGAATGACAGCGGAACAGGTTTGTATACACGATGCGAGATAAAGGTATTATAATACGCTCCCATCCGCCCTTGAACGATTCCATTCCTCCGCTATTGTATACATAACGTATCCACAAGCCTTGGGAGTGAACCGGTGACAAAACCCTTCCCGATGAACGCCTGGTATGCCGCCGCCTGGGACGCCGATGTGAAGCCGGCACTGCTGCCGCGGACGATCTGCGGCAAGCACGTCGTGATGTACCGCAAGGCCGATGGTTCGGTGGCTGCGCTGGAGGATGCCTGCTGGCACCGCCTGGTGCCGCTGTCCAAGGGTAGGCTCGAAGGCGACACCGTCGTCTGCGGCTATCACGGCCTGAAGTACAACGCGCAAGGGCGCTGCACCTTCATGCCCTCGCAAGAGACCATCAACCCGTCGGCCTGCGTGCGCGCCTATCCGGTGGTCGAGCGTCATCGCTACATCTGGCTCTGGATGGGCGATCCCGCGCTGGCGGATCCTGCGCTGGTGCCCGACCTGCACTGGAATCACGACCCCGCCTGGGCCGGCGACGGCAAGACCATCCACGTCAATTGCGACTATCGCCTCGTGCTCGACAACCTCATGGACCTCACCCACGAGACGTTCGTGCACGGCTCGTCCATCGGCAACGAGGCGGTTGCGGAGGCGCCGTTCGACGTCACCCATGGCGAGAAGACGGTGACGGTGACGCGCTGGATGCGCGGCATCGAGGCGCCGCCGTTCTGGGCCAAGCAGCTCGGCAAGTCCGGGCTCGTCGATCGCTGGCAGATCATCCGCTTCGAGGCGCCGTGCACCATTGCCATCGACGTCGGCGTGGCGCCGACCGGCACCGGCGCGCCCGAAGGCGACCGCTCGCAAGGCGTCAACGGCTTCGTGCTCAACACCATCACGCCGGAGACCGAGAAGACCTGCCACTATTTCTGGGCCTTCGTGCGCAATTATCAGCTCGGTGAGCAGCGCATCACCACCGAGATCCGCGAGGGCGTCTCCGGCATTTTCCACGAGGACGAGCTGATCCTCGAGGCGCAGCAGCGCGCGATGGACGAGAACCCGGATCGCATCTTCTACAATCTCAACATCGACGCCGGCGCGATGTGGACGCGCAAGCTGATCGACAAGATGGTGGCAAAGGAAAATCCGCCGCAGCATCTTCAGGCCGCGGAGTAAGCCGACATGGCCGAGCGCGAGGTCGACCGCTCCGTCTCGCAGACCGTGAAGGCGCAGCTCGCGCTGCGCGACCAGCTCCTGTCGGGCTCGTTGCGCCCGGGCGAGCGCATCTCCGAGCTCCAGGCGGTCGAGACCACCGGCGCCTCGCGCACCCCGGTGCGCATGGCGCTGGTGCGGCTGGAGGAGGAGGGCCTCTTGGAGGCGATTCCCTCCGGCGGCTTCATGGTGAAGGCGTTCTCCGAGCGCGACATCTCTGATTCCATCGAGCTGCGCGGCACGCTGGAAGGGCTCGCCGCGCGCTTTGCCGCCGAGCGCGGCGTCTCCGCGCGCGAGCTCGAGCCGCTGAAGGAGTGCCTCGCCGCGATCGACGAGTTGTTGCGCCAGGTCCCGATCTCGGTGGATGCGTTCTCGTCCTATGTCACTTTGAACGCGCGCTTCCACGCCCTGCTCACCGAATTGGCGCGAAGCCCGCCGCTGATCCGGCAGATCGACCGCGCCTCGTCGCTGCCGTTTGCGTCCCCGAGCGGTTTCGTGATGGCGCAGTCGGCGCTGCCCGAGGCACAGCAAATCCTGATCATCGGGCAGGAGCACCACCGCGTCGTGATCGACGCCATCGAGAACCGCGAAGGCGCCCGCGCCGAAGCGGTCATGCGCGAGCATGCGCGGCTCGCGGTCCGCAATTTGCGGCTCGCACTGCGCAACCGGACCCATCTCGACCTCTTGCCGGCGCTCGCGCTGATCAGGTCCGCAACCGATTGAGGGGAGTGCCATGCGCTTCATCGAAACCTGGATTCCGGCGACGCTCGTCTCGATGCGCGATCTCGCACCCGGCATCCGCGAATTCCTGATCCGGCCCGACCAGTTCGACGGCACGGCCTATCCGGTCGGCAGCCACATCAATATCAGCGTTACCATCGACGGGCAGCCCGAGACGCGGTCCTATTCGCTGGTCGGGGAAGCCTCGTCCCAGGGTCTAAGGATCGCCGTGCGCCGCGCCGAGGATTCGCGTGGCGGCTCGCGCTATATGTGGTCGTTACGGCCGGGCGCGCGGCTCGACATCACGACGCCCGCCTCGCTGCTCGCCGTCGATTGGGCACGCCAAAACTACTGCCTGATCGCCGGCGGCATCGGCATCACCCCGATTCTCGGTGCCGCGCAGGCGCTGGCCCGGCGCGGCACCGATGTCACGCTGCATTACGCGGTGCGCTCGCGCACCGAGGCCGCCTATCTCGACGATCTCGCCGCAACGCTGGGTGATCGCCTGGTCGTTCACGCCAGCGATGAGGTCAAGCGGCTCGATCTCGACGCCCTGTTCGCCTCGGTGCCCAAAGACACGCTGGCGCTGTTCTGCGGCCCGATGCGCATGCTGGATGCCGCGCGCCACGCCTGGATCGGCGCCGGCCATCCGCTTCCCGATCTCCGCTACGAGACTTTCGGCTCCAGCGGCACGCTGCCGACTGAGACATTTCGCGTGCGCCTGAAGGGCTCCGATGTCGAGCTGGAGATCCCGCGCAAGCGCTCGATGCTGGACGTGCTCAACGCCAGCGGCCACGACGTGATGTACGATTGCAAGCGGGGCGAATGCGGCCTCTGCGCCATCGACGTGGTCGCGATCGACGGCGAGATCGACCATCGCGACGTCTTCTTCAGCGACCATCAGAAGCAAAGCAACCAGAAGATCTGCGCCTGCGTTTCCCGCGCGCGGGGCACCATCACGGTGGACACGCTGCTGCGGGCGGATCCGGTCTGAGGTGAGGTCGTCATGCCCGGGCTTGTCCCGCCTGCGCGGTCGGAGCCGCTTCGGCGAGGCGAAGGCCCGGGCATCCACGTTCTTCGTGCGATGTCGTAGGTGTGGATGGACAGGCCCGGCCGTGACGCCGTGAATGCTTTGGTGGCTACGCCGCGTAGGTCGCCCGCAACTTCTTCGGATCAAGCAGCGCCAGAACGCCATCCGCCGACACCGGCCGGCTGATGAGATAACCCTGCACCTCGTCGCAACCGATCTGGCGCAGATATTCGAGCTGGTCGGCGGTCTCGACGCCTTCGGCGACCACGCCGATGCGCAGGTCGCGCGCGAGCCCAATCACGGATTTCACGATCGCGGCGCAGTCCGGCTGCACCAGCATGTCGCGGATGAAGGACTGGTCGATCTTGATGCGGCTGAACGGCAGCTTGCGCAGGTAAGTCAGCGAGGAGAAGCCGGTGCCGAAATCGTCGAGCGCCACGGTGACGCCGAGCTCCAGCAGCGCATTCAGGACGGACGCGGCCGAGCCGTATTTCGACAGCAGCATCGATTCCGTGATCTCGATCTCGAGGCGGTGCGGGGCGATCTTCGCGTCCGCGAGCGCCTGCACGATGATCTGGAGGAGGCCGTTGTTGTGAAACTGCGCGGCCGAGAAATTCACCGCGACCCTGATCTCTTCGGGCCACTCGGCAACCGTCGCGCAGGCGCGGCGGACGACCCATTCGCCGATCTCGTGGATCAAGCCGGTTTGCTCGGCGATCGGTATGAATTCGCTCGGCGGCACCAGCCCGCGCTGGGGATGCTGCCAGCGCAGCAGCGCCTCGAAGCCGGTGATGCGGTTGCCGCCGAGGTCGAGGAACGGCTGGAACACCAGGAACAGCTCGTCCCTGGCGATGGCGCCTTCCAGATCCGATTGCAGCGCCTTGCGGTCGCGTGACGAGCGGTCGTCGACCTCCTCGAAGAAACACACCGTGCCGGGTCCGGCCTTCTTGGCGCGGTAGAGCGCGGTGTCGGCGTTCTTCATGATGTCGAGTTGCGTGCTGCCGTCGCGCGGCGCCAGCACGATGCCGACGCTGGTCGCGCCGACGATCTGGCGGCCCTCGATCTGGAACGGTTCATCGAAGGCCGCGACGAAGCGCTCGGCGATCTCGAGCGCATCCTCCGGGCGCGCCCGATTGGCCATCACCAGCGCGAACTCGTCGCCGCCGATGCGTGCGACATGCTCGGCCGCGCGGGTGCAGCGTTGCAGGCGGCTCGCGATCTGGACCAGAAACTCGTCGCCGGCGGGATGGCCGAACTTGTCGTTGACCTCCTTGAAACGATCGAGATCGAGCAGAAGCACCGCGAATTCCTCGCCGGACAGAGCGAGCCGCTTCAAGGCTGCATCGAGCGTTTCGTTGAACGCGACGCGATTGGGCAGATGGGTCAGCGAGTCCTGCCGCACCGTACGCTCGGCCTCGATCTGCCGCATCACGCGCCGCGCGAACACGAATGAATTGACGAACACGCCGCGCAACAACACGCTTCCGTAGACCACGACGAGAAAGGCGATCAGCAGGAAGGCGAGGTCGCCGTTCCTGCCGAGGCAGATGGCGATCCCCAGGAAGATGGGCGCCGTGAATGCGATGGCCGCGATCGGGATCGTGGCGAAAGCAAGCGCGCCGCCGGCCAGCATTCCCGAGCAGAGGCAGGTGATGACGAGCTGTCCGCCGGTCGAGGCGCCTGCAAAGAACGCGGCCGGGACGATGCCCCAGGCGGCGCCGAGGAGAAAGGCATTGCGAACGAGCCGGTGCATGGCGCGGCGCGAGACGAATTGCGGCTTGGTGATGCGGCGCGCGGCGTGGGATTGCAGACCGAACCCGATGGCGGCGCCGGCCAGGGCGAAGGCCCAGATCAGCACGAACACCCGGTCGGGCGATTGCCACAGCGCGATCGCCAGCACCGCGGCGTTGCAGGCATTGGCCAGCATGATGCCGACGGAATAGCCGAGCACCAGTGACATCTGTTCGGCGCGGATATGGCCGGCGACGGCTTCGTCGGTTACGGGACCGCCAAAGGCCGAAAGATCGCCGGCGAACAGCCGCGCGAAATAGCTGGTCGTTTCAGTCCGCATTGCAGAGCCTGCAGCATGGGCCGCCTGTCCGGCCCGGTCCGGGAAATTCGCTGCAAACCTTTGACGAACTATGAATTATCCGAGCTTGCGACGATCACCGCGACCACTTCTGCGTGTTCGTGAGGTCGTATCGACAACAAATCGATACAAATGCGGCGCCTCGCGTTACGGC
This sequence comes from Bradyrhizobium sp. 187, assembly GCF_023101005.1. Taxonomy (NCBI): domain Bacteria; kingdom Pseudomonadati; phylum Pseudomonadota; class Alphaproteobacteria; order Hyphomicrobiales; family Nitrobacteraceae; genus Bradyrhizobium; species Bradyrhizobium sp. 187. The sequence continues at coordinate 1,810,010 of NZ_CP064693.1, forward strand.
TGTAACGGCAGCCCGGTGTTCGCCAACAATTCCACTGTCATGCCCCTCCTTGTGCGCACTTGCACACTGGGGCGGGGCATCCAATACGTCGCGGCCTATCGGATCAATCACGCCTGTCTCGGAGTACTGGATCGCCCGGTCAAGCCGGGCGATGACAGTTGTGCTTCAGGCATCACCGCCCCAACTGCTTCGGATCGTAATAGAACCGCTCTTCGATCAACTGATCGCCCCGCCAGGTCTGCCATGCGATCTCATCCAACGTTCGGATGATGCCTTCGGCATTGGTGAAGCTGAATCTCCAGCGCGTCGCGACATGATCCCCTTCGATCAGGCTCGGCCCAATGCGCACCGCCTTGACCTCCTTGAAGGCTGCCAGCACGCCGCGCTCCTTGGCGGCGAGCTTGTCGCGTCCGACCACGGGGTCGCCCTGGTTTTCATAGGTGGCGGCGTCCGGCGTGTAGTAGTCGAGGATCGCCCCGACGAAATCCCCGTCCTCCAATCGTTTGGCAAAAGCTTCGACGACATCACGGCTCGGCATGGTGCACCTCACGAATAAAACCGACTGTTGGTCGGTAAATACCGACCGACGGTCGAAAAGTCAACTGGCTGTCCTCGTCCATTTCGACTACAGCAGACCCATGGCGAAACAGGCGGAGCGGCGGGCTGCGACATCGGAGGCGATCCTGACGGCGGCGCGCCGCCTGTTCGGGACGCAAGGCTTTGTCGCGACGACGATGGACGAGATCGCCGAAGCCGCCCACGTCGCCAAGGGCGCGGTGTATCATCACTTCAAGACCAAGGAGGCGGTGTTCGAAGCGGTGTTCAATGAGGTCTCGCGCGACCTCGTCGCCGAAATCGACAGCACGGCCCGTGCCGAGAAGGACGTGCTTGCCGCGATGGTCGCCGGCACCCAGCATTATTTCGCCGCGACCGCGAAGGGCCCGACCGGCCAGATCATCCTGCGCGACGGCCCGGCCGTGCTCGGCTGGGAGCGCTGGCGCGAGATCGACGCCAAACATTTCGGCGGCAAGCTGCCGCGCGCGATTGCGGCGGCGATGGAGGCCGGCCTGATCGCGCGGCAGCCGGTCGAGCCGCTGGCCCGGCTGCTGCTCGGCGCGGTAACGGAGGCCGCCGTCGCCTGCGCCGGACGCGCCGATATCGCAAGGGCGGGTGCGGAATATGCCCGTGCGTTCAGGTCGCTGGTCGAGGCGCTGCGCGTGGCTGCATGATCGTGCTAAGTGATGATTGGAAACGCCCGTCAACAAAAAGAACAGTAGCGCATGAACGCAACTTCCTCCCTGACGCCCTCCGACCCTGAATTCGACTACATCATCGTCGGTGCCGGCTCTGCCGGCTGTGTGCTCGCCAACCGGCTGTCGGCCAACGGCAAGCACAGCGTGCTGCTGCTCGAGGCAGGCCCGAAGGATTCCAACATCTGGATTCACGTGCCGCTCGGCTACGGCAAGCTGTTCAAGGAAAAGACCGTCAACTGGATGTACCAGACCGAGCCGGAGCCCGAGCTGAAGGGCCGCCAGGTGTTTCAGCCGCGCGGCAAGACGCTGGGCGGATCGAGCTCGATCAACGGCCTGCTCTATGTCCGCGGTCAGCACGAGGATTACGACAGATGGCGTCAGCGCGGCAACGCCGGCTGGGGCTATGACGACGTGCTGCCCTATTTCAAGAAGGCCGAGAACCAGTCGCGCGGCGCCGATCAATACCACGGCAGCGGCGGCCCGCTGCCGGTCTCCAACATGGTGGTGACCGACCCGCTGTCGAAGGCCTTCATCGATGCCGCGGTCGAGACCGGTCTGCCCTACAATCCTGATTTCAACGGCGCCACCCAGGAAGGCGTCGGCCTGTTCCAGACCACGACGCGCAACGGCCGCCGCGCCTCGACGGCGGTGGCCTATCTCGGCCCCGCCAAGGCCCGTCGCAATCTCAAGATCGAAACTGGCGCGCTTGGCCAGCGCGTGCTGTTCGAGGGCCGCCGCGCGATCGGCGTTGAATACCGTCAGGGCGCCACATTGCGCCGCGCCCGTGCGCGCAAGGAGGTCGTGCTGTCGAGCGGCGCCTACAACTCGCCGCAGCTGCTCCAGCTCTCCGGCGTCGGACCCGCCGACCTCCTGCGCAAGCACGGCATCGACGTCGTGCTGGACGCGCCGGGCGTCGGGCACGATCTCCAGGACCACATGCAGGTCCGCATCGTGATGCGCTGCTCGCAGAAGATCACGCTGAACGACACCGTCAATCATCCGCTCCGCCGCACCATGGCTGGCGCGCGCTATGCGCTGTTCCGCAAAGGCTGGCTGACGATCGCGGCCGGCACGGCGGGTGCGTTCTTCAAGACCAGTCCGCGGCTGGCCTCGCCCGACATCCAGGTCCACTTCCTGCCGTTCTCGACCGACAAGATGGGCGAGAAGCTGCACGATTTCTCCGGCTTCACGGCGTCGGTGTGCCAGCTCCGTCCCGAAAGCCGCGGGTCCTTGCGCATCAAGAGCGCCGACCCGACAGTGCCACCGGAGATCCGCATCAACTACATGTCGACCGAGACCGACCGCACCACCAACGTGGAAGGCCTGAAGATCCTGCGCAAGATATTGCATGCACCGGCGCTGAAGCCGTTCGTGGTCGACGAGTACGATCCCGGAGCGAAGGTGTCCACGGATGCCGAGCTGCTGGACTATTGCCGTGAGCGGGGCAGCACCATCTACCATCCGACCTCGACCTGTCGTATGGGCAATGATGCGCTCGCGGTGGTCGATCAGCGGCTGAAGGTGAGGGGCCTCGAAGGCCTCCGAATCGTCGACGGTTCGATCATGCCCGATCTCGTGTCGGGGAACACCAACGCGCCGATCATCATGATCGCCGAAAAGGCGTCCGACATGATATTGGAGGATGCGCGGTAAACTCGCGTCTTGAGAGGATTTGGGCTTGGCTACGCGATTCAAGATCGGCACACGCAAGAGCGCGATGGCGCTGGCACAGACGGAAGAGATCGCGCGCCGCCTGACCGCTGCCATGCCCGATCTCGACGTCGAGATCGTCAAGTTCGACACCACGGGCGATCTCGACCAGACCAGCAAGCTGCTGCCCCATGGCGGCAAGGGCGGTGCCTTCGTGGCGCAGATCCGCGCCGCCGTGTTGTCGGGCGAACTCCAGGCGGCGATGCATTCGCTGAAGGACATGCCCGGCAACGAAGACACGCCCGGCCTCGTGATCGGCGCCACGCTCTCGCGCGATCCTCCCAATGACGCGCTGGTCCTGCGCAACGGCGTGACGCTGGAGGCATTGCGCCAATCGCGTGGCAAGGGTTTCAAGATCGGCACCAACGCCGTCCGCCGCGCCGCCTATGCGCGGCGGCTGTTTCCGGACGTGGAGATCATCCACTTCCGCGGCGCCGCGGACACGCGCGTGCGAAAACTCGACAATGGCGAGAAGCAGCGCCTGCCGGATGGCGGCGCGGTGGGGCCTGCGGATGCGCTCATCATGGCGCGGTCCGGCCTCGACCGCGTCGGCCTTTCACAGCGCATCGCCTACGAGTTTACCGCAGCCGAGATGCTGCCGGCAGCGGGGCAGGGCATCGTCGCCGTCGAATGCGCCGCGCAGGACTGGCAGACGCGTCGCATCCTCGCATCGATCGACGATCCCGCTGCCCACGCCTGCGCCGATGCAGAGCGCGAGGTGCTGTGGGTGCTGAACGGCCATTGCAATTCGCCGGTGGCGGGCTTTTCGACCATTGCGGGTGATCAGATGTCGCTCACCGCGTCCGTGCTCGATCTCTCCGGCAACACCATCGTCGAAGCCTTGCGTTCGGGCCCCGCCAATCGCCCACGCGAACTCGGCCGTGCGGTGGGACTGGATCTGCTGGCCAAGGGCGCCGCGGGGATCATCGAGCGCAGCCGGCCGCGCTAAGTCGGCCGCGAGGCGGGGGTCGGTGGGATGATGGCATCATGCGCCTGTTTTGCCCGACGGGTCAAATGTTGGCGCGCTCTGATGCGATGACGGCGCACCTAATTTCAGTCCGCCCTAAGTCATTGATCGGGCGTGGCCTCTCTACTGTGCATGGGGTTGTTTTCGCGTTTTTTGTTTTTCCGCTCCCCAGGCGCAAAATAAATCAGCCCCGAACCCGCTTCAGCATCTGCTCGACATGGGCGATCGGCGTCTCCGGCTGGATGCCGTGGCCGAGATTGAAGATGAACCGCCCTTGCGCGAAATTCGCCAGCGTGTCGTCGACCGCGCGGTCGAGCGCGGCGCCGCCTGTGATCAGCACCAGTGGATCGAGATTGCCCTGAACCGCAACCTTGCTCTGCACGCGCTCGCGGATGAAGGCCGGCTCCGCGGTCCAGTCGATGCTGACGGCGTTGACGCCGGTCGCCTCGACGAACCCGGGCAGTTGCGCACCGGCACCGCGCGGAAAGCCGATGATCTTGGCGTCCGGCACCTTGGCGCGCACGCCTTCGACGATGCGCCGGGTCGGCTCGACCGACCAGCGCGCGAACTCGGAGGGTGGCAGCACGCCGGCCCAGGTGTCGAAGATCTGCAAGGCGTTGGCGCCGGCCGCAAGCTGCGCCAGCAGATATTCGATCGAGTTCTCGACCAGCACGTCAATGATCTCGGCGAACGCCTCCGGATGCCGGTAGGCCATCATCCGCGCCGGGGCCTGGTCGGGCGTACCCTGGCCGGCGACCATGTAGGTCGCCACCGTCCACGGAGCGCCGCAGAAGCCGATCAGCGCGATCTTGGGATCGAGCGCGCTGCGCACGATCTTGAGGGCCTCGAACACCGGCGCGAGCTTGCCGAAATCGGCGTGCTTCGCCAGTGTTGCGACCTTGGCGGGATCATCCAGCGGTTCGAGCCGCGGACCCTCGCCGACCTCGAAGCGCACGGAACGTCCGAGCGCATAGGGGATCACCAGGATGTCGGAGAAGATGATCGCCGCATCGAAGCCGAACCTCCGGATCGGTTGCAGCGTCACCTCGGCGGCAAGCTCCGGGTTGAAGCAGAGATCGAGAAAGCCGCCGGCCTTGGCGCGCACCTCGCGATATTCGGGCAAGTAACGGCCGGCCTGCCGCATCATCCAGATCGGCGGAACGACCTGCCGCGGGCCGGAGAGGACGTCGATGAATGGTTTGGTCGCAGACTGGGGCACGAACGGTCCTGAAGATGGTTAGGGCTCCTGATACACCGCCACGGCCCGAAGCGGAACAGGGGAACCAAGCGCAATTGGGCCGCGTTGACCAGCCAACGGAGGACGAGACCATGGCTGAGACATTCAACCCCGCGCCGCATGACAAGCACGCCGACGATCTGCACGAAGCGCTCGCCGCCGACCGCCACGCCAAGCTCGACGCCGGTCTGAAAGATACCTTCCCGGCGTCCGACCCCGTGAGCGCCGCCCAGCCGACGCCCTCGAAGGCCGATGCGGAGGCCGACAATCCCTCGCTCTGGGACAAGGTTAAGGCGATCTTCAGCTAAGGCGGAGAGCGCCGGATTCCGATAGGTTTGCTAATGCCTTGTTAGCGATGCGCTGATTCCGGCGTCCGTACGACTACGGAAGCCGGGGACATCACTGCATAGTTCTCCCGGTGTTTCAGAGTTCAATAACAGAAGCAGCAGAGTTTCCGGTCATCGGAGAATTCTGCTGCATGAGTGCTGTAACCCAAAGAGCCGGATGGAGCCGCCTGCCGCTGCGGGCGGCTGCGTTCGTCGCGCTGACCTGCGTGGCCATCCTCGGCGTCAGCGGCTGGCGGGAATGGGCGGCCCGCGACGCGGTGCTCAAAGGCGCCGAGGCAGAAATGGCGAACGTTGCGCGCTCGCTGACGCAACATGCCGAGGACAGCCTCGATCTCCTGGATTCAGGCGTCGTCGGCGTCGTCAGCCGGCTGGAGATGGACGGCACCGAGCCGGCCACGATCGCCAAGCTCCGAAACCTGCTGGAGGCGCGAAAGAAGGCGATAGAGCGCATCCATAGCCTCGCCATCATCGACGAGCGCGGCAACTGGTTGACCTCGCCTGGCACGATCGGCTCGACGCTCAATGACGACGCGTTCTTCCGCTATCACCAGCTCTCGCCGAAACGGGAACCCCATGTCGGCCGCCCCGTGAAGAGCCTGCTCGACGGCGAGTGGGTCGTCACCCTGTCGCGCCGTTTCAACAAGCTGGACGGCAGCTTCGGCGGCGTGGTGCTCGCGACCATCAGCTCGGGATATCTCTCGCATTTCTACGAACAGTTCGAGATCGGCCGCAACAGCTCGGTGGCGCTGACGCACGGCGACGGCCTGATCATCGCGCGTAACCCCAGCAACGACAGGTTCGTCGGTCGCAGCGTTGCCGATACGCCGCTGTTCCGCGATACCGCCTTGCAGCGGCCGGGCGGCGCCTACCATTTCAAGTCGCCGCTCGACGGTGCCGACCGGGTCAGCTTCTTCAAGCGCTCCGGCCGTTATCCGCTGGTCCTGCTCGCCACCGTCGACAAGGCCGAATTGCTGGCGCCCTGGCGTGCTGCGGCGATCTCCCGCATGCTCTACGTGCTCGCGCTGGTCATGCTGATCGCGATCATCGGTGCGGTGTTGGTGCGGCAGCTGCAACGGGGCCAGAGTATGGCGGCCGCGCTGGTCGAGAAGGAAGCGCATTTCCGGCTGCTTGCCGAAGGCTCCAGTGACATGGTGACCCGTATCGGGCTCGACGAGCGGCTGCGCTATGTCTCGCCGTCATCGATCGGCGTCGTTGGCTGGCGCGCCAATCAACTGATCGGTACCCTCGCGCTGGCCGGCATTCACCCGGACGACCGGCCGCAGGTCCAGGCCCTCGTCGACGCCATGAAGCGCGGCGATGCGGAGGAGGCGCGGGTCACCTATCGCAATGTGCACCGGCAGAACTCGGAAGTCTGGCTCGAATCGACCATGCGGGTGACCCGCAAGGAGAATGGCCGCGTCGACGGCGTGGTCGCGATCTCGCGCGACATCACCGAGCAGAAGAAGCTCGAGACCCGGCTCGAAACGCTCGCGATCGAAGACAGCCTCACCGGGCTTGCCAATCGCCGCCGCTTCGATGAACGATTGAAGGAGGAGTGGGCGCGTGCCTATCGCGAGCGCTCCAGCCTCTCTTTGCTGATGATCGACGTCGACCACTTCAAGTCTTACAACGACGACTACGGCCATCCCGCGGGCGATGCCTGCCTCCGGCAGGTGGCCCAGATCATCGCTGCTGAGGCGCAGCGTTCCGGCGATCTTGCGGCGCGTTACGGCGGCGAGGAGTTCGCCATGTTGTTGCCGAACACCGACGCTGCGGGCTGCGCCCTGATCGGCGACCGGATTCGACGGGCGATCCGTGATGCGGGCCTGGTCCACACCAGCAACCATGTGGCTGGCTGCGTCACCGCTTCGCTCGGCGGTGCTGCGTGCCGGCCGGCGCTGGAGCGCACGGCCGGCGTCACCTCGCTGGTCGAGGCCGCCGACCAGGCGCTCTATGCCGCCAAGGAGGCCGGGCGCAACCGGCTGATGATGTCGGGCGAGGTGAGTAACCTTCTTCTCAAGGCGTCCGGTCAGTAAGCCCGCTCAATAATGCGGCGGACGCTCATTGGCGGCTCCCGGCGCATTCGCCTCGGCCTCCTGCAGCCGCTCGCCGAGCTCTGCGATTCTCCGCGTCAGCGCGTCGATCTGCTTCCACTGCGCGGTGATGGTCTGGTTCAGCGTCTCAATCGCGTCGTCCTGATAGGCGAGGCGGGTCTCCAGCGTGTCGATGCGCTCGCCGAGCGTCTTGATCTCATTCGTCACGTGCCGCGTCCTTGTCCCGTTCGCGCAATCCAAATTCTTGCAAACCAAGTTGTTGCAAACCGTGGCCGAGCGCGACGCGCTCGTCGAACACGAAGCATTCGCCGCGCCAGCGACTCTGAGCCTCCGGCACCTCTTCCAGATATTTGAGAATGCCGCCCTTGAGGTGATAGACCTCGGCAAAGCCGCGCGCGAGCAGGTGTGCGCTCGCCTTCTCGCAGCGGATGCCGCCGGTGCAGAACATCGCGATTCTGCGGTGTCTGGCGGGATCGAGCTGCTCGGCCGCAAAATCTTTGAACTGGCCAAAGCTCCTGATGCCGGGGTCGAGCGCGCCCTCGAACGTCCCCATCGCCACCTCGAAGGCGTTCCTGGTGTCGAGCACCAGCGTATCCGGCGCTTCGATGAGCGCGTTCCATTCGGCCGCATCGACATAGGTGCCGACCTGCCGCGTCGGGTCGGCGCTTTCGTCGCCGAGCGTGACGATCTCCTTCTTCAACCGCACCTTGAGCCGGCCGAATGGCATCGTCTCGGCGGTCGAGAACTTCAATTCGAGATTGTTCAACCTGCCGCCGAACATGTCGCCGTGAGCGAGCTCTTGGGTGAGCGCGTCGATGGCCTCGCCCGCGCCCGCGACCGTGCCGTTGATGCCCTCCTGCGCGAGCAGCACGCTGCCCTTTAGCTCCAGGCCGGCGCAGAACGCGCGCAGTGGCTCGCGCAGCTCGCGGTAATCGGGCAGCGCGGCGAATTGGTAGAAGGCGGCGACCTTGTAAATCATGGCGCCCGTTTAGCAGGCGGGGCTCGCCCGGAAAACCCGCATCGAGCAGCTCTATTCCCGGCGGATGGCAGCCATTTCCCTGGCATGCCAGCATTGCCCCGGCCGGCCGGAATGTGTCATGTAGGCCCGGTTTTTCCGAGATGGCGCGCCATCCGCACCAGACGCCCAATGAGAGCAGAATTCGATGAGAAACTTCCATTTCCCCGGCAGGTCCACGGTCCACGCCACCAACGCGATGGTGGCGACCTCGCATCCGCAGGCGTCGCTTGCCGCGATCGAGGTGCTGCGCGAGGGCGGCACGGCGGTGGACGCGGCCGTCGCGGGTTCGGCCATTCTCGGCGTGATCGAGCCGCAATCGACCGGCATCGGCGGCGACTGCTTTGCGCTGATCCAGCCGCGCGGCGAGGGCAAGATCATCGCCTATAACGGCTCCGGCCGCGCCCCGAAGGCGGCGAACGCCGATTGGTATCTCGAGCGCAAGATCAACTCCGTGCCGCTGACCTCGGCGCATGCGGTCTCGATCCCCGGCGTGATCGACGCCTTTGCAACCGTCTTGCGCGATCACGGCAAGTTCGGCTTCGACCGGCTGCTTCAGCCCGCGATCAAGGCGGCCGAGGAAGGCTACGTCGTCGCCCCCCGCATCGCCTTCGACTGGAAGAACCAGTTCGAGAAGCTGAAGGCCGGCACCAACACGGAGCGGTATCTGCTGCCGCACGGCAAGCCGCCGGTGGCCGGCGACGTCATCCGCCAGGCCGAGCTCGGCAAGACGCTGCGGGCGATCGCCAAGGACGGCCGCGACGCCTTCTACAAGGGCCCGATCGCGGAAGACATGGTGGAGACCCTGCGCGGGATCGGCGGCCTGCACACGCTCGACGATTTCGCCGCGCACACCACTGAGACGACGACGCCGATCGGGACCATGTACAAGGGCTATGACGTCTGGCAGTGCCCGCCGAACGGACCCGGCCTCACCATGCTGCTGATGCTGAACATCCTGTCGCGTTTCGACCTGACGAAATACGCGCCGCTCAGCATCGAGCGCTTCCACCTCGAAGCCGAGGCCGCGCGCATCGCCTACATGCATCGCGAGCTGCATGTCGCCGATCCCGAGCATATGCAGATCGAGGTCGCCAGGATCCTCGCCAAGGAATACTGCAACGAGCACATCGACAAGATCCGCATGGACGGCATGCTCGACCTGCCGAACGTCGCGCCGCCGATGAACCCGTCGACCATCTACATCACCGTCGTGGACAAGGACCGCAACGTCTGCTCCTTCATCAACTCGGTTGCGCATTCCTTCGGCTCGGCGATCGTCTCGAACAAGACCGGCATTTTGCTCCAGAACCGCGCCGGCGGCTTCCGCATCCAGCCCGGCCACCCGAATTGCATCGCCGGCGACAAGCGTCCACTGCACACGATCATGCCAAGCCTGCTCACCAAGGGCGGCCGTTCCGTGATGCCGTTCGCGGTGATGGGCGGACAATATCAGCCGGTTGGCCAGACCCATGTGGTGACCAACATTCTCGATTATGGCTGCGACGTGCAGGAGGCGATCGATATGCCGCGCGGCCTGCATTATGAAGGTCAGTACCAGCTCGAGGACAGCGTGCCGGCCGCCATTGTCGAAGGCCTGAAGAAGCTCGGCCACAAGACCACCAGCGTCGTCGGTCCGCTCGGCGGCGCGCAGGCGATCTGGATCGACTGGGACAAGGGCACGCTCACCGGCGGTTCCGATCCGCGCAAAGACGGTTGCGCGCTTGGATACTGACCACCGCGCACGGAGTTCCCCGCGCGAGATCAGGAAAAGTTGACGAAGGGCGACGCGGCATTTGCTGCGTCGCCCTTTCTCGTTCGGAACGGAGCTCATTGCTTCAGGTTAAGGGCCGATGAGCGGTGCAGGCGTGCGCTGCTCTTGCTCGAAGCGGCGGAGGCCCTCCATGTCCGAAAAATCAGGTTCCGGACCGTCCGAATTCGATCGGCGCGCCTTCATGGCCGGCGTTGCCGGCAGCGCGCTGGTCCCCATGACGGCGCGTGCGGCCGCGCAGGATGCGAGCGTGTCGGCCGCCCAGGATCCGGCGCTTCCTGTCGATGTCACGCTGCGGGTCAACGGCAAGGACAAGCGCCTGCGCATCGACGCCCGCACGACGGTGCTCGACGCGCTGCGGGAGCATCTCAAGCTCACCGGCAGCAAAAAGGGCTGCGACCACGGCCAATGTGGTGCCTGCACGGTACTGATCGACGACCGGCGCGTGGTGTCGTGCCTGACGCTCGCGCTCGCGGCCGAGGGGCAGGAGATCACCACGATCGAGGGCCTTGCCACCGACGATCATTTGCATCCGATGCAGCAGGCCTTCGTCGACAACGATGCGTTTCAATGCGGCTATTGTACGCCGGGCCAGATCATGTCCGCCGTTGCCTGCGTCAAGGAGCGGCATGCGGGCAGCGAGGCCGACATCCGCGAATACATGAGCGGCAACATCTGCCGCTGCGCCGCCTATCCCAACATCGTCGCCGCCGTGAAGCAGGCCGCGCCCGAGATCATGAAAGGCTAGGCGCATGCGACCGTTTTCGTATCAAAGGGCAACAGACCCCGACATGGCGGTGCAGGCGCTCAGTGCTGCCGCAACTGCGAACAATCCGCTGACGAAGGCTACAGCACAGCCGCTCGCTGGTGGCACCACGCTGATCGACCTGATGAAGCTGGACGTGATGCGGCCCGCCGCGATCGTCGATATCAATCCGCTGGCGCGGGGCTGGTCGGCGATCGAGCCCGGCAGTGACGGCTTGCGGCTCGGCGCGCTCGCGAAGATGTCCGACGTGGCCGCGCATGCCGAGATCCAGCGCCACTATCCGGTGATCGCGAATTCCCTGAAGCTCGCCGCCAGCGCCCAGCTGCGCAACATGGCGACGCTCGGCGGTAACGTGATGCAGCGAACGCGTTGCAGCTATTTCCGCGACGTTTCCTATGAGAATTGCAACAAGCGCAATCCTGGTTCGGGCTGTGCCGCCATGGACGGCGTCAATCGCATGCATGCGGTGCTCGGTACGTCCGATCAGTGCATCGCGACCTATCCCGGCGATTTTGCGCAGGCGCTGATCGCGCTCGATGCGATGGTCGAGATTACCGGCAGGTCCGGAACGCGCAACCTGCCGTTTGCGGATTTGCACAAGGCACCCGGCAGGACGCCCGACATCGAGACCACGCTTCGGCCCGGTGAGCTGATCTCTGCGTTCTCCGTTCCCGGCCGCTGGCCGCGCTCGGTGTATCTCAAGGCGCGCGACCGGCAGTCCTACGAGTTCGCGCTGTCGTCGGCTGCGGTCGCGCTCGACGTGCAGGATGGCACGATCAGGGACGCGCGTGTCGCGCTCGGCGGCGTCGCCACCGTGCCGTGGCGGGCGCGCGAGGCGGAGGCGCTGCTGAAGGGACAGAAATTCGACGACGGTCTGGCGCAGCGTGTGGCCGATGCCGCGTTTGCCGACGCCAGGGGCCGCCAGCACAACAGCTTCAAGATCGCGCTCGGCAAGCGCGTGGTGGCGCGCGCGCTCCAGCAGGCCGTAACGATGGAGATCTGATCATGACCGCTGCAGCTCCCGAGCCGAAAGCGAACATGGGCAAGCCGGTGCCGCGCTATGACGCGGCCGCAAAGGTCACGGGCCGGGCGACATATGCGTCCGACATGCCGCTCGACAATCCAGCTTACGCATTCCTGGTCACCAGCGCCATCGCCAAGGGCCGCATCGACAGTTTCGATCTCGACGATGCCAGGCGGGTCCGCGGCGTGATCGACATCGTCACGCACGAGAACGCTCCGAAGCTGAAGGAATCGAAACTGTTCAGCAATGGCGGCTATGCCGGCACCACGATCCAGCCGCTGAAATCGGCCGACATCGCCCATGACGGCCAGATCATCGCCGTCGTCATCGCCGAGAGTTACGAGGCGGCGCGCGAGGCCGCCAATCGCGTCAAGGTCAGCTACACGGCCGCGGCGCCGAGTGCGAGCTTCGACTCGCCGGGGACCACCACGGCAGCGGCAAAGGGGCAGAACGCACAGTTCAAGGAAGACCCGGAGGTCGGCGATTTCGCCAAGGCGTTCGACGCGGCCGAGGTCAAGCTCACCGCCTCTTATGAAACGCCGACCCAGCACCACAATCCGATGGAGCTGTTTACGACGAGCTGCGCCTGGATGGGCGACGAGCTCGTCGTCTACGAGGGCAGCCAGTACGTCTACGGCCTGAAGAACGGCGTCGCCGAGCAGCTCGGTATCGACGCCGACAAGGTCCGTGTCGTCAATCCCTATGTCGGCGGCGGCTTTGGTTCGCGCGGTTCGATGACGTCCCGCACTGCCATCATCGCCGGCATTGCCAAACGCCTGAACCGGCCGATCAAGCTGGTGCCAACCCGCGACCAGGGTTTCACCATCGCCACCTACCGCGCCGAGACGCGCCATGAGATCAGGCTTGGTGCGGGTCGGGACGGCAAGCTGGTGGCTTTGAGGCACGACGGCGCGGAGGTTTCGTCGCGTCCGGATGCCTATTGCGTCGGCGGCACCAAGACGACGACGCGGCTCTATGCCTGCCCGAACGTCGCAAGTCTGGTGTCGATCGTGCGCGCCGACCGCAATACGCCCGGCTTCATGCGCTCGCCGCCGGAGGTGCCGTATCTCTTCGCGCTGGAGAGCGCGATGGACGAGCTCGCTGTGAAGCTGAACATGGACCCCGTCGAGCTCCGCCGCATCAACGACACCACCGTCGAGCCGATCGGCGGCAAGCCCTATACATCGCGGTCCTTGATGGCGTGCTTCGACGAGGCCGCGAAGGCGTTCGGCTGGTCGCAGCGCTCGCCGCAGCCGAAATCGATGTCGGACGGCGACTGGCTGGTCGGCTATGGCTGTGCTGCCACCTGCTATCCGACGCAGATGGCGCCGTCTGCCGCGCGCGTCCGCCTCCAGCGCGACGGCCGTACCCGGGTCGAGATCGCCGGTCACGAGATCGGCACCGGTGCGTATACCGTCATCGCCCAGACCGCGGCCGAGCGGCTCGGCGTGCCCCTGGAGAAGGTCGCGGTCTTCCTGGGTGACAGCGATCTGCCGCCGGCGCCCGTTGCCGGCGGTTCGAACTCGACTGCCAGCACCTGCTCGGCGGTGATGATGGTGTGCGACCGCATTCGCCAAAGGCTGTTCAAGGCCGTGATGCCGAGCGACAGCCTCGCCGACAAGGCCAAGGAGACTGTCGGCATCAGCCAGGCGCCGAGCACGCAGGCGGCGCAGAGCGATCGTCCACTCGATCTCGAGAAGGCCTTCGACGCGCTCGGCGTCGGCATCGTCGAGGAATACGGCGAGTGGAAGCCCGAAGGCGCGCCGCTGGATTCCTTCACGGCCATGCACAGCGGGCACGCGCGGCTCGTCGGTGGCCATCAGATGAAAGACAAGATCGCCTATGCCTTCGGTGCTGAGTTCGTCGAGGTCCGCGTCAACCGCTTTACCCATGAAATCCGCTGCCCCCGGCTGGTGGGAGCGTTTGCGGCGGGCCGCATCATGAATCCGCGCACGGCGCGCAGCCAGCTCATGGGCGGCCTGATCTGGGGCATGTCCTCGGCGCTGCTGGAGGCCACCGAGATCGACGAGCGCAATGCACGCTACGTCAACGATAATCTCGCCGACTATCTCGTCCCCGTGAATGCCGACGTGCCCGGTGTCGAAGTGATCCTGCTCTCCGAGCAGGACGACCGTATCAACCCGGCCGGCGTGAAAGGCCTTGGCGAGCTCGCCAATGTCGGCACCAATGCGGCGATCTGCAATGCGATCTATCACGCCACGGGCCAGCGCATCCGCAAGCTGCCCGTGCGGCTCGAAAATATCGAGGTGTGAGGGGTGGAAACGGCGTCAGCGTTGCGCTAGACACCTTGCGCCTCAAACGGAAGGTCTCTTATGCAGCGTTTACAGCGCATGCTCCTCGCCATCATGTCGGCACTCGCGATCACCGTGATCGCCGGCGTGTCCGATTTCGTTTCCACCACGGCCTCGGCCCAGACCGCAGGGAAGACCATGACAACAGCTTCAGGTTTGCAGATTACCGATAGCGTCGCCGGCACCGGAGCTTCGCCCAAGCCGGGCCAGATCTGCGTGATGCACTACACCGGCTGGCTCTACGAGAACGGCCAGAAGGGCAAGAAATTCGACTCGTCAGTGGATCGCAACGAGCCTTTCGAATTCCCGATCGGCAAGGGCCGCGTCATCGCCGGCTGGGACGAGGGTGTTGCCTCCATGAAGGTCGGCGGCAAGCGCACGCTGATCATTCCGCCGCAGCTCGGCTATGGCGCCCGGGGCGCAGGCGGCGTGATCCCGCCGAACGCGACGCTGATGTTCGACGTGGAATTGCTCGGGGTGAAGTAAGCCCGCAAACAAAAAGACCGGCCTCTCGGCCGGTCTTTTCGCATTCAGTGCGACGCCGTTACTCCGTCGCGCGCTTGGCCGCAGCGGCTGCGCGATCAACCGCGTCCTTCGCGGCGTCCTTGGCGTCGCCCATGGCCTGCTGGCCCTTGCCCTTCACTTCCTGGACTGCACCTTCACCCTTCAGGCGCTCGGATCCAGTGGCTTCACCGACGCCCTGCTTGGCCTTGCCCATTGCCTCGTTTGCGGTGCCCTTGATCTTGTCGGTCGTGCTACCCATGAAACTCTCCTGCGGTTTGCTCGCCAAGACAACGTTCGACGGTTATGAGGGTTCCGATTTTGTTATGGCTCGATGTCGCGGCTTTGGGTTAGTTTGCCGCACACGGAACCAATAGAAAGCAAGTCCCATGACCGGCCATGACCATTCGCATTCCCACCATGACCACGATCACCACGATCGCTGGAAACATGACGGCGTGCGCGTCATTCCCGGCAACCAGCTCGATACCAACGTTCCGTCGACGGCGGGCATGGACCGCGCGGCCGCGATCAATTTCGCGCGCGTCGGTGCGCAGAAATTGTGGGCGGGCACGGTCAGCATCAAGCCCGACGCCAAGACCGGCGCGCATCACCACGGCCATCTCGAAAGCGTGATCTATGTGGTGAAGGGCAAGGCGCGGATGCGCTGGGGCGAGAGCCTGCAATTCACCGCAGAGGCCGGCCCCGGTGACTTCATTTTCGTGCCGCCCTACGTGCCCCATCAGGAGATCAACGCCAGCGCGGACGAGGTGCTGGAATGCGTGCTGGTGCGCAGCGACGGCGAGGCGGTGGCGATCAACCTCGATATCGAGCCGGTCGAGAAGCCAGCGACCGTCCTGTGGGTCGATCCCATTCACCGCGATCCGAACGAGAAGAAGTGAGGATCGCCTGAAAGCCAGCGGGTTCTGTGTGACAGAACCTCGCGGGCAGGGCTCCAAAAAAGATCCGGAAGCCGTGTCGGATCGCCGCTTGGCTGTCCGTCCTTGGGCAGAACCCCGCCCAAGGAGCTCCGATGCCCAGGATGATTTTCCTCAATCTGCCCGTGACCGACCTCAAGCGCGCCACTGCCTTTTACGAGGCGGTCGGTGCGACCAGGAACCCGCAATTCAGCGACGAAACAGCGAGCTGCATGGTCTTTTCCGAGACCATCTACGCGATGCTGACGACCCACGAGAAATTCCGGCAGTTCACGCCGAAGCCGATCTCGGATGCAAAGACCTCAAACCAGGCGCTATTCTGCCTGTCCGCCGATAGCCGGACCGAGGTCGACGATATCGTCAGCAAGGCCGCGGCTGCAGGCGGGGTGGCCGATCCCAGCCCGAAGGACGAATACAGCTTCATGTACGGCCGCAGCTTCGAGGATCCGGACGGCCACATGTGGGGCGTGAACTGGATGGACATGGCAGCCTTCGCGGCGCAGTCCGACATGGCGAACGCCTGATCTAACCCCACAACAGCAAGAAACCGAAGAGGAGCATTCAAGATGTCCAAGGTCGTTCCCTGCATGTGGTTCAACGGCGATGCCGAGGAAGCCGCGAAGTTCTACGTCTCGCTCGTGCCGAATTCGGCGATCACGCATGTTCAGCGCAACGTTTCAGATGGCCCGTCCGGCAAGGAAGGCTCCGTGCTCGTCGTCGAATTCTCGGTGGCGGGACAGCCTTTGGTCGCGCTCAACGGCGGCATGAAAATGGAATACACCCACGCGATCTCGCTGATGATCCATTGCGACGATCAGGCCCAGGTCGACAGCGTCTGGAATGCGTTCCTGGCCCATGGCGGCAAGGAAGAGCAGTGCGGCTGGCTCAGGGATCGCTGGGGCGTGGCCTGGCAGGTGGTGCCGAAGGTGATGTTCGAATTCCTCTCCAGCCCCGACAAGGCGGCTGCCGCACGCGCGATGCAGGCCATGATGAAGATGGTGAAACTGGACGTGGAGGCGCTGCGGCGGGCGTTCGATGGCAAGTCGGCGGCGTGAAGGGCGTCCCCTTGCCACATCCTCACTGTCATCGCCCGGCTTGACCGGGCCATCCAGTACGCCGAGACGGTCGTTGGTCAATCGATAGGCCGCGGCGTACTGGATGCCCCGGTCGAGCCGGGGCATGACAGCGGAATATGAGCGAAGGCCTGCCGCTAATAATTGATCCGCAGCCCCACGCCGCCATGGATGGTGTTACCCACCGGCTGCGGGCCGAGCGTGCCGTTGGCGAACAGGTCGACGATCCAGCCCTTCTGCACGCGGAAGCCGAGCCGGCCGCCATATTCGAACCAGCCCTGGTTACCCATGGTCGGCACCACCATGCCGTCACCGGTCACGGTGGCGACGATGCCGCTATGGCTGGCGAATGACTGCACCCAGCCACCATTGATGTTGGCCTCGATACTGCTGCCGTAGAGATGCGTCCACTGGCCGCCGATCTTGACCAGGCTGGTGCGGTCGGTGCCGGTCGCGATGCTGGCGTCGAACGGATTGAACGCCACTGCGCTGTCGGTATAGCCCGAGACACGCTGCCAGAGCTGCCAGACCTCGATCGAGGCGGCGACCTCGTCGCGGGGCGACACGCGGCTCATCCAGCCGGCGCGGCCATAAACGGCGTAGTTCGCGGCGTTGGTCGAACTCGTGACGTTCACCGGGCCGAGGCTGGTGTTGTAGCTGCGGGTGTAGCGCGCCTTCTCCCACGGCGTCAGGATCGTGCCGACGTCGAAGAACGGGCGCGACGAGCCCCAGTCGGTGAAATCATAGCGCAGCGCGAACGCGGCGATGGGAGCGCTTGTGATGTTGTAGCCGCCCTCGCTGTACTGCGTGTAGGCGATGCCGGCGAGCAGCGACAGATTGTTGGTCAGCTCCTTGCGGCCGTGGATTCCGGCCGAGAACGAGCCTGCGGAGCCGAACGCGCTGACGCAGTTGCTGCAATTGATCTGCTCGTTGACCCCGAGCAGCACCGTGCCAAGCACCCGGTTGGTGATCATCTGGTTGAAGCGCTGATTGGCAAGGCCGCCGATCGAGCTGCCGCTTGAATCCGCGCCGGTTGGTGTCGGTGTCGGCGTCGGGCTCGGCGAGGATGACGGATAAGGGCTCGGCGACGATGACGGGGTGGGGCTGGGCGAGGACGAGGGGCTGTAGGTCGGCGTGGGCGAGGGGGAATAGCTCGGCGCCGGGGTGGGCGTCGACCCTCCGCACTCGGACTCGCAAATCGCGGCGGCTGCCGCCGGACGGGCATGGAACGCGACAAACGCAAACGCAGCCACGGCGGTCAGCACGCTCGCCAGGATGAAGCGCCTGAGGCTGGTGAGATTCGCCATCTTCAGCGTCCGCACAGCATGCCGTCGTCATGGATGGCGGGCGTGACGGTCGGCGAGGCCTCCGCATATTGGCTGACCGCGCACAGTCCCGCGCTCGCGGCGCAGGTCGCGGCAAAGGTCCAGGGCGGCGTATTGGTCTTACTGATGGAGATCTTGCCGCCGGTCGAGGTGATGATTGCGGTGTCGCCGGGCTGGGTGAGCTGCACGCATTGCTGGCTCGTCGTGCAGACGCTGGCGGCACCGTCCTGCAGCACGACGACCGAGCGGCCGCGCTGGGACAGGATATCGAGAGTGGTACCGCGCACGCCGATGGTCGCGAGCGGGGTCGTGATCTTGTAGGCGGTCTTCTCGGAATGTCCCGTGACGAAACGGAATGCGCCGGTCGTCATGCGGATCGCGACGTCGCGATAGCTGTGCTCGTCGTTGAAGACGGTGCGGTCGAGCTTGAGCGTGGCGCTCGGACCGAGCGACAGATTGGTGCTGTCGGCCATCACGAAGCGAGCCGCGCTGCCGGCGCCGGTGCGCACGGTCTCGTCCCGCAGCATGCTGTCGCCGACGCTGATCGGCGTCGTGGTCGAGGCCACAAGAACGACTTCATTCTGGATCAAGACGGCTTCACCGACGCGCGTCTGGGCTTGGGCGCAAGGGGCCGCGCACAAGAGGGTCGACAACAGCGTGGAGAAAAGCCAGAAACGCAAATTCATTTCGCAACCGATCGATGTGTCCCTGATCGTACCGGATCACGCGCGCTTGCGATGTGGCGGAATTATCACAAGCAGCGCGAGACCTGCGTTATGCTTAGTGACAGTTGCGGCAGAATGCGTTCAATGAAAACCGCGATCTCTATTATTCTCCGCGGTGACGCAAAATTGCCACGCAAGACATCCCCACAAACGCGACTTGACTTGCCTGCGGTTCCGAAGGTGTCGCGGAGCGCAGTGATTGCTGTCGCGATTTTCCTGGTCGCGCATCTTGCCCTGCTGATTGGCCTGACGACGCCGGAGAAGTTCGTCTTCGACGAAGTGCACTACGTGCCGGCGGCGCGGCAGATGCTGGCACCAGCGGTGTCGCAATCGATGCTCAATCCGATGCATCCACCTTTGGCGAAAGAGCTGATCGCGCTATCGATCGCGGCCTTTGGCGACAGCGCGCTGGGCTGGCGCTATCCCGCGACATTGTTCGGCGCGCTCGCGATCGTCGCGATCTATCTGTGCGGCCTCGCGCTGTTCGCCGCGCAAGGGCCTGCGATCGCCGCCGCGCTGATCGCCGCCTGCAACCAGATGCTGTACGTGCAGGCGCGCGTCGCGATGCTCGACATTTTTGCACTCGGCTTCGGCCTGCTCGCGATTGCCGCCTTCATGCATGGCTTTCGAAAGGATCGTCCCCATGCATTATTCGCGGCTGCCGGCAGCCTGTTCGGCTGTGCGGCCGCCTGCAAATGGAGCGGCCTGTTTCCGCTCGGAATCTGCATCGTCATCGTCGCGGTGATCCGCCTGATGCAGGGCTGGCACACCCTGTTTGCCGACGCGAAGCCGGGGGATTGGTACCGGCCTGATCTCTGGCCCGACTTCAGATTACATCACGTCGTGCTCTGCTTCACTGTCCTGCCCGCGATGACATATCTTGCGGCCTTCGTCCCACTCTACGGCGTGTCGCTGCCGGATCTGGTCGAGGCGCAGCGCCGGATCTTCGCGGACAACACCACCACTGCCATCGCCGGCCACACTTATATGAGCGCCTGGCCGTCATGGCCGCTGCTCGCGCGCCCGGTGTGGTTCCTGTTCGACAAGACCGTGGACGACAATGTCTCCGCGATCGTCTTTCTCGGTAACCCCCTGGTGCTGTGGCCGACGCTGCTCGCGCTCGCCGTCGTGCTGCGCGATTTCGTCGTCGCGCGTCGCCGGGATGCGTTCCTGATCGCGGTCTTCTATTTCGGGTCCTGGCTCGCCTGGGCGTTGCTGCCGCGTACGCTCGCCTTCATCTATTACTATCTGCCGGCTGCGACCGTGGCGTCGCTCGCGCTGGTCTACGTGCTGCGGCGGGACGGTCTACCGGGCTGGCTGTTGTGGGCCTATGTCGGGGTCGTCGCGATCGGCTTTGCCGCCATGCTGCCGATCTCGGCGGCCTTCGTCGGCACATCGATGCAGACCTTCAATCGGCTGATGCTCTTCCAAAGCTGGATATGAAATCGCCGCCCGCCGGGAGAACGGCAGGCGGCGTCTTGATGGGCGACAATTTCGGAATCACTTCGACGCGGTCTTGGTGTCCATGTTCACGACCTGGACGCGGCGGTTGATCGGGTCGGCGCCGTTGGCGGCGTCCTTCAGCTTGGTCTTGCCGTAGCCGACGGTGACGAGATCGGTGCCGGTGAGACCGTAGTTCAGCACCAGGTATTTCTTGATGGTGTCGGCCCGCCGCTCGGAGAGCCCCTGATTGTAGGCCTCGGTGCCGACCGCATCGGTGTGGCCGGCGACCACGAAGGTCGAGCCCTTCAACGAGGGATCGGACAGCGCCTTGCCGAGCGCCTGTACCGACGGCACCGACGTCTTGGCGATGTCGGCCGAGTTGTAGTCGAACTGGATCTCCAGATCGATCTTCGGCTTGGTCGCGGCGAGCTCGGCAATCTGCTCGCGCTCGCCCGTCGACAGCGACCGCGTCGAGCGGTTGCGCACGGTGTTCAGGAACGTCGATTCCTTGGCCTGGACCGCCGGATCAACCTGCGGACCTGCGGACAGACCCCGGGTCACGGGCTTCGGCTTCAGTGCATCCAGGATCTGGTTGGTAGAGACATTGCCGTCGCCGGCCATAGCCAAGCCGGCTGTCATCGACAGAATTGCCGAGAGGGTCACCGCCTTGAGTGCAAAAGAGTTATTGAAACGGGTCATTGTCGTATCCTCGTTGTGACGCCTGATGGCTATTTGATGCTGCGAGCATAGGGCAGGTTCAAAAGCCCTGGTGTGATCTTGGTCACGGTGGAAACGGGGCCGTCCTGGACCACGGCAGCGTATTTCAAGCGGTTTCGGTTCATAGAGAGCCGACCCGCGGTCCGCTCCGAGGAGGGGCGCCAGCGCGGGAAGAGAAGTGGTCGCACACCTCTCCGGCGATGGTTCGAGCCGTCGCAGTCCTGTCGTGATCCGCATCACTGAGGACCGCCGCGCCGAGGTGCCGCTCGGGCGGCGGGGGCCGGTTCACTCAAGGAAACCCATGCTCACCGATTGTCGCAAAGCCGTCGCGTGTTGGCCTGTCTGTGAACAATTTTTCGGCCAGATGGACGCCTAGCAGGGCACAGCCTCCAACAAGCGCAAACGAAGGGAGCTGAGTTCCACCCAGTGCCGAGGCCAAGTGATTACCAGTTTTATCGCAATGGCCCGCCGGATCGGACCGTGTCCCTGAGCTCCATGCCCATCTATATCGGGGCGGCGATGATCGCGGTGGCGATCTTGCTGTCGACACTAATCACGGGGCTGACCTCCCGCTATGTCGGGCTTCAAGCGCCGACCGACGAGAACATGTGGCTGGTCGATCGTCTCACCGGCAACGTCTATCGCTGCCAGGCGGAGGAGCGCGGCAAGGCCTCGTGCGAACCCGATGTCGCAACAGGCAGCGTCGGCGACCGGTCCAAAGCCCCGAAAGCCGGCCGCTGAGTCCTGCCGTCTTCGCACCGCAGCAAGAAATTGTCTTCTCCACGAAACGTCTTCGCGGGAGAATACGTATTGCGAAGGCCGACATGACGCCGGTTTCGTTTTGCGGAGGAGACTTTTCGATGAAAATCTTGCTCACAGCTGCAGCTTTGGTCGCGTTCGCCGTTTCCCCTGCATCTGCCGCGATGATGGCGTGCACCAGCGACAATATGATGAAGTCCGCCGCCATGATGGGCGGCACGGCGGATACGCCGGCCAAGACGGCCATGAACAAGGAAATGGCCATGGCCAACACCGACATGAGCAACGGCAAGATGAAAAGCGCCTGCATGCATTACATGAAGGCGCAGAAGGCCATGTCGATGAAGTAGCAAGCGCCTTCCGACCGCGCTGTCAGCAGATGGCGGCGCGGTTTTTCCTTGTCCGCTCCTGGATCGGCTTCTTGGCTGGATGCGAATCCCGCTACACTGCATTCCGCAATGTCCCGCGCGCCCAAACCGATTCCACTCACCACGACACAGGCCCGGCAAATCTGGCTTCATGCCCAGCGGCTGGACGAGCGCGCGCCGTTCGGTGACGGCGCGCAAGCCGTCTCCGACGCGGTCGCCCATCTCGGCTATGTGCAGATCGACACCATCAACGTGATCGAGCGCTGCCATCATCACATCCTGTTCAGCCGGATTCCGTCCTACCGGCGCGCCGACCTGCGCCATGCCCAGAGCGTCGACAAGAGCGTCTTTGAATATTGGACGCATGCGCTGTCTTACGTGCCGGCCGGCGACTTCCGCTTCTTCCTGCCGGCGATGTGCGAGCACCGCCGCGAGGGGCACAAATGGTTCGCCTCGGTGAAACCTGCCGACATGCGCAAGGTGATGCGGCTGGTGCGCGCCGGCCCGCTGACGATCCGCGACATCGAGGACGACGTGCTCACCGAGAAGGAGCATCTCTGGCAAAGCCGAAAACCCTCGAAGCGGGCATTGCAGCTCGCCTTCTACATGGGTGCCGTGACCGTCAGCGAGCGCCAGGGCATGCTCAAGACTTATGAGCTGATGACGCGCCATTTCGGCTGGGACAAGCTGCCGAAGCCGGCGTCGGCAAAGGACATCACGGTCTATCTGCTCGATCGCGCGCTGCGATCGCAAGGTGTCGTGAGCCTCGATTCGGTCTGCCATCTCAACGCGCCGCGCAAGCCGGCGGTGGCTGCCCTGATCGGCTCGCGCGTCCGCCGTGGCGAGCTCGTGCCTGTCGCCATCGACGGTGCCGGCAAGCAGGAGCACTGGGCAGTGCCGGCTGCGCTCGAGCCGGGCGAGTGCGCGCCGCCGGATCTGGTCCATATCCTGTCGCCGTTCGATCCGCTGATCATCCAGCGCAAGCGCACCAATCTCATTTTCGGTTACAACCATTTGTTCGAGGCCTATGTGCCGAAGGCCAAACGCAAGCTCGGCTATTTCGCGCTGCCCGTGCTGGTCGGCGACGAGATCGTCGCCGCGCTCGATCTGAAGACCGACCGGCAGGCGAAGAAGCTGCTGATGCAGAAATGGACCTGGGTCGGCGAGGGGAAGAAGACCGCGGGGCGCAAGGAGCTCAAACGGAAGATCGAGGAGGAGCTCGATCGCTTTGCGAAGTTTCAATTGGCAGAGTAGTTGTGCGCGGCGGGGATCACCGAGCTCTGTCGTAGCGCAACGTGGTGGCCGGCTGCGCCCCTTGCATTGCTTGCTCCATTGACTCTTTCGCGGCGATGCTCAAAACCCCGGATCAGCCCATAAAAGCAACAACCCGGGGGAAGCCATGAGCCAGACCACGACCTATGCCGGTTCGACCGGCGCAGCCAAGTCGGAAATCGAGACCTCGACGATCCGCGCCATCTCCTGGCGTCTGATCCCGTTCCTGGTGCTGGCCTATTTCTTCTCCTATCTCGACCGCGTCAATCTCGGCTTCGCCGCGCTGACCATGAATGCCGAGCTGAAATTCACGCCGCTGATCTTCTCCTGGGGCGCCGGCATCTTCTTCATCGGCTATTTCATCTTCGAGGTGCCGAGCAATCTGGCGCTGGAGAAGTTCGGCGCCAGCCGCTGGATCGCCCGCATCATGGTGACCTGGGGCATCATCTCGGCGCTGATGGCGCTCACGAGCGGGGTCACGAGCTTCTACGTGCTGCGCTTCCTGCTCGGCGTCGCCGAAGCCGGCTTCTTCCCCGGCATCATCCTCTATCTCACTTATTGGTATCCGGCCGAATATCGCGCCCGCTTCCTCGCGGCCTTCGCCATCGCCGTTCCGGTCTCCACCGTGATCGGCGCGCCGGTCTCTGGCCTGCTGCTCGGCCTCGACGGGGCCATGGGCCTGAAGGGCTGGCAGTGGCTGTTCATCATTGAGGGCATTCCCTCCGTGCTGCTCGGCATCGTCACCTGGTTCTATCTCACCGACAGGCCAGAGAAGGCGGATTGGCTCTCGGCCGAGCAGAAGGCCTGGCTCAAGACCAAGCTCGATGCCGAGATCGCGGCCAAGCAGGCGGTGAAGCATATGTCGCTCGGCGAGGCGCTGACCTCACCTAAGGTGATCATGCTGAGCCTCGTCTATTTCGGCTTCGTCGGCGCGCTCTATGGCATGCAGTTCTGGCTGCCGCAGATCGTCAAGGCGTTCGGCCTCACCAACGCCCAGACCGGCTTCGTCACCGCGATTCCGTATCTGTTCGGCACCATCGCAATGATCCTGTGGGCGCGGCATTCCGATGCCACGCGCGAGCGCGTGATGCATGTCGGCGCGCCGTTGCTGCTCACCGCCGTCGCTCTCGGCGTCTCCAGCTATCTCACCGACCCCACCCTGACGATGATCGTGCTGACGGTTGCCGCGATCGGCGTGTTCTGCTGCTTCGGCGTGTTCTGGACCCTGCCGACGGCCTGGCTCTCCGGCACGGCGGCGGCCGGCGCCATCGCTCTGATCAACTCGATCGGCAATCTCGCCGGGTTCGGCGGACCGTATCTGATCGGCTGGGTCAAGGAAGCCACCGGGCAGACCTCGACCGGACTGCTCGTGCTCGCGGTGCTGCCGCTGATCGCCGGCATCCTGGTCTTCATCGGTGGCCACGACAGCAAGCACGAGTTCGCCGAACAGGGGCGGTAGCCTCGAAATGTCGCCCTGGCGAAAGCCAGGCCCATTCCGTGCGGTCCCTCTGGGCCGCGGCGCGACGCTCTCTTCCAACAGTCCGGGCTTTCCGCCAAGGGCAGCGGGGAGGTTACCACCTCTTAACGATCACGCTTTCCTGATGACTGACGATTATTGACTTTCATCAGTGATTAGTCGACATTCCTCTCATTGCAGCCGAGGGAGTGTCCTCCGATGTTCGTCCGATCCGTTTTGTCCAGCTATTCGAGGCTTTTGGCCGGTGTTTCGCTGGCGCTGATGGCTGCCGCCCTCGCTGGGTGCAATGACACCGTCGCTGAAAAGGCCGACCCGCCGCGGCCGGTCCTGGTCGCCACCGCCCACTACGATGCCGAAAAGCCCGAGCGCAGCTTCGTCGGCACGATCAGGCCGCGGATCGAGAGCGATCTGGGCTTTCGGGTCGCGGGCAAGGTCGCCAAGCGTCTGGTCGAAGTTGGCCAGACCGTCGAGATCGGTCAGCCGCTCGCGGTCCTCGATGAGGTCGATCTGAAGCTCCAGGCCGAGCAAGCCGTCGCCGAACAGACCGCTGCGACCGGCGTGCTGGCCCAGGCCGCCGCGGCCGAGCAGCGCGCCAAGGATTTGAAGGCCAAGGGCTGGACCACCGACGCGCAGCTGGATTCGAGCCGCGCCGCTGCCGACGAGGCCCGCGCCCGCCTGAACCGGGCCGAGCGCTCGGTCGAACTGACCAACAATTCCCTTTCCTACGCGACGCTCAACGCCGACGCCCGTGGCGTCGTCACCGCAACGCTGATCGAGCCTGGCCAGGTGGTTGCCGCAGGCCAGACCTCGATCCGTGTCGCCCGCTTTGCCGAAAAGGAAGCGGTCGTCGCGATCCCTGAGACGCTGGTCGGACGTGCCAAATCGGGCGCCGCCAGCGTCACTCTTTGGTCGGAGCCGGGCAAAAAGTACACGGCCAAGCTGCGCGAGATCGCGCCCACCGCGGATCCCGCCACGCGCACCTATCTTGCCAAGTTTTCGCTGCCCGAGGCCGACGACAAGGTCTCGCTCGGCATGACCGCGACGCTGACGCTGTCGGACGCCGCCACCGAACGCGTCGCGCGGCTGCCGCTGTCGGCGCTGTTCAACGAAGGCGGCAAGCCGTCCTTCTACGTCGTCGACGACAACGGCGCGGTCACGCTGAAGCCGGTCGTGGTGAAGTCCTACGAGAGCAACGACGTCGTCATCACCGGTGGTGTCGAAGAGGGCGCCAAGATCGTCGCCCTCGGCGTTCAGAAGCTCGATCCCGGCCAGAAGGTACGGGTCGTGTCGTCACTGTCCTTTTAAGTCTCTTTTACGAGTTACGTCGTGTGAGGTGAGTTTCGGCCCAAGCGCAAATGCTGGGGCTGAAGCGGCGAAGCGATCCAGAACCTGCCCAGCCCCCTGGATTGCTTCGCTGCCTCGCGACGACGCGTTCAACAGAGTGGCTGTGGTTTTTTGCAACCGGATCATCTTTGGAGAGTGCGATGAAGCGCTTCAATCTTTCGGCCTGGGCCGTCAGCCATCCGACGCTGATCCTGTTCCTGATGCTCATACTCGGCGTCGCCGGATTCTTCTCCTATCAGAAGCTCGGTCGCGCCGAGGATCCGTTCTTCACGGTGAAGGTGGTCAACGTCTCCGTGCTGTGGCCGGGCGCGACAGCGCAGGAAATGCAGGCGCAGGTCGCCGATCCCATCGAGAAGAAGATCCAGGAGCTGCCCTACTTCGAGAAGGTGCAGACCTATTCCAAGCCCGGATTCACTGCGCTCCAGGTGACCTTCCGCGATTCTACGCCGCCGAAGGACGTGCCGTATCTCTTTTATCTGCTGCGCAAGAAGCTGGTCGACGTGCAGGGCCAGCTGCCCGCAGGGATTCTCGGGCCCGTCGTCAACGACGAGTTCTCCGACGTCGATTCCATCCTCTACATGATGACGGGCGACGGCGCCGACTACGCCCAGCTCAAGAAGGTCTCGGAAGGTTTCCGTCAGCGCCTTCTGAAGGTGCCGGGCGTGACCAAGGTCGACGTTTACGGCAACCAGGATGAGCGCATCTTCGTCGAGTTCAGCCATGCCAAGCTCGCCACGCTCGGCATCACGCCGCAGGCGCTGTTCGATTCGCTCGCCAAGCAGAACAACGTGACGCCGGCCGGCACGGTCGAGACCTCGTCGCAGCGCGTGCCGCTGCGCGTCACCGGTGCGCTCGACGGCGCCAAGGCCGTCGCCGAAACCCCGGTCGAGAGCAACGGTCGCGTGTTCCGCCTCGGCGACATCGCCACCGTCACCCATGGCTATGTCGACCCGCCGAGTTTCGTCGTGCGCCAGGAAGGCAAGGCCGCGATCGGCATCGGCGTCGTCACCGCCAAGGGCGCCAACATCCTCGATCTCGGCAAGGAGGTCGAGAAGGCGACGGCTGAATTCATGAAGGCGGTGCCGCAGGGCGTCGACGTCAAACTGATCGCCGACCAGCCCAAGGTGGTCGAGCACGCGGTCGGCGAGTTCGTACACTCTTTCATGGAAGCCCTCGTCATCGTGCTGTTCGTGTCGTTCCTGGCGCTTGGCTGGCGCACCGGCATCGTGGTCGCATTGTCGGTGCCCCTGGTGCTCGGCATCGTCTTCGTCGTCATGAACACGATGTCGCTCGACCTGCACCGCATCACGCTCGGTGCGCTGATCATCGCGCTCGGCCTGCTGGTGGATGACGCCATCATCGCCGTCGAGATGATGGTGGTGAAGATGGAGCAGGGCTGGGACCGCATGCGTGCGGCGTCCTTTGCCTGGGAATCCACTGCGTTTCCGATGCTCACGGGAACGCTGGTCACGGCCGCTGGCTTCCTCCCCATCGGCTTTGCCAATTCCGCGGTCGGCGAATATGCCGGCAGCATCTTCTGGATCGTGGCGATCGCGCTGGTCGCGTCCTGGTTCGTGGCGGTGATCTTCACGCCCTATATCGGCGTCATGCTGCTGCCCAACATCAAGGTGCACCACAATCACGATCCGCACGCGGTCTACGAGACCCGCATGTATCGGGGCCTGCGCGCCATCGTGCAGTGGTGCGTCGACCACCGCATCACCGTGGTGGTCGCGACCGTCGGCGTCTTCATCGCCTCGATCGTCGGTTTCGGCCACGTCCAGCAGCAGTTCTTCCCGCTGTCCGAGCGTCCCGAGCTGTTCCTCCAGCTTCGCCTGCCCGAGGGCACCGCCTTCAACGTCACCGAAAAGGCGGTGAAGAAGGCCGAGACCATGCTCAAGGACGACAAGGACATCGAGACCTACACGGCCTATGTCGGACAGGGCTCGCCGCGCTTCTGGCTCGGCCTCAATCCGCAGCTTCCGAACGAGGCTTTTGCCGAAATCGTCATCGTCGCAAAGGGGGTCGAGGCGCGCGAGCGCATCAAGGCCAAGCTTGAACACGCCGTTGCCGACGGCGCGCTCAACGAGGCCCGCGTGCGCGTCGACCGCTTCAATTTCGGTCCCCCGGTTGGTTTTCCCGTGCAGTTTCGCGTCATCGGACCCGACGCCAACAAGGTGCGCGAGATCGCCTACCAAGTCCGCGACGTCATGCGGCAGAACAAGAGCGTCAAGGACGTCCAGCTCGATTGGAACGAGCAGTCGCCTTACCTCAAGCTCGTCGTCGACCAGGATCGCGCACGCGCCATGGGCCTGACCCCGCAGGACGTGTCGCAGGCGCTGTCGATGCTGATCTCGGGCTCGCAGGTGACGACCGTGCGCGACGGCATCGAAAAGGTCGGCGTGGTCGCGCGCGCCGTCTCGTCCGAGCGGCTCGACCTCGGCGCCGTCGGCGATCTCACCATCACCTCGCGCAACGGCGTGGCCGTGCCGCTGCAGCAGATCGCCAAGATCGAGTATGCGCACGAGGAACCGATCATGTGGCGGCGTAACCGCGACATGGCGATCACCGTGCGCTCCGACGTCGTCGACGGCGTGCAGGCGCCCGACGTCACCGGCCAGATCGCGCCGAAGCTGAAGGCAATCAAGGACAACCTGGAGCCGGCCTACCGCATCGAGGCGGGCGGCGCGTTCGAGGAATCCGCCAAGGGCAACGCCTCGATCTTCATTCTCTTCCCGCTGATGGTCATGGTGATGCTGACGCTGCTGATGTTCCAGCTGCAGAGCTTCTCGCGCCTGATCCTGGTGTTTCTGACTGCGCCGCTCGGCATCGTCGGCGCCTCGTTCGGGCTCAACATCGCCAACGCCCCGTTCGGCTTCGTGGCGCTGCTCGGCCTGATCGCGCTCGCCGGCATGATCATGCGTAACGCCGTGATCCTGGTGGATCAGATCGAGACCGACGTCTCGCACGGCCTGACCCGCCGCGAGGCGATCGTGGAGGCCACCGTCCGCCGCGCCCGTCCGGTGGTGCTGACGGCGCTTGCCGCCATCCTCGCCATGATCCCGCTGTCGCGCTCGGCATTCTGGGGGCCGATGGCGATCACCATCATGGGTGGCTTGTTCGTCGCGACCTTCCTGACGCTGCTGTACCTGCCGGGCCTCTACGCCCTCTGGTTCCGCAAGAGCCTGGATGAGGCGGGCACGCCCGAGCAGCCTGCCGCGCCGCAGCATGGGAGCGATGACCAGAACGCAATTCCGCTTGCTGAGGCGGCTGAATAAGTGAAGATGAACTGCTGATTGACGAGTCTGACAGATGACACTGGTTTCGGAACATATCGAAGGCGACACCCGGGAACGC
This sequence comes from Bradyrhizobium sp. 187, assembly GCF_023101005.1. NCBI lineage: Bacteria > Pseudomonadati > Pseudomonadota > Alphaproteobacteria > Hyphomicrobiales > Nitrobacteraceae > Bradyrhizobium > Bradyrhizobium sp. 187. The sequence continues at coordinate 1,839,765 of NZ_CP064693.1, forward strand.
ATTCTCGAGGTGGCCGAGAGGCTGTTCCGCCAGATCGGCTATCTCAAGACCACGGTCGGCGACATCGCCAAGGAGCTCAAGATGAGCCCCGCCAACGTCTATCGCTTCTTCGAATCGAAGAAGGCGATCCATCAGGCGGTGGCCCGTTCGCTAATGGGCGAGGTCGAGCTGGAAGCGCAGCGGATCGTGGCCAGGCCCGGTCCGGTACTGCCGCGATTCCGTGAGCTGCTCACCACCATCAATCGCATGAACACCGAGCGCTATGTCGGCGACAATAAGCTGCACGAGATGGTCGAGATCGCGATGCAGGAGGACTGGGACGTCTGCGTCAACCACATGGAGTGCATTGCCGGGGTCATCGGCCAGATGATCACGCAAGGCGTGGCTTCCGGCGAGTTCGAGGCGCCGGACCTGCAACTGGCTGCGCTGTGCGCCTGCACCGCGATGATGCGCTTTTTCCACCCCCAGATGATCGCCCAGTGCGCTACCAAGCCGGGCCCGACCATCGACCAGATGATCGATTTCGTCATCGCGGGATTGTCGCCGCGCCACTGACGCGGCGGCGGATTTCCTCCTATAAGCAGGCCGACCGCCACGGAATGACGGCTGATGGCGGGCAAGGACGGATCAACAAACTCCGTCATTGCGAGCTTTGCGAAGCAATCCAGACTGTCTCTGCGGAGGGATTTTGGATTGCTTCGCTGCGCTCGCAATGACGAGAAGGAAACAGCGCGTGACCGACAAAGACCTGCACTTCTACGAGCCCGCCAAGGGCCACGGCCTCAAGCACGATCCCTTCAACGCCATCGTCGCGCCGCGGCCGATCGGCTGGATTTCGTCGCGCGACACCAACGGCCACGTCAACCTCGCGCCCTACAGCTTCTTCAACGCTTTCTGCTACGTCCCCCCGATCATCGGCTTCTCCTCCACCAACTGGAAGGACACGGTCGAAAACATCCAGCAGACCGGCGAGTTCGTCTGGAACCTCGCCACCATGGACCTGGCCAGGCACATGAACGCGACTGCGGCGCATGTTGGCCCTGAGGTCGACGAGTTCAAAGTTGCGGGCCTCACCGCCGTGCCCGGCAGGCTCGTCAACGTGCCGCGCGTCGGCGAGAGTCCCGTCGCCTTCGAATGCAAGGTGTCCGATATCGTCCGCCTCAAGGGCGCCGACGGCAAGGAAGCCAATGCCTGGCTGACGCTCGGCGAGGTCGTTGCCGTCCACATCGACAAGGCCATGATCAAGGACGGCGTCTACCAGACCGCCGCCGCCCGCCCGATCGTACGCGCCGGCCGCAGCGGGGATTATTTCGAAATCAAGCCGGAAAACATGTTCGAGATGGTGCGGCCGGATTAGACCGGCCGACCGCGAAGCTATCCCCTCCCGGAACTGCCACCACGCCTCGGCCGTTATGGCCCCTGGGCGGCTGCCCGGCCGCGTCAATTCGCGTCTTTCCGCAGGCGAAGTCTTCACCGCCGCCGGCCACTTTCCGCTAAAATGCCCGATCACCGCGCCGATGCATGAGGTCCGCCATGAGCTTCCGCCGCGACACCCTGACCAAGCCGATTTTCTCCTGGGCGCGCGGCGTGCTGCCGGCGATGTCGGACACCGAGCGCGAGGCGCTGGAGGCCGGCGACGTCTGGTGGGACGCCGATCTCTTCACCGGCAACCCCGATTGGTCGAAGCTGCTGAAGGTCCCGCAGGCAACGCTGACCGAAGAGGAGCGGGCCTTCCTCAACGGCCCCGTCGACGAGCTTTGCGCCATGCTCGACGAGTGGAAGATCTTTTGGGAATGGCGCGACCTGCCGCCCGATGTCTGGCACTTCGTCAAGCGCGAAAAATTCTTCGGCATGATCATTCCGAAGGAGTTCGGCGGCCTCGGCTTCTCGCCCTATGCGCATTCGGAAGTGGTGCGCAAGATATCGACCCGCTCGATCGCCGCCGCGGTGACGGTGATGGTGCCGAACTCGTTGGGCCCCGGCGAGCTCCTGATGCACTTCGGCACGAAGGAGCAGCAGCAGCGCTGGCTGCCGCGTCTTGCCGATGGCCGCGACATTCCCTGCTTCGGCCTCACCAGCCCCGAGGCCGGCTCTGATGCCGCCTCGATGGTCGACACCGGCATCATCTGCAAAGGCACCTTCGAGGGCCAGGAGGTGCTGGGCCTGAAGCTCAACTGGCACAAGCGCTACATCACGCTCGGCCCCGTCGCGACGCTGCTTGGCCTCGCCTTCAAGGCCTATGATCCCGATTATCTCGTCGGCGACCAGGAAGAGCTCGGCATCAGCGTGGCGCTGATCCCGACCAATCTTCCCGGCGTCGAAATCGGCAAACGCCATTTGCCCTCGATGCAGGTCTTCCAGAACGGTCCGAACTGGGGCCGCGACGTTTTCATTCCGCTCGACTACGTCATCGGCGGCCAGGCGCGGCTGGGGCAGGGCTGGAAGATGCTGATGACGGCGCTCGCCGCCGGCCGCGGCATCTCGTTGCCGTCGCTCTCCGCCGCCGGCGCCGCCTATGCCGCCCGCACCACCGGCGCCTATGCCCGCATCCGCGAGCAGTTCGGCATCTCCATCTCCAAATTCGAGGGCGTCGAGGAGCCGCTCGCCCGCATTGTCGCCACTGCCTATCAGCTCGACGCGGCGCGACGGCTGACCTGCGCGGCACTGAATGCCGGGATCCATCCCGCCGTCATCTCGGGCATCATGAAGCTGCACGCGACCGAGCGGATGCGCACCGCGGTCGACGACGCTATGGACATCCATGGCGGCAAGGCCGTGATCGACGGTCCGCAAAACTATCTCGGCAATCTCCACCGCGCCGTTCCGGTCGGCATCACCGTCGAGGGCGCCAATATCCTCACCCGCAATCTCATCGTGTTCGGACAGGGCGCCATCCGCGCCCATCCCTATCTGCTCGACGAGATGAATGCGCTTGCCGATGCCGATCGCGAGCGCGGGCTCACCGCCTTCGACAAGGTGTTCTGGAAACATGTCGGCCACAGCTTCGAGACACTCTTGCGCGCGTTCGGCCGGAGCTGGAGCTTTGGTGTCTTCGCGCTTGCACCCGATGCGGGTGACGCCAGGCCATTCTATCGTCAGCTCTCGCGCTACTCGGCGGCTTTTGCCCTCTGCGCCGATATGGCGCTGTTGACGCTCGGCGGCGCGCTCAAGCGCAAAGAGATGCTGTCGGCGCGCTTCGGCGACATCCTGTCCGAGCTGTATCTGCTCTCTGCCGCGCTGAAGCGCTGGCAGGACGAGGGCCGGCAGAAGGAGGATTTTGCCGCGCTCGAATGGTGCATGGCGACGGGCTTTCGGACCATCGAGAACCGGCTTGCCGAGATTCTCGCCAATCTGCCGAACCGCTTCGTCGCAGGCATCCTCAAATTCGTGGTCCAGCCCTTCGGCGCCCGCGTGCTGGGTCCCTCCGACCGGGTCGTGCATCAATGCGCGAGCCTCGTGCTGGAGCCGTCGGCCGCGCGCGACCGCCTCACGCCCGATCTCGCTTATGTCGACGACGATGGCGGCTTCGCCCGGCTGGAGCGCGCGTTCAACCTGATCGCAGGTGCGGACGCCATCGCCAGGCGCATGCGCGCGGCTCATCTGAGCGACTGGAAGGATGCGGTGGCCAAGGGTGTGATCACGCAGGCGGAGGGCGAGCAGCTGGCCGCGGCCCGCGAAGCCGTTACAAAGGTGATCGAGGTCGACGATTTTGCGCCGGAGGCGCTGTCGCCGATTTACAAGAAAACCGGCGACGTGCATCAGTTCTTCCAGGAACTCGGTGAACAAAGGGCGGCGAGCTGATGGCACGACCGGTTTTCATCGTCGACGGCAGTCGGACGCCGTTTTTGAAGGCGCGTTCGGGGCCGGGGCCGTTCACGCCGGTCGATCTCGCCGTGCAATGCGGCCGGCCACTGCTGGCGCGTCAGCCGTTTTCGCCTGATACCTTCGACCAGGTCATCCTCGGCTGCGTCAACGTGATCGCGGACGAAATGAACCCGGCTCGCGTCGCCGCGCTCCGGCTCGGCATGGGCGAGGACATGGTCGCCTTCACCGTTCAGATCAATTGCGGATCCGGCATGCAGTCGATCGACACCGCGTACCGCTACATCCGCGAGGGCCATGCCGACATGATCCTGGCCGGCGGCACCGAGGCCTTGAGCCACGCGCCGCTGGTCTGGCCCAATTCCGGCGTGCGCTGGTTCGCCGGCCTCGCCACCGCCAAGGGCGTCGCCGCGAAGCTTGCCGCGGCCTTCAAGCTGCGGCCGCGCTATCTCAAACCGATCATCGGCCTCGAGCGCGGGCTGACCGATCCTATTACCGATCTCAACATGGGCCAGACGGCCGAAGTCGTCGGCCATCTCTTCGGCATCACCCGTGCGCAGTCCGATGCCTATGCCGCCGAGAGCCATCGCCGGCTCGCGCATGCGCAGGCGGAAGGTTTTCTCAAGGGCGAAGTCGAAACCGCGTTCTCCCGCGACGGAAAATTCTTCGACCATGATGATGGCGTGCGTCCGGACTCGACGGCCGAGAGGCTCGCAAAACTCCGGCCCGTGTTCGAGCGTCCCTGGGGCCAGGTCACCGCCGGCAATTCCTCGCAGATCACCGATGGCGCGTCCTGGGTGATCCTGGCGTCCGACGAAGCGGTCGCCAGGCACAAGCTGACGCCGAAGGCCGTCATCGTCGACAGCAACTGGGCCGCACTCGATCCAAGCATCATGGGTCTCGGTCCTGTGATGTCGGCGACGCCGTTACTGAAGCGCAATGATCTCACCATCCAGGACGTCGAGACCTGGGAGCTCAACGAGGCGTTCGCCACCCAAGTGCTCGGCTGCCTCGCCGCCTGGAATGACGACAAGTTCTGCCGCGAGACTTTGGGACTGGACGGCGCTGCCGGCGAGGTCGACCGCGACAAACTCAACGTCGATGGCGGCGCTATCTCGCTCGGGCATCCCGTCGGCACGTCCGGCAATCGCATCGTGCTGCATCTCGTCAACACCATGAAGCGGCTCGGCACGCGGCGCGGCGTTGCCACCGAATGCATCGGCGGCGGGCTCGGCGGCGCCATGCTGATCGAGGCGGTATGACCATGGATTCCAGGATCATGACCGCGCTCGGCGACCGCGTGCTGGAGCTCGGGCCCAAGCCCGCCGCCGATCGTCCCTACAAGCACTTCAAGCTGACGCGCGACGCCGACGGTGTCGCCTGGCTGCTGTTTGACCGCACTGACGCCAGCGCCAACACGCTGTCCTCGGAGGTGATGGAGGAGTTCGACGCCGTGCTGGCGGCGATCGAGACCGAGCGCCCTGCCGGCCTCGTGATCCGCTCCGCAAAGCCGTCCGGCTTCATCGCGGGCGCCGACGTCAACGAATTTCGCGGCGCCAGTGACGCCGGGATGGTGGAGACGCGGATCCGCGCCGCCCATGCGGTGGTCGATCATCTTGAAGCGCTGAAGCTGCCGACGGTCGCGGTGATCCACGGCTTCTGCCTCGGCGGCGGGCTCGAAGTCGCGCTCGCCTGCCAATCGCGCATCGCGATCGACGGCGCGCGCTTCGGTTTCCCTGAGGTGATGCTGGGGCTACATCCCGGTCTCGGCGGCACCGCGCGTTTCACTGCGCTGGTCAATCCGACACAATCGATGGCCCTGATGCTGACCGGCCGCACCATCGATGCCCGCCGCGCCAGATCGCTCGGCCTCGTCGACACCGTGACGCAGGAGCGCCACGTTCGCAATGCCGTCAAGGATGCGCTGTTCGGCCGCCTCAAGAGGGCGCGGCCGGGTTTTCTGACGCGTGCGGCGAATTTCGGCCCGGTGCGCGGGCTGCTGGCCAAACGGATGCGATCGGAGGCGGCGAAGGCCGCGTCCCGCGAGCATTATCCGGCGCCCTATGCCTTGATCGATCTCTGGGAGACCCATGGCGGCAGCAAGGCCGCGATGCTCGGGGCAGAGCAGGCCTCGTTCGCCAAGCTGATGGTGACGCCGACCGCGCAGAATTTGATCCGCGTGTTCTTCCTGCGCGAGCAGATGAAGAAAGCGGCAGGCTCCGGCAACACGATCAGGCATGCCCACGTCATCGGCGCGGGCGCCATGGGCGGCGACATCGCGGCCTGGTGCGCGGGGCAGGGGGTGCGCGTCTCGCTCGCCGACATGAAGGCGGAGCCGATCGCGGGCGCAGTCAAGCGCGCCGCCGAGCTCTACGGCAAGATCATCCGCAAGCCGACCGAGGTGCGCGACGCGCTCGATCGCCTCATGCCTGACATGGATGGGGAGGGCGTCCGCAACGCCGATCTCATCATCGAGGCGGTCCCGGAGAAGCTCGAGCTCAAGCAGAAGGTCTATGCCGGCCTCGAGCCGCGAATGAAGCCGGGCGCGATCCTCGCGACCAACACGTCGAGCATTCCGCTGCAGGATTTGCGCACCACGCTGGCGCGGCCGGAGCGGCTGGTCGGTCTCCACTTCTTCAACCCGGTGTCGCGGTTGCAACTGGTCGAAGTCGTCAGCCATGACGGTAACGATACGCAGGTGCTGAAGGAGGCACTCGCCTTCGTCGGCGCGATCGATCGGCTGCCGTTGCCGGTGAAGAGCTCGCCGGGCTTCCTCGTCAACCGCGCGCTGACGCCTTACATGCTGGAAGCGATGGTGATGCTGGACGAGAAGATCGACCAGCGCCTGATCGACGCCGCCGCGGAGCAGTTCGGCATGCCGATGGGGCCGATCGAACTGGCCGACCAGGTCGGGCTCGACATTTGTCTCGATGTCGGCGACATGCTGCGCACCAAGTTCGGCGATCTGCTGCCGCCGACGCCGGCCTGGCTGCGCGAGAAGGTCGCCAAGGGCGAACTCGGCCGCAAGACCGGCAAGGGCTTTTACGTCTGGCGTGACGGCAAGGCCGAGAAGGCGCCGTTGCCCGAGACCGGTCCGCGCGTCACCGACCAGATGATCGACCGCCTGGTGCTGCCGATGTCCAACGTCTGCGTCGCGGCGCTTCGCGAGGGTATCGTGGATGATGCCGACATGGTCGACGGCGCCATGATCTTCGGCACCGGTTATGCACCGTTCCGTGGCGGCCCGTTGAATTATGCGCGCACGCGTGGCGTCGATCATGTCGTATCCACCTTGCGCGCGCTGGCCGGAAGATTCGGCGAGCGCTTTGCGCCGGATCCGGGCTGGGACAATTTCAAGTGAGCAATTTCAAGTGAGCAATCTTCAAGTGAGAGCGGCATGAACGAGCAAGCCGATGCCGGGCCGGGCGGCGATCTCTGCATTCGCACGCTGGCGATGCCTGCCGACACCAACGCCAACGGTGACATCTTCGGCGGCTGGCTGCTCAGCCAGATGGACGTCGGCGGCGGCGTGTTTGCGTCAAAGGTCGCGAAGTCGCGCACCGTGACCGTCGCCATCGAGGCGATGAATTTCCGCAAGGCCGTCTATGTCGGCGATCTCGTTTCGGTCCACGCCCACCTCGTTCGCGTCGGGCGCACCTCCATCACCGTGCATCTGGAAGCATGGGCGCTGCGCCGCGGCGAGCAGCAACCGTTCCTCGTCACCGACGGCAACTTCACCTACGTCTCGATCGACGAGCACGGCCGCCCGCAGCCGGTTCGCCCGACCGACACCGCGATCGCGACGTAATCGCACGCGGCGTTGCGCCTCATCTGTCTGATGCGTGCGGCAACACCAAACGCGGCGCGACTGAGTCCCGCCGCCGCGGCTTTGCCAAGAACCAGTCATAAAACGGATGAGGTCCCGGCGTACTCCGTCGCGTGTCGATCCGGGGTGGAAACGGCGTCAAAATGCCCAGGAACCTTTGGGCAGAACTGCCGTTGTTTGCCCGCACTGAGGAATCCACGGACCATGCCGGACAGCTACATCATCGAAGTCGATTCGCAGACCGCAGGTATCGTCGTTCGTTCCCAGGGAGGCTACTGCTTTTTCGCCTCGTCCAGCCGCTTCAACCGTCTCGAAGGCCAGCTCTTCCGCAACGCCCGCGAAGCCGAGCGCGCCGCGCGCAAGCTGGTTAACGGTGATGTGAAGGAAGCGGCTTAGTCCTCCCGCGGGTCATTCCGGGCCGCGTGTGGCCCGAGAGGTGGGAATCTTTTGCCGCGAACTCTGCCTTCCCTTCTCGCCTTGTTGGAGAAGGTGGCGCGTAGCGCCGGATGAGGGGTCGTCTCCGCGAATTCCAATGCGAGAGGATTCGTTGTCGGACAGAAACCCCTCACCCGACTTCGCTTCGCGAAGCCACCCTCTCCCGCAACGGAGAGGGGAAGAGCCGTTGTTCACAACTTCGTCGCCGCCCGTGAGAGCAGCTTCCAGTCGTCGCCCTGCTTCTGCCAGTTCATCAGGATGTGAAGGTTGGTCGGCACTTTTTTCCCATCAGCCGCCATCTCTTGTTCCGCCACCCAGTGGAAGCGCACGATCGCGGCGGGGCCGACGACCTTGATGGTCGGGTCCTTGTACTCGATCGACAGGAATTTGGATTTGCCGTCGGTGGCGTTGGCGATGAAGGTCGCCTTGTCCTCGACCTTGCCGCTGGAATGGCTGTAGCTCACCTCTTCGGCGCAGAGTGCGCCGAGCGCCTTGGGATCGGCCGCGATCTGGGCGAGACGGAACGCCTCGACCTTCTTCGCCACGGCTTCCTCGTCGGCCGAGGCCGCCAGCACCGGTGTCGTGAGCGCTGAAACTGCAAGAGTGGAGACGGCAAGAGCTGGGACGGCAAGAGTCGAGAGAGCGAGATCGCGTCGGTTGATCGTCATCGTTTCCTCCTTTTTGGTCTTGCATGGAGTGTTGCAGTCGCACGCGACTTTGTCGAGGGTCGCGTATTGGTCATGCACGTGCGTCATTGCGCGATTGACGCTGTATTGATACGGCTTTCGTATTGATGCGTCATATATTCGGGAAAGTACGGACATGATCGAGGCTATCGGCAGGGCGTTGCTGTTCGACATCGACGGTACGCTCGCCAACACCGATCCGCTGCACTTGAAGGCGTTCAATCTGGTGCTCGGCCCTCGCGGCCACGTCTTCGATCACGCGCGCTTCTCCAGAGAGCTGCAAGGCTTCGCGAATGTATCGATCGGCGAGCGTTTTCTGCCCGACGAGGCGCCCGAACGGCGTGCCTTGATCCTCGATGAGAAGGAGGAAGTCTTCCGCACGCTTGTTGCCGGGCAGATCGAGCCGCTGCCGGGCCTGATGGCGCTGCTCGACAGGGCGGATGCGGCCGGTATTCCCATGGTTGCCGTGACCAATGCCCCGCGGCTCAATGCGGAGCTGCTGCTGTCCGGCCTCGGCATCACGCACCGCTTCAAGGCGCTCGTGATCGGTGCCGAGCTGTTGCACGGCAAGCCGCATCCGCTGCCTTATCAGGAAGGGTTGCGCTTTGCCGGCGCCAGCGCCATGGCCTCGATCGCGTTCGAGGACTCCCGCACCGGCGTGCAATCGGCCGCAGCGGCCGGCATTCCGACCATCGGTATCCGGACCAGCCTCAGCCATGCTGATCTCGTCGCCGCCGGGGCCATCGCCTCCGCCAGCGCCTTCGACGATCCGGAGCTGCTGGCGCGTCTCGCCGCCGCAATGGCGTGGTGAGGACCTTGGTCCGTTAACCGTGATCGGCGCGCGCATTGACCGAGCGCGCGAACCGCCGCACCATGCAGCTTCCTGACTTGAGGCCATCGCCGTGACCGGACTGACCCATCGCCAAGCCGAAATCCTCAACATCGCGCGAGCCTCGGGCCGCGTCATGGTCGAGGAGCTGGCGCGCCGGTTCGAGGTCTCGGCGCAGACCATCCGCAAGGATCTCAACGACCTCTGTGAGCGGCGCTCGCTGACCCGCATTCATGGCGGCGCCATCATCGCATCCGGCGTCGAAAACCTCGCCTACGAGGCGCGGCGCTTCGTCGCCGCCGACGAGAAGAAGGCGATTGGAGCCGCGGCCGCCTCGCTGATCCCGAACGGCTGCTCGCTCTTCATCAACATCGGCACCACGACCGAGGAGGTCGCGAGCGCGCTGACCTCGCACGAGGACCTCCTCGTTATCACCAACAATCTGAACGTCGCCATGCTGCTCTATCGTCATCCCCGCATCGAGGTGGTGGTCGCCGGCGGCACGGTGCGGCGCGCCGACGGCGCGGTGGTCGGCTCGACCGCGACGCAGCTGATCGGCCAGTTCAAGGTCGACTATGCCATCATCGGAGCGTCCGCGATCGACGAGGAGGGCGCGCTGCTCGACTTCGACTATCGCGAGGTGCAGGTGGCGCAGGCCATCATCGCCAACGCCCGCAGCGTCATGCTGGTCGCTGATTCCACCAAGCTCCGGCGCAGCGCGCCGGTCCGCATCGCGCATATCAGCCAGATCCAGACCTTCGTCACCGACCAGGAATTGCCAGAGCGCCTCGCCACCATCTGCCACGGCAAGGGCATCGAGGTGATGGCCGCGATGCCGAAGGGGGCGGACGTCGATGAGGCTCAGGCCGAGGCACAAGAAGCGCCCGAGGCCGCGCCGGTGGTGCGGCTGAGGTAGGACTATGGGTTGTCCCACGGGTTCAGCAGCGGCACGCCGAATACCGCAAAATCCTTCACATTGCGCGTGACGAGCATGAGGTTGTTTGCCAGCGCGGTCGCGGCAAAGAAGCCGTCCATGACAGACAATGCGAGACCGCTTCTGCGACTCTGAGCCATCAGGTCACCCCAGCGTTCCGCGACCGCGTGGTCGATCGGCAGTGTGCGCCCGGCAAAACGCTCCGGCAGATCGCGGGCAAGCCAGGCGGCCAGTGCTGCACGGCGACGGCCGTCCTCCAGCAACGCGATGCCGCGACGAAGCTCGGCGATCGATGCCGCGCTGATGAACGCACGATCCTCGTCGATCGTATCAAGCCATGACAAGACTTTCGGCGAAGGGGCGGGCCTCTGGACCTCCGACAACACGTTGGTGTCGAGCAGTAGATTCACGGCAGCTCGTCGTGCGGCGCGTCGTGAACGCGTTCAAGCTCGAGGTCGCCGCTGCGCAGCGGCGAAGCCAGCAGGAATTCGGCCAAGGTACCTTTGCGCGCCGTCTTGCGCGCCCATTCCTCGACGGAAACGATCACCGCGTTGGGCTTGCCGTGTCGGGTGATGATTTGCGGGCCGGCTTGGGCACGATCGATCACCTCGGAGAGCCGGGCCTTGGCGTTGGCAAGCGTCCACGAGTCCGTCGCTGGTGAATCTGGTGCAGTGTGTTCCGTCATGCAAACAACGACCAATATGACTATTCTTACTAATAAGGGTCATCGACGACTTTTCAAGAGCAATAATGCCGCTCAAATCCCTCCTGAACTGCCTATTTCGCCCCCCGTGTGCCCGCTTAAAAGTTCCGCTTTCACTTCGTTTCTCTCCTCTTTCATCTTGCTTTCGTTTTCTGGTGTGATCTAATCAAAAGCGAAAGTAACCGCTCGATTGAACGGGCGGTCGCCGGGGGATGCGTCTGTTGGATCGTATTTTCGACCTCGCCATTATCGGAGGCGGTGTTAACGGCTGCGGCATCGCGCGCGACGCGGTGGGCCGCGGCAACACGGTTTTCCTGTGCGAAATGAACGATCTGGCGAGCGGGACGTCGTCCTGGTCGACCAAGCTGGTGCATGGCGGCCTGCGCTATCTCGAATATTACGAGTTCCGGCTGGTTCGCGAGGCGCTGATCGAGCGCGAGATTCTCTGGGGCATCGCGCCGCACATCATTCGCCCCCTGCGTTTCGTTTTGCCGCACCATGCGGGCCTGCGGCCAGCCTGGCTGCTGCGCCTCGGCCTCTTTCTCTATGACCACATCGGTGGCCGTCATCTGTTGCCGGCGACGCGCTCGGTTGACCTCCGACGCGACGAGGTCGGCCGCCCGCTGATCCCGAACCGCTACGGCCGCGCGTTCGAATATTCCGACTGCTTCGTCGACGACGCCCGTCTCGTCGTGCTCAACGCACGCGATGCCGCCGACAAGGGCGCCGAGATCCGCACCCGCACTCGCGCGACGGATATCAAACAGTCAGACGGCATCTGGACCGTCAGCATGATCGACACGCTGACAGGCGCGCGCTCGTCGATCCAGGCCCGTGCGGTTGTCAATGCCGGCGGGCCCTGGGTCGAGGATGTGCTCGGCCGCGGCGCCGGCGTCAACGCGAAAGCCAAGGTGCGCCTGGTGCAGGGCTCGCACATCGTCGTGAAAAAACTCTACGACCACGACCGCGCCTACATGTTCCAGAATGCAGATGGCCGCATCATCTTCGTCATTCCCTATCAGGACGATTTTACGCTGATCGGCACCACCGACCGCGACTATGACGGCGATCCCGCCAAGGTGAAGGCGACGGCCGAAGAGATCCAGTATCTCTGCACGGCGGCGAGCGAATATCTGGCCAAGCCTGTCACGCCCGATGACGTGGTTTGGACCTACTCCGGCGTACGTCCGCTCTATGACGACGGGGCCAGCGAAGCCAAGGCCGCGACGCGCGACTATGTGTTCGAACTCGACACGCCCGGCGGCGTGCCGCTGCTGTCGATCTATGGCGGCAAGATCACGACCTATCGCCGTCTCGCCGAGGAGGCGCTGGAGCGGCTCGCGCCCTATCTTCGCAGTGCGAAAGCACGCGAAGGCTGGACCGGCAAATGGCCGCTGCCCGGCGGCGACATGGGCGTGTCCGATGTCGACGGCCTGATCGCCGAGCTTCAGCGCGGCTATCCTTTCCTCAGCCACGAGCATGCGCGGCGCCTGGCGCGCGCCTATGGCACGAGGGCGATCAAGCTGCTTGGGGATGCGAAATCGGCGGTCGATCTCGGCCAGGCCTTCGGTGCGACGCTGACCGAGCGCGAAGTCCGCTATCTCATCGCCAACGAATGGGCCGTCACCGCCGAAGATATCGTCTGGCGCCGTTCCAAGCTCGGCCTGCGACTAAGTGCCGACGAGATCGCGGCGCTGGACGACTGGATCAGGACCCACGCCGTGCAGCAAAGTCCCCTGCTGGAAGCCGGAGGACGCTCATGACGGTGACACTCGATCACGTGACCCGGACTGTCGACGGGGTCCCACACATCCGCGACGTCTCGCTGACGCTCGAGAGCGGCACGCTCAACGTGCTGCTCGGGCCGACGCTGTCGGGCAAGACCTCGATCATGCGGCTGCTCGCTGGCCTGGACAAACCGACATCGGGCAAGCTGCTGGTCAACGGCAAGGACGTCACCGGGGTCGACGTGCGCCAGCGCTCGGTCGCCATGGTCTATCAGCAGTTCATCAACTACCCCTCGCTGTCGGTCTACGAGAACATCGCTTCGCCTTTGCGCGTGCAGGGCAAGCCGCGCGCCGAAATCGAGGCGCGCGTTGCGGAAGCCGCCCGGCTGCTCCGGCTCGAGCCGTTCCTGAAGCGCACGCCGCTCCAGCTTTCCGGCGGCCAGCAGCAGCGAACTGCGATGGCGCGCGCGCTGGTGAAGGGCGCCGACCTCGTGCTGCTCGACGAGCCGCTCGCCAATCTCGACTACAAGCTGCGCGAGGAACTGCGCACCGAGCTGCCGCGCATCTTCGAGGCCTCCGGCGCGATCTTCGTCTATGCCACCACCGAGCCGACCGAGGCGCTGCTGCTCGGCGGCAACACGGTGTGCATGTGGCAGGGAGAGGCGCTCCAGATCGGCGAGACTCCAAAGGTCTACCGTCATCCGCAGACCTTGCGGGTCGCGCAGGTGTTCTCCGATCCGCCGCTGAATCTCGTCGGCATCGAGAAGAAGAACGGTTCCGTGCAATATGCGGGCGGCATTGCCGCGCCGGCGTCCGGTCTCTATTCCTCGCTCGCGGACGGCGCCTATCGCGTCGGATTTCGCGCCCATCAGCTCGCACTTGCCAATGGCGAGACTGACCGCCACGCCTTCCATGCGACGGTAACGGTGACCGAGATCACCGGTTCGGAGAGTTTCGTGCATCTGACCCGCGACGGATCGAACTGGGTGGCGGTGCTGCACGGCGTGCACGAATTCGAGCCCGGCCAGACGCTCGATGCCGTGCTCGATCCCAACGACGTGTTCGTTTTCGATGCTGCCGACCGGCTGGTCGCGGCACCCGGTCCCATAGCGTTTTCAAGCGAAGTGCCGAGCGGTTCGCGTGAAGAAAACGCGTCAAAGAAAAAAGCCTGAGGGGGATGCGACATGGCCCGCATTGACCTCGTCGATCTCGCCCACTCCTACGGCGGCAATGATGCCCCGCAGGACAGCTTTGCTCTCAAGCCTGTCACCATGACCTGGCGGCAGGGCGGCGCCTATGCGCTGCTCGGGCCGTCCGGCTGCGGCAAGACCACGCTGCTCAACCTCATCTCCGGCATCATCACGCCGTCGCGGGGGAAAATCCTGTTCGACGGCGAGGACATCACACCGCTGTCAACCCAGAAGCGCAACATCGCCCAGGTGTTCCAGTTTCCGGTGATCTACGACACCATGACGGTGGGGCAAAATTTGGCGTTCCCTCTGAAGAACCGCGGCGTGCCGAAGGCTGAGATCGACAAGCGGGTCGCCGAGATCGGCCGCTTGCTCGACCTCGAGCCCTATCTGAACCGCAAGGCGACGCGGCTCACGGCCGATGCCAAGCAGAAGATCTCGCTCGGCCGCGGCCTGGTACGCTCCGACGTTGCCGCCGTGCTGTTCGACGAGCCGCTCACCGTGATCGACCCCGAGCTGAAATGGCAGCTCCGCTCCAAGTTGAAGGCGCTGCATCGCGAGCTCGACCTGACGATGATCTACGTCACCCACGACCAGACCGAGGCGCTGACCTTCGCCGACACCGTGGTGGTCATGCATGACGGCCGCGTGGTGCAGAGCGGCACGCCGGCCGAGTTGTTCGACAAGCCGGCGCACACGTTCGTCGGCTATTTCATCGGCTCGCCCGGCATGAACATCCTGCCGGCCGAGGTGAGGGGCCGTGAGGCCAAGATCGGCGGTCATGTGATCGCGCTCAACCGCAGCTACGACAAGCTGCCTGCTGGCGCGAAGATCGAGATCGGCGTCCGTCCGGAATTCGTTGAGGCCGTCGCGCCGGCGCCCGGCCTGCTCAGTGCGAAGATCGAACGCGTCGACGACCTCGGCCGCATCCGCTTCGCGCGCGCGCGGCTCGGTGACGCCAAGCTCGCGGCGCGCGCGCCGGCCGGCTTCACCAGCCCGGACGGCACGGCCGGCCTGAAATTCGATCCGTCGCACGTCCACGTCTATGCCGACAGCCTTCTGGTGGAGGGAGCCGCCTGATGGACAAGACTATCAACCAAAAAGCCTGGTTCCTGGTGCTGCCGGTGTTCCTGGTCGTCGCCTTCTCGGCAGTGCTGCCGTTGATGACGGTGGTGAACTATTCGATGCAGGACACCTTCGGCAACAACCAGTTCTTCTGGAACGGTGTCGGCTGGTTCAAGGAATTGCTCGATCCTTCGACCGACCTCGGCGGCCGCTTCCTGGCTTCGCTCGGCCGCAATCTGTTCTTCTCGCTGGTGATCCTCGCGATCGAGGTGCCGCTCGGCATCGTCGTCGCGCTCTCGATGCCGCGCCAGGGCTGGACGGTTGCGGCCTGCCTCGTCATCCTCGCGTTGCCGCTGCTGATCCCGTGGAACGTGGTCGGCACGATCTGGCAGATCTTTGGCCGTCCCGACATCGGCCTGCTCGGCTATGTCCTCAATGCGACCGGCATCGATTATAATTACGTCTCCAACGACATCGACGCCTGGGTCACGGTCATCGTGATGGACGTCTGGCACTGGACCAGCCTGGTCGCGCTGCTGTGCTATGCCGGACTTAAGTCGATCCCGGAGGCTTATTACCAGGCGGCGCAGATCGATGGCGCCTCGCGTTGGGCCGTGTTCAAGGCGATCCAGCTGCCGAAGATGAACCGCGTGCTGCTGATCGCGGTGCTGCTGCGCTTCATGGACAGTTTCATGATCTACACCGAACCGTTCGTGGTGACTGGTGGGGGGCCCGGCAATTCGACGACTTTCGTGTCGATCGAGCTGGTCAAGATCGCGCTCGGCCAGTTCGACCTCGGCAAGGCCGCCGCGCTGTCGCTGGTCTACAACCTCATCATCCTGATCGTCTGCTGGATCTTCTACACCGTCATGACCAACGCCGGCAGCGATCGGAAGCCGCAGGAAGGAGCCGTGTGATGCACTCGATCCCCGGCCGTCGCCTCATCATGGCGCTGTTTTTGATCTTCCTGCTGTTGCCGATCTACTGGCTCGTCAACATGAGCTTCAAGACCAACGCCGAGATCGTCTCGACGATGACGCTGTGGCCGCACGCGCCGACGCTCCAGCACTACAAGCGCATCTTCACCGATGAGAGCTGGTATTCCGGCTATATCAACTCGTTGGAATATGTCGTCCTCAACACCATCATCTCGATCTCGGTGGCGCTGCCGGCGGCCTACGCGTTCTCGCGCTACCGTTTCCTCGGCGACAAGCATCTGTTCTTCTGGCTGCTCTCGAACCGCATGGCGCCGGCCGCGGTCTATGCCCTGCCGTTCTTCAATCTCTATTCGGCGATCGGGCTGTTCGATACGCCCTGGGCGGTCGCGCTCGCGCACTGCATCTTCAACGTCCCGCTGGCGGTGTGGATCCTGGAAGGCTTCGTCTCCGGCGTGCCGCGCGAGATCGACGAGACCGCCTTCCTCGACGGCTATTCCTTCCCGCGCTTCTTCATCAAGATCCTGGTGCCGCTGATTGCGAGCGGCATCGGCGTCGCCGCCTTCTTCTGCTTCATGTTCTCCTGGGTCGAGCTGCTGCTCGCGCGCACGCTGACCTCGGTCTCGGCCAAGCCGATCGCGGCGATCATGACGCGCACGGTGTCGGCTGCGGGCATGGACTGGGGCCTGCTGGCGGCAGCCGGCGTGCTGACGATCATCCCGGGCGCACTCGTGATCTGGTTCGTCCGCAATTATATCGCGAGCGGTTTCGCGCTCGGTCGGGTCTAGGGAGGCATCAAATGGAATGGATTGCATGGATGGCCTGGACGCCGCCGACGGCGATCTTTTTTGTCGCGCTCGCCTGCACGCTGGCTGTGATGACCTGGCTCGGGGTGGCTTATCCCGAAGCCGAGCGCGTCGGCGTGCTGCGCATCCCGACCACGCGCGGCGACCGCCTGTTCATCTCCCTGATCACGGCGGCGGTCATCCACTTGCTGTGGATCGCCTTCGCCGGCACCGACCCCCTCGCCACGCTGCCGATCGGCGAGGACGGAGTTGAAATTTCGCGCCTTTGGATCGCATCAGGAATTTCGCTGGCCACGGCCGTACTCATTTTCCGCACGGTCTAGCCCGCGAAGGAACGGCCAGATCCGGGACCAACCCGGGCCTGTAAAAAGTTTGTCGCTGCAACGGAGGAATAACATGCGGCAGTTTAGGAGAAGGGAACGTCCATTGACCAAGAATAGCTTTCTGACGATGTCCAGCGTCGCCGCCATCGTCGCGGTGTCGCTGGCCGTCTCGGCGCCGGTGCGCGCCGCCGACGACGCCGCGATCCAGAAGTGGATCGCGGAATTCCAGCCCTCGACGCTGTCGAAGGAAGACCAGAAGAAGGAGCTGGAGTGGTTCGCCAAGGCCGCCGAGCCCTTCAAGGGAATGGAGATCAACGTGGTCTCCGAAACCATCACGACCCACGAATATGAGTCGCAGACGCTGGCCAAGGCGTTCTCCGAGCTCACCGGCATCAAGCTCAAGCACGACATCATCCAGGAAGGTGACGTCGTCGAGAAGCTGCAGACCCAGATGCAGTCCGGCAAGAACGTGTACGACGGCTGGATCAACGATTCCGATCTGATCGGCACCCACTTCCGCTACGGCCAGACCATCGCGCTGTCGGACTATATGACCGGCGAGGGCAAGGACGTCACCGACCCCATGCTCGACGTCAACGACTTCATCGGCAAGTCGTTCGGCACGGCGCCGGACGGCAAGCTCTATCAGCTGCCCGACCAGCAGTTCGCGAACCTTTACTGGTTCCGCTACGACTGGTTCACCAACGCCGACTACAAGGCCAAGTTCAAGGCCAAGTATGGCTACGAGCTCGGCGTGCCCGTGAACTGGTCAGCCTACGAAGACATCGCCGAGTTCTTCACCAACGACATCAAGGAGATCAACGGCGTCAAGGTCTATGGCCATATGGACTATGGCAAGAAGGACCCGTCGCTCGGCTGGCGTTTCACCGACGCCTGGCTGTCGATGGCCGGTAACGGCGACAAGGGCATCCCGAACGGTCTGCCGGTCGACGAATGGGGCATCCGCATGGAAGGCTGCCGTCCGGTCGGCTCCTCGGTCGAGCGTGGCGGCGACACCAACGGTCCGGCCGCGGTCTACTCGATCACCAAGTACCTCGAGTGGATGAAGAAGTATGCTCCGCCGCAGGCCCAGGGCATGACCTTCTCCGAGTCGGGTCCGGTGCCGGCGCAGGGCAACATCGCCCAGCAGATGTTCTGGTACACCGCCTTCACCGCCGACATGGTGAAGCCGGGCATCGCCGTGATGAACGCGGACGGTACGCCGAAGTGGCGTATGGCTCCGTCGCCGCACGGTTCGTACTGGAAGGAAGGCATGAAGCTCGGCTACCAGGATGCGGGTTCGGCGACGCTGCTCAAATCGACTCCCCCGGATCGCCGCAAGGCGGCCTGGCTCTATCTCCAGTTCATCGTCTCCAAGACGGTGTCGCTGAAGAAGAGCCATGTCGGTCTCACGTTCATCCGTGAATCCGACATCTGGGACAAGTCGTTCACCGAGCGTGCGCCGAAGCTCGGCGGCCTGATCGAGTTCTACCGCTCGCCCGCGCGCGTGCAGTGGACCCCGACCGGCAACAACGTGCCCGACTATCCGAAGCTGGCGCAGCTGTGGTGGCAGAACATCGGCGATGCGTCGTCCGGTGCCAAGACGCCGCAGGCCGCGATGGACTCGCTTGCCGCGGCCCAGGACTCCGTCATGGAGCGTCTGGAGAAGTCGGGCGTGCAGGGCGCCTGCGGTCCGAAGCTGCACAAGAAGGAGTCGGCCGAGTTCTGGTTCGCCAAGGCCCAGAAGGACGGCACGATTGCCCCGCAGCGCAAGCTCGCCAACGAGAAGCCGAAGGGTGAGACGGTCGACTACGACACTCTGATCAAGTCGTGGCCGGCACAGCCCCCGAAGCGCGCTTCGCTGCAGTAAGGCACATCAGCATAACGACGAAAGGCCGGGAGCAATCCCGGCCTTTTTTCTTTTTATTGTCGTGGATTTTGCTTCCACACGTCATTGCGAGCGAAGCGAAGCAATCCAGAGTCTTTCCACGGAGGTAGTCTGGATTGCTTCGTCGCTTCGCTCCTCGCAATGACGGAGGATGGAGCGACAACGACGCCTTATTCCGCCGGCTCAGCCGCCAGCGTCGGATAGTCCGTGTATCCCTTCGCGCCGCCGCCGTAGAACGTGTTCTTGTCCCAGTCGTTCAGCGCCGCGCCCTGCTTCAGCCGCTCGACCAGATCGGGATTGGAGATGAACGGCTTGCCGAAGGCGATGAGATCGGCCGCGTTCGCCTCGAGCACCTTGGCAGCGAGGTCGAAATCATAGCCGTTGTTGGCGATGTAGGCGCCGGGGAAGCGCTTGCGCAGGCCCGCATAGTCGAACGGCGCGATGTCGCGCGAACCGCCGGTGGCGCCTTCGACGACATGGAGATAGACGAGCTTGAGCGCGGCGAGGCCGTCGACGATATGGTCGTACAAGGCTTGCGGGTTCGAATCCGAGATGTCGTTGGCCGGCGTCACCGGCGAGATGCGGATGCCGGTGCGATCAGCGCCGGCCTCGGCGACGACGGCCCTGGAGACCTCGAGCATCAGCCGCGCGCGGTTCTCGATCGAGCCGCCATAGGCGTCGGTACGCTTGTTGGTGCCGTCCTTGGCGAATTGCTCGAGCAGATAGCCGTTGGCGCCGTGGATCTCGACGCCATCGAAGCCGGCTTCGAGCGCATTCTTCGTGGCGCGCCTGAAATCGTCGATGATGCCTGGAATTTCGGAGAGCTCGAGCGCACGGGGCTCGGAGACGTCGGCGAAAGTGCCGTTGACGAAAGTCTTGCCCTTGGCGCGGATCGCGCTCGGCGCCACCGGGGCTGCGCCATTGGCCTGAAGGTCGACATGCGAGATGCGGCCGACATGCCAGAGCTGGATGAAGACCTTGCCGCCGCGCTGATGCACCTGATCGGTGACCGTGCGCCAGCCGGCGACCTGGTCCTTTGAGTAGATGCCGGGGGTGTCCTGGTAGCCTTGGCCCTGCTGTGAGACCTGGCTCGCTTCGGTAATCAGAAGCCCCGCCGAGGCACGCTGGGCGTAATAGTCAGCGGCGAGCGCGCCCGGTACGAAGGTGCCGGGAACGGCGCGGTTGCGCGTCAGCGGCGCCATCACGAAACGGTTCGCCAGCGTGATCGGGCCGAGCTTGTAGGTCTCAAACAATTTGGTCGAACGGCTCATGAGAATGCTTCCAGGCGGTGAGAGATCCGGAACACTTGTGCATTGCGGCAATCAGCGCAAGGGAGGAGCCATACAGAAACTGCAGGCGAGATGCGCAGCCGAGCCGCGCAGCATAAAGCATGTGCAATTTCAGCCGCAGCAGCAGATTGGATCTCCCGCCGCGGCCGTCTGAATAATCGCCTTTCAGTTCGCGCCGAGGAAATCGCGCTTGCCGATCTCGACGCCGGCGTGGCGCAGAAGGCCGTGGGCGGTTGCGGCGTGGAAATAGAAGTTCGGCAGCGAGAACGCGCTCAGGAATTGCTGGCCCTTCATGGTGATGGACTTGTCGGGGCCGGCCGGGAAGGTGACGTCCTTGGTGTCGGCGCCCTCGAACTGCTCGGGCTTGAACGATTTCACGTAGTCGATGGTCTTCGCCAGGCGCTGCTTCAACTCCGCAAAGCTGGTCTCGGTGTCCGGTGTGGAGGGCACGTCGCTATGGGTCAGCCGGGCGCAACCTTTGGCTGCGAAATCGCTGACCAGCTGGATCTGCTTCGAGAGCGGCAGCATGTCCGGAAACAGGCGGGAGCCCAGCAGGACGCTGGGGTCGACCTTCTTGGCCGCACAATGCGCTTCGGCTTTCGTGAGCAGGCCGATCAGGCTGTTCAACATTTGCAAATAGGCAGGAACGACGGCGTCGTGGAAGGACATGTGATGCTCGCTTCAAAAGTGGGAAATCTCAGGAGAAACCTGAGCTACTCACATGGGAACGTCATGGAAAAATACAATCGCCGGAGGGGCTTGTGCAGTGCGAAAATTCTACCGAGCGGGCTGTGGTGCTATCGGCGTCATACCCTCGTGTCATCGCCCGGTTGACCGGGCGATCCAGTACTCCGAGCAGCTGTGATTGAAGGCCGCAGCGTACTGGATGCCCCGCTTTCGCGGGGCATGACAGCGATCCTGGTGCTTACCGGATCGTCCCCACTGGCTGCGCCTGTGCCGTGCCCCCACGCATGCGAGCGAGCAGTTCGGCCGAAGGCCAGGAATCGGCCGGCAGACCGTATTTGATCTGCATCGCCTTCACCGCGGCGCGGCTTTGCTGGCCCAGCACGCCGTCGACCTTGCCGACATTGAAGCCAGCCTGGACCAGAAGCTGCTGCAATTGCTTGAGCTCGTTGAATGGCAGCTGCGCGACCGGTGTGGACGGCTTTCGCATCGGAGCCGCGCCCGCGATGCGGGTGGCGAGATAGCCCGCGGTGGTCGAATAGATCAGCGAGTTATTCCACTCGGTGTAGGCCGCGAAATTCGGGTATGCCATGAAGGCCGGACCGAAGCGTCCCATCGGCAGCAGCACGGAGGCCGCGAGATTGTCGTTCGGCAGCGGCCGGCCGTCGGGATAGGTAACCCCGAGCTGCGCCCATTTTGAGCGCGGCAGCTGCACCGTGAGGTCGGTCTGATCCCACGGCAGGTTCTGCGGCACCTTGATCTCCTCCAGCCACGGCTCGCCGCGCCGCCACTTCAAGCCGTTGGCGATGTAGTTCGCGGTCGAGCCGATCACGTCGTCCTCGCTGCGGAGGAGATCGCGTCGGCCGTCGCCGTCATAGTCGACGGCATAGTTGACGTAATGCACGGGCAGGAACTGGGTCTGACCGAGCTCGCCGGCCCAGGAGCCGACCATCTCGTCCGGTTGCAGGTCGCCCCGGTCGATGATCTTCAGCGCGGCGATGGTCTCGTTCACGAACATCTCCGAGCGGCGGCAATCATAGGCCAGCGACACCAGCGATTTCAGTGTCGGCAGATTACCCATGTTGACGCCGAAATCGCTCTCCAGTCCCCAGAACGCGGCGATCACTGCCGGCGGCACACCGTATTCCTTTTCCGCGCGTGCGAACGCGGCCGCATGTTGCTTGATATGTTGCTGGCCGTTCTGCATGCGATAGGGCGCGGCCATGCGGCCGGCAAATTCGGTGAAGAGCTGGCCGAACACGCGCTGGCCGCGGTCGCGATTGACGATGCCCTGGTCGTAGACGAGGTAAGGGGAGGCCGCCGCGATCGTCCGCTGCGACACGCCGGCGGCAACGGCCTGCTGTTTCACGTCGACCAGGAAGCGATCGAAGTTCGCCCCGTTATGGCACGACGCCGCGCGCGGCGAGGGCCCAGTGGCCCTGGGAGCCGCGGGCTTTGCCGGCGGCGGCGCGAACTGGGCAGAGGCGGGAAGGGCGAGCGTGAGCAGGGCGGCGGCCGCGATCGCAAATCGGGTCTGGAGCATGAGGTTTCCGCAAGGGGAGGAGACGCTTGGATTCTCGGCCAAGCTTAATGGAACGATTGACCTCAAACCAGTGCCGCGGCTCCGCGACGCACCTTGAAACCTTGCGGGCGGGCCGGGGTCATCCCTACCTCATGCTCGCCGGCCCGCAACGCCTCCAGCGGCTACGGCCGGCCTCGGGAGACGGCCATGAATTATCTTCGTACCGCAATGCTGCTCGCAGGCCTCACCGCCCTGTTCATGGGCGTCGGCTATCTGATCGGCGGTGCCGGCGGCGCCATGATTGCGCTCGTCATTGCCGCGGCGACCAATCTCTTCACCTACTGGAACTCCGACCGGATGGTGCTGTCCATGTATGGCGCCCATGAGGTCGACCGCAGCAGCGCACCGGAGCTGGTCGGGCTCGTGGCCGAGCTAGCGGCCCGCGCCGGCTTGCCGATGCCGCGCGTGTTCCTGATGGACGAGCCGCAGCCCAACGCGTTTGCCACCGGGCGCAATCCCGAGAATGCCGCGGTTGCGGTCACCACCGGGTTGATGCACCAGCTCAGCCGCGAGGAGCTTGCGGGCGTGATCGCGCACGAGCTCGCTCATATCAAGCACCACGACACGCTGCTGATGACTGTGACCGCGACCATTGCCGGTGCGATCTCGATGCTGGCGCAGTTCGGCATGTTCTTCGGCGGCAACCGCGACAACAACGGCCCGGGCATCGTCGGCTCGATCCTGATGATGATCCTCGCCCCGATCGGCGCCATGCTGGTGCAGATGGCGATCAGCCGCACCCGCGAATACGCCGCGGACAATCTCGGCGCACGCATCGCCGGTCAGCCGATGTGGCTGGCATCGGCGCTGGTGAAGATCGAAAGCGCGGCGCATCAGGTCCCGAATTTCGAGGCGGAACGAAATCCAGCCACCGCGCACATGTTCATCATCAATCCGCTGTCGGGCCACGGCGTGGACAATCTGTTTGCCACCCATCCCTCGACGCAAAATCGCATCGCGGCGCTTCAGCAGCTCGCAGCCGAGCTTGGTGCGCAGGCGTCGCCGTCGGTCGGCGCCAATGAGAACTATCCGCCGCGGAGCCCCTGGGGCCGCTCCTCCTCGCGCGGGCCTTGGGGCTGACGCAGCAGCGGCTCTAATTTGCACGCTTTGTGACCTGTCGCACACAGGACGGTCCCGGCCGGTGTTAACACCCTGCCGTGACAGTTCCTGCGAAAGGGGATGCGTGGCCGGCCCTCTGCCTGCCACCGTCGAAGATGACCAAAGCTGCAGTACCATTGTTGATCGTCGTGGGCGTGCTGATTGGCCTGTCCACGCACACCGTCGTCAATTGCGGAGACGAGGACGAGCCCGACATCTGTTCGGCGGTGATCGGCTTCTCGCCGCTGCGCGGCTCGCTGATCGCGTTCGCCTATGAGGGGCGCGGACGGATCGCGTTGCGCCACGGCGACTGGCGGCGGGCGATCGCGGATTTCGACGAGGCCATCCATCTCAATCCCAACCGTGCCTCGCTCTATCGCGATCGGGCGCTGGCGCGCCGGCAGAACGGCGACCTCGAACTTGCCATCGAGGATTACGACGAGGCGATCGCGCATGATCCCAGGCACGCCGCGCCCTATCACCAGCGCGGTCTCGCGCTCGCGGCCGCCGGCGATCTCGATCGCGCGATCCTGAGCTACAACACCGCGGTCCGCCTCGACCCCTCCGATGCGCAGCCTCGGCTCGATCGCGGCCTCGCCTTCCTGGCGCGTGGCCAGGCGAATGAAGCGCGCGCCGATTTCGAAGCCGCGCTGGCGCTGCCCGCCGGCAAGGATGCCCGCACCCGCGACGCGGCACGCGCAAAACTCGCTGAACTCGCGAGCGCCGAGCCGACCCGGCTCGCCGCGCCAGGGCGGTAGAGATATCTAGAGCTGCGTGCGCCGCTGCAACCCTCTCCCCTTGTGGGAGAGGGTGGCTCGCCGCGAAGCGGCGAGACGGGTGAGGGGTATCTCTCCGCGCGTGAGTCTGCTGCAGTTGAATTCGCGGAAACCACCCCTCGTCCGGCGCTTCACGCCACCTTCTCCCACAAGGGGAGAAGGAAGAAAGTGCGCTCCTACTTCTTGGTTTTGGCCTTCTTCGCCTTCTTCACCGGCTTTTCCTTGGGCGCCTTCTTCTCCACCTTCACCGCGACCGGTGTGCTGGCGGCGATCCGCATCGACCGCGCGTAGCTGTCGGCGACGTTGTCGGCGGACATCTGCAGGCGCTTGGCGGCGGCAACGGCCTGCTCCATGGTGGCCTTGGCCATCATCTTGAAGCGGTCGCCGGTCTCCTTGCCCTTGGCCTTGGCCGCAAGGCCGTTGAATCGATCCCGGCGCTCCTTGGCGCGGGTCATCAGGCCCGTATGCAGCTGTCTGGCCAGTTGCCGGATCACGACATCCAGGTCGGCGTCCGCCATGTTGTTCTATCCTCTTCGAAAACGGTATCGATGCGGGCGGGACTATGCAGATCGGGCCCCACCTTGGCAATTCCCGGCCGCGCGTCATCCGCAGCTTCCGGTGACCAAAACAAAAAAGCCGCGCTGTGCGCGCGGCTCTCTGCCTTGGTTTTGCGCTGTCTGTCTTACTTCAGCGAGGCGACCGGGCCGCTCGCAGCTGCCGGATCGGGGTCGAAGCCGAACACCCCCACCAGATACTTGTAATAGTCCGGCAACTTCTCCTTGAGCGCCTCGCGCGACTTCGGGTCGTGGAATTCGCTCTTCCCGGCCAGGAAGATGCTGGCGGTCACCGCAAAGAATTCCATGTGATTCTTCAGCGCATAGGACTCCTTGGCAGGAGATCCTTGGACTTGGCGTAAGCGTAATAGCCGATCACGCCTTTGTTGGCGTAGCCGTCCGGCAACAGCCGCGCATGGTAGGCGTGCAGGAGCTCGTGCAGCAGCACCGCTTCCTTTTCGTAACGCATCATATCCGGCCGCAGCATGATCACGCCGAGGCCGGAATCGACCGCGAGGTCGACGGCGTTCGGATTGCTCCAGCGCTGCTTGTTGGGGTCCCAGACCGTCAGCGTGCGGGGAGCGGTGCGCTGGATGTCAGGCGTGACCCGGCCGTAGCACGCGGTCGCGGCGCCTTCGTCGAGGCAGGCCAGCTCGCTGGCGATGATCGGGACGGTGCGGAAGAAGCGCAGCACGCGCGGCGAGAGGCCGGCAGCCTCGACCACGTCGATCTGGCTCTTCACATTGTCGGTGAGCTTGTCGACATCCTTGCGGTCGGAATTCTCCGACAGGTCGAACATGTAGCCGCGGTAGCTCTGGAAGCCCGGCGGTAACGCCTGCGCTGCGCCGGAGGACGGATCCAGCGGTCCGGCATGGGATGGATTGGCAAAGAGCGCGCCGACAATGGTCGCGGTCAGCAGCAACGCAATGCGCATGATGAACCCCCTGATGTCACTTCACGCGGCAGAATAAGCCGCCGTTGTTTGCGAAAAGTGAGTGGGGCGAGACTAAGGCAGCGATGTTGAGGCGTGCTTAATCGATCGTTGCGGATCGCGGAACTGAATTAGCGCCGAGTTAACCAAGCGTGGATTGCCCGCGCGCTTCGGCGTAGCATGCGGTCCGGGCACCAAGCCCTCAAACCAGATAGCCGGAAGCGAGGATGCCATGTATGCCGCCATCCGTCAGGCCAAGGCAAAAAGCGGGAGCGCCGAAGAGCTGGCGCGCCGTATCAAGGAAGGCGCCGTTCCGATCATCAGCGACGTCGACGGCTTCCGCGCCTATTACGTCGTCTATGCCGGTGACGACACGGTCACGGCGATTTCGATCTTCGACAAATTCGAGCAGGCGGAGGAGGCGAACAGGCGTGCGATCGCCTGGATCGAGAAGGATCTGGGCGCGCTGCTTGCAGGCGACGCCCGCGCCGCCGCCGGGCCGGTGATCGTGCATACGCTGGCGTAGGGATTGGGTGCAGCCGCACATTCAACTGTCATCGCCCGGCTTGACCGGGCGTCCAGTACTCCGAGACGGCAGGGATTGAACCGATAGGCCGCGGCGTACTGGATGCCCCGCCTTCGCGGGGCATGACAGCGGTGTGCTTTACAGCTCCCTCGCATTCGAGAATGCAAAGCTCGACACCCGCCGCGTCGTCTCGTCCAGGATCAGGGTGCGCGTGATCGGCGGCTCGGCGCGCTGGGCGCAGTTTTCGCGCTCGCAGAGACGGCAGTTGACGCCGATCGGCGTGCCCTCCGTTTTCTCCAGATCGATGCCGGCAGCGTAGACGAGGCGCGCGGCGTGACGGATCTCGCAGCCGAGGCCAATGGCGAAGCGCGGCTGTGGCAGCGGGTGCGGCGCGACGGGGCGGCGCACCATCTGCGCGATCGAGAAATAGCGCGTGCCGTCCGGCAGCTCGATCACCTGCTTCAGCAGGCGGTCAGGCGTGTCGAAGGTCGAGTGCACGTTCCACAACGGACACGTGCCGCCGAATTTCGAGAACGGGAACGTGCCCGACGAAAATCGCTTCGAGACATTGCCTGCATTGTCGACGCGCAAGAGGAAGAACGGGATGCCGCGCGCGTTCGGCCGCTGCAGGGTGGTGAGCCGATGGCAGACCTGCTCGAAGCCGGAATTGAAGCGCTGCGCCAGCAGATGGATGTCGTAGTTCAACGCTTCTGCCGCGGCCAGGAAGGCCGGGTAGGGCATCATCACCGCGGCCGCAAAGTAGTTGCCGAGCGTGATCCGGAATAGGCGGCGCGGTGTGTCGTCGAGCGCGCCGGCGCGGCCGATGATGGTCTCCAGATGCTGCGCGCATTCAACGAGGCCGAGCTGAAAGGCGAGCTGGAACGCGCGGCCGGGCGGGTCGACCAGTTCGGAGATCAGGAGCTGGCGCCGATGGCGGTCGAAGCGCCTCAGCGTCTCGCGCATCACGTCCACCGGCATGATGCGGGTCTGGATCGAATGCTTTTCGCGCAGCCGTGCCGCCAGTGCCGCATAAAGCTCTTCGGCCGGCACGTTCAGTCCGTCGCGCAGAGTCTCCGCGGCCTGCTCGAGTTCCGGAAAGTAGTTGCGGTTGGCCTCGATCAGCTCGCGGACGCGCTCGACCGGATTGGCCTCATAGCGGGTGCCGACGTCGCGGTCGGCCATTTGCGCCGCGGCCAGCGTCTCGCCCTGGCGGGCCTCGGTATAGGCGGCATAGAGCCGTTGCAGCGCATGGGTGACGCCGGGGCAAAGCTCGGCCAGATCGCGCAGTTCCTGCTTGGGAACGTCGATCTGGCGGAACAGCGGGTCGGAGAAGATCTCGTTGAGTTCGGCGAAGAAGCGGTCCTCGTCGGCGGTCGCGAGGTCGCGCAGGTCGAGGTCGTAGGTTTCGGCCAGCCGTAGCAGGATCTGCGCAGTCACCGGACGCTGGTTGCGCTCGATCAAGTTGACATAGCTCGGCGAGATCCCGAGCCCCTCGGCGATCTGAGTCTGCGACAGCCCCAATTGCTGCCGGATCCGCCGGAAGCGCGGGCCGACGAAGAGCTTCTTACCGGATCCGGCGGGCATTCTCAGGTCTCCAAAGTCGTAAGGCAGTCTTACTGACCTATATTCTTTACAAGTTTTACAAAGTGACATTTATTACAATCACCTATGTTACATGACATCACCATTCAAATACAAGACTACTATACGAGCTAGGCTTTCTCGCGTTTAGCTTCTGACACGCATCTCGCAATGCATTGTCAAGAATGTCGATGGCGGTGCCATCGTCGTGAAAGGATCAGGCACATGAATTACCAGCCCCGCGGCATCAGCACCTTCCAGGCCCCTGCCTCGTATCAGAGTGAGGTCGAGGCGGCCCGGTCGCTCCTTGAGACCCAGCCGACCTGGAACGGGGTGTCGGCCGAGGCCGTCGCCCGCATGCGCCTGCAGAATCGCTTCAAGACCGGCCTCGACGTCGCTCGCTACACCGCGGCGCTGATGCGGGCCGACATGGCCGCCTACGACGGCGACCCCACCAAGTACACGCAGTCGTTGGGCTGCTGGCACGGCTTCATCGCCCAGCAGAAGCTGATCTCGGTCAAGAAGCACTTTGGCAAGACCGATCGCACCTATCTGTACCTGTCCGGCTGGATGATCGCGGCGCTGCGCTCCGAGTTCGGCCCGCTGCCGGACCAGTCGATGCACGAGAAGACCTCGGTGCCGGCGCTGATCGAAGAGCTCTACACCTTCCTGCGTCAGGCCGATTCGCGCGAGCTGAACGATATCTTCCGCAACCTCGATAAGGCCCGCAAGGAAGGCGACAAGACCAGAGAGAAGGAGCTGATCGAGAAGATCGATAACTTCCAGACCCATGTCGTGCCCGTCATCGCCGACATCGACGCCGGCTTCGGCAATGCGGAGGCCACCTATCTGCTCGCCAAGAAGATGATCGAGGCGGGTGCCTGCGCGCTCCAGATCGAGAACCAGGTCTCGGACGAAAAGCAGTGCGGCCACCAGGACGGCAAGGTCACCGTGCCGCACGAGGTGTTCCTGGCCAAGATCCGGGCCTGCCGTCACGCCTTCCTCGAACTCGGCGTTGAAGACGGCATCGTCGTGACCCGCACCGACTCGCTCGGTGCCGGCCTGACCCAGCAGATCGCGGTCAGCCACAAGCCCGGCGACCTCGGCGACCAGTACAACAGCTTCCTGGATTGCGAGGAAGTGACCGCGGAGAACGCCCGCAACGGCGACGTCATCATCAACCGTAACGGCAAGATGATGCGTCCGAAGCGCCTGCCCTCCAATCTCTATCAGTTCCGCCCGGGCACCGGCGAAGACCGCTGCGTGCTGGATTGCATCACCTCGCTGCAGAACGGCGCCGACCTGCTCTGGATCGAAACCGAGAAGCCGCATATCGAGCAGATCGCCAAGATGGTCGACCGGATCCGCAAGGTGGTTCCGAACGCGAAGCTGGCCTACAACAACTCGCCCTCGTTCAACTGGACCCTCAACTTCCGTTGGCAGGTCTACGACGCCATGAAGGAAGCCGGGAAGGACGTCAGCAAGTACAATCGTGCCGAGCTGATGAAGCCGGAATACGACGATACGCCGCTGGGGAAGGAAGCCGACGAGCGCATCCGTACCTTCCAGGCGGATTCGGCCAAGCGTGCCGGCATCTTCCACCACCTGATCACGTTGCCGACCTATCACACGGCGGCGCTATCGACGGACAATCTGGCGAAGGAATATTTCGGCGACCAGGGAATGCTCGGCTATGTCAAGAACGTCCAGCGCGCCGAGATCCGTCAGGGTATCGCCTGCGCCAAGCATCAGAACATGGCCGGCTCCGACATCGGCGACGACCACAAGGAATACTTCGCCGGCGAGGCTGCCCTGAAGGCGGGCGGTGCCCACAACACGATGAACCAGTTCGGCTAACGCATCACGCTAATCGACAGGAGACGACAATGACCAACAGCAATTTCTGGGTGATCGGCGGCGAGTTCGGTTCGATGAACTTCCACAAGCTCGTGGAAGGTTCGGCCCAGGTGCAGGGTCCGTTCAAGACCCGCAAGGAGGCCGAGGACGCCTGGCGCTCGGTCTCGGAAGAGAACCGCCACAAGGCGGGCGTCCGCTTCTCGATCGTGGAAGAGCCGTCGCGGGTCTCGGCGTGACAATCTGAACTTGCATGCCAATCTGAATAAGAAGACGTCCAAGGACGGAGGGTCCCATCCGGCGCAAGCCGGGTGGGACCGTCTGTTTTTGGCACAGGTGAAAGATTTGTGGGCGTCGTAAGTCACTGGAATTGTAGGCCCTTTGCGGACACTTTGGTTGCTGATAGGTTAATCCCGCCAAGTGAGGACGAGGCCGCCAATGTCAGAGCCCGAGACCAGCGGGATCCATCCCAGCCAGCCGCGCCCGGTGCGGCTGCGCGATGCGCTGTTGCGCGCGCGGATCGAGGCCGCCGACCGGACCGGCGTCGTCGTCGATTTGCGCGATGCCGAGGTGGCGCGGCTCGAGATCCTCAACGATTCGCTCGATCCCCTGTTCGCGCAGGTGCCCGATCAGATCGACCTGTTCGACCGTGGCATCAGCCAGGGCGACACGCCCAGGCTCTGGATCGACGTCGTCGCGCATATCTTGATGGGGCGTGACAAGCGAATGTACCGCTTCGTGCAGGACACCCGCTTCGGCCGCATCGTGCTCGCCGAATCGCACGACACCGCTGTCATCGTCGAGGCCGTGACTGATTATGTCGCCCGCCGCATGATCGAACGCGAGCATGCGATGGTGGTCCCGCCCGAGCCGAAGCCCGAGCTAGCGCCGCCGCGGCGCCGCTCGCGCGTGTGGCCGTTCGTGTTCGGATTTGTGCTCGGCGCCGCCGCGCTGTTCGGTGTTGCCGTGCTCGCGGCGCTGCGGAGCTGGTGAGACGTTCGCCGTCGTCATTGCGAGCAATGACGGGCGGCCTCAAATCAATCTCACATGCTTGATCTGTCCGATCTGAAGTCCAACCCCCAGGCTCCGCACCGTCTGCTCGCAACGCCAGCCGGCGTTGTCCTTCTCGATCGTGAACAGATTGTAGGCCGCAGCCGGGGTGCGGCCGTGCGCGAGCGCGGAGGCCGACGGCACGCCGAGGGCCGGAATATTGCCGTTGGGTCCCTCGAACCACATCGTCGAATGAATGTGGTCGTGTCCATGCAGGATCAACTCGACGCCGTGGCGTTTCAAAAGCGTCAGCAGCCCGGCGGAGTCAGTCATGCGCTTGTGGCGCGCGCCGGACTTCAGGGGATGATGCACCAGCAGCACGCGAAAGACGTCCTCGGTTGCGAGCCGCTCGAGCACCTCTTCGAGCGCCGCGAGCTGTTCGCGTCCGAGCGCGCCTGTCGCCATCAACGGCAAGGTGGGCACCGCCGTGGACAGGCTGATCAGTGCGAGCGGCCCGCGCCGGCGCAGGCTCGGAAAGCCGATACGGCCATCGTCGCCCGCAAGATAGGGCGCGAAGGTTTCGCCGAAGCGATGAAAGGTAGCGCGGACATAAGCGTCGTGATTGCCGGGAATCGTGGTGACGCGGTCGGGCGGACCGACGCCGTCGAGCCAGGCGCGCGCCGGCGCGAACTCCGCCTCCAGCGCCAGATTGACGAGATCGCCTGTGACCGCGATGTGGTCGGGACCTTGCGCCTTCACGTCGGCGACAAGGGCGTCGAGCACCTCGCGGCGCTGGTATTTGTGACGGTTGCGCGTCCAGTTGACATAGCCGAACGCGCGCTTGCCGGCGAGCTCGATCAGCCGCGGCTTCGGCAGCGGCGGCAGATGCGGGTCGGACAGATGGGCGAGCGTGAAGGGAGCCATGGGGGGCGATTGCCTCGCTATTCGTCCGCTGTAATGGCAAGGTCGCAGGCTAGGTGCAAGCGGGGCATCAAGGGAGCCCGATGGGGGAACGTCTGAACAGCGTCCGACGGAAATTCGAGCCGCTGCTGCGGCGAATCTTCCACGCCTATTTCCTGCTGGTCCGCGGGATGACGCTCGGCGTCCGCGCCGTGGTGGTGGATGCCGACACCAGGGTGTTCCTGGTCAGGCACAGCTACGTCACGGGCTGGTATCTGCCCGGCGGCGGCGTCGATCTCGGCGAGACCATGGAGCACGCGATGCGCCGCGAGCTCAAGGAGGAGGGGGATATCGATCTCACCGGCGACGCCGTGCTGCACGGCATCTTCCTCAACAGCCACGTCTCCCGCCGCGACCATGTCGCGGTCTACGTCGTCAGGCAGTTCAAGCAGGATCGCCTGCCCGCGCCCAACCGCGAGATCGCGGAGTGCGGATTCTTCGCGGTCACTGCGCTGCCCGAAGGGACCACGCCGGGCACGCGGCTGCGGATCGCCGAAGTGCTGGACGGCAGGCCGCGGATTGCGACGTGGCGATGATGGCTGCCCGTGCTAGTAGATCGCCGCGCCTGCGGTGTCGGCGCATGGACGAGGGATGAAGATTGTCTGAATCGACGACGTCATGGCCATTTCGGGTCGCCGTGCTGGTGCCCTGCTACAATGAGGAAGCCGCCGTCGCGACGGTCGTCGCCGATTTCCGCAAGGCCCTGCCTGCGGCCGAGGTCTACGTGTACGACAACAATTCGACCGACCGTACCGCGGCGGTCGCGCGCGAGGCGGGAGCGATCGTGCGCAGCGAACGGCGCCAGGGCAAAGGCCACGTCGTTCGCCGCATGTTCGCAGACATCGAAGCCGACATCTACGTGCTCGTCGATGGCGATGCGACCTACGACGCGCCGAGCGCGTCGCGCATGATCGACCAGCTCCTCGACGAGCATCTGGATATGGTTGTCGGCCTGCGTGTCGATCAATCGCAAGCGGCCTACCGGCGCGGTCATCGCATCGGCAATCGGCTGTTCACCGGTTTCCTGGCATCGACTTTCGGCCACACCTTCAAGGACATCTTGTCCGGTTACCGCGTGTTCTCCCGCCGCTTCGTCAAATCCTTTCCCGTCCTGTCCGGCGGTTTCGAGATCGAGACCGAGTTCGCGGTCTTTGCGCTGGAATTGTCGCTGCCGGTCGCCGAGGTCGGGACGCCCTATTATGCGCGCCCGGAAGGCTCCTTCTCCAAGCTCAATACTTGGCAGGATGGGTTGCGCATCTTCAACACGATGCTGAAGCTCAACCGGTTGGAGCGGCCGCTGCGCTTCTTTTCGGCGATCGGCATCGTCTTCGCGCTGCTGTCGATCGCTTTCGGATTGCCCGTGGTGATCACCTTCCTCGAAACCGGCCTGGTACCGCGCCTGCCGACCGCCGTGCTTTCCATGGGTCTGATGATCATGGCGCTGCTTTCGGCTTCGTCGGGGCTCGTGCTCGACACCGTGACGCGCGGGCGGCGGGAAATGAAGATGCTCGCCTACCTGTCCCAACCACCGCTCGGGCGGAGCTGAAATTGCCCCGGGGGCCGGGCGCAATCGTATGGACCGCTGCCCTCCAAGGTGATATCCCGCCGACGCGATGAACGATCTTTCCCTCACCATCCGGTCGGAAGCCGTCGGCGATGCTCAGGCGATCGAGCGGCTGCACGAACGCACCTTCGGACCGGGCCGCTTCGTGCTCAGCGCGTACCGCATCCGCGAGCACGTGGACCATGTGCTCGATCTATCCTTCACCGCCCGCGTCGGTACGTTGCTGGTCGGATCCGTCCGGCAATTGCCGATTTGCGTCGGCGACACGCCGGCGTTGCTGCTCGGGCCCCTGACGGTCGAGCCTCCGTTCCGCAGCCGCGGCGTCGGCCGGCTGCTGCTCGAGCGCGCGCTGAAGGATGCCAAGGCGCAGGGCCATCGCCTGGTGCTGCTGGTCGGCGACGAACCCTATTACAGCCGCGTCGGCTTCAAGCAAGTCCCCAAGGGACGCGTCACCATGCCGGGCCCGGTCGATTACAGCCGGCTCCTCGTCATCGAGTTGGTCGAGGGCGCGTTCGAAGGCGTATCGGGGCCGGTCGGTCCCGACTGGAGCAAGACGCGAACCTGACGCGCCCTCGCTTCGAAGCTCACATGAAGGTAGGGCAGTGCCGGTCGATCAGCAATATTACCGGGAAGTGGCGTCCGGGAGCACGGCGGAAAAGCTGCTGATCGCGGCGCGCGACCGCATCTACCAGGATTTCATCGCCCAGATGCAGCCGTCCTCGGCGGACGAGATCCTGGATGTCGGCGTGTCCGACGTGATCAACGACGGCGCCAACGTGCTGGAGCGAAGCTACCCGCATCAGCACAAGATCACGGCTTGCGGGCTCGGCGAAGGTATCGGGTTCAAGGCGGCTTTTCCGCTTTGCCGTTACGTGCAGATCGAACCGAATACACGGCTGCCGTTTGACGACAATGCGTTCGACGTCGCGACGTCCAATGCCGTGCTCGAGCATGCCGGCAGCCATGAAAACCAGGTGCTCCTGGTCGAGGAGCTTGGCCGCGTCGCGCGGCGGGTCTTCATCACGGTGCCCAACAGGTTCTTTCCGGTTGAGCACCACACGGCCATCCCGCTGGCGCACTATCTGGACGGCACCTTCAGGATCGCCTGCATGATCGCCGGCAAGTCGGAATGGACCGACGAGCAGAACCTGATCCTGATGACGCGAAAACGGCTGCTGGGGCTCGCCGCGCTGGTTGCCGAGTCTGCGAGTGCCAAGTCGTCCAACCCCATGTCCGCGGCTGTGGGCTACACCGGTTTGTCGCTCGGCCCGCTATCGTCCAATCTCTATCTTGCATTCCGCTGAAGCAGCGCCTCCCGCCCCAGCATGATCCCGATGAAGAAGATCCACACCAGCAAAGCCTTCTTCGTCGTGTTGTTTCTCGCGGTGCTGGTCGGCCATTTCTGGACCATGATGCGATGGAACGAGGCGCGCGGCGTCTATGACGACATCTGCTACCTGCGGCAGGCGCATCTGTTCCAGAGATTCGGGCTGGTGGAGGGATTCGACACCAGCCTCACCCGCGACGACGATGGCTATCAGAAAGCAAAGCTGAAGGAGATCGGCTACCCCGACTGGAACGATACGACCGCGGCGCCATGTCACAATCTGATGCCGGCCACGGGGAAGGTCGTCATTCAATACCCGCCGGGCGTCGGCCTCGTGTTGGCGTTGTTTCCGCCAGGGCACCAGGTCGCGCCCATGTACATGCTGGCGACCATTGTCGTCCTGGGCTTTGCGCTGTTTGCGCTTTCTCTCGCGCGCAGCATGAGGTTGGTCCTGATGGCCGGGACGTTCGGCTGTCTTGCGATCTACCTGATGGTCAATCCGGTCAAGGCGAGCTATTCGATGGCCCCGACGGTCGTCGTGTGCGCGCTCGTAGGATGTCTCACGGCGCGATGGCTGGCGGGCCCGCGATCTCAACCGAATATCTGGCTGCTGGCGCCAATCGGTTTCCTGCTCGGATTGACCGTCGACTTTCGATTGGCCAACCTTTTCCTGGCGTCGGGCTATGGTCTCTTTCTCCTCGTCGCGTTTCTTGCGAAGCGGACGATGTCCCGGTTCTTGCAGGGGCTTGTGTTCGGCGTCGCGTTGCTGGCCGGCGTGATCCCGACCATCGTCTCTTACGCCGTCAACGCCGGCAGTCCGTTCGCATCGACCTACGGCAACAATCCCGATGTCAGGCCACTGGATTTTTCGTTCGCGGTGGTCCGGGACTATCTGGCCGATCCGCTCCAGACCTTGCTGATCGTCATCGGAATCGCAGGCTCGATCTGGCTGTTGCGGCAGGCGAACGGCATTCGCCGCGTCGCGCTGCTCACGATCGCCAATCTGGCGCTCAACCTCGCCTTCTTCTTCACCTATCCGATCGCGACGCCGTACTACACGATCCCTATTTCTCTCCTGACATTGTGGACCCTGCTGTTTGCCGTGCTGTTTCAGGAGGCATCAGAGGGGGCCCCCGAAGCGGCCGCCTCAGCCACAGCACGATGAAGTCCGGCTAGCAATCGCGCTTTCAGAACTTGAAGTTCGCGAACGCCCGTACCCCGATGCCGGGCATCAACACCTCGTCCTTGGTGTAGGACACCGAGTTGCGGATGTTTTCGTTCAACAGATTGTTGCCGACGAGGCCGAGCAGCATCTCGCGCGCGCCGAATGCATTCGGGTTGAGCTTGGTCTTGTAGCTCACCTCGGCCTTCAAGAGATTGTAGCCCGGCGTCGGCGTCTCCGCGATCACCGCGACGTTGTTCTGAGCGAAGGCGTGCAACAGATTAACGCGCATCAGCCAGTTGTCGTCGCGCCAGAACACGCCGCCGCCCAGTCTCACCGGCGGAATGCGCGGCACATTGGTGCCGTCGGTGAAGGTGGCCCGGACCACGTCGAACTGGTTCTCGATGCCCCAGATGCCGCCCTGGAATGCACCGACGTCGAGCTGCGACTGGAATTCGCCGCCGCGGAAGTTCGCGTCCCGCTGCGAATAGACCGCCTGGTTCACCTCGGCGCCGGGCGTGCCGCACGAGGCAAAGTCGTCGTCGCACATCACGCCGGTGAGACGGCGATAGATGAAGTTGTTGAAATGCGTGTAGTAGACCGTCGCCTCGAAGCGGAACGGCCCCGTTGCCTTGCGCAGGCCGACCTCCACGGATTTCGCGGTCTCGATGGTGAGGTTGGGGTTGCCGATGTCGAAGGTCGCGGTCGCATCATGTGCGCCGCGCGAGAACAGCTCCGCCGCCTTCGGCGCGCGCTCGACGTATTGCGCGGTGATGCTGCCGACCAGGCCGCCCGGCAGGTCCTGCAACAGGCCGATGCTGCCGCTCTTCGGCGTGAAGGACGGATTGCGACCGATACCCGCCTGCGGCGTGCCGTCGGGCAGGAAGTCCGCGGGAAAATCCGGCGTCGTGCCGTGCAGCTCGACATGCTCGATTCGGCCGGCGATCTGCGCCCGCGTCGCTTCCGTGAACTTGAACTCGTTGAAAGCATAGCCCGCAACGCGCGTGCTGTTGTTCGGGTCCCACAGGCCGTTAAACAGCGTGCCCGGATTGTCCGGGCTCGGCGCGCTCAATTCCTGATGGCCGACCTGGAAGCCCAGCGCCGTCGTTACCTCGGCGAAGCGCGCGTTGAACGGCATCAGCTGCACCTCGGTGCGGATCTCCTGCTCCTTGTTGGTGAAGGTTTGCCGCACGCCGTCGGTGTTGGGATCGGCGGGATCGGCAAGCCCGATCTCGTTGTGTCGGTAGTCGGTCGCGCCGGCCCAGAAGCGAACGACATCGATGGCCGTAGCGTCGGGATGGTACTCGCCCTTGACGTTGATCTTGGTCTGATGGCCGTCGATGCGCGTGTTGTGGTCGGCGCCGTCGACGCCGGGGATGTGGTAGAGCGCGTCGTTCTGCGTGATCGCCGCACCGATATAGCCGCCCTGGAAGAAGTAGGAGCCGCCGATCGAGGCGCCGTCCGAGCGCGTCGCCGAGTTGGGCTGGCGTCCGTTGGCGACGGACCGGGTCTGGTCATTCAGGTACGGGTAGCTCGGGATGCTATAGTCGGTGGTGTTGCGGCCGTAGACGTCGGCATGGAAGGCAAAATTGCCGCCGCCGGTGTCGAGCAGCACGCCGCTTTCGACGCCGCGGTCGACCGAACTGAACGCGCTGCGCGTCTCGGCGCTGACGCAAGGCGAAGTCGCGGCCGCTGCGAGCGGCGCCTTGACCGGCAGGCCGAAGCTCTGGAACGGCTGGGCACCGCAGTTCGGCAGCGCATCCGGAATCCGGTTGTTGGTGGCGCTGACGACGCCGCCGATCGAGGTCGAGCCATAGCGCAGCGCAGCCGGCCCGCGTACCACCTCGACCTGGTTGGTCGCGAGCGGATCGATTGGAACGAAGTGATCCTCGCCGAGATCGGAGGCGCCGCCGGCATTGGTGCCGTTCTCGACGATGCCGACGCGGTTGACGTCAAGTCCCCGGATGATCGGCCGGCTGGAGGCGCCGGGCGCGAAGCTCGATCCGGTGATGCCGGGTTTCGAGAACAGGAGGTCGCCGAGCTGGCCGCCGCCCTCGCGGCGGATCTCTTCGTTCGGCACCACCGTGACCGTCGCGAACTGGTTGGTCACGATGGGCAGCACGCCCTGCTGAGGTGCGGCCGGCGTGGAGGTTGCCGGCGTGGCGTCCGCAGCGCGTTGGTGGCTGCGTGCCCGCGCGGTTCGGGTGGGACGACCGGGGTTGCGGGTCGGCACCACCGCCCTGCGCACGATGGGGCTCGGAGCCGTCACGGTGACGGCGGGGATCTCGGTCGATGACTTATCCTCGGCCAGCGCCGAGGTGGCGGCGCCGAGCAGGAGCAGGCTTGCTCCGCCAAGGCGCTGCGCGCGCCGCAATTTGAATGACATGGTCCTGATTCCAGTCAGGCGCCGTCCGCATGTTCGTCTGCTGATCGGAGGCGGCCTGCCGTCGCTGCGCGACGGAATTCGACTTCAGCTGCTCCCGGGAATGCGCCTGAAAGCGGCGAGCCCGGGCGTGATCAAGCGTTGTGGAAGTCAGGACGCGGGAGGGGCGCGGGGCTGGAATGCCGTACCGGCCGATTTCAGGTGGACGAATTCGGCGTCGGTGGTGCGGTAGAGCAGGTCGATCGCCTGCGGCAGCAGCAACACAGGCGGCGCCGCGAACAAGACGGTGCCCGCCATCGCGACCAATGCGCAGATCGCGCAATTGTCCTCGCCCGGTTGCTCCCTGTCGGGAGCCAATGGCGATTGCCTCTCGACCGCGGAACGGTCGATCGAAGCGGGAGCTTGGGCGCCGTCGGTCTGCTGCAGCGAGGACTGGGCGAGGGGAGCCGCCTGGGCGAACCAATGGCTGTGGCCGAACGTCAGCGCGAACTGCACCAGCATCGCGAAGATCGCGAGCCGGGCGCCGTGCCTGATATTCGACCGGAACCACTTCATCTGGAAACGCCACCCCACATCGCGAGGTATCATCCCCTGATCCCGCGATGTTATAATGTAACATCGCGCAATCCGTCAGCGGATGTCAACCGCTGTCGAGCCGACCCGAGCGGGCCGGCTCCTTGCCGTGTCGTGCAGGCAACTGAAAGCCTAGGCTGAGGACCTGTCAAACGGCTTACGCGGACGGCGATTGGACTCAGTGTCAGCGCGAGCAGGTGGCATCAGAGCTTTTTGCTCCGGAGCCAGGTGCGGATGGCCTCGATGTGTTCTGCCTTGCGCTCCAGCGGCAGCCAATGCCCTGCGGGCATGCTCGTTACGGTCAGGTCCGGGCAGGTGGCGCGCATCGGGTCACCTTGGCGATTTCCGGTGATGCTGCAGATCTGATCAAAGTCGCCGTTAACGAACAGCACCGGCTGCGACAGGCGGCCGCCATTGAGTGCCTTGCGCGCATAGGCGATGTTGGCGTCGTCGTTCATGTACCACGCGCAGGATGGGCGGAAGCCATGAGCCTTGAACGTCTGCACCAGCACGTCGAAGTCCGCCGGCGGCCAGAGAGCCGAATCGGGCTCAGTCGGCGGAGCGCGGTGCGCGGCGCCAAAGCGCCCTCCATTGCGCGTGACCATCGCATTCGGCGAAACCTTGCCGATGCCGGCGGGGTCGCCTGGCCGAAAGATCGACGCCAGCGATGCTGCCAAGTCTGCATCGAGGTCGGCGACTGCCGCCTCGAAGTGCGTGTTGTAGTAACGGTAGTAATCCCATTGGCCATCCGGATATTGGTCGACCGGATAAATCGTCCGGTCGACCAGCGGGACGACTGTGCGCAGGGCGTGCCCGTCGGGTTGATATGCCAGCGAGGTCAGCACGACTCCGCGGCTGCGCTTTGGCTGATGCGCGACCAACTCACCGACCACAACACAGCCCCAGTCGTGGCCAACCCAGATCGCAGGCTTGCCGCCCAGGTGATCATGGAGTTCGGCCATGTCCGTCACGATTTCCTCGATGGTATAGGCGTCGTTGGCTGCAGGCGTGGAAGAGCCGCCGTAGCCGCGCAGATCGGGAGCGACGCAGTGCCAACCGTCGGCGGCAAACGCTTCCATCTGCGCGCGCCACATCAAACTGATGCTCGGCCAGCCATGGACGAAAATCATCAACGGTCTGTCGACCGGCCCGCACTCGATATAGCGCGTTGTCTGACGAGGCGAGCTGAACGTGCGCTGGTGAAGTGGGTCTGTCATGGTCGAGTAACTCCGCTTCTCATCGAACGCTCGCACTGTTTAAGTGCTGCGAAGGGCTGCGTTCAGAACTGCTCTTGTCCGCTGCGGGCGATGCCTGGACAGGGACACGCCTGCCCAGGGTCGAGGAAGAACCGCCTCCAGATTTCACAACGTGCTACATGCGACCGAGTTCGGGGTCGAAGGCGTTATGGAGCTTCCGGCGAAGAAGTGACGATGGGATTTATCCGACTAACGGGAAGCGAAGGGACGCGCGTAAGCCGCCTAGCGCCCCTCGCGCATCCACGTCGCAGCAAACGCGCCGAGCAGCAGCAACAGCCCGATCAGGCCGGCGAAGATCGGCAGCACGCCGACGCCCTTCACCACGCTGGCGTCGCGCATCCGCACGCCCATCCAGCCGTCGCCATGGAAGACGCTCGCCGAGCGGACCGGCAGAATGCGCGGCAGCTCGACGCTGGCGCCGTCGACCACGCGCACGGCGTCACCGCCGGTCGCCTGGGTCAGCGGCTTCAACGTTTCGGTGGTGGAGGTGACTTCCGAAAACTCCTTCGGATTGGTCGGGCCGACATTGATCAGCGCCTTCAGCGTGCCGTCGGTGGCCTGCCACAGCCCGAGCTCGCTCGCCGGCAGGCTGGCGCGCCATTCGCCGGGATCTCCGGCTGCAAGCGTCAGGTCGCGCGACACGCCCGACGGCGAGGTCACACTCACCGGCTGGACGCTGTCCGCCATGGTCTGGCGCACCACCACGAGATTCTTGCCCTGCACCTGCAGGCGCAACGCTTCCTCGTCCAGATCAGGCTGCTTCATCAGCCAGTGCGACATCCGCCGCAACAGGTCGAGATGCGGACCGCCGCCTTCATAGCCGCGCGCCCACAGCCAGATGTGGTCGGAGAGCAGCAGCGCGACGCGGCCCTCGCCGAAACGCGACAGGAACAGCAGCGGCTTGCCGTCGACGCCCGTCATGACGGGCGGGTTGACCGCATTGCGGGTATCGACGGTGCGGAAGAACCTGCTCCAGCGCGGCGGCTCGGAGGCGGAGCCCTCGAGGCCACGCGTGACGGGATGGCGTTTGCCGACGTCGGACAGATGCGCGTAGAACGGCTTTTCCGTCACCCCGACCGGTTCGGCGGGCAGCACCGAATCCAGCGGCGTGCGCCAGATGCTGGTGTTGGAGGCGTAGTCGGGGCCGGCCGAGACCAGCACCGCGCCGCCGGAACGCACGTAGCGTGCGATGTTGTCGAAATAAGCGATCGGCAGCACGCCCTGGCGGGCATAGCGGTCGAAGATGATCAGCTGGAATTCGTTGATCTTCTGCTGGAACAGCTCCCGGGTCGGAAACGCGATCAGCGACAATTCGTTGATCGGCGTACCGTCCTGCTTCTCCGGCGGCCGTAGAATGGTGAAGTGGACGAGATCGACGCTGGCATCGGATTTGAGCAGATTGCGCCAGGTGCGCTCGCCGGAATGCGGCTCGCCCGAGACCAGCAGCACGCGCAGCTTGTCGCGCACACCGTCGATGGCGACGACGGCGCGGTTGTTCACCGGCGTCAATTCCCGCTCGAGCGGCGAGGCCTCGATCTCGACGATGTTCGGCCCGGAATGCTTGATGTCGACGTCGACGCTTGCGCTCTGGCCGCTCGAAAGCGTGCGCTCGTTGATGACCTCGCCGTCTCTGCGGACCGTAACCTTGGCGCGCTCGCCGCTGACGCCCTGGTCGTCGAGGCGGTAGGTGATGGTCTGGGGCTGCCCGACGATACCGAAGCGCGGCGCGGCGATGACCGCAATACGGCGGTCGCGCTCGTCCTTCTGCCCCGTGATCAGCGCATGCACCGGCGCCTGGAAGCCGAGCCCGGCGGCGTTGGCCGGAATGTCGTGGACGCGGCCGTCGGTGATCAGGAACGCACCGGCGACGCGGTCGACCGGCACGTCCGACAAGGCCGAGGCCAGCGCCCCGAACAGCTTGGTGCCGTCGGTCTCGCCGTCAGCCTGTCCGGCATCGACGACGCGGACCTCGAGCCCCTTGATCTTCTTCAGGCTGTCGACCAGCGCTTCCTGCGCCGTTGCGGCCTCGCGATTGCGATTGCCGAAATTCTGGCTCGGGCTCTTGTCGACGACGATTGCGGCGACCGAGGTGAGGGGATCGCGGTCCTCGCGGGTAAAGGAGGGATTGGCGAGCGCCAGCAGGAACAGCGCCAGCGCGGCCACGCGCACGGCAGCGCCGCGCGCCCGCGCCAGCAGCAGCACGAGCGCGATGACGGCGATCGCGGCCAGCGCGAGCCACAGGACGATCGTGGGAACAAGCGGCGTGAATGCGATGCCGTAATTCATATCGATCCTACTGCCCCAGCCGTTCGATCAGGGCCGGTGCGTGCACCTGGTCGGCCTTGTAGTTGCCGGTCAGCGTGTACATCACGATGTTGGCGCCGGCGCGGTAGGCGAATTCGCGCTGGCGGGGGTCGGCGCCGATCACCGGCAGCATGGACTGGCCGTCGGGCCGCACGGCCCAGGCGCCGGCCAGGTCGTTCGAGGTGATGATGATCGGCGAGACGCCGTCGCCGCCGCGTGCCGGCCGCTGCGCGCTGTCCTCGTCGTCTTCGCGCGGCAAGGTCTCGACCCAGGTCTGGCCGGTGCTGAAGCGGCCGGGGAAGTCGCGCAACAGATAGAAGGTCTTGGTCAGCACGTGCTCCCGCGGCACCGGCTCCAGCTCGGGCACGTCGAGCGAGGACAGGATCTCGCGGAGCGTCTGCATGGCCGGGGTCTGCGCGGCGCCGTTCGCGCCGGGTGGCGCTTCGACCGCGTCGCGGGTGTCGAACAGCACGGTGCCGCCCTGCTTCATATAGGCGTCGATCTTGTTGATGGCGTCCCGCGACGGCTTGGGCGC
This sequence comes from Bradyrhizobium sp. 187, assembly GCF_023101005.1. Lineage (NCBI taxonomy): Bacteria > Pseudomonadati > Pseudomonadota > Alphaproteobacteria > Hyphomicrobiales > Nitrobacteraceae > Bradyrhizobium > Bradyrhizobium sp. 187. The sequence continues at coordinate 1,882,863 of NZ_CP064693.1, forward strand.
GCCCGGCACGATCGGCCAGTAGATCAGCGGGAAGAAAGCGAGTTCGTCGCGCGCCGGGTCGATGCCGACGGGATCGCCGGCCTCGAGCGCGGTGCGCTGCGCCAGGAACAGCGTCAGTCCGGATAGCCCGGCCCTGACGATGGAATCGACGTCGGCATTGCCGGTCACGACATAGGCGAGGCGGGTCTGCGACACCGCCTTCATCGCGAACTCGTCGGGCGCGCTGTCCGCATGCGACGGCGTCGGCACGAACGAGGCGAGACCTGCGAGCACCAGCCCAAAGACGATCATCGCGGGCGCGGCGCGGCGGCGCACCAGCGCGGCAAGGCCGCCGCCGAGTACCGCGACGATGATGGCGTCGATCAGGAACAGCGCGAGCGCCGTCGATAGCAGCCAACCGCGCAAGTCCTGCGGCTCGGCGTTGGTGTAGGTGGCATGCCGGGCGCGCAGGCTCGCGGTGTTCAGGGCTGCGATACGGTCGGCGCTGGCAAGCGTGTTCACGGCGAGCGGTCCTTCTGCCGGACCATAGAAGCCCGGCGGATGATCGGGTGTGGCGCGGTCGCGATAATCCGCGGGCAGCGGCTTTGCGGCGGCCGGCGGCGGGCCGAAGGCGCCAAAGCCATCGAGGATGTGCAACGGCGCCACCGTTTCGGCGCTCGCCTCAGTGGCAACGCCTGGGCCCGGCTTGGCGGTATAGCCGGACATGTCGACGACACGTCGCAGGATTTCGACAAAGGTCCCCGACATCGGCAGATCCGACCAGCGCATGTCGGCGCTGACGTGGAACAGGCTGACGACGCCCTTGCCGCGATGCTCGCCTGTTACCAGCGGCGTGCCGTCTTCCAGCGACGCCCAGCTTTTGGTGGCGAGCACGGCGTCGGGCTCGGCCAGCACCTGGCGGCTTATGGTGACGTCCTTGGGGACCACGACGCCGGCAAACGGACCATCGGCGGCAAAGGAGGCAAGATGTTGCGGCTTTTCCCAGGTCAGGCTGCCGCCGAGCGTCCGGCCGCCCTTGCGCAGCTTGACCGGGACGAGATCGTCCTCGGCCTGCGCCAGCCGCGGACCGGCGAACCGCACCAGCACGCCGCCCTGGTCGATCCAGGCATTGAGACGCTCGCGGATTTCAGGGGCGATGGTGCCGACATCGGCAAGGATGATCATCGGCAGCTTCTGATCGAGGAACTGCGTGATGCCCTGCTGCGGCGAGCCCTTGTCGGCAAGCCGCACGTCGGCGAACGGCGCCAGCGCACGGGTGAGATAGAAGGTCGGCGCCAGCAGCGGCTGCGCGGTCTCGCTGGTCGAGCCCGAGACGATGCCGATGGCGCGGCGGCGCCAGCGCTTGTCGAGCAGCTGCACTGCGCCGGCGGAGCGCTCACCGGCAATTTCCAGCCGCGTGATGTCGTTGCGCAGCTCGACCGGCAGATCGAACGACGCTTCGGTTTCCTTGTCCTGCGGGCCGAACGAATAACGCGCCTCGCCGATCGGCGAGGCCTTCTGGTCCAGCGCGCGCACGGTGCCGATGGCGATGCCGCCGTCGGTGCGCAGCACCTTCACCGTCATCCTGGCTGCGGCGTTCTCGGCCGCGACCAGGGCTAGGGCTGAGGAGGTGCCGCCTTCGAACACGGTCAGGCTGCGATCGCCGATGGTCTTGCCGAGGCCCGCCACGAATTCCTCGCCGCGACCGGTATCGACGCTGTCGGAGAGCCAGACGATCTCGCAGTCGCCGGTCGCCTTCAGGAAGCGATCGATTGCGGTCAGGGTCTCGACGCGCTCGATCGAATACGGCTTTGGCGTCAGCTGCCGCAGCGCGACGCGCGCGGCGCCCGCCGGCATCAGGGTGATATCGCGGTTCGGCTCGGACAGCGGCACCAGCGCGATCGCACGGCGGTCGTTCTCGGCACTGGCGATCAATTCGTCGGCGGCCCTGATCCGGATGTCCCAGTTCGAGGCCGCGCTCCAGCCGTCGTCGAACATGATCATCAGCGGCGCCTTGCTGGCGGCCGCGCCTGTTTGCGGATTCCAGATCGGACCGGCGGCGGCGAAAATGACCAGTGCCGCAGCCAGCAGCCGCAATGCGGTCAACCACCACGGCGTTCGCGACGGGGTCTCTTCGCGCGGTGCGATGTCGAACAGCAGGCGCGTCGGCGGAAACTCGATCCGGCGCGGCCGCGGCGGCATCACGCGCAACAGCCACCACAGCACCGGCAGGCTGACGAGGCCGATCAGGAGCAGCGGTTCGGTGAAGGCGAGCGGCAGTCCCATCATGCTGCCGGCCCCGCCTTGATCGTTGTGGTGCGCGCGCCCGATTTGCTCACCTGCATGCCGGCATGCAGGAACAGCAAGAGCTCGGCGGCCGAGCGGTCGGTCGCATGCGTCGTGAACAGCCAGTCGAGCTTGTTGGTCTCGGCGCGGATCTGATCGCGGTGCAGCGCGAGCCGGGCGGTGTAATCCTGCGCCCAGCTCTCGGCGCGGCCGGCGGTGATCACGCCGAACCCCTCGGGCTCGACGAACTCGACGCGGCCGGAATAGGGGAATGATTCCTCGGCGGGATCGACGACCTGCACCAGCGTGCCATGCGCGCCGGAGCCGGACAGGCCGGCGAGCGTGGTCCTGATCTCGGAGAGCGGCGACCAGAAGTCCGACAGCACGATCGTCTCGGCCAGCGCCGCGGGCACAAAGGAGGGCGGCAGGCTCAAGCGGTCGGCATCGTCATGCAGCATCGCCTGCGCCATCTTGTCGATGACGCTGCGGCTGGCGGTCGGTGCCATCAAACCGGGGATGCCGACGCGCTCGCCGCCGGAGACCAGCAGCTCGGCCAGCGCGAAGGCGACGATCAGCGTCCGCTCGAGCTTGGATTCACGCGCCTGCTTTGACGCGAACGCCATCGAGGGCGAACGATCGGGCCAGATCCAGACCGTATGCGAGGCTTCCCATTCGAGCTCGCGGACATAGAGGAGATCGTCGCGCGCCGAGCGCCGCCAGTCGACATTCTGCGACGGTTCGCCGGAGACGAAACGGCGGTATTGCCAGAAATTTTCGCCGGAGCCGGCGCGGCGGCGGCCGTGCAGGCCGTGGATGACGTTGGCGGCGATACGGCGGGCCTCGAGCACCAGGCGCGGCAGCGAAGCGGCGAGCGTGCGGCTTTCGCCATCGGCACGTCGGATCGCGATGACCTCCTTTGCTGTGTGCCCGTTCTCCGCCGCCATCAACCGATCCGTGTCTTCAATTGCCGGATCACGTCCGGAATCGTGCGGCCTTCGGCGCGCGCCTGGAACGTCAGCGCCATGCGGTGCTTCAGCACGGGCTCGGCGAGGTCGAGCACGTCGTCGATTGAGGGCGCGAGGCGGCCGTCGATCAGCGCGCGAGCGCGCACCGCGAGCATCAGCGATTGGCTGGCGCGCGGGCCCGGTCCCCAGGCGATGAACTTGCTGGTGTCGCCGCCGTCCGGACCCGGACGGGCCGAGCGCACCAGCGACAGGATCGCCTCGACCACGGAATCGCCGACCGGCAGGCGCCGGATCAGTCGCTGCGCGGTGATGAGTGCATCAGGTGTCATCGAGCCCTTCGCCAGCGTCTCGTCGGCGCCGGTGGTCTCGAACAGGATGCGGCGCTCGGCGTCGCGGTCGGGATAGTCGACGTCGATCTCCATCAGGAAACGGTCGAGCTGGGCTTCAGGCAGCGGATAGGTGCCTTCCTGCTCCAGCGGGTTTTGCGTGGCGAGCACGTGGAACGGCTTCGGCAGATCGTGACGCGCGCCGGCAACGGTGATGTGCTGCTCCTGCATCGCCTGCAGCAGCGCCGACTGCGTGCGCGGGCTGGCGCGGTTGATCTCGTCGGCCATCAGCAGTTGCGCGAACACGGGGCCGGAGATGAAGCGGAAGGCACGCTTGCCGGAGGTGCTCTCGTCCAGCACTTCGGCGCCGAGAATGTCCGACGGCATCAGATCGGGCGTGAACTGGATGCGCTTGGCATCGAGGCCGAGGGTGATGCCGAGCGTCTCGACCAGCTTGGTCTTGGCCAGACCGGGGACACCGATCAACAGCGCATGGCCGCCGGAGAGGATGGTGACCAGCGTGTTCTCGATCACGCGATCCTGGCCGAAGATGACGGACGCGATCGCATCCTTTGCCGCGCGAATCTGGCTCGACACCTGCTCGGCCGAACGGACTATCCCGTCTTCGAGCTTCTCGACACTCTCCGCCATCCGTTAGCTCCTTCAGCCTGCCATGCAGCTCGCTTGCGTCGTCATGTCATCACGTCCTCAACTCAAGACGTGGGCCCTATGCTAGACTTGCAGGAAGGCCATGTATTCGTTGAATTAACCTATCCCCACCTTATCGGCTTAGGGATATGTAGGGCATCACGAAGTGGCGACCTCCACACCGGACGAATGCGGGGTGGAACCGAGTACCCGGATACAACGTAAACCTGCACCAATCGTGCCAAATGACCGATCGTGCCAAATGACAAAGTCAGGGCAAACCATGGCGAACCAAGGGCAGAGCGCCGATCGCGGTCTTGAGGGGCTGACTGCCGCTGCCAAAACTGCTGCCGATGCCGAAGGCGCCAAAAAGGGCCTGCCTCCGGTGCATTTGTGGAATCCGCCGTTTTGCGGCGATCTCGACATTCGAATCGCGTCAGATGGTACTTGGTTCTATTTGGGGACGCCAATCGGCCGTCATGCCTTGGTTCGCCTGTTCTCGACCATCCTCAAGCGCGAAGGCGACAAGCATTTCCTCGTCACGCCGGTGGAGAAGGTCGGCATTCGCGTCGACGACGCGCCGTTCATGGCGGTCGAGATGCAGAAGGACGGCGATGCCAACCATCGCGTGCTCCGCTTCCGCACCAATGTCGACGACTGGGTCACCTGCGATGCGGCGCACCGGCTGCGCTTCGAGCAGGCCAAGGACGGCGGGCTGACGCCCTATCTGCATATCCGCGCCGAGCTCTGGGCCAAGGTCACCCGCGCGCTCTATTACGATCTGGTTGACATGGGTGAGGAGCGGATGGTCGATGGCCAGCCGATGTTCGGTGTCGAGTCGGCCGGCGAGTTCTTCGCCATGGCCGATGCGGAGCAGGTGAGGGCCGCGCTTTGAACAAGCCTATCTCCAGGAACGATCCCGCCGTGATCGGTGCGGCGGATTTCTTCGCCCGCTCCGCCGCGCGGCTCGGCTTCGACGTTCCGCCCGGCCTCTACGATCCCAACATCATTCCGGCCTCGGGCGATCCCGGCACCGACAAGATGCTCGAGATCATCGCGCGCGAGCAGCCGGTGCGGCCGGCGGCGGTCTTGATCGCGGTGGTCGATCATCCCGAGCCGACCATTCTGCTGACGCAGCGTTCGGCGCATCTGAACGACCATGCCGGCCAGATCGCATTCCCCGGCGGCAAGATCGACGCAACCGACCGCTCGCCGCTCGATGCGGCGCTGCGCGAGGCCGAGGAGGAGGTCGGGCTGTCGCGCGACTTCGTCGAGCCGATCGGCTATCTCGATCTCTACGGCACCGGCTTCGGCTTCCGCATCCTGCCGACGGTGGCCAGGGTGCGCCCGGGCTTTGAGCTGACGATCAACCATTCCGAGGTTGATGATGCGTTCGAAGTGCCGCTATCCTTCCTGATGAACCCGGCCAACCACCAGGTGCACAGCAAGGAATTCCGCGGCATGGAGCGGTCCTACTACGCGATGCCGTTTGCCGAACGCTACATCTGGGGCGCGACGGCCGGCATGCTCCGTGTGCTCTATGAGCGGATCTATTCGTCATGATTCGGCCGATCCTGACCGAGATCGGAATCTTCCTCGTTCCCTTTGCCGTCTATGCGCTGTTCCTGGCCGCCACGCGTTCCGGCCTGTTCGTGCAATCGTCCTGGCCGATCACCATCGTCGCGCGTCTCATGCTGGCGGCGCTCGTGCTGGTGATCGCCGGGCTGATCGGCTTTGCGCATTTCTCCGGCGCCGCACCGGATTCGACCTATGTCCCCGCCCATGTCGAGAACGGCAAGCTCGTGCCGGGCGTGGAAAGATAGGGCCGGCCGATGAGCGCGGTGCCCATGCTCGCCGATGCGCCCTGGCTGATTTCGGGTGGCACCGCGCGCGTCCTGCAATTGCTCAATGCGGATGGCGAGGAGGCGCGGGTTGTCGGCGGCGCCGTGCGCAACGCGCTGCTCGGCCTCGTCCCCGGCGACATCGACATCGCGACCACGGCGCTCCCGCACGAGGTGATGCGGCGCGCCAAAGCTGCCGGCATCAAGGCTGTGCCGACCGGCATCGACCACGGCACCGTCACCCTCGTCATCGACGGGCAACCTTACGAAGTCACGACGTTGCGCGAGGATACCGAGACCTTCGGCCGCAAGGCCAAGGTCGCGTTCGGCCGCGACTGGGTGAAGGACGCCGAGCGCCGCGACTTCACGATGAACGGGCTCTCGGTCGATGCCGACGGCGTCGTCCGCGATTACGTCGGAGGCATCGCGGATGCGGCCGCGCGGCGCGTGCGCTTCATCGGTGATCCCGACCAGCGCATCGCCGAGGATTTCCTGCGCATCCTGCGCTTCTTCCGCATCCACGCCGCCTTCGGCGCCGGCGATCCCGACCGCGACGGCTATCTCGCCTGCATCCGGGGACGCGCCGGCCTCGCGAGCCTCTCGGCCGAGCGGCTGCGCATGGAGACGCTGAAGCTTCTGGTCGCTCCCGGCGCGTCCGCCGCCGCGCTTGCGATGGCCGATGGCGGATTGCTGCAGGCGCTGACCGGCGGCGTGGTCTACACCGGACCGCTCGCGGCGATGATCGTGATCGAGCGCGAGCTCGGCCTCACCGCAAGCAGCACGCGGCGCCTCGCCGCGCTGGCGATCGCGGTGACTGAAGACGCCAAGCGCGTCGCCACGCGCCTGAGGCTCTCCAATGCGGAAACCAAGGCGCTGGATTCGATGGGGCACCGCTGGTGGCGCTTGGCCACCAAGGACGAAGCCGATGCGCGGCGGCTGCTCTACCGGCTCGGTGCGGATCGCTATCACGATCGCGTGTTGCTGGGCTGGGCGAGAGCCGGCGGTGACGTCGGCTCGTCGCGATGGCGTGCGCTCGCCGAGCTGCCGCAGCGCTGGACTGCGCCGAAATTTCCGCTTCGCGCCGCCGACTTCATCGCGCGCGGCATGGCGGAAGGACCCTCGCTCGGACATGTGTTGACGCTCGCGGAGGACGCTTGGCTTGCGGCGGATTTTCCCCTAGAGGAAGCCGCACTCGCTTCCATCGCCGATCAAGCTGCGGCACGCGTCAGCCGCGATGAGAGAACGTGACCATCGTCTCAGGCTTCGCCGACATCTCGATCTTTCAGCTCCTGCTGGTCGCGTTGATGGCGTTGTTTGCTTCGATTATCGGTGGTCTCGCCGGCTACGGCACCGGCGCCCTGATGCCGCTGGTGCTGGTGCCTCTCGTCGGCGCCGAACCGGTGGTGCCGATCATCGCGATCTCCGCGATCTTCACCAATTCCAGCCGCGCGCTCGCCTATCTCCGCTATGCCGATCGCCGCCGCGCGCTGATCGTGCTGGCCTGTGCGGCACTGACGGCAGCGCTTGGTGCCTACGGCTACACACGGCTGACCAATGCGGGCGCGGCGCTGGTGATCGGCTCCATGCTGATCCTGAGCGTGCCGCTGCGCCGTGTGCTCCGCCGCCGCCAGGTCAAGATCGGCGACACTGGGCTTGCGGCCGGCTCGGTCGGCTATGGCGTGCTGGTCGGCGGCACCTCCGGCTCCGGCGTGATCCTGCTGTCGCTGCTGATGGCCGCGGGCCTGGAAGGCGCGGCCGTGATCGCGACCGATGCCATGATCTCGCTCGGCACCGGCCTCATCAAGATCTCGGTGTTCGGCCTCGCCGGCGCCGTGACCGCACAGGTGCTCGCCTTTGCGCTGCTGATCGGAGCAATCGCAATCCCCGGCGCGTTCCTCGCAAAAGCCTTCGTCGAGCGGATGCCGGTGCACATCCACACCGCGATCCTCGACGTCGCGGTGATCACCGGCGGCGTAGTGATGATCTCGGCTGGGGCGAGGCAGCTCATCTAATCAATCGGATGTGGCGCTGTCCCGCTGCCAGTTTGGTTCACGCCGCGGGTCTAGTGTGAGGGACTGCAGTCCAGTTCCTTGATCCTGCCGGCGGCGTCAAATGCCAAAAGTGCACTCATGACGCCAGCACTGGTGAGGTACGAGATAATGGTGCCGTCGTTGCGCCAGGGATTGAGATCATCCAACGTGCCTGCCGGATATTTCCGGAGGTGATCGACCCAATAGGCACGAAGTGCTTCGCGGCCGGTGATGGTTTGGCCGCCGGCGCAGCCGCAGTGGACCACGGCGTCCTCGGCATGAAGTTCCAAAATCGCTTCGATATCGCCCGCGCGATAGGCATCAAGCCAGTCGACCGCAACGGCCATCGGGTCAAAGGACATATTTTTCACTCGCATCGCGTCCAAATCTGGGTCAGGCTCTGGAACCGCCAGGCCTTTTTTGATTTTAATATCCCACCCGGGCACGGCCATATGGCGAACGACATAGGGGACCGGGCCGAGGGCCAAAGTCGATGTTGGACACGTCCGCCAGGCAGGGGATACTCAAGCCCATCCGGCTCGTGATCGTCGATCCACAGCCGATCGTTCTGCAGGGACTGAGGTCGGTCCTCGGGACGCAGCCGGACTTCGACGTTGTCGCATCGTCCAGCGATCGGACAAGCTGCCTCGAAGCAATTCGGAAGCTGACACCTGACGTCGCGCTTCTTGCCGACAAGGTGCCGGATCTGACGGTCTCCGAGATCCTCGCGATTGTGAAGGCGGAGAAGCTCTCCACGCGCCTGGTGTTCTTCACCGAGTCCGATACCGACCACGATCTGACTTCAGCCATCGCAGCCGGCGCCTGCAGCGCAATTTCGAAGTATGCCTCTCCCGCCACGATGCTGCGATCGCTGCGGCTGATGACGAAGAGCGGCGTGGCACTGGAGAAGTCCGATCTCTCCGCACCCGGCAAGGAGGCGGACGGCGATAGCAAAGTCGAAGGGATGCTGGAGCTGTTGACGCAACGGGAACGTCAAATCGCACGACTCGTGGCGGAAGGAATGTCGAACAAGGAGATCGCGCGTCAGCTCAACGTTTCCGACGGGACGGTCAAGGTCCACCTGTACAATATTTTCCAGAAGCTTGAGATCACCAACAGAACTGTGCTCGCGACCATCGCATTGCTGCAACGGCCCTCCGGCCTGGCCGCGCTCTCCCTGGCATTTCTGGCGCTCGCAATTGCGGACGAACTCAAGGCGTCGGAAGCGAACGACATCTTCCCGGATGAGAACGGCGTCGGCCACGTGGACGAGCACGCGGGGTACGAGCCCTGGAAAAAAGGGATTCTCCGGCACCTCGTCGTCTGGGAATCCGGCGAGCCGCCCACGCAGGCTCAGAGAGACTTGTTCGCCAAGGCCGCCCAAATCACCAACCCGGCGGCGGCAATGGAAGCGCTACGCGCGGCCGAGCAATTCGGGGGCGCGAAAGCGTGGACGCACCACGCTCCTGCTGGATCGGGCGCGCCCGATCTTCCCGTGCCCTTACTGCGAGGAGCAAACGACATACAGGTCGGAGCTGACCCGGCCCCGGAACATCAATTCCCGCGGCTTCTTTCCAATGCGATGTCGATGCATGGAGGGTATGGCAACTTTGCTATTCTCACCGGTGCGTTGATCTACGCACTGGAGGATCCCCATCTCGCCGCCCACGCGCATGACCTTCGTCAAGCGTCGATCGACAGCATCCTGGCCGTCACTGAAGAGAGTGCGACCACAAAACTGGCCGCGATCACCCATGCTGCCGCCAATCATGACCACAATTCAGCCCCGGGTTTCCTTTCGCACGATGTCCGCCTGTCTTTCGCCGCTGTGACCACTGGAAGCGGCAACCTCGCTGAAGGCGCTCTGGGCGAAAAGGGCCCGGGCGATGCGGGTGACAATCTCCATAAATTTGTTGGCGCGGACCCTGGTCACGATGCCGGTGTCGGCGGGGGCGGCGACGTTGGAAAAATTGTTTATCGCTCCCCGATTGACTCCGAGTCTAACCAGTTCAAGTCGACCTCTTCCGACGCCGTGTTCGATTTCGCATCTGGGCCGGGCAGGATCAATCTTGCGGCTTTCGGAGGGCTTGCCTGGCTGCACATGACGGCGGCAACCAAGTCTATACCGCCACATACACTCGCCTGGGTCTACGACTCCGCAAGCAACGAGACGATCGTCTATGTGAATGCGACCGATCATATCCTTGATATCGGCGATCGCGGCCTGCTGGAAATCCATCTCGAGGGGATCGTGGCCGTTGCGGAGGCGGATGTCGGCTCCGAGCCAGATGGCGCGGCTGTTGCGACCACCTTGGAGCAGCTCGAAGCCGCGCTGATACCGGCGATCGCAACCGATGAGGCCGCTCTGACGAAGGATCATGTCCAAACCAGTATCGAGGGGAGCGAGAGCACGCTCGGGACGGCTGGAGCCTGGGCCCTTCTGGCCAACAACGGCTCGGGTTTCCATTTCGGGCCGGCCCGGACCGGCTTGGGAACGTCGACGAGGCTCAGAAGCTCCAGCGACGCGTCGGCGGATGCAACGGAAGAGAGCGATGGTGCGTCTGCCGCGTCGGCTCACGCATCATCCATCGAGCTTGCTCATAGCGCGACGGCCCCGGCAGCGGCAAATGTCGCATCGAACAATGGTCCGATCAATGCGGGCAACGGCGTTTCGTCGACGGGGCCCAACGAGATCGGCCAACCCAGCGTCGTAACCGCCGACAGCGCGGGGCACGGCAACTCGCAGCACGCTTCGGACCCATCGACTGAAGCTGGCTCCAAACCGGGCAACGGCGTCGGCCATGGCGCCGAGCATCACGATAAGGCCTCGGACGCTCCAGGAGGGTCAGCGAAGAACGCAGAACCAGACGGCGCGGAACACGGCAAAGCCGGGCACTCAAATGCTGCAAAAGCACCGGACGCAGCCGAGACCGATCCGGACGTCGCAACGGCCGCCGACGCGGGTCACGGCAACTCGAAGCACGCTTCGGAGCCGGGGTCTGCAAAGGCGGCAGCCGACGAATCGACTGAAGCTGGCTCCAAAGCGGGCCACGGCGTCGGCAATGGCGCCGAGCATCACGCTTCGGCTTCGGAAGCTCCGGGAGGGCCAGCGAAGAAGGCCGACCCAGGCGGCGCCGAACACGGCAAATCCGGGCACTCCGCCGCCCCAAACGCACCAGACGCAGGCGAGATCGATCCGGGCGCCGCGATAGCCGCCGGTGCAGGCCACGGCAACCCGCCGCACGCATCGGAGCCAGGATCTGCAAAGGCGGCAAGCACGGGGTCGACGGAAGATGGGGGCAAACCCGGCAACGGCGTCGGCAATGGCGCCGAGCATCACGATAAGGACCCGGAGGCTCAGGGAGGGGCAGCGCAGAAGGCAGAACCAGACGGCGCGGAACACGGCAAATCCGGGCACTCAACCGCTGCAAACGCACCAGACGCAACCGAGATCGATCCGGGCGCCGCAACGGCCGCCAGCACGGGTCACGGCAATGCGCAGCACGCTTCAGAACCAGAATCTTCGAAGGCGGCAGCCAGCGAATCGACTGGAGCTGGCTCCAAAGCGGGCAACGCCGCCGACCGTGGTGGCGAGCATCACGCTTCGGCTTCCGAAGGCGCGCAAACACCAGCGACAACGGCAGAACCAGACGGCGCGGAACACGGAAAATCCGGGCACTCAGCCGCTGCAAGCCCGCTGGACGGAGCAGCGATCGATCCGGCCGCCGCAACGCCCGCCAGCGCGGGCCACGGCAACTCGCAACGCGCTTCGGAGCCAGGATCTGCAAAGGCGGCAAGCACGGAATCGACGGAACATGGAGGCAAACCGGGCAACGGCGCCGGCGATGGGGCCGAGCATCCCTCTTCGGCTTCGCAGGCTGCGGGGACCGTGAAGACAGCAGAACCAGCCACCGTGGACCACGGTAACTCGCAGCACGCTGCGCAATCTGCAGCAATCGCAGACGACGCACACGCGGCCAAGGCTGCGTTCGAAACCGGCGGCGCAGACCAGGGACCGGTATTCCGGTTCGATAGCGGCGTAGCTCCTTCTGCTTTCGTCGAGATAGTCGGACTGAAAGAGTTCAATCATCCGCTGGATGCGCACGTTCCGCCCGGTCAGGAAGAAGGCCTCGGGTTCAACGTCAAGCTCGTCCCTCATGCACTGAACGGACACGCGGACGATCACGGCACCAACAGCCCGCACCAAGCGATTCTACCTGCGCATCATGATTTGCTGATCTGAACCGCTGCATCGTCATTGACCGAAAATGGCAACTGTCACCGTAGCCACGGCTCAGGAACGCGACGCCTTTGGCGGATCAGCCTGATGGGGAGCAGTTGTTCAGGGTTGCAGCCGTGAGAGCAGACGTTGCCGATCCTGATCGCGACCTCGCTGCTCCATGCGCATCCGTTCGAGTTCGCCTTCAGCTTTGGTTGTGTCCTCGTTCTGGCGCTTCATTTCGATGATCAGCGCCTCCTGCTCGGCGAGCCGGCGTTCTCCTTCGACGACGTCGCGCTCGATCTGCCTCAGCTCATCGTATATCGCCGTCGTGTACATCGCGATCCTCGCGCGGCCGTGCTGCGAAGCACGCCGCAGAGTAGGTTTCGCTTCGTGCAGGGCCTTTATCGGGCGCGCGGTGCGGCTATGACCACAGCGCGACGCGTATGGCTTTTAACTCAGCCAGCTTCGCGAACGTTCCGGCTGATGCCATTTTTTCCCGGGCTTTGATCGATCGCACGAGAGGCCATGTTGTTAACCGATCCCCTTGGCGGAAGCGGATCGCCAACTGCCCGGAACGGATCTCGTCAAGCGAGCGCACCCGTTGTCGGCGACAGTGCACTCGGCCCAGGGCTGCGCGTCAGCCAAGTTGCAAACAAGCGGTCGGCACAATATCGTCGATCGTCCGCGCCGATGTCTGACGTTCAATCTCCCTCAGGAACCAACCCTATGAATGTGGTCTCACTGCCCAGCGGGATCCATCGCCCTCCAGGGAAGGTCGATATCCCATCCGCCTGGGAGGGGGCTGAGATGAAAGCCAATCCTGATCGATGGTTGATATCGCTTGCTGCCGGCGAAATCGCCGAACTCGAGGGCGTGGCTGAAACATATCTTGGCAGAAACAAAAAAATCGCCGAGATCACGAAGGAAAGCTTTCCGCTTCCCCATCTCGGCGCGCACCTGGAAGATCTCAAGAAGAAGCTCCTGGTAGGCATTGGCTTCGAAGTGATCCGCGGCCTCCCGGTGGCAAAATACAGTCAGGAGTTTGCCGCTACGATCTTTTGCGGAGTGGGCGCCCATCTTGGATCGGCGCGGTCTCAGAATGCAGCGGGCCACATTCTCGGTCACGTCCGTGACACCGGCGCCGATGCTAAGGATCCGAACACCCGAATTTATCAAACCTCGGAACGGCAAACATTCCACACGGATTCGTCCGACGTGGTTGGATTGTTATGCATTCGCGAGGCGATGGAGGGAGGGGATTCTCTCCTTGTCAGTACGACGACAATCTACAACGAGATGTTTGACAGACGTCCCGACCTTGCCGCTCTCTTGTTTGATCCGATCGCGACGGACCGACGGGGCGAGGTGCCGGAGAACGAAAAGCCATATCTTGAAATCCCGGTGCTGAATTGGCATGCGGGGTTCCTGACCGGGTTTTATCAGCGCCAATATATCGATAGTGCGCAGCGCTTTCCCGATGCGCCGAGACTGACGCCGGCTCACGTCGAGGCGCTCGATCTTTTTGACGCGCTCGCAAATGATCCCGCGCTGCATTTCGGCATGCGGCTTCAGCCGGGCGACATGCAGTTCGTTTACAATCATGCCTTGCTGCATGACCGGACCGGATTCCGCGATTGGCCCGATGCAGGCCAGAAGCGTCATTTATTGCGCCTTTGGCTCAGCATGGAGAGCGACCGGCCGTTGCCCGATTGCTTCAAGCAGCGCTATGGCTCGATCGAGATCGGTAACCGTGGCGGCATCATCACCAAAGGGACCAGTTTGAACGTTCCGTTGGATTGACGTTCGAGCATCCAGCGATGTCCGCTCTCGTGCCGATATGGACAGAGGAGCGGACACCAGGTTGGGCGGAGCCGAGCACCCCGACCTAATGAGGACGCGGCCTCAGCCGCGCTTACTCCTCGTCTTCGTCGTCTTCATCCTCGTCTTCGTCGTCGAGCTCTTCCAGGTGCTCGAGCACCGCAAGCGGGAGCGTCTCGCGAAACAGATCGCCCTCCGCGCCCATCCAGAGACAGATCACGTCGTCGCCCTTCACGTCCGCGACGGTGAGCGGCTGCCCGCCGGATTTCAGCATGACGATATCGCCGGCTTTTAGTTCCATGGATGGTCCTTTCGGGTTGATTGACGGCGAAGCTAGCAAACCGGCATGACATGCCGATCACGGGCTACTCGGTCAGTGGATGTGTTGCGGTAGCGCGCATCCGCCGGCCAGACTGCTGAAACGTCGATCAGAGAGCTTTAGGCCGGAGCGATCCCATCACGAGAGGCAATGGTGCCTGTTCGATGGATGGCACAAGGGCTCTTCCGTCCCGTGCGTCGCGACCATCACACCATGCGCCTGTTTTGCCCGACGGCGCAAATGATTTCGTCAGATCCGCAGTTTGCGCTTGCCGCAAGTCCTTGATTTTGCTGCGGCCGTCTACTGTGCATGGGGTTGTTTTCGACGTTTTTGTTTGCGCACCCCGATTGCAGTCAGTCCGGCACCAGTTCTGTCAGCGAGCGGATGATGCGGTCGGGCTTGACGATCGAGCCTTCGGGCAGGCCGTCGCCATGCACGTCGATCCAGATCGAGTAGATGCCGAGACGCTGCGGCGTCACGACTTCCCATTCCAGATTGTCGCCGATCATCCAGGTGTCTCTTGCGGTGACGCCGAGCGCCTCCATCGCGTGCAGATAGGCGCGCTCCTCGGGCTTGCCGAAGCCGTGCTCGCCCTCGATCTGGATGTGGTGGAAGCGATGCGCCAGCTCGAAGCGCTCCACCTTGGCGCGCTGGGTGTCGGCGGCGCCGTTGGTCACCAATGCGAGCTTGATGCCGAGCGCCTTGAGCCTGTCGATAGCGTCATGCGCGCCGGGGAAGACGAACATCTCCTCCTCGCGATAGGCGGTGAAGCGGTCGGCCAGGCGAATGGCGAGGTCGTCGGGCAGGGCGCGATGACCGGCGGCTGCGAGCGAGGCGAAACCGCCCTTGACGGTGAGGTGCCGGGCTTCGGCGAGCTTGAGCCGCCACGAAGCGTCCGCATTGGCCCAGAAATTCTTCGCGAAGGCCAGGACGGTGCTCGCGACCAGTTGCGGCGGCAGCGGCGCGAGTTCCTCGGCGAACTCCGCTGTGATCGTGTTCCAGGCGATCTCGGGCCGCGCATAGGCCGACAGGATGGTGTCGTCCATGTCGATCAGCATGGCGCGCGGCAGCGGTCTCATTGCGGGCTTCATCGTCGTCATGGCCATTTCACCACCGGTGGCAGCGACGACAGGATCGAATCCACATTGCCGCCGGTCTTGAGACCGAAGATGGTGCCGCGGTCGTAGAGCAGGTTGAACTCGACATAGCGGCCGCGCCGGATCAATTGCTCCTCGCGATCCTCCGCGGTCCAGCTTGTCGCGAAATTGCGCCGCACGATGTCGGGATAGACCTTCAGGAAGGCGCGGCCGACATCCCGGGTGAAGGCGAGGTCAGCGTCCCAGTCGCCGCTGTCGTGCCAGTCGTAGAAGATGCCGCCGATGCCGCGCGCCTCTTTGCGGTGCGGCAGGTGGAAATACTCGTCGCACCACTTCTTGTACTTGTCGTAATCGGCGATGCCGTTCGGCTGCGTGCAGGCCTGTTTCATTGCGGCGTGGAAGGCGATGCTATCGGCATCGTCCTGCGTGCGCCGGCGGTCGAGCACCGGCGTAAGATCGGCGCCGCCGCCGAACCAGGCTTTGGTGGTGACGACGAAGCGCGTGTTCATGTGCACCGCCGGCACGTGCGGATTGCGCAGATGCGCAATCAGCGAGATGCCGGAGGCCCAGAACTTCGGGTCGTCCGCCGCGCCCGGAATTTGCGCGCGAAACTCTGGTGCGAATTCGCCGTGCACGGTGGAGCAATGCACGCCGACCTTCTCGAACAGGCGGCCGGACATCATCGACATCACGCCGCCGCCGCCGGCCGCGCCGGTATGATCGGTGCGCTGCCAGGGTGTGCGTTTGAAGCGGCCGGCCTCACCGGGATAAAGGCTCTCGGGGGCATCGTCCTCCAGCCGCTCGAAGCTCGCGCAGAGGTCGTCGCGCAAGGCTTCGAACCAGGCGCGTGCGCGCGTCTTGCGGTCTTCGATCAAGCTCGGGTCCAATGTGGATGTCATTTCGTCAGCCCTGCGGACCGTAATAGGTGCAGCTCTCGTTGCAACTGTCGCGGTGGATGCTGACGCGGGTGAGCTTGCCGATAGGAGCCAGCCGCTCCCAGACGAAGAGCGAGAGGTTTTCCAGCGTCGGTGTGCCCAGCGCCTCGATCTTGTTGAGGTACTTGTGATCCAGCGTCATGCGCACATCCTCGATGGCGCGCTGGACCAGGCCGAGATCGACCACCATGCCGGTTTTGGGATCGGGCGTGCCGCGCAGCGTCACCTCGGCGCGAAAGGAGTGGCCGTGGATCTCTTCGCTATCCGCGCCGAACGTCGTTCCCGACAATGAGTGCGCCGCCTCGAAGCGAAACGATTTCGTCAATTCCCACATCTGTTCGAAAACCAATCCTATCTGATACCAAGCGACTTATGCGTCTGCACGCTGAGCCGCCATTGCGGATGATTGAGGCAATAGTCGATGGCGCCCGCGGTGTTTTGGGCGACCTCGGGCCCGTCCATCGGCTGCAGTGAGAAGCGCTCGAAGGCGAGATCCGCGAAGGCCTCCGGCATGGCGAGCGGTTGCGGATAGACCAGCTTCAGCTCGTGGCCGCGCCGGATCACCAGATCGCTGCCGCCCTTTGGGCTGACGCAGATCCAGTCGAGCCCCTCGGGCGGGGCGATGGTGCCGTTGGTCTCGACGCCGATCTCGAAGCCGCGGGCATGGAGCGCGTCGACCAGCGCGGTATCGACCTGGAGCAGCGGCTCGCCGCCGGTGAGCACCACATAGCGGTCTTCGGTGGAGGCTGTCCATTGCGCGGCGATGGTGTCTGCGAGTTCCGCGGCCGAGCCATAGCGACCGCCGAGGGTGCCGTTGGTGCCGACGAAATCGGTGTCGCAGAATTTGCAAGTGGCCTCCTGACGGTCGGCCTCGCGCCCGCTCCAGAGGTTGCAGCCGGCAAAACGGCAAAACACGGACGCGCGCCCGGCATGGGCGCCTTCGCCTTGCAAGGTCAGGAAGATTTCCTTGACCGCGTAACTCAACCGTCTCTCCTCAACATACCTCAACATATTAAACTTGCGGGTTCCGGAGCTGCCGCAGCGCTTCGCCTGCGGCCATCGCCGCGGTCATGGCGACATTGAGCGACCTCAGCCCCGGAGCGATCGGGATCACCAGCCGCGCGTCCGCCGCCTCGACCACCGCCTCGGTGACGCCGGCGCTCTCGCGCCCGAATAGCAGGATGTCCGCCGTCTGGTAACGGAAATCGCGGTAGTCGGTCGCCCCCTTGGTGGTGAACAGCAGCAGGCGAGCGCCTTGCGCCGCCCGCCATTGCTCGAACTTTGACCAGGAGTCATGCCTGACGATGCTGACCTGATCGAGGTAGTCCATTCCCGCCCTGCGGAAATGCCGGTCGGAGACCGGGAAGCCCGCCGGTTCGATGATATGGGCGGCCATGCCCAGACAGGCGCAGAGCCTGAGAATCGTGCCGGTGTTCTGGGGGATGTCGGGTTGGAAAAGCGCTATCTGCATGGGCGGTGCCGGGTTCGGTGCGGGCCGGAAATGTCTCAATAAAACATCGCTGGCCGCGGAATTCGTGCATTGCACGCTCCCGCGCCGATAGCGGGCTTGCGCTCGCCCGGCAAGGGTGCCAATAGAACGATTCTGGACTGCTGTTTTCGCCTTGTTTTGGTGGGGGCACGCGAAGTTCTGCCGCCGCGGGGGGGCCGCGGGCGCCGGCAGGCTGTTCTGGGCACCTTGGGGGCTCCCGGAGCGGTTCCGCCGGCTGCATAAGAAGAAAGGGTTGGAATCGTGACGACAGCGTCTTCGGCGGACCATCCGACACGCCGTGATTTCTTATTCGTTGCAACGGGGGCAGCTGCAGCAGTAGGGGGCGCAGCCGCGCTCTGGCCCTTTATCTCCCAAATGAATCCTGATGCGTCGACCATCGCCGCTGGTGCGCCGATCGAGGTCGATCTCAGCCCGGTTGCCGAGGGGCAGGACATCAAGGTGTTCTGGCGCGGCAAGCCGATCTATATCAGCCACCGCACCAAGAAGCAGATCGACGAGGCGCGCGCCGTCAACGTGGCGAGCCTGCCCGATCCGCAGTCCGACGAGGCCCGGGTCAAGTCCGGCCATGAGCAGTGGCTGGTCGTGATCGGCATCTGCACCCATCTCGGCTGCATCCCGATCGCCCATGAAGGCAATTACGACGGGTTCTTCTGCCCCTGCCATGGTTCGCAGTACGATTCGTCCGGCCGCATCCGCCAGGGGCCCGCGCCCGCGAACCTGCCGGTGCCGCCGTACCAGTTCGTTTCCGACACCAAAATCCAGATCGGCTGAGCTTCGGGCCCTCGTCCGAAGCTTCGCGCCGTCTCGTCGTATTATTTCCTCAGGATCGCATCATGAGCGGACCATCCGACTACCAGCCGAGCAATCCGGCCCTGCAATGGATCGAGCGACGTCTGCCGATCCTCGGCCTCATGCACTCCTCCTTCGTGGTCTATCCCACCCCGCGCAACCTGAACTATTGGTGGACCTTCGGCGCCATCCTCTCCTTCATGCTGGGGATCCAGATCCTGACCGGCGTGATCCTGGCGATGCACTACACGCCGCATGCCGACCTCGCCTTCAAGTCGGTCGAGCTGCTCGTCCGTGACGTCAATTACGGCTGGCTGCTGCGCAACATGCATGCCGTCGGCGCCTCGATGTTCTTCGTCGCTGTCTACGTCCACATGCTGCGCGGCCTCTATTACGGCTCCTACAAGGAGCCGCGCGAGGTGCTGTGGATCCTTGGCGTCATCATCTACCTCCTGATGATGGCGACGGGCTTCATGGGCTACGTGCTGCCGTGGGGCCAGATGAGCTTCTGGGGCGCCACCGTCATCACCAATCTGTTCTCCGCCATCCCCTATGTCGGCGAGAGCATCGTGACGCTCTTGTGGGGCGGCTATTCGGTCGGCAACCCGACGCTGAACCGCTTCTTCTCGCTGCACTATCTACTGCCGTTCCTGATCGCGGGCGTCGTCGTGCTCCACGTCTGGGCGCTGCATGTCTCCGGCCAGAACAACCCTGATGGCGTCGAGCCCAAGACGGAAAAGGACACTGTTCCGTTCACGCCGCATGCAACCATCAAGGATATGTTCGGCGTCTCCTGCTTCATGCTGCTCTACGCCTGGTTCATCTTCTACATGCCGAATTATCTCGGCGACGCCGACAATTACATTCCGGCGAACCCGGGCGTGACGCCGCCGCACATCGTGCCGGAATGGTATTACCTGCCTTTCTACGCGATCCTGCGCTCGATCCCGAACAAGCTCGCGGGCGTGATCGGGATGTTCTCGGCGATCATCATCCTGTGCTTCCTGCCCTGGCTCGACGCCGCCAGGACGAAGTCGTCGAAGTACCGTCCGCTGGCCAAGCAGTTCTTCTGGATCTTCGTCGCGGTCTGCATCCTGCTCGGCTATCTCGGCGCGCAGCCGCCGGAAGGCATCTATGTGATCGCCGGCCGGGTCCTGACGTTCTGCTATTTCGCCTACTTCCTGATCGTGCTGCCGCTGCTCTCGCGGATCGAGAAGCCGCGTCCGGTGCCGAACTCGATCTCGGATGCCGTCCTGGCCAAAACCGGGAGCAGGTCGACGCCGATGGTGTCGAGCGCGATCGTGCTTGCGCTGGCGGGCGCGTTGTTTGCGGGCTCAGCCGACAGCGCGCGCGCCTCCGAAGGCAGCGACAAGCCGCCGGGCAACAAATGGTCGTTCGCCGGTCCGTTCGGCAAGTACGATCGCGGCGCATTGCAACGCGGCCTGAAGGTCTACAAGGAAGTCTGCGCCAACTGTCACGGCCTGTCCTACGTCGCCTTCCGCAATCTCGCGGAAGCCGGCGGTCCCGGCTATTCGGTCGCGCAGGCTGCAGCCTTCGCCTCCGACTACAAGGTCAAGGATGGTCCGAACGACGCCGGCGACATGTTCGAACGCGCGGGCCGGCCGGCGGATTATTTCCCCTCGCCATTCCCGAACGAGCAGGCGGCGCGTGCGGCGAACGGCGGCGCGGCGCCGCCGGATCTGTCGCTGATCACCAAGGCGCGTTCCTACGGCCGCGGCTTCCCGATGTTCATCGTCGACTTCTTCACCCAGTATCAGGAGCAGGGTCCGGACTACGTCTCGGCGCTGCTCCAGGGCTTTGAGGACAAGGCGCCCGAAGGTGTGACCATCCCGGAGGGCTCCTACTACAACAAGTACTTCCCGGGCCACGCCATCAAGATGCCGAAGCCGCTCAGCGACGGCCAGGTCACCTATGACGACGGCTCGCCGACCACTGTCGCGCAGTATTCCAAGGACGTCACCACGTTCCTGATGTGGACCGCCGAACCGCATATGGAAGCGCGCAAGCGCCTCGGTTTCCAGGTGTTCATCTTCCTGATCATCTTCGCCGGCCTGATGTACTTCACCAAGAAGAAGGTCTGGGCAGACTCGCACTGAGGGGCCCGAGGCGAGAATGAAGAGGCCCCCGCAAGGGGGCTTTTTTGTTGGGCACGAGAGTGTGTTGTCAGGCGCGATTGCCTATCGCCCGCTCAAACGCCAAAATGCCGCCAACCGCTCCCCAAAAACTCGTCGGAGGACACCATGGGAACCGCCATCACCTTCAAGCGCCCGGACGGCAAGGACGCATCGGGCTATCTCGCCAATGCCGCGCGCGGCAACGCGCCGGGCGTGGTGGTGATCCAAGAATGGTGGGGCCTTTCGGACCAGATCAAGGGCCTCTGCGACCGCTTCGCGCTCGCCGGTTTCGATGCGCTGGCGCCAGATCTCTACAAGGGCAAGGTGGTGCCGTATCACGACACCGACGCCGCCGGCAAAGAGATGAACTCGCTCGACTTCATGGACGCCACCACGCAGACGGTGCGCGGCGCCACGCAATATCTGTCGCGCAACGGCGCCAAGGTGGGCCTGACCGGCTTCTGCCTCGGCGGCGCCGTCACCATCATCGGCGCGGTGCATGTGCCGGAGCTCGCCGCCGGCGTGGTGTTCTACGGCATCCCGCCAGAGCAGGCGGCCAAGCCCGCCGACGTCAAGATCCCGCTTCAGGCCCATTTCGCCAACAAGGACGATTGGTGCACGCCGGAGCTGGTCAACGGTTTCGAAAAGGCCATGAAGGCCGCCGGCAAGTCGCTGGAGCTGTTCCGCTATGACGCCGAGCACGCTTTCGTCAACGAGCAGCGCCAGGCCGTGCACGACCGGGAAGCCGCCGAGCTCGCCTGGGGCAGGGCGACGGAGTTTTTCAGGAAGCATCTGGGGTAGGTGTGCTGCGCCAGTCGCGCTACCATTTCAGTGTCGCCCCGGCCTGGTGCGCAATTGCCCGGCCTTCGCCGGGACGACTGTGGTGATCGGCGTTGAGCAGCCAGCCCAGCCAGCCTTGACGTCGTCCCCGCGCCATGGTGAGTATCCGCCCATGAGCACCGCCGTCCGCCCATCCCGTCTTTGGTGGCGCACCTCCTGAGAGGTGGCCGGTGCGATTTATTCTCCCAAAATCGTCTGAGGTCGCCCACGCAGTGCGGCGGCCTGATCGTTTGTCCTGTGTGGCGTTCCCTCGACAAGTTTCGTAAGAGGACCCCATGAACAGGACCGTCTTTGCCCTTCCGGCTCGAAGCGACTACGTGACCCGCGCAGGGCTTGCGATCACGCGCGTGGCGGAACAGTTTTCCGGCGGCGCCAACCGGCTCGACGATCTCGTCAGCCTGCTCGACCGTCGCCGCGGCGTGGTGCTGTCGTCGGGGACGACCGTGCCCGGCCGCTACGAGAGTTTTGACCTCGGCTTCTCCGATCCGCCGCTCAAGCTCGAGACCACCGGCGTCAATTTCAAGCTGGAAGCGCTGAACGCGCGCGGGGAGGTCCTGATCGCCTTCCTTGCGGATGTCTTGCGCGAGCCCTGCGTCGTGATCTCCGAGAAGACGCCCACGCGCCTTGCGGGTCATATCGTCCGCGGCGAAGCCCCGATCGACGAAGACCAGCGCACGCGGCGCGCCAGCGTGATGTCGCTGGTGCGCGATCTCGTCGCCGCTTTCTCCGCCAATGACGACGGCGTGCTCGGCCTGTTCGGCGCCTTCGCCTACGACCTCGTGTTCCAGATCGAGGACCTCGTGCAGAAGCGCGCGCGCGAGAGCGACCAGCGCGACATCGTGCTCTACGTCCCCGATCGCCTGCTCGCCTATGACCGCGCCACCGGCCGCGGCGTCGTGCTCACATACGATTTCGCGTGGAAGGGCAAGTCCACCGCGGGCCTGCCGCACGAGACCGCCGAGAGCCCCTACCTCAAGACACCGCGCCAGGGTTTTGCCGATCACGCCCCCGGCGAATATCAGGCCACTGTCGAGACCGCGCGCGCTGCCTTTGCGCGTGGCGATCTGTTCGAGGCGGTGCCGGGGCAGCTCTTCGCCGAGCCCTGCGACCGCTCGCCGGCGGAAGTGTTCCAGCGGCTCTGTGTCATCAATCCGTCGCCCTACGGCGCGCTGATGAATCTCGGCGAGGGCGAATTTCTCGTCTCGGCCTCTCCGGAAATGTTCGTGCGCTCGGACGGACGCCGGGTCGAGACCTGCCCGATCTCGGGGACGATCGCGCGCGGTACCGATGCGATCGGCGATGCCGAGCAGATCCGCCAGCTCCTGAACTCCGAGAAGGACGAGTTCGAGCTCAACATGTGCACCGACGTCGACCGCAACGACAAGGCGCGCGTCTGCGTTCCCGGCACCATCAAGGTGCTGGCGCGCCGGCAGATCGAGACCTATTCAAAACTGTTCCACACCGTCGACCATGTCGAAGGCATGCTGCGTCCCGGCTTCGATGCGCTCGACGCCTTTCTCACCCACGCCTGGGCCGTCACCGTCACTGGCGCACCAAAACTCTGGGCGATGCAGTTCGTCGAGGATCACGAGCGCTCGCCCCGCCGCTGGTATGCCGGCGCGATCGGGGCGGTGAATTTCGACGGCAGCATCAACACCGGCCTCACCATCCGGACCATCCGGATGAAGGAGGGCCTCGCGGAAGTGCGTGTCGGCGCCACCTGTCTGTTCGACTCCGATCCCGCCGCCGAGGACCGCGAATGCCAGGTCAAGGCCGCGGCCCTGTTCCAGGCGCTGCGCGGCGATCCGCCGAAGCCGCTGTCGGCCTTTGCGCCCGACGCCACCGGAAGCGGCAAGCGGGTACTGCTGATCGACCATGACGACAGCTTCGTCCATATGCTGGCCGATTACTTCCGCCAGGTCGGCGCCGACGTCACCGTGGTCCGCCATGTGCATGCGCTCGACATGCTCAAGCAGAAGCGGTGGGATTTGCTGGTGCTGTCGCCAGGGCCGGGCAGGCCCGAGGATTTTGGGATCAAGAAGACCATCGACGCGGCGCTGGAGGACAAGCTGCCGGTGTTCGGCGTCTGCCTCGGCGTCCAGGCGATCGGCGAGTATTTCGGCGGCGAGCTCGGGCAGCTCACGCATCCCGCCCATGGCCGGCCCTCGCGGGTTCAGGTACGTGGCGGGCGGCTGATGCGCAATCTGCCGAACGAGATCGTCATCGGCCGCTATCACTCGCTGTATGTCGAGCGCGACAGCATGCCGGAGGTGCTATCCGTCACCGCCAGCACCGAGGACGGCGTCGCCATGGCGCTCGAGCACAAGACCCTGCCGGTCGCCGGCGTGCAATTCCATCCGGAATCGCTGATGTCGCTGAGCGGCGAGGTGGGCTTACGAATTGTCGAGAACGCGTTCCGCCTGGATGCGTCGCGCTGATTGAGAGGCACCATGACTTTTGACCATGATCTGAAGGCGAGCGTCCGCACCATCCCGGACTATCCGAAACCCGGGATCTTGTTCCGCGACATCACCACGTTGCTCGCAGATGCGCGTGCGTTCCGCCGTGCGGTCGACGAACTCGTCAATCCCTGGGCCGGCAACAAGATCGACAAGGTCGCTGGCATGGAAGCGCGCGGCTTCATCATCGGTGGCGCGGTGGCGCACCAGGTTTCGGCCGGCTTCGTGCCGATCCGGAAAAAAGGCAAGCTGCCGCACACCACCGTGCGGATCGCTTACTCTCTCGAATACGGCATCGACGAGATGGAGATGCATGTCGACGCCATCCAGCCGGGTGAGCGTGTGATCCTGGTCGACGACCTCATCGCCACCGGCGGCACCGCGGAAGGTGCGGTGAAGCTGCTGCGCCAGATCGGCGCCAATGTGGTCGCCGCCTGCTTCATCATCGATCTGCCCGATCTCGGCGGCGCCGCCAAGCTGCGCGCGATGGACGTGCCGGTGCGCACGCTGATGACGTTCGAGGGGCACTGAGGGCACGGCACGGCTGGCGACGTTCAGATCGGCTCGGCCTTTAGCTCCGACAGCCAATGCAGCATGCGCTCTTTGAGGAGCGCATTCCTGACATAGTCGCTCGCCTCATCTTTCAGCCGCTCGCATTCGCCGAGTGTCAGGCCTGCCTCACCGTGCATGTTCCACGCAGTCTGGAGTCTACGGCAGGTGTGGCTACCCTGGCGCAGCGAGAACCAGATGCGATTCTGGATTGTCTCGAGGTTCGAGGCTTGGCCGACCCAGGCCTCGCCCGAGGCCGCGCAGCGGACGACGTAGATGCCGGCAACGGTCTTCCGCTCCTTATAGGCGGCGATTGCTGCTTTACGGTCGATGCTCACGGTGAAGAGGCCTTGCTGAGGAACGATGGTGCGTACACTCAGTAACCGCAACGTCGCTGGGCGTCAATATTATCCGGGTAAAATATTCAGGACCGTTGCAGGATCAGGCTGAGCTCGAGTTCGCGGAAGGCGAGGTAATTGCGCCGGGTCCATTGGTGCAGCTCGGTCGAGGCATCCTTCTCCTGGCGAAGATAGCCGGTGAAGGAGAAATTCAGGCGGCTGATATAGGTCTTCAGGAATCCGGGCAGCGCCGGCAGGCGCAGCAGCCGGCCGCCGGCCATCGCTTCCGGCAGCTCGCCGCGCACGATGTGCTCGTTGTCCACCGTGATCAGGTTGATCCGCGGGATCTGTTCGCGCAGCATCTCGTGGGCGCGGGCCGAGACGCGGTCGGTGTCGGCGACGAACAGGATCATCGGCGCGACGTGGCGGCGCGCAGCCTCTTTCAAGAGGCCGATCTCCTCCGTCATCTTGAAGAACTCGTCAAAGGCGTGGAAGCCGAGGTCGATCACCTTGGCAAGCCCGTCATCGACGATGACACGATCCATCAGCTGCATCTTGCCGTAGGTGTCGATCACGTCGGCGGTCTCGGTGATCGTTGGCAGATAGTCGAGCAGCGACGGCTCCTTCAGGTTGACGTCGAAGGCCACGACGTTGCCGTTCTTGAGCAGCAAAAATTCGCTCAAAAGCCGCGCCAGCAGGGTCTTGCCGACCTGCGGGCGGGGCGAGCAAATGATGTAGAGGGGCGTTGCGGACATCGATAGCTATATCAGTCGAACTTGGCGACCAATCCAGCCGTATCCGCCCGGCTTGCGCAACTATTTTTCGCTGTTGCGGGCCCCGGATTTCGTCGAGCCGACGATATCGGTCAGCCGGATCCGATCGAACTCACTCCAGACGTTCGCCAGCCAGTGTCGGACATAACCACGCAGCACGAAGGAGTAGTTGGCGGCCTCGTCGTTGACGCCCTTGTTGGCGACGAATTTCAGGAATGGGACGGAGGACACCTCGACCTGCTCATAGGCCATTTCGTTGAGCTTGGGGATGGTCAGCTCGGTCGCGTCCTTGATGCGGTTGAAATACGATTGGTAAGTCGACTGATCCCACTGGAAGAACTGAGTATCGTTGATGAAGTTCTTCACCAGGAAATATTTCGCGCCGCCCATGAAGCCCGCGGTCTCGGCGATCTCGTCCAGCGAGGCGATCGAGGGTCCGAGGATGTGGAACACGGCAAAGGTGATCTGGCCGGCCTTGGCGGCGTCGAGGAATCCGATGTCGCGCAAGGAGGCGAGCGCCGGCGAGAGCAGGCCGGCCCGGACGTCGATCACGGTGACCGACGGGCTCGTCGCGTTGAGCGTATCGAAGATCTTCATCTGATCCGACGTCGTCGTCATGTCGACGATCTCGGTGATGTCAGGATGGAAGCGCTTCAGGGTTCCGCGCGGCGATTCGGTGTCGAAAGCGCGCGTCGGCACGTTGTTGGCGGAAAAATAATCGAGCAGGGTGCGCGACACCGTGGTCTTGCCGACCCCACCCTTGTCCGCGCCCACCACAACCACTGCCGGCTTTGCCATTGCTGTCCCCTAACGCGCGCCCCCGATCGCGAGGTTGCAATCGGACGGGCCCCAAATCGAGTCGCAGACATGTCCCAAGTCTGCTGTTGGGCGCGAACATGGCAGAAACAAGGGAGAATTCAATTCCGCAGGGCCCAGTTATGGCAATTCCCGAGGTTTTTCCCAAGCACGACGAATCCTGCCGGGCATGGCGTCAAATCACGCTCAATGGCGGCCCCAAGGACCCAAGGAATTGCCCAAGGGATTGCTTACTCGATTGCCTATCGGGTTGCTGCTGGCGGTTCCGGCGGAGCTGGGTGCGGGCAGGGGCGGCGGACTGGCCGCGCCGCCTACGTCGTTCCAGGGCCCCTGGCGCGGTGGCGGTCGGACGCCCTGCTGGTCGGCTGCGTGTCTGGCTCCTCGGCCTCGTCGGCGGAAAGCGGCAGCGGGCCGGGATCATGGCCGCCGGCGAACTTGACCAACGCGTCGACTCGCGACTGCACCGAGGGGTGGGTCGCGAACAAATCGGCAAAACCCTCGCGCGGATTGTCGACGCAGAGCTCCATCACTGCCGAGGTTGCGCCCGGCAGCTCGCCGCGGTTCTCGATCTTGCGCAGTGCCGAGATCATGGCGTCCGGATTTTTCGTCAGCTCGACGGAGCCTGCGTCCGCGAGATATTCGCGCGAGCGCGACAGCGCGAGCTTCACCACCTGAGACAACAGCCAGGCCACCACGATCAGCACGACCGCGATGATGATGACGATCACCGCGCCGCCGCCCGAACTCTTGCTGTCGTTCGACGACGAGGACGATCGTGACGAGGAGGAGCCCGACGACCACGAGCCGCCGGAGCCGGAGCTCCAGCTGAAATTCGTGAACAGGCGGAAGAACAGTTCGCCGAAGAATCCGACCACGCCCGCGATGATGACGGCGACCACCATGAGCTGCACGTCGCCGTTCTTGATATGGGTCAGCTCGTGACCCAGCACCGCCTCGATTTCCTGGTCGTCCAGCGCATTGAGGAGACCGGTGGTGACGGTGACCGAATATTGCCGCGGGTTGAGGCCGGTCGCGAACGCGTTCAGCGCCGGGCTTTCCATGATCTTCAGCTTCGGCATCGTGATGCCGCGCGAGATGCAGAGATTTTCAAGCAGATTATAGAGCCGCGGCTGCTCCTGCCGGGTGACGTCGTGGCCGCCGGTCACCGCATCGATCATCGACTGGTGGAAGAAATAGGCGATCACGATCCAGGTCGCTGCCACGACGGTCGCAACCGGTGCGGCGACTTTCAGATCATAGAAGGCGCGTCTCAGATAATGGAGGACGGTCTCGTCGCCATTGATGACGGCTTCGGCGATCAGCGCGCCGGCATAGACCAGCACGTAGACCAGCGCGAACAGACCGGCGAGCAGGAGCATCGAACGAAACTTGTTCGAGGCGATGTGCGTGTAGAGACCATACGCGGCCATGACGCGATGCCCTGCCGGCCTATCGGCTCAACTCAGAATTTCACCTGCGGCGTGGCCTCGACCTCGGTGCGGCTGGCGCCGAGATCGAAGAAGTCCTTTTTGGTGAAGCCGAACATGCCGGCGAACAAGGCTGCCGGCATCTGCTGGATGCCGGTGTTGTATTCCTGGACCGCGCTGTTGAAGAAGCGTCGGCTGGCCGCGATCTTGTTCTCGAGATCGGACAGCTCGCTGGCGAGCTGCTGGAAATTGGCGTTGGCCTTGAGGTCGGGATAGGCCTCCGACAGCGCGATCAGTCGGCCGAGCGCGCCGGAGAGCTGGGTCTCGGCCGCGGACACCTGCGCCGGTCCCTGCGCCGACATCGCCGAATTGCGCGCCTTGATGACGTCGTCGAGCGTGCCGCGCTCATGCGAGGCATAGCCCTTCACCGTCTCGACCAGGTTCGGGATCAGATCGTGGCGCTGCTTGAGCTGCACGTCGACGTCGGCAAAGGCCTGGCCGACGCGCTGGCCCAGCGCCACCAGCCGATTGTAGGCGGCGAAGGCAAAGAACACGAGGACGACGATAACGCCGAGAACGATCCAGCCGGTCGACATGGAGAACTCCTGAAGGGGGAAGAAGGCGGGCGCTAGGGTAGACCAAATTGACGCCGAGCGAGAGCCCGGTACAGACGAGAGGTAAGACTTGGTCGGATGAGGGACTATCCGAGTTCAAGGCGAAAGCGCCGGAGCAGGTTAACTTTCGGACAGGATGGCATCACCCCAGCGCCAGCGGCGGGCGCTTGCATAGGCGACCTTGTCCCGCCGTGGGACTTTGGCGAGTTCGACGCCTTGCTCGGTGCAGAGCTTTGCCGTGATCTCGGCCTTGCCGAGATCCGGCGGCGCCAACACGCGCGCGGCGCGGGTGGCGGGAGGCCTACGGGTTAGCGCCACGTAGATGAATCGCTCGTCCTCGAACGGCACCTCGGCGCCCTTGATTTGGCGGTGAGCCTGCGAGCGCGGCAAGCGCTGGGAGAAATGGCACCAGTCGGGCGCCGTCAGCGGACACGGCTTTTCGTGCGGGCAGGGTGCGGCGACATAGGCGCCCGCCGCGATCAGTTGCTGGCGCAAGGTGAGGATGCGGGCGCAGCCGGCGGGCGTGCCGGGCTCGATCACGACCAGCACGTGGCGCGCTTTCGCCCACATCGCTTCCGCGAGCTTGCGTTGATCGCCCTCGCTGAGCTCGCCGATGACATAGCTCGCGACGACGAGATCGGCTTGCGAAACCTCAGCGAGGTTCGCGCCGGCATCGCCCGGCAGATAGCGGCAATTCGCCAGACGCGTGCTGTCGCGCGCCAGTTCGAGCGCGAGACGGCTCAGCGTGGCGTTGGCATCGAGCAGGGTGAAGGATTGCAGCGACGGAAAAGCTTCCGCAGCGGCCCAGCTCGCGGTGCCCGGACCTGCGCCGACGTCGAGCAGCGTTTCCGGACCGAGGTCCGGTGCGACCTCGGTCAGCGCATTCAGACTTGCCGCCACCGCAGCGTAGGTCGCCGGCATCCTCGCGAGCGCATAGGCGAGCGCATCGGCCTCGGACTTGATCGTGCCGGAGCCGCCCCCTGCACGATAGGTGGTCGAGATTTTCTGCGATCGCTGCGCAGCGTCGGTGCGCGAGAACCCCTGGAGCTTGCCGTCGAGGGCCGCTTTCAGTTCGGCGGGGAGGGTGGGTGAGATCATCATTCGTGGTCATCATCCGCTTGCGCGGATGACGACGTCAATGGGTGCGTGACGGGAGCGGACTCACGCCACGTTCTGGTCGAGAATGTCCACCGCCTCTTGCAGGTTCACCGACACCAGTTGCGAGACCCCGCGTTCGGCCATGGTGACGCCGAACAGGCGGTTCATCCTCGCCATCGTGATCGGGTTGTGGGTGATGATGATGAAGCGCGTGTCGGTCGAGGCGGTCATCTCGTGCAACAGGTTGCAATAGCGCTCGACGTTGTGGTCGTCGAGCGGCGCGTCGACTTCGTCCAGCACGCAGATCGGCGAGGGATTGGTGAGGAACACCGCGAAGATCAGCGCCATCGCGGTCAGCGCCTGCTCACCGCCGGAGAGCAGCGATAGCGTCTGCGGCTTCTTGCCCGGCGGCTTGGCGATGATTTCGAGGCCGGCTTCAAGAGGGTCATCGCTCTCGATCAAATGCAACGCGGCTTCGCCGCCACCGAACAGCTCGACGAACAGGCGCTTGAAGTGGTTGTTGACGACCTCGAACGAGGTCAGGAGCCGCTCGCGAGCTTCCTTGTTGAGGCTCTGGATACCCTGGCGCAACCGCTTGATGGCCTCGACGAGGTCGTCGCGCTCGGTGACCAGACCATTATGCTGGGTCTCGACCTCGCGCAGCTCTTCCTCGGCGCGCAAATTGACCGCGCCCAGGCGCTCGCGATCGCGGCGCATCTTTTCGAGGTCTTCCTCGATGTCGTGCAGCGGCGGCAGCTCGGCGCCGGGCTCGATCTCGGCGAGCCCGGCAACGGCCTGCGGCTCGACTTCGAGCATGTCGCGGATCTCGCGCTCGATGTCATCGAGCCTGCGCCGCGCGCTTTCCATGCGCTCCTCGGCGCGGGCGGTGGCCTCGCGCGAGCTCGACAGCGCCTCGAGCGTCAGCTTGGCGACGCGATCGGTTTCGGCCATCGCGGTTTCCGCGCTGGCGAGCGCGTCGGCGGCCATGCGGCGGTCGTTTTCGGCATATTCGATCTCGGTGATCAGCGCGCTGCGCTTCTCCGCGAACACGGCCGGCGCGTTCTCGAGATCGCTGCGCTCGATTGAGACTTCGGCGATGCGCGCCTGGATGGTGTCGATGTGGGAGGCCGCGCTCTCCTTGCGGTTCTGCCACTCGGTGCGTTCGGCGAGGATCGCCTGCACGCGGCGGTCGGCCAGCTCGGCTTCGCGCGCCAGCGCCTGTGCCTCGGCCCGGACCTGGGCGGCCATGCGACGATGACCTTCGATGTCGCTGCGGACAGCGGCGAGACGGGTTTCGGTGTCCTCGCTCGACGGCAGCTCGGAGATCCCGGCTTCGGCGTATTCGTAGGCGGCTTCGGCCTCGGCGCGGTCGGCGGCCAGACGGCTGTGCGCTTCCGACAGCGTCGCCTTGCGTGCAGCGTGGCGGCTGATCTCGCGCTCGACCGTGGCATGGCGCTCGCGCGCGACGTTGAGTTCGCGCTGCGCAGCGCGCCAGGCTTCGCGGCTCGCACCTTCGGTGCTGGCGGCCATCTGCAGCTCGGCCTCGCCGTTCTCCAGCGCCTGACGCTTGATCTGCGCGTCGATGCGGGCCTGCTCCAGCTCGTTCTCGATGTCGATGAGGCGGGCGCGCTCGGCAAGCCGCCTTGCTGCGCCGGTCGGCGCGTGGGCGGCTGCGACAAAACCGTCCCAGCGCCAGACGTCGCCTTCGGGCGAGACCAGCCGCTGGCCGGTCTTGAGCTGCGAGACCAGCTCGGCGCCGCGCTCGCGCGGCACCA
This sequence comes from Bradyrhizobium sp. 187, assembly GCF_023101005.1. NCBI lineage: Bacteria > Pseudomonadati > Pseudomonadota > Alphaproteobacteria > Hyphomicrobiales > Nitrobacteraceae > Bradyrhizobium > Bradyrhizobium sp. 187. Next base: position 1,914,452 of record NZ_CP064693.1, read on the forward strand.
CGCCGATCTGCGCCAGGCGGCGGGTCAGCTCGGCCGGGGCCTGCACGTGGCTGGCGAGAGGCACGACGCCTTCGGGCAGTTCCGGATCGCCGTCGGTGACGCCGGCATTGGTCCAGCGCATCGGCGCGGACGGATCGACCGGGGCGTCCAGATCGTCCCCAAGGGCTGCGCCGATCGCCTTTTCAAATCCCTTGTCGACGGTGATGCCGTCGATGATCGGCGGCCACAAATTCTTGGTCTCGCCGTTGAGGATCTTGGAGATCGTGCGCGCCTCGGTATCGAGCCGCTGCACGCGCTTGTCGGCTTCGACCAGCGGCGAGCGCGAGGATTCCAGCGTCTGCCGCGCGGCGACGTGCGCGGCTTCGCTGGCCTGAGCGGCGGCTTCCGAGGCCGCCAGCGTCTGCTCGGCGCTCTCGACCGTCGCGGTCAGCTCGTCGAGATCGCCGAAGCCGCCGGTCTCCTCGGTGAGCTTCTGCTCTTCCGCCGCGACGTTCGAAATCTCCTGGTCGAGCCGGGCGAGCTTGTCGCGGTGGGTGCGAACGTTGGCTTCGAGTTGGTTGCGCTTGGCGGTGAGGTCTGCGAGCGCGGTGGTGAGCTCGGCGAACTGCTGCTCGGTTTCGGTCAGCACCGCCTCGGCTTCGGCGACACGCTCGTCGACGCCGGAGCGCTTCTCAACGCGCGACTTGATCTCTTCCTTCAGCTCGGCATCTTCGGCGTCGAGGCGCTGCAGCGCGATATCGGCGTCCATGGTCTGCTGCTGGGCGCGCGAGATGTCGCCTTCGAACTGCGCGAGGCGCCGCTCGAGTTCCGCGACGCGCTCCTTGGCGCGCTCTTCCTCGCGATCGAGCAGCTCGCGGGCGTTGGTCAGGCGCTGCAGCCCCGCTGCGGCGCGCGCTTCGGCATCGCGCAGCGCCGGCATTTCGGCGGCGCGAATCGCCTGGATGCGAGCGGCCTCGGCCTGGTGCTGGGTCCGCTCGGCCATCTCGCGGACCGCGAGATCGTGGGTCTGGCCGGATTCGTTGACGTCGGCATGGGCGCCGATCCAGCGCAGATGGAACAGGGTTGCTTCGGCCTTGCGGACCTTGGCCGCAACTTCGCGATAGCGCACGGCCTGGCGGGCCTGCTTCTTGAGGCCTTCCATTTGCCCCGCGAGCTGGCCGATCACGTCCTCGACGCGGGTGAGATTGGTTTCGGCCGCCTTGAGCCGCAGCTCGGCTTCGTGGCGGCGGGCGTGCAGGCCGGCCACGCCGGCGGCGTCTTCCAGCACGCGGCGGCGCTGCTCGGGCTTGGCCTGAATGATCTCGCCGATCTTGCCCTGGTGGACGAGAGCCGGCGAGCGCGCGCCGGTGGCGGCGTCGGCGAACAGAATCTGCACGTCGCGGGCGCGCACGTCGCGGCCGTTGATGCGGTAGACCGAACCGGCCTCGCGCTCGATGCGGCGGGAGATTTCCAGAAGCTGGCTGTCGTTCATCGCCGCCGGCGCGGTGCGATCGGAATTGTCGATCGTCATCGTCACTTCGGCGTGGTTGCGCGCGGGGCGATTGCCGGAGCCGGCGAAGATCACCGCGTCCATGTCGGCGGCGCGCAGCGACTTGTAGGAGGTCTCGCCCATTGCCCAGCGCAGCGCCTCGACGAGATTCGACTTGCCGCAGCCGTTGGGCCCGACCACGCCGGTCAGGCCGGGCTCGATGACGAAGTCGGTGGCCTCAACGAAGGACTTGAAGCCGTGAAGGCGCAGGCGGGTGATTTTCATAAGCACGCATCTCTGTTGGCAGGCGCGAATCCCCCTGCCGGGACAATACCATGGAAGGCAATGTCGGTATCCGGGCGAGTCGCGCGAGGCGCCTCATGCGGCTGGACAATGGCCGCGGTGCGCTGCGAGGGCAACCGGCGAAAGCCGCTTTTCCCAAGGGATTTATGCCGGGAAAGATACGGCTATCGAGATGCGAATCAGGATTGCGCCGTGCGAATCAGCTCTTGAGCAGCGGATTGATCTTCTTGGCGAATTCCTCGAACGAGGTCTCGCCCTTGATCTTCTCGCCGTTGACGAAGAACGTCGGCGTCGAATCGACCTTCAGAACGTCGCTGGCATATTTCTGGTCGGCGGCGATCTTGTCGAGCAGCGCCTGGTCCTTCAGGCAGGCCTCGACCTGCTGCTGGGTGAGACCGGCCTGCTTGCCGATCCGCGTCAGGGTCTCCGTGGTGTTCTTCACGACCCAATCGTTCTGCTGGCGGAACAGCATGTCGGTGACGGCAAAGTATTTCGGCGCGTCGCCATTGGCGATGCAGCGCGACAGCATCGAGCCGGCGGCGGCTTTGATGTCGAGCGGGAACTCGCGGAAGACGTAACGCACCTTGCCGGTGTCGATGTATTCCGACTTGATCTTGGGAAACACTTGCTCATTGAAGGCCGCGCAATGCGGGCAGGTCATCGAGGCGTATTCGGTGATGGTGACGGCGGCGTCCTTCGGGCCCAGCGCCATGTCGGGCAGCGACACCGGTTTGGCCACGTCACCAGCCGCTGCCTGCGCCATGGCTTCAGGGATCATGGCATCGGAGATGAATCGCAGCGGAGAGAACCCGGCGAGCGCGGCAAGCCCGGTCAGCGACAGCATCGAGGTGAAGGCGCGGCGGGTGATGATCAAGGTCGGCTCCCGGATTGGCGTGGTCTCGCCCGAATTCCCATTCAGACGGCCTGTCGCTAGCTTGAAACGTCGTTTGAGGCAATGGCGAGCGGCAAGGACAGGTCCAGTTTGGCCGCAGAATAAGGCTCAATTTCGCTTGATGGCGGCCCCGAGGCGCGCCAGCGCCGACTTCAATTGTTCATCTTCGATATCGCCCAGGCGCTCAGCCACCTCGGCCACCGATTTGGCGTCCGGCGGGCCGGGCCGGGTCGGCCGGCGGGCGCGTGATAGCGGAGCCTGGCGAAAGGCCAGCTTGCCGACCGCGCTCCAGCCGAAGAAGCGGTTGACCCGCTGCAGGATCACATCGGCGGAGTGCTGGATCTCGAGCGCCATCGGCCCCTCGACCCGCAGCACCAGCGTCGCCGGCTCCTGCGGCTGACCCTCGACCGGCCGCGGCCATTGCATCTTGAGCGGCTCGGCGTGCGCCGCGATCTCCGGCCCGGCAATCTGCGCCCATCGCGTCACCAGCTCGCGCGCGGCAAATCCCTGCTTGGCATAGGCCTCGGCAAAGACGTCGTTGAGCAGGAGCGATAGCGGCTTGGCGCTGATGGGACCGGGTTTGATGGGTCGAAGCTTGGACATGGGACCTTATAGCACTCCGGGGCGTCGGCCGCAGGCTCTTCACCGCGAAGAAAAACGTGGATGCCCGCGACATGCGTGGGCACGACGTGGAGAGATCGACGCATTGCCGTTACAGTGCGGACATGAGCCCCAAATCCGCCCTCAAGGCGAAATCGGAACCAGTTCCGCCGGAGACCCCATCGCGTCCGCTCGCGCTGCTCCAATGGTATGACCGCCACCGCCGCCGATTACCCTGGCGGGCTCCGCCCGGCGAAGCATCCGACCCTTACCGCGTCTGGCTGTCCGAGATCATGCTGCAGCAGACCACAGTGAAGGCGGTCGGGCCCTATTTCGAAAAATTCGTCTCGCGCTGGCCTGATGTCACCGCGCTCGGACGGGCCTCGCAGGAGGACGTGCTGCGGATGTGGGCCGGGCTGGGCTATTATTCTCGCGCCCGTAATCTCCATGCCTGCGCGGTCGCGGTGACGCGCGAGCATGGCGGCACCTTTCCCGACACCGAAGTGCGTCTGCGCGCGCTGCCGGGCGTCGGGCCCTATACGGCGGCAGCGATCGCGGCGATAGCGTTCGATCGACGCACCATGCCGGTCGACGGCAATATCGAGCGCGTGGTCTCGCGGCTCTTTGCAGTTGAGGAAGAGCTCCCGCAGGCCAAGCCGCTGATTCAGGAGTTGGCTGCGACGCTGCTTGCCGATTCTCGCGCCGGTGATAGCGCGCAGGCGCTGATGGATCTGGGCGCCTCGATCTGCACGCCGAAAAAGCCGGCCTGCTCGCTATGCCCGCTGAACGAGGGCTGCACGGCGCGCGCGCTGGGAACGCAGGACACGTTTCCGCGCAAGGCCGCGAAGAAGAGCGGCGCGCTACGGCGCGGCGCCGCTTTCGTTGTCACGCGCGGCGACGAGCTTCTCGTCCGCACCCGTCCCGAAAAGGGGTTGCTCGGCGGCATGACCGAAGTACCGGGGTCGGACTGGCTGGCCGGGCAGGACGACGCCAAGGCAAAACGGCAGGCGCCCGAGTTGAAGGGGCTGTCGCGCTGGCAGCGCAAGGTCGGCGTGGTCACCCACGTCTTCACGCATTTTCCGCTGGAACTGGTGGTCTACACGGCGAGGGTGGAAGCGCGGACGCGGGCACCCGCCAGCATGCGCTGGGTGCCGATCGCCACGCTCGCCGATGAAGCATTGCCCAACGTCATGCGTAAGGTGATTGCGCATGGATTGGACCCTAGCAGCCCATCCTGCTGACAAAATGCTGGCAGCAGGCCTGCGTTAGCTGTGGTAGGCAACGGAGGCTCGCATGATCAAGACCGCGCTCGACAACTTTCCCAGGCCGCCCTGTGCCGAGCTATTGGGGTGGCGCCTGCTCGATGCCCGACCCAGGGAAGGCTGGATCAAGCTCGCCTTCGACGGCAAGCCGGAGTTCTGCAATCCGGCCGGCTTCATCCAGGGCGGCATGCTCTCGGCCATGCTCGACGACACGATGGGCCCCGCCGTGCTGGTGATGAGCGAGGGCAGGCTCTACACCACCACCATCAGCATGACCGTGAATTTCCTGGCGCCCGCAAAGCCCGGACCGATCATCGGCGAGGCCAAGGTGACGCAGCTCGGCAAGACGATTGCGTTCGTCGAGGCAAAGCTGATGGCAGAGGACGGAACGCTGCTGGCGACGGCGACGGCGAGCGAGCGGCTGCTGGAGGCGGCGAGGGTGGTGGGCAAATAGCTGCCGCGCAGTCTTTTTTCCTTCTCCCCTTGCGGGAGAAGGTGGCGCGAAGCGCCGGATGAGGGGTTTGTCTCGGCGAGTTCAAATGAGAGTTAGACTCGCGGAGACAGACCTCTCACCCGAGTGAGCTTGCGTCTAGCGGCGTCGCTGCCCTCTCCCGCAAGGGGCGAGGGCGCATCAACGTGCGTCTCGCTTCGTGCGAATACTCATTTCGTCGCGCGCGCGTCCTTGCTCACGATCGGCGGCTTCGCATTCAGCGCTTCCACCTGGAAGCCGGCGACGCGCTTGTAATTGGCGGCAACATCCTCGAGCTCCTGTTGCGACAGCACGTCAGTGACGACCTTGTAGCCGTCGGGCGCGCGCTCCTCGACCAGCTGCATCACCTGCTCGGGGCCGTTCTTGCGGTTGAGCAGGACGAGACTGGTGGTTGCAGGCCGCCGCTCGGCCTCATAGGCGAGCAGGGCCGCTTGCGTCGGGCCGTGCGCCAGGATCTCGCGCGTGATGGTGCGCGCATCGAGGATCGCCTGCGAGGCGCCGTTGGATCCGATCGGATACATTGGATGTGCGGCGTCGCCCATCAGCGTGACGCGGCCGAAAGTCCATTGCGATACCGGATCGCGGTCGACCAGCGGATATTCATAGGCGTGCGGGCAGTTCTTGATCAGGCCGGGCACGTCGAGCCAGTCGAACTGCCAGCTCTCGAACCAGGGTAAGAACTCCTCCAGCCGCGCGGTGCGGTTATAGTCCTCGCGCCGCCATTGATAGGTCGGCGGCATGTGGCGCTCGGCAACCCAGTTGATCAGATGGTTGCCCGCGGCGTCCAGTTCCTTCGAGATCGGATAGCAGACGAATTTCAGGATCTCGTGACCGGCCATGATCATGGTGCGGCCGCTGAGGAAGGCTTTTGCGGGCGTGACGCCGCGCCACAGGATGCGGCCGTTCCAGATCGGCGGGCCTTCGTCGGGATAGAGTTTTTCTCGCGCGGCGGAATGGATGCCGTCCGCGGCGATCAGGATCGTGCCGTCGTAAGTCCCCGCGGCCTTGCCGGTGGCCTTGTCGACGAAATCGGCGCGCACGCCGTCGGCGGTTTCGCTCCAGCCGGTCAGATGATGGCTGGTGAGGATGTTGTCGCGGCCGAGGCGCTCGATGGCGGTGTCGAGCAGCAATTGCTGGAGCGTGCCGCGATGGATCGAAAACTGCGGCCATTTATAGCCGGCCTCCAGCCCGCGCGGCTCGCTCCAGATCGGCTTGCCGTGCTTGGAGAAATAGGCAAGCTCGCGGGTGCGCACGCCCCTGGCATCGAGCTTGTCCATCAGCCCGAGCTCGATCAGCTCGCGCACCGCGTGCGGCAGCACGTTGATGCCGACACCGAGCGGCCGCAGTTCGGCGGCGCTCTCGAACACTTTCACGGGAACGCCGACTCCGTGCAGGCTGAGCGCAAGCGTCAGCCCGCCGATGCCGCCACCGGCGATGAGTACGGTCATGGGAAAGCCCCTCCAACTCGGGGCGTCTTGGCACAGCCGGGCGCCGGTGGGCAACTGCGAAGAGAGGTTCGTGCTATGGACCTCGGGGCCCGCAGCCGTTACCTTCCGGCTTTCCCATGAGGTCCGACATGCTCAAGCTCTACTACGCCACCGGCACCTGCGCGCTCGCCACCTACATCACCCTGGAAGAAGCCGGCGCCGACTACGCGGCGGAGCGGCTGAGCTTCAAGGACAACCAGCAGAACAGCGTGGAGTACCTCGCGATCAACCCGAAAGGCCGCGTCCCCGCGCTGGTGACCGATCGCGGCGTTTTGACCGAGACCCCGGCGATGCTCGCCTATCTCGCGCAGACCTTCCCCAAGGCGAAGCTCGCGCCGCTCGACGATCCCTTCGACTTCGCCCAGGTCCAGTCGTTCAACTCCTACCTCTGCTCGACCGTGCACATCAACCATGTCCACAAGATGCGCGGCGCACGCTGGGCGAGCGAAGAGAGCTCGTTCGCCGACATGAAGGCGATGATCCCGAAGACCATGGGCGCCTGCTTCGCCCTGATCGAGCAGAAGATGTACAAGGGGCCGTGGGTGATGGGCGAGCAATACACGATCTGCGATCCTTATCTTTACACCCTGTCGACCTGGCTCGAAGGCGACAGCGTCGACATCAACGCGACGCCCAAGATCGCCGACCATTTCAAGCGCATGTCCGACCGCCCCGCCGTGCGCAAGGTGATGGACGCGCAGAAGGCGTAGGAGCGCGGCAATATATTCCCCTGTCGTGCCGGGCAAGCGTCAGCGCAGACCCGGGACCCATAACCACAGGGAGAAGTTGTGACGCAAGCTGACAATCACGAGTCTTCGCCAAACCACGTCCTGTGGTTATGGGTCCCGGATCGGCGCTCCGCTTCGCTGCGCTTGTCCGGGACGACACCATTTGCTTTGAAGTTGCGTCCTATCCAGCGCGCCCTTTCTTCTCCAAATCCCGTCCCGTCTCCAGCATTAGCCGCCGCAACCAGATCGAGCCCGGATCCATCTGGGCGCGGGTCGGGTAGAACATGAACTGCTCATCGATGCCGGGGTCGAGCGGCGGCGTCACCGTGACGAGGCCGAGCTGCTTGGACAGCGCCGCGATCAACCGGCGCGGCACGAAGGCGACGAGGTCGGTACGGGCGGCGACGTGCAGCGCTTCGAGATAACCCGGGACGACGAGAGCGATATGCCGGTCTATGCCCTTGGTGCCCAGCCAAGTGTCGATGAGGTCCTCCGGCTGGCCGCGGATGATCACGCCGACATGGCGCGCGGCCAGGAACGTCTCGCGCCGCTTCAGCTTCGTGGTCATGGGGTGGCCGCGCCGCACCGCCAGCGCGTCGCTGTCGGTGTAGAGCAACTGGCGGTGAAATCCCTTGAAGGCGTTGCCGATCGAGATCACGAGATCGATGGTGCGGGCGAACTCGGCGTGGAAAATCGCCGGTCCTCGCCACGGCACCACGTCGATGCGGACGTTGGGGGCGGCCTGCGTCACCTTTTCCATCAAGGGCGGCATCAACAGCTCGACCGCGAGGTCCGGCATCATCAGTCGGAATTGCCGCTCGCTGCGCGCCGCATCGAATTCATCCGATACGAACAGCCCGCGCACCTGGTCGAGCGCCTGCGCCAGCGGCGCGCGCAAGGCTTGCGCCCGCGGCGTCAACTCCATCCGCGCGCCTGTGCGTACCAAGAGCGGATCGCCAAGGATGTCGCGCAGACGCTGGAGCGCATGACTCGCCGCCGGCTGCGACAGCCCGATCCGCAATGCGGCGCGGCTGACGCTGGCCTCGCGCAGCAGCGCGTCGAGCGCGGTCAGGAGATTGAGGTCGAGCGAATTCAAATTCATGAGGCGAATAGATATCATATCCACTATCGATTTGAAGAATTTAGCACCGGCGGCGATGATTTCCGTGTTCTCACCAAAGGAGATGCCGCCATGAGCGCGAGCGCCAACAAGAAACTGATGCAGGATATCTTTGCAGCCGCCGCCAGCCCCGATCCGGCTGCGCGCGACCGTGGCTTGTTCACCGAAAGTCTTGCCGACGACGCCAAATGGATCGTGACCGGCCAGTATTCCTGGTCGCGCACCTTTTCGGGCAAACAGGCGATCCTCAACGATCTGCACGGCTATGTGCGGACCCGCCTTGTCGACCGGACGCGGACGGTCGCTCATCGCTTCATCGCCGACGGCGATATCGTCGTCATCGAAGCAAAGGGCGACAATGTCACGCCAGAAGGCGTGCGCTACGACAACGACTATTGTCTCGTGTTTCGTCTCGAGGACGGCAAGATCAAGGAGATCCGGGAATATTGCGACTCGGTGCTGACCGAGAAGGCCCTTGGTCCGTTTCCACAAACGGCCGTGAGGGCCGCGAGCTGAGCGGATCGAGCAGCGTCGCCTCCGTCGACCGGTGCCGTCCGCCGCGGTCGGCGAGGGGCGTGTTGGTCTGGCGCAGGCCGGACCAGCTGCAGCGGCCTGCATGCCGCTGCGGGCTTCTCGCTAAAACCTTGCTCACCTGCCGATAAAATCAGCAGATGTTGTACCATCCGACGGATGCGCGCGCGAAAAATTTGAAGGTTCAATTAACGAGTGTCCCCCATTGTGTCGCGGTGCAGCGTGGGTCGCGAACAACGCGACGCGCGGCTGCCAGAGTGGCCGGTGACGATCGCCGGATTAGGCCGGCCGCTCGAATTGACATGCATCTGGGTGGACAGTGGGAATGCCGAGTTTTCGTTTGCGGATCAGGGGACGCCTGTACGCAGGTTTCATGGCCTTGGTGGCGGTTGGTCTTGTGATGGCGGTGGTCGCCATCTGGAATTTGCGATCCGTCCAGGATCAGGTCGCAAAACTCTCCGCGTTGTCGGACAGCACGGCGCGCGTCCTGGAGATATCGACCCATCTTCAGGCCATCCAGCGGGCCAATCTGCGCTACATTTACGACGCCAACGAGCCTGCGATGCGGGAGGCTGCCGAGCGAGAGGCCGCGGCGACCGGGCTGTTGCAGCTGGGAGCAAAGGGCACCCTCTCGGAGGAGCGGCGGAAGCTCTACGACGATCTGATCGCCGACATCGCCAAAATGAAAAGCCTGCGCGACAGTCTCGGCGACGCCGTCAACGAGGCGCGGACCGGCAAGGCGACGCTGTTGCCGAGTGGCGAAGAGCTGACCGTCAAGATGGCCAAGCTGGTCGATGTGGCCCGTGCCGCCGCCGACGACGACACGGTGTCGCTCGTCGCGGACCTCGAGTCCCGGGTCCTGCTGGTTCGAATCGCGAACTGGCGCTTCCTCGCTCTGCGCGACGCCAACGGGCCCACCGCCTTCAGAACCAATGTCGACAGGGCGGTGCAGCGGCTGGCGGCCGCCGAAAGGAGCCCGCAGGCGGCGGACCTTCGCTCGTCTCTGACGCCTGTGAAGACCGCCCTTGGTATCTACAAATCCGCGTTCGAAACCACCTCTGCGGCGATGCTGCGGTCCGACGAGATCTACCACAAGGATCTCGCACCGCTCATCTCCGCCAGCATAGCCAAGCTCAAGGTCGCGGAAACCGCCTTGAAGACGGATTACAATGATTCGCGCACCGCGGCCGATGCTGTGATCGACGGCACGACCTCGCTGCAGGAGATCGCGGGCGGCCTCGCCGTCCTGTTCGGACTGATCGTCGCCTTCCTGACCGCCCGCAGCATCGTGCGGCCGCTGACCTCGATGACGCGCGCAATGGGGCTGCTTGCCGGCGGCAATCTCGCCGTCGAGATCCCCTCGCGCGGCAAGGTCGACGAGATCGGCGACATGGCCAAGGCGATCGACGTCTTCAAGACAAACATGATCGAGACCGAACGGCTGCGCCAAGAGCAGACCGCAACCGAGGCCCGGCAGGCCGAGAGCCGCAAGGCCGACATGGCCCGGCTCGCCAGTCAGTTCGAGCAGGCGGTGGGCGAGATCGTCGATACCGTATCCTCGGCATCGCACGAGCTCGAGGGCTCGGCCGGCACCCTGACCGCGACCGCGAGGCGCGCTCAGGATCTCTCCACCGAAGTGCAATCCGCCTCCCAGGAAGCCTCGGCCAATGTGCAGGCGGTCGCCTCCGCGACCGAGGAGTTGTCCTCCTCGGTGACGGAGATCGCGCGCCAGGTGCAGGAATCGGCGCGCATAGCGGGCGAAGCCGTCGGTCAGGTAAGCAAGACCAACGCGCGCGTCAGCGAGCTCTCCAAGGCTGCAGCCCGCATCGGCGACGTGGTCGAGTTGATCAGCACCATCGCCGGCCAAACCAACCTCCTGGCGCTGAACGCCACCATCGAGGCGGCGCGCGCGGGTGAAGCCGGCCGCGGCTTCGCCGTAGTCGCCTCGGAGGTCAAGGCGCTCGCCGAGCAGACCGCGAGGGCCACCGGTGAGATCGCCCAGCAGGTCTCGGGCATCCAGGCTGCGACGGAGGAGTCGGTCGGCTCGATCAGGGAAATCAGCGGCACCATCGAGCGGCTGTCGGAGATCTCGTCGACGGTCGCCGCCGCCGTGGAGGAGCAGGGTGCGGCGACGCGGGAGATCTCCCGCAACGTCCAGCAGGCGGCCCAAGGCACGCAACTCGTGTCGTCCAACATCGGCGACGTGCAGCGCGGGGCGTCCGAGACCGGCTCGGCGTCTTCGCAGGTGCTCTCGGCGGCACGCTCGCTGTCGGCCGACAGCAACCGCTTGAAGCAGGAAGTCGCCAACTTCCTGAACTCGGCCCACGCCGCCTGAGCCTCAAGAAGCAAAAGGCCACGCGCACGCGCGTGGCCTCGCATTGTGACCTGAGACGATCAGGCGACTTTCGTCGTCATGTGCTTGAACATGTTGCTGCGGGCCTCGTCGTCCATCTCCGCCTTGAAGGTGAACTTGTCCTTCAGCGCGATCGCGCGCGCCGCCGCGGGCCGCGCCGTGACCTCGTCCACCAGCCGCTTGACGTTCGGGTATCGCGCGAAGGCATCGTCGCCGAGCTTGAACGGCACCATCCGCGCCCAACCCCACAGCGCCATGTCGACGATCGAATAGCTGTCGCCGACCATGTAGCGGCGGCCTTTGAGGTGGCCGTCGAGAATCTTGTAATGGCGATCGGTCTCGAACTGATAGCGGTTATGCGCGTAGTCGTGGTTCTGGTCTTTCGGCGCAAAATGCTTGAAGTGCACGGCCTGGCCCGAATACGGCCCGACGCCGGTGGCGACGAACATCAGCCATGACAGCATCTCGCCGCGAACATTGGCGGCCGGCAGGAATTTGCCGGTCTTCTCGGCGAGATACAGCAGGATGGCGTTGGAATCGAACACGATGGTGCCGTTGTCGTCGATCGCCGGCACCTTGCCGTTCGGATTGATCTTCAGGTAGTCCGGCGTGAACTGCTCGCCCGTGCGGGTGTCGATCTTCACCGGCTCGGGCAGGCCGGCCTCTTCGAGATAAAGCGCGACCTTGGTCGGGTTCGGCGAACCGTTGAAATAGAATTTGAGCATCGGGCATCTCCCCTGTGTTTGTTGGCTGAGAGTGGAGTCAGCAACATGTCCGCAAGCGGCCTTGTCTTGCCTGAACCTTATCGGGGAGGGCAACCGGCGAGTTTGCCGGGCGGCGTCTGCGCGTCACGCAGATCAGCCGGCGTAACAAAGGCCGATCGCCGCCGTAATGACCATGGCCGCGCCCACGACCTCCAGGCGCAACCCGAGCCGGGTAGCGATATGCATGTCGGAGGCCCGCGCCGCGCGCTCCGATCCGCGCGCGTAGCCGTGAACGATGACGTCGTGATTGAAGCTGTCGTGGGCCTCGTTGCTGCTGGCGAGCCCGACACAGACCACGAGCACGCCGAACAAGGCGAGGCCGAAAAATCCCAGCAGCGCGATCAGGAACATCGGAAACATGCCGACCAGAAAGATCGGCAGCAGCGGCACCAGCAGCAATGTCTCGGACTGTCGTCGCATGGCTCGACCGATCAAGACGGGGCGTAGGCGGTCAATCTAGTCCCGCCGGCCGCTGTATTCAACCAGTCTCGTCATTCCGGGGCCGCGCCAGGAGGCGCGCTCCGGGACGACGAAAGGAAGGCTACCCCGCCGCCATGCCGGCGCGGATCTCGGCGCGCAGCTCGTCGATCAGCTTAAGGCCCTTCTTGGTCTCGATGTGCCAGAAGGTCCAGCCGTTGCAGGCTTGCGCGCCCTGCGCCACTGCGCCCATGCGGTGGATGGAGCCGACCTTGTCGCCGAACATGATGGCGCCGTCGGCACGCACCAGCGCGCCGAGTTTCTTCTTCGCGTCGAACAGCTTGGTGCCGGGCATGATCATGCCACGCTCGATCAGCTCGGAGAACGCCACACGCGGCGCTTCGCGCGCCGTCATGAACGGGGCGAGGCTTGCCTCCGGAAGCGGCTCGATCGCGGCGATGCGCGCTTCGGCCGCTTTCGCATAGGTCTTGTTGCGCTCGAAGCCGATATAGGAGCGGCCGAGGCGCTTTGCGACCGCGCCGGTGGTGCCGGTGCCATTGAAGGGATCGATCACGAGATCGCCGGGTTTGGAGGACGACAGCAGCACGCGCGCCAGCAGGCCTTCCGGTTTCTGCGTCGGGTGCACTTTCTTGCCGTCGGCGCCCTTGAGGCGCTCCTCGCCGGTGCAAAGCGGGATCAGCCAGTCGGACCGTGCCTGCACGTCCTCGTTGGCGGCCTTCAGCGCCTCGTAGTTGAACGTGTAGCCCTTGGCCTTCTCGTCCCGCGCGGCCCAGATCATGGTCTCGTGCGCATTGGTGAAGCGGCGGCCGCGGAAATTCGGCATCGGGTTGGTCTTGCGCCAGACGATGTCGTTCAGCAGCCAGAAGCCGAGGTCCTGCATGATCGCGCCGACGCGGAAGATGTTGTGATAGGAGCCGATCACCCAGATCGTCGCCGACGGCTTCATCGCGCGGCGGGCGGCGAGCAGCCAGGCGCGGGTGAAATCGTCATAGGCGGAGAACGAATCGAACTTGTCCCAGTCGTCGTCGACCGCATCGACATGAGATTCGTCGGGGCGCTTGAGATCGCCCTTAAGCTGGAGATTGTAGGGTGGATCGGCGAACACCAGGTCGACCGAACCAGCCTGAAGCTTCGACATCTCGGCGACGCAATCGCCGAGGACGATGCTGTGCGAAGGAGACTCAAAATTTGTGCGGGGCGCCTTTGCAGACGCCCCGCGACGCGACTCTACCATGACTCAAGAACTCTGACTCAGGCGACGCTGTCGGCGACGCGGGACCAAACAACCGACTGACCGTTACATTGAAGCGGCAAAGTAAAAATCGACTTAACCCGTGGCTTTCGTGAACAGCCCTCACATCGCGCCTTGCACGCGGCTCGCTCCGCGCATTCTCCATGTTTTGCAGTGTATTTCGCGTTTCTTCGCGTTGCGGCTGTGATCGGAGCGCAAAAAGACTCAAAATTCCTCTCGGAAAAAATTGCTCGATGCCCGGAAAAAATTGCTGGCATTGCCATGCTGTCGCACTAGGCAATAATTGCCGAGCGGGATATTGATTAACGCAACGGAAACGTATGTGGCGCGTTGAGCTTTCGCGCTTTCGCGCCGAATTGAGCTAGGACCGAGGGAAGCCGCCATGCGCTACGATGATTTCCGCCGCAGCGACGACATCGAGGATCGTCGCGACGATGGTGGCGGCGGCGGTGGAGGAGGCGGGTTCGGCCTCCCCATGGGCGGCGGCGGGCTTGGGATCGGTACCATCATCGTGCTCGGCCTGGTCGGCTACGCCTTCGGCATCGATCCGCGCATCCTGATCGGCGGCGCCGAGATACTCACCGGCGGCGGCCAGGCGCCGTCCTACCAGACCGATCGCCAATCGTCGTCCAACGGCAAGCGCGGCGCGCCGACAGACGAGATGGGCAGCATGATCTCCGGCATCCTCGGCGAGATCGACGATCGCTGGAGCGAGATCTTCCAGGCCTCCGGCCAGTCCTTTACCGGTCCAAAGGTCGTGCTGTTCCGCAACGTCACCAATGGCGGGCGCTGCGGCCGGGCGGAGTCGGCGATGGGACCGTTCTATTGTCCGCCCGACAGGACCATCTTCCTCGACACCGGTTTCTTCCGAGAGGTCGAGACGCGTTTTCGCGGCTGCTCCGGCAAGTCGGCCTGTAACTTCACCACCGCCTACATCATCGCCCATGAGGCCGGCCATCACATCCAGAACCTGCTCGGCATCATTCCGCGCGTGACGCGGCTGCAGCAGCAGGCCGGCAGCAAGGCGGAGGCCAATGCGCTGCAGGTGAAGGTCGAATTGCAGGCCGACTGCCTGTCCGGTGTCTGGGTCAATCGCGAGGCGAAGAAGCGGCCGAACTTCCTGGAGCCGGGCGACATCGACGCCGCACTCACCACGGCGAGCGCGATCGGCGACGACACGCTGCAGCGCCAGTCCACAGGCCGCGTCGTGCCCGATTCCTTCACCCACGGCTCGGCGGCGCAACGCAAACAATGGTTCATGACCGGCTACCAGCAGGGCACCGTCCAGGCCTGCAACACGTTTGGGGGCGGACAGTAGGGGTTATCCGTCATCCTGAGGTGCTCGCCAATTGGCGAGCCTCGAAGGATGGCGAGCCCGTGGCCCATCCTTCGAGGGCGCAAGAGCGCGCACCTCAGGATGACGTCAGTGGTCTGTGAAGAAGGTGCGTTGCAATGACCTCCATCGACGAAACAAAACAGTTCGTCCCGCTCAACATCGCGGTGCTCACCGTGTCGGACACGCGCGCGCTGGCGGATGATAAATCCGGCCAGACCCTGGCCGACCGTCTCACCGCTGCCGGCCATCATCTCGCCGCGCGCGAGATCGTCACCGATGACGTCGAGGCGATCCGCACCGTCATCCGCCGCTGGATTGCGGACGCAGGTGTCGACGTCGTCATCACCACCGGCGGCACCGGTTTCACCGGGCGCGACGTCACGCCGGAGGCGATCGAGCCCTTGTTCGAGAAGCGCATGGACGGTTTCTCGATCTCATTCCACATGCTGAGCCACGCCAAGATCGGAACGTCGACGATCCAGAGCCGCGCCACGGCCGGCGTCGCGGGCGCAACCTACATCTTCTGCCTCCCAGGTTCGCCCGGTGCCTGCCGCGACGGCTGGGACGGCATTCTCAAAGCCCAACTCGACTACCGCACCCGCCCCTGCAATTTCGTCGAGATCATGCCACGGCTGGACGAGCATCTGCGCCGGCCGAAGGCCCAGGGCGCGACGGTGTAGTTGGACATTTCTTCTCCGCTCATGTCGGCCGAAGCTTTAGCGAAGGCGGATGCGGGGAAGGTGGCATAGGCCGCCTTCGGCCGCCCGTCCTTAAAGAATGCCGAAGCGAAGCTTGGGTATCTATCGGCACGGAGTGCTCGGAGACATACCCCTCGCCCTAGTGAGTGTGCGTCTGGCAGCATCGCTGCCCTCTCCCACAAGGGGCGAGGGCGCATACATGCGCCTCTCGCTCGTTGCGAGAGTTCTACAGATCCCGCTCCCACGTTTCCCCAAGCAGATCCTGCCCGAAGCTGTGATGCGGCTCGCTCTTCACGAGCTTGAAGCCTGCGCTTTGATAGATGCCACGCGCGGCGACCAGGATGCTTTGCGTCCACAGCGTCATCTTGCTGTAGCCCCTCTCGCGCGCACCCTGGATGCATTGGTCGACCAGCGCGCGGCCGACACCGAGTCCCCGCGCTTTCTTTTCCACCTGCAACAGGCGCAGCTTGGCGATCTGGTCCGTGGCCTTGACCAGAAAGATAGAGCCGACCGGCTCTCCGCCCACTTCCGCAATCCAGCAGTGCTCGCGGGCGGCGTCATAGTTCTTGATGAACTGTGCGCAGATCTCGGCGACCAGGGCCTCGTAGCTGATATCCCAGTTGTAGTCGGCCGCATAGGCGGCGGCCTGCCGGGAGATGACCCAGCCCATGTCGCCGACGCGATGGCTGCGCAGCATGAAAGCCGCGGGGTGGCTTCGATGCTCCAGCACGGCCTCGATGGTCGCCATAGCCTGCGTGAGCCGCGTTGCATCGCTGGTCGAAAGCTGAGCCAGCATTGCGGCGACCTCATTTTGCGAGCCCAGGTTCAGCTTGGCAAAGGCCTGGCGCCCCTTGGCGGTGAGGCTGAGCTGGTATTGCCTGCGATCCGCGGGCAGGGCCCTGCGGGTGATCAGGCCCTTTTCGTCGAAGCTTTGCACGATCCGGCTGAGATAGCCGGGGTCGAGGCCAAGCTCGTTGCCGATCTCCTTGGCGGCAAGGTCGTCCCGTTGCGCGAGCTCGTAGAGCACGCGGGCCTCGCTGAGCGAGAACGGGCTCTTGCCAAGGTGCTGGTCGAGCACGCCAAGCTTGCGGGTGTAGAAGCGGTTGAAGGCGCGGACCGCTGCGATGTGGTCGTCGGTAGGATTGAACGACATGGGTCACCTCCGATATTTGCCATTGTCAAATAATTATTTGACCTTGGCAAGTATCGACGTGCCTCAGCCGACCATGACGATCCGGCTGCGCAGCAAGATCCGCGACGAGCGGCCGAGCCGCCGGAGCAGCCGTGCCTCGGAGTGGCGGGCTTGGGGCGGGTAGCCGCCAATGCGGTCGTAGTGATCACGCGCGATCAAAAGTCCCTGATCGCCGAAGGGACCGAAGAGCTTGCGCATCAGGGCCCGGAGGATGTGGCGGAAGCCGGCATCGGCGTAGGGCGAGCGCGCATAGCGGAAGACGGCCGCACGATCCCGGCCGCTGGTCGAGACGGACTGGATGAACTGGGTGGTTTCCTCGATCCAGCCGGTTTCCAGCACGGCGCCCGCGGGCAGGAACATCAGCCAGGACGAACGGGCCTGGAGTGCGCCGGCGGCGAGCGCGGCGCCTTGAGTGGATCCTTCGAAGCCGATGAAACGGCAGCCCGCGACGTCGGCAACGCGCTCGATGACGCCATTGCGGGTGCCGTCGACCAGGAGCACTTCCCGGATGACGCCTGCGGCGGCACCGGGTACCAGCGCGGCCAGAGTTGCGACGGCCGTCTGCTCGACGCCTTCGGTCGGAATGATGACGCTCAGCATGATGGAAGCTTCACTGTCCACACTTCGGGAGAAGCGTAGCTCATTATGAGGGCGTCATAAAACATGGCGCTGCCGAGTGCAACTTTCCGGCCGCGCCTCGGCAGACGATGGTAAACCGCTGCAGCCCTCGCATCCAAATATGTCCCGTACGGGGCGGCGATATTGCCGAATGTGTCGCCCCAGCCTGTCCTGTCCGTATTAATCCGGAGGTGAGCCGCAATATTGCGCGGCGCGCCGGCCGTTCGCGATCATGCAAGAGGAGGATGCGAAGCGGACGAGCGCGAGGACGGGAAAACGTGCAACCACGCTGCTGACGAGGGCTTCGAATGAACGCCGGTCAACTCGCTGTTCGCAGCACCGCCGCACAATGTCGTGCAATCATCAGTTCCTCATTCGTTGGAATGACGAAGACATCGACTGCGCTATCGCCATCGTTGATGCGCTCGCGCGCCGCATCATTCGCAGCGGCATCGATGCGCACGCCGAGCCAGTCGAGACGCTCACCGATCGCGCTGCGGATTTCGCTGGCATGCTCGCCGATGCCGCCGGTGAAGACCAGGCAGTCTAGCCCTGCAAGCGTTGTCGCCATCGCCGCCACCTCCTGCGCGGCGCGGAAGGTGAAGAGCTCGACCGCCTCCCGCGCCGCAGCTTCGCGGCTCGCAAGCAGCATGCGCATATCCGACGCGATGCCGGAGACGCCGAGCAGGCCCGATTCGTGGTAGAGCAGGTGCTGGACATCTTCGACCGACATCTTCTCGTGCTGTTGCAGATAGAGCAGCACGCCCGGGTCGAGCCTGCCGCAGCGCGTGCCCATCACCAGCCCGTCGAGCGGCGTCAGTCCCATCGTGGTGTCGATGCTGCGGCCGTCGCGCAAGCCGCACAGGCTCGCGCCGTTGCCGAGATGCGCGATCACAGTGCGCTTCGCCACGAGCTGCGGCGCGATTCGGGCGAGCCGTCCCGCGACATATTCGAACGAGAGGCCATGAAATCCGTAGCGCCGGATGCCGCGCTCTTCATAACGTCGCGGAATGGCGAAGCGGCTGGCGGGCGGCGCAATGCCGTGGTGGAAAGCGGTATCGAAGCAGGCGATCTGCGTCAGGTCGGGCCTGATCGCCGTGATAGTGCGGACCGGAGCCAGGCAGCGCGGCTGGTGCAGGGGCGCCAGCGGCGTCAGCGCTTGCAGCTTTGCGGTGACATCCTCCGTCAGCTCGACCGGAGCGGAATAGTCCGGACCGCCATGGACGACGCGATGGCCGACGGCGCGCAAGCGATGGTCGCCGAAACGATCCTC
The DNA here is from genome assembly GCF_023101005.1 of Bradyrhizobium sp. 187. Lineage (NCBI taxonomy): Bacteria > Pseudomonadati > Pseudomonadota > Alphaproteobacteria > Hyphomicrobiales > Nitrobacteraceae > Bradyrhizobium > Bradyrhizobium sp. 187. Next base: position 1,933,257 of record NZ_CP064693.1, read on the forward strand.
GATGAAGCCGAGCACGTCGGCGAACAGATGATCGCTGGCCGCATCCGATGCTTCCCTCCGTTTCTCGAACAGGTCTTCGCCCGCGGGACTCTTCACGACGAGCCGCGGCTTCGTCTCGTGCTCGTCAAGCAGGCCCTTGCAGAGCAGGGCGGGCTCGGCCGCCGAGATATCGAACAGGCCGAATTTGATGCTCGACGATCCCGAGTTGAGAACGAGAACCGTGTTCGACATGGCTCCCCTCAGTCGCCTGCCTCTGCCGGCGTGTTGCCGCCGGCGCTGTTCTGCCAGACCCATTCCTGGATTTCCGGCATGTCCTCGCCGTATTCGCGCACATAGCGCGAATGCTCGATCAGCTTGTCGCGGAATTGCTGCTTCACCTGCGCCGCCCTGGTCGCGAGCCCCGGCACGCGCTCGATCGCCTCGATCGCGAGGTGATAGCGGTCGAGCTCGTTGAGCACGACCATGTCGAACGGCGTCGTCGTGGTGCCTTCCTCGGCAAAGCCGCGGACGTGCATGCCGGCGTGGTTGGTGCGGTTATAGGTCAACCGGTGGATCAGATAAGGATAGCCGTGATAGGCGAAGATCACCGGCTTGTCGCGCGTGAACAGGCCGTCGAAGTCGCGGTCGGACAAGCCGTGCGGGTGCTGCTCCCTGGGTTGCAGCGTCATGAGGTCGACGACGTTGACGACGCGGATCTTCAGCTCGGGCAGCGCCTTGCGCAGCAGGTCGACGGCAGCGAGCGTTTCCAGTGTCGGCACGTCGCCGGCGCAGGCCATCACGACATCGGGCTCGCCATTCGCATCTTCCGTGCCGGCCCAGCTCCAGATGCCGATGCCGGCGGCGCAATGCGTGGCTGCCTCCTGCATCGACAGCCATTGCGGCGCCGGCTGCTTGCCAGCGACGATGACGTTGATGCGGTCATAGGTGCGCAGGCAGTGATCGGCGATCCACAGCAGCGTGTTGGCATCCGGCGGGAAGTAGATGCGGACGATGTCGGCCTTCTTGTTGGCGACGAGATCGACGAAACCGGGATCCTGATGGCTGAAGCCGTTGTGGTCCTGACGCCAGACATGCGAGGTGAGCAGATAGTTGAGCGAGGCGATCGGTCGCCGCCACGGCAGATGCCGGGTCACCTTCAGCCATTTGGCGTGCTGGTTGAACATGGAATCCACGATGTGGATGAACGCCTCGTAGCAGGAGAAGAAGCCGTGCCGGCCCGTGAGCAGGTAACCCTCTAACCAGCCCTGGCAGAGATGCTCGCTCAGGACTTCCATCACGCGTCCGTCCTGGGCGAGATGCACGTCGTAAGGTTTTGTCGGCTCCATCCAGACGCGTTCGGTGGCCTCGAACACCGCATCGAGCCGGTTCGACGCAGTCTCGTCCGGGCCCATGATGCGGAAGTTGCGGGCATCGGCGTTGAGGCGGATGACGTCGCGCAGGAATTTCCCGAGCTCGCGGGTTGCCTCCGCCACGACGCCGCCCGGCTGCGCTACTTCGACGGCGAAACTGCGGAAGTCCGGCAGCTTCAGCTCCTTCTTCAGAAGGCCGCCATTGGCGTGCGGATTGGCGCCCATGCGGCGATTGGCTTCGGGCGCGAGCGCCTGGAGCTCGGCAATGAGCGCGCCGTTCGCGTCGAACAGCTTTTCCGGCTCGTAGCTGCGCATCCAGTCTTCGAGAATCTTCAGATGCGCCGGGTTCTCGCGACAGTTCGCGACGGGCACCTGATGCGCCCGCCAAAAGCCCTCCACCTTCTTGCCGTCGACTTCCTTGGGGCCGGTCCAGCCCTTCGGGCTGCGCAGCACGATCATCGGCCAGCGCGGGCGTTCGACGCTCTTGCGGCCGTCGCGGGCGTGCTGCTGGATCGACCGGATGCTGACGAGCGCGACGTCGAGCGCGTCTGCCATGGCCCGGTGCATCAATTTGGGATCGTCGCCCTCGACGAACAGCGGCTCGTGGCCGAGCCCGCGGAAGAGATCGCGGATCTCGTCGTCGCGCATCCGGCCGAGCACGGTCGGATTGGCAATCTTGTAACCGTTGAGATGCAGGATCGGCAGCACCGCGCCGTCATGCGCAGGATTGAGGAATTTGTTGGAGTGCCAGGACGCGGCGAGCGGGCCGGTCTCGGCCTCGCCGTCACCGACGACACAGGCGACGATCAGGTCGGGATTGTCGAAGGCCGCGCCATAGGCATGCACCAGCGCGTAACCGAGCTCACCGCCTTCGTGGATCGAGCCCGGCGTTTCCGGCGCCGCGTGACTCGGGATGCCGCCGGGGAAGGAGAATTGCCTGAACAGCTTGCGCAACCCCTCGGTATCGCGCGCGATATCGGGATAGAGCTCGCTGTAGCTGCCTTCGAGATAGGTGTTGGCGACCATGCCGGGGCCGCCGTGCCCGGGACCGCAGACATAGATCACGTTCAGGTCCAGCGCGCGGATGACGCGGTTGAGATGGGCATAAATGAAGTTCAAACCGGGCGTCGTGCCCCAATGGCCGAGCAAACGCGGCTTGATGTGCTCGGGCCGTAAGGGCTCGCGCAGCAGCGGATTGTCGAGGAGATAGATTTGCCCGACGGAGAGATAGTTCGCGGCGCGCCAATAGCGGTCGAGCAGTTCGAGGTTGCTGCTCGCTGCGGCCAATTGTTGTTGATTTGTCATGTTCTTGCCGACCTTCACCCAACGATCGTCATCAACCATGTTCCGCGACGATCGATCCCTCCCGTGATCAAACGGAATCGTGGTCACGCTGGTGTTGCGTGAAGTCAAAAACCCCCGCCCGAAATTTGGGCAGCTCTACTGTGCATGGGGTTGTTTTCACGTTTTTTGTTTGTGTTCTTGATTTGTTCCTTTGACATGCTATCTTGGCTTCATGAGTCCAGCATCCTCTCATGCTCTCAAGCACCCGCCGGTCACGGCGCCCTCCGAGCCGGCGGGTGCGCCTTCTGACTTCCCTGAGCTGGCGGTCGCCATCGACCGCCAGCGCAGGCGAGGCCGGGGCGCGCAGTCCAACGCCAGCGGCCGGTTTGAGGCCGAGGCGCGCGTCGCATTCGACGATGGCTGGCAGAGCCTTGAAGAACTGCCCCCGTTCAAGACCACGGTCGGGATCGACACCTCGCGCAAGGTGATCACCCGCAACGAATCTCCCGACATCGGCTTCGATCGTTCGATCAATCCCTACCGCGGTTGCGAGCACGGCTGCGTCTATTGCTTCGCGCGGCCGACGCATGCCTATCTCGGCCTGTCGCCGGGGCTCGACTTTGAGTCGAAGCTGTTCGTGAAGCCCGAGGCGCCGGCGTTGCTCGAGAAGGAGCTTGCGGCGCCGGGCTACGAGCCGCGGATGATCGCGATCGGCACCAACACCGATCCCTATCAGCCGATCGAGCGCGAGCGCAAAATCATGCGCGGCATTCTGGAGGTGCTGGAGCGCGCCGGCCATCCCGTCGGGATCGTCACCAAGTCGGCGCTGGTCGTGCGCGACATCGACATTCTCGCGCGAATGGCCAAACGCAACCTCGCCAAGGTCGGGATCTCCGTGACCTCGCTCGATCCGAAACTAGCGCGCACCATGGAGCCGCGGGCGTCCACGCCGCCGAAGCGGCTGGAGGCACTGAAGCAGCTTTCCGAGGCTGGCATTCCGACCACCGTCATGGTCGCGCCCGTGATCCCCGCGCTGAACGATTCCGAGATCGAGCGCATCCTGGATGCCGCCGCCCATGCCGGCGTCAAGGAGGCCTCCTACGTGTTGCTGCGGTTGCCGCTCGAGGTGCGCGATCTCTTTCGGGAATGGCTGATGGCGAACTATCCGGACCGGTATCGCCACGTCTTCACGCTGATCCGCGACATGCGCGGCGGCCGTGACTACGATGCGAAATGGGGCGAGCGCATGAAGGGCACCGGCCCGATGGCCTGGACCATCGGCCGCCGCTTCGAGATCGCTTGCGACAGGCTCGGGCTGAACAAACGGCGCGCCAAGCTGACGACGGATCATTTTGCCAAGCCGAAGCGGAACGGCGATCAGCTCAGCCTGTTCTGAGGGACGAAGTGAGAGAGGCGTCTATGAGTAAGGAACCGCCAGCTCCTATCCCGCGGCTGACCGTCATCACGCTGGGCGTGAACGACATCCGCGCCAGCATTGCCTTTTACGACGCGCTCGGTTTCTCGCGCCGGCTCAAGGTAACCGGCGAGACCGTTGCGTTCTATGACACCGGCGGTCCGGTGCTCGCGTTGTTTCCCTGGGATCAACTCGCGGTCGACGCCAAATTGCCTGATCATCCGAGGCCATCGACGTTCCGCGGCATGACGCTCGCCTGGAATTGCCGCGCGCGTGAGGAGGTGGATGCGGTGCTGGTCTTCGCCGTCAGCAAGGGAGCCGCGTTGCTGAAGGCAGCACATGAGACCGACTACGGCGGCTATTCCGGCTATTTCGCCGATCCTGACGGCCATCCCTGGGAGGTCGTGGTCGCGCCCGGCATCGACGTCGGCGAGGACCGGCGGGTGCATCTGGCGGAATAGGGCGGCTGGCTTGAATAACGGGAATTGTTCGAGGTTCCCGATTGCGCAGGCCATGCCGCTTGCGCACGATCCCGGCCATGATTCGGGATCAATCCGCCAAGAAGCCGGCCAAAGGCGCGCCCAAAAAGGCTGCGCCTAAGAACGAGAAGGCTGCGCCTGAGAACAAGAAAGCTGCGCCCAAAAAAATCGCCAAGGCGCTGGCCGGCACAAAGAGCGCCATCATCGTTGCCCCAAGCTTCCGCCGTGAGCGCGCGCTGATCAAGTGCGGCGTTTGGCCGGTAGCGGGCTGCGATGAGGCGGGCCGGGGGCCACTGGCCGGTCCGGTGGTGGCGGCGGCGGTGATTCTCGATCCCGACCGCATCCCGCGCGGCATCGACGATTCCAAGCGCCTGACGGCCGAGGAGCGCGAAAGGCTGTTCGGCAAGATCTGCACGACCGCCCAGGTCTCGGTGGCCGTCGCCTCGCGCTCCCGCATCGACCGCGACAACATCCTGCGCGCCTCGCTGTGGGCGCTGAAGCGCGCCGTGGTGGCGCTGCCCCAGCAGCCGCGGCACGTCTTCGTCGACGGCCGCGACCGGCTCGACACGGAATGCGATTGCGAGGCCGTGATCGGCGGCGACGGCATCGTCCTGTCGATCGCAGCGGCCTCGATCATCGCCAAGGTAACGCGGGACCGCCTGATGTGCGCGTTGGCGCAGGACTGTCCCGGCTACGGTTTCGAGCAGCATAAGGGCTACGCCGTGCCCGAGCACCTCGACGCGCTCAACCGCCTCGGTCCCACCGTCCACCACCGCAGCTTCTTCGCCCCCGTCGCCGCCGCACGCGCCAAGCACATGCCCTGGACGGTCGAGCCGGCGCAGGATCTGTTTGCGGTGACCGAGATCCAGCTGCAGGTGGACGCGAGCCTGGAAGTCGACGCGTCGGCAAATCTCTAGACGAGACTCAGTTGCCACGACGCGTCACGCCCTTTATCAAAACAGTCGTGAGCGAATAGGGCCGGCTTCACGGGTTGGCTGCATCTTTCGGACGTTACATGCGGTTTACCTCCCTGGTCATCGAGCTCATTCGCGCGCGGCCGCGGCTGATCGTCTGGATCGCCGTGCTGCTCCAGGCCGCGATGTGGCTGTTCGTGGCGCTCGTGTTTTATCGCAGCCCGCCCGGCAGTCTCGCGACCCTGCTGGCCTTCGGCCGCGAATACCAGGTCGGCACCGATCTCGGGCCGCCCTTGCCGGTCTGGCTCGCCGACATCGCCTATCGCGCTGCCGGCGGCCACCTGTTCGGTGTCTACGTGCTGGCCGAACTCTGCGGGATCGCGACGTTGATCACGCTCTATCATCTGTCCCGCGCGGTGGTCGGCCCCCAGCAGGCAGTGCTGGCCGTGCTGCTGACCATGACGCTGCTGGCCTTCTCCTCGCCCACACTCGACTTCGGCCCTCTGGTGCTGGCGCGACCGCTCTGGGCGCTGCTGCTGCTGCATTCCTGGCAGATCATCGGACAGCGCCGCGGCAACGCCTGGTTTGCCTGGTCGATCGAGGCCGGCCTCTTGCTGTTGACGACGCCGGCTGCGATCTTCCTGCTGCTGCTGATCGTCGTCTTCGCGCTCGCAACCGCGGACGGCCGCCGCACGTTGCGTGCCTTCGACCCGCTGTTTGCGCTGGTGGTCGTCGCCGTGCTGGCATTGCCCTATGCCGTCTGGCTGACGCGCGCCGAGGCGCTCGTCCTGCCGGCCCTGCCTGAGGTCGCCCAGCTCAATGCCCGTGCGCTGCACGCGGCCTGGCTGCTCGGGGGGCTCCTGCTCGGTGCGGCGGCGATCCCGGCGCTGACCGTCCTCAACACCGGCCTGTTCGTGCCCAAGAGCGAGGAGGCGCCGATCATCTACCGCCCGCCGGTCGAGCCGCTCGCACGTAATTTCGTCTATTTCTTCGCGCTGGCGCCGGCGCTCGGCGCGGTGCTGATCTCCGGCCTGCTGGGCCTCGACGCCGTCGTCGGCGGCGCCGGCGTCGTGCTGGTGTTGTCGGGGCTTGCCGTGGTCGTGGGGGCCGGCGATCTCATCGCGATGCGCCGCGCGAGGATGCTGCGGATGGTCTGGGCGGCTGCCGTCGTGGCGCCCGCAATCGGCGTCGTGCTCGCCGTCCTGCTGCTGCCGTGGACCGGTGCCAACGAGATCGCGACCTCGATGCCGGCCCGCGCGATTTCGGACTTCTTCGACGAGAGCTTTGCCCGCCGCACCAATCATCGCCTGCGCGCGGTCGCCGGCGAGACCCAGCTTGCGAGCTTGATCACGCTGCATTCCGGCCGGCCGCATCTCTTCATCGATGCCGAGCCCGCGCGTACACCCTGGATCAATCAGGCCAAATTCAGCGAGACCGGCGGCGTCGTGGTCTGGCGCGCTTCCGATACCGCCGGCACGCCGCCGCCGGACATCCTCGCGCGCTTTCCCGGCATCGTGCCGGAAGTCCCGCGCGCCTTCGAATGGCTGGTGACCGGACGCCAGCAACTCCTGCGCATCGGCTGGGCCATCGTGCGGCCGAAGGGGACTTAGTTGCTCGCTCTTTCGGTGGTCATTGCGAGGAGCCCTTGCGACGAAGCAATCCACAGCCCCTCCGCGGAAAGATTCTGGATTGCTTCGCTGCGCCCGCAATGACGGCGAAAGGCTGTACGGCCCCTCACGCCTCCGCCAGCACCTTCGCGATCGCGCGCAGATCCTGCCAGGCCAGCCGCTTGTACGACGGCGAGCGCAACAGATAGGCGGGATGGAAGGTCGGCAGCGCGCGAATGGTGCGCCCGCCCGTCTCGTAGTCGAACCAGCGGCCGCGGGTACGCATGATGCCTTCGCGGGTCGACAGCAGCGTCTGCGTCGAGGGATTGCCGAGTGTCACCAGCACCTCCGGATTCACCAGCTCGATCTGGCGCTGGATGAACGGCAGGCAGATTTGCGTCTCCTGCGGCGTCGGCGTGCGGTTGCCGGGCGGCCGCCAGGGAATCACGTTGGCGATGTAGGCCGTGGTGCGGTTGAGGCCTATGGCTCCTATCATCAAATCGAGCAGCTTGCCGCTGCGCCCGACGAAGGGCAGCCCCTCGATGTCCTCGTCGCGGCCCGGTGCCTCGCCGACGAACATGATGCGTGCCTGCGGATTGCCGTCGGCGAAAACCAAACGTGTCGCCGTGTGCTTCAGCGCGCAGCCGTCAAAGCTCTGCATCAGCTCGCGCAGCGCCTCCAAGCTTGGCGCGGTGCGTGCGGCCTCGCGCGCCGAGGCGATCGCGATGTCGGGCGCAGGTGCCGCCTCGCCGCGCATCACCGCGGGCGCGGCGACCGGCCGTGGGGCCTCGACTGGAGGTGGCGCGCGCGGGGCCGGAGGTGGAACATCCAATTCCGCCAGGCGGTCGATCGGTTCCTCCGCGAGCGTGCAATCGACTCCGGCCTCCAGATAGAAGGCGAGCAGCTCTCGGACCGTGGGTGCGGGTTCTGGGATCATCGGAAAGTCTGACTATTAGTCCAGTTTGGGGCGCCTTGCACCCCGGCGAAACGCATTTCCGAGGTTGTCCTACCCGGAAAAATCGGAAACAAGAGGGCGCAATCGACCAAGGACCGTCTCAAGGGCTGAGATCAGATGAGCACCGAAGAACTTCCCCCGCGCGAATCCATGGAATTCGACGTCGTCATCGTCGGCGCCGGTCCCTCGGGCCTGGCTGCGGCGATCCGGCTGAAGCAGATCAATGCCGATCTCAATGTCGTGGTGGTGGAGAAGGGCTCCGAGGTCGGTGCGCATATTCTCTCCGGCGCCGTGATCGATCCGGCCGGGCTCGACAAGCTGATCCCGGACTGGCGCGAGGATTCCGATTGTCCGCTCAAGACGCAGGTCAAGGACGACCGCTTCTTCTGGTTCACCGAGACCAGCGCGATCAAGCTGCCGAACTTCATCATGCCGCCGCTGATGGACAATCATCACTGCTATATCGGCTCGCTCGGCAATGTCTGCCGCTGGCTGGCGCGCAAAGCGGAAGCGCTAGGCGTCGAGATCTATCCCGGTTTTGCCGCGGCCGAAGTGCTCTATGACGACAATGGCGCGGTGCGCGGCATCGCCACCGGCGACATGGGGATCGGCCGGGACGGCAAGCCGAAGGACTCCTTTACCCGTGGCATGGAATTGCTCGGCAAGTACACGCTGTTCGCCGAAGGTGCGCGCGGCAGCCTGACCAAGCAGCTGATCTCGAAATACGCGCTCGACACCAAAAGTGAGCCGCCGAAATTTGGCATCGGGCTCAAGGAAGTCTGGCAGATCGATCCGGCCAAGCATCAGAAGGGCCTCGTGCAGCACGCGGTTGGCTGGCCCTTGAACAACAACACCGGCGGCGGCCTGTTCTTCTACCATTATGACGAGAACCTGGTGTCGATCGGTTTCGTCGTTCATCTCAACTACAACGACCCCTATTTGTCGCCATTCGACGAATTCCAGCGCGTCAAGAACCATCCGGCCGTCCGCGCGACGCTTGAAGGCGGCAAGCGGCTGGCTTACGGCGCGCGCGCCATCACCGAAGGCGGGTACCAGTCGGTGCCGCGGCTGAGCTTCCCGGGCGGTGCGCTAATCGGCTGCGCGGCCGGCTTCGTCAACGTGCCCCGGATCAAGGGCGTGCACAATGCCATGGGCACCGGCATGCTCGCGGCCGAACATGTTAACGTGGCTCTCGCTGCGGGCCGCGCCAATGATGAGCTGGTCGAATACGAGAACGGTTGGCGCGATTCCGTCGTCGGTAAGGACCTCTATCCTGTCCGCAATGCCAAGCCGTTGTTGTCGAAGTTCGGCACCTTCATCGGCGCCGGGCTCGGCATCTTCGACATGTGGTGCAACACGCTGTTCGGCGGCTCGCTATTTGGCACCCAGTCGCACGCGAAGCCCGATCGCGCGACGCTCGATCCGGCCAAGACCCACGCGCCGAGAACCTACCCGAAGCCGGACGGCAAGATTTCCTTCGACAAGCTCTCGTCGGTGTTCCTGTCCAATACCAATCATGAGGAGGACCAGCCGGTCCATCTCAAGGTCACGGACATGAACCTCCAGAAGACCTCCGAGCACGACGTGTTTGCCGGTCCCTCGAATCGCTATTGCCCGGCCGGCGTCTATGAGTGGATCGAGGAAGGTTCGGGCCCGCGCTTCCAGATCAATGCCCAGAACTGCGTTCACTGCAAAACCTGCGACGTGAAGGACCCCAACGGCAACATCACCTGGGTTCCCCCGGAGGGCGGCGGCGGTCCGAACTACGAGGCCATGTAGGCTGGGGTCAGCAAGTCACGATCCATGTGACCGAGGCCAATGTGACCAGAGTTGCGTGATCTTCGCCCTGTGACGCACGTTCGCGTGAGAACCCGGCCGCGGTCCCCGTGGTCACGATAAGGCCATACTGGCGGCGTCTTGGGGCGCTCTTGACGGGTCACTTGGCCGATTTGTGCCGTGCGGAGGGGATCGCCCGGCCCGAATCCTTGCGGTGAAGCGCCAAAAGCGGCATTGTCGGCCTGACGGTTCCGGGTCCCCATGCCACCGGCCGCGTTCGCTTGCGATACGGCCTTCTGCAAACCCAGGCACTACCAACTCAAGGCGAGCCCCGATGCTTTCAAATCGTTTCAACCGTTGGACTGTTGCCGCCATTGCCCTCATGGGCTCAGCGATGGCGACGGTCCCCGGCGCGGTCCGGGCGCAGACGCCGGACCATCCGTCCGACACGGCGGCGCAGTTTCCGACCCGAAACGATCTGAAGGCGCTGACCACCTCCGGCAGCTATCTCGCCGCCCGCCACGCCAGCGTCGAGCGCGACGCGGCCTCCGCCGCTGCATTCTATCGCTCGGCCCTGCGCACCGACCCCAAGAACAACGAGCTGCTCGACCGCGCCTTCATCTCCTCGGTCGCCGACGGTGACATCGACGAGGCTGTCAAGCTCGCCGAGCGCATCCTGACCATCGACAAGACCAACCGCGTTGCACGGCTCGTCGTTGGCGTGCACGATCTCAAGTTCAAGAAGTACGCGACCGCGCAGACCAACATCAACCAGTCGATCCGCGGTCCGATCACCGATCTCGTCGCCACGCTGCTGTCGGGCTGGGCCGCCTATGGTGCGGGGGATGCCAAGGGCGGCGTCGCCACCATCGACAAGCTGGCCGGTCCTGAATGGTATCCGCTGTTCAAGGATCTCCATGCCGGCATGATCCTCGAACTCGCCGGCAAGGAGAAAGACGCTGGCACCCGGTTCGAGCGTGCCTACAAGCTCGACGATTCCATGTTGCGTGTCACCGAGGCCTATGCGCGCTGGCTATCTCGCAACAAGGACTCGGCCGCCGCGACCACGGTCTACCAGGCTTTCGACAAGAAGCTCGCCCGCCATCCGCTGATCGTGGAAGGGTTGCGCGACACCAAGGCCGGCAAGAAGATGCCGCCGCTGGTCGATAGCGCGCAAGCCGGCGCCGCAGAAGCACTCTACGGCATCGGCGCCACACTGACCCGCCGCGGCGGCGAGGATCTGGCGCTGGTCTACCTCCAGCTCTCGCTCTACCTGCAGCCCACCCATCCCCTGGCGCTGCTCTCGCTCGCCGATCTCTATGAATCGGTGAAGCGGCCGCAGATGGCGATCAAGGTCTACGAGCGGGTGCCGTCGTCCTCTCCACTCAAGCGCAACGCCCAAATCCAGCTCGCCATCGATCTGGATTCCGCCGACCGCACCGACGAGGCGATCAAGATCCTCAAGGGCGTCACCACTGAGGATCCCAAGGATCTCGAAGCCATCATGGCGCTCGGCAACATCGAGCGCGGCCGCAAGAAGTTCGGCGAATGCGGCGCGACCTATTCGCAAGGCGTCGACGTGCTGCCGGCCGGCAACGATAAGGCCAACAGCGTCTGGTATTATTATCGCGGCATCTGCGAGGAGCGCTCCAAGCAGTGGGGCAAGGCCGAAGCCGACATGAAGAAGGCGCTCGAGCTGCAACCCGACCAGCCGCACGTCCTCAACTATCTCGGCTATTCCTGGATCGACCAGGGCATCAATCTCGACGAAGGCATGAAGATGATCAAGCGGGCAGTCGAGCAGCGCCCGGATGACGGCTACATCGTCGACTCCCTTGGCTGGGCCTATTACCGCATCGGCAATTACGAGGACGCGGTGAAGAACCTCGAGCGCGCCATTGATCTCAAGCCCGAGGATCCCACTATCAACGATCACCTTGGCGACGCCTATTGGCGCGTCGGCCGCACGCTGGAAGCCAAGTTCCAGTGGGCCCACGCCCGCGATCTCAAGCCCGAAGCGGATGAGCTTCCGAAGATCGAGGCCAAGATTGCAAACGGTATGACCGACGACAATTCGAACTCCTCGGCTGCGCAGGCGGAGAAGGAGAAGAAGAAGGACGACGGCAAGGGCGGCTGAGTGAGTTGAAGTTGGGGGCGTGTCGTCAATGCCGGCGTTGATTGAAGAAGGGCGCGCGAAGGTCAATCTGAGCCTTCGCGTGGTCGGCCGTCGTGCCGACGGCTATCATGATCTCGAAAGCGTGGTCGCCTTTGCCGACTGCGCCGACCGGCTCACGCTGGAGCCCGGCGGCGAGCTGAAGCTCACCACGACGGGGCCGCTCGCCGCGGCCTGCGGCAATATGGCCGACAACCTCGTGTTCAAGGCGGCCAAGCTCCTGGCCGAAGCCGTCCCGAACCTGAAGCTGGGCGCCTTCGCGCTCGACAAGGTGCTCCCGGTCGCCGCCGGCATCGGCGGCGGCTCGGCCGACGCCGCGGCGGCGCTGCGGTTGCTGGCGCGCCTCAACGATCTGTCGCTCGACGACGCCCGCCTCCAGAAGGTTGCGCTTGCGACCGGCGCCGACGTGCCGGTGTGTCTGTTCTCGCGCGCCTGCGACATGACCGGTGTCGGCGAGCAGCTGCTGCCCTTGATGCTGCCGAGCATGCCCTGCGTGATGGTCAATCCACGCGTGCCGGTCGCGACAAAGGACGTGTTCCAGGAGCTGGGCCTGCGCAACGGCGAACTCCTGGTCGGCGCCACGTCCGTCTTCGACGGCCCGGCCTGGCCAGGCGAGGGCGCCTCCATCGCCGACTGGATCGATACTCTCGAGACCGTCGCCAATGATCTCGAAGCGCCTGCGATGCGCATCAAGCCGGTGATTGGCGACGTGCTGGAAGCCTTGCGTGGCTCCGCCGGCGTCAAGCTCGCCCGCATGTCCGGCTCGGGGGCGACGTGCTTTGCGATCTATGGCGCATCTGCCGAGGCGCATGCCGCCGCCGAGAATATCCGCAGGGATCATTCCGGCTGGTGGGTGCACTCGGGAACGCTGAGCTAGATCTGCAATGACGCGGATGTTGCGGAGCTAGCCCGCAGCGTCCTCGCCAAGCCCGAGAAACCGCCGGATCTCACCCAACACCTCCTGCGGCTTGTCATGCTGCAGCCAGTGTCCGGCCCCTGCAATGGTCTCGACGCGCGCCTGCGGAAAGTAGCGCTCCAGCCCCGCGGCCCTCGCGCCAGCCAGAAAGCTTTCGCCGGCATTCAAGAGCAGCGTCGGACAGGTGATGCGCGACCACAGCGCGATGTGATCGTCCGGCCAGAGCCGGTGCGGCGCAGAGGCGCGCTGGTAGGGATCGAACTTCCAGCTATAGGTGCCGTCCTCGTTCTGCCGCGCGCCGTGGGTGGCGAGATGCAGCGCGAGCTCGCGAGACAGCCGCTTGTTGTGAAGGACCATCTGCGCCGCCGCGTCTTCGAGGGTCGAATAGCGGCGCGGTGCGCGGTCGTGCAACTTGTCGAGCTGACCGACCCACTTGCCGATCCGCTCATGCACCGGCGGTTTTGGTGTATCCGGCAACATCGTCACGCCGTCGAGCACGACCAGCTTCGAGACCTGTTCGGGGAATGCCCCTGTAAAGATCAGGCTGACCATGCCGCCCATAGAATGGCCGATGAGAGTGACTTGAGGCGCCGCGATGGCACGGACGAGCTGGGCCAGATCGTACACATACTCCGTCAGCGCGTAGCTGCCGCCCCTGGTCCAGTCGGAATCGCCGTGACCGCGCAGGTCCGGTGCGAGCACGTGAAAATGCGGCTGCAGCGACCGGGCGATGACGTCCCAGCTCCGGCAGTGATCGCGGCCGCCGTGAACCAGGATGGCGACCGGCGCGCCGTCGTTGCCCCAGTCGGCATAGTGCAGCCGCAGGCCGTGAGACTCGTAAATGCGGCTTTGCGGGGCGGGCATGGTGGCGCTATCCATTCACGGGCCGCCGCGCCAGTGCGAGCGACAGGCCGAGCCCTGCGATGAAGACGCCGGAGCCCTGGGTGAGACGTCGCATCAGATGCGGGCGTCCGATCAACTGCGTACGTGTCGCGGAGGCCATCAGCACCACCACGATATCGGCGAGCGTGTTCAGCGTCACCGAGAGCGCGCCCAACGTGATGAATTGCAGTGTCGGGTTCGATCCCGCCGGGTCAAGGAACTGCGGAATGAAGGCGAGGAAGAAGGCGGCGGTCTTCGGGTTCAGCGCCTCGACCAGCACGCCGTCGCGAAAGGCGCGCTTGTCGCCGACGGGCTTGCTGTCGAATGACGGCGCGCGGCTGGCGCTGCGAAAAGTCCTGATGCCGAGCCAGACGAGATAAAGTGCGCCGACGAATTTCACGGCGGCAAACAGCTCGGCGCTGGCAAGAATGATCGCGGAGATGCCGAAGCTGCCCGCGACCACATGAACCAGCCCGCCGAGCGCGGTGCCCGCGGTCGATGCAAAACCGCTGCCGCGCCCTTCCGATAGGGTCCGTGCCGCGACGTAGAAAATGCCGGGGCCGGGAACGGCGGCGATGAGACAAGCGGCGGCCAGGAACAGCCAGAAATTCGTGTTGATCATCCTGCTTTGGTAGCGATGCTTGCCGCGATTGCAAGGCCCGTCGACTAAGGCCCGTCGTTCAGCCCATCCGGCGGAAGATCACGCTGGCATTCACCCCGCCGAAGCCGAACCCGTTCGAGATCGCGTGCTGCATCGGCATCGGTCGCGCCACACCGGCGACGATGTCGATGCCGTCAGCGGCGGGATCAGGGTTTTCGAGATTGAGCGTCGGCGGCGCGATCTGGTCGCGCAGGGCGAGCACGGTGAAGACCGCTTCGAGGCCACCGGCGGCGCCGAGCAGATGCCCGGTGGCCGATTTGGTCGCGCTCACCGCGATGCCGCGGTGGCGGCCGAACAGCGCCGCGATCGCGCCAAGCTCGCTCTCGTCGCCGGCCGGCGTCGAGGTCGCATGCGCATTCAGGTGCTGTAAATCCGCGGGCGCAAGCTTGGCCTGCCGGAGCGCGATCTCCATGGCGCGCCGGGCGCCGTCGCCGTCAGGCGGACCCGATGTCATGTGATAGGCGTCCGCGGTCGTACCGTATCCGACGATCTCCGCGATCGGCCTCGCGCCGCGCGCCAATGCATGCTCCAGCTCCTCGATCACCAGGATGCCGGCGCCTTCGCCCATGACAAAACCGTCGCGGTCGCGATCGAACGGGCGCGAGGCGCGGGCGTCATTGAATCCGCTCGACAGTGCGCGGGCCGCGGCAAAGCCGCCGAGGCTGACGATGTCGATGCAGGCTTCCGCGCCGCCGCAGATCGCCACATCAGTCTCGCCCGCGCGGATCATGCGCGCGGCATCGCCGATCGCCTGAACGCCGGCAGCGCAGGCCGTGACCGGTGTGCCCAGCGCTCCCTTGTAGCCGTATTTGATCGAGACGTGGCCGGCGGCGAGATTGGCGAGGAAGGAGGGGATCGTGAACGGCGACAGCCGGCGCGGGCCGCGCTGTTCGGTGATGCGCACCGCCTCCGCCATTGCCGGAAAACCGCCGACGCCGGAGGCGATGATCGTCGCAGTTCGTTCCTGCGCCGCCGCGTCCTGCGGCGTCCAACCGGCCTGCGCAACCGCTTCCGCGGTGGCGAGCAGCGCGAACAGGATGAAGCGGTCCATCTTGCGCTGGTCTTTCGGCGCGGCGGCCTGCGCGGGATCGAAGCCGCCCTCTGCGTCATCGGCCTTGTCGGGCACGAGGCCGGCAATACGTGCGGGCAGCGCCTGCGACCATTCCGGCAGCGGGCGCAGCCCGCTTTGGCCGGCCAGCAGCCGGCGCCACGAAAGTTCGACACCGCAGCCAAGCGGCGACACCGCGCCCATTCCCGTCACGACGATACGACGCATGTCAGTCTCCAGCCGGCGCGACGGCCGGGTTCATGGCTTTGAGCGAGGTCAGCCGTTTACGCATGACACGGCTGGCGCGGGGGCCTGCGACGACGACCGCATTGGTGAGCGTGATCGGCTGCATGTCGGCGGCATCGACCACGACCGGATTGAACGGACGACAATCGTGCCGGTTCGCGAGCAGGATCGCTTCGCCCATCGGTGCGAGATGCTTGTTGCCCCAAGCGAGCAGGGTTGCGACCACGGGGAAGAAGTCCCGGGCCTTGTCCGTCAGCACATATTCGTAGCGCGGCGGCCGTTCATTGTAGCGGCGACGGACGAACATGCCGCTTTCGGTGAGATGGGCCAACCGCCGCGACAGGATGTTCGGCGCGATCCCGAGGCTTTGCGAAAATTCGTCGAACCTCGTTGCGCCCTGGAATGCATCCCGCAGGATCAAAATGCTCCACCATTCGCCGACCGTCTCCACAGCGCGGCCGACCGGACATTCCTGAATGGAGGGGGATTTGGGCTGCATGAGGGGAAGGTAGGAGAGTGGCTTGCAAAATGCAAGTTAGTAGGCGAACCGTTGGAACACTCCGACGGAGGTGTGCCGCAAGATGGCGCACAGGATTTGAATGCAAGTTGGAAGGCGGCCCTCGCACACCTAGCTCGTCATTGCGAGCGAAGCGAAACAATCAAGAGTCCCTTTGCGGGAAGATTCTGGATTGCTTCGCTGCGCTCGCAATGACGCTGTTAATGCGGTGGTGGCGCGTATCTCAACGATGTCGTCCCGGCGAAGGCCGGGACCCAATAGCCACGACTGTTGTTGTGGTGCACGATGGTTGCCACAGGCGCTAAGACAACGCTGACCGGGGTAATGGGTCCCGGCCTTCGCCGGGACGACACTGAGGGTGTGGCTACCAGCAAGCGCTAAGGATCCAGGTAGCTAATGCGACCGAGCCAGGCAGAACGCCACGACCTGCTCCAGCGCGCTCTTCATCGGCGAGGACGGGAACAGCGCCAGCGCGTCCACGGCCATGGCGCCGTAGTGCTGGGCGCGGCTGCGCGTGTCTTCGAGCGCGCGATGCTTGTTCATCAACCCGATGGCGTGGTCGAGGTCGGTGTCGCCGATCTCACCGCGCTCCAGCGCGCGGATCCAGAAGGCGCGCTCGGTGTCGTTGCCGCGGCGGAAGGCGAGCACGACGGGCAGCGTGATCTTGCCCTCGCGGAAATCGTCGCCGGTGTTCTTGCCGAGCTTGGCGCTCTTGCCGCCATAGTCGAGCACGTCGTCGACGAGCTGGAAGGCGATGCCGAGATTCATGCCGACCGAGCGGCAGGCGGTCTGCTCCGCCTTCGGGCGGTTGGCGATCACGGGCCCGACCTCGCAGGCGGCCGCGAACAGCTCGGCGGTCTTGCCGCGGATTACGGCGAGATATTCGTCTTCG
Source organism: Bradyrhizobium sp. 187 (assembly GCF_023101005.1). Lineage (NCBI taxonomy): Bacteria > Pseudomonadati > Pseudomonadota > Alphaproteobacteria > Hyphomicrobiales > Nitrobacteraceae > Bradyrhizobium > Bradyrhizobium sp. 187. The sequence goes on from NZ_CP064693.1 coordinate 1,950,370, forward strand.
GTGGTTGCGGTGTTCTTGGCGGCGGCAAGCTGCATCACCTCGCCCTCGGCGATGGTGGCGGCGGCCGCGGAGAGAATGTCGAGCGCGCGGAGCGAGCCGACCTCGACCATCATGCGGAAGGCCTGGCCGAGCAGGAAGTCGCCGACCAGCACGCTCGCCTCATTGCCCCAGAGCATGCGCGCCGACAGCTTGCCGCGGCGCATCTCGCTCTCGTCGACGACGTCGTCATGGAGCAGCGTGGCGGTATGCATGAACTCGACGCTGGCGGCGAGTTTGATATGGCCGTCGCCGGTGTAGCCGGCGAGGTTGGCCATGGCCAACGTCAGCATCGGCCGCAGGCGCTTGCCCCCGGAGGAGATCAAATGGTTGGCGACCTCCGGGATCATGGTCACGTCCGAACCGGTCCGCGACAGGATCGTGGCGTTGACGCGCTCCATGTCACCGGCGACAAGGGCAACCAGCTCTTCGATCGACGCGCCGGGAGTTTCGAAAGGTACGATGACGGCCACGCCGGTCTCCAATATTTGCCCCGGAAGGGCTATTCTGATGGAAAGACAATAGAAACTGGACGGGGATGCGGCAAGGGCCGTGGAACCATTGACATTTGGCGCTTAGTCCCCGTCAGGCAGGAGGCTGTGTTTTGCGAGAACTGGTTCGGACCAACGATATGGTGCTGGTGTCGGCGATCGGCGCGCTGCTCGACGGCGCCAACATCCATCATCTGGTGCTGGACCAGAACATGAGCATCATTGAGGGCTCGCTCGGCATTTTGCCGCGGCGGATCCTGGTCCACGAGGACGACGCCATCGAGGCCCGGCAGCTTCTGACCGAGGCCGGCCTCAGCCACGAACTGCGCGGCGATGAGTGAAGCACTGACAGACCTCACCGAGGACGCCTTTCTCGGCGGGCAATTGCGGCTGAAGCAGAAGCGGTCTGGCCATCGCGCCGGGCACGACGCCATTCTGCTCGCGGCGGCGACGGAGGCGAGGGCGGGCGACCGTGTCGTCGATCTCGGCGCCGGCATCGGCACGGCGGGCCTTGCGTTGGCTCGGCGCGTCGCCGGGATCAGGCTCGGCCTGCTCGAGATCGATCCGGAGCTGGCGGAGCTTGCGCGCGCCAATGCGGCCGCGAATGCGATTGCCGCCGAGACGATCGTGCTCGACGTCACCGCGGACGCGCAGGCCTTCGCAGCGAGCGGGCTCGCGCCCGACAGCGTCGACGTCGTGCTGATGAACCCGCCCTTCAACGATCCCGCTCGCCATCGCGGTTCGCCCGATCAGGCGCGCCAGATCGCGCATGTGGCGACGGATGAGACGCTGAATGCCTGGGTGCATGCGGCGCGGCGCATCCTCCGATCGCATGGCGCGCTGACATTGATTTGGCGCGCAGATGGGATCGCTGAGGTTTTGGCGGCGCTGTCGCGCGGCTTCGGCAGTCTCGCGATTCTGCCGGTTCACGGTGAAGCCGGGCGGCCCGCGATCCGCGTGCTGGTGCGCGCGGTCAAGGGCGGCAGGGCCCCGGCGCGATTGTTGCCGGGCCTCATGCTCAACGAGGAGTCACGCGTGTCGAAAAAAGAGGTGATGGATATTCTGGAGGGAAGGGCGGTTCTACCCCTGGTGGAACCGTGCTGAGCTATTGCGGAAGCGATTCCGACTGCTGCTCTTGCGGAGTCGTCAGGCGGATCGCCATGAACAGCGCACCGATCAGCAGCATCAGCAGATAGATTTTCATGGTGTTCTCCGCTGGCCCATTGCAGCCTCTCAACGGGTTTTCTGCAAAACACGTTCCGGGCCCTTCCAATGACAGTCGCGTGATAAGAAACGGTTAATCAGAGGTAATGGCATGGCCGAAAAATTGAACGATCGTGAGAGTTCCGGCCTGGCCGACAAGCTCATGCAATATCTGCCGGCGCGCTTCCGTCCCGGCACGGCCGTGGTGCCGGTGGTCCGGCTGTCCGGTGTGATCGGCGCAGTGACGCCGCTGCGCCCGGGCATGACGCTCGCGACGGTTTCGCGGGTTCTGGAGCGGGCGTTTTCGACGCGCAACGCCAAGGCGGTGGCGCTGGTGATCAATTCGCCCGGCGGCTCGCCGGTGCAGTCGCGCCAGATCTACCTGCGCATCAAGCAGCTCGCGGCGGAGAAGAAGCTGCCGGTGCTGGTGTTCGTCGAGGACGTCGCGGCCTCCGGCGGCTACATGATCGCGTGCGCCGGCGACGAGATCATCTGCGATCCGTCCTCGATCCTCGGCTCGATCGGCGTCGTCGGCGGCAGTTTTGGTTTCCAGGAGGCGATCAAGCGGCTCGGCATCGAGCGGCGCCTCTACACCGCCGGCGCGCACAAGGCGATGCTCGATCCGTTTCTCCCTGAAAACCCCGACGACGTCGCCAAGCTCAAGGCGCTCCAGCGCGAGATCCACCAGATCTTCATCGCGCTGGTGAAGGAGAGCCGCGGCGCGCGGTTGAAGGGCTCCGACGACACCCTGTTCACGGGCGAATACTGGGCCGGCGAGAGTTCGATCACGCTGGGGCTCGCCGACAGCATCGGCGATCTCCGCTCAACTCTTCGTGCCCGCTATGGCGAGAAGGTTCTCACCCCCGTGATAGCCCAGCCGACCGGTCTGCTCTCCGGCCTTTTGGGCCGGAAATCGCCCGGCGCGGGGCAGCTTTCGGCCATGGAATCAATGGCCAGCCTGCCGGACGACCTGATCTCGGCGGTCGAGACCCGCGCGATCTGGGCGAAATTCGGGTTCTAGACGGCGCCCCTCCGCGCCATTTGGCCCCAAGGAGACTTGAAGCCGTGCCAATTGCCGCGCGGCCCGGTCTGCGCAAGAATGCGCGTGGGGGCTGAGCATTGTGAACAAGGAATGACCGATGCCGCCGTTCGTCGCATTCGCGGGCGTCCTGGGCGGGCTTGCCGTGGTCCGCTGGGCCTACAAGACCGCCGTCGGGATCAACCAGGAGCTGGAGGAGATGCGCCTCTCGCGCGTCGCCGAGGCCGCCCATATGGGGGCCGTCCAGACGCTGAAGCAGGATCCCGTCACCGGAGCCTATCGGCCGGGTTAGCTGCTGCAGTCGTCATGGCCGGACTTGTCCCGGCCATCCACGCCTTGTCTCACCGCACGAAGAACGTGGATGCCCGGGACAAGCCCGGGCATGACGGAGAACTAGGCCCGAATCCACCCCCTTCACCTTGATTCCCACCCTTGCCGTCGATACGGTCCCGCGCGATTCAACCCCCCGCGAGAGCCCGATCTGACGATGGACGCCTCCTTGCCCGCCCATATGCGCCCGGAACGCTCGTTCCAGGGCTTTATCCTCGCGCTCCAGCGGTTCTGGGCCGAGCAGGGCTGCGTGATCCTGCAGCCCTACGACATGGAGATGGGTGCGGGCACCTTCCATCCGGCGACCACGCTGCGCGCGCTCGGGCCAAAGCCCTGGAATGCGGCCTATGTGCAGCCCTCGCGGCGGCCCAAGGACGGCCGCTACGGCGAGAATCCGAACCGGCTGCAGCACTACTACCAGTTCCAGGTGATCATGAAGCCGTCGCCGCCGAACCTTCAGGAGCTGTACCTGCAGTCGCTCGCCGCGATCGGCATCGATTCCGCCGTGCACGACATTCGCTTCGTCGAGGACGATTGGGAGAGCCCGACGCTAGGCGCCTGGGGCCTCGGCTGGGAGTGCTGGTGCGACGGCATGGAAGTCAGCCAGTTCACCTATTTCCAGCAGGTCGCGGGTGTCGAATGCGCGCCGGTCGCCGGCGAGCTCACCTACGGGCTCGAGCGCCTCGCGATGTACGTGCAGGGCGTCGACCGGGTCTACGACCTCAACTTCAACGGCCGCGACGGCGACGCCAAGGTCACCTATGGCGACGTCTTCCTGCAGGCCGAGCGGGAATATTCGAAGCACAATTTCGAAGTGGCCGACACCGCGATGCTGTTCGAGCAGTTCAAGATGGCGGAAGCCGTCTGCCGGAAATACCTCGATGCGGGTTGGAAAGATGGCAAGCGCGAGGCGCATCTGATGTCGCTTCCGGCCTATGACCAGTGCATCAAGGCAAGCCATGTGTTCAACCTGCTCGACGCGCGCGGCGTGATCTCCGTGACGGAGCGGCAGAGCTACATTCTTCGCGTGCGCGAACTGGCAAAAGCTTGCGGCGAGGCCTGGATACATACTGAAGCGGGCGGAGCGACCTGATGCCCGATCTTTTGCTTGAACTTTTCTCGGAAGAAATCCCCGCGCGCATGCAGGCCAAGGCGGCGGACGATCTGCGCCGCATGGTCACCGACAAGCTCGTCGCCGAGGGTCTCGTCTACGAAGGCGCGAAGGCGTTCGCGACGCCGCGCCGCCTTGCGCTTACCGTGCACGGCATCCCTGCGCGCCAGCCTGACCTGAAGACCGAACGCCGCGGACCGAAGATCGGTGCGGCCGACGCGGCCGTGCAGGGTTTTCTGAAAGCGACGGGTTTGACGTCGCTGGACGAGGCCAAGATCCAGCGCGATCCGAAGGGCGACTTCTACATCGCGCTGATCGAGAAGCCCGGCCGCGACGCCATCGACGTGCTCGCGGAAATCCTCCCCGTGATCATCCGCACTTTCCCTTGGCCGAAATCGATGCGCTGGGGCGCGCGCTCCGGCAAGCCGGGCTCGCTGAGCTGGGTGCGTCCGCTGCACGCGATCACCGCGACGTTCGGGCTCGAGACCGAAGAGCCCGATGTCGTCAAATTCTCGGTGGACGGCATCGAGGCCGGCCAGACCACTTACGGTCACCGCTTCATGGCTCCTAGCGCGATTTCCGTGCGCCGCTTCGAGGACTACGAAGCGAAGCTGAAGGCCGCAAAAGTCATCCTCGATCCGCAGGCGCGCAAGGACATCATCTTTGCCGACGCCAAGGAGGTGACCTTTGCGCAAGGGTTCGAACTGGTCGAGGATCAGGTGCTGCTCGATGAGGTTTCGGGTCTCGTCGAATGGCCCGTCGTCATGATGGGATCGTTCGAAGCGGAGTATCTCGCGATCCCCGACGAGGTGATCCGCGCCACCATCCGCAACAACCAGAAGTGCTTCGTCGTCAAAGATCCCAAGACGGGCAAGCTGACCAACAAGTTCGTACTCACCGCCAACATCGAGGCGCCCGACGGCGGCAAGACCATCGTCGCCGGCAACGAGCGCGTGATCCGTCCGCGTTTGTCGGATGCAAAATTCTTCTATGAGACGGACCTGAAGACCAAGCTGGAAGACCGGCTGCCGAAGTTCGAGCAGATCGTGTTCCACGAGAAGCTCGGCACCCAGGCTGCGCGCATCAAGCGCATCGAGCGTCTCGCCGCAGAGATCGCGCCGCTCGTCGGCGCCGATGTCGCCAAGGCGACGCGCGCCGCGCATCTGGCGAAGGCGGATTTGCTGACCGAAGTCGTCGGCGAATTCCCCGAGGTGCAGGGCCTGATGGGCAAGTACTACGCGCTGGCCCAGGGCGAGGACGCCTCCGTCGCTGCCGCCTGCGAGGAGCACTATAAGCCGCAAGGGCCTGCCGATCGCGTGCCGACCGATCCGGTCAGCGTCGCAGTCGCGCTCGCGGACAAGCTCGACACGCTTGTCGGCTTCTGGGCGATCGACGAAAAGCCGACGGGATCGAAGGATCCGTATGCGCTGCGCCGCGCGGCGCTGGGCGTGATCAGGATTGTGCTCGAAAATCAGACTAAGATTAGTTTGCGAGAACTCGCTTGGGGGCACTTAGAGCGCTCGTACGACAAACAATACTTGGAAGTTGCAGAAAAGCTTGATGATCTGATGGTCTTTTTCGAAGACCGGCTTAAGGTCCAATTGCGAGATCAGAAGGCGCGTTACGATCTCGTCGATGCGGTTCTCAACGCTGGTTCGTTGGTGCAAGGGCATCCAATAGTGGCGGTCGTCCGCCGCGTCGAAGCACTCGGAAAATTCCTCGATACCGACGACGGCAAGAATCTGCTGGCAGGCACCAAGCGCGCCAGCAACATTCTCTCGATCGAGGAGAAGAAGGATAAGCGCTTATTCGACGGCGCACCCGATGCCTCGCTCTACGCTCTCAGCGAGGAGAAGGCGCTGGCCCGCGCGATCGATGAAGTGACGGCCGAAGCCCGTGCCGCCGTCGCCGGGGAAGACTTCGCTGCCGCGATGAGTGCGATGGCCAAGCTGCGTCCGCCGGTCGATGCGTTCTTCGAGAAAGTTCGCGTCAACGACGAGGATGCGAAGGTGCGTGAGAACCGGCTAAAACTGCTCAACGAGATCCGCAGCGCCACGCGTGCGGTGGCGGATTTCTCGAAGATCCAGGATTGAGCGCGTCTTGGCGCAACTGGACACCGTCATGCCCGGGCTTGTCCCGGGCATCCACGTTCTTCTTCGCTCGTGGAGACGCGTGGATGGCCGGGACAAGCCCGGCCATGACGACGCAGTTGGTGGCCGCAATTGCTGTGCGCGAAGAGTGCCCACACAAAAGCCCCGCCCGGCGGGGGGAGGACCGGGCGGGGCCTGATGTCCGACTATACTGCTCGCGTCAGCCTGATTGATGTGACGCGCCGGACACCTAGTCGATCCCTGAAGACGCTAGTCCATCACCTCGACGATGCGCCGCGAGCGCGGCTCGACCAGCACGGTCTCGCCGTTCACGACGGTGTAGCGATAGGTGGTGGCGCCGAAACGTTGCGGCACGTCATAATAGGTGACACCGCTTTCAGGTAGGGTGGCACCGACCACCACGCGATCCGGAATGCGGAAAGCCGGCACGCGTTGTTCGACGACATAGTCGCGGAAAGCCGGCCGCTGCTCGACCGCAATGGTCGGGCCGCTCTCGACGACGACGGGCGCGCGTCCCACGGTGACGCTGCTTTGCGCCTGCGCCGCAAGGGGCGAGCCGATCGAGGCCGCGAGCGCTGCAAGAGCAAGAATCCTGTTCCGCATGGGCAACTCCTTCGAGAAGGTTTTCGGGAAGCGCCACTGGCGCGACCGGTTGCCAATGCATGCGTCTCCGCGATGTTCCGGAAAACGCCCGCCGCATTCGCGGCATTTTCGGGCAGTTTTCGCGAAGCCGGGAACTCGCGCGCCCCCGGTGCGTCTCTACCCGCGGAACCCAGTCCGCTATGATCCCGCCGCGATTCGCCCCACCCACGGAAAGAAAATTCATGCACATCACCGTCGCCCACATCTCGCCGATCCTGTCGCTGCTTGCGGGTGTGCTCATCCTGATCATGCCGCGCCTCCTGAACCTGATCGTCGCGATTTTTCTCATCATAAATGGTGCGATCGGGCTCGGATTGTTGAAGTGGCTCCATCTCTAGGCCTTCATTCTAGGGAACTCTTCGACTTGCGCGGACCTGCCCAAAGTGGTGTAAGGCGCGCAATTACCCATTCCTCTCGCAGGTTGTGTGCAAGCTATGGCCAAAGCCGCCTCGAAAACTCCAGCGAAAATGCCAGCGAAATCAAAGTCCTCGACCAAGGCGAAAGCCGCGCCGGCGGCCCGCAAGTCACTTGCCAAGCGCGTCCCGAAGCCCATGGCCAAGGGCGCTGCCAAGCCGGTGGCCAAGCCGGCTGTGAAGCCCGCCGCCAAGTCGGTTTCCAAGGCTGTTGCAAAGGCACCGACGAAGCCGGTTGCACCGAAGGTCGCCGCGAAGCCGGTACCGAGCAAGACTGCTTCAACCAAGGCTGCGCCTGTTGCGGCCAAGGCCGGCAGGTGGGTGTTCACCTTTGGGGACGGCAAGGCCGAGGGCAAAGCGGAGATGCGCGATTTGCTCGGCGGCAAGGGCGCCAACCTCGCCGAGATGGCCAATCTCGGCCTGCCGGTGCCTCCGGGCTTCACCATCCCGACCTCGGTCTGCACCTATTTCTACGCGCATGACAAATCCTACCCGAAGGAATTGAAGTCGCAGGTTGAGAAGGCGCTCGACCATGTCGGCAAGTTGACCGGCAAGATCTTCGGCGATTCCAGGAATCCGCTGCTCGTTTCCGTGCGCTCCGGCGGCCGCGCCTCGATGCCGGGCATGATGGATACCGTGCTCAATCTCGGCCTCAATGACGAGACCGTGGAAGCGCTGTCGGAACTGTCAGGCGATCGCCGCTTCGCTTATGACAGCTATCGCCGCTTCATCACCATGTATTCGGACGTGGTGCTCGGGTTCGAGCATCATCATTTCGAGGAAATCCTCGACACCTTCAAGGACAGCCAGGGCTACACGCTCGACACGGATCTCACCGCCGACGACTGGGTCGATCTGGTCGGCAAGTACAAGGACGCGGTCGCGCGCGAAACCGGCAAGGATTTTCCGCAGGATCCGCACGACCAGCTCTGGGGCGCGATTGGCGCGGTGTTTTCATCCTGGATGAACGCCCGCGCGGTGACCTACCGCAGGCTGCACGACATTCCGGAATCCTGGGGCACCGCGGTCAACGTGCAGGCCATGGTGTTCGGCAACATGGGCGAGACCTCGGCGACCGGCGTTGCCTTCACGCGCAATCCCTCGACCGGCGAGAGCAAGCTCTACGGCGAGTTCCTGATCAACGCGCAAGGCGAGGACGTGGTCGCGGGCATCCGCACGCCCCAGGACATCACCGAGGAAGCGCGCAAGGACTCCGGCTCCGACAAGGCGTCGATGGAATCGGCGATGCCGGAGGCGTTCAAGGAGCTGACGCGGATCTACACGCTGCTCGAGAAGCACTACCGCGACATGCAGGACATGGAGTTCACGGTCGAGCAGGGCAAGCTCTGGATGCTCCAGACCCGCGGCGGCAAGCGTACTGCCAAGGCGGCGCTGCGCATCGCGGTCGAACTCGCCAATGAAGGCCTGATCACCAAGAAGGAAGCGGTGACGCGGATCGACCCCGCCTCGCTCGACCAGCTGCTGCATCCGACCATTGACCCCAACGCCAAGCGCGACGTGATCGCGACCGGCCTGCCGGCCTCGCCGGGTGCGGCCTCCGGCGAGATCGTGTTCTCCTCGGACGAAGCGGCCAAGCTTCAGGCCGACGGACGCAAGGTGATTCTGGTCCGGATCGAGACCAGCCCCGAAGACATCCACGGCATGCACGCCGCCGAAGGCATCTTGACCACCCGCGGCGGCATGACCTCGCATGCTGCGGTCGTCGCGCGCGGCATGGGCAAGCCCTGCGTCTCCGGCTGCGGCACCATCCGCGTCGATTACGGCCGCGGCACCATGAGCATCGGCTCACGCACCTTCAAGACCGGCGACGTCATCACCATCGACGGCTCGCTCGGCCAGGTGCTCGCCGGCCGCATGCCGATGATCGAGCCCGAGCTGTCCGGCGAGTTCGGCACGCTGATGAAATGGGCCGACCAGGTCCGCAAGATCGGCGTGCGCGTCAACGCCGACACGCCGGAGGACGCGCACACTGCGATCAAGTTCGGCGCGGAAGGCATCGGCCTCTGCCGTACCGAGCACATGTTCTTCGAGGAGACGCGCATCCGCACGGTGCGCGAGATGATCCTCTCCGAGGACGAGCAGTCGCGCCGCGCTGCGCTGGCAAAACTGCTGCCGATGCAGCGCGCCGACTTCGTCGAGTTGTTCGAGATCATGAAGGGCCTGCCCGTCACGATCCGCTTGCTTGATCCGCCGCTGCACGAGTTCCTGCCGCACACCCATGCCGAGGTCGAGGAAGTGGCGCGCGCCATGAACACCGACCCGCGGCGCCTGGCCGACCGCGCGCGGGAGCTGTCGGAGTTCAATCCGATGCTCGGCTTCCGCGGCTGCCGTATCGCGATAGCCTATCCCGAGATCGCCGAGATGCAGGCACGTGCGATCTTCGAAGCGGCGGTCGAGGCCGAGAAGCGCACCGGCAAGGCCGTCGGCCTCGAGGTGATGGTGCCGCTGATCGCCACCAAGATGGAGCTCGACCTCGTCAAGGCGCGCATCGATTCCACCGCGAAGGCGGTGATGCGCGACACCAACACCAAGCTGACCTATCAGGTCGGCACAATGATCGAGCTGCCGCGCGCCTGCCTGCTCGCGGCCGAGATCGCGGAGAGCGCCGAGTTCTTCTCATTCGGTACCAACGACCTCACGCAGACGACGTACGGCATCAGCCGTGACGATGCCGCAAGCTTCCTCGGCACCTACGTGTCCAAGGGCATCCTGCCGATCGATCCCTTTGTCGCGCTCGACCAGGAAGGCGTCGGCGAGCTCGTCAAGATCGGCGTCGCACGCGGTCGCAAGACGCGCCCCTCGCTCAAGGTCGGCATCTGCGGCGAGCACGGCGGCGATCCCGCCTCCGTCGCCTTCTGTCACGCGATCGGCCTCGACTACGTCTCCTGCTCGCCCTACCGCGTCCCGATCGCCCGCCTCGCCGCCGCGCAAGCCGCGCTCGGCAAGGCGATCGCGAGCCAAGCGTAAGGTAAGCGGCGAGTTGAATGTTGAGAGCGAAAGAGGCGGGGCCAAAACCCCGCCTCTTTCTTTTGAGGCGACGTTCTTGCCACACATTCAGTGTCATCGCCCGCGTAAGCGGGCGATCCAGTATTCCAGAGGCGGTGACGTGATAGGGAAGGAGCCGCGGCGTACTGGATGGGCCGCCTTCGCGGGCATGGCGGCTGTGGTCGAAGTGGCGATGGAACCGCGCGCGTCCCGTAATGACACGTGCGCGCAAGAGTTCCTTCACCATTCGCGTTGACCAGTTGTTTACCCCTTCGCGTGAGGGCGCATTTACCAAGGCGCATCATCGCCCCGTGAAAACACCTGCGATTGCTTGCGTGTGCCGCATGCTCAACGCCGATTAACGCCCCAGCAACCTAAATTAGATACTCACGATAAAGATCGAATTGCACGGATGTACTGCGGCTCGATTTTTCTAGCGTAAGCGTAGCGTGAGCGTATCGATGTTTTTGTTGCGTACCCATCCGAAGGGCGCGCGGTTCGCGTCCTTCGGCATCGGTCTCTGCATCTTCGCATTGATGCCGAGAGAGACCGGCTATCAGGACATTGCCTCGCTGCTGGCGCGCCAACCCGGCGTCGCGGAGCGTTGGCAGAAGCAGGTTTTCTCTGCTGCGTCCTCCATACAACTGGCCACTTACAGTTTTTCCCGGCCGATCGGCACTTCGGCTCCGCAGAGCGCGATGGTTCGTCTCGCGAGCCTCGACGGCCGCGACGTCACCGGCGCGATCAGCCGCAATCCGGCGCTGCAGGCGCCGCCCCGCTACCAGGCCGCCGATTTTCCCAAGGTCGATCGCTCCATGAAGGGTGACCGCCTCGCAACGGTCACACCGACGCAGGCTCCCGAAGCGGGCGCGCCGACGGCAGCGCCGACGCAGGAGGATCCCGCGACGTCGAACAGCTCGGTGTTCGGCGCCAAGACCGTCGCGCTGCCGCAGGCGATGTCGCCGGAATCCGCGGCCGCGCTGGATCCCGAACTCGCGGAGGCGCTGCGTGCGCCGCCGCTGCCGCAATACACCAATGCGCCACAAGCCAGCGACGCTGCGCGCTCGCTCGCGCTCCAGCCGCTCGAAGCGCTGAAGCAGGCCACCATTCCGGCTGCACCGCCGCGCGATCCGTTCCGGGTCAAGACCTCGAGCCTGTTCTTCGGCAGCTCCTCGCTCGGAGGCAACGTCGAGAGCATCGAGAGCTGGCAACCCGGTGCGGAGCCGCTGATCGTGATGCCCGACCCCGACATGAAGGTGACGGCGTCGCTATCGCCGCCGTCGGAGGATATTGCGAAGGATATCGAAAGCGGCGAGAGCGTCGCGCCGAAGGGTGAGGTCAACGTCGACAATCAGCGCGCCAGATCGCCGGCGGAACGGCTCGCGCTCGACGACAACTCGCGCGCGAAGTCCGAAAAATGCCTCGCGGAGGCCGTCTATTTCGAGTCCCGCGGCGAGGCCGTGCGCGGTCAGATGGCGGTTGCGCAGGTGGTGATGAACCGCGTGTTCTCCGGCAAATACCCGGACACTGTGTGCGGCGCCGTCTATCAGAACAAGCACCGCCATCTCGCTTGCCAGTTCACCTTTGCCTGCGACAACAATGCCGACGTGATCCGCGAGCCCGAGATGTGGGACCGTGCGAAAAAGATCTCGAAGGCCATGCTCGACGGCCAGATCTGGCTGCCCGAGGTCGGCAAGTCCACGCACTACCACGCCTATTGGGTGCGCCCGTCCTGGGTCGCCGAGATGAAGAAGATGTACAAGACCGGCGTCCACACCTTCTATCGCCCACGCGCCTGGGGCGATGGCAGCGAAGAGCCGAGCTGGGGCACCCCGGCGCAGACCGCCGCGCTCTCCGCCGAGCTCACTCAGCAAGCCAAGAGCTCCGCCGAGATGGGCGCGACCGAGCGGCGGTAGCGCCTCACGCCTCGATATCCAGCGCGCAGTCGAAATTTGGCGCCGAATGCGTCAGCGCGCCGGATGAGGCGTAGTCGACGCCGGTCGCAGCGATGGCTGGGATCGAGTCCAGGGTGACACCGCCGGATGCCTCCAGCTTGAGGCGTCCCTCGTTGAGCCTGACGGCTTCGCGCAGCGTCGCAATATCCATGTTGTCGAGCAGCACGGCGTCGGCAAGGCCGGTGTCGAGCACCTCGCGCAACTGCGGAAGCGTGTCGACCTCGATCTCGATCTTGACGAGATGGCCGGCCTGGGCGCGGGCGCGCTCCAGCACGGGACGGATGCCGCCGGCGACCGCGATGTGGTTGTCCTTGATCAGGATCGCGTCGTCGAGCCCGAAGCGGTGATTGAAGCCGCCGCCGCAGCGTACCGCGTATTTCTCCAAGGCGCGCAGCCCGGGCGTGGTCTTTCGCGTGCAGCAGATTCTCATCCGGGTGCCCTCGGCGCGCGCAACGTAGTCCGCCGTGAGCGTCGCGACGCCCGACAGCCGGCCGACGAAATTCAGCGCGGTCCGCTCCGCCGTGAGGATGGCGCGTGCCGGCCCCGAGATCGTCAGCACCTGCTGCCCGCGGGCGACGCGCGCGGCGTCGCGAACATGTGCGCGTACCTCGATGTCGGGCGAAAGCTTTTGCAAGGTGGCGAGCGCCAGCGGCAAGCCGGCGATCACGCCGGACTGCCGTGCGACCAGGATCGCTTGCGCCTTCGTTGCCTCGGGGATCGTCGCAAGCGAGGTAATGTCGCCGGCGCGGCCGAGATCCTCATCGAGCGCGCGGAGCACGGCCTCGTCGATCGCGAGCGGGGAGAGAAAGGCGTCGGGATAGAGCAGAGAGGTCGGGGTGATCATGGCAGACTCCGTCAGGCGATCATGGGTTGTGCGGTGCGCGGTGTCGGGCGTTCGCTCAGGCTGTCCGCGACCTCGCGTACTGCTGCGAGCGTCGTCATCGTGCGCTGCGCGAGGGCGGGTACGTCCGCGGCATGGTCGGAGCGGAAATGCGCGCCGCGGCTCTCGCGCCGGTTCCAGGCCGACGCCGCCACGAGCAGGGCTGCCGTTGCCATGTTGCGGACCGCGATGCTCGTGGCCTCTCGTTCGAGCGCGGCGAAGCTGCGAACCGCGTCCGCAAGCCCGTAACCGTCGCGGATCACGCCGACATGCGCGCTCATCAGCATCCGCAGCCGCTTCACGGCCGCAGCATCCGGTGCGCCGCCGCGCGGCGTCGCCGCGTCCGCAAGGCGGGCGGGCGAGGGGCTGGTGCGGCCGGCGATGTCATCGGCGATGCGTGCGGCGTAGACCACGGCCTCGAGCAGCGAATTCGACGCAAGCCGGTTCGCGCCATGCGCGCCGGTGGACGACACCTCGCCGCCGGCCCACAGCCCGTCGATCGAGCTGCGGCCGCGATGGTCGACGGCGATGCCGCCCATGTGGTAGTGCGCCGCCGGTGCGATCGGGATGGCCTGCGTGGCGGGATCCATGCCAGCGGCCATGCAGCTTGCATGAACCGTCGGGAATCTGTCGCCAAAACGTGCGCCCAGCGCTTGCCGCGCATCGAGAAAGGCGCCGCGCCCGGCCGAGATCTCCGCGAACACGCCGCGGGCCACGATGTCGCGCGGAGCGAGCTCGGCGAGCGGATGGCGCGCCGCCATGAAATGCTCGCCACGGCCGTTGATCAGCGTCGCGCCTTCACCGCGCAGCGCTTCGGTGGCGAGCGGCGCGGGATCGCGACCGACCATGATGGCGGTCGGGTGAAATTGCACGAACTCGGGATCTGCAATCACCGCGCCGGCGCGTGCGGCGATCGCAAGGCCGGATCCGCTGGCCTCGCGCGGATTGGTGGTGACGGCATAGAGATGGCCGATGCCGCCCGTCGCGAGCACCACCATCCGCGCGGCGAGCAGGATCGGCTGTGCTGCCGCGTCGCCAGCTTCGCGCAATCGTAGGCCGGCGACCGCGCCGTCCTCGGTCAACAGCGCTTCGGCGACGAAACCTTCGATCAGCCGGATCGACGGCGTGCGCCGCACGGCTTCGCTCAGCGCCGCGATGATGGCGGCGCCCGCGCCATCGCCACGCACATGTACGATACGCCGCGCCGAGTGTGCGGCCTCGCGCCCGACTGCGAGCCTGCCTTCGAGATCGCGGTCGAACGGCACGCCATAGGCGAGAAGGTCGTGAATCCGCGGTGCGGCCTCGCGCGCGATCCCGAGTGCGACAGCTTCGTCGACGATGCCGCAGCCAACTGCAACCGTGTCCGCGGCGTGCGCTTCCGGCGTATCCCCTTCAGCCATTGCCGCGGCGATGCCGCCTTGCGCCCATGCGGACGACGCGCCCTGTCCGAGCGGCGCCGCCGAGATCAATATTACCGGCCGCGGCGCGAGCTTGAGCGCGCAGAACAATCCGGCAAGGCCGCCGCCGACGATGACGACGTCGTCGGAGCGGGGGAGGGTGTTGATGTTGTTTGTCATGGCTTTATCTCAGTTCTTCAAATTGATCATCCGCTCGACCGAGCGCCTTGCGCGGTCCGCGAGCGCGGGATCGATCGTCACTTCTTCGCGAAGCGTCAGCAGGCTCTCCAGAATGTTGGCGAGCGTGATGCGCTTCATGTGCGGGCAGATGTTGCAGGGGCGCAGCATCTCCACATCGGGCAGCTCGGCGCGGACATTGTCGGCCATCGAGCATTCCGTGATCATCACCAGCCGCCGCGGCCGCCGCTCGCGCACCCAGTTGATCATGTGCGCGGTCGAGCCCGTGAAATCGGCCTCGGCCAGCACGTCCGGCGGGCATTCGGGATGAGCGATGATCTGCACGGAGGGATCGGCCTCGCGGTAGCTGCGCAGCTCGGCGCCAGTGAAACGCTCGTGCACCTCGCAGGCGCCCTTCCAGGCAATGATCTTCACGTCGGTCTTCGAGGCCACGTAAGTGGCGAGATAGCGGTCGGGCAGGAAGATCACGGTTGGTGCGCCGAGGCTTTCGACCACCTGCACCGCGTTCGACGAGGTGCAGCAGATATCGACCTCGGCCTTCACCTCCGCGGAGGTGTTGACATAGGCAACGACAGGCACGCCGGGGAATTTTTCGCGGAGCAGGCGGACGTCGGCGCCGGTGATGCTGGCAGCGAGCGAGCAGCCGGCGCGCGTATCAGGAATAAGCACCGTCTTGTCCGGATTGAGCAGTTTCGACGTCTCCGCCATGAAGTGCACGCCGCACTGGACGATGATGCCGGCCTTCACCCTGGTGGCTTCGACCGCGAGCTGGAGCGAATCACCGCCGATGTCGGCGACGCAGTGGAAGATCTCCGGCGTCTGGTAATTGTGCGCGAGGATCACCGCGCCCCGGGCCTGCTTCAGCTCGTTGATCGCCTTGATCGTCGGGGCCATCAGCGGCCATTCGATCGGCGGGATGACACGTTTCACGCGCTCGTAAAGCGGTGCGGTGGCTCGCTCGACCTCCGGCGTCCATTCCAGTGAAGGCATCGGCAGCGAAGGTCCGGTTCGCGACTGCTTGGCCTGTGCCGGGGTGATGACGTGGCCCTGCGGCCGGTTGGCAAAGTCGTCGGGGCCGTAAATTCCAGTTAGCGGCATCCAAGCCTCCCGTGCATGTCATTTGTACTCATTTTGAGCATATATAAAGCCTGAGAAATCCGGCCGACAGGCCGGGGGATCATTCGATATGCTCGATATGAGCAAATATAAAATAACACGTCGTGTTGGGAGCCGCCAGATCTTGCCGCACACGTTTCCGTTAAGTCGCGCCCGGCGCGTCGGCTGAGGCCGCGAGGAAATGCAATGCTCCCGCGCCAGCTCTTCGCGGAATGCAATCGTTTTTGACTTGGGGTTTCCATGCAGATGCATTAAACGAGCTGGCTCGCGGCCGCCATTTGCGAATCCGCGACCACGCACGAGGAACAGCATGTCGATACAGATGGGTGAGCTCGGTTCGGTCTCCCGTTCCTCCTCCTGGCGCACGCCGGCGATCATCATTCTCTGCGGCTGCGCGATCGGGATGCTCGGGTTCGGCCCGCGCTCGGCGCTGGGCTTCTTCGTACAGCCGATGAGCCATGAATACGCCTGGGGCCGCGACGTGTTCGGCCTCGCGATCGCGTTTCAGAATTTGCTGTGGGGACTGGGCCAGCCCGTCGCCGGCGCGGTCGCCGATCGCTTCGGCCTGTTTCGGGTGATGTGCGTCGGCGCTCTGCTCTATGCCGGGGGCTTGCTCCTGATGCGCTACTCATCGACGCCGCTGTCACTGAACATCGGCGCTGGTGTCATGGTCGGCTTCGGTCTCGCCGGCTGCTCGTTCAATCTGGTGCTCTCGGCCTTCACCAAGCTCTTGCCGGCCGAGAAGCGCGGCCTTGCGCTCGGCGCCGGTACTGCGGCGGGATCGTTCGGGCAATTCCTGTTCGCGCCGATCGGTGTGGCCCTGATCGACAATTTCGGCTGGCAGCAGGCGCTCACCGTGTTCGGCTTCCTAATGCTGCTGATCATTCCGTTGTCGCTGGCGCTCTCGACGCCGCCGGTCGCAAGCACGGCAAACGCGGCGCCTGCGGACCAGCAGACCTTCACCAAAGCGCTCGCGGAAGCCTTCGGCCATCGCTCCTACGTGCTGCTGGTGCTCGGCTTCTTCACCTGCGGCTTCCAGCTTGCCTTCATCACGGTGCATCTGCCGGCCTTCCTGGTCGATAGCGGCATCTCCACGCAGATCGGCGGCTGGGTGATCGCGGCGATCGGCCTGTTCAACATCATGGGATCGCTCAGCGTCGGCTATCTCCAGAACAGCCTGCCCAAGCGCTACATCCTCTCGACCATCTATTTCACCCGCGCGCTTGCGACGCTTGCCTTCATCTCGTTTCCGATCACGCCGTTCTCGGCGATTGCGTTCGGCGCGGTCTCCGGCCTGACCTGGCTGTCGACCGTGCCACCGACCTCGGCACTGGTCGCGATCATGTTCGGCACGCGCTGGTTCGCCACGCTCTATGGCTTCGCCTTCGTCAGCCATCAGGTCGGCGGCTTCCTCGGCGTCTGGCTCGGCGGCATCGTGTTTGAGCGGTTCGGTTCCTACACGCCGATCTGGTGGCTCTCGATCCTGTTCGGCGTGCTCTCGGCGCTGATCAATCTTCCGATCGTGGAGAAACCGGTCCAGCGGGCGGTTGCGCAGCCTGCCTGATCGGCTAAACATCCCCTGAAACAAGTCAGGGAGTTTTGCTGTGGCGACGTTCAAGGCGATCCGGATCGACAAGGCGGACAAGGGCACCACCGCGCAGCTCACGCAGTTCGACGAAGCCGAACTGATGGAGGGCGACGTCACCGTCCGCGTGGAATGGTCGACGTTGAACTACAAGGACGGCCTTGCGCTCACCGGCAAGGCGCCGGTGGTGCGCCGCTTCCCGATGATTGCCGGCATCGACTTCGCCGGCACCGTCGAGCAGTCCTCGCATCCGCAATGGAAGGCGGGCGATAAGGTTGTCTGCACCGGCTGGGGCATGGGCGAGACCCATCTTGGCGCCTATGCCGAGAAGGCGCGGGTGAAAGGCGACTGGCTGGTCGCTCTTCCGCAGGGCCTATCGGCGCGCGACGCCATGGCGATCGGCACTGCCGGCTTCACCGCGATGCTGTCCGTGCTGGCGCTGGAGAAGCACGGAGTGTCGCCGAACAGCGGTCCGGTCGTGGTGACGGGGGCTGCAGGCGGCGTCGGCTCGGTTGCGACCGCCGTGCTCTCGAAGCTCGGCTATCACGTCATCGCCTCCACCGGACGTGCGTCCGAAGCGGACTATCTGAAAGAGATCGGCGCGGCTGAGGTGATCGACCGCAACGAATTGTCGGCGGCCGCCAAGCCCATCGCCAAGGAGCGCTGGGCGGGTGGCGTCGACAGCGTCGGCTCGACCACGCTCGCAAACCTGCTGTCGATGACGAAGTACGGCGGCGCGATCGCGGCCTGCGGCTTGGCTGCCGGCATGGACCTGCCGTCTTCCGTCGCACCCTTCATTTTGCGCGGGGTGTGCCTTCTCGGCATCGATTCCGTGATGTGCCCGATCGAGCCGCGGAAAGCTGCCTGGCAACGCCTGGCGTCCGATCTGGACCGGTCAAAACTAGCTGAAATTACTCACGAAATTCCGCTTTCTGAAGTTCCGGAGTGGGGCGCGAAAATCCTCGCCGGCCAGGTCCGCGGTCGCACCGTTGTAAAAATTGTCTAACGGCGTTCAGACTTTACCAACCATGCTGCTTCAATGTCGCCATGGTTAGTATGGTAAGCAGCAGGTAAAGAGATAAGGCATAGCCCGCTGCGGGGTTGGTTCGGAGTTGAGCATGCTTGCGCGTATTGTGTTGGGGGCGGTCACGGCGGTAGCGACGCTTACGCCGGCCATTGCTGGAAGCATGAACGCCGATGAGGCGCGCCGCTTCGTCGCCGGGAAGGTGTTTGCTTTCACCTGTTTTGACGGCACCCGCGGCGCTGGCCGCATCATGGACGACCTCGGCGCCGCTGGCGCAGTGCAGTTCTCGGGTGCAGGTCCGGTGAAACATCTCCGCCTGCCCGGCAACACGCTGCAGATCCGCGGCCAGAACGTCTGCGCCTCGATCAAGGGCATTCCGTTCGAGCCCTGTTTCAACCTTGAAAAGACCGACGATCGCAGTTTCCGCGGCTCGGTATCGGGGATGGGCTTCGCCTATTGCGACTTCCATCACCAGGGCGGCAACCAGATGCTGATGGCGCGGGCCGTCGCGCGGCCGCGCTCGCTGCGCACCTCGGAACACACGGGTTCGGTCGGCACGCCCAACACCGAAGTCGCCGCGCGTGTCGAGACCCCGCGCGTCGAGAGTAGCCGGCTCGAGCCGGTGAAGCCGCAAGTTAAATCGGAGCCCGCCAGGGACGACGCCCCGCTGGAGCTGCGCCGCTCGACCCAGTGAGTTGGCTGCGCGCGTCCGCGCACTTTGTCGTTGAGAGCTGCCATCAGACACGAAGCCGCCGCGCCGTAGTCATACGGACGGCGGCTTTCATGCGTTGGTAGCTGTTCGCGCCCCAGTTTAGGTACGGCCGGGGGCGCGGCCCGATAAAAGGGTTCAACGATGTCGCTGTACTTCTTCCGTATCAGCACGGGCCGCTATTCCGGTGCTGCCGACCAGCCATATGAGTTCGAGGACCGCGCCGCGGCCTGGACCGAGATGACCGAAGTCTGTGCCAATTTGCTCGGCGGCATCTCGCGCGGCCTGAAACAGGACGCCGAATGGCGCATGGAGCTGCTCGACGAGAACAAGGAGCCGGTGTTCCGGATCAGCTTGATTGGCGAGAGCCAAAAGGCCCTTGGTCGCACTGGCTAGAAATCGGGCATCCTACCGCCGCGTGTGGTTAACCTGTTAAGCGCGCGGACCGTGCCGTTTTCAAGGGATTTTCCGATAAGTCCGGTATTTGTCCGGGGGCGATCGTTAACCAGATCACCACACCTGAAGCTCAGTTTTTAGGCAAGGGCGATCAACGCCGAGGGCGGCCGACAATGACTTGGCCGCGCAACCCGGGAAACGCCCTCATGTCGAGACTCATCCAGAATCTGCAAATCGGTACCAAGCTCGCGCTCGCTTCGGCGTTCGGCGTTGTTCTCGTCGGCGCCATGATCGCGAGCCAGGTCATCGGCAACAACAACGTGCGGCATTCCAACCAGGCCGCGCTTGCGCAGCAGGAATTGGTGCGCGAGGCTACCGAAGCCAAGCTTGGGATACGCGGCTTGCAACTCGCCGTACGGGACATGCGTCTCGCCAACAATCAGGGTGACTTGCAAAAGGCGAGCGAGCTTCTGCTGGAGCGGTCGAAAGCACTGAACGGCGTTGTCGATTCCATGCTCAGGTTGTCGCACGCCCCGGAAAACCGCGCGCGGATGGAGAAGCTCAAGTCTACGTCGGCCGATTACCTGAAGGGCGCGCAGCAGAACGCCTCTGTTCGCAGCGAGGCCATTGCGGTTGCGGCCACGGACCCCGTCCGCGCCGCCAAGATTTCCGAGGAAGGCGCGCGCCAGATCCGCGAGGTGACGCTGCCGCTTGCCACACAGCTGGACAATTTGACCAGCGAGATTGCCGATTTCGCCAAGCACAAGAGCGATGAAGAAATCGCTGCCGCGAGCCAGGAGATGGCCGTGAGCGAGCGTCTCGGCATGGTGGTCGGTGCGTGCGCCGTGCTCGTCCTCATCGGTTCGTGGCTGATGTCCTTCCTGACCATCGCGCGGCCGATCCGCGCGCTCACGGTTGCCATGGACAAGCTCGCTGGTGGTGACTTCTCTGTTGTCCTGCCGGGTCTCGGCCGCAAGGACGAGGTCGGCGGTGTCGCCGCGGCCGTCGAGAAATTCAAGGTCGTGTCGGAGCAGAAGGCGCGCCAGGAAGCGGAAGCCAAGATGCGGCAGGACCAGGTGGCGGCCGAGCAGCGCAAGGCCGATATGCGCAAGCTTGCTGATAGTTTCGAAGGCGCCGTCGGCGAGATCGTCGATACGGTGTCGTCGGCCGCGACGGAGCTCGAGGCTTCGGCCTCGACGTTGACCTCGACGGCGGAGCGGGCACAGGAACTGACGATAGTTGTGGCTGCGGCCTCCGAGGAGGCGTCGACCAACGTGCAATCGGTGGCGTCGGCCACGGAAGAGCTGTCGTCTTCAATTACGGAGATTAGCCGCCAGGTGCAGGAATCGGCGCGGGTCGCGAGCGAGGCGGTTACCCAAGCCCGAACCACGACCGACCGTGTCGGAGAATTGTCCAAGGCGGCGGCTCGCATTGGCGACGTGGTCGAGCTGATCAACACCATCGCCGGCCAGACCAACCTGCTGGCGCTTAATGCCACCATCGAGGCGGCACGCGCCGGCGAGGCCGGTCGCGGCTTTGCCGTGGTGGCTTCCGAAGTGAAGGCGCTTGCCGAGCAGACCGCGAAGGCGACCGGCGAGATCGGCCAGCAGATTTCCGGCATTCAGGCCGCGACGCAGGACTCCGTCGCCGCCATCAGCGCCATCAGCAACACCATTGAAAAGCTGTCCGAGATATCGTCCACGATCGCGGCGGCCGTCGAGGAGCAGGGCGCGGCGACGCAGGAGATCTCGCGCAACGTGCAGCAGGCGGCCGAAGGCACCCATCAGGTCTCGTCCAACATCACCGACGTGCAGCGCGGTGCAGGCGAAACCGGCTCGGCATCGTCGCAGGTGCTGGCAGCCGCGCGGTCATTGTCCGGCGACAGCAACCGCCTCAAGCTCGAGGTCGGCAAGTTCCTCGACACCGTGCGCGCCGCCTAAGAACCTCGTTCCAGACAGTTCGGAAGACGCCCTGCCTCCTCAGGCGGGGCGTTTTTGCATCCTGATCTTCGCCGCGAACGTCTCGCGCATGACTTCGGCGAACGTCGGCTGCAAAAGCAAACAGTGGCGACCTCAAGCTGAAATTTACAACTTTCTGGCGAGATTATCTCTTCCATTTCAACTGTTTGGGTTGAAATCTCAGTATTTCTCCGAGCCCTCCCGTTAACCAGAATGAGTAACCCTAAGGAATAGATTCTCCGGCAAGGGCGATCAACGTCCATGCAGCCGGCAAGGACTTGGCTGCGTGTTTCCTTTGGGGGAAACGTACCATGTTGAGCCCTGCTCATCATCAGCAGGTCCGAACTCAGTCCGCCAGCGCGTGGAGTCGGCTCGGACATGTTCGGATCGGCACGATCTTGCCGATCATCATCTCTGCCCTGGTCGTGCTTGGGTTGGCCTCGGCCGGATTCATCGCCTATGAGGCCGTCCTCAAGAGGCGAGAGTCCGAGGCATTCCTGAAGGTCAATGCAGTTGCGCAACTGCTGCTGCGCAGCGCAGGACATTGGGCGATTGAACGCGGGCTGACCAACGCCGTGCTGAAGTCTCCTGATGTCGTCAGTGCCGAGCGCCGTGCGGAAATCGCAAAGGCGCGCGCGACGGCCGACGAGGCCTTTCGCCAAGCCGTCCTCGATATCAGCGCGATTTCCGAAATGACGGCGGGGCAAAGACAGATTGCGGACGCAGCGACGAAATTCGAGGCGCTGCGTCTCCTGCGTGAGAAAGCCGACGCGGGAATGTCGCGCTCGCGCGTCGAACGCGAGCCTGACCTCGTAGATGGCTTCGCGCCAACGATTACGGAGGTGATCGACGTCGCGAGCAACCGCTTGCGGCTGACGCTCGAAACACTCACCAGCCCGCCCGTGGCAAGGCTGGCCCAGCTCATCGGCTTGCGACATCTGACAGCTCAGATGGTCGAGAATGCTGGAAGGGAGCGGGCCCTGCTGGCTGGGGTCGTCGGTGCGCGCGCGAAGCTCGGGATGGAGGGCTATGAGCGCCTTTCGGCGCTGCGGGCCAAGGTCGAACTCGCATGGGACACGGTATTGCCGGTGCGGCTGCGTTCGGACCTCGCCCTGCAGATCGGCGAGGCGATGACGGAGGTCGAGAAATCCTATTTTGGTGCCTACGGTGAAACGCGGGTGACTGTGCTCGCCGGTGGCGAAGGCGGGGACTACAGAATCACGGGACCCGAGTACTTCACGCGGGCCACCGCCGGCATCAATGCAGTGCTGAAGCTCGGTGAAGCCATTGGCGCGGCCGCTGACCGCGAAGCCACGATGCAGGCAGAGGTCAGCACTCGTAATTTTGTTTTCACAGTTGTGTTGCTCTGCGCCTCGGTGATGCTCGCTGGCCTCAGTTTCTGGATCACCTTTGGCCGGATCCTCAAGCCGCTTTCAGCCATTTCGGTTGCGATGCGTGGGCTCGCCAATGGCGACTTCACGACGGTCGTGCCTGGCACCTGCCGAGGTGACGAGGTCGGCGAGATGGCGCGGACCGTTGAAGTCTTCAAGCAAAACGGCCTCGAAGTCGAACGCATGCGTGGCGATCACGCTGCGGCCGAGAGCCGGGCAGCCGAGCAGCGCAAGGCGGAGATGCGGAAGCTGGCCGACGGCTTCGAAGCCGCGATCGGGGAGATCGTCGACACCGTCTCCTCGGCAGCGACCGAGCTCGAAGCCTCGGCGTCGACCCTCACATCGACCGCGGAGCGAGGGCAGCAGCTCACGACCATGGTTGCTGCGGCCTCCGAGGAGGCGTCCACCAACGTGCAAGCGGTGGCGTCGGCCACCGAGGAGCTGTCGTCTTCTATCACCGAGATCAGCAGGCAGGTGCAGGAATCGGCCCGCGTGGCCAACGAAGCTGTCGGCCAAGCGCGTGTCACCACTGAGCGCGTCAGCAAATTGTCCAGGGCGGCGACGCGGATCGGCGACGTGGTCGAACTGATCAACACCATCGCGGGTCAGACCAATCTCCTGGCGCTCAACGCGACCATCGAGGCCGCGCGCGCCGGCGAAGCCGGTCGCGGCTTTGCGGTTGTGGCCTCCGAGGTCAAGGCACTCGCCGAACAGACCGCAAAGGCCACTGGCGAGATCGGGCAGCAGATCGCCAGCATCCAGACCGCGACCGAGCATTCGGTCGGCGCAATCAAGGACATCAGCGGCACTATCGAGAAGCTCTCGGAGATTTCCTCTACCATCGCGGCTGCCGTGGAAGAGCAGGGCGCGGCGACACAGGAAATCTCCCGCAACGTGCAGCAGGCGGCGGAAGGCACCCATCAGGTCTCGGCCAACATCACCGATGTGCAGCGCGGCGCGAACGAGACCGGCTCGGCGTCGTCGCAGGTGCTGGCGGCGGCCCAGTCGCTCTCTGGCGACAGCAACCGCCTCAAGCTCGAGGTCGGCAACTTCCTCGATACCGTGCGCGCAGCATGACGCGGTCGCCGTCACCAATCATCGATCGACTACAACCGCCGCGCGAAGACGCGCGGTGGTTCGCATGCGTTCGCAGTTGGATGTCGCGGCGCGATGAGCCGCACGGTTAACCTTCCGGAAAACCGATGCAGTCATGATCCCCGCAATATTCCGGGTGCCGAGTCGCCCTCCTCGTATTGCGTATCAATCGTATTGGAGCACATTCCATGAGTGGCCCTTCCATTCGTCTCACCCATAAGGTCATGGCGATCGGACTGTTCGGATTGTTGGGTCTCGTCGCCTTCGGCGCGATCTACGAGATCGGCAGTCTCTCCCAGGACGCCTCCCGCGAGATTGCCAACCGCGCTCGTGCGATCGCTGACCTCGACAAGCAGCTCTCGATCGAGATGCTGGAGGCCCGCCGCAACGAGAAGAACTTTCAGCAGCGCCGCAACGAGAGCTACGCCAAGGCACATGCCGAATTGATCGGGCCGATCAATCGCGACTTCGACGAGGTGGAGCGGCTGATGTCGGCCGGCGGCTTGGGCGCGCTGTCCGACCGGATGAAGCAGGCCCAGGACGGCTTCAAGCGATACGCGTCGGACTTCGGCGCATTGGTGGCCGCGGAGACCCGGCTCGGCCTAAACGAGACTCTGGGCCTCTCCGGCTCGCTCCGCGCCGCCGTGCACGACATTGAGGCCAAGCTCAAGGAGATCGACGATCCCAGGTCCACGAGCTGGATGCTGATGATGCGCCGGCACGAGAAGGACTTCATGCTGCGGCGCGACCCAAAATACATCGCCGAGATGAAGAAGGCCGCGGTCGAATTCTCCAAGGCGATAGAGGTCGTCGCAATCCCTACGGCAGTGATGAACGACATCACAGCCAAGCTGCAGAAATATCAATCCGAGTTCACGGCGTGGGTGGAGACGGCGCAGCAAACTGCGGCCCTCGACGCCAGCATGATGAAAACGTTCCGTGGGTTAGAACCGAGCATGATCGAGGTGCGCAACACAGTCGAAGACCTCTACAGGAAGGCCGACGTTGCGGAAGCTGCGACCCGCGATGCCGTGCGCATGTGGATGATGGTCGCCTTCGCCATTGCCGTCGTCGTGCTCGCCGCGGTGGGCTTCCTTCTGGGACGTTCGATCTCGAAGGCGCTTGCCGGCATGGTCGGCGCGATGACGCGGCTTGCGCGCGGCGAGCTTTCGATATCCGTTCCGGGCATCGGGCGCAAAGACGAGATCGGCGAGATGGCCGGTGCCGTCGAGGTGTTCAGGACCAATATGGCGGAGGCCGAGCGGCTGCGCACCGAGCAGGTCGAAGCTGAGGCGCGCGGGCGCCAGCAGCGCAAGGCCGACATGCACCGGCTCGCCGATACTTTCGAAGGCGCGGTCGGCGAGATCATCGATACTGTTTCGTCGGCGGCAACCGAGCTGGAGGCCTCGTCAAATACGCTGACGCAGGCTGCCGAGCGCGGCAACGGGCTTGCCACGGTCGTGGCGGCCGCCTCCGAAGAGGCCTCCGCGAACGTGCAGTCGGTGTCTGCAGCGAGCGAGGAAATGACCTCCTCGATCTCCGAGATCAGCCGTCAGGTGCAGGAATCGGCCCGTGTCGCCGACGTGGCGGTCGGGCAGGCCCAGCGCACCAATGCACGCGTCGCCGAACTGTCGAAGGCCGCCGCCCGCATCGGCGACGTGGTCGAACTGATCAACACCATCGCCGCCCAGACCAACCTGCTGGCGCTCAACGCGACGATCGAGGCGGCGCGTGCCGGCGAGGCCGGCCGCGGCTTTGCCGTGGTCGCTTCCGAAGTGAAGGCGCTCGCCGAGCAGACTGCGAAGGCCACGGGCGAGATCGGCCAGCACATCGGCGCGATCCAGACCGCGACGGAAGATTCCGCCGGTGCGATCAAGGAGATCGGCGACACCATCGCGCGGATGTCGGAGATCTCGTCAACCATCGCCGCCGCGGTCGAGGAACAGGGTGCCGCCACGCAAGAGATCTCCCGCAACATCCAGCACGCCGCGAATGGCACCTCCGAAGTCTCGGCGAATATCGGCGATGTCCAGCGTGGCGCAGGCGAAACCGGGGCGGCCTCGGCGCAGGTGCATTCGGCTGCGCAATCGCTGTCGCAGGAGAGCCATCGGCTGAAGAGCGAGGTCGCGCGCTTCCTGGATTCGGTACGGGCGGCGTGACAGCCGTCGCCTTCCGCACATTGCGTCGCAAGTGGACAGGTCGCGTCGCAGCATCAGGTGGCTGTGCAGCTGCACAGTTGGTTGCAGGAGAAATAACGACCGTCAGCGCTGTCCCGTAATTTTACGTAGGGCCCTGTTAACGCCTGCTTGCGACTATGTGTGCAATCTCACGGGACAAGAACCAGCCAGCATTGTTGAACTGACCTCCGTCTCGCCATCTTCGTGGCGGTTTGCGGCGCGGACAATTTGCGCGTTGCCAGGTAACATCGGGATTTGTCGTGATGTCGAAATTGTCGATCGTCTTCAAGCTTCTGGCCGTGTTGTCGGTCCTGGTCCTTTCGCTCGCCGGCGTTGGCGTGACGGCGATCGGCACCATGCAGAACATCAATTCCCATACGGTCGAGATCGCGGAGAGTTGGCTGCCCAGCGTGCGCGCGCTCGGCTCGCTTCGCGCCGACATCAACGAGCTGCGCGTCGCGCTCCGTCTGCATCTGATGCAGGACAGCGTTGAGGGAAAGGACGCCGCCGAGAAGCGCTTGGCCTCGCTGCGCGCGCGCATCGACCAGACCCGCAAGGTCTACGAGCCGCTGATCACTTCGGCCGAGGAGCGCTCGCTCTATGGGCAATGGAGCACGGCGTGGGCCGAGTATCTGAACGGCGTGCAGGACGTGATGGCACTGTCGCGCAAGGGCGTTGGCCGTTTCCCGGCCGACGCCAACGAGCTGCTGCAGACCAAGGTTGCGAAGATGGCCCAGGCCGCCGATCCCCTGCTTCAGAAGGGCATCGAACTCAACAACCGGGGCGCCGAGCTTGAGACGAAGCAGGCCGCCGACAGCTACGCCATGATCTTCCGCGTGCTGGTCGGCATCATCGTGCTCTCGGTCGTGATCGCGATCGGCGCCGCCTATTACCTCGTGCGCGACGTTTCTCGCGGCATTGCCTCAATCATCCGCCCGATGCAGTCCCTCGGCGAGGGCGACCTCTCGGCCGACGTTCCGCATCGCGGCGAGAAGACCGAAATCGGTTCGATGGCAGATGCGCTGCAGATCTTCAAGGAGGCGCTGATCGCCAAGAAGGCCGCCGACGAGGCCGCTGCGCGCGACGCCGAAGTCAAGATCGAACGCGGTCGCCGCGTCGATGCCATCACCCGCAAGTTCGAAGCCATGATCGGCGAGGTGGTCGGGACCGTCTCCTCGGCCTCGACCGAGCTCGAGGCCTCCGCCTCGACGCTGACCAACACCGCGCAGCGCGGACAGGAACTCGCGACCGTCGTCGCAGCCGCCTCCGAGGAAGCCTCGACCAACGTCCAGGCGGTGGCATCCGCTTCGGAGGAGCTGTCGTCCTCCATCACCGAGATCAGCCGCCGCGTGCAGGATTCGGCGCGGATGGCGGCGGAGGCCGTCGAGCAAGCGGCGCGGACCAACGACCGTGTCAATGCGCTGTCGCAGGCGGCGTCCCGCATCGGCGACGTCGTCGAGCTCATCAACACCATCGCGGGCCAGACCAATCTGCTGGCGCTGAACGCGACCATCGAGGCCGCGCGTGCCGGCGATGCGGGCCGCGGATTCGCGGTCGTCGCCTCCGAGGTCAAGGCGCTGGCCGAGCAGACCGCGAAAGCGACCGGTGAGATCGGGGCGCAGGTCTCGGGTATCCAGGCGGCGACGCAGGAATCGGTCAGTGCCATCCAGGAGATCGGCGGCACCATCGAGCGGCTCTCCGAGGTGGCTGCGGCCATTGCCGCCGCCGTCGAGGAGCAGGGCGCGGCCACGCAGGAAATCTCGCGTAACGTGCAGCAGGCCTCGGTCGGCACGCAGGAGGTCTCGTCGAACATCACCAACGTGCAGCGCGGTGCGATCGAGACCGGCGAGGCTTCGACCGAGGTATTGTCGGCGGCGAAATCGCTGGCGACCGACAGCACCCGTCTCAAGGTCGAGGTCGCGCAGTTCCTGGAATCGGTTCGCGCGGCCTGACGCTCACGTGCTCGTCTGCGGAGCCGGCGGCGGTGCGATCTGCCGCCGGAACAGGATACGCTGGTAGAGCCAGCCGATCGCGACCAGCACGATGCCGAGGCACATGAACGATAGCGCGCGGTAGACGCCCGTCAGCGTCGACATGTCGATGACGAAGGCCTTGAGGATCGTCAACGCGATCACGACGGCCGATGCCAGCCGCGCCCGCTCCGACTTGACGAGAATGCCGACGCCGAGCAGCACCACGCCGAAGCCGAGCCAGCCGATCGAATAGGTATATTGCTCGGCGCCCGTCGTCGCCCCGGAGGAGAGGATCGGGCCGTGATGGAAGCGGCGGATCTCCAGCGTGACATAGATCAGCGCGAACAGCAGCGCGCCGCCTGCAATCGTGTTGGCGTAGGCCTTGCCGCGTTCGCCGGCCACGGCATAGGACAAGAGCAGCATCAGCACTGCCGGCAGCGCGTAGCCGAGCAGCAGCAGGTTGAACACGGCGCCGCCGACGTCGGTGCGCCACAGCAGCGGGTTCTCCAGGATCAAGAGACCGAACACGCTGACGAGCCCGGCGATCACCGTGAGCACCACCGCGCCGACATTGTGCACGACGCTGCGGCTGCGCAGCCGCAGGCGCTCCAGCCCGATCGCCATGGCGAGCGTCACGCAGGCCTGGAGCGCGCATTCGAGCAGCGACGGCGCCGACGTCACGTCGCCGCCGGTCGCAAAATGGCGGATCTCCATGAAGGCGAGCAGCGCGGTGAACAGGATCGCGGCGCTCTCGACCATGCGCAGCGGGGCGTCGTCGCCGCGGCGGCGCAGGAACAGGCTCGCCGCCCAGAACGATGCCGCCGGCAGGCCGTAGCCCCACAACAGCCAGTTGAAGATCGGCGTGGTTCCGACGGCGTCGCCGACGATGCGCGGGTCATAGCCGATCCGAGCGGTGACGAGGCCTGCGAAGATCGCGGCCAGCCAGCGCAGGAACGGGATCGGCCGCTGCATCGAGATCCAGGCGGTGCCGAGCGACATCAGCGCCAGTGCGATCGTGAGCCAGCCCTTCTCCAGCGCAAACGTCAGCGCCAGCGCCAGCGCACCGAGCGTGCCGGTCGCGAACAAGGCCGTGGAGATCATGGCGCCCGGCCGGGTCTCGCGGCGCGCAAGCGCTTCGGTGGCGGCGCCGAAGGCGGCGGCGAGCAGCACCGCGAGGATGGCGAACGGGATCGAGCGATCGAGATGCGCGATGCGTGCGTAGAGCGCGACCAGGATCGCGATCGGCGTCGCGACCCCCGCGACCGACCACACCACCGGAATGATCGCCGAGTTCGAACGTCCCTGCGCGAGGAAGCCCGCGATGCCGAAGCCGGCGGCGAAGATCGCCGCCATCACCAGATGCAGCGTCACCGCGCTATCGATCGCCGTCGGTGCGATGCCGGCCATGGGACCGCTCGGCAGCACGAGCATGTCGGGATTGGCGCGCACCGCCCATTCGGCGAACACGACGAAGACGGTCGCGGCGGCGGCACCGAGTGCGCCGGTCGCCGCAGGCGCGCGCCAGGCGACCAGCAGCGTCGCGCCGACCAGCAGCGTGAAGGCGATCAGCGCCAGATCCGCATGCGCGCTCGACAGCACGATCAACATCGCGCCGAACAGATAGGCACCGAGTGAGCCCGACGAGACCGGCTCGATCTCACCGTCCTCGATCGTCGGGCCGAACATGAAGCCGCAGACCACGAGAAGAGCGGCAAGAACGAACCCTGCGATCACATGGAAAGCGTGCGGCGCGACCTGCAGGTCGCCGGCATCGAGCCCCGGAAAGATCCAGAGCACGGCGAAGGCGATTGTCGTGACCGCAAGCCAACGCCACAGCCGGATACGGGCAAGGCCGAAGCTCGCGGCGGTGACGATGGCGAGATAGATGTAGAGCGCCCAATAGTCCGGCTTGTCGCTGGAGACGAGGATCGGCGTCACGAAGGCGCCGACCACGCCGAGGCCGGCGAGCGCGGGTCCGTGCAGGAGCGCGGCAGCCAGCGTGCCGAGCGCGACGAGGCCGAGCAGCACGAAGGCGGTCGCGGGCACGAGGAAGCCATAGAGCGCGTACGCCGCGTAGATGGTCGCAAATGCCACCGCCGTACCGGCTGCGGTGAGGATAGCGGGAATGTTGGCGATCGGCAGCGCGGCGATGTTGGAGATGCTCTCCTTGCGCCGTGACCATTCGCCGGCGCCCAGCAGCGCCAGCGCGAATACGCCGCCAAGGAACACGCGCACGCCGGGGCCAAGGAGGCCAGCCTCGATCGAATAGCGCACCATGAAGAAGCCGCCGAGCGCGAGCGCCAGGCCGCCGATCCAGACTACCCAGCGCGTGCCGAGCCGTTCCTCGAACCCGGGCGCGGGTGCGGGCAGCGGCGGCGTCGCGTCGGCCTCGGTGCTCGCTTCGAGCGGAGGCGGTGAAATATCTTCGGTGACGAGCGGGGGCGGCGCCTCGGCTCTGGCTTCGGCTTGGGGCACAAGCGGCGGCGGCGCTGCGGAAGTTGTGGGGGGCGCGTCAGCCCACACATCTGCGGGGATCAGCGGCGGCTGCACGGGCCGTTGCGCGCGGAACATCTCTTCGAGCGAGCTTAGCCGTCGTCGCAGTTCAGCCGCCTGGCTGGAAGCCTTGATCGCGATGATGAAGGCGATGATCGCAATGATCAGCGCGAAGACGTCAAACGGGCCGTCAGACACAAAGCCTCCAGGCAACCGGCGGGCAGGGGCCGATCACGCATATCTCGGGTTAGCGCCGGGAGCGTACGCGCAAGCCCGGCGCGGGTCGCTCCTGAAGCACGTCGCGACGGAAGCGGTAGAGCGCCGCCGGACGTCCGCCCGTCTGTGTCGACATCACCCCGGTCGGTTCGACCAGGGCTTCCATTTCGACCAGGCGGCGGAAATTTTGTTTGTGCAGGTGTCGGCCGGAGATCGCCTCCACCGTATACTGCAATTCGGTAAGTGTGAACTCGGCGGGCAAAAGTTCAAAGACCACAGGACGATACTTCAGTTTTGCACGCAGTCGCGCGACCGCTGTCGCAAGAATCCGGCGGTGGTCGAAGCGCATGGATGTGCCGAGCGCTGACAGCGCCTTGCGCGCTAATGCCGCAGGGCGACCATCGCGCCGCGCTTCCTCGACCAGCCCTGCCTCGTACAGGAGCTCGTAGCGGTCGAGCACGCGCTCCTCGTCCCAGGACGCGCCGTCGAGACCGAAATAGAACCGCATCCGATCCTTGCGCGGCAATGCGCGCGTCGTCTCCGGCGTCTCCTCTTCGGCCCAGCCGGTCAATGCCGGGATGATGTCGTCCGCGATGATCGCGGGCGGCCCCTCGCGCCAGTCCTCCCAAGGCAGGAAGCGATACCACGGCGCGAAGCTCGCACTCGTGGCTGCCAGTTCGCCGCCGAAGGCGCGCGTCAGTGCGAGATAGCCGATCGACACCATGTGCGCGCCGGTGTCGCCAGCCTCGGCATGCCGGCCGCGATCGCCGAACGTGTAGAGCTGCTCGACATAGCCGAGCCGCAGGCCCGTCTGTTCCTCGACCCACGCCCGCAGCCCGATCTCGAAAGTGCGATGGCTAGGCGCATCGAACGGGCCGAACGGCAGGCCGGCCAGGCCGTCACTGTCGCGCGCGGTGAGGATCAGCGGTTCGTGATCCTCGATCGCGACGATCGCGGCGGTCAGGCCGATCTCGATCGGCGTCAGCAGCTTTTCGCTCATGCGATGGCGATCGCCGGTGCGGCCGTGAACTGGTCATGCCCGGGCTTGTCCCGGGCATCCACGTTCTTCGTGCCGCAGCAAAGGTCGTGGATGGCCGGGACAAGCCCGGCCATGACGATGTGGAGGCGTCTGCGTAAAGGCTCGCATGCGATTGCTCTGCTCGCAAGCGGGAGAGGGGGCACACCTGTGCTGTGGTGCGCAACTGTCATTCGAGCTCGATCACGAAGGGGCGGCCCTCGACCATCATCGCGCCCGGGCCCATCTCGTCGAGTGCGCGCAGCATGCGGCCGTTGCGCCCCAGCGCACGGTCGGCAAGGCCGACGATGCGGCGGTTCGGTGAGGCGATCGGGGACGCCGCTCGGATCTTCTTCGCGATCTCGGTCTCGTCGCGATTCGGATTGAGTGCGCACACGGCGGCAAAGGCGCTCGCGGTGGAGCGGCTGATGCCGGCATAGCAATGCACCACCAGCGGCGCGTCGCGGTCCCAGCCGCGCACGAAGTTCAGCACCTGCTCGATATGCGTTTCCGACGGCGCGACGAAGCCGTCCATCTCCTCGGTGATGTCGTCCATCGACACCTTGAGATGGTTGGCCGGCAGCACCGACACCGGCCGCGCCACCTGTTCGACATTGGCCATCACGGTCAGCACGTGGCTGGCCTTGGTGAGGCGGACGGTTTCGGGAAGGGCGGCGAGGGAGCAGACGTGGATCATGGCGGACCTTTTTCCGCAGATTATAGCGAGCGTTGGCGGGGTGGGCAAAACAGTGGGCGGCAAGGGCCCCTTTGCCCGCCCTGCAGGACTCTAACCCACGACAACGATCACGCAAACACGGCGCCAAACCGCTCCAGAAACTGCTTCTCGGCCCGGGCAGCCGTCCAGGGGGTGAGATAGTCGCGCCGGACGCTGTCGGACAGGCCGGGATCCTTGCCGAACAGGCGCTTGGCCTCGCTCTCGCTGAAGCCGGCAAGCGTCGTTGCCTCCAGATAGGCCGCGCCGCGATCGGCGGCCTTGATCGCCAGCGTGATCTCGTCCGGCAGTACCGGCGGCAGGCCAAAGCGGATGTGAATCGCGCCGAGCAGACGTTTCTCGACCGCCTTGTAATGACCGTCGAGCACGGCCTTGAACGGCGAGATCATGTCGCCGATCACATATTCGGGCGCGTCATGCAGCAGCGCGGCAAGCCGCATGCGCTGATCCACGCGGGGATTCTCGTGCCGCATCACGGTTTCGACCAGCAGCGTATGCTGCGCGACAGAGAAGATGTGTGCGCCGATGGTCTGGCCGTTCCAGCGGGCAACACGCGCCAGCCCATGCGCGACGTCGGCGATCTCGATATCGAGCGGGGAGGGATCGAGCAAATCGAGCCGCCGGCCCGACAGCATGCGTTGCCAGGCGCGGGTGTCGGCGCCGCGGTCCGTCTTCTTCGCGCTCATTTGGCCTTGAGGCGCGGCTTGCGCTGCGACTTGCCGCAGCTCGCGTGACAATGGCAGTCGACGAGATGATCGTTGACCATGCCGGTCGCCTCCATGAAGGCATAGACGATGGTCGGGCCGACGAATTTGAAGCCGCGCGAGGCCAGCTCCTTGGAGATCTGCATGGAGAGCGGCGTCGAGGCAGGCACGCTCGCGGTGGTCTTGAAATGATTGACCTTGGGCCTTCCGTCCATGAAGTCCCACAGGAATTTCGAGAAGCCGGGGCCCTTCTCCATGATGGCGAGATAGGATTTCGCGCTTGATATCGCGCCGTCGATCTTGGCCTTGTTGCGCACGATGCCGGCATCGTTCATCAGCGCGTGAACCTTCTTCTCGTTGTAGCGTGCGATCTTTTCCGGCTGGAAATCGTCGAAGGCTTTGCGAAAATTGTCGCGCTTGCGCAGGATCGTGATCCAGGACAAGCCGGCCTGGAAACCGTCGAGGATCAGCTTCTCATAGAGCGCGCGGTCGTCATATTCCGGCACGCCCCATTCAGTATCGTGATAGGCGACGTAAAGCGGATCTTCGCCGGGCCAGGGGCAACGCGTCTTTCCGTCGGGATGCAGGCGAGGGGCACGGCTCATGCGATGGGTTGCTTCGTTGGAATGCGCACGACGTCTGGTTCCGCAAGCCTCACAGCGAGCCCACCGGCAGTCAGCGCCTGTCCCGCATCGAGCGCATCGGCGACGCGGTCGATGCGCACCAGCGCGATACCCTTTCCTTTCGCCGACGAGCCCATCGTGCCGACCGGCTTATCGCCGGCCATGACGCTGACGCCGGGCTCAGGCGAGAAATCCTCGAGCAGCACCTTCACGCTGCGGGTGCGCGCGGTGCCCCGATGCTGCATGCGCGAGACGACCTCCTGGCCGACATAGCAGCCCTTGTCGAAATCGACGCCGGAAAGGCGGTCCATGTTGGTCTCGTGCGGGAACGCATCGCTGTAGGTGAAATCGAGCCCGCCTCGCGGCACGCCGAGCGCGATGCGGTGGGCCTCGTATGCGGCGGCGTCGACGAGTTCGGCGCCGATCAGATCGGACAGCTTCTGTTGGAGGTCTTGAGGGATCAGGATGCGATAGCCGAGGTCTTCATTGCGCGGATCGGCGAAGGCGAGGTCGGGCTGGGCCGCAGGCTTGCCGTCCCAGGCCGCGAGCACGCCGAGATCCTCGGACAGGTTTTCCACCGTGACCTTGGCGCGCAGCTTGTAGAATTTCAGCTTGGTGGCGAGGCCGTCGGCAAGCGGCTTCGGGCAATCGATCAGGAACCCGCCGCCATGGCCGGCAGGCGCTTCCGTGATCAGGAAATCCACGATGATCTTGCCCTGCGGCGTCAGCAGCGCGCCGAATCGGCCCAGGCCCGGCTTCAGCTTGTCGACATCGGTCGTGACGAGGCCATTGAGGAAGTTGCGCGCATCCTCGCCCGCGACCTTGATCACGCCCCGGTCCGGAAGAAACGCTGATTTCATACGAAAATCTCTTGCGACATGTTGCTCCGGAACGTAAGCCCGCAAGGCAAAAACGACAAGACCTCAAGCCCCGCGCTTGGGGACGAGAGAGGCCTTCAGCCATGACCCAGCGTTTCGACGTGATCCTCAAGGGCGGCACTGTCGTCAACCAGGACGGCGAGGGGACCCGCGATGTCGGCGTCGTCAACGGTCGCATTGCCGAGATCGGCGCGCTGTCGCAGGCTTCCGCCGCGGAAGTGATCGACTGCAAGGGCCTGCACATCCTGCCCGGCGTGATGGATACGCAGGTGCATTTCCGCGAGCCCGGGCTGGAGCAGAAGGAAGACCTCGAGACCGGCTCGCGCAGCGCCGTAATGGGCGGCGTCACCGCCGTGTTCGAGATGCCAAACACCGCGCCGTTGACCGTGACGGAGGCCACCTTCACCGACAAGGTGAAGCGCGCCCATCACCGCATGCATTGCGACTTCGCCTTCTTCATCGGCGGCACCCGCGAGAATGTGCAGGACCTGCCGGTGCTGGAGCGTGCGCCCGGCTGCGCCGGCGTCAAGGTGTTCATCGGCTCCTCGACCGGCGCGCTCTTGGTGGAGGATGACGAAAGCCTGCGCCGCATCTTCCAGGTGATCCGGCGCCGCGCGGCGTTCCACGCCGAGGACGAATACCGCCTCAACGACCGCAAATCGCTGCGTATCGAGGGCGACACGCGCTCGCACCCGGTGTGGCGCGACGAGACCGCCGCGCTGATGGCGACGCAGCGGCTGGTGAAGCTCGCACACGAGACCGGCAAGCGCATCCACGTGCTGCATATCTCGACCAAGGAAGAGATCGAATTTTTGCGCGACCACAAGGACGTCGCCTCCTGCGAGGCGACGCCGCATCATCTCACGCTGGTTGCGCCCGAATGCTACGAGCGGCTCGGCACGCTGGCCCAGATGAACCCGCCGGTGCGCGGCGCCGATCACCGCGCCGGGATCTGGCGCGGCATCGAGCAGGGCATCATCGACGTGCTCGGCTCGGACCACGCCCCGCATACGCTGGAAGAGAAACAGAAGACCTATCCGGCCTCGCCCTCCGGCATGACCGGCGTGCAGACGCTGGTGCCGCTCATGCTCGACCACGTCAATGCGGGTCGGCTGTCGCTGGCGCGTTTCGTCGATCTCACCAGCGCCGGCCCCGCGCGCCTCTACAACATGGCCTGCAAGGGGCGGATCGCCGCCGGCTATGACGCCGACTTCACCGTCGTCGATCTCAAGCGCAGCGAGACCATCACCAACAAATGGGTCGCGTCCAAGGCCGGCTGGACCCCCTATGACGGGTTGCGCGTCACCGGCTGGCCCGTAGGCACCTTCATCCGCGGCCGCCGCGTGATGTGGCAGGGCGAGCTCGTGACGGCCGCGCAAGGTGAGCCGGTGCGGTTTCTGGAGACGCTGAGGGAGGAGTGAATGACCGAACCGACACCCCTCATCACCACCGAGCAACTTGCAGCCCAGCTCGGCGATCCCAACCTGCGCCTCTACGACTGCACGACCTACAACGAGCCGGTGCCGCCAGGCAGCGATGTGCCCTATCGCGCCGTGCCGGGCGATAAGACGTTCGAGGCCGGCCATATTCCGGGGGCCGATTTTCTCGACCTGCAAGGCGAGTTCTCCGACGCCTCTGCGCAGCAATTCTTCATGATGCCTGATGTGGCCCAGCTGGAGGCCGCCTTCGGCCGCCACGGCCTCGATGCATCCAAATCCGTCGTGCTCTACAGCATCGGCACCATGATGTGGTCGACGCGGTTCTGGTGGATGCTGCGCTCGCTCGGCGTTGAGGCGCGGGTGCTCGACGGTGGCCTCGACAAATGGAAGGACGAGGGACGGCCGGTCTTAACAGGCGCCCCGAAGGGCTATCCGGCCACGACCTTCAAGGCCACACCGCGCGCAGGCTTCTTCGTCGACAAGAATGCGGTCAAGGCACGGCTCGGAGATCCCGCGACTGTTATCGTCAACGCGCTCGGTCCCCAGTTTCATCGCGGCCTCGAGCCGAGCCGCTACGGGCGGCCCGGCCGCGTTCCCGGCAGCGTCAACGTATCAGCGGCAGCGCTCGTCAATGCGGACAAGACGCTGACGACGCTCGCCGATGCCGAGGCCAAATTCGACGCGGCAGGCGTCACCCGCGACAAGAATGTGATCCTGTATTGCGGCGGCGGCATCTCGGCGACGATCGACCTGATGCTGCTGACGCAACTCGGCTACGACAAGCTGACGCTGTACGATGCCTCGATGGGGGAGTGGGCGAAGGATCCGGCGCTGCCGATCGAGACGGATTAGGACATTCCTTGGCCCCTCCCCAGGGGAGGGACAGAAAGTTGGGAACCTTTCCCTTGGGGCGGCATCCAATGTCCGGAATGAAGCCAAACGAGCAGGTGACCGCCATGCCACGGATCGCAGCCGGCCTGTCCGCCGGCGCCAAGACTTCAGAAATCAGGACATTGGAAGCCGAACTGGTCGAGCGGGCGCGGGGCCATGACGAGGCCGCGCTGCGCGAGATCATGCAGGCCAACAACCGCAGGCTCTATCGTCTGGCGCGCGGAATTCTGCGCAGCGACAGCGAAGCCGAGGATGTCGTTCAGGAAACCTATGTCCGCGCTTTCACCCATCTCGACGGATTCCGCGGCGAGTCCGGACTGTCGACGTGGCTGTCGCGCATCGCCATCAACGAGGCACTTGGCCGGGCGCGAAGCGCCAGGCCGCAGGTCGAGCTCGGCTCGGTGCCCGAAGCGACGCTCGAGGCGCAGATCATCAAATTTCCCGCTTCTCCCCCAGGCGATCCGGAAAGGACCATGGCCCAACGTGAAATCCAGCGCGTCGTCGAGCGCGCCATCGATGAATTACCGGATGTCTTCCGCATGGTCTTCGTCGCCCGCGTCATGGAAGGGATGAACATCGAGGAGACCGCCGAGCTGCTCGGCGTCAAGCCCGAGACCGTGAAGACGCGGCTGCACCGTGCGCGGACCATGCTGCGCGAGAACGTCGAAAAGGAGATCGGTCCGGTGGTGATGGATGCGTTCCCGTTCGCCGGGTGGCGCTGCGAGCGGCTGACCGTGTCAGTGCTGAAGCGGCTTGGCATCGGCGGCTGAATTTTTCGGGAACGTTTGCGCGAGAATTCCATCCAACGCCTGTGAAGCAACGCGCCGGCAAAACGTCCGGCACCACAGGAGTGTCAAACCATGTTCGTTCGTTGGACCACGGCGATCGCCGCTGCAATTTTGTTGTCGAGCCCCGCGCTGCTGCAAGGCGCCAGAGCAGCCGACAAGCTGACCGATCCGCAGATCGCCCACATCGCCTACACCGCGGGCGTGATCGACATCAACGCAGCCAAGCAGGCGCAGAAGAAATCCAAGATCAAGGACGTGAAGGCGTTTGCCGAGGACATGCTGCGCGACCACGAGGCCGTCAACAAGCAGGCGCTCGCGCTGGTCAAGAAGCTGAACGTCACGCCTGAAGACAACGACACCAGCAAAGCGCTGTCAAAGCAGGCGAGCGAGAAGCTCGCCGAACTGGACAAGCTGAGCGGTGCGGCCTTCGACAAGGCCTATGTCGCGAACGAGGTCGCCTACCACAAGACGGTCAACGGCGCGCTGGAAACCCAGCTCATTCCGTCCGCCAGCAATGCCGAACTGAAGAGCCTGCTGCAGACCGGCCTGAAAATCTTCCAGGGCCATCAGCAGCACGCCGAGCACGTCGCGGCGGAGCTGAAATAGGGAGGCGATGATGCTGGGACGATTGTCCGCGATCGCGACAGCGGTCCTGCTCGTGGCGGTGGCCGTCCCGGCGCACGCTGCGACCATCGAGATCACGATGGAGAATCTCGAAGTGTCGCCGAAAGACGCTTCGGCCAAGGTCGGCGACACCATTGAATGGATCAACAAGGACGTCTTCGTCCACACCGCGACAGCCAGGAACGGCGATTTCGACGTCAACCTGCCGGCGAAAAAATCAGGGACGTTGGTTCTGAAGAAGGCGGGCACGATCGATTATTACTGTCGCTTTCATCCCAACATGAAAGCGACGCTCAAGATCGAGCCGTAACGGGCTCGGAGCGTATTCCCGACCGTAGCGGAAGCTGGCCCCGCCTACGTGGCGGGGTCATTTTCGGCAAGGCTTACTGCCTGGAGAAAGACTTACTGTCTGGAAATGTCGACCGAGAATTCGCCGTTGCGGATGCGGCCGGGAAAGCCTTCGACGAACTTCGCCACCGCGTCCTCGCCATAGGTGCCGACGAGCTCGGCAAGGGCCGCAAACAGGCTCGCCTGCGCCAGGCAGTCGCCGTCGACGCCATCATGGCGCGCTTCGGCCCAGGCCTCGTTGAGATAACTCAGTGCGGCCTGCTTCTGCTCGTGATCGGGCAGCGGCGCGCGTGCGGGAGCGTAGGACACTGGATGGCTCATGAAACTCGTCGGGGCTGGGGCGCAATCCACGGCGATGCGCTGTGCGAGAGGTGTAGCACGCACGTTAACGCCCGCTAGGCCACATCTTTAGGAACGGTTAACGGCTGTGTACAAAGTCGATGACAGGGTTCCCGCCGCTGTCTCAGTTCGCGTAACGCGCCGTGAGATCGCGCGAGATCTTGGCGCCTTCCTCGATATAGCGGCGGATCGCCACCGTCGCGGCCGGCGTGCAGCTCCGGTAGGTCTGCTGAAAACCGTTATAGCCGCGGTTGAAGCCGGCGATCATGCGGGTGCGGCGTTCGCCGGCGGGGGTTTCGGCATCGATCAGCGCCTGCATCTCGCTGCGCCATTTGTTGCCCTCGTTGGACCCGCAGATGCCGCGCAGATAGTGCAGCCCGCCGAGGATCTCCGCCAGTCGCTGCAAATCGCCGTCAAACGGCGCTGCCCCGTCCTGAGCCCTCGTGGGCACCGAGGCGCAGGCGAGAATCAGGGCAAAAATGGCCAGAAATCGCGTCGACATCGGCCGGGTGTATGCCTCCTCGGGGCGATAGACGCAAGGCGGGGCCGTCAGGCGCCCATCAGCCGGTGAGCGGACTGGATGACCTCTTCCAGCCCGCCGGTC
The DNA here is from genome assembly GCF_023101005.1 of Bradyrhizobium sp. 187. Taxonomy (NCBI): domain Bacteria; kingdom Pseudomonadati; phylum Pseudomonadota; class Alphaproteobacteria; order Hyphomicrobiales; family Nitrobacteraceae; genus Bradyrhizobium; species Bradyrhizobium sp. 187. The sequence continues at coordinate 1,990,301 of NZ_CP064693.1, forward strand.
AGCTTGAGGTCGCCAAGGCTCGCCAGGGCCTTTGGGGCGATCCAGCGGCAGTCGTCGAGCTCGTCGTTGAGAACCGGCTCCCGGGCCACCCAGCGGGCGGCAAAGGACATGATCAGGTAGTGGCCGGCGCCGGCCGCGGCCGGCAGCACTTCGCGCCAGCCCGCGAGGCCAATGATTTCGATATCTAGCCCGGTCTCCTCGTCGATCTCGCGCGCCAGCGCCTGGTGCAGCGATTCGCCGAACTCGACCCGGCCGCCCGGCAGCGAATAGAACCCCTTTGCCGGCGAGCGTGCGCGACGGGTCAGAAGCACCTTGCCGTCACGAAAAATCGCGGCACTGACCGCGATCTGGGGACGGGTGGGCTGAACGATCGCAGCCATGACTTCACCTGCTCGGGCTCAGTTCGCCATGATGTTGTCGACGTCGGCTTCCGCGCCGCCATTGATGATGCCGCCGCAGGCCGCGATCAGCGGCTTGACCCAGTGGGCGGCCTGCTCGGCGAGGCGAACGCGGGTCGTGTCCTTCTCGACCTCGCGCATGGCCGAGCCGACCGCCGTCAGGATCGAGGTCATGGTGTCGGTGAGGTGGTCGAACTGGGCGCGCACGTTCGGGTCGGCCTTTTCATAGGCCTCGATCGCCAGATCCCGGGCCTTGAAGTTCGAGGCGGTGAAATGCTCGGCATAGGACAGCGGCGACCAGGTCAGAAAATCTTCCGCGCATTCCGGCATGTCGGGGACCATTTCCAGCAGCATCACGGCTTCATTGAAATGGTTGAGATAGTCGGTGGCAAGCCCGGTCCGCGGGTTGATGTTGGCCACGCGCAGCCGCTCGGCCCAGGCTGCAGCCTCGGGCCCCGTCTGTCCATGCATTCGCGCCGGCTGGGAGACCGTTGAGCTCATCTGCCGCAGTGTTAACGTTCGGGGTTAAAAGGACCTGAACGGACCCTATATAGGCCCTCAAGGATGTGTGGACGCTTCGTCATAACTTCGGCCCCCGCGGCTTTGCGGCAACTGTTCGGCTACATTGAGCAGCCGAACTTCCCGCCCCGGTTCAATGTGGCCCCGACACAACCGATTCCGGTCGTGCTGGCCGAGAACGGCGCGCGCCATTTTCGCCTGATGCGCTGGGGTTTGCTGCCGGGTTGGGTCAAGGATCCCAAGGGATTTTCGCTCCTGATCAATGCCCGTTCCGAGACCGTGCTGGAGAAGCCCGCTTTCAAGAACGCGATTCGCCGGCGCCGCGGCCTGATTCCGGCCGACGGCTATTACGAATGGAAGGCGGAGGGTGGGCGCAAGCAGCCGTTCTTCATCCATCGCGCCGACGGCGCGCCGCTCGGCTTTGCAGCGGTGTTCGAGACCTGGGTCGGGCCGAACGGCGAGGAGCTCGACACGGTCGCGATCGTCACGGCGGCGGCGAGCGAGGATCTCGCCACGCTCCATGATCGCGTGCCCGTCACCATCAGCCCGCGCGATTTCGAGCGCTGGCTCGACAGCCGCAGCGATGACCTCGATGCGGTGTTGCCGCTGATGACCGCCCCGCGCATCGGCGAATTCGCCTGGCACCCGGTCTCCACCCGCGTCAACCGCGTCGCCAATGACGACGACCAGTTGCTCCTGCCGATCAGCGCGGAGGACATGGAGGCGGAGGCGCCGAAGAAGAAGGTGGTGCGGAAAGCGGCGGCCGGGCCGGCTGATGACGGGCAGGGGTCGTTGTTTTAAGCGGCTTCGCCCTTACACGATCTCCCGCGCCCGTAGTGCTGCGATCTCCGCTGCGTCAAATCCCAGCTCGCCCAGCACCGCATCCGTATCCGCGCCGAGCTCCGGCGCCATCCGGTCGAGCCTGCCGCCGCCATGCGCGAGCTTGAATCCGCTGCCGGCGAAACGAAGCCGGCCGTAGGGCGTATCGAGTTCCTGGATCGCGCCGCGCGCCTTGATCTGCGGATGGTCGATGACTTCCTCGACCTTCCAGATGCTGGCGCAGGGCGCGCCGGCGTCTTCCAGAATGGTCTCCCATTCGCGCGCAGGCCTTGCCGCGAGCGCCTCTTCGATGATGGCGCGCAGCGCCGGCTCGTTCTCGTTGCGCGCAAACCAGTCGGCAAAGCGCGGATCGCTGAGCGTGTCCTCGCGGCCGAGCGCAGACATCAGTGCGCGATATTGCTTCTCGTTGTTGACGGCGAGCAGGATGTGACCGTCGCCGCATCTAAACAAATTCGCCGTGGTCCTGCGGCTGACGGCCTGATTCCCCGACAGCTGCTGGCGATGGCCCGCGACCGACCAGTCCGCGATCTGCCCCGACAGGAACGCCATCGTCGCCTCCAGCATGGAGACGTCGATGAGCTGGCCCTTGCCGGTGCGGTCGCGCTGGTAAAGCGCGCTCGACACGCCGAACGCAGCGGTGGCGCCCGACAGCACGTCGCACACCGCAAAGCCGGCGCGGGTCGGCCCAGTCTCGGGATGACCCGTGATCGCCATGATGCCGGACAGCGCCTGCATCTTGCCGTCATAGCCGGGGCGCAGCCGGTCCGGACCGGTCTGGCCGAAGCCGGACACCGCGCAGTAGATCAGCTTCGGATTGATCGCGGACAGCGCCTCGTAGCCGATGCCGAGCTTGTCCATCACGCCGGGGCGGAAATTCTCCATGACGACGTCGACTTGCGCGGCGAGCTTCTTCACGATCGCGATCGCATCGGGCTTTTGCAGGTCGAGCGTCAGGCTGCGCTTGTTGCCGTTGATGGCCTGGAACGCGGGCGCGAGCCCGCGCTCCGCCCATTCGCGTGACAGCGGCGTGCGGCGCATGTCCTCGCCCTCGCGCCGCTCGACCTTGACGACGTCGGCGCCCAGTAGCGCGAGCTGGTAGCTCGCATAGGGGCCGGCCAGCACTTGCGTGAAGTCCAGGATCTTCACGCCCTCGAACGGTCGCGTCACGTCGCTCTCCCTGTTTGTTTTGGTTGTCGGAGGACGTCAGGCGGCGCGATTGCCGCGCGCGATCTCCTTCTGCTTGTCAAATTCGGCACGGCGGCGCTCCAGCTCTTCAGCTGAGAGCTGCGCGACGTTGTTGTAGTCGAGCTTCCAGGAAGCGTCCTCGCTCCAGCGCAGCGGCGACTGCATCGTGGTCTGCGGGCCGCTCGCGGTCTCCAGCAGTCTGAGCGCCAGCTCGAGCGTCTGCGCCTGCGAGGCGATGTCGTGCGGCTTGCCGGCGGAATTGCCGAGCGGGAAATCCGAGAACAGGAAGCGCGGCACGGCGGCGTGCTCGATGATGTCCTTGGCGCAGCCCATGATCACGGTCGGAATGCCGTTCGCCTCGAGATGCCGAGCCACCAGCGCCGTGGTCTGGTGGCAGACTGGACAGTTCGGCACCAGCACGGCGACATCGACCTTGTCGGCAAGGCAGCGCGCCAGAATTTCCGGCGCGTCGGTGTCGAGGGTGACGCGATGGCTGCGGTTGGTCGGCGCGCCGAAGAAGCGCGGGGCCACCTCGCCGATGCGCCCGGCGGTGCTTGCCTTCAAGAGCTGCGGCAGCGGAAACCAGGTGCCGTTGTCGGTGGCCGTGGTGTGCTTGCGGTCGTAGCCGATATGCGAGATGCGAAGGTCGTGGGGCTTCGCCGTGTCGCCCTCATAGACCTGGTAGAATTTCGCGCCGCCATTATACGCCGCGCCCGGTCCCTGGTCGCCCTTGGCGGGGTCGTATGGCGCGGCGGTCGTGATGATGGTGACGCTTGATTGCGACAACGGCTTCTTTAGCGGCTGGAACGGCGCCTCGGTGTAGTGAGCCCAGCGATACGCCGTGGTGTAGCCAATCGCGGCGTAATAGTCCCGCGTGCGCTGCATATAGGGAACGGGGGCGTCATAGTCGGGCGCAAAGCCGAATTCGTCGTCGCGCGAAGCGGACATGGGGCGCGTCTCCTGGTTCTTGTTGGCGACAGACTAGAGATAGTCGGGGGTGAGCTCAACGGGGGGCGAGGCAATGCAGGTCAGAATTGCACTGATAGAGCCAGGTCCGCTTTTTCCCCTCTCCCCTTGCGGGCGAGGGTGGCTCGCCGCGAAGCGGCGAGACGGGTGAGGGGTCTCTCTCCGCGTGCTCAACTGCATGAGATGCGCGCGCGGACAGAAACCCCTCATCCGCCGCTTCGCGCCACCTTCTCCTGCAAGGGGAGAAGGAAGGAAGACAACCTACCGAAACACATGCAGCGCCACATGCTGCAGCAGCATGATCGCCTTGGCGTCGATGATACGCCCGTCCGCGATCATCGCCAGCGCCTCGTCAATGCCGAGCTCCAGCACCTCGATGTCCTCGCCTTCGTGTTCGAGGCCGCCGCCGTCGCTGACTCGCATCTCCGGCTCGTACTCGGCGACGAAGAAATGCAGCTTCTCGGTGATGGCGCCGGGGCTCATAAACGCTTCGAACACCTTGTGGACGCGGTGCAGGCGATAGCCGGTTTCCTCCTCGGCCTCGGCGCGGATGCGCACCTCGGGCGAGGCGTCGTCGAGCACCCCGGCGGCGGCTTCGATCAGGAGATCGTCGTAACCGCGGATGAAGGCCGGCAAGCGGAATTGCTTCACCAGGATCACCGTGCGCCGCGCTCGGTTGTAGGGCAGCACGGCGGCGGCGTTGTCGCGCTCATAGGTCTCGCGGTGCTGCGTCTGCCATTCGCCATTGGCGCGCCGGTACTCGAACGTGGTGGTCTTGAGGGGGGTCCAGCCGTCCGAGAGCACGCGGACGTCCTTGATGCGAACGCGGTCGGATATGGTCATGCTTCGATCTCAGTTGCTTGGCGTTGTGGTGCGGCCGTCGATCCACTTCTGGAACATCACCGAGGTCGATTCCTCGAAACCCAGCGACTGGTAGAACGCATTGGCCTGCTCATTGCCGCGCCGGACCAGCAGCTGGAGCTTCAAAATTCCAGCCGCGCGCAGCCAGTCTTCGGCCGCGGCCATGATGACGCGGCCGTAGCCACGCTTCCGGCTATCCGGATCGACGGCGACGTAATAGACCCAGCCGCGATGGCCGTCATGGCCGACCATGACGGTGGCGACGATGGCGCCGTTGTCGCGGCCGAGCAGGATGGTGGAATTGTCGCGCCGTCGCGCCAGCGCGATGTCGGCATGCGGATCGTTCCACGGCCGCGTCAGCCCGCAGCGCTGCCACAGCGCGACCACGGGCTCGACTTCGGCCTCGGTGATCGCGTCGATCTTGAGCGCACTCACAGCACTTTTCCCGGGTTCATGATTCCAAGCGGATCGAGCATCGCCTTGAGCTGTCGCATCAACTCAATTGCGGTCTTGTCCTTCACGTCGGGCAACTCGTCGCGCTTGAGCACGCCGATGCCGTGCTCCGCCGAGATCGAGCCGCCCATACGCAGCACGATGGCGAACACGACCGCGTTCATCTCGTGCCAGCGCGCCAGATAGTCCGCGGTGTTGGCGCCGATGGGCTGGCTGACATTGTAGTGCAGATTGCCGTCGCCGAGATGGCCGAACGGCACCGGCCGCGCGCCGGGAATCAGCTTCACCACGGCTTCATTGGCCTCGGCGATGAAGGCCGGCACGGTGGCCACCGGCACGGAGATGTCGTGCTTGATCGAGCCGCCCTCCGGCTTTTGTGCTGACGACATTTCGTCGCGCAGCTTCCAGAAGCCAGCGCGCTGGGTGAGATTGGCCGCGATCACCGCGTCGTCGACGATCTCGTCCTCCATGGCGCGGCCGAGGATCGTTTCCAGCGGCGTCCGGGCGTCATCGCCGGGCGACGACAATTCCATCAGCACGTACCAGGCATGCTTTTGCGCGAGCGGATCGCGCACGTCGATGCCGTGGCGGATCGAGAAATCGACCGCCATCTCCGAGAGCAGCTCGAAGCTCGTCAGCGCATTGGCGGCCTCGCTTTGCGCGATCGCCAGCAGCTTCAGCGCGGCGTCCGGCGACTTCAGCCCGACGAAGGCGGTCTCGATCGACCGCGGCTTCGGAAACAGCTTCAGCGTCGCCGCCGTGATGATGCCGAGCGTGCCTTCGGCGCCGATGAACAGGTTGTGCAGATTGTAGCCGGTGTTGTCCTTCTTCAGCTTCGACAGCACGTTGAGCACGCGACCGTCCGCCAGCACCACCTCGAGCCCCAGCGCCATCTCGCGCGCGACGCCATAGGCCAGCGCGGCCGTGCCGCCGGCATTGGTCGAGAGATTGCCGCCGATGGTGCAGCTGCCCTCCGCCCCCAGCGACAGCGGAAACAGCCGGTCCACGTCCGCGGCCTTCTGCTGCGCGATCTGCAGCACGACGCCGGCCTCGCAGGTCATAGTGTTGGAGGCGGTGTCGATCTCGCGGATCTTGTCGAGCCGGCGCAGCGACACCACCACCTCGCCATTGTGCGGGGTCTGGCCGCCGACGAGCCCGGTGTTGCCGCCCTGTGGCACCAGCGCGATCTTGTGCTCGGAGGCGAGCTTGCAGATTGCGGCGACTTCCGCGGTCGAGCCCGGGCGCAGCACCAGCGGCGAGCGGCCGTGGAATAGATTGCGCTCTTCGGTGACGTAGGCCTCGATGTCGGCTACATCGGTGATGGCGTGCCTCTCGCCGACGATCTTGCGGAATTGTTCGATCAGCTCGGGCGCAAGCGGAGGGGTGGCGGGATGATTAATGTTCATTGTCTTGTCTCTTGCTTCGCTCTTATCGCGCCACAGCCGCCCGGCGCAGGCGGTCGTTGATCGCTTCGCCCAGATCCTCTTCGGGGATCGCCATCACGGCGATCGCCCGCGGCCCCCTAGCATCGAGGGCGCGAAGATAGCCGAACAGATTGGCGGCGGCTTCATCGAGATCGCCGGTGGGCGACAAATTCATGACGGCGACGGCGGCCTCCAGACCAGGCAGGCGCGCCGGGCCGAACGCCAGCAGCGCTTCGCCCGGCGCGACGTCCAGCGCATTGAGCCGCACATGGGCGTGTGGCGCGTAATGCGAGGCCAGCATGCCCGGCGCCAGCGGCTGGCTGTCTTCGCTGTCGGTCTCCGCGGGCAGTCGCGCCAGCGCTGCACCAAGCACGGCCTCGATCCGCTCGCGAGACAGCCCGCCGGGCCGCAGCAGCATCGGCGCCGCAAAACAGCCGACGATCGTCGATTCGACGCCGACCGTAACAGGTCCGCCGTCGACGATCAGGTCGATCCGCCCCGCAAGGTCGCTCTCGACATGGGCCGCCAGCGTCGGCGAGACGTGGCCGGAGATGTTGGCGGACGGCGCCACCACCGCCCCGCCAAAGGCGCGCAGGATCGCCTGCGCCACCGGATGGGCCGGAATGCGGATCGCGACCGTGTCGAGGCCCGCGGTGGCAAGCTCGGCCACCGGGCAGTTTTCCGTCTTCGGCACCACCAGCGTCAGCGGCCCCGGCCAGAACGCCTCCGCAAGGCGCAAGGCGCAGGCGTCGAATCGTCCGATCCTGCGCGCGGCCGCGAGGTCGGCGACATGCGCGATCAGCGGATTGAAGGCCGGCCGCCCCTTGGCGGCGTAAAGATGGGCGATGGCACTGGCATTTCCGGCGTCCGCCCCGAGCCCGTAGACCGTCTCGGTCGGGAACGCGACCAGCCCGCCGGCTGCCAATGTCCGGGCGGCAGCTTCCGCGCCGGCCTCGCCGGCCGGTAAAATCAGCGTTTCAAGACCCGTTTTCACAGGGATAAGATTCCTCAGCTCGGCCGCTTGCGGTGCGCCAAACCCGACGCTATAAGCCGGCCTCTTGTCGGAGTGTGGCTCAGCCCGGTAGAGCACTGCGTTCGGGACGCAGGGGTCGCAGGTTCGAATCCTGCCACTCCGACCATTCTTCCAAAAGTCGACGTTTTTCTAGAGGCTCGTTCCCAAGCTTGGCGGACCAGCCGCCGGCGCCCGGGAGCGTCTTCTTGCAACGATTTTCAGGGCGGGTCCACGGCCGATTTGGCCGGACAGGGCGGTCTGTCGCGGTGGCATGGCTCGGCATTGCCTGTTTCGATAACTCGGCGTTGCAAGCTAGGTCAGAGGACTACCGCCTCGCCACCAGCACGCCGACCATAAACGCAATCATCAGCGCCGGCAGCGGCGCCTCACGCACCATGCCGCGAACGACGTGGGTCCAGTGCTGCTCCGGGACGAGGTTCGGAGACCTGATCTCCGGCGTTGGCGTGATGCCCCATTCGGAGGCGAGTTCGGCAATCTCGCTTGAGGCAAGCCGGACGCCGTCGCGGACGCGGAAGATGGCGGCATCCGCGCGCTCGCGCGGCGCAAGCAACATCATCGTCGTGACGGCCGTACGCAGGGTCATCTCGCCGTAGCCTTGCAGCCTGACCGATTCCTCGGGGTCGGACGTCATCGAAAATACCTCACAGCGCCAAATGCCTTACAAAGCGAAGTGGCGCGCGATGGTGAATGCCATCGTCGCGCACAGGACCAGCGTGGATACCGCGCCGGCCACGCCGCGCGCGAGATCGGCCCGCGTCAGGTGCCTGGTCATGATTTTGCTCCATGCTCGGCATGGCAATGGCGGGGAGGCGGCGTTGGTTCCTGCGCGACGGGCGAATCGCGAACGCCGGCTATTTCCGCAGGAGCTCGCTCAGCGCCGCCGTCGCCTCGGCGCAGCGGATGTCGTCGATCTCGCGCGACAGGCTGAGCGCAGTCGATCTGAGCTCTTCGACCTTCCAGCTCTCGGGGTGCTGAGTCTCGAGTTGACCGAGCCGCTTGTTCAGATCGTCCAATCTGGTTTGCAACTGTTCGACGCTGGCGGCCCCATTCACCACCCAGACTCTTTGCGCACGCATCGTCGTTCCCCTGCTCGTCTCACGGCGTTGTGAGAGGGGTTCGTGGCCGCAATGGGAGTTTCTTTTGTCCGGCTTCAGACGGACGGGAACCGTTGCAGATCGGCAACGGGAGTTCCTTCGCGTTAACCTGGGTGCGACGGGAGCCAATCGCCGTCGCCGCATCAGGCCGCGCGCGGCCGCTCCGTCGATCGCTTTTCGAGGCGGCTTTCGAGAATCGCGATGCTCACCCGGATATTGTCGCGCCGGGCCCGCAGGTTCTGCGCTAGCATGGGGTAGGCGAGGTTTTGGGGATCGGAGATTCCGGCCTTCCGTTCTTCCTCCAGAATGTCGGCGTCGATCATTTGCAAGCGCCAACGCAGATCGGAGATCAATGCGTGGAGCTGTGTCGGCATGGTCGCTTCGAAACGGGACGTCGGGTGCATGATCGCCTCACGATGAGACAGACCCACTGCGGGTCTGAGGGATTTGACTCCCGTGCAGCAAGCGGAATGCCAGTGGGCGGCTGAGCGTCTCCCGCGATTGCTCGACAGCGCACCGGAACGATTGCCACTCTTTCCCGTTGCTGCAGGGGCCTCGACAACGAGGCGATCGAGGGACCCATGCCGCTCATCCGCTATTTCGTCTTCACCGGCGGCGCTCTGCTCGCCCTCCTTTTCCTCGCCGACCGGTACATGACCGCCCCCGTGAGCGCCGCCGCGCCGGCCGAGCCAGATCGGTCGATTGTGCGCGTTCATTCCGCGCAAACCTGGCCTGAGAAGATCGTCCTCGACACCAGCGTACGGCAAATATCGCTGTCCAAAGCCGAGTCGGTTCCGCCGACTCCCGCGCCTGCCGTCGCCGACGCGCTGCCCACGCAGGAGAGGCCCCGCCAAGCTTTTGCAATGGTGGCGCAGCCTGATGCGACGCCGAAGCAAGCAGCTCGGACCGTTTCGAACAAGCGCAGTGCGGAGAGGCACCGTCGACGCCAGCCCTCGCGCATGGCGGCGCGCGATCAGACGATGTTCTTCAACGAACCTGCATCGGCGGGTTGGTAAGTCGCGCTCCGTGAGATGCATCTTCCCCCCGGTAGGCGTGTAGCTGCCCATGCTCGATCGCCTGAGCAGCACGAGCGGGGGTTTGCGAGATTATCTGTTCTCGGTACTTTCCACGTGACGGTCGGGCTGCCTCTCGGTTGGGCACCGTGCCGGACAGCGAGGCTGTGCGCGCGGCGCATCGCGCGATAGTCTCTGCCGCGACCTGACCCGGGAAGCGGACGAGGGAAAGATTCGTGACGAGATTTGTGACGATCGCAGCCGGCCAGCTTGGCCCTGTCGCGCGGACCGAGACGAGAACCGCGGTCGTGGCGCGCCTGATGGCCTTGATGCGCCAGGCGAAGGCCAACGGCTGCGACCTGATCGTCTATCCCGAGCTCGCGCTGACCGCGTTCTTTCCGCGCTGGTATTTCGAGGATCAGGCTGAGATCGACAGCTTCTTTGAGCGCGAGATGCCGGGGCCGGAGACAAGAGGCCTGTTCGATCTCGCGCGCGAGATCGGCATCGGATTTTATCTTGGCGTCGCGAGATATCGCAAGGTTCATCTGCCCGGGCATGCCGAGCATGAGCCGTGGCGCGAATTCCAGCATCTGGAAAAGCGCTATTTCGATCCAGGCGATGGCTTTGGCGTGACCGAGGCCTTTGGCGGCGTGATGGGGATGGCGATCTGCAATGACCGCCGCTGGAGCGAGACCTACCGGGTGATGGGCCTGCAGGGCGTCGAGATGGTGATGATCGGCTACAACACGCCGGTGCACAATCCGCCCGCACCCGAGCATGACGATCTCTCGCTGTTCCACAATCATCTGGTGATGCAGGCCGGCGCCTACCAGAACGGCACCTTCGTGGTCGGCGTCGCCAAAGCGGGTGTCGAGGAGGGCGTCGACCACATCGGCGGAAGCTGCGTCATCGCGCCCTCCGGCGAGATCATCTCGCGATGCACGACCAAGGGGGACGAGATCGCGCTCGCCCGTTGCGATCTCGATCTCTGCAATTCTTACAAGCGCACCACTTTCAATTTCGACGTTCACCGTCAGCCGCACGCCTACGGGATGATTGTCGAACGGAAGGGAGTGACACTCATGGCCGACGGAACGCCGGTGCGAACGAAGCGGTGAGCTCTCGTAGCCCGGGTGAGCGCAGCGACACCCGGGACCGCTGTCGCTTGTGGCAAGACCCCGGATGTCGCTTCGCTCATCCGGGCTACGGGACCTTGCTGTGTCGCCCCCGTGTCAATCCGCTCTCACAAAAATATTCCGCTTTACCGAAATTCGGAAAGGGCGTATGTGTCGCCCATCCCGGCTCATCCTTGAGGGGCGATCTTGTGGTCGTCATGTTCGCGAGCCGGGCTTGCGGTGGACGCGGCAGCGTTCGGGTGCGAGAGGCTAAGGGCAGGGCGGATTGCTCTCCGTGAGCCCAAGGCTGCGTGCCGACGAGCGGCGCTGCTAGGCTTCGTCTCGTCTGTAAGTTTCCGGCTCCGTCGACAGGGCTGGGAAAACTGCGGCGAAATGGCGAGCCGTGCGTACGGCAAAACCGTGTGGTCCTGGCCGTCGTTGCTACGGTCAAGCTCTTGCGGATGCGGCATCTGCGTCAACCGGCGCGGGTGCCGGTGACTTCTGCGAGGACGAGGGAGGCCAAAGAGAACTCGGCTCCCGGGAGAGCACGGCATAAGCCGTCCAACCATCGCGCAGGGAAGGCCGAGTGATTGGCTACACCTGTATGCTGCTGTGCGGTTCTCTCTGCGTGTGCTTTTCGCGCAGCGGACCGCGGGTGCCAGCCGGCACCCGGCCTTCCCTGCGCCCTCTTGGACAAGAGGGTGAAGCGACGAAGCAAAGCTCGGGCGGAATCAGCCGCGAGGATGAGAAGGCATGTCTGCAAGTTGAAATGTGCGCAGGACCGCGATGTGGCCTGCGCCGTGGCGATGCCCGGCAGTCAGGCATAACAACCTCAAATGTCGTCGTGGCGAAGGCCAGGACCCATACCGCGAGGTCTATCGATTTAAGGCGATATCAATCCCACCGAACGAATGTCCGCCCAACCCCTTCCCTGGGATAATGGGTCCTGGCCTTGGCCAGGGGCGACGCCGGAGTTAGTGGCCCTACCGCCCCAATCACAACCAAGTGTCTTTGTTTGGAAACAAACATTCCCTATTATCCTGCAATGCAAAAAGCGGCTCGCAAATCCCCGCCCATTGGCCGTCCGCCTGGCCGTCCCCGGGAGTTCGACATGGACACCGCGCTCGACAGGGCCGTCCGCGTGTTTTCCGAGCGCGGTTATCATGCCACCTCGATCGGCGATCTCACCGCGGCGATGCGGCTGGCGACCGGCAGCGTCTACAAGGCGTTTCGCGACAAGCATGCGGTGTTTCTCGCCGCCTTCGAGCGCTACGCCGCGCTGCGCCAGGAGCAGACGCGCAGCGCGGCGGCAAAAGGCGACAATGGCCGCGAGCGGCTGCGCAACATGCTGCTGTCGTATGTAGAGCACTCCCAGGGCAGCGAGGGGCGGCGCGGCTGCCTCGTGGTCGGCAGCGCGGTCGAATTGTCCGCGGTCGATCCGGTGGTCGCCGCCCTCGTCAGCGCGCGGCTCGAGACCAACGAAGGCTTCATCGCCGGCCTCATTCGCGAGGGGCAGGCCGACGGCTCGATTCCCCGCCATGTCGCCGCCGCCGACACCGCGCGCCTGATGATCTGCATCACGCAAGGCCTGCGCGTGGTCGGCAAGGCGGGCCTTTCGCTCGACGGCAAGCGCCTGGTCGCCGTCGCGATGAAGCTGCTCGCCTGAATTTTTTGTCATATTAGGAAACGACCGTTTCCGATATCTGGAGAGCCTGTGAATGACGATGAATGCCACGATCGAGACCGCGCCGGATCCGGATGCGGTGTCGCAGCGACTGACCTTCGTGCTTGCCGCGGCCTGTGGCATGGTCGCCGCCAACATCTATTACGCCCAGCCGCTGATCGCCCCGATCAGCGCCGCGCTCGGCCTGTCGCATGAAGCGGCGGGACTGATCGTCACCATGACGCAGATCGGCTACGGCGTGGGGCTTCTCTTCATCGTCCCGCTCGGCGACCTCGTCGAGAACCGTACCCTGATTTGCTCCGTCATCACGCTCGGCGCGGCAGCCCTGCTCGCCGCGGGGTTCGCGTCCCACGCGCTGCCCTTCCTGATCGCCGCGTTGTTCATCGGACTCGGCTCGGTCGCGGTGCAGATCATCATTCCCTATGCGGCGCATCTTGCGCCGGCAGCCATTCGCGGCCGCGTCGTCGGCAACGTCTCGACCGGCCTGATGCTCGGCATCATGCTGGCGCGGCCGGTGTCGAGTTTCGTCACGGCGATGCTGTCGTGGCATGCAGTGTTCTTCTGCTCGGCCGCGTTGATGATCGTGCTCGCAGCGGTACTCTGGATGACGCTGCCGAAGCGCAGGCCGGTCGCGCGGATGCATTACGGCGAGTTGCTGCTGTCGATGCTCCATCTGGTGCGGACCACGCCGCTGCTGCGCCGCCGCGCGCTGTACCAGGCCAGCCTGTTCGGCGCCTTCAGCCTGTTCTGGACCGTGACGCCGCTGCTGCTCGCGAGCGAATTCGGCTTCACCCAGCGCGGCATCGCGCTGTTCGCGCTTGCCGGTGTCGCCGGCGTGTTCGCAGCCCCGATCGCGGGACGGCTTGCCGATCGCGGCCATAGCCGCATGGCCACGCTGGTCGCGCTGCTACTCGCGGCCGTAGGATTCCTGATTACGCATGTCGGCGCGCCCGGATCGGTGCTGAACCTCGCCTGCCTGGTCGTGGCTGCGATCGCGATCGACATCGGCGTGCAGGGCAACGTCGTGCTCGGCTTCCGCGCGATCTTCGCGCTGGGGCATGAGCACCGCAGCCGCCTGAACGGTCTCTACATGGCGACCTTCTTCACCGCGGGCGCGGCGGGCTCGGCGGTCGGCGCGTGGGCGTTTGCACAAGGCGGCTGGACGCTCGCATCGGCCTTTGGCCTCGCGCTGCCCGTCGCAGGCCTGGTCTATGCGGCCACCGAGTAGGGGCTGGTTGCTCCAATTAGCGATCCGGCCCGTTTACCAAGGCCGCCGGGTCGGCAATTTCCACCTCGCAGTTTCCCTGCCGCTGTAGTACTTTGGTCGCAAGCGAGCCTGGTTAACGGGCGGCAGGGGGAGGCTGATGAGGCGTGCGGGGCTGGTTGGCGTACCGCGGGTACGACCATGGTCGTGGCAGGCGTTTCTGCTTGGATTCATCGTTGTCGCAATGTCGGCTGCGCTCCAGGGCGGCTGTGTCGCGCTCGGCGCAAAACTCTATTTCGCGGCGTTCCTGCCCAGCCTGTTCGTGCTCGGCATTATTGCGGGCGCACCGGCGGCGGCGTTCGCCGCACTACTCACCATTCCGCTGGTATGGTGGGCATTCATGCCGCCCTTCTTCGAGTTCAATTCGCTGACCAGCGCGCATGCCGATTCCATCAAGCTGTTCTGCCTGCTCGCCGTGCTGGTGATCGGCCTTGCCGATCTCTGCCGCGAGATCATCAGCCGCGGTGGGTTGAAGCCGCGGGGCGAGAGCGCGGCGACGAATTCGCAATAGATCGGCCTTGTGCGGCCGCGCACGTTGCGCGCGGGCAACAGTCCGGAAACCATTCGCACGCTTGCTGTGCGGCGCTAACTTTTCGAAAAAGATTTGGCCGCAATTTCTCCCTCGGGAATGACGAGGGAGTTTTCGGACATGAACGGCCAAATCACCGGTCACGCCATCTTGGAGAACGTGCGCCGCTACCGCGGTATCGCATCGCTCTATCGCCAGACCGCTGCATTCCGCCCGGACCAGAGCTGGTCGCTGCTCGAGCAGGCGAAGGATTGGGAAGCGCGGGCGCTGCTGGAGCTGGAAGCCTATTTCGCCGCGCGGATGGACTACGCCCCTACACGCGCGGCCTGATCGTTAACCATCGGCGCGGCCTTGCGCAGGCCCGCCGAAGGGCCGGTCGTCGGGTCGTGCACGGAAAACACGGGGCGATTACGGAGTTATCTCGTCGCCCGTCTGTGCTAGCAACGTCCCGACCGAGACATCCCAATTCGGCCGGGGCAAGCGATGACCACCTTCAACCGCATCTTCACGACCGAGCGCCTGCTCCAGATCATCGTCATTCTCGCGGCTACGGTCGCGATGAAGCTGATGGGCTGAATTTCGACGGGCTATCGCGCGCCGAATTCGGGCACGTCGGGAAGATAGTTCGACCCCTCCGATCCCAAGAAATCGAACATCGCCTGCGCCGGCGGCAACAGCACCTTGTCGCTGCGGCGGATCACGTACCATTGCCGCACGATCGGCAGGCCCGCGACGTCGAGCACGATCAGCCGGCCCTCGGTGAGCTCGTGCGCCACGGTGTGGGCCGAGATGAAGGCGATGCCGAGCCCGGCGATGACCGCCTGCTTGATGGTCTCGTTGCTGCTCATCTCCATGCCGATGATCGGCTCAAGATCCGACCTCTGGAACATGCCTTCCATCAGTGTCCGCGTCCCCGAGCCGGGCTCGCGGGTGAGGAAGGTCTCGTGCACGAGGTCGGTGAGGTTGAGGCCGGAATCCTTCTCCAGCCAGTGCCCCTTGCGCGCGACGATGATGTGCGGATTGCGCCCGAGCTGCCGGACGTCGACGCTGACATCGGCCGGTGGCCGACCCATCACCGCGAAGTCGAGGTCGTAGCCGTGCATGGCCCCGCGGATCTCCTCGCGATTGCCGACCGTGAGCTTGATCTCGATCTTCGGATACCGCTTCGAGAATGCCGCGATCGCGTGCGGCACGAAATATTTCGCGGTCGAGACCGCGCCGAGATGCACCGTGCCGCCGGTTCGCCCCGCAAGCAGGTCGAGCGAACCCTGGCAGTCCGCGATTGCGGCCTCGACGCGCTCGGCGAGCGCCAGCACCTCCTTGCCGGCTTCCGTCAGCAGCATGCCGTCGCCGGTCCGCTGCAGCAGCGGCAGTCCGGCGAGATCCTGCAGCTGGCGCAATTGCTGGGTCACGGCCGGCTGCGTCAGGCCGAGCTGGGTCGAGGCTGCCGTGACGCTGCCTTTTGCCGAGAGCGCCGCAAGCGAGCGAAGCTGCCGGATCGTGAGATGCCGGAGCTGTGCCGCCGAATGGACATTATAAGATAATTCTTTAGCGCTCATTATGAATAGAAATTTTCCTTATTAAGCCGCCTCTGTCAATCTCGTCGTTGTTGGCACTGACCGCACCGACCTCCCAGCGAGGAGGGAACTGGATGCGGCGCCTGCAAAGGGATGGACGCAGATGACCGGGCAACTCAGGCTGGACGACCACCTTCAGCGGTATTCCGAGACGGCGCCGCATGCGCTGGCCGTAGCGGCCGCGGTCGATGCCATCGCGGCGGCCGCGATCGAGATCGCCGATCTTATCGCCACGGGAGACCTTGCGGATGCGTCGGGCCTGACCACCGGCCGCAACAGCGACGGTGACGTGCAGCGCGATCTCGACGTGCAGGCGGATGCGATCCTGCGCCGCTGTCTCGGCAAGCTGCCGATCGCGGCACTGGCGTCGGAGGAGATGCGTGAACCGCAGATCGGTGACCGCGCGGCGAAGATCTGCGTCGCGATCGATCCGCTCGACGGCTCCTCCAATATCGACATCAACATGACCGTGGGCACGATCTTCTCGATCCTGCCCGCGCCCGACGATCTCGCGCTCGCCTTCCATCAGCGCGGCTCGGCGCAGCTCGCGGCGGGATTCGTCACCTACGGCCCGCAGACCTCGCTGGTGCTGACGCTCGGCGAGGGCGTCGACATCTTCACGCTTGACCGCGGGTCCGGTTGCTTCCGTCTCGCGCGTAGCGCCGTGCAAATCTCCGAGACCTGCGAGGAGTTCGCGATCAACGCCTCGAACCGCCGGCATTGGGAACAGCCGGTGCGCGCCTTCGTCGACGAATGCCTCGCCGGTGTGGAAGGGCAGGCCAACCACAATTTCAACATGCGCTGGGTCGGCTCGCTGGTGGCCGAGGCCTATCGCATCCTTACCCGCGGCGGCGTGTTCCTCTATCCCTCCGATGCACGGCCTGGCTATGGCGACGGCCGCCTGCGCCTCGTCTACGAGGCGCATCCGATGGCTTACATCGTCGAGCAGGCCGGCGGCTCGGCTTCGACCGGGCGCGAGCGTATCCTCGAACTCTCGGCGCAGAGCCTGCATCAACGCGTGCCGCTGATCATGGGTTCGAACAACGAGGTGCAGCGCGTCGAGGAACTGCATTGCGATCCCTTGCTGGTCGCCAGCGTCTCCGCACCGCTGTTCGCGCGGCGCGGCTTCTTCCGGCTCTGAGCGAGGCGCCCCGATGTCCAGGAAGCATCCGATCATCTCCATCACCGGCTCTTCCGGCGCCGGCACCACGTCGGTCAAGAAGACCTTTGAGCAGATCTTCTTCCGCGAGAGGGTCAACGCCGCCTACATCGAAGGCGACGCCTTCCATCGCTACGATCGCGCGGAAATGCGCACGCAGATGGCGAAGGAGGCCGATCGCGGCAACAGGCATTTCAGCCATTTCAGCCCCGAGACCAATCTGTTCGAGGAGCTGGAGCGGGCGTTCCGCGACTATGGCGAGACCGGCACGGCGACGACGCGGCACTACGTCCACGACGCCGAGGAATCCGCGCTGCATGGCGCCGCACCCGGCACCTTCACCGAATGGAAACGGCTGCCGGAGAGCTCCGACCTTCTGTTCTACGAGGGCCTGCACGGTGCTGTCGTTACCGACAAGGTCAACGTCGCGCGTTATGCCGACCTCAAGATCGGCGTCGTGCCCGTTATCAATCTCGAATGGATCCAGAAGCTGCACCGCGACCGCAGTGCGCGAGGCTATTCGACCGAGGCCGTTACCGACACCGTTCTGCGGCGGATGCCCGATTACATCCACTACATCTGCCCGCAATTTTCCGAGACCGACATCAACTTCCAGCGTGTGCCGACGGTGGACACCTCCAATCCGTTCATCGCGCGCTGGATCCCGACGCCGGACGAGTCGATGGTCGTGATCCGCTTCAAGAACCCGCGCGGCATCGACTTCCCCTATCTGCTCTCGATGCTGCCGCAAAGCTGGATGTCGCGTGCCAATTCGATCGTGTGTCCCGGCGCGAAACTCGATCTTGCGATGCAGCTGATCCTGACGCCGCTGATCATGCAGCTGATCGAGCGTAAGCGAAACCTGAAGTGAACGAGGGGAGGATCCGATGAACATCTCCGTCCACGCCGACGCTGACCTCACGGCGGTATCGCATGGCGATCTCGCCAACGCCGTCCGCTTCCTCGCGGTCGACGCCATCGAGACTTCGCAGTCCGGCCACCCCGGACTGCCCATGGGCATGGCCGATGTCGCCACCGTGCTGTTCTCGCGCTTCCTGAAGTTCGACTCGGCTCACCCCCATTGGCCGGATCGCGATCGCTTCGTGCTGTCGGCGGGCCATGGCTCGATGCTGCTCTATGCATTGCTCCATCTCACCGGCGGCGACGTCAGCCTCGATGACATCAAGGCGTTCCGGCAATGGGGCTCGAAGACGCCGGGCCATCCGGAATACGGCCATACGCCGGGCGTCGAGACGACGACCGGTCCGCTGGGGCAGGGGATTGCGACCGCGGTCGGCATGGCACTCGCCGAGCGCATGGCCAATGCGCAACATGGCGACGGCCTCGTCGATCATTTCACGTACGTCATCGCCGGCGACGGCTGTCTGATGGAAGGCATCAGCCAGGAAGCGATCTCGCTCGCCGGGCATCTCGGGCTGGGCCGCCTGATCGTGCTGTTCGACGACAACGGCATATCCATTGACGGCCCGACCTCGCTTGCGACCTCCGATGACCAGCTCGCGCGCTTCGCTGCCTCCGGCTGGTCGGTGCGCGGTGTTGACGGGCACGATCCCGAAGCAGTTGCGCAGGCGATTGCCGAGGAGCGTGAGAGCACAAGACCGTCGCTGATCGCCTGCCGCACCATCATCGGCTTCGGCGCGCCGGATCGTCAGGGCACCGAGAAGGCGCATGGCGCGCCGCTCGGCACGGAGCAGACGGCCGCGGCGCGGCGAACGCTCGGCTGGGACTATCAGCCCTTCGTGGTGCCTGTCACGATCCTGAAAGCATGGCGGATGATCGGGCAGCGCGGGCAGGTCGAGCGTCTCGCCTGGCTCGATCGCTATGAATGCGCGACGCCCGAGCAGCGCGACCTGTTTATCGAGGGCAAGGCGGTTGCCCTGCCGAACGCCTATGCCCAGGCCTCGGCGAAATTGCGCGAGCGCTTTGCCACCGAGCGTCCGAAGCTCGCGACGCGGCAGGCGTCGCAACAGGTGCTCGACGGCATCGCCGAGACGATTCCCGGATTTGTCGGCGGCTCGGCGGATCTCACGCATTCGAACCTGACGCATGCCAAGGCGCAGACCCCGGTCAAGCGCGACGCGTTCGCCGGCGATTACATCCATTACGGCATCCGCGAGCATGGCATGGCGGCCGCGATGAACGGCCTCGCGCTGTACGGGGGCTTCATTCCCTATGGCGGCACCTTCCTCGCGTTCTCCGATTACAGCCGGCCGGCGATCCGCCTTGCGGCCTTGATGCGGATCCGCGTCATTCATGTGATGACCCATGACTCCATTGGCCTCGGTGAGGACGGCCCCACGCACCAACCGGTCGAGCATCTCGCAGCGCTCCGCGTCATTCCGAACCTGCTTGTTTTCCGGCCGGCCGACGCGGTTGAGACGCTGGAAGCATGGGACTGCGCGCTCCAAGCTGAAAATCGTCCCTCCGTGCTGTGCCTGTCCCGTCAGGCGCTGCCGACCTTCCGCAGCGATGTCCGCGGGAGGAACCGCGTCGCACGCGGCGCCTATCTGATCGTTTCGCCGGACGGTGGCCGCGACGTGACGCTCATCGCAACGGGTTCGGAAGTGTCTATTGCGCTGGAGGCGGCCCGCCTGCTCGCTACCGAGCACGTCCGTGCGGCCGTGGTCTCCGCGCCCTGCTTCGCGTTGTTCGAGGAGCAGCCGGAGGATTACCGCGCCGCTGTGCTCGGCACCGCGCCGCGGGTTGGCATCGAGGCGGCAGTCGTCGGCGATTGGCACCGCTGGATCGGCACCGAGGGCGAATTCGTCGGCATGCGCGGCTTCGGCGCTTCGGCGCCGGCCCCGGTGCTCTACCGCGAATTCGGCATCACGCCGCAAGGCGTTGCGGAAGCCGCCCGGCGGGCGATGGCCCGCGCCGGCAAGCAATAACAGGAGGATTTGTCGTGGCCCGTATCACTCTTCGTCAGCTGCTCGACCACGCCGCCAGTCACGGCTACGCGGTGCCGGCGTTCAACATCAACAACATGGAGCAGGGCATCGCGATCATGCAGGCGGCGGCCGAGGTCGACGCGCCCGTCATCATCCAGGCTTCGCGCGGCGCGCGCAGCTATGCCGGCGACCTCATGCTCTCGCACATGATCGATGCGCTGGAGCGGACCTATCCAGACATCCCGCTCTGCCTGCACCAGGACCATGGCAATGACGAGGCGACCTGCGCGTCCGCGATCGCCCATGGCTTCACCTCGGTGATGATGGACGGCTCGCTCAAGGCCGACGCCAAGACCGCGGCCGACTACGACTACAACGTTGCGATCACCCGCCGCGTCGTCGATCTCGCGCATTGGGTCGGTGCCTCCGTCGAAGGCGAGCTCGGCGTGCTCGGCTCGCTCGAGCATGGGGGCGGCGAGCAGGAGGACGGTCACGGCGTCGAAGGCACGGTCAGCCATGATCAGTTGCTCACGGATCCCGACCAGGCGGTCGACTTCGTCCGCGCCACCAAAGTCGATGCGCTCGCGATCGCGATGGGCACCTCGCACGGCGCCTACAAGTTCAGCCGCAAGCCGGACGGCGACATTCTGGCGATGCGGGTGGTCGAGGAGATTCATCGCCGGCTGCCGAACACGCATCTCGTGATGCACGGCTCTTCCTCTGTGCCGCAGCCCCTCCAGGACATGTTCAACCAGTTTGGCGGCGAGATGCCGCAGACCTGGGGCGTGCCGGTCGAGGAGATCGTCCGCGGCATCACGAGCGGCGTGCGCAAGGTCAATATCGACACCGACTGCCGGCTGGCAATGACCGCGGTGTTCCGGAAAGTGGCCGCGCAAACGCGCTCCGAGTTCGATCCGCGCAAATTTCTCAAGCCCGCCATGGATGCGATGCGCGAGCTCTGCCGCGAGCGCTTCGAGCAGTTCGGCACCGCAGGCCACGCCAGCGGTATCAAGGTCGTTCCCTTGAGCGAGATGGCGCGGCGCTACCGCGCCGGCGATCTCGATCCGCGCGTCGACGCCCGCGAGCCCGTCGCGGCCTAATCATTCAGAGAGAGAAGAGCAGGAGAGAGCCATGAATGCACATGCAGGAACCGTCCGCGGCAAGGAAAGATATCGATCGGGCGTGATGGAATACAAGCGCATGGGCTATTGGGAGCCCGACTACGTGCCCAAGGACACCGACGTCATCGCGCTGTTCCGCGTCACGCCGCAAGAGGGCGTCGATCCGATCGAGGCGTCAGCCGCAGTCGCCGGCGAATCCTCGACCGCGACCTGGACGGTGGTGTGGACCGATCGGTTGACCGCCGCCGAGAAGTATCGCGCGAAATGCTACCGCGTCGATCCGGTGCCGGGCACGCCGGGCTCGTACTTCGCCTACATCGCCTATGACCTCGACCTGTTCGAGCCGGGCTCGATCGCCAACCTCTCGGCCTCGATCATCGGCAACGTATTTGGCTTCAAGCCACTGAAGGCGCTGCGGCTGGAGGACATGCGTTTCCCGGTCGCGTATGTGAAGACGTTCCAGGGACCGGCCACCGGCATCGTGGTCGAGCGCGAGCGGCTCGACAAGTTCGGCAGGCCGCTGCTCGGCGCGACCGTCAAGCCTAAGCTCGGCCTCTCGGGCCGCAATTACGGTCGCGTGGTCTACGAGGCGCTGAAGGGCGGGCTCGACTTCACCAAGGATGACGAGAACATCAACTCGCAGCCGTTCATGCACTGGCGCGACCGCTTCCTTTATTGCATGGAGGCGGTGAACCGGGCGCAGGCGGCCTCCGGTGAGGCCAAGGGGACCTACCTGAATATCACCGCGGGAACCATGGAGGATATGTACGAGCGCGCCGAGTTCGCGAAGGAGCTCGGGTCCTGCATCGTCATGATCGATCTCGTGATCGGCTACACCGCAATCCAGTCGATGGCGAAATGGGCGCGCCGCAACGACATGATCCTGCATCTGCATCGCGCCGGTCACTCGACCTACACGCGGCAGAAAAGCCATGGGGTGTCGTTCCGCGTCATCGCCAAGTGGATGCGGCTCGCCGGCGTCGATCACATCCATGCCGGCACCGTGGTCGGCAAGCTCGAAGGCGATCCCAACACCACGCGCGGCTATTACGATGTCTGTCGCGAAGACTTCAACCCGGCCAAGCTCGAACACGGCCTGTTCTTCGACCAGTCATGGGCGAGCCTGAACAAGATGATGCCGGTCGCCTCCGGCGGCATCCATGCCGGCCAGATGCACCAGCTGCTCGACCTGCTCGGCGAGGACGTCGTGCTCCAGTTCGGCGGCGGCACCATCGGCCATCCCATGGGCATCGCGGCCGGCGCGATCGCCAACCGTGTGGCGCTGGAAGCGATGATCCTCGCCCGCAACGAGGGCCGCGACTACGTCCACGAAGGACCGGAGATCCTGGCCAGGGCGGCCGAGACCTGTACGCCGCTGAAAGCTGCACTTGAGGTTTGGAAGGACGTCTCCTTCAATTATGAATCCACCGACACGCCGGACTTCGTGCCGACCGCGCTCGAAACCGTTTGAGGAGATTTGACATGAAGCTGACCCAAGGCTGCTTCTCATTCCTGCCCGATCTGACCGACGACCAGATCACCAAGCAGGTGCAGTATTGCCTGACCAACGGCTGGGCGGTGAACATCGAGTTCACCGACGATCCGCATCCCCGCAACACCTATTGGGAGATGTGGGGCCTGCCGATGTTCGATCTCCAGGACGCCGCCGGCGTGATGATGGAGCTCGCCGAATGCCGCAGAGTGTATGGCGACCGATACATCCGCCTCAGCGGCTTCGACTCCAGCCATGGCTGGGAATCGGTGCGGATCTCGTTCATCGTCAACCGCCCGCCGCAGGAAGCCGAGTTCGAGCTGGTGCGGCAGGAGGTGAGCGGACGCGCGATCCGCTACACCACCGTGCGCCGGCAGCTCGCGCACGCACCAACCTAAGTCATTCTCCTCCGCGCGGAGCACTCCCTGCTCCGTTTCCTTGGCGGACCACTGCTTCGCCGCTCCCCCGCGGCGAAGCCCTTTTCTTCGAGGTGCCGATGCTGGATGTTCCCCACGCCATGACCACTGAGCCCGGCGAGACCAGTTTCGATCTCCGCAAGGAGGCCGAAGAGGCTGGAATCACGGGCACGCTGCAGCAGCTCGAGCAGGAGCTGATCGGATTGAAGCCGGTGAAGAGCCGCGTGCGCCAGATCGCGTCGCTCTTGCTGATCGAACGTATCCGGCAGCGTGCGGGATTGGCTTCGTCGCCACCGACGCTGCATATGTCGTTTACCGGCAATCCCGGCACCGGCAAGACGACGGTCGCGCTGCGCATGGCAAAGATCCTGCACGGCCTCGGTTTCGTGCGGCGCGGGCAGGTGATCTCGGTGACGCGCGACGATTTGGTCGGCCAGTATATCGGCCACACCGCGCCGAAGACCAAGGAGATCCTGAAGAAGGCGATGGGCGGCGTGCTGTTCATCGACGAGGCCTATTATCTGCACCGTCCCGACAACGAGCGCGACTACGGCCAGGAGGCGATCGAGATCCTGCTCCAGGTGATGGAAAACCAGCGCGAGGACCTCGTCGTGATCCTTGCCGGCTATGGCGAGCGGATGACGAGCTTCTTTGCCTCTAATCCCGGCTTCCGTTCGCGGATCGCGCATCACATCGACTTTCCGGACTATGCGGAAGCCGAGCTGCTCGTCATCGCCGAGCTGATGCTGAAGGAACTGGGTTATCGCCTCTCGGCGGCGGCGCGCGAGGCGTTCGAGAAATACATCGCGCTACGTCGGACCCAGCCGTTCTTCTCCAATGCGCGCTCGATCCGCAACGCCGTCGACCGCATCCGCCTGCGGCAGGCCGATCGGCTGGTGTCCGATCTCGACCGCATGCTCGATATCGCCGACCTCGAAACGATCGATCCCATGGACGTCCTGGCGAGCCGCGTCTTCAGCGGCGGTGCGGACGCGCAGGGGAGTGCGAAGCCATGACGAGAGAAATCCTCATCGCGCCGTCAATCCTGGCTGCGAATTTCGCCCGCCTCGGCGAGGAGATCGTGGCGATCGATGCGGCGGGTGCCGACTGGATTCACTGCGACGTCATGGACGGGCATTTCGTCCCGAACATCAGTTATGGCGCGGACGTCATCAGGGCGATCCGGCCGCTGACGAAGAAAATGTTCGACGTGCATCTCATGATCGCGCCCGCCGATCCCTATCTCGAAGCGTTCGCGAAGGCCGGCGCGGATGTCATCACGGTGCATGCCGAAGCCGGTCCGCACCTCGATCGCTCGCTCCAGGCCATCCGCGCGCTCGGCAAGAAAGCCGGCGTCAGCCTGTGTCCCGCGACTCCCGAAAGCACGATCGAATATGTGCTCGATCGCCTCGACCTCGTCCTGGTGATGACGGTCAATCCGGGCTTTGGCGGCCAGTCCTTCCTCGAATCCCAACTCGAGAAGATCGGGCGTATTCGAAGCATGATAGGCGACCGGCCGATCCGACTCGAGGTTGACGGTGGCATCACGCGCGACAATGCCGCCGCCGTGGCCGCTGCGGGCGCCGATACGCTTGTAGCGGGCTCCGCCGTGTTTCGCGGCAAGAGCAGCGCGGACTATGCCGGCAACATCGCGGCCATCCGCGCCGCTGCGGAAGCCGGCAGGGTTCCGATGCTGCAACATAGTTCGGCGCAGACAATGCGTGCCGGTGAGCCCGCGCTCATCCGGTAGACTGCCGGATACAGGCGGGCGAGCCGGCACCGTAATGGGGTGTGCCAGGGCGTGCCCCTTTGCACTGCAGATATACGAGGATGACCCACAACCCTAGCCTTGGCCTGCGGTAAGGTCCGAAGCGGTTGAGTCCGCGCTGATTGGAACTTTCGCCTCGATACGCGTTTGCCTAGAAACAAGCGAGTCAAGCGCGCGGCGGGCGCAGCAAATCTTTTGCACAACCGCCATCGCCCTGACGCAAATAAGGGCAATAAGCTCTGTGAATGCGAGGGAGGGTCTCATGGACAACGTACGTCGCTACCGCGCGCTAGCGTCCCTCTGTCGTCAGCAGGCCGCCTACCGGCCGCTCCAGAGCTGGGAACTGCTCGGCCAGGCCGAACATTTCGAACATCTCGCCGAAGTCGAACTCAAGGCGCATTTCGACGCGTGCAATGCGCAACAAGACGAGGACGGCGTCGAGGCCACGGCGTGGGAGAGACCCGCCGCGGCGTGACGGTCCAACTTGTTCGAATATGACCTGAACTTGCCGACGCCGGCACCGCTCAAGACGCGGTTGTCAGCCCGAACGACAAGGCTTGTGACCGGCCCGACCTGGATAAGCCCTCGATTAATGCGACATCAGCGTCGGGACGGTCATGGCTTCCAGCATGGCGCGGGTGACGCCGCCGAGGAACCGCTCCTGCAAACGCGAATGGCCGTAGCCGCCCATGATCAGAACATCCAGGTTCTCATCGGCTGCCAGCGACAGCATGGTCGGCTGAATGTCAGAGCGCGGGGCCGACAGGTTGACCGTGCGGGTCGACAGTCCGCGCCGGCCGAGATGCCTTGCCAGATTGCGCGTCGAGACTTCCTCGGGAACCATATCTGTTTCGTTGATCGCAATGATCACGATCTCCTCGGCGCGGGCCAGGAATGGTGCGGCGTCGCGCATAGCGCGCGCGGCGAGGCGGCTGCCATCCCAGCAGATGCCGATCCGTTTCGCCTTGAACGCTCCATGGAAGGTGTAGGGCAGGAAAAGCACCGGGCCACCCGCCTGGAACAGGATCTCGCCGGGCACATCGTTGTCGAGTGAGCCTTGCGCCGGATCCGGCTGGAGCACGATGCTGAGATCGTGCAGCCGCGCCATCTCGCCGAGCAAGCCGACCGCATCCCCCGGCATCGCCCCGAGTGGGTGGCATGTGTAGGAAATGCCGGCGTTCATCGCTTTGCTCTTGAATACCGCGAGCGCCGCCTCGGCCCGCTCCACTGCACTCTCGCGCTCCATCTCGAACACCGCCGCCACCGCAGCGCCGCCCTCCATGATATAGGCCGCACTGGTTGCCACATAGCCAACCGCGACTGCATCGAGATGGGCGTTGAGGCCCGCTGCGAGCGAGATCGAGCCGTCGATCACCGGGCGGATCGGCCGCTCGGTGGGGATGTGGACGAGAATGTCTTTGTACATGACGTGCCTCCGATGGACATCATCCGGTGGCCGCAGTCTTCCACGGTGCGCATGGCCCGCGTTGAGCTGCATCAAACGTGCAGCCTTGACCTTTGGCCGTATCGCCGGCCCGGCTACTTTGCCAAGATTTAATCGCGTGGACGGGACGCTGTAAGGTGGCGACCACCATGTTGGGTGCAAGGCGACTTACCCAACATGGACATATCGACATGAGCGATCACGTCAATTCCGACACCACAACGTCCCGCAAGGTCCTGAGGCCGCGCCGGCTCGCGCTGCTCGGCACCGTGGCCGCGCTTGGCGTGGCCGTGCTGGCGACTGCTCCCGGCTCTTCGCCGTTCAGCGCGACCTCCTTCATTGCGCCCGCCCAGGCCGCGGAGACCGCCGCGACACCGCCGGGCTTCGGCGACCTCGTCAGCAAGGTCAAACCCGCCGTCATTTCGGTGCGGGTCAGGATCGACCAGGACAATGATAAGAGCGCGATGCTGCAACAGAACCGGATGGATTCGGACGAGGCGACGCCGTTCGACCAGTTCTCGCGGCAATTCGGCTTCCGCGGCCCGGGTGGCATGGAGGGCATGCCGCGCCAGCGCCGCCAGATGATCACGGGTGAGGGCTCCGGCTTCTTCATCTCCGCCGACGGCTATGCCGTGACCAACAACCACGTCGTCGATCACGCCGAATCGGTGCAAGTGACGATGGACGACGGCACCATCTACAGCGCGAAAGTGGTCGGCACCGATCCGAAGACGGATCTCGCGCTGATCAAGGTCGAGGGCAAGAAGGATTTTCCGTTCGTCAAATTCTCCGACCAGAAGCCGCGTATCGGCGACTGGGTGGTCGCGGTCGGCAATCCCTTCGGCCTCGGCGGCACCGTGACCGCCGGCATCGTCTCGGCCAGCGGCCGCGACATCGGTAATGGTCCCTATGACGACTTCATCCAGATCGACGCGCCGATCAACAAGGGCAATTCCGGCGGGCCGGCCTTCGACATGAACGGCAACGTGATCGGCGTGAACACCGCGATCTTCTCGCCCTCCGGCGGCTCGGTCGGCATCGGCTTCGACATTCCGGCTTCGACCGCAAAGCTCGTCGTCGCACAGTTGAAGGACAAGGGCGCGGTCACACGCGGCTGGCTCGGCGTGCAGGTGCAGCCGGTGACGTCGGATATCGCCGACAGTCTCGGCCTCAAGGAGGCGCGCGGTGCGATCGTTGACAATCCGCAGGACGGCAGCCCGGCGGCGAAGGCGGGCATCGAGGCGGGCGACGTCATCACCGCCGTCAATGGCACCGCGATCAAGGATTCCCGCGATCTCGCCCGCACCATCGCCACCCTGGCGCCGGGCACGTCCGTGAAGCTCGATGTCGTCCACAAAGGCGACAGCAAGACGGTGACACTGGCGCTTGGCGAGTTGCCGAACGAGCGGCAGGCTAGAGCCGACGAGGGCAAGTCTCAGCCAGATGCCGGCATGCCGCCGCGTCTCGGGCTCAGCCTGGCTCCGGCCGGCGACGTGCAGGGCGCCGGCCAGAAGGGCGTCGTCGTCACTGAAGTCGATCCGCAAGGCCCGGCCGCGCAACGCGGCATCCAGACCGGCGACGTCATCCTCAACGTGGGCGGCAAGGCCGTCGCCAATATCGGCGATGTCCGTTCGGAGCTGGCGCAAGCGAAATCGTCCGGCAAGCGCAGCGTGCTGCTGCAGGTCAGAAGCGCGCAGACGACCCGGTTCGTGGCGGTGCCGCTCGCATAAGGCGAACGTCGATCGGCGCAACTCCAAAAAGGCGGCCTTCGGGCCGCCTTTCCCGTTCGCCTTCAGGATTTCCGCACATCGCCGATAACATTCTCGTTAACGGCAGGGAGGATGACCCGGTTTCGTCCGAAAAAGCCGTGTTCGCTCATCACAATTGCGGATCTCGTACGGACTCGGCGGCAATGAAGCCGCCGACGATTGCAAGCGTGGAACTTCGAACTTGCCGCCGCTGAGCCGGCCGGCAATTCGTATTTGATCGGTGCCGACATGGATCGATTGAAGCTGAGAAGTGCGCTGCTTGTGGCGCCGTTGGTAGCGCCACTCGTGCTATGGGGTGGAAACGCTCTCGGGCGCGACGACGGCCGCTACGCGGACTCACCTCTCAAGCCGTGGTTCGACGGCCTGCGCAGCCATCTCGGTCCGTGCTGCTCGGATGCGGATGGGTTTGCGGTCGCCGATCCCGATTGGGACTCGCACAATGGACATTACCGCGTGCGGCTCGACGGCGAGTGGGTCGAGGTACCGGACGAAGCCGTGATCACCGAGCCGAACCGGGCCGGCCGCACCATGGTGTGGCCGGTGAAGACCGCGTTCGGCGTTTCGATCCGCTGCTTCATGCCGGGCAGCATGATCTGACTGAGGTCAGCGCGACCGTTTGGAGGATTTGCGCTTCGACGTCTTCTTCGAACTCTTTCTCGAAGTCTTCTTGGATGTTTTCCGAGATGTCTTCTTTGACGTCTTCTTGGACGTCTTTCGTTTCGCGGCCTTCTTCGGGACCTTCTTGCCCTTCTTGCGCGCTTTCGACAGGCCGATCGCGATTGCCTGCTTGCGGCTCTTCACGCGTCCGCCTCGACCGCCCGGTCCGCTTTTCGCGGTCCCCTTCTTGTAGCGCTTCATCTCGCCTTCGACATCGCTGCCGGAGCTGCGCGAGTAGCGGCGCTTCTTTGCCTTGCGTGCCATGCATGTTCTCCCTTGGCCTGGGAAAACAATCCGGGACAGGCATGGTTCCGAAAGCGCAAGCAACGTTCCGGATGGGCGACCTAGCCTAGAACGAATCCGCCAGCTCGATCTCCGCTTCCAGCACCTGAATGCGCCGTGCTGCCTCGCTGGAGGACAGATCCCGCGCGTATTGCGCGGGCTGATACGCCTCTTCGCTCAGCCGTTTCAGCCGGAGGCCCTGCGCCCGCGTCATCTGCTCGGTGAGGAAAGACTTGGCATCGTATTTACCTTGAACCTGCATGTCGCTTCTCCCTTCTGAAATCGTGACTTGACTATATGTTCTTATTTTGTTCTAACAAGTCATGGACAACAAAATTAATGAAATTCGACGTAAAATCAGCGCCTTGAGGCTGGAAATGGCCGATGTCGAGGCGGCCGTACGCGAGCTTGTCGAGCGCGATCGGGACTGCACGGAGAAGGCCCTGGCGCAGATGGATCTGCGCCGGAAAATCAATCTGCTGATCGGCGAATGGAAGGCTGCAGGTGGCGGCGATGTCCTGCCGAATGTCCGCGATAGGATGCGCCTTCGTTCCGCGAAGACATCAGGTAGTCCTCTGCGCGTGATCGCGCGCCGCTGAGAGCCTTGGGAGCGCATGGTGGAGGAAGATCCGGATGCATACCGGATTCTAAAGCTGCGCGCCGAGATTCTCGAACTGGGCTCTGCCATCCGGCAGCTGCAACGCGAGGGGCTCGACGACGCCGCGGCCCAGCTCTTGATCGCGCGCAAGCGCGCACGACTCGACCATCTGGTGAAGTCAGATCCTGCAGGCGTTCATCCTGACATCCTGGGCAGCCATCGTAGCTGAAGCCTACGCGCAACGCGAGGTGCGGGGCTCGTCGATACCGCATGTTGACGAAGCGGCCCGAGAGAAGTCTGTTCGAATACCAAAGCAAGAGGCCCCGCGATCGCGGGGCCTTCGTGTTTTCGACGAACGCCTACTTGGTGTTGCTCATGCCGGCTTTGTTGTTCGTCATGGTGCCGCCCTGGTCGGAGCCGGGGCCGGAGCCGCCCTGACCGGAGGGATCAGCACCCTTGGAGGACTTGGTGTTGGCGCCCGTGGTGGTCTGCGACGATGACATCGATGATCCGTGTTTTGCCTTGTGCGACTTGGCCTGCACGGCGAACGGTGCAGCGGCGAGGCCGGTTGCCAACATCACGGCAAGAGCGAGCTTGGTGGTCTTCATCTGCGGGAACTCCCTGAGTTGAATTGACGCAGGCAGCCAACTGCCATTCGTCGCAGGAGTTCCGAACAAAGAATTCCGGTAAAGCACGCATAGTTCAAGATTGCTTGTCCTCGGCCAGGATGAAAACGACGCCGGTCAGTGTCGCGCCGATCGCGAACGTCGTCACCAAGGTGAGGGCGAAAACGACAACGGCCTGCCTTCCGCCGTGACTCAGCAAATTGGCGACGCCGGGATTGGACAGCACGAGCAAGAGGCTGAAAGCGAGTCCTAAGGCTGCGCCCATCATCGCGTGCGTCATCAGCTTGACGAGCCCGCTGGGAGAGATCAGGTCAGACGACTTCTTCGCGCGCATGGAACTCTATCCCAATCTCGCATGCAACGCCTGCGACACGCGCCGGTTCCACCCGCATGAAGGAATTGTCATCGTCCGCTTCATCCGACGTTCATGCCGGGTGGGCGAGAATGACCGCGCAACACGGGAACATTCGATATGGGTAAGGTGGTCTTTCTCTATCGCTCTCTGGCTTATCGTAATGCCGCTGCGGACATCCTCCGCAAAGCGCGCAAGCTGCCCCGCGGCGCGGAGCGAAGCGCGGCGTGCCGCTATGCCAAGGCTCTGCGCGATCTCGCCCAAACAGAAGCCTGGCTCGAAGGACGGGTCGCGCGCGAGCCGCAAACGACGCAGCGCAGGAAGAGTGCGGCCTCCGGTTAGCCGGAAGCGCGCTGCAATTCGGCGGAGCTGGCGGCTTCGAAGTTGCCGGGCGCGGTCGTCGCGGCAGTCTTGCGGACCAACGGCACCTCGAGCCGGCACAGCAGACCCTCGGCGCGCCAATCGAATCGCGCCTGCCCGCCGAGCTGGGACTCGACGCTCGCAAGCAGGCTCCGCGTACCAAAGCCGCGGGATTTCGGCGTCATGACGAGCGGGCCGCCGGATTCCTCCCAGGTCAGCGTGAGCAGCTCGTCCTCGACCTGCCAGCCGATTGCGAGCCGTCCCTTCCGCGTCGAGAGCGCGCCATATTTCGCCGAGTTGGTGAAAAGCTCATGCAGCGCCAGCGCCAGCGTCTGGGCGGTTGCCGGCAGCAACTGAACTTCCGACCCCGCCAATTTGATCTGGCCGCCGAGGGAATAGGGCGCAAGCTCCTCGTCGATCAGCTTCGAGAGTTCGGCGCCCTGCCAGCTCGATAGCGACAGGATCGTGTGCACGCGCGCCAGTGCATTGATGCGTCCCTCGACGGCGCTGACATAGGCTTTGACCTCGTCGGCGCGGGTGAGGCGCACGATCGATTGCGCCAGCGCCAGCGCATTCTTGGCGCGATGATCGACTTCCCGCGCCAGGAGAGTCTGCCGTTCCTCGGCGCGCTTGCGTTCGGTGATGTCCACCGTCACGCCGCTGACGCGCATGACCCGACCGCTATCGTCAACCGTGGCGGCGGCCGTGCCGACACACCAGCGCACATCGCCGTCGGGCCGCACGATGCGGAACTCCGTTTCATAGGAGCGCGTGCCCTTGTTGAATTCGGCGATCGCCTTGCGCAACTGATCGACGTCATCCGGATGCAACAGCGCCTGAACGTTGGCCGGATTCACCTCGAAGCTCTCCGGGCCAACACCAAAGATGCGGTATTGTCCCTCGTCCCACATCCAGTCGCCGGTGATCCAGTCCCAGTCCCAGGAGCCCATCTTGCCGGCGGCGATCGCCATGCTGCGCCGCTCTTCGCTCTCGCGCAGCTTTGCTGTGGAATTCTCAAGCTCGGCGGTGCGTGCACGCACGCGGTCCTCGAGGTCCTGATTCAGCCGTTCGAGCTCGCGCGTCTTGCGATAGAGCTCTGCAAACACCTTGACCTTGGCGCGCAGCACCTCCGGCACGACCGGCACCGGGACGTAGTCGACGGCGCCCATCTCGTAGCCGCGCAGGCGGTCGATGTCGCTGACTTGAATGGCCGAGATGAAGATCATCGCGGTCTTCTGGAAGCGCGGGTGCTCGCGGATCATCGCGGCGAGCTCGAAGCCGTCGAGCTCGGGCATGCAGACGTCGACCAGGATCACCGCGATCTCGGTCTTGAGCAGCACCTCCAGAGCCTCGCGACCGGACGAGGCGATCACGAGGTTCTGGCCGAGATCCTTCAGGATCACCTCATAGGCGAGCAGCTTGGCCGGCTGGTCGTCGACGAGGAGGATGTTGACCTTTTCGTGGTCCATACGGGCATCCAACTCAGCGGTGCAGCCACATGCGGATTGCAAGCAGCAATTGATCGGTGTTGACGGGTTTGGCGAGATAGTCGGACGCGCCGGCCTCGAGGCATTTCTCGCGGTCGCCCTTCATGGCCTTGGCCGTCAACGCGATGATCGGAAGACGGGCGAAGGTGGGGTTTTCACGAATGACGCCGATGGTCTGATAGCCATCCATCTGCGGCATCATGATGTCCATCAGCACGATGGCGATCTCCGGGTTGGATTCGACCAGGGCCACCGCCTCGTTGCCAGTCGTGGCCGTCAGCACCTTCATGCCGCGCCGCTCCAGCACGCTCGACAGCGCAAAGATGTTGCGGGCGTCGTCGTCGACGAGCAGGGCGGTCTTGCCGATCAGGTCTTCGTCGGAACTGTTCAGCTTCTCGAGCATGCGCTGCTTCTCGATCGGCAACTCCGTGATCACGCGGTGCAGGAACAGCGCGGTCTCGTCGAGCAGGCGCTCCGGCGATTCCACGCCCTTGACCACGATGCTCCGCGCCATGGTGTGGAGCTCCGCATCTTCCTCGGCCGACAGCTCGCGGCCGGTGAAGACGACCACCGGAACGTTCGAGAGCGCCTCGTCATTGCGGATCTGGTCCAGCACCTCGAAGCCGGTCATGTCGGGCAGGCGCAGGTCGAGCACGACGCAATCACAGGGGTTCTCACGCAGCATCGAGAGCGCGTCGGCACCGGTGCCGGTCGTCACGATCTCGATGTCGTCGTGATGCAGGAGCTCGCGGATCGAGAGCTGCTCGGCCTCGTTGTCCTCGACAATGAGCAGCCGCTTGCGCCGCGGTCGCGCATATTCCTTGATCTGGGTCAGCGCGGCCGAGACACCCTCGGTCGTCGTCGGCTTGTTGACGAAGGAGAAGGCGCCGCGCGCCAGCGCATGCTGGCGGTCCTCGTCGAGCGTGATGATCTGCACGGGGATGTGGCGGGTCAGCGGATTGTGCTTGAGCTGGCTCAACACGGTCCAGCCGAGCATATCCGGCAGGAATACGTCGAGCGAGACAGCCCTCGGCTGGTACTGCTTTGCAAGCTCCAGCGCCTCCGCGCCGCGGGCCGCGACCAGCACCTTGAATCCCTTGTCGCGGGCGAGGTCGACCAACACGCGCGCGTAGTGCGGGTCGTCCTCGACGATCAGGAGGATGCTATCGCCGGGTTCGAGGTTGAGCCGGTCGTCGGGAAGCTGCTCGATCACGCGCTGCGGTTCGGCTGTCGCGGGCTGCAGCGCCGGCGGCTGGCTCTGTTGGGGCGTTGCGCGGGGTGCGAGCGTCGGGCCGGAATATTTCAGCGGCAGGTAAAGCGTGAAGCACGAGCCCTTGCCCGGCAAGCTGCGCAGGTGGATCTCGCCGCCGAGCAGGCTTGCGAGTTCGCGGCTGATCGCAAGGCCGAGGCCGGTACCGCCATATTTGCGACTGGTGCCGGCATCCGCTTGCTGGAACGCCTCGAAGATCAGCTTCTGCTTCTCCAGCGGAATGCCGATGCCGGTATCGGACACTTCGAATGCGATCACGGCCGGCGCCGAGTTCAGCACGGGATGATCCGTGCCCCAGCCGCCGACCGCGGCGGCGACCTTCAGGCGCACTTCGCCCTCGGCGGTGAACTTGAAGGCGTTGGAGAGCAGGTTCTTCAAAACCTGCTGCAGGCGCTTGGAATCGGTGACGAGGCTGCGCGCAAGATTCGGATCGACGTCGATCTTGAACGACAAATTGCGGTTCTCCGCCTCGTGACGGAACGGCCGCCCGACCGTCTCGAGCAGATTCGCGGTCAGGATTTCCTCGGCGTCGACCGTCACCGTACCGGACTCGATCTTGGAAAGATCGAGAATGTCGCTGATGAGATTGAGCAGGTCGGTGCCGGCGCCATGGATGGTGCGGGCGAATTCGACCTGCTTGCCGGTAAGATTGCCGTCCGGATTGTCGGTGAGCTGCTGGCCGAGGATCAGGATCGAGTTCAGCGGCGTGCGCAGCTCGTGGCTCATATTGGCCAGGAATTCGGACTTGTACTTCGAGGTCAGTGCGAGCTCGGTCGCCTTTTCCTCCAGTGCGCGCCGGGCCTGCTCGATCTCCTGGTTCTTGCGCTCGACTTCGACGTTGCGCTCGGCGAGCTGCTGCGCCTTCTGTTCGAGCTGGTCGTTGGTCTGCTGCAATTCGCGCTGCTGGGTCTGGAGCTCGCCGGCGAGCTGCTGCGACTGCTTGAGCAGGCCCTCGGTCTGCATCGTCGCCTCGATCGAGTTGAGCACAATGCCGATCGAGTCCGTAAGCTGCTCCAGGAAGGTCATCTGCGAGGTGGTGAAGGAGGTGAGCGAGGCGAGCTCGATGACCGCCTTGACCTGGCCTTCGAACAGCACCGGCAGCACCACGAGGTTCTTCGGCGCGACGCGAAGCAGCGCCGAATTGATCGGCACCACGTCGGCCGGAATGTCCGCAATCACGCGCGGGCGCCGGTCGAGCGCGCATTGGCCGATCAGGCCGTCGCCGAATGGCAGCACGCGCGGATACGGATAGACGCCGTCGCCGGCATAGGAGGCAAGCAGCAGGAGCCGCGGATTCTCTTCATTCTCGACCTGGTAGATCACGCCGGTATGCGCATTCACCAGCGGCGACAATTCGGTCAGCAGCAGGCGACCGACGGTGGTGAGGTCGCGCTGGCCCTGAAGCATGTTGGTGAATTTCGCCAGATTGGTCTTCAGCCAATCCTGCTCGGTGTTCACGTCCGTCGTGAGACGGAGGTTCGTGATCATCGTGTTGATGTTGTCTTTCAGCTCTGCGACCTCGCCGCGGGCGTCGACCTGGATCGACCGCGTCAGGTCGCCCTTGGTCACGGCGGTCGCCACTTCCGCAATCGCGCGCACCTGCGAGGTGAGGTTGGCTGCCAGCAAATTGACGTTGCCGGTGAGGTCCTTCCAGGTGCCCGCGGCGCCAGGCACGTCGGCCTGACCACCGAGCCTGCCCTCGACGCCGACCTCGCGCGCCACCGACGTCACCTGGTCGGCGAAAGTCGCGAGCGTCTCGGTCATGTTGTTGATGGTGTCGGCGAGCGCCGCGACCTCGCCTTTCGATTTCACGGTGAGGTTCTGCTTGAGATCGCCGTTGGCGACCGCGGTCACCACCTTGACGATGCCGCGGACCTGCTCGGTCAGGTTCGCCGCCATGAAGTTGACCGTGTCGGTGAGATCCTTCCAGGTGCCGGCGACGCCGGGCACCTGGGCCTGGCCGCCGAGTTCGCCTTCGGTGCCGACCTCGCGGGCAACGCGCGTCACTTCGCCGGCGAAGGCATTGAGCTGGTCCACCATGGTGTTGATGGTGTTCTTGAGCTCGAGAATTTCGCCCTTCACGTCGACGGTGATCTTGCGCGACAGGTCGCCGCGCGCGACGGCGGTGGTGACTTCGGCGATGTTGCGGACCTGGGTGGTGAGGTTCGCGGCCAGCAGGTTGACGTTGTCGGTGAGGTCCTTCCAGGTGCCGCCGACGCCGGGCACGACGGCCTGGCCGCCGAGCCGGCCCTCGGTGCCGACCTCGCGCGCGACGCGCGTCACTTCGGCGGCGAAGGAGCGGAGCTGCTCGACCATGGTGTTCAAGGTGTCCTTGAGCAGCAGAATTTCGCCGCGCACGTCCACCGTGATCTTCTTCGACAGGTCGCCGCCGGCGATCGCGGTCGCGACCTCGGCGATGTTGCGGACCTGCGCCGTGAGGTTCGAGGCCATGAAGTTGACGTTGTCGGTGAGATCCTTCCAGGTGCCGGCAACGCCGGGCACCTCGGCCTGGCCGCCGAGCTTGCCTTCGGTGCCGACTTCGCGCGCGACGCGCGTCACTTCACCGGCAAAGCCGTTGAGCTGGTCCACCATGGTGTTGATGGTATTCTTCAGCTCCAAAATCTCGCCACGGACGTCGACGGTGATCTTGCGCGAGAGGTCGCCGCGCGCCACGGCAGTGGTGACTTCGGCGATATTGCGGACCTGGGCGGTGAGGTTGCCCGCCATCGAGTTGACGCTGTCGGTGAGGTCTTTCCAGGTGCCGGCGACGCCGGGCACGTTGGCCTGGCCGCCGAGCCGACCTTCAGTGCCGACCTCGCGCGCCACGCGCGTCACCTCGCCCGCGAAGCGGTTGAGCTGGTCGACCATCGTGTTCAGCGTGTCCTTGAGCTGAAGGATCTCGCCGCGCACGTCCACGGTGATCTTGCGCGACAAGTCGCCGCCGGCGATCGCGGTCGCAACTTCGGCGATGTTGCGGACCTGGGCGGTGAGGTTGCCCGCCATCGAGTTGACGCTGTCGGTGAGGTCCTTCCAGGTGCCGGCGACGCCGGGGACTTCGGCCTGGCCGCCGAGCTTGCCTTCGGTGCCGACTTCGCGCGCGACGCGCGTGACTTCGCCGGCGAAGGCGTTGAGCTGGTCCACCATGGTGTTGAGCGTTTCCTTCAGCTGAAGGATTTCGCCTGACACGTTGACGGTAATCTTCTTCGACAAATCGCCCTTGGCCACCGCGGTCGCGACTTCGGCGATGTTGCGGACCTGGCCGGTCAGGTTCGAGGCCATCGAGTTGACGCTGTCGGTGAGATCCTTCCAGGTGCCGGCGACGCCGCGCACCTGGGCCTGGCCGCCGAGTTTGCCTTCGGTGCCGACCTCGCGGGCAACGCGCGTGACTTCGCCGGCAAAGGCGTTGAGCTGGTCCACCATGGTGTTGATGGTGTCTTTCAGCTCGAGGATCTCGCCGCGGACATCGACGGTGATCTTTTTCGACAAATCGCCGCCCGCGACCGCGGTCGTCACCTCGGCGATGTTACGGACCTGCGCGGTGAGGTTCGAGGCCATCGAGTTGACGCTCTCGGTCAAGTCCTTCCAGGTGCCGGCGACGCCGAGCACGTTGGCCTGGCCGCCGAGCCGGCCCTCGGTGCCGACCTCGCGCGCGACGCGCGTGACTTCGCCGGCGAAGGCGTTGAGCTGGTCGACCATCGTGTTGAGCGTTTCCTTCAACTGAAGGATTTCGCCCGAGACGTTCACCGTGATCTTCTTGGAGAGGTCGCCGCTCGCGATGGCGGTGGCAACGTCGGCGATGTTGCGGACCTGCGCGGTGAGGTTCGACGCCATGAAGTTGACGTTGTCGGTGAGGTCCTTCCAGGTACCGGCGACGCCCGGCACCTGGGCCTGGCCGCCGAGCTTGCCTTCGGTGCCGACCTCGCGCGCGACGCGCGTCACTTCCGAGGCGAACGAGTTGAGCTGGTCCACCATGGTGTTGATGGTGTCCTTCAGCTCCAGGATTTCGCCGCGCACGTCCACCGTGATCTTGCGCGACAGGTCGCCGCGGGCCACGGCGGTGGTGACGTTGGCGATGTTGCGCACCTGTGCGGTGAGATTGCCGCACATCGCGTTGACGCTGTCGGTGAGATCCTTCCAGGTGCCGGCGACGCCTGGCACGATGGCTTGGCCGCCAAGCTTGCCGTCGGTGCCGACCTCGCGCGCCACGCGCGTCACTTCCGACGCAAAGGAGCGGAGCTGGTCCACCATCGTGTTGATGGCTTCCTTGAGCTGAAGGATCTCGCCGCGGACGTCGACCGTGATCTTCTTCGAGAGGTCGCCGTTCGCAACTGCGATCGTCACCTCGGCGATGTTGCGAACCTGGTTGGTCAGGTTGTTCGCCATCGAGTTGACGCTCTCGGTCAGATCCTTCCAGACGCCGGTCACCTCAGGCACCTGGGCCTGGCCGCCGAGCTTGCCTTCGGTGCCGACCTCGCGCGCCACGCGCGTCACCTCGGAGGTGAACACGCCGAGCTGCTTGATCATGGTGTTGACGATGGTCGCCGACTGCAGGAATTCGCCGCGCAGGGGGCGTCCATCGACGTCGAGCTTGACGGTCTGGAGCAGGTCGCCCTGCGCCACGGCTGCGACCGCGCGCGTCACCTCGCGCGTCGGCCACAGCAAATCGTCGATCAGCGTATTGACCGAGCCTTCCATGTCGGCCCAGGAGCCGGAGGCCAGCCCAAACTTCACGCGCTGGCGGGTCTTGCCCTCGCGGCCCACCACCTGGCCGACCAGTTCGAGCTGCTGCGCCATGCGCTGATTGGCGGCGATGATGTCGTTGAAAGTGTCGGCGAGCTTGCCGTCGATGCCGAGATAGTCGCCGCTCATGCGCACGGAGAAATCGCCGTTGCGCATGGCCTGCAGGGCGAGCAGCAATTCTGCCCGGGAATCGGGCTCCGACATGCCGTTGGTTTTTGGCTTTGGAACGCGACGACCGGAACGTGATGCAGATCCGGGATCGAGGTCGCTCATAATTTGTCCCCCGCAGGCGTCAGCCGATTCCCAGGCAAGACGCGGATTATCAAAATAGAGCGTCAGCCAAATTCGAAATCAAGCGCCAACGTTACGGCGCCAGGACGTGGAACCTGCTTTGCTCAGCCCGATTAACATAATAGCGATACCTCGGAATGGTTCCATTGGGTTCCTGATTTCTGCCGAGGGAAGACACCTTGGGGGCCCGTTCGGGCCTCGGTCATCGCTTCCGGAACTGACCGCTGGTCCTGCTGTTAGCCTCGAATACAGGGAGAGCGCACATGAAAGCAGGATTTGCCGTGATCGGCACCGTGATGTTGTTGGCTGGATCGGCGTTCGCACAAGGCGGCGCGCCCAGCGGCCGTGGTGCGGTGACCGGCGACCCCGCCGCAAGCTCCGCCACCCCACGCGCGGACACACCAACTACGGGTGCGTCGACCCGGTCCAATCCCAGCGGTAGCGGCACCTCGACTTCGGGCGGCAAGGATGACAATGGGGATGCCGGCCGGGACCGGATGCCGGAGAGCGACCGCACCGTGCGGCCGGAGAGCCAGCAAAGTCGTCCGAACAATAAATAAACGGCTACTTGTCTGCCATGGTGCGCTCGGCTTCTTTGACCTGTGAGCGCAACAGTGGGAGCTGCTCGCGCGCGAATGTTGCAAGCGCGGCATTGTCGGGCGCCTTCAGATAGCGCTCGAGCAGGTCGATCACCGATTCATACTCGGGAATCTGCGCGGCATAGAAGCTTCTGACGAAAGTCGGTCCGTCCGAAGTTTCGGGCTCGACCAGGCTCGCGCTCGCCGAGGTCGTCTTGGCGACGCGCGGTTCGGTGCCGATCGTCTCCTGAATCTGTTTCAGGGCCTTGTCGCGCCGGGCTGCTTCTTCGGCGCGCAGGGCGGCGAGGTTCTTGACCTCGGCATTGCCCTTCAGGTCGGTGCTCTCCAGCAAGCCCTGCTGAAAGCGGCTGAAAGTGTAGAGGTCGCTGATGGTCTCGGTTGCGGTCGGCGTGCTGCCGGTCGGCCGTCGCTCTCCGGTGCTGTCGGCAAGCGGTGCAGTGCTGATGAACGCCAAAACCATCGCGAGAAGAATCCGCATGGACGTCCAATGGCGGACGGCGGTCGAAAGTTCCGCAGATGTTACGATCCGGTAAGGGCGGTTGCGACGCGTCGGTTCCGTCCCCAATTCATGTTGATGAAACAGTCCGAGATCTTCAGGGATAACGCCGACAACTGCCTCCAGCTCGCCGAGAGGGCCGAAGCACAGCCGGCACACAATCGTTTTCTGCGCATGGCGAATGCGTGGACGGCACTTGCCGACGAGCAGGATTGGCTCGACGGCGAGGTGCCGCCCGTTCCAACGCGCAGGCCTCAAAAGCAGGATGCGTAATTCTGTCGTGTTCGTGGATCTGCGTGTGAGACTGCGCACGGACAACAAGCAGGATCATTCGTAACAGTCGATCGCGTTGATTTCCTATTTCAGGAGGTTTTTGCAATGGCTCCACGTCTGGCTCTTCTTTCGCTCATCCTCGCCTTTGGCGTGTCGGTCGCGTTCGCCACCGTGACGACAGTGCGGCAGGTGCATCACGAAAATGCATCGACCCCGGTGCACTCAGCGCACAGTTAGCAGTCTGATCTCGCGGGTCGGAACCTTCGACGCTCCGGCGCGTAAGCGCTTCGAGACAGCAAAGAGGCGAGAGCTATCATGGCCCATTCCGACCAAGGCATCATCAGAGATCAGCGCGGTGAACAGCAGCCGCGGGACAAGCAGCGTGCGCAGACCGTGCACAAGTCGGAGCCAAAGGGCTCGCCCTCTCGTGAGGCCACGCGCGATCCCAAGCTGAACGACAACAGCAAGACGCCCGGTTCCGGCATGGCGCCCGATGATTCCGGCGACGCGCCGAGCGGCTAATTCCTTCAGGAACGAATTCGCACGCGAAGAGTCGAGGGATTGCTTCCGGTTGTCATGCCCCCGGTGATCCGGAAGTAATCTCCAAGGACGGCCCTGGCACCCCGTGCCGGGGCCGTTTGCTTGAGCATCAGGCTGGACTAATCCTCGGAGCCGCGCTCGGGATGCGGTTGCGTATGGCCGTCCGGGCCGCGCCCGAAAACTCCGAACCTGCTCGATTTGACATTCGCCCCTGCATCGACTGCGGCGGTGGCCAGTCCGAGCTTCAGGAGCTCGCGCACGGCCGCGGCTCGCGTCGGCATGCGATGTTTGAACCGGAAGTCGTCCACCGCGGCCAGTTCTTCCGGTGACAGCATGACCTGGAGCCGCTCGGCGCGAAGGTCGTTCATGATCAATCACCCAAAATGAGCAAGTTGAGTAGTTTACTCAACGAACTCATTCGGCCGCGGTTCCACAAGATGCGGCTATGACGCCAAGT
This sequence comes from Bradyrhizobium sp. 187, assembly GCF_023101005.1. NCBI lineage: Bacteria > Pseudomonadati > Pseudomonadota > Alphaproteobacteria > Hyphomicrobiales > Nitrobacteraceae > Bradyrhizobium > Bradyrhizobium sp. 187. Next base: position 2,031,362 of record NZ_CP064693.1, read on the forward strand.
TAGCCAGAAAATATAATGAAATCAATAATTTATGTGATGCAAGGATCCTTTGACAGGTGTATACTCCCGGCAAATGGGAGAGACGTCATGACGAACGAAGTCAGATTGCCCCGCACACATGTCGAAGAGAGCGAAGCACCCAGGCCGGTGCGCCCCAGCCACCAGAAGGTCATCGAGCAGGTCGAGCGCTGGGCCAACAGCCCGGGCCTTCAACCGCCGAGATTGCAGCCGTCAATGCATGCCAAGGCGGGCTAACGCTTCGTAAGGGGAGAACCCTTTGCTGATGGCGAATGGGCTGACCGGTGCGGTTTGCGGGAGACGATGCGCAGCTTGCGCCTGAGCCCCCAGGCCAATACCGAAACCACGGCCCAAGCTATCAACGCGGCGGCGAAAGCGCCCGGAACGCTTGCGGCCACGGTAACATGAAAGACGGCGGCGAATGCCAGGAGACCGATGCTTCCCCAGGCGGCACCAGCCGCGTCGAGCCCGGCGGCCTCTTGTCCGCGGCGCGTGCCGCTGAGGCCGGCCTTCTCCTTGGTGCGGCGTTCATGGCTTTCGACCAGCGTTGCGCTCGCGCAGAAGATGGCGGGAAGCGCAAGGAAAAGTCCGCCGACGGAAACACCGAAGCGCGCTCCCAGAACCCCCGTGAGCACGGTCGCCAGGCCACCGAGCAGGAAACGAATGCCGTATTCGTACCAGCGCGTCTGCTTCAGCGCGGAGAGCGACAGCTTGACCGGCATCAGGCCGCACCTCCAAAGCCGGCGAGCAGGCCGAAGGCGACCGCAAGCCACACGATACCAGCAAGGACGGTCGCCGGCAGCGCGGACACACAGTATCTGATCAGCAGATGGCAGACGACGACGCTGTAGCAGCCGAGCGCGACCGCGCCATAGATCATCGTCCAGCTTTCTGCCGCGGCGTATTGCGGGCCGTGCTGGACGACGGCGATGCCGAGCGTCGCCAGTGCAACTGACGGTGCTGCGCCGAGCAACCCCGCAAAGCTTTTGGGTTTGAGCATATCGCCCAAGATCGCAAAAGCGGAGACGATGATGCCACCGGCGATGAAGCGCACGACATATTCGGTCATGGCCGTTTCCGCCAAGTGAGCTGCTTGCGCAACGATTGCGTCAGTGTCCATGGCCGCAAGAGTCTCTCTACGGCCGCGCCCAGCGCAAAGCCTGCGACGACGTCGCTTGCCCAATGCGCGAGTACCGCAATCCGTGTCAGCGAAAGTGCGACCGCAATCGCACGCACCAACCGACGCGGCGTTTTTGGCAGCAGGCCCGCCGCCGAGGCAAGTGCGCCCATATGGACCGCGTGACCGGACGGGAAGGCGTCGCGCGCCTGTCCTGAGATGGGTACTCCATGTCGGTGTCCGCGTATGGTCAGCCGGTCTGGCCTGGTCTGATCGAATATGGATTTCAGGACATGCGGGAGGACGGCAGTCGCCAGCGACACGGCCAGAACGTGATTTGCAACGGGGCGCTGTTGGGGCTGCCAAATATGAGTGTAGAGCCACCCTGCCGCGGCCAGCGCGAGCAGCACGTGCTCGTCGGCAGCCCAGGTCAATGTCTGCGCCGTGTGCTCGATGCCTGAATTGGTGTGATCAGCGATCGTATCCGCGATCGCGGTGTCGATCCGGCTAGGTTTAACCTCTACTAATGCCATCGGTCTGCAAGCGTGATGTCCTTCATGACAGTTTTGTAAAGCCCGGAGACAAAGAAGGTTCCTGGGCTCTGCCTCGTGGCATAAGTCTGCCGCGCCGACTACGGCTGTCCCGATCCACCAGCGGACCCATACACCTAGCCGGTCGCATTGCTCGCGTCGGCCGCGGCACGCTGCACATAAATCGAGGCCAGTTCGGCGGGCTGGCCGGAACGGCCGAGCGGCGTCATGCCTCCGCTGTCGAAGAGGCCAGCGAAGCAGCAGCGAGCGTTGCGCTCGCCGCTTGGACGACGTGCCGGCGGGATACTGAAGTCTTGTCGTGATGTGTCATGACGATCTCCGCGATCTTCGATCTCACTGCGCGGAGACAGGCATCGTTGCAAAACGAGAGGACGCCGGTAGGGCCGGCGTCCTCGTAAGATGTTTACTTGGTCTGACCGACGCTCGGCGCCTTGCCGAGCTCCTTGGCCATGTCGAGATGGTGCTTGAGCGCCGGCAGCGTCTTGCCGGCCCAATCCTTCAGGTCGGAATTGTCGCCGCCCTTGGCGTAACGCTCGAACAGCGAGACCGCGTCCTCATGGGCGCTGACCTGGTACGAATTGTAATCCGAACTGAAGTCCTTGCCATTCGCGCTCTTGAGCTTGTCGAGTTTGCTCTGATGCGAGCTGTCGAGTGCTGTCGGCAGCGTCGCCTGCACCTTGCCGCCGCTGACAAGGCCCTTAAGTTCGCTGCTGGTCTTGGTGTGGTCGGTCACCATCTGTTGCGCAAAGGTCTTCTCCTGCGCGTTGCCTTTCTGCTCGGCAAGCTTGCTCGACTCGAGCTCGAACATATCGCTGATGGCGACTTCCTTGACGAAGTCGGCGGTGGCGGGCGCGACGCCGAGCGCCGAGTTGACGCCGGTTTTCTCGCCGAGCGACTGGGCGAGTGCGGGGCCTGCGAGCAGCACGCAAGCAGCTGCGATAATCATTCGTTTCATGGTCCGATCCCTCCGAATGGGCGCGCAGCCTCTCGCCGCGCGACGTTGCGCCCACCAACACACTGCAGCGGCCGGAGTTCCTAACGGCTAATCCGTCGGTCTCCGCCCGCTCCGCGGGTTGATTGGATCGGTAGGCTTGCGCCGAAGCCGTTCGGGCAGAAATGGCTCGCTCGGCGTGGCAGTGGCCTCGGCACGCACGTCTGCATGGCGTTGTGCCCGTTCATGCGGCGTCCGGTTGTCGTTGATCTGCCGCTTCACGTCGAGGCCATCCACGGGATCGTTGACGCCGTGCTGGATATCGCGGAAATCGCTCATGCTTCACCTCATTCGTTTCCAGGTAGGATCTTTTCCAGCACCTGCCGCGCCGCCCCCTTGATCACTCCGCTCTCGTTGGGATCGCCCTTCAGCAGCGCAAGCGAGAAGTTCTTGGCCTGCTGCAAGGTGATGTGCGGCGGCAGCGGCGGCACTTCGGGATCGGTCTTCACCTCCAGCACCACCGGCATCTCGCTCGCCAGCGCCTGCTCCCAGGCCGAGCCCAGCAGCCGCGGGCTGTCGACATAGATGCCGGAGAGGCCGATCAGTTCGGCAAAGCGCGAATAGGACACGTTTGGTATGCGCTGCGATGCCTCGAATTTCGGATCGCCGTTGATGACGCGCTGCTCCCAGGTCACCTGGTTGAGGTCTTCATTGTTGAAGACGCAGACGATGAAGCGCGGATCCTTCCAGTCGCGCCAATACTTGGCGGCGGTGATCAGCTCGGCCATGTTGTTCATCTGCATCGCGCCGTCGCCGACGAGTGCGATCACCGGGCGGTCGGAATGGGCGTATTTCGCGGCGAGCGCATAGGGCACCGCGGCACCCATCGAGGCGAGCCCGCCTGAGAGCGAGGCCGTCATGCCGCGGCGCATCTTCAGGTCGCGCGCGAACCAGTTGGCGCAGGAGCCGGAATCGCTGGTGACGATGGCGCGGTCGGGCAGGCGCGGAGACAGCTCCCAGGCGACGAGCTGCGGATTGACCGGTGCTGCGGGCTGATGTGCCCGATCATCGAGCGTCTTCCACCATTTCGCGACGTCGTCCTGGATACCCTGGCGCCAGGCGCCATCGCTCTTGGGTTTCAGTCGCGGCAGCAGGGCGCGCAGCGTCTCGGCGGCATCGCCGACGAGGCCGACCTCCATGGGAAAGCGGATCGACATCATGCTGGCGTCGATGTCGATCTGCACGCCGCGCGCCGCGCCTTCCTTCGGCAGGAATTCGGCATAGGGAAAGGCGGAGCCGACCATCAGCAGTGTGTCGCATTCCATCATCATGTTGTAGCTGGGTTCGGTGCCGAGCAGGCCGATCGAGCCGGTGACCCACGGCAGATCGTCGGGGAGCGCCGCCTTGCCGAGCAGCGCCTTGGCGCAGCCGGCGGACAAGCGGTCGGCGACCGCGATCACCTCCTCGGTGGCGTGGAGCGCGCCGGCGCCGATGAGCATCGCGACCTTCTTGCCGGCATTGAGCACCTCGGCGGCACGGTCGAGGTCAGCGTCACGAGGCTTGATGCTTGGAGCGCTATAGCCAATGCCGGAGTGCAGAGTGCCGTGAGCGCGCGGCGGGTCCTCGTAGGGCTCCTCCTGGATATCGTTGGGCAGGATGATCACCGTTGGCGTCCGCCGGGCCAGCGCGATCCGGATCGATCGATCGATCAGATGCCGGATCTGCGCCGGCGAGGAGGCCTGCATGACGTAGGCGCCAGCCACATCCTTGAACATCGAGACGAGATCGAGTTCCTGCTGATATTGCCCGCCCAGCGCATTGCGTGCCTGCTGGCCGACGATCGCGAGCACGGGCTGGTGATCCAGCAGGGCATCGTAGAGCCCGGTGATCAGATGCGAGGCGCCGGGGCCCGAAGTTGCGATACAGACCCCGAGTTGGCCAGAGAACTTCGCATAGGCGCTCGCCATGAAAGCGGCCATCTCCTCATGCCGGGTCTGAACAAAGCCGATCTTGCCCTCAGCACGCTGAAGGGCTCCGAACACGCCGTTGATGCCATCGCCAGGATAGCCAAAGAGGTGGCGCACGCCCCATTGATGCAGACGTTGAACGATGAAGTCGGAGACGGTCTGGGACATCAAGGGCGGCCCTTCGTTTTCCGGTATTTGGTTTCCGGGATTTGAAGTTGAGAGAACCACCCGTTTCCGGCGATGTTCCTCAAGTCTGACGGAACATGCCGGAACGATCGCGCACCTCTTCGGGTTGTCTCCACAACTGGCTGAGTGGAGAATTGAGATGTTGAATCAGGGTGAACTGGACCAAAACGAGATGGGTCGGTTGATCGGCAGCGACAAGGTCGAGGGAACATCGGTCTACGGTGCCGATCGCAACAAAATCGGCTCGATCGAACGCGTGATGATCGACAAGATCAGCGGCAAGGTGTCCTACGCCGTGCTCGGCTTCGGCGGATTTCTGGGCCTCGGCAACGACCACTATCCGCTGCCGTGGCAGTCGCTGAAATACGACACGGAGCTCGGCGGTTACGTCACCGGCATCACCACCAAGGAACTGGAAGGCGCGCCCAAATACGGCGAACGGAGTGATTGGAACTGGGGTGATGACGCCGCGGTTCGCGGGATCAACTCCTATTACGGTGTCCCCTTCGCGTAAGCGTTTCCAACGAAAGGAAGCTCGATGAGCAAGGAATGGCCTAACGACGATCCCCGGCAGCAGAGCGACTGGGGTTCGCACAAGCAGACGGACAAGCCCTGGAAGGGCACTCCGGAAAAGGAGCAGGGATCGGACGAGGTGAAACCCGATCTCGAGAAATGGCACGCGACGAAGACGCACTGAGACCGGGTGCGCTTCCCATGAGATATCGAGGCGAGCGCGGCATGCACTGTGCCGCGCTCGCTTTTTGGGCAGGCGTTCACGAACGCGATGGTGCTCGCAACAAGCGGAACCATGATCAGGAGTTGCAGTTGGGCTCGCGGCGCGTGTGCCGGCCTTGGCGGCTCTGCCGCCAGTTTGATCCCCGAGAAAGGTGTTCACCGTGGATGCTCAAACACGGGAGCGTGGACCGTCCGCGGAGCAGCCGCAGAGGGCGAAGGAAGCTCCGAAGATATCTCCTGATCAGGCCCGTGACGCCACGGACTCGAAGCCGGCCAAGGCGCCGTCGCTGCGAGAGCGGATTCGCGAGCATTGGTTGCTGGCAAGCGTTGGCACCATCGTCTTGCTCGCGGCCCTTATCGGCGGAGTGCTCTATTGGCTCCAGGTGCGCCACTATGAATCCACCGACGATGCCTTCGTCGCCGCGCGCAGCTTTTCCGTGGCCTCCAAGGTTGGCGGCTACGTGACCGACATACCCGTGACGGACAACCAGCATGTCAAAGCCGGGGACCTTCTCGCCAAGATCGACGAGCGCGACTATCGCATCGCCATCGATCAGGCCAATGCGCAGGTCGCGGTCGCCAGGGCGAACATCGCCAATGTCGAGGCGCAGATCGTCTCCCAGCAGGAGCAGATCAAGCAGGCGGAGGCGCAGCTCGAACAGGCCCAGGCCCAGCTTCAGTTCTCGCAGGAAGAATTCGCGCGCGCCCAGGATCTGGTCGAGAAGGGCGCCGGCACCGTGCAGCGCCAGCAGCAGACCCGCTCCGATCTTCAGGCGCAGCAGGCCAACACGGAACGCGCGAAGACCGCTGTGACGGCCGCGCAGGTCGGCATCAAGACGCTGCAGGCGCAGCTCGAGGGCGCCCGGGCGCAGCTCCAGCAGTCGCAGGCGCAGCTCGATCAGGCCAAGCTGAACCTGCAATATACCAGCGTGGTTGCGGCGCAGTCCGGCCGCGTCGTCAAGCTCAGCGGCGCCAAGGGCACTTTCGTGACAGCCGGACAGAGCCTGATGATGTTCGTGCCTGACGAGGTCTGGATCGTCGCCAACTGCAAGGAGACGCAGCTCAACGACATGCGGCCGGGTCAGCCGGTCGAGATCCGCATCGATGCCTATCCCGCGCGCAAGCTCACCGGCCATGTCGACTCCGTGCAGCCGGGCTCCGGCACCGCGTTCAGCCTGTTGCCGGCGGAGAACGCCACCGGAAATTACGTCAAGGTGGTGCAGCGCGTGCCGGTGAAGATCGTGGTCGACAGCTGGCCGGCCGATCTGCCCGTTGGTCCCGGCATGTCGGTCGTGCCCTGGACCAGGGTGCGATGACCGACACGGCGCAGGGCAGTGCATCCGCGGGCGGCTGGTCGCCGGAGCGCTCGGCGGCGGGCGGTCATAATCCCTATCTCATCGCGTTCGTCGTCTCGATCGCGACCTTCATGGAGGTGCTCGACACCACCATTGCCAACGTTGCCTTGCGCCACATCGCCGGTGGGCTTGCCGTCGGCATCGACGAGAGCACCTACGTCATCACCAGCTATCTCGTCGCCAACGCCATCGTGCTGTCGATCTCGGGCTGGCTGTCGACCGTGATCGGCCGCAAGCGCTTCTACATGATGTGCGTTGCGATCTTCACGGTCTCCTCGCTTTTGTGCGGCTTCGCCTGGAATCTGCAGGCGCTGGTGCTGTTCCGAATCCTTCAGGGCCTTGGTGGCGGCGGCATGGCGACCAGCGAGCAGGCGATCCTCGCCGACTCCTTCCCGCCGCACAAGCGCGGCCAGGCGTTCGCGATCTATGGCGTCGCGGTCGTGGTCGCGCCCGTGGTCGGTCCGACGCTCGGCGGCTGGATCACCGACACCTACACCTGGCACTGGGTGTTTCTGATCAACGTCCCCATGGGATTGCTGTCGCTGTTCCTGGTCGGCACGCTGGTCAAGGAGCCCTCGGGCGCGGAGGAGGAGAGGGAGAAGCTGCTGAGCAAGGGCCTGCGCGTCGACTATGTCGGCTTCCTGCTGGTCGCGATCGGGCTCGGCTCGCTCGAATACGTGCTGGACGAGGGCCAGCGCAACGACTGGTTCGGCTCGAACATGATCGTGTTCTTCGCGGTACTTTCGGCCATGTCACTGCTTGCGCTGATCCCGTGGGAGCTGACGCGGGAGGATCCCATCGTCGATCTCCGCCTGCTGGGCCGTCGCCAGTTCGCCGCCTGCTTCCTGGTCATGCTTGCGACCGGCGCGGTGCTGATCTCGACGACACAGCTTTTGCCGCAACTGCTCCAGAGCGATTTGAACTACACCGCCATGCTGGCCGGTCTCGCTTTGTCGCCCGGCGGCGTCGCGACCCTGGTGCTGATGCCAGTGGTCGGCCGCCTCGTCAGCAGCGTGCAGCCGAAATATCTCATCATGTTCGGTGCCGCCATCGTCGCCTTCTCGATGTGGCATCTCACGGGCCTTACCGGCGATATCACCTACGGCTATGCCGCGATGTCGCGGATCTTCCTCGCGCTCGGTCTTCCTTTCCTGTTCCTGCCGGTCACGACCGCGTCCTATGACGGTGTGCCGCCCGACAAGACCAACCAGGCGTCGGCGCTGATCAACGTCGCCCGCAATATCGGCGGCTCCATGGGCGTCGCGCTGGCGCAGACAATTCTGGCGCAGCGCCAGCAATTCCACCAGAGCCGCCTGATCGAGCACGCCGCGCCATCGGACCTCGGCTATCAGCAGACCATCGAGATGATGACCCGCTTCTTCCAGGCTCAGGGCTCGAACGCGAGTGATGCAGCCTCGCAGGCGGTCGCCTGGGTTGGGCGCACCTTGCAGCAGCAGGTCGATTTGCTCGCTTATATCGACGTGTTCTGGACGCTCGCGATCATCGCGGTGCTGATGATCCCGACCGCCGCGGCGCTGCGCCCGATCAAGCTGGGCGCTCCCGCGCGGGGGCATTGAGCCTACGGCCGTTCTGAGAGAAATGGCGAGAGAGAAAGGATGACCGCGGCGCAAAAGTCCGGCTAGACTGGCGCGAACGTCAAGCAAAAGCCCGGGAGGTAATTTAAGTGAAGACCGCGATCACCGAACTGTTCGGCATCGAGCACCCCATCATCCAGGGCGGCATGCATTTCGTCGGCTTTGCCGAGCTGGCGGCTGCCGTCTCCAATGCCGGCGGACTCGGCATCATCACCGGTCTCACGCAGAAGACGCCGGAGCTGCTGGCAAAAGAGATCGCACGCTGCCGCGATATGACCGACAAGCCGTTCGGCGTGAACCTCACTTTCCTGCCGACCTTCGCCGCGCCGCCTTATCCGGAATACATCGCCGCCATCGTCGAAGGCGGCATCAAGTCCGTGGAGACCGCCGGCCGCAGCCCGGAAGCCTACATGCCGGCGCTGAAGGCCGCCGGGATCACGGTCATCCACAAATGCACCTCGGTGCGCCACTCCTTGAAAGCCGAGCGCATCGGATGCGACGCGGTCAGCGTCGACGGCTTTGAGTGCGGCGGCCATCCCGGCGAGGACGACATTCCCAACATGATTCTGCTGCCGCGCGCGGCGGAGGAATTGAAGATTCCGTTCGTCGCATCCGGCGGCATGGCGGACGGCCGCAGCCTCGTCGCGGCGCTGTCGCTGGGGGCGGCCGGCATGAACATGGGCACGCGCTTCATCGCGACCAAGGAAGCCCCGGTGCATCAGAACGTCAAGAACGCGCTGGTCGCGGCGACCGAACGCGACACCCGCCTCATCATGCGGAGCCTGCGCAACACCGAGCGCGTGCTGAAGAACGCCAATGTCGACCGCCTGCTCGAGATTGAACGCGAGAAGGGCGACAAGCTGAAGATCGACGACATCCACGACCAGGTCGCGGGCGTCTATCCCAGGATCATGCTGGACGGGCAGATGGACGCCGGCGCCTGGAGCTGCGGAATGGTCGCAGGCCTCATCCACGACATCCCCACCTGCAAGGAACTCGTCGACAGGATCATGGCTGAGGCGGAAACCATCATCCGTACCCGTCTAATGGGGTTTCTTGAAGAGACGGGTGCACCGCGAAAGGTCGCCTGACACCGCCAAACTTCTTAACCACGGCGGCAGCTGACCGCTGGAATTGCGCGCGACGCCTTCTAAATAGAGGTAAATTACCTCTTAACAATCAATTTCAGGAGGCGTCCGTGATTCTGAAGAGCGCTCCTTTTGCAATGGCCGTTGCCCTCGTGCTCGCATGGGGCGGCGTCGCGCGCGCTGACGACTACAAGCCCGACGACTATCTCGGCCTCGATCTTTCGAAGGCGGTGTTGTCGCCCAAGCGGCTCGGGCCCGAAACCCGGTTCGCGCCTGTCGCGCTGGAGGCGCGCGGTGGCAACGAGGCGCAGGCGCGCGCCGAGCCGGTCGACGTGCCGAAGAAGGTCGCCGCCGAACGCGTGCGCGTGTCGGAGCCGAAGGTCGCGCACGTCAAGCCCGCGCAGCCACGCGGCGCGGCACGCACCAAGCTCGCGCATCGCCACGGCAATCCGCTCGACGCGCAGGCGATGGACACCCGGATCCAGACCTGGCCGTGCCGCAGCGGCGGCATCTGCAACTGGAAGCACTAGGTCAGCTCCGAGCCGTCATCCGGCACGTTGCAAAACCGTAGGCCCGCGGTCAAGAAACCGTAAGCCGGGGGACGGTGAGGAAGCACCTAACCCGATCTTGATTGGCCGCCGTGCGTCTGCCGCACTATGCTGTCCGCTCCCGCCACCTCTTTTCCATCCCCGAAGAGTCTGCTCACGCAGCATCGCTGCTGGCCTCCGGCGGGCCGAACGATGTCAGGAACTTGTTCATGGATAATCTCAAGACACAGGGCATCAGCATGCCCAAGCTCGGCCTCGGGACCTTCCGCATGCAGGGCGATACCTGCCGCGCGGCGGTCGAGAGCGCACTGTCGATCGGCTATCGCCATATCGATACCGCCGAGATGTACGGCAACGAAGAACCGATCGGCGCGGCGCTCGCCGCGGCCCGGCTGCCGCGGGGCGAGCTGCACGTCACGACGAAAGTCTGGCACGAGAACCTCAGCCCCGACGCCATCCGCCGCTCTTTCGACGCCAGCCTGACCAAGCTCAGGCTTGACCATGTCGACCTCTATCTCGTGCACTGGCCGTCCAAGGCGGCGAACTGGGGTGCTGTGTTCGAGACCTTGATGACGCTGAAGCAGGAGGGGCGGACGCGGGCGATCGGGGTCGCCAACTTCACCACGGCGCTGCTGAAGATCGCGGTCGAGGACATCAAGGCGCCGATCGCATGCAATCAGATCGAATACCACGCCCTGCTCGATCAATCGAAGGTGCTGGCCTATCTCAACGCCAAGTCGATCCCGCTGGTCGCCTATTGCCCGCTGGCGCAGGGACGCATCGCGTCAGATGAGGTGCTGGCCGAGATCGGCGCCAAGCATAATGCATGCGGCGCAGGTCGCGCTGAAATGGCTGCTGGACCAGGACGGTGTGGCCGCGATCCCGAAAGCCTCGCGCCGAGAGAGCCAGCAGGCCAATCTCGACGCGCTGAAGATCACGCTCGACGATGCCGACCGCAACAAGATCGCCGCGCTGCCGAAGGACAGGCGCTGCGTCAATCCCGGCTTCGCACCGGCATGGGACTGAGAGTCGACGCTGGGCCGCACCGCCGGACCCTCTCCCCTTGTGGGAGAGGGTGGCTCGCCGCGCAGCGGCGAGACGGGTGCGGGGTCTCTCTCCGCGCGCACATTTGTCAGTTTGAATTCGCCGAGGGATACCCCTCATCCGGCGCTTCGCGCCACCTTCTCCCACAAGGGGAGAAGGAAGAAGGCACGCAAAGAAAATGGCCCCGTGAAGGGCCATTTCCATATTGCGTTGCGCATTAGTCCCAATGATGACGGTGACCACGCTTGATCACGACGACGCGGTCGCGATGGCGCCAGCCGCGATGCCAGCCGTGATCGCGATGCATGCCGTATTCGGCGCGGGCGCCATACATGCCGTGATGATGACCACCGCGCTTGATCACTACCGTCTCCGCGCTGGCGAGCGTCGGCATTGCAACCGCGAGCGCGCCGACAGCGGCAAGCACATAACCAATCTTCTTCATGATGTCCTCCTCCAATGGAATGCAAATCTAAACGGCGCATTCGCGGGAACGTTCCGGAGGAATCGCAGGAGATTTCTGAACGCCTGTTCAGGTGGGTTAATCGCAGCGCTGTTGTGAAGGTGTTGGCGCGCCGGTCGCGACGTATTTGCCGTCCCTGATCGTGTACTCGCCGCGCTCACTGCGATTGTAGATTGCGCGCAAGCTGCCTTGCTTCGAGAGTAGCAGACCGAACTCGCGCGTCTGCTGCAGCAAGGGGAAGTACACCATCACATTGAGCAGGCCGTCGGCGTTGACCATCGCCGATACCACTTCGTTTTCGTCCTTGGCCTCGCCGAAATTGCGCCGGTACATCACCCTTCCGTCCTTCCGGATCTCGTAAGTCAAGAGCGCGCCCTTCTCGCGGTCGGGCCGGCCGGCGCAATCGACCGCCCATGAGCCGAGCAGGCCCCATTGCTCGACGGTCGCCGCAAGCGACTCGGCACCGGCCGCGGGCGTGAACGCAACCCACAGCACTGCTGCCGCGATAGAGCGGCACAAACAACGTCTCATGTCCTGAAAGGCCCCACCTGCAAAGAATTCCGAAGTGTAGCATCCCGCGCGCCATCGTCCACGCTGACCGCCATTCGCGCGCGAATTTGATCCGCGTCAATGAGGCAGCCCGTTTCCCCGGTAGGATGGCGCTCCCGAAGGGAAATTGGATAAACCGATGCTGAATCAAGTCAGGGATTTCGCAGGCGAGGTGCTGCCGGGGAGCTGCGCCGTGCCGCCTTATTCCGAGAGCGCGTTTCTGGCCGAGCTGGGCGACCGCTTGAAGTCCTCGCGCATGCGCTGCGTCCTGTCGCGGCGGGAGCTCGCCCGCCGCTCCGGGATATCCGAGCGCTACATCGCCCAGATCGAGGCCGGAAAGGGCAACGTCTCGATTGTGCTGCTGCTGCGGCTGGCCTCCGCGATCCACGGCAGCCAGCCCCAGATCGTCTGAAGGCTCAAGCTCGATTCTCCACATTGGCACTGCGGGCCGGCACGCCGAACTCCTTGCGGCAGACCTCGGCCAGCACGGCCACGCCCTCGCGGATCTGCTGATGCGAGGGGCTCGCAAAGCACAGCCGCAGTCGCGATCTGGAGTGGTTTTTGTCAGTCGACCATTCCGGCCCCGGATTGATCGATACGCCGGCGGCAAGCGCGGCCTGATACAGCTTCAGCGTATCCACCTGATCGGGCAGCTTCACCCACAGGAAGATCCCGCCCTTGGGCTCCTCGAACTCGGCGGCCGTCCCGAACTGCTCGTTGACGGCCTCCATCAGCGTATCAAGCTTGGTCCGTAGCGCCTTCGTCAGTGCCGGCACGTGGGTCGAAAAATGCGGCTTGCAATAGGCAGCGAGCACCATCTGCTCCAGCGCGCCTGAGCCGGCGTCCGTCTTCAGCGCCAGCATCCGCGACATCACATCCCAGGGCGCGACGATGAAGCCCACGCGCAGCGCCGGCGCGATCGACTTGGAGAACGAGCCGATATGGATCACGCCGCCGTTCGGGCTCATCGCATGGATCGCCGGCGGCCGCTGTCCCGACCAGACCAGATCGGCATAGCAATCGTCCTCGAAAACAGGCACGCCGTAGTCTGCCGACAGCCGCAACAGCTCGGTGCGGCGGCCCTCCGGCATGATGCTGCCGGTCGGGTTCTGCACGGTCGGAATGGTGTAGATGTATTTCGGACGGATGCCGCGGCCCTTGAGGTCGGCCAGCGTCGTGGCCAGCACGTCCATGCGCATGCCGTCGTTGTCGAGGGGAATGCCAATCACGTTGACTCCGAGCCGTGCCAGGCGGGTCAGCGAGCCCTGATAGCTATCCTGCTCGAAGATCACGGTGTCGCCGCGCGTCAGCAGCGTGGCGTTGACGAGGTCGAGCGCCTGCAGCGAGCCGGACACGATCAGGAGATCGTCGACCGTGCAGTTGATGCCGGCATCGCGCTTGAGTTTTGCCACCAGGAATTCGCGCAAGGGCAGATAGCCCTGGGGACCATGTGCCAGCCCGTAAGTGGCGAGCGAGCGGCCTTCGCGTTGCAGAGCCAGATTGGCCGCCTCGATCAGATCATCGAGCGGCACCTGCTCGGAGTCGTTGTTGCCGCCGACAAAACTGTATTTGGCGAGGCCCGTCCAGCGCGCAGAGGGGGCCGGCAGCCCTGCGGGAAACAGGGGCGCAAAATCGAAGCTGGACGTCATGGGAGCGTTCCTCGTTGTTTTCTTTTTGAGCCGGCCGGCGTTGCGTCGGCCATGCCTATTTCTTTTGCCCGCATCCGGCGGACAGACGGCCTTAGTTCTTGCCGGCCGTCCGGGTCGGACGGCCCTGGCTGATGAAAGCGTAATGCGCATTGGCGACGCCGCCAACCATCAAGGCCTCGACAGCAGGCTCGGCGATCTCGCTTGCTGCGGCCCAATCGACCAGGAAATTGGCTCCGGTCCCGCCGCGTACGTCGTCGGTCGGAATGAAGATTGAGACGGTGGCGAGGGGCTTCAACGCGACGGGCGCCTTCAGATAGCTCTCGACCTGCTTGCCTGCGGTGTCGAAATAGGCGATGCGTTTGACAACCAGTGCTTGCGTCTCGGAGGCGTTGTGCACGCTCAGGGTCACCGAGAAGTCGACGCGCAGCTTGCCCTGGCTCATCGCGACACTGGAATAGGCGGGCACGTAGAACCCGCCGGCGACGGCGAGTTCTTCTTTCGGCAGTGCGGTGAGGGAATCTGCAAAGTTTTGTTCGATATTCACCTTGGATTGAGCGGCTGCGGGCACGGAGCAGGCGAGGGGGCATAGCAGCAGTGCAATGGCGAGCCCCATCCGCATGTGACGAATTGCTCGCTTGCCGCAACGCACTCGATCACTAGGGTGCGGCAAAACGGACCAATCTGGCATGCACGAGCTCATTCGCGACATCACTCTCTGTATCCTGTTTGCCTGGATGCTGGGCCTGCTTGCCCACTTCTCCAGGCAACCGCTGATCCTGGCCTATCTTATCGCCGGCTTCTGCATTGGTCCATTTGGCGCCGGCTGGGTCAAGTCGCAGGAATCGATCAGCGTCATCTCCGAGCTTGGCCTGATCTTCATGCTGTTCATGATCGGCCTGGAGATCGACCTGAAGAAGATCGTGCGGGCGGGAAAGGTCATCCTGTTCGCGGCGGGCGGCCAGCTCCTCGGCGGCTGCCTGCTCGGGGTGCTGTTCTTCGTCGGCATCGGCCTGTCGCTCGGGGGCGGACAGTTCGATGCGGTTTACCTCTGTGTCGCCTGCGCGCTGTCGAGCACCGTCATCATCGTCAAGGTGCTCTACGAGAAGCGCGAGCTCGACACGCTGCCCGGCCGCATCACCCTCGGCGTGCTGGTGCTCCAGGACATCTTCGCCATCCTGTTTCTGGCGGTGCAGCCGAGCCTTGCCAATCTGGAAATCAGCGTGATCCTGCTCTCGATCGGGCGGGTCGCAGTGCTGGTCGCCGCGGCACTGCTGGTGAGCCGCTACGTGCTGCCGCGCCTGTTTCACCAGATCGCCCGCCGCCCCGAGTTGATCCTGCTCGGCGCGCTCGCCTGGTGCTTCCTGGTCGCCGAGACCGCCGAGCGGCTGTCGCTGTCGCGCGAGATGGGCGCCCTGATCGCCGGCGTCTCGCTCTCGACCTTTCCCTATGCGCTCGATGTCACGGCCAAGGTCACCACGCTTCGCGATTTCTTCATCACGCTGTTCTTCGTCGCGCTCGGCATGACCATTCCCGTGCCCGGCCTCTCCGTGATCGGACTTGCCCTGATGATCGCGGCGTTCACGGTGGTGAGCCGCCTCGTGACCACCTTCGTCCCGCTCTATCTGATGAGGCAGGGCCTGCGAGCCAGCTTGTTGCCGGCCCTGAATCTCGCGCAGATCTCCGAGTTCTCGCTGGTGGTGATCCAGACCGGCGTCGCCGACCACCACATCGCAGCCCAGACGGCGAACGCGGCCTCCTTCGCCTTCGTGGTGCTGGCGGTGCTCTCGACATTCGTGATGACCCGCAGCGACGAGATCACCCGCTGGGCGATCGGTCCCCTGAAGCGGATCGGCCTGCGCGATCTCGACCACGGCAATGGCCACGGCGAGGAAGGACACGAGGGCCATGGCGAGGCGCGCCGCATCGTCATCCTCGGCTTTTTCCGTGCGGCGAGCGCGCTGCTGGCCGAGATCGAGCGGCAGGCACCGGTGCTGCTCGAGCAGATCACCGTGATCGACTTCAATCCCAATGTGTACCAGACGCTGCTGTCGCGCGGCCTGCACGTGATCTACGGCGATATCAGCAGCGCCGACACGCTGCTCCATGCCGGCGTCGGCAAATCCGAGATGATCATCCTCAGCGTCCCGGATGCGCTTCTGAAGGGTGCCAGCAACGAGAAGCTGGTCCGCCACGTCCGCACCCTCAACCCGACCGCCATGATCATTGCCACGGCCGATCTGTTGTCGGATGTAGACGAACTCTACGCGGCTGGCGCCAGCTATGTCACCGTGACCCGGCTCAGCGACGCCCATGAGCTGTTCACGGTGATCGAGGCCGCCCAGGCCGGCCTGTTGGCCGACAAGCGGGCCGAGCTCGATCAGCGGCTCGGCGAGCGGCGCGAAGTGCTGCCCTGACCGCTCCCGGCCGGCTTCTCACCGGGCTTAGGCCCGACGCGAGCCGCCCGTCGGGCAGGGCTGCGGTCCGGCATATGCGGTTGCGCCGGGGACACTAGCGCCCCGGCTCAAGTCCGGCTAAGCCTCCGGGCCATAACCGATAGAGATTGGGAAATGCCGGATAACGTCCAGGAAGTCTTGCAGGCCTTTGCCCGGGGTGAGCTCGTGGTCGTCACCGACGACGAAGACCGCGAGGGCGAGGGCGATCTGATCGTCGCCGCCTCGTTCTGCACCGCCGAGAAGATGGCGTTCATCATCCGCCACACCTCCGGCATCGTTTGCGCCCCGATCACCAGCGAAGATGCGCGCCGCCTGCGGCTCGATCCGATGGTGGCCCACAACGACTCAGCGCACACCACCGCATTCACGGTCTCGATCGACTACAAGCCCGACGGCGGCACCGGCATCTCGGCCGAGGAGCGCGCCTCGTGCTGCCGCGCGCTGTCCAATCCCAATGCCGGCGCCAACGACTTCGCCCGTCCCGGTCACATCTTCCCGCTGATCGCCAAGGACGGCGGCGTGCTGCTGCGCTCCGGCCATACCGAGGCCGCGGTCGACCTGTGCAAGCTCTCCGGCCTGCCGCCGGTCGGCGTCATCAGCGAGTTGATGAACGACGACGGCAGCGTGATGAAGGGCGAGCAGGTCGCCCGCTTCGCCGCCCAGCACAAGCTCAAGCACGTCACCATCGCCGACATGATCGCCTACCGCCAGGTGCGCGAGAAACTGATCGAGCGGGTCTCGACCTTCGTCACCGAGAGCCCGATCGGGCCGCTGCAGGGCTATGCCTACCGCTCGCCGTTCGATTCCATCGCCCATGTCGCCTTCGTCTACAACGGCGTCGGCGACGGCAAGAACGTCCTGACACGCTTTCACAAGCCGAACATCGTCAAGGACATCTTCACCGGCCACAAGCGCATGGCGGCGGTGCTCGAGCACTTCAAGAAATCGGGCCGTGGCGTTCTGGTCTATCTGCGCGACGGTGCGGCCGGTGTCCCTGTGGCGCCGCTGCCCGATGAGAGCGCGACCGAGGCCGACCGCAACCGCCAGTGGCGCGAAGTCGGCGTCGGTGCACAGATCCTGCGCGATCTCGGCGTCACCTCGATCCGGCATCTCACCTCCTCGGTGCACGACTACAAGGGCCTTTCGGGCTTCGGCATCGAGATCGTCGCCAACGAGCTACTCGAAAGCTAGCGCTGTTATCCAGGGGTGCGCGAAGCGCATCCCCCGAGGCGCGCCTCGCGGGTCCCCGGGAATCACGCAGACCCGTACATCTGCAACGCAATTGCACTTGTTGCCGCGGCGCTTTACTTTGTCGGGCAAATTTTGACGGAACCAGACGAAAGGACGTTTCATGACCGCGCGCCCTCAGGCCAAGGACAAGCCGGCTTCGGCTTCTTTCCAGTGGGACGATCCGTTCCTGCTCGACGAGCAGCTCACCGAAGACGAGCGCATGGTGCGCGACACCGCGCGCGCCTACGCCCAGGACAAGCTGCTGCCGCGCGTCGCCAAGGCCTATCTCGAAGAGAAGACGGATCGCGAGATCTTCAACGAGATGGGCGAACTCGGCCTGATCGGCATCACGTTGCCGGAGGAATATGGCTGTGCCAATGCAGGCTATGTCGCCTATGGTCTGGTCGCGCGCGAGATCGAGCGGGTCGATTCCGGCTACCGCTCGATGAACTCGGTGCAGTCCTCGCTGGTGATGTATCCGATCTACGCCTATGGCGACGAGAACCAGCGCAAGAAGTACCTGCCGAAGCTCGCCAGCGGCGAGTGGGTCGGCTGCTTCGGGCTGACCGAGCCTGATGCCGGCTCCGATCCGGCCGGCATGAAAACGCGCGCCGAGAAGGTGTCGGACGGCTATCGCCTGACCGGCAGCAAGATGTGGATCTCGAACGCGCCGATCGCCGACGTGTTCGTGGTCTGGGCCAAGTCGGCCGCGCACGACAACCAGATCCGCGGCTTCGTGCTGGAGAAGGGCATGAAGGGCCTGTCGGCACCGAAGATCGGCGGCAAGCTGTCGCTTCGCGCCTCCATCACCGGCGAGGTCGTGATGGACGGTGTCGTGGTTCCGGAAGACGCGCTGCTGCCCAACGTCTCCGGCCTGAAAGGCCCGTTCGGCTGCCTCAACCGCGCCCGCTACGGCATTTCCTGGGGTGTGCTCGGCGCGGCCGAGGACTGCATGCACCGCGCCCGCCAGTATACGCTCGACCGCAAGCAGTTCGGCAAGCCGCTCGCCGCGACCCAGCTCGTGCAGAAGAAGCTCGCGGACATGCAGACCGAGATCGCGCTGGGCCTTCAGGGCTCGCTGCGCGTCGGTCGCCTGATGGACGAGGGCAAGTTCGCTCCCGAGATGATCTCGATCATGAAGCGCAACAATTGCGGCAAGGCGCTCGACATCGCCCGCGTCGCGCGCGACATGCACGGCGGCAACGGCATCTCGATCGAGTATCACGTGATGCGCCACGTCCATAACCTCGAGACCGTCAACACCTACGAGGGCACCCACGACGTCCACGCCCTGATCCTGGGCCGCGCGATCACGGGCATTCAGGCGTTTTTCTGAGCAAACCGCCCCAGTGTGGGATGCGACTGAACTCTCCAATCGCGTCATGGCCGGGCTTGTCCCGGCCATCCACGTCTTAGACCACGCGAAGAACGTGGATGCCCGGCACGAGGCCGGGCATGACGAAGTCAGCAAGGTACGAGCAAGCCATGTCCGACAACGACGACGTCCCGTTCAACCGCGACTTTCCGCTGAAGCCCGGCATCGTCGAGGAAGTCCGCCCCGGCGTGCGGCGCGTGCTCTGTAACAATCCGAGTCCGTTCACTTTCACCGGCACGGTCAGCTACATCGTGGGCCGGGGCAACGTCGCGATCATCGATCCCGGTCCGGACGACGAGGCGCATGCGGCGGCGCTGCTCGATGCCGTCAGCGGCGAGACGGTGAGCCATATCTTCGTCACCCACACCCACCGCGACCATTCGCCGAACACCGCGCGGATCAAGCGGTCGACCGGCGCGCCAGTTTACGCCGAAGGCCCGCACCGCGCCTCGCGCCCGCGCTTCGAGAGCGAGAAGCACAACCCGGAATCCGGCGCCGACCGCGACTTCGCGCCCGATATCAGGATCGGCCATGGCGACGTGGTCGAAGGAGATGGCTGGCGGCTCGAGGCCGTGGCGACACCCGGCCATACCGCCAACCACCTCGCTTTTGCCTGGCCCGAGCGAAAATTCAACTTCGTCGGCGATCACGTGATGGGATGGTCGACCTCGATTGTGGCCCCGCCCGACGGCTCGATGATCGACTACATGGAATCGCTGGATCGTCTCGCCGCGCGCGAGGAGGATGTGTATTTCTCCGGTCACGGCCCCGAAATTCCAGAAGGCCCGCGCTTCGTGCGCTTCCTGATCCGTCACCGCAAGGCGCGCGAGGCCTCCATCCTGCACCGCCTTGCGAAGGGCGAGACCGACATCCCGACCATGGTCCGGGCGATCTATATCGGCATCGATCCGAGGCTCACCACCGCGGCGGGCTATTCCGTGCTGGCGCATCTGGAAGACCTGGTCGCCCGCGGCGTGGTGGCGACGGACGGCGATCCCGTGATCGGCGGGACCTATCGGATGGCGAACGCTTAGCCTTCCGTCACTTCTTCACCGTCTTTGCCGGCGCCTTCGGCGGCGCCACCGGCGTCTTCTTCACCGGTTTGAGTGCGTCGGCATCGGCGGCGGTGTTGAGATCGTCGATGAATTTCTTCACGCGTGCGGCGTTGCTGCCGAGGTCGCTCTCGAAATAGCGCGAGGCGGAGCGGATATCGACGCGGGAATCCTCGCCGTCGGGCACGACCCGGATGGCGATGTCCTCGCGGAAACCCATGATCGGTGAGCGCGCCACCGCCTCGATGCGGCCGATGCGGCGCGGGGGCTGCGGCGCGCGCTCGTCGATGATCAACCATTTGCGCTTGTTGACCAGCTGAAGCGCGATCGCATAGGCGCGGTCGACTGAAATCTCGAGCTCGATCGGCTCGATATCGGGATAGAATTGACGCTGCTGCTCGGCCGAATAGAGGCCGGCATACACAGCGGTATTGGCACCATCGCCGGTGCGCAGGCGGGCCAGCGCGTCGAAGCGCGGCGGGTCGATCGGGTCGGTGGTGATGTCGTGGATCGCCGGCAGCTTGCGGTATTGCAGGCCGAGATAAGCGGGATAGGCGAGGATCGCGCCGTCGATCAGGAACGCAAGCAGGATGCGCGCCATGCCGCGCGAGCCGTTCTGCCAGATCGCGGCGAAGCCGGCGAGCCCGAACAGGATCGAGAGCGCGGCAATCCCGAGCCCGCCGAAGAAGGTCGCGAGCGCCGGCTTCATCTCCAGGAAGCCGAACCGGACGATGATGATCGAGACCACCACCGCTACCAGGGCGAACACGGCCAGATTGCGCGCCCAGCTCGCGAGGCTGGACACGGGCTCCGACTGGTAGGGAGCGGAAAACCTGCGGGCCATCGGGTCAGCTCTGCCGGGATCTTGGGGACGGTGCCGGCCGATCTGGCACGACGATGGGCCGTTGAGACCACGGCCGGCGGGCAAATTCAAGAGTTCCGCAGAAGGCTGCATCGTCATGGCCGGGCTTGACCGGCCATTCACGTCTTTTTGCCATGAGGACGCGGATGTCCGGGCCGTCGCCGCGCCGAAGGGGCTTTGACCCCGCAGGCGGGACGAAGCCCGGGCACGACGTCCGAGATGGCCTACGCCGCCGCGTTCGGGAAGCGGTATTCCCTAAACTGATCGCGCAGCGCGGTCTTCAGGATCTTGCCCGTCGCCGTGTGGGGTATGCCGTCGACAAAGGCAACGTCGTCGGGCATCCACCATTTGGCGATCTTGCCATCCATGAACTTCAGGATGTCCTCGCGGCTGGCCTGCTGGCCCTGCTTGAGCTGCACGATCAGCAGCGGACGCTCGTCCCATTTGGGATGGAACACGCCGATCACGGCGGCTTCCGCCACGGCGGGATGGCCGACGGCGAGGTTTTCCAGCTCGATCGAGGAGATCCACTCGCCGCCGGACTTGATCACGTCCTTGGAGCGGTCGGTGATCCGCATGTAGCCGGCTTCGTCGATGGTCGCGACGTCTCCGGTGTCGAAGAAGCCGTCCTCGTCGAGAATATCAGTGTCGACCCGGTAATAGGCCTTGGCGACGGCCGGGCCGGCGACCTTGAGGCGGCCGAAGGTCGTGCCATCCCACGGCAGCTCCTTGCCCGCATCGTCGGTGATCTTCATCTCGACGGCGAAGGGCGCGTAGCCCTGCATCTGGAGCACGTCGAGCCGCGCCTCGCCGATCGCATTCTGGAACGGCGGCTTCAGCGCCGCGACGCTGCCGATCGGGCTCATCTCGGTCATGCCCCAGGCGTGGCGGACGTTCGAGCCCATGTCGAGGAAGGCCTTGATCATCGAGCGCGGCATCGCCGAGCCGCCGCAGATCACCATCTTCAGGTCCGGCAGCTTCAGATTGTTGGCGGTCATGTGCTGGAGCAGCATCAGCCAAACCGTGGGCACGCCGGCGGTATGCGTCACCCTCTCGGTCGAGAGCAGCTCATAGACCGAGGCGCCGTCGAGCTTGGCGCCCGGCATCACGAGCTTGGTGCCCTGCGAGGGTGCGGAGAAGGCGATGCCCCAGCTGTTGGCGTGGAAGAGCGGCACCACGGGGAGCATGGTCTCGGAGGCGCTGGTACCGAGCGCGTCGACATTGTTGGCCATCATCGCGTGCAGCACGTTGGAGCGATGCGAATACAGCACGCCTTTGGGATCGCCGGTGGTGCCCGATGTGTAGCACATCGCGGCCGCCGTGTTCTCGTCAAAGTCCTTCCATTTAAACTTGCCGTCGGCCTCCGCGATCCAGTCCTCGTAGGCGACCACGTTCTTCAGCGTCGTCTGCGGCATGTGCGCCTTGTCGGTGAGCACGACGTAGCGTTCCACGCTTGTCAGCTTGTCGGCGATCTTCTCCAGGACCGGAACGAACGTGATGTCGGTCATCACGATGCGGTCCTGCGCATGGTTGATGATCCAGGCGATCTGCTCGGGGAAAAGGCGGGGATTGACGGTATGGCAGATGGCGCCGATCCCCATGATGCCGTACCAGACCTCAAGATGGCGCCAGGTGTTCCAGGCGATCGTTGCGACACGGTCGCCGAGCTTGATGCCGTCGCGCTCCAGCATCTGCGAGACCTTGAGCGCGCGCTTGTGGATATCGGCATAGGTGGTGCGATGGATCGGTCCCTCGACCGAGCGCGTCACGACCTCCTGCTTGCCATGAATCTTGGCGGCGTGTTCGATGATCCTGTGGCAGAGCAGGGGCCAGTCTTGCATCAAACCAAGCATTCCGTCGTTCCTCCGAGAAGCCGCTGGGCGGATTGTCGCTCTCAGCGTTGGGCCAAAGAATTGTCATGAGTTTTAGCCTGCCCGCCTTTCGCCGCAAATGGTCTTGTCGCGGCTATATGTCCGTCGGCGCGGCAATGGTTACCGTCGCGCTCGGGCTCGCGGATCGGGCAGAGGCGCGCAAATATGGGTCCCCGCTGGACATCTTTGGTATTGCTGCACCACGGCCGCGCGCCACGGTTCATTCTGCCAATATCTCTGGCAGGATCCCGCTCCCAAAACCTCGCCCCGAGGAGGCCCCCAAGGGGTCGGCTAAGGCATCGGACGAGGCTCCTGCGGAGACCGGCGGCAAGCCTTCCGCGGAAAAGCCTTCCGCGGACAAACCAGGCGCCACCAAGCCCGCCGAGGCGGCGCCGCCGCCCGAGAAGCAGGCCTCGGCGTGCCGCCTCGCGCTGACCGAGGAGATCGCGATCGCGCCTTCGATCCCGGATATCCGCGGCCCCGGCGCCTGTGGCGGCGAGGATCTGGTGCGGCTCGAGGCCATCGTGCTGCCGGACAAGCGCAACGTGGCGGTCAAGCCGGCGGCGATCCTCCGCTGCACCATGGCATCCGCAATCGCCGATTGGGTGCGCAAGGACGTGGTGCCGCTGGCCGCGAGCCTCGGCTCGACCATCGGCGATCTCGACAATTTCGACAGCTTCGAGTGTCGCGGCCGCAACCGCGTCGTCGGCGCCATGCTGTCCGAGCACGGCAAGGCCAATGCGATCGATGTGCGCGCCATCAAGCTCGCTAACGGGCAGTCGATCGGCCTGACCGACCGCACCATGCCGCGCGAGGTGCGCGAGCGCGTGCTGCATTCGGTCTGCTCGCGCTTTTCGACCGTGCTCGGCCCCGGCTCGGATTGGTACCACGAGGACCATATCCATCTCGATCTCGCGCAGCGGCGCAACGACTACCGGATCTGCCAGTGGAACGTCTGGGATCCGCTGCCGCAGGTTGCCCCGCTGCTGCCGGCGGAACGGCCCGAGGAGGCGCCGCCGCGTGAGGTCGCGGCCAAACCCGAAGCGAAGCCCGAGGCCAAGCCCGAGACGAAGCAAGGAATTGACGACGAGGCGGCGGAGACATCGGCTGCCTCTGCGGACAAGCCGGCGGCCGACGGCCACAAAGCCCGGCCGCACAAGCCGGCAACAAAAAAGCGCCGGTGAGACCGGCGCTTTTGAATGTCAGAGATCAGGTACCTGATCAGTAGCTGCCCGCCTGGCCAGTTTGGCTGCCGCCGAGCGCAAGCCGTGAATTGTAGGGCGAGTCGCCATGCTTGGGCTCGAGCACCACAACGAGGGTGCCGACCTTGACGCGATCATAGAGGTCGATCGCGTCCTCGTTGGTCAGGCGGATGCAGCCCGACGAGATCGACGCGCCGATATATTCCGGCTGGTTGGTGCCGTGAATGCGGAACAATGTGTCCTTGCCGCCCGAGTAGAGATACATCGCGCGGGAGCCCATTGGATTGTCCGGACCGGGGGCGACGAAGGTGGGCACGCCCAGGCGCGAAATTTCGCCGGGGGTGGGGTGCCAGGCCGGCCACTCGGTCTTGCTGCCCACCTTGGCGATGCCCGACCAAGCCATGGCTTCTTCACCGACGGTGATGCCGTAGCGGATCGCCTTGCCGCCATCCAGAACGTAGTAGAGGTAATGGTTGTCGGAATCGACCACGATCGAGCCCGGCGATTCCTTGCGGTGGTACTCAACGATGGCGCGGCGGAACGGCTCTGCGACCGGGGTGTTCTCGTACCGAACCTTGGCAAGGAGTTCCTTGTCCTTCGGCTTGAAGGCCTTGGTGTCGGTCGCTTCAAAATGCGTGGCCTGCATGCAGCCCGACAGCATCAGGCCAGCGGCCAAAATACCCAGCGTAACTTTCAGCGACGACATGATTTGGTTCCAATCGACAACAACAAGCTTCGTGGAGCTTGAGTAAGCCCAATTCCACGATTCCGTTGGCCCCCATTATCGTTGAAATCTGCCACAATTCCAGCCTCACGACGCTTCTCCCGCGCTGCAAGACCTTACCTGTGGCTTTTCTGCCGCAAGTTTTGCGGGCCAGAGCCGGTTTTTGGGCAAAACGGTCGTATGTGTCGATTCCGTGCCACAGTTGGGCCATGCCGTCGCCACAAATGCAAACGCTCGTTAATGTGCTTGTCATCATCAACTTGTCAGAATCGCGCTAAGCGCTGTCAGTCTGTCGCAGGCCCCTGCTGGAGTTGTGCATGTTTTCTGTGTTCGTTCCCTTCGAGTCCTCCCTCAAGAAGGCCGTCATCGAGGATCTCGCAGCAGTCCCGGAGCATGCGGTCTGGATCGACCTGGTCAACCCCACCGCGGCCGAGGACAAAGCCGTCGAGAAGCTCTCGGGGATCGCAATCCCGACCCGGGAGGACATGCAGGAGATCGAGATCTCGAGCCGCCTCTATATGGAGAACGGCGCGCGCTACATGACCGCGACGCTGATGTGCCAATCCGATACCGATATGCCGAGGACCACGGCGGTCACGTTCATTCTGGGCGACCACCGCCTGGTAACGGTGCGCTATGACCAGCCCAAGCCCTTTGCGCTGGTCGAGGCCAAGCTGGCCCGTTCCTGCACACCGGCCATCACCGGCGAGATGGTGCTGATGGAGCTGCTCGATGCCGTGATCGACCGCTGCGCCGACATCCTGGAGCGCTGCGGCGCCGAGATCGATCAGGTCTCCCATGACATTTTCGAGCCGGAGAGCGAGCGCCACGGTCACGCCAAGCAATATTCGCAAATCCTGATCTCGATCGGCCGCAAGGGCGATCTGACCTCCAAGGTTCGCGAGAGCCTGGTCTCGATCGGCCGCGTCGTCGCCTTCCTTTCCGCGGTGGTGGAGGGCGTGAAATGGTCGAAGGACATGCGCGAGCAGCTCAAGACCATGCAGCGTGACGTCGTCTCGCTGACCGATCATGCCTCCTATCTCTCCAGCAAGATCACCTTTGTGCTCGACGCCATGCTCGGCGTCGTCAATCTCGAGCAGAACAACATCATCAAGCTGTTTTCGGTCATGGCGGTTGTCCTGATGCCGCCGACGCTGATCGCCTCGATCTACGGCATGAACTTCAAGTCGATGCCGGAACTCGAATGGGTGCACGGTTATCCGTTCGCGCTGGTGCTGATGCTGATTGCGGCGATCGTTCCGTACTGGATCTTCAAGTGGAAGAAGTGGCTGTAATAGTGACCGAGACCTTACGCCGGACGCAGAGACACAGTGTCTGGTGTCGCAGAATAGAGCGGGATTGCGGCCGCACGGCGATGTGTGCTCGCCGCCCCAATTCCTCCGGTAAAATTTGAGCGGTGGGCTGAACGTTTGCGCGAAACTTGTCTGCGATAAGGAGCAGGTAAGCCGCGAGGAACAGCCATGGTTGAAAAACACATAACGACGCCCCCCAACGTCATCGATCTGGCGAGCTATCGCCACGTCGCGACGAGCGGCAAGGCGTCGTCGATGTCGGCGCGCATGTGCCGGCACTGTGGTGCTCCGCTGCTCGACGGCGAGAACGACGACGATTGCTCGACTGCAATCAGCACGGCCGCTCCGCAGCCACGCGAGAGGTCACGTCGGATTCGACTCGATTGAGGAACGGAAAGCTAAGGGCGATCCAGGTCTTGCGGCGGCGTTGTCTGGATCGCCTTGCTTCTCCGGCGTAATTTCCAACATCATCATTGCGAGGAGCTCGCGACAAAATTGCGAAGCAATTTTGCACTGAAGCGACGAGGCAATCCAGACTGTCCTCACCGAGGCAGTCTGGATTGCTTCGCTTGCGCTTGCAATGACGCGGTAGCCTACACGTGCTGGCCGCCGTTGATGTGGATCTCGGCGCCGTTGACGTAAGAACTGGTGTCCGTGCACAGCACGTAGATGATCTTGGCGACCTCGTCCGGTGTGCCGAGCCGGTGCATCGGGATCTGCTGGTCGACGATCTTCTCGGTGCCCGGCGACAGGATCGAGGTGTCGATCTCGCCCGGCGCGATCGCGTTGACGCGCACGCCGACGCGGCCGAAGTCGGAGGCCATTTCGCGCGTCAGGGACGCCAGCGCGGCCTTCGAGGTGGCGTAGGCCGCGCCCGCGAAGGGATGCACGCGCGAGCCCGCGATCGAGGTGACGTTCACGACAGAGCCCTTGGCCGCCTTCAATTCCTCGATCAGCCCGCGCGCCATCATGATCGGCGCGAAGAAGTTGACATTGAACACGTGCGTCCAGGTGTCGAGGTCGGTGTCGATCGAGCCGAGCCTGGAGCCGCCGGCCCCCTTCGGCGAGATCGCGGCGTTGTTGACCAGCGCATGCAGCATGCCGCCTTCGAGACGGTCGCGGATGTCGGAGATCGCGCGCGTGGTATCTGCGGGGGTGGCGAGGTCGACCTGGATATGGTCCTCAGGGCCCGCGTCCCAGGGACAATCCTCCGGGAACGGATGCCGCGAGCAGGTGATCACGCGCCAGCCGGCCGAGGAGAAACGGATCACGGTGGCATGGCCGATGCCGCGGCTCGCCCCGGTCAGGAGCAGCGTACGGCGCGGCGCATTGGACGACTGCGGCATGGACATCTTTCAGGCTGGAGCATGATCCGGACCCGGAGGGCCGCGTTAGCGCAAACTGTGCAGCGGTTTTCCGAAGGGATCATTCTCGAACAAAATTCTAGGGATACATTCGCGTCTTGGACCATTTCTGGCCGGCCGCGTCACGGCGAAATTCAATGCGGTCGTGCAGGCGGAACGGGCGGTCGTGCCAGAACTCGATACGCGACGGTGTTATACGCCAGCCGCTCCAGCCCGGCGGACGCGGCACCTTGCCGATCATGTGCTTGGCGGCGACCTTGGCGATCGCCTGCTCGAAAGCGAAGCGGCTCTCGAGCTCCTGCGACTGCTTGCTCGCCCAGGCGCCGATCTGCGCCTGCTTGG
This sequence comes from Bradyrhizobium sp. 187, assembly GCF_023101005.1. Taxonomy (NCBI): domain Bacteria; kingdom Pseudomonadati; phylum Pseudomonadota; class Alphaproteobacteria; order Hyphomicrobiales; family Nitrobacteraceae; genus Bradyrhizobium; species Bradyrhizobium sp. 187. The sequence continues at coordinate 2,058,946 of NZ_CP064693.1, forward strand.
GACGGGTGGCGAAATAGGCGTCGGCTTCGGCCTCGGTCACCGGCGTCACGTTGCCGCGGATGCGGACCTGACGGCGCAGCGACTTCCAGTGAAAAAGTAACGCCGCCTTAGGATTTGCGGCGAGTTCGCGGCCCTTCTGGCTGGCGATGTGGCTGTAGAAGACGAAACCATCGGTATCGAAGCCCTTCATCAGCACCATGCGCACGTCCGGCAGGCCGTCGGGATCGACGGTCGCGAGCGCCATGGCGTTCGGATCGTTCGGCTCGCTCTTGATGGCTTCGTTCAGCCAGGCCTCGAACAGCGCAAACGGCTCGTCGGCGGCGGTGAAATCACCGGATGTTAAGGGTGTCTGGTGTTTCATCGAGGTCGTGTCGGTCATGTCTGGGGTCCGAGTTGCGTCCTGCGGTCCAAAACGCGTTGTTGTCTGCTACCGCCCTATATAGGGTATGGGGACGCGTTGGCCTATCGGCGATCCGGCCGTTCGGCTTCGTCATGACGATCATTCTGATCGGACTCGGCACCGGCGGTTGCAGCTTTTCCCGCAACGACAAGAGTGCCTACGCCAAGGCCGATGACAGCGACCTTACCGGCTCGATCGCAATGCCGGCCAGGGTGGCGGCACCGACAGAGACCGATCTCGCCTTCGCCCGCAACGCCGCCTCCGACGTGCTCAGCAAGAACGATAAGGATTCCAGCCAGCATTGGGAGAATCCGGAAACCGGGGCGCGCGGTTCGGTCACGCCGATCGCGCAATCCTATGCCGCCGAGGACGGCCGCAAGTGCCGCGACTTCCTGGCGAGCTACGTCAATGGCAGCACCGAAAGCTGGCTCCAGGGCGCGGGCTGCCAAAGCAGCCGTGGCAGTTGGGAGATTCATACGCTAAAGCCGTGGCGGAGCTAGGAATCGCTTCACCAGGCTAGTTGCAAAAATACCACTCGCCCCCCACATGAGGCTCAGTTGGGGCGGGGAGCCCTTTGAACAATTCGATTTCTTGAAGGAGACGTGACGGATGCGCGACCCCTATGAGGTCTTGGGGGTGCCGCGGAGCGCCAACGCTGCCGCGATCAAGAGCGCCTATCGCAAGCTTGCCAAGAAGCACCATCCCGACAGCAACAAGAACGACCCGAAGGCGGCCGAGCGCTTCGCTGAGCTCAATACGGCCAATGAGATCCTCGGCGACGAGGACAAGCGCAAGCAATTCGACCGCGGCGAGATCGACGCCGACGGCAAGCCGCGCTTCCAGGGTTTTCCGGGCGGCGGCGGTGGGCCGCGCGGGCGCGCGGGTCCCGGCGGGTTCGAGAGCTATACGTTCCGCGGTGGCGGCGCGGGCCCTGGTCCGGGCGGCGGCGCGTTCGAGGACATCCTCAACAGCATGTTCGGAGGAGGGCCGCGTCCGCGCCCAGGGGCCGGCGGCGGTGCCCAGTTCGAATTCGACACCGGCGGGATCGGGCTCGATCTCGACGTCAATGTCGCCATGACCGTCTCGCTGGAGGAGGCGGTGAAGGGCGGCGAGAAGCGCGTCCGGCTGCCGAACGGCAAGGAGCTCAACGTCAAGATTCCGGCCGGCGTGACCGAAGGCCAGCAGATCCGGTTGCGGGGGCAGGGCGAGAGCGCTCAGGGCCATCCGCCGGGCGATCTCCTGATCACGATCGGCATCGCGCAGCATCCGTTCTTCAAGATCGAGGGCGCCGATCTCAGGATCGACCTGCCGGTCACGCTCTACGAGGCGGTGCTTGGCGGCAAGGTCCGCGTGCCCACCCTCGGCAATGCCGTGGAGCTTTCGGTTCCGCAAAACACCTCCAGCGGCCGGACCTTCCGCCTCAAGGGCAAAGGATTGCCAAAAACTGGTGGAACCGGGGATCTCTTCGTCACCGTCAGGATTATGCTACCGGACGGGAACGACGCCGAGCTTGAAGCATTGATGGAAAAGTGGCGGGAGCAGCGCCCCTACAATCCACGTAGCGGGCTGTGATCCGGAAAGTGTGAGGGGTTCTCCTAAAGACTGAGAGCGTCGTGCATCGAGATGATGCTCATCATATGCCCGAGGCGTGGTACCCCTTCTTGGCTCACGTGCTCGACGTGTCGGCTGTCCGGCGGGGCAGCCGATAAAAAGGTGCGGCCTCGAGAGGGGGACCAGCGCGGTACCAAAAACCCCAATCGAGGCCGCCCGCGTCGATCGGCGGATCGAACGCTGCTCATTTTCGCGTGATCATCCGGTGCGATAATGAGACGCGCCGATGTCTTCATTCCAAATTTTCAATGTCGGAATCGAGGCACCGCGTTTGCGTGGTTGTCTAGGTGCCGCTTTTCTCTGCTTGGTCGTAGACCGCCTGCGCCACTTTGGTCAGCCGGTCCCGGTCGCCGCCACCGCTGACGACGTAGCCGACGCCGCGCTCCGACCAGAACAGCGCCCCGTCCTTGTCCGTTCTGGCATACCGCATCTGCGTCGCGCCATTCTCGGTCTTGGCGGTGTAGATCGTGTACCGCTCGCCCGAGGCGCCCTCATACATCAGGAACGACGCCGGGCCGTTCGGCCCCGGCAAGAGCCGGCCGCCGACGAGCTTTAGTCCACTCGCCTCCAGGTTCGGAGCAAACACGGTCCAGCCGCAGCGTCTGGTCAGCCAGGCCTGGAGGTGGTCGCGCTCGTTGCCGCCGACCTCGACGGGATGGCGAACCTCGACGACATAGAGGCGGTGGGCGTCGAGTGCGTCGGTCGTAAAGCTCTGGAAAGTCGAGGGCGCGTTGGCGGCACCGTGCGCCAGCCAGCCGGCGGTGCCGCCGGCCATGAAGGCCACCAGCACAGCCGCGGCGGCGCCATAGAGCCAGTGCCGCGGGCGGCGCTCCAGCCGTTCGAGCTCGAGCCGCGCCGGCACCGGCTCCTGGGCGACGGAATCGTAGCGGGCGTGCAGCATCTCGGCCATGGCGCGCCAGGACTGCACGCGCTCGCCATCCTCGGGCTGCGCGGCAAGCCAGGCCTCGACATCGGCGCGGCGCTCGGCCGGCAGCTCGCCGTCAACATAGGCGTGCAGTTCGTCCTCGGTCACTGGGATCTTGCGGTCGTTCATATCGATCGTCTCTGGCTCTGCGGCCCAAAATGTTCTTCGTGGTTCAACTGCGCCGCTTCCCGCGCCATGCAGGAGAAACGACCGGCGCGATGCATCAATCCTGCCATCATTTCACCCGCCTGAGCGCCGGGCGCTCGCCCTCCAGCGAGGCTTTGACGTGGGCGCGGGCGCGTGCCAGGCGCGACATCACGGTGCCGATCGGCACGCCCTGGATGTCGGCGACCTCGCGGTAGCTCATGCCCTCCAGCATCACCAGGAGCAGCACCGAGCGTTGCTCCTCGACGAGCGTCGCCAGCGCCCTCTCGATATCGCGCCCTTCGGCTTCGGTCCCGCTGGCATCCGGGTTGTTCTCCGTCAGCTGCATGAATTGCGGCCGTCGTGCCAGCGAACGCCGCCGGTTCTTGTTGAGGTTGGTCAGGATCGTATAGAGCCAGCTCCTGACGTCGCCTCCGAGGAACAGACGCTCCGAACGCAGCGCCCGCACCAGCGTATCCTGCACCAGATCGTCGGCCGCATCCGCCTCGCGCGTGAGCGCGCGGGCGTAGCGGCGCAACGCCGGGATCATGGCTTCAACACTCTGGCGAAACGCACTCATTGCGGTCTTGACGTCCTGATGTCGGCGCGAGCGCCACAACGATCATAACACCCGAGCGGAACGGCTATTCCGGCGCTTGAAACAGCGTTAACGCCGCGTATTAGGACTGTACCGCAACGGAGGGCTGGTGTACCTCCAAACCTCACCGGGAGCTCGACGGGACGTTAGCAAAATGGCGCAGAATTCAGGTCTGATGCAGGGCAAGCGGGGCGTGGTCCTCGGCGTTGCCAACAACCGCTCGATCGCCTGGGGCATTGCCAAGGCATGCCACGCGGCCGGCGCGGAGCTTGCCTTCACCTATCAGGGCGATGCGCTGAAGAAGCGCGTCGAGCCGCTCGCCGCCGAGATCGGCGGGCTCGTGCTCGGCCATTGCGACGTCACCGATGCTGCGACCATCGATGCGGCCTTCGCGGTGCTGAAGGAGAAGTGGGGCAAGATCGACTTTCTGGTGCATGCGATCGCCTATGGCGAGCAACTCGACGGCCGCTACGTCGACACCACGCAGGAGAATTTTTCGAAATCCCTGCTGATCTCCTGCTATTCGTTCACGGCGGTGGCGCAGCGCGCCGAGAAGCTGATGACCGACGGTGGCTCGCTCATCACGCTCAGCTATTACGGCGCCGAGAAGTGGATGCCGCATTACAACGTCATGGGCGTCGCGAAAGCGGCGCTCGAAGCGAGCGTGCGTTATCTCGCCGTCGATCTCGGTGAGAAGAATATCCGCGTCAACGCGATCTCCGCGGGGCCGATCAAGACCCTCGCGGCGTCCGGTATCGGCGATTTCAGATATATCCTGAAGTGGAACGAGGCCAACGCACCGCTGCGGCGCAACGTCTCCACGGAAGACGTCGGCGGCAGCGCTCTGTATTTCCTCTCCGACCTCTCGCGCGGCGTCACCGGCGAGGTGCACCACGTCGATTCCGGCTATCACGTGCTCGGCATGAAGCGCCCGGAAGCGCCGGACATTTCGTTCGGCGGGAAGGACTAACTTTTCACCCAGCAATGCCTGTGCCCACGATTTATTACCTTCGCCACGGCGAGACCGAGTGGAATGCGCTCGGGAGGCTTCAGGGCATCAAGGACATTCCGCTGAACGCACGCGGTCGCGGTCAGGCGGTGCAGGCCGGCGGCATTCTCGCCGATCTCTTCAAGCGCGAGGGCCGCGACAAGGCCGCATTACCCTACGTGTCGAGTCCGCTTGGCCGCGCACGAGAGACCATGGAACTGGCGCGGAGCAAGCTCGAACTGCCGACTGCGGGCTATACGCTCGACGATCGCCTGCGTGAGATCGGCTACGGCACCTGGGAAGGACTGACGCTGGCCGAGAGCGAGGCCTCCGATCCCGACATCTACGCCCGGCGCCTCGCCGACAAATGGACGGTGGGCCCCGCGGGCGGAGAGACCTACGCCGATGTGCAGGTCCGCGTGCGCGCTTGGTACGACCAACTCCGGACCGACACCGTCGCGGTCGCCCATGGTGGGACCTGCCGGGCCCTGATGGTTTCACTCGGCCTGGAGACGCCGGCGAGCGCCGCCGAACTTTATATCGAGCAGGGCGCCGTCTACGTGTTCCGCGACGGGCGGTTGGAGAAGTTTAGTTAAGCCGGTTCGCTTGCGCGTCCTGCGCCGTCATGCCCGGGGCGCCCTTTTGCGCTTGTGGGCCAAGAACGTGGATGGCGGGACAAGCCCGGCCATGACGACCGTGTAGGCATTTGACCCCAATTTCAGGGCGAGTTAAGTCAGCACTGACTTACGAGCTAGATACGGATGTCCTTCAACACCTTCGGCCACATGTTCCGCGTCACGACCTTCGGCGAGAGCCATGGGGTGGCGATCGGCTGCGTGGTCGACGGCTGCCCGCCCATGATCCCGCTCGTCGAGGCCGACATCCAGGGTGATCTTGATCGCCGCCGACCCGGCCAGTCGCGCTTCACGACCCAGCGTCAGGAGCCGGACCAGGTCAAGATCCTCTCCGGCGTGATGGCGCATCCGGAGACCGGCGTGCAGGTGACGACGGGCACGCCGATCGGGCTCCTGATCGAGAACACCGACCAGCGCTCAAAAGACTATTCCGAGATCAAGGACAAGTTTCGGCCTGGCCACGCTGACTTTACCTATGAAGCGAAGTACGGCCTGCGCGACTATCGCGGCGGCGGCCGCTCCTCGGCGCGCGAGACCGCGACGCGCGTCGCCGCCGGCGCGATCGCTCGAAAGGTGCTGCCCGATGTGAAGGTGCGCGGCGCGCTGGTGCAGATGGGGCCACACAAGATCGACCGCGCGAAATGGGACTGGGACGAGATCGCGAAAAACCCGTTCTTCTGTCCGGACAAGGACAAGGCCGCGTTCTTCGAGACCTATCTCGACGGCATCCGCAAGAGCGGCTCCTCGATCGGCGCGGTGATCGAGGTCGTCGCCGAAGGTGTGCCGGCTGGCCTTGGCGCCCCGATCTACGCCAAGCTCGATGCCGAGCTCGCCGCCGCAATGATGAGCATCAATGCGGTGAAGGGCGTCGAGATCGGCGCCGGCTTCGGCGCGGCCGAACTCACCGGGGAAGAGAATGCCGACGAGATGCGCACGGGCAATGACGGCACGCGTTTTCTGTCCAACCACGCTGGTGGCGTGCTGGGCGGCATCTCCACGGGGCAGCCGGTGGTGGTGCGTTTCGCCGTCAAGCCGACCTCGTCGATCCTGCAGCCGCGTCTCACCGTCGATCGCAACGGCGCCGACACCGAGATCATGACCAAGGGCCGCCACGATCCCTGCGTCGGCATCCGCGCCGTCCCCGTCGGCGAAGCCATGATGGCCTGCGTGTTGGCGGATCATTTCCTGCGCGACCGCGGCCAGGTCGGGCGCTAGCGTTCCGCAGGGCGCTTGTATCGCGCCACTAGTCCACCGCGCAGCTTGACGATCCCACAACTTCGTCCGCAAATGCGCGCATGGAAAGCTCCGAGCTCCAACGTATCACCAACTGGCTGATCGACGGCGCCTGGTCGTCGAAGGCCCCGGCCGAGATGACGGCCGAAGCCTGCGAACGGATGGTTGCAGCCGGTCTGCCGCTATGGCGGTTCGGCATCTTCATCCGCACGCTGCATCCCGAAATTTTCGGTCGCAACTTCATCTGGCGGGAAGGCGAGGAGGTCGAGATCGGCACGGTCGATTTCGAGATCCTGGAGACGCCGGAATTCGCCAGAAGTCCGCTGCGGGTCGTGTTCGAGCAGGGACTTGAGGTGCGGGGACGCATGGACGATCCCGGCAGCAAGCATTTCCCTTTTTTCGACGATATGCGTGCCGAAGGCGTAACCGACTACGTCGCGACGCCAATGCAGTTTCTCGACGGCTCGGTCCACGCGACGAGCTGGACAACGCGCCATCCAGGCGGCTTCACCGATGAACACATCGCGGCGATTCACACCATCGTCAAGCCGCTCGCGCGCATCACCGAGATCATCAGCCTGCGCCGCACCGCCGAGATGCTGCTCGACACCTATGTCGGCAATCGTGCCGGCGCGCGCATCCTTGGCGGTCAGATCCGCCGCGGCCACAACGACACCATGCAGGCTGCGATCTGGCTCTCCGATCTGCGCGGCTTCACGGCACTGTCGGACCGGCTGCCGGCCGAGACCGTGGTCGAGATCCTCAACCATTATTTCGACTGCCAGGTTGCCGCGATCCGCGGCCATGGCGGCGAGGTGCTGAAATTCATGGGCGACGGCCTGCTCGCGGTATTCCCGATCGACGAATATGTCGGCGATGCCGCGCATGTCTGCACGCGGGTGCTGGAGGCAGCGCGCGAATCTCGCGCCAGTGTCGAGGCGCTCGCGTATCCTGTCGGCGACGTCGTCGAGCGCTTCCGCTTCGGCGTGGCGCTCCACGTCGGCAACATCCTCTACGGCAATATTGGCGGCGGCAACCGCCTCGACTTCACCTGCATTGGCCCCGCGGTCAATCTTGCTGCGCGGCTGGAGAAGATCACGGGTCGCCTGGGGCGGACCGTCGTGGCCTCAGAAGGCTTCGCCAATGTCTGCCGCCACGACTGGCACGAGCTCGGCGAATTCCCGATCGCGGGCTTTTCCAAGGCGCAGCGCGTGTACGGGCTGACGGAGGAGACGCCGGTGGTGATGGCCTGAGGTCATCCTCGGATGTCCGCCGCCGTCAGCCTGGTGAGCAGAATTCAGGCGTTCGACGCCATCACCGACTTCAGCGGTACATCCAGCTGATAGACAAATCCGGACGGTTCGTAGGCCAGCCGCACCTGTCCGTTCAGTTGCTGGCCGAGCGACTCGATCATCCGGGTGCCGTAGCTCCGTCGTGTCGGCGGCGCCACCACGGGGCCGCCGCTTTCGCTCCACTTCAGGCGCAGCCTTTGCTCGATCTCGTCCACCGTCCATGCGATCTCGACATGTCCGGAGGAACTGGACAGTGCGCCGAACTTCGTCGTGTTGGTGCAGAGCTCGTTGAACGTCATCGCGAGCGCTATCACGGCACCGGATGTGATCCGGAGATCCGGCCCATTGAAATGGAATCGTCGACCTCCCTGACCGTCATAGGGATCGGTGGCGCCGCTCAGGGTATGAGTGAGGCTCGCATTGGACCAGCTGACCTGTATCAACAGGTCGTGGGCGCGCCCCAACGCCAGCAAGCGGCCATCCATGGCTTTTTGGCCTTGCTCGAGATTGATTGCGGCCCGGAAGCTCTGGGCTGCGATTGCGCTCACCGTCGCAAGCGTATTCTTGATGCGATGATGCAGCTCTCCGAGGATGAGCTTTTGCAACTTGTCGGCCGCCTCGCGTTCGTGGGCTTCGATGCCGGCTTGAGCGAGCAGGACCTTGGCGTCGGTGTCGGCCTGTTCCAGCAACAGGCGCAGATTGTCGTTCTCCGCCACCAGAACCGATTCCTGTGGCGATCGAGCAACCCCAAGGTTTTCCCCGGGATCCGTCGTTGTGGTCGGAAGGATTTTTAGCGCGCCCGCTCCGATCATCGTCTGCAACTGCGAGATCATTTCGTCGACGGCGAGCGGCTTGCGAAAGAAGCGGCTGTCCGCCGGCGTTTCGGTTTCAGACGGCTTTACCTGACCGGAGACCAGTACGATCTTGATGGCAGGCCAGCGATCGTGCACCGCGTGGGCCAGCTTCAGGCCGTCCATGGTCCCGGGCATCTGGATGTCGCTGAACAGAAGCGAGATGTCCGACCGCGACTCGAGGATCGAGATGGCTTCGTCGGCGTTGACGGCCTCCACAGGGCAGAAGCCTGCATCCTCTACGATATCGACCGCGCGCATGCGCAGGATCATCTCGTCTTCGACGACGAGAACGTTCGGCAAGGAGGTTGGGGGCGTTGACATCTGTGCACGACACTTTCCTGGATCATCCGACAAGCTCGGCCGGCGCTTTGCGATGGTTGGTCTAGCGGCGAGCCGTCACCAAACGAGCTTCATGAATCCTGACATCGGATTCACCTCGGCGCAGACACGATGCTTCGAAGTCCGGCCAGACCTGGCCCAGGCAATTCCGCGCCACCGGATGGCTCGCCAGCCGGTCCGACTTCGCCAAAGCGACTGTCTCGCGCGCCTTCACTTGCGGAGCAAAACCGGGCAACAGCATCACGGACACTCCGAGGAGCGCGAACATCGCGAAGGCGATAAGAGATTTCATCATCGGGGGCTGCTTTGCTGTTGGCTGCTCCCGCTGCGTTCGGGGAACGCTATCTCAACAATCAAAACAAGATATCGTTCACCACGTACAACTTATATTTGAGTTCGGTTGCCGGCAATGCGGCGTCGGCGCTCAACTGGCACTGCTGCCTTGGGCTTCCGCTCCGTCAGCAGGCCGATGCTGCATTGGCGACTAGCGCGGCGCCTTCAGGCCTGGCGAACTCAGCCAATCATGAATGTGCGAGGCCGTTTCGCTCAATCGCGCCGCTTTGAGCAGCGATTCCCGCTGAACGCCGGGCGGGGCTATCTCCGCGCGACGGCGGGCCTCGGCGGCCAATTGGGCAAGGCGATTGCTCAGCGGGATGGTGCGCTTGGTGGTGTCTTGCATGGGACGCTCCGCATTGGCGGGAGCGCAAAGACTCTCTCAGTCACCGATGGACGCCGTGATGGGCCGGTGATGGCTCACCATGCGCCTGTTGACGGCCAATAGATACATTATTCGGCAGAGCGGATTCGGCGCTGAATCCGAAAGAAGGCGCAAAAGCACCAAAGCCGGGCCGGGGCCACTATTCCTCCGGCTCCGTCGTGAACAGCAGGGGATAGCCCTTGGTGCGGCCGGCATCCGTTGCGCGGGTAGCCTTGGTCTCTGCGACGTCCTTGGTGAACACGGCGACCACGCAGGCGCCGAGCTTATGGGCCGTGATCATGACCTTGTAGGCCTGATCCTCGGTCATGCGGAACTCGGCTTTGAGGATCATCGTGACGAATTCGCGGGGCGTAAAGTCGTCGTTGATCAGGATGACCTTATGCAGCTTCGGCCGCTCGACCTTGGTCTTCGTCCTGGTTTTAGGTTTGGCAACGGTGTCGTTCATTCCGCCTCCCGGATATGGCGGGCTCGGGTTCCTGCCGGCGCGCGCTCAGCGCGCGGCCTTCTCACCATATTGCAGGACCTGCACCTTCTCCAAGGTGATCAGGCCGCTCGACATCATGCCATCCAGGATGGGCAGGAATGCATTGATGTTGTCCTCGCTGTCGACGATCTCGATCAACAGCGGCAGGTCTTCCGAGAGCCGCAGAATCTTCGACGTGTGGAGCCGGCTCGACTTGCCGAAGCCCATCGGGCCGCGCAGCACGGTAGCGCCGGCCAGATGCCGCTCGCGCGCCGTCATCACGATCGCTTCATAGAGCGGCTTGCCGTCGAAATGGTCGTTCTCGCCAATGAAGATCCGGAGCGAAACTGCCTGATTGGGGATTTGCAAGATTAGCTCCTTCGCAAGCGGTTGGCGCCGCTGGCTATCATATGGCCTGCCCATACCGACACCAGCCAGCAAATGACGGATGCCGCGATATAGGCGAGCGCCGTATATTTCATGCCGCCGTGGAACAGGCGGAAGGTCTCCAGGCTGAAGGTTGAAAAGGTCGTGTAGCCGCCGCAGAACCCGGTCATGACGAACTGCCGGTGCTCGGGCCGCGCCAGCACGCGGCCGTCGGGCCCGGTCAGCGTCGCGTAGAAGCCGATGATCAGTGAGCCCGTGGCGTTGATGAACAGCGTCGCGACCGGGAAGCCGGAGCCGGTGTCGAGCGCGATCCCGACCAGATAGCGCGTTAGCCCGCCGACCATGCTGCCGGCGGCAATCCAGGCATAGAGCGTCGCGGTGCGCCAGCGATCGGCAGAGGAGGGGGACTTCATCTGCCTCTAGCCTCCCAGAGTGTCCGCGAGGAGGAAGCCGCAACTGACGGCCGCGAGGCAGAGCACGACCGAGACCGCGAGATTCCCGAGCGCGTGCATCGCCTCGCCGTTGCGCGCCAGCGTCAGCGTTTGCAGGCTGAACGAGGACACCGTGGTGTAGCAGCCAAGAAAGCCGGTGACCGCGAACAGCCATGGATCGGGCGCGGCGAAGACCGAGCCGGGATGGGTCGCCAATGCGCCAAAAATGCCGATCAGGAAGGCGCCGGTGACGTTGACGGTCACGGTGCCCCACGGAAACGTCTCGCCCAGCCGCCGCGCGATCGCGCCGGAGATGAAATAGCGCGCACAGCCGCCCAGCACGCTGCCGATCATAATCGCAAGCACTCCGCTCAGCACGGCGAACAGCCCCCCGTCATCGTTTCTCCTCCGTTGCCAGCCCGTTGCCGACGGCAAATAGTCCCATGAGCGCGACCAGCGCGAAGCCGAGCCCCGCCAGGAACGTGCCGGCCGGACCATAGGCATCCCACAAGGCGCCGGCGATCACGCTTGCGGCCAGCAAGGCAAGGCCGGTGAACAGGTTGAAATAGCCGAACGCGGTGCCGCGCAAGCTCGGTGGCGCTGCGTCGGCGACGAGGGCCGAGAGCAGGCCTTGCGTCAATCCCATATGCAGTCCCCACAGCACGACGCCGAGGGCGAGGCCGCCAAGGTTTGGCAGCAGCGCGAGCGCGAGATCGGCGCCGGCGAGGAAGACGAGGCCGAGCGCGAGCAGGCCGGTGCGGTTGATCCGGTCCGAGAGCACGCCGGCCGGATAGGCCGACAACGCATAGACGATGTTCATCAGCACCAGCACGGCCGGCACCCACATCGCATTGAGCCCGATATTCTGCGCACGCAGGATCAGGAAGGCCTCGCTGAAACGTGCCAGCGTGAACACGACGCCAACCGCGACCACGCGCCAGTACACGGACCCGAGCTGGCGCATCGCAGCGGTATTCAGCGGATTCCTTGACGGCTCCCGGCCGGGGTCCGGCTCCGGCTCGCTCACCGCGAACGCGATCAGTCCGAACGACAGGAAGCCCGGCAGCACGGCCACCCAGAACACCATCGTAAAATTGTCCGCCGTCCACCACATCAGGCCGATCGCCATCAGCGGCCCGACGAACGCACCGATGGTGTCGAGCGACTGCCGCAGGCCGAAGCTCGCGCCGCGCAGACCGATAGGTGCTATATCGGCGATCAGCGCATCGCGCGGCGCGCCGCGAATGCCCTTGCCGACGCGATCGATGAAGCGCGCGGCAACCAGCCATTCGACGCTGGGGGCAAGCGGGAACAGCGGTTTTGTCAGCGCGGCCAGCCCGTAGCCGAGCGCAGCGAGCAATTTGCGCCGACCGAGCCAGTCGGACAACGCGCCGGAGAAGATCTTCGTGATCGAGGCGGTCGCCTCGGCAATGCCCTCGATGAAGCCGACGGTGAGCGTGGAGGCGCCGAGCACGGTGACGAGATAGACCGGCAGCAGCGCGTGGATCATCTCGGAAGAGACGTCCATCAGCATCGAGACGAAACCGAGCACCCAGATCCCCCTGGGCAGCCCCGCACGCGCAGCATTCGGTGTTGTCGTCATCACGTCCAGGACTTCTCCTCGGCCTCTGCTTGACCTCTCCTCGGCCTTCATCCAGGCAACAAAAAACCCGCCGGCGGCGGGTTTGTCCATGCTCCCGCCGAAGGCAGAGGCCTAGAAATTGCCTCTCCTCAAGCAGGAGTCATCAGCCCACTACGGTCACAGGCCGCCGGGCGGTTGTCGGGGGACTCCATCCCCATCTGTCCGGCCAGCCTAACATGGAAATCGCGCCGGACAAGTGGGCGAGGTGCGCTGTCCAGTGGCCCGTCAGTCCGGGAGCGGACCGCACATGACGGCATGCCGGCGCCAGCGATCGCGCAGTCCAGCGGCGCGAGCGCGGCAACATCGCGGCCGCTTTGCGTACTGCTTCGCAATTCCGCCTGCAAATGCCTAACTGGCAAATGCCTAACCGGAATGTGAAGCGCGAGCGATCTTCGGACTTTGCGGCAAGGCGATTGCATGTCACCATCAGGTCATACGACGGGAGGCTGCGATGCGCTTGCTGTTCTCGATCGGGGCTGTGCTGGTGACCGGCATGTTCGCCGGAGGGGACGTCGCGGGCATCGCGGCACCAGGACCCAAGTTTGAGTCGCCCAGACTGGCGCTACTCAAAAATCAGCCGCAGCGGCAAGCAGCCGACAGAGACGCGCAGACGGTCGATGTCGAGCTGATCCTCGCCGTCGACGTCTCCTACTCCATGGACATGGACGAGCTCGCGGTCCAGCGTGAAGGCTATGCGCAGGCGATCCAGTCGAAGGAATTCCTGCAGGCGCTGAAGCTGGGCCCGAACGGCCGGATCGCGGTGACCTATTTCGAGTGGGCCGCTTCGACCGACCAGAAGATCATCATTCCGTGGCGGCTGGTCGACGGACCGGAGACCGCCGATGCCGTCGCCGCCGAAATCCTGAAGACGCCGATCCGGCGTGCCTCGCGCACCTCGATCTCCGGCGCGATCAGTTTCGCGATGCCGCTGTTCGACGAGGATCCCTATCGGGGCTTGCGCCGCGTGATCGACATTTCCGGCGACGGTCCCAACAACAATGGCACTCCGGTCACGATTGCGCGCGACGCAGCGATCGAGAAGGGTATCGTCATCAACGGCCTGCCGATCATGGTCAAGGAACCCTCCTACTCGACTATGGATATCGACAATCTCGATTTCTACTATGAGGATTGCGTCATCGGCGGCCCCGGTTCCTTCGTCATCACGATCAAGGACCGCGATAAGTTCAAGGAAGCCATCCGCACCAAGCTCTTGATGGAGGTTGCGGGCCGTATGCCGGAGCGTCCCGTGATGCGGGTTGCGGAGAAGGACAAGGAGCCGCGTGTGAACTGCATGATCGGCGAGAAGATCTGGTCGGACCGCTGGGGTCGCTGAGCGCGGCCACCGGACGAGACCTTTTGCCCTATTTGCCGGCGATGGAATTTTAACCATGCGTTTACCGTTGCGTGGCCCTAATCGGCTGCTTTCATTTGTTTCCGGATAAGGTTCTGACGTTGCTGTCGGGGCGCGAAAGAAGCGGGCCTGTCAGACACATCCGCCGAGCAACCCAATGGCCATCGTCACCTCGAGCACCAGCCAGATTTCTCCCGCTCTCGAGCGAGTGTATCACCAGAGCTCCCTGCTCGGTGAGTGGAAGGGCAATTGGGCTGGCAACAACCAGCCCGTCAGCTTCAAGGTCGTGAACATCCGCGGGGCCCGGGCGCAAGTCGAGTACACCCATAACGGGCGCACCGAGCGCGGCTTTGGCGAGGTCGCCGGTTCGCTTCTCACCTTCGGCACGGTCACGGTCGGCACCAAGGACGGCAAGAGTCTGGTGCTGTTGTCATCTGCAGGCGCGGGCAAGCAGACCGCGACTCTCGAGAAGCAGGCGCCGCCGGCCTCCGACAGCCGCCTGATGGGAAGCTGGGGCGGCTATTCCAGTGACAATGGCAAGAGCGCGAGCTTCAGGGTGCTCGCTGTCAACGGCAACGAAGCGCAGGTCAGCGTCACCACAGATGGCGTCACCCGTCAGGGCACCGGCACCGTCTACAAGAACGTCATCATGTTCGGCCAGGCGCAGATTGCGACCGACGACGGGCAGAATGGCAAGATCATCTACCAGGTCCGCAACAAGTCCTTCGTGGTGCCCGTGACCAAATATCCGCCGTCGGATACATCGTCCTCGGTGGACAGGACGGCGTAGCAGATCACGGCTGCTGCTCGCTGGACCGCGTCAGCGCCTTCAATTGCCGGTCGATCTGACGCAAGACGTCGCAGGCGGTCGCCAAAGCGCCATTGCCGATCAGTCGCCAGATCTCCGTCGCCTGCTCGTCCAGATGCGGAATTGTCAGCGGTAACCGCGCTGCTTCCATAGCGCACCCTTCTCGTTGATGAGATAGCGCTCGTTCAGTGCGAACACGATCTGCGCAACGCAGGCCAGCGACCGGTAGACGCATCCGGCGATAATGGGTCTGCTCGTTACGTGCGGCCGCAAGCTCCGCATTCTCGATGCCGAAGAGGATTTCCCACTGGAAGCGCCGGATCAGAGCATTCCGCAACGGTTGCGGGTAGGGCAGCGCGATCGATTTCAACCGGTTGATCAGGTCTTGCGGATCGCGCAGTGGTTGGCAATGCGATCTCGCCCATCCAGATCGCCGAGCAGAAGCCGTGTGGATGGCCGGGTTGGTAGTCCATGGTGATGATGCCGGCCCGACAGGATTCCATGATGACTTCGACAGCGTCGGCGTTGCGATAGAGCAGGTCGACCCTTTGTCCGCCAACGGACAGTCAGGCACCTCCGATGATCCACGGCCCCCATTCAGCGCCATCGCAAATTCATGGAGAGCGGCTTCGTCGTCCTCCCGTCATGACGGACTCGCGTCGCCTTGTCCGATCGCCAGCTTATGTCGCGGCGCGAGCGAGGGAGGGTGTCGGCGCCGGGCATGGCTGCAGCATCGGCATGGCATATGCCGCGGCCACGCGCCGGAATCGGAAGATCAGATCCGCGCCTCCAGAATCAGATTGAAGGGCGTTTCAGCGGCGCGGCGGAAGCGCGTCAGTCCGCCCTCTCGCGCGACCTTGCGCAGCCTTGCCTCGCCCGCTTGCGCGCCCAGTGCGAGGCCCACCTCCTGGTCGAGCGAGGCCGGCGTGCAGATCATGGTCGACGCCGCATAATAGACCCGCCCGACCGGGTTGAGATTGTCCTCGAGGCGGTCGCCTGCGAACGGCTCGACCAGCATGCAGGTGCCGTCCTTTGCCATGGTCTCGCGCACGTGGCCGATGGCGCCGACGGGATCGCCCATGTCATGCAGGCAATCGTAAGCGTAGCTCTGCGGCCCTTTTGAATGGCGCTTGACGTCTATTTTGTTCGCGTGGCGCGTCGCCGCGGTTTCCATGTGTCGGACAACGCGTCGACGGCGGCCTCGAGGGCCTTCCGGTCGATTACGTTGGGATCGAACCGCTCTGGGCCCCAGCGGCGCATATGTTCGTGCTCCGGATGAGCAGGGTCGCTGATGGCGTCGAGGTATTCGGCATAGCCTGGCGCACCGCCGACGTCTTCCGGAGGACAACGACCGGCGGCCTCGAGCAGGAAGGGCATGCCCTCCGTCGTGGTGTTGTCGAACCATTTTTCGAGCTTGATCACATGGTCCCAGCTGTCGCCGAAGTCATAGAGATAGTGGATCGTCTTGGCGCCAGTCTCTCGAACGATATCGCAAAGCCGCGCTTTACGGGCATCCATGGGCTGGTGGCCGTAATCATTGTCGGGGTCGGGAATCCCCCAATGTGCCTCACCAGCGAAGAACTCGAAGAGATGGCTATTCGTCCAGCCAAACGCCGCCTGAAGCGTCAGATGCAGCCGATCAAGGCGCAGCGTGAGCGGCACGACAAGGCATCGCATCACCTCCGGTTTCACGTCCTTGAGAGTCACCTTGATCCGGACCGCGGTCGTGCTGAGGCTCATGCCGCAAGCCTCGGATCTTGTGCATGCATCGTATAGGTGGATGCCCAGGGAAGCAGTTCGTCCAGCCGTGCCGCCGGCCAGCCATTGACGAGCTTTGCGAGAACGTCGGCAAGCCAATACTCGGCGCTGACGCCGTTGAGCTTACAGGTCTCAATGAGCGACGCCAGCAATGCCCAATTCTCAGCACCCTCGTCACACCCGGCGAACAGGGCGTTCTTGGCATTGAGCTTGATCGGCCGCATCGCACGCTCGACTGCGTTGGTGTCCATTTCGATGCGCCCGTCATCAAGGTAGAGCGTCAAGCCGTCCCAATGACGCAGTGCATAGCGTAAAGCTTTCGCCGTCTCACTCTTCTGCGCGAGGTGACCAAGCTTCGCCTCAAACCACTGCTTCAAGGCTGCAGCCAACGGCCGGGCATGCGCCTGCCGGCCCGCGCGGCGCTCGGCGTCAGATCGGCCACGGAGGACTTTCTCGACCGCGTAGAGCTGGGCGATGCGCTCGAGGGCCTCGCGGGCAACCGGCGCCGGCGCCGGCGAAGCCTCGCGCTCGATCTTCACAAACTGGCGCCGGAGATGCGACCAGCAGAATGCGAGCGTCCCGGACAAGGCGTCCGCACGCGTCTCTCGCATCATGGTCTTGTAAGCCTGATAGCCGTCGCAGTGGATGATGCCGCGATAGCCTTCGAGCAGTCGCAAGCCATGAACGGCGCCGCGGCCTGGTGCATAGGCATAGACCACGCCGGGCGGATCAGGCCCGGCCCAAGGCCTGTCATCGCGCGACAGCGCCCAGAAGTAGCCGGTTTTGGTCCTGCCGCGCCCGGGATCCAGCACCGGCGCCGGGGTCTCATCGACACAGAGCTTCGGAGAGGCGAGCAGAAGCTGGCGCAGACGATGCCACAAGGGCTTCAATTCCTGGGCCGCATAGCCGACCCAGAAGGCGAGCGTGGAACGGTCGATGGCAATACCGTGCGTCGCCAGCATCTGCGTCTGGCGGTAAAGCGGCAAATGCCAATGATACTTGGCATCGATCACATGCGCGACGAGCCGCTCGGTCGGCAGTCCTCCCCTGATCAATCGCTCGGGAGCAGCATGCTGGAGGACGACGCCGTGACAGGCGCGGCAGGCCAGTTTGGGGCGGCGGGTGACGATAACGCGATACTGCGCCGGTACGACGTCCAGCCTCTGGCTCTCATCGTGACCGATCTCAAAAAGGTCGCCTGCGCAGCATGGGCAGCAGGTTGCAGCGGGCATCAGGTCCTCGATGATGCGCGGCAAATGCTCCGGCAGCTTGCCACGATTGGCCCTGCGCTCGGCAGCTCTCTTCTCGCGTGTTTTGGGATTGGCGCGGTCCTCGGCTGCTTCGAGAGCCGCGACAGCCTGATCAATATCCTCCAGAATAAGCTGGAGCTGATCAGCGTCAAGCTTTTCCGACGATCGACCGAACTGCGCGTCTTTTGCAAGCTTGAGCAACCGCTCGAGCCTGGCGCAGCGATCCAGCAGAGCCGCGGCAAAGGCACGCAACTCGGCTGGATCGCTCGGCAGTTCATCAGGCAAATCACTCATTGGCCCGAGTCTGCCATGCTTCGCGCCCCGATGCAGCGAAGATTTTATGTCCTACGCAAGCGCTTTCGGCTGCGGGATTCGAGGCGCATGCATGCGTGTCCAATCCATGCCGGCCAGAAGCGCGGACAACTGCGCGGCGTTCATTCGCATGACGCCGTCAACGACCGGCGGCCACTTGAAGGCGCTGCCCTCAAGCCGCTTCCAATACAGCACGAGGCCACTACCATCCCAGACCACGATCTTCACCCGATCAGCGCGCTTCGCACGGAAGACCACCGCCACGCCCTTCATCGGATCGTGGCCCAGCGTCTCCTTCGCCAACAGCGCCAGACCATCCGCGCCCTTCCTGAAGTCTACAGGTCGGCTCGCAACGTAAATCATGAGGTTAGCGGGAGCCGTCAGCATGAACGTGTCCGGCGCAACGCAACAAACACATCACTCAGCACGGCAAGTCCAGGCGTCCCTCGCACCTCAACTCGTGCCCCATGGAGCTCAACCGTCACAACGGCTGCTTCCGGCGCCCCGGAGGGAGCTGCAGCCGCCGATGGCGACGATTCCGACACTAACGGCACAAACGACAGTGCACCCGCCGCAGCTGGCAGCACCAGTTGACCCAAACGCGCCCGGCGCCGCCAGTCATGCACCTGCTGGGGCCGGCAGCCATGGCGACGTGCGACATCTGTTACGATCGCGCCCGGCTCGAGACTGTCCGCGACAATCTGCGCCTTCAAATCATCTGGCCACTGTTTCCGGCCGCCGCCGGCGTACACTTCTATGCGCGGTGACAACGGTCGTCTTATGTCGTCCGAATGGTCGTCCATTGTGAGCACCCTTGCAGAAGATGACTCTTCTAACGGCGCTCACAGGTCTACGCACAAACAATCTGGTGGGCCTCGCAGCCCCGCTTACAGGCAATCGAAGAAGCAGACGAGATCATAGCCCTCGGCCGGATAGGTCTTGGCGGAATGAACAGCGAAGCTGACCCGGTCGCCCAATCCGGCTTCGGTGGCCGCCTTTCGCGCGGCCTCGATCGAACCCTCGTGATAGTCGAAGCCGTAGAAGCGGGAGTTCGGGAAGGCTTCCGCCATCAGCCGTGTCGAGACGCCGTGCCCGCAGCCGACATCGGCGACCTTGGCGCCGCGCTTCAGCTTGTCCACGACGCCGTCGAGCGCGGGCAGCCATTCCTGCACCAGATGATGCATGTACCCGGTCCGGAAGAAGCGGGCGGTGCCGCAGAACAGGCACTCGCTGCGCCGGTTCCAGCCGACGCCCTTGCCGGATTTGAATGCGTCCGAGATCTTCGGCTCGTCGAGAAACGCCGAAGCAATGACATTGCCGAACGCGCCGAGGAACACCGGACTGTCCTCATCGGCAAGCGCCATCGCCTGCTCCGGTAGCATCGAGAATTTTGCCGAAGCGGAATCGTATTCGATGTAGCCGGACGCCGCCTGACTCGCGAGCCATTCGCGGACGTAGCGCTCCGCCGTCCCGGTGGCGCTTGCGAGCTCGGACGAGTTCATCGGTCCCTTGGCGGCAAGGGTACGGTAGAGACCGAGCTTGTCCCCGAGCAGGACCAGCGATGCATTCATCGCCGCCCCGAATTCGGTGACCATCTTGCCCATAAAGGCATTCAACTTGTCGGAATTGACCTCCATGACAGCCTCCGTGCTGACGCGCCCCCTTAGGTGGGTCAATCCGGCATGGGGGAAGTTCAAATTGGCAGAAAAACGTGATCCCGGAACTCAGGGGGAGAATGGTGTCGCTATGCTGGCATTCATGATGTCTGGTGGGTATAATTCGCAAGCTTTTCGACGGTTATTTGAATGTTCAGGCTTACACCCTCTTGCGGTCTCGCGGTTTTTCTTGCCCTGCTCTGCCTCGGCGAAGCGCCGGCTCATGCGCAAGCCGCACCCCTGCAATATTGGATCCCCGGCGGACCTTTTGGATTCGGCGGTGTTGCCGGCCAGAGCGCCGATAGCTACGGCATTTTCCCGAGCTTCAATGGCGGCGACGCAAGCGGCCGCAGCAATTCGAACGGCTTCTTTGTCGGCAGCCAGCATGGCAATCTCAATTGGAGCGGCCTCAGCCCGGCCGGACTGAGCGGCAATTTCAGCGCGCTCTCCTACGACAGCACGCAGTTCGGCTACAACACCAAGACCGCGGGCGGCATGCCCGTCACGTTCTTTGCCGGGTTCGACACCCTGAAATACGGCGGCGGCATTGGCAGCTCGCTTGCGCCGCTCACCTCCAGCGCCTCGCCCGGCTACGGCGCATTTGCGGGTGTCGAGTTCAAGCCGACCTCCAACCTCAGCCTGTCGTTTGGGGCCGGGTTCACCCAGCAGGACTCGGGCCGCATGGACAGCGATCTCAGATCGAACATGCTGCCCGGCGAGTCGCCGGCGTTGAGTGGCCTTCGACGCTAACTAGCGCGTGAACTTCGCAACGAGCTCGACATGCGGCGTGTGGCGGAACTGATCCACCGGCACGACTACGTCGATCTTGTACCCGCCATCGATCAGCAGCCGCGCGTCGCGGGCAAAGGTCGCGACGTTGCAGGAGACCGCGACCACCACAGGCACCTTGCTCGCGGCGAGCTTCAAGGCCTGCGCCTGCGCGCCCTGGCGCGGCGGGTCGAACACGATGGCGTCGAAATCGCGCAGCTCCGGTGCCACCAGGGGACGGCGAAACAGATCGCGCGGCTCGGCCTTGATCGGCTTGAGACCCGGCGTGCGCGCGGCCTTTGCGAGCGCCGTAATGGCGCCGGCGTCGTTGTCATGGGCAGTGACGCGGGCCTTCTCGGCGAGTCGCAACGCGAACGGACCAACGCCGCAGAAGAGATCGAGAACGTTCTTCGCCTTGCCGATGCGCTCGGCGACCAGCGACGCGAGCGTCTCTTCGCCGGCGACGGTCGCCTGCAGGAACGAGCCCGGCGGCAGCGTCACCTCGGCGCGGCCCATCTGCAGGGTCGGTGGCAGGCGTTGCAGCACCAGTTCGCCGTGCCGTGTCAGCCGCGCCAGGCGGTGCTGCTCGGCCACGCGCGACAGCGCCGTCACGAGCGGCGTTGGCAGCGGGCCGGAGCCGCGCACGTCGACATCGAGACCGTTGGCGGTCGCGGTGACCTGGATGTCCAGCGGTTTCGTCACCGGCATTTTGGACGTCAGCAGCTCGGCGAGCGCCCAACCGGCATCGAGTGCACCCTCGAGCCCGGGATCGAGGATCGGGCAGCGATCAATCGGGATGACGTCGTGCGCGCTGGCAGCCGAAAAGCCGACCTTGAGGATGTCATGGGTGCCGAACCGGCCGTGCAGCGTGATGCGCCTGCGCCCCGCGCCGTGAGCGTCGACCAGCGGCGTCACCTCGCAGTCGATGCCGGCCTGGGCCAGGGTGTCGACCACGATGCCGCGCTTCCAGGCGTGATACGGTTCAGTCGCCCAGTGCTGGATCGCGCAGCCGCCGCAGACGCCGAAATGCGGACAGAACGGCGCGACGCGCTCGGGACTGGCGACGTCCACTACCAGCAGCTTGCGGCGGTCGGGATGATTACCGACGACATGATCGACTTCGACGGTCTCGCCGCCGAGCGTGTAGGGCACATAGATGGCATCGCCAGCGTCGAGCGAGACGCCGTCGCCGCGATGGCCGACGTGATCGATCGTCACGCGCTCAACCACGGCGCGCGCCCAGGAAGAATTCGATGTTGCCGTCGCCGCCGGTGATCGTCGACGGGAACACCTCGATATCGGTGCAGCCGAGCGAGGCAGCAAAGGCGGCGATGTCGTCGCAGATCTCGCGGTGCACGGCGGCGTCGCGGACGATGCCCTTCTTGTTGTGCTTCCGGTCCGCCTCGAATTGCGGCTTGATCAGCGCCAGCAGGCTCATCGGCGCGGCGGCCAGCGACAGCGCGATGGGCAGCACCGTCTTGAGCGAGATGAAGCTGACGTCGATCACGACGACATCGGGCCGCGCCGGCAGGCGCTTGCCGTCATAGGCGCGGATGTCGGTCTCTTCCATCGACACGATCTTGGCGTGACCGCGCAGCGAGGGATGCAACTGGCTGGTGCCGACATCGAGGGCAAAGACGAGGCTCGCGCCATTCGCCAGCAGTACCTCGGTGAATCCGCCGGTGGAGGCGCCGACGTCGAGGCAGACATGGTCCTCGATCTCGATCGGGTAGCGCTCCAGCGCGCCGGCGAGCTTGACGCCGCCGCGGGAGACGTAGGGGTGCGCGGGCTCGGCCTGGATCACGGCGTCCTCGGCGATGGTCTCCGACGGCTTTGCGACCTGCTTGTCGTCGGCGGTGACGAGCCCGGCCTCGATCGCCGCGCGCGCCCGCGCCCGGCTCTCGAACAGGCCGCGCTCGACCAGCAGAACATCCGCGCGCTTGCGGGCAGGGGACATCATCTCTCCGAAGACGCCTGAGGCGCTTATGTAGCGATCAATCGCGCGGCCGCCATCCGGACGCAAGCCTCGAACGCGGCCAGATCGTGCCAGACGTCGATCGGCATCTGCGCCGGCGTCACCAGCGGGCAGCCATGCAGCTCCAGCGCGTGGATCATCATGAGATTGTCGACGAGGCCAAAATCCTCGACCGTCAGCCCCTGCGCGTCGACCAGCCGTCCGTCTTCGGACGTCACGTCCATGAAGCGACTGACACGGTCGGCATAGGCGGCACCGTCATTGGAATAGGCGAGGCAGAACTTGCGGCGGCCGGCCATGTAGCCGAGCTCGTAGACGGTGCCGGGATCGGCGCCGGCGCCGCGGAACGGCGTGAGGTTGGCGATGATCGCATCGGCCGCGTCCATCATCGCCTCGTTGCCGCAAAAGATCTGCCGCGAGGCGTCGGGCGCGGCGAGGTCGATTTCGTTGTCGAGGGGATAGAGGCCGGTGACGCCGTGCGCGGCACAGACCGCGACTTTGTGCCGGCCGATCTCGACCGCATCTGGCAGGAACACGTCGGGGCCTGCCAGATAGATTTTCATCACAGCTGCTTCGCGGAAGGTCGAAGCTCGCTATCAGGCGAGCTTGACCGTCTCGGCCTTGACGTCCTTGCCGAGCGCCTCGAACACCTTGGCGACGATGCCCTTGGCGTCGAGACCGGCACGACCGTACATCGCCGCCGGGGTGTCGTGGTCCTGGAACACGTCGGGCAGCACCATGGTGCGGAACCGCACCAGGCCGCTGTCGAGCGCGCCCTGATCGGTCAGATATTGCGCGACATGCGAGCCGAAACCGCCGACCGAGCCTTCCTCGATCGTGATCAGGATCTCGTGGTCGCGCGCGAGCTTGAGCACGAGCTCGGTGTCCAGCGGTTTCATGAAGCGCGCATCAGCGATCGTGGTCGAAAGGCCGTGGGCTGCAAGCTCGTCGGCGGCCTTCTCGCATTCGGCGAGGCGCGTGCCGAAGGAGAGCAGGGCGATCTTGCTGCCCTGGCGGACGATGCGGCCCTTGCCGATCTCGAGCGGAATGCCGACTTCGGGCATCTCGATGCCTCGGCCTTCGCCGCGCGGATAGCGCAGCGAGCTCGGACGATCATTGATCGCGACCTGGGTTGCAACCATGTGCACCAGCTCGGCTTCATCGGACGCGGCCATGATCACCATGTTCGGCAGACAACCGAGATAGGCGTTGTCGAACGAACCGGCATGGGTGGCGCCGTCGGCGCCGACGAGGCCGGCGCGGTCGATGGCGAAGCGAACCGGCAGGCTCTGGATCGCGACGTCATGCACGATCTGGTCGTAGCCGCGCTGCAGGAACGTCGAGTAGATCGCGCAGAACGGCTTGTAGCCCTCGGTGGCGAGACCGGCGGCGAACGTCACTGCGTGCTGCTCGGCGATGCCGACGTCGAAGGTGCGGTCCGGGAACGCCTTGTTGAAGATGTCGACGCCGGTGCCGGAAGGCATGGCCGCGGTGATGGCGACGATCTTGTCGTCCTTCTCCGCTTCCTTGACGAGGCTCTGGCCGAATACGTTCTGATAGGCCGGCGCGTTCGGCTTGGACTTGGCCTGGGTGCCGGTCGCGACGTCGAACTTGACGACCGCGTGGTACTTGTCGGCGGAGGCTTCCGCCGGGCCGTAGCCCTTGCCCTTCTGCGTCACGACGTGGAGCAGGATCGGGCCGGTCTCCATGTCGCGCACGTTCTTCAGCACCGGCAGGAGATGGTCGAGGTTGTGGCCGTCGATCGGGCCCACGTAATAGAAGCCGAGCTCCTCGAACAGCGTGCCGCCATCCATCATGAAGCCGCGGGAATATTCCTCGACGCGGTTGGCTCGGTTCGCGAGGATCTTGGGCAGGCGCTGGTTGATCTGCTTGGCCACATCGCGCAGCGTGCGATAGGTCTTGCCCGAGTAGAGCCGCGACAGATAGGCGCTCATCGCGCCGACCGGCGGCGCGATCGACATGTCGTTGTCGTTGAGGATGACGATCAGGCGCGAGTTCATCGCCCCCGCATTGTTCATGGCCTCATAGGCCATGCCCGCCGACATCGCGCCGTCACCGATGACGGCGATAACGTTGTTCTTGCCGCCGGAGAGGTCGCGCGCGACCGCCATGCCGAGGCCGGCGGAGATCGAGGTCGAGGAATGCGCGGCGCCGAACGGATCGTAATCGCTCTCGCTGCGCTTGGTGAAGCCGGACAGGCCGCCGCCGGTGCGCAGCGTGCGGATGCGATCGCGCCGGCCGGTGAGGATCTTGTGCGGATAGGCCTGGTGGCCGACGTCCCAGATCAGCCGGTCGCGCGGGGTGTCGAAGACGTAATGGATTGCAGTGGTGAGCTCGACCACACCGAGGCCTGCGCCGAAGTGACCGCCGGTCACCGAGACGGCATCGATGGTCTCCTGACGCAGCTCGTCGGCGACCTGGCGAACCTGCTCGACCTTGAGTTTGCGCAGGTCGTCCGGCGTCCGGATGGTGTCGAGAAGCGGCGTTTTACTATATGCGTTCACGGCGATTTCCAATTTGTCAGCGCCGGAAGATCGTTCCGGCGCGCGATGGGTTTGCTCAATATCGGCGCAGCGCGAGTCCTTAAACCGTCGGAGCCACCTGCATGGGGCAAAGCCCCGTCTTCAAGCTTAGGTGAGCTTAAGTGCTCTCCGGTTCAGTCTCTGTGATCCCTGTCACTTAGATCGGCTTCGTCCATCCCAGCCAATTCATCAGCAGTTTGAAGCGCTTGTCGTCGGTAATCAGTGCCCACGCAAGGCTTACAAAAAGCCACACTCCGCGCAGCTTTACACCAAAGCTTGGGCCAAAGCCAACCCGCTGGGCCCGATTACGGGCATGCACCTGCAACCCGCGGGCCAGAGTGGTTAATCCTGGCGCCATCGGAAGGGTTCCAAGCTAGCCCGGTTCCTCGGCAAGGTTTTTCGCGTGGGGAAGCTATTTTTAGGCCGGATTCAGGAGGGCGAGGAGCGCTCTGAGGGAGGTTCCATAATCTCCGGAGCGCCGGTTCCCTGGAATCAAGCAGCAGCAACGCCGACGGCGGCGTGCGATCATGAAAAATTGCCGGTGCGCGCTGCGTGAGATAGGCGGCTTTGAAGGCGGCCCTTACTGGACGTCGAGCGGCGCGGTGCCGGTCGCCTGGCCGCTGGCATCGGTGGTGATTTTGTCGACGCGCGCCTCGGCCTGGCGCAGCAACTCCTCGCAGCGGCGCTTCAGGGCCTCGCCGCGCTCGTAGATCGTCACGGATTCCTCGAGCGGCACCTTGCCGTCCTCGAGCCGTTTCACGATCGTTTCGAGCTCCTCGATGGCGCGTTCGAAGGTCAGCCTGGAGATGTCGATTTGGGTATTTTCGGCCATATAAGTTTCCGATTGCCCGATTCGGTTCACGTGGCAGAAAGCAAAGTTTTGCGGGCGCAATGTGGCGGGTGTATCAGGCGCCCATCAGGGCGCCGACATGCGCCGTAACAGATTCTTTCAGTCCTTGCAGGTCGTAGCCGCCCTCGAGCACAGAAACAACGCGCCCCCCGGCGGTCTTGTCGGCGAGGTCCATCAGCTTGCGCGTCACCCAGGCATAATCCTCCGCGCGCAAATTCAGCGACGCCAGCGGATCGCGATAATGCGCGTCGAAGCCGGCAGAAATGACGAGCAGTTCCGGGCTGAATTTTTCGAGCTGCGGCAGGATCAAATTCTCGAATGCGATGCGGAATTCCGGCCCACCGTCCTCGGAGGCGAGCGGCGCGTTGACGATGGTGTCGTGGTCGCCGCGCTCGCTCTTGGCACCGGTGCCCGGAAACAGCGGCATCTGGTGCGTCGAGCAGTACATCACGGTCGGGTCCGACCAGAAGATGTCCTGCGTGCCGTTGCCGTGATGAACGTCGAAATCGACGATGGCCGCGCGCTTGATGCCGTATTTGCGCTGCGCGTGGCGCGCGGCGATCGCGACGTTGTCGAAGAAGCAGAAGCCCATCGGCTTGCCGATCTCGGCGTGGTGGCCGGGCGGGCGCACCGCGACGAAGGCGTTGCGATGCTCGCCCGCCATCACCGCTTCGGTTGCTGCGACCGCGCCGCCGACGCCGCGCATCACCGCTTCCCACGTGCCCGGCGACATCGAGGTGTCGCCATCGATATAGACCTGTCCGCTGGTCGGCGCGATGTGGCGCAGCTCCGTGACGTAGTGCTCGTTGTGGCAGAGCGTGACGAGATCGAGATCGCCCTCCGGCGCCTGGTCGCGCACCAGGAACTGGAAGCGCTCATGCGACAGCGCCTCCTCCACCGCGCGCAGGCGGTCCGGCCTTTCAGGGTGTCCCGGCGGCGTGACGTGGTCGAGGCAGGCCTTGTGGGAGAGGAGAAGCGTACTCATCAGTCGGCCTCATGGGATGCGGGCTCTCGACGTCGCTTGGCGCATCCGGCGCCAAAACGCAAATGCAAAACCCAATCTATGCGTTCCCCCGGGAATGGCAAAGGGTGTCCCGAACCAGCCCGTTTGATCCGGATCAATTCACGCGCAGGATGCGGCTCAGCGGCAACGGCCCGATCGGTCCGTGCGCCCTGAAGAACGCGAACAGCGCGTCGGCGTCGTAGCCGCCATATTGCGGCCCCGTGCCTTGTTTGGCGGCCGTAAAGCCGTCGCCACCGACTGCGAGGTAATCGTTGAGGGTGACGCGGTAGCCGCTTCCGGCTTCGATCGGCCTGCCATTGAGCGTCATCTTCTCGTTGATCACGCGCTCGCCGAATGGCTTCGCCGCATCCCAGGCGTAACTGAACCCGTTCGAGACCTGGAGTATCCGCGGCCGCTTCGGATCGAGCCATTGCTGCTCCAGCATATCCTTGAGCTGGCTGCCCGTGAGCGTCATGGTGACGAGCTGGTTGCGGAACGGCTGGCTGGCGAAAACGTCGCCGAAGGTGATCGCGCCGTTCTCCTTTGGAACGATGTCGGTGCGGATGCCGCCGGGATTGGTGAGCGCGATGACGGCGCCGCCGTCCTTGGCGTCCCTGGTCGCGGCGAGCTGCGCGTCCGCGATGACGTCACCGAGCGGGCTTTCGCCGGCCTCGTTCGGCACGCGTGACAGCGTCTGCGTCACCGATCCAGCCGGGCGATCGGCGATCGGCGCCGAAAGCCTGTCGTACGCGTCGATCAGTGCGGTCTGCTCGGGATCCCTAGGCAGCGAGGCATTGGCGACGAGGACGTTCTCGGCCCTAGCGCCGACGACGTCGCGCGTCGCCGGATCGAGCTTGAGGTCGATCGCGGTGACCAGGGTACCGTATTTGTCGCCGCTGGTGACGAGCCGCCCGTCAATATCGCAGACATAAGCACGATGGGTGTGGCCGCTGACGACGAGGTCGACGGCGCGATCGATTTTTTTCACGATGTCGACGATCGGCCCCGTGATAGCAGGGCATTCATTGTAGTCGCCGGCCGGCTCGCCGCCCTGGTGGATCAGCACTACGATCGCCTCGACCCCACCCGCTTTCAGCTGCGGCACCAGCGCGTTCACCGTTTCGGCTTCGTCGCGGAATTCGAGGCCGGTGATGCCCGATGGCGAGACGATGCCCGCGGTGTCCTTCAAGGTCAGCCCGATGAAGGCGATGGGGATGCCTTCGAATTCCCTGATCTCGTAAGGCGGCAGCACGCTCTTGCCCGTCGCCGTCTCGATGGTGGACGCCGCTAGATAGCGGAATCTGGCGCCCGTAAAGGAATGCGGCCCCTGACAGCCGTCGAGGGGATGACAGCCCCCGTTCTGCATCCGCAGGAGCTCGGTCTTGCCTTCGTCGAATTCGTGATTGCCGACCGAGCTGATCGCGAGCCCCATCATCGAGAGCGACTCGATCGACGGTTCGTCGTGGAACATCGCCGACAGGAACGGGCTCGCGCCGATCAGGTCGCCGGCGGCGACGAAGATCGTGTTCTTGTGTCCCTCGCGCAGCTGCTTCACCAGCGTCGCCATGTATTCGGCACCGCCGGCCGCCACCATCACCTTCCTGGCCTTGTCCTCGGGATCGCTGATCCGGATGCCGCCCGGCGGCGGGCGCAGATTGCCGTGGAAATCGTTGATCGCCAGGATGCGCAGCTCGACGGGTGCGGCGGTTTGGGCGGACGCGGGCAGGGCGGCGAGCGCGAGCGAGAAGACGGTCAGCCGGAGAACATGTTGCATGAAACCAGACTAGTCGTTCCGCACGAAGATTTCACGAAGCTTTCTTCCTTCTCCCCTTCTCGAGAAGGTGTCGCGAAGCGCCGGATGAGGGGGTGTCTCCGCAAATTCAAATGTGAGTTCGACTCGCGGATAGAACCCGTCACCCGTCTCGCCGCTTTGCGGCGAGCCAGGCTCTCCCGCCATGGGAGAGGGAAGACAGCCTACCGCTTCTTCCTGTTCATAAACGCGTTGAACGCGGCGGTGGCTTCTTCCGACTTCAGCCGCTCGCCGAACAGATGGGCCTCCTGATCGATGCGGCGGGTGAGCTCCTCGGATGCGACGCGGAGCAGTTTGCGCGAGATCGCGACCGCTTCGGCGGGAAGCCGGCAGATATCGCGCGCCACCTTGCGTGCCTCGACCTCGGTATGACCCGGCGAGACCACGGTGTTGACGAAGCCGGCGGCATGCGCTTCCGCGGCCGTAAAAGTCCGTCCCATCACCAGCATGGCGAAGGCGCGCTGGTAGCCCATCGTGTTCGGCATCAAGAGGCTGGACGCGCCGACCGGCACGAGCCCGAGATGGATGTAGGGCGCGGAGAAGGTCGCCGCGTTCGAGGCCAGCACATAGTCGCAATGGAACAGCATCACGGTGCCCATGCCGATCGACGCGCCGTCCACGGCCGCGATCACCGGCTTGGCGTTGTGAGCTAGCGAATAGAGAAACATGGCGCCGTCGGACAGCGTCTCGGGGCGCGACGTGTCGGCGTGCATGAAATCGTCGATGTCGTCGCCGGCGGTGAACACGCCGGAGCCCCCGGTGATGATCATGCAGCGGATGTCGGGATTGTTCTGCGCGGTGTCGATCGCGCGGCTCATCTCCCGATACATGTCCTGCGTGATCGCGTTCTTCTTGCTCGGGCGGCGCAGGGTGATCACGCGCGTTCCGCGCTCTTCGCTGACGACGATATTGCCATTCGGCATGAGGGGCCCCTGCGGTCGCCGCGATACTGACATTGCTAGACTCGCGAAACGTCAGCCTACATCATCTTGCAGGCGTGCCAATGCGCTAGCGCGACCTTTTGGAGACCGAATTCGCCCGAGACGGGCGCATCACGCTCGCCGCCGTGTTCCGCGTTGCAATGATCAACCGCCATTTTCGATTGAAAAACCACTGGTTGTGGTGCACGATCGCCTCGCGCCGTTCCATTTGGCCGATTGCCCGATTGATGATTGCCGCCACTCGTGTTGACGAATCCTCGCTGCACTATCGCGGCTGGCGCGTCGTGCTGGCCTGCTTCCTGATGGCTTTCTTCATGTTCGGCTTCGGCCTGTACGGTCAGGGCGTCTATCTCGCGGAACTGCAGCGCGCCCATGGCTGGCCGGGCACGCTGGTCTCCGCGGCCAGCACCTTCTCCTTTCTCCTGACTGCCGTCCTCGTCATCTTCACCGACGATCTGCTCGCCCGCATCGGGCTGCGGTCGCTGATCCTGTGCGGCCTGTCGGCGCTCGGCGCTTCGACGGTGCTGCTGGCGCTGCTGCAGACGCCGTGGCAGCTCTATCTCGCTTATGCGCTGATGTCGGTCGGCTGGACCGGCATGGGCACGGTGGTGATCGCGACCGTGCTGAACTCCTGGTTCGAACGGCGCCGCGGGCTCGCGCTCAGCCTCGCCTACAACGGCGCGACCTGCGGGGGCATCGTGCTCGTGCCGCTGCTGCTGTCGCTGAGCGGCAGCATCGGCTTTCGTTCCGCGATGCTGGCGGCCACGCTGGCGATGGTGGTGCTGGTGCTGCCGGTGGTGGTCATCTTCACCGGGTGGCGAACCGAAATGCCGCCGACGTCGGGTGGGAATTCATCCACTGGCGGCACTGCCTTGCCTTCGGTTCACTCACGCAAGACGCTGCTCGCCAACGCGGCGTTCTGGACCATGGTGCTGCCGATCGCGGTCGCGCTGCTGGCGCAGATGGGATTCATCATCCATCAGGTGACGTTCCTCGAACCGCTGATCGGCCGCGCCAGTGCGGGCCTTGCCGTCACCGTCATGGCGGCGATGGCGGTGGTCGGGCGCCTCTCGCTCGGCCTGTTCGTGGACCGGCTCGATCCGCGGCTCGCCTGCGCGGCATCGATGACGAGCCAGGCGGCGGCGCTGTTCGTGCTTCTGCAAAGCACGAATCCGACCGTGCTGCTCGTGTGCTGCGCCGTCTACGGTTTCTCGATCGGCAACATGATCACGTTTCCGCCCTTGATCATCCAGCGGGAGATCGGCGCGAGCGCCTTCGCCGCTGCGATGGGGCTGGGCACCTCGATCAGCGGCATCGTCAGCGCCTTCGGCCCCGGCATCGTCGGTCTCGTGCGCAGCGTAACCGGCGACTACACGAGCGCGTTTGCGATGTGCGTGGTGCTCGACGTGGTGGCGGCGAGCGCCGTACTATGGCGGCCGGGGCGACGTACGAAGCTTGCGGCTTCGTAGCCCGGATGGAGCGCAGCGCAATCCGGAATTCGTGTCACCAGCAATGATGGCCCCGGATTGCGCTGCGCTCCATCCGGGCTACGCGTCCCAGCTACCCCAACAGCACCGCATCCGCTGCCGCGACCGACTCCGCACTCTCCGTCACGGTGCGCTCGAGCGCGCCGGCCTGCACGGCGATGTTCTCGGCGAAGAAGCGCGCCAGCGAGACGTAGCGCCCGGCGTCCGCGATGCCGTCGGATTTCGCGGCGAGCGCTTCAGACGCCAGCATGCAGCCGCCGAGCGTGGCGCCGAACTGTTGCAGATACGGCGTCGCGCCGGCCAGCGCCTCGTTCGGCGCGGAAGGAAGCCGCTCCAGCAGCCATTTGCTGGTGCGCGTCAGCGACTCCAGTG
This sequence comes from Bradyrhizobium sp. 187, assembly GCF_023101005.1. Taxonomy (NCBI): domain Bacteria; kingdom Pseudomonadati; phylum Pseudomonadota; class Alphaproteobacteria; order Hyphomicrobiales; family Nitrobacteraceae; genus Bradyrhizobium; species Bradyrhizobium sp. 187. The sequence continues at coordinate 2,090,492 of NZ_CP064693.1, forward strand.
CCTCACGCAATTTCACGCCCGTGGTGCCGAAGGCGGGATCGTTGGAGGCTTCGACCTGCTTCACGATTGCGGAGAGTTCGTCGAGCAGCGCCCACACCGACGCGCCGCCGTTGGCCGCGAGCTTTCGCGTGACGAGGTCGATGGCCTGGATGCCGTTGGTGCCCTCGTAGATCGCGGTGATGCGGGCATCGCGATAGTGCTGCGCCGCGCCGGTCTCCTCGATGAAGCCCATGCCGCCATGCACCTGCACGCCGAGATAGGCGACCTCGTTGCCGATGTCGGTCGAATAGCCCTTGGCCATCGGCGTCAGCAATGCCGCACGCGCTGCAGCGTCGGCGCGGACCTTCGGATCCCTGGCACGCGTCGAGACGTCGATCGCCACCGCGGTCGCATAGCAGATGGTGCGCGCCGCAGCGGTCTGCGCCCGCATCCGCATCAGCATGCGCTTGACGTCGGGATGCACGAAGATCGCATCGGAACCGTCACCCTTGTTGCCGAGGGCGCGGCCCTGCTTGCGCTCTTGTGCGTACGACAATGCCTGCTGATAGGCACGGTCGGCAACACCGACGCCTTCGAGGCCGACGCCGAGGCGGGCCTGGTTCATCATCGTGAACATGCAGCGCATGCCCTGGTTCTCTTCGCCGACCAGGAAGCCGATCGCGCCGCCATGATCGCCCATGGTCATGGTGCAGGTGGGGGAGGCATGCATGCCGAGCTTGTGCTCGACGCCGGAGGCAAAGATGTCATTGCGCGCACCCAGCGAGCCGTCTTCGTTGACCATGAATTTCGGCACGAGGAACAGCGATATCCCCTTGGTCCCTGCGGGCGCGTCCGGCAGGCGCGCCAGCACGAAATGCACGATGTTGTCGGTCATGTCGTGCTCGCCGTAGGTGATGAAGATCTTCGTCCCCTTGATGCGATAGGTGCCGTCGGCCTGCTTCTCGGCGCGGGTGCGCAACGCGCCGACATCGGAGCCGGCCTGCGGCTCGGTCAGCTGCATCGTGCCGGTCCATTCGCCGGAGACGAGCTTCTCGAGATAGATTTTCTTCAGCTCGTCGCTGCCATGCGCGTCCAGCGCCTCCATCGCCGACGCCGTCAGCAGCGGGCAGAGGCCGAAGGCGACGTTGGCGGCGCTCCAGATCTCGGTGCAGGCGGCGTTGATCGCGAGCGGCAGGCCCTGGCCGCCGAAATCCTCGGGGCCCGAGACCGCGTTCCAGCCGCCCTCGGTCCAGCGCTTGTAGGCATCCGGCCAGCCCGGCGCGGTCGTGACCTTGCCGTCGCTGAGCTTGATGCCGTGCTCGTCGCCGACTTTGTTGAGCGGCGCCAGCACGTCGGTTGCGAACTTGCCGGCTTCCTCCAGCACGGCGCTCACGATATCGCCGTCGAAATCGCCGTAATGGCCGGCCTCCATGGCAGCTTTCAGGCCGGCGCCGTGGTTGAGCGACAGCAGCATGTCAGAGATCGGCGCGCGGTAGGTCATGGCTCACTCCCGTGGACAGTTCTTGGCGCCGTATTCCCATGAAACGGGGGAGGTCTCAACTGTCAGGAGGGGTGGCGGAACGCCCGTCGGCAACGGGCTGGCGTAGCGCTCCTGTAAGGCATGGCGCGGCGCCACCGGCGCCTGTGGTATTTTGCCCCTCCGGGCGGTTGAAATGCCGCGCCTCTCCCTATAGACCGGCACCACTCGAGGGAATCCGCGGACGCTCCTGTCGCCGCCGTTTCCCGAGGGCCTGATGGGGCGTAGCCAAGTGGTAAGGCAGCGGATTTTGATTCCGCCATTCGGAGGTTCGATCCCTCCCGCCCCAGCCAGCGCTTAAGCTGCTGAGTTCGTTATGTAAGCAGCTCTGATGCCGCCGAATTTTTTGAACGCGTTTGGAAATGGAGCTTCTGATGCTCGTTCCCGAATCAAACTAAACGGCGTCGTGCATTACATCGACCATAGTGGCCTATCTCCGTGGCTTTCATCTCAGTATATACCGCCGAGGCTACTTGGGGTGGTCTGTTACGCCCTCATCGTAGGATAGGGTACTACAGCGAACAATCGGACAAGCAGTCGAAATAATGCATTGGTGCGGAATTCGCCGTGCTGTCCATCATTTCCTACAACACAGTGGAGGAGGCGATCGAGATCGCCAACGACACTGTCTACGGCCTCGGCGCCCACGTGCAGGGCACGGATATGGAAACGGTGCGGGCCGTAGCCGGAGAGATCCGGTCTGGTCAGGTCCATGTGAACTATCCTGACTGGGACCCGAACGCACCTTTCGGTGGATACAAGCGTTCCGGCAACGGCCGGGAGTACGGCCTAGAGGGGTTTGGAAGAATATCTCGAGACAAAGGCCGTTCTCGGATTCTACTCATGAAGTTGCTCTCGTCGCATCGGGTCTTGGCGCTCGTCACGACCAGCGTCCGCCAATGCAAAAGTGTTTCCGGCCGTGATGGCACACGCGTCGGAATCCGCAGAACACCTTCTGGCTCAAGGTCGGGGCTTTGACGGCTGGCTGAGTTGGCCCGTGAGTTCAGTTCGCCCGACATGTGGAGCGGTATCTCATATTTCTCCAGGCCATTTCGAAATCAATCTGTCGCGAGAAACCCGTGCGGCCGTGGATAGATGGCTCCGCGTCGCTGAAGCAAACCGATGGTTCGCGCGATCTTGGGTTGGAAGATGGGCACGGCCGTTATGTTTCGATATCGTACGATTGCCGTTGAGCCCGGGAAGTCGATTCCTGGATGCACTGATCGATTCAGGAATTTCGCTTGTGGAAGGTGGCTGCGGAACCTGCGAGACACGCGTGATCGAAGGCATGCCGGATCACCGCGAGCAGTTTCTGAGCAAGCAGGAACAAGAGACAAACAAGACGATCATGATTTGCTATTCGGGTGCAAAGTCGAAAAAGCTGACCTTGGACCTCTAAATAGGCCCAACCGACTGCCAACGTCTAATGACAGAACGTGCGCCTTATCCGATGAGGGGATTCGCGAGGCGATGCCCGCGGCACGAACGACGGCGGTAACGGCCGAAGGGGACGGCTCTAGCACGGAAAGAGTGCCTACTGCTCCCTCGCGCCCTATTGCGGCGCTGGCGACCGTCTGTCCGTTGGCCATGTCGATCATCACAGAAATGGCGCCACTATGAGGAAAGAGGACGTGCTCGGTCTGGTCACCCGCCTGCGAGACGACCGCATCCCGATCGAGCGCTACCATCTCTAGCTCGGGCGCCAGCAGATCGAGGTCCGCCGCCGGTAGTGCTGCCAGAAATCGGTTACCAATTTCGGCGGGAAGCGTCACTGCGGCCTCCTCTAACGATCGCCGCATCGCATTTCGAGCGTCATGGGGCGGCCAACTCGAACTTTGTTTGAATCCGCCTACGCCTCGCGCTCAAAGTCCAATTCAGCTGTGGAAGCTCTCAATCTCAAAAACTCCAACCACACGCGCTCGGAGGCGAATTGTTGTCTCTCAGGGTGATTGAGGAGTTAGGTCCCAGCGCGCCGCTCCGCAATTGTGAAATGCGCATGGGTAATACCATAGGGAGTTCCGCTTTCCGGGACGCGGCAAACGCCGCGGCGATCTCGCAAGAGAGGGCTCGGCTTGACCTAGAAGCTCAACAGCTACGTGATGAAGCCGGGTCATTTCCGCCAGGACAAACGAGACAGTCTGCTTAGGAAGGCCCGGCAGAACGAAATCACGTCTCAGTAACCGAGTGGCTGACCTTGTCAGTAACCGAGTGGCTGGCCTTGCCAAGATGGCAGCCACCGAAATAGGGCGCCTCCGTTGGCGGCATGAGTGGCGGCTCAAACGAGCATCCACATCGTAAACGCGGCGCAGAGGCAGATCGTGCCCACGACAGTCATCCGGCAAAGAAGCGCTCGGTCCGGTCCATGTCGATCATCTTCGAGATCGATCCACGCCCGTAAACGTTTAAAGCTGCACGCTGGCTCCTGCTTGCGCCTGTCGTAATCTGTCAGAGCTTACGTCCCATCAGATGGTGTGAGCGCTCTGCGAACTGGCATTCCAGCAAATTCGATCTGAGGGGCTTCGAAACCAACTGAATCAGCTGGTTGCTAACCGCTATCTGCAAGCCCGCACTGAGCAGCTCTTGACCCTGAGTACGGCAACGCTCGTTGCGTGTGTCGGGCTCTTAGTGTCCAAGTTGCAGTAACTGATAGCCCTCCGAGGCTCGCGCAATAGCGGGGGTTGTGTTGATCAATTGGCATCGGTCGTCGAGCAGGTTCGTGGTCCAATGCGGCGAGACAAAGTAAGGATCAAACGTCGGAGTGATGAAAAGCTAACCATAATCGAAGAAGGATCGCTCAAAAGTTCACTGCTGCTGGTGCGAACCTTATTGCATGCCTGCGCAGAGCGCAGGCGGACGACGCTCTGGCGCTGACACTCGACATTGCACTCAGCGCTGGGACTGCTCACCTGCTTTGATGGATGGCGGACAAAAGGCTCCAGTCATCGGACTGGAGCCGCCACCTTCCTAAGCGCCTCCGCGAGGGGGATTGCGGGCAGTCGGAAGAGCGGGGTTTATCGATCTAGGTCAATGTTTCAACCGGATGCACGCTAGCGGCAAAAGTCAGACTATTGCGCTGTCATAAAACCAGTCAAACACCGGGCTTGTCATTTCAATCTGCGAGACTTTAACTCTGACACTCAGAAATAACAGGTTTGTGAAAAACAAGCCGAAGGGGGTCCGCAGTGGAGAAGGTGCGACGCTTACGCGCGATGGGTTCGCTGTGTCGTCAACAAGCAGCGTACAATGGCGTGAATAAATGGAAGCTCCTCGCGGAAGCAGAATACTGGGAGCACTTGGCTGAGCTTGAGCTGTCGTCCCATTTCCAAGAATGCAACGTCGCTTGTGCAAATGAAAGAACAGAGCCTCAAGCACGCACAGAGGAGAATGATTACTCGCGCCGGGAGACGATTGCCCCCGGATCAACGGCGACCACGAATGACGCGCAGTGTGCGCTTATGCCCCTATGAGCAAGATCCTCGTCGCGGCAATCGAAATGTGGGTTGGTCCAGCGCGCCAGTGTCGGCGACCTTACTCTTCTGGCCTATATGTCGCGATTTTGCGCGCACCTTCCCAAAGCTCGACGTCTTGGCCGTTAACGAGCTGCTTGGCTCGTTCGCTCGCCGTTGGTTCGTCGACGCAATCAAGTTCAAGGCGAAGCTGTATGTGGCCGTCCGATCCAAGAATGTAGGCTCGATACTCCGGCATGAGTTGCTCCAAAACATCAGTTCCGAAGCTGAAACCCGAGAAAATTACAACAACATCAAGAAGCTGTCCATTTAATTAGGACGATACTCCCATCCGTTCCCGACGGATCACTGCTCTGGACATACTCAAGAGCGCCACCGCCGCTGAGGAGGTACACGTTCGGATTCACTCAACCCCGAATATTAAGCTGCCTTCGTTGCATTGCATGATCGATTAAATACATTTAACGAATTAAATTCGGATAACTGAAAATAATGTGGTACCTCTGTCGGTCCGAAGACATTCGTGACGTGGATGTCATACCTCGACAGAAGATGACGATCGACGTGAATTTTTGAAGACCTGCGGTAGATTTGCGGCCGTAACGCCGCCCGCCATGACCTTGCTTCTATCGACCTCACTCACGTCAAACGCCATCGCTGCGTCTGGGGCAAAAGGTGTGAACGGAGGTGGGGCAGAGCACCATCACCATGAGCACCACCTCGAACACCATCCTCACGACCGGGACGACGATTAATTGATGAGGGAAGAGGTCCGCCTCAGGCACTCCGGGGCCTCTGCCTTGTAAGCACATGGCCTACTCACCTAGTCGTGAGTTGGGTCGCTGTCGGCGCTCTACACATCTCGGTCGGGTTAATCGAGACGGTCTCTCGCCCATGGGCGCGACCTGCGCCGATAGTGCCACAAACAGCATCAATGTCGTTAGGGGCACCATTCCGGCGCATCATGCTCGCGCGCCGAGAGCGTCGTCGGTCGTGGCGACGTGCAGCGTGTTCAGACTGCGGGCAGCGGAACGGATCAGCAATCACGCCGCTGTCAGTCTCGATTGCTCATCATGCTTCGTGCTACTGCAGTTTCTGGTTGTTGGCTACTTCTCGCGCTAAACTAAGCTCAAGCTCAGTGAGCTTTTCGATCAAGTGCTCCACGATCTCCGCGCAGTCCGAATGCGTCAGCGAATGCACTCCGCGCGATGTCAGTTGGTTCTTGAGGATAGTCGCCATCATGGCTTTGACGCTCATGGACCGGCCTCGTCTGAAAAATCGGATCGTCACAACATCAATCTGAAGTAGACGTTGAATATGGACGACACGCAACGGCAAGAAGTTTGGTTCAACCTCCGTACAAGTACGGGCGGCGCTCGCGCTATGTTGCGTTGCGAAGCACGTTGCCGTTGCAACACCAAAGCAGCGCTTCGCTCCGAATTCGGGACTTACGAAACAATTCGTTAGCTTTTATCTGGCTTGCTAGGTGCGTGCCGATTACCGCCGATTGCGGCACATGGAATGGGAATACCGGCCCCGGCTGTTCCTCCCAACCTGCGGCCGGGGCCGTTTGAACTTGCACTGCACCGTTCAACCCGGTCCACGACAATGTTTAGAGGCATTGCCATCACGCTATTTGGGCTGACCATTCTTTCGCAGCTCGATCAGACGCTCTTCTATGGTCGAAATACTGGCGCCGCGCTCAGGCTTGTGCGGGACATTAGTCGTGGTTCCGGCCTGTAGGTCAGCCGTGCTACGCTCCTTCGGGCGGGCCCGCGCGAGCTTCCTCGACGGCTACTTCTTCAACAATACCCCTATCGTTCGCGCCATTCGCCTCACTGATCCTGCGTGACGGCCCAGCTCGGCTGCAATCTTCGATACGCCAGCGCCCGTTCGTGCCAGCTTCGACAATTGCTGGACCTCGCGGTCGGTCCATTGCTTTGGCTTCGGCGTTTTCATGGTGCGGTGCTCACCCGTACCAGTTAACCAGCGCGCCTCGTTTCGAACACTTGGGAAATTTACGGGTGGGTCCGTGGACTGCGATCGAGGTTCACCGAGAAATAGTCGACCACTTCCGTAGCCTCGGCGCCTTGCCTGAAACCCCGCTGTTCTTCGAAATCGACGGAAGGACCATATGGATGAACTGCTGCGGCGTACAATGACATCACCGCTTCCGGATTGGGCCCCTCCCAACCGCAATGTGATGCGGCGAAGGCGGAGCAGCGTTCGCTGGCGGAGCCATGCACCAAAGTTCGGTTGTGCACGTCGATCTAGCCGGCTTGACCTCTTCCGCGTCAGCCACGCGTTCGCTGAGAGGGCGGCTTAAACTCCACGACCTCGTGCTGGTCGCACGGATTAGCTCGCTCGTTTTTCTTGACGATTAGCTCAAGCTCGAGAGCCTCGAAGGCGAGTTCATCCGCCAAGCGCTTAAACAGCTCGCGCTTTTCTATGTCCGTCGCTTGCTGACTCATCAGCATAAACTCTCTGGCGTCAGCGCGGACCTTTCCCAAACGTCGTCGGAGGTCCTTCATGTGTGCCGGCTTAGCTTTAAACTTATCCTTGGCCCGAACAAATCAGTTTGCTGGTTCGGATTCACCCGGAGTCAACTGCCGAAACTCGATAATGGTTCTATGCGGACCGCCAAATTCGCCGCTCATCGTTCTGCGATATTTGGGCCACGCTCCATGACCCCGCCCCTGTTCAGGGATTGCGGGCTGAGGACAGCCGTCTTGGCCGATGAGCCATCCTGTCCGGCTCTCGCCGGATGATGCATAGAACTAGCATACCTGAAGGGGGCATGAATGTTCGAAAGCGCACAGACGCGAGTGTTGCGCCGGACTAGGCTGCGAGCGATCCTGGACGCTCGCAAAGCGCTCGGGGCCCAACGGCCTCGGGGAGATGCGAAAATGTGCCGGCTGCGCTGAAGCGGCTCCGTCCGCGAACGCAGTGTTGCCGGTTGCGTGCCGGGTATGAGGCAGGAGTAAGCTCGGCAGATTTAGATCAACGATGGTCGTTCTCGTGCGTACTTTTCTTCTCATTGTGGGAATATGGCTACTGGTGAACGTTCTGTTCGTTGTAGTTGTCCTGCCCTCGCGCAGACCGGCACCTACTCGGCGAGCAGGAATTCCATCTCCGGTGACGATTAACACAACGGCCGGTCGCTCGGACGATCACGACCCACCACTCCTGCAGCGCGCAATGAGGCCGGTTGCAATCAGGGTTCTTTTCATCGTGCTCATCCTTCCAGTCCTTCGAGCGTGGAATGCGGTTAGGCGGCACTTCAGAGGGCACGACAACTAGACACGGCCATCGCGTGCTTGAGATTCTCGTCGATGTCCTCACTGCGCCGCGGGCCCCCCGAGCGATTCAGCGAGACCATCAGCCCAGCGCTCTCGCTATGGCCATGCCTCGAAGCATGGTTATGACCCGCGCTTCAACGATGATGTGAGGAGCTCAGAGCCCAGGGGGGAACAGCCGGCGCCAGCATTTCCATCCCAAAATGCCGCAACGCGCGCTCAACTTGTCTGCCGCTTTTCGGCTGAAGCCCGATCGATTAGGAAATCGTCCAATTTTCGGCCGCCTCGAAGCTGCGGCCGCAGCCATCGAGGCAGCCTGCCGCGACCCGACCATGTCTCCGCCGGGTTCTTCGGATTGCGATATTTGGGACGAACGGGCGGGTATGGACGGCGCTCGCGATTGAACCGCGTGGCCTCGTTGGCCAGTCCAATCCTGTGGAGCCGTTCCTCCAAATGTGCTTTTTGCACCAACATTTTCTGAGTGAGTTTGGCGGCGACCTCTTGGTGAAATATCCAGAGCTCGTCAACGGAGAGCGAATTGAAATGCGCGGTGTTCATGGCTCCATCCCTAATCTTGGGCAGAAGGCCCAGGCAGACAAGTCGGGAATCCGGGAGCAGACAAGCCCTCAGTTAAATATTGATCGTGCAATCCACATTTAATACGACAGGTAGCAGGGAGAAAGGCGCGACAGTGGTAATATCGTGGCGGAGTATTTAAATCGCCGCGCGGGGTAGCCACGTCTCGTGACCTCCACAAACTCACCCTCGGCCAGTTGCGCTTTCGTGCTCGGGGACGAGCGCAAAGATGGCGATCGACCGGGCGGCGGCGGCGCGGATCGCGGGGAGCGAGGCCCAGCACAACTCAGGTGGCTCGATGAATCGATCGCGCTGCCTCGTGACCGGCATATTAATCAGGTAGCCAAGAGTACAATTAATTAATTCATCGCGCCGCCCGATTTAAGCCGCATGGGAGCCGTTGTCGCCGCTAAGGTTCGAGCGGGGGTGGGGCGCACCCGGGAGTTTTCGATGTCCGGTCATTTGCGATTATACTTCGCCAGTTTGGTGCTTGTCGGAGGTTTATCGGCGGCGCCTGCGTCTTCCAACCCTCTTGCCGACTTCTTCAATACTGCCACGCCCCAACCCACGGTAACCTCTCCGCCGCAAGCCGAATGCGTGCCGCGTCCCGGTACCTCGACCACTGGTGGACAGCATTGGGTCTACCGAATGGACGGTCGCCGCAAATGCTGGTTCCTGGCCGAGGGCATCGCGACGGTGAAGAAGCCCATTCGGGCTCGCATGGCCAAAGACCGTAGCGCCAGTTTGGACGAGAACGGGACGAGGTGGAGCGCGGTCGTTGATGCGCGCGCGGAGGTGCTGCGCTCCGCACCGCCCGAGCAATCTCAGCCGCCTGTACCCGAAATGAAGGTAGCTGATGCCGCTTCCAATCTCGGCACGGGGTCGGCGGCCCCCATTGTCGATCTTCCCAACCAGCTCACCTCCGAACACTCCGTGCCGGGCCAAGTCGACGTTGGGCAGATTCTCGCCGACGCACCTCAAGATATGCCGCTGGGCGCGCGCACTGCAGAGGCGCACGGCGAAGCGCGCAGCTGGACGGCCTGGTTCGGTGTGCTGCTGATGACGCTTGGTGGCCTCTCGCTCTTAAGCTCGAGCCGCACGCTTCGGCATGCGTGGAGATTACGTTAGCTTAGATGCGAGGTACCAGCCGCCGCGCAATCAATGGATTCCACGAGCTGGTATAGCCGAACTGCCACACGTACAAAGATTCCGTGCGCCACACCTAGTTTGGCACTGCCTTAGACGGACATTCGAGTACGATGACGGTCGCCTTTGGGATCGGACTGCATGATGCGGTACAAGGTGTTCGTGGTGGACGGCAGCCGCCAAGTGATCTGCGCTGCAAAGCTCGACTGCATTGACGAGCAGGCGGCGAGACGCCGAGCCGAGCAAATGCATGACGAGCACGACGTTGAGCTTTGGGAAGGCGATCGACTCGTTGCTGTGTTCCGAAGTGCAACGTCGAATGAAGGTCGGAGCTAACGCGCGATCCTGAATAGACGGCCGGTCTCGCCGCGGCACCCCGGCCTGGCTGGTTGCCGACATGTCGCAGCGACGTGTCACCGAGGCTCGCTCCTGCAGTGATGAAGGCGCCAGTCCTCTTTCAAAATGGTCGCAGATGCGAGGATAGCGGGCAATTCGTCCATCGAATCGCGCGAGTGTGTCAATCGGCGTTCGACCGGGACCCCGTATCGGCATCCAAAAGGGGCTCTGACGCATATTCGATGATCGTGTTTGTTTTTATGGCGCGCCAATCAGCCTAGCCTGAAGGAGATCGAGCTTAGCGCGCCCGTACATCTGCCGTTTGACCAGCTTGAGCTTAGTGATCTGCGCTTCCACTTGGCCATTGGACCATGGTTGCGTAATAGCGGCGTGCACCGCGCCCTTATCGTTGGCGATTCCATTCGCGAACGAGGCAATGAGGCTCCGCTTGGATTCTTCAATCCAAGGTTCGAGCTCGATCTCGGCCTTCCTTCGGATCATCGCGTGGAAGCGGCCAACGAGAGCTTGGGCATCGGCCAGCATAGGAACGTTTTGTTCGATGACCGCAAGCGTGACGGTCTCCGCCCTGGTTAGGTGGTCGCGCTTCGTCGTCATCAGCTGCGCTATCGTCCTGGCGGCGGGGACCTTCTGCAATTGTTGATGGCTGATAGTCTCGGCACGCCGCCGTCGCGTCGTCCATTCCGCCACCACGCGCAGCGATCCCTTGAAGCCTTGTCCCTTCAAGCGGCGCCAGAGCTCGGCACCGTTGCGACAGCCGCCTGACCACTGCGCGTCCAGGAACGGCAGATGCCCGTCCAGGGTGCTTTGACGGGTGCGGAACATATCCGTACCGCCGCCGCGGCTAATTTGGCGAACCAGATTGCGACTATGTCCTGTGCGGCGGACGATCTCCTTGAGCGGCACACCGTCGCTGACGAGAGCCGTAATTAAGGCATGGCTGTCCTGGCGCTGCAGATAGCCCTGATAGCGCAGCTTTTCCGCACAGGTCAGCAATTCCGGGTCGATCGTCGTCGCTCCGATTGCGGTTCGGATTCTGTTCATGGAGCGGCGCACCGCATCAAGGAAGGCCGCGCTCGCATTTTCCATCAGATGCCAGCGGTCGGCGACTTGGATGGCGTTCGGCAGCGCCTTGGCTGCTGCCTCGCCGTATCCACCACCGCGATCTCGCGACACAATGTTGATCGCTGGGTGCTTCGATAGCCACGCCCGAACGGCCGCAGTTTCCCGGTCGGGCAGCAGGGTAACGATCCGCCGGCGCTCCAAATCGCACACGATCGTCCCGTATCGATGGTTTCTCCGGAACGCCCAGTCATCGATGCCCACAACAAGCAATGGATCTGTCGGCATCGCCGCCCGCCGGCGGACCACCCGTAGCAAGGTATCGTTGCTAACGGGCAGCATGAGCCGCTTGGCGAAGCTTGCCGCCGGCCGGCCGCCCAGCGCCAACCCCAAGTGATGGACGATGTATTCCAGCCGTGCCGTCCGGCGCCGTCGAAGCGGAACGATGTCTTCTCCAAACCGCTCTGAGAAGATCCGCCGGCGGCAATGCGGCACCTCACATGTGAAGCGCCGCGTGAGCAATCGGAGGCGCACCTTTCTGCCCGCTGATGGCAAATCAGCCACGTGCCGGATGTAACGGCTATGGATTCGGCGCGATGCTGTCGTGCACAAAGGGCACTGGGCCTCCGTAGCCTCTGACCGAACAGCCAGAATAACCGAATCCTCTGAATCACTTACGCCATCAAACACCAAACCACTCGGTACGAGCGATGAAATTCGAAAGCCTGTCCGCATGGCGCTGATTCTCCGTTTGAGAACACAGTCGCCCGGCAAACTTCATCAGAAATGAGTCAGACCCCCGATTGGATGCCGATCACCCCGAAAACGGGGTCCTTATTCCATGCTGAAACACACGAGTGAGCCAACGCGAGTCAACCTTCGGTCCCGGCGGTCTCTAAACGGCTCTTGCTCTGCCGCTCGCTTTGGTACGCCGTCTTCTTGTTCTTGCTTTTACATGTCGGAGCTTACTTCGAAGCTTCTCCACCTCTCTAAGCTCCTCCAGAAGCGCCTGGTGCCGTTCGTTCAGAACAGCACTCGAAAAAATCTGACGCGTACTCGACATCACATGCCTCAGAAAATGACTTGAAGTAAGAAGTTGACGAAAGCGAAAGAAAGAACACTCGACCGAAGCTCAATGAGCTAAAGCCGCAGCCGCCAGATGCTCCCAGTACTCTGCCTCTGCAAGCAGTTTCCAGCTTCTCTCAGGTTGGAGTGCGGCAGTCTGTCGGCACAGCAGCGCCATTGCACGCAGGCGGCGGGCAGCTTCCATTTCAACCTCCCATGTTTTCCCCAAACATATTTTTCAAATTCGCGATGGAGTCATCATGATTATATGAGATAATCAAATTTCTCGTTTAATGGCGGTCAATTTGGTTCCATTTGTAAGCCGACCGGGAGCTGCTTTCGGTTTAAGCTTCACATCGATTTCGAATGCTTGCTCGCCGGGCCCCGCTGCGCCGTAAAGCGAACGAGAAACGTGCGCAAGACGGCAGCACGAGATGCGAAGCTTCGTGCGCGAGCATCGCTATGTCAGAAATCCCAACCGAGGCCTCTTCTCGCCGCACTCCAGGACACATGCGCCGGCTACCGAGCCATAACCCAGCCCTTGGATTGCGTCAGCGGTCTGGCTACGCGCCTCGCGTTGGAGCGCACCACCCTTGAGTCCCGCGATGATCTCACACTCTGGAACGTGGGCCCCGGCGACAAGGACGGCTACTGCTCCCCATAAGGATGACCAGCATCACATTGAAAGCCAAGTTCGCCGCGTCACGGCGGGCGGGCCTGGATCGCGTCGGGTGCGCAAGTTAATAATCACGCGCAACGCATTGCGAGGCCGTTGCTTTCATGCCTCGTCTTCGCAGATAGGGCTGAGTTTGGCTCCAGTTGGCTCCCTGCGACTGTCGATCTACGCATAGCAATGACCATCTCGCGGACCGAGCATCTGGGTAAAAAGCCGTACAATTCCGGAGTCGCCTCGCAAGGAGTGGCGCAAGAGCCTCCTTCTCCTTGATTTTGATGCATTAATCATTAAATGCGGCGTATAAATAAATAATTGGACGAACGCTTTAATTTTAAATATGTTTGATCTAATCGAGAGTGGATGATCGTGACGCTTCTTGGTCACGTTGTCGTTTCTGAAGTCGCGAGTATTGCAAAATCAATAATTGCCAAACGTGGGCGGCCAAGCACCGGCCACGATGGGGCAAGGGGGATACCGCTAGATCTTTCGCGTAACTTGGCAGCAGTTGATGGATTGCTGCGGTGGGCGGACCTATCGCCGTTCGAGCGAGCGCTACCAATTTGCGTGATTTGATTTTGCCGGACGCTCTCTGCTCTGCATTGGCAGGCGAGGTTACGAATGACGTGCACGCATTTTGTCGCAATGTTCACTCGGGCCCGGGAAATTTCGAATTCTCCTCCGCCAATTTTCGATTTTTCGATCCAGCCAAGTTTGCGGTTTGCAAACATGGCGGCTGTCAGGCGCGCGACCGTGCACACGACATTCGCTCGCAAGCTCGGAGCGGCTCTAGTCCAGCTTGAGCGGCACGAAGCGCTGAGCAGGACGATAGGCATGCTCAGTAGCTCGGCATCTTTCTTCAGCAGCATAGGCAAGGCAACGGCCGATCATCCCCGCGCCATTGTGCAATTTGTGCCGGTCCGTGAATGCGGACGGCGCATCACCCAGAGGATTTAAGCTATGGCGACGCAGGCAACGGGCGGCGGCAGCACGGTTTCGTTCGGCAATACTCCGCAAGCCAACACGGACATTTTCTCGTTTACGGAAGACGCCAGCAACATTCTCATCTTGAACGTGCTGGCAAATGATCTTGGGGGCGCGGCCAAGACGCTATTCTCTCTCGACGATGGGACGAGCGCCTCCGCGTCCACCAAGAACTACGCACCGGCCGATTTGCTGGTCAAAGATGTGGCCTATAGCAGTGATGCCGCCGGAATGGCCGGAACCGGTGACCGCAGCGCGCTCGGTGCGCGTATCTGGATCGAATCGGACGGCACGGTTCATTACGACAAGGGAGACATCAACGTTCAGCTTCAGGCGCTGGCGACCGGGCAAACTCTCACTGATACATTCACCTACGCCATCCAGCTGGGCAATGGCACGCTCAGTTGGGCGACCGTGACACTGCAGTTCAATGGCGCAAACGACTCGGTTGTCGTCACATCGGCTCCGCAGAGCGGCTCGGTGGTAGAAGACGCAAATGCCACGCCGGATCTCTCGGATTCCCAGAGCGCGGCCGGCATCATCAGCTTCAGCGACGCCGATCTCAGCGACACCCATTCGGCCACGTTCGCGGCGGTCGCTTCCAACACCACTGCGCTCGGCACTTTCTCGCTCGACCCGGTCAGCGAGGCGCCCAATGCCGCCAACGGCTCGGTGCAGTGGCACTATGCGCTTAACAATTCGGCCGCCCAGTATCTAGCCGCAGGTCAGAGCGTCACCGAGAGCTTCGTGGTGACCGTCAACGACGGCCACGGCTCGACGGCTACCGAGACGGTGACGGTGACCATCACCGGCACCAACGACAATGCGGTGATCACGGTTGGCGCCGGCAATAGCGCCAGCGGCGTGGTGACTGAGGACGCCCACCCGACCAGCGAGACCGCGAGCGGTATGCTGTCGTTCAGCGACGTCGACCTTTCCGACACCCACAGCGTCACCAGTGTGACTCCGTCGGCCGGGGCGCTCGGGATGCTGACGGCGTCGGTCACCACCGACGACTCGCACACCACCGGCACCGGCGGGGTGATCACCTGGAACTACTCGGTTGCCGACAGCGCGATCCAATATCTGGCGCAGGGCCAGACCAAGACCGAGACCTTCACGGTCCATCTGTTTGACGGCACCTCGACGGTCGACAAGATCGTCACCATCACCATCACCGGCACCAACGACAATGCGGTGATCACGGTTGGCGCCGGCAATAGCGCCAGCGGCGCGGTGACTGAGGACGCCCATCCGACCAGCGAGACGGCGAGCGGCACGCTGTCGTTCAGCGACGTCGACCTTTCCGACACCCACAGCGTCACCAGTGTGACTCCGTCGGCCGGGGCGCTCGGGACGCTGATCGCGTCGGTCACCACCGACGACTCGCACACCACCGGCACCGGCGGGGTGATCACCTGGACCTACACCGTGGCGGATTCCGCCGTCGAGTATCTGGCCAAGGACCAGACCAAGGTCGAGACCTTCACGGTCCATCTGTTTGACGGCACCTCGACGGTCGACAAGATCGTCACGGTCACCATCACCGGCACCAATGATGCGCCCGTGATCACCGCCCAGGATCTGACCGGCGCGGTCACCGAGCAGGTCACGCCAGCCGGCAACCTGTCCGACAGCGGCACCATCTCCTTCAGCGACGTCGACCTCACCGACGTGCATCTGGTTTCGGCCACCGGCACCCCGATCGGCTCCGTGCTCGGCTCGCTCACCGCGGTCAAGGACAGCGACACCACCGGCACAGGCACCGGCGGCCAGCTCACCTGGACCTACACCGTGGCGGATTCCGCCGTCGAGTATCTGGCCAAGGACCAGACCAAGGTCGAGAGCTTCACCATCACCCTCGACGACGGCAATGGCGGCCTGATCACCAAGCAGATCGACGTCACCATCACCGGCACCAATGATGCGCCCGTGATCACCGCCCAGGATCTGACCGGCGCGGTCACCGAGCAGGTCACGCCAGCCGGCAACCTGTCCGACAGCGGCACCATCTCCTTCAGCGACGTCGACCTCACCGACGTGCATCTGGTTTCGGCCACCGGCACCCCGATCGGCTCCGTGCTCGGCTCGCTCACCGCGGTCAAGGACAGCGACACCACCGGCACAGGCACCGGCGGCCAGCTCACCTGGACCTACACCGTGGCGGATTCCGCCGTCGAGTATCTGGCCAAGGACCAGACCAAGGTCGAGAGCTTCACCATCACCCTCGACGACGGCAATGGCGGCCTGATCACCAAGCAGATCGACGTCACCATCACCGGCACCAATGATGCGCCCGTGATCACCGCCCAGGATCTGACCGGCGCGGTCACCGAGCAGGTCACGCCAGCCGGCAACCTGTCCGACAGCGGCACCATCTCCTTCAGCGACGTCGACCTCACCGACGTGCATCTGGTTTCGGCCACCGGCACCCCGATCGGCTCCGTGCTCGGCTCGCTCACCGCGGTCAAGGACAGCGACACCACCGGCACAGGCACCGGCGGCCAGCTCACCTGGACCTACACCGTGGCGGATTCCGCCGTCGAGTATCTGGCCAAGGACCAGACCAAGGTCGAGAGCTTCACCATCACCCTCGACGACGGCAATGGCGGCCTGATCACCAAGCAGATCGACGTCACCATCACCGGCACCAATGATGCGCCCGTGATCACCGCCCAGGATCTGACCGGCGCGGTCACCGAGCAGGTCACGCCAGCCGGCAACCTGTCCGACAGCGGCACCATCTCCTTCAGCGACGTCGACCTCACCGACGTGCATCTGGTTTCGGCCACCGGCACCCCGATCGGCTCCGTGCTCGGCTCGCTCACCGCGGTCAAGGACAGCGACACCACCGGCACAGGCACCGGCGGCCAGCTCACCTGGACCTACACCGTGGCGGATTCCGCCGTCGAGTATCTGGCCAAGGACCAGACCAAGGTCGAGAGCTTCACCATCACCCTCGACGACGGCAATGGCGGCCTGATCACCAAGCAGATCGACGTCACCATCACCGGCACCAATGATGCGCCCGTGATCACCGCCCAGGATCTGACCGGCGCGGTCACCGAGCAGGTCACGCCAGCCGGCAACCTGTCCGACAGCGGCACCATCTCCTTCAGCGACGTCGACCTCACCGACGTGCATCTGGTTTCGGCCACCGGCACCCCGATCGGCTCCGTGCTCGGCTCGCTCACCGCGGTCAAGGACAGCGACACCACCGGCACAGGCACCGGCGGCCAGCTCACCTGGACCTACACCGTGGCGGATTCCGCCGTCGAGTATCTGGCCAAGGACCAGACCAAGGTCGAGAGCTTCACCATCACCCTCGACGACGGCAATGGCGGCCTGATCACCAAGCAGATCGACGTCACCATCACCGGCACCAATGATGCGCCCGTGATCACCGCCCAGGATCTGACCGGCGCGGTCACCGAGCAGGTCACGCCAGCCGGCAACCTGTCCGACAGCGGCACCATCTCCTTCAGCGACGTCGACCTCACCGACGTGCATCTGGTTTCGGCCACCGGCACCCCGATCGGCTCCGTGCTCGGCTCGCTCACCGCGGTCAAGGACAGCGACACCACCGGCACAGGCACCGGCGGCCAGCTCACCTGGACCTACACCGTGGCGGATTCCGCCGTCGAGTATCTGGCCAAGGACCAGACCAAGGTCGAGAGCTTCACCATCACCCTCGACGACGGCAATGGCGGCCTGATCACCAAGCAGATCGACGTCACCATCACCGGCACCAATGATGCGCCCGTGATCACCGCCCAGGATCTGACCGGCGCGGTCACCGAGCAGGTCACGCCAGCCGGCAACCTGTCCGACAGCGGCACCATCTCCTTCAGCGACGTCGACCTCACCGACGTGCATCTGGTTTCGGCCACCGGCACCCCGATCGGCTCCGTGCTCGGCTCGCTCACCGCGGTCAAGGACAGCGACACCACCGGCACAGGCACCGGCGGCCAGCTCACCTGGACCTACACCGTGGCGGATTCCGCCGTCGAGTATCTGGCCAAGGACCAGACCAAGGTCGAGAGCTTCACCATCACCCTCGACGACGGCAATGGCGGCCTGATCACCAAGCAGATCGACGTCACCATCACCGGCACCAATGATGCGCCCGTGATCACCGCCCAGGATCTGACCGGCGCGGTCACCGAGCAGGTCACGCCAGCCGGCAACCTGTCCGACAGCGGCACCATCTCCTTCAGCGACGTCGACCTCACCGACGTGCATCTGGTTTCGGCCACCGGCACCCCGATCGGCTCCGTGCTCGGCTCGCTCACCGCGGTCAAGGACAGCGACACCACCGGCACAGGCACCGGCGGCCAGCTCACCTGGACCTACACCGTGGCGGATTCCGCCGTCGAGTATCTGGCCAAGGACCAGACCAAGGTCGAGAGCTTCACCATCACCCTCGACGACGGCAATGGCGGCCTGATCACCAAGCAGATCGACGTCACCATCACCGGCACCAATGATGCGCCCGTGATCACCGCCCAGGATCTGACCGGCGCGGTCACCGAGCAGGTCACGCCAGCCGGCAACCTGTCCGACAGCGGCACCATCTCCTTCAGCGACGTCGACCTCACCGACGTGCATCTGGTTTCGGCCACCGGCACCCCGATCGGCTCCGTGCTCGGCTCGCTCACCGCGGTCAAGGACAGCGACACCACCGGCACAGGCACCGGCGGCCAGCTCACCTGGACCTACACCGTGGCGGATTCCGCCGTCGAGTATCTGGCCAAGGACCAGACCAAGGTCGAGAGCTTCACCATCACCCTCGACGACGGCAATGGCGGCCTGATCACCAAGCAGATCGACGTCACCATCACCGGCACCAATGATGCGCCCGTGATCACCGCCCAGGATCTGACCGGCGCGGTCACCGAGCAGGTCACGCCAGCCGGCAACCTGTCCGACAGCGGCACCATCTCCTTCAGCGACGTCGACCTCACCGACGTGCATCTGGTTTCGGCCACCGGCACCCCGATCGGCTCCGTGCTCGGCTCGCTCACCGCGGTCAAGGACAGCGACACCACCGGCACAGGCACCGGCGGCCAGCTCACCTGGACCTACACCGTGGCGGATTCCGCCGTCGAGTATCTGGCCAAGGACCAGACCAAGGTCGAGAGCTTCACCATCACCCTCGACGACGGCAATGGCGGCCTGATCACCAAGCAGATCGACGTCACCATCACCGGCACCAATGATGCGCCCGTGATCACCGCCCAGGATCTGACCGGCGCGGTCACCGAGCAGGTCACGCCAGCCGGCAACCTGTCCGACAGCGGCACCATCTCCTTCAGCGACGTCGACCTCACCGACGTGCATCTGGTTTCGGCCACCGGCACCCCGATCGGCTCCGTGCTCGGCTCGCTCACCGCGGTCAAGGACAGCGACACCACCGGCACAGGCACCGGCGGCCAGCTCACCTGGACCTACACCGTGGCGGATTCCGCCGTCGAGTATCTGGCCAAGGACCAGACCAAGGTCGAGAGCTTCACCATCACCCTCGACGACGGCAATGGCGGCCTGATCACCAAGCAGATCGACGTCACCATCACCGGCACCAATGATGCGCCCGTGATCACCGCCCAGGATCTGACCGGCGCGGTCACCGAGCAGGTCACGCCAGCCGGCAACCTGTCCGACAGCGGCACCATCTCCTTCAGCGACGTCGACCTCACCGACGTGCATCTGGTTTCGGCCACCGGCACCCCGATCGGCTCCGTGCTCGGCTCGCTCACCGCGGTCAAGGACAGCGACACCACCGGCACAGGCACCGGCGGCCAGCTCACCTGGACCTACACCGTGGCGGATTCCGCCGTCGAGTATCTGGCCAAGGACCAGACCAAGGTCGAGAGCTTCACCATCACCCTCGACGACGGCAATGGCGGCCTGATCACCAAGCAGATCGACGTCACCATCACCGGCACCAATGATGCGCCCGTGATCACCGCCCAGGATCTGACCGGCGCGGTCACCGAGCAGGTCACGCCAGCCGGCAACCTGTCCGACAGCGGCACCATCTCCTTCAGCGACGTCGACCTCACCGACGTGCATCTGGTTTCGGCCACCGGCACCCCGATCGGCTCCGTGCTCGGCTCGCTCACCGCGGTCAAGGACAGCGACACCACCGGCACAGGCACCGGCGGCCAGCTCACCTGGACCTACACCGTGGCGGATTCCGCCGTCGAGTATCTGGCCAAGGACCAGACCAAGGTCGAGAGCTTCACCATCACCCTCGACGACGGCAATGGCGGCCTGATCACCAAGCAGATCGACGTCACCATCACCGGCACCAATGATGCGCCCGTGATCACCGCCCAGGATCTGACCGGCGCGGTCACCGAGCAGGTCACGCCAGCCGGCAACCTGTCCGACAGCGGCACCATCTCCTTCAGCGACGTCGACCTCACCGACGTGCATCTGGTTTCGGCCACCGGCACCCCGATCGGCTCCGTGCTCGGCTCGCTCACCGCGGTCAAGGACAGCGACACCACCGGCACAGGCACCGGCGGCCAGCTCACCTGGACCTACACCGTGGCGGATTCCGCCGTCGAGTATCTGGCCAAGGACCAGACCAAGGTCGAGAGCTTCACCATCACCCTCGACGACGGCAATGGCGGCCTGATCACCAAGCAGATCGACGTCACCATCACCGGCACCAATGATGCGCCCGTGATCACCGCCCAGGATCTGACCGGCGCGGTCACCGAGCAGGTCACGCCAGCCGGCAACCTGTCCGACAGCGGCACCATCTCCTTCAGCGACGTCGACCTCACCGACGTGCATCTGGTTTCGGCCACCGGCACCCCGATCGGCTCCGTGCTCGGCTCGCTCACCGCGGTCAAGGACAGCGACACCACCGGCACAGGCACCGGCGGCCAGCTCACCTGGACCTACACCGTGGCGGATTCCGCCGTCGAGTATCTGGCCAAGGACCAGACCAAGGTCGAGAGCTTCACCATCACCCTCGACGACGGCAATGGCGGCCTGATCACCAAGCAGATCGACGTCACCATCACCGGCACCAATGATGCGCCCGTGATCACCGCCCAGGATCTGACCGGCGCGGTCACCGAGCAGGTCACGCCAGCCGGCAACCTGTCCGACAGCGGCACCATCTCCTTCAGCGACGTCGACCTCACCGACGTGCATCTGGTTTCGGCCACCGGCACCCCGATCGGCTCCGTGCTCGGCTCGCTCACCGCGGTCAAGGACAGCGACACCACCGGCACAGGCACCGGCGGCCAGCTCACCTGGACCTACACCGTGGCGGATTCCGCCGTCGAGTATCTGGCCAAGGACCAGACCAAGGTCGAGAGCTTCACCATCACCCTCGACGACGGCAATGGCGGCCTGATCACCAAGCAGATCGACGTCACCATCACCGGCACCAATGATGCGCCCGTGATCACCGCCCAGGATCTGACCGGCGCGGTCACCGAGCAGGTCACGCCAGCCGGCAACCTGTCCGACAGCGGCACCATCTCCTTCAGCGACGTCGACCTCACCGACGTGCATCTGGTTTCGGCCACCGGCACCCCGATCGGCTCCGTGCTCGGCTCGCTCACCGCGGTCAAGGACAGCGACACCACCGGCACAGGCACCGGCGGCCAGCTCACCTGGACCTACACCGTGGCGGATTCCGCCGTCGAGTATCTGGCCAAGGACCAGACCAAGGTCGAGAGCTTCACCATCACCCTCGACGACGGCAATGGCGGCCTGATCACCAAGCAGATCGACGTCACCATCACCGGCACCAATGATGCGCCCGTGATCACCGCCCAGGATCTGACCGGCGCGGTCACCGAGCAGGTCACGCCAGCCGGCAACCTGTCCGACAGCGGCACCATCTCCTTCAGCGACGTCGACCTCACCGACGTGCATCTGGTTTCGGCCACCGGCACCCCGATCGGCTCCGTGCTCGGCTCGCTCACCGCGGTCAAGGACAGCGACACCACCGGCACAGGCACCGGCGGCCAGCTCACCTGGACCTACACCGTGGCGGATTCCGCCGTCGAGTATCTGGCCAAGGACCAGACCAAGGTCGAGAGCTTCACCATCACCCTCGACGACGGCAATGGCGGCCTGATCACCAAGCAGATCGACGTCACCATCACCGGCACCAATGATGCGCCCGTGATCACCGCCCAGGATCTGACCGGCGCGGTCACCGAGCAGGTCACGCCAGCCGGCAACCTGTCCGACAGCGGCACCATCTCCTTCAGCGACGTCGACCTCACCGACGTGCATCTGGTTTCGGCCACCGGCACCCCGATCGGCTCCGTGCTCGGCTCGCTCACCGCGGTCAAGGACAGCGACACCACCGGCACAGGCACCGGCGGCCAGCTCACCTGGACCTACACCGTGGCGGATTCCGCCGTCGAGTATCTGGCCAAGGACCAGACCAAGGTCGAGAGCTTCACCATCACCCTCGACGACGGCAATGGCGGCCTGATCACCAAGCAGATCGACGTCACCATCACCGGCACCAATGATGCGCCCGTGATCACCGCCCAGGATCTGACCGGCGCGGTCACCGAGCAGGTCACGCCAGCCGGCAACCTGTCCGACAGCGGCACCATCTCCTTCAGCGACGTCGACCTCACCGACGTGCATCTGGTTTCGGCCACCGGCACCCCGATCGGCTCCGTGCTCGGCTCGCTCACCGCGGTCAAGGACAGCGACACCACCGGCACAGGCACCGGCGGCCAGCTCACCTGGACCTACACCGTGGCGGATTCCGCCGTCGAGTATCTGGCCAAGGACCAGACCAAGGTCGAGAGCTTCACCATCACCCTCGACGACGGCAATGGCGGCCTGATCACCAAGCAGATCGACGTCACCATCACCGGCACCAATGATGCGCCCGTGATCACCGCCCAGGATCTGACCGGCGCGGTCACCGAGCAGGTCACGCCAGCCGGCAACCTGTCCGACAGCGGCACCATCTCCTTCAGCGACGTCGACCTCACCGACGTGCATCTGGTTTCGGCCACCGGCACCCCGATCGGCTCCGTGCTCGGCTCGCTCACCGCGGTCAAGGACAGCGACACCACCGGCACAGGCACCGGCGGCCAGCTCACCTGGACCTACACCGTGGCGGATTCCGCCGTCGAGTATCTGGCCAAGGACCAGACCAAGGTCGAGAGCTTCACCATCACCCTCGACGACGGCAATGGCGGCCTGATCACCAAGCAGATCGACGTCACCATCACCGGCACCAATGATGCGCCCGTGATCACCGCCCAGGATCTGACCGGCGCGGTCACCGAGCAGGTCACGCCAGCCGGCAACCTGTCCGACAGCGGCACCATCTCCTTCAGCGACGTCGACCTCACCGACGTGCATCTGGTTTCGGCCACCGGCACCCCGATCGGCTCCGTGCTCGGCTCGCTCACCGCGGTCAAGGACAGCGACACCACCGGCACAGGCACCGGCGGCCAGCTCACCTGGACCTACACCGTGGCGGATTCCGCCGTCGAGTATCTGGCCAAGGACCAGACCAAGGTCGAGAGCTTCACCATCACCCTCGACGACGGCAATGGCGGCCTGATCACCAAGCAGATCGACGTCACCATCACCGGCACCAATGATGCGCCCGTGATCACCGCCCAGGATCTGACCGGCGCGGTCACCGAGCAGGTCACGCCAGCCGGCAACCTGTCCGACAGCGGCACCATCTCCTTCAGCGACGTCGACCTCACCGACGTGCATCTGGTTTCGGCCACCGGCACCCCGATCGGCTCCGTGCTCGGCTCGCTCACCGCGGTCAAGGACAGCGACACCACCGGCACAGGCACCGGCGGCCAGCTCACCTGGACCTACACCGTGGCGGATTCCGCCGTCGAGTATCTGGCCAAGGACCAGACCAAGGTCGAGAGCTTCACCATCACCCTCGACGACGGCAATGGCGGCCTGATCACCAAGCAGATCGACGTCACCATCACCGGCACCAATGATGCGCCCGTGATCACCGCCCAGGATCTGACCGGCGCGGTCACCGAGCAGGTCACGCCAGCCGGCAACCTGTCCGACAGCGGCACCATCTCCTTCAGCGACGTCGACCTCACCGACGTGCATCTGGTTTCGGCCACCGGCACCCCGATCGGCTCCGTGCTCGGCTCGCTCACCGCGGTCAAGGACAGCGACACCACCGGCACAGGCACCGGCGGCCAGCTCACCTGGACCTACACCGTGGCGGATTCCGCCGTCGAGTATCTGGCCAAGGACCAGACCAAGGTCGAGAGCTTCACCATCACCCTCGACGACGGCAATGGCGGCCTGATCACCAAGCAGATCGACGTCACCATCACCGGCACCAATGATGCGCCCGTGATCACCGCCCAGGATCTGACCGGCGCGGTCACCGAGCAGGTCACGCCAGCCGGCAACCTGTCCGACAGCGGCACCATCTCCTTCAGCGACGTCGACCTCACCGACGTGCATCTGGTTTCGGCCACCGGCACCCCGATCGGCTCCGTGCTCGGCTCGCTCACCGCGGTCAAGGACAGCGACACCACCGGCACAGGCACCGGCGGCCAGCTCACCTGGACCTACACCGTGGCGGATTCCGCCGTCGAGTATCTGGCCAAGGACCAGACCAAGGTCGAGAGCTTCACCATCACCCTCGACGACGGCAATGGCGGCCTGATCACCAAGCAGATCGACGTCACCATCACCGGCACCAATGATGCGCCCGTGATCACCGCCCAGGATCTGACCGGCGCGGTCACCGAGCAGGTCACGCCAGCCGGCAACCTGTCCGACAGCGGCACCATCTCCTTCAGCGACGTCGACCTCACCGACGTGCATCTGGTTTCGGCCACCGGCACCCCGATCGGCTCCGTGCTCGGCTCGCTCACCGCGGTCAAGGACAGCGACACCACCGGCACAGGCACCGGCGGCCAGCTCACCTGGACCTACACCGTGGCGGATTCCGCCGTCGAGTATCTGGCCAAGGACCAGACCAAGGTCGAGAGCTTCACCATCACCCTCGACGACGGCAATGGCGGCCTGATCACCAAGCAGATCGACGTCACCATCACCGGCACCAATGATGCGCCCGTGATCACCGCCCAGGATCTGACCGGCGCGGTCACCGAGCAGGTCACGCCAGCCGGCAACCTGTCCGACAGCGGCACCATCTCCTTCAGCGACGTCGACCTCACCGACGTGCATCTGGTTTCGGCCACCGGCACCCCGATCGGCTCCGTGCTCGGCTCGCTCACCGCGGTCAAGGACAGCGACACCACCGGCACAGGCACCGGCGGCCAGCTCACCTGGACCTACACCGTGGCGGATTCCGCCGTCGAGTATCTGGCCAAGGACCAGACCAAGGTCGAGAGCTTCACCATCACCCTCGACGACGGCAATGGCGGCCTGATCACCAAGCAGATCGACGTCACCATCACCGGCACCAATGATGCGCCCGTGATCACCGCCCAGGATCTGACCGGCGCGGTCACCGAGCAGGTCACGCCAGCCGGCAACCTGTCCGACAGCGGCACCATCTCCTTCAGCGACGTCGACCTCACCGACGTGCATCTGGTTTCGGCCACCGGCACCCCGATCGGCTCCGTGCTCGGCTCGCTCACCGCGGTCAAGGACAGCGACACCACCGGCACAGGCACCGGCGGCCAGCTCACCTGGACCTACACCGTGGCGGATTCCGCCGTCGAGTATCTGGCCAAGGACCAGACCAAGGTCGAGAGCTTCACCATCACCCTCGACGACGGCAATGGCGGCCTGATCACCAAGCAGATCGACGTCACCATCACCGGCACCAATGATGCGCCCGTGATCACCGCCCAGGATCTGACCGGCGCGGTCACCGAGCAGGTCACGCCAGCCGGCAACCTGTCCGACAGCGGCACCATCTCCTTCAGCGACGTCGACCTCACCGACGTGCATCTGGTTTCGGCCACCGGCACCCCGATCGGCTCCGTGCTCGGCTCGCTCACCGCGGTCAAGGACAGCGACACCACCGGCACAGGCACCGGCGGCCAGCTCACCTGGACCTACACCGTGGCGGATTCCGCCGTCGAGTATCTGGCCAAGGACCAGACCAAGGTCGAGAGCTTCACCATCACCCTCGACGACGGCAATGGCGGCCTGATCACCAAGCAGATCGACGTCACCATCACCGGCACCAATGATGCGCCCGTGATCACCGCCCAGGATCTGACCGGCGCGGTCACCGAGCAGGTCACGCCAGCCGGCAACCTGTCCGACAGCGGCACCATCTCCTTCAGCGACGTCGACCTCACCGACGTGCATCTGGTTTCGGCCACCGGCACCCCGATCGGCTCCGTGCTCGGCTCGCTCACCGCGGTCAAGGACAGCGACACCACCGGCACAGGCACCGGCGGCCAGCTCACCTGGACCTACACCGTGGCGGATTCCGCCGTCGAGTATCTGGCCAAGGACCAGACCAAGGTCGAGAGCTTCACCATCACCCTCGACGACGGCAATGGCGGCCTGATCACCAAGCAGATCGACGTCACCATCACCGGCACCAATGATGCGCCCGTGATCACCGCCCAGGATCTGACCGGCGCGGTCACCGAGCAGGTCACGCCAGCCGGCAACCTGTCCGACAGCGGCACCATCTCCTTCAGCGACGTCGACCTCACCGACGTGCATCTGGTTTCGGCCACCGGCACCCCGATCGGCTCCGTGCTCGGCTCGCTCACCGCGGTCAAGGACAGCGACACCACCGGCACAGGCACCGGCGGCCAGCTCACCTGGACCTACACCGTGGCGGATTCCGCCGTCGAGTATCTGGCCAAGGACCAGACCAAGGTCGAGAGCTTCACCATCACCCTCGACGACGGCAATGGCGGCCTGATCACCAAGCAGATCGACGTCACCATCACCGGCACCAATGATGCGCCCGTGATCACCGCCCAGGATCTGACCGGCGCGGTCACCGAGCAGGTCACGCCAGCCGGCAACCTGTCCGACAGCGGCACCATCTCCTTCAGCGACGTCGACCTCACCGACGTGCATCTGGTTTCGGCCACCGGCACCCCGATCGGCTCCGTGCTCGGCTCGCTCACCGCGGTCAAGGACAGCGACACCACCGGCACAGGCACCGGCGGCCAGCTCACCTGGACCTACACCGTGGCGGATTCCGCCGTCGAGTATCTGGCCAAGGACCAGACCAAGGTCGAGAGCTTCACCATCACCCTCGACGACGGCAATGGCGGCCTGATCACCAAGCAGATCGACGTCACCATCACCGGCACCAATGATGCGCCCGTGATCACCGCCCAGGATCTGACCGGCGCGGTCACCGAGCAGGTCACGCCAGCCGGCAACCTGTCCGACAGCGGCACCATCTCCTTCAGCGACGTCGACCTCACCGACGTGCATCTGGTTTCGGCCACCGGCACCCCGATCGGCTCCGTGCTCGGCTCGCTCACCGCGGTCAAGGACAGCGACACCACCGGCACAGGCACCGGCGGCCAGCTCACCTGGACCTACACCGTGGCGGATTCCGCCGTCGAGTATCTGGCCAAGGACCAGACCAAGGTCGAGAGCTTCACCATCACCCTCGACGACGGCAATGGCGGCCTGATCACCAAGCAGATCGACGTCACCATCACCGGCACCAATGATGCGCCCGTGATCACCGCCCAGGATCTGACCGGCGCGGTCACCGAGCAGGTCACGCCAGCCGGCAACCTGTCCGACAGCGGCACCATCTCCTTCAGCGACGTCGACCTCACCGACGTGCATCTGGTTTCGGCCACCGGCACCCCGATCGGCTCCGTGCTCGGCTCGCTCACCGCGGTCAAGGACAGCGACACCACCGGCACAGGCACCGGCGGCCAGCTCACCTGGACCTACACCGTGGCGGATTCCGCCGTCGAGTATCTGGCCAAGGACCAGACCAAGGTCGAGAGCTTCACCATCACCCTCGACGACGGCAATGGCGGCCTGATCACCAAGCAGATCGACGTCACCATCACCGGCACCAATGATGCGCCCGTGATCACCGCCCAGGATCTGACCGGCGCGGTCACCGAGCAGGTCACGCCAGCCGGCAACCTGTCCGACAGCGGCACCATCTCCTTCAGCGACGTCGACCTCACCGACGTGCATCTGGTTTCGGCCACCGGCACCCCGATCGGCTCCGTGCTCGGCTCGCTCACCGCGGTCAAGGACAGCGACACCACCGGCACAGGCACCGGCGGCCAGCTCACCTGGACCTACACCGTGGCGGATTCCGCCGTCGAGTATCTGGCCAAGGACCAGACCAAGGTCGAGAGCTTCACCATCACCCTCGACGACGGCAATGGCGGCCTGATCACCAAGCAGATCGACGTCACCATCACCGGCACCAATGATGCGCCCGTGATCACCGCCCAGGATCTGACCGGCGCGGTCACCGAGCAGGTCACGCCAGCCGGCAACCTGTCCGACAGCGGCACCATCTCCTTCAGCGACGTCGACCTCACCGACGTGCATCTGGTTTCGGCCACCGGCACCCCGATCGGCTCCGTGCTCGGCTCGCTCACCGCGGTCAAGGACAGCGACACCACCGGCACAGGCACCGGCGGCCAGCTCACCTGGACCTACACCGTGGCGGATTCCGCCGTCGAGTATCTGGCCAAGGACCAGACCAAGGTCGAGAGCTTCACCATCACCCTCGACGACGGCAATGGCGGCCTGATCACCAAGCAGATCGACGTCACCATCACCGGCACCAATGATGCGCCCGTGATCACCGCCCAGGATCTGACCGGCGCGGTCACCGAGCAGGTCACGCCAGCCGGCAACCTGTCCGACAGCGGCACCATCTCCTTCAGCGACGTCGACCTCACCGACGTGCATCTGGTTTCGGCCACCGGCACCCCGATCGGCTCCGTGCTCGGCTCGCTCACCGCGGTCAAGGACAGCGACACCACCGGCACAGGCACCGGCGGCCAGCTCACCTGGACCTACACCGTGGCGGATTCCGCCGTCGAGTATCTGGCCAAGGACCAGACCAAGGTCGAGAGCTTCACCATCACCCTCGACGACGGCAATGGCGGCCTGATCACCAAGCAGATCGACGTCACCATCACCGGCACCAATGATGCGCCCGTGATCACCGCCCAGGATCTGACCGGCGCGGTCACCGAGCAGGTCACGCCAGCCGGCAACCTGTCCGACAGCGGCACCATCTCCTTCAGCGACGTCGACCTCACCGACGTGCATCTGGTTTCGGCCACCGGCACCCCGATCGGCTCCGTGCTCGGCTCGCTCACCGCGGTCAAGGACAGCGACACCACCGGCACAGGCACCGGCGGCCAGCTCACCTGGACCTACACCGTGGCGGATTCCGCCGTCGAGTATCTGGCCAAGGACCAGACCAAGGTCGAGAGCTTCACCATCACCCTCGACGACGGCAATGGCGGCCTGATCACCAAGCAGATCGACGTCACCATCACCGGCACCAATGATGCGCCCGTGATCACCGCCCAGGATCTGACCGGCGCGGTCACCGAGCAGGTCACGCCAGCCGGCAACCTGTCCGACAGCGGCACCATCTCCTTCAGCGACGTCGACCTCACCGACGTGCATCTGGTTTCGGCCACCGGCACCCCGATCGGCTCCGTGCTCGGCTCGCTCACCGCGGTCAAGGACAGCGACACCACCGGCACAGGCACCGGCGGCCAGCTCACCTGGACCTACACCGTGGCGGATTCCGCCGTCGAGTATCTGGCCAAGGACCAGACCAAGGTCGAGAGCTTCACCATCACCCTCGACGACGGCAATGGCGGCCTGATCACCAAGCAGATCGACGTCACCATCACCGGCACCAATGATGCGCCCGTGATCACCGCCCAGGATCTGACCGGCGCGGTCACCGAGCAGGTCACGCCAGCCGGCAACCTGTCCGACAGCGGCACCATCTCCTTCAGCGACGTCGACCTCACCGACGTGCATCTGGTTTCGGCCACCGGCACCCCGATCGGCTCCGTGCTCGGCTCGCTCACCGCGGTCAAGGACAGCGACACCACCGGCACAGGCACCGGCGGCCAGCTCACCTGGACCTACACCGTGGCGGATTCCGCCGTCGAGTATCTGGCCAAGGACCAGACCAAGGTCGAGAGCTTCACCATCACCCTCGACGACGGCAATGGCGGCCTGATCACCAAGCAGATCGACGTCACCATCACCGGCACCAATGATGCGCCCGTGATCACCGCCCAGGATCTGACCGGCGCGGTCACCGAGCAGGTCACGCCAGCCGGCAACCTGTCCGACAGCGGCACCATCTCCTTCAGCGACGTCGACCTCACCGACGTGCATCTGGTTTCGGCCACCGGCACCCCGATCGGCTCCGTGCTCGGCTCGCTCACCGCGGTCAAGGACAGCGACACCACCGGCACAGGCACCGGCGGCCAGCTCACCTGGACCTACACCGTGGCGGATTCCGCCGTCGAGTATCTGGCCAAGGACCAGACCAAGGTCGAGAGCTTCACCATCACCCTCGACGACGGCAATGGCGGCCTGATCACCAAGCAGATCGACGTCACCATCACCGGCACCAATGATGCGCCCGTGATCACCGCCCAGGATCTGACCGGCGCGGTCACCGAGCAGGTCACGCCAGCCGGCAACCTGTCCGACAGCGGCACCATCTCCTTCAGCGACGTCGACCTCACCGACGTGCATCTGGTTTCGGCCACCGGCACCCCGATCGGCTCCGTGCTCGGCTCGCTCACCGCGGTCAAGGACAGCGACACCACCGGCACAGGCACCGGCGGCCAGCTCACCTGGACCTACACCGTGGCGGATTCCGCCGTCGAGTATCTGGCCAAGGACCAGACCAAGGTCGAGAGCTTCACCATCACCCTCGACGACGGCAATGGCGGCCTGATCACCAAGCAGATCGACGTCACCATCACCGGCACCAATGATGCGCCCGTGATCACCGCCCAGGATCTGACCGGCGCGGTCACCGAGCAGGTCACGCCAGCCGGCAACCTGTCCGACAGCGGCACCATCTCCTTCAGCGACGTCGACCTCACCGACGTGCATCTGGTTTCGGCCACCGGCACCCCGATCGGCTCCGTGCTCGGCTCGCTCACCGCGGTCAAGGACAGCGACACCACCGGCACAGGCACCGGCGGCCAGCTCACCTGGACCTACACCGTGGCGGATTCCGCCGTCGAGTATCTGGCCAAGGACCAGACCAAGGTCGAGAGCTTCACCATCACCCTCGACGACGGCAATGGCGGCCTGATCACCAAGCAGATCGACGTCACCATCACCGGCACCAATGATGCGCCCGTGATCACCGCCCAGGATCTGACCGGCGCGGTCACCGAGCAGGTCACGCCAGCCGGCAACCTGTCCGACAGCGGCACCATCTCCTTCAGCGACGTCGACCTCACCGACGTGCATCTGGTTTCGGCCACCGGCACCCCGATCGGCTCCGTGCTCGGCTCGCTCACCGCGGTCAAGGACAGCGACACCACCGGCACAGGCACCGGCGGCCAGCTCACCTGGACCTACACCGTGGCGGATTCCGCCGTCGAGTATCTGGCCAAGGACCAGACCAAGGTCGAGAGCTTCACCATCACCCTCGACGACGGCAATGGCGGCCTGATCACCAAGCAGATCGACGTCACCATCACCGGCACCAATGATGCGCCCGTGATCACCGCCCAGGATCTGACCGGCGCGGTCACCGAGCAGGTCACGCCAGCCGGCAACCTGTCCGACAGCGGCACCATCTCCTTCAGCGACGTCGACCTCACCGACGTGCATCTGGTTTCGGCCACCGGCACCCCGATCGGCTCCGTGCTCGGCTCGCTCACCGCGGTCAAGGACAGCGACACCACCGGCACAGGCACCGGCGGCCAGCTCACCTGGACCTACACCGTGGCGGATTCCGCCGTCGAGTATCTGGCCAAGGACCAGACCAAGGTCGAGAGCTTCACCATCACCCTCGACGACGGCAATGGCGGCCTGATCACCAAGCAGATCGACGTCACCATCACCGGCACCAATGATGCGCCCGTGATCACCGCCCAGGATCTGACCGGCGCGGTCACCGAGCAGGTCACGCCAGCCGGCAACCTGTCCGACAGCGGCACCATCTCCTTCAGCGACGTCGACCTCACCGACGTGCATCTGGTTTCGGCCACCGGCACCCCGATCGGCTCCGTGCTCGGCTCGCTCACCGCGGTCAAGGACAGCGACACCACCGGCACAGGCACCGGCGGCCAGCTCACCTGGACCTACACCGTGGCGGATTCCGCCGTCGAGTATCTGGCCAAGGACCAGACCAAGGTCGAGAGCTTCACCATCACCCTCGACGACGGCAATGGCGGCCTGATCACCAAGCAGATCGACGTCACCATCACCGGCACCAATGATGCGCCCGTGATCACCGCCCAGGATCTGACCGGCGCGGTCACCGAGCAGGTCACGCCAGCCGGCAACCTGTCCGACAGCGGCACCATCTCCTTCAGCGACGTCGACCTCACCGACGTGCATCTGGTTTCGGCCACCGGCACCCCGATCGGCTCCGTGCTCGGCTCGCTCACCGCGGTCAAGGACAGCGACACCACCGGCACAGGCACCGGCGGCCAGCTCACCTGGACCTACACCGTGGCGGATTCCGCCGTCGAGTATCTGGCCAAGGACCAGACCAAGGTCGAGAGCTTCACCATCACCCTCGACGACGGCAATGGCGGCCTGATCACCAAGCAGATCGACGTCACCATCACCGGCACCAATGATGCGCCCGTGATCACCGCCCAGGATCTGACCGGCGCGGTCACCGAGCAGGTCACGCCAGCCGGCAACCTGTCCGACAGCGGCACCATCTCCTTCAGCGACGTCGACCTCACCGACGTGCATCTGGTTTCGGCCACCGGCACCCCGATCGGCTCCGTGCTCGGCTCGCTCACCGCGGTCAAGGACAGCGACACCACCGGCACAGGCACCGGCGGCCAGCTCACCTGGACCTACACCGTGGCGGATTCCGCCGTCGAGTATCTGGCCAAGGACCAGACCAAGGTCGAGAGCTTCACCATCACCCTCGACGACGGCAATGGCGGCCTGATCACCAAGCAGATCGACGTCACCATCACCGGCACCAATGATGCGCCCGTGATCACCGCCCAGGATCTGACCGGCGCGGTCACCGAGCAGGTCACGCCAGCCGGCAACCTGTCCGACAGCGGCACCATCTCCTTCAGCGACGTCGACCTCACCGACGTGCATCTGGTTTCGGCCACCGGCACCCCGATCGGCTCCGTGCTCGGCTCGCTCACCGCGGTCAAGGACAGCGACACCACCGGCACAGGCACCGGCGGCCAGCTCACCTGGACCTACACCGTGGCGGATTCCGCCGTCGAGTATCTGGCCAAGGACCAGACCAAGGTCGAGAGCTTCACCATCACCCTCGACGACGGCAATGGCGGCCTGATCACCAAGCAGATCGACGTCACCATCACCGGCACCAATGATGCGCCCGTGATCACCGCCCAGGATCTGACCGGCGCGGTCACCGAGCAGGTCACGCCAGCCGGCAACCTGTCCGACAGCGGCACCATCTCCTTCAGCGACGTCGACCTCACCGACGTGCATCTGGTTTCGGCCACCGGCACCCCGATCGGCTCCGTGCTCGGCTCGCTCACCGCGGTCAAGGACAGCGACACCACCGGCACAGGCACCGGCGGCCAGCTCACCTGGACCTACACCGTGGCGGATTCCGCCGTCGAGTATCTGGCCAAGGACCAGACCAAGGTCGAGAGCTTCACCATCACCCTCGACGACGGCAATGGCGGCCTGATCACCAAGCAGATCGACGTCACCATCACCGGCACCAATGATGCGCCCGTGATCACCGCCCAGGATCTGACCGGCGCGGTCACCGAGCAGGTCACGCCAGCCGGCAACCTGTCCGACAGCGGCACCATCTCCTTCAGCGACGTCGACCTCACCGACGTGCATCTGGTTTCGGCCACCGGCACCCCGATCGGCTCCGTGCTCGGCTCGCTCACCGCGGTCAAGGACAGCGACACCACCGGCACAGGCACCGGCGGCCAGCTCACCTGGACCTACACCGTGGCGGATTCCGCCGTCGAGTATCTGGCCAAGGACCAGACCAAGGTCGAGAGCTTCACCATCACCCTCGACGACGGCAATGGCGGCCTGATCACCAAGCAGATCGACGTCACCATCACCGGCACCAATGATGCGCCCGTGATCACCGCCCAGGATCTGACCGGCGCGGTCACCGAGCAGGTCACGCCAGCCGGCAACCTGTCCGACAGCGGCACCATCTCCTTCAGCGACGTCGACCTCACCGACGTGCATCTGGTTTCGGCCACCGGCACCCCGATCGGCTCCGTGCTCGGCTCGCTCACCGCGGTCAAGGACAGCGACACCACCGGCACAGGCACCGGCGGCCAGCTCACCTGGACCTACACCGTGGCG
This sequence comes from Bradyrhizobium sp. 187, assembly GCF_023101005.1. Lineage (NCBI taxonomy): Bacteria > Pseudomonadati > Pseudomonadota > Alphaproteobacteria > Hyphomicrobiales > Nitrobacteraceae > Bradyrhizobium > Bradyrhizobium sp. 187. Next base: position 2,125,097 of record NZ_CP064693.1, read on the forward strand.
GATTCCGCCGTCGAGTATCTGGCCAAGGACCAGACCAAGGTCGAGAGCTTCACCATCACCCTCGACGACGGCAATGGCGGCCTGATCACCAAGCAGATCGACGTCACCATCACCGGCACCAATGATGCGCCCGTGATCACCGCCCAGGATCTGACCGGCGCGGTCACCGAGCAGGTCACGCCAGCCGGCAACCTGTCCGACAGCGGCACCATCTCCTTCAGCGACGTCGACCTCACCGACGTGCATCTGGTTTCGGCCACCGGCACCCCGATCGGCTCCGTGCTCGGCTCGCTCACCGCGGTCAAGGACAGCGACACCACCGGCACAGGCACCGGCGGCCAGCTCACCTGGACCTACACCGTGGCGGATTCCGCCGTCGAGTATCTGGCCAAGGACCAGACCAAGGTCGAGAGCTTCACCATCACCCTCGACGACGGCAATGGCGGCCTGATCACCAAGCAGATCGACGTCACCATCACCGGCACCAATGATGCGCCCGTGATCACCGCCCAGGATCTGACCGGCGCGGTCACCGAGCAGGTCACGCCAGCCGGCAACCTGTCCGACAGCGGCACCATCTCCTTCAGCGACGTCGACCTCACCGACGTGCATCTGGTTTCGGCCACCGGCACCCCGATCGGCTCCGTGCTCGGCTCGCTCACCGCGGTCAAGGACAGCGACACCACCGGCACAGGCACCGGCGGCCAGCTCACCTGGACCTACACCGTGGCGGATTCCGCCGTCGAGTATCTGGCCAAGGACCAGACCAAGGTCGAGAGCTTCACCATCACCCTCGACGACGGCAATGGCGGCCTGATCACCAAGCAGATCGACGTCACCATCACCGGCACCAATGATGCGCCCGTGATCACCGCCCAGGATCTGACCGGCGCGGTCACCGAGCAGGTCACGCCAGCCGGCAACCTGTCCGACAGCGGCACCATCTCCTTCAGCGACGTCGACCTCACCGACGTGCATCTGGTTTCGGCCACCGGCACCCCGATCGGCTCCGTGCTCGGCTCGCTCACCGCGGTCAAGGACAGCGACACCACCGGCACAGGCACCGGCGGCCAGCTCACCTGGACCTACACCGTGGCGGATTCCGCCGTCGAGTATCTGGCCAAGGACCAGACCAAGGTCGAGAGCTTCACCATCACCCTCGACGACGGCAATGGCGGCCTGATCACCAAGCAGATCGACGTCACCATCACCGGCACCAATGATGCGCCCGTGATCACCGCCCAGGATCTGACCGGCGCGGTCACCGAGCAGGTCACGCCAGCCGGCAACCTGTCCGACAGCGGCACCATCTCCTTCAGCGACGTCGACCTCACCGACGTGCATCTGGTTTCGGCCACCGGCACCCCGATCGGCTCCGTGCTCGGCTCGCTCACCGCGGTCAAGGACAGCGACACCACCGGCACAGGCACCGGCGGCCAGCTCACCTGGACCTACACCGTGGCGGATTCCGCCGTCGAGTATCTGGCCAAGGACCAGACCAAGGTCGAGAGCTTCACCATCACCCTCGACGACGGCAATGGCGGCCTGATCACCAAGCAGATCGACGTCACCATCACCGGCACCAATGATGCGCCCGTGTTAAGCGACACGACGGACCCGGTGGCTGTGCTGGAACTCTCCAACGCCTCGGCACAAAATCTCGCTCCGATCGCGAGCAGCTTCACCGTCTCTGACGCCGATGTGGGCGACACGCTAACGCCGTCCGTTGTTGGCAGCCCGACGGTCCTGCTCAATGGCAGCGCGTTCACGCTGCCGGCGGGTGCTGCGGCATTGACAGCGGGTGGGGCCTTCACGCTCACGGGGACAATATCCAATGGAGTGTCGGCCAACATCGGTTACACTTACGATCCAACGGCGGCCAATCTCGACTTCCTGCGTGCCGGCCAGAGCCTGACCATCACCTATGTGGTGAAGGTCAACGACGGCACTGTGGATTCGGGCATGCAACACGTGACCTTCACCATCACCGGGACCAACGATGCGGTGACGCTGTCGGCGATCACCCAGCCGTCGTCGGTTGCCGAACTGGCGAGCGCCTCGGCGCAGGATCTAGCGCCCATCAGCGGCACGCTGCCGGTGAGCGACTTCGATGTCGGCGACACGTTTACGGCTTCGATCAACGGCACGCCGACCCTGGTGTGGAGCGGCGGATCATTGTCGGCGGGACAGATCAGTTCGCTGACGGCAGCCTTGGTGACTGGGAAGCTGGCCTTCACCTCCGGCGTTCAGTCCAACGGCGGGGCGCAGACCATCGGCTACACCTATGACGCTGCGGCAGCGAATCTCGACTTCCTGCGGTCTGGACAGACTCTGACCGTCGGTTATTCGGTCCAAGTTTCGGACGGAACGGTCACGAGCGCGACCCAGCCGCTGAGCTTCGTCGTCACCGGGACCAACGATGCGGTGACGCTGTCGGCGATCACCCAGCCGTCGTCGGTTGCCGAACTGGCGAGCGCCTCGGCGCAGGATCTAGCGCCCATCAGCGGCACGCTGCCGGTGAGCGACCTCGATGTCGGCGACACGTTTACGGCTTCGATCAACGGCACGCCGACCCTGGTGTGGAGCGGCGGATCATTGTCGGCGGGACAGATCAGTTCGCTGACGGCAGCCTTGGTGACTGGGAAGCTGGCCTTCACCTCCGGCGTTCAGTCCAACGGCGGGGCGCAGACCATCGGCTACACCTATGACGCTGCGGCAGCGAATCTCGACTTCCTGCGGTCTGGACAGACTCTGACCGTCGGTTATTCGGTCCAAGTTTCGGACGGAACGGTCACGAGCGCGACCCAGCCGCTGAGCTTCGTCGTCACCGGGACCAACGATGCGGTGACGCTGTCGGCGATCACCCAGCCGTCGTCGGTTGCCGAACTGGCGAGCGCCTCGGCGCAGGATCTAGCGCCCATCAGCGGCACGCTGCCGGTGAGCGACCTCGATGTCGGCGACACGTTTACGGCTTCGATCAACGGCACGCCGACCCTGGTGTGGAGCGGCGGATCATTGTCGGCGGGACAGATCAGTTCGCTGACGGCAGCCTTGGTGACTGGGAAGCTGGCCTTCACCTCCGGCGTTCAGTCCAACGGCGGGGCGCAGACCATCGGCTACACCTATGACGCTGCGGCAGCGAATCTCGACTTCCTAGCCACCGGTCAGACTCTGACGGTGAATTACGCAGTCCAGGTCTCGGATGGGACCGTCACGAGTGCGACGCAGCCGCTGAATTTCGTTATCACCGGGACCAACGACGCGCCGGTGATCACCAGCGCTGCTCAAGCCGGCGCAATCACCGAAATCGCGAACACTCACGGCTCAACGACCGCGGATACCGCAACCGGTGCGGTAACGTTTACCGACGCGGATCTCAGCGATACCCATACCATGACGGTAACCGGTGTGACCACGTCGGGCACAACAACCAATGCCTCCGGCAGCCTGACAAGCAACAACGCGACCCTTCTCAGCTGGCTCTCGCTCGGAGCATTGACCGATTCCACGAACGGCGCCACCGGTTCCGATACATGGACCTTCTCTGCCCAGGATCAAAGTTTCGACTACCTCTTCGCGGGTCAGACCGTGACCCTGACTTACACGGTGCAGGTCGCCGACACTCATGGCGGCACGACCACGCAGAACGTGGCCGTGACTATCACAGGTGCTGACGAGCCCAACAACACGCTATTGGCCACGGTAGTCCAGGGCCATCAAGGAAGCAGCGCCGATCCAAGTACTGTTACCATTACGTTTAGTACGGGAGTTCATACAAATTTTGTCAATCTTTCCAACGTAATGCATGTGAGTGGGCTGCCAAACGTAACCGTAATAAATGGCTCCGGCAGTTTCACTGACTCAACTCACTATCAGTTTAGCGTTGATAAAGGCGCTGGGAGCAACAATGGGTCGCAATACACTCTCACTATCGATGCCGGCGCATTTTCTGATAACGCCGGAAATACCACCATTGCGAAAACGCAATCGGGTCTCAAGCCAGCCGGCATTTCCGGAGAGCCGATCAACCTGGGTCTGACAGATCTGACGGGACACCACGGAGAGGTGACGTCGACCATCACCGGGACACCATCAGATTGGACCCTGAATGGCGCAACACATAACTCGGACGGTTCGTGGACAGTGGTAATGAACGACGTTGGTTCGTTGACCGTCACGACGGCCGCTAACTATACGGGCGCACTGGTGCTCAATGTCGTGGAAACCTGGGTCAATGCGGACGGCAGCGCGGGGAATGCAACCGTCGTCGACAACGTCGAAGCTTATGCGCAGGGCTCCCCAATCTTCGCGCTGTCAGGCGAGGACAACCTGACTGGCTCCAGTGGCCACGATATGTTCGTGTTGTCGCAGCCGATCGGTAATGACGTCGTGCACAGCTTTCAAGTTTCCTCCGACGTCATCGACCTGATCAGCTACGGCTGGCACACCTTCAGCGATGTCCAGGCCCACACCGCCGATGATGCGGGCGGCAATGCCGTGATCACGCTGGCCGACGGACAGACTGTCACACTCGACGGCGTGCATGCGGCAGATCTCATCGCGGCTAACTTCGAGTTCGACGTCACGCCGACCGTCGAAAATGCGGGCCCGATGACCATTGGTGATGGGGCGATGCTGCCGCTGTCCGGCAACATTCACAACGCCGGCACGATCGAGCTGCAGGCCGCGGGCGACGATACGCTGCTGCAGCTGATCCAGACCGGCATCACGCTGAGCGGTGGTGGCCACGTGACCATGTCTGACGATGATCACAACATCATCGCCGGCACCGCTGCCAACGTCACGTTCGACAACGTCGATAACATGATCTCCGGCGCGGGTCAGATCGGTCAGGGCGGCCTAATGCTCAGCAACGAGGGCACCATCCATGCCACAGGCGCCCATGCCCTCGTGATCGACACCGGCACCAACGTGATCACGAACCCAGGTACGCTCGAGTCGACCGGCAGCGGAGGCCTGGTAATCGAAAGCGCGGTCGCCAATTCCGGCCTGCTGTGGGCCAACGGCGGCACTGTGACGGCGCAGGCTGAGGTCACCGGATCGGGTACCGCCGAGATCAGCGGGGCCGGAGCAATGGAGTTCGGAGCGGCTTCGAGCGCCAACGTCGTCTTTGACGCGAACGCTACTGGCCACCTGATCCTGGATGATGCGTTCCATTTTACCGGAACGGTCAGCGGGTTGGCGGCCAGCAACGACATCGATCTCAAGGGGATCGCTTTCGGGGCAGACACCACGCTGAGTTTCATCGAAAATCAGGCGGGGACGGGAGGCACTTTGACCGTGTCGGATGGCGCTCACACCGCAAACGTCGTCCTGCTCGGGCAGTACGATCCGACGGGCTTCAACGACAAGGCGGACTCAACGAACGGCACGGCTATCAGCTATGATCCGCACCACATGGCTTGAGCGAGATTGGCACCGGCTCCGGCAAAGGGGGTGTCATGAATTGACTCGAAATGGATGGAGCCTGCGCGAGCCGATCCGATGCTTGGCGAGGCTGGTATCGCTGTCGTCGCAGAAGCTGAACCGGTAGATTTACCGTCTGTGTGGTTTCTTGCCGTCCACAGCTTTCCGCCGCGCGGCTAGCCGTGCTAATAAGTTCTGACTGATTAGTTTGGAGTTCGTCCCTGATTTAATTCACAGTTGGCATAATGGGAGCGGTTTTTCCGCCAGGTAACCGAGTGATTGTTCCGCGCAAAACCCCGGACGAACTCCGGCAGTTACTGCAAGCCTGCAAGGGCTATTTTGCGACAGCCGCTATGTTCAGCCTGGCCATTAACCTGCTGTATTTGGCCGGCCCGCTCTACATGATGCAAGTCTATGATCGGGTGATCTCGAGTGGCAGCGAGATCACACTGCTCATGCTCACCATCGCCCTGTTGCTGGGCTATGGGGCGCTTGCAGGTCTCGACGCGTTGCGCGCGCGGGTACTCACGCGCGCCAGTGTTCGCCTCGACCATCAAATGGCACCGCGCGTGATGACAGCGGTGATCGACCGCAATGCAAGGGGCGGCAGCACGCGCAGCCAGCTGCTGCGCGATTTCGACACCTTCCGCCAGTTCATCACCGGCGCAGGAGTTCACGCAGTCTTCGATCTGCCCTGGGCGCCGATCTACATCCTTGTGATTTTCGCGCTGCACCCGTTGCTGGGCGCCTTTGCACTCGCGTGTTGCGTCATTCTGATCCTGTTGGCCTTCCTTAATGAATTGGCAGTCAAGTCTCCGCTGTCGGAGGCCAACGAGGCGGCGAGCCGAAACTACATTTTTACCGAGATGAGCCTGCGCAACACCGAGGTGGTGCGCGCCATGGGCATGACGGTCGGACTGTTGCGACGCTGGAGTCGGGACCGCATCCGGATGATCGAGCGCCAGGTCACCGCCAGCGACCGTGCTTCCACCATGCAGAGCCTGATCCGTTTCTCGCGGCTTTCCATGCAATCGCTGATATTGGGAGTCGGCGCCTATCTTGTCATCGAGCGCCTCACCACCGCAGGCGCGATGTTTGCGGCCAGCATCCTGCTCGGCCGTGCGCTCCAGCCGATCGAGCAGATCGTCGGGTCTTGGCGCGGCCTTGTCGCGGCCCGCGGCGCCTTCCTGCGCCTGCGCGAGCTGTTGAGCGCCCATCCGCCGCGTGAAACCGGACTGACTCTGCCGCGCCCCGACGGCCAACTGTCGGTGGACGGCCTATCATTTGCAGCGCCGGGAACGTCAAAGGCCATTTTGCGCGGGGTCGCCTTTCGGATTGAACCGGGAGAAGTGCTTGGCATCATCGGTCCGTCCGGCGCTGGGAAATCGACGCTGGCGCGCCACCTCGTCGGAGTACAGACGCCTTCGGCAGGCGCGGCACGGCTGGATGGCGCCGATATTTCGACCTGGATCAGGTCTTCCTTGGGCCAGCACCTCGGCTATCTTCCGCAGGATGTCGAGCTCTTCGCCGACAGCATCGCCGCAAACATTTGCCGGTTCGACGACGGCGACGATAATGCGATTATTGCTGCGGCAAAGCTGGCCGGCGTGCATGAAATGATTGTGCGACTGCCGGAGGGCTACGATACCCAGGTCGGGGAGGGCGGTGCCATCCTCTCCGGCGGCTATCGCCAGCGGATTGGCCTCGCCCGGGCGGTGTATGGCAATCCGAGCCTTGTCGTGCTTGACGAGCCGAGTTCGAACCTCGATGCGGATGGCGACGCGGCGCTTGCCCATTGCGTCCTGCAGCTGAAGCAACGTGGAACGACCGTGGTCCTGATCTCGCACCGGCCTGCCACCATTGGCGTTTGCGACAAGATCCTGGTGCTGCGTGAGGGTGTCGCCGAGATGTTCGGCCCGCGGAACGAGATTTTGTCGCGCTTGACGCGACCGGTGCCGGTCCCGTCCGTTCAGGCAGCGGCGAGTTAGGATGCATCGCATGGCCCTGTTGGATGCCGCAAACCGCCCTAGGACCCCGATGTGGGCTGCAACCGGCCAACACAGCGGCCCAAATGACTCGATACGACGGATTGCTCTGGTGGGATGGCTGATCATCGCCATCTTTTTCGGCGGTTTCGGCACCTGGGCCCTGACGGCACCACTCAACGGAGCCGTGGTTGCAAATGCTATCATCAAGGTCGACGGCAACCGCAAGAGCGTCCAACACCTCGATGGCGGGATTGTCAGGGAATTGCATGTCCGGGAAGGGGAGCGGGTGCTGACAGGCGATCTCCTGATCGTTCTGGACGATACGCAGGTCCGTGCCGAGTATGAGGTGCTCACACAACAATATGCCGTGCTTCGTGCGACGGAAGTACGGCTCCTGACGGAGCTCGATCATGGATCCGAGCTGACCATGCCGGCCGATTTGAGGGCGCGCTCTGATGACCGCTACTTTAAGAGCGTTTGGACCGGTCAGCTTAATCAGTTCGACAGTCGGCGAGCATCGCTTGACGGGCAACGAAGCGTCATTCGCGAGAAGATCAACCAGCTTGGCTCGCAGATTGTGGGCGCGGAGGCGCAGGTCAAGGCCTTCACCGATCAGATCAACTCGGTCCGCAACGAGGCAAAGGATCTTGCGCCGTTGGTCGAACGGGGCCTGATTGCGCGTCCGCGAATTCTCCAGCTGGAGCGGACGGCGTACGGTTTGGAAGGCCAGATCGCCGATACAAAAGCCGGTATCGCGAAGGCCCGACAGGCCATCGCCGAGCAGGAGCAGCAGATCGCCCAACTCGACAATGATCGGATGACAGATGTCACCAAGGACTTGCGTGACACGCAGGCCAGATTGCTTGAGGTCATTCCGAAGGCGTTGAGTGCAAAGTCGGTCCTGGGTCGCATGGAAATTCGGGCGCCCTATACCGGCCGGGTCGTGGGATTGACCGTGTTCGCCGTCGGCAGCGTCATCCAGCGCGGCGACAAGATCCTCGACATCGTACCGGCCGAGGACGCACTCACCATCGAAGCCCAGGTTGCGGTGGAGGACATCAGCGACGTACATCCCAATATGCGCGCCGAAGTCCATCTCACCGCCTACAAGCAGCGCATCGTCCCGATCATTCACGGCGACGTCATTCAGGTTTCGGCTGACCGCCTCACTGATCCCAAGACAAATGCGCCGTACTACACGGCCTTTGTCCGGATTGATCAGAGTGAATTGGCGGACATGCCGAACATTCGCCTGTACCCTGGCATGCCGGCGACCGTTATGATCCCGACCGTCCAGCGAACCGCGTTTGATTACATCGTCGGGCCGCTTGCAATGTCATTCAATCAGTCGTTCCGGCAGAAGTAACCGGTCAAGCAACCGATGGAAGAGGCAATCCAGTAGCGACGCCGAGCCGGACGACAAGGGATCAAATGGCCTCATCCCGGAGGCCAAGTTCGCTTGACGACGCAAATCGCTGCAAAAGCCAGAGGTCGAGGAGGTGCGGTGTGAGAGGCACGAGGCCATCAAGGCATCCATAGCGCTTACCGCACGGGCGATATCAACAGCTTACAGACGGCGCGCATCGGCTTTGCATTAATATCGAATTTCCGAATAATCAAATTATACCGCTGATCGCCCGTAATAATCCGGTGATTCTTTAATGACTCTCAGCCGGCGCTCTGCCCAGGATTCCGATTGTTGGCCGGCTATCGTCTTTGTATTACGACGTTTTATCGATTTTTGGATTGTCACGACGGCTCGTTTTGCGGCGGTTAATTCAAAAGACATTATATATTAAATGTTGACGCTAATAAACATTTAATAGATAGTTTATCGCTGGCGGCCGGACATAAATCCGCAGCCGCTGGAAGTTGCCGAGGTGTCCGCAAATTCATCTTGAAAGAAGGGATTCTTCCAATGTTGCAATATTACATCGAGACCAAGGAAGTCTTGAAGCGTCTGCGAACGGACCAGGATGGCGTGGTGTCATTCGAGTACATCATCGTCGCGGTTTGTATCGTTGGCGCAGTGGGTGCTGTGTTCGGTGGTGGAGCTGGTGGGCAGATCGGGGCGGCGTTAACGACCGGGATCACCGCAATCACCACCGCCTTCACCACCGCGATCGCTGGTTGATACGGCCATTTTGGCGCCAGAGGGGGGCAATCCAAGCTGCTGCCCCCCTCCCGCTGGAGTGCTCCAGCTAATTTGCCTTCCACTTTTTGAAACGTGCATTTCATGAGTTGGATTGCTCCCACAGTCTCGATCCTGGAAATCCTGTTGTTGCTCCATGTCGCAACGATAGACGTCGCGACGCGTTCGATCCCAAACGAAATTTGTCTCGCGCTGGCGCTCCTTGGGATCGCCGGTCAATTGCCCAGCTCGATACACGTCGCTGTGTCGCTGATCGCAGCCGCGATCCTCTTCCTGCTCCTTTTTGTCCTATACGCGCGCGGAGGAATTGGTGGCGGCGATGTCAAGCTGTTGGTTGCCCTGGCGGTTGGTCTCCCCCCGAGCGGCGTGATGCAGTTGCTAACGGTCACCGTGCTGGCCGGCGGCGTTCTTGCCTTGGGGCATCTGATGATGCGCCACCTGCCATATCCCAGGTTGGCACCCGCCGGATCGTCGCTCGTACGGCGGATCTACGCGATCGAGCGTTGGCGCCATTTGCGACACGCCCCGCTGCCTTACGGAGTTGCTATCGCATGTGGCGGTATCTGGACCATTCTGAGCAAAGGATCGTGAAATGTCATCCGCGCTGCGTCTGTCGATCATCGTGGTGCTTTTGCTTGCAACCACAGCGTTCGGACTGATTGCCTATAGCATGAACCTGCCGAAGGCCACGCCTCCGGTCCCAGTACAGGTGACAGCGACGACCCTCGCGCCGGCGGCGCCGGCGACGGCCGGATACTTTATCGCGGTACGGCCGTTGCCGAGGGGGACGTTGGCCCGCGAAGAGGATTTCGCCGTGCGCGCGGTGCTGCCGGAGCGCGTTCCCCAGGGAGCTATCCTTGAAACCCCCGAGTCCAAGTCCGGACTTCCGGGTTCACTCATCCGCAACTTCGTCGAAGCGGGCAGTCTCATTACATTGCAGGATATCCTGCGTCCGCGGGACCGCGGTTTCCTCGCCAGTATCCTGGCGCCAGACAGCCGTGCCATCAGCATCAAGGTTGACGAGGAGGCCGGTGTCTCGGGCCTCATCAGGCCGGGCGATCACGTGGACGTCGTGTTGACCCAGGTTTTCGAGAAAGTCGATACCGCGCGTCGCGCCCTGAGCGAAACCGTTCTGCGCAATGTTCGAGTCATCGCGATTGATCAGGAGATCGTGCAGGGCGCGCGACCCATTAGCGGGATGGCAGGTAAGCAAACGCAGACTGTTTCACTGGAGCTTACGCAGGTCCAGGTCAAGAAAGTCACCGTCGCAAAGCAGCTCGGGACGCTCTCCTTGGCCGTACGCGCAGCAGTCGATCAGTGGGACAAGGCAGACACCGGCGCGATGTCGAGCTGTGATGTGTCGCCTGAACTTGCCCGCCAGTATGCAATTTCTGCACAGAGAACGGCAGTAGTCGTTCATTCAGGCGGTGAGGTCAAGCAATACACGGTCAGAAAGCAAGTGGAAGACGCTCTCGTCAGCTGCGACGGTGCATCGGATGCCGTAGGCCCGACTGCAACGGCGGTGGGTTACGATAACAGGTTGTCGGAGAAACGCTGATGAACATTGCCATAGCCACTCCGCCTGAAGAATCGACCTCAATCGTCACGCGTAACCGCATCGTCGGTTTCGTAAATGATGAGCTCAGCGCTGCGGCGTTGCGCAAGGGGCTCGAAGGCGCCAATCTCTCGATCAGGCGCGGCACGATCCGCAATGCCATACGGATGCTTGAAACCGATACGGATCTGTTCGCGCTGGTGGTAGACATCAGTGGCGTCGATGATCCCTTTACCGAGCTGGAAAGGCTGGCCGGCGTCTGTCCACCCGATGTCCGCGTAGCCGTGATCGGCGACAACAGGGAGATCACCTTCTACCGTGAGCTCCTGGAGCTCGGCTTGACGGAGTATCTGCCGCGGCCGCTCACGCGCGATATGGTGCTGGACAAGCTGCGTCCCAAGCTGCTCGGCGACGTGGCAGCCAACCAGATCGATCGTGGCGGGCACGTGGTCTCGATTTGCGGGGCGCAGGGCGGCGCCGGCGCCACGAGTATCGCGATCAATCTGGCGCTGCAACTTGCCGAGACAACCAAGGCCAAGGTGGCGCTGCTTGATCTTCATTTGCAGGGCGGCGAGGCCGCCGTGATGTTGGGTGTTCGTCCCGGGCCGGGGCTGCGTATCGCTCTGGAAAATCCGATGCGGGCGGACACACTCTTCCTCGAGCGCGCGGCGATCGAAGTCAACGAAAGGGTTTGCTTGGTCTCGGCCGACGAAGACCTCGATGCGCAGCTCGAAATTACGGAAGCTGGCATACGACACGTGCTGGGTCTGCTGCGTCAACGGTTCAACTACATCGTCGTCGATGTACCCGTTCCGTTTCCGCCGTCGATCTATCCCGTGATTAAACTTTCCCGTCATGTGATGGTGCTGCTCGAATCCGAGGTGACCGGACTTCGCAATGCCCATGCGCTACGCGCCGCCGTGATCAACATCGCGGGCAAGGACCGGGTCTTTACCTTGCTCAACCGAGCCGGTCGTCCCGGGGGCCTGCCGAGGGCGGCGGTCGTCAAGGCGTTGGGTGCAGAGCCCGACATCGTCATTCCCGATCTCGGCAAGGGCATGACCGAGGCGCTCAATCTGGGAATTCCAGCTCTGAAGCACGTCAGAAAATTGCGGCGCCACCTGGCACCCATCGTACGGGAGATCAGCGGTGTCGCTGCCGAGCGGAGTGGCTGGTGGAGGAGGGTGCTCACAGCACATCTGCGATGAAAATGTTTGGTAGGCGTGAAGACGACGCACCAGCTCACGTATCTTCATTGGCGACAAGCCGCCCTGCATCGGCGATGGGCTTGCCTTTGCCGCCGCTCAGCACGGCTGCATCCGCACCGAGCGTGCCGTCGCCTGCGCCAAGGCGCGACGAACCGCCGATCGACCAACCCATTATTTCGCCTTCGCTGCGTGAACGGGTGATTGAGCAGATCGAGCCATCGGTGGCCGCAACCGTCTCGCGGGAAGTTCTCCGGCGGCAGATTGAGGAGATCATCCATCAAATTGCCAACCAGGAACGGCTCGAGCTGTCGGGCCGTGAGCAGCTGCAGCTGGCGGACGAAATTGCCGACGACATGACGGGCTACGGGCCGCTCCGTCCGCTACTGCTGGACCAATCGATCAACGATATCATGGTGAACGGTCCGAGTAATGTCTACGTGGAGCGAAACGGCAAGCTGGAACGAGTTGCAGTGCGATTCCGGGACAATGGTCACATCGCTTCCGTCGCTCAGAAGATTGCCGCGCAGGTTGGTCGGCGCGTCGACGAGTCCAGTCCGATGGTCGATTGTCGCCTGCTCGATGGCAGCCGGGTCAACATCATCCTCCCGCCGCTGGCGATCCATAGTCCGTGCATTTCCATCCGAAAATTTCCAAGCCGCCGTTTGGACATAGCCGGATTGATTGAAAACGGCTCAATGACCGCGGCCATCGGACGTTTGCTGGAGATCGCCGCCCGCTCGCGGCTCAATGTTCTGGTCTCCGGCGGTACCGGATCCGGCAAGACGACGCTCCTGAACGCTATGAGCCAGTTCATCGATCACACCGAACGCATTGTCACGATCGAGGACGCGGCGGAGTTGCAGCTTCAGCAGCCGCACGTGATCAGCCTGGAGACCCGGCCCCCCAGCCTCGAGGGCACAGGGCAGGTGACACAGCGCGATCTGCTGGTGAATGCCCTGCGCATGCGTCCCGACCGGATCGTCGTTGGCGAGGTGCGCAGTGCCGAAGCATTCGACATGCTGCAGGCGATGAACACCGGCCATGATGGTTCGATCTCCACGGTACACGCGAACAGTACCCGGGATGCCCTGACCCGCATCGAAAACATGGTGCAGATGGGACAGGTCAATCTGCCGTCGCGCGCCATTCGAAGTCAGATCGTCGCTGCGTTGGATCTCATTGTGCAGGTCGAACGCATGCGGGACGGACAGCGCCGCATCATTCAGATCAGCGAGGTGATCGGCCTTGAAGGGGAGGTGATCACCACCAATGACATCGCAGCCTTCGAGTATCAAGAGGAGGATGTGAACGGGCGGATATCGGGCAGCTATAAGTCCAACCTTGCAACTCCGAAGTTCAAAAGCCGTCTTGTCTATTTCGGGCTAGATGGTGCTTGGGCCGAGGCCATGAGGCAAGTATGATGCTGGAGTCCGTGATCGTCACTGTTCTGGCCCTCGCGATGTGTGCAGCAGCCATCTCGTTGTGGCTCGACGCTCGGGAAAGACGCATCAATCGCCAGTTGGCGATTGCTCTGCCAACGTCGCATCCGGCTAACCTACCATCCATTCGCCGCTTGGAGACCGGGTCCCAGGCTCAGTTTCTCAATCGGCTGTCCAATTACAATCCCGATATACCCTACGTGTTGCATCCGGCCTATGTGCTGCTCGCCGGTGCATTCGGAGCAGCAGCGATCCTTTATGCGAACAGCCAGCTGGGATATTCCCTGGTCTACGTGTCCATCGTCGCCGCAATCACGGCCATTATTGTGATACGAGGCCTGTTCGGATGGCAGAAACGTCGCTTCGCTCTTCAGCTTTTTCGACAGCTGCCTGACGCGATCCAGCTGGTGACAAGTACCGTGCGATCAGGTCTGCCTGTGCACGAGGCATTTCGTGCCCTCGCGCGCGATATGCCGCAGCCAACGGCTGGGCAGTTTGCCATCGTATGCAGCGAAGTGAATCTGGGTAGACCTCCAGAGGAAGCTGTCCAGGCTGTCTATCGGCGAACCCAGGTGGCGGAGTATGCGATCTTTGCGGTGACACTTGCCGTTCAGATGAAGTCTGGTGGCAGCCTGGCCGAGACCTTGCAGAACCTGGGAGACACTGTCAGGCAACGTGTTGCGCTGGCTGCTCGCGCCAAGGCACTGGCGGGAGAGGTGATCTTTTCCTCACGAGCGCTGACGGTCTCGCCCTTGATTGCAGGTGGGGTCCTATACGCAGCCAATCCGCAAACCGTCGATCTGTTGTTCACCGATCCGGTCGGAAACAAGCTGCTGGTCTACGCAGTCGTTTCGGTGCTTGTTGGAGCCCTGGTGATAAGTTGGATGGTCAGAAGGGAAACAGCACTATGACCTCTGGTCTCAGTCTGGTGGCCCTCGCAGTCGTGGCTGGGACTGCGTCCTGCATGTTGATTATCCGCGAAATACACGTTCGTACATTGGACGCCCGGGTGTCGAACGCCGTGATGGGCGTTGCTGGCCAGTCTGCCCCCTTCCAGGATGTGACCGGTTGGTTTTCGTCACTCGGCATGCGGTATCGTCGCTTCTATGCTGAGGAAAATCTGGATCAGCTACGAACCATCCTTCAATCATCAGGTTTTAATCATCATCGAGCCTTGCCGACCTGGATCGGTGTCAAAGCCGTCAGCATGGCCCTCTGCCCGATCATCGCCGGGTGTGTCGCTCAGCTTTTCGGGAAGGCACTGCTGGATGTGCTGGTCTTCACACTTATTGGCGTGGCGATCGGGATTCTAGCGCCGCGATTGATTCTGGCGGTGCTGAAGCGGCGGTTTGATGCCGCCATTCGACTGGGCACGCCGGATATGATCGATTTGCTGGTTGTGTGCAGCGAATCGGGAATGGGCCTGGAAAGCGGGCTGGCACGCGTAGCGCAAGAAATGCATGAGACCAATCCCGCTATAGCCCGGGTCATGAGCGGCCTTCTTGATGATCTCCGAATCCTGCCAAGGCGCAGCGACGCATTCGATAAACTGGGATCTACGTCGGATGGGCTCCGCCGGTTCGGACTCATGGTCGCCCAAAGCCTGCAATACGGAACGCCGGTCGGCCAGGCTCTGCGGAGTGTCGCTGTCGACCTCCGGCGCGAACGTATTACCAAGCTTGAGGAAAGAGCACACAAGTTGGGCGCCAAGCTGACCATTCCGATGGTGTTGTTCCTGCTGCCAGCCATGTTCGTCATTTTGGGAGGAAGTCCCATTCTGCACCTCGTGCGTTCGTTCGCCAGCTTCGGTAAGTAGCCATGAGCACGATTGCCCTGTCGAAAACGTCCTCTTACGATCGGACAATGCAACTGTTCGGCGGCATGTGGTTCATGTTGCTGGCGCTTGGCGTCGCCATCAAGATCGGATCATCGGCTCATGATCCCTGGCCGTCGCTCCTGTCGAGTGTTTGCCTCGCTGTCTTCTACGTGCTCCTGGCGCTGTTGATCATCACGCGGCCTCCGGCGAAGGCGCAAGCGAACGGCCGTCTGCCAAGGATCGCGGCGTTCGTCGGCACCTATATGCCGTGGACGATCGCCTTCTTCGGCGAAACCGACAAGGTGTTGCCAAACCTGGCGTCCACCGCGTGCGTGTTGATCGGCATGATCATGATGCTGGTCACCATCCGACATCTTGGCAGGTCGTTCAGTCTGGTGCCACAGGCGCGCAACGTGGTGCAAACGGGCCCGTATCGATGGATCAAGCACCCGCTCTACCTTGCGGAAGAAATCGCCGTGTTAGGCGTGGTGCTGAGAAGCCCGACGCCGCTGACAGCGGCCTTGCTCGTCTTGCATATCGGCGTTCAGGTTTGCCGCATTTATTACGAAGAGGACCTGCTTCGTCGCAACTGCCCGGAATATTCCGATTACGAAGCATCGCGCTGGAGAGTGGTCCCTTACGTTTGGTGAGTGCTGTTCCAGTCGACGACCGGATGGGTGAGTATCGGTGGAGGTCAACTCATGAGCCACAAGAAGTCTTTGATCGTGGATCAACGCGGCGCCGTCGGGCTTGAGGCCATGATCGTCTACATTTTCTTGGCGTCGTTCCTGCTTGTGCCGCTCGCCGACCTGGCTGCTGCGGGCTTCCAGTTTATCTCCGCATGGAGCGCATTGCGCTCCTTCGGGCAGTATGTGCAATACGCTAATCCGCTCGCCCCTGACGGCACGGTGAGCTGGAAGACTGGGCTACAGACGACAGTCGCTGGTCATGCGATCAGCAACCTTCAGGTTTTGTGCGGAGACGCAGGGGCCACCTGTTCGCCAAGCAATTTAGCTTCTCCAAAGTACATTACATTTTCGACAACCATCACTTTGGCCCCGCTTGGGGCACGCCCGCCTTTTGTGGCTTCGCTGCTGTGTCCGACCACCTGCACGTACACGCTGCGTCACTCAGAACGCTTCCAGTAGGGTGTTTCCATGCGTGATCTGCTCCGTTCCCAACGAGGTTCCGCCGCATTAGCAACAGTCATCGCTCTCGTGCCGCTGATCGGAGTGGTCGCACTCGGGGCCGAGGCCGGATCGTGGTACGTCACCCGCCAACACGCGCAGAACGCCGCCGACTCGGCGGCCTATTCGGGCGCATTGCGGCTTTCATGTACGATGGCGGGCGCGGCCTGCGAAACCCAGACAGTGGATTATCGCGGCAAGGAATTCGCGGCACAGAACGGGTTTTGCAACTACAGTCCCAACGACGCTACCGGCTATCCGGGGAGAAACTGTCCGACGAGCCTACCGACCAGAACCTCGCGGGCCGTGCAGATCGATATCGGCGATTACAATGCGGGCGCGTTCACAACGCCACCTGCAGGCACCGGCAATGCCGTTCGCGCCAGGGTCAGCCAGCAACAACCGGCGTACTTGGCGGCAGTGCTGGGTTTGACCACCGTCACCATCCCCGCCCAAGCGATTGCCATGGTTCAGCAGCCGACAAAGGCCTGCGTCCTGGCGCTTGGACCTGACTCAGGCGCGCTCAAGCTTGCTGGTAACCTCAGCAACAACGGAACCGGCTGCGCGCTGATGTCGGATAGCAGTGTTAAACTCGCCAGCACTCCAACGTTCACCGGCTCGGGATGGGCAGTTTATGGTGTAAGTGGCTGCACCCCCACGGGCAGCTGCAGCAATGTCAGCGTGCCGCACAACTATTTTATGACGTACGCTAGCAATCCGCTCAACAAACTGGACACCGCATCGTTTAACAGCAGGACGGGCAATACAAATATCCCATGCACCCTTCAGGCGGATGGGTGGAAGCATTGCGCGCCCAATAGCGCCGGGACTGGAGCTTACGGCAATTTCACGGTGCAGAACGGCGACAAGTACGTTTTGGATCCGGGAACATATTTCTTCTACAAAGCAAATATAAAGATGACCGGCGGACAGCTGAAAGGCGCAGGCGTAACCCTCGTCTTGCTCGGAGACTCGCAGCTCACCATCAACGGGGGGGCGGCTGATCTCTCCGCACCTGCCACTAACACCTTCTCCTCTGATCTAAATGGCGTCCTGATTGATGATCAGGCCCCGAGCAAGACCAGCAACAAGGTCACCATAAACGGTGGCGGCCAGGTTAGCCTGGGCGGGGCTATCTACTTTCCCAAGGTTGACGTTAGCTGGGCCGGTACGACTTCAAGTGCGAATACGACCTGTTCGCAAGTGATCGCCAAAACGATCGACATGAGCGGTGGCGGCTACCTCAGCACGCAAGGCTGTGCGCCGGCCACCATCATTTACACCCAAGTTGTCGCTTTGGTGCAATGATGAGAAAGCTCGACAATCGCGGTATGGCGCCGTTTGAATTCATCGTGGTGTTCGTGGCGCTTTTCACATTGATGTTCGTCATCTTCGATCTTGGGCGCTATGCCATCACGATGCAATCCTTGCGGACGCTTGCGAGTGCTGGCGCCCGTGCGGTCATGATCAGCTGCTATACGCCTGCCTTGCTTCAAAGCCCGCCGCAGTCGCCGGCCGGCTGCACCGGGGATCCCCTGTCCACCGCCGCCAAGAAGAACGCGGCTCCCTTCCTGTTTTTCGGAGGTCTGACGCCAACGCTGACCGTGGGGGCCAACAGCAACCGCTTGAGTGTTACAGCTTCCCAAGCAAAGTTTACGATGCTGATGCCCATATGGGGAACCGCGCTCAATGCGCCGAGCGCCTCCAACGAGATTCCCTTCTAGCGCAAATATGGCAGCAAGCCTGACATGTTTCGCTCGACAGTGCCTCGTGGCCGCGGCGTGCGGGCGAAATGCGCAAGTGCGGAATTACTCCGCCAAGCGAATCGCCAAGCGTGCAACGACCGGAGCGCGCGCCAGCAAGAGGTTGTGCGGCGGGACAGTTCCTGGCAACCAGTGCGAATGATGCGCGCTGGCAACATTGAAAGGTTTTCTTTCTGCTTGCGGCGGTGCGGTAAGTATCTCGTCTTGCAAGCTGCCTCCATGAGGGAGGATGATCTTGGAACACGAAGTAACGAATTGTAGTGGGACAGATTGTAAGCTCTGCGACGTGGTGCGCAGAGGGGAAATGTTGAGGACGTCGAGCACGTAGATTTGCGGGAATCTTCGTGGATCGCAGTGGGGGACTCGGATGAGTGGCGATGGCGTTTCGGGTAACAAGGTCGGGAGGCTTCTCGCCTTCGGCGTGATGGGTCTGGGCGCGGCGCTCGCCTCGTCTGGGTTCGCTGACCGCGCGGCGGCTGCAGACCGGCGGGGCTCATCCGGCGGCGTCATCGTCAGCGAGATGAACGACGTCCAGCGGGTCAAGCTCGTCCTCAACAAGTCACGTACCTTCAAGGTCGACACGGCCTTCGCGACGATCGTGGCGGGCTCGTCTGACATTGTCGACGTGAAGTCGCTGAGCGATCACCTCATCTACGTGCAGGGCAAGCAGACCGGCACTACCAACGTCATCCTGTTCGACAGCTCGATGAAGCAGATCGGGATCCTCGACGTCGAGGTCGTGATCGATACCGGCAATCTGCAGCAGAACATCCGGACCAGCACCGGCGGGCAAGGTATCCGCGTGTCGGCTTCCGAGGGCCAGGTGGTGCTCAGCGGGGTCGCGGCCGACGCAGTTACGGCCGAGCGGGCCATGGCGATCGCCACCAGCACGGTCGCGAAAGGGGGTGTCGTCGTCAACGCGATGAGCGTCGCGGCCCCGCAACAGGTGATGCTCGAGGTGCGCTTCCTCGAGGTCAACCGAGAAGCCGGCCGCAACCTCGGCGTCAATCTTTATGCGGCTAATGCCAACGGCACGAACGTTGGTAACACCGGGCTGGGCCGTGTGACCGCCGCCGGTCGATCACCGATTGGTGGGATCAATACCGCCAACGGTCCTCTCGGTGCCGGGGGAGGGGATGTCGGCGCTCCCCCGACGGGTAGCCTTCCGGTACTAGGAACTCTGGGAACGCTCGCCGGTACAGCGGGGGGCATCGCGCCGGCCCCGTTCGGAAGCTTGTTGACCAGCATTGTCAGAACCAGCAGCGGCGGCTCGGTGGACCTATTGATCTCGGCGCTGGAAACCAAGGGGTTGGCACGCCGGCTGGCGGAGCCAAATCTGACCACGCTGTCCGGCGATGCCGCGCGCTTTCTTGCCGGCGGTGAGTTTCCGGTACCGATACCGACCCAGACAACAAACGGCTTTCCCACCATCACGATCGACTACAAGAAGTTCGGTGTTGAGCTCGCCTTCGTCCCCACTGTGCTCTCGCGCGGTGTGATCAATCTTCGGGTCGAGCCGTCGGTCAGCGAACTTGATTTCGCCAACGCGGTGACGATCCAGGGGACGACCGTTCCTGCGCTGACCCGTCGCGACGCGCGAACCACGGTGGAGTTGCGCGATGGCCAGAGCTTTGCCATCGCCGGCCTGTTGCAGACCCGCAATCGCCAGGACGTTTCGCAGTTACCTTGGATCGGCTCGGTGCCGGTGATTGGAAGCCTGTTCAGCAGCAAATCTTATCAGCAGGAAGAAACCGATCTGGTGATCATCGTGACCCCGCGCCTGGTCGCGCCGGCGGCACCCGGTCAGCAACTGGCATCGCCACTCGACTCCCGCCTGCCGGCCAACGACGTCGATTTCTTCCTCAATGGTCAGATGGAAGTCCGCAAGCGGTACAATGACTACGTCAATTCCGGAGGCGAGGTGAAGGGACCGTATGGCCACATCATCGCGCCTGAAGTCCGGACCCCCGTCGTCGTCCCGGCCGCGAGTGCCGATCAGACGGTCGTCAAAACTCTAAACTAGAGGATGCGCGAGATGACGATCAGGTATCTGGTTCTGTTTGCGCCCCTCCTCCTCGGGGGATGTTACGGCGTCGCCGGTCATGACGAGGTGGACCGCTACTTTCAGCGTTCCGACAGCATCACGATGACCGCCGGCGATGCCAAGCAGGTCAACGCCGTCACCCATACAATCCATCCATGGCCGCGAAATGTGGGTGATCGCCGGATCGCGTACGACGCTCGACGTGTGGGCTCGGCCGTGACGCGCTACGGCAACCAGCAACAGCCGGTGGATCAGCTTCCCGATAACGGTGATCCGACGAAACTAATGGGCCAGCGCCCGCCCGTCACCCAGAATGTCAACGTAACTGGATTGGGAGCGGGAGCATCGTCGGGAATATCGGTGCCAGTCGGCGGGGCAGGGGGCAGGTAACGGCTTCTGGTAAATGAGTTGGGCGACGGGACATTTGAGTGCGGTGCAGTGAGTCCGCTGGGCCGGGCGGGGGACAAAAAATTATGCGACGTGCCATTCTACTGCTGACCTGTTGCTGGCTGGCGCCAGGCCTTGCGGCATGTGACCAGACCACGAGGGTGGCTGCCGTCGTGGCTCCCGTAGACCCACCGGGTGGGGACCCGGTGCAGGAGCCGACCGACGTCAAGTACTACCCGTCGGACGAGCCTGTGCGGCTGGGGCTGGAGCATTACAATCGCGGCAGTTACGGGCTCTCACAGCGCTATTTCAAGGACGCCGTCGAGAAATCACCCAAGGACGTCACCGCCTGGATTGGTCTCGCAGCGAGCTACGACAAGCTGCGTCGTTTCGATCTGGCCGATCAGGCCTATGCGCAAGCGATCCGGCTGGGAGGCGAAACCGTTCAGATTCTGAATGACCAGGGATATTCGTACATGCTGCGCGGCAATCTGAATGCAGCGCGACGGAAATTCGAGAAGGCCTATTCACTCGACCCAGGTAATCCGGTCATCGCCAACAACCTCGAGCTTCTCAATGGCAGCCGGCGGTTCATTGAAAGACCACCAAACAACCAGCCATAAGCAATCGACCGGATACTGCGATCACGGCCAGTTCTCGTCAATTTGGCCCAATCACAGCATCAGCGTGACGGCTGCCGCTGCGGACGATGACAACAACGCCATTGCGAACGGTAAATCGTGCGCCGAGCAGTTTCCGCACCTTCTCCGTGATCGGAGAGGGAAACGGAACGGTGTCTCCCACGACGGGTTCGCCGACCTTGATCGTCGCAGTCGCGGAGCCTGCAACTGGTGCAGGCTTGATATAGTCTCGGATAAGCTGAATCTCTTCACGTGATAGGATGAGCGGAGCCTGGTCAGGACGGGTCTCCGACGGCGGCTTGGATGTTTCACTGCTTGCTTTTTCACGTATCTCATTGGTGCTTGCGATCTGATCGAGCCTGGCTACGCGTAGCTTGAGCGCGATGATGTCACGTTGCAGTGCTGCGATCTCCAATTTGCGCGCGTTGGCCTGCATGAAGACAATGATCGCGCAAACGCAGCCCACGACAAAGCCGACGCTCAGCAATGCGATCAACCACCGCTCAAAGTTTCCCATCGACCGTCCGGCCGTCCGGGGGAGTTGTTCGCGCTGGAGATGGCTCCGCCAGATGCGGCGTGCTCGGTGCATCCAGTCGGTAGAGCCCGTTACGCTTGCCGCCGACCGGCCTGACCCAAAATGCGCGGGCGACGAGGCGGCTTCCTCTCGGGCCGGATCAACTAACGACGCCGTGTCGACTTGCTCAAGCTCTAGATCCTCGGGGACGCGATCCTCCGTAGTCAGATGAGCGGCAGGGTGGAAGGGATCCATCTGCTTATCGAGCCGGCCCATCTCCATTCTCCGTGGAGCCATCTATCAACTTCAGCAGTTCCGCCGACGCGGATAGAATAGGGTACCCGAAGATTGGATCAATCGGAACGAAAAAGGCGCCAGGCCGCGCCGTGAACCGTTCTGAGGATAGCTTCAGGAGATAGGGCACCAACAGATGCCAAGGTTCGCCCCGCGAATGCACGTTCCGACCACGCGGACCATAGACAGTGCAATGAGGCACCATGTCGTGCGACGAATGCCCAATTTCAGCTGGTTAAGCCCAGGGTGCGACCGGTACGTTATTGGTTGTTCTACCGCTGTGGCTGTCTCTCAATGAGCCGCTTTATCGGGTTCTTCAGACGCTTACGCCAAGGCGCTTGCATGCGTGATAGCGCGCGCCATGACTAAGCGAATCTGAAGGGCAGCTGCGTTGCTCGATCGATCGCTAGCTGCCCCCTTTTCATTTGGAAACACTAGCCAACCTACTGAAATTACTGGAGCGTGTTTCGACCATTTTTTCCAAAT
This sequence comes from Bradyrhizobium sp. 187, assembly GCF_023101005.1. NCBI lineage: Bacteria > Pseudomonadati > Pseudomonadota > Alphaproteobacteria > Hyphomicrobiales > Nitrobacteraceae > Bradyrhizobium > Bradyrhizobium sp. 187. Next base: position 2,147,998 of record NZ_CP064693.1, read on the forward strand.
GCGCCTTGAAATCACTATATAATCGGGCAGGTTTTGATTCCGCCATTCGGAGGTTCGATCCCTCCCGCCCCAGCCAGCGCTTAGCTCTCGGCGCTTACTCGGTCGCTTCCATATGGTTTTGGTCCACGACCCGCAGCGTCCGTCGCACCATGCCCTCGACAATGACCGCCGATTCGCTTGGACGCAGATGGATCGCCGTGGACCTGAGCAGCCATGGCAACACCGCCTGCTCAAGCCGCTCCTCATAGGCGTGGCGCATCATGTCGAATGCCATCAGGCCTGGACCCGCCAGGATGACATGGTGCGGCCGCAGCACGGATATCGTTGCTGCGACCGCCTCGGCGAGCGCGCGACCCGCCTGCAGGAATAGGTGCTCGAGACGTGGATCGCCGCCCAGCGCGCGCTCGCGCAACAGGGCCATCTGTCCCTCCGATGGCTGCTGCGAGTCCGCCGGCGGCAGATCGAGAAAGGTGCGGGCGTCGCGGTAGAGCGCGTAATCGGCAAGATAAGCCTCGATACAGCCGCGCTGGCCGCAGCGGCATTGCGGCCCGTCCGGCGCCAGCTTGACATGGCCGATCTCGCTGCCGGCGCCCCAACGTGCTTCACCATCGGCAACGACGCCCATCCCGATGCCGTGACCGACCATGATCGTGGCCGAGAGGCCTTGCGCCAATGCCGGTTCGGCGGCCGTGAGGGCGAGCGCGACCGCGACAGCGTCGTTCGCCATGACGACATCGACGCCGAACGCCTGACGTATCGGCGTCGCCAGATCGACTTCGGTGATCGACAGCGCGGGACTCCACAGTGTCGTGCCGGTGTCGACGTTCACGATGCCTTGCAGCGCAATCCCGATTCCCAACAGCCGATGGCGCGGCGTCGCCGTCGCATCGAGCAGCGCATTGATCTGCGCAATCACGAGATCGCGCAGCGCGCCTGCATCGAGCGCGCGCGTCGACAGTGCAAGTCGCGACTGCGCGACGCCGGAGCCCCGGAAATCCGCGATCAGCGTCTCGATCAGGTTCATGCGCACGGAGACCGCGGCGATGCGCCCGAACTCCGGATTCAGGGTCAGCAGCACGGCCGGCCGGCCGCGGCGGCGGCCATTCAGCCCGTCCGCATCTTCTTCCTCGCCGTCCTCGGACCACGGCGTTGCCGCCGTCTCGCTCTCACAGAGCAACTCTTCTGCGATCAGCCGCGACGTCAGGCCGGAAACGGCCGGGAAGCTCAGCCCTGTACTCCGGGCGAGCGCCACGCGCGGCAGCGGCCCTTGGCGTCGCAAGACATCGACGAGACGGCCGCGGTTGGATTCACGGGCGGTGTTTGACACGCGTCTGGACGGCTCAATTTGGTCAACCATGCTGCCTCTTTAATTCATCAGGTAAATTTAATTGAGGGATGGGATGCGTGTGTGACCGGAAAAGCACAATCGGATTCGGTTTTCAGCAGCCATATTTACTATTATCGTACCGTCTGTACTATTTAGACTTGAAGAAGGGGCAAGTACATCCTGATCCGGCTGGTTTGCCCTGCGACATTTGTTCGCGACGTAAATAAAAGATAGCGCATAAGCGCTGTGAAACCCCTGAACGGGGTGACCCAAGGGAGGTGTACATGAACGAATCGCTGAAAAAACTAATGGTGTCGCTGTTTGCGACCGCAGCTGCGCTGGCCATCGCCACGGGGGCGGCGCAGGCCCAGCAGAAAAAGACCATCGCGCTGGTCACCAATGCCGCGGCCGATTTCTGGACGATCGCCGGCCGGGGGCTCGAAAAGGCTCAGAAGGAGCACCCGGAATACGACATCCAGTTGATCGTCACGAACGAAGCGACGGCGGCGGGCCAGCGGCGCGAGCTGGATGACCTGCTGGTGCGCGGCGTCGCCGGCATCTCCATCTCGGTCGACGATGCGCCGCACGCAACCGAAGAGCTCAACAAGGTTGCGGCCAAGACCGTGTTGATCACGACGGATAGCGACGCGCCGCAGAGCAAGCGTCTCGCCTATATCGGCACCGACAACGTCGCGGCCGGGCGCCAGGCAGGCGAGGAGATCAAGAAGGCGTTGCCGAACGGCGGCAAGATCGCGCTGTTCGTCGGCACGATGGACGCGGACAACGCCCGCGAGCGGGTGCAGGGTATCAAGGACGCGATCGCCGGCACCAAGGTCGAGCTGGTCGACGTGTTCACCGACCAGGTGGACTTCGCCAAGGCCAAGGCGAACATGGAGAACGTGCTGGTCAAATATCCCGACATCGCGCTTTTGTCCGGCCTCTGGAGCTACGAGACTCCGCTGATCTATGACGCAGTCAAGGCGGCTGGCAAGGCCGGCAAGGTGAAAATAGTCGGCTTCGACGAAGATCAGCGCACGCTGCGGGGAATATCCGACGGGACGATCGAGTCCACTGTCGTGCAGCAGCCGTACGAGTTCGGGTATCTCTCCGCCATCAACATCATCAAGACGCTGAACGGCGACAAGTCCTGGATTCCGGCCGACAGCAAGCTGATCGTGCCGACCCAGGTGGTCAGCAAGTCCAACGTTGCGGAGTTTACCGCTCATCTGAAGGAGCTGCTGAAGAAGTGACTTCAGCGTGCTTCACGGCCCGGCCGCCGCGGTGGCCGGGCTTTGGGCGGGAGGAAAGCGGAGACATGGCAGAGACACTGCTGGAGCTCAGCGGGATCAGCAAGACCTATCCCGGGGTCAGGGCGCTCGACGACGTCAATCTGCGCGTCTATCGCGGCGAAGTGTTGGGTTTGATCGGCGAGAACGGCGCCGGCAAATCGACGCTGATGCGCGTGCTGGGTGGCGTGATCGCGCCGAGCGAAGGCGTGATCCGCATCGGCACCAGCGAGTATGCCCGAACCACGGTGACCGAGGCGACGCGGGCCGGCATCGCCTTCGTGCACCAGGAGCTGAACTTGTTCGAGAATCTCGACGTCGCAGCCAACGTGTTCATCGGGCGCGAGAAGCTGATGGGCGGGCCGCTGAAGCTGGTGGACAATGCCGAGATGCGTGCTCGGGTGACCCCGCTGCTGGAGCGGCTGGGTGCCGATTTTGCGCCGGATACGCTGGTCGAAGACCTCTCCATCGCCGAGCGGCAAATGGTGGAGATCGCCAAGGCGCTCTCGATCGACGCCCGCGTGATCATCATGGACGAGCCGACCTCCAGCCTGACGATCTCGGAGACCGAACGGCTGCTGGAGGTGATTGCCGATCTGAAGGCGCACGGCATTTCGGTGATCTATATCTCTCACCGGCTCGGAGAGATCATGACCTGCGCTGACCGCGTCGTGGTGCTGCGTGACGGTCGCACCGTGGGAGAGCTGGCGCGGAACGAGCTAAGCCATGCCGCGCTGATCCGGTTGATGATCGGTCGCGACCTCAAAGCGCTGCATACCCCGCCGAAACAGGCGCCGCGGCCGGGCGGCTGCGATATCGTCGGCGCCGTGACATCGGCCTTTCCCGACCGGCAGGTTGATCTTTCCGTGCGGCATGGCGAGATCCTGGGACTGGCGGGGCTCGTGGGCGCTGGCCGCACTTCTCTTGCCCGCGCCGCCTTCGGCATTGACCCGCTGCTGGGCGGCGAGATCAGGATCGACAACGCACCGGTCGCTGTCGCATCGCCGCGCGACGCGATCAGCCAAGGCATCTATCTGGTGCCGGAGGACCGCAAGAAATCCGGGCTCGTGCTGGAGCTGCCGATCCGCGAGAACATGACGCTGGCGAGCCTATTGGATCACGCGCGGATGTGGCTGGTCAGCGGCGCGGCCGAGCGCAAGGTCGCTAAAGAGCAGGTCAGGCGCCTCTCCATCAAGGCGCCAAGCATCGATATGGAGGCCGTGACGCTCTCCGGCGGCAACCAGCAGAAGGTCGTGCTCGGCAAATGGCTGTCCATGCAGCCGCGCGTGATGTTCTTCGACGAGCCGACCCGCGGCATCGACGTCGGCGCCAAGGGCGAGATCTACGCGTTGATGCGCGAGCTTGCCGACCAGGGCGTCGCGATCGTGATGATCTCCTCGGACATGGAGGAGGTCATCGGCGTCTCCGACCGCGTGGCGGTCATGCATGAAGGCGGCGTCAGCGGCGTGCTCGAGCGGGAGCAGTTCAGCGAATACAACGTGTTGCGGCTAGCCATGGGCCAGGCGCTGGAAACCGCGGAAGCGGCCGCGCCATGATCAGGAAAGAGCTCGGTCTGGCATTGCTGCTGGTGGTGATCGCCGCCATCACCGGCGCGATCAATCCCGCCTTCCTGTCGCTGGTGAACCTCTTGAACATGGCCAATCTGATCGGCCTCTTCGGTGTGTTCGCGCTCGGCGAGGGACTCGTGATCATCACCGGCGGCATCGACCTGTCGCTCGGCTCGATGTTTGCGCTGCTCGGCGTCGTGTTCGTGGATCTTCTGACGACCTACCAGGTGCCGTGGCCCCTGGCACTGCTGGCCGTGCTGCTGGGCGGGCTGGTGCTCGGCGGCATCCAGGGGTTCCTGATCACCCGCCTGAAGATGCAGCCCTTCATCGTGACGCTGTGTGGGTTGCTGATCTATCGCGGCGCCGCCCGCTATTACACGAGCGATTCGACCCGCGGCTTCGGTTACGGCGACGAGGCGGCGACACTGAGCAACATCGCCTCGGGCCATTTGGCGGGAATCCCGAACACCTTCATCCTCCTGATCATCCTTGCGCTGATCCTTGGCGTGCTGCTGCACCGCTCGGTCTACGGGCGCTGGCTTTATGCCGTCGGCAAGAACGAGGAGGCGGCACGCTTCTCGGGCATCAACACCAATATCGTGATCGCAACCGCCTATATCATCAGCGGCGGACTCGCCGGAGTTTCGACGGTCTTGTTCGTGTTCTACACGAACTCGGTGTCGCCGAGCTCCTTCGGAAATTTCTACGAGCTCTACGCGATTGCTGCCGCCGTGCTGGGCGGGTGCAGCCTGCGCGGCGGCGAGGGGTCCATTCTCGGTATCGTGCTGGGCACGGCGCTGCTGCAGGTGCTGCAGAACCTGGTGAATATCCTGGGCATCCCGAATTCGCTGAACTTCGCGGTGATGGGGACGGTCATTCTGATCGGCGTGTTGGCGGATCAGCAATTGCAGGCGCGACGGCGGCGCAAGCTGGCACTGGCCGGCGTCGCCCGCACTGCGCCGAAATCGACATTGGCGGAGCAAGTCCAGGGCACGTCACCGCGCGCCGCGGATGCATTGCCGGCGAGAACGGTTGATCGGGCATGACAGATCCACGCTCCAGTTGACACAAGGCTGCCTGGTCGGCGGCCGCTGGGGGAGGGAGCGCGTTCCAGGCTCGAGGGCTTTGGGCAGGGGCGTGAGGCGAAACAAGTAAAGCCTGAGACGGCGGGAGGACGAGTAAAATGTTGCGCAGGTTTATGAACACCGCAGGGGTGTGCGGTGTGGGGATTGCTTTCTCATCGCTGTTTTGCGGTGGAGTGTATGCGGCCGACTTTTCGACGAAAGCTGCGCCTGTTCCTTATGCGGCTGACGATTTCTGGACGAGACCGTATCTGTTCGGCGATCTCGGCAGGACCAGGCTGAAGGAGCAGGGCATCGATGTCGGCCTGACGCTCGGTAACGAATCGGTCGGCAATGTCTCCGGCGGAAGCAGGAATACCGCGGCCAACGCCGGCCAGTTGTGGTTCGGCGCGAAGCTGGACATGGGAAAACTCGCCGGCATTCCCGGCGGCACCGTCGGTCTCACGCTGGTCGACCGCTTCGGCAAGAATCTGAATACCGAAGCGGACATTCCCGCCCTGCAGCTGACCAACGAAGTGTTCGGCCGCGGCAATATTCTGCGCCTGACGCAGCTCTATTACTCGCAGAAGCTTTTCGATGACAGCCTTGAACTCAAGGGCGGCCGTCTTCCGGTCGGCTCCGACTTCTTCTTCGGCCTGTGCGAGTTCATCAACCTGACCTTCTGCGGCGGTCAGCCCGGCAACATCCAGGGCGGCTACATCTACAATTGGCCGGTGAGCCAGTGGGCCGGTGTCGTCCACTACAAGATCGCGCCGGAATTCACGGTGTCGGTCGGTGTCTACGATGCCAATCCGGGTTACCTGACGACGTCAGACCCGGGCGTCTACTTCTTGCCCGGCATTCCCGCCTCGAACCCCGCCAGTGGCGTGATGGTGCCGGTGGAGTTGGTCTGGACGCCGAAGGGCCCCTTGACCGGGACCTGGAGACTCGGCGGCTGGTACGACAGCGCCTCGTCCATTGATGGCGGCCTTCCGGGTGTTATCGGCACCATCCCGGGCGTCGGTGGTGTGCCCGATCAAAATATCAGCGATCAACGCGGCCGCTACGGTGTCTACGAATCGATCCTGCAACGATTGACCGTTGACGGTCCCGGTGCGGTAGGTTGGTACACCTTCCTCAATACGACCGTTGCCGATCACCGGACCTCGTACCAGGATTACCAGATCGCCCTGGGCTTCAGGCATACCGGAACGTTCTCCTGGCGTCCCCAGGACGAAGTCGGCTTCGCGGTCGGCACGACGCACGTGAACACGGCTGCCCTCAGTCCGAACGCCGGCGGCAACGAAGTGCCGCTTGAAGTCTGGTACGGATGGCAGGCGACCGGCTGGCTGAACCTCAAGTTCGACGCTCAGTATGTCATCAATCCCGGTGGGCGCGGCTATAACGCGGCGGGCGTGAAGACCGACAACGCCGTGGTTCTTGGCATGCGCACCGAGGTCCACTTCTGACGGGACGCTCACCCGTCTGATGCGAAAGGTGGGGCATGCCCGTCCCACCGGAGCGCACGCAACGTGTGGCGGCTCCACTCAGCGGAGCCGCCCGGGACTTGGTTATCACCTATCCCTCGTATTGATCCGGTCCCATCGCCCAAGACGCCTGATCGTGACCGAACGCGTAATTGCGGTTGTTGATCGCCGGATTGCGATTGACCATCGGCCGCATGAACATCGGGTGGGTGGCGCTGCGCACCTCGTGCTCGACCGTGAACAGCGGCTTGCCGCTGTCGAGATCGACGATGTCGCAGAAGCGGTACTGGTACTGATTGTCCTCGCGCGAGATCAAATCGCGCGCCAGCAGCTTGCGGTAAGGGCCGGAAAAATCGGTGATGTACATCTGCACATGGTGGCCGTCATAGTCGCCTTGCGGCCGATCGGTCTCGCGAAACAACAGATGCTGGTCGCGGCCGGTCTTCACGGCGGCAACCGTACCGTCGCCGTTCCGTAACTCGGATGGCATGCCCATGATCTCGGGGTAGAAGGCGCAGATGCGAGCGGCCGATCCCACCGGCACGTCGAACTCGACATAGGGAACGCCGAGCGCGACACGGCCGAAGCGCGCGGCGTCGGGCTCGTAGCAGCGCAGGCGGTTGCCCCACGGACAAATCGCCTCGACATGGTCGTTATGCTCGGCGAAGGCGAACGCGGTGCCCTCGAGCTTTTTGGCGACCGACGCCAATCGCGCCAGCAGCGCCTCGCGGCCCGCGATGACGAGTCCGACATGACCGCGCAGCACCTGCGGCCGGCCGCTCGGCAAATGAAACTGGCTCCGTCCGGCGTTGATCCACATGTTGGTGTCGGACACCATCAGATACGGATCCCGGGTGAGCCCGAGACCTGCGACATAGAACAGCGTGGCGAGGCGCTGGTCCGGGACCTGGATGTTGACGTGCTCGAAATGGATCGCGTTGCCGAGATCTTCTTTGGATCGATCGAATTGTTGCGGCATGGACGGGGCTCTGATGGGGGAGGGACAGGTCCATACTAGAGCACAATTTCCGCCAGTCGAAATGATTCGCCGATCACATCTCGAGGGTGGGGCATGGCGTCCATTGCCACCTTGCCGCAAATGCCAATCCCTGTAAGCTGACAAAAAGCACAAAGGAAAGAGATCGATGGGAGGGGTTCTGGCGGGCGTCCGCGTTCTTGATTTCGGGCGCTATATCGCGGGGCCCTATTGCGCGACCTTGCTGGCCGAATTCGGCGCCGAGGTCATTCGCGTGGAGAAGCGCGACGGCAGCGAGGATCGTTTCGTGGCGCCGGTCGGCGAAACTGGCGAAGGCGCGCTGTTTCTTCAAGTCAACCGCAACAAGAAGTGCCTCACGCTCGATCCGATGAAGCCGGAAGGACAGGAGGTGATGCGCCGCCTGATTGCGACCGCGGACGTGGTCGTCGCCAATTTGCCGCCGCAGACCTTGGGCGCGATGAAGCTCGACTACGATTCGCTCAAGGCGATCAAGCCGGACATCATCCTGACGACGGCCACCGCGTTTGGCGGGCCGGGGCCATGGTCCGACCGTGTCGGCTTCGATGGTGTCGGCCAGGTCATGTCGGGCTCGGTGTACATGACGGGCGCCGGCGATCCACCCTACCGGGCCGCGGTCAACTGGGTCGATTTCGGGACCGCGCTACATTGCGCGTTCGGCACGCTCGCCGCACTGATCGAGCGCGGCAAATCCGGGCGCGGGCAGATCGTCGAGGGCGCGTTGCTCGCAACCGCCTTGTCCTTCACCAACGCGACGCTGATCGAGCAGGCCGTCATCAACGTCAATCGCGTGCCGACAGGCAATCTCGGCCAGACCGCGGCGCCTGCCGACATCTACCGCACCAGGGACGGCTGGGTGCTGTGCCAGGTCACGGGGCATCCGCTGTTCAAGCGCTGGGCGAAACTGATGGGCGAGGAGGAGGTCTGGCTGAACGATCCGCGCTTTGCCGACGACATCAGCCGCGGCAACAATGGCCCTGTCATCAGCGAGCGCATGGCGCGCTGGTGCGCCGAGCGCACCACGCAGGAAGCCGTCGACACCCTGGGCAAGGCCATGATTCCGACCGGCCCCGTGCTGAGCCCGCAGCAGGCGCTGGATCATCCGCACGTCCGCGCCGCCGGATTCATGCAGGACGTCGACTATCCAGGTCTGCCGAAGCCCGCACCGGTGGCACGCGCCGCCGTCCGCCTGTCGGAAACGCCCGGCGAAATCGCGATGCGCCCGCCCACGCTCGGCGAGCATACCGATCTTATCCTGACCGAGCTCGGCTACGACAAGGCCGCGATCGCGGCGCTCCGGCAAGGCGGCATCGTCTAGCGGTGAACAACGGCACCTGCACGGCGGCTTGCCGTCGTGATCGCCGCGCTTTGCCGCACGTTGAGCAATTGCTTCAACGCCTGTGCATCGGCCGGCGCCGCGCTCTTCTGGTCGTTGTCGAAATAGACGTAGACGTCGCAGCCCTGCCGCTTCCAGGATTTGATGCGCCGCGCCCATTGCGCCAGCGTGGGTTTCGTATAGTGCCCGTGATAGCGCCCGCTGGGCCCGTGCCCGCGCACATAGACGAAATCCGCCGTGCGCTTCCATGGCGCGGGCGCGTCGTGATGATCGGACAGGCACAGCGAGATGTTCTCGTCGGCCAGCATCCGCAAGATGCGCGGCTGATACCAGCTCGGATGACGGAATTCGAAACTGTAACGCCGCTTCCGCGACAACAGCTTGAAGAAGCCGGCGAGGCGGTCCGCGTCGGCCTCGAATTGCGGCGGGAGCTGGAACAGGATCGGGCCGGCCTTGCCGCCGAGCCGTGAGATGCGATCCTCCAGCAGTTCGAGGCTGTTCACCGAGCGATCCGACAGGCGCTTCCAGTGCGTGATGAATTTCGAGGCCTTCCAGGCAAAGACGAAATCGCGGCCGGTCTGCTCCCGCCAACCCTCGACGGCCTCCGGCGTCGGGGTGCGGTAGAACACCCCGTTCAGCTCGGTGGTGTCGAACTGTCCGGCGTAGTAGCTCAGCTGCTGCTTCAGCGTCACGCCCTTGGGAAAGAACGGGCCTCGCCAGGAGGCGTAATGCCAGCCGGAAGTTCCGATCAGAACGCGCGCCATGTTCGACGTGTCCATCCATTGCGATTTGCCGGATGGGAACGTCCGTGCGGCCGATACGTTGCTCGTGAGCTTGATCAACGCAGGACCGGAACCGATGTACGCGCTGTTCGAAGGCAACAAGCAGATCGGCGATCCCTTTCCGACGGAGAAGGAGGTGTGGGAAGCCGCCTTGATCGAGGGGCTGGTAACCGACGTACCGGTCGCGGACGAGGAGGGCGGCCGCCTTCTGCCCGCCGGCTATCACGTCGCGCAGGTCGAGGAGACGTTCGAGCCGAAGCCCGGCTGGAAGTTGCCGCGCGAGATCTCGTGAGCGGGCCTAGTTCGAGGCCAGCGCCGCCTTGGCGAGTTCCGCCATCCAGCTCGATGCCACCGGTAGGATCGCGTCGTTGAAATCATAGCGCGGGCCGTGCAGCTCGGCGCCATCCCGCAATTCGCCATTGCCGATCCAGACGAAGGCGCCCGGACGCCGCGAGAGATAGTGGGCAAAATCCTCGCCGGCCATGCTGGGCGCGAGGTCGCGCCGCAACTCGGCCCGTACCGTGTCCGCCGCGAGGCGCGCGAGATCCGCTTCTGCCGGCGTGTTGATGACCACGCCGACGCCAATGACGATCTCGGGCGTGACCTTGACGCCGAAGCTCGTGGCAATCCCGGCGCAGATCTGTTCGATCCGCGCCAAAACGGTGTCCTTCACCGCATCGCGATGGTAGCGCAGCGTGCCGCCGATCGAGACGCGTCCGGCGATTTGGTTGCGTGCCGTGCCGCCTTCGAGCGTGCAGAGCGAGAGCACGGCGGTGTCGAGCGGATCGACGCTGCGCGAGACGATCGATTGCAGCGCCACGATCAAATGGCCGGCCGCCATCACCGGATCGCGCGTCAGATGCGGCATGCCGGCGTGACCGGCATGGCCATCGATGGTGATGGTGATGCGCCCGCCGGAGGCCATGACGACGCCGTCATGGACCGCGATGGTGCCGGCGGCGAGCCCCGGCCAGTTGTGAAAGCCGAACACCCGTTGCATCGGAAAGCGGTCGAACAGCCCGGCCGCGACCATCGCGCGCGAGCCGCCATAACCTTCCTCGGCCGGCTGGAAGATGAAATCGACCGTCCCGCTCCAGCTGGTGTCGGCGGCGAGCAGCGCGGCCGCGCCGAGCAGCGAAGCGGTATGCCCGTCATGGCCGCAGGCATGCATCACACCGGGGTTTTGCGAAGCGTAAGCTAGCCCCGTATCTTCGGTGATCGGCAGCGCATCCATGTCGGCCCGCAGGCCGACGCGGCCCTGGGCGTGGCCGCGCGTCAGGGTCGCGACGATGCCGTGACCGCCGATGTTGGCCTCGAAGGAAATGCCGAGCTCGGTGAGCTTGTCCTGCACGAAGGCCGCGGTGACTTTCTCCTGGAGGGACAGTTCGGGATGCGCATGCAAATGCCGGCGCCACGCGGTCAGTTTCTGGTGCAGCTCGGGGGTCAAGGCGGGAATCTCTCGGCTTGTGTGTCGGCGTCGACACCATAGCCGAATAACCGCAGCTTGCATCAAGCCTCAGCGAATGCCTCGCGTGCAGCAACGCGCTCCCGTCTACGCCGACAGCTTCGCCAGCCCGTCCCAATCGAAGCTGATGCCGTGGCCGATACGGTCCGGCGCGAGCGCAAGCCCGTCCTGCAGCACCAGTGGATGCTCGATAAATTTGTCGAGCCCAAAACCGTGCGCCTCCAGATACGACCGGTTCGGGCAGGCCGCGAGCAGGTGCACGGTGACGTCATGCGCGCCATGGCTGGTGACGGGCAGGTTGAACGCCTCCGACAGCCGCGCGATCTTCATGAAGGCGGAGACGCCGCCGCAATTGGTGACGTCAGGCTCGGGATAGGACACCGCGCCCGCGACGATGTAGTTCTTGAACTCCCAAAGCGAACGCAAATTCTCGCCCGCCGCGATCGGCACGCCGCCGGCCTGCATGATGCGAGTGTGGCCCGCGACGTCGTCGGGAATGATCGGCTCCTCGAGCCAGGTGAGGTCATACGGTTGGAACGCGCGGGCGGCGCGGATCGCTTCCTCGACCGTCCATTTCATGTTGGCATCCACCATCAACGGAAAGCCGTCACCGAGATGCTGTCGCATCGCCGCGACCCGCGCCACATCCGATTTGAGATCGGGGCGGCCGGCCTTCATCTTGATGGCGCGAAAGCCCTTGCTGAGATTGCCGTCAGTCTGCGCGAGCAGTGCCTCGACGGAGAGATCGAGATCGATGCCGCCCGCATAACACGGCACGCGCGCGTCGAACCCGCCGAGCAATCGATACAGCGGCAATTGCGCGCGCCGCGCCTTCAAATCCCACAGCGCGATGTCGAGTGCCGAGAGCGCCAGCACCGCCGGCCCGCCGCGCCCGCCATAATGCAGTGCCCACCAGACCTGGTGCCAGATCGCCTCGGTATCATCGGCCTCGCGGCCTTCGACGAGCGGCGGGATCTCGCGCTTGAGGATGTCGGCGACGGCGCCGCCATTGCGTCCGACCGTGTAAGTGTAGCCGACGCCCTCGGCGCCATCGGCATCCCGGATGCGGCAGGTGATCAGCTCGAACGCCGCCATGTCGCCATGCATCGAGTCCGACAGCGTGACGGGAAGGGGGATCCGGTAGAATCCGGTCTCGATGGTCGAAATGCGCGGCATGCGGCCTCCCTGCGTTTTCTTTGCAGGCTAGGCCGACGCGCACCGCCCGGCAAGCGCGCGCCATGCAAGGCAGCTCACCGCATCGTCGCGAGCTGCACGGCCAGCGCGCAGGCGCGGTCGTATTCGTCGAGATTGATCCACTCGTCGATCGTGTGCACCTCGTTCTGGCCGGCGCCGAAGGTCACGGTCGGAACGCCGTGGCGGACCATCCAGTTGGCATCGAGGCCGCCATTGGCGGTGCGCACGTTCGGGGTGCCGCCGACGGCGGACACGGCCTCCACCGCGCGTCTGACGACGGGAAGGTTGTCCTTCATGCGGAACGGGAAATAGTCGGTCTCGGCCTTGAACTTGACCTTGCCGGACTTGCCTTGCGCGTTGGTGACTTTCTTGGCCGCCTTCTCGAACGCGGCCTTGTAGGCTTTCGTGATCTCCTTGAAGAACTTTCCGTCGTGGCTGCGGCTTTCGCCGCGCACATGCACGTAGTCGGTGACGACGTTGGTGGCGTCGCCCGCGGGCCTTCCCTCGCCGCCGGTGACGGGGCCGACATTGCTGGTGCCTTGCTGCTTGCGCTTGACCACCTTGCCGAACCAGCCGCCGGCCTTCACGTCGGCGAGCGCAAGCGCGAGGATCATGGTCGAGGAGATGCCGCGCTCCGGCGCGACGCCGGCATGCGAGGCGCGGCCGAAGATTTCCACGGTCCAGCGGTCGGCACCCACGGCGCCGATGACGACGTTGGAGGCCGAGCCGCCGTCATAGTTGAAGGCCATCACCGGCGAGCCGAACTCGTCCAGCTTGACGTGGCGCGCGCCATAGAGCCCGCTCTCCTCGCGCACGCAGAACAGCAGCGTGATCGGCGGATGATCGAGTTGCTGCTTTTCGAGCTCGGCCGCCAGCGTCACCAGCACGCCGCAGCCGCAGCGATTGTCGCCGCCGAGCGCGGTCTTCGCATCATTGACGATCTTGCGACCCGACTTTTTCGGCTTGGCGCCGGCGCATAGCGGCACGGTATCCATGTGGGTCATGAACATGATGCGCGGCTGGTTGTGCAGCGCGCCGCGGCCGGGCAGGTCGACGATGAGGTTGCCGGTCTCGGTCGGCACCGGAATGCGGGTATTGGCGTCGTCGAGCCGGATCGCTTTCGCCGGCACGCCGCTCTCCTTCAGCGCAGCCGTGAGCTCACGCCCGATCGCGGCCTCCTGTCCGGTGACGCCCTCGACGGCGAGAAAGCGCAAGAGGCGGTCGGTGGCGGCTTTGGTGTCGACAGGCATGAGATGTCCCCTTGATGCAGGGCTCTACTCTATCGTCGGTCTTGGCGAGGTATAGACCAAAAAGATCAGCGCGCCGATGCCAAGCATGGCTGCCATGAAAAGCAGCACCGCCGGCAACCCTGCAAACGCCGCCACCGCACCGGTGATCGATTGCATCAGCGCCGCGCCGAGGAAGAAGGCGAGGTTGATCGCCGCGAGCGCCTTGCCCGCAACTTGGGCGTCGACCAGCTGCCGCGACATGCCGAACAGCAGCGGCTGTGCGGAAGTGGCAAGCCCGATGAGCACGAACAGCACGAGGTCGTATTGCGGCGGCATCACCGCAACACCAGACAACACGGAAATGGCATAGCGCGGGGCCCCTAACGCCATCAGCGCCAGCAGCAATGCCCCGACGAGGTGCGTTCCCGCCACCAGCGCGCGGCGGCGTCCCAGCCTGCGGTCGATCATGCCGATGACAAGCGGACCTGCGATCATGGCCAGCGTGAACGCGCCGAGCTGGTTGCCGGCCTCGACCCGCGACAATCCCTTGACCTGCATCAGCCACGGTCCGCCCCACAGGCCGCGCAGCACCAGCGAGGTCGCAAGCGACACCAGGGCCAGCGCGATCAGGCCGCGCAAGGGCCGCGACAGTCCGAGCCTGAGCACCTCGATCATCTGCGACAGCGGCGAGGACTCGTCCTTGTGCTCGGCCGGCTGGCTCGGCACCAGCAGGAACACCGCGAGCGCCACGGCGACGCCGCCGAGCGCCGAGATCCAGAACCCGGCGCGCCAGCCGTAAGTGTCGACCACGAAGGCGAGCGGACTCGACGACAACAGCATGCCGATATTGCCGATCGAGAGGATCGCGCCCGACCACAGCCCAAAGCGCGCGGCCGACAATTGCTTGGCCGCCAACGTCATCGGGCACATCAGCATGCCGGAGGTGGCAATGCCCAGCAGCACCTGCCCGATGGCGAAGCTTTCGGGTCCCGTTGCGAACCCCGACGCGATGGCGCCGACCACGGTTCCCGCGAGCAGGCTCAGCGACACCGGCCGCACGCCAAAGCGGTCCATCGCCGCACCGACCGGGATCTGCGCGGCCGCAAACGCGAACGGGTAGACCGAGGTGAGGCTCGCCAGCGCCTGCGGTTCGATGCCGAAATCCGCCGCCATCAGGTCGAGGCTGACCGCCGGAATGGTGCGCAGCAAGGTCGAGAGCATGTGCCCGCAGGCCAGCGCAAGCAGCGCAAAGATCAGCGCGCGGGTGGCTCCCGCGTCGTGGGTGGCGGCGGTGGTCATGGGCGTTGCGTCCCGGCAAGGTTTCGGGTGGGGTTACATGATTGACGGGTGCATGCCAACATCGGGACCGCCATGGCCGCAATGTCGTGGATGCACAAGGCAACGGACGCGCAAGATCCTAAACGTGCAAGGCTAGTGACATCATGTATCTCGGCATCGACCTCGGCACCTCCGCCGTCAAAATCGTTCTGGTCGACGACGCGCAGCGCGTGGTGGCGAGCCGCAGCCGGTCACTGACGGTCTCCTCGCCGCGTCCCGGCCATTGCGAGCAGGACCCGGCACAGTGGATCGAGGCGACGTTCGCGACGCTGGACGCGCTGAAGGCGGATCACGCGCGCGAGCTGGCCGAGGTCGAGGGCATCGGCCTGTCCGGCCAGATGCACGGCGCGACGCTGCTCGACGCCAGCCACAGGCCGTTGCGGCCCTGCATTCTCTGGAATGACGGACGGTCCTTTGCGGAATGCGCCGAGCTGGAGCGGCGCTGGCCCGCCTTGCGGACCACGACAGGCAACAAGGCGATGCCGGGATTCACCGCGCCAAAATTGCTGTGGGTCGCCAGGCACGAACCGGAGATCTTCGCGGCGACAAAACTCGTGCTGCAACCAAAGGCCTATCTGCGCCTGGTGCTGACCGGCGAGGCGATCGAGGATGTCTCGGACGCCTCGGGTTCGCTGTGGCTCGATGTTAGCAGCCGCGATTGGTCGGATGAAGGACTCGCCGCGACCGCGCTATCGCGCCGGCAGATGCCCCGTCTGGTCGAGGGCTGCGCGCCGGCTGCACGGCTGCGGAGCGAGTTGGCGCAGCGCTGGCCGATGATCGCGGGCGGGGCCGGCGACAATCCGGCGGGAGCCATCGGCATCGGCGCCATCAATCCCGGGGCAGCCTTCATTTCGCTCGGAACCTCCGGCGCATTGCTGGTGCCGACCGAGACGATCGCGGCCAATCCGGAGCGGGTCGTGCACACGTTCTGTCACGCCGTCCCCGACAGGTGGATTCAAGCCGGCGCGATCCTCTCGGCGGCATCGTGCCTGGCCTGGATCGCGCGGCTGTTGGGGATCCCTGAGACTGAGCTGCTGGCGCCGCTCGGGTTGCGCCCGCGGGCGCCGTCGCCGGTCAGCTTCCTGCCGTACCTCTCCGGCGAACGCACCCCGCACGATGACCCCGACGTGCGCGGCATGCTCGATGGGATCAGTCACGCCACCGATCGTGACGCGATCGTGCAAGCCGTGCTCGAAGGCGTCGCCTTCGCGCTTGCGGATTGCCGGGACGTGCTGGCCGAGACCGGATTGGTGATCGCGGAGGCGGATGTCATCGGCGGCGGCTCACGGTCGCGGTTCTGGCTTTCGGTGCTGGCCAATGTCCTGAACGTGCCGGTGCATCGCTTTGCCGACGGCGAGACGGGCGCGGCGTTCGGTGCGGCGCGGCTTGGCCGCCTCGCCGTCACCGGTGAGGCGATCGACGCCGTCTGCACCGCGCCACAGCGCGTCGAGACCTTCGAGCCCGACGGCGCGCTTGCGCAGGCCTATGCCGAGCGGCTGCCGCAATGGCGCCGCCTGTACCGGCCGCGGCGCTGATCGCGATACGCGATGATGTGGCGAAGAAAAGGCATCACGCGCGGGATCGGTTCCGTCTGCAAAAGATAAAAGCAGCGCCGGACCGTTGGTCGGTATGCCGGAGGTATTGCCCTGCGCCACAACCTTTTGTTTAATGCTTGCGCGCGCGCCAGGGACCAACGAGACGCGGGTGAGATTGCGATGCCGCCGTCGGCGCATCGGGGAGGTGTGATGAGCGAGCCCATCCTCGAGATGCGCCGGGTCTCTAAATCGTTCTTCAGCATCAAGGCGCTGCGCGACGTCGACCTCACCGTCTACGCGGGCGAAATCCACGCTTTGATGGGCGAGAACGGCGCCGGCAAATCCACCCTGATGAAGATCCTGTCGGGCGCCTACCGGCCGGACCCGGGCAGCGAAATCCGCATCGACGGCCAGCCCGTGCAGATCAGCGGTCCGCTCGGCGGCCGCGCAGCCGGCATCGCGATCATCTATCAGGAACTCTCGCTCGCCCCCAACCTGAGCGTTGCGGAGAATATCTATCTCGGTCGCGAGGTCTCCCGCGGCGGCTTGCTGGCGCGCGAGGCGATGCAGGCCGGCGTCGGTCCGATCCTGGCGCGGCTCGGCGCGGATTTCACGCCGCAGACGCAGGTCGCCAATCTTTCGATGGGCCAGCGCCAACTGGTCGAGATCGCGCGCGCGCTGCACGCCCGCTCCAGGATCCTGATCATGGACGAGCCGACCACCGCGTTGTCGGCCGGTGAGAGCGAAAGGCTGTTCGCGCTGATCCGCCAGCTGCGCGCCGAAGGTCTCGCCATCATCTACATCTCGCATCGCATGGACGAGGTCTATGCGCTCGGCGACCGCGTCACGGTGCTGCGCGACGGCACGCTGGTCGGCTCGCTCGACAAGGCAGACATCCGTGCCGACACCATCGTCCGGATGATGGTGGGACGCGACGTCTCGTCCTTCTACAAGAAGGAGCATGATCCCAGGAACGATCCCAACGCGCGGTCGGGAGCTCCCGTGCTTGCGGCCGTCGACATCGCCGACGGCAGGCGCGTCAAGGGATGTTCGCTGGCGGTGCATGCGGGCGAGGTGGTCGGCCTCGCGGGCCTGGTCGGCGCCGGCCGCACCGAGCTTGCGCACCTCATCATCGGCGCCGCGCCCATGATCTCCGGCCATGTCGAGATCGACGGGCGCGAGGTCTCCATCCGCACGCCCGGCGAGGCGCTGGACGCCGGCATCGCCTATCTCACCGAGGACAGGAAGGCGCTCGGCCTGTTCCTCGACATGTCCTGTCTCGACAACATCAATCTCGCGGTGCTCGGCCGCGACGCGAAATTCGGCGGCATCCTCGATCGCGACAAGGCCCGCGACCGCGCCAAGCGCGCGTTCGCGGGGCTCGGCATCCGCGCTGCGAATGTCGGTGTTCCCGCTGGCGGGCTCTCGGGCGGCAACCAGCAGAAAGTGCTGCTGTCGCGGCTGCTCGCGATCGGCCCGAAAATCCTGATCCTCGACGAGCCGACGCGCGGCGTCGACGTCGGCGCCAAGTCCGAGATCTATTCGATCATCGACAATCTCGCGAAGTCGGGCACCGCGGTTCTCGTCATCTCGTCCGACCTGCCCGAGATCATCGGCATCTGCGACCGCGTCATCGTGATGCGTGCAGGACATATCGCCGGGCAGATCCGGCGCGACGCGAAATCGCCGCTCAATCAGGAGGAGATCATGGCCCTCGCCACCGGAACGGAGCAGCTCGATGCCTGAGAACGGCGCTTCCGCCAACACCGCCCCCGCCAAAGCCGTCCCCGTCGCGCCCGGTCTTGCCGCCGCGCAGGAGACGAAGCGGCAGCGGACGCGGATGATCATTCGCGCGGTCGGCATGCTGCCGGTGCTGCTGCTCTTGTGCATCGGCTTTCACGTGCTGTCGGACGGCCGCTTCTTCACCGGCCAGAACATCGGCATCGTGGTGCAGCAGTCCGCGGTCAATACCGTGCTGGCCGCAGGCATGACCTTCGTCATCCTCACCGGCGGCATCGACCTGTCGGTCGGCTCCATCTTGGCGGCGGCGGCGATGGCCGGGCTGATCATCTCCAAATTTCCAGATCTCGGGGCGCTGTGGTTGCCGGCCGCGGTGCTCACCGGCACCGTCTTCGGCATTCTCAACGGCGGCTTGATCGCGCTGTTGCGCCTGCCGCCCTTCATCGTCACGCTGGGATCGTTGACCGCCGTGCGCGGCGCGGCGCGCCTGCTCGGCGCCGACACCACGGTGTTCAATCCGTCGATCCCCTATGCCTTCATCGGCAACGGTGCTCTGACCCTCATTCCCGGCGTATTGTCGATTCCCTGGCTCTGGGTGATCGCGTTGCTGGTCATCCTGGTGTCGTGGCTGGTGCTCAAGCGCACCGTGCTCGGGGTGCACATCTACGCGGTCGGCGGCAATGAGAGCGCGGCGCGGCTCGCCGGCATCAAGGTCTGGGCCGTGTTGATTTTCGTCTATGGCGTGTCCGGCCTGCTCGCGGGCCTCGGCGGCGCGATGCAGGCAGCGCGCCTCTACGCCGCCAATGGCCTGCAGCTCGGCCAGTCCTACGAACTCGACGCCATCACCGCCGTGATCCTGGGCGGCACCTCCTTTGTCGGCGGCATCGGCTCGATCTGGGGAACGCTGGTCGGCGCGCTGATCATTGCCGTGCTGTCGAACGGCCTGATCCTGATCGGCGTGTCCGACGTCTGGCAATATGTGATCAAGGGTCTGGTCATCATCGGCGCGGTGGCGCTGGACCGCTATCGGCTGCAGGGCTCGGCTCGGACTTGAGAGCATGATCCGAAAAAGTGCGAAGCGGTTTTTCGAAAGGATCATGCTCAAACAAGGAGCATGAAAATGCAGCCGGCACCGCGCCGTCATGTTCATTCCGTCACGGCAACTGGTCGCCGCGCCGGAGCTTCAAACAGACCAGGGAGGAAGCCAATGTTGAAGTCGATCTCGCTTGCCGGCGCCGCGATGGCGCTCGTCCTGAGCTCCGCGCCGTCCTACGCCAAGGAGCTTAAGTCGATCGGCATTTCGCTGGGCTCGCTCGGCAATCCGTTCTTCGTCGCGTTGTCGAAGGGCGCCGAGTTCGAGGCCAAGAAGACCAACCCCAACGTGAAGATCACGACGGTGGGCTTCGAATATGATCTCGGCAAGCAGGTCACCCAGATCGACAATTTCATCGCCGCCGGCGTCGACCTGATCCTGCTCAACCCTGGCGATCCCAAGGCGATCGGACCAGCGATCAAGAAGGCGCAGGCCGCCGGCATCGTCGTCGTTGCCGTCGACACCGCGGCCGAAGGCGCCGACGCCACGGTGACCACCAACAACGTCCAGGCCGGCGAGATCTCCTGCCAGTACATCGTCGACAAGCTGGGAGGCAAGGGCGACGTGATCATCGAGAACGGCCCGCAGGTCTCCGCGGTGATCGATCGCGTGGTCGGCTGCAAGAACGTGCTCGGCAAGAATCCCGGCATCAAGGTCCTGTCCAGCGACCAGGACGGCAAGGGCTCGCGCGAAGGCGGCCTCACGGTGGCGCAGGGCTATCTGACCCGCTTCTCCAAGATCGACGCCATCTTCGCCATCAACGACCCGCAGGCGATCGGCACTGACCTCGCCGCGCGCCAGCAGCAGCGCACCGGCATCGTCATCACCGCGGTCGACGGCGCCCCCGACATCGAAGCGGCCCTCAAGGACCCGCAGGCGACGCAGATTCAGGCCTCCGCCTCGCAGGACCCGTTCTTCATGGCCCGCCGCGCCGTGCAGGTCGGCGTCAGCATTCTCAACGGCCAGAAGCCGGCGTCCACGGTTGAGCTGCTGCCGTCGAAACTCGTGACGCGCGACAATGTCGGCGAGTACAAAGGCTGGACCTCGGATCGGTCGCAGTAGCGGGCGAGAGGCGGCCGGCGCCGGATGCGGCGCTGGTCGGCTCGCGTGGCACCAGCGGAAGATGTGGCAGCGATCCCTGCAGGATGGCCCCGTTCGCATATCACCAAAGCGGCCTGCGGAACCCGCAGGAGGTCCGGGTCTCCTTGGCGGCGCCGCGCATGCGGAAGGCGGTTTGCCAGCATTTTCGCGCGTAACTTAACGTATACTTTAGAGTCCACTGCCTATTGGAGGTTGCAGAGGATTCCCGATGACCTTGAGCCCTTCTTCCGCCGCCACCACGTTGGGTCGCC
The DNA here is from genome assembly GCF_023101005.1 of Bradyrhizobium sp. 187. Classification (NCBI taxonomy): domain Bacteria; kingdom Pseudomonadati; phylum Pseudomonadota; class Alphaproteobacteria; order Hyphomicrobiales; family Nitrobacteraceae; genus Bradyrhizobium; species Bradyrhizobium sp. 187. Next base: position 2,168,806 of record NZ_CP064693.1, read on the forward strand.
TAGCCCGGGACGAGCGCGGCAATATCGCCGTCATCTTCGCCATCGCCTTGTTGCCGGTCTTGTCATTCGTCGGCGCTGCGATCGACTACAGCCGCGCCGCCCACGCCCGCACCGCGATGCAGGGTGCGCTCGATTCGGCCGCGCTGATGGTCGCCAAGAACCTGTCCGATGGGAAGATCACGGCTGACCAGGTTCCGACCGCTGGCGCCGCTTACTTCGCCGCACTCTATACCCACACCGGCAGCCAGAACGTCAAGGCGTCCGCCACCTACACCGCCAACAATAGCGGCAAGGGATCGACGGTGACGATGGCGGCGTCGGGCGAAATCAAGAGCCAGTTCATGCAGATTGCCGGCTTTCCAACCCTCGACTTCAGCGTCGGCTCGACCTCGACCTGGGGAACAACCTGCTGCGCATCGCGCTGGTGCTCGACAACACCGGTTCCATGGGGGGCACCAAGATCAGCAACCTGAAGACCGCATCCAAGAACCTTGTCGACAAGCTCGGGGCGCTGGCGAAGACCCCGGGCGATGTCATGTTCTCCGTGATTCCGTTCGCGAGCGCCGTCAACGTCGGCATCGACAAGGTCTCGGCCACGTGGCTGCGCTGGGATCTATGGGACCCCAGGTCGGAGGATTCCTCCAGCAACTCCTATTGCAGCAGCGGACGGAGCTCCTGGTACACGATGGCGATGTGCAAGGGGCATGGCTACACCTGGAGCCATTCCGTAGGCTCGCCTTCAACTTCGAACTGGAACGGCTGTGTGACCGACCGCGATCAGAGCTACGACGTCTCCGACGCATTGCCATCGGCGCTGACAACGCAATTTGTCGCCGACCAAGACCCGTACTGCCCGGCCAAATTGCTGGCGCTGACCAGCACAGCCAGCACCGTCAAGAGCACCATCGACGCGATGTCGGCGAACGGCGGCACCAATCAGACCATCGGGCTGCACTGGGGCTGGCTGTCGCTGCTGCAGCAAGCGCCGCTGAACGCGCCGGCCGAGGACGTCAACAACGTGTACCAGCACGTGATCATCCTGTTCACCGACGGCCAGAACACGGTCAATCGGTGGAACGGCGACGGGTCCATGACCTCGTCCTCGACTGAACGCGGCAAGATCGACACGCGAATGGAGGCTCTGTGCACCGCCGTCAAGGCCAAGAACACGACCATCTACACGGTCCAGCTCGACGACGGCACCGGGGTGTCGCCCGTGCTTCCCAAATGTGCGAGCGGCTCGGCAAACTTCTTCATGCTGAGCAACCCCAGCGAAATCGACGCCGCCTTCACCCAGATCGGCACATCCATTTCCAAGCTGCGCGTTTCGAAGTAGCCCCACATATCCATTTTGCTTGATATTGGCCCGGGGAAGCAAAGGCTGAAACAGCAGGCAGAGCCCGCCAAGGGCGAAATCGCATCCTCACGTGAGCGCCAACGCGCGTCATATGTTGGCTCGGCGGCTGACCTTCGCGCGAGCGATCGTGACGTCCGTTCGCGAGCTAGACCGGACCGTCGCTCATGCAAAGCGGAGTCGCAGTTTGACCCGAAGCGGACGTGAGCTCCCTCGGAGCCTACGGTCAGCCGATGAATGCGAACACGCGTAGCCAGATTTGATGAGCAGCGCGGAACCCATCGAGTCCAACACGCTGAATTTGTATAAGCCAAATTAAACAATCATTAGATGAGCACCAGATATTGATGCTCCAGAAGGGGTCAGGGATCCCAAACGATGCGATAGATGGACAGAGTGATGCGAAATGAAGGCTTTGTCTTTGCCGTCCTCAATGCTTATCGGTTCAGCGAAATTCTGCGCTTGTGGATCGCAATTGCGATTGTTGCAGCCGTTGACCTCATATGGCTTCGCGCCGCTGGGATGACGATGGCTATCGATCCGACGCAAGCGATTGCGTTCTGTGCTGCTGCTCTTCTCTCCTTTGTTTACACGAGGTTGAGGCCGGATCGGCGTATCGCTGAGCTTGCCACGGCTTTGGCTCAGATCATTGCCTTTACGGTCGTGGGCGCGATCCTGAGTTATCTAACCATCACGGCAAAGTTTCCGTTGGTCGATTCCCAGCTGGCCGGCGTCGACACCCTGCTGAGACTGAATTGGCTGGCTTTCTTTGAGTGGGTTGAGGTCAGACCAATTATCAAAGCGGTCCTCGCAGTCGCGTATCACAGCTGTATGCTGCAGGTCGCCATCTTGTTGGTGTGGCTGAGTGCGTGCGGGCGATTTGAAAGGATGCGAGAGTTTGTTTGGCTGTTCGTAACATCGCTCCTCGTGATTCTTCCGATCTCATGGAGACTGCCGGCAGCGAGCGCATGGGTCTACTTTGGCGTCGTCGAACGCGTCGACGCGTATCATTTGATCGATTTCAACGCACTCCGAAGCGGCGAGATGACACGCATTTCGTTGACGCACGTGAATGGTCTGATCACATTTCCTTCGTTCCACGCTGCGCTGGCCACAATACTTATATACGCCAGCCGAGGCGTGAAGATGCTTTTCCCACTATACCTTGTCTTGAACTTGCTGATGCTTGCTGCAACACCTACTGTAGGCGGCCACTATTTCATCGATATCATCGCCGGTGCGGGCATCGTTCTCTGCCTCGCTTGCCTTCGACAGCTTCGCTGGGGCGTTTTGTTTGCGCGATGGAACACCTCGCCATCGCACGCGGCCGGATAGTCATCCACGCTCTGCAAGCGACAGAGCGATTTGTCTTGGCAGAGGTCATCAAACGACAAACAGATTGAAGTTCGCTTGTGGCCCGAAGGCGAAGGTCGCCATCGCCTGCGGTACACCGGAGCGGGGGCCAGCCGACATCGAGAACACGCGGGCAAACTGACCCGGAACGGACATCGCCAGGGTCTGGTCGATGTCGCCGGCGCGCCCGGTGTAGTGGCACCCCCATCTGGCCCGAAACTGATCTATCGCAGCGCCCGGCGTGGACCGCTTTGACCAACCATCGACATTGCATTGCCGAGAATTTTGGCTTTACGCTTGGGCAACGTGTCAGGAGTTGCGCGCATGGGCGGGGACACAGGTAGCCTTTTCTTGTCGGGGGGCGGCGAGATGGGCGCTCTCACAAGAGCGTTTGACTGGTCAAAAACATCGCTCGGCTCGCCGGAAGCGTGGCCGCAAAGTCTTCGGGTCACGGTGCGGCTCGTTCTTACCTCACGCCACCCGATGTTCATTTGGTGGGGACCGGACCTCATCCAGTTCTATAACGATGCGTATCGCGAAACGATGGGTCCCGAGCGGCATCCGAGCGCCTTGGGCGCGGGCGGCCGTGAATGCTGGGATGAAATATGGGACATCATTGGTCCCCAGATTGAATACGTCATGGCAGGTAAGGGGGCGACGTGGCATGAGGATCAATTGGTGCCTGTAACCCGCCACGGTCGGCGCGAGGATGTCTGGTGGACGTACAGCTTCGGTCCAATTGACCTTGAAGATAAAGTCGGCGGCGTACTCGTTGTCTGTAAAGACGTCACCTCCGAGCACATGGCAAGGGAAGCCCTGAGGCTTATCAACGAAGAGCTAAAGCACCGGTTCAAGAACACCTTTGCTGTGCTTGGTGCTGTTGCCAGCCAAACATTTCGTGACGTATCGAGCCGCGCCGATCTTGAAAAGTATAAGGCACGACTTGCCGCGTTCGGACGAGCACACGCCTTGCTGACTGCGGCGAATTGGGCTGCTGCCCCACTTCGAGATGTCGTCAACACGGCCCTGAGCCCTTACAGAACAGGCGAAGGCCGGATTACGACGTCCGGTCCTCCGCTTGTTCTCAGATCGCAACAGGCTCTCGCCCTTTCCTTAGCGGTTCACGAGCTCGCCACCAATGCAGTAAAGTATGGCGCTCTGAGCGTGACAGGCGGCCGGGTGTCCATCGTGTGGTCAACCGAAGATCAGGCGGGTGATCAAAAATTCGTCTTCGTCTGGCAAGAATTCGGCGGTCCATCTGTGTCGGAGCCCACCGATAAAGGCTTCGGTTCGCAACTCATTTCGGGGGCGCTGGAATACGACTTCAGAGGGTCGGTTGCGGTGTCCTATGAATCGACCGGACTCACTTGCCGCCTCACGGCTCCGCTCGAAAATCTGGAAATGTCACCACAATAGTGGGAGCTTTTACCCGACCCATGTTGACTGCCGCGAGGACGAGGAGCCCCTCACGGGCCCGCATGTCGGGTCATGTCCCGTAGCTGACCTGCCGCGCGCAGCCGGTGGAGGACCGCTTGTGACCCATTGGAGACGTCCGCCGTATCAGCCCGGCGCTCATTTTTCGATGTGCCACGACCCGTCCCAGTCGTTCGGAGGCGGTTCTGCTTTGAAGCTTCCGATGCGCTCGATTAGGGCCCTTGCAGGCCCGTCGTCGGGCATCGCTTCAAGCGACGCATTGAACGCAGCAAGCGCATCATCCCATCGCCGGTTGCGATAGTTCGAGAGCCCTTCCAGATACTTGTCCCGCAAGACCAGTTGTTGTGGCGTGACATCAGCTCGGCTTCCGAGGATTTCAGAAACGGCCTCGAAACGAGTTTGACCCGCCACCACAATGCGATCGATCTCCCGCGCCTCAAGTGAAGTGCCCACGGCAGCAATAGTTCTTTCGGAAACGAGATTGCGGGTGCCGTACACCTTGTTCGCGCCTTCCAGCCGCGAGGCGAGGTTCACCACATCGCCCATGACGGTGTAGCTCATCATCACGTCGGCCGATGCTGCCGACCAGCGCCTCGCCGGTCGCGATCCCGATCCTTAGATCGCATTGCTTCATTGGAGTTGCGCGAACGCCAAGTAGCTCAGGAATCTCCTCGCGCAATTTTCCGATACGTTCGATCATTTCCAGGGAGGCGAGGCATGCAAGTCGGGCATGATCGGCCTCATCGACGAAAGGTGGGGCTCAATAAGCCATGATGCTGTCGCCGATATACTTGTCGATGATCCCTCGGTTGTTCCGGATTGGTTCGGACATGACCGAAAGGTAGTGGTTCATGACCTTGACGAGTCCTTGCGGGGTCATGCCTTCGCTAAGGCTGGTGAAGCCCTTCAAGTCGCAGAACAACACAGTCATCACCCGGCGCTGGCCTTCGGGGGCCGTCAAATTTGGGTGATCGATCAGCCTTCAACGACGCGCGGATCGATGTATTTTCCGAATGTTTCCTTGATGCGTTGGTTGTTGCGCAATTGCACAATCATTCGATTGAAGGCGGCAGCCAGTTGTCCGATTTCGTCAGTCGCCCTTACATCGATTGATTGATCGAGCTGACCCGCTTCCACCGCGCGGGCACCTTCAAGCAATAGTCGGACAGAGCGAATGATGCCGCCGCTGACCAGATTGGCGAAGATCAATCGACGATCGCGGCAAGCAGCGTCACGATGGCCGAGGTCAGCGCCACCCGGGTCTGTTCCGACCTCACTTTTGCGATAGCCCCCTCGCTGACGGTCAGCATACTCAATCGAATAGCACTGACCTTCTCATCCAGTCGTCGCGAACAGCGTCTGCTCGCGCAAGGCTGCGTCTCGCCGCTGGAAAGTCTCTCGCCTCAAGGTGTGAAAGTAGCTCTCTGGTCTCCTGCTTCAGCTGGCGGCGAGTATCGTCCAGATTTTCAATCCGGTTGTCGATGCGCGCCAGGGCTGCGTTGTCCGATGGTGTACTTGTGTCTTCAATGATCGAATTGATCAGTGTCCGCGCGGCTTGCGCTTCGCTTTCGACCTCGGCTCCCTTCTCGTTGTAGAGCTCCAAGCGGGCTCTATATCCGAGCACATCGGGCGGCTCCTGCATCTTCGCGATCACCATGCGGCGGAGCCCGAGGCCTCGTTCGAGCGATAGAGTATTGATCCGTGTCAGACGGGGCGTTGATAGGTGCGTAACGTGCAGAGAGCTCATCAAGCAGGTAGCCGACTCGCCTGACCATCGCGATCGATAGGACCGACGTCACGAGCATGAGGATGATCAGTCCGACAGCGATTGCTACAATTCGCTGCCGGATTGACTGCTTGATCGTCGATCCGGAGAATTTTTTCAGTCCGTTAAGAGCGAGGATCCGTTGTCTCGTGCTCCGTAGAGGCATATCCGACGTACTCACAGTCGAGCTTCCTTTCGGTCAGCCCCGTCAGGCGGTCCAACTCCATTCATTCTTCAGTCAGGCTGAAATCGAAAGTTTCGGCAGGCGGGTCTTGGTGAACAGCCCCGAACTGGCTCAGCGGCAACTTTATCGTCACCGAAGAGGAGTAAAGGTCTGTGAGTTCGAGTTTGAGCTGTTGGCCGGCTTCCATTTGAGCCGCCACCGTTGGTTCAATTCCACGTGCTGCGATGCAGATGTTGGTGAGACACCAGGTGAAAGGAACCTGGACAGGACTGCCTTGATCTACCGTCACCTTGACTCCCTGCTGCAGATTTGCCCCTTGCGGAACGAACAGCTGCAGGCGAGCGGGACCGTCAGCTCGTTCGATCAGATCGACACGGGCCACGATCTGATCGAGATCGTCCGTGGCGGTTGACGTCGATCGGCATATGTTGGTTCGATCGGATGAGGCGAAACAAAGCTTTTTCCAGGTTGAGAAATGGATGTTCTCAGGCAGCCGCAATCGTGGCGGCTTCGACGGAGGCTCCCGCTGGGCAGAAGGGCCGTTGACTGGCTGCCCAAGCGGCGGAGCGGTCGCTGAATGCTTCTCCAGAAATTGCGATACCAAGGGCGACCAGATCGGCACCGCGTCGGCGAAATCGATCATGAAGTGCCCGTCGGTCCCAAAGGACGGGAGCATACGATAATCGGCATTTCCGCCCGCTTCGACAAAGGCCTGATGCATCCTCATCGTCAATTCCGGACCGAAGTAGCTGTCGTTTTCCGCGTAGATCCAAAGCATCGGTACGCGTGCGGTGCGGCCGAATTCGCTGGTGGCGGCAACGAGCTTGTCGGGAGCACAATTGTTGTTGGGTTTGCCGTCAACTCGGCCTCCGCGTCCCGCTGCAAAGGTAATGATGGCCTGAACTGATGACGGGTTTAGGCTCCCAAGAGCAATCGAGCCCCATCCGCCGCCCGACTGGCCAACGACGATGACCTTACCCGGCTGGATCATCTTCTTCTTGCTCATGTAGTCGATGACCCACTCGTTCAGAGTGGCGATGGCGAGCCCGGGACCACGGAAGTTTGGGTTGTCGCAGCTACCGACGTGGGCAAAGACGGCTCCGTAGAGACCCTGATCTTTATCATCGAGACTGCTGGCCCCGTACCTGACGGGCGAGATGACCACATAACCGCGACGTGCAAACCAACGTGCCGCGTCACGATACTCGATCGCCGGAAACATCGTCCGCTGGTTGGCTTCCAGCGAAATTCCATGGTTCATAACCACTAGCGGAAACGGACCATCTCCGACCGGCCGTACCAGGAAGGCAAGCACCGGCAGTGGAAACGGCAGCGCCCAAATTTCCTCTTGGATTACTTGTCCCGCAGTTCGGTCATCTGCCGCGGCTGGGAAATGGACTGCCGAGGGGAAAGCCAGCAAAAGAAGAATGGCCAGCAAGTGCTTCAGCATCTTCTTTCTCCAACGATCTGGTCTGGGTCTGACGCTAGGTCTCGGAGGCAGGAATCCGTTGATTTGGATCAAAGCGACCAACCGCAAGTTCCCGACGTCGTGCGGCTTAGTGGCCTAGCAAAGAAAGCGTCGTCGGAAACCCGGATGAGCGTGCACGGCCTTTCATGCGGCTCCTGGCTTTTTGACGGCCTTAGGGCCTGTTTCGAGCTTTAACCCCGCCGCCGCTATCGTCGTTGGTCTGCTTGTGGGCCTGAAGGCGAAATATCCGGCACGCCGGCAGCTAGGGCCATAGCGGACATCGAGAATACGCGGGCAAATCGGTGCGAATGACCCGAAGCGGAGCACCTTGAAAGTGAGGTCAAGTCATGAATCCGGGCATGAAGCATCGGACGCGCGGATGGCCGTCTATGTAATGCCTCCAGACCATTGTACGGCCGAAGCGGTTTGGTTCTGTGACAACCGCACCGTCAGGTACGAGCACCCATTCGCCGTCGATGAGGACGCGGTAACGGCCCCGACTGGACTCCCAATCGGCATCGGACACTATGTATCCGTCGGCATCAGTACAGCACTTTCCAAATTCGCTCTGCAAGCTTTCAAACCAAGACTTCAGCGGAGAGTGGTCGTATCGGCCATCGTCGCGTGCAAGGACCGGCGTCAGTAGCAACGCTGAACCCAGCAACGATGCCGCAAGTTTCGCTGGAAACATCTGTTTGCCTCCGCGATATTCGCCGGCCGATCCGCTGGCTTGGTGCGGCTTAGGCTGGCAACCCGGAAACTAAATCCGTTGCAACTGCCGCTGACGATCGCTCGATGCTGTGATGGGACAGTTCATTCCCATCCCCACTGAGGTGAGTCCGGAAATTCGAGCGAAGGTTCAAATACGACAACGCTTCAACTAAAGGTCAGTGCAGCTGCTTCTTTGGCCTAGCCTGCCCTTAGCCGACCTCTCAGCTGGCGCCGAGCTTGTCCGCTCATGACGGCGTAGCCGACCAAAGCCCTCACAGACTTAAGGAAATGACCCACGGTGCATGAGTCTGCAGGGCATCTGTTGCGGGTCTCCACAACCGCGTTCGTCAACGACGATTGCGATCTACGGTGCATCGCCTTTATGGCCTATTCGGCAACTCGCGACAGCTCCGCAAGGAGCTTCAACGCATCATTCAGCACGGCCCGATCCTGCGCTCGTTCAGCGGCCGCATCACCCGTGAATTCGCCATGCGTCCGCGCATTCTGATTTCCCTTCGGCGCGCCTGATCTCCGTGCGCCGCCGTGCATGCGGCAGCGAGACTTGCCGTGCACTGCAGGCGCGCGGCAGGTGGTGCCGTTTCGCGTTTCGGCGCCACAGCGCGGGCTCGTCCACATCGCACGCGTCTTGCGAATTTGGTCGCCGCTCATGCATTGCTGCCTTCTGGATTCGGCCTGTTCGCATGCGCCGGCCTCACGCGGCGGGACCAGTCCTGCGACTGTCGCAGCGTGCGGCTCCGCGACGATCATACTCGCGTGCTGGGTCACGTTGCCCACGATCGCCCTGCCGCCATCCTGCACCGACAAGTTCCGGACCGTGATCGCACGCTCGCCGTTGTTGCGGTGGCGGCTGAGTGCCTCGATCTGGCTCGCGAAGGTGCGGGCCAGCCGGGTCAGCACGCGGGTGAGGCTCTCTTGCTGCGGAACGTCGTCGGTGAGGGCGAGGCGGCAGGCAGAGCGCATCGTGGCCGCGTGAACGGACGCCATTTGCACTGCGAGCATCGCCTCGATCGAGTCCTTCGGCGCGATGCTCTTCACCAGCGAGATCATGAAGGCGAGATTGGCTTCATCGGGCTTGCGTCCGGTCACGCTGGCCTTCACCAATTGCTTGAGGAGACCATGCAGCGCGTCGCGGTCAGCGGCGCCGAGCGCCTCGGCCAGCAGCCGTTCGCCGGCTTGCGGGTCCGCGTGGAGGATCGCAATTCCCCGCTTGTAGAGCTTGATCCGCGGGCTCGCGTCGGGGCCGCTGCGATCGTTTGCCGCAACCGGCAGCGTGCCGTGGCGTTTGGCAGATGTCGTCATGTGCTGTGTCCTTTGCCCGCGCGGGCTCATTGCGCGCGACATCGATCGCTCGGCTTGCGCGCCTGTGGGGTTTTCGGGATGTTGATGAAGGGCTTACGCGCAATCGCCGCGCGACGCCCCGTGGTCGGGCGGCGTGGACGCTGACGATTGTTGCGATGATGGCATTCTGCCGGTGTTTTGCCCGACGTGTCAAACGAAGATTGCGAAGCGCGCAATCCTCGTTCGTGCAAATCCTCGTTCGTGCAAGTCCTTGATCTCGCAAGCGTCGGCTACTGTGCATGCGGTTGTTTTTGCGTTTTTTGTTTCGAACCGGCTCCGACCTGCCGCGCGACGGAATGCCGGCCTGCAAACGCGATTGCGAAATCCGGCGCGGCCGCTCATCATGATCCGCGAATGCGCCGCGACCTGCAAAAGCGGCGAGAACTTCTGGGGAGAGAACGAATGCAACGAACGCTTCGCCTGCTGGCGATCGTCGCCGGATTGTGCGTGACGACGGAGGCCTTCGCGCAAAAATATCCGGTGCGGCCGGTCAAGATCATGGTCGGCTTCAGCGCGGGCGGCCCGGTCGACGTCGTCGCGCGCATCGTCGCCGATCGGCTGAGCAACAAGCTCGGACAAGCTTTCGTGGTCGAGAACCGCGCCGGCGCCAACGGCATGATCGCGGCCGAAGGCGTCGCGCGTGCGGAAGGCGACGGCTACACGATGCTGGCCTGCAACTCCTCCACCATCACGCTCAACAAGACGCTGTTCAAGGATATCCGCTACGACCCGGAAAAGGACTTCGCGCCGCTCACCACCGTCGTGTCGGCGCCGCTCGTGCTGGTGGTCAATCCGGAGAATTCCAAGACGGCCAACATCAACACCGTCGCCGATCTCGTCGCCGCGGCAAAGGCTGCGCCCGGCGCGCTTGCCTACGGCTCGGGCGGCAACGGCAACCTTGCCCATCTCGCCATGGAGCTGCTCAGCGAGAGGGCCGGCGTCAAGATGATCCACGTGCCCTATCGCGGTGGTGCTGCGTCCGAGGTCGGTATCCTCGCGCAGGAGGTCCTGGCAGTGTTCGATCCCTTATCCGCCGTGCCGCTGGTGAAGGCCGGCAAGCTGCGCGCGCTCGCGGTGTCCTCCGCCGAGCGGCTGCCGGCGTTGCCTGATGTGCCGACCGTCGCGGAAGCCGGCTATCCCGGCTTCGACATCTCGTTCTGGGTCGGCTTCTTCATGCCGAAGGCAACCCCCGCGCCGACGCTCGAGATGCTGCACCGGGAGATCGTCGCCGCAGCCAACGATCCGCTGTTACGGGAGCGGCTGGAGACGCAGGGCGTCGTCAGCGTGCTGAGTTCGGCCGACTACGCCGCCAAGATCGCGAAGGAGATCAAGGAACTCGCCGAAGTGGTGGCGGCGGCGAACATCAAGGCGGAGTAGGGCGTCTGCTTGGCGTGCTGCCGGCCACCTGAGCCAGCCGCTCGAGCAGCGGGCGCTGTCCTGCGTTGATCTTCTCGTGCGCTGCTGCGAGCGTGAACCATTCGGCACGATCGACCTCCGGGAAGGTCTGACGTTTGCCGCTGCGTGGCGGCCATTCCATCTCGAATGTGTTGCTGCGAATGCTGCGCAAATCGACGTCGAACTCGGCCGCGAACGCGGTGACGATCTTGCCGCCGCGCTGCCTGACCTGGCCAATCGAAGTCAGCGGCGTGGACAGCTCAAGCCCAAGCTCCTCGGCAAACTCCCGTCGCGCGGCGGTTTCTGCGTCTTCGTCTGCGTACTCGCCCTTCGGAATCGACCATGCCCCGAGGTCCTTGTTGCGCCAGAACGGTCCTCCGGGATGAACGAGCAGAACCTCGAGCTCCCCACGTTTGCGATAGGCAATGATCCCGGCGCTTTTCGATGGCATCGCAGGTTCCGTTCAGGCGGCGCATTCGGCCGGGAAAAAGTGGAACAGACGCTTTTAGCGCAGGTTAATAGCTAACGCTTTGACCGAACAAGGGAGTGAACCATGATCCGCCTGTTGGCAACGACCGCCTTAGGGCTGGTGCTGGCGAACGCCGCCTTTGCGCAATCGCCAAGCAGCAACACCAAGTCTGAGCAAACGCCGCAATCCCAGTCCAATTCCGCAGCTCCGTCCAACACGTCGCCGTCTGGCGCGGCACAAACACAGCAGTCGCGATCGCAGCCGCAGCAATCATCAACGCCCGGAGCGTCGACACAGAATACCCAGGCGACCACTCCGTCTTCCGGATCGGCCAATTCCGGCTCCGGGACCAACGCCACCAACAGCGCGGACACGTCCTCGCGGCCGCCCAGTGGTACGGCAAACTCCAACGCGGCCGGTAACCAGCCCGCCTCGCAGCAGAGCGCCAATCCGCCGGCGGCGAACTCGAACCAGACGCAGGATCGCTCCAACCCTCCGTCGAACAATACCAATCAGGCGCAGCAGGCGCCTGGTTCATCTGGTACCAACCAGGCCCAGCAATCGCCAAACACGCCGAGCAGCAATCAGGCGCAAGACCAGCGGACCGGTGCCAATTCACAGGCCGCCGCCCGCACTGACGTCAACCTCAACAAGCAGCAGGAGACCAAGATCAGCGCGTCCATCTCGCATCTCAACGTGCGGCCGCTGACCAGCGTCAATTTCTCGCTCAACGTCGGCACGGTGGTGCCGCGCGATGTCCAGCTATCGACGCTGCCACCCGATGTGGTCGAGATCGTGCCGCAATATCGCGGCTACAGCTTTGCGCTGGTGAAGGATGAAATCGTCGTGGTCGATCCGGCGACATACAAGATCGTAACCGTGCTGCCGTACTCGGGACAATCCACCGCGACAACGACGACCACGCGTGAGCGCAGCGCCAGCAAGTTTTCGGATCGCGATCGCGAAGTGATCCGCAAGCATGCGAAGACCCGCACCGAGGGACGGAGCGAACGACAGACCACCGGCAGCACCGCGCGGTCCGAAATCCATGTTGGTGACCGCGTTCCCGAGAGTGTCGAGGTCGAGGAATTCCCGAGCACCGTCTATCGGGACGCGCCCGACCTCCGCGAGTACCGCTACATCCACCGCGATACGCGGACCTATGTCGTCGAGCCCCGCGAACGCCGCATCATCGAGGAGATCGACTAGTTCGCGGCCACTGGAAGCCGCTCCATAGAGCGGCTTCCGGATTTGCGCATCAGCCCGAAGATCGTTCGCGCGCTGCAAAACGGATGGCGCGGGCCTTCGCGCTCTTTCCCGCCGCACGCGCGGCGATCATGCTGCGTGCCTTGCCGTGGGTGTTCTTCCGGATCAGAGACGCGAGCCGCTTGCGTGCGTGGCTGGCGGTCAATCGCGCCGCCAGTTGCTCGGCCTTGCGAATGATGGTGGCGACCGAGGGCGTCAGGTTCACCGGAACCCAGGCGACGTCCTTCGTCTTGGACAGGCTGCCGATGCCCTCGCAGGGTGCTTCGCGCGGCAGGTCGATCCGGATCGCGAGGGCTTCCGCGCGTTCGGTCCAGTCCTCGGCCCTGGTGCCGGTGATGATGCGGACATAGTCGCGTGTCTCACGCGGCAGCTCGCTCTCTTTGGCGAGCCATTTCTGGATTCGGCCGGGACCTGCGTTGTAGGCGGCTGCGGCAAGGCCGAGATTGCCGAAATCGTCGCGCAGCTTGCGCAGGAACTTGGCCGATGCCGGCAGCGCCTTCATCGCATCGAACGGATCATCTAGCCCGACCTCCGCTGCCGTTTCCGGCATGAACTGCGCGACGCCCTGCGCGCCGGCCTGGCTGACCTCGTTGGACTTGAAGCGGCTCTCCTGCCAGATCAAACGCGCGAAGAACGGCACGGGAATGCCGCTGGCTTCGGCAGCTCCGCGAAGCGCGTGGCAGAAGCGTTCCGTCGGCGAAACCGGCGCCTGCGCGACGGGTTCGACCGTATCCGGCGGCTCGGGGGTCTCCTCATAGGCCGCACGCGCATTGGCGAGCTCGAGGGCCTGCACGCTTGCAAGGAACAGCTCGACCACCGGAACAAGTGACGAGGCCTGAGTGTTTTGAAGAACGGCGTGATCGAAAGCTGATGGTTGGCGGGACGCCGACGGATCGAAGTCGCACATCAGAATCATGAACGCGGCGCACGCCGCGACGACAAATCGCATTGCTGGAGCAACCTCGAACTGTGGGTGAACGGCCAGCGATGCGCCGGCGATAAGGAGTTATTAACCGAGCGATTGCGGCAAAGCTGCGGTCTCGTCGGTTCCCACGGTGTTACTACGGTGTTCCCGCCGGAAACTCTTTGCTCCGCGAATTTGCGGGGGCGTTGGCGAATGGGGACGAGCGAGATGATGCGGTGGATGCTTGGCGCGGTGATTTCGCTGGCGGCGATCTCTTCGGCGCTTGCGGGCAATCTCGATGCGGCAGCGGTAAACGATGCTGCGCGTCCCGCAAAGCAACCTGCTAGCGACAAGCTCAACGCCGCGATCGTGAAGCTTCAGATTCTGCTCGACCGTGCGCGGTTCTCGCCCGGGGAGATCGACGGCAAGCTCGGAGAGAACGCGCAGAAGGCACTGAAAGCATTCGCCGAGCAGAACGGCGTTGCATGGGATAAAACGATCGCGCCCGAGCTTTGGGACAAGTTGAACGCCGCGAGCGAAGGCGCCGTCCTCGTCGAATACAAGATCACGGACGCGGATGTGAAGGGCCCGTTTCTGAAGGAGCTGCCCGGCAAGCTTGATGACATGAAGCCGCTGAAGGCGCTGAGCTACACCAGCCCGCTCGAAGGGCTTGCCGAGAAATTCCACATGAGCGCCGATCTGCTCAAGGCGCTCAACCCGGACAAGGCCTTCGACAAGGTGGGAGCGACCATCGTCGTTGCAAACGTTCCGGCGCGGCGAGAGCTTCCGAACATCGCGCGGCTCGACGTCGACAAAAGGAACGGGACGCTGAAAGCATTCGACCAGGGCGCCACCCTGATCGCGTTCTATCCCGCGTCAATCGGAAGTCCGGATCGTCCGACGCCGAGCGGTACGCTCAAGGTCACCAGCACCCACGAGAATCCGGTTTATCACTACAACCCTGACTACAAGTTCAGAAGCGTCAAATCGAAACAGCCGTTCGATGTTCAGCCGGGCCCGAACAATCCGGTGGGAGCATACTGGATCGGCTTGTCCGCACAGGGGTACGGCATCCACGGAACGGCGGAGCCCGACAGGGTCAGCAAGTCCGCGTCGCATGGCTGCGTCAGGTTGACCAATTGGGACGTGCGCGCGCTGGGCGAGCACGTCAAGCGCGGCACACCGGTGGTCTTTCTGGATGCGCCGACGGACTCCTCGTCCGAGCAGCGGCGGAAGTCCGGCGGTAGGCGCGCCTCGAACTAGTCTTTGGGAAAGTCCTTGCGCATCGCGATTTCGGCGGCATCACCGGGCGACAGCACGGTCTGGTCGAACGCTGCTTGCCCTCGTCATGATATCGTAGAGCGAGATGCCCTTGATGGCTTGCCCATGAGCTCGCGGACGCAGTCGGCGAGCGTGCCGTTGTAGACGGGATAGGGCGGACCTCGATCCTTTTGCCTCTGGCCCTTCAGCGACGGTCACTTCTTCAGTTCGGCCGGCGCGTCATAGGCGATCGGCGATTTCTCTTTGAACATGCGCTTGGCCCTGAAGGCGCGGGTAGCCCCGAAGCCTGGGGCCGCCCTGTAGACGCTCGTTGAAGAATTAGTTCAAATCAGCCGGCAACAAAGGCGAGCAGGGTGCCGTTCGCCTTGGCCGGCGGCACGCAGATCGCAGGTCCGCTGCGCACGGCTGCCGAACCAAGCGCCTTGTCGGTGGCAGCGAGATCGCCGCTGACAAGCACCAGGGCAGCGCCACCGCGTTCGGAAAGACCCGCGAGCGGCACGCCGGGATAACGTTTGCCGAGCTGCTCCAGCGTCAAGTAAACGAAATCGGCACGATCGCCACCGGAGGGCACGGTCACTGCGCCGTCGGCTTCAGCCTTCGGCTCGCGGTCGATCAGCTGTCCCAGATCCGCGGCTTCCTTCGCGGGCTCGGGCGTCGCGATCAATGTCTGCTTGATCCGCTTGGCCGCATTGGCGTGCTTCATCAGCTCGGGAATCCACACCGTCTCTGGCGTCTTGTGCTGGCAGGCAAAAATACGCACGCCGCCGGGCGCTTCTGCGGTCGGCCACATGAAGGTGCGGAATTTCGCCGCCGAGATCGTGCCATCAGGCAGCGTCACGGGCCGTTCGAAATCGGTCGGGCCGATCGGCTCCAGGCCACGCGCGCGGATTTCCTCCGCGCCGGCGGTGGAATCGACCGCTGTGAAGGCGATGCGCTCGATGCCTTCGCCGCGCTGGTCGAGGAAGGCACGCGCCGGCGCGTTGTGCTCGGTCGCCGCGAGCACGCCGAGCAGCTCCATATAATCCGGGTCGAACATGATCGTGTAGTTGCCGGTGCCCATATGTGCGCTGTGGGTGCCGCGCGGCGAGATGGTGAAGCCGAGCTGCCGGTAGTTTTCGGCGGCTTTGTCGAGGTCCTGCACCATGACCACGGCGTGGTCGATACCGATGACGTTCTTGAGGGCCACTGTTCTTTCCCCGAGTGCAAACTGACTGGACCGCCGTCGGCGGCCGCAAATCCTGTCTACGCCGGATAGGCGGTCAAGTCATTTTCAAATCGGTGGGACATGCGGAAATTTCATTCCGTGAAGCGCGATATCTGACACTTGATGGCGTCAGCGCGCCTGCTCGATATAGGCGGCGAGGATGGCGCGCTCCTCGCTGGTCATTTCGGTGATGTTGCCCGGCGGCATTGCATTGGACCAGGCGGCGACGCGGCCGATCAGGCGGATGTTGCGATGGATGTGCTCGGGCGCGTCCAGCAATATGCCCTTCGGCGCGGTGACGATGCCGGCCCAGACCGGTTCGGCGGCATGGCACATGCTGCAGCGGGACATCACGATCTCCTCGACATTGGCAAGCGTCGGCTGCGCCGACAGCGCGCTTGTCTTGACCTCGCGCGGGCCGGCCGCCGAGAGGAACAGGATCGCGATCACGCCGACCGCTGCGACGCCCCACACCCACCACGGCGATTTGCGCCCGGCGTGCCGCTCGTTGAAGAAATGGCGGATCACGGGGCCGAGCGCCAGGATGATTGCGACGATGATCCAGTTGAAGCGGGTGGCATAGAGCAGGGGATAGTGGTTGCTGATCATCAGCACGACGACAGGCAGCGTCAGATAGTTGTTGTGGACCGAGCGCTCCTTGCTGGTCTTGCCGAGCTTCGGATCGGGCGCCTGCCCTGCGAGAAGGGCGGCTACGATCTTCTTCTGGTTCGGGATGATCAGCGCGAAGACGTTGGCAACCATGATGGTGCCGATGATCGCCCCGATCTGGTTGAAGGCACCGCGCCCGCTCAGCACGTGGGTGAAAGCATAGGTCAACGCGACCAGGAACAGATAGCCGCCGATCGCGAAGGGCAGCTCGCGCTGCGCCAGCCCGGTACGGCAGGCGCCTTCATAGAGCAGCCACGCCAGCGCGAGGCTGCAGAGGCTGAACAGGCCGGCCTGGAATGGCGTGAGATCGAGGATCGACTTGTCGACCAGGAACAAATCGGCCTCGAGATAATACACCACCACCATCAGCGCGAAGCCGGACAGCCAAGTGGTGTAGGCCTCCCATTTGAACCACGTCAGCTCGTCCGGCATCTGGGCGGGCGCGACCAGATATTTCATGATCCGGTAGAAGCCGCCGCCATGGACCTGCCAGGCCTCGCCTTGCACGCCGTCCGGCAGATCGCGCCTGGGCCTAAGGCTGAGGTCGAGGGCGATGAAATAGAAGGAACTGCCGATCCAGGCGATCGCGGCGACCACGTGTAGCCAGCGGAGCAGCAGGCTCGCCCATTCCGATATGATGGATCCCCACATGATCACCCCAACAGGTGCGACCCCAATGCCGCAGCCTTGATGACCGCAACCGGCGGTCCCGCCCTTACAATGTGTCGCACCGATCAGCCGTATTTTCCAGTACGATGGGCTGCGGCTGTTGCACATCGTGCGGGCATGAGCTGACGTGGGATTCGGCAGGCATTTGACCTGTCGCAGAACGTTTGCGCGTCGATCGGCGTTGAAGCGCAATACGTGAAGGCCGGGAGGAAACGATTTGAAGAACAGGATTTCATTCGCGGCGATGTCCGCGGGATGGCTGGCCGCGGTCGCGACCTGCGCACAGGCTGAGGCGGTGCTGCAAGGCAAGGACGCCTACGGCGATTGGCAGGCCGACAAGCCCGGCACGGTCAGGTTGATCCGGCCGCAGGATCTGGTCAGGCCCGGCGCCACGCGGTCGGTTGCGAGTTCGTCGCGCGTGGTGCCGCGCCCGCCGGAGGGGGCGCTTCAGGTCCCGGCCGGCTTCAAGATCGAGCTGTTCGCAGAGGGCCTGCGCGCCCCGCGCATCGTGCGCGTGGCGCCGAACGGCGATGTCTTCGTCGCCGAGACGCGCGCGGGCAACATCCGCGTGTTGCGCGCCGGCGATGGCGGCAAGGCCGCGACCAACGAGGTGTTCGCTGCCGGAATGAGGCAGCCGTTCGGCATCGCCTTCTTCCCGAACGGCGACAATCCGCAATGGGTCTACGTCGCCAACACCGACAGCGTCGTCCGCTTTCCCTATCAGGCCGGCGATCTCAAGGCGGGTGGCAAGGCGGAGACGATTGTCGCGAGCCTGCCGCATGACGGCGGTCATTCCACCCGCGACGTCGTCTTCACGCCCGACAGCAAGCGCATGCTGGTGTCGGTCGGCTCGCTCAGCAACGTCGCCGAGGGCATGGGCACGCCGCCGGGTGGCGTGGAAGCCTGGTCGAAAGCGCAACCGCTCGGTGCGGCCTGGGCCAGCGAGACCGAACGCGCCACCGTGCTCGCCTTCACCCCCGAGGGCAAGGAGCGGAAGATCTACGCCAGCGGCATCCGCAACTGCGTCGGACTTGCGATCCAGCCGCAGACCGGGCTGCCCTGGTGCTCGACCAACGAACGCGACGGGCTCGGCGACGATCTCGTGCCTGACTACGTCACCAGCGTGAAGGAAGGCGCGTTCTACGGCTGGCCGTGGTTCTATATCGGCGGCAACGAAGACCCGCGTCACGCCGGAGCGCGGCCGGACCTCAAGGGCAAGGTGACGGTGCCCGATGTGCTGGTGCAGCCGCACTCGGCCTCGCTGGGCATGACCTTCTATCAGGGCACGCAGTTTCCGTCAGAGTATCAGGGCGATGCTTTCGCGGCCGAGCACGGCTCGTGGAACCGGTCGAAGCGCACCGGCTACAAGGTGATCCGCATCCGGATGAAGGACGGCAAGCCGACCGGCGAGTATGAGGATTTCGTCACGGGATTCGTGGTGAGCGACACCGAGGTGTGGGGGCGGCCCGTCGGTGTTGCCGTGGCGAAGGACGGATCGCTGCTGGTGTCGGAGGACGGCAACGGGACGATCTGGCGGGTGACAAGCGTGCCGCGATGAAGGTGTACCCTCGCCCCTTGCGGGAGAGGGTGGCTCGCCGCGCAGCGGCGGGACGAGTGAGGTTCTATCGGCGAACTCCTCTGCGTGTGCGGAGAGAAACCCCTCATCCGGCGCCTCGCGCCACCTTCTCCCGCAAGGGGAGAAGGAAGAGCAGCGTGCTTAGGATGTCTACCCCCGTCTCACACTCGCTCCGCCATCCACCGGCAACGTCACACCGGTGATGAAATTCGCCTCGTCCGAGGCCAGGAACAGCGCGGCATTCGCGACGTCCCACCCCGTGCCCATCTTCTTGCGCAGCGGCACCTTGCTGTCGCGCTCGGCTTCGACTTCGGCGCGGGTCTTGTGCCATTCGCGGGCCCGGGTGTCGACGGCCATCGGCGTGTTCATCAGGCCCGGCAGGATGACGTTGGCGCGGATGCCGTATTCCGCATTCTGGTAGGCGAGCTGTTCGGTGAAGGCGATCATCGCCGATTTCGTCGCCTTGTAGGCGACGTAAGGGTAGGTGGTGATCGCCGCCATCGAGGAGATGTTGATGATCACGCCGCTTCCTTGCGCGCGCATGATCGGGATCACCTCTTTCGCCGCCAGAATGCAGCTCTTCAGATTGATCGCGACGACGCGGTCGAACGCCTCCTCGGTGATTTGCAGCAGCTCGGCGTCGCCGCCGGACAGGCTGACGCCCACATTGTTGTGCAGCACGTCGATCCGGCCCCAGCGCGCCTGTGCCTCCGCGACCATTGCCTTGATGTCGGCAGACTTTGTGACGTCGGCCCTGAACGCCGCTGCCGTGCCATGCTGCGCGGCGATCATGGCGGCGGTTTCCTCGGCTGATTCCAGATGATGATCGACGCACAACACCTTGGCGCCCTCGCGCGCGAAGGTCAGCGCCGTGGCGCGGCCGTTGCCCATGCCTTCGCCCGGGCTCTGCCCGGCGCCCACAACGACCGCAACCTTGTCCTTCAAGCGCATGTTAGTTCACTCCCGGAATCGGGTACTGCTGGAGTACCTCTTTGTAATATGGCTCGTTGTCGATCTTCATGGTGGCGAGCACGCGCACCACGCCGCAATAGAAGGCGATGGTCAGCACGAGGTCGA
Source organism: Bradyrhizobium sp. 187 (assembly GCF_023101005.1). NCBI lineage: Bacteria > Pseudomonadati > Pseudomonadota > Alphaproteobacteria > Hyphomicrobiales > Nitrobacteraceae > Bradyrhizobium > Bradyrhizobium sp. 187. Next base: position 2,188,944 of record NZ_CP064693.1, read on the forward strand.
CCATATGTTCGTCCGAGAGATGCTGCTTGATCTCGGCAAAGGTCACATCCGAGATCGCGAGTTCGCGTACCATCTCGCGGGCACCTTTCAGGATCGCCTTGGCCTGTGGCTCGAGCGTCGAGGGCTTGCCCTCGGTCTCAGCCATCAGGCCGGCGATGTCATCATCGGTGACGCCGAACTCTCTGCCGATCTTCACGTGATGAGTGAACTCGTATTCCGACTTCTCCATCCAGCCGACCTGGAGGATTGCAAGCTCCCGCAGGCGCGGGTCGAGCTTGCTCTTGAAGCGGATGTAGCCGCCGATGCCGTTGAAGGCGCGCGCCATATCCGGCGAATTGATCAGCAGCTTGTGCAGATTGGTGTTGCGCTTGAGCATGTCGCGATATTCGGGCGCGACCTGGTCGGCCTCGAGATAGGGCAGGCGAGCCATCCCTGATGTTCCTTTCAGTGTTCTTGTGATTCACGTTCGGCGGCTTGTAGCGTCACGCCGCCGTCGACCACCAGCACCTGGCCGGTGATGTAGCGCGCAAAATTGCTGAGCAGGAATTTGACGGCATGGCCGACGTCCCAGCCGGTGCCTTCCGTTTTCAGCAAGGATGCCTTTTCCCGCTGGGCGCGGGCCTGCTCACTCATGCCGCGGGCATAGACCATCGGCGTGTACATCGGCCCGGGACAGATGCAGTTGACGCGGATGTTGTCGCGGCCGTGATCGACCGCCATCGCGCGGGTGAGACCGATGATGGCGGCCTTCGAGGTCGTATAGCTCGTGAGCCCGCGTGGCCGCAGCGCCGAGATCGAGGAGATGTTGACGATCGCACCGCCCTGCGCGGTCCGGATCATCGCAGGGATCGCGTGCTTGGAGAGCAGGAACATGCTTTCGACATTGACCTGCATGACGCGGCGATATTGCTCGGGCGCTTCGTCGACCACGCTGCCGCGGCTCCCGATGCCGACATTGTTGTCGAGGAAATCGAGCCGGCCCCAGCGGTCGAGCGCGGCTTCGACCAGTGTCTTGCAATCGCTCTCGCTGGTGACGTCACCGCCATGCGCCGCGGCCGTGCCACCTTCGGCTGCGATCATCTCCACGGTGCGTTCGGCGAGCTTGAGGTCGCGATCGGCCACCAGCACTTTGGCGCTGGCGCGAGCCAGTAGAAGTGCGGCGGCGCGGCCGTTGCCTATGCCGTCGCCCGCAGCACCCCCGCCGCTGACCAGCGCCACCTTGCCGGCGAGACCGGGATCGTCCTCGGGCCCCTGCATGTCGTTTCATCCCAAATATTTTCGTGCAGTCTAGCAATCGCGCGGAGCGGCGAGAAGGGCCGGCTCCCGCTTTCATGTCATTGACATCGCATGGAATTGCATGCCGCCGCGCGAGAAGGGCGAACGATCGACCGCGCCGTTAGGAACCGATCTCACGCAATCGCGTTTGTTGCGGAGCCTTTCCCGCGCTAGGCTCTGCCCCGGGGCTTTCCAACCGTCATTGGCCTGCCGATGAATCTGCTCGATCCACAAGGGCCTGTGGCTGCGGCCAACAGCACCATCCTGGTCGATTCCGTCTTCATCATGCTCGCGATCGTGGTGCCGACCATTTTCGCGATTTTGGCCTTTGCGTTCTGGTTTCGCGCCTCGAATCCCAAAGCAAAGTTTCAGCCCGACTTCGTCTATTCCGGGCGCGTCGAGATGGTGGTGTGGGCGATCCCCGCGCTCACCGTGATCCTGCTCGGCGGCGTCGCCTGGATCGGCTCGCACCAGCTCGATCCCGCGGCACCCGTGCCCGGCACCGGCAGCCCGGTTCGCATCCAGGCCGTCTCGCTCGATTGGAAATGGCTCTTCATCTATCCGGACCAGCGCATCGCCACCGTCAATACGCTGACGGTGCCGGCAGGCGCCGAGCTGAATTTCCAGCTGACGTCCTCGAGCGTGATGAACACCTTCTTCATCCCGCAGCTCGGCAGCATGATCTACACCATGAACGGCATGGTGACGAAGCTGAACCTACGCGCCGACAACGAAGGCAAGCTGCAGGGACTGTCGGCGCATTTTTCCGGCGACGGATTTCCGGACATGATGTTCGACGTCAACGCGGTCTCGCCGCTCGCCTTTCCGGACTGGGTCGCGACCACGGCGAAGAGCGATGCTGTCCTCAATGAGGACAGCTACAAGAAGCTGATGCAGCAGGGCGTCGAAAAGGGCAGGCCAAGCTACAGGCTCGACGATCCCCGACTGTTCGACCTGATCGCGACCCAGCACATTCCGCCGGGACCGGGGCCGGAGCTCGCATCCGAAGCAGGCCGGTCGCACAGTGGAGGCCATGATGCTAGGTAAGCTCGATTGGTCGGCCATTCCGTTCGATCAGCCGATACCGCTGATCGCAGGCGCCGTGGTGTTGGTCGGGATTCTCGGCGTGCTGGCCTGGGTCGTGGTGAAGGGGCATCTGCCCTATCTCTGGCACGAGTGGATCACCAGCGTCGACCACAAGCGGATCGGCGTGATGTACATCCTGCTGGCCTCGGTGATGCTGCTGCGCGGCGGCAGCGACGCCATCATGATGCGGATTCAGCAGGCGGTCGCCTACCAGTCGCAAGGCTATCTGCCGCCGGAGCACTACAACCAGATATTCTCCGCGCACGGCACCATCATGATCTTTTTCGTGGCGATGCCGTTCGTGATCGGACTGATGAATCTCATCGTGCCGCTCCAGCTTGGCGTACGAGATGTCGCTTTCCCGACGCTCAATTCGGTCGGCTTCTGGCTGACCGCGACCGGTGCGCTGCTGGTCAATCTCTCGCTTGTGATCGGCGAGTTCGCCCGCACCGGCTGGCTCGCCTTTCCGCCGCTGTCGGAACTGTCCTACTCGCCGGGCGTCGGCGTCGATTATTACGCATGGTCGCTGCAGATCTCCGGCGTCGGCACGTTGGTGGCCGGCATCAATCTCGTGACGACGGTGCTAAAGCTGCGCACCAAAGGCATGAACTATCTGCGCATGCCGATGTTCTGCTGGACCACACTGGCCTCGAACCTCCTGATCGTCGCGGCTTTCCCGATCTTGACCGCCACCCTCGCGATGCTGCTGCTCGACCGCTATCTCGGCTTCCACTTCTTTACCAATGAGGCCGGCGGCAATGTCATGATGTTCATGAACCTGATCTGGGCCTGGGGACATCCCGAGGTCTACATCCTAGTTCTGCCGGCCTTCGGCATCTTCTCCGAGGTGGTCTCGACCTTCTCCGGCAAGGCGCTGTTTGGCTATCGCTCGATGGTGCTGGCGACCATGGCGATCTGCGTCATCTCCTTCATGGTCTGGCTGCATCACTTCTTCACGATGGGAGCGGGTCCCGACGTCAACGCTATCTTCGGCATTGCCAGCATGATCATCGCGATACCGACGGGAGTGAAGATCTACAACTGGCTGTTCACGATGTATGGCGGACGCATCCGCTTCGAGACGCCGATGCTGTGGTCGATAGGCTTCATGGTCACCTTCATCATCGGCGGATTGACGGGCGTGCTGGTCGCGGTGCCGCCGGCCGATTTCATTCTCCACAACAGCATGTTTCTGGTCGCGCACTTCCACAACGTCATCATCGGCGGCGTGCTGTTCGGCGCCTTCGCCGGCTTCGAGTACTGGTTCCCGAAGGCGTTCGGCTTTCGCCTCAACGACCGCTGGGGCAAGCTCGCATTCTGGTTCACTTTCCTCGGCTTCTACGTCACCTTCATCCCGCTCTACGTCGCCGGCATGCTGGGCATGACGCGGCGCATGCAGCACTATGACGTCGCGGCGTGGCGGCCATGGATGCTGGTTGCAGCGGTCGGCATGGCCGTGCTGACGATCGGCGTGATCTGCCAGATCGTGCAGCTCGTGGTCAGCATCCGCAACCGCGAGGCCCTGCGCGACCGCACTGGCGATCCCTGGGACGGCCGCTCGCTGGAATGGGCGACGTCGTCGCCGCCACCCGTTTTCAACTTCGCTTTCAATCCCGATGTGCGCGGCGAGGATGCCTATTGGGACATGAAGGCTCATGCCAAGCAGCAATCGCTCGATCATGATGCGCCCGAGTATCATGACATCGAGATGCCCAGGAACTCGCCGACCGGGTTCGTCTGCGCGTTCTTCGCCACCGTCATGGGCTTTGCGCTGATCTGGCACATCTGGTGGATGGTGATTTTGGGCGGTATCGGAGCGTTCGCGACATTCGTCGTGTTCGCCTGGCGCGACCATGACGAATACGTCATTCCGGCCGAGGAGGTCGCGGCGATAGACCGCGTCAACCTCGAGGAGCGGCGCAGCCTCGTCAGCATGGCGGGGACAGTCTGATGTCAATGACCGCGACCGCCGGCCGAGCGCACGCCGATCCCCATCACATCGGCCTCGTTATCGAGCATCCCGGGCCGGCGCCGAAGCGCATCGTGACCGCCTATGGCTTCTGGATCTTCCTGCTCTCCGACATCGTGATGTTCTCCTGCTTCTTTGCGGCCTACGCGGTGCTGGCCGACCAGACCGCCGGCGGCCCGAAGGGTTCGGAGATATTCGAGCCGCGAAACGTCGCGATCGAGACGGTCTGCCTGCTGCTGTCAAGCTTCACGTGTGGCATGGCGAGCATCGCGGCCGATGTGCGCAACCGGCTGTGGTTCTATCTCGGGATGGCCGTGACGTGTTTGCTCGGCCTCATCTTTCTGGTCATTGAGTTTCGCGAATTCGCTGATCTCGTTGCCCGCGGCTATGGCCCATCGCGCAGCGCTTTCCTGACCTCGTTCTTCTCCCTCGTCGGCTGCCATGGCCTCCACGTCTCCGCCGGCATATTGTGGCTGCTCACCATGATGGCCCAGGTCTTCGCAAAGGGTTTTCGTGCCGACGTGCTGCGCCGGATGATGTGCTTTGCGCTGTTCTGGCACGCGCTCGACATTGTCTGGGTCGGAGTTTTCTCCGTCGTCTATTTGCTTGGGAGTGGCGTATGAGCGATCAGACGCATATGCCGGCCGGCCATGATCTTGCGCCGGGCGATGAGGAGCAACACAGTGTCGGGACGCGCATCCTCGGCTACGTGGTCGGTCTTGTTCTCGCGTTGCTGCTGACGGCGACGTCGTTCTTCATCGCGGGCACGGATCTGGTCTGGCAGCCTTCGATTCCCGTCGCGCTGATCGTGCTGGCGATCGCGCAAATGGGCGTGCATCTCGTGTTCTTCCTGCACATCACCACCGGCCCCGATAATACCAACAACGTGCTGGCGCTCGCCTTCGGGCTGCTGGTGGTGTTCCTGGTGGTCGGTGGCACCGTCTGGATCATGGCGCATCTGAACGCGAACATGCCGGCCATGGATCAGATCATGCCGATGCGCCGCTAGCGCATTGTGCAAAAAAGAAGAGCCGCTTGTTGTGACAAGCGGCCCAAGTCTAGGGAGGAAACGCCCGAGCAAAGCAATCGGGCCGGAGCCGGATTGCCGCTAAAGAAACGCTCGCGCAAAGCGCTCGCGTACGCTTACAAATGCAGCAACTCCCGATAGAGTTCAATTCCGGATGAATACTGTCTTCGGCTGCCGCTCACGGCTGCGTGATGAGCTTCGCTATTTTGGCCGCCGGCAATTGTAGGCCTTGCGGAAGCCCGCAGCCTGGGCGTCGTCCTCCGAGCAGAACCAGCGGTCCGGTTTGGTGGTCGCGGGGTAGCTCGGGCAGCCCCGTAAATGGTAGATGCCGATATTGCCGGTCACGCGCGCGCGCACCGCAAGCTTGCCCTTGATGCCACAGCTCGGCGGCATCGTCAGATCCTCGGGAAACAACACCGCGCGAATCTCCTTGTCGCGGTCGGCGCGGCAGGCGGCGCCCAGGAGCGCGCCGTCCTTCTTGCCGGTGCGGAATTCTTGCGGTGCAACAAAGCAGCCCTTCCAAATTCCGGCCGAGGTTGATTTCGCATCGGCCGCGGCCGACTTGACGTTCGCCTTGACCGGCTCGCGGGCGATGGCATAGCCCAGCTTGACGAGCTGCTCGTTCAAGCTGGTCTTGTCGCCTTCGGCCGTGCAGATCGCGCGGTGCCGCTTGCCAAAACTCTTTTCCGGTCCGACATCGTCGCAACGCACCGATCGCTTGCCAATCAGCTTGGCGAGCTGGTCGCGGGCCTCGATCCCGCAGGTCCAGGGATCGGCGTGATCGTCGATGCAGACCTGATCCAGCTCGGGTGCGTCGATGCCCTCGAGGCGGTAGGTGACGTCGCCGAGCTGAACGGCGTTGCCGTCGCGGACCGTCGCGGTGGCCGTCAACGCGGAGCCGGGGCCGGTGGTGCCCAGAAATCCGGACAGGGCGAGAAAGCAAACGAACGCAAAAGCGCGGGCGTTGGCAAAGGATTTTCGGAAGGACATAAGGTCTCGCTATCGATGGCTCGTGCGCCTTGTTCCTAGCATCCGGATGTGGCGATACCAATGGTCTGCGCCCCGCGAAGTGCGACATTCCGGCCTCGTGGCTTTACTCGGCCGCAGCTCTGATCCTATCGTTCGCCGGCCTCGCGGAGCGGAGGCCGAATCGCCCGGGAAGCGGCGAAGGGAGGAAAAATTTGTGATGAATGACCCTGTGGACGTCCTGATCATCGGCGCCGGCGCTTCAGGCGCGGCGGTGGCATGGTCGCTGGCCGAGACCAAGATGCATATTCTCTGCCTGGAGCAGGGCGGCTGGATGAACCCGGCGGAATATCCCAGCACGGGCCGGGACTGGGAGGCCAAATTCTACGGCGAGTGGTCGTCAAGCCCCAACGTCCGCGGCCGGCCCGAGGACTATCCGATCAACGACGACAATTCGCCGATCAAGGTCGTCAACTACAATGCGGTCGGTGGCTCGACGGTGATGTACACCGCGCACTGGCCGCGGCTGCATCCCTCCGATTTCAAGGTGAGGACGCTCGACGGCGTCGCCGACGACTGGCCGATCGATTACGACGCGCTGACCCCGTTCTTCGAAGAGAACGACCGGATGATGGGCACGTCTGGCCTGTCGGGCGACCCGCTCTCGCCGCTGACGCATCCGCCGATGCCGCCACAGCCGATGGGATTGTCGGGTGCGATCATCGGCAAGACCATGAACAAGCTTGGCTGGCACTGGTGGCCGTCGGATACGACGGTCGCGACCATGGACTACGAGGGCCGCGCGCGCTGCATCAATCTCGGCCATTGCACGCCGGCCTGCGCGCAAGGCGCCAAATCCTCGACCGACATCACCTATTGGCCGCATGCGGTCCGCGCCGGTGTCGAGCTGCGTACGCACTGCCGTGTGCGCGAGATTACCACCGACGAGAGCGGCATGGCCACCGGCGTGGTCTATTACGACAAGGACGGCGTCGAGCAGTTTCAGCCGGCGCATGTCGTTATCGTCGCCTGCAACGGAGTCGGCACGCCGCGGCTGCTGCTGAATTCGGCATCGAACCGCTTTCCGAACGGGCTTGCCAATTCGTCCGGACTCGTCGGCAAGAACCTGATGTTCCATCCCTATGCGCAGATCTACGGCTATGTGAAGGAGCCGACCGATAGCAACCGCGCGCCGCCGACCTGCCTGTGGAGCAAGGAATGGTATGACACGGACCTGTCGCGCGGCTTCGTGCGCGGCTATGGCGTTCAGTTCGTGCGCGGCGCGGGGCCGGTGTTCGAGGCTGTCGTCAGCGAGCAGAAGGGCATTCTGCCGTGGGGCGCCGATCATCACCGCGTCTTCCGCAAGCTCAACGGCCACCGGATCGGGTTTTCCGCGATCTGCGAGGACCTGCCGGAGGAGCATAACCAGGTCACGCTCGATCCGGTCTTGAAGGACGGTCACGGCATTCCCGCGCCGAAGATCAATTACACGATCAGCGAGAACAGCCGGAAGATGATGGAGCATGCGCTGGCGCGGGGCCGGGAGATTCTCGAAACCGCTGGGGCGAGCGACATCTGCGTCAACTCGCCGATCTCCTGGGGCGGCTGGCACCTGCTCGGCACGGCACGCATGGGCACCGACCCCGACCGCTCCGTAGTCAACGAATGGGGCCGCGCGCACGACGTCAAAAACCTCTTCATCGTCGACGGCAGCATCTTCGTTACCTCGGGCGGGGTCAATCCAACGTCCACCATCCAGGCCCTCGCGCTCTACATCGCCGACCAGATGAAGCAGCGCCTCGCCAATCTCTTCGACTGAGGCCATCATGTCCGCAGACAACCAACTGACACGCGCCCAGCGCGACGACCTCCGAGCCATCGCCGCGATGATCGTTCCCGCCAGCGAAGAGTACAAGGTGCCCGGCGCCGACGATCCCGCGATCCAGGCTGACATGCTGGCGACGTTGGGACGGGACAGCAAACTGGTGGTGGCGGCGCTCGACCATCTGGCGCGGCTTGCTGGCCAACCGTTGGCCGAGCTCGATGCTGCCAGGCGCGATGCGGTGGCGCAGGAGTTTCGCAGGCATGGCGGCCCGGCTGCCGCGACGCTCGTCCGTGTGGTGCTGCAATGCTACTACCGCGACGACCGTGTGCTGGGCTCGCTCGGGATCGAGCCGCGCGCACCTTTTCCCAAGGGCCATGTGCTGCCGGATGGCGACTGGTCGCTGCTCGACCCGGTCAAGGCAAGGGCCGGCACGCTGCGACGGGCGCCCTAGCCACCTGGGCAGTCCAGCCTTGCGCGCCGGACGGATCCCTTGCGCCTCACGGAGCAGGCCACCATCTGTGTGAGCCTCAAGGACTGTTGCCATGCTGGATTTTACTTCAGACATTGCCGATGACGGATCGTCATCGCGAGCGACAGCGGCTGTCCCGGGCAACGACCGGGCCCTGCTGGACGCCTATTCCAATGCCGTGATCGACGTGACCGACCGCGTTGGTCCCGCCGTCGTGCGCGTCGAGACCGGGCCAAAGGTGCCGAACGGCCGCGAGCGCGGCGGGCTCGGCTCGGGCATCGTGATCTCGCCGGACGGGCTCGTTCTCACCAATAGCCACGTGGTCGGCTCGTCGAAGGAGATCCGGCTGCGCGACGTCGAGGGCCATGTCGGCGACGCCCGGGTGCTCGGCGTCGATCCCGACACTGACCTTGCGCTGCTTCGCGCCAATGGCGTGCGGGACTTGCCCTATGCGGCGCTCGGCAACTCCAAGACCTTGCGGCGGGGCCAGCTCGTGATCGCGATCGGCAATCCGCTCGGCTTTGAATCGACCGTCACCGCCGGCGTGGTCTCGGCGCTCGGGCGTTCGATCCGCTCGGTCAGTGGCCGCACCATCGAGGACGTGATCCAGACCGACGCTGCGCTCAACCCCGGCAATTCCGGTGGCCCGCTGGTATCGTCGAATGCCGAGGTGATCGGCATCAACACCGCCATCATTAACGGCGCGCAAGGCATCTGCTTCGCGGTCGCCAGCAACACCGCGCAATTCGTGCTGTCGGAGATCATCCGCCACGGCTATGTCCGTCGCGCCTATATCGGCGTGGCCGGCCAGACCGCGCCGATCCCGCGGCGGCACGCGTTGCTGGCGGGTGTCGAGAACAAGATGGGCGCGCTGCTGGCGCAGATCGAGCCGGACGGGCCGGCGGCGAAGGCGGGCCTGTTGTCCGGCGATGTCGTCATCGGCCTCGACGGCGTCGAGATCAACGGCGTCGACGATCTGATCCGTGTGCTCGACCGCGACCGGATCGGCCGGCGGCTCGCCATGGACGTCCTGCGGCTCGGCCGTCTGCGGGCGATCGATATCGACCCGGTCGAGCGCAAGCCGGCCCGCTAGCGTGTGGGCGCCTAAGCGGGGTATGACGGTGTCATGCCTCGCTTCGGGAACCCCGCCGCATGATGCCGGCGCATGAGACCTACGATGTCATCGTCGTCGGCGCCGGTGCCGGTGGCATGACGGCCGCGGCCGTCGCCGCCGCCGAAGGCCTGCGCGTGTTGGTGATCGAGAAGACCGCTTTCGTCGGCGGCACCACCGCGTGGTCCGATGGCACGGTCTGGATTCCCGCCAATGCCAAGATGGAAGAGGCGGGGCTCTCCGATAGCGTAACGGACGCCGTGCAATATTTGTCGAGCACAGTGCCGGAGCCCGCCAATGCGGGCCTCCGCGCCGCTTTCCTCGCGCGCGGACCGGAGGCGGTCACCTATCTCGAAGCCAACACGCAAGTGCGGCTCCAGCCGGTGGAAGCGTGTCCGGACTATTATCCGGAGCGATTGGGCGCGACGCCGGGCGGGCGCGTGCTCGAGCCGGTCGTCTTCGACGGCACGCGGCTGGGGGCCGCATTCGCGCGGCTGCGCGCGCCGGTGCCGGAGTTCACGCTGTTCGGCGGGATGATGGTCAACCGCCTCGACATCCCGCATTTGCACCGGGCCGGAAGATCGCTGCGCTCGACTCTTCGCGCGGCGCGGCTGGTTTCGGAGCATGCGTGGCAGCGGCTGCGCGGCCCGCGCGGCACGACGCTGCAGCTTGGCAACGCACTCGCCGCACGGCTGTATGCCTCGCTGCTGGCCCGGCAGGTCGAGATCCTCTTCAGTGCGGACGTCGAAGGCCTGTCCACGCAGGGCGAGCGGGTCGGCGGGGTAATTATCCGTCATGGCTCGCGCGATCGCCTGATCGCCGCGCGGCGCGGTGTGGTGCTGGCGACCGGCGGCTTTTCGCACGACGCAACCTTGCGCAAGCGCTTCTTCCCACCCGCTGCCGGATTCATCTCGGCGACCCACCCGTCCGCCACGGGTGACGGGCTCCGCCTCGCGACTGTAACCGGCGCAGCGCTCAACACGGATGCGACGAGCCCGGCCTATTGGGTGCCGGCCTCGCTGTTCCGGCGTGCCGATGGAAGCCGTGGTGTTTTCCCGCATACAGCGACCGACCGCGCCAAGCCCGGCGTGATCGCGGTCAATGCGGCCGGCCGGCGCTTCGCCAACGAGGCGCTGTCCTACCACGAGTTCGTGCTCGCGATGCTGCGTGACGGTGACGGCGAATCGGACCGGCCGTTCTATCTGATCTGCGACGGTCCGTTCCTGTGGAGTTACGGCCTAGGCCGCATCAAGCCGTTCACCCGCAATATCAGACGCTATGTGGCGAGCGGCGAGTTGGTCGAGGCCGCTGATATCGCGCAGGTCGCAGCGAAGATCGGCATCAAGCCGTCGATACTCGCGGCGACGATCGCAAACTACAATTCCGATGCGAAGGACGGCCGCGATCCCGAGTTCGGTCGCGGCAGCACCATCTCTCAGCGACACCTTGGTGATATCAGCCACAAGCCGAACCCTTGCGTCGCGCCCATCCTCTACGCGCCGTTCTTTGCGATGCGGATTTATCCGGCCGATCTCGGCACGGCGATCGGCATGAAGGTGGATGCCCAGGCGCGCGTATTGCGCGAGGACGGCACGCCGGTTGCGGGCCTCTACGCCTGCGGCAACGACATGGGCTCGATCATGAACGGCAATTGTCCCGGGCCGGGGATCGCGTTGGGACCGGCACTGACGTTCGGGTACATCGCAGGAAGGCATCTGGCGGAGGGGAGTGTGGCCGGGGCGAGTGCGGCCACAGCGTTGGTCTAGCCATTTCCACCGCTGTCATGCCCCGCGACCCGGCTACGCCAAGGCTTCGCCGAGGTCGAAGTCTGGGCGCGCCGAAGCTTTAGCGTAGGCGGCAGGCGGCGCATCCAGTACGCCGCAGCCCATCGGACTAATCACAACCGCCTCGGAGTACTCGATCGCCCGCCTTTGCGGGCGATGACACCGAGAATGTAGCGCCAGTCTTCCGCTACTCCGCAGCCGCAGCAAAGCGGCTGTTCTCCAGTTCTGCTTCCAGCCGCGCCTTCTCCGCCGCCGCCAGTTTGATGTTGGCTTCCTTGACATGCCCGAAGCCGCGGATCGTCTCCGGCAGCCGCGCGAGCCTCGTCAGCAGCGGGATCTGCTCCGCTTTCAGCCCGGCGATGCGCTGATCGATCATGTCGAAATAATCCGCGACCAGCTTCCGCTCGGTGCGGCGCTCCTCGGTGCGGCCGAACGGGTCGAACGCGCCGCCACGCAGGAACTTCAGCCCGGCGAGGAGGCGGAAGGCGTGAATCATCCAGCCGCCGAATTCCTTCTTCTGGAGGTGTCCCGTCGTCTTGTCGCGCTGCGCGAAGATCGGCGGGGCCAGATAGAACTTCAGCTTGAAGTCGCCGTCGAATTTCTCCGAGACTTTCTTGGAGAAGCTGCCATCGGTGTAAAGCCGCGCGACTTCGTATTCGTCCTTATAGGACATCAGCTTGAACAGGTTTTTCGCGACAGCCTCGGTCAGCTCCGTGCTAGCAGGCGAGGTTGCTGCTTCCGCCTTGCGCACCTTGGCGACGGCGGCGAGGTAGCGATCGGCGTAGGCCCTGTCCTGATAGCCGGTCAAAAACTCCGCGCGCGTTGCGATGATGTCGTCGAGCGACTTTGTCGGCGCGGAGGTTCGGCTCCTGAATTGCAGCACGCTCCGCACCCGCGACATGTCGTGGGCGGCGAGGCGTCCCCAGGTGAAGGCGAGCTTGTTCATTTCGATCGCGGCGCCGTTGATCTCGATGGCGCGAAGCAGCGCTTCCAGCGACAGCGGGATTGCGCCCTTCTGGAAGGCGAAGCCGAGCATGAAGGGATTTGTCGCGATCGAATCGCCCATCAGTGCCGAGGCAATGCCGGTGGCATCGATGATGTCGAGGTTCTTGTCGCCGACGGCGTCGCGCAGCACGGTCTGCATCGTCCCCATCTCGAAATCGAGGTCGGGGTTTTGCACGAAGCTCGCGGTCGGCTGCAGGTCGGCGTTGATATACGCTTTCGTCGTTCCGCGCTCGGCGCGACTGAGCGCGGAGGGACCGGCCGAGACGATCATGTCGCAGCCGAGGATGACGTCGGCGCCGCCCGTCGTGATCCGGACCGCGGAGATGTCTTCCGGCTTCGCGGCGATGCGCACATGGCTCATCACCGCGCCGTTCTTCTGCGACAGGCCGGTGAAGTCCAGCGCCGAGCAGCCGCGGCCGTCGACATGGGCGGCCATGCCGAGCAGCGCGCCGATGGTGATGACGCCGGTGCCGCCGATGCCGGTGACGAGGATGTTGTAGGATGCGTCCAGCTCACGCGCGGGTGGCAGCGGCAGGTCGGCAAACAACTGGCCTGAATCCACCGCCGAGGTCTTGATCCGCTTGAGCGTGCCGCCGTGCACGGTGACGAAGCTCGGGCAAAAACCCTCGACGCAGGAGAAGTCCTTGTTGCAGTTCGACTGGTCGATCTGGCGCTTGCGGCCGAACTCGGTCTCCAGCGGCTGCACCGAGACGCAGTTCGACGCTTGCGAGCAATCGCCGCAACCTTCGCAGACGAGCTCGTTGATGAAAGCGCGCTTGGCGGGATCCGGATAGAGCCCGCGCTTGCGGCGGCGGCGCTTTTCCGCGGCGCAGGTCTGGTCGTAGATCACGACCGTAAGACCCTGGATGTCGCGCAGCTCGCGCTGCACGGCGTCGAGCTCGCGGCGATGATGGACGGTCGCGCCTTGCGGGAAGTAGTTGGTGTCAGGGTATTTGGTCGGATCGTCCGAGACGATCGCGAGCCGCTTGACGCCCTCGGCCCAGACCTGATGCGCGATCTGGGCGACGTTGAAGCCGCCCTCGGCCGGCTGGCCGCCGGTCATCGCGACGGCGTCGTTGTAGAGGATCTTGTAGGTGATGCTGATGCCGGCGGCCGATGCCGCGCGAAGGGCGAGCAGCCCGGAATGGGTGTAGGTGCCGTCGCCGAGATTCTGGAAAATGTGCTGCTCGGTCGTGAAGGGCGCTTGTCCTATCCAGTTCACGCCCTCGGCGCCCATATGCGAGATCAGATCGGTGCGGCGCGTCGGCATGCTCAGAGCCATGCCGTGGCAACCGATGCCGGCCATGGCTCGGCTTCCCTCGGGCACGCGCGTGGAGGTGTTGTGCGGGCAACCCGAGCAGAAGAACGGCGTGCGCGCGAGCTTGATTTGCCCGGAGGCCGGAACAGGAGTGTCGAAGGCCTCGAGCCGGGCGAGGCGCTGCTCCAGCACTGGGCTGTGGTGGCCGAGCTTGCGCAGCCGCGCCACCAGTGCGGATGCAACGATGGTCGGCGTCAGCTCGCCCTCGCTCGGCAATAGCGGCGCGCCGCGTTCGTCGCGCTTCCCGGTAACGGTTGGGCGCCTGGACGCATCGATATTGTAGAGGATGCGCATCAGCTGGTCTTCGATGAAACCGCGCTTCTCCTCGACCACCAGCACGTCCTGAAGCCCTTCGGCGAAGCGCTTGGCCCCGCTTTCTTCCAGCGGCCAGGTCATCGCGACCTTGTAGATGCGCAGGCCAAGGTCCTCCGCGTCCTTGTCGGAAATGCCCAGATCGGCCAGCGCCTGCCGCAGATCAAGATAAGCCTTACCGGTCGCGACGATGCCGAGCCGTGCCGGCCTGGAGTCGAGCACGATGCGGTCGAGCTGGTTGGCGCGCGCAAAGGCCTGCACCGCCGCCATCTTCGGGCCGAACAGGCGCCTCTCTGCGTCCAGCGGCGGATCGGGCCAGCGGATGTTGAGGCCGCCGGGCGGCATCTCGAAATCGTCGGGGAGCTTAATCTGGATGCGTTCGGGATCACTGTAGATCGACGCCGAACTCTCCACGGTTTCGCTGATCGCCTTGAAGCCGACCCAGCAGCCGGAGAAGCGCGACAGCGCAAAACCGTAAAGGCCGAGGTCGAGATAATCCTGCAGCGTCGCCGGGTTGATCACGGGGATCAGCGCCGCTGCGAAGACCTGCTCGCTCTGGTGTGCCAGTGTCGAGGATTGGCAGCCATGGTCGTCGCCGGCAAGCGCGAGTACGCCGCCATTCAGCGAGGTGCCGGCGGCATTCGCATGCTTGAGCGCGTCAACCGAGCGATCGACGCCGGGCCCCTTGCCGTACCAGATGCCGAACACGCCATCGACCTTGGCGCCGGGAAACAGGCCGACCTGCTGGCTGCCCCAGACGGCGGTCGCCGCTAGGTCCTCATTAAGGCCGGGGACGAAGGCAATGTCGTGCTGCTGGAGGTATGACTTCGCGCGCCACAGCGCGTGGTCGTACATGCCGAGCGGGGAGCCCCGATAGCCCGAGATGAAGCCGCCGGTGTTGAGGCCCTGAAGTCGATCGCGTTCGCGCTGCAACATGGGCAACCGGACCAGCGCCTGCGTGCCGGACAGGAAGATCCGCTTCGATTCGAGCCGGTATTTGTCGTCCAGCTCGACCTGCATCAGCGTCATTTCGGAAGTCCTCGTCTCTTGGTCGGCTCTTATTCGACTTGGGGTTTGCGCTGCGGGAGGGAGGAGCGGCTGCGCGACGCGAATTGTGACAGTCAAGGGCATGCACAGGCGAAGTCAATATCGCTGGCCGCATCCGTGGCGCTCCTGCTAGTCATGGCTTGCTTGCGGAGGACACCATGACGGCACAAGTGTTCGATACCGAGATCACGGAGACCGACGGCGCTCTGATCGGGCCGTGGCGTCAGCCGCGTCAGATGCTGCAATCCCAAACCTACGACGCGCACGCCTCGATCCACGACGACGCCACCGCGCAGAAGCTCGGCTTCAAGGGCGGCACCATCGAGGGCCCGACCCATTTCAGCCAGTTTGCTCCGCTCGGCGCGCGTTTGTGGGGACAGGTCTGGTTCGAGAGCGGCTGTCTCTCCGCGCATTACCGCAGCGTCTGTTACGAAGGCGAGGAGGTGCAGGCGATCCTGTCGAAGCCGCTGCCCGGCACCAGCCAGTGCCAGATCCAGATGGTCAAACGTGACGGCACCGAGGTGCTGCGTGGCACGGCCTCGGTCGGAGAACCGCAGGCCGCAACCGCGCTGGAGGCGCGTCTTGGCGAACTCAACCCGCTCACTGATCCCGTGATCCTGCGCGACGTGAAGGTGGCGCAGACGAGCCGGCGCCAGGCGGTGCGGATGGCGTTCGACCAGATCATGGGCGAGCTTTATCCGTTCTCGCTGCGGCAGAAGCTCGCCGTCATCACCGAGACCTCGCCGTATTATTCAGGCGCCGGCAATCCTTCTGCGAATCCGTGGGGCAGGGCGATCATCCCGATGGAGATGCTGAGCGTGCTGTTCCAGTACCGCTCCAAGGACGATCCTCTCCCGGCCAAGGGCCCGGCCGTCGGCCTGTTCGCCGACCAGGAGATCAGGCTGGTGAAGGGCCCGCTGTTTGTGGACGAGGACTACGAAGTCGAGCGCGAGGTCGTCGCGCTCTCCGGCAGCCGACGCACCGAGAGCGCCTGGGTGAAGACGCGCGTGTTCGACAAGACGAATTCGGTGGTGGCGACCATGCTGCTGAACATGGCGACGCTGAAGGATTCTTACGCGCCGTATGAGGAAGAATATCGACGGCTGTACGGAGATACTGCCCGGTAGAAGCGAGCTTCGTTGTCGCTCATCCTTTGGGCAAATGCACGTCGCAAAAGCCGCCGCACAGCGAATAAGCAGACCCCGGCTTTCCTCATAACATTCTGACGGCGCAGGAAATTTTCCCGCGCTGTCCGCCCGATTGCCATTGTACACAATGGCACGGCGCTTGCAGAACTCCGGGCAACGAGAGTTCTCGCGGGGGCCTTGAGTCATGTTGAACTCAACCAAGCCGACATTGGGTGTCATCATCGCCGAACCGGAGCCGGTCAAGCTCGACTGGTCGGCTACCGCGCTCCTCATCATCGACATGCAGCGCGACTTCATGGAGCCCGGCGGCTTCGGCGAGACGCTCGGCAACGACGTCAGCCAGCTCGCGCGCGCGGTGAAGCCGATCGGTGCGGTGCTGAAGGCGGCGCGGGAGACCGGCATGCTGGTGATCCACACGCGCGAGGGCCATCTGCCCGATCTCTCCGACGCGCCGCCGGCGAAAGTCGAGCGCGGCGCGCCATCGCTTCGCATCGGGGACCCCGGTCCTATGGGCCGCATTCTCATTCGCGGCGAGGCGGGCCACGACATCATCCCGGAGCTCTATCCGCTCGACAGCGAGATCGTGATCGACAAGCCCGGCAAGGGCGCGTTCTACGCCACCGAGCTCACCGACGTGCTGGAGAAATACGGCATCGAGAATCTGCTGGTGTGCGGCGTCACCACCGAGGTGTGCGTCAACACCACCGTGCGCGAGGCCAATGACCGCGGCTATCGCTGCATCGTTATCTCGGACGGCTGCGCATCCTACTTCCCCGAATTTCACGAGATGGGCTTGAAGATGATCAAGGCCCAGGGCGGCATCTTCGGCTGGGTTGCAAGCTCAGCCGCGGTTCTGGAGGCGATGAAGATTTCCACATCAGCGTAGGGGCATCACGATGAGCACAGGCACGACAGGGACGGCCGGCACCTCCGAGTTCAAGCCAGCACTATGGACACCGGGCGACTGGAACGCGTTTTTCGGCTTCGGCACCAACATCCTCGTCAACATGCTGGTGCTCACAGGCCTGTTGCGCTTCGTGTTGAAGATGCCCGACTCACTGGTGTTCGGCCGCATCCTTCCCGCACTCGGGCTGATGATGTGCCTTTCCACCTTCTACTACGCGTTCCTCGCTTATCGTCTGGCACAGACGACCGGCCGCAACGACGTCTGTGCGTTACCGTCAGGCGTCAGCGTACCGCACATGTTCATCGTCACCTTCGTGATCATGCTGCCGATCACGATCAAGACCGGCGATCCGCTCAAGGGCTGGTCGGCGGGCCTGGTCTGGGTGTTCTTCCAGAGCTTCATCCTGATGATCGGCGGCTTCATCGCGCCGTTCATTCGAAAAATCACACCGCGCGCGGCGCTGCTCGGTACGCTCGCCGGCGTATCCGTCACCTTCATCTCGATGCGGCCGGCGCTCGAAATGTACATGACGCCGCAGATCGGCCTGGTCTGCTTCGCCATCATTCTGGTGAGCTGGTTCGGTGGCGTGAAATATTGGCGCGGCATTCCCGCCGGTCTCGTCGCGATCG
Source organism: Bradyrhizobium sp. 187 (assembly GCF_023101005.1). Lineage (NCBI taxonomy): Bacteria > Pseudomonadati > Pseudomonadota > Alphaproteobacteria > Hyphomicrobiales > Nitrobacteraceae > Bradyrhizobium > Bradyrhizobium sp. 187. The sequence goes on from NZ_CP064693.1 coordinate 2,206,822, forward strand.
CGGTGGGCATGGTCATCGCATGGGGTTCGAACCTGTTCGGCCTCGGTCTCGGTGGACTGAGCGTCAAAGGCGTCGGTGATGCCTTTGCCAATTTCGGCTTCTCGGTGCCGATCCCGGCGGTAGGCTACGTCTTCTCCGGTTTCGAATTCCTCGGAATCATTCTGGTTACCGCCATTCCGTTCGGCATCTATGATCTCGTCGAGGCCATGGACAATGTCGAGAGCGCGGAGGCCGCCGGCGACGAATATCCGACCACGCGCGTGCTCACCGCCGACGGAATCGTCAGCCTGATTGGCTGCCTGATGGGCAATCCCTTCATCAACGCCGTCTATATCGGCCATCCCGGCTGGAAGGCGATGGGCGGCCGCATCGGTTACTCGGCTGCGACCGGCATCATGGTGGTGGTGCTGGCCTGGTTCGGCATCATCTCGGTGCTGCTGGCGCTGGTCCCGGTCGTCGCGATCTCGCCAATCTTGCTCTATATCGGCATGCTGATCGGCGCGCAGGCGTTCCAGACCACGCCGGTCAAGCACGCGCCCGCGATCGTGCTGGCGCTGACGCCGCATCTGGCCGCCTGGGCCAAGCTCCAGATCGACACCATGCTGGGCTCGACCATGAACGCGGCTGCGACCGTCGGCGGAATGGCCGCCGACAAGGCCGACGCGGTCAAGGCTGCGGCGATCGCAGCACTGCCTCAGCAGGGCGTGTTCTATCACGGACTCGAAGTGATGGGCGGCGGCTCCATCCTCGGCGGCCTGATCCTGGGTGCGATCGGCGTCTTCATCATCGAGCGCGACTTCGAGAAAGCCTCGGCATTCGCGCTGGTTGGTGCAGTCCTGACCTACTTCGGCTTCATGCACGGCGAAGCCGTCGGCATCGGCGGCGGATTTGGCGTCACGCCCGCGGTCGCGTTCGCCTATGCCGTGATGGCCGCCGGTCTGTTCGCGGCCAGCAGGCTCGGCGCGAGCGAGCCTTACATGCCGCACGCGGACATGCACGCGGCACCGGCGGAGTAGCTACCCGCCCTTGACGGCACCAGCGGTGAGCCCGGCGACGATCTGTCGCTGGGCGAACACCGTGAGCAGCAGCACCGGGAGCGTGACGATCAGCGCGGCGGCCGCGAGCGGTCCCCAGCTCAACTGGTCGAACGAGATCATGTTGTAGACGGCGACCGGAAGGGTGCGGGTCTCGCGTCCGGCCAGCACGATGCCAAAGACAAAGTTGTTCCAGGAGAAGATCACGGCGAGAATGAAAGCGACCGCGATGCCAGGCTTGGCGATCGGCAGCGCGACATGGCGGAAGACCTGCCAGCGCGTGGCGCCGTCGATGAGGGCTGCTTCTTCCAGCTCCATTGGCGTCGTCTCGAAATAGCCGATCATAATCCAGATCACGATCGGCACCGTGACCACGAGGTGGATGATGATCTGCGGCACCAGCGTGCCGAGCAGTCCCAGCCACTGGAACATGAGAAACAGCGGGATCAGATAGGACAGGCCCGGCGTGATGCGGGCGATCAGGATCACGATCGCGGATTTATGCGCGGCCATGCGTGCGATGCCGTAGCCGGCGGGAACGCCGACGAGCAGGGCAAGCAGCGTCGCACTGCCGGTGACGATCAGGCTGTTGATGAAATAGGTCAGAAAGCGGTTGGAGGCGAGCACGTCGGCATAGTTTTTCCAGGCGACATGCTCGGGAAAGAACACCGGCGGGTAGGCGGCGTTGTCGATCTCGAATTTGAGCGACAGCGACAGCATCCAGAGAAAGAACAGGATCGCCGGCGATACGATGACGAACACCGAGAACCACAGGCCGATCTTGCCGATGATTTGCCTTGGCGTCATGTGCCGCTCGCGATCTCGGTCCACAGCATGCGCTGGCGCGCATAAAGCATCACCGCCGCGAGCAGAACGATCAGCAGGAAGAACACGACCGCGATCGCCGAGCCGTAGCCGAGGTCGTAATAGGAGAAGGCGACGCTGTAGAGATAGATGTTGATCGTCTCCGACGCCGATCCCGGACCGCCCTGCGTGATCGCGAAAATGATGTCGAAGCTCTTCACGGCATCGATCATGCGGATCATGCCGGCGATGAACAGGAACGGCATGATCAGCGGCAGGGTGATGAAGCGGAACACCTGCCAGATGCTGGCGCCGTCGATCTGTGCACTTTCGTAAGGCTCGGTCGGGATCGCTGCCAGGCCGCCGAGCACGATCAGCATGACCAGCGGCGTCCATTGCCAGGTCTCGACCAACACCAGCGAGGGAATGACGGTCGCGGGATGGAATACCCAGAGCTGCGCGGGGATTCCGACCAGTGACAGCAGATAGTTCAGTACGCCGAGCTGCGGGTGGAACATCATGGTCCAGACCAGCGCGATCGCCACCGGCGTCGCCATCATCGGCATGATGAAGACGCCGCGCAGAAAGCCGCGGCCAGGGAATTTCTGGTGAAACACTACGGCCGCAAACGTGCCGAGCACGAGCGGCAGCAGCACGGAGAGTGCGGTGTAGACCAGTGTATGTCCGATGGCCTCAATGAAGCGGGGATCGCTCGTCAACCGCAGATAATTGGACAAGCCAACGAAGGTGGTCGACGAGCCGACCTTCCATTCGTTCAGGCTCATCCAGATCGTGAAGACCCACGGAAAGATGATGATCGCGATCACGACGACCAGCGCCGGGACCACGAACGGCCAGTAGGACGGCGGCCGCAACTCCTTCTCCGGCGCGGCATCAGACTGTGCCGCGCCCGGAGTCGATTGTGTCAACGCACTCACGCCTTCTCGCTACGCTCCAGGATCGGCCGGTACTGATCGTTGGCCTTCTTCAGCTCGGCGGCAGGATCGGCGCCGGACAAGGTCGCAGTGACCGCGGCGCCGACGATGTCGCGGAATTCGGCGACCGGAATCACGACGGGCAGGCCCAGCTTGCTGATCTTGCCGGAATCGATCACCGATTGCAGCCATTCCTTGGTCTTGACGCCCTTCTGGACCTCGGGATCGCCGAGGATCGAATTGCGGAACGGCACGCCGCCGCCGGCCTGCAGCAGCCGCGCGCCCTGGGTTTTCGAGACCACCCATTGGCAGAGCAGATAGGCGGCTTCCTTGTTCTTGCTCGCAGCGGCAACGCCGATGCCGTCGCCATAGGTCGAGGAATATTGGCCCTTGGGGCCAGCGGGCACGACGGTGTAGCCGACCTTGCCGACAACGCGCGAGGCGGCCGGATCCTCCAGCGGTGGCGCCCAGCCGACGCCGTCGATCCACATCGCGGATCGGCCTTGCGTGAACGAGGCCATCGACTCCATCCAGTTGAAGCCGGCGACGCCGGGCGGTGCCGATTTCGTCAGGAGCGTCTGATACAGCTTGGTCGCGGCAATCGCTTCCGGACCATCGGTCAGGATGTTGCCCTTGGCGTCGAGGAATTCCCCGCCATAATTGAGGAAGAAGTTGCTCCACATCGCCATGTTGGCATTGCGCAAGCCGCGCCCGACAAAGCCGTAAATCCCTTCCTTGGTATCGGTGAGCTTCTCGGCGGCCGCAGCCATCTCGTCGAGGGTCTTGGGAACGGCGACGCCCTTCTTCTCGAACAGCTCCTTGTTGTAATAGAGGATGAAATAATCGACCGACCAGGGCAGCGACAGCATCTGGCCCTTGTCGTTCCTGGCATATTGCAGGCCCGCGGCCGAGAAGTCGCTCTCGACGAGATCGGGCGCGGTCAGCGCCGGGTCCTTCATGAAGGGCGTCAAGTCGGCGAGCCAGCCGGCCTTCTCGAACTGCCGCTTCTGCACGTGGTAGCTGAGATGGACGACGTCGAAGCTCGGACGGCCCGAGGTGAACTCGATCACCACCTTCTGGCGCTGCTGCTGCTCGGGAATCTGCTCCGCTTCGACCTGTATGCCGGTGAGTTCGGTGAACTCCTTGACGTATTTTTGCAGGTTGTCGCCGCGGGGGCCCTTGGCAAGGATCACCTCGAGCTTGGTCCCTGCGTATTTCTTCCAGTTCACCTCGGCGCGCGCCGGCAATCCCGTCAGGCTGAGCGCGCCAGCTGCGGCAGTGCCGGTCAATAGCGTACGACGCGAGATTTTGTGGTTGACCACTTGAGGTCCCTCCCTGTGACTCAATTTGGGCGGATACTAGCGGCCGTTGCGCGTCTGCCTAGTCCTAATCTGTGGAATTCAGGGCCGCACGGCCGGCGTTTCCATCGGCAAGCCATGCGCTCGCGACATCAGATAGAGTTCGAGCGCGACCAGCTCGGGCGCGCCGAAATCATAGGCCTGGGCGCGGACACCCGTCATGCAACTGCGTAGCCGGCGCTCCAGCGATCCCAGCGTCTGCCATTCCAGCCGATAAAGCGGATAGCCGGTCGGCTGTCCCTGCGTGATCGGCGCGCCGGCAAGCCGGTTGTTGAAATTGTCGTCGTGGCAATTGGTGCAGGCAAGGTTGAGCTGCCCTTCGCGCTGCATGAAGAGGTCGCGGCCCTGCTCGACGAATGGCTTCAATTGCGGATCGTCGCCGGCCGTGATCGTGATGCCGCGCGATTGATGCGCGACGAAGGCGGACAGGGCCAGCAGGTCGCGGCTTTCGTAGGGGAGCGCCGGTGCTTGTTGATGATTGCTGCGGCACAGATTGATGCGCTGGTCGAGCGTGACGGGCCGCGCCAGCGCCTTGTCGAAGGCCGGATAGCGCGCCGCGACGCCTTTCATGCTGCCGCGTGCATCGCCATGGCAATCCGCACAGGCCTTGTCGGCGCTGCCGGTCTTCTTCGTCCACAACGCCTCGCCGTCGAGCACGAACAGCATGCCGGGATTTGAGGTGTCGTCATCCTGCATCGCGCGGGTGTCGGGCCCCATGAACGAATAGCCGGAGCGGCGCGCGTCCGGCGGAATCTCGCCGGCGAGCAGGGCAGGGGCCGTGGCGAGGAACGCCGCGGCCGATATCGCGCGCCAAAAACTCATTCGACCGTGATCGACGCCGATGCGCTGGACAAATAGCCGTTGTCGCCGATCCATTCGAACTCGAACTTGCCGCTCTCCTTCGCGACCGTGAAGAACGACAGATAGGGATTGGCCGCGATCGCGGGGAAGAGATCGGCGCGAAAAATCTCGGTACCGTTGTAGCGGCACGTGAAGCTCGTGATGATGTCGCGCGGCACCAGCGCGCCGTCCGCCGTATGGCGGAAGCCGGTTTCCATGATGTGCGAGGTCAACGTGCGGATCTCGACGATTTCGCCGCGTCTGGCTTTCGCGGGAACGTTGATGAGCGCGGCCATCAGTTCATCTCCTCGGTGCAGGCGGCCAGCGTCACGACGATTTCCGTCGTGACCTGCCAGAACGTGTCGTCGGAAAGACGCGCGATCGCCACCACCTTCTGGGTATCCGCGAGCCGAATCCGGGTCGAGATCTGGGCGCGGCCGGAGGAGGGGCCGAGATGGAAGTTGCCGATGTTCGGCTGCGGGTTCTTCTCGTTGAAGACGTGGATGCTCTTGACGTAGTCGTCCGCCGTCATCGGGCTCGCGACGCTCACGGTCAGCGGCACCGTGTTGCCGTTCTCGACCAGCGGCGGAATGTCGAGCTTCACCTTGCCGGAGCGTACAGGTGCTTCGCCGACGACGTTGCGGATCGCGGCGGTGAGCATCGCCGGTGTCGCCTCGAGCGGCCGCAGCGTGACGATCGGGAGCGTCCCGGCGACCGTCACGCTTCCAGCAAGGTTCAGGAATTGTCGTCGCGTGGTCGGCATGAACAGTCCTAGTCCCGAAGCGTTGCAAGGAAAGCCACGATGTCCTCGATCTCGGCGGCGGACAAGATCGGTTTGCCGACGAAGTTTCGCCCGACCCGCACGAGGTGATCGGTGCGATAATAGGACGGCATGATGGTCTTCGGGTTGAAGCGCGCCGCATCGACCAGTCGAAGCCGCAACTGGCTCACCGTCCAGCGGTTCCCCGCACCCGAGAGGTCAGGCGCGAGGTCGCCCTGGAACCGGGTCTCCGGGAAGGGGCCGGAATGGCACAGGATGCAGGTCGTCGTGCGCGCGAGCACCAGCGCGCGCCCGCGCGCGGCATCGCCGGGCGCGCCGGTGAGCGATTCCGCGATGCCGTCGCCGGCGACGTTGTAGTGCCGGAGCTCCTCGGCCCCTGCATGGCAGGCGAAGGCGCAACTGGCGGCGATCAGCGCTGCGATATGGACCGATGTTCTAGCCAAAGGTGTCCGCCGTGATGGCTCGAAACCAGCGCTCGGCTTCAGTCGCCTCGCGGGCGCGCAATTCGCGCGGCGCATCGGCCGGGCTGGTCGCTCCGCCCTCGACCTCGGCGAAGATGTCGCCCCTGGGCTGGTAATTGCCCGCGAGTGAAAAGCCGTAGCCGGGTGCGACAATGTTGTAGCACACGCCTGTCAGTCGCGGCGTTTCTGGTGCGCGGCCGGCAAGGAGGTTCACGATCGCGGAAGCGCAGGCCTTGCCCTGTGCGCTTGCCGCGGATGCCGATTTGGGAATGCCCCCGCCGAGGCAGGCATCGCCGATGACGTGGATGTTCGGGACAAGTTTCGATTCGAAGGTAACGGGATCGATCGGGCACCAGCCGGTGGCATCCGCCGCGCCCGCGACCTCAGCGATGCGTCCGGCACGCTGCGGCGGGATGACGTTGGCGACGTCGGGGGTGTAATTGCCGAATTCGGTGACGATGGTCCTGGTCGCAGGATCGACCGAGGTCACGCGGCCGCCTTGCGACAGAGCGATGCGTTCGATCATGTCCCCGTAAAGCTCCTTCCACGCCTTCTCGAACAGCCGCTGCTGGGAGAAAGTGTCCTTGGCATCGAGAATCAAGACCTTTGAGCGCGGCTTCGTCGTTTTCAGGTAATGCGCGATCAGGCTGGCTCGCTCGTAAGGCGCCGGCGGACAGCGCGAGGGATTGGCGGGGATGGCAATGGCGACAGTGCCGCCGTCCGGCATGGCCTCCAGCTGCCCACGCAGCAATAGCGTCTGCGCACCGGCCTTCCAGGCATGCGGCATCTTTTCTGATGTGGCGTCGTCGTAGCCGGGCAGAGCCTCGAAATGGAAGTCGATGCCGGGAGAGAGGACGAGACGATCATAGGGCAGCGCAACGCCATCGGCCGTCACGACGCTGCGCAGCTGCGGCTCGATTGTGGTTACGGCTTGGCTGATCACCGTGACGCCTTCGGCGGCGACCTTGTCATAGCCAAACTGCTGCACGTCGATCTCGCGCAGACCCGCGATCACCTCGTTGCTGAACGGGCAGGAAGTGAAGACGGTACTGGGTTCGATCAGGATGACTTGCAAGTTTGCCTGCGCGCGCTTCAGCGCGCGGGCGCACGCCGCACCACCGAAGCCGCCGCCGACCACGACGACGCGGCCCGCCGATTGCGCGCGCAGGATCGTAGGGGCGGCGAATGATGTGGCCGCAGCGGCGATGCCGAGGACGGCATCCCGCCGTGTCACCGGCGCATTCATGAGTCTTGTCCGGAAAGTGTGCCGCGGCGGCGATTGCGGCCGCCGCGGCGTTTCTCAGGCGAAGGTGATGTTCTGGTCGCGCAGCGGCACCGAACGGATGCGTTTGCCCGTCGCCGCGAAGTACGCATTGAGCACCGCCGGCGCCGCGACGCCGATGGTCGGCTCGCCGACACCGCCCCAGAACCCGCCGCTCGGCACCATCACCGACTCCACCTTCGGCATCTCGTTGATGCGCATCGAATTGTAGGTGTCGAAGTTGGTCTGCTCGATCTTGCCGTCCTTGACGGTGCAGCCGCCGTAGAACAGCGCGGAGAGGCCATAGACGAAGGACCCCGCGATCTGCCGCTCCACCTGGGCCGGATTGACGACGTAGCCGGGATCGGTGGAGGCGACGATGCGATGCACCTTGATCTTGTTGCCGTCGGTCACCGAGATTTCGGCAGCGCCGGCGACATAGCTGCCATAGCCCATCACCTGCGCGATGCCGCGATAGATGCCCTGTGGCGCCGGAGTGCTCCAGCCGATCTTCTCGGCCACGGCATTGAGCACCGCCAGATGCTTGGGGTGATTGCCCATCAGCTTGCGGCGGAATTCGAGCGGGTCCTGGCCTGCGGCCTGGGCCAGCTCGTCCATGAAGCATTCCATGTAGATCGCGTTGTGATTGACGTTGACGCCGCGCCAGAAGCCCGGCGGAACGTGCGGGTTGCGCATCGCATGCTCGACCAGGAGGTTCGGCACGGAGTAACCGAACGCGGCTTCGCCGGACTGGGCGACGCCCTGGAATGCGGCCGGATCCATGCCGTTCTGCAGCGCTTCGGGGCGGAGCGAGAACAGGATCGATTGCCCGGACAGGCGGTAGTGCAGCGCGACCAGATTGTTGTCGGCATCGAACGCGCCGGTCATCTTGCACTGGGTGATCGGGTGATATCTGCCGTGCGCCATGTCCTCTTCGCGCGACCACAACAGCTTGATCGGCGTGCCCGGCATCTCCTTGGCGATCAAGACGGCCTGGCGGACATAGTCGGTCTGGCCGCGCCGGCCGAAGCCGCCGCCCGGCATCACCTTGTGCACGTCGCACTTCTCCGCCGGCAGGCCCGACGCTTCCAACGTGGCCGCGAAGGCTGCCTCGCCATTCTGCGTGCCGCACCAGACCTCGCATTTGTCCGCCGTGTAGAGCGCCGTGGCGTTCATTGGCTCCATGGTGGCGTGGTTCTGGTAGGGATAGCTGTAGACGGCCTCGATTTTTTTGGCGGCACCGGCAATCGCCGCCTTCGCGTCGCCGTTCTTGTTGCCGACATAGGCCGGCTGCCCGTTATCGAGGCCCTCGGTCAGCCATTTCGCGATCGACTCGCTCGAGACCTTGGCGTTGTCGCCCTCGTCCCAGACGATCGGCAGCGCCTCCAGTGCGGTCTTGGCGTGCCACCAGGTGTCGGCAACGACGGCGACCGCGGTGTCGCCGACCTTGACGACCTTCTTGACGCCTTTCATGCCGGTGATCTTGGCTTCGTCATAGCTTTTCAGCTTGCCGCCGAACACCGGGCAATCCTTGATCGCGGCGTTCAGCATGCCCGGCAGCTTGACATCGATGCCGTAGACCATGGTGCCGGTGGTCTTCTCGGCGGTGTCCAGCCGCTTCACGCCCTTGCCGATCAGCTTCCAGTCCTTGGGGTCCTTCAGCTTGACCTCGGCCGGCGGCGTCAGCTTGGCCGCGGCCTCGGCGACCTTGCCGTAGGTCGTGGTCTTGCCGGACGGCGTGTGGGTAATGACGCTGTTGGCGGCCGTGCATTCGGACGCCGGCACTTTCCACGCCTCGGCGGCGGCCTGGATCAGCATCACGCGTGCGGTGGCACCGCCCTTGCGGACATAGTCTTGCGAAGAGCGGATGCCGCGGCTGCCGCCGGTCGAGAAATCGCCCCAGACGCGCTTGCGGGCGACGCTCTGGCCCGGTGTCGGATATTCGGTCGAGACCTTCGACCAGTCGCATTCGAGTTCCTCGGCGACGAGCTGGGCAAGGCCGGTGAGGGAGCCCTGGCCCATTTCGGAGCGGGCGATGCGGATGACGACGGTGTCGTCGGGCCTGACCACGACCCAGGCGCCGATCTCCGGGGAGCCGTCGGCCGCGCGGACCACGGCGGGACCGCCGAAGGGGATATCGAGGCCGATTGCGAGACCTGCGCCGACCGCGGCGGTGCCGATGACGAAGGCACGGCGGTTCATCCTGGGAGAGACATGCTTGTTCATGTGGCGGCTCCTTACGCGCTTGCGATCGTGTGGATCGCTTCGCGCACCTGCTGGAAGGTGCCGCAGCGGCAGATATTGGTGATGGCCTCGTCGATGTCGGCGTCGGTCGGCTTCGGCTTCTCGCTCAGCAGCGCCGCCACCGCCATGATCATGCCGCTCTGGCAATAGCCGCATTGCGGAACGTCCTGGGCAATCCAGGCTTCCTGCACCTTGTGCAGCGCGTTGCCGGAGGCGAGCCCTTCGATGGTCGTGATCTTCTTGCCTGCGGCTTCGCCGACCGAAACCCCGCAGGAGCGGGTGGCGACGCCGTCGATGTGAACGGTGCAGGCGCCGCATTGTGCAATGCCGCAGCCATATTTGGTGCCGGTGAGGCCGGCATTCTCGCGGATCGCCCAGAGCAGGGGCGTATCCGGCTCGACGTCGAGCGTGAAGGTTTTTCCGTTGATTGTTAGGTTTGCCATCGCAGTCCCCTGATTGGCCCAATCCACCGACTGGACTCAGCGGCGCAATGTGTCCGGCAAATTGGAAACGTTCAAATCAATAGTCCGAGGGGTAACCGGCGGGGATTCCTTCCCCGGGCGCCCGCGGCACGGCTTGGAGCGACGTCTACTGGCTTCCGCGCCGACGCCCCCGGAACCGAGAGCGACAGTTTGTCCCTTTTGGCAGGGTGCAAGTCGAGAATGCTCTGCTACAGTGGAATCAGCCAAAAAGGGGTTCCATGAACGTACCGCAGCCTTGCAAAGTCCTGATGCTCTATCCGCTGTTCTCGGCAGAGTCCTTCTGGAGCTTTGGCGAATCCTGCAAAGTGTTGGGTGTGAAGCGGCCCGCGGCCCCTTTGGGGCTGATCACCGTTGCCGCGATGCTGCCCGAGAGCTGGACGGTCCGGCTGATCGATTGCAACACGGAATCCTTCAGCGACGAGGATCTTTCCTGGGCCGACGTCGTCTTCACCGGCGGAATGATGCCGCAGCAGGCCGACACGCTGCGCCTGATCGAAATTTGCCGTGCCGCGGGCAAGCCGGTGGTCGTGGGCGGTCCCGATCCCACCTCGAGCCCCCATATCTATGAGAGGGCCGACTTCCAGGTGCTCGGAGAGGCCGAAAGCGTTCTCCACGAATTCGTCGCGGCCTGGGACAGTGGCGCACGCTCCGGCGTCTTCATTGCGCCGAAATTCCAGGCCGACGTCACCAAGACGCCGGTTCCGCGCTTCGATCTGCTGAAGTTCGAGGACTACCTTTATCTCGGTGTGCAGTATTCCCGCGGCTGCCCGTTCACCTGCGAGTTCTGCGATATCATCGAGCTCTATGGCCGGGTGCCGCGAACCAAGACGAACGAGCAAATGCTGGTCGAGCTCGACAGGCTCTATGCCATGGGCTACCGCGGCCATCTCGACTTCGTCGACGACAATTTCATCGGCAACAAGAAGTCGTTGCGGCTGTTCCTGCCCCAGCTGGCCGAATGGCAACGTGCTCACGGCTATCCCTTTGAATTGTCGACTGAGGCCTCGGTCAATCTGGCCGACGATCCCGAGCTCCTGAACCTGATGGGCCAGGCGAATTTCTTCGCCATCTTCGTCGGTATCGAAAGTCCGGATCCGGCGACGCTGGTCGCCATGCGGAAGAAGCAGAACACGCGGCGCAACATCGCCGAGAGCATCCACAAGATCTACGCCGCGGGCATGCTCGTCACCGCGGGTTTCATCGTCGGCTTCGACAATGAGAAGCTCTCGATGGCGGATGCCATGATCGACTTCATCGAAGAGGCGGCGATCCCGGTCAGCATGGTCGGCCTGCTCTATGCCTTGCCGAACACGCAGCTGACGCGCCGCCTAGAGCGCGAAGGCCGGTTGCATCCGGGCCACGACCTGGCGCCGACCATCGGCGCGGATCAGTGCACCGCCGGGATCAACTTCGATCCGGTGCGTCCATTGCGCGACATTCTGACGGACTACAAGCGCGTGCTGGAGCACATCTACAGCCCGGCCGCCTATGCAAGGCGTATCGACCGACTGATGACGCTGCTCGACCGCTCTCGCCAGCGCCAGGAGCTCGCGGAAGGCGATATCCGTGCCCGGATCGGCGCGATGGAAACGGTGCACAAGGTGGTCACAGCCCTTCCCGAGGCGCGCGGGCCGCTGTGGCAGACCTTCATGAACTGCGCCAAGCGCGACACAACATCGGCGCGGATCGCCGTGCAGATGATCGCTGCCTATGCGCATCTCGGGCCGTTCTCGCGCAAGGTCATCGCTGCCATCGATGAGCGCCTCGCTGCGCTCGACGAGGAGACTGTCATTCCGGCCGCGACAGTCGAGGTGACGGCGGCCCGACATCTGGCTTGACCGTCTACTCCACCGCCAGCCGCAAAAAGCTCATCACGCTGCCGAGTACGGCGAAGCCGGCGCCGAGTGCCAATGCCACGACTGCGCCGTCGTGACCGGCCAGCGAGAAGCAGAGCGCGGCCAGCGCCGCCCCTGTCGTCTGCCCCGTCAGGCGCGCGGTGGCGACGATGCCGGAGGCGCTGCCGCTGCGATGTGGCGGCGCGCTCGACATCACCGCTTTCATGTTCGGCGCCTGGAAGAAGCCGAATCCCATGCCACAGATCACCATCCGCCAGATGATGTCGGGAATCGCAGGATTGGCAGGCAGCATCGCCAGCAGCGCCGTGCCGAGGCCGAGCAGCACGAGCCCGATGCCGCCGAGCAGTCCGACCGCGTGCCGGTCGGAGAGGCGCCCGGCGATCGGCGCCATGATGCCGACCACCAGCGGCCATGGGGTCATGAAGAAGCCGGTCTCGACCTGCGAACGCCCCAGCACGTCCTCGAAATAGAACGGCAGCGAGACGAAGGCGAGGCCCTGCACTGCGAACGAGCACACCGCGGTCGCCGCCGACAGCGCGAACATCGGCCGGCTGAACAGGTCGATCGGCAGCATCGGCGCCGGATGGTCGGCGTGGCGGCGCGTCAGGATGAAGCCGAGCGCGAGGGCAGTGACCAGCTCGATGCCCACGACCATCGGTGAGAGATTGTGCGCGGCACTGCCGATGCCCGTGATGAACAGCCCGAGACAGGCCGACGCCAGGGCCGCGCCGAGAAAATCGAAGCCGTGATCGGCGCGCGGCGTCTTCGGCAGCATCGCAAAGCCGATGCCGATCGCGACCAGGCCGAACGGGATGTTGACGGCGAACAGCCATGGCCACGGGCCGAGCGCGAGGATAGCGGAAGCGATCGAGGGACCAAAGGTGAAGGCGGTCGCGACCACCAGCGCGTTGTGGCCGAAGCCGCGGCCGAGCATCCGGCCGGGATAGACGAAGCGCACCAGCGCCGTGTTGACGCTCATGATGCCGCTCGCACCTAACCCTTGCAGCGTGCGCGCAACCAGCAGGCTCTCCAGCGACCAGGCCACCGCGCAGAACAGCGAGGCGATGGTGAACAGGATCAGGCCGCCGAGATAGATGCGCTGGTGCCCGACGATCTCGCCGAGTGCTCCCAACGGCAGCAACGTCGCCACCAGCGCGATCTGGTAGACGTTGACCACCCAGACCGATTGCTCCGGGCTCACATGCAGGTCGCCGGCAATGGCGGGCAGCGCGATGTTGGCGATCGCGGTGTCGAGCGACGCCATCGCCAGCGCGGTGAAGATCGCGGCAATGGCCCAGCGCCGCTGTGCGGCTGGAAGGCCGTCGGAAATGGTGTGGTCGGGCTCGCGCGCGCCGGCGGGTAACGTGATTGTCATTGCGTTAGCGCGTTGCTCCGGCGGCCGGCTCCAGGGGACTCGGCATGTACTACGGCGCGGCCGCCTTCCACAGGCATATGCTTGCATGCTGTGTATGCGCGAAGGCTGGGCGATGAACCTGCGCGCCGGCGTATGATCGCGCGAACTGCTGCAATGTCAGGGGACCGCCATGCACATCGTCGTTTTGCCCGGTGACGGCATCGGGCCCGAGATCACGGCCGCGACATCAGGCGTGTTGCGCGCGGCCTCCGAACGCTTCCAGCTCAATCTGCAGCTGGAGGAGCACGCGGTCGGGCATGCGAGCCTCAAACAATTTGGCACGACGGTGCGCCCCGAGCTGCTCGACATCGTCCGCGCCGCCGACGGCCTGATCCTCGGGCCGACCGCGACCTTCGACTTCAAGGACGAGGCCCATGGCGAGATCAACCCGTCGCGATATTTTCGCAAGAACCTCGACCTCTACGCCAATGTCAGGCCCGCACGCACCTATGCGGGGCGGTCCGGCCGGGTGGGCGATTTCGACCTCGTCGTGGTGCGCGAAAATACGGAAGGGCTTTACGCCGACCGCAACATGGAGCAGGGCAACGGCGAGATGCTGGTCACATCGGACGTCGTGATCTCGCTGCGCCGGATCACGCGCCTGTGCTGCGAGCGCATCGCGCATGCGGCGTGCCGGCTGGCGATGAAGCGGCGCAAGCATCTCACCATCGTGCACAAGGCCAATGTGCTCAAGCTCGGTGACGGCATGTTCCTCGAGATCTGCCGCGAGGCGGCGAAGGCCTATCCCGGCCTTGAGGTCGACGACATCCTCGTCGACGCCATGATGGCGCATGTGGTGCGCAACCCCGACCGCTTCGACGTCATCGTCGCCACCAACATGTTTGGCGACATCCTGTCCGATCTCACCGCCGAACTCTCCGGCAGCCTCGGTCTCGGCGGCTCGCTCAATGTCGGCGACAGCTTCGCCATGGCGCAGGCCGCGCATGGCTCGGCGCCTGACATAGCCGGACAGGATGTTGCCAATCCAGTCTCGCTGATCCTATCCACGGCCCTGCTGCTCGGATGGCACGGCGAGAATAGCGGCGCGGTGCGCTACGAGGAAGCCGCACGTGCGATCGAGGCGGCGGTGGCAAAAGCGATCGGCGAGGGCAGGGCAACGCGCGATGTCGGCGGAAAGCTCGGCACGATCGCCGCGGGGGGCGGCGATTGCGGAAATCCTGCAGGCCGGGTGAGTGGTTATGCGGGGCCTTGTTTTTTTTAAGGGCTCAAAACAAAAAAGCGCGAAAACAACCCCATGCACAGTAGAAGGCCCCTTGATTAATAAGGGATTTCCGAACCGCGCAGCGGCGGCATTCGCCGCTGCCATGACGTTGACCCGTCGGGCAAAACACTGGCAAAATGCGATCGTGGCGGAGATCGCGGCGTGAATGCATCGGTGGTGGCTGCGGGCAATTTCAGTGAGCTGACCTATGAAGTCTGAGAGGGGTGGCATCAATCTCGCGGCCAAACCAAGCGGAACGGGGTGCGTGGAATGCTCGGCTGCGGGCGGGTGGTGGTTTCACCTTCGCAGATGTGTCGAATGCGGTCACATCGGCTGCTGTGATGCGTCACCAAATCAGCACGCAACGAAACACAGCGCGGCGACAGGTCATCCGATCATCACGAGCTTCGAGCCGGGCGAACGATGGTTTTACGACTATCGCACGGGAGAGGCTTTCGCCGGCCCGAAGCTTCAAGGTCCTCACGCGCATCCGTTGGATCAGCCGGTGCCCGGACCGGACGGCGCGGTGCCTCCGGACTGGCAAACGCTGCTGCATGAGTAAGGCGGTAGGCCGTAGGATGGGTAGAGCACTTGCGAAACCCATCAGGTTCACGTCGTATGCTGTCGATGGGTTTCGCTGCGCTCTACCCATCCTACGAAGTCCAATCGGTTCTAGAACTGATACCTCCGCAACCCCCCATCCACCGGGATCACCGTGCCCGTGATGTAGCGCGCCACGGGTGATGCCAGGAACACCGCGAGCGCGGCGAGGTCTTCCGGCTCGCCCCAATAGCCGACCGGGATCTCTTCTTCCGCGAAGCGCTCGCGATAATCAGGCGCGTAGTTGCGGCGGATCTGTTCGCTCATGATGCGGCCGGGCGGGATGCAGTTGATGGTGATGCCGTGCTCGCCGATCTCGCGCGACAGGCCTTTGGCCCAGGCGTGCACGGCGGCTTTGGCGGCAAACGCGGCGTTGAGGCCTTCCGGCTCGGACTTGCCGGTGATGTTGACGATGCGGCCCCATTTGCGCTCGATCATCTGCGGCAGCAGCGCATGCGCGATGCGGCGGTAGCTGGTGAAATTCAGCGCGATCGCCTCGTCCCATTGGCTGTCAGGCGCATCGACGGGGAGGGGGCGGCTTCCGCCGGCATTGTTGATCAGGATGTCGACATGGCCGAGCTCTTTGAGCGCGAACGCCGAAATCTTCTCGGCCGCGTCCTTGGCCATCACGTCCTGCTCGAATGGCGTGATCAGACCGGAGCCGACTTCCGTTACCAGCTCGGCGAGCAGGTCGGTGCGCCGTGCCACGCCGACGACGCGCACGCCTTCGGCAGCCAAGCCCTTGGCGATGGCACGGCCGATGCCGACGCTCGCTCCGGTGACGACGGCGGTTTTCGATTTGAGCCCGAGATCCATGGTGACACGCCCTCTTGTTCGCTTTTCTGCTTGTCGCTGGGCTGTTCGTTCTTCTGTTCGTTTTCCTGCCCTGTCCCCGTCAGCCTGATTTGCCCGACCGGGAGGAGCAGTGGTAACCAAGAGCCGCGTTGAAGGGAACACGAAAAAGAAAAGGCGCCGAGCGATGGTCTGGGATCCGCAGCAATATCTGAAATTCTCCGGCCACCGGCTCCGGCCCGCCGTCGACCTCTTGATGCGGATCCCGGATTCTGGTCCGCGTGCGATTGCCGATCTCGGCGCCGGCGCCGGCAACGTCACCAAGCTGATCAAGGAGCGTTGGCCGGACGCGACGGTGACCGGTGTCGAGGGTTCGGCCGAGATGGTCGCCGCCGGCCGCAAGGCGGCGCCGGACGTGGAATGGTCACACGAGGATCTCGGCCACTGGCGTCCGACGAAGCAATATGACGTCGTCTACTCCAATGCCGCGCTGCACTGGCTGCCCAATCATGCGGCCCTGTTTCCGTCGATCATGGAGAAGGTGACGCCCGGCGGAATGCTCGCTGTGCAGATGCCGCGCAACTTTCTGGCGCCCTCGCATGTGCTGATCGGCGAGACCGCGCTGAACGGTCCCTGGCGGTCCAAGGTCGAGCATCTCGTCACGCCGCCGCCGGTCGAAGCGCCGGCCTATTATCACGGTCTTCTTGCTCCGATGTCGGCCAATATCGACATCTGGGAGACCGAATATCTGCAGGTGCTGGAAGGCGAGAATCCCGTGAAGGAGTGGACCAAGGGGACCTGGCTGACGCGCTATCTCGACATCTTGCAGGGCGACGAGAAGGCCGCGTTCGAAGCCGCCTATGGGATGCGGGTCGCGAAAGCCTATCCGAAGAACGCCGCGGGACAGACGCTGTTTCCGTTCCGGCGTCTGTTCATGGTCGCCCAGCGCAACGGCTGATCGCACTGCCGCAATGCGACATAAGCGCTCGTTTCCGGGAGCGGCAGCAGGTGCCGGTTGCGCATTCAGCAGCGGCCAAGATAGCTTGAAGGTTGCTTGGCTGCGGCAAATTGGGCTTAGGTCTAGTTGTTCGGGTGGCGGATTGCTGTCAGTACTGAAATCGGAAAACAAAAAAGACCCGGTTTTAGAGGTTGTTGGGAGGTTCGTTCATGCGCAAGCTGCTTCTTGCGGTCGCCGCCGCAGCTGTTCTCGTGGGGCCCGCCGTTGCCGAGGCCCAGAGCCCGATCGTCATCAAATTCAGCCACGTCGTCGCCAACGATACTCCCAAGGGCAAGGGCGCCCTGAAGTTCAAGGAACTTGCGGAGAAGTACACCGACGGCAAGGTCAAGGTCGAAATCTACCCGAACTCCACGCTGTACAAGGACAAGGAGGAGATCGAGGCGCTGCAGCTTGGCTCGGTGCACATGCTCGCCCCCTCGACCGCGAAGTTCGCACCGCTCGGTATCAAGGAGTTCGAGGCGCTCGACCTGCCTTGGTTGTTCAAGGACGATCAAACCTATTCCAACGCGATGAAGGGCACGATCGGCAAGTGGCTGTTCGATAAGCTCGAGACCAAGGGCATCACCGGGCTCGCTTATTGGGACAACGGCTTCCACATGCTCTCCGCCAACCGTGCCCTGATAAAGCCGACCGATTTCCAGGGTCTCAAATTCCGCATCTCCGGATCGAAGGTCGCCGACCAATATCTCCGTATCATGGGTTCGATCCCTCAGATAATGGCGTTTTCCGAAGTCTACCAGGCTTTGCAGACGGGCGTGGTCGACGGCTGCGAGAATACCGCGTCCAATTACCTGACTCAGAAGTTCTACGAGGTGCAGAAGGACATCACGGTGTCCTATCACGCGCACCTGCAATATGCCGTCATCGTCAATTCGAAATTCTGGTCCGGCCTGCCGCCCGATATCCGCGCCCAGCTCGAGAAGGCGATGAACGAGGCGACCGACTACACCAATTCGATCGCGCGTCAGGAAAACGAGGATGCGCTGGCCGAGATCAAGAAGACGGGCAAGACCACGCTGCATTATCTGACTGACGCCGATCGCAAGGCGTGGCAGGAGGCGATGCAGCCGACCTACAAATGGGCAAAGGGGCGGGTCGGGCAGGAGGTGCTCGATCTCCTCGCCAAGGAACTCGACGTCAAGATGAACTGACGCCGGCGCGCTGGAAGAACAACCATGAACGGTCGGGGGTGATCGCACTCCCGGCCGTTGCTCTTGAATGATGAGCCAAGCTGAGGGGACCAAGTTGCTGCGTGCATTGAATCGTGTGCTCGATCATCTCGAGGAATGGCTGATCGCGACGATGATCGCGGCCGCGACATTGCTCATCTTCGTTGCCGTGCTGCACCGATATGGCGCCGGGCTGTCGATCGACATCGCCAAATGGGCGGAGGCGCGCAATCTGTCCTTGCTGGCCGCGCCCGCGCGAGCGGCGTTCGTCTGGCTTGCCGCTCTCGACTTGTCCTGGGCGCAGGAACTCTGCATTTACATGTTCATCTGGATGGCGAAGTTCGGTGCGGCCTACGGGGTGCGCACCGGCATCCATGTAGGCGTCGACGTCCTGGTCAATGTCCTTCCCGGCGGATCGCGCCGCCGCGTCATCACGTTCGGCCTGATGTGCGGCGCCCTTTTCACTGCCATCGTGTGCTATTTCGGGGCCGCGTTCGTCGGCCAGATGTGGCAGACCGGCCAGCAATCCAACGACTTGGAAGCACCGATGTGGCTGGTGTATCTCACCATCCCGCTCGGCTCCGGGCTGATGTGCTTCCGCTTCCTGCAGGTCGCCTGGTCGTTCTATCGCACCGGCGAACTGCCGCATCACGACATGGCAGGCGTCGAGGGCGTCGAAATAGACCCGGTCCATCCGGCCCCGGTCACGCGCAGTCAGGTCGTCCGCGACGAACGCAGCCCGCTCGGCTGGGTCCTGATGTTGTTGCCGGTCCTGATCGTCGCCGTGTGCTTCGCCCATTCGGCGCACGTGATCACGATGCCGCAGGGCCTGCGTGTCGCCGTGGTTTTCGGCCTTCTGCTGTCGTTGATGCTCACGGGCATGCCGATCTCCATCGCGCTCGGCCTGACCGTGCTCAGCTTCATGTTCACGTTGACCGACGTACGGACGGAATCGGTGGCGCTGAAGCTGTTTACCGGCATCGAGAGCTTCGAGATCATGGCGATCCCGTTCTTCATCCTTGCCGGCAACTTCCTGACCCATGGCGGCGTGGCGCGCCGGATGATCACGTTCGCGACTTCGCTGGTCGGCCATTGGTACGGAGGCCTTGCGCTCTCGGGCGTGGTCGCCTGCGCGCTGTTCGCCGCGATTTCCGGCTCGTCGCCGGCCACCGTGGTGGCGATCGGATCGGTGATCCTGCCCGCGATGGTCGCGCAGGGATTTCCCAAGAAGTTCGGGGCGGGCGTGATCACGACCTCCGGCTCGCTGGGAATTCTCATTCCACCGTCGATTCCAATGGTGCTGTTTGCCGTCTCCACCAACACCTCCGTCGGCAAGCTGTTCATCGCCGGCATCGTGCCGGGAATGGTGCTCGCCATGCTGCTTGGCGCCACGACGTTCTACCGGGCCTGGCGTAACGACTATCCGAGGATGCCGAAAGCAACCCTCTACGAACGCTTCGATGCGTTCCGCAAGTCGATCTGGGGTATCCTGCTGATCGTGATCGTGATCGGTGGCATCTACAGCGGCCTGTTCACACCGACCGAAGCTGCCGCCGTCAGCGCGGTGTACGCCTTCATCGTCGCAGTGTTCATCTACAAGGATCTGAAGCTGCGAGACGTGCCGCGGGTGCTGCTGTCGTCGGCAAATCTTTCAGCGATGCTGCTCTACATCATCACCAACGCCGTCTTGTTCTCGTTCCTGATGACTTACGAGAACGTGCCGCAAGCGCTCGCGCAATGGATGATCGACCAGGGCCTCGGCTGGATCGGCTTCCTCCTCGTCGTCAATCTCCTGCTGCTATTAGCCGGCAACGTGATGGAGCCATCCTCGATCATCCTGATCATGGCGCCGATCCTGTTTCCGGTTGCGATCAAGCTCGGCATCGATCCGATCCATTTCGGCATCCTGATGACGGTCAACATGGAGGTCGGGCTGTGCCATCCGCCGGTCGGCCTCAATCTCTACGTGGCCTCAGGCATCGCCAAGATGGGTATCACCGAGCTCACGGTCGCGGTGTGGCCATGGCTGCTGACGATGTTGGGATTCCTGGTGGTCGTGACCTATTGGCCCGGCCTGTCGCTGTGGCTGCCGAGACTGTTGGGCATGTAGCCCGCGAACACGCTGCTTCTCTCCACCTGTGGGCGCGGGGTTACGCATTGCTGCGTCCTCCCGTCATGGCAATCGGCCGCGGGATGCGGTTAGATGCCGCGCAACAGGCGGGGAGGAGATCGAGATGACGGACACGTCCAGCAACGAGCCGAAGGGCGCAACGCCGTGCGTCATCGCGCAGCAAACGGCGAAGCTGAGTGCACTGCCGTTTTCCGACACGCGCGATTTCGACGACGCCGCGCGCGGCTTCCTCGGCACGATCGAGAACGCGGAGATCACCAATCCGCAAGGGCGGACGGTTTGGAGCCTCGAGCCGTACGCCTTTCTCGCCGCCGAGCAGGCGCCGGCCACGGTCAATCCGAGCCTGTGGCGGCAGTCGCGGCTCAACATGCAGCACGGCCTATTCGAGGTGGTGCCCGGAATCTACCAGGTGCGTGGGCTCGACATCGCCAACATGACGCTGATCGAAGGCGACAGCGGCGTCATCGTCATCGACACCCTGACCTCGATCGAGGGGGCGCGCGCCGCGCTCGATCTCTACTACAAGCATCGTGGCCAGCGACCGGTCGCGGCCGTGATCTTCACCCATACCCACACCGACCATTGGGGCGGTGCGCGCGGCGTGCTGGAGGAGGATGCACTCGCGACCGGCCGCGTGCCGATCATCGCGCCGAACTTGTTCATGGAGCATGCCGTCTCCGAGAACATCATCGCGGGACCTGCGATGCTGCGCCGGGCGCAGTACCAGTTCGGGCCTCTCCTCGCCAAGGGCGCGCGCGGGCAGGTCGATTGCGGCCTCGGCAAGTCGATGGCGGCAGGTTCGGTGGCGCTGCTGCGGCCGACCGACCTGATCATGGCGACCGGCGACCGGCGCGTGATCGACGGCGTTGAATTCGAATTCCAGATGGCGCCGAACAGCGAAGCGCCGGCGGAGATGCATTTCTTCATCCCGCGCTACAAGCTGTTGAACCTCGCCGA
The DNA here is from genome assembly GCF_023101005.1 of Bradyrhizobium sp. 187. Lineage (NCBI taxonomy): Bacteria > Pseudomonadati > Pseudomonadota > Alphaproteobacteria > Hyphomicrobiales > Nitrobacteraceae > Bradyrhizobium > Bradyrhizobium sp. 187. The sequence goes on from NZ_CP064693.1 coordinate 2,228,181, forward strand.
GAACTGCACCCACAATTTCCACAATCTGCTGCCGTTCCGCGGCGCCGACGTGCGCGACGCGCTGGCCTGGTCGAAATATCTGGGCGAGGCCTTGCAGCTCTGGGATGGCAAGGCGGAGGCGATGTGCGGCCAGCATCACTGGCCGGTGTGGGGACACGAACGCATCGGCACGATGATCCGGCAGCAGCGCGACCTCTACAAATTCGCGCATGACCAGACCATCCGCCTGATGAACCACGGCCTCACCGCGGCCGAGATCGCTGAAACGATCCAGCTGCCCAAGAGCCTGGAGGGCGCCTGGCACGGCCGCGGCTATTACGGCCACATCCGGCACAATGTGAAGGCGATCTATCAAAAATATCTGGGCTGGTACGACGCCAATCCGGTCAATCTCGATCCTTTGCCCCCGGTTGAGTCGGGCAAGAAATACGTCGAGTACATGGGCGGCGCCGACGCCATCCTCGCGCGGGCGCGTGTCGATTTCGACAAGGGCGAATTCCGCTTCGTGGCGCAGGCGCTCGGCCATCTCGTCTTTGCCCAGCCGGACAACGCGGCGGCGCGTGCATTGCTTGCGGATACGCTGGAGCAGCTCGGCTACGCTGCTGAAAGCGCGACCTGGCGCAATGCCTATCTGTTCGGCGCGCAGGAATTGCGCCAGGGCATGCCGAAGGTGCCGGCGCGCCCGCCGATGCCGCGCGAGACGCTGGCGGCGCTGCGCACCTCACAGCTCTGGGACGTGCTCGGCATCCGCCTGAACGGACCAAAGGCGGAAGGAAAGCACATCGTGCTGAACTGGAGCTTCTCCGACACCGGCGAAACCTTCGTGCTCAATCTGGAGAACTGCGCGCTGACTTACACAGAGGGCATGCAGGCGCACAATGCCGATGCCAGCTTCACGCTGGCGCGGTCGACGCTCGACGAGGTGATCGCAAAACTGACCAGCTTCCCGGAGGCCGTGGCCGCCGGCAAGGTCAAATTCGCCGGCAACCCGATGCGCCTCGCCGAGCTGATGGGCCTGATGGACGAATTCCCGCGCATGTTCGAGATCGTCGAGCCGAAGCGGGCCGTGGTGAGGTAGGGCAGCCGTCACCGCGTTCCTACTGTCATCATCCGGCTTGACCGGACGATCCAGTACTCCGCGGCGGGAGTTGCGTGAGCAAACTGCTGCCGCGGCGTACTGGATGCCCCGCCTACGCGGGGCATGACAGTGGCTACTCCGCGCTGCTCACCAGCTTGATCCGCGGCGCCTGTTCCTCGCCGAGGCTGCGATAGGCCGCGAGATAATCCAGCGCCATGCGACGCGCCGTGAAACGCGTCTCGAACTGCTTGCGAATGACGGAGCGGTCGAGTTGCTGCAGGCGGCCGACGACGCCGGCCGCGCTGAGGACGTCCTCGACGACGAAGCCGGTGAGGCCCTCGTCGATGATCTCCGGCACTGAGCCGCGGTTGAAGGCGATGACCGGCGTTCCGCAAGCCATGGCCTCGATCATCACCAGGCCAAACGGCTCCGGCCAGTCGATCGGGAGCAATAAGCCCAGCGCGCCGCTCAAAAAGTCCGACTTCTCGTGATCGCTGATCTCGCCGATGAATTCCACCAGCGGATTGTTCTCGATCATCGGCCGGATCAGCTCGTCATAGTAATCCTGGTCGGCACGATCAACCTTGGCGGCGATCTTGAGCGGAATGCCACAATGCGTCGCGATCTTGATGGCGCGGTCGACGCCCTTTTCCGGTGCGATGCGGCCAAGCACGGCGAGGTATTCCTGTTTCGCCGGCTTCGGCGTCAGCAGGTTCTCCGGCAGGCCGTGGTGGATCGTCCTCACCCAGTTCGCCTGCGGCACCGGCCGGCGCTGCGCGTTCGAGATCGAGATGACGGGGACCTTCGAGAAGGTGTTGAAGACCGGTTGATGCTCCGGCAGGTCGAGCCGGCCGTGCAGCGTGGTCAGGAACGGTGTCGGCTGCCGGTAGAACAGCGACCACGGATAATAATCGAGATGGAAGTGGAGGAAGTCGAACTCCTCGTCGTCACATTTCTGCCGCACCCGCTCCAGCATCACCATGTGCAGCGCATTGGGATCGCGCACGGAACCGTCGAGGCGGAGCGCCCGGGGCCATAACGCGTCCAGCTTCGCCGAGGTCTGCGAATCGCCGCTGGCGAACAGCGTTACGTCGTGCCCAAGGGCCACCAGCTCTTCCGTCAACCAATGCACCACCCGCTCGGTGCCGCCATACAGCTTGGGTGGAACAGCCTCCGTCAACGGAGCTACCTGCGCGATGCGCATCTCACCATCTCCTCTGTGCGATCATGATTGTAGAAAGCCCCCGCCTGTTCTGCACCGGCACGCCAGACAAGGGAACGTTCCCGCACTTGCGAAGTTCCTCCTTCCGAACGTTACTTATTCGACACGTCGGACGCCTGTCGCGATGCTGCCATCACATCTTCGCAGAACGCCCGCATCCGCATGTCGTGATGGCGTTGCCCGGGAACCGAGGCGAAGTGGTCGATGTTCAGTCGGCTAACAACAAAAGTTTGAATCATCACGACGGGGTCAATAGTCACATGGATCATCTTTCTGGGTATGCGCACCGGCCGTTTGCCTTTGTTTTGCGCTATCTTCGGCGTCGGCTCGCGTCGCATCTCGTGATCCTGACCGCTGTGGTGGCGGCCGTTGCCTGCTCAGTAGGCACTCAGTATGGCGTCAAATCCCTGGTCGACAGCTTGTCGGCCGGCGCTTCGCATGGTGGGAGCGTATGGCTGGCATTCATTTTCCTCATGACGTTGATCGCCGCCGATAATTTCCTTTGGCGGATCGCGAGCTGGACCGCCAGCTTCACCTTCGTCCGTGTCACGGGTGATTTACGCCGTGACATATTTCGTCATCTGACCGGCCACGCGCCGAGCTACTTCTCCGACCGGATGCCCGGCATGCTGACGAGCCGCATCACGGCGACGTCCAATGCGGTGTTCACGGTCGAAAACATGTTCGTCTGGAATGTGTTGCCGCCGTGCATCGCAACAGTTGCGGCCATCGCGCTGATTGGAACCGTCAGCCCTTACATGGCACTCGGCCTGATGGTGATTGCCGGCGGCATGGTGCTTGCGATGTTCCGCCTTGCGGCCGCAGGGAAACCGCTGCATGACGACTTCGCCGACAAAGCCGCCGTCGTCGACGGCGAGATGATCGACGTCATCAGCAACATGCCGCTGGTGCGCGCCTTCTGCGGCATCGGGCACGAGCATGAGCGGTTCGACGCGACCGTGAACCGGGAGCTCACCGCGCGCGGCCGCAGCCTGCGCTATCTGGAGAAGCTGCGGCTTATCCATGCCGGCGTCACAGTCGTGCTCACGATCGCCCTGATGGCATGGGCGATCATGCTCTGGCAGGATGGCAGGGCAACGACCGGCGACGTCGTGCTGGTCTGCACCCTCGGTCTCTCCATACTGAACGCGACGCGCGATCTCGCGGTGGCGCTGGTCGACGTCACCCAGCACGTTGCGCGGCTGACCGAGGCGATCGCCACATTGCTGGTGCCGCATGAATTGCGCGACCACCCCGAGGCCGAGCCGCTGGTGAAGAGCGGCGCCGCGATCGCGTTCAACAATGTCACCTTCGGCTATCCCGGCGGCGAAAAGATCTTCGAGCGCTTCAGCCTGCGGCTGCAACCCGGCCAGCGCGTCGGCCTGGTCGGCCAGTCCGGCGGCGGCAAGTCGACGCTGTTCACGCTGCTCCAGCGCTTCTACGATACCGACGAGGGAAGTATCACCATCGACGGCCAGGACATTTCCAAGGTGACGCAGCTGAGCCTGCGCGAGGCCATCTCGGTCGTGCCGCAGGACATTTCCTTGTTCCACCGCTCGATTCGCGAGAATATCCGCTATGGTCGCCCGAACGCGACCGACGACGAGGTGCTGCGCGCAGCCATTGCGGCGCGCTGCGATTTCGTCGAGAGTCTGCCTGGTGGTCTCGACACCATGGTCGGCGACCGCGGCGTCAAGATGTCCGGCGGCCAGCGCCAGCGCATCGCAATCGCGCGCGCCTTCCTGAAGGACGCGCCGATCCTGCTGCTGGACGAGGCGACCGCCGCGCTCGACAGCGAATCCGAGGAGGCGATCCGCGAGGCGTTGTCGCGGCTGATGCGCGGCCGGACGGTCATCGCGATCGCGCATCGCCTCGCGACCCTGCGCAATTTCGATCGCGTGGTCGTGTTGAGGGGTGGTAAGATCATCGAGGACGGGTCGCCCGAGCGTCTGATGCAGGGCCACGGGCCCTATCGTGAGCTGGTCACGCAGGAAATGAGCCGGCTCGCCCAAGCCGCCGCGTAAACCAATAGTCGCGTTCGAGTCGGTTGCGTGTCGAAACAAGCGCAGGGGAGCTGCTGATGTCGGCTGAAGCCGTTACCCAATTCGTCTCTGTGACGCGGACCGTGGACCAGGTCGCGGAGCAGCCTTTCTATATTCCGATGACGGGACCGTCAGCGCGGCCGCGGCGTTCGCTCAAGCACGACGACACCTTTATCGTGCTCGACAGCCATGGTGACATCGGCGCTTCGGCCGGCGGGCCCGATGGCCTGTTTCATCACGACACGCGCTACCTTGCGAGGCTCGAGCTCGTGCTCGACGATCTCCAGCCGTTACTGCTGGGCTCGAACCTGCGCGACGACAACTCAGCCCTGACCGTCGATCTCACCAATCCGGACATCTACCGGCAGGGCAGCCTCGTGCTGCAAAAGGACCTGCTGCACATCGTGCGCACGATCTTCCTGTGGCGCGGCACCGCGTATCAGCGCATCGGCGTGCAGAACCACGGCGACCGCCCAGCCGGCTTTGCGCTGACGCTGCTGTTCGACAACGATTTCGCCGATCTGTTCGAGGTCCGCGGCGAACGGCGCCCGCGCCGCGGCATCGGCTCGAGCCGGCTGTTGGGACCGACCGACGTGCTGTTCGATTACCGCGGTCTCGATGACGCCGAGCGCACCACGGGCCTGCATTTCGACCCGCGCCCAACCAAGTTGTCGGTGAATGCCGCGACCTGGCAGCTCGAACTCGACCCGCATGAGTCGAAATCCTTGTTCGTGGCCGTGTCCTGCAACCGGCCGGTCGCGGAGAAGCCGGCGCGCTTTTTCAGGAGCCTGCTCGCCCATCGCCGCGAGATGCGGCAATCGACGATGGGGGCGGCCAGCATCGAGACCTCCAACAACATCTTCAACGAGGTGCTGTGCCAGGCCATGGCCGACCTCAACATGCTGATGACGGAGACGCCGCAGGGCCGCTATCCCTATGCAGGAATTCCCTGGTACTCGACGACGTTCGGCCGTGACGGGCTGATCACCGCGTTGCAGATGCTGTGGGTCGATCCGCGAATCGCCAAGGGCGTGCTGCGGCGGCTCGCCCATTTCCAAGCCAAGGCGGTCGACCCGCTCGCCGATGCCGCGCCGGGCAAGATCCTGCATGAGATGCGCGGCGGCGAGATGGCGGCGCTGCGGGAGGTACCGTTCGCGCAATATTACGGCAGCGTCGATTCCACGGCCTTGTTCGTCCTGCTGGCAGGAAGCTATTTCGAACGCACCGGCGACGAGGCGACATTGACCGAGCTGTGGCCGGCGATCGAGGCGGGGCTGGCCTGGATCGACGGCCCCGGTGATCCCGACAAGGACGGCTTCGTCGAATATCAGCGCGCCACGGAAAAGGGCCTCGCCAACCAGGGCTGGAAGGATTCCTACGACGCGATCTTCCATGCTGATGGCCAGCTCGCGGAAGGCAATCTCGCGCTGGCCGAAGTGCAAGGTTACGTCTTTGCGGCCAAGCGGCTCGCCGCGCGCTGCGCGCTCCGCCTGGGCAAGCCTGATCTCGCCAAGAAGCTCGAGGCCGAGGCCAAGACGCTGGCCGAGCGTTTCGAGGCCGCGTTCTGGTGCGAGGAGCTCGGTACCTATGCGCTTGCGCTCGACGGCAAGAAGCGGCCCTGCAAGGTGCGGACCTCCAACGCCGGCCAGGTCCTGTTCAGCGGCATGATCCGCGAGGACCGCGCGCGCCTCGTCGCCGCCGATTTGATGCGGCCGCATTTCTTCTCGGGCTGGGGCATCCGCACCGTCGCGCAAGGCGAGGTGCGTTACAATCCGATGTCCTATCATGACGGGTCGATCTGGCCGCACGACAATGCGCTGATCGCGCTCGGGCTCGCGCGTTATGGGCTCAAGCATTCGGTCGCGCATGTCTTCAAGGGATTGTTCGACGCCGCGACCTACATGGACCTGCGCCGGTTGCCCGAATTGTTCTGCGGTTTCCGGCGCGAAAAGCGGCGCGGCCCGACGCTCTATCCGGTCGCCTGCGCGCCGCAGGCCTGGGCCAGCGCAACGGCGTTCACGCTATTGGAGGCGGCGCTGGGCATCGAGTTCGACGTGGCGCGCGGCGAGATCCGGCTGCGCAATCCGCATCTGCCGGCGTTCCTGCACGAGGTGATCTTGCGCGATCTGCGTCTGGGCGAGTCCAGCGTGGACCTGCGCGTCAGCCGCCATGGCGACGACGTGGCGCTGGAGGTGTTGCGCACGCGTGGCCAGATTCAGGTCTCGATCGTGCTGGCGCGCTAGCGGCGCGCCGGAAGGAGGGTGCATGCGTACCGCCGGATGGTTGGCTCTGGGCGTCGTGATCGTCTGCGGAACGACTCTCGCCGTGTCACGCGCCGCGGAGGAGTCGCCCGCACCCTCGACGGAAGCGAATGCACCGCCGACGGCGCAGCCGCCGGCGTCATCGGTCCCCGTCACGCCAAAGAATGCCGCGCCACCGCCGTCGGTCACGATCATCGGCGCGAGCGATGCGCACGGTGTGCTTGGCCGTGACGTGCTCAGCGCGGCGAACGAAGACATGGGCCGCATCGTCGACGTCATCGTCGATCGGAGCGGGCACGTGCGCGCCGCCGTGATCGATTTCGGCGGCTTCCTCGGCGTCGGCAGCCGCAAGATCGTGGTGGACTGGAACGCGCTCCGATTCGGCAAGATCACCAACAAGAAGGACAGCATCACGCTGGAATTGACCAAGGCACAGGTCGCAGCCGCGCCGGAATACAAGGAGGACACGCCGATGGTGGTACTCGGCGCGTCCGGCAGCCTGCAGCCGCTGCAAGCCGTTCAGTGAGGCGCGGGGAGGGATGGCCGCCGGTGCTGTTGTCGAGGAAGCCGAATGATGCAGACCGCGAGGGCCGCGTTGAGCAGGATAAATTCTCGGCGCCGTCGCCTGCCGGCATTCCGGCGCCGTCGCGCCAAAGCCTGCGTGGCCTCGACTGGTTCATCTTCTTCCTCGCCGACGTGCAGACCGGATTCGGGCCGTTCATCGCAGTTTATCTGACGACCCAGAAATGGACCCAGGTCGAGATCGGCCTCGTGCTGTCGATCGGCGGCATCGTTGCCCTGATCGGCCAGATGCCAGGCGGCGCCATCATCGATGCCGCCAAATCCGAACGGCTGGTCGCAGGCCTCGCCATCGCCACCATCGGCTGCTGCGCGCTCGCCTATGCGGCGATGCCAGTCTTCCCCGTGGTGGTGGCTGCGGCCACCCTGCACGCGGCTGCGAGCTGCGTGCTCGGACCGGCGATCGCGGCGATCAGCCTCGGTCTGGTCGGCCCGCTCGCGATCGGCGAGCGTCTCGGCCGCAACGCGCGCTTTGCTTCGCTTGGCAACGGCGTTGCGGCCGCGGTGATGGGAACGGCCGGCTATCTGCTGTCGAGCCGCTCGGTATTCCTGGTCACCTTTCTGCTCGCAATCCCCACCTTGATCGCACTCTCTCGCATCCGCGAGCATGAGGTCGACATCGCGCGCTGTCACGGCGAGATGCCGCGCGAGGCGGAGGATCGCGGCGACACCAATATCTGGCATCTGATCCGGCAGCGGCCGCTCATTGTCTTTGCGCTCAGCGTGCTCTTGTTGCAGCTCGCGAACGCCTCGATGATGCCGCTGATGGCAAGCGCGGTGACAGCGCGATCGAGCGAGTGGGCGACGGTGCTCGTCGCTTTTTGCATTGTCGTGCCGCAGGCGATCGTGGCGCTGCTGTCGCCGAGCGTCGGGCGCAAGGCGCAAGTATGGGGCCGCAGGCCGCTGCTGCTGATCGGATTCGCGGCGCTGACGATTCGCGGTCTGCTGTTCGCGACAGTGCGCGATCCGTATCTGCTGGTGCTGGTGCAGGTGTTCGACGGCCTCACAGCGGCGGTGTTCGCGGTGATGATCCCGCTGATCGTGGCCGACGTCGCCTTCGGCAGCGGCCATTTCAACCTCGCGCAGGGCATTGTCGGCACGGCAATGGGCATCGGCGCGTCGCTGAGCACCGCGCTTGGCGGCTATGTCAGCGATAAATTCGGCAATGCCATGGCGTTCACCGGACTGTCCGGCGTCGCGGCGACGGGACTTCTGCTTATTCTGCTTGTCATGCCGGAGACGCGGCGCAAGGGCATGATCGCAGCAAAAGAAATGGCCGGCTGAATCAATCAGCCGGCCATGAGGGGTGGGAGAGGGGAGATCAGGCGTCGAGATTGTGCAGGCGTGCGCGGTTGCGCAGCACGATATGGCGGGCGCCGGAGAAGCCGAGAATGCCCTGGGCGTGAAGCTGCGACAGCGCGCGCGAGACGGTCTCGAGCGTGAGACCGAGATAGTCGCCGATGTCGCGGCGGCACATCGGCAGCGCCATCATGCCTGCAACCGCGAGGCGGCGGTCCATTTCGAGCAGGAAGGTTGCGACGCGCTCCATCGCGGTCTTGCGGCCCAGCAGCAGCATGTGGTCCTCGGCGTGGCGAAGCTCACCGGCGGTCATCGCCCAAAGCTTGCGGGCGACCTGGACGTCGGTGGCTGCGGCCTTCTCGAGGCTCGCGCGCTTCACGAGGCGCACAGTGGTGTCGATGATAGCTTCAGCAGCAAGGCGGTGGGTGGTGCCGGATTCGAGCCCGAACACGTCGCCGGGAAGGTGGAAGGAGCCGATCTGGCGGCGGCCGTCGGAGAGAAGCTTGTAGCTGCGCACGGCGCCGGTGACGACCTGATAGACATACTCGGCCGACTCGTCCTCGCCATAGATTTCCTCTTCCTTGCGGTAGGAGAACTCGGTGGCAACGAGGCCGACATGGCCGGCGATCGCACCGAACTGGTCGGAGACGGGATGGGCGGGTGCGATCTTGCCGCCGATCTGGGTCTTGATCGCCGGGGCGTTGAAGGTCTGGGTCAGCATCTGCGCCATCTCCGTTGTGATGACGCTTAGGTACGCGGTATCGGGTGCCTCGAAAATTTCGCGAGATATCTTAAGGAGATTGCCTTACGTAGAATCCCGTAGGTCAGCTATGGACCCGGTTCTGGATGGCGTGGCGAATGCGTTTGACCAGGTTTTCGTCCAGAAGCGGCTTCAGAATCACTTCATTCACGCCCGCGGCCGCCGCCCGGGCCGAGATATTCGAGTCGGGATAGCCGGTGATCAGGATCACGGGGGTATCGCCCTCGGACTGGCGCAGTCGCCCGGCCAGCTCGATGCCGTTAATGTCAGGCATTTTGTAGTCGATCACGTAACAGTCTGCACCGGACGGGCGCGCCGCATTGAGCAGCGCCGTGGCGTTCCTGAAGGTCCGTACGGCAAAACCGTCGGTTTCCAGCAAAAACCTCAGCGAGCCAAGCACAGCGGCATCGTCGTCGACCACATAGACAGTTGGCTTTGCGGGTGACGACATCTGGAGCCGCTCGGGATGGGAGCTGATCGCAATCATTCCGATCTGGTAGCACAGGGCGAGCGGAGGGTTTTGACTTGCCTCAACTCCTGTTGACTTCAATCATTGAGCATTCCGGCGCGCATCGCTAGCCGGACCAGCTCCGACAGGCTGTTGGCCTGCATCTTGGTCATTACGTTGGCCCGGTAGACCTCGATGGTGCGCGGGCTGATGTCGTACTCGCGAGCGATCAGCTTGTTGGAGAGGCCCGCGATCAGCCCCTCCATGACCTGTCGTTCTCTGGGGCTCAGGGACGCGACGCGAGCGGCGACGTCCTGGCCCATGGCCTCGTTCCTGGCGGCCGGCTCGCCCTCGCGGATCGCGGATTCGATCATGGCGACGAGGCGGTCATCCTCGAACGGCTTTTCCAGGAAATCCATCGCACCGAGCTTCATCGCCTCGACCGCGAGCGGCACGTCGCCATGACCGGTCATGATCAGGATCGGAAACCGGCTGCGCTGCGCCTTCAGGCGCTTCAGAAGCTCGATCCCATCGATGCCGGGCATCCGCACGTCGGAGACGACGCAGCCGAAGGCGAGGCCGGGCAGGGCATCGAGAAAACTCTGCGCGTTGTCGAACAGTGTGACGCCGAAGCCGGCTGAATCCAGCAGGAAGTTCAGCGAATCCCGCATCGCCTCGTCGTCGTCAATGACGTAGATGGTTCCCTTGGTCGTCATGGATCAGTTCTCGTCAGCTGCCGGCAAGGTGAAGCGGAATGTCGCCCCACCCGATGCATTGCTCTCGGCCCACATCCGGCCGCCGTGAGCCTCGATGATCGAGCGGCTGATGGACAGTCCCACGCCCATGCCGGTGTCTTTGGTGGTGAAGAAAGTCTGAAACAGGTTTGGCATGACGTCGTCCTGGAAGCCGGAGCCGGAGTCGGAGACCTCGATCTCGATCATGTCGTCGGCGGCGCGGGTGTTGGTGACGACGAGCTCGCGCCGTGGCGACTTCGCCATCGCTTCCAGCGCGTTGCGGAAGAGGTTGACCAGCACCTGCTGGATTTGCACCCGGTCGGCGAGCACGAGATCGGCATTTGGATTGAGGCTGAACCGAAGCTGCACGTCCTGCTCGCGCGCGCCGGCGAGCCCGAGCGCGCCGGCCTCCTCGATCAGCTTGGACAGGCTCTCGACCCTTTTCTCCGATTCGCCGCGGGAGACGAAGTCGCGCAAGCGGCGGATGATCTGGCCGGCGCGCAGCGCCTGCTCGGCGGCGCGGTCCAGCGCGCTCTCGATCTTCGGCGTATTCGGATCCTGGCTTCCGGCGAGGAGCCGCCGCGACCCCTTCATGTAGCTGCTGATCGCTGCCAGCGGCTGGTTGAGCTCGTGAGCGAGCGCGGACGCCATTTCGCCCATCGCGCTCAGCCGCGAGACGTGGACAAGTTCGGACTGCAGTTCCTGGAGCCGCGCCTGGGTTTTCTGATGCTCGGTCAGATCGCGGACGAAACCGGTGAAATAGGGCTCGCCGCCCGACTGCATCTCGCCGATCGACAGGTGCATCGGAAAGGTCGTGCCGTCGCGGCGCTTGCCGGTCACGATGCGGCCGATGCCGATGATGTGTGGGTCGCTGGTGGTCCGGTAGCGCGCGATGTAGCCGTCGTGACGTGAGCTGTCGGGCTCCGGCATCAGGATGCGGACGTTCTGGCCGATCGCCTCCGACTCGGCCCAGCCGAACAGGCGCTCGGCCGCCGCGCTGAAGAGCTGGATGACGCCGTGGCCGTCGATGACGATCATGGCGTCTGGAATCGTCTGGAGGATCGAGCGGAGGTGACTCTCGCGCGTGCGCAGGGTTTCCTCGACCTGCTTCTCTTCATCGACGTCAAGAAAGATGCCGCTGAGATGTCGGGCGGCGCCGGCGTCGTCCCGAATCAGCCCCGCGCGCGCACGGATCCACTGCGCTCTGCCCAACGCCCCCGCGACCCTGAACGACACGTCGAAGCTGCCGCCCCGTTCGGAGACGTGTCGGATCGCACTCTCGATCCGCTCGCGGTCGTTCGGCTCCAGCTGGGACAGGAACAGCGCGTAACTCACCGATTGGCCAGATTCGATTCCGAACAGGATCCTGGCCGTCTCCGACCACTCCAACTCCAGTGTCTTGAGATCGAGGTCCCAGGTCCCGACGCCAAATCCTTCGATTCGAACGCGGAAATGTTCGCCCCGGCCGTCATCTTGCGGATGAATCACGCGGGTCGGCGCCAAACGATCACTCCCATTCTGATGCGGGGAACCGCACAGCGTTACCGTTGGCAATGTACCCAAGGAGGGGCGAGAGGCAAGTTCCGATGTCTTATACCATCGGCAGATTTCCGGCCGTCGCGGTGATCCAAGGTTTTGATCTATCTCATCCTGCCCCGGCGGCGGTGGGCTTACGATCTGATCAAAGCTCATTGCCCCGGAGACTCCGATGACATACGCGACCGTGATGGTCAGCCTGGCGCTCGATCAGCCCAACGAGGCGCGGCTTCAGGTCGCGGGCGAGCTTGCCGAACGATTTGAGGCGTCGATCATCGGCGTTGCTGCGGCGCAGTTCGCCCCGCCGCTCTACTTCAGCGATGGCGCCGCAGCGCAGGGACTGATCGATGAGGGAGAAGCCTCGGTCAAGCGACGCCTGGGCAGGCTCGAGGCGCAATTCCGCGCCGCGATCAGGAATCGCGGCGGGCATGTGGAATGGCGCAGCGCCATGGATTTCCCGGCGCGCTTTACGTTCGCTCAGGCACGTTGCGCCGACATCGTCGTCGCTGGCGGGCAGAGCCCGGCCTTCTCCGACGCCTTCGCGCTCGCGAGCCCAAAGGATCTGGTGATGCAGGCCGGCCGACCGATCCTGGTCGTGCCTGACGGGGTCAACTGGCTCGATCTGCGCAGCGTCCTGGTGGCGTGGAAGGATACGCCGGAAGCGCGGCGGGCGCTCGCCGATGCGCTACCATTACTGCGCAAGGCCAGGGATGTCACCGTCCTCGCAATTCCCGAAGGTGACGACGACCGCACTGCCGCGGTCGCTGGCGCGACCGACGTGACGGCGTGGCTTGCCCGCCACGGCGTGACCGCGATCACGCGCGTTTCCGAAGCGGCCCGGAACGAAACCGTCGCCGGGCAACTGGAGAAAATTGCCGGCGACGTCGGCGCCAGCATGATCGTCGCCGGTGCCTACGGTCATTCGCGCTTCCGCGAACTGATCCTCGGCGGCGTCACCCAATATCTGGTCACTCAATCTGCCCGCTGCGTGCTGCTGTCGCACTGACGCTGGAGCGATACAAGACCAATCAAAGAGGACGCGCCGTGTACAGATTCCTTGAACAGACCGTCGAAAGCTACATGACGCAGGACGTCAGGACAGTGAGGCGCGACCTCGACCTGCTCGCGCTGAGCGAGATGTTCGAGCGCGATGATTTCAATTCCTATCCGGTCGAGGACGACGGACAGGTCGTCGGCATCGTCACCAAGTTCGACATCCTGAAGTGCTTCGCCTTCACGCCGAGCCAGATGCTGCCGCGCTACCACGACCTGATGACCCGCAAAATCGGCGACGTCATGACGCCCGACTTTATCTATGTCAGCCCCGACACGCGGCTGACGCGCGTGCTCCAGATCATGGTCGAGCACCGCATCAGGAGCATCATGGTGCTCGACGGCGCGCAGAAGCTGATCGGAATCGTCGCGCGCGAGGACGTCATCGCGGCGCTCAAGGCGACGGCACGCGACTGAGGAGGCGGCTGCAGATTCGCAATTCTCGACTCCGCCATGTCACGCAGGCGGTGGGCTGCCCGTTTATGCTCTGCGGTGCCCAAGCGACTGATATCGCTCTGCGATCTACATCGGTCTCACATTAACAGAAATCCACATAGCTTGATTTCAATCAATTCCCCGCGAGGGCGAATGTGGTTTCTGGCCCTGTGTTCTTTCAGAGAGAGTCCGCATGAGCCAGCCCTCCATCTCCAAGTCCATGACGTCAGGTGAAAGCGGCCTGGCTGTCGTGTTCGCGGTCACCGCCTTCCTCTGCGTGATTGCCTCGGCCAAGGCGCTCGATGCGCCCTTCGCCTTCCATGCCGCGCTGAGCGCGGCGGCGAGCCTCGCCGCGGTCTTCTGCATCATCAACCGTTACCTCGACCGACCGGCGGCGCTGCCGCCTGCGGAGATCAACGGCCGGCCCAACTACAACATGGGGCCGATCAAGTTCTCCTCCGTCATGGCGATGTTCTGGGGCATTGCCGGCTTTCTCGTCGGCCTCATCATCGCCTCGCAACTGGCGTGGCCGGCGCTGAACTTCGATCTGCCCTGGACCAGCTTCGGCCGCCTGCGTCCGCTGCACACGTCCGCAGTGATCTTCGCCTTCGGCGGCAACGTCCTGATCGCGACGTCGTTCTACGTCGTCCAGAAGAGCTGCCGCGTGCGCCTTGCAGGCGATCTCGCGCCCTGGTTCGTCGTCGTAGGCTACAATTTCTTCATCCTGATCGCCGGCACCGGCTATCTGCTCGGCGTCACCCAGTCGAAGGAATATGCCGAGCCGGAATGGTACGCCGATCTGTGGCTGACCATCGTCTGGGTCACCTATCTGCTGGTCTTCCTTGCCACGATCATCAAGCGCAAGGAGCCGCACATCTTTGTCGCGAACTGGTTCTATCTCGCCTTCATCGTGACGATCGCGGTCTTGCATCTCGGCAACAACCCGGCGCTGCCGGTCTCGGTGTTCGGCTCGAAATCCTACATCGCCTGGGGCGGCATCCAGGATGCCATGTTCCAGTGGTGGTACGGCCACAACGCGGTCGGCTTCTTCCTGACCGCCGGCTTCCTCGCCATCATGTATTACTTCATCCCGAAGCGGGCCGAGCGGCCGATCTATTCCTACCGTCTCTCGATCATCCACTTCTGGGCGCTGATCTTCCTGTACATCTGGGCCGGCCCACACCATCTGCACTACACGGCGCTGCCGGACTGGACCCAGACGCTCGGCATGACCTTCTCCATCATGCTGTGGATGCCGTCCTGGGGCGGCATGATCAACGGCCTGATGACGCTGTCGGGCGCCTGGGACAAGCTGCGCACCGATCCCGTGCTGCGCATGCTCGTGGTCTCCGTCGCCTTCTACGGCATGTCGACCTTCGAAGGCCCGATGATGTCGATCAAGGTGGTCAACTCGCTCAGCCACTACACCGACTGGACCATCGGCCACGTGCACTCCGGCGCGCTCGGCTGGGTTGGTTTCGTCTCCTTCGGCGCGCTCTACTGCCTCGTGCCCTGGATCTGGAATCGGAAGGGCCTCTACAGCCTCAAGCTCGTTAACTGGCACTTCTGGATCGCGACGCTTGGCATCGTCCTCTACATCTCGGCGATGTGGGTGTCCGGCATCCTCCAGGGCCTGATGTGGCGCGCCTACACCTCGCTCGGCTTCCTCGAATATTCCTTCATCGAGACCGTCGAGGCGATGCATCCCTTCTACATCATCCGCGCCGCCGGCGGCGGGCTGTTCCTGATCGGCGCGCTGATCATGGCCTATAATCTCTGGATGACGGTTCGCGTCGGCGAACAGGAAGTCCAGATGCCCGTCGCTCTTCAGCCGGCGGAATGAGGAGTCTTCCATGTCGTTCTGGACACGCCACCAAATCTTCGAAAAGAACTCGATCATCCTCATCGTCGGCATCCTGCTGGTGATCGCGATCGGCGGTCTCGTCGAGATCACCCCGCTGTTCTACCTCAAGAGCACGATCGAGGCGGTCGACGGGATCAGGCCGTATACGCCGCTGGAGCTCGCCGGGCGCAACGTCTACATCCGCGAGGGCTGCTATCTCTGCCATTCGCAGATGATCCGGCCCTTGCGCGACGAGGTCGAGCGCTACGGACATTTCTCGTTGGCCGCCGAGAGCATGTACGACCATCCGTTCCAGTGGGGCTCGAAGCGCACCGGTCCCGACCTTGCCCGCGTCGGCGCCAAATATTCCGACGACTGGCATGTGACCCATCTGGCCAATCCGCGCGCGATCGTGCCGCAGTCGGTGATGCCAGGCTATCCGTTCCTCAGCCAGACCGAGGTCGATCCGGACACGATCGCCGACCACATGCGCACGCTGCGGACCGTCGGCACGCCCTACACCGACGACCAGATCGCCAATGCGGGCGCCGACATGAAGGCCCAGGCCGATCCTGACAATGCCGACTCCGACGCTTTCACCAAGCGCTACGCCAAGGCCGTGGTGCGCAACTTCGACGGCAAGGCCGGCACGCCGACCGAGATGGACGCGCTGATCGCCTATCTCCAGATGCTAGGCACGCTGGTCGATTTCAAGATCTACAACGAGAAAGCCAATCTTCGCTGAGAAGGCACCCACGATGAAAGCCATCCTGACACTCGACAATCTCGCGTCCGGTCTCGTGACCACGATCTGGACGCCGGTGTTCGTCGCGATCTTTCTCGCGATCATCGCCTACGCATTATGGCCCCGTAACAAGGCTGCGTTCGACGAAGCAGCACACCTGCCGTTGCGGGAGGAGTGAGAGACCATGACCGATCATCATAGCGACATCGATTCCGTCACCGGCAAGTCCACGACCGGACATGAATGGGACGGCATCAAGGAGCTCAACACGCCGCTGCCGCGCTGGTGGGTGATCAGCTTCTACCTCACCATCGTCTGGTCGATCGGCTACTGGATCGTGTATCCGGCCTGGCCGCTGATCTCCAGCAATACCACGGGCCTGTTCGGCTACTCGACACGCGCCGATGTCGCGGTCGAGCTCGCCAATCTCGAGAAGATCCGCGGAGCCAAGATGGTTGCGCTGGGCGCGGCCTCGCTCGCCGACATCGAGAAGGACCCGGCGCTGCTGGCGCTCGCGCGCGCCAAGGGCAAGACCGTGTTCGGCGACAATTGCGCGCCATGTCACGGCTCAGGCGGCGCGGGTGCCAAGGGCTATCCGAATCTGAACGACGACGACTGGCTGTGGGGCGGTTCGCTCGACCAGATCATGCAGACCATCCAGTTCGGCGCACGTTCCGGCCACGCCAAGACGCATGAAGGCCAGATGCTCGCATTCGGCAAGGACGGCGTGCTGAAGCCGGATGAGATCGTCACGGCCGCCAACTATGTCCGGGCACTGTCGGGCCTTCCGACCCGCAAGGGCTATGACGCGGCCAAGGGCGAGAAGATCTTCGCGGAGAATTGCGTCGCCTGCCATGGCGACGGCGGCAAGGGCAACCCGGAGATGGGTGCCCCTAACCTGACCGATAAGATCTGGCTCTATGGTTCGGACGAGGCGACGCTGATCGAGACCATCAGCCAGGGCCGCGCGGGCGTGATGCCGGCCTGGGAAGGGCGGCTCGATCCCGCCACCATCAAGGCGATGGCAGTTTACGTCCACTCGCTGGGCGGCGGAAAATAGCCAATCCGGGACACGCGGAGGCGAACAAAAAAAGCCCCCGCTTGCGCTGGATCAACTGACGCGGCGGCGTCGGGTGTAGGTTTTATCGCACCTCTCGAAAAGCTGCAGGCGATGAACAGGACCGCGAACCCAAAAGAGCTCCCATTAGACGATGACAACGGGCCGCTCTATGTGGCCCAGAAGAAAGTCTATCCCCAGAGCACCTCTGGCACCTTCCGCCGGATCAAATGGGGCCTGATGGCCTTCTGCCTCGGCGTCTACTACTTCCTGCCGTTCGTGCGCTGGAACCGCGGACTCGGCGCTCCCAGCCAAGCGGTGCTGATCGATCTTCCCAACAGTCGCTTCTATTTCTTCTTCATCGAGCTGTGGCCGCAGGAGGTCTACTACTTCACCGGCCTGCTGATCGTCGCCGCGGTGGCGCTATTCCTGATGAACTCGGTCGGCGGCCGTATCTGGTGCGGCTATCTCTGTCCGCAGACGGTGTGGACCGACCTGTTCTATGCGGTCGAGCGTCTGATCGAGGGTGACCGGCGCGAGCGGATGAAGAAGGACAAATCGTCCGACCCGATGAAGCTGGAGCGGATCTCCGAGATCGTGCTCAAGCATTCGATCTGGCTCTTGATCGGCTGGTGGACCGGCGGCGCCTGGGTGCTCTATTTCAACGACGCACCGACGCTGGTCAAGGAACTCGTCACGTTCCAGGCGCCGATGCTCGCCTATGTCTGGATCGGCATTCTCACCGCGACGACCTATCTGCTCGCCGGCTACATGCGCGAGCAGGTCTGCACCTATATGTGCCCGTGGCCGCGCATCCAGGCGGCGCTGACCGATGAATGGGCGCTCAACGTCACCTACCGCTACGACCGCGGCGAGAAGCGTACGTCGGTGAAGAAGGCGGCCGAGCTGCGCGCGCTCGGGCAGCAGGTTGGTGATTGCGTCGATTGCTACCAGTGCGTGGCGGTCTGCCCGACCGGCATCGACATCCGCAACGGACCGCAGATGGAATGCATCCAGTGCGGGCTCTGCATTGATGCCTGCGACAATGTGATGACGAAAATCGGCCGGCCGAAGCGGCTGATCGGCTATGACAACGACGTCAACATCCAGCGCCGCCAGGAAGGCAAGGCGCCGATCTACCGCATCGTCCGGGCCCGCACCGTCGCCTACAGCGCGATCATCGCGGCGGTCGGCGGCATCATGATCTATACGCTGGCGACTCGCAGCCTGCTCGACGTCAACGTGCTGCACGACCGCAACCCGGTCGCGGTCAGGCTCAGCGACGGCTCGATCCGCAATGCCTACACGGTGCGGCTGCTCAACAAGAGCGGTTACGACCGGGTCATCGCGATCGACGCGAGCGGCCCGGTCAATGCGACAATCCATGTCATCGGAATCGATTCTGTGACGCCGGACCGGCCGATGATCGTGGTTCCGCGCGACTCCACCAGCGAACTGCGGCTGCTCGTGACCGCTCCGGTGGAGGGCAATCCGGAAAAGTCCATCCCGGTTCACTTTCACGTCACCGATATCGGCCTCGGCGAAGTCGCCAGCGCCACCGACAATTTCGTCGCGCCCTAGGATCAGGAGTTCGCCATGGCAACCAAGCCGCTGACCGGAACCAAGGTGTTTCTGATGCTGGTCGCCTTCTTCGGCGTCGTGATCGGCGTCAACGCGACCATGATGAAGCTCGCGATCGCGACGCTGCCAGGGACGGACGTCGACAGCCCCTATGCCGCTGGGCTCGCCTATGACCGCGAGATCTCGGCGGCGCAGGACCAGGCTGCGCGCAAATGGAAGGTCAACGCCCATGTCGAGCGCCGCGCCGATGGCGGCGCCGTGCTTCAGGTCGAGGTGCGCGACGCGAGCGGCCAGCCGATCGCCGGACTGAAATTCGGCGGCCGCCTGGAGCGGCCGACCGACAAGCGCGCCGATCTCGCCATCGAGCTCTCGGAGGCCGGCATCGGCCTCTATCGCGGCAATGTCGCATCGGTCGCGCCGGGCCAATGGGACCTGGTGATCGAGGGCGAGGCGCGGGGAACGCGCGTGTTCATGTCCCGCAACCGCGTGATCCTGAACTGAAGGATTTTGCCATGCACGTCTCGCGGGACTTTTCGCATTACGTCCGGACTGCGGGCGAGGGCGTCCAGCACATCGATCTCGCGGTCGAGGGCGTGCACTGCGCCGGCTGTATGGCCAAGATCGAGCGCGGGCTGTCCGCGATTCCCGACGTCACGCTGGCGCGCGTGAACCTCACCGACCGGCGCGTTGCGCTGGAATGGAAGGCGGGCAAGCTCGATCCTATCAGCTTCATCGATCGCCTCGAAGAGCTCGGCTACAAGGCCTATCCTTACGAGACCGAGAGCGCGGAGGCGACCGAGGTCGCCGAATCGCGCTTCCTGCTGCGTTGCCTCGGCGTCGCCGCGTTCGCCACCATGAACGTGATGATGCTATCGATCCCGGTGTGGTCCGGCAACGTCTCTGACATGCTGCCGGAGCAGCGCGATTTCTTCCACTGGCTGTCGGCGCTGATCGCGCTGCCGGCGGCGGCCTATGCCGGCCAGCCGTTCTTCCGCTCGGCCTGGCGCGCGCTGTCGGCCAGGACCACCAACATGGACGTGCCGATCTCGATCGGCGTGACGCTGGCGCTCGGCATGTCCGTGGTCGAGACCATCAACCACGCCGAGCACGCCTATTTCGACGCGGCGATCATGCTGCTCACTTTCCTCCTGGTCGGTCGCTTCCTCGACCAGAACATGCGGCGGCGGACCCGCGCGGTCGCGGGCAATCTCGCCGCGCTTAAGGCGGAGACCGCGGCCAAGTTCGTCGGGCCCGACGAGATATCCCAAGTGCCGGTGGCCGCGATCTATCCCGGCGACATCGTGCTGCTGCGGCCCGGCGAGCGCTGCGCGGTCGACGGCACTGTGATCGAGGGCCGTTCCGAGATCGACCAGAGCCTGATCACCGGCGAGACGCTCTATGTCACGGCCGAGCAGGGCACGCCGGTCTATGCGGGATCGATGAACATCTCGGGGACCTTGCGGGTGCGGGTCTCGGCGGCCTCCGAGGCGACGCTGCTCGCCGAGATCACGCGGCTGCTCGACAATGCGCTGCAGGCGCGCTCGCGCTACATGCGGCTCGCAGACCGCGCTTCGCGACTCTACGCGCCGGTGGTGCATGCCACCGCGCTCGTCACCATCCTCGGCTGGGTCATCGCGGGCGCCGGCTGGCATGATGCCATCGTGACCGGCGTCGCGGTGCTGATCATCACCTGTCCCTGCGCGCTCGGGCTCGCCATTCCGACGGTACAGACCGTGGCCTCTGGCGCGATGTTCGAGGCTGGTGTCCTGCTGAATTCCGGCGATGCCATCGAGCGTCTCGCGGAAGCCGATCACGTCGTCTTCGACAAGACCGGCACGCTGACGCTGCCCGATCTCGAAGTGATGAATGCGGCCGATATTCCCGCTGATATCTTCGAGCTTGCCGGACGGCTTGCGCTGTCGAGCCATCATCCAGTCGCCGCCGCGGTCGCGCAGGCCTCTGACGCCAGATCGCCGATCGTCGGCGCGGTCGAGGAGGCCGGCCAGGGCGTGCGTGCTGTGGTCGATGGCATCGAGGTTCGCCTCGGTCGTCCTTCTTTCTGCGGCGCCGAGACGCTGGTCTCGGACGTGACAAATCTGGATCCCGAAGCCTCGGTCGTCGGTTTCAGCAAGGGCAGCGAAAAATTCATCCTCTCCGTGCGCCAGGGCCTCCGCCCCGATGCGCAAGCTGTGATCGCGGCGCTGAAGGCGCGCAATATCGGCATCGAGATTCTCTCCGGCGACCGTGAACCGGCGGTGATCGCGGCGGCCCATGCGCTGGGCATCTCCGAATGGCGAGCCGGCGTGACCCCGGCCGACAAGATCGCGCGGATCGAGGTCCTGAAGCAGCGGGGCATGAAGGTCCTGATGGTCGGCGACGGCATGAACGATGCGCCCTCGCTGGCGGCGGCCCATGTCTCGATATCGCCGATCTCGGCCGCGCATTTGAGCCAAGCGACCGCCGATCTCGTCGTCCTCGGCCGGCCGCTGGCCCCGGTTGTCGCCGCCATCGATGCTTCGCGCAAGGCGCTGCACCTGATGCGGCAGAATCTCTGGCTGGCGATCGGCTACAATTTCCTCGCGGTGCCGGTCGCGATCAGCGGCGTCGTCACGCCGCTGATCGCGGCTGCCGCCATGAGCGGATCGTCGATCCTGGTGATGCTGAATTCGCTGCGTGCGCGCGGCGCCCCGCGGGAGATCGTGTGATGGAAATCCTGGTCATCCTGGTGCCGCTGGCGCTGATGCTCGGTCTCGCCGGTCTGGCCGCATTCCTTTGGTCGCTTCGAAGCGGCCAGTACGACGATCTCGACGGCGCCGCCTGGCGCGCCATCGCCGACGACGAGCCGCCGCAGGAGGCGCCGGCCAAGCGCTAGCGCTTCAAGGCGAGCGTCAGCAGGGCCGCGACAGCGAGCGCCAGGCCCACCCCGGCCACGCAGGCATGCCAGCCATACGCGTCGAACAGCCGGCCGAGGACGGCGGTGCCGACGAGCCCACCGCAGAAATAGCAGGCGAGATAGGTGCCGCTGGCGATGCCGCGGTTTACAGCCGCAGCCTGTCCGACGAATCCTGTCGCAGCCGCTTGCGCGGAAAAGGTGCCGCTTCCGACCAGAACCATCCCGGCGAGGACCGCGCCCAGGTGCGGGACCAACATCAGCGGCAAGCCGACCCCGGCGATGGCGAGCGAGCCCCAGATCGTCGGACGCGTTCCGAGGCGCGACGCCACTTTGCCAGCCAGCAACGTGGTGACCACCGACGGCAGGAAGACGAAGTAAACGAAGCCGAGGTCCATCATGCCCAGCGACAGCGGTGGTCGAACCAGAACGAAATTGACGAATGTGAAGGTGCCGATGAATGCGAACAGGATGCAGAAGCCGATGCCGTAGGCGGCACGCAGCCGTGCATCCTGCCACTGCGCGATCGTCGCGGCAAACGCCGATGCCGTCGACGTCGTTGCACGCGTCGGCTGTACGCGCGCAATGGTGAAATAGACCAGGGCGGCACCGGCCAGATTGAGGGCCGCGAAGAAGTAGAAATTCCATGCCAGGCCAAGGCTATCGGCGATCGCGGCCGACACCAGCCGGCCGACGAGATTGCTGGCGACGTTTCCTGTGATGTAGGCGGCAAAGGCGCCGCCGGAATCCATTGCGCTGCATTGCTCGCCGAGATGAGCCAATGTCAACGCGAAGGCGGATGCCATGCAGAGGCCCTGCGCGACCCGCAGGCCGGTGAAGACGGCAAGATTGGGCGCAGTCGCCAGCAGGCTCGTCGGAATCGCGAGCAGGGTCAGGCTGAGCAGGATGCCGGTCCGCCTGTCGATGTGCGGGCTGAGAAGGCCGACGACGAGGCCTGCGACAGCCATGCCGAACGTGCTGGCGTTGACGGCCAGGCTCATCGCGGCCGGCGTGACGCCGTAGCGGCGCGTCAGCGAGGGCAGGATCGCCTGCGTCGCGAAGAGATCGACGACCGTCAGGAAGGCAGTGAGGCCGATCACGAGAGAGCGAAGCGCAAGACCTGGTGAATGCGCGTCCATCGTCATCGCGGTTGGTTTGATCGGCGCGGAAAGATCGGTCATGGCAGGCCTCCCTTGTGATGAATGTGGCGCCCGCATGCGGGGCAGCATGGGGATCGCGGGCGCCACATTCCGTCACGCGTGCGCTGGGGTCGCGCACCCGTTACATGTTGTGGTCGTGCGGGTCCTTGCGGACGTCGCCGACATAGAGAATGACCGTTTCCTTGCCGAGGTTCTTCCACCAGTGCGAGGTGCCGGACACCTCCGGGCGGATGTCGCCGGCCTTGTGCACGATCGGATCGACGCAGTTGGAAACGTGTTCGACGATCTCGCCTTGCTGCACGAAGATCAGGGCAGGGCGGTCGTCATGGCTGTGCCAGGGCACGATGCCGCCGGGCTCGATGGTCAGCTTGCGGAAGCGCAGCTCGTGGCCTTCGATATGCGCCGGCTGTTTGCCGAGGTCGATGGCGCCGAGCGTGACGTCGGTGACGCCGACCGGCTTGTAGTCGACCATCTGCTGCGCGTTCGGCTTGATCTTGTCGGCCGGGCATTCGCCGGCGGAGACTGGCTGCGCCGAGAGTGTCAATACGCCGAGGATGGCCAGGCCGGGCCAGACCGCACGCGACAATGTGTGATGCTTGAACATCGGGACGTCTCCTGTGTTGGCCGCAACCGCAATGGTCGCTGGCTCTGTTGGGACTTTCGTCGAGAGGGCGCTCGTTCTGAAATGCTCTTTCGCTCTCGCTGCGATAGACCGGCGCTATCGGGCCCGATAGGCGCTCGCTATCGAACCGATTGGGGATTGGCATTTCCGCTTCCCGAGCGACTGGCGTTCGATGGTGGGGCGCCCGGTTGGCGGGCGTTCACGTCACTCCGGAGGAACATCTCATGACGAAATTGTCCAAGACCTTGATTGCCACGGCTGCGTTCGTGGTCATCGCCACATCGGCCTTCTCGGAAGCCACATGGGACTTCAAGGCCGGCATGGCCTACCTGTATGGCGGACCCGGCAAGATGTCGGCGATGGCCATGGCCCCGGCGGAGAAGAACCACGAGGCCATGATGAAGAACGCCAAGAAAGTCCCCGACAACACCGTCTTCTTCATGGACAACGGATCGCTGTATTCCACCTCGGGGCGGCTGGACCCGACCGGCAATTTCTACGTGAACTGATCGCGTGCGCATGACGGCCGCCCCTTGCGGGCGGCCGGATCGGGCACCTAATATTCGTCCCCTGAACGCTGGAGCGCAAGATGACCTCTCTCTCGCCGGCCGATGCCGAGCGGCTTAAACACGCCTTCCAGCGCTGCCGTGACATGGATGGCACGCTGAACGAGCAACTCCGCGCCTATGCCGACGCCAGCCGCGACGTGTTCCCGGCCTATGGCGAGGCAGTCGACAATCTGGTGACCAGATTGAATGGAAACGGCGGCGGCGAGACCGCGCCGCGTCCGGGCGAGTCGATGCCGCCGTTCATGTTGCCGGACGAGAGCGGGCGTCTCGTCGCGCTGTCCTCACTGCTGGAGAGCGGCCCGGTCGCCGTGATGTTTTTCCGCGGCCATTGGTGTCCCTATTGCCGGCTCAATGTCCGCGCGGTGGTCCAGGCGCTGGACCGCGTCGAGTCCATGGGTGCGCGCATAGTCGCGATCATGCCGGAGACGCAGGAATACACCCAGCAGCTCAAGGCGGAAGCTGGTGCCCCATTTCCGATCCTGACCGACCTCGACAACGGCTATGCGTTGTCGCTCAATCTCGCGATCTGGCTCGGTGCCGAGATCCAGCACCTGTTGTCCTATCAGGACATGGCGAAATTCCACGGCAATGATGGCTGGATGCTGCCGATCCCGGCCGCGTTCGTCGTTGGTCGCGACGGTCTCGTGAAAGCCCGCTTCGTCGATCCGGATTTCCGCAAGCGAATCGAGATCGATGATCTGCTTGAAGCGTTGGAAGGCGCGAGCAGGGAGGCCTGAAAGAGTGAGGAGCGAGCGTGGCTGCTACCCCGCAATCTCCCGCCAATCCGCACCGCGCAACATGCGCATAACGGCATTGGCCACCGCCGTGCGCTGCCGGCCGGCCACCCCGTAGAGGCTGACGGTGCGACGGGCGTCCAGCCCGGCGACCGCAGCGCGCGTCAACGTCTCCGGAACGGGCGAGGTGTGCGGCAGCATGGCGACGCCGATGTCGGCCTCGACCAGTTCGATCAAATCGCGCTCGTTCGAGATTTCGTGACCCTGCTCGATCGCGATGCCGTGCTCGCGCAGGCTCGCCGAGATACGGGCGGAATGCTCGCAAAACGTCCGGCTCAGCAGCTGCTCCGCGCGCAGATCGTCCAGTGCGATGCTGCTGCGGCCGGCCAGGCGATGTCCGTCGCTGACCACGAGCTCGAAGCTCTCGGTGAACAGCGGCCAGACATCGAGCCGCTCCCAGGCCTCGTCGATGTCCGCGGCAATCCCTAGCTCGGCCTCGCCCTTCTTCAGGAACTCGGCCACTTCACGACTCGAGCCGCGCAGGAAGCGGAATTCGAGCCGGTTGAACTGCCGCTTGATCTGGTTGAGATGCGGAATGAGGAGCGACAGGTCGATCGCATGCGTCAGCGCGACGCGGAGCGCGCCGATCTCGCCGCTCCGGAACGAGGAGGCCAGCGATCGGGCGCCGGTGGCCGCTTCGAAACACTGCTTCAGCAGCGGATGCATGCGCTGGCCGAGCTCGGTCAATTGCGCCGCGGGCCGTTCGCGGCGAAACAGATCGCCGCCGAGCTCGGCCTCGAGCTGCTTGATCGCGCGCGTCAGCGAAGGCTGCGTCACGTTGCATTCCTCGGCGGCACGCGTGAAGTTCAAGAGTTGCGCCACCGCGAGGAAATAGCGGACCTGGTGCATTTCCATGGATCGGCTCCCGGCAAGATCAGCCGAAAGCTAGCCGATCGGCGCGGAGAATGACATCCCGACCGCAATAGCGCACAGGCATGGTTTCGGAAGCCAACGGGCATTTCCGTCAAACCCGGCGATGCTTCACAGTCGGCTCAGCACAAGTCGTCATGTCAAAGGAGTTTGCCCGTGAATATGTCCGTCAAGCCGCAGACGTCCGCCTCCCGGGCGCTCGCGGGCAAGGTTGCGCTGGTCACGGGCTCAACCAGTGGCATCGGCCTCGGTATCGCGCGGGCACTTGCCGCGGCCGGCGCCGACATCGTGCTGAACGGCCTTGGTGTGGCGGCCGAGCTCGACCGGACGCGCGAGCAGATCGCGGCGGAGTTCGGCGTCAAGGCAAGGTTTTCGCCGGCCGACATGACCAGACCGAATTCGATCGCCGAAATGATCGCGGCGACGGTTGCGCAGGCCGGCCGCCTGGATATCCTGATCAACAATGCCGGCATCCAGCACGTTGCGCCGCTGGAGCAGTTTCCGGTCGAGAAATGGGACCAGATCCTCGCGATCAATCTGTCGTCGGCCTTCCACACCACGCGGCTCGCGCTGCCCGCAATGCGACAGAACGGGTTCGGGCGGATCATCAACATCGCCTCCGCGCACGGCCTGGTCGCCTCGCCGTTCAAGGCGGCCTACGTCGCCGCCAAGCACGGCATCGTCGGGCTCACCAAGGTGACCGCGCTGGAGACGGCAGAAGAGGGCATTACCTGCAACGCGATCTGTCCCGGCTATGTCTATACGCCACTGGTCGAGGCGCAGATCGATGGGCAGGCCAAGGCGCATGGAATCTCGCGTGACCAGGCGATCCGTGACGTGCTGCTGGCGCAACAGCCGAACAAGCGCTTCTCGACCGTCGAGGAGCTCGGTGCGCTCAGCGTATTTCTGTCCACCAACGCAGCGGCCACGATCACCGGGATTGCGTTGCCCGTGGACGGAGGCTGGACCGCGCATTGAGGCGAGCGCGTAACATAGGATCGCTAGGAGCGAACATGGCAAGGGTACGGGCTCTCAGGGAGCAGAATATGAACGATGTGAAGCGCGATACCAGCGTGTCGAAGGATCTGCCCGGCCAGGTGGTGCTGGTGCTTCAGGGCGGCGGTGCACTCGGATCCTATCAGGCCGGGGTGTACCAGGCGCTGCACGAGGCCGGCATCGAGCCGGACTGGATCATCGGCACCTCGATCGGCGCCATCAATGCGTGGCTCATTGCGGGCAACGCGCCTGACCAGCGGCTGCTGCGCCTGAAGCAGTTCTGGAAACGGATGGAGCAGAATCCGGTCTGGAATCTGCGCACCCCGTTTGCCGGCTTCAATGAAAAGCTCGCCTATTGGTCGACCTTGACCCACGGCATTCCCGGCTTCTTCCGTCCCAATCCATTGGCGCATGCGGGCGATTCCTATCCGCTCGGAGCCGATCACGCCGGCTTCTATTCGACGGCGCCGCTGGAGCGGACGCTGCTCGAGCTTGTCGATTTCGGCCGGATCAACCGCTGCGCGCCACGGTTGACGGTCGGCGCCGCTCACGTCCGCAGCAGCCAGATGCGCTATTTCGACAGCCGCGACGGCGAGCTGACGGTGAAGCATGTCATGGCTTCGGGCGCGCTGCCGCCGGCGTTTCCGGCGGTACGCATCGACGGCGAGCTCTATTGGGACGGCGGCATTCTGTCGAACACGCCGACCGAGGCCGTCTTCGACGACAATCCACGCAAAAATTCGCTGATCCTCGCCGTGCATTTGTGGAATCCCGCCGGCGCAGAGCCGACCACGATGGCGGAGGTGCTGAACCGGCACAAGGATGTGCAATATTCCAGCCGGATCGCGAGCCAGATCACGCGCCAGCAGCAAACCCATCGCCTGCGCCACGTCATTAGCCAGCTCGCCGCGCGACTGCCTGAAAGCGAGCGCAGCAATCCGGCTGTGAGGGAATTGATCGACTACGGCTGCCCGACCAGGATGCATGTCGTGCGCCTGCTTGCGCCGCAGCTCGACCGCGAGAGCCACACCAAGGATATCGACTTCAGTCCGTCCGGCATCATGCGGCGCTGGGATGCCGGCTATTCGCACACAAAGTCAGTGCTTGAGCGAAGGCCGTGGGTTGGCGAGTTCGATCCGCTCGCGAGCGTGGTGCTGCACGAACATATGGACGAGATGCCGATGGCGGCGGAGTAGGGCCGCAAGCGATCGTCCCCTTCATCGAATTGCCACATGCCTTGCGGATTGTCGGTCCTGGTCCGCAATCGAAAGTCCCTGCAGGTGGTGTCCGGGAGCGAACTTGAATCTGCCCTTGATACCGTCCGCGCCAACGCGGCGGGACCGGTCGCCGGCGTGTTCGGCCCTGACACGGTGACCTGGCAAATCGACCGCGAGGCCGTGATCTTTCTCGGCGCCGGCCGGGCGCTGCTCCTTCAACTCGCGCATCCCTGGGTCGCCGCCGCCATCGCCGAGCATTCGAAAACCCTCGCTGATCCGATCGGACGATTTCACCGCACCTTCGACATCGTCTTTGCCATGGTGTTCGGTTCGCTTGACCGCGCGCTGTTGTCGTCGCGGCAATTGCACCGGCGCCACAGCATGATCGTCGGCGAGATGCCCGAGACCGTCGGTCCGTTCGCGGCAGGCTCGCGCTACTGTGCCAACGACATCCCGTCGCTGCGCTGGGTTCATGCCACGCTGGTCGAGACCGCGCTGATGGCGCATGATCTGGTCTTGCCGCCTCTCTCGGCGGACGAACGCGAACGCTACTGGGCCGAGAGTCGGTTGTTCGGTGCGTTGTTCGGGTTGACGGCGCACGATCTGCCGGCGGACTGGTCCGGCTTTGCGGCCTACACCGCGGCAATGACGCAGTCGGATACGCTGACCGTCAGCCCGGCCGCGCGCGATATCGCCGCGCAGATCTTTGGTGGAGCGCGCCCGTGGTTGCGTCCGCCGCGCTGGTATCGCGCGCTCACCGCGAGCCTGCTGCCGGAAAGCTTGCGTGTGGGATTCGGGTTCGAGCTTGACGAGCGTGACACCAGATCCGCCGAGAAGGCGCTGCGATGGATACGGCGGGTCTATCCAAGGTTGCCAGACCGGCTGCGCTATGTCGGTCCCTACCAGGAAGCGCAAGCGCGGCTGCGCGGAGAGCCGCAGCCCGACTGGATGACGCGGTGCCTCAACCGTGCCTGGATCGGACGGTCGCAGATGGATGTGCGCGGGAGGGGGTGAAGTCCTCCGCCGTTGCCACAAACCACCGTCATTGCGAGGAGCTCTTGCGACGAAGCAATCCAGGCTGCTGCCACGGAAAACAGTCTGGATTGCTTCGCTACGCTCGCAATGACGAGGACACGCAGGCCTCACACCGCCGCCAGCTTCCGGTACAGCGCGTTGTAGCTGCCGGCCGGGATGCTCCAGGAGAACGACCGTCCCATCGCACTGCGACGCATGGTGTCGAGCTGGTCCTGCGCCATGAAGGCGGAGAACGCACGGCGGACGCCGCCGAGGAAGGATTCATGCGAAGGTTTTGAGAACAGGAAGCCGGTTTCGCCGTCGGTAATGGTCTCGGCGAGGCCGCCGGTCTGGTGGCCGATCGGCAGCGAGCCGAAGCGCTGGGCGTACATCTGGCTGAGCCCGCAGGGCTCGAAGCGTGACGGCATCAATGTGAAGTCGCTACCGGCGAAGATGCGGCGCGCCTGGGCCTCGTTGAAGCCGATCACGACCCCGATCGCGTCAGGCCGCCGGCGATGCGCGTCGATTAGCGCCTGCTCGAGCGCCGGCTCGCCGGAGCCGGTGACCACGATCTGCCCGCCGGCATCGACGATCTCGTCGGCCGCCGCCAGCACGAGGTCGATGCCCTTCTGGTGCACCAGCCGGGCGACGATGCCGAACATCGGGCCGCGCGACACCGCAAGCCCGAACTGCTTGCGCACGTAATCCGCATTGGCCTTCTTGCCGACCCAGTCGCCGGCGCCGAACTGCTGGGCAAGCTGGGCGCAGGAACGCGGGTCCCAGCTCTCGTCGATGCCGTTGAGGATGCCGGTGAGTTCGGCCGCGTCGGAGCGGACTCGAAGCAGACCCTCGAGACCGCAGCCGAATTCATCCGTGGTGATCTCCCGCGCATAGGTGCCGCTGACTGTGGTGAGATGCGAGGCGTAGACCAGCCCGGCCTTGAGGAAGGAGAGCTGGTCGTAGAACTCGACGCCGTCGATGTGGAAGGAGCTCTCCGGCGCGCCGATCCGCCGCAGCGAGTCCTTCGGGAAGAGGCCCTGATAGGCGAGGTTGTGAATGGTCAGGATCGACGGCAGCTTGGAGCCGCGCCAGGCGAGGTAGGCCGGCACGAGCGAAGCCTGCCAGTCATTGGCGTGGATCAGGTCTGCTGCCCAATCCTTGTCCAACGTGCCCATCGCCAGCTCAGCGGCGGCCGAGGCAAAGCGCGCGAAACGGATGTCGTTGTCGGGCCAGTCGCGCCCGGACTCGTCACCATAGGGGTTGCCGGGCCGGTCGTAGAGTTGCGAGCACAACAGCACATAGACCGGCAGGCCGTCCTTGGTCGCGGCGCGGCCGAGCGAGCAGGCCGGCATCTCCGCGAACGCCGGACAGCGGCCAACGACCTGGATATGCGTGAGTTGTTCGATGATGTCGCGATAGCCGGGCAACATGACCCGGATGTTGGCGAAAGGACGAAGGGCTCGGGGGAGTGCAGCGGAAACGGCTCCAAGTCCGCCGACGCGGACAAAGTCGTCCATTTCTGTCGTAACGAACAAGACCCTCAAGAACTGCTGCCCTCTGCCGGAGCCCGATTGCTGCTATGCAAGAACGGGTCCAGTTGCCCTGGAATTCCCAAGCCCGCCCGCGAGACGTGTCTGTTCGGTAAAGACTTTCCTACTCAGCCGCCGCCCTCTAGGGTCGGCGCACCAACAACAGAGAACTTCGATAAGTTCCTAAGTGACTCAAGGACGCAAGCAGGCATGCAGCTATCAGATAAGCATGAGGGGACCACGACAAAGGCCTTCGCCGGCCTCAGGGTCCTGGATTTTTCGACCACCATCGCCGGTCCCCATTGTGCGCGGATGCTCGCCGACATGGGCGCCGAGGTCATCAAGATCGAGACCGACGGCGGTGAGACGATGCGGACCCGGCCGCCGCTGCGCAAGGGCTGCAGCACCGTGTTCGGCCAGCTCAACGTCGGCAAGAAGAGCGTCGTGCTCGACCTCAAGTCCGAGGACGGCAAGGAGGCGGTCCGCCGGCTGGCCGCGACTGCCGACATCCTGGTCGAGAACTTCCGCCCGGGCGTGATGCATCGGCTGCGGCTCGACTATGACAGAATACGCACGGTCAACCCGAAGCTGATCTACTGCTCGATCTCCGGCTACGGCCAGAGCGGCCCGTCGGCCGAGCTGCCGGCCTATGCGCCGGTGATCCATGCAGCCTCGGGCTACGACATGGCGCATCTCGCCTATCAGCCCGGCCGCAGCCGCCCGGATTATTGCGGCATCTACCATGCCGACGTCGTCACCGGCACCTACGGGTTCGGCGCGATCGCGTCGGCGCTCTACCAGCGCACCCTGACTGGGCTCGGCCAGCATATCGACGTTTCCATGCTGGAATCGATGCTGACGCTGACATTGATCGAGTTGCAGAACTCGCAGTTCACCGTGAAGCCGCCGCCGCGCCCGATGTTCGGGCCGACCGAGACGGCGAGCGGTTATGTCATGATCACGGTTGCCAGCGAGAAGACGTTTCAGGGACTGATGGGAGTGATCGGCCGCCCCGAATGGATCTCCGATCCGCGCTTCTCCACCTACGCCGCGCGTCGCGATCATTGGGCCGACTTGATGGACGGTGTAGAGGCCTGGTCGCGGCAGCTCTCGACCGATGTCTGTCTTGTCGCGTTAGGTGCGGCCGGCGTGCCGGCCTCGGCCTACCGCACTGTGTCCGAAGCACTGGCCGATCCGCAGCTCGCGCACCGAGAGGCGCTCTCGTCTGTCGAGGATGAAGGCGGCTCGTTCCAGGTCCTCAATCTGCCGTTCCGGATGACCGGTGCTGATACAACACCGGGCAAGACGATAGCCGTTCTTGGCGAGCACACGGACGGACTGCGCGCGGAGATCGGGCTCACCGACAATGCGCCAATTCCGTCAGGCAAAACAGCCGTGCAAGGCTGAGGGCAAGGCTGACGGCAAGTCTCACGGGAAGTCTGACGGATACCACGCTGTGGCAAGCAATGCGGCGTTGCGCGTGGCCGGCTTGCCATCATCCGTCAGCCTAAATTAGACAGGTCCGAGTTTGTCTCGTCCTGCCGCCCATGCCATGGTGGCGACGACAACAAAAATATCCGAGAGGACGCCAATGAAAAGTTTCAAGGTCGCCGATTTCAAGGCGCCGCTGCAGGAGTTCGACGAGGCCACGCCGCAACCGTCCGGCACGCAGGTGCTGATCAAGGTGAAGGCCGCCGGCGTCTGCCATAGCGACCTTCACATTTGGGAAGGCGGCTACGATCTCGGCCACGGCCGCAAGCCGCTCTCGCTGAAGGACCGCGGCATCAACCTGCCGCTGACCATGGGGCACGAGACGGTCGGCGAGGTGCTCGCCTTCGGCCCGGACGTGAAGTCGTCGGACCAGGGCGACGTGAAGATCGGCGATGTCGGGTTGGTCTATCCCTGGATCGGTTGCGGCAAATGCGCGACCTGTCTCGCCGGTGACGAGAACATGTGCCTGACGCCGCGCTCGCTCGGCGTCTATTGCGACGGCGGCTATTCCGACCACATGCTGGTGCCGCATCCGCGCTATTTGCTCAACCTCAAAGGCCTCGATCCCGCGTCGGCTGCACCCTACGCCTGCTCGGGCGTCACGACCTACAGCGCGCTGAAGAAGCTCGAGCAGCACTTCGACACGCCGATCGTGATGTTCGGCGCCGGCGGACTTGGCCTGATGGCACTGTCGCTGCTGAAGGCGATGGGCGGCAAGGGCGCGATCATGGTCGACATCGACGCGAAGAAACGCGAAGCGGCGGAGCAAGCCGGCGCGCTCGCGACCGTCGATCCCAAGGCGCCCGACGCGCTGGAGCAGCTTGCCAAGAAAGCCGGTGGTCCCATCCGCGCCGTGCTCGATCTCGTCGGAAACGCCGCCACCACGCAACTCGGCTTCGACTGCCTGACCAAGGGCGGCAAGCTCGTCCTCGTCGGCCTGTTCGGCGGCGGTGCGACCTGGGCGCTGCCGCTGATTCCGATCAAGGCGGTGACGATCCAGGGCAGCTATGTCGGCAATTTGCGCGAGACGCAGGAGCTGCTCGACCTCGTGCGAGCGAAGAACATAGCGCCGATCCCCGTGACGCGGCAGCCGCTCGCCAAGGCCAACGACGCGCTGGTGCAACTGCAGCAGGGCGCGGTGGTTGGCCGCACGGTGCTGACGCCGTAACCAACGCTGCTAGTTTGTCGTCATGGTCGGGCTTGACCCGACCATCCACGTCTTGCCATGGAGTTGGTATCGAGGCGTGGATGCCCGGGACGATCCCGGGCATGACGTTGGAGAGAGTAGGAAACCGATGTCCGCAAATAACGCCTTCCACATTGCCGTGCTTGCCGGTGACGGCATCGGTCCCGAAGTCATGGCGCCGGCCATCGAAGTCCTGCGCAAGATCGAGACGAAATCCGGCCTGAGCTTTCGCTTCACCGAGGCGCCGGCGGGCGCCAATCATTATCTCGCCGCCGGCAAGTCGATGCCGGACACCACCATCAAGCTGTGCGAGGAGGCGGACGCGATCCTGCTCGGCGCCTGCGGCCTGCCGTCGGTGCGCTATCCTGACAACACCGAGATCGCGCCGCAGATCGAGCTGCGCTTCATCTTCGATCTCTATGCCGGTGTGCGCCCGGCGCGGCTCATTCCGGGCGTGCCGAGCCCGATCGTCGGCGCCGACCAGCGCGGCATCGATCTCGTCGTGATCAGGGAGTCCACCGAAGGCCTGTTCGCCTCGATGGGCAAGGGCGTCGTCACCCATGAGGAGGCGCGCGAGACCATGCTGATCACGCGCAAGACGTCCGAGCGCCTGTTCGAGTTCTCGTTTCGTCTCGCCGAGCGGCGCAAGGCGCGCGGCAAGCCCGGCGCGCTGGCCTGCGTCGACAAGGCGAACGTGTTCAAGGCCTTTGCGTTCTTCCGCGGCATCTTCGACGAGATCGCCAAGCGTCATCCGGAGGTGAAGACCGACCGGCTCTATGTCGACGCCTGCTCGGCGATGCTGGTGAAGCGTCCCTGGGATTTCGACGTGATGGTGATGGAGAACATGTTCGGCGACATCGTCTCCGACATCACCGCGAGCCTGATCGGCGGCCTCGGCATGGCGCCGTCGGCCGACATCGGCGACAAATACGCCGTGTTCCAGCCGTGCCACGGCACCGCGCCCGACATCATGGGGCAGGGCAAAGCCAATCCCACCGGGATGATCCTGTCGGCTGCAATGATGCTGGACTGGCTCGCCGACAAGCACGGCGTCGAAGGAGCGGCCGAGGCCGGCGAGACCATCGAGCGTGCGGTGGACAAGGTCTATGCCGACGGTCTCAAGCCGATGGAATTTGGTGGCCGCAACGGAACCGCCGACATCACGAAGGCGGTGCTTGCGGCGCTGTAGTCAAGGAAGAGAGGCCTCGCGGCCCCTCGCAATTCACCAGCGACGCCAGTGGCGGTGGCCGCCCCAGCCCCACGGACGGCCGCCGTAGAAGCGTCGCGGGCCGCCGTAAAAACCGTAGGCGCCGTAATAATTCGGACGCCAGAAGCAGCGACCCCAGGGGTTGCAGACCCAGCGCACCTGATCGACGTCGGCTGCCGGGCCGCTCGCGATACGGTCGGCCTGCGGAATGCCGTTCGGCATCGCTGCGAGTGCCTGTCCTGATGCGAGAGCGGCGCCGCCCAGGGCAGCCAGACCAACAACAGCAAATTTCAGTTTCATCGCAATCTCCCTCGTTTGATGGCGAGAGAACTTCCAGCAAATCAGCTGGTTGCTATGGTGTTGCGGGGCCGTGGGAATTTAATCTTCCTGAATGCATGTTCAGTTTGCCCGCCGTCATCGCGAAGAGCCAAGCAGGCAGAGGCACTCTGGATTGTTTCATTTTGCTCGCTGGCGACGGAATCACTGTCCCTGGAACTGCGGCTTGCGCTTCTCCATGAAGGCCTGCCGGCCCTCGCGAAAATCCACGCTGTCCATACAGGCCGTGCCGACCGCCCTGATCGCGTCCATGTCGCGCGCGCTTTCGTCCTTCAACACTTGCGCGATGGTGAGCTTGGCGGCCTTGATCGCGAGCGGCGCATTTTGCGAGATCGTCTCGGCGATGGCCATGGTCTCGCCCCAGAGCTGATCCTCCGGAAGCACGCGCTCGACCAACCCGATGCGCAGCGCTTCCGACGCATCGATGCGCATGCCCGTATACATCAGGAGCCGTGCCCAGGACGGGCCAACCAGCGACACCAAGTGCCGCAAGCCGTCATAGCCATAAGCGATGCCGAGCTTCGCCGCGGGAATGCCGAACTGGCTGCCATGGGAGGCGATGCGGATGTCGGCGAGCATCGCCACCTGCATGCCGCCGCCGAGACAAAAACCCTGGATGCAGGCAATCGTTGGCTTGGGATAATCGGCGAGCAGCGCGCGCTGGGCGGCGCTGCGTTTTGCGTATTCCTCGGAAGCGGCGGCGTTATGGCGCGTCTTCTCGAACTGGCTGATGTCGGCGCCCGACACGAATGCCTTGCCACCGCCGCCGCGCAGGATCACGACGCGCACGGCAGCGTCATCGCGTAAGGCGGTCAGCGCCTCGCCAAATCCCTCCCACATCTCCAGCGACATCGCGTTGCGCTTGTCGGGATTGTTGAACGTGATCACGCCGACGCCACTGGCTGTGTGCTTGAGGATCTTGCCGTCGGCGTAGGGAATTTCGGTCGTGCTGGACATGTCGGACATCGCGGGCGCTTTCGTTGGCGAGGCGCAATGTTCGGCCGGGGCGAGGCCAGGGTCAACCGCGACAACGGACCTGGCTTTGCAGCCGCCTGTGCCGCGATTGCATGGCGCGATCTATCTGGTCATGTGCGCGGTCAGCGGGTGGCTGCCGGCATTGCTGAAGAAGGCCGCCTCTTCGGCGGTCGCCTCCAGCAACTGCTCGTCCTGGTGATAGACGTCGTTGCGGAACTGGACGGTCTGGTCCTTGGTCATCCACGCCGTGAGGTAGATCCAGGCCACCGGCACCTTCTTCGCCATGGCGACGTCGAGATGCTGGCCGCTGGCGATCTCCGCGTCGATCGCGGCGCGGCTCCATTTCGGCTGGTCCTTCAGCAGCCAGGCGGCGAGATCGCGCACATTGTCGACGCGCGAGCAGCCGTGGGAATCGAAGCGGTAATCATCGCTGAACAGATTGCGCTGGTTGGTGTCGTGCATGTAGACCGAATAGGAATTCGGCATGTCGATCTTGACCGCGCCGAGCGCGTTGAACGTGCCGTTGTGCTGGCGCACGGTGAAATTCGGCGTATGCGTGCCCGACCAGTCAACCGAATTCGGGTCGATCGGATTGTCGTGAGCGTCGAGCACCTCCATGTGCATGCGCGACAGATAGGTGGGATCCTTGCGCATATGCGCGGAGATCTCGGTCTTGGCGATCGAGGAGGGCACCGTCCAAGTGGGATTGAGGACGACGCTGCTGATCTGGGCGGTGAGCGTTGGCGAGGGCTTTTCGGTCTTGCCGACGATCACGCGATAGCGCCTTACCACGACGTCGTTCTCGACCGCTTCGGCAAAGGCGGCGGGGATGTTGACCACGACATAGCGCTGGCCGAAGCCGAAATTCATGTTCTCGAGCCGCTGCAGCGAAGCCTCGAGCTGCCGGATGCGGTTCTGCACCGGCACGTTCATCGCCGCGATCGTGCGCGGCGTCATCGTTCCGGTCGGCGCGAGGCCGTGGCGGGCCTGGAAGCGTTTCACGGCGTCGGCGAGATCCTGGTCGAAGGCGCCGCTCGCCTTGTCGGCGGAAAGATCGCCGGAGACGATCAGCCGCTTGCGCAGGAGATCGTCATTGGCGCCCTGGGCGCCGGGCGCGAATTTGGCGTCTGCCGGGATCGTCGGCCAGCCGCCGCGCACGGCCAGATCGGAATAGCTCAGCGCCGCATCCTTGATGCGCTGGGCGGAGCCTTCGTCATAGGTCGGCTCATGCGTCAGCGCGAGCGCTGCGGCCGAACGGCTCTCCGCCGTAGATGCGGCCGCCGGCGCGGCGGTTTTCGGTGCGGCTGCGTGGGCCGGATTGGCGGTGGCCGGCACCGTGCCAGCCGCAGTCGCCGGCTTGGGCCCGGCCTGTCCAATGGTCTCGGTCTGAGCAAGCGCAGAGGCGCTCGCAAGCATGCCGACGGCAATGATTATCGCATGGCGCTTCGACATGTGTCCCATCTTCCCTATGAGAGCGAGGCCCGGACGGGCGCTCGCATCGGCAATTCCCGGTTCGTCGGGCTGATTCGAGAAATCGGCGGGAGGCTAGCGTCTCCCGGTTGCGGCTCCCTCAAGCACGGCGCATCGCGAGCCCCATGCGCAAGGCACGCGGTCTCTGGATCGGGTCGCGACAGGGCAGGAATGGGTTCGCGCAAACCGCGGGCGACGGCGGGAAAAATGGTCAACAAAAAGGGGCGGTCATGCCGCCCCGAGAAGTCCGCGCAAGCGCGGGCCGGATATATCTCGTCCGGGTCTCGTTCAATCCAGCCGCGCCCCGTGACGCGGCGGATTGAACATCGGGCGGAAAGGCACGAACGCCGATCGGCTCAGGCTTCGTTCGCTGCGATCGATTCCATCAGCGAGACGAGCTGACGCTGCACCGTCTGGTCCTTGATCTTGCTGTAGGCGCGCAGCAGGCGGAGGCTGAAGGCCGAGTCCAGGAAGAGCAGGCTCTCGACTTCGCGCGCCTTGTTGTCGCCGTCATAGAAGAAGGTCACGGGCACATCGAGGGCGGTGGCGATCTGCTGAAGCCGGGCCGCGCCGACGCGATTGACGCCCTTCTCGTACTTCTGGACCTGCTGGAAACTGACGCCGAGCTTCTCGCCGAGCTCGGCCTGCGAGACCTTCATCTCGACGCGCCGTAGACGGATTCGCTTGCCCAGCTCAATGTCCGGCTTGCCGGCACTGCGCTGCTTCATTCTCTTCGCCGCTGTCTTCATCTTTTTTCTCATCGGTCTTCGGTTGAAAACCCCCCGAAGAGCTGGGTCAGGGGTTCGCCCATATACTCGTCCTTGAATTCATGCGGGTGCACGAACTCTTCCTTAAACCACGGGAAACGCGCCGGATTGAAGGCTTCGATCAGCCAGTCAATCATGTGCCGTACGCGCGGAATCCGGCCGCTACCAGGATGGTAGGACAACCAGATATCCAGCGGTCTGTTCAGCTCGACCTCCAGTGGAATCAACTTCCCGCCAAGCGCAATGGCGTAGCTCGGGAACACGCCGATTCCGGCGCCATTCGCGACCGCCCAGTAGTTGGCGCTCGAGACGTTGGTCTTCATGACCAGAAGGTCACGTTCCGGAACGCCGGGGAAGAAGCTCTCGAAAGTTTGCTTGGCGGCGAGTTGGTCCGCGAATTGCAGCACCAGGCGGTGCTTGATCAACTCCGCCGCCGAGCGCGGCGCGCCATGTTTTGAAATGTATTTCTCGGAGGCCCAGAACATCAGATGCATGCGGCCGAGCCGCACCAGCTTGACGTCGAGTGCCGAAGGCCGCGACAGGTGAATGGCGACGTCGGCCTCGTGGCGGGAGACGTCGGCCGAACGCATCGCGCAATGCAGATCGACCAGGATCTTCGGATAGGTCTGCTGGAATTCGACCAGTCGCGGGGCGAGCCAGAATGTGCCAAGTCCCTCGGTGACGGCGACGCGGACCTCGCCGGACAGGGCGTTCGCTGTCGAATCGCTGGTGCGCAGCACGTCGAAGGCAGCCGCCTCCATTTGCTCGACGGCGGAGACCACCAGCGCGCCTTCGTCGGTCAGACGGGTGCCGTGGACGTCGCGGGTGAACAACGTGGTGCCGGTCTGGCGTTCGAAATCATCGATCCGGCGGCGAACGGCGTTGATCGACAGCGACAGGCGCTCGGCCGCCGAGCGGAAACTTCCGCATCGGACAACTTCCAGGAAAATGCGCGCCGCATCCCAGTCCGAGAGGCCGCTGACGTTTGTCTTTGGGCGTTCCTCCAGAGGAACGCCCCTTTCCGCCAAGGAGTGCATACAAGTCCCTTCGGGTCGCTAAACTGGCAGAATCTCGGGCAAACCACAACCACGGCGGGTTGGGGAACGACGAGTTTTGAACGTCATCCTTACTACGCCGCAGGTGGTATTCGGGTGCTGCCAAGCCTAGGAACAAGGGCTAGGAATCGGGCAAACCATCGCCCGTATGAGGGGGTGTGGCGTGAGTTCCGTTGTGAGCCGTGACTTGCCTGCGGGATTGTCGGCATTGTCCGCAATGAACGTCCTTGCGCGAGAGCAGGTGCCTTCCACGATGGATCAATTGCAGCACGCCAGGCGTTTTACGAGCGAGCGTTTTACGATCGAGCGCTTTACGACTGAGCGTTTCGACGGCCGGCGGCGCGACGCGATACGCGCCGGAACCGCGGTTTCAAGGCAGAAACACACTGAAATCATGTTCGGGGGCGTAGCGGCCTCGTGTTATCCTCGACGCTCCATGGGGGCCAAAGGGGTCGTCACAACCACGTCTCACAGGCCGAATTAGCGGAAAGAACGCCGTGTCGCATTCAGACGAACAGTTGCAGTCGGTGCTGGAAACGCTCGAAGAGTGCCGCAGGGTGCTCAACGAGAGCAATAGCCGTGAGTCGGCCGAGCTGCTGTCCATTGTCATCCTGGACGTGCGGATGAAGCTCAAAGGAATTGACAGTGCCGATCTCAAGGCACTGTGCGACGAAATGCTGCGGACGGCCACGAGCGAACCGCAGCCCCCTTCCAAGCAGACGCAGGACCAGCCCCGGCGTCCGCTGCTCCGCGTGGTGAAGTAGCCGCGCCGCCGAGTTTCGCTTTTTGGCGAGATTTGTGCGTGTCCCGGTGCCGCATCTGTGATCACAGACGGCATCGGGAGGAGCCCTGGTTTTGTGCGCCTCTGTTGCGCATTCGCTGGCATCGGCTACACCAGAGCCGGTTCGGCTCCGGGCCGCGCGCATTCCCCGCGCGCCGCATCGGCGCCAGAGATGGTTCCGACTGCATCATGCAAAATGTTTCGATCCCGGCGGCGCTGATTGCCGGCCTCGTCAGCTTCCTCTCCCCGTGCGTCCTGCCGCTGGTCCCGCCCTACCTGATCTATCTGACGGGCGCGACGATCGAGCATGTCGAAAGCGAAGAGCCCGCATCCGCCTCCAAACGCGCCATCATGATGTCGGCACTCCTGTTCGTGCTCGGCTTCTCCACGGTGTTCGTGGCGCTCGGCGCCAGCGCCTCGCTGATCGGGGCGCTGATCCGGGCCTGGTCGGCCGAACTCTCGATCCTCGCCGGCATCGTCATCATCGTCATGGGCCTGCACTTCCTCGGCCTGACGCGCATCGGCCTGTTGATGCGCGAGGGACGCTTGACCGCGCCCAAGCCCGTCGGCCTTTGGGGCGCTTATGTGATGGGGCTGGCCTTTGCCTTTGGCTGGACGCCCTGCATCGGCCCGATCCTTGCCGCGATCCTCTCGGTCGCCGCGGCCGAAGCCACGGTGACAAAGGGCGCCGTCCTGCTCGCGGTCTATTCGGCCGGGCTCGGCATTCCCTTCCTGATCGCTGCCCTGATGATCGAGCAGTTTTCCACCCTGTTTGCGCGCATGAAGGGCCATCTCGTCAATGTCGAGCGCGCTATGGGCGTCCTGATGGTGATCACCGGTATTGGATTCCTCACCGGCGCGGTCTCGAACGTGAGCATCTGGCTGCTGGAGACGTTTCCGACGTTGCAGACGATCGGTTAGGCCTCCGCATCAAAGCGCGCTAGCGCGGCGCGGTCGATCTCGATACCGAGGCCCGGCCCCTCGGGCACCCGCACGACGCCGCTCGCATGCTCGATCGGCTCCTGCAAAATCGCCTGCCGGATCGGATGTTCAGTGCGGTCGAATTCCAGCATCGGCTCGAGCGGTGACAGCGAAGTCGGCGTTTGCGAGGGCAGCACCGCGAGGAGCTGGAGCGACGCGGCGATCGCGATCCCGGTGCCCCAGACATGCGGATTGTAGCGGATGCCGAACGCCTCGCTCATGTCGGCGATCTTCTTGCATTCGGAGAGACCACCTGCCGCGCAGGTGTCGGGCTGGGCGATGTCAAGTGCGTGCGAGACGAACAACTCGCGGAAGCCGAAGCGCGTGAATTCGCACTCGCCGCCGGCGACCGGAATCGTAAGCGCGGATTTCACCGCGCGATAGCCCGCGATGTCCTCCGGCGGCACCGGCTCCTCGAACCATCCGATGTCATGGCGCTCGATCAGGCGGCCGAGCCGGATCGCCGCGACCGCGTCATAGGCGTGGTTCGCATCGACCATCAGCGCGACATCGGGGCCGATCGCCTCGCGCACCGCGCGGGTGACCGCGGCATCCTCCGCGATTCCGAAACCGACCTTCAGCTTCACGGCGCGGAATCCTTCGGCGGCATAACCCGCCGCTTCCTCCGCCAGATAGTTCAGCGGATCGCCTGACTTGCGCCGGTAGAGACCGGTCGCATAGGCCGCAACCTGCTTGCGCGCGCCGCCGCCGAGAAGCTGATGCACGGGTAGGCCGAAATGCTTGCCCTTGATGTCCCATAGCGCGATGTCGATGCCGCTCATCCCCTGGATCACGACGCCCTTCTGGCCGTGATCCCGCAGGCGCGCATAGACCATCTGCCACAGCACGTCGGTGCGCAACGGATCCTCGCCGATCAGCCACGGAGCGATACTCTGCACCACTGCCGCCGTGATGCGCGCCGGGCCGTAGCATTCACCCCATCCGACAAGACCATTGTCAGTCTCGATCTCGACCAGCATTGCGGTGCGCGTGTCGTACCAGGCGCGCGAATAGGCAAAGGGCTGCGACAGCTTTGCTTCGAGAATGTGCGTGCGAACCCTAGTGATCTTCATTGCCGGCCTCCGTTCATCGCGCCTCGTCCAGCGCGCAAATCACCGTGCAGACCACGCCGCGGGGCAGGAAGTCGACCGTTGCCTCGCCGCCGAGCTGGTCGCGCGCGCTGCGCTCGATCAGGCGCGAGCCGAAGCCGCGTTGCACCGGCGCCGTCACCGGCGGTCCGCCGATCTCGGTCCAGATCAGGCGCAGCCGCGGCTTCGGCGCATCGGCGACGACCTGCCACTCCAGCGTCACCCGGCCGGTCTCGTTGGATAGCGCGCCGTATTTCGCCGCGTTGGTGGCGATCTCGTGCACGATCATCGACAGCACCACGGCGAGCCGCGGCGACAGCGGCACCGCGGGTCCGGCCATGCGGATGCGCTCCGGATTATTCAGCAGGAACGGCTGGAGCGCGCGGGCGATCACGTCCCGCAGCTCGGAGCCCGCCCATTTCTCCTGGCTCAGCAAATTATGCGCCTCGGCCAGCGCGCCGAGCCGGCCCTCGAATTTTACCCGCTCGTCCCGGCTGGCGCTGCGGAAGGTCTGCACCGCGATCGCCTGCATCAACGCGAGCGTGTTCTTGACGCGATGGTTGAGCTCGTCGATCAGGAGATCGTGCAGCATCTCGCCGCGCGCGATCGTGGTCGCCATCCGGACCGCGAAGGTCAGGCCGGTCAGCAGCAGGACGCCGCCGATAAAACTGGTGATCGCGATGTTGCGCCAGAGCGGAGCGATTAGCGAGCTCTCGGCGACGCCGGCCACGATGGTCCAGCCGGTCAGCCGCGACCTCGTATAGACGGTGGACAACGCGACGCCGTCGAGCGAAACCGTCGAGAGTGCGGCTTCCGGCGTGCGCAACATACTCTCGTACAGTGCGCCGGTAGCCCGTTTGCCAAAGATCTCCGTAGGGTTCGGCGTGCGCGCGAACACGATAGCCTTGGTGTCGAGCAGGGAGACCGTCCAATCCCGGTCGGGCCGTTGCTTTTCCACCAGGTCCTGAAAGGTGCTGACCGGCGGGCTGAAGCAGAGGTCGTAGATCACTTCGCCGTCGCGGAGCACCGGAACCTCGACCGTAAGCACCTGCCGGCCGTTGATCGCGCCGGTGAACAGGTCGGAATATTGCGGCGACCTGGTCGCAAACACCCTCTCGATGATCTCAAGATGACCGCGTGGCGGCAGGCTTGCGGTGTCCTCGGTCGCGGAGGAAAACAACAGCCGGCCCTTGCGATCGGAGATCAGCACGAGGCCGCCTTTGCCGTACTGGTCGACGAAGCCGAGCGCGATGCGGCGGAAGCTCTGGAAGTCGTCGTTGCGCAGCGAATTCGTCAGTGCAAGCACCTGCAGGCCGCCGGTCATCCGCTGCACCTCGGAGTCCAGCACGAGGCGCATGCTGCGCACATTCTCCAGCACGCGGCGGGTCGCGTCGTTGCGGTCCTGTTTGTAATTGTAGACGGCAATGCCGACCGCGAAGACGATCAGCGGCAACATCGTTCCCGTCACCAGAAGAGCGAGCCGGACCGGCAAAGTGAGCTTTGACAAACGCGGGCGTCCCGGTTCCAGCGCAGGGGAGCGCCGGATTTATGATTTTGGGAGACCATAGGGGCGGGATTTGCGCTACGCCAATAATTTTTGCGTTCGGACGCGCCGCCCAGGAAGAAGATTTTGCAGCGCGGTCCGCGGCTGCGCCTCAGCTCATGCTGATTGCGGTCAGTAGGAGACACATGGCGTACACGGCCGCCAGGCTGAGCCCGGCGATCCGGGCCTCTCGATGCGATTTCATAATGTCAACTCCCAGAGAGGGAGGCCGCCTCAAGGCGGCCCCCTTACACCTGGATCAATCAATTTCCTGAACGACCGTGCGCGTACCGGGATCGACGAGCATCACGCGATCGCCGGAGTAGACGTAGCGATACTTCGTCAGCGACGGACCCCAGTCTGCGGGAACGGCCTCAAGCTCGACGTCGCTCGGCACCGCCGCACCGACAACGATCTTTTCCTTCGTGGTCACCGGGCGAATGCGATGCTCGGTGACGTAGGATTTGATCTTGGTTCGGTACTGCGGCTCGATCTGGACGGCCGCCGCGTGGCCCGTCCCGGTCGTCGTCACGACGGTCGATTGCGCGAAAGCACCGGTCGACATCAGGACCGCCGCGGCGGAAAGCAGGAACAACTTCTTCATCTCGTTCTCCTCGTTTGAACATGCGCCGCAACAACCCCTCATTGCGGACAGCGTTCCCGGCTCAGGGAACTAATTGCCGCTTTTTCCCGTTTGTAGATGACCGGGCTGACGGCTCGGGCTCTGGAGGAGGACTACAAATGAAGTTGAAGATAGTAACTGCAGCATTGATGCTTTCCGCAATATCCCTGCCGGCGTTCGCGGCCGACGAGTTCTATGGCGTGCAGGACGTCAAGACGAAGAAGTGCACAATCGTCGACAAGAAGCCGACGGACACGTCCATGACCGTCGTCAGCCCATCGGGCGCGATCTACAAATCGCGCACCGAAGCTGAAGCCGG
This sequence comes from Bradyrhizobium sp. 187, assembly GCF_023101005.1. Lineage (NCBI taxonomy): Bacteria > Pseudomonadati > Pseudomonadota > Alphaproteobacteria > Hyphomicrobiales > Nitrobacteraceae > Bradyrhizobium > Bradyrhizobium sp. 187. The sequence continues at coordinate 2,272,336 of NZ_CP064693.1, forward strand.
CATGAAGACCGTCAAGGTCTGCACGTCCAACTGAGGAGGATGACAAATGCCAGTTCTGATTCTCTGGGCCGTGCCGGCCGTGCTGGTGATCGGCGGCGGCATCTATCTGATCGGCCACATGCACTAAGCGGCAGTGGAAGGCGGGTCTGTGCGTGCAGCGCACGGGCCCGCACGCCGTCTGTCTGCTAAGAGAGGCTGCTCCCCTCGGCCTGCCACGCACCGGCAGGAGCGCAAGTTGCAGTGCAGCAGTTCGCGAAAGGGGTGGCCCTGCGACGAAGAGGGCCTCCCGCGCGCGTGAAATGACTTCCGTCCCGCCGAGGTTTTCCATACGCTTCCCACTCGCAAGCCGCATACCGGCTGCGCTCACGGCCCGGCGACAGGGCCGGAGCATCAAAAGGAGGGGAGACGATGAAGCGAAGATCATTTCTCGCTGGGCTCGGCGCGACCACTGCGGCGGCTGCGATGGGCATGCCGTCAATCGTCAGGGCACAGTCGCCGATCACATTGAACGGCGCGGTCCAGTTCAACGACGACCACGCCTTCAACCGGGCCCTGCTCCGGTTCGAAGAGCTGGTCAAGAAGTACTACGGCAAGCCCGTCAACTTCACACTGCACAGGAATTCCTCGCTTGGCCTCGAAAAGCAATATTTCGAGTACATGTCGCAGGGCAAAGCCGTCGATTACGGCATCGTCTCGCCGGCTCACATGTCGACCTTCGCCAAGGCGGCCCCGTTCATCGACGCGCCCTTCGTGTTCAAGGGCATCGACCACATGAACAAGGTCGTCGAAGCCAATATCCTGGCGCCGATCGCCGACGAACTCGCGTCCAAGGCCGAGGTCGTTCTGATCGGCTATTCCGGCGGTGGCATCCGCAATATCTTCGCCAACAAGCCGCTCAAGACTCTCGCCGACCTTAGGGGACTCAAGGTGCGCGTACAGGGCGCGCCGATCTGGTCGAAGACCTTTGCGGCCGTGGGCATGAGCCCGACGGTGATCGCCTACAACGAAATCTACAACGCGATCCAGAACGGCGTGATTGCGGCCGGCGAGAACGAGGCGGCCGGCGTCGAGGCGATGAAGTTCTACGAAGTGGCTCCGCATCTCAACCTGACCCAACACGCCGTGTCGATCCGGCCGATCTGCTTCTCGGTGAAGACGCTAAAGACCTTGCCGAAGGAGTTGCAGGACGCGATCATGAAGGCCGGCAAGGAGGCCGGCGACTACGGCCGACAACTGGAGTCGAGTGAAGAAGTCGTCAAGCTCGACACGCTGGAGAAGGCCGGGAAGCTCAAGCGCGTTCCCTTCGAAGAACGGGACGCCATGAAGAAGCTCGCCGATCCCGTGATGGCCACCTACGCCAAGGAAATTGGCGCGGAAGGCATTTTCGAGAAGATCAACGTCGTCTGAAAACTGTCGCCGCCCACGCGACAGGACGTCGGGGCAAGCCAGACGGCTTGCCCCATTGCGTGATTGTGATCCCCCGGAGTCGTGATGACTGAAATATCGATGCCACCGAACCCGTCGCCATGGCGCCGAGCAACGGCGGCCTATGCAAAACTGCTGGAAATCCTGCTCGCCGCCTCCGTCGGTATGCTGGTCATTCCGGTCACGTTGCAGATCATCTCGCGCTACACGCCTTTGATTCCGTCCTACATCTGGACCGAGGAGATGGCGCGGTTCATGTTCATCTGGACGATCATGATTGGCGCCATGGTCGGCATCAGAGAGTCGCAGCATTTTGAAGTCGACGTCTGGCCTGACCTGTCACGCCGAAGCGAAGCCATGGTCCGGATTCTCGCGCGGCTCGGCGTGCTGGCGCTGGCACTGGTGTTCGTAACCGCCGGAATCGAGTTCACCCGCTTTGCCTGGAACAGAACTTCGGAGCTGGCCGATCTGCCGCTTTGGCTGATCCACGTCGCCTGGCCGATTTCCGGCGTGACCTGGATCGTGTTCGCCGGTGAACAGATCGTCGACGAGATGCGGATTTTGTTTGGGGCAAATCAATGAGCGGCAATGTTCTTTCTGCCGGGCAGGCCGCAATGGTCCTGTTCGGTACTTTCGTTGGCCTGCTCATCATCCGCGTCCCGGTCGCCTTCGCGCTTGGCCTTGCCTGCGTGCCGATCCTGCTGATCGAGCCGCATCTGTCGCTGATGACGCTCGCGCAGGAAACCTTCAACGCCTACAATTCATTCATCCTGCTAGCGGTCCCGTTCTTCCTGCTCACCGCCAATCTGATGAGCATCGGCGGCATCACCGACCGGCTGGTCGCGCTGTCCCGCTCGATGGTCGGGCACTGGCCGGGGTCGCTGGCGCAGATCAACGTGGTGCTGTCGGTGTTCTTTGCCGGCATCTCCGGATCCTCCACCGCGGACGCGGCGAGCCAGTCCAAGATATTCATCGATGCCCAGACCAAGGAGGGCTACGACCTCTCGTTCTCGATCGCCATCACCGCGGTCTCGGCCGTGCTCGCCGTCATCATCCCACCCTCGATCCTGATGATCGTGTGGGGCGGACTGATCTCGACCTCGATCGCCGCGATGTACCTCGCAGGCATCGTGCCGGGATTGCTAATCGCGGGCGCGCAGATGGCAACAGTGCATATCTATGCCGTGCGCCGGGGCTATCCGACCTATCCGAAGGACACCTGGAGGGAGATGTGCTGCGCCATCTGGCGCTCGATACCGGCGCTGATGACGCCGTTCATCATTGTCGGCGGCATCCTGCTGGGGTGGTTCACCGCGACCGAATCCGCCTGCGTCGCAGTGCTCTATTCCGTGGCGCTGTCGACGTTCTTCTACCGTGAAACCGGCGCGCGCGAACTCTACAAGGCGCTGCTCGATACCGGGCGCCTTGCCGGCGTGGCGCTGTTCTGCGTCGGTACCGCGAGCGCGTTCGGCTGGCTGCTGGCCTATTACAGGATTCCGCAGGAACTGCTGGCTAACGTCTCGACCTGGGGCATGGGCGCGATCGGGGCCGGCTTCTTCATCGCGTTCTGCTTTCTGGTGGTGGGCTGCTTCCTCGACGCCATTCCGGCGATCATCATCGTCGGCACCGTTCTCGAACCGCTGGCGAAATCGGTCGACCTTCATCCGGTGCAGTTTGCGATCATCTCGATCGTCTCGCTCGCCTTCGGATTGGTGACGCCGCCTTATGGCCTCTGCTTGATGATCGCCTGCTCGATCGCCGGGGTACGGCTGCGCTATGCGCTTAAGGACACGGTGATCATGCTGATCCCCATGCTGCTCGTGCTGGCGGCGCTCATTATTTGGCCCAGCGTTTCCCTGTTCCTGCCGCGCCTGATCGTGCCGGAGATGTTGAAATGAGCGGGGCTTGATCCCGCGGCTCTGATGCCGCGGAATCGGTGCATTTTTCTCAGAGATTGCTCTCGGTGATCGCAGCGTAGACCATGCTGCGCAGCTCGCGCCGGAGCGGGTAGGCGCTCGACGGCAGCACCTGCGTCATGAAGATGGTGATCAATTCTTCGGCCGGGTCGATCCAGAACGAAGTCGTGGCCGCGCCGCCCCAATTGTATTCACCGGGGCTGCCGGCGACCAGCGTCTCGGCCGGGCGCATCGTCACGGCGAAGCCGAGGCCGAAGCCGATGCCGTTGTAGGCGGCTTCCGCGAACAGCGAGCGCGACACTTCCGGCAGCGAGCGTCCACCCGGAATGTGGTTGGTCGTCATCAGCGCCAGCGTCTTCGGCCCGATCAACCTGACGCCGCCGAGTTCGCCGCCATTGAGCAGCGCACGGCAGAAGGTGAGATAGTCGGCCGTCGTCGAGCACAGCCCGCCGCCGCCCGAAATCAGGGACGGCGGTGACAGGAACGAACTCTTGGTTGGATCATCCTGCAACGTCAGGCCCTCGCGGCGCTGGCCGGCATGGAAGGTCATGCCGCCACCCGGGTCGGCCGAGTAACAGGCAGCGAACCGGTGGGCCTTGGAAGCCGGCACGTGGAAATCAGTGTCGGTCATGCCGAGTGGATCGAGAATGCGCTGTTTCAGGAACTGCTCGAAGGGTATGCCGGAGATCTTGCCAATGAGGTAGCCGAGCACGTCGGTCGAAACCGAGTAATTCCAGGCCTCGCCCGGCGAGAACTCCAGCGGGATTTTTGCAAGGCTCTCGATCATGGTCTGGAGCGTGCCGGATTTCTCGACCTCGCCGATCTTTTCGGCGCGGTAGGCGGCATCGACGTTCGAGCGCTGCTGGAAGCCGTAGGTGAGGCCGGAGGTGTGGCGCAGGAGGTCGACGATCAGCATCGGCCGCGACGGCGGCCGGGTCAGGAAGGAAGGCGCAGTGCCGGCGACGAACACGCCGAGATCCTTCCATTCCGGAATGTACTTGGCGACCGGCTCATCGATGGCGACGAGGCCTTGCTCGACCAGCATCATGAAGGCGACGCTGGTGAGCGGCTTCGTCATGGAATAGATGCGGTAGATGGTGTCATCCTTGACGGGCAGCTTGCGTTCGACGTCGGCAAAACCCTGCACCGAGCTGTGGGCGATCTTGCCACGGCGATAGACCAGGAGATGCGTGCCCGGGAAGCGACCGGCATCGATGTACCGGCTCTTCAGATGCGCATCGACACGGTCGAGCGCGGCCTTGGACATGCCCACGGATTCGGGCGACGCGGGGGTGGGGGCGAGCATCAGTTCCTCCGAAAGTTTTGTCCGCCGTTGATAGCCGAAAAGGCGGTCTTATTCCAAGCCGGTCGCGCTTAACGCCGGCCGGCTGTTTGGTGTAGGCTTCACTTTGGAACGCCTCCAAGCAGCCCAAAAAGATCCCCAACGGGCCAATGAGAAAACGCAGGCAAACGACCATGACCCAGTTCAACGAAACCGAACTCACCGAAGCCGTCGTCCGGAGCTTTGACCAGACACCTCACCCGCGCGCGAAATTCCTGCTCCAGGAATTGGTGAAGTCGCTGCACGATTACGTGAGCAAGACCGGCCTCACTTTCGCGGAATGGGAATACGCCATCGATTTCCTGACCCGCACCGGCCAGAAATGCACGGACACACGACAGGAATTCATCCTGCTGTCCGACGTGCTCGGCGTCTCCATGCTGGTCGACGCGGTCAACCATCGCGAGCGCGAGGGCGCCACCCAGACCACCGTGCTCGGGCCGTTCTATGTCGGCGAGCACAAGGTGACGGCGCACGGAACCGACATCTCTCCGAACAATCAAACCGGCGAACGGATGTTCGTGCAGAGCCGTGTCACCGATCTCGACGGCAAGCCGCTCGCGAATGTCCCCGTCGACGTCTGGCACGCTGACGATGACGGCTTCTATGACTCGCAGAAGCCGAACTATGACGAGGTCGGCGCCTCGGCGCGGGCGCGCTTCATCACCGACAGCGATGGCCGCTTCTTCTTCCGCACCATCTTGCCGTGCAGCTACCCGATCCCGACCGACGGCCCGGTCGGCGAGATGATCGTGCAGACCAACCGCCACCCGATGCGCCCGGCGCATGTGCACTTCCTGGTCAATGCCAAGGGCTACGAGCCGCTGATCACCCACGTCTTCATGGACGGCGACAAATATCTGGATTCCGACGTGGTGTTCGGCGTGAAGGACGACCTCGTCGCCAAGGTCGAGCCGCGCAACGATGCGGCGATGCCCGACGGCAGCAAGGCGAACGGGCAGTGGCATCTGATGAGCTACGAATTCCACCTCAAGCCGGGCGGCGGCATGGCGCCGAGGCCGCTGGGGACGAAGGCGGAGGAGCACGCCTGACCGTCAGGCGCGAGCAGCGCGCGCCACCCGCTCATCTCCCGATAAACGCCGCCAGCTCGTCAGGCGTCCCCATCGGAAAGGCTTCTTTCATGAAGTCGAGGAAGGCGGAGACGCGCGCGCTCAACAGCCGGCGCGATGGATAGAGCGTCCACAACGCGATCTCTGGTCCGTCCATGTCGCCCCAATGCACCAGCGTGCCGGCAGCCAGGTCGTGACTGACCAGTGATACCGGAAGGCGTGTGGCGCCGACGCCCGCCCGGACCGCGTCGCGAACCATGACGAGCGATGACAGGCGCAGGACCGGATCAATCGCGATGCGCGACCTTCCACTGGGCATCGTGACTTCCCAGCTTGTCAGCTGGTCGCCCGCTCCGCGCATGACAGCCGGCACAGCGATGCCGTCCCTCGGTCGTTTCAGGTCCGGGCTTGCCACGACCACCAGCCGATCGCGCAGAAAGATTCGTCCGACAAGGCTGTCATCCGGATCGGGATTGACCCGAATGACGAGGTCATACCCTTCCTCCACCATGTCGACGGAGCGATCTTCCGTCGTGACCTCAAGACGGATCTCCGGATATCTGAGCGCGAACCCGGCCGCGAGGTTTCCCATTGCAGTCTGCGAGAACAGCAAGGGCGCGCTGATCCGCAAGCGCCCCCGCGGCCTGTCCCCACCCGAGGCGATCGCTGTCGCCGTCTCATCGAGCTCGGTGAGCAAGGCCCCCGTCCGCTCGTAAAGGGCGCGTCCTTCCTGTGTGAGTTTCAGGGTGCGCGCCCCGCGCTCGAACAGGCGCAGGTCGAGGGCAGCTTCCAGCTCGGCGACCCGCCGGGACAGGGTGGCTTTCGGGCGTCCGGTGGCGCGTGCGGCCCGTCCGAAGCCGCCGTGCCGGGCGACGAGATTGAAGTCGGTCAGTGCGAGCAGGTACATCGTTCCACCAGTGAGACAGTCCGTCCAAATATAGCGGCTATCGGTTCGTTTGTGGATCGCTAATTTCCGGGTGTCTTCTGACCAACCCGGAGTGATCTCCATGACCATCCTCGTTACCGGTGCAACCGGCACCGTCGGCCGCCACGTCGTCGAACAGCTCGCCAAACGCGGCGCCGATGTCCGTGCTCTCGCCCGCGATCCAGCCAAGGCAAACCTCCCGGCAGGCGTCACCGTCGTGCAGGGCGACCTGCTCGACGTCGACTCGATCCGCAGCGCATTCAAGGGCGTCTCGACCCTGTTCCTGCTCAACGCAGTGGTGCCGGATGAATTCACGCAAGCGCTGATCGCGCTCAACGTCGCCCGCGAGGCTGGTGTCGAGCGGGTCGTATACCTCTCGGTGATCCACAGCGATCGCTACGTGAACGTCCCGCACTTTGCCGGCAAGTTCGGCGTCGAGCGGATGATCGAGCAGATGGGCTTCAACGCCACCATCCTGCGCACGGCGTACTTCATGAACAACGACGTCACGATCAAGGACGTGGTGACCGGATACGGCATCTATCCGATGCCGATCGGGAGCAAGGGGCTCGCCATGATCGATGCGCGCGACATCGGTGAGATATCGGCCCTCGAGCTCATCCGTCGTGAGCGCGCCGCAACGCCGCTTGCGCTCGACCGCGTCAATCTCGTCGGTCCTGATACGCTGACCGGCGCGAAAGCCGCCGCGGTCTGGTCGGAGGTGCTGGGCCGCACGGTCGCCTATCCCGGTGACGATACCGCCGGCTTCGAGAAGAATCTCCGGCAGTTCATGCCGAGCTGGATGGCCTACGACATGCGGCTGATGAGCGAGCGTTTCCTCACCGAGGGAATGGTCCCCGAAGCCGGCGACGTCGAGCGTCTGACCGCGTTGTTGGGCCGTCCCCTGCGCTCCTATCGCGACTTCGTCTCCGAAATCGCGGCCTCTGCCTGACGGCATGGGCACGTCCCCATCACGACAACGAGGACTCCCATCATGACCTCTTCAATCGCCACTGTTCCGGCGGATCCGCAAGGTGCGACGAAGATATTGGTGCTTGGAGCGACCGGTGCCACCGGTCGCCTGATCGTCAACCAGGCGGTGGCGCGAGGCTACGACGTCACCGTGCTGGTGCGTTCCGCCGAGAAGGCACGTGACATCACGGGGGCGAAGCTTATCGTCGGAGACGCCCGCGATGAAACAGCCCTGCGCGCAGCCCTCAAAGGCCGTGAGGCCGTGGTCAGTGCGCTGGGTACACCGGTAAGCCCGTTCCGCGAGGTGACGCTTCTCTCGACCGCGACGCGCGCGCTCGTGAGCGATGAAGGCCGAGCAGGTCTCGCGGCTCGTTTGCATCACGGGAATGGGCGCCGGCGACAGTGCCGGGCACGGCGGCTTTATCGCCGACAATGTGATCTTTCCGCTTCTCCTGAAGAAGGTGTACGCCGACAAGGACCGGCAGGAAGCAATCGTCAGAGACAGCGGGCTGGACTGGGTCCTGGTTCGCCCCTCGATCCTGAACAACAAGCCCGGCCGCGGCTCGGTCCGGGCCCTGACGGATTTTTCGGGCTTCCATGGCGGTACCATCGCGCGCGAAGACGTTGCGACATTCGTGCTCGATCAGGTGCGCGCCGATACCTGGCTGCATCGGTCTCCGCTGATCACGTGGTGATGCTTTGCGTGGCTACACCCGGATCAGCGCGCGTGCAGCATCGCTAGCAGGACCACGACGACGCAGGCGAGCGCCGCCGTGGTCAATTTCCAGAACATCAGCGGGCTGCGCTCCAAGAGCGGCGTGATCCGCGTGTCGAGATAGGCCGGATTGGGTGTGCGAAGCTCGAAGACGAATTCGGACAGATCCTCGTGCCGCTTGTAGGGATCCGGATGCAGCGCACGTCTGAGCGCGCCGTCGACCCAGGCGGGCACGTTGCTGTCGTCATCGGCCGGGCGGTATTTGAGCCTCCGCACGTCCGCCTTGCGCCGGACCCTGGCGATTTGGGTGCCATAGGGAAGCTTTCCCGTCAGCATCTGGTAACAGATCACGGCGAGCGAAAACATGTCGGAGCGCGGCGAGCCGCCTTGCCCAAGAAAATATTCCGGCGCCGTGTACTGGACCGTTCCCAGAATTTCGTCGGTCTCGTCCTGTGGCGCGGCCTCCGCGACGCCTGCCACCTTAACCGATCCGAAGTCGATGATCTTCGCGGTGCCGGTCTTGTCGATCAGGATGTTGTCGGGCCTGAGGTCCTGATGCAGCATCTCCATGCGGTGGAAGGCGCGCAGGCCCGCGGCGATTTGCTCGACCAGTCCGCGGACGGTTTCGAGATCGGGGCGCGGATTGTCCGTCATCCATTGCCGCAAGGTCTGACCTTCGACGAATTCGGTCGCGACGTAGAGGTAACCGCGCCGTTTCGACTGTGACAGCGGCTTCAGCACGTGCGGGCTGTCGATCCGGCGCGCGATCCACTCCTCCATCAGGAAGCGCTTCAGGTAGGCGGCATTGTCGCGCAAATCGATCGACGGCAGCTTGAGCGCGACCGGCTCCTCGGTCACCGCGTCGACGGCAAGGTAAATATGGCTGCGGCTGCTGGCGTGGATTTCGCGGACGATCTTGTAGCCGTCGAAGACGGCCCGCGGCTCCGGCAGCGGGGGAAGCGGCAGCTGGGAGGTCTGGTTGAAGATGCCGGCCGGCTCGCGCTGCGGCACCGCATCGATGCGGAGGATCTGGACTGTGATGTTGTCGTCGCTGCCGCGCCGGTAGGCTTCCTCGACGATCGCCTTCGCCGCTCCGTCGAGCTCGGCTGCATGGTCGCTGAGCGCACTCGTGACAAAACGCGCGTCGACGAATTCATAGGCGCCGTCGGTCGCCAGCAGGAACGTGTCGCCAGTCTCGATCTCGAAACTCTGGTAGTCGATCTCGAGCTGCGGATTGATCCCGAGCGCACGGCCGAGATAGGTCTGCTCCGAGGACACGATGATCCGGTGATCGTCGGTCAGCTGTTCGAGCGCCTTGCCGGCCACGCGGTAGACGCGACAGTCGCCGACGTGGAAGATGTGCGCGGTGGTCGCCTTGATGACCATGGCGCTCAGCGTGCAGACATAACCCTTGTCACGGTCATAGGCATATTGGCTCTTGCGCGTCTGCGCGTGGAGCCAGGAATTGGTCGCGTCCAGCACGCGGCGGGCGGAGGTCTTCACCGTCCAGGATTCCGACGTGCAATAATAGTCCATCAGGAAGCTCTTGACCGCCGACTCGCTGGCGATCTGGCTCACCGTGCTGCTGGAGATGCCGTCGGCGAGGACGGCTGCAATGCCCTTCAGGCTGAGCATCGGCTCGTCCGGAACGAGGACGCCGTGAAAATCCTGGTTGATGGGCTTGCGACCCTTGTCGGAATGCTGGCCGACCGAGATCTGAAGTCCACGAGTCATCGTCATCACCGGCAAAGGGGAGCCTCACCCTGATCGGGCGAGGCTCTCCTGTCGAGACGTATCAGGCCGCGACGCGGGGCGACGTGGCCTTGCCGGCCTGGCGCTTCGGCTTGGTCATGACGTGCGTGGCGTAGAGGGTCATGCCGGTGAAGGCGAGGCCGCCGACGAGGTTGCCGAGCACCGTCGGGATCTCGTTCCAGATCAGGTAATCCATGATCGAGAATTTTGCGTGCAGCATCAGGCCCGACGGGAACAGGAACATGTTCACGACGGAATGCTCGAACACCATGTAGAAGAACACCAGGATCGGCATCCACATCGCGATGACCTTGCCGGGGACCGAGGTCGAGATCATGGCGCCGACCACGCCGGTCGAGACCATCCAGTTGCAAAGCATGCCGCGCAGGAACAGCGTCGCCATGCCGGCCGCGCCATGCGCAGCGTAGCCCAGCGTTCGGCCTTCGCCGATATTGCCGATCGCGGTGCCGATCTTATCGGGGTCCTGCGTGAAGCCGAAGGTCGTGACGAAAGCCATCATGAAGGCCACGGTGAAGGCGCCGGCGAAGTTGCCGACGAAGACGAGGCCCCAGTTGCGCAAGACGCCACCGATGGTGACGCCGGGGCGCTTGTCGATCAGCGCGAGCGGGGAGAGCACGAACACGCCGGTCAGGAGGTCGAAGCCCAGCAGATACAGCATGACGAAGCCGACCGGGAACAGCAGCGCGCCGATCAGCGGCTGCCCCGTGTTCACGTTGATCGTGACGGCGAACCATGCCGCGAGCGCCAGGATGGCGCCGGCCATGTAGGCGCGGATGATGGTATCCCGGGTGGACATGAAGACTTTGGACTCGCCCGCATCCACCATCTTGGTGACGAATTCCGAAGGCGCGAGATACGACATCGATGGTTCCTTTTGCTTCCTAAGAAAGAGATCTCGCCCTCCTGCGAGAGCGATTGAACGTCACTGCCCGTGCGGGCTGACCTGCCGCGCACGAGGCGATGGAGAGTTGGAAGCCTTTGGGATTGCGTCACGACGACCGAGCCGAGGAGGGCCGCGAAGCAGTTGAGCTTCCGGGATGCAGCCGCCAGCGCCTGCATCAATGCGGCAAAGCCGCAGTCTTCATTGACGTAAATGGAGAAGCAAGTTGCGTGCCGTGTGCTGGGCTCATAAAAAGCAAGCAACATCAATCTGGTAGAGCTTTGGCTGCCCCGGCTTTTGCGCTTGATGCGGCCTTTTGCTTGGGCTGCTGCACAACTGTTGTGCGCCGCACAATTATTGGGCAGCCGCAAATTTCGCGAGCGGAACGGGCCTGCGACAGACTGGCGCGCTGCCTGTAGCATACTGATCTTTCGAGATTTTCTACGTTGTGGCGCTTGGCACGAAGCTTGAATAGTTCCAGCCCGACGCCATTGAAGCCGTCCCGCGAGACTTCTCATCCGAATTGCCGACGCCACCAGACGGGGGTCTCCCCGCCTCGCGTTCGCATGCGCAGCTTCAGGCGTCGCCGGACCGGATGGGCTGCTCGTGTGCACTGACGCAATCATTCTGCAACGACGCAAAGGACGATATCGCCCATGACCAAGCGCACCCGCCGGCCGTCGGACACTGGCCTCAGCCGCCGTCAATTGTTGAAGGCCGCCGGCTCGACCGCCGCACTCCTGGCCGCCGTAAAACTCAATTTCCCCGCTGGCGCCTTCGCGCAGGACGCCGGCCCCGAGGTCAAGGGTGCCAAGCTCGGCTTCATCGCGCTGAGCGATGCCGGCCCCTTGTTCGTCGCCAAGGACAAGGGCCTGTTCGCCAAATACGGCATGCCTGACACCGACGTGCAGAAGCAGGCCTCCTGGGGCACCACGCGGGACAATCTCGTGCTCGGCTCAGAAGGCAACGGCATCGACGGTGCGCACATCCTCACCCCGATGCCGTATCTGATCTCGGCCGGCAAGGTGACGCAGAACAATCAGCCGACGCCGATGTACATCCTGGCGCGGCTCAATCTCGACAGCCAGTGCATCTCCGTCGCCAACGAATATGCCGACCTGAAGCTCGGCGTCGACGCCACGCCCTTCAAGGCGGCGCTGGAGAAGAAGAAGGCCTCAGGCAAGGCCGTGAAGGCCGCGATGACCTTCCCCGGCGGCACGCATGACCTCTGGATCCGTTACTGGCTCGCCGCCGGCGGGATCGATCCCGACAAGGACATCGAGACCATCGTGGTGCCGCCGCCGCAGATGGTGGCCAACATGAAGGTCGGCACCATGGATTGCTTCTGCGTCGGCGAGCCCTGGAATCTGCAATTGATCCATCAGAACATCGGCTACACCGCCATCAACACCGGCGAACTCTGGAACAAGCATCCGGAAAAATCCTTCGGCATGCGCGCCGCCTTCGTCGATAAATATCCAAAGGCCTCGAAGGCGCTGCTGATGGCGGTGATGGAAGCGCAGCAATGGTCGGACAAGGCCGAGAACAAGGCCGAGCTTGCCGCCATCATGGGCAAGCGGCAGTGGATGAACTGCCCCGTCGAAGACGTGCTCGACCGCACCGCTGGCAAGTTCGACTACGGCATCCCGGGCAAGGTGGTCGAGAACTCCCCGCACATCATGAAGTATTGGCGCGACTTCGCCTCCTATCCGTTCCAGAGCCACGACCTCTGGTTCCTCACGGAGGACATCCGCTGGGGCAAGTACGAGGCGAATTTCGACACCAAGGCGCTGATCGCCAAGGTCAACCGCGAGGACATGTGGCGCGATGCGGCCAAGACGCTCGGCGTCGCAAGTGCGGAGATCCCGGCCTCTACGTCGCGCGGCAAGGAGACCTTCTTCGACGGCAAGGTGTTCGATCCGGAAAATCCCGCTGCCTATCTGAAGTCGCTCGCGATCAAGCGCGTCGAAGTCTGATGGAGCCAGCGGCCGCCTCCGGGCGGCCGCATCGTCTTTTGCAGCCGGAGAGATATTGCGATGAAGATGCCCGCCACGAAGATCGAGGTTGAGACCGCGAAGCCTGCGAGCGCTGCCGCGCCGGTCGTCGCGATGACACCGAAGCGGCCGCCGCGATCGGAGACTTACGCGCGGATGGCGCGGGAGACCGCCGTGCGCGTTATCCCGCCGCTCGTCGTGGTCGCGTTGCTCATGCTGATATGGGAGCTGGTCTGCCGTCGCGCCGGCTCGGCGCTGCCGCCGCCGTCAAAAGTCTTCAAGGACACCAAGGAGCTGATCCTCGATCCGTTCTTCGACCATGGCGGCATCGACAAGGGTCTGTTCTGGCATCTCTCCGCCAGTCTCCAGCGCGTCGCGCTCGGCTATTCGCTCTCCGCCATCGCCGGCATCGCGCTCGGCGTCCTGGTCGGCCAGTCGGTCTGGGCCATGCGCGGGCTCGATCCGCTGTTCCAGGTCTTGCGCACGATCCCACCGCTGGCCTGGCTGCCGCTTTCGCTCGCGGCCTTCCGTGACGGCCAGCCGTCGGCGATCTTCGTCATCTTCATTACCTCGGTCTGGCCGATCATCATCAACACCGCGGTCGGCATCCGCAACATTCCGCAGGACTATCGCAACGTCGCCGCAGTGGTGCAGCTCAACCCGCTCGAGTTCTTTGCCAAGATCATGATCCCTGCCGCCGCGCCCTACATCTTCACGGGACTTCGCATCGGCATCGGCCTGTCATGGCTCGCGATCGTCGCCGCGGAAATGCTGATCGGCGGCGTCGGCATCGGCTTCTTCATCTGGGACGCCTGGAACTCCTCGCATATCAGCGAAATCATCCTGGCGCTGTTCTATGTCGGCATCATCGGCTTCGTGCTCGACCGCCTGATCGCGGGCGCCGGCAAGATCGTCACCCGCGGCACCGCGCTGAACTAAAAGGGGAAGCACATGACCGCTTATCTGAAGCTCGACCATATCGACAAGATTTTCACCCGCGGCGCAGCCTCCACGGAGGTGCTGAAGGATATCAATCTCACCATCGACAAGGGCGAATACGTCTCGATCATCGGCCATTCCGGTTGCGGCAAGTCGACCCTGCTCAACATCATCGCAGGCCTGACCAACGCCACCATGGGCGGCGTGCTGCTCGAGAACCGCGAGGTGAACTCGCCGGGACCGGATCGCGCGGTGGTGTTCCAGAACCACAGCCTGTTGCCATGGCTGACCGTGTACGAGAACGTCCGGCTCGGCGTCGACAAGGTCTTCGCCAAGACCAAGAAGCGCGCCGAACGCGACGCCTGGGTCATGCACAATCTCAACCTCGTGCAGATGGCCCATGCCAAGGACAAGCGGCCCTCGGAAATCTCCGGCGGCATGAAGCAACGCGTCGGCATTGCCCGCGCGCTTGCCATGGAGCCGAAAGTATTGCTGCTCGACGAGCCTTTCGGCGCGCTCGACGCACTGACCCGCGCGCATTTGCAGGATTCGGTGATGGCGCTGCATCAGAAGCTCGGCAACACCATTCTGATGATCACCCACGACGTCGACGAGGCGGTGCTGCTGTCCGATCGCATCGTCATGATGACGAATGGGCCGAGCGCGCGCATCGGCGAGGTGCTGGAGGTGCCGCTGGCGCGGCCGCGCAAGCGGCTCGAACTCGCGACCAACGTCACTTACCTGAAGTGCCGGCAGCGCGTGCTCGAATTCCTCTATGAGCGTCATCGCTTCGTCGAAGCCGCGTAGGCGCGTCACCAACAGATGCTCACGCAACGCCTAATTTTGAATCATCAAGCTCAATCCTTGTGCGGCGCACAGGGATTGAGCGAATCGCAAAATTTGCGTGCGAAATAGTGCTGCAAGAATTTGGGGCACGACGAACAAGCTCCTGAATTTCCTGCGTTTCCGGAATGCGCGCAGTTGGCACGGAAATTGAAACACCGACCGCGACGCCAACGACGACGTCCCTCAACATCATCAATCAGCATCGTGAACTCGCCACCGGGGCTTGGCCTCGGCGCGCGCCTCCGTGGCCGGAGGCTGAGCCTGCAACGACGCAGCGGTGAGGCAAGAAGGGATACTCAATGACGAAGAATCCAACCTGGATTTCAGACTGGCGCCCCGAAGATGAGGCGTTCTGGAATGCGACTGGCAAGACTATCGCGCGACGCAACCTGATCTGGTCGATCGTGGCCGAACATATCGGCTTCTCGGTCTGGCTGATCTGGAGCATCGTCACCACCAAGCTGCCGCAGGCGGGCTTCCACTACACCACCGACCAGCTGTTCCAGCTCGTCGCGGTGCCCGGGCTGATCGGCGCGTTGATGCGCTTTCCCTACACCTTCGCGGTGACGACCTTCGGCGGGCGCAACTGGACCATCTTCAGCGCGGCGATCCTGCTCATTCCGACGCTTTCGCTGGCTTATTTCGTCGGCCAGCCCGACACGCCGTTCTGGCTGATGCTGCTGATTGCCTCGACCGCCGGTCTCGGCGGCGGCAATTTTGCCTCCAGCATGACGAACATCTCGTTCTTCTTCCCCGACCGGATGAAGGGGTGGGCGCTCGGACTGAATGCGGCCGGCGGCAATATCGGCGTCTCCAGCGTGCAGCTCCTGACCCCGATCCTGATGACGCTCGCCGTCATCAACCTGTTCCAGGCATCGCCCGTCGACGGCGTCTTCCTCCAGAACGCCGGCCTGATGTGGGTGCTGCCGATCGCGATCGCGGTGTTCGGCGCAGTGTTCTTCATGAACAACCTGACCACGGCCAAGTCGTCGATCAAGAACCAGCTCGCCGTGGTCAGGCGCAAGCACACCTGGATCATGGCGTATCTCTATATCGGCACGTTCGGCTCCTTCATCGGCTACTCGGCTGCATTTCCGCTGTTGATCAAGACCCAGTTCCCGCAAGTCACCATTGCGATCGCGTTCCTGGGGCCGCTGGTCGGCTCGCTGTCGCGGCCGCTCGGCGGCTGGCTTGCCGACAGGATCGGCGGCTCGGTGATCACGTTCTGGAATTTCATCGTGATGGCAGGCGCGACGATCGGCGTGCTCTACTTCGTCGGGCACAAGGATTTCATCGGCTTTCTGTCGATGTTCCTGGTCCTGTTCGTGACGACGGGCATCGGCAACGGCTCGACCTACCGCATGATCCCCTCGATCTTCCGCGAGCAGAATTTGTTCAGGGTGCGCGGCAAGGGCGATGCGGAGCGCGCGGTCGCCTTGAAGACGGCGAGCATCGAGAGCGGTGCTGCGGTCGGCTTCATCGGCGCGGTCGGCGCCGTTGGCGGCTATCTGATCCCGACCGGGTTCGGCAAGTCGATCGCGCTGACCGGCGGGCCGCAGCTCGCGCTCGCGATCTATCTCGGCTTCTACGCCTCCTGCCTCGCGCTGACCTGGTGGTTCTATCTGCGTCGCAGCCCGCAGGGCGAAGGCGCGTCAAGCCTCGCCGGCGCGCGTGTCTAATACTTGGTACGAATCTCGCTTCTCCCCATACGCGGGGAGAAGCATTGCCCGACAGTTTGACAATGAACCTGGTTCGCAATGGCGCGCACCAAGGCAAACCCAACAGGCAGGAGAACATCATGACGCCGGAACAGATCACCCTCGTGCAGCAGAGCTTTGCCAAGGTCGCGCCGATTTCCGCGCAGGCCGCGGTGCTGTTCTACGATCGCCTGTTCGAGGTGGCGCCATCCGTGCGCGCGATGTTCCCCGAGGACATGACCGAGCAGCGCAAGAAGCTGATGGGCATGCTCGCCGCCGTCGTCGGCGGTCTGTCGAATCTGGACTCGATTCTTCCGGCGGCCTCCGCGCTTGCGAAGCGTCACGTCGGCTACGGCGCCAAGGCCGAGCACTACCCCGTGGTCGGCGCGACCTTGCTGTGGACCCTGGAGAAGGGCCTTGGCGAGGCCTGGACGCCCGAACTCGCTACCGCCTGGACCGACGCCTACGGCGTGTTGTCCGGCTACATGATGTCCGAGGCCTACGGCGCACAGTCGCAGGCCGCTGAATAGGAGATGCGTTGTGAGTGAACCGCTGGTCATTGTCGGAAACGGTATGGCGGCCGCGCGTCTGGTCGACGAGCTCGCCAAGACCGCACTCGGCCGCTACGCGGTCGCCGTCATCGGCGAAGAGCCGCGGCTCGCTTACAACCGTGTTCTGCTCTCCTCCGTGCTGGCCGGCGAGACCGGCTCGCACGAGATCGAGCTCCGACCCGCCGACTGGTGGCGCCATCGCGGTGTCACGGTGCGCTACGGCTATCGGGTCACCGAGATCGACACCGGCCGACGCGAGCTCAAGATCGAAGGCGAAGAGAGCATGGAATATTCCAAGCTCGTGCTCGCCGTCGGCTCGACGCCGCTACGGCTCAACGTGCCCGGCGCCGATCTCGCCGGCGTGCACACCTTTCGCGATACCCGCGACGTCGACCTGCTGCTGACGCTCGCGGCCGCCAGGAAGCGCGTCGTCGTGGTCGGCGGTGGTCTGCTCGGACTCGAAGCGGCCTACGGCCTCGCCAAGGCCGGAGCGCCGGTGACGCTGCTGCACCTGATGGACCGGCTGATGGAGCGCCAGCTCGATGCCTCCGCCGCGGACCTGCTCAAGACACTGGTCGAGCGCAAGGGCATTCGTATCCTGCTCAATGCATCCACAGCGCGCATCCACGGCGAAGGTCATGTCCAAGCGGTCGAGCTTGCCGACGGCAGCCGCATCGAGGCCGATGCGGTGATCTTCGCCGCCGGCATCAGGCCCAACATTGCGCTCGCAAAGGACGCCGGCATCGCAGTCAACCGCGGCATCGTCGTCAACGACGAGATGCAGACGGCGTCACCCGATATCTACGCGCTTGGCGAATGCGCCGAGCATCGCGGCACCTGCTACGGCCTCGTCGAGCCTGCCTACGAGCAGGCGCGCGTGCTGGCGCGGCATCTCGCGGGCCGTCCCGCGGCCTATCAGGGCAGCGTGGTCTCGACCAATCTGAAGGTGTCGGGCGTCAGCGTATTCTCCGCGGGCGACTTCATGGGCGGGGAGGGCAGCGAGAGCCTCGTGCTGTCAGACCGCAGGCGCGGCACCTACAAGAAGCTCGTCATCTCCGACGGCCGGCTCACCGGCGCGGTGCTGATCGGCGATACCGTCGATGCGCTCTGGTATCTCGAGCTGATCCGCAATCGTGACAAGGTGGCGGCGATCCGCACCGACATGATGTTCGGCCGCGCGCTCGCGCGTCCCTCCAAAGCGGCTTGATTGAGGCGGCTCGATATGACGGCGATCGATCCCACGCTCCGCGCTACCAAAACGACCTGTCCGTATTGCGGCGTCGGCTGCGGCGTGCTGGCGACGCCAGACGGCAAGGGCGGCGCGGCGATCGCGGGCGATCCCGATCATCCTGCCAATTTCGGCCGGCTGTGCTCCAAGGGCTCGGCGCTCGGCGAGACGGTCGGGCTCGAAAGCCGGCTGCTCTATCCGATGATCCGCTGCAAGGGCGTGCTCGAACGCGTCGCCTGGAGCGATGCGCTCGATCACGTCGCCCACCGCATGCAGCACATCGTCGCGCGCGACGGCGCCGACGCGGTCGCATTCTATCTCTCGGGCCAGCTGCTGACCGAGGACTATTACGTCGCCAACAAGCTGATGAAGGGCTTTGTCGGCACTGCGAACGTCGACACCAATTCGCGGCTCTGCATGTCGTCATCGGTCGCCGGTCACCGCCGCGCCTTCGGCGCCGACACCGTGCCCGGCTGCTACGAGGATCTCGACCAGGCCGATCTTCTGGTGTTCGTCGGCTCGAATGCCGCCTGGTGCCATCCCGTGCTGTTCCAGCGCATGCTGAAGAACCGGCAGGAGCGCGGCGCGCGCATGATCGTGATCGATCCGCGCCGCACCGACACCGCGACCGACGTCGATCTGTTCCTCGGCCTCAAGCCCGGCACCGACACGGCGTTGTTCTCCGGCCTGTGCGTTCACCTCGCCGACAATGGTGCCCTGGATCAGGACTACATCGGGCAAAACACGTCGGGCTTTGACGACGCGCTGGCGCGCGCACGCAGCATCGCCGGCAGCATCACCGCGACCGCACTGGCGACCGGCCTCTCCGAGCAGGACGTTGCCACCTTCTTCAAGATGTTCCGTGACACGCCCCGCGTCGTCACGCTGTACTCGCAGGGTGTCAATCAGTCGGCGCAGGGCACCGACAAGGTCAACGCGATCCTGAACTGCCATCTCGCCACGGGGCGCATCGGCAAGCCCGGTGCCTCGCCGTTCTCGCTCACCGGCCAGCCCAACGCGATGGGCGGCCGCGAGGTCGGCGGCCTCGCCAACCAGCTCGCCGCACACATGAACTTCACGGCGCCGGACATCGATCGCGTGCGGCGGTTCTGGAAGGCGCCGCGTATCGCGACCCATGAAGGGTTGAAGGCGGTGCAGCTGTTCGAAGCCATCAACCGCGGCGAGGTCAAGGCGCTGTGGGTGATGGGCACCAACCCCGCGGTGTCGCTGCCCGACGCGGACTTCGTGCGCGAGGCGCTGAAGAAGCTCGAGCTGTTCGTGGTCTCCGAGAACGTGCTCTCCAACGACACGGTCGATGCCGGGCCGCACGTGCTGCTGCCCGCGCTGGCCTGGGGCGAGAAGTCGGGCACCGTGACCAATTCCGAGCGCCGGATCTCGCGCCAGCGTTCGTTCCTGCCGGCGCCCGGCGAGGCACGGCCGGACTGGTGGATCCTGAGCGAAACCGCAAAACGCCTCGGCTTCGGCGACAGTTTTAATTACAAATCCGCAGCCGACATCTTTCGCGAGCACGCCGCGCTCTCGGCGTTCGAGAACGATGGCAGCCGCGACTTCGACATCGGCGCGCTGACCTCGCTGTCCGACGAGGGCTTCGACGCGTTGAAGCCCGTGCAGTGGCCCGCGCGCGAAGGCGAGGCGCCCGGCGAGCGCTTCTTCGCGGCCGGCGGGTTCTTCACCAATGACGGCAAGGGCCGCTTCGTCGCGCCGGAGGTGCCGGCGCTGCGCGGCGAGACCGGGCCGTCGCGGCCGCTGCGGCTCAACACCGGGCGCATCCGCGACCAGTGGCACACCATGACGCGCACGGGCCTCAGCCCGCGGCTCGGCGCGCATCTGCCCGAGCCGTTCGTCGAGATTCATCCCGATGACGCCGGCAGATACAACATCGTCCACGACGGCTATGCCCGCATCACCACCGACTACGGCCAGTGCACCCTCAAGGTCGTCGTCAGCGACCGCCAGCAGCGCGGCACGCTGTTCGCGCCGATCCACTGGAGTGCGATGAACGCCTCGCACGGTCGCGTCGGGGCGCTGGTCGCACCGTTCACCGATCCGTTCTCGGGGCAGCCGGAGTCCAAGGCGACACCAGCCGCGATCGTGCCTTGTGAATACGTCTTCCGCGGCTTTGCGTTGTCGCGCAAGCAGCTGGAGCTGCCGCCGAACCTGATGTGGACCCGCGTCACTGTTACCGGCGGCTTCGGCTACCACTTCGCCGACAATGCGGACCTGTCGCGCTGGCCGGCCTGGCTCGGTGGCGTTGCCGGCGAGGACGTCGCCGACTATCGCGACCTCGGCGGCGGCGTTTATCGCGCGGCCTCGTTTGCCGGCGACCGCATCGAAACCTGCCTGTTCGTCGGCCCCGCGCATGATGCCGGGGACTGGGAGGTGGTGAAGAGCCTGTTCGTGGCCGACCACGTCACCGATGAGCAGCGGCGCATGCTGCTGTCCGGCAAGTCGAGCGAGGGCGCGGCTTCGACCGGTCCTGTCGTCTGTGCCTGCTTCGGCGTCGGCCGCGGCACCATCTGCGACACCATCGCCGCAGGCGCGCGCACAGCCGCCGAGATCGGCGCAAAGCTCAAGGCCGGCACCAATTGCGGCTCCTGCATCCCCGAGCTGAAGCGCCTGATCGCGACGACCGAGGTGGCTCCGGCGATGCGGGCGAAGGTCGCGGGCGCTGCCGGGTAGCCGCGACTTTCTCGGTCGCCGCTGCATGCTCCGCCGTCATCGCCGGGCTTGACCGGGCGATCCAGTACACCGAGCCGCCTGTGATCAAGCGGTGAGGCTGCGGCGTACTGGATTCCCCGCTTTCGCGGGGAATGACAGCGATGGCGGCGCGCTATGCCTCAGCCTAATCGACGCACGCCCCATTATGCCCTATGGTGCCGCGCTCTCCCATCAACAACGACAAAAACAACAATGATGTACCTGGAAACGCCGCCGCGCCTGATCGAGACCAGGCTCTTTTCCGCCATGCCCGACAAATTCCGCCGTAAAGGCGAGCGGACGGATTGGGCCGATGCCAACCGGCCGGGTGTGCCGACGGACTCCTTCATCGAGGGCCCGTCGTTCGACAAGGATGCCAATCTCTACATCGTCGACATTCCCTTCGGCCGCATCTTCCGCATTGCGCCCGACGGTGAGTGGTCGCTGGCGATTGAATATGAGGGCTGGCCGAACGGGTTGAAGATCGCAGCCGACGGCCGCATCCTGGTCGCCGACTACAGGCACGGCATCATGGAGTTCGTCGCCCGGGCAGGCCGCATCAAGCCGGTTCTGACGGCGCGCAACTCGGAGTCTTTCCGGGGCTGCAACGATCTGCATCTCGCGTCCAACAGCGACATCTATTTCACCGACCAGGGACAGACCGGCCTGCATGACCCCAGCGGCCGTGTCTATCGCCTGACGCCGGGCGGCCGACTGGATTGCCTGATCGACACCGGTATCAGCCCGAATGGCCTGGTGCTCGATCCAACCGAGACGGTGCTGTTCGTCGCGATGACGCGCGACAACGCGGTGTGGCGGCTGCCGTTCATGAAGGACGGCAGCGTGTCGAAGGTTGGCCGCTTCTGCTCGCTGTTCGGCACCAGCGGCCCTGATGGCATGACAATGGATGCCAAGGGCCGCCTGTTCGTCGGTCACGCCTCACTCGGCCATGTCTTCGTGTTCGCGCCCAACGGCGAATTGATTGCGCGGGTCAAGTCGTGTGCAGGTCCGAATTGCACCAATGTCGCCATTGGTGGCGCGAAGAAGGATCGACTCTACATCACGGAGTCCGCAACCGGTAGCGTATTGGTCGCTGACATCGGCGTATTGAACTCTTGAGCGCGACGGCGGTTGCCTCAGCGAACGAGTGGTATCGGAGCAAATATGAACACGAAACCCTTCGGCAAAACGGGTGCCAGCGTCTCCGTCATCGGGCAGGGCACATGGTATCTCGACCAAGGCGATCGCAAGCGCGCGATCGCGGCGCTTCAGCGCGGGCTCGACCTCGGCATGACCCACATCGATACCGCCGAGATGTATGGCGATGCCGAACTCGTCATTGCGGATGCGATCGCGGGCCGACGCGACGAGGTTTTCTTGGTGTCAAAGGTGCTGCCGAGCAACGCCTCGCGCCGCGGAACCATCACCGCCTGTGAGCGCTCGCTGAAGCGGCTGAAAACCGATCGGCTCGACTGCTATCTGCTGCATTGGCGCGGCTCGTATCCGCTGGAGGACACCGTCGCCGCATTCGAGGAACTGGTGAAGGCCGGCAAGATCAAATCCTGGGGCGTCTCCAATTTCGATGCCGATGATCTAGACGAGATCCTCGACGCCGCCGGCGAACACCGCATCGCCTGCAATCAGGTGCTCTATCATCTGAAGGAACGCGCGATCGAGCACGCGGTGATCCCGTGGTGCGAACGGCATGGTGTCGCCGTCGTCGCCTATTCGCCATTCGGCCACGATGATTTCCCTGCGAGCAACAGCAAGGGCGGCGCGGTGCTGGCGCGCATCGCGGAGGCGCGTCGCGCGACGCCGCGCCAGGTCGCACTGAGCTTCCTCACCCGTGCAACTACGGTGTTCGCGATCCCGAAGGCGTCGTCCGCGGAACATGCCGGCGACAATGCTGCGGCCGGCGATCTGGTGCTGACGAAAGACGAGATCGCGGCGCTCGATGCGGCGTTTCCGCGCGGTCCGAAGCCGCGCGGCCTGCCCATGCTGTAGTGCACAAACGCCCGTTATTAATGGAGTCTTGACGTGCGCGGACGTGAGCGCATATCGGCATCCTGTTTTCGGAAGTTGTGAAAGCGGCGCAATTATCGTTTTTTACGATCATTCCCGATTCGCATTCCTAGGTTCCAGCCGTGACCCCGCCGCCCGCCGCAGCCGCAAGGCTCGACAGTATTCCCATGCCCATGCCGGAAAAGAAGCCGCAGGCGCGACGGGCGCCGGCGCGCGTCGATCACCCGTTCAAAGGCATCGCGCTGGTGCTGCTGTCGACGATCTTTCTCGGCTGCTCCGATGTTACCGCGAAATATCTGTCGTCGAGCCTGCCGTCGATCGAGATCACCTGGATCCGCTTCGTGACGTTTGCGCTGATGTTCACGCCGGTGATGCTGCCGGGCTCGCCGCTCCATGCGATGCGCACCGAGCGCCTCGGCCTGCAGTTGATGCGCGGCGCGGCATTGCTCGGCTCTTCGCTGTTCTTCATCACCGGCCTGAGCTTCCTGCCGATCGCAG
The DNA here is from genome assembly GCF_023101005.1 of Bradyrhizobium sp. 187. NCBI lineage: Bacteria > Pseudomonadati > Pseudomonadota > Alphaproteobacteria > Hyphomicrobiales > Nitrobacteraceae > Bradyrhizobium > Bradyrhizobium sp. 187. The sequence goes on from NZ_CP064693.1 coordinate 2,295,847, forward strand.
AAGCGTCCGCGACCGGCTTCGTCTCGCCGCTGTTCGTCACCGCGCTCTCGATCGTCTTCCTGAGCGAGAAGGTCGGCATGCGCCGTTGGATCGCGACCGCGATCGGCCTGACCGGCGTGCTGATCATCCTGCGCCCGGGCTCCAGCGCGTTTCACGCCGCCGCCTTCTTCCCGATCGTCTCGGCGTTCTGCTGGGCCGCGGCGCTGATCCTGACGCGCATGATGAGCGGGCGTGAAGCCGTCCTCACCACGATGGCCTATTCGGCGCTGACGGGCGTTGCGATCCTCTCCCTGATGGTACCGTTCGTCTGGGTCACGCCGACCTGGACGGCGATCGGGCTTGGCATCGTGATCGGCGTCGCCTCCACCGTCGGCCAGTGGATCATCGTGCTGGCCTATCGCTACGGCGATGCCTCGGTACTGGCGCCGTTCTCCTACACGCAGTTGCTGTGGGTGAGCATCCTCGGCTTCTTCCTGTTCGGCGAAGTGCCTGATGTCTGGACCGTCACCGGTGCGGCCTTCATCGTCGCCAGCGGCCTCTACATCGCCCATCGCGAGCGCATCCGCCGCGCCCAGCTCCTGATCCTGGAAGAGCGTTCCCCGAACCCCTGACGCAAGATCGCGCGTCCGCTTCGTGCTATCGACGGCTCCAACAAGACGGGAGGAGCCGGATGCGCGCTGCGATTTTCAGGAACGGTGAGATTGTCGTCGACCGGATGGCCGAGCCAAAGCCCGGCCCCGGCCAGGTGCTGGTCAAGACGCTCGCCTGCGGCATCTGCGGCTCCGATCTGCACGCGCGCCAGCACGCCCACCGCATGGTGGAGATGGCGCGAAAGACCGGCCGCAAGCCGATGGATCTCGCCCGCGACGTCGTGTTCGGCCACGAGTTCTGCTGCGAGATCGTCGACTTCGGCCCGGGGACCGTGCGCAAGCTCAAGTCGGGCACGCGCGTCTGCTCGCTGCCAGCCCTCGTAACGCCGCAGGGCATCGAAGGTATCGGTTACTCCAACGACAATATTGGCGGCTATGCCGAGGCGATGCTGCTGAGCGAAGCGCTGCTGCTCGAGGTGCCCAACGGTCTCGCGCCGGAGCATGCCGCGCTCACCGAACCGCTCGCGGTCGGCGTTCACGCCGTCGCCAAGGCCAACATCCGAGGCGGCGAAGTGCCGCTCGTGATCGGCTGCGGTCCGGTTGGGCTCGCGGTGATTGCGGCGCTAAAGCTCAAGGGCCTGCATCCGATCGTCGCGGCCGACTATTCGCCGGCGCGGCGCGCGCTTGCGGCAAAACTCGGCGCCGATGTCGTCGTGGATCCACGGGTGTCGCAGCCCTATGCCACCTGGGCCGAGCATGCGCAGATGTCCGATGCCGAAAAGGCGGCCCGGCCGCCGTTCCAGGCGATGCTGCCCGCGCTGAAGCCCGCGATCATCTTCGAATGCGTCGGCGTGCCCGGTCTGTTGCAGCAGGTGTTCGAAGGCGCGCCGCGCGATGCGAGGATCGTCGTGGTCGGTGTGTGCATGGAGACCGACAGGAGCGAGCCCATGCTCGGCATCATGAAAGAGCTCAACGTCCAGTATGTGCTCGGCTACACGCCGGACGAATTCGCGGCGTCACTGCGCCTGATCGCGGAGGGGCAGGTGGATGCGGCGGCAATGGTGACGGCGGAAGTCGGCATCGACGGTGTCGCAAAGGCTTTCGCAGATCTCGCCAACCCTGAGGCTCACACCAAGATCATCGTGCAGCCGTGGCGGTGATGCCTTACACCGGCAGCGCGATCGAATATTTCACCTGGCTGAGCGCAAAGCTGGACTCGATCGAGGCGATGCCGTCGAGCCGGGTCAGCTTGGTCTTCAGGAAAGTCTCGTAGGAGGCGAGGTCGGCGGCGACCACGCGCAAGAGATAGTCGCGATTGCCGGTCATCAGATAGCATTCCAGCACCTCGTCCCATTTCGAGATCGCGCGCGCGAAGCGGTTGAGGTCCTCCTCCTTCTGCCGGGCCAGCTTGATCGAGATGAAGACGCTGACATGCAGCCCCAGCGCCTTCTGGTCCACGGTCGCGATGTAGCGCGAGATGACGCCGCGTTCCTCGAGCAGCTTGACCCGGCGATGGCATGGCGACACCGAAAGCCCGACCTTGTCGGCGAGTTCCTGCATGGTCAGTCGGCTGTCGTTCTGGAGCAGAGCGAGGATTTTTCGGTCAATGGCGTCGAGGTCGGGCATTGGGATGAACCTGTCGTTTTTTCCTGCTGATTGGAAAGCTATCCCAATATTGGCTGGTATTGCGCGAAAAATTGAGAAGTTTGGCGCTTCCTGCAGGGGTATCATCGGGCACCTGTTTTCCGGGAGCATTGCCATGCCCGTTGATACCGCCCGCCTCGACACACTGACCGCGCTGGCTCGCAAGGCGCTGTGGCTGTCGTCATGGACCATCCATCACGCCAACCACATCCGCCCGAATGCGGACGGCCTGAAGGTCGGGGGACATCAGGCCTCGTCGGCCTCGCTCGCCACCATCATGTCGGCGCTGTATTTCCACGTGCTGAAACCCGAAGATCGCGTCGCGGTGAAGCCGCATGCGAGCCCGGTGTTCCACGCCATCCAGTATCTGTTCGGCCGGCAGAGCCGCGAGAAGCTGGAGAACTTTCGCGGCTTCAAGGGCGCGCAGTCCTATCCCTCGCGCACCAAGGACGTCGACGACGTCGATTTTTCCACCGGCTCGGTCGGCCTCGGCGTTGCGCAGACGCTGTTCGCCTCGCTGGTGCAGGACTACGTCAAGGCGCATGGCTGGATGAAGGATCGCCGCGAGGGGCGGATGATTGCGCTGGTCGGCGATGCCGAGATGGACGAGGGCAACATCTTCGAGGCGCTGGCGGAAGGCTGGAAGCACGGCCTGCGCAACACCTGGTGGGTGGTCGACTACAACAGGCAGTCGCTCGATGCCGTCGTCCGCGAAGGTCTCTGGGAAAAGTTCGAGACCGTATTCCGCAATTTCGGTTGGGACGTGGTGATCGTGAAATACGGCCGCCTGATGCGCGAGGCCTTTGCCGAGCCCGGCGGCGAGGCGCTGAAGCGCTGGATCGACAATTGCCCGAACGCACTCTACGCCGCACTGTGTTTTCAGGGCGGCGCGGCGTTCCGCAAACATTTGCACGACGAGATCGGCGATCAGGGCCCCATCACCAAACTGATCGACAAGCGCAGCGACGACGAGCTACTGGCGCTGATGTCGAACCTCGGCGGCCATGACATGGCGAGCATGCTGGACGCCTTTGAATCCATCGATCACGATCGCCCGGTCTGCTTCATCGCCTACACCATCAAGGGCGTCGGCCTGCCGTTCCAGGGCCACAAGGACAATCATGCCGGCCTGATGACGGTCGCGCAGATGGAGAAATATCGCGACAGCCAGAACATCCGGCCCGGACACGAATGGGACAGATACGAGGGTCTCGCGCAAAGTGCCGCCGAGCTCGACGCCTTCCTCGCGGGCGTGCCGTTCAACCAGGACGGCCGCCGGCTCACCGCGCCTGTTATCGAGGTGCCGTCGCAGCTTGCCTTCAAGCCGGCGCCGCAGATGTCGACCCAGCAGGGTTTTGGGCTGGTGCTGAACGAGATCGCGCGCGGCGACAGCGAGCTCGCCAAGCGCATCGTGACGACATCGCCTGACGTCACCGTCTCGACCAATCTCGGTCCGTGGGTGAACCGGCGCGGCCTGTTTGCGCTCGGCGAGAAGGCGGACTTATTCCGCAGCGAGAAAATTCCATCCACCTTCAACTGGGACTTCTCGCCCAAGGGCCAGCATCTCGAACTCGGCATCGCCGAGATGAACCTGTTCATCATGCTCTCGGCGCTCGGCCTGTCGCACCAGATCAACGGCGAGCGGCTGCTGCCGGTCGGCACGCTCTACGATCCCTTCATCGAGCGCGGTCTCGATGCGCTGAACTATGCCTGTTACCAGGATGCGCGCTTCATGGTGGCGGCGACCCCCTCAGGTATCACGCTCGCGCCCGAAGGCGGCGCGCATCAGTCGATCGCAACCCCTTTGATCGGCATGGCGCAGGATGGCCTTGCCTCGTTCGAGCCGGCCTTTGTCGACGAGCTCGCCGTGATCATGGGGTGGGGCTTCAATCACATGCAGCGCGATCCGGGTGAGGGCGGCTCGGTCTATCTGCGGCTCTCGACGCGCTCGATCGAGCAGGCGCAGCGGATCATGACGCCCGAGCTCGCACAGGGCATCACCGACGGCGCGTATTGGTTGCGCAAGCCGGGCCCCAATGCCGAAGCCGTCATCGCCTATACCGGCGCCGTTGCGCCAGAAGCGATCGAAGCGACCGGCTTCATCGGCGAGAGCCGGCGCGACATCGGCCTGCTCGCGATCACGTCCGCAGATCGTCTGCATGCGGGATGGACCGCCGCACGGAAATTGCGCCGTGATCGGCGCGGCGTGCAGCATCTCAGCCACATCGAAAAACTGCTCGCACCGCTGCCGCGCGACTGCGGCATCGTGACCGTGATCGACGGCCATCCGGCGGCGCTCGGCTGGCTCGGCAGCGTCCGCGGCCATCGCGTCGAGGCGCTCGGCGTCGAGCAATTCGGCCAGACCGGCACCATCGCCGACCTCTACCGCCACCACGGCATCGACGCCAACGCCATCATCGATGCGGCCGAAAGCCTCACCACCGGCGCGCCGGTGTTGCATCGGAAGATGGCGGTGTAGTTCTCCGTCGTCGTCCTAGCCCCCGTGCGCAATTGCGCACTAGGCCAGGACGAGGGCAATCGAGACCTTGCCACCCCTCCGCCATCGGCTCATATAACCTCCGTCCGCCGCAATGCTGGCCCCGCACATGGCGGGTTCAATTGCCGGCGCTTTCGTGCAAGGATGCCTGCCGAAACGCCCCCTCCAAGCCCCCAAGAAGAGGTTCACTATGGTCAATCGCATGCAATTCTACATCGACGGCGCCTGGGTCGATCCCGCCGTCAAGAAGTCCACCGCCGTGGTCAATCCGGCGACGGAAGAGGCGATGTACGAGGTTGCGCTGGGCTCCAAGGCCGACGTTGACAAAGCCGTTGCCGCAGCCAAGCGCGCGTTCGTGACGTTCTCTCAGACCAGCCGTGACGAGCGCGTCGCGCTGCTCACCAAGGTCATCGAGATCTACAAGGGCCGCCTTAAGGAGATCGGTGCCGCCGTCTCGGACGAGATGGGTGCGCCGCTGCCGATGGCCGAAAAGCTGCAGGCCGGCGCCGGCCTCGGCCACCTCATGACCACGCTCGACGTGCTCAAGAACTATCATTTCGAGGAACCGGTCGGCACCGCCATGGTGCTGCGCGAGCCGGTCGGCGTGGTCGGCATGATCACGCCCTGGAACTGGCCGCTCAACCAGATCGCCTGCAAGGTCGCGCCCGCGCTCGCCGCCGGCTGCACCATGATCCTGAAGCCGTCGGAGTTCACCCCGACCTCGGCGCTGATCTTCGCGGAAATCCTTCACGAAGCCGGCGTGCCGAAGGGCGTGTTCAACCTCGTCAACGGTCTCGGCCCCGAGGTTGGCGCCGCCATGAGCGAGCACCCCGACATCGACATGATCTCGTTCACCGGCTCAACCCGCGCCGGCATCGACGTGGCCAAGCGTGCGGCACCGACCGTGAAGCGCGTCAGCCAGGAGCTTGGCGGCAAGTCACCGAACGTCATCCTCGAAGGCGCCGACCTCACGAAGGCGGTGACGGGCGGCGTGATGCACATGTTCAACAACTCCGGCCAGTCCTGCAACGCGCCCTCGCGCATGATCGTGCCGGCCTCGAAGATGAAGGAAGTCGCCGCGATCGCGAAGGCTGTCGCCGACAAGACCAAGGCAGGCGATCCGCGCGCCGAAGGCACCACCATCGGTCCCGTGGTCAACCGCGGCCAGTGGGACAAGATCCAGGATCTGATCAAGAAGGGCATCGACGAGGGCGCAACGCTCGTCGCCGGCGGTCCGGGCCTGCCCGAAGGCGTTAACAAGGGCTTCTATGTCCGTCCGACCATCTTCGCCGACGTCACGCCCGACATGACCATCGCCCGCGAAGAGATATTCGGACCGGTGCTGACCATCATCGGCGCCAAGGACGAAGCCGAAGCGGTGCACATCGCCAACGACACGCCCTATGGGCTTGCCGGCTACGTCACGGGCGCTTCCGTCGAGGACGCCAAGCGCGTCGGCCGGCAGATCCGCGCCGGCAACGTCAACCTGCAGGGTGTGCCCAACGACCGCTCCGCACCGTTCGGCGGCTACAAGCAGTCCGGCAACGGCCGCGAGTGGGGCAAGTACGGCCTCGAGGACTTCCTCGAAGTGAAGGCCGTCGCCGGCTTCAACGCGGCGTAAGCGTTAGCGCCTGGGTGAATATGACGCCGGAGCGGCCAACTGCTCCGGCGTTTTGTTTGTTCGTCATTGCGAGCGAAGCGAAGCAATCCAGAAATCTTTCTGCGGAGACAGTCTGGATTGCTTCGTCGCAAGAGCTCCTCGCAATGACGAGGAGAGAGTTGGGAAGACTATCCCCCGACCGCGCCCTGCGTGTTCACATACAACGCGTAGATCGACTGGCTCGCGGCCATGAACAGGCGGTTGCGCTTGACGCCGCCAAAGCAGAGATTGGCGCAGCGTTCGGGCAGCGCGATGCGGCCGATCATGACGCCGTCGGGCGCGAACACCACCACGCCGTCGAGCTCGGGATCGCCCATGCCCCAGCCGCACCAGAGATTGCCGTCGATGTCGCAGCGCATGCCGTCCGGCGTGCCGGGGCCGGCGTCGATGTGGACGCGCTTGTTCGAGATCGTGGTGCCGTCCGCCGAGACGTCATAGGCGAGGATCTTGCGGTTCGGCACGCCGCGTGATTCCACGACGTAGAGGATTTTCTCGTCCGGCGAGAAGCACAGGCCGTTGGGCCCGAGCACGCCTTCGGCAACGATGGTCGCCTTGCCGGTCGCGGGATCGAACCTGTAGACGTTCGGCTCGATCTCGGGCTCGGCCTTGTAGCCCTCGTAATTGCCGAGCAGGCCGAAGGTGGGATCGGTGAACCAAACCGCGCCGTCGGACTTCACCACGACGTCGTTCGGCGAGTTGAGCTTCTTGCCGCCGAACGAGTCCATCAGCACGGTGATACTGCCGTCATATTCGGTTCGGGTGACGCGTCGCCCGCCATGCTCGCAGGTGACGAGCCGGCCCTGGCGATCCCTGGTGTTGCCGTTCGCAAAATTGGAGGGCTTGCGGAACACGCTGACGGCGCCGGTCTCCTCTTCCCATTTGACGATGCGCTGGTTCGGAATGTCGCTGCACAGGAGATAGCGCCCGTCGCCGAACCACACCGGACCCTCGGCCCAGCGCAGGCCGGTCGTCAGCCGCTCCACCGCCGAGAGTTTCAGCCAGTATTTTTCGAAGCGGGGATCGAGTGCCTTTATCGCCGGATCGGGATAGTAGCTCGCCGGCCGCCAGTCTGGCCGCTCCTGGGGATGGGACGATGCCTCATTCATGTCGGTTCTCTCGTTTCGTTCCCTCTGGACAATCCTGCTATCATTAGAGACATGTGACCGCAAATTGGTTGCCAAAGGCGAGGAAAGACATGGCGCGCATCTTGATGACGGGAGCTTCGGGCGGGATAGGAACGCGTCTGCGAAAACTGTTGCCGCCGATCTATCCGGACCTGTTGCTCAGCGACATCCGCCCGCCCGCCGATCTCGGCCCCAACGAACAATTCAAGGCGGCGGACCTCTCTGACCTGGCGCAGTGCGAGGCGATCTGCGAGGGCGTCGACGGCATCATCCATTTCGGCGGCTATTCGGTCGAAGGTCCCTGGAACGACATCCTCCAGGCCAACATCATCGGCGGCTACAATCTGTTCGAGGCCGCGTATCGCAAGGGCGTCAAGCGCGTGGTGTTCGCCTCCTCGAACCATGCCGTCGGATTCTATCCCCGCCACCACAAGATCGGCACCGACGTGACCCCGCGCCCCGACGGCCGCTATGGCGTCAGCAAGGTATTCGGCGAAGCGGTCGGCGCGCTCTATGCTGACAAGCATGGCCTGAAGGTGACTTGCCTTCGCATTGGCAATTTCGGCGACGTGCCGCTGGACCATCGCCGGATCTCGATCTGGCTGAAGCCGGAAGATCTGGTGCAGCTCTGCCGGATCGGGCTCGAGCATCCCGACATTCATTTCGAGATCTTCTACGGCGTGTCCCTGAACGAGCGTGCCTGGTGGGACAACCACCGCGCCTACGAGTTCGGTTACCGTCCGACGGGGCGCTCCGAGGATCATGTGGCACATGCGATGGCCGAGCAGGCCAAGCTGAAGCCCGATCCGGTCGGCGATCACTATCAGGGCGGCGCGTTCTGCAGCAACGAGTTCGACGGCGACACAAGTCGCATCATCGATTGGACCAAGCGGTAGGAGCGCATTCGCAAATCCAGGGCGTCGGAATCGACGCGCTAAACAACGCGTTTGCCGGCCTGGGCCGCGATGGGCCTCTGTACAAAGTACATCAGGATCAGGGAAATCACCGCCGTCGTCACGACGACGTATCCCAGCCGGTCGAAATGCCGGAGCGTACCGTCGGCGTCCTGCGCGATGAGTGCGGCGGCGAGCACGGAGCCGAGCCCGCCGGAGAGCTGTTGCAGCGACGCGCCGACCGCGCTGAAGGAGCCGCGTTGCGCCGGCTCGGGGATTGCCGAAATCAACGCCTGCGAAGGAATCATGCGGGAGAAGATGCCGACGAACATCAGGACGTTGACCAGGATCGCGACCGTCAGGCTCACCTCGCCGAGATGGGTGTAGATCAGCACCATCACGATGGACATGGCGCTGCCGAAGACGAAGGTGGGGTATTTGCCGAAGGCATCGCTCGCGCGTCCCACCAGCGGGCCGATGACAATGCTGAACAGGCCGGAGACGAGATAGATCGTCGGCAGATGCACGATGTCGATGCCGAGATTGTGCACGGTGTAGGCGCTGCCGAACGGCATCAGCATGTAGCCGCCGGTCGCCAGCAGGGTCGTTACCGAAAACGCCATCCAATAACGCGGCTGCGAGACCGTGGCGATCAGATGCCGGAACGGATTTCGATCCTGCTTCAGCCCGAGATGGCCGTTCACCGGCTTCATCAGGAGCATCACTGCGGTCATCCCGATCACCGACAGTCCGACCAGCGCGCCGAACGCGACGTGCCAGTTCCACTGGTTGGCGAGGAAAAGACCGGCCGGGATGCCCAGCACCTGGCTTGCAGCGAAGGCGGTTTGCACGAAACCCATGACGCGGCCGCGCAATTGCAGCGTGAACAAATCGGTGACGATGGCGAGCACGACCGAGCCGATCACGCCGCCGAACAGGCCGGTCACGATCCGCCCCAGCAGCAACAGATGATAGTTGGGCGCGATCGCGCACAGCATCGTGCCAAGGGTGAAGCCGGCGTAGAAGAACAACAGCAGCCGCTTGCGATCAAACCGGTCGGCAAAGCCGGCCGCCAGGATGCCGGAAATCCCCGCGCTGAACGCATAGGCCGAGACCGCCACGCCGAACTGAGCGGCCGAAATATCGAGCGCCGGCATCATGATGGCGCCGAGCGGCGACATGATCATGAAATCGATGATGATCGTGAACTGGACCAGCGCCAGCAGCGCAACGAGGATCGCCTGGTAGCGCGAGAAGCCTCGGGATGGCGCTTGCCGCTCGGCGATCGGCTCCGTCAGGGTTTGTTCGGTCATGGCATTCATTTGGGAGGGAGTGGAGGAGGACGCGCGACGTGGCGCCGGAGCCCGGCCATATTTATTTCCGGCTCTGCGAAATTTCGATGGCTTGACAAACAGTTTTAGTGCCCGTCCCGCCGTGGTGCCTCGATTCACACAGGGCGAGCGACGCAAAGGCCTGAGCCTCGCTTTGGTCGTTCCGGCCATTGATCCAGATCAACGTTGCTCTGGCCGTCTGGCTCTCGATTTTGCGAGACCGCAATTCGGCAATCGGTGCCTCGATCACGGCTCAACGGCGGCAGCGCGAGTCAGGACAATGAAAATCGAATTGCCAGCCGCCGTACTGCTCACGCTGTTCATGTCGGGACCGGCGCGGGCCGCGATGCTCGGCGACGCCGAGGCGACGTTTCTCGACCAGCTCGTCACCGCATCCGCGGTGCTCGAACAACGATGTGTCGGCTACGAGGTCGATGGTGCCGGCAGTGTACAGTTCGGCGCCCGACTTCTCGGCAGCACGGATGCCGCGATGGCGATGATCGACGCCTATGCTGCAGCCATCAAGGCCCGCGATGGCGAGAGCTCCGATCCCGGTAAATTCCGCCCCGAAGTGTCCGACGCTGCCGGCAAAACGTTCAGGCGCGTCCGGACCGATCTGATCAGAAACCCGAAGAGAGCCTGCGCCGACTATGGCGATGCCAGCGTGGATCGCGGTCTGCTGAGGCGGTACTGAACCGGGACTTGAGGGATTCAGATCTGCGCAAACGAAAGGGCCGTCTCGAAAGACGGCCCTTGGTTGTTATTCGACGATCTCAACGATCCGGTGGGTTCGCGGTTCGACCAGAACCGTGCGACCGTTCACCACCGTGTAACGATACTCACGGGCGCCGTACTCGGGCGGCACCTCGTAATAGGTCACGCCCTCTTCCGGAAGAACCGCCCCGACTCTCACATCCTCGCGGTACTGATATGAGGGCCGCCGCTGTTCGACGACGTAGGAGTGAAAGCGAGGACGTTGATCGACACCAAGGACTCCCGCCACGCCGCCAACGACGCCGCCGACGACGCCACCCACAACTGCACCGACAGGCCCTGCCGCTCGCTCACCATCCCGCGCACCGCGTTCGACGCCTCCGGGAACGCCCTGGGCCTGGGTCGTTGCGGGAAGCAGGACGGCGACGGCAACAGCGGCGGCTCCGACTAAACGGCAAATCATGGCAGCTCCTATGGTGGGGGATTGGTGCAAGACCAAGTACCAAGCCGACCATAGGTTCCCCAGAAGTTGTGGACTGCGGGCGTTATTGCCCGAATGGGCTCGTGCGGCCTGCAATTGCGAGCAATCCAGCGCGCCCGTACCGCGTGAACTGCACCACCGCGCGAAGCGAACGTCTCCCATCTATGAACGCGGGCCCTGCTGTTCGGCTTGCTCACCCCCAATCCGCGCCAGATAGTCCGACTTGCTGAACTGCATATGATCGACGCACAGCTGGGCCAGCGCCCAGCTGTCACGGCCTTTCAACAGCTCGATCATCAGCTCGTGCTGGCGCCTTGATTGCGCGAGGCCGTCTCGGTCGGCGAGGTTCTTGGCGCGCATCGGCAGCGTCAGGTTCATGTAGTCCTGCAGCGAGCGCACCAGATAGGGATTGCCGCAGGCCGAGAACAGCGCGAGGTGGAAGGCGTCGTTGGCCTCGTGGATACCGCGCAGGTCCTGCAAATCCGCTCTCGCGCAATATTGCCGTTGCAATGCGGAGAGCTCGTCGATCAGGCCTTGTTGCGCGGGCAGGGGAATCATCAGCGCCGCCTGCCGCGTCAGCATCTCCCGGACCTCGTAGATCTGCCGGACCTCTTCGGCCGAGTAAAACCGCACGGTGGCGCCGACATTCTTCTCGCGGCGGACGATGCCCCGGCGCTCCGCATCCACCAAGGCCTGCCGCACGAAATGGCGCGAAGTGCCGTAAGCCGACATCAGCGCGTCCTCTGTGAGGCGCGCGCCTGGCGCAAGTCGGCCGAAGATGATGTCCTCTTCGAGCCGCGCGACGATGTCGTCCGGATCGTCGCGCCGGACCATCGTGGCGTCTGCGATGTGAATGTCGGACATGCCCTCGGCCTCCCGGCGCTTGGCCGGTCGTCCTGTGGAGCAGGGAAGGCCCTGATTGTCAATAATCTGGTCTCCCACCAGCGCGCAATACGGGTAAATGGCAGGTTTGACGTCTGTCTTATTGACAATCAAGGGGCAGTCTGTAGGACAATGACCCGGTAATGGGAGTGGTATGATGACGAGTGGGTTGCGCAAAGGGCTGACGAGCTATGGCGATGCCGGCTTCTCGCTGTTCTTGCGCAAGGCGTTCATCAAGGCCATGGGCTATTCCGACGACGCGCTGGAGCGTCCGATCGTCGGCATCACCAACACCTATAGCGACTACAATCCCTGCCACGGCAACGTCCCGCAGATCATCGAGGCCGCCAAGCGCGGCGTGATGCTGTCGGGCGCGATGCCGTTCGTGTTCCCGACGATCTCGATCGCGGAGAGTTTTGCGCATCCGACCTCGATGTATCTGCGCAATCTGATGGCGATGGACACCGAGGAGATGATCCGCGCGCAGCCGATGGATTCGGTGATCGTCATCGGCGGCTGCGACAAGACTCTTCCTGCGCAGGTGATGGCGGCGATCAGCGCCGACCTGCCGACGGTGGTCATCCCCGTTGGCCCCATGGTGGTTGGTCATCACAAGGGCGAGGTGCTGGGCGCCTGCACCGATTGCCGTCGCCTCTGGGGCAAGTATCGCGCCGGCGAAATGGATGATGTCGAGATCGAGGCGGTCAACGGCCGCCTTGCGCCGTCGGTCGGCACCTGCATGGTGATGGGCACCGCCTCCACCATGGCCTGCATGATCGAGGCCATGGGTCTGTCGCTGCCGATGAGCGCGACGATTCCCGCCCCGCATGCGGAGCGCTTTCGGCTTGCCGAGGCGAGCGGCAGGGTGGCGGCCGAGATGGCCAAGACCAAGGGGCCGAAGCCGAGCGAATTGCTGACGCCGGCATCTTTCAAGAATGCGCAGGTTGTGCTCCAGGCGATCGGCGGCTCGACCAACGGCCTGATCCATTTGACCGCGATGGCACATCGTTCGCCACACCGGCTCGACCTCGGGGTGTTCGACCAGATCGGCCGCGAGGTGCCGGTGCTGATCGATCTGAAGCCGTCGGGCGAGCATTACATGGAGCATTTCCATCACGCCGGCGGCGTGCCGAAACTGCTGGCGCAGCTCGGCGATCTCATCGATCTCGATGCCAAGACGATCACCGGCCAGACGCTGCGCGATATCGCGGCGAACGCGGAAGACGTGCCCGGCCAGGACGCGATCCGTCCGCGGGACAATCCGATCAAGAAGGAAGGCGGCCTCGCCGTCCTGCACGGCAATCTCGCGCCGCGCGGCGCAGTCATCAAGCAGTCGGCTGCAAGCCCAAAGCTGCTGCAACACACGGGCCGTGCGGTGGTGTTCGAATCCGTCGAGGATATGACGCTGCGGGTGGACGATCCCGATCTCGACGTCACGGCCGATGACGTGCTGGTGCTGCGCAACGCCGGCCCCAAGGGCGCGCCCGGCATGCCGGAGGCGGGCTATCTGCCGATCCCGAAGAAGCTCGCGCGCGCTGGGACCAAGGACATGGTGCGCATTTCGGATGCGCGCATGAGCGGCACCGCATTCGGCACCATCGTGCTGCACATCACGCCGGAATCCGCCGTCGGCGGCCCGCTGGCGCTGGTGAAGAACGGCGACATGATCCGGCTCGACGTCGCCAAGCGCAGCATCGAGCTTCTGGTGGATGCTACCGAGCTGGAACGGCGGCGTACGGCATTGAAGCCCGCGGCTGCGCCGGATGAGGCGCGGCGCGGCTATGCGTGGCTGTTCAACGAAACCATCATGCAGGCCGACGAGGGCTGCGACTTCGATTTCATGCAGAGGACTGGGAAGAAGACTGAGCAGAAAAATAAAAGTGGGTGACCAACCACCCGGAAGCGTAGCCCAGACCGCTAAAGCGGCGGGCGTTAAAACAGGGGGAAACGATGATTGCACGATCCATGCCAAGATTCTTACATCGGCTGGCGGCAACGGCCGCAATCCTGTTCGTCACGGGCGCATCGGCGCAGGAGGTGAAGCATTATCGCTTCGCCTACGACCAGCCGCGCAATACCGGCTACTCCATCGCGGGCGACCTCTTTGCCGAAAAGCTCAAGGAATTGAGCAAAGGCACCATGATCATCGATCAATATCCGGGCGCGCAGCTCGGGCAGGAGCCGCAGGTGCTCCAGCTCGTGAAGGCGGGCGACGTCGAGTTCTCGATCATCTCCTCGGCGAACACCGCGACGATCTCGCCGCAAGCGGGCGTGATGTCGTTGCACTTCCTGTTCCGCGACGAGAACCACGTGGTCAAGGGTCTGGCCGATCCAAAAGTGTTCGAGGCGCTCAAGACCATGATCGACGAGACCACACAGGGTCTGCACGTCATCGCGACCGGCTCGCAGGGCGTGCGCCACATGTACTCGAAGAGGGAGATCCACAATGTCGGCGACATCAAGGGCCTGAAGATCCGGGTGCAGGCGACTGCGACCGAGGACACCATGTTCCCGGCCTACGGCGCCCAGACCGTGCACATGCCGTTCGGCAGCGTCTACACGAGCCTGCAGACCGGCGTCGTCGACGTCGCCGAGAACAGCATCAACGTCTACCTCGTCAACAAGCACTACGAGGTCGCGCCGGTCCTGAACATCACCGAGCACGAAGCCAACAACGCGCTGGTGTTCATCTCGGACAAGCTCTGGCAGAGCCTGTCGGCCGAGCAGAAGAGATGGGTCCAGGCGGCGGGGAACGAGGTCAGCTCCAAGGAGCCGCAGAAGGCCTTCGACCTCGAACGCACCGCGGCAGAGAAGCTGAAGAAGATGGGCGTGAAGATCGTCGACAACGTCGACAAGAAGACCTTCACGGCGATCGCCGATCCCTATCTCGACAAGCTCGCCAAGGAGCTCGGCCCGCACGCCGAGAAGATCAAGGATTTGATCCGCTCGATCAACTAGGCCGCGTACCGTTGCCTCCGCGTCGTCCCGGCGAAAGCCGGGACCCATACGCCGCGGCGGAGCTTGGGGCAGGATAGCCGCCAGCTTGCTTTGACCACACGCAGCTGGGGATATGGGTCGCGGCTTTCGCCGGGACGACGGGGATAGTGATGACAATCGCCGACAAACTGCTGGTGCAACGCCAACGGCACCTCAAATGGCGCGGGCTGGACTGGCTCGAGCTCGCCTTGATGATCCTCTGCGGCGTGCTCTGCTTCGGCTTCTCGCTGTCGGTGACCGCCGACATCGTCACCCGTACCATCGGCCATCCCTGGCTCTGGCTCCAGGAAGTGACCTCGACGCTGTTCATCTATGCGATTTTCGTCGGCACCGCGGCCGCGACCCGGCGCAACGACCACCTCTATCTCACCGCGATCTCCGAGGCGATGCACGGCACGCCGCGTCTGATCGTCGAAGTCATCATCCGGATCGTGGTGCTCGGCGTCGCCTTCTGCCTGATCTTGTACGGATATCAGAACTATCTCCGCGGCTTCGGCAGTTTTCGCCTGCCGTCGGGCACGCCGATCGCCTCGCTCTACGCGATCATCCCGCTGTCGGGCGTGCTGGTCGGCCTGTTCACCATCGAGCAGCTCGTCAACGGTCTGCGCAACGGCTTTGACCACCCCGAGCCGCCCGAAGAGGACGACGGGGCGCCTGTCATCAGCGACGTACAGATGAGGGCGCAGCCGTGAGCGCACCCATTGTTCTGGCGTTGATGACGGTCTGCTTCCTGTCGTTCGGCTATCTCGGCGTGCCCGTGCCGTTCTCGCTGATGGCCGGTGTCTTCATCGGCGCGCTGCTGTCGGACGTCTCGCTCGCCGCAATCATCCAGAAAATCTTCGACGGCGTCGATTCCGAGGCGCTGCTGGCGATCCCCTTTTTCCTGCTGGTCGGCGAGCTCATGAGCTCGGCCAATGTGGTGGTCCGGATAGCCAACCTCTCGGTGTCGCTGGTGGGGCACATCAGAGGTGGCCTGTCGCAGGTCGTGGTGGTCTTCAGCATGTTCTTCTCGGAAATGTCGGGTTCGACCACCGCCGACGTCGCCGTGATGAGCCGCGCTCTGGGCGGCCCGATGAAGCGCGAGGGTTACGAGCCCGCCTTCATCGCCGCGATCATCGCATCCGCATCGACCATCGCGGCGCTGGTGCCGCCGAGCATCACCGCGGTGGTCTATGGCGCCGTCGGCAATGTCTCGATCGCCGGCCTGTTCATGGCAGGCGTCGTGCCGGGCCTGATGATCGGCTTCGGGTTGATGATCTATTGCTATTTCTTCGGCCCGTCCGGCCTGCGCAAGCCGCGCGCGCCGCTGCGGCAGGTGGTGTTCGCGGCCGGCGATGCGGCGCTGCCGCTGATGATTCCGGTGATCCTGTTGGGGGGCATCCTGACCGGCTGGTTCACGCCGACGGAAGCCGGTGTCGTCGCCGTGGTCTGGATTGTCGTCGTCGTGATCCCAGCGCTCAACCGCGGGCATATCAGGAAGATTCCGTACGATTTCTGTCTCGCCGGCCTGATCTTCTCGCTGCCGCTGATCACGATCGGCGCCGCCAATGCGTTCGGCTGGATGCTCGCCTATTTGCGCGGTGCAAGCTACATCGCCGAAGTCATCACCTCGCTCGCCGGCAACGACCCGCATCTGATCATGCTGCTGATGGTGCTGCTGTTCACGGTCGTCGGCGATTTCATCGAGCCGGTGCCGACCATCATCATTTTCATGCCGCTGGTCAACACACTGACGGAAGCCGGCGACATCAACGCCGTGCATATGGGCGTGGTGCTGATCGCCACGCTCGCCTTCGGCCTGATCACGCCGCCTTACGGCTTGGTGCTGCTGATGGCCTCGAAATTCGTCGGCGTCAGTTTCGCAAAGGCGCTACGCGCCGCTTTGCCGATCTATCTGGTGTTCCTCGGGACGATCGCGTTTGCGATCTATTTCCCGAGTGTGGTGCTGTGGCTGCCGCAGAAAGTGCTGCCGGAATCGGTCGGATGCTTCAAGTCGCCGGCGGGCACGGGCTATATCTGTCCCAAGTAAGCCTGCTCGAGTGAACGCTACTTGCTCTTGCTGGTGAATTTCTTCACGGCGGTTCGAAACTCCGCAGTGTTCATCGCCATGATGATCTTGTGCTCCTCGGCATCGAGTTGCTGTTTCACCGGCGTGGTGGCGGCCTGGTAGACCAGCGACTTGGTGTCGGCAATCGCGGCGAGCGGGTTCTGCGCCAGCCGCTCGGCGAGGGTTCGCGTTGCCGCCTTCAGCTCGGCGGCGGGAACGAGCTTCGCAACCAGACCCCATTCATGGGCCTGCTGCGCGGTAAAATTATCCTCTGCCAGGAAAATCTGCAGCGCGCGGCGGGAACCGACCGTGTTGACGATGCCGACCGTAGATCCGCCATCCGGCGACACGCCGATCTTGGCATAGGCCGGCGTGAATTTGGCATCCTCCGCGGCGATGCAGAGATCGGTGACGAACGCGAGGCCCATGCCGGCGCCGGCCGCCGAGCCGTGCACGCTGGACAGCGAGACCTTCGGCATGCGCCGGAGGATCTCGATGAAGGCGTGATAGTGCTTCAACAGCTCGCCGACGACCGGTGTCACCGTGCCCGCTTCGGCGGCGGCGCCGATCGTCTGCAGATCGCCGCCAGCCGAGAAGGCGCGGCCTTCGCCTTCGAGGACCACGACCCTGATGTCGTCGGCGCCCTCAATGTAAGCCGCGAGCTGTTCGAGCTGTTGTGCAATCGCCAGATTGATCGAGTTGAACGCGGCGGGCCGGTTGAGCGTGATGGTCGCGATCGGGCCATCGATCCGCAGCAAGGCGGGATCGTCGGGTCGGGAAACGGGAGCGGTCATCGGAAATCCCCGGCATGAGGTCGATGCACGAACTAAATCGCAGAAGGCGAGGAGTGACAATCCCCGCCTGGTGCTCTTGCGCAAGCCGGAACGATAGGCTCAAATGGGCCGGCCTTCGTTTAGGGACGGACACGAGCGCCGGCTCCTCCTAGGCTAGCAAGCCAAAATCAGCGCGAGAGGAGACGACATGGGTGACGCTCGTGTCTTGCGGAAATGGGCTGTCCAATGACGGACGGTCCGGTGATCATTGTCGGTGCCGGCCATGGCGGCTATCAGGTCGCGGCATCGCTGCGTCAGGCGGGATTTTCCGCTGCTATCTGCCTGATCAACGACGAGGCGCATCTGCCCTATCAGCGGCCGCCTTTGTCCAAGGCTTACATCAAGGGGACCGCCGGGCCGGAGAGCCTGATGTTCCGGCCGGGGAAATTCTACCAGGACCAGAGCATCGAGCTGGTCGCGGGCCGCGCCGTGTCGATCGACCGCGCGGGGCGCAAGGTGCTGCTCGCCTCGGGCAGGCCGCTGCCCTACGGCCACCTCGTGCTGGCGACCGGCGCCCGCAACCGCCTGCTCGATCTGCCCAATGCGAACCTTCCCGACGTGAAATATCTGCGCATCCTTGACGACAGCGAGGCGCTGCGGCAGATCATGCCGTCAAAGACGCGGGTCGTGGTGATCGGCGCCGGCTTCATCGGCCTCGAATTCGCGGCCACCGCGCGCATCAAGGGGCTAGAGGTCGACGTGCTCGAACTCGCCCCGCGCGTGATGGCGCGCGCGGTGACGGCTGAGGTGTCGGAGTATTTTCAGGCGCGGCATCGCGAGGCCGGCATCCGCATCCACCTCGGCGTGCAAGCAACCGCGATCGAGGCGGAGGACGGCAAGGTCACCGGCGTCTCCTTGAGCGACGGAAGGCATTTGCCGGCGGATCTTGTCGTGGTCGGCGTCGGCGTGCTGCCGAACATCGAGCTTGCGGCGGAGGCGGGGCTGCCGGTCGCGGCCGGGATCATCGTCGACGAATATCTCTCGACGGCCGATCCTGATATCTCGGCGATCGGCGATTGCGCGCTGTTCAACAGCCCGCGCTTCGGCGGATCGCAGCGGCTGGAATCGGTGCAGAATGCCACCGATCACGCGCGCTGCCTCGCGGCGCGGCTGACTGGCGACCGCAAGGCCTATGACAGCCATCCCTGGTTCTGGAGCGACCAGGGCGAGGACAAGCTCCAGATCGCGGGCCTCACCACCGGCTACGACCGCGTCGTCCTGCGCGGCGATCCCACCAGGAAGGCATTCTCGGCGTTCTGCTACAAGGGCGACAATCTGCTCGGCATCGAATCGATCAACCGTGCCGGCGACCACATGTTCGGCCGCCGCCTGTTCGGCCTGGATCGCTCGATCACGCCGGAGCAGGCCGCCGACGAAAGTTTCGACCTGAAGGGCGCGCTGGCGTGATCAGTTCGCATTGAGGACGGCGGCGACTTCCGCGGCCGTCGGCATCGACGGCCCCGCGCCCATGCGCCGCACGGAGATCGAGGCGGCCGCATTGGCGAAGGCGAGTGCTGCGCGCAAGTCGAGGCCGTCGGCGAGTTGCGCCGCGAGTGCTCCCACAAAACAATCGCCTGCGCCCGTGGTGTCGACCGCCTTCACCACGCGGCCTTGCACCGAAATCTCCTCGCGTCCCGCGAGCGCCAGCACGCCGCGCTTGCCGAGGGTCACGCAGATGGTCTGGTCCTCGCGCGCCTGAAGTTTTCGTGCGACGTCGAGGATCCGCGCGGCCTCGTCACTGTCGGACAACTCCACGCCGGCGAGGAGGCCGAGCTCGGTCTCGTTCAGCACGAGGATGTCGATCAGCGCGAGCAATTCGCTCGACATGGTTTGTGCCGGAGCCGGATTGAGCAGCGTCGTGGCGCCAATGTCGCGAGCCCGCCGGAAGAACGCGGCGATCGTCGGCAGCGGGATCTCGAGTTGGCTGACCGCGACGTCGCCCTTGGCCAGCGGGACGGCCGCGACGTCATCGACGCCGACAAGCGCATTGCTGCCGGGAATGACGACGATGGTGTTGTCGGCCTCCGCCACCGTGATGATGGCCGTGCCTGTGTGCGCCTCGGCCGTCTCTCGGATCGCGCCGAGATCGATGCCTTGCGCGCCGAGGAACGTCCTCAGCTCACCGCCGAACGAATCCTTGCCCAGCCGGCCGATCAGCGTGGTCCGCGCGCCAAGCCGCGACGCCGCCACCGCCTGGTTGGCGCCCTTGCCGCCCGGAAAATACAGCACCTGCTTGCCGGCGACGGTCTCGCCGACCCTGGGATGGCGATCGGCTGTCGCCACCACATCCATGTTGATGCTGCCGGCGACGAAGACGCGCCCCATGAGAGACCCCTGCGAGCGCTAGACCCTAACCTCGAACTCGTGCCTGACCTTGGCGATGTCGACAAGAGTCGGCAGGCCAGCTTCGTTGCCAAGACGCTGGATCTTGAAGGTCGAGGCTGCCCGGGCAAAATCGAAATGCTCGCGCCAGCTTTTGCCGGGATGGGCGAGATAGGAATAGACATAGGCGCCATGGAAGACGTCGCCGGCGCCGTTGGTGTCGATCACGCGCTCGCGCGGAATCGGCATCGCCGGCATCACCTGCACCGTTCCGGTCTCGTCGTACCAGAGCAGGCCCTTCTCGCCCATGGTGATGCCGCCGATCTTGCAGCCGCGGCTCTTGAGATAGTCCAGCATCTTTTCCGGCGTGAGATCCATCTGCTCGCACAGGCGCTCGGCGACGATCGCGACGTCGATGAATTCCAATAGCTCATGCGTGTTGGTGCGCAGGCCGCCACCGTCGAGGGAGGTCAAGATGCCGGCCTCGCGGCAGACTTTTGCGTAGTGGATCGCGGCATCGGGCTGATGGCCGTCGACATGCAGCGCGCGGCAGCCGCCGAGATTGAGCATCGGGAAGGGATGGATGTGGTCGTCGTCGCGGCAGCGGACGATGGCGCGCTTGCCGTCCTTGGGCATGATGAAGGACAGCGAGGACTGATTGACCTTCCGCCCATGGAGCGAAATCGCATATTTCGCGCACATGTCCATGAACATGCGGCCGAGCCAGTCATTGGCCGCGGTGGCGATCAGATCGGGCACGATGCCGAGCTTGGCGCAGCAGAACGCCGCGGTCACCGCATTGCCGCCGAAGGAAACCGCGTAGTCGGAGGCCACGTGCTTCTCGTCGCCGGTCGGCATGTGGTCGGTGATGAAGACGACGTCGATATAGGTCTGTCCGATGAAGAGAGCCTGCATTGCTTGTCCGTGATGCGCTTTGTGGTCCCGGCCGGCGTGCTTACTGTAACACCGGTTCCGTCGCGGGACCGCTGAAATTATTCGCAAAACCGCCGCTGGGAGTGCTTGAGGTCGGCATGCGGCCGGAATACGACCATCACCGGGCAATGCCAAGCCCGGACAAACGCCGTCTCTCGGTCCACGGTTCCGGGCCGCTCAACAGGGGGAAGCATGATCACCGGCCTCGATCACGTCGTCGCACTGGTCAGGGATATCGGTGCGGCCAAGGCGGCCTATCAGACGCTGCTCGGGCGCGCGCCGGCCTGGCAGAACTCGGGCGAGGGCGCTGACCGGGTGCTGTTCACTCTCGCGAACATGACGATCGAATTGATGGCGCCGAACGGCTTCAGCCTGACCGCCGACCGCATGCGCGCGCTGCTTGGCGACCAGGAAGGCGTGCTCGCCAGCCTGTGCTTTCGTGTCGCGGACATGAGCAAAACGCACCGGCGGCTGGAGCGGGTGGCGCTCAAGCCGGATCCGGTTGCCGAGGTCGAAAGCAGCGACGCGGAGAGCGGCGCGGTCCTGCACTGGAAGCGGACGCGCGCCGCCACGGAGCTCACGCGCGGCGTGCGCACGTTCTTCCTCGAACTGGCTGATGAGCGTCCGCTTTCACCGGCGACCGGTATCGCGCCGATCGATGCGCTCGACCACGTCGTGATCACCACCGAGGACTCCGATCGCGCCGCCGCGCTCTATGGCGCGCGGCTCGGGCTCGATCTGGCGCTCGACCGCTCGCACCAGGATTGGGGCCAGCTGATGTTCTTCCGCTGCGGCGATCTCGTCGTCGAGGTGGTGCGCCGCCCCGTTGCGGGCGGCGATTCCCTGCATGACCGCCTCTGGGGCCTGAGCTGGCGGGTGGCCGATATCGACGCCACGCGCGCCCGCCTGATTGCCGCCGGCCTCGACGTCAGCGACGTGCGCAACGGCCGCAAGCCGGGCACGCGGGTGATGACGGTGCGGACCGGCACCTGCGGCACCCAGACGGTCCTGCTGGAGCGCTCGTCGAAGCCGGTGGATTGAGGTTCAGTCCTCCCCTCGTCATTGCGAGGAGCTCTTGCGACGAAGCAACCCAGACTGCCTCCGTGGTGGCAGTCTGGATTGGGTCGCTACGCTCGCAATGACGAAACTATGCGGCGGGCCGAGCGCGTGTTACACGGCATCCTGATAGCACCCAGCGAGCAACCGGTTTGGCGAAAGCAGCGGCAAAGCGAACTCTGAAATGGCAGCGCGATCCCGAGGGGATGCGGCTGCGCATTCTCGAAGCCGCCAAGCAGGAATTCTCGGCGCACGGGCTTGCCGGTGCGCGCGTCGACCGCATCGCGGCCAACGCCGGCGCCAACAAGCGGATGCTGTATTATCACGTCGGCAACAAGGACGAGCTCTATCTCGCGGTGCTCGAAGGCGCCTATGACAAGATCCGCAGCGAGGAGCGCGGGCTCGATCTCGAACATCTCGATCCGCCCGAGGCCATCCGCCGCCTGATTGAGTTCACCTGGAATTATTTCCTGCGCAATCCCGAATTCCTGTCGCTGCTCCAGACCGAGAATCTCGCGCGCGCAAAGCATCTCAAGAAATCGACCAAGGTGAAGTCGATGCACTCGCCCTTCGTCGAGATGATCGGCACCGTGGTGCGGCGCGGTGTGTCCGGCGGCGACTTCAAGGTCGCGGTCGATCCTGTCCAGCTCTACATCTCGATCGCGGGACTCTGCTTCTTCTATCTGTCGAACTCGGCGACGCTTAGCGTGATCTTCGGTCGCGATTTGCTGGCCAAGGACGCCAAGGACGAGCGGCTGGACCACATGGTCGGCCTCGTGCTGGCAGCGCTGACGGGGCAGTCGGCCGCACTGTTAGCTATGACGAAGGCGCCGAAGTCGCGCGCCGCGGTGGCGCAGACGGTTTAGCGGTGTAACTCGCTACAGCTCGATGGATTATCGGCGCTTCTCCGAACTCAGCCGTCATCGTCCGGCTTGACCGGACGATCCAGTACTCCGAGACGGTTTTGGTTGAGCCGACGGGTCGCGGCGTACTGGATTCCCCGCCTTCGCGGGGAATGACACCGAAGACGTGGCGCTGCCGACGCGTCCCTCAAGCCACCCGGAACCCGCCCAAAACGTCGCAGGAAAACCGCTGGACAGTATTTACCCAACGGGTTAATTTCTCGCCCAACGAACAAGACTGCCGGGAGTGAGACGTGGCTGAGCTGAAGCCGCAGAGTGCGGTGTCCAAGATGCTGAATGCGGCCTGGATTCGGCCGTTTTTGTTCCTGGTGTTCATCGTCGTGGCCTGGGATCTCGCCATCCGGCTGTTCAAGATTCCCGCCTACCAGATCCCGTCGCCGGGCGATGTCATTGCGGTGCTGCGCACCGATTGGCCGGAACTGTTGCGCCAGTCCTGGCCGACGACTTATGCCACCGTCTGCGGTTTCGCGCTCTCGGCGTTGTTTGGCATCCCCATCGCGATGCTGATCGCGGGCTCCAAGACGGTGGAGAGCTACGTCTATCCGCTGCTGGTGTTCTCGCAATCCGTGCCGAAGATCGCGATCGCGCCGCTGTTCGTAGTCTGGTTTGGCTTCGGCATCATTCCGAAAGTGATTTCGGCGTTCCTGCTCGGCTTCTTTCCGGTGGTGGTCTCCGCCGTGCAGGGCTTCAAATCGGTCGATCCAGATATGGTCGATCTCGCCCGCGCCATGCAGGGCAGCCGCTTCCAGGTGTTTTGCGCGGTGAACCTGCCGCATGCGCTGCCCGCGATCTTCTCCGGCCTCAAAGTGTCAGTGACGCTCGCCGTGGTCGGCGCCGTCGTCGGCGAGTTCGTCGGCTCCAATTCCGGCATCGGCTATGTGATGCAGCGCTCGATCGGCACCTTCGACCTGCCCACGATGTTCGCAGCGCTCGTGATCCTCGCGCTGCTCGGCGTCATCCTGTTCTGGATCGTGGACCGGATCGAGAAGCTGGTCATTCCCTGGCATGTCAGCCAGCGCGAGGACGTGATTTTCGCCTCTTAACAGCAACCAAAGCAACGAACGGCCGCCAAAGGCCGGCGCAACAACGATAAGGGAGAGTGACGATGAAGCGGTGGATAGGAGCTGTCTCGGCGGCGCTGATGGTGTTCGCAGCCATGCCGGCGCAAGCGGCCGACAAGGTCGTGCTGATGCTCAACTGGTACGTCTATGGCGAGCACGCGCCGTTTTATTACGGCAAGGCCAAGGGCATCTACGCCGCCGAAGGCATCGACCTCGAGATCCAGGAAGGCCGCGGCTCGGCTGCGACCACGCAGGCGGTGGCCGCCAAGACCGCCGATTTCGGCTATGTCGACGTGCCCACCATGATGCGCGCCGCGATCAAGGGCGCCCCGGTGGTCGCGACCGGCGTGCTGCTCCAGACCAGCCCGATGTCCGCGATGGGTTTCGTCGACAAGAACATCAGGAAGCCCGAGGACATCAAGGGCAAGACGGTGGCGATCACGCCGGCCGATTCCATGACGCAGATCTGGCCGCTGTTCCTGAAGAAGACCAGCCTGAAGGAAAGCGACTTCCAGACGGTGGCGGGCGATGGCCAGACCAAGCTCAACGCGGTCATCAACGGCCAGGCTGACCTCTTGCTCGGCTACGTCATGGACCAGTCGATGAAGATCAAGGACGCCACTGGCAAGGACGTCTATCCGATCAAGTTCGCCGACTACGGCATCAACATGGTCTCCTCGGGGATCATCGCCAACACTGACTATGTGAAAGCCAATGCCGACCTCGTCCGCCGCTTCATGTCGGCGACGACGAAAGCGGTCGAAGCCGCCGAGAAGGAGCCGAAGGCCGCGGCACAGTCGATCCTCGATGCCAACCCCAAGGGCGGCAAGATCGACACGCTGACGCAGGGTTTTGAGCTAACCATTCCGCTCTACCGGACTGCTGAGACCAAGAGCAAGCGGCCGTTCCAGGTCACCGACCAGAACATGACCGACAGCGTCAATCTGATGGTCGAATATGGCGGGCTCGATGCCAAGGCCAAGGAGAACCCGAAGGCGTTCTATACCAACGACTATCTGCCGAAGAGCGGTTCGTGAAACCCGCGACAGCCCTGAGTGAAACCCTGCAACCGGCCGCGCATCTGAGACTGGTGAGCGACCGGGCTGCGGGCGATGCGTCGGGCATCAAACTGTCCGGCGTGTCGAAGACCTATAGGACGCGCGACGGCGATGTGCCGTCGTTGCGGCCGCTCGACTTTCACATCAACGACGGCGAGTTCTTCGTCGTGGTCGGCCCATCCGGCTGCGGCAAGTCCACGCTGCTCAAGCTGATCTCGGGACTGCTGCCGCCGACGACGGGCGAGATCCTGGTCGAGGGTGAGAAGGTGACGACGCCGCACGGCAATGTCGGCATCGTGTTCCAGAACGCGCTGCTGCTGCCATGGCGCAACATCCTGTCCAACGTGATGCTGCCGATCGACATGAAGCGGCTGCCGCGGCAGACATATCTCGACCGCGCCAAGGCGCTGTTGAAGCTGGTCGGGCTCGAAGGCTTCGAGAAGAAGCTGCCGTGGCAGCTCTCCGGGGGCATGCAGCAGCGCGCCTCGATCTGCCGCGCGCTGGTGCATGATCCCAGGATCATGCTGATGGACGAGCCGTTCGGCGCCCTCGACGCGTTGACGCGCGAGCGCATGAATGTCGAGCTGATGCGGATCCAGCGCGAGACCAGAAAGACGGTGCTGCTGATCACGCATTCGATCCCCGAGGCCGTGTTCCTCGCCGATCGCGTGCTGGTCATGACCGAGCGGCCCGGCGCGGTCGCCGCGATCTACGACGTCCCGCTGCCGCGCCCGCGCTCGCTCGACGTGATGGCCGACCCTGTGTTCACCGAACTCGTACAGCGCATACGCAAGCATTTCTTCTCGCAAGGTTCGCTGGACTAAAGCCATGGCGCCGCGTCTGAAGCTGCGAGATATCGCGTTCTTCGAACGTCCCGTGCAGTTCGCGCGGCCGTTCCGCTTTGGCGCGATCACGATCAACGCGACGCCGCAGCTGTTCGTGCGGGTCGAGATCGAGGTGGAGGGCCGGGGAAGCGCGGTCGGTGCCAGCGCCGAGCTGCTGGTGCCGAAATGGTTCGACAAGCGGCCGGAACTGTCGCCGGCGCAGACTGTCGATGATTTGCGCCGCGCGCTGGAGATCGCGCGGGGGCTTTATCTCGCGCGAACCGGGTTTTTGACGGCATTCGATCTGCATGCCTCGTGCATCGGTGCCCAGGTCGCGACATGTGCGAAAAAGAACATTCCGGCGCTTGCGGCGGCTTACGGCCCCGCCGAAATCGACAAAGCGATCCTCGATGCGCTGCTCCGCGCTGCCGAGACCAATTTTTTCGACGGCATGGCCGGCAACATCGCCGGCATCGACGCGCGGCTTTCGCCCGACCTGAAGGAGACGGATCTCACGACGTTTCTATCCGGCCGGAAGCCGCTGCCGCGTGTTGCCATCAGGCATACCGTCGGCCTCGACGACACCGTTGAAGGCGAGGGCGGGGTGGCCGATGCCCGCGAGAACTCCGGGGCAAGATACTTCAAGCTGAAGCTATCGGGGGACCCCGTCGCCGATGCAGCGCGGCTGGCGCGCATCGGCAAGGAGCTCGATGCGCTGGACCGTGACTACAACCTGACGCTCGATGCCAACGAGCAATATGCCGATCTCGCAGCCTTGCATGAACTCATCGGCCGGCTCGACCATGACACTGCGCTGCGATCGATTTCATCCAGGCTGCTCTATATCGAGCAGCCAATGCCGCGCGATGTTACGAGGCTGTCGCCGCTCGGCTCTCTCGCTGCGCGCGGTTTCATCATCGACGAAGCCGACGATTCCTACGATACGTTTCCTGCGGCACGGGCGCTTGGCTATCACGGCATCTCGTCGAAATCGTGCAAAGGGCTTTACAAGTCCATCGTCAACGCGACGCGCGCGGCGAAATGGAGCGTGGCCGGCGAAAGATTCTTCGTGACGGGCGAGGACCTGACCTGCCAGGCGGGCGTCGCCGTGCAGCAGGACCTTGCGCTCGGTGCCTTCATCGGCATCACCCATGCCGAACGTAACGGCCACCATTACGTCGATGGCTTCGGTGATACGCCCGCCGCGGAGGCCCAGGTTTGCGCCGTCGCGCATCCCGATCTCTACGCGGATGCCGGGCAGGGCATCCGCCTCTCTATTCACAACGGCGATCTCCTCACGGGATCGCTCAATGCAACGGGATTTGCGACGTCGGTCCATCCGGACTGGTCGGCGCTACGCCCGCTCGAACAGCCCAAATCACTGCAGGAGCAATCGGCATGACCACCCAACGCCTCGGCCTCATCATGAACGGCGTTACCGGCCGCATGGGCCTCAACCAGCATCTGATCCGCTCGATCGTCGCGATCCGCGAGCAGGGCGGCGTCCGCTTGAAGAACGGCGACCGCGTGATGCCGGACCCGATCCTGGTCGGCCGCAGCGCCGAGAAGGTCGAGGCCCTTGCCAAGCGCTACAACGTCACGCGCTGGACCACCGATCTCGATGCCGCCCTCGCCGACAAGAACGACACCATGTTCTTCGATGCCGCGACCACACAGGCACGGCCGGGCCTTCTGACCCAGGCCATCAATGCCGGCAAGCACGTTTATTGCGAGAAGCCGATCGCGACGAACTTCGAGGCGGCGCTCGAGGTCGTCAAGCTCGCCAATTCCAAGGGCATCAAGCACGGCACGGTGCAGGACAAGCTGTTCCTGCCCGGCCTGAAGAAGATCGCCTTCCTGCGCGACTCCGGCTTCTTCGGCCGTATTCTCTCGGTGCGCGGCGAGTTCGGCTATTGGGTGTTCGAAGGCGGCTGGCAGGAGGCGCAGCGGCCGTCATGGAATTACCGCGACGAGGATGGCGGCGGCATCATCCTCGACATGGTTTGCCACTGGCGCTACGTGCTCGACAATCTCTTTGGCGAGGTCGAGAGCGTGAGCTGCATCGGCAACACCGACATCCCCGAGCGTTTCGACGAGCAGGGCAAGAAGTACAAGGCGACCGCCGACGACTCCGCCTATGCCACGTTCCAGCTCAAGGGCGGCGCCATCGCCCACATCAACATGTCCTGGGTGACGCGCGTCTATCGCGACGATCTCGTCACCTTCCAGGTCGACGGCACGCTGGGCTCGGCCGTCGCCGGCCTTTCCGACTGCATGATCCAGGCGCGGCAGGCGACGCCCCGGCCGGTATGGAATCCCGACGAGAAGCGGCTGCACGATTTCTACGGCGACTGGCAGAAGCTGCCTGACAACGTCACCTACGACAACGGCTTCAAGGAGCAGTGGGAGATGTTCATCCGCCACGTCTACGAGGATGCGCCCTACAAGTTCACGCTGCTCGAAGGCGTCAAGGGCGTGCAGCTCGCCGAATGCGCGCTGAAGAGCTGGAAGGAGCGGCGCTGGATCGACGTCGCGCCGATTAAGGTCTGAGGAGGGAATAATGAACAAGCCCGTCCAGCCCAAGCCCGTTCCGTCAACGTCGTCCCTGTCGCTCAAGCTGCCGAAAGCCGATCGCTCGATCGAGACCTACCGGCTCGCGGCCTCGCGAACGTTTCCGGCAAAGCTCGAGGGGCCGCTGAGCCGCATCGCGTTCTCGGCCGTCCATACCGTGACCGATCCCTTTGCCGACAACGACCCGTGGCTCTCCGCCGCTGTCGACTGGGACAAGACTATCGCCTTCCGCGAGCACGTCTGGGACCTCGGGCTTGGCGTTGCGGAAGCCATGGACACCGCGCAACGCGGCATGGGGCTGGACTGGCCGACCTCGCTGGAGCTGATCACGCGCTCGGTGTCTGCCGCCAAGCGTCGCAACGCGCTGGTGTTTTCCGGAGCGGGCACCGACCATCTCGCGGTGGAGGACGCCAGAAATATGGACGACGTGATCCGCGCCTATGAGGAGCAGACATCGGCGGTCGAGAAGGTCGGCGGCCGCATCATCTTGATGGCGTCGCGCGCGCTGGCGAAGCTTGGCCGTAATGCCGACGATTACGCAAAGGTCTATGATCGCGTGCTGTCGCAGGTTCGCGAGCCCGTGATCATCCACTGGCTCGGCGACATGTTCGATCCGGCGCTGACGGGATATTGGGGCACCAACGATCTCGACAAGGCGATGGATATTGCGGTCGCCATCATCAACGGCAACGCCGCCAAGGTCGACGGTGTCAAGGTATCGCTGCTCGACAAGCAGCGCGAGATCGACATGCGCCGTCGTCTCGACAAGCGCATCAAGATGTATACGGGCGACGATTTCAATTATGCGGAGCTGATCGCCGGCGACGTCGAAGGCTTTTCGCACGCGCTGCTCGGCATTTTTGACGCGATCGCGCCGGCGGCGTCCTACGCCTTGTCGCGCCTGGCAGCGGGTGACGAAGCCGGCTTCCACGACGTGCTGGGGCCGACGGTGCCGCTGTCGCGGCACATCTTCAAGGCGCCGACGCGGTTCTACAAGACCGGCGTGGTTTTCATGGCCTATCTCAACGGCCACCAGGACCACTTCACCATGGTCGGCGGGCAGGAGAGCACGCGCTCGACGCTGCATCTGGCCGAACTGTTCCGGCTGGCCGACAAGGCCGGACTGCTCGCCGATCCGGAGCTGGCGACGCGGCGGATGCAGGCGGTGCTCTCAACGCACGGAATCGAATCCTGATGCGTGATTTCTCGTCCGACCATCGTTGGCTGTCGCTCAACACGGCGACAATCCGGAAACAGGGTGATCTCGTCGAGATCATCCACGCCTGTGCCAGGCACGGTATCCGCGCCATCGACCCCTGGCGCGACCAGGTCGCAACCGTCGGCCTCGATCGTGCCGCGCGTGCGGTGCGCGATGCCGGTCTCGACCTATCGGGCTATTGCCGTGGCGGCATGTTCACCTCCGACGCAGCGCGCCGCGGCGAGGTGCGAGACGACAACCGGCGCTGCGTCGATGAAGCCAAGGCACTGGGCGCCCCCTGCGTCGTGCTCGTCGTCGGCGGCCTGCCGCAATATTCGCGGCCGGGCAGCGAGGCGTCGAAGGACATCGCCGGCGCGCGGACGCAGGTCGAGGAAGCGCTCGCCGATATGCTCGATTACGCCAGACAGGCGCAGCTGCCGCTGGCGATCGAGCCGCTGCATCCGGCTTATGCGGCCGACCGCGCCTGCGTCAACACGACGAAGCAGGCGCTCGACATCTGCGACCGGCTCGACCCTGATCGCAGCGGCATGCTCGGCGTCGCGCTCGACGTCTATCACATCTGGTGGGATCCGGAGCTGATGGGGCAGATCGCCCGCGCCGGCCAAGATCGCCTGCTCGCCTTCCATGTCTGCGACTGGCTGGTGCCGACCAGGGACATTCTCAACGACCGCGGCATGATGGGCGACGGCGTGATCGACATCAAATCGGTGCGCGAAGCGGTCGAAGCGCAGGGCTTTGCCGGCTATTCGGAGATCGAAATCTTCTCCAACGACTGGTGGGGTAAACCGTTGGACGAGGTGCTGCAAACCTGCATCGCGCGGCACAAGACGGTGGTTTAGGCCTTCCGGCAATTGTTGCGCGCGGCGGCGCTGATGGCCTGAGATGTCAAATGGTTGCGCGGAATCGCTGGCCCATCCCGCGCCGGTAACCTTCTACTGTGCATGGGGTTGTTTTCGCGTTTTTTCGTTTGAGGCCTCAGCCGATCGCGCAGGGCACGCTCAAAAAGCCGCGGAACCGCACCCGTCCACCCCTGACCGGCCGTCCGCTCACGGCATAGTTCGGGAAGCGCGCCAAGAAGCGTGAGACCGCGATGGCGCCTTCCAATCGTGCCAGCGCCATGCCGGCGCATTGATGCGCGCCGGTGGCGAAGGCGAGATGCCGGTTCGGCGTGCGCGCGATGTCGAATCTCTCGGGGTCCGGAAACTGCGCCGGATCGCGGTTGGCAGCGCCGATGCACAGCGTGATCGACGTGCCCGCTTCGAGCATGACGCCGCCGAGCTCGACCCGCTCCGTGGTCATGCGGTTGCCGAGCTGGTTCGAGGTCTCGTAGCGCAGCATCTCTTCGACCGCAGTCTTGATCAGCTCGGGATGGTCGATCAGCCGCCGCTTCTGATCCGGGTTCCGGTCGAGCGCCACGAGGCCGTTGCCGATCAGGTTGGTGGTGGTCTCGTGGCCGGCATTGAGCAGGAAGATGCAGTTGTGCAGCAGCTCCTTCTCGGTCAGCCGCTCGCCGTTGTCTTCACCGTGTATCAGGCGCGTCAGCACGTCGCGCTCGGAGTTGCCGGGCCTTTCGCGCCGGCGCGCGACCAGCGTTCGGAGGTAGGCGAGGAAGTCCGTCACCGCCTTGTTGCCGCGGGCAGCCACTTCAGGCGACACCACCGGTTCGAGGGCGCCCAGGATCGCCAGCGACCAGTCGCGCAGCGGCGCGCGCTCGTCATGGGGCACGTCAAGCAGATTGCCGATCACCTCGATCGGGATCGAGGCGGCGAAGTCCTCGATCAGTTCGCAATCACCTTTGGCGGCAATGGCGTCAAGCAAGCTGTCGACCAGCTTGATGATGTCAGGCTCCATCCCCGCGATCGCGCGCGGCGACAGCGCGCCCATGATCAGACGCCGCACGCGGGTATGCGCCGGCGGATCGTTGAAGACGAGGCTCGTGGTGTGGTGCTCGTAGAGCGGGGTGTCGCCGTATTTCGGCGCGAACTCGCGCTTCTTGTCCGAGCTGAACGATTTTGTGTTCTTGTAGGTCGTAACGAGGTCGTCATAGCGGGTCAGGAACACGGTGCCGTTGCGCAGGCGCTTGACCGGCTCGTTCTCCCGCAGTGCACGATAGGTCGGGTAGGGATTGTCGTAGAATTCCGCCGTCAGCTGTTCCAGATCGAAACTGGCCGCCAGTTCATTCGCACTTGCGTTCATGCCGCCATACTCGCCGGTTGAGTCCGATATGCTGTATTCGCTCTTTTGAGCGGCTCGGTTCACCGTCTACAGTCGAGCCGCGATTTGCAAGCCGACCGGACAGGAAAATGCACGCCCGCGCTGACGCTGCCGACACGGCCGCCGAGTCCAGCACTCATTGGCCCGACGATATTTTCGCGACCTTGCAACGCTTCGACGTTCGGCAGGTGCCCTACGTGCCCGACGCCGGCCATTCAAAGCTGATCCAGCGCGTGCTGGCATCGTCCACGATGCGCGGCATTCCGCTCACGACGGAGGAGGAGGGCGTGGCGCTTCTCGCCGGCGCATGGACGGGGGGCCAGCGCGGCGTGCTGTTGATGCAGTCGAGCGGGGTCGGCAATTGCATTAACATGCTCTCGCTGATCCCGATCCTGCGCTTTCCCTTCCTCACGCTGGTGACGATGCGTGGCGAGTGGGGCGAGTTCAATCCATGGCAGGTGCCGATGGGATCGACCACGCAGGGCGTGTTCGAACTCTCGGGCGTCAAGGTGCTGCGGGCTTCGACCGCAGCAGAGGTGCCGGCCGTGCTCGAGGCGGCGGCCGCGCAGGCCTACAACGCGCTCACACCCACCGCCGTCCTGCTGTCGCAGCGCCTGATCGGCGCCAAGGTTTTCACCAAATGAGCAAGGCCAATCTCCTCGACCGCCGTCAGGTGGTGTCCACGCTTCTCGCGGACCGCAAGGACGTGGTTGCGATCGGCGGCCTCGGCGCCTCCACCAACGACATGTGCGCAGCCGGCGACCATGCGCGCAATTTCTACCTCTGGGGCGGCATGGGCGGGGCGGCGATGATCGGGTTGGGCCTCGCTCTGGCGCAGCCAAAATTGCCGGTGCTGGTCATCACCGGCGACGGCGAGATGCTGATGGGCATGGGCAGCCTTGCCACTATCGGTCTGCAAAAGCCGTCCAATCTCTCGATCGCGGTGCTCGACAACGAGGCCTATGGTGAGACCGGCGGTCAGACCAGCCACACGGCCGCGGCCGCCGACCTGGTCGGCGTCGCCCGGGCCTGCGGCATCGGGGATAGCCGGTCTGTGACGACCATGGCCGAGGTCGAGGCCTTTGCCAAAGCCGTCCACGACGTCACGGCCGGGCCGCGCTTTGCCAATGTGAAGATCGACAGCGCCAATCTGAAGCGGATTTTGCCCAGCCGGGATGGGACTTACATTCTCAACCGGATCCGCGGCGACCTCGGCTTCCGCCCGATTTAGAACTTGGGATACCTCTAAGAGACGATTCTTGTAGGTTGCATCGCACCATTCGGCTTGACTTTTGCGTGGGTGAGTGCTTACTCACTAGCATGAGCTCATTGCGTATGACGAGCGACCTGAGGCGTCAATTGATCCTCGGCGCCGCAAAGCGTTGCTTTGCCCGACACGGCTATACCGGCACCACGACCAAGAGCGTGGCGGCCGCCGCTGCCATTTCCGAAGCGCTGCTGTTCAAGCATTTCCCGTCCAAGGCCGCGCTTTACGCCGAAATTCTCAGCGATGAATGCGAGGCGGACCCGGCGCTCATGGAGCTGCTCGAACGTGAGCCGTCGACCGCTACGTTGGTCGAAGTGATCCGCGGCATGGTCGGGCATTTCATGCACATCGCCGATGGCCCTGACCAGGAAGAGGCCCAGCGCCTGCGACTGATGACCACGAGTCATTTGGAGGATGGCGAATTTGCCCGGTTGCTATATGCCAAGATCGAGGCGCTGATCGGGGCGGCCTTCGTCGCCTCGCTCGAGCGTGCGGTTGCCGCGGGGGACGCGCGGCCATACAACGGCGAACCGCTCAACCTGTTCTGGTTTGCGCATCACACCGTGATGACGGCTGCGCTGACCAGGCTGCCGGCCACGCCGTGTCTCGCTTACGGCAAGGCGAACGACCTCGAGCGGCAGCTCTGTGAGTTTCTCCTGAGGGGTATCGGACTTAACGACGCCGCAATTGTTTCGCATTTGGGCCGCGATCAGGCCGGTTGTGCGGGCAAGACGGCGATTGCAGAAAGTGCATGACATGAACATCGTGACCGAACACAAGATTTCGGGCGAACCGATCGACAACAAGGCTCCCAAGCGTCCGGTCCGGCCGGTGCTCTGGTTCATCGTCGTCGGCACGCTTCTGGCCGTGCTCGTCGGTGGCCTCGTCTGGTTCAATTATTTCCGCGGCCAGATGATCAAGCAGTTCTTCGCCAACAACAAGCCGCCGCCGGTCGCGGTCAGCGCCGCCGAGGCGAAGTCCGAGGTGGTGCCGAACCTGTTGACCGCCGTCGGTGGTCTCGCCGCCGTGCACCAGGTCGACGTCAGCGCCGACGTCAACGGCCGTGTCACCGAGATCAAGTTCGAGCCGGGCACGCATGTCGAGGCCGGCACACCGCTCGTGCAGATGTTCGACGCGCCGGAGCAGGGCGACCTCGCCAATTACAAGGCGCAGGCCACCGTCGCACAGCTGTCGCTCGATCGCGCCAAGCAACTGGCGTCGCGCCAGTTCGGGCCGCAGGCAACCGTCGACACCGCGCAGGCCGCGTACGATCAGGCGCAGGCGGGTATCGCCAAGACCGAAGCGTTGATCTCGCAGAAGCTGGTCCGCGCGCCGTTCTCCGGCGATCTCGGCGTCCGCAAGGTCGAGGTCGGCCAGTATCTGACCGCCGGCACGGCCATCGTTTCGCTGACGGATCTGTCGGAGCTGTGGGCCAACTTCACGGTGACGGAAAAGGACTCGGGCAGCCTCAAGGTCGGTCAACCGGTCCGGTTGAAGGTCGACGCCTATCCGGGCCGCACCTTCGACGCCAAGATCACCACGATCGAGCCGCAGATCTCGGCCGACACCCGCAACATCCGCGTGCAGGCGACCATCTCCAATCCGGAGAAGATCCTGAAGCCCGGTATGTTCGTGACCACCACGGTGGTGCTGCCGGACAAGCCGGCCGTGGTCACCGTGCCGGAGACGGCGGTCGACTACACTCTGTACGGCGACTCGGTGTTCGTGATCACCGAGAAGAAGGAAGCCGACGGCAAGACCAGCCTGAGCGCGGTGCGCACTTTCGTGCAGACCGGCAACCGGGTCGAAGGCCGCGTCGAAATCGTCAAGGGCGTGAAGCCGGGCGACAAGGTCGTCGCCGTCGGCCAGCTCAAGCTGCAATCGGGCGCGGCGGTGTCGATTTCGACCGACCCGGCTCCGCAGATCCCGGCGCAGCCGCCGCGCTACTGACATCGTACACGTTGCAGCATGATCCGGCACGGCCGGGTCATGCGCTTTGCAAGTCAAAGAAATCGAGATCGCCGCGATGCGCTTTACTGATATTTTCATCAAACGCCCGGTCCTGTCGGTCGTCGTCAGCCTGCTGATCCTGCTGATCGGCCTGCGGGCGGCGACGACGCTGCCGATCCGGCAATATCCGAAGCTGTCGAACACGGTCATCAACATCACGACCGTCTATCCGGGCGCGTCCGCGGACCTGATCCAGGGCTTCATCACCACGCCGATCGAGCAGGCGGTCGCCTCCGCCGAAGGTGTCGACTACATCACCTCGTCCTCGGTGCTCGGCACCTCGACGATCCAGGTCTACATCAAGCTGAACTTCGATCCGAACCAGGCGCTGACCGAGGTTCTGGCCAAGACGAACTCGGTCAAATACCTGATTCCGAAAGAATCCAACGACCCGATCGTCACCAAGACCACGGGCCAGACCACGGCCGTGATGTATCTCGGATTCTCGTCCGAAGAGCTGTCGGGCTCGGCGATCTCGGACTACCTGACGCGCGTTGTGCAACCGGTGCTGTCGACCGTCGACGGCGTCGCCTCCGCCGACATTCTCGGCGGCCAGACCTTTGCGATGCGGCTGTGGCTTGATCCCCTGAAGATGGCCGGCCGCAACGTGTCGCCTGCGGATGTCGCGACCGCGATCACCGCCAACAACTTCCAGTCTGCGGCGGGGCAGACCAAGGGCTATCTCATCGTCTCGAACGTATCGACCAATACGGGCCTGACCGACGTCAACCAGTTCAAGAAGATGATCGTCAAGGCCAAGGACGGCGGCTTCGTGCGGATGGAGGACATTGCCACCGTCGAACTTGCGGCCCAAAGCACGGACGCGAGCGTCGCCTTCAACGGCGAGCACGCCATCTTCATCGGTGTGCAGGCGACGCCGCAGGGCAACCCGCTGACGCTGGTCAAGGGCGTGCGGGCGCTATTCCCCGAGCTGGAGCGCAATCTGCCACCGTCGATGAAGATGAAGGTCGCCTACGATTCGACCAAGTTCATCCAATCCTCGATCGACGAGGTCGAGAAGACACTGGGTGAAGCCGTGATCATCGTGATCGTGGTGATCTTCCTGTTCCTGGCGTCGTTCCGTTCGGTCATCATTCCCGTTGTCACCATCCCGTTATCGATGATCGGCGTCTGCACGCTGATGCTGGCGCTGGGCTTCAGCTTCAACCTGTTGACCCTGCTCGCGATGGTGCTGGCGATCGGCCTCGTGGTCGACGACGCCATCGTCGTGGTGGAAAACATCCATCGTCATCTGGAGGAAGGGAAAACGCCGGTCCAGGCGTCGCTGGAAGGCGCGCGCGAAATCGTGGGTCCCGTCGTCTCGATGACCATCACGCTCGCAGCCGTGTACGCGCCGATCGGTTTCCTCGGCGGCCTGACCGGCTCGCTGTTTCGCGAATTCGCCTTCACGCTTGCGGGCTCGGTGATCGTGTCCGGCGTGATCGCGCTGACGCTGTCGCCGATGATGTGCTCGGTGCTGCTGAAGAACACCGAAGAGGGGCGCTTTGCGAAGCTCGTCAACAGGGTGTTTGGCGCGCTGACGCGGTGGTACGGGCGCAGGCTCGACCGGTCGCTCGACTACAAGGCCATCACCGGCCTGTTTGCGGTGACCATCCTCGGGCTCGTCGGCTTCCTCTACATGCACACGTCGAAGGAGCTGGCGCCTGAGGAAGACCAGGGCATCGTGTTTGCGGTGACCAAGGCGCCGAAATACGCCAACATCGACTACGTCGACTTTTATGGCGAGAAGCTCGACACGGAATTCCAGAAATTCCCCGAGACCGATCTGCGCTTCGTGCTGAACGGGATCAACGGCCCGCAGGGCGGTATCGCCGGCATGCTGCTCAAGCCCTGGGAGGAGCGCAAGCGCTCGTCGATCCAGCTGAAGTCGTTGGTGCAGGCCGAGCTTTCCAAGATCGAGGGCGTGCAGGCGTTCGCGTTCAACCTGCCGCCGCTGCCGGGCGGCCCGGGCGGCCTCCCGGTGCAGATGGTGATCAACTCCACCGCCAGTTTCCAGACTGTCTACGAACAGATGGAGAAGCTGAAGGCCGCCGCCCGCAAGAGCGGAATGTTCATCGTCTCCGACAGTGATCTTGCCTACAACCAGCCGAACGTGAAGGTGACGATCAACCGCACCAAGGCGCAGGATCTCGGCGTCAACATGCAGAACCTCGGCAGCACGCTCGCGGTGCTGCTCGGCGGCAACTACATCAACCGGTTCAACCTCGAGGGCCGTTCCTATCAGGTCATCCCGCAGGTGCCGCGCGGCCAGCGGCTCTCGCCGGAATCGCTTGCCGGCTACTATGTGACCACCAACACCGGCCAGCAGCTTCCGCTCTCGACGGTTGTGTCGATCGAGACCAAGACCGAGCCGAATTCGCTGACACATTATAATCAGCTCAATTCGGCGACCTTCTCGGCCGTGCCGATGCCGGGCGTGACCGTCGGTGCGGCGGTCGACTTCCTCGAGAGCGAGGCCAAAAACCTGCCGCAAGGCTTCAGCCATGCTTATCTGGCTGACAGCAGACAGTATGTGCAGGAAGGCAACCAGCTTGCGATCACCTTCGGCTTCGCGCTGATCATCATCTTCCTGGTGCTGGCGGCGCAGTTTGAGAGCTTGCGCGATCCGCTGGT
This sequence comes from Bradyrhizobium sp. 187, assembly GCF_023101005.1. NCBI lineage: Bacteria > Pseudomonadati > Pseudomonadota > Alphaproteobacteria > Hyphomicrobiales > Nitrobacteraceae > Bradyrhizobium > Bradyrhizobium sp. 187. Next base: position 2,333,632 of record NZ_CP064693.1, read on the forward strand.
CATCATGATCTCGGTGCCAATGGCGATCGTTGGCGCACTGATCCCGCTGTTCTTCGGCGTGGCGACCATGAACATCTACACCCAGGTCGGCCTGCTGACCTTGGTGGGCCTGATCACCAAGCACGGCATCCTGATGGTGGAGTTCGCCAACGAGCTCCAGATCAACGAGCGGCTCGATCGCCGCTCCGCCATCGAAATGTCGGCCCGTATTCGTCTGCGGCCGATCCTCATGACCACGGCCGCGATGGTGACGGGCCTGATCCCGCTCCTGACCGCGACCGGCGCAGGGGCCGCCAGCCGCTTCTCGATCGGTCTGGTGGTCGTGGCCGGCATGTCGATCGGCACGTTGTTCACGCTGTTCGTGTTGCCGGCGGTCTACGTGGTGCTGGCGACCGACCATCGCGCGGCGGCCGATTCCGAGCGGAACAAGCAGGTCAACGACCTCGACCTCAACGCCAAGGCGCTGCGGCCGACCTGAGGCCACCGATAAAGCGAACCCGAGGGCGGCAGCGGCCAATCCGCTGCCGCCCTTTTCTATTTGCCTCGGGGGCCCGGCTGCCATCAGGCTTTCCCGCGCTCGCGAGAGACAAGGTCCGGTCTTCTTGCTAGGTTCAGCGGGATGAGCCTTCCCCTCCATCCCGACACCCCGCAAGCACGGACGCTGCCGAGCGCCGCGGGGGATGGCGTCGCGTCCGGTACGATGCCGGGGCAGGGAATCAGGACGCGGCTGTTCACCAAATATGTCGCGTTGTTCGTGGCCGTCGTCGCGATCGCGCTGCTGGCCAACGGCCTGTTCGAGGTCGTCTTTTATTATCGCGAGCACAAGGCCGCGCTGATCCGCGTTCAGCATGAACAGGCCGAGGCGGCCGCTGCCAAGATCGGTCAGTTCGTCAAGGAGATCGAGAGCCAGCTCGGCTGGACCACGCAGCTGCCCTGGTCGGCGGGCTCGCTCGAGCAGCGCCGCTTCGATGCGCTGCGGCTGCTGCGCCAGGTCCCTGCGGTCACCGAGCTCGCGCAGGTCGATGCGACCGGCAAGGAGCGGCTGCGGGTCTCGCGGCTTGCCATGGACGCGACCGACAGCGGGATCGACCTGTCGGAGGATCCGAAGTTTACCGAGGCGGTCGCGCACAAGGTCTATTACGGTCCGGTCTATTTCCGCAGGGAGTCCGAGCCGTATATGACCCTGGCGCAGGCTGGGTCGCGCAAGGATGCCGGCGTCAGTATCGCGGAGGTCAATCTCAAGCTGATCTGGGACGTCGTCTCCCAGATCAAGGTCGGCGAGCACGGACACGCCTACGTGGTGGGTCCGGAGGGACGCCTGATCGCGCACCCCGATATCAGCCTGGTCCTGCGCAACACCGACATGTCTGGTCTCACCCAGGTGCGCGCCGCGCTTGCCGGAGGCAGCGCCGCGTTCGACCCGCTTTCCGAAGCGCGCAATCTCCAGGGACAGACGGTGCTGACCGCGTCGGCCCCGATCGCGCCGCTGCACTGGACCATGTTCGTCGAGCTCCCGGTCGAGGAGGCCTATGCGACGCTCTATGCCGCGTTGGAACGGCTTGCATTCGTGCTGCTCGCGGCGTCGATCTTCGCGGTGCTTGCCGGGATATTCCTCGCGCGCCGCATGGTCGGGCCGATCCAGGCGCTGCGCAGCGGTGCCGAGCGCATCGGCAGTGGCGATTTCTCCCAGCGCATCTCGATCCGAACCGGAGACGAACTGGAGGGGCTCGCGGACCAGTTCAATGACATGGGCGAGCGCCTGCAGGAATCCTATGCGGACCTGGAGAAGAAGGTCGAGGTGAGAACCGCCGAGTTGACCGAGTCGCTCGAGCAGCAGACGGCGACGTCGGAAGTGTTGCAGGTCATCAGTTCGTCTCCGGGCGAACTCGCACCGGTGTTCCACAAGATGCTCGAGAATGCCACACGAGTCTGTGGCGCGAGTTTCGGCGTCATGAATTTGTGGGATGGAGAGAATTTCACAATTGCTGCGGACTACAATGTGCCGCCTGCGTTCGCGGCTTCGCGGAAAGATATGGCGATCCGTCCCCATCCGGAGAGCGCGCTTGCCGTGGTCGTCAGAACACGTCAAGTCGTCCACGTTCACGATGTGCAACAAACTCCGGCCTATCTTGCCGGAGGTCCGACCATTCGTGGAATCTCAGACGTCGCCGGCGCCCGTACGATCGTAATCGTGCCCATGATGAGGGAAAGCGAGCTGATCGGAACCGTCGCGGTTTATCGCAAGGAGGTCCGGCCGTTCACCGACAAGCAAATCGCGTTGGTTGAGAACTTCACGAAGCAAGCCGTCATCGCCATCGAGAATACGCGACTGCTGAACGAATTGCGCAAGCGCACGACGGAGCTGTCGCAATCCCTCGACGATCTTCGCACCGCGCAGGACCGCCTGGTCCAGACCGAGAAGCTCGCGTCGCTCGGCCAGCTCACGGCGGGAATCGCGCACGAGATCAAGAACCCACTCAATTTCGTCAACAATTTCTCGGCGGTGTCGACCGAGTTGATCGACGAGCTCAACGAGGCGCTGCAGGCGGCCTCGCTCGACGGCAAGACGAAGGCGGAGGTCGACGAGCTGACTGGCATGCTCAGGAGCAACCTCGAAAAGGTGGTGCAGCACGGCAAGCGCGCCGATTCCATCGTCAGGAACATGCTCCTGCATTCGCGCGAGGGCTCCGGAGAGCGCCGTCCGGCGGACATCAATGCCATCGTCGAGGAAAGCCTCAACCTCGCCTATCACGGCGCGCGAGCCGAGAAGCCTGGCTTCAACGTCACGATAGAGCGCGGCTTCGACCCCGCCGCAGGCATGGTCGATATCTATCCGCAGGAAATTACGCGAGTCGTCCTCAATCTGATCTCGAATGGCTTCTACGCCACTGCCCAGCGCAAGGAGAGCGCCGCAGACGCCTTCGAGCCCACCCTGCGCGCAGCAACCAGAACGCTCGGCGACAGGGTCGAAATCCGCATTCGCGACAACGGCACCGGGATCCCGTCCGAGGTGAAGGAGAAGATGTTCAATCCCTTCTTCACCACCAAGCCGGCCGGCGAGGGCACCGGGCTCGGCCTTTCCATGAGCCATGACATCGTGGTGAAACAGCACGGCGGCACGATCGACGTGAACACCGCACCAGGCGTATTCACCGAATTCATCATCACCCTGCCGCGCGTAATGGCGGCGGACGGCACTTCCGGAGGCAAGACTTGAACGTTTACATCCTGGTCGTCGATGACGAGCCCGACGTCGAGGCGCTGTTCCGGCAGCAGTTTCGGCGCGATTTGCGCGCCGGCCGCTTCCAGATGGAATTCGCGTCGTCGGCACCCGATGCGCTGAAGCTCGCCGCCGAGGTGCGCGATCCCTCGTTGATCCTGATTTTGTCCGACATCAACATGCCCGGCATGAGCGGGCTCGACATGCTGCCGAAGGTGCGTCTTGCGCATCCGGACGTTCCCGTCATTATGATCACCGCCTATGGCGACGCCGAGACGCGCCGGAAGGCGATCGAGCGCGGCGCGGTCGCACTCCTCACCAAGCCGATCGATTTCGCGCTGCTGCGGCAGGAAATCGACACAAGGCTCGAGAAAGCCGCATGACCGCGACCATCCTCTTCGTCGACGACGAGCCGGATCTCGAGGCGTTGGTCCTGCAAAAATTCCGCAAGCAGATTCGCGATGGGTCGGTGACCATCATGTTCGCGCGAGACGGCGTCGAGGCGTTGCAATCGCTCGAGCAGAATCCGCATGTCGACGTGGTGGTCTCCGACATCAACATGCCAAGGATGGATGGGTTGTCACTGCTGGCGAAGCTCCAGGAAGCGGACGACAAGAAGTCCACCATCATCTTGTCGGCCTATGGCGATATGAGCAACATTCGCACTGCGATGAACCGCGGCGCGTTCGACTTTCTGACCAAACCGATCGATTTCGCCGACCTGGAGATGACGATCGAGAAGACCATCCGCCATATCGAGATGCTGCGGGAGGTGCGGCGCCGCCAGACGGAAGCCGAGCGCGCTCACGCCGCGCTCTCGCGTCATTTCTCGCCCGAGCTCGCCAAGCGTCTGGCGGCCGGCGGTGAGAGCGAGGGAATCGAAGTGCAGTGGCGCGATATCGCGACCATCTTCACGGATATAACGGGCTTCACCTCGCTGGTCGAGAGTGCGCCGCCGGAGACGCTGGGCGCGCTTCTCAACGAATATGTCGGCGGCATGACCGAAATCGTCTTCACGCATGAGGGGACGGTTGCCAAGATCATCGGCGATGCAATCCAGGTGCTCTTCAATGCGCCCGGAGATCAGCCCGATTATGCGACGCGTGCGGTTGCCTGCGCGCACGATCTCGACGCCTGGGCGGAGGATTTTTCCGCGCGCTGGAAGCCGAGAGGGGTGAATTTCGGCACCACCCGCATCGGCATTCACGCCGGGCCGGCACTGGTCGGAAATTTCGGCGGCAACCGGTTTTTCGACTACACCGCGTATGGCGACTCCATCAACATCGCGGCGCGACTGGAAGCCGCGAACAAGCATCTGGGCACGCGGATTTGCGTCAGTACCGGCATCGCCGAGGCGGCTGAGAATTTTCGAGGTCGTCCCGTCGGGGAGCTGATGCTGCGCGGACGCAGCGAAGCGTTGCGCGCGTTCGAGCCGCTGACGCCGGCCCAATTCGCTGCGCCGGAAACGGCGCTGTATTCCGAAGCTTTTGCCAAGATGGAAGCCGGTGATGCCGCCGCCATGCCGGCTTTCGCGGCGCTGGTCGGCATGCATGCCGGCGATTCCCTGGCCGGCTTTCACCTGAAGCGCCTGCTTAACGGCGACAAGGGCATTCGCATGCAACTGGAATAGGAGTCCGACATGATTGGTGAATTCTCCGCCGGCAACTACCGTTTCATTCCGTCCGTATTCCAGTATTCGGCCGGTGCGGCCGCAGACGATGGCTATGAGATCGAGCGCGTCCGCTTCGACCGGCTGGTGCCGCTCGCCGAAGGCTTTGCGCTTGCCGCGAAGTATATTCAGGAGGCGGGGCGGCCGCTGACGGCCTTCTGCGCTTGCGAACTGCGCTCGCCCGCGGCCTTCAGCGAAGAAGGTTTTCGCGCGTTCAACCTGCACTATGTGAAGACGTTGTCCGAATGGGGCATCTTCGACGGCACCACCAATCCGGTGGCGCGCAGCAATGTCTGTCCAGAGATCGATCCACCGGCCGAGCCGTCGTTCTACGCGTTCTCCTTCACGCGGCCGACAAGCTCGAAGACGCCGAGCTTCGTGATTTCCGGCGGCGCCGAGGCGCGCGAGGGCGGCGGGACCTATGTCGAGCGCACCGTGCGCTACCGCGACCTCAGCCCGGAAGGCCTTCGCGAGAAGGTGCGCTTCACGGCGACGTCCCAGATGGAGAACAGGATGACGGCCTTCGGCTTCGGCTGGAAGGACACGACCGGCGTGCAGGCCTATTCCGTGCACGACTTCCACCACGCGCTGGTCGACGAACTCGTCCGCCGCGGGGCGTTGCGGTCCGGCCTGACCTGGCACTATGCCCGGCCGCCGGTGGTCGATCTCGAATACGAGATGGATTGCCGCCGCGTGATGCGCGAGGTCGTGATCTAGCGCTGGCGTGGATCGAGCGCGTCGCGCAGGCCGTCGCCGAGTAGGTTCAGCGACAGCACCACGAGGAAGATCGCAAGCCCCGGCCAGATCGCCATCCACGGCGCCTGGGTCAGGAAGCGCTGCGCTGCGTTGAGCATGCTGCCCCAGGATGGCGCCGGCGGCTGCTGGCCGAGGCCAAGGAAGGACAGCGCGGCTTCGGCGATAATGGCGGCCGCAATCGACAGCGTCGCCTGCACTAGCAGCGCCGGCAGGATGTTCGGCAGGATGTGCGAGAACGCAATCCGCCACGGCGGATTGCCGAGCGCGCGCGCCGCCTCGACATAGTCCTCAGCCTTGACAACCAGCACCTGGCCGCGGGTCAGGCGGATGAAAATCGGGGTTGCCGAGATGCCGATCGCGATCATGGCGTTGCCAAGGCTCGGACCGAGGAATGCGGCGAGTGCGATCGCCAGGATCAGGAATGGGCAGGCCAGCATCGCGTCAGTCATCCGGCTGATCAGTGCATCGACGAAGCCGCCGCGATAGCCGGCAAGCAGGCCGAGCGGAACGCCGACGCCCAGAGCGATCGCCACCGAGGTGAGGCCGGCGAGCAGCGAGGCGCGGGCGCCGTAGACCACGCGGCTCAGGATGTCGCGACCGAGCTCGTCGGTGCCGAACCAGTGCGCCGCCGTGGGCGGCTTGCGAACCAGGCTCCAGCTCGTCGCGATGGGATCGTAGGGAACGACGAGCGGCGCGAGAGCCGCGAAGCCGACGAACAAACTGATCATGACAAGTCCGAACACTGCGGCCTTGCGTTTAAACAGGCGCCGCCGGGCGCGACGCGCCGGGCTGTCCAGCTCGTCAGCTTGCGCGATGGGAGCAGCGGGCAGGGCGGCATCGGTCATGAGTCTAGCCCCGTAGCCGCGGATTGACGAGGATGTAGGCGACATCGGCAACCAGGTTCAGTGTGATGTAGACCGTCGCCGTCACCAGCACGACGCCCTGTACCACCGCGTAGTCGCGGTTGAACACGGCGTCCACGATCAGTTTGCCGAAGCCCGGAATGGAGAAGATCTGCTCAGTCAGAACCGCGCCCGACAAGAGCGTGCCGAGCTCGAGCGCGCCGAGCGTAATGATTGGCGTGAGTGCGTTGCGCATGGCGTGCTTGAGGATGACCGAGCGTTCGGACAATCCCTTGGCGCGCGCGGTGCGGACATAGTCGCTTTCCAGCACCTGCAGCATGGCGCTCCGGGTGTGCCGCATTAGGACCGCGGAAATTGCGTTGCCGAGCACGAAGGCCGGCATGATGGTGGCGGCGAGGCTCGCGCGCCAGTTCTCAGTCAACGGCACGTAGCCGGACGCCGGCAGCCAGCCGAGTTCGATCGAGAACAGGAAGATCAGCATGATGCCGAGCCAGAAATTCGGCGTCGAGATGCCCCACAGCGCGAACAAATTGGCACCATAATCCCAGACGGTGCCCCTTTTCACGGCGGAGACGATGCCGGCGGGAATGCCGATCAAGAGCGCGATCAACATTGCCATCGAGCCGAGCTGGAGCGTCACCGGCAGCTTCTGCGCGATCAGCTCGCGCACCGGCATCTTGTTGCGCAGCGATTCACCGAAATTGCCTGATAGAACGCCCTTGAGCCAATAAACGTACTGCACGGGGATCGGCTGATCGAGCCGGTATTGCTGGCGGATCTGCTCGATCACGGCGGGATCGCGCTCCTCACCGGCCATCACCAGCGCTGGATCACCTGGCAACAATTGCTGGAGCGAGAAGATCAGCACCGACACGAAGAACAGTGTCGGCACGATCTGCGCGATGCGGCGGGCGAGGAAGTTCAGCATGGCGCCAGCCGCGTGTCAGGCGAGGCCACGCTCACTTGAACTTCAGCCCGACCACGCGCACGAGGCCATCCGGCATCTGCTTATAGCCCTGGAGTTTAGTCGTATGCGCAATCAGAAGCGTGCGGTGGTAGATGTAGATGATCGGCAAATCGTTGAGCACGATCCCGGTCAGCTTTTCGTAGATCGCCTTGCGCTCATCGAATTTGGCGGTCAGCCGGCCGTCTTCCATCAGCTTGTCGGCTTCCGGGTTCGAATAGACGCCATCGTTCTGCGGTGCCTTGCTGCGCATGAAGATGTAGGAGTTGCCGTCGGGATCGATGCGGCCGCTCCAGTTGATCTGGAAGATCTGGAACTCGCCGGCCTGGGCCTGCTTGAAGGTGGTCGCGAATTCGACCGCGCGGATCTTGATGTCGAAGCCCGCTTCCGCCGCCATCGACTGGATCACCTGGGCAACCGCTTCGTTCTCCGCGCCCTTGGGGATCATGTAGTCGACGGTCACCGGCGAGGTGATGCCCGCTTCCTTCAGCAGCGCCTTGGCCTTCGCGACGTCGCGGCCGTGGACCGGGAACGCCTTCTGGTAATAGGGATGTGTCGGGCTGACCCATTGATTGCCTGGGGTGAACTCGCCGTTAAAGACAACTTGGTTGAGAGCTTCGCGATCGATCGACAGATCGAGCGCTTGGCGTACTTTCGCCGACTGGCTGAGCGGCCCCTTTGCTTTGTCGTTGCCGATATTGACGGTCAGGCCGTAATAGCCGAGCTCCGGTGCCGTCGACAGCACGAGCCGCGAATCCGCACGCACGTCCTTGATGTCGGTGGCGAGCACGCGCTCGATTAGATCGAGTCCGCCGGACTTCAGGTTGGCAAGGCGCACCGTGGCGTCAACGATCGGCAGGAAGACCACCCGGTCGATATGGATGTTGTCCTTGTTCCAATAGTCGGCGAATTTTTCGAAGACCATGCGGTCCTGCTGCACGCGCTCGACGAACTTGTAGGGACCGGCGCAGACCGGATGCAGGCCGAACTTGTCGCCGGCCTCCTTGGCAGCCTTCGGCGACACCATCATGCCGGAGCGGTCGGTCAGCTGGGCGATCAGCGGGGAGTAAGGTGTCTTAAGCACCAGCTTGATGGTCAGAGGGTCTACGATTTCGACATGGTCGACGCTGGCGAGCTCGGACTTGCGGAACGAGGTCGGCAGCGTCATGTGACGCTCGATCGAGAACTTTGCGGCTTCCGCGTCGAGCGGCTCGCCGTCGTGGAATTTCACGTTGGGCCGGAGCTTGATCGTCATCTCCTTGCCGTCGGGCGAGGTCTCATGCGACAGCGCGAGCTGCGGCACGATGTTGAGCTTCTCGTCGATGTCGAACAGCTTGTCGCAGAAGGCGGAGAACACGATGCGGCCGACATAGGTGCGGCCGATGCTGGGATCGAGGATGTCAGGATCCTCGGCGATGCCGATGCGAAGTGTGGTCTGGGCTTGGGCCGCGCCTACGAGCGACGTCAGCAATGCCGACGCCAGGAGTGCCAAACGCATAGGACTCATCGCTCTCAACCTCTGTTTTACGGCTATGCCGGGTTCGTCCCCAATGAACTAACCCCGCTGCCGCGGGCTGCTTCCGGGCCGCCGCTGAAGGCGGCGACCAATTTTTCGAGAACCGGGGAGAAGCCGCCGTCCGTTGGGACGATCGCTTCGGACGACGGCAGTTCCGACGTTCGGTGGCAGGCCGTTGCATGTCCGATGCCATAAGGCACGAGCTGAGGCATTTCGTTGCGGCAACGGTCGACCACGTAGGGGCAGCGGGTGTGGAAGCGGCATCCCGGCGGCGGACTGAGCGCGCTGGGGATTTCGCCCTGCAGCACAATGTGGCTGCGCTTTGCCCGCGGTTTAGGCACGGGAATCGCGGACAATAAAGCCCGGCTGTAGGGATGACGCGGTGCGGCAAACAGCGCGTCCGCCGCCGCCGTCTCGACGATCTGGCCGAGATTCATCACCGCCACGTGGTCGGCGATGTGCTTGACCACCGCGAGGTCGTGCGAGACGAAAATGTAGGCCAGCCCGAGCCGGTCCTGCAGCTCGCGCAGCAGATTGAGGATCTGCGAGCGGATCGAGACGTCGAGCGCCGAGACCGGCTCATCGCAGATGATCAGTTTCGGCTCGACCGCGAGCGCGCGGGCGATGGCGATACGCTGGCGCTGGCCGCCGGAAAACTCGTGCGGGTAACGACGCGCCAGCCGCGGCTCCAGCCCGACCAGCCGCAGGATCTCCTCGACGCGTTCGCGCCGCCGGGCGGGCGGCACCAGATTGTGCAGCGCCAGCGGCTCGGTCAGGATCTGGCCGACGGTCATGCGCGGATTGAGCGAGGCGTAGGGGTCCTGGAAGATGATCTGCGCCTCGCGGCGAAAGGCGCGCAGTGCGCCGGCGTCGAGCGAGAGCAGATCGCGGCCTTCGAAACGGATCGTGCCTGCATCCGGCTCGATCAGCCGCAGCACCAGGCGGCTAACGGTGGATTTGCCGCAGCCGGATTCACCGACCAGCGCTAGCGTCTTGCCGGCATCGAGCGAGAAGGAAACGCCATCGACGGCTTTGACATGCGCCAGCGCCCGGCCGAACAGCGAACGCTCGGCGACGAAATGCTTGAGCAGACCCTGAACCTCGAGCAGAGCCATCACGACACCAGACGTTCGAGCGGGGCGCGCAGGCAGCGCGAGAGGTGGCCGGGGCTGACTTCGAGCAGCGGGGGCGGCGCCTTGGTGCAGGCGTCCAGCACGAAGGGGCAGCGTGCGGCGAAGCGGCATCCCGCGGGCGGCTGCATCATGTTCGGGACCATGCCCTCGATCGTGGCGAGCTGGTCGGCGCGATGGTCAAGCCGCGGGATCGAGCCGAGCAGGCCGACGGTGTAGGGATGCTGCGGCGCTGAGAACAGCTCGTCCACCGGCGCGCGCTCGACGATCTCGCCGGCATACATCACCGCGACCTCGTCGCAGACTTCGGCGACGACGCCGAGATCGTGGGTGATCAGGATGATGGCCGCGCCGCTCGCCGCCTTCAATTCGCGCATCAGCTCCAGGATCTGCGCCTGCAGCGTGACATCGAGCGCGGTGGTCGGCTCGTCCGCGATCAGCAGCCGCGGGTCGCAGGCGAGCGCCATCGCGATCATGACGCGCTGGCGCATGCCGCCGGAGAGCTTGTGCGGATATTCGTCGATCCGCCGCTCGGGCGAGGGGATGTGGACGCGGCGCAGCAGATCGATCGCCCGCTCGCGCGCACTCCTGCGCGAACCGCCGCGGTGGCGCAAAATCGTCTCGATGATCTGGTCGCCGATGGTGAAGCTCGGATTGAGCGAGGTCATCGGCTCCTGAAAGATCATCGCGAGCCGGTTGCCGCGAAGGTCGCGCAGCGTCTGGTCCGACGTCTTAAGCAGGTCGAAACCGTCGAAGCTGATCGCGCCGGAGATCTCCGCACTCTGCTTTGGCAGCAGGCCCATGATCGCCAGCGACGTCACGCTCTTGCCGCAGCCGGATTCGCCGACGAGGCCGAGCGTCGCGCCATTGGCGACGCTGAGATCGACGCTGTCGACCGCATGGGTGACGCGGCCGTCGTCGCCGTGAAAACGAATGCGCAGATCGCTGATCTCGATGAGAGGGCTCGGGTTCATGAGCGTTTTGCGCGCGCTGCGGCGATGCTGGCGTCGATGACGCTGCGATCGGTGTTGCCGGCAGGGTTCTGCCGGGTTGGCATGGAAGCGCGGAAGTGGACCCAGAGCTCGTGGCTGACGCGCTCGAGCCGCTCGAGCTCGCCGAGCGGATCGGGATGATCGTCGGCGCGCAGGTCCAGCGCCGGCCATTCCTCCTCGCCGTGGATCAGGAGCGCGGCGGACTGCTTGCCGCGCTTGTCGCCGCCAGCGGCCTCGCCTGCGTGCATCGCGGCGAGCAGGCGGCGCGGGAAGGGCAGGCTGTCATTGGCGATATAGGTTTTTGCGGTCTCGTCGAGCACATCGGCGCCCGCGAGCATGTTGCCGGCGATCGAGAAGCCGCTGCCCGCGATGTGTCCGCACCAATCGACGCAGTCGCCCCCGGTATGCGCGGCAATCGCGCCGCTGGCGTCCATGATGTGGATCTGGCGACTCTCGCGGCCGTCGTCGGTCGCGAGCAGGGCGGCCAGCACGTCGTGCGCGTTGAGGCCCTCACGCAGCAGCTTGACGCCATCGATGCCGTAGTAGGGATTGACGAAAGCCTGCGTCGCGATGGCGCCAAGGCCCGCCGCGACGTAGGGGACACGCGCGCCGACGGCGAAGAAGCGCGTGGCAACGGCGATGCCAAACTGGCCGGTAGCGGAATCGCGCGCGATGATCGACCAGGTCATGTGCTGCCTTTAGCGCCCTGCGGCGTAGCCCTGCATGCCGCGCGGATTGGCGGCGGCGCGGCGGCGCGGACCGACGCGCGAGGCCGCGGTGAGGCGGCCTTCCGACCAGTCCGGTCCGACCTCGACGATATGTCCGCGTTCGCGAAGATTCGCGATCGTCGCCTTCGGCACGCGGTTCTCGACCACGAGCACGCCGGGGCGCGCGGTGCGGGGCCAGAACGAGATCGGGAAATGCTCGGAATGCCAGGCCGGCGCGTCGATCGACTCCTGGAGATTGAGATTGCAGTGGACGTGTCGAAGGAAAAACTGCGTGATCCACTGGTCCTGCTGGTCGCCGCCGGGCGAGCCCCAGGCGAGATAAGGCTCGCCGTCGCGCAGTGCCATGGTCGGCGACAGCGTGGTGCGGGGCCGTTTGCCCGGCGCGAGCGAGCTCGGTTGGTTCTCCTCCAAATCGAACATTTGTGCGCGACTGCCGAGGCAGAAACCCAGCTCGGGAATGACAGGCGAGGATTGCAGCCAGCCTCCCGACGGCGTCGAGGACACCATGTTGCCGACCTTGTCAATGATGTCGAAATGCACGGTGTCGCCGCGCACCTCGCCGAAGCGCCCCACGGTTGGCTCGCCGGCGCCGAGCGCGCCGACGGCCTCGCGCTGGCCCTCGGCTCGGCGCAGCTTGACCACGCCGCCAAGGCCCTCGACCGTGCCGGGCCGGAGATCGAGCGAAGCTTTCTCGGTAACCAACTTACGACGTTCGTCGTTATAGGCATTAGACAGCAGCGTTGCGATCGGGATTTCGCTGAACTTGGGGTCGCCGTAGAATTTTTCGCGATCGGCAAAGGCGAGTTTTGCGCATTCGATCTGGAGATGGATGAACTCCGGTCCGGTCGGATCGAGCCCATCGAGGGCAAAGCCCTTCAGCAGCGCGAGTTGCTGCAGCGTCACGGGACCCTGGCTCCAGACCCCGGCCTTGCAGACCGTGTAGCGGCCATAATCGTAGGTGAGCGGAGCCTCGACCGTCGGCTGCCAGCGCGCCATGTCGTCGGCCGACAGCACACCGCGATGCGGCGAGCCGCTGACGTCCATCACGTCCTGCGTCCGGCAGAATTTGTCGATGGCTTCCGCGACGAAGCCCTGCGACCAGGCCTTGCGTGCGCGCTCGATCTCGGCATCGCGGCCGCCGCCGCCGCTTTCGGCCTCGCTCAGGATTCGCGCATAGGTCGCCGCAAGTGTCTTGTTGGTGAAGAGCGTGCCGGGCTTTGGCACTTCGCCGTTCGGGAGATAGACGGCGGCCGATGTCGGCCAGTGCGTGCGGAATAATTGCTCGACGGTCTGGATTGTGGCGCAGGCGCGCTCGACCAGCGGATAGCCGTCGCGCGCATAGGAGATCGCGGGCTCCAGCACGTCGCGTACGCGCATCGTGCCGTAGTCACGCAGCAGCATCATCCAGGATTCGAAGGTGCCGGGGACGCAGGCCGCGAGCAGGCCGGTGCCGGGCACCATGTCGAGGCCTTCGCTCTTGTAATGCGCGATGGTGGCGCGGGCCGGTGCCGGGCCCTGGCCGCAGATCACCTCGGTGCGGCCGCGCTTCACGTCGTGCACGATGATCGGAACGTCGCCGCCGGGGCCGTTCAGATGCGGCTCGACCACCTGGAGCGTGAAAGCGGTGGCGACGCCGGCGTCAAAGGCATTGCCGCCCTTTTCCAGGATGGCCATCCCGATAGCGGTCGCGATCCAGTGCGTGGTCGCAACGACCCCGAAGGTGCCTTCGATCTCGGGGCGTGTCGTGAAGGGATCGGGATTGACGATGCTGGCCATGGACTACCTCATTTGCGGCGCGCGCAATTGATCACAGGGCCAGGCCGCCGCCAAATGCGCAGGCTGCATGGCACGCGCGCGTCACGCCGGTACCGGCGCGGTGTTGACCGCGTGGCAGGCGACGCCGTCGATCAATTCAGGTGCTTCCCTGCGGCAGAGATCGAACGCCAGCGGGCAGCGCGGATTAAAGGCGCACCCGGACGGCGGGTTGATCGGGTTCGGGATCTCGCCCTTCACGGGGATGCGCTGGCGGCCGCTCATGGCAAGATCAGGCACGGCGCCAAGCAGCATCTTGGTATAGGGCATGCGCGGATGGGCAAACAGCTCGCGCCCTTCCGCGATCTCGACGATGCGGCCGAGATACATCACACCGACGCGGCTCGCCATGTGGCGGACGACGGCGAGGTTGTGGCTGATGAACATGTAGGTCAAGCCGAACTTGTCCTGGAGGTCGCGCATCAGGTTCAGGATCTGCGCCTGCACGGAGACGTCAAGCGCGGAGGTCGGCTCGTCGCAGACGATGAATTCGGCGTCGGAGGCGAGCGCGCGCGCGATCGCGATGCGCTGGCGCTGGCCGCCCGAGAATTCGTGCGGAAATTTCAACCTGTCGTCGGGATGCAGCCCGACGAGGGTGAGAAGCTCTCCGACCCGCGCCTGGATGTCGCGCTCGCCCTCGATCAGGTCGAACGCGCGGATTGGCTCGGAGATGATGGCGTCGACTCGGAAGCGTGGGTTCAGGCTCGCATAGGGATCCTGAAAGATCATCTGGATGCGGCGGCGCAGTTTCCGCCGCGCCTGGGCCTGCCGCGGATCGGTCATTGAGATGCCGTCGATCAAGACGTTGCCGGAGCTTGGCGGCAGCAAGCCGACGACCATCCGCGCCACCGTGGTCTTGCCCGAGCCGGATTCGCCGACCAGTGCAAAGGTCTCGCCCTTCCTGATATCGAAGGTGACGCCATCGACGGCCTTGAGATATTCGAGCTGCCCGCCTTCGAGCATGCGGTTGAGCCAGGGTTTCGAGACGTCGAAGACGCGGCGCAGATTCGTGGCCTGGACGAAGGGAGTGCTCATGCCGCGCTCTCGGCCGGCACGCCGTCATAGAGATGGCAGGCGACGGATTGCGTGCCGCGCGGCAGCGGCTCCGGCCTCTCCACGCGGCATCGGTCGAATGCGAATGCGCAGCGCGGATTGAACGAACAGCCGCGCGGGATCGCCGACAGGCGCGGCATGGAGCCGGGGATCTGCACCAGACGCTTGTCGTCGCCGGCAAGGGTCGGGATCGCGCCCATCAGGCCCTTGGCGTAGGGGTGCAGCGGGTTTCTGACCACGTCCTGCACCGGACCGATCTCGGCGACGCGGCCGGCATACATCACCGCGACCCGGTCGGAGGTCTCGGCGATCACGCCCATGTCGTGGGTCACCAGCATCACCGCAGTGCCATGATCGCGGCCGAGACGCTTGATCAGCGAGATGATCTGCGCCTGCACGGAAACGTCGAGCGCGGTGGTCGGCTCGTCGGCGATGATCAGCTCCGGTTCGGCGCAGATCGCGAGCGCAATCACAACGCGCTGGCGCATGCCGCCGGAGAATTCGTGCGGATAGCCGTCGATGCGCTTTTCCGGAGCCGGGATTCCAACTTCGGCGAGCAGGTCGATGGCTCGGCGGCGGGCGGCGGTCTCGGACAGGTTCAGATGCGTTCTGATCGTCTCGATGAGCTGGTCGCCGACGCGGTAGAGCGGATTGAGCGAGGTGAGGGGGTCCTGGAAGATCATGCCGATCCGTTTTCCCCGGATACGGCGCAGCTCCTCCGCCGGCAAATTGTCGATGCGCAGGCCCGCAAGGCGAATCTCGCCGCCGGCGATGCGGCCCGGCGGATCGATCAGGCCGATCACAGCCAAGCCCGTCACGGACTTGCCGGCGCCGGATTCGCCGACCACGCCGAGTACCTCGCCCTTGGCGATGTCGAAGGAGACGCCATCGATGGCGCGTAGCGTGCCGCGGCGGGAGGCGAACTCGACCTGAAGATTACGCACGGAGAGGATGGGGTCGGTCATGAGCGAGACGCTCTCATCCAGGTTTTGCTCATCCGAATCATGCTTGTCCAGGTCTTGCTCATCCAAGTCTTGCTCATCCGAGTCTTGCCCATCGAAATGTTGCTCATCGGAGCTTGGGGTTGAGCGCGTCGCGCAGCCAGTCGCCGAGCAGGTTGATCGACAGGATCAAGGCAGCGAGCGCGATACCAGGAAAGGCCACGATCCACCATTCGCCCGCGAACAGGTAGTTGTTGCCGATGCGGATCAACGTGCCGAGCGAGGGCATTGTGTCGGGCAGGCCGACGCCAAGGAAGGACAGCGTTGCCTCGGTGATGATGGCGAGCGCAAGGTTGATCGTGGCGATGACCAGGATCGGACCCATCGTGTTTGGCAGCACATGGCGGAACATGATCTTTGGTGCGGGAAGGCCGATCAATTGCGCGGCCGCCACGTAATCCTTGTTCTTCTCGACCATCACGGAACCGCGCACCGTGCGGGCATACCCGACCCAGAAACTCAGGCCAATCGAGATCACCAGCACCACCAGCATGCTGGTTGCATCCAGCCGGTTGCCGAGGATCGATTTGGCGATGCCGTTGACCAGCAGCGCGATCAGGATGGCGGGGAAAGTGAGTTGCACGTCGGCGATCCGCATGATCACGCCGTCCACCGCGCCCCCGAAATAGCCGGCGACCAGGCCAAGCGCGATGCCGAGCGCGCCGGCGAAGATCACGCCGGCCACGCCGACGGCGAGCGAGATGCGCAGCCCGTAGAGAATGGCGGAGAACACGTCGCGGCCCTGCTCGTCGGTGCCGAGCAGGAACGGGCTCTGCCCCTCGGCGGTCCAGAGCGGTGAGATCCGGGAATTCATCAATTGGAGCTGTGCCGGATCGAACGGGTCCTGCACCGCGAGCGCGGAGGCAAAGATCGCGAGCAGGAAGAACAGCACGGTAATGACTGCCGCCACCATGGTCAGCTTGGATCGGCGAAACGAATAGAAGATGTCGCTGTTGAGTGCGCGACTGAACCAGCTGCGGGCGGCATGCGTCGGCAGCGTGCTCGGCTTGTCGGGATGAGAGGCGACCACTTCGGACATACAGGCTGCCTTATGTGGCGCGGCCGACGGTCGCGCGCAGGCGCGGATCGACGACGGTGTAGAGGATGTCGACCACCAGATTGATGGTGACGAAAATCAGTGAGACCATCAACAAGTAGGCGGCCATAATCGGGATATCGACGTTTTGCACGGCCTGTACGAACAGAAGTCCCATGCCGGGCCATTGGAACACGGTTTCGGTGATGATCGAAAATGCAATAACCGAGCCAAACTGCAGGCCGGCTACCGTGATCACCGGAATCAGCGTGTTCTTCAGCGCGTGGCCGAAATGAATGGCACGGGTTGTCAGCCCGCGGGCGCGGGCAAAGCGGATATAATCTGTCCGAAGCACTTCCAGCATCTCCGCGCGCACCAGCCGCATGATCAGGGTCATCTGGAACAGGCCGAGCGTGATCGAGGGCATGATCAGCGCCTTCAGGCCCGACAATGTGAGCAGGCCCGTGGTCCACCAACCCAGCTTGACGACTTCGCCCCGGCCGAACGAGGGCAACCAGCCCAACGTCACCGCGAACAGGTAAATCAGAAGGATGCCGATCAGGAAAGTCGGCAGCGAGATGCCGATCAGCGAAACCGCCTGGAATAATTTGGCGAGCAGGGTGTCGCGCCTGAGCGCCGAATAGACGCCCATCAGGATGCCGGAGACCATTGCAAATACGGTCGCGCAGATCGCAAGTTCCAGCGTTGCCGGCATACGCTCCATCAACAGCGTCGAGACCGGCTGGCGGAACTGATAGGAGACGCCGAACTTGAATTGCGCCGCATCGGCGAAATAGCGCACGAACTGCACCGGCACGGGATCATCGAGGCCCAGCGACTTGCGCACGGCGGCGCGTTCGGCCGCCGGCGTATCAAGCGAGACGATCTGGTTGATGGGGTCGCCGGCGAAGCGGAACATCGAGAACGCGATGATGCCGACGGCGAACATGACGCCGATGGCCTGAACGGCCCGGCGAAGCGTGAAAGCGAGCATGCCTTCCACTTTCCTTGAGTGTGCGTCTGGCCGACGTCTTTGTCAGCCGAAAAAGGAAAGGTCCCGGTAGCCTGACGCTGCCGGGACCTTGTGTTCAACTGACGCTATTCCTTCTTGGTCGCCCAGTGGAACATGACCAGATTGTCGGCGCGCTGCGGCAGGTTGACCTTTTTCGATACGCCCCAGGCCAGCGCCTGCTGGTGCAGCGGAATATAAGCCCAGTCCTTGATGCTGATCTCATACGCTTGCTTGATCAGCTGGTTGCGCTTGGTGGTGTCGGTTTCGACCAGCACCTTGTCGGTGATGGCGTCGAATTCCTTGTTGCAATAGCCGCCGAGATTGGCCTCGCCGCGCGATGATTTCGCATCGTCGCGACAGCCCATGATGTCGTAGAGCACGTTATGGGAGTCCATCGTGCTCGGCGTCCAGCCCAGCATGTAGAACGAGGTCTGATAGCCGCCCTGCTTCAACACCTTGGCGAAGTATTGCGCCTTGGGCTGCGCCAGCAGATTGATCTTGACGCCGATGCGGGCAAGCATGCCCACGACGGCCTGGCAGATCGCCGCGTCGTTGACGTACCGATCGTTCGGGCAATCCATGGTGACCTCGAAGCCTTCGGGGTACCCGGCCTCGGCCAGGAGCTTCTTGGCACCATCTGGATCGAACTTCGGCCGGGTGAACTCCTTGGACAGCACGAACAATTCCGGAGCGATCATCAGCGCCGAGGGCGTGGACAGCCCGCGCATCACCCGCGTCTTGATCAGCTCGATGTCGATGGCTTTGTAGAAGGCTTCGCGGACCTTGACATCCTTGAACGGGTTCTTGCCCTTGATGTTGGAGTAGAGCAGCTCGTCACGCGTCTGATCGAATCCGATGAAGATGGTGCGCAACTCAGGGGCCTTCAGCACCTGGGCATTCGGGCTCGCATCGACGCGGGAGATGTCCTGGATCGGCACCGGCTCGATCACGTCCACTTCACCCGAGAGCAGCGCGGCGACGCGGGTGGCATCGGACGAGATCGGGGTGAAGATAATCTCCTTCAGGTTACCTTCCATCTTGCCCCAGTAGTTGGGATTGGCCTTGAACACGGTCTTCACACCGGGCTGATGGCTTTCGATGATGAAGGGACCGGTGCCGTTCTCGTGAAGCGAGGCATAGCTCGGAGAGGTCGCGGACACCGGCGTCGGCTCGACCGCTTTGTTCTCCTCAGCCCATTTCTTGTCCATGATGTACCAGACATCCCACGACGAATTTAGGATGGGATTGGGCGAGGGCAGGACGAAATCGACTGTGTAGTCGTCGACCTTGACGACCTTGACGTTGGGCGCCAGCCGGGTCTGCATGTTCGAGTTCTTGTTGCGGACGCGATCGGCGGAGAACAGCACGTCGTCGGCGGTGAAGGGGTCGCCGTTATGAAATTTGACGCCCTTGCGCAAATGGAAGCGCCAGCGGGTCGGCTCCGGTGTCTCCCAGCTCTCAGCCAGCGCCGGGATGATCTTCAGGTCCTTGTCGCGCGCGGTGAGGCCTTGATAGACGTGACCGAGATGAGCGTGCGTGGTGGACTCGTTCAGCGAATACGGATCAAGCGACTTGAGATCGCCCTGGTTGGCGTAGCGCAGCGTCTGGCTCGACGCCGGCGAGACCGCCAACGCAAGCATACTGGCGAGCGTCGCCGCAAACAGACTTCGTCCGACTGACATTCTTGACCTCTCCACTCGCCCGCACCGTCATTTTTGATTGTTCGGCGGGGCTGATCGAACCATGTTGCCCAGAGTTCTCGACCCGTGCAAGCGCCATTCCAGCAAGGAACGCGCCAAGTTGCACCGCTGTGCAGCAATGCTGACCGGCATGACGGGAGGACGGGCGCGGCCGCGGCCGATTTTGATTGACCATATCCGCCGATCGGGGAAGCCGGAGCGCCGCCACCGGCTTCAGGTCGCTTGCGTTGTACACCGCCTCGCGGCGATACTGCAGTAGGCCGCTCGAATCTCATCTGGAGGGGACATGAAAGTTAACATCGAAATCGACTGTACCCCCCTCGAAGCCCGTCAGTTCATCGGATTGCCCGACCTGGCACCAATGCAGACGGCGGTCATGGACAAGCTGCAGCAGCAGGTTCTGAGCAACATCGACAAGGTCTCGCCGGAATCGCTGATCCAGAGCTGGTTCACCTTCGATCCAAAGCTTGCCGAGCGATTTCAGGACATGTTCGTCACCATGGCCGGCCTCGGCGGCACGCGCAGCGGCGATAAGAAGAAATAATGCCGCCCGGTCCGGACGGGCCGCAGACCTCAGGCCGGCTTCGTCCGCCGGGCCTTGCTTTGCTGCTCGCCGAAGCCCGTGGGTTGCTCGAACTCAACGCCAGCCTGCTGCTGTCGCCGGTCCTGATGCGGGCGCCAAAAGGCGACGGCCATCCGGTGCTGGCGCTGCCTGGCTTCCTCGCCAGCGATCTCTCGATGGCGCCGATGCGGCGCTATCTCAGCGAGCTTGGCTATGAGGCACATGCCTGGCGGATGGGCCGAAATTTCGGCGGGTTCGGACGGATGCGGGATTCGTTGCGCGCCCGTCTAGCCGAAATCCATGCTGCGAGCGGCCGCAAGGTCAGCCTGGTCGGATGGAGTCTCGGCGGCGTCTATGCGCGCGATCTCGCGCTCCAGGCGCCCGACATGGTCCGCAATGCCATCACGCTCGGCAGCCCTTTTGCCAATGACATACGGGCGACCAATGCGACGCGGCTCTACGAGATGATGTCCGGCGAGCGTGTCGAGGATTTCGCCGAGCTGCGCGTGGCGATCGCCGGCGATCTTCCGGTGCCGGCGACGTCGATCTATTCGCGCGCCGACGGGATTGTGAACTGGCGGACCTGCCTGCTGCGTCCCTCCGACCGTGCCGAGAACATCGAGGTGCACCTGGCGAGCCATATCGGGCTTGGGGTGAATCCCGCGGCGCTGTGGGCCGTGGCGGACCGCCTTGCGCAACCGGAGGGAGAGTTCTGGCCATTTGACAGGGCAGGGCCGTTTGCCATTGCATATGCCCCGCCGGAACAGGCAGTATCGGCCTGACGAGAAGCGCCGCCTAAGGCGCCCGTCAAATACTCGGGAGGGAACTATGGCTGACGGTAAGAAGCTGTCGTCGCTGGACGCGTCGTTTCTCTATCTGGAAACGCCGGAAATGCCGATGCATGTCGGGAGCATGGCGATCTTTCGTCTGCCGGACGACTACAAGGGCGACTTCTTCGAAGATTTCAAGGCGATGATCGTCTCGCGCCTGCACATCGCGCCGATCCTCAAAGCGCGGCTGGAGAAGGCGCCGCTCGATATCGATCATCCCTCCTGGATCGAGGACGATCAGTTCGACATTGACCGTCACATCTTCCGCGCCAGCCTGCCGCAGCCGCGCGACCGCGCTACGCTCGAACGCATAGTGGGCTGGATGCACGCCAAGCTCTTGAACCGTGCCCGCCCGCTCTGGGAGTTCTACGTGTTCGAGGGCATGAAGGACAACGAGGTCGGGCTCTATTCCAAGATGCATCATGCCGCCATCGACGGCGGCGCCGGTGCGGCGCTGACCAACATGATCTACGACATCTCGCCGATCCCGCGGAAGGTCGATCCGCCGACCGCGGGAGCGAAGCCCGGGCAGGAGCCGCGCGACATCGCAGCGAACCTGGTCGATTCCTACCAGCAGCTTTTCACCCAGCCGCTCGATGCATCGGCGGCCGCGAAGAATCTGCAGCTGCCACGCACCGGCAAGAGCGATATCGGTTCGATCCTGTTCGACAATGCGATGTACCAGATCGAGAGTGCGGTGCGCTTTGCCGGCAACATCCCAACCATGGTCAAGAGCGTCTCGGACGTGCTCGGCAAGATATCCGATCCAAAATCGCGCGAGAGCCTCGCCAGCATGGTCTCGCCGCCGACCATGCTCAACAAATCGATCTCGTCCGAGCGCAGCTTCGCCGGTGTCTCGATTTCGCTGTCGCGATCCAAGGCGCTGGCCAAGCAGGCCGGCGGCAAACTCAACGACGTCGTGCTGGCGCTCGCTTCCGGGGTGGTCCGGCGCTACCTGCAGCAACATGGAACGCTGCCGGCGAAGTCCTTGACCGCTGCCGTACCGATCTCGCTGCGCGAGGAGGGCAACACCGACGCCAACAACCAGGTGTTCGGCATGATCTGCTCGATCGCAACCAACATCGACGATCCCAAGGCACGCCTGGAAGCCATTATCGCGCAATCGACCAAGTCCAAGGAGATGTCGCATCCACTACGGGCTCTGATGCCGCAGATCTCCAATATCTCGATGCTGGGCGCGCCGATTGTCGTGCAGATCATGGCGCTGCTCTACAGCCGCTCCGACTTGTCGAATGTGTTGCCGCCGGCTGCGAACATTACGGTGTCCAACGTGCCGGGGCCGCGGCAGACGCTCTACGCCGCGGGCGCGGAGCTGTTGCACATCTTCCCGGTATCGATCTCGACGCACGGACAGGCGCTCAACATCACCGTGCAGAGCTATCGCGACCAGCTCGATTTCGGCTTCATCGTCGGCGCCAACATCATTCCGCACGTGGAGGTGATGTGCGACATGCTGCCGGAAGAATTCGCCGCGCTCGAGGCTGCCTATGCTTCGCCCGCGGCGGACATCAAGGGCGCCGCTGAGTAGGAATGTTCCGATGATTGAAATGCCACCGCTCAAGTTCGTACAGACGAACGGAATCCGCATGGGCTATTACGAGGCGGGCCCGGTTACAGACAAGCCGCCGATGGTGCTGTGCCATGGCTGGCCCGAACTCGCATTTTCCTGGCGCCACCAGATCAAGGCGCTGAGCGAGGCCGGCATCCGCGTGATCGCGCCGGACCAGCGCGGCTACGGCGCGACCGACCGGCCAGAGCCGGTCGAGGACTACGACATCGAGCACCTGACCGGCGATCTGATCGGCCTGCTCGACCATCTTCAGATCGACAAGGCGATCTTCGTCGGCCATGACTGGGGCGGTTTTATCGTCTGGCAGATGCCACTCCGGCACATCGACCGGGTCGCCGGCGTGGTCGGCATCAATACGCCTCATACCAACCGCGCCTGGGCCGATCCGATCGAGCTCCTGCGCGCGCGCTTCGGCGAAAAGATGTATATCGTGCAGTTCCAGGATCCCGCGCGTGAGCCCGACAACATCTTTGGCAGTCGCGTCGAGCAGACCTTCGATGCCTTCATGCGCAAGCCCGTAGCGCGCCCGGCAGATGCTCCGGCGGAGGAAGTCGTCGCGGGTGTCGGTGCCTCCCCGCGACTGAACCTGGCATTTCCGCAGATGATCGCGGGCTACGATGCGAAGCACGATCCTCGCACGCCGATCCTGTCGCCGGAAGAGAAAAAGGTGTTCGTGGACAATTTCACCAGGACGGGCTTCACCGGCGGCATCAACTGGTACCGCAATATGTCCCGCAACTGGATGCGCGCCGAAGGGCTCGATCATACGGTGCGCGTGCCGTCGCTGATGATCATGGCCGAGAACGACGCGGTGTTGCCGCCGTCTTCCGCCGATGGCATGGACAAGCTGATCCCCGATCTGGAAAAATATCTGGTCCGCGACAGCGGCCATTGGACGCAGCAGGAGAAGCCGGAGGAAGTCAGCGCCAAGCTGATCGAATGGCGTAGAAGGCGGTTTGGCTAGCTCGCAACGACGGCGTTGAATACCGAGGCAGGGGAAGCACTTTTAATGTCATCGAAGAACCGTCTGGACCCGATCCCGCAGCCGCCGACCAAGCCGGTGGTCGGCAACATGCTGTCGCTGGATTCGGCCGCACCGGTGCAGCATCTGACCCGGCTTGCCAAGGAGCTGGGGCCGATCTTCTGGCTCGACATGATGGGCTCGCCGATCGTGGTCGTCTCCGGCCACGATCTCGTCGACGAGCTCTCCGACGAGAAGCGTTTCGACAAGACGGTGCGCGGTGCCCTGCGGCGGGTGCGCGCGGTCGGCGGCGACGGCTTGTTCACGGCCGACACCAGGGAGCCGAACTGGAGCAAGGCGCACAACATCCTGCTCCAGCCTTTCGGCAACCGCGCCATGCAGTCCTATCACCCGAGCATGGTCGACATCGCGGAGCAGCTCGTGGGCAAATGGGAACGGCTCAACGCCGACGACGAGATCGACGTCGTCCACGACATGACGGCGCTGACGCTGGATACGATCGGCCTGTGCGGCTTCGACTACCGCTTCAATTCGTTCTACCGGCGCGATTACCACCCCTTCGTCGAGTCGCTGGTGCGCTCGCTCGAAACCATCATGATGACGCGCGGCCTGCCGTTCGAGCAGCTCTGGATGCAGAAGCGGCGCAAGACCATGGCTGAAGATGTCGACTTCATGAACAGGATGGTCGACGAGATCATTGCGGAGCGCCGCAAGGGAGGCGAGGCGACCGACGACAAGAAGGATATGCTTGCGGCGATGATGACGGGCGTCGATCGCTCGACCGGCGAGCAGCTCGACGACGTCAACATCCGCTACCAGATCAACACGTTCCTGATCGCAGGCCACGAGACCACCAGCGGCCTGTTGTCCTGCGCGCTCTATGCGTTGCTCAAGCACCCCGACATTCTAAAAAAAGCCTATGACGAGGTCGACCGCGTCCTCGGTCCCAATGTCGACGTGCGTCCGACCTATCAACAGGTCACGCAGCTCACTTACATCACGCAGATCCTCAAGGAGGCGCTGCGGCTATGGCCGCCGGCGCCGGCCTATGGCATCTCCCCACTGAACGACGAGGCTATCGGCGGCGGCAAGTACAAGCTCAGGAAGGGCACGTTCACCACCATCCTGGTGACCGCGCTGCATCGCGATCCCTCTGTCTGGGGTCCCAACCCGGATGCGTTCGATCCGGAGAATTTCAGCCGGGAGGCGGAAGCCAAACGGCCGATCAATGCCTGGAAGCCGTTCGGCAACGGCCAGCGCGCCTGCATCGGCCGCGGCTTCGCCATGCACGAGGCCGCGCTCGCGCTCGGCATGATCCTCCAGCGCTTCAAGCTGGTCGACCACCAGCGCTACCAGATGCATCTGAAGGAAACGCTCACGATGAAGCCGGAAGGCTTCAAGATCAAGGTCCGTCCGCGCGCCGATCGCGAGCGCGGCGCTTATGGTGGACCTGTAGCGGTGTCGTCGGCGCCGAAGGCACCGCGCCAGCCCACCGCGCGTCCCGGCCACAACACGCCGATGCTCGTACTTTACGGCTCCAATCTCGGCACCGCCGAAGAGCTGGCGACGCGGATGGCCGACCTTGCCGAGATCAACGGCTTTGCCGTGCATTTGGGGCCGCTCGACGATTACGTCGGCAAGCTGCCGCGGGAGGGCGGCGTCCTGATCATCTGCGCCTCCTATAACGGCGCGCCGCCGGACAATGCGACACAATTTGTCAAATGGCTCGGCGACGAGCTGCCGAAGGATGCGTTTGCCGATGTGCGCTACGCCGTGTTCGGCTGCGGCAACAGCGACTGGGCCGCGACCTATCAATCGGTACCGCGCTTCATCGATGAACAATTATCGGCGCATGGTGCGCGCGCGGTCTATCCGCGTGGCGAAGGCGATGCGCGCAGCGATCTCGACGGCCAGTTTCAGAAATGGTTCCCGGCGGCCGCCCAGGTCGCGACCAAGGAATTCGGCATCGACTGGAATTTCACCCGTACCGCGGAGGATGATCCGCTCTACGCGATCGAGCCGGTCGCGGTGACCGCCGTCAACACCATCGTCGCCCAGGGCGGCGCGGTGGCCATGAAGGTGGTGGTCAATGACGAGCTTCAGAACAAGGCCGGTTCCAATCCGTCGGAGCGCTCGACGCGCCACATCGAGGTGCAGCTGCCGTCCAACATCACGTACCGCGTCGGCGATCATCTGAGTGTGGTCCCGCGCAACGATCCGACGCTGGTGGATTCGGTTGCCCGTCGCTTCGGCTTCCTGCCGGCCGACCAAATCAGGCTTCAGGTCGCCGAAGGCCGCCGCGCGCAATTGCCGGTCGGCGATGCCGTGTCAGTGGGCCGCCTGCTCAGCGAGTTCGTCGAGCTCCAGCAAGTGGCGACACGGAAGCAGATTCAGATCATGACCGAGCATACGCGTTGTCCGGTCACGAAACCAAAACTGCTGGCCTTCGTTGGCGAGGAGGCTGAAACACTCGAGCGTTATCGCAGCGAGATTCTGGCCAGGCGAAAATCGGTGTTCGATCTGCTGCTCGAATATCCGGCCTGCGAATTGCCGTTCCACGTCTATCTGGAAATGCTCTCGCTGCTGGCGCCGCGCTATTACTCGATCTCGTCTTCGCCGTCGGTCGACCCGGTTCGTTGCAGCGTCACGGTCGGGGTGGTTGAAGGACCGGCCGCCTCCGGCCGCGGCACCTACAAGGGTATCTGCTCGAACTATCTCGCCAATCGACGCGCGGGCGACGTGATCCATGCAACCGTGCGTGAGACCAAGGCCGGCTTCCGGCTCCCGGACGATCCATCCGTGCCGATCGTCATGATCGGCCCGGGCACGGGACTGGCGCCGTTCCGCGGCTTCCTCCAGGAGCGCGCCGCGCGCAAGGTCAAGGGCGACGCGCTCGGTCCGGCCATGCTGTTTTTCGGCTGCCGTCATCCCGATCAGGATTTTCTCTACGCGGACGAGCTGAAGGCGCTGGGGGCGAGCGGCATCACCGAGCTGTTCACGGCGTTCTCGCGCGCGGAGGGGCCAAAGACCTATGTGCAGCACGTCCTCGCTGCGCAGAAGGACAAGGTCTGGCCGCTGATCGAGCAGGGCGCGATCGTCTATGTCTGTGGCGACGGCAGCAAGATGGAGCCCGACGTGAAGGCGGCGCTGGTCGCGATCCATCGCGAGAAGAGCGGCAGCGATGCCGCCACGGCTGCCCGCTGGATCGAGGAGATGGGTGCAAAGAACCGGTATGTGCTGGACGTATGGGCGGGTGGATAACCCGGCAGCCGGACGTGCTAAAGCTCTCGCATGATTCCCTGGGAAAAGATCGACACCGCCAAAATCCCCGGCTCCGATGAAGAGCTTCGCCTGATGCGGCGAGGCAAGGAGTTCTCCATCAAGCTCGGCACCAACGAGCTGATGAACAACCGCCTGTCGGGCTCCGAGGCCGCGCTCGCCACGCTCGCGGCGAAGCAGATCGAGACGGTCGCAAAACCTGTCGTCCTCATCGGGGGCCTGGGCATGGGTTTTACGCTGCGTGCTGCGCTGACCGTGCTCGGAAGCAAGGCGAAGATCGTTGTCTCCGAGCTCGTGCCGGCGGTGGTCGCCTGGGCGCGGGGTCCGATGGCGCAGGTGTTCGGCGACAGCCTCGATGACTCCAGGGTGAGCATTCGGGAAACCGACGTTGGCGAAATCATCCGGGCGCAGCGGTCGGCATTCGATGCCATCCTCCTCGACGTCGATAACGGGCCGGAAGGGCTGACCCGGAAGGGCAATGATGCGCTCTACAATGCGAGCGGGTTGAAGGCGGCGAAGACGGCGCTGCGGACGGGCGGCGTGCTCGCGGTCTGGTCCTCGGGGCCCAACCCGGCCTTCACCAAGCGGCTCGGGAGCGCCGGATTCGACGTCAACGAAGTCAATATCCGCGCCACCGGAAGAGGCGGTGGCGCACGTCACGTGATCTGGATGGCGAGGAAGAGCTAGGCCGCCTGCCCAGCAACCGGTTCGATCCGTCAGAACATCGTGTTGTTGTTCGCCGGATTTTCCGGGATCGGTTGCACGACGTCCCAGTGTTCGACAACCTTGCCGTTCTCCAGCTTGAAGATGTCGACGATCGCATTGCCCCTGCTGCCGGGCTCGCGAACCGCGTGAACGTGCAGGATGACGTAGTCGCCATCCACGAAGCTGCGCTTGATCTCGCTGTGCGAGTTCGGGAATTTATCCCGGAGGAAGCCGATGA
Source organism: Bradyrhizobium sp. 187 (assembly GCF_023101005.1). Classification (NCBI taxonomy): domain Bacteria; kingdom Pseudomonadati; phylum Pseudomonadota; class Alphaproteobacteria; order Hyphomicrobiales; family Nitrobacteraceae; genus Bradyrhizobium; species Bradyrhizobium sp. 187. Next base: position 2,361,271 of record NZ_CP064693.1, read on the forward strand.
ACTTTCGGAATCCGTCCGGACCATCGGCCGCGTTTGGATTGTGCTGGACGTAGCGGTCGCCGACATAGGCGAGGGCTGCATCGGCGTCCTTTTGGTTGAGCCCCTTCTCGTAGAACGCAAGGACAGTTTTGCGATTGGCTTCTTCTTGCGCGCCACCCGCCATCGCGGCGCCGCTGGCGAGGGACAGCGTGAGGACTGAAGCAGCGACGATTGCGGCCGACCGGACGATGAGATGCATGTGAACTCCGAGAGGCCGCGGCCTCTTTGTTGGCGATTGAGGTTCTCGGCGATTGAAGGAGGCCTGTATAGCTTTCGCACCGGCACGCGTTAAGAGAGTAACCGGCAGCTCACATGGTCACCGTGAGGAGACTGTCTGCGTCGGTCAATCTACGCCGCCTGCACCGCCGCGCCATGGGCGTGCTTGGCGATGGCGTCGATGATGTCCGGCCAGAATCGCATCGGCAGCGCGTGGCCCATGCCGTCGATCATCAGCAGCTTGGCCCCCGAAATTGACTCTGCCGTGTCCCTGCCGCCCTCGGGACGGACCAGCGGATCGACGGTGCCGTGGATGACGAGTGTCGGCGTCTTGACGCCATGCAGCCGCTCCTTGCGGCTACCCGAGGCGAGCACCGCGCGGAGCTGCCGGCCGACACCGGCCGGATTGAGCCCGCGCGCGAACACGCGCTCGGCACGACCGGGATCGAGCGCCTCTTCCTCCGGGAAGGACCCGGCCCGCAACACCTTCCAAGTCTGGCCGTAGCGGACGATGAACTCCTCCTTGCTGCGCGGCGGCGGCGCCATCAGCATCGCGGCGGCCTCGCGAGTCGGGGGCGGCAGGCGCGGATTGCCGGTCGTCGACATGATCGAGGTGAGCGAGCGCACCCGCTCGGGAAACGACAACGTCACTTCCTGCGCAATCATTCCGCCCATGGACGCCCCGACCAGGTGCGCCGACTTGATGCCGAGCGCATCCATCAGCCCGACAGTGTCTTTTGCCATGTCGATCAGCTTGTAGGTTGCGGCCACGGGAATCCTGAGGAATCGGAGCTTCAACAGCTCGAGCGGCGTCAGACGCTTGCCGCCTGTGAGATGGCTCGACTTGCCGATGTCGCGATTGTCGAACCGGATGACGCGAAAGCCGTGCGCGGCGAGCTGCTCACAGAACGCATCGTCCCAGTGGATCATCTGGGCGCCTAACCCCATGATCAGAAGCAGCGGCTCGGCACTGTCGTTGCCGAAAGTCTCGTAACAGATGTCGATGCCGTTGGCGTGGACGGTTTGCGGCGGATGATAGGCGTTCACGGGTGCGTTCCCTCGGCTTTTGATTAATGCTGTATCGCACGGTTTCCCCTCGCAATGAAGCCGCGTTCGCGACACCGGACCCGCTGCTTGCCGGTTGACCGGCACCGCGCAACGGTGTGGTATGGCGAAAAAGGAAGGGCATCGAAGCTCTCGCTTTCAGGAGGACGCCGATGACCGACAAAAGCAACGACCCCATTGCCATGTGGCAGAAGATGGTTGGCGAGATGGAGAAGGGGTTCAACTCCTTCGCCAATCAGGCCATGTCGTCGCCCGAGTTTTCGCAAGCCGTGAACCGAGCCGGCGGCGTTGCTGCAGGTGCTCAGAAGCAGCTCGGCGACCTCATGGAGAAATATCTGGTTTCCATGAATCTGCCGAGCCGGGACCAGGTCACCGGCCTTGCGGAACGGCTACAGTCCATCGAAGGACAGATCGGTGAGATCAAGTCGATGCTGAGCCAGATGGCGGCAAGTTCCGGCATTTCTCAGGGCTCCGATACTGCATTGCGCCCGCCGCGCACCAAGCGCCCGCCGTCTGAAGGCGGAGAGAAGACATGAATGCACCCGCCGGATTAGACTTCGCAGGGATCCCGGAGCGCATCCAGTCCGAGGTGCAACGCGCCATCCAGCGAAGCATCAAGGGCGTCGAATATTTCTCGACGTCCGGCCCCACGCTCGGCTCGACGCCGAAGGACGTGCTGCATTCACGCGGCACGATGAGCCTCTATCACTATCGACCGATGTCCGACGAGATCTATCGAATTCCGATCTTGATCGTGATGGCGACCACCAATCGCGGTTACATTCTCGACCTCGTGCCCGGCCAGAGTTTCATCGAGTTCCTGTTGAAGCGCGGCTACGACGTCTACATGCTCGACTGGAGCGCGCCACGGCCGGAGGAGAAGAGCCTCCGCATGGAGGACTATGTCCTCGACTTCATCCCGGACTGCATCCGCCGCGTGCAGCAGGATTCCGGCGAACAGGACGTCTCCGTCATCGGCTATTGCTTCGGCGGCGTGCTGTCGCTGCTCTACGGCTCGATCCACAAGGACGGGCCGATGAAGAATTTGATCTGCTTCACCACGCCGATCGACTTTCGCGAGATGAAGCTGTTCTCGAACTTCTCCGACCGTCGCTATTTCGACGTCGATCGCCTCGTCGACAGCGTCGGCAACGTGCCGCCCGAGATGATCCTGTCGTCGTTCGAGATGCTGCGCCCGGCCTCCCGCACCGTCAGCCAGATCCAGCTCTGGGAAAACATCTGGAACGACGAGTTCGTCAAATCCTACCGGATGTTCGACCGCTGGGCGACCGACACGCTGCCGCTGGCCGGCGAATATTTCCGCACCATCACCAAGGACCTGATGTGGGACAACAAGCTGTTCAACGACACCATGTCGGTCGGCGGCCGTGCTGCGAAGCTCGAGGACATCAAGGCGCCGTTCCTGCATGCGGTCGCCGAGCATGACCACATCGTGCCTTATGAGGCTGCAAAGCACCTGATCGCCAAGATCGGATCGGCGGACAAGGAGGAGGTGATGCTGAAGGGCGGTCACGTCTCGCTCGTCGCCGGCGCCAATGCGGTGAAGCGGCTATGGCCGAAACTGGATTCCTGGCTGGGGAAGAGATCGACATGAGTGAGCAGCGTTCCTATCCGCGCCATGTGAAGACGGACGCGGGCGATATCGAGATCCGCCTGATGTCCCCGGCGGACGAAGCCGCGGTGCTCGCCTTCGGCAAGGGCCTGCCGACCCACGACCTGTTGTTCCTGCCGCGCAACATCAGTGAGCCGAAAGTGCTCTCCGCCTGGGTCAAGGAGATCGCGCGCGGCGCGATCACGAGCCTGCTCGCGGTCAGGGACGGCACGGTGGTCGGCTGCGGCACGCTGGTGCGCGATCCGCACTCCTGGTCGCCTCATGTCGGCGAGATCCGGATGGTGGTTTCGCTCGACGTGCGCGGGAAGGGGGTAGGAAGGACGCTGTCGCAGGAGACCTTCGCCCTCGCGCTCGGGGCCGGCCTCGAGAAGCTCTCGGTCCAAATGACGGTCGATCAGCAGGCGGCGATCACGCTGTTCGAGAGCCTCGGCTTCAAGGCCGAGGCACTGCTGCGCGACCATGTTCGCGACGTCGACGGCAAGACCCACGATATCGTCGTGCTCGGGCACAACATCGCGCAGGTCCAGGCCCAGATGGAGGCCTATGGGCTGCCTGGCGCCGTCCAGCATTGAGAACCGCTGGACGGATGTTCGGGAACCCGGATGGTCGGGGAGGCGCCAGTTGCCTATGGCTATTCACGGTTTCGTGATATCGCACTGCAATATGGATATTGCATCGCACAATTAACTATGGCATATAAGCCGTGCCCCGGGCCAAACCGGACGGGGTGAGCCCATAGCTCAACCAATGAGGATGGAGAGACCCCAATGACCACCGAAACCAACACCGCTTTCGCAGGCTTCAAGGACGCGTTCAAGAACATCCAGAACCTGGAAGTTCCCGAGGCCGCCCGCGAGTTCGTCAAGAAGTCCGCCAACACTGCCAAGGACCGTGCTGCCGAGGTGTTCGCTGGCTCCGAGCGCGTGACCGCCGCCGTCGAAAACGCGGTGACCGAGTCCGTCACCGAAGCCGGCAAGATCAGCCGCAACATCCAGCAGGCGATCTACGAGGACGCCGAGGCATTCTTCGCGGGCATCGACAAGCTCGCGTCCGCCAAGTCGTTCAGCGAAGCTGTCGAGATCCAGTCCGGCCTGCTCCGCGCCCGCGGCGAAGCGTTCGTCTCGCGCGCCAAGGCGACCACCGACTATTTCGGCAAGCTCGCCGCTAACGGTGCGAAGTCCGCTCAGGACAATTTTGCCAAGGTCTACAACAAGACCGCCTGATACGGCCCCCTGAGTAAAAACTGAATTTGAGGCCCGCTTCGGCGGGCCTTTTGTTATTCCGCCGTAGCTGTCATTGCGAGCGAAGCGAAGCAATCCAGTCTGCCTCCTTGGAAAGACTCTGGATTGCTTCGCTTCGTTCGCAATGACGGATAGGGTGATGCTGTGATGACTCCATCAGGCGCCTTCTCTTTCGACACTCCCGGCGACGCCGAACGCGCAGCCGAATTGCGCCGCGTGAAAGCGCTGGCGACGCTGGTGTTGGGCTCGACGCTTGTCCTGTTCGTCGTCGCGAAATGGCTGCTGCCCGTGCATCCCGTGTTCGGATTCATCGCTGCCTTCGCGGAAGCCGCGACCATCGGCGGGCTCGCCGATTGGTATGCGGTGGTGGCGCTGTTCAAGCGTCCACTCGGCCTGCCGATCCCGCACACCGCGATCATCCAGAGCAACCAGGCCCGTATCGCCGACAAGCTCGGCGAATTCATCCAGGTGCATTTCCTCGAGGCTGCTCCCGTCGAGGCCAAGCTGAAGGAGATCGATTTCGGCTCCTTCGTCGCCGACTGGCTGCGCGATCGCAAGCGCAGCGATGACCTCGCGCGCTTTGCGCTGCGCCTGCTGCCGGAGGCTGTCTCCGCGACCGAGAGCTCCGGTCTGATGACCTTCATCATCCGCCGCATGTCCTCGCAGCTCCAGGCCGTCGATCTGGCGCCGCTCGCGGCCGGCACGTTGCGCGGCTTCGTCGCGGAAGGGCGGCACCAGATCCTGTTCGACGATCTTCTGCGCGTGATGCACGAGACGCTGAACCAGACCGAGACGATGGCGATCATCCGCGAGAAGGTGCGCGCGGAATTGCCGACCTTGCTCAGGCTCTATCGCGCCGACAAGTTTCTGGTGAACAAGATCGTGGCCTCCGCCACCGCGTTCTTCAATGAAGTGCGCAGCGATCCCAAACATCCTTTTCGCGGCGAGTTCGATCGCATGGTGCTGAGCTTCGTCGACCGGCTCGGCACCGACCAGGCCTATATCGACCGCATCGACGGCTTGAAGCGCGATCTGCTCGCGCGTCCCGAGCTTGCCGATCTCGCCCGCACCGTCTGGGCCAATACGCGGTCCTTCATCCAACGTAGTGCAAGCGGCGAGACGCAGGTGCTGCAGCATCATCTCGCGGGCATGTGTGTCGCGGCGGGCGAAGCGCTTGCGGGCGATGCCGAGCTGCGCGGCGAGATCAACAAGGGGCTGGTCGCGGTGCTGCGCAGTTTCGTCGCGGACCAGAAGAGCGGCGTCTCGACCTTCATCTCCGACCAGGTCAAATCGTGGGATATGGCGCAGCTGATTTCGCTGATCGAAATCAACATTGGCCGCGACCTGCAATACATCCGCTTCAACGGCTCGCTGATCGGCGGGCTGGCGGGTCTTGCGCTTTACTCCGTAGAATTCCTGCTTCGATTGTTGTGACTTTTGCGTCACGGACGTCAGCATTAACGCGCGGGCCTATTGTGGCCCGGGGTGTCTCCCGCTTGAATGTCGGGAACCCGCTGCCTAGCTGATTCATGTTGCGTTGCGGAACGATCAAGAAGCCGGCGTGTTGGAATCCCATACCCATTTGCCGGCAAACAACCGGTGGCCTTTTCAGCAATTTTCCCAAGGGGACCATTGATGACCGCTACTGCCCAGACGCTGAGCCCGCCGTCTCGCACCCTGATGTTCCTGGAAGGGCGAGCGATCCACGAGTTCGGCGCCTTCCTCGGCGCGCTGCCGCTGCTCAGCCTCGCGCCGCGCGGCGATGGGCATCCGGTGCTGGTTCTGCCGGGCCTCGTGGCCTCCGACGGGTCCACGCGTGCACTGCGCACCTTTCTGTCCGGCAAGGGCTATGCGGTGAGCGGCTGGCGCCAAGGCCGCAACTATGGCCTGCGCGAGGGCGTGCAGCACGCGATGGTGGATCTGGTTCAGGAGCTCAGCGACAGGCACGGCCGCAAGATCAGCCTGGTCGGCTGGAGCCTCGGCGGTCTCTATGCGCGCCAGCTCGCCAAGATGATGCCCGACCGCGTACGTCAGGTGATCACGCTCGGCAGCCCCTTTGCCGGCGATCCGCATTCGACGAATGCCTGGCGCGTCTATGAATGGGCGAGCGGGCGGAAGTCCAATGAGGTCGATCCGCAGTTCGGCGGCGATCTCGCCGTTCCGCCGCCGGTGCCGACCACGGCGATCTTCAGCCGCACCGACGGCGTCTGCGCTTGGCAGGGCTGCATGGAGAAGACGGGCGCGCAGACCGAGAGCATCGAGATCGAGAGCAGCCATTGCGGCATGGGCCATCATCCCGCCGCTGTCTTCGCGGTGGCTGATCGCCTTGCGCAGAAGGAAGGCAGCTGGCGGCCCTTCGACCGCAGCGGCTGGCGCAGCGTGGTCTATCCCGATCCGCATCGGTAATTCTTTGCCTCCGTAAGACGGGGCAAGGGAGAAGAGCGTCGCACCCGTCCATTGTCGTGCCCGCACCAAACGCGCTATGCCTCGCGCATGGCGCATCCGTTGTCCCGCATCATCGATCAGCTCAAGCGCGAGCCGTCGCGCACCGGCTCTATCGTCATCACGGTATTCGGTGATGCCATCGTGCCGCGTGGCGGTTCGGTATGGCTCGGCACGCTGCTGGAATTCTTCGAGACCCTGGACATCGACAGCGGCGTGGTGCGTACCGCGATGTCGCGGCTTGCTGCCGATGGCTGGCTGACGCGCGAAAAGGTCGGCCGCAATAGTTTTTACCGCTTGGCCGACAAGGGCCGCCAGATCTTCGAGGCCGCGACACGCCATATCTACGATCCGCCGCCATCCGACTGGACCGGGCGCTTCGAGCTGCTTCTGATCGGCAATGGCGAGGATCGCGATGCCTCGCGCGAGGCGCTCCGCAACGCCGGCTTCGGTAGCCCGCTGCCGGGCGTGTGGGTCGCCCCGTCAGGCGTGCCAGTGCCCGGCGAGGCCGCGGGCGCCATCCGTCTGGAGGTCTCGGCCGAGGATGACAGTGGTCGCCGGCTGCTCAGTGCGAGCTGGCCGCTGGAGCGCACCGCGGACGCCTATCTCAAGTTCATGAAGACGTTCGAGCCGCTGCGCGCCGCGATCGCGCGCGGCAGCGACTTGTCCGAGGCCGACGCCTTCACGGCGCGCATCCTCCTGATCCACCATTATCGCCGAGTCGTGCTGCGCGATCCGCTGCTGCCCGAAAGCCTGCTTCCGGCGAACTGGCCAGGCAAGGCCGCCCGTGCGTTGTGCGGCGACATCTATCGCGCGCTGCTTGTCCCATCGGAACAATGGCTTGATGGTCATGGGACCAATGAAAAGAGGCCATTGCCGCCGGCGCGGAAACTCCTGGAGAGGAGATTCGAGACTTGATTGTTATGTTACAGAAATATCTTGCGTGATCTGATTCTTGTTATATATTGCCCCTCGATAAAATGGGAGGATGCGCATGTATACCCAGGCGCTGAACACGGCCGAGACCGATGATCGCGGCCTCGAGGATGCGGCCAACGCTGCGCAGTTCCAGACGCGCATCGATGCCGAGGAGCGCATCGAGCCGAACGACTGGATGCCGGCGGCTTATCGCAAGACGCTGACCCGCCAGATCTCCCAGCACGCTCATTCCGAAATCGTCGGCATGCTGCCCGAAGGCAACTGGATCACGCGAGCGCCGTCCTTGCGCCGCAAGGCCGCGCTGCTCGCCAAGGTGCAGGACGAGTGCGGCCACGGGCTTTACCTCTATGCCGCGGCCGAGACGCTCGGCACTTCGCGCGAAGAGCTGGTCGACGCCATGCTCGCGGGCAAGGCAAAATATTCCTCGATCTTCAATTATCCGACGCTGACCTGGGCCGACATCGGCACCATCGGCTGGCTGGTCGACGGCGCCGCGATCATGAACCAGATCCCGCTGTGCCGCTGCTCCTACGGTCCCTATGCCCGCGCGATGATCCGCGTCTGCAAGGAGGAGTCGTTCCACCAGCGCCAGGGCTACGAGATCATGCTGACGCTGTGCCGTGGCTCGGACGAGCAGAAGGCGATGGCGCAGGATGCCTTGAATAGGTGGTGGTGGCCGGTGCTGATGATGTTTGGCCCGCCCGATGCCACCAGCCAGCACAGCGACACCTCGACGAAGTGGAAGATCAAGCGCTTCTCCAATGACGAGCTGCGGCAGAAGTTCGTCGACGCCACCGTGCCGCAGGCGCAATATCTCGGCCTGACCATTCCCGATCCCGGCATGATTCAGGACGCCGACGGGCACTGGCGCTACAGCGAGATCGACTGGACCGAGTTCAAGCAGGTGCTCGCCGGCAACGGCCCATGCAACCGGGATCGCATCGCGGCACGCCGCAAGGCGCACGATGAGGGCGCCTGGGTGCGCGAGGCGGCAGCTAGCTATGCCGCAAAGCGCACGCAGCGTCGAACTGCACAAGCGGCAGAGTAGGGAGATCGCGATGGCCACGCCGAACACGCCGCTGTGGGAAGTCTTCATTCGCAGCCGCAACGGGCTCGCGCACAAGCATGTCGGCTCGCTGCATGCGAGCGACGCCACGATGGCTTTGCAAGCCGCCCGCGATATCTACACGCGTCGCGGTGAGGGCCTTTCGATCTGGGTGGTGCCGTCGACGGCGATCACCGCAAGCGATCCCGCCGAGAAGGGCATGATGTTCGAGCCGGCGGAATCAAAGATCTACCGCCACCCGACGTTTTACGAGGTGCCTGAGGAAGTAGGACACATGTGATGGCGAACATCGAGGTCTCCGAAACACCGCTGGTGCTCTACGCATTACGCCGCGCCGACGACGCGCTGATCCTCGGCCACCGCCTGTCGGAATGGTGCGGGCATGCGCCGATGATGGAAGAGGACATGGCGCTCTCCAACATCGCGCTCGACCTTATCGGCCAGGCCCGGGAGCTCTACACCTACGCAGCCAAAGCCGAAGGCAAGGACAACGACGAAGACAAGCTCGCCTACCTTCGCGATGTCAGGCAGTATCGCAATCTGCTGCTCCTCGAGCAGCCGAACGGCGACTTTGGCCAGACGCTGGTGCGGCAGTTCTTCTATTCCGCCTTCGCCGATCTCTACTGGCGCGCCATGATGACCTCGCGCGATACGACGCTCGCTGCGATTGCCGCGAAGTCGGAGAAGGAGAGCGCCTATCACTTGCGGCATTCCTCGGAGTGGATGATCCGGCTCGGCGACGGCACCGACGAGAGCCATGCCCGCGCGCAGGCTGCGATCGATCATCTCTGGGCTTTCACCGGCGAGATGTTTGCCGTCGACGACGGCGAGCACGCCTTGATCCATGCCGGTATCGCCGTAGACCCAGGCACCTTGCGGGGTCGTTGGCTGACGACACTTTCGGATGTGATCGGCGAAGCAACGCTCAAGCTGCCGCAGAACGACTGGATGCAGCAGGGCGGCCGCGTGGGCCGGCACAGCGAGCATCTCGGCCATCTCCTCTCAGAGCTGCAATCGATACAGCGTACCTTCCCGGGGCAGACATGGTGACGGTGCTGGAGCCCCATAGCGACCTGCGCCGACGGGCCTGGGATGCCGCGGCGAGCGTGGTCGATCCCGAAATCCCGGTTTTGACCATCGCCGATCTCGGCGTGCTCCGTGATGTCGTCCTCGACGGCGATCAGGTCGAGGTCGCGATCACCCCGACCTATTCGGGCTGTCCGGCCATGAACATGATCGCGCTGGAAATCGAGGTCGCGCTGGAGCGCGCCGGTTTCCGCAGTCCAAAGGTCCGCACCGTGCTGTCGCCGGCCTGGACCACCGACTGGATGAGCGAAGAGGGCCGCCGGAAGCTTCATGCCTACGGCATCGCACCGCCGCAGGCCTCGAATTCACGCCGCGCGCTGTTCGGCGAGCAAGCCGTTGTGTGCCCGCAATGCGGCTCGGCGAATACCGAGCTGCTGTCCGAATTCGGCTCCACCTCCTGCAAGGCACTCTGGCGCTGCAGGGCGTGCCGCGAACCCTTCGATTATTTCAAGTGTCATTGACTATGTCAGCAGTCGCACCACGCTTTCATCGCCTGGCCGTCAACGACCTCCGCCGCGAGGCGTCGGACGCCATATCGCTGACATTCGCCATCCCGACGGAGCTTGCGACCGACTACGCTTTCACGCCCGGCCAATACCTCACACTCCGCACCATGCTGGATGGCGAGGAAGTGCGCCGCTCCTATTCGATCTGCTCCGGCCCCGACGACGGCGAGATACGGATCGCCGTCAAGAAGGTTGATGGAGGCGCGTTTTCGAGCTGGGCAGCGGACGATTTGAAGTGTGGCGACGCGCTGGACGTGATGACGCCCACGGGACGCTTCGGCGTGATCCCGCCGGCCGGCGGCGGCCGCATCCATGTCGGCTTTGCCGCTGGGTCCGGCATCACGCCGATCCTGTCGATCGTCAAGGGCGTCCTCGCGCGCGAAGCCGACAGCCGCTTCTTCCTGTTCTACGGCAATCGCACGACCGACAACATCATGTTCCTCGAGGCGCTCGAAGAGCTCAAGGATCGCTTCATCGACCGCCTCTCGATCTTCCACGTCATCTCGGGCGAGGAACAGGACATTCCGATCCTGCACGGCCGGCTCGACGGCGACAAGGTGAGGGTGGTGCTGCGCTCGCTGGTACCGGCGGAAAGCGTCGATCACGTCTTCATCTGCGGTCCGTCCGGCATGAGCGAGGACATCGAAGCGACCTGTCGCGATCTCGGCATCGCGGAGGAGCGTATCCATGTCGAGCGGTTTGTCTCGAAGTTCGGTGGCAAGCCGCGGCCGAAGAAGATCGTTGCGCCGGACGCGCCGCCGAAAGCGATCGCGTCGCTGATCATCGACGGCAAGCGCCGCGACGTGCCGGTGGCAGAGGACGAGGCGATCCTCGATGCCGCGCTACGCGCCGGTGTCGATCTGCCCTTCGCCTGTAAGGGCGGCATGTGCTCGACCTGCCGTGCCAAACTGGTGGAGGGCGAGGCGCCGATGGACATCAACTACTCGCTGGAACCCTGGGAGCTGAAGGCCGGCTTTGTCCTGACCTGTCAGGCCAAGCCATCGTCGGAGCGGGTCGTGGTCGACTACGACCACGTTTGACAGTTTTAGCCAGGCAGCAGAACATCGTGTCCAAACAATCGGACGGGAGAAGCGCGTGAACGTCAAAGCCGCCTTGTCGCCCGAGGATATTGCCCGCGCCTGCGCCGATGCGATGTGGGCGGAGGACGATGCCTCCAAAGGACTCGGCATGGAGATCGTCGAGATCGGCCCGGGGTTCGCGACGCTGGCGATGAATGTGCGGCCGGATATGGTCAACGGTCAGCGCATCGTCCATGGCGGCTTCATCTTCACGCTGGCCGATTCCGCCTTCGCTTTCGCGTGCAACTCGCACAACGACCGCGTCGTGGCGGCGCAGGGACAGATCACCTTCATCAAGCCGGGCAAGCTCGGCGATCGCCTCGTCGCAAAGGCCCGCGAGGTTACGCGCGGCGGCCGCTCCGGCATCTATGACGTGCGCGTCTCCGCCGGCGATACAGTCATCGCCGAATTTCGCGGGCATTCGCGGGCGATTCGCGGAAATTGGCTGCCGGCGCAGGATCAATAAAGAAAAGCAATGATACGGGGAAACGAGGATGGCTCTGACGAGGCTCAAGGAAGGTGGCAACACCTATAAGGCCGAGCTGGATGCGCACGAGCGTGCATCGCGCGACGAGATCATGGCGCTGCAGGTGCAGCGGCTGGCTTGGTCGCTGAAGCACGCCTACGACAACGTGGCGCACTATCGCAAGGCTTTCGACGCGGCCGGCGTGCGCCCGTCCGACTTTCGCGAACTCTCGGATCTTGCGAAATTTCCGTTCACCGTAAAAACGGACCTGCGCGACAACTATCCCTTCAACATGTTTGCCGTGCCCCGTGAGAAACTGGTGCGCGTGCATGCGTCCTCCGGCACGACGGGCAAGCCGATCGTGGTGGGCTATACGCAACGCGACATCGACACCTGGTCGGACGTGATGGCACGCTCGATCCGCGCCGCGGGCGGCCGCACCGGCATGATCATCCACAATGCTTATGGCTACGGTCTTTTCACGGGCGGGCTTGGCGTGCACTACGGCGCCGAAAAACTCGGCTGCACTGTGGTGCCGATCTCCGGGGGCATGACCGAGCGGCAGGTGCAGCTCATCAACGATTTTCGGCCCGACATCATTACGGTGACGCCGAGCTATATGCTGGCGATCCTTGACGAGTTCAAGCGTCAGAAGCTCGATCCGCGCCAATGCTCGCTCAAGGTCGGCATCTTCGGCGCGGAGCCGTGGACCAATGCGATGCGCGGCGAGATCGAAGATGCCTTCGACATGGACGCGACCGACATCTACGGTCTCTCCGAGGTGATCGGCCCCGGCGTCGCGCAGGAATGCATCGAGACCAAGGACGGCCTGCATATCTGGGAGGATCATTTCTATCCCGAAGTGATCGATCCCGACACCGGTGCGGTGCTGCCCGACGGGGAGAAGGGCGAACTGGTGTTTACATCGCTCACCAAGGAAGCCTTTCCGGTGATCCGCTATCGCACCCGCGACCTGACGCGGCTTCTGCCGGGCACGGAGCGGCCCGGCATGCGGCGGATGGAGAAGGTCACGGGGCGCTCGGACGACATGATCATCCTGCGCGGCGTCAACCTGTTCCCGACCCAGATCGAGGAGGTTCTGCTCGCCACCGACTGGTGCGGCGGGCATTTCATTCTGGAATTGACTCGGGAAGGACGCATGGACGAGTTGACCATCATTGCCGAGGCGCGGCCGGAGAGTTGGGATGGCCGTGGTCTCCTCGACCATGCCGATCGGATCTCAACCCATATCAAGAACACGATCGGGATCAGCTCCAACGTGCGGGTGGTTGCGCCTGCGACGCTGGAACGCTCGCTCGGCAAGGCGAAGCGGCTCTACGACAAGCGGCCGAAGGATTAAGTTGACGGGATTGACTTGACGGATTGACTTGACTGCCCTCAGAGGCGACAAGGCCCGCGAGAAATCGCGGATCTTTTCCATGTCATCAGCCAATCCCAAAGCCGTCGAGGCGCGCTGCGTCCGCGTCCATGCCAAGGCCGAGAACGCCGCTGGGATTGCACCTCGCGTCGAGCCTCATACGCTCGCGCGCGGTCCGAACGATCTCCTGATCGAGGTCAAGGCCGCCGCCGTCAATCCGTCCGACGTCAAGGCCGCGACGGGGCTAATGCCCTATGCCATCTTCCCGCGCACGCCGGGGCGCGATTACGCCGGCGTGGTGATCGACGGGCCGGCCGGTACGATGGGCCGCGAGGTGTTCGGCTCCTCCGGCGATCTCGGCATCCGCCGCGACGGCACTCACGCCAGCCATCTCGTCGTTGAATCCGACGCGGTGGTGGAGAAGCCGAAGACCGTGTCTTGGGAGGAGGCCGCCGGCATCGGCGTGCCCTTTGTCACCGCCATGGAGGGTTTTCGCCGCGCCGGCATTCCAAAGCCCGGGGAAACGGTGCTGGTGTTCGGCGCCAACGGCAAGGTTGGTCAAGCGGCGGTGCAGATCGCGACCTGGCAGGGCGCGCGTGTCATCGGCGTGGTGCGCAAGGCGGAACCTTATGAGGGCCACACCAACGCATCCATCGAGGTGATCGACGCTTCCGCGACCGACGTCGCCACACGCGTGCGCGAGTTGACCGATGGCAAAGGCGCCGACATCGTCTTCAACACGGTCGGCGATCCCTATTTCCAGGCGGCGCACAAGTCGCTCGCGCTTCGCGGCCGCCAGATCCTGATCGCCGCCATCGACCGCATCGTGCAGTTCAACATTCTCGAATTCTACCGCGGGCAACACACCTATGTCGGCATCGACACGCTCGGCCTGTCGTCGATCGCGACAGGCGCTGTGCTGCGTGACCTCGGCCCGGGCTTCGCGAGCGGGCACCTGAAACCGTTTCCGATCAACGCGAACGCCGTCTATCCGCTCGAACGCGCGAAGGAGGCCTATGTCGCCGTTGCAGGCTCCTCGCGGGATCGCGTGATCCTGAAACCTTGATCATGGATTCGTCTCCCCAACTCATCATCCTCGCCGGCCTCGTCATCGGCCTGGTCTACGGCGCTGTCGGCCTGCTCAGCGGCTTCTGCCTGATGAGCAGCATGCGCGGCTGGTTGTCGGAGGGGGATGGGCGGTTGGTCCGAACCTATGCGCTGGCGATCGCGGTTGCGACCACAGCGAGCCAGTTCCTCGCCGGCACCGGCATGGTCAATCTCGGCAAGTCGATTTACCTGCAACAGTCCTTCTCGATGCCGGTGCTGTTTCTCGGCGGACTTCTGTTCGGATACGGCATGGTACTGTCCAACGGCTGCGGTTCGCGCGCGCTGGTGCTGCTCGGTCGTGGCAATCTCCGCTCCTTCGTCGTGGTGGTCGTGCTCGCCATCGCCGCGCAGATGACGCTCAAGGGCCTGATCGCGCCGGCGCGCATCGCCCTTGTCCAGGCCTCGCAAACCACGGTCAACGTGAATTCGCTGCCGTCATTGTTGGCCATGTTCGGTCCGGCTGAAGCGCTTTCGCGCGCAATGGCTGCTGCTGTCGTTGTCGTCACGCTGATCCTGTTTGCTTTCGCGCACCCAGCGTTCCGACGTTCGCCCGGCCAGATTGCAGCCGGTGTCGTCGTCGGTCTCCTCGTCGCCGGCGGCTGGTTCGTCACCGGCTATCTCGGCGCGGATGATTTCAACCCCGTCCCCGTGACCTCGCTTACCTTCGTCGCGCCGATCGCGGACAGCCTGCAATATGTCATGCTCTCGACGGGCCTGACGCTGAATTTCGGCATCGCGACGGTTGCAGGTGTCTTCGCCGGCAGTCTGGTCACCGCGCTTGCGACGGGCCGTTTCCATCTCGAAGGCTATTCCTCGCCACGCCATATGCTGCGATCGGCGGCTGGCGCCGCACTGATGGGCATCGGCGGCGTGATGGCGTTCGGCTGTTCGATCGGCCAAGGGCTCACCGGCGTGTCGACGCTCGCGCTCGGCTCATTCGTCGCCGTCGCCGGTATCCTGCTCGGCACGACGGCGGGATTGCGCGGGATGCTGCGCGTTCAGCCGTTCGCGGTAGCCTGACCACGCACCAGGCGATCGCCGAGCGTCGCGAGACCGATGCCGGTGATGATCAGCGCGGCCGCTATCACCAGACTCATGTCGATCGGCTCGCCCAGCAGGATCGCGGCGCTGGCGATGCCGACGAGCGGCGTTGCGGTGGTGCCGAGCGAGGTCGTCAGGGCCGAGATGCTCTTATTCACCATCGACATCGCCCAATAGGCGAGCACCGTCCCGATCAGCCCGGAATACAGGAACAGCAAAACGAGTCTCCACGACCACTCCACATGCGGCAGGCCATCCGCGATGGTCGCGCTCACCGATAGCACGATGGTTGCCACGAGCACTTGCCAGATCAGAAGCTGGAGCGGCGAGGCAATCCAGCGATGGGCGCGGATATAGATAATGTTCGCGGCCCATGAGATCGCGGCCAGGATCACCATGCCGGCGCCGAGCACGACATTGGTGTTGGTCCAATCGATCGAGGCTGGGTTCAGGATGACGATCAGGCCGATCAGGCCCAGCAGCGCGCCGGCGAGCTTCGGCGCCGTCAAAGTGTCCTTCCCGAGTAGCGGCGCGGCGATCGCGACCCAGAGTGGCGTGGTGTAGCCGAGCACAACGGCCTTGCTCGCGGGTAGGAAGCGCACACCGGCCGCAACCAGGACCGAGAACACGGTCATGTGCAGCAGTGCAACACTCAGGACCACCGGGATGTCGCGACGCTCCGGAATCATCAGATTGTTGCTGAGCCCGAGAATCACGAACAATCCAGCCAGCGCGATCCAACTCCGGATCGCTGAAGCCCACAGTGGTGGAAGGAATTGGACGAGTTGCTTCGTCACCGACCAGTTTATGCCCCAACCCAGCACGACGATGAGAAACAGGCCAACGGCTGCGCGGGGGGATAGGGAGTTCATTTCGGAGGTCCTTGAAGCAGTCCAATCCAGCGGATAGCATCTCGTCTGGCACCTGAAACAGTGCCAGATAGGAAAGGAATAGGGTGCCAGTTCCGGACAGCATGATCTCCGCCCTGATCGACCTGAACCGGGCCGACGACGAGGGGCTGGTGGCTCAACTGACGAGCCAGCTCCGAAGCTTGATCGCGACCGGGCGTCTCGTCAAAGGCCGCACGCTGCCGTCGAGCCGTGGGCTTGCGAGCGATCTCGGCGTCTCGCGCAACACCGTCAGCTATGCGTTCGAGCAGCTCGCCGCCGAGGGATATCTCGAAGCCTCGCACGGCCGCCGTCCGATGGTTGCGGTCGACGGCGGCGAGCGCGTCACAGAGGCTGGCGCCGTCGCATCTCGCATACGCCCTGGCAAGCCGCGGCTTTCGCCCTGGGCGTCGAGCCTCACGCAGACCGACTGGCCGATGTCTTATCAGGCGCGACTGAGACCCTTGCGTCCCGGACATGGCGATTTCAGGGAGTTTCCCAACGAGGTCTGGGCGCGCTGCCTGCGCCGCAGCGCTGTGCGCGCGGCGAGGCGCGAGCTCGGACCGGTCAATCGGCCGCGCCTGAGCGAGGCACTGGCGCATTATCTTGCGACCAGCAGGGGCGTGCGCGCGACGGCGGATCAGATCCTGATTCTGCCGAGCGCGCAGGCTGCGCTGACTTTGATCGCGGCCGCCGTCATCACCCCCGGCGACGATGTCTGGGTCGAGGATCCCGGCTATCCCGGCGCCGCGGCCGCCTTCCGCGCATCCGGTGCGCGCGTGATCGGGATGAGTTTGGACGAGCAGGGCATGCAGCGGATTCGTGGCTTGGCGGCCCCGACCTTGATCTTCATGACGCCGTCGCATCAGCACCCGACCGGTCGCCTGATGTCGCTCTCGCGCCGCACGGAGTTTCTTGGCCTGAGCAGGCCCGGCAAGACCTGGATCGTGGAGGACGATTACGACGGCGAATTCCACTATGATAGCCGGCCGGTGCCGGCCCTGCAGGGACTCGATGCCCACGGCCGCGTGTTCTATGTCGGCACGTTCTCCAAGGTCATGACCTCGGATATCCGGCTCGGCTACCTCGTCATACCGCGGGCCATGGTCGGTACTCTCGAGATCGTACAGCGGCACATCGGACTGATCGCCGCGAGCCACATCCAGGAGGCGCTGGCCGAGTTCATTGCCGACGGGCATTTCCTGGCGCATCTGCGCCGGGTGCGCAGGATCTATCACGCCCGCCGCGATCACCTCGTGGAGGGATTGGAGCGCCATTTGGGCGATGTGCTCTCTGCCGAAGTGTCCCCCGGTGGCATTCAGCTCGTCGCGCGTCTCAAGCGCGGTCGCGCTGATCAGGTGGCGGTCAAGCGGCTGGTCGAAGCGGGCGTTGAAACGCGTGCCCTGTCCGGCTTGGCACTGGGCAGGCCGCTCGACCACGGCCTGCTGCTCGGCTTCGCGGCCTGGCGCGAGAGCGAGATCACCGCGGCGGTGCGAACAATGGCGTCGTGCTTCTAGCGCAGTCGCGCTAATCCACGGCCTTGGTCACGATGCGGATTTCCGACGTCAGCGTCCGGTGCACCGGGCACTTGTCGGCGATCTCCATCAATTTCTTGCGCTGCTCGGGATCGAGCGCGCCGTCCATCGCGATGTCGCGCTCGATCTGGTCGAGCATGCCATCGCGCGTCTCGCATTCCGCGCAGTCTTTTGCATAGATCTTGGAATGCTTCAGTGAGACGGTGACACGATCGAGCGGCAGCGACTTGCGGTCGGCATAGAGGCGCATGGTCATCGAGGTACAGGCCCCGAGGCCAGCGAGCAGGAGATCGTAAGGACCAGGGCCGGCATCCTCGCCGCCGGCGGCGACCGGCTCGTCCGCGACGAGCTGATGCGGACCGACGGAGATGGTCTGGTTGAACTTGCTCTTGCGGGTCTCCTGCACCACGACCCGGCGCGGCGCCTCGGGGAGATCCATCGCCTTCGCAGGTTTGGCCGCGTCGATGTACCGGCTCGCCCAGGCCGCGATCACGTCGGCTGCATAGAGCGCGTCGGCCGGCTTGGTCAGGAGATGATCGGCATGGTCGAGCGAGACGAAGCTCTTGGGATGCCTGGCGGAGACGAAGAGCTTCGTCGCATTGTCGATACCGACGGTATCGTCGACCGGAGAATGCATCACCAACAGCGCCTTGTGCAGGCCGGCGACGTCTTTCATCAGCTCGTGCTCGGCGATGTCGTCGAGGAATTCGCGCTTGATCCGGAACGGGCGTCCCGCAAGCGAGACTTCGACCTCACCTTGCGTGCGAATGTCGCCGAGATGCTCTTTGAAAAGGCCGGTGACGTGGGCGGGATCGGATGGTGCCGCAATGGTCACAACCGCCTTGGCTTCCGGGATTCGTCCTGCTGCCGCAAGGATCGCGGCGCCGCCGAGGCTGTGACCGATCAGAATCGACGGCGCCTTGCGGACGCTACGCAGATGATCGGCGGCGCGCACGAGATCGGCAACGTTGGAGGAAAACGTCGAATTGGCAAAATCCCCCTCGCTGGAGCCGAGCCCGGTGAAGTCGAAGCGCAGCACCGCGATGCCCATGGCGGCCAGCGCGACCGAGATGCGTTTGGCGGCCAGCGTGTCCTTGCCGCAGGTGAAGCAATGCGCGAACAGCGCGAAGGCCCCGGGCTCGCCGTCGGGTAGCTCCAGCGCGGCCGAAAGCTGATGGCCGCCTTCGCCGGTGAATTGAAAGCGCTCTGTCGGCATGGGTTTCCCCCGTTCCTTGCTGAACCTAGTCGCCCGAATAGCGTTGCTCTGCCCAGGGATCGCCGCGGTTATGGTAGCCACGGACTTCCCAGAAGCCCGGCGCGTCCTCGGTCAGGAATTCGATCGACTGAACCCATTTGGCGCTCTTCCAGAAATACAGATGCGGCACGACCAGCCGTACCGGGCCGCCATGTTCGGCCGACAATGGCTCACCGGACCAGCTATGGGCGAGCAATGCGTCCTCGGCGGCAAAGTCGTCCAGCGCGAGGTTGGTGGTGTAGCCATCATGGGAATGCAACACGACGAAGCGCGCGTCCGGGCGCGGCTGGCAGGCCGCGAGCAGCTCGCGCGTGGCGAGCCCCTCCCACTCATTGTCGTAGCGCGACCAGGTGGTGACGCAGTGGATGTCGGAGATGAACTGCGCCTGCTTCTGGGCGGCGAACTCGGCAAAGGTCCAGAACACGGGGTTCTCGATCGCGCCGTAGACGTCGAGCCGCCAGCGCTCGCGCGAAATCGGCGGTACGACTCCGAGATCGAGCACTGGCCAGTCCTTTGTCTGGTGCTGGCCGGGCGGCAGGCGCTGATCTTCCGGGCGCGTGATCTTGCCTGTCAAAAAGCGGCCCTCGCGCGCCCATTTTTCCTTGGTGCGCGTCAGCTTGCTGTCGGGCGGCTCGTTATCTTCGGCCATCGGCTACTCGTGGCGGTGCATCGCGGAGGCATGCTTGGTGTCGCGCATGGTAGATGCTCAGCGACAGGCAGATGATACCAGCGAGATAATAGTAGAACCACTCCTCATGCCCGATGGTCTTGAAATAGAGCGCGATCGCCGGCGCCGTGCCGCCGAACATCGAGACGGTGATCGCACAGGGCAGCCCGACGCAGAGGTTGCCGATCGAGCCGATGAAGATCGCCTTGATCCGCGCTGGGCGCTGGCGATATCAAAATGCTCAGAGGCCGGTTTGATTGCTTGCTCAGTCAAGTCCGGCCTCTCCGTATCACTGTTTGGAGAGGTCTACATCGCCTTTCCAAGCAAAAATGGCAACTGGCGGGGGCCTCTGACGGTTCCTTGGGACCAGGTCACCGTGCCTGCCGGATCGAGGGCGAAGTCCGGAATGCGCTTCAGCCATTCCTCCAGCGCAACCTGCATCTCCATGCGCGCAAGGTTCGAGCCGACGCAGCGGTGGATGCCGAGGCCGAAGGCGGCGTGGCGGTTCTCGCGGCGGTCAATCACGACCTTATCAGCATCCGGAAACATCTTCGGATCCCGGTTGGCGGCCGGGAAGGACAGCAGCACCATGTTGCCTGCCTTGACCGGGCAGCCTGACACCGTGGTCTCCTTGACCACTTCGCGCGCCATCGTCACCGGCGAATAGGCGCGCAGCAGCTCCTCCACCGCGGTCGGGATCAGCTCGGGCTCGGCAACCAGGCGCTCGCGGTCGGCGGGCGTCCGGGCAAGGTGCCAGAGCGAGGAGCCGATCGCGCTCCAGGTGGTGTCGATGCCGGCGATCAGGAGCAGGCGCAACGAGCCCAGCACATGCGAATCCTCGAGCGGATTGCCGTCCTTGTCCCTGGCATTCATCAGGTAGGAAATCAGATCGTCGGTTGGCTTGTTCTTGCGCGCTTCGATATGGGCGCTGAAATAGGCGCTCATCTCGTGCACCGCCTGGAGCAACGTGTTTTCGTCCTTAATGCCAAGTTCCAGGATCATGTGGATCCATCGGATGAAGAGATCGCTGTCCGTCTCGGGGATGCCGAGCATGTGTGCGATCGCGCGAACCGGAATGTGCTTGGTGTAGCGCTCTGCCGCGTCAAGTCGGCCTTCGGTGATGAAGCCGTCGATCAACTCGTTGCAGATCGCGCGCACCCGCGGCTCCAGCTTCTTCATCGCGTCCGGCGTGAACGGCGGCAGCAGCAATTGCTTGGCTGGCTTGTGCACCGGCGGATCGGACGTGATCGGCGGGGCGGAGTTTCTGCTGGTGATCTCCGGCCGAACGTCCCGGACGATGATGCGGCGCGAGGAGAAATGCTCGCTGTCGTTGGCGATCTCGCGCACTGCCTCATAGGTCGTCGGCATGTAACAGCCGAGGAAGCGTTCGGTATGCACGACCGGGCTTGCGGCGCGCAGCTCGTCCCAAATCGGGAAGGGATCTTCCGTCCATTGCGGATCGGTGTGGTCGAAATCATGGACCCAGTCGGTCACGGGCGGATGGGCGGTGGGCTGGCTGATGTCGGACATCTCGAAATCCCTCGAAATCCCTTGGGGGCTCGTGGTCGCGGGCAGAAGCGGGCGCGTTACTCCTCGATCACGTCGATCGCGATTTCCGGGCAATTGGACTTGGCGAGCCAGGCCTTGTCTTCGAGGCCGGGCGGGACCGTGCCGTCGCCGGCTTCGTGGGCGTTGCCGTATTCGTCCAGCTCGAACAGCTCCGGCGCCAGCGCCTTGCAGCGCGCGTGCCCCTGGCATTTGTCGGGATCAACGTGAACCCTCAGTCGCTCTGTCATGGCGGCTTCCTCGATCGTGTGCACTCCGGCCCGAAGACGGCGCGCGCTCCCATTTGAGTTTTTGTTCAAGTTATAGGCTATTACATTCGCGGCAGGCTTCCCCTGTCAAGCGCAAACTTATAGGCTCTGCGCAACATGCGTTCACAACTTGCCCGCAAGCCCGAGAATACCTACCACCACGGCGATCTCCGCGACGCCTTGATCAAGGCCGCGCTGCGCGAAGCCGAGCAGGGCGGGACGGAGGCGATCAGCATCAAGGCGCTGGCAAAGCAGCTGGGTGTTTCGCAGCCGGCGCCCTACCGGCATTTCGCCGATCGCGAGGCGCTGCTTGCGGCGGTGACGGCGGAGGCGTTCCGGCAGCTCAACGGGATATTGCGGGCGGCGATGGCAAAGCCGTCGAAGCGGTCGAAGCTGTCGCTGCTGGCGCAGGCGACGCTGGATTTCGGCTTACGCCGCAATGGCATCTACCGCTTGATGTTCGCCTCGCGCACGGTGTCGTGTGCGGCGAAAGGCAGCGAGCTGCACGAAGCGACCCGCGAAACCTTTGCGCTCGTGGTCGACGCATTGGAAGCCCCGGCCGTTGATTATCTGCGCGAGCGGCAGGCGCTCAAGATCTGGGCGGCGGTGCACGGCGTGGTGATGCTGGCTGAGCAGGGACTGTTCACCGGCGAGGCGGCCCATGCCACGCGCGAAGACCTGGTCGAGGATTTTGTCAGTGAAACCAAGGCCGCGCTTGCGGCGGCGATCAAAGGCGCGCGGCGCCGGAAACAGGCTGGCGCTTAAGCCCTCGCCGCCAACAGCTTCATCAGCTTCTCGACGGCGCTGTCGGGCGTGGTCACGACAGGGCGGCCGGTGGCTTCTGCCACGAGAGGCGCGGTTGCCGCGATGCTGAACTGCGCGAGCGCGACGACGTCGCAATCGCGCAAATCGCGTGCGGCTTCCACGATCAGCCGGTCATGCGTAGCGCGGTCGCCACGGTCGAGCGCGGCCAGCGCGCCTTCGGCGAGTTTCGGCACGATCTGGACGGAGGCCGGAAATTCCGGCGGCATCGAAGCCAGCGTCGGCGGGAAGGTCGAGAGCAGGCCGATCCGCCGCCCCATCGTCATCGCGCGCTCGATCATGGCTTCGTTCGGCTTGAGCACCGGCATCGGCGCATGTGCGCGCGCAACCGCCTCGATGCAGGAACCGAAGGCCGAGCAGGTGAACAGGATCGCGTCCGCGCCTGTCGCCGCGGCGTAGTGGCCGAGCGCAAGAAAGCGTTCGGTCATGGCATCATTGAGCTTGCCGTCACGCGCCAGATCCGACGACAGGCTGTCGTCGAGCAGGTTCATCAGCCGCGCTTCCGGCCACACCTTCGCGAACGCAGCTTCGATCGGGGCGATGGAATGCTTGAGGGCGTGGATCAGCGCGACGCGAGGAGACTTCGTCATTGAACGTTACCTGATGGAAGGTCGCGAGCCCCGGACGCAACGCGTCCGGGACACGCAAAACGTTTACTTGAACGGCACCGCGTACATCAAGCCGCCCTTGCTCCAGAGACCGTTGAGGCCGCGCTCGAGCTTGAGCGGGCTCGCCTTGCCGACATTGCGCTCGTAGATCTCGCCGTAATTGCCGGTGGCCTTGATGGCCGTGACCAGCCATTTGTTGTCGAGCCCGAGCCGCGAGCCGAGATCGCCGGAGGCACCGAGCAGGCGTTGGATCGCGGGCGTCTGCGACTTCGCCATCTCATCGACATTGCCTTGTG
This sequence comes from Bradyrhizobium sp. 187, assembly GCF_023101005.1. NCBI lineage: Bacteria > Pseudomonadati > Pseudomonadota > Alphaproteobacteria > Hyphomicrobiales > Nitrobacteraceae > Bradyrhizobium > Bradyrhizobium sp. 187. The sequence goes on from NZ_CP064693.1 coordinate 2,384,459, forward strand.
TGACGCCGAGCTCTTCGGCCTCGATCAAGCCGTAGTGCAGCCAGGTGATGATGTCGCTCCAGACCTCGTCGCCATTGCGGGTGAAGGGGCCGAGCGGCTCCTTGCTGATGGTCTGCGGCAGCACGACGTAGTCGGCCGCGTTCGGCGCCGCGGTCGTCACGGCGCCAGCAAGCGCGGAAGCGTCCTGGGTCATGGCATCGCAGCGGCCGCCGAAGAAGGTCTGGTACATGGTGTCGACGCGGTCGAACACCAACGGCTTCCAATCGATGCCGTTGGCGCGGCCGTAATCGCCGAGCGTGACCTCATGCGTGGTACCCTGCGCGACGCAGACGGTGGCGCCCTTGAGGTCCTTGATCTCCTTCACGCCGAGGTCTTTCTTCACGACAAAGCCCTGACCGTCGTAGAAGTTGATTGGACCTTGCCGCAGGCCCAGCGTGACACCGCGCAGATAGGTCTGCGTCGAGTTGCGGTAGAGCACGTCGATCTCGCCGGACTGGAGCGCGGTGAAGCGGTTCTGCGCGGTCAGCGAGACGTAACGCACCTTGCTGGCATCGCCGAGCACGCCGGCGGCGAGCGCGCGGCAATAATCGACGTCGAGACCCTTGTAGTTGCCTTGCGAATCCGGTGCGGAGAAGCCGGCGAAACCGGCGCTGACGCCGCATATCAGCGTGCCGCGGCTCTTCACCGTGTCGAGCGTTGCCGCCGACGCCACCACCGTCGACGCCGCGAGCACGCCGGCTATGATAACCACTTTCCTCATCATGCTTTTCTCCCCTCAGTGATTGACACGACGCAATACGCTGTCGACGGCCGTGCCGAGCTTGTCGACGATCAGATCGATCTCCTCCGCGGAGGTGATATAGGGCGGCGCCAGCAGCACGTGGTCGCCACGGATGCCGTCTGCGGTGCCGCCGCCGGGATAGCAGCCGAGGCCGTTGGCGAAGGCCTCCGCCTTGATCTTCTGATTCAGCTTCAGCGCGGGATCAAACGAGGTTCGGCTGGCGCGATCGGCGAGGAGCTCGATCGCCCAGAACAGGCCGCGGCCCCTGATGTCGCCGATATGGCGGTGATTGCCGAAGCGCTCGGTGAGCCGCTGCTCGAGCTGCTTGCCGCGCTCCTTGACCCGGTCGAGCAGGCCGTCCTCGCGGATCACGTCCTGCACCGCGAGCGCGGCGGCGCAAGCGAGAGGGTGCGCCAGATACGTGTGGCCGTGCAGGAAGGCGCCCGAACCTGAGCGGATTGTGTCGATGATCCTGCCGCTCGCGAGCATTGCACCGATCGGCTGGTAGCCGCCGCCGAGACCCTTGGCGATCGCCTGGATGTCGGGTGCCACGCCTTCCTGCTCCCAGGCGTGCGTGGTGCCGGTGCGGCCCATGCCGCTCATGACCTCGTCGAGAATGAGCAGCGCGCCGTGTCGGTCGCAGATCTCGCGCACCGCCCTGAAGTAGCCGTCCGGCGCCGTGACGGCACCTGCGGTGGCCCCGACGACGGGCTCTGCGAGGAACGCGGCGACGGTGTCGGGGCCAAGCCGCTGAAACTCGGCTTCGAGTTCGGCGGCGAGCCGCGCCACGAACTGCGCATCCGATTCACCTTCGTGCTTCTCGTGATAAGCGAAGGCCGGGGTCACATGGCTGAAGGCGTTGGAGAGCAGCGGCGCGTAGGGCGCGCGGCGCCAGGCATTGCCGCCCGCCGCGAGCGCGCCGAGCGTATTGCCGTGGTAGCTCTGCCGCCGCGCAATGAAGTGCTGCCGCTGCGGCTCGCCGCGCTCGATGAAATATTGCCGCGCGAGCTTGATGCTGGCTTCAACCGCTTCCGATCCGCCGCTGACGAAATAGGCGTAGGCGAGGCCACCGGGCTCGTGGCCGACCAGCGTCTCGGCAAGCGCCTCCGCCGGCTCCGACGAGAAGAAGGCTGTGTGGGCATAAGCGAGGGTCGAGGCCTGCTTCGTCAGCGCCGCGATGACGCGTGGATGCTGGTGGCCGAGGCAAGAGACCGCCGCGCCGCCGGAGGCGTCGATCACGCGGCGTCCGTCCTCGGCAAAGAGATAGACGCCTTCGCCGCCGATTGCCTTGGGCGGCGTTTCGCGCAGCGAGCGATGCAGCACGCGGCTGGTGCGGGCGGCCATGGGTCAACCTTTCTCTGATACGTAAGTTGAAGCCGCGGCCAGCCGGGCCTCGGTATTCTCCAGGCGCTTTTTCGCGGCCGTGCCGCCGAGCGAAAACGTCACGGCGGCGAGCGATTGCGCGATCGCGATGGCGCCGGTGAGGCTCGGGAAAAAGCCGGGAGAGGAGGCCGCCTCGAACAGCAGCACGTGGTCGGCACCTTCAGCCATCGGCGCCGATGGGCTATCGGCGATCGCGATCAGGGCCGCGCCGGCACGATAGGCGGCCTGCGCGACCCGGACGCTCGCGTGGGTGTAGGGCATGAAGCCGATGACGATGACGGCCTCGCCGGGCCGGAACGCGCCCATATCGAGATCGTCGGGGCCGGACGCGCCGACGAGCTGCACCTGTTCGGGACGAAACAGCCGGAGCTCGTAGTTCAGCAATTCCGCGACGCTGCGGCAGCTTCGGTAGCCGGTGATCCAGATCCGCTTGGCGTGGTGGAGTGCGCGCGCCGCCTCCGCGATCGGCCGAGCCGGGATGCGCGGAAGGCCGGCGGCCTCGGCCTCCAGCTTGTCGGTGATGAGCGCGACATCGGCGTTCGGGCCGTGGCAGCGGCCCTTGGCGCGGCCGGAGAAAGGCGCTAGCTGCGAGGGCCGCCGCGCCTCCGTCAACGCCGCGCGCAATTCATCCCAACCCGAATAGCCGATCGCCTTGGCAAGCCGCGTGAACGCGGCGGGATCGGCGCCGGCAACCGCTGCGAGATCGCGCATCGAACGCGTGGTGGCGTCGTAATCGTTGGCTGCGACGAAACGCCCGACCTCCTGCAACCGCATCGGAAGCGATGGCAATGCAATGCGCAGTTCGCTCAGTGGCGAGGATTTCGCGGGCTCGGCCATGAAACATTTGTTGCACGAAGCTGAGTTTGGTGCAACAGTTGACGTGCGCTGCCGGAAATCGCCGTCTTGAGAAGGATTTTTGTGCTGTGACGTCAGACGGTCCGAGACCGCCGCCGCGCCGTCGCTTCTTCGGCGCCTTCGGGCAGCGCGAGCTGAAAGGCCTGTTCTGGCAGGTTCTGGTGGTGGGGATCGTAGTCGCGGTCATCGTGTTCCTCTGGTCCAACACGGTCACCAATCTCTCCGTGCGCCGCATCACGACCGGTTTTGCCTTCCTCGGCCGTGAGGCCGGCATGCCCATCGCCGACAGCCTGCTCGCCTACAATCCGAGGGACTCATATCTCTGGGCCTTTGTCGTCGGCATCGCCAATACCCTGCGCGTCGCCGTGATCGGAATCGTGCTTGCAACGATCCTGGGCACGGTGATCGGCATCTCGCGGCTGTCGGCCAATTGGCTGCTGTCGCGGCTCGCCGCGGTGTACGTCGAGACGCTCCGCGACATCCCGCTGCTGCTCCAGCTCCTGTTCTGGTACGTGCTGATGCAGGCGCTCCCGGCCGCGCGCGCGGCATGGCGTCCGATTGAGGGCGTGTTCCTGTCCAATCGCGGGTTGATCCTGCCGGCGATTCCCATCGGGACGCCGCAGCTTTGGGTGCTCGGCACCGCAGTGCTCGGACTTGTCGTGTTCTATGTGATCCGGCGGCGGCTCATCGCGCAGCAAATGCGCGACGGCAAGCCGCGGCCGGCCTGGCCTTTTGCACTCGGCTTGCTCGTTGTGCTGCCTGCGGCGGTGTCCGTGCTGCTGGGCGTGGCCTGGACGATCGAATGGCCTGAGTTGCGCGGCTTCAACTTCGTCGGCGGACTGACGCTCGCGCCGGAATATTTCGCGCTGCTGATCGCGCTCGTCACCTACACCTCGGCCTTCATCGCCGAGATTGTGCGCAGCGGCATCCAGTCGGTGCCGCGCGGCCAGTGGGATGCCGCCAACGCGCTGGGACTGCGCCGCAGCTTCATGCTGCGGCAGATCATCCTGCCACAGGCGCTACGCGTCATCGTGCCGCCAATGACGAGCCAGTACCTCAACCTGACCAAGAACTCTTCGCTCGCGGTGGCGATCGGCTATCAGGACGTGGTCTCGATCGCCAACACGACATTGAACCAGACCGGGCAGGCGATCGAGGCCATTGCCTTGATCATGGCGGTGTTTCTCACCATCAGCCTCGGCATCAGCTTTTTCATGAACTGGTACAATTCGCGCATCGCGCTGGTGGAGCGCTGACCATGACGGCGATCGCCGACATTCCGGAAGCACCGCGCGCCGCCCGCCGCCCGCAGATTGGTAACCCGGTGCTGCGCTGGCTGCGCACCAATCTGTTCTCGTCGATCCCGAACGGCATCCTCTCGGTCGTGTTGCTGGCGGTGCTTGCAAAGGGCCTCTTCAGCTTCGTGCAATGGGGTATCGCCAATGCGGTCTGGGTCACCCCGGCGAACGATTCCAGCGCCTGCCGCGCGGTACGCGGCCTCGGTGCATGCTGGGCAATCATCCCCGAAAAATACCGCTTCATCCTGTTTGGCACCTATCCGTTCGACGAGCAGTGGCGGCCGGCACTGGCGGTGCTGCTGTTCATCGCCCTGTTCTATCTCTCCAGCCGCCGCGCCTTATGGCGGCGCGAACTGGCCTATCTCTGGATCGGAGCGCTCGCGCTGATCAGTATGCTGATGTGGGGTGGCATACTCGGTCTGTCGTTCGTCTCGCAGGACCGTTGGGGTGGTTTGCCGGTGACGCTGATCCTGGCGACCTTTGGTCTGGCCTTCGGCTTCCCGCTCGGCATCCTCGTCGCACTAGGCCGGCGCTCAAAACTGCCGGCGATCCGCTCGCTCAGCGTGCTCTATGTCGAGCTGATCCGCGGCGTGCCGCTGGTCAGTCTGCTGTTCATGGCGAGCGTGATGTTTCCGCTGTTCATGCCGAACGGATTCAACATCGACAAGCTCTTGCGCGCGCAGGTCGCGATCATCCTGTTCGCGGGTGCCTATCTTGCCGAAGTCATCCGCGGCGGCCTCCAGGCCGTGCCCCGCGGGCAATACGAGGCCGCCGAGGCGCTCGGCCTGTCCTACTGGCGCAAGAACCGGCTGATCGTCCTGCCGCAGGCGATCCGTCACGTCATCCCGCCGCTGGTCAACACCTTCATCGCCTTCTTCAAGGACACCAGCCTCGTTCTGATCATCGGTATCTTCGACCTGCTCACCACGGCCAAGACCGCGATCATCGATCCGGCGTGGCAGCAATTCTCCGTCGAAGTCTACATCTTCGTCGCCGTGATCTATTTTGTCTTCTGCTTCGCGATGTCGCGGTATAGCCGGAGCCTGGAGGCGACGAGCGGAAGGTGAAGGCCGCGCGTGTTCCGGACAAGGTGCGGCGCAAAGCGCTGCACCGCAGAGCCGGGACCCAGGGATACACGGGAAGTCCTGGAGACTTGGGCCCCGGCTCTGCAGCGCACCGCCGAAGAGGCGCTGCGCCGCGTGCGGGGCACGAGAGCGGGAACCTAGTTCTTCACCCGCGGATCAATCGGCGTCGTGCCACGCACGCCCAAAATATCCTCCAGCGTCTTCGCGCCGGCGATCACCTGCGCATCCGCGCGCGGAGCCCCGACGACCTGCAGGCCGACCGGAAGTCCCGATGCGGTGAAGCCGCACGGCAACGACAGCGCGGGACAGCAGGCGAGCGTGATGGCATAGACGATGCCGAGCCACTCGACGTAATTGTCGAACTTCTTGCCGGCGCATTCGGCGACATAACGGTGCTCGATCGGGAAGGGCGGCACGATCGTGGTCGGTACCAGCAGCAGATCGTAGCGCTTGAAGAACTCGATCGCACGCGCTGTCATGCCGACGCGCTGCGCCTCGGCGCGTTCGAGCTGCTCGATCGTGAGCTTGAGGCCTTCCTCGATGTTCCAGATCACCTCGGGCTTGAGCAGGTCGCGCTTGGTGCGCAGCAGCTGCGCCTTGCTGATCGCGAAGTCGAACGCGCGCAGCACGTGGAAGCACTCATGCGCATCGCGCCAATCCGGATGCGCCTCCTCGACGATGGCGCCGGCTTCGGCAAAGCGTTCCGCCGCTTTCCGCGTGATCGATTTGACTTCGGGATCGACCGGTGTGATGCCGAGATCCGCCGAATAGGCGATGCGCTTCGGTTTGCTGCCTGGCTGCGCCGCCGAGAGAAACGACGTCAAGGGCGTCGGCAGCGACAGCGGGTCGGCGGCATAGTCGCCGCTCATGGCGTCGAGCAGCAGCGCGAGATCCTCGACGTTGCGTGCCATCGGACCGACGACGCCGAGGTTACGATCGATGGCCGCTTTCGGCGTGTGCGCGACGCGGCCGATGCTCGGCCGCATGCCCACGACGCCGCAGAAAGCTGCCGGACTGCGCAGACTGCCGCCCATGTCGGAGCCTTGCGCGAGCCAGGCCATGCCGGTGGCGAGCGCAACGGCCGCGCCGCCTGACGAGCCGGCTGCCGATTTGGACGTATCCCAGGGATTGAGGGTTGCACCGAACACCTCGTTGAAGGTGTTGGCGCCCGCACCGAATTCCGGCGTGTTCGACTTGGCATAGACGACCGCGCCGTTGGCCTCGAGATTTTCGACCAGGATGTCGGACGTCGCCGGGATGTTGTCCTTGAAGATCGGCGAGCCCTGTGTGTTCAGCACACCTGCAACATCGGTCAGATCCTTGATCGGCACCGGCAGGCCTGCGAGCAATCCGCGCGCACCGGCCGGCTTCCGCATCAGCGCCTTTGCGCTATCCCGCGCGCGATCGAAGCACAGCGTCGGCAGCGCGTTGACCTTGCCATCGACTTCGGTGATGCGCTTCTCCAGCACATCCAAGAGCTCCAGCGGCGAGACGTCGCCGGAGCGCAGCTTGTCGACGACGGCGCAAGCGGATTCGCGGATCAGGTCCTGAGACAACTATTCTACTCCTGTGCATATTTTAGGCGTTATTGCGAGGAGCGAAGCGACGAAACAATCCAGACTTTTGCCGCAGATACATTCCTGGATTGCTTCCGCCTTCGCTAAAGCTTCGGCGGACAAGTCGCTGCGCTCGCAATGACGAGGATAAAGTTAACCCCATCCTGCGCTGATTCCGCCATCCACCGTATAGATGACCCCCGACGTATAGCCTGCGCGATCCGACGCCAGGAACGCCATGAGATCGCCGATCTCGCGCGCATGCGCAGGCCTGCCGAGCGGCAGGCTCTTCTGGAATTCCTTGTAGCGGCTCTCGTCGCCGAACTGGTGGTTTGCCCGCGTCTTCAGCAGGGTGACGTGACGGTCAGTGCCAACCGGGCCGGGATTGATGCCGACCACACGGATGTTGTCGGCGAGGCTCTTGCCCCCGAGCGCGCGGGTGAAGGCCATCAGCGCGGCATTGCCGGCGCTGCCGCAGATGTAGTTGGCGTCGAATTTCTCGCCGGCGGCGCCGATGTCGTTGACGATCACGCCGCCGCCCTTCGCCTTCATCTGCGCATAGATCATGCGCGTGAGGTTGATGTAGCCGAACACTTTCAATTCCCAGGCGTGCCGCCAGGTGGCCTCGTCGATCTTGTCAATGGAGCCGCCGGGAATGTCGCCGGCATTGTTGACGAGCACGTCGATGTCGGCGGCTTCCTTGGCGAGCCGCGTCAAATCCTCGCTCCTGCGCAAATCCACAATGCTCGTGGCGGCATCGATCTGGTGCGCCGAGCGCAAGCGCTCGGCCAAAGCCTTGAGCTGATCGCCATTGCGGGCCGCGAGGAGGAGATGGCAGCCTTCCTCGGCAAAGGCCTCGGCGGCGGCTGCGCCGATACCCTTGGACGCGCCCGTGATCAGGACGCGCTTGCCACGCAGGTGCAGATCCATGGGAGTTACTCGCAGGAGAGGAACGGGAATAAAATCAGTAGGCGGTCGGCCGCGCCATGGTCAACATTGCAGTGCAGCGTTGCACTGCCGTCGCGTTTGGTCCATTGCAGTGCGGTCAAAAAGACGGCGGCTGCCGGACCAATCAAGGACGTTCTCGATGAGCAAGAAACAATACCGGATCGCGGTCATTCCCGGCGACGGAATCGGCAAGGAAGTGATGCCCGAGGGCCTGCGCGTTCTGGAGACCGCGGCGAAGAAGCACGGCGTGTCCCTTCATTTCGATCATTTCGACTTCTCGTCGTGGGACTATTACGAGAAGCACGGCCAGATGATGCCGGACGATTGGAAGGATCAGATCGGCAAGCACGATGCGATCTATTTCGGCGCGGTCGGCTGGCCGGCCAAGATTCCGGATCACGTCTCGCTCTGGGGATCGCTGATCAAATTCCGCCGCGAGTTCGATCAGTACGTGAATTTGCGCCCGGTGCGGCTGATGCCGGGCGTGCCGTCGCCGCTGGCCAACCGCAAGCCCGGCGACATTGATTTCTGGGTCGTGCGCGAGAACACCGAAGGCGAATATTCCTCCGTCGGCGGCCGCATGTTCCCGGACACCGACCGTGAATTCGTGACGCAGCAGACGGTGATGACCCGCATCGGCGTCGATCGCATCCTGAAGTTCGCATTCGAGCTCGCGCAGTCGCGGCCGAAGAAGCACCTGACCTCGGCGACCAAGTCGAACGGCATCTCCATCACCATGCCCTATTGGGACGAGCGCGTGGAGGCGATGGCGAAGAAGTATCCAAGCGTGAAGTGGGACAAGTATCACATCGACATCCTGACCGCGAACTTCGTGCTGCATCCGGATTGGTTCGACGTCGTGGTCGGCTCCAATTTGTTCGGTGACATCCTGTCGGATCTCGGCCCGGCCTGCACCGGCACCATCGGCATCGCGCCGTCCGGCAACATCAACCCCGACGGCAATTTCCCGTCGGTGTTCGAGCCGGTGCACGGCTCGGCGCCCGACATCGCGGGGCAGGGCATCGCCAATCCGATCGGCGCAATCTGGTCCGGCGCGATGATGCTCGAGCATCTCGGCGAGAAGAAAGCCGGCAAGTCGATCGTCGATGCGATCGAGCGCACGCTGGCAGAGCGCACGCTCCGCACCAAGGATCTCGGCGGCAATGCCGACACTACGGCTTGCGGCAAGGCGGTCGCGGATATGGTGGATTAGAGCGCTGCTTTCCCTCCCCCCTTGTGGGGGAGGGTGGCTTCGATGCGAAGCATCGAAGACGGGTGAGGGGTTGTCTCCGCGGAGACAGACCTCTCAATTGTGCATTTCCCTTCGCGGACAGAACCCCTCATCCGGCGCTTCGCGCCACCTTCTCCCACAAGGGGAGAAGGGAAGAGCACCGTGCTCCGCCTCACTACCCCGCGATCTTCTCGATCGCCGCCTGATCCAGCCCGAACTTCTTTCCGGCCTCCAGAATCTCCTGCCAGGTGGTCGGATCGACAGGGATGCCTTCCGCGAGCCGCTTCTTCTTCGTCGCGCGCTCGGGCTCACCCGCGATCTTCACCTTGTCGACGCCTGGGGCCGGAGGTGAGCCGGTGTGCCAGGCGACGAAGCTCTCGACTTCGCGCGCGAGATTCTCCGCGGTGCCGAGCTTGCCGGGGTCGATGATGATCGAGAGCATGCCGTTGAGGACGTTGTGCTTGCCATCGGACGGACCCTTGACCACCTGCCCGCCGGAGAGCGCGCCGCCGAGGATTTCGCAAACCAGCGCGAGCCCTGAACCCTTGTGCTCGCCGAACGGCAGGATGGCGCCGTATGGCGGGATCACGGTGTAGCGCGGGTTGGTGGTCGGCTTGCCCTCATTGTCGATGATCGTGCCGGGTTCCAGCTCGACGCCCTTGTTGTGGGCGACGCGGGTCTTGCCCTGCGCGATCCTGCTGGTGGCGAAGTCGAGCACGATGGGGTCCTTGCCCGCGCGCGGGATGCCGACGCAGAACGGGTTGGTGCCGTGGCGCGCATCGCTGCCGCCCCAGGGCGCCACGATGGGACGCGAGATCACGTTGACGAAGTGGATCGAGACCAGCCCATGGTCGATGCACTGCTCGGCCCAGTGGCCGATGCGGCCGATATGGTGCGAGTTTGAGAGGCCGACGAGACACACGCCGTTGCGCTTGGCGCGCTCGGCTGCCAGCTCCATCGCTTCATGGCCGATCACTTGGCCGTAGCCGGTGAGCCCGTCGAGGGTGAGAAGCGGACCGGTGTCGAGCACGACCTTGACGTGCTGGTTCACGGCGAGGCCGCCCGTGGTGACGCTCTGGACATAGCGCGGGATCATGCCGACGCCGTGCGAATCGTGTCCCTTGAGGTTGGCCTCGACCAGATTGGTGGACACGAGCTCGGCCTCGCGGTCCGTAGACCCGCCGGCCTTGACGATGGCGCTGATAGCTTCGATGAGCGGCTGTGCCTTGATGGTGCGATAGTCGGCCATTGTTGGTGCTCTTATCCCTTCACGATCCGTCGGCAGTGCTCCCACGCCGCGCCAATCAGATTCTCGCTCGCCTCCGGGGTTCGGAACGCCGAATGCGCCGACAACGTCACGTTCGGCAGTTTTGTCAGCGGATGATCGCCGGGCAATGGCTCGATATTGAACACGTCGAGGCCGGCATGGCGGATGTGGCCCGACTTCAGCGCGTCGATCATGGCGGGCTCGTCGACCACGGCGGCGCGGGCGGTGTTGATGAGGATGACGCCCGGCTTCATCTTCGCGATCATCTCGCGGGTGATCATGCCGCGTGTCTCGTCGTTGAGCAGCAGATGCAGCGATACGACGTCTGCTCTCGCCAACACCGTGTCGAGATCGGCGAATTCCACGCCCGGATAGCTCTTCGGCGAGCGGTTCCAGGCGATCACCTTCATGCCGCTGCCCAAGGCAATGCGCGCGACCTCCGCGGCAATACCGCCGAAGCCGATCAGGCCGAGCGTCTTGCCAGTGAGCTGCATGCCGTCTTCGCGGAGCCAGTTTCCGCCGCGCATCTCGCGGTCCATCATCGCGATGACGCGGGCCGAAGCCCACATCAGCGCGATCGCGCATTCCGCGACCGCCGTGTCGCCATAGCCCTTGATCAGGTGCACGGAGATGCCGAGCTCAGCGAGCTCCTCCGGGTTCATGTAGCTGCGCGCGCCGGTGCCGAGGAACACGACATGCTTCAACCCTGTGCACTTCTTTGCGACGTCGGTAGGCAGCGCGGTGTGGTCGACGATCGCGATCTCGGCGCCGTCGAGGATTTCAGGATATTGTTCGGGTTTGATGTCGGGATCCCTGTGGATCCGCACCTTGGGATCGCCGGGCTGCTCCAGCCGCTCCATGATCACGGCGAGAGCTTCATTGGCGTCGACGAAAACTCCGCGCATGGTTCTCTCCGGTCAGGATGCGACGCCGGCGATCGCCAGCACCGTGTGCATGAGGACGTTGGTGCCCGCGGCGCAATCGGGCTGCGTGGCGTCTTCCAGCTCGTTGTGGCTGATGCCGTCCTTGCAGGGCACGAACACCATTGCGGCCGGCATGATTGTGTTGAGATTGCAGGCGTCGTGGCCGGCGCCGGAGGTGATGCGGCGAGAGGAGTAGCCGAGCGTCTTCGCCGCGTTCTCGACTGCGGCAATCAATTTGGGATCGAAATGCGTCGGCGGCTTGCGCCAGACCAGGTCGATCTTCACCTCGACCTTGCGGCGTGCGGCGATCTCGGCAATCGCGCTGCGCAGATCGCGATCGAGCGCATCCATGATCGCGCCATCCGCACTGCGGCAATCCATCGTGAAGGCGATCTCGCCGGGAATGACGTTGCGCGAGGGGTTTGCGATCACGGCCTCGCCGATGGTACCGACGGCCTTCGGCCCGTGCTTCCTCGCAATGGCCTCCATCGCCAGCACGATCTCGGACAGCGTCGCCAACGCGTCGCGCCGCAGCGGCATCGGCGTCGATCCGGCATGGCTCTCGAAGCCGGAAATCTTGCCGTCGTACCAAAGCACGCCCTGGCCGGAATCGACGACGCCGATGGTCTTGCCTTCGGCCTCCAGGATCGGGCCCTGCTCGATGTGCAATTCGACGAAGCAACCGAGCTTCTGGAACCCGACCGGCTTGTCGCCGCGATAACCGATGCCATCGAGCGCCTGGCCGACGGTGGTGCCATCAGCGTCCTTGCGCGACAAGATGTCATCGGTGGTGAAGTCGCCGACATAGGCAGCGGAGGCCATCATCGCGGGAGCGAAGCGCGAACCCTCTTCGTTGGTCCAGTTGACGACGCAGATCGGCGCCTCGGTTTCGATCCCGGCGTCGTTCAGCGTGCGGATCACTTCGAGCGCACCGAGCGTTCCCAGAATGCCGTCATACTTGCCGCCGGTCGGTTGCGTGTCGAGATGCGAGCCGATGCCGACGGGCGGCTTCGACATGTCGCGTCCCTTGCGCAGCCCGAACTGCGAGCCGAGCGCATCGGTGTGCACCTCCAAGCCGGCGTCCTCGCAGGCCTTGCGGAACCAGTCGCGTACCAGCTTGTCCTCCGCGCTCAGCGTCAGCCGCCGCACGCCGCCCTTGGCCGTCGCGCCGAACTGCGCGGTCTCGTGGATGGAGCCCCAGAGGCGGGCGGAATCGATTTGCAAATTGGTGGCGGCTCGGCTCATGCGGTCAGTCTCTCAATTGTCCGGCGCCTGTTTCAATGACGCGCCGGCGCGGGCGCGTCAACTGCGAGGCTGCTCTGCGCAATCTGACATGCAAGCTCTGCGACCCGCTCCACCGCCACGACATCGGGCGAGGCGAGCCAGCTCGCGGTGAATGTCAGCGGCGCGATTTTGAGATCGGTGTCGAGCAGTTGCAACCGCCCGTCTGCGAGCTCGTTCTCGACGATGGCGTCGGGGATCACGGCGATGCCGAGGCCCTCGACCGCCATGTGGATGACGGTCGCAAGCGAGGCGGAGGCGTGCAGCCGGATCGGAGGCAGCTCCGGCCGGTCGAACACTTCGCGCACGACCTCGTAGGGACGCGTCTTCCGCGGGAAGGTAATGATCGGAAACCGCGCGAGCTCAGCCCGCGTCACCGGTCCATCGCCGAGGCGGAGCGAGGGGCTGGCGAGAAAACCGATCGGATAGTCGGCGAGGACGCGATTGTGCACCCCGGAGGCCGAGAGCGGACCGACGACGAAGGCAAGCTCGATCTCCTGCGCAAGCAGGCGCGCGGTCAGGTTCGGCGTGATGTCGACCTCGATCTCCAGCGACAGGTTTGGGTAGACCTCGTTCATGCTCTTCACCAGCCGCGGCAGCCAAGTGTGCACGATGGTTTCGGCGACGCCGAGTCGCATCACGCCGCGCATCGCCGAGCGGTCGCCGATCTCGGCGATCATCGCGGCGCGCAGGCCGATCAGCTTCTCCGCATAGACCATCATCTGTCGGCCGCTCGGTGTCGGCGAGGCCACGCGGTGGTCGCGATTTAGGAGCTTCACCCCCATCTCGCGCTCGAGCTGGGCGATGCGCTGGGAGATCGCCGGCTGAGTCGTGTTGAGGCGTGCTGCGGCGCCGCGAAAGCTGCCGAGCTTCACAACCCAAAGGAACGTCTCGATCGATCTGAAGTCCAGCATTGGAAGGATTTCCCAGGCCGATAAATGAAATTTATCGATATTGATTAGAAAGGAAGATTAGACTTTATAGCATGCGTGGTGTTGGCTTGTCTTTGTCGAGTTTATAGGCAGGTCGATCTCATGACTGTTTTGGTGGCAGTGCAGCAAACTGAAACGCCCGACACGCTCCCGAGCCGCAAGGCGCGGCTTGCCTATCGGGAGGGGCTGGTTGCCTCCACTGCCGGCGTCGCCCCCGGCTTCGTCCAGGGCAATCTGGCGATCCTGCCGGCGGAATATGCCGGCGCCTTTCACCGCTTCTGCCAGCTCAACCCCAAGCCTTGCCCGATCATCGGCATGTCCGATGTCGGCAGTCCGCACATCCCCGCGCTTGGCGCCGATCTCGACATCCGCACCGACGTGCCGCGCTACCGCCTCTGGCGCGACGGCGAGGTCGTGGACGAGCCGACCGATGTGACAAGGTATTGGCGCGACGATCTCGTGACCTTCGTGCTCGGCTGCTCGTTCTCGTTCGAAGAGGCGCTGCTCGACGAGGGCATGCCGATCCGCCACATCGAGCACAATGTGCGCGTGCCGATGTATCGCACCAACATCGCCTGCGGCGAGTCCGGTCCCTTCGCCGGCCCCATGGTGGTGTCGATGCGTCCGTTCAAGCCGGCGGATGCGATCCGTGCGGTGCAGATCACCTCGCGCTATCCGGCCGTGCACGGTGCGCCCGTGCATCTCGGCCATCCGCATCTGATCGGTATCAGGGACATCGCCAAGCCCGACTACGGCGATCCGGTGCCGGTCGCCGACGACGAGATCCCGGTGTTCTGGGCCTGCGGCGTGACACCGCAATCCGTCATCAACGCCGCAAAGCTGCCGTTCGCGATCACGCATTCGCCGGGCCTGATGCTGGTGACGGATCTCAAGAACAGGACCATGGCCGTGATTTAGTGGGCAGCGTTTGCTGCTTCTTCGAGCTTTACCGCATCCATCAATCGCTTCATTCGATCAGCCGAAATTCAGTAACAGGGGACTTTGCCATGACGATCACTCGCCGCGACATATTGTTGGGAGCCACCGCTACGGCCGCGCTGGTGCCGCTGGCAGCGCGCGCACAGACTTCGGAAGTCGTGATCGGCGTGATCTATCCGTTCTCCGGCGGCAGCGCGCAGCAGGGCGTCGATGCGCAGAAGGCCTATGAGACCGCGCTCGAGGTCATCAACAAGGACACCGATTTCGACCTGCCGCTGGCGAAGGGCGAAGGCCTGCCGGGTCTCGGCGGCGCCAAGGTCCGCCTCGTTTTCGCCGACCACCAGGCGGATCCGCAAAAGGGCCGCGCCGAAGCGGAGCGCCTGATCACGCAGGAGAAGGTCTGCGCCATTATCGGCACCTATCAGAGCGCAGTCGCCGTTACCGTCAGCCAGATCTGCGAGCGCTATCAGATCCCGTTCGTCTCCGCCGACAACTCCTCGCCGAGCCTGCATCGCCGTGGCCTGAAATATTACTTCCGCGCCGCGCCGCATGACGAGATGTACTCGGCCGCGATGTTTGACTTCTTCGATGCCTTGAAGAAGAAGGGGACCAAGATCGAGACGCTGTCGCTGTTCCACGAGGACACCATCTTCGGCACCGATTCCGGCAACGCCCAGGCCAAGATCGCCGGCGAGCGCGGCTACAAGATCGTCTCCGACATCAAGTATCGCGCCAACTCGCCCTCGCTCTCGGCCGAGGTGCAGCAGCTCAAGAGCGCCAACGCCGACGTGCTGATGCCCTCGAGCTACACCACCGACGGCATCCTGCTGGTCAAGACCATGGGCGAGCTCGGCTACAAGCCGAACGCGATCGTGGCGCAGGACGCCGGCTTCTCCGAGAAGGCGCTCTACGACGCCGTGGGCGACAAGCTCGAAGGCGTGATCTCGCGCGGCACCTTCTCGCTCGACCTCGCGCAGAAGCGCCCGATGGTCGGCAAGATCAACGAGATGTTCAAGACGCGGTCGGGCAAGGATTTCAACGATCTCACCTCGCGTCAGTTCATGGGCCTGATCATCCTCGCCGATGCCATCAGCCGCGCCAAGTCGACCGACGGCGAGAAGATCCGCGACGCGCTGGCCGCCACCGACATCCCGGGCGAGCAGACCATCATGCCCTGGAAGCGCGTCAAGTTCGACGAGATGGGCCAGAACAACGACGCCGACCCGGTGCTGCTGCAATATGTCGGCGGCAAGTTCGTCACCATCTTCCCGCCGCAGGCCGCGATTGCCGAGGCGATCTGGCCGATGAAGTGAGCGCTGCGGGAGCACAGATCGTAGCTCCCGCCCTCATCCTGAGGAGCGGGCGCAACCCGCGTCTCGAAGGACGAGGGCTGGGCCATCCTTCGAGGCGCGCGCGGTGCGCGCTCCTCAGGATGAGGACGTAGTTCGGGGGACAGACTTTTGACAGCCCAAACCATTATCCAAAGTCTCGCGAGCGGCCTCCTCATGGGCCTGCTCTACGGACTGATCGCCGTCGGCCTCGCGCTGATCTTCGGCCTGATGGACGTCGTGAACTTCGCTCACGGGGAGTTCCTGATGATCGCGATGTATGTGAGCTTCTTCCTGTTCACGTTCTTCGCCATCGACCCCTTGCTGTCGGCGCCGCTCGTGGCCGCCGCGCTGTTCGTATTCGGAGCGGTCGTCTATCTGTTGATCGTGCGCTTCGCCATGCGGGCCAAGGCCAACGCGGGCATGGTGCAGATCTTCTCCACCTTTGGCCTCGCCATCGTGATGCGCGGCCTCGCGCAGTTCTTCTTCACGCCTGACTATCGCAGCGTTCCGCAGTCCTGGCTCGGCGGCAAGACGATCTCGATCGCCGGCGTCTTCCTGCCGGAGCCGCAGCTCATGGGTGCGCTGGTTTCGATCCTGGCCTTTGCTGGCCTCTACTTCTTCATCCATCGCACCGATTTCGGTCGCGCGCTGGAGGCCACCCGTGAAGATCCCGGCGCGGTGGCCCTCGTCGGCATCGACAAGAACCGCGTGTTCGCGCTCGGCTGGGGGCTTGGTGCCGCGCTGGTCGGCCTCGCCGGAGCGATCATGGCAAGCTTCTTCTATATCTATCCCGACGTCGGCGCGTCCTTTGCGCTGATCGCCTACGTCACGGTCGCGCTCGGCGGCTTCGGCAGCGTGTTCGGCGCGTTCGCCGGCGGGATCATCGTGGGCCTCGTCGAGGCCACCACCGCGCTGGTGCTGCCGCCGTCGCTGAAATCGGTCGGCATCTACGCCGTCTACCTGCTGGTCGTCTTCATCCGGCCGCGTGGCCTGTTCGGATCGATGTGATGGACAAGGATTTTGCCGCGCGGCGCCGCCGCGACCTCATCATCGCCGCGGTGCTGACCGCCCTGGCGGCGCTCGCTCCGCTGTTCATCAAGGACGTCTACGTCCAGAACATCCTGATCCTGACCTTGATGTATGCGGCGCTGTCGCAGAGCTGGAACATTCTCTCTGGCTATTGCGGGCAGATCTCGCTGGGACATGCGCTCTATTTCGGCATCGGCGCCTACACCACCGAACTCCTGTTCACCAAGTTCGGCGTGCTGCCATGGTTCGGCATGCTCGCCGGCGGCGCGGTCGCGGCCGCGATTGCGATGGGGCTCGGCTATCCCTTCTTTCGGTTGCGCGGCCATTACTTCGTGATCGCGACCATCGTTATCGCCGAGATCGGGCTGCTGTTGTTCCAGAATTGGGAATGGGCGGGGGCTGCGATGGGAATCACCATTCCGGTGCGCGGCGACAGCTGGCTGAAGTTCCAGTTCATGCGCAGCAAGCTGCCTTACTTTTATTTCGCGCTGGTGCTGTGCAGCCTCGCCTGGTTCGTCACCTGGTGGCTGGAGGACTCCAAATGGGGCTTCTGGTGGCGCGCGGTAAAGGACAATCCGGAAGCGGCCGAGAGCCTCGGTGTCGTCGTGTTCAACTCCAAGATGGGCGCGGCCGCCGTCTCCGCTTTCCTCGTCGCCATCGGCGGCGCCTTCTATGCCCAGTTTCTCGCCTATATCGATCCTGAAAGCGTGATGGGCTTCCAGTTCTCGCTGCTGATGGCGTTGCCCGCCGTGCTTGGCGGCATCGGCACCCTCTGGGGACCCGTGTTAGGGGCGGCCATCCTGATCCCGATGACGGAGCTGACGCGCTCCTTTATCGGCGGCTCCGGCCGCGGCGTCGACCTCATTGTCTACGGCACGCTGATCGTGCTGATTTCGCTCGCCCTGCCGCAGGGTCTGGTGAGCCTGTTCTCTCGTGCGAAGCGGAAGGGAGCCACGCGATGACCCCGCTGCTTGAAACCCGCGGCGTCTGGCAGCGTTTCGGCGGCCTCGTCGCCAACAGCGACGTCTCGATCTCTGTGGGTCGCGGCGAGATCGTCGGCCTGATCGGCCCGAATGGTGCCGGCAAGTCGACGCTGTTCAATCTCATCGCCGGCGTGCTGCCGCCGACGCAAGGCTCGATCTGGTTCGACGGCGAGGATGTCACCAGCATGCCGGCCGCCGAGCGCTGCCAGCGCGGCATCGGGCGCACCTTCCAGGTCGTCAAGAGCTTCGAGACCATGACGGTGATCGACAACGTCATCGTCGGTGCGCTGGTGCGCAACACCGTGATGCGCGAGGCACGCCGCAAGGCGCATGAGGTGCTCGAATTCACCGGCCTTGCTGCGCGCGCCAACGTGCTCGCGAGCGACCTCGTGCCGGCCGAAAAGCGCCGCCTCGAAGTCGCGCGCGCGCTTGCGACTGAACCAAAGCTGCTGCTGCTCGACGAAGTCCTCACTGGTCTTACGCCGACCGAGGCGCAGACCGGTGTCGCGCTGGTGCGCAAGGTGCGTGACGCCGGCATCACCGTGCTGATGGTCGAGCACGTCATGGAGATCGTGATGCCGCTGGTCGATCGTGCCATCGTGCTCGACCTCGGCAAGGTGCTGGTCGAGGGCAAGCCCACTGAAATCGTCCGCGATCCCAAGGTGATCAGCGCATATCTGGGAGATCGTCATGCTGTCGGTGCGTGAAGTCACGACCGCCTATCAGGGCCTGGTCGCGATCTTCGCGGTCAGCATCGAAGTCGCCAAGGGCGAGATCGTCTGCGTCGCCGGCGCCAACGGCGCGGGCAAGTCGACGCTGCTGAAATCTATCGCCGGCGCCGAGCGCCCGCGCTCGGGCACGGTGACGTTCGACGGCAAGCGCCTCGACGGCATGGCGCAGCACCACATCACGGCGACCGGCATCGCCTATGTGCCGGAGAACCGCCGCTTGTTTCCGCGCCTCTCCGTGCGCGACAATCTGCGCCTCGGCAGCTATCTCTACCGCGGCGAGGCCGACCGCGAGAGCCCGCTCGATCTCGTGTTCCAGCTATTTCCGCGCCTCTCCGAACGCCTCGAGCAGCGCGCCGAGACGCTAAGCGGCGGCGAGCAGCAGATGCTCGCGATCGGCCGTGCGCTGATGACGCGCCCGCGGCTGTTGATGCTGGACGAGCCCTCGCAGGGCATCATGCCGAAGCTCGTCGACGAGATCTTCCAGGCCGTCAAGCGCATCCGCGACGCCGGCATGACCGTGCTGATCGTGGAGCAACGCATGGCGGAGTGCCTGGAGATCGCCGACCGCGCCTACATCCTGCAAACCGGCCGCGTGCTGATGCAGGGCGCCGCAAGCGAGATCAAGGGCAATCCGGACGTGCGCAAGGCGTATTTGGGGCTGTAGTTGCGAAGCGTTGGGCACGACTCGCGCAACACACTCGGCGTCATCGCCCGCAAAGGCGGGCGATCCAGTATTCCAGAGGCCGTTGTGATTGAGCCGAGAAGCCGCGGCGTACTGGATTCCCCGCCTTCGCGGGGAATGACAGCGGAGTAGGGGGGGTTAGTTCGCCCGCGGCTGCACGAGGCTCATTCCTCGTGCCGGTGCGCCGGAAGTGTCACCCCGAACACCTTCACCAGATCCGCCACCTGCTCCGGCGACAAATACCGTGGGTTCAGCCCGCGTAACAGCAGGTACAGCTTCGCCGTCTCTTCCAGCTCCTCGGTTGCGAACACGGCTGCTTCCAGCGTGTCGCCCGCGACGACCGGACCGTGATTGGCGAGCAGCACGGACGAATATTCCCCCGCCAGACCCCTGATCGCATCGGCGACCGCGGGATCGCCAGGGCGGTAATAAGGCACGAGCGCGGTGTTGCCGCATTTCATCAGATAATAAGCGGTCATCGGCGGCAGCGCGGCGCGCGGGTCGATCTCCGGCAGCATCGACAGCGCGACCGAATGGGTGGAATGCAGATGCACGATCGCCCTTGCGCTCCCGCGCGTGGCGTAGAGTGCATTGTGCAGCGGAACTTCCTTGGTCGGCGCATCGCCCGAAACCAGTCGGCCCTGATCGTCCAGCCGCGACAGTTTTGCGGGATCGAGGAAGCCGAACGAGGCATTGGTCGGCGTCACCAGCCAGCCGCCGCCGTCCAGCCTGGCGCTGATATTGCCGGAGGAGCCGGGCGTCAGCCCACGCTCGAACAGGGACCGTCCGAAGCGGCAAATGTCTTCGCGCAGCAATGTCTCGTTGCTCATGGCCGTCATGTCCGTTTGTCTCACGCTTTGGCAGCGCGGCCAAGCCGTGTTATTCGGTTGCCAAGCTGCCGCAAAAGGCGGCCGTCCGGGAAACGTTGCAAGGATCAGTTGTATGTCCGCCTCCACGTCACAGAATCAGCGCATCGCCGTCATCGGGCTCGGCTCGATGGGGTTCGGCATGGCGAGCTCGCTGAAGCGCGCCGGTCATGTCGTCACCGGCTGCGACGTCTCGGCTGATGCGGTCGCGCGCTTCGTGACGGAGGGCGGCGCCGGCGCCAAGACGCCGGCCGAAGCTGCCAAGGGCGCCGACATCGTCGTCAGCGTCGTCGTCAATGCCGCGCAGACCGAGACGATCCTGTTCGGCAAGGATGGCGTCGCCGAAACCATGGCGAAGGACAGCGTCTTCCTGTCGTCGGCGACTATGGATCCCGACGTGGCTCGGCGTCTCGCCAAGCAGCTGGAGGCGACCGGCCGGCACTATCTGGATGCACCGATCTCCGGCGGGGCGCAGCGCGCAGCGCAGGGCGAGCTGACGATCCTTGCCTCCGGCAGTCCGGCTGCGTTTGAGAAAGCGCGGCCCGCGCTCGATGCCATGGCCGCGAAGCTCTACGAGCTTGGCGATGCCGCAGGCCAGGGCGCCGCCTTCAAGATGATCAACCAGCTGCTCGCCGGCGTGCATATCGCCGCTGCGAGCGAGGCGATCGCGTTCGCGGCCAAGCAGGGTCTCGACATCCGCAAGGTCTATGAGGTGATCACGGCGTCCGCCGGAAACTCCTGGATGTTCGAGAACCGCATGCCGCACGTGCTCGACGGCGATTACACGCCGCGCAGTGCGGTCGAGATCTTCGTCAAGGATCTCGGCATCATCCAGGATATGGCGCGCAGTGCCAGATTCCCGGTTCCGGTCTCCGCCGCAGCACTTCAGATGTTCTTGATGACGGCAGCCTCCGGCATGGGCCGCGACGATGATGCGTCGGTGGCGCGGATGTATGCGCGGGTCACCGGCGTGAAACTGCCCGGCGACAAGTAAAGGATAAGAGGATTCCGATGCCCCGTTTTGCCGCCAATCTCTCGATGATGTTCACCGAGGTGCCGTTCCTCGACCGCTTCGACGCCGCTGCCGCAGCCGGCTTCACCGCAGTCGAGTTTCTCTTTCCCTATGAGCATTCGGCCGAGGCGGTCGGCGAGCGGCTCAAGCGCAACGGCTTGACTCAGGCGCTGTTCAACCTGCCACCGGGCGACTGGAATGCCGGCGAGAAGGGCTTTGCGGCGCTCCCGTCGCGATTCCCCGAGCTGAAGGCGAGCCTGGAAACTGCGCTGCCCTACGCCAAGGCGACCGGCGTCAAGCGGCTGCATTTGATGGCGGGCATCGCCAACCGTGGCGAGCGCGTCGCGATCGAGGCGTTCTACAAATCAGTGGCGTGGGCCGCCGAGTTCTTTGCGCCGCACGGCATCGACATCGTGCTCGAGCCGATCAATGCGCGCAACGTGCCCGGCTATTTCCTCAATGATTTCGGCTTCGCGCGCGACCTGATGCAGGAGCTGCGGCTTCCGAACCTGAAACTCCAGTTCGACATTTATCACTGCCAGATCATCCATGGCGACGTTACGATGCGGCTGCGCGAGATGATGCCGGTGATCGGTCACATCCAGATCGCCAGCATTCCCTCGCGCAACGAGCCTGACGGCGAGGAGCTGAACTATCCGTTCCTGTTCGACGAACTCGACCGGCTCGGTTATGCCGGCTTCGTCGGCTGCGAATATAATCCGCGAGGCAAGACCACCGACGGCCTCGCCTGGTTCAGGCCTTATGCGGGAGTGAAGCCGTGACATTTGCAGCGAAAATATCTCTTGGCTGCATTGCCGACGACTACACCGGCGCCTCCGACCTCGCCAACACGCTGACGCGCGCCGGCCTGCGCACGGTGCAGACCATCGGCGTGCCCGCGGACGATCTCGCGCTGCCCGAGGTCGACGCCGTCGTGGTGTCCTTGAAGAGCCGTTCAATCGAAGCCGGTCTTGCCGTATCGCGCTCGCGCGCGGCGGACAAATGGCTGCGCAGCCGTGGCGCCGGCCACGTGCTGTTCAAGATCTGCTCGACCTTCGATTCCACCGATGCCGGCAATATCGGCCCGGTGATGGACGCGCTGCGCGCCGATTGCGACGAGACGGCCGTGCTGGTGACGCCGGCCTTTCCGGAGACCGGCCGCACCGTCTACCAGGGCAATCTGTTCGTCGGCGCCGTGCCGCTGAACGAGAGCCCGCTGAAGGACCATCCGCTCAACCCGATGCACGATTCCAACCTGGTCCGCGTGCTGGCGCGCCAGAGCAAGGCGCAAATCGGCCTGGTCGACCTCGCCATCGTCACGTGCGGCGCGGATGCCGTGCGGGCGCGGCTGGCCGAACTCGCGGGCAAGGGCATTGGCGCGGCGATCATCGACGCCGTGTTCGATCGCGACCTCGAGACCATCGGCCTCGTCGCTGCCCAGCATCGGCTGTCGGTCGGCGCTTCCGGCATGGGTCTTGGGCTGGCGCGGGCGCTGATGTCCACAGGCAAGGTCACATCGACCGCGGCGAGCAGCGGCGCGGGAGCCGCCGTCGGCGGACCGGCGGCGTGCCTTGCCGGAAGCTGCTCGCAGGCGACGCTTCAGCAGATCGCCAATGCCGAGCGCGTCATGCCGGTGCTGCATCTCGACCCGGACCGTATTACTACGGGCGAGGACGAGGCGCAGCGCGCGCTGGCCTGGGCAAAGCCGCGGCTGGCGGACGGTCCGGTCCTGATCGCATCGAGCTCGACGCCCGATCAGGTCGCCGCCCTCCAGGCGCGCCATGGTCGCGACGCGGCCGGTCACGCCATCGAGCAGGCGATGGCCGACATCGCCGAGGGTCTGGTGCGGGCCGGCGTGAAGCGCCTGGTCGTCGCCGGCGGGGAGACATCCGGCGCCGTGGTCGACCGGTTGAAGATTCCCGGATTTCTCGTGGGAGCAGAGATCGCCGCGGGCGTTCCAGTGCTGCGCGCGGTCGGTGCTGAAAAAGGCGACATGTTGCTCGCCTTGAAGTCCGGAAACTTTGGCGGCCCGGAGTTTTTCTCCGACGCGCTTGGGCTCATGCGCTGAGCGCAGGGCATTTTTAGCGCCCTGTTCATTTGTTTCGGGCTTCGTACTCGTACGGAGTCGTCGTTAACATCTGCTCAGGTGCTCTCGTGTTGGATGTCGGTTCTGCTCCCTTAGGTTGATTCGTAAAAGTTCCGGACGCCGCCGCGCCAACGCAAAGAGACCGATTATGCTCGCCACCATTTCCATTCGTGCCAAGATCATCAGTGTCGTGGCGTTCCTGCTGGTCGCGATGGCCGGCATGGGCCTGCTCGCCGTCATGAAGATGCGGTCGATGAATGCCAACACCGTCGACATCACCACGAGCTGGATGCCCAGCGTGCGCGTGCTCGGCGACCTGCGTGCCGGCGTGATCACTTACCGCAACGTCATTCGAGAGCACATGCTGTCGGAAACGCTGGACGAGAAGCTCGCGATGGAAAAGACGCTCGCGACCGTGATCGAGGCCAATGCCAAATTCCGCAAGGCCTACGAGCCGATGATCACCTCTCCGGAGGAACGGAAGCTCTACAACGATTGGGCCACGCTCTGGGAGGACTACAAGAAGGGCACCGAAGTTGTCATGGCGCTCTCGCGCAAGGAGGCCGGCAAGGTTCCGCATGAGGCCCAGGAGCTGAACACCAAGACGGTCAACAAGATCGGCCTTGAGGCCGACGCGATCCTGACCAAGGACATCGAGCTCAACACCAAGGGCGGAGACCAGGCCGCGCAGGATGCCGCCGACAGCTACTACTATGCCTTCATGCTGGTCTCGATCATCCTCGGCGCGGCCGTCGTCGTCGGCATCGGCGTCGGCTTCTACCTCGTCCAGGACGTCTCCAGCGGCATCAATTCGATCATCGAGCCGATGCAGGCGCTGGGCAAGGGCGAGCTTTCCGCCGAAGTCCCTCATCGCGGCGAGAAGACCGAGATCGGCGCCATGGCCGACGTGCTCCAGATCTTCAAGGAAGCGCTGATCGCCAAAAAGGCCGCCGACGAGGCTGCCGCCGCCGATGCCGAAGCCAAGATCGAGCGCGGCCGCCGCGTCGACAACATTACCCGCGAATTCGAAACGATGATCGGCGAGATCGTCCAGACCGTGTCGTCGGCCTCGACCCAGCTGGAAGCCTCGGCCTCGACGCTGACCTCGACCGCCGACCGCTCCCAGCGGCTGGCGACCACCGTTGCCGGAGCGTCGGAGGAAGCCTCGACCAACGTGCAGTCGGTGGCCTCGGCGACCGAGGAGATGGCCTCGTCCGTCGGCGAGATCAGCCGCCAGGTCCAGGAATCGGCGCGCATGGCGGGCGATGCCGTCGGCCAGGCCCGCGCCACCACCGAACGCGTCAGCGAGCTCTCGAAGGCGGCCTCGCGCATCGGCGACGTCGTCGAGCTCATCAACACCATCGCCGGCCAGACCAACCTTCTGGCGCTGAACGCGACCATCGAAGCCGCACGTGCCGGCGAAGCCGGCCGCGGCTTTGCGGTCGTCGCCTCCGAGGTGAAGGCGCTCGCCGAGCAGACCGCGAAGGCGACCGGTGAGATCGGCCAGCAGATCTCCGGCATCCAGGCGGCGACCAACGACTCGGTCGGCGCCATCAAGGAGATCTCCTCGACCATCGAGCGTCTGTCGGAGATCTCGTCGGCGATCGCCGCGGCCGTGGAAGAGCAGGGCGCGGCAACCCAGGAGATTGCCCGCAATGTCCAGCAGGCGGCGCAGGGCACCCAGCAGGTCTCCTCCAACATCACCGACGTGCAGCGCGGCGCAACCGAGACCGGCACGGCCTCCTCGCAGGTGCTGTCGGCGGCACAGATGCTCTCCAACGACTCCGGCCGGCTCAAGACCGAGGTCAGCAAGTTCCTGACCAACGTTCGCGCGGCGTAACTGCGTCCGCGCGGCGTAAGCTGAAAATCACGGCATTGTTCGAAAGCGGCGCCTTTGGGCGCCGCTTTTTTTGCGCACATGAAAGCTGTCTCCCGTCATCTTTCGGCGCGAGGTGCATATCTGGAATGCTATTTCGCAGTGCGATAGCAGGGAATTGACCGCTCGTGACGCAGTGCCGTTGGCCATTTGGGCGGTCTTCAGGTAAATCAACCGAGAAACCCGCGGGGGCGGTGTTTCCTGTCCCTGATCTGGAATTGCCCAACGAATGATTGCTCTGGTCCGTATTGCCCTGAGCCGGCCCTACACATTTGTCGTGCTCGCGCTCCTGCTCCTGATCATCGGACCGCTGGCGGCGCTGCGGACGCCGACCGACATCTTCCCGGACATCCGCATCCCTGTGATCGGCGTGGTCTGGCAATACACCGGCCTGCCGCCCGATCAGATGTCGGGCCGCATCACCACGCCGTTCCAGCGCGCGCTGACGACAACGGTCAACGACATCGAGCACATCACCGCCAATTCCTATAATGGCTTTGGCATCATCAAGATCTTCTTCCAGCCGAACGTCGACATCCGCACCGCCAACGCGCAGGTCACCGCGATCTCGCAGACGCTGATCAAGCAGATGCCGCCGGGCGCGACGCCGCCTCTGATCCTGAACTACTCCGCCTCCACCGTGCCGATCGTCCAGGTGGCGCTGTCGGGTGACGGGCTGACCGAGCAGAACCTCGCCGATATCGGCATCAACCAGCTCCGTACGCCGCTGGTCACCGTGCCTGGCGCCGCGATCCCGTACCCATTCGGCGGCAAGCAGCGCCAGGTCCAGATCGATCTCGACCCGACCGCGCTCCAGGCCCGCGGCCTGTCCGGCCAGGACGTCGCCAACGCGCTCGCGGCCCAGAACCTGATCACGCCGGTCGGCACCCAGAAGATCGGGCAGTTCGAATACATCATCCAGCTCAACAACTCGCCGCTGAAGATCGAGGAGCTCGGCAATCTGCCGATCAAGACCGTCAACGGCGCGATGGTCTATGTGCGCGACGTCGCGACCGTCAGGGACGGCAACCCGCCGCAGACCAACATCGTCCATGTCGACGGCAACCGCTCGGTGCTGATGATGGTGCTGAAGGCGGGCGCGACCTCGACGCTCGACATCATCGCGGGCATCAAGCAGAAGGTGATCGACGTCAAGGACCAGCTGCCGGACGCGCTCAAGATCGGCTTCATCGGCGATCAGTCGGTGTTCGTCCGCGGCGCCATCGAAGGCGTCGCGTTCGAGGGCGTGATCGCGGCGCTGCTCACCAGCGTCATGATCCTGCTGTTCCTCGGCAGCTGGCGCTCGACTGTGATCATTGCGGTCTCGATCCCGCTCTCGGTGCTCGGCGCCATCATTATGCTGTCGGCGATCGGGGAGACGCTGAACATCATGACGCTCGGCGGCCTGGCGCTCGCGGTCGGCATCCTCGTCGACGATGCCACGGTCACGATCGAGAACATCAACTACCATCTGGAGCAGGGCAAGCCGGTCGAGCAGTCGATCCTCGACGGCGCCAACCAGATCGTGACGCCGGCCTTCGTCTCGCTGCTCTGCATCTGCATCGTGTTCGTGCCAATGTTCTTCCTCACCGGCGTGGCGCGCTTCCTGTTCGTGCCGATGGCGGAAGCGGTAATGTTCGCGATGATCTGGTCGTTCCTGCTGTCGCGCACGCTGGTGCCGACCATGGCGAACTATTTATTGCAGGCGCATGTCCATCACGAGAACGGTCCGCCGAAGTCGCGCAATCCACTGGTCTGGTTCCAGCGCGGTTTCGAGGCTCGCTTCGAGCGCATTCGCGGCGGCTACCACAATTTCCTCGGGCTCGCGCTCGCGCACCGTCCGGTGTTCGTGATCGGCTTCCTCTGCGTGGTCGGCGCGTCCTTCGCGCTGGTCCCGTTCCTCGGACGCAACTTCTTCCCCGCGGTCGATGCCGGCAACATCCTGATGCACGTCCGCACCCAGGTCGGCACCCGCGTCGAGGAGACAGCGAACCAGCTCGCCGACGTGCAGAAGGCGATCCGCAAGCTGATCCCGGGTGAGATCGAAACGCTGACCGACAACATCGGCATGCCGATCTCCGGCATCAACATGACCTACAACAACACCGGCGTGATCGGCCCGCAGGATGGCGACATCCAGATCAAGCTGAAGGAAGGCCACAAGCCGACCGAAGAGCATGTGCGCGTGCTGCGTGAGCAATTGCCGCGGCTGTTCCCCGGCGTCAGCTTTGCCTTCCTGCCGGCCGACATCGTCAGCCAGATCCTGAACTTCGGCGCGCCGGCGCCGATCGACCTGCAGATCCGCGGCGCCAATATCAGCGCCAACTTCGTTTATGCCAACAATCTGCTGGCCAAGGTTCGCAGGATTCCCGGCGTCGCCGATGCGCGCATCCAGCAGTCACCGAACAATCCGACCTTCAATATCGATGTCGACCGCACCCGCGCGCAGTATGTCGGGCTGACCGAGCGTGACGTCACCAACAGTCTCGTGGTCAACCTTGCCGGCTCCTCGCAGGTGGCGCCGACCTACTACCTCAATCCGGACAACGGCGTATCCTATTCGATCGTGATGCAGACGCCGCAATACCAGATGGATTCGCTCAGCGCGCTTCAGACGTTGCCGATCACGGCGGCCGGCAATTCGCAGTCGCCGATCCTCGGCGGCATCGCCGATATCAAGCGATCGACTTCGAGCGCGGTGGTCTCGCAATACGACATCCAGTCGATGGTGCAGATCTTCGCCACGACCTCGGGCCGCGATCTCGGTGCGGTCGCGACCGACATCCGCCAGGTGATCGCCGACACCGCCAAGGAGGTGCCGAAAGGCTCTTCCGTGGTGCTGCTCGGCCAGGTGCAGACCATGAACAGCGCCTTCACCGGCTTGTTGTTCGGCCTGCTCGGCGCGGTCGTCCTGATCTATTTCCTGATCGTCGTGAACTTCCAGTCCTGGTCCGATCCCTTCGTGATCATCACGGCGTTGCCCGCAGCACTCGCCGGCATCGTCTGGATGCTGTTCGCCACCGAGACGACGCTGTCGGTGCCGGCGCTGACCGGCGCGATCATGTGCATGGGCGTTGCCACCGCCAACAGCGTGCTCGTGATCTCGTTCGCCCGCGAGCGCTACGAAGAGCTCGGCGATCCCATCGCCGCGGCGCTCGAAGCCGGCTTCGTCCGGTTCCGCCCGGTGCTGATGACCGCGCTCGCCATGATCATCGGCATGGCGCCCATGGCGCTGGGGCTCGGCGAGGGCGGCGAGCAGAATGCGCCGCTCGGCCGTGCCGTGATCGGCGGCCTGATCTTTGCAACCTTCGCCACGCTGATGTTCGTTCCCGTGGTGTTCAGTATGGTACACAAGAAGCAAGGCGCCAAAGGCGCCGCCTCCCTGGAGCCCCCGCATGTCGCCCACTGAACCCCGCTCCCCGGTGTCGCACCGGAAACTGGGCATTTTCGGCGTGGTGGCGCTAATCGCGGCCGGCTTGGTCGTGGGCACCGGCATCCGCGCCCGCGAGGAGCAGGGCTCCAAATTGAAGGCATGGACCGATGATCAGGCTGTTCCCAGCGTCGCGGTGACGCTGCCTAATGCCAAGGCTCTCAATGCGACCATCGACTTGCCGGGCCGTCTCGAAGCCTATTATCGCGCGCCGATCTTTGCCCGTGTTCCCGGCTATCTCAAAAGCTGGAGCGCTGACATCGGTGCGCGGGTGAAGGCCGGTCAGGTGATCGCCGAGATCGAGGCGCCCGACCTCGACCAGCAACTGCTTCAGGCCCGCGCCGACCTCGCCAGCCAGCAGTCCAGCGCCAGGCTGTCGGAAGCCACCCTCAACCGCCGCAAGACGCTGGTCGCCTCCAACTTCGTCTCCGCGCAGGAGATCGACGAGCGTACCGCCGATCTCTCCAACAAGAACGCGGCGGTTCGCTCGGGCCAGGCCAACGTCGAGCGCCTCGAAGCGCTGGCCGGTTACAAGAAGATCACCGCTCCGTTTGACGGTGTGGTCACGGCGCGCGACACCGACGTCGGTGCGCTGATCAATTCAGGCGGCGGCTCGGGCCCGGCAATGTTCGTGGTCTCCGACATCACCAAGCTGCGCGTCTACATCAACGTGCCCCAGAACTACGTGCCCGCGATCAAGATCGGCGCCAAGGCCGCCATCGTGCTGCCGGAGTATCCGAACCGGACCTTCCAGGCGACGGTGGAGGCCTCCTCGCAGGCGGTTGACGTCGCCTCCGGCACGACGCGCATGCAGCTCGGTCTCGACAATTCCTCAGGCGAGCTGATGCCCGGCGGCTATGCTAGCGTGAAGCTCAGCCTGCAGCGCGACGCCGCGCCGCTCAGCATTCCCGCCAGTGCGCTGATCTTCAACGGCAGCGGCCTGCGCGTCGCAACCGTCGGTCCGGACGACAAGGTCCTGTTCAAGCCCGTGACCATCGCCCGCGATCTTGGCAAGGAGATCGAGCTCGCCTCGGGAATTGCAGCGGATGACCGCGTCATCACGGCACCACCGGACGGCCTCTCCGACGGCGACCAGGTCCGCGTGACCGGCGCCGGCGCCAAGGGCAAGCCCGCGACGGCGTCGGAGAAGCAGGCGCCGAAGGGGTAGCCTCGGTTTCGTAGGGTGGGCAAAGCGAAGCGTGCCCACCATCTCTCTGCGATCCTAAAAAAGATTGGTGGGCACGGCGCAAGAGCGCCTTTGCCCACCCTACGAGAGCTACGCCACCCTCCATTCCGGCACGCCATCTACCGTCATCGTGATCTCGCCGCGCGAACCCACCGGCGTGCGATCCATGTCGAGCAGATGCGCCAGCGTTGCCGCATCGCTCGCGGGAATCCGCGCCAGCGTGCGCCTATCGTTTTCCGTCCGCAGCATCACCACGCCATGCTCGACCTCGCCGCCGCGGCCGTAGAGCACCGTAAAGCTCTCCACCTTGCCCTTGCCTGAGACATCCGTGACGAACTCCGGCACCGCGCGCTTGTTGCTGTCCGCCGCCGCCTGCACGCTCGTCTCCTGTGCCAATGCTTCGCGCGGCGGCACCTTCGACACCACCAGCGCATGATGCTTGGTGACGAAACCGCCCTGGCCGTAGAGCAGGCCGAGCTTTGCGCCGTCGCGCACGCGCCGGACCGTCGCGCAGGCCGCGTGCGTCATGTAGGTGTTGAGCGGCGCGCCGAAGAAGGTGAGGCCGCCAGTCACGGTCGGCTGCACGTCCGCACCTAGACCCAGCGTCCGCCGCGCCATCTTGGGCACGCACGGAAAGCAGCTATAGAGCTCGATCGCGTCGAACTTCCTGCCGTCGCCGCCGGCGAGATCCATCACGGCCTTCAAAACGGCGTTCTGCGGATGGCTCTCGTAAAACTGGTCGCGCAAGAGATAGTCGCGCGGCTCCTCGGCCGAGGCGCCGCCGAGCGGATAGACCAGTCTGTCATCGGCGATGCCGGCCGCACGCGCTTTGGCGAGGCTGGTCAGCAGCAGCGCGCCGCCCATGTTGACGCTCGGGTTGGCAACCATGAGCTTGTTGTAAGGCCACGCGATGAGACGGTTGTCCGCGGTGGGCGTCGTGATTTCGTCAGGCGTATAGCGCCGCTTCAGCCAGGCGTTGGGATTCTGCGCGGCGGCCTCGGAATAGCGTGACCATAGTGTACCCGACTCTGCCATCGCCTCGCGCGGCGTCTGTCCCCAATGGGCGGACGATGCCGCTTCGTAGAACGGATAGACGGTGACGGGGCGGAACACGCCGAGCTTCACGGCCAGCGGCTTCTGGAATGCCGCGCCGCGCTTCGGCTCCTCGACGTCATGGGCGAACGGGGTCCATGGCAGCTTTGCCCCGGCGCGCTCCGCCTTGGTCGCCGTCGACTGTGCCTCCGCGCCGCAAACCGCGGCGACGCTGCATTCGCCGCGCGCAATGCGCTTTGCTGCCTCGTGGATGTAGCGGATCGGGCTCTCGCCGCCGACCGGGCCGTAATAGCAATGCGAAGGCGTGATGCCGAGCCGTTGCGCCAGCAGCTGCTCCGGATCGCGATAGCGCCAGCTCAGGAAGTTGACGATATCGAGCGATTGCACCTCGTCGAGCAGCTTTGCGCCGGCATCTGCTTCCGCGCGCCGCAGCGCCTGTTCGAGCAGGTCGAGCGGCTCGAGGCCATCGGTGACCTCCTTGGGACGGTCGACGATCTCGCCGACGCCGACGATGACGGGGATGCGGTCTTCGGGGGTATGCTTCTTATCTGTCATGCTTCAATTCACGATGTCAGTTTTTTGTCATTGCGCGCGTAGCGAAGCAATCCAGGGTCTTTCCGCGATGGTAGTCTGGATTGCTTCGCTGCGCTCGCAATGACGGTGTGTGGCAATCACTCCGCCACCAGCGCATTCATGTGCTCGACGGCTTCGGCAAACTCTTCCTTGAACTCCTGCACCACCGCACCGGCCGACTTCACGCTGTCGATCAGCCCGACGCCCTGGCCGACGAAGTAACTCACGAGATCGCGCGCCTTGGCGTTGCCGCCCGCCGCGGCGCGGTCGATCGAGTTGAAGGCGTCGCGGCTGACGATACTTTGCAGCGGCATCGGCAATGCGCCGGGGCTCTCGGCTGCGCGGTCCCAGGCGTCGGTCCAGACCGAACGAAGTTGCCGTGCCGGCTTTCCAGTGCGGCCCTTAGAGCGCACCGCATCGCGCGACGATGCCGCGATCATCTTCTCGCGAAAGATCTCCGTGGTCTCGGACTCGACGGTCGCAAGCCACACCGAGCCGGTCCAGGCGCCCGCGGCACCCATCGCCATGCAGGCCGCCATCTGTCGTCCCGTCATGATACCGCCGGCCGCCAGCACCGGCACGTCGCGGATATTCTTGATCGCCTTGATCACCTCGGGCACCAGCACCATGGTCGAGACCTCGCCGCAATGGCCGCCAGCTTCGGTGCCCTGGACCACGAGGATATCGACGCCGGCCGCGACCTGGCGCAGCGCGTGCTCCTTGGCGCCGACCAGGGCCGCGACCGGCACGCCGTGCTTCCTGCCCATCTCGATCATGGCCTTCGGCGGCACGCCGAGCGCATTGGCGATCAGGCGGATCGGGTGGTTGAACGAGACCTCCAGCAGCTCCAGCGCGGTCCTGCCATCGAACGGCTGCGGCTGGTTGTCGGCGACCTCGGTGGTCGTGAGTTCGATGTCGTATTTCTTCAGGAGATTGCGCGTGTAGTTGCGGTGCTCCTGTGGCACGCGCGCCTCAAGGCTCTTCCAGGTGACGTCCTTCTCGCCCGCAGTCGAGATGTTTTCGGGGATCAGCACGTCGACGCCGTAAGGCTTGCCGTCAACGTGCTTGTCGATCCATCTCAGCTCGCGTTCGAGCGTATCCGGCGTGTGCACGGTCGCACCTAACACGCCAAACCCACCGGCGCGGCTGACAGCCGCGACGACATCGCGGCAATGGCTGAAGGCGAGCAGCGGGAAATCGATGCCCAGCATGTCGCAGATCGGCGATTTCATCGTTCTCTCCCGGCGGCCTCGCGTTGCTCTTGTCGCAATCTTGAGCGAAGGCTCATCGACGCTAGACCATCGTCTTGCGCTATGCCAATCCGGATTTGGCGGCGCATCTTGCGTGCACACGCCGTGTTGCGCGAAGCCGTACGCCCGGCTCGACAGATGCGGCTTCTCGTGATGGCCGTCCTCGGCAACGTCGGACGCATGACGCGGTCGCGAGGCCCGCGCCGGACGCAGGGCCGGCAGGGCTTGCCATCCGCCGTCCGCGGGCTAATTAATGCAGACGCATCTTTTTGCCGGAGCCCTCGCATGACCGACACCCCCGCCTACGTGCCGCCCAAGGTCTGGACCTGGAACAAGGAGAACGGCGGACAGTTCGCCAGCATCAACCGCCCGATCGCCGGTCCCACCCATGACAAGGAGCTGCCGGTCGGCAAGCATCCCTTCCAGCTCTATTCGCTGGCGACGCCGAACGGCGTCAAGGTCACCGTGATGCTGGAGGAGCTTCTGGCGCTCGGCCACAAGGGCGCGGAATACGACGCTTGGCTGATCAGAATCGGTAACGGCGACCAGTTCGGCAGCGGCTTTGTCGACATCAATCCGAATTCCAAGATCCCGGCGCTGATGGACCGCTCCGGCCCGGAGCCGATCCGGGTGTTCGAGTCCGGCTCTATCCTGTTCTACCTCGCCGAAAAGTTCGGCGCCTTCCTGCCGAAGGACATCAAGAGCCGCACTGAAGCGATGTCGTGGCTGTTCTGGCAGATGGGCAGCGCGCCCTATCTCGGCGGCGGCTTCGGCCATTTCTACGCTTACGCGCCGACCAAGATCGAATATGCCATCGACCGTTTCGCGATGGAAACCAAGCGCCAGCTCGACGTGCTCGACCGCCGGCTCGCCGACAACGAATATCTCGCCGGCAGCGAATACACCATCGCCGACATGGCGGTGTGGCCCTGGTACGGCGCGCTCGCCAAGGGGCTGGTCTACGGCGCCGGCGAATTCCTGTCCGTGCAGGACTACAAGCACGTGCAGCGCTGGACCGACCAGATCGCCAAGCGCCCGGCCGTCAAGCGCGGCCGCATGGTCAACCGTGTCTCCGGAGATCCCGCCAGCCAGCTTCACGAGCGGCATGACGCTAGCGATTTCGAGACCAAGACGCAGGACAAGATCGGCGAGGTGGCCGCGTCGTAGCCCCTTCGCCTCTCCCCGCGTGCGGGGAGAGGGGAAGAGAGGCAGTTGTTCACGCCATGCTCAGCTCGTGGCGTCCCACCACCATCCAGTGCACCTCGTCCGGACCATCCGCGAAGCGGAGATGGCGCACGTCCTGATACATCTCCGCGAGCGGGGTCCAGTGCGAGATGCCCGTGGCGCCGTGCATCTGGATCGACTGGTCGATGATCTTGCAGGCTCGCTCCGGCACCATGGCCTTGACCATGGAGACCCAGACGCGGGCCTCCTTGTTGCCGAGCACGTCCATGGCCTTGGCGGCCTTCAGCACCATCAGCCGCATCGCCTCGATCTCGCAGCGCGCCTGCGCGATGATCTGCATGTTGCCGCCGAGATGGGCGATCTTCTTGCCGAAGGCTTCACGGGTGAGGCCACGCTGCACCATCAAATCGAGCGCCTTCTCGGCCTTGCCGATAGTGCGCATGCAGTGATGGATGCGGCCCGGGCCTAGCCGAAGCTGCGAGATCTCGAAGCCGCGGCCTTCGCCGAGCAGAATGTTCTCCTTGGGCACGCGCACGTTGTTGAAGCGCATGTGCATGTGGCCGCGCGGCGCGTGGTCCTGGCCGAACACGTACATGGGACCGAGCACCTCGACGCCGGGCGTGTCGCGCGGCACCAGAATCTGCGACTGCTGCTTGCTCGGCGCCGCATCCGGGTTGGTCTTCACCATCACGATGAGGATCTTGCAGCGGGGATCGCCTACACCGGAGATGTAATACTTCTCGCCGTTGATGACCCATTCGTCGCCAACGAGCTTTGCGCTCGTCGAGATGTTCTTGGCATCGGAGGAGGCGACGTTCGGCTCGGTCATGACATAGGCGGAGCGGATCTCGCCGTTCATCAGCGGCTTCAGCCACTTCTCCTTCTGCTCCTTGGTGCCGACGCGCTCCAGCACCTCCATGTTGCCGGTATCAGGCGCCGAGCAGTTCATGCTCTCCGATGCCAGTGGGCTCTTGCCGAGCTCGGATGCGATATAGGCGTAGTCGAGATTCTTCAGGCCCTGGCCGGTCTCGTCGTCGGGCAGGAAGAAGTTCCAGAGGCCTTCCTGCTTGGCCTTGTTCTTGGCCTTCTCCAGCACCTCGAGCTGCTTCGGCGTGAAGCTCCAGCGATCCTCTTTGCCTTCGCCGGCCTTGGCGAATTCGATCGACATCGGCTCGACGGTGTCGCGGATGAACTTCCTGACGTGATCGTAGAGCGGCCGGACCTGGTCCGACATCCTGAGGTCGTTGAGCTCGTCGCCGGGATTGAGGGTGTAGTTGGTGGTGCGGGGAATATAGGTGTGTTTTGTCATTGTTCCTCCCGGGGTCGCTGAGATCGCGTTGCGCCGGAGAATAGTCGCAGCGTCGCCAAAGTGCGAGCGCGCATTTTTTCCAACGCGAGCCATGCCATGCGATGGAATATCGCGGACGTTTGAAATGTTGTTTGAATGGGCGGCATTCTCGCTGTCATCGCCCGACTTGGTCGGCCGATCCAGTACTCCGAGGCGTATGTGATCTATCGAGAAGCTGCGGCGTACTGGATGCCCCCGGTCAAGCCGGGGCATGACAGCGGTGCTTGCGGCCGGCCTAGCTTGCCATCCGGTGCATCGCGCAGATCTTGTTGCCGTCGAGGTCACGCAAATAGGCAATATAGAGGTTGACGCCCGGGCCTTGACGGATACCAGGAGGATCTTCGCAAGGAACGCCGCCGGCGGCGATGCCGGCCGTATGCCATGCATTGACCTGTTCCGGCGAGTTGGCGGCAAAGCCGATGGTGCCGCCATTCGCAGGCGTCGCCGCTTCGCCGTTGATCGGCTTCGTCACCGAGAACACGCCGGTCTTGGTAATGTAGAAGATGCGATGGCCGTCGACCCGCGCCGGCCGCACCTCGAGCGTTCCGAGCAGGCTGTCGTAGAACGCCTTGGCCTTGTCAAGGTCGTTGGTGCCGATCATGACGTGTGAAAACATGTGTCCGTTCCCCTCATTATGATTTGTAGCCCGGATGGAGCGAAGCGTAATCCGGGTCTTGTTTGCTTTTGGCGGTCCCGGATTGCGCTGCGCTCCATCCGGGCTACGAGAATCAGAACGCCGTATAACCGCCGTCGATCACGAACGTATCCGCCGTGTGATACGACGACGCCTTGCTCATCAGATACACCGCGATACCGCCGAAATCGCTGGCCTCTCCGAAGCGCCGCACCGGAATTCGCGGCATCACGTTGGCGACGAATTTCTCGTTGGCCATCAGGCCCGAGGTCATGTCGCTCTTGATCCAGCCCGGCAGGATCGCGTTCGCGGTGACGCCGTGACGCGCCAGCTCGACGCCGAGCGCACGCACCAGCGCGTTGATCGCGGCCTTGGTCGCGGCATAGTGCTCGTTGCGCGCGGTGCCGAAGATCGAGGCGAGGCTCGAAGTCGCCACCAGCCGGCCGAAGCGATCGCCGGCCTCGGCGCGCGCGGTCATGTGTTTTGCGGCAGCCTGGAACGCGTGGAACACGCCGTCGAGATTGGTCGCAAACATCGTGCGCCATTCTTCCTCGGTGCGTTCGATAAAGGAGCGCCGGCCGCCGCCGCCGATGCCGGCATTGGCGAAGCAGCCGTCGACCCGGCCGAATGTGTCGAGCGTGGCCTTCATCGCGGCGTTGACCGAGGTCGGGTCGGTGACGTCGCAGACCCGCGTGTCGACCTTGCCTGATAGCCCGGCCAGGCTCGCGGCAGCGGCCTTGTTCTTGTCAGCATTCCGGCCCCAGATCGAGACGTTGCAGCCCTGGCCGGCGAGCGCCTGCGCGATGCCCAGCCCGATACCGCCATTGCCGCCGGTGATCACGGCGACGCGTCCCGAAAGGTCGAAAAGGTTCATGGCGCGTTTCCTGTTTTTGCTTCGTGCGCATCAGCCGCTGCGCGCAAGATTGCTTGCTATGCTCCGATCACCATGGACAAGACCGCGCCAAAAATCAAATATGCGCCCCGGCAAAATCAATTCCGGTCTGCGAAACTGGTGCAGGCCGCAACTCACGAGGAAACCATGCAGTTCAAACACGTCACGCTCGATCTCGATGGTTCGGTCGCGATCCTCAAGCTCGACCATCAGGAGGTGATGAACGCGGTCTCCGTGGACATGCTGGGCGGTCTCTCAGAAGCGCTCGACACGATCGAGGAGAAGAAGGACGAGGTGCGCTGCGTGGTGCTGACGGGCGCAGGGCGGGCGTTCTGCACCGGGGCGAATCTCCAGGGCCGCAACAACCAGTCGAAGAAGACCAAGGCCGGCCTGACGCTCGAGACCGGCTTCCATCCCTTCCTGCGCCGCATCCGCAATCTGCATTGCCCGATCGTGACCGCGGTCAACGGCCCGGCGGCCGGCGCCGGCATGAGCTTCGCGCTGCTCGGCGACATGATCCTGTGCGCGCGCTCGTCCTATTTCCTGCAAGCGTTCCGCCGCATCGGTCTGGTGCCGGATTGCGGCTCGACCTGGCTCTTGCCGCGGCTGATCGGCAAGGCACGCTCGATCGAATTGTCGCTGATGGGCGAGCGGCTCCCGGCCGAGAAGGCGCTGGAATGGGGTCTCGTCAACCGCGTCTATGATGACGGCGTGCTGATGGAGGAGGCGATGAGGCTTGCGCGCGACCTCGCCAGCGGCCCGACGATCGCGCTGTCGCTAATCCGCAAGCTCTATTGGGACAGCCCGGAGAATTCCTTCGAGGATCAGCTCAATCTCGAATTCCAGTGCCAGCTCCGTGCTGGCGACACGGATGATTTCCGCGAAGGTGTTGGTGCCTTCCTGGAGAAGCGTCCGGCGCAGTTCAAGGGCAAATGATCGAGGCGGAGCTTTCCCGCGGCGTTGCGCGCTGGTGCGAGGGGGCGACTGGCGTGACCGGCGCGGCCAAGCTGTCCGGCGGCGCCAGCCAGGAGACCTGGCGCTTCGACATCGCGCATCCCGATGGCGTGATCGGGGCAATCCTGCGCCGCTCGCCGAAAGGCTATGGCGCAGCGCCGACGCGCGCGGCAGGTCTCGGCGCGGAAGCGCAGCTGATGCAGCTTGCCTATGAGGCAGGCGTACCGTCGCCACGCGTGATGCATGTGCTGACGCCGGACGACGATCTCGGCACCGGCTTCATCATGCAGCGGGTCGAGGGCGAGACCATCGCGCGCAAGATTCTGCGCGACGATGAGTTCGCGGCGGCGCGGCCGCGTCTCGCGCGGCAAATCGGCGGCGTGCTCGCGAAGCTGCACAGGCTGCCGCTGGACAAATTGCCCGAGCTGCGCAGCCGGTCCGCGACGGAGGAGATCTCTGAGTTCGAACGCGATTATCGCAGCCTGGACTGGCCCAAACCCGTCTTCGAGCTGGCGCTGCGCTGGCTCCGCGACCACGATCCGGGCCCTTCGGCCGAGACGACGCTGGTGCATGGCGATTTCCGCAACGGCAATCTCATCGTTGGCGCCGACGGCGTGCGCGCGGTGCTGGACTGGGAGCTCGCCCATCTCGGCGATCCCATGGAGGATCTCGGCTGGGTCTGCGTCAACTCCTGGCGCTTTGGCGAGATCGACAAGCCGGTCGGCGGCTTTGGCTCGCGTCAGGAGCTGTTTGCCGGCTATGAGGCGGCTGGGCGCAAGGTCGATCCATCGCGTGTCAAATTCTGGGAAGTGATGGGCACGCTGCGCTGGGGCATCATGTGCGGCGGCATGATGCAGCGTTTTCGCGAGGGCCCGGACCATTCGATGGAACGCGCCATGATCGGCCGCCGCGCTTCCGAGACCGAGATCGATCTGTTGCGGCTGCTGGCGCCGCGGGGGAGTTGACCATGCAGGACGAGCCGACCCCGATCGAGCTGACGAAGTCAGTCGCCGATTTCCTCCGCAACGACATCGCGCCGCTGATCTCCGGCCACCAGGCCTTCAAGCTGCGCGTCGCCATCAACATCCTCGACCTCGTGACGCGGCAATTGACGCTGGAGGAAGGGAGCGACGCCGCTGAGGCGGAGCGGCTGCGTGCTCTGCTCGGCATGGACGGCTCGGTGACCGATCTCAACCGCACGCTGGCCGAGCGCATCGCCAAGGGCGAGGTCGATCTAGCGACGCCCGGCCTTGCCGAGCATCTGTGGCAAACGACCATGGACAAGCTTGCGGTGGACCAGCCGAATTACGCGTCGTACAAACGCGAACTCTCGCGAAGCGGGTAGGCGGTACTACACTCTCTGCTGTCATCGCCCGCGAAGGCGGGCGATCCAGTATTCCAGAGGCGGCATTGATTGAGCCGAGAAGCCGCGGCGTACTGGATGCCCCGGTCCAGCCGGGGCATGACGGCGGTGATGAGCCGAGCGACCCTTCACTTCCCCACCCATTTCGGCGGCCGCTTCTCCGCAAACGCCTTCGGACCCTCGATGTAGTCCTGGGACGCAACCATCGCCTTCACGGCCGGATATTCCCGCTGCTCCTCGATCGCCTCCTCCAGCGACACGCCGAGGCCCTTCTGGATCGCCTGCTTTGACGCGCGGATCGACATCGGAGAATTCTTGGTGATCATCTCGGCCCAGCGCAGCGCGGCCGTGAGCGCTTCGCCCTGCGGCACCACCTCGTTGACGAATCCGAGTTCGAGACCCTCCTTGGCGCTGACATGACGCGCGGTGAGGATCATGCCCATGGCGCGCTTCAGCCCGATCTGGCGCGGCAGCCGGTGCAGGCCTCCGGCGAGTGCGGCCAGCCCGACGCGCGGCTCGGGCAAGGCGAAGGTCGCGTTCTCCGAGGCGATGATCAGGTCGCAGGCCAGCGCAATCTCGAAACCGCCGCCCATCGCCACGCCATTGACCGCGGCGATGATCGGCTTGTC
This sequence comes from Bradyrhizobium sp. 187, assembly GCF_023101005.1. Classification (NCBI taxonomy): domain Bacteria; kingdom Pseudomonadati; phylum Pseudomonadota; class Alphaproteobacteria; order Hyphomicrobiales; family Nitrobacteraceae; genus Bradyrhizobium; species Bradyrhizobium sp. 187. The sequence goes on from NZ_CP064693.1 coordinate 2,424,031, forward strand.
GCAGTCGAAGCGCGCGGTGAGGCCGGCGAAGCCGCCCTTGTCCCAGCCCCGCTTGCCGCCGGCGGCCTGCCATTTCAGATCGTTGCCGGCGCAGAACGCCTTGTCGCTGCTACCGGTGACGATCGCGATCCACTGCTCGGGATCGGCGGAGAAATCGTCAAACACCTTGTTGAGCTCGAAATGCGCGTCGGTGTGCAGCGCGTTGTAGACCTCGGGCCGCGACAGCGTGACGATCGTGATCGGCCCCTTGCGTTCCACCTTGGAAAATTTCAGCTCCATCGCGCGCTCCCGCAGTTTCTCGTGAAGGAATATTGCCGGAATACTACCGCGCCTCCGCGCTGGAGCACCATCGAATTGCGCAATGCGCCTTGCGCATCTCACACGCCTCCCATTGCTTGACTTGGCGGCGCTCTTCTCACCTTAATCGTGCGAAGCAAAGCTGCGCCCAGCGCCTTAACGCAAAACGAAAAAATCATCCGGGAGAGAGCCGTGGATTTCTCGCTGCCTGCCGATCTCGTCGCCTATCTCGCAAAGCTCGACCTCTTCATCGAACAAGAGATCAAGCCGCTGGAGGCGGCCGACGATAACATCCGCTTCTTCGATCACCGCCGCGAATGGGCGCGCACCGATTTCGAGAATGGCGGCCTGCCGCGCCACGAATGGGAGGCGCTGCTGCGCAAGGCCAAGGATCTCGCAGACGCCGCCGGTCATTTGCGTTTTGCGGTGCCGAAGCAATATGGCGGCAAGAATGGCTCCAACCTCTGGATGGCGGTCATCCGCGAGCACTTTGCCGCCAAGGGGCTCGGCCTGCACAACGACCTCCAGAACGAGCATTCCATCGTCGGCAACTTCCCCGTCGCCACCATGCTCGATCGCTACGGACGCGACGACCAGAAGGCGATGATCGACGGCTCGATCAAGGGCAAGTACCGCATCACCTTCGGCCTGACCGAGCCAAATCACGGCTCCGACGCCACCCATATGGAAGCGCGCGCGGTGCCCGCGACCCGTGACAACGTCAAGGGCTGGATCATCAACGGCGAGAAGATGTGGACGACCGGCATGCACGTCGCCACGCATTGCGCGCTGTTCGCGCGCACGTCAGGCAATGACGGCGATGCCCGCGGCATCACCTGCTTCCTGGTGCCGGCCACGAGCCATGGCGTGAAGATCGAAGAGTATATGTGGACCTTCAACATGCCGACCGATCATCCCCGCGTCAGCTTTACGGACGTGTTCGTGCCGGAGGATGCGCTGTTCGGCGAGGACGGTCGCGGCCTGTCGCTGGCGCAATGTTTTGTCCATCAAAACCGCATCCGGCAGGCAGCGAGTTCGTTGGGGGCAGCGGTCTACTGCATCAACGAGAGCGTGAAGTATGCGCGCGAGCGAAAACCGTTCGGCAAGGCGCTGGCCGAGAACCAGGCGATCCAATTCCCGCTGGTCGAGCTTGCGACGCAGGCCGAGATGCTGCGCCTGTTGATCCGCAAGACCGCCTGGGAAATGGACAAGCTCACCGAGGAGCAGATCGAGCGGACGCTCTCCGACCGCGTCTCGATGTGCAACTACTGGGCAAACCGCCTGTGTTGCGAGTCTGCCGACCGCGCCATGCAGGTTCACGGCGGCATGGGCTATTCACGCCACAAGCCGTTCGAGCACATTTACCGCCATCACCGCCGCTATCGCATCACCGAGGGCAGCGAGGAGATCCAGATCCGCAAGGTAGCGGGATTTTTGTTCGGCTATATGGGGCCGGGGAAGCATTGAGAGATTGTTGCGCGCAGTCTCTCCCCGGAGTCGTCCCGGCGAAGGCCGGGACCCATTACCCCACGGAGAAGTCGTTGCGCCAGACGGCAACTCCGAGTTTTCGCAAAACCCAATCCTGTGGCTATGGGTCCCGGCCTTCGCCGGGACGACGATGTGGCTGGAGTGGTGCTAATTCACCCTTCTATCCTTCCCCGCCCAATACGGCTCCCGCAACTGCCGTCGCAAAATCTTGCCTGAGGGATTGCGCGGCAGCGCCGGCAAAAACTCCACGCTCTTCGGCGTCTTGAAGCCGGCGATGCGCTCGCGCGTGAAGTTGATGATGTCGGTGGCGGTCGCCTGCTTGCCGGGCTTCATCACCACCACGGCCTTCACCGCCTCGCCCCATTTGTCGTCGGGGATACCGATCACGGCAGCTTCCGCGACGTCGGGATGATCGCACAGCGCGCTCTGGACCTCGGCCGGGTAGATGTTTTCGCCCCCGGAGATGATCATGTCCTTGATGCGGTCGTGGATGTAGAGATAACCGTCTTCGTCCATGTAGCCGGCATCACCCGTGCGCAGCCAGCCGTCGCCGCGCAGCGTCGCGGCGGTCGCTTCCGGCAGGTTCCAGTAGCCGGCCATGTTGGAGCCCGAGCGCGTCGCGATCTCGCCGACCTCGCGCGGCGGCAGCGGCTTGCCGTCAACGTCTAGGATCGCGATCTCGACGCCCGGCAGCGCCTTGCCGGCCGAGCGCATCCACTCCAAGCCCTCGATATGATCCTCCGGCGGCAGCGCGACGATGGTGCCGGTGGTCTCGGTCATGCCGTACATTTGCACGAACCCGCATTTGAAGATCTCGATGCATTCTTTCAGCAGCGCCGCCGGTATCGGCGAGGCGCCGTACAGCATGTATTTCAACCGGGAGAAATCGATTGTCTTCGCGCGCGGCTGCCGCACCACGAACTGCATCGCCGCCGGCACCATGAACAGCTTTGTGATGCCGGACTGCTCGAAGAAATCCAGCACCTTGGTCGGATCGAACTCGCGCGCGATCACGCCGCGGGCGCCGTGGTAGAGCCCCATCACGCCCCAGCCGGAGCCGCCGATATGGAAGATCGGCATCGCGACCAGCGACACGTCGTCGGTCGACCATCGGTTCCACTCCGGCTTGTCCTCGGCATTGCCTGTTTGCACCAGGTTGAGGAAGTTCGCATGCGACAGCATCGCGCCCTTCGGCTTGCCTGTCGTACCCGAGGTATAGAGCTGGATCGCGATGTCCTTAGTGTCGATCGGCACCTTGGGATCGTCGCCACTCTGTGCATCGCGCCAAGCTGTAAAATCCTGCCATTCCGGCGCGCCGCCTTCGGTGGTGATGACGCTGCGCACGCCCGGCAACTGGTCCTTGATCTGGCGGACCTGGGTGATGAACTCAGGTCCCACGAACAGCACCGGCGCTTTGCAGTCGCTCACGATGAAGGCGACCTCGGGGCCCGCGAGCCGCCAGTTCACCGGCGCCATCACCACGCCGGCCTTCATGGCACCCATCAGCAGCTCGAAATAGTTGTCGCTGTTCTTGCCGAGATAGGCGATGCGCTCGCCCTTGTTCACACCCATCGCGATCAGCGCATTGGCGACGCGATTCGTCTTGATGTCGAACTCGGCGAAGCTGGTGACACGACCTTCGAACTCGAAGGCGATGGCATTGCCGCGGCTCTTGGCGCGCTCGCGCACCATGTCGGCGAGGTCAGCCAATGGCTGTGTGGTGGACATGTCTCTCCCGTGACGTCTTGTTCTTATGCCGCGGAGTGTGGCGTCATCCGCGGGCGAAGACAAGATGGCAGAGGGTACGCCTGGCTTCAGCGTCGTCGTCTTGGCGAAAGCCAGGACCCATAGCCACAAAACGCAATTCGGCGAAGACTGGCCATGGCCAATCTTCGCCAAAGAACATTCGGTGATAATGGGTCCCCTGAGTTCACAAACGAAGTGCAACACTTCCATCTGGAGGTGTTGCCATGGGGCGGACTTACAAACAGCTCTCCCTTGACGATCGATGCGAGATTGCCCGCCTTTCGGCCAATGGCGGCTCGGTCGGGCAAATCGCGGCAGCTTTGGATCGGCCGCCATCAACGATCTCTCGGGAGCTGAGGCGGAACCGTGGCAGGCAAGTCGGCTACAAGCCAAGCTATGCTCAGCAGCAGACCCGGGCGCGGCGCTGGAAGGGCTCTCGCCTCGAGCGGGACGCCAGCTTGCGCCGCGAGGTCTTGGCAGGCTTGAGCCGCGGTTGGTCACCCGAACAGGTCGCAGGCAGGCTGGCCCGGGAACGTGGCCGTAGGGTGATCTCCTACGAGAGCATCTACCGCTTCATCTACGCCCAGATCACACGCACGACGGACTTCACCTGGCGGCGCTATCTGCCTCGGGGCAAGAGCAAGCGAGGCCACCGCGGCAAACGAGGCGGGAGCCCCGCAAGCTTCATCGAAGGCCGTGTTTCGCTGGCAGAACGGCCTGCCGAGGTCGCCGATCGCAAAGTCCCGGCCACTGGGAAGCCGATCTGATGATGTTCTCCAAATACCGGCAGGCCATCCTGGCCGTCCACGAGCGAACCTCGCGCCTGCTGCTCGCCGTTCCCATCGAACGCAAGTTCGCCGCCGGTATCGCTAGCCATCTCGTACGCCTGTTCAAAGCCGTACCGGAGGCACTGCGCCGTACCGTCACCTTCGACAACGGCACCGAGTTCGCCGCCCACCTTTCCTTGCAGAGCCTCTTGATGAAGACCTTCTTCTGCGACCCGCACGCGCCGTGGCAAAAGGGCGGCATCGAGAACGCCATCGGCCGCTTGCGCCGCTTCATCCCCCGAAAGACCGACCTCGAAAAGCTCCCAACCAGGCGCTTCCCTCAGTCCATTGCCGCCTACAACAACACCCCGCGCAAATGCCTTGACTTCAGAACCCCGGCCGAGGCCTTCTCCTCTCAACTGTTGCACTTCGAGTGTGAATCCACCTCCTGGCTTTCGCCAGGACGACTACGGAGAGAGCCTCAGCCCCGCTTCGCACGGTCCTTTTCATTCTGCGCCATGATGCTCTCGCGTGCGGTTTTCCAGTCGTCGTCGCTCCAGTCGCGGAGCTGGTAGAAATTGCCGCCCATCGCGAGCGCCTGCGCGCCGTCCATGGCGATGGTCTCGCCGCTGATCCAGTCGCAACCGCCGGAGATCAGGAACACGGCGACGTTCTGCAATTCCTCCATGGTACCGACGCGGCCCATCGGGTTCATCGCCTTGGTGCGCGCGCCCGCTTCGTCGCCGGGCTTGATGCGCTTGCTCATGCCCTCGGTCGGGATCTCACCCGGCGCGATCGTGTTCAGCCGGATGCCATAGCGGCCCCATTCGGTCGCGAGCGACATCGTCATGGCATGGATCGCCGACTTGCTCATCGCCGACGGCACCACGTAAGGCGATCCGTTGCGCACCCAGGTCGTGGTGATCGAGACGACGTTGCCGGGCTGCTTCAACGCGATCCAGCGCTTGCCGACCGCCTGCGTCACGTAAAACGTGCCGTGCATGACGATGTTGGCGACGGCGTCAAAGCCGCGCGGCGACAGCTCCTCGCTGCGCGAGATGAAATTGCCGGCGGCGTTGTTGATGAGGTCGGTGAGGGGGCCGTCGCGAAAGATGGTCTCGATCATCTCCTCGACCGCGAGCGCGTTGCGGATGTCGACGCCGTGGCTGGTGACGCGGCCGCCATGCTCAGCCATCAGCTCGGTCGCGGTCTCGTCGCAGACGATCTTGCGCCGGCCGCAGATGTGCACTTCCGCGCCGAGCTGGAGAAAGCGCGCCGCCATCGACTTGCCGAGCCCGGTGCCGCCGCCGGTCACGAGGATGCGCCGCCCCGCCAGAAGATTTTCCTTGAACATGGCTGTTTCCCCCGTCGCGATTGTCGGTTAATTGATCGATTGACTAAATCCGGCCGCCGGCTTCCTGTAAAGCGGCACCGAACAAGAACAGCCGGGAACCAGGGGAGAATTCATCCATGGAAGAGCGCGTCTCGATCTCGATCTCGGAAGGCGTCGCCGACGTGCGGCTGGTGCGCGCGGACAAGATGAATGCGCTGGATCAGGCCATGTTCGAGGCCCTTGTGGCCGCAACGGATCGGCTTTCGAAGGAAAAAGGCGTGCGCGTCGTGGTGCTGTCCGGCGAGGGCCGCGCCTTCTGTGCCGGTCTCGACATGGGGCGTTTTGCCGCCATGAAGGAAAAGGGGGGCAATGGAATTCCGGGTGGCGAAAATCGCGACCTCACCAAACGCACGCACGGCCAGGCGAATTTTGCGCAACAGGCCGTGTGGGGCTGGCGCCAGCTTCCGGTCCCCGTGATCGCGGCGATCCAGGGCGTCGCCTTCGGCGGCGGCTTCCAGCTCGCACTCGGCGCCGACATGCGCTTCCTCACGCCCGATGCGCGAATGTCGGTGATGGAAATCAAATGGGGTCTGGTACCCGACATGGCGGGCACCCCGATCCTGGCTTCGCTCGTGCGCGACGACATCTTGCGCGATCTCACCTACACCGGCCGCATCTTCTCCGCGCAGGAGGCGATGGCTTACGGTCTCGCCACGCGCATCTGCGACGACCCGCGCGCTGCCGCGCTCGACGTCGCGCGCGAGATCGCGGGAAAAAGCCCCGATGCGATCCGCGCCGCGAAACGCATGCTCAACAATCTCTCGGTCGATCCGGGCCCCGCGCTACTCGCCGAGTCCGTCGAGCAGCAGAAGTTGATCGGCAGCGCGAACCAGACCGAGGCGGTGCGTGCCAATCTGGAGAAGCGCGCGCCGAAGTTTGCGGATTAGCGCAGACCTCATCCCGAGGAGCCGCGAAGCGGCGTCTCGAGGGATGGGCCACGGGCTCTCATGGTTCGAGACGGCGCCTTGCGCCTCCTCACCATGAGGGGCAACTTCAACAACAAAGAAAAACAACAATGAGCGAAACCTCAAATTTCCTCGGCATCGTCTCCGGCGGGCGCAGCCGCTCCCATGCCGAGGTCGCTGATCGTGCCGACCGCATCGCGAGCGGTCTCAGCCAGATCGGCGTCAGGCAGGGCGATTGCGTCTGCATGCTGATGCGCAACGACATCGCCTTCATCGAAGCCGCCTATGCCGCCATGCGGCTGGGCGCCTACGGCGTGCCGATCAACTGGCACTTCAAGCCGGAGGAGATCAACTACATCCTGAACGACACCGGCACCTCCGTGCTGATCGGCCATGCCGACATGCTGCATGCCTTGCGCGATGCGATTCCCCAAGGCGTCACCGTGCTCAGCGTGCCGACGCCCCCGGAGATCCTGTCCAGCTACAAGATCGATCCCGATCATCTGAAGACGCCGGACTTCGCGATCGATTTCGAATCCTGGCTCGCAGAGCACCAGCCCTATGACGGCCCGGTCGTGCCGCAGCCCATGAACATGATCTACACCTCGGGCACGACAGGCCACCCCAAGGGCGTACGGCGCAACGCGCCGACGCCGGAGCAGGCGGCTGCCGGCGAGCGCATGCGCGCGATGATCTACGGGCTCAAGCCCGGCGCCCGCACGATCCTGCCGGGCCCGCTCTATCACTCCGCGCCGAACTCGTTCGGCATTCGCGCGGGAAAACTCGGCGGCGCACTGGTGCTGATGCCCCGCTTCGAGCCCGAGGAATTTCTCGAGCTGATCGAGCGCTACAAGATCGAGACCATCTTCATGGTGCCGACCATGTTCATCCGCCTGATGAAGCTGCCGGAGGAGGTGCGCAAGCAATACGACGTCTCCTCGCTCCGCCACATCATTCACGCCGCAGCACCCTGTCCGGCGGACGTCAAGCGCGCCATGATCGAATGGTGGGGGCCGGTGATCTATGAATTCTACGGCTCGACCGAATCCAGCGCCGTCACCTTCGCGACCTCCGAGGACGCGCTGAGGAAGCCCGGCACCGTCGGCAGGATTTCGCCCGGCGCCGAGCTGCGCTTCATCGGTGAGGACGGACGCGTGCTGGGTGTAGGCGAGATCGGCGAGATCTACTCGCGCATGGCCAGGATGGCCGATTTCACCTACCACAACAAGCCGGAGAAGCGCGCCGAAATCGATCGCGACGGCTTCATCACCTCCGGCGACGTCGGCTATATCGACGAAGAGGGCTACGTCTTCATCTGCGACCGCAAGCGCGACATGGTGATCTCGGGCGGCGTCAACATCTATCCGGCCGAGATCGAGTCCGTGCTGCACGCGGTGCCCGGCGTGCATGATTGCGCGGTGTTCGGCATCCCCGATGCCGAGTTCGGCGAAGCGCTGATGGCGGTGGTCGAGCCGCAAGCCGGCGTTACGCTGGATGCCGCCGAAATCCGCACCCGCCTGAAGGCCTCGCTTGCCGACTACAAGGTCCCAAAGCACATCGAGATCCGCACCGGGCTGCCGCGCGAAGACTCCGGCAAGATCTTCAAGCGGCGCCTGCGCGATCCCTATTGGGAGCAGGCGGGGCGGAAGATCTAGCGGTGCGTAGCCCGGGTGAGCGAAGCGATACCCGGGATAACAACCAGTAAGACCCGGATGTCGCTTCGCTCATCCGGGCTACACGAGCACGCGAATACGTGAGCGGCTTTATCGATCGCAACCTCGCGCATCGTGCTATACTCACGGGATCATCGACCTTCGGATCATCCCATGGCTCCCGTTTCCATCCTGCTCAACCTGCTCTGGATTCTCATTGGCGGCGCCTGGATGGCGCTCGGCTGGCTGGTCGCCGCGGTCATCATGGCGGTCACCATCATCGGCCTGCCCTGGGCGCGGGCGGCGTTCAATATCGCCGTCTACACGCTGATGCCGTTCGGCTCGCGGGCGGTCAGCCGCTATGAGGTCACCGGTGTCGAGGATGTCGGCACCGGCCCGCTCGGGGTGATCGGCAACATCATCTGGTTCGTGCTCGCCGGCTGGTGGTTGGCGCTCGGCCACCTCTTCACCGCCGTGGCCCTCGCGATCACCATCATCGGCATTCCCTTCGCCTGGGCCCACCTCAAGCTCGCCGGCATCGCGCTCTGGCCGATCGGCAAGGTGATCGTGCCGGCTTAAGGCAAACTCGTAGGATATCCTACGCCTCCGCAATGCGTCACATTTCATTGCAACTTTTTCCCGGCTTCATTGTTGACGAGCGGGAGCGAACGCGGCCGCAATGTGCCGCGGCTGGCCCTTGGTTCATTCTTATCGGGAGGCGATTGCATGAAGTGGCTTTGCTTGGTGGGCTTTGTGGCGGGGGCCGTTGCTTTGACACCCACACCTTCTGCTTCGGCGATGCCCGTTGCCAAGCCGGACACACTGGGCGCGTCTCAGACTGACACCATCGAGGTCAAGGGCGGCCACGGACATGGCGGTGGCCACGGGTGGGGTCATCGCGGCGGCCGTGGTCATCATTACGGCTGGGGCAGAGGCCGAGGCCATCACTATGGTTGGCGGCACCATCGCCACTGGTAAGCGTCACTATTTGGAGTTGGGTGGGCCGCTCAATGCTTCCGACCCACAATCCCTCGCGTTGCCCGACGGGCAAAACCCGCCACATGCAGGTCAATCGATCGGTTCTCCAATATTCTGATTGACCGAATTCGCTTCTTCGGGTAAACCGCAACTATTCTGGCCCGCTAAAAAGGGCGTTTCGCGATCGTCACGATACGTGAGCCGGGATGCGATGGACGCGGCAGCGCCGGCGCGTGACGAGATGGCAGGGCGGGCTACGCCTGTGAGTCATCGCGATCCGCGCGAACGACCCGGCGCGGTCACAGCGGTTCTTTTCGGCTTCGGTGACGAGCACGCGCGAGCTTCCGGATGTCCGGGGAGGGACGTCCGCGGACGGCAAAAGCGTGTGGTCCTGACGCCCGGGGTCTGTGCGTCAAGGCTTGCGGTGATGTGCGGCCCGACCGGGTGCGCGCATCGATCATCTGCAAGGCGACGGGGGCAATAGTGCGTCGCTCCCCGGGGAGAGCGCGCCATAAGCCGTAAACCATTGCGCAGGGAAGGCCGGGATGTTCCGGCATCACCTGTGGTCACCCCCGCGTGCGTCTTTCGCGTGCGGACCCTGGGTGCCAGCCGGCGCCCGGCCTTCCCTGCGCCCTTTCTTATCGATGAGGGCGAAACGGACAGCAAAACTCGGGCCCCTGCGCCGCGAGACCGCGGACGTGTGCGCGCGCCGTTCAGCAAGGCGCATTTCTCCCATGATCGGTGATGTTGCCGCGCCGCCCCCAACTTCATCTTGCGCTGCGACAAAAAACTTGCACACTCGGCTGAGCCGGGCAGCGAAGCGAGCTCGAACAGCGGAGCGAGCCATGTCCCTCCAGACCGTATCATCCGACGCCGCCGAGCAGCGCCCCAATCGCCCTGAGGACGTCCAGGCGCTGGAAGCGGACGTGCGGCTGCGGGACGACATCCGCCTGCTCGGGCGCATTCTCGGCGACACGGTGCGCGACCAGGAGGGGCCTGAATTGTTCGATCTGGTCGAGCGCATCCGGCAGACCTCGATCCGATTCCACCGCGACGAGGACCGGCTCGCCCGCCGCGAGCTCGAGCAGATCCTCGACAGCATGTCGACCTCCGAGACGGTGCGGATCGTCCGCGCCTTCAGCTATTTCTCCCACCTCGCCAACATCGCCGAGGACCAGAACAACATCCGCCAGATGCGCGCCAACAAGGGCGGCGGCTCCGGCGTGCTGGCCGAGACGCTCGCCCATGCGAGGGCTGCGGGCATCGGTGCCGATGCCCTGCGCAACTTCTTCAAGAGCGCGCTGGTCAGCCCGGTTTTGACGGCGCATCCGACCGAGGTCCGCCGCAAGAGCACCATGGACCGTGAGATGGAGGTCGCAGCCCTGCTCGATCGTCGCGAGCGCGTCGCGCTGACGGCGGAAGAGGCTGCCGCCAGCGACGAGCAGCTCCGCCGCGAGGTGCTGACGCTGTGGCAGACCAACCTGCTGCGCCGGACCAAGCTCACCGTGCTCGACGAGGTCGCCAACGGCTTGTCGTTCTACGATTACACGTTTCTCCGCGAGGTGCCGCGGCTGGTCAACGCGCTGGAGGACCGGCTGGAGGAGGGCGGCGAGCAGGCGGCCGGCGAGCTCGCCTCGTTCCTGCGCATGGGCAGCTGGATCGGCGGCGACCGCGACGGCAATCCCTTCGTCACCGCCGACGTGATGCGCGGCACGCTGCGACTGCAGTCGAGCCGGGTGATGCAGTTCTATCTGAACGAGCTGCACGTGCTCGGCTCGGAATTGTCGATCGCGGCGCACCTCGCCGACGTCTCCGAGGAGCTGCGCACGCTGGCGGAGCGCTCGCCCGATACCTCGCCGCACCGGAGCGGCGAGCCCTATCGCCTCGCGGTCTCCGGCATCTATGCGCGCCTCACCGCCACGGCCGAAATGCTTCAGGTCGAGATTACGCGCCGGCCGGTCGGCAAGGGCGCGCCCTATGACAGCGTCGGGGAGCTAAAGGCCGATCTCGACGTGCTGCACCGCTCGCTGATCTCCAACAACGCCGGCGTCATCGCCCGCGGCCGGCTGCGGCTGCTGCGGCGTGCGGTGGACTGCTTTGGATTCCATCTGGCCCGGCTCGATATCCGGCAGAACTCGGCGGTGCACGAGCGGACCATTGCCGAGCTGATGGATGCCGCCAATCCCGGCATGTCCTATCTCGCGCTCGGCGAGGACGCCCGCATCTCGCTGCTCACCAACGAGTTGCGCTCAACGCGCTCGCTGGTGTCGCCGTTCGTCAAGTACAGCGACGAGACGATGGGCGAGCTCAACGTGTTCCATGCCGCCGCCGAGGCGCACGCGAAGTTCGGCTCGGACGCCATCCCCCAATGCATCATCTCGATGTGCAAGGGCATGTCGGATATGCTCGAGGTCGCGGTGCTCCTGAAGGAGGTCGGTCTCGTCCATCCCTCCGGGCGCAGCGCCATCAACATCGTGCCGCTGTTCGAGACCATCGAGGATTTGCAGGCTTCCAGCGCCATCATGGACCGCATGCTCTCGCTGCATGATTATCGCCGCCTGGTCGACAGCCGCGGCAGCGTGCAGGAGGTCATGCTGGGCTATTCCGACTCGAACAAGGATGGCGGCTTCGTCACCTCGGGCTGGGAGCTCTACAAGGCCGAGATCGGCCTCGTCGACGTGTTCGAGCGCCACGGCGTGCGCCTACGCCTGTTCCATGGCCGCGGCGGTTCGGTCGGCCGCGGCGGCGGACCGAGCTATGATGCCATCATCGCCCAGCCCGGCGGCGCGGTGAACGGCCAGATCCGCATCACCGAGCAGGGCGAGATCATCTCGTCGAAATACTCCAACGCCGAAGTCGGCCGCAACAATCTGGAGATCCTGGCAGCCGCAACGCTGGAGGCGAGCCTGTTGCATCCGCGCCAGAGCGCGCCGCGCCGCGAATATCTGACCGCGATGGACGAGCTTTCAAATCTCGCCTTCAAGGCCTATCGCGGCCTCGTCTACGAGACCGACGGCTTCGTCGATTATTTCTGGGCGTCCACGGTCATCAACGAGATCGCGACGCTCAACATCGGCAGCCGCCCGGCCTCGCGCAAGAAGACCCGCGCGATCGAGGACCTTCGCGCCATTCCCTGGGTGTTCTCCTGGGCGCAATGCCGCCTGATGCTGCCCGGCTGGTACGGCTTTGGCAGCGCGGTCGAGCAATGGATCGCGGAGCATCCCGACAAGGGCATGCCGTTCCTCAAAGAGCTCTACAAGGAATGGCCGTTCTTCCGCATGCTGTTGTCGAACATGGACATGGTGCTGGCCAAGAGCTCGATCGCGATCGCCTCGCGCTATGCCGAACTCGTGCCCGACGAGGCGCTCCGCGAAAAAATCTTCAGCCGCATCCGCCGCGAATGGCATTCCTGCATCGAGACGCTGCTGGACATCATGGGCCAGGACCGGCTGCTGCAAGGCAACCCGCTGCTGGAGCGCTCGGTGCGCCACCGCTTCCCTTATCTCGACCCGCTCAACCATGTGCAGGTCGAGCTGCTGAAAGAGCATCGCGCGCAGAACCCGGATGAGCAGGTGCTGCGCGGGATTCAGCTGACGATCAACGGGATCTCGGCGGGATTGAGGAATACGGGGTAGAGACATGGTGAGTGGCGAGTGGAATCCATTCGCCACTCACCATTCGCTGCACTCAACAGAAATGTGCGCCCTGCGTCTCCACATACACCGCATAGAGCGACTGGCTCGCGGTCATGAACAGGCGGTTGCGCTTCTTGCCGCCGAAGCAGACGTTGGCGCAGGTCTCGGGCAACAGGATCTGCCCGATGCGCGCGCCGTCGTTTGGCGCGAACACCTGCACGCCGTCATAGCCGGGGCCGACCCAGCCGGCGCCGACCCAGATGTTGCCTTCGGTGTCGACGCGCAGGCCGTCGGGGAAGCCTGATTTGCCGTCGAGCGTCATGTCGATCAGCTTCTTCGGGTTCGAAAGCTTCGCCCCATCGATGTCGTACGACCACACCACGTTCTTGGCTTCAGGATAATGCGTGATGCCGGTGTCGCAGACATAGAGCTTCTTGTAGTCCTGACTAAAAGCGATGCCGTTCGGCTTGAACGGCTCGTCGGCCACCTTCGCGACCTGGCCGCTCTGCGGATCAATGCGATAAACCGCTTCCTTCTGATGGGGCTGCAGCGAGCCGGTATTGGCCAGCTTGCCCTCGTAGATACTGATCGCGCCGTAGCCGGGATCGGTGAACCAGATCGCCTTGTCGTTGGGATGCACCACCATGTCGTTGGGGCCGTTGAGCGGCTTGCCGCCGGCCTGCTCGGCCAGGGTCGTCACCGAACCGTCGTGCTCATAGCGGACGAGCCGGGTGCGCTCGGCACTGAGCTGGCGCCCCTCGGTGTCGAACGAGTTGCCGTTGGCCTCGTTCGACGGCTTGTGGAACTGCTCGGAGATGTGGCCGTCGTCATCGAGGTAGCGCAGCTGCCGGTTGGCGGGGATGTCACTCCAGACCAGATATTGCCCTTGCGCATTCCACGCTGGCCCTTCCGCCCACAGGCAGCCGGTATAGAGCCGCTTGATTGCGGTGTTGCCGACCTTCGCCTTGAAGCGCTTGGGATCGATGGCAATGATGTCAGGATCGGGATAGCGCTGCGGCTCGGCATTGGCGCCGAAGTCGCGGGCGTCCGCGCGTGAGGCGAGCAGGGCGGATGCGGCAACGGTCGCGGCGCCCTTGAGGAGCGTGCGGCGGGCGAGGCCGCTGCCTGCAGTCGTGTCGTCGGAGTCGGTCAGCATTCTTGTCATGGTTTCCTCCCAAAGTTGTGTTGGGAGGAAATGATCCGCCAGCAATCGGGCGTAAAGCGGAGCGATCTCCGGACAAGGCAGCCGGAGATCGCAGAGCAGGAATGCCGGAAGTGCGGCTCGACGGGATCCTTACACGGGATCCCACGGGAAGATGTCGGCGGAACGGTCGAGCTTGTAGAACGAACCTTTCAGCGCCGGCATGCCGTGTTCCGCGATCGATTGCGGCGTCCAGCCTTCGCTCCGATGCACCGAGCGCAGCGGCCGGTTCTGGCTGAAGAGGAACAGCTCGTTCATGCGTGCGCCGAAGATCTGCCCTGAGACGTCCTTGGCGGCATCGGAGAGCAGATAGGCGCAGACCGGCGCGATCTTCTCCGGGCCCATCTGCTTGATCTTCTCGACGCGCGCCTTCTCGGCTTCGGTCTCAGTCGGGATGGTCCCGATCATGCGGGTCCAGGCGAACGGCGAGACGCAGTTGGAGCGAACGTTGAAGCGGCCCATGTCGAGCGCAATAGACTTCGACAGGCCGACGATGCCGAGCTTGGCGGCGGCGTAATTGGCTTGTCCAAAGTTGCCGATCAGGCCGGAGGTCGAGGTGAAGTGCACGAACGAGCCGGACTCCTGCTCGCGGAAAATCCGCGCCGCGGCGTGGCTGACGTAGAACGAGCCCATCAAATGCACCTTGATGACGGCCTCGAACGCTTCCACGCTCATCTTGTGGAAGATCATGTCGCGCAGGATGCCGGCATTGTTGACCACGCCGTCGAGCCGGCCGAAATGATCGGTCGCGGTCTTCACGATCTTGCTGGCGGGGATGGCTTCGGCCACCGACTCGAAATTGGCGACGGCGGTGCCGCCGCGCTTCTTGATCTCCTCGACCACTTCCTCGGCGGGCGCGGCGCTGGTGCCAGCGCCGTCCGCGGCGACGCCGGGATCGTTGACGACGACCTTGGCGCCCTCGCCGGCGCAGAGCAGCGCGATTTCGCGCCCGATGCCGCGGCCTGCGCCGGTGACGATGATGACCTTGTCTTGCAGTGATTTCGTCATGTGGATTACCTCTCGTTCGTAAACACGATCGTGCCCGACGCGGCGAACATGCCGCCGACGCCGTGACACACCGAAATCTTCGCGTTGGCGACCTGCGCCGGCGCGATACCGCGCATCTGCCGCACGCTCTCCTGGAGCGCGTACATGCCGTACATGCCCGAATGCATGTAGCTCAGGCCGCCGCCATTGGTGTTGAGCGGCAGCTTGCCGCCGGGCCGCGTGTTGCCGTCGGCGATGAACTTTCCGGTCTCCTCGTGCGGCATGAAGCCGAGGTCGCCGAGGCCGAACAGCGGCAGATGCGCAAAGGCGTCGTAGATCATGAGATGGTCGACATCCTTATGCGCGATGCCGGCCTCCTTGAAGGCGAGGGGCCCCGCGGTCTTGAACGCGCGCGAGGAGTTGAACGTCTCCATCTGGCTGACCATCGGCGTCTCCACGCTCTCGCCGGTGCCCATGATGTAGACGGGCTTGCGCGGAAAATCCCTGGCACGGTCCGCCGAGGTCAGGATCAGCGCGCCGCCGCCGTCGGTGACGAGGCAGCATTGCAGCAGGCGGAACGGATAGGCGATCATGCGCGAGTTGAGGACGTCCGCGACCGTGATGGGATCCTTCATCATCGCGCGCGGATTCTTCGCCGCCCACTCCCGCTGCACCACTGCGACCGAGGCGAGCTGCTCGTGCGTGATGCCATAGGTCTTCATGAAGCGAAGCACGGGGATCGGGAACATGCTGGGCGGGCCGTAGACACCGAACGGCGCCTCGAACTGGCCTTGCAGGCTGTCGGCAGGAATCGAGCGCGGCGCCTTGCCGATCATCGACTTGCCGCTCTCGGCATGGGTGATCAGCACCGTCTTGCATAGGCCGGCCTCGATCGCTGCGGCGGCATGGCGGACGTGCAGCATGAAGGAGCAGCCGCCGACCGAGGTGCCGTCCACCCAGGTCGGCTTGATGCCGAGATAGTGGCAGACCTGCTGCGGCGTTTCGACGGCGGTGGCGAAACCATCGATGTCGGACAGCTTCAGCCCGGCATCGGCAATGGCATTGAGCGCCGCATCCGCGTGAAGCTGGAGCTGCGAGACGTTGGGGATGACACCGAGTTCGGTGGTCTCGGCCGCGCCGACGACGGCAACCTGATTGCTGCGCATGCTCTATCCCTTCGCCGGACGGAATACGGGGAGGGTGATCTTGTCGTCGAGCGCCTCGAAGGCGACCTCGAGCTTCATGTCGAGTTCGAGCGCCTCCGGCGTCTGCGGGCAGTCGATGATGTTGCTCATCATCCGCGGTCCCTCTTCGAGCTCGACTACCGCAATCGCGTAAGGCGGCGTGAAGCCGGGCGCGGCGGGACGGTGGTTGATCACGTAGCTGTAGAGAAAGCCGTTGCCGCTCGCCTTGAAGATGCTGACCTTGCGCGAGGCGCAGGACGGGCAGAACGGGCGCGGCGGGAAATAGACATGCGCACAGGCGTCGCAGCGCTGCAGGCGCAACTCGCCCGCCTTGGTGCCGTCCCAGAAATGCTGGGTCTCCGGCGTCGGTTTCGGTCGCGCGCGATGCGGTTCGGCCATCTCGGCAGGTCCTCCCAAGGCCAAGCGAAGCCCGGCTGTTGCGATCTTGATGCGACAATCGACCATGGCGCGTCAACGGTCCAGCAATGCGCATGCATGCCATCATGCGCACAATGCTTGTGTCGAAGTGAGGCAGCGCTATACATTGCGCGCAAATATTCCGTGAGACAGACATGCCCGATTTTTCGACACTGAAGAAGCTCGCCGAAGACCTCGAAAGCGGCCGCACCAGCTCCCGCAAGCTGGTCGAGGCTTGCATCGCCAAAATCGCCGATCCGGCCGGCGAGGGGCAGCGTACCTTCATCCATGTGGACAGGGACGCCGCGCTTGTGGCGGCGGATGCGATGGACGGTTTGCGCAAGGTGAAGGCGGCGCCGTCGCGCTACGCCGGTATCCCGGTCTCGATCAAGGATCTCTTCGACATCAAGGGCCAGGTGACGCGCGCCGGCTCCCGCGCGCTCGATGATTCCTCGCCGGCCGAGCAGGATGCCCCCACGGTAGCGCGGCTGCGCAAGGCCGGCTTCGTCGTGATCGGGCGCACCAACATGACCGAGTTCGCCTATTCCGGCATCGGCATCAATCCGCATTACGGCACGCCAAAGGGCGCCTGGAACCGGGCCGAGGGCCACGTGCCCGGCGGTTCGTCCTCGGGTGCCGCGGTGTCCGTGCTCGACGGCATGGCGCATGGCGCGCTCGGCACCGACACCGGCGGCTCCTGCCGGATTCCGGCGGCCTATAACGGCATCGTCGGCTACAAGCCGACGCAGCGGCGCGTGCCGCTCGACGGGGCTGTGCCGCTGTCGTTCTCGCTCGACAGCATCGGGCCGCTGGCACGATCGGTCAGTTGCTGTGCCATTCTCGATGCCGTGCTCGCCAACGAGCTGATCGGCCCGCTGAAGCCGCGACCTGTCAAGGGCATGCGGCTGGCGGTGCCGACCACGATCGCGCTCGATGACCTCGACGCGGCTGTGGCCGGGACATTCGAGCGTGCGCTCAAGAGCCTTGCCGATCACGGCGCGATCATCGAGCGCATGGAGATGGCCGAATTCCACGACATCGGACCGATGAACGCCAAGGGCGGCTTTGCGGCTTCCGAAAGCTACGCCTGGCACCGCTACCTCCTCACATCCAAGGGTGACGTCTACGATCCCCGAGTCTCCGTGCGCATCATGCGCGGCGAGGCGCAGAGCGCGGCGGACTACATCGATCTTCTCCACGAGCGCCGCTCGCTGATCGCCCGCGTCAATGCGCGGATCGCGCCCTATGACGCGCTGGTGCTGCCGACCACCGCCAACACGCCGCCGAAAATCGCCGATCTCGCCGACGACAAGGAGTTCACCAGGGAAAACCTGCGGGCGCTCCGCAATTGCACCCTGATCAACATGATCGACGGTTGCGCCATCTCGCTGCCGGCGCATCGCGAGGGCGAAATTCCCGTCGGCCTGATGCTGGCGGGCGCGGGCGGATCGGACCGCCGTATCTTCGAGCTTGCTGCCGGCATGGAGGCCGTAATTCGTGTTTGACCTGACCTTCACCGTTGACGCCCAGGACACCACCACGCCGCTGACGCTGGCGATCGACCAGATGGTCATCGCCGGCTGGACCGGCCGCGATCCGGTCGCGCGCGACAAGCACATTGCCGAGCTGCAGGAGATGGGTATCGCGCCGCCGGCCTCGACGCCGATCTACTACCGTGCCTCGGCGCGGCGGCTGACGCAGGAGGACAGCATCGAATGCACCGGCGGCGATTCCTCCGGCGAGGTCGAGTTCGTGCTGATCGGCTGGCAGGGTCGCATTTTCGTCGGCTGCGGTTCCGACCACACCGACCGCAAGGTCGAAGCCTACAACGTCACGGTGTCCAAGCAGATGTGCGACAAGCCGATCGCATCCACCGTGTGGGAGCTCGAGGACGTCATCGGCCATTGGGACAGGATGATCCTGCGCTCCTGGGCCACGATCAAGGGCGAGCGCGTGCTCTACCAGGAGGGCACGCTCGACGCGATGCTGCCGGTCGTCGACCTCATCGCGCGTGGCTTCGAAGGTGGGAAATTCCCCGACGGCTGCGCCATGTTCGGCGGTACGTTTGCGGCGAAGGGCGGCATCCGTCCCGCCGATCGCTTCGATTTCGAGCTGGAGGACCCCGTGCTGAAGCGCACGATCAAGCACGGCTATGACGTGGTGACGCTGCCGGTGCGGGGCTAAAGTCTCTCCTTCGTCATTGCGAGGAGCTCTTGCGACAAAGCAATCCAGACTGGTTCCGCGGAGGAATTCTGGATTGCTTTGCTCCGCTCGCAATGACGGGGAGAGAGACGGAAATCGGGTGGTAGAGGACGGGGCGGTCCTGCGAAGGTCAGAGCCATGACAGCAACAGCACGCAAATCGCTTGATAAGCCAGCCACGGACCCCGCCGCCCGCGTCGATGCCCTCGACTGGCCTCAGATCACCGCCGAACTCGACACCCAGGGCTGCGCGCTCCTGAAGAGCCTGCTCACGCCGGAGCAATGCCGCGCCGTCGCCGCGCTCTATCCCGACGACGCCAACTTTCGCAGCCGCATCGTCATGGGCCGCCACGGCTTTGGCCGCGGCGAGTACAAATATTTCTCCTATCCGCTGCCCGACCTGATCGCGCAGTTGCGCCCGGCGCTCTACGCGCATCTCCAGGGCGTCGCCAATCGCTGGAACGAGGCGATGGGGATCGACATCCGCTATCCCTCCGAACACGCCGCGTTCCTGAAGCGCTGCCACGAGGCAGGCCAGGCGCGGCCGACGCCGCTGCTGCTGCAATACGAGGCGGGCGATTTCAACTGCCTGCATCAGGATCTCTATGGCGAGCACGTGTTCCCGTTGCAGGTCGCGATCCTCTTGTCGGAGCCCGGCCGCGATTTCACCGGCGGCGAGTTCGTGCTGACCGAGCAGCGCCCGCGCATGCAGTCCCGCGCCGAAGTGGTTCCACTCGCGCAAGGCGACGCCGTGGCCTTCGCTGTGCATCACCGCCCGGTGCAGGGGACACGCGGCACCTACCGCGTTAACCTGCGCCATGGCGTCAGCCGGATTCGCTCTGGCCAACGCCACACGCTGGGTGTGATCTTTCACGATGCGAAATAGACGCTGCCGCTGATGGCGGATTTGTTCGACCATGTCGCCGAAGCCCAGCCGTCGCGCGAGGAGATCGCCGACGGCGCCGTTCTGCTGCGCGGCTTCGTCAAGCCGATCGAAAGCGAGTTGATCGAAGCGGTGCGCGCCATCGTGGCGCAGTCGCCGTTCCGGCGCATGACCACGCCCGGCGGGCATCTGATGTCGGTCGCCATGACCAATTGCGGCGAGCGCGGCTGGATCACCGATCATACCGGCTATCGCTATGATCCCATCGACCCGCGGACCGGGGCGCCGTGGCCGGCGATGCCACCCGTGCTCCGCGATCTCGCCCGCCGCGCGGCGGAGCAGGGCGGCTTTACTGGCTTTGCGCCCGATGCCTGCCTCGTCAACCGCTATGAGCCTGGCACGCGGCTGTCGCTGCATCAGGACAAGGACGAGCTGGATTATTCGGCGCCGATCGTCTCGGTCTCGCTCGGCCTGCCTGCGACTTTCTTGTTCGGCGGCATGGCACGCAGCGACAAGCCGCGCCGCTACCGCTTGGTGCATGGCGACGTCGTGGCCTGGGGCGGCCCTAGCAGGCTGGCCTATCACGGCGTCGCGCCGCTCGCCGACGGCGAGCATGCGTTGCTCGGCCGCAAGCGGGTCAATCTGACGTTCCGCAGGACGCGCTGATCTTCCTTCTCCCCTTGTGGGAGAAGGTGCCTTCCCGAAAGGGAAGGCGGATGAGGGGTCTCCATCCGCGGAGACAGCCCCTCATCCGTCTCGCCGCCGCTGCGCGTCAGCGATCCACCTTCTCCCGCAAGGGGAGAAGGAAAGAGATCCGGAACGACGATGCTTCGTTTACGGCTTCGGCGGGTGAATGAACGCCCACGGGCTGACTTCCGAATCCCGCGTCACTTCCACCGAGATCAGATAAGGCCCGCCATGGGCCAGCGCCTTCTCCATCGCCGCCTTGAACTGGTCAGGCGCGGTGACGCGCGCGGATGCGACGCCAAAGGACTCCGCCAGCTTGACGAAATCCGGATTGACCAGATCGGACGCCACCACGCGGCCGTCGAAGCGCTCGCGCTGGTCGCGGCGGACATTGCCATAGGCGTTGTTGTTGAACACCAGCGTCACCACGCCGATGTTGAACTGCACGGCGGTGGCGAGCTCCTGCACGCCGAACATGAAGCCGCCGTCGCCGGTGATCGCCACCACCGGCTTGTCGGGATTGGCGACCTTGGCGCCGAGCGCGGTCGGGAAGCCCGAGCCGAGCGTGCCCTGATAGCCTGATGTGATGAAGGTGCGCGGCTCGTAGATCGGAAAGCCGTACCAGGAGGCGAAACCGAACTGGGACAATTCATCGGTCACGATCGCGTTCGCCGGCAGCACCTCGCGCAGGATGTTGAGATACGCCATCTGCGGCTGGATGCGTTGGATCTCGGCGTGCGCTGTCGCAGTGGCCTCGCGGATCGCTCCCCGCCGGCCGCTGGTCCTGGCATAGCCGGCCTTCTTCACGGCTGCGACCAGATCGGCGGTGCCGGCTTTGGCATCGGCGACGATAGCGACATCGGAGGCGAGCCGGCGCATCTCGGCCGGATCGATATCGACACGAATGGATTTCAGTCCCTTCGGCTGATACGGCCAGCGGAAGCCCGATGCTGGCAGTTCGGCGCGCGTGCCGATCGCGATCATCAAATCGGTTGTCGGCCACAGCTTGTAGGCCGCCGCCATCGTGAGTCCAAGCTCATGCGCATTGGAGACGATGCCGCGGCCGCTGCGGAAGGCGACGACAGGCGCGTCGGTCATCTCGGCGAGTTCGAGAATCTCCTCGCGCGCTTCGATTGCGCCGCTACCGACGAAGATCATCGGCGCCTTGCTGTTCCTGATCAGCGCGGCCGCTTGCTTGATCATGTCAGGGTCGGGCTGCGGCGCGGGCAGCGGCTCCAGCACTTGCGCAGCCGCGGTGTCGGCGCGCTGGGTGAAGACGTCCCAGGGCATCTCGACCGAAGCGGGGCCACGCCGTCCGGACGTCATCTCCTGGAAGGCGCGCGCGACGGTGGTCGGCGCGTTGCCGGGATATTCGATCCGGTCCGCCCATTTCACATAGGTGCGTAAGGTCGCGAGCTGGTCCGGCATCTCATGCAGATGGCCGCGGCCCTTGCCGAGAAATTGCGTCGGCACCTGGCCGGTGACGCACAGCACCGGCTCGTTGCAGCCGAAGGCGGTGAGCAGCGCGGCGCTGGCGTTGAGCACGCCGGGGCCGGGCACCACGCTGAACACGCCGGGCCTGCCGCTGGAACGGGCATAGCCGAACGCCATGTAGCCGCAGGCCTGCTCGTGCCGCGCGCCGATCACCTTGAGCTGGGCCTGGTGGAAGGCGTCGAACAGGCCGTAGACCTGCGCGCCGGGCAGGCCGAACACGGTGTCAACGCCATGAGCGACAAGGCCGCTTACGATCGCTTCGCCGCCGGTGAGGGTGGTCATGGCATTATTCCATTTCAATCGGTGTTCAGGCTTCGTTGACGACGCCGTTTCGCAAGGTCCCGATGCCATCGGACGCGACTTCGATAACATCGCCCGGCTTCAGATAGCGCGGCGGATCGAACCGCGCGCCGGCGCCGGTCGGCGTGCCCGTGACGATGACGTCGCCGGGGACAAGCGTTGCGAAGGTCGAGATATAGCTGATGAGATAGCGGAACGGGAACATCAATCGGCTGGTGCGGTCGTCCTGGCGCAGCTCGCCATTGACATGCGTGGTGAGGCGGATGTCGGCAATCTGCGATTCCTGCGTGTAGGGCACCAGCCACGGGCCAAGGCTGCCGCTGGAATCGAAGTTCTTGCCCTGCGTGACGTTGAACTTGGCATGGCGCAGCCAGTCGCGCACCGAGCCTTCGTTGCAGAGCGTCAGCGCGGCGATGTGATCGAGCGCAGAACTTTCCGGAATGTGTCGGCCTTGCTTGCCGATCACCAGCACGATCTCGCCCTCATAGTCGAGCTGCGCTGAGGCGCGCGGGCGCACCAGCGGCGTGTCGTGGCCGACAAAGGAGCGCGGCGAGCGCATGAACATGCTCGGATATTTCGGTGCGTCCTGGCCGTCCTTGTACTCGGCATTGCGGTCGGGATAGTTGACGCCGATGCAGATGATTTTTTCCGGCGCGGGCACCGGCGGCAGCCAGATGATGTCGCCGAGCGCGAGATCGGGCGTGCGGCCGGTGGCCTCCTCGGCGAGGCTCGCGAGCTGTCCTGCCGCGATCACCTCGCGCAGCGTCGGATAGTCCTTTGCGTGGCGCGCGGAGAGATCGACAATGCCGCCGTCGACGACGGCGCCGTACTTCGTAGCACCCTTGACGGAATAGGTGGCGAGGCGAGGGAGATTCATTGCTTAATCCGCCACCAGCACGTCGGCCACGAACTTCGGTTCACGCACGGTCTGCCCGGCGAACGGCGAGCCCTGCTCGAACCACGAGCGCGGGGCCGGCGCGCCCCACAATGTCTGGCGGCGCGGATCGCGCAGCGACCAGCGCAGCGGCTCGTGGTCGTGATCGCCGGTGAAATAGTCGCTGGTGTAGAGCTCCAGCCGGTGGCCATCGGGGTCGCGAACATAAAGGAAGAACGCATTCGAGATGCCGTGGCGGCCGGGGCCCCGCTCGATGTTCTTCACGAAGCCCTGCGAGGCCATGACATCGCAGAGATGGATGATGTTCATCGCCGTCGGCGTCCAGTACGCGAAGTGGTGCAGCCGCGGGCCCTTGCCGTTGGTGATGGCAAAGTCGTGGACATTGCCCTTGCGATGCATCCAGGCGGCGGCGATGCGCCCGTTCGGTCCGTCCTCCTCCGCGTATTCGGTGAGGCGAAAGCCGAGCCGGGCGTAGAATTCGACGGTGTCCTGCACCTCGGCGGCGAACACGTTGAAATGGTCGAGCCGCTGCGGATGGCAGCCCCTGTAGAGATCGTAGCGGCGCAGCAGATGCGGCCGCCGGTCCATCGACGCATATAGCTCGATCTGGAAGCCGAACGGATCGGTGAACTGCAGCGTGCGGCCCTGGAACGGCTGATCGACGAAGGCGTAGCCAAGGCCGTTCTCGGACAGGAACTTCGCAGCCTTGTCCAGATCCCCGTCGTTGCCGACCTTGAAGCCGAGGCGGTTGCAGGCAGGCGCGGCCGCCTTGCGCAACACCAGCGAGTGATGCTGATGCTCCTCGGCGGCGCGCAAGTAGACGACCTTGTCGTCGGCGTCCTCGACATGCAGGCCGACAACGCTTTCATAGAACTCGCGGCTGAGCTTCAGGTCGGTGACGTCCAGCACGGCGTGGCTGGAGCGGATGATGTTGAACGGCGGCTCGAAGATATGTTGCGGTACGGGCATTGCGTTTCCCCTCTCTAGACCCAGCCATTCCTCGTTGGCGCTCCGCGCGCCGAGGAACCGCGGGCGTTAGATTCCCAGCTTCTGAATCTTATGCGTGCCCCGCGCCAGCGAGACGTGCTTGGTTTCCATGTAGAAATCGAACGAGTAATCGCCGCCGTCGCGGCCGATGCCGGAGGCCTTCATGCCGCCGAACGGCGTCGGCAGATGGCGGACGTTTTCCGAGTTCAGCCAGATCATGCCGGCTTCCAGCGCATCCGCGACACGCAACGCGCGGCCGACATCGTTGGTCCAGACATAGCCGGTCAGGCCGTAGCGGATGTCGTTGGCGATCTCGATCGCGTCTGCTTCGTCCTTGAAGGGCAGCACGGTGAGGAAGGGGCCGAACACCTCTTCCTGCGCCACGCGCATCTTGCCGTGTGCGCCGGTCACCAGGGTCGGCTCGACATAATATCCGCCGCCCGGGCCATCATAGGCCTTGCCGCCGACGGCAATCGTCGCGCCGTCCTGGCGTGCGACGTCGAAATAGGAGCAGACCTTCGCGAGATGACGTTCGTGGATCAGCGGCCCGATCTCGGTGGCGGGATCGAGGGGATGGCCGACCTTCAGCGCTTTCACCCGTGCGGTCAGCTTTTCGACGAATTTTTCGGCGATGCCGGCCTGGATCAGCAAGCGGCTCGACGACGTGCAGCGCTCGCCGTTGAGCGAGTAGATCATGAACACGACCGCATCGAGCGCGCGGTCGAGATCGGCGTCGTCGAACACGATCACCGGGTTCTTGCCGCCGAGTTCGAAATGCACGCGCTTCAAGGTCGGCGCGCCCTGAACCATGATCGCCGAGCCCGTCGAACTTTCGCCGACGAAGCCGATCGCCTTGATGGCGGGATGCTCGGTCAATGCCTTGCCGGCCTCTTCGCCAAAGCCATGTACGGTATTGAGCACGCCGTCGGGCACGCCGGCTTCCTTGACGAGCTTCGCAAGAATGGCCGCCGTGACCGGCGACCACTCCGCCGGCTTGTGCACGACGGTGCAGCCGGCCGCGAGGGCAGGGGCGATCTTCCAGGTCGAGAGCATGAACGGCGTATTCCACGGCGTGATCACGCCGACCGGGCCGATCGGCACGCGCGTCGAGACGTTCCAATGCTCGTCGCTCGGTGTGTTCTGGCCGTCGCGCGCCTCGCCGCATCGATCGGCAAAGAAGCGGAAATTCTCGGCGGCGCGGATCGCGGCCTTGGCCATGAAGCGATAGGCCTGGCCGGTGTCGATGCATTCGAGCACCGCGATGTCCTCGGCATTGTCCTCGATGGCGTCGGCGACCCGATGCAGCAGCTTCTTCCGCATCGCCGGTCCCATGTCGCGCCAGGACTTGAAGGCCAGCGCGGCAGCGGTGGCGGCGCGATCGACATCCTCGGCATTGCCGCGGGCGACGCTCGCCAGCGTCGCGCCGTCGACCGGCGATTTCGTCTCGAACGTCTCGCCGGAGATCGACGGCACGATCTTGCCGTCGATCATGTGGCCGATACCGTCGGCACGCAGCGTCTTCAGCAGCGGTGCGATGCGGTCGCGATTGGCCTGGAATACGTCGGTTTTCGGCGTGGGCTTATCCATGGGCGGCCTCCGCTTTCAGGGCGTCGTGGATGTTGTTGCGCTTCCAGCTCGTATCCTTGTCGTTGATCTGCATGTCGAACGAGAGCGCGAATTTCGAGCTTGCGAAGACGGGATCAAGATGGCGGGAGAGCGCATGGAAGATTTGTTCGCCGGCTTTCTTGCGGGTTGGCAGATCGCGGCCTTCGCCGATGCGCAGCACCATGTCGAGAAAGCCGTAGTCCTGCCGCGCGTCCGCAATCGCATAATGCTCGCATTTGACAGCGCGGACGCGGATGCCGCCGAGCGGGAAGATGCCGGTCTCGACCGCAGCCTTGCGCACCACCTCGCACGCCGCGCCGATGTCGAGGCGGTCGTCGAGATTGGCCGAATATTCGATCGTGAAATGCGGCATCGCGGTTTCACTCCCTGTCTTTTTGGTCGTCTAAGCGAAGTAGCAGCTCACCGAGCCGTAGGCGCCATAATCGGCTTGAATTGTGTCGCCCTTGCGGGTCTCGATCGGACGGATGAAAGAGCCGGCGAGCACGATTTGCCCGGGCTCAAGCGCAAGGCCGAGCGGTGCGATCTTGTTGGCGAGCCAGGCGACTGCAGTCGCGGGATGATTGAGCACGCCGGCGGCAAGGCCGGTCTCTTCCAGCTGGCCGTTCTTGAAACAGAGCGCGCCGATCCAGCGCAGGTCCGCGTCCAGCGGGCGGATCGGCCGTCCGCCGAGCACGATGCCGGCATTGGCCGCGTTGTCGGCAATGGTGTCGAAGATCTTTCGGGTCGCCTTGGTCTGGGGATCGACGCGCTCGATCCGCGTGTCCAGAATCTCCAGCGCCGGCACCACGAAGTCGGTGGCGTTGAGCACGTCGAACAGTGTGCAGTCGGGGCCCGCGAGGCGCTTGCTCATGACGAAGGCGAGCTCGGCTTCCACGCGCGTCGCGATGAAGCGCTCCGTCGGGACGAGGCCACCATCGGCGAAGAACATGTCGTCGAGCAATACGCCGGAATCCGGCTCGTTGATGCCAAGCGCGCTCTGCATCGCCTTCGAGGTCAGGCCGATCTTGTGTCCCCGGACGATGCGCCCCTCGGCGACCTTGACGTCGACCCAGGCCTTCTGAATCGCGTAGGCGTCAGCGATGCTGATGTCGGGAAAGTCCTGCGAGAGCTGCCGGATCTGCGTACGGGTCTTTTCCGCGTGGTGCAGACGGTTCGCGCAAGCTCGGATATCGTCGTTTGAAAGCGCCATGTGTAATCTTACAAATCGTCGTGCCGGAAGATACTTAACATGTTAAGTGAATGCGTCAATCGCAAATTGGCTTGCTGCACTGCAAACGTTTCGCGGCTTGAAAGGGCGTCATGACGAAGAGACCGGCTGATCCTGCGAACGGAAGTGAGCCCGCCGTGCGGCAGGTGCCGATGCGCGACTTCTCGCGTTCGCTGCCGATGTCGTTGCTGCGGGCACGCGAGGCGGTGATGCGGCAATTCCGTCCCTCGCTGCGCACGCATGGCCTGACCGAGCAGCAATGGCGCATCCTGCGCGCGCTCGCGGCGATCGACACGGTCGAGGTCACGGAACTCGCGCGCACCGCGTTCCTGCTCGGCCCGAGCCTGTCGCGCATCCTGCGTGATCTCGAGGCGCGCAATCTGATCGAGCGCAAGACCGCCAAGGCGGACCAGCGCCGCAGCATGGTCTCGATCTCGGAAAAGGGCGTGAAGCTGATGGCTTCCGTCGCGCCGTCCTCCGAAGCGATTTATGCCGAGATCACGCGCCGCTTTGGCGCACGCAAGCTCGTCGAATTGCAGGAGATGCTCAGCGAGCTCGAACAAAGTCTCGCAGGGCTCGGCGCGGGCGAGGAGGCAAGTGCCGTGGAGTGAAAGCAGATATGCGCGAGCGCGCGGCAACAATCATGGACATCGCCGCAGTTTTTCGCTCAAAGTGCCCCGCAGCCGATGCGCAAAAATCGGCGCGCCGGGACGGATTGCGCCGCCTTTGCCAAGTGAAACCTTGCGTCATCGCGAGCGTAGCGCGGCGGTCGGGTTCGCGCTAATAACGGCATCGTGCTGTCGCGGCGCTCGTCATGGTGACGAAGGTCCAAAACAAAGAAGGAAGGCAACGTGGCGAACAAGGTCAAGGAAATCTGGAAGTCGGGCAAGGCCGTGGTCAACGCGTGGCTCGCGATTCCCTCCGGCTTCTCGGCCGAGATGATCGCGCAATGCGGCTTCGACAGCGTCACCGTCGACATGCAGCACGGCGTGCAGGATTATCTGTCGATGGTGCAGTGCTTCCAGGCGATGGACAAGCATCCGATCACGCCGATGGTCCGCGTGCCCTGGAACGAGCCCGGCATCATCGGCAAGGTGCTCGATGGCGGCGCCTATGGCGTGATCTGCCCGATGGTCAACACGCCGCAGGAAGCCAGGAACCTCGTCTCCTATGCCAAGTACCCGCCGAAGGGCGTCCGCTCCAACGGCCCGATCCGCGCCGGCATGTACGGCACCGCGGGCTCCTACCAGAAGACGGCCAACGACGACATCGTGCTGCTGCCGATGATGGAGACCAAAACCGCGGTCGAGAACATGGAAGCGATCTTCGACGTCGAAGGCATCGACGGCGTCTATATCGGCCCGTCCGACCTCGGCTTCTCCTACGGCCTCGAACCGAAGCTCGATCGCACCGAGCCCGAGATCCTTGCGATCTACGAGAAGATCATCAAGGAGTGCGGCAAGCGCGGCCTCAATCCGGGTATCCATTGCAGCGGCGCCGAAGGTGCCGCGCGCGCCATCAACATGGGCTTCAAGCTGGTGACGCTCTCGAACGAGGTCGGCCTGATGACGACCTACGCCAAGATGCAGGTCAACGCCACCCGGAAGGATTCCGGCGGCAAGGCCTGAGAACTCGCGAATGGCGATGGGGAGTAGCGAATGAGCTGCTCCCCTTTTCCATTCGCCACTCGCTACTCACTATTCGTCTGAAGGAGACCTCCCATGACCATCAGCCCCGTCATTCGCCTGCATCCCGATGATGGCGTGCTGATCGCGCGCGCGAGCTTGCCGCCGGGAACATTGGTGGCCGACGGCGTGACGACGGTCGAGCGCATTCCTTCCGGCCACAAGGTCGCGATCAAGCCGATCGCATTGGGCGAGCCGGTGATACGCTACGGCCAGATCATCGGCTTTGCGACGGTGCCGATCGCGCCGGGCCAGCACGTGCACGTGCAGAACTGCGGCATGGGCGATTTCGCCAAGGACTATGCCTATTGCGTCGACGTCAAGCCGACGCCGAATTTCGATCTGCCGGCGAGTTTCGAAGGCATCCGCCGTCCGGACGGCCGCGTCGCCACGCGCAACTACATCGGCATCCTCACCTCGGTGAATTGCAGCGCGCATGTCGCAAGCCTCGTCGCCGACGTCTTCAAGAAGAATCCGTTCACCGGCGACAATCCGCTGGCCGACTTCCCCAATGTCGACGGCGTGGTCGCGCTGACCCACAAGACCGGCTGCGGCATGACGCAGAACGAGCCCTTAGCGCTGCTCCGCCGCACGCTCGGTGGTTATGCACGGCACGTGAACTTCTCTCATGTGATCGTGCTCGGCCTCGGCTGCGAGGTGAACCAGATCGGCGGCCTGATGGAGGAGCAGAAGCTCGCGGGACGTCTGCGTGCGATGGACATCCAGGAGGTCGGCGGCACCCGCAAGACGGTGGAAGCCGGAATTGCCTTCGTACGCGAGGCACTCGCGGAGTCCAACAAGGTCAAGCGCGAGTCCGTTCCGGTGAGCGAATTGACCGTGGCGCTGCAATGCGGCGGTTCGGACGGCTATTCCGGTGTTTCCGCCAATCCGGCGCTGGGTGCGGCCAGCGATCTCATCGTACGTCACGGCGGCACCGTGATCTTGTCGGAGACGCCGGAGACCTATGGCGCCGAACATTTGCTCACGCGCCGCGCCGTCAGCCGCGAGGTCGGCGAGAAGCTGGTCGATCTCATGCGCTGGTGGGACGAATACACGACGCGCGAAGGCGCCGAGATGAACGCCAATCCCAGCCCGGGCAACAAGGCCGGCGGCCTCACCACCATTCTGGAGAAGTCGCTCGGCGCGATGGCGAAGGCCGGCACAACCAACCTCGTCGAGGTGCTGCGCTACGCCGAACCCATCACCAAGAAGGGTTTCGTGTTCATGGACACCCCCGGCTACGATCCGGTCGCCGCGACCGGGCAGGTCGCCGGCGGCGCCAATCTGGTCTGCTTCACCACGGGCCGTGGCAGCGTGTTCGGCTGCAAGCCGGCGCCCTCGATCAAGCTCGCCACCAACACGCCCATGTACAAGCGCATGGAAGAGGACATGGACGTCAATTGCGGCACCATCCTCGAAGGCGAGGAGAGCGTCCAGCAATGCGGCCAGCGCATTTTCGATCTCATCCTCAAGACCGCGTCGGGCCAGCCCACCAAGAGCGAGAGTTTTGATTTCGGCGGCGCCGAGTTCGCGCCCTGGGTACTGGGCGCGACGATGTAGCAAAGGCACAGCCCGTGCCGTAGGCACGGTCTGCCCGTTGTTAGTGCTTGATCGAGGTCACCAGCGGTGTTCTGCTCAAAAAAGCTGCTGGAGTACCGCACCCCGTGTCGATCTACGTCGCACTACACCACGTCACGCACTACAAATACGACCGTCCGATCGATCTCGGCCCGCAGACCATCCGTCTGCGGCCGGCGCCGCATACCCGCACGCCGATCCTGAGTTATTCGCTCAAGGTCACTCCGGCCAATCATTTCGTGAACTGGCAGCAGGATCCGCTGGGCAATTGGATCGCCCGTTACGTCTTTCCGGAGAAGACGACCGAGCTCAAGATAGAGGTCGATTTCACGGCGCAGATGACCACGGTCAATCCGTTCGACTTCTTCGTCGAGCCCTATGCCGACAGCTTTCCGTTCGAATATACGCAAGATCTCAAGACGGAACTCGCGCCTTATCTCGAGACCGTCAAGCCCGATCGGCTGTTCGCGAAATATCTCGATACGATCCCGCACGAAGCCCCGAACACCGTCAACTTCCTGGTCGATCTCAACAGGGAGTTGCAGAAAAGGATCGGCTACGTCATCCGCATGGAGGCGGGCGTGCAGACGCCGGAGGAGACGCTCTCCTCCGCGGCCGGCTCATGCCGTGACTCCGCCTGGCTTCTGATCCAGACCTTCCGTCACCTCGGTCTCGCCGCCCGTTTCGTCTCCGGCTATTTGATCCAGGTCCGTCCCGACATCGATCCGATCGAGGGGCCGCCGGAGGTCGAGAACGATTTCACCGATCTGCACGCCTGGGCCGAGGTCTACCTGCCGGGCGCGGGCTGGATCGGCTTCGACGCGACCTCGGGCATGCTTGCGGGCGAGGGCCACATCCCGGTCGCCGCGACGCCGCACTACCGCTCGGCGGCGCCGATCTCCGGCGGCGCAGGCTTCGCCGAGGTCGAATTCGCCTTCGACATGAGCGTCAAGCGCATTCGCGAGGCGCCGCGCATCACAAAGCCGTTCTCCGACGAATCCTGGATACGGCTGAACGATCTCGGCGAGCAGGTCGACGGCGATCTTGCGGCCCAGGACGTGCGTCTGACCATGGGCGGCGAGCCGACCTTCGTCTCCGTCGATGATCTCGAAGGCGCCGAGTGGAACACGGACGCCGTCGGCCCGACCAAGCGCGGGCTCGCCGACGATCTGATCCGCCGCCTGCGCGCGCGTTTCGGACCCGGCGGCCTGCTGCACTTCGGGCAAGGCAAATGGTATCCCGGCGAAAGCCTGCCGCGTTGGGCGTTTGGCCTGTACTGGCGCAAGGACGGCGTGCCGATCTGGAAGAATGCCGACCTCATCGCCAGCATCGAAAATCCGCGGTCGGCGCAGGCCAAGGACGTCCAGGCGTTCGTGGAGGGCACGGCGCTGCGGCTCGGGCTCGATCCCGGCTACATCATGCCAGCCTATGAGGACACCGCGTACTGGCTGCAGAAGGAATCCGAGCTTCCCGTCAACGTCGATCCTTCCGATTCCAAATTGTCCGATCCGGAGGCCCGCGCGCGGATGGCGCGGGTGTTCGAACAGGGGCTCAACAACCCTCGCGGCTTCGTGCTGCCGGTGCAGCGCTGGAATGCGGCGCCACGCTGGCGCAGCGAGCGCTGGCAGCTCCGGCGCAGTCATCTGTTCCTGATGCCGGGCGATTCGCCGCTCGGCCTGCGCTTGCCGCTGGACTCGCTCGGCTATGTCCCGCCCGATCAGTATCCCTACATCGTCGAGCGGGATCCGATGGAGGCCCGCGGCAAGCTGCCGGTGTTCAGCCTTCCGGCGCGTCCGGACGCGCCGGAGCGGCTCGAGCCCGAACAGCTCAACACCTCGGTCCCCGTCCGCACCGCGATGTCGGTCGAGGTCCGCGACGGCGTGCTCTGCGCCTTCATGCCGCCGGTCGAGCAGATCGAGGATTATCTCGAGATGATCGCGGCGCTCGAAGCGACTGCCGAGGAGATGCAGCTCCAGGTCCATGTCGAGGGTTATCCGCCGCCATTCGATCCGCGTGTCGACGTCATCAAGGTGACGCCCGATCCCGGCGTGATCGAGGTCAACGTCCAGCCGGCAAAGAACTGGCGCGAGGCGGTCGACATCACCGTCGGGCTCTATGAGGATGCCGGCAAGACACGCCTCGGTGCCAATCGCTTCCTGGTCGATGGTCGCCACACCGGCACCGGCGGCGGCAATCACGTCGTGGTCGGCGGCTCGAGCCCGCAGGACTCGCCGTTCCTGCGCCGGCCTGATCTGTTGAAGAGCCTGGTGCTGCACTGGCAGCGGCATCCGTCG
The DNA here is from genome assembly GCF_023101005.1 of Bradyrhizobium sp. 187. Lineage (NCBI taxonomy): Bacteria > Pseudomonadati > Pseudomonadota > Alphaproteobacteria > Hyphomicrobiales > Nitrobacteraceae > Bradyrhizobium > Bradyrhizobium sp. 187. Next base: position 2,456,518 of record NZ_CP064693.1, read on the forward strand.
CTGTCCTATTTCTTCTCCGGCCTGTTCATCGGCCCGACCAGCCAGGCGCCGCGCATCGACGAAGCCCGCCACGACAGCATTTACGAGCTCGAGGTCGCGCTCACGCACGTGCCGCCGCCGGGCACTCAGGCGCCGCTGTGGCTGGTAGATCGCTTGTTCCGGCATCTCCTCGTCGACATCACCGGCAACACCCATCGCGCCGAGATCTGCATCGACAAGCTCTATTCACCGGACGGCACGACCGGCCGCCTCGGTCTCGTTGAATTCCGCGCGCTCGAAATGCCGCCGGATCCACGCATGTCGCTGGCGCAGCAGCTGCTGATCCGCGCGCTGATCGCAAAATTCTGGCGCGAGCCGCAACAAGGCAAGTTCGTGCGATGGGGCACCGCGCTGCACGACCGCTTCATGCTGCCGCACTTCATCTGGGAGGATTTCCTCGAAGTGCTCACCGAGTTGAAGCAGTCCGGGTATCCGTTCGAGCCTGAATGGTATCTGGCCCAGCTCGAATTCCGCTTCCCCGCGTTCGGCCGCATCCATCATGGCGGCGTGACGCTGGAGCTGCGGCAGGCGCTGGAGCCTTGGCACGTCCTCGGCGAGGAGGGCTCGGCCGGCGGCACCGTGCGCTATGTCGACTCGTCGGTCGAGCGGCTTCAGGTCAAGGCGGAAGGCTTCGTCGCGGGCCGCCATATCGTCGCCTGCAACGGCCGCCGCCTGCCGATGACCGCCACCGGCCGCTCTGGTGAAGCCGTGGCCGGCGTCCGCTTCAAGGCCTGGCAGCCGGCCTCAGGCCTGCACCCGACCATTCCCGTTCATGCGCCCCTGACCTTTGACCTCATCGACACCTGGAACGGCCGCTCGCTCGGCGGCTGCGTCTATCATGTCGCCCATCCGGGCGGCCGCAGCTACGACACCAAGCCCGTCAACACCTACGAGGCCGAGGCGCGGCGGCTGGCGCGCTTCCAGGACCATGGCCATACGCCGGGTCCGATGCAGCCGCCGCCCGAGGAACGCACAAATGAGTTTCCGCTGACCCTCGACTTGCGGACCCCGCTCCTGCAATGAGTATGATGCCGGGGCAGGGAGTGGCGCATGGCCGAGGGCGCAGCCGAAGAGGACGACAAGGCGGGTCAGGCGCAAGGTCAACGTGATGGCCAGCGCGAAGGCCAGCGCCGCTTCGCGCAATGGGTCCGCGACTACAGGCGCCTGCCCGACATCCCCGACGAGTTTCTCGGCCCGGACGGCAAGCCCCGCGCGGTCTGGAGCCGCTTCTTCGATGCCTTCGGTGCGCTCGCGCCCGATGAGGTTGAGCGGCGGTTTGGCATGGCCGACCGTCATCTCCGCGAGGCCGGCGTCACCTATCGCGCGCCCGGCGAGAGCGCCGACCGGCCCTGGTCGATCAGCCATCTGCCGCTGCTGATTGACGAGGCCGACTGGAAGCAGCTGTCCGACGGCATCACCCAGCGCGCCGAGTTGCTCGAGCTCGTGCTGCGTGACATCTATGGCGAGGGCCGCCTCGTCGCCGAAGGCGCGCTGCCGGCGGCCGCGATCGCGGGGAGCCCCGAATATCTCCGTCCCGCCTGCGGCGTGCCGCCGCCGGGCGGGCGCTATCTCTCGCTCTATGCCGCCGATGTCGGCCGCGGGCCCGACGGACGCTGGTGGGTGCTCGGCGATCGCACGCAGGCGCCGTCGGGTGCGGGCTATGCGCTGGAGAACCGCCTGGTGCTCTCGCGCGCCTTCTCGGACCTCTACAAGTCGATGAACGTGCCGCGCGTCGCGCCGTTCTTCGAGGCGTTTCGCGACAGTCTTCGGGCGCGCGCCGACCGCGACGAGCCGCGGATTGGCGTGCTCACGCCGGGCAGCTTCAGCGAGACCTATTTCGAGCACGCGACGTTGGCGCGCTATCTCGGCTTCCTGCTGGTCGAGGGCGACGATCTCGCCGTCAGCGACAATCATATCCACATCCGCACGGTTGCAGGCCTCAAGCGCCTCGACGTGCTGCTGCGCCGTGTCGATTCCAATTCGCTCGATCCGCTCGAGCTCGATGCCTCGTCACGGCTGGGCGTCCCCGGCCTGATCGACGTGCTGCGCAAGGACGGCGTCGTCGTCGCCAACATGCCGGGCTCGGGTGTCCTCGAGGCGCGCGCGATGCTCGGCTTCCTGCCGGCGCTCAGCCGCCGGCTGCTCGGCGAAGAGCTGAAGATGCCGCACATCGCGACCTGGTGGTGCGGCCAGCGCTCGGCGCGCGACGAAGTGTTGTCGCGGCTCGACGAGGTCGCGATCGAAGGCGCGTATCGGCGCGGCGTTCCCGGTTTCGACAGCAACGGTCCGGTGCTCGCGAGCGAACTCGACGCCGCCGGGCGCCGGCGCCTGAGCGACGCCATCGCTGCGCGCGGCATGGACTATGTCGGCCAGGAGGTGGTGCGGCTCTCGACCATGCCGGTGTGGGAACAGGGGCAAATCACGCCGCGTCCCTTCGTGCTGCGCGTGTTCGCAGCCGCGACGCCGGACGGCTGGGCCATCATGCCCGGCGGCTTCTGCCGGATCGCCGAGCAGCCGGATGCGCGCGCGGTGTCGATGGGCGACGGCGCGCGCTCCGCCGACGTCTGGGTGGTCTCGGACAAGCAGGTCTCGACCGCGACGCTGCTGCCTGCGGTCGACAAGGTGCGCATCCGCCGGATCGCCGGCGTGCTGCCGAGTCGCGCCGCCGACAATCTGTTCTGGCTCGGCCGCTATCTCGAACGCGCCGAGGCGACGCTGCGGCTGGTGCGGGCGCTGGGCTCGCCGAGCGGGCCCAACAAGGGCACCGCGGCCTCGCTGCAATCGGCGGAGCGTATCCAGCGCCTGCTGGTGACCTGGGGCGCGATCTCGCAGACCTCGCGCGCGGCGCCCGGCCGCATCGTTGCCGAAGCGCTGCAGAGCCCGGAGCGTTTCGGCTCGGCACTGTCGCTGGTCCGCGCGGCCCAGCGCACGGCGACCTCCTTGCGCGAGCGGCTGTCGCCCGATGCCTGGCAAGTCATCACCGAGATGGTCGAGCGGCTGGCCGTCGAGGTCGAGGACGACGACAGCGTGCTGAGCGCGGCCGAGTTGACCTTGCAGGAGCTCGCGAGCTTTGCCGGCCTTGCGCATGAGAACATGAACCGCGCCGCCGGCTGGCGCTTCCTCGATATCGGTCGGCGCACCGAGCGCGCCATCAACACCACGCGCTTTGCCCGGCAGTTTGCCTATGACGAGGCCGGCGACGAGGATCTCGATATCCTGCTGACGCTGGTGGATTGCCAAATCACCTACCGCTCGCGCTATCTGCTGGCGCCGATCCTGGCGCCGGTGCGAGACCTCGCCGTGCTCGACAATTACAATCCGCGTTCCGTGGCGTTCCAGGTGACGACGCTGAACGAACACATCGCCGCACTGCCGAGCCTGAAGGAGCACGGCCTGATCGAGAAGCCGCAGCGGCTTGCGGTCGCGCTGCAGGCGATGCTCGCGACCGCGCAGGCCGAGAAGCTCGAGGTCAAGACGCTGTTCGCCCTGGAGCAGGATCTGCTCAGCCTCGCCGAGGCGGTCGGGCAGCACTACTTCCCGCACGGTCCCAATGCGAGCCGGCCGGAAAAGCTGACGGGGCTGGCGTGATCTACGATATCCGTCACGTCACCACCTACGAATACGAGAGCCCGGTCAGCTTCGCGCGCTGCACGCTGCGGCTGGAGCCGAGGAGCGGCCATGGCCAGGAGCTGATTTCGCATAAGGTCGAGATCCGTCCGCGCCCCGCAGAGCGTAGCGTCCGGCGCGATTTCTTCGGCACCCTGACCGAGAGTGTCGTGATCGAGGCCGCGCATCGCACCCTGCGCATCGATTCCCGCTCTCGCGTGAAGGTGTCGCGCCAGCCGCCGGCGCGCGCCGCTGTCAGCCCGGCCTGGGAGAACATTCGCGACATCGCCTTCGAGGCGACGAGCCTCGGGCCGTCCTCGCCGGTCGGCTATGTCTTTGCGAGCCCGCTAGTGCCGGTGCTGGGACCGGTCAGCGCCTATGCGGCGGAAAGCTTTGCGCCCGGCGCGGGCATCCTTGCCGGGGCGGTCGATCTGATGCGTCGCATCCGCACCGAATTTCGCTACGACCCCAAGGCGACGGTGATCTCGACGCCGCTCAACGAGGTCTTCGTCAAGCGCCATGGCGTCTGTCAGGATTTTGCCCATGTGATGATCGCGGGCTTGCGCGGGCTGGGCCTGCCCGCGGCCTATGTCAGCGGATATTTGCGCACCATTCCGCCGGCGGGCCAGCCGCGCCTGCAGGGCGCCGACGCCACCCATGCCTGGGTGTCGCTGTGGTGCGGGGACGAGCTTGGCTGGGTCGATTTCGACCCGACCAACGATCTTATGGTTGCTGGCGACCATATCGTGCTCGCAGTCGGCCGCGACTTCTCCGACGTTTCGCCGGTCGACGGCATCATCGTCGGCTCGCCGAAGCAGAAGCTCGACGTCGCCGTCGACGTGCTGTTGGTGGAATGATTGCGGGTCCTGCCCGCGACACCCATCCCGGGTGTGGCGGGTCCGCACGCAACCGCGATATCGCGGGGCACAAACCGCAACATATTTCCGAGTTTGCGCCCCCGGGTTTGGCCAGTCGGCCAAGATGGGCTATGCTGGCGCCTGCGTCGAGGACGAGAATGAGATGTCGGGAATTGGCGTGGAAAACCACCGACAGACGGGGCTGCATCCATGATGACGTTACCGAAACTGGCGGCGGACTCCCTTGAAAAATTGCTGGGCTCGTTCATGCGTCGTCGGTTCGACGAGCCCTCTGCGCGCATCGTCGAGAGCGCAACCCGCACGGCGATGGAATGCATCGGCAATAGCGACGCGCTTTATCACAATATCGAGCATACGATGCTGGTGACGCTGGCGGGTCACTCCATCCTCAGCGGCCGATATCTTCACGCCCATCTGTCGGCGGAAGACTATGTCCATGTCCTGATCGCCTGCCTGGCCCATGACATCGGCTATGTGCGCGGCCTGTTCGAGGAGGATGACACCGATGGCTTCGTCATCGATGCAGCCGGCACCAAAGTGTCACTGCCGCGCGGCGCCTCGGATGCAAGCCTGATGATGTATCATGTCGACCGTTCCAAGCTTTATGTCTCGCGGCGGCTGCGACACATTCCGGGGCTCGATCCGGAGCGCATCGCCCGCGCCATCGAGGGCACCCGGTTTCCGGCCCGGGAAGGCCAGGACTATGACGACGAGGCCTCGATCCTGCGCGCGGCCGACTTCATCGGCCAGCTCGGCGACCCCAATTATCTGCGCAAGGCCAATGCGCTCTACTACGAGTTCGAGGAAGTCGGCATCAACCGCCAGCTCGGCTACGATTCGCCGGCCGACATCGTGAACCGCTATCCGCAGTTCTATTGGAATAGCGTCGCGCCGCACATCCAGACCGAGATCGGTTACCTCAACAAGACCGAGATCGGTCGGCAGTGGATCGCCAACCTCTACAGCAACGTGTTCCGCGCCGAACGTGACATCACGTTATCCGGGCCGCAAAAATAGCTCCGCTTTCTAATGCAACAAAAAACGGTCACCACCGATATCCTCGACATCGCCTATCGCGAATACGGCGCGCCGGACGGCTGGCCCTGCATCATGGGTCATGGCTTTCCCTACGACGTGAACGCCTATGCCGAGACTGCGCCGATCATGGCGCAAGCAGGCGCGCGGGTGCTGATGCCCTGGCTGCGCGGCTACGGGCCGACGCGATTCCGCTCCGCTGCGACGTTGCGCTCCGGCGAGCAGGCGGCGCTGGGCGCCGATCTGCTGGCCTTCATGGATGCGCTTGGAATTGCGCGCGCGGTCGTCGGCGGTTACGACTGGGGCGGGCGCGCAGCCTGCGTGGTCTCGGTGCTGCATCCGGAGCGCGTGATCGCGCTCGTCTCGGGCAATTCCTACAACATCCAGAACATCGCGCGCTCGATGGAGCCGGCTTCGCCACCGGAGGAGGCGGCACTCTGGTATCAATATCTCTTCCACAACGAACGCGGCCGCCGTGCGCTGGAGCGCAACTGGCGCGGTTTTGCGCGCCAGCTCTGGTCGATGTGGTCGCCGACATGGGCCTTCGACGACGCGACGTTTGAGACCAGCGCCATCTCGTTCGACAATCCCGATTTCGTCGATGTCGTGATCCACTCCTATCGACATCGTTACGCGCTGGTCGCGGGCGATCCCGCCTATGCCGCGATCGAGGCGAAGCTCGCCGCCCTGCCCCCGGTTCGGGTACCGACCATCGCGATCGACGGTGACAGCGACGGCGTCAATTCCGGCACCGCTCACCACGCAGGCAAATTCGTGGGCTTTTTCGAGCGGCGCGTCTTTACAGGGGCCGGCCACAATTTACCGCAGGAGCGGCCGGCCGAATGGGCCCAGGCCGTGCTCGATGTGCGGAAAGCGGCCTCGTAGAGCCGGGTTTCTCGTCCCACTGTCTTGCCGCTCTCACAGCTTCCAATTTTTCCTGATTCCGGGAACCTTTTCCGATCGCAGCCGTCCAAGCTGTGGGCCGCCTTCTGTATGCGGTTCGTTGCAGGGGAGTTTTCGATGAAGACGCAAACGCGCAGGCTGGAACGTGTCGCGGTCGCGCAGGCGCCGAGCGAGCGGCCTGAGAGGGCGGAGGTCGAGCAGGCGATCCGGACCATGATCCGCTGGGCCGGCGACGATCCCGCGCGCGACGGTCTGCGCGATACGCCGGACCGGGTCGCGCGCGCCTTCGAGGAGTATTTCTCCGGCTATGCGCAGGATCCGACCGAAATCCTGCAAAAGACCTTTGAGGAGATCGAAGGCTATGACGAGATGATCGTCCTGCGCGGCGTTCGCTTCGAAAGCCATTGCGAGCACCACATGGCACCGATCGTCGGCCGCGCCTGGGTCGCTTATATCCCGCAAGGGCGCGTCGTCGGCATCTCCAAGCTCGCGCGTCTCGTCGACATCTACGCCAAGCGGCTTCAGATCCAGGAGAAGATGACCGCGCAGATCGCCAACACGATCAACGATGTGCTGAGGCCCGAAGGCGTCGGGGTCATCATCAAGGCGACGCATCACTGCATGACCACGCGTGGCGCACATAAGCCCGGGACAGATCTCGTCACCAGCCGCATGCTCGGCGTGTTCCGCGACAATGCGCTGACACGCCAGGAGCTGCTGGGGCTGGCCAATTCGGACGATTGATCCGCGACGGCTCAAGGAGGCAACGGATGACCGAAGACAAGAAGCCAAGCGGGCCCGACCTGAGCCGAGGCGTGACGCTCGCCGAATTCAAGGACGGCAAATTGCTCGGCCATGTCGGCGAGGAAGACGTCCTGCTGGTGCAGGCCGGCAGCGAGATCTTTGCGATCGAGCCGGCCTGCAGCCACTATCACGGTCCGCTCGCAGAAGGACTGGTGGTTGGCGACACCATCCGCTGTCCCTGGCATCACGCCTGCTTCTCCTTGCGGTCAGGCGAGGCGACCCGTCCGCCGGCGCTGAATGCGCTGGCGTTGTGGGAGGTCTCGCGCGATCAGGACAAGATCATCGTTCAGCGCAAGCGCGAGATGCCGAAGCCTCCGGCGCGTCACCGGACGGCGCCAACGCCGGAAAAATTCGTCATCATCGGTGGCGGCGCGGCGGGTTTCGCGGCGGCGGAGACGCTCCGTCGCGAGGGCTTTGCCGGCGCCATCACCATGCTCAGCAATGACAGCGCGATGCCGGTCGACCGGCCCAATCTTTCCAAGGATTACCTCGCGGGCAACGCGCCGGAGGATTGGCTGCCGCTGCGGGGCCAGGACTATTATCGGGACGCCGGCATCGATCTCAGGCTCAACACGAATGTTGCCGCGATCGAGGCGAAGACGCGCAGCGTGACGCTGGGCAACGGCGACAGGCTGCCGTTCGACCGGCTGCTACTCGCGACAGGCGCCGAGCCGGTCCGATTGCAGATTCCGGGTGCCGACCAGCCTCATGTCTACACCCTGCGCTCCGTCGCCGACAGCCGCGCCATCATCAAGGCGGCCGGCACCGCCAGGCGTGCACTGGTGATCGGCGCCAGCTTCATCGGCCTCGAAGTTGCGGCCTCCTTGCGGGCACGCAAGATCGAGCTCCACGTGGTCGCGCCGGACGAACGGCCGATGCAGAAGGTGCTCGGTCCCGAGATGGGCGACTTCGTGCGCGCGCTGCATGAGGAGAACGGCGTCAACTTCCATCTCGAGGACACCGTGGAAAAGCTGGACGGCACGCGCGCCACGTTGAAGAGCGGCGGCGTGATCGAGGCCGACCTGGTCGTGGTCGGGATCGGCGTCAAGCCGCGCCTTGCGCTTGCCGAGCAGGCGGGGCTTGCGGCCGATCGGGGCGTCAGCGTGAGCGAATATCTGGAGACCAGCGTATCCGGCATCTTCGCCGCCGGCGACATCGCGCGCTGGCCCGATCCGCATTCGCGGCAAACCATCCGCGTCGAGCACTGGGTGGTGGCGGAGCGGCAGGGCCAGACCGCGGCGCGCAACATGCTCGGCAAGCGCGAGCGCTTCGAGGCCGTGCCGTTCTTCTGGTCGCAGCACTATGACGTGCCGATCAACTATGTCGGCCACGCCGAGAGCTTCGACGACATCGCGATCGACGGCAGCATTTGTGGCAAGGACTGCCTGCTGAAGTATCGCAAGGGCGGCCGCGTTCTTGCGATTGCTTCAATTTATCGCGATCTCGACAATCTCAAGGCCGAGTTGGAGATGGAGCGGACACGCGGCTGAGGCGCGCATCCGTCTCGATTTGCGTCAATGGTGCTGCCCGCGAGGGCGGCTGTGCACCGGCTGATCAGCAACTCGACGCAAGACCGCCTTGCGGAACTCCGCTGATCTGACGTGCTGGCAAGAAGCAGCACGCCGCGCGCCTTCCGAGTCGCGCGGCGATCATCACCGGGGAGAAACCATGAAAGCCGCTTTGGTCCTGGCTGCAGCCTTGGCTGCCTGCCTGTCCACGCCTGTCTCCGCGCAGAAATCCTACGGTCCCGGCATCAGCGACACCGAGATCAAGATCGGCAACACCATGCCCTATAGCGGCCCCGCTTCGCCCCTCGGTATCACCGGCAGGGTGATCTCGGCCTATTTCGACGAGGTCAATGAGAAGGGCGGCATCAACGGCCGCAAGCTCAATCTCCTGTCGCTCGACGACGCCTTCTCGCCGCCGAAGACCATGGAAGCGGCGCGGCGGCTGGTCGAGGGTGACGGCGTCGCCTTCATCTTCGCGACCATGGGCACGGCGCCAAGCTCGGCGATCGCGAAATATCTCAACAGCAACAAGGTGCCGCAGCTGTTTCTGATCAGCTCGGCCTCGAAGTGGAACGATCCCGCCAACATGCCCTGGTCGATGGCGCTGCCATGGGCACCGAACTACACCAGCGAGGCCGCGATCGACGTCGCCTATGCCCGCGCCAAGAACCCGAATGCGCGCTTCGCGGTGCTCTATCAGAACGACGACGCCGGCAAGGAATATCTGCGCGGCGTCAAGGAAGCGCTTGGTGCCGACGCCGACAAGGCGATCGCGATGGCGTCGAGCTTCGAGGTCGCCGACCCCACCGTCGATTCCCAGGTGCTGACGCTCGCCAACACCAAGGCCGACGTGTTCATGATCTATTCGGTGACGCCGCGCGCCTGCGCCCAGGCGATTCGGAAAGCGCATGAGGTCGGCTGGCAGGCGACGCGCTTCCTCGCCTCGGGCTGTGCCAACAAGGCGACCGTGATGGTCCCGGCCGGCCTCGATGCCGGCAAGGGCGTGCTCTCGCTCGGCTCGCTCAAGCCGTTCGTCGAGGCGCCGAAGGACGATCCGGCGATGACGGCCTATATCGATTTCATGAAGAAGCGCCTGCCCAATGCCGACGTCAACAACGTCGCGGGTCTCTACGGCTACACCGTCGCCGAGGCATTGGTGGTCTTGCTGAAGCAGTGCAAGGACAATCTGACGCGCGAGAACATCATGGCGCAGGCGGCCAATTTGAAGAACGTGCCGCTATCGCTACTGATGCCCGGCATCACCCTCAACACCACGCCGCAGGATTTCCGCCCGATCAAGGACGGCTATATGCTCCAGTTCAATGGCAACGACTGGATCGTCGCCAGCGAGCTGCTGCGCGGCACGTGAGGGGCACGCGAGCGGCAGCATAGACAGTGCACCCTCTCCCCTTGCGGGAGAGGGTGGATCGCCGCGAAGCGGCGAGCCGGGTGAGGGGTATCTCTCCGCGAGTCGTCTCTACATTTGAACTCGCGGATACAACCCCTCATCCGGCGCTTCGCGCCACCTTCTGCCACAAGGGGAGAAGGGAACAGGAGGACCCCATGGATTTTCAACACTCCGAACGTTCGCTGGAGCTGCAGGAGCGGGTCCGCCGGTTCATGCGGACGCATGTCGAGCCGGTCGAGGAGCTCTACTACGAGCAGGTGAAGCCGGAAGCGACACGCTACAGGACGCCGCAGATCCTTCAGGACCTGAAGCGGCTGGCGCGCGAGCAGGGGCTTTGGAACCTGTTCCTCTCCGGCGAGCACGGCCAGGATCCCAACAACACTGGCTTGACCAATCTCGAATACGCGCCGGTGAAGGAGATCATGGGCCGCATCCTCTGGGCGCCGGAGGTGTTCAATTGCTCGGCGCCCGACGTCGGCAACATGGAGGTGCTGGCCAATTACGGTACGCCGGCGCAGCAGGAGCGCTGGCTGAAGCCACTGCTGGAAGGGCGCATCCGCTCCGGCTTCTCGATGACGGAGCCGCAGGTTGCCTCCAGCGATGCCACCAACATCCAGTGCGAGATCAGGCGCGACGGCGGCGACTACGTCATCAACGGCCGCAAATGGTTCACCTCGGGCGCGATGAACGAGGATTGCGAGATCCTGATCGTGATGGGCAAGACCGCGCCCGACGATCCCGATCGCCACCGCCAGCAATCCATGATCCTGGTGCCGAGAGCGACGCCTGGCGTGCGCATCGTCCGCGACATGCTGACCTACGGCTATGACGACGCGCCGGTCGGCCATCCCGAGATCGTCTACGAGAACGTTCGCGTGCCCGCGGAGAACATCCTGCTCGGCGAGGGCCGCGGCTTCGAGATCGCGCAAGGCAGGCTCGGCCCCGGCCGTATCCACCATTGTATGCGGCTGATCGGCTGCGCCCAGCGCGCGCTCGAATTGATGTGTCAGCGCGCGGTCTCCCGCACGGCCTTCGGCAAGCCGCTCGCAGAACAGGGCTCGGTGCGTGAGGACATCGCGCACTCATTCTGCGAGATCGCGCAGGCGCGGCTCTTGACGCTGCAAGCCGCCGACAGGATGGACCGCGAGGGCAACAAGATCGCGCGCGACCTGATTGCGGCCGCCAAGATCGTGGTGCCCAGCATGGCCGCCCGCGTTATCGACCGCGCCATCCAGATCCACGGCGCTGCCGGCGTCTCGCAGGACACGTTCCTGGCGCGTGCTTACGTCTACGCCCGCTTCATCCGCATCGGCGACGGACCGGATCAGGTGCATCTGGCCGCGGTGGGGAAGGAGCTGATCAAGCGTGGCGGGGTGATGGGCTAGCAAACGCCATCACTGACGGCCCCATTTCTTCTTTCCCGCGCAAAGCAAGGCGGCATGAACACCTTGCCGGCGGCGCCTTGACCACCGTCACTGGACCAGATGTGCGGGCCGAAGGGGCCTGAATGCGGCGCGCAGCTCGGCGGAGAAAAGCGCCGGCTGCTCCCAGGCAGCAAAATGACCGCCTTTGTCGACCTCGTGGAAGTAGGTCAGGTTGCGATAGGCGCGCCGGGCCCACGTCTCCGGGGCTTGATAGCTCTCGCCCGGGAAGACCGTGATGGCCACCGGCAGTGAGATCTCCGCAGTCTTCTCCGGACCTGCAAGGGCGGGACTGCGCCCGCTATATTCCCAGTAAAGTCGCGCTGAGGAGGTGGCGCTGTTCGTCAACCAGTACAGCGTGATGTCGTCCAGCACCTCGTCGCGGGATTTTTCGGAGTCGGTGTCGTCGAACTTCCAATGCGAGAAGCCGGGATGTCCGAGCATCCAGGCTGCCAGGCCCGCGGGAGAATCCGTCAAGCCATAGCCGATCGTTTGCGGCCTCGTTCCCATCATCAGCGCGTAGGACCGGTTGCCCATCTTGCCGGCCGCACTGAATGCATCGAACGCCGCGCGTTCCTTGGCGGAGAGGTCTGCCGGAGCAGGCCCGCCGGCCGCGAGGATCGCGGCGATATCGGGCGGGACGATCGCCGGCAAGTTGATATGGATGCCGAGCAAGCCTGCCGGCGCCAGCCGTGCCATCGCACTCGAGACCGGCGAGCCCAGTCGCCGCCCTGCGCGACATAGTGGGTGTAGCCCAGGCGCTTCATCAGTTCCGCCCAGATGCGCGCTGTGTGGTCGGGACCCCAACCGGTATCGACCGGCTTGCCGGAGAAGCCATAGCCGGGCATCGAGGGGATCACGACGTCGAACGCGTCTTCGGCCCGGCCCGCATGGGCCGTCGGATCGGTGAGTGGATCGATCAGCTTGAGCTGCTCGAAAACCGATCCCGGCCAGCCATGGGTTATGACGACAGGGAGGGCATTGGGATGTTTGGAGCGGACATGAATGAAGTGGATGTCGATGCCGTCGATGTTGGTGACGAACTGCGGAAGTCGATTCATCCTCGCTTCGATCTTGCGCCAGTCGTAGGCCGTCCCCCAATAGTTGACGAGGGGCTGGAGCTTCGCCAGCGGGATACCTTGGGACTGATCGGAAACAGTCTCGCGATCAGGCCATCGCGTCGCCAAAACGCGCCGCCGAAGCTCGACAAGGTCCTCCTCCGGCACGGCAATGTGGAAGGGGTGAATTGTGCTTTCGCCCGCGGCCGCCGCTGCACGCAGCGGAAACACGCTCGCGGAAATCGCCGCTGAAACTCCAATCGCTACGGTGCTCAAAAGCGCGCGCCGGCTTCTGTCGATGGTGTTCTCGGAATTGTATGGCATCGGCATGGGACACCCTCCTGGCTTCAGGCGATCGGAGCCTGCGGAGCAGGGCAGTCCTTCGTCTGGCTCTGCAACATGGCTCGGAAGCCGGTCAATAGCTCGTTAAGGCTTGTTAGATGCTGTGAGCAGTTGCGACTGATGCAGGGGCAAGGTGAAGAAAGACAAGTTCAGCAGTTCTGTCCCTTGTCCCCCGACAAGGACGGAGTAGACAAGCTGATCGGATCTGTGCGTCGGCTCCTTGTCCATGAACGCATTCAGCAGCGGGCCTTGCTGCGCGAGGACATTGCAAACTCCCTCTGTGACATCGCGCAAGCAAGCCTTCTCACGCAGGTGGCAGCCTCCGTCGCTGCGATGATCGCTTCTGCGAAAACCCGCCGATGAGAATGAAAACACGGTCAGGCGGGCGAGCGCACCGATTATCCTGATTGGTCGCGCTATGAGAGTCATGTCGCGCTATTTCGCCGCGGCTCTCGTCGTCATGCTGTTGACGCAATGTCTGTCTTAGACGGCGACAACTAAAACACGGTGCTGGAACTATTGCGGTTCCTCCAACGGTTCCGGAGCCAGGGGTTGGCTCGACCCGCAAAACGATTTGCGGCATCGGAACTGAACAATCGAAAATCACAGGAGATATAATGGGGTTCCGATCGAGCGCCGCAATTTGCGGCGCCATGATTGCGCTTGCCGTTTCCGTTTCTGTAGCGCGATGTGAAGCTGGTGGGGTTCACTCAAACGCTGTCGACGATGCCGCTTCCGGGGAAGCGATCGTTGGCGCGGCATCCATGTACAATCCGTTCAAGCCGGGCAAAGAGGAGGGCGGCCCGAAGACGGCTTCCGGCGAGCGCTATGATCCCTCGGTGTGGTCGGCTGCCATCAAGACGAGCTTGCGTAAGAAATTCGGTGGGGTCCAATTTGGCGCGAAGCCGAAATACGCCCTCGTCGAGGCCGTCGGCAAGAAGGTCATCGTCAGGATAAATGACGTGGGACCGCTAAGGCCTGGCCGCATCATCGACTTCAATGAGCGGACGATGCGCCATTTCGATCCGAGCCTGGAGCGCGGGGTCATTCCTGACGTAAAAGTCCGACCGCTTGCCGGCGGCGATTGGACCCCCGGACCGGTTGGCTGAACGTCGCACCAGAAGGTCGCGCAGTACGACCGAAGGTCCCGACGCCATCGCCATGATGACATCACGGTTTGCTGCGCGCCCGCAGCAGCCATGTCTACGCGTCTAAACTACTAAGCGGCCGTGATCTTCGAAATCTGGCCTTCGGCTCCTGTGCCAAGGCCATCCACACCTGTCGCCTCTATGCAGAGTTTAAGCGCTCCGCCCAGAGTTGCAGCAGCCAGATCCGCCTTGGCACCTTCCCGCAGGCTTTCCAGCGCCGCTGGCTCGATGTCCTTCATCCAGCAACCCAGAATGATTGTGGCCTTCGGCAATTTACGGCGAAGCCGTCGCACCGAGTAACGCATATGGGCAGGGCTGCTTGCATCCATATAGACGAGGCAGACAATGGCGACCCCGTCGGTCTCCAGCCGGAAGATATTCGCCGTCGACAACGCTTCCGCTGCCTCGACTCTGGCCGACAAGCCATGCGCGCCGGTCAGTTGAGCCAGCATGATCGCAGCGGCTTCGTCGATCGGATTTCGCCCGGCCACACAGAGGACGGGATGTTCGCCTTGCCATCCAGCGGGCAAGTCCTCCTTGCGCAGAACCCGCAGACTCTCATAAGGCGCGTCCTCAGCCACGCCTTCTATGGCAGATGTAGCTTCGACATCTGTTGTCGGGCCGACCTTCGGCGGCAGACGCTCATCCTGCTCCGAAATGTTATTGGCAAATTCCTGGACCGCATCCCTGATTTTGGTCAGCCGGTCGGGAGCCAGAGCGCCGCGCTCGGCATCCACTTGAGCCAGTTGCAGTCCTCGCAGGGCGACTTCGTCGTAATAGGAGCTAAGAGATCGCTCCTTCAAGAACTCCTCGGCTTTTGCCGATGCTTCTGTCGGATCGCCGGCGAGCATCCGCTGATAGAATATCTCGGGCGGAGAGAGTGCTGGTCGGTCTCCAAACATGACGTCCAGGAACTCCAGCCGCTCGACATGGCGGCCCAGTACGACGAGACACACCGTGAGTGGTGTCGCCAGAACGAGGCCGATCGGACCCCAGAGCGCCGTCCAGAACGTCGCAGAAGCCACAACGGCCACCGGCGACAGTCCCGTGCTGTGTCCATAGACCATCGGCTCCAGCACATGGCCGACGACGGGCTCCACCACCACGAACAGCGCGATCGTCCAAAGCAGCATCGTCCAGGTTGGATCGACCGCGACCGCGAGAGCGAGAGGAAAGGCGGCGGCGATGACCGCCCCGATGTAAGGCACGAAGCGCAGCACTGCTGCCAGAATACCCCACAGGATCGCGCTTGGAACGCCGATCAGCCAGAGACCCGTTCCGATGATGATGCCGAAGCTGCCGTTCACGAGAAGCTGGATAAGGAAAAGCCGGCTGAGGCGGCTCGCCGCGTCATCAAGGGCAGCCGTGGTGCGCTGCAGGTCATCCGAACCGGCCAGCCTGATCAGACGATTACGAAGATCCTCGCGTTGAAGCAAAATGAAGATCACGAATATGACGATGATCCCGGTCGTTGCGAGCGGATGAAGCAAGGGTGAAATCAGCGTTTGCAAGCTCTCCAGCGCGCCGGGATCGGGCTGAAGCACTTCCACAGGAACGGGCCTCGGCGCGGCCGCTTTCGGAGCTGCTATGGTGCCCAACGAATTCGCGGCCTCCTTGGGCTTGTCGAGTTCTTTGCTGAGGTCCTTCAACATGCTCGAAGCCCGCTCGAGCGTGCCTCGACCAGCGGTGGTCTCACGGAAGGATTGGATCTTCTCGCTTATTGTGGACTGATATCGCGGCAAATCGCCAGCCAGCTGCGTGAGTTGGGTAGCAAGGAGACTGCCCATCGCAAATATGAATGCGAAGGCGATCACGACCACGCTCACCACAGCCAAACTGCGTGGAATGCGCAGACGCTGAACCAGTCGAACCAGGGGCGCCAGCACGAAGCTGAGCAAGACGGCCAGCGCTATGGGGATGATGATCTCGCGACCATAATACAGCACCATGACAATGATCGCGGCGAGAATGGCCATCGCCACGGCGCTCAATAGCGAAATCAATTCTTCCGGTGTTCGTGCTTTGAATGGCTGCCTGATCACAGCTCCTCGCTAGGCCGGGAAAAGCGGCGAGTTTGTTGACGTCCAGTGAGTTCAAAAAAGCCGCGGATTGCTCCGCGGCTTTTGCATTCACAGGATTCGTATCTCAGTAGCGGTCGGTGCCGATCCCGACGCTCACGCCGGGAGCGCGGAAGCCGATGCCGCTGCGCTCTTCATAGCCGCGCCGCTCGATGTAGCGCTCGCGAGGCGCATATCCGTAGGAATCGCGCCCTTCGCGGATGATGACACGGCGTTCGCCGCGCTCACGCCAGCAACGACCGTCTTCGTTGCAGACCATGCGCACGTTCTGAATGTTGCTGTCCGGAGCGACAGACAGGGTGGGAGACAGCGGGGCTGCAGCAGCGGCGGTCACGAGAAGGGTACTTGCTGCGGCCGCCAGAGCGGCTGTGAAAAATTTCATCGTGTTTCTCCCAAATGTGATGTGTCAGTGAGGCAATAGACTGGGAACCCAATGGTTCCATGGCAGAACAGATATCGTCAGCTGCCGCCATTCTGTTCGCAGGCATTCCCTGCCCGAAAGACAGGTGAACTCGCCATGATTGGCGATCATGACCTGGAAGATGGGATTGCGGAGAGAGGCATCGCGCGGTCTCTGTGAAGATCGGCTTCGAGATCCTGCCGGCCCAGCGCGGAAAGCTCCAACATTGACATCATGCTCCTGTTTCGCCCGACGGAGCAAGTAGATTCGTCAAATCCGCAGAGGATCGGGGCGGTGGCCAAGCCATTGAAATCGCTGTCCCCGGCTACTGTGCATGGGGTTGTTTTCGCGTTTTTGATGGAGCGACCCCACCGCCGGCTCTGTTGGCGATGGACGTGCGGCTACCCGGCCTTGGCGATGCGGCCGTCCGCCGCGCCCGAGCGCAGGTTCTGGAAGAACTTCTCCACCTCGCACGACAGCGTCTCCGCCGTCTCGGTCACGCTGCTCGCAGCCCTCAGCACCGAGGAGGCCGCAGTATCGGTCTCGCCGATGGCGTCGCGGAGCGAGCTGATGTTGGCGACGAGGGTCTCGTTGCCTTGGGCAGCCGATTGCGCGTTGGACGAGATCTCGCGCGTGGCGGCGTCCTGCTGGCCGATGGCGCCGGCGATCGCCGAGGTGACGTCGTTGATCTCGCGCACCGCGCCGCCGATCTCGCGGACGGCGTCGACCGCGTTGCGGGTGGAGGACTGGATCATCGAGACGTTTTCGCTGATGTCGGCGGTCGCTTTCGCGGTCTGCCCCGCGAGCGCCTTCACTTCGTGTGCGACGACGGCAAAGCCGCGGCCAGCATCGCCCGCGCGCGCCGCTTCGATGGTGGCATTGAGCGCGAGCAGATTGGTCTGCTCGGCGATCGCCTGGATCAGGCTGAGCACGCCGTCGATGCGTTGCGTGGCGGCCGCCAGGCTCTCGATCTCGGCAATCGATTTCTCGGTGCGCTGCCCGGTCTGCTCGACCGCGCTGGCGGATTGCCGCACCTGCCGGCCGATCTCCACCACCGACGCAGACAGCTCCTCGGCCGCGCCTGCCACCGCCGTGACGTTGTGCGATGCCTGTTCGGTGGCGTTCGCCGCCGTGCCGGCGCGACTGCTCGCGTCCGCGGTGACGCGGGTGATGGTCTGCGCCGTCTCGCGCATGACGGAGGCGTTGTCGCTGAGGCCGCGCATGATCGCGCCGATCGCCTCGCGAAACGCGTCGACGGATTGCTCGATGTGGCGGGCGCGCTCCTCGCGCGCGGCGGAGTCCTGCGAGACCTGCGAGGCGAGGTTGCGGTTGCGCCCCATCGCGTCCTGGAAGATCTGGATCGCGCGCGCCAGTGCGCCGATCTCGTCGGCGCGGTCAGAGTGGGGCACCACGACGTTCTCGGCGCCGTCAGCGACCTGCTTGATGGTCGCGGTGATGGCGGAGAGCGGGCGTGCGATCGAGCGGGCGATGATGACGATGCCGATCACGACGAGGGCGAGCGCCACGCCGGCGAGGCAGGTCAGGACGAAGGACAGGATGCGATTGGTCTCGGTCTCGTGCGCGATTTGCCTCGCGCGCTCGGAATAGACTTTGGACAGCGCCTCGAGATCCTTGTTCAGCGCCGAGCGCACGGCGCGGTTGGCGTCGTTGTCGCCCCATTCGCGGCCCGCGGCCGCATTGATCTCGACGCCGCGGCGCACCAGCTCCTTGCGAAACTCGACGAACTGCTCGATGCGCTTCTTGAAGGTGGCGAACTGCTCGGCATCGTCAGCCTTGACGATGGTCTCCCAGCGCTTCACGACGTCGAGGATCTGGGCGTTGAACTTGAGCAGGCCCTCGCCGTATTTCTTCACCACGGCCGGTTCGGTCGACATGTAGACGCCGCGCGATTCCATCACGACCGCATAGACCAGCGAGTTGACCCGCTCAACGTTCAGCGCGGCGGCGTTCGCGGTCTCGATCGCGGTGGTCAGCTCGGCACCGCGGCGGCTGTTGTAGTCGGACAGCATCGCGATCGCGGCCGTGAGCAGCGCGAACAGCGCGAAGATCGCGTAGAGCTTGTTGGCAAGCGTGAAGCGGCCGGCGAGGCCGGCGGCATTCCCAGATTGGTCGGTTTTCATGGTTTCAGGGGCCCGAATGGCCGGGAGCGGCCGGAGAGCGCGGTCGTAACAAATCGATGCAAAACTATGCAGAATGAAGATGGACGCAGCGTTAACGCCGGGTTTGGCCTCCTTCGCCCTCGGTCGAAAGAAAGGTCGATATTTCAGCGTCTTGATCTGAAGGTATAGTCTTGGGATTGCCCTGGAGTCGGCCTTTGGCCGACGAACCCCGGAGAGACCCTTGGTCTACCGCCACACCATCGACGCCACGACGTACGCATTCCCTGATCTGCGCGATCTGCTCGCCAAGGCGACGCCGCCGCGCTCCGGCGACCGGCTGGCCGGGATCGCCGCCGCCAGTGCCGAACAGATGATCGCGGCGCGGATGGTGCTGGCCGACGTCCCTCTCGGGCAGTTCTTACAGGAAGCCGTCATCCCCTATGAGACCGACGAGGTCACCCGCCTCGTTATCGACAGCCACGACGCCAAGGCGTTCGCGCCGGTGGCTTCGCTGACGGTCGGCGCCTTTCGCGACTGGCTGCTATCGGACGCCGCGACGCCCGAAATCTTGCGCAAGCTGGCCGGCGGCATCACTCCGGAGATGGCCGCCGCGGTCTCGAAGCTGATGCGCAACCAGGATTTGATCCTGGCGGCGCGGAAATGCGAGGTCACCACCGCTTTCCGCAACACCATCGGCCTGAAGGGCCGGATGAGCACCCGGCTCCAGCCCAACCATCCCTTCGACGACGCCAGGGGCATCACCGCCTCCATCCTCGACGGCATCCTGCTCGGCGCCGGCGATGCCTGCATCGGCATCAACCCGGCGAGCGACGACCCGGCCGTGATCGGCCAATTGCTGCGGCTGCTCGACGAGGTCATCGCGCGGCTCAAGATCCCGACCCAAGGATGCGTGCTGACCCATGTCACCACGACATTGTCGCTGATCGGGCAGGGGGCGCCGGTCGACCTCGTGTTCCAGTCGGTCGCCGGCACCGAGGCCGCCAACCGCAGTTTCGGCGTCAACCTCGCGCTCCTCAAGGAGGCCCAAGAGGCCGGGCTGTCGCAGAAGCGCGGCACGGTCGGGCAGAACGTGATGTATTTCGAGACCGGGCAGGGCTCGGCGCTATCGGCCAATGCCCATCACGGCGTCGACCAGCAGACCTGCGAGGCCCGCGCCTATGCGGTGGCCCGCGCCTTTGCGCCCCTCCTGGTCAACAGCGTGGTCGGCTTCATCGGCCCGGAATATCTCTACGACGGCAAGGAAATCATCCGGGCGGGGCTGGAGGATCACTTTTGCGGCAAGCTGCTCGGCCTGCCGCTTGGGATCGACATCTGCTACACCAACCACGCCGAGGCGGACCAGGACGACATGGACAATCTGCTGACGCTGCTTGCGGCGGCCGGCGTCACCTTCATCATGGGTGTCCCCGGCGCCGATGACGTCATGCTGAACTATCAATCCACGTCTTTTCACGACGCGCTCTATGTCCGCGACGTCTTCGGATTGCGTCGTGCGCCGGAATTCGACGACTGGCTGGCGCAGTCGGGCATTGCGGGCGCTGACTTCCGTCTTGCCGGCGATGCAGGCCTGCTGCCCGATTTTGCCTCACGGTTGATCGCGTGACGTGGCGGAAGCACCCGGTGGCCCGAGGAAACCATTGGTGCCCAAGGGAATTAAGCTCTGCCACAATATTGAGAAATTCCGGCGGCAGCATTACGCTATGTAGCTGTCTGGCAATTTCCGCAGCTAAGTCGAGCGTGGCGGGGGAGCTTTGATGCGAGCTGAAAGTAACGGGACGTCCCGGCGGATTCTCTGCGTGTTTCCGCGATACACATCCTCGTTCGGGACGTTCGAGCATTCCTACCCCCTGACCGATGGCGTCCGCGCCTTCATGCCGCCGCAGGGACTTTTGCTGCTCGCGGCCTATCTGCCCAGGGAATGGCAGGTCAAATTCGTCGACGAGAACCTTCGCCGTACGACCAGAGAAGAGTTCGAATGGGCCGAGGCGGTCTTCGTCAGCGGCATGCACATCCAGCGCCAGCAGATGAACGATATCTGCCGCCGCGCCCACGAGTTCGATCTGCCAGTCGCGCTCGGCGGTCCCTCCGTCAGCGCCTGTCCGGACTATTATCCGTCGTTCGACTATCTCCATGTCGGCGAGCTCGGCGATGCCACCAATCAGCTGCTCGAGATCTTGTCGCGCGATACCTCCCGTCCGGAAGCGCAGGTGGTGCTGACCACCAAGGACCGCGTGCCGATGACGGAGTTTCCGATCCCGGCCTACGAGCTCGCCGACGTGAAGAAATACTTCCTCGGCAGCATCCAGTATTCCAGCGGCTGTCCGTATCAGTGCGAGTTCTGCGACATCCCCGGCCTCTATGGCCGCAACCCGCGCCTCAAGTCGCCGGAGCAGATCATCGCCGAACTCGACCGCCTGCGGGAATGCGGCATGACCGACACGGTCTATTTCGTCGACGACAATTTCATCGGCAACCGCAAGGCGGCGCTCGACCTCCTGCCGCATCTGATCGAATGGCAGAAGAGGACCGGCTACATGGTGCGGCTCGCCTGCGAGGCGACGCTCAACATCGCCAAGCGGCCGGAAATCCTCGAGAAGATGCGCGAGGCCTATTTCGTCACCATCTTCTGCGGCATCGAGACGCCCGACCCCGATGCGCTGAAGGCGATGCACAAGGACCACAACATGATGGTCCCGATCCTCGAGGGCGTGCAAACCATCAACTCCTACGGCATGGAGGTCGTGTCCGGCATCATCATGGGGCTCGACACCGACAAGCCGAACACTTCGGAGGCGCTGCTCGCCTTTGTCGAGGAGTCCCGAATTCCGCTGCTCACGATCAACCTGCTTCAGGCGCTGCCGAAGACGCCGCTGTGGGACCGTCTGGAGCGCGAGGGGCGCCTGGTCGAGGACGACGGGCGCGATTCCAATGTTGACTTCCTGTTGCCCTACGACGACGTCGTTGCGTCCTGGAAGCACGCCATGGCCGTCGCCTACGAGCCCGAGAAGGTCTACGGGCGCTTCCAGTATCAATGCGACCACGTTTACGTGCACCGCCTCAAGATGCCAACGCCGGACGAGATGAAGACCTGGACCAACATCAGGCGCGGCCTCGTCATGCTGCGAAACATCTTCTGGAAGGTCGGCGTGCTCGGCGACTACAAGCGCGTGTTCTGGAAGTTCGCGCTGGGCCGCATCAAGCGCGGTGATCTCGAAGGGCTGATCGGCTGCACCCTGATCGCGCACCATCTCATCACTTTTGCGCGGGCGGCCTCGACCGGCCAGCAAAACGCCTCGAACTATTCGATCCGGCTACGCGAGGCCTCCGTCCCCGCCGAATGATGCGACATGTCTGATCCGGCCATCCCGCGTCGTCCGACCCTCGATCTGCGTTCGCTCACGCCCGCGCGCGTGGCGCTGGGGCGCAGCGGCGCGAGCCTGCCGACGCGGGCACTGCTCGATTTCACACTGGACCACGCCCGCGCCCGCGATGCCGTACACGCCGTGTTCGATGCGCCGCGGCTGGTCGCGGATCTCTGCGCGCTTGGCCTCGTCGTCACCGAGGCGAACAGCCGGGCGGTCGACCGCGGGGACTATCTGCGGCGGCCCGATCTGGGCAGACGGCTCGATGCCGGATCAGCCGAGTCCTTGGCGCGGAGCGCCTCGGAGCCGTGCCAACTCGCACTCGTGATTGGCGACGGCCTGTCGGCGGCGGCGGTCCACGCCCATGCGGCCGCGCTGGTGATGCGCCTGCTGCCGTTGCTCGCGGCCGACGATGGTGTCGCGATCGGCCATGTCGTCGTCGCCTCAGGCGCGCGCGTCGCGCTCGGCGACGAGATCGGCGCCATTCTCGGCGCGCGCATGGTCGTGATGCTGATCGGCGAGCGGCCGGGCCTGTCGGCGCCCGACAGTCTCGGCGCCTATCTGACGTTCGCCCCGAAGCCGGGCCGTACCGATGCCGAGCGCAATTGCGTGTCGAACATCCACAAGGCCGGGTTGAGCTATGACGAGGCTGCCTTCAAGATCGCCTGGCTGGTCCGCGAGGGGCTCGCGCGGGAAGTGAGCGGTGTGGCGCTGAAGGACGAGAGCGCAGACCGGGCGCCGCGTCGAATTGGCACGGCTTTGCCCGGATGAAGGGCATTAAGGCAAAATCGCCACATCTTGATCGATTCGGCCACACTCCGCCTGCTTGCGAGAAGGGCGATTGACCTGCTAAACCCCTCGCAGCGATTTTCTGCGCATTTTCAAAGGGCAAGCCTCCCATTGGTATGGCATTTTCAAGCCGTTCGCGGGGCGCGACAAGCTCACAGACCCGAGCCGATTTAGGAACTGGACAAGGCATGCTCGAAAAGCACAGCGAGAGTGAGGTTCATGTCGACAAGGTCGAGCAGGGACCTGCGTCCTCGATCGCCTTCGGGCTGGAGCGCATCGGGCTGATCGCAGTCCGGGCGCCCATCGTCTCCTGCGTCGTCCTGCTCGTGCTGATCGTCGGCGCCGTGTTTGGCATCCACCGGATCAAGATCGACGATTCGCTGTCGCAGCTGTTCCGGTCCAACACGCCGGAATTCCGCCAGTACGAAGCGGTGACCAAGAAGTTCCCGGCCGAGGAATTCGATGTCCTCGTCGTAGTCGAGGGCAAGACCCTGCTGGCCCGGAACAACCTCGAGAAGCTGCGCGACTTCGTCACCGACATGCAGCTGGTCGAGGGTACGCGCGGACTGGTCTCGCTGTTCTCCGCGCGTCAGGCGCCCGCTCCGGGCAAGCTTCCCGCCGCACTGTTCCCGCCCGAGCTGCCCGAGGGCGAGGCCTATGACAAGTTCATCGAGGGCGTCAAAGCCAACGAGATCATCCGCGGCAAGCTGTTGTCCGAGGACGGCACGCTGGCGCTGATCGTGCTGTCGCTCGATCCGGAGGTGGTCGCCTCCAACAAGCTGACCAAGACCGTCGCCGACATCCGCGCGCTGATAAAGGAAGACCTCAGTGACACCGGGCTCAACGTGCAGCTTTCCGGCGTGCCGGTGATGCAGCTCGAGATCCGCAACGCGGTCGAGCGCGACGGGCTCACCTACAACATCCTCGGCATTCTCGCCGGCTGTGTCATCGCCATCATCTTCTTCCGCAAAATCTCGTTCATGGTGGCGGCGGCGTTCCCGCCGATGATCGCGATCCTGCTGGCGCTCGGCGCGCTCGGCTGGGCCAATTTCAATCTCAACATGTTCCTGAACGTGATGACGCCGCTCATCATGGTCATCAGCTTCTCGGACTCGATGCAGCTCACCTTCGCCGCGCGCGACCGGCTGATCGCGGGCCAGGACAAGTTCACCGCATTCAAGAACGCGGTGCTGGTGGTGGGACCGGCCTGCGTGCTGACGCACGGCACCGCAGGCATTTCCTTCATCGCGCTCCAGTTCTCCGACTCCGATCTGATCCGCAAGTTCGGCGAGGCGGGTCTCGCCGCCACCATCATCGCGCTGGTTGCGGTGTTGTCGCTCGTGCCGGTGTTCGGCGTGCTGCTCGTGCGCAACGAGAAGGTCTTTGCGACCAAGTTCCAGAGCGCGGATGCCGGCGTACAAGCGCTGCGTAATTTCTGCTACTGGATCGCGGTGCGCATGGTGGGCCGTCCCGGCCTGTTCAGCCTGATCGCGGTGGTGTTCGTGGCGGGCCTCGGCGTCATCTACGCAAATCTGGAGCCGCGCTACCGGCTCGCCGACCAGGTGCCGGACAAGCGCCAAGCGGTCGCGGCCAGCGACCGGCTCGACGCCAAGCTCACCGGCGCCAACCCGGTCAACGTTCTGATCCAGTTCCCCAAGGGTGAATCGCTCTATTCGCCGGAGACGCTGCAGACCATCGCGGACGTGCACGCGACGGTGGAGAAGGCCGCCGGTGTCGGCAATGTCTGGTCGGTCGAGACCCTGCGCCGCTGGCTCGCGGACAAGGCCGGCAGCGCCGACGTCGCGACCCTGAAGGAATATGTCAGCGTCATTCCGGAGCATCTGGTGCGCCGGTTCATCGATGCCGAGCAGGACGCGGTCGTGGTCGCAGGTCGCGTGCCGGACAAGGATTCCAGCCAGCTCCTGCCGATCGTCGACAAGCTCGATACCGAGCTCGACGCCGTCCGCAAGAAGCATCCCGGCTATGAAGTGGCGGTCACGGGTCTTGCCGCGATTGCCGCGCGCAATTCGGCCGGCATGATCGAGAAGCTCAACCGCGGGCTCACCGTCGAATTCGCGCTGGTCGCGATTTTCATCGGCCTTGCCTTCCGTTCCTGGGTCGTGATGTTCGCCTGCATCCTGCCGGGCATCTTCCCCGTCGTGATGTCGGGAACAGTGCTGTGGGCGATGGACGAGGGACTGCAATTTGCCAGTGTCGTAGCTCTGACCGTTTCGTTCGGCCTGGGCTTAAGCGCCACCATCCACTTCCTCAACCGCCTCAGGCTCGAGAGCAAGCCGGGCGTCGGCTCGGCGCTCGCAGTGGAGCGCGCGACCGTGCTGGTCGGCCCGGCCTTGATCCTGACCACGTTGGTGCTGGCCTGCGGTCTCGTCGTCACGGTGTTCTCCGATCTGCCGTCGCTACGGCTGTTCGGCTGGCTCAGCGCCTTCTCGATGGTGATGGCGCTCGTCGCCGACCTCTTCATCCTGCGGCCGACGGCGATGTGGTTGATCAATCTGCACGCCAAGCTTCAGGGCACCGACAAGCCGGCGATCTGAGCGGCTGCATCCATCGGACACGGAATCGGCGCGGTCCGGACGATTGCGCCGCGCCTCCGAAAAACAACAAGCCCCGGTTCGCGAGAACCGGGGCTTGTCGCTTTCGGAGCGGAAAGAGCTGTCAGCCCTTCGTCATCGTGATGTTGACGCCGCGAATCTCGCCCTTGGATGAGATCTGCACCGTCTGCTTGGTGCCGTTGGTGCGCAGCGACAAATTGGCGGCAAAGCCGTTGGCCTCGACGAACACCTCGATCTGGCCGCCACCGGCAGTGCCTTGGAGATTGCCGAAGATGTTGCGGTTGGTCTCGCTCCAATTGCCGGAGATGCGCTCGCCTTGGCTGGTCACATCGCTGGTGAGGTCGAACTTGTAGCTGTCGGAGGCGCAGTGCAACGCCTGCTTGAGACTGAGACCGGTGCCGGCAACCTTGTAGTCCGCCTTGCAGCGGATGCGCTCGGTCGAGCCGTCGGACAGCGACACCGTACCCGTCCCGGTCCATGCGCCCTCGAAACCTGCAAACGGTCCGGACGACTGAGCCTGACTTGTCGAAACCGAGAAGAGCAGCGCAGCGCCGATGCCGGCCGCCTTGATTGCCAGTTCAGTCCGTCCAAAGAATTTCATCTCAAAATATCCCGTTTAGAACGACGTCCGCTTCTCACGAAGAACGTCTCGCTACATCGAAAGTTTAGTGTTCCGAGCCAGTGACAGGTTCAATGCCCGACTGCCAGAGATGGCAGTTCACGACGCCTTGCGCCATGCTTCCACCTCTCGATTTGTCGTATTTCGGCATGTTTCTTGGTCCCGAGGCGGTATCGAGAGATGCAGCTCTGCAACAGGTGCGCAGCAAAACGCGGCGCACCTGAATTATGACGTAGTATCAGTCTCTTACATTTGCCAGAGAAGGCGCAGGGAAGCCCTGATTTGGTGGACGTGGCGCCAATTTGGCCGCATTTGCCAGTGCTTGTGCCTTCTCCGAGGCCGCTCCTCCCGCGGCGACTTGCCATCAGAACAATCCGTTCCGGTCGTCGCCCTGTGCTGACCGGGATTGGTGCGATTCTGCCGTCAGAATGAAGGAATACAATGCGTAAGCTTCTCGTCGCTCTCACCTTGCTGTCGGCCTCCCTCTCGACCGCAGCGTTCGCCCAGCAAGGGCGCGGCACGGACGCCGAGCAGAAGGCCTGCTCGCGCGATGTGCAGAAGCTCTGCCGTCCGGTCATCGACCAGGGTGATTTCACCATCCTGGCCTGCCTCAAGGAGAACCGGGCCAAGATCTCTCAGGCCTGCGACCAGGTCCTGAAGAACCACAACCAGTAAGCTCGGCCACTGGCCCACAAAAGGCGGCCCCGGGGCCGCCTTTTCGGACCTGATCCGCAAAGGGCAGCCATCGAGAGACAGGATTGGTTTTGCGGCCGTATTCCCCTATATGGGGGCCGCGGCGGCATCGCCCGCACGGGCTCGCGCGAGCGAAAAAGCCCTTCCTGTCCAAACGATTGTAGACCAGCCCTCGATGACCTCTGCGAGCGAATTGCGATCCGGCAAGGGTGAGCGCGACGAGAATTTTCCCGTCGCGTCCTGGATCATTCATCCGCGTCATCGCGCGCTGATCCTGGCGTATTACAATTTCGTCCGCACCGCCGACGACATCGCCGACCACGCCACGCTGCCGCCGGACGAGAAGCTCGCTTATCTCGACCTGATCGAGGCGGAATTGCTCGGCAAAGGCGACACCCAGGCCGAGGCCGTCAGCCTGCGGCACGCACTGGCCGAACGCGGCATGGCGCCGCGCCACGCGCTCGACGTGCTCATCGCGTTCCGTATGGACGTGACCAAGTTGCGCTACGAGAATTGGGACGAGGTCATCCATTATTGCCGCTACTCGGCGATGCCGGTCGGCCGCTTCATGCTCGACGTCCATGGTGAGAGCACCTCGACCTGGGCCGCGTCAGATGCGCTCTGCGCAGCGCTGCAGATCAACAACCACCTCCAGGATTGCGGCAAGGATTTCCGCGAGCTCAACCGCGTCTATCTGCCGCGCGATGCGCTGGCCGCGAGTGGCGCCTCGGTCGAGCAGCTCGGACTGGCGCAGTCGCCACCGGCGATGCTGGCCTGCCTTCAGGCTCTCGCCGTCCGCAACGAAGCGCTGCTCGCCGAGGGCAGGTCGCTAGCTGCGGAGATCCGGGATTTCCGCCTCGGCGTCGAGGTCTCGGTGATCCAGGCCTATGCCGACCGCATCGTGCGCCTGTTGAAGGTGCGCGATCCCCTGCGCGAGCGCGTGCACCTGAACAAGCTCGAGCTCCTCACCTTCAGCCTCGCCGGCATGATCGGCGAAGTCGGCCGCCGCACGGTCGGACGCAAGGCCATTTCCAGACCGGGGACTGCACATGACGCTTGAGGCGACCTCGCCCGGCGCCAATTATGGCTCGACCGCATCCGGCAGTTCGTTCTACGCCGCGATGCGCATCCTGCCGCACGACCAGCGTGAAGCGATGTTCCAGATCTACAGCTTCTGCCGCCAGGTCGACGACATCGCCGATTCCGATGGCCCGCGCGACGAACGGCTCGCCGCCCTTCAGGCGTGGCGCAACGACATCGATGCGCTCTACCAGGGCAATCCGCCGCCGCGGCTGAAGGACTACGTCACCTCGGTGAAGACCTTCGGCCTCAAGCGCGAGGATTTCCTCGCCATCGTCGACGGCATGGAGATGGACGTGCCGCAGGACATCCGCGCGCCCGACATGGCGACGCTGGATCTCTACTGCGATCGCGTCGCGAGCGCCGTAGGGCGGCTGTCGGTCCGGGTCTTCGGCTTGCCAGAAGAAGACGGCATCGAGCTCGCCCATCATCTCGGCCGCGCGCTCCAGCTCACCAACATCCTGCGCGACATCGACGAGGACGCGGGCCTCGGCCGGCTCTATCTGCCGCGCGAAGCGCTGCTGCATGCCGGCATCACCTCCAACGATCCGGACCGCGTGATCGTCGAGCGCGCGCTGCCGAAGGTCTGCCTGCCACTGGCGCAGCGCGCAAAGGTGTATTTCGAGAAGTCGGACGAGATCATGAACCGCAACCGGCGCCGCGCGGTGCGCGCGCCGCGGATGATGTCGAAATACTATCATGCCATTCTGGATCTCCTGATCGCGCGCGGGTTCAACGCGCCGCGCGAGCCGGTGCGTGTGTCGAAGATCACACGTATCGCCATCCTGCTCCGATACGCTCTCATCTGATGCAAAAAACAGCTCACATCATTGGCGCTGGAATCTCCGGCCTCTCCGTCGCCGTGCGACTTGCCAATGCCGGCTTCAAGGTCGCCGTGCACGAAGCGACGCAGCAGGCCGGCGGCCGTTGCCGTTCCTATTACGACGGCGCCACCAATCTCACCATCGACAACGGCAACCATCTGCTGCTGTCCGGCAATAGCCATGCGCGCGCCTATGCGCGTTCGATCGGGACCGAGGCGGGCCTCGTCGGTCCGGAGCGCGCGCAGTTTCCCTTCGTCGATCTCAAGACCGGGCAGCGCTGGCAGATCGACCTCGGCGACGGCCGGCTCCCGACCTGGGTGCTCGACGAGAGCCGCCGCGTCCCCGACACTGGGCTGACCGATTATCTGAAGCTGGCGCCGCTGATCTGGGCATCGGAAGAGACGCTGGTCGGCAAGTCAATTCCGTGCGAAGGCGTTCTCTATCAGCGCCTGGTGCAGCCTCTGCTGCTCGCGGCCCTCAACGTCGATCCACCCGAAGGCTCGGCGGGGCTTGCCGGCGCGATCGTGCGCGAGACGCTGCTCGCCGGCGGGCAGGCCTGCCGTCCCCTGATCGCGCGCGACGGGCTCAGCGCGGTACTGATCGAGCCCGCCGTGACGTTCCTGCAGGGGCGCGGGCACAGCGTTCAGCTCGGCCATGAGCTGCGCTCGTTTGCGACCCATGACGGCAAGGTCGGCGCGCTGAATTTCGGCGGCGAGGATGTGATCCAGATCAGCGAAGGCGACGTCGTCGTGATGGCGGTGCCGCCGCGCGCTGCCTCCAACCTGCTGCCGGGCCTGAAGACGCCGACCGAATTCCGCGCCATCGTGAATGCGCATTTCCGCGTCGAGCCGCCGGCGGGATCGGCACCGATCCTCGGCGTGATCGGCGGCGTCGTGGAATGGCTGTTTTCGTTCCCGAACCGGCTGTCCGTCACCATCAGCAACGGCGACCGTCTGGTCGACATGCCGCGCGAGGAACTCGCGCAGGCGATCTGGAACGACGTCTGCAAGGCGGGCGGTGTTTCCGGCGAGCTGCCCCCTTGGCAGATCGTGCGCGAGCGCCGTGCCACATTTGCGGCGACGCCGGCGCAGAATGCCCTGCGTCCAGGGCCGGTCACTGCGCTGAAAAACCTGTTTCTTGCAGGCGATTGGACTGCTACGGGATTGCCTGCAACCATCGAGGGATCGGTCCGATCCGGTGATCGCGCCGCCGATCTGGTTCTGGCCGCCAAGGGATAGTGACAGGCGGCCCTGACGGGCATTTGTCCCAGTCAATTTCGGCCCATTCAATCGACTATCGGAGCAATCGAGCGAGATGGATTCCGTGAACGCGACCAGCCGCGAAGCCCAAGAATTCAGGAACTTGGAATCGAGCATTGCGTCGGCCACCGAAGGCGTCCTCGGCTTCCAGCAACCCGACGGCCATTGGGTGTTCGAGCTCGAGGCAGATTGCACGATTCCGGCCGAATACGTCCTGCTGCGCCATTATCTCGCCGAGCCGGTCGATGCCGTGCTCGAAGCCAAGATCGCCAATTATCTTCGCCGCGTGCAGGGCGCCCATGGCGGCTGGCCGCTGGTGCATGACGGCGAGTTCGACATGAGCGCCAGCGTCAAGGCGTATTTCGCGCTGAAGATGATCGGGGATTCCATCGACGCGCCGCACATGGTGCGTGCGCGCGAGGCGATCCATTCCCGCGGCGGCGCCATTCACAGCAATGTCTTCACGCGCTTCATGCTTGCGATGTTTCGCGTCGTGACCTGGCGCGCGGTACCGGTGCTGCCGATCGAGATCGTGCTGCTGCCGTTCTGGTCGCCGTTCCACATCAACAAGATCTCCTACTGGGCGCGCACCACCATGGTGCCGCTGATGGTCATCGCCGCGCTGAAGCCACGGGCGAAGAATCCCAAGGGCGTCGGCATCGACGAGCTGTTCCTGCAGGATCCGCGCTCGATCGGCATGACCGCCAAGGCGCCGCACCAGAGCATGGCCTGGTTCGTGCTGTTCCGCGCGCTCGACGGCATTTTGCGCGTGGTCGAGCCGATGTTTCCCAAGAGCCTGCGCAAACGCGCCATCGACGCGGCGCTCGCCTTCACCGAGGAGCGGCTGAACGGCGAGGACGGCATGGGCGCGATCTATCCGCCGATGGCCAACATCGTCATGATGTACGACGCGCTCGGCAAGGACGAGAACTTCCCGCCGCGCGCGATCACGCGCCGGGGCATCGACAAGCTGCTCGTGATCAAGGACGACGAAGCCTATTGCCAGCCCTGCGTCTCGCCGGTGTGGGACACGACGCTGACCGCCCACGCGCTGCTCGAAGCCGGCGGCGACAAGGCGGTGCCGGCCGCCAAGCAGGGTCTCGACTGGCTGATCCCGAAGCAGGAGCTCGAGGTGAAGGGCGACTGGGCGGTGAAGCGGCCCGACGTACGCCCGGGCGGCTGGGCCTTCCAGTACAACAATGCCCATTATCCCGATCTCGACGACACCGCGGTGGTCGTGATGTCGATGGACCGGATGCGCCGGGAGCACGGTGCGACCGGCTATGACGCCGCGATCGACCGTGCCCGGGAGTGGATCGAGGGCATGCAGAGCGACGACGGCGGCTGGGCCGCCTTCGACGTCAACAACCTCGAATATTATCTGAACAACATCCCGTTCTCCGACCACGGCGCGCTGCTCGATCCGCCGACCGAGGACGTCACCGCGCGCTGCATCTCGATGCTGGCCCAGCTCGGCGAGACCGCGGAGACCAGCAAGCATGTCGCGGACGGGATCGCCTACCTCCGCAAGACCCAGCACCCGGAAGGGTCCTGGTACGGCCGCTGGGGCATGAACTTCATCTACGGAACCTGGTCGGTGCTGTGCGCCCTCAACATGGCCGGCGTCCGCCATGACGACCCGATGATGCGGAAAGCGGCCGGCTGGCTGGCCTCGATCCAGAACCAGGACGGCGGCTGGGGCGAGGATGCCGTCAGCTACCGGCTGGACTATCGGGGATGGGAGGCCGCCCCCTCGACCGCCTCGCAAACGGCATGGGCCTTGCTTGCCTTGATGGCTGCTGGCGAGGTTGATCACCCGGCCGTCGCCCGCGGGGTGGAGTACCTGATTGCAACACAGAACGAAAAAGGACTGTGGGACGAACAGCGGTACACCGCCACAGGCTTTCCCCGTGTATTCTATCTACGGTACCATGGTTATCCGAAGTTCTTCCCGCTGTGGGCGTTGGCGCGGTATCGGAACTTGCGGAACACCAACAGCAGGGTGGTAGGGGTCGGAATGTGACTTTGGGGACGGGGGACTATCTTACCGCGGGTCAAACCGTTGATCCGCGGCCGATATTGATCGTGACTGGACTGGTTCAGGAGGCCCGCATCGCGGCCGGGCCTGGCATGGCGGTCATCTGTTCGTCGAGCAGCCCCACCCAGTTGCGGGCGCTGTTGACGGTGCTGGATCCCGAGACGATTCGCGGTGTGATCTCCTTCGGCGTGGCCGGCGGGCTCGACCCGACGCTGCGCTCCGGCGACGTCGTGCTGGCGACCGAGGTGCTCGCGGGCGATACCCGCTGGGCCGCTGGCCTCTCGCTCGGCGACGACCTCATCGACCGCCTGACGTCGGGGCGCCGCCGCGTTGTGCGCGGCAGCCTCGCGGGTGCCGAGGAAGTGGTCACGGGGCGCTCCTGCAAGGCGGCGCTGCATTCGGAGACGGGAGCGGCCGCCGTCGACATGGAAAGCCACATCGCGGCGGCCTACGCCGCCGAGGCCGGCTTGCCGTTCGCCGCGGTCCGCGTCATCAGCGATCCCGCCCATCGCGCGCTGCCGGCGCTCGCCCGCGCCGCCATCAAGCCGAATGGCCAGATCGACGTGCTGGCCGTGCTGCGCGGCATCGCGCGCAACCCGACTGCGCTGCACGGACTGGTCTCGACCGGCCTCGACTTCAACCGCGCGCTACGCAGCCTGCGCGGCTGCCGCGACTTCCTGATCGGCACCGAACTGGTCGACAGCGAGGCGCTGGTCTCCGAGGCGGCCTGAGCGGGTTCTGCGATCACTAAAAACAAAAGGCCCGGTCGCCATTGGCGATCGGGCCTTTTCTTGTTGGTGGGACTAGCGCGCTTACGCGGCGGTCGACGCCTTCCGTGCGGCCTTCTCCTGTGCGGCGGCGGCCTCGTCCTTGCGGATCTCCGACAGGCGCTTCTGCACTTCCGCGGAGAAGATGTACTGCGCAGGACGCTGCTTGGACATGTCGATCTCCGGCGCCATCGGACCCGTGGTCCTGATGCCGCGCAGCGACACCCACATCGCCTTCAGCGGGTTGTTGATGGCGGCGGTCGCCGCCGTCGGCTCGTAGCCGCAATGGGCCATACAGTCGGCGCACTTCTCGTACTTGCCGGTGCCGTAGGTCTCCCAGTCGGTGGTGTCCATCAGCTCCTTGAAGGTTTTTGCATAGCCTTCACCGAGCAAATAGCAGGGCTTCTGCCAGCCGAAGATGTTGCGCGCGGGCATGCCCCAGGGCGTGCACTCGTATTCCTGGTTGCCGGCGAGGAAGTCCAGGAACAGGCCGGAATGCATGAAATTCCACTTCTTGCCCTTGCCCATCGCAAAGACGTCGCGGAACAGCTTCTTGGTCTTGGTGCGGTTGAGGAAGTGCTCCTGGTCCGGCGCGCGCTCATAGGCGTAGCCCGGCGACATCGAGACGCCGACGCCGAGCTCGACGGTCAGGTCGAGGAATTTGGCGATCTCTTCGGCCGGGTGGCCGTCGAAGATGGTGGCGTTGACGTTGACGGTGAAGCCGCGGGCCTTGGCCGCCTTGATCGCGGAGACGGCGCGGTCGAACACGCCCTTCTGCGACACGGCCTTGTCGTGGTGCTCCTTCAGGCCGTCGAGATGCACGGAGAAGAACAGGTAGGGCGAGGGCTCGAACAGATCGAGCTTCTTCTCGAGCAACAGCGCGTTGGTGCAGAGCGAGACGAACTTCTTGCGCGCGACGAGGCCGCGCACGATCTCGCCGATCTCCTTGTGGATCAGCGGCTCGCCGCCGGGAATGGCGACCATAGGCGCACCGCACTCGTCGGCCGCGTCCCAGCACTCCTGCGCCGTCATGCGGCGGTTGAGGATCGCATCCGGATAATCGATCTTGCCGCAGCCGACGCAGGCGAGGTTGCAGCGAAACAGCGGTTCCAGCATCAGCACGAGCGGATAGCGCTTGCGGCCAAGCAGCTTCTGCTTGATCAAATAGCCGCCGATACGCATTTCCTTGAAGAAGGGGATAGCCATTACAAGTTTCTTTCTGGGCTTGAAATTCGGGTGGGTCAGCTCGCAGCCAGTTCGGCCGGAAGCCGGAATTCGATGTTTTCCTCGCGGCCCGGGAGCACCGAGACCTTGACCGGTCCGATCCGCCGCATTGCTTCGATCACGTCATCCACGAGTACCTCGGGCGCCGAAGCGCCAGCCGTGACACCGACGGTTCTGGCATCTTTCAACCACTCCGGATTGAGCGCGCTGCCGTCGGCAATCAGATAACTCGCGACACCGGCCTCAGTGCCGATTTCGCGGAGCCGGTTCGAATTCGAGCTATTGGCAGCGCCCACCACCAAGATCACGTCGACCAGCTTGCTCAAGTCCCTTACCGCAGATTGGCGGTTCTGTGTCGCATAGCAGATATCCCGGATATCCGGGCCTTGAATATCTGTAAAGCGGGCCTGCAGGGCCGAAATGATGTCCTTTGTGTCATCCACCGACAGGGTGGTCTGGGTGATATAGGCCACTGGCGTATCCGCCGGCAGCTCAAGGGCCTTAACCTCTTCAACGCTTTGGACCAGCAGTACGGGGGCGGGAACCTGGCCCATCGTACCCTCGACCTCGGGGTGGCCGGCATGGCCGATCAGGATCAGGGTGCGGCCCCTGGCGATGTAGCGCTTCCCCTGATTGTGAACTTTCGTGACCAAGGGGCAGGTGGCATTGAGCACCGGAAGGTCGCGCGCGGCCGCTTCTTCCTCGACGCTGCGGGCGACGCCATGAGCGCTGAAGACCGTCACCGCCTTCGGCGGCACCTCCGACAGTTCCTCGACGAAGATCGCGCCCTTGTTCTTCAGGCTCTCGACGACGTACTTGTTGTGCACGATCTCATGGCGCACGTAGACGGGCGGGCCGTACTTCTCCAGCGCCCGTTCCACGATCTCGATCGCACGCACTACCCCCGCGCAAAAGCCGCGCGGTTGCGCCAGATAAACTTCCATTGGACGGCCATCACGCAAGTTGCACCAATCCGCTCTCAAGTTCAGGGGACACCCCGATACGAACCAATGAGTTGCAATATCCGCACCATCGGTTCGGCGCACGCGGTAGCCGCCCACCCCTGCCGGGGCCCCGGTGCATGGAGGTGCAGTACTTTGTGTCAAAAAATCGGCAGTAAGGAAAGGTGGAATGAACTTTGGTTCCCTGCCGGATCAGTTTGGCGGTATTATAGTAGAGGGTGCCCGTGGCAGCAACGTGGCGACATTTGTGCGCACGCTTCGTCACTTTCCCGCCTCAACTCCTCGGCTATACCGATGGCCCGCATGATAATGCCATGGTCTTCCGCCGTTTACCTCGAAGCTTCTGACGGCGATAACCACTCAAAACAGCAATAGGTTTCGGCCGGGAACTCCGTTAAACAGCGGGCGTTTCCGGCAAGCTGTTAACCGCAGAAAGAAAAGTAGTGCTGCAAAGCGTCGTCGTTGCCATCGTCAGGGCCTGCACCCGGTTTGCCTCCCTCGTCGTCGTTCTCGGGCTCCTGCTGGCGGTGGGGGCGGGCTATTACACGTCCCAGCATTTCGCCATCAACACCGACATCAACTCGCTGATTGCCCAAAATCTGGACTGGCGCCAACGCGACCAGCAGTTCGATCGCGCCTTCGACCGCGATGCGACGATTACGGCGGTGGTCGAAGCCAAGACGCCGGAGATGGCGACCGCGGCGTCGGACGCGCTCTATGCCAAGCTGAAGGACAACAAGACCGAATTCCAGTCGATGCAGCAGCTCGGCACCGGCGAGTTCTTCGAGAAGAATGGTCTGTTGTTCCTGCCGACAGAGGAAGTTGCCAAGGTCACCGGCCAGTTCGAATCCGCAGCACCCCTGATCGAGATCATGGCGGGCGATCCCTCGATCCGCGGCCTGACCGGCGCGCTCGAGACGGGACTTGCCGGCGTCAAGCGCGGGCAGGTCAAGCTCGACAACACCGAACGGCCCTTCAACCAGATCGCGCAAACGGTCGAGACCGTGCTCAACAAGGGCAATGCGACGTTCTCCTGGCGCCAGCTCGTCAGTGACGAGCCGCTGACGGATTCGGACAAGCGCGCCTTCATCGAGTTCAAGCCGATCCTCGACTACAACGCGCTTGAGCCCGGCAAGGGCGCAACCGACGCGATCCGCAAGGCCGCAGCCGATCTGGATTTTGCCACCAAATATCAGGCGCGAGTCCGGCTGACCGGGCCGGTCCCGATCGCCAACGAGGAATATGCAACCGTCCAGGAAGGCGCCGTCGTCAATGGCATCGGCACGGTCCTCGTCGTGCTGCTCATCCTGTGGCTGGCGCTGCATTCGGCGAAGATCATCTTCGCGGTGTTCGTCAATCTCTTCGTCGGTCTTGCGCTGACCACCGCCGCCGGCCTGATGATGGTGGGCTCGCTCAATTTGCTGTCGATCGCATTCGCCGTGCTGTTCGTCGGCCTCGGCGTCGATTTCGGCATCCAGTACAGCGTCCGCTATCGCTCCGAGCGCTACAAGCACAACGATCTCTCCGGTGCGCTGATCCTGGCCGCCAAGCGCTCGGCAATTCCGTTGTCGCTGGCGGCAATGGCGACCGCGGCTGGCTTCCTCTGCTTCATCCCCACGGACTACAAGGGTATCGCCGAACTCGGCCAGATCGCCGGCGTCGGCATGCTGGTCGCGTTCCTCACTAGCATCACCGTGCTCCCGGCGATGCTGAAGCTGTTGAACCCGCCCGGTGAGAAAGAGCCGGTCGGCTATGCCTTCCTGGCGCCGCTCGATCACTTCCTGGAGAAGCACCGCGTGCTGGTCGTCGGTGGCACCATGTTTCTGGCGGTCGCCGGCCTGCCGCTGCTCTATTTCATGAAGTTCGACTTCAACCCGATGAATCTGCGCAACCCGAAGGCAGAGTCGATCGCGACCTTCCTCGACTTGCGCAAGGATCCCAACACGGGCGCCAATGCCATCAACGTGATGACCACGTCGGAAGAGCAGGCAAGGCAGGTGGAGGCGAAGCTGGAGAAGGTGCCGGAGGTGTTGCGGGTGATGTCGCTCAACAGCTTCGTTCCTGAAGACCAGCCGCCGAAGCTGAAGCTGCTCGCGCAGGGCGCCAAGGTGCTGAACCCCGCGCTCAATCCCGACCAGATCGACGCCGCGCCGTCGGACAAGGAAAACGTCGATGCGCTGAAATCGTCGGTCGACAATCTGCGCCGGACCGCAGGCGATGCGAAGGGCCCGGGTGCGGTTGCCTCGCGTCGGCTCGCGGATGCGCTGGAAAAGCTCGCCAATGCCGATGAAGCCACACGGAACAAGGCGCAGGACGTGTTCGTCGCGCCGATGAAGATCGTGTTCGACCAGCTCCGGAACGCGTTGCAGGCCGAGCCGGTCACCCTGAAGTCATTGCCGGCAGATCTCGTCAGCGCCTGGAAGAGCAAGGACGGTATCATCCGCGTCGAGGCGCTGCCGAAGGGTGATCCCAACGACAACGACACGCTACGCAAATTTGCGGCGGCGGTGCTCGTTGCCGAGCCGACCGCGATCGGCGGTCCGGTCTCGATCCTGAAATCCGGCGACACCGTGGTGAAGGCGTTCATCCATGCCGGAATCTATGCGCTGCTGGTGATCGGCCTATTACTGTGGATCACGCTGCGCCGGTTCGTCGACGTGTTGATGACGCTGGTGCCGCTGTTGGTGGCAGGCGCGGTCACGCTCGAGATCTGCGTGCTGATCGGCTTGCCGCTCAACTTCGCCAATATCGTCGCGTTCCCGCTGCTGCTCGGCGTCGGCGTGGCCTTCAAGATCTACTATGTCGTGGCCTGGCGCTCGGGCAGGACAAACCTGCTCCAGACCAGCCTGACGCGCGCGATCTTTTTCAGCGCGCTGACAACGGCCACCGCGTTCGGCAGCCTTTGGCTGTCGAGCCATCCCGGCACGTCCAGCATGGGCAAGCTGCTGGCGTTGTCGCTGGTGACGACGCTCGCCGCCGTGCTGCTGTTTCAGCCTGCCCTAATGGGCAAACCCCGCAATCTCAGGGAGTAGGCAGATGTCGCCGACCTGGTCGGCGGCGCCCTTCTGACCGGGTTTGGCGGTGCCGGCGGCCTTCGGGGCTGCGGGCGCAGGCTGCGCCACCGTAGCGCCGGTCGTTCCCGGGGCTTTCGACGCCGCGCCGGTGGGCTTCGGCGCGCCCTTGGCCATGGCGTTGGCGGAGCTCAAGGGAATCGGGGGGCTGACCCGGGTCCAGGTCTCGCCACCGCACAGGAACCCCATCACGCAGCCCTTGATCTCGAGCTGGTCGGTGCCAACCGGCGTGATGGTTGCGCTGTAGAGCTGGCCGTCCTTGGCATTGTAGACCTGACCTTCCCATTGATCGGCGCCGGGCTTTTTCTTCATGTCGATCAGGGTCGCCATGCCCAGCGTGGGCCGGGTCTTTTTCGACGCGTCCGGATTGTTCTCGTCGCGGCCCCCGGGCTGTTTTTCCCAGGAAACCGCGCCCCACATGCTGCCATTGCATTGGGCGACACGAATGTTGGCGACGCCGTCGGCAACCCGCCAGTCGCCGGTCGGATCGGCCGCGAGCGCCGGGTTCAGGCAGGTGTAACCGCCAGCCAGTATTAGTCCGGTGTAAAGGGCTAAACGCATGATAGTTCCTTGGCAGTGCAACATGGTCTAAAGCTCTGCTTGCGAAGATGGTCCGAAAAAGGGCAAAAGGCCGCACAGACCGTTTTCAGCGACGTTCCGTTTTCAGTTGACGAGACGGCCCTCAACCGAAGTATGTAGCGGATGCACAGCCCAAATCCAGACATGTCTCAGCTGTTCGCGGACCGCCAGGCCCAGCGCAGCGCCCTGCATAATCGGCATCTGAACGAGCAGTTCGTTCGGGTTCTGAAGACCATCGGCTACGATGTCGGCTTCCAGAAGGGGCAGGGACAGTATCTCTACGACCGCGACGGGGCGCGCTATCTCGACCTCTTGTCCGGTTTTGGCGTGTTTGCGATCGGGCGCAATCATCCTGTCATGCGCGAGGCGCTCAAGAGCGTGCTCGATGCCGACCTGCCCAACCTCGTCCAGTTCGACGTCTCGGTGCTCGCCGGCGTGCTCGCCGAGCGGCTCCTGAAATACGTCCCCTATCTTGATAAGGCGTTCTTCGCCAATTCCGGCGCCGAATGCGTCGAAGCGGCGATCAAGTTCGCCCGCGGCGCCACCGGTCGTCCGGGGATCGTCTATTGTGCCCACGGCTATCACGGCCTGACCTATGGCGCGCTGTCGCTGACCGGTGATTCGAACTTCCGCACCGGCTTCGAGCCGCTGCTGCCGGGATGCACTTCGATCCCGTTCAACGATCTCGCCGCGCTCGAAAAGGCGCTGGCCTCGCGCGAGGTGGCGGCCTTCGTCGTCGAGCCAATCCAGGGCAAGGGCGTCAACATGCCCACCGACGAGTTCCTGCCGGGTGCAGCTGCGCTCTGCAAGAAATACGGCACGCTGTTCGTCGCCGACGAGATCCAGACCGGCATGGGCCGCACCGGCCGCTTCCTCGCGGTCGAGCACTGGAACGTCGAGCCCGACATGGTGCTGCTGTCGAAGTCGCTGTCCGGCGGCCATGTGCCGGTCGGCGCGGTGCTGACGCGCAAAAGCATCTTCGACAAGATATTCAACCAGATGGACCGCGCCGTCGTGCACGGCTCGACCTTCTCCAAGAACGACCTGGCGATGGCTGCGGGCATCGCCACGCTTGACATCATGGAGTCCGAGAAGCTGATCGAGTCCGCCGCCAAGCGCGGTGCCGAGCTGCGCCTCGCGCTCACGCGCATGGTGCCCGGCTACGAGCTGTTGAAGGAGGTCCGCGGCAAGGGCCTGATGATCGGCGTCGAGTTCGGTCCGCCGAAATCGCTGCGGCTGCGGGCGTCCTGGAACGTGCTGGAGGCAGCCAACAAGGGTCTGTTCTGCCAGCTCATCACCGTGCCGCTGTTCAAGGACCACAAGATCCTCACGCAAGTCGCCGGCCATGGCAGCCACACCATCAAGCTTCTGCCGCCGCTCACCATCACCGAGGAAGATTGCGGCTGGATCGAGCGCGCCTTCGACGACGTCATCGCCGGCAGCCACAAGGTCCCCGGCGCGATTTGGTCGCTCGGCAAGACGCTGGTGGACAATGCGGTGCGAAGGTCTGCGTAAGGCCTCTGCTGCGGCCTGATGTCGCGACGTGCGACCTGCTGAAGCAGTCCGTCTCCCGAAATTCCAAATCGACGCTTATTTCCCGGCATTGACCTGACCGGGAGAGGAGTGGGCGATGCCTTTGACTGGCGGCTGTCATTGCGGCGCCATCCGCTATGAAGTGAACGGCGACATGATGGTGCATGCGCTCTGCCATTGCGCGGATTGCCGCCGTCACTCCGGGGCACCGATGGTTGGCTGGGTGATGTATTCGCTCAAGGCGGTCAAAGTCGTGCGCGGTCAGCCGAAGATCTATCAATCATCCGAACATGGACGACGTCACTTCTGTGCCGATTGCGGCACGGGGCTGTTCTACATCAACGAAAACCTGATGCCCGATATCATCGATATCCAGAGCGGCACCTATGATGACCCTGATGCCGTTCCGGCGACGATGCACATTCAGGTCGCCGAGCGGATTGGCTGGATGGTGCGGGCTCACGAACTGCCCGTCTTCGAACGATTTCCTCCGCTCGAATGACGGCATGCGCAGAAGCTAACCGTTCATCGCCGCCTCGAACTTGTCGACGAATTCGGCAAGCTCGTCTGCGCCGAGATCGCTGACGGCCCAGAAGTTCAGGCCGCGATTGCCCCAGCGCCGGCAGTTGAAGCCCTGCATGGCTTCGGTCCTGGGTGCGCGGTATTCCGCGTTCGATGTCTGCGATACGAACAAATTCACCACGTGCTGCCGGCGCTTATAGACGACCGCACCGATGGCGCGGGCGTCGATATAATCGAGCCTGCCGCCGACCAGCGTAAAGCCTTGTGCGGTGAGGTCGATCACGGGCGGGGCGACGTCGAGCTTGCCGTTGAACCACGGCTTCACCGTGTGCTGGTCGGTCGAGACCACGTCGATGAGGTGGCCGGCCTGGAGCGAGCGCAGATGCGCGGAGACGACCTCCGACAGGATGCGCTGCTGGTCGTCCTGGCGCAGCACCAATGCGACGACGCCGGAGGCGGCGAGCGCGGAGACTGCCGAGCCCATCGCAAAGCCGCGCAGCACGGAGCGGCGGCTCGGCTGTTGATGCTGCGGCTGCGGCAGCGAGGCCTCGATACGCGCACGCAGGCTCGCCGGTGCGGTGTAGCGCAAATCGGCGTCTGCGAGCACGCGCTGCATCTCGCGCTGCGCGGCGAACTCCGCAGCGCAGGCCGGGCAGCCGGCGATATGGGCTTCGACCTCGCGCGCGTGGCCGGCATCGAGCTCGTTGTCGAGCAGCGCGTGAAGCAGGATTCTTGCTTCGTCGCAGGTCATCTTGCTTGCTCCTCATCCGCCGTCCAGGCCGCGCGCAGCATGGCACGGGCGCGGGCGAGGCGGGACATCACAGTGCCGACGGGCACGCCGGCGGCCTCGGCGATTTCACGATAGGACAGGTTGTTGATCTCCCGCAGCACGAACGTTTCCTTGAACGGCTCGGCGAGCGCGTCGATCAGCTTGCGGATCGCGCCCGCATCGCGGCTGCGCAGCACTTCGGTTTCGGGGCTGGCCTCGGTCTCCTGCCAGATCGGCGTCTGCTCGGCAGCGCCGGGCGTATCCTCGATCGCGCTGTGCCTGTGTGCGCGCCGTGCATATTCGGCATTGCAGACGTTACGCAGGATCGCGAATAGCCAAGGCTTTATCGCCGGCCCGCGATAGCTGTCGAAATGCTTCAGCGCGCGCAGATAGCACTCCTGCACCGCGTCCTCGGCATCGGAGGGGTCACGCAAGAGATAGCGCGCGAGCGTGTAGACGTCGTCGAGATGGGGGAGCGCCGCCTCGCGGAAGCGTTGCGCCTTCTGCAAATCGTCGTTGGCGGGCATCGCTCCTCGCTTTGCCTCTTGTTCTGCTCGTTGCTTGGTTTCGTCGCTGTTCGTCTCGTCCCTATTCGTTTCGTCCCTGAGTGTGACCGAAGGCACACGGGCCCGGCCGGTGTGGGACCACCGGCCGGGCAAGACGTTGATGCCTTGGTTCGAGGTGTTACTCAACCTTGATCATCCCCGTCATGTGCGGGTGCAGAGAACAAAAATATTTGTAGTCGCCCGCATTGGTGAAGGTGAACGAGAACTTGTCGTCAGTGTCCAGGGTCTTGGACCTGAACTTCCCGGCCGACACCACGGTGTGGGGGATGTCGTCCCGGTTGGTCCAGGTCACGGTGGTGCCGACCTTGATCTTGAGCTCGGCCGGCTGGAAGACGAAATTGTCGATATGCACCTCCATGTCGTCGGCATGGGCGGTTGTGGCGGGTAACAGCATGGCCGCGGCCAAAGCAAGACCGAAGGCGACACCGAGGTCGCGGCGATTGAGAGTCTTCATTGTCAGCTTCCGTTAGTCCTGCATCAACTCTGGAGCGGCGTGTCGATGATCGCGAGCCGCTGCTCGTTCTGCTTGAAGTTAATGCTGGCAACGCCGAGCATCGCGCGGAGCTTTGCGTCCTCGACCTTCATCGGTCCGGGCGAGGGGGCAGCTCCCGGCGCCGGCTGCGGAAAGGCGGTGGAGCGTGCGGTGTGGAAGGTGACGTTGCCTTCGACCTTCTGCATCACCTGGTGAATGTGG
The DNA here is from genome assembly GCF_023101005.1 of Bradyrhizobium sp. 187. Taxonomy (NCBI): domain Bacteria; kingdom Pseudomonadati; phylum Pseudomonadota; class Alphaproteobacteria; order Hyphomicrobiales; family Nitrobacteraceae; genus Bradyrhizobium; species Bradyrhizobium sp. 187. The sequence continues at coordinate 2,499,211 of NZ_CP064693.1, forward strand.
CCATTGAGCACGGTGACCGAACCGAAGCCTTTCACCTGTTCCAGCGCGCGGGCGCCGTCCTCAGTGCCCCAGCCCCATTCGGGGTAGACGGTCCAGAGCGGGATGTGGGCGAACAGCACGATCGGCGTCGATTTCGACTTGCCGCGCAGATCGTCCTCGAGCCAGGCGAGCTGCTCGGCGCCGAGATTGCCGAGGCCTCCGGCCTTGAGGTCGACGACATTGACGAGGCCGATGAAGTGCACGCCGCCGGCGTCGAACGAATACCAGCCTGCGCCCTTGGTACCGCGGCCGTAGCGCTCGCGATAGAACTTCACGTCCTCGTCGAGGAAGTCATGCTCGCCGGGCACGTAATGCACGTCGAGCTTGCTCTGCGAGATGATGCGATCGGCATTGTCGAACTCGGCGGCCTTGGAGAGATGCGTGATGTCGCCAGTGTGGATCATGAAGGACGGCTTGACCGGCATCGCGTTGATCTTGTTGATGGCTTCCTCGAGCGTGCCGAGCGCGTTGGGATTGGCCGGCTTGTCGAAGCCGACATGGCTGTCGCTGATCTGGAGGAAGGTCATTCCGGGCGCGGCCGCGGTCGCGGCTTGCGCGGAATCGATGATGCCGAGCGAGCGCGGGACGCCACCGGTGATGGTCCAGAGCACCCCGGTGCCGGCCCAGGTCATGCATTCCAACACCTTGCGGCGGCTTAAGCCGTCCTCGCCGTGATCGTGTCCGCTCATCGCGCAGCTCCACTTCGCCCGGAATTGGGCTTCGGGGAGGTGATTGGGGGAGCGGGGGTGTTATTCCCGGACGCGATGACGTTTTCGTGAGGTGGTTGGACGCGTAGCCCGTATGGAGCGTAGCGGAATACGGGACCAATCGAGCGTCCTCTCCCGGATTTCGCTACGCCCCATCAGGCTACGCATTCACTTCGAATCCTCCAAAATCATTGTTGCGCCCTTTTCGGCGATCATCGCGGTCGGCGTGTTGGTGTTGCCAGACGTGATGGTCGGCATGATCGAGGCATCGACAATGCGAAGGCTGCCGAGACCGTAGAAGCGCAGGCGTTCGTCGACCACCGCCATCGGATCATTTGCTGCGCCCATCTTCGCGGTACCGACGGGATGGAAGATGGTGGTGCCGATGTCGCCGGCGGCCTTGGCAAGAGAGGCATCGTCGTCGCCGACGGCGGGGCCGGGCAGATATTCGCTTGGGCGGTATTTTGCCAAGGCCTTCTGCTGCATCAGGCGGCGGGTGGTGCGGATGGCATCGGCGCCGACCTGACGGTCGTCGTCCGTTGAAAGATAATTCGGCGCGATGATGGGCTTCTCGTCCGGCGCCGCCGAACGCAGACGTACGGTGCCACGCGATGTCGGCTGGAGATTGCAGGCGCTCACCGTGATCGCGGGAAAGCGGTGCAGGGGATCGCCGAACTTGTCGAGCGACAGCGGTTGCACGTGGAACTGGATGTTGGCGCGTGCGCGCGTCGCATCGGAGCGGGTGAAGATGCCGAGCTGCGACGGCGCCATGGTCAACGGCCCGCGGCGGCGGAAGGCGTAGTCGAGGCCCATCAGGCCGCGTCGAACCAGGTTGTAATAGGTCTCGTTCAGTGTGCGCACGCCTTCGACCTTGTAGATCGCGCGCTGCTGCAGATGATCCTGCAGATTGCGGCCGACGCCGGGCTTGTCCATCACGATGTCGATGCCGAGCGGCGACAGCCAGTCGGCAGGTCCGATGCCGGAGCGATGCAGCACCTGTACCGAGCCAATCGCGCCTGCCGAGAGGACCACCTCGCGTTTCGCACGCGCCTCGATGATCTCGCCATTCTGGATGAAGCGCACGCCGACGGCGCGGCCCTGTTCGATGATCAGACGATCGACCAGCACATGCTTTTCGAGCCGCAGGTTCGGGCGGTTCAATACCGGCTTGAGAAAGCCGCGCGCCGACGACCAGCGCCGGCCGCGCTTCTGATTGACGTGGAAATAGCTGGTGCCTTCGTTGTCGCCGGTATTGAAATCCGGGATGCGCTTGATGCCCATCTCCTCGGCCGCATCGCCCACGGCATCGAGTATGTCCCAGGACAGCCGCGGCGCCTCGATGCGCCAGCCGCCGCCGGCGCCGTGATGCTCGCTTGCGCCGAGGAAGTGATCCTCGAGCCGTTTGAACAGCGGCAGCACGTCGTCATAACCCCAGCCGGTCATGCCGAGCTGGCGCCAGTGATCGTAATCGGCGGCCTGTCCACGCATCGAGATCATGGCGTTGATCGCCGAGGAGCCGCCGATCACCTTGCCACGGGGATAGGCGAGCGAGCGGCCGTTCAGGCCGGGCTCGGCCTCGGTCCTGAACATCCAGTCCGAGCGCGGATTGCCGATGGCGAAGAGATAGCCGACGGGAATGTGGAACCAGATCCAGTTGTCGTCGCCGCCGGCTTCGAGGAGGAGGACGCGATTGCTGGAATTGGCCGACAGCCGGTTGGCGACGATGCAGCCCGCCGTGCCGGCCCCAACGACAATATAGTCAAACTCACCTTCGAGCCGCCTTGGCATTCTGCTTCCACCCAATAGGCATTATGCCCAGGCTTGTCCCAGGCATCCACGCACTTTCCGTTCTAATAGTCAGACGTGGATGGCCGGGACAAGTCCGGCCATGACGGGAGGACAGAGCTACCCCAGATCCCCGCCAGTTGGGTGGACTGGTGCTTGCATGGTAGACAGGCCTGCATTTTCAACAAAGCTTGAGACCCTCCATGCCCATCGTGAACCGCGTCGCCGACCTTCAACCCGATATTCAGGCCTGGCGCCGGGACATCCACCAGCATCCGGAGCTGCTCTACGACGTCCACCGCACCGCAGCATTCGTCGCGGACCGCCTGCGCGAATTCGGCTGCGATGAGGTCGTGACGGGCATCGGCCAGACCGGCGTGGTCGGCGTGATCAAGGGCAGCAAGCCGGCCGGCGAGGGCCTCAAGGCCATCGGCCTGCGTGCCGACATGGATGCCCTGCCGGTCGAGGAACAGACCAACCTGCCTTACGCTTCGAAGACTCCCGGCAAGATGCACGCCTGCGGCCATGACGGCCACACCGCGATGCTGCTCGGTGCTGCGCGTTATCTCGCCGAGACCCGCAACTTCGCCGGCGATGCGGTGGTGATCTTCCAGCCGGCCGAGGAGGGCGGCGCGGGTGGCTTGGCCATGGTCAAGGACGGCATGATGGAGCGCTTCGGCATCGAGCAGGTCTACGGCATGCACAACGGTCCGGGCATTCCGGTGGGCTCGTTCGCGATCCGGCCGGGTCCGATCATGGCGGCGACCGATGAGGTCGATATCATGATCGAGGGCCTCGGCGGCCATGCCGCGCGGCCGCACAAATGTGTGGATTCCGTTCTGGTCGGTGCACAGGTGATCACGGCGCTGCAGTCGATCGTTGCGCGCAGCGTCGATCCGCTGGAATCGGCCGTGATTTCGATCTGCGAGTTCCACGCAGGCAATGCCCGTAACGTGATTCCACAAACCGCGACACTGAGGGGCACCATCCGCACGCTGTCGCCGGAGGTGCGCAAGCTGGTGGAGAAGCGCGTCCACGAGGTTGTGGCGGGCGTGGCGCAGATCACAGGCGCCAAGATCGATCTGCACTACAAGCGGAATTATCCCGTGGTGAACAATCACGCCGCGGAGACCGAGATCGCACGTCGCATCGCGGGGCAAGTTGCGGGCGAGGCCAATGTGCTCGAGATGTCGCCGCTGATGGGCGGCGAGGATTTCGCCTATATGCTGGAAGCGCGCCCCGGCGCCTTCATCTTCTGCGGCAACGGCGACAGCGCCGGCCTGCATCACCCCGCCTACAATTTCGACGACGACGCCATCGTTTACGGCACATCGTATTGGGTTAAGCTGGTCGAGGAATCGCTCGCGGCATCGTAAGGCCAAGCGCAAGATCAAGCCGAAAGCACAAACGAAAAAGGGCCCGCGCATCGCACGGGCCCTTTGTCTTCGAGTGACTGATCGGCTTCAGAAGATCCGCGAGAAGATCACGTACAGCGTGCCCGACAACAGGATAGCGACGGGCAAGGTCAGCACCCAGGCCATCACCATGTTCCTGATGGTGGCGACCTGGAGACCCGAACCGTTCGCGGCCATGGTGCCGGCGACGCCGGACGACAGCACGTGGGTGGTCGAGACCGGCAGGCCGAACGCGTCGGCGGCGCCGATCGTGGCGGCGGCGACGAGCTCGGCGGAGGCACCCTGCGCGTAGGTGAGATGGGTCTTGCCGATCTTCTCGCCGACGGTGACGACGATGCGCTTCCAGCCGATCATGGTGCCGAGACCGAGCGCGATCGCGACCGCGACCTTCACCCAGGTCGGGATGAACTTGGTCGCGCTGTCTAGCCCGCCTTTGTAGGCGTTCAAGGTCGCGACCTCTTCCTTGCTGAGGTCGTTTTCCTTGTCCTTCATCAGGAATCGGATCGCTTCCGAAGTCAGGTACATGTCGTTGCGGGTGTTGCCGACGACTTCCGCCGGCACCTTGTTCAGCGAACCGTATTTCGCGACCTGCTCGCCGACATCCTTCACCAGCACTGACAGCGAAGGGTAGGTGCCTTCGCTGATGTGATGCGAGGTGACGTACTGCGTCACCGCAGGACGGGGATCGCCGATGATCGCATGGCCGGCGCCCTTGGCCGCAACCACCTTGGAGGCGGCATCCGAGACCTTCGCGAACTGGGCGACCTGCGACTCCGGCAATGCGCGGTTGAGCGCATAGGCTGTGGGCACGGTGCCGATCAGGATCAGCATGATCAGGCCCATGCCCTTCTGGCCGTCGTTCGAACCATGGGCGAAGCTGACGCCGGTGCAGGTCAGGATCAGCAGGCCGCGAATCCACATCGGCGGGGCTTTGTGACCCTCAGGGGCGGCATAGAGCGCCGGGTTCTTGATGATCAGCTTGAGCAGCAGAAGCAGGCCGGCGGCGCAGATGAAGCCGACCAGTGGCGACAACAGAAGCGCATAGCCGATCTCCGTAGCCTTGCCCCAGTCCACGCCCGAGGTGCCGTCGCGGCCGCGCATCAGCGCGTTCGCAACGCCGACTCCGATGATCGAGCCGATCAGCGTGTGCGAGGAGGAGGCCGGCAGGCCGAAATACCAGGTGCCGAGGTTCCAAAGGATCGCGGCGATCAGCAGCGCGAACACCATCGCGAAACCGGCGCTGGAGCCGACCTGCAGGATCAGCTCGACCGGTAGCAGCGAGACGATGCCGAAGGCGACCGCGCCGGACGAGAGCAGCACGCCGAGAAAGTTGAAGAAACCCGACCACATCACCGCGACTTCGGCCGGCAGCGAATGGGTGTAGATCACGGTCGCTACCGCGTTGGCGGTGTCGTGGAAGCCGTTGACGAATTCGAAGCCGAGCGCGATCAGCAGCGCGACAAACAAGAGGATGTAGGGCAGATAGCTCGTGACCCGCGTGCCGGTCGCATCGACATCCGAATAGATGCTGTAGGCCACATAGAGCAGGCCCGCGGCGAGGATGCCGAAGAACAGGATCATCGTCAGCGGATTGAAGCCCTTGTCGAGATTTGGCCGCGAGGCCGGCTGGATCGGCGCGGGATCGGCTACCGCGCGGTCGAATGCAACATCGGTCATGTCTGGAGGCCCCTTAACTTTCTGTAGGGGCTATTGTCCGCGATGGATTTGAAGGCTGGATGACAGGCGAGGCATGAAAGGGGTTTTCCCGCCCGTATTCAGGCGGCGCGCGCGGCTTTCTTCTGCAACCCGGCGACGATCTTCAAATCTTCGACAAAGCGCCGATATTCCAGCACCTTGGCTTCCGGATCGGGCAGCCGCAGCAGATAGGACGGGTGCACCGTCACCAGCGCCTTGTGACCGTCGGGCAGGTCGATGAGCCGGCCGCGGTTCTTTCCGATCGGGGTGATCTTGCCGAACACGCTCTGCGCGGCGGTCGCGCCCATCGCGACGATGAGATCGGGCTGGATGACGGAGACCTCCCGCTCATACCACTGCCGGCAGGCCTTTATCTCCGGCGTATTCGGCTTCTGATGCAGGCGAATCTTGCCGCGCGGCACGAATTTGAAGTGTTTCACCGCGTTGGTGACATAGACCTTCTTGCGGTCGACGCCGGCCTCCTGCAGCGCCTTGTCGAGCATCTGGCCGGCTGGACCGACGAAGGGATGGCCGGCGAGGTCTTCCTTGTCGCCAGGTTGTTCGCCGACCAGCATGATATTGGCGGACTTCGGACCCTCGCCGAACACGGTCTGGGTGGCGTCCTTGTAGAGATGGCAGGCGCGGCAGTGGGCGGCCTCCTCGCGGAGCGCTTCGAGATCGTCGGCAGCGGTCTTGCGTTTCATCGGAGCCTCCGGCCGCTTTTGAGGCTTGTGCGGATCGGTTGGGGCATTGGCGATCATGGCGCCGGTCATGCGCTCGGCGTCCTCAATCAGGGGCTTAATGATCGAAGCCTCGGGCAGGTTCCTCCAATATTTCTTCGGCATCTCGGTCTGCATTGCCTTCACCTTCAGGCGGGCCGGATTGAAGATGCTGGCATAGTAGCGCCGCCAGGTTTCCTCCAGCCGGTCTTCGTTCGGCGCCTCGCTCTTGCCGACGCCTGACGTGAACGAGAGCGCGTGGCCATCCCAATGCGCGCACAAATCCGGCGTCAGGATCGACCAGGGCATATCGGCGAAGCGCTTGGCGAAGAACGGCGCGGCGAGCTCGACGATATGATGCTCCGGCTCGAACCAGGCGACGTAGTGTGCTTCGCGTTCCCTGCCGATCTCGCGGAAGCGCACGAAGGCATGCATCTTGTGCTCGTCGCGGTAGACCGCCTTTGCCATGGCCGTGACTTGCGCGACATCGAGATCGGTCGCGACCTCGATGAGGTCGTGATTGTCGTTCAGCCGAAACAGCAGGCGATAGAGGATCGCGAAACGCTCGGGATCGCGATGCAGGATCGCGGCCTTGGCGAGCTCGACGAATTTTGCTGGCACGTTGAAGGTGCTATCGCCACCGGCCGGCAGCGGAGACGGCGAGGGTGGCGCGAACAGCTCCGCTTCGCCGCCCTGCACGGTCCAGGTGACATCGACCGGTTTCATTTGGTGAAGCACGAGGCTACGCGCGGCTTTGCGCCAGCCGTCGAAATCGGTTTCGTTCTCGAGGGTGATGTACTGCATCAGAAGCCAAATCCCAGTTGTGTGGCCTTCGGCTTGAACCGTTCGATCAGCCGTGCCTCGTCGAGGCGGTGCGGCGCGGGCCGGTGATCGCTCAGCACGATGAACGGCAGCGCTTTGTTCCGGGGCACATGCAGCCGCGCGAGATCGGCGACGCGGATGGTGGTCGTGCGGCGCGCCGCGATGATGCGCTCGACCGCCTTGGTGCCGAAGCCCGGCACGCGCAACAATTCCTCGCGGCTGGCCCGGTTGACGTCGAGCGGGAAGCGGTCGCGGTGGCGCAGCGCCCAGGCGAGTTTTGGATCGATGTCGAGCGGCAGCATCGCACTGTCGTCGACGATCTCGCCGACGTCGAAGCCGTAGAACCGCATCAGCCAGTCGGCCTGGTAGAGTCGGTGCTCGCGCAGCAAGGGCGGCGCGCGCAGAGGCAGCGCGCGGCTGGCATCGGGGATCGGGCTGAACGCGGAATAATAGACGCGCCTCAGCCTGTATGAACTGTAGAGATTGGCGCTGGTGTGGAGGATAGTGTGGTCGGAGGCCGCGTCGGCGCCGACGATCATCTGCGTGCTTTGGCCGGCCGGTGCGAAGCGCTGCGGCTTGGCTTTCGTCTTCGCGCTACGGCTTTCCTCGGCCTCGTCCAGCTTCAGCCGCAGTCGGCCCATTGTGCGGCGGATCGCGCGCACGTCCTTCTCGGGCGCGAATTGCTGCAGGCTCGTCTCCTGCGGCATCTCGATGTTGATAGAGAGACGGTCGGCATATTTGCCGGCCTCGGAGATCAATGTATCGTCGGCCTCGGGGATTGTTTTGAGATGGATGTAGCCACGGAAGTGATGCTCCTCGCGCAGTTTGCGCGCGACGCTTACCACCTGCTCCATGGTGTAGTCGGGGTTGCGGATGATGCCGGAGGAGAGAAACAGTCCTTCGATGTAATTGCGCCGGTAGAAGTCGAGCGTCAGCTTGACGACTTCGTCGATGGTGAAGCGGGCGCGTGGCACGTTGGAAGAGGCCCGGTTGACGCAATAGAGGCAGTCGTAATTGCAGGCGTTGGTCAGCAGCACCTTGAGCAGCGAGATACAGCGACCGTCCGGCGCGTAGGAATGGCAAATGCCCATGCCGGGCGCGGTCGATCCCATGCCCTTGCCGTCGCTGGAATCCCGCCTCTCGGTGCCGCTGGAGGCGCAAGACGCGTCGTACTTGGCGGCGTCGGCCAGGATTTCCAGCTTGCGTTGCACGTCCATATTGGATCCCTTTGATTCAGCTCATGAATCCCAAGGCCCGCCAATTCGATTGACTCCTGGGGCGTCGTTAGCTTTATATTAGAACATATCATGAACAAATGAGCTAGCCGCTGGTTCTCTTTTTGAGAGCCACCGGCAATCACTCCTGAGGAGCGGCGTATATGAGCGGCGCACGAACAAGCGCGCTTGCAGCCTTGCGCGGCCAGATCGAGCGCATCGAGACGGCGGAGGTCGTGCATCATCGCGACCGTGTCGCGCTCGGCCATCGCGAGGCCGACAGCGCGCTAAAGGGCGGGCTCGCACGCGCGGCAATCCACGAGGTATTTTGCGAAGGACGTCAGGGCGCGGCCGCGACCGGCTTTGTCACCGGACTTGCGGGGCGCATGACGGCACGCAAACCGCTGCTGTGGGTGCGGCAGGATTTTTCAGAAATTGAAACCGGTGCGCTGTCGATGAGCGGGCTCACCGAGATCGGTCTCGATCCGCGCCGTATGGTGATGGTGCGCGCCGCCGACGTGGAGAGTGCGTTGCGCACGTCGGCCGATGCGCTCGCCTGCGACGCGCTGGGCGCCGTCGTGCTCGAGCTCTGGGGTGAGACCAGGCAGTTCGATCTTGTGGCGAGCCGCAAGCTGACGCTGGCTGCGCAGTCTTCCGGTGTCACCGGCTTGCTGCTGCGGATGGCCGCACAACCTTTGCCATCGACCGCGGAGACCAGATGGATGCTGCGCGCGGCGCATTCGCCGCCGGGCGCGATGTGGAGCGCCTGGGGCGCGCCGCGCTTCGATGCCGAGCTCTTGCGCAATCGTCATGGCCCGTGCGGCCGGTGGATCATGGAATGGAAATGTGATGAGTGCCAGTTCTCTGAATCGTCGACGTATCCTCAGCCTGTGGCTGCCGCGCCTGCCTATCGACCGGATCCAGCGGTTCTTCGGCAACGTCGGACTGCATAAAAACAATGAGCCCAGCATCGTCGTCGCCAAGGACAGCAACGCGCTGGTGATCCATGCGCTGGACGAGGCCGCCGAGCGCCTCGGGCTGCATATCGGCCAGCCCTTGGCCAATGCCCGGGCGATGTGTCCGGATCTAAAGGTGTTCGATGCCGATGCCGTGGCCGATGCCAAGACGATCGGCGACATCGCCGACTGGTGCGACCGCTTCACGCCGCTGGTGGCGCTCGATCCGCCGCACGGGCTGTTCCTCGACATCACCGGCTGCGCGCATCTGTTCGGCGGCGAGGCTACGCTGTTGCAAACCCTTGTCCGTGCCCTCGATCGCCAGGGCTTTGCCGTCAGCGCGGCGATCGCCGGCACCTCGGTCTGCGCGCGCACGCTGACGCGGCAGGCATCCGGTAGCATCGTTGCCAATGGCGGGGAGGCGGCGGCAATCAGCCGGTTTCCAGTGTCCGCGCTTGGTGCGGGTGAGGCCATCAGCACCGGCCTGCGCCGCGCCGGCCTGAAAACCATCGGCGATGTCGCCTCGCGCACGCCGAGCGAAATCACGGCGCGGTTCGGTGCGCGGTTCTCCACGCTGCTTGCGCACGCGCTGGGACAGGGCGATGCGCCGATCAATCCACGAAAGCCGCTGCCCGATTACATCGTAGAGAAACGCTTTGCCGAGCCGATCGCGACCGACACCATGATCGCGATGACGCTGTCGCGCCTCGCCGACACGCTGATCGCGTCGATGGAGAAGCAGGGCAAGGGCGCGCGACGGTTAGAAGCCACATTCTTCCGTACCGACGGCGCGGTGCGCGCCATCATGGTCGAAACCGGACGTCCCGTGACGCGGAGCGCGGTCGTCGACCGGCTGTTCCGCGAGCGTCTCGATGCACTCGCCGATCCCCTCGATCCCGGCTTCGGCTTCGACATGGTGCGGCTGTCGGCAAGCCGCACCGAGATCGTGGTGCAGGAGCAGCGCGATCTCGACGCCCATGTCCACGACAATGACGAGCTTGCCGCGCTGATCGACCGCATCGCCGCGCGCATCGGCGGAAAGCGCGTCGTCGTGCACCTGCCTGAGGATACCCATATCCCTGAATGTGCGGTGCTGGCGGCGCCTGCCCAGCATCATCTCGCCGTGGCCATGCAGGCCGAATGGCCCGCGCGCACCGAGGGTGAGCCGCCGCTGCGTCCGTTGCGGTTGTTCGACAAGCCTGAGCCGATCAATGTGCCGTTCGCGACCGTGCCCGACGGGCCGCCGCATCAATTCACCTGGCGCCGCGCGCAGCATGCGGTGGTGCGGGTGGAGGGCCCCGAGCGCATCGCCATGGAATGGTGGCGGCAGGACGGCAAGCAACTGACACGGGATTATTTTCGTATCGAGGATGCCGAAGGCCTACGCTTCTGGATCTTTCGCGACGGTCTTTACGAGGGGGAGTGCTTCGACGACGACGGCAAGCCCGCTCCTCCCGGTTGGTATGTGCACGGTCTCTTCGCATGAACACGCCCGCTTATGCCGAGATCGGCATCACCACGAATTTCTCCTTCCTGCGCGGCGGCTCGGATCCGCGCGACTATGTACACCAGGCCAGCATCCTGGGCATTCCCGCGATCGGCATTGCCGATCACAACACGCTCGCCGGTGTGGTGCGTGCCTACAAGGAGCTCGACAATGACAAGGTGCTGCACAAGCCGAAGCTTCTGATCGGCACCCGCATCGTCTTCATCGACGGCACGCCGGATATCCTGGTCTATCCGTGTGACCGCGCCGCCTATGGCCGGCTGTGCCAGCTTCTCACCCGGGGCAAGCGCGGCGACGACATCACGCGGATCGCGAAGGGCGAATGCCATCTCACCTTCGCCGATCTCCTTGCGTTTTCCGAAGGCCAGCTCCTGATCCTGACGCTGCCGCATCGCTTCGATGCGGCGCAAGCGCAGGACATCCTCGCCAAGCTGAAGGCAAGTCGCGCCGAGGGCGTGTGGCTGGCGGCGAGTCTGGTCTATCGCGGCGACGATCGCCGTCGCCTCGCGCAGCTCGATGATCTCGCCGCAAAAGCAAAAGTGCCGCTGCTTGCGAGCAACGAGGTGCTCTATCACCACCCCGCGCGCCGTCCCCTCCAGGACGTTCTGACCTGCATCCGGGAAAAGACCACGATCGAGGCGGTCGGCCGGAAGCTGGAAGCCAATGCCGAGCGATTTCTGAAGACGCCCAGGGAGATGGCGCGGCTGTTCCGCGATTTCCCCGAAGCTATCGCGGAGACCATGCGCTTTGCGGACAAGATCACCTTCTCGCTCGACCAGCTCAAATACCAGTATCCGGATGAGCCGGTGCCACCGGGGAAGACCGCGCAGGGGCATCTGGAGAATCTGACCTGGGCCGGTGTCGACAAATATTTCGGCGGCAAGATCGACGACAAGCTGCGCGCCACCCTGAAGAAAGAACTCGCGCTGATCGCCGATCTGAAATACGCGCATTACTTCCTCACCGTGCACGACATCGTGCATTACGCCCGCAGCCAGAACATTTTGTGCCAGGGGCGGGGATCGGCGGCGAATTCGGCGGTCTGCTACGTGCTCGGCATCACCTCGGTCGACCCGACCAAGGTCGATCTGCTGTTCGAGCGCTTCATCTCCAAGGAGCGGCTGGAGCCGCCCGACATCGACGTCGATTTCGAGCATTCGCGGCGCGAGGAGGTGATGCAATATGTCTATCGCCGTTACGGCCGCCATCGCGCTGCGATCATCGCCACCATCATTCATTATCGCCCGCGCAGCGCCATCCGCGACGTCGGCAAGGCGCTGGGCCTGACCGAGGACGTCACCGCGGCCCTTGCCGACACCGTCTGGGGAAGCTGGGGCAAGGGCCTCAACGACATGCAGGTCAGGCAGGCCGGCCTCGATCCGCAAAATTCAATGATCAACCTCGCAGTCGAGCTCGCGACCGAGCTGATCGAATTCCCCCGTCATCTGTCCCAGCATGTCGGCGGCTATGTGCTCACGCAGGACCGGCTCGACACCTATGTGCCGATCGGCAATGCCGCGATGGACGATCGCACCTTCATCGAATGGGACAAGGACGATGTCGACGCACTCAGCATGATGAAGGTCGACGTGCTCGCGCTGGGCATGCTGACCTGCATCCGCAAGTGCTTTGATCTGATCGAGCAGCACAAGGGCGAACGCTGGATGCTGGCGAGCGTCCCGCAGGATGATTCCAAAGTCTACGACATGCTGTGCGACGGGGAGTCGCTCGGCGTGTTCCAGGTCGAGAGCCGCGCCCAGATGAACATGTTGCCCCGGCTGAAGCCACGGACCTTCTACGATCTCGTCATCGAGGTCGCGATCGTGCGGCCTGGTCCGATCCAGGGCGACATGGTGCATCCTTATCTGCGGCGGCGGAACGGCTTGGAAAAAGTGAACTATCCATCGCCGTCACCGGAGCATGGCGACAAGGACGAGCTTTACAGAGTGCTGCACAAGACCCTCGGCGTGCCCTTGTTCCAGGAGCAGGCGATGCGGATCGCGATCGAGGCCGCGAAGTTCACGGCCGAGGAGGCCAACGGCCTGCGCCGTGCGATGGCAACGTTCCGCAATGTCGGCACCATCGGCAAGTTCGAAGACAAGATGATCGGCAACATGATCGCACGCGGTTATGCGCCTGATTTTGCCAGGAACTGTTTCGAACAGATCAAGGGTTTTGGCAGCTACGGTTTTCCGGAGAGCCATGCCGCAAGCTTCGCGCAGCTTGTCTATATCTCCTCATGGCTGAAGCATTATCACCCTGATGCATTCTGCTGCGGCCTCCTGAACTCGCAGCCGATGGGTTTTTACGCCCCGGCGCAGATCGTCAGCGACGCTCGCAAGAATGGCGTCGAGGTGCGCGATATCGATGTGTCCTACAGTTTTGCGCAGAACACGCTGGAAGAAGGAAGTAGCAAATATTGCGCCGTGCGCCTGGGCTTCCGCCAGATCGACGGTTTTCATTGGCTCGATGAGGATGAGGAAAGGCTGAAAAGAGGCGCGTCCCGGAATGACCGTGTGGAGAGAGCGCCCGACTGGGCCGACCGCATCGTCTCCGCGCGCAACCGCCGGCCCTTCACCTCGCTGGAAGATTTCGCCCGCGACACCGGACTGCCCAAGCGCGCGCTGATCCTGCTTGCCGATGCCGACGCGTTTCGCTCGCTCGGGCTCGATCGCCGCGAGGCGCTGTGGCAGGTGCGGCGCCTGCCCGACGATGTGCCGCTGCCGCTGTTCGAGGTGGCCACCGCACGCGAGCAGCCGGACGAGCACGCCAGGCCGTTGCCGGTGATGCCGCGCGCCGAACAGGTGGTCGCGGACTACCAGACCATTCGCCTTTCGCTCAAAGGCCATCCGATTGAATTTTTGCGGGAGATGTTTACGCGCGAGCGCATCGTCGCCTGCAAGGACATCAATCACGACAACGAGCGGCGCCGTGTCCGCTGTGCCGGCGTCGTGCTGGTACGGCAGCGGCCGGGCAGCGCCAGCGGCGTCGTGTTCATGACACTGGAGGACGAAACCGGCATCGCCAATGTCGTGGTGTGGCCGAAGATCATGGAGCAGTACCGGAAGGAGGTGATGGGCGCACGCCTCATCCTGGTCGAGGGCTACATCCAGAGCAGTCCCGAAAAGGTGACGCATCTGATCGCCCAGCGGATGATCGACCGTTCGCACGATCTGGCCGGCCTTGCCAACGACGCCCTCGGCCGCAAGCATCCGGTGCCGGCAGGCGCCACCGTGGTCGAACCGCTCAACGACGACCCCCGCGCCCACACGGATGCGCCCGCGCAAAAAATCCGTCATCCCCGCAATGTCCGCATCCTGCCGCCGTCGCGGGATTTTCATTGAGGGTGGGGGCCGCGCCCCTCTCGCCCCGTCATTGCGAGCGCAGCGAAGCAATCCAGACTGTCACCGCGGAGAAATACTGGATTTGCTTCGCTACGCTCGCAATGACGAGTTTGTTCTAAAAATTCACCCGGTTCGAGATCGCGCCGTCCACCACCAGATTGGAGCCCGTGGTGAACCCCGACACCGGGCTCGCCAGAAACACCGCTGCGCTCGCGATCTCCTGCGGCGTCGCCATGCGGCCGGTGGGGTTACGCTTCATCGCATCATTGTAGCGCTCGGGCATGTTATGCTCGATCGTATTCCAGACGCCGCCCTTGAAATAGACCGTGCCTGGCGAGACCACGTTGACGCGGATCTTCTTCTTCGCGTACTGCCGTGCCAGCCCCTTGGCCATGTGGATCAACGCAGCCTTGATCGGGCCGTAGGAACTCGCCGTGTCCGCTTGCGCCGCGGAGATCGATGAGATGATCACGAAGGCGGCGTCGCCACCCTTGTCGCCACTAGCCTCGAGGAACGGCCGCGCGGCGTCGAACGCGTGCACGGCGCCGAGCAGGTCGAGTCGAAAATTCTGCTCCCACGACGCGGCATCATGGCCTTGTGCCATTGCGCCCGCGTTAGAGAACAGCATGTCGATGCCGCCAAGCTCCTTTGCAGCATTCTCGATCCAGGATTTCAGTGCCGCGCCGTCCGTGACATCCACCGGACCGCCGGTCGCGCGGATCCCGCTGGCCTTCAACTCCGTAACCGTGGCGGCAACCTGGTCCGCGTTGCGTGCACACACCGCGACATTGCTGCCTTCGCCGGCCAGCGTCGCCGCAATCGCCCGCCCGATGCCGCGCGTCCCGCCAAGTACGATGGCGTTCTTGCCTTTGAGACCGAGATCCATTGGTTGGTTTTCCTTTTTTGTTGGTCGCAGCTAGTGTAGCTGTTTCGAGAGATGCCCAAAAGCCTCCACATCGTCATTGCGAGGAGCTCTTGCGACGAAGCAATCCAGACTGCCACCGCGGAAAGACTCTGGATTGCTTCGCTTCGCTCGCAATGACCGTGTGGAAACAGCGGCCCTCACTCCGGTGCCGCCCCCACCGGCGGGCCGCCGGGCGGGCGGTGCAGGAATGTCAGTGAGACGTAGGCGCCGGCCCAGGAGCCGATCGCCGCGAAAGCCACATAGAAAGCGTTTTCGGTGTAGCTGATCACCGCATAGGAGGAGAGCATGTACCAGACCGCGCTCCAGTTCGCCGCGGGCACGCGCTTGCGCGCGATCACGGCCGAGGTGAACATGACATAGACCGCGTCGGTGGCCGCCGTTGCGATGAACACGGCGCCTGCGGTGAGAGGATCGATGGCGGCCATTGCATGTCCTTGTGTGCTAATGCGATGGTCGCAAACTAAAGGGAGAGAAGGGTCATGCAAAGCCCCACCGAGATTCTCAGCAACATCTGGACCTCCGCTGGCGGTGACGCCGCCGCGCTCGCGCGCGTCCGGCTGACGGGCGAGGAGCCGCAGATCCCGTCCTCATTTCGCGTCGCAATTGCCGGCCAGACAACGATCGCCGCCGCCGGCCTTGCCGCCGCCGAAATCTGGAGATTGCGCAGCGGCGAAGCGCAGGACGTCAGCGTCGACCTGCGCCATGCCGTCGCCGAATGCCGCTCCGAGCGCTACTTGCGCGTCGACGACAAGCCGCCGCCGCCCGCTTGGGACGCCATCGCCGGCGTCTACAGAACCGGCGACAACCGCTTCGTCCGCTGCCACACCAATTTCCCGCATCATCGCGACGCCGTCTGCAAGGTGCTCGGCTGCGAACCCGAGCGCGAGAAGGTGCAGGCCGCATTGATGCAATGGAAGAGCGAGGATTTCGAGACTGCGACCTACGCCGCGGGCGGCGTCGTTGCCCTGATGCGTTCGTACGACGAATGGTCGGCGCTGCCGCAGGCCCGCGCGCTCGCCGAATTGCCGCTGGTCTCGATCGAGAAGATCGGCGAGGCCCCGCCGAAGCCATGGCCGCAACGATTGCCAAAAGGCGATCGCCCGCTCGCAGGCCTGCGCGTGCTCGATCTCTCTCGCGTCATCGCGGGGCCCGTCGCCGGCCGCACGCTCGCCGCGCATGGCGCGGATGTGCTGCTCGTGTCAGGCCCCGAACTGCCGGCCATTCCGTGGCTGACCATCGACACCGGGCGCGGCAAGCTCACCACCTTCATCGAGCTGAAAAGCGAGGCCGGGCGTGCGCAGTTGCGCGAGCTCTTGAGAGACGCCGATATCTTCTCGCAAGGCTATCGCCCGCGCGCGCTTGCCGCTCTCGGCTTCACGCCGGAGGACGCAGCGACAATCAACCCCGGCATCGTCTACCTAACGCTGTCAGCCTATGGCCATGCCGGTCCCTGGGCTGAACGGCGCGGCTTCGATTCGCTGGTGCAGACCACGACCGGGTTCAACCATGCCGAAGGACAGGCTGCCGGCATCGATGGACCGAAGGAATTGCCGGCGCAGATGCTCGACCACGCCACCGGCTATCTGATGGCGTTCGGCGCGATGATGGCCAAGGCCCGCCAGGCCCGCGAAGGCGGCAGCTGGCACGTGCGCGTGTCGCTGGCGCAGACCGGGCGCTGGCTGTGGAATCTCGGACGGCTCGAAAAGGGCCTGAATACCCCGGATATTACGGGCGAGGCCGTACACGCTGCATTCATCGAGAGCATGCCATCTGGCTTTGGCACGTTGAAGGCGGTGCGCCATTCAGCGCTGCTGTCGAAGACGCCTGCGCAATGGAGCCGTCCGGCGATGCCGCTCGGCAGTCATCCGGCAGAGTGGCCGGTGACAAACTGACGTGAAGCTGACGTGTCGCAAATTTTTAACGCAAACCGAAAGGCGGCCGGCGTTTTTTAGGTTGTTTGAAATCACAATTCGGCACTATTAGCGCGACCGATGACGCTGGCATCCGCTGGTATCATCGCAGACATGACCGGGCCCCATGGTAGTTGAAAATACCAAGCGTTTGCAGGTGCTTACAAAACAACGGGTAATTACATCCGTAGTTTTACTAGCTCTTGCCGGTGCCGGGGCCTACGGCTTCCTCTATGCGGGAGCCAAGGAGAAGAGCCACTCCGAGATCTCCAGCCAATCGCGCAGAAATGCGCAGAACTTCACGCCGACGCCGTCCGAATGGGCGACGCTGACGATCGAGCCGGTCAAGGCCAAGACCTTCCGCGCCGAGTATGTCACCGAGGGCAAGGTCGCAGTCGACGAGGACCGTTCGACGCCGGTGTTTTCACCCTATGCAGGCCGGGTGACCAAGCTGCTCGCCAAGCCAGGCGAGGTGCTGAAGCAAGGCCAACCGCTGTTCACGATCGAGGCCGCCGACACCGTGCAGGCCCAGAACGATTTCATTGCGGCGATGAGCTCGCAGAACAAGGCCAAGTCGGCGATCGATCTTGCCGATATCCAGTTCAAGCGCGCCAAGGACCTCTACGAGGGCCATGCCATCCCACTGAAGGACTATCAGCAGGCGGAAGCGACCCAGGTTCAAGCGCTGAACGACATGCGCTCCTCGGCGACAGCGCTGGAAGCCGCGCGCAACAAGCTGCGGATCCTCGGCTTCACCGACGAGACCATCAAGGCGTTCCAGGACAAGGGCGTCATCAATCCGGAAGTCACGATCTATTCGCCAATCGCAGGCACGGTCGTGCAGCGTAAAATTGGCCCCGGCCAGTACGTCAATTCGGGCGCCAGCGATCCGGTCTTCGTCGTCGGCGACCTCTCCACGGTCTGGCTCACCGCCTTCGTGCGCGAGAGCGATGCGGCTGCCGTGTGCATCGGGCAGGACATCACCGTCAACGTGATGGCGCTCCCGGGCCGTCCCTTGACCGCCAAGGTCAACTACGTCGCCGCCGCGATCGATCCGAACACCCGTCGCCTGCTGGTCCGCGCCACCATCGACAACAAGGACGGTCTGCTGAAGCCGGAGATGTTCGCCAACGTAACGATCTATTCGTCCGGCGACCGCGCCGCGCCGGCGGTACCGAAGCAGGCCTTGATCTACGAAGCCGACAAGGTCCGGCTCTGGGTGGCACGCGAGGACAAGTCGGTCGAGCTGCGGGAGATCAAGATCGGTCTCATCAATGGCAATCTCGTCGAGGTCACCAGCAATCTGAAGCCCGGCGAGCAGGTGGTCACCAAAGGCAGCCTGTTCATCGACCGCGCGGCGTCCGGCAGCTGATCGACGGGCCGGGAAAAAAAGACAAGCTGAAGACCTGAATGGATCGCCTCGTCGCCCTTGCCGTCAACCGGCGCTTCCTGATGGTCGGGATGTTCGTCGCCGTGCTCATCGGCGGCCTGATTGCGTTCAACCAGCTCAACATCGAGGCTTATCCGGATCCGACCCCGCCGATGGTCGACATCGTGACGCAGAGCCCGGGCCTGTCGGCGGAGGAGATCGAGCGCTACATCACGATTCCGATCGAGACCCAGGTCGCGGGTCTGAAGAACGTGACGACCATTCGCACCATCTCGCTCTACGGCCTCTCCGACGTCAAACTGCAGTTCTCGTTCGCTTACACCTATGACGAGGCATTGCAGCAGGTGTTGAACCGCCTGGCGCAGCTCGCGCCGCTGCCCGGCAATGTGCAGCCGCAGATCTCGCCGCTCAGTCCAATTGGCGAAATCTTCCGCTACCGTCTCGTCGGCCCGCCGAACTACAGCGTGCTCGACCTCAAGACCATCCAGGACTGGATCCTCCAGCGGCGCTTCCGTGCCGTGCCCGGCGTGATCGACGTCACCGGATGGGGCGGCAAGAGCAAGACCTACGAGCTCCAGGTCGACTTCAACAAGCTGGTCGCCAACGGCCTGACGCTGCCGCAATTGCTCCAGGCGGTCGGCAATTCCAACGTCAATGTCGGCGGCAACACCGTCAATATCGGTCAGCAATCGGCCGTGGTGCGCGGCGTCGGCCTGATCCGCTCGATCGACGACCTCGCCAACACCATGGTCTCGCAGACCAACGGCAATCCGGTGCTGGTCAAGGACGTCGCCACCGTCACCGTCGGCCAGAAGCCCCGTCTCGGCATCGCCGGCCTCGATGAGTCCGACGACATCGTGCAAGGCATCGTCCTGATGCGCCGCGGCGAGCAGAGCTCGCCAACCATCAAGCGCGTCCACCAACTCGTTCAAACCATCAACGACTCCAGCATCCTGCCGCCCGGCGTGCGCATCGAGCGCATCTATGACCGCGGCGACCTGATCGACCTCACGACCCACACTGTGCTCCACAACATGGTGATCGGAATTCTGCTGATCGTGTTGCTGCAGTGGATATTCCTCGGCGATCTCCGCAGTGCGCTGATCGTCGGCGCCACCATTCCGTTCGCGCTGTTCTTCGCGGTGATCATCCTGGTGCTACGGGGGGAATCGGCGAACCTGTTGTCGGTCGGCGCGATCGATTTCGGCCTGATCGTCGATGCCACCGTCATCATGGTGGAGGCGATCTTCCGGCGCCTGACGCAGACGACGCCGATGTCGGAATCCGAGCAGATGTCGTCCGAGACGCTGTTCGGCATGAAAAGCCACGCCATTCTCAGCGCGGCGGCCGATGTCTCTCGTTCGATCTTCTTCGCCGCGGCCATCATCATCGCGGCCTTCCTGCCGCTGTTCACGCTCTCCGGCGTCGAGGGCAACATCTTCGGACCGATGGCCCGGACCTATGCCTACGCGCTGGCCGGCGGTCTGCTTGCGACGTTCACCGTCACTCCTGCGCTGTCGGCGATCATTCTGCCGGCGCATGTTCATGAGACCGAGACCAGGGTGATGCTGATCCTGCATCGGATCTACATGCCGGTGCTGCATTGGGCGGTCGCCAACCGCGGCATCATGCTCGGTGGCGCGTTCGGCCTCGTACTGATGACGGTTGCGCTCAGCCGCTTGCTTGGCCTCGAATTCCTGCCGAAGCTGGAGGAGGGCAATCTCTGGATCCGCGCCACGCTGCCGCCGACCATCTCGCTTCAGGAAGGCAACTCCTACGTCAACGAAATGCGCAAGGTGATCCGCGCGCGGCCTGAAGTGGAATCCGTGGTGTCGCAGCACGGCCGCCCCGATGACGGCACCGACGCCGCCGGCTTCTTCAACGCCGAGTTCTTCGCGCCCCTCAAGCCCGCCAGCCAATGGCCCGGCACCCGCGACAAGGAAGAGTTGACCGCGCAACTGCTCAAGCAGCTTGACGATCGCTTCCCCGGCGTCGAGTTCAACTTCTCGCAATATCTCCAGGACAATGTCTCCGAAGCCGTTTCCGGCGTGAAGGGCGAGAACTCGATCAAGCTGTTCGGCAGCGATCTCCAGGCGCTGACCGACACCGCCAACAAGATCAAGTCGGTGCTATCAACCGTGCAGGGCGTCACCGACCTTGCCGTGTTCACCTCACTGGGGCAGCCGACCATCCAGATCGATATCAACCGTGCCAAGGCCGCGCGCTATGGCCTCGCGCCGGGCGACATCAACGCCACCATCAAGGTCGCGATCGGCGGCGACACCGCCGGTGACATCTACGAGGCAGGAAGCGACCGCCACTTCCCGATCATCGTTCGTCTTGCGCCGGAATTCCGCAGGAGCGCCGAGGCGATCCAGAATTTGCGGATCGGTGCGCCCGGACCGAACGGCACCGTCACGCAGATCCCCCTGAGCGAGGTCGCCACCATCAGCCTCGTCTCGGGTGCGGCCTACATTTATCGCGAGCAGCAGGAGCGCTATCTGCCGATCAAGTTCTCGGTACGTGAACGCGACCTCGGCAGCGCCATCCGCGAGGCGCAGCAGAAGATCGCCGCTCAGGTGCAACTGCCGCCCGGCGCGCACATGGACTGGGTCGGCGAATTCGGCAATCTCCAGGACGCGATCCGGCGATTGTCGATCGTGGTGCCGATCTCGCTGGCGCTGATCGGCGTCCTGCTCTGGTTCAATTTCGGCTCGATGACCGACACGCTGCTCGCCATGAGCGTGATTCCGATGGCCATCTTCGGCGGCGTGCTCGGTCTCTTGATCACAGGTACCGCCTTCAGTGTCTCGGCGGCGATCGGCTTCATCGCGCTGTTCGGCATCGCCGTGATGGACGGCATCATCATCCTGTCGCAGTTCAACCAACTCATCGAAGAGGGCATGGACCGCATGACCGCGGTGATACGCACCGGCGAATTGCAGCTTCGGCCGGTGCTGATGACCTGCGTCGTCGCCGGCATCGGCCTGTTGCCGGCCGCGCTGTCGGAAGGCATCGGCTCGCAGGTGCAGAAGCCGCTTGCGGTCGTCGTGGTGACAGGCATGATGCTCGCCCCTATCGTGATCCTGGTGACGCTGCCGGTGTTGATCTCCTTCTTCTCCCGCCGCGCACGCTGACGCCGCCAATCACAGCATCCGCTGCGCGATCCGCACCAGCATCATGGTGCCGAGGCCCAGCAGCATCAAGCTGGCCAACCGACTGCTCATCGACAGCATGCGCGGCGTCAGCCGTGACCGCGCCATTGCCACGATCGTGCTGAGCACGGTCCACCAGATCGCGGAACCGACGAAGACACCGGCGATCAGCGGGGCTGCCGCGGTCTGCATTGAAAAGGCGTGCAGCGCAGCCAGAAACAGGATGACGGTCAGCGGATTGGTGAACCCAAGCGCGATGGCGCTGAGATAGGCCCGCGCCAGATGCACGTTGTCGACGACGTCGGTCCTCTGGAGCGCGACCGAGCCGCGATGGGTCCGGATCGCGAACCACAGCAGCGTGAGCGCCGAGACGGTGCCGAAGCCGGCGGCATTGGCCTCGACCCGGGGCTGTGCCAGCGAGCCCAGTCCTAAAACCGCGAGAGCGCTGTAGGTGAGATGCACGGTCGCGGCGCCGAAGCCGGTTGCGAGGCCCGTGGCCATGCCGGATGCCAATGTGCGCTGTATGCACAGCATGCCCATCGGTCCGATGGGGGCGGCCACGGTGAAACCAATTCCAATGCCGGAAAAAAGCGCGGCAAGATAATGCGATAAAGGCATGCACCCGCACGAACAAATGAAATCTGTGCGTGTGCGTAGCCCCGAAAAAGAATGGCCGCCTCAACCAGAAGGGTGAGAAACGGACGAGAGCACAAACACGTTCGTGTGAGTCCAACGAGTTTGTGCCTTCGCGACAACAGTTCCACGCCTCATTGTGGAACCGTGTCGCGGTCGTTGAACCGAATTGCGCTTGGCGCGACTCAGAACCCGTAGAGTTGCGCCGGGTTGTCGACCAGGATCTTCTTGCGCACATCTGCATCCGGCGCCCACACCGGAAGCTGGTTGAGCAGGCGGCCGTCGTCGATCTGGTAGAGCGGCGCGATGTCGGTGGCTTTGCGTCCCTCGACACGGCTCGAATCCGGATGCGGCCAGTCCGTGCCCCAGACGATGCGGTCCGCATTCGCCGCGATCAGTGCGCGGGCATAGGGCACCATGTCCTGATAATCGGGCGCGAGCTTCGAGGAGCGATAGGCGCCGGAAATCTTGACATAGGCCTTGCCGGATTTCACCAGCGCGACCAGGTCGGAAAATCCCGGCTGCTCCAGCCCAAGCGAGGCCTCAAGGCCGCCGAAATGGTCGAATACAACGGGTACTGGCGCCGTCTCGACGAGGTCCTTGATCGCCGAGATCATGGGAAGCGTCGTGTAGAGCTGCACGTGCCAACCGCGCGCCTTCATGCGCTCGACTGCGGCGGTGAAGCGCGGCCGGCCGACATTGGGGTCGTTGACGCCGCCGGTCGCGAGATTGAGGCGGACACCGCGAAAGCCGTCTGCCTGCATCGTGTCAAGCTGGGCCTCGGTCGTTTTGTCGTCGATCACGGCCACCCCGCGCGCGGCCGCGCCACGCGCTTTCATGCCGAACAGCGTCGACGAGTTGTCGGTGCCGTAGACGCTCGGCGTCACGATCACCACGCGCTCGATATGCAGCGCCTTGTGCAGCGCGGCCATCTCCTCCGGCGAAGCCGGTTCCGGCGTGTAGACGCGGCCCGCGAAGAACGGAAATTTTTCGACATCGCCATGGATGTGGGTGTGACAGTCGCAGGCATGGGCCGGGACGTCGAAATTGACCGGAGTGGCGGGCTGCGCGGCACGTGCGTGGGCTTTGTTCGACATGGCAACTCCGGCGGCAAGGGAGGCAAGCAGGACGCTGCGTCGGCTGAGCATGGTTTCTCTCCCTGTATTATTATTTGGCAGTGGCATCGTGACAGTATCACATCAGCCCGGCAGCCGCTGCGCTTCGCTGCATAGCTGCTCGACGAGGTCCGCAAGCAGGCGTGAGCCGTCGACGCGCACGACCGGGCAGGGCAGCTTCGCGAGCCACGCCTCATCTCTTGCGAGACTGCGACCCTCGCGATCGCCGGCTTCGTAGTGCGAGGCCCAGTCGACGAACGACTCCGCCTCCTCATGACGCCAGCCGCCCTGTGCGACGGCATCCGCTCCGAAATGCGTAGCCTCGCGGTCACGCAGGCGCTGCAAGCGAAGCTCGCGCGGCGTCGTCACAAAGACGACGAGATCGAAGAATGGGATGAACTCGTCGCCCCAGCCGGTGACCGTTCCGCTCAGCACCCAATCGAGCCGCGGCAGAAACATCTCGCGCATCAGGCGCAGACGCTCGGCAGCGGGGCGCGTGGTCTGGTAGGGCGGCGCCGTCGGCAGCCAGAAATAATCATCGCTGTCGTGATGCGGCAGCGCAAGCCGGCTCGCGAGCGCGCGGCCGATCGTCGTCACGCCGGAGCCGGAGGCTCCCATCAGATGGATGCGGCGGCTTTTCATCGGCACCAAGCCAGACGATTGAAACTACTGCCCCGATGGCGTGCGCAGGCCGTGCCAGGCGTCGCGGACCTGCTGGTAGTGCACCTCGGGCAGATAGTCCGGCGTGTTCAGGCTCAAGGTCTTGACGTCGAGATGGCCGACGGCGCTGAGCAGCGTGTAGGAAGCGATCACGCGGTCGCGATTGGCGCCGATCAGGCGGGCCTTGGCCTGGATCAGATCGGCCTGCGAGTTCAGCACATCCACCGTCGTGCGCTGTCCGCCGGCGGCCTCGCGCTGCACGCCCTGGAGCGCGACGGTCGCCGCCTTCACTTCGGACTCCGAAGCCGAGACCGCGATCTTGGCGCCTTCATTGGCAACCCAGGCGCTGACCGCCGCCGTGCGCGCCTGGTTGCGCACCTGATCGAGCACGAGCCGGCTCTGCGCCCTGATTTCCTTGGCCTGCCGGGTCTGTGCGGCGGCCTGGCCGCCGTCGTAGATCGGCACGGTGACATTGGCGACGATCGAGGCCTGATCTTCGGCGAAGGTGCCGAGCGTCGGGTCGTTGTTGCGGCTCTTGCTGGCGCTGCCCTGGACGCTGGCGCTCGGCAGCAGCGCGCCTTCGGCGACGCGGATGTTGGTGGAGGCGACATCGACGTCGAAGCCCGCCGCCATCACCGCTGGGTGCTGGCGGATCGCCATCGTCAGCGCGTCTTCGCGGCTCTTCGGCAGATAGCGGTCGACGACTTCGGCGGCCCGAAGCTGCGACGGCGCATTGCCGATCACCTGCGCGTAGATCGCCTGGCTCACCGCCAGCGCGACTTCCGCGGCGTTGAGATCGGAAAGCCCGCGGTTGAGCCGCGCCTCGGCCTGGGCGCTGTCGGTCGGCGTGACGTCGCCGGCGTTGAGGCGCCGCTGGGTGACCGAGAGCGTTTCGCGCAGGAAGGCGACGTTGGAGCGCTGCGCCTCGACCAGCGACTGGTTGGCGAGGACATTGGTGTAGGCGGTGACCGCGTCGAGCAGCACACCCTGGCCGACGTTGCGCAGCGCCTCGCGGCCAGACTGCACCTGGAGTTCGGCGGCGCGCACGTTGTTGGCGGTGCGGAAACCGTTGAACAGGGTCTGCGACACGGTGACGCCGATGATCCATGGCTTCAGATTGGCGGTCTGGATGGTGTTGTCGGGCAGCAGGTTGCGCACCGACTGCAACCCGGCGCTGAGGCTTGCCACGATCTGTGGCCGGTAGCCGGCGAGCGCCTGCGGCACGTTCTCGTCGGTGGCGCGCTGCCGCGCACGCTCGGCATTGAGTTGCGGATTGGTCTGGTAGGCCTTGGCGAGCGCCTCCGGCAGCGCTTCCGCCCGTGCGGCCGAGGGCAGGGCGCAACACAGCGCCAGCGTGGTCCATGTCGCGAGCACAGGAGCCACGCCCGATCGATGCCGCGTCATCACGCGACCAGCTCTGGCGGCACGCCCAATCATGTAATCCCGCAAATCCCGGCTGTCCGCCCCCGCCGACGGCGGCTCTCTTAGCTGTTTAACCAGCCGAGGTCCCGCAGGCAAACTGCCGCGGGGGAAACCCCCATGTATTCCGTGCTTGTTGCAGGCACGTCACAGGGATTCTGCGGGAAAGCGGCAGAGCCTTACACCAGGCTGACCGCTCGCCTGCCTTTACCTGTTCTTGTTCACCGGCTTCCGCTTCTCGATGAACGCCGCCATGCCCTCGGAGCGGTCCTCCAGTGCGAAGGTCGAGTGGAACAGGTTGCGCTCGACGCTCATGCCCTCGGCGAGCGTGGTCTCGAAGGCGCGGTTGACCGCTTCCTTGGCCATCGCGACCGCGGGCCGCGACATCGCGGCGATCTTCTCGGCCGCGGCCATCACCTCGTCCATCAGCTTGTCGGCGGGAACGATGCGGCTGACCAGGCCGCTGCGCTCGGCTTCGGCCGCATCCATCATGCGGCCGGTGAGGCAAAGGTCCATCGCCTTGGACTTGCCGATCGCACGGGTCAGGCGCTGGGTGCCGCCGATGCCGGGGATGGTGCCGAGCGTGATTTCGGGTTGACCAAATTTGGCGGTGTCGGCGGCGATGATGAAGTCGCACATCATCGCGAGCTCGCAGCCGCCGCCGAGCGCATAGCCTGCGACCGCGGCGATCGTCGGCTTGCGGCAGCGCGCGACCCGATCGCCGCCGATCGCGGCAAAATCCTCCGAGAACATGTCGATGAAGCCTTTCGGCTGCATCTCCTTGATGTCGGCGCCGGCAGCAAACGCCTTCTCGCTGCCGGTCACGACGATGCAGCCGATGGCGTTATCGGCTTCGAGATCGTCGACGGCCGCGGCGATCTCGCGGAAGACGCCGAAGGAGAGTGCGTTGAGCAGCTTCGGCCGGTTCAGCTTGATGATGCCGACCGCGCCTTTGCTTTCGACGATGATGTGTTCGAACGTGCTCATGCTCCACCCACGCTTTTGGTTGAGCGGGCAATGTGCCCGCTCGCGCGGTGGGCTTCAAGAGGCCGCAAAGCCATCGGCGCGAGGACGGCCGGAACACGCGGCCAGATGCGCGTTCCGGACCAGGTCCCGCGGGCCGGCGATCAGGCCAAAATCACGCCATGAACATACGCGCGGCGGAGGCCAGCGTCAGCAGCGTGCCGACGCCGATGAAGATTTTTCCGATCAGGGAGCTCTGGTCCCAGGCCGAGCTCTGCTGGCTGCTTGCCATCACCGGCGCCGGACGCGGCTGCGCGTCGATCACCGCCCTCTGCGCCGGCGTGTTGTCCTGTTGCAGGGCGCGGTCGATGTCGTTGAGCTGATCGGGTGCGACGACCTGGCTCTCGGCGTTCGGGGCGGCGGTATTATCGGCCGCGGCCTGGACGTTGTCGTTGGCCCGGCCCGTCATTGCGGAAGCGGCAGCCGCGGTCGGCGTATCGGCGGCGGCGAGTTGCGCGTTGGCGTTGGCGATTTCCGGCGGCATCTGGCTCGAGGTCGGCGCGTCACGATTGTCGGCCTTCGTCTCATCGGCCGTTGCCGCGGCGTCCTTCTTGTCGGCCTTGTCGTCGGATTTTTCTGCCGTCTTGGTGTTGTCGCGGTGACGCGACGTGTGATGCCGCTGCTTGGTCGGCTTGACCGTGTCGGCCTGTTTGCCCGCGCTGTCCGACTTGCTGCTTGCGGCTGAATTCGGCGCCGCCTGTGCAACGCCCCCGAACAGCAAGAAAAGCCCGGCCAGGAGAATCAGGGCCGCGCGCCCGCTGGCTTTCATCATGTTGACGATCTCCCCAAATTCCGCCCGTCCCGGGACTGAACAGAGACCCTGGGGCGTGACCACAGCGGGGCAGAAAATGGGAATCTTCGGGCCACACCGGGCAAAAGCGCGGCAAAACCGCTGCCTTCGCAGCCGGCCGCGGGGTGCGGACTGGACCGATCGGTGTTATGAGCCGTCGCAGATCCTGACGGCCGCATCGGTCGCGTGGCCAAGCAAGATCACGAATTCGTGATCTGGCTGATGCCAGCGTAACAAACTGAAAGAGCGGCCGAATTGCATGGTGAGGGGCGCGCGTGCGCGGACGTGAGGACGAGTGGACCGGCCTGATGCGGTCGGCCATGGCAGGCGATGACGCGGCGTATCATCGCCTGTTGAAGGCGGTCACGCCTGTGCTGCGCGCTGCCGCGAGGCGCGGCCTGGCTCGGGCCGGGCAGCCTCCCGACCAGGCCGAGGATATCGTGCAGGAGATTTTGTTGGCGGTGCATCTGAAGCGGCACACTTGGGACAGCGAAGCCCCCTTCGCCCCGTGGCTGTTTGCGATCGGCCGCAACAAGCTGATCGACATGCTGCGGCGACGGGGCAGGCGGATCTTCGTCAACATCGACGATTTCGCCGAGACCCTGCCGGGCGAGGCGCCGCAGGAGACGGTCTCGGCCGGCGAAGTCGCCAGCCAGCTCAATACGCTGCCGCAGCGCCAGCGCGACGTGTTGCAGTCGATCGCGGTCGACAGCACGTCGATCAAGGACACGGCGGTGAAATATTCGATGAGCGAGGGCGCGGTGCGGGTCGCGCTACATCGCGGACTTGCCGCGCTGACTGCCAAACTGCGGGACCAGTAGTCATGGACACCGATCAACTCATTCGCTCGCTCGCGGCCGACAACGCCCATCGTCCGCCGCGCGTCGGCGCGGTGCTGACCATGGCGCTGCTGGTCGCTGCGCCGCTGTCGATCCTGATCTTCGCCACCTTTCTCGGTGTGCGTCACGACGTGATGAGCGCGATGCACAACCCGTTCTTCGACATGAAGTTCGCGGTCACGCTGTCGCTCGCGATCCCGGCGATCATCGTCAGCCTGCATCTGTCGCGTCCCGAGGCCTTGCTGCGTGGCTGGGGCTGGCTACTGCTGCTGCCGGTCGGGCTGCTCGCGGTGGCGATCGGCAGCGAGGCGATGATGGCGCCGGCCATGCCGATGACGATGCGACTGGTGGGCAAGAATTCCAGGGTATGCCTGTTCGCAATCCCTGCGATGTCGCTGCCGCTGCTTGCTGGGGCCCTGTTCGGCCTGCGTCACGGCGCGCCGTCCCATCCGGCGCTCGCCGGGGCTCTCGCCGGCCTGGTGTCGGCCGGGCTCGCCGCGACGCTGTACGCTTCACACTGCACCGACGACTCGCCGCTGTTCGTCGCGACCTGGTACACGCTCGCCACCGCGTTGGTGGCGGCAATTGGCGCGCTCGTGGGGGCGAGGGTCCTACGCTACTAGCTCGCCGGCTTCACGCCGCCGGCGTCGCGCCCTGCTGCATGCGGTGGAAGCGCAGCACCTGCTGCGCGGTCGAGCTGCGCAGCGCCTCGTAAGCGTCGCGTAGCGTCAGCATGTCGGTCTGCGAGCCGCCTGAGAGCTTCTCGCGCAGGGCAATGATGGCGCGGACGCTCGACCATTGCATGGCCGCGACCTTGGCGAGGATCATCACGCCCTCGATCCGGCTTTCGATCATCATGGTCTCGGCGGTCTCGACTGCGACGCCCGCAAGCGCCGCGAGCCCCGCATTGGTCTCGTCGAACTTGCCCTGCTCCGCGAAGGTGGCGACCTGGAGCTCGGTGAGGCGGCCGTCCTCATGCAGCGACTTCACCAGCGCGCGCGCCCTCTCGGTCTGCCTGGTCATGCTGGCGGCGCGGATTCGCTGGGCCGCTTCCTGGACCACGCTGGACACGTCGTCCGCGAACTCGGGGTGCGCGGCCTCCAGCTTCCTGCGCACGGCCAAGGAGGCCTTTGCGACCAGCTTCAAATAATGATGGCGGGGCAAGTCGGGCCGCAGGCCGATGCAACTGGCGAGGTCGTCGTCACGCTCGGCGCGGGTCACGAGGTCGGCGAGACTTCCCTCCGACAGTTGCGCACCCGGATTGCTGACGGTCGATTGCACCACGTCCTCGTCGCCGCGGGTCACCAGCACGTCGGTCAGCGCTTCCGACAGCACCCGCCGTAGCGAGATCGCCTTGAGATGGGCTTGACCCCTGGTGCGCGCGATCTCGATCAGGATCTCCTCGTCCAGCCGTTCGGATTTCGACAGCACCGGGCCGGAAACCTCAATCACCTCGTCGAGCGCGAGCGTGCGGATGATCTTCGGCGGCGCAGCCGCGATCGGTGCGAGGCGGTCGGCGAGCAGCGCCTTGGCGGACGTCTCGATCTGCTCGATCAGGCATTGGAACACGTCATCGAACACACGAACGTGGTCGTCGGAATAGTCCGAGGCGTTGCCCACGAAGAGATCTGTGACGCGGCGCAGCGTCTCGACCCGGTGCGCGACGGTGCCGTGCGAGAGCGCGGTTTGCAATTCCTCGAGCAGATTCTCGGATGATTTGGCGGATTTAGATCTCATTGCCCTGTCCTGGCGCGTTCGGCCCGGCAGCGGCTTCGGTCGCGCCGGGAGAAAATGGATTGATCAGCTGGTTGCAATGCGGTTGCGCCCCTGTGCCTTGGCGGAATAGAGCGCGCTATCGGCGCGCACGAGAAACGTGTCGGCGGTATCGTTGTCGCGCAGCGTCACGACGCCCGCGGAAATGGTCACGCGCATGCCCGGGGAGAATGCGCTCCAGTCCAGATCGGCGACGATGCCGCGCAGCCGATCGAGCGTGCGCGATGCCGCATCGCCGTCCGTCCCCGGCAGCAGCAGCAAGAATTCCTCGCCGCCGTAGCGGCCGAAGCAGTCGGCCGGGCGGATGTTGGCGAAAATGGTGATTGCGAAGGTGCGCAGCACCTCGTCGCCGACGGGATGGCCATGGGCGTCGTTGATGCGCTTGAACCAGTCGAGATCGATGAGTGCGATCGCGCAAGGGGTCGATGTCTGCCGCGATTTTTCGATCTCGGCGTCGAGAAGCCGCATGATGCAGCGGCGGTTGTAGGAGCCGGTGAGTTCGTCGAGCTCCGCCAGCTCCTCGATGCGCTGATAGGCGGCCTTCAGCTCGATGCTGCGCCGGTACAGGATCTTGCGCAGCGTGGCGCCGAACAGGCCGAGGAAGGCGCACTGGCCAATCACCAGCACGAAGCACAGCATCGAGGCGGCCCGTTGCAGCTGGGTCGTAACCGGCAGTCCGATTGGCAAGTCCGAGGCGAGGAAGACCAAGGCGAGCCCGCAAGTGGCGAGGCCCCAGGTGAGCATCGCCTGGCTCGATGTCATACGAAGCGTGCCGAAGGCGAAGATCAGAAACAGCACGGCAAGGAACGCAACTCCGACTGTCGGCACCGCGAGCAGGAACAGCAGCTGCAGCGACATATGCGCCGAGATCTGGAAGACGGTGAGGTAATGATCCTCGAACCGGTCGCCGAAGCCCGCTTCCGACAGCACGGTGAAGGTTCCGATGGTCAGAAGGCCGCCGAGCCAGAACAGTGACGGAACGCCCATGGAGATGACGCCGTCATAGGCGTAGAGCAGCAGGACGGAGGCGCCGAGCGAGTAGCTCGCCACCTGGCCGACATACATCTGGCGCCGCTGCCGGATCCGGCGCGCCAGGACCTCGGGTGCCGCAGCCGCGGTCGTCAGGGCGAGATCCGCGGCCTCAGCGGCATTCCTCTCGGGAAAGGACGTCGCAGCCGTGCTCATGGTCCCGCCCAATGGTGGATGTCAGCCCAAAAATCTACGTGGCAAGCCTTTAGGTTTGGTATCCTTCGAAACCGAATCCACGCTGTGCAGCGCAGGAGCGGGGACGTCGAGCGGCCGAGGAATTTGCCGGCCGTGAGGCGTCGTGTGCGACGCGGTCGAGCCAAAGCAGGGCTTCGGAAGACATATGTCGTGCTAGGCTGCTAAGGTTCCATGCACGTCGGCTTCTCTATGCTGGACGGCATTGCTCAGGAAAGTGCTTCATTACTATGTTACCGTTCTTGAGCGCGGCGCCCAGCCGCGGGTGGCAAAAGGAAATTTCGCGTATGTGGGGTAGATCACACAGCCTCCCGTATGACTGCGGTAGGCTGAACAATTTTACCCCTCCCGTCGAACCGTCTGCCGCATCGACCCGACCAATCTTGCGAGACGGCCTTTGAGCGTGACACAAGCGGCTTCGGACGAGATCCTGATCGCCAGGATCGCTCAAGGCGACCGGCTCGCCATGCAGGTGCTGTACGGGCGGCACCATGTAAGGGTGTATCGGTTCGGCCTTCGGCTCGTGCGGGACGAGCAGGCGGCGGAAGACCTCATCAGTGAGGTATTTCTCGACGTCTGGCGTCAAGCCGGCAAGTTCGAGGGCCGATCCGCCGTTTCCACCTGGCTGCTGGCCATTACCCGATTCAAGGCCCTGTCTGCGCTTCGGCGCAGGAAGGATTTTGAGTTGGACGACGACGCCGCGAACGCGATCGAGGACACGTCCGACAATCCGGAAACGGCGGTGCAGAAGAAGGATACCAGTGAAGCGTTGCGGGAGTGTCTGACGGGCCTCTCGCCGGATCATCGGGAAATCGTCGATCTCGTCTACTACCACGAGAAATCCGTGGAAGAGGTGGCCGAAATCGTTGGCATCCCGGAGAACACTGTGAAGACGCGCTTGTTCTATGCGCGCAAGAAATTGGCCGAACTGCTGAAGGCAGCCGGCATTGAGCGAGGCTGGCCATGATGGCTTTGAGCAAGAAGATGCTGGAGCAAGAGCCCGGTGAAATTGAACTGCTGCTGCCGTGGCACGCCGCCGGCACGCTGAACCCGCGCGATGCGCGCCGCGTCGACGAGGCGCTAGCGCGCGATCCCGAGCTCGCGAAGCAATATGCCGCGATCCGCGGCGAGTATGAAGAGACCATTCATCTGAACGAGAGCCTGGGTGCTCCGTCGGCGCGCGCGATGCAGAAGCTGTTCGCGGCGATCGACGCCGAGCCCGCGCGGGCGGCCGGTTCGCTGCCGCTGTCGGCGCGCATCGCCACCTTCTTTGCGAGCCTGTCGCCGCGCACTCTCGCCTGGTCGGCGAGCCTTGGCGCCATGGCCCTCGTGCTGCAAGCCGGAATCATCGGCGCGGTGTTGACGCAGACCCAGACTGCGACCTTCCAGACTGCTTCGCTTTCGACCAGCGCTCCGATCACACGCGACCTCGGCACGACCGTCCCGCCAGCGCGCGCGCTGGTACGCTTCACGCCCGAGGCGCGCGTCGCCGACATCACCGCATTGCTCGACGGCTACCAGGCTTCGATCATCGGTGATGCCAAGGGCGGCATGTTCCGCCTCCAGTTCGACAAGGCGATGAGCCGTGACGAACTCAACTCGCTGCTTGGCAAGATGCAGCGCGAGAAGTTCGTCAACCTCGCCGTCGCGGCGCCGTAAGGCGCTTCCAAGCTGATGACGCGCAAGTCCGAAAGTGGAGTAAGAGCCGGGGTCTGCGCTTCGTCGGTCGCAGCCGCGCTTTTGCTCGCCGCCTGTCTCGGCGTCGAGGTTGCGCAGGCGCAGGCGATCATGCGCACGCCGACGATCAGCGTCCCCTCCCGAATGCCGACCATTTCTCCTGGCATCGCCGCACGCGTCAGTCCGGGCGTTGCAGCCAGAGCGGTGGCCGTCGGCCGCGGTCCCGGTCCGATCGTGACGACGAGGATTTCGGCGCGGATGGGGCCGACGCCGGTGCTGCCTTATGCGCGCTACTCCCCGAACCTCTATCCCGCCTGTACCGCGCCCGATCGCGACGCCGCCGGCGAATGCCTGGCGCAGCAGAATGCAGGCGGCGATGGCTCGGGCAAATCGGGCAAGAAGACCGCCGGAAAGCGGCGCGGCAACAACGCGCCCGTCGCCGCGGATTTGCGTACCTTCGCCGACGAATTCGTCGCCGAGATCGATGGCGGGCTGTCGTCGACCGAGGCCGACGAGCTTGCGCGTCGCCATGGCCTGACGCGCGTGTCCTCCGAGAATTTTCCGCTGATCGGGGCGACGTTCGGACTGTTCCGCATCACCGACGGCCGGCCCTCCGCGACGGTGCGGCGTGAATTCGCGGCCGACGGCAGCGTGCGTTCGGTCCAGCCGAACTTCCGCTACCTGCTTCAGGACCAGAAATCGTCGGTGCCGACCGAGGGAGATCCCGCGCAATATGCGCTGGCCAAGCTCCGCCTGCCGCAGGCACATACTCTCGCGCATGGCGCCAATGTGACGGTTGCTGTGATCGACTCCGGCATCGACGCCCGACATCCGGAACTTGCCAATTCCATTGCCGATAATTTCGATGCGCTCGGTAGCGCCGAAGGCCCGCACATTCATGGCACCGGCATTGCAGGCGCCATCGTGGCGCATGCCAAGCTGATGGGCAGCGCGCCCGAGGCGCGCATCATCGCCATCCGCGCCTTCGGCGGCACCACCGGCGGGGCCGAGAGCTCGTCCTACATCATCCTGCGCTCTCTGAACTATGCCGCCGAGCACGGCGCGCAGATCGTCAACATGAGCTTTGCCGGTCCCAAAGACGCGGTGATCGAGCGGGCCATCGCGGCGACCGCCGCGCGTGGCCTGGTGCTGATCGCAGCCGCCGGCAATGCCGGCGCGAAGTCGCCGCCGCTCTATCCGGCCGCCAATCCCAACGTGATCGCGGTCAGCGCAACCGACCAGCAGGACCGGCTGTTCACCGCCTCCAACCGTGGCAACTACATCGCGGTCGCGGCTCCCGGCGTCGATATCTTCCTGCCAGCGCCTGACGGCAAATACCAGATGACGTCGGGCACCTCGTTCTCGGCCGCGTATGTCTCCGGCGTCGCAGCGCTGCTGCTCGAGCGCAACTCCGCCTTGAAGCCGGAAGCGCTGCGCACGACGCTGGCGAAGACGGCGCGTGACCTCGGTTCACCCGGGCGTGATGATCTGTTCGGCGATGGCGGGGCCGACGCGTTTGCCGCGGTCATGGCCGTTCCCGCCGCCGGCGCGACGCCGGTCGCGGCCGCATCCGGTACAACAAAACGTGAAGATATCGAGAAGCGTCGCGACGAGCCTGGCATCCGCGCATTAGAGCAACCCTCGTTGTCGAGCACCGAGGATAAAGCCACGGTTTCTCAGGCGGATAGGCCGGCGACGCGATAGCGGCTGCGACAACTTTGCGCGCGGCGCGAAGGTTGAAAAATCAAACGCCGCATTGAACGTTCGGCCCGCTGCCACGACCAAATTATGTGGGAGCGGTTATCCCTCCCCATAAGTCATATCAGGCGCGAGCGCCCATCCACCCCAAGCGCCCATATGGCTCGACCCGTCCGGTTGTCCCCCCGGACGGGTCTTTTCTTTTTGGGCGTCCAATCCCTCGAAGCCTGCGCGAGATCAGCTTCCGGTTGAGAGATCGTGGCTCACTCATCGCCACTGCTCCGCCGGCACGCCGCAAGCGCGCTATGCTTGTGCGAAGCTTGACTCCAAAACCGCTTGAATCTCCGCACGACTACGGAGTTTGGCGACGAAAACATCGTCGTTGCTGGACAAGTCAAAACTTTTCCACAAAATATTCACGTCGCGTCTAAATTGATTCGTGTGCGTTGCGTCGCGTCCGTATTTTCTCCTGACGGGCTGATTTATGACACATCGCCAAGAGGCTATTCGCGACGTGGCTATTGGCCGCGACATTGCGGCACGCTGGTGCGCTCTCGCCGAGCAGCGGCTGGTGCATCTCTCCGAGATGTTCGAGACCGGGCGCTGGCGCCGCTATCACTCCGAGATCGCATTTCTCGAAAACATCCAGGAAGCGAAGCTCGCCGTCCAGACCTGGCGCGCCCTTGCCACCGGCGCTGACGTCGCCACGGCGGCCGCGAGCGTGTCGCCCGCATTCGGCTGGTCGCCGGCGACCATGCCCCGCATGTTTCCGCGCGAGCAGCAGGCGCAGACAGTGCAACCGAAGGCCGTGCACATCGTCCCGGAGACCGCCGTGCCGGTCAGGCTCGATCCCAAGCCGGGCGTTCTCGCCGACATCTCCGAAGCCCCGGCCGCGCGGGTCGCCGCGCCTGCCCCGATGGCACCGCTCCAAGTGCCGGCTGCCATGGCGCCGCCCACCGCGCCCGTCGCGATGACGGGGCCCAAGGTGCCGGCCGCGACGGCAGCGCCCAAGGCGCTGGCTGCGATGGCGGCGCTTCTGCCGCAGTTCTCTCCGCCGGCAGCCGAAATTGTCGCAGCCCCCGAGCGCCTGGTTGAGTTCACCTTCAGCCTCGACGGGCTCGAAGCGAAGTATCCACTGCTGCGGAACGCGTTCTAGCGTTCGGGAGGAGGCGAGCAGCGGCAGCTATCGCCGCACCGCATTCCCGCCGACCACCAATTGCGCAAACCGCTGGGCGCCGTCCACCGACAGATCGGACGTCACGGCGCGCGCATGATCGAGCCCGACCACGGCGCCGCGCGGGGTTTCCGAGATCATGTTGTTGTTGACGAGCGCGGTGCCGGCGCCGGGCACGACGGACACCCCGACGCCGGCCAGTGCCTTGCGGACCACGTTGCCCGTGATCGCGACGTCGCGGAGATATTTGCCCCAGCCGGCGACGATGCCGTAGGACGGCGCGTTCTCGATCACGTTGCCGGTGACAGATGAATCCGCCTCGATGTAGATGCCGATGCCGGCATCGTCATCCGGCGCGGTGCCGATCGGCCGCTTCGGGATCAGATTGCGGATGATGTTGCCCTGGACCACGGCGATGCGGCCGCCTTCGTTGAAATTGCAGACGGAGACGCCGACCGCGGCGCCGTCCACAATGTTGTTGGCGATCACCGCGGCCTCGAAAGCGAATTCCGAATAGAGCGCGACCTCGCGCACATCGCTGACGCTGTTGCCGGTGATGTGGATGTTCGAGGCCGAGTTGCCGCGCACGGCGGAGTAATCGCAGTTCTTGATGCGATTGCCGCGCACGATGACGTTGCCGGCGCGGAACGTGTTGATGGCGTTGCCGTACTGGCCGGAGCCGCCGGGGCCGGCCTTGATGTCCTCGATGCGGTTATCGGTGACCAGCGTGCCGTCATCGCCGATGGCCGTGCGCAGGATCTCGATGCCGTTGTCGTTGGTGCCGGTGATGGTGTTGTGGGAGACGCTGAGACCCCTGGCGTCGAACGACACCACTGCCGTCACCGCGATGTTGGTAAAGATGTTGCCCGAGATGTCGCCGGAGACCTGCTCGAGCCAGATGCCGCTGCCGCCGGAGCCGGTGATCGCGCAATCGGTGATGCGGACGTCGC
Organism: Bradyrhizobium sp. 187; assembly: GCF_023101005.1. Taxonomy (NCBI): domain Bacteria; kingdom Pseudomonadati; phylum Pseudomonadota; class Alphaproteobacteria; order Hyphomicrobiales; family Nitrobacteraceae; genus Bradyrhizobium; species Bradyrhizobium sp. 187. Next base: position 2,535,766 of record NZ_CP064693.1, read on the forward strand.
GTCCGCCGAGGATCTGGATCAGCCCGCGCCGCGTCGGCAGCGGAATGCCGCCGCCGTCAAAGGTGATGCCGGAAAGGCCGATTGCATCGGAGCCGTCGCTCTGGATCGCCGAGGCCCCGCCGGTGAAGACGAATTTTGTCGCGCCGCGCACGCCGATCAGTTGCGCGCCGTTTGGCAAGCGTAGCAACCCACTGCGGTAGATGCCGGGTGGCAGCGCTAGCGGCATCTGCGCCCGCGCAGCCTCGTCGATCGCCCGCTGGAGCGCGCGGGTCTGATCCTCGCTGCTGCCGGGCCGCACGCCATATTGCGTGGCATCGCGGCCGAGCAGCGACGTCAGCGGCGCCGCACGCGCGGCGTCGGCTGGTATCGCGAGCGCGCCGGCGAGGCCTGCGGTCGATGCTCCAATGAGATGGCGGCGATTGAGGTCCATGACGCGTCCTCCGGCGGACGCGGGGGTCCGCAGCGGTTAGGTAGCGCAAAAACGGGACCGCGCGGCTGGGGCCGTGAGGATTGTTCGCGGTAGGGTTAAATGTTTACACAGTCGTGTTCCGAGCCTTCCGTGCCAACTGTACCATCTCCATCAGCATCGCTTCCCCGGCGTCCACCAGTTCCTCCAGCGTGATCCGCGGCGCGCCCTTGCGGCGCACGGCGCCACTGCGCGCGAGCAGGGGAATATGGATAAATGCGGCGAGCTTTGGCCCGCCGCCCCTGACGTTTTCGATCGCGCGCCAGCTCAGGTAATTGCAGAGATAGGCGCCGGCGTCGCGCGAGGGCCGCGCGTCGATGCCGGTGAGGCGGGCGGCGCGCAGCAGCCTTGCGGTGTGCGGGCCGAAAATCAGCGCGTCCGCATTACCGGCGATGCCGCGCTTGCTCGAGCGGGTGTTGGCGGCATCGGGCCAGAGCATGGTGACGGCGTTGCGCGCGCGGCTCTCGATGCGCAGATAGGGCGTGCGTGCGGCGAGGCCGAACATCAGCAGCGCGTCGGGCTTCTCTTTCGCGAGCACCTCCGGCAATTGCCGGTCCACCGCGGCATAGGTGACTGGGAAGATGTGGCTGGAGATCGCGGCATCGTCGAGTGCGGGACGGCGCAATTGCACCAGCCGGGCGACCAGCGGCTGGGTCGGATTGTAGGGCGCGCCGGGGAACGGGCCGAAGGCGGTGAGGAGAACGCGGAGCTTGTCGCTCATTGCAGCAACTCCAGGATCTTTTCGGCGGCGAGCGCCGGCGTGAGATGGCCGTCGGCCACCTCGGTCTCGATCTTCCGGACCTTGGTTCGCACCGACGCCTCGCTGCGCAACCGCGCCAGCATGCGTTGCTCCAGCATCGACCACATCCATTTCACCTGCTGCTCGCGCCGCCGTGCGGCGAAGTCGCCGGAGGCATTCATCGCCTTGCGGTGATCGAGGACTTTCTGCCAGATCTTCGCAATGCCGTCGCCAGTCAGCGCCGAATAGGTCTCGACCGGCGGATGCCAGTGCTCGGAGCGTGGCGTCAGGATATGCAGCGCGCCGCGATAATCGGCGGCGGTGATGTTGGCGCGCTTGAGATTGTCGCCGTCGGCCTTGTTGATCGCGATCATGTCGGCGAGTTCGACCAGGCCCTTCTTGATGCCCTGCAATTCGTCGCCGCCGCCTGGCAGCATCAAGGCCAGGAAGAAATCGGTCATGTCGCAGACCGCGGTCTCGGACTGGCCGATGCCGACGGTCTCGACCAGCACGACGTCGAAGCCGGCCGCCTCGCACAGCAGCATCGCCTCGCGTGTCTTGGCCGCGACGCCGCCGAGCGTGCCCGAGGACGGCGAGGGTCGGATGAAGGCATCGTCGGAAGCCGAGAGCCGGGCCATCCGCGTCTTGTCGCCGAGGATCGAGCCGCCGCTGCGGGCTGAGGACGGATCGACTGCGAGCACCGCGATCTTGTGACCCTGTTCGATCAGATGGATGCCGAGCGCGTCGATGGTGGTGGATTTGCCGACGCCGGGCGAGCCGGTGATGCCGACGCGGAGCGCTCTGCCGGTGTCAGGCAAGAGCATCTGCACCAGCTCGCGCGCCAGCGCCTGATGGTCGCTGCGCCGGCTCTCGACCAGCGTGATGGCCCGCGCCAGCGCCGCGCGGCTGCCGGCGCGAAGGTCATGGGCGAGGGATTTGATGTCCAGTGAAGGCTTTTTCTCAACCATGCCCTGCTTTACAACGCCCGCGTGGGGCAGGCGAGGGCCGCCCGCCCGATATCACCGGGATGTCGCCGCCACTCCGGTCCGCACCGGTTTCAGCTTTCGCCACGCCCAGACCATCACCGGCCACAGCAGCGCCCCGATCGCCATGGCGGCGAGGATCGCGGCCACGGGGCGCTCGAAAAACGGCAAAATGCTGCCGTCCGACTTGATCAGCGAAGTGACAAAGGCCTGCTCGACCATGGTGCCCATGACGATGCCGAGCACCATCGCGGCGACGGGATAACCGTTGGCTTCCATGACATAGCCGATCACGCCGAAGGCGGCGACGGTGACGACGCCGAACATGTTGTTGCCGATAGCGAACGAGCCGACTGCGCAGCACAGCATGATGATGGGCATGATGGCGGAGCGCGGTGCCAGCAGGATGTAGGCGGCAACCCGGATCATGGCGATTCCGAGCGGGATCATCAAAATGTTCGCGATGATGAACATCAGATAGATCGCGTACATGCTCGACGCTTTCTCGGTGAACAGCGTCGGTCCGGGGTTGAGCCCCTTCATGTAGAGCACGCCGATCGCGATCGCAGCGATGGTGTCGCCGGGAATGCCGAACAGTAATGATGGCACCCAGCCCGAGGCGATGCTGGCATTGTTGCTGGCGCCGGCCTCGACCAGGCCCTCGACATGGCCGGTACCGAATTTCTCCGGTTCCTTGGAGAAGCGCTTCGACATCGCATAGGACACCCAGGCGGCCATGTCGGCGCCGGCTCCGGGCAGCACGCCGATGATGATGCCGACGATGTTCCCGCGCGTCATCTGCCAATGGTATTTCTTGGTCAGCTTCCACTGACCGGCCATGATGCTTCCGAATTTGCGCCGCGGCAGCGGCGGCGGCTCGGGCGTCAGCATCGCGCGCATCACCTGGGCGACCGCGAACACGCCGACCAGCGCGGGGATCGGCTCGATGCCGCCGAACAGATCGGTGAGGCCGAAGGTGAAGCGCGGCACGCCGCCGGGATTTTCGATGCCGACGCAGGAGACCAGCAGACCGAGGAACATGCCGGCGATCGCCTTCACCGGCGAGGAGCGCGCCACCAGCGTCGCGCACATCAGGCCGAGCAGCGCCAGCCAGAAATACTCGAAGGTCGAGAACGAGAGCGCGATCTCGGCTAGCGGCGGCGCCAGAATCATCAGCGACAGCACGCCGGCGATGCCGCCCACGGCCGAGAACCACACGCCGGCCCCGAGCGCCAACTCGGCCTGTCCCTTCCGGGTCATGGCGTAAGCCTCGTCGGCATAGGCGGCGGAGGCGGGCGTGCCGGGGATGCGCAGCAGCGCACCGGGGATGTCGCCGGAGAAGATCGCCATCGAGGAGGCCGCCACGATGGTCGCAATCGCCGCGATCGGCGAGAGATAGAAGGTGACGGGGACGAGCAGGGCGGTTGCCATCGTCGCCGACAGGCCCGGCAGCGAGCCGATCACGAGCCCGTACACCGAGGCTGCGAACATCGCGATGATGACCTCCCAGGTGGAGATCAGTGCGAACGCTTCAATCAGGGTTTTCAGCATGGGGTCACCAGGGTGTCGGCAACAGGCCGGCGGGAAGCGGCACGCGCAGCAGCTTGCCGAAGATGAGGTGGATGGCGAACGGCGCCAGCGCTGCGAGCGGCAGCGCCAGCTTCCACTTTGCCCCCAACGCGGTCGAGGTGACGTAGACCATGATCGCCGCGGTGATGATGAAGCCGAGCCGGTCGGCCGCGACCACGTAGAACAGCAACAGCGCCGGCGGCAGCAGCGCGCGCAGGCCGTACAACTTTCCCTGAGGCGGCGGGGCAGCCGCTGCCTGGCCATCCTCGAGCGGGATCAGCTCTTCCGCCTCTTCGAAGGTGTGACCGATCCCGAACACGATCGCGAGCCCGCACAGCGCAAGCCCAATGCCGATCACGAGCGGAAATACGTTGGGGCCGACCGGCTGCCCGGGTACCGGCGGCAGCAGCCAGCCGCCATAGGCGGCTGCGGTGCCGAGCACGACGAGAAACGATCCCGTGACGGAGTCGGGAAGGCGCATGGGAGGATCCTATGAGATTTCTTATCCCTCACCCCGTTCTTACGGAGAGAGGGTGGAGTCCGGGGCTGCGTCCGCGTTGGCGGTGAAAGCTGGACTTGGAGAGACTCCCCCTCACCCGAATTTGGGCTGCGCTCAAATTCGACCTCTCCCCGCAAGCGGGGAGAGGTGACAAGATCACGCCTTGCTCAGACCCGCCGCCTTCATCGCTTCGCCCATCTGGGCGTCGCCCTTGTCCATGAAGCTTGCGAACTGGCCGGCATCGCCCCACACGGTGCCGAAGCCGCGATTGCTCATGAAGTCCTTGAACTCGGCGGAGTCGTAGACCTTCTGCAGCGCCGCGGTGAGCTTCGTTGCGATCTCCGGCGGCAGGTTCTTCGGCCCGGCGATGCCGCGCCAGGCGCCGGTCGCGTAGTCGATGCCCATCGCCTCCTTCAGCGTCGGCACGTCCTTGAAGATGGGATTGCGCGCCGGCGCCATGATAGCAAGGCTCCTGGCCTTGCCGGCCTCGATGATGGCGCGGGCTTCCGGCACCGAGCAGGTGGTGAGGTCGAGGCCGCCGGCGGCGAGGTCCTGCATCGCGGGTGCGGCGCCGTTGGACGGCACCCAGGCGACCTGGTTGGCAGGCAGGCCCATCGCCTGCATCCAGCCGACCAGCGCCAGATGCCAGATGCCGCCCTGGCCGGTGCCGGAGGCCTTGAACTTGCCGGGAGGGGCCGCCTTGATGGCTTCCGCGAGCTCCTTCACCGTCTTGTAGGGCGAGGAGGAGGAGACCTGGATGCCCGGGGGGTCTTCGTTCATCAGCGCCAGCGGGGTGTAGCTCTTCGGCGCCAGCTCGGTCAGCCCTTGCCAGTGCATCATCGAGATTTCGACGGTGAGCATGCCGATGGTGTAGCCATCAGGTTGCGCGGTCGCGATCGCGGTATGGCCGACGACGCCGGAGCCGCCGGTGCGATTGACCACGTTGAAGGGCTGGCCGAGATCCTTCTCCAGAAGCGCTGCGACAATGCGCGCGGTCGCGTCAGTGCCGCCGCCCGCGCCCCAGGGAACGATCACGGTGACGGGCCGCGCTGGATAGGCTTGCGCGCGTACGGGTGTGAGACCGAATGCGGCGGATGCCGCGACTGCGGCAGATGAAGCCGCAAAGCTGCGGCGCGTAATCTTGGACATCAATGCCTCCCAGCGGCGCCCACGACGTCGGGCGCTCTTGTCTATGGCGACATTCTAGTCGGCTTTGCAGCGCGGCTGCAAGGTAGCGCTACCAGCGCTCTGCGGGCAACGCGGCCCTCATGCGTGGAATAGTGGAAGGCGAGGCCGGGAGTCTTGCCCGCCTCGGTTGAGGACGCAAACGTCACCGCGCCCATCTGAGCAGGCTCCGCTTCAATTCCGCGAACCAGTCGTCGCAGTCGCGCTCGCATCGCGCTTCATCTTTGCGACCATGAGCGATGCAGTCACCCCCTTCACCATTGCGGTCATGGCGGCGTCGTTGTCGGCGGTCTCGGTGAAGAATGGGCGGATTGCCGAGCGGCGGCCGAATTACTCTGCCGCCTCGCTATGCCCGAGCCGGGCGTTCAGCTTGCGGATCAGCTCCTCGGCCGCGTCCGCGATCACCGTGCCCGGCGGGAAGATGGCTTCCGCGCCGGCCGCGTAGAGCGCATCGTAATCCTGTGGCGGCACCACGCCGCCGACGATGATCATGATGTCGTCGCGGCCCTGCTTCTTCAGCGCGGCCTTGAGCTCCGGCACTGCGGTGAGGTGGGCGGCGGCAAGCGAGGAGACGCCGAGGATGTGGACGTCGTTCTCGACCGCTTGGCGCGCGGCTTCGTCGGCGGTCGCGAACAGCGGCCCAATGTCGACGTCGAAGCCGATATCGGCGAAGGCCGACGCGATCACCTTCTGGCCGCGGTCGTGACCGTCCTGACCGATTTTTGCGACCAGGATGCGCGGACGGCGGCCTTCCGCCTCCTCGAAGGCGTCGATCAGCGCCTGAACCTTCTCGACCCGGTTACCCATGCTGGACGCCTCCCGCTTGTAGACGCCGGTGATGGATTTGATCTCGGCGCGGTGCCGGCCGAACACCTTCTCCATCGCGTCCGAGATCTCGCCGACGGTTGCCTTCGCGCGCGCAGCGTCGATGGCCAGCGCCAACAGATTGCCGTTGCCTTCGCCCGCCGAGCGCGTCAGCGCGGCGAGCGCGGCCTCGACGTCCTTTTGGTTGCGTTCGGACTTCAGCCGCGTCAGCTTGTCGATCTGGAGCCGGCGGACATTGGTATTGTCGACCTTGAGGATATCGATCGGAGCTTCGTCCGTCGGCTTGTATTTGTTGACGCCGATCACCGCCTGCTTGCCGGCGTCGATGCGGGCCTGGGTCTTGGCCGAGGCTTCCTCGATGCGCAGCTTCGGTACGCCGGCCTCGATCGCCTTGGCCATACCCCCGAGCTCCTCGACCTCCTGGATGTGGCCCCAGGCCTTGGCGGCGAGGTCGCGGGTGAGACGCTCGACATAATACGAGCCGCCCCAGGGATCGATGATGCGGGTGGTGCCGCTCTCGTGCTGCAGGAAGAGCTGGGTGTTGCGGGCAATGCGCGCCGAAAAGTCGGTCGGCAAAGCGAGCGCCTCGTCGAGCGCATTGGTGTGCAGCGACTGGGTGTGGCCTTGCGTCGCCGCCATCGCTTCCACAGTCGTGCGCATCACGTTGTTGAAGACGTCCTGCGCGGTCAGCGACCAGCCGGATGTCTGGCAATGCGTGCGCAGTGACAGCGAGCGCGGATCCTTCGGATTGAAAGGCTTCAGCAGCTTCGCCCAGAGCAGCCGCGCGGCGCGCATCTTGGCCACTTCCATGAAGAAGTTCATCCCGGTCGCCCAGAAGAACGACAGCCGCGGCGCGAAGCGGTCGACATCGAGGCCCGCCGCAAGGCCGGCACGAAGGTATTCGACGCCGTCGGCCAGCGTATAGGCGAGCTCGAGGTCCTGCGTCGCGCCGGCCTCTTGCATGTGATAGCCGGAGATCGAGATCGAATTGTATTTCGGCATTTTTTGCGAGGTATACGCAAAAATGTCCGAGATGATCCGCATCGAAGGCGCGGGCGGATAGATGTAGGTGTTGCGCACCATGAACTCTTTCAGAATGTCGTTCTGAATGGTCCCTGAGAGCTTCTCCGGCGGCACGCCCTGTTCCTCGGCGGCCGCAACGTAGAGCGCGAGGATCGGCAGCACCGCGCCGTTCATGGTCATGGACACGCTCATCTGGTCGAGCGGAATGCCCGCAAACAGCGTGCGCATGTCGTAGATGGAATCGATGGCAACGCCGGCCATGCCGACGTCGCCGCCGACGCGCGGATGGTCGCTGTCATAGCCGCGATGGGTGGCGAGATCGAACGCGACCGAGAGGCCCTTCTGTCCGGCCGCGAGATTGCGGCGGTAGAACGCGTTGGAATCCTCCGCGGTGGAGAAGCCGGCATATTGCCTGACGGTCCAAGGCTGGTTGACATACATGGTCGGGTAGGGGCCGCGCAGATAAGGCGCGATGCCCGGATAGGTATCGAGGAAGTCGAGCCCGGCCAGATCGGCCTCGCTATAAGCGGGCTTCACCAGAATGCCCTCGGGCGTCAGCCACGGCTCGGCGCTGCCGGTCGGGGCGCCGGCGGCGGCGCGCTCGAAGGCGACGTCGGCGAAATTGGGAATGCGGGTCATTCCTTGGGATCCTCAAACCTGCGATTGCGCTCAATCAGCTTTTGCACATTTTTCTTGTAGACGGGATCGTCCAAGCGGCTCTGAGTAATTTGGCCGGTCCCAACCCAGAGCAGCCGCGCGAACAGCTTCCCAATCTTCCATTCTGCCAGACCGAGCAACGTTTGTCCGAGCAGCTGAAACATGGCGGCGCCTCAATCATGGTCCGGATGCTGATGGCTGACGATGGTCGCCATCTTCTCCGGTCCGTAATTCTGCTGCGTGGTCTGGCTTGGAAGATTGGCGATCCCGACCACCCAGCCGAGACGGGACTCGGTGCCGAACTGCCGCGTCGGCACCACGTGGTCCGGGCGGTCGAACGCGCCGGTCATGATCTCGATCCGATCGCCGTCGATGCGGCCAAAGCTCAGCGGCGTGCCGCAGGCGGCGCAAAAGCCGCGCTCGGCGATGGAGGAGGAGCGGAAGAACGACGGCTTTCCCTTGGTCCAGGCGAAGTCCGTCTTGTTGATGTCGGCAAAAGAGGCGAACGGCGCGCCGCTGGCCTTCTGGCACATCCGGCAGTGGCAGATCGAAACCCTGTTCGGCGCCGTCATGACTCCAAAGCGCACTGCCCCGCATTGGCAGCCGCCGGTGAGAACGGGTTTGCCTGCTTCCGTCATGGCTGCTCCATCCGTCGATACGTGTCTTGCAGCGTCGCAAGCGCATCGGCACCGGCAAAGACGAAGCCGGTGACGCCGGCTGCACGCAGCGCCGCCTCGACATCGGTCGGGCGGCCTGCCAGATAGATAAGTCGGGCCCCGGCGGTTTGCAGGGCCTGCGCCGCGGCTTGGGCGTGTTCCGCATAAACCTTGTCGCTGGAACAAAGACAGGCGAGCCCGGCGCCGGAGGCCTTGAAGGCCGCAGCTAGCTGGGCCGGATCAGCGAAGCCCTCGCTGTCGACAGCCTGGATGCCGCCGGTCTCGAACAGGCTTTTGGCAAAGGTCGCGCGCGCCGTGAAATCAGCGGGCGTGCCGAGATTGGCCAAGAAGACTTTCGGCCGCGCGCCGTGTGCCTTCAAGGCCGCATCGGATTTGTCGCGCAGCGCCTCGAACGGTTCCGCAAGCCGGATCGGCGGCAGCGGGTCGAACTTGTATTTTTGCTCGCCATAGGGCGCCAGCGCGATCGGCGTCGCCTTCAGCACCGCAGTCTCGTTCTCGTGCAGGTTCGGAAACTCACTGGCGCCGGTCAGCACGTCGCGGCGTTTTGCGATGTTGGCGTCGCGGGCTTTTCGCGCAGCCGCGACCTTGCTCTGGAACAGGCCCTGCTGAAGCGCAGCGAAGGCGCCGCCGGCTCTCTCGCTCTCCTGGAAGAGCGCCCAAGCCGCGTCGCAGAGCTGGCCGGTCAGCGTCTCGATGCCGCCTGCGCCTGCCGCGGGATCGCTGACCTTGGCGAGGTTGCTCTCTTCCAGCAGCACGAGCTGAGTATTGCGCGCCACGCGCCGTGCGAATGGATCGGGCAGGCCGAGCGCCAGCGTATGCGGCAGCACGGTGACCGCGTTGGCGCCGGCAAGTCCGGCCGCAAACGTCGCCATGGTCGCGCGCAGCATGTTCACATAGGGATCGCGCTGCGTCAGGATGCGCCAAGCGGTATCGGCGGCGATGTACAGCGGTTTTGGCGTGAGCCCGCACGCCGTCTCGATACGCGCCCACAGCAGCCGCAATGCGCGGAATTTTGCCATGGTGAGGAACTGGTCTGCATCCGCGGCAAGCCGCGCATAGACCATGCCCTGCGCCTGCTCCAGAGGAACGCCCGCGCCCTCGATCGCGCGGAAATAAGCGACGCCGCAGGCGAGCGCGAAGGCGAGCTCCTGCGCCTCCGAGCCACCGGCATCGTGGATCACGCGTCCGTCGGCCGATGTAAACGGCCCCTTGAAGCCGAGCGCGGAGAGGCCCTTGACGCCGCCGGTGATGGCCGGAACGATCTCATCCCAGGTATAGGGGCTGTGGCCCCACACCGCGCAGGCCGCGAGCGGATCGAGCCCGAAGCGGATGTCGCAGGCCCCGGGATCGATGCCCTTGCTCTTCACATATTCCGCGACGTGGATCGCCGCCATCCGCGATTGCGGACCGATCTCGAGCTCGAGGCCGATGCCGGCATCGAGATGGACGTCCTTCAAGATCCTTGCGACTGCGTCGGCGGTCGGTTCCAGCCCGAAACCGTGAGCGGCATTGCCGCCGGCGAACACCAGCGCCAGACCCGTCGCGCCATTTTCGAGATCGGTCAGTGCCTGCGCATTCGCCGCACTTGCATCGGGATGGTCGATCCGCTGCATGATCCGCCAGGGCGCCGCCGCCGGCCGGCCCACCACGGGCGCAACACCTTTGGCGCGCGGATAGAGCGGATCGATCTTGAGTCCGTCATAGGTCTTGGCGACCAGCTTCTCGAACGGCGCGCCCTTTAGCACGCCATCGACCAGCTTGCGCCAGTCGTCGACGGTCGCCTTGGGAAAATCCGCCGCCAGCGGCAGGTCGTCAGTCGCGGAGGTCATGCGGCGAAGGGCTCCCGAAAATCTTGTTGTTCGCAGGCGAAATTGCCACGGCCGGCCGTCCCTGCAAACGGTTGTTTTTGGTTAACCGGTATCCGGAAGCCGCTCAATGCCTTGTGTCGAGACGCTGGCGAGACCGTCATGGACACGAATGCCTGCGATCACGCGGTCGGGCGCGATCTCGGCCAGCGGCACCAGCACAAAGGCGCGCTCGAATAGGCGCGGATGCGGCAGGGTCAGGTCAGGCTTCTGCATCGACACATCGTCATAGGCGATCATGTCGAGATCGAGCGTGCGCGGGCCCCAGCGCCGCTCTTTATCGCGCGTGCGGCCGAATTTCTGCTCGACCTTCTGCATCACGAACAGGAGCGCATGCGGATCAAGGCTGGTCTCGATCTCGATGCAGGCGTTGATGAAGGGAGCCTGGTCCTCGTCGCCCCAGGGCGGCGTCGCATAGTCCGACGAGCGCGCGATCAAAGCGGCCTGCGCCATGCCGCAGATATGGGCGATTGCCTTCTGGAAGGTCGCGCGGACATCGCCGACATTGCCGCCGAGCGCAATCAGGACGCTCGCCATGTCAGGGGTGCCGCGAGCGCGTCAGCATGACGCCGACGTCGTCGAAGATCGCGGCGATCGGCGCATGCGGCTTGTGCACGGTGATCTTGACCGCACGGATGCGCGGAAAGTGCGACAGGATGGCGTCGGCCACCGCGCCGGCCGCGCGCTCCAGTAGCTTGTAATTGGTGTTCTTGAAGGCCGCGGTGGTGGTCGCCACGACGTCGGCGTAGGACACGGTGTCGGCGAGCCGGTCGCTGCGGGAAGGCTCCGACAGGTCGGTATAGAGCTCGAGGTCGATGACAAAGCGTTGGCCGACCTCGGTCTCGTGCTCCATCACGCCGTGGCGGGCATGGATCGACAGGCCGGTTACGAAGATCGTATCGGTCATGGCTTGCTCTCGATTGCGTGCGCCACTCGCAGGGCCTGCAAGGTCTCGGCGACGTCGTGGGTGCGGATGATTTTCGCGCCGCGTTGTGCGGCGAGCAGATGTGCGGCGATCGAGCCGGCGAGCCGCTCGGTCGGCTCCGACGGCGACACCGAGGCGATGAAGCGTTTTCGCGAGGCACCAACGAGGATCGGCAGGCCGAACATGTCGAGCTCGCGAAGTCGTGCCAGTGCAATCATGCTCTGTTCTGCCGTCTTGCCGAAGCCGATGCCGGGATCGAGCACGATCTTGTCGCGGGCGATGCCGGCTTGTGCCGCGATATCCAGCGAGCGCTGGAAGAACGCCTTCATGTCCGCAATGATGTCGATGGCGGGATCGACCCTGTCGCGGTTATGCATGACGATGACAGGGACGCTCCTCGCGGCCACCAGCGGCGCCATGCCGGCGTCGCGTTGCAGGCCCCAGACGTCGTTGGCGATCGCAGCGCCCTGATCGAGCGCAAAGGCCACCACCTCGGCCTTCATGCTGTCGATCGAGACCGGCACGCCGAGCGCCACGATGTCCGATAGCACCGGCTTGAGCCGGGCCAGTTCGTCTGCCGCGGTGACCGGCCGGGCGCCCTTGTAGGGCCGGGTGGACTCGGCACCGATATCGATGATGTCGACCCCCACCTCGATCATCGCCCGCGCCCGCGCGAGTGCCTGCTCGGGCGCGATGAATTCGCCGCCGTCGGAGAATGAATCCGGGGTGACGTTGAGCACGCCCATCACCGCCGGGATCGGCCGCTCCAGTAACGTCCGCAGCACGTCAAGCCCGACTGAACCGGCCGCCGGGACGGATGGGGAGGGCGAGGCATTCATGCGGCCCGCTTTAGCGGTCGGGGAGGGGGAGTCAAGACGGGAAGGCGTGGGTTGCCAGCGTTTGGACAGGGCGTCGCACACCCTCGCTGTCATTGCCCGCGAAAGCGGGCAATCCAGTATCCAGAGACAGTGCCGCGATACGGAGGAGCCGCGGCGTACTGGATACCCCGCTTTCGCGGGGTATGACGGCAGAGTTGGGATGCATTGTTGCTCATCGGGCAAAACAATGCCGAGAGAGTAGCGCCCACCCCGTATGCGGAGAGCAGCAGTCCTAATACGAAATCTTCGGCGGCAGCTTCTTCGCCTTGGCGATGATGTCGCCGACCGACTTCTCCGAGGGCAGGATGCGGAGCAGCTTTTTCTTCTCGTTGGCGTCCCGCATGCTCTGGGCGAGCCTTGCCGGGTTACGGTAGGCGAGCTCGCGCACGGTGGTGACGCCGGCGGCGCGGACCAGACCGACCTTGGCCCTGCCCATGCCGGGGATGCGCATGTAGTCGGAGACGTTGGCCCATTCCAGCAGCAACTGCTCGCTGATGCCGGTCTTCACGGAGAGCGCCTTGCGGCCCTTCACGGTCGAAGCCGCCTCGAGCAGCGCGTCGGTGGTGCGGATACCCTGCGCCTTCAACTTGTTGGCGGCAAAGGCCGACAGGCCCTCAATCTCGGAGATCGGATATGTCATGATACTCGATGTGAAATGCGCAGGCGTCAGGCGAACTGGCTGAGGCCCGGGGTCCCCGCGATGATCTTGCCCATCTGATCCGCTCCGATTTTGTCTCGGCCGAAGCGAAAAAGTTCACGGGCGATGTTCTGAATCTCGGACATGCCAAGTCCCAGGCCCATCAGGCGCGTGCCGACCGCCATCAGGCCGCCGCCCATCAGCCGCGACAGTCCTCCGCCGGTGCCGGATGCCTCGATTGCCGCTTCTGCACCTGGAATCTGGTCGATCAGGACCTGGACGCTGTCGGAAGGACCCTCGTTGCGGAGGAAGCCCAAGATAATGCCGACGGTCTTTTCGGCGACAGCACTATCTATGCTGGCGTTTGTCGCCAGCCGCCCGATTAGCTCGTCCATATGGCCGCCCCTCAGCCGGTTCACATGCCGGAGTATTGCTTTCGAAAATGATCTTGAGCCGGTGTGGTGTGAAATACAAGCGATGAACGCCATCAACGTTCCGATTCATTCTCGAACGCGCGAGAAGTGTTGCAGTGATGCAAGAGCGGAGATGAAATCGGCAAAAAAATGCCGCGATGCGAATGCGTCCTTCCTACTTTCGGCGGATGTCCACCTGCATATTTCCGACGATGTCGCATGCCCGGAGCGCGTTGAATGGTTTCAATCAGCGCGCGACATGCGTTAAACTACGGAACTGTGCATTCGAGTTTCGATATGCGAAACAGGGCAGAGAGATCAGGGAATAATGACCGCACAGGACAGCAAGCTCGGTGATACCGACGACAAAATCTTCGTCGGTAAAGGAAACGAGCAGGCTTGGCTGACGCTGGCGTTCGCCAATCGCCACGGCCTCGTCACAGGTGCAACCGGAACCGGCAAGACGGTCTCGCTGCAGGTTATGGCGGAAGGATTTGCGCGCGCCGGTGTTCCGGTCTTCGCGGCCGACATCAAGGGCGACCTCTCGGGCATCTCCGAGGTCGGCGTGCCCGCGGATTTCATCGTCAAGCGCGCCACCGAGATGGGACTGACGTTCGAGCCCGACCAGTTCTCGACGGTGTTCTGGGACGTGTTCGGCGAGCAGGGCCACCCGGTCCGTGCGACCGTCACAGAAATGGGCCCGCTGCTGCTCGCACGTATGCTGGACCTGAACGACGTGCAGGAAGGCGTGCTCAACGTCGCCTTTCGCGTCGCCGACGACAACGGGCTGACCCTGATCGACATGAAGGATCTGCGCGCGCTGCTCGATGCCATCGTGCCCGATGCGGGCAAGAAGGGGACGGATGCCGAGGACAGTCCGCTTGCCGAGATCAAGAAGGCGGCGCAGGGTTTTGGTAATGTCACCAAGGCCACGGTCGGCACCATCCAGCGCCAGCTTCTGGTGCTCGAGAACCAGGGCGCCACCAAATTCTTCGGCGAGCCGGCGCTGACGCTGAAGGACTTCATGAAGACCGACCGCGACGGCCGCGGCATGGTCAACATCCTCGTCGCCGACAAACTGCTGCAGAGCCCACGGCTTTACGCGACATTCCTGCTGTGGATGCTGTCGGAATTGTTCGAGGAGCTGCCCGAGGCCGGTGACCTGCCCAAGCCGAAGCTGGTCTTCTTCTTCGACGAGGCGCATCTGTTGTTCAACGACGCGCCCAAGGCGCTGATGGACAAGATCGAGCAGGTGGTGCGCCTGATCCGCTCCAAAGGCGTCGGCGTTTATTTCGTGACTCAAAACCCGGTCGACGTGCCCGACCGCGTGCTCGGACAATTGGGCAACCGGGTGCAGCACGCGCTGCGCGCCTTCACCCCGCGCGACCAGAAGGCGGTCGCCGCTGCGGCCCAGACCTTCCGCCCCAACCCGAAGCTCGACACCGCCAAGGTGATCATGGAGCTCGGCAAGGGCGAGGCGCTGGTGTCCTTTCTCGAAGGCAACGGCACGCCGGCGATGGTCGAGCGGGTGATGATCCGGCCGCCATCGGCCCGGATCGGACCGATCACGCCGGAAGAGCGCAAGGCGATCATGGATGCAAGCCCGGTGAAGGGCAAATACGACACCGCCGTTGATGCAGAGTCCGCCTACGAGATCATCCAGAAGCGCATTGCCGGCACGGCGGCGACTGCCGATCCCGGCGCGGCCGGCGGCATTGGAGGCGGTGGCATCCTCGGCCAGATCGGCTCGATGGTCGGCACCATCTTCGGCACGAACGTCAAGCGCGGCCGCCTCTCGACGGGCCAGGTCATCGCCCGCGACGTGACCCGATCGGTCACCAATCAGGTAATCGGGGGGATGGCGGCCAATATCGGCAAGTCCGTCGCCGGCCAGCTTGGTGGCTCGATCGGCCGCACGCTGGTCCGCGGCGCGCTCGGCGGCTTGCTGCGCAGGTAGGCAGAAAGCCTCGTTTGAGGCAACTCCTCCGCAAACCCGCCGCTTGTGCGCGGCGGGTACAAATTCGGGTGATCAGGACTCTCCAAGCGTTCGTTGGTCTGCTAGGTGCTATGGCCCCTGACTGGACCACATCGTGACCTCACCTAAATCTTTCGTTCGATCCGGCGCACTCCGAACCCTGTCGTTGCGTGCGCCACTCGACCTGCTCTTCCTGCTCTGCTGCTTCATCCTGGCTGCCGATGTCCTTGGTCCCGAGATCTTCGGGCACGGCAAGACCAAGGACTACGGCCTGTGGTACTGGGCCGGGCAGCAGGTCTTGAAGGGTGGGCCGCTCTATCCCGGCGATATCCACCAGTACTTCGAGTTCATCTACCCACCGCTGCCGGCGATCCTGCTGGCAGTCCCGAGCTGGTTCGGCAAGATCGCGCTCTACAGCGTGCTGTCGATCCTGAATATTGCGGCGTGGTGGTACACCGGGATGCTCTCCAATGCCATGAGCGGTTCGGGCCGGACGCCTGGCCCTTGGCTGGAGGCGCTGCCCGCTCTCGTCACCGTGACCTTCGTGTTCGACATGTTCGATCTTGGCCAGCCGAACCTCGTCTTGCTGGCGATGATGCTCTACGGCTTCTGGAGTTTGCAGCATCAGCGCTCCTGGCTCGCAGGCTTCATGTTCGCGCTCGCCGCCGCCATCAAGGTGTTTCCCATTGCGGTGCTGCCCTATCTGGTCTGGCGGCGAAAGTGGGGAGCCGCCGTCGCTACGGTCGCGTTCGCCGGCATACTTCTCTATATCGTGCCGGCCCCCATTCGCGGCTTCGAGCGCAACGCCGCCGAGGTCAAGACCTGGTATCAGGGCATGGTCGGGTCGAGTTCGGAAAAAGGATTTGGCCAGCGCGACGAGCAGAACTGGTCGTGGGTGAACCAGTCACTCATTGCTGTCACGCACCGGCTGGTCCGGCCAATCAACTACAATCAGGAGGATCCGAGCAAGCCGCCGCGCACGATGAATGTCATCGACGTCGATTACAGGACGGCGAACTGGATCGTGCTGGCGCTGTCGGCGTTGCTCGGACTCGGCTTCGTCGCGGTCATGCCACGGCAAGCGCGGCGCACGGCGCGTTCGGACGCCGAGGAACTCGGCATCCTGTTCTGCCTGATGACGGTGGCATCGCCTCTGGCGCGGCAATACTACTTCATGTGGCTGTTCTTCCCGATGACGGTGCTGATGCATCGTGCCGCCTTCGACGAGCGGGCGAACGTGCGCCTTGGAACCTGGCTCGCCCTTGGCGCCGCCGGCATCCTCATGCTGCTGGCGCTGCCGTGGTTTCCAAATGTCTTGCAGGCCTGGGGCAACAACCTCGTCGCCACGGCGGTGCTCGCAGCTAGTCTCGCATGGCACATCCGGCATCCGCCGGTTGCGGCTGGCCCCAACGCCGCGGCAGCGCTAAAAGCCGATAGTTCTTGAGAAGACATCTTGAGCCCCGACGTCTTGGGATTCGAACGCAGGGAATACGACCAATGGCAAATGCGCAGCTTCAATCCGTGCTCGACCACATCGATAAGGAGTTCGACAACAGCCTGGAGCGCCTGTTCTCGCTGTTGCGGATCAAGTCGATCTCCGCCGATCCGGCCTTCGCGGCCGATTGCAAGGCGGCGGCCGAGCATCTTGCCAGGGACATCGCGAGCCTCGGCGTTGCCACTGAAGTGAGGCCAACCGCCGGCCATCCCGCGGTCGTCGGCAAGAGCTTCGCGGGCGGCCGTCCGCATGTGCTGTTCTACGGCCACTATGATGTGCAGCCGGTCGATCCGCTCGAGCTCTGGCACCGCCCGCCATTCGAGCCTGTTGTGACCGACCATGCCGATGGCCGCAAGATCATCGTGGCGCGCGGCGCCGAGGACGACAAGGGCCAGGTCATGACCTTCGTCGAGGCCTGCCGCGCCTGGAAGAAGGTGACGGGGTCGCTGCCGATCGACGTCACGTTTTTGATTGAAGGCGAGGAAGAAGTCGGCTCGAAGAACTTCGTGCCCTTCATCGAAGCCAACAAGGACGAGTTTAAGGCTGACTACGTGCTGGTCTGCGACACCGGCATGTGGGACCGCAACACGCCGGCGATCACGACCTCGCTGCGCGGCCTGCTCTATGAGGAGCTCAAGATCACCGCCGCCAATCGCGACCTGCATTCCGGCGTGTTCGGCGGTAGCGCGATGAACCCGATCCGGGTGCTGACCAAAATTCTCGGCGCGCTGTTCGACGACGACAATCGCATCACCATTCCGGGCTTCTATGATGGGGTGAAGGACACGCCGCCGGATATTCTCGCGCAGTGGAAGAAGCTCGATTTCACGCCGGACACATTCCTCAAGCCCGTTGGGCTATCGATACCGGCCGGCGAGAAGGGCAGGCTCCTGGTCGAGCAAGCTTCCACGCGTCCGACCTGCGACGTCAACGGCATCTGGGGCGGTTATATCGGTGAGGGCTCGAAGACGGTGATCCCGTCGCACGCCTCGGCCAAGGTCTCGTTCCGACTGGTCGAAGGGCAGGATCCGCAAAAGATCCGCAAGGCTTTCCGTGAGTACGTGACGGCGCGCATTCCGGGAGACTGCAAGGTCGAGTTCGGCGACCACTCTGCCGGGCCTGCGATTGCGCTCGACTGGAACATGAAGCCGCTCGCCGCGGCCAAGACCGCGCTGACCGAGGAATGGGGCAAGGAGACCGTGTTGATGGGCTCGGGCGCCTCGATCCCGATCGTCGCGGACTTCAAGCGTACGCTTGGGCTGGATTCGCTGCTCGTCGGTTTCGGCCTCGACGACGACAATATCCACTCGCCGAACGAGAAGTACGACCTCCGCAGTTTCCAGAAAGGCATCCGTTCCTGGGCCCGCATCCTCGCGGCGCTGGCGGAGGTGAAGTAGGGCGCTCTTTCCTCGTCATTGCGAGCGTAGCGAAGCAATCCAGAAATCTCTCTCCGGCGCCAGCCTGGATTGCTTCGTCGCTTCGCTCCTCGCAATGACGGGGCCAAATAAAAACGCCGCCCGGAATTGGGCGGCGTTTCATTCCAAAAGGCGTAGAGGTTCGTTGACCGTTACCCTACACCAAATCCCGAAAATTTCAAGAGCGGTAGCCCGGAAGCTCGCGGTCCAGCTTGCGTAGCAGCGGTGGCCACACGAGGTTGGTGGCGCGCAGCTCGGCGCGGTCGCGGTTGGCGAGCAGCTCGGTGTTCTTGTCGATCGCGACATCGTCGACCGGGTAGACCGGCGTGCCCAGCGCGCGCGTACGCACCTGCATCGAGCAGGCTCGCTCGAGGTGATACATGCGCTCGAAGGCCGAGGCGACCGAGCGCCCGACCGTCAGCGTGCCGTGGTTGCGCAAGAGCATGTGGTTGTGGTCGCCTAGGTCCTTCTGCAGCCGCGGCCGCTCGTCGTGGTCGAGGGCGATACCTTCATAGTCGTGATAGGCGAGGTCGTGGGTGACGAGCTGGGCGGTCTGGTTCAGCGGCAGCAGGCCTTCGGCGCTGCTCGAGACAGCGGTGCCGTCGAGGGTGTGAAGATGCAGCACGCAGATGGCGTCCTCGCGAACCTCGTGGATCGCCGAGTGGATGGTGAAGCCGGCGGGGTTGACGCTGTATTCGCTCTCGGAGAGCTGGTTGCCGTGCAGATCGACCTTGACGAGGCTCGACGCCGTGATCTCGTCGAACATCAGCCCGTAGGGGTTGATGAGGAAATGATGGTCGGGGCCGGGCACGCGCGCTGAGATGTGGGTGTCGACCAAGTCGTCCCAGCCGTAGAGCGAGACGAGGCGATAGCAGGCGGCGAGATTGACCCGTTGCTGCCACTCGGCCTCCGTCATGTTCGACGGCACTTCCTTCAGGCGCGCTTCCGCTGGCGACATGGCTGATCTCTCCGAACATCGTTGTTGCAGGGAGGGAGCGTAGTCCTGCCGCGACCTGCCAGCAAGGCACACAAAGCGCGGCAGTCCAGCGTAGCCCGCATGGGCGAAGCGACATGCGGGGCTGCCTGATAGGCCCCGGATGTCGCTGCGCTCATCCGGGCTACGGTCCTACAAGAGAGAAGAATTTTTACGGCGCCGGGATCGAGAGCAGGCTGGAAATGCTGCTGCCGCGGATATCGTAGACGCGGGCGAACACCACGTCGTCGCGCTTGATCTCGACCAGCACGGGGGCGGTGAGGCCCTTGCAGTAGAACTCACCGAGCGTCATGGCGAAATCGGCGGCATTGGAATCCCAGCCAATGGTGAAGTCGGGGCCGAGCGCGACCTGGGCGGGACGCTGCGGACCGCACACGGCGACCTT
Organism: Bradyrhizobium sp. 187; assembly: GCF_023101005.1. Classification (NCBI taxonomy): domain Bacteria; kingdom Pseudomonadati; phylum Pseudomonadota; class Alphaproteobacteria; order Hyphomicrobiales; family Nitrobacteraceae; genus Bradyrhizobium; species Bradyrhizobium sp. 187. Next base: position 2,555,371 of record NZ_CP064693.1, read on the forward strand.
CCATTTCCGGTTGCGCGGCGGCACTTCCTGGCGTTCGACCAGCTGCTCGCGCAATTCGTCGGAGGCCTGCTTCAGCGCGAGGCCCCAATAATCCAGCATGAAGCGGTCGTCGGCGCCGCGCACGGTGCCGGCGATGTGGTTGAAGTGGGTGTATTGATAGGGATGCAGGCGGATCATCTCGGCGAGCGAGAGCGCAAGGCCAAAGCAGAAGGTGGCGAGCACGACCGGCTGCCAGGTGCGATGATTGGCGCGCAGGCGCTCCATGGCCCAGCCAAAGGCGACGCCGCCGAGCACCGCCATCGGCGGGATCACGAAGACGAAATGGCGGATGCCATTGTACAGCGCCGGTCGCTTCACCATCGCGATCGCGAGCGGCAGCGTCGCGGCGAGCGTGAGCATCAGCAGGATGGTCTTGCGGCGGGCTGGGACCTCGCGGCGGGGCAGCATAACCAAGGTGCCGATCACGGCGCCGAACGTCAGCACTAGCATCACCTCGGGCAACTGAAGTGCGAACAGCGTCGGCAGATAGGACCAGGGCATGTCAGGCACGGATACGATCGCGCCGTCGAACATCTCCTTCCAGGGTTTCTCGAAGAAGTGCGAGAAGTAGGTCAGCGCCTCGAAGGGATTGCCGGGCTCCATGATCGACCACGGCCAGATCAGCCCCATCACGAGATAGCCGAGCACGAGGCCGGGCAGCAGCACGTAGACGACATGAGCGAAGCGTCGGACCGACTCGCGCAGGCCCTCGCTGCGCAGTTCCTCCAGGAACAGCGGCATGAAGCCGATTACGGCATAGACCAGCGCAAGGCCGCCGAGGATGCGGGTGCCGAGCGAGAGGCCGGCACCAAGGCCGACGATCAAGATCGTGCGCGGCGAAGGCCGCGGATATTCCTCGGCGAGGCGCACAAGGCCCAGCATCAGGATGATCATGGCCACGGCGAAGGGCGCATCCTTCGGGTTCATGAACATGTGGCCGTAGAAGATGGGGCAGAGCGCGAGCAGCAAGAGTGAGGCAAGTCCCGCAAGCGGGCCGCCGATACGGCGGCCGAGCCGCCACGTCACGGCAAGTCCGATCACGCCGACGACGGCGCCGACCAGACGGCGCGTCTCGAACAGCTCGAGCGGAATCACCTTGTGCAGGAGGGCCGCGACCATGTCGAAGCCGCCGCCATACATATAGAGGTTGGCGAAGGAGAGTGCCGCGGTGTCCTTGAAACCGGAACCGAACATGCGCAGCAGCAGGTCGGCATATTCGGCGTGGGTGTAGTCGTCCCAGCCGAGCCCATAGTCGCGGAAGGTCAAGCCTGCAATGACGGCGACCGCAGCCAGCACCAGCATGGCGAGATCGTCGCAAGTCCGTTCAACCGAGCGCCGCAGAGGCGTGTCGATCGCCGAAGTCGTGATGGATGTCATGGCTATTGGTGACCCGGAATCCCCTCTTGGCCCTGCTGGTGCGCGCGGGCCTGCTCCCCGGAATCCCTATAGCGCAGTTCCATTACCAAGTAATTGGGCATTATGGCTAAATTCCTGATGCAACGCAGCAAATCCGACCAACTTGAGAGCAGCCTAGAAGTAGCGAGCCGTAGCTGAAGGGAATGTGAATAAGTCCCTGATTTCCTTTCCTTTAGGAACGCAGCCTATAATTCGACGTTGGCGTGGAACACCGGATGACGGTATCGTGGCGTGACGAGTGTCGCGTATGGCTGCGCGGCCGGGGGTGAGTTCGATGGCGTTGGCATTGTTGATCGCGGGGATTTTCGCCGTTTTGGCGGGCCTCCTTGCGATCCTGTTCGGCTTCACCGTCAGGGAATTCAGTCTCGGCAGTACCCTCATAATCTCCGGTACCATCGGCGTCTGCTCCGGACTGTTACTGGCCGGCCTCTACGTGGTGGTCGCGGAGTTGAAGGGCATCGCTCGCCGGCTGGCTGGATCAATTGCACCATCCGACGTTCGGGTCAGGCCCGTGCTGCCGGGTCTCGGGATGGCCGGGACGCCTGCCCCCGCGCCTGAGCCGGCGGGCGCCGAGAAGATGGAGCCGGCGCCGCCATTGCCGGCCGCAGGACCGCCGCCTTGGCAGAACGAAGCAGCCGCGCGCGAGCGTCCGCGCGTCGAGCCGCCGCCAGCGCCGGAAGCTCCGAGCCCGCCTGAGGTTCCGGAACCGCCGCGCCGGCGCAACCTGTTGTTCGCCTCGACCTCCCGCAAGGAGCGTGAGCGCGCGGAAGCGAAGACCGGCGAGGGCTTGCCGCCGCTGCCGCATGCCGAGCCGTCGGCGGAGCCTGCCGCCCCGGAGACGCCGCCTGCGAGCTTTGACGACGCCTGGCCGAAGCCGGACCGTATGAGGCCTCCGGAGCCGCCGGCCGCCGCGCGGCGCCCGCCACCGCGCTCGCCGTCGACCTTCGCTGAGCCTGCTCCGCCGCCCGCACCCGAGCCTGCGGCTGCGGCCGAGCAGGCGCCTGTGACCGTGCTCAAATCCGGCATCGTCGACGGCATGGCTTATTCGCTCTATTCCGATGGCTCGATCGAAGCCCAGATGCCTGAGGGGATGATGCGCTTTGCCTCGATCGACGAGCTGCGCTCCCACCTCGACCAGCGCGGCGCTTGAGAGCGGGCGCAGGCAAATCTGGTGCAGGCAAAGGCTAGCGTAGACAAGTAAAGCGGTGGTGTTCTTGTCACTTCGTCAGTAATCAGCCCGGATTCCTTAGTCGTCCCATTTCAGCCGAACGTATTGTTGACACGGAATACTTTGGCGTCGTCTCTCGCGTGAGACGCAAGGTGGAGAAAGGCGGGGCTTATGTCGGATGCTGGGGCTAAGAATTTCGTTGAGCTGACGGCGGGCATCGTGTCGGCCTATCTCAGCAACAATCCAACGCCTGCGGCTGAGATTCCGAATCTGATCAGCCAGGTGCATGGCGCGCTGGTGCGCGTTTCGTCAGGCCGCACCGAGACGGCGCCGCTCGAGCCAGCGAAGCCGGCGGTCTCGCTGAAGAAGTCGATCGCGCCCGATTATCTGGTTTGTCTGGAAGACGGCAAGCGCTTCAAGTCGCTGAAGCGCCATCTGCGCACCCAATACAACATGACGCCGGAGCAATATCGCGAGAAATGGGGCCTGCCGGCCGACTATCCCATGGTCGCACCGAACTATGCGGTGGCCCGCTCGCAGCTTGCGAAGCAGATGGGACTGGGACAGCAGCAGCGGAAGCGGAAGTAGAGTTTCTACGACGCTTCCGCGAGCGCCTCTTTCGCGTCGGTCTTGATCCGCTCGACCATCGAGCGCAGGCCGTTGGAACGCTGCGGCGTCAGATGGTCGCGAAAGCCGAACTCGTCGAATACGGCAATGGCGTCGGTCGCAAGAATCTCCTGTGGCGTGCGGCCGGAGTAAAGCGACAGCACGATCGCGACCAGCCCGCGCACGATGTGGGCGTCACTGTCGCCGCGATATGTCAGGATCGGCGCGCCGTCATCGCGACGATCAATCAGCTTCTGAAGCCAGACCTGGCTGACACAGCCATTCACCTTGTTCTCGGCCGAATGCTCGGCTTCGGACATCGGTTCCAGGGTGCGGCCGAGCTCGATGACGTACCGATAGCGGTCGTCCCACTCGTCCAGAATCTCGAAATTATCCCTGATTTCATCGATCGTCGTCATGCTGGCCCAAAGTTCCCGTTCAGGCCAATATAGGGACGCAAAGCGCCGAAATCGATAGGGTTTGGGCCCTAATTCGCTGTCGCGGGCGCCGGGCCGCGCCATTCCAGCGCGAGGTCGTCCTGGGACAGGGTGTCGCGCGGCGCCTCGCTCGCAGCAAGATCGCCTTCGCCGGCCAGCGCGATCGAGCCGGTGTGGTCGGGCGCCTTCTTGTCGGGCTTCTCGAGCTGCTCTTTCTTGTCGTTGATGATCTGGTAGATCTTCTTTGCGCCGTCCTGCGCCCGCTGGCCGATGATGGTGGCGGCCTGTCCGCCGACCTCGCAGGCCGCTGGCTGGCGCTTGCAGAACTGGGTCATGTCGGAGACGGCCGCGGTCGCAGCCTGCACCGCGTCGGCAGCGCCGATCTGCGGCAGCTTGTCCGATTCGGGCGTCTTGTCCCGCGGCAGGAGCACCAGCACCAGCCCGAGCCAGAATGTGATGCGAAGCAGAAAGCGCATCTTGCGACCTGTATGTTAGATCCCGCCGCGGCGATCTCCGCGGATGTCGGACCTAGCAACTCTCGATAAATCGCAAGTGATTGCCTTCCGCTTAATTCGCGGAAAATTGACTCAAGAATCTTTGCTATCGATGGTGTCGTAAATTTTCGATTGACGTCCGTGCCGTGAGCGCTGCCGCCACGCCCGTCCACCATTTCGAAACCATGCGCATCACGGTGAAACCCTGTGTTCACCATCCTCGCCGATGACGTCGTCAAATCGTCTAAAAAGCCCTGCGATGACGGGGTGTCCGGCGGCGCGCCGCGATGCCTTAGTGTTCGTTTAAGGTCGCTCTGACACGGTGGCTCAACGATAAGGAGGCGTTCCGGCGCGTCTTCCCGACGAATGAGCCGAAGCGCGAGACCCGTGACAGTTTTGAGTATCATCCGCGATTGTCTCGATGCGCTGCTGCATCCCTCCGCGCGTTACGACGCGCTGACGCGAGCGCGCCATCGTGCCTTCATGGCCCCGCGGCTGCTCGGCAGCCTAGCCGCCTTTGCCGCATTCCCGGTCTATCTCGCCATGCGCGGCGCGCCGAGCGCGATCGAGGTGGCAGCCTTCGCCTGGCTGATTGCGCCGATCCTGTTGTCCTGGTTCCTGTCGCGCACCGGCCGTTACGAAGGCGCGCATGTGCTGTCGTCGCTGGCGCTCTCGGGCCTGATCATGGCGGTTGCGGTGACGACCGGCGGCATCGAATCATTCGCCGCAATCTGGCTGGTTGTCGTTCCCCTCGAAGCTGCGCTGTCGGCCTCGCGCCGCGTCGCGGCCTTTGCCTCGCTGCTGGCGCTGTCCTGCGCCGGCATCCTGATCCTCGTCAGCCAGCTCGGCTGGCTGACGATTGGCGATACCAGCGCTGCGGAACGCGGCGTGCTGATAGCGTTCGGCGTCGCCTCGGCGACGCTCTATGCCGCAGGTCTGGCCTTCGGAGCGGAATCGCTCGCGCGCACCAGCGTTGCGCTCCTGTTGCGTGAGGAAGAGCGTTACCGCCTCCTGGCGCGGAACATGAGCGACGTCATCTCGCGGCATCAGCGCAACGGCGCGGTGCAGTTCATTTCACCGGCGGTGGAAGCCATGCTCGGCGTGCCCGTCGCGCAGCTGCTCGGCCACGGCCTGTTCGATCGCGTCCATGTCGCCGATCGGCCGGCGTATCTGACGGCGCTGTCCGATGCCGCGCGCGGCGACGTGCGTAGCGTTGAGTTCCGGTTGCGCCGGGAGCGTGCCGGCTCGGAGCGCGGCCAGGTTGATTTCATCTGGGTCGAGATGCGCTGCCGCCCGCTCGATCAGGATCTGGGCCGTGATGCCACGCGCGAGGCCGATGTCGTCGCCGTGATGCGCGATGTCACCGACCGCAAGCTGGGGGAGCAGGCGTTCGATCAGGCGCGCAGCGCTGCAGAGGCGGCGGACGCCGCCAAGACGCGCTTCCTCGCCACCATGAGCCATGAGCTGCGCACGCCGCTGAACGCCATCATCGGCTTCTCCGAGATGATCACGCAGGAGCAGACCTTGATGCTGGGCGCGGCCCAGCGGAGGGAATACGCCCAGCTCATCAACGATTCCGGCCAGCATCTGCTCTCGGTCGTCAACGGCATCCTGGACATGTCCAAGATGGAGTCGGGCAATTTCGAGATGGCGTCCGAACCGTTCGCGCCGCGTGCATCATTGATGCATTGCTGCAATCTGCTGGCGCTGAAGGCGCGGGAGAACGGCGTCGATCTCGTCACCGATGCGCCGCAGGACCTGCCTGTCATGACCGGCGATCCGCGCGCCTTCAAGCAGATCGTGCTCAACCTCGTCGCGAACGCCGTCAAGTTCACCGAGCGTGGCGGTCAGGTCACCGTCACGGCCGCGGTCTCGGGCTCGCAGCTTGCGCTGCGCGTCAGCGACACCGGTATAGGCATCGCGCCTGACGATCTCAAGCGCATCGGCGCGCCGTTCTTCCAGGCCGGCAAGACCTATCAGCGCCGTCACGAAGGCACCGGCCTCGGACTTTCGATCGTGAAGAGCCTGGTGGCGTTGCATCTCGGCGAATTGACGGTACAAAGCAGGCTCGGCGAGGGCACTGCCGTCACCGTCAAGCTGCCGCTCGTCTACACGCCGCAAGCCAAGACGTCTGATATGAAGACTTCTGATGGCAAGATGTCCGACAGCAAGGCGAGCGAGAGCAAGATCGCGACCCTGACGCCGGTGCTACGCCAGGAAGTTCAGGACCATCCTCACGACCAAGTTCAGGACCAACCCGCTCTGGTGAAGAAAAGTGCCTAAAAAGTCTGCCAAGGACGAAGCCGCTCCGCGCCGCCGTGGCGCCAAGGCCGCGGTCATCGATGTCGAGACCGAGCGCAATCTCGTGCTGCGCGTGCTGCTGCATAGCCCCAAGGATACCCTGGCCGGTCTCGTCGCCGTTGCCGCCATCGGCGCGATCGTTGCCAATGCGCTGTTCCTGCAGACCGGCCGGCATCCAGCGCCGATGTTCGGCACCGTGATCAATCTTCCCGCACCGTCGTCCCTGGCGCTGTCGAACCCCTTGCCGCGTCCGCGTCCCGTCGGCGCCGATACCTCGCCGCTCGAGCCGAGAGCGACGGAGTTTCGTGCCGAACCCAGACCTGCGGAAAAGCCGCCGGAGAGGCCCGTCGAGGCGACCGCATCGACGCCGCGCTCGGGCGATCCCATGACCAATCTGGTCAAGCAAACGATTTCGGCGCCGCCCTCCGTCACGCGTCCTCCGGCGCCGATCCCCGTGCAGCAGAGCCCGGCCGCGCGGCGCATCGCCGGCGTGCAGCGCGCGCTGTCCGAATATGGCTACGGGAATTTGAAGATCACGGGGGCGATGGGCGCCGAGACCCAGTCCGCGATCCAGAAATTCGAGCGCGAGCACAAGATGCAGGTCACCGGCCAGCTGTCCGACCGCCTGCTCCGCGAGCTCGGCGCCGCGATCGGACACCCCGTCGAATAGTCGTGACTGTTGCGAAGGCTGGTGCTGATTGCAGCGCTGTCCTATCGTGCGCTCCATGCGTTTGAAATCAAATATCTGGGTCTCAGCCTATCTGCGCCGGTGCCAGACCGAGGGCGTGTACGGCGCGGTGCGGCGTCGCGGCGCGGAGGAGGCGGGTGCGGTGTTCGTGAAGGTCTCGCTGCTTGACGGCAATGCGATGCTCTATGTGCCGGCGCCGCAGACCTCTTATGACGACGGTCGGCCGGTCGATCGCTTCTTTGTGCCGCTTGCGCCGCAACCGATGCCGGAGCCCGCGGTGGAGGAGCGCCTGACCAAGGAAATCCGCTTCGACTCCGATATCTGGATCGTCGAGACCGAAGACCGCGCCGGGCGGCATTTTCTCGAGCTGGCGAAGGCCTAACGATCCGATCCGTCAGTCCCTGTCCGCACCGCGGGCGCGGAGCCGGGCTGCACGCCCGGGCGCGTCTGGCTTGCGCCCACACGTGCGCGCTGGCGCTCGCTGTCATGCAGCGAGGGCTGGTACTTTGCGCGGGTGACGGCGAGCGTCGAGCCGCGCCAGGCGGCCAGCATCACCAGCGCCGCGCGATCGCTGAGGCGATCGTAAAGACGCGACAGCCGGTACACGTCGGTCACGGAGTTGCCGATCTCCGGCTTGAAGAACAGCAGGATACGCTGGAACACCGGGCTCGGCATGTCGAGCGCGCGCGCGGCGACTGCGAGCGCTTCGCCGCTTGCATCGTCGACGATCTGGGCTGCGACGCGCGAGGGCAGGATCAGGCTGTCGCCGAGCTCGGAGGTGAAATTCTCGACATCGCCCGCGATCGCCGCCATCTCGAGGATCTGGATCGCGCGCTTGGCGCGCACGATCGGAATCCGCGGCGCCGCCTTCAGCGGGGTCTGCGCCAGATTGTGCAGGATCAGCGCGCGCTCGGGGGCGCCGGCGCGGAAGAACATGTCGTGGATATCGGCCGCGTCCGTTGGCTGCATTGCCATGTTCGAGGCCATGCGCAGCTCGGCGTCGCTTGGCGTGCGAACCGGCAAGGGGGCAGGAGGGGGAGCAGAGGCGGGCGCCGGGGTTTCGCGCGCGAGCGGAACCCTGCGGCCCTCCTGCGCGGCCGACAGTCCGAGCTTCTGCATGATCGGGGCGGGCGTCGACGGATAGATCGCAAGCCGCGCCTTGACGGCCGCGCGCGTCGCGTCGTCGACCTGGTCGATCAGTCGTGTGGCGAGCTCGACGAACTGGCGCTGCTCGTCGTCGCTGTGGGTGCTCGACTGGACATAGAGGTCGGTCAGCACGCGCAGCAGCGTCGGACGAACATCGACGCCTTCGCGACGGGAGAGGGTCATCAGCCCGTCGAATCCTGGAAACAACGACTTGGTCATGGAGAGATACGCGACCTGGAAGAGATACTCGCCGGAGCCTATCGCGGGCTCCTTTAAAGGCTCGTTAAGGAAAACGAGGCGTGAAGCCGAACGCCTGCTTTGAAGCGTTCTCGTGCCGCAACGGGACGGTGGGTCCCGCCCGTGCGGTTACGGTGCCGCCGGCACGTTTACACCCCGTTAACCATGAACTGATCTTAATGATCCCCATGTTGCAGAGGCGCGCCGGGTCGCGCGGCAATTGAAGAGAGCTGATATGGGGACCATCATCGAATTTCCGGCCGGTCGCCGGGTGGGCGCGTCGGTGGACGTGGCTCCGCGCGCGGACATGGGCACGATTTTGATCCTTCCCGTGATCCGCATCGAGCGCGAGAGCGACGAAACCAGCGGCGATCACGGGCCGGAGCAGGGCACAGCGCCGGGGCGCCGTCGTCGTCGCCGTTAGCCTTCGGACTTTGCAATGCCGGAGAACCTCCGTCAGATCCGGCCCATCGTAACGGCCCTCATGCTCGCAGTGCTGGGCGCGACGCTTGCCGCCTGTAGTGGCGGCGATTTCGGCCGGACCCGTGCCGACATGCGCAGCGACGACATGCATCGCTGGCTGGGCGCGGAAGTCACCTCCAGCGTTGGCCTGAAGCCATCCCAATTCCAGCTCACCGACGAGGAGCGCCAGCTTCGCGACCTCGCCTATCCCCTGATCGAGCCGCCGCTGTCGCGGCCCGCCTGGAAGAGCGTGTTCGGCGACTACAAAGCGCTGCCCTCGCCCTGGCGGCAAACGATCGTGTTCGACCGCACCATGTATGGTCGCACGCTGATCGACGAGCCGCACCGTTCGCATTCTTCGCGCTATACGCAGTTGATGGAAGACGTGCGCAACGACATCACCCGCTTCGAGCCGTTCTTCGCCTCCGCGATCCGCGTCATCGACCTCGACAAGAAGCGCAATGCCAGCATGGCGCGCGTCTCCTCCCTCTCGCCGAAGGAGAAGGAGGACGCGGTCGAGCGCATGCAGGAGAATTCGCTGATCATCCAGTGGGTGCAGCAGTGCCTCGAGCAGCGCGTGTCGTCCTATCGCTGGGGTCTGGAGCGGCTGGTGATCCAGGCGCCCGACGGCATGGCCGCCGATGCCGACCGCCTGATCGGCGAACTCGCCGCCCAGACCGCCAACCCGCCGGTCGCGGCCCAGCCGCCCTACGGCCGTGCGGTCGTCTCGAAGGGTTAGGATTTTCCGCGGGCGCGCGATCGTTGCCCCGCGGGCTTGCGCCGCTGCTTCCGGAGCTTGCTGACAAGATCCTTCAGCGCATCCGGTAGCGGCACGGATGCGCGATAGGCGAGCCCGACCTCGCGCTTGACCTTGACCTCGATCTCGCGCACCGCGACATCCGGATTGCCGCGCGCTACGCCTTCCGGGACGATGGCGATGCCAACGCCGGCTGCGACCAGCGCCATGGCCCAATCCTCTGATTGCGCGATCGCCGCGGTCTGTCGGGCCTGCGGGTTGCGGCGGAAGAACTCGCTTTGCTCGCAATGGCAGCGGTCGATCAAGGGGACGCCGGCGAGATCGGCGGTGCGAAGCTTCTCCTTCAGGGCCAGCGGATGCGACGGCGGCAGCGCTGCGACATAGCGCTCACTCCACAGCGCCACGAAATGTTCGTCAGCGCGCAGCACGCTCTTGGAGATGATCCGCGCGTCGGCGCGCTCGTCGCTGCCGACGAGGCGGAGTGCGATGTCGGCGCGCGCCGTCAGCGGCTTGAGCAGTGCGATCGTCCGGGGCACGTCGAGCGTGCGCATCAGGCCGAGCGTCACATTGGTTTTGGTGCTCGGTCTCCTGAACAGGCTGCGCGCCGCGTCGGTCTCGTCGATGATGCGGCGGGCGAGCGTGTGAAACTGCTCGGCCGAGGCGGTTGGCGCGACGCCCTTCTTGTGCCGGATGAACAGCGTGGTGCCGAGCTCGGCCTCCAGATGGGTGATCGCGGTGGAGATCGACGGCTGCGAAACGAAGCAGACGCGCGCCGCCGCGGTCAGGTTGCGCTCGCGGTAGACGGCGGCGAAGTAGCGGAGTTCGCGTATGTCCATAGGATATGCCTAGAGATATTATCAATATTCGATATTTTACCTATGGATCTAACGATGACAAGAACGCTCTGCTCACAACAGGCAGGGAACGCGCGATGAAAATTCACCATCTCAACACCGGCACGATGTGCCCGATGGGGCGGCGCCTCGTGAACGGCACCGGCAGCCTGTTCCAGCGCGCCCGCATGGTCTGCCATTGCCTGCTAGTGGAGACCAATGACGGGCTCGCCCTGGTCGATACCGGCATTGGACTTGGCGATATCGCAACGCCCGATCGGCTGGGACGACGATGGCTGCGGCAGACCGCGCCAAGGCTCGATCCGGCGGAGACGGCGGTGCAACAGGTGAAGGCACTCGGCTATTCCCCCAAGGACGTGCGCCATGTGCTGCTGACCCATCTCGACCGCGATCACGCTGGCGGCGTGCCGGACTTCCCGCATGCCGCGATCCATGTCCATCGCGCCGAATACGACATGGCGGTGCAGCGCAAGCCGGCGCCGCCGGAAGGGCGCTATGTCACCGGGCAGTGGAGCCATGGACCGAGCTGGACATTCTATGGCGAAGCCGGCGAAGACTGGTTCGGTTTCAAGGGCGTGCGCGCCCTCGGCGACGCAGAGGCGGACATCCTGATGATCCCGCTCGCCGGCCATACGCTCGGCCATTGCGGTATCGCGGTGCGATCAGGCGACAAATGGCTGCTGCACGCCGGCGACAGCTATTTCCATCACGGCCAGCTCGACGCATCGCCCCGCATGCCGCTGGTGCTGGGCTATTTCCAGCGTCGCGCCGACATGGACCGCGGCATGCGGATCGCCAACCAGGTGCGACTGCGCGCGCTGAAGCTGAACCACGGCGAACGCGTCACGATCGTCAACAGCCATGATCCCGTCGATTACGAGCGTTGCCGCTGCAACGCGCATTGATCGCGCCCGTCAGCGCTGTCCGTCGTGCGCGGAGATCGCGGATGCCGCGAGGCCTCCGATGCGCGCGTGAGGCCGGCCGCCGGTCGCCATCACGAGCCCGAAGGCGATCTCGTCGCGCCGTGGTGAATCCCACAGCGTCATCTCCGCGGTGCCGAAATGGCTGCGGACATAGGCGGCGTGGATGTGCCCGAGCGGAACCATGAGCCGCGTGCCCGGACCGCCGATGGTCTTCGCCGCCGGAACGATCGCCTTGGGCTGACCGAGCACCTCGCGCATGCCCTGACCGCCGGCCTCGTGCCAGACCGCGCCGTGCTCGAGCTCGCCGTCCTCGCCGACGATGATGCCCTTGCCATAGGCTTCGATCTGCGCGGCGCCGCCGAGCTGCGCGATCAGCCGTGTTGCGAGCTCGCGCCCGAGTTCGCGCAAGGATGCCTGAAACGGCATCAGGTCGGGTTCGAAGCGGCCCGCGAAAGGATTGCGGATCACCGCAATGGCCGTCCCGACCAGCAGAGGCTTCTCCAGCCGGGGACCGCGCTCGTGCCAGGTGGTCTCGACGCTAAGCGCGGTCTTGCGGATGTCATGGGACACGTCTTGAGACGACATGCGCAGGCGCTATGCTTCGTCGACGACGGGATTGCGCAGCACGCCGATGTTCTCGATCTCGACCTCGACCACATCGCCGGGCGTGAGGAAAACAGGCGGCTTGCGAGTGAAGCCGACGCCGGCCGGCGTGCCGGTGGCGATGACGTCGCCGGGGACGAGGTCGAAGATGGTCGAGCTGTACTCGATCAGCCGCGGAATCGAGAAGATCAGCATCGAGGTGTCGGACGACTGCACCACCGCGCCGTTGACGCGCGTCTCGAGCTTCAATTTGGTGGGATCGCCGATCTCGTCCGGCGTCACCAGCCATGGTCCGAACGGGCCGGTGCCGACGAAGTTCTTGCCGGAGGCGATCTGCTGGGCGTGACGCTGCCAGTCGCGCACGCTGACGTCGTTGTAGATCGAATAGCCTGCCACGTGATCCCAGGCGTCGGCCTGGCTGATGTGACGGCCGCTCTTGCCGATGACCACGGCAAGCTCGCCCTCCCAGTCGAAATTGTCCGAGACTTTCGGCCGGATCACCGGCGCGTTGTGCGCGACCTGGGAGCGCCAGACCCGGAGGAAGATCGGCGGAAATTCCGTGATCTCGCGCTTCATCCCGAACGCCACGGCTTCATTGTGGTGGTCGAGATAATTGCGCACGGCGCAGACGATCTTCTCCGGACGCGGGATCACCGGCAGATATTTGACGTCACTGAGCGCCATTGTGGGCTTGTGCCCGGCGACGATGGCCTCGCGCCGCGCATAGTCGTCGCTGCCGAGGAAGTCCGCGAGAACAGGATACTGGGGCAGGGCGCGACCGAGATCCACCACGCCATTCTCGGCAACGGCGCCCCAGCTCTCCCGATTCCCATCCAAGAACGACAGCAGCTTCATGGTACGCCTCAAAGGTTGGCATTTTCGATCTTGCCTATTATTTTCGAAAATCAGGCGAGGCGCAAGCCCGCGGCGATAAAAAGCCGTTGCCGCCTATTCGGTATCGAGCAGATGCGCGGCGTAGGTCGCCACGTTGTCGGCGGTCGTGCGGATATGCGCCTCGATCAGCTGCACCGCGAGATCCGGATTGCGCGAGATGGCGGCTTGCATGATCGCCTGGTGCTCGCCGGCCTTGTCGCGCGGGCGGGGGCGGAAATTGGCCGAAAGGTGCCGATAGCGCTCGGCGCGATCGAACAGATCGGCGCGAATGGCGAGGAGTGTCGCGGAGCCGCAGGCGGACACCAGCGCCTGGTGGAATTGGCGGTGGGCGATCTTCCATTCGGGATCGCGCAGGGGATGTTCCGGATCGCGCTGCTCGATTCGCTTCAATCTGTGCAGGGTCGAGATGACGGCGATTTCCCAGTCGTCGTCGCCCCGCTCGATCGCGCGGCGGATCAATTCCACCTCGATCAGCACCCGGGCATCGGTGACTTCCACCAGGTCCTGGCGGCTGACCGGCGCCACCCGAAATCCGCGCTGCTCCTGCGCGTCGACCAGGCCTTCGGCGGTAAGCGCCGTCAGCGCCTCGCGCAGCGTCGTGAAACTTACGCCGAATCGTTCGCGCAGGACGTCGAATCGCAGCGGCTCGCCCGGCGCCAGGCCGCAGGCAATGATCTCCTCGCGCAGCCGATGGGTGATGTCGGCGGCAACGGTCTTGCCGAATTCCTTGCGGGAGCGAATGGCGCTTTCGGACATGATTTCTGTCATTTGAATCGATGGCTCAACATGCCGCGCCAACGACCATCTTGCAATAATTTTCGTAAACGGTATGATTTTCGAAAATATAGCTGGGGAGGCGTGTGACATCATGAGAGCGGTGCTGGTGCGTCAGCCGGGTGGGCCGGATGCACTCGAGTTGGTTGAGCTTCCGGTGCCTGTGCCCGGACCAGGCCAGGTGCAGATTCGCGCCGAAGCGTTCGGCGTTGGGCAGCCCGATGTGCTGATCCGGCGTGGCGTCTACAAATGGATGCCGCCACTGCCGGCCAATCCGGGCAACGACGTCGCCGGCCGCATCGCCGCGCTCGGGTCCGGCGTCGAGGGGCTTGCGATCGGCCAGAAGGTGCTGCTGAGCGCACGCGACCTGTCGCAGCGCGGCGGCTGCTACGCCGACTATGTGGTCGCGCCTGCGGACGCCATTCATGTGCTGCCCGACAATGTCGATCTGCAGGCGGCCGTGTGCCTGTCGAACTACCAGGTCGCTTACGCGCTGCTGCACGAGTGCCGCCATCCGCGCGCACCGGCGAGCGTGCTGGTGATCGGGGCGGCGGGTGGTGTCGGCACCGCGCTGGTACAGCTTGCCAAGCTCGCACAGATGAATGTCATCGGCACGGTCTCCACCGAGGAGAAGGCCGCATTCGCGCGGGGCAACGGCGCCGATGAGATCATCTTCTACCGCCGCGAAGACGTGGTGGCGCGGGCCCGCGAGCTGACCAAGGGCGAGGGCGTCGGCCTCGTGCTCGATCACGTCTGTGGGCCTGAGTTCACCGGCTATCTCGGCGCGCTCGGCAAATGGGGGACGCTGCTGTCGTACAACGCCTTCGCCGGGTTGCCGGAAGAAAACCTGATGGCGGCGATGCGCGACCATCTCGACATCTGCCCGGCGATACGCTGCTTCTCCTTTCATATCTACGACCACGATCGCGACGGGCGTCGCGCGCTCATGCGCAATGTGATTGACGCGCTGAGCCGCAATGCGATCAAGCCGGCGATCTCGGCGGTCCTGAAGCTCGACGAGGTCAGGCAGGCCCACACGCTGCTCGAGCAGGGCTCCGCGCTCGGCAAGATCATCATGACGCCATGAGGGGGTGGATCGCACAATGACGACACAAGCACCCATTGCACGCTTCACCCGGCTCCGGCACGCGAGCTTTGCCTCGCCAGATCCCGAGCGGTTGCTCGACTATTACCGCGCCGCGATCGGTCTTGGCCTCGTCGGCCGCGACGGCAACCGCATCTTCCTCGCCAACGATGCCGAGCAGCTTTCGCTGGTGATCGAACCCGGCCACGCGGCGCTGACGAGCATCGCCTTCGAGATAGCTCCCGATGTCCAGATCGAGACGCTCGGCGCGGCGCTGAAGCAGGCCGATCTGCGGCCCGAACTTCAGAGCGATCCCCTGCCTGGCGTTTCCAGGCTGCTGTCGTTCAGCGATCCCGAAGGAACGCGCTTCGAGTTGATCCAGGGCTGGACGCCGACGCCCGCGCAGGAGCGGATCGGAGCGCTTGCCGTCAGCAAGATCGGCCATGTCGCGCTTGCTACGCCCGATCCGCGCGCGGCCTCGGAGTTCTACGCGAACATGATGGGCCTGCGCGTCTCCGACTGGATCGAGGATCGCTTCGTGTTCATGCGCAGCGGCTTCGAACATCACACGCTGAACTTCGCCCGCGCGCCCGTCCGTGGCCTGCATCATGTCGCGTTCGAGCTGCGTGGTGCCGCCCACATGCACGAGGCCTGCGATCATCTCGCGCGGCACAAGCTGCCGGTTCTCTGGGGGCCGGTGCGTCATGGCCCCGGGCACAACACCGCGATCTACCACCGCAATCCCGACGGGCATGTGGTCGAGCTGTTCTTCGATCTCGACCGCATGACCGACGAGGCGCTCGGCTATTTCGAGCCGCGTCCCTGGCATCGCGATCGACCGCAGCGGCCAAAAGTCTGGGTCGGCCTGCCGCGCGACGTCTGGGGCATGCCGCCATCGCCTGAATGCACGGAGTTCGCCCGCTAGCGGATCAAACGCGAGTTGAAGAAACGCCGCCTCGTCGCGGCCAACGATAGAACAACCAAAAGGGAGGACGCATCCATGCAACGGATGAAGCGGCTTGCTGCGGCGATTTTTCTGTTTGGCGGTTTTTTCGCAACCACTTCGGCGTCGGCGGAGAATTATCCGTCGCGCCCGATCCGGCTGTTGCATGGATTTGCCGCCGGCGGCGCGGCCGACACGCTGTCGCGCATCATCGCCGACGGGCTCTCGAAAAAGCTCGGGCAGCCGATCATTGTCGAGGCCAAGCCGGGCGCCGGCGGCAACATCGCCGCGGATGCCATCGCGAAGGCGGCGCCCGACGGCTACACGATCGGGCTCGTCACCGGCGCTCACGCCATTTCCGCGGCGACCTACAAGAGCCTCGCCTACCAGCCGGCCGAGAGCTTCGAGATGATCTCGACGCTGGTCTATTACGCGCTCGTCATTGCCGTGCGTAGCGACTATCCGGCAAAATCGCTGGGCGAGCTCGTCGCCATGGCAAAGCAGAAGCCCGGTGCGCTCAGCTTTGGATCGGTCGGTTTCGGCAGCACGCACCATCTTGCAGGAGAGCTGTTGAACGCAGCCGCCGGCGTCGAGATCGTGCACGTGCCCTATCGCGGCGATTCCCAATCCGTCACCGCGCTGCTCGGCGGAGAGGTTCCGGTGATCGTCGGCACGCCGGTCCTGCTCGCCCCGCAGATCCAGGCCGGTGCGATCCGCGGCCTGGCGGTGACCTCGCCGACGCGCACCGCATTGTTGCCCGACGTGCCGACCGTTCAGGAAGCCGGGATCAAGGGATATGACGTGCGCACCTGGGCCGGCCTGCTGGCCCCGAAGGGAACGCCGCCCGGCATCATCGCCGCACTCAATGCGGCGACGCTGGATGCACTCAGGGATCCCGACCTCAAGCAGCGCCTGGAGACCGCCGTCGGCGGCGAGGTTCGCGGCAGCTCGCCGGAGGAGATGAAGACGCTGATCGAGACCGAGATCAGCAAATGGATCGGCGTGGTGGAGCGGGCGAAGATCCCGAAGATCTGATGGTCGAAGTGCAAAAGTGAACATAGTACCGCCTCGCGCATGCGGTAGTTAACAGCGCGCGAATCGGATTTCCGCGCCGGCGCACATTGTTCGACGGCCCGCTTGAATGTCGGGCAGCGGCGTGCGTCATTGATCGCTCGGGAGGTGAGCGTGGCCGCCAGAGCAATCAGGTATTCGATGCGGGCGTTGATCGTTGCGGCTTGCCTGGTCGCGGCTGCCCAGTCCGCGGCTCAGGAAGACAAGAAAACCGACGACGACAAGCCTGCCGATCCCGATACAGGCGAGAGCACCATCGAGGAGAAAACGCTCGGGCTGCTGCCGAACCCCTGGCAAAAGTACGGGGTGAAGTTTGCGGCCACCTATATCGGCGAGGTGCTCGGAAATCCGACCGGCGGTCTGAAGAAAGGTGCGGTCTACGAAGGCAGGCTCAATCTCGCCGTCGATCTGGATTTCGAAAAACTCGTCGGCATCGACAAGCTGACCTTTCACGCCAACATGTTTCAGATCCACGGCGAAGGCCTCTCGCGCTCGAATCTGCAGAATTTCTTCGTCGTCAGCGGGATCGAAGCGTTGCCCTCGACGCGACTCTACGAGGCCTATTTCGAGAAGCAGTGGGGCGACAAGAAACTATCGCTCAAGCTCGGGCAGCTGGCGGCCGACAGCGAGTTCTTCAATACCAAGTACACGGATGTGTTCACCAACGCCTCGATGGGTTGGCCGGCGATCACGTCGCTTGCTTTGCCAAGCGGCGGGCCGTCGCCGCCCTTGGCGGCCGTGGGCGCGCGCCTCCTGTGGAACGTGACGGACCAGTTGTCCGTCCTTGGCGCGATTTTCGACGGCGACCAGGCCGGGCCCGGTTCCGGCGATCCGCAGGAGCGTAACCGGTATGGCGTCAATTTCCGGGTCAACGATCCGCCGCTTCTGCTCGGCCAGGTTCAATATGCCTGGAATAACAGGAAGGGTGACCCGAACTTGACCGGCCAGTTCAAGGTCGGTGGCTGGCGTCATTTCGGATCGTTCGGGGATCAGCGCTTCGCATCCAACGGCGTCTCGCTGGCCGCGCCAACGAGCAGCGGGGAACCGCGGCTCTTGTCGGGCGATATTGGAGCCTGGGCGGTCTTCGAGCAGCAGATTTATCGGGTGCCGAACAGCGACGATCGCGGCATCGGCATTTTCGCACGCGTGTCCGGCGCGCCGGCTGACCGCAATCTGGTCGATGTCTATGCAGATGGCGGCGTCGAGCTCATCGGGCTCAGCAATGCACGCCCCGACGACAAGTTCGGCATTGCCGCCGGGTATGCGCATGTCTCAAAACGGGCCCAGACGCTCGACGCCGATTATGCCAGGTTCGTCGATCCGCGCTGGCCGGTGCGAAGCTTCGAGGGGCTGCTCACGGCCGTCTATCAATACCAGATCAAGGATGGCTGGACCGTTCAGCCGAACTTTCAATACATCGTCCATCCCGGTGGCGGCGCGACGGCTCCGGCTAGTCCGCTGCCGGGACGGGCATTGCGCAATGCCTCGGTTTTCGGATTGCGCACGACCCTGAAATTTTAAGTCGAGGCAAACGCGAGTGAGGCCATGTCGGCAATCATCGCGCCTCGACCACCTCGCCATCCTCCTTCACGAACCGGCCGACGGGATTGTCCAGGAGATCGATGACGGCTTCCGAGGGCCGGCACAAGCGTGTGCCCTTGGGCGTCACCACGATTGGACGGTTGATCAGGATGGGGTGCGCGAGCATCTGGTCGATCAGCTCGTCGTCCGACCATTTGGGGTCGTGGAGGCCGAGCTCCTTGTAGGGCGTGCCTTTTTCCCGCAGCAGCGCGCGAACGGAGATGCCGAGGGCCTTGACGAGCTCGACGAGCTTTTCGCGCGACGGCGGCGTCTTCAGATATTCGATCACGTCGGGCTCGACGCCGCTTTGCCGGATCATCGCCAGCGTGTTGCGCGAGGTGCCGCAGGCGGGGTTGTGATAGATCGTGACGCTCATAAGGTAGTCTCCGCGATTGGGATGGGGCCTCGCGCCTGGGGCGGTCCGAGCAGCCAGTTCATCAACAGCATGGCGGCAAAGGCTCCGCAGAGCTCCGCGAGAATGAATCCGGGCAGGTCGGTGGGACGTATGCCCGCGAACGTGTTGGTCAATGACCTCGCGATAGCCACGGCCGGATTGGCGAACGAGGTCGAGGCCGTGAACCAATAGGCCGCCGTGATGTACAGGCCGACCAGCCAGGGGACGGCCGCCCGCTGGAAACGGATGCCCGCGACGATCGTCGCGACCAGACCGAAGGCGGCGACGGCTTCGGCGAACCATTGCGGTCCCCCGGTTCGCACCTTCGCCGAGAAATCGAGCAGCGGCAGCCCGAACATCAGATGCGCCGCCATCGTTCCCGCGATGCCGCCGGCAATCTGCGCGACGACGTAAAGTGCGGCGTCGTTCACCGGTAGCTCGCGCTTGCCGGTGAAGACCAGCGTGACGGCCGGATTGAAGTGCGCGCCGGAGATCGGTCCGAGCACGGTGATCAGGACGACCAGAATGGCGCCGGTCGGCAACGTGTTGCAGAGAAGCGCAAGCGCGACATCCTTGGTCAGCGTCTCCGCCATGATGCCGGAGCCGACCACGGTGGCGACGAGAATGCCCGTGCCGAGCGCCTCGGCCGCGAGGCGGCGCGGAAGATCGAATTGATCAGGCACGGCTCCGCTCCCTTCGTCTCGGCTTGCAGCAGGCTTGCAGGGTTTCGACGACCGGCTCGCAAACTTCCGGCCGCCCGCCGCAGCAATCCCGCAGCAGGAAGACCGCAACGTCGCGGAATTCGGTGAGGTTGGCGCGGTAGACGATCGAACGGCTGTGCCGCTCGGAGGTGACGAGGCGCGCGCGCGTCAGGATCGACAGATGGGCAGATAGCGTGTTCGATGGGACTTCCAGCAGGCGGGCGAGATCGCCCGCCGCAAGGCCATCGGGCTCGTGCCGGACAAGCGTTCGGAACGCCTCCAGTCGGGTCGGCTGGGACAGCGCGGCGAGCGCCAGGACGGCTTCTTCTGTTTCCATATATCCAGACTTATGGAACTAATTGGAACGCGTCAATCCGGAATTCCATGGTGGGCGACCGAATAGTTATTTCGAATATTCTAGAAATATGTTTGACAGTTGACATCGGCAGGCGCATCGTGGCGGCCATGAAGATCGACGACGCAGCAGCACGCCTCGAAGCTTTGGGTAACCGGACGCGACTCCAGATCTACCGGGCCCTGGTCCGGGCCGGGCACTCCGGCATGCCCGTCGGTCGCTTGCAGGACAAGCTGAAGGTACCGGCGTCGACCCTGTCGCATCACATCAAGACCCTGGTCTCGGTCGGGCTCGTCAGCCAGGTCCGGGAATCGACGACTCTGATTTGCCACGCAAACTTCGACGCGATGCGGGGTCTGGTCGATTTCCTGGCGGCGGAGTGCTGCGCAGACGAAGTCGGATGCAAGACGACGCAAACGGCGGCGTGATTTTTTTGGCTGATATTGTTCGATGATTCTAGAAGTATGGGAGAAGCCGAATGAACGCTAAGACGGTCGCCATCATCGGGGCAGGGCCTGTCGGACTCGCAGCAGCTGCGCACGTCCTGGAGCGTGGCATGTCACCCATCGTTCTGGAGGCAGGATCCGAAGCGGGGCACGCGGTGCGCCAGTGGCAGCAGGTCCAGCTCTTCTCGCCGTGGGAGTACAATGTCGACAAGGCCGCCGCGCGCCTGCTCGCGCCGACGGGATGGAATTCGCCGGACCCGAGCGCCTATCCGACCGGCGGCGAGCTGATCGATCGATATCTGACGCCGCTTGCGACGCGAACGCCATTGCGCGAGGTGATCCGGACATCCAGCCGTGTCTCCGCTATCAGCCGCGTCGGCTTCGACAAGGCGAAGACGAAGGGGCGTGAGCTGGCCCCTTTCGAAATCCGCTACCAGAACGGCAAGGGCCCCGAAGTGCTGCGCGCCGATGCGGTGATCGACACATCAGGTACATGGTTCTCGCCCAATCCTGCCGGAGGTAATGGTCTGCCCGCGATCGGCGAGCGTGAATGCGCTGGCCACATCGCCTACGGCATGCCCGATGTCCGGGGGGCCGGTCGCGCCAGATATGCCGGGAGGACCGTTGCGGTGCTCGGCGCTGGCCACTCCGCGGTGGGCACACTGATCGATCTCGTGCATCTCGCGGGCGAGGCGCCGGGGACGCAAGCTATCTGGCTGTTGCGCGCCGCCGATCCCGCCAAGGCGTTTGGTGGCGGCCGGAATGACAAGCTCGCTGCACGCGGAGAGCTCGGCAGTGCGTTCGCTGCGCTCGTTGCCTCCGGCAAGATCAGGGTGGAAACCGAATTCGGCGTCACGCATCTGGCTGAGACCGAGGGCCGCCTCGAGATCGCGGCCGGCTCGGGTTGCAGCGGACGGAGCGTGATCGTGGACGAGCTGATCGTCTCGACGTGCTTTCGTCCCGATTTTTCGTTCCTGTCCGAATTGCGCCTGCGGCTCGATCCCGCTATCGAGGCGCCGGTCGCCCTGGCGCCGCTGATCGATCCTAACGAGCACAGCTGCGGCACCGTGCGCCCGCACGGCGCCCGCGAGCTCGCGCACGAAGAGCCGGGCTTCTACATGGCGGGCATGAAGTCGTATGGTCGCGCGCCAACCTTTCTCATGATGACAGGATATGAGCAGGTGCGCTCGATTGCGGCCGATCTCGCCGGCGACAAGAAAGCCGCCGCAAGGGTGGAGCTCGTGCTACCGGAGACCGGCGTCTGCACGCGCGGCGGCGTCGAAGCCGCCGGCGCCGTATCAGGATGTTGCGGTGGGCCGGCGAAGCAGGAATCAACGGCCTGTTGCGCCGCCGACGAAGCAGCAAAGAAGGCCGGCGCTTCGGGGTGCGGTTGTTTATGAAGTCGGTTCTTGCAGCTGATGCCGGAGAGTTATCCATTGTGGTTCGTGCGCCGTTTCGGCGTGGGGGCGGGAGGACAGCATTCGTAACTTGAGCGGCCGGTCTCTGATCGCGGTGATGTGCATCGGCCAGGTCGGCAATCTGCTGCCGCACGTGACGCTATCCGCCAATCTGGCGCAGCATCTGATGCCGACGTGGGGCCTCTCGGCGGCCGAAGGCGGCTTGATGGCGAGCGGTTACGCGTTCGGCTACATGCTCGCCGTGCCCGTGCTGACGACATTGACCGACCGGATCGACGCACGGCTCGTCCTGCTCTGGGGTTCGATCGTCAGCGGGCTGGCGACCGCAGCGTTCGGAATCTTCGCGCAAGGGTTTTGGTCCGCGACCGCGATCTGGTCCCTGGCAGGGCTTGGATTTGCCGGCGCCTACATGCCGGGCCTGAAGGCGCTGACGGATCGGCTTCCCGCCGGCGATAGTTCACGCGCCGTCACGCTATACACGTCGAGCTTCTCGGTCGGCGTCGGTCTCTCGTTCCTGGTCGCGCAGCTGATCGCCGACCGTTGGGGATGGCGGACCGCCTTTCTTGTCACCGGCTTCGGTCCGATCGCGATGGTCGTCGCGTGCCTTCTGATGCAGGAGCAGCGGCCCGCGCCGAAGGCGGGGCGTCTGCTCAACTTCGCGCCCGTCTTCGCCAATCGCGAGGCGCTCGGATACATCTTCGGCTACGGCGCCCATTGCTTCGAGCTCTACGGCATCCGCACCTGGCTGGTCGGGTTTTGGACCTTCGTCGTCGCCCATCAAGGCGCCCCGTCGTGGTTGAGCCCCGTCGTGCTGAGCTTCTGCTTTGCGGTGATCTCGATGCCGGCCAGCATCCTCGGCAACGAGGCCGCGCTGAAATTCGGGCGCCATCGCGCGATCACGGTCGTGATGATCGCGTCGGCTTGCGTCGCGCTGGTCATCGGCCTCAACGCGACAGCGCCGGCATGGGTGCTGGCACTGCTGCTGCTCGTCTATGGCCTGACCTTGCCGGCGGATTCGGGCGCATTGACCGCCGGCATGTCGGCCGCGGCTGTGTCCGAACATCGCGGCGCGACCCTGGCTCTGCATTCGACGGTCGGCTTCGGCCTGTCGGCGGTCGGCGCCTGGGGCACCGGCGCCGCCCTCGATGCAGCCGGCGGCCCGCAGAGCGCGACCGGCTGGCTCTTGGCGTTCAGCGTCCTCGCGGTCGGGATTGCACTGGGGCCGCTGGCGCTGCTGTGGGCGCGGAAGGTGCAGCCTGGTGGGGCGAAGTCGATATGAGGTCGCGCAATTCTACTCGGCGGTGGAAAATCGATCGAGGCGCAATCGATGCCGATGATCGGTCAGAAGGCGAGCGCCTCCCGTCACGGCGGCGAGCGTCCCCAATCCCGTCCCGCCGGCGATCAAGAACATGATCAAGAGTTGATACTTGACGGCGTCGATCGGTTCGACGCCTGCAAGGATTTGACCGGTCATCATCCCCGGCAAAGAGACAAGGCCGATCGCAGCCATGCTGTTCATGATTGGCGTGAAGCCGCTTCTCAATGCGTCCCGCAGGACCGGCAGCAACGCCTGATACCGGGTACCGCCAAGAGCAAGGCAAGCTTCGACGGCGGCTCGTTCGCGCACCAGTGTATTCGTCAGCACGTCCAGGCCCAGGCTTATTCCCGTCATGGTGTTGCCCAGGATCATGCCCAACAATGGCAGCGCATAGCGCGGATGATACCACGGATCCGGACGTAGCTCCGTCAGGAGCGCGAACATCGTGACGGTACCGGCCGCCAGCAGCATGCATCCCGCTCCTAAGCCATAGCTCCAGATACCCGGTAGGCGTCGCTTTTGCCGAGCGACGATTTCCCGTGACGCGAAGAGAACCATGATGACGGCGGCGAGGGCGGTCCAGAGCGGCGAGACCGCGGCAAACAGGAACGTCAATACGTATCCAACGAGCACCAGCTGAAGCACCATCCGCACGGTGGCGATGGCCAGCTGCTTTTCAAGCTTGAGGCGGAGAGCGAGCGAGAGAGCGCCGTCCATGACGACAAGGAGCGCGGGCAGAACCAAATCGCCGTATGCCAAGTGAATGTAATTCACGGCCGATTGTCCTCGATCCCGCCGTCGGCATTCATCACAATGACCCTCGACCCGACGCGGCAGGCCTGGGCGTTGTCGTGAGTGCTCCAGACGACACTCGTTCCGTTCGAAATGCGTTCCGCGATCAAAGATTCCACTGCCGCCGTCGATGCCGAATCGAGGGCCGATGTCGGCTCGTCCAGGAGAAGAACCCGCGACCGCAGCATCAGCGCCCGCACTAGCCCCAGCCGTTGTCGCTCGCCGGTCGACAGTCTTTGGACCGGCCAGGGACCGCAACTGCACGGCAACCCCAGTCTCATGACCAGCGGTAAGGCATCATCCCAGCAGCTGAAGTGATCTTGCACGATGTCTGACCACCAGCCCGGCTCGGCAGCGAGGTAGGTCACCCGCTTGCGCCAAGCCGGAGCGGGCATGGCCTCCCTGAGCGTTCCGTCCAGTTCGACCATTCCTTCGTTGGGATCGAGGTCCGCGATCGAGCGAAGGAGCTGGGTCTTCCCGGCGCCAGAAGGCCCTTGCAGGGCGACGCATTCGCCGTCCTGCAAGTCGAATGAAACGGAGAGGTGCAAGCGCTTGAGCGCGCGGACCGTCAGCATGTGTCAAAGCTTCGCCGGAGCCGATCGGCAACTCGCCTCGCGATCTCCGCCGGCGCCTCGTCCGGATAAGGATGCACCGAGCTGACATTGATCTCGCCGAGGACATAGCTGTCGGTCCCGTCGGGAAGGACCGGACCAAGCATGAAGTCGGCGTCCCAAATCGCAGGCAGGTCAAGTCGCGCAATATCCAGCAACGACGTCAGCTGGGGCGTCCACTCGTCTTCCATCAACCGACGCAGCCGCTGGAAACGCGGCTCTGCGTTCGAGGTGTAGAGGCGCGGTCCGGCCTCGGAACGGGCGGCCGGCGAGTCGACCAGGGCTTTGACCTTGTGATAGCCGAAGCCGGCACAGCGATCGCCCGCCATGTAGCAACGCACCACGCCTTCGCTTAAGCGAGGCTGGAATGGTTGGTCGATCACGCTGCCGTTCTCGAAATACTCCGCGCAACGACGGAGAAAATCATCCAGCGTCAGTTCCTCGGGCGCGTCTTTCGTCGCGTCCAGCACCTTTATCATGGAGGAGGTCGGCAGACTCTCGACCTTCCAGACGCCTTGGCCGCCATTGCCCCGGTTGCGCTTGATCACGCGCGGACCAGCGGCGAGCCGTGTCGGCAACTCGGCGCGCATGGCCTCGGCGCTTTGATATAACGCCGTGTCGCATCCCCAGCCCATCGAGCGGGTACGATAGAGTACCTCCTTGGTGCCCATCTTGAGGATGACATCGGGATGAGCGCTGACCCACACGCCCTGAGCCGCGACGTCTCGCAGCAATGCGTCGAGACCAGCGCGATCTCGACGGTCTTGAATGGGGTTGACCCAGACCAGCACGCCGTCAATCGCGAGCAATTGTTCACGAACGTCCTCGGCGAAGCTTTCATCATAGATCGCCGGCTGGGCTTCAATGCCGACGGCGGCGAGTGCTTCGAAGACGTGTACGAAGCGGCTTTTTTGCGCCGTCGCATCCCGCCGCGCGGCAGCGTCTCCGCGTGAGAGGATGGCGACGGTGTGTCGATGAGAAGGGTGTCGTTCGATGTCCATGCGCAAGCTCCACGAATGGCGTGCTGCGCAGAGCTTGGACCGAGGCCTCACGGGGAGTCTGCTTTGTCCCCACGCAAAGGACACTAGCGGGGCCGTCCGCGAGTTTCAAGACATGGCTGGCGCGGTTCCGCGGAGCGGTGAATTCTTTGTGACGTTCGTCGGCGACTTCGGTGGGCCGCCCGAAGCCTACGCCCGTTGACAGCCGCCGCCCTCGGGTTTTTACTTGGGGTTCGGGGATGTGCGATCTCCCCGTGAGGCGACATGCCCAAGCATCGCGTCCTGATCACCAAGGGCGCACCATGTCATCATACTTTCCTCGATTGCATCCAGCAGACTGGCTCGATTTCTCGGCACGGCGTCCGCGCCGGTCGCATCGCTGTGCGCATTGATGCCCGCGGCCTGTTGCGCCGTGTTGGCACCGAGTAGGGGAAGATCGCGAAACGGACTTCACTTGGGGCAGGACAAGACCAGGAGAATGATCATGCGAACACGAGCAATCTTCCGCACGGTCCTGTTGCTTGCGATCGCGGGCGTGCTGTCGAGCGCGCACGCTCTGACACAGGAGGAGTTGGTCGCCAAGATCCAGGCGGCCGGCTACGCGCAAGTCAGCGATATCAAGTCGACGGCTGAAGGCGTCACCGCCAAGGCGGTGAAGAACGGCAAGGCGGTGACGCTGGTCGTCGACAGCAGTGGTCGGGTTAAAGAGCGAAACTAAGCCGAGGAGTAGCACGATGAAAAGAATCATCTGGGCCGTGGTCGGCATTGGCGTCTGCCTTCTTGCATTTCGCTTCGGCCCCTTCATCCCGGCATATGCCCAGGATGCCGACTGGCAGAAGGTGGACGAGACCCTGGGCCGCAAGCCCGCCGTCTCGGACGACGTCCGCCGTTTCGGCTTTCCCCGCACCGATCTCTCCGTGACATTGGACGGCGTCGCGATCAAGCCGGCGCTGGCGCTCGGTGGCTGGATCGCGTTCAAGCCTGCGCATGGCGGCGCCATGGTCATGGGCGATCTTGTGCTGCTCGAAACCGAGATCAATCCGGTGATGGCGAAGATGATCGCGAGCGGGCTCGAGATCACCGCCGTGCACAATCATCTGCTGCGTGCGAGCCCGGCGACGTTCTACATGCACGTCGCCGGACATGGCGACCCGGTCAAGCTGGCCGCGGCGATCCATGATGCCCTGGCCGAAAGCAAGACCCCGCTGACGGTCACGGCGCCGGCGAATCCGCCGCCCGCCATCGACCTCGACACGGCGAAGCTCGACCAGATCATCGGCGTCAAGGGGCAGGCGAACGGCGGCGTCTACCAGTTCAACGTGAAGCGGCGCGACCCCATCACGGAGGACGGCATGCTGTTGACGCCCGTCGCCGCCATGGGTGTCGCAATCGCCATCAACTTCCAGCCGACGGGCGCGGGTAGGGCGGCCATCACGGGCGACTTCGTGCTGACCAGCGACGAAGTGAACCAGGTCATCCTCGCGCTTCGGACGCACGGCATCGAGGTGACCGCGCTGCACAGCCACATGCTGGACGAACAGCCTCGGCTCTTCTTCATGCACTTCTGGGCCAACGACGATGCCGTCAAGCTTGCCGAAGGCCTCCGCGCGGCGCTCGACAAGACGGCGAGCACGAAGAGCTGATGCGAGGCGGGAGCTGCGCGCGAAGAGGTTCGGTGAAATGCGAGCCGGCCAAATTCACGCGCAAGTATCGCATTGCAGCACTGAAACGGCTCCGACCGTTCCGAACCCAAGCTTGTATCGGTCGTTACCGTTCTACGAACGGAGGAGGTAGGCATGCGTGTCCTAGTGATCACCGCGGCAGTATTACTGTCTTGTACGCTCAGTCCCTCACGCGCCGACGAGACGGCTCCTGCACGTCAGGCGCAGGCGACCGTTCCGGTGCAGCCGGATCGAACTCCCGAGCAAGCTGAACAGGCCCGAGACCAAGACAGGAAGAACGCCGAAGACGTTAAGATCGAACGTGATTGGAAGGCGCAAGGCGGCACCGATGGCGATCGCGCCGGCCGAGCCAATCAATCGGATCAGGATCATCAAACGGTGGGACGTGATTGGCGGGCCCGGCCAGACAACGCCGAGCGTCGTTGAGACAAAATCGAATCCTCTGCGGTCCAAGCCGACAGCGACATATATGGGTGACACGATCACGAGCACCAGCAGGTGACGAGAAGCTTGGTCGGATCCGCGCCGTCTAGTGGTTAGAAACAAAGCTTCGACGGCATTGACAAATTCGACCGGCGCGTAATATTTGCCTCACGGGGAAGCGATCTCCCCGCGAGGCGACATGCCCAAGAATCGCGTCCCGGTTTCGACAAGGACGCTGCATGTCTTCCGTTTTCCGATCCCCTCTCCAAGCCGCTTTATCCGTCTCGCGCCCGCCAGGGCCTCGCTGTCGGCGGTGGGATCACCGTGCCGACGGACTCTGCCGGGCGGGCAGCGATCGTGAACCATCCAACTCGAAATTCATCCGTGATCTCAACGGAGGACTGCCATGACCTACGTCATGAAGCCGCTGTCGTGCGACCCGAGTCGAATCCGCGGCATGTCGGACGAAGTCCATTATCGCTTCGTCTACGACCAGGACGGCACGCTTCGAAGCTATTCGATGGGCGAGCGAAGCATCTGACATAACAACTGACGATTCGGGGATACCGAGACCTCCCCGTGAGATGGAGTCCCATCCAAGCGCTCGCCACCTCGATCCGGGGACGATCATATGGACGCACTTGGCTTCGCTATCTTTGCTCTTGCCGCCCTTGCCGGTGGCTTCGTCAGCGGCTTCTCTGGCTTCGCGATGGGCCTGGTCGTCTCTGGTGTCTGGCTGCACATCATCACGCCGATCCAGACCGCCACTTTGATCGCGGGGTACGGTCTGCTCACCCAAGGCTACGGCATTTATAGGCTGCGACATGTCCTGGATCTGCGCAAGGCATGGCCTCTCGCGCTTGGAACAGTCATCGGCATTCCGATTGGCGTTGAAATTCTCGTCTATCTCAATCCCCTCTATCTGAGGTTCGGAGTCGGTGTGTTGTTGATGATTTACTCCATTTACGGCTTGGCGCGCCCTGTGTTCGCGCCCATGAGAATCGGCACCGGAGCAGACATCGCAATAGGCATCTCGAATGGGATGCTTGGCGGGTTGACGGGGCTCGGCGGCGTGATCTCCACGATATCGTGCCAATGGCGCGGTTGGCCGAAGGATTTGCAGCGGGCCGTGTTTCAGCCGGTGCTGTTCATCGCCTTCGTGGTCATCTCCTTGTCCCAGGCAGCGGCCGGCTCCATTACCAGGGAAACACTGGTGCTGTACGCGTTGGGCGTTCCCTTCATGGTCGCCGGCCTTTGGTCCGGCTTCAAGATGTTCGGGACCATCCAGGACGAGACCTTTCGCAAGGCTGTGTTGGCACTGTTGCTGTTGGCGGGGCTCTCGCTGGTCGTCTCGACCCTCCCTTTTTCCGCTGATCGATAAGGGCATCATGCTATTGAAGCGACTGGGCGCCATCGCCATCCCGAACGGACTGAACAGCGATTTCGATCACGCCGCGTTCGATCCGAAGACGCGCCGCGTCTTCACGGGGGCCTCCTCGCATTCTCCGATGAGTGATGAGTGCAGATCGAGCGCGGCAGGCCGCGCGCGAATTCAATCTTCTGCATGGGCCAGGCTTGCGCTGCCATCCATGCTGGCTTTGTTGATGGGAGGAAATGCCATGGCCGAGACCCTGAATTTCGACAGCGCTGCTGTCGGAACTTCGCCCGACGGGTGGACTTTGACGATGACCGGCAAGGGACAGCCGAAATGGACCGTCGAGGCCGAGGCTACGGCGCCAAGCAAGCCGAACGTTCTCAAGCAATCCGGACGGGCGACGTTTCCCCTCGCCATCAAGCGCGATACGTCCATCCGTGACGGCTTCGTCGAGGTGAAATTCAAGGCCGTTGCCGGCTCCGAGGATCGCGCCGCGGGAGTCATTTGGCGTGCGAAGGATGCCGACAATTACTACGTGGTCCGGGCTAACGCGCTGGAGGACAATGTCGTTCTCTACAAGACGATCAATGGCGTTCGAATGTCGCTCGAGATCGTGGGTCGCAGAGGCGGCTATGGCGTCAGCGCGCCGGTGTCGTCCGGGCAATGGCACCTGCTGCGCTGCGACTTTGCAGGAAGTCGGTTCAAGGTGAGCTATGACGGAAAGCAATTGTTCGAGGTGGAAGACGCCACCATTCCGGACGCGGGCATGATCGGCCTGTGGACCAAGGCAGATAGCGTGACCCTGTTCGATGATCTGACATATGGTGAGAGCAAATAGGCCTTTGGTCACCTATGCCGGAGATTGCCATGAACGTTCGATGCCTGTCGGTCGCGACGGCCCTGCTGATTGCGTCCATCTGCCCAGTACGGGCGGAGGAAGGTCTGGTCGCCTACAAATCGCTCGGTCCAGAACTGGCGCTCGATCTTGCGCGCGCTGCGTTGGCGAACTGCCGCACCCGTGGATACCAGGTTGCAGTTGCCGTCGTCGATCGCTTCGGCGTCACGCAAGTGATGTTGCGCGATCGCTTTGCAGGCCCTCACACGCCCTCGACGGCAGCAGGCAAGGCGTGGACAGCAGCCTCGTTCAAGACCAGCACGACCGAGCTCAATGCGATCAGCCAGCCGGGGATGATGCAGGCGGGCATTCGCAACCTTCCCGGAGCGGTCGTCATTGCCGGAGGACTGATCGTTGAAGCCGGCGGCTCCCTGGTCGGAGCGGTCGGCGTGTCCGGCGCGCCGGGCGGTGACGCGGACGAAGCGTGCGCGAAAGCCGGAATTGATGCCATACGCGACAAGCTGGACTTCTGAGAAGACGTCAAGATCGCGGTCAAAAAGTCCTTCGGCCTTTCACGAGCCTGGCGGCCGTCTGATCCACAGGGACAAGCAGACGCGCCGCCTTCGCACGCGCAGGTGTGGGGCGCTCACCGACAGGAATCGACAATATCCGATTTGTCGCGCCAACCTGAGAAGTAACACCGTCGAGCTTCCCCAACGATTGTTCTCGACAAGCCGATGTCCGCGAGAAGCCGGTCATCCAGTTCGAGAAGCTCGTCGTATTGGCGGCGCCGTGTGATGCCGTCCAGCAGCGCGAGCGTGAGTTTCCAGAACCATGCAGGGCTTGGAGAAGGAACGAAGGCTGCGCTGGATGTGCCGATTGAGCCAGTGGTGCTGTCGCAAGACATGTTTCACCTCCATAATGGAGCGAAACAACGCTTGGCTCGAAAGCTGGTCGGGCGGTTGTGTTTGACCCGATGGCCTTTTCTATCATGCTCGTCTCTGCCGCACAAGCGATCCGCTGATCTGGAAGCTGGAGGCGTCGCTGGAGTGCCGGTCATGCTGAAAGGAACGTTCGGCGCCGCCCGTCCACTGGATCAAGCTGACCGCAACGCGAAGCATCACACCCTGCAAATGAGTGTATCCGACCGAGGAGCACTGATCGGAGCGCCGCCTGATGGTTAAGATCCTCGCTCCCTCAGTGGTGCAACTGAGATCCAGATTCCGACAGAGGCATGCAACGCACGAAGCAGCACCACGGAACAATAAAAAGACTTCGCGGTTAAACGGTCTCCCCCGACACCGGAGTCGACCATTTGCAAGCCCATCAGTCAAAACTTGACGGGATCGACGATACTGCGCGCCTTCAACTGCTCATCGACGCAATCGTTGATTACGCCATCTACATGATCGACCTCGACGGCACAGTCCGCAGCTGGAACTCCGGTGCCCAGCGGTTGAAGGGCTACTCGCCCGACGAAATCATCGGCAAGTCGTTCGCATCCTTCTATACGCCAGATGATCGCACCAATGGGCTTCCAGAGCGCGCCTTGAGCGTCGCAGCACGAGAAGGCCGCTTCAGCGCCGAAGGATGGAGAGTCCGCAAGGACGGAAGCCGTTTCTGGGCATCGGTCATCATCGATGCCGTCCGCAATCAAGCCGGCGAAGTGATCGGCTTCGCCAAGGTCACGCGAGATGTTACCGAACGTCAGGAAGCCCATGAAGAGCTTCTCAATAGTGAGCGGCGCTATCGCCAGCTAATCGAGGCCGTGGTCGATTACGCGATCTTTCAGCTCGACCCACTGGGCAACGTGACAACCTGGAATCCCGGAGCAGAGCGGATCAAGGGCTACGCGCCGCCGGAGATCATCGGTCAGCATTTTAGCGCTTTTTACACGCCCGAAGACATCGAACTCGGTGTGCCCAAGCGTGCGCTTTCAGAGGCGGCGGAGCATGGTCGCTTCGAGGCGGAAGGCTGGCGTTTGCGAAAAGACGGCTCCCGCTTCTGGGCGTCGGTCATCATCGATCGCATCACGGACGAGGCCGGAAACATCGTCGGGTTTGCCAAAGTCACGCGCGACGTTACGGACCGGAAGCGCGCCGAGGACGAGCTCAAGCACGTTCAGGAGCAACTCGCCGCATCCCAAAAGCTGGAAGCGGTGGGGCAACTCAGCGGTGGCATCGCGCACGACTTCAACAATCTGCTCATGATCGTCCTTGGCAATCTCGAAACAGCTGAGCGGCACGCCAAGGCGCCCGGAGCCAATCTGAACCGGGCGCTCGCAAACGCGAAGCGCGGCGCACAGAGAGCCGCGGCGTTAACCAGTCGCTTGTTGGCATTTTCGCGCCGACAAGCGCTCGATCCCAAGCCAATCAACGTAAACAACTACGTCAATGGCCTGCAGGAATTCCTTCAGCGCACGCTCGGAGAGCGCATCGAAGTCCAGACCGTCGGAAGTGCGGGTCTTTGGGAAATCGAAGCCGACGCCAATCATCTGGAGTCAGCCATCGTCAACCTGGCAATCAACGCTCGTGACGCCATGCCCGACGGCGGAAAGCTGACTTTGGAAGCAGCCAACATCTCCGCCGACGATGATTACTGCCGGCTCAATCCTGAACTGGCGCCCGGTCAGTACGTCGCCATTTGCGTGACTGACACCGGAGGCGGAATGTCGCGCGACGTTCTCAGTCACGCTTTTGAGCCCTTCTTTACGACAAAGGAGCCGGGCCACGGCACCGGCCTTGGCCTGAGCCAGGTCTACGGCTTCGTCAAGCAATCCGGAGGCCACGCAAAAATCTACAGCGAGGTGGGGCAGGGCACCACCATCAAGATGTACTTTCCGCGCTTCTCCGGAAGCACACGGCCCGAAGAAATCGCACCTGAGGAAATTGCCGAGGGTGAGCTATCCGAGACCGTTCTCGTCGTCGAGGACGATGAGGATCTGCGCGTCTATATTTCTGACGTCCTGCGGGATCTCAACTATCGCGTCCTCTCGGCCCGCAGCGCTCAGGCCGCTCTGACCATTCTCCTGCAAGACGACTCGAAGGTGGACCTTCTTCTCACTGACGTGGTCATGCCGGGGATCAATGGTCGCGAACTCGGCAGGCGCGCGCATCAAATTAGACCGGGACTGAAGATCCTGTACATGACGGGCTATTCGCGTAATGCCGTGGTCCATCAGGGAAGGCTTGATGAAGGTGTCAACCTGCTGGAGAAGCCAATCTCGCAAGCAAAACTGGCGCTGAAGGTGCGAGAGATTCTGGATCAGTTTGAATGCCCAGGGTCTGACCAGCGGTACTATCCTGACCGCTGGCCGGCGGCGGCCACCGTAGCACCGTCCGTTCTCTGGGGCCTTAGCCGTCATCCCTTCCCTGACTGCCTGGTGCCTCAACGGGCACCAGGATTCCCATACTGCGCTCACCCTGAGGGAGTGGATCGGTAGCCGGACTTCCCCGCTTGACCTTTTTTCGCGCCGTGAGATTTTTAAGGGTCCGAAAAAAGCCGGGGGCGGCGATGAAACTGTTGAACGAATACCTGGAGCGTGCCGTCGGTCTGGAGAAATTGGCGGCGGGCGAGCAGGATTCGACCTTCAAAACTCAGCTGTTGAACCAGGCCGCGGCTTACAGAAAGCTGGCGGCAAAGCGCGCCTTGGAATACGGACTGCCGCCACCAAGCCCGCCAGAAGACCCGCCGCAGCCCTGAGAGAGTTAAAAGATCGATCTGGATCAGGGCCGCCTGCGGCCGTGCGGCTGGTCAGCGAGGGCGACGAGGCCCGGTGACGCATCCTCCAAGAGTATGTCGCGGGCTTTCGCGAATTGATCGGGAAGTTGCGCAAGAAGCTGCACTCCCGAAGTCGAGCTGACATCCGTTGGGCGGGGGACCCTTGCTCCCTGTGTTCAAAATGGAACATAACTCTTTATCGCGAGTTCCTTCCCGATCGCACAGCGGGGTGCGCAGGGGGCCAGCATGCAAGGGACGGGAGTTACTATCCTCGTCGTCGAAGACGAACAGCTTATCCGCGACATGGTGGCCGACGCATTGTCAGATGGCGGCTTTGAAGCCGAAGTCGCCGTCAGCGGGGAGGATGCAGTTAGTCTTCTGCAGGGCAACCAAACCAAGTATCGCGCACTCGTTACCGATATAAATTTGTTCGGAAAGCTCGATGGCTGGCAAGTCGGCCATCGCGCCAGGGAGCTAAATCCGGACATCTCTGTGATTTACATGACAGGCGCGGCGGCCGATCAATGGCCCGCCCACGGCGTGCCCAACAGCATCTTGCTGACCAAGCCATTTGCACCTGCGCAAATCGTGACCGCCGTAGCTCAACTTCTGAATACCGGAACTCCGCCCGCTCAGTCCTGAGGGGAGTGGACGAAGCCTTCTCCGACCGAGGCAGCCTTAGTTCTTCGTCAAGGGCTTGGGCGGCTCTTCGGCCATGGCCTCGACATCAATGGCAGGAAGCTCGCCAGTGCGGTCTTTCAGGTCTGCCGCACGCTGGACCAAGCCAGCAGCGACCGTGGGATTTTTTGTTGTTTTTGCCATGCGCAGCAATGCCGCTGCGGCCTCACGGGCGAACTGATTTAAGCGCGACACGGTTGGACATCCGACACTTAGCTGACGTGGAATGATTCAAGGGTCGAATATTCGTTCCGAATTCGGCTTAAAAATGCGCGCACGACACAAGAAGGGCTTCAGCTCGGGGCTGGGCCAGCTGAGGTCCTTCGTGTGTCGGCACCACGTTATTGGAGCGCGGTTCCGAATGATGCCCAACTAAAGAGGTGGTTCTTGGTTCCCGGTTATCAGCCCAAATTTCGAGAAAAAAACGGGCCCCAGCTCGCGGGGCTATTGGGGGGCATGGAGCTGGGGCCACTCGGGGTCGCCCTTGGGGAAGGGCATCGGGAAAACTTGGCAATCGCAGGAATGTTCCTGTCTTTTCCAAAGAGCGAGTGTGTAGATCAACCGCACGGCCGCGACTTGAGACGTCCTCGTGAAGGACTTCATGACCCCCTGAGCCCCGGTCCTCCGGGGACACACCGCGTTGCAAACTCGCTATGATGGATCGAAGCCGCGCAGAGTCGTTGGGCGACCAGTCCTGCAATAGTGAGAGGCGCGGTGATCCACAGCGCTACGAAACCAAGGCGTGTGCGCTGTCGAATTCATACGAAAGGGCCAGATCCGGGCGCGACGCCCCCGGGACTACGCGCCCACATCGCAAGACGGCGATGCTCGGTCTGACTTAACGTACGTGCCTTATTCGGACACAGCGAGAACGGTCAGGCCCCTGGTGCGCTTGTGGGGCGTCTCGAAGTCGATCCGCTGCCCCGGCGATAGGCCGATCAAAGCCGCTCCAACAGGCGTCAGGACCGAAATCCGACTGAGCTCGATGTTTGCCTCATGCGGATAGACCAGCACGATCTCTCGGCTCGCACCCGTCTCGTCATCGCGATAGGTCACTTTCGATCCCATCCTGATCACGCCTCGCAAGTTGTTCTCGTCCGTCACCGTGGCACGTTCCATCTCTCGAGCCAGAAAATGGGCCACTCGCGGAAACAGATCCATGCTCGAATTGGCCAAGGAACTGAGGCGCCGTGATTCGTCCTCAGTAATCTTGATCGGCGGCAACGCCGACTGTTCTCGCCGGCTCTCAGCTTCGAAATTGCGCATTGGTCGCTCCTATGCTGCAGTTGGTCCGGGGTCGTCATCGAACGGGTTGCCTGACCGCGTCGGCCCTCTCCGGAAGAATGGGACGACCTTTGAATCCGATGGGGTCAGGCTTTGGACCCTGACGACATTCAGACATCCGGCGACGAAGTACGGCATCTGATCGCCGACCCGCAGTCCGATCAAAGCTGTACCCAGCGGGGTCAACACCGAAATGCAGGCGGGATCCGACCAGCACTCCTCGGGCCAGACCAGTTGCACGGTGCGACGCGGAACGCCCCAATTCGTGCAATGGGTGACCCATGATCCGATCGTCACGAAAGGACGGACGTTGTCCGTTTCGTCCGCGACGATATCGGCGCGGTTGATTTCGCCCATGAGGAATATCCCGTCCAAATCTCCTTTTTGGACGGCGAGGCGGGCGAGCTGTTCGAGCCGCGGATAGTCTGATGAGGTCAGTGCGATTTTCGGAAGAGGCAGCACGGCGCACTCCTTCTGCTTCAAGACGACCTCTCGAGTGGAGGTCACGAAAGCTGGAAAAGAGCCCGGACGGCGCGAACACCGTCCGGCTAACCGCCTGCTTGGAGGCGGCCGGCGTGAAGAGCAAAACGCGCGGTGCGCGCATCAATGTCGATGTCATAAGCCATGTTGCTCTGACTATAGTGGTTCATTTCCCTGGAAACATTGCGACGAAACCGCACAGCACCTGTACACGCGAAATATCGAGAGGAGACAAGGAGCGTCATTGAAGTGAGACATCGAACAATCACGCGGGTCTACCCAGCTGCGCAAGAACGTGCGTCGAAGATTACATCGCGTGGGATGGACAGGCTGACGTTGCTGCAGGCGAACGCTCTTGTCGCACCGGTAGGCCCCGGGCGGCGGTTTGACGTGAATGTGAGCCGTAGTTCTACAGAACCATTATTATAGTCGGCATCGATCGCTTGCACCTGGCGATGGAACACTGAACGGGCGCCATGACATGCGATACCGCTTCGAGGTCAGCCCAGCTGAGGACACCGAGCCGGTCGAGATGAGTGGCTGGCGGGGGATCGCGCTCTGCGGATTCTGTGCGTTGCTGGGCGCTCTCGCCGCCGTCGTTGCCGCCGCGACTGGCACCCTTCCACACTGGATCTGAACCGCTCGATCGCGGAGCCAGTGTCCGCGGGAATGGCGGTTTCCGGCCAAACCATCACAATGGCGCTAAAATCTAGCAGTGGAGATATCGATCCGCCTCGGCTAAGCAATTGAGGATCAGCGAAAGCATCTCTCCACCTCGCAGCCTGGGGCAATGAACGCAAATGTTCCTGCTTGCCGTTCTCGTCCTTCCTTTCGCGGGAAGCTTTATTGCGGCACTCTTGCGGGTCAATGCACGCAACGCTGAGGCATGGCTCGCTGGAGCGGTCGCACTTACAGCTTTTTGCCTCATCGGCGCGGCTTATCCGAACGTGACGAATGGTGGCGTTGTCGGGTGGCGAACGGACTGGGTCGCTGAACTTGGACTCGCATTTGTGCTGAGGCTTGACGGGTTCGCATGGGCCTTCGCCATGCTGATCACCGGCATCGGTTTTCTGGTGGTGCTGTATGCCCGGTACTACATGTCACCCAGTGATCCCGTTCCGCGGTTCTTCTCCCTGCTGCTCGCCTTCATGGGAGCAATGCTGGGAATCGTGCTCTCCGGCAACCTGCTCCAACTGGTTTTTTTCTGGGAGCTGACCAGTCTCTTTTCATTCCTGCTGATCAGTTACTGGCACCACAACGCGGCGGCGAGAGACGGCGCGCGGATGGCGCTGGTGATCACGTCGACGGGTGGGCTTTGCCTCTTCGCCGGCGTGCTGCTCATCGGGCACATCGTCGGCAGCTATGACCTGGAGCAGGTGCTGGCTTCCGGAAACGCGATCCGTTCGCACGCGCTTTATGTCCCCGCACTCGTTCTGATCCTTCTCGGCGCTCTCACAAAAAGCGCCCAGTTCCCGTTTCATTTCTGGCTGCCGCACGCGATGGCCGCTCCAACTCCCGTTTCAGCTTATCTCCATTCGGCAACAATGGTGAAGGCCGGAGTGTTCCTTCTAGTGCGGCTCTGGCCGGCAATGGGTGGAACGAATGAATGGCTGTGGCTGGTGGGCTCGATCGGCCTGATCACGTTTTTTCTGGGCGCCTTTCTCGCCGTGTTCCAGCAGGATCTGAAGGGGCTATTGGCCTACTCGACGATCAGCCATCTCGGATTGATCACGCTTTTGACCGGACTCGATACCCCATTCGGACAGATCGCGGCGATTTTCCATATCATGAACCACGCGACCTTCAAGGCATCGCTGTTCATGGCGGCCGGCATCATCGATCACGAAACCGGCACGCGCGACATCCGCCGCCTTAGCGGGCTATGGGCCTTCATGCCGATTACGGCGACGCTGGCCATGGTGGCTGCCGCGGCAATGGCGGGAGTGCCGTTGCTGAATGGTTTTCTGTCGAAGGAAATGTTTTTTGCCGAGACGATCGAGGTCCATGACAATTCCCTCGTCGATCAGGCGCTGCCGTACATCGTCACTCTCGCCAGCACGTTCACGGTTGCCTATTCGCTGCGCTTCATTCGCGACGTGTTCTTCGGCCCGGCTCCAACCGGCTTGCCACGCGTTCCACATGAGCCGCCCCTGTTGATGCGACTTCCGGCCGAACTGCTCGTGCTGGCATGCCTCATCGTCGGTGTCGCGCCGGCTCTCACAGTGGCGCCGATCCTCGATACGGCTGCCCGGGCGGTTCTCGGCTCCGCGATGCCGGAGTACAGCCTTCGTCTCTGGCACGGAATTACGCCTGAACTTCTGATGAGCATCGTAGCGATGGCCGGTGGGTTGGGCGTCTACGTCATGCTGCGCTCCTACCTGCTCGCGCATGAGGGACCGCCCTTGCTCGGTCGCATCAATGGCAAGCGGATCTTTGACTGGGTGTTGGTGACATTGTCCTGGCGGTTTGCGCGATGGCTCGCCACCAATCTCGGCACGAGGCGTCTCCAACCACAATTGAGACTGTTGGCTGGCGTGGCGTTCGTCGCTGCTCTGCTGCCCCTCTACGCCCGCGGCCTCTCGCTGACGGGACCGTCAAGGAGGGAATTCGACCTCGTCTTTGGACTACTCTGGGTGGTGGGCGTTGGCTGCGCGGTGGCGGCCGCGGTCCAGGCCAAATTTCATCGGGTGGTGGCGCTGATACTGCTCGGGACCGCGGGTCTCGTCACCTGCGTCAGCTTCGTCTGGTTATCCGCTCCCGATGTCGCGCTGACGCAGATCGTCGTTGAGACGGTTACGACGGTTCTCCTGTTGCTCGGCTTGCGGTGGCTGCCGAAACGCATCGCGCGACCAGGCCCGGCAGAGGCGCCCGACAGCATTCGGTGGCACCGCGTTCGCGATTTCTCCATCGCGCTCCTCGCCGGGCTCGGTTTGGGCACGCTTGCGCTGGCGGCCATGCAGCTCCCGGACAACCACAGCATTTCGCGATACTTCGTGGAAAACGCCTACACGAAGGGGGGCGGAACCAACGTGGTGAACGTCATCCTGGTGGATTTTCGCGGGTTCGATACGCTCGGCGAGATCACCGTGCTTGCGGTCGTCGCACTGACCGTCTTTGCGCTTTTGCGCCGTTTCCGTCCGGCCCCCGAAAGCATTCCCGTTCCCGAACAGCAGCATGCCCAGGATGCCCACGACGAGGCTCATCCCGATCGACAGAAGGGCGACACTGCCAAAGACACGCTTGCTACCGCGGCATTGATGATGGGGCTGCTGTTTCCCGTGATCGGCGTCGTGGCCATTTTCCTTCTCTTGCGCGGGCACGACCTTCCGGGCGGCGGCTT
The DNA here is from genome assembly GCF_023101005.1 of Bradyrhizobium sp. 187. Classification (NCBI taxonomy): domain Bacteria; kingdom Pseudomonadati; phylum Pseudomonadota; class Alphaproteobacteria; order Hyphomicrobiales; family Nitrobacteraceae; genus Bradyrhizobium; species Bradyrhizobium sp. 187. Next base: position 2,594,699 of record NZ_CP064693.1, read on the forward strand.
CATCGCCGGCATCGCCATGGCAACAGCATTCATCCTGCAGTATATGGCTCGCGGCACGGTGTGGGTGGAAGCTCGTCTTCACGTCATGCCGGTGCGTTGGATGGGTTTCGGCCTCTTGCTGGCAGGGTGTGCGGGAGCTGCCGCCTGCGTTTTCGGACACCCCTTCCTGACCTCGTACTTTGCATATGCCGAACTGCCTCTGCTCGGTCGCGTCCCCACGGCCAGCGCTCTTCTCTTCGATATCGGTGTGTTCTCGCTCGTCGTCGGCGCCACGGTATTGATGCTCATCGCAATCGCGCATCAATCGCTGCGTCGCTATGGCGTGCCGCTCCAGGCGGGGCAACGCGCGCACGATGAGCGAGCGAAAGAGGAGTTGGTGTAATGGAGCTTAGCCTGGCCATCGGCATAGGTGCGCTTACGGCGTCCGGAGTGTGGCTGATCCTCAGGCCGCGCACGTTTCAAGTCATCATCGGGCTTTCGTTGCTCTCTTACGCCGTCAATCTCTTCATCGTGGCCATGGGACGGGTGCGGACGGGAGCGCCGGTGCTGATCGCAAAGGAGATCGGGGATGCAACGAAACATGCTGACCCGCTACCACAGGCGCTCGTACTGACTGCAATCGTCATCAGTTTTGCGACGACGGCGTTGTTCCTTGTCGTTCTCCTCGCGTCGCGCGGCCTGGCTCGCACCGATCACGTCGATGGTCAGGAGCCCGAGGCGTGAGCGGAATCGCAAATCTCGTCGTTGCGCCTATCGTCCTGCCCCTGCTTGCCGGCGCAGGCATGCTGCTCTTGAATGGAGAGCGGCACCGCAACATCGTGGCTGCGGTCAATGTCGCCGCAACGGTTGCACTCGTTTGCGTCGCGGTGATCTTGCTCGGAATGTCTGATTCGGGTCACCCCGGAATCAGGGAAGTCTATCGCCTGGGCGATTGGCCTGCTCCGTTCGGAATTGTCCTCGTTCTCGATCGGCTCTCCGCGCTCATGCTGCTCCTGACCAGCATCCTGGCGTTGGCGTCGGTTGTGTTCTCTCTTGCCCGTTGGCACCGGACAGGCGCGCATTTTCATCCGCTCTTTCAATTTCTGTTGATGGGCCTCAATGGTGCCTTCCTGACCGGCGATCTCTTCAACCTGTTTGTCTTCTTCGAGTTGTTGCTGGCCGCTTCGTACGGACTTCTGCTGCATGGTTCCGGTCTTGCACGGGTGAAGGCCGGGTTGCACTACATCGTCGTGAATCTGGTCGCGTCTCTATTGTTCCTGATCGGGGTCAGCCTGATCTATGGCGTCACCGGGACGCTCAATATGGCGGACCTCTCGGCGCGGATACCTGCAATCGCTGCGGAGAGCCGCGGTTTGCTCGAAGCAGGCGCCGGCATGCTGGCCGTGGCCTTCCTGCTCAAGGCCGGCATGTGGCCTCTGTGTTTCTGGCTGCCGACGGCCTACGCATCTGCGAGTCCACCGGTGGCGTCGATCTTTGCGATCATGACCAAGGTCGGCGTATATATCATCCTGCGTCTATCGCTGTTGCTTTTCGGTGAGGGCAGCGGCGCGTCAGCGGGCTTCGGCAGTGACTGGCTGTTGTGGGGCGGGGTGGCGACGATCGCCTTCGGAGCAATCGGCACATTGGCATCCCAGGACACCGCCCGTCTCGGCGGCTTTTCGGTGCTCGTATCCTCCGGAACCGTGCTGGCAGCCACCGGGACCGGGCAAGTCAGTGTCGCCGGCGGAGCACTGTTTTACCTGGTCAGCTCGACTCTCGGCATCAGCGCGTTCTTCCTTCTGGCCGAACTCATCGAGCGCGGCCGCGAACCCGGAGCTGACGTGATCGCCGTCACGCGAGAAGCTTACGGAGAAGACCACGGTGCGGACGATACCGAAGAGGAAGTCGGCATGGCCATTGTGGCCACGATGGGATTGCTCGGCGTCGCCTTTATCGGATGCGCCCTGGTCATCGCCGGGCTTCCGCCGCTGTCGGGGTTCATAGCCAAATTCGCGCTGCTGACGGCGGCGCTTCATCCTTCAGACATGCATCCGGGCGGTGCCGTTCCCGGCAGTGGATGGGCGCTCCTGTTGGCGCTCCTCGTGTCCAGTTTTGCGGCGTTGGTCGCGCTGACCCGAGCAGGTATCCGCTCCTTCTGGGCCTCGCCAGATCGCACCGTGCCGCGTGTGCGCCTGATCGAAATGGCGCCCATCATGTTCCTGTTGATCATTTGCGCGACCCAGACAGTGCTCGCCGGTCCGGTGATGCGTTTCATGCAGGCAACGGCGCAATCGCTGCACGCCCCGGCGGGCTACGTCAGCGACGTCCTGGAGATCAGCGTCCAAGGCAGCCGAAAGGCGGGTGGCGAATGACGCGATTCCTGCCCTTTCCGCGGGTGAGCTTCTGTCTTCTCGCATTGTGGCTGCTGCTCAATCAAGCAGTCACGGTCGGACATGTCCTCCTCGGTTGTGTGATCGCGCTCGTCGGCGGGCGGATCCTCACCGTGCTGGAGCTGCCAAGCACGCACGTCAGGCGACCCGGCGTCCTTCTCCGCCTGTTGGGATTGGTAGCGATTGATATCATCCGCTCCAACTTGGCGGTTGGCCGGATCATTCTCGGCTTTGGGCGCCGGCAGCGAAAATCCGGGTTCGTGAACATTCCGCTCGACATGCGCAATCCCTACGGACTGGCCATGTTGGCTTGCATCATCACCTCGACGCCCGGAACGCTGTGGGTGAATTTCGATGCACAGAAGGGCTTGTTGATGATCCATGTTCTCGACCTGGTCGATGAAGCCGAGTGGATCCGCACGATCAAGCAGCGCTACGAACGCCATCTGCTGGAGATATTCGAATGAGCCAGCTCTTGCTGATCTACGCGCTTGTCGCCGCACAGGTACTTCTGGTGTTGGCTATCGGCTGTGGCGCGGCTCGCATCTTTCGGGGGCCGCGAGCACAGGATCGCGTTCTGGGTTTCGACACGCTGTCCGTGAACGCGATGTTATTGCTTCTGACGTTCGGGATTCGATCCGGCGAAACGCTCTATTTCGAGGCGGCTCTGGCCATGGCCCTCTTCGGTTTTGTTGGTACGGTTGCGCTAGCGAAGTTTCTGCTGCGCGGCGAGGTGATGGAATGAACGGCATCGAACACCTGCCGCCCTGGGCTGCGGCTCTCACGGCATTTCTCCTTCTTGTCGGCGCCGCCGCCACACTGGTCGGTTCGCTGGGCCTTTTGCGGTTCGGCACATTCTACGAGCGGGTCCACGCGCCGACGCTCGGGACAACGCTGGGCACCGTATTCATTGCAGCTGCTTCAATCGTTTGCTTTTCGGTACTTCAGAGCAGGCCCGTGCTGCACGAAATCCTGATCATCGGGCTTGGCGTGGTAACCACGCCTATTGCGCTGACCGTATTGGTGGGCGCAGCGCGATTTCGCGATACCGCCGAAAAGAGTGCGCAAGTTCGCGGACCAGAGGGCAATTAGCGCGAGACGCGCGATTTTTTGGTTCCTTGACCGGCCAGTCGGTCAATCCAGGCTAAATGTCGCATTTGATTTCCTGCATCGCATGCCCACCTCTAAGTACATGATGCATGACGCTGAGTAGTAGGCGAGTTCGCCGAAGTCTTTGCATGTTGGCCGCCTGATCGGAGGCAATCAGCCCCGAACTCAGTCCATGCCGCGTTCGCGAGGGCTGGAAGCTCGGTGCCCGGCAGAGCGAGCAATGCACATGCCGCTCGCAAGCGAGCCGCACCGCAAACAGAGGCAGTGATGACTACAACGCTACGACGCCGGATTTATAGGACCCAGCTGCAGATCCGCCGGTAACCCGGACGATTCAGATCGTCCGGGATGGTACCTCAACATTTCTGCAACCAAAGCCGGGAGTTTCTCATGTCGGTGTTCTTCGCGCTGCTCGTCCTGACCTCATGGGTCATGTTCATCTGGATTTCAGATCCCGATGGCTTCCGCGAGGCATTCGCTCGCCGCCGAGCGCCAATTCCTCACGATCCTAAAAGGTGACGTTGGGAGGTTCACCTCCGTCACCGCGTACAACAGTTGCTTATGAGCGAGAAAGATATCGTGCGCCGCATGTTCGCGGGGCGCGATGCTTGGTTGCTTCTCGGCTCCAGATCGTCGGTCCAGGCCAAACCGGACGAACGAAGCTGGCAGGCAACAGCGTCATAGGCCCTCCGCAAGGCAACCGAATTGCCGCGCTGGTCGAGCTTGGCAGGCCATCGGGCCGGCGGCCGTTCGCAATTGTAAGGATTCTGACATGAATATCGTCGCTGCGACAGATTTCTCGACGCGGTCCAATCGCGCTTTGCGGCAGGCCGGCCTCCTGGCGCGCTCCCCTGATGCAACTCTGCACCTTGTTCATGTCGTCGACGAGGATCAGCCAGCCGAGCTGATCCGCATCGAAGAGCGTGAGGCACAGCGGGTGCTGGTTGAGCAGATCGCATCCATGCCGGAGCTGCAAAACGTTCAGTGCTACCCGATCGTGGTCAAGGGCCATCCCTTTGACGGGATATTGCGAGCGGCTGCAGCAGCCGACGCGGATCTCGTTGTAATGGGAGCCCATCGTAAGCAGTTTCTGCGCGACATCTTCACAGGCACCACAATCGAGCGTGTAATTCGCGGAGGAAGGTATCCGGTTCTGATGGTGAACAACGAGGCGCAGCGGCGCTATGAACGCGCTCTGGTGCCGGTCGATATGTCGGATACATCCGCCGATGCAATCCGCGTGGGGCTGTCCACCGGACTCTTGACACAGGGCGCAACAACGATCCTTCACGCCTTCTCGCCGATGACGAAAGCGCGATTGGTCCGCTCCGGTGCGAGCGCGGCCGTCATCAGCGGATATGTCGATAGCGAGCGTCTGAAGGCAACGGAGGAGCTGACGAAGTTTCTGGTGGCGAACAAGCTCGGCACGCAACGATGGTCTCTCCAGGTCGGCGAGGGCGGGCCCATGCAGGTCATCACCCGTGCTGTTTCGGAGAGGCAGCCTGACATGCTGGTGATGGGGACGCACGGGCGATCTGGATTGGTTCGGGCCTTGATCGGGAGCGTAACGGAAGAAGTCCTGCGTTCGTTGAGTGTGGACGTTCTCGTTGTTCCTCCCGCCGGCTCTGAACGCACAATGTCAAATCCGCTGATCGGCACCGACCCGAAGGCGTGACGCGTACCGCGGCTCATCGCTCGCCGGCGAACCCTTCTTTCCGCGAGACCACGGCTCCCGCTCTGTCGGCTGATCGATAGACTAGCGGCGCCGTCGTTCGCTGTCGCGCGCAGCCGGCTTTGCTGCTTGTGGTTTGGTTGAGCCCCGCGTGATCTTCAGCGGATCGCTGGCCGGAAAGGTTTGCTGCAATTGCCGGTCCAATTCCTCGTCGAGTTCCCGCTTCTCCCGCTGCTTCGATGTTTCGTCATGCTTTGGCATTGCTCAATCTCCGCGTTTAGCACTTGGTGACCGGCCGTCCGTGATCGGGAACAGTTGACGCCAAACCGAGCGGAATTGAGGATTTGGAATCAGCACGGATCTTGAAGTAACAGACCGGTGCTCGGGACATCAGCGTCGCTAGTCCCGCCCGCACGGGGGACAATAGTGTTTCTCGATCATGGCACCTGCGCTCCGGCATGAAAAAACCCGCGGCGGATTGCTCCGCGCGGGTGAACTTTCGATGATGCCATTCTGCCAGTGTTTTGCCCGACGTGTCAAAGCTGAACAGCACGACGGGCAGGGATGTATCGGTTCGGCAAACGCCTAGTTGGTGCAATCAAAATGGCTAATGATTTCAATACCCCCGCTACTGTGCATGGGGTTGTTTTTCGTTTTTTTGTTTTTGCGCCGCCGAAGCCGCACCTCAGCGCCGTCCGCGCGGTGCTTCCGCCTTGGCCGGCGGCTCGGTCTGCGGTCCGCAGCTCGCGGCAGCGAGGGTTGACTGCGCTTGCGGCATCAGGCCGGGCTCGGGGGCGAGCGCCTTCATCACGATCAGGCCGGTGGTGCTGGGGGAATCGATGATCAGGCGGTCGGCGGCGGTGATCTCTTCGTCTTCGGGCAGCTCGTTGTGCTGCGGCTCGGTCATCAGGTCGAGCTCGATCACCTTCTTGCCGGCCGAGCGGTCGTTGATGGCGTAGTAGGCGATCTCGTTGCGGGTGTAGAACGACACCGACGTGTAGGCCTGGCTGACGGGGACCGTCAGCTTGATCGGCCCGTTCGACAGATCGTAGCGGCAGATCGCGAGCGCAAAGGCCGGGTCCATGAACGGCATCGGCGAGGTCTGCGGATCGGCGAGCGGAAGCTGCGTGACGGCGTTGAGTTTCGTCATCGGCGTCAGCCGCGAATAGGCGTCCTGGGTCGCGATCCGCGGCAACGCCAGCACGCTGACGAGATGGACCACGAGGCCCAGCACCACGCCGGCAACGATGGTGAACAACAGCCGGATCATGAGCAGCCCGCCGTCGTGATCGTGGGCATCGGCGCGTCGCGCTGGGTGCGCGTGGCAACGCCGACCGGGGTGTCGTAGAGCCGCAGCATCAGCGTGTAGCGTTCGATGCCGCCAGTCGGCAGCCAGTTGCCGGCGCGCGAGCGCGAGGCGATGCGGATCTCGAACGAGCCGTCGGACTGCCGCACGATCTCCTGGCTGGTGAAGCCGTAGCGCTGCAGCGAATTGGGAACGAGATGACCCTTGCGGTCATAGAGCGTCAGCGTCCAGAACCGTGCCGGCGGTGTCACGCCGGAGACCACGACGTCGCAGCGGCCGTCGAGCACCTTCTTCTTGTCGTCGGCGGTGGCGGTGAAGGCGACGCCGTCGCCGGTGCCGATAGGCAGCTCGCCGTTGCGCACGATGGTGGCGCGCGAATAGGGATCGACGTCGGCGGTGCCGGTGCGCGGACGCGCGGTCCAGGGGCCGATGGTCAGCGCGCCGATCTCGGTGCCGCGCGTCGTCGTCATCCAGGTCGCGCCGACGCCCACCACGGTTGCGAGCAGAAGGGCCGTCAATGTGATCAGGATCAGCCGCACTTGTTCGGTCAGTTCTTGCGCGGGGCGGATGCGTTCGCATTCTCTTCCGCATAGTTCTGCGGGAAGGCGAGCGCGCTCGTGGACGATGCCGGTTTGGCTTGCTTGGGGTCGGTGGCGGCCGCTTTGGCCGCGGTCCTGGCCGCGTCATCCAGCAGCTTCTCGACGCGCACCAAAACGTCGGCGCCGCGCTTGGTCAATACGGGCGGCGGACCGGGCTTGGTCTCCAGCACCTTCGGCGCCGCATTGGCCTGTGCGTTGGTGATCCGCTCGGGCGGCAGCTTCTGGCCCATGCCGATACCGGCGATCTCCCGGACCTCGACGCCCTGATGCGCCGCGAGCATGATGTCGTGCCAGGTCTGCGCCGGCAGCGAGCCGCCGGTCATGCGGTTGGTCGGCGAATAGTCGTCATTGCCGTACCAGACCGCGCAGGTGAAATTGCCGGTGTAGCCGACGAACCAGGCGTCGCGATACGCATTCGTCGTGCCGGTCTTGCCCGCGGTCGGAATGCCGTCGAGGGCTGCGCGGCGCGCGGTGCCTTCGCTGACGACGTGGCTCATCATGCCGGCCATGTCGGCGGCTACGGAGGCGGGAATCGCCTGGCGCGGCTTCGGCCCGTCGCGGTCCCAGCGCCAGACCGGATCGCCCGCGCCGGTGCGCACTTCCAGCACGGAATGCGGCGTCACTGCCTTGCCGCGGTTGGGGAAAGTCGCGTACGCCACCGCGTGCTCGAGCACGGTGACTTCGTCCGAGCCGATCGGCAGCGACGGCGTGTCGGGCAGCGGTGCCTTGAGGCCGAAGCGGCGCGCGACCTCGACGATCTTGGCGCGGCCGATCTTGGCCGGGTTCGGCGCCTTCGGCTGCTCCTTCTGGCCGATCGCGATCGACAGCTTGACGGGTACAACGTTGATCGAGCGCGTGATCGCCTGCGTCAGTGTCACCGCGCCGGAATAGGAATGGCCATAGTTCTGCGGGCACCAATTGCCGATGCAGACCGGGCCGTCGACCACGATCGAATTCGGCGTGAAGCCGTTGAGGAGCGCGGTGGTGTAGACGTAAGGCTTGAACGACGAGCCCGGCTGGCGATAGGCGTCGGTGGCGCGGTTGAACTGGCTGGCGCCGTAGTCGCGGCCGCCGACCATGGCGCGGATGCCGCCGTCGAGATCGGAGACGACGGTCGCGGCCTGCGTCGCGTGATAGTCGCGGCCGAACTGGCGCAGCTGGTTCTCGACCGCGTCCTCCGCCGCCTTCTGCACGTTGGTGTCGATCGCGAGCCGGACCACGAAGACGCGCTCAGTGTAGGATTTCGGGAAGGTGTCGACCAGCTTGCGCATCTCGTCGAAGGCGTAGTCGAGATAATAATTCGGCGACGCCTCGTAGCGGCGGTCGACCGCGAAGGCGGGGTTGCGGCGGGCGCCGAACACCTGGCCCTCGGTCATGAAGCCGGCGTCGACGAGATTGTCGAGAACGACATTGGCGCGGGCGCGGGCGGCGGGCAGGTTGATGTGGGGCGCGTATTTGGTCGGCGCCTTGAACAGGCCGGCGAGCATCGCGGCTTCGGCGAGCGTCACGTCACGTGCCGACTTGTTGAAGTAGAAATGCGCGGCGCCGTCGACGCCGAAGGTGCCGCCGCCCATATAGGCGCGGTCGAGATACAGTTTGAGGATCTCGTTCTTGGTCAGGCGCCATTCCAGCCAGACCGCGAGGAAGGCTTCGTTGACCTTGCGCTCGATGGTGCGCTCGTTGCTCAGGAACAGGTTCTTGGCGAGCTGCTGGGTGATCGAAGAGCCGCCCTGGCGGACGCCGCCGGCCTGGGCGTTGGTGACGAGCGCGCGCGCGGTGCCGGCGATGTCGATGCCGAAATGCTCGTAGAAGCGGCGGTCCTCGGTCGCGAGCGTCGCCTTGATCAGCACGTCCGGAAAATCTTCCAACGGGATCGAATCGTTGTGCTTGATGCCGCGGCTGCCGATCGGGTTGCCGTAGCGGTCGAGGAAGGTCACCGCGAGGTCGGACTTCTTCAGCCAGTCCTCGTCCGCGGTCTCGCGGAAGGCGGGGATGGCCAGGGTCAGCATCACAACCAGGCCGCCGAGGCCCAGCGTCGCGGCCTCCGACAGCGGCTCGATGAACACCCAGCGCTTCCAACGCCCGACATAGAAGCGGTCCATGAAGGTCGAGTAGCGCTCGTAGAGCTCGCGGATGCCCTTGGCCGAGGAGAACAGCGAGGAGTCGATGCGCGCATCGAGGTCCAGGAAGAAATTCCGGATCCGGGCCTTCCAATGCGGTGGTATGATCTGGCGCACCTAGAACCCTTGCGGCTTGGTTCGAAAGCGTTCAAGCACCCGGCCGGGGGCGGCATCGAGACGTCTTGCGGGAGTGTTGCGGCAAACCCAAGGCGCCCGGCCAGCGACGGTGGGGACTCGCTGTTCCTTCTAGCCGAGCAGGGCCTATAAACCAATGGTCACGCTTGCGATTTTGAACAACAGGCCTAATTGACCCCGGTTCATTACGGGCCTCACGCGGGCGTTGCTTGCAGCCCCACGGCCGCACGCCCTAGATGGCACCAACCGTAGCTCTTTCGAACTTTTGTTGAGGCGCATGACCGCAGCTCCCAAACGACCTTCAGGCCAGGAAGGATTCTTCTGGAAAACCAAGACGTTGGAAGAGATGTCGGGGCCCGAATGGGAGAGCCTGTGCGACGGCTGCGGCCGCTGCTGCCTGAACAAGCTCGAGGAAGATGGCACCGGCGACATCTATTTCACCCATGTCGGCTGCAAGCTGCTCGATGGGGTGACCTGCGGCTGCAAGGACTACGCGAATCGTTCCGACAAGGTTCCGGACTGCGTCCGCCTGACCCCGGCCAATGTCCGCACCCTGAACTGGCTGCCGCCGAGCTGCGGCTACAAGCTTGTTGCGGAAGGCCGCGACCTCTATTGGTGGCATCCCCTGGTGTCAGGCGATCCCGACACCGTGCATGACGCGGGCGTCTCCGTACGCGGACGGGTCGAAGGCAGCGAGGTCGAGATTCCGGACGATGAGCTCGAGAACCACATCGTGCAGTGGCCGGCGCAGCTGCCAAAACGGGCGCGCCTGAAGCGACGTCCGAAGGACTGATCCGCCGCACCAGGTAGATCACGTCCTCGCGATGGCCGTGGGGTGGGATGCTCCCATGCGCCGCGGTGCCTGCCTTAGAAGAACTTTGCTGTCTACATTGACTGCATAGAACGAATCCTTCGCGGTGTTGCGCCGCCTCATGGCTTCCGGTCGAGATGAACAAGTTCGAGCGGCAGAGCAGTTCTGCCGACACCCAGACATTGCCCGACGACATCGCCGAGGAATTGTCGCGCCTTCCGAGCGAGGTCTTGAGCGTCGATGACGCTCCTTCGCTCGCGCCGCCGGCGCCGCTGTCGCAGGACGAGGTCCGCACCATCGTCATCAGCCTGATGTTGACGATGTTCCTGGCCGCACTGGACCAGACCATCGTCGCCACCGCGCTGCCGACCATCGGACGCCAGTTCCACGACGTCTCCAATCTCTCCTGGGTCATCACCGCCTATCTGCTCGCCTCGACCGCGGTCGCGCCGGTTTTCGGCACGCTCAGCGACATCTACGGGCGCCGTGTGATGATCATCATCTCGCTCAGCCTGTTCGTCGCGGGCTCGGTGCTGTGCGCGATCGCTCCGAACCTGCCGATGCTGATTCTTGCACGCGGTCTCCAGGGACTGGGTGGCGGCGGCATCATGCCGGTGGTGCAGACCGTGATCTCCGACGTCGTGAGCCCACGCGAGCGCGGCCAGTATCAAGCCTATTTCTCCAGCGTCTGGATGGTCGGCGGCATTCTCGGCCCGGTCATCGGCGGCGTGTTCGCCGAGCATCTGCACTGGTCGATGATCTTCTGGATCAATGTGCCGCTCGCGGCGGCGGCGATCGCGTTGCTGCTGCCCAGGATGAAGAAGATTCCGGTGTTCCACCGCAAGCGCAAGGTCGACTGGATCGGCGGCGTGCTGCTGATGGCCTCTGCCGTCGTCTTCATGCTGGTGCTGACCTGGGGGGGCACGCGCTTCCCGTGGCTCTCGCCCACCGTGCTTGCGATGGTGGGCGGCGCTGTAGCGCTCGCGGTCACCTTCGTGTGGCACGCGCGCCGGGCGGAAGAGCCGTTCCTGCCGCTGCCGCTGCTCGGAGGATCGGTTGTGCCGTTCGGGCTGACGGCCGGCGGTTGCGCGCTCGGTGCGATCACGGGCCTCACGGTGCAGCTGCCGCTCTATTACGAGGCGGTCTATCACCTCAGCGCCAGCGAAGCGGGCCTCGCGCTGATTCCGCTCGCGGCGGTCTCGACCTGCGGCGCGGCCATCGCTGGTCGCACCATGGCGCGGGCCAAGCACTACAAGCGGGTCGCCATCGTAGGAACGTCCTGGGCAGCGCTGTGCGGCCTCGGCCTCACGTTGACGACGTTGCCGCTCTGGGCGCTGCTGACGCTGATGGCTGCGTTTGCGCTTGGCCTCGGCACCACCTTTCCGGTCTGCGTCGTCTCGGTGCAGAATTCGGTCGCCCGTCCGCAGGTCGGCACCATCACGGGCGCGTTGAACTTCTTCCGCTCGCTTATGTCCTCGTTCACGGTTGCGGCGTTCGCGGCCATCCTGCTCATCGCGCTCGGTGCCGACGTTCCGCTCGCCGGCGAGCATCACGGCGCCGTCAATGCGATCCCCGCGGACGACATGCGGCATGCGTTCCGCTACGTCTTCGGCGCCGCCACCGCGCTGATGGCTGGCGCCGCGCTCTGCCTGATCATGATGGAGGAGCGGCCGCTGGCCGGTCCGTCCACGACGCAACCCGTCGAGATGGCGGAATAAGAACCGCTAGCCGCGGCGTCCGTCCGGAAAGCTGCTGCTTCGCGGCAATCGAATCGTGAACTCGGTGAACGCGCCGGGCTCCGTCGCGACGTCGATTGTGCCGCCGTGCTGCTTCACCACGATATCGTGGCTCATCGACAATCCGAGGCCGGTGCCTTCGCCGGCCGGCTTGGTGGTGAAGAACGGATCGAACATCTTTTCCTTCACCTCGTGCGGAATGCCGGTGCCATTGTCGCGGATGCGGATCTCGATACTGTCGCCCCGGTCGCGTGTCGCGGCGATCACTACCGGCTCGTAATCGGCGGCGCCGTCATCCGACTTGCGCTTGGCGACCGCGTGGAAGCCATTCGAGATTAGGTTCAGCAGCACCCGGGTGATCTCCTGCGGAAACACTTCCGCTTGTCCGGCCGCCGGATCGAGCTCGCGCTTCAGCGTCACGTCGAACTGTGGCTTCTCGGCGCGGGCGCCGTGATAGGCGAGGTTGAGGCTCTCCTCGACCAGTGCGTTGATGTCGCTCAGCCGATGCTCGCCGCCGCCCTCGCGGGAATGCAGCAGCATGTTCTTGACGATGGAGTCGGCGCGCCTGCCATGCTGCACGATCTTCGCGAGATTGTCCTTCAACAGTCCGGTCAGCTCGTCGACCTCGCTACGAACGTCGTCCGCGAGCGGGACAGGCGCGAGCGCCGCGTTCAGCTCGTCCGTCAGCTCGGCGGAGAGCGATGCAAAGTTGTTGACGAAGTTGAGCGGGTTCTTGATCTCGTGCGCGATGCCGGCGGTGAGCTGGCCGAGCGAAGCCAGCTTCTCGGTCTGGACCAGCCGGTCCTGGGCAGCGCGCAAATCGTCGAGCGATTTGGCGAGGTCCCGGGTGCGGTCCTGCACCTCGTTGAACAGGCGCGTGTTCTCGATGGCGATCACGGCCTGGTCTGCAAAGGTCTTGAGCAGGGCGATCGCCTTGTCCGGGAAAGGACCGGCCTCCGGCCGCGTCACGCCGATGGTGCCGATCGCGACGCCGTCGCGTAGCATCGGGATCACGAGGATGCTGCGATAGCCTCGCGTCCGCGCCAGCTCTCTCATGGCGTCCGTGAGGTCGGGCTCGTTCTGCATGTCGCTGCGGAATGCGAACTCTCCGCTTCTTGCCACCCGGCTGTGAATGCCGGATGCCGACAGCGGCACCGGGAACGAATTGAGCAGCTCTTCATTGCCGGCTTCGTTGTCGGTGCTGAAGGCGGCCAGGTGCAGCAGGTCGTCGATGACGCGCGTGACGGTGGAGGAATGTCCGCCGACCAGGGACTTGGCGCTGTCGGAGATCGCCTGGAACACCGGCGTCACATCCGCGGGCGAGGCCGCGATCACCTTGAGGATGTCGGCGGTCGCGGTCTGCCGTTCCAGCGCTTCCCTCGTGGTGTTGAACAGGCTGACATTCTTGATCGCAATCACCGCCTGGTCAGCGAAGGTCTGCAATAGCCGCACGTGATGCTCGCCGAACGCGCCGGTCGCGCGCCGCGTGGCGATGATGACGCCGATCGCCGCGCCGTCGCTCATCAAGGGCGCGAACAGCATGCTGCGGTAGCCCCGGGCGCGCGCGATGTCGCGGGCTGCGGGTTCGACTTCGGTGTCGGGCAATTGCGCCGCCACACCATTGGCCACGAGCCGGTAGGGCGGGAACTGCGCGAATGGCACCGGGAACGAGGCCTGCAGCACGCGATCGCCGGCCGGATCGGTCGGCGTGAACGCCGCAAGGTGCGCCGCGCCCCCAATGTAGCGCAGCACCGCGGTGGAGAAGCCGCCGATCAGCCGGTTGGCATTGGCCGCGATGGCGTCGAACACCGGCTGTACGTCGGACGGCGAGGCGGCCATCACTTTCAGAATGTCGGCGGTGGCGGTCTGACGCTCCAGCGTCTCGCGTGTCTCGTTGAACAGGCGCGCATTCTCGATCGCGATCACTGCCTGATCGGCGAAGGTCTGGAGCAGCTGGACGTGGTCGGCTGCGAACGCGCCGGGCTCGGCGCGCGTGACGCTGATCATGCCGACTGGCGTCGCCCGATTCATCAGGGGCATGAACAGCACGCTGCGGAAGCCGCGCAGCCGCGCAAGGTTCCGATTCAGCTCCGGGACCTCCGCGGCTTCGCTATCGGGAAACTGGATCGTCTCGCCGCCACGCACCAGCGCAAAGGTCGGAAAGTCGGCAATCTTGCGCGGGAACGACGCCTTGAGCCCTTCGTCCGCCTCGGGGCTCGTTGGTGTAAACGCCACGAGGTGGAGCTCGTCCTCGATGAACTGAAGCACGGTGGCGGAGAAGCCGCCGAGCAAGCGCCGGGAGCTGGACGCGATCGCCTCGAAGACCGGCCGGGCATCGGACGGAGAGGCCGCGATGGTGCGCAGAATCCCGGCGCTGGCGTTCTGACGATCGCGCGCAATCGCGAGCTCGCTGCGAAGCTGCGCGTTCTCGGCTGTGGCCGCCTGCAACAGGCGTTTAAATTCCGCGATGTCGTTGGAAGGGGCGGTCATTCGCAATCCGGCTTGATGCCGCGACAAGCGCGGCACCGAGGCGGATTATCACATCTCCTGCGGCCGGAGCCAGCCTCCGCGACAGCGAGTTTTGCTGCCGGAATCCGGCCCGCTTCACGTGCCCGGCCGCGACACCTCGGTCTCCTTGCTGGTGATGAACTCCAGCAGCACGGGAACGCCTTCCTGCGTCTTCTGGATGCCGCGCCTGATCGCGGGGGTGATGTCCTCAGGTCTCGTCACCCGCTCTCCATAGCCGCCGAAGGCGCGCGCCATCGCGGCGTAGTCTCCGGAAATGTCGGTCGAGCGATATTTCTCGGTCGAGACCGGCATCACCTTCAATTCGATCGCCATTGAAAAATTGTTCAGCAGGATCGACATGATCGGGATGCGCTCGCGCACCGCGGTCTCGAAATCCATGCCGGTGAAGCCGATCGCGGCGTCGCCCCAGACATTGATGCAGAGCTTGTCAGGCTTTGCGAGCTTTGCGCCCATGGCCAGCCCAAGGCCGTAGCCGAGTTGCGTCGTCTTGCCCCAGCCAAGATAGGTGAGGGGCTCGACCGACTTCCAGAACGGCGAAAGCTGGTCGCGGGGGCTGCCGGCATCGTGGGTGATGATGGTGTTGCGGATGTCGACGGTATGTTGCAGGTCCCACAGCACGCGATAGGGGCTCAAGGGCGCATCATTGCTGGTGAGCTTCGGCATCCATTTCGCCAGCCACTCCTTGTGCGAAGCCGCGATCTCGGCTGCCACCGCCGACGCGTCGCGATCCGCGCTGACGGTCTTGCCGATCTCCTCCAGCAGCGCGTCGAGCACAAGCCCGGCATCGCCGACGAGGCCAATCCTGGCTTCCACGTCCTTGTTGAGATGGTTCGGATCGAGTGTGGAGTGGATGATGGTTTTGTCTTTGGGCATCGCGATGCCGAAGCTTGTTTCAGTGAAGGAGCAGCCGATGCCGAAAATGAGGTCGGCCTCAGCCAGAAACTTCGGCACGGCGCGCGGCACCGCAAGGCCGCCGGAGCCGAGCGAGAGCGGATGCGTTTCCGGGAAGGACGATTTGCCCCCAAGGCTGGTCGTGACGGGAATGGCGAGCCGTTCGGCCAGCCGCTTCAGTTGTGGCCACGCCTGGGCGTAATGCACGCCCTGGCCGGCATAGATCGCCGCGCGCTTGGCGTTGACGAGCAGGTCGGCCGCCTCCTTCATATGAATGGGATCCGCGCCGTAGCGGGTGCGCAGCACAGGCGTGTAGTTCAGCGGCTCCGGCACCTCCTCGTTCCACATGTCCGCAGGGATCTCGACGATCACAGGGCCGCCGCGGCCGTTCTTCAGCTTGGTAAAGGCGCGGCGAAAAATGTTGGCGACTTCCGCGGCCAGGATGATCGGCTCCGACGATTTCGAAAACGCCTTCATCGCCTCGCTGGAATTGAAGTTCGGCTCGATATGCGCAAGCCTGCGCTGATAGCCCATTGGCAGCACCAGTACGGGAACGGATTCGCCGTAGCATTGCGCAACGCCGCCCATCGCATTCTCCGCACCGGGGCCATGCTGCATGCAGAACGCGCCGATCGAGCGTCCCGATGTCACCCGCGAGATCGCATCCGCCATGTGGATGCCGACGCGCTCCTGCCGCACCATCACCGGCCGGATATCGGCCTTGGCCGCATGCTCGATCAGATGGTTGACCGGATAGCCGCAGAGGATCCCGATCCCCTCGCGCTTCATGATTTCCGCAATCGCGGTGCCGAGCTTCATGGCGTCTCTCTCCCTGGCGTAGGCCGGTTGCTCCGGCCGATTAGGGGAGAGAGGATCAGGAAATCCGGGGAGGGTAAAGCGCGGACGATGAGAGTCGCGGTGGGTCAGCTATGCAGCGAGTGCCATAGCCCGGATGGAGCGCAGCGCAATCCGGGGCCGTTCCACCCGGATAGACCAGTGACGAATTTCGCTGCGCTCCATCCGGACTACGACCGCTACTTGCAGCTTTGGCAGATCATCAGCTTGCGTTTCAGCGACTCGTCTTCTTGATCGATCAATTGCTCAGCGGCGCCTTTCGCACCCGGATCGGCCCTGGAGCCCTTCGCATTGCGTGACCTCACAGGCGGGACTACCTGGCTCGAGGTGTCGTTGCCGTCGCCGATACCTACGCTGAAGCCATCGTAGTCGGCAGCTGGGTTCGGCGCCGATGGAAGCCCGCCGATCACCGGCGGCGAAGCTTCTCTGATGGATGCTGCCGGCGGAGGTCTGGAAGTTTTGGCGCCCGCATGCGGCGGCGATGCATTGGGCGGAGAAAGCGAAACCGACGGCGCGGCCGAAGTCTGCCCTCTCGCGCTGTCCTGCGACCAGACGCCAACAAAGATGAGGCTGAAAGCCAAGAGCATCACGCTTCTCATCCGCATCCTTCAAGCCGCCGTGGTTCGTCGATTGACAGTGTGAAGCGTATCAGGACCCGCATGGTCGTCAAAGCGCCGCAGCCCGGATTTCGCTACCGGGAATATAGTTCACAAAGCGTGACCGGCCCGCCGCGCACCAAGCCAGGCCCTGTCAAGTCAAAGAGGAATTTAACGCTTGCGCCCTAACTTGCGCTCGCCATGAGTGACCAGGTCGTCCACAGCGAGGTTCAACCGTTTTCGGCGCGTGCGGCGCTTCCCTGGCTGGTGAGCCTTGGCGTCTATGGCCTGCTGCTGATCCTTGGACCGCGGCTGCTCAATGATCCCGACAGCTATTCCCACATCGAGGTCGGGCGCTGGATCATCGCGCATGGCACGCTGCCAGCGACCGACCCATTTTCCTTTTCGAGGCACGGCGCTCCCTGGATCACCTTCGAATGGCTCTCGGAGGTGATCTACGCCGCAGCCTACGCGCTCGCCGGCTGGCCAGGCGTCCTCGTCGTCGGCGCCGCGGCGATAGCGCTCGCCTTTGGCCTGTTCACCTTCTTCCTGCTGCGCGAGCTTTCGCCGACCCAGACGCTGCTCATGGTGATCGTGGCCGTCATCCTCTTGGCGCCGCATATGCTGGCGCGGCCACATGTACTGGTGCTGCCGCTGATGGTGACCTGGGCGGCGGCCCTGGTACGCTGCATGGATTGTCGAGGGCCTCCGCCGTACTGGGCCCTTCCGCTGCTGGTCGTGTGGGCCAATCTGCACGGCAGTGTGGTGCTGGCGCTTGGACTGATCGGCCCTGCAGGGCTCGAGGCGCTGCTATGCGAGGAGCGTAGTGAATGGCCACGCGTATTCCTGCGTTGGCTGCCGTTCACGGCGCTTGCGGTCGCGGCGTCCTGCCTGACCCCCTACGGGCCGGAACCGCTGCTGATGCCGCTGACCACGCTCGGCCTCGGCCCCGCGCTCGGTTGGATCGCGGAATGGCGGCCGCAGGATTTCAGCCATATAGGCTTCTTCGAGCTGTTGCTGCTGGCCGGGATCTTCGCGCTCTCGCGCGGCGTGACGCTGCCGGTGGTCCGGGCCTTGGTCGTGATCGGCTTGCTGCATTTCGCGCTGGCCCAGATCCGCAATGCGGATCTGCTGGCCATGCTGGCGCCGCTCTATCTGGCGGCTCCGCTGGGGCGAAAGTTCGGCGGACCGATTGGGAAAGATGCGGCCGGCTCGTCGCGCCGCCTGAACCTGGCCGCCCTCGGTGTGTTGATTGCGGTGAGCGGGGCGACGCTGGCCCGTGATATACGGCCGGCTCCGGCCATCACCCCTCAGGCTGCCATCGCTGAAGCCAACCTCGCCGCAGCGGGGCACGTGCTCAACGATTATACCTTCGGTGGCTATTTGATCTTTGCCGGCATTCCCACCTTTATCGACGGTCGCGGTGAACTGTACGGGGGAGCGTTCATCAACCGCTACAATCGCGCCCTGGCGCTCGTCGATCTCGGCGACTTTCTCAGATTGCTCGACGAATACAGCATCGGCGCGACGTTGCTCGCGCCGGGGACGCCGGCTATAGCGATGCTGGACCGGCTGCCCCAATGGCAGCGCGTCTACAGCGACGACGTGGCGGTCGTGCACAAGCGGCGAGATATACCGCAAAGATAGATCAAGCGGTCCCGTAGGCGGCGTATTGGCCGCCGAGCGGCACGCCGCTCAGGGTCGCTTCGAGACGCCGCGACGGCTTGGTGTCGCAGGGCAGCAGCAGGAAATGGCGCGCACCGATCTCGCGCAAGCCGCCGGCAGCCATCAATTTTCGGGTTGTGCCGGCCCCGAGCAAGACGGCGTCCCGGTCGAACTCACAACGCGCGACGGCAAGACGGGTCAGCGGGTTGTACGGATTGTGCTCGATGACGCAGACGAGTCCACCGGGGCGCGTCACGCGCCGCATCTCCGCGATGAATTGCGCCCATTCCGTTGGCACGAGATGGTGCATCACGCAGACGGCCGTGACCAGATCGAAGCTGGCATCGTCGAAAGGAAAGGTGCGGCCGTCGAACTCACGGTAGTCGACCCTGCCGTTGTCAGCGCGCGCCTGCGCCAGGCTGGCCGACGAGACGTCGATGCCGCTCAAGCGGCCGACCATGCCGTGCAGCAGTGGATGAAGGCTGCCTACGCCGCAGCCGACGTCCAGCATGTCGGGCCTCTCCGTGTCGAGCCGCTGCGCGATCAGGTTGCCCAGCAGATCGGCCTTGGCGCGCATGAAGAAATGATGCGGCAAGCCGGAGAAGTCGATCGAGGATTGGACCACGTCACGGTAGTTGTCGTGATAGCCGTCGAAGAGCTCGGTCATGCGCTGTGTCACTCGTTGACGGCGTGGATCGCGGGTGCGGCTGCCGCCTCGTTGCGGTCGAAGCCAGCGCGGGTCTGCACCACGTAGAGCGGTCGACGTTTCACCTCGGCATGGATGCGGCCGACGTAAAGCCCCACGATACCCGTCATCAGCATGTTCATTCCACACAGCAGGGACATGACGACCATCGTCGAGGACCAGCCGGTCACGAGATGACTATCGTTGCTGAGCCACAACAGGATCACCCAGCCGCCATAGAGCAGTGCCAGACCTGAGACCGTCAATCCGCACCAGATTGCCAGGCGCAAGGGCAGATCGGAAAAGCCGAGCGCGGCGTTCATCGCGAGCCGCAGCATCTTGAACAGCGGATATTTGGTCTCGCCCGCTGCTCGCTCGAGGCGGTGGAAGGTGACCTCCGCCTGCCGGAAGCCGAGCCAGGCGATCATGCCGCGTACGAAGCGGTCCTGCTCCGGCATCTGCCGAAGCGCGTCGAGCACCTTGCGATCGATCAGGCGGAAGTCGCCGACGTCGGCGGGGATGCCGACCGAGGACATCCTGCCGAGAAGCCGGTAGAACAGATGCGCGGTCGCGCGCTTGAATCGGCTTTCGCCGTCGCGCGACAGGCGGCGGGCGTGGACGATGTCGTTGCCTTCCTGCCATTTTGCGATCAATTGCTCGATCACTTCGGGCGGATCCTGCAAATCGGCATCCATGACGATGATCGCTTCACCTTGCGCGGCGTCCATGCCGGCGGTGATGGCGATCTGATGCCCGAAATTTCGCGACAGGCCGATATAGCGAAAGCGCGGGTCGCGCGTGGCGAGTGCCTGTAGCACGATCGAGCTGGAATCGCTGCTGCCGTCGTCAACGAAGATCGCCTCTGCCGGCCCGTCGAGCCGGGACAAGACGAGGTCGAGCCTGCGCAGCAGCACCGGCAGCACGGCTTCCTCGTTGAACACGGGGATGACGAGGCTGTAGCGGATCGACTGGAAATTGGCCGCCATGCGAGAGAGTCCAACTCGTTGCAGGAGCGGAAGTCTATGCCGGCGGTGGTTAAGGTCGCCTTGCCACAACCATTAAGGATATGGGGCACCGCGGTGGCTTCCAAAAGGCGGGTGCAGATGGTGATGCCCGATTAACCACGCTGGGCAGCCGCGGCTTCGGCCTAGGACTTGCGGTCTAGGACTTGCGGCGGATCTTGTAGAGAACAAATCGCTCAGAGGTGTCCAGCGCTTCCAGCAGATCCGGCAGCGGGTTTGCGGCTCGCGGCCCGAGGACATAGAGATAGTCGAAGTCCTGATGCCAGGTGCGGACGAACGGCGGAACGCCTGCCGGCGGCCGGCTTGCCGCAATCGCGGTAAGCACGCCCAGCGGCACCGGCCCCCCGTAGGGAATGGCAAGACGGCGCACGTCCTCGCGTGGCCGCACGGGCTGCTTGCCCGCTTCCGTGAATAGATTGGGCACGAACGCGTTGGCATAGTGCACGGCCAGCGTAGGTGCATAGTACATCGGATATGAGGTGAGGTCGGCGAAGGGCGGGTCTCCATTGTCGTCCGTGCTGGCGACGAGGATGCGCGAGCCGCGATCGATCTTGTGGAACGACTCGACGATGGCCGCATAGTCGGTGCGGTAAGGCAGCCACACCGTGAGCACGACGGCGAGATTGATCAGTATGACGCCACTGATCGCGGCGAGCGCTGCCATTCTCCACGCCCGGCTGGGCAGCGTCAGCGAGCAGAAGGCCGGCAGGATCAGAGCCGCAGCGGGAATGACGCGCAGGTCGACGAACGAGGTTCCGAACAGCTTCGAGGGAATGACGACGTAGAGCAGCGCGAAGCCGATCGCGAGCCAGGTCCCGGCTGTTTCGAGCTTGAGGACGCCGCGTCTTGCGGCGAAGAACAGCGAGACCATCAGCGTAAGCCCGGTCGCCGCTGCGATTGTCAGATTGTAACCGTTCATGATGCGCAACGGCCAGATCGGCTTGAATCCGATGAACCAGCTCGTTCCTTCGCTTCCGATCGATCCCGCGGTCATGCGCATGATCCCAAAGAGGGCAAGCGCCGGTATGGCCAACGCGCCGAGCCGCGCGGCGGCGACCCCGTACGACCTTCGCCCATGGCGGATGCGCGAGAGCTCGTAGACGCCGAGCGTCGCGCCATAGACGCCGAGGGAGAAGAAATGTGCTGCAAACAGCGCAGCGACGAAGACCATGTTGACGACGAAACGCAGTGGCCATGGGCGCTCCGCGAGCATCAGATAGACGGCGATGCCGCAAAGAGCGAGGCCCAGTCCGAACTCGAAATTCACGAAGCCCCAGCTGAACGGCAGACAATAAAGGAAAGCGAGCGCCGCAAAGCCGGCGAGATGGACCCGTCCCTTCCGGGCCCATTCGAGCAAAAGCGCGCCTCCGACGATCAGCAATTGGCTCAGGAGCAGAAACAGGCGCGTGGCGTTCTCGACGTTGATCAGCCGCGCCATTTGCGGGACCAGCAGATCCATTCCAAGGTTGGGATAGAATGCCCAGGCCACTTCGTAATACGGATTGGCATTGGGAGTGCCGTTCTGGCTCAGAATGTACATCCGGGCGAGATGATTGGGATAGTCGACCATCGCGGGGATAGCGGTCAGCAGCACCGGAAGAAACGACAGGGCCGCCAGGACAGCAAGAACGCTGATCGGTGTCGATCGGTCCGAGCCAAGACGAGCCCAGATTGTCGAGGTCGGCTTGTCGGAAGGAATCATGTCATAGGGCCGCTAGAGTTTGAGCTTACGCTCTACGACAGCGCAACCGCGCGACACAACGCCAATAATGCGAACTTCGCGAAAATCAAACTGGGGTCGCCGCCGCATCGGAAGGAGGAGCCTATCATCCGGCGCGCTGCACGCGGATTCGTGCTGATGCGATTGCGGCGCGCCGGCTATGCCGGCTACTTCATCGCCGCGCTGATCGAGTTGAATTTGCTGCTCAGGAGTGCGCTGCCCGTGTTGTTCACGGCCGTGATGATCGCGAACGCGATGCCGGTGGCGATCAGACAATACTCGATGGCGGTGGCACCATTTTCGTCGGCAAGAAATGACTTGAGCAAAGTCATCGTCAACTCCTGTTCATCCGTCCAACCTAGGCCGGTGCCGTTTTCGGAATGGTAAATTGATTCACTAAGTTTTCGTGAGCGCGCCAAAACGCAGGGCGGATGGTCCTCACCTGCCGTTTGATATGGTGACATCGATTGACTTAAGGTTTCGTCACCCAATTCGGACGCATTTGGCGATGTCGTCATCCCGTCTCAGGACGAGATCTGGCGTTCCGGTGCGGCCTTGCTGGAGCGTTTCAGCACTATCGCCAGACGTCCGACCAGATAGCTGACCACGGACGGCTGCGCTCGCGCGGAGCTGCCGGCCAGGCTTTCTTCCTCGGCCGCGTCGTTGACGATGCCGATGTAATTCTTTCTGGCGTCCTGCTGCTTCACGAGCCTGCAACCCCGAGTTCAATCGAGGGGCGACGATGCTGCGCTGAGCGGGAAGCGTCGGTTAATTTTGTCTTCCGTAGGATTACGTGCCCTCCGGCCGCAGGCAGACGCTGAAAGCGCGGCTTGACTTAACGGATTGTTGAGCCTGTTCTCGAGCGGGGCGCCCGGCTCACTCGCGCCGACCGTCCGCATTCAGCGCCCGCAACACCGCGATGCGGGCGAACATCATCCAGCCGCCGCCGGTCTCGGCCGCGTTGATCAGGGTTTCGATCGCGGTCTGCCAGTGGCTCGCATCCTGCGTATCCTCGGGCAGTCGCATGATGTGATCGGCAGCTTCTTGCAGCGTCCGCAGCTTGCGCCCGCCACGTAACGAGATGGGTTCGTCGAACGCGGTCGACCAGGGCATGTCAGGTCGGCCGATCGACGAGGGGCAGCATCACGGCGTCGGCGCTGTGCGATGCCGCTAGCCGGCCTTCTTCGCCCGGGCCGGCGCGCGCACCGGCTTGTCCGCCTTTTTGGGAGCGGCTTTCGCAGCAGTGTCCTTGCCGCCCTTGCCGGTGATCGGCAGCAGCATCTCACGCTGGCCTTCGACGCGCTTCTTCGGCTTCTTGCCCTTGACGGCGTCCTTGGTCACGTCCTTGGCCACCTTCGCCGCGGGGCCTGCGTCCTTCTCGTTCGCGATGCTCTTCTTCAGCGCGTCCATGAGGTTGATAACGTTGCCGCTGGTCTTGGGCGCGGCCTTTGCTGCGATGGGCGCGCCGCTGCGCTTCTTGTTGATGAGGTCGATCAGTGCGGTCTCGTAATGGTCCTCGAACAGCTCAGGCTCGAACGCGCCGGACTTCTTCTCGACGATGTGCTTTGCAAGGTCGAGCATGTCCTTGGTCAGCTTCACGTCCTGGATGTCGTCGAAATAGTCCTTCTCGCCGCGCACCTCGTAGGGGTAGCGCAGCAGCGTCCCCATCAGGCCGCTCCCGAGCGGCTCCAGCGCGATGATGTGCTCGCGGTTGGTCAGCACCACGCGGCCGATCGCGACCTTGTCCATGCTCCGGATCGTCTCGCGGATCACCGCAAATGCGTCGTGGCCGACCTTGCCGTCGGGCACGAGATAGTAGGGGCGGATCAGATAGCGGCTGTCGATGTCGGTCTTCGGTACGAACTCGTCGATCTCGATCGTGTGGGTGGACTCCAGCGCGATGTCGTCGAGCTCGTCCTTGGTGACCTCGATATAGGTGTCGGTGTCGACCTTGTAGCCCTTGACGATGTCCTCCGAAGTCACCTCGTCACCGGTCTCGGCGTCGACCTTGAGGTACTTGATCCGGTGGCCGGTCTTGCGGTTTATCTGGTTGAACGAGACTTTCTCGGTATCCGAAGTGGCCGGATAGAGCGCGACCGGGCAGGTCACGAGCGACAAACGCAGAAAACCCTTCCAATTGGCGCGGGGGGCCATGGGCTACTCCAAACGCAACGGGGACAGAAGACGAAGATACCATCGGGGAACACCGAATCATAGCAAGGCGGATCGCTGAATCTTGCAACTGCGTTAATCGGCCGCCCGGCGCGCGGTTGCAGCCCGATCCGGCTGCAAAAACCGGAACATCATATCCGATCATGCGTTGCCACTGGACATTCGCCGCGAGGAGTCGCGGCCATCCGATGCGACGGCCAGAAATTGAGGTCACCATGGCAACCACGCGAGACCAACGTCAGATCGTGGAAACTCCGACGGAGGCGCGCCAGGGCGAGCCTGGGCCGTCGGTGGCGGCGCTGCTCGCCATATCAACCGGGCTCGCGATCCTGATCCTCGCGGTCATCTGGTTCGTGTTCTTCCGGACCTGATCGGCAGATCGACCGGCGGTTTGCACCTTCCGACTCGCCGCGTAACGCGGCACATTGCGCCCGCCATGCCGTCGGTTCGTCCGGTGGCATGGCGGGCGCAGTGCGTTGACTGCGAACTGGTCGGATATGACCAAAAAGTAACGCGGCCGGTTCCCCGGTGTTCATATTCAGTTCACGCCGGAATTGCTCATCTGTGCAGGTGTTCATGCGGCCTAATTCTGGAGAGAAGCGTGCGCCTGCTCGTCGTTGAGGACGACCCCGATCTCAATCGCCAGCTTACCAAGGCGCTGACCGACGCCGGCTATGTCGTCGATCGCGCCTTCGACGGGGAGGAGGGGCATTTTCTCGGTGACAACGAGCCCTACGATGCCGTGGTGCTCGACATCGGCCTGCCGAAGAAGGACGGCATCTCGGTGCTGGAGGCCTGGCGGCGCAACGGCCGCACCATGCCGGTCCTGATCCTCACCGCGCGCGACCGCTGGAGCGACAAGGTCCAGGGCTTCGATGCCGGTGCCGACGACTATGTCGCAAAGCCGTTCCACCTGGAGGAGGTGCTGGCGCGGATCCGCGCGCTGCTGCGCCGCTCCACCGGCCACGCCCAGAGCGAGCTGACCTGCGGCCCCGTCACGCTCGACACCAGGACCGGCCGGGTCAGCGTGTCGGGTAATCCCATCAAGATGACGTCGCACGAATATCGGCTTCTGGCCTACTTGATGCACCATTCGGGGCGTGTCGTGTCCCGTACCGAGCTGGTCGAGCATCTCTACGACCAGGACTTCGACCGCGACTCCAACACGATCGAGGTCTTCGTCGGCCGCATCCGCAAGAAGCTCGACGTCGACATCATCCAGACTGTCCGTGGCCTCGGCTATCTCCTGACCCCGCCGGCCCCCGGCGCTTGAAGCGCGGTGTCTCGAACTATCTCGTCTAGACGTATCTTGGCTTGACGGGCGGCGCAGCAGGGGCCTTGTTCGGGTCATGAGTTCCGACGCCATGCCACCCCGCGCCTCCGGGATCATTCCGATGCCCGCCAGCTCGCTTGCGAACCGCCTGTTTCTGTCGGCGACCGCGTGGCTCGTCGTGATCCTGGCCATCACCGGCGTGGTGCTGTCGTCGGTCTACAAGAACGCCACCGAGCGCGCCTTCGACCGCCGGCTCAATCTCTATCTCCGCACGCTGATCGCCGAGGTCGCCACCCCCGACGAGCCGCCGGACCGCCAGTTCCAGTCGCTCGGCGAGCCCTTGTTCGAATTGCCGTTGTCCGGCTGGTACTGGCAGATCACGCGGACCGACACCGAAAAGCCGGAGGTGCGCTCCTCGCGCTCGCTCTGGGACAAGAAGCTGCCAAAGCTTGAAGAGCAGGGCACCGAGCTCACAGCCGCGGGCATCCGGATCGCTTATGTCGACGGTCCAGAGGGACAGAACCTGCGCATGGTGGAGCGGCCGGTCGATCTCGGCGCGGACGGCAAATTTCTCGTCAGTGTCGCCGGTGACGACACCGAGATTTTCGACGAGACGCGCAGTTTCGATTACTACCTCGGCGGCACCTTCACCGCGCTCGGTATCGTGTTGCTGCTGACCACCGTGTTTCAGGTCCGCTTCGGTCTCGCGCCGCTCAAGCGCATCTCCGAATCCATCGCCGACATCCGGTCCGGGCGGGCGGAGCGGCTCGAGGGCGAGTTCCCGGTCGAGATCGCACCGCTGGCGCGCGAGACCAACGCGCTGATCGACGCCAATCGCGAGATCGTGGAGCGCGCGCGCACCCATGTCGGCAATCTCGCCCACGCCATCAAGACGCCGCTCTCGGTCATCGTGAACGAGGCCGGCGCGCATGCCACCGATCCGTTCGCGGCCAAGGTGATGGAGCAGGCCGACGTGATGCGCGACCAGGTCGCCCATCATCTCGAGCGCGCGCGCATCGCGGCGCGGGTCTCGGTCGTTGCGACGGTGACGGAGGTGGCACCGGCCATCGAGGCACTGCGGCGGACCATGGAGAAGATCCACCGCGGCCGCGGCATCGTGGTCGAGGCCGAGGCCGATCCGTCGGCGAAATTTCGCGGCGAGCGGCAGGATCTGGAGGAGATGGTCGGCAACCTCGTCGACAACGCCTGCAAATGGGCGGCGTCGCGGGTCTTCATCGAAGTTCTGGCGGAAGCGCCGCAGCAGGCGAGCATCGGTCCGCGGCTGCATATCATCGTCGACGATGACGGCCGCGGCCTGTCGGAGGCCGAGCGCACCCAGGTCTCACGGCGCGGCCAGCGGCTCGACGAGTCCAAGCCCGGATCGGGCCTGGGACTGTCGATCGTGACCGAGCTCGCTGCGCTCTATGGCGGCAGCCTCTCCCTCGGCCGCGCACCGACGGGGGGCCTGCGGGCGGAGCTGGTCCTCCCCGGAATATAATCCCTTGTTCCGACGCGACTATTTGGCTTGCGGCACCCCGATCCGGACGAAACCAGGGGTATTCGGAGCGACTTCCTAAACGGCTTCTTAAGTGGCCCCACCTATGATCGAGGAGGACGGATCCCACGTCCGCCATTTACCGTTCATTACCCGGGCGCATGAGCCAGACATCGATCGAGCGGCTGAGGGACTATCTCGCGCAGCTCCCGCCGCAGGCGCAGGCGCTGCTGATGCGAGAGTTCGAGCGTGCGCTCGAGCGCGGCCAGGACACGGCCGTGGCAACCCTCGTGCTCGATCAGCTGCGCAAGATTGTCCGCAAGACGGAAGCCGACGAGGCCGCACCGCCGCGTACGGACGATCTGTCGCGGCTGCTGTTCCAGGTGCTGGAACCATTCCTCGTCGAAGCAGGCGCTCCGATCCGGGTCGGGCAGGTCCGCCGCTCCTCGCTGGCTCCGATCTGGCAATGGCTCGGCCGCGACGGTGCTCCGGACAAGCTGAAGGAACTCGAGGCGGCGCTGGCGCGCACGCCGGCCGACAGCGCAGGCCAGGTCGAAGCGCTGACCTCGAAGCTCCAGGCGGTCGCTGCGGATGCCATCTTCGAGCTGACGGGGCCGGGCGGGGGCGACAAGTCGCGTGCGCTCGCACGCGTTGGCCCGCCCAACGTGATCGAGGACTTCTATTCGAGCGGGGCGGTGCTCGCGGTCCGCGACGCCATTGCCACCTTGAACGAGAAGCTGCCGCGCTCTTTGCGCGCCTTCGGCGATGCCCAGATCGCATCGGTGACTGCAGCGCTCAACATTCCCGTCCTCCAGACCCCGCAGATGCTGCCCTTCGCGCTCTCCATCGTCGTGCAGCGGATGACCGCGCCGTGGCAGATCATCCGCCTCGCCATCAAGATTGCCGCATCCGACGACGAGATCCGTGTTGCGGCAACGCCCTATGGCGTCGCCGTCACGATCGCGCTGCATGATCTGTCCTGCGTGGCGGCCATCCTGCGCATGGACATCAAGCGCGGCCATTTCGACAATGTCGCCGCCAATCTCAAGACGCTGCACGACGGCGTGCGAGGCCTGCGTACCGAGCTCGACCTGCGCAACGATTCCGCCTGGGGCAAGCAGTTGACCTCGATCCGGGCCGACATCTCTAACGCGCTGCAATCCGAGATCGACAGTGTTCCCGGCCGCGTCCGCCGCATCCTGCGCCAGCGCGCCGAGAAGGACATTCCGCCGGGCGCGCGGATCGACAGCACCGAGGTCGAGGAAACCGTCGCGCTGATCGATTTCGTCGCCACCTGCCGCAATTATGCGAGCGAGCTTGCGATCAACGAGGTGACACTGCGCACCTATTCCGACCTCCAGCAATATGTCGAGCGTTCGACTGAGCAGCTGGTGCAGTCGCTGCGCGGCGCCGATCACAAGGTCCGCACCTATCGGCAGCAGCAGGTGCAGGCCGCGATCCGCTTCTGCCAGGTGCTGTTCGGCGATGATTATGCCTCGCTGATGAGCCGCGCCGCGGAGAACGCGGCCACGGGCGAGCGCAAATCGTCGCGCGCTAGCTGATCCAGGCGCATATTTCAGTAGTCACAATTTCAGGTTGACGGTGTCGGTGGCTGGCCCTACGGTCGCCGTGCAGGTTTTTTATATTTCTATCTGTGGGCGCATGAAATCCGTTATCAGTTCCATCGAAATCGAGAATCGCGTCGTTGTTGCCAAATATCAAAGGCTGATGGTCGGCGCGAAGGTGGTGCTGGTCGAGAAGGCAAGCGGTCGGCAGCTTCCTGAGACCGTCACCAGGGTTGCATCACCCGTTCCCGTCGGGGCGTTGCGCATCAGATTGCCCGACGCTATCGAGCCGGGAACATATTTCCTGAAGGCCTTCAACGGGCATGGCGAGGACGCCGCTCAAAGCGCGGACTTCGAGATCGGCTAAGCCGTTGGATTTTCACCATTTCGGGACTGTGCGCGGTCGCGCCGAATTGACAATTGTCAATTGCCGCATCGTCCGGCCGTGGTGTAAAGCGACCTGTGGGCGCGGCTTGCGCGCTGCCGGAAGCTTGCCAGATGATGCTATGGTTCGTGTTCGCGCTGATGACGGTCGCGGCGATCTTCGCCGTGCTTTTGCCGCTCGGCCGTAGCGGACGCGCGCAAAATCAGGGCAGCGAGGTCGCGGTCTACAAGGACCAACTCGCCGAGATCGAGCGTGATCTTGCCGCAGGGCTGATCGCCGCGCCCGAAGCCGAGGCCGCGCGCGTCGAGGTCAGCCGCAGGCTGCTTGCCGCGGCCGGCAGCGAGCCCGCAACGGCACCGAAATCCAGCCTCAAATGGCGCCGCGCGGCGGCCGTGCTGGCGCTTGCCGGCCTGCCGCTGGTTGCGATTGGTGTCTATGTGCCGCTCGGCTCGCCCAGGCTTCAGGACTTTCCACTGGCGCAGCGGGAGCGCGGATCCGGGTCCGGCATGGCGCAGTCGCTCGAGAATCTGGTCGTACAGGTCGAGCAACATCTGGAAAAGAATCCGACCGACGGGCGCGGCTGGAACGTGATCGCGCCCGTGCTGGAACGGCTCGGTCGCTTCGACGACGCCGTGCGCGCCTATCGCAACTCGCTCACCTACAATGGCGAGAGCGCGGAGCGCCGGTCCGATCTCGGCGAAGCGATCTCGGCCGCCGCCGGCGGCGTCGTGACCGCCGAAGCCAAGACCGAGTTCGAGCGCGCGCGCGCGCTCAGCGCCGACGACCCCAAGGCGAACTATTTTCTCGGTCTCGCCGCCGAGCAGGACGGCCGCAAGGCCGATGCCGCCAATATCTGGCGCGCGCTGCTGGCGAAAGCGCCGGCGGATGCGCCGTGGCGACCTCTGGTGCAGACCTCGCTCGCGCGGGTCGGTGGCGGTGGCGCGACGATGCCGGCGCTGTCGGATGAGACCCTCGCAGCTTCCAAGGACATGAAAGAGGTCGATCGCAACGCGATGGTTCGCGGCATGGTCGAACGGCTCGCCACGCGCCTCAAGCAGAACGGCGACGACGTCGAGGGTTGGCTGCGCCTGGTGCGCGCCTATCTCGTCATGGGTGATCGCGACAAGGCGGTGGGGGCATCGACCGATGCCCGCCAGGCGGTTGCCAACGATGCAGCACGGTTGCGCCAGCTTGATGAAGGCCTCAAGACACTCGGGCTCGACGGATGATGATGTCAGGACGAGACGGGCAGGGAATGGATACGCCATGACGCGCAAGCAGCGACGTATGACCATCATCGGCGGCTCGCTTGCCGTGCTCGCCCTCGCGGCCGCGCTGGTGCTCAACGCTCTGCGCGATTCCATCGTGTTCTTCTCGACGCCGACCATGGTCGCCGAGAAGCACGTTGCGCCCGGCAAGCGGTTTCGCCTCGGCGGCCTGGTGCAGCCCGGCTCGCTCCAGCGCGGCGACAATCTCGCTGTGACCTTCGAGGTCGCCGACGGCGGCGCAAAGCTTCCGGTCGCCTTCAAGGGCATTTTGCCCGATCTGTTCCGCGAAGGGCAGGGCGTCGTCGCCGAAGGCGCGCTCGATGCTGACGGCGTGTTCAAGGCCGACACCGTGCTCGCCAAGCACGACGAGACCTACATGCCAAAGGACGTCGCCGATGCCCTGAAGAAGCAGGGGCACTGGAAGGATGATTACGGCGCCAAAGCTTCCGACGGCGTCAAGCCCGCGGCCACGACCGCGCAGGGCAATCCGCAGGGAGCAGTTCGGTGATCGCGGAGTCAGGACATTACGCGCTGGTGCTGGCGCTCGGACTGGCACTGATCCAGTCCATCGTGCCCCTGATCGGCGCGCGGCTGCGCGATGACGCGCTGATGAATGTGGCGCGCTCCACTGCGCTGGCGCAGCTTCTGTTCGTCGGTGCGTCGTTCATCGCGCTTGTGATGCTGCACGTGGAGTCGGACTTCTCCGTCGTCAACGTCTACGAGAATTCCCACTCCATGAAGCCGCTGCTCTACAAGATCACTGGCGTGTGGGGAAACCATGAAGGCTCGATGCTCTTGTGGGTGTCGATCCTCGCGCTGTTCGGCGGATTGGTCGCGGCCTTCGGCAACAATCTGCCGCTGTCGCTGCGCGCGCACGTGCTGGCCGTACAGGCGTGGATCGCCAGCGCCTTCTATCTCTTCATCCTGGTGACCTCCAACCCGTTCCTGCGCATCACCAACCCGCCGATCGAGGGACGCGATCTCAATCCGGTGCTTCAGGACATCGGTCTCGCCGTGCATCCGCCGATGCTCTATCTCGGCTATGTCGGCTTCTCAATTTCGTTTTCCTTCGCGATCGCGGCGTTGCTGGAGGGGCGGATCGATGCCGCCTGGGCGCGTTGGGTGCGGCCGTGGACGCTGGTCGCCTGGATCTTCCTGACGCTCGGTATCGCCATGGGCTCGTACTGGGCCTATTACGAACTGGGTTGGGGCGGCTGGTGGTTCTGGGACCCGGTCGAGAACGCCTCGCTGATGCCTTGGCTTGCCGGCACCGCGCTGCTTCATTCGGCTCTGGTGATGGAGAAGCGCAACGCGCTGAAGGTCTGGACCATCCTCTTGTCGATCTTGACCTTCTCGCTATCGCTGCTTGGGACCTTCCTGGTGCGCTCGGGGGTCATCACCTCGGTGCATGCCTTCGCGACCGATCCAACCCGCGGGGTGTTCATTCTCCTGATTCTCTGCCTGTTCATCGGGGGCAGCCTGTCGCTGTTCGCGGGGCGCGCGACGTCGTTGAAGCAGGGCGGCCTGTTTGCACCGATCTCGCGCGAGGGTGCGCTGGTGCTGAACAATCTGCTGCTCACTGTGGCCTGCGCGGTGGTGCTGTTCGGCACGCTCTATCCGCTGGCGATGGAGATGCTCGCCGATTTCAAGATGTCGGTCGGCGCGCCGTTCTACAATCTCACCTTCGCTCCGCTGTTCACGCTATTGCTGCTCGCCGTGCCGTTCGGGCCGATGCTGGCGTGGAAACGCGGCGATCTGCTAGGCGTCACCCAACGCCTGCTGGCGGCCGGCGTTGCCGGGCTTATCGCCGTCGCGATGGTCTGGGGCTGGGTGCGCGGCGGCAGCGCGCTCGCGCCATTGGCAATCGGACTTGGCGTCTTCGTCATTGCCGGCGCCGTCACGGATCTGGCCGAACGAACCGGCTTGTTCCGGCTGCCGTTCGCGACGACGCTGCATCGTGCCCGCGGTCTGCCGCGCTCGGCCTGGGGCTCGGTATTTGCGCATGCCGGCCTCGGCGTTGCGCTGATCGGAATCGTCTGCGAGACCACCTGGAACAGCGAATATATCGCGACGATGAAGCAGAACGACGTCGCCCATGTCGCCGGCTATGACGTCAAGCTGGACGGCCTGTTTCAGCGCCAGGGACCGAACTTCCACGAGATGATCGCCGAATTCAACGTCAGCCACGACGGCGAGATGCTCAGCGTGATGACGCCGTCCAAGCGCAGCTTCACCACCCGCGGCTCCTCGACCACCGAGGCCGCGCTGCTGACGCGCGGCGCCAGCCAGCTCTACATCTCGCTCGGCGACGCCACTGCCGAAGGCGCCATTGCCGTGCGCATCTATCACAAGCCGCTGGTGCTGCTGATCTGGTGGGGACCGGTGCTGATGGCGTTCGGCGGCGTGCTATCGCTGTCGGACCGGCGCCTGCGAGTCGGCGCGCCGAAACCGGCGCGTGCCAAGCAGCGCCTGCAGCCGGCGGAGTGATCTGATGCGCCGAATGATGGTCGCGTTCATCGCGCTGATGCTGCTGGCCTTGCCTGCGGCGCATGCCGTGCAGCCGGACGAGATCATGTCGGATCCGGTGAAGGAGTCGCGTGCACGCGATCTGTCGCGTGAGCTGCGCTGCATGGTCTGCCAGAACCAGTCGATCGACGATTCCGATGCGCCGCTGGCGCGCGATTTGCGGCTCCTGGTGCGCGAGCGTATCGCGGCCGGCGACAGCAATTCGCAAGTGCTCGATTTCCTGGTCGCGCGCTACGGCGAGTTCGTGCTGCTCAAGCCGCGCTTCGAGCGCCAGAACATGCTGCTGTGGCTGCTCGCGCCGTTGCTGCTGATTGGCGGCAGCCTGGCGCTATGGCTGCAAATCCGCCGGCGCGCGCGAAATGGTGCAGACCTACCGGCTCCGCCGCTCACGCCCGACGAGGAAGCGCGGCTCGCCGCATTGATGGCGGATGAAGCCAAATCCAGCTAGCTACGTTGCTGCGCGCATCAAGCCGGCACTGCGCGGGGGTTCCTGGAACTTGGTTAAGTTCCTGCAGGTTCACTAGTTTTGGCCGCGATAAACTGCCGCATCCGCATGTCCGGTTCATTACAAAAGTTTAACCCCGCCGCCAGCGCACGGTAAGGCGACAGCCCCCATCTTCAGGTCCGTAAGGTGCCGCCGTCAGGCGCCAAATGGATTTCAAGGCCCTGGAGATCTCTGCATGACCGACCGTTCCGACCTCTCGAACCTTCCGTCCTACCGGCAGCCCCGCCGGCCCGTTTTCTCGGCCCGCAAGATCGCGCTGATGGCCTCGGTCGTCGCCGGCCTCGGCGCCGCCGTCTACGGCTTCGGCACGTCAACCTCGCCCGCCGACCTGTTCTCGACCCCGGCGCTTGCGCAGGTCAACAACGAGGTCCGCAAGGTCGAACGCCCGATCGGTTTCGCCGACATTGTCGAGCGCGTGAAGCCGTCGGTGATCTCGGTGAAGGTCAACATGAAGGAGAAGACCGCGAGCAACGACGACGGCGATGATTCCTCCTCGCCGTTCCAGCCGGGCTCGCCGATGGAGCGGTTCTTCCGCCGCTTCGGCGGTCCGGATGGCGTCCCGGGCCTGAAGGGTGGTGGCGGTCGTGGCCGCGTCGTGCAGGGCCAGGGCTCCGGCTTCTTCATCTCGGCTGATGGCTTTGCCGTGACCAACAACCACGTGGTCGACGGCGCCGACAAGGTCGAGGTCACCACCGACGACGGCAAGACCTACACCGCCAAGGTGATCGGTACCGACCAGCGCACCGACCTTGCCTTGATCAAGGTCGAGGGCAGCTCGAACTTCCCGTTCGCGAAGCTTGCCGACGGCAAGCCGCGGATCGGCGACTGGGTGCTCGCGGTGGGCAACCCGTTCGGCCTCGGCGGCACCGTGACTGCCGGCATCGTTTCGGCCAGCGGCCGCGACATCGGCAACGGCCCCTACGACGATTTCATCCAGATCGACGCCCCCGTGAACAAGGGCAATTCCGGCGGTCCCGCGTTCGACACCAATGGTGAGGTGATGGGCGTCAACACCGCGATCTACTCGCCTTCCGGCGGCAGCGTCGGCATCGCGTTCTCGATCCCCGCCAGCACCGTGAAGAGCGTGGTGGCGCAGCTCAAGGACAAGGGCTCGGTCAGCCGCGGCTGGATCGGCGTGCAGATCCAGCCGGTGACACCCGACATCGCAGACAGCCTCGGCATGAAGAAGGCCGAAGGTGCGCTGGTTGCGGAGCCGCAGGCGAATGGTCCGGCGGCCAAGGCCGGCATCGAGTCCGGTGACGTGATCACGTCGGTCAACGGCGAATCGGTCAAGGACGCGCGCGAGCTCGCCCGCACCATTGGCGGCCTGGCGCCCGGCGCGACCGTGAAGCTCAACGTGCTGCACAAGGGCCAGGACAAGGTGGTGAACCTCACCCTCGGCCAGCTGCCGAACACGATCGAAGCAAAGGCCGACATCGACAAGGACAGCGGCAAGGGCGCGAGCCGCGGCACCGACGTGCCCAAGCTCGGCATGACCGTCGCGCCCGCCGATTCCGTGGCCGGCGCCGGCAAGGAAGGCGTCGTGGTCACCGAAGTCGATCCGAAGAGCGCCGCAGCCGAACGCGGCTTCAAGGAAGGTGACGTGATTCTCGAAGTCGGCGGCAAGAGCGTGAGCACCGCCGGCGAAGTTCGCGACGCCATCAACACGGCGCGGACTGACAACAAGAACAGCGTCCTGATGCGGGTGAAGAGCGGAGGTCAGTCGCGCTTCGTCGCCGTGCCCATCGCGAAGGGCTAACCAAGGGCTCGGCCTCAGGAGGCCTCCGAGATGAAGGGTGTCGCCGGCATCAGTCGCCCCCGCCGACGGCGCCCTTCGGGGGAGCAGCGCAACGTTTGCTTCCCCTATCTACCTTCCGGTGGAATACGCCCCCCTCCGTCGGAAGGCCTAGGGCGGTGAAGTCCCCCCAGCTTCACCGCCCGCCTTTTTCTCGATGCCAGAGTCTCTCACTCGGCTTGCATGCGATTGCCGCTCGCGCCATGTTTAGAGAAGGTTCACTCCCTTGACCGTTGCCGAACGCACGATGCGCCTCCTCATCATCGAAGACGACCGCGAATCCGCCGACTACCTCGTGAAGGCTTTTCGTGAGGTCGGGCACATTGCCGACCACGCCGCCGACGGCGAGGAAGGCCTTGCCATGGCCGAGAACGGCGATTACGACGTGCTGGTGGTCGACCGCATGCTGCCCAAGCGCGACGGCCTGTCGGTGATCGGCGCGCTCCGCGACAAGGACGATTCGACGCCAGTGCTGATTCTCTCGGCGCTCGGCCAGGTCGACGACCGCATCAAGGGCCTGCGCGCTGGCGGCGACGATTATCTGCCGAAACCCTATTCCTTCGCCGAGCTGTTGGCCCGGGTCGAGGTGCTGTCGCGCCGCCGCGGCGGTCCGGCCGAGGACACGCTGTACCGCGTCGGCGATCTCGAGCTCGACCGGCTCTCCCATCGCGTCGCGCGCGGCAAGGACGAGCTGACGCTCCAGCCGCGCGAATTCCGCCTGCTCGAATACCTCATGAAGCATGCGGGCCAGGTGGTGACCCGCACCATGCTGCTGGAGAACGTCTGGGACTATCATTTCGATCCGCAGACCAACGTCATCGACGTGCACATTTCGCGGCTGCGCTCCAAGATCGACAAGGGTTTTGAGCGGCCGCTGCTGCACACGATCCGCGGCGCGGGATACATGATCCGTGACGGCATTCGGTAAACTCGTCCGCACCACGGCATTCCGGCTGACGCTGGTCTATTTGCTGTTGTTCGCGATGTTCGCGGCCTCGCTGCTGGCCTATTTCGCCTGGAATACGCGGCGGCTGATCACCGAGGAGATCACGCAGACGGTCAATGCCGAGACCTCGGAGATCAGCGAGATCTACGGCCGCCGCGGCTTGCGCGCTCTCGTGCTCGCGATCGAGTACCGGGCGCTGCGTCCGGGTGCCAACCTCTATCTCGTGACGACGCCGACCGGGCAGGCGATCGCCGGCAATGTCGGCTCGCTGGCGCCCGGCGTGATGGCGAAGCGCGGCTGGTCCGAGACCGCCTACCGGCGTATCGAGGACACCGACGATCGCGACCACCTTGCGCTCGTCCGCGTCACCGAACTGGAAAACGGCTTCCGGCTTCTGATCGGACGCGATCTGGCCGAGCGGCGACGGCTGTTCGGCATCGTGGCGAAGGCCGCGCAATGGTCGATCCTGATCGTCGTTGTGCTCGGCCTGGGCGGCGGCATCTTTGTGGCGCGCAGGGTTTTGAGGCGCATTGATGCGATGAGCGGCACCGCCCATCGGATCATGACCGGCGATCTCAGCGAACGCCTGCCGGTAGGGCGCAGTGGCGACGAGCTCGACCGCCTCGCCGAAAATCTCAACGCCATGCTGGAGCGGATCGAGGCGCTGATGGCGGGGCTGAAGGAGGTCTCCGACAACATCGCCCACGATCTCAAGACGCCGCTGACGCGACTTCGCAACCGCGCCGAGGAGGCGCTGGCGAAATCCGGCGGCGAGGCCGATTACCGCGCCGCGCTGGAACGGACCATCGAGGAATCCGACGGGCTGATCCGTACCTTCAACGCGCTTCTGATGATCGCGCGCGCCGAGTCCGGGCAGGCGCGCGGCAACATGGATGATTTCGACGCGGCCGATGTCGCCAACGGCATTCACGAACTCTACGAGCCGCTGGCCGAAGACGACGGCATGACTTTGAAGGTCAGGTGCGAGCCGACCCCGGTTCACGCCAACCGCGAATTGATCAGCCAGGCCCTCGCCAATCTTGTCGAGAATGCGATCAAATACGGCAAGCCGGTCGCGCAATCCGCGGGAACCGTGGTCAGCATGGAGGGCAGGCAGATCACGATCGAATCGAGGCGCGAGGGCGATCAGGTGCTGCTCAGCGTCACCGATCGCGGTCCCGGAATCCCCGAAGGCGACCGCAAGCATGTGGTGGAACGATTCGTGCGGCTGGAAGCGAGCCGCACGCTGCCTGGATCCGGCCTCGGTCTCAGTCTCGCCTCCGCGGTCGCGACATTGCATGGCGGTGAGTTAAGGTTGGGTGACGCCCAGCCCGGTCTTGTCGCCACGCTGGTGCTGCCGGCGCGCGCGGGCGACAGGGTTGCTCCGCCAATGCCGGATGTGCCACAGAAGGTGGCATGAACCACTCCGCGCCGGGAAACGCGGACAAGCATGGTGAGAGACTTGCCGCACGCTTCGCGGAGGCTCCCCATATTGCCGCTTCCGTCACCGACCAAGGACGTTTTGAAAGCTGGCTGGCCGAGCTCGAGCCAGCGCAATTCACCCGTCTTGAAACGCTGCTGGCTCACCGCTTCGCGCGGGACATCCTGGCCGGCATCGCGGAATTCTCGCCTTATCTGTTTGAGCTGCTGCGCGCTGATCCGCAGCGCCTGATCCGGCTGCTGGAATGCGATCCGGATGCGCATCTCGCCACGCTGATCGCGGAGGCGAACGGCGCCGTGCTCGCGGCATCCGATGAAGCCGAGGTGATGCGGCTGCTTCGCCGCATGAAGGCGGAGGCCGCGCTCCTGATCGCACTGTGCGACATCGGCGGGGTCTGGCCGGTGATGCGGGTGACCGCAGCGCTCACCGATCTCGCGGTGGCCTCGGTGCGGGCGGCGCTTCAATACCTCCTGCGGCAGGAAGCCGCGCGCGGCAAGCTCTCGCCGCCCAATCCCGAGGCGCCGGAGGAGGGCTGCGGGCTGATCGTGCTTGCGATGGGCAAGATGGGCGCAGGCGAGCTGAACTATTCCAGCGACATCGATCTCATCGTGTTCTTCGATCCCGACAATACGACGCTTGCCGCGGATATCGAACCCCAGCCGTTCTTCGTGAGGGTGACGCAGGGGATGGCACGCATTCTCCAGCAGCGCACTTATGACGGCTACGTCTTCCGCGTCGATCTGCGCCTGCGTCCCGATCCATCCTCGACGCAGGTGGCGATTTCGCGCGATGCCGCGCTGAACTATTATGAGCGGGAAGGGCGTACCTGGGAGCGCGCCGCGATGATCAAGGCGCGAGTCTGCGCCGGCGATCCCAGGGCGGGCGCGGCGCTACTCGCGGAGATCGCGCCCTTCGTCTGGCGCAAGCATCTCGACTTTGCCGCGCTTGCCGACGTTCACGACATGAAGCGGCAGATGCAGACCTATCGCGGCCAGAGCGAGGTTGCGGTCGAAGGGCATAACGTGAAGGTCGGGCGCGGCGGAATCCGCGAGATCGAGTTCTTCGCCCAGACCCAGCAATTGATCGCCGGGGGGCGACATCCCGAACTGCGTGTGCGGCCGACGCTCGCCGCGCTCGGCGTGCTTGCTTCCAGCAACTGGATCACGGTTTCGGCGCGTGACGAGCTGACCACGGCCTACCAATTCCTGCGCCGGGTCGAGCATCGCCTCCAGATGATCGCAGACGAGCAGACCCACACGCTGCCCGAGGACAAGGAGGCGGTCGAGCGTTTCGCCTGGTTCTTCGGCTATCCGGATCGCGAGGCCTTTGCCCGCGACCTTCTGCGGCAGCTCGAGATCGTCCAGGGCCACTACGAAAAACTGTTCGAAGGCGACGATCCGACCGGCACGGCCAAGCTGCCGGCGCTCGACTACAGTGCGGGTCCCGACGATCCGCGGCTGCTTCAGTATCTGGCCACGCTCGGCTTCAAGAAGCCTGCCGCCGTCGCGCAGACCGTGCGTGACTGGATCACCGGCGAGTACCGCGTGTTCCGCGTCGAAGCGACGCGCAACGCATTCGTCGAATTCGTGCCGGCTCTCATCGACGGTCTCGCTCATGCCGAGGAGCCGGATCGGGCCGTCGTGGCGTTCGACCATTTCCTTGGAGCGCTTCAGCGCGGCGGCCGGCTGATCACGCTGCTCGGGCAGAACCGCGATCTCGTCGCACTGGTCGCCCTGGTGCTGGGCGCGGCGCCCCGACTCGGCGAGATGCTGGCGCGGCAGCCGCAGCTCATGGACGGCCTGATCGATCCGCGCTTCTTCGGTGCCATGCCCGACAGGCAGGAATTGTCGGGGCGGCTTGCGAGCACGGTGCAGGATGCCGGCTCTTACGAAGAGTTCCTCGACCGCCTGCGCCTGTTCGGGCAGGAGAGCCTGTTCCTGATCGGCACGCGCATTCTCTCGGGCACGGTCTCGGCGCAGCAAGCGAGCACGGCCTTTGCTGACGTCGCCGAGGGCATCGTCCATACCGTGCATGGCCTCGTCGCCGACCGCTTCGCCGCCCAGCATGGCCGGATCAAGGGGCAGGAGACCGCGATCATCGCGATGGGCCGGCTCGGCAGCCGCGAGATGACCGCGTCGTCCGATCTCGACCTGATCCTGCTTTACGATTTCGACGGCGACAGTCCGGACTCCGACGGTGCGAAGTCGCTGCAAGGTGCACATTACTTCGCGCGTTTCACCCAACGCCTGATCAGCGCGTTCACGACGCGCACCAATTACGGAGTGCTCTACGAGATCGACATGCGGCTGCGCCCCTCGGGGCGTGCCGGCCCTGTGGCCTCGAGCCTCGTCTCGTTCGCGGACTACCAGGCCAACGAGGCCTGGACCTGGGAGCACATGGCGCTGACGCGCGCGCGCGTCGTGTCCGCTTCGCCCGAATTCCGGGAACGGATCGAGCGCGTCATCCGCGATGTCCTGACCCGCCGCCGCGATCCCGGAATCATCGCCAACGATGTTGCCGACATGCGGCGCGCGATCGCCCAGGAGAAGGGCGAGGCCGATTGCTGGGATCTCAAATATGCCGCCGGCGGCATGGTCGACATCGATTTCATCGCGCAATATCTCCAGCTCGTGCATGCGCACGAGAAGCCGGAGATTCTCGACGCCGGCACCATGCAGGTGCTGGAAAATGCATGCAGGCTGGGCGTGCTGGCGCAATCGGAGACCGAGATATTGCGGGCCGCGGCGCGGCTGTATCACGACCTGACGCAGATCCTGCGGCTCTGCGTCAGCGACCGGTTCAAGCCGGAGACCGCCGGCACCGACCTTCTGCGCGTGATGGCACGCGCCGGCGATGCGCCGCATTTCTCCTCGCTGGAGGCGCGCGTGAAGGAGACGCAGAGCGAGGTGCGCCGTGTCTTCAGGGCGCTGCTGGAAGGGACGTCGTCGTCGGCTTCAGCGAGGTGAGCGCCTCCCGCACGTTCGGCTCCAAGCCCGCGCCGCGGGCGTCGCGGCGACGCGCTGGATGCAGCGCTAGGCATTCGTGGCGGTTTTTGCGTGTCGCAAGGGGTAGGGCATGCTAGCTTGCATGCCACCATACGATCCGAGGGAACGAACGGTTGCTCGACAAGCTTGAACTATTGCTGGCGCTGGCGAAGGAACGGCATTTCGGCCGGGCCGCCGAAATGTGCGGCGTGACGCAACCGACGATGTCGACCGGGCTGAAGCAGCTCGAGGAGATCCTCGGCGTGATGTTGGTCCAGCGCGGCTCCCGCTTCCAGGGTTTTACGCCGGAAGGCGAGCGGGCGCTGGATTGGGCGCGGCGGATCGTGGGCGATGCCCGCGCGATGCGTGACGAGATCAACGGGCTGAAGCATCAGCTCTCCGGCGAGATCCGAATTGCGGCAATCCCGACCGTGCTCGGTATGGTCGCTGCGCTGACGACGCCGTTCCGCGCCAGGCATCCCGAGGTGCGTTTCCGCATCCAGTCCACCACCTCATCCGAGGTGCTGGGGTTGCTCGAGAATCTCGAGGTGGATGCAGGCCTGACCTATATCGAGAACGAGCCGATCGGCAAGGTGCGCACCATTCCGCTCTACAGCGAGAGCTATCGTCTGCTCACCGCGCCGGATGGAATGTTCGGTGATCGCGAGACGGTGACGTGGCGGGAGGTCGGACAGGTGCCGCTGTGCCTGCTGACGCCCGACATGCAGAACCGCCGCATCATCGACCGCGCGTTACGTTCGGTCGGCGCCGAGGCGACGCCGACCTTGACCTCGAATTCGCTGCTGGTGCTGTTCACGCATGTGAAGACGGGGCGCTGGGCCAGCGTGATGCCGGCCAAGCTCGCCGAGACGCTCGGCCTGTCCGATACGGTGCGCTCGATCCCGATCATCGATCCCGATGTCAATTACAGCATCGGCATGGTGATCCCGCAGCGTGATCCGATGACGCCGCTGATCGCGGCGCTGGTCAATGTCGCGCGAGAAGTCGCGCCGTCGCTGCAATCGTAGAATTCAGGCCGCGGCCGATATTCCGGACGCCGACTTGATCGCGTTGCGGGGCAGGGTGACGCGCACGACGGTGCCGACCTCGAGTTTGGAGCGCAGCCGCATCGAGCCGCCATGAAGCTGCGCCAGCGAGCGGGCGATCGCCAACCCCAGTCCCGAGCCGTGATAGGTCTTGGTGAGCTGGCTCTCGACTTGCTCGAAGGGGCGGCCGAGCCGCGCCAGCGAATGCGGCGCGATGCCGATGCCGGTGTCGGCGATCATCAGCACGATCCTGTCGTCGAGCTGCCGGCTGCGCACCACGATGCGTCCGCCGTCGGGCGTGAACTTCACGGCGTTGGAGAGCAAATTGACGATGATCTGCTTGGTGGCGCGACGGTCGGCGACGACGGAGATGGACTTTGCGATGTCGGCGTCGAGCGTCAGGTGCTTGTCCTGCGCGCGGCCGGTGACGACCCGCAGGGATTCCGCCAGCGTCTGCGCCAGGTCGAGCTCTTCCATGTCGAGCTTCATGCGGCCGGCCTCGATCTTGGACATGTCGAGGATGTCGTTGATGACTTCGAG
This sequence comes from Bradyrhizobium sp. 187, assembly GCF_023101005.1. Classification (NCBI taxonomy): domain Bacteria; kingdom Pseudomonadati; phylum Pseudomonadota; class Alphaproteobacteria; order Hyphomicrobiales; family Nitrobacteraceae; genus Bradyrhizobium; species Bradyrhizobium sp. 187. The sequence goes on from NZ_CP064693.1 coordinate 2,636,461, forward strand.
CAGGTAATGCCCGCTGGTCAGGATGTCGTGGCAGTATTCCTGGTACTTCTCCGAGCCGAGCTCGCCGAACATGCCCGAGCCCATGATTTCGGAAAAGCCGATGATCGCGTTCAGCGGCGTGCGCAGCTCGTGGCTCATATTGGCGAGGAATTTCGACTTGGTCTGGTTGGCTTCCTCGGCGCGGGTCTTCTCGCGCTGGTATTTCTCGGCGAGATCGGCGAGTTCGCCCGCCTGGCGCTCCAGGGCTGCCTGCGAGCGCTTAAGGTCGATGACGGTGGCGCGCAGGCGTAGATCGTTGTCGACCAGCTTCTGCTCGTGCTCCTTGATGCGGGTGATGTCGGTGCCGACCGAGACGTAGCCGCCGTCCTTGGTGCGGCGCTCGCTGATGTGCAGCCAGCTGCCGTCGTCGAGCTGCGCCTCGAAGGTCCGCGCACCGGGGCCCTGGCTCGCAGTCTCGTTGTGCCGGGTGCGAACCTCCGGCATGCGGCCGACCTCCAGCACGGTCTCGTAGGAGGTGCCGGGGATGACGGCGCTGTCGGGCAGCTTGTGCAGGCGCTGGAAGTGCGAATTGCAGAGCACCAAGCGGTCGCTGGCGTCCCACAGGACGAAGGCTTCGGGAATGGTCTCGATCGCGTCGCGCAGGCGCAAATCGGCTTCCACGGTCCGCTCGGCGAGGCTCTTCTGCTCGGTGATGTCGACCGCGATCCCGATCAGGTGAACGCTGGAATCGGTCGCGCCGCTGGTCTTCTCGCAGCGGACGCGGAGCCAGATCCAGTGGCCGTCGACATGCTGCATGCGGAAGGTCTGGTCGATGTGGTCGATCTTCTCGGAGATGAGCTGGTCGGCGATCTCGAACAGGTCGATGTCGTCGAACTTCACCAGCGCGTTGACCTCGCCGAAGGTGAGGAGCTCGTTGCGGCCGTCGAGGCCGAGCATTGAAAACATTGACTGCGACCAGAAGATGCGGCCGCGCGACAGGTCCCAGTCCCACAGCCCGCAGCGGCCGCGGTTGAGCGCGGTGTCGATCCGGCCGCGCACGGCGTCGTTGATCAGGTCGCCCTCGCGGGCACGGGTGGACTGCCAGTGGAAGGCGAAGCCGAGGATCAGGACCACGAAGCCGGTGGTGGCCGACAGCGTCACCGATAGCGCGGCGTCCGAGCCCCAGATCGGCTCGTTGCGCTCCTGGATCACGGTCACGAAGCCGGGCAACGATTTGATCTGCCGCGCGGTCGCCATTGCGGCGTTGCCGTTCGGCAGCGTCATATCGGAGATGTTGTCGTCGCGCGGCGGTGCCGCCAGCAGTTGCGCCGTCGTGATTGCGTCGAGCAGGCGGTCGTTGCCCGAGGGATCGCTGTCGATCGGGATGCGAGCGAGGATGCGGCGGTCGATTCCAGCCGAGGTGACGATGACGTGGCGGCCCGAGGCGGTGCCCCAGGTTGGAATGAGGTCGGGCAGCAACGCCGGGAGGCTCTCGATGTTCTTCAGCCGCTCCTGTCGCCCGGAGGTGAGGCGGTCGATACGCTCGGCGAGCAGGTCGGCGAGCGCCGAGATGTCGTGGCGGATCACCAGCCGCTTCTGGCGCGTCTGGTCGACGACCTGCACGAACGCGCCGAGGCAGATCGTGATCAGGAATGCGATGATGAGCGTCGGCACGGCGCGGCGCAGCGCAGGCTCCGCTATCAGGAGCCGATGATAGGCAGGTTTCGCGATCGATTGCGCCAATCCTTTGATCGAATCGGATTGGACGCACGCGTTCGCGGCGTCTGCACGCGACATGCCTAAAGCCCCCTGGAAACCTGCTTGCAACTGGACTTCGGAAGCAGCCCCACATCGCTTCCGAATCATGGTCGATTTGAATCCAGATTTCGCGGGCTGTCGAGAGTCAACGAATCGTTAACGCGAATTTATTCTTATCCAACGCGCAGTTTGTGCGTCGTGCGTCCGCAAACTTACGTGCGCGGCGAGTCCGAAACGAGAACGTGTGACTCCTCGCACATTCTCTGTCACGCGCGCGGCGGTTCGGCGTGACTGATGACGCGCTTCACGCTCGGGAACGCGCGCCGCAACGCGCGCTCGATCGCATCGACATGCTCGTGCACCTTGATCACGCTCATCGACGGCTCGGCGCGGCAGTGGAAATTCACGATCTCGCCGGCGTCGGTGTTGCGGACGCGAACATTATGGATGTCGTGGATCTCGCCGCTGGCGGCATATTCCGTCAAGGCTGCGGCGATGGCCCGCACCCGTTCCGGTTCGGCATCGACCCCGAACGGCAGTTCCGGTTCCAGCGGCTCGATGTGGACGTCGACCTCGACATCTGCGCCGAACTCTTCCTGGATGTTGCGTTCCAGCGTGTTGGCGACGTCATGGGCGGCGTAGAGCTGCATCCCCCCGTCGACCTCGAGGTCGATGCTGACGATCAGCTTGGCGCCGAGATCGTGCACGGTGACGTGGTGGATGGCGAGGCCCGAATTGTGGGCGATGACCATGATGCGGTCGCGCACGGTCTCGTTGTCGCGCGCCACGGGGACTGCGGTGAAGGTGAGGTCGGTATCGCCGAAGGCCGTCTCGACGGCTGCTTGCGCGTTGCGCTTGATGTCCTCGACCCGGTCGATGGGGTAGGTCCGCGGCACCTTTGCGATCGTGTCGATAAACGTGGTGGCACCGACCATGCGCACGCGGAGCCGCTCGATGTCGATCACGCCCGGCACGCTGCGGATCGCGGCCGTGGCCGTCTCATGCGCGCCTTCCGGAGCGCGGTCCACCAGCGTCTGCACGGTCGAGCCGGCCATGCGCAGGCCGAGCAGGGCGATCATCACGGCCACTGCGGCGGCGGCAGCCGCGTCGCCCCACCAGAAGCCGAGGCCGGCGAGGATCAGGCCCACGATCACGGCGAACGAGCCCATCACGTCGGAGGCGAAATGCAGCGCATCGGCGGCGAGCGCCTGGCTCCTGGTCTCCCGTGCGGCACGGTGCAGGGCACGGGCGCGCCAGAAATTGACGGCGATGTCGATCACCAGCACGACGAAAGGGACGGCGGAGATCGTCGGCGGCGCAACTCCCTCTCGGAGATGGCTGTAGGACTGGACCAGGATTCCACCGGCGAGCACGTAGAGCAGGGCGGTGACGCCCAGTGCCGAGACACTTTCGAGCTTGCCGTGGCCGTAATGATGCTCTTCGTCCGCCGGCTTGTCGGACACCCGCACCACCGCCCAGGTGATGATGGTGGCGACCAGGTCGATCGACGAATGCAGCGCCTCGGAGATTAGCGCCAGCGAGCCGATCGCGATCCCGACCGCGAACTTGGCCGCCGCCATGCCGCCGCTGGCGAATATCGAGATCGCTGCGACTGAGGTCTTGTTGTGTTGGGAGCTCATGGCGGGGATTTAGCAGGCCGCGGGTGAACATCAAGCGACGATCCACAGGCGTAGACGCTAGTGAGTTGCAGGAGCGGGTGAACTCCGTCGTGCCCGGACTTGTCCCGGGCATCCACGTTCTTCGGAGCGACAAAGACGTGGACGGCCGGGACAAGCCCGGCCATGACGAGTGGAGAGACTGGTGCGCTGCCGCTCTCTCTGGTCGTCGCGGCCACTACACCGTCACGACGATCTTCCCCAGGTGCTTGTTGGCCTCCATGTGCTCGAAGGCCTTGTCGATGTCGTCGAAGGCAAACACCTTGTCGATCGGCAGCTGCAGCTTTCGCGACTCGACGGCGCCCCAGATGTCCTTGCGGACCTCCTCAAAAATCTCACGGACCTCCGCGACGGTGCGGGTGCGGAAGGTGACGCCGACATAATCGATGCGGCGGGCCGCGTGCAGGTCGAAGTTGAAATCGGCATGGGTGCCGCCGAGCCGGCCGACATTGACGATGCAACCCTTGACCTTGGTCGCCGCGAGGTTCTGGTTCGCGACCTTGCCCGAGACCTGGTCGACGATGAGGTCGACACCTTCGCCGTTCGTCGCCTTCAGCACCTCGTCGACCCATGAGGGGTCAGAGGAGTCGACCGCAAGATCGGCGCCATACTCCTTCAGCCGGCTGCGGCGATAAGCATCGGTCGAGGAGCCGATCACGAGCCTGGCGCCCTTGAGCTTCGCAATCTGCATCGCCATCAGGCCGACGCCGGAGCTTGCGCCCTGGATCAGCACGGCTTGCCCGGGCTGCACGCCGCCGATGGTGACGACGGCGTTGTGCATGGTCGCGAGTGCGACGGGCAGGGTGGCGGCTTCCTCGAAGTTCATGTTCGAGGGCGCGTGGAAAAGCCGGCCGTGATCGGCCAGCGTGTATTCGGCAAACGCCGCGCCGCCCGAGCCCATGATGCGGTCGCCGACCTTGAGGCCCTTGGCATCCGGTCCGAGCGCGGCGACCTCGCCGGCCCATTCCATGCCGAGCACGGTGCCGGCGCCGCCGGCCGCGCCATGGGCGTGGCCCTTGCGCATGCCGGTGTCGGCGCGATTGAGGCCACAGGCGCGGACCCGGACCAGCACCTGCGTGCCTTCAGGCTTTGGTTGAGCGACGTCGGAAATCGTAGCGCCACCAGGGCCGTAGACATAAGCCTTCATGAATTGCTCTCGCTTCTTGCAGTGATTATTCAGCAGCCTGCGCTGTCGGATGAACGATCATGCCTTCGAGCCGGCTGCGGATGATGGCCTCCGCTTCGCGCACGATGCGGGAGATCAGTTCCGCGCAGGTCGGGATGTCCTGGATCAGGCCCTGGACCTGGCCCGCCGACCAGATGCCTTCGTCCGAGTTGCCGGTCGCGTAGACCATCTTGCCGCGGGCGCCCGCGACGAGTTCGCGGATGTCCTCGAACTTGGCGCCTTCCTTCTCCATCGCTACGACCTTGGTCGAGATCTCGTTCCTGGCGACGCGGGAGGTGTTGCGCATGGTGCGGAAGATCAGCTCGGTTTCGCGCTCGTCATTGGCCACGATCTTCTCCTTGATGAGCTGATGAATGGGGCTCTCTTTGGTCGCCATGAAGCGGGTGCCCATGTTGATGCCTTCGGCGCCGAGCGCCAGTGCGGCGACGAGGCCGCGGGCGTCGGCAAAGCCGCCGGAGGCGATCATCGGGATCTTGATCTTGTTGGCGGCGGCCGGGATTAGGATCAGGCCGGGGGTGTCGTCCTCGCCGGGATGGCCGGCGCATTCGAACCCGTCGATCGAAATGGCGTCGACGCCCATGCGCTCGGCCGAGAGCCCGTGACGGACGCTAGTGCATTTGTGCACGACCTTGACGCCGTGCTTCTTGAACTCGTCGACATGCTCCTGCGGCTTGTTGCCGGCGGTTTCGACCACCTTGATGCCGCTCTCGATGATGGCGGCGCGATATTCGGCATAAGGCGGCGGCTCGATTGCGGGCAGGATGGTGAGGTTGACGCCAAACGGCTTGTCGGTGAGATCGCGGCAGCGGGCGATCTCCTTCCTGAGGTCCTCCGGTGTCGGCTGGGTCAGCGCCGTGATGAAGCCGAGCGCGCCGGCATTGGCGACGGCGGCGACCAGCTCGGCGCGCCCGACCCACTGCATGCCGCCCTGGACGATCGGGTGCTCGACTCCGACGAGCTTGGTGAACCGTGTCTGCAGCATGATCTGTTTCCCCGCTTGCGTGGCGCTCTTTTATCGGTCGATGCCGGCAGGATGCCGCCCGGGTCGGGAAAAGTCTATTGCGAGGGCGTGCGGTGGAGGCGGGGCGATCATGCGGGGAGTGGGGGGATTCCGTGAGGCGGATAATTGACGCGGGCTCGTGTCCCGGACGCGCTGCAACGCCTCTTCGCGTTGCCGCGCAGAGCCGCGACCCATGCCCAGCGAGCGCTCTGAAAGATGGGCGCCGGCTCTGCAGCGCACCGTCGAACCGGACGATGCTTCGCTCTGCCGGGGGATGCTGCGCTGCGTCCGGGGCACGGACGCACAATCTTCCGATCAATCTCGATCCGACTTGCAAACAGCAGACGCATCTTCGCATCCTCGCGGCGCATTTCGCCCGAGCTTTGCCTGATCGCATCGCCCTCGTCGTGACAAGGGCGCAGGGAAGGCCGGGCGCCGGCTGGCACCCGCAAGTCCGTGCGCCAGAAGAATGCACACGGGGTGGACCACAGGTCAGCCAATCGCCCGGCCTTCCCTGCGCGGTGGTTTACGGCTTACTTCGTGCTCTCCCCGGGGAGCGATGCACTATTGCCCCCGTCGCCCCGCAGATGGCTGATGCAAGCGCCCGGTCGGGCAGCACGCATCACCACAGGACTTGACGCACAGACCCCGGGCGTCAGGACCACACGACTTCGCCGTCCGCGCACGTCCTCGCTGGGTCTTCGGGAGCTGGCGTGTGCTCGCACCCGAAGCCATGCGAAGACGCTGTCGGCGCCGTGTCGTAGGCGCGAAAGCCTGTGCTCACGGTTTCCCGCCCTGCAAGGCTCGCCGCGCCCGACGCCGTCGCGTCCATCGCTGCCCCACCCGCGGTCCGTGACGATCGCGATCCGCCCCTTGTCCCGGGTCAGGGTGTGTCGTAGGTGCGCCAAATCCGAATTTCGGTAAAGTGGAATATTTTGGCAGACGGGGATTGACAGGCGGCGCGCGAAATTTGTGCGGCTGTTTTGCCCGACGGGCGAACCCTGCCGGGCTATTCCGTCGACAGCCGCACCATCTGGCGGCCGCCGTTCATTTCCTTGAGGCTGTTGACGAAGTTTTCGGGGCGCTGCCAGCGGTAGGGGACCTTCAATCCCATGTACTCGGCGATGTCGCCGATGAAGCCGGTGCAATTGGTGGTCTCGGCGTTCCAGACCGGCGAGCTCGCCTGCAATTTCTTGATATAGGCAAACACGCGCTTGGCGTCGGCTTCGTTCAGATATACGCGGTAGTTCGCGGTCAGATACTCCGGGTCGAGATCGCCGTAGCTCGCGCCGGTCTCCGCCGGCACCCAGGTGAGGTGACCAAGCACATAGGCCCAGGTGTCGCCGGCGGGCGTGAGCCCTGCCACTTCGACGGCGCGCTCGCTGGTCTTGCCGTACCAGACGAAGGCGTGGCCCCAGCTCGCCGCCGTGCGGGCGCGGAAATCGACGTAGTACGGACCTTTTTCCGCGCGCGTTTCCGCGCGCGCGACCGGGCGCCGGGTCGATGGCGCCGGCCGTGATACGGTGTCGGTCGTGGCAAGCGCGTTTGCGTCAGCAACGCGCTTGTTCGCTTCGTGGGCCGAGGCCGAAGGTGTCGTACACGCGAGCATGGCCGCGAGCGCGAATCCCGCAAGGATGCAGGGTCCCGATCGATCAGGTTTGTTCGTCACGCTGTGCCCCTCGACTGTCGGCCACTCACGCAGAGTCTACGCTTGCTTCTGCGGGTATTTCGCTAACGCGTCAGTAGCGCGCTGCGACGGGGCCGGGCGCCTTGCCGATCGGGGCCTTTCCAGCCGGGCTCTTGCCAATCGGCATCTTGCCGATCGGCGCCTGCTCCGAATAGACGGGAACGGGCTGCCGGCGCGGCAGATCCGCGGCATTCGCGACCGTTACCAGAGCAAGCGTAGCACCCACGACAAATACAATCTTCTTCACAGTCATACCCCTAGAAGGTTTGGTCCAAACACGGCACCGCCGTGCCCCCAGACACGCCTCACAGAAGGGCGGCCGAATGCGTCCACAGTGCGGCATCGGCGCGACATGTTGGCGGCATCTGCCGGCCGCGCGGAGATGTGATGTGTCTGGATGTTTCGGCGCGCTCTGCCCAGCCTACGCGACTCGGCCTCACCCGATCCGGTTCAGGCTGTTCCTGATCGTCGAGAAGATGCCGCCGATGTCTTTTCGCAAACCGTCGAGCGCGTTGAAACTGTCGAAGATGCGGGCGAGGCGGTCTTCGACCTCGCGTTTGCTCTTGGTCAGCGCGTCGACGCGCGAGGCGAGGGTGACGTCGCCGTTTGCCTCGATCTCGCCGACGGTTTTGGCGAGGAGGTCGTGCGTCGTGCCGACGTCCGCGATCATGGCCTCGATTCCGAACACGGGCGCCTTCAGCGGGACGAGGTCAGCCTGCGACTTCGACAGCTCTGTCTTGAAGGCGTTCAGCGTCGCCAGCGTTTCCTGTAACGCACCGAGGCGCTGGCGCGACTGGAGAACAAAATCGTTCAACGCATTCTGGCGGTCGGCAAGCGTCTTGCCCTCGGCGTCGATCTCGACACGGGCGAGCGAGCGTTCGAGCTGGGCCCGGCGCTCGCCGAGCTCTTCGAAGTCGAGCCCGATGCCTTTCAGGATGTGGAAGCTGTCGTCGATGCGGGCCAGGCGCTGCTCGATCTCGATCTTGTTCTTCGACAGCGTCTCGACGCGGGCGCCGAGCGGTGCTTCGCCGCCGGTTTCGAGCTCGTCGACGCTCTTGGCGAGGCGCTCATGGCTGAGGCTCAGCTCGCCGATCAACGCATTGAGGCCAGCGTCCGACGCGCGCAGCGGCACCAGCTCAGCGTGGGACTTCGCTAGATCGTCCTTGTACTGGTTCAGGGTCGCAAAGGTGTCCTGGACCGCGCCGACCCGGGACAGCAGCGTCGATACGTCGCCCGCGATGTCCTTGAGCCGGTCGGCGAGGTTGTTCTTGCGGTCGTCGGTCTCGAGGTCGTGCAGCGAGCGTTCGAGCTGGTTCTGGCGGTCGCGGATCTCAGTGAAAACCGGCTCGACCGCGCGGCGCTGCTCGGCGATCTTGCCGACCATATCGCGCAATTCCTGCTGGCGGCGGCGGATTTCGGCGAGCTGGTCGTGCATGTCGGTGGATTCGTTGCGGCCCCGCTGCAGCAGGGCGCGCTGCTCGGTCTCGCCCAGCTTGTCGTGCAGGGCGGAAACGGCCTCCCGGGGATCGCTCTCGATCAGGTGCTGGACGGTGGCGTCGAGGTGGTTCTGCAGGGCGTGGGCGACGACCACGTCCTCGCGGGTCTTCTTGAGGCGGTCGCGCAATGTGTCGAGGCGCCGGTCCTGGCGCGAGAGCCGCCAGGCGGAGGCGCCGATCAGTGCCAACGCCAAGGCCAGGATCGCGCCGGTCGCAACACGCTGCGGGACGGGCAGGCCTCCGAACCAGGCAGGCAGGTGGCCGACATCGTAACCGAGCGCCTGCTGGGCGAAGATCGCGATGGCAGTGAGCAGAACAAACCAGGCAACCAGGAAAAACAGCCACATCGTGACTTCCTCACGCCGGCACATTATCGCCATAATTGCTATTGGAGAGCGGAACCGAGATCAAGGGCGGCGGGAGCTTGCTGGATAGGTCCGGCCTCACGATCCACGGCTGAATGCGTCAGCCGATCGGTGGAGGGGGAGAGGCGCGTTTCCCGTGTTGGGGGCAGACGTTCAGGGCGCTGGTCATGCCCGGGCTTGTCCCAGGCATCCACGCGCCTCCGCGCCAACAGAACGTGGATGGCCGGGACAAGCCCGGCCATGACGGAGAGAGAAGCTACAGCCGAAACTCGTTGGTCAGCTCGCCGATGCCGTCGATCGCGACGGTCACAATGTTCACCGGCTCTTTCATCACGCCGACGCCGACCGAGGTGCCGACGGCAATGAGGTCGCCGGGGAGCAGGGTCATGTCGTGGGAGATCCTGCTGACCAGCTCCTGCGCGGTGAAGATCATGTCCGATATCGGATAGTTCTGTCGCTCCGCACCGTTGAGGATGGTGCGGACCACCAGCCTGACCGGATCGAGACCGGTCGCGATGACGGGGCCGAACGGGCCGTAATCGTCGATGCCTTTGGCCCGTGCCCATTGCGGGAAGGTCGGGTCGCTGGTCAGGATGTCGTTGGCGGTGATGTCGTTGACGCAGGTGTAGCCGAAGATGAAGCTGTCCGCTTCCGCCGGCGACACCCGGGCACAGGTCTTGCCGATGACGATGCCGAGCTCGCCTTCATACGTGGTCTTGCCATCGTAATAAGAGGGACGGCGGATCACCGCGCCTGGCGTCGTAATGCTGGTGGTGGCCTTCAGGAGGTAGAGCGGCTCCGGTGGCTCGGGCTGGTTGAGCCTGGCCGCGAGTGCATGAAAATTGTTCCAGAGCGCGACGATCTTGCTGGGCACGCAGGGCGCGAGCAGTTCGACCTCCGACAGCGCCAGCGTCTTGCCGGTGGCTGCATGGCGGCCAAACATCTCGCCCTCATGGACGCTGATACCCGACGACGTTAGCGTGCCGAAGCCGGTCGCACCGCTATTCCGGAAGCGGAGCCATTGTTTGATCTCGCCAGCCATCACGCCACCGCCAGTGCGCGCGGATCCGATGGGGTCGGGATGCCGTCGTAGAGACCGGCAATGCGGGCGCGCTGGGTCACCATCGCCAGCACTGAATCGAGGGCGGGGGTGGCGACGCCGGTGAGGCGGCCCATCTCCTGCACGACGGTGACGAGCGGGTCGATCTCCATCGGGCGGCCGCGCTCGAGATCCTGGAGCATCGAGGTCTTGTGCGCGCCGACCTTGCGCGCACCTTCGATGCGGCGCTCGACGTCGACGCGGAATTTGACGCCGAACGTTTCGGCGATGCCTTGCGTCTCCATCATGATCGCGCGCGACAGCGCGCGAGTGGCCGGATCGGTGCAGATCACGTCGAGCGTTGCATGGGTGAGTGCGCTGATCGGGTTGAAGCAGACATTGCCCCACAGCTTGAGCCAGATCTCGTCGCGGATGCGGTCGAGCACCGGCGCCTTCAGCCCGGCTGCGACGAAGAGATCGGCGAGGCGTTGCACGTCCGGGGTGATCTCGCCGGAGGGCTCGCCGAGCGGAAAGTTGTTGCCGTAGACGTGACGGATCACGCCGGGCGCCTCGATCTCGGTGGCGGGATAGACGATGCAACCGATGGCGCGCTCGGCGCCAATTTCGCGCCACTGCCGTCCGCCGGGGTCGATGCTCTCCAGCGTCGAATTCTCGTATTGGCCGCCGTGCTTGTAGAAGTACCAATAGGGGATGCCGTTGACGGCGGTGACGATGCGGGTGTGGGGTCCGAGCAGCGGCTGCATTGTCTCGATCACGCCGGTGATCGAGTGCGCCTTCAGCGTGATGATGATGTAGTCCTGCACACCGAGCTCGGCGGGATCGTCGGTGCAGCGCGGATGCACGGTGTGCTTCTCCTCGCCCGCGAGCAACGTCAGGCCGCGCTCGCGCATCGCGGCAAGGTGCGCGCCGCGTGCGACGAGGCTGACGTCGGCGCCCGCGCGCGCGAGCTGAACCCCGAGATATCCGCCGATTGCGCCGGCGCCGTAGATGCAGATCTTCATGGAATCCTCGCGAAGCAGCGGAAGCCGGATTTCGGGACGAAAGATCCGGTCCGGCTCGGAAGGTCCGAGCCGGGGACGGTAGTCGCAGGGGAAGTGAGACGCTTTAAGCTGCTTGCGGCGTGCCGTTGATCGCTTCGTCCACGAAGGAGGCGATGTCACGCATGCTGATGACCGAGACGAGGCTGTAATCGTCGATGACAGGCAGGTGCCGGATGTGATTCCGGTTCATCAGATGGCGGACGTGCTCGATCGTGTCGTTTGAGGTGCAGGATACGAGCTGCTGCACCGAGACGAGCTGCGAAACCTTGACGTTGACGGCATTGGCGCCGTGCTCGGCGACGGCGCGCACGACGTCGCGCTCGGTGAACATGCCGACCGCGGTGTTACCCTCGGAGCGGACCACGTCCTTCACCACAAGTGCGCTGATATTGTTGGCGCGCATCAGCTTGGCGGCGATACCCACCGTTTCGTTCATTCGCACCGTGACAACGCGCGGTGTCTTCTTGCGCAGAATGTCTCCGACCAGCATTGCAACCTCCCTGGGTGAATGATGCGGCAAGTGTGGTATACATAATGCCAATCGTCAAGCACTCGATTTGGCTGTTCCGAAAAATCTTGAGGCAACAATGCTGACGTTTGCCGTGAGCCAAAAAGAAAGAGGCGCATCGCTGCGCCCCCTGTCTCACCGTGCAAGGAGTGTTCGTTATGCCGTCTCGGTCTTGGCGTTCCCCGTCGCGGCGTTGGCGCTCTCGGCTTCCTTGCCGAGGATGAAGGAGCGGCGCATCGGCTTGATCACGAACAGCGCCGTCAGGGCCGCCGTCGCGTTCAGCGCGACTGCGACCACGAACACGGCCTTCCAGCCATACGTGGCCGAGATCACGCTGGCGAGCGGAACGAGCAGGGACGCGGTCCCCTTCGCCGTGTAGAGCATGCCGTTGTTGGTGGTTGCGAACTTCGAGCCGAAGGTGTCGCCGCAGGTCGCTGGGAACAGCGAGTAGATCTCGCCGAACACGCCGAAATAGACCGCGGTGGCGAGCACGAAGACGACAGGGACGTGGCCATAGGCCGACAGCGTCAGCAGCATCAGCGCGGCGGTGCCGAAGGCGATGAACATGGTGTGCTCGCGGCCGATCGTGTCGGAGACGAAGCCGAAGAACGGCCGTCCGAAACCGTCGAAGATGCGGTCGAGCGAGATCGCGAACGTCAATGCCGCCATCTGGAATCCGGCGAGCGTGACCGGCGTGTCGGCGATCTTGAAGTCGTGTGCGATCGGGGCGATCTGCGCCGCGGTCATCAGGCCGCCGGAGGCGACCATGACGAACACGAGATACATGACCCAGAAAATAGGGGTGCGCAGCACCTGGGGCGGGGTGAAGTCGATCTTGGTCTGCGGCAGATTGAGCTGCTTCTTCTTCGGCGGGATCGAGATCCGCGGCGGCTGAATGAAGAAGGCGAGCACGAAGACGATCACGCCCTGGCCGATGCCGAAGGTGAGGAACGCGTGCTGATAGCCGCTCGTTGCGATCATGGCTGCGATCGGCACGACGGTGAGTGCAGCGCCTGCGCCGAAGCCGGCGGCAGTCGCACCGGCGGCAAGGCCCCGGCGATCGGGAAACCATTTCAGCGCGTTGCCGACGCAGGTGCCGTACACGGCGCCCGCGCCCATGCCGCCGATGATCGCGGCCGCGTAGAGCAAGGTGAGGCTATCGGCATAGGAGTTGAGAATCCACGACAGCGCGATCATGACGCCGCCGAACATGATGACGATGCGCGGGCCGTATTTGTCGACGAACCAGGCCTCGATCGGCACCAGCCAGGTTTCGGTGACGACGAAGATGGTGAAGGCGAGCTGGATCGCGGCGCGTCCCCAATGGTGCGCGTGATCGATCGGATCGACGAACAGGGTCCAGCCATATTGCAGGTTGGCGATCATCGCCATGCAGACGATGCCCATGACCAGCTGGAGCCAGCGGAAACCTGTGCGGAGAGGCGCGGCCGTGACAGCGCCATCGGTGCTGGAAATCATCAAGAACCTCCCAAGCGCCTGTCTGGTTCGACACCGGTCGCAAGATGACCTGATGTCGCAATATTGTGGCTTATCGTCGCAAGCGCGGTGGCGACCTTGGTATACCATATTCCAGATTGCAAGCCCTATCTTGGCGCGCGCCTGAAAATTTGCGGAGTTCCTTTAGGGACGGCGGGTTCACGAAAACGTCGCGCACAACGAAAACGCCCGGCCGCGAGGCCGGGCGTTTTGCGCGAGAAGCGCTTTTGGAGCGCGTCAGACGGTCGATTGCGCGACCACGACCTTGCGCCAGGGCTTGAGCACCGCGATCGCCAGCGCCGAGGCCAGGATGTTGGCGCCGGCTGCGATGATAAACACGTTGTCCCAACTGCCCGACGACTGCTGCATGTAGTTGCCGATCGGGACCAGCAGCGCGGCCGTACCCTTCGCGGTGTAGAGCAGGCCGGCATTGGTGGTCGCGAACTTGGCGCCGAACGTGTCGGTGCAGGTCGAGGGGAACAGCGAGTAGATCTCACCCCAAGCGAAGAACACGAAGCCCGAGAGCAGCACGAACCAGAGCGGATCGTGGCCCCAGAGGTAGAGCATCCAGATGCCGATACCTTCCATGCCGAAGGCGATGAACATCGTGTTCTCGCGGCCGATCATGTCGGAGATCCAGCCGAAGAACGGACGCGTCAGGCCGTTGAGCACGCGGTCGATCGTGGCCGCGAAGGTCACCGCGGTCATCGTCACCGCCATCAGCGTGACCGGCACGTTGTCGATCTTCCAGTCCGCCGCGATCGGCTTCAGGTTCGCCGTCACCATCAGGCCGCCAGCGCCGACAATCACGAACATGAAGTACATCAGCCAGAAGATCGGCTGACGCAGCACCTCGGTCGGCTGGTAGTTGCGCCGGGTCTGCTGCAGATTGGCGTTCACGACCGCGTTCGGCACCTGACCTGCTTTCGGCGCGAGCAGGAAGAAGGCGAGGATGCAGATGATAATGCCTTGTCCGAGGCCGAAATAAAGGAAGGTGGTCTGGAAACCGCTGTCCTTGATCATGGCCTGGATCGGCGCGACGGTCAGCGCGGAGCCCGCACCGAAACCAGCGGCCGTGATGCCCGCGGCAAGACCGCGCTTGTCCGGAAACCACTTCAGCGCGTTACCGACGCAGGTGCCGTAGACGCCGCCGGCGCCGATGCCTGCGATGATCATGCCGAGATAGTAGCCGTTGAGCGTGGTCGCCTCCGCGTTGATCGCCCAGCCGGCGGCACAGAGCACGCCGCCGACCAGCACCACGATGCGCGGACCGTATTTGTCGACGAACCATCCTTCGATCGGCACGAGCCAGGTCTCGAACAGCACGAACAGCGTAAAGGCCCATTGGATCGACGCACGATCCCAGCCGAACTTCTTCTGGATGTCGGGGACGAAGAACGTCCAGCCGTATTGATAATTGGCGATCATTACCATCGCCGCGACGCCAACTGCCAATTGCGTCCAGCGATACGTGTCGCTAACGCGCGCGGCTGTCGGGGCGGTTGCTTGCACCATGTCCGTCATAAAGCCTCCCGTGGCGCCTCTCATTTTTCTGCGAGCGCTGGAACGGCATTCTTGTATGCATTATGCCAAGCTTCAAGCGCTGGTCCGGTCACCGTGCGCAAATGCCGCAGGACCTTGCCCGGTTGCGGCTGTGACTCAGGACAGCACAAGTAGAAATGGCCCCGTGATCCGGGGCCATTCATCAAAAGTAGTATGCGGACTGATCTAAAACCGTCTCCCGCTGCGCGCGCAGGCGCGGGCGGCTGTCCGGCCTACAGGCCAAAGCGCGGCAGGTCGCCGTTGTGATTCGAGATCTCGGCGCTCGCCATCAGGAGGCGGTCGATCGTTGCCATCAGGCGGGCGAACAGCGTGGAGGAGGGCGCGAGAGCGACGGAAGCGGTCTTGGACATCGGAAATCCCTTTCTCGAGACGGTCAGTAGTGCTGTCTCATTTCGAAAGGGAATTTATGTATACCAGATGCCAATGTCTATGCATGCCATTGCATAGCAGCATTTAGCTTTTCGCATTGCAGCATAATAATCAGTTAAATGGGCCGATTTGAGCGGGATATGCCCAAAGCCGGCCGAAACTGAACCATTTGACCGTCGATATCCAAAAACGGAGCCTTGGCAGCGGCACATGAAGCCGTTAGTGGTCTGCCCCCTCCAATCATCTGTCAGAGTGGTTCATGTCGAGCGCCTCGCCCGCCGTCTCGATCGGCATCGATTTTGGGACCAGCAACACGGTCGTGGCCCTTGCGGCGGACGATCGCCGGGTCGAGGCCATCCGCTTCGACCATGGTGAGCAGCGCCACAGCGTCTTCGTGTCAGCGCTGTGCTTCTGGGAGGACCGGCCGGGAGCCGGCGCCCAGGCTGAAGGCGGCCCGTGGGCGATCGAGCAGTTCCTGGAAGGACGCCATGTCTACCGCTTCCTCCAGTCGTTCAAGACCTTTGCCGCAAGCTCCAGCTTCAACACCACCCAGGTGTTCCGGCAGCGCTACAAGTTCGAGGATATTTTGGCGGCGTTCCTGCGGACGCTGGCGCGGCATGGCGGCGATAAATTCGGCTTCGAGACGTCCACCATTACAGTCGGTCGCCCCGTCCGCTTCGCCGGGGGCAATCCCGACGAAGCGCTGGCGATGCAGCGCTACCGGGCCGCGTTCGAGCGCCTCGGCGCCGGCCACGCCCGCTATGTCTACGAACCCGTGGGCGCGGCGTTCTCCTTCGCCCGCCGGCTGGAGCGCGATGCGACCGTGCTGGTCGCGGATTTCGGTGGCGGCACCAGCGATTTCTCGGTGATGCGGTTCTCGCGTGCCGGCGGCGCCTTGCGCGCCGAGCCGCTCGGCCATGCCGGCATCGGGATTGCGGGCGACACCTTCGACTACCGTATCGTCGATCACGTCGTCTCGCCGCGGCTGGGCAAGGGCTCGAGCTTCCGCTCGTTCGACAAGGTGCTGCCGATCCCCACCGGCCACTACACTAATCTCGCGCGCTGGCATCAGCTCGCGATGATGAAGAGCAACGGCGACCTGCGCGAACTCCGGGAGCTTGCGCGCACCGCGGTGAAGCCGGCTCTGCTCGAGGATTTCATCACCATCGTCGATCTCGACCTCGGCTTTGCGCTGTACCGCGCGGTGTCCGACGCCAAGGTCGCGCTGTCGGCCCAGGATCAGGTGGAGTTCCGCTTCAAAGGAGGCGGGGTCGATATCGGCTCGACTATCACGCGGAAGAATTTCGAAGCCTGGATTGCCGACGACATCGCGAGGCTCGGGGCCACCGTCGACAAGGTGCTGGGCGAAGCCGGCATCACCGCGCGCGAGGTCGAGAAGGTGTTTTTGACCGGCGGCACGTCTTTCGTGCCGGCCGTTCGAAAACTGTTCGCCGAGCGGTTCGGCAACGAACGGCTGATGTCGGGCGATCAGTTCGAGTCGATTGCGTACGGCCTTGCTTTGATCGGACACAGCCCGGACCCGGACCGCTGGACCGCAAGCGGCGGGCTCCAGTCGAGGGCGGGCGCGTAGCCTACGGTCACGCGGCCGCCCCTAAGTCGCGTCCGATCGCTATTGCTTGATCTCAGGCTCGACGAGCTTCGCCAGATTGCGCAGCGATTCCTGCCAGCCGAGATAACAAGCCTCCGGCGGGATGACGTCGGGGATGCCGGCCTGCGTGATATCCAGCTCGGTGCCTACGGATACTTTCTTCAGGATCACGGTGACCTGGATCTCTCCCGGCAGATTGGGGTCGTCGAACCTGTCGGTGTAACGGAGACGTTCGCCGGGGACGAGCTCGAGATATTCGCCGCCGAAGGCGTGGCTGTTGCCCGTCGTGAAGTTACGGAACGACATCTTGAACGTGCCCCTGACCTTCGGCTCGAAATGATGGACGGTGCAGGTGAAGCCATTCGGCGGAAGCCATTTTGCCAACGCATCCGCCTCCAGGAAGGCGCGATAGACTTTCTCCGGGCTGGTCGTGAGAACGCGGTGCAGGCGGACAGTGCTGGGCATGATCATTCTTCCTCATGAATCGCCGGGCTCGACGTGGGCGTCTACTGCCCGTTCATGTCCAGATGACGAAGGAGATGCTGCCGATCCGACGCGGCGTCTCGATTTTTTTTGATGGATCCACGCATGGGGCGCTCGGCAGCCTTCGAGAGCAGCTCGCCGGGGGGCGAAAGATGAGCGCTGAATAGCGCGCGTCCTGCACCTACCGCCGGGCTCCCGAGCCGTTAAATTCCGTCAAGCCTTGCAAATGGCGAGGATGAGGTATACGTTGAGGCTGTTCGTTCAGCCGCTGTGCCTTGTTGAATGCGCCCGCGGGCTCCTTTTCCATAGACATCGACGAATAGAATTTGTTCTGCGTGACGATCACGCGGAACCTGCGCGTATGCGCTTTGGAGAAGAAAATGACGACAGGTACTGTAAAGTGGTTTAACGGCCAGAAGGGCTTTGGATTCATTCAGCCGAACGACGGCGGCAACGATGTGTTCGTTCACATCAGCGCGGTCGAGCGGGCTGGTCTTGCAGGTCTCGCTGAAGGCCAAAAGGTCAACTTCGAACTCAAGACCGACAAGATGCGGGGCAAGGTCAGCGCTGAGAATCTCTCGCTGGCCTAAGCCTTGGTGCCGTTTCACGGATGTACTGAAACGGCCATGCCACCCGCTCGATCCCAGGATTGAGCGGGTTTTTGTCCGTTGCAGAGCAGGGTGAATAATGAGCGCCAAGAGACCGGCCGAACCGTCACCCGAAAGCATCGCGCGTTCTAACCGTCAGCGTTTGGCCGCTGAGGAAGGCGCGCGGGCGATGGTGGACGTTGGAAAGCAAGCCGTCGATGTTCGCAAGAACATGGCGCGGCTTCGAGAGCTGCGCCAGGCCAAGGAAGCGGCAGACGCCGCCCTTCAGGCGTCGCTGCCGCCGCCCGTCCCGACGAAGCGCAAGAAGAAGGTGACGCCATAACTGGCTTCCATTGCGCCGAGGACAATTTGGAGAGGGCCGATCACATGCCAAAGAGTGCGGGTCGTGCCTAGAATAAAGTCGGATGGCGGTGGCACCATCACCTTCTTTCTCGCGCTTGGCGCGGGACGACAGATGTGCCGTCTTGCGACGACGTTCCTGACGCAGAAGCAGGCTTTCAGTTATCTTCGCAAGAACCGGACCGAGTTCGAGCGCATGGCGCGGGCGCAGCTCGCTTCTGGTGCAGTCGAAGACGGAATCGTCGTGCTCTCGATGCTGTAGACCAGGCGGATTTCGGCGCCCCGCCTTTAGCGGAATTCGCGGTCGGAGTCTGGGATCGTCGTGCCTATTCGGAGCCGCTTCCCGGCTTCGCCTCCCGGGCCAATCGCTCCGCTTTCAGCCGTTCGCGATTCTCGTTGAAGGAGTTCTGGTCCTTCGCATAGTCATTGATCGGCTTCTGCGTTGTCGCAGGCTTGAACGCCTTGTTGGCTTCACGCTTGGCGCGATCAGAGGATTGATCTTTCGACATTTAAGCCCTCAATTTGATCAACGAGCGTGGTCCTGGCGAGTGCCGGACGCGACGCCACCCGTGCCCGAACTGAAAGGCCGACTTGCCATCCTCGGAAGCGAAGGCGACCAGTTCTTCAGCGTGGGGCAGGGTCTTTGCGAGGCGTACTGCACTCGCCGTGGAGATGGCATGCTGGCATTTCCGGCATGCTCGCATTTCCGGGAGCACACCGGTCGAGGGAGCAACGGCCGGCCACCGCATCTGTTCCTCGCGAACCAATCTTTAATCCAGCCTTGGCGGCGCGGCAAGCGCGCCGATCGTGCGATGCAGCCTTTGCGCGCCAACAAAAAGGCCGCCGAAGCCGGCGGCCTTTCGCGTCGTGAGATAAGCCCGCTTATTCGGCGGCCTGCTTCTGCGGCGGATCGAGCGCGCCGGACTTGTGGATATCGGCGACCTGATGGTCCGAGAAGCCCAGCACGGTGCGCAGGATCTCGTCGGTGTGCTCGCCGAGCAGCGGGGATCGCTCCACCTCGCTCGGGGAGTCCGACAGCTTGATCGGGTTGCCGACGGAGATGTACTTGCCGCGGGTGGGGTGGTCGACCTCGACCACGGTGCCGGTCGCGCGCAGCGACTGGTCCTCGGCGATCTCCTTCATCGACAGGATCGGGCCGCAGGGAATGTCGTCCTTGTTGAGGATTTCCATCGCCTCGAACTTCGTCTTCGTCATCGTCCATTGTTCGATGCGGCCGAAGATCTCATTCAGGCGCGGCAGGCGGACGGCCGGCTTGGCGTAGTTCGGATCGGTCTTCCAGGAGGGCTCACCGATCACGTCGCAGATCTTCTCCCAGACCGGGGCCTGGGTGATGAAGTAGATATAGGCGTTGGGATCGGTCTCCCAGCCCTTGCACTTCAGGATGCGGCCGGGCTGGCCGCCGCCGGAATCGTTGCCGGCACGCGGCACGGCATCGCCGAACGGAATGCCTTCGCCGAACTGGCTGTATTCCTTGAGCGGACCATGGGCGAGGCGCTGCTGGTCGCGCAGCTTGACGCGCGCGAGATTGAGCACGCCGTCCTGCATCGCGGCGGTGACGCGCTGGCCCTTGCCGGAATGGGTGCGCTGATAGAGTGCGGTGACGATGCCGAGCGCCAGATGCAGACCGGTGCCGCTGTCGCCGATCTGCGCGCCGGTCACGAGGGGCAAGCCGTCGCGGAAGCCGGTGGTGGAGGCGGCGCCGCCGGTGCACTGGGCGACGTTCTCATAAACCTTGCAGTCCTCGTATGGTCCGGGACCAAAGCCCTTAATAGAGGCGACGATCATCTTCGGGTTGATCGCCTGGATCTTCTCCCAGGGGAAGCCCATGCGGTCGAGCACGCCGGGGCCGAAATTCTCGACCAACACGTCGCACTTCTTGATGAGCTCGGTGAGGACTTCCTTGCCCTTGGGGTTCTTGGTGTCGAGCGTGATCGAGCGCTTGTTGTGGTTGAGCATGGTGAAATACAGGCTGTCCACATTCGGGATGTCCTGCAGCTGGCCGCGGGTGATGTCACCCACGCCCGGGCGCTCCACCTTGATCACGTCGGCGCCGAACCATGCGAGCAACTGCGTGCAGGTCGGCCCGGACTGGACGTGGGTGAAGTCGAGAATGCGAACGCCCTCGAGCGCTTTTGTCATCGTGTTGCTCCGTACTCTGATCTACCCCTGCACCCGCAGGGACCTTGTGGGTTGACGGGGATGCTTACTTCTTCTTCTGCAGAACGCTCTGCGGATTGAGGTTGCCGATGCGGCCGCTCTCGGAACCGGCGGCCGGATCGATCACGGCGTTGATGAGCGTCGGCTTGCCCGAAGCCATGGCCTCGTTGACGGCGCGCTTGAGCTCGTCCGGTGAGGTGGCATTGACGCCGACGCCGCCGAAGGCTTCCATCATCTTGTCGTAGCGGGCGCCCTTGACGAACACCGTCGTCGCCGGATCGGCGTTGGCGCCGTTGACGTCGGTGCCGCGATAGATGCCGTCATTGTTGAAGATGACGACGCAGATCGGCAAATTGTAGCGGCAGATGGTCTCGACCTCCATGCCGGAGAAGCCGAAGGCCGAGTCGCCTTCGACCGCGAGCACGGGATGGCCGGTCTCGAGAGCAGCCGCGATCGCCTGGCCCATGCCAATGCCCATCACGCCCCAGGTGCCGACGTCGAGACGCTTGCGTGGGCGATACATGTCGATGACGCCGCGGGCGAGGTCGAGCGTGTTGGCGCCCTCGTTGACGAGGATCGCCTCGGGATGATCCTTGATGACGTTTTTCAGCACGCCGAGCGCGCCGTGATAGTCCATCGGCGATTTGTTGTTCATGAGCTTCGGCGCCATCTTGGCGACGTTCTCTTCGCGCTTGGTCGAAATCGCCTTGGTCCATTCGGCAGGCGGGGCGGTCCAGCCCGAAGCCATCGCCTGGTTGAAGGCGGAGACGACCGAGCCGATGTCGCCGACGACGGGCGCGACGATCTCGACGTTGGAGTCCATCTCGCGCGGTTCGATGTCGACCTGGATGAACTTCTTGGGCGCTTCGCCCCAGTTCTTGCCCTTGCCGTGCGAGAGCAGCCAGTTCAGCCGGGCGCCGATCAGCAGGACGACGTCGGATTCCTTCAGCACCGTCGAGCGGGCAGCGCCTGCGCACTGCGGATGGGTGTCTGAGAGGAGACCCTTGGCCATGCTCATCGGCAGGAAGGGGATACCGCTCTTCTCGACGAAGGTTTTGATCTCCTCGTCGGCCTGCGCGTAGGCCGCGCCCTTGCCGAGGATGATGAGAGGGCGCTTTGCGCTCTTCAAAACATCAAGCGCGCGCTTGATCGAAGCGGGCGAGGGGATCTGCGCGGGAGCCGCGTCGATTACCTTGACCAGCGACTTCTGGCCGGCATCGGCGTTCATCACCTGGCCGAACAGCTTTGCCGGCAGGTCGAGATAGACGCCGCCCGGACGGCCGGAGACGGCGGCACGGATGGCACGGGCAAGACCAATGCCGATGTCCTGGGCGTGCAGCACACGGTAGGCTGCCTTGCACAGCGGCTTGGCGATCGCGAGCTGGTCCATCTCTTCATAGTCGCCCTGCTGGAGGTCGACGATCTCGCGCTCGGAGGAGCCCGAGATCAGGATCATCGGGTAGCAGTTGGTGGTGGCGTGGGCGAGCGCGGTGAGACCGTTGAGGAAGCCGGGCGCGGAGACGGTGAGGCAGATGCCGGGCTTCTTGGTGAGGTAGCCGGCGATGCCCGCCGCATAACCGGCGTTCTGCTCGTGGCGGAACGAAATCATGCGAATACCGGCCGCCTGCGCCATGCGGCCCAAATCCGTGATCGGGATGCCCGGCACATTATAGATGGTGTTGATGCCGTTCAGCTTGAGCGCGTCAATGACGAGATGAAAACCATCCGTCAATTCCTGCTCGGTGCCCGGTGCTTCGGACTTGGTCGCGGTATTCAGCATGGGCCTTGTCTCCCTGGTCTCAAGATGCCGTTTCAGGCTTTTGGGGGCGATGCCTCGCCCTTTGGTGAACGTTGCCGGCTAGAAGAGTTCCTGACCATGCGCTTCGACGTAAGCGGCAAGGCCAAGGGTGTGATCGCGGGCGCGCTTCTCGGCGAGCTCGGTATCGCGCGCCTCCAGGGCTTCGATCATGCCGAGATGCTCGGGAAGCGACGTCGCGGTGCGGTCCTTGCGTCCGATGGTCAATTGCCGATAGCCACGCACATGCAGCAGCAAGTCGTTGGTGAGATCGACCAGCACCGGTGATTCCGACAGCGAGATCAGCGCCTGGTGGAAGGCGATGTTGGCGCGCGAATATTCCTCGACGTGATCCTCGGGCAGGCGATCCTTGCCAAATTCCTTGAAGTAGTCGCGCAGCGCCGTGATGTCTTTCTTGCGCGCTGTGGCGGTGATGAGGCGAGCCGCCATGCTCTCCAGCGCCGCCCAGGCGCGGATCATGTCGACGATCTCGCTCTTGGTCCTTCGGACCACCATGATGCCGCGGCGAGGAACCGTCTTCACGAAACCGTCTTGCTCTAGCATCGCGATGGCTTCGCGGATCGGCGTGCGGCTCACGCCGAGGCGCTCGGACAACGCGCGCTCGTCGAGCATGACGGGTTCGGGCGTCGAGTAGATGTCCATCTTGAGGATGGCTTCCTTCAAGGCGTCATACGCCTTGTTCTTGAAGCTCGACTCCGGGGCAATACGAACGATTGCGATATCTGCCTCGGCCATGTTCGGCAACGCCTTGGTTGGTTTCCGCAGTGACACGACGAATCTCCTCCAGTGGGAGTCGTCTTTTACAGGATTATTAACGGGAAAGTTTTTGGCATACCAAATACCAGAATGTCAAGCTGCCTATTTTTTGCAGCGTTCTAAGGTGCGCTGCAGCTTGACAAGTTGGCTTCTGGCATACCAAATGCCATCGCCAGCCATTTTTGATCCAAGCCGGCGGAGTAATCTCGGCTTTATGCCACTCCGTTCCGCGACATGGAACAGAGCGCGGCGAATGGAAAGCATCACGGGCAGCCGCAACGCGCGCGCGCTTTGAGAACGCAAGAACCAAGGTCAAGGGAGAGCCACATGTCCAATTCCAAAGATGCCGTCCGCAAGGTGCTTGACCAGGTCAAGGCGGACAAGCGCACCAGCCTGACCGCGCCGGAAGGCAAGCTGGTCTGCGACGCCTACGGCATTGCGGTGCCGAAGGAGGGTGTGGCGAAGTCGGCCGGCGAGGCCGGCAAAATGGCCGCCTCGATGGGGTTTCCGGTGGTGATGAAGATCGTCTCGCCGGACATTCTCCACAAGACCGAAGCCGGCGGTGTCATCGTCGGCCTCAAGACGGCCGAAGACGCCGAGAAGGCCTACGAGACGATTCTCTCCAACGCCAGGAAGTACAAGTCCGATGCCAAGATCGAGGGTGTCCAGGTGCAGCAGATGCTGGCCGGCGGCACCGAAGTGATCGTGGGGTCGATCACCGACGCCTCGTTCGGCAAGCTGGTTGCCTTCGGCCTCGGCGGCGTGCTGGTCGAAGTTCTGAAGGACATAACCTTCCGCCTCGCGCCCGCGACCAAGCAAGATGCGCTGTCGATGCTCGACGGCATCCAGGCGCATGAGATTTTGAAGGGCGTTCGCGGTGGCGAGCCGGTGAACCGCACCGCGCTTGCGGATGTCATCGTCAAGGTCTCGCAGCTCGTCACGGATTTCCCCGAGATCGTCGAGCTCGATCTCAACCCGGTGTTCGCGACGGCCAAGGACGCCATCGCGGCCGACGTCCGCATCGTCGTCGACTTCGCTTACGTGCCCAAGCCGAAGCCGCGCCCGACCGAAGAGATCGTCGCGGCCATGAGCCGCATCATGCAGCCGAAGGCGGTTGCAGTGGTCGGCGCTTCAGCCGAAGACGGCAAGATCGGCAATTCCGTGATGAAGAACCTCATCAACGGCGGCTACAAGGGCGACATCTACCCGATTCATCCCAAGGCCGCCGAGATCCTCGGCTACAAGGCGTATAAGAGCGTCAAGGACGTGCCCGGCGTGATCGACACCGCGGTGTTCGCAATTCCCGCGAAGTTCGTGGCCGCGGCGCTCACCGAATGCGGCGAGAAGAAAATTCCCGGCGCGGTTCTGATTCCGTCGGGCTTCGCGGAAGCCGGCGCGCCGGAGCTCCAGGCCGAGATCGTCGAAGTCGGCAAGAAGTACGACATCCGCCTGATGGGACCGAACATCTACGGCTTCTATTATACGCCTGCCAACCTCTGCGCGACCTTCTGCACCGCCTATGATGTCAAGGGCCACGCGGCACTGTCTTCGCAATCGGGCGGCATCGGCATGGCCATCATCGGCTTCTCCCGTTCGGCCAAGATGGGCGTGTCGGCGATCGTCGGCCTCGGCAACAAGTCCGACATCGACGAGGACGATCTGCTCGCCTTCTTCGAGCAGGATCCGAACACGAACCTGATCGCGCAGCACTGCGAAGACCTCAAGGACGGCCGCGCCTTTGCGGAAGCCGCAAAACGCGTCTCCAAGAAAAAACCGGTCATCGTGCTCAAGGCCGGCCGCACCTCCGCCGGTGCCAAGGCGGCCTCGTCGCACACCGGCGCGCTCGCCGGCAACGACAAGATCTACGAGGATGTCCTGGCCCAGTCCGGCGTGATCCGCGCCCGTAGCTTGCGGCAGCTGCTCGAATTCGCGCGCGGCGTGCCGGTGCTGCCGACGCCGAAGGGCGAGAACGTGCTGATCATTACCGGTGCAGGCGGTTCGGGCGTGCTGTTGTCGGACTCCTGCGTCGACAACGGCTTGTCGCTGATGTCGATGCCGCCGGATCTGGATGCGGCCTTCCGCAAGTTCATCCCGCCGTTTGGCGCGGCCGGAAATCCCGTGGACATCACCGGCGGTGAGCCGCCGATCACCTACGTCAACACCGTAAAACTCGGCCTGACGGACGAGCGCATCCACTCGCTGATCCTCGGCTACTGGCACACCATCGTCACGCCGCCGATGGTGTTCGCCCGCAACATGGTCGAGGTGAAGAAGGAGATGGAGGCCAAGGGCTTCGTGAAGCCGATCGTCGCCTCGCTCGCCGGCGACGTCGAGGTTGAGGAAGCCGCCGAATATCTCTACCAGAACGGCATTCCGGCCTATGCCTACTCGACCGAACTGCCGGTCGAGGTCCTCGGTGCCAAGTACAAATGGGCGCGCGGAGCAGGGCTGCTCTGAGCCGACGATGCCGCTTCACCTCTCCCCGCGCGCGGGGAGAGGTGAGAACAGTCAGGTCGCGATGGGCAGGAACGTGATCCGGCGCAAATCGATCGAGCCCCGATCGCCATCGGCGGCCGATCACGACGCGCGCGACGGCGGCGTGCAGTCCGTCGATCGCGCGCTGTCGATCCTCGAGACATTGTCCGAAGACGACGAAGGCTATCGCCTCAGCGATCTCGCCGTCCGCACCGGGCTCTCGGCCTCGACCGTGCATCGCCTGCTGGCGACGCTGGAAAGCCGCCGCTTCGTGCAGTTCGACCGCGCCGAATCCAAATGGCATGTCGGCGTGCGCAGCTTCACGGTGGGCGCGAGCTTTGCGCGGCGGCGCAATTTCAGTGCCCAGGCCATTCCTTACTTGCGCAAGCTGCGTGATCTTACCCGCGAGACCGCCAATCTCGCCGTGGTCGACGACGAGTTCATCATCGTGCTGACCCGGATGGAGAGCCGCGAGATCATGCGCTCGCTGACCCAAGTCGGCGGCCGCGTTCCGATGGTGACCTCCGGCGTCGGCAAGGCGGTGCTCGCGACCTATTCCGACGAGGACGTCGGCGCCGTCATCCGCCATCACGGCATGCCACGCCTGACCGAGAAGTCGATCGTGCGGCCGAGCGACCTGTTCAAGGAGCTCGAAAAGATCCGCAAGCAAGGCTACGCGCTGGATGATGAAGAGGCCTGCATGGGCCTGCGCTGCGTTGCAGCGGTGGTCTACAACGCCTGCGCCGAGCCGCTTGCTGCGATTTCGGTGTCCGGCATGACCAGCCGGCTGACCGATCAGCGGTTACCGGAAATCGGGCAAATCGTCCGTGATGTTGCCGCCGAACTGACGGCAGCGCTCGGCGGGGCAATTCCGACGCCCCGCTAATCGGAAACCGGGGGTATGTCACTGGACAGTGTCGGCCGTTTTGGCTGATATGCGACCAAACGACACGATGCGGCAAACGTCCGCATGAGCCCGGAGACGTCCCATGTTTCAACTTCCCGCGCGCCTCGTCGGCGCAGCCGTCGCGCTGACCCTTGCGGCAGCCACGCCGGCCTTTGCCCAGCAGCTCGAGCTCAAGCTGATGGCACCTGCGGCGCCGGGCGGTGGTTGGGACCAGACCGCGCGCTCGATGCAGCAGGCGCTGGTCGCTGCCGGCGTCGCACGCAGCGTGCAGGTCACCAACGTTCCCGGCGCAGGCGGCAGTGTCGGCATCGCGCAGTTCGTCAACGGCGCCAAGGGCGACGGCAACCAGCTGATGGTCAACGGCTTCGTCATGGTGGGCGCGCTCGCCATGAACAAATCACCCGTCACGCTCGAGCAGGTGACGCCGATCGCGCGCCTCACCGAGGAAATCCAGGTGATCGTGGTGCCGGCCAATTCGCCGATCAAGACCGCGCAGGATCTGGCCGCCGCGGTGAAGGCCGACATCGCCAAGGTGACCTTCGCCGGCGGCTCGGCCGGCGGCGTCGATCACGTGATGGCGGCATTGTTCGCTGGTGCCGTCGGCGCCGACGCGAAGAAGATCAACTACATCCCGTTCTCGGGCGGCGGCGAGTCGCTCGCCGCCATTCTCGGCGCGAAGGTCACTGCCGGCATTTCCGGCCTCAGCGAATATGATGGGCAGATCAAGTCGGGCAAGCTGCGCGCGATCGGCGTGACCTCGGAGAAGCGCATTCCAGGCAGCGACATCCCGACCTTCAAGGAGCAGGGCATCGACCTCGTGATCGCCAACTGGCGCTCGGTGGTCGCGCCTCCCGGAATCACGCCGGAGCAGCGCAAGACGCTCAGCGACGCGGTCGAGAAGATGGTGAAGTCGGACGCCTGGAAAGACATCCTCAAGCAGAAGGGCTGGGAGGATGCCTATCTCGGCGGTGACGCCTTCGCCGATTTCCTGAAGAAAGAAACGGTGCGTGTGACGGACGTGCTGAGATCAGTCGGCCTGGTCAAGTCATGACCACAGGCGATCCCGTCCAGCCACCGCGGCGCATCGATCGCGCCGGCGTCGTCATCGCCGCGCTGCTCGCAGGTCTTGCCGCGGTGCTGGTCTGGGATGCGCACGGCCTGCAATCGACCGCGATGTACGGGATGGGGCCGGAAGCCATGCCGGTCGTGATCGCCTCCGGCCTCGCGCTGCTCGCGATCGGCAATCTCGTTGACGCGCTGCGCGGCAATCTGCCAGAGCGCGAAAGCGCCGATCCCGTGCGTGTGGTCTTCATCCTCGCCGGCCTTGCGCTGCTGATCGGCATCATCGGCTTCGGCGGCGGGTTCATCCTGGCGACGTCGGCGCTGTTCGTCACGACCTCGGCGGCATTTGGGCGCCGGGCTGTCCTCGTCGATTCCGCCATCGCCCTCGTGATGTCGACCCTCATTTACCTCGCGTTCGACCGCCTGTTGACGTTGAGCCTTCCGGCCGGCCCCCTGGAGCGACTGCTGTGATGGAAACTTTCGCGGCGCTGGCCCACGGCATGGCGGTCGCCGTCCAGCCGATGAATCTCCTCTACGCCCTGATCGGCGTGTTCCTTGGCACGGCCGTGGGCGTGCTGCCCGGCATCGGCCCGGCGTTGACGGTCGCGCTGCTGCTGCCGGTGACGTACAAGCTCGATCCCGGCGGTTCGCTGATCATGTTTGCCGGCATCTATTACGGCGGCATGTATGGCGGATCGACTACGGCCATCTTGATCAACACGCCCGGCGAGAGCGCCTCGATGGCGACGGCGCTCGAAGGCAACAAGATGGCCAAGGCCGGCCGCGGCGGACCGGCGCTCGCGACCTCCGCGATCGGCTCCTTCGTCGCGGGCACCATTGCCACCATCGGGCTTGCCTTTCTCGCGCCGTGGTTGGTCGATTTCGCCGTGCGCTTTGGTCCGGAGGATTATTTCGCGCTGATGTGCGTCGCCTTCGTCACGGTGTCGGCGACCTTCGGCGATTCTCCGATCCGCGGCCTGACCAGCCTATTTATTGGTCTGACATTAGGTCTCGTCGGTATAGACAAGCTGACCGGTCAGGCGCGGCTTGCGTTCGGGGTGCCCGAGCTGCTCGACGGCGTCGAGGTGACGACGCTCGCGGTCGGCCTGTTCGCGGTGGGCGAGGCGCTCTACGTCGCATCGCGCCGCCACCACACCGAAGAGAAGCTCGAGCCGGTGCGCGGCTCGCTGTGGATGACCAAGGAAGACTGGAAGCGATCGTGGAAGCCGTGGTTGCGCGGCACCATGTTCGGCTTCCCAATCGGTGCGCTGCCTGCCGGCGGCGCGGAGATCCCGACTTTCCTGTCCTATTCCTGCGAGAAGCGACTGACCAAATACCCCGAAGAATTCGGCAAGGGCGCGATCGAAGGTGTCGCAGGACCGGAGGCCGCCAACAACGCTTCGGCTGCCGGCACGCTGGTGCCGCTCTTGACGCTGGGATTGCCGACCTCGGCGACGGCCGCGATGATGCTGGCGGGCTTCCAGCAATACGGCCTCAACCCGGGGCCGCTGCTGTTCGCCGAGCGGCCCGACCTCGTGTGGGGCCTGATCGCGAGCCTGTTCATCGCCAATTGCATGCTGCTGGTGCTCAATCTGCCGCTGGTTGGCCTGTGGGTGCGGCTGCTGGCGATCCCGCAGCCGTGGCTCTATGCCGGCATCCTCGTGTTCGCGACCATGGGCACCATCGCCGCAAAGCCGTCGGTGGTCGAACTGTCGATGCTGGCCGGCTTCGGCGTGCTCGGCTTTCTGATGCGGCGGTTCGATTTTCCGATCGCGCCCGTCGTGGTCGGCCTGATCCTCGGCCCGATCGCCGAGAGCCAGCTGCGTCGCGCGCTCGCGATCAGTCTCGGCGATCCCATGACGTTGCTCCAGAGCCCGATCTCGGCGACGCTGCTTGCGCTGGCGTTCATCGCGCTGCTGGCACCCTTCGTGCTGAAAGGGATGGGACGCTTCAAGGCGAACGAGGACTAGCCATTCCGCCGCGAGCGTCTTCTAATGTTACGTTCATCTCGTGGGAAAAGTCATGCCGTCAGAGCTCCGTTCGCCCCGTCTCGCTGTCCTGATCGATGCAGACAATGCTTCGGCAAAAATCGCCGATGGGCTGTTCGACGAGATTGCCAAGATCGGCGAGGCCAGCGTTCGCCGCATCTAAGGCGACTTCTCCAATGCCAGGTCGAGGGGCTGGGCCGACATCCTGTCCAAACACGCCATCATCCCGCAGCAGCAGTTCGCCTATACGACGGGGAAGAATGCCTCCGACATCACGCTGGTCATCGACGCAATGGACCTGCTTCACAGCGGCCGGTTCGATGGCTTTTGCCTGGTGTCGTCGGACAGCGATTTCACCCGTCTGGCCGCCCGCATCCGGGAGCAGGGCATCGACGTCTTTGGGTTCGGCGAACAGAAGACGCCGGAGAGCTTCCGGCAGGCCTGTCGAAGGTTCGTCTACACGGAGAACTTGCTTGCCGCCCCAGCGAACACCCAGGACGCCGCCTCGAGATCGACGTCGCTTCAGCCGCTCGATGCCGCAACCCCCATCATCAAGAAGGTCATCACCCAGATGGAAAGCGAGGACGGCTGGGTGACGCTCGGGGAAGTTGGCCGCCAGCTCGCCAATCTCGCGTCCGATTTCGATCCGCGAACGTTCGGCTTCCGCAAGCTGAGTGACCTCGTGCGCAAGACGAATGCGTTCGAGATTGACGAGCAGAACGGGAGGTCGATGCGGATTCGGGTCAAGCCCGCTGCCGCACCGGCCCCGCGACGACGGAACTCGCGCAGACCTGCGAGGCCAGCGGCGGCAGGCGCTTCTCCGCCTAAAGCGTAAGCAGAGCCTGCCGTTATATTTGCGCTTGCCCGGTCGGGCGCAGGGCGTAACCATCGCAGGGCCATAACGCCACGCGAGGGTTCTGATGACCAGACTTACCCGCTTCGCCGTCGCACCGCTGCATTCGATGACCCGGCGTCTCGCCGATGTGGCCTCGGCGCGTGTCGCGCCGGATCTCGTCGTCACCGGCGCGCGGGTGCTCTCGACCTATTCGGAGCGCATCCTTGCGAACCGCGAAATCTGGATCACCGGCGGCCGCATTGCTGCGATGAAGCCGGCCGGCGCTGCGAAGAATGTCTTCGGCGACGTGCCGGTTTACGACGCGGCGGGCGGCATCATCGCGCCGGGGCTGGTCGACCCGCACATCCACATCGAATCCTCGATGGTGACGGCCTGCGCCTATGCCGAGGCCGCCCTGCTCAACGGCACCACCACAATCTTCTGCGACAGCCACGAGATCGGCAACGTCATGGACGTCGTCGGCGTCGAGGCGATGCTGGAGGACGCACGCGAGGCTCCGCTCTCGATCTTCCTGACGGTGCCCTCGACGGTTCCTGCGACTTCGGCCGCACTGGAGACTGCGGGCGGCGATCTGACGCCCGACAAGATCGCCGGCCTGTTCGACCGTTGGCCGGAAGCCGTCGGGCTCGGCGAGAAGATGGATTTCGTGCCTGTCACCATGGGCGATGAGCGAAGCCACGCCATCCTCGCTGCCGCCCTGAAGCGCGGCCGGCCGGTGTCCGGCCATATCTATGGCCGCGACTTCGTTGCGGCCTATGCGGCGAGCGGCATCACCGACACCCATGAGGCGATCGACCGCGACATCGCCGACGATCTGCTCGATGCCGGGGTCTGGGTGTTCCTGCGCGGGGGACCGCCGACCACGCCCTGGCACTCGCTGCCGCAGGCGATCCGGACCATCACCGAGCTCGGCGCCTCGCACAAGCGCACGGCCGTGTGCACCGACGATCGCGACGCCGACGATCTCCTGCTGTTCGGTCTCGACTGGGTGGTGCGCGAAGCCGTGAAAGCAGGGATGTCGCCGGAGCAGGCCTGGTCGATGGGCTCGCTGCATGGCGCGACGCGCTTCAACATGGACAGCGATATCGGCGGGCTCGGCGGCGGGCGCCGCGCCGATCTGGTGCTGATGGACGACAATCTGAAGCCGCAATGCACCTGGTATGGCGGCGAACTCGTGGTCGAAAACCGAAAGATCACGCCGAAGCTCGAGCAGGCGCTGTCGCAGCGCTATCAATATCCGCAGGCGGCCTATGCGACGGTGAAGCTGCCCGAGAAGGTCAAGCTGACGCCGGAGCTGCCGGCGAAGGCCTGCACTGTCAACGCGATCAAGACCGCGTTGCCCGGCATCACGCTGATCCATGAGAAGATCGCGATCGAGCCCGCAAAGGACTGGCCCTCACTGTTCGCCCGCTACGGCCTATGCTTCGTCACGGTGGTCGAACGCCACGGCAAGTCGGCCGGCAATGTCGCCTACGGCCTGTTGAAGGACTTTGGACTGAAGCGCGGCGCGGTCGCCTCCAGCGTCGGGCACGACAGCCACAACATCATCGTTGCCGGCACCAACGAGGCCGATATGCAGGTCGCGGTCGCCGCCATCAAGGAGCAACAGGGCGCCGTCTGCCTCGTCGCCGAGGGCAAGGTGAGGGCGCTAGTGCCGCTGCCGATCGCTGGGCTCTTGTCCGACAAGCGCGTCACGGAGGTGGCGGAAGAAGTCAAGGCGCTGAAGAAGGAATGGGCGGAGGCCGGCTGCACCATCCCCTACATGGGTTTCAATCTGATTCCGCTATCGGTCATTCCGGAAATTCGTATCACCGACAAGGGCCTCGTGCTGGTGCCGCAGATGCAGCTGGCGCCGCTGTTCGAGTGATCGCTTTCACGGATATCTCGATCTAACCGATTGAGACCGCCACGTTTTTTCCGCGGCTGCCGCATCGTGGAAAATAAAATCGATCTCGTTGAGTGAAGCCCTCGCGGGCCCGATGATCTCGCTCAAGCCAATGCAACTCAAGCGAGGTCCGATATGGCGAAGATGCGAGCCATCGATGCTGCCGTGCGAATTCTGGAGAAGGAGGGCATCTCGACTGCCTTCGGCGTTCCCGGGGCCGCGATCAATCCGCTTTACTCGGCGCTGAAGAAGCGCGGCTCGATCCGCCATATCCTGGCGCGCCATGTCGAGGGTGCCTCGCACATGGCCGAGGGCTATACGCGGGCCAAGGCCGGCAATATCGGCGTCTGCATCGGCACCTCGGGGCCGGCCGGGACCGACATGATCACCGGGCTCTATTCCGCGATCGCTGATTCCATCCCGATCCTCTGCATCACCGGGCAGGCGCCGCGCGCGCGGCTCTACAAGGAGGATTTCCAGGCCGTCGACATCGAGTCGATCGCAAAGCCCGTGACCAAATGGGCGGTGACGGTGCGCGAGCCGGCGCTGGTGCCCCGCGTGTTCAGCCAGGCGTTTCACGTGATGCGCTCGGGAAGGCCCGGCCCGGTGCTGATCGACATGCCGCTCGACGTGCAGCTCGCCGAGATCGAGTTCGACGACGAGACCTATGAGCCATTGCCGGTCTACAAGCCGACCGCGACCCGCAAGCAGGTCGAGAAGGCGCTGGAGATGCTCAATGCGGCCGAACGGCCGCTGATCGTCGCGGGCGGCGGCGTGATCAATGCCGACGCCTCGGATCTGCTGGTGGAATTCGCCGAGATTGCCAACGTGCCGGTCGTGCCGACGCTGATGGGCTGGGGGGCCATCCCCGACGACCACGTGCTGATGGCCGGCATGGTCGGTCTTCAGACCAGCCACCGTTACGGCAATGCCACCATGCTCGAATCCGATTTCGTGCTCGGCATCGGCAATCGCTGGGCCAACCGCCACACCGGCTCGGTCGAGACCTACACCAAGGGGCGCACCTTCGTGCATGTCGACATCGAGCCGACGCAGATCGGGCGCGTGTTCAATCCCGATCTCGGCATCGTCTCGGACGCGAAGGCCGCTCTCGAACTCTTCGTCACCGTCGCCAGGGAGTGGCGCCGGTCCGGCAGGTTGCGCGAGCGCCAGGCGTGGCCCGCTGCCTGCCGCGACCGGAAGAAGACAATGTTGCGCAAGAGCCATTTCGATAACGTCCCGATCAAGCCCCAGCGCGTCTACGAGGAGATGACCAAGGCGTTTGGCCGTGACACCTGCTACGTCTCCGTGATCGGCCTGTCGCAGATCGCCGGCGCGCAGTTCCTGGGCGTCTACAAGCCGCGCAACTGGATCAATGCCGGGCAGGCGGGCCCGCTCGGCTGGACGCTACCCGCGGCGCTCGGCGTGCGCGCGGCGTGTCCGGATCGTGATATCGTCGCGCTCTCAGGCGACTACGATTTCCAATTCCTGATCGAGGAGCTCGCAGTCGGGGCGCAATTCAATCTGCCCTACATCCACGTCGTCGTGAACAATTCCTATCTCGGCCTGATCCGCCAAGCCCAGCGCGGCTTCGACATGGACTATCACGTCCAGCTCTCGTTCGAGAACATCAACGCGCCCGAGCTCGGCGGCTACGGTGTCGATCACGTCGCTGTCGCCGAAGGGCTCGGCTGCAAGGCGATCCGCGTCACCGACCCGAAGGACTCGCAGGCGGCGTTCGCGACCGCGCGCGAATGGATGGCCAAGCATCGCGTGCCCGTGATGGTCGAGTTCATCCTCGAACGCGTCACCAACATCGCGATGGGCACGGAAATCGACAACATCGTCGAATTCGAGGAGGTGCTGGATCTGCCGCTCGACGAGGTCGCGACCGCGCGGCCCGGCGTGCTGCAGCCGGCGGAATAGGGAGATAGCATCATGCCGAAATTCGCCGCCAACCTCACCATGCTCTTCAACGAAATGCCGTTCGTGGACCGCTTCGCAGCGGCCAAAGCAGCGGGCTTCGGCGGGGTCGAGTACCTCTTCCCCTACGAATTCGACAAGGCGCAGCTGCGCGAGCAACTCGACGGCCATGGGCTGACGCAGGTGCTGCACAATCTGCCGGCCGGCAATTGGGCGGCGGGCGAGCGCGGCATCGCGATCCTGCCTGATCGTATCAGCGAGTTCAGGGACGGCGTGTTTCGCGCCATCGACTATGCCAAGGCGCTCGATTGCGAGCAGCTCAACTGTCTCGTCGGCATCGCGCCTGCGGATGCCGATCCGCGTGAGCTCAACGAAACGCTGGTCGGGAATCTGCGCTTTGCGGCGTCGACGCTGGCGCGGGAAAACATCAAGCTGCTGATCGAGCCGATCAACACGCTCGACATCCCCGGCTTCTTTCTGAACGGCACCGAGCAGGCCGTGCAGCTGATCTCCGAGGTGCGCTCGAACAATCTGTTCGTCCAGTACGACATCTACCACATGCAGATCATGGAGGGCGACCTCGCCCGTACTATGCAGGAATACCTGCCGCAGATCGCGCACATCCAGCTCGCCGACAACCCCGGCCGTCACGAGCCTGGCACCGGCGAGATCAACTATCCCTTCCTGTTCCGCCATCTCGACGCGATCGGTTACCGCGGCTGGGTCGGCTGCGAATACAAGCCGCGCACCACGACGCTGGAAGGCCTGTCCTGGCACGCGGCGCAGACGTTCGAGACCTGAGGAAACGTTGACATGATCGACATCGGCTTTATCGGACTTGGCACCATGGGACGGCCGATGGCCGGCCATCTTCTGACCGCAGGCCATCGCGTTCTCCTGCACGATGTCGGGCCGGTCGCGCCCGGGCTGATCGCGGCCGGCGGCGTTGGCTGCAAGTCAAGCAAGGAGGTCGCGGAGGAGGCGGATGCGGTCATCATCATGGTGCCGGATACGCCGCATGTGGAGGCCGTGCTGTTCGGCAAGGACGGCGTCGCGGGCGGCATTTCCAAGGGGAAGATCGTGGTCGACATGAGCTCAATCTCGCCGCTGGCGACCAAGGAGTTTGCGAAGAAGATCGAGGCGCTCGGCGCGGATTATCTCGACGCACCGGTGTCAGGCGGGGAGGTCGGTGCCAAGGCGGCAAGCCTCACCATCATGGTGGGTGGCCCCGAGCGCGCCTTCAACACCATGAAGCCGATCTTCGACCGGATGGGGAAGAACGTCACCCGGGTCGGCGCCAATGGCGACGGCCAGACGACGAAGGTCGCCAACCAGATCATCGTCGCGTTGACGATCGAGGCGGTCAGCGAAGCGCTGCTGTTCGCGTCGAAAGCCGGTGCGGATCCGGCGCTGGTGCGGCAGGCCCTGATGGGCGGCTTTGCGTCGTCGCGGATTCTCGAAGTGCATGGCGAGCGCATGGTGAAGCGCAATTTCGATCCCGGCTTCCGCATCGAGCTGCATCAGAAGGATCTCAACCTCGCGCTTGAAGGCGCCCGCGCGCTCGGCCTGTCACTGCCAAGCACGGCAGTGGCGCAGCAATTGTTCTCGTCTTGCACCGCACATGGCGGCAAGGGTTGGGATCACTCGGCAATGGTGCGTGCGCTGGAACTGATGGCGCGGCACGAGATCGCCGCAGCCTGAACTGTTACCAGGTAACAGTCTCCACTTGTAGTTCTGCCTAGATCCGGCGGGGAACCGGAACAATGATCCGGCCCCGCGGTTGAAGGCGCACAACAATCACTGGAGACATAAGCACATGAAGACCCGTCTTGCGATTACGTTCGCTGCCGCGTCGCTGCTGGCGTCGAGTGCAGCCTTTGCCCAGTCGACGACCGAACAGGGCGCCAGGGACGGCGCTCGCGCGGGCGGCGACATCAGCGGCCCGGTCGGAGCGATGGTCGGTGGTACCGTCGGTGCGGCGGTCGGCGCTGGTCTGGAAATCCCGAATGCGATCCTCGGCGGAATTCCGCGCGATGATTCCGTCGTGGTCCACGAGCGCGTCGTGGTCGGCGAGCCACTGCCGCCGACCGTGGTGCTGCGGCCCGTGCCGAACTACACCGAATATCGCTATGCGGTCGTGAACGATCGCCGCGTGATCGTGGAGCCGCGCACGCGCCGCGTCGTTAAGATCATCGACTGATCGACCGGAGCGTGAGCTTTGAAGAGACGGGCCCTGCGGAGCGTCACTCCGCGGGGCCTTGACTCGTCAGGGCCGGATTTGCGCGAAACCGCGTCATGGCCCAATCGGCGATGGCCGCCAGCGCGAAACCGATGCAGGTGGTGCCGGCATCGACCAGAAAGTCCTCCAGCCGCGCATGCCGTCCCGGTGCCCAGAATTGCATCAGTTCCAGCAGGCCGATCAGCACCACGGCGATCGCTGTGGCCGACAGGCGGCGGCGCGGATAGGCGAGGCCGAAGGCTAGTCCCACCAGGACGAAGGCAAGGGCATGTTCGCCGTCCTGGCCAAGGTCGGAATGGGGCCGTAGGCCTGGCGGGCCGAGGGTTGCAAAGGCGACGGCGGCGGCAAGCAGCCAGGCAGAGGAGCGAAGCAAAATGGACATCCGCACCGCTTAGCACGGATTGCAGCAGCCTGCCGAGGCGCCAGGATCAGATCGCCGTGTAGTTAATGACGAACCGTTAAAGTGGCTCGCGCACGCCAAGGCCGTGCATGAAGCGTTCCCGGATTTGTACGGGATCGCGTCGGGTGGCGCCGACGCCGGGCTTGTCATCGATGCGGACGGCGATCAGGCTGGGCTCGCCGGCCGACATGGCTTCCTCGACCAGACGCTCGAAATCCGCCTCGTCCGCGGCCCAGGCGCTGTTGGCAAGCCCGGAGCCGGTTGCGATGGCGACGATGTCAGCCACGTTCGCGGCCGGTGTCGGCTGCGCGCCCGTGATCTGGTAGATGCCGTTGTCCATCACGATCATGATGAGGTTCTTCGGCTTCAACGCCGCGATCGTCGAGAGTGCGCCGAGCTGCATCAGCAGCGAGCCGTCGCCTTCGAGCGCAAAGACGCGCCGGTCCGGCTGCGCCAGCGCCACGCCCAGCGCGATCGGGAAGGCGAGCCCCATGCTGCCGAGCATGTAGAAATTTTGCGCACGGTGGCCGGCGGCCCAGAGGTCGAAATTGGTGTTGCCGATGCCGCCGATCACGGCTTCCTCGTGCTCGAGTTTCGCGATCAGGCGCGAGGTGACGTCGAAGCGGTTCATCACTTTGGTGTTGCGCACGTCTGTATTCATTTGGGCCGGACTCACTTGTCGAACACCTTGCCGCCCGTGAGCAGCGGGTTGAGGATCAGCGCGACTGGCGCCTGCGTCGTGACGGCCTGCTTGATCGAACGATCGGCAATGAATTCGAGCTCGTCGAGCCGGGTGATGGTGTGATGCTCCAGCGCCAGCGAATCCAGCACCGGACGCATGGTGCGGCAGACCAGT
The DNA here is from genome assembly GCF_023101005.1 of Bradyrhizobium sp. 187. Lineage (NCBI taxonomy): Bacteria > Pseudomonadati > Pseudomonadota > Alphaproteobacteria > Hyphomicrobiales > Nitrobacteraceae > Bradyrhizobium > Bradyrhizobium sp. 187. The sequence goes on from NZ_CP064693.1 coordinate 2,674,025, forward strand.
GACTGGCCGTAGTTGAACTCGCCGAGCGTGCCGCGCTCGGACACGAACATGATAAGCGGAATCTGGTAGGGCACCGCGAGCGAGGCCAGCACGTTGGCGAGCGTCGCAAAGCCTGAGGTCTGCATCAGCACCGCACCGCGCCGTCCGCCCATCCAGGCGCCCGAGACGATGCCGACGGCCTCCTCCTCGCGGGCGGTGGCAAAGGTGGTGAAGAACTGATCGGCGTGCAGGTTCTTGATCAGCGGCGTCAGCACGCGGTCGGGCACGTAAGGGACGAGGCTGATCTCATTCCGCTTTAAGGTTTGCAGGATGATGCCGTGCCAGCTCTTGTCACTGGAGGTCTGCGCCGCCTCGGACGAGGTTTGTTGCTCCGCAATCGGCATTGCGTTCTCCCTTCGGCCGCGCATGCTTCTTGGTCTTTGCCATTGTCTTAGGCGTCGTCTTAGCCCTTGTCTTGGCCGTCGCGGCGGTCTGCCGAACTTGACGCAGGCAGCGGGATTGTCAACATGTCCGGACTGCACCGTGATCTGCGCCAGACGGCCTGCCGCAGCCGGTGCCGCCGTGTCATAAGCGGCAACAACAAGAGAACGGAGGAACGCATGACAGGAGCGCGCGAAGCGCTGGCCCTGCGGATCTCCTGGAGAAAGCCGGAAGGGTCCTGATGTCCGTCAACAGCAAGCGCGTCTTCTACGTCAAATATCTGGCCAATCCGATCTATATCGACATCCTGAAGGCGCGGCCCGACGTCCGGCTCGATCGCATCGAGAACGAGAGCCCCGAGGAATATTTCGCGCCGATCATCGAGGCGGCTCATGTCTACCAGATCGGCGCCGCCCGTGACGAACTGGCCCCGCACTTCCATGTCGATGCTGCCTTCCTGAGGCGCGCGCCGAACCTGCTGCTCGTCTCCAGCAACGGCGCGGGATTCGATCCTGTCGATGTCGAGGCTTGCACCGATGCCGGCGTGCTGGTCGTCAACCAGTCCGGCGGCAACGCCCACTCGGTCGCCGAGCATGCGCTGGCGATGATGTTGACGCTGTCCAAGCGCATCATCCAGTCCGACCGCAAGCTCCGCAGGGAGTCCAACGTCAACCGCAACGAACTCGTCGGCAACGAGATCGAGCACAAGACCGTCGGCATCGTCGGCCTCGGCAATGTCGGTCGCCGCATCGCCGCGCTGTGCAAGGGCCTGTTCGGCATGAAGGTGCTGGCCTACGATCCTTACCTCACGGCCGAGGTGATGGCCGAGCGGGGCGGCGAGAAGGTCGAGCTCGACGAGCTGCTGCGCCGCGCCGATTTCGTCTCCATCTCCTGCCCGCTCGACAAGCGCAGCCGCAACATGATCAGCGTGCGCGAATTTGCGTTGATGCAGCCGCATGCGTACTTTATCACCACGGCGCGCGGCTTCATCCACGATGAGGATGCGCTGCTCCAGGCCTTGCGCGAGAAGCGCATTGCGGGCGCCGGTCTCGACGTCTGGTCCAAGGAGCCGCCGCCGCCGGAGCATCCGCTGCTCCAGCTCGACAACGTGCTGGCGAGCCCGCATACCGCGGGCGTCACGATCGAGGCGCGGCAGAACATGGGCCGCATCGCGGCCGAGCAGGTGCTGGATACGCTCGATGGCAAGCGGCCGCCGCGCATCATCAATCCGGAGGTCTGGCCACGCTATGTGGAGCGATTCAAGCAGGCGTTTGGTGTGACGCCGGCGTAGTTGACAGTCGCTCTGTCCTTCCGGGGTGCGATGCTCCTGCTGCCCAATGTCCCGGTTAGCGCTACGCGCCACGGAACGATCGGCGGGGGGAACCGCGCCCGACTTTGATCCGTGTCAAAATCTCCCTCCCGGATTCCGCCTAAATGGGATAAGAGTGAGCGCCGCCGGGGCAGGCAGGAGGTCCCATGTCAACTTATGTGGTCAGGTTCATGAAGGACGTGCTCGGCCAGTACGGCCGGCAGATCGAGGTGTGCCAGGGCACGCTCGAGATCGACGCTTCCGACGAGGACGAAGCCAGAGAGCGGGCGAAGGCGAGGTTTTGCGAGGATCAGGCGTTGCACCACTGGTCGCTGCATGCCGACCGCATCCAAGTCAGACCGGCTGACTTTCCCTCGTGAGGCCTGGCGGCCGGGCGCCGTGAGGTGACGCCGGCGCCGAGAGGGGACTGCTGCACCGTCTCAGTCGAGCAGCTTGTCCAGTGTGATCGGAAATCGACGGATGCGTTTGCCGGTGGCGTGATAGACGGCGTTCGCGATCGCGGCGGGAACGCCGACGATGCCGATCTCTCCCAGCCCCTTGATGCCGAGCGCGTTGATGTGCGCGTCCGGCTCGTCGACGAAGATCACGTCGATGTCGTGAACATCGGCATTCACGGGAATGTGGTACTCGGCGATGTTCGCGTTCATGATCCGCCCGAAGCGGTGATCCATCACCGTCTCCTCGTGCAGGGCCATCCCAATCCCCCAGACCACGCCGCCCATGATCTGGCTGCGGCCTGTCTTGGTGTTGAGAATCCGCCCGGCCGCGACGGCGCTCACGACCCGCGTCACGCGAATGACGTTTAGCTCTTCGTCCACCTTGACCTCGGCGAAGACGGCCGAGTGGGTGTTACGCGCGTGCTTCTTGTCCTCGCCGAATTGATTGAGCTTTTCCTTCTCGATGCGTTCGACGCCGCCGTGACGCATCGCGTCGGCGATCGAGACCGCGCGGCTGTTGTTGCTGGAGCTGGCAATGCTGCCGTCGGTCAGCACCGTATCGGCTAGCTCGGCGCCGGCGAGCGGCGAGCCTGGCATCTTCCCGGCCAGGCGTAACAGTTCCTTGCGCACTTCCTCGGCGGCTGCGAGCACCGCATGCGCGCTCGAAGCGGCCATCCAGGAGCCGCCCTCCACAGGCGCCTGCGGCAGACTGGAATCTGCGAGCCGGACGCTGATGTTCTCAATCGGCAGGCCGAGCGCATCGGCTGCGACCTGAGCCACAATGGTGTAGGTGCCGGTGCCGATGTCGGATGCGGCGCAGGACACCTCGGCATGTCCGTTCGACGTCAGCACGATACGGACGGCGACCGGCATCTGCAGTGCTTCCCACACACCCGTCGCCATGCCCCAGCCGATCAGATCCTTGCCGTCGCGCATCGAGCGCGGCGCAGGATCGCGTCTGCTCCAGCCGAAGGCGTCCGCGCCGCGCGCGTAGCATTCGCGCAACTGCTTGCTGGTGTAGGGCAGGTTTTCGCTCTGGTCGCGATCCGAGTAGCACTTCAGCCGCAATTCGATCGGGTCGAGCTTGAGTGCGACGGCGAGCTCGTCCATCGCGCATTCCAGCGCGCAGACGCCCGACGCAGCGCCCGGTGCGCGCATGTCGCAGGGGGTGGAGACGTCAAGGTGCACCAGCTTGTGGGAGAAGCGGCTGTTCGGGCTCTTGTAGAGCTGTTCGGCCCAGCCGGTATCGTTGCGGGCAAAATCCTCATAGCGCGAGGTGACGGCAATCGCCTCGTGCGTGACCGCGTCGAGGGCGCCATCGGATCTTGCGCCGAGCCCGACGCGCTCGATGGTCATCGGCCGGTAGCCGAGCCCGTACATCTGCTGCCGCGTCAGTACGACGCGAACGGACCGCTTCAGCGCGAGCGCGCCGAGTGTTGCCAACACCACCTGATATTGCGGCCGCAAGCCGGAGCCGAAGGCGCCGCCGACGTACGGCGAGACCACGCGAATGTCGTCCGGCTTCTTGTCGAACACGCTGCAGAGAAATTTGTGGACGTTCTGGACGCCTTGGGTCTTGTCGTAGATCGTGAGCTTGCCATTGCTGTCCCAGACCGCCGTGGTCGCATAGAGCTCCATCGGGTTGTGATGCTCGGTCGGTATCACGTAGTCCGCCTCGTGGCGCACATCAGCTCCCGCAAGGGCGGCTGCGGCGTCGCCCCGCGGTTTATGCGGCTCGTTCTTCTCGGCGGCGTTGCTGCGTTCGCCTTCGAGGTCGGTTGCAAAACCATGCTGCTCATATTCGACCCGCACGAGCGTCGCGGCGAATTTCGCGGTTTCCCAGTCCTCTGCGACGACAAGTGCGATCGGCTGGCCATTGAACTTGATCTTGTCATCATAAAGCGGACGGAAAGGCGAGCCTTCCTCGGGCGCCACCTCGTCCTTCCACGCCTCGTCCTTGTCGGCCAGCGGCGGACGGTTCGCATGCGTGAGCACGTTGAGTACGCCCTCGACCTTCAACGCCTCGCTCGCGTCGAGGCGGGCAATGCGCCCGCATGGAATGATGGCCTCGACCACGAAGCCATGGAGGAGCTTGTCGGCTGGAAATTCGCCGGCGTATTTGGCGGCGCCGGTGACCTTGGCCCGGCCGTCGACACGCGACGTTGGCGTTCCGACATAAGCGTTCATGGGGTCCTCACGCGATCTTCTTGTGCGCCTGAGATTGCGGCGTGGCGTTCGCCGCCTGTGTCAGCGTCCGCACGATGGCGCGGCGTGCGAGCTCGACCTTGAAGCCGTTATGTGAGCGGGCTGTTGCTCCCTGGAGCAAGAGATCCGCGGCGTGCGAGAAGTGATCGGGCGTTGCGGCCTGGCCGCGCAACGTAGCTTCGGCCTCGAGGCTGCGCCAAGGCTTGTGAGCCACGCCGCCGACCGCCACGCGTGCCCCGCTGATCGCGTTGCCCTCCAATTCGAGCGCGGCGGCAACCGAGACCAAAGCAAAAGCATAAGACATCCGGTCGCGAATTTTTAGATAGCTGTAGTTTTGAGCAAAGCCGCGCGGCGGAAGCTCAATCCCGGTGATGATCTCGCCGGTGCCGAGATTGGTATCGACATGAGGCTTGTCGCCGGGCAGCCGATGGAGATCGGTCAGCGCGATGGTGCGTTCGCCGGAGGGACCCGCGATGTGCACGAGCGCATCGAGCGCGGCGAGCGCCACGCTCATGTCGGATGGATTGGTCGCGATGCAGGCGGCGCTCGTGCCCAGGATCCCATGGTTGCGGTTCAGCCCGTCCATTGCCGAGCAGCCGCTGCCGGGATGTCGCTTGTTGCACGGCGTGGCCGTGTCATAGAAATAAGCGCAGCGCGTTCGTTGCATCAGATTGCCGCCGACCGATGCCATGTTGCGCAGTTGCGCCGAGGCGCCGGCCAGGATGGCGCTGGCGAGCAGGGGATAGCGCTGCTCGATCAATGGATGATAGGCGAGGTCCGAGTTCGGCACCAAGGCGCCGATGCGCAAGGACCCGTCGGGCGTCTCTTCGACCTTGCGGAGCGGCAGGCGGGAAATGTCGATCAGCCGGGAGGGGCGCTCGACATTCTCTTTCATCAGGTCGATCAGATTGGTGCCGCCGGCAATCAGTTTGGCGCCGGGACCGGCGGCGAGCAAGCGGATGGCGTCGGCGACATCAGTGGCTCGAGCGTACTGGAAGTTGTTCATGGCTGGCCCATTGCCTGCTGGATGGCGGCGACGATGTTTGGATAGGCGCCGCAGCGGCAAAGGTTTCCGCTCATCAGCTCCCGGATCTCGTCGGTATCTTTGGCACGGCCTTCGGCGAGCAGTCCGGCCGCCGAGCATATCTGTCCCGGCGTGCAATAGCCGCACTGGAAGGCGTCATGGTCGATGAACGCCTGTTGCAGGGGATGCAGCGCGCCATCCTTGGCAAGACCTTCGACAGTCGTGATCTCCGCGCCGTCCTTCATGACGGCGAGCGTGAGACAGGAATTGACGCGCCGGCCGTCCACCAGCACCGTGCAGGCGCCGCACTGACCATGGTCGCAGCCCTTCTTGGTGCCGCTCAGTGCAAGATGGTCCCGCAAGGCATCGAGCAATGTGGTCCATGGCACGAGATCGAGCGTGTGACTGACGCCGTTGACGACAAGATGGATCGGAATGCGTTCGGAAATCTGATGCGTGACATCGCCCATGTCCTGCTCCCTGCGACGGCGACCGTGCCGGACGTCAGCCGTGTTGACGCGGGGGCACGCCTCCGCCGGCCAATAGCGCCCAACGGACCACCGACCGGTTGGTTCCTTGCCAGCAGTTCGCCTTTCCGAGAGGTTGCGGTCAGCGCTTTGCTTCGCCGAACACCACATTCGGCACGGCGCGGTCGACAACTTCGCGCAGCGCGAAGCTCGATTGTACCCTCGCGACGCGCGGCAGGCGCGACAGCTCCATGCGGTGGATGCGCTCGAAATCCTGGATATCGCGGGCGAGCACGATCAGGATGTAGTCGTCGGTCCCCGACATCAGGAAGCAGCGCACGACGGACGGGCATTTCACCACCTCCGCCTCGAACGCCTTCAGCGCCTCATCGCTCTGGCTTTCCAGCGCGATACGGACCAGCACCGTGGTGGTGAGGCCGAACTGCGCGAGGTCGAGCGTGGCCTGATAGCCCTGGATATAGCCGTCGTCTTGCAGCGCCTTCTGCCGCCGCGCGAGCGCGGTGCTTGATAGCCCGACCTTGTGCGCGAGCTCGGTGTGACTGGCCCGCGCGTTGGTCGTGAGCTCCGCGAGGATGGCGAGATCTTTCCTGTCGAGGGCCAAGGTTTCGTTTCCAGCGTGAAAGGGCGTTTGCGCGCCGGAAACCGGCGCAGGGAGGCCAAAGCTAGCGGATATTTGCACGAAACCAAACAGGGCACGTCGCTACGATCATGAGGTGAATCACAAGGAGGCCCGGGATGCGCGTCGGTGTGCCCAAGGAAATCAAAGTGCAGGAATATCGCGTCGGGCTCACCCCGGGTGCGGTCCGCGAATATGTCGCCGCGGGGCACGAGGTGACGGTCGAGACCGGTGCGGGCGGCGGCATCGGCGCCTCCGACGAAGACTACCGGCGGGCAGGGGCCACCATTGCCGAGAGCGCGCGCGACATCTTCGCGAAGTCCGACATGATCGTGAAGGTGAAGGAGCCGCAGACAAGCGAGTGGCCCCAGCTCCGCGAAGGCCAGATCCTGTTTACTTACCTTCATCTTGCGCCGGATCCCGAACAGGCCAGGGGTTTGCTCGCCTCCGGCTGTACTGCGATCGCCTATGAAACCGTCACCGACGCGGCCGGTCACCTCCCCCTGCTTGCGCCGATGAGCGAAGTCGCCGGCCGCCTCGCTATCGAGGCCGCCGGCGCCGCGCTCAAGCGCTCCGCTGGCGGTCGCGGGCTGCTGCTGGGCGGTGTCCCTGGCGTGCAGCCGGCGCGGGTCGTCGTGCTCGGCGGCGGCGTGGTGGGAACGCAAGCCGCGCGCATGGCCGCGGGCCTTGGCGCCGAAGTCACCGTGATCGACCGCTCCATTCCAAGGTTGCGGGAGCTTGATGATCTCTTTGTCGGACGCGTGCGCACCCGCTTCTCCACCATCGAGTCGGTCGAGGAGGAGGTGTTCGCCGCCGACGTCGTGATCGGCGCGGTACTGGTGCCGGGCGCGAGTGCGCCCAAGCTCGTCACGCGTGCGATGCTGACATCGATGCGCCCAGGCGCCGTGCTGGTCGACGTCGCGATCGATCAGGGCGGCTGCTTCGAGACCTCGCACCCGACCACGCATGCCGATCCGACCTATCTTGTCGACGGCATCGTGCATTATTGCGTGGCCAATATGCCCGGCGCGGTGCCGGTGACGTCGAGCCAGGCGCTGAACAACGCGACGCTGCCGTTCGGCTTGATGCTCGCGAACAAGGGTTTTGCTGCGATCTTGGAAAATCCACACCTGCGCAACGGGCTGAATGTGCATCGCGGCCGTATCACCAACAAGGCGGTGGCGGAGAGCCTCGGGCTGGAGTTTGCTCCGGTGGAGAGCGGGCTAGCGGCGTAGCGTTGCTGCTCATGCCGGCTTGCGATGGCGGCTGCCGAGAGCTGCCTCGATCGTCCCGGGCTTCTCGATGCGTTCGATCAACATGTCGATGCGGTCGCCGCCCCAAAACAGCTCGCCGTTGAACACCATGGTCGGCACGCCGAACACGCCGAGCACTTCGGCCTCGTCGATGATGCGGTCATGCTCGGCGCGTGCGGGGCCATGGACGTAGGCTTCGAACTCGCTGGCCGAGCCACCGCAGGACGTGATGACGTCCGTGATTGCGGCGAGATCGTCGATCTCGAGCTCATGCCTCCAGAACCGACGAAACACCGTGTCGTGATACGGACGGAAGAAGCGGTGCTGTTGGGCGAACAGCATGCCGACGCTGGAATAGAACGCGTCGTAGATCCGCCTAGGCCCTTTCATGACGAGCCCTTGCGCATTGGCATAGCGCCGGGCGTCCATATAGGCGTAGCGCACCTTGCGCCAGAAATGCGGCGTGCGCTCTTCCACGGTCCCCATGAATTCGGCAACGCGCAGCGTATAGGGCAGCCATTCGAGCTCGACGCCGTGCGTCTCCTGCAGTTCGAATAGGCGCTTGTTGGCCACGAACGCGTAGGAGCTCTTGTAGTCGGTGTAGACGCGCACGCGGGGGTTTGGCATTGGCAGATTCCTTTCATACGCGCGGCGCTACCTGCTCGCCGTGGCGCCGGTGCTCAAATAGGCCGGAAGAAGAAAACTATTGCCCCGGGTCCGTCCGGCGGAAGGAGTTTCCTCTTCGGGAGGCAAAAAAGCCAATCGCTTCCATTGCTGTTTGGGGCCGAAACGACGACATTTCCATCAGAAATTGATGGATTGACTGCTATGGAACGCACCAGGTTTGAGCCTTTCGGCGAGCAATTGGTGTCCGCAACGGACACCCAGCCGCGCTCGCGCGGGTCAAAGCTGCTGCTGCGGGTCGGCACCGGGCTGTTCTGGTCGCTGGTCGCCGGTATCGTGCTGGCGCGCGCGGCCTTCTTCGAGCCCGGCGTCTATGACGGCTTCAGCCGCGTCGCCTCGCTGGCCAAGAGCCTGATCTTCTAAGGCGCGCCTGATCTTCCAACGGGCGCCTGATCTTCCGAGCCAGATTATTCCGGATTGAGGATAGAACTTCGCTCGGCCCTGATATGTCGAAAACTTATTCCCCAATCGGATGGCGCTGCGTATAAATCCTTCTCCTTGGGGAGAGATTTGTGTCGCAGAATCAAGCATCCAGCCCGGCCGACGCCAAGCGGACCACGGCCATCAGCCGCATCGTCGCGCTGATTCCCGGGATCCTCCTCTGCATCGCCGTGGCCGGCGTTTCGGCCCTGCTCGAACGGGCGGAATTGGGCATCTTCGAACATCCCTATGTCGAGGCGCTGGTGATGGCGATCTTGCTCGGCATGGCTGTGCGCAGCTTTTGGAAGCCCGCGCCGCGCTGGCAGTCCGGCATCGCCTTCAGCGCCAAGCAGCTGCTCGAAGTCGCCGTCATGCTGCTGGGGGCCTCGATCAGCTTCGCTGCTATCGCGGCGTCCGGCGTCGCGCTGTTGGCCTCGATCGCGGCCGTCGTTGTGGTCGCGCTCTGCGTTTCCTTCGGCATCAGCCGGCTGCTTGGTCTCTCGACGCGGCTCTCGATCCTGATCGCCTGCGGAAACTCGATCTGCGGCAATTCGGCGATTGCGGCGGTGGCGCCGATCATCGGCGCCAACAATGACGAGATCGCATCCTCCATCTCCTTCACCGCGATCCTCGGCGTGATGATGGTGCTCGGCCTGCCGCTGCTGATTCCGCTGCTGCAGCTATCGGCTACGCAATACGGCATCCTTGCAGGCCTCACTGTCTATGCCGTGCCGCAGGTGCTGGCTGCGACGGTGCCGGCGGGACTCGTCTCGACGCAGATCGGCACGCTCGTCAAGCTGATGCGCGTGCTGATGCTCGGGCCGGTGGTCGTCGGCCTCTCGCTGACGGCGTCGCGCTGGCACAGCGATGCCAAGAAGACCAATGTCGGCTTCTTCCGCCTGGTCCCGTGGTTCATCCTCGGCTTCCTTGCGCTGGCGACCTTGCGCTCGCTCGAGATCGTGCCGTCCACGGTGATTGCCCCGATCACGCGGATCACGGGTTTTCTCACGGTGGTATCGATGGCCGCGCTTGGCCTCGGCGTCGATGTGAAGGTGCTTGCCAATGTCGGGGGACGGGTGACGGCGGCCGTGACCTTGTCGCTACTGCTGCTGCTCGGCATTAGCATCGCGCTGGTGCACTGGTTCAAGTAAGGCAAGCTGCTGCGCATACTCCACTTCCTTCTCCCACAAGGGGGAAGGAAGTCAGCGCGCAAGTCGAAGATCCCTAAATCACATCCGCGAGCGAGTGCCCGTGCAGCTCGATGTTCAGCCCCTGCATGCCCATGTCGTTGAGCTCGCCGCCCATCGCCTTGATGCTCTCCTCGCGGATCAGCGACATCAGTCCGCGGCGCAATGCCAGGAATTCCGACGACATCATCATCGACTGCTGCCGCGGCCGCTCCAGCGGGATCGGAATCTCCGCCTTGATCGAGCCGGGGCGTGCGGTCATGCAGTAGACACGGTCGGACAGGAAGATCGCCTCGTCGATGTCGTGGGTGACGAATAGCACCGAGATCTTCAGCCGCTGCCACATGTTGGTGAGGATCTGCTGCATGATGACCCGGGTCTGCGCGTCGAGCGCGCCGAAGGGTTCGTCGAGCAGCAACACTTTGGGTCCCGTCGCGAGCGCGCGGACGATGCCAACGCGCTGCTTCATGCCACCTGAGAGTTTCTCGGGGTAATGCTTTTCGAAGGCTTCGAGGCCCGCGAGTCCCAGCAGCGTGCGGGCGGCGCGCTCGCGCTGCGAGCGCGGCATGCCGCGCATCTTCAGGCCGAACTCGACGTTCTCCCGCACGGTCTTCCAGGGAAACAGCGAATATTGCTGAAACACCATGCCGCGCTCCGCGCTGGGGCCGTTCACCTTCTCGCCGTCGACGGTGACGATGCCCGTGGTCGGCTTGAGGAAGCCGGCAACCGCGTTGAGCAGCGTCGACTTTCCGCAGCCGGAGGGCCCGACGATCGAGACGAACTCGCCAGGCTTCACATGAATCTGCGTATCGGCGACGGCTTCGACCGGCCCCTCGATGCTGTCGTAGCTGAGGGAGAAGTTCTTGACCTCGATATGGCCCTGCGGTGCCTTGACAACGATCTCACTCATCTTGACCTCCACGGCATCACCAATTGTCCGGCGCCTCGGATCAACATGCTCGATCCGAGGCCAAGCACGCCGATCGCGATCATGCCGAGCGCGATGTCGGCATACTGGACCAGCGAATAGGCCTCCCAGGTGAAATAGCCGATGCCGTACTGTCCGGAGATCATCTCGGCAGCGATCAGCGACACCCAGGCCACGCCCATGCCGACGGTGAGGCCGGTGAAGATGTGCGGGAGCGAGGCCGGAAAATACACATCGCGGAAGATCGAGCGCTCCCGCGCGCCGAGACATTGCGCGGCACGCACCAGCACGGGATCGACCAGCGACATGCCGTGCAGCGTGTTGACCAGGATCGGGAAGAACGATCCGAGGAACGTGATGTAGACGATGCTCTGCTCGTTGGTCGGCCACAGCATGATCGCCATCGGCACCCAGGCGATCGCCGGGATCGGCCGCAGCACCTCCGCCACGGGAAAGATGATCTCGTGGACGAGCTTGAAGCGGCCCATGATCAGGCCGAGCGGCACCGCGACGATCGCGAGCGAGAAACCGAAGAAGATGCGGCGGCAGCTCAAGAGGACGTGCAGCAGGAATTTCGGATCGTGGATCGCCTTGGTGAAGCTCGCATAGACCGCGAGCGGCGAGGGCACGTTGGTGAAGCGCACGAACAACACGACGCGATAGGTTGTCAGCAGATGCCAGACCAGCAAGAAGGCGAGCAGCGAGATGATGCCGATCGCGGTCGCGCGCAGCCCGCCCCGGTTGAGCCGGTACCAGCGCAGTGCGAGCGTGCCGAAGGAGGGTGGAGACGCGGGTGGCGTGGAGGCGGGCATGGCGCTTGCCTCCGCGATTGCACTTGCCGGCATGCTGTCCTCGGAATGTCTGCGGAGGGCGGGACTGCTCACGTCTTACCCCCGCCGACCGCCGCCTTCACCGCGTCGTCGAAGCCGAGCACCTTGCCGCTGATCTTGGCGGCATAGGCTTCGGCGTCCTTTTTCAACAGGAACGGCGCAACCTCGCCATTGCCGACCGCGAAGAAAGCCTGGTCGGCGAACAGCTTGATGCCGCGGGTTGTATCGAAAACGTAGGCGACGTTGATCTTCTTGCCCTTGGCTTTGTAGTCGGCATAGGCCCCGAGCGTGCAGCTGGCTGACGAGAAGGGCACGATGCCTGAATCGTCGACCCAGACCTCGCCGGCCTTGCGCGGATCGGCGATCGGTTTCTTGCAGAAGGAATCGTCGCCGGAGATCTCGTAGTTCTTGGTGCTCGCAAGCTGCGCGTCATAGTCGAGCTTCATCTCGGCATAGGCTTTGCGGATGTAGCTGTCGTCGACCCATTTCTTCGGGTCGAACTCCTTCATCCGGCCGAGGTTCTGCAGCACCTTGACGTCGGCCGTGGCAGCGTCGATCAGCGCCGGCTTGATCGAGGGATCGGTCGTCATGTTGCCGCTGGGGCCGAGAAAGATATAGACGACCTCCTTGCTGATGCCGGTCCATTCCTGGATCTTCTCGGCGGCGAGCTTGGGATCGTCGCGCAGCCATTGATTGGCGGCGATCACCGCCTTGAAGTAGGCGACGACGACTTCGGGATATTTTTCGGCGAAATCGGTTCGCACCACGATGCCGTGGAAAGTCGGGAGATTGGTCTCGACGCCGTCGAAGATCTTTCGCGCAAAACCGCGGAACGGCAGCAACTCGGCGAACGGAACGAAGTCGGCATGCGCGTCGATCTTCTTCTCCTGGAGATTGGTCGAGCCGACCTCCGGACTCTGGCTCACCAGCTGGAAGAAATCCGATGCATAGCCGCGGTCCTGCATCGCCTTCAACACCATGCCGTGTGCGGCCGAGCCGAACGGCACGCTCACGAGCTTGCCCTTGAGATCGGCGAGATCGTAGTAGGGCGAATCCTTGTGAACGACGATGCCGTTGCCGGAGCCCGACAGGCTGTAGGCGGCGATGCCGATCAGCCGGCTCTTGCTCTCGGGATTGCTGTCAAAAGTGAAGCCGTTCACGATCAGCGGATAGTCGCCCATCATGCCGATCTGCAGCTTGTTGGCCATCATCGCGTTGGTGACGGGCGGGCCGGAGGTGAAGTTCTGCCACTCCAGCTCGAACTTGATGTTGGCGTATTTGCCGTCTTTCGGCAGATATTTTTCGAGGAGATGGAGCTGGCGGATGACGACGCCGGCGGTCACCGTGTTGGTTGTGGTGTCCTGCGTTCCGATGCCCAGCGTGACGGTTTCCGCCGCGGCCGGCTGCGCGAGGAGAAGCGCCAGCGACGTCACCGACATCGCGATCGAGAGCGTGGGAAGATGGCGGACCATTCTCATCCTCATTCGGTTGGATGTGCTGTGGTTGCCATGATTGGGTGAGGGCGTGGGCAGGGCAAATCCGGAATGAGCGCCACAGTCGATTAGTTGCCGGGAAAAGTTGATTGCATACTCCTTGGGCAGTCCTGCACTATTAAGCCGCTTGCATGGGCACCGGCCCTGGTCGCAAGCTCGGTCAGTCGGCCGCCTGCCCTCGCATCTCTTCCAGCACGTCGGACCGGCAGACCACGATCTGCGAGCGCTTGGTCAGCACGATTCCCTTTTCCTGCATGCGCTTCAGGCTGATCGTGACCCATTGCCTGGTGGCACCGACCATGTGGGCGATATCGGCATGGGTGAAGGCGGCCGCGATCACCCGGCCGTCGGCGTCATCGACGCCATAGAGGTCGACGAGATGCAGCAACAGATGCGCAAGGCGCTGTGTGATCGAGCGCGTTCCCAACATCTGGGCCAGCGCCGAATAGCACTTGCCCTTGAAGGTCAGGCCTTCGATCAGGCCGATCGCGAGGTTCGGGATCTCGACCGCAAGGGATCGTAGCTCCTTTCCGGGCAGATGCACCACGCTGCAATTGCTGGATGCAACGCCGGACCATTGATGCACGGTGCCTTCGAACACTTCCGGCCCGCCGACGAAATTGCCGACATGCCAATAGGCCAGCGTGATCTCGCGGCCGAGCGGAGAGGTGTAGAACACCCGGATCCGGCCGCTCTCGATCAGCCAGATACCGTCATGCTTGCCACCCTGGCTGAACAGCGTCTGGCCACGGTTGAGCACTTTTCGGCGGCCCTGCTTCAGCACCAGCTCCCGCTCGCGCTGGCTGAGCTTGTCCATCAAGGGCGGCGGTCCGCCGATCCATTGCTGGTTCTCGGTGAGCAGCAGCGAGGAACCGCCGGTAGGCCGGACCGTTGCGGGAACCGTCCCGCGAACCACATTGGCCGCCGCCTGCAACATCATCTGCCTCCGGAACGTTCAAACCGTTCTAAAGAGGAGCAATGTCCGTGCCAGATTCACTCCGCTGTCATCGCCCGGCTTGACCGGGCGATCCAGTATTCCAGAGACGTCAATGGGCTATCGAGAAGCCGCGGCGTACTGGTTCCCGCCTTCGCGGGGAATGACAGCGAAGCTTGGAAGACGACCTGTGGCGTCTACCGCCCCACCAGGCTCAGCAAATACGGCTTCGGGTAAATCCCCCGATTGTGCCCATCCGAAAACGAGATGTTCAGCCCGTAACCGAGATCGCCGATCTCGGTGATCGCGATGCCTGGAAACCGCTCGGGAAAGCGGCCGTCGAAGCGGGCGCGGGTGCAGTGGGCGCATTTGCAGGAGAGGCGGAGCGTTTCCGCCGCCAAGTCCAGCGTGTCGTCCTGAGCGGTGCGGACGCGGAGCGTCGCGAGGTCGGCGCTTGCTTCGTAATCTGCCACGGTCGGTCCCACCAAGGTCATGACGTGTCTCCGACCCTTCTCTACCTTGCCGCAGCACTGCCGCGATAGCAACTAATTGCCAGGCGCAGGGTGCGCGGCGCTGATCGTCGCTGCCTGCTGTTCGATCATCGCCCACGAAATGTGAAACTAATCGACCGGCAATTTCAGTTCGGCGTTGCCGGATTCCTGTCTCTCCGAAACCTTGTGCGCAATCGAGATCAGGAGAGACAATGAGTGCATTTCAGAGGGAAACGGTCCTGTCGGTCAGGCACTGGACCGATAGCCTGTTCAGCTTCACCGCGACGCGCGATCCGGGCTTCCGCTTCCAGAACGGCCAGTTCGCGATGATCGGGTTGGAAGTCGAGGGCAAGCCGTTGCTGCGGGCCTACAGCATGGCGAGCGCCAATCACGAGGAGGCGCTCGAGTTCTTCTCGATCAAGGTACAGGACGGTCCGCTGACCTCACGCCTTCAGAAGATCAGGGAGGGAGACGTCATCCTGGTCGGCCGCAAGGCCACGGGCACGCTGATCACGGGCAATCTCATTCCCGGCAAACGCCTGTTGCTGCTCTCGACCGGAACGGGACTCGCGCCGTTCGCCAGCCTGATCAAGGACCCCGACGTCTACGAGAATTATGAAACCATCGTGCTCGCCCATGGCTGCCGCCAGGTCTCCGAGCTCTCCTATGGCGAGCACCTCGTGGAAGGCCTGCGAGATCACGAGTTCTTCGGGCCGCTTATCCGTGACAAGCTCGTCTACTACCCGACCGTCACCCGCGAGCCGTTCAGGAATCGCGGCCGCATCTCCGACCTGATCGCGTCGAACCAGCTCTTCGACGATATCGGGCAGTCGGGACTCGACATCGAGACCGACCGCATCATGCTGTGCGGCAGCCCGGCGATGTTGGAGGAACTTCCCGCGATGCTTTCTGCGCGCGGCTTTGTCGAGGGCAATCACAGCCGGCCCGGCCATTTCGTGATCGAAAAGGCCTTTGTCGAGCGCTGAGGCGCAAATCGCAGCCCGGCGACAACTAATTGCTATCGCCGGGACGCCTGCTGAACAAATCTGATGCAAAGGCGCCGGATCTGCCGGCGGACCAGGAGCAAGCGATGTCACTAGATCAGATCGTCGACGGACTTTCGGAGGTTTCCTGCGACGTGCTCGTTATCGGCGGCGGCACTGCCGGCCCGATGGCGGCGTTGAAGGCGAAGCTGAAGAATCCGAAGGCCAACGTCGTCCTGCTCGAAAAGGCGAACGTCAAGCGCTCCGGAGCGATCTCGATGGGCATGGACGGCTTAAACAATGCCGTCATTCCCGGCTACGCGACGCCGGAGCAGTACACCAAGGAAATCACCATCGCCAATGACGGCATCGTCGATCAGAAGGCGGTCTACAAATACGCGCAGAACTGCTACTCGATCATCGAGGAACTCGACAGTTTCGGCATCCGCTTCCTGAAGAACGAGAACGGCGACTACGCCGTCAAGAAGGTGCACCACATCGGCACCTACGTGCTGCCGATGCCGAACGGCGAGACCGTGAAGAAGGCGCTGTATCGCCAGCTCCGGCGTGCCCGCATCCTGATCTCCAACCGCTATATGGCGACGCGGCTGCTCAAATCCGCCGATGGCCGCATCGCCGGCGCGATCAGCGTCAACACCCGCACCGCCGAGATGCTGGTGATCAAGGCCAAGGCCGTCATCCTGTGCATGGGCGCCGCCGGCCGTCTCGGCCTGCCGACCTCGGGCTACATGTTCGGCACCTACGAGAACGCGGCCAATTCCGGCGACGGCTATGCCATGGCCTATCACGCCGGTGCAGCACTGGCGAACCTCGAATGCTATCAGATCAATCCGCTAATCAAGGACTATAACGGCCCGGCCTGCGCCTACGTCGCCGGTCCCTTCGGCGCCTTCACCGCCAACAACGAGGGATCGCGCTTCATCGAATGCGATTACTGGTCCGGCCAGATGATGCTGGAGTTCTACAACGAGCTGTTGTCCGGGAAGGGCCCGGTGTTTCTCCAGCTCAAGCATCTTCACCCCGACACCATCTCGGAGATCGAATCGACGCTGCACAAGGTCGAACGTCCCACGCGCGGCCTGTTCCAGCAGGGGCGCGGGGTCGACTACCGCAGCGAGTCGATCGAGATGCACATCTCCGAGATCGGCTTCTGCTCCGGTCACAGCGCGTCGGGCGTGTTCGTCGACGACAACGCGCGCACCACCGTCCCGGGCCTCTATGCCGCCGGCGACATGGCGAGCGTGCCGCACAACTACATGCTCGGCGCCTTCACCAACGGTTCGGTCGCCGGCGTCGACGCGATGGAGTTTGCGGACAATCACGACTTCGCGGAATTCGACGCGGCTGAGGTCGCCCGCGAACGTGACCGCGTCATGGCGCCGACCAAACGCGAGGACGGTATTCCGCCGAACCAGATCGAGTACAAGACGCGGCGTCTCGTCAATGACTATCTCCAGCCGCCGAAAGTCACGCGCAAATACGAGCTCGGCATGCGCCGGCTCGCTGAAGCGAGGGAAGACATGCAGGAGCGCATGATCGCGCGCAATGCGCACGAACTGCTCCGCGCGCTCGAAGTCCAGTCGATCATGGATTGCGCGGACATGGCTGTGCATGCCTCGCTCTACCGCGAAGAAAGCCGTTGGGGCCTCTATCACTGGCGGACGGATTTCCCGGAGAAGGACAACGAGAACTGGTTCTGCCACACGTTGCTCAGCAAGCAGGATGGCAAGATGACCAGCGAGAAGCGTGCCGTGGAGCCCTATATCGTACCGATCGCCGACGATGAGAAGGATCTCTACGACAAGCAGCGCATCCGCGCGACAGCCTGACCCGCCGCACAAATACAGGAGACATACGATGCCTCTCGCTTCCTATCAGACATCGGTTCCGGTGGTCGTCGATGACGCCAAATGCATCGCGGACAAGGGCTGCACGGTGTGCGTCGACGTCTGTCCGCTCGACGTACTGCGTATCAGCGATATGACCAACAAGGCCTACATGGCCTATGACGAATGCTGGTACTGCATGCCCTGCGAGGCGGATTGCCCGACCGGCGCCGTCACCGTCAACATTCCTTATCTCCTGAGGTAGCCATGTCGAGCCCGTTCGAATCCTACGACGATCTCGAAGACGCCGACGAGCGGCTCCAGGCTGCCGATCCAGGGGAGCGCCGCGTCGCGATCATCGCGCTCGGCCATTCCGGCGATCCCGCCGCCGTCGGCCATCTCGCCAAAATGGTCGCCGATCCTGATGCCGGCGTCCGCCAGCAGGTCGCGATGGCGCTCGGCGAGTTCGACGGGCCGGAGGCCGCGGCTGCGCTGGTGAAGCTGCTCGTCGATCCTGAACGAATCGTTGCGTCCGCCGCGGCCGACAGCATGGCGGAGTTCAAGGATCCGGCTTGCGCCGAGATCATCCTGCCGCTGGTCAAGCATGCCCACGCCTTCGTCCGCATGGGCGCGTTGCGTGCGCTGAAGGAGCTGCGCTGCAAGGACACACTGAAACCGGCGCTGGAAGCGCTCCAGGATTCCGATGCCGCCGTGCGGGTGCAGGCGATCGGCGTGATCGGGTTCCTCAAGCTGGAGGAATCAATTCCGGCGCTGACCGCGCTGATCAACGATCCCGACGCGCATGTGCGCCGTGCCGCCGTCAGCGCGCTCGCCTTCTCGCAGATGAAGCCGGCGGCCGAGATGATCACGCGCGCGTTGAAGGATTCGGACTGGATGGTGCGGGAGATGGCCGCGGAAACGCTGGGCCTCAACGTCAACGGATCGATTGCCGCCGACCAGCTCATCGCTTCGCTCAGTGACGAGTTCTGGCAGGTGCGGCTGAAGGCAATCCGCAGCCTTGGCCGGATGAAAATCGAGCGCGCGGTGCGCCCGATCGGCAACTGCGTGAACCATGAGCAGGCCAATCTGCGGAAAGAGGCGGCGGCTGCGCTTGGCGAGATCGCCCACCACGACGGCGAAGCGTTCCTTGCCGTCATCGCCGACGATCCCGATCCCGAGGTGCGCAAGAACGCGCGCTGGGCGCTTCAGCAGATTGCGGCCCGAAAAGCGCGGGCGGGGGCATAGAAGCGCGGCGGGCTGCCGCGCTGGACTTCCCGTCCCAGACGTTTATTGGTCTTCGCCAATGTGATAGGCCTCCGCGAGCGAGGCCGATCCGAAAAGAGCGAGGATACGCCCATGACGACATTGACGGTAAAGGACCTTCTTCCCGAGGACGGCACGCGGGGAACGCTCGTCGGCCGCGTCTGGCTGCCGCAGGCGAATGGCCCGGCCGTGGTCGCCGTGCGCGGCGATGGTGTGTTCGACGTCACCGCAAAATTCCCGACCGTCAGCGCACTCTGCGAGGAAGACAATCCGGCGAAGGCGCTTGCCGCGACCAAGGGCGAGCGCATCGGCGATCTCGAGGCCATCGTCGCCAACACGCCTCCCGATCAGCGCGATCCGAAAAAGCCGTGGTTGCTTGCGCCCGTCGATCTCCAGACGCTGAAGGCGGCCGGCGTCACCTTTGCCATCTCGATGCTGGAGCGCGTGATCGAGGAGCGGGCAAAGGGCAATCCGGCCTCGGCCGAAGCGATCCGGAAGGAAGTGACCCGGCTGATCGGCGACGATCTGTCGAAGCTCAAGCCGGGCTCGGACAAGGCGATGCACCTGAAGCAGGTGCTGATCGACCAGAACGCCTGGAGCCAATATCTCGAGGTCGGCATTGGCCCCGATGCCGAGGTCTTCACCAAGGCGCCGACCTTGTCGTCGGTCGGCACCGGCATGGATGCGGGGCTGCATCCGAAGTCGACCTGGAACAACCCCGAGCCGGAGCTGGTGCTGTTCGTCTCGAGCCGCGGCACGATCGTCGGTGGCGCCCTCGGCAACGACGTCAATCTGCGCGACTTCGAGGGCCGTTCGGCACTGCTGTTGTCGAAGGCCAAAGACAACAACGCCTCGTGCTCCATCGGCCCGCTGCTGCGCCTGTTCGACGACAGCTTTACCCTCGACGACGCCCGCAAGCTCGACATCAGCCTGAACGTCAAGGGGCAGGACGGTTTCGTCCTCGACGGCCATTCCTCGATCAGCATGATCAGCCGCGATCCGACCGATCTGGTCGAGCAGACCATCGGCAAGGTGCACCAATATCCCGATGGCTTCGTGCTGTTCCTCGGGACCATGTTCGCGCCGGTTAAGGATCGCGACGCGCCGGGACAGGGGTTCACCCACAAACGCGACGACATCGTCACGATCTCGGCGCCCCAGCTCGGCAAACTCGTCAACCGCATGCGGGCCAGCGACGAATGCGAGCCCTGGACGTTCGGCATCGGCGCGCTGATGAAGAATCTCGCGCAGCGCAAGCTGATCTAGCTCACTGCACGCCGGATGTGGGGGACTCTCCACGAGTCGCTTTGCCTCGATCGACGCAGAAACTCTCTCCCCACCGGCATTGCGAGCGCAGCGAAGCAATCCAGAATCCCTCCCCGGAAAGACTCAGGATTGCTTCGCTGCGCTCGCGGTGATGGGGGGAGGGGTTGCGGGTTCGCCTTTCACCATCCTCCTAGACAGTGTCTTCGCCCCAACTGCCGCATCATTTCGTTCATCTCCGCGTTGCATCCGTGGAATAAAATCGCGCTGCGCGTGACATAGAAGTCGCTCATCCGCTCGCGCGCGCTTTCCCCCTCAATAGTCAAATAATATGACTAGTCGGAACCAAACTTCCGTGAAATAGTCCCTCCCGCCACCTCAAAGGTCGGCCTGTGGGTGCGATGCTACCAATCGGCGCCCCCGGATAACATTTTGGGAGACACGCCTGATGATCGTCAAAGCCCTCTTTGCGGCCAGCGCGACGGCCGCGTTGCTGCTCGCGCTGCCGGCGAATGCCGCCGAGCTCACCATTGGCTTCTCGCAGATCGGATCGGAATCCGGCTGGCGCGCGGCCGAGACCTCGGTCTCCAAGCAGGAGGCCACCAAGCGCAAGGTCAATCTCAAGATCGCCGACGCGCAGCAGAAGCAGGAGAACCAGATCAAGGCGATCCGCTCCTTCATCGCGCAGAATGTCGATGCGATCTTCCTCGCGCCCGTCGTCTCAACCGGCTGGGACTCGGTGCTGAAGGAAGCCAAGGAGGCCAAGATCCCGGTCGTGCTGCTCGACCGCGACATCGATCCCTCCGGCAAGGAGCTCTATCTCACCGCCGTGACCTCCGACAGCGTTCACGAAGGCGAGGTCGCGGGTGACTGGCTGGCGAAGACCGTCGGCGCCAAGGCCTGCAACATCGTCGAATTGCAGGGCACGGTCGGCGCGAGCGTCGCCGCCAACCGCAAGAAGGGGTTTGACACCGCTATCGCCAAGCATGCGAACCTGAAAGTGGTGCGCAGCCAGACCGGCGACTTCACCCGCGCCAAGGGCAAGGAAGTGATGGAAAGCTTCATCAAGGCCGAAGGTGGCGGCAAGTCGATCTGCGCGGTCTATGCGCACAACGACGACATGATGGTCGGCGCGATCCAGGCGATGAAGGAAGCCGGGCTCAAGCCGGGCAAGGAGATTCTCACCGTCTCGATCGATGCAGTCCCCGACATCTTCAAGGCGATGGTCGCCGGCGAAGCCAATGCCACGGTCGAGCTGACGCCGAACATGGCAGGCCCCGCTCTCGATGCCATCGCGGCCTTCAAGGACAAGGGTACCGTTCCGCCGAAATGGATCCAGACGGAATCCAAGCTCTACACCGCCACCGATGATCCGCAGAAGATCTACGACAGCAAGAAGGGCCTCGGTTACTGAGGCGAGAGTGTCGCCGGACGGCCGTGCTTCGGCAGTCCGGCGATCCCGCTCGAAACCGCTGCGCGAACGAACAGGCTCCGTGTCCGCATTGTCAGCGGGCGCCCTTGGGAGTGAATGTCATGGAGAACAGCCAGGATTCCGCTGCTTCCCTGCTGGAGGTGCGTGGGATCAGCAAGAGCTTTGGCGCCGTGCGTGCGTTGCAGGAGGTCGACTTCACGCTTCGCGCCGGCGAGATCCATGCGCTGCTTGGTGAGAACGGCGCGGGCAAGTCCACGCTGATCAAGGTCGTCACGGGCGTATTTCCGCGCGATGCCGGCATCGTCAGACTGGGCGGCGAAGAGGTCGCGCCGCGCTCGGCCAAGGCGGCGGTTCAGGCCGGCATTGCGACGGTCTATCAGGAAGTCAATTTGCTGCCGAATCTCTCGGTGGCGCAGAACCTGTTCCTGGACCGGCAGCCGACGCGCTTCGGCGTCGTGCGCGAGGGCGAGATGCGACGGCGCGCGAAGTCGCTGCTCGCGGATTTCGGTCTCGACATCGACGTATCAGCGCCGCTTGGCAATTACTCGGTGGCGATCCAGCATGTCACCGCGATCGCGCGCGCCGTCGATCTCTCCGCGCGCGTGCTGATCCTGGACGAGCCGACCGCGAGCCTCGACCGCCATGAGGTCGAGATCCTCTTTCGCATCATGCGTCAGCTTGCCAAGCGCGGCATTGGCATCGTCTTCGTCAGCCATTTCCTCGACCAGGTCTACGAGATCTCCGATCGAATCACCGTTTTGCGAAATGGTCGCCTTGTCGGCGAGCGCGAGACCGCGTCGCTGTCGCGGCTCGAGCTGATCCGGATGATGCTCGGCCGCGAACTGGCCGAGACCACCAGCGCGCGGGCCGCGACGCGCGACCATCAGGCCCGCGAAGTCTGCGCAAGCTTCGAGAATTATGGCAAATCAGGCTATGTCGCGCCGTTCAATCTCCAGCTGCGCCATGGCGAGGTCGTCGGCCTCGCCGGCCTGCTCGGTTCGGGCCGGACCGAGACGGCGCGGCTGGTGTTCGGCGCCGAGCGCGCCGATGGCGGGCAGGCGAGGGTGGAAGGCGCGCCTGTCCGGCTTCACTCGCCGCGCGACGGCGTGCGCCACGGCTTTGGCTATTGCCCTGAGGAGCGCAAGACCGACGGCATCGTCGCCGAGCTCACCGTGCGCGAGAACATCGTGCTCGCGCTCCAGGCCAAGCGCGGTCTACATCGGCCGCTGTCGCGACGCGAGCAGGACGAGATCGCAAGCCGTTACGTCAAGATGCTCGACGTTCGCCCGCCCGATCCGGAGCGTCCCGTTGGCCTGCTGTCCGGCGGCAATCAGCAGAAGGTCCTGCTGGCACGGTGGCTTGCGACCTCGCCACGGCTGCTCGTGCTGGACGAGCCGACCCGCGGCATCGACGTCGGCGCGCATGCCGAGATCATCCGCCTGATACGCGAGCTCTGCGACGACGGACTTGCGCTGCTCGTGATTTCCTCCGAGCTCGACGAGATCGTGACCTATTCCGACCGCGTGGTGGTGCTGCGCGACCGCGCTCATGTCGAGGAGCTCGCCGGCGAGGCCATCGACGTCGGCAGCATTCTCGCCGCGATCGCCGCCGATGGGGCCAGTGTCGCGCATGAGGGCAGGGCATGACCGCGCTGTTGCCGCGCCGCGGCCTTGCCCAGATCCTCGCGTTGATCGTCATCCTGGCGGTCGATCGCGTGGTATCGCCGCAATTCTTCGATCTGCGCCTCCAGGACGGCCGGCTGTTCGGCAGCCTGATCGACGTGCTCAACCGCGGCACGCCGGTGGCGCTGCTCTCGCTCGGCATGGTCCTGGTGATCGCGACGCGCGGCATCGATCTGTCAGTTGGCGCTGTGATGGCGATCTCGGGCGCGATCGCGGCGAGCCTCGCCGACAACCACAGTCTGGTCGTGGTGCTGGCGGCTGCGCTCGGCACCGGCCTGATCTGCGGGTTGTGGAACGGATTTCTCGTCGCGGTGCTCGGCATGCAGCCGATCGTGGCGACCCTAATCCTGATGGTTGCGGGGCGCGGCATCGCCCAGCTCATTACCGAGGGCCGCATCGTGACCTTCTCCTCGCCCGATCTGGTCTGGCTCGGCAACGGCTCCATCCTCGGCGTGCCGGTGCCGGTCGCGATTGCGCTGGGCATGCTGATCCTCACCGGCGCGGTGGTGCGCGGCTCGGCACTCGGATTGCTGATCGAGGCCACGGGC
Organism: Bradyrhizobium sp. 187; assembly: GCF_023101005.1. NCBI lineage: Bacteria > Pseudomonadati > Pseudomonadota > Alphaproteobacteria > Hyphomicrobiales > Nitrobacteraceae > Bradyrhizobium > Bradyrhizobium sp. 187. The sequence continues at coordinate 2,697,783 of NZ_CP064693.1, forward strand.
GGCAATGCGCGGGCAAGCGAACTCGCCGGCGTCGGCACGCGCGCGATGATTTTGGCGGTCTATGTCTGGTGCGGCGTTTGCGCTGCGCTTGCCGGCGTCATCGCGGCGGCCGACATCATGGGGGCGGATGCCAACAATGCCGGCCTCTGGCTCGAGCTCGACGCCATCCTCGCGGTGGTGATCGGCGGCACCTCGCTGTTCGGCGGCCGCTTCAGTCTCGTGCTGGCCGTACTTGGCGCGCTGATCATCCAGACCATGAACACCGGCATTCTGCTGTCGGGCTATCCGCCGGAGTTCAATTTGCTGGTCAAGGCGGTGGTGGTGCTCGCCGTGCTGCTGCTGCAATCGCCGAAGCTGTCCGGCTTTGCCGGCGTCGTGACGCGGCTGCGGAGGACCAAGGCATGAAAGGCCTGCCGCCCGTCCTCATTACCGCGGTCGTGCTCGTCGCGGGATTTGCGCTCTGCGCGATGCAGTTTCCCAACATCGCTTCCACTCGCGTGGTCGGCAATCTCCTGACCGACAATGCCTTCCTCGGCATCGTCGCGACCGGTATGACCTTCGTCATCATTTCCGGTGGCATCGATCTCTCCGTCGGCTCGGTAATCGGCTTCACCACGGTGTTCGTCGCGCTGGCGATCGAGCGCTGGGGAATGCCGCCCCTGGTCGCCTTCGTCGCCATTCTCGCGCTCTCGGCCGCCTTCGGAGCGGCGATGGGCGCGGTGATCCATGTCTTCGATTTGCCGCCTTTCATCGTGACCCTCGCCGGCATGTTCTTGGCCCGGGGTGCCAGCTTCCTGCTCTCGACGGAATCGGTGCCGATCACGGCACCGGTCTATTCCACCGTGTCGGACTTCGCACTGCGACTACCCGGCGGTGGACGGCTGACGGCGGTCGCGATCATCATGCTTGCGATCGTGATCGGCGGCGCATTGCTGCTGCAGCTCACCCGGTTCGGCGCCAATGTCTATGCGCTCGGCGGCAGCCGGGCGACCGCGAGCCTGATGGGCGTCGCCGTCGGCAGGATGACGGTGAAGATCTACATGCTATCGAGCCTGCTCGCCGGCATCGCCGGCATCGTCTTCTCCTTCTACACCAGCGCCGGCTACTCGCTGTCCGCCGTCGGCGTCGAGCTCGACACCATCGCGGCCGTCGTGATCGGCGGCACGCTGCTCACGGGCGGTCAGGGCTCGGTGATCGGCACCTTCCTCGGCGTGTTGATCCAGGGCATGATTCAGACCTACATCAATTTCGACGGGACACTGTCGAGCTGGTGGACCAAGATCGCGACCGGCGTGCTGCTGTTCGCCTTCATCGCCTTGCAACAAGGATTGGTCGCGCTCGCGCGCCGGCCTGTGGCAAAGCGCGCGGGAGTAGTCTCATGACCACCTCGCGCATCCTCGTCATCCCGACGCGCCGGGCGCACTCCAATCACGCGGAGGTGGCCCGTTCGATCGGCGTTGACATCATTGCCGGCCGCTACGCGGAGGGAACGCGCCTGCCTGGCGATGCCGAAATGATTGCGATGTTCGGGGTGTCGCGGCCGGTATTGCGGGAGAGCGTGAAGACGCTGGTCGCCAAGGGTCTGCTCACCACCAAGGCCCGCGTCGGCACTGTCGTGCGCGAACGCGTCGCCTGGAACATGTTCGACGCCGACGTGCTGGCCTGGCACCTGGACGCCGGGATCGACAAGCGTTTCCTCAACGACCTGGCCGAGATCCGCCTCGCGGTCGAGCCGCGCGCGGCGATGTTGGCGGCGGCGCAGCGGTCGGAGCAGGATCTATCCGAGCTTCGGCGCTGCATGGAGCGGATGCGACTTGAAGCCTCCGACTCCGTTGGCTTCGCCGATGCCGACCTCGCGCTCCACGTCGCCGTGGCGCGCGCCTCCGGAAATCTGTTCATGCGCTCGATCGGGCACGTCATCGAGGCTGCGTTGCGCGCCTCATTCCTGCTCAGCGCACCAGTCGAACCGGAGGACCGCGACACCGTTCTGCTCTGGCATCAGAAGATCGTCGATGCCATCGCCGCCGGTGATGCCACGACTGCGTCGGAGGCGATGGTCTACGTCATTCACAACGGCATGCGCCGCCACGAGGGTACAGTGATCGAGACTGTACCGGCCGAAGCGCTGCCGTCCGCGGAAGCTGGAGAAACATCGTGACTGAACTTCGCATCGCCATCGTCGGCTTCGGCAAGATCGCGCGGGACCAGCATGTCGGCGCCATTGCAGCGGTTCCCGGCGCGACGCTGGCCGCCGTTGCCAGCCGCAATGCCTCCTTCCCGGATCTGCCGCATTTCGCGACCATCGAGGAGCTGCTGGAAAAAGGTCCGCCGATCGACGCGGTGTCGCTCTGCACGCCGCCTCAAGTGCGCCGCGCCCAGGCGGTCGCAGCGCTGAGGGCCGGCAAGCACGTCATGCTGGAGAAGCCGCCCGGCGCCGGCGTTGCCGAGCTCGATCCGCTGATCGCGATGGCGGGTGAAACCAAGCGAACGCTGTTTGCGACCTGGCATTCGCGCCATGCGCCGGCAGTCGAGCCGGCGCGCGAGTGGCTCGCCGCGCGCCGCATCCGTTCCGTGCACGTCAACTGGAAAGAGGACGTCCGCGTCTGGCATCCCGGGCAGGCATGGATCTGGGAGCCGGGCGGGCTCGGGGTGTTCGATCCCGGCATCAATGCGCTGTCGATCCTGACCAGGATCCTGCCGAAGCCCGTGTTCGTCAACGCGGCCGAGCTCGCCTTCCCCGCCAATTGCCAGGCGCCGATCGCCGCGAAGCTGACGCTGACCGACATCGACGGCCTACCTGTGACCGCCGAGTTCGACTTCCGCCAGACCGGGCCGCAGAGCTGGGATATCCTCGTCGAAACCGACCAGGGCCGGATGACGCTATCACGCGGCGGCCGGATCATGGCGATCGACGGCAAGACCGTTGCCGAGGCGCCCGATGAGGAATATCGGGAGCTTTACCGGCACTTCGTCGCGCTCGCCGCGACAGGCGCGAGCGACGTCGATTTGGCGCCGCTTCGTCTCGTCGCGGACGCCTTCCTGCTCGGCAGGCGCACGATCGTCGAACCGTTTGTGGGTTGATCATGGCTGGATCGAAAACAGAAAGAGACGTGTTCGGAACGCTGCCGCACGGCCGCAAGGTGGACCGCATCGTGCTGCGCGGCGAGGGCGGGTTCGAGGCGCGCATCATCACCCATGGTGCAGTCTTGCAGGCCTTGATCGCGCCGGACGGCAAGGGCGGCCACGACGACGTCGTGCTCGGCCATGATGGGTTTGCCGGCTATCTCGCCGAACGAAAGTTCTTCGGCGCCACCGTCGGCCGCTACGCCAATCGCATCGCCAACGGACAATTTTCGCTGGACGGCGAGACGGTGCAGCTTCCCGTCAACAACGGTCCGAATGCGCTGCATGGCGGCCTCGACGGCTTCGACCGCAAGCTCTGGGACATTGCGGAGGTCGACGATGGCGCCGAGCCCGCGGTCACGCTGACCTACACGAGCTCGCATGGCGAGGAAAACTATCCCGGTCGGCTCGATGTGCGCCTGACCTATCGTGTTACCGGCCCGGCTGAGCTATCCCTGATCATGGAGGCGCGGACCGACCGGCCGACCATCGTCAACCTGACCAACCACAGCTTCTTCAATCTGGAGGGCGCGACATCAGGCACGCCCATTCTCGATCACAAGCTGACGGTCGCGGCCGGGCATTTCCTCGCGATCGACCCCACGGCCATTCCGTTGCCGGAGCCGCCGCGCAGCGTTGCCGGCACGCCGTTCGATTTCCGGGAGCCTCGGCCGATCGGCGAGCGCATCCGCGAGAGCGACCAGCAATTGCGCAACGGCAGGGGCTACGACCATACCTACTGTCTCGCGCGCGACGGTAAGCTCAGTCTCGCGGCGCGACTGGAGGCGCCGCGCTCGGGGCGCATCATGGAGCTGTTCACCGATCAGCCCGGTCTGCAGGTCTATTCGGGCAATTATCTCGACGGCACGATTTCGGGCAAGGGCGGCAAGCTCTACCGGCAGTCGGACGCGATGTGCCTGGAGCCGCATATCTGGCCGGACGCACCGAACCGGCCGGATTTCCCGAGCCCGCGCCTAGCGCCCGGCGAGGTCTATCGCCATCATACGGTCTATCGCTTTGCGGTGAGGACGTCCTGATGGAACAGGTGCCGACCTCGGTTCTTTCGGACGATCCTTGCCATCTCGGCGAGGGGCCGACCTATGACGTGACCACGGACACCGCCTGGTGGTTCGATATCCGGGAGGGGCGACTGTTCGAGGCGCAGCTCGGCAGCGGCAGCATTCGCGTTCATGCGCTGGGCCGGATGGCGAGCGCGCTTGGGCGGATCGATGCCGAAAGGCAGTTGATCGTCGCGGAAGACGGCCTCTATATCCGCAAAATTGCCGACGGCGCGATGAGGCTGCTCTGTCCGCTTGAAGCCGACAATCCCGCGACCCGCTCCAACGATGCCCGCGTGCATCCCTCCGGCACGTTCTGGATCGGCACTATGGGTCGGAAGGCGGAAGCAGGGGCAGGCGCGATCTACGCGTTCCATCACGGCGAGATATCGATGCTGTTTCCGCGCATCAGCATTCCCAACTCGATCTGCTTCTCGCCCGATGGCGCCACGGGCTACTTCGCCGACACGGCGCGCGCGGTGCTCTACGCGGTGCCGCTCAATCCCGTCACCGGCCTGCCGCGCGGCGAGCCGGAGGTGCTGCTGCGCCACACCGGCGTTGGCGGCCTCGACGGTTCGGTGTGCGATGCCGACGGGCAGATTTGGAACGCGTGCTGGGGCGCGAGCCGCATCGACGTCTACTCTCCGCAAGGCGAACGCCTGCGTTCGCTGAGCGTGCCGGCAAAGCAGGCGAGCTGCCCCGCTTTTGTCGGTCCTGGTCTGTCGCGTCTCCTCGTCACCTCGGCCTGGCAGGACATGGATGCGGCGGCGCGTGCCGCCGATCCGCAAGCCGGCTACACCTTCCTGTTGGAGGCCACCGCGCGCGGTCGCGCGGAGCCTGACGTCAAGCTCGCATAGGAGGCTAGAAGCCGCACACCAAATTTCTCGACGACAGAAAAAACAGTCTGACATCCAAGGGAGTGAAACATGTTGAAACTGAAGACGACCTTCCTCGCGCTGGCGCTGGCCGGCGCTGCGACGATGGCCGCGGGCGTCACCGCCTCGGCCCAGGACAAAGCAACAGTCGGCATCGCCATGCCGACCAAATCGTCGGCGCGCTGGATCGACGATGGCAACAATATGGTGAAGGTGCTGAAGGAGCGCGGCTACAACACCGACCTGCAATATGCCGAGGACGACATTCCGAACCAGCTCTCGCAGGTCGAGAACATGGTGACCAAAGGCGCGAAAGCGCTGGTGATCGCCGCGATCGACGGCACCACGCTCTCCGACGTGCTCAAGCAGGCGAAAGCAAAAGGCATCACCGTGATCGCCTATGACCGCCTGATCCGCGGCACGCCGAACGTCGACTATTACGCCACGTTCGACAATTTCCAGGTTGGCGTGCTCCAGGCCGAATCGATCGTGCAGGGCCTCGGTCTTAAGGACGGCAAGGGCCCGTTCAACATCGAGCTGTTCGGCGGCTCGCCCGACGACAACAACGCTTACTTCTTCTACAACGGCGCGATGAGCGTGCTGAAGCCGTACATCGACAGCGGCAAGCTCGTCGTCGTCTCCGGTCAGATGGGCATGGATAAAGTCGCGACGTTGCGCTGGGACGGCGCCACCGCGCAGGCCCGCATGGACAATCTGCTCAGTGCCTACTACGGCAACAAGAAGGTCAACGCGGTGCTGTCGCCGTATGACGGCCTGTCGATCGGCATCATCTCCTCACTGAAGGGCGTCGGTTATGGCAGCGCCGGCCAGCCGATGCCTATCATCTCGGGCCAGGATGCCGAGGTGCCCTCGATCAAGGCGATGCTGCGCGGCGACCAGTATTCGACCATCTTCAAGGACACCCGCGATCTCGCCAAGGTGACCGCCGACATGGTCGACGCTGCGCTTGCCGGCAAGCAGGTCACCGTGAACGACACCAAGACCTACGAGAACGGCGCCAAGACCGTGCCGTCCTATCTGCTCAAGCCGGTCGTGGTCTACAAGGACAATTGGGAGAAGGTCCTGGTCGACAGCGGCTACTACAAGAAGTCGCAGTTCCAGTAGGCTTCTTTTCTTTTCCCTCTCCCCGCTTGCGGGGAGAGGGTTAGGGTGAGGGGAAGCCTCCGCGAGGAAGGAAGCAGTGCGTCTCGCGGAGACTCCCCCTCACCGGATCGCATCGAACGATGCGATCCGACCTCTCGCCGCGAGCGGGGAGAGGTGATCTAACACTGATTGAGGGACGTGAAATCATGACCGCAATGCTGGAGATGCGTAACGTCAGCAAGAGCTTTTCCGGTGTGCAGGCGCTGCGTGATGTCAACTTCTCGGTTGAAGCCGGGCAGATCCACGCCCTCGTCGGCGAGAACGGTGCCGGCAAGTCCACGCTGATGAAGGTCCTCAGCGGCGTCTACCCGGCCGGCAGCTACGAGGGCACCATCATCTTCGATGGCGAGGAGCGCCGCTTCCGCGACATCAACGATTCCGAGGCGCTCGGCATCATCATCATCCATCAGGAGCTGGCGCTGATCCCGCTGATGTCGATTGCCGAAAACATCTTCCTGTCGCATCCGCCGTCCAAGCTCGGTGTGATCGATCGCGACGAGGTCTATCGGCGTACCCGGGAACTCCTGGCTCAGGTCGGCCTCAAGGAATCGCCGGACACGCTGATCACCGATCTCGGCGTCGGCAAGCAGCAGCTGGTCGAGATCGCCAAGGCGCTGTCCAAGCGGGTGCGGATGCTGATCCTGGACGAGCCGACCGCCAGCCTCAACGAGGCCGACAGTGCCGCGCTGCTCGAACGTCTCATGGCCTTCCGCGAGCAGGGCATCGGCTCGATCCTGATCTCGCACAAGCTCAACGAGGTCGCCCGCGTTGCCGATCACATCACCGTCCTGCGCGACGGCCGCACCGTCGACGGCATCGACTGCCGCGCCGAGCCGATCCAGGAGGACCGCATCATCCGCAGCATGGTCAACCGCGATCTCGCCCATCGCTTTCCGGAGCGCAGCGCAAAGATCGGCGAGCCCGTTCTCACCGTCGAGAGCTGGTCGGTCTACCATCCCATCCATCCCGAGCGGCAGGTGATCAAGAACGTCGATTTCAGCGTGAAGCGCGGCGAGGTCGTCGGCATTGCCGGATTGATGGGCGCCGGCCGCACCGAATTCGCCATGAGCCTGTTTGGCCGGTCGTGGGGCACCACGATCAGCGGTCGCATCCGGCTCGAGGGCCATGAGATCGTGCTGCCAAACGTGGCGGCCGCGATCGACGCCGGCCTTGCCTATGTCACGGAGGACCGCAAGCAGCTGGGACTGATCCTCGCCGACGACGTCCGCAAGAACATCACGCTCGCAAGCCTCGACCAGGTCGCTCCTCGCCGCGTCATCGACGACATCGCCGAGCTGAAGGTCGCCAGCGACTACCGCAACCGGATGCGCATCCGCTGCTCCGACGTTTATCAGGAGACCAGCCAGCTCTCCGGCGGCAACCAGCAAAAGGTCGTGCTGTCGAAATGGCTGATGACCGACCCCAAGGTCTTGATCCTGGACGAGCCGACCCGGGGCATCGACGTCGGTGCCAAATACGAGATCTACTGTATCATCAACGAGCTTGCAGAGGCCGGCCGCGGCGTGGTGGTGATCTCATCGGAGATGCCCGAGCTGCTCGGCATCTGCGACCGCATCTGCGTCATGAACGACGGTGCCTTCGTCGGCGAGTTCCCCGGCGCCGAAGCGACACAGGAAAAGATCATGCGCGCCATCATGCGCAACGACACAAATTATGGAAGCCGCGCCCTGGCGGGTGCAGAGATGGGAGGATCGCAGCCATGACCGACAAGACGGTTTCGCTGCCCGAGGAGGGTCGGCACGGCAGCTTCATCAAGAACAATCTGCGCAATTACGGCATGCTGATGTCGCTGATCGCGATCATGCTGTTCTTTCAGGTCATGACTGGCGGCACGCTGCTGCAGCCGCTCAACCTGACCAATCTGGTGCTCCAGAACAGCTACATCGTTATCATGGCGCTCGGCATGCTGCTCGTCATCGTCACCGGCCATATCGACCTCTCGGTCGGCTCGGTCGCGGGCTTCGTCGGCGCGGTCGCTGCCGTGCTCATGGTGACCTACAAGGTCGACTACACGCTCGCCTTTATCGCCTGCCTGCTGCTGGGCGCGGCAATCGGCGCCGCGCAGGGCTATTGGGTGGCCTATTTCAAGATACCGTCCTTCATCGTGACGCTGGCCGGCATGCTGGTGTTCAAGGGCCTCGCGCTTGCGGTATTGCAAGGCCAGTCACTAGGACCGTTCCCGGCCACCTTCCAGAAGCTGTCCTCCGGCTTCATTCCGGAGATGCTGCCCGAGGCCGGCACGCTGCATCCGACGTCGATGCTGGTCGGTGCGGTGCTCGCGCTCGGCCTCGTCTACGCCAGCGCCAAGGGGCGCTCGCGCGAGCAGCTGCACGGCATCGAGGTCGAGCCTTACGCGTTCTTCCTCGGCAAGAGCATTCTCCTGGCTTGCGCTGTGCTCTATTTCACCTATCTGATCGCCTCGCATCGCGGTCTGCCGAACGTGCTGGTCATCATGACCGCGCTGATCGCGCTGTACGGTTTCGTCACCCGCCGCACCGTCATCGGTCGGCAGGTCTACGCGGTTGGCGGCAATGCGAAAGCGGCAAGCCTGTCGGGCATCAAGACGGAACGGTTGACCTTCCTCACCTTCGTCAACATGGGCGTGCTCGCTGCGCTCGCCGGCCTCGTCTTCGCCGCGCGCCTCAACACAGCAACGCCGAAGGCGGGCCTCGGCTTCGAGCTCGACGTCATCGCGGCCTGCTTCATCGGCGGCGCCTCGGCCTATGGCGGTGTCGGCCGCGTCGGTGGCGCCGTGGTCGGCGCCATGATCATGGGCGTGATGAACAACGGCATGTCCATCCTCGGCATCGGCATCGACTATCAGCAGGTCATCAAGGGCCTGGTCCTGCTCGGGGCGGTGTGCATCGACGTTTATAATCAGCGGAGATGAGGCTGCCGCCGACTACGATCGGCTTCAGTGAGCTATTGCTCAACAGGTGAGCATATGATCGAATGGCCGAATGGATCCTGGTCAGTTCGATCTCTTTATCTTCGATTGCGACGGTGTGCTCGTCGACAGCGAGCTGTTGAGCTGTCAATGCCTGTCGGACGAGCTGTCCGAATCCGGGATATCGCTGACACTTGCACAAGCGCTGGAGCTGTTCCTTGGACGAAGCACGAGCGCAATTACTCAGCATTATCGCGAGCTCGGCCACGCAATGCCGGTCGATTTTCCGTCCCGGCTGAAGTCGCGCGTGTTGATGGCGTTCGAAAAGGCGCTTCATCCGGTTTCTGATGTCGATATGATCTTGTCGGGCCTGCGGGCACCATTCTGCGTGGCTTCCTCCAGCGACATCGACCGTGTCGCGCTCTCCCTTGACGTCACCGGCCTGCGGGCGCATTTCGGCGACCGGATCTACACCGCGCAGATGGTCAGGCACGGCAAGCCGGCGCCCGATCTCTTTCTGTACGCGGCCGAGCAGATGGGCGCGCAACCTGCGCGCACGCTGGTGATCGAGGATAGTCCGAGCGGCGTGCAGGCGGGCAAGGCGGCCGGCATGACGGTCTGGGGATTTGCCGGCGGCAGCCATTATCGCGGACGCGACGGGCAGGCTATACTGTCGGGTGCGGGGGCCGACCGGGTCTTCGCGCGCATGATCGATTTCTGGAAGGACGCCTGACGCCTGCCATGGCCGCCGAGAACGAAAAGTCCAGGCTCGACGACGCTGCGCGTGCCGGCTGGCTCTATTTCATTGCCGGTCACACCCAGGACGAGATCGCGAAGATGCTCCAGGTGTCGCGCGCGTCGGCGCAGCGGCTGGTGTCGCTATGTCTCGCCGAGCGGCTCATCACCTTCCGGCTCGAACATCCCATCGCCGCGTGCATGGAGCTGGCGGCGCGGTTGAAGGAACGTTTCGACCTTGCCCATTGCGAGGTGGTGCCGGCTGATCCCGCCGCGCCGCAGGCCACAGCGGGCATTGCCGAACGCTGCGCCAACCTGCTCGATTCCACCCTGCGTTCGGAAACGCCCGTCATCGTCGCGCTCGGGACGGGACGCGCCGTGCGCGCCGCGGTCGAGCGCGTCACGCCGATCGACCGGCCCAATCACCAGATCGTCTCGCTCGTCGGCAACATCTCCGCCGACGGTTCTGCGAGCTTCTACGATACCGTCGGCCGGCTCGCCGATCGCACCGGCGCACGGCATTACCCGATGCCGCTACCGTTCCTGATGTCGTCCGAGGACGAGCGCAACAAGATGGTCCGGATCGAGCCGATCGCGAAGGTGAAGGCGGTCGCGGAGAAGGCGGATTTGCGCCTCGTCGGCATCGGCCAGATGGACCAGAAGGCGCAGGTCCATGTCGACGGCTTCGTCACCCGCGACGAATTGTTCGAGATGATGCGGCAAGGGGCGATCGGCGAGATCACGGGCTGGGCCTATGATTCCAAGGGCCGCCTGCTGAAGGCCGGCACCAACAAACGGTTGACCAGCATTCCGCCGGAGGTCCCGGCGAAGACCACGACGATCGGCGCCGCCGTCGGCGCAGCCAAGGTGCCGGCGATCGCGGCGGCGCTGAATGGGCGGCTGATCAACGGTCTGATTACGGACGAGGCGACCGCAAGGGCGATTCTGGAGCGCTGAGGCGGTTCGTCGTTTCCCGCGCGGGGCGCGAGGCAGGGATTTCGCCACCCACGCCGCTGTCGTCGTCCGCGACCCGGCTACGCCAAGGCTTCGCCGGGGTTGAGGTCTGGGGCGCCGAAGGTTTAGCGAAGGCGGCAGGCGGACGATCCAGGACGCCGCAGCGCCGCTTGAGGCAAACCGACAGACGGCACGGAGTACTGGATGCCCCTTCGCGGGGCATGACGGGGAGGGCGACGCACGAGCCCCCCGCATCGCAGCACTCATAAGTTGCCGAAACGTCCGCGCGCCTGCTTGACAACGGCCCGCCCTCAGCCGAACATACGCCCAACGCGTGGGCATATGCTCAAAAGCGCGAGCTTAGGGAGGTCACCGTGAAACACGTCCTCGGCGCCGTTTGTGGCGCGTCTGTCCTGCTGGCTGTCCCCGCGATGGCCGAAACGACCCTGACGATTGCCACCGTGAACAACGGCGACATGATCCGCATGCAGGGGCTGACGGGTGAATTCACCAAGAAGAACCCCGATATCAGCGTCAAATGGGTGACGCTGGAAGAGAACGTGCTGCGCCAGCGCGTCACCACCGACATCGCCACCAAGGGCGGCCAGTTCGACGTCCTCACCATCGGCACCTACGAGGTGCCGATCTGGGCCAAGAAGGGTTGGCTGGTGCCGCTCGCCAATCTCGGCGCCGACTACGACGTCGCCGACCTCCTGCCCAAGATCAAGGATGCGGTCTCGGTCGACGGCAAGCTCTACGCCGCGCCATTCTACGGCGAGAGCTCGATGGTGATGTACCGCACCGACCTGTTCGACAAGGCCGGCCTCAAGATGCCGGAAAGCCCCACCTGGGATTTCGTCGTCGACGCCGCCAAGAAGCTCACCGACAAGAGCGCCGGCGTCTACGGCATCTGCCTGCGCGGCAAGGCCGGCTGGGGCGAGAACATGGCGTTCCTCTCCGCCATGGCCAATTCCTACGGCGCGCGCTGGTTCGACGAGAAGTGGCAGCCGCAGTTCAACACGCCGGAATGGAAGGCGACGCTCACGACCTATGTCGACCTGATGAAGCAGGCCGGCCCTCCCGGTGCGAGCTCGAACGGCTTCAACGAGAACCTCGCGCTGTTCAATGCCGGCAAGTGCGCAATGTGGATCGATGCCACCGTCGCGGCGTCGTTCGTCACCAACCCGAAGGACTCCAAGGTCGCCGACAAGGTCGGCTTCGCGCTGGCGCCCAACACCGGGCTCGGCAAGAACGCCAACTGGCTGTGGGCCTGGAGCCTCGCAATTCCCGCCGGCTCGAAGAAGGCCGAAGCCGCCGAGAAGTTCATCGCCTGGGCCACCAGCAAGGATTACACCAAGGTCGTGGCTGCGAAGGAGGGCTGGGCGAACGTGCCGCCGGGCACCCGAACCTCGCTCTACCAAAACCCTGATTATCTGAAGGTCGCCCCGTTCGCCAAGCTGACGCTGGCCTCGATCGATGCCGCCGATCCGAACAAGCCGACGGTGAAGCCGGTGCCCTACGTCGGCGTGCAATATGCGGCCATCCCCGAATTCCAGGGCATCGGTACGCAGGTGGGCCAGCAATTCTCGGCCGCGCTTGCGGGATCGATGACGGTCGATGCCGCGCTCACCGCGGCGCAATCTTCAACCGAGCGCGAGATGAAGCGCGCGGGTTACATCAAGTGAGCTCGAGCTCTCCCTCCTGAGCTCAGACTTGCGGCCATCCACCGCTCCAGGTGGATGGCCGCCTTCTTCCCGCAAGCGGAGAAGCCAAGAATGGCAACCCGGCAGACGCAGCTTCTCGCACGGACGCTCCTGACGCCGGCCGTCGGGCTGCTGTTCATCTGGATGATCGTCCCGCTCGCGTTGACGATCTATTTCTCGACGCTGCATTACAGCTTACTCTATCCCGGCTCGGAAGCGTTCGTCGGGCTGGAAAACTTCCGCTACTTCCTCACCGACCCCGCGTTCCTCGCCTCGCTCCAGAACACGCTGGTGCTGGTCGGCTCGGTGCTGGCGCTGACCGTCCTGCTCGGAATTCCGCTGGCGCTATTGCTCGACCAGCCGGTGATCGGCCTCAACATCGTGCGGTTGATGGTGATCGCGCCGTTCTTCGTGATGCCGACGGTGAGCGCGCTGGTCTGGAAGAACCTGCTGATGCATCCTGTGTCCGGGCTGTTTGCCTGGATCGCCTCGCTGTTCGGGTTGACGCCGATTGACTGGTTTACCGACGCGCCGCTGCTCGCCGTGATCCTGATCGTGTCCTGGCAATGGCTGCCGTTCGCGACCCTGATTTTGCTCACCGCGATGCAGTCGCTCGACGAGGAGCAGAAGGAAGCCGCTGAAATGGACGGTGCCAGCGCGGTCTCGACCTTCATCTACATCACGCTGCCGCACCTCGCGCGCCCCATCACGGTGGTGATCCTGATCGAGACGATCTTCCTGCTCACCGTCTTTGCCGAGATCTACGTCACCACGGGCGGCGGCCCGGGACTCTCGACCACCAACATCGCCTTCCTGATCTATTCGCAGGCACTGATCCAGTACGATGTCGGTACTGCCTCGGCAGGCGGCCTCGTCGCTGTCGTGATCGCCAACGTTGTTGCCTTTTTCCTCGTCCGTATCGTCGGTCGCAACCTGGAGGCATAAGACATGGCGCGTACGGCGACGAGGCAGCGGGTGGTGGTCTCGACCATCGGGGCGTGGTTCTTCGGCTTCCTGATCTTCTTCCCGATCCTCTGGATGGTATTGGCGAGCTTCAAGACCGAGCTCGAGGCTTTCGCGATCCCGCCGTCCTTCCTGTTCTTCCACTGGACCACGGAAAACTACGCGACGGTGCAGGAGCGCAGCGATTATGTCCTCCACGCGATGAACTCGATCATCATCGCCGGCGGCTCGACCTTGATCGCGCTTTTGATCGCGATCCCCGCGGCCTGGTCGATGGCGTTCTCGCCGACCAAGCGCACCAAGGACATCCTGCTCTGGATGCTCTCGACCAAGATGATGCCGCCGGTCGGCGTGCTGGTGCCGATCTACCTGATCTACAAGTCATTCGGCCTGCTCGATTCCCGCATCGGCCTCGTCTTCATCCTGTGTCTCGGAAACTTGCCGATCGTGATCTGGATGCTGTTCACATATTTCAAGGAGATTCCGCGCGACATCCTGGAAGCCGCGCGCATGGACGGCGCCACCATCGGCCGCGAGCTGATCTACGTGCTGACGCCGATGGCGATCCCGGGGCTCGCATCGACCATGCTGCTGAACCTGATCCTGGCCTGGAACGAGGCGTTCTGGACGCTCAATCTGTCGACCTCGAACGCTGCGCCGCTCACCACGTTCATCGCGTCCTATTCGAGCCCGGAAGGGCTGTTCTGGGCAAAGCTGTCGGCGGCTTCCACGTTGGCGATCGCGCCCATTCTCGTCCTCGGTTGGTTCAGCCAGAAGCAGCTCGTGCGCGGGCTCACCTTTGGCGCGGTAAAGTAGGAAGGGCTGCCGGATCATGGGTCAGATCACACTTCAGGACGTGCAGAAATCCTTCGGCCCCGTGCACATCATCAAGGGCGCGGACCTGGAGATCGCCGATGGGTCGTTCGTGGTGTTCGTGGGGCCGTCGGGCTGCGGCAAGACCACGCTCTTGCGGCTGATCGCGGGGCTCGAGGACGTCTCCGGCGGCAAGATCCTGATCGACGGCAAGAACGTGGTCGACACGCCGCCGGCCAAGCGCGGGCTCTCGATGGTGTTCCAGTCCTATGCGCTCTATCCGCATATGAGCGTGCGCGGCAACATCGGCTTCGGCCTGAAGATGGTGGGGCTGGCCAAGGACGAGATCAACCGTAAGGTCGAGGCCGCCGCCGCAACGCTGAACCTCACTCCCTATCTCGATCGCAAGCCGCGCGAGCTCTCCGGCGGCCAGCGCCAGCGCGTCGCGATCGGGCGTGCCATCGTCCGCGAGCCCAAGGCGTTTTTGTTCGACGAGCCGCTCTCCAACCTCGACGCGGCGCTGCGCGTGCAGATGCGGATCGAGGTGACGCGGCTCCAGAAGCAGCTCGGCACCACCGCGATCTATGTCACCCACGACCAGGTCGAGGCCATGACCATGGCCGACAAGATCGTGGTGCTCAACGGCGGCAAGATCGAGCAATACGGCTCGCCGCTGGAGCTCTACGAGAAGCCGGCCAACCTCTTCGTCGCCGGCTTCATCGGCTCGCCCAAGATGAACTTCGTGACCGGCGAGCACGCCTTGCAGAAGGCCGCAGCAACGATCGGCGTACGGCCTGAGCATCTCAAGATCGAGCGCGACGGTGCCGGCGGCTGGCAGGGAACGATCGCGGTGGCCGAGCATCTCGGCAGCGACACCTTCCTTTATGTCGATGCCGGCCCGCTCGGCATGCTGACGGCGCGCTACATCGGTGAGTTGAGCCTGCACGCCGGCGACCATGTATCGCTGGTGCCGGAGCCAGCGCGCATCCATCGCTTCGACGCAAGCGGCAACGCCATCCGGGGCTGACAAGAAACGGCAAGAATCGGGAAAAGCAACATGTACCTGGAAAAATTCAAGCTGAACGGCAAGACCGCGTTCATCACCGGCGGCGGGCAAGGCATCGGCTTCGCCTGCGCCGAAGCGCTGGCTGAAGCCGGCGCCAGGGTCGTCATCGGCGATCGCGACAGTAAGGTCGCCGACAGTGCAAAAGCCAGCCTGAAGGCGAAGGGGTATGACGCCGAGACGGCGATCATGGACGTCACCGATACCAAGCGCGTGGCGGAAGTGGCCAACGACGTCGTTGCCCGGCACGGCAAGGTGGACATCCTCGTCAACAACGCCGGCATCGCCCGCAGCGAGACGCCGGCGGAGACCGTGACCGACGAGCACTGGCTCAATGTGATCGACGTCAATCTCAACGGCACCTTCTGGTGCTGCCGCGAATTCGGCAAGCACATGCTCAAGGCGAAGAGCGGCGCCATCGTCAATGTCGGCTCGATGTCCGGCTTCATCGTCAACAAGCCGCAGGAGCAGTGCTTCTACAATGCGTCCAAGGCCGGCGTGCACCATCTGACGAAATCGCTCGCCGCCGAATGGGGCGCGCGCGGCATCCGCGTCAACGCGGTGGCGCCGACCTATATCGAGACGCCGCTCAACGCCTTCGTGAAGAGCAATCCGAGAATGTACGACGCCTGGATCGGTGGAACCCCGATGGCGCGGATGGGGCAGGTCGAGGAGATCGCCTCCGTGGTGCTCTTTCTCTCGTCCGAGGCCGCGAGCCTGATGACCGGCAGCATCGTGCTGGTGGATGGCGGCTACACTTGCTGGTAGGCTTGCGTCAAAACTGACGAGAGCTTCCGGGGGCGACAATGCCGCGAGCGTATATCGGCGTCGATGTAGGGACCACAAGCACGCGGGCAGGGGTGTTCGACGAGGCGGGCACCTTGTTGGCTATCGCACGGCATCCGATCAGGATATGGCCCGAGGCCGGTGACATCGTCGAACAGTCGTCCCAGGATATCTGGGACGCTTGCACGGCGTCGGTGCGGGCCGCGATGGCGGAAGCTGCAATCGCGCCCGACAGCGTCGGCGGTATCGGTTTCGACGCCACCTGCTCCCTCGTGGTGCTCGACCGGCAAGGCGAGCCGCTCACCATCAGCGCCTCCGGCGACCGGCAGCGCAACGTCATCGTCTGGATGGATCACCGCGCCACGGCCGAGGCGCGGCTGATCAACGAAACCGGTGATGCCGTGCTGCGCTATGTCGGCGGCTCGATCTCGCCCGAGATGGAGATGCCGAAACTGCTGTGGCTGAAGCGGCACATGCGCACGAGCTTCGACGCCGCAGGGCACTTCTTCGATCTGGCGGATTACCTGACCTGGCGCGCCACCGGCTCGTTGCAACGCTCGACCTGCACGGTCACTTGCAAATGGAACTACCTCGCGCATGACGGCGGTGGCTGGAGCGCGCCATTCTTCAAGCGCATCGGCCTGTCGGACTTCGTCAACGAGAAATACGCCCGCATCGGCACCGAGATCGTCGCGCCTGGCACGCGGCTCGGCGCCGGTCTAACCGGTACGGCAGCTGCCGATCTCGGCTTGTCACCGGGCACGCCGGTCGGAGCGTCCCTGATCGATGCCCATGCCGGCGGCATCGGCGCCATCGGCGGCCGCGATGAATCGGAGGGCGCGACAGATGTCTGCGACCGCCTCGCCTACATCATGGGAACGTCGGCCTGCATTATGGCGACGACGAAAGAACCGTGCTTCGTACCGGGCGTGTGGGGTCCTTACTATTCGGGCATGGTACCAAATTTCTGGCTCAACGAGGGCGGGCAGTCGGCTGCGGGCGCTGCGATCGACCATCTTCTCAAGTCGCATCCCGGCCACGCCGAGGCGAGCGTGGCGGCGCGCAGCGAGGGCCTCGACCTCATCGAGTTTCTCGAGCGCCGCATCATCGCGCGCGCAGGCGGCGCCAGCCGCGCCGTGCTGCTGGCCCGCAACGTCCATGTGCTTCCTGAGTTCATCGGCAACCGCTCGCCCTATGCCGACCCTGACACGCGCGCGGTGATCGCGGGCCTCGATCTCGACACCGACATCGCCTCGATGGAACGGCTGTTCGTCGCCGGTCTGTGCGGGCTCGCCTATGGGCTTGCCGAGGTGATCGAGGCCTTTACCGCGCATGGCGTCCATTCCAGCATCATGATCATGGGCGGCGGCGCCAGCCGCAGTCCGCTGGTGCGGCAGATCATGGCGGATACGACTGGCCTCACCGTGGCGCTGCCGCAGACCAGGGAGCCCGTGCTGCTCGGCGCCGCGATGCTCGGCGCAGTCGCCGGCGGCGCCTATGCCTCGATCGGCGAAACCATGGCCAAGATGTCGGCGTTGGGACGGAAGAGCGAGCCCACTACGCCCGACATTGCCGCCTTTCACGCCCGCAAGCGCGAGGTCTACAAGTTGCTGCGCGAGGTCGATCGCGGCAGCCGCGCGGCGATGCGTGGAATGGCCGGAGGTTGAAACGGATGTTGATTTCCTGCGGCGACGCGCTGATCGATTTTGTCCCGACGCGAAATACCGACGGGCGCGAAGCGGTGATGCCGGCGGTCGGCGGCTCCTGCCTCAACGTCGCAATCGGCATGGCGCGGCTCGGCGCGCCGACCGGCTTTGTCGGCGGGATCTCGACGGACATGTTCGGGCGCATGATCGCCGACCACGCCGCTGTATCCAATGTCGAGCTCGGTCTCGCCACAAGCAGCGATCACCAGACCACGCTCGCCTTCGTGCGTATCGTTGCGGGAGAGTCGCATTATGCTTTCTACGACGCCGAGACCGCGACGCGGAATTGGACCTACCGGCGCGGCTCTATTCCCTTCGATACGGTCGAAGTTCTCCATGTCGGCTCGACCACGCTGGTCAATGACCAGGGCGCGAGCGAGACCATGGCCCTGATCGCGGACGCACGAGCGTCCTCGACAATCTCCTTTGATCCGAACTGCCGGCCCAACCTCGTGAAGGACAAGCCGGCTTATCTCGCCCGCATGGCCGAGTTTGCCGGCTGTGCCGATCTCATCAAGATGTCAGACGTCGATTTTACCTATCTGTTCGCCGACGAGCCGTATCACCAGCGTGCGAGCACGCTGCTTGCACGCGGCGCGAGCCTCGTCGTCATCACCCGTGGCGACAACGGTGCGATCGCGTGGCATGCGGGGGCAGGACAGATCGAGGTCGCCGCCCCCAAGGTCGTGGTCGCCGACACCATCGGCGCGGGTGACAGTTTTCAGGCGGCGTTGTTGTTCGCCCTGCACAAGCAGGGACGCCTCGCCCGACAGCAACTGAAGGATATCGGCGCGGACGAGCTTCGCGGTGCACTATCCTTTGCTGCCAATTGCGCCGGTCTCACCTGCACCCGTCCCGGTGCCGATCCGCCGTGGAGTCACGAGATTATCTGGAGCTTGTAGCGTCGCGTCACAGCGGTGCCACGACCTTCTCGGCGCATTTGAGGAAGGTCCGGATCAGCGGGCTGTGAGAATCCCGCCGCCAGCAGACCGCGATGTCGATGGAATCGGTCGCATCCCGCAACGGCCGGAACACGATGCCGCGCGGCGCCCCGAGCTGGGCGCAGGCGGGCAGGATGGCGAGGCCTTCACCGGCGAGAACCAGGTTCATCGCCGAATGCACTGTCTCTACCCGGCTCGCAATCGGCATCACGATCTGATGCCGCCGCAGCAGGGCCGCGACCGCGGAGGAGGAGGGGTCGCGCTCCGGCGGCGGCAACGCGATCAGCGGACGGCCTTGTAGTCGTGTCATTGACACCGCGCTCAGGCGCGCAAGCGGCGAACGGTTTCGCACCGCCAGCACGAACGGCTGCGCGCCGATTCGGGCCACCTGGATCTCGGGATGGTGGATCGCCGGCATGCACAGCGCGACCGTGACGCTACGGTCGAGCAGACGCGGCTCGCGCGTCGTGGCACTGAGCTCGGCGAAATCGAGATCGACGCCGGGAACGGATCGCCGCAACTCGGGGATGAGACGCGGCAGCATCGCGTTCGCCAGTACGAACATGTAGCCGACGGACAGCCGACCACGGCTGCCGGCCGCGACCGCGCGCGCGGCCTCGATGCCGTCGGCCGCCAGCGCCAGCGCCTCGCCGGCGCGCGCCAGCAGCGCCTGGCCCGCTTCGGTCAAATCCATGCCGCGCGTGCCGCGGCGGAACAGCGGCGCGCCGACCTCGGCCTCCAGCTTGCGGATTTGGACCGAGAGCGGCGGCTGCGCCATCCGCAGCCGCTCGGCCGCCTTGCCGACGCTGCGCGCCTCGGCGACGGCAACGAAATAGCGGAGCCGGCGAAGATCCATTGGCATACCGAAATCGTATGGGTTGGTGCTCAAAATCGTATTGGACGGCGAGTTAACAAAACTGTCATCCTGGCTGTCAATGCTATCGGCCAACGGCGGCCCGCTTCGGAGCGATGTGACGATGAACGGCGATCCTTGCCTGCTATCCGCAACCGTGCTGCGCGGTCTCATCGCGACAAAGCAGATCTCGCCCGTCGAGCTCACCCGCGCGGTGCTCGCCCGCGCCGAAGCGCTCCAGCCTGAGCTGAACTGCTTCATCACGATCTGCGGCGACGAGGCGCTTGCCGCCGCGCGCGAAGCCGAGCGCAAGCTGATGGCGGGCGAGCCGCTCGGCCTGCTGCACGGCATCCCCGCAACCGTCAAGGACATCGTCAACACCAGGGGTGTCACGACCAGTTTCGGCGCCATTCCCTACAAGGATAATGTTCCGAACGAGGATGCCGTCGCGGTTGCAAGGCTGCGTGCGGAAGGCGCCATTCTGATCGGCAAGACCACGACGCCCGAATTCGGCAGCAAATGCCTGACCGACTCGCCGCTGTTCGGCCGCACCCGCAATGCGTGGAGCGCCGAGCGCTCGTCGGGCGGCTCCAGTGGCGGCGCGGCGGTGGCGGTGGCGAGCGGCATCGCGCCGCTTGCGATCGCAACCGATGGCGGCGGCTCGACGCGGATTCCCGCCGCTTGCAACGGCGTGGTCGGGCTGAAGCAGAGCAATGGCGTCATCCCGCATAGCCAGGCGCTGGACGTGTTCGGCAACCAGACCTATGTCACGCCGATGACGCGGTCCGTCCCCGACACCGCGCTGATGATGCAGGCGATGGCCGGCGAGGATTCTTGCGATCCCTGGTCGATCGGCGTTCCCGTGCCCGACTTCATCGGCACGGCCGCCCCGCGTGGCGATCTGCGTGGGCAGAAAATCCTGTATTGCCTGTCGCCACCCGGACGCCCGGTATCTGTCGACGTCGAGGCCGGCTTCAAGGCGAGCCTCGATCGACTTGCGGGCCTAGGTGCCGAGCTCGAGGAGTTTTCGGGCGAGGGGTTCGACATCGAGCCGATCTGGCGCGCCATCAATCACACGGTCTGGCGGACGCGCTTTGCAAAATTCGCGGCCGAGCATGGGGACGCGCTGAGCGAGGCCTTCCTCAGGCAGCTTGCGCTCGCCACCGACTTCAGCGGCGTTGCCTATCAGGAGGCGATGTTCGCGCGCACGGCGCTGTTCCGCCGGGTGCAGTCCCTGCTTGCGCATGGGCATCTGCTGGCGATGCCGACCCTCACCCGCACCGCCCTGCCGATCGATCAGGACCTGTTCGGCACCATCGAGATCGACGGCAAGCAGTTTGACAGCGTCCGGCCGCACTGGTTCCCCTGGACCATGCCGTTCAACATGACCGGACACCCCGCGCTCAGTCTGCCCTGCGGCTTCGGCCGCGACGGCCTGCCGATCGGCTTGCAACTCGTCGGCCGCTTCCGCGCTGATGCGGACTTGCTGCGCGTGAGCGCGCTGTTCGAGGCGTCGCATGACCTCCTGTCCCGCTGGCCCGGCTGAGGTGAGGCACATGCCGCAAGGGACTTGTTTGCAAAGCACTTGCCTCCGATGCCCGGACATGTTGATCGTGCTGCGGATGAGCCCTGAATCCGAGCGCGCATGAGCGTATTTGTCCTCCGACGTGTGCTGACCCTGCTGGCGACGCTGGTCGGCGCGTCCGTGATCATTTTCCTGGTGCTGGATGCGCTTCCGGGCAACGCCGCGCAGATGCTGATGGGCGCCGACGCCTCGCCAGATGCGGTCCGCGCGCTCACCGTCAAGCTCGGGCTCGACCAGCCGCTGGCGGTTCGCTATCTGCATTGGATCAAAGGGCTGCTCGTCGGCGATCTCGGCAACTCCTATGTCTACGGCACACCGGTCGCCAGCCTGATCGTGGAGCGGCTGGTGTTGACCATCCCGCTCGCGATGATGTCCATGCTGATCACGGTGACGCTGGCGCTCTCGGCCGGCATCTACACCGCCGCCAACCACAACAAGCTCGGCGACGTCGGCGTGATGTCGCTGACGCAGATCGGCATCGCGCTGCCGAATTTCTGGTTCGCAATCCTGCTGGTGCTACTGTTCTCGGTACGGCTGCAATGGCTCTCCGCGGGCGGCTTTCCCGGTTGGGAGGACGGCGTCTGGCTCGGCATCAAGTCGCTGCTGCTGCCGGCGGTGTCGCTTGCGGTCGTGCAGGCCGCGATCCTCGCACGCGTCACGCGCTCGGCTGTGCTGGAAGTGCTGCGCGAAGACTTCGTCCGCACGGCGCGCGCGAAGGGCCTCGGCAAGCGCGAGGTACTGTGGAGTCATGTGCTGCGCAACGCCATGATCCCTGTGATGACGGTCATGGGCCTGCAATTCGCCAATCTGCTCGCCGGCACCATCGTGATCGAGAACGTGTTCTATCTGCCGGGGCTCGGCCGCCTGATCTTTCAGTCGATCGCCAACCGCGACCTCATCGTGGTGCGCAACTGCGTGATGCTGCTCGCGACCATGGTGGTCATCGTCAATTTCGTGGTCGACGTGCTCTATGCCTTCGTCGATCCCCGCATCAAGGTCCATGATCTGTGAGCGCGCCGTTGACCACCCTCGTCGACGCGCCGGCCGTAGCGCGCCCTCTGCCGGCCCGGACCTTCTGGCGCCGCGCGCTGCGTCATCGCAGCTTCGTGCTCGGCGGCGCGCTGAGCCTGCTGGTTCTCGCCTCGGCGCTGCTGTCGCTGGTGTGGACGCCCTGGTCGCCCTATGAGATCGACATCGCGTCAAAGCTCCGGCCGCCCTCGGCCGCGCACTGGCTCGGCACCGACGTCTTCGGCCGCGACATCGTTTCGCTGCTGCTCGCCGGCGCCCGCTCCACCATCATGGTCGGCATCATCGCGGTCAGCATCGGCCTCACCTTCGGCGTCTGTCTCGGCCTCATCGCGTCGGCTAGGCGCGGCTGGACCGAAGAGATCATCATGCGCTTCTCCGATTTCACCTTCGCCTTTCCGGCCGTGCTCTCGGCGATCATGCTCGCCGCGGTCGTGGGGCCCGGCATGGTGACCTCGATCGTCGCCATCGGCATCTTCCAGATCCCGACGCTGATCCGGCTGACGCGCGGCTCGGCCAACGCGATCTGGGCGCGCGAATTCGTGCTGGCCGCGCGCGCCGCGGGGAAAGGGCGCTTTCGCATCACCATCGAGCACGTGCTGCCCAACATCATGTCGATTCTGATCGTACAGGCGACGATCCAGTTTGCGCTCGCGATCCTTGCCGAAGCCGCCTTGTCGTATCTCGGTCTCGGCACGCAGCCGCCGCAGCCGTCCTGGGGACGGATGCTGAACGACGCGCAGTCGCTGCTGTTCCAGTCGCCGATGCTCGCCGTCTACCCGGGTGCTGCGATTGCAATCGCGGTGCTCGGCCTCAATCTGCTCGGCGACGGACTGCGCGATCTGCTCGACCCTCGACTGGCGCGGGAGCGATGATGATGAGCGAGCGCTCGTCCATGCCGTTGATCGAGGTTGTCAATCTCGGCGTGCGCCTCAACACCAGCCGCGGGCCGGCGCAGGCCGTGCGCGGCGTCAGCTTTGCGCTGAAGCGCGGCGAGACGCTCGGGCTCGTCGGCGAATCCGGCTGCGGCAAGTCGGTCACCGCGTTGTCGCTGATGGGGCTGCTGCCGGATAGCGCGTCCGTCACCGGCAGCATCAAGCTGGATGGCGGCGAACTCGCTGGTTTGTCGGACGCGGAATATTGTCGGCTGCGCGGCAATCGCATCAGCATGATCTTCCAGGAGCCGATGACCGCGCTCAATCCGATGCACACGATCGGCAACCAGGTCGCCGAGCCGCTGCGGCGTCACAGGAAATTTTCGGCATCGCAGGCGCGGCGAGAGGCGATCGCCTTGCTCGACCGCGTCGGGTTGCCTGATCCGGCCAGGCGCGTCGACGCTTATCCGCACCAGTTTTCCGGCGGCCAGCGTCAGCGCGTCACGATCGCGATGGCGCTCGCCTGCGAGCCCGACCTTCTGATCGCGGACGAGCCGACCACGGCGCTCGACGTCACCATCCAGGGCCAGATCCTCGACCTCATCGCCGATCTCATCGAGGAGCGCGGCATGTCGATGATCCTGATCTCGCACGATCTCGGCGTCATCGCCGAGAACGTGCAGCGCATGATGGTGATGTACGGCGGCACGATCATCGAGAGCGGACCGACCGACGAGGTGTTCCGCCGGATGGGCCATCCCTACACGCAGGGCCTGTTCCGCGCCCGACCGAAACTCGGCGCACGCAAGGGGACGCGGCTGACGACGATATCGGGCACGGTGCCGGAGCTCGCCGATCTGCCTTCCGGTTGCACCTTCGCCGATCGGTGTCCGCTCGTGATCGAGCAGTGCCGGGCTGCGCTTCCAGCAATGGTGGACGTCGGACCGGGCCATTTCGTGCGCTGCATCCGGACGGACGTGTCGATGGCCGAACGCGTCGGAGCGCTGACCGTATGAGCACGGCGCCTCTTCTCGACGTGAAGGATCTCGAGCAGCGCTACACGTTGCCGCGCGAAAGCGTGTTCCGCCCGCCCGGGCAGGTGCGCGCGCTCAACGGTGTCAGCGTGCGGGTCGACGCCGGCAAGAGCCTCGGCATCGTCGGCGAATCCGGCTCCGGGAAGTCGACATTCGCGCGGGTGGTGATGGCGCTGGAGCGGCCGACATCGGGGCAGGTCGCGCTGCTCGGCCGCGACCTCAACCGCATCTCCGCCGACGAGTTGCGCCGCGCCCGCCGCGATTTCCAGATGGTGTTCCAGGATCCCTACGGATCGCTCGACCCGCGCCAGACCATCGCGCGCATCGTCGCCGAACCGCTCACCGTGCTGGAGGGGATTGATCGCACGAC
The DNA here is from genome assembly GCF_023101005.1 of Bradyrhizobium sp. 187. Classification (NCBI taxonomy): domain Bacteria; kingdom Pseudomonadati; phylum Pseudomonadota; class Alphaproteobacteria; order Hyphomicrobiales; family Nitrobacteraceae; genus Bradyrhizobium; species Bradyrhizobium sp. 187. The sequence continues at coordinate 2,722,318 of NZ_CP064693.1, forward strand.
GCTACGTGCCCGCGTCTCCGCAGTGCTACGGCAGGTGGGTCTGCGCGATGCCGACATGGAGAAATATCCACACGAGTTCTCCGGCGGCCAGCGCCAGCGCATCGCCATTGCGCGCGCGCTGATCACCCAGCCGAAGCTGATCGTCGCCGACGAGCCGGTCTCCGCGCTCGACGTTTCCGTGCAGGCGCAAGTCTTGAACCTGATGCAGGACCTCCAGGAGCAGTTCGGCCTCAGTTACGTCCTGATCAGCCACGACCTGGCCGTCGTCGACTATCTCTGCGACGAGGTCGCGGTGATGTATCTGGGCCGGATCGTCGAACAGGGCAGGCCTGAGGATTTGTTCGAGCGTTGCGCCCATCCCTATACGCGAGCGCTGCTGGAGGCCGTGCCGCGGGTGCGCGCCGGCGGAGGCCGGCGGCGGCGCGGAGCCCAGGCGATCGCCTCGCAATCGGCGGCCGCGACCGGCTGCCCCTATGTCTCGCGGTGCGCGCTAGCCGACCAGCATTGCCGCGAGGTTCTGCCTGAGCTACGCAAGGTGGGCGAGACGCATCTGGCCGCTTGCCACAAGGCGGAAGCCGTGATGGCGTTGCCGCAATTGCCCGTGGAAGGTTAGCGTCCGCGGCAGGATTGGCGTAGGCTTGAGACAAGACAAGGCCGGGGAGTTACGCATGTTCAGGAAACTATCGATCGTCGCATTCGCCGCCGCACTTGCCGCTGCTCCGTTGCCGGTGCTGGCTCAGAGCAAGAAGGACAGCGTCGTCATGGCGATGGCGCTGGAACCGCCGGGGCTCGATCCCACCAACGCCGCCGCCGCCGCGATCGCCGAGGTCACGCTCTACAACATCTATGAGACCCTGACCAAGATCAACGAGGACGGCACCACCTCGCCCCTGCTGGCGGAGAGCTGGACTGCATCGCCCGATCTGAAGACCTATACGTTCAAGCTGCGCAAGGGCGTCAAGTTCCACAACGGCGAGCCGTTTGACTCCGCAGCCGTGAAGTTCTCGTTCGAGCGCAACGCGGTCCCCACCAGCACCAACAAGGACAAGAGCCTGTTCCAGAGCTTCGAGAAGGTCGATGCGCCCGACGCCGACACGGTCGTGATCAGCCTGAAAAATTCCGAGCCGAACCTGCCGTTCCTGCTGGGGCAGGCGAGCGGCTCGATCGTCGAGCCGAAGAGCGCTGCCACCAATATCACGCAGCCGGTCGGGACCGGGCCCTATCAGCTGGGCGCCTGGGCCAAGGGCTCCTCGATGACCCTGACCAAATGGGCTGACTATCGCAACGCCGCCGCGATCAAGCTCGCGAAGGTGACGATCCGCTTCATCTCCGATCCGTCCGCACAGACGGCGGCGCTGCTGTCGGGCGACGTCGACGCGTTTCCCCGGGTGTCGGCCCAGCGCACCATCGCGCAGTTCAAGGCGGATCCGCGCTTCAACGTTATGGTCGGCGGCTCCAGGGCCAAGACCATCGTCGGTATCAACCATCGCAAAAAGCCGCTCGACGATGTTCGCGTGCGCCGTGCCATCCTCGCCGCGATCGATCGCAAGGCGATGATCGACGGTGCGGTCGACGGTTTCGGCACGCCGATCGGAAGCTTCTACGTGCCGGGCGCGCTCGGCTATGTCGACACGACAGGCATCAACCCCTACGATCCCGAGAAGGCCAAGAAGCTGCTAGCCGAAGCCGGCGTTACCACCCCGCTCGAGCTGTCGTTGAAGCTGCCGCCGCCGTCCTATGCGCGCCAGGGCGGCGAGGTCCTCGCGGCCCAGCTTGCCAAGGTCGGCATCATCGCCAAGATCGAGAACGTCGAATGGGCGCAATGGCTGTCGCAGGTGTTCGCCGGCAATGGTCCGCATAATTTCGACCTCACCATCGTCAGCCATGTCGAGCCGTTCGATCTCGTCAAGATCACCGAGCCGGACTACTATCTCGGCTACAACAACGACGCCTTCAACGCGCTCTACAAGCAGATCGTGTCGACGCCGGATGAAGCCGCCCGTGCCAAGCTTCTCGGCGACGCCCAGCGCATGCTGGCCACCGATGCAGTCTCGGGCTATTTGTACCAGCCGCAGCTGATCACCATCACCAACAAGAAGCTGAAGGGCGTCTGGAAGGACGTACCCCAATACGAGAACGATTTCTCGACATGGGCGTGGGAGTAGGGCGCGCATGTCGATTGCGCGATGTCGGTGACGATCTCTCCCAACGGAAGAGATCGTCACGAGACCGGTCCAAACAAAAAACCTGAAGAACAACCCCATGCACAGTAGCCGAGGGTAGTGATTTCAATGACTTGCGCGCGACGCGATTGATGAGTTGCGCGTCGCGCGATGCCGTTGACGCGTCGGGCAAAACACTGGCATGATGGCATCATCGAAGAAGGCCGCGCCCGCTTGGTTTGATTGGGTCGCTCGATTGCTCCCCCGACTTTGAACGTTCGGAACCCTCATGCGTTAGCTCGGCGCAGGATGGCCGCAGGCCGTGCGATCCGGCGCGAGGGTATGCGGAGTTCGGTTCTTGCTCAAACTATACAGGTGGCCATCCGACGACTGGCAGAAGATCGGCGCGGAGATGCCCTCCGAGATCATCTGGGCTGATCTATTGGACGCAACCGCGGAGGAAAAGCAGTTCGTCGAACGATTGCTCGGGATACGCGTTCCGTCCGAGGATTCGCTCAGCGAGATCGAAGCGTCGAGCCGCCTGATCCTCGACAACGGCACGCTCTATCTCAGCTCGCCGGCGGTCCGGCTCAACGAGAACAACGAGGCCGAGATCACGCCGGTGGGATTCGTCATCGGACCGCACGTGCTGGTGACGGTGCGTTTCGCGCAGCTGCCGATCTTCGAGGACATCGGCAAGCGCATCGGTTCCGATGACAGCCTGGAGAACGGCATGTGCGTGTTCACCAGCCTGATCGAGGCCATGGTCGACCGCGGCGCCGATGTCCTTGAGCATCTCGGCGCGAAGGTCGACAGGCTCTCGCGGGACGTCTTCAAGGGCGGGCTCGTTCGCAGCAAGCGGCCGGTCCGCTCCAGCCGGCGGATGCGCGAGGCGCTGGAAAACATCGGCGAGTTGGCGGATCGGCTGGCCAAGGCGCGCGATGTCCTGCTTGGCGTTGGCCACATCGCTTCATTCGCCGGCGATGTCGGGGGTGAATGGATCACCGCCGCGTCGAAGAAGCGGCTCGAAGCCGTCTCCAAGGATGTCGCTTCGCTCGGCGATTACGAGACGCGATTGTCGGACAAGATCCAGCTTCTGCTCGATGCCGTGCTCGGCTTCATCAACATCCAGCAGAACGAGCTGTTCAAGATCTTGACGATCGTCTCGGTCGTCGGCGTGCCGCCCACGATTCTGGTCGGCATCTGGGGCATGAACTTCAAGCACATGCCGGAGCTGGACTGGACCTTCGGCTATCCGCTGGCGTGGCTCGCCATCATTGCCAGCGGCGTGCTGCCGCTGATCTGGTTCAAGCGGCGCGGCTGGTTCGAATGAAGCCGCGGCGCACCGTTCGAAATCGATGCGCCGCTTCTTGTGTCAGGCGACTTCGGCGGCGAATTTGCCGATCCAGTCGCGGGCAAGCGTCAAATCGGCCTGCGATAATTGATGGCCCGCCGGCAGGACCTTGTGACCGACCTGCGCGCCCGCTTCGGAAAGCAGTGATGCGAGCCGGGCCGAATTGCTCGCCGGCACGATCGGATCAGCCTGCCCGGACAACAGCAGGATCGGCTTGCCTGCGAGGTTGACCTTGGGCGGATCCGACAGCGGCACCATGGCGCGGAGCAGGATCGCACCAGCAAGCGCGTCCGGCTTCAGCAACAACAGCGCGGCTGCGATGTTGGCGCCGTTGGAGAAGCCGACCGCGACCGGCGCGGCGAGGCCATATCGCTGTCGCGCTTCCGCAACGAAGTCGCCGAGCTCAAGGGCGCGGCGGCGCACGTCGTCCTCGTCGAACACGCCCTCAGTGAGGCGGCGGAAGAAGCGCGGCATGCCGTGTTCGAGCACGCGGCCGCGCGGCGATAGCAGGGCCGAGCCGGGCGAGATCATCTTGCCGAGCCCGAGCAGGTCGTTCTCGTCGCCGCCGGTGCCGTGCAGCAGCAGGAGAGGAGGAGAGCCCGCGTCACGCGCGGGCTCGAAACGATGGATGAATGAACTCTCGGTCACGACACCCTCTCTTCCAGGTTCGGCAACACGCCCTCGATCTGCTTGCGCTGTGCTTCGAGGAAGCTCGGCAGCTTCAGGTCGTGTCCCAGCGTTGCCACGGGCTCGTCGACGGCGAAGCCTGGGATGTCGGTCGCGATCTCGAACAGCACGCCGCCGGGCTCGCGGAAGTAGATCGAGCGGAAGTAGTTGCGGTCGCGCTGTTCGGTCGGGTGCAGGCCGTGATTGCTCACGAGCCTTTGCGCCATCTTGCCCTGCTCGGCGTCATCGGCCGCGCGGAAGGCGATGTGATGCACGGAGCCGCCACCTTGGTGTCCGCGCAGGAAGCCCTTGGCTTCGTAGATGTCGACGACGCTGCCTTCGGCATCGCCCGGTGCCTTGAAGCGGATCACCGAGCCTTCGCGCGCCGTCTCCTTGAAGCCGAACACGTCGGTGAGGACGGCAGCCGTTTTTGCCGCGCTGTCGAGCAGCAAGGTCACGCCATGGAAGCCGCGGATCGCATGCTCGGCCGGCACCTCGCCATTGCTCCAGCCGGGCTCGCTCTCGGCGCCGGGGATACCGACGAGCGCGAGCGCCATGCCATCAGGGTCTGTGAACGGCAGCACGGACTCGCCAAAACGCTTCTCCAGCGCCTCATAAGCGATGCCCTTCTCGACGAAGCGTTGCGTCCAATAGCCGAGCGAGCTTTGCGGCACGCGGAAGGCGGTCTGGTGCGTCTCACCGACGCCGCGGCGCCCGGCCGGCACGCCGGCCCAAGGAAAGAACGTCAGGATGGTGCCGGGGCGGCCGGTCTCGTCGCCATAATAGAAGTGATAGGTGCCGGGATCGTCGAAATTGACCGTCTTCTTGACGAAGCGCAGACCGAGATCACGGGTGTAAAAGCCGAAATTCCTGATGGGGTCGCCCGCGATCGCGGTCACATGGTGCAGTCCAGACATTGTCGGTCCTCCAAAGCTCGGGGAGCGGTCTTGCTCTGCAGGGAAATATCGTTCCGCTTTGGATTGGAGACAATCCATGCAAATATGACGGCTATGTCTACGATTTGGAAACAATCGCCGGCGCCAGCCCGTGGATAAGGTCGCCAGCCTGCGAGCCTTCGTAAAGGTGGTCGAAAGCGGCAGTTTTGCCGAGGCGGGCCGGCAGTTGCGGCTGTCACGCTCGGCGATCAGCAAATACATCGCTGACCTCGAAGAAAGCCTCGGCGTGCAGCTCCTGAACCGGACCACGCGCCATGCGAGCCCGACCGAGAACGGCCAGCGCTATTTCGAGCGCGCGGTCGTGATCCTGTCGGAGATCGAGGCGGCCGACCAGGCCGTGGTGCAAGCGCAATCGGCGCCGCGCGGCCTGTTGCGCGTCAACGCGCCGATGTCGTTCGGCACCCTGCGGCTCGGGCCGGTGCTTGCCGATTTCATGGCGCGATATCCGGAGCTGCAGCTCCAGCTCGTGCTCAGCGACGACCTGCTCGATCCCGCGCAGGACGGTTTTGACGTGACCTTGCGCATCGCGGAATTGGAATCGTCGAGTTTGATCGCGCGAAAGATCATCCCGGTGGCGCGCATGATCTGCGCTTCGCCCGATTATCTGGCGCGTCACGGCACCCCAAAACATCCGCAGGATCTGCGCGAACATGTCTCGCTGACCTACGGCTTCCTGCTCACTGGCAATCAGTGGAAGCTCACCGGCACCGACGGCGATCATTGGATCCAGCCGGCCTGGTCGCTCTGCGTCAACAATGCCGAGGTGCTGCGCGATGTCGCGATCAAGGGCAGGGGGCTCGCGCTGCTCCCGGAGTTCATCGCCGCCGACGCCTTGAGGACAGGCGAACTGCGAACGGTGCTGGACGATTATTCTGCGCCGCCGCTTGCGCTCTATGCGGTGTATCCGCCGACCCGACATCTGTCGGTGAAAGTGCGGCTGTTCATTGATTTCCTGGTCGAGCGCTTTGGCCGGGAGGGCGAGGCGTCAACCCGATCACAATGACCCGCGCGGAAGGGCTGAGCCGAGATATGTCGGCTCCGCGCGGCTCGCTGCTCTATTTTTTGGTATCGAGGAATTGGCGTATCGCCTTCACGGTCGCCGCCGGTTGCTCTTCCATCAGCCAATGACCGGCGTCCGGAATGACCAATTCGGTGACGTCAGTCGCGGCGTTTCGCATCACGACGGCCTCTGTCGCACCGAAGGATTTTTCGCCCCCGACAGCCAGCACGGGAATGGTCAACTTGGTCGCGATCGCCTTCTTGTTGTCCTCGGCGTCGGTTCGGATCGACTTGAACTGGGCGAACGCAGCACGCATGGCGCCCGGCCGCGCATAGAGCGCTGCGTAATGACGGCGTGTTGCGTCCGCGATCCTGGAAGGCGTCCCCGCGAAGTCATTCCAGAAGCGGTCGAGGTAGATGCGCTCGCGGCCCTTGACCAGCCGCTCCATGTCCGGGCCTCCGAGATCAAAATGCCAAAGCTGCGGGCTGCGAACCACCTCGTCCCATGGCGGCACCCCAGGCACCGGGGCATCCATCACGATCAGCTTCTCGGCCAGGTCGCGATAACGGGCCGCGTAGGCATAGGCCACCATGGTTCCGATGTCGTGGCCGACGACGACGGCCTTTTCGATGCCGAGCGCTGCGAGAACGGCCCGCATGTCGGCAGCCTGGGTCCATTTGTCGTAGCCATTGTCGGGCTTGCTCGAGAGGCCCATACCGCGAAGATCGGGCACGACAACGGTGTGGTCGCGCGCGATATCAGCGGCGAGCTTGACCCACATGTCGCCGGTATCACCAAAACCGTGGATCAGGATCACGACAGGCCCCTGACCGCCGACGCGAACATGAATCTGCGTGCCGTTGGCCGCGATGGTTTTGGTCTTGAAGCCGGACGGAAACTGTTCGACCTCGGCGCGCGCGGCAGGGGCGAGCAGCATGAGAAGAATGGCGAGACATCTTGCGCGCACCGGCGCCTCAGATCATCTTGTATTTCAGTCCAGTGACTGAACGCTGTTAGGCCGGCCGGAGCAGATCGTCCAGCGCGCTCATCGAGGCCTCTCGAAGCGCGGCGAGTTCGCGGGCGGCTCTCTCGCATTCGGGCCGGGACATCGTGACTGCCGCCAGCTCGACCTCACGGCAGAATTCGAAAAGGCGGACGAGGCCGAGCGCACTCGCGCCGCTGCCGAGCTGGTGCGCGCAGCGCGCGAGCTGCGCGGGATCGTCAGTCGCCGCAGCCTTGGCAATCTCCTCGACCAGCTTTTCGCTCGTCAGTTCCAGCAGGTCGTGGAGTTTTGCGATCTGCGCCGCGCCCAGCAGCTCCTTCTGGTCATCAAGGAAATGCCGGTCGATCAATGCGCCTGCGGCGAGTTGCGGCGCGGCCGGCTGGTTCTGGGCATCGTCCTCGATCGCCTCGCGCAGCGCATTGATCAGGATCGGCTTGCTGACGATCCTGGCAATGCCTGCCCCCGCGAGCCGCTCGCGGGCGCGGCCCGACATGTCCGCGGTTACCGCGATGATGCGCGGCATGGTCGGCAGACCGAGCTTGCGGATCCGCGATGCCGCCTCGACGCCGTCCATGTCGGGCATGTGCAGATCCATCAGGATGATGTCGAACGCCTGATCGCGGGGGAGCGCGACGGCCGACGCGCCGTTCGTGGCGATGGTGGCGTGGTGGCCGAGCCTCTTCAACATCGCTTCACCGACCTCGCAATTGACGGGGTCGTCGTCGACCAGCAGCACGCGAAGCTGCCGCGATGGCGGCTGAACCGCGCCTTGCGCGATGTCGGTGGTGGCGAGGCCAAGCGGTACCTCAAGCATGAAGGAGCTGCCCGTACCCGGCGTGCTCGCCACCGTCAGCTCGCCGCGCATCAGGCGGGTGAGGCGCCGCGCGATCGCCAGTCCAAGGCCGGTGCCGCCGAACCGCCGCGCGATACTGTCGTCAGCCTGGACGAAATCCTCGAAAATCCGCTCGTGCATGTCGGGCGCGATGCCGATGCCGGTATCGCGCACGGTGATGCGCAGCAGGACATGATCGTCATGTCTCTCGGCGGCCGCGCTCAAGCCGATGCCGCCGCGCGGGGTGAACTTGATCGCGTTGCCGATCAGATTGAGCAGGATGCGATTGAGCCGCACCGGATCGCCGTGCATGGAGGTATTGACCGTCGCATCGCAGGCGAGATCGAAAGTCAGGCCCTTGTCAGAGGCCTGCGGACGCATCAGATCGGCGGCCGTCTCGATGAGCTGGTCGAGGCGGAAATCGCGGGTCTCCAGAGTCTCGGCGCTGGCCTCCAGGCGCGCATATTCGAGGATGCCGTCGACCAGCGCGATCAGCGTTTCGCCCGACGCGGCCGCGGTCGTGAGGTGGCGCCGCTGCGCTTCGCCGAGACTGCCGTCGTCGAGCAGTTGCAGCACGCCCATGACGCCGTTCAGCGGCGTGCGCAGCTCGTGGCTGACGACCGCGAGAAAGCGCGATTTGGTCTCGTTGGCCGCAACCGCCGCGCTGCGCGCACGCTCGGCGGCATCGTGCTCGGCAAGGGCCTGGTCGCGGGTCTTTTCCAGTTCGGAGGTGCGCTCGATCACCTTGCGCTCGAGCGTCGCATAGGATTCGCGCAAGTGAGCGGCCATCCGGTTGAATTGATCGCCGAGCGCCTCCAGCTCGTCGCCGGTCTTGATCGCGAGCCGCAGGCTGAGGTCGCCGCTGCCGATCCGCCGCGCGCCCTGCGTCAGGATCTGGATCGGCACGGTCATGCGCCGGCTCAGAAAGAGAGAGACCAGCACCGCACATGCCAGCAGGATGACCAGGAGAAAAGTCGAGCGCCCGATCGACGCATAGATCGGCGCATAGGCCTCGGTGAGCGGCAGCTCGACGAACACCAGCCAGCCCAACGAGGGGACCGTCGCATAGGTCGACAGCACGCGTTGACCGGACAGATCCTCCTTGACCAGGCCGCCGGAGGGCGGCCCGATGCCATCGAGCGCGGCTCGGACGTCGGGATGGCCGGAGAGATCGCTGCGGCGCAGCGCCCGCCACAAATCGGGATGCGCGATCAGGATACCCATGCGATCGACCACATAGGCCTTGCCGGTGTTGCCGACCCTGATTCCGGCGACGAGGTCCCAGATGAAGCGAAGATTGACCTCGGCGACAATCACATCCGGCGCCAGGCCCGTTCCGCGCGTGGCGAGTGTCATGAACGGCTCGGTGTCGCCGAGGAAGTAGACCGGCCCGTAATATGCGCGGCTTTCGTTGGCGCCGCGGAAGGCCTGCGAGGCGGAGAGGTCGGTCTTGCTGCCGATCCTGTCCGCGACACGGCGCGACACGCGCACCTGCTCGCGGCCTTGGGCGTCGAGCTCGGCGATGTCCGCAATCGCAGGCGAGAGGCGCAGGAGGCGGATGGCGTTCAGGCGCTGGTCCTCGTTCGTGGACAGCTCCGGGGGCAGGCGCGAGAGCCATCTGATCTGGTTTTCGATCTGGCCAATGAACTGGCCGATCTGGACGGCGGCGCTTGCTGCCTGCTCGCGCTGGGTCGCCGCCAGGAGTTGCTTCTGCTCGCGATAGGAGAACCAGACGTCGAAGCCGGTGTTGATGGCGAGCGCGGCAAAAGCGAGCGCGACGATCGAGTAGAGGTATTTGCGGAACAGCCGGCCGGGAGGTGGCCGCAAATCTCCCTGATCGATCGTCTCGTTCACTCGCGAATCTCGTCGGCGCGCGCGAGCAGTGTGAATGGTATCGTCAAATCCAGCGTGCGAGCGACCGTGCGGTTGATCAGGAGCTCGTATTTTCGCGGCGATTGCACCGGCAGATCTCCGGCCTTGGTGCCGCGCAGGATGAGATCGACATAGTCGGCCGAGCGCACTTCGAGCGTCGGCCCGTAGCTCATCAGCCCGCCCGCATCCATGAAATAATAGAACGGGTAAATCGCAGGGACGCGATATTTGGCCGCCGCCGCCACCGCCGCCTGCCGGTGGACCACCAGGAAGCTGTCGACCAGCGCAATCATTGCCGCCTTGGGGGGAGCGGAAAAGGGCCTGACGGCTTCGTCGATCTCCGTTGGCGCGCTGACGGGGGCGGGGATCACGGACACGCCGGCCAGTGCTGCCTCTTGCTCGATGGAATCGAGGAAGAAACGGCCGCCGCGAGGAGTGGTCGCCGGGTTGTACAGGATACCGACGCGCGCAAGATCCGGCACGGCCTCCCGGATGAGCTGAAGCCATTTGCCGCCCATCTCGGCGCTGCTGTTGGTGAAGCCGGTCACGTTGCCGCCGGGATGGGCGAGGCTTTCGACGAAGCCGTTGCCGACGGGATCGTTGGCCGTCGCGAACACGATCGGAATGGTTTTGGTGGCTTCCAGGACTGCTGCGGTTTCTATCGTCGAGCCGGTCAGGATCACATCCGGCTTGAGCGCCAGCAATTCCTGAACCGCGGTTTTCACTCTATCCGGCGCGCCGAAGGTCGAACGGAGCTCAAGGCGGAAATTGACGCCTTCGACCCAGCCTCGCTGCCTCAAGCCCACGATGAGGCCACCCAGGCGGGAGGTCGGGCTATCGATCATGCTCCTTTTGGTCAGTTCGTCGTCGAGCGGCAATGCCGTCAGCGATCCCACGACCCGTACGCGATCAGATGTTGCGCCGAGCGCCAGCCACCCCGCGGCGGTCGTGCTGGCAAGGCGAATGAACCCGCGGCGATCGACCGCGAGAGCGGAAGGCCGTTCGGTCATGACATTCTTTGCATGGTGGCTAGCCCCAGGCGCATGCTTAGCGCGAACGGCCGGCATCCACAATTGACGAAAAAATGCGTTTGTGACTGCTCATTCGCAGCGTCTGACAGCCCGATACCGTATTCCTACGCCGGCAGCCGCTCGCAAGACGGAAGATGGATCTCCGGCGCGGCCTGCTTAGCGCCGCAACGTGAACTCATCCGCGCCGCGGCGCTGCTCCCACTTCGCCTGTTCCAGCTCGGGCCGGTCGCATTCGACTTCCGGATAGCCGATACAGAGATAGGCGATGAATTTCCAGGTGTCGGGCACGTCGAGAATGGCGTGGATGCGATCCGGATGGAGGATCGATACCCAGCCAAGCCCGATGCCCTCGGCGCGCGCGGCGAGCCACATCGCGGTGATCGCCGCGACCACGGAATATTCCGTCGTCTCCGGCATCGTCGCGCGGCCGAGGCCGTGACCGGTGTCGCTGGCCTTGTCCGCGAATACGGCGAGGTGGCCCGGGGCCTGTTCGAGACCCGAGAGTTTCAGCGTGGCATAGCGTGCTGCGCGCTCACCGGCATAGGAATTCAGCGCGTCCGCGTTGCACGCTTTGAAGTCGTCGATCACGGCGCGACGCCGTGCGGCGTCATCGACGATGACGAAGCGCCAGGGCTGGCTGAGGCCGACCGAGGGTGAGAGACAGGCCGTCTCGATCAGGCGATCGATGGCGCCGTCCGGCAACGGATCGGCGCGAAAGCGGCGCACGTCGCGGCGCCACACGAACAGCTCGCGCAAGTGCTGGCGGAAGGTGTCGTCGAATTCGACCATTGCGTCACCCTCCGATCTGGAAAGCTGCGGCAACCAGCAGGATCAGAATCTCGCCGGTCTGCTCGAACGCGCCGAGGATGTCGCCGGTCTGCCCGCCGATCTGGCGGATGGCAAGTCGCGCCAGCATCAGGCCGGAGAGAGCGAGCAGGATCAGGCTCACCAGCGCCTTGCCCGGCCCAAGCGCGAGCACGAGCGCGAGGATTCCAACAGCGAATGCGATTGCAACGCTGCGGCCCGGCGGTGATCCCGCACTCGCCGACAGGCCGTCAGGTCGCGCAGGCGCGACCTGCGACATGAAGGCCGGCAAGCCCGCGCGGGCCGCAGTGTGCGCAGCGCACAGTGCGAGCGCGACGGCCCACGGATTGGCGATCGTCGCGAGCGCGCTCCAGCGCAGGCCGAACGACAGGATCAGCGCGCAGACGCCATAGGTGCCGATCCGGCTGTCGCGCATGATCTCGAGCTTGCGCTCGCGGGTGCGGCCGCCGCCGAGCCCGTCGGCGGTATCGGCAAGGCCGTCCTCGTGCAGCGCGCCGGTGACGAGGGCGGTCGCGGCCAGCGCGAGCAGGGCGGCAAGGTTCGGCGACAGACCCAACAGGCTCGCGACCTTGTAGACCAAGGCGCCGGCAAGGCCGACCAGCACTCCCGCGACTGGAAGAGCCCAGGTCGCGCGTGCGACGGCGCCGTCAGCTGCGGGCTTCGACAATGCGATGGGGAGGATTGTCACGAACGATGCCGCCATCCTGAGATCGGCGATGACGTCTCGCAAAAATTGGTCGCGCGGCATCATTTCAGTTTCATCGGTAGGCCGGCGACGACGAACTCGGCCTCGTCCGCAACGGCCGCGATGGCCTGGTTCATGAAGCCGGCGGCGTCGCGGAAGCTCCGCGCCAGCGCATTGTCGGGCACAATGCCGAGGCCGACTTCGTTGGTGACGAAGACGACAGGGCTCTTCTGGCCGCGCAGGAAGAGGGCGAGCTTCATGACTTCGTGATCCCAGTTGCGCTGCGCATGCATCATGTTGGAGAGCCACAGGGTCAGGCAGTCCACCAGCCTAGCGCCGCCGCCATCGGTTTCGATCAGCGCCTGCAGAAGATCGAGCGGTACCTCCCGCTCGATCCAATCGGTTGAGCGTCGTCTGCGATGCTTTTCGATGCGTGCTTCCATTTCCGCATCGAGCGCCTCGGCCGTCGCGATATAGACGGGGCGGCCCGGAAAGCTGCGTGCGCGTTTTTCCGCATGGGCGCTCTTGCCCGATCGCGCTCCGCCCGTGATCAAGATGACGGCCATAAAAATCTCCTGTCGGCCAGCACTAATCACCAAACGAGGCCAAAAACAAAGCCGAAATCCGCCAATCGGGGGCTTGCGCTCCGGCCGTCGTTTGCGCAACAGGGGCGGGACAGGAGGCGGGTGTGGGTTTTGCGGGTGCGATGGCGGTGGCGATGGTGGTGGATGCCCTGTTGGGCTGGCCGTCGTGGTTGTTCGCGCGGATCGGCCATCCCGTCACCTGGCTGGGCGGGCTGATCTCTGCCATCGACACCTCGTGGAATCGACCGTCCGATCCGCCGGCATTTCGCCGCGCCGCGGGTCTTGCCGGAGCACTCGTCGTGATCGCGCTCGCTGTCGCGCTCGGCTGGGTGCTGCAGTCTCTGCTTCCCTTGGGATTGATCCAGCTCGTGCTGGTCGGGGTTCTGGCCTGGCCGCTGATCGCCTTGCGCTCGTTGCACGACCACGTTGTTGCCGTCGCAAATCCCACGCGGGCCGGTGATATCGCCGCCGCACGCGAGGCGGTCTCGCGCATCGTCGGCCGCGATCCCGCCGCGCTTGACGAGGCCGGGATCGCGCGCGCTGCGATCGAGAGCCTCGCCGAGAATGCGTCCGACGGCATCGTCGCACCGGTGTTCTGGGGCGCGCTGTTCGGTCTGCCCGGCATTTTGGGCTACAAGGCGATCAACACGCTGGACTCCATGATCGGCCATCGCTCTGAACGCCACGAAGCCTTCGGCTGGGCCGCGGCGCGCATCGACGATGTCGCCAATTTCATTCCGGCGCGGCTGACCGGACTTCTGTTCGTGCTGCTGGCGCCACGGCGATCAGAGGCGCTGTCGTGCATGACGCGGGATGCACGCCGTCACCGTTCGCCCAATGCCGGCTGGCCGGAAGCGGCCATGGCGGGCGCGCTTAGTGTGCGGCTCAGCGGTCCGCGGATCTATCACGGCAGCATCACGAACGAGCCATGGCTGAATGAAGCTGCGCGCGATCCGCTTGCCGCCGACATCGATCGAGGCTTGACGGTTTACCGCCGCACCATGCTGCTGCTCGCCGGCATCCTTGCGATCTTGGCCTTCGCGTGAAAGAACAGCGCATGCGCGAGCACGGTGGAAATCTCGATCAGGCCCAGCAGCGCTTCGGCGGTCGCGCGGAGGACTGGATCGATCTGTCGACCGGTATCAACCGCCTGCCTTATCCCGTGGGCGAGGTGAGTTCGCGCGCGTGGAGCGCGTTGCCGTCGCGCGCCGAGATCGAGGCGCTGCATCAAGCGGCGCGGCACGCTTACCGCACGAGCGCGGCGGTTGTCGCGCTCGGCGGCGCACAGGCGGCGATTCAACTGCTGCCGCAACTTGCGCCACCCGGCCGCGCGCGCATCCTCGCCCCGACCTACAACGAATATGCCGGGGTCCTCTCGGCCGCGGGCTGGGAGGTCCAGGAGGTCGGGGACTTCGACGCATTGGCGGGCGCGGACCTCGCCATAGTCGTCAATCCCAACAATCCCGACGGCCGATGCCACCCACCAAGGGATTTGCTGACGCTGCTGCCGCGCGTCGGTCGTCTCGTCGTCGACGAGAGTTTCGCCGATGTAGCCCCGCAGCTATCGCTTGCATCCGGGGACCGGCCGGGGCTGCTGATCCTGCGCTCCTTCGGAAAGTTCTATGGCCTTGCCGGCCTGCGGCTAGGCTTCGCGCTCGGCAATTCGTCCGACATCGCCAGGGTCGCGGCGATATCGGGACCTTGGCCGGTCTCGGGAGCGGCGATCGCGATCGGCTGTCGCGCTCTGCGTGACGATGCCTGGGCCGAGGCCACGTCCGCGCGGCTCGCGCGAGACTGCGTTCGCCTCGACGGCATGGTGCAGTCGCAAGGCTGGACGCTCGTCGGCGGGACGCAGCTGTTTCGTCTCTACGAGACGCCTGACGCGCCTGCCGCGCAGGAGAAGCTGGCGCGTCGCCATATCTGGTCTCGCGTGTTCGCGCGAGAGCCGACATGGCTGCGCCTCGGGCTTCCGGGCAGCGAATCCGAATGGACCCGCCTGGCCGAGACTCTAGCGCGCTAGGGCGAGCAGGCCGTCGACATCGAGATGGGCTTCGATGTGATCGGCGAGCGCATCGAGCGCGCTCTCGACCCTTGCGTGATAGGGCTCGTCGCCGGCGGGAATGTCGAGCTTCGCCAAAAAGGCCTTGCGGAAATCATCCGACGTGAACAGGCCGTGCAGATAGCTGCCCTGCACGCGTCCGTCGCGCGAGATCGCGCCTTCCGGTTCGCCATTCAGCCTTGCGAATGGCCGCGCGCGATCCGGCCCATCAGTGCGGCCGATGTGGATTTCATAAGCCTCGATCGGCTGATTGGTGGCGGCATGCAGCGCTGCGACGCGTGTCAACGTCTTCTCCGAGCTCATCACCGTTTCCACATCCAGAAGTCCGAGACCCGGTGTGTCGCCGGCGGGGCCCTCGATCCCCTCGGGATCAGCGACGCTGCGTCCGAGCATCTGATAGCCGCCGCAGAGGCCGAGCACATGGCCGCCTCTGCGGTACTGCGCCAGGAGATCGATGTCCCAGCCCTGCGCGCGCAGAAAGGCGAGGTCGCCGCGGGTGGATTTCGAGCCGGGAATGATGACGAGGCGCACGTCGCCGGGAATGGCCTCGCCCGGCCGCACCATCACGAGATCGACGCCGGGCTCGAGCTTGAGCGGATCGAGATCGTCGAAATTGGCGATTCGCGACAGCGCGAGACAGGCGATCTTGCATTGACCCGGTTTGCGCGCATCGCTCAGGCCCAGCGCATCCTCGGCCGGCAGCTCGCCGGCGCGCGCGAACCAGGGCAGCACGCCGAGGCCGCGCCATGCGGTCTTTTCTTCGATCAGTCTGTAGCCGTCATCGAACAATGTGGGATCGCCGCGGAACTTGTTGATGACAAATCCCTGGATCATCGCGGCATCGTCCGGGTCGATCACCGTCTTGATGCCGACGAGTTGCGCGATGACCCCGCCGCGGTCGATGTCGCCAACCAGCACGACCGGCACATCGGCCTTGCGCGCAAAACCCATATTGGCGATGTCGGCCTTGCGCAGGTTCACTTCGGCCGGGCTGCCGGCACCCTCCACCAGAACGAGATCGGCGCGCGCCTTCAGCCGCTCGAAGCTCTCCAGCACGGCGCCCATCAATGACGGTTTCATCGCCGCATATTCACGCGCACGCGCGGTCGCGATGCGTTTTCCTTGCACGATCACCTGCGCGCCGACATCGGTCTCGGGCTTGAGCAGCACCGGGTTCATGTCGGTGTGCGGCTCGACGCCGGCGGCGAGCGCCTGGAGTGCCTGGGCGCGGCCGATCTCGCCGCCGTCAACGGTGACGGCTGCATTGTTCGACATGTTCTGCGGCTTGAACGGGACCACGCGCAGGCCGCGTCGCACAAAGGCGCGTGCGAGGCCGGCAACGATGAGCGACTTGCCCACGTCCGAGCCGGCTCCCTGGATCATCAATGCGCGCGCCATCGCGAGTTTCTTAGAACTCGACGCCGGCTTGCGCCTTGATGCCCGAGCGGAAGGGATGCTTGACCAGCGTCATCTCGGTGACGAGATCGGCGATCTCGATCAGCTCGTCCTTGGCGTTGCGGCCGGTGAGCACGACATGCGTCATCGGCGGCTTCTGCGTCGTGAGGAATTCGACGACCTCCGCGATGTCAAGATAGTCGTAGCGCAGCGCGATGTTGATCTCGTCGAGCACGACCATGCGGAGATTCTGGTCGAGGATCAGCTCCTTGGCCTTCTCCCAGCCGGCGCGCGCGGCGGCGATGTCGCGGGCGCGGTCCTGCGTCTCCCAGGTAAAACCCTCGCCCATGGCGTGGAATTGGCATAGGTCGCCGAAATGGCCGGTCAGCATGCGGCGCTCGCCGGTGTCCCAGGCGCCCTTGATGAACTGCACGACCGCGCAGGGGAAGCCATGGGCGACGCAGCGGACGATCATGCCGAAGGCCGAAGAGGACTTGCCCTTGCCGGCCCCGGTGTGGACGATGATCAGGCCCTTTTCGCCGCTCTTGGTCGCCATGATCTTGTCGCGGGCGACCTTCTTCTTCGCCATTTTCGAGGCGTGGCGGGCGTCGGTTTCGTCGGCCGTCTGGGTATCCGGTTCGGGCGTCATCGGACGGGGTCCTTCGGCTTGACAAGAGGCGGTCGGGGGCAAATGGTGGCCCGGCGTTGGTTCCTGTCCTACGACAGGCGAAGAGGGAATGCGATAGGGTCCGAATCGGCAAGATTTGGTTCCAAAATGCAGCCGCCCCCGCGACCGTGACCGGAGAGATGCCCGAAGCCACTGATCCCCTGGGGATCGGGAAGGCGGGGATCGAAGGGGAAACCCTGCTCCGCAAGCCGGGAGACCTGCCAACGCGGACGATTTTGGACCGGCGGACGGGGTGTTCCGCGACGGGGAAACGGGCCTTCGCAAGAACGGTTCGTGGGCCTCATCGCTTCCCGCTGTTTATTCTGGAAGAAGCGATGACCGTCACACTTCATGTCTGCATTACCTGCCGCGCCGGCGAGACACTTGGCGAAGGCGAGACGACGCCCGGCAAGCGCCTGCATGGCGCGATCCTCGAGGCCGGCGTGCCCGACGGCGTCAGCGTGGTTCCCGTCGAATGCCTGTCTGCATGCAACCAGGGTTGCTCCGTCGCGCTCAGCGCGCCCGGCCGCTGGTCCTATGTCTATGGCCGTCTGTCGGATGCGAATGCGAGCGATGTGGTCGCGGGCGCCGCGGCCTATGCGGCCGCGCCCGACGGCCTCGTGCCCTGGCGCAGCCGCCCGGAGATATTCCGCAAGCAATCGCTTGCCCGCATTCCCCCCATTTCCCCCTTGGCCGTCGTGCCGGAGGCCGCCGAATGAATTCGCTCGCAAAAGTCCCGGTCACGGTCGTCACGGGCTTTCTCGGCTCCGGCAAGACCACGCTGATCCAGCATCTGCTTGCCAACGCCAACGGCAAGAAGCTCGCGGTGCTTGTCAACGAGTTCGGCAGCGAGGGCGTCGATGGCGAGATTCTGAAATCCTGCGCCGATGCGAATTGCCCGGAAGAGAACATCATCGAGCTCGCCAATGGTTGCATCTGCTGCACCGTCGCCGACGATTTCATTCCGACCATGGAGAAGCTGCTGTCGCGGCCGGTGCGGCCCGATCATATCCTGATCGAGACCTCGGGCCTGGCGCTGCCCAAGCCGCTGCTGAAGGCGTTCGACTGGCCGGAGATCCGTTCGCGCATCACGGTCGACGGCGTGATCGCGCTGGCCGACGCCGAAGCTGTCGCCGCCGGCCGTTTTGCGCCCGACCCCGACGCCGTCGAAGCGCAGCGCGCGGCGGACGGCAATCTCGACCATGAGACGCCACTGTCGGAAGTGTTTGAGGACCAGATCGCCTGCGCCGACATCGTGCTGCTGACCAAGGCCGATCTTGCGGGCGCGGCAGGCCTCGGAGCAGCCAAGGCGGCGATCACCGCCGAGATGTCGCGCCGCGTGCCGATGCTGGCGATCACCGACGGCGCGATCGACGCGCGCCTCATCCTCGGCCTCGGTGCTGCCGCCGAAAACGATCTCGCCGCGCGTCCCTCGCATCACGACGGCGAGGAGGATCATGAGCACGACGATTTTGCGTCCGTCGTGATCGATCTTCCTGAGGTCACCGACATCGACGCGCTGGTCGCATCCGTTCAGCGTCTGGCGCGCGAGCAGAATGTGCTGCGCGTCAAGGGTTACATCGCGGTGCAAGGCAAGCCGATGCGCCTCTTGCTGCAAGCGGTCGGCGAGCGCGTGCGCCACCAGTTCGACAAGCCCTGGGGCGCGGGTGCGAGGCAGTCAAAGCTGGTCGTGATCGGCGAGCACGGCGATATCGACGAGGCCGCGATCAAGGCGGGACTCGGTCTTTCAGGATCCGGTATCTGATGCACGTCGTCTTCCGCGAGAGCCGCGGTCTCGAGGAGACCGCGATACCAAGGGACATTGGCCAGGACCCGGCCGATCTCGTGGTGCTCTCGTATTCGGATTCCGATCTTGCCGCGTTCGCTGCCGGCTGGCGCCGTGGCCGCGACAGCCTGCCGTCGCTGCGGCTCGTCAATCTCGCAGAACTTCGTCATCCGCTCTCGGTCGACACCTATGTCGAACGCACGCTTGCGCACGCGCGCGGCATTCTCGTGCGTTTGATCGGCGGGGAATCCTATTGGCCGTATGGGCTCGCGGCCCTGCAGCAGCTGGCGAAGGAGCGCGGCATCGTGCTGGCCGTGCTGCCGGCCGACGGCCGCGACGATACGCGGCTGGACGCGTATTCGACCCTGCCGGTCTCGACGTTGCGGCGGCTCAAGGTGCTCTGCGACACCGGCGGCCCCGTCCCATCGCAAGCCGCGATCGCGCAGCTTGCGCTGGCCTCCGGACTCTATGCGGGGCCAGTTATCGGCGAGATGACCGTGCCCGAGATGGGCTTTTACGACCCCGCGCGCGGCGTCGTCGCCGCGCCGACGTCGGGCGAGGGCAGGCCGCGCGCGCTCGTGACCTTCTATCGCTCCTATCTCACCGCTGCCGACACCGGCCCGGTTGATGCCCTGATCGCCGCATTGCGCGAGAAGGGATTCGACATGTTTGGTGTGTTCGTCACCTCGCTGAAAGCCGCGGGGGTCGCGGATTGGTTGCGGGTGCATCTTGCGCAAAATCCTCCGGCCGCGATCGTCAATGCGACGGCGTTCTCGGCGATGGCCGACGACGGCACGACGCCGTTCGATGCCGCATCCTGCCCCGTGTTCCAGGTCGCGCTCTCCACGGCCCGCCGCGAGGACTGGGCGAGCTCGCTCCGCGGCCTGTCGCCCGGCGACCTCGCGATGCATGTGGTGCTGCCCGAGGTCGACGGCCGCCTGTTCGCGGGCGTGGTGAGCTTCAAGTCTGCCGCGATGCGCGATCCCGATTTGCAATTTTCGCATCTGGCACACAAGCCCGACGAGGAGCGCGTGAAGGCCGTGGCCGCGCGCGTTGCGGCCTGGCGGCGTCTTGCGGAGACGCCGGCCGCTGACAAGCGGATGGCACTCGTGCTCTCCAACTATCCGGGCCGTCCGCATCAGATCGCGCACGCGGTGGGTCTCGATGCGCTGGCGTCGGTCGAGGCCCTGGTGTCCGATCTCGCGGAGGCCGGCTTCGATCTCGATCCGGTCCATGCGCTCGGTGAGACGCTGCTCAAGCAGACCTTGAGCTGGAGCGTCGCCGATTACCGTGCTGCACTGTCGCGCCTTCCGCAAGTGTTGCAGGATGATCTCGCGCAAGCCTGGGGCGCGCTGGAGACCGATCCGGGTTGTCGCGACGGCGCGTTCCATTTCGCTGCGATTCAATGCGGCCGGTCGATCATCGCGGTTCAGCCGGAGCGTGGCGATGCGACCGCGCGCGATGCCGACTATCACGATCTCGCCCGCACGCCGCGCCATGCCTATGTCGCGTTCTATCTCTGGCTCCGCGAGCAGGGCTGTGATGCCGTCGTGCACATGGGCGCGCACGGCACGCTGGAATGGCTGCCCGGAAAATCCGTGGCGCTGTCGCAGGCGTGCTGGCCGGAAGCCCTGATCGGCGATTTGCCCGTCATCTATCCCTTCATCGTCAACGACCCCGGCGAGGCTGCGCAGGCCAAGCGGCGCCTGGGGGCCGTCACCATCGGCCATCTGCCGCCGCAGCTCGCAATATCAGCGGTGCCGGACGGATTGCGCAGGCTTGAACACCTCCTCGACGAGTACTCGACGGCCGATGGTCTCGATCCCGCCCGCCGCCAGCGTCTGATCGCCGCGATCCGCGATGAGGCAGGAGCGGCTGGCCTCGAAGACGATCTTGGCCTCGATGCAGCGGCCGCTCCGGCCGAAGCGATCCCGCGGATCGACCGCTTCGTCTGCGATCTCAAGGAAAGCCAGTTCGGCGACGGCCTGCACGTGTTCGGCCGCGGCGCCTGCGGTGAAGCAGAGCGCGACGCTTTGCGGGCCGCGCTTGCAGGCCGGCGCGTCGCGCCGGGGCCGTCAGGTTCGCCCTATCGCGGCCGCCAGGACGTGCTGCCCACGGGACGCAACCTTTTCGCCGTCGATCCGCGCGCGGTGCCGACGCCGTCGGCGCACGCGCAAGGCATCAAGCTCGCCGAAGAATTGCTACGTCGTCATCTGCAGGATCACGGCGACTGGCCAAAGGGCCTTGTCGTCGATCTCTGGGGCTCGGCGACGATGCGCACCGCCGGCGAAGAGTTCGCCATGGCGCTGCATCTGGCCGGCCTTGCACCGCGCTGGGATCACGCGTCCGGCCGTGTGACCGGCTACGACATCATCGCGCCTGCGGAGCTTGGCCGGCCCCGCATCGACGTCACGCTGCGTGTCTCGGGCCTGTTTCGCGACGTCTTCTCAGGCCTTGCGCAATTGTTCGAGGCGGCAGCCGAGGCGCTGTCGGCCCGCGAGGACGAGGGCGACGAAAATCCCTATCGCCATCGCACATCGCGCGTGTTCGCGCCGCGTCCCGGGCAATACGGCGTGAGCCTCTCGGCAATCCCGGACGCCTTCACGCCCGAGACGCGCGAAGCCGCCGGCGAAGCGTGGCTCTCGGCATCGTCATGGGCGTTCTCGGCCGATGGCGAGATCAAGCTCGATCGTGCCGGTATCGAGAAGCGGCTCGCATCTGCCGATGCTTTCGTGCACGTGCAGGATTTGCCGGAAACCGATCTTCTCCTCGCGGCCGACTATGCCGCGCATGAGGCCGGCATTGCGGCCGCCGCGGCCCATCTCGGCGCGGCAGGGCCATCGCTCTATCATCTCGACGCGACGCGCCCCGAGCAGCCGCATGCGCGTACGCTGACCGAGGAAATCTCCCGTGTCGTCCGCGCGCGCGCGGCCAACCCGGCCTGGATCGGGGGCATGATGCGCCACGGTTTTCGCGGGGCGGCCGAGATCACCGCGACGCTCGAGCACATGGCCGCCTTCGCGCATCTGGCCGGCGCCGTGCCGCCGCATCTGTTCGACCTCTACTACGATGCGACGCTCGGCCATGACGACGTCCGCGCCTTCATGGCCCGCGAAAATCCGGCGGCACTCGCCGCGATGGAAACGTGTTTCACGCGCCTGCATGAAGCCTCGCTCTGGCGAACGCGCCGCAACTCGATTGCGGCTGCGCTGCGGGAGGCCTCATGAGTGCTTCCGTGGTCAAGGGCTGGTGTCCCGGCGCGCTGCGCCCGATGCAATCGGGCGACGGGCTGGTGATCCGCGTGCGTCCGTTCGGCGGACGGCTCGACGCGGCGCAGATCTCCGGACTGGCTCATCTCGCCGAACGCCATGGCAATGGCCTGATCGACGTGACCAGCCGGGCCAATCTCCAGATCAGGGGCGTCAACGAGACCAGCCACAGGCTGCTGCTCGATGGCCTTTCCCAACTGGCGCTGCTCGACCCGGATGCGGAGACCGAATCCCGTCGCAACATCCTCGTGACGCCGTTCTGGCGTAGCGGCGACGCGACCCAATCGCTCGCCGCCGAACTCGAGGAGGCGCTTGCCGACAGCCGGCTCGAACTTCCAACCAAGTTCGGCTTCGCCATCGATGACGGCACCTCACGCGTGCTGGCGGGCGCTTCCGCGGACGTGCGGATCGAGCGCGATCGTTCCGGCGGACTGCTGGTGCGGGCTGATGGCGACAAACTCGGCCGCTCCGTCGCCCGTGGCGAGGCCGTGACCACCGCGCTCGCATTCGCCGGCTGGTTCGTGACCTCAGGCGGCGCGAGAGGCGGGCGAGGGCGGATGGCGGCGCATCTTGCGGCCGGTGCAATCCTGCCGGCGGAATTGCGCGGCGAGGCCGAGCCGGCGCCGATCATGGCCGCGGCGCGTCCCGGCCTCTATGCGCAAGGTGCGATGGTCGGGGTCGCCTTCGGACAGATGGCGCATGCAACGCTCAACCAGTTCGCCGGTTGCGGACATGCGCTGCGCATGACGCCGTGGCGAATGGTTTTGAGCGAAGGCAAGCGCGTGATGCCGAACGCGACCGGCCTGATCACCGAGGCCTACGACCCTGCGCTGCGCGTCATCGCCTGTAGCGGTGCGCCACGCTGTCGCGAGGCGCATGCCGATACCCATGGCCTTGCCGCGGCCCTGGCGCCGAACATCGGCGCGGCCGCACGGCTACACGTCTCCGGCTGTGCCAAGGGCTGCGCCCATTCTGGTCCCGCCGCCATCACTCTGGTCGCGACCGGCGCAGGCTTCGATCTCGTGCGCGCCGGGTCGACGCGCGATGAGCCCATCCTGCGCGGGCTGAATCGCGACGACATCGTCAAGGATCCCTCCATCCTGATGGGAGGGCACTGATGCCGCACACGTACGAGACCGACGGCGCGGCGATCTACCGGCAGTCCTTTGCCACCATCCGGGCCGAAGCCGATCTTGCGCGCTTCACGCCGGACGAGGAGCAGGTGGTGGTGCGGATGATCCATGCCGCCGGCATGGTGGGCCTCGAAGCGCATATCCGCTTCACATCAGGCATGGCGGTCGCCGCACGCGCGGCCTTGCAGAAGGGCGCACCGATCCTGTGCGACGCGCGCATGGTCTCTGAAGGAATTACGCGGGCGCGGCTTCCCGCCGCCAACGCCGTCATCTGCACGCTGGGCGACGAGACCGTTCCCGCGCTCGCGCAGTCCATGCGCAACACCCGTTCGGCCGCGGCCCTGGAGCTGTGGCGGCCGCATCTCGACGGCGCGATCGTGGCGATCGGCAATGCGCCGACCGCGCTGTTCCATCTCCTCAACATGCTGGAGGACCGGGACTGCCCACGGCCCGCGGCAATCATCGGCTGTCCGGTCGGCTTCGTCGGCGCGGCCGAATCCAAGGCTGCGCTGATGGCCAATCCCCCGGTGCCGGCGCTCACGGTCGAAGGCCGCCTTGGCGGTTCCGCGATCGCGGTCGCCGCCGTGAACGCGCTCGCGAGCCGGAGCGAATAGCGATGGGACGCATCATCTGCTGCGGCCTCGGCCCTGGTGACCCCGACATGATGAGCGTGCGCGCCGATCGCACGGTGCGCGGCGCGAGGCATGTCGCCTATTTCCGCAAGAAGGGCCGGCCCGGCCAGGCGCGCCGCATCGTCGAGGGCATGCTGGCTGCCGACGTCACCGAATATCCGATGGAATATCCTGTTACGACCGAGATCGCCTTCGACACGCCTGAATACGTCCAGCTGTTGGCCGGCTTCTACGACGAATGGGCGGAACGGTTGGCGCGGCTGGCGCGCGCGGTCGACGTCGTTGTGCTCTGCGAGGGCGATCCTTACTTCTACGGCTCCTTCATGCATCTGCACACGCGCCTGCAGGGCCGCGTCGAGATCGAGGTGATCGCCGGCATTCCCGGCATGGTCGGCTGCTGGAATGGCGTGGGACAGCCGATTGCGCTCGGCGACGACGTGACGACGGTGCTCATGGGCACGCTCGCCGAGGACGAACTCGAACGCCGCATGCGCGATTCCGATGCGCTCGTGATCATGAAGACTGGGCGCAATCTCGCGAAAGTGCGCCGCGCGCTCGCTGCCGCCGGACGGCTGGACGATGCGTGGCTGGTCGAGCGCGGCACCATGCCGGGCGAGCGCGTGGTGCGGCTTGCGGAGATCGACGCCGCCGACTGCCCCTATTTTGCGATCGTGCTCGTGCACGGCAAGGGCCGGCATCCGGACGCCGCCGAATGACGGGCACGCTGACCATCGCTGGCCTCGGCCCGGGCAGCGCTGCGCTGGTGACGCCCGAGGTCTCCGCCGCGCTTGCCGCCGCGACCGACATTCTGGGCTACGCGCCCTATGTCGCGCGCGTGCCAGCGCGGGCAGGGCTCACTTTGCATCCTTCCGACAATCGCGAAGAGCTGCAGCGCGCGAGCGAGGCGCTGCGGCTCGCGGCCGAAGGCGGCCAAGTCGTCATCGTGTCCTCCGGCGACCCCGGCGTCTTCGCGATGGCGTCCGCCGTGTTCGAGGCGCTCGAACAGGCGCCGCAATGGCAGGAGCTGCCGATCCGCGTGCTGCCCGGCGTCACTGCGATGCTGGCGGCTGCCGCGCGCGCCGGCGCACCGCTCGGCCATGATTTCTGCGCGATCAATCTCTCCGATAATCTCAAGCCGTGGGCGGTGATCGAGAAGCGCCTGCGGCTCGCCGCGGAAGCCGATTTTGCCATCGCGATGTACAATCCGCGCTCGGCGAGCCGGCCGGAAGGATTTGGCCGTGCGCTCGCGGTGCTGAACGAGGCCGGCTGTGGCGACCGTCTTGTGATTTTCGCGCGCGCGATCAGCGCCGCCGACGAAAAGATCGAGACCGTCAGGCTGAACGAAGCCCGGCCCGAGATGGCCGACATGCGCACGCTGGTGATCGTCGGCAACTCGCAGACACGCCGCGTCGGCCGCTGGGTCTATGCGCCGAGGCAGGCCCGATGACCGAGCCACTGCATGATCTCGGCCACGCTCTCGACCCGCAAGCGTTCCGGCAGTTGCGGTCGCGAGATCATGATCACGGGCAGGCCGAGCCTGCGGGCGGCGTCGATCTTGGCGCGCGCGCCGTCGCCGCCGGAATTGCGGGCGACGATCCGGGTGATGCCTCGCGCGCGCAGCATCTCCAGTTCGCCCTCAAGCGTAAACGGCCCACGCGACACGATGACGTCCGCGGCGAAGGGCAGCGGCGCATCGGGCGGATCGACGAATCTCAGCGTGTAGGCGTGCTGCGGCTTGGTCGCGAACGGCGCGATGTGCTGGCGGCCGATGGCGAGGAACACATTTGCCGGCACTTCAGGCAGTGCGGTGACCGCGGCGTCGACATCAGGTATTTCGATCCAGTTGTCGCCGGGCGCTTTGGTCCACGGCGCTCGCTCGAGAGCGATCAGCGGCGTGCCGGTTTCCGCACATGCCGCGACCGCATTGCGGCTCATCTCGGTGGCAAAGGGATGCGTCGCGTCGATTACATGCGTGATGTGTTCCCGACCAATGTAATCGACAAGTCCGCTTGCGCCGCCAAAACCGCCGATCCGCGTCGGCAACGGCTGACCGGCGGGCGCGCGGGTGCGGCCGCCATAGGAATACACGGCATCGACGCCGGCGCGCGCGATCTCCGCCGCGAGCAGGCTCGCGTCGGCCGTTCCGCCCAGAATGAGGGCGCTCGTCATGGCTGATCCCTGGCTGACCATCATCGGTATCGGCGAAGATGGCCTTGCCGGGCTGTCCGAGGCAAGCCGAAAGGCGCTCGATGATGCCGAAACTGTCTTTGGCGGTGAACGGCATCTTGCACTCGCCGGCATAACCGGGCGCGGCCGTCCATGGCCGGTGCCGTTCGATGCAGAAATCGTGTTGAGCTGCCGTGGTCGCCCGACGGCGGTGCTCGCCTCCGGCGATCCGTTCTGGCACGGGGCCGGCGCGAGCCTCGCCGAGAAGCTCCATGGCGACGAATGGATCGCGTATCCGGCTCCCTCGACATTCTCGCTCGTTGCTGCGCGGCTTGGCTGGCGTCTGGAATCCGTTGCCTGTCTCGGTCTCCACGCCGCGCCATTCGAGCGTCTCGTGCCACACCTGGCGCGAGGGGCACGCATCATTTGTCTCGTGCGCGACGCAAAGGCGGCAGGCGATCTCGCGAAACAGCTGACGGCGCGCGGATGGGGTGCCTCGGCATTCTGGACACTCGCTGCGCTTGGCGGGCCGCGCGAAAGGATCAACGCGCATCGCGCCGACAGCTTCGCAGGCGATCTTGCCGGAAATCTGGTCGCGGTAGCCGTTGAGGCGGCGGGCGCGCAGGGCATCCCCCACAGCTCGGGACTATCGGACGAACTCTTCGTCCATGACGGCCAGATCACCAAGCGTCCGGTCCGTGCGCTCGCGCTTTCGGCGCTGGCGCCGCGTCCCGGTGAACGGCTATGGGACATCGGTGCGGGCTCGGGCTCGATCTCGGTCGAGTGGACGCTGTGCGGGGGCACCGCGATCGCCGTCGAGGCGCGCGAGGATCGCGCAGCGAACATTCGCAGCAATGCGACGGCGTTCGGGTTGGCACATCGGATCACAGTCATCGCGGGAAAAGCGCCTGAAGCCCTTGCTACGCTGGACGGGCCTGACGCCGTGTTCATCGGCGGCGGTCTCGACATCGCGATGTTCGACGCCATCTGGCCGCGGCTCTCGCCCGGTACGCGGCTGGTCGCGCATTCAGTAACGTTGGAGACGGAAGCGTTGCTCGGTGAGCTGCACCAGCGCCACGGCGGCGAATTGATGCGGGTCGAGATTGCGCATGCCGCTTCGCTCGGCCGCTACCGGTCCTGGGAGGCCGTGCGGCCCGTGGTGCAATGGAGCGCGGTCCGATGAAGGTCGCCGGGCTCGGATTCAAGCGGGACGTCACGCTGGCCTCGCTGCGTGAGGCGCTTCTGGCGGCCGGTGGTCCCGAAGGCCTTGCAGCAGTGGCGACGGTCAGCGATAAGGCCGACGAGGAGGTGTTGAAGCAGCTCGCGCGCGAATGCGGCTTGCCGATCAAGGCGGTTGCCGCCGAAATGCTTGTTGGCATCGACACGCCGACGCAGTCAAAGCTCGTCGTGGAAAAGTTCGGGACGGGATCGGTTGCCGAGGCGGCGGCGCTCGCAGCGGCCGGACCTCGCGCGCGATTGATTGCGACGCGGGTGGTCTCGCAGGATCGCACCGCGACCGCGGCGATCGCGGAAGGAGACGGCGCATGACGGTGCATTTCATCGGGGCAGGGCCAGGCGCTCCTGACTTGCTGACGTTGCGCGGCCGCGATCTCATCGCCGCCTGTCCGGTCTGCCTCTATGCTGGCTCACTTGTGCCCGAGGGCGTCTTGGCGCATTGCCCGCCCGGGGCGCGGATCGTCAACACCGCGCCGCTGTCGCTCGATGAGATCGTCGCGGAGATCGCCGCCGCCCATGCCGATGGCAAGGACGTTGCGCGGCTGCATTCCGGTGATCTCTCGATCTGGTCGGCGATGGGCGAACAGCTCCGCCGCCTGCGCACGCTCGACATTCCCTACACGGTCACGCCCGGCGTTCCCTCTTTCTCGGCCGCCGCGGCTGCGCTGGAGGCCGAGCTGACGCTGCCCGGCCTTGCCCAGACCGTGGTGCTGACGCGCACGCCGGGCCGCGCCAGCGCGATGCCCGAAGGCGAGAAGCTTGCCGCCTTCGCCGCCACCGGCGCGGTGCTCGCCATCCATCTGTCGATTCATCTGCTCGACAAGGTCGTCGCTGAGCTGACGCCGCATTATGGCGCGGATTGCCCGGTCGCGATCGTCTGGCGTGCGAGCTGGCCCGAGCAGCGCATCATCCGCGCCACGCTCGCAACACTCGACGCTGCTGTCGGGGGCGAGATGGAGCGCACCGCGTTGATCCTGGTCGGCAAGACGCTGGGCTCGGCGGATTTTTCCGAGAGCCGTCTCTATGCTGCCGACTATGACCGCCGCTATCGGCCGGTCGGCGCCGAGCCGCGCTTTCCGGAGGTGTCGTGATGGCGGCAGGGCTCGTTATCTCCGCGCCGGCCTCCGGCGTCGGCAAGACCACACTGACGCTGGCGCTTGCCCGCGCCTGGCGCAACAGCGGATTGCGGGTGCAGTGCTTCAAGAGCGGCCCCGATTACATCGATCCCGCGTTTCATGCCGCCGCGACGGGACGCGCCTCGGTCAACGTGGACAGCTGGGCGATGGATCGCGGGACAATCTCGCATCTCGTCAGTCGTGGCATTGACGCCGATGTCGTGCTGGCCGAAGGCTCAATGGGCCTGTTCGACGGCGTTGCCGCGCGCGGCGTCTGCGGCACCGGAGCGACCGCCGATATCGCAGAGATGCTGGACTGGCCGGTGCTGCTGGTGATCGATCCCTCGGGCCAGGCACAAACGGCGGCCGCGATTGCGGGGGGCCTTCGCGACTACCGCCCCGGTGTGCGCCTTGCAGGCGTCGTGCTCAATCGCGTTGCCAGCCCGCGCCACGAAGCCCTCGTGCGGCGCGCGCTGCTGGATGCCGGCATCGCCGTGTTCGGCGCGTTGCCGCGCCATGCGGAGATCAGCCTGCCGAAACGGCATCTCGGACTGGTCCAGGCCGAGGAGCAGGCGGAGATCGGCAAGCTGATCGACGAGGCCGCGCGCTTCGTTGCCGAGCATGTCGATCTCGACGCGGTGCTGCGTTCGGCGGCCACCTGGTCGCCGCAACCTGCCGCAAGCGGCGTCAACGTGACGCCGCCCGGCCAGCGCATTGCGCTTGCCCGTGATGCCGCGTTCTCCTTCGTCTATCCGCACATGCTGGAAGCGTGGCGCGCGGCGGGTGCGGAGATCTCGACATTCTCGCCGCTCGCCGATGAAGCCCCTGATCCGGTCGCCGATGTGTGCTGGCTGCCTGGCGGCTATCCCGAGCTGCAGGCCGGCAGGATCGCTGCCAATGCGCGCTTCCGCAGCGGATTGCGCGCCTTCGCCGAGACGCGCCCGGTGCACGGCGAATGCGGGGGCTATATGGTGCTGGGCACCGCTTTGACCGACGCCGATGGCATCAGCCACGAGATGACGGGCCTGCTCGGCCTGGAGACGAGCTTTGCCAAGCGCCGCATGCATCTGGGCTATCGTCTGGCCGAGCTCGCCGCGCCGATGCCGGGTCATCAGGCGGGTGCACGCCTGCGTGGCCATGAATTCCACTATTCGACCATAGTCGCGCAGCCCGACACGGCGCTGGCGGTCGTGCACGACGCGACAGGTGCGGTCATTGCCGAGACCGGCTCGCGGCGGGGACAAGCTACCGGCACGTTCTTCCATCTGATCGCGGAGGACCGGTGAGCGGTTTTGTCTCCTTTGTCTCCGCCGGGCCCGGCGATCCCGAGCTGCTCACGCTCAAGGGTGCAGCGCGGCTGCGCGAGGCCGACGTTGTGCTCTATGACGATCTTGCTTCAGGCGCGATCCTCGATCTGGCCCGGCCCGGCGCCAATCTCGTCGCGGTGGGAAAGCGGGCAGGGCGGGCCTCGACCAAGCAGCACCATGTCAACCGCCTGCTGGTCGACTATGCCGTGACAGGCGCGCGCGTGGTCCGGTTGAAGTCGGGCGATGCCGGCATCTTTGGCCGGCTTGAGGAGGAGCTCGAGACGCTGCGCGAAGCGGGCATCGGCTACGAGATCATTCCCGGCGTCACCTCGGCCTGTGTCGCCGCCGCGCAAGCCGGCATTCCGCTGACCCGGCGTCACACCTCGCGCCGCGTGCAGTTCGTGACCGGGGCGGACGTCACCGGCGAGCTGCCGCCAGATCTCAATTGGGTGGCGCTGGCCGATCCGGAGGCGACAACCGTGGTCTATATGGGCCGGCGGACGTTTCCGGCGTTGGTCGTCAAATTGATCGAGCACGGGCTCGCCCCAACCACGCCGGCGTTGTTTGCCGAATCGCTCGGCCGTCCCGATGAGCGGCTGGTCCGCACCACAATTTCGGAACTTGCAGAGCAGCTTGCGCGGGGCGGAGCGGCCTCCACGGCGGCCGTCATCCTGTTCGGCGCGCTGGCGGGGAATTATCCGTCATGACCGCCTCGTCCGCCCGTCGCCCCTTGACGCCCGGCCGGCGAAAGAGGCACACAGGAGACGCATGGTGCTCGACGCGGCGCAAAGCGCCGGAGCATAATCGGGAATGGGGATGGGCGGACCCTGTTGCGGCGCCCAAAACCCCAGCCGCCCCCGCGACTGTAAGCGGTGAGGGACTTCGATCAGCCACTGGGCCGCGAGGCCCGGGAAGGCCGGAGACTCCCAGTGAACCGCGAGCCAGGAGACCGGCCGTGCATGTTTTGAGGCCAAGGCCGTCGGGTGTGACGGCAAGAAGGATCTGAGCCATGCATATCGAACCCGGACTAGTCTCGGACGCCAAGCTCGTATTGAGTTACGCAACCGGCATCGCTGTCGGCGGTGTTGCCCTGAAGCTCGCGGTTGAGACCGTGCGCGAGCAGGGCATCACGTCGTTCGCGGCGCGGACGCTCGCCACCACGGGGCTTGTGTTTATCTTCTTCGAGATCCTGCCGCACTTCCCGGTCGGCGTCTCCGAAGTGCACTTCATCCTCGGCTCGACCTTGTTCCTGCTGTTTGGCGCGGCGCCTGCGGCCTTCGGCCTCGCGTTTGGCCTGCTGTTCCAGGGCATCTTCTTCGAGCCGCCCGACCTGCCGCAATATGGCATGAACGTCACCACGCTATTGGTGCCGCTGTTCGGAATCCAGGCGATCGCCACGCGGATCATTTCGAGCAACACGGCCTATGTCGATCTGAAGTACCGCCAGGCGCTGGCGCTTTCGACGACCTATCAGGCGGGCGTCATCGCCTGGGTGGCGTTCTGGGCGATTTATGGCTCCGGCTTCGGCGCGACCAACCTCGCCAACATCGCGACCTTCGCGGCGTCCTATGCGCTGGTCATCGTGATTGAGCCGCTCGCCGATCTCGGCGTGCTGGCGCTGGCAAAGTCGCTGCGCCGCGTCACCGCGCCCGGCCTCGTCACGCCGCGTTTGCACAACGCGGCCTAGAGACAAGCGAACGGGCGGCCCCATGTGCGGCCGCCTTTCGCAGGCACGATGCTCACGCTCTCTCTGATAGGCATCGGTTGCGGCGATCCCGAGCAGCTCACGCGTGCCGCGATTACTGCCAT
This sequence comes from Bradyrhizobium sp. 187, assembly GCF_023101005.1. NCBI lineage: Bacteria > Pseudomonadati > Pseudomonadota > Alphaproteobacteria > Hyphomicrobiales > Nitrobacteraceae > Bradyrhizobium > Bradyrhizobium sp. 187. Next base: position 2,753,862 of record NZ_CP064693.1, read on the forward strand.
CAACGCGGCCGATCTCGTCCTGATCCCCCGCAAGGGGACGGCCAAGTCCGACCTCGCCGATCTCAGGCGGACGATCTGCGCCGATGTGCTCACCAGCGACACGACCCGCATTGCCGAGTTCGATCTGCCCGTGCGGGACGCCGCTGAAGCGGACTATCGCAAGGGCGTGGACGATTGGCATGATGCCGTGGCCGCCGTCTGGTCGCAGACGATCGGGGATCATCTCGAAGGAGAGGGCAAGGTCGCGCTGTTGATCTGGGGCGATCCCTCGCTTTACGATTCCTCGCTGCGTATCGCGCGGCGGCTCGATCCCTTGCCGACAATCGAAGTCGTGCCCGGCATCACCTCGATCCAGACGCTGTGTGCGGCGCATGCGTTGCCGCTCAACGACATCGGCGAGCCCTTTCTAGTTTCGACCGGACGCCGCTTGCGCGATGGCGGCTGGCCGCAAGGTGTCGATACCGTGGTGGTGATGCTCGACGGCGGCACGGCATTCGAGTCGCTTGATCCGGCGGGCCTGCACATCTGGTGGGGGGCCTATCTCGGCATGCCCGATCAGATCGTCATGTCCGGCGCGCTGGCCGAGATCGGCCCGCGCATCGTCGCCGTGCGGCAAGAGGCGCGCGAACGGCACGGCTGGATCATGGACAGTTACATCCTCAAGCGCAGGCTGTGAGGCAAGCGAGGCAGCATGCTCCCCGAATGGGTCACCCAACAATGCCCCGACATCTCCGCAGTCCACCGCGAGGCGGCGGTGGCGCGGCAGGCGCAACTGACGAAACCGACCGGCGCGCTCGGCCGGCTCGAGCAGCTCGCGATCGAGCTTGCGGGCCTGCAAGCAACCGAGCAGCCGCGCGCGGCGCGGGTGCCGATCATCATCTTCGCCGGCGATCACGGCATCGTCGCGCAGGGCGTCTCGGCCTATCCGCAGGAAGTGACGATCGCGATGCTGGCGAACTTCGCCTCCGGCGGTGCCGCAATCTCGGTGCTGGCGCGTGAGCTGGGCTCCAGCCTGGAGGTCGTCGACGCCGGCACGCTGGCGCAGGAGGAGATGGCTGGAATCGTGACCGACAAGCCGCGCAGCGGTACGCGCGATTTCAGCGTCGAAGCTGCGCTCACCCCCACGGAGCTGGCATTTGCGTTCGAAGCCGGCCGACGTGCGGTGACGCGCGCACAGGCCGGGCAGCCCGATCTTCTGATCTTCGGCGAGATGGGCATCGGCAACACCACGACATCGGCGGCGATCGCGGCCGGCTTGCTCGGCGTGAGCGCCGCGGAGATCGCGGGCAGCGGTACCGGCATCGACGCGGCCGGCCGTGCGCACAAGGCGGGGGTGATCGACGCTGCAATCGCACGCCATGACATTGTGGGCGCTGCGCCCGAAAAGATCCTGTGCGCCGTCGGCGGTCTCGAGATCGCCGCCATCTGCGGTGCCGTTATCGCGGCTGCACAGCACCGCATCCCCGTGTTGATCGACGGCTTCATCGTGTCGGTCGCGGCGCTGGCGGCGGTGCGGCTCAACCCTTCGTGCCAGCTGTTCCTGCTGGCCTCGCACCAGTCGGCGGAGCAGGGGCATCGGCTGGTGCTGCGCGCGCTGAACGTGCAGCCGCTGATCAGCCTGGATCTCAGGCTCGGCGAAGGATCGGGCGCGGCCATCGCGCTGCCGCTGGTGCGGTCGGCCTGCGCGCTCCACAACGGCATGGCGACCTTTGCGCAGGCCAATGTGCCTGATCGTCCGGCCTGATCAAATCGTCCGCTGATTGACGGAGACGACGCGCCAGCCGGTCGCGAGCCGGTCAATCCTGGTCAGCGACAGCGGATCGATCATGAAGCGCAGGGCCGCTTGTGGCGTCAGGTCGAGCGCGATGCACAGCGCCGCCCGGATCGTGCCGGAATGCACGACGAGCGTTGCGGCCCCGGTGCCGATCTTCGACAAACCCAGGCGGACCCGCGCGACCTGTTCCTCAAAGCTTTCGCCGCCGGGCGGCCGTCCGCGCGCCAGATCGCTCCAGAACCGTGCATAGGCCTCGCCACCGGTCGCGGCGAGTTCGTCATGCCGACGGCCGGTCCAGTCGCCAAAGTCTTGCTCGCTGAATTCGTCCAGCTGCAGCGGCTCGAGCCCCAGCGCGCGGGCCGTTTCGACGGTGCGCCGCGACGGGCTCGCATAGCTCGCGGCGTCCCGCGGCAGGCGCTGCCGCAGTGCCTCCAGCTGCGCCCGAGCGCCGAGATCGGCCGGTGCGTCGGCCGCATGGATCGTCCCCGCGACGCCATCGACGGGCGCGTGCCGTATCAGCCAGAGGAAGGTCTCGCCTCCCATGCTTATCTCCAAGGAAACTGGTCGTTGTGGCAATAACGCCGCAACTGGCACATTGACTCTGTCTGGATCGTAATCCTAGATGCTCGCGACGGTTTCCCCGAGAGGGGATGAAAAGGGAATGCGGTGCGGGGAGTTTGTCCCCAATGCCGTGGCTGCCCCCGCAACTGTAAGCGGCGAATCTTGCGTCACGAGCCACTGGGTATCTCGGTCCCGGGAAGGCGATGCAAGGTACTGACCCGCGAGCCAGGAGACCTGCCGTCAGCCGTGGTCACACGCGAAGATGTCGGTCGGGGAGTACAGACATTCGGCTTCATCGGAAGGCTGCAAGCCGGACGATGGGACCCTGGTTCGCGGTGACGTGCCACTGACGTCACTCCGAGGTCCAAGACCGTGTATTCCCTTCGTATCGTACGACCACGCCGTTTCCTACTGGCATCCGCCGCTCTCACATCTTTCGTCGCCATCGACATGCCAGCGGCCTTGGCGCAGCAGGCCCGCGAGCCACTGCCGCCCGTCGAGGTGTCGGCGCCACAATCCCGCAGGCAGTCCAGCCCGGCCGGACGGGACGCGCAGAGCTCACGCCGCGCAGCAGCGCGCCGGCCGGGGACTGCATCCGCAGTGCCCAAGCCCGTCGTGCCGACCACGGCGGCACAGACGCCGCTCAACACCAATGCCGTCGCCGAAAGCGCTTCGCGCCTCGGCCTGACCGTGCGAGAAACACCCGCGACCGTGGAGGTGATCTCGGCCGCAACCATGCGCGAGCAGGGCTACCGCACAGTCTCCGACGTCGCGCAGGGAGCGGTGGGCGTCACAGCCGGCGACAATCCGGCCGAGCCTTCGGCTTTCTCCATGCGCGGCTTCACCAACAGCCAGATCAACACGCTCTACAACGGCATCAAGATCGGTCCGCAGAACATGACCTCGCGGATCATGGACACGGCCAATCTGGAGGCTGTCGAATTCCTGAAGGGTCCGGCATCACTGATGTCAGGCGAGGGCGCCGCCGGCGGCGCGATCAACTTCGTCACCAAGCAGCCGCACACCGGTCCGATCCGGAACGAGGCGGATTTCTCCTGGGACTCGCTGAACTCGTTCCGGGCGCATTACGGCTCGGGCGGCAGCACCAATGTGCAGGGGCTGGACTACCGCTTCGACGTCAGCCGTTCCTCGCTCAACGGCTTTGCCGACGACACCAACACCAAGACGCTCGATGTCTCCGGCCAGCTCAACTACCGCATCTCCGACAGCCTCAAGGTCTGGGGCGCGATCGAGTATCGGGAAGATCGCTCGAAAGCCTATTGGGGTGCGCCGCTGGTGCCGATTGCCTTCAGCGGCTCGCATGCGACGACGGGGATCGTTTCCGGCAATTACGTCTCGAACTACAACAAAACCGATCTCGGTGCCGTCACGATCGACGACCGCACCTTCAATACTAACTACAACGTCCTCGACAACAGGAACGTAGCGAAGGAGGTGTGGCTGCGCGGCGGTTTCGAGCTGAATCTGGCGCCCGACCTGACGCTGAAAAGTCAAGCCTATGCTTACGGAGCTGAGCGCACATGGTTCAACAATGAGATCGAGGCGTTCAATTCCGGGACCAACATGGTCGATCGTGAGCGCTTCTATGTCGCGCACAGCCAACGCTTGGTCGGCAACGTCACCGATTTGATCTGGGATGCGAATATCGCCGGCTTTGACAACCGTTTGGTCACGACGCTTTCCTCAAGCTACCTTGATTTCGTGAGGCCGGGCGCCGCAAATTTCCCCGGCGATTCCGTTCCGCTGGTCGATCCGCCTCGCGGCTATTACGGCCTGCTCACCATTCAGCAGCAGACCGCGCGCATCGACAATGAGGCGCTGTCGTTCGAGGACCGGTTGAAGTTGACACGGACCTTTGCGCTGGTCGGCGGCCTGCGCGTCGAGCATATCGGGCTCGACCGCAATTCGACCGACAAGCTCGGTCTGGAGAAGGCGAACTTCCCGTTCTCGCAATCCTGGGTCCCGACCACGGGCCGTATCGGCTACACCTGGGAAGCCGTACCGGGCCTGACCTTTTTCAGCCAATACGCCACCGGCGCAGACATCTCGGCCAACAACATCTTCCTGCTCAATCCGACCGATCCGCTGAACCTGACCACCGCGCGCACCTACGAGACCGGCGTCAAGCACCTGTTCTGGGACAACCGGGCGGAGTGGTCGTTCTCGGCCTACGACATCCTGCGCAAGAACGTCTATGCCGCGGCCGGCGGCATGCAGCTCAACCTTGCCGGACGGCAGGAATCGAAGGGCGTCGAGCTTGCCGCGTCCGTGCGTCCGATCGGTCCCCTGCGTCTCTGGGGCAACATCGCCTATGTCGATGCGCGCTACGCCGACTTTAATTTTGTCGGCGGCTCGTTCTCCGGCAACACGCCGCCGAACGTGCCGCGCGTCGTGGCGAATGCCGGAGCGTCGTATCGGTTCTTCACGCCGTGGCCCGTGGAAGTCGGCGTCACCGGCCGTCACGTCGGCGACCGCTACAACACCGATGCGAATGTCGTGACGATGAAGGCCTACACTGTCGCGGACGTCTATGCCTTCGTCGACATCCCGAAGACGGTGTTCAACGCGGTCGACCAGGCTCGCCTGACTTTCCGGGTGCGCAACATCGCCGACAAGCGCTATGCGATCTGGGGCGATCCGTTCTATCCCGACCAGATCCTCTTGGGTGCACCGCGCACCTATGAACTCTCGGCCGCATTCAAATGGTAGGATGCTGATCGATGATGCGCGCGATCGTCCTGCTGCATCGATGGCTCGGGATCGCGTTCTGCCTGCTGTTCGCGATGTGGTTCGCGACGGGAATCGTGATGCACTTCGTTCCGTTTCCGTCTCTGACGGAAGCGGAACGCTTCGCCGGGCTTGGGCCGCTGGCGAGTGCTGGGACGAGGATTGCAGTCGCCGATGCCGTTGCCGCGAGCGGCATCGCGGATGCGACGCGCGTTCGCCTGATCCAGCGCAGCGACGGCCCGGTCTATGTCGTCTCGGGGCCATCGCGCGCAGGCGCAATCCGCGCCTCCGATGGGGGCGACGCGTCGGTCGCGTCTTCCGACGTCGCATTGGCCATCGCGCGAGATCACGCCCGCAGCCGCGGGCTGGATGCCGGACCAACCGAGATCGTTGCGCGCTCGGACTACGACCAATGGAGCGTGCCGAACGGCTTTGACCGCCATCGGCCCTTGTTTCGGGTTGCCCTCGGTGATGCCGACGGGAGGGAAGTCTATGTCTCCTCGCTCACCGGCGAGATCGTCCTGGATACGACGCGCAACGAGCGGACCTGGAATCTGGTCGGGAGTGTGCTGCACTGGATCTATCCAACGGTCCTGCGAAGCAACTGGTCGCTGTGGGATCGCGTGGTCTGGACCTTGTCGCTGCTGGCCCTGATCGCGGCTTTGCTTGGCTCTGTGCTCGGGCTTGCGCGGATCAAACCTCGCAGCGGTCTGATCGGCTCGCCCTATCGCGGCTGGCATGCGCTGCATCATCTCATCGGCCTCGTTGCGATGGTGTTCGTGCTGAGCTGGATTTTCAGCGGCTGGCTCTCCATGGATCACGGGCGGCTGTTCTCGCGCGGGCAATGGGCCTCCGCTGAATCCAGCGTGATGAACGCTTCACCGAACTGGACGGCGGCCCCATCGCTCGATCGGCAGCCTGTATCGCCATCGACCCGTGAAATCGAATGGTTTGCCTTCAACGGCACTCTCTATCGGCGGGATCGAACGGCCCTTGCCGGTCAGACCTTGATCAAGGCAGGGGACGCGCCCCGCGATGGACCGACGAGATCTCTGGATGTGCACGAGGTCCAGGGGTTGACCGCGCGCCTGGCGGCCGGCTGCGGCGGTCCGTCTGTACTTGCCGAGGACGACAACTATCCCGCGCGGTCCACTGTCCCGGGCGCCCCGGTCTACCGCTCGTATTGCGGTGACCTCTGGTTCGACATCGACGGCGCCGACGGCAATTTGCTGCAAAGGCTGGATCCATCGCGGCGGGCCTATCGCTGGTTCTACGGCGCGCTGCACACGCTGGATTTTCCGGTTCTCGTCGCGCACGCGTTACTGCGCGACGGCTTGGTCGTCGGGCTCTGCTCCCTTGGCTTTCTGTTCTCCATCACGGGCATCATCATCGGCTGGCGCCGCCTGCGTCCGTCCTTCGCGGCCTGAGAGCCGGAGCGGGCAAAACCACCGCTTACTGATCGTACAATAAAGAGAGGCTGAGCCGACTGCCATGCATAGCTCATAAGCAATCGCATGGTCCGTAGGGCCGGTCGATCGCCTGCAAATTAGACAGTGCGTGCGGGGCGCGTGGATTGCGCTGCAGCGGATGTGGTGTTTCGTCCGGAAAAATTCGTGGTGCGCCGCACTTATGTCGCGTCGAACGATCCACACCGACGTGCTCTCCATGCGGGCAGGGCTGCACTAAAATGTGCCTCGCCGCGCCGCGCCGGTCGCGGGCTGGTCCAGTGCATTGCGACAACTCTGGCCCTATCCCGAGGCCATCGCTCTGTCCCACGCTCGCAAGCGGTGGCATGACAGGGGATGATGATGAGCGCTCTCGGTTTGCGATTGAACCTCGCGAAGGACGGGAACCACCCGGCGTCCGGTTCGAATGTCGTCCGCAGCTGACCCACACATGAGCACTGACGAAAATCACTGGGAAGTTGGCACCGATATCGGCGGCACCTTCACCGACATCATCGCGATCCGACACTCCCCCGCGGAGGCACGGATCGCGAAGGTGCCGTCGCGACCTCAAGCTCCGGTTCAGGCGATGCTGGAGGCGATCGAGGCGGTCGGCCTGCGCAAGAGCGAGGTCAAGCGCTTCGTCCACGGCACCACGCGCGTGACCAACGCCATCGTCGAAGGACGGCTGCCGAAAGTGGCACTGGTGGCGACCGAAGGCTTTGCCGACGTGCTGGAGATCGCGCGCTATCGCCGCCGCGATCTCTATCGTCTCGACGTCCCGCCAAAATCGCTGCCGCTGGTGCCGCCGGAACGATGCTTCGGGCTTGCTGAGCGCCTCGATCACGAGGGCCGGGTGCTGAAGGCGCTGGATGACGCGGAGATCGAGCGTCTGGTGGCCTGGCTGAAGGGGACCGGCGTGCAGAGTGTCGCGGTCGCGCTGCTGCATGCCTATGCCAATCCGGTGCACGAGAAGATGCTCGGCGAGCGGCTCAAGGGCGTCGTTGCCCACGTCTCGCTGTCGCACGAGATCAATCCCGAGGCGCGCGAATACGAGCGGACTTCGGCGACCGTGTTCAACGCCGCGGCGATGCCGATTGCGGTGGAATATCTCAGCGAACTGGAGCTGCGGCTGCCGATCGGCCCGGCCTGCAGGTGTTTCATTCGGCCGGCGCCATGGTGCCGATCTCGGCCGTGAAGCGGCGGCCGCTGGTGATGGCGATGTCGGGCCCCGCGGCCGGCGTCTCCGCATCGGTCAGCATCGCGCGCCAGCTCGGCACGTCCCGGATGCTGACGTTCGATATGGGCGGCACCACGACCGACGTGTGCCTGATCGTCGACGGTCAGGCCGAGATGACCGACGGCCGCATGCTCGGCGACAAGCCGCTGCGCCAGCCGATGCTCGCGGTGCACTCGATCGGGGCGGGCGGCGGCTCGATCGTGCGCAACGGCTCCGGTGGCCTGACGGTCGGACCGGAAAGCGCCGGCTCCGAGCCTGGACCGGCCTGCTACGGCCGCGGCGGTACCGAGCCGACCATCACCGATGCCAACGCCGTGCTCGGCTATCTCATCCGGACGCCAAACTCGGCGACCGGATCGGAATTGACATCAAGGCAGCCAGTGATGTCATCGCGCCGATCGCGCGCACTCTGGGGCTGAGCCTGACCGAAACCGTGCTCGGCATCATCAAGGTCGCGAACGCGACAATGGCGCGCGCGCTCCGCCGCGTCACCTTCGAGCGCGGCATCGACGGGCGCGACTGCACGCTGCTCGCCTTTGGCGGTGGTGGCCCGATGCATGCCGCGGGCCTTGCAGATCTCTACGGGATTGCCGAGGTCGTCGTTCCCAGCGCGTCGAGTGCGTTTTCGGCACTGGGCTGTCTCACTGCCGATTTCAGCTTCCTCCAGCAGCAAACTCTGCGCGCTGCGCTCGATGGCATCGACCTCGCCCGTGTGTCGGAGCGGATCGGGGTGCTGATCGACGATGCCTCGGCGCCGCTGATCGCCAACGGGGTTGCCGCGACCGAGATTCAGATCGAGCTGGTGGCCTTGATGCGCTACGCGGCGCAGAACGACGCCATTCCGGTGCCGTTCGCGCGACCGCTCGACGTCATCACGCTGAAGAAGGATTTTCTGGCCCGGCACCACGAGCTGTTCGGCTATGCGACGGGCGAGAGCTGCGTCATCGAGTCCGTGCGGGTGCAGGCGCGCCGTCCATCGACGACCGTCGTGAGCCGGCCGGCCATCGCGGTCAGAACGGTCTCCAAAGGCGAGCGCATCTGCTCGTTCGATGGCTTTCACGACATCGCCACAAGCATCATCAACCGTGCCTCGCTGACCGAAATCGTCAGCGGCCCGGCCATCATTGAAGACGCATGGTCGACCGTGGTGGTCCCGCCCGGCTGGCAGGCGAGGCCTGATGTTTCAGGCAATCTGTTCCTGACGCGGGGGGCCGCATGAAGCTCGATCCGTTCGTCGTCGAAGTCATCCGGCACGGGCTTTCGGCCGCCGCCGAGGAAATGAGCCTGGTGATGACGCGCTCGGCGCGCTCGCCGCTGCTGCGCGAGGCCGGCGACCTGTCGTCGGCGATCACGGACGCCCGCGGCGACCTGGTCGGGCAGGGCCGCGACATCCCGATCCATCTCGGCGCGATGGCCTACACGGTCCTCGAATTGCTGAAAGTGGTGCCGCGCGACAGCCTGAACGACGGCGACGCATTGATCTACAATGTCGGCCCGCTCGGCGGCAATCATCTCAACGACGTCAAGGTCGTGCGGCCCGTCTTCGTCGATGGCGAGATCGTCGCGTTCGCGGTCAGCCTCGCACACTGGCCCGATATCGGCGGCACCTGGCCCGGCAGCTATTTTGCGAAAGCCATCGACACCTTCCAGGAGGCGATGCGCATTCCGCCGGTTCTGATCGCCACGGCAAGCGGCGTCAATACGTCGATCGTGCAGCTGCTCAAGGCCAATGTTCGCGATCCCGAATCCTGCGAGGGCGATCTTCTCGCACAGATCGCCGCAACGAAAGCCGGCGAGAAGCGCATCGTCGAGCTCTGCCGCGAGCACGGCAAGGCGGTCTTCACGGCGGCGCAGTCGCGCCTGCACGATCTCTCCGAAATCGAGATGCGCGAGGCGTTGCGCGATCTGCCTGATGGCGTCTACGAGGGTGAGGACTATCTGGACGACGGCGGCGTCGACGACGCGCCCGCGCTCATTCATGTCAAGATCACCATCGCCGGCGACGAAGCGACCTTCGATCTTTCAGGAAGCTGCGACCGCGTCTCGAATTTCTGCAACACGACGCCGTTCATGGCGCGCTCGGCGGTGGCCTATGCCGCGCGCATCATGAGCGGGCGCGACATGAACCAGAACGCGGGCGCGTTGCGGCCGCTGACCATCATCACGCGCCCTGGCTCGATCCTGGAGCCGGGCTGGAATGCCTCGGTTGCTGCCGGCAATCATGAGACCTCGATGCGCATCGTCGATGCGATTTTTCGGGCAATGCAGGACACTATTCCGGAGCGCCTGTCTGCGGGCGGGGCGACCACGGCGGGCGTCCTCTTCTTCGCCGAACCGCGGCAGAACGGTTCGTGGAAGATGCTTTACGAGGTGCACGGCGGTGGCGAGGGCGCGCGGCATGATCGCGACGGCATCTCGGCGACGCGGGTGCATCTGTCCAACACCTCAAACACGCCGGTCGAGGTGATCGAGGCGAATTACGCGATCCAAATCGAGCAGCAGGCCATTCGCTGGCAGTCCGGCGGCGCGGGCGCCCATCGCGGCGGGGACGGCGTCATTCGTAGCTATCGCATCCTGGCACCCTCAATGCATCTGACCACCTGCATCGAGCGCATGGTGATGGCGCCGTTCGGCATGCAGGGCGGTAAGCCCGGCAAGGCCTGCCGCATCTCGCTGATCCGGCAGGGCGCGAACGTCGCGATCGACGGCAAGTCGAACCTGGTGCTGCAGCAAGGCGATCTCGTCACGATCGAGACCTGTGGTGGCGGTGGCTACGGCGCCGAGGCTGCGGAATGAGGGGATTGCAATGAGCAGATTGTTGCGAACCGGGCTGAATGCCGGCGACAGCGCGCCCATGGACGTGGTCGGCGGCGAGGGCGTCTATTTTCATCTCTCGGATGGTCGCAAGCTCATCGACGGCAGCAACACCGGCGGCGGTCTCGGACATCGTCATCCCGCGATGGTGGAGGCGATCCGCCGCGCCGCGGATACGCCCGTCGTGAACGAGGGCTGGACCTGGGTCGGCCGCGAGCAGGCGGCTGACGACTTGATGGCCACCGCGTTCAAGGGCGAAGACGATTGGGTCGGTGCGGTGCGCTTCTGCATCAGCGGCAGCGAGGCCAATGACATGGCGCTGTCGCTCTGTCAGGCCCTGACGCAGCGGTCCGCGCTGGCGACGCGCGAACGCGCCTATCACGGCATTACGGGCCTGTCGCGCAGCATGACCGTGCAGCCGCAATGGCATGGCGGCCTCGCGGTGCACTCAGGCGGCTCGAAGCTGCCGGCGCCGATGGCGCCGGTGCGGATATTGCCGGCGCCGCAGGGCGCGATCTACGGCGCGCCGGCCAACAATGTTCCCCCCAGCGAATATCTGGCCGATGCCACGCGCCTGCTTTCGGATACGGCAGCGACGATCATCGACTACACGCAAGGCGGCATCTACTACGATGGCGCCTATCAGGACGAGGTGGCGCGGTGCGCGCGGCAGGCCGGCTCCTACTGGATCGCCGACGAAGTGGTGACTGGTGCGGGCCGTGCCGGGCGCTGGTTCGCGTTCCAGGGAGCCGAAAGTCGTCCCGATATCGTGACGCTCGGAAAATCGCTCGGCGGTGGCGCGGCGGCGGTTGCCGCGGTCGTGGTGTCGAAAGACATCGTCGAGCGGCTCAAGGGCACGAGCTGGCAGAATTACGGCACGTTGCGCGGGCATCCCATCAGCATGGCTGCCGTCAGCGCCTATCTGAAAGTCATCAGCGATGACGAGATTTTGGAGCACGTCAGGGGTCTCGAAAAGCTGTTCACCCGCCGCCTTCTGGCCATCGCGCAGAAACATCCAAGCGTGCAGCGCCTGGCGGGGCAGGGGCTGCACTGGACCGTGGAGTTGCACGGGCCGGACTGGCGCTCCTGGCATGCCGACACCACCGAGGTGCCGATTGCCTCGCGCGTCGCGGAGCGGGCGCTGGAGGCGGACGCCGTGATCGGGACCAGCGGCGAGCAGACTTCCCTGTTCCTCGCGCCGCCACTCGTGATTTCCGAGCATGAGGCCGGGCAGCTTCTGGACGCGCTGGACCACGGTCTCGATATTGCGGATGAGGAGCAGACATGAGGATGGAGCGTGCAGCGCACACGATGCCGATGTGCAGGCGCCGGCTGGCAAGTCCGGGCGATGCTGCGTTATGCTGCGCGCGCCGGCACGTGCTTGAAACTGTAGCTTAGCTCAAAGACATCACCAGGAAATCGCTGATGCGTATCGTCAATGTTGCCGCCGCCCAGATGGGCCCGATCCAGAAAGCGGACAGCCGCGAGGCCGTGGTCAAGCGCATGATCGCGCTGATGGATGAGGCCAAGAGCAAGGGCGCCGACCTAATCGTCTATCCGGAACTGGCGCTCACGACCTTCTTTCCGCGTTGGTACGTGGAGGACCGGGCCGAGTTCGACAATTGGTTCGAGCGCGAGATGCCGAACGCGGCGACGAAACCGTTGTTCGAGCGCGCGGCGCAGCACCAGATGGCGATGAATTTCGGCTATGCGGAGCTGACGCCGGACGGGCATCATTTCAACACTGCTGTTCTCACCGACAAATCCGGCAAGATCGTCGGAAAATATCGCAAGATCCATCTGCCGGGCCATGTGGAATACGACACCAAGCGCTCGCACCAGCATCTGGAGAAGCGCTATTTCGAGCCGGGCGATCTCGGCTTCAATGTCTGGCGCGAGCTGGGCGGCATCATCGGCATGGCCATCTGCAACGACCGGCGCTGGCCCGAGACCTATCGCGTGATGGGCCTGCAGGGCGTCGAGATGGTGCTGATCGGCTACAACACGCCGTCGGTGAATGCGGAGAGGAGCGATGAAGGCGTCGAGAAACGGTTGTTCCATAACCGCCTCTCGGCGCAGGCCGGCGCCTATCAGAACGCGACCTGGGTTGTCGCGGTGGCCAAGGCCGGTAACGAGGACGGACACCCGCTGTTCGGCGGCAGCCTGATCGTCGATCCCAACGGCGAGATCGTCGCCGAAGCGAAGACGGAGGAGGACGAACTGCTGGTCCATCCTTGCGACCTCGATGCCACCACCTTCGGCAAGACCACGATCTTCAATTTCGCGCAGCACCGCCGCATCGAGCATTACGGCCTGATCACCAGCCGTACCGGCGCGGTGCCGCCGCCGGAGACGTGACGTCGATGACTGGCCAGAGCACATCCGGCATATCCTTGCGCGAGCTCGATCCGCGCGACCGCTACAAGCTGCTCTGCGGCGTGGTGGTGCCGCGGCCGATTGCGCTGGTGACGACGCTCGATGCCAACGGGGCGGTCAACGCCGCGCCGTTCAGCTTCTTCAACGTGTTTTCGGAGACTCCGGCGCTGATCGTGCTGGGGCTTCAGCACAAGCCGGATCACAGCCCGAAGGACACCACCCGCAACATCCATCGCGACGGCGAGTTCGTCGTTCACATGGTTGATGAGGCGCTCTCCGCGGCGATGAATGACTGCGCGGTCGATTTCCCGTCCGGTGACAGCGAGGTCGCCGCGGCAGGGCTGGCGACGCTTCCCTCTGTAGACGTGAAGGTGCCGCGCCTCGCCGCGGCACCCTTTGCGCTCGAATGCCGGCGCCATGTCGCCCTAAATTTTTCGCCCGATCGCGAACTGCTGGTCGGCGAGGTGCTCCGGGTTCACGCCCGCGAGGGCCTCGTCGACGAGGCCAACATGTATGTCGATCTCGACGCCTACCGGCCGATCGGCCGCATGTTCGGCAATCTCTACACGACGCAGCGGGATACGTTCGCGCTTGTCCGGGAGAGCCACGCGCAATGGCTCGCGCGGCAGGACGCCAAAGAGCTGAAGGACGCCTAGTGGTTCGAGAACTGCACCGTACCCAGCGCCATGGTGACGGCCGCCTGTGTCGGGTCGATCACGGCAATGCCGAGCGCCTCTTCCAGCGGGCGGCGGTGCCGTGCCATGCCGGCGCAGCCCATCACGATGGCACGGGCGCCGTCCTCGTCGCGCAGCGCGCGGCCGATTTCGATCATTTTGGCCAGCGTGCCTTCGCCCGAGGCGGTTTCCGCGACGCTCATGTTGAGCGGCCGCTCGCCGGCAAGACGTTCGGTCAGTCCCATCTGCCTGAGATAGCGCATGTGACGCGGGATCGAGCGCTGGGCGATCGCGATGACGCCAAAGGTCTCGGCGCGGGCCATCGCGGTCAGCACGCCGCACTCGGCGATGCCGAACACGGGGCGGTCGGTGCCTTCGCGACAGACCTGAAGCCCGGGATCGCTGTAACAGGCGATGACAAAGGCCGCCGAGCTGTTGTCGCCCTCGACCAGCCGGCGCAGCGGCATGGCGACGCCATCGACATCGGCCTGGCTTTCGATGCCGAAGGGACCCTCGGCCAGCGTCTGGCAGACCAGTTCCGGCCCGCCCTCGAAACCGAGCGGCTTCAGCGCGTCCTCCAGCCCTCGCGTGACCGCAGGGTTGGAATTTGGATTGATGACGAGAATGCGCGGTCGGGACATGCTGGTCTTCCTGCAAAATTTCGATCACTTGGCTTGAGCCTATCATGGAGTGCCTCATGACTGAACCCGCTTACGACCTGATCATTCGCGGTGGGCGCGTCGCGACGACGACCGACGTCTTTGAAGCCGATGTCGCCATCTCCGGTGAGACCATCGCCGCTATCGGCCGCGGGCTTCCGGCTGCGCAGCGCGAGATCGACGCGCGCGGGAAACTCGTTCTACCCGGCGGCGTCGACAGCCACGCCCATATCGAGCAATTGTCCGCTGCCGGCATCATGAACGCCGACACCTTCGAGAGCGCGACCGTCTCGGCGGCCTTCGGCGGCACGACCACGGTGATCCCGTTTGCGGCCCAGCATGTCGGCATGAAGCTGCCGCAGGTGGTGGAGGATTACCACGCGCTGGCGAAGAAGGGCGCCGTGATTGACTACGCCTTTCACATGATCATTGCGGATGCGACCAAGGAAACGGTCGAGGAGCATATTCCGGCGCTGGTGAAGCAGGGCCACGCCTCGATCAAGATTTTCATGACGTACGACCGGCTCAAGGTCGACGACGAGCCGCTGCTGGACATCCTTCTTGCCGCACGCCAGTCCGGCGCGATGTTGTGCGCCCACGCCGAAAATCACGGCATCATCGCCTGGATGGTGAAGCGCCTGCTCGCGCGCGGCTACACGATGCCGAAATACCACGCCGTCAGCCACGCCCGCGTGTCGGAGGCGGAAGCCTTCACCCGGCTGATCGGCATGGCAGCGCTGATCGACCAGCCCATCATGATCTTCCATGTCTCGACCGCCGAGGGCGCCAAGGTGATCCGCGATTCGCGCGGGCAGGGGTTGAAGGTGTTTGCCGAGACCTGTCCGCAATACCTGTTCCTCACCGCAGCCGATCTCGACAAGCCCGGGGTGGAAGGGGCCAAGTGGATGTGCAGCCCGCCGCCGCGGACGCATTCAGACCAGGAGGCGCTGTGGCAGGCGCTGTCGCTCGGCGATCTCCAGACCATCTCGTCGGATCACGCGCCGTATCGCTATGACGAGACCGGCAAGCTGCGCGCCGGCTCCAATCCGAACTTCAAGCAGGTCGCGAATGGCCTGCCGGGATTGGAGCTGCGCCTGCCGCTGCTGTTCGACGCGATGGTGTCGAACGGGCGGCTGGGCCTGGAAAAGTTCGTCGAACTGACGTCGACGGCGCCGGCCAAGATTTACAATCTGCATCCGCGCAAGGGCTCGATCGCGGTCGGCGCCGATGCCGATATTGCAATCTGGGACCCCGATCGCGAGACCGTGATCGCCGACGAGATGATGCACGACCTTGCCGGCTACACGCCGTTTGCAGGCCGCAAGCTGAAGGGCTGGCCGGTGTCGGTGCTGTCGCGTGGTCGGGTGATCATCGACGGAAACAAGTGCCTCGCGAGCGCCGGCAGCGGCCAGTTCCTGGCACGCAGCGGCGGCGAGGCGGCCATGCCCACCGGCCGGCTCGTGGCCGACATGGATCCCGAGCGCAATTTCGGAGCGAAGCTACTGTGACGGTGGATCGCGCGCGATGAAGATCGTCATCTTCGGCGGCACGGGGTTTGTCGGCCTCAATGTTGCGGAGGCGCTGCTCGCGCGCGGGCATGACGTCACGCTGTATGACCGTGCAGAGTTGCCGCCAGCCGCGCGGCGGTCTCTTGCCAAATACGGCGCACGGCTCCAAGCCGTACAGGGCGATATCACCGACGCAGAGGCCATCGATGCCCTCATCGCCGAAGGCGTTGATGCGATCATGCTCGGCGCGGCCATCACCGCCGGTGATGAACTGGAGAGGGCATCGACCGCGCGCGTTCTCGAAATTAATGTGATGGCGCAGATCCCGATCCTGCTCTCCGCGATCCGGCATGGCGTGCGCCGGGTCGTCAATCTCTCCTCGGCATCGGCCTATGGCGCCGCGGGCGCGCGGGTCGAGATTCTGGACGAGGACACGCCTTGCGATCCGGTCTCGTTCTACGCGATCAGCAAGTTCACATCGGAGCGATCGGTTGCGCGTCACGCCGAGCTCTTCGGCGGTGATTTCCTAAATGTGCGGCTGAGCGCGCTATTCGGACCGTGGGAGCGACCGAGTTCCGTGCGCGACACGCCAAGCCTCCAGTTCCAGATCTTGGCCGCGTTCGCGCGCGGCGAGCCGGCGATCATGCCTGAAGCGGGCATGCGGGATTGGATCTACGCGCCGGATGCGGCCGAGGCCGTCGCACTGCTGATCGAAGCCGAGCGGCCGCGCCACCGGCTCTACAACATCTCCCGCGGAGAACTTTGGCCTGCGCTGCAATGGGGCGAGGCCTTTGCGGCGTTGCATCCCGGCCTGGAGTGCCGGGTCGCGGCGCCCGGCGAGAAAACCGTCATCAAGCTGCATGGGCCCTATCGCGCGCCGCTGTCGGTGAACCGGATGGCGGATGAATTCGGCTGGCGCGCGCAGTTCGGCTGCGCCGAGTCGGGGGCCGCGATGAGTGCCTGGTTGACGCAGCACAAGGAGTGGATCTGACATGCGGCTGCAGGGGCGCACGGCCATCATCACGGGCGCAGGCTCCGGCATCGGCCGCGCCAGTGCAAAGCTGTTCGCGGAAGAGGGCGCACGTCTTGCTCTGGTCGATCGCGATCCAGCCGGACTTCAGGAAACGTTGAGCTTGGTCGGCGAGGCAACGACGCATATTGGCGACGTCGGCGATGCCGATTTCGCCGAGGCGGTGGCAAATGATGTGGTAGCACGGCACGGCCAGCTCGATATCCTGATGACTGCCGCTGGCTTCTCCTGTGGCGGCACCGTGTTGACAACGGACCCCGCCGATTGGGATGCGGTGTTCCGCACCAATGTCGGCGGCACCTGGCTGTGGGCGAGGGCAGCCGTGCCGCAGATGCAGCGGCAGAACAGCGGTTCGATCATCACGCTGACGTCGCAGCTTGCGATTGCCGGCGGCAAGGGCAACAGTGCCTATATCGCCGCCAAGGGCGCGATTGTCAGCCTGACCCGGACGATGGCGGTGGATTTCGCGGCGGACGGCATTCGCGTCAACGCGATCGCGCCCGGTGCGATCGACACGCCGATGCTTCGCCGCAGCTTTGCGCGCCACGCCAATGCGGACGAGGTGCGCGAAGCCTCCCGCGACCGCCATGCCATGAAGCGGTTCGGCCAGGCCGATGAGATCGCGCAGGCCGCGCTCCACCTCGCAAGCGATGCCTCCTCGTTTACGACCGGGACCGTGATGGTGGTCGACGGAGGCTGGCTCGCGGCATGAGTGATGCGCTGACAGAGCTGGAAGCGAACGTTCGCGCCGATCTCGCGCGGATCGCGCATCCCGGTGCCGCCTGGCTCGAACCGAAGACGGGACCGGATGGCAAGCCGGCGCTGGATGTGCTCGTGATCGGCGCCGGCCAATCCGGCATCGCCATCGGCTTCGGCCTGCTGCGCTCCCGCGTCAGCAACATCCTGCTGCTGGACAAGGCCGAGGAGGGGAAGGAGGGGCCATGGCTCACCTATGCCCGCATGCCGACGCTGCGCAGCCCGAAGGACTATACGGGACCTGACCTCGACATCCCCAGCCTGACCTATCAATCCTGGCATGAGGCCCGCTTCGGCACGGAGAGCTGGCAGACACTCGACCTGATCCCGCGCGGCCACTGGGCTGAGTATCTGCTCTGGCTGCGGCGCACAGTCGGCTTGCCGGTGCGCAACGGGAGCGAGCTTCTGGAAATCCGGCCGGCGCGGGATGGTTTGCTGGCCGCACGCGTGAAACGTGGCGATGGCGTCGAGACACTCCATGCGCGCAAGATCGTGCTTGCGACGGGGCAGGAGGGGATGGGGAACTGGATGATCCCCGAGCCGCTGAGCCATCTGCCCATGAGCTCGGTCGCAACCGTCGCCGACGACATCGACTTCGAAAACCTTCGCGGCAAGCGCGTCGCCGTGATCGGTGCCGGCGCATCTGCCTTCGACAACGCAGCAACCGCGCTGGAAGCGGGCGCGGCGGAGGTGCACCTGCTGTGTCGTCGTGCGCAGATCCAGCTGATCCAGCCCTATCGCTGGCTGACTTTCCGCGGCTTCCTCCGCCATCTCAGCGATCTCGACGACGCCTGGCGGTGGCGCTTCATGCGCACCATCCTCGACATGCGCGAAGGCTTTCCGCAGGCAACTTACGATCGCTGCGCAAATCACGCCAATTTCACATTGCACGAGGGCGCCCCGATCGAGGCGGCCCGCGAGACCGATCGTGGTGTGGAATTGCAGACGCCGCGCGGCGCCATACCTGCGGATTTCGTCATCTGCGGCACCGGCATCGACATGGATTTTTCCGGCCGTGGCGAGTTGCGCGCATTTGCCGGCAATATCGCAACCTGGGCCGACCGCTACCAGCCCCCGGAGAGCGAGCGCAGCGCGCGGCTCGGTCGCTTTCCCTATCTCGCCGACGATTATGCCTTCACCGAGCGTGTCGCGGGCGATACGCCGTGGATCTCGAATATCCATCTCTTCGCCATCGCCTCCACCATGAGTTTCGGTCCGTCGGGATCGTCGATCAACGCGATGACGACCGCGGCGCCGAAGCTGGTGAATGGCCTGACGCGCGGCCTGTTTCGTGCCGATGTCGAACGGCATTGGGCCTCGCTTCGCGCCTATGACGTGCCGCAGGCCGTGGTGACGCGGCCAGCGCGAAACTTGGAGGAATCGCGATGATCGTCCATGCGCCGCCGCGACAAAGCGTCCACAAGAGCGCATCAAGAGACTGGCGCGCAACTTGCTTCTTTCTTAACCTGTCCTGTCGGCGTTCTTGTCGAAAATTTTGGGGAAAACGAATGCGTTTTGTGTCTTTCAGGATGGCATCCTCCGTGCTCGCCACCACTGCGCTTCTGCTTGTCGCCGCTGCGCCTGCGCAAGCGCAAACCAGGGCGGAGACGCTGCGCTATGTCACCGGTGCATCGGTCAACACGCTCGATCCCAACATCCCGGGCTCGACGCGGGAATCCTTCGCACTGAGCATGAGCACTTACGACCGCCTTGTGGCGTTCGGCCGCAAGCAGCTCAACGGCAAATGGGTGTTCGATCTCGACAAGATCACCGGCGAGCTCGCCGAATCCTATGACGTCAGTCCGGACGGACTGAAGCTGACGTTCCGTCTGCGCAAGGATGCCAAGTTCCAGGACGGCTCGCCCGTGACCGCCGAGGACGTCAAATGGTCGCTGGATCGCTGCGTCACCGCGCCGATCCTCGGCAAGGCACAATTGCTGACGGGATCATTGACGTCGGCTGACCAGTTCAAGGTGATTGACCCCCTCACGATCGAAGTGACGCTGCCGAAACCCGACAAGCTCGCACTGCCCAATCTCGCCACGGTCTACCCGCTGATCATCAACTCGAAGGTCGCCAAGGAGCATGCGACCCCGGAAGACCCCTGGGCCACGGCGTGGCTGAAGGAGCACACCGCCGGCAGCGGTGCCTATGTCATCGAGAGCTTCAAGCCCGGCGAGCAAGTGATCATCAAGCGCAACGAGGATTGGAACCGCGGCTCGCCCGACAAGCCGGCGTTCTTCAAGCGCGTAATCGTGCAGTCCGTGCCGGAGCCCGCGACCCGCGCCAATCTTGTCGAGCGTGGCGATGCCGATCTCGTCGTTGATCTCCAGGCCAGCGACGTGCAATCGCTCGAAGCCAAGGGCAAGCTCAAGGTGATCTCGACGCCGCAATACAATTCGATCACCTTCGTCTCGATGAACAACCAGATCCCGCCTTTCGACAACGTCAACGTCCGCCGCGCCGTCGCCTTCGCGCTGCCCTATGAGGACATGTTCAAGGCTGCCCTGTTCGGTCGCGGAGCCCCGCTGTTCGGTGCGACTTGGCCGGATGGCAAGCCGTTGAACGGCATCTATCCGTTCCAGGCGCCGGTGAAGACCGATCTCGACAAGGCGAGGGAGTATCTGAAAGCTGCTGGACTCCCGGAGGGTTTTTCGACCACCTTCAGCTTCAACGTCGGCCAGGCCTCGACCGCCGAGCCGATGGCGGCCCTCGTGAAGGAATCGCTTGCCAAGATCGGGATCAAGGTCGACATCCAGAAGCTGCCGGACGCGCAGATGTCGACGCAGATCAACGAGAAGAAGCTGCCCTTGTTCACGGAAGGCATCGTCGCCTGGCTGCCCTCGACCGATTACTTCTACCGCAACTTCTACACGGGCAATCAGCGCTGGAATTACAGCTCGATCAACAATCCGGAGCTGGCGACGATCGCGCAGGAAGCGCGCTTCGAGCCCGACAAGGCCAAGTACGAGGAGGATGGCCGCAAGCTCAACGCGATCCATTTCAGCGAGATGCCGCAGATCCCGCTGTGGCAGCCGAACCAGGACGCCGTGATGGCCTCGTCGATCGAGGGCTATACCTACGAGTTCCATCGCCAAGTGGATTATCGGGACGTCAGCCGCAAGTGATCTCGACATGCAAGGGCTCTGAATGGTGATGACAGGTCTTGGTGCGACGGTGGCGCGGGCGGGGAGGCGGCTTCTGTCGTCGCTGCCGGCGTTGTTCGGCGTGCTGGTCTTCACCTTTCTACTGATGCGGGTCCTCCCCGGAGATCCCGCGGTGTTCTTCGCCTCGGGGCCCAATGCCGGCAAGGAAGAGATCGAGCAGATCCGCAAGCAGATGGGGCTCGACAAGTCGGTGCCGGAGCAGCTCGTGTTCTATCTGTCCGATATCGGGCACGGCAATCTCGGCCGCTCCATGATGACCGGCCAGCCGGTCCTGAAGGACCTTCGCGAACGGCTGCCGGCCTCGCTGGAGCTCACCTTCACGGCGCTGCTGATCGCGCTGATCGCGGCGGTCCCGCTCGGCGTGGTCGCAGCCTTGAAACCGGGATCGCTGGTCGATCACGGCGTGCGGCTGTTCTGTGCGCTCGGCGTCTGCGTGCCGACCTTCGTCTCGGGCCTGCTGCTGATCTATGTGTTCTACTATCTGCTCGGTCTTGCGCCTGATCCGACCGGGCGGATCGACGTCTTCACCTCACTGCCGCCGCAGCGCACTGGGTTCCTGTCGATCGATTTCCTGCTCGCGGGGGACATCGAAGGCTGGTGGGCGGCCTGCAAGCAGTTGATCCTGCCGGCGCTGAGCATGGCCCTGTTCGTCATCGCGCCGCTGGCGCGGATCACACGTGCCTCGATGCTGGTCTCACTCGGTAGCGATTTCGTGCGCACCGCGCGCTCCGTCGGATTGTCCTGGCAGAAAGTCGTCGTCACCTATGCGCTGCGCAATGCGATCCTTCCCGTCATCACCATTGCAGGCATCGTGTTCTCGACCATGCTTGGCGCGAATGTCCTGGTGGAGAAGGTGTTCTCCTGGCCGGGCGTCGCCTCCTACGCGCTCGATGCGCTGCTGTCGTCCGACTATGCGCCGGTGCAGGGTTTTGTGCTGCTGATGGCTGGCATCTTCGTGCTGGTCAATCTGGTCGTCGATATCTGCTACGGCATCGCCGATCCCAGGGTGTCGATCGGATGACCAGCGCAACCTTCCGCCATTCGGTCTGGATTTTGCGCGGCAACCCGCTGACCGGCGTCGCCGCGGCCGGTGTCCTGCTGTTCGTCCTGGTCGCGATCTTCGGACCGTGGCTCGTGCCCTATGATCCCATCGTCTCCAATGTCTCGGAGGCCTTGCAGCCGCCGAGCGCGGCGCACCTTGCCGGCACCGACCAGCTCGGGCGCGACGTGTTCAGCCGCCTCGTCGTTGCGGCACGGCTCGACCTCGCCATCGCGGTCTCGGCGGTCGGCATCTCCTTCGTGATCGGCGCCGTCGTGGGCTCGTTCTGCGGCTATGCCGGCGGCAGGCTCGACCGCTCGGTCGGCCGCTTCGTCGATGTCATGATGGCCTTTCCGCTGTTTGTGCTGGCGATGGCGATGGTTGCGGCGCTCGGCAACCGGATCGAGAACATCGTGATTGCGACCGCGATCATCAATCTGCCCTTCTACATCCGCTTCGCCCGTGCCGAGGTCAACGTCCGGCGCAATGTCGGCTGGGTGGAGGCGGCGCGTTCCTCCGGCGAGAGCCATTTCTCGGTGGTGCTGCGCTTCCTGTTGCCGAACATCCTGCCGGCGATGGCGGTGCAAATCTCACTCAACCTCGGCTGGGCGATCCTGAACGCCGCCGGTCTTTCCTTCATCGGCCTTGGCGTCAAGCCGCCGACCCCGGAATGGGGCATCATGGTCGCGGAGGGGGCGCGCTTCATCTCGACGGGGCGGTGGTGGCTGGTGGCCTTTCCGGGCCTCGCGTTGATGATGGCCGTGCTGTGCTTCAACCTCCTCGGTGACGGGATGCGGGACATTCTCGATCCGCGCATGCGCACATGAGCGAGGAATTGCTCAGGATCGACGACCTCCACGTCGAATTCTCGACGCGACGAGGGATGGTCGAGGCTGTGCGCGGTGTGACGCTCACGGTCGAAGCCGGCGAGATGCTTGGCCTCGTCGGAGAAAGCGGCTCTGGCAAGTCGGTCACCGGTTTTGCCACGACGCGGCTGCTCGATGCGGCCGGCCGCGTCACCGCAGGCAAGATACTGTTTCGCGGGCAGGACGTCACAAAACTCAGGGGTGACGATCTCCGGCAGCTCCAGGGCGCCGCGATGTCGATGATCTTCCAGAACCCGCGGGCGGCGCTCAATCCGATCCGCGCGATCGGTTTGCAGATCGCGGACGCGATCCTCACGCACAAGCGGATATCGAAGGATGCCGCCCGCGCCGAAGCGCTGGAGCTGTTGCGCGCCGTCCAGATCCGCGACCCCGAGACGCGGATGAACGCCTATCCGCACGAACTCTCGGGCGGCATGTGCCAGCGTGTCATGATCGCGATCGCGATTTCCTGCAATCCCGCGCTGTTGATCGCCGATGAGCCGACGACCGGACTCGATGTCACCACGCAGAAAGTGGTGATGGACCTCCTGGCGGAGATTGCCGCCGCGCGCGGCATGGCGACGATCCTGATCACGCACGATCTCGGGTTAGCGGCGCGATATTGCCGCCGTATCGCGGTGATGGAACGCGGCCGCATCGTCGAAGAGGCAAGCCCCAGGACGCTCTTCGGCGCGCCGCAGCACGCCTATACCAGGCGTCTGGTGGCGGCGTCGCCAACCGCGACCTCCCGGATTGAGGATCTCGTGACGGAAGAGGAGCGGGAAGGCTACGCGGCTGTCATCGGCAGGCCCAGACGGGAGCCCGTCCACGGGACTCCGCCGCTGCTGGAAGTGCGCAAGCTCGCAAAACGCTTCGACGAGGGCGCTGCGGCGGTGGCGGACTTCTCGATGACGATGGCCGGCGGCGAGAGCGTCGGCCTCGTCGGTGAATCCGGCTCCGGCAAGAGCACGACGTCGCGCATGATCTGCCGCCTGATCGACCCGAGCGAGGGCGAGATCGTGTTCGACGGCCAGGCGATCGGCCATGTGGCGTCGCGCGACTTTCACCGCTCGCAGTTCCGCAAAGATATCCAGATGGTGTTCCAGGACCCGAACGAGAGCCTCAATCCGCGCTTCACCGCCTTCGACTGCATCGCCCATCCCCTGATG
The DNA here is from genome assembly GCF_023101005.1 of Bradyrhizobium sp. 187. NCBI lineage: Bacteria > Pseudomonadati > Pseudomonadota > Alphaproteobacteria > Hyphomicrobiales > Nitrobacteraceae > Bradyrhizobium > Bradyrhizobium sp. 187. Next base: position 2,777,688 of record NZ_CP064693.1, read on the forward strand.
CGGCTCGATCGTATGCGTGGGGGCGATGCGCTGCGCAAGCGGGTGGAAGACTGCGCCGATCGCGTGGGGCTGCCGCTGGATCTGTTGCCGCGCTTTCCGCATCAGCTCTCCGGCGGCCAGAAGGCGCGCGTCGGCATCGCCCGCGCCATCGCCTGCCGGCCGCGCCTTCTGGTGCTGGACGAGCCGACCGCTGCGCTCGACGTCTCCGTTCAGGCCGTGGTGCTGCAACTGCTCGACCGCCTGCGGCGCGAGAACGACATCGCGCTGCTGTTCGTCAGCCACGATCTCAACGTGGTGCGGATGCTCTGCGACCGCACCATCGTGCTGCGCAATGGCGGCATCGTGGAGCAGGGCGAGAGCCGGGCGTTGTTCGACAATCCCAAGACCGACTACACGCGCAAGCTGGTCGAGGCGATCCCGCATATCGAGACCGGCCCGGTGCTGGCGGCCGCGCTTTGAGGTCTCGACTGGCCCAGCTAGTGCGGATATCGCGCTGGCGAAGGTCTGGTTAGTGGCATACCATTTGCACGCCAATGAGCTCTGGTTTCACCTGTTCTTGGCCAACGATGGCCGGCATCACGGCACTATTGGGAGGATTTCATGGATCGCAGGACCGTATTGAAGGGACTGGCCGGCGCGGGCGGTCTGGCATTGAGCGGCCTCTCGGCCCCTGCGATCGCACAAGGCGCCTCCGCGCGCACCCTGCGCTTCGTGCCGCAAGCAAATCTCGCCAATTTCGACCCGATCTGGGGCACGCAATATGTCGTGCGCAATGCCGCCGCGCTGGTCTGGGATACGCTCTACGGCGTCGATTCCGCGCTGCAGCCGCAGCGGCAGATGGTCGAGTCCGAGGAAGTGACCGACGACGGCACCACCTGGACGTTCAAATTGCGGCCGGGGCTCAAATTCCACGACGGCGAGCCGGTGCTGAGCAAGGACGTCGTTGCGAGTCTCACTCGCTGGGCGGCACGCGATCCGATGGGGCTGATGCTCAAGGCGCTGCAGCAGGAACTCACCGCTGTCGACGACCGCACCTTCAAATGGGTGCTGAAGCAGCCGTTCCCGAAGATGCTCTACGCGCTTGGCAAGAACAATTCGCCTTGCGCCTTCATCATGCCGGAGCGCATTGCGCAGACCGACCCGTTCAAGCAGATCGGCGATTATGTCGGCTCGGGGCCGATGAAGTTCGCCAAGGCTGAGTGGGTCCCGGGCGCCAAAGCCGTGTTCGAAAAATTCGCCGACTATGTGCCGCGGCAGGAGAAGGCATCGTGGCTCGCCGGCGGCAAGCAGATGCTGCTCGACCGCGTCGAATGGATCGTGATGCCGGATCCGGCGACCGCCGCGGCCGCGTTGCAAAACGGCGAGATCGACTGGTGGGAGAACCCCATCGCGGACCTCGTCCCGGTCCTGAAGAAGAACAAGAACATCAGCGTCGACATCGGCGATCCCCTCGGCAATGTCGGCTCGTTCCGCATGAACTTCCTGTATCCGCCCTTCAACGACGTGCGGGCGCGGCGCGCAGTGCTGATGGCGATGAGCCAGGAAGACTATATGCGTGCGCTCGTCGGCGACGACAATTCGCTGTGGAAGTCGCTGCCGGGCTTCTTCACGCCCGATACGCCGCTCTACACCGAGGCGGGCGGCGAAGTCTTGAAGGGCAAGCGCGATCTCGACGCCGCCAAGAAGCTGCTCGCGGAGAGCGGCTATTCCGGCCAACCGGTGACGTGCCTGGTGGCGCAGGATCAGCCGATCACCAAGGCGTTCGGCGATGTGACCGCCGATCTCCTGAAGAAGCTCGGCATGAATGTCGACTTCGTCGCGACCGATTGGGGCACCGTCGGCTCCCGCCGCGCGCAGAAGACACCGCCCGGGCAGGGCGGCTGGAACATGTTCCACACCTGGCATGCAGGTTCGGACTGCATCAATCCGGCGCCCTACTCCGCCATTCGCGCCAACGGCGACAAGGCGTGGTTCGGCTGGCCGAGCAGCCCCGGCACCGAGAAGGAGGTCACGTCCTGGTTCGAGGCCAAGAACCTCGACGAGGAGAAGGCCGCGGTCGCTCGCCTCAACAAGGTCGCGCTCGAGGACGTCGTCTACGCGCCGACCGGCTTCTTCCTCAGCTACACGGCCTGGCGCAAGAACGTCTCCGGCATCACGAAAGGGCCGCTGCCGTTCTTCTGGGGCGTGTCGAAATCCGCATGACCCTGCGCTGAAGCCAGATGCTCTCCTACATCCTCCGGCGTATCGCCTCGACCTTGCCCGTGATGGCGATCGTCGCGCTGTTCGTGTTCAGCCTGCTCTACATCGCGCCGGGGGATCCCGCCGTGGTGATCGCGGGCGATCAGGCAAGTCCGGAGGATGTGGAGCGCATCCGTCAGAGCCTCGGCCTCGATCGGCCCTTCCTGATCCAGTTCGGCAGCTGGGTCTGGCGCATTCTGCACGGCGATCTCGGCACCTCGATCTTCACCAATCTGCCGGTCTCGACCATGATCGGCCAGCGTCTCGGGCCGACGCTGTCGCTGATGATGGTCACGCTCCTGCTCACGATCGTGGTCGCGGTGCCGCTCGGCGTGCTGGCGGCCTGGAAGGCGGGAAGCCTGATCGACCGGGCCATCATGGCCTTTGCCGTGTTCGGCTTCTCCCTGCCGGTCTTCGTCGTCGGCTATGTCCTCGCCTACGTCTTTGCGCTGGAGCTCGAATGGCTTCCCGTGCAGGGCTATACGCCGCTCGCCCAGGGCCTCTGGCCCTGGCTGCAAAACCTGATCCTGCCGTCGATCGCACTCGGCTGTGTCTACATCGCGCTGATCGCGCGTATCACGCGCGCCACCATGCTCGAAGTGCTGCAACAGGATTATATCCGCACCGCGCGCGCCAAGGGCCTCGGGCAGGGCGGCATCCTGTTCGTCCACGCGCTGAAGAACGCGGCAGTGCCGATCGTCACGGTGATCGGGATCGGCATTGCGCTTCTGATCGGCGGCGCGGTCGTCACGGAAAGCGTGTTCGCGATTCCCGGCCTCGGCCGGCTCACGATCGACGCGATCCTGCGCCGCGATTATCCCGTCATCCAGGGCATCGTGCTGCTGTTCAGCTTCGTCTACGTCCTCGTCAATCTGATGATCGACGTCGTTTATACGCTCGTTGACCCGAGGATCCGCTATTGACCGACACGACCGTCAATCCGCAAGCGCTGCCGGCGGGCTTCGTCCTCGCGCCGCAACTGCCGGAGATTCTTCGGCCCGTCGTGATCCGGCGCGGCTTCATCGGCCTGCTGCGGGGCCATCCCACCGTCGCCATCGGTGGCACGTTGCTGCTGATACTCGTCCTGATCGCGATTTTTGCGCCTTATCTTGGCACGGTGGATCCGACCGCACTTGCGCCGGCCAAGCGCACCCGCGCGCCGTCGGCGCTTTACTGGTTTGGCTCCGACGTGCTCGGTCGCGACATCTATTCACGCGTGCTGTTCGGCGCGCGCGTCTCGCTCACGGTCGGCTTGTCCGTTGCGATCTTCGCCTCCGCGGCCGGTCTCGCCATCGGCATCGTCTCCGGCTTCATCCGCTGGGCCGACGGCATCTTGATGCGCTTCATGGACGGCCTGATGTCGATCCCGCCGATCCTGCTGGCGATCGCGCTGATGGCGCTGACACGCGGCAGCGTCGGCAACGTCATTCTGGCGATTACGGTTGCCGAAATCCCGCGGGTTTCCCGTCTTGTCCGTAGTGTGGTGCTGTCGCTGCGCGAGCAGCCTTACGTGGATGCAGCGGTAGCCTGCGGCACGCGCACACCGATGATCATCCTGCGCCACATCCTGCCGAACACGCTGGCGCCGATGCTGATCCAGGCGACTTACATTTGCGCCAGTGCGATGATCACGGAAGCGATCCTGTCCTTCATCGGCGCGGGAACGCCGCCGACCATTCCGTCCTGGGGCAACATCATGGCCGAGGGGCGGGCGCTGTGGCAGGTCAAGCCCTACATCGTGTTCTTTCCGGCGGCGTTCCTGTCGGTCACCGTGCTCGCCGTCAATCTGCTCGGCGATGGCCTTCGCGATGCGCTCGATCCGCGCATGGCCAAGAGCCTCTGATGGCGAGGGGCTGATCGCGATGGCACTGCTTGAAGTCGAAAACCTCCAGACCCACTTCCGCACGCCCAGCGGCATCAACCGCGCGGTGGAAGGCGTGTCGTTCCATGTCAACGAGGGCGAGACGCTCGCCATCGTCGGTGAGTCCGGTTGCGGCAAGTCGGTGACCTCGATGTCGCTGATGCGGCTGATCCCGGAACCGTCCGGCAGGATCGCCGGCAGCATCCGCTTCGCGGGCAAGGACCTGCTGCAAATGTCGGATCGCGAGATGCGCGCGATCCGCGGCAACGACATCTCGATGATCTTCCAGGAACCGATGACCAGCCTCAACCCGGTCCTGACCGTCGGCCGTCAGATCCGCGAAACGCTGATGATTCACCAGGGGCTGGACAAGCAGGCCGCCGAGGCACACGCGATCGAGATGCTGATTCTGGTCGGCATTCCCGAGCCGAAGCGGCGCGTGCGGGAATATCCGCATCAGCTCTCCGGCGGCATGCGCCAGCGCGTCATGATCGCCATTGCACTCGCCTGCAATCCAAAGCTTCTCATTGCCGACGAGCCGACCACAGCCCTCGACGTGACGATCCAGGCGCAGATCCTGAAATTGATGCTGGATCTCAAGCACCGGGTCGGCGCAGCGATCATCCTGATCACCCACGATCTCGGCGTGGTCGCCGACATCGCCGAGCGCGTCATGGTCATGTATGCCGGGCGCAAGGTCGAGGAGGCGCCGGTGGCGGAACTGTTCCGTTCGCCGCGTCATCCGTATACGCAAGGCCTGCTCGGCGCAGTGCCGCGGCTCGGCTCGTCGCTGACCGGCACGGCGAGACGGCTGGCGGAGATCCCCGGGCAGGTGCCTGATCTGCGCAAGCCCATCGTCGGCTGCGTCTTCGCCGGACGTTGCGCGCTCGCGACCGATCTCTGCCGGCAGTATGCGCCGGGGCTCGAAGAGAAGGGCCCACGTCACGTCGCGGCCTGCCATTATGCGGCCAAGGGAGCGGTCGCGGCATGAGTCCTCCGCTGCTCCAGGTCAACGACCTCAAGAAGCACTTCCCGGTCAAAAAAGGCCTGTTCAGCCGCAAGTCCGAATGGGTCTATGCGGTGGACGGTGTGTCGTTCGAGATCGCGCGCGGCGAGACGCTCTCGCTGGTCGGCGAGTCCGGCTGCGGCAAATCGACGGTCGGCCGTGCGATCCTGCGCCTGTTCGACATCACGGCAGGGCAGGTCATCCTCGACGGCCAGCGTATCGACGACGCTCATCCGAGCACGATGCGTCAGATGCGCCGCCGCGTGCAGGTGGTGTTCCAGGACCCGTTCTCGAGCCTCAATCCGCGCATGCGCGTGCGCGACATCCTGGCCGAGCCGATCCGCAATTTCGGCCTCGCCAAATCCGCGATCGATCTCGAGACACGCGTGGCGGCGCTGATGGACACCGTGCGCCTGCCGCGCGAGGCGCTGAACCGCAGGCCGCACGAATTCTCCGGGGGCCAGCGCCAGCGCATCGGCATCGCGCGTGCGCTCGCCGCCGAGCCCGATCTGATCGTCTGCGACGAGGCGGTGTCGGCGCTCGACGTCTCGGTAAAGGCCCAGATCGTCAATCTGCTGCAGGATCTGCAGCGCGAGTTCGGCCTGGCGCTGCTGTTCATCAGCCATGACCTCGCGATCGTCGAGCACATGACCCATCGCGTCGCGGTGATGTATCTCGGCAAGATCGTCGAGGTGGCGCCGCGCTACGAGATCTTCGCCGCGCCAAAGCATCCTTACACCAAGGCGCTGCTCTCGGCGGTGCCGCTGCCCGAGCCTGGCGCTCAGCGCAATCCCATCATCCTCAAGGGAGACGTGCCGAGTCCGATCAACCCGCCAAGCGGGTGCCGCTTCCACACCCGTTGCCCGCTCGTATTCGATCGCTGCCGGACCGAGGAGCCGACATTGCGCGCGGCTGGACCCGAGCAGTGGGTGGCCTGTCATCTCGAAGAAGGTGCGACGGTGACGAGCGGCTAGCCGTCTGGGCGGTCGCAAAGCTCTGGATCGAGGCGCAGGGGCGTCAATCGGGCGAGGATGACACTCTGCTCCTGTTTTGCCCGACGAGTCAAAAACGTTTGCGACGAAAATTCATGTGTAAAAACAACCTCATTCTACTGTGCATGGGGTTGTTTTCGCGTTTTTTGTTTTAGCCGCCTTCAACCCTGGCGGCGCAGGAAGCCCGTGATCGTGACCTTTTCCCAGATGTCGGCCGCGGCAAACGGATCGGCTTGGTTGAAAGCCTCGACCTCGCTGCGGCCGGGCGCCTCGATCAGGAACAGGCTGCCAATCATCCTCTCGCCGTCGTCGGAGACCAGCGGCCCTGACATCACGATCTTGACGCCGAAGCGCGAGGTGTCGCTCAGGAAAGCCTTGTGGGCGTCGTAATTGGCGAGCCGGATCGGCTGCGCGCCGGCGCGGTCGAGGGCGTGAATGGCGAACAGCATGATGGTCTCCGTTTATATCGCGTTTTCTTGGGACGGCCGCGGCTGCGGCCGTCCGGGCTTGTCGTGATGGCGGCGGTTGGTTACTTGCCGCCGAGCTTGCTGGCTTCTTCGAAAGTCGGGCAGCTCCGTTGCTCCAGCGGCACGTCGAACGGCTGGTAATTGTCCTTGGTGATCACGGTCGGCTTCAGCACGATCTCAGCAATGACGGGCTGGTTGCGCAAAGAGCGGATCGCCATCATGGTGCCGAGGCAGCCTTGAAAGAATCCGTTGTAATCGCCGCTCGCGAGCAGCTTGCCGGACTTGATCGCGTCGATCGCTTCCTTGGTGCCGTTGATGCCGATCACCTGCGCCTTGCGGTTGGCGCCGTCGAGGGCCTCGATCGCGCCGACCGCCATGGCGTCGTTGGCGGCGAGCACGCCGTCGATCTGCGCGTTCGACTGCATCAGATTCTCCATCACCTGGAGCGCCTGGAGCCGCTGGTAATTGCCGGGCTGCGAGGCCAGCAGTTTCGCACCGGCGTTTTCCTTCAGCGCGTAGTTGAAGCCGCGGACGCGGTCGACATTGGTCAGCGAGCCCTTGACGCCCTCGATGATGACGATGTTGCCCTTACCGCCGAGCGTCTTGAGCAGGAAGCGCGCGGTCTCGAGCCCGAGGCTGTAATCGTCGGCGCCGACGAAGGACAGGAACTTGCCGCCGGCCGAGCGATCGGTGATGTTGACGACGGGGATCTTGGCCTCGTTGATCTTCTCCACGCCCGGCACCATCGCCTTGTAGTCGACCGGCGTGAAGACGATGGCGCTAGGCTTCTTCACCACGACGTCCTCGATCTGGCTGAGCTGCTCGGGAATGCTGTCGGGCTTGGTCGGGATGTATTGCAGCGTCTTCGCGTTCAGCGTCTTCGCCATGTTGTCCGCGCCGACCCGCACCGTCTGGAAGAACGGATTGGTCTGGTTCTTGGTAAAGACGGCGATGGTCTCGCCATCGGCTCGCGCTTGCGTGGTGAGCGCGGCCGCCATCAGCAGCGGCAGCGCCAAATAACCCAGTGTCTGTTTCATGTTGCCTCCATCCCTCATTTTGCTTGTTGGTCGTTCAAGAGCTCATTGCGCGCGGCGGCGGGTCTTCATGTCGAGCCAGACCGCGAGAATGACGATGATGCCTGTCACCAGCGGCTGCCAGTTGGCGCTGACCGACAAGAGGTTCATGCCGTTCAGCACCAGCGTCAGGATCAGCGCACCGATGAAAGTGCCGAACACGGTGCCGACGCCGCCGAACAGGGAGGTGCCGCCGATCAGCACCGCGGCGATCGCGGGCAGCGTCAGGCTTTCGCCGATGTCGGCCTCGGCCGAATTGAGCCGCGACAGGAAGATGATCGAGGCGAGCCCCGCCATGGTGCCGGAGACGGCGTAGACCAGCAGCAGGCGTCGGGCGACCGGAATGCCGGAGAGCCGCGCCGCGACCGGATTGGCGCCGATCGCGTAGATCTCCTGGCCCCAGATCGTTCGCTGCGCAAACAGCGTTCCGATCCCGAGGAACACCAGCAGCAGATAGACCGGGATCGGCAGGCCGAATAGATAGCCGCTGCCGATCTGGCGGAACCCGGCCGGGAAGCCGTGAAGGGTTTCACCCGCCATGTACCAATAGGTGAGGCCGTTCAGCACCCAGAGCATGCCGTAAGTGGCGATGAAGGAGGGGATGCGCAGCGCGGTGACCATGACGCCGTTGAGGAGCCCAACGATGCCGCCGCAGGCAAGTCCGGTGAGGATGCCGAGCGCCGGCGAGCCGGTCTTGTGGATCACGGTCCCGGCGATGCAGGCGGACAGCGCGACATTGGCGCCGACGGAGAGATCGAGGCCCGCGGTCAGCACCACCAGGGTCAGGCCGGAGGCGATGAAGAAGGTCAGGCTCGCCTGCCTGAGCACATTGAGAATGTTGCCGAGGCTCAGGAAGGAATCGCTGAGCACGGCGAGCACCGCACAAATCAGCAGCGCCGCAAGCAGGCGATAGAACATTTGGATCGCGTCCTGCGACAGGAACGAGCGGGGCGGCGCGATGGCGTCTTTGCTGATGTCGGTCATGCGCGGCTCCGCAGGCCGTCAAGGAAGAGGGCAACGATGACGAGGACGCCGACGCTTGCGACCTGCACCGAGGACGGCAGCGAGATCAGGTTCAGCCCGTTGCGCAGCACGCCGACCGAGAGCACCCCGAGCAGCGTGCCGAGCAGCCAGCCATTGCCGCGCTCGAACGACGTGCCGCCGACGGCGACGGCCGCGATCGCATCGAATTCGAGACCGAGGCCCGCGGTTGGATGCCCGGAATTCATCCGCGCAGTCATCAAGAGGCCGGCGATGCCGGCCATGGCGCCGCCGATCGCATAGACCGCGATCAGCAGCTTGTTCGGTGAGAGGCCGGCGTAGCGCAGCGCCTCGCGGTTGCCGCCGAGCGCGAAGATGTAGGTGCCGAAGCGGGTGTGATAGAGCAGGCCGTGGAAGACCGCGTAGGTCACGAGTGCCATCACGATCGGCACGGGAATTCCCAAAAGCGTCGCCGAATAGATGTCGCGCACGCTGTGGGGGATGCCGACCACGCTCTGGCCGTCGCTGACGATCAGCGATAGGCCCTGCGCCATGCCGAGCGTGCCCAAGGTCGCAACGAAGGGCGGGATGCCCACGATGGCGACCAGCCAGCCATTGGCGAAGCCGAAGGCCGCGCCGACGAGGAGCCCGGCACCGAGGCCGAGCAACATCGAGTGGGTGGTGAGCGAGACGATGGCGACGCAGAGCGAGGTCAGCGTCAGCACCGCGCCCATCGACAGGTCCAGCCCCTCGGTCATGATGATCAAGGTCATCGGCAGCGCGAGCATGGTCAGGATCGTCGACTGCACCAGCACGTTGGAGAGGTTGGCGACCGACAGGAAGCCGGGCGCGATCGTGCTGAACAGCGCGATCAGCAGCACCAGCACGATGGCAACGCCGGGAACCCGTTGCAGCGGATTCGGTTGAGAGACGACCGCGGCCTCACGCATGATGCATCCCCAGTCGCACGATGTTCTCCTCGGTCAGCTCGCTACGCGCGAGATGCCCGGCGATGCGCCCTTCGCGCATCACATAGGCGCGGTCGCAGACGTGGCAGATCTCGACCTGTTCGGACGAGATCATCAGCGCGGCCGCGCCTTCCGCGACAAGGCGGTCGATCAGGGCGAAGATTTCGGCCTTGGCGCCGATGTCGATGCCCCGGGTCGGCTCGTCGAAGATGAAAAGTTTCGAGCCGGCGGCGAGCCACTTGCCGATCACGACCTTCTGCTGATTGCCGCCTGAAAGCAGGCCGACGGTCTGCCGTGCGCTAGGCGTCGCAATGCGTAGCTGACGGATCAGGCCGTCGGCAGTGCGCTGCGCACTGCGCTGGTCGAACAACCCGCTCGGGAACAGTTTTCGCAGCGCCGACACTACCAGATTGTCGCTCACCGATCGCAGCAGCGCGAGACCTTCGCTCTTGCGGCTCTCCGGGATCAGCGCAATGCCGCGGCGGGCGGCGAGGTCGGGCTCACCGGAAATGACTTTGCCGTCGAACACGATCTCGCCTGATGTCACGGGATCGGCACCGAAGATCGCGCGCGCGACTTCGCTGCGACCGGAGCCGACCAGGCCACACAGGCCGACAATCTCACCGCGGCGCACCTCGATGTTGATGTCGGCGATCCCCGTCGATGAACTCAAGGCCTTGACCTCGAGCAGCAGCTCGCCGGGCTTGTCGGCAAAATTGCGCGGGTAGGTCATGTCGACGTTGCGACCGACCATCATGCGGACGAGCTGGTCCGGCGTGACGTCAGCAGGTTTGACGCCGTCGATGCGGCGGCCGTCACGCAGCACGGTGATGCGGTCGCCGAGCGCGAACACCTCCGCCATGCGGTGCGAGATGTAGACGATCGAGACGCCGTCGGCCTTCAGCCGCGCGATCAGCGCGAACAGCAGCTCGGTCTCGCGATCGGATAGCGCCGCAGTCGGCTCGTCCATCACCAGGATGCGGGCGTTCTGGCTGATCGCCTTCGCGATCTCGACCATCTGCTGCTGCGCCACCCCCAGCTTGTCAACGATGGTGGAGGGATCGATGTCAAAGCCGATCGTGCCGAGCACGCGCGCCGCGTCGGCCAAAATCTTGCGGCGATCGATCGTGCCGGGGATGCGGCCCTTCGGCTCGCGGCCGAGAAAAATGTTCTGGGCGATATCGAGATGGGGGACGAGGGAGAATTCCTGGAAGATCACGGCAATGCCGAGCTTCTGCGCGTCCGCGGCCGAGTGGATCGCGACCGGCTCGCCTCTGTAGTAGAACTCGCCGGCATCGGCGCGATAGGCGCCGCACAGCACCTTCATCAGGCTCGACTTGCCGGCGCCGTTCTCGCCCAGCAGCATGTGGACTTCGCCGGGGAAGACGGCAAAGGAGACGTCGTCCAGCGCCTTGACGCCGGGAAACTCCTTACTGATGTCGCGCAGCTCAAGGAGCGGGACAGGTGAGGCGGGCTCGACGGCTAATGCGGCGGTGCTCATGCCTGCGCTCCGCCTGCAAAGATCTTTCCGGGGTTCATCAGTCCGTCAGGGTCGAGCGCGGTCTTGATCGACCGCATCGCATCGACGGCCTCGCCGAGCTCGTCGGTGAGATAATCGATCTTGCCGAGCCCAATGCCGTGCTCGCCGGTGCAGGTGCCGTCCATGGCAATCGCGCGGGCGACCATGCGGGCCTGCAGCGCCTTGGCGCCTTCGGCTTCCTCGGGCCTGGCCGGATCGATCAGAATCAGCATGTGGAAATTGCCGTCGCCGACATGCCCGACGATCGGCGCCGTAAAACCGTGCTCGTCCGCGTCGCGCCGGGTATCCGTGAGGCATTCCGCCAGTCGCGAGATCGGCACGCAGACGTCGGTGATCACGGCACGCGCGCCGGGGCGCAGGCCCAGGCCCGCATAGAGCGTGTTGTCGCGGGCGTGCCAGAGCCGGCTGCGATCCTCCGGTGCCTTGGACCAGGCAAAGCCGTGGCCGCCATGGTCGGCGGCGATGGCCTGTGCGGCCTCGGCCTGCTCGGCGACGGAAGTCTCGGAACCATGGAATTCAAAGAACAGCGTCGGGGCTTCGCGATAGCCGAGCTTCGCGTAGGCGTTGATGCCGCGCATCATGACGTCGTCGAGCAACTCGATACGCGCGATGGGGATCGCGGACTGGATCACGGAGATCGCGGTGTCCACGGCGTTGTGCAGGGTGTCGAAGCTGCAAACCGCGGCCGAGATCGCCTGCGGCACGGGATGCACCTTCAGCGTGATTTCGGTGATGAGTCCGAGCGTGCCCTCGGCGCCGACGAACATGCGCGTCAGGTCGTAACCGGCGGCTGACTTGCGCGCGCGTCTGGCGGTCCGGATCACGCGGCCGTCGGCCAGAACCACCTCCAGCGCCATGACGTTGTCCTTCATGGTGCCGTAGCGCACCGCCATCGTGCCGGAAGCTCGCGTGGACGTCATGCCGCCGATCGAGGCGTCGGCGCCGGGATCGATCGGAAAGAAAAGCCCAGTGCCGCGCAGCTCCGCATTGAGCTGCTTTCGGGTGATGCCGGGCTGCACGACGACGTCCATGTCGCTATCGTGCACCGTCAGCACCTTGTTCATGCGTGCGAAGTCGAAGCAGACGCCGCCCGCGACCGCGGCCGCATTGCCTTCGAGCGAGGTCCCGGCGCCGAACGGTACGATGGGCATATTCGCGCCAGCGCACAGCTTGACGATCTCCGCGACTTCCTGCGTGGTTTCAGGGAAGACGACGATGTCGGGCGGCAGGTTGCGATAATGCGACTCGCTCTGCCCATGCTGATCGAGCACGCCACGCGCGACGCTCGCGCGCGGGCCGATCATGCCTGTGAGGCGATCGGCCAATATGCTCGTGCTGACTCGCGGTCCCATTCTTACTCCCTGTCTGGCCCTGTTGTCGGACTCTTGTCTGGTCCGCCGTCGTTCAGCTTAAGCGGCTCTTGCGCTGCTAGCGACCTGCTTCAGGCCGAAATCATAGTTGAGGTGAAAATACTCGATGTCTACCATGCGACCATCGGGCGCACGGCCGGGCGGGCACTGCACAAATTCGCGGATCAGGCTGTCCTTGACGCCGAACACCACGTCGCTGTCGAGATACTGGTCGCCGGCCACGAACACATGGGTCACGAGTTGCTCGAAGCCGGGCGCCGAGATCATGAAATGCACGTGCGCCGGGCGCCAGGGATGGCGGCCCTGGACCGCCAGCATGTCCCCAACTGTGCCGTCATGTGGGATCGGATAGGCAGCCGGCTTGATCGACCAGAAATTGAAGCGGCCGTTCTGGTCGGTGTGGAAGCGCGCCCGCATCGCAAGATCGCCGATCTTGTCGAGCTGCTGCACGTCGTAATAGCCATCATCGTCGGAATGCCAGACATCCACGACGGCGCCGGCAAGCGGCCGTCCGTCGACGGTCGACACCGAGCCGGTGACGAGCATCGGATCGCCTTCCATCGGGCCGGAGATGTCAGCGCCGTTGTCTTTCTCGGGCGACGCCTGCACGAAGAACGGACCGAGCACCGTGGTTTCGGTGGCGCCTTCCGGCACGGGATGATTGATCGCGTCGACCAGCATGGAGACGCCGAGCGCGTCCGACAGCAGGATGAACTCCTGGCGCTTGTCGTCGCACATGTGGCCGGTGCGGGTCAGGAACTCGATGCCGTATTCCCATTCCTTCTGGGTCGGTCGCACCTCGCGGACGAAGGCATGAAGGTGGCGCACCAGCGCTTCGCTGACCTGCTTGATCCGCGGATCGGTCGCGCCTGCGATCCGATCCAGCACCGCGTCCGTGATCGTGTTCTCGTTGAAATTTCGCATAGGTGCCTCCGTGAATCAGAGTTTGGGCTCGCCAAGGCCGGACAGCCGCTCGAGGTGCTTGACGGTCGCGATGAAGTCGGCGTCGCCGTCGCCCTGCGCGACCAGCGAGCCATAGGTCTCGCGCACCTGGGCCGCGAGCTGAAGCGGCACGCCGACGGCGTGGCCGGCACCGAGGATCAGATCGAGATCCTTGGCCATCTGCCTGCAGGAGAAAGTCGAGTCGAAATCGCGGCTGCGCAGCGGCGCGGTCTTGTATTTCACCATCGGCGAGGCGACCGCGCTGTCGTCGAGGACTTTCAGAATGTCCTGCCAGCCGATGCCGCCCTTGCGCGCCAGCGCCAGACTCTCCGCCATCATCGCGGCCGACACCGCGATCATCAGATTGACCGCAAGCTTCGCATATCGCGCTTCCTCGCCGGGCCCAAGATAGGTCTGGGCGCGGGTGAAGGCGGCAAGCAGCGGCTTTGCGTTTTCGTAGGCGTCCTCCGGGCCCGAGACGAAGCAGCTCAGCGCGCCGGTGTGGACGATACTGGCATTGCCCGAGACCGGCGCCCGCAGGTAGAAGACACCGCGCGCCTGGGCGGCGGCGTCGACCTCTGCGGACGCCTCGACGCTCACGGTGCTGGTCTCGATCACAACAGATCCAGCCGCCATCGCGGCGATGAGGCCGGTTGGGCCGAGCAATGCGCCGCGCAAGGCAGCGTCATCGGGCAAGGACGTGACGATCGCGGCCTTGCCGTCCACGGCCTCGGCCGGTGAAGCGGCAATCGAAATGCCTTGCGTGCGAGCCTCCGCGAGCCGTGCGGCGCTCCGGTCGAACGCGGTCACCGCATAACCGGCCTTGGCGACGAGCACCGACATCGGCAAGCCCATCTTGCCGATCCCGATGAAAGCGATGTGTTTCGAAGCGTCCGTCATTGTTGTTGTCCTTGACGCCCTCAGGCGGCGTGTCCCTGTCGTTCGATGTCGTGCACCAGTCGCCGGCCGGATTGCACGAGCAGTTCCTTCTTCGCCCCCAGGCCCTCGGCCAGCAGCCGACCATTCCGCTTCTTCCACACGCCGCCGATCATCACGGCCTCGATATTGGCAAGGCTCGTCTGCATCACCACGGTGGAAACGGGATCGTGCACCGGGACGAGGTTGAGATCGGAGCAATTGATGATGACGAGGTCGGCGAGCTTGCCCGGTGTCAGCGAGCCGATCTGGTCCTCGCGGCCGAGCATGCGGGCGCCTTCCGTCGTGATCCAGCGCAGCGCCTCGCGGACGGGGATCGTGGTCGTCGCCGGAATGGTGCCGCTGGCCTTGCGCGACTCGGCGTTGTCGAGCGCCCGCTGCATCGAGAGCGCAACGCGCGCGGCGGAGAAGAGGTCGCCCGCCAGTACGGATTCCAGATCGATGCCGATGGTCGGCCGCACGCCGCGCTTGAGCAGCCGTCCGGTGATCGGAAAGCCGTGGCCCTGGATCATTTCGTTCTCCGGCGTCACCGAGAAGGAGACGCCGAGATCGACCATCCGGTCCAGCAGTTCGTCAGGCAGGTCATTGCCATGGACGATGTTGATGCCGGGGCCGACTAGACCCGCCCCGATCAGCTTCTCCCAGCCACCGGGCGTCTTCGCGGGACCACCGCCCTGATGCATGGATGCGATCAGCTTGAGCTCGTGCGCCATGCGGAAATCGTGCATGGCGACGTCGAGCGTCGAGTAATGTGGCCCCAGGATCGCAAGGCCGAGCGTGACGAGGCCGTCGCGGTCGGCGAGGGGCCCCGCCAGCAGTCGTTCGACCTCATTGCGTGGATGCGGCACTTCCGAGAAGTGCGGCTCGCCCGGTTTCGGTTCGGGCTTGGGCGAGCCGTGGAAGAAGGCCGCACGGATACCGCTCTCGATCAGGCCGCGCACGGCGGCGTCGGTATGATCGGGCGTCGGATTGTTGTGGCACCAGTCGGCCAGCGTGGTGGTGCCCTGGTTCATCTGGTTCAGCGCGCCCACCAAGGTCGCGATATAAATGTCCTCGGGCCTGAAGACCGTAGCGAGACCCGCATGCATGCGGCGGAAATATTCCAGCAGCGTCCAGTTGGCGGCATAGCCGCGTAAGCCCGTCTGCCAGGTGTGCATATGGGCGTTGATCAGGCCGGGGATGACGATGCGCCCGGTGCCGTCGACGATCTCGATCTCGGCCGCGCCGCCGACGTCGATCGATGGACGCACGTCAACGATGCGGCTGCCCTCGATCAGCACGTCGCCGCGAGGTAAATCGCCGATCGTGTCATCCATGCTGATGATGACAGCGGATTTGATGAGCGTGCGCCGCATCGAATCAAACTGCCGTTTTGATGGCGCCGGGCGGCTCGCCGGCCCAGGCGCGCGCGATCAGGTCGCGAATGGCGTTGCGATCAAGCGGGCGCGGGTTCCAGTAGGCGTTGGTGACGGCGAGATCCGCAGCCTTGTCGATGCCGCCTTCGGGCATGCCGATGTCGCGCAATGCGACCTTCGCACCCAGCCGCTTCGCGAGCTCGAAAAGTCCTTGCGGTGCATCGGCGGCGCCGATTGCGCGTGAGATCCGCGCCATCGCATCGGGCACGGCCGGCGCGTTATAGGCCAGCGCGTGCGGCAGCACGATGGTATGGGTCTCGGCATGCGGCAGGTCGAAGGTGCCGCCGAGCGTGTGGCAGAGCTTGTGATGCAGCGCCATGCCGACGGTACCAAGGCAGACGCCGCACAGCCAAGCGCCATAGAGCGCCTCGCTGCGAGCCTCGCGATCGTCGCCCTTGGCGGCGATGGCGAGCAGGGCACATGCCAACGCGCGAATGCCCTCTTCTGCCATCAGCGACGTGACAGGATTGGTGTCGCGCGCGTAGAGCGCTTCGGCCGCATGCGCGATCGCATTGATGCCCGATGTCGCGGCCAGGCTCGCCGGCAGCGTCAGGGTCAAATCGACATCGTAGATCACCGTTTCCGGCAGGATGGCGGCGTCGCGTACCGTGGTCTTCAACCCGTTCTCGGTCTGTCCAACGATCGGCGTCATCTCCGAGCCGGCATAGGTGGTGGGAATGCAGAGCTGGTTGACGCCTGTACGCAAGGCGAGCGCTTTGCCGAGCCCGGTCGTGGATCCGCCACCAAGGGAAATGACGCAGTCGGCCTCGCACGCCTTCATCGCCGCGAGCGCCCGCTCCGTGACCTCGACCGGCGTGTGCATGGTCGCGCCCGGAAAGATGCCGGCGTAGAGCGGACCGAGCGCCGCGCCCAGGCTTTTGCCTTGCGCCTCCTGCTGCGGCGTCGTCAGCACCAGCGCGCGCTTGCCACCGAGCCGCTCGACCTCGGCCTTGGCTTCAGCCAGTGTTCCGCTGCCGAACACGACGCGGCAGGGCAGGTTTTCAAAGGTGAACGTACCGATCATGCGCCGGTCTCTTTGATGGGATAATCGACCTGGAAGCGTCCGATCCGCAAGTCGCCCAGCGCCTCGCGCACGCGCAAATGTTCCGGGTGGGTGGCGTAGGCCTGGAGCGCAGCGTGGTCGGTGAATTCGGAGAACAGAACGACGTCGCAAGCGTAGTCGACATCGCTGACATCGAGTCCGACTTCGATGTGGGTGAGGCCGTCGATCCGGCCGCGTAGCCCCTCGAACAGGGTCTTGACCTTGACCCGGGCGGCGGAACGCTCCGCTGGCGTCTCGCCGCGCAGCCGCCACATCACGATGTGCCTGATCGGGCCCGACATTTCCCTGTTTCCTCGCCTGCTATCTTACTTGTGTTTGGGCCATTTTGACTTGCGGGATACGGAAATAAAGCTCAATAATCGTAAGTCTCTTTTCCTGTTTGCGAAAAAATGGACCGCCTGCTCCAGTTGGAAGTATTCGCCAAGACGGCCGAGCTCGGCAGCATGTCCAAAGCTGCCGAAGCCCTACGGATGTCGAATGCTGCCGCGAGCCGCCATCTCAGCGCTCTCGAGGAGCGCCTTGCAGTCCGGCTGATCGAGCGCAACACCCGTCGGCTGTGGTTGACTGAGGCGGGGCAGGAGCTGCTGGAGCGCTCGAGCCGGGTTTTGAGCGAGTTGGCCGAGGCCGAGGACATCGTCAGCGATCGGGCGCTGTCGCCGCAAGGCATGCTACGGGTCACGAGCTCGCTGTCCTTTGCGGTGATCTATCTGGCGCCGATGCTGCCAGCCTTCCGCGCCCGCTATCCGAAGCTCAACATGCAGATCACCACCGCCAACCGGTACTCCGATTTCATCGAGGCCGGCATCGACGTGGCGATCAGGACGCGCGAGCAGGAGCCGGATTCCAACATCATCGTCCGCCGCATCGGCCAGATGCGGCGGGTGCTCGCTGCTGCGCCGTCCTACCTCGCAAGCTGCGGCGAGCCGGAGCAGCCCGCCGATCTCGCGCGCCACAACATGCTGATCTACAATCTCGCCAACGATCCCTATTCGCTGCGCCTGCGCAAGGGCAATGGCGCGCAGACTGTTCGCATCACGTCGACGCTCGACAGCAATGACGGCCAGGTCATCCGCGGCGCCGCGCTGGCGGGGCTCGGCATCCTCATCCAGCCGCTCTATATCGTGCAAAGCGACATCGCGGCGGGCCGCCTCGTCCCCGTTCTGATGGACTGGGAGCTGCCGCTGCTGACGATGAACATCGCCTACCAGAACCGTGCCGGACTGCCTGCCAAGATCAGGGTCTTTTCCGACTTCCTGGTCACCCACATCCGCGAGCATTCGCAGCCGGGGATCTGGATCGACGCGGCGAAGTGAGCGACATTTTCGAATTCAGGCGGCTTTGTAGAAGGCACATCCATTGAAAGCCAGGACATCCGGCACCGCATGGCGGCATGCCAACATCGGTCGGCTGCTCAACAACGCGGTGCGGCGCTTCGAAGGTCGTGTGCTCGAACTGATGAGCGAGAAGGGGCATGGCGAAACGAGGATCGCGCATGTCGGCCTCACACGTAATCTCGACGTGGAGGGGACCAGACTGACGGAGCTCGCCCGCCGCGCCTCCATGAGCAAGCAGGCGATGGGCGAGCTGGTCGATCAATGCGCCGAGCTCGGCCTGGTCGATCGGATCGCCGATCCGACCGATCGGCGCGCGCGCATCGTCATGTTCACGCCGGCCGGGCGCAAATGGCTCGATGCGTTCCGCGACGCCGTCGACGTTGCCGAGCAGGAGATGCGCGCCGAGCTCGGCAAGGCCACGATGGACGCGATCCTGAAGGGACTGGCGGTCTATGGCGCGACGTTCGATACGCTCGATACGCTCGACGACGCCAAGTAGTCAGGCTACTTGACGATATCGTCAGGCGACCTTACCATGCGGAATAATGCTGGTAGGGAGAAGCGCCTTGGAAACATGTCTGACGGCCTCGGTGCTCATCGTGGGTGGGGGGCCCTGCGGCCTGATGCTCGCCAACGAGCTCGGCCGGCGCGGCGTGTCCGCGATCCTGGTCGATGAAAAGCCGGGCACAGCATTCAATCCGCAAGCCAATGCGACGCAAGCGCGCTCGATGGAGCACTATCGGCGGCTGGGTTTTGCCGACGAGATCCGACGCGAAGGTCTGCCTGCGGATTACCCGACCGACGTTGCGTATTTCACGCGCTACACCGGTTACGAGCTGGCCCGATTTCAGTTGCCGTCATCGTCACGCGCGGGCGAGCTCGTCAAGGGCATGTCGGGCTCCTGGAGCGCCGCCGAGCTGCCGCATCGGGTCTCGCAAAAATACGTCGAGGCGGTGCTGCGCCGCCACGCCGAACGGCTTCCCGGAATACGGCTCAGCTACGGTCATCGTCTGATCAGCTACGTCGAGAGCGATGACGGCGTTATCGCCGAGATCGAATGTCTCGATGACAACAGCCGTTTCAGGTCCGGGCCGACTTCCTGGTCGGAGCCGACGGGCCGCGCTCGATGGTCCGGCAATCGCTCGGGATCGTCTACGGCGGCGAAACCGGAACGCAGCGCGATTTCATGGGCGGCCGCATGCTGGCGGTCTATCTCCGTTCGCCTGGCTTCTACGCGAGCATCCCGCATGCCAAGGCGTGGATGTACAATTGCTTCAACGGCGACCGCCGCGCCTTCATGGCATCGGTGAATGGGCGCGACGAATTTGCGTTTCACACGCAGCTTCGGCCCGGCGAAGACGAGAGTGCGATCACAATCAACGAGGCCAAAGCAGCGTTCCAGCGTAAGCGGGGCTGCGAGGCCCACCAGATTGTTTGTGCGTAGACCTGTGAGCGCCGTTAGAAGAGTCATCTTCTGCAAGGGTGCTCACAATGGACGACCATTCGGACGACATAAGACGACCGTTGTCACCGCGCATAGAAGTGTACGCCGGCGGCGGCCGGAAACAGTGGCCAGATGATTTGAAGGCGCAGATTGTCGCGGACAGTCTCGAGCCGGGCGCGATCGTAACAGATGTCGCACGTCGCCATGGCTGCCGGCCCCAGCAGGTGCATGACTGGCGGCGCCGGGCGCGTTTGGGTCAACTGGTGCTGCCAGCTGCGGCGGGTGCACTGTCGTTTGTGCCGTTAGTGTCGGAATCGTCGCCATCGGCGGCTGCAGCTCCCTCCGGGGCGCCGGAAGCAGCCGTTGTGACGGTTGAGCTCCATGGGGCACGAGTTGAGGTGCGAGGGACGCCTGGACTTGCCGTGCTGAGTGATGTGTTTGTTGCGTTGCGCCGGACACGTTCATGCTGACGGCTCCCGCTAACCTCATGATTTACGTTGCGAGCCGACCTGTAGACTTCAGGAAGGGCGCGGATGGTCTGGCGCTGTTGGCGAAGGAGACGCTGGGCCACGATCCGATGAAGGGCGTGGCGGTGGTCTTCCGTGCGAAGCGCGCTGATCGGGTGAAGATCGTGGTCTGGGATGGTAGTGGCCTCGTGCTGTATTGGAAGCGGCTTGAGGGCAGCGCCTTCAAGTGGCCGCCGGTCGTTGACGGCGTCATGCGAATGAACGCCGCGCAGTTGTCCGCGCTTCTGGCCGGCATGGATTGGACACGCATGCATGCGCCTCGAATCCCGCAGCCGAAAGCGCTTGCGTAGGACATAAAATCTTCGCTGCATCGGGGCGCGAAGCATGGCAGACTCGGGCCAATGAGTGATTTGCCTGATGAACTGCCGAGCGATCCAGCCGAGTTGCGTGCCTTTGCCGCGGCTCTGCTGGATCGCTGCGCCAGGCTCGAGCGGTTGCTCAAGCTTGCAAAAGACGCGCAGTTCGGTCGATCGTCGGAAAAGCTTGACGCTGATCAGCTCCAGCTTATTCTGGAGGATATTGATCAGGCTGTCGCGGCTCTCGAAGCAGCCGAGGACCGCGCCAATCCCAAAACACGCGAGAAGAGAGCTGCCGAGCGCAGGGCCAATCGTGGCAAGCTGCCGGAGCATTTGCCGCGCATCATCGAGACCCTGATGCCCGCTGCAACCTGCTGCCCATGCTGCGCAGGCGACCTTTTTGAGATCGGTCACGATGAGAGCCAGAGGCTGGACGTCGTACCGGCGCAGTATCGCGTTATCGTCACCCGCCGCCCCAAACTGGCCTGCCGCGCCTGTCACGGCGTCGTCCTCCAGCATGCTGCTCCCGAGCGATTGATCAGGGGAGGACTGCCGACCGAGCGGCTCGTCGCGCATGTGATCGATGCCAAGTATCATTGGCATTTGCCGCTTTACCGCCAGACGCAGATGCTGGCGACGCACGGTATTGCCATCGACCGTTCCACGCTCGCCTTCTGGGTCGGCTATGCGGCCCAGGAATTGAAGCCCTTGTGGCATCGTCTGCGCCAGCTTCTGCTCGCCTCTCCGAAGCTCTGTGTCGATGAGACCCCGGCGCCGGTGCTGGATCCCGGGCGCGGCAGGACCAAAACCGGCTACTTCTGGGCGCTGTCGCGCGATGACAGGCCTTGGGCCGGGCCTGATCCGCCCGGCGTGGTCTATGCCTATGCACCAGGCCGCGGCGCCGTTCATGGCTTGCGACTGCTCGAAGGCTATCGCGGCATCATCCACTGCGACGGCTATCAGGCTTACAAGACCATGATGCGAGAGACGCGTGCGGACGCCTTGTCCGGGACGCTCGCATTCTGCTGGTCGCATCTCCGGCGCCAGTTTGTGAAGATCGAGCGCGAGGCTTCGCCGGCGC
This sequence comes from Bradyrhizobium sp. 187, assembly GCF_023101005.1. Classification (NCBI taxonomy): domain Bacteria; kingdom Pseudomonadati; phylum Pseudomonadota; class Alphaproteobacteria; order Hyphomicrobiales; family Nitrobacteraceae; genus Bradyrhizobium; species Bradyrhizobium sp. 187. The sequence continues at coordinate 2,799,222 of NZ_CP064693.1, forward strand.
CGGCGCCGGTTGCCCGCGAGGCCCTCGAGCGCATCGCCCAGCTCTACGCGGTCGAGAAAGTCCTCCGTGGCCGATCTGACGCCGAGCGCCGCGCGGGCCGGCAGGCGCATGCCCGGCCGTTGGCTGCAGCCTTGAAGCAGTGGTTTGAGGCGAAGCTTGGTCACCTCGCGCAGAAGAGTGAGACGGCGAAAGCTTTACGCTATGCACTGCGTCATTGGGACGGCTTGACGCTCTACCTTGATGACGGGCGCATCGAAATGGACACCAACGCAGTCGAGCGTGCGATGCGGCCGATCAAGCTCAATGCCAAGAACGCCCTGTTCGCCGGGTGTGACGAGGGTGCTGAGAATTGGGCATTGCTGGCGTCGCTCATTGAGACCTGTAAGCTCAACGGCGTCAGCGCCGAGTATTGGCTTGCCGACGTTCTCGCAAAGCTCGTCAATGGCTGGCCGGCGGCACGGCTGGACGAACTGCTTCCCTGGGCATCCACCTATACGATGCATGCACAAGATCCGAGGCTTGCGGCATGAGCCTCAGCACGACCGCGGTCCGGATCAAGGTGACTCTCAAGGACGTGAAACCGGAGGTGATGCGATGCCTTGTCGTGCCGCTCACGCTGCGCCTTGATCGGCTGCATCTGACGCTTCAGGCGGCGTTTGGCTGGACGAATAGCCATCTCTTCGAGTTCTTCGCTGGTGAGGCACATTGGGGGATTCCCGACCCCGACAATGATTACGGCCACCAGCCCATGGATGCCCGTAAAGCGCGGCTTTGCGATATCGTTCGAGAGACTGGCGCCAAGACGATCCACTATCTCTATGACTTCGGCGACAGCTGGGACCATGTGATCAAGCTCGAAAAATGGTTCGACAACACCACGACGGAGGGCATGCCCTTCCTGCTCGAGGCCGCCGGTCGTTGTCCTCCGGAAGACGTCGGCGGTGCGCCAGGCTATGCCGAATACCTCGACGCCATCAGCGACCCTGCTCATCCGGAGCACGAACATATGCGCCGCTGGGGCCCAGAGCGGTTCGATCCCAACGTAATCGACCGGAAGGCCCTCGAGGCCGCCGTCGACGCGTTGTCCGACACATGGAAACCGCGGCGACGCGCCACGCGAACAAAATAGACGTCAAGCGCCATTCAAAAGGGCCGCAGAGCTACGCTTACGTTCCAGCGTGCTTGCGGCGCGCCGATCGACTGCGAAGTGCTGTCATTCGTGACCTGGACCGCCGGCCACGCGCTGGTCGCAAACGGAATGCAGCGGGGCAGAGTGTTCCTCGGCGGCGACGCGGCGCATCTGTTCACGCCGACCGGAGGCCTTGGCTACAACACCGCGATCGAGGATGCGGTCAACCTCGGCTGGAAGCTCGCAAGCGTCATCAATGGTGTGAGCCCGGCGGAGCTGCTCGACAGCTACGAGGTCGAGCGGCGTCCGGTGGCGCTGCGCAACACCGATTATGCGCGTCGCTTTGCCGACTCGCTCGGTCTGTTCGCGCCTGCGCCTGACATCGAGGACGCCACCGAGGCCGGCGACGAGGCGCGGCGGACGGCGGGCGTCTATCTCGAACAGCACGCCCGCGCGGAATTCAACATTCCCGGCGTCACCTTCGGTGGGCGCTACGACGGCTCGCCGATCATCGTCTCCGACGGCAGCCAGCCGCCGCCCGATGCCGCGAACGTCTACGTTCCGAGCGCCTGTCCCGGCGGCCGCGCCCCGCATACGTGGTTGGAGGACGGCGTCTCGCTGTACGACCTGTTCGGGTTCGAGTGGACGCTGCTCCAGTTCGGCGAGGTCATGACCTCTCATGCGTCAGTCGTCGAGACCATCCGTGCGATCGGGGTCGATGTGAAACTCGTCACGCTGCCGAAATCCCTGCGCGATCTCTATGAGGCGGATGTGGCTTTGATACGCCCCGACCAGATCGTGGCTTGGCGCGGCAGCGCGTCACAGGCTGGTACGATCGGGCGCGTCCTTGCCCGAGCACTCGGACACAACGCGAGCGACGGCGCACGGCTGGCAAGCTGATCGACTCTCGCCGTTGCATCCGACCAGCGGCTGCGGCGGCCAATAACAACAAGACAACAAAACGACAAATGACACCGGAGGAGGAAACCGTGACGACAAGAGCATTGGAGCACTACGACGACCATGCCGCCGCCGGCGCCACTGCCGAGCAGACGGCGAGCAGCCGCCGGCGTATCCTGATCGCCGGCACCATCGGCACCGCGATCGAATGGTACGACTTCTTCATCTACGGCCTGATCGCGCCGCTGGTGTTCGATCAATTGTTCTTTCCGAAGTTCGACCAGCTCACGGCGACGATTGCGGTGTTCGCGACGTTTGCCGTCGGATTTTTGGCGCGTCCGCTCGGCGGGCTTGTATTCGGCCATTTCGGTGACCGTCTCGGCCGAAAGTCCGTCTTGCTGTGTACGCTGCTCATGATGGGACTTGCGACCATGTCGATCGGGCTGTTGCCGACCTACGCCAGTGCAGGCGTGGCTGCGACCGTCGCGCTCGTGGCGTTGCGCTTCGTTCAGGGGTTTGCGCTCGGCGGCGAGTCGACCGCGGCGATCCTTATGGCGATCGAGACGGCGCCCGGGCACCGGCGCGGCTTCTCGGCCGCGGTGATCCAGGCCGCAGGACCCGTCGGTGTCGTGCTCGCCTCGTTTGCGGCGCTCACGATCGCGCGGCTGCCGGAAGCGGACCTGCTGTCATGGGGCTGGCGCGTGCCGTTCCTGATCAGCGCGGTTCTGGTCGCGCTCGGCGTCTATATGCGCCTGCGCATCGAGGAGAGCGCGACATTCCGAAAGGCGAAGGTGACGGAAGCAGCGCCTGTGGTCGAAGCGCTGCGGGAACATTGGCGGCCGATCCTCATCGTATTCTTCGCCGAGATGGCGCAGACGTCCTATTTCTATCTGACAGCCATCTTCACCATCTCCTTCGCGACCCGTCAGCTCGGCGTCCAGAAAGACGTCATCACGCAGGCCGTGCTGTTCGCCAATCTCGTCGGGCTCGTTGCGATGCCACTCATCGGAGCCTGGTCCGACCGTATCGGACGAAAGCGTCTGTTCTTGGCCGGCGTGGTGCTTGCAGCCATCTCGATGTTTGCATTCTACGGTGTGGTCGCGAGCCGCGACACGGTGCTGGTGACGGGCGCGGTGATCCTCGCCGCGGGGGTGATCCATCCGCTGATGTTCGGCAGCGAAGGAAGCTATTTTCCGGAATTGTTTCCGACCCGCATTCGCTTCACCGGCGTGTCGATCGGAAAGCAGCTCGGGACGGTGCTCGGCGGCGGCATTGCGCCGCTGGTCGCCACCAGCCTGTTTGCGCAGACGGGCTCCACCTACGCGATCACAGGATACTACGTTGCGCTCGCGCTCGCGGCGATGATTGCGCTCGGCTTTGCGCGTGAAACCGGAAAATCGCGGCTGCTCGGCTAGAGCGAGCGCCATTATCAACCCCAGGGAGGTTTTTCATGGACGTCAGTCTTCTCATCAACGGGCAGGATCAGGCCGCTTCCAGCGGCAAGGTGTTCGAGCGGCGCAATCCGCTGTCGCAGGAGGTCGCAAGCCGCGCGGCCGCCGCGACCGCTTCCGATGCCGACGCCGCGGTGGCGGCGGCCTCCGCCGCGTTTGCCGCATGGTCGGCGCTCGGCCCGAATGCGAGGCGAGCCCTGTTGCTGAAGGCCGCAGATGCGCTTGAGGCCAAGCGCCACGCCTTCGTCCGGATCATGATGGCCGAGATCGGCACGACGGAGATCTGGTCGGCCTTCAACGTCAAGCTCGCGACCGGCATGCTGCGCGAAGCGGCGTCGCTCACCACGCAGATCGCCGGCGAGGTGATCCCGTCGGACAAGCCGGGATGCCTCGCGATGTCCATTCGACAGCCCGCCGGCGTGTGCCTCGGCATCGCCCCGTGGAATGCGCCGATCATTCTCGGCGTTCGCGCCGTGGCGACGGCGCTCGCCTGCGGCAATTCCGTCGTGCTCAAGGCCTCCGAGATATGCCCGGGGACGCACCGGTTGATCGGCGAGGTCTTCAAGGACGCAGGCTTTCCGCCCGGTGTCGTAAATGTTCTGACCAACGCACCGGCCGATGCGCCCGCTCTGGTCGAGCGCCTGATCGCCAATCCGGCCGTGCGGCGGATCAATTTCACCGGCTCGACCCGCGTCGGGCGCGTCATCGCCGAGCTCGCCGGGCGCCACCTCAAACCGGTGCTGCTCGAGCTTGGCGGCAAGGCGCCTCTTGTCGTGCTCGACGATGCCGACCTCGATGCCGCCGTCGCGGCGGTCGCATTCGGCGCCTTCATCAATCAGGGCCAGGTCTGCATGTCGACCGAGCGGGTGATCGTCGACGAGGCGGTAGCGGCGTCCTTTGTCGACAAGCTCGCGAAGAAGACAGCTGCGCTTCCGGCCGGCGACCCGCGCTCCGGTCCGGTCGTCATCGGCTCGATGATCGACGAAGCGCCGGCCAAGCATGTCGTTGCACTGATCGACGACGCGATCGCCAAAGGCGCCGTCAAGCTCGCGGGCGGCGACCGGGTTGGCACGGTCGTTCCGGCCACCGTGCTCGACCGCGTGGTGCCCGGCATGCGCATCTATACCGAGGAGAGCTTTGGTCCCGTCGTCTCGGTGATCCGGGCAAGTGGCGTGGATGACGCGGTGCGGCTCGCCAACGATACCGAGTACGGCCTCTCGGCCGCCGTGTTCGGCCGCGACGTCGCGCGCGCGCTGACGGTGGCGCAGCGGATCGAAAGCGGCATCTGCCACGTCAACGGCCCGACCGTGCATGACGAGGCGCAGATGCCGTTCGGCGGCATGAAGGGATCGGGCTACGGCCGCTTCGGAGGTCAGGCCGGGATCGCCGAGTTCACCGATCTGCGCTGGATCACCATCGAGACCCAGCCGCAGCACTATCCCTTCTGACCGCGCAACAAGCGAAGCCCATCAGGACGCTATTCATGAATTCGAAAGTTCTCACGGTTCGGGAAGCGACCCTCGGTGTGCTTCGCTCCTTTGGCGTCGATCGCGTTTTCGGCAACCCCGGCTCGACCGAGCTTGCCTTCCTTGGCGACTGGCCCGACGACATCGACTACGTGCTCGGATTGCAGGAAGCCTGCGTCGTCGGTATGGCAGACGGCTATGCGCAGGCCACGGGACGAGCGGCGTTCGTCAATCTGCACTCGGCGGCCGGGCTCGGTCATGCCCTCGGCAATCTCTTCACCGCATTCCGCAACAAGACACCGATGGTCGTGACAGCCGGGCAGCAGGCGCGCAGCCTATTGCGGATGCGACCCTATCTCTTCTCCGAGGACGCCGCACAGTTTCCAAAGCCCTATGTGAAATGGAGCGCCGAACCGGCGCGCGCCGAAGATGTTCCAGCGGCGATCGCGCAGGCCTTCCTCACCGCCATGCAGCATCCCCGCGGTCCGACATTCGTGTCGGTCCCGTCGGATGATTGGGCGCGGCCCGCAACCGCTCCACCGGTCCGCTGCATCGCGACGGAGTTTGCGCCCGATCCGGCGGCGATCGTTCGGCTCGGCGCGGCGATCCGAGCCGCCAAAAAACCTATCTTCGTTGTCGGACCCGAGATCGATCGCAGCGGCTGCGTCGACGCGATGGTCGCTGTGGCCGAGCAGGCGAGCGCGGCCGTTTGGGCAAGCCCGATGTCGAGCCGTTCGAGCTTTCCGGAATTGCATCCGCTGTTCGCCGGCTTCCTTCCGGCAGCACCGGGAGGGCTCGCCCGCGCATTGCGCGGCGCCGATCTGATCGTCGTGGTCGGCGCGCCGGTGTTTACTTTCCATGTCGAAGGACAATGTGAATTGCTCGACGACGGAACGCCGGTCTGGCAGATCACGGATGATCCGACGGAAGCCGCATCCGCTTCTGTCGGTGACACCATCATCAGCACGCTCCCAAAGGCGCTGGCTGGGCTGCTGTCGGCGATGCCAGGGATCGCGGAGCGCGAGGTGCCGGCCGCGCGGATGCGGCCTGCCGTTCCTGCCGCGCAAAATCCGCTTCCGCCCGCTTATGCGCTCGCCCGGCTCTCCGCGTTGATGCCGGCCGATGCGATCGTGGTCGAGGAGGCGCCGTCGCATCGTCCCGCCATCCAACAATTCCTACCACGGCCTGGCGCGGACAGCTTCTACACGATGGCGAGCGGCGGACTTGGTTATAGCCTGCCGGCCTCGGTCGGCGTGGCGCTGGCGCGGCCAGGCCGCCGCATCGTCGCCCTGATCGGTGACGGATCGGCGATGTATTGCATCCAGGCAATCTGGACCGCGGTGCAACGCCGCCTGCCGATCACTTTCGTGATCATGAACAATTCAGGCTCTGGCGCGATGCGCGCCTTCAGCCAGCTGATGCAGGCGCATCGCCCGCCCGGGATCGACCTGCCCGGGCTCGACTTCGTGGCGCTCGCAAGGGGAATGGGTTGTGCGGGGCAGCGCGTGACCGATGTCGGCGACGTCGACGCCATCTTGACCGAAGCGTTGGCATCAAGCGGTCCCGCGCTGGTCGATATCGCCGTCGACGACGCCACGACGGACCTGTTCAGCCATCCGCGCTAGCTGGCGGCAGAGGGGCTGGTCCGCGGCGACAAGACAGCCGATGGAAATTTGCCTCCGAAGGCACGGGTCTTGGGTTGGACACGCGACCCGTCGATCACCTCGAGTTGTCCGCAGCGATTCAAGGTATGCAACTTCCTGCCGGGCCATGCTGGCCCTGGCCGCAGAGAGTGGCGGATAATCTGCTTGAACGTCGTCGGCGACAGTTCGACGATTTCCGCCAGGGCGAGCGCTGCCCCATATCCGCCGGCACAATCCTGGACCGGGCGCCACAATTTGTCATTGATGGTGACGAAATTCCCCGCAGGCCGCGTGCTCGCGCGGTCGATCAGGACCGGGTTGCTGGCATGCGGCAACCACGGGCCCATGAGGTGCTCGGCGTGATAGATCGCCAACGAATCCGAATACCCGCCAGTGCCATCGCGCCAGGCTCCGAACAGATAGTGCAGGCCGTTGTGCCGCGTGATCGTCACATCGGCGAGTTCAAGTCCTGAAAGCAGCGTCGCGTGGCGCTCCCATTTGTCCGGGAACCGAACGCATTTATAGATGGCGACGTCCCCATTGGTCGAGCTCTCCGGGATCATCCACAATGCGCCATCGTCCTCGATCAGGAACGGATAGGAGAGGTGCCAGGGCTCGTCCAATACGGGCACGACCGCTCCGACCGGGCCCTTATCGTCGAACTCGATCGCGGAAATGATTCCTTTTCCAATCCGGTGATCGAGATCCTCAAAGAAGACGAATGTTCTTCCCTGCCATGTGATGGGGAAAGGATCGGCGTAGAAGTGGTTTCCGGGATCGGCAAGGACGTTCCAGCGAGGCCCTGACAGGTCTCCGGTCTGCCAGACGCCTGCGCCCTTGTTGATGCGCCATCCGACATGCCAATGCGGGGCATAGCAGCAGAGGCGATAGATCTCCTTGGCGATCGATATGGTGAGGCCGCGCGCGACATAAGCCGTTGGCGGGCGGCCGTTGTCCGCTCGGGCCGGTCGTGCCAGCTGCGGCACGATGCGCGGTCGTCCCGACAGGATGGCGGCCACCATGGTCAGGGTTCGCGCCATGACCGTTTCCAGGCCCCCGCTCAGACCGGCCGCGATTTCGGCGGAGGGATGGCCACGATCGAGGACTGCACCGTCGACCTCGTCGACGATTTCGATCACCGGCAGATCGCCGGCGAGAATGGCGGCAAGAGCTGCGTTTTCGCCTGCCACTCCATTGAACAGCGGGCGGAGATACTGCCGGGCGGAGCAGTTCGGATCCCGCGCGCCACCGGTGAAATCGACGATGACGTCTGCCGTGCCGGCGCGAGCCTGCATCCGGTCCGGACTGATCTTCAGCCTTTCGGTGCCGCTGTGTTTGCCCTTGTGCAACACCAAACGTTCGAGTTCGAACAGCATGTCGAGACCCGCCGGCCGCGGCTCCGCCGTTGCCGTCCACGCGATCTGGACCGGTACATCCCGCCCGTCGATCGACAGCGTCTCGCGGCCCATCCACCGCCGCGCATTCTCAATTTCACAGCGAAACTCGATGGTCATGTCGAGCCGATCCGTTTCCATGCGCCCCGATCAAATGACCTGGCCGAGAATTCGAACGTATTCCTCCACCATGGCGTCCACTGAATAGCGCAGCTTCAGGCCTTTGGCGTTTTGCCGCAGTTCGTCGCTCAGTTTTTGGTCCGTCAGGAGCCTGGAGACGGCGGCCGACAGCTTGGTATGATCGGAGGCATCGACGAACAGCGCTGTCGGCTTCCCTTCGACGGACAACACTTCGCGCAAGACCGGAAGATCGGTGACGACCGAGGGAACGCCGGCGTTTGCAGCCTCCACAGCGGCGAGGCCGAAGGTCTCCGCCTGCGTCGGAAATACGAACACGTCGAGAGCGGCGAGAAACTCCGCCATCTGGCGTGGGGTGATTTCGCCGAGCAGATGCAGCCTGTCCGATACTTTCAAGTCATCCGCCAACTGCCGCAGCCGGGCCTCGTCGGCTCCCTGCCCGGCCAGTGCGAGGTGCCAGGAGGGTTGATCCGGCAACAGACATATCGCCGCGTCGAGCCGCTTGTGCGGGTGTAATCTTGCTGCGCAGCCGAGCAGGGGGCTATCCGGCGGGAGATTGAACTTCTGTCGCGCAGCTTGCTTCGACAGGGTGAGCGCCTTGTCGTCGAAGCCGTGCGGGACATGCACCATGCGCGCGCGATAAGCCCTGGGGTAGCGCGAATACTCGCGCTGCATGTCCAGCGAGTTGAGCGTGATGCGGTCGAAGAAGCCGAGGCTGCCCATGACGATGTCGGCCGTACGGACCGGCCAGCTCATCGACAGCGCGGATGAAACCTGATTGGCGATGACAGGTGCGCGGCAGATCAGGCGCGCCACACCGGCGCCGATGACATTGCCGAAGTGCTGAAAGGTCAGAACGGCGTCAGGCCTGGTGGCCCTGATATGGCGGCCGAGCGTCCACAGCATTTGCAGCAGCGCCAGCGGATTTCCCGGCCGGCTCGACGCGCAATAGACCGTGTGGGGCGGCTCATCGAACGAATCCGACTTGCGGAAGAAGAAAAGATTGGTGACGCGATAGCCGCGGGCGGTCAGCCCGGCGCCAAGCAGGCGCGAGATCTCCTGCGCACCGGCGTTCTCAGCCTGGGTCTGTACGAGCAGCACGTGCGGCTTGCGTCCGCCACCGTTGGGCGACGGGAGTGCTGTCGCAGTCGTCTCGCCCAACGCCTTGTTTGGCTGGTAATGCAGCACGGATCCCGACCCATTAGAGAAGCGAATTTTTCACCTTCTTAACTCCGTATCTACCATGCGGGCATCGCGCGGACACCGACTAGCAATAAACGGAGTTAATGCGCCCTGCCAAGGGCATGAGGGAATTCCGCTGGTTCCCGACGAAGTGCAGAGGACGCGGGCAACCGCCGATTAACCATCGATATTTGGGTTGGAGCGGGCCCACTAAAGCATATGAAAACGACGCACATTCCGCCGGTGCGCCGACGGCTGCTGGTGCGCTCTCCTTCATGCGGGACACGCGCGACATATGCTGACGCTCTATTCGCCGGAGTCCGCGCCACGGACCGCGTAGGCGCTGGGCTTCGATGCGGAGAAGCGCAGAAGCCCTAGAATCGAAGGATCGACGCCGGTTCGCCGGCGACAGAGGATGTTGAGGACGATGGTCGCTAACGCGAGCGACACAGTGGCCGAGATCGCTGCGCCAAGAACGCCGAGCCAGGGAATGAGGACGAGAAATCCAACCAGCCGTAGCGCTACGTTCCCGGCAATCACGGGGACATACTCGCGCTCATGGCCGGTCAGTTGCAATATCGCCGCAGACGGACCGCCCGCCGCCTGGACCGCCGTTCCGATCGCGAGCACGATCAGGACCCAGTGCTGCGCAGCGAAATGTGGCCCGAACAAGTTGAGTAGATGGGGACCTCCAACCCAGATCAGGAGGAGTCCGCTGACCACGCACACCGCGGTCACTTCCGCCATGAGCCGCAACGTTCGCTCGAATTCCTGATGGTTCTTGCTGAAGTACAGCGAGGGGAGCCGACGTGCGCCAAAGCTGTACAATGCGGCCGACAGCATGGCGAAGATGTTGGCCAGGCGCGAAGCGGCAAAATAAATTCCGGCGGTTGCCGGGTCCAGCATCCAGTAGACCAGAATGACGTCGAAATACTGGTTCGCGGCTTCGAGAATGGATGCGACCCAGAAATGAAGCGCGCTCGATCTCCAGCGCGACGGCTCGGAACGCACCGCCGTGCCGCGGAAATCCGGTAGAACTCGCGCAATCGCGATGATCTGTGCGACCAGTCCGACCGACATGGCAATCGTCATCACGGCGATCAATTCGGCGGGATCAAGCTGCCGATGGCCGAACATGATTGCGAGCAGAAACAGCACCACGCTGACTCGCCAGAAGAACTCCCTGTTTCCTTCCCCCATGAGAATGCTGACCAGCGAGCGTGCGATCTGGCTGCCAAGCATCAGTCCGGCATTCACGGCTGTGTAGGCCGACACCGCGACAACCAGCAGCCACGAGGCGCCTTTGATGTTCGCGCCGATCGCGATTGCGCCGATCGCAATCAGCATCGCGACGGAGGAAATCTTGAAGCTCGATAGCAGCACGCCCTTGGTGAGATCAGGCTGATTTCCCACCCGATACTCGTTCAGAAATCGCACCAGCAGCGATTCCTGGCCCACCAGACCGACGACCGCTGCCATCTGGGCGACCGAAAGCCAGGTCGCAAAGATGCCAAACCCATCGGGCGACATCGTTCGTGCCGCAAGCGAGAACAACGCGAACGCAAGCGCGCCGCTACCAACCTTGAGAAGGATGGTTCCGGCAACACCGCGCGTCACGTCGCGCCGCATGAATTGGACGATGGATTCGATCATGGAGATTTAAGGGGCAACTTCCCCTGAAGAGACATTTTCCGATTACCTGCGACAGCCTAGCATGCCGAAAAACCGCGAGTGTTAATGGACGGCCTCCATGATCCCGCCCTCCGCGGCGACGTCGCGGCCATGCCTGTTGCTTCACTATGGAACATCGCTGACCCCATTGTCCCAGATAGAGCAAAGTGCGGCCCGGTCGCGTGGCGGCAGAGCGCCGCATCGACGGCCGATGAGGCGAGATGAGCCATTGGAATGCGGACCGGCTCAACGGGAATGGCCATCCCGAGCAAGGCGCGTGCCGGATCTCATCGGGCCGGGCAGGTCTCCGCTGCGTTAACCGAGATATCGAGAAATGATCGCGTTTGGTCCTACGATGCGACATCAGGCGAGAGAATTGCACGGGCAACCATCGTTGACCGTGGGAGCCTGAACCATGACGGCGGATAGCAACGTGACCGAGCCGAGCGCTGGATCTCCGACCGCGGCGATCGTCGTCGACATCGCGATCGTCGGCGGCGGCCTTGCGGGCTCGCTCGCGGCGGCCGTGCTCGCGCGGGCAGGGCATCGTGTCGCTCTCGTCGACAAGCGCGCGGTCCATCCGGACGAGTTTCGGGTCGAAAAAATAGGCGGCCGTCAGCTGGAGATGTTGCGCAAGCTGGGCTTCCTCGATGCGCTCGACAACGTGGCCTGTCGATATGATCAGGTGCTCAACATCAGGGAAGGCAAGGTGGTCGATGTCAGCGTCGGCCGGGCTTACGGGCTTCCATATGCCGATCTCGTCGCCATGGCGCGCAGCCAGCTGCCTGATCCGTCCAGCCTCATTGTCGATGAGGTCACTGCGGTCAATTGTCGCGACGATCTCCAACATGTCGAGCTCGCGTCAGGGGGGCGCATAACTGCGCGCCTCGTCGTGCTGGCCACGGGCATGGCGGGCGTGCTCGGCTACAAGCTCGCCATCAAGCGGCGCGTGCTGGCCGAGCGCCATTCGGTTTCGTTCGGCTTCACGATCGCCCGCCGCGACCACGCGCCGTTCGATTTCGAGGCGTTGACCTGTTATGGGGAGCGCACAGCGGACGGCATCGATTATCTCAGCCTGTTTCCCGTGCGTGCCGGCATGCGGGCAAATCTCTTCATGTTCCGAGACCCGACCGATCCGATCATGCGCGAGCTGCGCCGTGAACCGGAGGCGACGGTCTTGCGCCTGCTTCCGGGATTGCGGCCCTACCTTGGCGATTTCCACGTGATCGACCGGGTGCAGAATTGGGTGATGGACCTGTCCGTCGTGGAAGGACATCTCCAGCCCGGAGTCGTGCTCATCGGTGATGCGTTCCAAACGAATTGTCCGGCCGCCGGCACGGGCGTCGCCCGTCTGCTGGTCGACGTCGAGCGCCTCTGCACCGAATATGCGCCGCGTTGGCTCGGGACCGAGGGCATGGGCCGGGAGAAGATTTCTGAATTCTATTCCGATCCCGACAAGGTCGCGGCGGACCAGCAGTCACTGAAGATGGCGCGCTTCCGGCAGGCCCTGACGTCCCGCAACGATATTGGCTGGGACGTGCGGCGGCGGCTGCACTTCCTGCGACGCAGTATCACCCACCGGCTCGATCAGATGCGGCCCGGCTGGCTCGCCCAGGTTCGAAGCGCGCTACGCGCCTGAGAGCGGCACCCGGTCGGCCCCTCGCACCGGTCAGCGCGTCGGCGTTGAGGTCCGGGTCGGCAGGAACCTGAACTCCGACATCCGCTTGGCGGCCAGCTTGAGCCAAGGCGCCTGTTTCAGTGCGAACAAGGAGATGGCGCCCGTGGTGCTGCCCGCCTGCGTGACCGTCCACATCGGTGAAGGCTGAGCGCCGAACTGCTTCTTGTAGGGCTCGTCGCCGATGGTGAAATCGAGCATCTGATCCCCGCGCTCGATGCAATCCTTCGCCACCTGCTCGAACATCAGCGCGCCCAAGGACTGGCTTTTGTATCCGGCAATGTCGAAGGCGCCCATGATCACGAGGAAGCTGCCGTGATGGCTGAGTCCGAGCACGGCTGCGATGACCTCGCCGTTCATCTTCATCGCATAGAGCCGGACAAAGGAGCCGAGGCCGCGCTGCGCCACGTCGGAATAGAAGCCGTAATATTCGGGGCGCTGGAGCAGATCTCCGTCGCCGTGTGCCTGAAAGCGCGGCCCGCGAAATTTCTTCATCACGTCCAGCACCTCCAAGACAGCGGCACTGTCGCGGCAGCATGAAAAACTCAAGTCCCCCTTCTTCTGGAGCTGCCGGGCTTTCTTTGCGAGCTCCTTCTGGTAGGAACGGTCCAGCGCACTGGCGCGCCATTGCTCGAACGGCGCGACCAGAACGGTCGCATAGGCATTGGTGTCCATCGCTATGCGGCGGGGCGCAGCCAGCAGGTTCTCGATCGGAAGCCGTCCATCCGGCAGCTTGGTCATCCGGAGCAGATCGAACGGGCGGACGAGGCACCGGATTTCTGCGCAGGCACTCTCGTCCTTGAGCAGCTCGGAAAATACCTGCGGGCTGCATACGGGCGCGAGGTAGTCGGAAACGCGGAGGTCGGCGAATTCGACGGTCCGTATCGGGCCGCGCCGGATCCGCAGCAAGGGCAACACCATCGCAAGGGCGCCCGTCGCGCGGTGGCGGACCACGACAACCAGAGGAGTTGCGCCCACATGAGACGCGAGCCTGGTGTAGAGGGTGTCGAGCCAGAGCGGATGCTGGAACGCGGTGGCGGCCGAGTTGTCGAACAGCTCCGCGTAGTCCGGCGACAGGAAGTCGAATCCCTGCTCGATGGCGATGTCGAATGTGTTGCTAGGTCTGTTCATACGCAACCAAGAAAGCAGATGGCTCGGGACGAATTGATGGAGCCGGATCTACGCTCTATAGCAGGGTCGTTACGGGGGAGACACCGGCGGCGTATGATTTGCATTAATCCTTCGAGCGAGGCGCGTATGGTTACCAAACCGTTAATTCCTCATCGAGCGGCCTCGCAGCCGAAACAGCCACGACCGCGTCAACCCCCCTCGTCAAATATATTCCGCTTTACCGAAATTCGGAAACGGCGTATGTGTCGTCCATCCCGGCTCATCCTTGAGGGGCGATCTTGTGGTCGTCATGTTCGCGAGCCGGGCTTGCGGTGGACGCGGCAGCGTTCGGGTGCGAGAGGCCAAGGGCAGGGCGGATTGCTCTCCGTGAGAAGGCTGCGTTCCGACGAGCGGCGCTGCTAGGCTTCGTCTCGTCTGTAAGTTTCCGGCTCCGTCGACAGGGCTGGAAAAACTGCGGCGAAATGGCGAGCCGTGCGTACGGCAAAACCGTGTGGTCCTGGCCGTCGTTGCTACGGTCAAGCCCTGGCGAATGCGGCATCCGCGTCAACCGGCGCGGTGCCGGTGACTTTCGCAGGGGTGAGGGAGGCCAGCAGGAACTCGGCTCCCGGGAGAGCACGGCATAAGCCGTCCAACCATCGCGCAGGGAAGGCCGAGTGATTGGCTACACCTGTATGCTGCTGTGCGGTTCTCTCTGCGTGTGCTTTTCGCGCAGCGGACCGCGGGTGCCAGCCGGCACCCGGCCTTCCCTGCGCCCTCTTGGACAAGAGGGTGGAGCGATCAAGCAAAGCTCGGGCGAAATCAGCCGCGAGAACGCGACGGCGTGTCGGCCTACCTCGAGATTCCGGTTCGAGCACCGATGTCTTGTCCCTAACGCTAGGGACAGACACGTTGCCGCGATCCGCTTAGCATGATCCGCCCGCTTGCTCGGGACCGCAGGAGGGAACGCGTATGTCGGACGACATGCCTTCTGGGCAGCGTCGGTGCGTCCCGGAGAGCAGTGCAAGCTCGAGCCGGGGCGCCCGATGCAGCCGGCGGAGTCATCAAAGCGGACAGGGAGGATCGGGACATGAAGATCGGTTTCGCGCGAGCCTCGCTTCTTGTGGCATGCGTCCTTTTTGGAAATGCTGCTCACGCGGACATCAAAATTGGAATTGTGATTTCGGCAAGCGGCCCGGGATCCGCTCTGGGACAGCCGCAGCTCAAGACGGTTGCAGCTCTTCCGAAAGAGATCGGTGGAGAGAAGGTGACCTATATCGTCCTGGACGACGAGTCGGATTCGACCAAAGGGGTCCAGAACGCACGCCGGCTGGTGATCCAGGATAAGGTCGACGTGCTGGTCGGCTCCTCTCTGACCCCGGTGACCATGCCGATGCTGGATGTTGCACTCGAATCGAAGACGCCGCTGCTGTCGCTCGCTGCCGCTACCGCCATCGTTCAACCGATGGATGAGAAGCGCGTCTGGGCTTTCAAGGTCGTTCCCAATGACGACCTCATGGCGGCCGCCATCCTCAAGCATATCGCGACATCAGGCGTGAAGACGCTCGGCTATATCGGCGTTTCGGATGGCTACGGCGAGGGCTACTACAAGGAGGTGAGCCGCCTCGCGCCTGCGTTGGGGCTGACCGTAACCACACATGAGGTCTACGCGCGCGCCGACACCAGCGTCACCGGTCAGGCGCTGAAGGTGATGTCGACCAATCCCGATGCCGTCTTCATCGCGTCCGCAGGAACTCCGGCCGTCCTGCCGCAGCAGGCGCTCCGCGAGCGCGGATACGCCGGGAAGATATTTCAGACACACGGCGTGGCCAGTGAGGAGTTCATCAAGCTCGGCGGCGCGAACGTCGAAGGTGCGGTATTCGCGGGCGAAGCTTTTACCATTGCCGCCGATCTTCCCGCAGGAGATCCGTTCCGTCGTTCGACGGAGGAGTTCGTGACCGCGTATGAAGCGGCGAACGGACAAAAGCCCAACATGTTCGCTGCTCACCTCTGGGATGTCGTGGCACTGATCGGAAAAGCTGCACCGGATGCGCTGAAGACGGCAAAGCCTGGCACAATCGAATTTCGCGCGGCGCTGCGGGACGCACTCGAGCGTGGGCAGAACATCTATCTCAACAATGGGCTGTCGAACATGAGCAAGGCCGATCACAACGGCTATGATGAGCGCTCGGCCTTTCTCATCAAGGTCGAAGGCGGGAAGTTCCGCCTGGCAAAGTAGCGGCGCGCCGATGCACGATCTGGTCTGGTCCGCCTCAGACCCAGCCGCCATCGACGATGTAGTGCTGGGCTGTGCAGGCAGAAGCCTCGTCGGAAGCGAGGAAGATGGTGAACTTCGCGACCTCGTCGGGCATGAGCTTGCGCTTCAGGCATTGTCGTTGCATGAGCTCGACCTCGCCCTGGGGTGTCATCCATTTATCGAGCTGGCGCTCAGTCATGATCCATCCAGGCGCTATCGCGTTCACGCGGATATTGTAGGCGCCGTAATCGCGCGCCAGAGAGCGTGTGAGACCGATCACACCCGATTTGCTGGCGGTGTAGGCGGCCATGCCGCCTTGTCCGGCGATCCACGATACCGAGCCGAAATTGATGATAGCGCCGGCGTTCGCCGCCTTCATGTCCGGCAACACGGCCTGCGCAGCAAAGAACTGGTGCTTCAAGTTGACCCCGATGCGGTCGTCCCAATATTCCGGTGTCATTTCCTCGGTGCTGTGCCGCTCGTCATGCGCGGCATTGTTGACGAGGATGTTGATCGCGCCGCGCACATTGCGCGCCTCCGCGACACCGGCACGTAACGCGGCAATATCGGTCAAGTCGACACGCATGAAACGCGCGCTAAGACCTTGATCCGAGAGCTCGCGTGCCAGCGATTGGCCCGCGTCGACATTGATGTCGAAGAACGCGACATTGGATTTCTGCTGTGCGAAGCGCCGCACGATCGCAGCGCCAATTCCCGATGCGCCTCCGGTGACGAGAACGACCTTGCCGGCGAGGTCGGAATAAACGGCAGCCATGGATATCCCTCGATTTGCGTTGGGGGCAGCGCGACGCGGCCCGACTCTCCCGCTCACCTTAGCGACCTCCCTCGTGAGGTGCATAGGTCAGAATTTCAGTTGCGTACCTCAAAAATCGAAGGCAGGATTGCATCAAAGAATAAGAGCCCTTGGGAGGAATGTGATGAGACTGCTCGGGAAACTGGGACTAGCCGTTGTCGCATGCCTGTTCGGAGCGAAACTCGCTGCGGCCGAAACGACGGTCAAGTGGCTGCACATCGAGGCCAACCCGGCCCAGGTCAAAATCTGGGAGGAGGTTGCGCGCGCCTATGAGGGGTCGCATCCCGGCGTCAAGGTCGAGATGCAGTTCCTCGAGAACGAGGCCTACAAGGCCAAGCTGCCGACCATCCTGCAATCCAAAGACCGGCCCAACATCATCTACAGCTGGGCCGGCGGTGTCCTGAAGACGCAGATCGAGGCCGGTGTGCTCGACGACATCACCGATTCTGTGAAGGGCTACAGCGACAGTCTCACACCGGCGGCGCTCGCCGCCTTCACCAGCAACGGCCGTGTTTATGGTCTGCCCACGGCGCTCTCGCAGGTCGGCTTCCTCTGCAACAAGGAGCTGATGGCCAAGGCGAAGGTCGACCCTGCCGGGATCAAGAGCTGGGACGATCTGCTTGCTGCCGTGAAGACGTTGAAATCCGCCGGCGTGACCCCGATCGTGGTCGGCGGCGCCGATAAGTGGCCACTGCACTTCTACTGGACGCATCTTGCTGTGCGCATCGGCGGCAAGGCGGCGTTCGATGCGGCGCTGCGTGGCGAGAACGGCGGCTTTGCCGGGGAAACCTTCCAGAAATCCGGCGAGCTGTTCAAGCAACTCGTGGATCTCCAACCGTTCCAGAATGGCTTCCTGGGTTTCAAGAACCCGCAGGCGGTCGGCTATTTCGGCGACGGCAAGGCGGCGATGACGCTCGCGATCAGCACGGTCTATCATCTGCAGCGCGCTCTCGCCGCCGACAAGATCGGATTGACCGAGGACAAGATGTGCTGGTTCGACTTCCCGGTCGTGACCGGCGGTAAGGGCGCGCCGACCGATACGCTCGGGGGCATCACCGGTTGGCTGATTACGAAAGGCTCGCCGAAGGAGGCTGTCGATTTCCTGAAGTACTTCGTCTCCAAAGAGGTGCAGACGCGGCTTGCCGCCGGCAACTTCATCATCCCGGTGGTGCAGGGCGCGGATGTCGGCCTCAACAACGGCTTCATGAAGCTGATCGCCGCCAATCTGGCGAAGTCGAACTACCACCAGAACTTCTATGACCAGAGCCTGGGTCCGTCCGTCGGCCGCGTCGTCAACGACGTCACGGCCGAGATCGCCGGCGGCAGCATGAGCCCGCAAGAGGCTGCCAAGGCGATTGAGGCGGCGTGGAAACAGGGCAACTGACGGTGACGCGGCGGACCGCGAGCGTGTCGGCGATCGGCGCTGCTGGCGAGATGGTCCCGCAGGTCACGGTCCGTGGCCCGAGTTGGGACGGCAGGCTGACGGTGCTCATCCTGTTCCTGCCGCCGGCGCTGCTGTTGTTCACGTTGTTCGTTGTGCTGCCGATCGGCGAAGCAGCTTGGTACTCGGGCTTCAATTGGAACGGATTCGGCAGGCCGACCAACTGGATTGGCCTGGACAATTACCGCTTTGTGCTGGAGACCCGCGCCTTCTGGCTCGCTCTGCGCAACAACGGCCTGATCATCGCTGTTTCGCTCGCCATCCAGCTGCCGCTTGCGCTCACCCTGGCCTTGATGCTCGCCGAACGCTTTCGAGGGGCGGTGGCGCTGCGCATGCTGTTCTTCATGCCCTATATCCTGGCGGAGATCGCGACCGGGCTGATCTTCAGCTTCGTCTATGATGGCGACTACGGCCTTGTGGCCTCGATCTGGCGCAGCTTCGGCGCCGAGCCGCCGCATCTGCTTGCATCGACGGATACGGCCATGCTGGCGGTGCTGATCGTGGTCGTCTGGAAGTACTTTGGCTTCCACATGATGCTATTCATCGCAGCGCTCCAGGGCCTCGACAAGAGCCTGGTCGAGGCGGCGCGTATCGACGGCGCGACCCGATCGCAAGCCTTGCGACATGTGGTCATCCCCTTGCTCTATCCGACGATAAGGCTCTCCGTGTTCTTCGCCATCGTCGGCTCGCTGCAGCTGTTCGACCTCGTCATGCCGCTGACGCGCGGGGGGCCAGCGGACTCCTCGAACACGATGGTGAGCTTTCTCTACAACAACGGCATCTCGCGCATGCGGGTCGGCTACGGCAGTGCCATCGGCGTCATTTTGTTTGCGATCTGCGTGACCTTTGCCTTCACGTACAAGCGATGGTTCATGCGCGATGAGTAACGCCAGGACCATCCGCGCGCCGTTCGATCCCTCAGTATTGTTCAAGCTGGTGTTCCTCGCCGTCGTTGCCATCATCGTAGTGGTGCCGCTGCTCGCGACCTTGTTCGGTGGCTTCAAATCGCTCGGCGAACTGCGCGTCAATCCGTTCGGCCTGCCACGCCACTGGGAGTGGCAGAACTATGCCGACATCCTGTTCTCGGCACGCTACTGGCAGCTCTTGCGCAACTCGCTGATCATCTCGACCCTCACGGTGGCCCTGACCCTGATCGTCGCCTCGATGGCGGCGTTCACCTTCGCCCATATCAGGTTCTATGGCAGCTCGATGCTGCTGAGCTACCTGACGCTGGGCCTGCTGTTTCCGGCCGCGACGGCGGTGCTGCCGCTCTTCATCAAGGTCCGCGATCTCGGGCTGCTCGATACATATTTTGGCGTTGCCCTGCCGCAGACGGCCTTCAGTCTTGCGATGAGCGTGTTGCTGCTGCGGCGCTTCTTCAAGGACATCCCGTACGAATTGCTGGAGGCCGCGCTGGTCGACGGGTGCAGCTATATCAAATTCTTCCGCTATGTGACGTTGCCGTTATCGCGGCCGATCCTGGCGACCGTCGGTACCATCACCTTCGTCAACAGCTGGAACGCCTATCTGCTGCCGCTGGTGATGCTCAACACCGACGCGCTCTATCCCTGGCCGCTCGGTATCATGATTTATCAGGGCGAGTATTCGTCCGAGTGGCATCTGATCCTGGCCTTCATCACGTTGACCATCCTGCCGACGATCATTCTCTTCCTCCTGGCGCAGAAGCACATCGTCGCAGGCCTCACCGCCGGCGCGGTCAAGGGATGAACGGTACCTCACGGAGATCACAATGAGAAAAGTCGGCATCGGCATCATCGGCTGCGGCAATATCAGCACCGCTTATCTGAAGGCGGCCCAGCGCTTCGCGGTCATGGAAATCAAGGCGCTCGCCGATATGCGCAGCGATGCGGCAGAGCGGCAGGGCGCCGCCTTCGGGTTGCCGGCGATGCGGGTTGATCAGCTGCTCAAGCGAGACGACGTCGAGATCGTCATCAATCTCACCGTGCCACTCGCCCACACCGACGTCAGTCTCGCAGTGCTGAACGCCGGCAAGCACGTTCATTCCGAGAAGCCGCTCGGCATCAACGTCACGGAAGCGCGCAAGGTGATGGAGCTCGCTGCGCAGAAGAGTCTTCGCGTCGGTTGCGCACCCGATACGTTCCTTGGCGGTGGGCACCAGACCGCGCGCAAGCTGATCGACGATGGCGCGATCGGCACGCCCGTGGCCGGCAGCGCCTTCTTCGGCTGCCCCGGCCACGAGCGCTGGCATCCGGCGCCGGGTTTCTATTATTTGCGCGGCGGCGGGCCTATGCTTGACATGGGCCCGTACTACATCACCGATCTCGTGCAGCTGCTCGGCCCCGTGGCGAGCGTGATGGGTTCGACCGCGCGCCCGAAATCCGAACGGCTGGTCACCAGCCAGCCGATGAACGGAACGCTGATCCCGGTCGAAGTTGCGACCCATGTCGCCGGCACGCTCGAATTCGAGAGCGGGGCGATCGTCTCGATCGCGATGAGCTTTGACGTGCCCAAGCACCGGCACGCGCCAATCGAGATTTATGGCGACAAGGGCAGCATGCTGGTGCCGGACCCGAACCGCTTCGGCGGCGAGGTGCAGGTCGCCAAGGCTGGCGGCGACTGGGAGCCGGTCCCGCTGACCCACGGTCATGTCGATGGCGAGTTCCGTTCCATTGGCGCCGCCGATATGGCCTCCGCGATACTGAACAACCGGCCGCATCGTGCGAGCGGCGCGCTCGCTTTCCACGTGCTGGAGGTGATGGAGGCGTTCCAGATCTCTGCCGACGAAGGCCGGCGCGTCAAGATCGAGAGCCGCGTCGAGCGGCCGGCGATGCTGCCGGCCGGGCGCGAAACCGGACAGATCGACTGAGGGAATGACCATGCGCAAGGCATTAATTGTATGGGGCGGCTGGCCGGGACACGATCCCGATCTCTGCGCTTCGATGATCCGCGGCTGGCTGAAGGCTGAAGGCTTCGAGGTGCGGATCGAAACCACCACCGCCGCGTTCGCCGATCCCGCGATTCACGACCTGTCACTGATCATCCCGATCTACACCATGTCGAAGATCGAGAAGGCGGAAGTGCTCAATCTCTGCGCTGCGGTCCGAAGCGGCGTCGGGCTCGCCGGCCATCATGGCGGCATGGGCGACGCGTTCCGCGATTCCGTCGACTACCAGTTCCTGTGCGGCGGGCAGTGGGTTGCGCATCCCGGCAACATCATCGACTACAAGGTCGACTTGACGAAACCGGATGATCCCATCATGAAGGGCGTGAAGAGTTTCGAGCATCGTTCCGAGCAGTACTACATGCATGTCGACCCCGCCAACGAGGTGTTGGCGACGACGACCTTCACCGGCGAGCACGCGCCCTGGATCGAGGGCGTGGTAATGCCCGTGGTCTGGAAGAAGCGATACGGCGCGGGCAGGGTGTTCTATTCCTCGCTCGGCCACCGCGCTTACGAACTCGACGTACCGGAAATCCGAACGTTGATGACCCGCGGCATGCTGTGGGCGGCGCGCGAATGAATGCTGGTGCGAGCCAGCCGGTGATTCGTGCCACGCTTGAGGACGTTGCGCGCACGGCGGGTGTTTCGCTCGCCACGGTCGACCGCGTCGTCAACCGGCGCGAGGGCGTGCGCGCCAAGACCGTCGCGCGGGTCGAGGCCGCGGTGGCAAAACTCGGCTATCGAGCCGACGTCGCGGCCGCGCGGCTTGCCCGCGGGCAGACGTTCCGCTTTGCCTTTGTGCTGCCGACGGGCAGCAACAGCTTCATGACCAACCTGACCGAGCAGGTCCAGCGCACCGCAGACTGGCTCGCCGGCCAGCGCGGCTTCATTGATATCCTGCGTGTCGACGTGTTCGATCCGGACGTACTCGCCGCCGCGCTGGAAAATCTCTCGCCTGCCTATCAGGGCGTCGCCGTGATCGCGCTCGACCATCCCAGGGTGCGCGCCGCGATCGACGAACTCACTGCGCGCGGGGTCGCTGTGGTGACCCTCGTGTCGGACGCGCCGAGCTCGCGCCGGCTGCACTATGTCGGCATCGACAACCCGGCGGCAGGCCGCACCGCTGCAACGCTGATGGGACGGTTCCTCACTGGTCGCAAGGGGACGGTGGCCGTCATCGCGGGATCGTTGTCGCTGCGCGATCACACCGAGCGGCAGTTCGGCTTCCACCAGATCCTGTCCAGCGAGTATCCGAACCTGCACGCGCTGCCCGTGATCGAGGGCCGCGACGACAGCGAGCGCACCCGGGAGCTCACTGCGGCACTGCTCGCGCGCCAGCCCGATCTGCGCGGCATATACTGCTGCGGCGCCGGGAACCGTGGCATCGCCGACGCGCTCGAGGCCTCGGGACGGGCGCGCGAGGTGGTCTGGATTGCCCATGAGCTGACCCAATACACGCGGCGTTTCCTGGTCCGCGGCACGCTCGATGCCATCATCAACCAGGATCCCGGCCACGAGGCACGGTCTGCGGCGCGAGTCCTGCTCGCGCATTGTTCGGGTGAGCCGATCAGCCCCGACCAGGAGCGCATCCGCATCGACATTTTTCTGCGGGACAATCTGCCGTAGCCTCGACTGACCTGCGGGGCGCATCAGAAGCTCTCGGCCATTGCGGCCAGGCGTCGATGGGCTCGTTCGCGAGCCACCTCAATGGGCTGTTGCGGTCCGGTGGTTGGTCCGATCGGAATGAAACGGACATTGTTGATACCGACAAAACGCAAAATTTCGCGCAGGTAAGGCGCTGCCATGTCGATGCGCCCGCGATTCATTCCGGTGGCGAAATCGCTGCCACTGGCAATGATGACGATGGTCGGCCGGTCCTTCAGCAAAGGGATATACCCCAGCGACGGATCGAACCGAAAGGTGAGCCCGGGCTGGACGATGATGTCGAACCATTGCTTGAGCTTATAGGGAATGCCGAAGTTCCACATCGGCGTCGAAATCAGCACCCGCTCGGCGAGCGCTAAGCGCACCGCCATCCGCTCGGCTTCCGCGAAGCTGTCCCGCTGCGCGTCGTTGAAGGCCTGCGCCTTCATCCGTGCATATTTGGCTTCGACAATGGGGCCTGAAAATTCCGGCAAGCGCTCGCGCCAGAGATCCATAACGTCCACGTCCCAGTCGGGCCGAGCTCGGCGAAAGCCGTCGAGGAAAACGCGTGCGCCGGCGCCTGACCAGGAGTCGCCGCGGGGCGAGCAAGACAGGTGCAGGAGCTTCGCCACCGCTCATCCCAGCGCTTTGATGACCGCATCGGCCTTGGTCACGACGGCGACGTTCTGCATGGCGAAATCGATCGACGCGGCGTGCCAATCGGCGTTCATGGTCGAGCAGCAATCCTCGGGAACGATCATGAAGTAGCCCTTGTCGGCACCGGTCCGCGCCGTGTGCTCGACCGACATGTTGGTCCAGGCGCCGG
Source organism: Bradyrhizobium sp. 187 (assembly GCF_023101005.1). Lineage (NCBI taxonomy): Bacteria > Pseudomonadati > Pseudomonadota > Alphaproteobacteria > Hyphomicrobiales > Nitrobacteraceae > Bradyrhizobium > Bradyrhizobium sp. 187. The sequence continues at coordinate 2,822,883 of NZ_CP064693.1, forward strand.
TGTTGATGATCATGTCGCGGCCGGTGGCTTTCAGGATCGTTTCGAGCCTCGTGCCTTCCCAGGCGCTCATTCGTACCTTCTCGACCACGAAATCGCCGGGCCGTGGTTCGAGACCTGACACCGGTGCCGCCCCCCAGCTTCCGCGCACCATCGCCTTGCTGTCGACGAGACCCTCGAACAGCGGCGCATTCAGCGTCACGCCGGGCGCGCCGGGCTCGACGACGAACCAGACATGAATGATGGCGACGCCGCGCACCCGTGCCGTTTCGGCCAGGCGGCGGACATTCTCGACGACGCGCTGCTGCTTCGCGTGACCTGGCGCGCCGGAATCGGCAAAGGCGCCGCCGTCCATGATGACGTCGTTCTGGAGATCCTGGATGATCATGGCGCAGCGTCGCGGGTCGAGCTGCATTTCGCCGTCGGCAAGGATGGGGGCAGCGGAAGCAGAGCCCGCGGCCGCCGTGCCGCTGCCTCGCTTGCCGCTCATATAGGGCTCGTGGCGCGGTCCGACCCTGGTGGGAATGGCATAGACCGAGTGCGTCGAAGTCAGATACAGCGTGCGGAAATCCGGCCCGCCCCAGGTAAGGTTGGCGACGAGTTCGGGCAAGCGGAGCTTGCCGAGCAGCTCGCTCCGCGGCGAATAGACCCAGACCCCGCCGGGTGCCGTAACCCAGATGTTGCCGTGCTGGTCGCACTTCATGCCGTCGGGCAAGCCGGGCTCGAGCTCGGAGCGGATACCGCTCGCGAACACACGCGCACTCGACAGCGAGCCGTCACCGTTGACGTCGAATACATGGATGAGTGCCTGCACGGTGTCGTTGACATAGAGCAATTGCTCGTCGGGCGAGAAGCACAGCCCATTCGGCTGGTCGAACAGATTGCGATCCACGACCAGCTTCGGCTCGGCGCCGGGCACGACGCGATAGACGCCCTGGAAACCGAGCTGCCTCGGCCGCTCGACGCCATAGACCGGCATGCGGCCATACCAGGGGTCCGAGAAATAGATCGCGCCGGAGGAGTGCACGCAGACGTCGTTGGGGCTGTTGAGCTCCTGTCCCCCAAAGTGCGAGGCCAGCACCTCGCGCCGCCCGTCCGGCCGCTCGCGGATCAACGACGATGTCGCGTGCTCGCAAACGACCAAATTAAGTTCGGCGTCATAGGTCATGCCGTTGCATTTGTTCGACGGGCGTTTGACCTCGGCAATGCCGTGCCGCGAATCCCAGCGCCGGCGCACGTCGCCCGGCATGTCTGAGAACAGCAGATAATGATCGACCGGATGCCAGATCGGTCCCTCCGTGAAGTCAAAACCGGTGCCGATTTGCGCGACTGGTGCGTAGGGATCGATCAGGGTCTCGAATTCGGAGCGCAAGGTGACGTGGGTCATCGGTCGATCCTCTGGCGTCTAGGCCGGAAACCAGTTGCGCTGGGGCAGAGACTGCACGACCGGCCCAGGCACCTGGTCGTGCAGCCGGCCGACGACGTTGCCGCCTTCGATCTTGGCGGGGCGGTCGTGGACCGGCAGCAGATAGCGCGAATTGCTGAGCAGCTTTTTGATGGCGGCCTTCTCGGCCCGCTTGGTGGTGCCGTGGTTGCCAGTGGTGCGCGGCTCCCAGTCGTGGATCTCGTTGAAGGGCGTCACGATCTGGTCGTTGAAATCATAGATGACGTCGCCGCAGATGGTGGCGATGCCGTCGGCCGTTTCGACGATGATATTCATCGATCCCTCGGTATGCGCATTCGCGGCGTCGCAGTAGACACCCGGCATCAACTCGATGGGACCTGTGATCTCGAGGTCGAGAAAGCGCAGCGCACTCTTGGTGTGCAGACGGTCGATCAGATGCTTGATATCCGGCGCCGGATATTGCGGATGCATCAGGCCGGACACAGAATATTCAAGCTCCCGACGGTTGAGGACGACGGTCGTGTTCATCGGAAACAGATCGTCCTTGCCGGCGTGGTCGATGTGCAGATGGGTGTGGCAGACGAAACGCACATCGCCCATCCGCACGCCGTGCCGCGCAAGCTGGTTCTCGATCATGTGCTCGTGATACTGCAGGCCGCGCATCCCCAGCGTTTCCATGATCTGGTTGGAACGGTAACCGGTGTCTACCACGACCGGATACTTGCCGCCGAGGATCAGGAAACCGAGGGTGAGGACGCGGCGGGTGCGGCCGCAATCGCGGCCGAGAACCAAAAAGCTCGATTCCAGCTCAATATCGCCATAGTCCAAAATCTTGATCTCCAGCGGCATTCCGTCCCTCCCTGTGTCCGTTCTCGTTGTTTCCTCGGCGCTCAGAGCCGATAGACGCGCATAGCGGTGGTCTTGAAAATGGCTTCGCGCTGATCATCGCGTAGCGGCGCCGCGGCGGCACGGAATGCATCGATCAACGCGCGATAGCTGGTCCACAATTTCTCGATCGGAAAATTCGAGCCGAACAGGCAGCGTTCGGCGCCGAAGATTGCAATCGTATCGGTCAGGACGGATGCGATATGCGCGGGGTCGTTGCGGTGGATGAAGGTTCCGAGCCCCGATAGTTTCGACACGACGTTCGGGCATGCGGCGAGGCGGGCCATCCCGGCGCGCCACGCGGCGCGGCCTGCCGGTGAAAGGTCCTCCAGCATGCCGGCGTGCTGGAGGATAAAGATCACCTTAGGGCAGGATTCCGCAAGGCGCGCAGCGTCAGGCATCTGTGGCGTGAACACCTGAAGCTCAAAGCTCCAGCCATAATCCGCAAGGCGGGCGATATTGCGCTGGATCACGGGATCGGTGCAAAGGTCCGGCCGCGCGGCAAAGCGATAAAGCGGGTTCTCGTGCCAATGCAGTTGCATGCGAACGCCGCGTACGAGGGCATAGCGCTTCAGGCGGTCGAGCTGTGGACGCACGTCGTCCACCGAAAAGTCGGCGTAAGCTACGATGGCATGCGGCCAGCCGTGCTCCTCGGCGGTCTGCTGCACCCAAGCGGCCTCGTCCTCGAAGCGGTCATTGGCCCAGTTGGTCTGGACATAGACCGAGCGGGTAACGCCGCTGCCCTCGATGTCGCCGAGATATTCCTCGATCGGGTAATCGCGCCGGATCGGCTCGTATGGACCGAAGATGCGCGGCCGCATCGGACCCACCAGCCAGGGCAGGTCGGTCTGGCGCCAGATATGATGGTGTCCATCGACGACGTCGGTCACGCAACTCTCCTTTGTCCCAGCGCCAGCACATGCGCGACGATCGACGCGCTCGAGCCACCATCGACGAGGTCGTCGACGAAGCGTTCGATCGCGACCAGCGCTTCGGTCTGCGGGCGAAAGTCGGGACCAGCCGCGAGCGGTGTCAGCCAGCTCACGCGCCACGCGCGGCGCGATAGTTTCGCGACCGCATCGCGCAGTGCATCGGGTTCGCCCCGTTCCAGGCCGTCGGAAACGATGATCACGGCAGCGCCCCGCGCGTATCCGCCGAAGCGGGGCACGGCGAGAAAGGCCTGAAGGGCGTCGCCGATTCGGGTGCCGCCGTCCCAGTCGCTGACCGCATGGGCCGCCGCCCTGAGCGCCTGCTCTCGGCGTTTGAGTCGCAACGGGCGGGTGATGCGGGTCAGCCGCGTGCCGAAGGTGAAGACCTCGACGTTGGGTGCCGCCTGCACCAGCGTGTGCGCGAACTTCATATTCTCTTCGGTGCGGGTCTTCATCGAGCCGGAGACGTCAATCAGAAGCAACACCTTGCGCGGGCGTTGCCGCCGCTTCAAACGTCCCAGCCGGAGGATTTCGCCATCGCTGCGAACGGAGTCGCGCAGGGTGCGGCGCAAATCCGCGTAGGGTCCGCTGCGAGCCCGCATGCGGCGATGGCCGCGCCGCTTCGGCAGGCGCCTCGGCGCCTCGCGGGACAGCCGGCGCAGCGCATCGGTGGTCGAGAGCTGCGCAAAGCGGCGCTCGACCAGGGCTCCGGCGCGCGCAGCTGCGAGACCGGACTCGTTGGCCTCGTCCGACAACAGCGGCTCGTCGTTTCCACGGCCCTCCTCTTGCAGCCGAACAGTCTCGTCGTCCTCACCGTCATTGACGCGGTCGATTGCCTCGTTCCCGCGAAAATGCAGATCGAACAGCCGGTCGAACGTTGCGCGACGCTCCGGTGGAGGAGCCAGTGTTGCGAGGGCTGCCTGCCGAATGTCCTCCAGGCTGCGGGGACCGAGCAACTGGATTGCGGCCAGGAACGACGTCGTCTGTTCCGGTGCGACGGCAAATCCGTTCGTTCGCAACAAGCCGACGAACGAGATGAATACACGCGCAGCGCGCGGCAGTTCGGGTTCGGCGCTCATGCAGAGGCCTCCGCCAGCAGGGCATCGAGGCGCGGCGAAATGAAGTGCAGATCCTCCTCGTCTTTCAAGGCAACGCCGATCGAGCGCCTGAAGGCATCAGGCCACCGTGCGCCGCCCTTGTGCAGCAGCGTGGCGGCCTCGGCCCAGTCGACGGCCTCGGCGATCCCGGGCGCCTTGCTGAGTGGTTCGCGTCGCAGCTTCTCGACGGCGGCGACGACGGCCCGCGCGGTCCCCTCGGCGACGCTGGAGGCCCGCATCATCACGATGCGCGCTTCGCGCTCGGCGGAGGGATAGTCAATCCAGTGATAGACGCATCGCCTCCGCAACGCTTCATGAAGATCCCGCGTGCGGTTCGAGGTCAGGACGACAACCGGGCGCTCAGAGGCGCGAACCGTACCGCGCTCCGGAATCGAGATCTGGAAGTCGGACAGGAACTCGAGCAGGAAGGCTTCGAATTCTTGGTCGGCGCGGTCGATTTCGTCGATCAGCAGCACAGTTGAGTCAGGTGCGCGCAGCGTCGCCAGCATCGGTCGCTCGATTAAAAACGTTTCGCCGTAGATGTCGACGCTCTCATCGCCGGCCTGGCGGATTGCGAGCATCTGGCGCGGATAGTTCCATTCGTAGAGTGCGGCAGATGCGTCGATGCCTTCGTAGCATTGCAGGCGGATCAGGCGGCGGCCGAGGACCGCGGCAATGGCTTTGGCGGCCTCGGTCTTGCCGACGCCCGGCGCGCCCTCGAGCAGCAATGGCTTGCCGAGTGCCAGCCCGAGATAGGCTGCGGTCGCCAGCCCCTCGTCGGCAAGGTAATAGGCTGCCCGAAGCGCTTTCTCCAGTGCCTCTGGGCTGTCGATGCCGACGATGTTGCTGCGGACGGCCATCGAGACCTCAGCGCCGCGCCTGAGGGCGCGCGCCGCCCTCGGCCTTGATCGCGCGCAGCACCTTCTCCGGCGTAATCGGCAGATCGTCGATGCGCACGCCGACGGCGTTGAAGATGGCGTTCGCAACGGCCGGCAATACGGGATTCGCGCACATTTCGCCGGGCCCCTTGGCGCCGAAGGGGCCATCGGGAGCGGGGCGTTCCAATACGGCGATGTCGTGCGGGCAGATATCGCCAGGACCGGGCATGACATATTCGACGAAGTCGCGAGGGCCGTGGACCGGGTCGGGATAATAGGGTTCTGGCGTCTCGTAGAGCGCGTGACTGACGCCCATCCAGGCGCCGCCGACGAGCTGTTGCTCGACCAGGCGCGGGTTGAGCGCACGGCCGAGCTCATAGGCAGAATCCATGCGGATCATCGTGACCTCGCCGGTCTCGTCGTCAACCTCGACCTCGGCGACGAGACAGGCATGGGCGTAACAGGTCGCCGGCGACATCTCGCCGGTTTCCGGATCGACATTGGACAGAGGAACCAGGAAGATGCCGCGGCCGGCGATGGTCTTGCCCTGCTTGAACTGCGCGGCGACGGCGACGTCCTTGGTGGAGATCGAGCGGTGCGGCGCGCCCTTGACGTGGATGTTGCCACGTCCGTCGGTTTCGAGATCGGCGGCGTTGACCTCGAGTTCTTCTGCGGCCGCCTCCATCATCACGCCGCGCGCCTCGCGCGCCGCCGCCATCACTGCATTGCCGACGCGATGGGTGCCGCGCGAGGCGAACGAGCCCATGCAATGCGGGCCAGTATCGGAATCGGCGGTATCGACATAGACGTCCTCGACGGGTACGCCGAGCGTCTCTGCGCAAATCTGCCGCGTGACCGACTTCATGCCTTGGCCGAGGTCGATCGAGGACAGCGCTACGGTGAACTTGCCGCTTGGATTGGAATGAACCAGGGCTTGGCTGGGATCGCCGCCGAGGTTCATGCCGATGGGATAGTTGACCGACGCGATGCCGCGTCCGCGATGTCGCGTCATCTCAACGCCTCCTGGTGCCGAACACGGATGAGAATCGGCCCGCCCCATGCGAGGGCGATGTTGGTCGCGGTGGCGACGGCGATGGCGGTGGCGGCGCGGGCGGTGGGGGCTCGCGCGGGGGTTCGCGCGACGCGGCCGTTGGCAGGCGATCATAGCTCGTGCGCTGCTGCGCCGGCGCGGTCGTCCGTGCGTGGATGTCGGCAGGCGTCCGCGGGATGGCAGCGCGGCTGCCGCCTCCGTCTTTGCGGGAGGAGGCGCGCTTGAACTCGTCGCGGATCGGCCATTTGGCTTTCTCGGCCGCGACCTGGACGCACTCGATCAGCGCCGTGTTCTTGGCCTCGCGCCGATGCGCCTTCATGTCGCCGTCGCGATAGGCATTGAGGATGCGGAACTCCATCGGATCCATGCCGACGAGGTTCGCGAGCTTGTCCATCTGGCATTCGATCGCAAAGTCCATGGCGGTGACGCCGAAGCCGCGCATCGCGGTTGCAGGCGTACGGTTGGTGAAGACGCAGTAGACGTCGCCATAGACGTTCGGGATGGTGTAGGGTCCTGGCAGATGGGCTGCGCATTTCACCGCTGCATAACTGGAGAGCCGCGTATATGCGCCGCTGTCGAAATATGCGCGGATCTTTCTCGCGACGACGCGGCCATCGCGCATCACGCCGTCCTTGATGTAGATGCGCTCGGCGCCGCGCGGCGGGCCGTATTGCATCTCTTCTTCGCGTCCGAACACGTAGCGCACGGGACGTCCCGTCAGCATCGCACCCAGGATGCATAACGGTTCGGTCAGCGTGTCGACCTTGCCGCCAAAGCCGCCGCCGACGGTGCCGCCAATGAAATGGAAGGTGTTGGAAGGGACGTCGAGGATCTTGGCGCAGGTGTCGACCGAGAAGAACAGCGCCTGCGTCGACGTATAGACGACATAGCGCCCGTTGGTGTCGGGCGCCGCGATCGACCCGTTGGTTTCAGTCGGCGCGTGCTCGATTGGTGACATCTGGTAGCGTTGTTCGAGCACGTGATCGGCAGTCGCGAGTGCGGCATCGGCATCGCCGAAGCGGAGCTTTTGGTGGTCGTATCTGTCGTGATAAATGAAGGCATTCTTCGGATAGGTATCGTTGACGACGGGCGCGCCCGCCTTCAGCGCATCTTCCACGTCGAACACGGCCGGCAGCGGCTCATAGTCGATCCGTACCTTCGCAATGGCCTCAAAAGCCTCGCGCTCGCTGTCGGCGACGATGGCTAGGATCGGCTCACCCTTGTAGCGGACCTTGTCGACGGCCAGCGACGGCTCGTCGTCCTTGCCGAAATTGATCAGGCTCAAAAGTGTGTTGAGGTTGCGGGGCACGTCCGAGCCGCGGATGATCCGGCGCACGCCGGCTGAGCGTTCAGCGTCGGTTGTGTCGATCCGCCGGATCCTTGCGTGCGAATGGGTCGAGCGAACGACTTTCAGGTGCAGCATGCCCTGGAGCTTGTGGTCGTTGAAATAGCTCGATGTGCCCGTGACATGGCCGAGCATGTCCTGGCGCTGTGTGCCCTTGCCGATCTCCTTGAGATCGTCGTCGCGCTCGTCGGCGAAAATGTCTTTGCGCAGTTCCAGCATGATCTGGTCCTTCAGGCGCTCACCCGGCCGCCGGAGGCAGCGAGGATGGCGTTGATGATCGGCTCGTAGCCGGTGCACCGGCAGATGTTGCCGGAGATCGCCTCGACGACTTCAGCGCGGCTCGGGGAGGGATTGCGATCGAGCAATGCCTTGGCAGCCATCAGCATGCCCGGCGTGCAATATCCGCACTGGGCAGCAAAATTCTCGGCAAAGGCGCGTTGCAGCGGATGGAGGTTCGGTCCCTGCTTCAGGCTATCCAGCGTCTCGACGGAGCGGCCCGCGACCGTCTCGGCCAGCGTCAGACAGGAGAGATGAAGCTCGCCATCGATCAGAACGCTGCACGTGCCGCAGCCGCCCTGGCCGCAACCGAATTTCGGCGTCATGTCGCCGATCAATTCGCGGAGCGCGACGAGCAGGTTGGTGCCGCCATCGACGAAAATGGCGACCTCGCTGCCGTTGTGACGAAATTGCAGGGCAGTCTTGGCCATACGATCTATTCCTGACCCAAGAGAAGACGACGCAGATGTACGCCGACGATCTCGCGGCGATACCAGGCGCTGCCGAGCGCGTTGTCGGATGGCGATGTTCCTTCCGCGGCTGCGGAGGCTGCGGCCGCAACGGTCGCGGCATCGAGCGATCGGCCTTCCAAAGCGCGTTCGGCCGCCCGCGCACGTATTTGCGTCGGCGCCATCGATCCCAATGCAATTCGTGCCCCGGCGATCCGTCCGCCACTGATTGGTAGATGTGCGGCGAGCGTGATGACCGAGCCGCCTTTGGGCTTGATCCGCGCGATCTTGCGGTAGCGGAAAGCCTCCGGGCTTGTCGGTCGCGTGCAGGACACCGACAGCACGAGCATGCCCGCCTGCCTTTCACGCGACTGCAAAAACTCCTCAATTGGAATGTCGCGCGATCCAAAGCCGCCTTGCAGGGCCACCGTGGCATCGAGCGCAAGCAGGGCGACGGTGAAATCGCCATAGGGATTAGGCGCAAACAGATTGCCGCCCACCGTACCCATGTTGCGCACCGCCGGGCCGCCAATCGAGCGGGCAGGGGCGTGCAGGAAAGCGAGGTCACGCTCGCCCAGAATCCGGGCGAAAGTTACGCCAGCACCCAAGGTGATCCGCGGACCAGATGGGTCGATGCGCGTCAAGGCTTGGTCATTGGCGCGCACGATGGTCGAGAGCGAGATATCGCCTTCGTTCAGAGCGCGCATCACGAGCGTGCCGCCACCGAGATAGCGAGCGGTGCGATCGGACGACAGCGCGGCGGCGGCCTCGCTCGAGCTTGTGAAGGTCTTCACCGTCACAGTCATGTTGACACAGCCTCCTTGAGGTGTCGGCGGATCGCTACGAATCCCGCTTGGTAGATATCTTCCGCGACCATGTGGGTGATACGATCCTTGTCCTCCGGCCGCGTCGAGAAGCGCGATTCCCAGTGCCAGAAGGTACGGTCGCCGTCCGTCACGGGCAGCAGGCGGACGTGGGCTACGTAGTTGAACATCGGGACCGGCGTATCGAGCAGGCAGTAGCTGAAGGTCTGCTCCAGATCCGACAGCGTCAGCAATTGCTCGCGCAGCTCCGAGCCGTCCTGCAGCTTGAACCGCCTGACGCAGCCGATCTTGTCCGAGGCCTGCGCCCGCTCGATGGTGGAGGCCGCGACCGCCGGATGCCAGCGATCGTGCCCGTTGAAATCGCGCAGCACCGCCCACACGGACCCGGTCGGCGCATCCAGGATCGTGCTCTTGACGATATGCGGCACTGCGCTCAGCCTCCGAACTGGCGTTTGAGGGCGTCGAAGCCGCCCTGGAACACGCCGCCGCCGATATTCGCGACAAGCTCCGCCTCCCGCTCGGGTGCGCATTCGAACTCAGCGGTCCATTCCATGAAGGTCTGGTCGCCATCCGTGACCGGCGTCAGCCGAAGCGTCGCGACGTAGTCCTCGACCCCCATCGGGGATTCGAGGATCGAGTAGGTGCAGAACATGTCGTAATCGGACAGGCCAAGCAGCTTTTCCCGGATGCGATCGCCGTTGCGGAGGCGAAAATCCCTGACGCAGCCGATCTTGTCGGAGGGCTCGCCACCCTCGATGCGGCTTTCCGCAATCGCGGGATGCCAGTTCGGCAGACCGTTGAAGTCGCGCACTCGCGCCCAGACGCGATCGTTGCGCGCCTTGACGACGGTCGAGACGTAGACGCGGGCCATGGTGCGACCTCAGCTCTTCTTTCGGGGGCTGCGCTCGGCGGGCGGCTCGCCGTCGGCTGCAGGCGAGGGTGCAGCGGCTGGCTTCTCGCCACCGCCGCCCTTGCGCGCGGAGTCCTTGATGCCCTGCATGTCGCGAGCCTCCCGGATCAGGCCCGGCATCCTGGCGAGGTTGCCGCCTTCGACGCCGATGTCCGCCAGAAGCGAGTCGATCAGCGGCGCCTGGACGCGGTAGCGCAGTGCCGAGTCGATCACCTCGTCGGTGGCACTGCGGCTGCCATTGCCGCCATGGCCGTTACCATTGAGGCCATCGACCTGAAGGATGCGGATGCCCTCGATCTTCTCCATCGGTTTGACGCTCTCACGGACAATGCCCTCGATGCGGTCGAGCAGCTTTCTACGGAACAGCGAGTAGCGCGCCTGGTCGGTCAGCACGTTCTCGGCCTCGTTGAGCATACGCTGCGCCTCGGCCTCGACTGCAGCGCGGATCCGTTCGGCTTCCGCAGCAATTCGCGTCTCCTCGGCCTGCTTCTCCGCGATCAGGATCTCCACCGTCTTCCGGCGCTTCGCGATCTCGCTCTCGCGCGCGGTAATGACGCGCTCGGTGGCCTCAGTGGCATGCACCCGCGCTTCCTCGGCTGAGGCCTTGGCCGCGGATTCCTCCAACGACTTCAGATGGATGGCAATCGCCTTCTCCATCAGAACGGTCTCGACTTCCTTCTCGCGATTGATTTCAAGCTTGCGCAGCTCGCGCTCGCGGCCGATGCGCGCCTCGTCGAGGCCGCGGTCGGAGGCAATGCGGGCGCGGTCGACCTCTTCGCGCGCGGCAATCTCGGCTTCCTGGAGCGACTGGACGCGGGCGACTTCGAGTTGTTCGACCGAGCGGCGTCGTTCGATCCGCGCCGCCTCCAGCGCTTGCTCGCGCGAGACGTCCGTGGTCTCGACCTCCTTGCGCGCGACAATCTCGGCCTGCTTTACCAGGCGGTCGGCGTCGATGCGCTCGGACTTCTTTGTCGAGAGCGCAATGACGCGGTCCTCATCCGCGATTTCGATCGCCTTCTTGTGCTCGATGTTGAGTACTTCGCGCTTCCTGGAGGAAGTGATGCGCTCCGATTCGAGCGCGAGATCGACGCCGATGCGCTGGCGTTCGATGGTGTCGCGCCGGTTCAACTCGGCGGCCTCGATCACGGCAGTACGCTCGATCTCGAGCGCGCGCGTGTCACGCTCGGCCTGGATACGCTCGGCTGCAACGGACTTCTCCTGCGCGATCCGGGCGGCTTCGATGGCTTCGCGTGAGGCAATGTCGGCTTCCTCGACAGCCCGGTTGCGGGCGATTTCCAGCGACCGCACGCGCTCTTGCTGGGTGATGCGGGCAGCTTCGGTGGCTTCGCGCGCCGCGACCTCTGCGACTTCCAGCGTCTGATTTCGCTCGATTTCCAACTGCCGGGTATTCTGCTCGACCGCGATGCGCTCGACGGCGAGCCTGTGCTCCCGGTCGATGCGCGCCGCCTCGACCGCGCGCTGCGCCTCAATCTCGGCTTCCTGGATGTTACGCACCTGCTGGATCTCCAGCGCACGGGTGCGCTCATCGGATGCGATGCGCTCGACATTGACAATCATGGTCTGGGCGATGCGGGCCTTTTCGGTCGTCTCGCGGGCAGCAATCTCGGCTTCGTCCACGGCGCGGGTCCGGTCGATCTCGCGGCGCCGGGTCTCCTCTTCGTTAGCGATGCGGGCGTCGGTCACGACGCGGTCCTGCTGGATACGCGCTTTCTCGATCGCTTCGCGGGCGGTGATCTCGGCTTCCTCGACGGTCCGCATCCGCTCGATTTCGCGCTGGCGCACCTCGCGCTCGGAAGCGATGCGGCTGGTATCGATCGAGCGCTGGTTGGCGATCCGGGCTTTTTCGATTTCCTCCCGTGCGAGCAGTTCCTTCTCCTCGATGGTGCGGGTGCGCTCGATCTCCCGCTGGCGGGTCTCACGCTCCGAGGCGATACGGGCTTCGGCGATCGCCTGGTCGTTGGCGATTCGCGCCTTCTCGATGGTTTCACGGGCGGAAATCTGCGCCTGCTCAGCTTCGGTCTCGCGCAGGGCCCGTTCGCGTGCGACCTCGGTGCGTTGCAGGGCGCGGCGCATATCGATGTCACGCTCCTGTTCGAGGCGCGCCGTCTCGCTTTCGCGTTCGATCTCGAGAGCCTGCCGCTCGGCCTCCAGGTTGCGGGAGCGGATCTTGATCATCGAATCCTGCTCGATGTCGTTGCGCAGTTTGCGCTTGGCCTCGATGTCCTCCATCAGGCGGGTCAGACCTTCGGCGTCGAAGCGGTTCGAGGGGTTGAAGAATTCGAGATCGGTCTGGTCGAGATCGGTGATCGCGACTGATTCCAGCTCGAGCCCGTTCTGGGCGAGGGCCTCTGCGGCGTTCGCCTTGAGGCGGGCGACGTACTCACCGCGCTGCTCGTGCATTTGCTCGAGGGTCATCTCCGAGGCAACGGAACGAATGGCCGAGATGAATTTGCCGGCGAGGAGGGCGTGGAGCTGTTCGGGCTCCATGGTGCGGCGGCCGAGTGTGGCGGCCGCGATAGACACGGCTTCGCGGGTCGCCTGCACGCGGACATAGAAATCGGCCTCGATGTCGACGCGCATGCGGTCACGGGTGATCACGGCGTCCTGGCGGGAGCGCACGATGCCCATCGGCTGCACGTTCATGTTGACGGGCGTGTAGTCGTGGATGAACGGCAGCACGAAGGCGCCGCCGTTGATCACAACGCGCTCGCCGAGCAGGCCGGTCCGGACGAATGAGGTCTCCTTGGACGAGCGGTGATAGAGCCAGTTCACGATGTAGACGCCGACCACGATCACCACGACGGCGACGATCAGCCAGAGGATCAATTCACCGACCAGAGTCCCTGACATGTTTCTCTCCCTCGACCTTTCGGCGTTATCGCGCGCCGATCGCCTTGAATTTGCGAACCTGATCCGTCAGCGCCCGCTCGACCGGCAGCCGTTCCATTGAGGAGGCGCCGTAGAAGCCGTGGCAGTTGCGTGTGTTCCTCATGATGAAATCGGCATCGTCCGGATCGGAGATTGGTCCGCCGTGAGCGAGCACCAGAATGTCCGGATTGACGCCGAGCGCGGCGGAGGCCCAGGTATCGATGTGCGCTGGGCAATCCGTCAGCTTGAGTGCGGTCTGCGCGCCGATGCTGCCCCCGGTCGTCAGGCCCAGATGACAGACGATGATATCCGCGCCTGCGATCGCCATCGCGGCAGCTTCCTTCTCGCTAAAGACGTAGGGCGTCGTCAGCAGGTCCTTCTCGCGCGCCTTTGCGATCATGTCGATCTCGAGGGCATAGGACATACCGGTCTCTTCGAGATTGGCGCGGAACACGCCGTCGATAAGGCCGACGGTCGGAAAGTTTTGTACGCCAGCGAATCCGAGCGCTTTCAATTGGTCCAGGAAAAGATCCATGTCGCGGAACGGATCCGTGCCATTGACGCCGGCGAGCACTGGCGTCCTGGTCACCACGGGCAGCACTTCGCCGGCCATCTCCAGCACGATGGCGTTGGCGTCGCCGTAAGCCATCAATCCCGCGAGCGAGCCTCGGCCGGCCATGCGGTAGCGGCCGGAATTGTAGACGACGATGAGGTCGACACCGCCGGCCTCCTCGCACTTGGCCGACAGGCCGGTGCCGGCGCCGCCGCCGACGATGGGCTCGCCGCGCCTTGCCATCTCGCGGAAGCGATTCAACAGTGCAGCGCGTTCAAACCGGGCCATCGGTCACCTCGCTAGTCTCCGGCGCGCCCCAATGCGGCCGAACAATGTTCGGAACGCGCTGACGATGGTGGAGGCGAACTCGGGGTCATTGATATTCTTGGGAATGCGGATGAGCTGACGGTTGGCGGTCTGCCGCACGTTGCGCTCCAGCGTGCGGAACAGCGCCGCATCGGCGTCCGGATCCCAGAATGGCTGTCCTCGCGCGTCGAGCGCGGAGACACCGCCCTCAGGCAGGAAGAAGCGCACCGGGCCGTCCATCCGGTTGAGCCGGTCGGCGATCCAGTGCCCCATGCGCTCGTTCTCCTCTGCAGTGGTGCGCATCAGCGTGACCTGCGGGTTGTGGACGTGGAATTTCCTGCCGCGGTAGCGCTCCGGGATGGTCTCGGGGGCGCCGAAATTCACCATGTCCAGAGCGCCCACCGAGCCGACATAAGGCACTCGGCTGCGGATGATGGCGCCAAAGCGGTCGTCGATGGCCGGGAACACGCCGCCCATCAGGAGATCGCCGACCTCCGTGGTCGTGAGGTCGATGACGCCTGCGAGCTGTCCGGAATCGACGAGCTTCTCCATTGAGCGTCCTCCGACGCCGGTGGCGTGGAAGACCAGGCACTCGAAATCCTCGCGCAAGTCGGCCGCGATCTTCTGCCCCGCCGGCGTGGTGACACCAAACATGGTGATGCCGACCGACGGCAATCCGCTGTCGCCGCGATCCTTCCGCGCATGCTGATCAAGGCGCGCTTTGACCATGCCGGCCAGCGCGTTGGCGCCGTTGGCCAGCACGGCGCGCGAGATCGAGTTGAGGCCCTGAACGTCGGTAACCGAATGCATCATGGTGATGTCGGTGGGGCCGACATAGGGCCCGACGTCGCCAGAGGCCACGGACGAGACGATGAGCTTCGGCACCCCGACAGGAAGCATCCGCATACCGGGCGCGACCAGCGACGCTGCGCCCGAGCCGCCCGCCGAAATCACGCCGGCAACATTGCTCTGGCGCCGCAGCCAGCTGGCGAAGGCCTCGGCCATCGCAGTGACGGCGGCGCCGCGGTCGGGTCCGAACACAGCCGATCCGCCGCGACCATGATTCAAGGCGATCTCCTGGGCGGAGACGTCGCTGGCCGCCTGCCTGCCGCTGGTGGAGACATCGACCAATCGGGTTCGCAGGCCTGTCCCGGCGATGATGTCGCGGATGAAACGGAGCTCCGTGCCCTTGGTGTCGAGCGTACCGACGACGAGCACGACCGGGGAGCCCTGCGTTTGCGCCGCGACTGGTTCGTGCCGGCGTCGTGCCGTCTCGTCGAGACGCATCACCTGTGTCGAGAGCGTGCGAGCCGCGGCCTCGATGCGGGCGATCGGCACCGGTTGCGACCAGCGTGTCGGCGGCGTCGGATTGGACATGTAGATGCGGATCGCGCCGCCTGGCCGCGTTTGCGGCGGAGAAGGCTTCGCTTCCGTATCCACCGGCGGCACGTCGAGGTCGAGCTCGAGTCCGGCGTGCATTCCGACACCGAGCAGGCGCTGCTGCAGTTCGCGATCGGCGGCAAGCCGCACCGAATCGATGATGCGGTTGACGCGGCCGTTGACCATGATCGCGACATTGGGCGACACGGCGGTCGCCACGCCGATATTCTGCTCGATCACGAGCACGGACATGTCGCCGTCCTCGCCAAGTCGTAGCAGCATCTCCTCGACCTGGGCCACGATGACGGGCGCGAGCCCCTCAGTGGGCTCGTCCATGATCAGGAGCCGCGGGTTGGTGAGCAACGCGCGCGAGATCGCAAGCATCTGTTGCTCGCCGCCGGAGAGCTGGCCGCCGCCGTGATCCTTGCGCTCGGCCAACCGCGGAAACGTCTTGTAGATGCGCTCGACCGTCCAGGCGCCGCGGCGCAAGCCGGCGGCAAGCCGCAGATGCTCATCGACGCTGAGTGAACGCCACAGCCGCCGTCCCTGCGGAACGTAGCCGACGCCGAGTCGGGCTATGTGGGCAGGCGGCTGTCGGGTGATCTCATCCCCGCGGATGCGGATCGAGCCGCCGCTGACCGGCACCAGCCCCATGATGGCCTTGCATAGCGTGGTCTTGCCCATGCCGTTGCGGCCAACGACCGAGAACACGCCGGCCTCGAGCGTCAGATCCACGCCCTGCAGCGCATGCGAATGGCCGTAATAGACGTCCAGGCCGCGGACTTCGAGCGCGGCGGCGGTACGGCGGACCTCATTCATGGCCGCCTCCGAGGTAAAGCTCCTGCACTTCGGGATCGGACTCGATCTCCTGCGGACGGCCTTCCTTGAAGATCCGCCCGTTGTGCATCATCGTGACGCTCTCGACGACGCGCAGGGCGACGTCCATGTCGTGCTCGATGATGATGTAGCCGATATGCGCGGGCAGGGAGATCAATATCTCGATCAGCTCGGCACGCTCGGTCGGCGACAGCCCCGCGGCGGGTTCATCGAACAGGACGAATCGCGGCGCGCCGGCAAGCGCAAGTGCGATCTCGAGCTGGCGCTGCTGGCCATGCGCGAGCTCGGCAACGCGCTGATCCTTCACGCCCGAGAGATGGACGGCCTGCACGAGATTTTCGGCCGCGTGCATCAACGCATCGTTCTGACCGGGGCGGAGAAACGAGAAGCGTCCCCGTGAGACGCCACGGCAGGCGAGGTAGACATTGTCCTGGACGGTAAGGCCCGGAAACAGCGCGGAGATCTGGTAAGTCCGGCGCAGGCCACGGCGGATGCGCTCATAGGGCGGGAAGTGCGTGACGTCCTCGCCGAAGAAGCGGATGGTGCCGGAAGAAGGTGGGAAGTCGCCGGTGATGCAGTTGAACAGCGTGGTCTTGCCGGCGCCGTTAGAGCCAAGCACGGCGCGCCGTTCGCCGGGGCGGACGGTAATGGTGATGTCGGTGAGTGCCGCCAGCGCGCCGAACAGACGTGTCACGCCGCGCAGCTCCAGCGCCGCGCCGGCGCCCACGACAGAGAGGCGTTGCGCGACGCTATCCATGGTGGGATCCTTGGCTGGATCCTTGGTCAGATTCTCGGCCACGTCGTCCGCTTGAACTTGCCGCGCCGGAGCGTTGGCGGCGCCGCCAGCTCTGCCAGAGTCCGATGACGCCGTCCGAGGACCAGAACACGATAGCGAGGAAGCCGAGGCCGATCAGGAGCCGAAAGCGGTTGCCGTCGAGCCCCAGCTTGACCAGGAAGTCGAGTGCGAAGGTCCGCAGCAGTACGAAGATCAGCGCGCCGATAAAGGGTCCGATGGGACGCGTGATGCCGCCGACGACTGCGATGATGAGGATATCGATGCAGGCCCCAACGCTCACGGATCCCGGCGAAATCTGCCGGTAATTCCAGACCTGGAGTACCCCTGCCAGCGCCGCGACGAAGGACGCGAAGACGTAGGCCGCGACGCGATGCGCATTGACGTTGAAGCCGAGTGCCGCCATGCGGCGGGGATTGTCGCGGACACCTTGCAACGCGAGGCCGAACGGTGCGCGGGAGATGTAGTCGACGGCGAAGTAGCACAGCGCGGCTACTGCGAGGACGATATAGTAGAATGGAATGTCGGCGCGCCAGTTGACGCCCCAGAAATGCGGTGTGGCAACGGTATTGATGCCGGTATGACCGTTGAAGATCGCCCAGTTCTGGTTAGTGAAATAATAGAACGCCGCGCCGATCGCGAGCGTGATCATGATGGTGTAGATGCCCTCGGTGCGCACCGCCAGCGCGCCGCCGAGCGTGCCGAATATGGTCGCGAGCGCGAGCGCCATTGGGACCGCAAGCCACCACGGCCAGCCCAGGCTGATATTGGCGTTGCCGCTGACGCCAAACACCGCGACCATATAGGCGGAGAAACCCGCGATGGTGAGCTGCATCAGGCTGACCATGCCGCCATAGCCGGCAAGAAACATCAGACTCAGCGCCATGGTTCCGAGGATCAGCGTGGTCGCAAAGATCTCGATCAGGAAGAAGCCGTTGGCGATCAGGGGCATGATTAGGAGAATGGCCGCGACGGCCCAGGCCGCCGGATTGTCGATCTCCGGCCATCCGCGCAATTTCGAGCGCTGCACCGCAGTGGCGGGACGAACCGGGACGCGGGCGTCGTGGGCGAGGGACATGTCAGCGCCTCGCCAACAGGCCCTGCGGCCGAATTGCCAACACCAAAACCATGATCAGGAAGGTCACGACGATGGCGTAGGTCGGGATGTAGACCGAGCCGAGCTGTTCGGCGAGGCCGATGATGAGCGCGCCCAGCGCAGCCCCTGGGATCGAGCCCATGCCACCGACGATCACAACGACGAGGGAGGCGAGCAGGAAGCGGATATCCTCGCCGGGTGAGAGCGACTGGAACGTTCCGCCGACAACGCCCGCAACGCCAGCGAGGCCGGCGCCGAGCGCAAACACCACCACGAAAACGAGTTGGATCCGTACTCCGGTCGCAGCCAGGATGTCGCGATCGTCGACCCCGGCGCGGATGATCATGCCGATGCGCGTGCGGTTGAGCGCCAGCCACATCGCCACGCCGATCACGACGGAGGCGACGAAGATCACGAGTCGGACCAGGGGATAGCGGAGATAGACCGGCTCACCTGAGGACTTGACCGCAGTGACCAGCGGCAGCTCCACAGGTCCGATCAGCCAGTTCGGGGTCTGGATCTGATAGAAATCGCCACCGCATGCCCACAGCATCAAATCGGCGAACACGATCGAGAGTCCGATCGTCACCATGGTCTGGCGCAGGTCCTGGCCTTCCATGCGGCGGAAGACGAGGACCTGGAGCAGGACGCCGACCAGTGCCGTCAGGATGAAAGCGACGATGAAGCTGAGGACCCATGAACCGGTCGCGACGCTGATGGCGTAGCCGACATAGCCGCCGAACAAATAGAGCGAGCCGTGCGCGAGGTTGACGTTACGCATTAAGCCGAAGATCAGCGTAAAGCCGCTGGCGACAAGGAAATAGAGACCGCCGAGCGTGATGCCGTTGAAGAGCGCGTTGAGGAAGACCCGCTTGCGGCCGAACGCATCTTCGACGCTCTGCGGCCACACTGCGAAAATCAGCCAGAGTGCTACCGCGATTGCGATGATGACAATCAGTGCCCAGGCGGGATGGCGTTCGACAAAGCGGGTCATTATCGCCGCTCCGTCTTCGCGTCACCCCATCTCTCACCCCGCAAGCGGGGCGGAGGGGCACGCAGACCGTCGCCGGCCGCAAGCCCTGCCATGAACGTGCGCTCCCTATCGCGCGCGATCCTCGTTTCGGGATCGCGTTTGTCGCATCCTAATGCGGCTGTAACGGAGGCGCTTGATCGTGAGTATCTTTTCGCGTGACCTCAGGCGCGCAAAACCTTGGCCGCGCGGCGATAATCGGTCGGCGCCATGCCGACATTGGCAGCGAAGAAGCGGGTGAATCCGCTCTGCGACGAGAAGCCGAGATCGAAGCCGATATCGGCGATCGGCGCTTCGCTCGCCACCAGCGCCTCCAGCGCCTGCTCCATCATCAGCGTGTTGAGATAGAGGTGTGGCGTGACGCCGGTCTGGGTGCGGAAGAGCCGGTAGAAATGCGGCCGGGAAAGGCCAGATTCGCGCGCGATGGTATCGAGCTCGATCTCGGCGCCAGGACTCTCCGACATCATCTTGATGCACTTGCGCACGCGAAAATCCGTGACGGAACCGTTTGCGCGCGGATCGCGCGCGGTCGCCGCCTGTTGCCAGCTTTCGTCATAACAGATGTCGATCAGGCTTCTCAGCTCGCCATCGAGGCTGTTGAGCGAGGGAGCGCCGCACACGAGGGCGGCTGCGTGCCTGATGTGCTTGTCCAGCGCAACGGACCGCGTGAACTGGGTGCGGCCGAAGCGCAGGCGGTCGGCGCCGGGCGCGTCGGGCGCAAACCACTCCGCATTGACGTAGAGCACGAAGAAAACGGCGCCGCCTTCGAGATCGGACGGCAGGAAATTATGCGGCTCCCACGGATTGACCGCGACGACGGAACCTTCGGTGAGCTCGTAACGTCCGTCACTGACATCGATGCATGCGGAACGCCCGCCGACATGGAAGATCAAATGACCTTCGCGATGTGCGTGGATGTTGAAAGGGCGGTTCAACTGATAGACCGTCGCCCGACCAAAGCGGCCGTGGAAGACGGCGAGCGCCCGGCTCATGCCTCTCCTCCCAAAAGCTCTTGGTATTTTTTGGTAGCGTTCAACAACCGAGGAGAGAATGCAAGGGCGCACGTGTCGCGCTTCTGGCAAATCTCTCCCCGGCCGGTCATCGCTCGCGAATGAGACTAGGTCAGT
Organism: Bradyrhizobium sp. 187; assembly: GCF_023101005.1. Classification (NCBI taxonomy): domain Bacteria; kingdom Pseudomonadati; phylum Pseudomonadota; class Alphaproteobacteria; order Hyphomicrobiales; family Nitrobacteraceae; genus Bradyrhizobium; species Bradyrhizobium sp. 187. Next base: position 2,842,940 of record NZ_CP064693.1, read on the forward strand.
ATTTCTTACATTCCGGTACTGTGCGGCTCGGCAAACCGATCTTGGCGAACACCGCGGGATCGTAGCCCAGCGTTTGGTTGACGTCCGGGATCACCTTCACGACCTTTGAGAACAGCGCGCCCTTGCCGTCGTCGACGACCTCGGTGACAAAGTTGGTGCCGATCGCCTGGCGGTTGGAGTCCAGCTTGATCTTGCCGTTGGGTGCGTCGATCTCGATCTTGGCAAGGGCCTCCTTGTACTTGGCCTGATTGTTGGAGAGATCGCCATTGACTTGGCGGAGCGCCTGGATCAGCGCCATGGTCGAGCCGTAATAGTTGGTGGCGAGCAGCGATGGGCTCGGGAAGCGCTTGTTGGGCGGGAAGGCGTCCTGATAGTCCTTCACGAACTTCTGCCAACTTGGGTTCTCCCAAGTGTCGGCCTGGCCGCTCGCGGCCAGCGTGCCGATCAGGGCATTCTTGGCGTTTCCCTTGGACGACAGGATGGTCTGGTCGATCATGATCGAGCCGCCCATCAGATGCGCCTTGCCGCCGGCCTGCTGGTACTGATTCAGGAAGTTGACGGCGTCGGCGCCGCCGAGGCCGAGATAGATTGCGTCGACGTCGTCGGGCAGTGCGGCGATGACCGAGGCAAAGTCCTTGGTGCCGAGCGGCACCCATTGCCGGTTGGTGACCTGTCCGCCGGCACCGCAGAACTCGAGCACGAGGCCGAACACCTGCGTATAGATGAAGGAGTAGTCTTCGCCGACGGTCGCGATCTTGCGATACTTCTTTTCGTCATAAGCATATTTGCCGAGGCCCACCTGCCACTGCGCACCGTCCATGTTGTAGCGGAAAAAGTTCGGAGCCGGATCGACATAGGTCGTTTCCTGGGCCCCGGAGGCGGCGTTGATGAAGGTCAGTTCGGGATGGGTCTTTGCAAAATTTTTGACCGCGATGCCTTCGTCACCAGAGAGCGGCGACAGCAGGATCTGTACCTTGTCCTGCTCGATCAGCTTGCGCACGGCTCGTACGGCGGAGTCCGGCGTCGCGTCGGTCGAGGCGATGACAAATTCGAGTTCCTTGTCGCCGACCTTCTTGCCGAGGACGTTGAGGGCCGTCTGGAAGCCGCGGATGCCGTCCTCGCCGAGTACGGTGTAGGTGCCTTCGAGCGTCGCGGTGACGCCGACCTTGATCTTCTCCTGTGCGAAGGCGGTGCCCGAAAGTAACAGGCTGCTCAACGCGATCAGTCCTAGACTGCCTTTCAACATTGCTCTCCTCCCTGGGCGTTCTTGTCACTGTTTTTCACCGCGCCTTGACGCGCCCGCCGCGCGGTGCGGCGTTCGGACAAGGCTAACGGTTCTTGAAACGGAGGCTAACCGAACTCCGATGCAGCGCACGTGCTGGAGCCGTGCGCGGCTTAACGGGCAGTCTCATTTTGAATGTTGCGTCGCGATTAACATCGCGGTGCAACAGGCGTCAGGCTTCCCGATTTGCACCCGCCAGCCGCATGGCGGCCGCGGACTGCCGCCGCTTGAATTGGATCGCTCGAATAGAGGAGAAATCAATCGTAGGCGTTGCGTCATTTCGCGGCGCGCGGCACTCGCTGGTTATACGTTGTGGCAGGCGATCGTCCGACCGTCCGCACCGACAGATCGAAGTTGTGGCACATCGACGAGACAGCGATCGCTGGCCATAGGGCAGCGGGGCGCATATGCACAGCCGTGCGGTCGCGTGAAGAGGCTTGGCGGTTCACCCATTTCGATCGCGCCCTGGATCCGTTTCGATGGATCGGGCTTCGGAATTGCCGCCACCAACGCGCGCGTATAGGGATGGAGCGGATGATCCAGGACCGTCCGCGTCCCGGCCTGCTCCACGATGCGGCCCATATACATGACAGCAACGCGGCTGCTGATCTGCCCGATCACGCCAAAGTCGTGCGAGATGAAGAGCATCGACAGTCTCAATTGGTCACGCAGATCCATCATCAGATTGAGCACTTGGGCCTGCACGGACACGTCGAGGGCCGAGACCGGCTCGTCGGCGACGATGATGCACGGCGTGGGAAGAATGGCGCGTGCGATTCCGACCCGTTGCCGTTGCCCGCCACTCAGTTCGTAGGGGTAGCGAGCGGCGAAAGACGGGTTCAACCCGACGGCCGTCAAGGTGGCAGCTATGGCCGCGCTGCGCTCGGCGCGGTTCTTGAAGAAGCCGCTGATGTCGGCCGCCTCCGCCACCGAATCTCCAATTGCGCGCCGCGGGTTGAGCGATGCATTGGGGTCCTGGAAAACCATCCGGACGCTCAGACGCATCTCGCGGAGGCCGGAGCCGCGGGCTCCGATCATTTCGGTTCCCTTCAAATTGAAGTTGCCGCTGTCGGGCTGGACCAGCCCGACGAGGGCTCGGCCCAGCGTGGTCTTGCCGCAGCCGGACTCGCCCACGATCCCGAGGACCTCGCCTTCGGCCAGCGACAGCGATACACCATCCACCGCCTGCACCCGGTATTTCCGACCGGCCCGCCTGGCACTGAACGAGACCATCATGTCCCGGACCTCGAGGATTACATTGCCGCTCATGGCAGCTCTCCGCCGGCCAGCGGAAACGCGCAGAGCACCTCGTGCCCTTGGGAAGCCTCCAGGCGGGGCGGGGTCGCCACGCGGCACTCATCGCGCACCGCTGCGCAACGCAAGGCAAACACGCAGCCAGCGGCGACCGAACCTGGCAGCGGCGGCTGACCAGAAATGGTCGGCAGCCGGCGCGCGCCGGAATTTCGCGACGGCATGCAATCCATCAGTCCGCGGGTGTAATGATGACGGGGTGCGCCGAACAGCGCATCGACTGAAGCGGTTTCCACGATCTGGCCGGCGTACATGACAGCGACACGATCGGCGAGCTGCGCAATGACTCCCATGTCGTGAGTGATGAACAATATCGCCATATCGAGCCGATTGCAGAGCTCGCGCAAGAGCCCGAGAATCTGAACCTGTATGGTGACATCCAGCGCAGTGGTCGGTTCGTCGGCGACCAGCACCTGTGGCCTGCAGGCCAGCGCAATCGCGATCATGACCCGCTGGCGTTGGCCTCCGGACAACTGATGCGGATACGCGGACAGCTGCATCTTGGGGTCGGGCATACGTACCAGTTCGAGCAGTTCGCGCGCACGGACCAGCGCCGCTGCGCCCGAAATTCCCTCATGCACGCGTACGGCTTCGGCGATCTGATCGCCGATCCGACGAACAGGGTTCAGTGAGGTCATCGGCTCCTGAAAGATCATTGCCATGCGGCCGTGGCCCGCTTCGACACGTTGCCAGGGCTGCAGCTGCGTTACGTCGCAGCCCTCCAACAGGACGCGCCCGGCCCGGACTCGGGGACCGGGCTGCGGCAGCAATCCCATGACCGCAAGCGAGGTCATGCTCTTTCCGCAGCCGGACTCGCCGACGAGGCCGAGGATTTCGCCCTTGGCCAAGCCGAAGGACACGCCCGCGACGATGTCGACCGGCGCGGTTTCCGGCCCCACTGACACCGTAAGGTCGCAAACTGTCAGCACGGCCTAACCCTTCTCACCAAAGACTTGACGGAACCGCGGATCGAGTCGATCGCGCAATGCATCGCCGACCAGGTTCAGAGAAAATGCCGTCGCCACGATCATCATGCCCGGGAAGAAGAGCAGCCACGGCGCGCGGGTGATGAAGGTCCGTGACTCCGCCAGCATATTGCCCCAGCTCGGAATGTCCGGAGGGGCGCCGAGGCCCAGGAAATCGAGTGAAGCCGCGCCGAGCTGCGCGAACGCGAAGACGAAGCTGGCCTGCACGAGAAGTGGCGAGACCAGGTTCGGCAAGATGTGCCGACTGATGAGCCATGCCGCTCCGGCGCCCATGCTGCGGGACGCCTCGACATAGGTTTCCGCGCGCAAGCGCAGCGTCAGTCCGTAGACGATGCGGGTCGTCGTCGTCATGTAGCCGATCCCAATGGCCAGAATGACGGTGGCCACACTCGGGCTCAAGATGACAATCAGGCCAAGTGCGAGAAGCAGAGTCGGGAAGGCCATCAGCACGTCGACCATGCGCATCAGCAGGTGACCCAGCCGCGGGAACAGTGCGGAAAGTACGCCGGCCGGAACGCCTGTCGCGAGAGCGAAGACGACCACGCCCGAGCCGATCAAAAGTGCCATGCGTGCTGAATGAATGGTGCGCGACAGGGTATCCCGGCCGAATTGGTCGGTGCCGAACCAGTGGGTCATGTTCGGGGGCGTCAGGCGGATCAGGGGATCGATGGCATACGGATCGTAAGGCGACAGCCAGGGTGCGAAGACCGCGGCGAGCACAGTCGCCAGAAGGACGCCGAGCCCGGCCAGCGCGATCGGGCGGGCGATGAACGGCTTGAGCCACAATGTCACGCTGTTGCTGCTCATTGAAGTTCAACCCGCGGATCGAGCAGACGATAGCTCAGATCGACGATCAGATTGATCAGGAGATAAACCACCACGATGACCAGGATGACGCCCTGGATCACAGGGTAGTCTCGGCGAAGGATCGACTGAACGACGAGGCGGCCGATGCCGGGCAGGGCAAACACGGTTTCGGTCACCACCGCCTCGGACAGCAGCGCGGCGAAGGTGAAGCCGAAGGCCGAGACGACCGCCAGGAGTGCATTGCGCCAGATGTGGCGGCGCACGACCTGCCACGGCCGGATTCCCTTTGCCCGCGCCGTGCGCACGTAGTCCTCCCGGGAGACGTCGAGCATGCTGGCGCGCGTCAGCCGCAGGATCAAAGCAGCATTCGGAGCCGCAAGCGCCAGGCTGGGGAGGACGAGATAGCGGAGATTGACGACACCGCCTTCGAAGATCGACGGATAGCCGGAGCTCGGAAACCAGCCGAGCCACGCGGCGAAGATCAGGATCAGATAGAGCCCGACCCAGAACGTGGGTATCGAGGCCATCAGCATCGCCCCACCGGACAATCCCTGATCGAGCCACGTGCCGTGCCGGACCGCCGCAATCATTCCGATCGGCACGCCGATGACGGCAACCCAGATCATCGTCATGGTGGCGAGCAAGGTGCTGGTCTCGGCGCCATCGGCAATCACCGACAGCACGGGCGCCTGGAAGAAGATCGACCGCCCGAGGTCGCCCTCGAGCACATGGCCGGCCCAAGTGAGATATTGCAGGATGATCGGCTGGTCGAGACCGAGCTGGTGTCGCAAGGCGTCGATCTGGTCGGGAGTCGCGGTATCACCGAGCAAAACATAGATCGGGTCACCCGGCACGATATGGATGAACGCGAAGATGATGATGGACGCTGCCAGCAGCGTCACCGCCGTCGTTCCTGCGCGCTTGAATGCGTAAGACCACATGTAATTGGGCGCCTGTCAGCGGCAACGATGCGCGCCGGCGCCGGCGCTCGACAGTCCTCGCGGCCTCATTGCCCGTCCTTATTTCGTGGACACATTCCAGAACACCGGACCGTTTGGGTTGAGCCCCTTGAGCTTGGGAGAAGCAATGTCGTAGGTGTAGGCATCGCCTACTTTCATCACCGGTACCTGCTCATAGATCAGCGACTGGATCTTGTCCCATGTCGACTTGCGCGCGGCTGGATCGGTCGTGTTGATCAACTCGGCCCGAAGCGAGCCGATCTCGGGGCTGTCCCACCAGCCGGGATAGCTCGCATTCAGGAACGTGAGCAGCAGCGGGTCCGGCGCGAAGGAATGGTGCGTGACGAAGATGTCCCACTGTTCCGGCTGGCCGCGCATCTTCAGAAGGGTCGCCCAATCGACGACCATCATCTGAACATTGATTCCGGCGTCGGCCAGCTGACGGGTGAAGACGGAGGCTTCGTCATAGTGTGCCTGATAGTTCGTCGAGACCAGCAGGCGGATCGGCGTCCCCGTGTAGTCCGCCTCCTTTGCGAGCTCCTTGGCCTTCTTCGGATCGTGCGCACTATAATTTGAGGCGCCTTCCGTCGAGTACCAGGGGGTGCCATTGGGAAAGATCGATCCTTCGGCATTCCACAGGTCTTTGGGACCGAAGGCGACGCGCAGCGCCTGCGACTTGTCCAGCGCGGTCTGGATGGCGCGGCGGAGCTTGTAATTGTCCTTCAGGATTCCCTGCTTCGAGTTCATGAAGAAAAGGCCGAAGATCGGCGCGTTGGTACGCTGCACCTGGACCGATGGATCTTTGCTCAGGGACTCGTACAGATCGCCGGAGATCATTTCCGCATAGTCGTAGTCACCCGCCTGCACGCCGCTCACGCGCGTGCCGACGTCAGGCACCGGAATGAACCGGATCTTGTCGAAGCTCGCAACGCGGGCGCCGGCGAAGCCGTCACCCTTTTCCTTCACCGGCTTGTAGCCCTCGAACCTCTCCACCTCGACATAGCGGTTCGGCCGCCACTCCACGAACTTGTAGGGCCCGGTGCCGATATAGTCCTTCTGCTCGATCGGCCGGTTCCCCGCTTTGGCGGCTATGTCTTCCGGATAGATCGCAAGACCGCCATTGACGTCCGCAATGAGAGCCTTCCAGGCGCCGTTCGGCGCGGACAATTTCAGCGTGACTTCATACTTTCCGGTCGCCTCGACCGACGTAGCCGCCGCCATCAGGAGCTTGCCGCGTGCACCGAAACTGCCCCATCGCGTCATCGAGGCGACTACGTCCTTGGCGGTCATCTCCTTGCCGTTGTGGAAGAGGACTCCTTCGCGGAGCTTGATGACGATGGTCCGACCGCCGTCTTCCGTGCGATCGCTCTCGGCCAGCATCGGACGCGGCGTATAGGTCGAGTCTAGCGCATACAGGGTCTCGAAGATGTGGCGGCCGATGACCGATGCGACGTCGGCGGTCGTCAGCATGACATCGAGCGGCGGCGGTTCTCCGATGGTGGCTTCGCGTAGCAGGGTGGCGGCATTGGCCTGCGCAATCAAAAATGACGCGGTGGCCAGCCCCACGACGCCACGCATCAAGACACTTGGACCGTATCTCATGATCGCCCTCCCGCCTTGTTGAGCCGCCTGCTTCCCGGTGCAGGGATGTGCCTTTCAGCTGTTGGGCTGACGGCACGCTATTGCTTGTTTGAAAGTTACATACACAATTTGGCAATTATCAAGCAGAAAATGCTGTTATTGATGTGGCATGCCGATATACGTTTGGTCGATGCTGAAGGTTTCTTACGGCAGCTTCTTGCCAAGGGCGCAGGTTGATCTGACCTGGGAAAGGGCGGGCAATGGCGCGTGCAAAGCGAAATCACCCGGCGAGAGCCGTTGGTGCAGCAATCTCGAAGCCGCCCGGCGACGACAATGTCGTGGCCGGCGACATCATCTCCCTCATCAGGCAGAGCGCTCTAAGCCTCAGCCCGTCCGAGCAACGCGTTGCCACGGTGCTGCTGGCCGATATGGAGTTTGCCGTTCACGCCAGCAATTCCGAGTTGGCCCGTCGGGCGCGCGTCAGCGAGCCGACGGTAACCCGGTTCAGCCGCTCCGTCGGCTGCCGGGGCGTCCGCGACCTCAAGGTGAGGCTGGCTCAAGCAATGGCGGTCGGGCGGATTTACGTTGAGCTTCCCCCGCATGTCGGGACCGATCTGGCGCGCCCCGCGCTCTGGCGGTCGGTGTTTCAGGAAATTCGCCGTGCAATTGCCGCTGCCGAGGAGGGACTTCGCAAGGAGGACATCGAGCGGGCTGCCGAAGCTATCTCCCGCTGTTCGAAGCTTGCAGCGTTCGGGGTGGGGGGCGGTTCCACTCTTGCGGCGGCGGAGGTTCAGAACCGGTTCTTTCGTCTTGGGATTGCCGTCTCGCATGCCTCCGATCCGAGCTTGATGCGCATGATTGCCGCGACCTTCGGACGGGATGATGTCGTCGTTGCCATCTCGACCACCGGTGCAGCCAACGAGGTGATCGAGGCAGCCAGTATCGCCAAGCAATACGGCGCCTTGGTCATCGCAATTACCAAGCCGCAAAGCAGGCTGGCCTCGATCGCCGATATTGCGCTTGGCGTACACGTGCCCGAGGCGCCCGACGCGCTCAAGCCGACGGCGTCGCGCTATGCATTTCTCGCCACCATCGATCTGCTTGCGGCGTCAACTGCCTATTGCAAACCGCTCGAAGCCCAGGCGCGCATGCGGCGGATCAAATACGAGTTGCTGAAGGGGAGCGACGGGGACGCCAAAGGGCCGCTGGGAGACTGAGCGGGCAATTAGCCCACCGCCCGCCTCTCGGGATTATGTTCGCAATATGGCCTCGATCTCTTGCGCTGCTTCAAGCAGCGTGCGGTCTTGTCCGCGCGCGGCGATGACCTGAAGGCCGAATGGAAGTTCGCACCGATCCGTTCCGCACGGCAGCGAAATCGCCGGCAGACGAGCATGATTGACAAAGGGCGTTAACGCCGCGTGCGCGCGCGGGCTCGCCGCGCGGCCACCGATCATGTCGGGTCCGAGCTGGGTGAATGGCCAGGCGACACAGGGAACGGTTGGCGCCAGCAGCAGATCAACCTCGGTGAAGAATGCCGCGAAAGCATTGGCGATTGCGGCGCTTGCCAGCAGCGCACCGGCAACGTCGGCGCCCGACCACGACAGCCCTCGCTCGATCTGTCTGGCGATGTCAGGATCGAACACGGTCGGATCCTCGCGGAAGGCATCTCGATAGAGTGCGGCGAGGCCGGCCTGCTGAAGCGGCATGATAGCCTCTTCCGTCGCGCCCGCTGGCCAGACGGGATCGCGCTGCGCGATGCTGAGGCCAGCGGCGGAGAGACGCGCGATGGCGAAAGCGAGCCCTTCAGCGACAACATCGTCGACGGCGACGTCGAGCCCAAGGCGCGGCGAGAACGCGATGCGCAGACCGGCGATGTTTTTGGCCTCTTGAGCGATGCCGGCTGAATCCGGATCGCGCGGATCGACGCCGGCCATGGCCTCGAACGCCAGCGCGATATCGGCAACGTCAGTGGCGATCGGCGCGATGACGGAGAGGCCGAAAAACGGTTCGGCGAAGCCTGGCCCATAGGGGATCGCGCCATAGGACGGTTTGAACCCCGCGACGCCGACATGGGCCGGCGGCCTGCGGCTCGAGCCGCCCGCATCGGTGCCGATCGCTAGCGGCACGAGGCCGGCCGCAACCGCCGTGGCAGGGCCGCCCGACGAGCCGCCGGGCGTCAACGTGGGATCCAGCGGATGCCGCGTTGGCCCATACAGCGGCGAGGTGGTCACGCCCTTGCAGGCGAATTCCGACGTTGCGCCGATGCCGACGACGACGGCGCCGGCCTTGCGCAGCTGCTCGATCGCAATCGCATCCTGCGGCGCGACGAATTCGGCGAACAGGCGCGAGCCCTGTGTCACACGCCAGTCACGGACCCAGATGTTGTCCTTGACGACGACGGGGACACCGGCGAGCGGCATCGTCTCGCCGGCACGCAGGCGATCATCGACCGCTGCGGCGTCGGCAAGCGTACGCGCAGGAGCGGTCGTCACCACTGCGTTCAGCGCCTTGGCGGCCTCGATGCGCTCAAGCGCGGCCTTGGCGGTCTCGACCGCACTCGTTCGTCCGGCGGAGACGTCGGCCGCAATCTCGCACGCGCTACTTCTTCCCTTTGTCATGGCCTCCCCAGACCAGTGCCAATGTGCCGCAGAGGGCGAGGCAAGCCAAGGCGAAGAAGGCGGCACCGAGACTGGCTGCGCTGTCCAGGAAGGACACCAGCGCCGGTGCTGCCAAGAGGCCGGCGTAGGATGCGGTCAGCACCGCGCCGGTGGTTTCGCCAATCCTGTCCTGCGGGGCGAGGCGTGCGATCTCGGCGACGAAGACACCGTTCCACCCGGAGGCCGTCAGGCCGAACAGAGTTGCAATCGCGAACTGGCCGGTCCGCCCGAGCGATACGCCATCGAGACCCAGCAGCGCGGCGCAGAACGTCATACCGAGGCCGATGACGACGAGAACTCCGCGCGAGGCATTGAGGCGCGTTGCGACGAAGCCCCAGCCGAGCCGGCCGATCAGGCCGCCGGCCTGGGCGCAGGCAAGCGCCATGCCGGCCTCGACATGGCTGAGGCCGAGCTCGCGGTGCCGAGCGTGACGAAGACCGTATTGAGCGACACCTGCATCGCGCTGAAGGGCATCGAGGCCAGCGCCAGCATTGCGATGCGCCGGTCCGCGATCACCAGTGCCAGCCGCGTGCGAAGGCTAAGCTCCGGCAGTGGCACGACCTTGACGGCGTAGGCGGGCCGCAGGCGCTCGAACCACGCTATCGCCAGCAGCGCACAGGCGCCCACGGCGGCATAGCACCAGGCGGGCCCGAGCGAGATTGCGATCGCGGGCAGAACCAGCGAGCCGCAGACGGCGCCGATCTGGTTTCCGGTCTGGCGAACCGAGAACACGAACGCGCGCCGCTCGGCCGTCACGAGCCGCGCCAGCAGCACCGCGCTTGCGGGCGTCTCCGGTCCGAAGGCGAGGCCAAGACAGAGGCCGGCTGCGAGCAGGGCCGCCGTCGAGCCGAGCGAAGCCAGCGCCATGCTGGCGATGATCGCCGCCGCGCAGAGGCTCGCGATCCGCATCGAGCCCAGGCGGGCGATGAAGCCGCCGCCCCAGAACGAGCGGGAATGCCGACCGCGAACACGGCGCAGGAGAACATCGAGAGCTGCCAGACCTCGATATGGGCGCGCGGTGCCACCATGCCCGGCGCGAACAGAGCCAGAGCCACCAGCGCCTGCAATGAGGTCATGGCGCCAAGCGCGGGCAGCAATGCGGGCGCTGGTCGAACGGCCGTGTTTGCGTCTACCATGGTGCAGCGCTCTCGGGGGGAACATTGTGGCAGGTGGCATTTCCATTCACGCGGTCGATGTGGCGAGCGGACGCCCGGCGCAGGGTCTGCGCGTCGAGATCTGGCGGATCGATCCGGACTCGCTGCGCGTCGCCGACGGACGGCTTGGTGTCAACGGCGTGCTCGATCATCCCGTTGCGCAGGGGGCGGGCGTGACGGCGGGCGAGTATGAGGTCCTGTTTCATCTCGGCGAGTTCTTTGGCGAGCGCGACGGGTTTCTCACGGTGACGCCGTTCCGCTTTCGCATCAAGAATGTTGACGAGCATTTTCACCTGCCGCTGAAATTCACGCGCTGGGGCTATTCGCTGTTCCGCGGCGCCTGATCAGTTGGTCAGCCGCCGCGATAACCCCGTGACGCGCTCCATAATCGCGACCAACGCGACGGTTGCAATGATCAGCACGCCCGACAGCGCGGCGATGGTGACGTCGAGCTTGCCCTCGAGGTCCTGCCACATCCGGATCGGCAGCATGTCGGTGGCGGCATCACGCAGGAACAGCGACACCGGCACGTTGTCGAAGGACGACATGAAGGCGATGAAGGCGCCCGCGATGATGCCCGGCCGGATCAGCGGCAGCACGATGCGCCGGAACGTGTAGATGCGGCCGGCGCCCAGCACGGCCGAGCTCTCCAGCAGGGTCGGCTCCAGCTGGGCAAGCGCCGCAATCGTATTGCGCACGACATAGGGCACGCAGACCACGGTGTGGCCGATTACCAGCGTCAACGGCGACACCGGCAGGCCGACCAGCGAGAACAGCATCAACGCGGCAAGGCCAAAGGCCAGCGCCGGCAGAACCAGCGGCGACATGAAGAGGGAATCGAGCAGCCGCGCCGACAGCGTCGGTGAGCGCGAGATCGCGAGCGCGGCGGCAACGCCGAGCACCACGGACAGGCCCGTCGCCCACAGTGCCACGATGAGGCTGTTCTTGGCTGCGAAGTGCAGCTGCCAGGCGTTCCACAATTCGGCGTACCAGCGCAGCGAATAGCCCGGCGGCGGAAAACGCAGCGAGAAGCCGCTGGTGAACGAGACGATCAGCACCACCAGCGACGGCGCGATGATGATGATCAGCGCAATCGCGGCGATCAGGCTCATGACCAGCTCGAAACCGAACGCCTCCAGGGTGCGCTTGCGCCCGCTCATCACGCACCTCCATAGCCGCGCGACAGGCGGCCGAGCGTGGTGAAGACGGAGACGACCGCGAGCACCGCGAGCAAAAAGATGATCGAGATTGCGGAGGCAAACGGCCAGTTCTGCAGGGTCGAAGCCTGCTGGTAAAGATACATCGGCATGAACAGCATCTGTCCGCCGCCGATCAGCGACTGGGTGATGAAGGCCGTGATCGCGGCGGCATAGGTCAGCGTGCAGCCGGCGATCACGCCGGGCAGCGACAGCGGCAGCACGATCCGGAAGAACGTGCGCCAGCTTCCAGCGCCGAGCGAGCAGGAGGCGTCGTCGAGATTGGAATCGATCCGGCCGAGCGCGGTGATCAGCGGCAGCGTCATCAGCGGCATCTGCACCTGCGTCAGCGCGAGGACGACGCCGAACTGGGTGTAGAGCAGTTTCAGGGGCGTCTCGATGATGCCGAGCGATTGCAGCGTCGCGTTGATGATGCCCTGGCGGCCCAGGATGACGATCCAGGCGAAGGTACGGACCACGACGCTGGTCAAAAGCGGCAGCAGCACGATCAGGATGATGATGGTCTGAAGCCGCGGCCCGACCCGCTGGTAAAGCCAGGCGATGGGAAAGCCGAGCACGAGGCAGACGGCCGTCACCTCGGCCCCAAGCAGCAGCGTCGAGCCGAGCACGCTGAGGCTGAAGGGATCGGTGAGGAAGTGCAGATACTGGCCGAGTCCCCAATGGAGCGCGGCCGTGTCGTTGTGCAACGAGAGCCACAGTAATTGCAGCAGCGGCGCCACGAAGAACACTAGGAAGAACAGCGCCAGCGGCGCTGCCAATCCCATCCCGTAGGACGTGACGTCTCGTGATGCCGGTGCTGTGCCCATCATGAGTCCTTGAAGCTCTAGATCTTGATCTCGCGGTTGAAACGCTCGATCCAGGCCGAGCGCTGCTCGTTGATCTTCTTCCAGTCCTGGAACACGAATTTCTGCTTCAGCTCGGCCGTGTCCTTGGCGAGCACGCGCGCGATCTCGCCGCCCATCGCCACCTTGGAATTGGTCGGCACGATCAGGTAGGGCGGGTTCATCAGCGTGGTCTGCACTTCCGGGGTCAACGACGCCTCGATCAGCTTGAAGGCGAGCTCGCGGTTGGGCGAGTTCTTGACGATGTGGATCGTGGTCTTGAAGGCGATGGCACCTTCCTTCGGGGCCACGAACTCGACCGGCACGCCGCGCGCTTTCAGGATCTGGATGGCGTTGAAATTGCCGGGCGAGATATCGATCTGGCCCTGCTGGAAAAGGGTGGCGAGCGCGCCGGGATTGGCGGCGACCGCGGCGAGGTTGGGCTTCAGCTCCTCGATCGCCTTGAAGCCGGGATCGACATTGGCTTCCGAACCGCCGCGCATCTTGGCGATCTCGACCAGCCAGCCGGTGCCGAGCGTCGAGTTAAGGTTGGTGATGCCAACGCGGCCCTTGAACTCGGGCTTCCACAGATCGGCCCAGGAGGTCGGCGGCGTCTTGACGGCTTCCGGATTGTAGGTGAGGCCGACGACCTGAAAGAAGGGGGCAGGGCCCATCGGCTCCTGGGCCTCGGCGATCAGGTCCTTGTAATAGGCGCTCTTCTCGACGGGGTATGGCTCGACCAGATCCTGGCCGATTGCGACCAGGGCCGGGCCGGGATCGTGCAGCATGACGTCAATCGGCGGATTGGCCTTGGCGGCGTTCACCTTGGCGATCTGGTCGACCGAGAGCATGGGGTCGAGCACCATCGCGGCATCGGCGTTCGCCTTGCGAAAGGCCGGCACCAGCACGGCCTTGTGCGCCTCCTCCCAGCTTCCGGTGAAGGTCGCAAACACCAGCGGGCGGGCCTGGGCGTAGCTCAGTCCGGGAAACGCCTTCATGGCGCCGAGTGTGAGTGCGGTCGTCATCAGGCTTCGGCGGTTCATGATCATGGTCGAACTCCCTCTGGACAAAAACTGAATTCAAAGCGTTGCAGGAAAAGCGTTTGCGAGCGACGGGGCGAGCGGCGCGAGGCGCACCGCGGCGCCGCTCTCCAGGGTGCGCGTCTCGCCGATGCGCGCCTGGGAGATCTTGACGCCGGAGCCGTCCGCGGTGGTGACCTCGTGGACGACGGTGGCTCCTAACGGCAGCGACATGCCGACCACGCCGGCAAAGCCGGTCTCGTCGCCAACGAATTGCAGATGCTCGGGGCGTATGCACACGGTGACGCGGCCGCCCTCGGTGAGAGCGCCGCCGGCGGGACGCGCAATGATTTCCGCGCCGGCATCGAGGCGGACTTTTGCGGCCGTGCGGTCTGCCGAGACGACCACGCCGGGCATGCGGTTGCTGGCGCCGACGAACGTGTTGACGAACAGGGTCTGCGGCCGGTCGTAGACGTCCGACGGCGACCCGAACTGCTCGAGCTTGCCGTGGCTCAGGACGGCGACGCGGTCGGCCATCGACAGCGCTTCTTCCTGGTCGTGGGTCACGATCAGCGTGGTGATGCCGGAGACGCGCTGGAGCCGCTTGACCTCGATCTGCATGTCGAGCCGCAGATTCTTGTCGAGCGCGGCAAAGGGCTCGTCGAGCAACAGGATTGACGGCTTGATCGCGAGCGCGCGGGCCAGCGCGACGCGCTGCTGCTGGCCGCCGGAGAGCTGCCGTGGCAACCGTTCCGACATGGTCGGCAGCTGCACCAGATCCAGCAAGCGCTGTGCTTCGCGCTGGCGGGTCGCCTTGTCGATCCCGCGCGCGGCAAGCCCATAAGCGACGTTCTCGCTGATGCTGAGATGGGGGAATAGTGCGTAGTTCTGGAACACGATGCCGACCGCGCGGCGGTTCGGCGGTAGCGCGTCGACGATGTCGTCGCCGATGATGATCCGCCCCTGCGTCTGCGCGATGAAGCCGGCGATGATGCGCAGCAGGGTAGTCTTGCCGCAGCCGGAGGGGCCGAGCAGGGCGATGATCTCGCCCCCTTTGATGTTGAGATTGATGTTCTCGACCGCGAGCGCGCCGCTCGGATAGCGGTGGGTGACGGCGTCGACCACGAGCGATCGGCCGCCTTGCGCTTCAGCCATGGTGTTGCCTCCCGTTGCCCCGGAGTAGAAAGCAAGTCTCATGCCCGCACCGGTCGCTTTTCGCCGCGAGGTTTGGCATGGTGGGGTGATGACGTCGGATCGATCGGTTTGCGACCTCACTGCCACGGCCCTCGCACGCGCCCTCGCGAAGGGCGAACTCTCCTCGCGCGACGCGGTCGAGGCGCATCTGGCGCGGATCGCGAGTCTTGATAGCCAATTGGCGGCCTTCGTGACTGTCGATGCGGAGGGGGCCCGCCGTGCCGCTGATATCTGCGACGCCGCGCCAACGCGGGTCGGCCCGCTGCATGGGGTGCCCATAGGGATCAAGGACCTCACCGACACTGCGGGGGTTGCGACCACGTACGGATCGGCTCTGTTCCGCGATCATATTCCGGCCGAAGACGATCTCGTGGTCGCGCGATTGCGGCGCGCTGGCGCGATCATTCTGGGAAAGACCAACACACCCGAATTCGGCTTCGGCGCGGTCTGTACCAACAAATTGTGCGGGCCGACGCGCAATCCGTTCGATCCGGTACTGACTTCGGGTGGATCCTCCGGTGGCTCCGCGGTTGCGGTCGCGGCCGGCATGGTGCCGTTGGCCCATGGCACCGATTTCGGTGGCTCCGTGCGCACGCCCGCAAGTTTTTGCGACGTCGCCTCGATCCGGCCGACGCCCGGTCGCATCCCGGCGCCGCATCGCCCCCTCGGCTGGGACATGCTCGCCACCCACGGTTTTCTCGCCCGCGGCGTCGACGATCTCGAGCTTGCGCTGTCGATCTGTGGGGGAGGCGATGTGCACGACCCACTCTCGATCGGTGTCGTCAATGAGGATCGGCCGGTTGCAGTGCGTCCCCGGATCGCAGCGACGCCCGATTTCGGGATCGCGGCCGTCGCGCGCGATGTCCGTGCACGTTTCGCCGCGGCCTGCGAGGCGCTCGGAGCCGTGGCCGATGTGGTGCCGTCCGCGCCCGATTGCGGCGGTGCGATCGAGGCATTTCGGACGCTGCGCGCCGCGCACATCGCCAACGGCTATGGCGAGCTGCTGAAGTCGCGCCGCGCCGAGCTGACGCCCACCGTGATCTGGAATATCGAGGCGGGCGCAAAGCTCTCCGCGGAGGACTATCTCAATGCCGAGCGTCGCCGCACTGCGATCTATCGCAGCTTTCGCGAGCTGTTCAGCCGCGCCGATTCCCTCGTGGCGCCGGCGGCGTCCGTTTTGCCCTGGCCGAATGAGATCAGCGACGTCACCACGATGGATGGCGCGGCGCTGGAGACGCCGATCGATTATCTCGCCGTCACCTTAATCGTGTCGCTGGTCGGTTTCCCGGTGCTGACCCTGCCGGCCCCCCGAGCCGAGAACGAGCTGCCGTTCGGTATCCAGATCATTGCACCTCCGGGATGCGAATCCCGCCTGTTTGCCTTCGGCCGTGCGATTGAGAACAAGCTTGGTTTTTCGCATCGCTGGCCGCAGCTCCCCTAGTTATCGCGATGCTCGAGCCGGGCGGCGAGCGCATCGGCAAGACCAAGGGTGGGTTTGGCGGCGGGCCGGCGGTACGTGCCTGCGGTTGCCTTGCGCAGGCGAAGCGCGACCAGGGCTTCGGCCTGCTTCACCGACGCGATGACTTGATCGACGACTGGGACGGGGATCCGGTCGGCCACGCGCTCGGCGAGGCCCGAGAGCGGCGCACCTGCAAAAATCAAGATGTCCGCGTCGTCCTCCACGATCGCGCGCCGGGCGAGATCGACCAGCACATCCTCCTTCTCGGTGCCGACCTCGGAGATCGCCTGGAACGGCGTATCGAGCATGCGGATGCTGGCGCAGCGCTCCCACAGCCCGTGGGCGCGGACGCATTCCTCGTACCAGGGGCCGAGCGCCTGGGCGAAGGTGACGATGGCGAAACGCCGTCCGGCCATGCAGGCGGTCAGCATCGCCGCTTCCGCCATGCCGACCACGGGAATGTCGAAGGTTTCGCGCGCGGCGAACAGGCCGGGGTCGCCGAAGGCGGCGATGATCGCGGCGTCGACCTTGCGATGCTGCCCGGCCAGCATCTCCAGCGCAATGGCACCGCCGATCTGTGCCTCGGTGCGTGTCGAGATATAGGGCACGCCGCGGGTCGCGGTGCAGGGGATCAGCTCGGTCCCGGGCGCAGCCGCGCGCTGCCCGACATCCGTCATCAACTGGGTGACTGCGGTGCTGGTGTTCGGGTTGAGCAGCAGCAGCTTCATGATTGCGCCGCCGTCTGCTTGGCTTGAGAGGCCGCGATGACTTCGAGCAGCGCCGTGCCGGTGCGCCGAACATGGGCGCCGAGCAGGCGTCCTGCGGTTTCGCTATCGCGCGCCTCGAGCGCGGCAAGGACGCCGGCGTGCTCGTCGACCGAATTGCTCCAGCACCGGTCGGCGCCGAGCGCGAGGTAACGCGCGCGCTCGGCGCGGGAGATCAGCGTCACGTGCGCCTCGCGCAGCGGCGTGTTGCGCGCCATGCGGACGATGGTGTCGTGGATCTCGCCGTTGATGGCGAAGTACTCGTCGAGCTTGCCGTTGCGATGATGACCTTCCATGCGGGTCTGAAGCGTGCGCAGGCGGGCGAGATCGCGCTCGGTGGCGCGCTCGGCGGCGAGCTCGGCGGCGAGCCGCTCGATGCCGGCCAGCGCCTCGAACAATTCCGAGATGCCGTCGACGGCGAGGTCGGCGATGCGCGGGCTGCGGTTGGGGCGGAGCTCAATCAATCCCTCGGCCGCGAGCACTTTCATCGCCTCGCGCAGCGGAGTGCGCGATACGCCCAGCTCCTTCGACAGCCTGGTTTCCTGGGTCTGCGATCCCGGCGGCAGCTCGCCGCGAATGATCATCGTCCGCATCCGCGCGGCGGCGCGCTCATGGAGGCCCATCCGTTTGAGTTTGGGCGACTTTCGGCCCGGGTTCGGTTCGGATTTTTGCGGCACGCCGGCCTTCCTGCTGACGTGCGATCGTAGCTAATTTCCTTCACGTGAGGTGCCCAAATAGAAGACGTATGTGGCTCAAAACACGTGCATATCGAATAAATTGTATGCAGCATGCAGATTGCGGGTTGCGTGGACCGATGCGGACGCGGATGATCCTTTTGAGGAAGCGGAGGAGCGCTTTCGCCGCAACGGAGCGACTGCGATCGATGTCAATTGTGCGCAAACGCCTCGGCATGATCACGCCGTCCTCCAATTCGGTGCTGGAGCCCGTCACCAGTGCGATGCTCGCCGGCGTGGCCGATGTCACCGCGCATTTCTCGCGTTTCCGCGTCACCGAGATCGCACTCGACGCCGCCGCGCTGAACCAGTTCGACGCCTCGGTGATGCTGCCTGCGGCGGACCTGCTGGCCGATGCGAAGGTCGATGCCATCGCCTGGAACGGTACGTCCGCAAGCTGGCTCGGCATCGGCAGAGACCGGAGCCTTTGCGAGGCAATCACGGTGCGCACCGGCGTGCCGGCGACGACCTCCACGCTCGCCTGCATCGATGCCGCTCGCGCGCTCGGCGCCAAACGTGTCGGCCTGGTCTCGCCCTATACCGACGACGTGCAGCGGCGGATCGGTCACGTCTGGGCCGAGGAGGGGATCGCCCCGCACGCGGAGCGGCACCTCGGACTGCGCGACAATTTCTCTTTCGGCGAGGTCGCGCCTGCGACGATTGCTGGCATGATCCGCGCTGTGGCGGCTGACGGCGCCGATGCTGTCGTCATCCTCTGCACCAACCTCGACGGCGCCGCGCTGGCGGCTTCGCTCGAACGGGAATTGAATGTCGCGGTGGTCGATTCGGTAGCGGTCACGCTGTGGCGAACCCTGGAGCTCGCCGGCGGCGATGCCGGGGCTCTTGCCGACTGGGGGCGGATCTTCCAGACATCGACGGTCATCAAGTCATGGAGACTCCTGTGACGCAGCTCGATCTTGCTATTCGCGGCAGTACCATCGTGACGGCCAGCGACGAGTTCCGCGCCGATATCGGCATTCGCGACGGCCGCATCGTCAGCATTGCCGATCATCTCGAAGGCGCAGCGCGCGAGATCGACGCGACCGGGCAGCTGGCCCTGCCGGGCGGGATCGACAGCCATGTCCACATCTCGCAGGCCTCCGGCCCCGACGTGGTGATGGCCGACGACTTCGCCTCAGCGACCCGTTCGGCAGCCGCCGGCGGCAACACCATGGTGCTGCCGTTCGCACTGCAGGAGAAGGGCACGTCGCTGCGGACCTGCGTCGAGAACTACCGCAAGCTTGCCGAAGGCGAGTGCTATATCGACACGGCGTTCCATCTCATCATCTCCGATCGGACCGCGGTCGTGCTCGGGCAGGAGCTGCCGGCTCTGGTCAAGGACGGCTACACCTCGTTCAAGGTGTTCATGACCTATGACGACCTCGTGCTCAGTGACAAGCAGCTGCTCGAGGTCTTCGAGGGTTACGACGCCATCCGTTTCTTGACCTCCAAGCTGGAACGCGAGGGCCATATCGCGCCCTATTATCACGGCGTGTCGCGGCCACAGGCGGTCGAGCGCGAAGCCACGCATCGCGCCATCAGTCATGCCGAGGTGATCGGCGTTCCCATCATGATCGTGCACGTCTCCGGGCGCGAGGCGATGGAGCAGGTGCGCTGGGCTCAGCAGCGCGGATTGCCTGTTCATGCCGAGACCTGCCCGCAATACATTACGCTGACGGCTGACGACATGAAGGGTCTGAACATGGACATGTCAGGCGCGAAATATGTCTGCTCGCCGCCGCCGCGCGACGCGGAAAGCCAGCAGGCGATCTGGGAAGGCATCACCACGGGCGTGTTCCAGACTTTCTCGTCCGATCACTGCCCGTTCCGTTACGACGATCCCAGGGGCAAGCTGACGCCGAACGGCCGCACCTCGTTCCGCTGGGTGCCGAACGGCATTCCAGGTGTCGAGACCCGGCTGCCGATTCTGTTCTCCGAAGGCGTGTCGAAGGGACGGATCAGCCTGCAAAAATTCGTCGAGCTGACCGCGACCAACCATGCGCGCATCTACGGCCTCTATCCGCGCAAGGGCTCGATCGGCGTCGGCTTCGATGCGGATATCGTGCTCTGGGATCCCAAATTGAAGAAGCCTATTCGGCAGGCCGATCTGCATCACGGTTCGGACTACACGCCATGGGAAGGGTTCGACGTCACCGGATGGCCGGTAACGACGATCGCCCGTGGCCGGGTGGTGTACGAACACGGCAGGATCGTCGGCGACAAAGGCGCAGGCGACATTCTCAGCCGCGGCAGGTCGAGCCTGATCTGATCGGACTCAACGCGTTGCTGCTCAACTATGGCGCCCGTGCGCGCGGCGCGACGGCCGTCTCAAGTCCACAGATCATGCCGGTCATATGTTCGTATCCAGCCTTCGCATGCGGCAAAACGAATCTAATCAATTCGGACAAGGTTGTCAGGCCGTCCCCCATAAGGCGACGTCCTTGACACGATTCTCGAAGCTGCCTGGTGGCGTCGTCCGACCTGTGCCGGGCGCTCAGCCGCGCGGAATGAAGCCGTTCAACGAAGCGTCATGGCGCAGATGTTCGACCAGCCCGGCGGCATCGCGGCCGCCATTGCGCTTGGGATCCTTCATTTGCGCGCAGATCTCGGCGCCGCTTTTTCCGAACCGGATGAAGTCAACGGGAGCGAGTTGCCAGTCGATGCCGGCGCGGGGCGGAGCGGGAGCCGGTTCGTTTACTTGCGTCCAAGTCATGTGACAGGTTGAGCAAGGGATCGCCTCCTTGTCTTTACGGCTTTCTCCGCCTGGATGTTCATGCCAGCGGGCAGCATCCGCGCTCTCCTGCATGAACAGTTGATAGACGGTTGCCGGCGCGTCGCCGGCCCTACTTGCCGGCGTGGGCGCGGAGCTGATGTCATGGCTGGATTCTCCCGCACGTCAATTTGGGCAAGTATCAGTTCATTCGGATTTGGCTAGGCGGCCATTCGCAACAGATCGACGATGTCGGCTTCGCTTTTAAAAGGCCGCGGATTGGCCTGCACGAAGCGATGATTGATCGCAATCTTGCTGATCTGCTCGAACTTGTCTTCGCCGATCCCGACGTCGGCAAGGCGACCGGGTAGTCCAAGTCTCCTGGTGAATTCTGCGAAGGCGGCTGCCGCTTCCATGCCCGGCTCGCCAAGAGCCGCTGCTAAGCGCGTTTGCGCATCCTCTGTGAACGCCTTGTTGTAGCGAAGTAGGCTCGGCATGATGACCGGTGTGCAATAATAGTGTGGTACGCCGAAGGTCCCGCCAAGCACGTGGCCGATGCCGTGACTGGCTCCCATCGGGACCCGCGCCTGGAGGCCGAAAGCGGCGAGCCACGCGCCATATTGAGACAGTCGACGCGCCTCCAGATCATCGGGTTGCTGCAAGGTCCGTTGCATTCCCTCCCGAAGCGTGCGGATGCCGGCCAGGACCACCTCGTCGCTAAGCGGCGTGCCGGCGGGTGAGCACAATGCTTCGATGCCGTGGTCCATCGAGCGCGTTCCCGATCCCATCCAGAGCTTCGAGGGCGTATGGACGGTAAGGGCAGGGTCGAGAATGATCGCCACCGGCATCATCAGAGAATGGAAGAAGATCTGCTTCAGCCTGCTGCGTTCATCGGTGACGAGCGCTGCTGCATTGTATTCGCCGCCGTTCAGCGTGGATGGCACCGCGATCTGTCGAACCTTTGGCGATCGGAACGGAGAGACGGTGACGCCCGGGCCCATGGGAAATGGATCGAAACCCGCTTCGTCACGGATGTCATGTTCCATCGCCATGATGACGATCTTGGCGAGATCGATCGCCGAGCCTCCCCCGACGGCGACCACCAGGTCGGCTCCGGCGTCTTTGGCTTGACGGGCAACCTCGGCAGCTTGCTTGCGCGTGGTGTGCTCTGCAATTCCATCGAAGGTCGCGACATGTCTTTCGCCGAGCGCACGCCGGATCTTCTCGATCTCGTCGGTCTTGGTATTCAAGGTGCGGCTGACGATCAGGAAGACGCGCTTGGCATCCAGCCGCACCGCTTCATCGTTCAAGGCCTCAGACGCAGCTTTGCCGTAAACGACACGGTCGATCGCCGGAAAATTGTGTATCCCTGCTTTGCGCATTTGCGTTCTCCCTGTGAGTTATCAAGCACCGATCTTCAAGCGGCGACAGTGTCGCGAATCTGTCGCGACGCCGTTTCCAGAAAGGCCTGAGCGAGATCGGGATCGTTGACGACGCGTGAGAGTGTCAACGCTCCGACCATCGTCGAAAGAATGGCCATGGCTTTGCTCCTGGATTCCTCGTCGCTCGTTTCGGCAATCAGGCGGCTGAGGATTTCGATATGCGCTTTGATCCCGCCTTCGAACGACGCTTTCACCTCGCTGCTCTGTCTGGCCACATCCGAGCCGAGCGCCACGATCGGGCAACCGTCCATCTTTTCGTCGCGATGATCCGTGCTGAGATAGAACCCCATCACCGCCCCGAGGGGATCCTCAGGGGCCGCGGCGATGGCGGTCGACCATCGCAGCGTGGCGCTCTCCAGCGCGCGCGTCGACGCCTGCGCGGCCAGGTCCTCCTTTGACTCAAACTGCTTGTAGAATGCGCCTTGGGTCAGCCCGGCAGCTTCCATCAGGTCCTTGAGGCCGATGCCGTCAAATCCCCGCGACCGAAACAGGCGGCTTGCGACATTGATGACGTTTTGCCGGTTTTCCTCAGCCTGAATGCGACTCACTCGCATCATTGGTCTCCCCATTTTAGATTGCGTTCGACATCTATTATCCGGTATAGAGCTCGAACGCAATCTATCTGGCATGAGGCCACGTTATGAAAAAGCGACAGATGATCGTGCTGGGGAGCGTCCTGGTCGCGGGATGCGCGGTGGCCGCATTCGTTACGCTTCGCGCGCCGGCGGCCTCGGCCGTGAGCGATCCGAGGCAAGAAGCCCCGATCGTCAGGATCGCGGCCGCGGCGCGGGTGACCGGATCGGAGCGTGGCTTCACCGGCATCATCGGGGCGCGGGTGCAGAGCAGCCTCGGTTTTCGCGTTCCCGGCAAGATCGTGGAGCGGCTTGTGAATACCGGTGAGCAGGTCAAAGCCGGTCAGCCGCTGATGCGGATCGACGAAACCGACCTTCGTCTTGCGGTCACGGCGAAGCGCAACGCCGTTGCTGCCGCGCGCGCGTCCGTCGTGCAGACCGAAGCGGACGAACCGCGATACGCCAAGTTGGTGAGCAACGGCTGGGCTTCCCGACAGCGCTACGAGCAAGCCAAGGCCGCGCTGGATACGGCCGAGGCGCAGCTTGCGAGCGCTGAAGCCGATGCACGGGTTGCCGAGAACGAGGCGACGTACTCGATCCTGGTCGCGGACGCGGACGGAACGGTGGTCGAAACGCTTGGCGAGCCCGGGCAGGTCGTTTCGGCCGGCCAGACGGTTGTTCGGATTGCCAAGGCCGGTCCTCGCGAGGCGGTGGTCGCGCTCCCTGAAACGATCCGGCCGGCAATCGACTCCGTGGCCGAGGCCAGCGTGTACGGAGCAGCCGAAGGGTGGCGCTATACGGCGCGTTTGCGGCAATTGTCCGACGCCGCCGATGCCCAGACCCGAACCTATGAAGCCCGGTATGTCCTGGACGGTGAAGCCGCGGCCGCACCACTTGGCGCGACGGTGACCATTCGGCTACCGAGCCAAACGAGCGAGCCGCAAGTTCAGGTGCCGCTCCGAGCAGTGCTCGATGATGGCCGCAAGACCGGAGTTTGGATCCTCGACAGCGCCACCTCAACCGTACGCTTTCGGCCGATCAAGCTTGTTCGGGTGACCGACGAAACCCCCGTGATCTCCGGCTTGAATTCTGGTGATCCAATTGTTTCGCTCGGCGCTCACCTCCTGCAGGAGGGCGCTCGTGTCAGGACCGCCGCTGAAAGCCGGAGCAACTGAAGAGTCTCAATCGTTCCGCCCCAGCCGCTGGAGAAGCACATGTACAGCTACATCGTCGAGCAGGAAATCCGAAAGACCTTCGACCATGTCAACAACCATCGCTGGGATGAAGCGGTGAAGGCGGTCGCGCCGCACATCCATCACCGTGTTTCCGGCCATCACGCGTTGGGCGGGGAGCGCCACGACAAAGCGGCCCTGCGCCGCTGGTTCGAGCGGCTCGGACGCGTCCTGCCCACGCTCCATATCAGGGTCAACAACGTCTGGGTGAAGGGCTGGCCCTGGAACACCACCGTGTTTGTCGAATGGGACGGCACCGCAACGCTGCTCGATGGCGACGGCTCGTACGTCAACCGCGGTCTCCACGTGTTCACCCTGCGGTGGGGCAGAGTCCATGCCCTCGAGGAATTTCAAGATTCACAGGAAGCCGCGCGCGGGCTTGCCGCCCAAGCGGCAGCTGGCCTCAAGGAAGCTGCCGCCCAGCCAATTGTAAGTTAGCAGATGAACCTTAATCTTTCCGCGATCGCCGTTCGCGAACGGGCCGTTACCCTGTCTTCATCATCCTGCGTTCGGGTTCAACGCCATTCTTGGCCTGATCGGACTGGCAGGCATCCTGATGCGCAATACCCTGATCCTGACCGAACAGATCAAGGAGAATCGTGCTGCCGGCCTCGATGACTATCACGCCGTCATCGAAGCCACCGTGCAACGCACCAGGCCGGTGATCCTGACCGCACTTGCCGCCGTGCTGGCCTTCATTCCTCTGACGCATTCCGTGTTCTGGGGATCGATGGCCTATACGCTGATTGGCGGCACGGCAGTTGGCAAGGTCCTGATCCTGCTGTTCCTTCCTGCGCTTTATGTGGCCTGGTTTCGCATCAAGCCAGCCCCGGACGAGCTCTATGAGCGTTCGGCGAAGGATGCAGAATTGCGAACAGCAATCGCCGCCGAGTAGGGCTCGGCGAAATCTATCCCTGCTGCGCCGTGGGTGCCTGGCTAGATAAGCCAGGCACTGCGTGGTCTCGCGGCGGCCTTATAGTTCAAAAAAAGAATGTGTGCAGCAGCATGGAAATGCGCCAGCGATCCTGTCCTAGAACAGCCGAAAACGCGGCCTTATACGCAGGATTTAGACCAAATTATTTCCAAGTACGAGGACGGGGCCTGTCGTCCAAGTCACGGCACGTGAGCATCTAATCGCTTGACGAGTTCAAAAAAAGAACTGTAGGCTGCGCACGAGATGGCCGAACGCAACGGCCGCGACGTGCCGGATTTACGGCTGGACCTGTTCTGCGCGATGCCTCTTCGCAAAGGGCGCGACGAGCCGCCACCGGCGCAACAAAACAAAGCCGCACACTCGAGAAGGGGTGCAAGTTTGGGAGGACGCAATGCTGGTGAGATGGAAGATCGTCGCGGCTCTGGCTCTATTCCTGAGTGGTCCCGCATTCGCCGCCGACGAGCCGGGAATCTCTGCTACCGAAATCAAGATTGGCGGGGTTTTTCCCTTCAGCGGACCGGCATCATCGATCGGTCTCGTGGGCAAGGCGCTCATGGCCTACGTTCAGGCGTTGAACGACCGCGGCGGCGTCAAAGGACGCAAGATCAACTACATCGCCTATGACGACGGATATAGTCCTCCCAAAGCGGTGGAGCACGTCCGCAAGCTCGTTGAGAGCGACGAAGTGTCGTTCATGTTCGGCCAGCTCGGAACCCCCGGCATCTCAGCCACTGCAAAATACCTGAGGGCCAAAGGGGTACCGAGTGTCGCCATCGTCAGCGGCTCGTCCAAGTTCACGGACGTCGCCAATTATCCGCTGATCACCACGGGTCTTGTCAGCTACGACACCGAAGGAAAAATCTACGCCAAATACCTGACGAGAACGCTACCGAACGCCAAGTATGCCATCCTCTATCAGAACGACGATCTCGGCAAAGATTACCTCGCTGCCTTCAAGGCGTTTCTCGGCAAGGATTTCGACCGCAAGGTCGTCAGTGCTTCCTACGAGGTCACTGAACCGACGATTGATTCGCAGATTACCAATCTGAAGAGCTCGGGTGCCGAGGCCTTGGTGATCGCCGGGACGCCGAAGTTCGCGGCGCAGGCCATCCGGCAAGCTTCGGTGATCGGCTGGAAGGCGACCGTGATCATCAATTTCCCGTCCGGATCGGTCGGAGGCACGCTTGCACCGGCCGGGCTCGACAAATCGGTCGGCGTGATGGTCGGCACGACCAACAAGGATGTCCTGGACGAGACATGGAAGGACGATCCGGGCATGCGGGCTTACCGGGCATTTTTCGACAAGTATCTGCAGGGCGCCGATATCACCAACGGCAGCTATCTGACCGGCTATCAGCAAGGCGTCCTGCTCGAGCAAATCCTCAAGCAATGCGGTGATGATCTGTCGCGGAAGAATATCCTGGCGCAGGCGAAGAACCTGAAAGACGTCGTCGTTCCGACTGTGCTGCCCGGGATCAAAGTCAACACCAGCGAGACCGAGAACATGATCTGGACGCAGATGCGGCTGCAGCGCTGGACCGGCACGACGTGGCAAGCGTTCGGAGACGTCCTGGACGCCAGGTCCGAGTGACGCTTGGCGCAGCCCGTTCTATCCATCCGCGGCAATTCAGGAGATCGTTTTCGATGTCGACGAAGCCATTGACGTTTGCGCCAAGGGAGCTCTCCGTCGAGCGCCGGACCGACGGCACGCTCATATTGAGGTCGCCGCTCGAATTGGGGCCATGTGACTGGCGCGTCACCGATTTTCTGCCGCGCTGGGCAGCCGCGGCTCCGCAGCGAATATTCCTCGCACAGCGCAATGCCAAAGGGGGATGGGACGAGATCACCTATGGCGAAGCATGGTCGCAGGTCCAGGCGGTCGGCCAGAGTCTGATGGACATGGGCGCAAAGCCGGCTGACAGGCTGGCCGTGCTTTCGGGCAACTCCATCGAGAACGCGGTGATCTCCTTTGCGGCGATGTCGATAGGTGTCATTCTGGCGCCTATATCGCCGAACTACACGCTGATGCCCGGCGGCCTTGCGCGCCTCAAGGACATCGCGCAGGTGCTGCGTCCGAACTTCGTTTTCGTTCAGAGTGGACGCGACTTTTCCGCGGCCCGTTCCATTCCCGAATTGGCAGACTCGACCTGGATCAGCGTCGATGGCGCGCCGGAGACGACGCCCTTCCGGGTCCTGACGGATCGAACGGACCGTGAAGGATTCACGCGTGCGTCGGGTGCAATTCCCAGCGACGCCGTTGCAAAAATTCTCTTCACCTCCGGTTCGACCGGCCTGCCAAAGGGCGTGCTGAACACGCATCGCATGATGGCGAGCTCGCTGCAAATGGGGAGCCTGCTGGTGTCGCCTCCGGAGGCGCCGGTTCAGGTCGAATGGCTGCCGTGGCACCATACGATGGGCAGCAACGTCATTCTTCACGGCATTCTCAGGAACGGCGGGACGCTCTACATCGATGACGGTCGGCCGCTGCCTCAGCTCTTTCACAAATCGGTGGCGAACCTCAAGGAGATCTCGCCGACGGCGATGTTCAACGTTCCCGCCGGCTATAACCTGTTGTGCGATGCCATCGAGAACGACTTCGCCCTCGGCGCCAGCATCTGCAAACGGCTGGATCGATTGAGCTACGCGGGGGCTGCCATTTCGCAAGGAACGCTCGAAAAACTCTATCGGCTGACTTCATCGGTCACGGGCCGGCGGATTCCGGTGATGTCGGGGTACGGGACGACCGAAACGGCGCCGACAATCAGCACGACGCATTGGGCAACGGATCGGCCGGGCGAGATTGGCCTTCCCGCGCCGGGCGTGCAGCTGAAACTGATCCCTGTTTCCGACACGTACGAGGCCAGGGTCAAGGGCCCCAACGTCACCCCCGGTTATCTCGGCAGAGCCGATCTGACGGAGAAGGCTTTCGACGAGGAGGGGTTCTACCGCATCGGCGACACCGTGTCGTTTATCGATCCCGAGAAGCCGGAGTTCGGTCTGCGTTTCACCGGCAGAATTTCGGAGAACTTCAAGCTCGCGAACGGCACCTGGGTTGCGATCGGCAATATGCGTGCCGCCATCCTGGCCGCAACGCGCGGCGTCCTACTGGACATTGTCGTTGCCGGAGAAAACCGTGATGCCTGCGCGCTGCTATGCTGGCTGAATCCAACCGAGGCGGCGCGGATTTCGAACGCGCCGGCTGCGGATTTGACCTGCGACCCCAAGGTGATCGAATTCCTGAGACATCGTTTGCAGGAATACAATGAGGCCGTCGGAAGCAGCGAAAAAATCTGCACGTTCACCCTGCTGAAGGATCCGCCCTCATTGGCCGCGGGAGAAATCACCGACAAGGCCTATGTCAATCAACGTGCTGTGCTCAAGCACCGGGCTGAACAAGCGGACCGTCTCCACTGCAACGAACCCGACGCAGCCGTGATTCGAGTCTGATTCAGTGCCTGACGCCGGTGGCCGGCTCAAGCGGCGCTGCGGCGCGCCTTTGCCTTCGGCTTGTCAGGTGCGGCTGTCGTCAGCGGGCTTTGGGCGCCGGGGCCTGGATGGGTATGAACCTCCTTGGCCGAGAGCGGCTCGCCGCATTCAGAGCACACCATGACCGGGTCGAAGTCCTTTCCGCACTTGCGGTGCTGGTGCAGCAGCGGCCGGCCGCGCTCGTCGACCATGTGAGTGTCGCCCCAGTGCACGAGCGCCATCATGATCGGATAAAGATCGAGACCCTTCTGGGTCAGGATATATTCGTGCCGCTTTGGCGCCTCCTGGTAGGGAATGCGGCGCAGAATGCCCTGCCGGACCAGCTTCTTCAGCCGTTCGGCGAGGAGATGACGTGTAATTCCGAGCGCCGACTGGAATCCTTCGAAGCGCCGCGTGCGCAAAAAACATTCGCGCAGGATCAGAAGGGTCCAGCGGTCACCGATCACGCCGATGGTTCGGGCCATCGAACACGGCTCTTCCTCCAGTTCTTTCCACTTCATCCGTATTCTCCAGTCATCCCAGCGAGACCCGCTCGAATCGCTGCCGAGGCCGCCATGTTTGCCTTGCATTCTAGATAGGTACTGAATTCCAAACAATACCCGATGAAACGGTCAAACCAGCATAAATCTAGCCGAATTTGACAGTTCGTTTTTAGAACTGTAGAAGTGAGAACAGGCAAGCCATGCGATTGGATCGCCGGTCCCTGACCATCCAATACGCTCTGCGGGAGAAAGCGGTCATGACCCTCAAGGTTGAATTCCAGTTCGATTTCGGCAGCCCAAACGCGTATCTGGCGGAGGTCGCCATCCCCGGGATCGAGCTGCGGACCGGGGTAAAATTCGAGTACGTCCCGGTCCTGCTCGGCGGGATCTACAAGGCGACCGGCAACATGTCCCCGTTCGACTCGCTTCGCGGGATCAAGAACAAGCCGGAATACCAGGCGCTCGAGACCCAGCGGTTTATCCGCCGCCACAACATCACGAAATTTCGTCAGAATACCTTCTTTCCAGTCAACACTTTGATGCTGATGCGCGGCGCCGTCGCGGCCCAGTTCGAAGGCGTATTCGAACCCTATTTCCGCGCCGCCTATCATCACATGTGGGAGGAGCCCAAGAAGATGGATGATCCCGAAGTGTTCCGGACCGCATTTGCCTCCTCGGGGATCGACATCGACAGGCTGGTTACGCGCGCGCAGCAGGATGACGTCAAAAAGAAGCTGATTGACCTGACCAATGACGCGGTCGCCCGCGGTGCCTTCGGCTCGCCGACATTCTTCGTCGGTAAGGAGATGTTTTTCGGCAAGGATCAACTCCGGGACGTCGAGGAATCGATCGTCGAACAGACCCGGCAGCCCGTTTCCAAGACCGGCTAGTTACCGACTTGCGGTCCGTGCGGGTTGAGGCGAAGGGCTGACGGTAAGCCGGAGTTTATCCTCAGCCCGTCGGCAGAAAAACAATCCAGGAGAGTGAAATGGCTGGTCCGCTTAGCGGCGTTCGTGTCCTCGATCTGACCGGCGTGGTGTCGGGCCCGTTTGCGACCATGTTTCTGGCGGACCAGGGCGCCGACGTGCTCAAGATCGAGCCGATCGGTGGCGATATCACCCGTCGCAGCCGGGCCACCATCGACAAGGACGGCGAGTTCTCCGCGCTGTTCATCTCGTCCAACCGCGGCAAGCGTTCGCTCTCGATCGACGTCAAGAGCCCCGCCGGGCACGAGGTGCTGGCCAAGCTGGTCGCGCAGGCCGATGTTCTGGTGCAGAACTTCCGGCCCGGCACCATGGAGCGCCTCGGCCTCGGCGTCGAAGAACTGCGCCAGCGTCATCCGCGCTTGATCTATGTCTCGATCAGCGGCGTCGGCGACACCGGGCCCTATGTGAAGAAGCGCGTCTACGATCCAATCATTCAGGGCCTGTCGGGCTTTGCCGATATCCAGTCGCAGCCGGTCACCAATCGCCCGCAGATGATCCGCACCATCGTGTGCGACAAGACCACCGCCGTGTTCACCGCGCAGGCGGTGGCGGCGGCGCTCTACGCGCGTGAGAAGACGGGGCAGGGGGATCATATCCAGGTCGCGATGCTGGACGCGATGATTTCCTACCTCTGGCCGGAAGGCATGATGCAGTACACGGTGGTCGGAGCCGAGGCCGCTGCCGCCGATCCCAACGACCGCCCGGATCTCGTGTTCAAGACCAGCGATGGTTACATCACGGCCGGCACCATCTCAGATTCCGAATGGCAGGGCTTCTGCCGCGCGTCCGGCGATCCCGAGCTCGCCAACGATGCCCGGTTTGCGACCCCGTCCGCGCGTTCGGTGAACGCCACGGCGCGCATCAACAAGATGGCGGAGTATATCGGCCGGCACACGACCGCCGAATGGCTGGAGCGGTTGGACGCTGCGGATGTCCCTTGCGCGCCGATCCTGCGGCGCGGCGAGATCATCCACAATGAGCAGGTCGTGGCGCGAGGAATCATCGCGGAGTTCGACCAACCGAAGGTCGGTCGTGTGCGCCAGCCCAAACCCGCGGCCCGCTTCGAGGTCAACCAGGCTGCCATCGGCGGACCGGCCCCGCGCGTCGGGGAGCACTCGCGCGAGGTGCTGCGCGAACTGGGCTACGATGATGGCGCGATCGACGATATGGTCGCTGCACGGAGGCTACGCGTGGCCATGTAGGTCGAAGCGCTTCGCGCGTCCGGCGAACGGTTCTCAGGCCTTGGCAGGCGTCGGTTTAATTGGTGCGCGCGGAGCATTCGCGGCAACCGCTCGCTGGTAAGCCTCCCGGCTTCGCATGCGCTCGAGATAGGGCCGCGCATTGTCGCAGATGCCTACCCCGTAGGCGACCGCCCAGTCCAGGCACGTCGTCAGCAGGATGTCGGCGCTGCTGAATCGCTCGCCCATGATAAAATGTCGGCCGTCGGCCAGCGCGACCTCGACATGGCGCAGCTGCGCCCGAAAGTATTCTGCGGCTTGAGCTACGACCTCCGGCGCGACGCCGTAAATTGGGCCGAGCGCATCGGCGCTGTGACGGCGCATCACATACAGGCTAGTCGAGTCGAGCTCGGTGACGATAAAGAAGCACCATTCCAGCCACGCGGCATAGTCGCGGGTGGATTCAGGGATCAATGCACGCTCCGGCGTTGAGTACATCCGCGACAGATAAGCGACGATCGCGGCGCTCTCGCCGATGCGGAAATCACCGTCCTGCAGCAGCGGAATCTTCTGGCGCGGATTGAGCCTGGTATATTCGGCGGTCTTGGTCTCGCCGGTCCGTGGGCCGATCGGTTTGATCTCGTAGGCCAGCCCCAGCTCGTGCATCGCCCAGTGCGGCCGAACGGTGCGGCTTGTCCCGACGCCCCACAAAGTGAGGTCTGGATTGTCGCTCATGTCACCATTTCTCTACGGCGGGGCGAAGATCGAGTTCATGGGTCCAGCCGTCGCGGCTTTGCTGATGGGCAAACCAATACGCTTCGGCAATTGAGGAGGTCTTGGTCAGGCTGTCGGGCGGGATCTCACTGGCCTCGATCCCCCTGGCCGCTTTCATGCGCTGATGAATAGCCTCGCTATCGACGCCAGCGTCGATGATGAGATGGACGACGTGAATGTTCTTGGGCCCGAGCTCGCGCGCCATCGCCTGGGCCAGCGCGCGAAGGCCGAATTTTGCCGACGAGAACGCGACAAATCCCTTGCTGCCCCGGATGCTTGCGGTCGCACCGGTAAAAAGAATGGTGCCGCATCGGCGCGGCAGCATGACGCGCGCGGCTTCGCGTCCGACCAGGAAGCCGGCGTAACAGGCCAGCTCCCAGGCCTTGAAGAAGAGCTTTTCGGTAGTCTCCAGCAGGGGCTTGTTGACGTTCGAACCGGCATTGAACAGGCAGATCTCGATCGGACCGATGTCGCGCTCGACGCCCGCGAATAGCTTCTGGACTTCTGCTTCCTGACGGGCGTCGACGCTGAAGGCGTGGATGTTGTGGCCTTTCGCCCTGAGCTCGTCGACAAGCGCCTGAGATTTGGTCGGATCGCGTCTGCAGATGCAAATAGTGTAGCCGCCGCTGGCAAACCGCCGCGCAACGGCAGCGCCGATGGCATCACCCGCGCCGACCAGCATCGCGACCCCGCGACTTTCTCCCATGCTGCCTCTCCCATAAGTTCTTATTTGATACGCTAGGGGTATCGGTTGGAAGTCCGGTTGTAAACGGTGTTCTCAAGAGCGCTGGAACAGGGCAGTAAGCTTGCCGTTTTCTGATCCGATCGTGACAACAAAATAGCGATTGACGAGTTCTAAAAAAGAACGCATGTTTCGCTTCGAGGCGCAATGCTGAAAAAGGCGCCGATGTTTTTCAGTCGGGAGGCGGTTAGTCGTGGCGAAGCTGTCGCAAGCACTCGGTCTCGATCAAACCGCTTTTCGGTTTGCTGGCCGCATCGACCAATCGACAGATCGCCATCTTGCCAAAGCGGTGGACCAGATCGGGCCGATCGAGGACTGCGCCACGACCATGGTAGCCTCGATCGGCGCGATGGCGAATCCCGATCGTTCTGGTCTCGCTCAAAAAATGTGGTCCACCAGGGCCGATAGAACTGCTTCGCACACAGCGCGCCTAACCTAACTGGGAGAAGTTCCTTGAAAAAGAGAAATGCAACCGTCGCCGTGATCGGCGCGGGCGATTTCATCGGCGGCGAGATCGCCAAGAAATTTGCCTCCGAGGGCTTTACTGTCTTCGCGGGTCGCCGCAACGGCGACAAGCTGGCGCCGCTGGTCAAGGAGATCGAGGCTGCCGGCGGCGAGATCCACGCACGTTCGCTCGACGCGCGCAAGGAGGAGGAGATCGTCTCCTTTCTGAGCGACGCCGACAAGCACGCACCATTGGATGTCTGCATCTTCAATATCGGTGCCAACGTCAACTTCCCGATCCTCGAGACGACCGAGCGCGTGTTCCGCAAGGTCTGGGAGATGGCCTGCTACTCCGGCTTCCTCGCCGGGCGCGAGGCGGCCCGGCTGATGCTGCCGCGCGGCCAGGGCAACATCTTCTTCACCGGTGCGACCGCTTCATTGCGCGGTGGCAGCGGCTATGCCGCCTTTGCCAGCGCCAAATTCGGACTGCGCGCTGTGGCGCAGGCAATGGCGCGCGAACTCGGCCCGAAGAATATCCACGTCGCGCACCTCGTTATCGATTCCGGCGTCGACACCGAATGGGTCCGCCAGCGGCGCCTGGAAGCGCTCGGGCCTAATGCGCTCGACGATCCGGATCTGCTGATGCCGCCGGCCTCGGTCGCGGCGTCCTATTGGCAGCTGTATCAGCAGCCGAAGAGCGCCTGGACCTTTGAGCTGGAAATCCGCCCCTTCGGTGAGAAGTGGTAGGAAGCGCAGATGGAACTCGCACTGTCTCCCGAAGATGCGGCCTTCCGTGATGAGGTGCGCGCTTTCATCGCCGAAAACTATCCGAAGGAAATGCGGGTCCCTAATCCGGAGACCGACCTGACCAAAGAGCAATCGTTGCTCTGGCACCAAATTCTCTACGAGAAGGGCTGGATCGCGCCGCTTTGGCCCAAGGAATTTGGCGGCCCCGGCTGGTCGATCACCCGGCGTTTCATCTTCGAGCAGGAGACCAGCCGGGCCGGGACGCTGCCGCCGTTGGCGTTCAGCGTCACCATGGTTGGTCCGGTCATTTACACCTTCGGCAATGATGCCCAGAAGCAGAAGTTCTTGCCGCGGATACTGTCGGGTGAAGACTGGTGGTGCCAAGGCTATTCCGAGCCGGGCTCAGGCTCAGACCTCGCCACCGTCCGGACCAAGGCTGTGCGCGACGGCGACCATTACATCGTCAACGGTCACAAGACCTGGACAACGTTGGCGCAGCACGCCGACTGGATCTTCTGCCTGGTGCGTACTGATTCGAGCGCCAAGCCTCAGGCGGGCATCTCGTTCCTCCTGATCGACATGAAGTCGCCAGGCGTGACCGTGCGTCCGATCATCACGATCGACGGTTCGCACGAGGTCAATGACGTCTTCCTCGAGGATGTCCGCGTTCCCGTCGAGAACCTGATCGGCGAGGAGAACAAGGGCTGGACCTACGCAAAATTCCTGCTGGGCAACGAGCGCACCAGCATGGCCGGGATCGGCCGGTCGACGCGCTACCTCGACCGGTTGAAGAAGATCGTGAAAGCGGAGATCGCAGCGGACGATCCGGCGCATCTCGAATTTCGCAAGGAGATCGGCCGGCTCGAGCTCGATGTGCTCGCGCTCGAGGCCACCGAGCTGCGGGTCGTTGCCCAGATGGCGCGCGGCATCGATCCGGGGCCCGCGGCCTCGCTGTTCAAGATCCGCGGCACCGAGATCTTCCAGGGCATTACCGAGCTCACACATCGTGCCATCGGCAACTATGGCCTGGCGCTTCGCGAGCAACCGTCGGGCGCAAACCAGTTCATGCCGGGTGCCGATTACGGCCACACAGCGTCGGAGAAATACCTGAACGCGCGCAAGCTCAGCATCTACGGTGGATCAAACGAGATCCAGCGCAACATCATCGCCAAAGCGGTGCTCGGTCTCTAGCAACAGCGCAACAAGAGGATCGGATGGATATCCAGTTCACGGAAGAGCAGGAACTGTTGCGCTCCAGCGTACAGCGTATGCTACGCGACCAATACAGCTTCGAGGCGCGCCGCAAGATCGTGGCCAGCGAAGAGGGCTGGAGCCGCAAGCAGTGGGGCGCTTTTGCGGAGCTCGGCCTGCTCGCCGCGCCATTCTCCGAGGAGAGCGGCGGACTTGGTGGCGGCCCGCTCTCTACTATGATCGTTGCCCAGGAGTTCGGCCGCCACCTTGTCGTGGAGCCGTACGTGGAGACGGTCGTGCTGGTCGGCGGCTTGATCGAGCAGGCAGGGACGAAAGAGCAGAAGCAGGCCTTCATTCCCGATATCATCGCCGGACACAAGATCTGGGCGCTGGCCTGGACCGAAAAAAACTCGCGCTTCGATCTCGCGAATGTCGCGGCCACGGCGCGGCGAGAGGGAAAGGACTACACGCTTAGTGGTGAGAAGACCGCCGTCATAGCGGCGCCTTGGGCCGATTATCTCATCGTCTCCGCCCGGACTGCCGGCAAGCGCGACGATTGTGGCGGCGTCAGCCTGTTCGTCGTCGACGCCCGGGCGGCGAATCTCGAATTGCGGAGCTTCAAGACCATCGACGGCCGCCGTGCCGCGGAGATCACTTTCCGCGATGTGCGCGGCGAGTTGCTCGGCAGCGAGGGCGAAGGCGTCGCCCTGCTGGAAGGCTGCCGCGACAGGGCCATCGGCGCGCTCTGCGCCGAGGCGGTCGGCGCGATGGCCGAACTGAACTCTGCGACGCTGGAATACGCCAAGGCCCGAAAGCAGTTCGGCGTCACCATCGGCAGCTTCCAGGTGTTGCAGCACCGGATGGTCGACATGTTCATCGCGCATCAGGAGGCGCTTTCCCTGATGCAGCATCTCAGTCTCAGCCTCGGTGCCGGCGAAAGTGGCATCTCGCGCCTCGCCTCCGGCGCCAAGTCGAGGGTCGGCTATGCCGGCAAGTTCATCGCCGACCAGGCGGTGCAGCTCCACGGCGGCATGGGCATGACCGACGAATTGAACGTCGGTCACTACTTTAAGCGAATCTCCTCGATCAATATCCAGTTCGGCGATCCCGCTCACCACTTGCTGCGTTATGTGCAGCTCGACGCGGCAGCGTAACCAAAGAGGCAGCCATGACGACAGAGGCAGTTATCGTTTCCACCGCCCGCACCGGCGTCGGCAAGGCCTATCGCGGTGCGCTGAACAACACCGAGGGGCCGACCATGGCTGGCCATGTGATGGCCGAAGCGGTGAGGCGCGCGGGCGTTGAGCCGGACGAGGTCGAAGACGTGGTGATGGGTTGCGCGATGCAGCAGGGCACCATGGTGATGAACGTCGCACGCAAGGGGGCGGTTCGTGCCGGCCTGCCGGTCACCGTCGCCGGCACCACGATCGATCGGCAGTGCGCCTCCGGCCTGCAGGCGATCGCGGTCGCGGCCCGCTCGATCATGCTGGATGGCGTCGAGATCGCGATCGGAGGCGGCATCGAATCGATCAGCCTGGTGCAGAACGACCACATGAACAGGTTCCACGCCGTCGACGACGAGCTGATGGCGATGAAGCCCGAGATGTACATGTCGATGCTCGACACTGCCGAGATTGTCGCCGAGCGCTACAAGATCGGTCGCGACCGGCAGGACGAATACAGCCTCGAATGTCAGCGCCGCATTGGTGCCGCGATGCAGGCCGGTCGCTTCAATGACGAGATCGTCCCGATCACAACGACGATGGCCGTCGTCAACAAGGACACCAGGGAGGTCTCCTATCAGCAGGTGACGCTGTCGAAGGACGAAGGGCCGCGCCCCGAGACCACGGCGGAAGGACTGGCGAAGATCAAGCCGGTATTCGAAGGCAAGACCATCACGGCCGGCAATGCCAGCCAGCTCTCCGACGGAGCATCGGCCTGCGTGCTCATGAGCGACAAGACCGCCACCAAGAAGGGCCTTAAGCCGCTCGGCATCTTCCGCGGCTTCGTCGCCGCCGGAGTCGAGCCGGACGAAATGGGCATCGGTCCGGTCGCGGCGATCCCGCGCCTTCTCAAGCGCCACGGCCTGAGGATCGATGACATCGATCTTTGGGAGCTGAACGAAGCCTATGCTGTCCAGGTGATCTACTGCCGCGACAAGCTCGGCATCGATCCGGACAAGCTGAACGTCAATGGCGGCTCGATCGCGATCGGCCATCCCTACGGCATGACGGGCAGCCGGCTTGCGGGCCATATCCTGATCGAGGGGCGGCGGCGCAAGGCGAAGTACGGCGTGGTGACCATGTGCATCGGCGGCGGCATGGGCGCGGCCGGCCTATTTGAACTCGTCAACTGATCGGAAAGCGGAGAAAGCGCACGTGAAGACAGCAATCACTGAACTGTTCGGCATCCAGCATCCGATCATCCAGGGCGGCATGCATTATGTCGGCTTTGCCGAGCTTGCCGCCGCGGTCTCGAATGCCGGCGGTCTCGGCATCATCACCGGCCTGACCCAGCGGACGCCGGAGCTGCTGGCGAAGGAAATCGCGCGCTGTCGCGACATGACCGACAAGCCGTTCGGTGTGAACCTGACCTTCCTGCCGAGCTTCACTGCACCGCCTTATCCGGAATATATCGCCGCCATCAAGGAAGGTGGCGTCAAGGCGGTGGAGACCGCCGGCCGCAGCCCGGAAGCGTACATGCCCGCGCTGAAGGCTGCCGGCATTAAGGTGATCCACAAATGCACTTCGGTGCGGCATTCGCTGAAAGCCGAGAAGATCGGATGCGACGCCGTCAGCGTCGACGGCTTCGAATGCGGCGGCCATCCCGGCGAGGACGATATCCCGAACATGATCCTGCTGCCGCGCGCGGCGGATGAACTGAAGATTCCGTTCGTGGCCTCGGGTGGCATGGCGGATGCGCGCAGCCTCGTTGCTGCGCTGTCGATGGGCGCCGCCGGCATGAACATGGGTACCCGCTTCGTCGCAACCAGGGAAGCTCCCGTCCACGCCAACGTCAAGCAGGCCCTCGTCAAAGCCACCGAACTCGATACCGTGCTGGTCATGCGCGCGCTGCGTAACACCGAGCGCGTGCTGAAGAACAAGGGTGTCGATCAATTGCTCGAGGTCGAGCGCGAGAAGGGGGCGAGCCTCAAGATCGAGGACATCCATGAGCAGGTCGCGGGTGTCTACCCCAGGGTGATGGTCGATGGTGACATGGATGCCGGTGCTTGGAGCTGCGGCATGGTGGTCGGACTGATCCACGATATCCCGACGGTGAAGGAGCTGATCGACCGCATCATGAGGGAAGCCGAGCAGATCATCCGGCAGCGGCTGACTGGATTTCTTAACGGTACTGTCGCCGATCTGGCCACGCGCGCCGTTGCTTGACAAAGGTTTGCATGCGAGCGCTTCAGTGCCGAGATCAATGCTCGCTGATCGCATTGAGCAGCGGATCGGCGTGACCGATTGATCTCTCAAGTCGGGGGGGGCGGGCTAGGCTGACAAGCAAGCTGAAATGTCGTTTTCACCGAGGAGCGGCCAATGAAGTACTATCTCTGCAAGTACATTCCGCCCCGGGCGGATTTCCTGGCGACCATGAGCGCCGCTGAGAAACAATGGATGAAGCAGCACGGTGCGTTCCTGGATGATCTGCTCGCAAAGGGGCAGATCGTCGCGCACGGTCCCGTCACGGACCCGCGTGGCGGTTATGGCGTGTCGCTCTATCAGATCCCGGACGATCTCGACATCGAGGCGGTCACCTCGGAAGATCCTGTCGTGAAGAACGGCGCCGGCCACTATGAGCATTACCCGATGATGCATTTGAAGGCGCGCGGCTGAGATCCTCCCCTGGACCAATTTGGCAGCGTGGGTGGCATGACCTTTGATCTGTGCCAGCACGGGTAGGCCATTGCGATCGGCGAGACAGCGTTTTGCAAGGATGGGAGCTGCGGCGCCGTCGGCATTGGCGGGGAGGCGGCCGGCGTAATAGTGCCGTTGGTGCGGAACGCTGCCTTCAATCCGGGAACTTGGCCGGACGGCGTGCTGCACGTCAAAAAAGTATCAGTTCACATCTGAAATGGTGGTGGCGTGCCTAGGTACTGGTCGCTACTCTGCCAGCGAGAGGAAGCGCTGAACCAATCAGCCGATAAGGGAGCGGAGGCGGATCATTACAAGCCGCACCGGCCTGAAGGGAGGGGACATGGAACCGGACCTGGAAGTTGTCCAGATACGGCGCGGCGAGTCATTCAAGGCGTGGTCGCACGGCTACCCATTCCACACCGTCCGCTGGCATTTCCATCCCGAGTACGAGCTCCATCAGGTCGTGGCCACCAGCGGACGCTATTTCGTCGGTGACTTCATCGGCGACTTCGAACCAGGTAATCTCGTGCTCACCGGCCCCAATTTGCCGCACAATTGGGTGAGCGATCTGCCGGCAGAGTGCGCCATCCCGCTACGCGGACGCATCCTTCAATTCAGCGAAGAATTCATCGGCGACCTGATCAAGGTCATGCCTGAGCTTTCGGGCCTTGCCGCACTGCTGGATTTTTCCCGGCGTGGTGCGCTGTTCACCCGCAGCACGAGCGATGCGCTCGTCCCACTCATGGAGGAGATCGTCACGGCGAACGGCGTGCGCCGGATCGAGCTGTTCTTGATGATCTTGGGGATACTCTGTCGCGCCGCCCGACAGGCGCGTCCGCTGTCCAGCCCAAACTATCTGCCCGATCCGTCCGGCTACATGTCGGCGGGAATGAACAAGGCACTCGCATTCATCCGGAAGAATCTGACGCAACCTTTCGGCGAAGCGGAGCTCGCTGCGATCGCCGGTCAATCGCAAAGTGCATTTTCGCGCTCGTTCCGCCGGCACACGGGCATGTCATTGGTGCAATATGTCAAGCGGCTGCGTATCAATCTCGCGTGTCAGATATTGATGAGCGACGAGCAGGCTTCCATCACCGACATCTGCTTCGAGGTCGGCTTCAACAATCTCTCCAATTTTAACCGGCAGTTTCTGGCCGAGAAAGGCATGCCCCCTTCGCGCTTCAGACGATTGTTGGCGCACAACATCGATGCGGCGCACGCGGCCTAGCCGCATAGGAGCAAAGAAGGAGGATCGTTACGGAAGAATGACGCGG
The DNA here is from genome assembly GCF_023101005.1 of Bradyrhizobium sp. 187. Classification (NCBI taxonomy): domain Bacteria; kingdom Pseudomonadati; phylum Pseudomonadota; class Alphaproteobacteria; order Hyphomicrobiales; family Nitrobacteraceae; genus Bradyrhizobium; species Bradyrhizobium sp. 187. The sequence continues at coordinate 2,882,939 of NZ_CP064693.1, forward strand.
ACACGCCGACGGCGGTCCGCGACAGCGATCGTTCGACCAGAATTCTGCGCGGCTCCGAGCACCGGCGCTCATCGTGCCGTCGGAAACGGAAGCAGCGGGGCCTGACTTCGAAGGATCAACGACGACACCCTGACACCCAGTCCGGAAAGGAAGTCTGAAATGAGAAAGTTCTCTGCTAAATATGCGGGCACAATTGGCATAGCCCTCTCGCTGCTCGGCACAACAGCCATTTCTTCGCGGGCCGCAGAGGTGAAGAACGCGACCGTCGCCTTCCTGATGCCGGACCAGGCCTCCACCCGCTATGAACAACATGATTATCCGGGCTTCGTCGCAGAGATGAAGAAGCTGTGCGACAGTTGCAAGGTGATCTACCAGAACGCCAGCGCGGATGCCGCGCGGCAGCAACAGCAATTCAACTCGGTGATTTCGCAGGGCGCCAAGGTAATCGTGCTCGACCCCGTCGACTCCACTGCCGCGGCATCCCTGGTCAAGATGGCACAATCGCAAGGCAGCAAGGTCATTGCCTATGACCGGCCGGTCCCCGACGCCAAGGTCGATTTTTACGTGTCCTTCGACAATCAAGCCATCGGCAAGGCTATCTCCGAATCGCTCGTCAAGCATCTTAAGGCCGCCAACGCGACGGCGAAGGAGGGCGAAGGCGTACTCGAAATCAATGGATCGCCGACCGATGCCGCTGCGGGACTCATCAAGAAGGGGATCCACGAGGGGCTTGATAAGAGCGGCTATCCAATTCTGGCCGAATACGACACGCCGGACTGGGCGCCGCCGAAGGCGCAGCAATGGGCGAGTGGCCAGATCACCCGCTTCGGCAAGAAGATCCTCGGCGTCGTGGCTGCCAATGACGGCACGGGCGGTGGCGCAATTGCCGCCTTCAAGGCCGCAGGTATCGAGCCGGTGCCGCCGGTGACGGGCAACGATGCGACGATTGCCGCGCTTCAGCTCGTCATCGCCGGCGATCAGTACAACACGATCTCCAAACCCAGTGAGATCGTGGCAGCTGCGGCGGCGCAAGCGGCAGTGAAATTCCTCTCCGGAGAGATGCCCAAGGCGGAAGCTACGCTATTCAATGCGCCATCGAAGTTGTTCGTGCCGGCCGTCGTCACTCAGGAGAACCTGAAGGCGGAGATTATCGATAAGAAGATCCAGACGGCCGATCAGCTCTGCACGGGCCGATATGCCGCGGGTTGCAAGAAGCTTGGCATCACGCAGTGACGACGCCGGTCCCGGCCGCTTCCGGCGGTCGGGACGAACGATGAGAGGGCGAATTGGGACATGGCCACGATCTCGGACGTCGATGACGCGCAGGGCGGACCGCGCGAGCCGGTCTTGAGTCTTCGCGGAATTTCCAAGCATTTCGGCGCCGTGTCCGCCCTGACCGATGTTGATCTCGATGTGCATGCCGGCGAAGTCGTGGCACTTGTGGGTGATAACGGTGCAGGAAAATCCACGCTGGTGAAGATCCTTGCCGGCGTGCACCAACCCACCTCCGGAACGATCACGTTCGGCGGTGAACATGTTGTCCTGTCCGACCCATCCATGGCACTCGGCCTCGGCATCGCCACCGTTTTCCAGGATTTGGCCCTCTGCGAGAATCTCGACGTGGTCGCAAACATCTTCCTCGGCCGCGAGCTCAACCCGCTGCGGCTCGACGAGGTCTCCATGGAGCTTCGCGCCTGGACCTTGCTCAACGAGCTGTCAGCGCGGATCCCGAGCGTGCGAGAGCCCGTGGCGTCGCTCTCCGGCGGACAGCGCCAGACCGTGGCGATCGCGCGCTCGCTGCTGACTGAGCCGAAACTCATTCTGCTCGACGAGCCGACTGCGGCGCTCGGCGTTGCCCAAACCGCTGAGGTGCTAGACCTCGTCGAACGCGTTCGCGCACGCGGTCTCGGCGTCATCATGATCAGTCACAACATGGAGGACGTCCGCGCGGTTGCCGATCGGATCGTGGTGCTGCGCCTCGGTCGCAACAACGGCGAGTTCGATCCCGACGTGTCCAATCAGGATCTCGTTACGGCGATTACCGGAGCGGACGAAAATTCTGTCTCGCGCCGCGCCAGGCGGCGCCGCGCCCCTCAGTCGCCGGAGCTTGGGCGATGACCGACGACACGCAACCGGTTTCGACGGCGCGGTTGCTCGACCGCAGTGACGAACGAGTCAAGCACGCGGACACGCTTGGAAACATGATCGGCGCCTTTGTGGACCGTGTGCGGTCGGGTGATCTCGGAGCGCTGCCGGTGGTCGTCGGGCTCATCGTCATCTGCGCGGCGTTCGAGACTCTCAACCCTGTTTTTCTCGCGCCGAACAATCTGGTCAATTTGCTTTTCGATTGCGCGACAGTGGGTGTGATCTCGCTGGGCATCGTCTGTATCCTGATGGTCGGCGAGATCGATCTGTCGGTCGGATCGGTGAGCGGGTTCTCTTCGGCGCTCGTCGGCGTGCTTTGGGTCGCTCAGGATTGGCCGGTCGCCGTGGCGATCGTCACGGCGTTGGTGCTGGGCGCTGCCATCGGCGCGCTCTATGCATTTTTGTTCAATCGTCTGGGTATGCCGAGCTTCGTCTCGACGCTGGCCGGCCTGCTGACGTGGCTCGGCCTGCAGCTGTATCTGCTCGGCTCCTCCGGCTCGATCAACCTTCCGTATGGATCGACGCTGGTCAATTTCGGACAGATGCTCGTCATGCCGTCGATCGTATCCTACGTGCTGGCGGCGGTCGCGAGCGTGGTTATGTTCGTGACCGGCTACCGAACGGCCGCGCGCCGGCGGGCGGCGGGGCTATCGGCCAGTTCGCTTGGCCGCATGGTGCTGAAGGCGCTGCTGGTCACCATCGTGCTCGAATTCGTTGTCTATTATCTCAATCTCGGGCGCGGCATTCCCTGGATGTTTGGTCTGTTCGTCGGCTTGTGCGTGATCATGAATTACGCATTGACGAGAACCAAATGGGGCCGCTCGATGTCTGCCGTCGGCGGCAATCGCGAGGCGGCCCGTCGGGCTGGCATCAACGTTCGCCGGGTCTATTCGACCGCATTCATGTTGTGCTCCACGCTGGCCGCTGCCGGCGGCATTCTGGCCGCAGCGCGGCTGGCATCTTCCAGCCAGCAGGCCGGGACCGGGGATGTGAACCTCAACGCGATCGCCGCCGCGGTCATCGGTGGCACGAGCCTGTTTGGCGGCCGCGGGAGCGCCTATTCCGCGCTCCTCGGCGTCATCGTCATCCAGTCCATCGCGAGCGGCCTCACGCTGCTCGATCTCTCCTCGTCGCTGCGGTACATGATTACGGGCGCAGTCCTTGCCATTGCAGTCATCGTCGATTCGCTGGCACGGCGCTCGCGCCTTTCCCACGGCCGAGCTTGAACAACTCTCATAGGAAAAGGACAAGCCTTGGCCCAGGAACTTGCAGAAAAAGTCGCGGCGATCACCGGCGCCGCATCGGGCATCGGTCTCGAATGCGCTAGAACATTGATCGGGGCCGGCGCGCGGGTAGTGCTGATCGATCGGGCGGAGGAGGCGCTGAGCAGCGCCTGCGTTGCGCTGGGCGATCAGGCGATTCCTTTACGTATCGACCTCACCGATCCCCTGAGCATGGAAGAGATGATGCCGCAGGTGCTGGAGAAAGCGGGTCAACTGGACATCTTCCATGCGAATGCTGGTGCCTATGTCGGCGGCGAGGTGCTTGGCGGCGATCCCGACGCGTGGGACCGCATGCTCAATTTGAACGTCAATGCGCTGTTCCGGTCGATCCATGCGGTGCTGCCGCACATGGTTGAGCGCAAGAGCGGCGACATCATCGTCACCAGTTCGATCGCAGGTCTCGTGCCTGTCGTCTGGGAACCGATCTATACCGCGTCCAAGCACGCCGTGCAGGCTTTTGTGCATACTCTGCGCCGGCAGGTCGCGAAACACGGTTTGCGCGTCGGCGCCGTTGCGCCCGGTCCAGTCGTGACCGCGCTCATCAAGGATTGGCCCAAAGAGAAGATCGAGGAGGAAATGGCGGCCGGTGGCTTGATGCAGCCCGTGGAAGTCGCGCAGGCAGTGCTCTTCATGTTGACGCGCCCGAGAAACGTCACCATCCGCGACCTCGTCATTCTGCCGCAGAGCAACGATCTGTAACATCTTCCGATCGGCGATCCTGAGATGAACAAGCAACCCGATAACCGCCATTTCCTTGGCATCGATGTCGGCACCGGCAGCGCACGGGCCGGACTCTTCGACCGCTCCGGCAGGCTCCTGGCGAGTGACAGCGCCCCTGTTGCACTTTGGCGGGAGCCTGGCGACGTGGTCGAGCAGTCGAGCGAGGATATCTGGCGTGCCGTATGCCGCAGCGTGCGTAGCGCGGTGGTGCAGGCGGGTATCGCGGCGGACAGTATCGCTGGCATCGGCTTTGACGCGACCTGCTCGCTGGTGGTGCTTGGCGAGGCGGGTGTGCCGCTGCCCGTCGGGCCGTCCGGCGATCCTGCTCGCAACGTCGTTGTATGGATGGATCACCGCGCTGCGGATCAGGCGCGCCGTATCAACCAGTCGGGCGAGAAAGTTCTCGACTATGTCGGCGGAACGATCTCTCCCGAGATGGAGACGCCGAAACTGTTGTGGCTCGCCGAAAACATGCCCGAGACGTTCTCCCATGCGTGGCAGTTTATGGACTTGACTGATTTTCTCACTTGGCGTGCAACAGGGAGTTTGTCCCGCTCCATTTGTACCGTGACGTGCAAGTGGACCTATCTGGGCCACGAAGACCGCTGGGACGATCAATTCTTCCGCAGGATTGGCCTCGGCGTGCTGCCGGATGAGCAGTTCCGCAGGATCGGCACCGAGATCGTGCCCGGCGGGACCAGGCTGGCAGCGGGCCTGACGGCGAAGGCCGCGGCCGATCTCGGACTCGCGACGGGTACGCCGGTCGCCGCCGGCCTCATCGATGCACATGCCGGCGGGGTTGGTACGGTGGGGGCGCGCGGAGCGGCGGGTACGGTGCTCACGCGCATGGCCTATGTATTCGGAACGTCCGCCTGCACCATGTCGACCACACCGGACCCATCCTTCGTCCCTGGCGTTTGGGGACCTTATTTCTCCGCCATGGTGCCTGGGCTTTGGCTCAATGAAGGCGGACAGTCGGCCGCCCGCGCTGCGATCGAGCATCTGTTGCAGATGCATCCGAATTCCGCGCAAGCGACACAGGCTGCGGGCCAGAAGCAGCAGACGCTTGCCGATTGGCTTGCCTCGGAAATCGAATCACGCGGCGGTGCCGAAATGCTCCCGGATTTGGTCGGCCAGCTTCATGTCGTCCCCGAATTCCTCGGCAATCGAGCGCCGTTCGCCGATCCCGGCGCGCGCGCACTGATTGCGGGCCTTGATATGCGCTCGGATCTGGAGAGTCTGCTCGCGCTTTATCTTGCAGGGCTTTGCGGCCTCGGCTGCGGGGCCCGGCAGATCGTTCGCGCTCAGCAAGACAAGGGCATTGCGGTCGATACGATCGTGGTCAGCGGCGGTGCCGCAAAGAGCCGCCTCGTGCGGCAGGTCCTCGCCGATATGACGGGTTTGACGGTCGCTGCGCCAGCCTCTCCGGAGGCCGTCCTGCTCGGCTCCGCGATGCTTGGATCAGTTGCCTCGGGCGACCATTCCGACCTCAGTGAGGCGATGCAGGCGATGTCGGTCTTGGGAGACATCCATCAACCCCAGGCCGCTTTGGCAGGCTGGGTTGATCAGCGCATGGGAGCCTTCGAGGCTCTGCAGAAGGTCGGCCGGGCAATTAGAAGAGCTTCTTAGCTCTTGCCAACTGGACCCGGCACCAAGCACGGCATCTGACCCGGGCCGAGCCGCGATCCTAGACTATCCGCGGTTCGGAGAGCCCATGGGGCAAGTTCGTGAACGGTGACCGCCAATGAGGCAGGACCGCTACATCCCGGCACGACGCATCTGGTCGCGGACCTGACGGAGAAGTTCGACGACATCAACTCGCTCGTCGCGGCCAAAGGCGGGTCGCCAGCGTCAGGGGGCGGCTGAAGGGATCCTGTGGGCGGGGAGGAACCCGGGTCTCGCCCCGCTGTAGGCGGGGCGAGATGCCTGCTTTTCTCAGATGAGGAAGTCGGTCGGGTGCAGGCTCGCGGCGTGGACACCGTCGAGTGTAATGGTGTCGCTCGCCGATACATGAATCACGGCATCGCCGTCGGCATTGTCGCTGATCAGCTTCGACAGCGCCGTCCAGTCCGTAAAGCCGTAATCGTGCAGGTTGATCAGATCGTGCTCGGTCACGGTGCTGCAGGCCGCCTTGTTTCCTTGATCGAAGTCGGTGATGAGGTCGTTGCCGGACCCGGTGTTGAAGACGAAGGTGTCGCTGTTTCCGCCGCCCGAAAGCTGGTCATTTCCGGCGCCCCCGTTGAGCATATCCTTGCCGCCGGTGATCGAGCCCGGTGTTGCGGGATCATAGACCTTCGCATCGCCATACAGAAAGTCGGTGGCCGCTCCGCCGGTGAGGATATCGTTGCCGCCATGGGCATTGCCGGACATGGTCGGAGCGTCGCCGAACAGCAGATCGCGCGCATCGTCGGTGTACTCGGTGCTGATCTTGACCTTGAGGATGTCGTCGCCACCCTGTGCGTTGTCGGTCAGGGACGTGGAGGAATCTCCCGACAGCGACGCACCGGCCCAGACGTTTTCGCCGCTCATGGTCAAGATGATGTTGTCGTTGCCGCCATGCGCATCGCCGCTGATGGAGCCGATGGCATCGCCGCTGGCTCTCGCTGAACCCTCCCGGGTGTTCAAGCTGATGTCGAGCGTGTCGTTGCCGCCCTGCGCCGTGCCGCTCATGGAGCCACCGGCATCGCCGGCGTACACATTGTCGAAGCCTCGCCAGCCCACAGCGCCCGTGATGGTGTCACTGCCGCCGTGCGAATTGCCGGACATGTCGCCGGCGACATCGCCGAAAGCATGCACGTTGGTGTACATCGAGTGGTCTTGGGTATCGATCGTGTCGTTGCCGCCCCTGGCGTCGTCGGTCATCGCCTGGGCATCGCCGACCACGAGGGCGGCGTTCCAGCCGTAATTGACGTTGACCGTGAGCGTGTCGTTGCCGCCGTGGGACTGGCCATGCAGCGTCGTGTTGTCGTCGCTCTGCTTCGGGCTGAGTGATGGTTGCGGTCACGGTGTCGTTGCCGCCCCAGGCGTCCGTGGTGGTCGGAAAGTTCGGATCTCCGATGACGGTTTCGATTTGGCCAAATTGGTCGAGCAGGATGTCGATGGTGTCGTTCGGCAGATGCTGCATGGCGTAACTCCCATTTCATTGTCGGAGGCGGGCCTGACATCGGCAAAACTCTTGCGCGACGTGCTGTGACCACGCTTCACGGAGACGAATCTAGTTTTGGTCGATGGCGGAGATTTGCTGGAATTCGGGACGGAGTTTGTTCGCGACAGGTTTCGCTGCGCCGTGCGGCGAAACTGGTCGTTGCGCACTCGCGATTGCGATGTCGCCCCGCGCGTCGGGGTACGACATCGCCGCTTTGATTTATTCCCTCAGATGATGAAGTCGGTCGGATGCAGGTTGGCCGCGTGAATCCCGTCCAGCGTGATCGAGTCGTTGCCGGAGAGATGAATCACGGCATCGCCGGAAGCATTGTCGCTGATCAGACTCGACAGCGCCGCCCAGTCCGCGAAGCCGTAATCCTGCACATCGATCAGATCGTGTTCCGCTGCGGTGCTGCCGACGGCCTTGTTGCCCTGATCGAAGTCGGCGATCGTGTCGTTGCCGGAGCCGGTGCTGAAGGCGAAGAAGTCGCTGTTTCCTCCGCCCCACATCCAGTCGTCGCCCGCTCCGCCGTTCAGCGTGTCGCTGCCGCCGGTGATCGAGCCTGGCGTCGCCGGTTCATAGATTCCTGCATCGCCATATATGAAATCCCGGCCGACGCCGCCATTGAGGATATCGTTGCCACCATGAGAATGACCGGCCATGATCGGCGCGTCGCCGTACACTGACGAGACCGCATCCGCGTACTGGCCTTCCATCTTGACGGTCAGGACATCGTCGCCGCCCTCGGTAAGATCCATCAGGGACGTCGACGAGTCCCCCGACAAGGTCGCGCCGGCTATGGCGCTGTCGCCGTTCAAGGTGACCGTCATATTGTCATTGCCGCCTTGCGCAAGGCCGCGCAGGGCGCCGATGGCGTCGCCACTGACGGTCGCCACGCCGTCCGTGGTGAGCACGCTGACATCGAGCGTGTCGTTGCCGCCGTGCGAGGTGTCATCATGGAACCGCCGGCATCGCCGGCGAACAGGTTGGCGCCACCGCGCCACGCGATCGAGCCGGTTATCTCGTCATGGCCGCCCTGCGCGTTGCCCGACATGTCCCCCGCGACGTCGCCGAAGGCCGAGACAGTGGTATAGACCGTGCCATGGGCATCCGCGACGATGGTGTCATTGCCGCCCTTGGCGTCGTCGATCATCGATTTGGCATCGCCCACCACGAGAGCGGTGTTCCAGCCGCCGCCGATATCGGCGAACAATGTGTCGTTTCCGCCTTGCGAGTGACCAAGCAGCATCGACTGGTCATCGCCGAAGATCGTGAGCCTCGTATTGAGCTCGGTGACGTTGCCGTCACGGTGTCGTTGCCGCCCGAGACGTCCTTGGCTGCGGGAAATCCGAGATTTCCGTACCCAAACTGGTCAAGGATGACGTCGAAGGTATCGTTCGGCAGATGCTGCATGGCGTAACTCCCATTTCATGTCGGTAGCGGGCCGGACGTGTGCACCAGTCTTGCGACACGCTTGATCGACACGGTTCACCGGAAGCAAATCTGCCCTTGGTAAATGGCAGAGATTTGCAAGAATTCAGGAGAGAGTTTGATTGCTCGCATCGATCTGCGGTCGCGGCCGCGAGAAAGAGAATGTTGATGGAACTGTCGGCGAGGATCTACCGCCGATTGGCGCGTTCGAGTGCGAGCTTACTTCTCCTCTGGTTGGGATGAAGTGCCGCTTTCGCCGTCGTCATTTCCTCGATCAAGTCGGCGATACCGTCTCTCGCGATCTTGTCAGTGACAAGAGACAACAACCGACTATGGCGCGCGATCTTGTTGTCGATCTCATCGCATTTGCCGCACGTGAGCATACCCTGCGCTATTGCAGGCGGAGCGAACGAGGCAACTGAGACTAAAAAATGTTCATTGCCGAGCTTCGTTCCTGCCGCCATGGACGGTTGGGACGCTGGCTTGCTGTGCGAGCCAGTGACGGCGGCGGTTTTTACTTGTGCGTCGGTGGGACCTCATTGAGGAGCTTCGAGACCGCAGTGACAAGCTGGGCCGGTGCAAACGGCTTCTGCAACAGGATGCTATTTGGGACGCCCTGCGAACCCCAATCGTTCGCTGCAGCGCCCGTCATGTAGACCACGGGAAACGTCGGCTCTCGTTGTCTGAGCTGTCTGGCCAATTCCCAGCCGCTGAGCGTGCCCTTGAGGAGGTTCACATCCGCGACGACCGCCCGGTACTCCTTCATTCCGCTTCTGAAGAGAGTCAGGGCTTCCTCGGCAGACGAGAGGATGTCAGTCGCGAAGCCTGCCTCCAGCAGGGCTTCCTCGACACCGCCTGCAATGGGTATTCATCCTCCACCACCAAGATGAGAGGCGACGGCGCTGTCATGTTCACTCCGTCTCGGAACGCTGAACCTACTATGTTGCGGCGCTTTGTTCCCTGAAAATGTGTCCAAAAGTGAACATAGGCCGATCCGAGGGCCCCAGGGAGCTGGCCGGCTGCATGGCGGATATCAAGGCCGACGAGACGGAGCATGGGCGCACTCTCAATCTTCCGTGGTGGAGGACGTAGCGCCGATCCGCATGATGGTCTGCGACATGCTGGAGGAGTTGGGCGACAAGGTCATCGCCGAAGCAGGCACCCTGAAGGAAGCGATCGAAGTCGCGCGGGTGGCTGACTTCGATCTGGCCATTCTCGACCTGAGGCTTGCCGATGAAACAACTGAACTGGTGGCGGAGATCACTCGTGGTCGCGGGTTGCAATTTTTCTCCTGACCGGCCACACATCCGATGGATTGCCGGGCGGCTTCCGCAATGCTCCCCGATTGGAGAAGCCCGTCCTCTGCTCCGCGCTCGCGGAGATGATCGAAAACTGCGCCAGGTCTTGACCAGCGAACAGGCCGCTCGCGGGGAGTTTCACGCTGCCAACTTGCCCTTCGCCAAGCTTTCAAGATGTTTCCACGCCAAAGCGGCCCTCAACCACTTCAAACGCTCGGCAGCACAGGTCGCGGCGACCGCTTTGCGCATTGCGGCGATGGCCTCTGCTTGATGGTCAAGGTCTCCGGTCATCGCAGCGATCATTCGCTCGAATTATTAAAGCCGACGAAAATTTGCGGCCCGGAAAACTACCGGCTTGCCCCGCCGTGGAGCCTCCATCCAAGCCCTGTGCTCGCTCAGTCCGGCGCCATCCGCTCGCCTCGTCCTGCGAGATAGGCATCATATGTTAAAGCGCGACTCAGCAATTGCAGCCCGATAACCTGGCAACAGGCTGGGGACGCGGGACGATGGCACAGTCACGCTATCCGTTGATCCGGAGGTGGACACCGGAAGAGCATCAACAGCTGCTGGTGATGGCGGCGGCTGGGCGCCGACCCGACGAGATCGCCCAGGCGCTCGGCAGGACAGAGCCGGCCGTGCGAGGCCGCGCCAACCTGCATAACATCCCGCTGCGACTGGTGATGCAAAAGCGAAACGGCCCATGATCAAGGGCGCGTTTGGACCAATGCCGATGGACTATTTCGTGTGGCTGGCGAGGGGAGGCGGCCGCATCTTCGTCATCGACACCGGGTTCAATGCCGAGGTCGCGAAGCAGCGCAGGCGAAATTACCTGCGCTGCCCGGTAGAGACGCTTGCCGCGTTCGATATCGACGCTGCCCACGTCAAGGACGTGATTCTCACGCATCTGCACTACGACCACGCCGGCAATTTCGACCGATTTGCGCATGCGCGGTTTCACCTTCAGGAGCGCGAGCTTGCCTGTGCGACCGGGCGCTACATGCTTTATCCTCGGCTGTCGCATTCGTTCGAAGTCGAGGATGCCGGGAAGCGTAGCTGTGCACGTTACATCGGTGCGGTCGCTGCTCGCCGACGAGACCTCGACCAAATGGCTCGATGCTGCCGTGAATACCAGGCTGCCTTGGGCCGCAGGGTACCGGACCCGCTGCCGGGCGCCAGGGCGCCGCCATTCGTGCCGGTGCTGCCGATGATGCCTGTACCGCCGAGTATACCGCACCGTCTGGCTGCTGGCTGCGAGGGCCAATGAAAGGATCGGGTAGGTCCGACGACCTTTCGCACTGCCCGGTCGCTCCCTTCGGAAGGCGGCGCCAAATGTCGGTTCGTAGACGAGGACCGAGGTTTGCAACGCAGCGCCAAGCCGACGCGACTGGCTCATCCTCAATGGAAGTTGGCGCTCGGTCGGCGTGTTTGCTCACGGAGGCCGATGACCGAGGAACTCCAGAACTCTATTTGGCGTGCCACAAGATCCTTTATTGCCAATCAGCCCGGCGCTAGTCTCGAGCCCATTGATGAGGCGCCTTAAACTTATTCCAGCCGCGAGTTGAGGGGCGTTCGATTGCATCGGAAGGAAGATGGATGAGGGCAGTGATCGTCGGTGCGGGAATGGGCGGGTTGATGACGGCCTTGGCGCTGCGTTAGTCGGGAGTGTTCGCATCGGTCGATGTCTACGAGCAAACGAAGGTGCCTAGCACCGCAGGCGCCGGGTTGAACATCCCGCCCAACGGGGCGCGAATATGTCGTTGGCTAGGCGTCGACCTGGATGGGGGAGATTCCAAAGGCCCCGACGGGGTCATTGACGGCGGCCGCGCGGCAATCCTGGAGTCGACACGACAGTTCAACGCAGATGGGAGCGTGACAAAGAGGCCATTCGATCATGTCACCGCCGCAGGCGACGGCGCCGGCTTTCATCACATGCACAGGCTGGACCTTTTGATGTGCCTGTACAAGCGAGTGTCCGACTTCGGTATCGACAGCGGCGCGCCATGCCCGATCGCGGTGCACATGGACTGCAGACTGACGCAGCTGCGTCAGACCGCAGGCGAGGTAATAGCGACCTTTTCGAATGGTCGAACCGCCACGGGAGAGCTTCTCGTAGGTGCGGACGGGATCAACTCTGCGACGTTACAGCTGGCGTGGCCGAATTCGCGTCCCAAGCGTTGGACGGAGGTAACCTGCTTTCGAGGACTCATTCCGCGGACGGGGGTTGCGTCCCTCCGCAAAGCGAACGGTAACCCGCTGGACCACAATCCCATCAACTCCTTCAGCATGGACCGCCATCGGGCGGATAGGAGCGGCGCGACCACGTACTGGGTACGCGGCGGCGAGTTGTTGAACGTGTGGATCGCGCATTATGAGCCTGAGTCCGCCGCGTTCGAGCAGGAGGAGGGCGACTGGTTTCCCGTCAGTCAGCAGGAGATCGTTCGCGAGGTCGGCGAGGCATTCGCGGGCCATCCCAGCAGAGACGACCTCATCGCTCTGTCGGGGGCGATCGTTCGTCCTACCAAGTGGGGTCTCTACGATCGCGATGCGCTCGAAACCTGGGTGCAGGGCCGCATCTGCCTGCTCGGTGACGCGGCGCACCCGATGCTTCCCACATTCGGTCAAGGAGCTGCTCAGTCCTTCGAAGACGCCGCCGCCCTTGCCAGCGCCTTTGCGCTTCAGCAGCGCGATGTGCCTACAGCCTTGTTGCACTACGAACGCGTGCGGCATTACCGCGCTACCCGCTTTCAATTGGGATCCAAATTCGCCTTCGACCATTTGCGAGCGAAGGACACCGCTGAGCAGAAGGCGCTACTGGAGAGACTCGATGAGCGTGTGAGTCCTGCCTTTGCCCACGATAAGCGCGGCGGCGAGGACGATTCCTGGATCTACGCCTACGACGCCCGCAAGATCGGCAGCGAGTTGCCTGCCAAGAGGCTAGGTCCGTGGGACTTCCGCCGAACCGCCAAGGTAAGGTACGGTGGGATCAAGCTCTGGATGCCCGCCAATCCGGCGAAGGGTACGCGCCGCGTCACGCGCGAAGAGGTCGCTCTGCACAACACACAGAACGACTGCTGGATCATCATCTCGGGAAAAGTTTATGACATCACCGAGTGGGCCCCTCATCACCCTGGCGGCGCTGGAATCGCACGAATGTACGCTGGCAAGGAGGCCACTGCCGAATTCGGTGACTATCACAGCACCGAGGCCGTCGCGCACATGGCAAATTTTTGCGTGGGCGCTCTCGTCGAGAATTGAACCACCTCGTCGTAGCCGGGCACCTGGCGGCACTGCCGTAGGCCGCATCCGAGCCGCGCCGTCGACCCGCCTCGCACATCGCGAAGAGCATTCCGACAACCGGTAGACTTCCAAATAACGGCTCGCGACGGCTGATGCGCACGACATTCGCGGGCCAACGCACTTACCGTCACGCGAGACGACCGCATCGGTCGCCGAGGCGAGTAATGCCATTCGAGTTCTGGTCGTGGAGGATGAAGCTCGGATCTGCAGCTTGATCGAGGACGCCTTTTCGACGGCGGTTTCGAGGTCCTACTTGATCAATTCGGGGGACGGTCGCGCGGACGACGAACCGGCCGCGCGAGTAGCCGGGGGAAACCGAGGCTCGCAATCCTCGACCTGCGCCTCGAGGAAGCCGTTCGCGACAATGAGCGCCTTGACCGCCTCCCGGGTGTCTCGACCGCAGGCAGCGATGGCCTGGTCGGCGGCAGCCTCCAATTCGAACGGTGCCGGTCGGGATGGCTCCCGATCCCGATTCACTAACCCACGTCTACCTAAGTATGGTCACTTCATACCTGCGCGCGATGGCGCCGACCGAGGGCTAATGTTACTGATACATCCAGACTGAAAAGTAACGGAACCGGCCCTGCGAGCCGGCAGTTGCGGGACGAGACCGGCGGCGTAGCGCCCGCCGGCCCTTCTCCCGATCTAGCGGCGCTTCGCCGCTCAACTGACGCTTACGGCCGTAGTTTGTGCAGAGAGTCCGCCATGAGAAACATCGCCGACCTCCTGATGTGGTTCAGACGGGGAAGCCAACGCGTGTCCAATACTCAGGTTGCAGCTATGGCTGAAGATCGATCCAGCATGGCTGATTTTGTCCGGATCCTGCAGGCCTGCGATCAAGCCCAGTAAGACAGGGGTTTGGTGCGAGCGCGTCAGTCCGTGATGCGGACGTCCGAGCAAACCAAAGCCAAGACCTCACACCACGCCGCGTCCAGCTGTTTATGCCTAGCACGTCCGTTCAGGGTCAAACGGCGACAAGAGCAGAGGACTCTGATTTGCAGCTTCGGGCAAACTGCGGAAGTCACTCGGCTCCAGCCTTGGTTCAGTTCGGCGCTGATGTCAGTCAGCCCCAACGGTTCGCGCGCCGCATACAATGAAGCTAGCGCGGGATTCTGCTAGGTCCGGGCCGGGCCCAGCAACTGCCTGCTGAGACCTCCAATGACTTCGCACTGTTGCATTGGCCCCCGCGCCACGCTGCCAGCAGCATGAACCGCCTGCATGTCCCGTTCCTGCAGGGCACCCGCCGCATTGACAACGACATCAACGCCGGCAAGAGCGTCCTTCCATTTCGAAGCGTCGGTGGTCCGACCATATCGAGGGTGATGTGGTGCGTATCAGGTGCGGTGGGTGGCGCGACACCAATACGCATTCGGGCCCTTCGGCGGACAGTCTGGCCTGGATTGCCGATCGAACAAGCCCCGTGCCACCAACGAGACGGATGCGCATTGACTGGTCCTTCGATCGGCGGCGGCTTTCGCAAACTGCTGATCGAACAATTAAAGGTGCGGACGGTTAAAGCACGGCTGATGCAATCGTTCCTCGCGGCGGAACAGGTGAGTTGGCCGCAAGCAGCGCCTTACCGTTGGCAAGCATCGCTTTTCGAGCGCACGACGATCGCCACCGACGTTGCGGCGTCATCGATATCGACGGCAGGTCATTCAAAGGGCCAGATCCGGCATTACGGCTTCCACTTCGTGCCGCTTAGTCGAAGATCTCTTGAATCGGTGACATGTCGGCTTTCGGCGGCCAACCTCAAGTAAGTTCAGCCTAGCATCTACCGCTGCTGTTGACTCCAAGCAGATGAAGCCTTGGGATGGGTATACGACTGCCGAACCCGTCGAACTGGGCCAGGGACTTGCGGGAGCACAACCACATTCTTGGTGAGCTCTTAGCCAGTGTTTCTGACCGCCTCTGCCAGCATGGAGTAGAGCTGCTGCTTGCTGAATTCCTTGGGCGGCTGCCTCTGCACTGCGTTCCGCGACACCTTCCGTGCGACTGGACGGGCGCAGGCAGCCGACGAGGTCGGCCTCAGCTTCGGGCGCGGCCTTATCTTGGGCGTTGCTGTGGGCGGCTTGTGGCCGCGCTTCAAGCCCAGACGGGTCAGCATGCCGCAGACCGCGTTACGACTGCACCCGAGACGACGCGCAATCTGCGCCGCGCTCTGTCCTGCGGACCAGAGCCTGTTGAGGAGCGCTATGTCTTTCGCATCCCAGCCCATGAGAGATATTATAGCGCCGGCTGCCGAACACGCCAGTCTAGTCTTCGTCCGGCTCGCGCACGACCGGCGGTTCGTCGGCGTCATCTTCCTCTTCGTCGTCCTCGTCGTCTTCATCGGGATCTCTTGGCGGCATCGCGGTGCCCATAAGCACAAGCGGTGTCCAGTAGATCGCGGCGGTGGAAAATGCTTCGAAGGTATGTTGCTTCATGTGGCTGCTACTCCTCGAGAATACGCGTAGTCGCATATTCATGGCGGACGGCACGCGCGTCCAGGGCGCGATCGGTGCAAACGAGATGGAAACATCAAGTCGACGACATGAGCAAAGGAGGGCAACCGGCACGCAAATGGCGGCGTTTTCAGCTACTTTATGCCCGAGAACTCATTCGGCTCTATGTTCACCAAAACCTCGCCGGTGGTGATTTCGGGAACTCCAAGATCGAGGTCATGTAGACTTGCTTGAACAAACGCGAGTATCTTGTCGTTCGCTGCATTGGCGCTTTCGCGATCGTCAAATATCATCACGGCGATACCAACGCCGTCGCCCGCATCCAGAACTTGGTAAGATCTGAAGCCGTGCGATTGCCTTAGGATCTGGCCGACGCCGCTCTTGGCGCGGCGAGCGGCGTCCGCTACCGAACGAACCTTGGTGTACTTGCGAATGACCATGTACATGAGGCCACCATGCACCACACGCCTCGACGCATCAAAGCATATCGGTCCCGGTCGGACTAGGGCCAACTTCCGAGACCGGGCCACAGTGTCCGGCTAGGCGAACCGGGCAACGCGCCTTTTCCAATGAGTCCTCCTCGCCCTGCGCATGGGGCGAGGTGCTGAGGCTCAGGAGCCCTCGAACTTGAAACGATACGTTGAGCTTGGCGCGATAGGCCTCGACCTTTCCCTTGTCATCGAGCTGCATATCCAGCTTGACGACCTCTGCAATGCGAAGATCTCGGAGAGATTTTGCAGCTTGCTCGACCGCATTTGCGGCGGCCTTCTCCCACGAGTCGTCGCTGGTACCGACCAGTTCAATGACCTTGTAGACGCTATCAGGCGTGTCGTCCTCCTGTCCGGGATGACGAAGGAAATCTAGCATCAGGATCTCGACCCCGATACGGGGATGCCGTCCGGAGCCGGAAAGGGACAAAATTGCATTTGGCGGGGGCAGCTTTTGGCCGGAGCCAATCTGCCGGGCCAGCGCCATCATGTCCGCTCCTAGCGAGCAGACGGAAAAACGTCCGATTGCCTGTCACTTTCCTGTTTGACCCGGTGCCGACCATTTCAGTCTCGGGTCACTCGATCGCGGCTGCTAAGACTAACCAAAAATACGGACCGGCTAAGCCGTCCAAGCCCCTGGCTCCGGCGCTTGCTACGAGGCAGGATTCGCATCCGCGCAGGCTTGCCCTTGTCCACCTGCTTTAGCGACGGTCTGTAGATAGCTATCGGTCAGATCTCATGACTTGCCGCGGAAGCACGAGCACTACATTGATCTGGCGATCGAGGATCGTCGTGGCGATGATCGTCGTCTTCGACCTCATCGTGGCGGAGCATTTAACTTAGTGCTAGAGACAACCCTCGCTCAGGCCCGCAGACCGGCATCATATCCACAATCTTGCCTCCCGACCGGTTGCGCTTTCACATTGCCATGCCAGCGTGGAGACCGGCCCAAATCTTACCGCAGCGTCGCCCATCAACCGGGTGGTTGCGTCGCGGACCGGGGACAGGATCGTCGCCCGGCGATACGTGGACGGCTCGATTAATTGAGCGCGCTGCCGCGTATTGCCGCCAAAGTGAGCTTATGAATCCGGAGGCCAGGCCCGCAATTAATCCATCACGCTGCCAGATTTAAGCCGCATGGGGCCCATATCGCCGCGAAGGCTTTGCCGGTGGGGACGCATTGGCGCGAATATCGGTGTTCGCAGTGCAATAGATCTTGCTCGCTGTCCATTCGGTCTTGAACGAGGAGCAGAAGCCCTCCGTGGCCGCGTCGTTCCTTCTTGCTTGCGATTTGCGTTCGACCTTTATGGATCACTCGGCCTCGAGCTTCATGCCTTTCGGCTCGGCCAGAGATCAAAGAGCGTCAAGATGTTCTGCCGATCCCCGCCGCCCTGGAGCAGGACAACGCTAAGGCGCGCAAAACGCACAACCTGTTTTGCCCAGTCGCCTCGTGATCCCTCAACCGTTCTCCGACAGCTTGGTGATTTAATCCCCGCCGCGGCGGCCGGGATCGGCAGGGCTGTGATCGACTTGATCTTCTCGATCGCAAAGCGCGAGGTGCGTGCTCGAAGTTGGAACCAGCAATCCGGCCATAATCAAGAAGCGTCGGCAGGGTGGGCCGGTACGGTGAAGTGAAAAATTGCGCCGTGGGGCTGGTTGCGCGTCACCCACAAGCGTCCGGCATGCGCTTCGATAATCGAACGACAGATCGACAGTCCCACCCCCAAACCGCTGGGCTTCGTCGTGTAGAAGGGGGCGAAGGCGTGCTCGAAGGTTTCAGAGCTCATCCCCGGTCCCGAGTCCTTCACCTCGACGAGAACACCGTTCGGTGCACCCTGCGCGGTGGTGATCAGCACTTTGTTGGCTCCATTCGCGACCGTGCCGATTGCCTGGACAGCGTTGATAATCAGGTTGAGAACCACTTGTTGCAATTGGACGCGGTCGCCCTCGACAAGCGGTAAGCTGTCTGCAAATTCCGTCTGCACCGAGATGCCGTTCTTCATCGCTTCGCCGCGGGTAAGCTCAATAACGTCCCTGATCGCCTCATTGATGTCCAAGCGATCCTTCCGGGGCGGTGCTTTTTTGATGAGATCGCGAATTCGTTGGATGATGTCGCTGGCCCGAGCGGTATCGTTCATAAGCCAGTCCAGTGATTCCCTGACCCTCTCAAGATCCGGCGGATTTCTGTCCAGGAATCGCGCGGCCGCACCAGCATTCATGGATGCCGCGGCAATCGGCTGGCTCACTTCATGCGCGATCGAGGCCGTGAGTTCGCCCATGGTGGCGAGGCGGTTAGCGTGCGCAAGCTCCTTCTGTATCTCGCGCAGCGCCTCTGCGGCCCGCTTCTGTTCGGTGATGTGCCGTCCAACGCCGCGATAACCGATGAAGTGCCCGGACTTGTCGAGCACCGGTAGCCCGGAGACGGACACGTAGCGCTTGCCGCCATCGGGCGTAGGGCGCGCGAGCTCGAAATCGCGGAACGGCAGGTGGGCATCGAGCGTCTCCCGATGCTTGCGCCAAGCCTCCTCGTCGGGCTCCAAGTAGGGCACTTCCCAGCGCGTCTTACCAAGTTCAGAGCCCGACGCGGGTGCGTCGACCATGCCTTCGGCGAATTCCTGGCGAATGAAACGATGCCGCGCATCGGATTCCCAGTACACGTCGAAAGAGAACTGTACGAGAGTCCGGAAACGCTCCTCGCTCTCCTGCAGAGCCACTTCCGATCGTTTGCGCTCCGTCAGGTCAACGACAAAGGAGACACCCTGGTCTCGTTGTTCGTCGAACGCAGCCATGCCGATCAACACCGACACGCGGCTTCCGTCCTTGCGGAAATACTCTTTCTCGAACGGCTGCACGCTACCCATCTTTTTTAGTTCCGGGATCCACCATCGCTCGTGGCGGTCGAGCCATTCAGGCGGCGTCAGGTCAGTCCAGCGCAGGCGGCCCGAGACGAGATCCTCACGGTCGTATCCCACGATGCTGAGAAACGCATCGTTGGCCTCCAGAATCGAACCTTCAAGCTCCCAGATGATGATTCCGATGATGTTGGCATCGACAAGGCGTCGGATTCTCGCTTCCCGTTCTCCGAGATCGCGGTACAAAGCCGCATTTTCCAGCGCGATTGCTGCCTGTGAGGCGAGCAGCTTCAGCACCGCAATTCGCGCCGGTGCAACAACGTAGGGCGTCAGTGTATTCTCGAGGTAAAGCACGCCGATAACTTTCGCACGGTTGATCAGGGGCATGCAGAGAATGGAACGAGCGTTGCGCTGATTAACGTAGGGGTCCGTGGCAAAGGGAGGCTCGACCGTGGCATCCTCGAGAACCGCGCACTCTCTAGTTCGCAGTACGTAATGGAGAACGGATTCGGGAAGGAGATCCGCGGTCACCGCTGTATTGCGCATTTCAACAGTAACTTTATCGCCGGTTGTGGTGGCTTCCGCTTCGATGCGCGGCTCGGTGTCGTGCGACAGGATCAGCAGACCGCGTTCAGCCCCTGCTTGTTCGATGGCAGTGCGCATGAGCGTCTCGATAAGCGTCTCCAGAACCATCTCACCTGACACCGCTTCCGACACCTTGATGACAGTGGCGAGGTCGAGATGCTCGACCGGCGCTCCAATCGTGCTCATCGGGCCTGGCTCTGATCTCGCCTCCCTGAGGTGC
This sequence comes from Bradyrhizobium sp. 187, assembly GCF_023101005.1. NCBI lineage: Bacteria > Pseudomonadati > Pseudomonadota > Alphaproteobacteria > Hyphomicrobiales > Nitrobacteraceae > Bradyrhizobium > Bradyrhizobium sp. 187. Next base: position 2,902,847 of record NZ_CP064693.1, read on the forward strand.
GGATGCATATCCTCAAGTTGCCGCACTTTGCCGTCTGCCCCCCAACGAACATAGCAGTCGCGCGCTCTCCGCAAATAGATGCCAGAAAATTCTTCGAAACCACGCTCGCCGTAAAACCGCGCGGCCAATTCATAAGCGAGCGCCTCGTGGTGGACGAAGCCGTTGTCGCGAGCGGAGCGGATGGCTTGTTCATAGAGACGCTCCGCGTCCAGTTCTCTGCCTTGGAGACGGGCGATCTCGGCGCCGGTTAGAATAGCGCGGTCCGCGAAATTCTCCGGGCAATTCTGTGCCCACAAATCGAGCTGCGTGTGGTGCCCAGTCAGGGCCTCAAGGTGCCCTTGACGTTGTTCGGGGTGTGCCGAATTCCAGCATGCAGCGTGCGATAGCGCTGCATAGAACTCGTATTCCACCGTCTCGAGTAGCTGCGGTGGTGACCACGGCAGTCTCCGTGCCTTCGATGCGGCGTCGACGGCCAGCGAATAGTCGCCGGCAAAGAAGCACGCTTGCAGCTTGCGGATCCAATACCAGCTCTCGGGCAGCGCGAATGCCGGATCGGCGGCCAAACGCCGTTCGAACCGAAGCTCGTCGGACGGGTCGTCGTGCAGAGCGCCGAAACGCCGCGTCAGGCCGCGCAGCATACGGATTAGCGCAACCTGCGGCATTATGATGTCGGCCACCAACGCAAACTTCGCCTTCTTGCTCAACTGCAACCCGTGCTCGGCTTCGCGCTGCGCTTCTGCAAGCGCATCGCCCGCCGCAAGGAAATTCGTATTCAAGCTGGCGCAACTGAAGGCCGCGAACGTGACATCGCCACTGCTGCTCGCGGCCTCAAATGCCCGCTGAAAGGCGTCTCGGGCATGCTGGAGGTGCTTGGTCCATGAAAGGACAAGGTTGCCATAGTTCAGGTAGGTCCTGGCGTGCACGCGCGAAAATCCGCACCGCTCGACCAGCTCAGTGCCGATACGGCTGAATCGAAGGCCCGCCTGATAATCGCCGAAGCGCGCGCCGGCAATGGCGCCGAACATGACGTAAGGAACGCATGAAGCATCGTTGTTCCCCCACTCGAGGCTGATCTCCACCGCTTTTAGGGCCACCAGTGAGCGAAGGTTCGCATCAGTGAAAAACGCCGGCGGCATGAGCGCCGTCAAAAGATCTATGGTCGCTAGTGCGAGTGCATCACTCATTAGCGGCAGATCCAATAGCTCCTCGACCGACCGATTCCCGAGCCGAGATCGGACGTGCTCGTATTCGCGTCGGACGTGATCATCGCTTGGGTGGACTACCCATCGAATCCCGAGTTGTTCCAGATAGCTGAGACCGGCGCTAACCGCGCGGTCCGGCTCACTGAGCGCCGTATACAGATCCACCCGACGGCGCGCGACGACAGCAAGGTCGGCAGCGGTCGCGGTTCGCGTCGTCAGCTCCTGTAAGCGCTGTTCTGCCTCCAGGACCGAGCCAGTCACGAACTCGCATTCGGCGCGATGCAACTCGAACGCAAAGGCAAGCTGCTGGCGTTGTTCCCAGCAGTCGTCTGGTAACAATGCGGCACCGGCAGCGGCATAGTTGAGCGATGCCGCGTAGGCCGCCGCCTCCCACGCGCGCAGGCTGGCTGTCAGATTAAGCTCTGCGAGTTGCTCGCGTTCGTCTCGCGAGGTGATCAAGGACTCGCCACGGTTGAGCTGGTTGACGATCTCGAAAATAGCCTTCTCCCACTTCTCCCGGGGGGTCTGCGCCAGTAGCTCCCGACCGATTCGCAAATGCAGCGCCGCGCGTTGATCATCAGCAATCAGCGAGTAGGCGGCTTCGTGCACTCGATCGTGGACAAACCGATACACTCCTGGCTGGTGCTCGACCAATTCCTGGCGAATGGCCTCCCACAGATCCGCGTGTACCCGCTGCTCGGAGCGACCGAGGACGATCGAAATTGTCCTCGTGTCGGCGACGTTGCCGAGACAGGCCAGCCGCTGCAGCGTGATCTGCGTCTCGGCAGGCAGGCGGGTCAGCTTTGCGATCATCAGATCCACGACATTGTCGGTGTGGCCCTTGACGCGAATGCGAGCGAGATCCCAGCACCAGAACCGTGCGTCATGATCGAAGCGGACCAATCCCTCTTCGGCAAGCGCCTGAAGGAATTGAATCACAAAGAATGGGTTGCCGGCCGTCTTATCGTGAATCAACTTCGCGAGTGGCGCGGCACGCTTCGAATCGCAGCGAAGAGCATCGGAAATCAAACGCGAAATGTGTGAGCTGGCAAGCGGCGCTAAAATGATCTGCTGCACGTTAGCGCCAGCACTCTTTATGGCCTCAAGCCTGTACCACAATGGATGAGCGAAAGTGACCTCGTTGTCGCGAAAGGCGCCGATGAGCATCAGGTATTGCAGATCGGAGCGGGTTAAAAGGTCCTCAACCAGATCGAGCGTAGCGGCATCGACCCACTGGAGATCGTCGAGGAACAACGCCAATGGATGCTCGGACTGTGCGAACACCCCTATGAAGCGCCGGAGCACGAGACGGAAGCGGTTCTGTGCTTGCTGCGGGGGGAGCTCAGGGACGGGTGGCTGCTCTCCCACGATCAGCCGCAATTCAGGGATCAGGTCGGTAACGAGTCGTCCATTGGCGCCCAGCGCACCATGAAGCGCTTGGCGCCAGTGCGTCAGCTCGGCTTCGTTCTTGCTCAGAAGGAACCGCACGAGGCTCTGAAAAGCCTCCACTACCGTTGAATAGGGAATATCGCGTTTGTATTGGTCGAACTTGCCTGATGCGAACAGCCCGTGGGACGGAACAAGGCGACGATGGAGCTCATTGACTACCGAGGATTTACCAACGCCGGAATAGCCGGTAACCAGCATCAATTCCGGCGCGCCGCTCTTGATCATCCGGTCAAAGGCGGCCAGCATGGCTTCAATCTCGCGGTCCCGTCCGTAGAGCTTCTCAGGGATCCGCAGTCGGTCGGGCGTGTCGTATTGTGCGAGCGCAAACTCTTCGATGCGGCCTCCGGTTTCCCATTCGATCAGGCAGCGGCGTAGATCATGTTCGAGGCCTGAAGCGCTCTGGTAGCGTTGCTCGGCGGATTTGGCGAGCAGCTTGAGGACTATGGTCGAGATTGCAGCCGGTACAGTGCTTACCCGCTCGCCGGGCGCCACTGGCTTTCGCGCAATGTGGCAATGCACCCACTCCATGGAATGTGCCGCTGAGAACGGCAACGAGCCGGTCAGCATCTGATAGAGCGTAACGCCAAGTGAATAGAGGTCACTGCGGAAATCGATCGAGCGGTTCATCCATCCGGTCTGTTCGGGCGCCATGTAGGGCAGCGTGCCCACGATGAATTCCGGCGGCCCAGGGGCGCGTCGCTCGCGGGCGAGGCGCGAGGCGATACCGAACCCGGTGAACCGGACCCGTTCGTCCTCGCAGTTCACCATAATGTGCGCCGGCTTCACGTCCTTGTGGACGAGGCCGCGTTGGTGCACCTTGTTCAGGGCTGCGGTGATGCCGATCGCGAGCTGCAAAAAGCGTCCGATGTCCATGGGCGCACCAAGCAACTGTTCGAGCGGCTGGCCACCAGGATCCTCAAGCAGCAGCACTGGACGGTCACCATCGCACTTCAGCCCGAGCGGCCGCATTGCCCAGGTCTCATCTAATTGGTCTTTCAGCGCAAACTCGTGATCAAGACGATCGAGGAGGCCGGACGAAGCGTGTTTCGCCTTGGGAAGTACCGCCAATACAGTTCTGCATGCGCCATCGGAAGCCGGGCGCAATGGCCGACAAAAGATGCGGTCATCGTCCTCCCATAGCACTTGGAACCTGCTGTCCATGCGCATCAACCCAAAACACTGGGTTTAACCCCGAAGCCTCCGCGTGACCAATGTCAGGTGAGGAGGTACTGTGTTGCGCTCTGTGGCCACATCGACACTGCCATAAAAGCGGGGTTCTGCCCAGCGTAAGCTGCGGCGCCAGGCAGATGACGGCGAGAAAGCCGAAGCGGCGCTAGCCGGACATCAACCGTGATCGCGCGGCGCGAGCCGGCGGGCGAATTCAGCGGTGTATCGAACTCGAAATATGCTGCCCGATTCGTCGCCACAACTTCTGCTGGCCGTCCGGACCGGCTCGAATGCGAACGGCTTCTGCGGCTCAGGTGTGGTCTGGGCACCGGATTGCTGTGCGGTGCGGCCCACGAGCTGATTGGCTCATAAAGCGGACGCGCACCGCCTTTGATTCCGGTCGCCGACCTTCATCCTACTCAGTGGTAACAATCCGTGGTTAATGTCACCATCATTCAGAATTCAGAGCTATCGGATGTAGGCGCGCCAGCCGCTGACAGCGCCCTTTACATCTCGCGGGCTCGATTGGCTTCGGCGCTGGCGTTTCGGTTCTCATGTTGTGCGCGGATCGGCCGATCCGTCGACCGTGCAGGCCACAGCCTCAAATAGCAGTTTGAGATAGTTGCAGGTCCTGATTTGCACTTATGCGGCTGTGTCGTTGGTTCGTTGGTTCGAACGTTTGTGAGATAGTACGACGTCCGAGGACACTTCCTGAAAGTAGCTCAAACTTGCCCAGATGGACTGGAGCGAGAGAGGATGATCGTACCGGTGGTCATCCGCGCAGAGGGTTGAATTGCTGGTCGGCATCGTGAGGTCCTCCCCAGGCGGCGCGGGAGAGGTTTGTGCCCGTTAACAGCGGCGCCGGCCGGCGTGTCGCGCCCTTGGGTTCCTGAGATGATCAGAGCGGCCTGTCCCGTTACGCAATGCAGCTTACATGGGGACGTCAATTGTCGCACATCTGTGTCGACGAGCCTGGATTTGTACGGGGTTCGCCAGCATAGGCGGGCCGGTGCTCACGAAGCTGGGGCATGAAAGCAACAGTCCACAACACGTTGCACCAGCGCACCACTGTTAATTTGCGCGATCGGGACGATTCAGGCCTGCTCTCTGCAACGAACCTAGTAGCTGCGGGGGATGACAATGACTGTCACGCGTGCGATTGGCGCTGCTGCCTTGTTTCTGATGACGCTTAGCTCTGAAGCCTATGCTGCGCGCCAGCACAGACCGGGAGAGCGGATTTCTTGCTCAGAGGTCAAATACTACGTTGCTAAGTATTCGGCGGCCCTGGCTGAGATGTATGCCCGTAATCACGGGGCCACCGGCGCCCAGATCGAGCGGGCGCGGCGTTGCTTGGCCTCGAATGAGGCTGCCGAAACAGGGCAACGCAGGTCCTATAGCGAATGAGCATGACGCAGCCTTCGTAATAAAGCGCGCTGGCCGGGGATATCCTGCAAGGTCAGGGCTGTACGCCTACCCGCGGTCGCAGCTGACGATCGAAGTTAGCTGATTGCCTTGCACGCGCAGATAGGCCTTCCGACTAGTGGCCAGGCGAGCGCGCGATTGCACACTCGCACGGAGGCCGCTCCGCAGTCATGTCCTCCTCCGCTCATCGCATGCTGATTCCCAATCATCGGTGTCGGGCCATATCCTCTTATCGCTCCAATTTGGTGCCAAAGGCTGTCGCAGCAATTGCACGCTCGACCTCGGAAGCCAACACGCTCAGATGATCGGCAAGCCTCGCGAACAACTCTCGCTTTTGCAGGTCGGTGGCCAGATCGCTGATCGATTTGCAGTCGGCTGCGTCTTTGAGGAGGTTCTCCAGCTGCTCTTGCATGTCTCTCATCGTCTGTGTGCCCCAAAGGCACCCTCGGCTTCATTCAGTTGAACTGATTGAGGCGTACTTGAGCTCCCGTCGATCCATTTCCGAACGGAGCGATTCAGCATAGGTGCGCAGATTGTCGCCAACAACGCGGGAGCGTCCGCCATTTGCGCGATCAGCCAACACCTGTCGCCGCACGCTTTCCCAAAGAGACAATAAGGTCTGATCTTTCGTTTGAAAAGGTCATCCACAGGCCTCCAGTACATGGCGCGCCGATAGTACGCGTACCTCATGAGCGGGATTGTTCGGTTGCGGACATTGCCGTGGAGAAGCTAGGCGCCCGTTGCACATTGGCCACATCGTCCATGTTCGGGATAACGGGCTATCACGCCGAAAGGCGCGATGGTTTGCGGCATCCCCCCGTTTCAGTTACTACGTCGGCAGAACCAAAGCGCGAGACCGGGCTGCATTCATAGAGAAGATCCCCTCGATTTCGAGACGCATGGTATCGTGGCATTCGCACGCCACCGCTGCGAGCCGCAATGGGTCAATCTCGATTTCTCCTCGCCGTTCAGATCTGATCGCTCCGGAAGCGCGCAGGTTGCGCATCAGGAGCGTCACTGTCGTTCGTCGCACACCCAGTATTTGCGAAAGCGCCTCTTGGGTGAGTGCGAGGACGTCGTGGTCGGCGCGGTCGCGAAGATGGAGCAGCCAGCGTGCCATGCGGGCTTGGGCCGGATGCAGAGCATTGCAGGCGCCGCCGATTTGTAGCTGTATCAGCATCGCTTTGAAATGAATCTGGACTGCGTGGCGGATCGCGGCGCTTCGGCTAAAAGCGGCGTGGAATCGCGATGCGGGGATCCGCGAGGCGATGCCCGCGGCACGAACGACGGCGGTAACGGCCGAAGGGGACGGCCCCAGCACGGAAAGAGTGCCTACTGCTCCCTCGCGCCCTATTGCGGCGCTGGCGACCGTCTGTCCGTTGGCCATGTCGATCATCACAGAAATGGCGCCACTATGAGGAAAGAGGACGTGCTCGGTCTGGTCACCCGCCTGCGAGACGACCGCATCCCGATCGAGCGCTACCATCTCTAGCTCGGGCGCCAGCAGTTCGAGGTCCGCCGCCGGCAGTGTTGCCAGAAGTCGGTTGCCAATTTCGGCGGGAAGCGTCACTGCGGCCTACCTCGAACGATCCGCCGCATCGCATTTCGAGCGTCATAGGGCGGCCAACTCGAACTTTGTTTGAATCCGCCTACGCCTCGCGCCCCGAAGTCCAATTCAGCTGCGGAAGCTCTCAATCTCAAAAACTCCAACCACACGCGTCTCGGAGGCGAATTGTTGTCTCTCAGGATGATTTAGGAGTTAGGTCCCAGCGCGCCGCTGCACAATTGCGAAATGCGCATGGGTAACACCATAGGGAGTTCCGCTTTCCGGGACGCGGCAAGCGCTGCGGCGATCTCGGAAGTGTGGGGCTCGGCTTGACCTAGAAGCTCAACAGCTACGTGATGAAGCCGGGTCATTTCCGCCAGGACAAACGAGACAGTCTGCTTAGGAAGGCCCGGCAGAACGAATTCACGTCTCAGATAACCGAGTGGCTGACCTTGTCAGTAACCGAGTGGCTGACCTTGCCAAGATGGCAGCCACCGAAATAGGGCGCCTCCGTTGGCGGCATGAGTGGCGGCTCAAACGAGCATCCACATCGTAAACGCGGCGCAGAGGCAGATCGTGCCCACGACAGTCATCCGGCAAAGAAGCGCTCTGTCCGGTCCATGTCGATCATCTTCGAGATCGATCCACGCCCATAAACGTTTAAAGCTGCACGCTGGCTCCTGCTTGCGCGCGTCGCAATCTGTCAGAGCTTACGTCCCATTAGACGGTGTGAGCGCAGTCGTGCGACGAACGAAGACGACGCCGATCCACGAGTTGGAGCGTTACATGCGGTGCAAGGATTGTTCGGACGTGCGGGGCTATTGCAGCGGGCAAAACGGACGATCTGTTCTGTCTGTCGCAGAAAGATACCGTTGATGCAGAACCAAAACCAGAATGTTCGGGTCGGGATTCGAGTCGTATCGCCACCAACATGGCAACGACTTTGTACGCTAAAGTACGATCTTCTACGATGTTGTACTCTGACGGCAGCGGTTCGAGCGCTCGTACGGATTGTCTCAGCCGCGAAAGCGCGGCGAACCTTCTGAAAGTCAGGTCGATGCCACAAGCGGGCGTTGCGGGACAGCGGGCTCGAAGAAGGGGCGGCCGAGTTCGACCGGCTCGGACGCAGGGGAACGCTTCCTCCTTCTACTGAGGCTGGTCCGGTCCCTTCAGCTTTCGCGTGGGCTGCGATCGAGGTTCACCGAGAAATAGTCGACCACTTCCGTAGCCTCGGCGTCTTGCCTGAAACCCCGCTGTTCTTCGAAATCGACGGAAGGACCATATGGATGAACTGCTGGCGGCGTACAATGACATCACCGCTTCCGGATTGGGCCCCTCCCAACCGCAATGCGATGCGGCGAAGGCGGAGCAGCGTTCGCTGGCGGAGCCATGCGCAAAGTTCCGTTGTCACGCCGATCTAGCCGGCTTGACCTCTTCCGCATCAGCCACGCGTTCGCTGAGAGGGCGGCTTAAACTCCACGACCTCGTGCTGGTCGCACGGATTAGCTCGCTCATTTTTCTTGACGATTAGCTCAAGCTCGAGAGCCTCGAAGGCGAGTTCATCCGCCAAGCGCTTAAACAGCTCGCGCTTTTCTATGTCCGTCGCTTGCTGGCTCATCAGCATAAACTCTCTGGCGTCAGCGCGGACCTTTTCCAAACGTCGTCGGAGGTCCTTCATGGGTGCCGGCTTAGCTTTTAAACTTATCCTTGGCCCGAACAAATCAGTTTGCTGGTTCGGATCCACCCGGAGTCAACTGCCGAAACTCGATACTGGTTCTATGCGGACCGCCAAATTCGCCGCTCTTCGTGCTGCGATATTTGGGCCACGCTCCATGACCCCGCCCCTGTTCAGGGATTGCGGGCTGAGGACAGCCGTCTTGGCCGATGAGCCATCCTGTCCGGCTCTCGCCGGATGATGCATAGAACTAGCATACCTGAAGGGGCATGAATGTTCGAAAGCGCACAGACGCGAGTGTTGCGCCGGACTAGGCTGCGAGCGATCCTGGACGCTCGCAAAGCGCTCGGGGCCCAACGGCCTCGGGGAGATGCGAAAATGTGCCGGCTGCGCTGAAGCGGCTCCGTCCGCGAACGCAGTGTTGCCGGTTGCGTGCCGGGTATGAGGCAGGAGTAAGCTCGGCAGATTTAGATCAACGATGGTCGTTCTCGTGCGTACTTTTCTTCTCATTGTGGGAATATGGCTACTGGTGAACGTTCTGTTTGTTGTAGTTGTCCTGCCCTCGCGCAGACCGGCACCTACTCGGCGAGCAGGAATTCCATCTCCGGTGACGATTAACACGACGGCCGGTCGCTTGGACGATCACGACCCACCACTCCTGCAGCGCGCAATGAGGCCGGTTGCAATCAGGGTTCTTTTCATCGTGCTCATCCTTCCAGTCCTTCGAGCGTGGAATGCGGTTAGGCGGCACTTCAGCGGGCACGACAACTAGACATGGCCATCGCGTGCTTGAGATTCTCGTCGATGTCCTCACTGCGCCGCGGGCCCCCCGAGCGATTCAGCGAGACCATCAGCCCAGCGCTCTCGCTATGGCCATGCCTCGAAGCATGGTTATGACCCGCGCTTCAACGATGATGTGAGGAGCTCAGAGCCCAGGGGGGAACAGCCGGCGCCAGCATTTCCATCCCAAAATGCCGCAACGCGCGCTCAACTTGTCTGCCGCTTTTCGGCTGAAGCCCGATCGATTAGGAAATCGTCCAATTTTCGGCCGCCTCGAAGCTGCGGCCGCAGCCATCGAGGCAGCCTGCCGCGACCCGACCATGTCTCCGCCGGGTTCTTCGGATTGCGATATTTGGGACGAACGGGCGGGTATGGACGGCGCTCGCGATTGAACCGCGTGGCCTCGTTGGCCAGTCCAATCCTGTGGAGCCGTTCCTCCAAATGTGCTTTTTGCACCAACATTTTCTGAGTGAGTTTGGCGGCGACCTCTTGGTGAAATATCCAGAGCTCGTCAACGGAGAGCGAATTGAAATGCGCGGTGTTCATGGCTCCATCCCTAATCTTGGGCAGAAGGCCCAGGCAGACAAGTCGGGAATCCGGGAGCAGACAAGCCCTCAGTGAAATATTGATCATGCAATCCACATTTAATACGAGAGGTAGCAGGGAGAAAGGCGCGACAGTGGTAATATCGTGGCGGAGTATTTAATTCTCCGCGAATGGGTTGCCACGTCTCGTGACCTCCACAAACCCACCCTCGGCCAGTTGCGCTTTCGTGCTCGGGGACGAGCGCAAAGATGGCGATCGACCGGACGGCGGCGCGGACGGCTCGATGAATCGCGCTGCCTCGTGACCGGCATATTAATCAGGTAGCCAAGAGTACAATTAATTAATTCATCGCGCCGCCCGATTTAAGCCGCATGGGAGCCGTTGTCGCCGCTAAGGTTCGAGCGGGGGTGGGGCGCACCCGGGAGTTTTCGATGTCCGGTCATTTGCGATTATACTTCGCCAGTTTGGTGCTTGTCGGAGGTTTATCGGCGGCGCCTGCGTCTTCCAACCCTCTTGCCGACTTCTTCAATACTGCTACGCCCCAACCCACGGTAACCTCTCCGCCGCAAGCCGAATGCGTCCCGCGTCCCGGTACCTCGACCACTGGTGGACAGCATTGGGTCTACCGAATGGACGGTCGCCGCAAATGCTGGTTCCTGGCCGAGGGCATCGCGACGGTGAAGAAGCCGATTCGGGCTCGCATGGCCAAAGACCGCAGCGCCAGTTTGGACGAGAACGGGACGAGGTGGAGCGCGGTCGTTGATGCGCGCGCGGAGGTGCTGCGCTCCGCACCGCCCGAGCAATCTCAGCCGCCTGTACCCGAAATGAAGGTAGCTGATGCCGCTTCCAATCTCGGCACGGGGTCGGCGGCCCCCATTGTCGATCTTCCCAACCAGATCACCTCCGAACACTCCGCACCGGGCCAAGTCGACGTTGGGCAGCTTCTCGCCGACGCACCTCAAGATATGCCGCTGGGCGCGCGCACTGCAGAGGCGCACGGCGAAGCGCGCAGCTGGACGGCCTGGTTCGGTGTACTGCTGATGACGCTTGGTGGCCTCTCGCTCTTGAGCTCGAGCCGCACGCTTCGGCATGCGTGGAGATTACGTTAGCTTAGATGCGAGGTACATCCGCCGCGCAATCAATGGATTCCACGAGCCGGTATAGCCGAACTGCCACACGTACAAAGATTCCGTGCGCCACGCCTAGTTTGGCACCGGCTTAGACGGACATTCGAGTACGATGACGGTCGCCTTTGGGATCGGACTGCATTATGCGGTACAAGGTGTTCGTGGTGGACGGCAGCCGGCAACTGATCTGCGCTGCAAAGCTCGACTGCATTGATGAGCAGACGGCGAGACGCCGAGCCGAGCAAATGCATGACGAGCACGACGTTGAGCTTTGGCAAGGCGATCGACTCGTTGCTGTGTTCCGAAGTGCAACGTCGAATGAAGGTCGGAGCTAACGCGCGATCCTGAATCGACGGCCGGTCTCGCCGCCGAGTTAGTTCGAGCATTGTGAGGCACCCCGGCCTGGCTGGTTGCCGACATGTCGCAGCGACGTCGTCACCGAGGCTCGCTACTGCGGGATGAAGGCGCCAGTCCGCTTTCAGAATAGTGGCAGATGCGAGGAACGCGGGCAATCCGTCCATCGAATCGCCCGAGTGAGCCAACGCGGGTCAACCTTCGGACCGGCGCGTCTCTAAACGGCTCTTGCTCCGCCGCTCGCTTTGGTACGCTTTCTTCTTGTTCTTGCTTCTACATGTCGGAGTTTACTTCGAAGCTTCTCCACCTCTCTAAGCTCCTCCAGAAGCTCCTGGTGCCGTTCATTCAGAACAGCACTAGAAAAAATCTGACGCGTACTCGACATCACATGCCTCAGAAAATGATTTGAAGTAAGAAGTCGACGAAAAGCGAAAGATAAAGAATACTCCACCGAAGCTCAATGAGCTGAAGCCGCAGCCGCCAGATGCTCCCAGTACTCTGCCTCTGCAAGCAGTTTCCAGCTTCTCTCAGGTTGGAGTGCGGCAGTCTGTCGGCACAGCAGCGCCATTGCACGCAGGCGGCGGGCAGCTTCCATTTCAACCTCCCATGTTTTCCCCCAACATATTTTTCGTTTTTGCGATGGAGTCATCATGATTATATGACATAATCAAATTTCTCATTTAATGGTGGTCAATTTGGTTCCATTTGTAAGCCGACCGGGAACTGCTTTCGGTTTAAGCTCACATCGATTTCGAATGCTTGGTCGCGGGGCGCTGTTGCGCGCTCAAGTGAACGAGAAACGTGCGCGGGGCAGCTACACGAGAAGCGAAGCTTCGTGCGCGAGCATCGGAACGTCAGAAATCCTAGCCGAGGACTCTTCTCGCCGCCCTCCAGGGCACGTGCGACGGCTACCGAGACAGTTATCTTTCTTTGGCTTTCAAGGTGATGGCAACCAAGACAGCATCAACAGGGTCAGAAGCAATAGATGTCGCGTGCCTGCTGGGCTTCGCTCCGACAGTTCTCATCATGGCGTATGTGGGCGGCCTAAGCGAAGGAGCCAACGGGTTGCGCAAGACTTTGCAGCAAACACGGTTGGGAGGATCAAGAAAGAGTATCAGGAGCGGGATTGGGTCGTGCTTCGGAACCTCTCCAGTGGGCTGCTCCTGCGTGATCTCGTGGAGAAAGAGAAATTGCAGTTCGTGCGCCATACGTGTCGTTCTCCGAAGTGAGTTCATAGGCATGGAGCCGGGGATTTATCGAGGGGTCAGTAACCTAAAACAAACGAGCCTGGATGCAGAAACCGCCCCATTAAGTCCCGAGGCCGTTTTGCTTGACTAGAAGCGAGGAAGCAATTTCTCGTCCTCGTGCTGAAAGCGCAATTGAGCCTGGTCCAGGTCGCGGCCCGCTTCAGTAGGGTTGGGCGGGGTCAGGCATCGGCAGATTCGGTGCCTTCGGGAGTATCTTCGACGGGTCGAACTGCGCGAGGATCTGCTTGCCCATAGCCACCGGATCTTTGAAAAAATCCAACGGAGACGGGAAATTGAAGCTGCCTGGCAGAGAGTGCAGGGCGTTGAAATCGGAAACGTCATCGACGCCAAGCACTACCTCCTCACCCTCGACGACGAAGTGCTTCTGGCGGTTCTTCAGAGCGGCCGCGGCAATCCATGGGTAACGCTCGATCCAATCCGTGCCATGCGCGATAGCGGCCGGCACGCGTTTGTCCGCGGATACGTCCTGCTCTCTTGCGAGGCAGCAAAGGATGGGGAACGACGGATGCGCTCGCTCTAAGGCAAGCTGGGCGATTTTAAAGCACAGGGCCATTTTTAAATAAATAAATAATATAATGCCAATTTGAATGTTGACCGATATTTAAAATAGAATTAATTTGAGAGTGCCTGGCGCCGGACGAACGCGTCTGGCCACCGAGAAACGGCTCCCGCATCCCGCCCCTGCTTACGCCATGAGATGTGAGGGGCCGTTTCTTGGCCGATGGTGAGGCGGATCATCCTCCGCATGGCTACGTTTTTATCGTCCCCACCATGACAGCAGCGGTGTTACTGGTTGAAATCGCAATTATTATTGTTCTCGTCACGATTTGACTGACGCGAGAAACTAACAGCTGATGAGAAGCGGCGCGCGATCACGCATGATCGTCTCAGTCAACTCGCCGCATCGTGCGGTCGATTTATCTTGTCAAAGTGGAAAAATGACCCGCCGGTCACACCGGTCGTTTTAGTCGTTGCTCTCACGAGCTTAGACCGCATGCCGGCCAGTATCATGTAAGTAAGGCGCCGCCAGATCAGGTTCATAACGGCTATGAGTGCATTTAGCCGCTCGAGGCGGACTTCAGCGCGGGCGCAAAGCGTTCGGAGAATGTTGCGGCCTTGGCTCCGGGGCTGCAGAAAGAGCGGCCGAGATAATCGTTGAACACTCCACGAATGCGATCGCGAGTAAGGCCGCACCGAAAAATAGTTTCCTCATCTTACTCTCCTCGAGAGGACGTCAATGCCGTTCAGTCTTGGAGGGCGTTGTTTCGCGTCATTGCGTGTGAGGCTCGAAACGGTTTCCTGCACGCGGTCGTGACTCAAGCTGGGGTTATGGCGGTAGGACCTGCGTTGTGCGCCGCGCAACAACATATGCTCCGAAAAGACCGATGGCGGAGAGGCGGCCCCGGCTTCAGGGTTGGCTTTTGAGGTACGCCGGAGCCGCTCCGCTAGCTTGGGCAAGCTAGCGAGACAGCAACGGCGCAGTGGAGGACACGGGTTCCTCGCCGCGCAGGTCAGGCGAGGTTTAATTGGCACAATGTAATCCGCCGCGCTTTATCTTCGTTTCTACCCTGCGGCAAGCCACAATGCCTCTGACACTGCGGATGATAGGCCTGGATGATTACACGGTTCACGAGGACCGGCAGCTAGTCGGGCGCATCCGCTATGCCAACGAATGCTCCCCGGGGTTCTGGTTGTGGACGTGCATCGTGACGCTTCCCGGTCCGCCGTTCGGGAAAGCTGGCTCACTCGATGAAGCGAAGGGGCGGTTCATGATCGCATGGGAGAATTTCAAGGCGAAGCATACGGCGGAAGAGTTGGGGAAGGCCTTCGCTGAGATGAATCGCGCCAACCGACCAGACCATTATCTGCGCTCAGTGCGTTAGCGCGTCGCATTTGATTGCGACAAAAATTCGCCGGTTCACACTGCGGGCCATTTCCAAGCCGACGAGTTCGTCCCGGCTGTGTAGGCGCCAGCAGTGAGATTGCTTTTGGGTAGCCGCGGCCGCTCAGTTAGCTCGCGAGGAGCCGGCAAGATTCTCAAGCTCCCTATCGAGGTGTTCGTTCCCTGCTGGTCCACCGTGGGAAATTGACGGGAGGGCGCCGGTTCACGTTGGCTGCCTTCCTCATGTGGGCAACATGACGCCTGTCCCAGTACGGGCGGTCATTCATCCAACTCGCATTTTGAACTAAATCCTAAGTTGGTGGGCTTTTCGTTTTTATCAGCTTCTGTCATGTGGCGACGGTCATTTAGGAGAGACGTGCGTGGCGACAGGTATTGTGAAGTGGCTCAACCAAAGGCTATGGCTTCATTCAGCCCGACGACGGCGGGAAGGACGTCTTTGTCCACATTTCAGCGGTGGAGAAGGCTGGCTTCAGTGGTTTGGCAGAAGGTGCAAAGGTGAGCTACGAGATCGTGAGCGATCGGGGCGAGCAGTCCGCAGGTAATCTGAGACGGTAGGCGTGGCTGGGACAGGGCCCGCCGGTTCGCACAGGCGGGCCGGGCGCTTTGACCACGTATCGAATTTAGTACTCGCTTTGGCAGCAATCTTCGGCGCTTTCACCGCTCCAGTTCCTTGATGGCGTCCTTTAGCAGCTCGAGAAGCCGGATTTCACATGCCCCCATGACGAACTGATCGGCGTCGTCAGGCACGACAATCTGCCCCTGCACGTGTCCATCATGGGATTGGATGATGAAGTCTCGGGCCTTGCACGCTTCGTTGCGGACGTTCGTTATCGCCTCAAGCGGACCCCATTCAATTCTGACGGCCATTGCTAACCCTCGCTCTTGGCGGAACGCGCGCGAGCTACTGCGGGTCATGCGAGTTGAGGAGCGGTAAAGCCGGCACATCGATCGGCTCGCCTGGCGGTCGATCAACCCGGTTCGCTTTCTTTCCGCTGACGAGGACACCAATATAGCCGTCACCCCGCCCTGCGATCATCAGCCAGTGCGGGAATGCCAAGGACATGGTCGCTGGCCTCAAAATACCGCGCTCACGGGCGCCGTAGGACAAACCTATTCAATCATTTCGCGATTGAACAAGTCAAACATTTAATATATTTAATAGATGCATTGTCTATTTAATTGCGAGATATCAAGAGCGCGGGGTGCACTTATGCCCTCGATAGAGTCTATGCACTTCGGCAGCACAGCGCCTTCCGACCAGCACCCCTATGATCGCGAGCCGGGTGCGCCTCCTGCGTGGCGTCCTTCGGCAGGTGGACCAATCGACGCCGAGCCGGAGGCCGCGAATGACACCGCGGGCGAATGGCCTCCGCTCCCGTTTCCTGATGGCTGGTACGCCACCTGCTGAGTTGTGACGCGGCGTCTGCCTACATGGTGCTGGCAACCGGCAAAGCCGGCACTTGAAAGCGTCTGCGGGCCGGCGGGGTTGCCGGTTAGCACAGTGGGCGAGGAGTCACCCAATCAGGATGATATGTAAGATACTCGACAGGCAGTGTCGGAAGAGGCGATACTCTTGAGGCGGGGTGATGGGCCTAGTCGCGTCATTTTGCATGTCTGAAGATGTACTTCGCTTCTACCAGTTAGCTGACGTGTGCAGGGAACGGACGGCGCAAGCCCGTCAGTCCCGTCGACGCGGAGCCGTGGCTAAAGCTTGCTGAGGACTGGCTCGAATTCGCACGAGCCGACCAGCAACGGCGCGCTTACGAGCCGCGCTGCATCCGATGAACAGCGACCAGAAGATCTGGCCGCTCGAGCACCTCCACCAGCTTGTCCAAGATGATGCGCTCGTTATTCCGGGGCCTCGGTTCTAAGTATTTTTCCAAAATGCGCTGGGCGTCACTCACAGCCTGAAGAGCTAGCTGTTCATCCGTCATCTGTTAGCCTCCAGTGGCCAATCAGAACGGAAGAACCTACGTGTAAGATAGTTCCAGATCCTTTATTGCCGGTTGATGATGCGGTGCTCACGATAGGTGGGGAGCCCCGTCAATGGAAGCCATGCTACTGCTTCCGAGGCGAGGCCATTAGTCTTCAGGGGCATCCCATCCGCGTCCCAGTCTGGAATTTTAGGAGGCAATGGTGAAATCGGCTGCCCTGCCGGTGGACTGGCGCGAGGCTGCCAGGCCGAAGCATAGGGTCAGCGTCAACGCAGTCACCACTAGCAGCGCGGACATGAACTAGCTCACGCGCACCTCTCTCACGCCCGAGAGCGCGCATAGCCGAAGGCTTTGGCCGGAGCCATGCACCGCTGAAAAACACCGACAGAATGACGATCCAGGTTCAGCCCTTCCTTCCGCACCTGCAATTCAAGCCAGTCGATGCCGGACTCGGCCTGAGCCACCTTCCGGGCGCGGTAGTGCTTCACAATGGTCTGCGCGCTTCGGTATGAATGCCCAGTGATGTCGCAGGTCATCAGCAAGTCGCAGCCAGCCCGATCGAGCAGCATGACGCAGGTATCACGTAAGTCCTGGTCGTGCTTTTGTCGAGTTCGCTGGCGCCATTGACGAACATCAGCGTGGGGCAAGGCTTCAGAACGCCATGCTGTCTCATCGCCATTGCTGTCGCGTGCGGCCTGCGCCAATCCGCCAATACACGCTTGCGCTGGTCGACCGCTCGAGCGCGCTGCGCCCTATTTCCCTCATCGAGAGGAAGAGGGGCAAACAGCCGATCGATATTTTCAATCAGTTCGGCGGCCAGTCGCTCTGCGCGGATAATTGACTGGCGCGTGTTGTCGCGCGAGAAAGCCGAAGATAAATGCGGAATGCGAAGCCCCTTGCTCAAGCCTCACCACGCGAGGATCGTGAAGTTCACTCCCTTCAGGGCAGTCGAGCTGCACAGCCTCTACGCTCGTTCGCTAACGCAGGATAAATCGGGTTCCAGTCACTCCTCGGGGGTCCGCTCCCCCGCGGCTCGCCGTCGCTGCGATTGAGTGCTCGGAGGCGACTGCAATGCAGGTACAGCCGAGGCGCGTCGCTCCGCCTCTTGGACTTTAAGCCGCAGATCTTCCAGCTCTGACAGTTGACAAACGAGGTCGTTCAACCGTTGGACAAGAAGGATCGAGCTATAACCCTGCATCAACGCCCTCCTGAGTCTGCAGCTATCCAGACAGCAAAAGGACCCCAGCCTCAGGGCGGTGAAGCTGGGGCTATCGAGCCGCCTTGGTGAAGGCAGCTGCCCCTTGGGGAGGCACGGGAAAACTTGGCAATCAGTAAGTCGTTCCAAGCCGAACAAAATGAGCCTTGCCTTGGGGCAATGGGGAAAGCTGGGGCCCGACTGCATCGCCCACTTGGGGAGAGGAATCGGGCAAACGCGGTAATTGGCGAGCCCGTACCAACCGCCGTGCCTCCGAAAAACGTTAGCGGCCCCTGTCGTCCTTGCCGTCGGGACAGCCATCGCCGCCGCCGTTACCCCACGGCTCGCTCTTTGCTCGCCTCCAAAAGCGCGTGTGCCGGCGAGTGGGTCGCTCGATAGGCAGTGTCGACCGATCGAAAGCGCAGCCGGACGGCTGTAAATTAGATTGAAATTCCATATTTAATATAGTTTAATATAGAAATTAAATGACGATTTTCAGAGTTTTGGGATCATGCCTCATTCTCCGTCCATCGTGCCTCATCCATATCCACGTGACGTCTATCTTGTGCTCGAGGATTATGGAGGTGGGCTCGGCCGTGCCTGGAGCGAAACCTCCGAAGACGACACTGGTCGAGCGACGCTGATGCGCCAAATAATGGAAGGTCAATACAAGCACCCTGCTCGGATCGTGGTCTTCAACACGGTTGAGGGATGGTCGCGTGATGTAACCGTAGAGATCGCAGATGAACTGCGCCGCTGCTTTGTCGAGTTCGATGACATTGCGCCAGCCGCGTTGGAATTCATCGAGAGAATCGGAAGGAACTGACTGTGGTGCGCAGTCGTGCCTTGCTTTGGTTTGCGCTAATCTCACAAACTTATCCGAGATGAGGACGATGAGCGGCAGCACGAACAAACAAGCGACGACGTGGGTGTGAGATAACCGCCTGGTGCGGCATAAGACCAACCCTTCTTGTGTTTGGAGTTGCCATGTCGGTGGGTTATGGTCGCGCTGTTGAATGGGACGGAAAGATCCTGACAGGCTCGGTGGTCGTAAATGGCGTGACGACCAAAGTGACTGCGGACCGAGCGATCATCCATGCGTATGCCGCGGGATTCAGCGATGCGCTCAGTTGGGAGATTGATCGCTTTCGGATAGAAATCTTTGAGAAGCTGATGCCATTCCTCCTTCGTCAGAATAGTTGACGGTAAGCTATGACCTCGCCGCGTGTCGGGGATTTTTCGGCAACGATGCTGATGAACTTCCGCTGCCGTGCACCTTACCTGACTTCCGGCAAGCAGATATCGTCATGGGATTAAAAGAGGCGGAGCATCAATCGATGGTCGAACGCCGCTTTCCTGGCCATCGCGGACCGGGTCCAGAATTGGCACGTGGACGATCTCGATGCCGCAGAGCCCTGTGATGCCCTGCCGCACCTGGAGCTGGCGGTCGCGAACCTGATCGCTATGTTGCGAACGGACGACCTGCGGTCCTAAAGGCCCGTCGGCGAGCCCGAGGCAGGAACGGTAGGAGACGCGGGGCAGCCTCCGCTCGATGGCGAGTCGTCAAGGTCCACGTTCATAGTCGCCAGGATGTAGCCGAAGGGTGAGCGCAAGGCATTCAGTTCCTCGACCTCGATCTCCATCCGTATTCCCCATGCGGAATCGTTGCGGTGATCTCGACGTCATTGCCGGCCGACACGCGCCAGGCTGCCACCCCGAAGCACAAGGTCAGCGTCAGGGCGAGGGCAAGCAGAAGCATAGAGACGAAATGGCTCACGCGCGTGTACCCGCAAATCTGAAACCAGTTGAGAGCGTGCACAGAGGCGCGATTCGGAAAATGCAGACGATCTGACGCATCGGCCGTTTTCCCCATCCTTACACGGGGCCAAAAGCGCTCACGATCCCGATCGTGATCGGCACGAGCGCGACCATCACCCACAAAGCGGGCGAGCTGGAGGACAGGCCAACGACCAGTATCAAAACACCGATACCTACGAGGGCCGCTGAGATTGCGTAGGCGACTGCCTTTTCCATCTATCGATCCACGACAACAAGGGATCGGTCGCACAAGGACTCGAGGCAAATCGAAACGTTCCTTTCTTTTCTTGATTTAACTCGGCCATAAAATCCTATTTAATGCTAGTTTTGCAACTTAATTTCGCCAAATTAAAAGGCGCTTTCTGCGCGTCGGGGCAGGGCTATTAACCCGGAGTCCTGCATGTTCACTCGAGTAGTCGTAGCTTTATTGCTCGCTTTTGCGACATCCATTTCATCTGAAGCGCGCCCCTTGCGCGCCGCTTTGCCACCTGAATGCAACGTGATTATGCCATGCGACTTTTCATCTTCGCTGGTGCAGGCGCAGAGATACACGAGACCGGCACCGCGCCTGCAGCGAGGTGCCGTTGCTAGCCTACGGATGTCTGTGGCCAGCTCAGGGGCCTTAAGTAGTGAGATCGTTAGCGGTCGTCCGGCCGGTTGCCCTCGATCGTTCTGCGGATGTGGTGCGGCGATCCGAGTGTTTGGTCGGGTAGTACCGGAACTGAACCTCGCAGCCAATTGGCTGCGCTTTCCCCGCACCTCGCCAGCACCGGGAATGGTTGCCGCGCGACGTGGACACGTCTTCGTCCTTGAACAGCCCATCGCTGGTGACATCTGGAAGGCGTACGATGCCAACTCAGGTGGGCACGCAACGCGAATTCACCCGCGCTCCCTGCGAGGGTACACCATCGTCAACCCTCATGCGGCTTAAAGCCATCGCGCAGCGTTCCCGTTAGAGTTTTCTCGCCACGTTCCGGAGCATCCGGTTCGCGGCTTCCGCTCAAAAACAGGGCCGCAGCAGTTTTCGCTGCGGCCCTGAAGTTGCAACTTGATTCTGCGCCGGCTTGTTCTCGCAGTTTGTCCCGAACACGGTCCGCCATCATGGGAAGCTTCAATGCAGCCAGGGCGTTCCATGACGATCATTGGTGTTCACATCAGAACGATAGAATTCGACGATGCGGTGCTTCATTGAGACCCGGACACGATAACCAGCGGATATCCACGCTCTCGCTTGAGGACCTGCTCTCTTCAGTGTGCTCCACCACGCAGTGAAGGTGTAGGCCGATCTCGGCAGAGGCTTCCCCAAGATCGCTTCAATTTCTGAAAAGGTGAGGCGGAGACTTTGACCGTTCTCCGTTCGCAGCCTTTCATGCAATGGCTGGTAAATCGACCTCGGCATGCGAGCACCATATCGACAAAATGGGCCGGCTGCCCGGCATTGGAATAGCAGACTGGTGCATATAGAGCGCGGAGGCAAAAGGCATTATCATTCAGGTCTGCAAGACCTCGCGGAGCCTGACGCAGCGACGTCTCTTCAGTGTTCCCTTAGCTCTAGGTCTCTCAGCAGCACGTGGAGAAAGTCGCTGGCGTGGTCATAGCGTTTACGACCATTCACGATCTCGCGGGTGCGCGGCTCCAGTGTGCTGGCGATGGCTTCAGCGCCGGGTAGATCAGCCTGGTGCGACCACTGCTGTAGCAGCCGATCAGGAATGCCTTGAGCGGATCCAGGCAGCTTCAACACACAATAATCGCCATTGTGCTTGTGATCAGCTTTCGCATAAAGAGCGAATAACGCTCGAAAGGCATTACGGGAAACGGCAGGTTTTGCCATTTAACATCCCCAACGTAAAATCGACTCGCTTTAAGTTTAGAAATCTGACGTGTTAACAAAATAAAATCCAGTGTAATTTAATCGCTTGCCCTCGAAAAAGAGGTCATCAGAACTGACGTAAATCGAAGCACTGTGCGTCACAGCTCGCGCCGCCCTGCATCTCCGATACCCTATGCTGCTACGGGACAATCGACCTTAGCAGGCGGCCGAGTAGGATGGGCGGGGCAGGGGCTGCCCCGCAAAATTGCTACCAGACCTCGCAAGTGACTGAGACGAACCGATGTTCGCTCAACCCGCTCCCGAAGTCGCTCTCGTGCGCATGATCAGACAGTCGGTCTGGCGCTGCCCGGTCAATAGCGCGCGATAGATCTGTCCCGATCGAGGCCAGTCAATTTGCATCGGCTGCGGCGACCCACTCGATCGGGGTGTCGCGACCGCAGGCCGGCACCTAGCCGCTCGATAGGCATTGTCTGGTCGCCATTTCATGGCTTGACGTAGGTCCATCCCTGCTCCTGCAACTGCATCACCCTAACGACGCCCGACCTCACCACTTGGGCTTGGGCAACGATCGGAATGTCTTTATTTTCGGCCTTTTGCATTTTCTCTTGCGTGTTTCCACAGGCTTTGAATGATACTTCCGGCGTGCTCAGAGCCATTTCCTCAATTCGCGCTTTCACCGGCGATGTGTCATCGCGGAGCATATGGAGGCCGGGGCCGAAGGTAATCACCTCCACTTTCACTCCTTCACCAACCTCCTTGTAGTATTGCGCGACGTTGAGTGCATTGTTCAATGCAAGATTCATTGACGCGGAGTCGCTTGTGTTGACCTGAAGGATTAAGCGGTGCTCTTTCTTGGCAGCAGACGATGGCGCGATGCGCGCCAGCTCAAATTGTTTTGGCGTCGCGGCCCGCGCCGATGAATTCGCGTGCGTTCTTGCCGCGCCATGTGTTGAGGCTGCAGGCAAACTGGGCTGTGCCGAGAGCAGGCGAGTCTCCTGTGCCGCGGAACTAGACAGCCCGACCGGGAGCGAGATGATTGTCGCGATCATCGCTGTGATAATCTTCGGAAATTTGTGCATTTTGTTGTTTCTCCAAGCAAGCTGAGGTTCATGATCAATTGTTGGGCTTCGCGATCGCGCGTGGCCATTTGCATGTTGCCGCAAATTTTGCACGTACGCTCTCGATACCATCGAGAGCGAACACTGCACCGGCGCTGGTCCCCGTTCGGCGTGACACATGCACGGAAAGTTTGGTGTGGCCGGGGATCGATTGCAACAGGCGAACGACATCGCCTTCAAGCGCGACACCGCGCACCGACGTAATTGTTGAGACCTGAAAAGGTGGATCATCATTGATGCGCAGGGAAAGGGTGTAATCCTCGCGGCGGCCCGACAGGCCGGCTCCATCAAGCAACACTTCGGTCAGGCCGCCGCGACAGCGTATCGACAGGCTCATTGCTGCGTCGGAACTGCCCCATTGAGATGGTAGTGTAGCCTTGATGATCGATGAATAATCGACTGGCGAGGTGGTCTCGCTGACGATCCACGCCCCGGCTCCATTTGCGGGCCGATCAGAGACGCGAACCGGCGCCATAGGGTCTTCGGCGCCTCGGGCCGAAGCGAGGTCATTTGCGATCCCGAGGGTCACGACGAGAGCGATCAGGGTGAACGTCATTGTGCCGCCTGGCTCGAACGCGGCAGACGATCGAGCCAGGCCTGCGCCGCGGGGAAGCGCGTCAGGCCAGGGACCGTCGCCGCCAAGTTGATCGACTTCCATTTCGGATCGAAACCGGGCTCCTGCAGCTTGTCGATCCGCGAGAACAGGCGGTCAACAAAGCGCGCCACACGATGAAAGCGATTGGATTTGATCGGCCAATTGAAAGCGACCAGTACGGTTGGAACGGCAATAGTTGTCACGCGTTCCCCCTGCCTGATCAAGTTCGGGTAATCAGCTGCGTCCAGCCAAGATGGCAGATAATAATCTTCGAGTTTGCTCTCGTAGGGGACCGGCAAGAACTTGAAGCCGGCATCCCAACGACCACGTATGAATGCATCCACCGGCTTCGATGTTATGAAAACGACGGCGGCCAGCTCACCCCTGCGCATTTGTTCCATCGCAATCTGATGGGGGATGAATGCCTTATCGACCTCGATACCCAGCCGGCTGAAGATCAGCGGGCCCGAATAAGCTGCGGCGGTACCTTGGGTGTTGAAATTGACCTTCTTTCCGACCAGATCACTCAAGCTCTGAATTTCGGGCCTGACGAATACGTGCAGTTCAGATGGAAACAGGTTGAGCACATAGGTGATCCGTCGCTGGATGTCCGGCACTTGGCTCTTGTACTCGTCAAGTGCGTCGGAATTGATGATTGCTGCATCAATGCCCCGCAAATACAGCAGCGAATTGACGTTTTCGGTTGCGCCACGGGTCACGATGGGCAGCACGTGGAGGTCCGTTCCATCATCGGCCACTCGCGCCATTTCCGCGGCAAGCCGAATGGGAGCTCCTTCCAGCAGACCTCCGGCAATTCCAACAGTCCAATCGTTCATGGCCGCGATTTCGGCCCTTGCATGATCCGCACGCGCCCGCGGAGTCTGCTGGGCCATTGCTGCGCAACAGCCCAGGATCAGAAGCGGAGCGGCTATCACGATGAGGAGAAACCAAGAGCGTATTCCAACCAGCTGCTTCATCGATCCGGCTCCCCTAGGAACGTCTATTCTGTTTTGTTCGCTGCGCTCTTCACTTCGACACGTAAGTTTAAGTTCGATCTGACTAGTCGATACAGCGCACGACCATTTGTCTGCACCGATGCTGCTAACGACCAAGTGCGTCGAATCGCTCCCTTGCCTCCTTGACCCCTCCGGCTGCTGCTCTGGCGTAAAGCTCTCGCGCCTTGGACGTGTCGCCGCGCGTTCCGCTCGCGCCCCATTTTGCAAGCAGGCTCGGATCATACGTTTCGGCGAGGGCGAAACTTGCCGGTGCGCTGCCTAATTCAGCAGCACGCTCCAGGACAACTCGTGCCGCGCCAATATCGCCTTGTCGAAGCAATCCGGTTGCGCGAGCGATCAATCGCACGAGTTCGGCGGCGTTTTCGTTCCCGGGAACCGGGGATGGTGCCTTCGGCTCAGCTGCTGTGACCACGAGCTCTCGCGCGAATTGCGCGGGCGGCGCCTGCGGCGATCCCAGCAGCAGTGTTCGGAGCAGTTCCCTTGTTGGCGAATTGCCGGCTCCGCCTTCACCCGACACGCCGGCGGGTAGCCACGGTCCGACACTCGGGCGCGCTGCGGCAAGTTCTTGCTCATCTCGGCCGGATTGGTTGCATTCTCGCCGGAGCTGCTTTTTCAACTGTTCGGCTCGATCATCGTTTGCCGCGGCTTGAGCTTCATAGGCGAACAGCTTGGAATGCGCCAACGAGAGCTCTTGCGCCAGCGCATCTGCTCTTTGGTGCTCCTCCTTTAATGAGAGCTTCAGTTTAGCCGAGATATTCTCCGCTGTTCGTTTGGTCTGCACCGCTTCTTCGGTTGCCTTCGCGATCTGCTGGGATCGGTTGTCGAGCTCGATTCGCGTCGTCGCGAGCGTCTCCTCCAGCTGTTTGGTACGATCGTGCTCCTGTCGGAGGCTTGCCTGGACCTGAGCCTCCGCTGCCTCTTTTGCACTGATCTCTGCGGCTTGTCTGGTTACCTCTGCGGACTGGGTCTCCAGGTCGTGATGAGCGGCTGTCAGATTCTGCTCCAGCCGGTTTGCCCGATCTTTCTCCCGCTCGACAGCTTGTTGCAGCTCTCTCGGATCACTCTGTGCCCGGCGTTCGGGTTCGCGACCCTCGGTGCCGATTTCGGGGCTTAGCCGTGCCTGCACTTCGAAATCGTTGCGCGCCTTGACAAGTTCCCGTTCCAGACGCTGCGTGTTCAAGCGCTCCTCCCGGAGCGATTTCTGCAGCTCATCGGTTTCATTCTCGGTGGCCTCCGCAATGCTGGTCCATTGCTCGCGTGCATGCTGCAACAGCCCCAGCACGGTATCCTGCTCCCGTCGGCATGTTCGAAGGTCAGCAGCAAGGGCCCGTATCCTCTCCTGTTCTGTGGCGAGCACTTGCCGCGATCGCTCGGTATTGCTGATTGTGGCTTGTGCGAGCTTCAGGGGTGTCGTGTCGGCAGATGGTTTCAGCCGCGCCGCGCGCCACCCTCCCGAGCCGGTCGTGCCGCGCAAGTGCGTCGCCATGACATGGGCGTCGCTCGCCGGCCAATTAGGCTGCTGCGCGAGAACGGGTATGGTCAAAACCGATATTACCGTCAGGACAGTCGGTGCAACCCACGCCGACCTTGTTGCGCAGGTGCGCGCACAGCTACGAACACAATCCGAGGCAATCCACACGTCTGCGCCGCGAACGGGCGATCCAAGGCCCGACCCTGCCTGCATCGGCGCTTGTGCCCTTATCCGCGACATTAATGCGTCATCCGTTTCTCAATTTCAATTTATCCATAGGCAAAAATAAACTATATTGTATTTTATTCAATCATTTATTGCCAATTAAATGTTCGGCCAATGCGGCCGGTCGCTTGAGAAGGAGATCGTCCAATGCTCCACCGACTCCCTTCGCTGATCATTGCGATTATCACGAGCGTAGCTGTGCTGGCCCTGGCCCAAGCAGGCGGCGCAGTGGCGGGCTCCGCGGGTGCCGGCACTGGGACGGGCACGGGCAGCGAAGGCGCCGGCAGGGCTTGGTTCTCCATGGGGCGCCTTGAAGAGGACTGACGCCCGGCACACGGCCGAGTGGGATTTGGGCTAGGCGAGAGCATTCACGCGGTTATGCGAGCGCTCGATTCCGCGGCATTCGGATCACGTCCGATCGGTCGGAGCGAGGAGCCAGCCGTGCATTGTTCGAAATGCTCGCGAAGCATGTCATTAGCCAAGTGCTCCCAGAACTCAGCTTCGGCGAGAAGCTTCCAGCTTCGATCTGGATGATGCGCAGAAGTCTGTCGGCACAGCGACGCCATCGCGCGCAAGCGGCGTACGGTCTCCATCCACTCCTCCCATTATTTTTCCCCACCTTATTTTCTGTTTTGCGTCATATTAATTATGATTATACCGGATAATCAAATTTGCCTTCCGTGGCGCGACTACCGAAACGATTTGACGCGAACGACTTTCGGCTTTGCTTTCAAATTGTCTTTCAGATGAAGCGCTGCTTCATAAGACTAAGAACAGATAAAAAGTCAGGCTTAAACCAACTCAGGTGCGGGACATGATCCGCAGCATGCCGCTCGTGGATGATCTCGGTCAGAGCCGGAAAGGGACGCCGGATCCAAGTGCAGCACTTTTCCCGACACAGAGCCTTCACTCGCATCGGCCTGCCTTGAAACCCCGCTGTGCGCACGCCTCATTGGGGAGCGATCGGGCGGCTTGGAGCTGTGCAAGGGTTATCGGAGGCTTCAAGGTCGATCCGTGAAACGATCGTCTTCGAGTTCGCTGAAATTACGCGCGCCGCTCGCCATCATTGAATCCGCGTGCGGCAACTCGTCCCAAACCGGGGCCTACGCATCCGTGACGCCGGCCCTAGTCTCGCTCTTTCTCCGAGGCTTCGCCCTTCCGCCCTTCGCACTTGCTCTCGTAGCCTGTGCAATTGGGCAAGCAGACTAACGAGCTCCATCGCCGTTTGACGCAGAACAGCCAAGCGGCTGCAAACCCCACTACTCACTACAATACCCCCAAACAGGCCCTTGCAGGATCAGCGATCGGAATCGTTAGTTTGCGCCGACCTGCCGGTGTGACGCTTAACTTACGGTTCATGAGGGCGTCAGTTCGCTTTACGACGATAGACCAAAATATTTCGTATCCCTCAAGTAAGCCCTGGCAGAAATAGCCGCCGAGACAGGAATCTGGATGAACGCTGCGCGATGATTGAGCGCATCCAGTCCGTACCAAGACTAGTTCCCAACCGGTGCGGCAGCCATGCCGCAAAAGATCAACTCCGCACACGCGGCGTCAAATGAGGCGGTCGGGCCCAAATTCGTGTAATGCTAGTCAGTTCGGCTCCGCGTCTGTACCGAAGCCCGCGACGCATCAACACAGCGGCGCTTCCTCGAATATCTCCCCTGGCCGCACGACCGGCTCATCGACCCAGGCCTCGCGAGCGAACCAGTTGTGATTGGCGCGACAGAACGGGCAACGAGTATTGCCATAAAACACAACGCTCCGCAGGAAAGCCTCACGGCCCGACCTAATACCAGTAGGAATCGCGCGACCGGTTTGCGGACATTTGACCATGATCATTCCCATGCGAGGCCTCCCTAGGAAATTATTATTCGTTGTCAAACGAAAGAGAACCCGGCCGGCTGGAGTGCGTCGTCATCTCAGTGTGGGTTACTTGGGGGGCATCGCACACTGGGAGTGCTTGTTCGAGCAGGGCGGGTTGCTCGTGACGGCGTTTTTCCAACCGGCCGGATCGCTGCTTGAGCGATTCCTTGGACGCCGCCGCTCTTTGGCTCGGCAGCGCGGGCGTTGATTATGCGTCTCTCGAAAGCTCCTTAGGCGCCACTGAAAATGGGCCAATCTGAGCGGGTGGGAGTTTTGCGCGTGCTATGCCGCTCGCGACGAAGACGATCATATCGCCCGTGATGGGCAAATTGGCTAATTCGATCACCGGTTTCACTCCACTCTCGTCAGCGAAATATTTTTCGTTAGGATTTAATCCTGCAAATTAAGCCTTGCGCTGTCGGTCTGGTTTGCGACTCTCGTCGAGTTTTATTTTTCGCTGTCCCGCACGCAGGAGGTCAAGATCATCGCGGCGATTTCTGCGACGCTGTTTCTCGGTCGGCTGTTATTTCGACGCAGGGCCCGCTTCTTGGTATTTGAATGGTTGCATCCGGTTCAAACATGAAATAAATATTGATTATATTGTTATCATATAAATCTCGTTGTTAATTGTTGTCAATGACGTAAGCTGTTTTCGTCAATTTTTTTGGTCGGAGGAGACGATGCGGGAATCAGTCCAGAAGAAGCGCAACTCCACCTCGGCTGCGAAGCAGTTGGCTCAAATGCGCGAGAAGCTAGCGAGCATCAGCGAGAGGGAGCGCGTTCTAGGAGAGCGGAGTGCTGCTCGCGAAGTTTACCGCTATCTGCTGGACTCTCACCGGTTGACCGCGCCGGCGACCTTTCTCGGAGGAGTGTTGAATATTTCTCTATCTGGGGTGAACGAGGGTGGTCAGCTGGCGGCGTGACCGGGGCCGTATGGTCATTCGAAATGAATCCCAGTCAGGCGATGTGCATCCGCACTGAGGTGGACTTGCGCCGTTGTAGCACGGCGATCAAGCCGAATTTCCTCGGCAACTGCAGCTCGTTTGAACGCGCCGTGGACAGGACATTGCCGGATGTTGTCGCCACCGCGTCGACACGGCGGCGAAACAGATATCGTTGCTATCGGGAATAGCCATGCTGGAAAAAACATCGGCAGAGATGGTGTTGAGACCCGCCGCGGGTGCAATCTTCGCGCTGGTGGACGGTCGATCAGTGCTTTTCAGCGAGACAAGGCAGAAGCTCTATGAGTTGGACCAGCTAGGGGCATTCATTTGGTGCAAGTTGGCACAAGGTGCTTCTTTGGAAGACGTCCATCAGGAGCTCGGGCAGCTAGGCATTGGCGAGCGCGCAGCGCGCGAGTTCACGTGGCAGGCGATGAACGTCTGGATCGATCGAGGGGTGCTCGATCTCGACTGGCGAATGTCGGCCGATTGTGCCTTCTCAACGGTTCTTGGTCAGCGCAGGATCAGCGTCCGGGCTGCAAATCGGGAGCTCTCGCAACAGTTGATTTCGCTATTTTGTGTTACGGACGACAGCGGCGAGGAGGAGGATATTGCGATCGAGACAATGATGCTCGGCGATCGGGTATTCTTCCGCGGGAATGACGGGAGCATCCATAGATGTGAAGCCGCAGCTCTGGCCCCTACAATCAAAGCTCACATCACCGAGCGACTTATCCGAAGCAATCAGTGGGCTTTCGCGCTCCACGCCGCTTCTCTTGCAAAGTGCGGCATGGGCTTACTGCTGTGCGGCCAACCGGGAGCCGGCAAGTCGACTCTTGCACTAGAATTGGTAGACGCTGGATTTCAGTATGCCGGCGATGACGTTGCGCTGATTGGGGCTGACGGAACGATCTGCGGCATCCCATTTGCCCTCACCCTCAAGCAGGGATCGTGGCGGTTGCTATCCCGACTGTATGGCGATTGGAACGACGTGACGCACCGCCGGTCCGATGGCGCCGAAGTGCGGTATTTGCCGATTCCGGATGCGCACAATGGGAGCCTCTCTGCCAAGTGGATCATCTTTCTGAACCGGGTCGCAAGCGGCCCCGTCGAGCTGACCCCCCTGGATCAGCTTGATTCGATCAAGCGGCTCATTGAGGGCGCTTTTGCCGCAGACGGGAAGCTGTCGCAGTCCGGCTTTTTCGCTTTGAAGCGGATTGTTGCGGGCGCACGATCTTTCCAACTCATCTATTCGGAATCGGCGCAGGCTCGACAGCTGCTGATGGACTTGTGCGATGACAAGGCATAGTGCGGCACTGACAAGCCTATGCAACTGCTTGCGAGGCTTGCCGCCCGTCGACGTGGAGTGGACCTCCGTCATCGGGCTCGCAAACCAGACGTTGACGACGCCTGCGCTCATTGACTTCGTTGATCAATTTGCATCGGTGTTGCCAGAGGACGTGTGCACCTATATCCGCCAGATCCATCGCCGAAACGTGCTGCGCAACGATCGGTTGGCCGGTCAACTGGAAGAGGCCGTCATTGCGATGAACGGCCAGGGAGTTACGCCGGTGTTGCTCAAGGGTGCGGCAACGCTAGCCACAGCACCTGTCGAGCGGCGAGGAGTTCGGCTGATGTGTGATCTGGATATTATGGTCGTGCCGGACGAAGCTGAAAGGGCGGTCGCCGCTCTGGGCGCAATTGGCTATGAAATTCATGATCAAGCGCGCCCCGAAAGCCGGAGATGGTATGTCGAGCTAAGTCGACCGCGGGATGTCGGAACCATCGATCTGCAACGGGCCGCTCCAGGCCCCGCGTACCTCTATGCTGGCCCCGGACATGCCCTGAACCATTGCGTCCCCGCGCTGCTGGGGCGGGGACGCGTGTACGTCCCGACGCCCACTTATCGAGCGCTGATGTTGATCATCCACGATCAGTTTCAAGACTACGGCTACTGGCTTGGCGAACTCGATCTGCGGCATCTGGTTGAGTTGCGCGACTTGAATGATTCCGAAGGGCTGGACTGGCAGGAACTTGCCTCTCATTTCTCGGGCGAACTGATGAAAAACGCGGTCGAAACCCAACTGCTCGCCCTTGCTGCGCTGCTTGGGGTCGAGGTCCCGCGCTCAATGCGCACCCGGCTGATTCCTCGTCTGCAGTTCATGCGACAATTAATGCAAGCGCGCTTTCCGGCCACACGGGTGCCGTTCCTCGCAATGACGGTCCTGGACCTCAGAAACTACCGGCGGGAGGCGACCTCTGGGTACTCGCAAACCGACATGCGCCGGCCTGGATTGTGGTCTGTACCAAGAACGGACACATTAAAGCTTCTGTTGAGGGCGGCCACCGCGGTTCGTGTGGGAAAGGTTTAGAGCTAGCAACGCTCGCACGCCTTCAAGGCCAAACGGTTTCAGCAACCGACATGTCTGCAGTTGCGCGGAGCTAATGCCCTTGACCGCCGGCGTTCCGATCGGACGATTCGCCGTTCTCGCGAATCCTGAACTCTTCGAGCGTGTGCCCGGATTGGAGCGCGGCAACTAGCCAGCGCGGCTGTTTACCACGTCCGGACCAGGTCTCTGTCGGGTGGAGTGGATTGAAGTATTTTGGCACGACTTTTGGGTATTTGCGGCGCGGCGGCTCGCTCGTTCCGGCGCTGGCGGCCCGGCTTTCAGCGTCACCGAATTGATCCGGCTGGTTGAGTTGCGCAAGACGTTTTTCGAGCTCCCGCTTCTCGACTGTGATTTTTTCGGCAAGTATCTTTGTCAGCTCTTCGTGAAGGAGCCAAAGTTCCTCAAAGTCCATGGCTTCGAGATCTTGCCGTCGCAGCATTCTCGTCACCGTTCGATCGACGCCTGATGCATCTGTCATCCTCAGCTTTCGAGGCATCGTTGCCCGAGCAGCGGATCAACGATAGGGCAAAGTCAGTGCTTCAAATTCACACTACAATAAATAAATAATATATTATTTAATAGTTATTGCGAGGGTTATTTCATTAAATGGGACGGGCAGATCCAGTGATTTGCCGCAGGGCAAAACAGAGAGGAAACCACAATCGAGTTCCTCTTGGGCATTTTCAAGTTTTCAAAGATACATTCGGAGCGTTCTTCCCGCGGCTGCACGGTCGGACATTAGAGGGGACCTGAAGGCTCAAATCGAGCCCAGGCGACTAGGTGGTGGGCTCATAAGCTCTGAGCCAAGGTCTAGTTGATGCCGGCAGAACAGCGGTGAGGAAGTTTCTAGCGAGTTTGTCGAAGCGCGTAGCAACGCGGCGGAAGTGTTTGATTTTGCAGAAGAAGCGCTCGATCATGTTGCGCTGGCGATAAAGGCCAGGGTCGACCGAGCGCTGAACGCTACCGTCCCGCTGGGTCGGGATGTGCGCCTCGCCGCCATGCTCGCGACAATGGCCTGGGAGCCGCGATGGGCAATGAGAGCGCGGGCGGGCGGCAGTCCTTCAAGCAGGGCTGCCACGGCGGTCTTGTCGGATGCCTGGCCGGCGGAGAGCACGATCCGCAATGGAAGGCCATTCTCGTCCACGACGGCATTGATCTTGGTGCTCAGTCTTCCACGAGAACGGCCAATGGCGTGATCCGGGCCCCCTTTTTCCACCGGCTGCATGCTGGTGAGCGCGAATGATCGAGGCATCTATGAGGTGCAGGGATCCGGGTGATTGCGCCGCAAGTGAAAAATCCGTAGCCAGACGCCAGCTTTTGACCAGCGATTGTAGCGATTATAGCAGTCGAGGCCCTTAACGACTGGGTAGATCGCGCCAGAGCGAGCCCGTCCTCAAAACATAAAAGATCGCATTGATGATCCGTCGGTCCATCCACCCGTGCCACGCCCCGCGGTTTGTTGGGCAGCAGCGATGCGATCAAACGCCACTCGGTGTCCGAAACATCGTACCGGGCCATGATCAAGGTTCCTCCTAAGACGCGCTTGAATCACGACAAACGCAAACGCTCAATGGTTATAGGTACAGAACCTAGCGCTGAGGAATATTGAGTTTTATCCGCGTCGAGTTATGCATCTCCGAAGCCCTGCATACGAGACTGCCCAGAACGAACGAAGGACAGCCTACGCCCAGCCATATTCATGGAGAATACTGCGTTGCAGATTCCCGTGCGGCCACTTGATGTGGTTCGTCACGTCGGGTCTCGCTTGAATGGTTGCATGGCTGCACGCAGGGCGTGTGAATTTACCCCGTCCGCGATTAAATTATGCGGATAGTCCATTTTTTCGGCTTGATTGACTGTTGCGACGCAGTTATCTGGAACTGCGGATTTCAGTTCGGTTCCATGTATTTTCTTGGGTAAATCGAGTTCACCATCTTGATTAATGTCGATCTGGGGCATATTAAGTTTGGCGCAACTACAGGGTGCGAGCATGCCAGCTAGGAAACTCGAGTTAGAATCAATGTCCCTTGACGACCTCTGGTCGCTTCATGAGGAAATTAGCGGGATCTTATCGGACCGAATTAAGGCAGAAAAGCACGAACTGGAGAAGCGCTTGGCGGTTCTCGGGGGCGGGGTGGCTGTTTTGGCGGACTCAAGCGGACCGGGCGTGTCTCCGACTGCCAAGGCGAGACGCAAATATCCGCGTGTGCTGCCGAAATACCGGAACCCCCAGACCTCCGAGACCTGGTCGGGGCGCGGCAAGCGGCCGCGGTGGTTGGTTGCTGCCATGAAGTCTGGCCGGAGAATTGAGGACTTTCGCATAGGGGATGCAAGTCCGAAGCTTCGTCAGCGCGCGTAACCTGATCTGCACTGTTCGACGAGGTGGTTGGGGTTTAATGGCCGCCGCAGTGCCCGTGATCCTGTGGGCCTAATAGGCGTTGCGTCCCCGCAGCACTTCGATGGGAGTTCGCAGCAGGATTACGAGATCAAGCCGAAGGCTCCAGTTGTCGATGTACCAGAGATCGTATTGTACGCGTGTTTCGATCGCAACGGCTGTGGGGGTTGGACCGCGGCAGCCATGGACTTGGGCCCATCCGGTCAATCCTGGCCTGACCCTGCAGCGAAGGGCGTAGTTCCGCACGAGCTTGTCAAATTCTCCGTCGTGAGCCAAGGCATGAGGACGCGGACCCACCAGCGACATGCTGCCGTCGAGAACATTCAACAGCTGTGGCAGTTCATCGAAGCTTGTTCGACGCAGCCATTTGCCGACGCGGGTGACGCGTCGGTCGACGGGATGGGCCTGACGGATCGCGGGCCCGTCCTCGAGCACATGCATCGTGCGGAATTTGCGAATCAGGAAGATCCGACCATTGAAGCCACAGCGCTTTTGCCGAAAGAATATGGGGCCGGGCGAATCCAGCTTGATCGCAAGTGCGGCCAGCACAAGCAGCGGGGCAAATATCGTCAAGGCGAGCCCCGCGACGAAAAGATCAATCATTCGCTTGGTCGCAGAGTCCAGCGGCGTAAGAGGACCACGCTGGAGTTCAACACAAACGGCACTTCCAAGACTTCGCGTAGGATGTCGAAGCAGTTCGGATGTCGTACCGACCGGCACGAACACGACCGGTAGCGGCAAGACTCGCAAGTCGGCAACGAAGGCCCGAAGTTCGGGCCATCGTTCCGGGTTCGCTTCCACCACCACCTGGTCGAGCTCGGAACTGCGAATGTACTCAATCACGCGAGCAGTGAGCCGCCTTCGACAGGCAGGACCGAAGCCGACTGGGGGCAAGCTGAACCGGCCTCGGACACAATAACCGTGCATCGCCAGCGTTTCAGACAGTCCGGCGTTTTTCGCTGGCGGCTGGTCGCTGACCAGAACAATATTTGTGCTGGCAAATTTTCTGCCGCTCAGGCCCCGTCCGAGAAGCACTCTCACTCCCCACCGCTCGGCCATAAGCAAGCCGAGGCCCAGGACGGCGAAAAGTGTGCCTGCTTGCTGAGAAGAGCCCGGACCGATTGCAAAGCCGTACACGGCCCATATCAAGAGCAACAACGACGTCCATGCCATCCAGACGGCGCGCATCTGACTTCGGAGGACGAGAAGCTCAGCTGGCCGATAAAGACCGTGGGTCTTCAAGAGGCAAACGAGACATGCCGCGCTGACTAGCGCCAGGCCAAGTGCGTTGCTTAAGTCGCCTGCAGCCCACCCATTCTGAGCTTGGCACAGCCACGTCGAAACGACGCTCGCAAAAACAACGGTCGCAATATCCGCACAGAGCGCCACGTATTCGATCGAGTCGTAACGGAGAGGCCATTTGGGCTGGCGGGATACTATCGGCCCGGGACTGACACGATCCGTAACTTCCCGATCGGGGAAATGTCGGTTCACGAAATTCATTGTCGGGACACCCGCGAGTTAATATTTAATATATTATTAATTAATCCGATTTCAAGAGAAAAATTCTGGTTTCCGCCATTTAAATATGTCGCACTGCTCAGAGGATCCTATCGAGATCCCTGCCGGGAATTCCGCGCGCGCATGTTGTCGAGGTAGGTCGGATCGAGCTCCGAAATTAAGTTCTCGAGATAGATCTTCCCCTCGGCCGAGGCTGACCGGTACGCGGCCACAAGCGCTGGTCTGATAGCAGGTCGACGCGTAACGACGAGGCTGACGTCCCGCTTGATCAAGTCCCGAAATTCAAGCTCGCGTACCACAGCATCTGTAGCGAGCGCGACGGACAGCCTTAACGGAAGCAGATCCAGATCGTTCGGCGCAGTATAGTACGACATCTTGAGCATGGCTGCCGTCCGGATCGAATTCTGTTTCGGCGCCGCCGCGAGCATGAGCCAAATGTCGCCGCGGAGCGGCGACGAGCGCAGCGCGCGGGCAAACGCGTTCGACGCTGCCGGAAGTTCCGTTTTTTGCTCGTCCGCGGCGAGAGCCGGATCTCCACGGGATCGTGATTCCCCTCGGATCCAAAGGTCTTCATGCGCTGCCGCAGCCGAAACTGGTTTCGAGATCCCGTTTCGCCATGCTGCTGCGGCCGAAACGGCTGGCGACAAAGAAGACTGATCTCCGAGATACCGGCCAGGGAGGACCATCCATATCGTCTGTATGATCAGCGCTATTCCAAGCACCGCCAGAGCAGCGCGCGGCCATGGGATGGCAAACGCTGGCGCTAGCCTTGGACGAGACGCCGGAGCTGGACCGGCCATCCAGTCCGAAGCCTCTTTCGATTCCAAGGATATGGCCTCTCTGCCCGTACCGGAGACGCTTTGACCGAACGCCAGCCCAAAAAGCGCAGCGACCAAAAGCGATGCGCCCAAACCCAGAATTCCATGGTCGGCAAAGGCCAGTATCGTCAGTGCAATCGAAGCACCGCCGCCCAAGGCGGGGTACACGTAGTCGTAAGCTCGTGACAGAGAACGCCTGATCAGAATACAAGCGCCGAGCATCGCTATTACTACAAGGCCGCAAAGGAACGCCCAGCCCATGTCTATAACCATTGCGGCGGCAGCCGTTGGCCTTTCTCGCGGGGCGCCGATTCCAATGTCCCGATAAAGCGGCAAAAGGACCGTCGAAGCGCCGGCACCGGATCCCGCCGGCCTGACCTCCTGTAGCATCCGTTCTGTCGCGATCTGACTGCTCGTTGACAAGGCGATCGTCACATCGGTGTTCGTCCTAAACGGAATAACCGTTACGCTGGCAATAAAGAATATTGCGGCGGTTGCGAAAACGCCAGCGGTGCCCCACAAGCCCAAGAACCACCTGCGAATAACGAAAACCGAGAGCAAGATTGCTGATCCGAGGAGGGCGGCGACGACGGCGGTGGAGTTGGTCCGAATGAGCAGCGCGGCCAAGCAGACAATCATTGCGATGGTCGCGGCGGACAGAGCAAGGAACGGAACTGGCGCAACTGTTCCTGGCCGACTGTGCCGGGCTATTTGATCGGCCGCGCGTATTGCCGTGGCGCAGGAGAGCAAGACGCCGAGCACTGCGACGGTTGAGCCATCGGGCCCGGCGACACCGGCAGTTTCCTTGCCGAACCACATGGCCGTGGCAATCGTGGCTATCGACAGTAGTATATGCAGGACTTGCGCTGCGCGATATCGGTCAAGCGTGATGACCGCAGTGACGAGGGCCGCGGCGAGCACAGCGCAATACTGCGCCAGCGAGAGCATAGTCGCCCCCATATCGAGTGTGATTTTTTCGGCGAGCGGCTCGCTTAAAGCCGCCGAAGCAGTTGCCCAGATGGGATTTCCGAGCGTGTCCATAGGCATCGGCACCACCTGTAACGCCATCCAGAGGGCCGGAGCCGCGAGCACAACGACGGGACCAGTCCGGAGCAGCTTGGTGAGCCCGAGGGAGGCGGGCGATGGAAAGATCGCTACAACGAGCGCGGCTGTTGCTAGTATGAATGATGCCAATCCCAAGCTTTGCAGGCTTTCCGGCATTGCGAGCGCCGCGGTGATCGCCACAAACTCGGCTAACAGGACAAGCCAGATAATCATGTAAACACCATGGTGTGGTGCGGCCACTCCGGTGGCCGGAGAACGTGCAGGCCGCTACGAGACAGCATCAAGAGCCGGAAAGGCCATAACGGATATAGTGGCTGTCATGATAGTAATAGCTCCGATGGCCGTCATATCGAGCCATTGCCTTGGTATCCGTCTTGCTGAGAACTGCCCCAATCAGCGATTCATGAATGTTGGGTGCCGTGTGCAGTGCGTGCTGCACGACATCTATTTTGGTGCGGCCCCACTCAACAATTAGAATATAGCCGTCTATTAGAGATGAAGTGACTCGGACATCAACTAACGGGGTCAGGGGAGGAAGGTCGACGATGACGTAGTCATAGTCAGCTCGCAGGCGGTCGAACAGCTTGCTTATTGCGTCGGCGCACAGAATCTCGCTGGTGTGAAGCAGAGATCCCCGCCGCACGGCGGGTAGAAATGCAAGGTTCGTCGTGGGATCTCGCCAAATCGTGTCCGCCAGGGATCGGCTGCCGTTTGCAACTTCGATGATTCCGTTGACAGCCCTGGGCGCAAAGATCGCAGAAAGTGAGGGATTCCTGAGGTCGCAATCGACGATGATCGCTTTCTTGCCGGTGTGCCCGATCAATTGCGCGAGCGAGGCTGCAATCGTAGTCTTCCCCTCATTCGGCAGGGCCGAGGTAATGCCGATGACCTGGGAGGAGATTTTGGCCGGATTGTGGTCGATGGCTAGCTTGATGGAACGAATGGCCTCGGTATATCGAGATAGCGGCATTCCGACCACGGTCCGATGAATTGCCATTGGAGACGGAACTATCCGTTGTTGAACGTCATCATCGGTTGGCTGGGAGCGAACTGGTAGCTTCGCGGATTTGCGGGCCGGTAACAATGGGACTAAAGACAGGCAAGGCAATTCCAGCACAGTTTCCACCTGTGAAGAGGTACGAAAGACGCGGTCCATGATGTCTCTGAGGAGCGCCAAGCCGACGCCCATCGCGAGACCGCCCAAGATGCCGAACGCCAGCACCAACATTGTCTTTGGCTTGCTCTTGCTCGGCGGCGGCGATGCGGGGAAAAGTACCCGCGTTTCCGAGACGGGAAATGTCTCCTGCTGCGCGGAGCCCATGTAACGCTGCAGAAAGGTCTCGTACAAGCTACGCAAACCCTTTGCCCGGCTTTCCAACTCCTTGATGGTCAGCTCGGCAGAATTGACTGAACGGGACTGCGAAACGGCCTTGGACAGTTGCTTTTCGATTTCTTGTTGCCGCTGTTTGGCGAATTCGAACTCGCTTCGGCTGACTTCGGCAAGTCTTTTGACTTCGTCGAAAATGGAGACGCGAAATTCCCGCGCGCGGTTCCGGATATTGACGACTGCTAGGTGGTCGCGACCTACCCTGGCCGACAACTCGGCCTCACGCCTCATGAGTTCCAGATACTGCTGACGCAGCCCGTTGATGATCTGACTGTTTGTCGAATCGGCTCCGATTGCATCCAGATTGTTCATCGAGGACGGCTTTGTCGGATCGGAGGCAAGGAGGGTTTCGTAGCGAGCCAACTTGGCCGTGGCTTCAGAGGTCTGGGCGCGAGCGGCAGCCAATCGGTTGTTGATTTCTGTGACCTGCTGGTCGTCGATGGGCTTTCCGTCCAAAGAAACGATATTGTTCTGGGTCTTGTAGACGTCGACGGCACGTTGTGCAGCGAGGGCTTGGTCGCCGAGATCGCGCAGCCTCTCCTGCAGCCAGCTTGTTGCCCTGCGATTGGCATCGAATTTCCCATTGAGCTGGTCCGCAACATAGGTGTTGGCTACGGCGTTGACGATCTCCGCGGCCCGGAGTGCGGTGCTCGAATTAAAGCTGATCTCGATGACGTTGCTGTACCCGACACGCCCTGCCGAAAGCCGATTGAGAAACGCGTCTACGATAGTGTCTAATGGTTCGCCATGGGTATCGGATGGGCCATCGTTCTTCGATCCAATCGACGCCCATGACCGAATTCGCTGCCAGAGCGACTGTAGAGATAGCCCTGTCGCACTAAAGTCCGGATCGTCCGACAGTTTCAACTGGTCGATGACCGCCACCGCAGTGGCCTTTGATCTCAGGAGCTGAAGCTGGGTCTCGATTTGATTGAGATCGAAGGCCGGCTCGGCGAGGAGCGATTGCTGCTGGACAAATTGGGGCCTTGGAGTAGCCAACAGGATCTGAACCTGCGCCGTATAGGTTGGAGACGCCAACCGGAGATAAAGCAGGCTGGCTGCAGTTACGAGCCCGGCAGTGACAAGGATCATGAGATATTGGCGTCGTAGAAGCCCGATGCCGAAATTGATGACGTCGCTGATTCCTCCGCTGTCCGTTTGAACGGGTTGGGCCAGCCCGGTCACAGGCAGCCGTACGCTATCCGTGTGTCGAAGATTGTTCTGGAGCATCACGTACCTGTCCGACGGTGGGTCACGTTGGGGCCGCTCGCCCGCAGACCAAGGGGCGCGCACGCGGTGGGGGATTATATGCATATAAAAATCTGCTTGCCAAATTAAATAAATCATATATTAATGTAAGCGAAATTGAAAATGACGGCGGCTTTGCCGTTTTCGGTCGGGCGTTAGCAAAATAGAGGATATTCTAGGAGTTACGGTCTGGCCGGTATTTGCATCGAGAATAATGTGATTGTTTCGAGGCGGGTCGGCGGGCGGATAATTAAATTCCGTCGGATATTTATGGTCCGCCGCAACTAACCCCGATGGGGAAATATTGAGGGCCGGCAGGAGGTGCCCAATGCTGGAACTGCGATCCTTGGCGATCCCCGATGTCAAAGTAATTCGAACAGATCGGTTTTCCGATGCCCGCGGGTACTTCTGTGAGACCTTTCAGCGATCGGCTTTTGCTGAGAAGGGAATCCTCCATGACTTCGTTCAGGATAATCAATCCAGCTCAGATCGGATCGGCACGGTGCGCGGCTTGCATTTCCAGCGACCGCCTTTCGCCCAGGCCAAGCTCATACGGGTGTTGAATGGGGCCATTCTCGATATTGCCGTTGATCTCCGACGTTCATCGCCCAATTTTGGCAAGCACGTCGCCATCCAGTTGGATAGCGAAAGCAGCGAGCAGCTGTTCATTCCGAAGGGATTCGCGCATGGGTTCTGT
This sequence comes from Bradyrhizobium sp. 187, assembly GCF_023101005.1. NCBI lineage: Bacteria > Pseudomonadati > Pseudomonadota > Alphaproteobacteria > Hyphomicrobiales > Nitrobacteraceae > Bradyrhizobium > Bradyrhizobium sp. 187. Next base: position 2,942,817 of record NZ_CP064693.1, read on the forward strand.
ACCCTGCAGCCTAAGACCGTCGTCTTGTACAAGGTCGACCAAATCTACGCGCCGAGCCATGACAGCGGCGTCTATTGGGCTGATCCCGCATTAGCGATCAAGTGGCCCGTCACACCGTCAGAGGCTCAGATATCGCCAAAGGACCAGACCCTTCCTGCGCTCAACCAGCTTGCTTGCGTTTTCGAATAGTGGAGATGAAATAGTGGAGATGGGTGGAATGCGTATCCTGGTGACCGGCGGAGCGGGCTTTATCGGTTCTGCTGTGTGTCGCCGTTTGGTGCTGCAGACCAGTGCCGCGGTGGTCAACATCGACAAGTTGACATACGCAGCCGACCTGACTTCGCTGGCGAGCATCGAGAGGCTGGGGTCTTATACATTCCTGCAGTCCGACATCTGCGATCGAGAGGCTATGGATCTCGCGTTCGCCGACTACGAGCCGGATGCGATCATACACCTGGCCGCCGAAAGCCACGTCGACCGTTCGATCACCGGACCCGAGGCCTTCGTCAGCACCAATATAGTTGGTACCTACACTCTGTTGGAGGCGGCCAGGACCTACTACGAACGTCTGCCGCTTCCGCGGCGGAAGCAGTTCCGCTTCATCCACGTATCGACAGACGAAGTCTACGGGTCGTTGGGGCCGGAGGGCTTGTTTCGCGAGGACACGCCCTACAGGCCGAGTTCGCCGTATTCGGCGAGCAAGGCGGCCTCGGACCACCTCGCACTCGCGTGGTTTCGAACCTACGGTCTGCCGGTCATCGTATCGAATTGTTCGAACAATTACGGGCCGTACCAGTTCCCGGAAAAGCTCATCCCGCTGACGATCCTCAATGCGCTCGACCGGAAGCCGCTACCGGTCTATGGCGACGGCAGAAATATTCGCGACTGGCTTCATGTCGATGATCATGCCGCTGGCTTGATAAGGCTTCTGTACGAAGGAAGACCGGGCGAGAAGTACAATTTCGGCGGAGATGGCCAGCGATCCAACCTGGAGGTGGTCACCCGGATTTGTGACGTGGTGGATCGGTTATCCCTGGGCGCGGGAACGAGACGATCTCTCATTACGTTCGTGCCGGATCGTCCGGGACATGATGCGCGCTATGCAATCGACGCGACGAAGGCGCATCGCGAACTTGGCTGGGAACCGACGAGAACCTTCGAACAGGGCTTGGCCGAAACGGTCGGATGGTACCTCAACAATCGTGCATGGTGGCAGCGTGCTCGCTGCGGTGTCTATGACGGCTCGCGCCTGGGTCTCCTCGTTGCCCAACATTGAGGTGAAGATGATAGATCGACCGATCCTCATTGCCGGGCGGAATGGTCAGTTGGCAAAGTGTCTTCGTGATCTCGCTGCAATGCGCGGTCTGCCTGCGGTGGCTCTCGGGCACCGAGAACTCGATCTCGAGGACCGCGAAGGGATCGACAAGATCATCGCGTCGATCGCGCCGTCTGCAATGATCAATACAGCCGCTTATACGGCGGTTGATCAGGCCGAATCTGAAGCAGCGAAGGTGTTCAGCATCAACCGCGATGGCGCGGCGACGCTCGCAAATGTCGCTTGGCGGATGAACATTCCACTCATCCATCTCTCGACCGATTATGTATTCGACGGCGCGAAACCGGATGCGTACGACGAAAGCGACATTCCCGCGCCGTTGAACGTCTACGGCGCGTCGAAGCTTGCCGGCGAAGCTGCTGTATTGGCCGCGCATCCGCTCGCGACCGTGATCAGATGCTCGTGGCTTTACAGCCCCTATGGCAGCAACTTCGTTCGAACGATGCTGCGGTTGTGCGAGACGCAGCCCATCGTAAGGGTTGTTCGGGACCAGCACGGAAATCCGACCTACGCATACGACCTCGCGGGGGCCGTCCTTCAGATCGCAGAACGGTCAGTAACAGTCGATCGCCGGCCCGCGGCCGGCATCTTTCATCTCGCCGGTCAAGGCGAGGCAAGCTGGCACGACTTTGCGCAGGCAATCTTCGACGAGCTTTCCCGTCGCGGAGCGCGGATTCCGGTGCTCGAGGCGATCACGACTGAAGGGTTTCCGACCGCTGCGCCTCGGCCACGGAACTCGCGCCTCGACTCATCCAAGGCCGAACGCGTGTTCGGGATTCGCCTGGCGTCTTGGCGCCATTCACTTCAAGCTTGTCTGGACCAGCTGGTCGGAGAAGGAGAAACCGATGCTGAAGGGAATCGTGCTGGCTGGCGGCAGCGGAACGCGCCTCTATCCGATCACCCGCGTGATCAGCAAGCAGTTGCTCCCGATCTATGACAAACCGATGATCTATTATCCCCTGTCGACGCTGATGTTGGCGGGTATCCGTGACATTCTAATTATTACCACGCCTTCAGACCGGTGTCAGTTCGAACGATTGCTGGGGGACGGCAGCCAATGGGGCATTCGGCTCAGCTACGCGGAACAAACCCGTCCCGCCGGTCTCGCGGACGCCTTCATTGTCGGCGCGGATTTCATCGGAAGCGATCGCGTGGCGATGGTCCTTGGAGACAATATTTTCTTCGGCGACGGCCTGGGCGAACTGCTTGCCAGGGCGGCAGGACGTGAAGAGGGCGCAACGGTTTTTGCTTATCACGTGCGTGACCCAGAACGATATGGCGTGGTCGCGTTTGATGAGGCGGACCGCCCGATATCGATCGAGGAGAAGCCCATACGGCCAGCTTCGAACTGGGCGGTCACCGGTCTGTATTTCTTCGACAATCGCGTTGTGCGGTTGGCGCGCCGCGTTGAACCATCGGCCCGCGGAGAGCTCGAGATCACCGATCTGCAGATGCGCTACCTTTCAACTGGCGCTCTCCATGTTGAGCGGATGGGGAGGGGGTTTGCTTGGCTCGATACCGGCACGGTCGAATCGCTAATTGATGCAGGAATGTTCGTGCAAACGCTTGAAAAGCGCCAAGGCATGAAGGTTGCGTGCCTTGAGGAGGTTGCCTTCCGGCTGGGCTTCATAGATCGCGATCAGGTCCTCGCGCTGGCCCAGCCACTGGAGAAGAGCGGATATGGCAAATACCTGGGTGAAATTTCGCGGCTTCCGCGCCTATCCTTCGCCGCCAAAGCGAGTTCCGATTTAAATTAAACGATAATTAATATCGCATTGAATTGACATGAAAAGATGTTTAAATTAAATTGATTTTCTGCGAGAATTTACGGAGGGTGGCCATGCCAGGGGCGAGCGCTTCTCGAAAAGCAAGGCTTCTCTCTTCGGAAGAAAACCTTGAAAAAAGTGATCTCGGCTGGCCGGATATCGACTCGCCGCGCATGGCAATCCTGAATGCGATCAACGGCAGCTACGGTCTACCCGCATGGGAGGGGTCTTGGACCCGACCGCGCGCGGCGCCCGTCGGCGGGTCAGAAGACCTGTCCAATGTGATGGCGGGCACGGGCCAGCAGGCGTCTCAGGCAAGATTGGCGGATTTGTTGTCCACGGCCGGGATGTTGAGCAGGCAGGTCTCGTTCAACAGGCAGGTCCCGTTCCTGCCGTCAGCCGCCGACGCCGCACTGCCTCTCGGGGTACATGGCGGGCCGGCCGTCAATTCACTCACAGCTGGTTCGCTCTCGGTCACAACTGACCATGCCGACTATGCGCCTGGCAGTACTGCAACGTTTACTGCCAACGGTATGCGCTTTGGCGCGCCGATTACATTTCAGATCGCGGACCTACCGAGTGCACCGGGAATCGACGGAAATCCCGACACTTATGCGCCGTTCACGATCACGGACGGCGGTAGCGGCGACGTAGATGGTCTCCTCAACGGCACGGTGGTCGCGCGGTGGCAGGTCCCAGCCGATGGTCGGGCCACCGGTGCCACTATGAAGCTCACTGCAACCTCCGGGAGCCAGACAGCAACCACAACGTTCACAGACGCCAACAACAAAATCGTCACTGAGAATCAGAATGCGGGTACGCCCGAGAGCGTATGGGCGATCCACGGCTCCTTCGATAACCAAGGCGACTCGCAGATCGAAGGCTTCACGACACAGATCAGCACTAATGCGGGACAGACAGTCTCCTTCAAGGTCGATACCGCCTTGAGCGGCTATACTCTCGATGTTTATCGGCTCGGCTACTATGGCGGCAACGGCGCGCGCCTCGTCACCAGCATGCACCATACGGGATCGGCCAACCAACCGGCACCGCTCTTTAATGATCCAACCAACACCGTTGATGCGGGGAATTGGTCTATAACAGATTCATGGACAATTCCTGCCAATGCTGTTTCCGGGGTCTATTTTGCAAAGCTGACGACGGACACTGGCAATTTCCAGAACATGATTCCGTTTATCGTTCGCAATGATGGCTCCGCCTCGGACATTCTGTTCCAAACCAGCGACATGACCTGGGAGGCGTACAATCCATGGGGTGGATATAATCTGTATCAAGGTCCCAGCGGAACTAATAACGATCGTGCGTATGCCGTAAGCTACAATCGTCCGCTCGCGATCAACTCCAACTCCAACCTGGCCGGGCCGCAGGATTTCCTGTTTGGCGAGGAGTACGCCGCAATTTACTGGCTGGAGCGAAACGGCTACGACGTCAGCTACATTTCGGGCATCGATAGCGCAACCACTGCAGGATTGCTGCTGAACACGAACGCCTACATGGACGCTGGCCATGACGAATATTGGTCGCAATCGCAATTCGCCAATGTCACCGCCGCGCGCGACGCGGGGGTCGATCTGGCTTTCTTGAGCGGCAACGAAATCTATTGGGATGTCGAACTCGCAGCGAGCCTCGATGCTAGCCATTCGGCAAACCGGACGATCGTCGAGTACAAGGACATCTGGAGCGGCACGCAACTCGACCCGAATGGCACGGCCAACGGCGGCGCGGGCCTGTTTCGTGATCCGCTTTATGGACCTGGTACTCCGGAAAACTCTCTCTCCGGTACGATCTTCACCGTGGATGATATCGGCTCGCTCGACAACATCACCGTCCCGGCCAGCATGTCGCAGCTGCGCTTTTGGCGAAACACCAGCATTGCCAGCGGCACCGGAGGAACGCTGACCAACCTGCTTGGCTACGAGTGGGATAGCGATCTTGACAACGGTTCCCGGCCCGCCGGGTTGATCGACATGTCGTCGACGACGCGCAACGTCAATACGCTGCTGTTGGACAATGGGGCGACGACCGGCTCTGGGACGGCCACGCACAGCCTCACGCTCTACCGTGATCCGGAGAGTGGTGCTCTGGTTTTCGGTGCCGGCACGGTCATGTGGTCGTGGGGATTGTCAGACCAATATGTTTCGTACAGGGGCCTCACCGCGCCAGTCAGCACTGCCGTGCAGCAGTCGATGGTGAATCTCCTTGCCGACATGGGAGTGACTCCGCAAACGTTGCAGGCGGGCGTTGTGAGCGCCCAGCCGACCACCGACCACACAGCACCATCGGCTGTCATCAGCTCTCCGGCAGGTGGGGCCAACATCAGCCAGGGCCAGTCGGTCACGATTGCCGGCACAGCCTCCGACGACGGCGGACGTGTGGCCGGTATCGAAGTTTCGACTGATGGCGGCACGACGTGGCACCCGGCGAGCGGCACGACGAACTGGAACTATACGTGGGTTGCTTCGGGCTCTGGTACGCGAGTCATCGAAGCGCGCGCGACCGATGACAGTATCAACATGCAAACCACTCCCGCCACCGTCAGTGTCAATATCACGGGAGGGGGTGGGAATGGCGGGGCAAGCCTCTTCACTGCTTCCAACGTACCGGCCCAAACCAGTTTGAACGATGGCACGCCGCTTGAAGTAGGCGTGAAGTTTACCTCCTCCACGGCGGGACAAATCACCGCGCTGAAATTCTATCGCAGCCCGAGCGACACGAACTCCGACCTCCTCGACCTCTGGACCTCGGCCGGTACCAAGCTTGCCAGCGCGACCTTTACCATTACGTCAGCAAGCGGCTGGCAAACGGTCAATCTGGCAACCCCGGTCACAATCGCTGCCAATACAACTTACATTGCTTCGTATCATACCAACGGCGCCTACGTGGCCACGAATAGTTTCTTCGTCAACGCGTTCACGAGCGGCAATTTGACCGCGCCTTCCTCCGCCACATCGGGCGGCAATGGCGTCTATTCCTACGGTGGTACCAGCACGGCCGGAATTTTCCCGACCAATACGTTTTCTTCTTCGAACTACTGGGCGGACGTGGTGTTTGTACCCAGCAATGGCAACAACACGCCACCGACCGCCGTCGCGGACACGGCGAACGCCACGGAGAAGGGCGGTATCAACAACGGCACGGCCGGCTCGCCCGGCACAGGCAATGTGCTGACCAACGATACCGATCCCGACGCTGGCGATACCAAGACGGTTACCGCGGTTAGTTTCGGCTCGACCTCCGGTACACTCGGTGCGGCCCTCAATGGCGCGCACGGCAACCTGGTCCTCAATGCCGCCGGTGCGTTCACGTATACCGTTAATGAAACCGATGCGGCTGTGCAGGCTTTGCGGCTTTCGACCACTACGCTGACCGATGCCTTCAACTACACGATGAACGACGCCGCCGGTGCGACATCGTCGAGCACGCTAACCGTCACCATTCATGGCGCCAACGACGCGCCAGTGCTGGCGAGCCAGACCGCCAACCAGACCGCGACGGTCGGCACGGCGTTCTCCCTGACGCTGCCTGCAGGCACCTTCACCGACGTCGATTCCGGGGATTCGCTCGCTTACTCAGCGACCGGACTGCCCTCCTGGCTGAGCTTCAATGCCTCGACCCGCACCTTCAGCGGTACACCGACATCCGCAAACGTGGGGACGGTCAGTATCAACACCACGGCGAGCGACCTCGGCAGTCTCGCTGCGAGCGAGACGTTCAATATTACCGTGACGACCACTGCAAACACGCCACCGACCGCCGTCGCGGACACGGCGAACGCCACGGAGAAGGGCGGTATCAACAACGGCACGGCCGGCTCGCCCGGCACAGGCAATGTGCTGACCAACGATACCGATCCCGACGCTGGCGATACCAAGACGGTTACCGCGGTTAGTTTCGGCTCGACCTCCGGTACACTCGGTGCGGCCCTCAATGGCGCGCACGGCAACCTGGTCCTCAATGCCGCCGGTGCGTTCACGTATACCGTTAATGAAACCGATGCGGCTGTGCAGGCTTTGCGGCTTTCGACCACTACGCTGACCGATGCCTTCAACTACACGATGAACGACGCCGCCGGTGCGACATCGTCGAGCACGCTAACCGTCACCATTCATGGCGCCAACGACGCGCCAGTGCTGGCGAGCCAGACCGCCAACCAGACCGCGACGGTCGGCACGGCGTTCTCCCTGACGCTGCCTGCAGGCACCTTCACCGACGTCGATTCCGGGGATTCGCTCGCTTACTCAGCGACCGGACTGCCCTCCTGGCTGAGCTTCAATGCCTCGACCCGCACCTTCAGCGGTACACCGACATCCGCAAACGTGGGGACGGTCAGTATCAACACCACGGCGAGCGACCTCGGCAGTCTCGCTGCGAGCGAGACGTTCAACATTACCGTGACGACCACTGCATCAACCGTCAGCTTGTTCTCGAGCTCGGATACGCCGTCAGTGCTGTCGAGTTCCGACACGTCACAGGTCAACCTTGGTGTGAAATTCACCTCGTCCGTTACAGGTACTATTACTGGGGTCAAGTACTACAAGGGTGCCAGTGATACGGGTACGCACTCCGGCTCATTGTGGAGCAGCACGGGTACGCTGCTGGCGACAGCCACGTTCAGTAACGAGACCAGCAGCGGCTGGCAAACCGTCACGTTCAGCAGTCCCGTGTCGATCACGGCCGGTACCACCTACGTCGCTAGTTTCCATAGCAACGGTCGCTACACCGCCACGCCCAGCTACTTCACCACTGCGCACAGCAATGGGCCGCTGACGGCTCCAGCGAGCGGCAATGGCGCTTACACGTATGGTAACGGAAATCTGTTTCCGACCAGCACCTTCAACGCCACGAACTACTGGGTCGACGTCGTGTTCAACGGCTCTGGCGGTGGTGCCAACCAATCGCCAGTCGCAAACAATGACAGCGGCTTCAATGCCAGCCAAAACACCCCACTTTCCATTGCAGGGACTGCATTGCTCGCCAACGACACAGATCCAAACGGCGACATCCTGACGATTACGGGCGTCAGCGGAGGCGTCAACGGCGCCGCCGGCTTCAACGTACAAAACAACACGGTGACGTTCACCCCGACCAACGGTTATACCGGACCGGCTTCATTCAACTACGCTATCTCGGATGGCCGTGGCGGTACGGCCAGCGCAATGGTAGGCGTCACGGTTCAGGCGGCATCGTCCAGCACCGTGAGCTTGTTCAGCTCGAATCCAACGCCGAGCATTGTCTCCGTCAATGATCCAAACTCGGTGGAACTTGGCATGAAATTCGTGGCTTCCACGGCAGGCGACATTGTCGGGTTGCGCTTCTACAAAGGATCGAACAATACAGGCACGCACGTCGCCGATCTCTGGAGCAGCGCTGGCACCTTACTGGCCACTGCTACCTTTACCAACGAGACAGCGAGCGGCTGGCAGCAGGTCAACTTCAGTGCGCCCGTGACGATAGCGGCGGGAACGACCTACATTGCTTCCTACCACACTGCGGGAAGCTACTCCGCAGATCCAAATCTCTTTGCTGGTTCGGTCACCAACGGGCCGTTGACCGCACCGTCGTCCGCGTCCAGCGGTGGCAATGGCGTGTACGCTTACGGGACCGGCAGCCTGTTCCCGACCAATACCTTCAATTCCACCAGCTATGCGGTCGACGTCATCTTCAGGCCGCAGCTCGCAGCATAGGAGCCATAGATGCACGCCGAGATTTATACCGATGGAGTGGACGAGATCACAATCGGTGGGTCGATCGTACGCGTCGATCTGATGAGTTTCTCGCCCACGGAGCGAGACGCCAATCACGCGCCCAAGAAGGCCTTCTGCCAGAGGCTGATCTTTTCGGTGGAGTCCTTCGCGAACTCGGTTGAAGTAATGCAGAACGCGCTGCAGGGCCTGATCGATGCTGGGGCGGTGCGGCGCGGCCAGCCGAGCACATCGGCGGAGCCTCCGCACAACATTGCGCCCGTGGAGCGCGGTCCCTCCGTGATGAACAGCGCACGGTCGCCGAATGTCTCAAGTAATTTCAGCTGAAAGCCCCGCCCCGGAGGCGGCGGTGGCGACTTCTTCCGAAGCGCCGCAGTCGGCTGCCTGGACCGCGCTGGAATGCCTTGCCAAAGTCGCTGCTCATCACGGCATCGACCTGCCCGTGGATCGCCTGCGCCACACCTATGCCGTTGACGGCAAGTGCTTTTCGACAGACCTGCTGCTGCGCATGGCACGCGAGGCTGGACTCCGGGTGAAAACTGCGCATCTCGATTGGGGTGCGCTGTGTCGTCTGGGAGAGGCATATCCGGCCATTGCTCGGCTTACAAATGAGAACTGGATTGTTATCCTTGGCGCCGGAGCGGAGGGTGCCGGTGCCGAGACCGTCGCGACGCTCGATCCACTTGCCGACCGTAAGAACGAGCCTCTGATCGTTGCGAAAGACCGCTTCTGCGCGTGCTGGACGGGAGAGGTCATCCTGTTGAAACGCGAACGTCTATCGTCAGACACAGGGAGGACGTTCGGACTGCGGTGGTTCGTACCGGAACTTCTCCGGCAATCGCGGCTATTCGGCAACGTGGCGGTTGCCGCGATCGTTCTCTACGCGCTCGGCCTCGTGCTTCCGATTTTCTTTCAGTTGGTCATAGACAAGGTTCTTGTGCACGAGAGCTTCACGACGCTCTACGTGCTCACGGCCGGCGCGGCCGCCGCGCTCGCGTTTGACGCAATATTTGGATTTCTGCGGCGTTACCTTTTGATTTACGCAACAAACAGGGTGGATATCCGGGTTGCGACCAAGACATTCGGTCATCTTCTCCGATTGCCCGTGACCTTCTTCGAACACATCTCTGCGGGCGTCCTGGTGAAACATATGCAGCAGGCTGCGCGAATCCGCGAATTTCTGACCGGGCGACTGTTCCTCACCACGCTGGATGCGCTGTCGCTATTCGTCTTCATCCCTGTTCTGGCGCTCTACAGTGCCAAACTGACCTGTGTGGTTCTGGCCTTCACCGTGGTTAGCGCGATCGTCGTCGCAGTGCTGATGGGGCCATTCCGACGGCGCCTCTATGATCTCTATCAAGCGGAAGGCGCACGGCAGGCGCTCCTAGTTGAAACTGTTCATGGCATGCGCACGGTGAAATCGCTGGCGATGGAGCCGCTGCAGAGCAGGGTGTGGGACGACCGCTGCGCGCAGTCGGTCACAATGCGATTCGGAGTCGAGAAAATTTCAGCGGGCGCCCAGGCGGTCACCGGATTTCTCGAGAAGATGATGACGATCGGGATCATCGCCCTGGGCGCACTTGACGTATTCGGAAGGGAAATGACGATCGGCGCGCTTGTCGCTTTCAATATGTTGGCGGGGCGGGTCTCGGGACCGCTGGTCCAGCTCGTGACTATGGTGCACGAATATCAGGAGGTCGCCCTCGCAGTTAAAATGCTTGGTGAGGTGATGAACCAGAAAGCCGAGCGTGACGGCAAGAGAGACGGCTTGCGCCCCGACTTCGCCGGAAAGATAGAGTTCGAAAGTGTCTCGTTCCGTTATGGATCCGAAGGCGCTCCGGCGCTCGATCAAGTCTCCTTCTCCATTGCGCCTGGCTCCATCTTCGGGATCGTCGGCCGGAGCGGCTCCGGCAAGACGACGCTCACGAGACTGATCTCGGGAATGTATCCCGTGCAGCAGGGACTGGTCCGCATCGACGGATATGATGCCCGGGAGCTGGATCTAACCCATCTGCGCCGGAATCTTGGAGTGGTCCTGCAGGATACTTTCCTGTTTCGCGGAACCGTCCGCGAAAATATCGCCTGCGTAAAGCGGGATGCGACTTTCGAGGAGGTTGTGAGGGCAGCGCAGCTCGCGGGTGCGGACGAGTTTATCGAACGGCTACCCCGGGGGTTCGACACCATGCTCGAAGAGGAGGCGTCGAACCTCTCTGGAGGACAAAAGCAGCGGCTTGCCATCGCGAGGGCTCTCATTGCCAATCCGCGCATTCTGATTCTCGACGAAGCGACGAGCGCACTCGATCCCGAGAGCGAGATGATCATTAGGCGCAACCTGCGCCGCCTCGCTGCGGGACGGACCGTTATCATCGTTTCGCACCGCCTCTCCATGTTGGCCGAAGCGGACCAGATCCTTTTGATCGACCGCGGTCGTATTGTCGACGTGGATCACCACGACCGGCTGCTTTCCAAATCCACTATCTACCGCCATCTCTGGAATCAGCAGACGAAGCAGTTCGCATGAGCAAGGTAGAACAACTGCGTGAGACATCGAGAGCGAATACGGTCCCGCGCAGGCGTCGAACCATGTTTCGCCCGGCCCCGCGGCGACCGCGCGTCGTTACAGAATTTCAGCCTGATGCAATCGAGGTTGAGCAGCGAATTCCGCCACGGCTAGCTCATGTGACGCTCTACCTTGTCGTTGCGCTGATCGCCGTCGCGGTTGCGTGGGCATCGGTATCGCAAGTGGACATGATCGTTACCGCACAGGGGAAGTTGATCACGACGCGTCCAAACCTTGTGGTGCAACCGCTGGAAACGTCGGTGATCCGCGAAATTCACGTCAAGCCTGGCGATCGAGTGAAGCGCGGCGACTTGCTGGCTACGCTCGATCCGACCTTTTCGCAAGCTGACGTCGACCAGTTGCGCATCCGAGTCGCCGCCTTCGAGGCGGCTATTGGCCGGCTCCGCGCCGAATTGGATCGAACCGAGTTCGTCGTCAGCAACGCCAGCAATAACGACGAGCAGCTCCAGCATAAGTTGTTTCTACAGAGAAGGACCGCCTACGACGCCCAGATCCGGAACTGCGAAGCGCAGATCGCTTCAGCTCAAGCCAACCTGAAAACAGCGCGTGACGAAGAAGCGGTCTTGGTTCAGCGACTGGAGACCATGCAGTCGATCGAGACGATGCGAAGCGCGTTGATGGCTAACCAAGTCGGTTCAAAACTGAACCTCTTGTTGTCGCGTGACGCGCGGCTGGAGGTTGAGAGCAATCTCGCGCGCGTCCGGGGCAATATCGAAGACAACCGGCATCGTCTGGATAAGGCCCTGGCTGATGAAAACGTGTTCGCTGAGGACTTTCGTCGTACCGTTTATCAAGATTTGGTCGAGGTCACCGGCAAGCGCGACGGTGCCCTTGAAGAACTGAAGAAGGCCGAGCTTCGCCGGCAACTGATCGTGCTGCAGGCTCCCGCAGATGCAGTTGTGCTCGAGATTGCCAACCGCACCGTTGGCTCCGTGGTCCGCGAGGCTGAAACGTTATTCGTGCTTGTTCGCCGGGACGGGCAGCTCCAGGCCGAAGTCAACGTGGAGGGGAGGGACATCGGCCAGGTCGCGGTAGGGCAGCCGGTGCGGGTAAAGTTCGAGGCATTTCCATTCCAGAAGTACGGGACAGCCGTGGGTGAGGTTCGGGTCATCAGTGAGGACTCGTTCTCACCGGACCCCAAGGCCGAAGGTGTGCGCCGCACGACAGCTCCCTATTATCGCGTACTGGTCGACTTGCAGGACGTGCACCTTCGGCTGCAGCTGGAACGCGTTCAGTTGATTCCCGGCATGGCGGTTACCGCCGAAATGCAGGTCGGGCAGCGCACTATCATCTCTTATTTCCTCTATCCCCTGCTTCGCGGGCTGGACGAAAGCATCCGCGAATACTGACTCGGCTTGGAATGTTTCATGAAGCTCAGTCCGGATCTTGATGTAGAGATGGACGCGCAATGTTCTCCGAATGTACTACCAATCGTGACCTATGCTCTCGGCTGACGGGAGCGGTGCTGGCTGCCGACACACGGCCGCTGGCGCATATCCGGCATCTGGACTGGCGCGCCCAGCCAAATGATTCTTACCGCGCAGGGATGCGTTTCATACGCTCAATATCGTGCTCGGGATGTCGATCTCGCGGCAGCCCGACGGCCTCGATCTCCTGGAGAGGTCTCATCCTAAAGGTACGAAATTGTGCCGTTGGCTTGGCACGCTGGGGCCGATTAGTCGGAACTCGCCCACCATCGGGCTTTTGCAATCAGTTGTTGCAGGACTGAACATTCGGCCCCTCCCAGCGGGCTCGGGGCGATCATGCGAGCGGCCGCGCGAACGACGTCGTGGCGCAATGGGGTCGGACAGCAACATAGGTTTCTAATGTATCCAAAAATGCTATCATTTCAATTCTTTCAGACGCCAGAATTGGCGCCCATAAGCTGAAGGTAGTAAAGGTATGCGAGATGTAACTGAACGTCCGCTTCGAATTCTTGCTACGGTGACTTTTCATTTCCGGGAGTCACGGCTCCAGTATCTTTTTCAGGTCGTTCGAGCGCTTTGTGAATATCCTGTGGAAGTCCTGGATATTGTCATCACCACCAATGTCGACCGGGATGATGCGTTCAAACAGATTAGAGACGTTTGTGCACCGCTTTTCAGACCGTTTCCCGCGCGTCCAAACTCAAGCAAGAACCTTTCGATTGAAAGCTTTCCAACTCTTTCCGATCCCTGGCTCCTGCCTTGGGGCCACAAGCATCTTATCGCGGAGCAGTTTCTTAGAGCGAAAGTGAATTACACTCATTTCATATACGTCGAAGATGATGTGTTACTGTCCTTCGACAATCTCTGCTATTTCATCCATTATCGGGAAATACTCAACGAGAGAAGGTTGATACCCTCCTTTCAGCGCATCGAATACAATGACGCTGACAATCACCTGTATCTGGTCGATCAGGTCGGTGTGACTGATCTGAGCTCAAAAACCCGGGTGGATCTAGATGGGTATGCGTTCGTCAATCTGGATTATCCATTCAACGCGATGTTCATCTTGGACAGAGAGCTCGCGCTGGAGTACGTGGAAACACCCTCGTTTGACCGCCAGCGGAGCAAGCTTGTGCGACCAGAGTGGGATGTTGCTTGTCGCGCAGCAATGGGCTTGTGTTTCGAGAACCCGCCAGCAGGTTTCACTGCACGTTACGTATCGCCCATCGACCTAAGCACGCTGACGACACCATCTTGGTCCTGGGTCTACCACTTGCCTAACAACTACGCGAAGGACAGCAGTAAGCCTTTTGCCAAAACGCGAACAGATCAGCAATTCAGCTCGGAGGCAAACGTTGGCAGTTGGCGTCCGACTTCGAGGGTTGTTTCCAAGACTATTGAGTATCTTGCGCTGATGCTGGGCAAAAAGCGTTACAACGGACCCGATTCATCATTGTGATCGGTAGTATCGGTAGCACTGACGCTTTGCTTCCCGTCAGCCCGCGATTTTCCACCGAACCTTCTGCTGTTTGAAATCGCCGTCGTTCAACTCACCGAGCAGGATATATTGCCGAGCCAGATAGTGCTGCAATAGGCCGAGGCTGAAAAAATTGAACGTTCTGGCCCTTCGTTCCATTCCGGAGATAAGGGCCTCTGAAACATTTAGGTTTGCATCGTTGAGGAGCTTGATGGCAGTGTTCTCTACGAAAAATTTAAGGTGAGTCCGATCCAAAATGCCCGCCTCCCGGTAATCGAAGCGGCGCTGGACCAGGAGCGGTATAGAAACACTAAAATGAGAAATATTGGGAACTGAAACGATCACCCGGCCTTTGGGATTCAGCAGCTTTGTTAGGTTTCGTAGGGTCTCGTCTGGATCGGGAAGATGTTCGAGAACATCAAGCAAAAGAATTAGGTCATAGGTTTTGAGCCGTATAATGATTTGGTCGACGGGACCAATAATGGCCAAATCAGCATTCACCTTCAATTCTTCTAGCATGGCTGGGTTTATCTCGACCGCAGTCGTTTCAGCCGTGGGATAGAGGCTTTTTAGCCATTTTAACGTGGCGCCGGCCCCGGCTCCCACTTCGAGTATACGGGTACATTGATCGGGCAGGAGCGGCTCGATTTCAAGTCGGGTCCAGTGGTGATAGTTCATTGTTTTGGTCACTCATTTCGAGACCGGCATTGGTGGAGTTCAATGATACTACAGGAGCATCGTCGTCACCGACGTTCGGAAAAAGCACCCTAGCATTGGTCCTCGAAGACGGCATACCCGTCCCGGAGAGCAGGGTTCTCATCTATCACACGATGCCGCCCATCGTTCTTCAGGCGCCTATATACTTCATGGATACGAACATTACTAACATCGTCGAGTAGCACGTACTTTGCCTTTCGTAGCAATTCGTGTAATGTCTCGTAAACACTCTCTCCCTGAGAGCGCACGGTGCCGTTAATCAGCAAGATATCAAATTGTACAATATTGTTGTCCTCCCTGATCCTCGTTATCGCTTTCTGAAACTGATCTCGCAGGTCGCCGGAATCAAGCGGTAATGGCCCATACCATTTTACAAGATCCTCTTCGGGTGCCTGGCCGTTAGCAGTAGCCTCATGGCGTCCACGCATTTTCAAGCATATCACGCGTGATTGTTCTTCTCGCTCACGGAACCCGGCTATAAGTGCTTGAGTTCCGCGCCATCGCTGATCCGCGCCGATAACCAGCGCCGTTGCGACTTTCTCCCCGCGGGCCAAGTCATAGATCTGCTTGTAAAATTCATCGTTTCTGCTGCTCGAAAGGTGATGCGGCATGAAGTATCCGTACTTTTCCTCAATCCTATAGATCCCGCGTTTTACCAGCTGCCTGAAGCTCGCCCGTAATTTGTCGGAGCGAAGCTTCCTCTTAAAGTGCCTTGTCGACCGTTGAGGTGTTGCTGGATGAGCGCCCCTGGCAAGTTCACTATTACTCTCGTTCTCATGGCGCACAGGGACTTGGCAGAGGTTCAGATTATTCGACATGCCAGCGTCGCGATACAAATTGTTTCTCAGCCGCTCGGCCAGTTCAGTTCGATTGCATGCTGCAAGCATGTCACACAGGTTCATGAACCACGCGTGCTCACTGCATTGAGGCAGTTGATGAATACTTCGTCGTTGTTTTGGCAGCCGGCTGTCTTCGCGAGGAAGTGAAGGGTCCCGATTAGCGAGAATCATCGTTGCGCGTCGTGCTCGATTCAATTCGTCGTGACTGAGCCAAGGAAATTGGCTGGCGGCTTCGATTGCCTCGCCTAAATCTCCGGTGCAGATGGTTGCGATGATAAAGTAAGCCCATTCAACGGGATCGGGATCTACCGCTTTGTACTCGGAAAGAGTGAATTGGATCGGCTCAGAAATCCAAGAGAGCGCCGCCTTCGCATTGCCCTTGCGTAGGTTGCATAGCGTAAGCCTCAACTTCGGCTCAGGCATCCATGGAATGTATTGTGCGCACCTCATATAAAGGCGTTCCGCGCCCTCGTAGTCGTGGTCGCGGAGTAGTGCGTCACCCTGTTGCAAGAGCTGCAGATGTAAACCACCGCACACAAAACCAGAAGCGTTGCCGCTAGACTGTGCATTCACAAGGCGAAGCGGCCCGAACGGGCCGGCCTGGACAATCTTCTGGTGGGATTGAACTACTTTGTTGAGTTCGTACCATTGAAGGATCTGGTCGCGTTGCCTTATCGTATGGAAGCGGTGGACAAACTCGAATCCTGCTTGAACGATGGCCTCAAGTGCATCCTGGTTGTCGAACAGAAAGGATAGTTTGTCCAACACGTCATGTTCGTCGGCCAATACGCAATTGACCATGTCTTTGAAGCCCGCAGCTTCGAGTGCCGAGGACGGCTCTGCTACCAAGCAGGAGTTACATGCGGGAATCTCAAAGTGCTTCCTCACGACTTCCTTTGCTAATGTTCCGCAAGATGGCACAAACAAAGATGCATTCAACATCCGAGCATAGGGCTCGCCGACCCTTATGGGCTGCTGCGTGTTCTTGGGCGCATAGCCGGGATGATTGCAGATCAAGGAGGGGTAGTGTTTCGAGAGTAGGCGGGTCATCCGCCGGCGCCAGGGATACAGCGCTGTGCTGTTGCCCGCAAAGAGGACGGGGATGCTCTTCCATTGACCATAGTCGTGGTAGATATCGGGATCGACGAAGTTGGGCCAAGTAAATAACGAATCCAAAATCGCCGGGGTGTTTTCGGCTGCTGCGGTCGCTATCGCAAAATAAGTCGAAATTCCCAATTGATCCATGTCGGACAAAAAGCCGGCGCGACCACAGCAGAACGCATCTGAGTTGAGAAGGCCGAGCTTCGGGATATGGGGATACGCGTGCGCGTGACTTATTCGTGGTTTATGGCAGGTAGGAAACGGAACACCGCTCTCAAAGAGGGTTAGATCGGGTTGATGAATATCGCAGGTCTGTTCGTAATCACAATCGTGATCGACGACCACGACGTTGAAGAACTGCGATAAGCACTTGACGTGTTCTCGTTTGTGCGCGAGCAGAAAAGCAGGCAGCCTGTCGTCATATTTGTGCTGAAAGAAGATCAGTGTAGGCTTTACACCAAACGTATCCATCTTGTCCTCAGTTTGGTCGTCTGTAGATGGTTGTTAGCTTCGCGTTTGTTAGCAGAGGAGAGGGCGGCTCTATCTTCAGACGGATCATTGCGAACTCAGTGCGTCGACTAGTGCGCGCTAGCGGCGGCGCTGAATCGCCAGGCCTCACGAAGTCGGCACGCATGTTGCCAAAACGCACAGATTGAGCGGAGTTCGATAACAACCCGCGGCCGGATACTAGGAATGGGCAGCGGGCATCGGCTTAACCACCCTTCTGAGAGCGTTCGCTACGTAGACAAGAGTCTCCTCGGTCATTTGCGCATAGAGTGGAAGCAGAATCGAATGATCCTGCGCCAGCTCCGACTGGGGCAACTTGTGATGCCGTTTTTCGAGGGCATAAGGGGCTTCGCGGTGTGCGCACATAATTCCACGGCGTGTCGCAATGCCGTGGTCAAGAAGGGTCTGCATTACCTCTCTTTGGTCCAGCCTGTCCGACAGACGCACACAGTAGCTCTGCCAGTTGGATCTGGCCCACTCGGCTTCCAGCGGCAGATGCAGCCCCTCAAGTGTCCCAAGTAACTCGTTGTATCCGACAGCGACCGCTCGACGTCGCGCCACGAGGTCCGGAAGCCGCTCGAGCTGCTTGCGCCCGATTGCGGCCTGCATATCCGTCATTCGGTAATTGTAGCCGAGAACGACGTACTCCTCGAAGATCACGGACGAGGAGTTGTGACGTACCGTGTCCGGAACGCTCATACCGTGCTGGCGTAGCAGCCTAAACTTGCGATCAAGCTCGGCGTCAGCGGTGGTGAGCATTCCACCCTCGCCTGTCGTGATTACCTTTCGCGGATGAAAGGAAAAGCAGGCAATGTCTCCATGCGGCTTGCCGATCGGCTCCCATTCGCCGTTCATCCGGATCTGCGATCCGGCGGCACAGGCCGCGTCCTCAATCACCGCGATGCCGTGGCGTCGCGCCACCGCGATGAGCGCTGCCATATCACACGGCATGCCCATCTGATGGACCGCGATGATCGCACGCGTGCGCTCGGTGATGGCTTCGGCCAGCCGAGCGCAATCCAAATTGTAGGTCTCCGGGTCGATATCGACGAAAACCGGAGTGGCGCCCTGGTATCGGATGACGTTCGCCGTCGCAATGAAGGAGTGGCTAACCGTGATCACCTCGTCGCCGGTGCCGATACCCAACGCTGCCAAAGCAAGCTGAAGTGCGGTCGTACAATTGGCGACGGCACAGGCGTGCGGCGCGCCAACAAGTGCGGCGAACTCACCCTCAAACGCGGCCACCTCCGGGCCTTGCGACACCCAGCCCGACAGCACGACCGCGCGCGCAGCATCGGCTTCTTCATCCGCAAGCAGCGGCGCCGCGATCGGAATCACGATGCCGCCGCCTGCCGCTGGGAGCCGGAAGCAAGTTCGCGTTCGGATCGCCACCATTTCACGAGCTCGGCGAGCCCTTGTTCCAGCGAAACCGTGGTGCGGAACCCCAGCAAACGCTCTGCTTTGCCGGTTGATGCCAGCCGTCGAGGCACCGGATTAACGGAGCGTTCCGGCGCGAATTCGGGTGCCAGGCCGCGGCGTCCCATCACGGAGGCAAGCACCGTAGCCAGCCCCGTCAGGCTGGTTTCCGTGCCGCTCCCGACGTTGAACACCTCATCAGTGATCTTTGCCCTGGCCGCAAGGATATTGGCACGCGCGATGTCGCGGACGTGGACGAAATCCATGGTTTGATGACCGTCACCAAAAATGATCGGAGGTAATCCGGCTTCCAGCCGCTCCATCCAGCGGATCAAGACCTCAGTATACCGGCCGTGGATGTCCATCCGCCCGCCGTAGACGTTGAAATATCGAAGTGCGACGTAGTCGATCCCGTACGCATCGTTGAAGGTACGCAGCAAAGCCTCATTAAAGGCCTTAGCGGCTCCATAGAGAGTTCGGTTGTTGTACGCATTCTGGCGCTCGGTGGTGGGAAATTCCTCTGCCATGCCGTATACGGATGCCGACGACGCCGCGATGATCTTCTCAACATCGTGCTTGATGCACAACTCCAGCAGGTCGTAGGTGGCGTCCACCATGACCTCCTTGGCAAGGCGTGGTTCGGCCGCACAATGAGTGATTCGGAGCGCCGCCTGGTGAAATACAATATCAGCAGCCTTGAGCAACGCTTCCATCAGCTTGCGATCGCGTATGTCGCCATGAACCACTCTCACCGGGCCACGTCCGAGCGCGCGCCCGAGATTTTCCGGCCGGCCTCTTATCATGTTGTCGATGGCAACGATCTCGATGCAGCCCTCATCGCAGAGCAGATCAATAATGTGGGAGCCGATGAAACCTGCGCCGCCGGTGACCAGAACGCGTTTTCCCTTGAGATCAATCAAGACGCTCTCCTGTTGTGGGACCTTGTCACGAGACTCTCTGGATGCTCTGCTCGGTCGCTTGTCACTTCGCTGGGCCGCAGTGCCGCGTTCCTGAGTGTGGAGGCAACCTCGACCACCTGTTCCGGCAGCAACTCTGGATAAATGGGAAGAGAGAGGAAATCGTTCGCCAACATCTCGGTGACGGGAAGATCACCGGCACGATAACCGAGTTCTGCATAGGCAGTCTGCAGATGCACCGGAACGGGATAGTGGATCCCGGCGCCGATACCGGCTTCACGCAATAGCGTCAGCGCTTCGTCGCGCCACGGCAACCTGACCGCATAGACGTGATACACGTGACGGGCGTACGGGGGCGGCTGGGGACGCGGGCATAAAAGATCAGACAGCAGTGCATTGTATCGCTCAGCGAGCGAACGACGAGCTTCCGTCCAGCGCTCAATGTAGTTCAGCTTGACGTTCAGTATCGCGCTCTGAATTTCGTCCATGCGATAGTTGTATCCGGGAATGACGTGATTGTATTTCGTCTCCTGTCCCCAATCCCGCAGCAATGACACGCGGCGTGCCAATTCAGCCCGATCGGTTACGACGGCCCCGCCCTCGCCAAAGGCTCCAAGATTCTTGCCGGGGTAAAAGCTGAAGCATCCCAGATCGCCAATCGAGCCCGCGCGACGTCCGCGGTATTCCGCGCCATGCGCCTGCGCGGCGTCCTCGATGACTACCAGACCGTGACGACGCGCGATCTCCATAATGGAGTCCATGTCGGCCATCTGCCCGTGGAGATGAACCGGCAGGATCGCCTTCGTTCGCGGTGTTATCGCAGCCTCGATCGAACCGGGATGCATCGTCCATGTTACCGGGTCAACGTCGACAAACACCGGCCTGGCTCCGCTGTAGAGGATCGCTGCGGTTGTCGCGACGAAGGTCATGGACACCGTGATGACTTCGTCACCGGTTCCGACGCCCGCCGCCAGCAAGGCAAGATGAAGTGCCGAGGTTCCGCTGTTCACCGCGCGGCAATGGGCGGTCCGGCAATATTCCGCGAAGCGACCCTCAAAGGCAGTGACCTCTGGGCCGAGCACAAAGTGCCCGCTGCCGACGACTCTCGCGACCGCGGCGTCGATTTCCGGCTTGATCTGGCTATATTGGGCTTTCAGATCCAGGAAGGGTATCAAGATTCAAGTCCTCTATTGGACCAACATTATAATACATTTAACCCGCATTATTGTATTTAATCAATCATTAAATCTTACCGTTTATGTGGGAATTTAAAATGGTTTACGAAGCGCCTCTGCTGAGCCGCGATCGCCCAAGACCGCCGTTTCAGCCGCAGACAATACCCGAGCGGGCACTCCCGCGACGACAGCCCCAGGCGGAACGTCTCTCGTCACCACCGCACCCGCACCTATGGAGGCCCCCTCTCCAATCGTCACTCCGCACAGAATCGTGGAGTTCGAGCCGATCGAAGCTCCCCTACCGACGCGAGTGCGCTGCAGCGTCCAGTCCGACGCTTGCTGAGGACGACCATCCGCCGTCGTTGCCTTCGGGTGTTTGTCGTTCGTGAACATTACGCCATGACCGACGAACACTTCATCCTCGATCGTGACTCCCTCGCAGATGAAGCTGTGCGACGATATCTTGCAACGTGCACCTATCTTTGCCCCCGCCTGGATCTCCACGAAGGTTCCTATCTTGCTCTCGTCACCGACGACGCAACCATACAGGTTGACTAGATCAGGATGAAAGATCGTGACGTCTTTGCCGAGCTTTACGTCGCTTCTGATGGGCATCTCCGCCTCCAAAAATCGCCAGAATGCCTTATAGGGCCGAACGTGACGGCCTCAGTTTGGGTGCAACACGGGCGAGACCAGCTGCGGCGATATGGAGATGATGCAGTAGCGGGTGGCCGGTCATCAGCAGCCCTAGCCACCAGCAAAGCGCCGCAACGCCCAAGCCCGAGGCCAAACCTCCGAGCGATGTCAACATTCCCGCTTCCGTCAGCGCCGCGCAGCCGGATGTGCCGAAAGCGGTTACCACCGTGACGATACCGCTCTTCATCAACGTGCGAGTAATATCTGTTGGCTTGAGGCCTAGATGCCGCCCGATAAAATAGATCGCCACGGCCGCCTGGAAGGGCAACGTCAAAACCGCGGAGGCGGCGACAGCCTGCACACCGAAGAAGGATGCGGCAAAAATTACAAGCAGCGACGGAGGTAGCGAGATGAAAGAAGAGACCAAAGCGTCCCGCACGCTTCCAACCGCTACAAGCATGGGATAACTCAAGCATGCTGCAAAAAGCGCCGTGTTGGCGATGCAGAGCAGGCGCACGAGAGGCACGACCTCTAGCCACGTCTCGCCGAGCCAGATCGCGATGATCGGTCGGGCCATAATGGCCACGAATATCAGGAACGGCCAATGCGCGGCGGAAAGTAGCTCGATTGCGTCAAGATAAACGGCCTTCAGGTCGTCCCCCGCTTGGCGCCTGGCGACAATCACCGGCATGATTACAGGGTTCAATACCTGCGTAACGAGCTTGTCGAACGTTTGCGTCAGGTTGATCGCTCGGCTGTACAGTCCGACGGACATAAAGTCCATAATTCTTGCAAGGAACAGCTGGGGCGCCAGATTGTAGAATACGTTGATGACGCTGACCCCGCTCGAATAGAGGCCAAAGCTGACGATGTCGCGGCATTCGTGGAGCGAGGGACGCAGTGCGCCGAAGTCTCGATGACTGGCGAGCAGCGCCAGAGTCAGACTCACGCTTCCCGCCAGGGCCCCCCATACTGGGGCCATATAGCTAAATCCCGCGATCGCAAGTCCGATTGAGACCAGAGCAACCGCCACACTTGCTGCGAAGTTGCAAAGGGCCAACGTACCGAATTGCATGTCTCGACGCAGCAAGGCAGAAATTGTCCCGGAAAATGGTGCCAGAAGAAAATTCAGCGCTGAAACCTCGATGCCCCTCTTGAGGCTTTCCTCGGCAAAAAGATCTGAGAGCGCACGCGCAAGAACAAAAAGAAGAAGCGCAATCGCAATCGAGATTCCAAGCGCGACGGTGAAAGCCGAGCGAACATTGGCGGGAGACAATTCACGCTTCTGAATCAGGTAGTTTCCGCCCCCGAACTCCTGAAAGGATGCGCCAATCACCGCGGTAACGGCATTGACGACCGCATAGACACCGAATTCCGCCGGCGATAGCAGTCGAGAGAGGACCGCTGTCGCAACCATGAAAAGCACTAGGCTGCCATAGCGGTCGATTGCCGAAAACAAGATCGAACGTTGTATCGAGTTCATAGCGAGACCGTCGCGCTGTTCGCGCATTGCATGTCGCCCGCCATTGATTCAGGCCGTCGCGCGTTCCGGGACCCTGCGCTGCTCCCGTTTCAGGAGGACCGGTTTGCCCTGCTCGGCAATCGAGCGGGACGCGGCCTCCAGGACCTCGATCACCCGCAGTCCCGACATACCGCTCGAAATCGGTCGCGTGCCGCTACGCACGCAATCAATGAAGTGCTCGACCTCGACTTGGAGCGCTTCCTTGGGGGAGACGTGGGGCGCCCACATATCGCCAGCCCGGTAACCGATCCGGAATTGGTGGGCTTTGTCGGAAGGGCTATCCAGGGTGATACCCTTGTCATATATCTTGATCTTTTCGGTCGGTTCAAGATCGTCATAGACGATCATCTTCTTGCTGCCGCCAATGAAGGTCTGGCGGACCTTGATTGGCGAGAGCCAGTTGACGCTGATATGGGCCACGCATGCGCTATCGAAAAACAATGTGATGTGGGCCATGTTTTCCGGCGAGCCGGCCACATGACATGACCCTGTCGCCGAAACTGCAACAGGCTCTTCAGCCAAGATGTAGTGGATGATCGAGATGTCGTGCACCGCCAAGTCCCAGATCACATTGACATCGCTTTGGAACAGGCCAAGGCTCGAGCGTGTGCTGTCGTAGTAATAGACGTTGCCAAGCTCCTTCTTGAGTAAGAGCTCGCGGATCTTCTGCACGGCCGGAGTGTAGAGAAAGGTGTGATCGACCATCAGCGTCAGACCGCGACGGGCCGCCTCGTCTATCAGGCCCCGGGCCTGATCCGAACTTTGCGCAAACGGCTTCTCCACCAGGATGTGCTTGCCTGCCTTGAGGGCCGAAAGGGCAAGTTCATAGTGAGTATGCACCGGCGTTGCGATTGCGACTGCATCGACAGATGGGTTCTCGAGTAGATCGTGATAAGAGGATGTCGTTGCGATTCCTGGATAAAGGCGATTGCTGGCCGCGAGCTTCTTCGGGTCGAGGTCACTCACGCCAACCAGGCGTACGGAGGGGTGAGCGGCGAAGTTGCGTACGAGGTTTGGTCCCCAGTAACCATATCCAATAACGCCAACGCCGACGGATCTATCTGACATCTTTAGCACCATTTCTCTCTATGCTGGCAACGTCTCATCGAGCCCGGCCGAAGTCAGGGATCGAACTTGATGATTATGAGACGGCGAATGGGGGAGGGTCGCTTGTCGCGTTGGACCGAACTCGCCGACCGCAGCTTTGCATGCGCGCGCGGCTGGGTCGCTCAGAGGAACGACGATCGGTCGTCCGCCTATTGATAGAGCATCCAAATCGCAAAAAGTGCAGGTATCCATAGGCACTTCCTGTAGCTCGTCAAAAATCGACATCATTTAATTGTACTGCGACCCAAGTACGAATGCTACATTTAAATGATTTTATTTTTTGAGCGATATAATGCCGTTTTGGTTAATCCTCCGTCTATTTCACGTTATGCCAAGCGGCAGGCTTTCAGGGATTTCGTCGGTTAACCCGAATCTCGTGGACGTGATTGCCGTAAGGCTGCCGGAGTCTTGCGTCCCGGGCTCCAGGACCGCGACCGGCTAAGGGTGACTATTAACATGTGCGCGTATGGCCATTTTTATGATTGATTTAAAGCCGCGGTCGATTTAAATAATACCAGTTGGCGGCTGCACGTGCACTCATGGAGTTATCCCGTCGCGCCGGTTCTCAGAGCCGAGCGAGGGGAAGGCGCCATGGGTTAGCTGAACCTATCGCAGCCTCGAAAAGTCCGAGACCTGATCCATTCCGACCGGGCCATCAATGATTTCGATTGTCGTCCCTGCCCACAACGAGAGTTCTGTAATTGCACGGACGTTGAGCCAATGGGTCAGCACCCCGGCTTCGGACGAGATCGGCGTCGTCGTTGTTTGTAACGGGTGTACAGACGACACTGCGAATGTCGCTCGGTGCTTCGGGTCGACTGTCCATGTTATCGAAACGGATATCGCAGGGAAAACGGACGCCCTAAACGTCGGCGATCAAATCTCGGCCGCGTTTCCGCGGATTTATGCTGATGCCGATATCGTTATTACAGCCGACGCCATTCGAGCTTTGGCAAAGCGCCTTGAGAAGGGCGATGTTTTGGCGGTAGCACCCACGGCCGATATCAACCTGGCGGGCTGTTCCTTGTTGGTCCGCAAATACTACGCAATTCGATTGCTGCTGCCTTCCTCGCGCGAGGGAATCGGCGGTTCCGGCGTCTACGCCTTATCTGAGGCGGGGCGCAGGCGGTTCGGCCAGTTTCCAGACGTCATTGCTGATGACATCTATGTTCGCCTTCATTTTAAAGCGGAAGAACGCGAGACGCTCACTTCCGTCAAAGCGATGGTGTTTCCCGCGCGCACAATCCCGAAGCTTATCTCTGTCAGAAGTCGCGCCTATGCGGGGATTTTTGAAATCGCTCGTCGCTTTCCCGACCTTTCCGTGAACAGGAGCGAAACCAACGGTAGAACGGTCATGCAATTATTTAGGGACTTTCGCCTGTGGCCGGGATTATTGATCTATTGCTATGTCAATATTCTTGCTCGATTTAGAGCGGTAATTCTTTCTGGTGTCAAAGGTGCCGTGTGGCAACGAGATGACACTTCACGTCGGACGTTACCCGCCGGTTCGCACTCATGACTCCTGTGCTTAAATCGATGCGGTGAGGCATCCTTCCGACAGGGGCCACCTTGTCGCTCTTTGTACATCAGTCGATTGCTGTGTCCGTAAGGGAATAAAATGACTCAGAGCCACGTCGCCGGCAACCAGGTAGCGCGGCGGATTGCTTTCGCCACGATCGGCGATTCGCGCGACGTTAAGTTTTGGTCCGGCACTCCGTTTCACATGTCGAAATCGCTAGCAGATGAAGGTCATGAGGTGGTCCATATCGGTCCCCTAAACGCACCGATTCTGCCTCTATACAAGGCGTATTCCAGAGTTCGCCGTGTTTTTCGCAGTCGCGGCCTTTCTCCATTCCATGCGGGGTCAGTAGTCGCTCAGTATGCAGCTGACTCAGAGCGCAAGATCCGCGCGGCCGCGCCCGATGTCGTCTTCGCGCCCGCCGGATCCACTTTTGCTTGGAGCGTGCCCGAGGGCATTCCGCTCGTCTATGCTTCCGACGCGACCTTTCGGCTCGTTGAGAACTACCATCCGAACTATCGAAACTTGTCGCGCGCTGCCAGGGACATCGCTGAACGCTTGGAACGCAACACGATCGCGCGCGCTAATCTGCTCCTCTACCCGTCGGAATGGGCAGCCCAATCCGCCATTAGGGATTACGGTGCCGACCGTGCCCGTGTGCATGTCATTCCGTGGGGGGCCAACCTTGATGAAACGCCGTATCGCGCCTCCGTGCTTGCAGGCCGCAAACCTGGTCCCTGTCGGCTCCTCTTCATAGGTGCCAACTGGGTGGAGAAGGGCGCGGACATCGCGGTCCGAACCCTCGCTGAGTTGAGAAACAGGGGCGTAGAGGCGGAACTCGTGATTTGCGGATGTACTCCGCGTAAACCGCTCACTCGAGATGGTTTGACGATCATCCCCTATCTCGACAAGAATGATCGCGAACAGCGCAAACGACTGGATCAACTCTATCGCGACGCGGATTTCTTTCTGCTGCCAACCCGGGCAGATTGCTACGGCATCGTGTTCTGTGAAGCTGCAGCCCATGCGGTACCGAGCATTGCGCCGGCCACTGGTGGCGTCCCCTGCGCTATCCGCGACGGCGAGACCGGCATCTTGTTGCCGCCGAATGCCACGAAGACGGACTATGCGACGGTCATCTTCGAGATTTTTGCGAACCCGGACCGGCTGGCGCGCCTGAGACGATCGAGCCGTGACGCCTTCGAGGCTCGACTGAACTGGCAGACCTGGGGACGGCGAGTCTCAGATCTGATGCGAACTCTATGATTGTTCTGAACTATCACGAATTGGTGGAAGCCTCGCCTTCGAATGCGTGGTGCCTGACCCAAGACGCATTCGACGCGCATCTTGCACTTTGCGGGGACAGACTGATCTCGCCTCAGAGTTTTCTGGAGCATTGCACCGGTCCCAAAGCCAGCGCCACCGGCGCGGTCCTCCTCACTTTCGACGATGGATTTCTTTCGGACTACACACTTGCCTATGCTCGCTACTTGAAGACCGGTCGAATTCCGGGCTTCGTGTCCTTTATTCCAGTGGATTTTGTAGGGACACGGGGGCGTATGAGCTGGGAGATGATTCAGGAGCTTGGCAGGGCTGGTATCGCGATTGGCTCACATGGCATGGGGCACGTCGATTTGACCATTGTTTCGGATGTCGAACTCGAGCGCGAGCTTGTGGTTTCGAAGTCAATGCTGGAGGATCGCCTCGGGCAAGAGGTCACTCTTTTTGCGTTTCCATACGGGCGCTTTTCCCGACGGGTTTGGGAGGCGGCTTTGGGGGCTGGCTATACGCACCTCTTTACAATCCAGCTTGGGTATCATCGCGGATTCGAATCCTTTCTCTATTCCCGCCTTTGTCTGACGAACAACATGGATGCGGAGTACATGCGACGGCACTTGCTTGATCCGGCTGCGATGCGTGGCATTGCCTGGAGGGTCAGCACAAAGCTGGGAATCTATCGCCGATTGATGCGCTGGCGCTATCGATAGCGTGATACTGGTAGACACTTGATAGACGAGTGTTCTCAGTGTCGGTACCAGTCAAAATGTCGTCACGGTGTAATCCGAACGTGGGACCCGCGGCAGCAGATGTTGACGTTGCCGGTTGGAGGCTCGGAAGCTCCTTGCTATCTTTTGACATTTTGGCGGGGAAGCCGATCGTTTTCAAACCTGAAACCGCGGGACCATTAGCTTGGCGAGAATCGGGACGCGGAATCGTGATCGTTTCGCGCCGGAGAGGCTCTGTTGAAAACAGCGTCGTAGGCCGCCATCAAGTTTGGTTCTTCATGCTCCCAGGACAGCTCGTCGCGTACACGATTGCGTCCGTACAAGCCCATATCGCGCCGCCGCAATGGGTCATTGATGAGTTCGAGGATCTTGTCACCGAAATCAGTCGTGTCGGTGTTGCGCGCGTAGAGAGAAGCGGACAGTGCGGATACCCGTCCCTCGGCTAGGTCGAACTGCACGATCGGCTTGCCGAGCGCCATGTACTCCATGACCTTGTTCATGGTCGACATGTCGTTCATCGCGTTGGGGCGATCTGGATTGACGCAGACATCTGCAGTCGAGAGTACCTTGAAAAGCGTCGTGTCGTCGATCCTGCCGGTGAAGGTGACAAATTCCGAAAGTTGCATCCGCGCACAGGTCTCTTTGAGCTTGTCCAGGCTTGGTCCCGCGCCCATGATGACGAACTGGATATCGTTGCGTCGGCATGCGGATGTGATGTGCCGAACCGCCTCTAGCAGGAGGTCAATGCCTTCCTGCTCTCCGATCACACCGACATAGGCGACCAGATGCGACCGGCCATTGCGCCACGTGTTGTCAGGAGCGAGCTCACGCACGCGCGCGAGGTTTGGCCCGGAGCGGACAACAAATACGCGATCGGGCTTCATCCCTCCGCGCTGGATGGCGACGTCGGCGTAAGACTTGTTGGTGGCGATTGATACGTCAGCCACGCTGAAAGTCATTCGCTCGAGAAGGACAAGCGCCTTCCAGACCAGTCCGCGATGTCCAAATTTCGCCTCGAATAGCTCGGGATTCAAATCGTGATGATCAAACACGAACTTCTTGCCGAATACGTACTTGTAGAACGCCCCAACCAGAAAAATGAGATCCGGCGGATTGCAGGCGTGAATCACGTCAAAACCTCGCCGCCAAAACACCTTGAGCGAATAGGCGAATTCCCACCATAGCGCGCTGCTGTATTCGGCGATGTAGCCAAGCTTGCCATTGGCTTCGATTGGCTGCGGATGGCGATAAACTTCGATGCCGTCAATCGATTCGAACGGAGCTTCTGCGAACGGACCGCGGGGACAGATCACCGTCACTTCGTATCCGGCTCTCTGCAATGATTGCGCCTCCGCCCAGACTCGGCGATCGAACGGAACGGGGAGATTTTCAACAATGATCAAGATTTTTCGGGGGCGCATGCTGCGCGTGGCGTCAACTACCGATGTCAACGTCATGATCGCCATCCCCGCGACTTACCAACATATACCGCGATAGTCGCTTCCCGTCTGCCTTTCCGGCGCGATGCGTACGAGATCGATGATAATTTTATCATGCCCCTTCAAAATAGATGAGTTCTTTAGAAACTCCTTGCGGTTTCCCACAACGAGGACCTCGGCAAAGGAGGCGAGATCGCTCATTTTTTCTCGAAGCAAACAGGCAATGTGCGGCAGGCGACTCGTCAGGTGATCCCTGTTGACCCCCGTGAGTCGGGATAGGCGAACGTTCGAATCATAGATCGCGAGCTGATAACCGCGACCAATCAATCTTTCGGCAATCTCGAGCATCGGACTGTAGCGCAGATCGTCGGTGTCCGGCTTGAAGCTCAGTCCGATGAGTCCAACACGCCGCTTCCCGGTCGCAGTAATAAGTCGGAAGGCGCTTTGAATTTGGTTCTCATTCGCCTGCAACACGGCATCTAGCAATGGCGTGTCGATATCGGCATTTCTTCCGGCGTAGCGCAAAGCGCTGATGTCCTTTGGCAAGCAGGACCCGCCAAATGCAAACCCTGGTTTGAGGTATGCCGGGGAGATATTCAGCTTCTTGTCAGCGACCAGGACGTTCATGACTTGGTGGCTGTCGACTCCCATGGCCTTGCAAAGCAATCCCATTTCATTCGCGAAGCTGATTTTCGTCGCATGCCAGGCGTTGTTTGCATATTTGACGGCCTCTGCACCGCGAATTGAAAGGATGCAAGGCTTTGCCGAAAAGTGTGCGTGAAGTTTCAGGAGCCGCCGTAGCGTTAAAGGATCGTTGTCTACGCCGATTACAATAGTTCCTGGATCATCGTGGTCGGCGATAGCCGTTCCTTCTCGCAGGAATTCGGGAAGATAGGCGACCCCGAAATCTTGACAGGCTCTTTTGCCAGACGTCCGCTCCAGAATAGGTATGACGATATTCTCCATCGTGCCTGGCAGCATCGTTGAGCGCATTACAACGGAATGAAAGTTAGTAGTATTGCGGATACTTTCTCCGATCTCCTGCGCTACCCGGCTCACGAATGATGTTTCCAGGGAGCCGTTATCCTGCGAGGGTGTTCCGACACAGACCAATGAAATGTCCGTCGACGAGACGGCGGCCAAAGAATCGGTGGTTGCCTTCAGGCGACCGGCGCGGACTACAGAGCGGATACGTTCGGCGAGCTTCGGCTCGACGATAGGCGGCAGCCCGCGGTTCAGAAGATTGACCTTGTCTTGATTGACATCGACCGCCACCACGTCGTGTCCGTCTCGTGCGAGACAGGCGGCAGAAACTATGCCGACATAACCTATCCCGAAGACACTAATCCTGAACTTGCCAGCGGCGTCCAGGCGAGCCTCTCCCTTCTTTGCTAAAGTGGGGTTGTTCCACGCCTCGCGGGAGTCAACGTACGTGTCCATGGATGATCTCTCGAAATTTAAATGCGAGACGTTGGATTAATTGATGGTTATTATATTTGACATAATTAGAATATCAATAGTAATTGAATGATGAATTTAAATGCGGGTGGCTTCCTGGGCAGCTAGAAGCCCGGTGTCGGCCTTTGGCGATGGCTCCGGGGCGCTTGACCCCGGGCTTCGCTGGAACTGGCAGTTCTGCGGTTGGCTCCCAAAATTTGTTTTAATCAGTGCGTCAGGGTCGATTATGGTTATTTAAAACACATGGGCGGGTAGGGCTCTTGTCTCCCGGGGTGTTCCCTATTAATAATAAAATTAAATGTGGCGATGCTCTGGGCGTCACATCTTTACCTTGCGGTATCGCGCCTCCTGCCTAGCGGATGGATCGGATGGAACGCCTTGCAACGAGTGAGTCGCGTGATGTTATGGACTCGCTGGCTTTCGCGGGCGGGCAAGCCGCGGCGGCGCGGCCGAGGCGGATCCCCAAGATCTCCCCACTCATTCCTATCTTCGTTTTCGCCTTGGCTATGCCGATGCATTTCTATCTCGGCCCGACACGCTTGTCGCCCTACCGGCTGGTGCTGGTACTGACCTTCATTCCGTGTTTGATGGCGTGGTTATCTGGTTCGGTCGGGCGCATACGGCTGCCGGATATCTGGATGCTTTTGGCGGCGATATGGGGTGCGGTTATATTGGTGAGCGTGCACGGCATTGACCAAGGTCTGCAATCTGGAGGGATATTCGTCATAGAGACATTAGGAACATTCCTTTTTGCAAGGCGATTCATTCGGGATGTCTTCGCGTTCCAGCGCATGGTGGGTTCTTTGGTGCTTATGGTTCTTATTCTTCTGCCATTCGCCCTCTATGAGAATGTCACCGGCTCGCCGATCTTGATTGAATTGTTCGGCAAGGTGTTTTCCGTTTACGGTATCGCTGGCAGTGAACCAAGGTTCGGGCTTAGACGAGCTCAGGGCCCGTTCGAACACTTCATTTTATTTGGTGTCGTTTGCTCAAGTGTATTCGCCTTGAGCTTTTATGTATTTGGCCTCGCGCGCCGGGGAGGACGATTAGCAACGGGTTTGGTGGCAATAGCGGTATTCTCCTCCCTTTCCGCCGGTGCTCTCCTATCCGTTGCCGTTCAGGCCATCTTGATCGTTTGGGACAAGATCACAGCTAGCGTGGCGCGACGTTGGGGAATATTGGGCACGCTTGTAATTGCTGCCTATTTTGTCGTGGATTTGAACTCGAATCGCAGCCCTTTCACTATCTTTATTTCGTACCTGACCTTTAACGCGGACAATTCCTACATGCGTGTGCATATCTGGAACTACGCGACGCGATCAGTGATGGAGCACCCGATCTTTGGAATTGGCTTCGGTGATTGGGAACGTCCCGAGTGGCTGGGCGGCAGCATAGATAATTTCTGGTTGGTCACTGCCGTGCGCTACGGTATCCCCGGCCTTTTGTTCCTCGCTGGCGGATTTCTTTCGGTTTGCTTTGGACTGGGACGGATCAGAAATCTGTCATTCCAGGCGGCGCAATGCCGAAAGGGTCTCATTATCGCCCTTTGTGGACTAGCCCTCGCCAGTTGCACCGTCCACTTGTGGGATGCTCCTTATGTCCTGCTCATTTTCCTGCTCGGTAGCGGCATGTGGATGTTTGAGCAGGGTAACTGGGACCCTCCCGCCCAGTCCGCCGCTCACAACGCTCACT
The DNA here is from genome assembly GCF_023101005.1 of Bradyrhizobium sp. 187. NCBI lineage: Bacteria > Pseudomonadati > Pseudomonadota > Alphaproteobacteria > Hyphomicrobiales > Nitrobacteraceae > Bradyrhizobium > Bradyrhizobium sp. 187. The sequence goes on from NZ_CP064693.1 coordinate 2,975,178, forward strand.
CACTTTCATCGCACGGCTTGTGGCGAGGATCGGAAGCGCCTCGCAATGAACCGCACGGTCCGGCCGGCTGGCGTGGTTGCGTGACTACGAATCGACGTCGCTCATAAGGAACACTTGACGGGCGTTTTCGCCACCGTAGCCGTTCCGACCTATGTGGCGATGTGAAAAATCGATTTGACGAACCTCGTAGAGTAATTGCGAAGCAGGGCCCTTGCCTCACGGGGTGAATCCAGCGGAAGCTCGTTCTGGCCTACCCGCAGCCGAGCAGAAAGCCATGGGCCATCTCCGAGGGGCCTCGCGGGGCTCTGCACAATGGGTCGGTTTCAACGTTTCAACACAGATAGTTTAAAGTACACTGCAGGCCTGTCAGGGGTTTGCGGGCAGGCGGGGCATTGCAGGCGGCCGCGGTATGAGCTCTCCAAGGACGAGTTTGTCGCCATGCCATCCCGCCCAGCGGACGTTCTCCCATTGCACGATGTTGATGCGCCGCCCTTTGACCACGTCGAACAGGAACGCGCCATAGCGGAAGGAGCCATGCACGAAATAGACATTCTTCAGGCTCACCGAGGAGCCGCCGTCTGCCGGGATACGGAGGCCATGATTGCCACCCTCGAACAGCACGTTCTCGAAGACGTGTGAGCCTCGCCAGTTATCGGCCGACCAGTAACCCGCCGTCGAGGCTCCAGCCAGCTTGAACGTCGAGTTCTTGACTGTGACGGTGCCCGTGGAGTCTGGCGCATAGCACTGCAAGCCATCCGCGTGATCGTCGCCGACTCCCGTTGCCGCGATATAGACCCAAGTCAGATTAATATTGCCGCTGATGCACCGAACCCCTTCTCGTGACTGAATGCGAACCCGCGTGAGGCTACAGGAGCCGCCGCAGGTGATCGTCGGCTCCCCCGAGTTCTCAACGATTGACAAGTCGGTTAGGGACGATTCCGGCGACAATGCGATACGACTCGTGCCGCTCGTAACGTTTGCATAGACGGGATCATTGAAGCTCAACGGAACGCCGGCCGAGTTCTCCGGATTAGGCGTGGGATCGGGCATCGCGGCAGGAACGACCGTCACACGACCCGTTGCTGTGGTGCGATAGCTGCCGGGGTGAATCTCGAACTCTTTGCCTGGCGTCGCTAAGGCGCCGCTTCTGCAGGTCTCCCGCACGCCATTAGCATGGGGGGCGCTCGAGAGTAATGCGCCCCCGGGATCAAGGCACGTCAATTTCGCAGTTTCGACTCGCGTCGAGGAAACGGTCGGCTGGACAATAACGGCCCCTACCAGCAACAGGGTCAAGGTTATGAGGTAGCGCATGGAAGCTCTCCTAAAGCGAACTTCTGCCGAATCTCTGCCCATCCGAACCAGCGCAACGCTTCGGGAAGATTCTCCGTTGGTTTGAGGAACGCCGCATGCAGGCTGCTTGCGGGGGCATGCCGCGCGCTATCACAAAATAGCTCATAAACGCCGCTATCGAGAGCCTGATCTCGGTATCATGGAGGTGCGTCAAACTCCGACGTTCGGGGAGCGAGTTGATCTTGGGCCCGAGCGGTACTCAAGGAGTCGCCGGTTGCGGCGACCCAGTTCTCTTTTGCAATGATCGGCTAGTTCGCCGATGAGACTTTGAACATCAGCGTGATGCGCAAGAGCGGGCACAGGCGCGAGATGCCTCGCGCCACGTGCGGGATAGAACCGGGAAATCTCACAAGTCGATTCGCCTTGGGGTATACTGCGCACAGCAGATCATCCCCATTTTCATTGAAGAACAGCGTCTCGCCCGCCCAGTCCGGGTTCCAATGCGGATGTGGGTAATACAGCAGCGTATAGTGCTCGGCCGACATCGAATCCTTGTGCACGCCGCCTTCGGCACCGAATGGATAACCGTTGGCATAGCAGCGCACCAGCCGCGACGACCCGCGCACTTTCTGCCACATTGCCTCAACCAGTGGATATTGGCTCAGTTCCTGCTCGGTCTGCGCATGTCGCTCAAGCCCCGCAGTCGGCACTTTCCAGAACCCGGCAAAGTGCTTGAACCAGTAACGGCTAGCGTCGTTGCCCATATGTGAACGCGCGCCGTAAACCCAGCCCGGGCTCTGCAAGAACTCATATATCTGCTCTTGCTCGGACTTGTTCAGATAGTCGTCTATCACTTCCACATCTGCGGCGCCGTACTGGCGCGCTTGGGACTGGAGTCCTGTTGAGTTTCCTGACATCGTTCCACTGGATGACATTGCGCGTACTCAGTCCGATGAACGCTAGTAGACGACATTGTTAGGTGAAGCGGCGCGCGCCCCTGTCAGAACTAGAATTCGCTGTAACAAGTGTGCTGTTCGAGAATTGCGGTTCTCCATGGCCGAAACAAGATGATTATGTGGCCAATTACTAGGCACGCAGCCTTCGATCGAACCAGAGCAGAAGCTGCGATTCATTGATGCTCACGCCCAAGAATAATCTGGAAGCTGGCTGTTGTTCTAGGCTGTTCCCATTTGACGTGTGTGCATAACTGCACCAATCTTGAATTAGTCGTACTCTCGCATTTTCTGATCGAAAATCAAAGCATGAATAATGACTCTGTCAAACTCGTCGGTGCGATACTTTTCTCTTTCACTGCATCCATTGCCGGGGCGCCGGCGCCTCTTTGCCGGAGCGTCGGGCCGATGTCCTTGGTTGTGATCCGCAGGAGTCCTGCGTCTCAGGGCTGGTGGCGATCAACGACAGGCAGGCGCGTGAGCAGATCGCTTTTCTTTCTGCAAAGGGGTCCATTCTCTTGCCCGGTTGCACGTTGTGGATCTCAGCATCTCCTCTGGGACGGGCTTTTGTTCGGAAGCAGCGTTCGAGCATGTGCAAGCTGCCAAGTGGGCAATGGTCGTCCGTCAGCATCGACAGAAAATGAAAAGGCGGTTTGAGCCATGTCGACCATCAGCTCCAAGATTGCCATCATAATTGTCTCATACTGCAATGTCGCCGATGTCGATCGTTGCTTGAAGTCGCTTGCTCGTTCGGATTGGGATCATTTTGAGGTCTTCATTTGCGAAAATGGCGGGGAGGCAGCCTACCGGAGATTGCTGGCGGCGCTCGTGGGACCGGACCGAACATTGCAAGGAGCATCGGATGCGCCGGATACTCTTGACCAGCCACGGAAGCGATTGGCCGCAGTGGCAAAATGCCGATTTCAGGATCGCACGAATGCTGTCCGAGTTGGGCTCGCAATTGAGAACCTCGGTTACGGGGGCGGCGTAAACGCGTGGCTTGAGCCGTTGCGCGGTGTCCCCGGTTGGAGTTCAGTGCTAATCCTGAACCCCGATACCGAAGTGGATAGCCGCGGTCTGTCCGAATTGATTGCCAAGTCTGCTGAGGGATTTGGCATGGTGGGCGGAAGCCTGGTCTTTCACGATGCCCCCGACAAGATCATCAACTACGGACTGCATTGGTCTCGAACGACAGGCCGCGTTGTTGCCGTAGGAAGGAATGCGCCAATTGGTAGTGCCCCCTCCGTCGAAGATCTTGGTCGGATCGATGCGGTAAGCGGAGCGTGTGTTCTGGCAACGCGAGCGTTCGTCGAAGACGTCGGTCTCATGGCTGAGGACTATTTCCTTTATATGGAAGATCTGGATTGGGGGCGGCGGCGCGGAAAGCACCGCATCGGCTTCGCGAGCAAAGCGATCATTCGCCACATTGGCGGAACGACCATCGGATCTGCCGTTGCTCCCGAGAAACGCTCGCATCTCTCGATTTATCTGTCTGCCCGTAACGGAATTCTCTATGCGCGGCGCTTTGCAGGATGGCGCTGGATCTGCCATTTCGGAGTCGGAGTGTTGTTCGCAGCACGATATATGGTCAAAGGCTCCGTGCCGGCCGCAAGAGTTGCTTTCGTGGGTTTGCTGGACGGCGCAAAAGGCAAGACAGGGCGGCCGGATGCGGTGCCCGGCGCGCAAGAGCTCGGTTGATCGGGGCGCCGATCCCGCCGAGGTCCCAACGCACGCAGCAGATTTTTGCCCTACCGGCGGTGGGGTCCGGCGAGTCGACTACTCGGCAATATTGAAAATTGCGTTTGGTTCATCGATTATATTTTGGTTGGTTCGATGGGATTGTCGTCCCAATATTATTAATTTGTTTTCGGGACCCGTTGACCTCCAATAGGGTTTTGTCGAACGGCAGATCGTCGGTCCAGTATTCCTAGGTATAGGTTGATGTTATTGGCGTAGCTGTTGAACGCCGACTTGATGCTTGAGTTAATTAAAGAATCTCGGATGTATTGAATTCGTGGGCGGTGCGATTTTGGCTGGGTTAGCTGGGAATTACCTTGGGTGGGCCGTCGTGTCGTCGCAAAAAAGCCTCCACCCATCGTGAAGACGAACCGAACGGCGCTGCGCTAGCAGAGTCGCACTTGGGGTATCGCCGCTCGGAAAAAGTTAAATTGGGCGCGTGCCACGGACAACCATTCGAAGCTATCAACAACCAATCGAAGCTATCAGGAGAAAATTGAATGGCAGCCATTCCTCTGAGCTGGAATGACCCGATGTTTAGCAGCAATACGACTTCACAGGCAGTCACTCTGCAAAATGGCGGAACGCTTTCGAACACGAGCATTACCGACACCGGCTCTGTTGCGTCCGTCATGGGCAGCGGCTCGTTCACCCTCGACGAGGTTCGAATTAATTCAAGAGAAGGTGTGCGCATTGCGGGGGGCGGGGATATAAAAATCAACAATTCGTACATTGAAACTACGGGAATATCGGGCGATCACGCCGACGGTATTCAGGCCTATTCCCCCGGCGCCACCGGAAGTTTGACGATCACAAATTCGACGATCGTCTCACACGACAGTAACGCAACCGCTGGGGTGTGGGTTGCAGACGGTTACAGCGGAACGTTCACTTTCAATAATGTCGTGTTCGAGGGTGGCCCGTTTGGCCTGCGTATTGCGGCGGATGCAGACGATTGCTACGTGGCCCTCAAGGACGTGTATTTTGTAGGCCCATTTAGCGGCGACGACTTTCTCTTTCAGCAGGTCAATGCGAAGATCCACATCACGGAGTGGGACAATGTACGCTCCGCAACTATCGTGAATGGTCAACTCGTCCCGGGTGGTCTCATCGCCCCCCCTCTACCGGTGGAAGGGTCGACTGCGCCCACCGCACCGGCGACGCCGACCGCGCCGGGTGCGCCCACTATCGCGTCGTTCTCGACCGACAGCGGCACCGCAGGCGACAAGATCACCAACGACAATACCATCGAGCTCAAGGGTGCCGCTGCTGCCGGGAGCACTGTCAAGATCTACGACGGTACGACCCAGATCGGTTCGACGACTGCGAACTCGAGCGGCAATTGGGACTATATCACAAAGGTCCTGACTGACGCCAAGCATACGCTCACCGCAACGGCAACCAATTCGTCGGGGGAGACCAGCGCGGCATCGTCTGCGCTGGCAGTCACCGTCGACACTAAAGCGCCGACGGCGCCGACAATTGTCAGCCATACGGTGAACAGCGCCAATCAGGCGGTGATGTCGGGCAATGCCGAAGCGAGCAGCGTCGTAAAGGTGTTCGACGGCACGACCCAGATCGGGACCGCGACGACCAACAGCAGCGGCGTTTGGGCCTATACCACCGCCGCTCTTGCGGCCGGTTCGCACAGCCTCACCTCAAAGGCAATGGACGTGGCGGGTAATACCAGTGTGGCGTCCGCCGTGGTTACGGCCAGCATCGGTACCTCGACTTCCCCCACCACACCGACGTCCCCCACCACGCCGACGTCGCCAACTGCTGGCACGGTGATCGAGTCGGCCGGTGCGACACGTCTCGTGGAGAGTGGTGACAAATACTACCTCAACACCAGCACCGGGACGGGCCCGTCCCTGAAGTCTCACGGTGTGGATTTTGTCGACGGGTCAGATGGCACCTGGGCGCCGATTGGTGCGGAGAAGACGACCACGGGCTATGAGGTTGTCTGGAAAGAGGCGAGCACGGGTCAGTACACGGCGTGGAACACCGACAGCAATGGCAACTACGTCTCCCATGTCAGCAGCCTGACCGGCTCCACGTCGGGCGGCTCGGTGTCCGGTACGAACTCGGGCCTTAAGTCGCTCGAGACGACCTTCCATCAGGATCTGAACGGTGACGGGCAGATCGGTGCTACCAGTTCGACCACACCGACCACACCGACCACACCGACGTCGCCACCGCCAACTGCTGGCACGGTAATCGAGTCGGCTGGTGCAACACGTCTCGTTGAGAGCAGCGACAAATACTACCTCAACAGCAGCACCGGGACGGGCCCGTCGCTGAAGTATCACGGCGTGGAGTTTGTCGACGGGTCAGACGGCAACTGGGCGCCGATTGGTGCGGAGAAGACTGCGACGGGCTATCAGGTCGTCTGGAAAGAGACGAGCACGGGTCAGTACACGGCGTGGAACACCGATAGCAACGGCAACTACGTTTCTCATGTCAGCAGCCTGACCGGCTCCACGTCCGGCGGCTCCGTGTCGGGTACGAACTCCGGACTTAAATCGCTCGAGACGAGCTTTCACCAGGATCTCAATGGTGACGGGCAGATCGGTGCTTCCAGCGTAGCTACGTCCTCCACGAGCAACAGTCAGGTCGTTGCTACTTCGAGCTCGACAGGCAGCAACACACAGACGAGCACATCAGGCAATGATCTCTTCGTTGGCACCAGCAAGGCCGACACTTTCTCGTTTGCCGCGAATTTCGGCAACGACGTCATCAAGGGCTTCGTTGCCGGCGGACCTGCACACGACACGGTCGAGTTCAGCAAGACCGTGTTCGACAGTTTCGCGAGCGTTCTCTCCCATGCGGCCCAGTCAGGCGGCGACGTCGTGATCGCGACGGGGAGCGACACGCTCACGCTGAAGAACACCAAGCTGGATGGTTTGACCAGCCACGACTTCCACTTCGCGTAGGGACTGCGTAACCACACAGAAAGTACTCAACAACGGCCTCGAGGGATCTCTTGGGGGATCCCCGACAAGGCATGACTCAAGGGCGGCTGCCATGATGGACTTTAGACGGCGGGGGGTGATCCCCCCGCCTGCGAATCTTTTTCGCATTCCACTTCTGCACATATCAGGACTATGGGCTGGCGGAGGACAGTCGGCGGATGACGCCGAACTGCGGACGCCGCGACTGATCGGCTGGGCAAAGCGCTCGGTCGAAGTCCTGCGGCAACGGATATTCGCTGATCGATCCCGGTCGGCGAAGGATTATGACGAGCCGCAGTCAGAGATGTCCGCTTTCCTGCGGTCTTGCCGCCGGATTTTCTGGGCTCTCGCGGCCTTCAGCGGGATGAGCAATCTTCTCATGCTCACCGGCTCGTTCTTCATGCTGCAAGTCTATGATCGGGTTCTGCCCGGGCGCAGCATACCGACGCTGATGGCCTTGATGGTTCTGGCCACCGTTCTTTACCTGTTCCAGGGTGGGCTCGACCTCGTCAGGAGCAGGATCAGCGCCCGGGTCGGCCGGTATTTCGATGAAAGGCTCAGCGTTCGCATATTCGACGCGCTTGTTCGCCTGCCTTTGAAGACCAGAGCCGACGGCGATGGCTTGCAGCCGGTGCGGGACCTTGATCAAATCCGCAGCTTCCTGTCGAGCGGAGGGCCGACGGCGCTCTTCGATCTGCCCTGGATGCCGATCTATCTCGGCGTCTGCTTTCTCTTTCACTTCTGGATTGGCGTCACTGCGCTGGCCGGCGCACTGGTCCTAGTCGTCATTACGATGCTCACGGAAACGCGCACCCGAGGGCCGGCAAAGGCGACCTCGCGTCTCGCAGTTTCGCGGACCGCACTGGCGCTCGAGGGGCGACGAAATGCCGAAGTCCTGCACGCCATGGGCATGCGGCAACAGGCGGCCTTGCGCTGGCGGGATGTTAACGCGAAATACCTCGCAGCCCATGAGCGGGCCAGCGATGTCGCGAACGGACTCGGTGGCGCCTCCAAGATTTTTCGGGCGATCTTGCAATCGCTGGTCCTCGCCGTTGGCGCCGTTCTCGTCATCAACCAGGAATCGACGGCCGGCATCATCATTGCCGGATCGATCCTCACCGCGCGGGCCCTGGCGCCCGTTGAATTGGCCATTGCGAACTGGAAAGGGTTCGTCGCCGCGCGGCAATCGGGGCAGCGAGTCGATCGCCTGCTGAAGCTTCTGCCTGAGGAGGAGGAGCGGTTGGCATTGCCTGCGCCTGTTGAAACCCTCACCGTCGAGCAGCTCTATATCGGCGCGCCAAACTCGGAGAGGCCCACCGTCAGTGAAGTGTCGTTCCAGCTGCGGAGGGGGCAGGCGGTCGGAATCATTGGTCCGAGCGGATCCGGCAAATCGACGTTGGCACGTGCGCTGGTCGGGGTCTGGCCGTGCATTCGAGGCAGGATCCGGCTCGACAAGGCTTCGCTCGATCACTGGTCTTCGGACGCCCTCGGCAAGCACATCGGTTATCTGCCTCAGGACGTCGAATTGTTCGACGGCAGCATTGCAATGAACATTGCACGGTTCGATCCGCAGGCAACGGCCGCCGCAGTTCTGGAAGCTTCGCATGCCGCGGGCGCACACGATCTCATCCTCTCCCTTCCGGACGGCTACAGCACGAAGATCGGCGAGGGAGGGGTAGCGCTGTCGGCGGGGCAGCGGCAGCGTATCGGGCTCGCGCGGGCCTTTTACGGCAAGCCTTTTCTGGTCGTGCTTGATGAGCCCTCTTCCAATCTTGACGCCGAGGGTGAGGAAGCCTTGACCGAGGCGATCCTGAACGTGCGCCGCCGGGGTGGGATTGTTGCGGTTATCGCGCATCGTCCGAAGGCGCTGGAGGCCGTGGACCATGTCCTGTGCCTCGGGGAAGGCAAGGTTCAGTCCTTCGGCAACAGAGAGGAGGTTCTCAACAGAGTGTTGCGAAATCCCGTTGCGCTCAAGGTCGTGGCGGAAGCTCAAGGAGGCAGCCGATGAACGGCCAGGTGGCTCCGGCAATGCAATCCATCCAGCGTTACATGATCGTCGGTATGATCATGTTCGGTCTGGTCACCTTTGGGATCGGCGGTTGGGCGACAACGACCCAATTGTCGGGCGCGGTGATCGCCCAAGGAGTGGTCGTGGTGGATTCAAGCGTCAAGAAAGTTCAGCATTCCACCGGTGGGATCGTGGGAGAGCTGCGCGTGCGGCAGGGCGACCGGGTCAACGCAGGGGATATTTTGATCCGCCTCGACGAGACCCAGACGCTCGCGAATGCGACGATCGTCACCAACAGCCTCGATGAGCTGTTCGCGCGGCAGGCTCGTCTCGAGACCGAGCGCGATGGTGCCGAGCACGTCATGTTTCCCAAGGTGCTGCTCGACCGGGCCAAGGAGAGCAACTCCGAGGCGAGCCGTGCAATCATCGCGGAGCGAAAGCTGTTCGACCTGCGTCGTCAGGCGAGGAGCGGCCAAAAAGCCCAGTTGCAGGAAAAAAGCGCGCAGCTGGAAAACGAGATCAAAGGCCTTACGGGGCAGACCGAGGCCAAGCAGAAGGAAGTCGAATTTATCCGGCAGGAGCTGGAGGGCGTGCGCAGTCTCTGGCAAAAAAATCTGGTGCCGATCACGCGGCTCAATTCCCTCGAGCGTGATTCCGCCCGCCTCGAAGGCGAGCGCAGTCAGCTGGCAGGAATGATCGCTCAGTCGAAGGGCAAGATCGCCGAAATCGGACTCCAGATCATTCAGATCGACCAGGACCTGCGGACGGAAGTCGGCAAGGATCTGATCGAAACGCGTTCGAAACTCTCCGAGCTGGGCGAGCGCAAAACTGCGGCGGTCGATCAACTGAACCGGGTCGATATCCGGGCGCCGCAATCCGGCCGCGTCCACGAGCTGAGCGTCCACACGGTTGGAGGTGTGATCTCTCCCGGCGAGCAGATCATGCTGATCGTGCCCGATGCGGACTCGCTTGCGGTTGAGGTCAAGATCGCACCGCGCGATATCGACCAGGTCTATGTGGGGCAGACCGCGACAATGCGTTTCGCGGCGTTCAACCAGAAGACCACGCCGGAAATCGACGCAGAGGTCAGCATGGTCTCGGCAGACATCACCCAGGATCAGCGTGCCGGCACGAGTTACTACACGGGGCGCGTTCTGCTGAAGCCGGAAGAGCTGGCGAAACTCGGGTCGGCCAAGCTGTTGCCCGGCATGCCCGTCGAGGTCTTCATCAAGACGGGAGGTCGGACCGCGTTGTCCTACCTGCTCAAGCCGCTGCAGGATCAGGCGGAGCGCGCATTCAAGGAGCGCTGACTCTTCGCGGGAAGATAGTACGGCTCGACTGCGCGAATTCGGGCTGGCGCCCTATCCGTGGGCGCCAGCGTTGCGATTAGCCTCTGAAGGAAGGCACGGCTGGGCGGCTGGAAGCATCCGCAGCGGGCGTGGCTAGCCGACGAGTGCGCGTCACAAGCCAGGACGGAGCCTGCGGTCTGGTTTGAAGGCTCGACCGCGGCGTTCTGGTAATGTCTGGTCGTCGCAAGAGATTTGGTGGGGCGAGCGCGGTGAGATCGACCCACCTCCTGATCAACTGCAATAGATCGCGCGGCTTTGGACGGATCGACCGCAGCGGATGCCTGTTGTCCGTGGACAAGGCTACGGACCGCTCGAACGACCGTCCGCTCAGACGTCCATTCGCCTGACGTACAGGGTCATCGCCGCGACGAAGACAAGTATTGAAGCCTCAGCCCCCAGGGATGACGAGTAGCTCACCTGGCATATGAAGTAGCTCACCTGGCATATGACACTGTCCTGCTCGAGGAAGCACCGTTTGACGACCTCGGTGGATGATTAAATCAACAAATCATGGTGGCGCGCTAAATTGTTGCCTGACCCTTGGATGCGCGAAGCACGTTCCGTGCGGCGCTTGACGGACCTCTCCACCGGGACACCCGCGCCGATCAACCTCCCGCTCCGTTCATTCTTCCCGTCTCTCCCTCGGCAGGGCCGCTGGCGCGACGACTCCTTGCAAGCGACTTTTGCATCAATTTAATTGTTATTTATTCTTGCAGGTCGAATTAAATCTAAATAGTATTAAATATTATAATATGAGAGATAATCGTCCCCGCGGCCGGGGCCGCCGCGCTGGGCGGTGAATCCGGGCCTCAGCTTGGCGTTCGCAGGGGATCGGCAGATGCAACGAACCTCCGGGCCAGTCGTCGCGGCAGCCATAGCTGTCATGATAGGAGGCGCTCCGTGCGGGCGAGCGGCGTTGTTGACCATGCCGACGGCTCCGCAGGCGGCTCTTGCACATATCGAGCTGGGGCGCCCGACGCTTCCGCCCTTCAGCTACACGGTGTTTTGCCAGCGCTATGAGACCGAGTGTCGCCCGCGGCGCTTCTTCCGCGGCGGGCCGGTGCGGTTGATTGAGAAGCGATGGGCGGACCTGAGGGAAATCAATCGCACGGTCAATTCGGCGATAGCGCCGGTTCGCAACGAGCTCGGACTCGCTGGCGAGACCTGGATCATCAACCCCGCTGGCGGCGATTGCAATGATTACGCAGTCAGCAAGCGCCACGAGCTGCTTCAGCGGGGCTGGCCGGCGCGGGTCCTGTTATTGAGCGAAGTCGTGGTCGGCTCCGGAGAGCACCATTTGGTGCTTCTCGTGCGTACCAGGAGCGGCGATGTGGTTCTCGACAATCTCACCCCGCAGATCAAGCCTTGGTGGCGGACGCCCTATCGCTGGGTTCGGGTCCAGAGCCCCGGCAGGGACGGGCTGTGGGCCGTGGTTGGGCGGCTAGGGGCATGAGCTCGAAATCAATGAATTTAGATTGCGGCGCGGCACGCTTGTACGAGTTAAAGCGTTAGGGAGAATCAAATGGAGTTCCGGGGATCCACGGAGGTGGAGACTGAGGGATTGCGAAGGGTGTGGCTGATTCCACCGTCGGAAAAGGATGTGGGTCCACACTTCGACTTTCTCAATCAAACGCGATCCAAAGGAAAACCTCATCGGCGCGGACAATGGCACTATCCGGTGGTGTGGTATGCCATGTGTGTCGTGCTGCTTTTGCTATTTCCAGTACTGACCTACGGGATGGCATTTTGGCAGCTTCCTCCTGCCCAGTCGCTTCCATTTGGCTGTCTTATGGCGTCTTTCGTCCTAAGCGCCGCATGTACTCTCTTGATTAGGCCCTCATCACCGGGGCGGGGATTGGGTGGGACAATCGCGTCCACAATGGCGATTTTTGGTGTGGTCTTCTTGGGGTTTGTCCTCACCAGAACCGATTATTCCCGCGCCATCACCCTCGGGATTTTCACATCTGCCCTGGTGCTCGTCCCCGCCCCGTACTTCGTAGGAACTGCGGCGCTGCACCAAGCTCTGGCGCTTGGCGGGCTGCTGGCAGCGGCGGCCGCGGGGTCGTTCGCATTGCGGGTTACACCCCAGGTAGCAGTGCACAGTAATACCTTGATCAAGACTGAGTTCTACAATTTGGACGTTCATACTTATTCGAACGCGTTTCCAAGATCTGCGGTGCGCGGCGGAGCACTGGCCCGGATCGGCGATCGTTATCTTCTCGTGAGCGGAGACGGCCATCTCCATGTCTTCTCCTGGGAAGCGGTCGACCACATGACCGTCCACACGCTGCCGTATCTGGTACCGATCAACGGCGAGGCGTTTTCCGCGGCTGCAGGCCGTCCATGGGCAGACCGCTCCGACTGGGTGCCTCAAGAGACCCAGAGCAGAGAGGCCGGACACGAGGTTCTTAATCCTGAGTGGTTCCGAACGTATGACCTGCTGGTTCAGGAGGTCAGCGCCAGTACACGCATTTTCGTCTCGCACGCTTACTGGCATGTTGGTCAGGAATGTTGGACCGAACGCATCTCCGTCCTCGAGGCGAACCGCGCGGCATTACTTCGCGGGGAATCTGTCTCCGGATGGAGAACCCTATATGAGACCTCACCTTGCCTGCCAACGCGCGGCGAACACCGCCGCCGCGGGATTCCTTTTGTCGGTTATTTTGGTGGGGGCCGGATGGCTCTCTTAAATCCGGAAACGCTGCTGTTGACCGTCGGTGATTTTGGCTTCGACGGGGCTGCCTCGGTTCACGCCTATGCACAGGACCCGGCAGCCTCGTACGGCAAAACACTGGCCATTAACATTACGGATGGAAACACTCAAATTTTTACGATTGGTCACCGAAATGCGGAAGGCCTCTATATCGATCGGTCTGGAACGATTTGGTCGACCGAGCATGGCCCGCAGGGCGGCGACGAACTCAATCAGCTGGTCCGGGGCGCCAATTATGGTTGGCCATTTGCGACCTATGGAACAGACTATGGTTCGTTCTCGTGGCCGCTGAATAAACCTGTTGCGGAGCAGAAGGGCTATGAAGCTCCAGTGTTCGCTTGGGTCCCCTCGATCGCAGTTTCTAATTTAGTCGGGGTGGAGCGTGGATTGTTTGCGCAGTGGCAAGGTGATCTCCTGATCGCCACACTCAAGGCGGCGACGCTGTTTCGCGCGCGTGTGCGGGACGGTCAGGTCAAATACCTCGAGCCGATCGCGATCGGGAGTCGCATCCGCGACCTCATCGAGGGCAATGATGGCAGTCTCTTGCTATGGACGGATGAACAGAAATTGATCTCCCTTCGTCCCAAGGAAGGTGCCACGGGTGAAACTCTTTTCGCGGAGAAGTGTAGCGGCTGCCATCAGCCGAACTTGATGATTGGCAATCGGATCGGACCAGATTTAGTCGGCATTGTTGGTCGTCAAGTCGCGTCGGTCACGAGCTATCCGGATTATTCATCGAGTTTGCGCCGGGTAGGGGGCACATGGACCGAAGAGCGCCTTAACGAGTTCCTCAAAGCACCAAGCGTCTTCTGTCCTGGAACGAGAATGGATTTCCCCGGTGATGTCAGCGCGACAGAACGCCGAGCCATCCTCAGTTATCTACGTACGCTTTGACGGAGTACGTCGTGCCGGCTTTGTAATTTTGCCATGCCTGTGAGCTGTGTCCGATATTCGCCCCAACGTTAGTCTTTAACGAGAAGATCTTTGGTCCAGAACAAATCCGCCTGTGCCATCGTGGACTCTAACGCAAGATGTGTGGATGTGTGCGCGGGTGGACACAGAAAATCGGCCGTACGTTGCGGCAAGATGGATTGTCTTGATCGTGTGACGGCCTATTCGATGGCCACAAGCCGGAGCTAATTGTGCCCGACTTCAAGCGCTCCGTGAGCGGCATGGCGACGCCCCTCGACGCATGGGCCCGCTTACGAGTTTCCGGATCTCGTGGAGCAGCAACATGCGCTTTTGTCTGCGCGGCATTGAGTAAGCCGTCGAACAGGACCAAGAGCTCGCGCGCCTGCGCGTAGACTTCCGTGTTGATGGCGTCGCATCGAATCCATAGGACGCAAGACGCGCGTTGATCTCGAACGTAGCGATTGGATCGATCCGCCAGCTCAGCGCGTTTTGCAGCGTGTAGTACACGGCCTTGTCTTCGAACTCCGAGGCGATCACTACCATGCCGATGCGGCGGAGCGTGGCCTCAATCGCCTTTTGGCTATAAGTCTCAAGAAGCTTGTGGCGCAGTACGCGGTAGCGCTGAATCTCCCAGGAGAGTTCGGCGACTGAACTCCGCCGGCAGCGCGGGCGCGCCGTTTGGAAGGCGCCGTTCATAGCGGCGAGGCCTCCTCCCCGGTGCGTGAGGGCACGGCCGCGCTCAGGACGGCGGCACTGGACGGGCTGTGGACTGGGCTCGCCACCCACAAGTCCTGCGCCACCGGCAGCGGCGCGATCTGCATATTGGCCCACCAGGCCCGTTCGTTGCCATGCCGGTGCAGCTCCTGGTGATGGGTGCGACACAGGGGGACGGTGAACTCGTCACTGACCTTGCGGCCGAGCGCCCTAGGTTGGGCGAATTTCAGATGGTGGGCATCGCACGGGGCTCGCTGGCAGACGAGGCAGGGCTGCTTGCGGACGAACAGCAGGTGGGCCTTGCTGCGCTTGCGGGGAGGCTCTTTGGGATGAGCGAGCCCCGTTTCGGGCGCCGCTGGCAGGGCCGGCTGCGGCGTGGTCTCGGTGCCCGCAACTGCTGCCGGCAGCGGTTCTTCTGCCAGGCTTGGCTCGCGATCTAACGCGTGCGCTTGTTCGACCCTGCTGGCTGCGGGAGGGATGGCGTCCTCGAGCTTGCTCTGATAGGCGGCCTCGACCAAGCGGGCGTCAGCCTCCAGCAGGCTGTTCTTGAGAGGAAGGCTGGCCTTGGCCCAGGCAAGCAGGTCAGTGCTGCCAGACAGCTCTGCGAGCTGGCGCAACAGCTGCTCGCGGAGCTCGGCGGACCTTGGCGGCCCCAGCACCGGCGCGCGGTTGAGCACGCCCTTGGCGGGCTTGGCTATCGCGCCAACGGCTGGTTGCGACGCCGCAGCGGGCGGGCCGGCTAACGCATCGGGGGCGTCCAGATCGTCTTCGCCGGCAATGCCGACCAGCGTGAACAGCGCATAGCGCCGCGCATAGGTCAGCGCCGCGCCCATTCGGTGCGGTGCGGCGGTGTCGGCGACCGGGCATACCGGCCAATCAGAGGCAATCCATTCGCCCGAGGTGTGGAGCAGGGTGGTCGAGAGCCTGATCAGCCCGGTGTCGGCATCGATCGCGGTGGCCTGCACGGTCGCGATCTCGTATCTGGTGAGGCACTTGCGCACGATCTCAAGCCCGCTGGCAAGCGAGGCATAGCGGAAGGTGCGGTTTTCCTCGCGCGGGAACAGCGACACGATGGTCGCGGTTAATAACTTTTCCGGGTTTTCCAGTTCGGCCTGCGCCTTGGCCAGCGCGCCGGCGATCTGGCTGATGGTCCCGCTGCAGCGCTGCATGGCTATCTCCACTGCTTGAGGGTTATCTGTCATTCAGGAGGTCGAGCTGGGTGGCCAGCATGAGTCCGGCGATGACCAGCTGGTTCTCCAGGTGACGGATCACGGCGAGAAGGACGTAGTCTTGGGCGGAACTCGCCTCAAAGCCGCGCAGTTTAGCCGACAGTTCAGCGAACAATTCGAATGCCGCTTGGTACGAATGCGGCGGATCACAGGAGGGATCGAGGTGGATGAAGTCAAAGGGCGGCAGCATCGGCAGAGGCTCCGAAGCGGGTGGCTCGAGCTGGGACAAGCGGCAGCCGGGGCTGAGCTTGGCGGACGGATTATGCGGCGTCGACCATGTCGAAGCTGATCGCGCCCGCCTTCGAGCGCTTGGCGCGCAAGCCGTGGCCGCTGGCCTCCTTTGCGTCTTCCGGCACCAGCGCCTTGAGCTCTGTTTTCGCCCGCTCATGCTCGCGCGCTGCGGCGTTGGATTTGCGATAGAGCGCCGCAAATTCAGCCCAGGCGTTCGATCCTGTCATATCGACCACACGCACCGCCGCCAGCCGCGGCCGGGGCGGTTCGACTCCAAACAGCTGCGGCGCCTCGCCATTTTGCACACCGCGCCAGAATTTCTTCTCGGCGGTGAGCAGCAGGTGTTGATAAAGCGGATCGGCATGGATCTTGATTTCGACCCACCGGCCACCACCGGTGATGATCGACAGCACCGCGGTGCCTGCGGCGACAACCCACATGTTGTGCTGCAGCTGGGCCATGTGCTTGTCGGCCGCCGCCTCCTCGGAAAAATTCCAGGGCAGCATGAACTTGGCCTCAAACACCGCGGCAGTTTGGTGTACCCGCCCATCGAGAGTCGCGGCCATCCACTTGTGCACGGGGTGGAAAACCCGCCGTTGAATGTGCTCGATCGCATGGCCGGTTTGGCGCTCGTACCAGGCGCGGTTGAGGTGCTCCGTCGCGGTGCCGAGCTGGACGATCATATCGCCCGACAGGTCCGCAGGCTCGACCTCGCCACGTTTTTCCTGCCAGAGCCGGAGGAGCGCCCCCGCGTCGCTGCCCATGATTATGCGGGCATCCGACCCGCCGATGAACGAGCGGCGAGTCACTGAATCAGGTATTCGTTTTGGCGGAAAATCCATCTGAAAAGTCAAGGGCGTGCATGGGACTTTCTAGTGCTCAGCTCCGCGCTGCTCGTGCCCTACTGAGGTGGAGTGCGCTCGACTTGGCTAAGGCCTCAAAGGTCGGCGTAGCGACTATCCGCCGGGTAGAGGTCATTGACGGAGAGATCCCGGTCACCGCTGCGAACGAGCAGGCCCTTCGACAAGCTCTCGAGTCCGCCGGCGTCGAGTTCATCGACGAGAATGGCGGAGGTCCCGGAGCCCGCCTCCGGAAAGGAGCCAGCGAAAGACCACGCTCATAGCTCAGACATTCGAATGGGCCTTCGCTGTCAACTAGCGCGTGCGGATAAGCATCTCGGCCTCGAGCCCGAAGCATGGGGTCGCTGCATAGCTCGCGCAGCGAGAATCGAAGAACTCGTTAGGCCTGTTTTAACCCCCGGCCTGTCAGCCTTGTGGTGACGCGAACTTCCACGATTCGGATTAGCGTTTTCCCAGTGGCGGTGTTTTTCCGGGAAGCAGCTCGTCAGACATCAAGGTCGGACGAATGCAATCTCTTATGCGAGAGGCAGGGAAAATGACCGCGCGATCAAACTTTAGTTGTCTTCAGCTGCTTTCTGCACGGCCGGTGCTCACCAGTGAATCGCAGGAGGAGTTCGACGCGCTCGCGATCGCTATGATCGAGTACATCAAGCCTGATGACCCGATCCGAGAAAGTTGGGTCATGGACGTGATCCAGGCGACATGGGAGATCGTTCGGTACCAGCGCACTCGAACAGCTTTGATCCAGTCTCAGTACCGCAACGCGCTTTCGAATCTGCTGCAGCACGTTGCGGATGTTGATGAGCTAATCGCTCTGCATCTTGCCGATGGGTGGTTCGGCACCAGGGCAGGCAAGCAGGAAGTAGCCAAGCGGCTCGAGCCGTTTAGCCTTAACGAGACCGCCATTGAGGCCGAAGCGATCAGAATGGTTTTTCCGGATCTCGAAGTGTTGGACAGTCTGCTGACATCGGCGCTGAAGCGACGCAACAAAGCGTTGCGTCTCCTCTCGGAAAGTGAAGCGCCGCTCGCGAGGAGGGCGAGGGAAGTCTCAAACCGAATCATTGCCGAAAACGAAGCGGAGGGCCGCCGTTCTGAAAGGGCTGAATAGAAGATGGCGAGCGCAGGGCAAATCGCCGCCAACCGCCTCAACGCCCGCAAGAGCACCGGGCCGCGGAGTGCTGCAGGCACATGGCGGACGCGAAAAAACGCCAGCCGGCATGGCCTGGCCGCGGTATTCAGTTGCGACGCGCTAGCGGAGATCAACGAGCTCGCGCGGCAATTCGCCAACGAAGCCGCCGATCCGATGCTGCTCCAGCATGCGCTTGACGCCGCGCATGCTGAATTTATCTTGGTGCGGGTCAAGCTATGGCGCATTGCCTGGCTCGAGCGTACTTACGCGACGGGATCGCCGCAGGATGTTTCCGACGTCGTTTTTATGCGTGAGATGAGAGTATGGCTCGGCAGCTGCGGTGAAAAGCCGCTGAATCTGCCCTCCGAGACAATGCCGCCGCCAGGGCGGGATCGATGCACGGAAGCCATCCGTCGTGCCCTACCCGAGCTTGCCAAGCTCGACCGATACGAGTCGCGTGCGCTGGCGCGCCGCGACCGGGCCTTTCGCGCGTTGCTCCGTCCAGGCAAGACAAGGTAGCGCGAATTTCTGCAGAACGAAGCCAATTTTGTTGAGGAGAATCAAAGCAGGTTTCCAAATTCATGGCGTCCTCTATCCTTTCATCTTCCGAATGCGCGCCCCCTGCGTGGGGTGTCGCTTCGAAACGCTCGCGGGAGGCAGGGCCACCCCACAAAGAGGGCCATCCATTTGCCGCTACGGCACGGTCTCCATCAATCGAGTGGGCGTGCCGGCCAGGGAAAAGCCGGTCCCGGGGTTGCGGAGCTGTTCAACTGGGTGAGGGCGATACCGGCCGGCTGCGCCAAGGAGCGTTCCCCAAGCACCATTGCCGCCACTTTACACTTGTATCGGAGGCTTTGTTGTCCTCTAGTTGGTCATTGCTGTTATGAGCCAATTATGCATTCACAGCACGATCCCAGAATGTCCGATGACCGCCTGGATCAATGGCTCGCATTTGCGCGCGAGTTCTTGGGGGCTCTCGCAATTCGCAAGAGGGAGCAGTTCGACCGGAGGGTCCCGATCGGAGACCTTCTCACCGAACGCGACGAAAACGCCGCAGCATATGGCTTCGGCGAGGGGACCACGATGTACGACAACGTGCTCGTGCTGGGATCTGTCAATGTCGGACGAAATACCTGGATTGGACCAGGATGTATCCTGGATGGCTCGGGGGGAGATTTGCAGATAGGGGACTGGTGCTCCATCTCCGCTGGCGTCCAGATCTACACACATAACACCGTAAATCGTTCTATTTCGCTCGGCAGGGACCCGATCGATTACGCACCCACCTGGATCGGCAATGGAGTATATGTGGGCCCTAATTCCGTGATCCAAATGGGTGTAACGATCGGCGACCGCGCGATCGTAGGTGCAAATTCACTGGTCAACAGGGATATTCCTACAGGTGCGAAGGCGTTTGGCTGTCCTGCGCGCCTTCAGCGGCCCTCAACGTCGAAATAAATGCAATCCGCGGCCGGCCCAAGTTTCCATTTTCGCCGCAACTCCGGTCTCCACCGATCTAATGGCAAATATCAACGGGCAAGCTGAGGAATAAATTACTGCATTAACAAATTTAAGTTGCTCTTCCGCTAGTTTGACGTACCATTTAATTGAGGGCTGGCTGTTGCAGGATGATCCCATGACCCATCTCGATACCGACGGCGAAGATCGTCGTGAGTTCTTGAAGAGCTGCGGAAAATTTGCCGCCGTCACCCCTCCTGCCATGACGCTGTTGCTGTCCACCTCTCTTACGTCAACCGCGATAGCCAGTTCAGGCGGTCATATTGTTCATGGCAACAATGGCTACGGCAACGGCGGCGGTGACGGCAGTCCGAACAATAAAGAGGATCGCGATCGCTAGATGTTGCTGTGGACAGCCGCGCCATAGCAGTGTCTACGGCGTCGCGACCGTCGCGGGGCTCAACCGGTGCGGCGGCGCTTGTGGCTAGATGAACGGTTGATCAACAAATCGTTCAGCTTCTTGCCGGCTCGGAGCTGCGCCTTCAGCCAGCGGGGTTGCTTGCCACGACCGGACCAGGTCTCGGACGGGTTTTTCGGATTTTGATACTTCGGCAGCACGGGCGGGTAGGGGCGGCGCGCACGTTCCCCGTTGGGGGCCCCGGAAGTTCCCTCGATCCTGCGAAGCCGCTCTTCGAGCTTGGCTTTTTCCGCAATCATTCTCCGACTAAGAACAGTCGTCACTTCATCGTAAAGCCGCCACAGCTCAGCTGTGGTCGCGGATGCCCACTCTTCGTTCCCCATGGAAGCCGTCCCCACTACTTCCGATTTGAAATAGGAGGGGGGCTTATCAGGTCGAAGCCCCGTCGGGCAAGCCTGATCGGCCCGCGCACAGAACTCTAGTGTGCAGTGCGGTACTTCTTGGCGCTACCAGCCGGGCCTGTGCCTTCGACCGGCCGGTCGCCTCCCAGCCGGTCTCCGCCGGCGGACCCTTCGCATCGGGCCGAGCAAGCGCTGCTCGGCCATCGACACGCGACTACGTAAATTCTGCAATTCGGTGAATTGAACGATCAGAGATTCATGCGTTTGCCGCAAAACAGCCGAAGAATACATATGACCACCTACTCATTACCAGCGATGTCCCGTGACCGCAGATTGAAGTTTGCCGGGTTAGCGAAAATGTCGCCCGAACTTTGCTGACCAGGTTTTCATCGGTGCTACTGCCGAAGCAGAGCCGTTATCGTTCGCGACGTCTGATTAATGGTTGGAAAATTTCCACTCCTCATATTGATGTTGGATGAATAGTATTACTTTTTGAGCCTCCTCTTCGTGTTATGGGGCGAGGCTTTCAGCTGCCTCGCTCCGGTCAAGTTTGTCGAATGTTAGATTTGAATCGTGAATGTGACTATATATCGTTCGTAATAAGTGGTCGGTGATGAGCTTGATGGCGGTTAACCAATCCTGACAGGCAGCCACATACTGGACCGCCAGATCTGCGGGAGAGTTTTGCAGATCATAGCCAGGAGAGAAGGCGCTGTTTTGTAGATGAATCGACTGCTTCGGATTTTCCATGGAGGACCGCAATCCTACGGTGCTGCACGCATTCTCAAAGCGAGTTACAGTGGTGTGGCCATCATGCGTTGCCGATCGCCGTGACGAATTGACAGTGCGGCATTTTGGCAGAACGGATTGTTGTGCTTCCCGCGCGTCTTGAGGTGAATGCAGGAATAAAAACTGCCGCGCGGGGTATCAGGAATAGGCAGGGGAAGCATGCGCCGCATCAGAGTCGTCATCGCGGATCGGCACCCGATCGTCTTGCAGGGGATCAGCAGCGTCCTTGCGGCGCAGCGCGATTTCGCGATCGTGGCCGCCTGCGGCGATACTGCAAGCTGCATTGGGGCCATCCGACTTTTGGTGCCCGACATTGCACTGGTCGATATTGCAATGCCCAGTATCAGTCGACCTGACATTCTGGCTATCGCAAACACCGCTGGCCAAGGTACCCGGGTCATTTTCTTCGCTGAAAAGGCCGGCGATCAAAGGTCGCAGACGCTGGCCGCGGGCCGCGCCTGCCTCGTCCTCACGAGGGATGCTGAGCCGGAGATGCTGGTCGCGACCCTGAGGAAGGTTGCGGAACGCCAGGGGCCGGCATCGCGGTCGCCGTGCACAGGTGGCGAGGTCCGTGGGGAGTCTCACATCGGTGAGGAAAAGGCTCCGACGCAGCTGACCGACCGGGAACGGCAGATCATGAGACTTGTATCGGAGGGGCTGTCGAACAAGGAGATTGGGCGTTTCCTGAACATTACCGATGGTACGATCAAAGTCCACCTTCACCACATCTTCCAGAAGCTCGATATCAGCAATCGAACAGTTCTCGCGGCATTTGCAATTTCGCAAAACGGGCAACATGCGGCCGCACGTGAACTCGCCCCTTCCGGCCTACTACAGCAGGATTCGTCGGTTCGAAACGACGAGGACGTCAAGCGTAGCAATGTCCTTCCGGAACGTACGCGTTAGCTGGACATCGCATCATGCTGGGCGGTGAGCATCGGTTGCGGCGCGCAGATGCTCGGCCATGTTGCGGCAGGCTCCTTCGGCCTCAGCCAATGTTCGGAAGGGCGACCCGCTGATCTTGATCGCGCCGTTGTTCTCGTAGAGTGGTCGCCAACTCGCCAGGTACCCGAAGCGTCCGTGAAAGCCTGGACCGGTAGGGCTCTCCAGGCTGATCACAAACGAGAAGCCATCGCCGCTCGCGCTCCAGATCTCCATGTTTTCGATTGGCCGGTGAAATT
This sequence comes from Bradyrhizobium sp. 187, assembly GCF_023101005.1. NCBI lineage: Bacteria > Pseudomonadati > Pseudomonadota > Alphaproteobacteria > Hyphomicrobiales > Nitrobacteraceae > Bradyrhizobium > Bradyrhizobium sp. 187. Next base: position 2,997,501 of record NZ_CP064693.1, read on the forward strand.
GCAGTGGCATGGCAATCATCCGTCGTGCGCTGCTCTTGACCCAGCTAATCAGATATATGCATATTAAATATTAATTTGATACTCTCGATTGGGGCTCCGGCAACGGGCTAGCAAGCCCGAAAGGCCATGGAAATGCTGGCAGTCTGCCGGCGGCGCACGCCTCGCAATCTCCATTTTTCAAACAAAATTTTGGTTGAAAGTCTATTTAATATATAATACCAATAAAGTAAATTTAAATCAAGGGGAGCGCATCGTGAGCCAAAGTGGCAATGAAGATGACGACCGGCGGGCGTTCCTGAAAACCTGCGGAAGATTCGCGGCCGTGACACCCCCCGTCATGACGCTGCTGCTGTCGACCTCGCTGACCTCGACAGCCATCGCACGTTCAGGCGGACAGAACGGAGCAACGCAAGGCGATGACAGGGACCAGTCATTCTTCGACAACGATCGTCCGTCCTCTGGGGCCTCGGGGTCCTCTGGCGGCGGGTCACCTGGAGGTAGTGGCGGACCTGGGGGGCGCCGTGGTGGCTCATCTGCTGCTGGAAAGCCATCCGGCGGGGGCGGCAGATCGGGCGGAGCGACCGGTGGCGAAGGACCTTTCGCGACGGGAGGGAACTCCGGAAATCCGGCCGCATATGGAGGGGTCGATTGTGCAGATGAAGAAGACGACGAGCGGAGGCACAAGCCCGAGTGCGAGCGAGCCGCCACTCGACTTTCGAGCGCAACCCGCTCCGAGCCTTAACAACGGTTCGATCCGCTGTTGTTGCAAGCTGAGCAGCCAGACCCAATGGAGCGTGCCGCGCGCCGGGGCACATGAGTACTTTTTTAACGCGCCGCCGCATCGTCATCGGCAACGCAGCATGCCGAATTAGTCGCGTTTTCCTTTGATTGCATATTTTTTTTGCCCACGTCAAAGCTGGCGGAATTCTCGCGGACATATTGCTAGGAGAACTCACATGAAAATCTGCGCTCGAGTGGACAACCCTGCCGCTGTTCTTCGCCAGCGTCTCGAAGCCCTTGCCTCTCAACTCGCAGAACTTGAGAGTCTCAGGGACCGGGTGGATCGAGAAGAGAACCATCAGCGCGAGCGGCGCCAGTCCGGCTATCTCAGACGACGAGCAAGCTCAGAGTGCAACCGAGCGGTCGCTGCAACGTCGCAGATCTAAAGCTCCGCCTGGTCGCAACCCATCAAATTATTTCAGCGAGAGTCCGAAAGCGAACGGATGTTTCGAATTTAATCGATCATATTTGGCTTCGGCAGGGGGCGAGCGGTTCATCCGCAGCAGCCTCCGGTCACGCCGAGAACAGGGGCGCTGGTTTTCTGGCGCAGTACGTGCCGGGAGCGGGGAGTCTTCAATCCATTAACTAGTTTCGCTTGAAAGGATGAAAGCTCGTGAATGATGCCAATGTGAAAGTCGAAGCGCAGGCCGATCCGGTGAATGAGAATACGAATGGTGCAAAACCAAGGATCGATTTGCCGCTTTTGAATTTCCAGGAACTCTTCCGTGGATTCGCCGAGCAGGGCGCCGCACAGACCAAGAAAAATATCGCGAGCATGAAAGCGACTTCCGAGGAGATCAGCGACATTCTCCGTGAAGCCTGCTCAATGAACGCCAGAGGGGCCGTCGATTACGGTGCCAAGGTCATCGAGATTTCCAAAGACAATACCAGGGCCACCCTGGAGTTTTTATCCCGGCTCGCTGAGACCAGGTCGCTGCTGGATATCGTGCATCTTTCGACCGCCCGAAGCCGCGAGGCTTTCGAAGTCGTCTCCGCACAGAATCGGGAGCTCTGGGAGCTCGCGCAGAAAGTTGCGATCGAGACGACCGAGCCCATCAAGACCAGCTTCAATAGGGTGTTTCACAAGACCGTCTGAACCGAGGCTACCGGCCGCGCGGTTCGACTGGACGGACATCTCCGCGACGAGGGGACGCTCGGTCCAGTCGATGGCGGGGCAGCGTGCCCTGACCGCGCAACAGGTTGCAGGAGATCAAGATGGGTGTGGTGATGATCAAATGCCCGGAAACGGGCGACGCCATTTCGACGGGTATCGAAACCGATCGCGAAAGGTTTCGTTGCAGCGCGGTATTCTTTCGCGCACCTATTGCCGGGTCTGCGCGGCTACACACGAGTGGTTCGCGCGAGAGCCCTGGGTCTACGAGCCTGCCCTGGATAGTCGGTTTCCGGGCGGCTGGCAGGCGTCTCGCGCCGGCGCGGCGTGAATAAGTCCTGCTGCGCCACGCGAAACGATCCGATCGATTCTGCGGCTCATCACCTTGTAGCACTCGCATGACACGGCTTCGAGCCGCGGCCGGTCAATCTCGAGCTGACCGCGGCGGTTGGATTTCAAGGCTCGAGACGCGCGCAATGCCCTCACAACATGCGTGACCGTGGTGCGCCGGACCCCCAGTAGCTCCGACATAGTCTCCTGTGTCAAAGGGAGGGGATTGCTGCTATTCGCCCGGTCGTGAATTTGAAGCAGCCAGCAGGCCATCCGGGCTTCGACGGAATGCAGTGCATTGCAAGCCGCGACGTGCTGAACCTGCGTCAGCAGCGATCTCGTGAAAATCTGCGCCATGGATGCGATGGCGGGGCTGCGCCCCAGAGCTGACAAAAATTGCGCCGCCGGAATCTGCAGCACGGGCCCTGGTACGCGGACGACTACCGTCACAGATGAGTGGGATGTGCCAAGCGCCAACGTTAGACCGATCGCACCTTCACGACCGATCACCGCTGTGGCGGCAGTCTGCCCGTTCGGCAAGTCCACGATGAAGGCAATCGCGCCGCCACAGGGGAAGAGAAGGTGCTCGATCCGATCTCCCGATCGGACCAGTACGGCGTCGCGCTCGAGCACGACTTTCCGCAGGTGAGGCGCAAGCAAAGCGAAATCGGCCGGCGGCAAGGCTGCTAACAATCGATTACCAACTCTGGTCGCGTGGTCCATCATGGGATTCGTCCCCACCGATGTCCGGCGCTAGGTCTCGTGCCGGCTGGTGCCAGCTGGTCTGCACTACTCAACAGCGATCCAATCGGTCACCGGAGATATGGTTCCAATTGGGAGTCGTGCGTGTGCGACGGCACCGCCACGCACGATCCCGCGAGATCCTGCGATTGGCGCCAACTGGAGACCGGCAGGCTCGCGGGCATTGCAGTTGATGTCGGCCGAGCCTATCGCTCGTCCGCCTTCTCGGGAACCGGAAGAGTGTCCTCGGAGCGGACGCTCTATGCCTGTGGGACGGATGCCAATTTTCGGCCGAATATGCTCAGGCGGCGACTGCCTAATCATTGAACGTTCTTAACTCGTGGCTAAACTCTTAATCAGGCGGGTCCCAGGTTTGGGCCCCGCCCACCGCACCTCGCAAAGCCTTAGGCCGATCCACGGTTTGAAGACCGAATTAAAACGGCTTTTCACGTCGAGACCGGCAACGATAGCTGGCGGTTCAAAAGCCGAGACGACGATCACGCGACCCGCGCTCGTCTCGCCTCCGCTATCCCGGCCAGCTCCGACGAGACGAGCGCTACCAGCAAACCCCGCCGCGCAAAGGGGTCAAAATTGGGGTCTGACTCATTTCCGATGAAGTTTGCCGGGCGACTGTGGTTCTCAAACGGAGAATCAGCGCCATGCGGACGGGCTTTCAAATCTCATCGCTAGTACCGAGTGGTTTGGTGTTTGATGGTGTAAGTGACTCAATGGATTCGGTTATTCTGGCTGTTCGGTCAGAGGCTGCGGAGGCCCAATGCCCTTTGTGCGCGACAGCGTCGCGCCGAATCCATAGCCGATACATCCGGCACGTGGCTGATTTGCCGTCAGCGGGCAGAAGGGTGCGCCTCCGATTGCTCACGCGGCGCTTCACATGTGAGGTGCCGCATTGCCGCCGGCGGATCTTCGCGGAGCGGTTTGGAGAAGACATCGTCCCGCTTCGACGGCGCCGGACGGCACGGTTGGAATACATCGTCCATCACTTGGGGTTGGCGCTCGGCGGCCGGCCGGCGGCAAGCTTCGCCAAGCGGCTCATGCTGCCCGTCAGCAACGATACCTTGCTGCGGGTGGTCCGCCGGCGGACGGCGATGCCGACAGATCCATTGCTTGTTGTGGGCATCGATGACTGGGCGTTCCGGAGAAATCATCGATACGGGACGATCGTGTGCGATTTGGAGCGCCGGCGGATCGTTACCCTGCTGCCCGACCGGGAAACGGCGACCGTTCGGGCGTGGCTATCGAAGCACCCAGCGATCAACATTGTGTCGCGAGATCGCGGTGGTGGATACGGCGAGGCAGCAGCCAAGGCGCTGCCGAACGCCATCCAAGTCGCCGACCGCTGGCATCTGATGGAAAATGCGAGCGCGGCCTTCCTTGATGCGGTGCGCCGCTCCATGAACAGAATCCGAACCGCAATTGGAGCGACGACGATCAACCCGGAATTGCTGACCTGTGCGGAAAAGCTGCGCTATCAGGGCTATTTGCGGCGGCAGGACAGCCATGCCGTAATTACGGCTCTCGTCAGCGACGGTGTGTCGCTCAAGGAGATCGTCCGCCGCACAGGACATAGTCGCAATCTGGTTCGCCAAATTAGCCGCGGCGGCGGTACGGATATGTTCCGCACCCGTCAAAGCACCCTGGACGGGCATCTGCCGTTCCTGGACGCGCAGTGGTCAGGCGGCTGTCGCAACGGTGCCGAGCTCTGGCGCCGCTTGAAGGGACAAGGCTTCAAGGGATCGCTGCGCGTCGTGGCGGAATGGGCGACGCGACGGCGACGTGCCGAGACCATCAGCCATCAACAATTGCAGAAGGTCCCCGCCGCCAGGACGATAGCGCAGCTGATGACGACGAAGCGCGACCACCTAACCAAAGCCGAGACCGTCACGCTTGCGGTCATCGAACAAAACGTTCCTATGCTGGCCGATGCCCAAGCTCTCGTTGGCCGCTTCCACGCGATGATCCGAAAGAAGGCCGAGATGGAGCTCGAACCTTGGATTGATGACTCCAAGCGGAGCCTCATTGCCTCGTTCGCGAATGGCATTGCCAACGATAAGGGCGCGGTGCACGCGGCTATCACGCAACCATGGTCCAATGGCCAAGTGGAAGCTCAGATCACCAAGCTCAAGCTGGTCAAACGGCAAATGTACGGGCGCGCTAAGCTCGATCTCCTTCAGGCTAGGCTGATTGGCGCGCCATAAAAACAATCACGATCATCGAATATGCGTCAGAGCCAAAATTGGACGCCGATGAGGGGGCAAAATTTGCAAACGATGACGTAATTGCGGTCGGCGCTCGTGGCATGCAAGCCGCATTATCGTCGAGCCCTCGCAATCACCTGATTCGAAGGAGCTCCCATGAAGCAGTACGTCGGGCTGGACGTCTCACAGAGAGAAACCGCCGTATGCGTTGTCAACGAGACTGGCCAAGTAATCTTCGAAGGAAAAGCCAAGTCTAATCCTGGTGCCTTGACCGACCTGCTTCGCAACATGCGCCTCAAGCCGAGCGTATCGGCTTCGAGACGGGTGCGATGGCGAGTTGGCTATGGCATGAACTCCGCAGGGTTGAGCTTCCGGTGGTCTGCATCGACGCTCGGCATGCGCACGCAGCTTTGTCGGTCCGTATGAACAAGAGCGGTCAGAATGATGCGCGAGGCCTTGCAGAACTGGTGCGAGTGGGATGGTATCGAGAGGTCAAGGTCAAAAGTGAGGAAAGCCAAAAGATCCGAGCGATCCTTGTCGCTAGATCTCGGCTAGTATCGATGCGCCGAGACATTGAGAACCAGATTCGTGGCTTGATCAAGGAATCTGGATTACTATTCCCTCGCGCGATCGGCCAACAGTTCCGCAACCAGGTCAGCGAATTCTTAGGCGCTGATCATTTACTCCTCAACGTGATATCGCCGCTGCTCTCGATCCATGAGAACATCTGTCGAGAACAGGAAAAGTTCGACAACGAGGTCCGCCAGTTGGCGAAGCTGGACGAGACGACGCGGCGACTGATGACGGTCCCGGGTGTCGGCGTCGTCACGGCCCTAACGTTCCGCCACACGATCGATGATCCCTCGCGCTTCCGATCGGCGTCGACAGTCGGCGCTTACCTCGGCCTTACGCCGCGACGTAGCCAATCCGGCGAAACCGACACCAACGGAAAGATATCTCGACGGGGCGACCGGCTTCTCCGAACTTACTTGTTCGAGGCCGCCACTGTCCTTCTTTCTCGAACCAAAAAGTGGTCTTCTCTAAAGGCCTGAGGCATGAAGCTCGCCAACCGGATCGGCATGAAGAAGGCAAAGGTCGCAATTGCCCGAAAGATCGCCGTGATTCTCCACTGCATCTGGGTCGATGGCACATCGTTCGACTGGGTCCAGCCGAAGCCAATCTAATATTTGCTCGCAAGTTCCTGGTCCGGTCCGCCGGACTGGCGATGTCCCGCTGGGACGGTGGTTGTGGTGACCTCGGTCAATCGGCTGGTGGCGGTTCGCCCGCACTCCGCTGCAGACGTTGAGGCGCCCGATCCGGACATCATCATGAGGCGCTCGCGACCTCGGAAAGGACCATGACCCCATCTACGACATCAACCCAACTCGCTGAAGCCGCCAACGATGTCGATTGCCAATCCCGCTAGGCAATCGTCTCGCCATCCGCGATCGCTCCGTCTCCGCAACCTGACCAGCTCCGACGGAGCAATCGCTACGGGCGTGTCACTGGAGAGAGGAAGAATGGTAACTTGACAACAAACCGCAATTAAAGGGCCGATCTCCTCCAGAAGAATGTTCAAGGCGCTCGGGCCTTCTAAGCACGCGATCGGCCATACCGGAAGGGCGGCAAAAGCACTGGGTGAAGAGGTCAAGAACCGGATCATCCCGCAGTACACCGGGAGCTTTGATCGGGCGAGCCTTTGCGGCGCTCGGGTTTCGGAGGACTCTCTCGAACGCGAGGCAATCTGCACGTCTTTGCGCCCGATGATCCGAGCTGGACGCCATCGACCTTCCAACGTCAAAACCCGCGTGAAAAAGTCCGGAATGCCGAATGGGCTGCTCACGTTGAGAGACGCCCCCCGTTTTAGAGACGTTGCGGACTAGGCACGGTACTGCATTTGGCCCCGAATTCGATCAATCCGGGCTAGAACCTTCTCTCGTGACGATAGCTGTCGATTTCAAATATATGATTTAATTCGTTTAAAAATGTGATTTAATCATAACAACGAAACGTTGTAAGTCATTTGGACGCATCTCCGCGGCAACCTGCGGACCACGAGGGAGGTTCACATGGCTGTTCTCTTTGGCGACACAAGTGGATCACTCACGGGCCGACAGCATGGCGCAGCGCAAACACTGGTTGGTTCCGATCCGACAAACACACTGTTCGGGGATGCTGGCGTGGACTTGCTCGGCCGCGCGATCGGCGGCAACGACACGTTGCTGACGTCCGGCTCTGGAAGCCTATATGGTGATGCGGGCGGAAACATTTCTGATCATGCCCGGGGCGGCAGCGACACGTTGTCCGCTCAAGTATCGGCGCCCGCTATCATTCCCGGCGAGACCTTCAGCCTGGATATGTACGGTGATGCTGGAGGCAACATTTCGGACTGGGCCATTGCGGGCAATGACATGTTCAATGTCGAATTGCCCCTGGCCTTTACGCCCGGAGTGAGGGTGAATGCCTATGGCGACGCTGGCGAAACATTGTCTGGTCAGTCCCAGGGTGGTGACGACAACTTCGGCGTCACTGCTGGCGGACATCAAACAATTATCGTGTATGGAGATGCGGGTGGAAACCTGATCAATTGCGCGGTCGGCGGTAATGACACATTCGTTGGTCACATCGGACCGGATGGGAGTTTTGTGTTCTATGGCGACGCTGGCGGAGGCTTGCTCGGGCATACCCGGGGCGGCAATGACAGCTTCACTGCGAGCGGATCCGAGTACAACACCTATCTCTATGGTGACGCCGGCGGCGACATGGCCGGTCATGCGGCCGGCGGCAATGATAGTTTCGCTGTGAGCGGGATTAATCCGTTCAATTTTGTCTTCGGCGATGCCGGTGCAAATATGTCCGCTTCCGCCGCCGGGGGAAACGACACGTTCGACGACTCTAGCGACGCAACACTCGCTGACCGAAATGTCTTTTCCGGCGATGCTGGCGGGAACATGTCCGGCTCTGCCCACGGAGGGGACGACACGTTCAACAAGACCGGCTTAGGAGGAAGTACGTTCTATGGCGAAGTCGCGGGCGACATGTCTGGTCGTGCCCAGGGCGGCAATGACACATTCCAGGCCTCGGGCACGCAAAACCAAAATCTCTTCTACGGCGATGCCGGCGGCAATATGGGCGATCAGGCCGTTGGCGGCGACGACACCTATTTCGGTGGCAACGTATTTTCCCAGCTCATCAATCAAGCATATGGCGATGCTTCGACTATGTCGGGCCGCGCGCATGGCGGCAATGACACCCTGGTCGGCGGCAATGATCCGAATCCGCATGCCGTGGGCAGCTACGAGACCATTCTCGTCGGCGATGCCCAATCCATGTCCGACTACGCGCGCGGCGGCAACGACAGGCTGGTTAGCGGCACGGGAAACGATGACATATGGGGCGATGCCCAGATGATGCTCGGCTTTGCCCAAGGAGGGAACGACACGTTCGTGTTCGATTTCGATAACGGGCACGATAAAGTCGAAGACTTCGGACAGGGACTCTCGAATCAGGGCGCCGATCACATCGACGTCTCTGCGCTCGGTATCGAGAACTTCAGCGATCTGAGCTTCTCACCGTTCGATCCTGTCACGCACGAGAGCACGGTCACGTTCAGTCCAGGCAACGACGTGGTGGTGCATAGCCAGCAAGCACTCAGACCTCAGGATTTTATCTTCGCGCCACATCAAGACGGTTTGTTGGCCTGAGCCGTCGCTCAAGACCGCCCGCACGCTCGACATACATTCAGCCTCGTGCCTACTTCAGGGCGCGACGAGGTTATCGGGTTATGGTCGGTCCCAGACAGCGTTCGGTCCCATCCCGTCGTGCTGCATTGTTTTCCGTGTGGACACGCGAAGCTGAAAGTTGCTGCGGTGCAGGTCCGGTTGTGGACCCAAAGCGGACTCCAGCGCATCGCGCTGCCCCTGAGGGAGTAGCGAAGCCTCGAATAGCCTTGGAGCAACTTATGGGCGCACTTTCGTGACCGAGCCCGTTAACATAGTTAAATTGATTTGCTGGTTTTTCCCGATAGTTTTTTGCGCAGGGGAGAACATTCATGCGAAGCTCTCGCGCAATCCTTTATGCCCAACGACTTAGCGAACTCACCTCTCAGCTCTCAGAATTGGAATATATTCGAGGTCTAGTCGAAGAAGCAGAGCGAAGCGCCCGCAGTGTGCCTCCATTACGCTTGACACATCCTGCTTCGCGCCGCCTTCGAACTCGTGAACCAGGCGCCCTGTCTGTCCGCTTCCGTCGCCGCGCGCCACCAAGCTGGAATGCAGGCGCTATCAGCCCCTGACAACGACAACCAAGTCAATCGGACTTTGCTGGAGCCATTCCCCGACGGATGGTGGGCTTCCTCCTAAAACCTCTCCAAGCGCTGGCTTACCGCGCCTTGGACGAGAGCCAGGGAACCGCCAGCAATGTGAGGCGGCTCCGCACGTTGATACGCATCGCCGGCCGAGGGTCTAACCGTAGGCGCCGGTGGCTGAGAGACAATTCCGCGCTCCCGCCTGCATGTTAGGAGCGCAAAATGGCCGAAGAATTCAGCGCCGAGACACGCCGCCGGCTCGAGCGAGCCAACGAAACCATCGCTCAAAGTCGTCAGTTAGCCACGGAACATCGCGCACTCGTCGCTGAGTGCGAACTAAATCTCCGACACAGGCTGCTCAACATTGCCACCCTGCCTACTGATGACCTGGAGCGCCGGGTCCGCGCACCTGAGGGGAGTGGACTGCACCCCCTTGTGGCCCATCAAGTTGCGCCTCGTTCGGAGGAGGTCCGCTCATCGCGCCACAGCAGACCAGGTTGTTCAACTTGAGTTCTTCGCATTTTGACCCATTGCAAAAGCTTCGAGCGTTCGTCTTTACGAACACGTGCTGGGGACCCACTCCATGCCACAGCACGGGATAAACGTTGTGCTCGACATCGCCAGGAATGTCCTCCCTTTAGCCATGAGTTGCTTCGGGGTGATTGCGGTGACCCACAGCAGTCGTCAAGCTACTGGCTAGTTTTCTTGATGCAAACTGGCTCACTGTTGGGGACGCTCTTGCAATCCCAATCTGGGCCGAAGCCAGATGCCTGATGAACGGACGGATATCGAACAAGAACGACAGCACAGACACATATCAGAACAACGGCAAAGAGGACGACGAAGACGTCACTGCGTGCGAGCTGCCACCTGAGCCATCTCATCGTTCGTTCCCGGGTTAACTACCATTCTCGCAATTAGCCTCGCCTCGCTAGAGATTCATTCGACCAATTCGGAGAAATTGAGCAATTGGCGCGAGGCCAGCTTTTGGCCCATCGCTTCCTTACGCGGTGTCGCTGCATGTCGGCTCACAAGGGCAGACCGGAAGTTTGCAGCCAGGGGCCAGGTCGGCGGCTTGTGACCCGTTGCTAACGTGAGCTAGTGAGCGTTCATTGCGCGCAATAGAAAACGAAGGCCCGGGCGTTCGTCATGCTTAAGACAGCGGATCTGTTTGGGGGTCGGTTATTTCGGACTACGCAGCGTGGAGCGCTGCTCATTCCACGCCGCCAGCAGAGGTTTCAGCAGCTCGTCAAGCTGAAGCGTGCTGGGTTGGCGGCCGGACGGGACGGCATTGAAGGATCCATCGGGATTGGACTGCCGTGACGATGAAGATGCCCTGGCCAAAGGCAGGACGTAAGCGGGGCTGCGAGGCCCACCAGATTGTTTGTGCGTAGACCTGTGAGCGCCGTTAGAAGAGTCATCTTCTGCAAGGGTGCTCACAATGGACGACCATTCGGACGACATAAGACGACCGTTGTCACCGCGCATAGAAGTGTACGCCGGCGGCGGCCGGAAACAGTGGCCAGATGATTTGAAGGCGCAGATTGTCGCGGACAGTCTCGAGCCGGGCGCGATCGTAACAGATGTCGCACGTCGCCATGGCTGCCGGCCCCAGCAGGTGCATGACTGGCGGCGCCGGGCGCGTTTGGGTCAACTGGTGCTGCCAGCTGCGGCGGGTGCACTGTCGTTTGTGCCGTTAGTGTCGGAATCGTCGCCATCGGCGGCTGCAGCTCCCTCCGGGGCGCCGGAAGCAGCCGTTGTGACGGTTGAGCTCCATGGGGCACGAGTTGAGGTGCGAGGGACGCCTGGACTTGCCGTGCTGAGTGATGTGTTTGTTGCGTTGCGCCGGACACGTTCATGCTGACGGCTCCCGCTAACCTCATGATTTACGTTGCGAGCCGACCTGTAGACTTCAGGAAGGGCGCGGATGGTCTGGCGCTGTTGGCGAAGGAGACGCTGGGCCACGATCCGATGAAGGGCGTGGCGGTGGTCTTCCGTGCGAAGCGCGCTGATCGGGTGAAGATCGTGGTCTGGGATGGTAGTGGCCTCGTGCTGTATTGGAAGCGGCTTGAGGGCAGCGCCTTCAAGTGGCCGCCGGTCGTTGACGGCGTCATGCGAATGAACGCCGCGCAGTTGTCCGCGCTTCTGGCCGGCATGGATTGGACACGCATGCATGCGCCTCGAATCCCGCAGCCGAAAGCGCTTGCGTAGGACATAAAATCTTCGCTGCATCGGGGCGCGAAGCATGGCAGACTCGGGCCAATGAGTGATTTGCCTGATGAACTGCCGAGCGATCCAGCCGAGTTGCGTGCCTTTGCCGCGGCTCTGCTGGATCGCTGCGCCAGGCTCGAGCGGTTGCTCAAGCTTGCAAAAGACGCGCAGTTCGGTCGATCGTCGGAAAAGCTTGACGCTGATCAGCTCCAGCTTATTCTGGAGGATATTGATCAGGCTGTCGCGGCTCTCGAAGCAGCCGAGGACCGCGCCAATCCCAAAACACGCGAGAAGAGAGCTGCCGAGCGCAGGGCCAATCGTGGCAAGCTGCCGGAGCATTTGCCGCGCATCATCGAGACCCTGATGCCCGCTGCAACCTGCTGCCCATGCTGCGCAGGCGACCTTTTTGAGATCGGTCACGATGAGAGCCAGAGGCTGGACGTCGTACCGGCGCAGTATCGCGTTATCGTCACCCGCCGCCCCAAACTGGCCTGCCGCGCCTGTCACGGCGTCGTCCTCCAGCATGCTGCTCCCGAGCGATTGATCAGGGGAGGACTGCCGACCGAGCGGCTCGTCGCGCATGTGATCGATGCCAAGTATCATTGGCATTTGCCGCTTTACCGCCAGACGCAGATGCTGGCGACGCACGGTATTGCCATCGACCGTTCCACGCTCGCCTTCTGGGTCGGCTATGCGGCCCAGGAATTGAAGCCCTTGTGGCATCGTCTGCGCCAGCTTCTGCTCGCCTCTCCGGTCGCGCGATGACAGGCCTTGGGCCGGGCCTGATCCGCCCGGCGTGGTCTATGCCTATGCACCAGGCCGCGGCGCCGTTCATGGCTTGCGACTGCTCGAAGGCTATCGCGGCATCATCCACTGCGACGGCTATCAGGCTTACAAGACCATGATGCGAGAGACGCGTGCGGACGCCTTGTCCGGGACGCTCGCATTCTGCTGGTCGCATCTCCGGCGCCAGTTTGTGAAGATCGAGCGCGAGGCTTCGCCGGCGCCGGCGCCGGTTGCCCGCGAGGCCCTCGAGCGCATCGCCCAGCTCTACGCGGTCGAGAAAGTCCTCCGTGGCCGATCTGACGCCGAGCGCCGCGCGGGCCGGCAGGCGCATGCCCGGCCGTTGGCTGCAGCCTTGAAGCAGTGGTTTGAGGCGAAGCTTGGTCACCTCGCGCAGAAGAGTGAGACGGCGAAAGCTTTACGCTATGCACTGCGTCATTGGGACGGCTTGACGCTCTACCTTGATGACGGGCGCATCGAAATGGACACCAACGCAGTCGAGCGTGCGATGCGGCCGATCAAGCTCAATGCCAAGAACGCCCTGTTCGCCGGGTGTGACGAGGGTGCTGAGAATTGGGCATTGCTGGCGTCGCTCATTGAGACCTGTAAGCTCAACGGCGTCAGCGCCGAGTATTGGCTTGCCGACGTTCTCGCAAAGCTCGTCAATGGCTGGCCGGCGGCACGGCTGGACGAACTGCTTCCCTGGGCATCCACCTATACGATGCATGCACAAGATCCGAGGCTTGCGGCATGAGCCTCAGCACGACCGCGGTCCGGATCAAGGTGACTCTCAAGGACGTGAAACCGGAGGTGATGCGATGCCTTGTCGTGCCGCTCACGCTGCGCCTTGATCGGCTGCATCTGACGCTTCAGGCGGCGTTTGGCTGGACGAATAGCCATCTCTTCGAGTTCTTCGCTGGTGAGGCACATTGGGGGATTCCCGACCCCGACAATGATTACGGCCACCAGCCCATGGATGCCCGTAAAGCGCGGCTTTGCGATATCGTTCGAGAGACTGGCGCCAAGACGATCCACTATCTCTATGACTTCGGCGACAGCTGGGACCATGTGATCAAGCTCGAAAAATGGTTCGACAACACCACGACGGAGGGCATGCCCTTCCTGCTCGAGGCCGCCGGTCGTTGTCCTCCGGAAGACGTCGGCGGTGCGCCAGGCTATGCCGAATACCTCGACGCCATCAGCGACCCTGCTCATCCGGAGCACGAACATATGCGCCGCTGGGGCCCAGAGCGGTTCGATCCCAACGTAATCGACCGGAAGGCCCTCGAGGCCGCCGTCGACGCGTTGTCCGACACATGGAAACCGCGGCGACGCGCCACGCGAACAAAATAGACGTCAAGCGCCATTCAAAAGGGCCGCAGAGCTACGCTTACGGCAGGACCACCGCCAGCGAGATTGCGTCTGCCCCCCGCGTGCACGACCCGCGCCGCATCGCAATTGAGGACGAGGCCAGCCGGCAAGTTACCATCATTCCAGTGATCAATCACCACACCAACATAGGAGGATGACTCCGTGGCTGCCGACAAACCGGTCGGCGACAACGCGCAAAGGCGCGGTGAAGAAGCGGTCGCAGACCAAGACCAGGATGGGCGGCGCGACGACCTGGACCAAGCGTGACAGGTCGAGCAGCGAGTTCATGGCCTTGAAGTAGACCAGCAAAAAAGTGATCTCGTTCAGGCTTACCGGAAAACGAGTCCGGCTGCGAGAAAAGCCTTCGGCGACATAGAATGGGCCCCTCCGCCCGACATGGACCCATTCCACAGGAAAAACACGGGGCGATCTTAGCGGCCAGGACATGCCCCGCGTAGTTTCCGGATTACGAACGCGCGTTGTAGTCAGTGGATGCCACGAAAGTTCGGTAATCGCTGTCGAGCTGCTGGGCGCGTTTCGAGATATGCGCATAACCAAACGCGATCCCAAGCTTGTCATCGGGACGTTTTGTCGCTGATGAACTCCAGGCCGGCGTCGGCATAAAGGTCGATCAGGTTGCGGTCGGCAGGGGCGCCGGAAACTCTGCCGAATATGTCGATGCGCGGTCGTCGCTGCCTCATATTTCTTGAGGACGGTGGAGTCGTGCGACTACAGTTCTCGCGAAAGCTGCTCAAAGCTGCTAACGTTTCTTCAAACGTAGACGCTGGTTTATGATTTACGGTAACCTCTTTCGCTCATCGCCATTGCTCTCTCCGGAGATCCAGGTGGCCTGCTGTGCTTTGAGTCCAAAGCCCGTTGCTCTTGCTTGGGTGTAGAATCGGTGGTGGGCGGCCTCACTCTTCCGCCACTCTCAGCTTGAAAGCACCCTAGCCAACGTCCGTTGACACCTTTGCGACTGTTGCAACATTCGCGTGGGCCGGTGCTGACCGAACTCGGTGGCAGCTGTCCGTGAAATCCACCATCAATGTGCTGTCCGTTTCGAGTCCAGTAAGGCGCGCGGAACATCGCCGACATCGTCAAGGTCAGGCGCCTGGCCGTATCCCATGCGTTTCATCTGCTCATGTACCTGCGCCATTTCAGCGTCGCTGAGGCGCGGCGGCTCGCCGATAGCCAACGCATGGACATACATCTTCGCCAGCGTCTCCACCTCCAAGGCGAGCCAAAGCGCCTTTTCAAAGGTCTGGGCCGTCACGATCAAGCCATGATGGCCAAGGAGGCAAGCGTCGCGATCTTCGAGGGCCTTGAGGGCGTAGTCCGATAGTGCCTGCGTGCCGAAACAAGCATATGGCGTACACCGGACATCGTTGCCACCCGCAACTGCGACCATATAGTGGAAGCAGGGAATATCACGTTCGTGAACGGCGAGAATAGTGCTGAAGGTGGAATGCGTATGCAGCACGACGTTGACGTCTTCGCGTGCTCGCAGAATATCGCGATGAAAGCGCCATTCGGATGAAGGCCGATGGTTGCCCTGGTAGTTCGCGGCAAAATCCATCGCGACAATGTCCTCTGGCTGCATCCGATCATAGGGCAGACTGGTAGGCGTGATTAGCATGCCGTTTGGAATCCGGTGCGAAAGATTGCCGGATGTGCCCTGATTGAGACCGTTTCGATTCATCTCCCTGCAGGTATCGACAATGCCTTGGCGGAGATCGGCATGATTACGGTCTGTCATGAAGCGGGCTCCGAGAAAGCGATCCAGGACTGGTAAGCGGTGGAAAGGTCGCGCGGTTCGAACCTATCGTTGCTGAGTGATGTGACGGCTTCAAGGATCACGCTTGAAACCGGCAGCGTACGCGAGAATCGCCGCCACAGCAGCGCAGCGCCAAGCGCCGTTCCGTCGGGAGATCGACTCACCCAGACACTCTGCGAGGATCGCAAAGTCGCAAGACAACGGGCGAAGGGCAGGTTTGCGGCAAAGCCACCATCGATGACTATGCGTTTTGAGCTCTCGAGCGCATCAAGGCAGCGGTTTGCGCTGAACGCTGCGTAGAGCACCGCCAATGCCTGCCATTCGGCAGGCGTTTCGGGGGGCGGCCCGATGACCCGTCCGCGGCGAGCAGCGCCCGGAAACAATCCATCATCGCCGACGAATGAGGGGAGCGCCAGGGTTCCTCTCGACAGCAGGGTGGGCAATGCGGCAAGGACGGCTGCATCAGAAGTAAAATGTTCCCCGCGGATGAGGTCGTATTCGCGGCCGGCCGCGATCAACGTCGAAGGTGCATTCTCCCCATCGACATCGATATTGAGAACCATCGCGCGCGCGCAATCGAGTTTGTCCAGGGGGAGGCCGCGCTGAAAGCCGATCATCCAAGTACCGGTCGATAGGATCGAGGCATCGGCCATGCCGGCGGCCTTGTAGCGAAACAGGTTGGCGTTGGAATCATGCACGCCGCAGAGGATCTCGGTCGATTGCGCCAGGCCAGTGCGCCTGGTTACAGATTCCGAAACCGTCCCTAGCACCTCACCGGCGGGTACGCATTCGGGCAACAGATGGCTCCAACCGCGCTTACGCATAAGAGAAGAAGGCTGACGGTGGATGAGGTCCCAGATATGGCTCTGAGCCGCGAGCTGCGAGATTTCGCTGGCCGCACGTCCACCAAGCCGCAGGGCGAAAAACTGCGCGGTGGTCAGATAAGCTTTTGCGCGAGCGAATTCGACGGGATACGCGCTTTCCTGCCAAAGCAGCTGTTTTCCGAGCCGCATCGCCCCTCCGATTCCGCAAAACACCTCATCGTAACCAGGCGCGATCCGGGCATATGCTTCATCGATTGCGGGCGGAGAGACGGCATCATAGTCCATCATCGGCAGCACTGGCGTATCACCGTCGACGAGAACCGCGCCGCATCCATGCGCAGCCACGATCACGGCGCCAATGGCATGGCGTTGAGACAAGTCGGCAAGGGTATCGAGAAACCACTCTTCTAACCCGGCAAGGTCATAGGCGAGGTACGAGCCCTGAGTCATAGGCACATTTGGAAGCCCGTGTGTTTCGAGCGGCCAGCCGTCGTCGCTCGCCACGACCAGTTTGAGATTGGTCTTGCCGATGTCGAGAACTGCAATAGGGTTCGAGACGATCGAGCGCATCATCGCCGGCTACCGCGGCGCTTTGCCGGCGACATGAGGAACCGCCGCGACGGCAATCAAGATTCCACCCCAGATCGCTAGCGTGAGGAATTGGCTGAGGTTCAGAAGGTTGAATGCCGAGGAGATCACCTGAAGGATGATCAACGCAAGCAATAGCCCGCCGACTTTGCCGAAGCCGCCAAACGGATCGATGCCGCCGAGCACGGCCGCGAGAATGGTGACCAGCAGATAGCTCTCGCCGTATGCCGCGTTGGCCGAATTGAAACGTGCCAACATGACGACCGCCGCCACGCCCGCGAGCAAGCTGGAAAATACATAGAGTTTGAGGAGGACGGCGCGGGTATTGACGCCGGAGTAACGGGTCGCCTTCTCGTTCGAGCCGATCATGTAAACCTTTGCACCGAACGGCGTCGCGTTCAGCATGAGCGCGACGGGCAAGGCGCAGAACGCAAGTACGATCAGAGCAAAGGGTACCCCGAAAACCGTTCCGTTGCCGATAAACACAATCGGCTCCGGGAATCCGGAGATGACGTTACCGCGCGACAGGCCGATCGCGAGACCCTTGCAGAGCGTCATCGTGCCGAGCGTGGCCAGGATCGGCGAAACGCCGAGATAGGCGATGACAAAACCATTGAGGAGGCCGACCAATGCAGCCACTGCAAATCCTGCAGCGATCGCAAAGACCTGAATGCCGACCCAGGCAAGGCCCTGGCTCCCCGGGATGTAGCGCGTCAGCAGGAAGGCGATGGTCAGTCCGGACAGATTGGCGGTTGCGATGATGGAAAGGTTGAGTCCACCAGATAGCAGGGCCAGCATCATCGCCAGTGAGAGGATGCCAAGTTCGGGCATCTGGAAAGCCATGGATTGCAGCGTGTTGACCGAGAAGAACCGATCGCCGATCGTGATCGCGAACACGACCCAGAGTGCGAACAACAGCAGGATGAGGGTGGCGACTGTGCCGCTGCTGGCGAGACCGACCATGCGCCGGCGAAGCGAGAGGGCAGGGGCGTTGCTCATCGGGGCGCGCTCCGGGTTCGCCGCTCGCGCTGCGACCAGGCGGTCGCAGAGACCGAAATGAGAATAACCAAGCCGACGAAGAACGGCGACCAGTAGGACGAAACGCCCAGCAAAATGATTCCATTTTGGAGTACCGCGAGCAGTGTCAGGCCCAAAAACGTGCCGAAGACCGTGCCGACGCCGCCCATCAGGCTGGCGCCGCCGAGCACGACGGCAGCGACCACATCGAGTTCCTTGCCCACCAGCACCGTCGGGGCAACGGACTGCGCGAGTTGTGCCTGAATCAGGGAGGCGATTCCGGCCATGACACCCATGTAGCAATAGACCAGTATATTGAGGTCGAAAATGTGGAAGCCGAGCCGCTGTGCGGCGTCGGTATTGCCTCCCATGGCATAGATTTGCCGGCCGATATTGGTTCGGTTAAGCATGAGCCAGGTGACGAGAAATGCCAGCACGAGCGCGAGGATCTGCAGATTGACACCGTACGAGCTATCCTTGCCCCATTCGAACTCGAACCAGAATATTCCGGTCGCAAACCAGTCGGGCAACGAATAGATGTATTTGCCGCCGGTGAAGAAGATCAGAAGCCCATAGAAGATGTTCAGCGTCGCGACCGAAACGATGATCGATGGTATTCGAAGTTTCTGGATGAAAATCGCGTTGAGGGCACCGAGCGCACCGCCAATTCCAATCGCGATGGCGAAGACGCCGATCCAGTTCGCCCCGTAAGCATTGGCAAGCGAAAGTGTGACATATTGCGCCACCGACGCGGTCGCGGTGAATGAGATGTCGATTCCGCCGGCGATCAGGACGACCAGCAGCCCGAGCGCTAGGATGCCGACAAATGCATAGGAGGTCAGCAGATCAAACAGATTCTGCATGGTCAGGAATTGGGCGTTCGCGAAGCCCAAGCTGGCGCAGAGCCCAAGGATGACTATCAGCAGCCAGAACTCATGGCTGCGACGAAACCTGCCGAATGATGCCATGTGCGATTCAGGCATTGACGGCCTGCCGAAGCGCATCTTCGGAAGTGGCTGCGGCAGGCACGTCGGTTGTCAAACGACCATCCCGCATCACCAGGACGCGATGACTATGATAAAGGACCTCGGGGATTTCGTCCGATATCATCAAGACCGCGACGCCGTCGCGGGCCAACCGCCGGATGATTTCGTAAATGCCGTCCTTGGCGCTGATGTCGACGCCCACCGTGGGGCTATCGAGGATAAGCACCCGCGGATTGGTCGCCATCCATTTGGCGAGCACGACCCGCTGCTGGTTGCCCCCGGAGAGCGTCTTCACCGGGTTGGCGGGATTGGAGACCTTGATCCCGAGTTCAGCAACCCACCGAGCGACATGGGTCTGTCGCGCGCGTGCGGCAATCAGGCCGAACGCGCCAGCCAGACGATCCAGCACCGTAAGCGTGACGTTCGCCGTGACGGACTGATTCAGGATGAGACCAAGCGTAAGCCTATCTTCGGATACGTAGGCGATCCCTCGATCGATCGCCTCTGCATTCGTACGGAGGGCGATGGGCCGCCCGTCAAGTGCGATAGTGCCGCGATCGGGCGGCTTCATGCCGAACAGGGATAGCGCCAATTCGGTTCGCCCTGAGCCGAGCAGACCGGTGAGACCCACTACTTCGCCCGCGCGCAACTGCAAGCTTACATCCTCATACTCGCCCTCGCGGCCCAGGCCCTTAACTTCCAGCACAACCGGGCCAGCGGCAAGCTCAGGCGCCTGTATCTGATACTCGAAGGACTTGCCAGTCATCAGCTGGCTGAGTTTCCGCCCATCGATTGTGTCTGCGGCAAAAGTACCGACTTTGGCGCCATCCCGCAGCACCGTTACGCGCTGGGCGATTTCAAGCACCTCATCGAGACGGTGGCTGACGAAAACGACGCAGATGCCGGCACGCTTCAGCTCGCTTACGAGCGCGATCAGGGCGTTCACCTCGTGGCGGGTCAACGATGCCGTCGGCTCATCCATAATCAGGAGTTTGGCATCCGCAGCCAAGGCGCGGCAGATCGCGACCAGCTGGCGTCCGGCAATGCTGAGCTCTGACACTTTCGCGTCCGGGTCGAACGCAACGCCGATCTTTGCCATTGTGGCCTTCGCGGTGGCGCGCATTGAGGCCCAGTTCACCGAATGGAGGCCGCCAAGATGGTGCGCCATCGCGATATTCTCGGCGACGGTGAGGTTGGGGAATAGCGAAAGATCCTGGTAGATGACCTGAATGCCGCAATGCGTGGAGTAGACCGGGTTCAGTTTAGGATATTCCTTGCCAGAAATTGCGATACGGCCGCCAGGCTCCGCTGCCTCGACGCCCGAAATGATCTTGATCAGGGTGGACTTGCCGGAGCCGTTTTCACCGACCAGGCAATGCACCTCGCCGACTTCCAGAGTGAGATCGACGTCGCGGAGCGCGTGCACGCCGCCGAAGCGCTTCGATATGCCGGACATTTCCAGGAAAGTCACCAAAGGTTCGCCTGCAATGGAGTCGTGCGATCACTCGAGTGGTCCCGCATTCCCGACCGGAAGGGCCGGGAATGCAGCGCGACGAGGCGACTAAACCGGTCCGGCCTAGAGCCCTCCGGCGATCAGACCGTCGATGGTTTCCTTGTTGATGCGCATGATCTTGTCCACCTTGATCTGCTTTCCTGCAACGTCGACGGCTGCCTTGCCAAGGCCGGGTACATCGACGCCATCCGTGATCGGCTTGCCATCGAGCACGAGTTTGGCCACCGCGACCATCGCGTAACCCGCATCGGTGGGATTCCACAGAAAACCCTCGCGGATCGTATCATCCGCGATAAGCGACTTCGCCTGGCTTGGCAGCACGGTGCCGACAACGGCGATCTTCTTGCCAAGACGTTGCTGACGCACAGCATTTCCGGCCCCGATTGGTCCGTTCGAACCGAAGCCGAGAATACCACGCAGGTTGGGATAGGCCTTGATCACGTCAAGCGTCGTGCGCTGGCTGGTGTCGATCTCGTCGGCGCCAGGGAAGCGGTCGGCGACGAGCTTCATTTTTGGAAAATTTTTCTGCTGGTAGGCAATCGCGGCATCGGCCCATTTGTTGTGAAGTGGCGTCGTAAGAGTCCCGACATAAACCACATAATCACCTTCGCCGCCCATATCCTTGGCGAGACGTTCCATCTGCACCTCGCCGAACCGAACGGAGTCGATCAATTCCACATTCCAGTCACGGCCTTCCTGTTCCGGACCCTCATGCGTGATGACCTTGATTCCGGCGGCCTGGGCGCGCTTCAGTACGGGCTCGCAGACTTTTACATCAAGCGGCACCAAGCCGATCACGTTGACCTTCTTGGCAATCAGATCCTCAAGCAGCTTTACTTGCTGTGCCGGATCGACGTTCGCCGGGCCAACCATAGTGGCATTAATGCTGAAATCCTTCGCACCCTTCTGGATTCCCTTTTCAAGTGCGTTGAACCACGGAATTCCCGCGATCTTCACGACCGTGACCATTTCCTTTTGGGCTTGCGCAAAGGCAAAGCCTGGAAAACCGGCACCGGCCAACGCGGCCGTACCACCGATCAGCTTGAGCGTCTGGCGTCTGTCCATTGTTCCCTCCCAGGAAACGATCTTGGATTCCGCACCCTTGACCTGACAGTCGCTGGGTGGGGCAGTCGAGCCTGTTCTTGCTTGGGGGCAGAAAGTGTTGCCTCTCCAACCGCAGGACCTTGAAGGACATTAGAGACCGGCGCTTCAGAACGTGTCAAGCAAGTGACATGTTCGCCAGCCACCGTCGCGGTGCGATACCTGATCTCGCCGTCGAGCTGCTGAGTGAGGAGCTGCGAGCGACCGGCGTTGCTACAGCCATTATCTTAGCGGAGGAGCGCCAGGCCGCCGGACGAAAGCAAGTAGTCCCAGCCTCTGGTTTTCAAAACCCGGCTTCAGCAAGCGGGCTTCGTTCGGCTTCGCGTAGCGATTCACACTTTTCCCTGAGTGTCATTTTTTTCTTCACGCGCGTGGATGCCACCATGAAAGCCCGGCCATCGCCAGCTTCGCCGTTGCACAATCCCTTGCCGCCCACGAACATCCGACTGTCATTGTTACGTTTTCTGCTTCCACAATTGCCGTCGGTTTGGCCGTGCGTTCAGATCGTGTCTCGCGCCGGAGCGTCCGCCCTCGGCTTGTCAGCATCGCAAGTTGCGTGCCATCCTAGCCCGACACGCGCATGGGAAGGTGAATTCCCGGCATGGCTACGCGCCGCGTTAGGGTGGAACACAAACGCTCAGGGAGACACGACATGGTGTGGACGCTTCGTCTGGCGGGGCTGGCTTGCTGTTGTCATCGGTGAGTGCTCTGGCAGGTCCAAAGGTCGTCTCCGGTCCCGGCGCCGACCCCGCCTGCTTCAAGCCGTGGTCGTCCGAGACCAAATTCTTTCAGTGGCCCAAGAAGGCGGGCCCCTACAGAATCGCGCTGGTCAACGGTTTTGTCGGCAACACCTGGCGCATCCAGATGGTGAAGACTGCCAAGGCTTTCGCCGATCAGCCGGGTATCAAGGAGAACATCAAGGAGTTCAAGGTTGTTTCCACCGGGACCGATGTCGCGGCGCAACTTGGCGCGATGGAGGATTTCATCAACCAAGGCTTCGACGCAATCGTTACCATTGCGGTAGCTCCCGACGGTTTTGATCGCATCATCCGTCTTGCCGACAAGAACAACGTCGTGGTGGTGCCGTTCGACAACGTCCTCGACACCGACAAGGTGATGATGGTCAACGAGGACCAGAAGGAAATGGGCCGCATGTCGGCCAAATGGCTGATCGACGAGAGCGGCAAGAAATCCGGCGACATCCTCGAAGTCCGTGGCCTCCCGGGAAACTCCGTTGACCGCGACCGTCATCTCGGTTTCCGCGAGGTAATAGAATCGCCCGGCAACAGCTTCAAAATCACCGAGGTGGTTGGTAATTGGGACACCGGCACCTCGCAGAAGGTGACTGCAGATGCGTTAGCTGTGCATGGTCATTTCGACGGAGTATTCACCCAAGGCGGATCCGACGGCACCGTGCAGGCACTGATGGCTGCCAAGCATCCCTTTGTGCCGATGTCGGGCGAGGGCGAAAACGAGTACCGCAAACAGATTGCCGATCACGCCAAGGACGGACTAAAGGGAATGTCCTACGGCCAGTCGCCGGCGCTGGTGGCGATCGCGACCAAGGCGGCGATTTCGGCGCTGCAGGGCAACATTATGCCGCAGCTGATCTCGATCCCGATTCCAGTGGCGACCTACAAGGATCTCAAGCCGGGCACGAATTACTGGCCCGAGCTCAATGCCAACTTCTTTGCGCCGAACCAGTTCACACCGTGCGGCGTGAACTTCACTGCCCCGGAGATCATGTCGCAGAGCGAGAAGAACACCCAGTGACGGCTCCAGCGATGTCTCTGTCACGGCCCGGCATTCGCCGGGCCGTCGTTGCGTGAAGGCCCGGCCATGCCGGCTGCCGATCCGACGCAATCCGCCTTCCTGGAGCTTGCCGGCATCTCCAAGCGCTATGCCGGCGTTCGCGCGCTTGAAGGCGTCGACTTCGCCTGCGAACGCGGCAAGATTCATGCCGTGCTGGGCGAGAACGGCGCCGGCAAGTCGACCCTGATCAAGATCATTGCCGGTGTGGTGCAGCCCGACAGCGGTCGCATGCGCCTCGCGGGGAGCGAGGTCAGCTTCGCCACGCCGTCGGCGGCGAATGCGGCCGGTGTCGTCTGCATCTTTCAGGAACTATCGCTGATGCCCGACCTCTCGGTCGCGGACAACATCTCCATTGCATCCCCGCCGCGGCGGTTCGGCCTGATCGATGCGAAGGCGCAGCGCCGCCGCGCCGAAGAGCTTTTGTCCGAGATCGGCTGTGAGGACGTCAACCCCCTGAGGCGCGTGCGCGATCTGCCCCTATCGAGGCGCCAGGTGGTCGAGATCGCGAAGGCGCTCGGCAAGCGGCCGCAGTTGCTGATCCTCGACGAGGCCACATCGGCACTGACGAGCGCCGATGTGGAGAAGGTTTATGCGATGCTGGCGCGGCTCAAGGCCGAGGGCGTCGCAATCCTGTACATCTCGCACCGCATGCACGAGGTCGAGGCGCTCGCCGACCGGGCCTCGGTTGTTTCGCAACGGCCGCCATATCGAGACCTTCGACAAGGGGAGGCGTTCGACCGCCGATATCATCCAGCTCATGATTGGGCGTGACATCGCGGCCCAGTATCCGCCCAAGCCGGCGCGAAATGCCGCGAAGCCGGTGCTGGCGCTCGAGAACCTGTGCTGGGAGAGGCAGCTCGATCGCATTTCACTGAGCATCGGCGCCGGCGAGATCGTCGGGCTCGGCGGTCTCGACGGGCAGGGCCAGAAATCCCTGTTGCTTGCGCTGTTCGGTGTTTTGCGCGGTGTCACTGGTCGCCTCACGGTGGCAGATCGCGAGGTACGTCCCGGCTCCCCGGCGGCGGCAAAATCGGTCGGCATCGCACTCGTGCCTGAGGACCGCAAGACCGAAGGACTGATGCTGCCGATGTCGATCGCAGACAATCTTGCGATCGCATCGCTCGACGCGCTTTCGACTGGCCCATTCATCGATACCGGGAAGGAACGCACCGCGATCCAGCGAGCCATCGCGAGGCTGCAGATCAAGTTGGACGCCGCGAGTGATGCGGTCTCGACGCTGTCGGGCGGAAACCAGCAGAAGGTCGTGCTCGCCAAATGGCTGATGACCGATCCGCGCATCATCCTGCTCAACGATCCCACGCGCGGAATCGACGTAGGCACCAAGCAGGAGCTCTACCGGCTGATGCGCGAACTCGCCGACCAGGGCGCCGCAATCCTGTTCTACTCAACCGACTATGACGAGCTGATCGGCTGCTGCGACCGCGTCGTCATCATGTATGACGGCCGCATCGTGCGCGAGCTCGAGGGCGACGACCTCACCGAGACCAACATTGTCGCAAGCTCCCTGAATGTCGACACCGATACCGCAGCGAGGGCGGCGCATGCTTGACGATCTCGCGATCAGGATCCGCCAGAACATTGGTCTGGTCACCGCCATCCTGTTGTTCTGTGCTCTCTACATTTTCTACAACGCCGCGCATCCCCGCGGCTTCTCCTCCGCCGTGCTGGTGCAGAATGGCGACGAAATCTTTGCGCTCGCCATGCTGGCGATGGCGCAGACAGTGCCGGTCTTAATGTCGGGCCTTGATCTCTCCGTCGGAGCGGTCATGACCATGGTCGGCTGCTTTGCAAGCTACCTCCTGACCGGCGCGGCAGGTGGTGCGCCGCTGCATCTCGACCTGTTCGGCGTGCATCTCGGCCTCGGCACCTTTCCGGGCGGCGTGAGCGGCATTCTGCTCGGGATCGCCGTGTGCCTTGTGATCGGCGCGGCTGCCGGCTTTATCAATGGTTGCGTCGTCGTCTATGGGCGCATCCAGCCGATCATCGCGACGCTTGCGACCGGCGCGGTCTACATCGGCATCGCGCTTTTCCTGCGTCCGACCCCGGGCGGCAAGATCGATGTTGATCTGAACTGGGCGCTGACTAACTCGCTCGGCGATTTCGCCTCGACCGTGCACATCTTCGACGATGGCGCGGCTGCCTGGTTTGCGCCGTTCGCCTGGATCCCGGTCCCCTTCGTGCTTCTCGTTCTCATTCCGCTGCTGGTATGGGTGCCGTTCCGCCGCTCCGTTCTCGGCCGCGCCGTCTATGCGATCGGCTCGGCCGAGGGCGCAGCTTATATGTCCGGCCTTCCGATCGAGCGCGCCAAGATCGCCGCCTTCACGCTCGCGGGCTTCTTCGCCGGCTGCGGCGGTCTCTTCCTTGCTATCCAGACTTCGTCTGGGAATGCGGACATTCCGCAGGCCGGCGCCTATACGCTCAACTCGATCGCCTCCGTGGTGATCGGCGGCACTTCGCTGCTTGGCGGAACCGGCAGTGCGATCGGGTCGATCTTCGGCGCTATGGTCTTGCGCGTGATTTCCTTCTTCTTCCGCATCTTCGACATTGCCCCTCTTCTGCAGCCGCTGTTCGAGGGCGTGATCCTGCTCGCTGCCGTCAGCATCGGCGCGTTGGGTATGCTGCGCGTCAAGAACACGTTGGAGCTGTTTCGATGACGGCGGCCTCATTCAGCCTCTCGCGCGACGATCGCCCGATCCTGATTGCGGCGGTGTTCATCGTCGTCATTCTCGTCGCGGGTACGGTTTACACATTCGCCCGTTTCGGCAGCGCTCCCCTGTTGTCTCCGGCCTATCTTCTGCAGCAATTGCAGATCGGTGCGTTCCTCGGGATCGTCTCGGCCGGCATGATGATCGTGATCCTGATAGCGCAGATTGATCTGTCGGTGCCCTGGACGCTCGCGGCCGCGGCCATGATGGCGACCTCGGTCGGCGGTCCTCTCGCAATTCCGGTCGGGCTCGGGGTCGGCGTTCTGGTCGGGCTCGTCAACGGCGTCGGGGTCGCGTATCTGCGGGTCCCCTCGATGATCTTTACGCTGGGCGTGAATGCCGTGATGCGCGGCCTGATGGTCGCGCATACTGGCGGCTACGCACCTCAGACCGGGGCGACCGACCTGATGCGGATGCTGGCGGGCGATCGTACGCTCGGCATTCCCAACGCGCTGTTCGTCTGGGCCGGGGTGTCCGTGCTGGTGGTCGTGATCCTGCAGCGCATGTCGCTCGGCCGCTACATCTACGCCATCGGCAACAAGGAGGCGGCGGCCTATCTCGCCGGCGTCAACACGCGCCGCGTCACGGTGGTCTGCTTCGTCCTCTGCGGCCTTGCTGCCGCGCTCGCGGGCGTGCTGCTCGCCGGCTATTCCACCAAGGCCTACCAAGGCATGGGAGACGCCTATCTGCTGCCCTCGATCGCCGCCGTCGTGATTGGAGGCACCAACATCCTCGGCGGCCGCGGCCGCTATCTCGGCACGCTGATCGGCGTCGTCCTGATCGTGCTCCTGAACAGTGTATTGTCGATCATGGAGATGCCGGAGGCGGGCCGCCAAGTGATCTATGGTCTCGTTATCATCTTCATGCTGCTCGTCTACGGGCGGGGCGAACGCGTCACGAGCTAGATGGCCAGCCTAAGGTGGCCCGCCTTCTTTACAAATTGGAAATCATCGTAAATCAAAATTTTAGCGAAACGAACTGCCTTGCTCGACACAGTATCCGCGAGCTCAGAGACCGGCAAGTTCGGATCGCGCGCTATCGAGGAACTTGAATCCGATCTGCAGGGCGACGAGGGCACCGACGGCCGGCGAAAGCGCGGTCAGAACGGCTGAGGATGGCGCCGCACGCCGCCCCGCGCCGCCTTTTCCCTTACACGGCCGCGCGCGTATTGAGGAAGATCGAATACAGCGATGTCTGTCCGCAAATGTAGAGACGGTTGCGCTGCGGACCGCCGAAACAGACATTCGCCACGATCTCGCCGATGGGAATGGTGCCGATATGTGTCCCGTCGGCTGCGTAGCAGAACACGCTCCGTCCCGCCGAGGTCCAAACGTTGCCATGGATGTCGCAGCGAAATCCGTCGTAGAGGCCGTCGGGGCAGGTGGAAAACAGCGAGGGCTCAGCGACCTTGTTTCCCTGGACCTTGTAGGACCAGATCGTCGCGGGCAGCCCGTCGACGTGGGTCGCGCCGGTATCGGCGACATAAAGCAGCTTCTCGTCTGGCGAGAACGCCAGCCCGTTCGGCTGCACGCGGTCAGAGACGACGAGGCTGATCTCGCCGCCCGCTGGATCGATCCGATACACGTGGGAGGCGCCAATCTCGGATTTGGTCTGCTGGCCCTCGTAATCGCTGTCGATGCCGTATGTCGGATCCGAAAACCAGATCGAGCCGTCCGATTTCACCACGACATCGTTGGGCGAGTTCAGCCGACGCCCTTCGAACTGCTCGGCAAGCACCGTGATGGAGCCGTCATGCTCGGTCCGGGTGACGCGGCGCATGAAGTGCTCGCAAGTGACGAGCCGCCCCTCGTGATCGGTCGTGTTGCCGTTCGAGTTGAAGCTCGGCGAGCGGAACACCGACACCGATGAATCCGTCTCGTCGAAGCGCATCATCCGGTTGTTCGGAATGTCGGACCAGATCAAATAGCGGGCGGCCGGAAAGTAAGCGGGTCCTTCGGCCCAGCGGCAGCCGCTGGTGAGTTTTTCGAGATTGGCGTGACCAAAGACCAGGCGAGCAAAGCGTGCGTCGTGCGTAACATAGGGGAGCATCGTTCCTCCTCGTTGCCGCAGGCCGTGAAGTGCCCGCGTGCCGGTTCCGCTTTTCTTAGCAACCCGAATGTATGAGCGGAATAGTCTTGTACGAGACCCGTAATCCTCGCGTTGACACCTGACGGCAAATACATACGCTGCGCGTCGCTGCAATGAGACTAGCGCGGATCGAGGCGCGGAGAAGGAAGAGCAATCCACCATGGTTTCGCAATCGGCTTTGCCGCGCCGCACACTTGGCCGGACCGGTCTCGAAGTTTCCATCCTCGGGTTCGGAACCGCACCGCTCGGCGATCTCTTTCTCGAGCTCGACGACCACACTGCAATTGCCGCAGCGAGCCGTGCCTTCGAGCTCGGCATCAATCTGCTCGATACATCGCCGCACTACGGCAACGGCCTGTCGGAGCATCGCTGCGGAACGGCGCTCCGGCGCGTGCCGCGCAAGGATGTGGTGCTTTGCACAAAAACTGGTCGCTGGATGGATCCGTTTCACCAGCCGGAGACTCGGTCCGGATTTATTGGTGGACAGCCGCACCGAGCCGTCGTCGACTATTCCTATGATGGCACCATGCGCTCGGTCGAGCAGTCGCTGTTGCGGCTTGGCACCGACCGGATCGACCTGTTGCTGATCCATGATGTCGATGTGTGGACCCACGGTAAGGACGCGATCGAGGATCGGTTTCGCGAAGCGATGTCCGGGGCCTATGTAGCGCTGGACAAACTTCGTTCCGAAGGTGTGGTCGCGGGCATCGGGATCGGCGTCAACGAGGCGGAGATGTGCGTGCGCTTTGCGCAGGCCGGGTCCTTCGAGGTGATGCTGCTCGCCGGGCGTTATTCGCTGCTGGAGCAGCCAGCACTCGAGGAGTTCATGCCGCTGGCGCTGAAGCAGGGCATCGCGGTGCTGCTTGGCGGCGTGTTCAATTCGGGGATTCTGGCGACGGGCGCCATCAAGGGCGCCAAGTACAATTATCAAGACGCGCCGCCGCAGATCCTTTCGAAGGTTGCTGAGATCCAGCGTATCTGCGCAGCTCATGACGTAGCGCTGCCGACGGCCGCTCTACATTTTGCGCTGGGTCATCCCGCGGTCGCGAGCGTGGTTCTCGGGGCGCATAATGCGCAGGAGGTCGAGCGCAATGTGGCAGCGCTGACCACCACAGTGCCGGGCGCGCTCTGGAGCGATCTCAAGGCCGCGTCCCTGCTGGAATCGGAAGCGCCTGTTCCGAGGTAGACCGGATGAACACGCTTGAATTGGTTCAAGCCGAGGGCTCGGATCACCGGGAAAACAGCTCCCCACCGCTCGAGCTCGCCCCCGTAGGTGCGCGGCACGTGGGACTGGCTCAGTGCCGATTGCGGCGCGGATTGTCGGCCGTGCGTTGAAGTCCGCGATCGATCTGAGCAAGGGAGTCTATGTTGTCCGCTAGGTATGGCCAAGGCGTTCGAAATCTGCGCGGGCGTCGCGGGCCGTGTGGATCAGACCGCCATACCTGTCCGCGATTGGCTTAAACGATCCAGGCAATCGATCATCGATGACGAGATGGTGGCAGTCGTCGAGATGGCCGCCCCGGACCGTCGCATTGCGACCGAACTTGGTGATGTCGGCCACTAGCACGGACGTTCGCGAATTGGCCACAATGGATTGACGCGCCTTGACTTCATCGGCATGGAAATCGAGCAGCGTGCCGTCCTCATCAATCCCCCCGACACCGAATATACCAAAGTCGGCGCGGAAACCCGCGAAGAAGCGCGCAGCCGACTCGCCAATGATATCGCGATCGAGTTGCCGCAGCGTGCCGCCCGCGATGCTGATCTCCACGTCCGGATTGTGCGCGAATGCTGCGGCCACGTTCAGGCTGTTGGTGATCACCCGCAGATCCCGACGGCGGGAGAGCGCCTGCGCGACGTATTCGGGCGTCGTGCCAAGTCCGATCATCAGTGACGTCCCGTCAGGGATGAGGTTGGCGGTTGCGTGCGCGATCCGCCGTTTCGCGCTGGCGTTCAACCTGTGCCTGCTGCCATAGGCGAGGTTCTGGTTCTGGACCGGGAGGCCGACCCCGCCATGCACCCGCCGGAGCAGGCCCTGGTCGCAGAGTGCATTCACGAGGCGGCGAATGGTCTGCTGAGTGACATCGAAACGCACCGCGAGCTGCTCGATGGAGGCGAAGCCTTGCTCGCGCACGATCTCTAGTATGTGGGTCTGACGGGTCGTGGCGGTCCTGAGCATAGGCCCTCCGTTCTCAACGAAAGTATCATTTGAACTCCAAGGACGCAATTTTCTGGTTTCATATGGCGTTACGCTATGTTCAAATGAACATCGTGGTGGCTACGCCGACGAATGCGCGTGGCACGAGGGAGGGCGCATGGACCGGTCTGTCTGCGGTGAGCGGCCTTGCATGGGTCCGTTGCAGCGAGCCGTCGCCAGCGGCGTAGCCGCATCACGGTGAGAGCGAACAGGCCATGTCAGCGATCACGCTGAGTCATGTCTCCAAGTTCTGGGGCGCGATGCGCGCCGTCGATGACGTCAGTCTGACAGCGAACGAGGGCTCGCTACTTGTGCTGCTGGGACCGTCCGGCTGCGGTAAGTCGACCACGCTGCGGCTGATCGCCGGGCTTGAGGATGCTGATGCCGGTACGATCGCCATCGGCGGCGTCGACGTGACCCATCTGACCCCGGCGCAGCGGAATATCTCCATGGTCTTCCAGTCCTATGCGCTGTTTCCGCATTTGAGCGTAGCCGAGAACATCGTCTTCGGACTGCGTGTGCGTCGCGTGTCGCGCGCGGAACGAGACGAGCGGCTCCGGCGTGTGGCCGAGATTGTTGGCCTTGCGCATCTGCTTGAACGCAAGCCGTCGCAGCTATCTGGCGGCCAGCGCCAGCGGGTTGCACTGGGACGAGCCATCATTGCGGAAGCGCGGGTCTGCCTCATGGACGAGCCGCTTTCAAATCTGGACGCCAAGCTGCGGCATGAGATGCGGACGGAGATCCGCGCCCTGCAACAGCGGCTCGGAATGACGATGGTCTACGTGACCCACGATCAGACCGAAGCCATGACGATGGCGGATCGCGTCGTGCTGATGCGCGATGGTCGTATCGAGCAGAATGGCACACCAGAGGAGCTATATAACCGGCCGGCGACGGCATTCACGGCGCGGTTCATCGGCACGCCGCCGATGAACCTGTTGCGCCAGGGTGATCATCTCATCGGCATCCGGCCGGAGCATATCCGCATCGTGTCGGGCGGGGACCGTTTTGCGCGCGTCAGGGCGATCGAGCATCTTGGGGCCGACAGCATCGTTCTGTGCGAGGTCGATGGTCAGCCCATCTCGGTGCGGCTCGAAGGTTTCAGCAAGGTTCGGCCAGGCGAGGATGTCCGGATCGCGTGGGAACCCGGGCTCGAGCATCGGTTCGATTCAAGTTTGGAAACTCGCTTGGAGACCATCGTCACAGAGGGCCAGCGGGCGATATCCGGTCGATAGCAGCGGCTGTTTCAAACGCAGTAACGAAGGAGATTGTCCCATGTTTGCGCGACGAACGATGTTGATGGCAGCGGCGTTTGCCGTACTCTCGATGGCTGCACGCCCGGCTGCCGCGGTGGATCTGACCATGTACTATCCGGTCGCGGTCGGCGGTCCCGTCACCAAGATCATCGACGACATGGTCTCGCGCTTCGAGAAGGACAATCCTGACATCAAGATGACGGCGGTCTATGCCGGCAACTACACGGATACGATGACCAAGGCGATGACCGCCATGAAGGGCGGGCAGCCGCCGCAACTGTCGGTGTTGCTGTCGACCGACGTGTTCACGCTGATGGACGAGAACGCGATCGTGCCGTTTGACGATCTCGTCGGCGACAAGGCCTGGTTCAAGGAGTTCTATCCGGCGTTCATGGCGAACGGGCAGATCGACGGCAAGACCTGGAGCGTGCCGTTCCAGCGTTCGACCATCGTGCTGTACTGGAACAAGGACGCCTTCAAGGAGGCGGGCCTTGATCCCGAGAAGGCGCCGGCGTCCTGGGACGAAATGGTCGAGATGTCGAAGAAGCTGGTCAAGAAGGATGGCGGCAACACGACGCGCTGGGGCATCGAAATTCCCTCGACCGGATATGCCTACTGGATGCTGCAGGCGCTGGCGATCGAGAACGGGCAGAAGATGATGAACGAGCCCGGCAACGAGGTCTATCTGACCGCTCCGAAGACGGTCGCTGCCCTCGAGTACTGGGTCGACCTGTCGCGCAAGCACAACGTCGCCCCGGCCGGCAGCATCGATTGGGCGACGCTGCGCAACGATTTCCTCGAAGGCAAGACGGCGATGATGTGGCACACCACTGGCAATCTGACGGCGGTCAAGGACGCCGCGAAATTCCAGTTCGGTGTGGCCATGCTGCCGGCCAGGGAGCGGCGCGGATCACCGACCGGCGGCGGCAATTTCTACATCTTCAAGAGTGCGTCTCCCGAACAGCAGAAGGCGGCCGTCAAGTTCATTCAATGGATCACGGCTCCGGATCGCGCGGCCGAATGGAGCATGAAGACCGGCTACGTGGCAGTGTCGCCGGCCGCCTACAAGACGCCGACGATGGAGGCCTACGCAAAGGCCTTCCCGCAGGCCACAGTTGCGCGCGATCAGCTGGAGCATGCGGTGCCGGAGCTCTCCGTTCATGAGAACGGCCGCATCTACAAGTTCGTCGGAGATGCCGTGCAGGCCGCGATCACGGGCGCGCAGAAGCCGCAGGAGGCGCTGGCCGCCGCGCAACAGCAGTCCGACCGCGTCTTGCGCGCCTACAAATAGGGACGTGGCGGGATGGCGCGCCACCGCCATCCCGCCGGCTCACAGATGTCCGACTCCATGGTCTCATCGCCAATAGCCCCGCGCCGTGCCCGATCGCAAGCGTGGTGGAACACCGTGAATGCCTGGCTGCTGCTGCTGCCGGCGGCCGTCCTGCTACTCGCATTCACGCACTTTCCGATTCTGGCGACGATCCGGCATTCGCTGTTCGTCACGCGCCGCAATGGCACGGAGGCCTTCGTCGGGCTTGACAGCTATCGGTCCATGGCGGCCGATCCGATCTTCTGGAAGGCGCTGGTCAATAATTTCTGGTTCGCGCTCGGCACGATCCCGACCTCGATTGCCCTGGCCCTGGTGATGGCGATCTGGGTCAATCGCAACATACGCGGCCGCGGCTTTCTGCGACTGGCCTATTTCACGCCGACCGTGCTGCCGATGATCGCCGTCGCCAATATCTGGCTGTTCTTCTACACGCCGGATTACGGGTTGCTGGATCAGTTGCGCGGCCTTTTCGGTCTCGGTGGCTGGAACTGGCTGGGCGATCCCTCGACGGTGATGAGCTGTCTGATCGTGATGGTGATCTGGAAGGAGGCCGGCTTCTTCATGATCTTCTACCTGGCGGCGCTGCAGCAGCTCTCGCCGGACCTCGAAGAGGCCGCGTCCATCGAAGGCGCGAGCCGGTGGTACACGTTCCGCCGAATCACGTTCCCATTGCTGATGCCGACCACGTTGTTCGTGGCGATCAACGCAGTCATCAACTCCTTCAAGTTGGTGGACCATCTGGTCATCATGACCAAGGGCGGTCCGAACAACGCCAGCACGCTGCTGCTCTACTACATTTATGAGGTTGCCTTCACCTTCCAAGATTCCTCTTACGCGGCAACGCTGACGGTTGTGCTTCTGATGCTGCTGAGCTCGGTTGCGCTGATCAAGTTCGGTTATCTCGATCGCAGGATCCACTATCAATGAGAGGCCGGACACGCCCCATTGAGGCCGTCGCAGCATGGCTCCTGGCTTTGATCTGGCTTGCCCCATTGGCCTATGCCTTTTGGAGCGCGCTGCATCCGGCCGCTTACGCCACGTCGTTCAGCCTGTCCGCGCCCTGGACGCTGGAGAATTTTGCCCGGGCCTGGAACCAGGCGCCGTTCGCTCGGTACTATCTCAACACGGTGGTGCTGGTGACGCTGATCCTGGTTGGTCAGCTCATCCTGTCGACGCTGGCCGCCTATGCCTTTGCGCGCTTCAGGTTCAGGGGCAGCGGCATCGCTTTCGCCCTCGTTCTGCTCCAGCTGATGATCATGCCCGACGTCCTGATCGTCGAGAACTACCGCGCGATCGCCAAGCTGGGATTGCTCGATACGATCCCTGCGATCGCGCTGCCCTATCTCGCGAGCGCCTTCGGCATCTTCCTGCTGCGGCAGACCTTCAAGGGGGTGCCCCAGGAGTTGGTCGAAGCCGCGCGGGTCGAGGGAGCGGGTCCGCTCGGAATCCTGTGGCGGGTCTATGTCCCGCTGGCTCGCCCGACCTATGTCGCCTTTGGCCTCGTCTCCGTCAGCTATCACTGGAACAATTTCCTGTGGCCGTTGATCGTCACGAATTCGGTGGAAGCGCGGCCGCTCACCGTGGGGCTTGCCGTGTTCGGCGCGCCTGAGACCGGCGTGGATTGGTCAGTGATCACGGCGGCAACCGTGATGACGATGGCGCCGCTGCTGATCGCGTTTCTGCTGTTCCAGCGTCAGTTCGTCCAGTCATTCATGCGTGCAGGCATCCGTTAATGAGACTTCTCACCTGGAACATACAGTGCGGAAAGGGCTGCGACGGCGTGACCGATCTGGCAAGGATCGTTGCCGTCGCTCGACAGACGCTCGATGCGGACGTGTTCTGCTTCCAGGAGGTGAGCGCGAACTTCTCGAGATTTGGTGAT
Source organism: Bradyrhizobium sp. 187 (assembly GCF_023101005.1). Taxonomy (NCBI): domain Bacteria; kingdom Pseudomonadati; phylum Pseudomonadota; class Alphaproteobacteria; order Hyphomicrobiales; family Nitrobacteraceae; genus Bradyrhizobium; species Bradyrhizobium sp. 187. The sequence goes on from NZ_CP064693.1 coordinate 3,032,444, forward strand.
GGAGCGGATCAGAGCGAACAGCTGGCAGCCCTTTTGCCCGGCTACTCCGCAATATTCCGGCCCGCGATCGAAACTGTCGATCCTGATGGCAACCTCCATCGCTTCGGTAACATGACGCTGTCGAGGTTGCCGGTGCTGCAGATTGCAAACCATCTGCTGCCATGGCCCGCCGCAGCCGCGGTGCGGAGCATGCGCCGTCACGCCCTGGAGGTGACGGTTCAGGCCTCGTTTGGCGTGGTCCGCGTCGTCAACACGCATCTCGAGTTCCATTCGGCCGGCCAGCGCGAGGCACAGATCGCTCGCCTGCTGGATTTGCAGGAGGACGCGTCAATGAGTCCGAAGCAGGCCGGCTCCCGGCACGATGAGCCGTATGAAAGTCAGACCGTCGCGGCGTCGAGCCTGCTGTGTGGTGATTTCAATTTTGATGTTGCCGACCCTCAGCACGCATTGATTGCCCGATCTGGCCGGCCTCGTCTGGCGTATCGGGATGCATGGACCGCCGATCGTCCCGGCCGCGCGCGTGCGCCGACTTGCGGAATCTACGACCGCGCGCAGTGGGCCGAGGGGCCCGACTGCCGCGACTTCATTTTCGTGACGGAAGATTTGACCGGCTACGTTCGCAGCATCGAGGTCAACGAAGCGACGGATGCATCCGATCACCAACCCATTGCAATCGAAGTTTCGGAATAGAGGAATAGAGGAGCTACTAAAAAGTTGTCGTTGCAAGGGGGGCTTCCTCGGTCTACATCGCGATACGTCTGAACTCGGTCAAACACGCCACGATGAACGCGACGGCGGCTGACCCCAAAGCCGCGCCTGAATTTATGCACTCTGGCAGGTGGGCCAACACGTGATTGATTCAGAAGGCGTCCAATGCCCTTTTACGTTTGGCCGAAAGCGCGAAGGCGGCAAGCAAGCCGACAATAACAAGCACGCCGGCCAGCTTCTGTTCGCCTTCGACAGCTTCCGGCACCTGCCGAGGCGTGCGCGCAAGCATCGAGGAGGACGCGGGCGTCCGGAGACTGGTACGCGAGGCTAGGCGGGCGCCTTCAGAGAATTGAGACGCTTGCGGAGAAATGCCAGCACCACGATCTCGTCGGGAGTGAGCTTGGCGTACTGGCGCTTGAACTTCTGCGCGATCTTGGCATCAATCATCTTCACGAGGTCACCAGACATGTAGGCGTTCAGGACTTCCGGGTGCACGTAGCACTTGCGGCAGATCGCCGGTGTGTTGCCGAGCTGCTTCGAGACGCTTTCGATCGCGGCGACGACGTTGCGCTTGGCCTCGGCCTGGCTGTCGTACTTCTTGAATTCGGCAAGCGCCAACGCCGCCAGAACCGTCCCCGCCCAAGTTCGAAAATCCTTGGCGCTGAAGTCCTCGCCCGTGATGTCCTTGATGTAGGCGTTGACGTCGCCGGAATCGACGGTGCGGGGCTGTCCGTCCTCGTCCAGGTACTTGAAGAGCTCATGTCCCGGGATCTCCGCGCAGCGCTTCACGATCGCGACTATCCGCTTGTCCTCGACGCGAAGCTTCCACTGTTTGCCCGACTTGCCCGTGAAGTCGAACCGAAGGACGCCGCGCCCGACCGCGACGTGCTTGCGGCGCATGGTGGTGAGCCCGTAGGACTTGTTTTGCTCGGCATACTCGGCATTGCCCACCCGGATCAACGTCTTCTCCAGAAGACTGACGATCGTGGCCAGCACCTTCTCGCGGGGCAGTCCGTCCCGCTTCATGTCGGCGGCGACCCGCTCCCGCAGCGCTGGCAGCGCGGTCGCGAACTGGATGATGTGCTCGTACTTGTTCTGGTCGCGCAACTCGCGCCATTTTGCGTGGTAGCGGTACTGCTTGCGGCCCCGCGCATCGAGCCCGGTTGCCTGGATGTGGCCGTTCGAAGACGGGCAGATCCACACGGATTCGTAGGCCGGCGGGATGCCGATTGCTTTGATGCGTCGGATGACGGCGGCATCGGTGATTCGCTTGCCGTCCTTGTCGTAGTAGCTGAAAGTGGTTCCAGTCCGCTTGCGCGTGTACCCCGGCGCGGAGTCGCTGACATACCGGAGGCCTTCTTCCGCGATGGTGGCCGCGACCTCGGCGGTGCGGTCCAGAACCTCTTCTTCGTTGCTGGTTTGTCGGAGCATGGGCCGGTCCCTCGGAAGCACCCTGGGATCGAGGCTCCACTCTTTCTAAAGGGATGAAGACACCGGTTGGTTCCGCTCGGAGGTCGGTGGACGCGAGGTGTGGATCAGTGGCCCTCCAGAATAGCGGGACCTCAGATGGAGAGCCGGTCCGGTTCTTTCGACAAGGCGCTGCCAGTCGTTGAGCGGCGTAGCTTAACTTCAGACAATCGCCACAAATTTCACCGACACCACCCCACAGTCAATTCACGATGGCCGCTATGTCCCAGTATTCACTAAACGTATTGCGTCAGCGCTATGTCGTTGAGAAAAGACCACTCGAGGCCAGCGTCGAGCAGATATTGCGGGCCGACACCCGCGCGGGAGCCGGTGCCATCCTGGCTTCAATCGATAAACGGCGCTCCGAAAATAGGTCCGAGGGGCAGCGCCTGCGAAAGATGCTCCGCTTCGAGACCTCTCTCTGGGAAAGCGGCCATCATGCCGTGGCAGGCGTGGACGAGGCGGGAATGAGCCCTCTCGCCGGGCCAGTCTCTGCTGGCGCCGTGATCCTGAAGCCCGGCACGCGGATAATCGGAATCGACGACTCGAAAAAACTCGATGCCGCCGCTCGCGAAGAACTCGCGAGGGAAATCAAGGAGAAGGCAGAGAGTTGGTGTGTAGCATTCGTCGAGGTCGAGGAGATCGACGCGATCAACATCTATTGGGCAGGCATCCAGGCGATGCAGCGTGCGGTCCGGGGCCTAGGGTTGGCGCCGCAGCACTTGCTGATCGACGCGAAGCGGTTGAAGGAAATCGAGATCCCTCAGCAGTCCATCATTAAAGGTGACGCCAAGTCCGCCAGCATTGCGGCCGCCTCCATCCTCGCGAAAGTCGAGCGCGATATGGTCATGCGGACGCTCGACGTGCGTCACCCCGGCTACGGGTTCGCGGATCACAAGGGCTACCCGGTGCCGGCTCATTATGAGGCGCTCGCCAGGCTTGGTGCATGCGCAGCTCACCGGAGGTCGTTCGGACCTGTACGCAAGGCCCTCGGACTGCCGCCCCTGCCGCCGTGGCCTTCGGCATCCGAGCGCACCGCTGGTTGAACTCCTGGGGTCCACGTTTCGTCTCGGCGTACTATTTTCGCGGCCATTTCTTTTCGCGAACGACGTCCTCGGCCAATTTGTCCGACCTCAGGCCGAGATAGACCGGCTGGCGCAGCTCGCCCTTGCTGGTCCACTCCGCTAATTTCACTTCCGCGACCTACGAAGGATGCACCCAGGTCGTGACCCGCTCATCCTTTACTTTGGCTGCGGTGCTTGCTGAACGCGATCAGCTTGTGGCGCGGCAGGAGGGCCTTGAGCCGGTGCTTGCGCTATAGTTCGGCCGACATCTCTGCCCGCAGGTCCGTCAGGGCGACATTTAGGCGTGCACCTATAATCGTCAGCAGGCCAAAGGTCAGCGCGGGCGAGAACAATGAAGGCAGGGGCGATGAATGCGCAGCTGCAACATTCGTTTGCGGCTGCGCCTGTTCGAAACGTTCAGACGTCACGTTTTCGGACTTGGCTGAGGCATAGGTCCGGCTTGAGGAGTTTGAGGAGGTGTCGGAGTGCTCTGCTGCTGAAGCGCCGCGGGGTCGCCACCCGCATGAGGGACGCACGTACCGATGTTGCTGAGCAGGCGTTTGGCCTGGAGGTCGCGGACCTTTGAGTATTCGCGTCGTCGCTCGATATTGGCCGCGGCCCATCGGTCCCAGGCCTCGAAAGCGTCCGTATAGTGCTTTCGCATCTGCTCCTCGGCGGCAAGGCAATCGGCGAACTTGTCGAAAACCAGGTCGGTGTTGACCGGGGTCATGCCTCCTACCAGGACAACGAGCATCCATTTCATCTTGCCGATCGCCTTTCACACCGGGCGAATTCTCCGCTTACGCGCAGAATTCCGTTCACTGTGGTTAGATCGCCCGACGGCTGCGACCGGCTACAAAACCGTAGACGAAAAGCACGATGATGGCGCCTACCACTGCCCCCACTAGTCCTGCGCCTTCTCCTGGCCGGTACCAGCCGAGAGATTGGCCAAGATAGGTCGCTACGAACGCGCCCACTATTCCCAGGATGGTGGTCAGGATGAAACCCGAGGGCTCGTTGTCGCCGGGCATGATGAACTTCGCGATGACGCCTGCGATGAAACCGATGATGATCGTCCAGATGATGCTCATGTCTCTCCCTCGATCGCTGTGGTGTTATCCCGCCGATGAAGCCGGAAGACGTCCATCAGGCGTGTATTTGTCCACGGCAGTCGGAAGCTCTCGGGACAAACGGTCGAGAATCTCCTGCTGCGACAAGCCGGTCTGCTGCTCCAGTTTTTGAAGGACGTCTGGACCGATAGCCTGCTGGAGTTCGGGCGGGGTGACTTCGCGGTTCGGCCCCTGATTGATCCAGGATTGAGCCACATCGCCTTGCCCGTTCTGCCTGAAGTGCTCGAGCAATTCGCCGATCCCGCCGTTCAGCAGCGAACCCACGCCTCCGGTGCCCGCTAGGCCGCCAAGGCTGCCGAGCATGCCGCTCAGGGAATCCTTGGCACCCGCCGGCTGGCCGGAGGTCGCATTGCGAAACATGTCCGCCAGCTTGTCCCGATTTTGATACCCCGCGATTGCGAGCATACCCAAGAGGGCGGTCATCGATGGCATTCCGCGGCTCATTTTCGGCTCCTGAGTTCAACGATCGGCAACCAACCTACGCTGGGCTGAGAAGTTCCAGTTTTCCCGAGCCGTGGGTTTTGGAAAGGAGGATCTAGAGAAGCATCTGCAAGAAAACGGGAGCGGGCTCCGGGCGAAAGTCCGGAGCAAACCAGCTCGCGCGACGTGCGCCAAATGGCCGCTTTGCTCATGCGGCGCGACGAAGCCTTCGTGCAGGCGGTCGAGGAACTGAAAATGGAAAAGCCCACCAAGTTGGAGCCGCGATGCTGCGTCGCTCGCGTTCGTTCGGCCTCGCGCTCGCAACAGCTTCTTTGAAGGAACTCGCGATTCCTTGAAGCGTCGCACCGCGATGAGTTTCGCGGGCGGAGGAGCAGATGGCAGCGAAGAAGAAGACCGCACGGGGACGCAAACAAGATCGCGCCCGCGTGGCTAACGGCCAGGACTACGAAGTGCGATACGATTCCTCCTGACTTGAACGCGCCAGCTGCCCGACTTGAGCTTCTTAAAGGTCGGCACCGCGTGTGCGCTCCACCCGGATTTCATGTGCGCTAGTGTGCACCGGGAGATCAAACGCGGTACAAACGTGTGCAATTTTGGCTAGTTTGGAGTGCACACGTGTGCACTTGTTCCTGCTCTAGTCCATTGTAAGGATAGGATAACTACTTGGAATATCAAGAATATCGCTTTTCCGTGGCGCCCATGATGGATTGGACCGACCGGCATTGCCGGGTGTTCCACCGTCACCTGACGAGGCGGGCGCTGCTCTATACGGAGATGCTGACCACTGGCGCCATCATTCATGGTGACCGGAAGCGGCTGCTTGGGTTCGACCTGGTCGAGCACCCGGTCGCGCTTCAGCTCGGCGGGTCGGATCCACGCGAGCTGGCGCTGGTGGCGCGGATCGGCGAGGAGTTGGGTTATGACGAAATCAACCTCAACGTCGGCTGCCCCTCCGACCGCGTGAAGGACGGCCGTTTCGGCGCTTGCCTGATGGCAGAGCCTGATCTCGTGGCGAGGTGCGTCGAGGCGATGAAGGGTGCGGTGGCCGTGCCCGTGACCGTGAAGTGCCGCATCGGGATCGACGACCAGGATCCCGAAGTCGCGCTCGACAACCTTGCGCACGCAGTCGTTGACTCCGGCTGCGATGCGCTGATCGTACATGCCCGGAAAGCATGGCTCAGCGGTTTGTCACCGAAGGAGAATCGCGACATCCCGCCGCTCGACTATGATCGCGTCTATCGCCTCAAGCGCGCGATGCCGGATGTGCCTGTCATCATCAACGGCGGCATCCCCGGTGTCGACGAGGCAAGGGCACATCTCGATCACGTTGACGGCGCGATGCTTGGACGAGCCGCCTATCAGGAGCCGTGGCGGCTGCTCTCGGTCGATACCGACATTTTCGGCGAGGCGGCGCCGCATGCCTCGATGCAGGATGCGCTCGAAGGGATGGTGCCCTACATCGAACAGCAACTCGCGCGCGGCACGAGGCTGCACTCTATGACGCGGCATTTCGTCGGCGCATTCCACGCCGTCCCCGGCGCGCGCGCCTTCCGCCGGCATCTTGCCGAGCAGGGGGTGAAGCCGGGCGCTGGCCTCGAGGTGCTACGCGAAGCGATTGCGCGTGTCGGTGCGCACGTACCGGCGGAGGCGGCGGCCTAGCCGTAATCGCATGACGAGCCGGATTGCAAGAGTCTAGTCGACTGCCAGGCGCGAGCGGCGGCGACTGGTCTGGAGCTCCGGATAACCCGTGAGCATCAGCCTGTCGGCGCGCACGCCCCAGCTCTCCAGGCGATCGAGGAAGCTCATGCCGAGCAGATTGGTCTTCATCTGCCCGCGCTGCACGACGAGGGCTGGCACCGATTTCTCGACGAGGTGACCGACGGAGAGGCGGTCGATCGTGAGGCGGGCCGCCTTGGTGTGACCGCCCGCGGTTTCGAGATCGACGTCGTATTCGAGCATCTCGAGCGGCAGCCCGATCGCCTTCGCGGTTTCCCAGGTCAGCACCACCGAGGTCGCGCCGGTGTCAATGACCATCGGTGCGGCCACGCCGTTGATCTTCGCGCGCAGCGCGAATTCGCCGCCCTGGCCGCGCGGAATCTGCACGGCGGGCGCGGGCGCTGCGGTCTGCGTGCGAAAGATATGCGAGACCTTGCTGCTCGCGCGCGCGATCTGGTCGGAATCGCCATAGGCGACGACGGCACCGGCCGTGCAGGCGAGCATGATGAGAACGAGCAGGGACCGGATCATTGCGCATCTCCAGATGCGCGCCGACCGATCAGGTGTGTTTCGGCGATCCCGCGATGGGCGGAAGTCCAGCCTGATTCATGCGCGCCGGCAACAGCGCCATGACCGTGAGGCGTTCCGCGCTCTCCATGGCGTGCCAGCGCGCGATCTCCGGCAATGTGCGTCCGCAGCCGAAGCACAGCCTGGTCTTGGGATCGATCATGCAGACGGCCACGCAAGGCGTTTCTTTGCTCATTGGGGCATAGTGGCGGATGGTCGGGCATGTCTGCAAGCACCTCGTTACGAGCCCGTACCTGCGCTCATGATCGGCTTGCGGCGGGGCCGGCGCTTCTCGTCCGCTACCGCGGAACTCTCGGGTTGGAGCGGCGGAGAATCATCCGACATCGGCGCCAGCGCGCTCATCACGCGCTCGGGCGGGAAGGTGACGATCACTTCGGTGCCGATGCGCAGCTTCGATTTCAGCGTGAACGTACCGCCATGCAGGTCGACCAGATTCTTGGCGATCGGCAGGCCGAGACCGGCGCCCTGTTCGGCCGACTTGATCGAATTGGAACCTTGGCCGAACGATGCGAGCACGACCGGGATCTCGTCCTCGGGAATCCCGGAGCCGGTGTCCTTCACCGAGAGATATTGTCCGCCTGAGGCCGTCCAGCCGGCCTTGAGCCAGATCTCGCCGCCCTGCGGAGTGAACTTGATCGAGTTGGAGAGCAGATTGAGCACGACCTGGCGGATCGCGCGCTCGTCGGCCCACAGCCGCGGCATCGCCTGCTCGAACACCTCGTGGATGGTGATGCCACGGCTCGAGGCGCGCAGCTTCATCAAATGATGGCAGTCGGCGACGATGCCGACCAGCGAGACCGCTTCCTCGTTGAGCTCGTAGCGGCCAGCCTCGATCCGCGACAGATCGAGGATCTCGTTGATGAGGTTGAGCAGGTGGACGCCGGAATTGTGGATGTCGGCCGAGTACTCCTTGTAGACCGGCACGGCATGCGCGCCGAAAATCTCGCTCTTCATCACTTCCGAGAAGCCGAGGATTGCATTGAGCGGCGTCCGCAGTTCGTGGCTCATCTGCGCCAGAAAGCGCGACTTGGCCACATTGGCGGATTCGGCGCGGTGGCGCGCTTCGTCCGAGATCGCCTTGGCTTGTTCGAGCTCGCCGATCAGCGCGTCCTTCTCGGCCCGCGCCTCGAGCGTGGCGAAGGTCGAAGAGTGCAGGCGGTGAGCCAGCAACACGAAATAGCCTTCGGCGGCGACGGCGAGCGCGGCCAGGATGTAATTATCCAGCGAGCCAGTCATCACGAAGCTCAGCGCCATCGCGACCGCGACCGGTGCGGTGGCGGCGAGGGCGGCGATCGGCAGATTGGCGGCCAGCATGCTTGATACTGCGATCACCAGCAGCATCAGGAACATCATCAGCGTTTCCGTGATCATGTCGAGCACGGGATGGATCAGGATCGCCATCCAGCAAAGGCCATAGAGCAGGTCGAGCACGACGAAACGCGTCTGCCATGCGCGCGTTGCCGCGGGCGAGGCGGGCTCGGCCAGGAAGCGGTGGCAGCTGCGGATCATTGCGGCATGAATGCAAAGCATGCCGGCGGTCCAGGCCGCGGCCGGGATCGGCTGCATCCACAGCCCAAACAGCACGCCTGTCGCGACCACAAGCAGCATCACGACATAGGAGGCCGACAGCCGCGTCTGGGCGTACTGGCGCAGCATTTCGGCATCGAAAGCCGGCCGGGTTCCACTGGTCGACGTTAACTTATCGCGCGCCTCGCGCACCCGCTGTGCCGCAGCCCGGCGATGGCTCGCCGACGGCACGCTCACCGGCTCGGCCGGAAGCTGCACAACCTCGGGCTTTTCAGCGGGTTTACTCATCGCACAACAACAATTCCTGCCCGCGCGGGACGGGCCTTCTGCATTGTCTATCTCTGGCAAGAAATCCTTAAGAGGTGACTTAAGGAGCTAAAGAATTACGTTAACCCGGCGTTAATTTTGGATCCGGCGTGAGCCGCTCAATGCAGCGCCGCGTGCTGCGCGATGTACACCACGGCGCCCGCCAGATAGCCGGCGAGCGCGGGAACGGCGATGCGGCGGGCGTACCAGAGGAACTCGATGCGCTCGAGCCCCATGGCGGCGACGCCTGCGGCCGAGCCGATGATCAGGATCGAGCCGCCGGTTCCGGCGCAATAGGCGATGAACTCCCAGATGAAGCTGTCGGGTGGATAATGCGCGAGGTCGTACATGCCCATCGTCGCGGCGACCAGCGGCACGTTGTCGATGACAGCACTGAGCAGGCCGAGCACGATCACGATCATGTCCTGTCGGCCGATCGCGGTGTCCAGCCATTTGGCCACCATGGAGAGCAGGCCGGCATGTTCGAGGCAGGCGACCGCGAGCAAGATGCCGAGGAAGAATACGATCGAGCCCATGTCGATCCGCGTCAGCGCATTCGCAAGCGTGAGGGGACCGCGGACATGCTCATCCTTTTTGCGATGAACGATCTCGCCGACCAACCACACGATGCCAAGCCCGAGCAGGACGCCCATGAAGGGCGGCAGGTGCGTGACCGTCTTGAAGGCGGGCACCGCGATCAGTACGCCGAGTCCGAGATAGAACATCACGTTCCGCTCGAACGGATCGACGCCCTGCAATCCGTCCTCTTTCGGCGGTGGTGCGATGGTCTTGCCCTTGAGTGAAAAGCTGATGAATGCGAGCGGCACCAGCAGGTTGAGCAAGGAGGGCAGGAACACCGCGCTCATGATTTTCAGGGGCGAAATCTGTCCGCCGATCCACAGCATGGTCGTGGTGACGTCGCCGATCACGGTCCATGCGCCGCCGGCATTTGCGGCGATGACGATGAGGGAGGCGAACAGCAAGCGGTCGTCGCGCTTGGCGATCAGCCGCTGGATCAGCGAGACCATGACGATGGTGGTGGTCAGATTGTCGAGGATTGCACTGAGGAAGAAGGTAACGAAGCCAATCAGCCATATCAGACGGACCTGGCTGGTCGTGCTGATGCGGGAGGTGATGACCTCGAAACCGTCATGGGCGTCGATGACCTCGACGATGGTCATCGCGCCAACCAGGAAGAACACGATCTGCGCGGTGGCAGCGACGGACTCGTCAAGCTGACGGCCGACCAGCGTGTGGTCGCCGGTCGCGAGCGCGTAGATTGTCCAGAGCACGCCCGCGCCGAGTAGCGCAGACGCGCTCTTATTCACCCCGATAGGATGCTCGAGCGCGATCGCCGCATAGGCGAGGATGAAGATTGCGGCGAGTGCGGTCAGCAAGGCAGGATCACTTCGTGAGGTGTCAGCGATTCAGGCGCGCGAGCAGGCTCGATGTATCCCAGCGCTTGCCGCCCATCTTCTCGACCTCGGCGTAGAACTGGTCGACGAGCGCGGTCACCGGCAGATTGGCGCCATTGCGACGGGCTTCGGCCAGCGAGATCGAGAGATCCTTGCGCATCCATTCGACCGCGAAGCCGAAATCGTATTTGTCCTCGTTCATGGTCTTGTAGCGGTTCTCCATCTGCCAGGACTGCGCGGCGCCCTTGGAGATGGTTTCGATCACGGCGGCGACGTCAAGGCCACTTTTCTTGGCGAAGTGAATACCCTCGGAGAGGCCCTGGACGAGGCCGGCGATGCAGATCTGGTTGACCATTTTGGTCAGCTGGCCGGAGCCGGCGGGCCCCAGCAATTTGCACATCCGCGCATAGGCGCCTGTGATGATCGGCTCGGCGCCGGCATAGGCGTCCTGCGCGCCGCCGCACATCACCGTCAGCACGCCGTTCTCGGCGCCGGCCTGGCCGCCGGACACGGGTGCGTCGATGAACTTGAAGCCGGCCTTGGTCGCGGCCGCATCGAGCTCACGCGCGACCTCGGCGGAAGCGGTGGTGTGGTCGACGAAGGTTGCACCCTTCTTCATGCCGGCAAACGCGCCGTCGGCACCGATCGTGACCGCGCGCAGATCGTTATCGTTGCCGACGCAGCACATCACGAAATCCTGGCCCTCGGCCGCGGCCTTCGGGGTCGCCGCGGTCTTGCCGCCGAACTTGTCCGCCCACTCCTTCGCCTTGGCCGCGGTGCGGTTATAGACGGTGACCTCATGGCCCCCTTTTTTCACGAGGTGTCCGGCCATGGGGAAGCCCATCACGCCGAGACCGAGGAAAGCGACTTTAGTCATCTGTAGTACCTTGTCCGTAGTTTGGGTTTTACGGTTCTTGCCGGGCGAGGGCCGTCCGGTTCCGCCATTGCGGCAGATCGGGCGCACCATAAACCCTTGAGGCCGGAGGGCAACGGGTTCGTTTGGCCCCCGCCTGTGTTAGGATGGTGGACCTAAGGACTTCAAAAAAAGGGAGCGAAGGCATGGGCGGCGTAAGCGTGGGCGTGCTCGATCATTTCAATGTCCGGACCCGGAATCTGGCCGAAACCGTCCGCTTCTACGAGGACGTGCTGGGCCTGGAAAAAGGCGCCCGGCCGAATTTCGCCTTCCCCGGCGCCTGGATGTACAGCGAGGGAAAGCCGGTGGTGCACCTCGTCGATATTTCTCCGACTGCCGAGCCACAAAAGCCGGATTCCGGCGTTGTCCACCACGTCGCCTTCGCCAGCCGCGGGTTTGACGGCATGAAGCAGCGGCTGGCCTCAAAGGGGATGAAGTTCGACTCCCGCCAAGTGCCCGGCGGTGAGCTCTGGCAGATCTTCGTCCACGACCCCAACGGGGTCATGATCGAGCTCAACTACGAGGCGGCCCTGGAGCAGGGGGCCGCGCCCGCCGAGATGGCTGACGATATCGGCAGGCAGTAGCCTTTTGGGCGTTTCCGCTCTAATGGGGCATCTTGAATTCTAGGAGATGCGCTTTGAGCGTGACGCAGCAACAGGTTCTCGACAGCCTCGCCAGGATCAAGTCGCCCCGCGGGGTCGCGCTCACCAATGCCAATGTGCTGAGCGCGATCAGCGCGGCCGACGGCAAGGTGTTCTTCTCGATCAATGTCGATGCCGCCGAAGCGCGAGCCTGGGAATCCGTCCGGGCCGAGGCCGAGGCCGCGGTGCGCGCCATTCCCGGCGTCACCACCGTCATGGTGGCGCTGACCGCCGAGCGGAAGGCCGGCGCGGCGCCGCCACCGCCGCCAACTCCCAGCCGCGGCACGCCGGGCGTGCAGCCCGTCCACGCCCACAAGCCGCCGCCGCAGGGCGGCGCCCAATCGCCGATGGCGCGGCAGTCCGAGATTCCGGGCGTCGCGGCCGTGATCGCGGTCGCCTCGGGCAAGGGCGGTGTCGGCAAATCCACCACCGCGCTCAACCTGGCACTCGGTCTGCGCGATCTCGGCCTCAAGGTCGGGCTGCTCGATGCCGACATCTACGGCCCATCGGTGCCGCGGCTGACGGGCCTGCATGAGAAGCCGGAGCTGAACGACGAGCGCAAGATGATTCCGCTCAAGCGCTTTGGCCTGGCCATCATGTCGATCGGCTTCCTGGTGGAGGAAGAGACCGCGATGATCTGGCGCGGGCCGATGGTGATGTCGGCAGTGACGCAGATGCTGCGCGACGTCGTATGGGGCCAGCTCGATGTGCTCGTCGTCGACATGCCGCCAGGCACCGGCGATGCCCAGCTCACGCTGGCGCAGAACGTCCCTTTGAAGGGCGCCGTGATCGTCTCGACCCCGCAGGACTTGTCGCTGATCGACGCAAGGCGGGGGCTTGCGATGTTCAAGAAGGTCAACGTGCCCGTGCTCGGCATCGTCGAGAACATGAGCTATTTCCAGTGCCCGCAATGCGGCACGAAATCCGACATTTTCGGCCATGGCGGCGCGCGCCACGAGGCCGAGAAGCTCGGGGTACCATTCCTGGGCGAGATCCCCCTGCACATGGCGATTCGCGCCACCTCGGATGCGGGCACGCCCGTGGTGGACAGCGAGCCGGATGGTCCCCATGCGGCGATCTACCGCGCCATTGCGGGACAGGTGCGGGACCAGCTCAAGGGCGTCATCGCCGCGGCCTAAGCGGATCCAAGCCGATCCCTTGAAACCAATACCTTGGGGACATGCGACTTTCGTAGAGCCCTGTCATGCCAATGTCGCGTTTCGAAAGCGGGGCTTCCGTGTTAAAGGCCCACGGCAGTCAAGCCCCTTCGGTTCGACGCGGCCCAAGAACGCGTCGCCGGAATGAGCGGCAGCAAAGAGGAAGTTAGGGGAAACGCCCCAACAAGGAGAGACTGAAGATGAAGCGTCGTGATTTCCTGAAAGTGTCGGCAGCCGGCGCGGCGGCGACCGCCGCGGTGGCCTCGCCGGCGATCGCGCAGTCCTCGCCCGAGATCAAGTGGCGCCTGACGTCGAGCTTCCCGAAGTCGCTCGACACCATCTATGGCGGTGCCGAGCAGATGGCGAAGTACGTCGCCGAGATGACCGACAACAAGTTTCAGATTCAGGTCTTCCAGGCGGGTGAAATCGTCCCGGGCCTGCAGGCGCTGGATGCGACCCAGAAGGGCACCGTCGAGATGTGCCACACGGTGTCGTATTATTACGTCGGCAAAGACCCGACCTTCGCGATTTTCGCGTCGGTGCCTTTCGGGCTGAATGCACGCCAGCAGAATTCCTGGCTGTACCAAGGCGGCGGCAACGAGCTCGCCAACGAGTTCTTCAAGAAGACGAACGTGGTGGGCTTCCCCTGCGGCAACACCGGCACCCAGATGGGCGGCTGGTTCCGCAAGGAGATCAAGACCGTTGCCGACCTGTCGGGCCTGAAGATGCGCATCGGCGGCATTGCCGGCCAGGTGCTTCAGAAGGTCGGCGTGGTGCCGCAGCAGCTCGCCGGCGGCGACATCTATCCGTCGCTCGAGAAGGGCACCATCGACGCGGCCGAATGGGTCGGTCCCTACGATGACGAGAAGCTCGGCTTCGCCAAGGTCGCCAAGTACTACTACTACCCGGGCTTCTGGGAAGGCGGTCCGACCGTTCACGCCTTCGCCAACATCGACAAGTGGAACGAGCTGCCGAAGAACTATCAGGCGATCCTCACCAACGCGACCGTCAACACCAACACCTGGATGGCCGCGCGCTACGACATGGTGAACCCCGGCGCGCTGAAGCGTCTGGTCGCCGGCGGAACGCAGCTTCGCCCGTTCACCAATGAGGTTCTGGAAGCCTGTCTCAAGGCGACCAACGAATTGTGGGGCGAGATCTCGGCCAAGAATCCCGACTTCAAGAAGTCGATCGACGCCATGCAGGCCTACCGCTCCGACGAATATCTGTGGTGGCAGGTCGCCGAATACACCTACGACAGCTTCATGATCCGCTCGCGCACCCGCGGCTGATCTTCGAGCAAGTCGCAAGACGACACGCCCGGTCTCGTTCGCGAGGCCGGGCTTTTTCTTTGGGGCGACGCTGCGGAGCGGCGGTGTCGCCGCGGTATGGGCGGGGCGTCCAACAAAAAATCTGAAAAACAACCCCATGCACAGTAGACGAGCGGTGAGCGGACAAGGCGCTGCGAGTGCAGCCAAGAGCTTGATGCGATGGAGTTAATTGGCAGGCAGGCCCGAGCATCGCGCGGTCGAGGGCAACTTCGTATTTTTGCAGCCAAAGCGGGCAGGCGCGAGTACTTCAGCGCGCCCGTTTGACTCGTCGGGCAAAACAGTGGCATAAAGGCATTATCGCATAATCCGAAATTTCCGCCTCGGTGGTCTGGGGTTGATGATGAGCTTCGATCCCGATGAGGTTCAAAGCGCGCTGCGCAAGGCCTGGTCGTTGGCAACCGCCAGTCAATGGACGGCGAGCAATCCGGCGGCAGGGCAATGCAACGTCACCTCGCTGCTGATTCACGAGCTCTTCGGCGGCGAGTTGCTGAGGACGCCGCTGCCGGCCGGCGACCATTTTTACAATCGCATCGGTGGTCGGCGGTACGACTTTACGGCCAGCCAGTTCGATCAGCCGATTGCTTACAGGGATTTACCTGCAAGCCGTGCCGATGTGGAATTGGGAGCGACAAGCGATGAACTGGCCGAACTCAGAGAGGCTTTTCAGGAGCGTCGTACGAAGTAAAGCCAAGGGCCAATCGCAGACGGGTGACAGGAGTGGGCGCGGGAAATCAGCTCAACATCAATTCGCAAGACGGTCTTTGCTCATGCGCAGGATGACCACCACACCCTCTTCCGACCAGTCAAAAGTTATAGTCCCGCCAAGCTGGGCGGCCATACTTCGGTGCACCAACTGGCTTCCAAAGCCTTCGAGCTTTGTTGGAGCGACAACGGGGGGACCACCCCGCTCCGTCCACTTGACCACGACCTCGTCCTCGTGAGCGTTGCACGATACGTCCAGGGTGCCACTTGAAAGGGACAGCGCACCGTATTTCGCAGAGTTGGTTGCCAGTTCATGCATCACCAAGGCGAGTGCTGTGCTGGAAGCCTCTCCCACGTTCATCTTGGGGACCGAGACACGAATACGAACGCTGGCTCCTTCCTCATCGTACGGCGCAAGCAGAACAGAGATGAGGTCTCCGAGAAGCGTCCCTTCTCTATTTCGTCCCGGTATCGGGCGCACAAGGTCCTGAGCACGTCCAAGAGCCATCAGGCGACTGGTCAGCTCCTGGGCCATATCCTCTTTTGATGCTGCCGAGCGTGAGCTCATTTGCGTCAGCGCCGTTGCGACGGTGAGAAGGTTTTTCAGCCGGTGGCTCATCTCGCCCGCCAGGAGCTCGTTGGCTTCCTCGGCTTGCTTGCGTTGGGTGACGTCCAGGAAAATACCGAACATCGTTCGATCCGCGATGTCGGCATCGTCGCCCTGGCCCCGCGCGGAAATCCAACGGATATCGCTGCCGGTCAGAATACGAAAATCTATCTCGTAAGAGCCTACGACTGCGCGAGTAGCGGCAAATGCCGATCTCACCCTCTCAAGATCGGCAGGGTGGATGTTCTTGGACAGTATCTCGAACGTAATTTTCTGCTCGCCCTTGGGCACCTCCCAAAGGTCGTACGCGGGTTCATCCATGGTGATGGCGTCGGTATCAACGTTCCAGGACCATAGAGCGACACCGGCGGCGCGAGTGGCAGCCCGGAGGTGCTTTTCGTGCCACAAGGGCATCGTCACCTGGCTAGGAACCATTGTGCTTCGTTTTCCCGCTTTATCTGACCAATCGGCACCTCGGCCAACGGGCGATCGACAGATACCATACCCGGTCGAAAAGGTCTCCGTTCGACCGAGAGGGCGGGTTGAAGTGTGGTCCCGCGCCCGAGTTGGCTCAGAAGCGATCCTCCGCAAACGAGCCGTGAGGTTCGCCGACGGCGATCAGCGGCGTTGTTCGTGAGCGATTACGCGTTGCTTCGCGAAACGCCTGGGCCTTCCCGTCCATGGGTCAACACGGCCTCGGCAGCAGCTTCGTCGATGGCCGCCATCACATCAGCGGTTGCGGAATGATGAATCATGTGTCCCGCTCCGTCGATCCGGTGCAATTTGCTCTGCTTGACCTCGCCATGCAGCCTGACCGACTGCTTGATATCGATCAGACGATCGTTCTGGCCCGCGATAATGATCGTCGGCATCTTGAGTTCTGCATAAGTCTTCGAACCTGAGAATGCGGCGGAGATCAACATGGTCGCTTCGGCCGCTGTGGCCCGCATCTGTGATGGGCGCAACGCCATTTCTTTCGGAAAGCCGGCGAACTTGTTCGGGACCGGCCGGGGGCCAAACAGCTTGCGCAACATCGCGGGCCACATCATCCGACCGGCTAGCGGCGAAATCGTGGAGCTGATGACGTCCCCGACCACCGGTAGGGCGGACAGCACCGACGCCGCGCTGTCCGCGCGGGGAGTCGGGAAATAATAGCCCGAGGCCAATACGAGAGCCTGCACGAACGAAGGATGTCTTGTCGCCAGCGCAACCGCAACCGACGCTCCCCATGAATGGCCAAGGACAATCGCTTGAGAGACGCCCAACTGATCGAGGGCCTTCTTGAACAGGTCCGCCTGGGCATCCGGAGTCCAGACGACGCGCCTTGGCCGCGAGCTATGCCCAAAACCGGGACGATCGAACACCATGACCCTGTAGTTCTCGGCTGCGAGATCGATCAATCCACTCGAGACGAAATCCTGGACCATGCTGCCATTGCCGTGAAACAAGACCAGCGGCTTGCCTCTGCCGCGTTCCAAATAGTGCAGGCGAACCCCCTCTACGTCGATGAACCGACCCTGCGGAGGATTATCGCGTTTCGCTTTGTTCGCGAGCCGCCGGTTTATGATTGCGGTAGCCGCAACGAGGGTACCTGCGGCAGCAAACGCGGCGGCGCCTGGATGTCGCGTGATGGCGCTCAAGCAATCGGATAGAAGGGAGCTGGAACGTGTTCGTCGTGCAAGGCGCATCCGCATTACCTTAGGTGGTCTGCACGACGCCCCATCAAATGAGAAATGTTGCAGCTGAGTTGAACGGTTCGCGGGGGTGTTCGTTCCTCGGCAGGGCCGACGGCGGCGGGGCCCAAGGAGGTAAATTCCCGGGCCATCCGCGACCTCATCCGCTCGTGCCCGGACTGGCTTACAGGAACCTGACGGAAGGGAGCGGCCGGCCCGCCGGGTGCTTTTTCGCTGGCCGAGATGCCCCGGATGATGGAAGACAGCGAAGATGCGGCGGAAGCCGTGCGGTGACACCGGAACATCCCGCGGGAAAATGCGATGCGCCTTCTGATCGTCGAGGACAATGCCGAGCTGTCGCGGCTCGTTGCCGGCGGGCTGTCGGCGGCCGGCTATGAGAGCGACATCGTCGGCAGCGCTGCCGAAGCGCGCGAGGCGGTCAGCAGCGTCAGCTATGCCGCGATGATCCTCGACCTCGGACTACCCGACGGCGATGGCCTGTCGGTGCTGCGTGAGCTTCGCCGGCAGATGGAGCCGTTGCCGGTGCTGGTGCTGACCGCGCGCGGCGGCTTGCAAGATCGTGTCAGCGGCCTGCGCAGCGGCGCCGACGACTATCTCGCAAAACCGTTCGCGATGGAGGAGCTGGTGGCGCGACTGGAGGCGATCCTGCGCCGTCCGGGCCAGTTGCTTGGCCGCTCGCTGCGCCTCGCCAACCTCGTCTATGACACCGAGAGCCGCCAGATCTTCGTCGACGACCAGCCGCGCATCATCTCCGCGCGCGAGACCTCGGTGCTCGAGATCCTGCTGCGCCGGCAGGGGCGGGTGGTACCGAAGAAGAACGTCGAGGACCACATCTTCGGCCTCGATGGCGAGGTCGCCTCTAACGCGGTCGAGGTCTACGTCTCGCGGCTGCGCAAGCAGCTCGCCGAGCATGGCGCCAAGGTCGTGATCCACACCATCCGTGGCGTCGGCTATCTCATGGCCGAGGAGAAATAGCGTGGCCCGGATCGGATCTCACGCCGGATTCCGCGCCGGGATCCATGGGAGGTCGCCGACGTTCAAATCGCTGATCTGGCGCATCGTGTTCCTGCACATCGTGGCGGTCGCGGTGGTCGCGATCTTCCTGCCGCTGGTGCTGTTCTGGCTGCTCAATTCAGAGATCGACCAGCTGCATCGCGATGCCATGCGCGCGCAGGCCGAGGTGTTGGCCGAGCGCATCGTCGCCCAGCCCGACGGGCTGCTGACGTTCAACCTGCCGGACAGTCTCAAGGGCCTTTATTCAGAAGCCTATGGCCGCTACCAGTACGACATTCGCGATGCCGGGGGGAATCTGCTGTTTTCGTCGCGGCGCAAGATCGGCACTGCGGCGGCCGCGCCACCGCCGCTCTCCGAAACGATTTCCGGGGCCGGAGTCACCCGCACCATCGACGGCAAGGTGATACGCATTCGCGTCGCGGAGGACCTCGCGCACCGCGACGTCATCATCGACGACATCGTATCGAACTTCTTCCGGCGGGTCGGATGGATCACCATTCCGATCCTGCTGGTCCTGCTCGGCATCGACATCATCATCTTTCGCCGCGCTGTTGCGCCGCTATGGAAGGCCTCCGAGGAGGCGAGCAATATCGGCCCAGCGCGCACGGACATCCGCCTGCCGACGGAGCAGATTCCGCGCGAGATCATGCCGCTCGTCACCGCCGTCAATCAGGCGCTCGACCGCCTCGAGGACGGCTTTCGGGTGCAGCGGCAGTTCACCGCCGACGCCGCGCATCAATTGCGCACGCCGCTCGCGATCCTGCGCACGCGGATCGAGACGCTCGGCGATGGCGCCGCACGGCATGCGCTGCATGCGGACATCGAGGGCATGAGCCGCATCGTCGCGCAGCTACTGGAGATCGCCGAGCTCGACACGCTGGTGCTCGATCCCGGCGAGACCGCGGATTTGCGCGCGGTCTGCGCCGAGGTGGTCGGTTCGATCGCGCCGCTCGCGATCGCACAGCACAAGGATATCGCGCTGAGGGGCACCGAGGCGCCGGTGCTGATCCACGGCAATTCGGTGATGCTCCAGCGCGCGATCTTCAATCTCGCCGAAAACGCCATCAAGTTCACGGCAATGGACACGTCGGTCGATGTCGATGTGAGCGAGGATGGCGCGGTGCGCGTGCGCGATTGCGGGCCGGGAATCGCGGAAGCCGAGCGCGAATTGATCTTCCACCGCTTCTGGCGCGCCGACCGCCAGCGCAGCGACGGCGCCGGCCTCGGGCTGTCGATCGTGCGCGCCGTCGCGGATGATCACGCGGCGACGGTTGCGGTGGACAATCTTCCCGGCGGCGGCGCGCAGTTCACGCTGCGGTTCAGGCTGGCGGAGAAGTCGGACGACCTTAATTTGAACGCAGTGCGGTACTGACGCGCCACCTTCTCCCGCATCCGCCTTCGCCAAGGCTTCGGCGGACATGAGGGGAGAAGGAAGATCGGGCTATTTCAGCTTGCCGGTGGACAGATCCATGATCATGCGTGTGGTCAGATAAAGCCGCGGCACGATGCTGTTGAGCTGCACATATTCGGCATCGTTGGAATGCGCGCCGAACCCCGACAGGCCCATGCCTTCCACCACGGCTCCGCTGGTCTTGAGTGCGGCAAACGCCGCATCCGTGCCGCCGCCGGTCGCCTTCTCGTCGACCTTGAGGGGCAGTCCGATCTCCCCATAGATCGTCTTGCCGTGGGCCGCGACTCGACGTGAGGCGTCGTTGGCTTCCAGCGGCGGACGGCGCACCTCGAATTTCAGCTCGACCTTGGACTCGGGCAGCAGGTGATTCTTGATCTTCTCCTGCAGTGTCTTCTCGAGCTCGTCGAAATCGGTGACCTTAAGTGCACGTGCGTCGGCCTGGGCCGTGGCCTCCGCGGGGATCACGTTGCGGTTGGTGCCGGCCTTGGAGACCGTCCAGTTCAGTTTCAGGCCCTGCTCTGGTTTGGACAGGTCCTTCATCTGCAGCAGCTGGTGGGAGAGTTCGTACAGCGCGTTGACGCCGCCCTCGGGCCGTGAGCCTGCATGTGACGACTTGCCCTGCACCGTGAGATAGGCCGAGCCGATGCCGCTGGTGGCCAGCCGCAGCGTGCCGTCGGTACCGCCGCCTTCAAAGGAGAACACCACATCCTGATCCGCAGCGAACCTGGTGATGGTGCTGCGCCAGCCCGGTGAGGAGATCTCCTCGTCGCCATTGGTGAGCACCGTGAGCGTGCCGTAGTCCCGGAAGCTCAGCTTCTGCAGCAACGCCACGGTATGAAGAATGAGCGCGACGCCCTGCTTGTCGTCGGCAATGCCGAGGCCGTAGGCCTTGTCGCCGTCGATGCGGAACGGTTGATCCTTCAGCATGCCCTTCAGGTACACGGTGTCCATGTGGGCGATCAGCATGATCTTCTTGCTGCCGGTGCCCTTGAATACGGCGTGTACGGCCGGGCCGATCTTCTCGGGTGTGTCGTCGAGGCGATAGACGTCGGTGGGTTCGAGGATCTCCACCGTGCCGCCCAGCTGCTTGAGCTGGCCGGCAACGCGCTCGGCGATCTGGTTAAGGCCTTCGACATCCTTGCTGCCGGATTCGATGCTGACGAGATCGCGCAGCGTGTCGAGCAGCGGCTGCTGCTCTTTTTGTGCCAACGCATGGACGTCGGCCATGACATTCGCGCTCAGCTCAGCATGCGCCGGCATTGCCGCACATCCCAGCCAGAGCGACGCGATCAACGAACCAACGAGCGATGGAGCAGGGTAGGATCGCGACATGCGTGGCGGCCTTAGGTTGGGGGAATGGCGCGGTATGCCCGTGTTTCCGGCGCTTGTCACGTGCCCGGCGCGCCCGTCATGCCCGGCCGAGGCGGGCGTGATGGGAACGGCCAGGGCCGCGGGCCGTCTAAGCCTAAAGTCGTAGGACCGGATGGCGCGGGAGCTGGGCATTTTCGTGCCTCACATCGTGAGGGATGGAAATCGGACGACACATGTTCCATGCTGGCCTCCAAGCCTCGGCAAGAAGGCCCACCGTCACAATCCATCAGGGTAGGACATCATGAAAAGACGAGATTTCATCAAGGTCACCGGGCTTGGTGCGGCGGGTGTCGCCACGCTCGCCGCTCCAGCGATCGCGCAGACGACGCCCGAGATCAAATGGCGCATGCCGACGAGCTGGCCGAAATCGCTCGACACGCTCTATGGCGGCGCCGAGATGATGGCCAAGATGGTCGCGGAAGCGACCGACAACAAATTCCAGATTCAGACATTTGCCGGCGGCGAGATCGTGCCGGGCCTTCAGGTGCTCGATGCCGTGCAGAACGGCACCTGCGAAATCGGCCACACCGCGTCTTATTATTATTTCGGCAAGGACCCGACCTTCACCTTCGGCTCGGCCGTGCCGTTCGGACCGAACATGCGCATCAACCAGGCCTGGTACATGCTGGGCGGCGGCAGGGAGATTCTCAACGAGTTCTACAAGAAGTACAACGTCGTCTCGCTGCTTGCTGGCAACACCGGCTGTCAGATGGGTGGCTGGTTCCGCAAGGAGGTCAAGACGCCCCAGGACTTCAGCGGGTTGAAATTCCGCATCGGCGGCTTCGCCGGAAAAGTGATGGCCAAACTCGGCGCGGTGCCGCAGCAGATCGCCGGTGGCGACATCTATCCGGCGCTGGAGAAGGGCACCATCGACGCAGCGGAATGGGTCGGGCCCTATGACGACGAGAAGCTCGGCTTCGTGAAAGTCGCGCCGCATTATTACTTCCCGGGCTGGTGGGAAGGCGGGCCCATGCTTCTCGCCTTCGTCAACCAGGACAAGTGGAATGCGCTGCCGAAGCACTACCAGAGCATCCTCGAGCAGGCGGGGCACTACGCCAACAACTGGATGATGGCGAAGTACGACCAGTCCAATCCGCCGGCGTTGCGGCGCCTGCTCGCGGCCGGTGCCAAGCTGCATCCGTTCTCGCCCGAGGTCATGCAGGCCTGCTTCAAGGCGTCAAAGGAGCTGCACACCGAAGTCTCGGCCACCAACCCGGATTTCAAGAAGGTCTACGAATCGCTGACCGCGTTCTCGAACAACGGATATCAGTGGTTCCAGGTCGCCGAAGTCGGCTATGACAACTTCATGGCGCGCAACTCGCAGAGCTGATCGCAGAGCGCACGATCGGCCCAAACGAAAAAACCCGGAGCTTTCGCTCCGGGTTTCTTTTTGTAGGCGGGCCGGGCGCTATTGTTTCGGCTGGCCGAAGTCGAGCGGCGGCAGATCGATCTGGGGAATGTCGATCTTGATGCTGTTGGGATCGACGGTGGACTGCACACCCTTGTAGTGCATCACCATCGACGGGAACATGATCACGAGCAGCACCATGACGAGCTGGATGACGACGAACGGCACCGCACCCCAATAGATCTGTCCCGTCGTGACCGGCTCCATGCGTTTGCCGGTGACGCGGTCGGTATAGCGCTCCTTCGGCGCGACCGAGCGCAAATAGAACAGCGCAAATCCGAACGGCGGATGCATGAATGACGTTTGCATGTTGACGCCGAGGATGACACCGAACCAGATCAGGTCGATGCCGAGATGCTCGGCAGCCGGCCCGAGCAGCGGGATCACGATGAAGGCAAGCTCGAAGAAGTCGAGGAAGAACGCCAGCACGAACACGAAGGCGTTGACGAAGATCAGGAAGCCGATCTGGCCGCCGGGCAGGGATGTCAGCAGGTGCTCGACCCAGACATGGCCGCTGACGCCGTAGAAGGTGAGCGAGAACACGCGTGCCCCGACCAGGATGAAGACGACGAACGCGGACAGCTTCGCCGTCGATTCGGTAGCCTGACGGATCAGGTCCCAGGTCAGCCGCCGCTTCGCGGCTCCGAGAATGAGGGCGCCGGCTGCACCCATCGCACCGCCTTCGGTGGGCGTCGCGACGCCGATGAAGATCGTGCCCAGCACCAGGAAGATCAGGAATAGCGGGGGCACCATGACGAAGGTGGTCTGTTGCGCCATCTTCGAGAGGAAGCGGTAGCCCGTCAGCTTGTCGAGGACCCAGTTCGCGATGGCGACGAAGAACGCGAAGAGAATGCCGAAGAACATGCTGAGCACGACGAAGTCGGCGCCGTGTGTCTCCGAATTCCGCATCATGAACCAGCCGAAGACGCAGCTCGCCAGGAACAGCACGCCGAGCGACTTGAGGCCGCGGTCGCCGCTCTCCTCGCGGAAGCCGATCGCCTCCTTGGGAAGACCCGGCGCCGCCTTCGGGAAAATCATGGTCACGAGGAACGCGTAACCTGCATAGAGGCCGGCGAGCACCAGGCCCGGAATGAATGCGCCCTCGTACATGTCGCCGACCGACTTGCCGAGCTGGTCGGCCATCACGATCAGGACGAGTGAGGGCGGAATGATCTGCGCCAGCGTGCCGGAGGCCGCGATGATGCCGGTCGCCACGCGGCGGTCGTAGCCGTAACGCAGCATGATCGGCAGCGAGATCAGGCCCATCGAGATCACCGAGGCCGCCACGACGCCGGTCGTCGCCGCAAGCAGGGCGCCGACGAAAACCACCGCGTAGGCGAGGCCGCCACGGATGGTGCCGAACAACTGGCCGATGGTGTCGAGCAGATCCTCGGCCATGCCGGAGCGCTCGAGCACCAGTCCCATGAAGGTGAAGAAGGGAATGGCGAGCAGCGTGTCGTTGTTCATCACGCCGTAGACGCGCTCCGGCAGGGCCTGGAGAAAGTCCGGGTGAAATTGTCCGAGCTGAACGCCGATGATGGCGAAGAACAGGCCTACTGCGCCGAGCGAAAATGCCGCCGGATAGCCGAGCAGCAGCACGACGACGAGCGTCGCGAACATGATGGGCGCCAGATTGGCGATAATAAACGCGGTCATGACTTCCCCCTAAACCGTCGCCAACGGCTACTTCTTTTCGATCGCTTCGACGAGGTGCTCGACCTCGGCCTCCAGTGCGGACACCTGCGACTCGTGTGGGTCCGGGATCATGCCGCGCATGATCGCGATTCGCTTGATCAGCTCGGAGATGCCTTGAACGAGCAGGAGGGCGAAGCCGATCATGATCAGCGCTTTTGCCGGCCATTGTGGCAGGCCGCCCGCATTGCCGGATTGCTCGTTGATCTGGAGCGAGCGCAGGAAGAACGGTATTCCGGTCACGATCATGACAACGGTCAGCGGGATCAGGAAGAAGATGTGCCCGATGATGTCGATGATGTTGCGAGCCCGTTTCGGCATCATGCTATTGAAGATGTCGATCCGGATGTGCTCGTTGTCGAGCAGCGTCCAGGACGCGCATAGCAGGAACACGATGCTGAAAAGCACCCATTGCAGCTCGAGCCACGAGTTGGAGGACGTGTCCAATGTCTTTCGGATGATCGCATTCAGCGCCGAGATGACGACGGCGAGCAGGATCAGCCAAGCCAGACGCTTGCCCGTCCAACGTGTGAACGCGTCAATTCCATTGCTCAGCTTCAGGAGCGCTTGCAAGATTGGTCCTCCCCGATTTGCCCCGGCCGTCTTGACTGCGCCGAGTGGGCGCGTTGGCTTGTCTCGCCGCGCAGGCATGAGGCTGCCGCACCAAACCAGCGAGCGTGCCGCCAGTCAATCGGAAGTTTGTTGATAGTTAAGGGGAATAAGCCGCGGCCGGCCAGCCGATGTTAGCCGCCGGTGACGCTCATGTGCCTGGAGACGCTGGGGCGGTCGTGGCGGCGGTCGATAATGAAATCGTGGCCCTTGGGCTTCAGCCCAATGGCGCGGTCGATCGCATCCGCAAGCAGCGAATCGTCGTCCGATGCACGCAGAGGTTTGCGCAAATCGGAGGCATCCTCGTGGCCGAGGCAGGTGTGCAACGTTCCCGTGCAAGTGACGCGCACGCGATTGCAGGATTCGCAGAAATTATGGGTCATCGGGGTGATGAAGCCGAGCTTGCCGCCGGTCTCGGCGACGCTGACATAGCGCGCCGGCCCCCCGGTGCTCTCGGCCAGATCGGTCAGCGTGAACTGCTGGGCAAGGCGCGCGCGCACCAGCGACAGCGGCAGATATTGGTCGATTCGTCCCGATCCGATCTCGCCCATCGGCATGACCTCGATCAGCGTCAGCCCCATGCCCTTGCCGTGGGCCCAGCGCATCAGGTCGGGAAGTTCGTCCTCGTTGAGGTTCTTCAGCGCAACGGCGTTGATCTTGACTGCGAGGCCCGCGGCGCGTGCGGCCTCGATGCCTTCCAGCACCTTGTCGATCTCGCCCCAGCGGGTGATCTCGCGAAACTTCTGCGGATCGAGCGTGTCGAGCGAAACGTTGATGCGGCGGACGCCGCAATCGGCGAGTTCGCTGGCATGTTTCGCAAGCTGGGTGCCGTTGGTGGTCAGCGTCAGCTCGCTCAGCGCGCCGCTCTTGAGGTGCCGCGACAGCGAGCGCACCAGCGTCATCACGTTACGGCGGACCAGCGGTTCGCCGCCGGTGAGCCGCAGCTTCTTCACACCCTTGGCAATGAAGGCCGAGCAGAGCCGATCGAGTTCCTCCAGCGTCAGCAGGTCCGCCTTGGGCAGGAACGTCATGTCTTCCGACATGCAGTAGAAGCAGCGCAGGTCGCAGCGGTCGGTGACGGAGACGCGCAAATACGAGATGGTCCGTCCGAACGGATCGGTCATCGTGCTCGACAGGGGGCTCGCGGAAAGTCCGTTCATACCAAATGCCTTGTCACTTGCGGCAACGCGAGCAGTTTTGCTTCAGCGGTGTCCTGGAAGCAATCTAAGCATCGAATGCGTCAGAGACAAATGGGGGATGACGGAGGTCAGCGCTTGCCCGCGTTCGGATCGGGGAAAGGCGAGCCCGCAGCCGGTGCGGCAGCAGCCGGGGCGACCGCGGCCGCCGCCGGTTTCGGTTTCTTCGGGCGGTGCGGCTTGCGGACCGGTCTTGGCGGAACGGCCGGCTGGAGCTCCGCGAAAATCGGGTTGGGGTCGGTGGTGATCGAGGCGGGCGTGGTGAGGTCGCCGGGATTCTTGATGACATTCACCGGTACGCTCACCGGCTGGTATTTTGGGAGCGCGAAAGCGGGAACCGCGACGGAGCAGGGCGTCTTGCAGCCGGCACCCAGTGAGGTCGTGGCGTCAGCACCCGGGGGATTGGATTCGAGCCGGACCTGCACGGTCGGCGGGGCCGATTTGAACATGTCCCAGGACGTCGAAGACATCGAGGAGCAGCCGGCAAGGGTCGCTGCTCCCAAGAGACTGACCCCAGCTAGCGCAATCGCAATGACACGACGCATGACCATCCACTTCTACTGCGACGAACCGCCACATCCCCGGACAAACTTAGGAGTGTCGTTCCGAACGAGCAACCGGCCGGCCGCACATCGTTAGTAGATGGTTAAAGCGGGATTCCGTGGAATAACTAAGCTATCTCAGCTACTTGAGACCTGCCTGCGCGGTCATCAGGCTGCTGGCGGCTGCCGGCAGGTCGCGCATGTGATGGATCAGCCGGTCCGGCTTCAACTCGGCAATCGGGACGTCCGTATAGCCGAAGCTGACCCCGATCACGGGAACTCCGGCGCGCCGGGCCACGCCGACATCGGGTCCGGCGTCGCCGACCATGATGCTGGCTTTCACCTCGCCGCCGGCCCGCGCCACCGTTTCGCGGAAAATGGTCGGATCGGGCTTCTGCACGCCAAAAGTGTCGGCGCCGCAAATCGCAGCGAAGCGCCGGCTCAGGTCGAGCTGGTCCAGCAGGCGCTTCGACAGCCATTCCAGCTTGTTGGTGCAGACCGCGAGGCGATGGCCCTGGGCTGCAAAATGGTCGAGCGCGGCCTCCAGCCCCTCGAACGGCCGGGATTCGACGGCGATATTGTCGGCGTAATAGCCGATGAAATCGGCCGTCATCCGGTCCATGTCGGCCACCGTGACGCTGCGGCCCTCGGCCTCCAGCCCCCGCTCGATCAGCTTGCGGGCGCCGGCGCCGATCATGTTGCGGGCCGAGGCCATCGGCACGGGCGGCAGCCCTTCGCGGTCGAGCACGTAATTGAGCGCGGTGATCAGGTCGGGCGCGGTATCCACAAGCGTGCCGTCGAGATCGAAGACGATGGTGTGGGAGGGGGTCATGGTCCAGCGCTACCGGCCCGGCCCCGCCCGCGCAAGGGCCGAAGCCATAAGATCACCTTATAAGCTGGGCCGGAGGCCTGTTCCCCCAGACCCTGTTCTCCGAGGGAAAACGAGGCTACACAGGCCGCCGCAAGCCTAACACTCGTAATTCAGGGACGGCGCAAACGTGAACATGGACCAGTTGAAGCGGCAGGCTGCGGCGCGCGCCCTCGAGGACGTCCGTGACGGCATGCAGCTCGGGCTCGGTACCGGCTCGACTGCAAAACATTTCGTCGAGCTGCTCGGCGAGCGGGTCCGCGCCGGACTGAAAGTGATCGGCGTGCCGACCTCCGAGGCGACGCGTCTCGATGCAATCCGCTGCGGCGTGCCGCTGACCACGCTGGATGAGATCGATCATCTCGACATCACCGTCGACGGCGCCGACGAGATCGATCCCGAACTCAATCTGATCAAGGGCGGCGGCGGCGCGCTGTTGCGCGAGAAAATCGTGGCGGCCGCCTCGGATCGCATGATCGTGATTGCCGACGACACCAAATGGGTGCCGACACTCGGCGGCTTTCCGCTGCCGGTCGAAGTCATCCCGTTCGGGCTCGGCGCAACGCGTCGCGCGATCGAGAAGGCGTTTGCGGAATGCGGCGTTTCCGGGCAGATGGCGGTCCGCAACGGCAAGGACGGCCACGTTTTCGTCACCGATGGCGGCCACTGGATCCTCGATGCCCAGCTCGAAAAGATTGAGGATCCCGCCCGCCTCGCCACGGCGTTGAGCGCGATCCCCGGCGTCGTCGAGCATGGTTTGTTCATCGGCTTGGCCAGCTCGGCTGTCTTGGCGGGTGGCGAGGGAATTCGCGTGATTGAACGGCGAAAGCCGAAAGGAGACTAGGAATGAAGAGCGTTTTGAAATTGTTGCCGGTCGCGACCCTCGCTGTGGGACTGGCCCTCTCGGTCACCCCGGCCGGGGCCCAGCAGGCGGCTCCGCCGAAATCGTCGCCGACGGCCATCGCGGCCGCCAAGGAGATCCTCGCGATCAAGAACGCCAGTGCGATGTATGCCAACGCCGTGCCCGGCCTGGTCGATAAGACCAGGATCGCGCTGATCCAGCAGAACCTCAACTATCAGAAGGATCTCACCGAGGTCGCCGGGGTCGTCAACCAGCAGCTGGCAGGCCGCGAAAAGGAGATCGGAGAAGGCATGGCGCAGGTCTATGCCAGCGAGTTCACCGAGCAGGAGCTGAAGGATCTCGTCACCTTCTACAAGTCGCCGCTGGGCAAGAAGCTGATCGAAGCCGAGCCGCGCGCGATCGGGCTGAGCATGGCCTTCATGAACTCCTGGGCTCAGAACTTCTCCGAGACCGTGATGGGTGCCTTCCGCGCCGAGATGCGCAAGCGTGGCAAGGAGATCTGACAGTCCCTATCTGATCGGAATCCGGATCATGTTCTGAAAGAGGTCGGAGTGGACAATGGCTGAATTCGACGTCGACCTCTTTGTCATCGGTGGCGGTTCGGGCGGCGTGCGCGCCGCCCGCATCGCGGCCGGCTACGGCGCCCGCGTCATGATCGCGGAAGAGTACCGCATGGGCGGGACCTGCGTGATCCGCGGCTGTGTGCCGAAGAAGCTGTTCGTCATCGGCTCGCATTTCCGCCACGAGATCGAGGACGCCGCCGGCTTTGGCTGGACCGTTCCGTCTGCGACCTTCGACTGGCCGACGCTGATCGCCAACAAGGACAAGGAGATCGCGCGTCTGGAGGCGGCTTACACCGCCAATGTCGAGAAGTCGGGCGCGCAAATCGTCAAGAGCCGCGCGGTGATCGAGGACAAGCACACCGTCCGCCTGCTCGAGAACGACCGGAAGATCACTGCAAAATACATTTTGATCGCCACCGGCGGCGCGCCCAATCACGGCGCTCCGATTCCCGGCATCGAGCACGTGATCTCCTCCAACGAGGCGTTTCACCTGGCCAAGCTGCCGAAGCGGATCGTGATCCAGGGCGGCGGCTATATCGCGCTGGAGTTCGCCGGCATCTTCGCCGGCTTCGGCTCCGACGTCACAGTCATCTATCGCGGCGACAACATTCTTCGCGGCTTCGACGAGGATGTTCGCGCCCATGTCCGCGCCGAGATGGAGAAGCAGGGCATCACCATCCTGACCGGCTGCACGGTGACGAAGGTCGATCGGCACGGCGAGGAATTCACCACGCATCTGTCGAACGGATCGAGCCTTGCCTCCGACCAGGTGATGTTCGCGATCGGCCGCCATCCCGCGGTCGCCAATCTCGGCCTGGAGAAGGCCGGCGTCGCCATCAACCCGCGGAACGGCGGCATCGCGGTCGACCATTTCTCCAAGAGCTCGGTCGACAGCATCTACGCGATCGGCGACGTCACCCATCGCTTCAACCTGACGCCGGTCGCGATCCGCGAGGGCCATGCGTTCGCCGACAGCGTGTTCGGCAAGCGCGAGGTGCAGGTCGATCACGCCAACATCCCGACCGCCGTGTTCTCGCAGCCGGAGGTCGGCACCATCGGCCTGACCGAGACGGAAGCCCGCGCGCAATTCAGCCATATCGACATTTACAAGACCACGTTCCGGCCCATCAAGGCGACGATGTCGGGCCGCGATACCCGCGTGCTGATGAAGCTCGTCGTCGATGGTTCAACCGACCGTGTGCTCGGCTGTCACATCGTCGGCGATGCCGCAGCCGAGATCACGCAGGCAGTCGCGATTGCGGTGAAGATGAAGGCGACCAAGGCCGATTTCGACGCGACGATCGCGCTGCATCCGACCGCGTCCGAAGAGCTCGTCACCATGCGCACCCCGACCGCCCGCCACGTCCGCCAAGCGGCGGAGTAACTCCGCTCAGCCGTACAGGTATCCGACCGGCTTGCCCTCGGTGCGCAGCGGACGGATGTCCTTCTGCGTGATGATCTGACCGGCGAGGCCGTCGATCTCGTCGCGTTGCGTCGGCGTCCAGCTGCGGAGGTCGTTCATGCCCTTGAGAAGGCCGAGCCGAAGGACCTGCGTGTTCTCACCAACACCGACGAGGCTTGTGGCGTTCTTGCCCGCCGTCACCACATCGCCGGCCGCGAGCTCAAAGGTCTCGCCAGTCTTGTTCCTGAATTCGGCCGTGCCGCGGATCACGCGGTAGATCACGACCTCGCCCTTGGCGAAACATGTGGTGTCCGCCGCTGACGACGTGCTCTTGGACAAGAGCGATTGGCCGCGCGGATCGGTTGCGATGATGTGGCCGGCGACGAGGTGACCGCTCGGAGCCTCGATCCCGATATCGCGCACGTAAACCGGCATGGCCGATTTGATCGGGCTGTCGGTGAGCGGCTTGAACAGCGCATCCAGCGCCAAGGGGTCCTGGAGCCAGAAGCCTGCATCGACCGGGCGATCATGCAGAGAGTGGCTCCATGCCACCCGCGGCGTCTCGGCTTCGTTGATCTGGTCCGGACCGACGATGGTCGGGTTTGGAAACGTCGTCGGGTCAGTGATGAAGGCTTCGAGGAATTTGCCCGAATAGCCCATCGAGATTGGATCCGGCACCACCGTCTGCGGCGTCTTCAGATTCTCTTCGGTCGACAGTCCCGACCAGGTGTAGAACAGCTGTCGGTGCACGATCGCGCTTTGCAGCATCACCGCGCCGGGGCCGACATTATAGAAGCGCCCGTCATAGTCGAACGTGAACGCGCCCGACGTGACCAGCACGAGCTGAAAGCCGCCCGGCGGCAGATGAAGATGGAAGTCGGTAGGGCCGGTGTCGGGCAGATAGATCGGCAGATTGGTCGCGACCTCGTGCAGCAGGAAGGTTTCGTTGTTGGCGTGGAAACCCTCGTTGGCGCGATTGTAGAGGGCCTGCGGCCGGTACGTTGCCTCGAACTTCGCATTCCGGTCGCGATCGATCGCCACGAACTCCTGATCGTTGAGGCGAAGGGGCGCGCCGTCCGGGCGGGTGAGGCCGGTGAATTTGAGATCGCCGGTGGCATGCACGTTCATGGCATTCTCCGATCTGGCCCGCTCACCCTGTCTCGGCGCACGCATCTTGCTGAGAGCAGGGGATCAGGCCTGATGCTGCCTTGCGAATTTTAGGCCAGTCGAGGCGGTGCGCGGCACGCAAGGCTTTGCGACTCGCCGCCACGCGATGAAAAATCGAGGTTGCACTTGAGGTTAGATGACACGCTTGACCAGCCTGCATGGCCATGTTCGCCCAGTCTGCAATCCTGGTGACGAGACGTGTCTTGTCTAATTTGGCGGCATTCTGGCGCGGATGCGCAGCTGCGCCGATCAGGAGAAGTCGGCGGCCGGGTGTCTGAAGCCGTTCATTCGAAAGCTCGACGGACGGTCCGCTCGGGCTTGCCGTACGGGCTGTCAGCCCACTTCGCCATGTCCACTGCACGCGCCTCGATGAGCTCGCACCAGAGGCAGCTGAGCTCCGCGCGCCCTTTGGCCGAGAGCATCGGAATGAGGCCATGGCCACAGCCAGCGCAACATTTGACGTGATTCATCGTTCTCTCCGCGACCTTACGCATTCAGGACCGACATTGTTGCTCGCGAAGCTTGCGCGGGCGCTATGAAGGCGCGGGAACGCCTGCGGCGGGGGTGCTCGTGCCCGAGATCGTCGCGTCTGCGATCCAGCGCGACACGGCGGCGATGTCTTCCGCATTGTCGCGGAAGGCGCGAAGCTGGAATTCGGCCGAGCTGCCGCGTTCGACGATGGTGCGACAGTGTTCGACCTCGGCCATGCAGTTCAGCGCGGCGGCGTCTTCGGCGATGTCCTCGATCACACGGGAGAGCAGCTCGGAGATCTCGACCGGCCCGTCCTTGGAGGCAAAGATGCAATCGGTGCCGTAGCGCTGGGCGCGCCATTTGTTTTCCACCGCAATTGCGCGTTCGACCGCGGTGACCTCTTTCGAGAGATGAGGTCGCAGGTAGAGATAGCGGGTCAGGCAGCGATAGAGCGAGGCAATGGCAACGGCGTCGTCGACGAAGGTGCAGGTATCGGGCGCACGCAGCTCGAGGGTCGGGTGCTTCATCGAGGGGCGCATGGCCCACCAGATGTGACTTTCTTCGGGGATCACGCCCGAGCGCTGCAACGCGCCGACATATTCGTCGTAATCCTGCCGGCTCTCGAATAATTCGGGCAGGCCAGTGCGCGGCAGCTCGGAATAGGCGGCGAGTCGATAGCCCTTCAGTCCGGTCTTGTGTGAATTCCAGAACGGGGAGGAGGCCGACAGGGCGATGAACAAGGGCAGATGCGGCAGCATCGCTCGCATCACCGCCATGCGCTTTTCGGGATCGGGCAACTGGACGTGCACGTGCATGCCGCACATCAGGTTGCGGTGGCCGATGCTGCGCAGATCCTCAATCATCTCCTCGTAGCGTGGCTTCGGGCTCGGCTGCGACATGCGCCAGACCGCGGTCGGGTGCGTGCCGCAGGCCATGATCACGAAGCCGTATTGTGCCGCGACGTTTGCGACTTCGCGACGCAGGAAGCGAAGCTCTTCGCGCGCGTCGGCGACGTCGACATGCACGTTGGTGGCGACCTCGAGCTGCGACTGTAACATCTCCCGCATCGCCTGGCCGCCTGTCGACCAATTCGCAGATTCGAATAGCTCATTGGGGGTCTGGATCGCGACCTCCAGGCTGCGGCGATCGGCGAGGAAGTATTCCTCCTCGATACCGAACGAATATTCCGCAGCCTTGCCGCGTCCGCCGGCCGAGCGAATGACGAGGTGCTGCCTGTCCTCGGAGGAATCAAGCCGCAGCAGTTTCAAGACGTCTGACGCCAATGTCATCGTGCCACCCGGCCAAGGTATTTACCCGCGGGCGATAATCCTTCTGGCAGGAGCGGGTTCCGCGTCGACCTCACTGGAAATTGCAAGATCGAACGGAACAATTTTCGCGCTCTCGGACGCACGTGCGACCAGCGCGTGATTCGCGGGCACTTCCGTCCAGTCTGTTTCCTTGTCGAACGGCTCGGAGACGACGATGACTTGGCCGCCAGCCTCGCGGAAATAGAGCGTGTTGGCGGCATCGTTGACCGCAACCCGGAAGGCATAGAGATCCCGGCCGTTGGCGATGGCGCTGGTGAAGCGTAGCCGCTCACGAAGCTCGCCTTCGTTGACGAGGCCGACGAGGGCTCGCAGCACGCGATGCGTTGCGCCGAGCGGATCGGCGTCGAGACCCGCGCCCATCATGGCGAGAAACACGGCTTCCGAATCGGTCGTGCCTGTCCGCGAGGGGTAGTAGGCATCGGGGATCAGCGCCTCGACCTTGCGCCGTAGGCGATTCCAGCTGCCGACGAAACCATTGTGCATGAACATCCACTGGCCGCAGGCAAAGGGATGGCAGTTCTGCCGCGTCACTGCCGTGCCGGTGGCGGCGCGCACATGGGCGAAGAACAGATGCGAGCGCAAATGGCGGCAGAGGTAGCGGAGATTTTCGTCCGACCAAGCGGGGCGTGTTTCACGATAAAGACCAGGCTCCGGATGCTCACCGTACCAGCCGAGACCAAAGCCGTCGCCATTCGAGCCCGCCGTCGACTGGAGCGAGCGGATGCTTTGCGCGATGAGCGAATGCTCGGGCTCGGTGACATAGGGCTCGAAGGACGTGGTCTCGCCCCGGTATGCGATCCAGCGGCACATAGGAATTCCGACAGGAGATGCTTGCTGAAATGTATCAACGAACCTGACAGGACGATGGTTCCCGACAGCGAGTGTCGGGAACCAAGTGGCTACTAAACCGGAACCGGAATCAATGGCGCAACCTCGCGATCACCAGCGTTCTCGCTCGCTGCGAGACCTTGCGCGACGCCGACACGGTCAGCCTCGGGACGGTTCTGGCTCATCTTGCGCTTGCCTTCGAACCGCACGACGGGAATCCGCACGCCGACGATTCGGCGCAGCTGAGTTGCGATGAAATCTTCGGGGGCATCGGTAACGGCCCACGGCTTTGCACGCGATCCTTCATGCCTATTCGTGAGCCGCGTCACGGCGTCGAGCAGGCGCTCGGGCTCCTGGAAGAATTCGACCGGGCCGTAGGCATGCACCGCGACGTAGTTCCAGGTCGGCACGACCTTTTCGGTTTCCTGCTTGGTCGCGTACCAGGACGGCGTCACATAGGCGTCGGGACCGCTGAAGATCGCCAGCGCATCTCCGATCGGCGGCAGTTTCCATTGCGGGTTGGCTTTCGCCACATGTCCGTACAGCACGCCATGTTCGCCTTCGCTCTCGTCGAGAAGCAGCGGCAGCGGCGTGGCGACGGGGCCTTCGCTGGTGGCCGTGACCAGGCTGGCGAGGCGGGCGCCGCGAATGGTCGCTCGGATGCTCTCGATGTCGTCCTTGAAGGCGGGAGGGATGTACATGTCTATCTCCGGTGTTGCTCTGGAGATAGCCGGAATCTGGCCTGTAAGAAACTGCCAGTTATCGTCTATTTGATCAGTCCAGTTTGGCGACGGCTTGTGCGAGAAGCCTGCAGCCGCGCTCGATCTGTGCCACCTCCAATGCCGAATAGCCCATGACGAGGCCGACCGTCTTCCGCGGTCGGCGAGGTCCGACGAACAGCGCAGAGACGGAATAGATGCCGACGCCCTTTGCATGGGCCGCCTTGATCAACGCGTCCTCTCGCTTCTGCGGCAGGTCGTCGAACCACGCCACGATGTGCAGGCCGGCGGCCGTGCCCTCGATCCGGACGCGGTCCCCGAACCTGCGGCGAAGCGCGTCGAGCAGCGCCCGCTGGCGTTCGGCGTTGCGCCGGCGCACGCGCCTGATGTGGCCGTCATCGGCGCCGCTTTCCAGCATCGACGCGAGAGCGTCCTGTTCGATCAGCGGCGTGTGCCGGTCCATGATCTGCTTGGCGGCGGCGATCAGGGATCGCAGGGCGGAGGGCACCACCAGAAAGCCGATCCGCAAGGTCGGCGAGAGCGTCTTGGAGACGGTGCCGAGATAGATCACATTGCCGCCGCCTTCCAGCGCGTGCAGCGGCGGGATCGGCTTGGTATCGTAGCGATACTCGCTGTCGTAATCGTCCTCGATCACGTAGGCGTCGTTTGCCCTGGCCCAGGCGAGCAATTGGTGCCGGCGGCCGATCGGCATGACGCCGCCGAGCGGATATTGGTGCGACGGCGTGACATAGGCGAGGCGGGCTTCGACGCCATCGAGCCGCGCTGTCTCCAGTCCGTCCACGTCGACGGGAATCGGGATCGCCTCGGCGCCCGTTGCTGCGAAAGTATGCCGGGCCATCTGGTAGCCGGGATCCTCCATCACGAAGCGGTCGCCGGCATCGAGCAGCAGGCGCGCGCAGATGTCGAGGCCCTGCTGCGAGCCGTTCACGACCACGATCTGATCGACCTCGCAGCGGACGCTACGCGACCGCCACAGATAGCCTTGAAGCGCGGTCCGCAGCCGCAGCGCTCCGCAGGGATCGTCATAGGCCAGCCGTTCGGGCTTGCGCGCCATCGCAGCGGTCAGGGCCTTTTTCCATGCCAGTACCGGGAAATCCGACGGCGCGAGCTCGCCATAGCGGAAGTTCGCGACGAGCCCGCGCGGCGGCTCAGACCAGCGCGGCGGGTCTTGAAGCAACCGGCTCCCGAAGGCCGACAGCCGCACCTTCCGCGCCGACGGCCGCGACACTACGCGCGTGCGTCCTCGCTCGACGACGGCGCGAGCCACACGCGGTCGCGCGCCATGGCGTGTCTCGATGAAGCCTTCGGCGGCGAGCTGTTCGTAGGCGATCGTGACGGTCGAGCGCGCCACGCCCATCTCACCGGCCAGCGTGCGGGAGGACGGCAGCACCCCGTCGATCCCATACACCCTCGCCAGGATCTGATCTCTCAAAGCCTCGTAGATCTGGCGCGCGCCCATGCGGTCGGGATTGGTCTTCATCTGGATCATCCACATTCCGAACCGGCATTCGCCCGGGCGGACGATGTCGGAATGTGGTTCTAATCCCGTTCGCCGAGAGTTTCGACGTAAGCCTTGCCGTAGGGATGAAAATGCTCCCTGCGGCCCTGGTCCCACAGTGCCCTGAGGCCGGGCGCCGCGATGTCCCAATCCGGCCGGCACTTCATGCCGACTGCCCTGAGGTCCTGGCGGAG
The DNA here is from genome assembly GCF_023101005.1 of Bradyrhizobium sp. 187. Lineage (NCBI taxonomy): Bacteria > Pseudomonadati > Pseudomonadota > Alphaproteobacteria > Hyphomicrobiales > Nitrobacteraceae > Bradyrhizobium > Bradyrhizobium sp. 187. Next base: position 3,069,015 of record NZ_CP064693.1, read on the forward strand.
CTCTTCGACGGTTGGACGGCCGAAGAACCAGTAGCCGTTGTAGATCTTGTGAATGACGAGGCCGGGCTCGAGCACGATCACGTGCGGAATCATCGGATTATGGACGGGGTCGGTGTATTCGGCGATGTCGAGATCCTTCTGAACGAGGCGCCGCGAATCCGAGAGAAAGGGCCAGTGCGCTCCGACGCCGCTGCGATATTCGCTGGTCTGGGTGATGTTGTCGGTCGTGATCGTGACCATCCGGCAATAGCCCACCTCCATCTCGCGATGGAGTTGCAGCAAGCCTTCGGCCTGGCGACGATCCTTGGGACAAAATCCGCCGCGGCCGAGCACGAGCACCATTGGATCGCCCGCCTGCAGTTCGGAGAGCTTCCGGTGCTTGCCGGTGTGGTCGCTGAGTTCGTAATCCGGGAAGGTTACTCCCGGCATCATGTCAGGTCGCATTGCGCTCTCCCACTTTTACAGATCAACCACGACGTCGTTTCGGGGTCGTGAGCAGCAGATCAGGACATTGCCGTCCGCCGGCGGATCGAGCGGATCCGGCGCATAGTCAACCGTCCCCGCGATCAACCCGCTCTCGCAATTGTGGCAGACGCCGGTCCGGCACGACCAGCGCACGGGGACGTCGCACGCCTCGGCCAATTCCAGCAGGCTGGCATAGGATGGTCCCCAGCGGACATTGAGGCCACTCCGGGCGAACGAAACCATCGGGCCGGGGCCGGGGGCACCGATCGGCGGGTGCGCCCGCTTCTGCGGGGAGGACGCTATGCCGGGCGTCAAGGACGGTCCGGCGCCGAACAATTCGGTGTGGATGCGATCCGGTGCGACGCCCAACGTGGTGAGGCCAGCTTTCAGATCGTTCATGAAACCTGCCGGTCCGCACAGATAGAAATCGCCGTCACGCGGCACGCTCAGGGTCTGGAGCAGGCGTGCGTCGAGATGTCCGGCTGTGTCGAACGCCACATTGAGACGATCGTCCGGGTCAGGCGCGCTGTAGCAGACGTGGGTATGGTGACGAGAGAGCCCACCTAGCAATTCGCGCGCCTCGGCGGCGAACGCATGCTCGCGGCCATTGCGAGCGCCGTGCAGCCACCACACGTCCCGCGTCGTCGCTTCGGCGGCGAGCGCGTGAAGCATTGCGAGCAAAGGGGTGACGCCGATGCCGGCGCTCAACAGGATGACGGGGAGTGCATCTTGCCGGAGCGTGAAACTGCCGCGTGGCGCACCTAGTTGCACGGCAGCGCCGGCCAGCAGCTCGTCGGCAATGTAACGGCTGGCGGCGCCGTGAACTTCGCGCTTGATGCTGACGCGATAGGACGCGGCATCGGCGCCGCCCGACAGCGAATAGCTGCGTGTCATCGCCTGCGCACCGGAGGGCTCGAGCTTGATGACGACGAATTGACCGGGCAGGGCGGCCGCCACGGGATGTCCGTCGGCGGGTTCGAGGATCAGCGACGTCACGTTGCCGCTTTCGGCGATCTTTCGCGCCACGCGAAAGGAGCGGAATCCGCGCCAGGCCGGAGCTGGGCTCGCCGCCGGCCCAAGCCCGGCGTTTCCCGCGGTCTTGTTGTCCTTCTGCTGCTCGAGCAGCGCCTCGAAAGAACGGCGCCAGCCGCGGCTCAGCGCGGGAATCCGCAGCGCGCGCTCCAGGCGTTCGCGCGGATGAGGCGGCAGGTAAAGCAGCGCATTGATCTCGAACACGCTCATGCGCTCGGGTCCCACAGCGATCTGTGTGATCTCGTCACCGGCTTCGACGTCGCCTTCCTCGATCACACGGAAATAGAATCCGGGCCGCCCGTGCCTGACGAGCAGCGCGGCCATGTCCGGCTCGTCCATGCGAATGCCGAGACGGTAGCAGGTGACGCGCGGCTGCGTCACTTCGAACACCGCGGAGCCGATCCTGTAGCGGTCTCCGATGCACACGTTGGTGTCGGCGAGGCCCTCGACCGTAAAGTTCTCGCCGAACTGGCCATGAACGAGGTTCGATCGACCCAGATGCTCCTGCCAGTACCGATAGGATTCATCCTGATAGACGAATACGGCACGATGTTCGCCGCCATGACCGGCCGTATCGCCCTGGCCGTCGCCATCGATGTTGAGCCGGCGCACCCTGCGCGGGCCTGTGACCTGTGCCTTCCAGATGCCGGTGTGGACGGTCCGACCCTGCCAAGCGACGTCGCGCGGCAGGCCGACATTGACCGAAAGCAGACGTGCCATTGCGTGTTCCCGATCTGGCTGCGCGGTTCTGCCGTCATCATTGCATCGGATGGGGTTTTTGGCTCGTTAGTCGTTGTTAGACGTTGCGAGCAAGCCTTGCCACCGGCGGCCCTGAGGCCAATTTGAAATGCGTAACGTAAACGCAGTCGGTACAACGGGAGATCACGATGGATGATCAGGGCAAGCTGGCCGCGCTCCAGCGCCATTGGGATGCTTCGGATGCGAACGATTTCGAGGCCGAGCACGACATCTATCGCGAGGACGCGGTGCTCGACTATCCGCAGTCCGGCGAGCGCATCCGCGGTCGCAGGAAGATTCAAGAGAGCCGGTTCGTGCAGCCGAACAAGAAGCGCTTCACGGTTCGGCGGATCGTCGGCAGTAACGATCTCTGGGTGAGCGAATTCGTGCTGACCTATGACGGGGTGCCGTCTTACGTCGTGAGTATCATGGAATTCCGCGACGACCTCGTGGCGCACGAGACGCAATATTTCGGCGACAGGTTCGAGCCGTCGCCCTCGCGGGCGCATCTTGTCGAGCAGGTGGGGTAGGCTGAGTGCTCCGCACTCCGCTGTCATCGCCCGCGCAGGCGGGGAATCCAGTACGCTGCGGCTTCTCGACAAACTACGGACGTCTCGGAGTACTGGATCGCCCGCCTGCGCGGGCGATGACAGTAAAAGACATGATCGCAGGTGCGGAGCGCGCAGAACTGCTTAGCCAATGTGGAAACACGGAACCCGATGCGGCGGCTGGTCGCAGTCGCGTCGTCTTGATTCCGACAGCCCCATCTTTATGTGTGAAACGAACAAGAATCCGGGCCCCTCTGGCGAGGAAGTCGACGCTGTCGGCAAAACCTCGTGATGTCGGATGACCTGTCCCGCGCGAATGCGATGGATCGGCCGATCGTCGGGCCTTCTTGAGAGTCTCTCCGACCGAATCGTCCCCATCGCAGCTCCGTGCGGTCTTTCGCAAGATAAGGGAGCAACGATGTCCGACGCCAAGCATTCAAATCCGATCGAAATCGAGATCACCGAGCCATCCAGCCTGAACGAGCAGGCTGCGGTGGCACTGGTGATCGTCGGCGCGCTGGTTGCCGTCGCCGACCGGCAAGTTTCGCCGGTCGAACGCGACGAGGTCGTCCGGTTCATCCGGGATCGCAAGCTGGCGCCGCATATCTCGGACGACCGGCTCTACGCGATGTTCGACGAGCTTGCTGAACGACTCGAGGAGCCGGATTTCGCCAATGTGGTGATCGAGAATTTGCGTCCGGTTTCAGACCTGCCGCTGTCGGCTCATTTGATGGAACTGTCGGAGCGCGTCGCGGCCGCGGACGAGGACGTGCATCCCCACGAAGTGCAGGCGATCAAGCTGTTGCGCCTGCTGACGCTGGTGCTGCCGCGCGCAAAGCAGGTGACGCCGGGTGCAGTGCGCGCCGAACACCGCATCGCCGCCGAGGAGTAAGCATGAGCGTAGTTTCGGACGAGGATAAGACAGGGACTGCGGGCGCTAGCGGCCAGATGGCTGGCGGCGACCCGCGCCTCGACAAGCTTGTCCGTCGCCTGCCGCCGCGCATGGGCGACACCGTCACCTATCTGCTCAAGCCATCCAGCCGCTGGGTGAGAATCCCTTCGGGTGCGCTGCTGATTGTCGGCGGCGTGCTCTCCTTCCTGCCGGTGCTCGGCGTCTGGATGCTACCGCTCGGCCTCGCTTTGCTCGCGGAAGACGTGCCCGCGCTGCGCTCCGGGCGCGCCAAGGTTCTGGATTGGGTCGAGCGGAAGAAGCCGCACTGGCTCGATCCGTCCGCACCGAAAAATGACCAATCATGACTGAATTCATCACCACCGAAGCGCTGACCGCGCTGCTTCAGGTCGTCCTGATCGACCTCGTGCTCGCCGGCGACAACGCCGTCGTCATCGGCCTTGCCGCAGCCGGCCTCCCGGCCGATCAGCGCCGGCGCGCCATCGTCGTCGGCATCATCGCCGCCACCGCCCTGCGCATCGTCTTTGCCGGCGTCGCGACCCAGCTTCTGCAAGTGATCGGGCTATTGCTCGCCGGCGGCGTGCTGCTGCTCTGGGTGTGCTGGAAGATGTGGCGGGAGCTGCGCGAGCAGTCCGCGCATGCGAACGAGCTCGCGTTCAGCCATGGCGGCAGCAGCGCTGCGCCTGCGTCCCGAAAGACCTTCAGGCAGGCGGCGGTGCAGATCGTCGCCGCCGACGTCTCGATGTCGCTCGACAACGTGCTCGCGGTCGCGGGCGCTGCGCGCGAGCATCCCTACATCCTCGCTTTCGGCCTGCTATTGTCGGTCGCGTTGATGGGCGTCGCCGCCGATTTGCTCGGCCGCGTGCTCCAGAAGCAGCGCTGGATCGGCTATGTCGGCCTCGCCATCATCGTTTACGTCGCCTTCGAGATGATCTATCGCGGATCGCTCGAGCTCGCGCCTGTGATCGCGAGTCTCTGAGGCAACGCGCCTGTCCATCATCCGGAGTGATCAATGACGTCCGAACCCAAAGCACCTTCGGCGGATTCCGTGCCGGCGCCGCAAATCGGCCCGTTTGCCCAACTCATCTTTGGCTCGCGCTGGCTGCAGGTCCCGCTTTATGTCGGCCTCATCGTCGCGCAGGCCGTCTATGTGCTGCTGTTCCTGAAGGAGCTCTGGCACCTGGTCGTGCACTCGTTCGACGCCAGCGAGCAGCAGATTATGCTGGTCGTGCTCGGGCTGATCGACGTCGTGATGATCTCGAACCTGCTGGTGATGGTGATCGTCGGCGGTTACGAGACCTTCGTCTCGCGCCTGAACCTCAGCGGTCATCCGGACGAGCCGGAATGGCTCAGCCACGTCAATGCCAGCGTGCTCAAGATCAAGCTTGCGATGGCGATCATCGGCATCTCCTCGATCTCGCTGCTCAGGACCTTCATCGAGGCGGGCAATCTCGGCACGACGCGGAGCAATTTCACCGAGAGCGGCGTGATGTGGCAGGTGCTGATCCACCTGACCTTCATCATCTCCGCGATCGGCATCGCCTGGGTCGACCGCCTCGGCGATAGCGGCCAGCGCAAGGGAGCCGGCCACGGCTGAGCGTCAGACGTCGGCGTTTGATCAGGCGATCTGCGGATGCGCCGCGTTTTCCCGCCGCTCGCGCTCGCCCAATTCGCGCACCAGCTCCTGGAGGAAGGATTCCGTGTGGGCGGGCAGGGTGCGCTCGGCGCGAACGTAGATGCCGAGATCTGACCACACCGGACTGCCGGCGTTGTCGAGCGGCAGGAAGACGAGCCGGCTGTCGCGCGATAGTCGGTCGATGCCGAGCTGGGTCTGGAAGGCGACGCCGACGCCGCGCGCGGCGAGTTCGCGCATCAGGTCGATCGAGTTGGCCTGGATGGCCGGCTCCGGCGTCTCGGACAGCTGCGCGATCAGCGGCTGCAGCAGATGGTAGATCGACAGCTCCGGCAGCGCATGGATGACGGGAAAGGCGAGACATTGGGTTAGCGTGACCGTCTTGCCGCGCGCCAGTGGATGATCGCACGCCACGACCGCGCCGAGGCGAAACCGTTTCAAGGACCTGGCGCAGGTCCGGCGGATGCCGCAGCGCCATGGCGATGCCGATGTCGGCCTCGCCGCGGCTCAGGGCCTCCAGCACGTCCGACGATCCCTTCACCTCGGTGGTGAAGCTGACGCGCCGGGCGCGGCCGCGATGGGAGGCTATCAGGTCGGGCAGCACCGACTCCGTGAGCGACTCGATGCAGGCAATGCTGACGGTGCCGTGCCAAGTCCCCGCCAGGGATGCGACGTCCGAGCGGAAGCGGTCGAGGTCCTGGAGCACGTTCATGACGTGCCGGGCCAACATCTCGCCGACCGTCGTCAGCGTCAGGCCGCGCGCATTGCGCTCGAACAGGGTGACCCAACCTCCTGTTCAAGCTTGAGAATCTGGCGGCTTACGGCCGACGAGGCAACGTTCAGCATGCGCGCAGCGGCCCGGATCGAGCCGGTGCGGCGGACGGCGTGGAAGTACTGGATGGCCGGTGAGTGAAATCGCATGGGACCCCCGGCCGGACTATAGCCGTTGCCGAAACGGCATCAACGTGTACGAAATTCTGTGCTTTTCGAGTGCGCTCCTCCCACCTAGGTTCGCCGCCGGCTTGGCCGGTCCTGTCGGGCCGTCATGCCATGCGCAACGAGGCGCCAGGGGATCCCGGGTGGACGAGAACATTGTTTGCGAGGTCGCGCCGGACACGCGTCTGGTCGATCGCCGTCGCGCGGCGGCCTATGTCGGCGTGACCGCCGGACGCTTCGAGCAGCTGGTGCGCGACAGCGTCGTGCCACCGCCGGTCATGGTGGACAACAAGCGGCGCTGGCCGCTCGCGTTGCTCGACGTTGCGAAGGACGCGGTTGTCGCCAGCAGCATGCCGTGCCTGCCGCAGGTGATGGTCGAGATTGCGCAGGACGCGCGTCCCTGCGAACGGGCCCCCGCACCAGCCTCGCACGAACTGCCGGATAAAAACTGGTTCGAGCAGCGCGCGCGGTTCGTTCAGCGCGTGCGCCGGTCGCTGCTGTCGGGCAACGAGATACGGCTCTTGCGCGAGTTCAAGCTGCTCAGGCAGAACCAGATCAGCATGTTCGGCTATTACGGCAGTTTCGAAGCCCTGATGGTGCGCGGCTACATCGTCGAGCTCGCGCGAAAGCCGCCGTCGAGCCGTCCGCTGGTGACGTACCGGCTGACCGCGCAGGGCGAGCGGGTCATGTCGGCGCTCAAGGCCGAGCCGGCGATCTGACCGGCGCGGACAAGGCGATGGCATCCTCCGGCATCATCGCACGGCGTGCATCTCCAGAAATGCCTTCACGCCGGTGACGGTGCCCGTATCCGACGGCACATAACCGGGCAGGGTGGCGATGGCTGCGCGAAAATCGGCGCTGCGGATGATCTCCAGGATGCGCTGCATCGGCCCGGTGTCCAGGAACGCGCGCTTGCAGACGAAGAAATAATCCTCGGTCAGGAGCCGGATGAAATCGAGGCCGAAATGCCGGGCGGCGGCTTCGACGCCGAAGCTCGCATCAGCCATGCCGCTCGCGACATAGGCTGCGACCGCGGCGTGGGTGAATTCGATCTGCTGCGCGCCCTTGATCCTGCTCTCGTCGATGCCGTTTGCCGCAAGCAGTTGGTCGAACAGAAGCCGCGTGCCGGAATCGTGGTCGCGGTTGACGAAGCGGACTTTTGGTCCGGTGAGATCATCGAGCGAAGCGATGCGCAGCGGATTGCCGCGCGCGACCATCAATCCCATTTCGCGTGTGACGAAGCTGATGATGCGATCCTCGCGCGGATCGAGCCATTCGCGCGCAGCCTTGATGCCCTGAGCCCGTAGCGCGCCGTGCGGCAGATGCAGGCCGGAGAGATCGCAGGCGCCCTGCGCCAGCGAGACCAGCGAATGCTGGTTGCTGACATAGCGCAGATCGACGCCGATGCCGGGCTCGCGGTCGAGGAATTCGCGCAGTTTTGCGACCGCAAAACCGTGGCTGGCATGCACGCGGATCACCGACGGGCGCTGCTCGAGGAATGGCTTGATCTCGCTCGCCAGCTCCTGCGCGAGGTTTTCAAGCTGAGGTCCGAGCCGGGCCTGCATACGCTCGCCCGCCCATACCAGCCGCTCGCCGAACGGCGTGAGTTTCGAGCCCTTGCCGCGCTGGGTTTCCACCAGCGGCGTGCCGAAGAACTCCGACCATTGCTCGATCAGATTCCAGACATGGCGATAGGAGAGGTGCGCATCCTTGGCCGCGCTGGTGATCTTCCCGGTTCTCCTGATCTCGTTGAGGACGCCAAGCATGATGACGGCGGTGCGTGGATTGCCCTCGCGGCGAAACCGCCAGACGGCCTCGATCTCGATCTGAAGCATCAGTTATCCTTATGAACTACACTTCATATGACGATGGTCCATTTGCAATCCATATCATATTTACTCCTGCCCTTAGGCGCCTAGTCTGGTATACCAGAACTGGAGGAAATATGATGTCGGTTGCATATGATTTTGCGCATTCGCCTGCGAGCGAGTTCATGTCCCGCCCACAGCATCTGCTGATCGACGGTCGCCGCGTCCCCGCAAGCTCCGGGCGCACCTTCAAGTCGCTTAATCCGGCCACCGGGCAGGTCATCGCCGTCGTCGCCGAAGGCAACGAGGCCGATGTGGAGGATGCGGTCGCCGCCGCGCGCCGGGCCTTCGAAGGCCCCTGGCGCACGATGCGGGCGTCCGAGCGCGGCCAGATCCTGCTGCGCTGGGCGGACCTGCTCAAGGCTCACGCCGAGGAGATCATCGAGCTCGAGTCGATCGATGCGGGCAAGCCGATCGCCGCGACATCGCGGCAGGATTTTCCGGCCGCCGTCGACACGCTGATCTACTACGCCGGTTGGGCCGACAAGATCAGCGGCGACGTCGTGCCCGTGCGCGATGATGCCCTGACCTACACCGTGCGCGAGCCGGTCGGCGTGGTCGCGGCGATCGTGCCCTGGAATTTCCCGCTGATGATCGGGATGTGGAAGCTCGCGCCGGCGCTGGCCTGCGGGTGCACCATCGTGATGAAGCCGGCCGAGCTCACCTCGCTGTCGGCGCTACGCATCGCCGAGCTCGCGCTTGAAGCCGGCCTGCCGGCGGGCGTCTTCAACGTCGTCACTGGCCCCGGCCGGGTCGTCGGCGACGCGCTGGTCAATCACCCTGACGTCGACAAGGTCACCTTCACCGGCTCTCCCGGTGTGGGGCGGGGAATCATGAAGGGCGCCGCAAGCAACTTCAAGCGCGTCTCGCTCGAGCTGGGCGGCAAGTCGGCCAACGTCATTTTCGACGATGCCGATCTCGAAGCCGCATCGAAAACTGCGGCTTCCGGCATCTTCTTCAATGCGGGCCAGGTCTGCTCGGCCGGCTCGCGCGTGCTCGTGCAGGAGAAGGCCTATGACGAGCTCGTCGAGCGACTGGCGGCGCGCGCGAAGTCGCTCAGGATCGGCGACCCGCTCGACCGCAAGACGACGCTCGGCCCGGTCATATCCGAGAAGCAGATGAAGGCGGTCCTCGATTATGTGGAGATCGGCCGGAAGGAGGGCGCTACCCTCGTCACCGGTGGTGAGAAGGTCGGCGATCGTGGTTACTTCATCAGTCCCGCGGTGTTCGCCGACGTCGCGCACGAGATGCGGATCTCGCAGGAGGAGATCTTTGGCCCCGTCGTCAGCGTCATCAAGTTCAAGGATGAGGCCGACGCTTTGCGCATTGCCAACGGCACGGCTTACAGCCTCGCCGCCGGCGTCTGGAGCCGCGACATCGGCAAGCTGCAGCGCTTCGCCAAGCGGGCGCGCGCGGGCACGGTCTGGATGAACACCTATGGCTATACCGACGTGCGGCTGCCCTGGGGCGGCGAGCGCGACTCCGGCCTCGGCCGCGAGCACGGCACCGCCGCGCTCGACAATTTCACGGAGCCCAAGGCTGTCTGGATGAATCTGGCCGTTTGATACCTCCCGAGCGGCCAACCCTGGAGCCCGCCTGACCACCCGTGCAGGCGGGCTCTTTTTTCGGGATCGATAAGATTGTCTGCTTTCTGCTCAGCGGCGGCAAACCCTGCGGACAAGAACCATGCGGCCTTAAACCCCGGCTTTGGAACCGGCGTGCATCCTGCCTGCAACAGGGTGGGGCATCAGCATGTCAGTTCTCAGGGAGGTCGTCGTCGCAATCGCGGGAGTCTACGCACTTCTGTTCGCGTGCGACGCAATGTTCGGGGTCGGCGAGGCGCGCTTCGACGACGCCTATTACAGCGCCAGTTTTTACGCGCCGCGGCCTAAGGAGTTTCGTTTTGCGGGCGATACGCCGCCGGCCGTCCGCGTCAGCCAGGCCTTTGCGCAATTCGCGCCGGGAGAAGCCAAGCCGAACAAGCGCTACTCGTCGCTGACGACGATCCTCCGGTAAGCGCCGTCTACTCTCCCTGGATCCATTCCGCGACGCCACGCCACAACGTTGTCGCGGTGGTCGGGGCGGAAGAAGCCGAAATGGCCGATCTCCTTGGCGCCGACGTCGGACGGCTTCACGTTGAGCACCTCAGGCTTGATCGCGGTGAATCCGCTCGCAAGCAGCTCGACCGCGGGCCGCGTCGCCCAGGGATCGTCGGAGAAGCAGAGGGTGCGCAGCTCGCCCTTGAACTTGGCGAAATTTTCCAGCGCCGGCAGCTTTGAATCGAAGAGATAGCGGGGGCTCGAGACCCACTCGGCCCATTGCAGGAAGACGCCCTTGGGCAAATCCTCGCCGATGCCGGCCCAGCCCGGCGCGTAACCGAGCGCGTGCACGAGCGGCACGCCGACAAAATTCATGAAGGCGAAGACGCGGTATTTTTCCGGCGACGTCATCAGCCGCCAGGTCGCCGCCTGCGAGGCCACCAACGCGGCGCGCGAAATGTCCGTGTTGTTCGCGAGCAGCCCGAGCGCCTGGCCGCCGAAGGAATGCCCGACATAGGTCAAGGGCAGGGTATTGTAGCGCTCGCGCATCCAGTGCACTGCGGCGGTGACGTCGAGCGCGGCCCAGTCCGACATCGAGGCCTTGAAGCCGACCAGCGATTTCGGCCGGTTGTAGCCGACCATCGCCGGCAGCCGGGAGTCGCCGATGCCGCGATAGTCGTAGGTCAGGACCGCGCAGCCGCGATGGGCGAGATAGGAGGCAAAGCCACGATAGATTTTTCGCGGGACGGCGGTGGCGGAGTTGATCAAGACGGCATGGCGCTTGGTCCCGCGCGGCAGGAATAGGGTGCCGGTCAGCGCATACCCGTCAGTCGCCGGGAAGCTGATCTCGTCGATGAAAACGTCGTCTAGTGCCACGTCCATGGGCCGAAGGTATCTTGCCAGTTTCCAAGCAGTTCCCAGCAAATGCGAATTTGGCTTTCCCCGCAAGGCTTTGCAGTGCCAGACGGATTTACAACTGGCGGCCGGTGGCCACCCTGTGTATAAGGCGACCCTCGCAACCCACAGATCAGGTTGTGCTTTTTGCTTCACGGAGAGATTGCGATGTCCGAGCGGTGGACGCCCGAGTCCTGGCGCAGCAAGCCGGTGCTACAGGTGCCCGATTATCCCGACGCCAAGGCCCTGGCCGACGTCGAGGCGCAGCTTGCGACCTTTCCGCCGCTGGTGTTCGCGGGCGAGGCGCGCAATCTGAAGAAGGCGCTGGCGCGGGTCGCAGCCGGTGAGGCCTTCCTGCTGCAGGGCGGCGACTGCGCCGAGAGCTTCGCCGAGCACGGTGCCAACAACATCCGCGACTTCTTTCGCGTGCTGCTCCAGATGGCGGTGGTACTGACCTATGCCGGCGCCGTCCCGGTGGTGAAGGTCGGGCGCGTCGCCGGCCAGTTCGCAAAGCCGCGCTCCTCGCCGATGGAGAAGATCGACGGGGTCGAGCTGCCGAGCTATCGCGGCGACATCGTCAACGACATCGCCTTCACCAAGCAAGCGCGCATCCCTGATCCGCAGCGCCAGCTGATGGCCTATCGCCAGTCGGCCGCGACGCTGAACCTGCTGCGTGCGTTCGCGACCGGCGGTTACGCCAATCTCGGCAGCGTGCATCAGTGGATGCTCGGCTTCCTCAAGGACAGTCCGCAGTCCCGTCGCTACAAGGAATTGGCCGACCGCATCTCCGATGCGCTCAACTTCATGCGCGCCTGCGGCCTCGATCTCGAGGCCCATCCCGAGCTGCGCGCCACTGATTTCTACACCAGCCACGAGGCCCTGCTGCTCGGCTACGAGCAGGCCATGACCCGGGTCGATTCCACCACCGGCGACTGGTACGCGACCTCGGGCCACATGATCTGGATCGGCGACCGCACCCGCCAGCTCGACCACGGCCATATCGAATATTTCCGCGGCATCAAGAATCCGATCGGGCTCAAATGCGGCCCGTCGCTCAAGCCCGACGAACTGCTGAAGCTGATCGACGTGCTCAATCCCGACAACGAACCGGGCCGGCTGACGCTGATCGGCCGCTTCGGCTCCGACAAGATCGGCGAGCACCTGCCGAACATGATCCGCGCCGTGAAGCGGGAGGGCAAAGTGGTGGTGTGGTCGTGCGATCCCATGCACGGCAACACCATCACCTCGACATCAGGTTACAAGACACGGCCCTTCGACCGCATCCTGTCCGAGGTGAAGTCGTTCTTCGCGATCCACGCCGCTGAAGGCACCCATGCCGGCGGCGTGCATCTGGAGATGACCGGCCAGGACGTCACCGAGTGCCTCGGCGGCGCCCGCGCGATCACTGACGAGGATCTCAACGACCGCTATCACACGGTCTGTGATCCCCGGCTCAACGCCGAGCAATCCATCGATATGGCTTTCCTGGTCGCAGAACTGCTCAAGCAGGAACGCGCCGGCAAGGTCAGGCCGATGCCGGTCGCAGCGGGGCTCTGAGACCTTGCTGCGAATCTGGAAGGCCACGATCAATTCCCGTAACGGTCTGGCCTTTGCGTTCCGCTCGGAGCAGGCCGTCCGCGAGGAAATCGTTGCGCTCCTCTTGTCGCTGCCGCTCGCGTGGTTCGTCGGCGCGACCGCGATGCGGGCGGTCGAGCTGATCTGCGCGGTCGCGTTCGTGCTGGTGGTCGAGCTGCTCAATACGGCGATCGAGAAGCTTGCCGACCGGCTGACCATGGATCACGACAAGCAGATCGGACGGGTCAAGGACATGGGCTCGGCCGCGGTCGGTGTCGCGCTGCTGATGGCCGGCGCGTTCTGGATCATCGCCATCATCGAGCGATTGGGATTTCTTTAAAGCGCGTATCGCGCTTTAAACTGTTTTTTCAGCATGATCTTTTCGGAAAACCGCTTCACTCTTTTCCGGATCATGCTCTGATCGGAGCGCCATGACCGAACGTCTCAACGCATTCGCGGTCACGCTCGCCCAGCTCAATCCGACCATGGGCGACATCGAGGGCAATGCCGCGAAAGCGCGCGCGGCGCGCGTGCAGGCAGCCGCCGACGGTGCCGATCTCGTGCTGTTTCCGGAATTGTTCATCGCCGGCTACCCGCCGGAAGATCTCGTGCAGAAGCCTTCCTTTCAGGCCGCCTGCCGCGCTGCGATCGAAGCGCTGGCGCGCGAGACCGCCGATGGCGGGCCGGCGATGCTGATCGGCACGCCCTGGGTCGAGGAGGGCAGGCTCTATAATGCCTGCGCGCTGCTCGATGGCGGCCGTATCGCTGGCCTGCGCTTCAAATGCAATCTACCGAATTACGGCGTGTTCGACGAGAAGCGGCTGTTTTCGCGCGGGCCTGCCGCCGGCCCCGTCACCGTGCGCGGCGTGCGCGTCGGTGTGCCGATCTGCGAGGACATCTGGCTTGAGGAGTCCGAGGACTACGAGAACGTGGTCGAGACGCTGGCCGAGACCGGCGCCGAGATCATCCTCGTGCCGAACGGCTCGCCTTACGCCCGCGACAAGGCCGACGTGCGCTTGTCGGTCGCGGTCGCGCGCGTCACCGAGAGCGGTCTGCCGCTGGTCTATCTCAACCAGGTTTGCGGCCAGGACGAGTTGGTGTTCGACGGCGCCTCCTTTGCGCTCAACGGCGACCTTTCGCTCGCAGCGCAATTGCCGGCGTTCGCGGAGAGCATCACCACACTGCACTTCACGAGAAGCGGCGACGATTGGCGTTGCACCGGGCCGATCGCCGCGCAGCCCGAGGCAGACTACGCCGACTACGCGGCCTGCGTGCTGGGCTTGCGCGACTACGTCGCCAAGAATGGCTTTCCCGGCGTGCTGCTCGGCATTTCCGGCGGCATCGACTCCGCGCTGTGCGCGGCGATCGCGGTCGATGCACTCGGTTCCGATCAGGTGCACGGCGTGATGCTGCCTTATCGCTACACCGCGGCAAGCTCGATTGCGGACGCCGGCGAGCTCGCCGGCCATCTCGGCATCCGCTACGAGGTGCTGCCGATCGCCGAAGCGGTGACCGGGTTCGAGACCATCCTGTCCGGCGTCTTCAAGAATCTGCCGCCCGATGTCACCGAGGAGAATCTCCAGGCCCGCACCCGCGGCACGCTGCTGATGGCGATCTCGAACAAGACCGGCCTGATGGTGGTGACCACAGGCAACAAGTCGGAGATGTCGGTCGGCTACGCCACGCTCTATGGCGACATGAACGGCGGCTTCAATCCGATCAAGGACATCTACAAGACGCAGGTGTTTCGGCTGGCAAGCTTGCGTAATTCGTGGAAGCCCGAGGGGGCGCTGGGGCCGGCCGGTGAGGTGATCCCGCCCGACATCATCACGCGTCCGCCGACCGCGGAGCTGCGCGAGAACCAGACCGACCAGGATTCGTTGCCGGCTTACGACGCGCTTGATGCCATCCTGGAGCGTCTCATCGAGCGCGAAGAGCCGCTCGATATAATCATCGCCGCGGGCTTTGACCGCGAGACGGTCACCCGCATCGACCATCTCCTCAACGTCGCCGAATACAAGCGCCGCCAGGCCGCGCCCGGCGTCAAGGTCACAGCCAGGAATTTCGGCCGCGACCGCCGCTATCCCATCACCAACCGCTTTCGCGACAAAGGCGAGCAGCTCGCCGCTCCGGATGAGACGCTGGTCTCGCGTGTGAGCAAAGCCTCGATCGACGCGTTTGAGGGGTAGGGGCTGCCAGTTCGGGTAGCTTGGAGATTGCATTCCGCTGTCGTCATCCAATGAGGTGATCCATATCTTCTGGCATCCTGCTTGGGCGATCGAATTCGACCATAGAGCATTCATAGGTGTGCTCCGGAGCTGGTGGTGGGCGAAAGCATGGCAGACGAAATCTCCCTTGACATGGATGATCTCCGAGAGGTTGCAGCCTATGCGGCGGCAAATGCCGCGGACGTGCTGGAAATATTCGAGCGGGCGCATCCAGTGGATTTCCGGCCGCGTGACGCAGTCGAAGCAGCGCGGACCTTCGCGAAGGGAGGCAAGCGGGTAAAGACCCTGCGCGATGCAGCCTGGGCAGCGCTGAAGGCAGCAAACGAATCCAAAGGTGCGGCAGCCAGCCTAGCCGCACGCGCGGCGATGAGTGCCTCATCCGCGGCGTATCTTCATCCCCTGGCTCGATCGACCCAGGTCAGGCACATTCTTGGCGCGGCGGCCCACGCCGCACGGGCCCTCGAACTCGAAACGGCTGCGAATCCCGGTGTCGGTGTAGACTATATTGAGCACGCCGCCCGGCGCGCGACGCCTAGATTTGTTCGTGTCTTGGGGCGCTACCCGACAGCGCCGCTTGGCGGCGGCCGGGTCGGGGAACTCTTGCGCGCAATTGATTGGATGATTCGCGAGGCAAACGGTCTCGCCACCCATTTCGCTGTTATCAGCCGCGAAAGCAGATGATCCAGTACGCTGCGCCGGTCGTCGTGAAAACCAGCTGATGCCAGCGTACAGGATGGCCCCCGCTTTCGCGGGGCCATGACAGCGGAGGACGTGACCTACTTCTGCTGCTGCGGCAAGAAGCTTGGTCCGACCGAACGGATCGGCTTGTTCTCGGACGAGGTCGTAGCGGTGCCGGTATCGGCAGGCGGAGTCGCGACAGGTGCAGCCGCCGTGGTCGGCGTCGCACCCTTCTTGCCATTGGCGGCAGGCGTGCCCTTGTTGAGCTGCCGCTGCTGCATTTTCTTGGCGCTCTCCTCGGTGACGATGATGTCACCTTGCTGTTCGGCCGACGCCTTGTCGTCGGCGGATTTGAGCGCGTCGGCCCAGGTCTGGCCCGCCGCCTTGCAGGAGCAGGACGGGTTGAACTCGCTGCGGAATTTGAACGCGGTCGGCAGCGCCGTGTAGGGCTGGCCGCTGGTGGAGACCGCGGAGTTCATGTCTTCACCGGGATTGCGATGGGTGTAGAGCACGGCCTCGGCGGCCGGGCACAGCGCCTTGCAGGTCTTCTCGTCGTCGGGGAAGCGCGCCGGCACGGTCGCAAACGAGACCGGGAAGTAGGCGCCGTCGCAGGTGCGCACGCACACAGTGCGATAGGTGCCTGATTGCGGGCCGAGATCGGACGGCGGCACGCCTTGCGGATTATTGGGGTTGTTGCCGCCGAACAGATTGCTCAGGAAATTGCCGCCGCCTTGCGACTGCGCCGCATTGGCATATTGCGGGCCGCAATTGTTCTGCGCCAGCGCTGCCAGCACCGAGCGGCGCTGGTTGTCACGCTCGGGGCTAAAGCCGCCGGGGCCGCCGCCGCGCAGGCGTTCGAGATTGCCGGTGATCTGGTCCAGATTGGCGCGCATCTGCTGGATCTGGGTGTTGACCGGACCGCATTGCGCCGACTGGCCGCTGAACAGCGAGAAGAAGCCGGAGGAATCGCAACCCATGCGCTTGGCCTGCATGGTGACACGATCGAGCTCGGCCTGCTGCTTGGTCTGAGATTCCTGATAGCGGCGGATCTGGTCTTCGCGCGCGGGATCACCGCCGCCGCCACGATCGAGACCGGCGAGCTGACCTTCCAGGCGCGCGCACATCGGGTTGGGTCCGAGCCCGTTCTGGCCGGGCTGAGGCGGCGGTCCCGGCGGGCCGGCCTGTGCGAACGCGTTATTGGCGAGCGCAACCGTGCTGAAGAGCACGGCACAGGCAAGGATCGAGCGAGCACGGGAGAGAGACAAAAATTCAGGCATATCCGCCATTCTAGCGAGGTCACGGCCACGCGTGATGTGGGGAGGCCGGAGCGCGCCCTCCCATAGCCGCTTCCTGCGGCATCGTCACGTCGTTTCAGAGGCCAGCGATTGGGCCTAAGGTACGCCAGTTCCGAGCGAATTCAGCGCTGGCAGGTGATTGCGACATATTCGTCGCAATGGCCATGGGAGCAGTTTGCGCCGGATTTGGGGACAGAGCCGGTAATTTCGTCGGGATCGACCCGGCGATAGGCCGAAGCCTGGGCAAAATCGCGTGACTGGCAGTAGGTGCGGGCGACCTGCGCGCCGCATTTGTCGCTCTTGGCCAGGCACTGATCGACGCCGTAGCCGTCCGCCTGGTTTGGGATGATGAAGACGCGGGTCTCCGCGAGAGCGCTGGACGCCGCAAGGATGGAGGCGCAGGACATGAGCGCAAGCAATGATCGCATGAAAACACCGGGGCAAAAAATGTGAACTGCCAGTTCCAGAATGGGCTCAAATGGTTAAGGAGATGAACCATCTGCGCGCGGCGGCTGCGCATTGCGGAGATAAGACGGCGTTTTCGCGGCTCTCTTGACGCGGGGCCGCCTCATAGCCCATATGTTCCGTCATGAACGGTCTCCTCGTCATTTGCGCCATTTGCCGCGAGATTACGAGCTAGCGATTCGCTGGCTGGAGCCGTCTTTTCTCAAAACCATTGAGAGCACTGGACGCCCGGCCAACAGCCGACGGGTATCCTTATGGAATTGCGCCTTTACGATACGCTGAGCCGGGAAAAGCGCACCTTCGTGCCGCTCGATGCCAAGAACGTCCGCATGTATGTCTGCGGACCGACGGTCTATGACTTCGCCCATATCGGCAATGCCCGGCCGGTGATCGTGTTCGACGTGCTGTTTCGGCTGCTGCGCCATCTCTACGGTGAGGCGCACGTCAAATATGTCCGCAACATCACCGACGTGGACGACAAGATCAACGACCGCGCCGCGCGGGATTTCCCCGGCCTGCCGCTGAACGAGGCGATCCGGAAAGTCACCGAGCAAACCGGCAAACAGTTTCACGCTGACGTCGACGCGCTCGGCGCGCTGCGGCCGAGCGTCGAGCCGCGCGCCACCGAGCATATCGGCGAGATGCGCGAGATCATCGAACGGCTGGTTGCCGGCGGCTTTGCCTATGTTGCCGAGGATCACGTGCTGTTCTCGCCGCAGGCGATGAACGCGGCCGATGCCGGGTTGCCGCGCTATGGCGCGCTGTCCAATCGTTCGCTGGACGAGATGGTTGCCGGCGCCCGCGTCGATGTCGCGCCCTACAAGAAAGGCAACACCGACTTCGTGCTGTGGAAGCCGTCCAAGCCCGGCGAGCCGTCATGGCCGTCACCCGCCGGCGTCGCCGCGCAGGGGCGCCCGGGCTGGCATGTCGAGTGCTCGGCCATGGCCTGGAAGCATCTCGGCGAGCACTTCGACATCCATGGCGGCGGCATCGATCTCGTGTTTCCGCATCACGAGAACGAGGTCGCGCAGACCTGCTGCGCCTTCCACCGGGAGCGCATGGCGAACTACTGGATGCACAACGGCTTCCTGCAGGTCGAGAGCGAGAAGATGTCGAAATCGCTAGGCAACTTCGTCACGATTCACGAGCTGCTCGCGGACTGGCCGGGCGAAGTGCTGCGCCTGAATATGCTCAAGACGCATTACCGCTCGCCGATCGACTGGACGATGAAGTCGCTGGAGGAGAGCGCCAGGACGCTCGACGATTGGTATCGGGGTGCGGCTGACGTCGCATCCGGCAAGCCCCCCCCCTCAGTGGTCGAGCCGCTGCTCGACGACCTCAACACGCCGCTGGCGATCGCGGCGCTGCATGGGCTGCGCGGCAGCGATGTTGGTGCCCTCGCGGGTTCGTTGCGTCTGCTCGGCTTTCTCTCCGAGAGTGCCGCGCAGTGGGAAGGACGCAAGCAGCAGGCGAGCGGCGTCGATGCCAAGGAAGTCGAGCGCCTGATCTCGGAGCGGACGGCGGCGCGTGCGCGCAAGGACTTTGCGGAGTCCGATCGTATCCGCGATCTGCTTGCCGCGATGGGCGTTGCGATCAAGGATTCCAAGGAAGGGACGACGTGGGAGGTCGCACGATGAAGCGACCCGATACGCCTTTTCCGCGGCACTGGTTCTATTACATCGCGCTGAAAATCCTGCTGCTCGGCGCTGCCGTGGCGCTGGCGCTGAAACTCTATGGGATGTGGTGAAGACGATGGCACAAGCACTCCCAAAGCCTGGCTTGCGGCCCTTTCTGCCGGAGGACGTGCCGGTTCTCGCCGCGATCTTCACCGCCAGCATCGAAGAGCTGACCGGCGAGGACTATAGCGAGGCCCAACAACAGGCCTGGATGGCGTCGGCGGAAGACGAAGAGTTCGGCAAGGGGCTCGCCTCCGACCTGACGCTGATCGCAACGCTGGAGGGGTCACCGGTGGGTTTTGCCTCGCTGCAGGGCAAGGATCATATCCGCATGCTCTATGTGCATCCGGCCGTGGCCGGGCAGGGCCTCGCGACCATGCTCGTCGATGCGCTGGAAAAGCTTGCGGGCGGCCGCGGCGCCGACAAGCTGACGGTCGATGCCAGCGACAACGCGCAGGGCTTTTTCGCCAAGCGCGGCTATGTCGCCATGCAGCGCAACAGCATCACTGTCAACGACGAATGGCTGGCCAACACCACCATGCAGAAGACGCTCGGCAGTGGACCCGCGTCGGGAGCGCTGCAATGAGCAAGGAGCGCCTCTATCTGTTCGACACCACGCTGCGCGACGGCGCGCAGACCAACGGCGTCGATTTCACGCTGACCGACAAGCAAATCATCGCCCAGATGCTCGATGAACTCGGCATCGACTATGTCGAGGGCGGCTATCCCGGCGCCAATCCGACCGACACCGAGTTCTTCGGCACCAAGCCGAAGTTTTCGCATGCGCGCTTCACCGCCTTCGGCATGACGCGGCGAGCGGGGCGCTCGGTTTCCAACGATCCCGGTGTGGCCGGGCTGCTGGAGGCCAAGGCCGACGTGATCTGCTTCGTGGCGAAGTCGTCGGCCTATCAGGTGCGCGTTGCCCTGGAGACGACGAAGGAGGAGAACCTCGCCTCGATCCGCGACAGCGTCGCAGCGGCGAAGGCTGCCGGCCGCGAGGTGATGCTCGACTGCGAACACTTCTTCGACGGTTACAAGGAGGATTCCGGTTTCGCGCTCGCCTGCGCGAAAGCTGCTTATGAAGCCGGCGCGCGCTGGGTGGTGCTGTGCGACACCAACGGCGGCACCATGCCCAACGAGGTCGAAGCGATCGTCGCCGAGGTGGCGAAGCACATCCCCGGCGATCATCTCGGCATTCACGCCCATAACGACACCGAGCAGGCGGTGGCGAATTCGCTCGCCGCGGTGCGCGCCGGCGCGCGGCAGATCCAGGGCACGCTGAACGGCCTCGGCGAGCGCTGCGGCAACGCCAATCTCTGCTCGCTGATTCCGACCTTGAAGCTGAAGGCCGAGTTTGCCGACGCCTTCGAGATCGGCGTCACGGCGGAGAAGCTCGCGACCCTGGTCAAGGTGTCGCGCACGCTCGACGACATGCTCAATCGCGTGCCCAACCGGCATGCGGCCTATGTCGGCGAGAGCGCGTTCGTCACCAAGACCGGCATCCATGCCTCCGCCGTGCTGAAGGATCCGCAGACCTACGAGCACGTGTTGCCGGAGCTGGTCGGCAATCATCGCAAGGTGCTGGTGTCCGATCAGGCCGGCCGCTCCAATGTCATTGCCGAGCTCGACCGCGCCGGTATCGCCTACGAGAAGAGCGATCCGAAACTGTCGCGGCTGGTCGAGGAGTTGAAGGAGCGCGAGGCGCAAGGCTACGCCTATGAATCCGCCAACGCCTCGTTCGAGCTGCTGGCGCGGCGCACGCTCGGCAAGGTGCCGCATTATTTCGAGGTCGAGCAGTTCGACGTCAATGTCGAGCAGCGTTACAATTCGCATGGCGAACGCGTCACCGTGGCGCTGGCGGTGGTCAAGGTCGACGTCGCCGGCGAGCATCTGATCTCGGCGGCCGAAGGCAACGGTCCCGTCAACGCGCTCGACGTCGCGCTGCGTAAGGACCTCGGCAAGTACCAGAAATATATCGAAGGCCTGACGCTGATCGACTATCGCGTGCGTATCCTCAACGGCGGCACCGGCGCGGTCACGCGCGTCCTGATCGAGAGCGAGGACGAGAACGGCGACAGCTGGACCACGGTCGGGGTGTCCCCCAACATCATCGACGCCTCGTTCCAGGCGCTGATGGATTCGGTGATCTACAAGCTGGTGAAGTCGGGCGCGCCGGCGTAGGGCGGCGGTGCCACAAACGGGATGACGAGCAGGAGAGGGGGCGCGACCCATGATCGATCACATCTCTGTCGGCGTCAGCGATCTCCAGCGCTCGGCGACATTTTACGAGGCAACACTCGCCGCGCTCGGTCTCGCTCGCCTCGTCACGCGGCCGCGGACGATCGGCTTCGGCAAGGCCTATCCCGAATTCTGGATCAATCTGCGCGAGGGCATGCCGCACGTGCCGCCGGAGAGCGGCGTCCATATCTGCCTGCGGGCAAAGACGACCGTCGAGGTCGATGCATTTCACGCCGCAGCGCTGTCGGCCGGCGGCGCATCCGACGGCGCGCCGGGTATCCGCCCGCACGATCGCGTGCGTTATTACGCAGCCTTCGTTGTCGACCCCGATGGTAACCGGATCGAGGCGGTGACGTTTCCTGCGGACTAGAGCTTGCGCGCCATTTCCGGTGCGAGCTGCTTTTCCGCATCTTCGATCTGCGCTGCAGCCGATTTCAGCTTCGGCAAAATCTCTTCGATCCGATCGGCCTTGAGGATGTCGACCGAAAGGCCGGCGCGGATGAACTCGGTCTGGCGCATGTGCGACAGCAGCGAGAACAGCGGCTCCCAGAAATTATCGATGTTGGCCAGCAGCACCGGCTTGGCGTGACGTCCGAGCTGCTTCCAGGTCAATTGCTCGACCAACTCCTCCAGCGTGCCGACGCCGCCCGGCAGCGCCACGAAGGCGTCGGAGCGTTCGAACATCAGTCGCTTGCGCTCGTGCATGTCGGGGGTGACGATCATCTCCTGCACGCGCGTCAGCGCGTTTTCCCGCATCCGCAGGAAATCGGGGATGATGCCGGTGACAGTGCCGCCGTGATCGAGGACGGAGGTCGCCACCGAGCCCATCAGGCCGAGCGAGCCGCCGCCATAGACGAGGCGGATGTTGTTCTCGGCGAGCGCCTTGCCGAATGCCTTGGCGCCTTCGGTGAAACGGGGATTGGTTCCTGGGCCGGAGCCGCAATAGACACAGACGGTTTTGATCGTGCTCATTGGTGCCATGATGCATTGCAGCGAAGGGGCGTCAAGCCCAATCGGTGATTCGGGGCTTCCGGAAATCTACCGGTAAACCACGACGAACAATCCAAGATTCGCCATCTGGCGGGGTGCATGGGCATCGGTAAGGCTCTATATGACAAACGAAAATCCTTAATGGCAACGCAGCCCGCATCGACGGGCTTTTCAGGCTTCTTGATGGACCAAGCTCAATCGCCCGCCGGCGCCAACGTTCCTGATCCCGCCGGGGGGCCGCTGGAGCGGGCCACGCTGATGGGCACGCTGGCGCATCTGTGGCCCTATATCTGGCCGGGCGACCGTTTCGACCTGAAGATGCGCGTGGTCTGGTCGATGGTGCTGCTGCTCGCCGCCAAGCTGATCACGCTGACGGTTCCTTTCAGCTTCAAATGGGCGACCGACGCGCTGACCGGCGCCAACAGTGCGCCAGTTCAGGCCGACAATTGGCACCTCTGGGTGATCGCCTCGCCGCTGCTGCTGACCGCCAGCTACGGCGTGATGCGCATCGTGATGGCGGTGCTGACGCAATGGCGCGACGGCATTTTCGCGCGCGTTGCCATGCACGCGGTGCGCAAGCTCGCCACCATCACTTTCATCCACATGCACGAGTTGTCACTGCGCTTCCACCTGGAGCGCAAGACCGGCGGCCTGACGCGCGTGCTCGAGCGCGGCCGCGAGGGCATCGAGGTCATCGTGCGCATGGTGATCCTGCAGCTGATCCCGACCATCGTCGAGGTCTCGCTGCTGATGGCCGTGCTGCTGTGGCAGTTCGATTGGCGCTACGTGCTTGCGACCCTCGTCACTGTCGCGGTCTACATGTACTACACCTACATCGCGACCGAGTGGCGGATCGGCATCCGCCGCAAGATGAACGATGCCGACACCGAGGCGAACACCAAGGCGATCGACTCGCTGCTCAACTACGAGACCGTCAAATATTTCAGCGCCGAGGCCCGTGAGTCACAGCGCTACGACCGGTCGGTCGCGCGTTACGAGGAGTCGAGCGTCCAGGCCTATACTTCGCTGGCCGTGCTCAACACCGGGCAGGCCGTGATCTTCACGCTGGGGCTGACCGCGACCATGCTGATGTGCGCGATCGGCGTGCGCAACGGCACCAACACGGTCGGCGATTTCGTGCTGGTCAACGCGATGATGATCCAGCTCTACCAGCCCTTGAACTTCATGGGCATGGTCTATCGCGAGATCAAGCAGGCGATCATCGACATCGAGAAGATGTTCAACGTGCTGGGGCGCGAGGCTGAGATCAAGGATGCGGCGGGCGCGAAGCCACTGGTGGTCTCCGCGGGCAATGTGCGTTTCGAGGATGTGCGCTTTGCCTATGAGCCGTCCCGTCCGATCCTCAAGGGCATCAGCTTCGAGGTGCCGGCCGGCAAGACGGTCGCGATCGTCGGCCCGTCAGGTGCGGGCAAGTCGACCATCTCGCGGCTTCTGTTTCGCCTCTACGACATCTCGGGCGGCAAGATCCTGATCGACGGCCAGGACATTCGCGAAGTCACGCAGGCGAGCTTGCGCGCGTCCATCGGCATGGTGCCGCAGGACACCGTGCTGTTCAACGACACCATCCGCTACAACATCCGCTACGGGCGTTGGGACGCCAGCGATGCCGAGGTCGAGCAGGCAGCGCAGCTGGCGCAGATCGATCATTTCATCCGCATGGCGCCGAAAGGCTACGAGACCCAGGTCGGCGAGCGCGGCCTGAAACTGTCCGGCGGCGAAAAACAACGGGTTGCGATCGCGCGCACCGTGTTGAAGGCGCCGCCGATCCTGGTGCTGGACGAGGCGACCTCCGCGCTTGACACCCACACTGAGCACGAAATCCAGGGTGCGCTCGAGCGCGTGGCGAAGAACCGCACTTCGCTGGTGATCGCCCATCGGCTCTCGACCATCGTCGGCGCCGACGAGATCATCGTGCTGGACCAGGGCCGCATCGCCGAGCGCGGCACCCACGCGAAACTGCTTGGGGAGGGGGGACTTTACGCCAGCATGTGGAACAGGCAGCGCGAGGCCGAGGCGGCGCGCGAGAAACTGGCGAGGATGGCCGATTCCGGCGAGGCGCCCAACCGGGAGCCACCGCCGGTCGCCGATGTCCTGACGGCGCCTGCGGCGGCGGAGTGACCTTGTCTCCGGTCCCAACTCTGGCCTAAACAACACCACCGCGCGGGACGACCTGCGCCATCAACCCTGAGCGGCAGATAGCGATGTCCATTCTCGATTCGATCCAGCGTCAGATCCCGCCGATCCACAAGGAGGGATATCCCTTCATCGGGGGCTTTGCGCTGGCAAGCCTCCTCCTGTTCTGGCTGTGGTCGCCTTTGGGGTGGATCGGCACCATCCTGACCGTGTGGTGCGCGCTGTTCTTCCGCGACCCCGTGCGCGTGACCCCAGTGCGCGAGGGGCTCGTGGTGTCGCCCGCCGACGGCCGCGTCTCCATGATCACTATGGCGCTGCCGCCGGCCGAGCTCGGGCTCGGCGATCGGCCGCTGCCGCGCGTCTCGGTGTTCATGAGTGTGTTCAACTGCCATGTGAACCGCAGCCCGATCGCGGGCCGGGTGGACCGTATCGCCTACCGGCCCGGCCTGTTCATCAATGCCGAGCTGGACAAGGCGAGCGAGGACAATGAGCGCAACTCGCTGGTGATCACGACGCCGACGGCGCGGATCGGCGTGATCCAGATCGCGGGTCTGGTCGCCAAGCGCATCGTCTGCTTCGTCAAAGAGGGGCAGGCAATCGGCGCCGGTGAGCGCTTCGGTCTGATCCGATTCGGCTCGCGGCTCGACGTCTATCTGCCGCTGGGCACGAAGGCGCTGGTCTCGGAAGGCCAGACCGCGATCGCCGGCGAGACGATTCTGGCGGATCTTGCCGGAGACGACCCGAGCCGCGCCTACCGTGCCAATTAACCAATAAGTCGGTCCTGAGGGGCCTTCCGCCGCAATGGCGGAGGGGAACGCGGCTTGCTATATCTCGCCCCAAGGTGAGGACGAGCCATGACGCCTTATGACTTCAAAGATCCTGATGTGCGCCGCCGGCGGTTCCGCCCGATCCCGGTGCGCATGCTGGTGCCCAACGTCATCACGCTGCTGGCGATCTGCGCCGGCCTGACCTCGATCCGGCTCTCGATCGAGGGGCGGATGTCGCTCGCGGTCTACGCCATCGTGTTCGCGGCGGCACTCGACGGCATCGACGGCCGCATCGCGCGCATGATCAAGGGGCAGTCCAAGTTCGGCGCCGAGCTCGACAGCCTCGCCGACTTCGTCAATTTCGGCGTGGCGCCCGGCCTGATGCTGTATTTCTGGCAGCTGCACGAGCTCGGCAATGCCGGCTGGATCGCCGCCATGGTGTTTGCGATCTCCGGTGGCCTCCGCCTGGCGCGCTTTAATGCCACCATGGACGATCCCAACAAGCCGGCCTTTGCCGCCAACTTCTTCACCGGCGTGCCGGCGCCGGCCGGCGCGATCACGGTGCTGCTGCCGATCTATGTCGCGTTCCTCGATCTCGGCCGGCTGCCTGCGGCGGTGACGGCTGCGTATACGCTGCTGATCGCCTTCCTGATGGTGTCGCGCCTGCCGGTGTTCTCCGGCAAGACCAAGCGCATGCGCGTGCCGCCCGAGCTGGTGCTGCCGGCGTTCGTCGCGGTGGTCGTGTTCATCGCGATCCTGATCGCCTATCCCTGGCACGTGCTGTCCATCGGAACGGTGCTGTATCTGCTCGCTTTGCCGCTCGGCTACAAATCCTATCGCGACCAGGCGCGCGCGATGGAAGCCACCGCGCCGGCTGGAGGCGAGGTCTCCTCGCCGCCTTCGGCGCCGACGCTGGCAAACCTGTCGGAGCCGCCGCGCGAAGACGACCGGCCCGACCGGCTGCACTGAACGGCAAGCGCCAAGCAGCCAAGGCACTGAACAGCGAGACTTGGATATCTGCCATGAGGCGCCCTGAGTTGGGTTGAGGCCCGATCTCGGCTATATCGCCCGGTGCAGGCGGCACCGCACCAACAGCGGCCGCCAATCTGGGAGAGAACGCTGTGACGAATACTGCGACCGGGCCGCTGCCCGCTTCCGTCCTCGAAGCGCTGGGCCGCTATGACACGCCGACGATCTGCAATGCCATGGAGATCGTGGCGCCCGAGCGCCGGCTGATCGGCTACACCACCAAACCACTGGTCTGCCCATTTCCCGATCTGCCCCCGATCGTCGGCTATGCCCGCACGGTCGCGATCCGCTCGGTGCTGAAAAATTCACTACCGCCGGAAGAGCAGTCCAAGCGCCGCATCGCATATTACGAATATGTCGGTACCGGCCACGGTCCGCGCATCTCGGTGATCCAGGACATCGACGGTCCCGACGTCGGCTACGGTGCGTTTTGGGGCGAGGTGCAGAGCAACGTGCACAAGGCGCTCGGCTGCCTCGGCGTCATCACCGACGGTTCGATCCGCGACATTCCGCAATGGGCGCCGGGCTTCCAGGCGCTGGCCGGCTCGATCGGCCCGTCGCATGCCTGGGTGCACGCCGAGAGCTTTGGCGGCGAAGTGCGCGTCGCCGGCATGACCGTGAAGTCGGACGATCTGATCCATGCCGACCAGCACGGCGCTGTCGTAATTCCGCACGATATTGCCGCAAAGCTGCCCGAGGCCGCCGAACTCTGTGGCCGCCGCGAGACGCCGATCCTCGAGATCGCCCGCAGCCCCGACTTCTCGTTGGAGAAGTTGAAGGCTGCGCTGAAGCGCTCGGCGGAGATTCACTAACGGCGGGACCGCGATGATCTACGGTTGCGACGCCGCTCGCAGGCTGCCCTGTTCCGTCAGGAACAAGGCGGCCTGATCCGGCTCGCCGAGCACCGCGGCAGCGCATCCGATCAAGGTGAAGCCGCCGGCAAAATCCCACAGGGTGATATCTTCCGCATTGTCCGGCATGTGGATCAGGTGCGCTGCGATCCCGGCGAGGGCCGCCTCGGCAAAGAGCAGCACGCTGAACGCCGGCAGGACGAGCCCGGGTTCGAGCATGTGGAGCGCCAGCACTGCGGGAAGCGCGGTGAGAAGACTGAACAGCGTCACCATTGCGATGCCTTCCGCCATGAGGTGCCGGCCGGGTCCAGAATACCAATTGATCGGTCGCCCCCGATGTGGCGCAGGGCCGCAGCCGAAGGGATCGCGTGCACGGGTGACGGGTGCGCGCGACACCGTATGGTTAGCAAAATGTTGAGATCCGTGTCGGCAGTCGGCAAAAGCCGGCGCCTTTCAGCGCGCTGCGGCCGCCAGGCGCGCCGGCTCAACTTAACCTTTACGCGTCTTTAATCGCGGCTCACTAGGGTTTCCGATGCGGTTCGGGGTTGGGCCGCGCCATCGGCCAGGACGGCCGTTGTTGCGTTCGCGTTGGAGTCTCCCATGGATATCATGACGAGCATCGGGCTCGTGGCGGGCATTGTCGTCATCGCGACGATGATGCTGCTGGGCGGCGATCTCCACATGTTCGTTTCCGAGCATGCGATGATCATCATCTTCGGCGGCTCGACGGCCGCGACCATGATCCGCTTTCCGCTCTCGACGCTGATCCACGGCCTACCGCTCGGCGCCAAGTTTGCCTTCACTATGAGCCGTCTGTCGGCGCACGATCTGGTCGACGAACTCGCCCGCATCGCCGAGATCGCCCGCAAGCAAGGGCCCGTGGGTTTGGAAAAGGTCGAGACCGACGAGCCGTTCCTCGCCAAGGGCATCCGCTACGTCGCCGACGGCTACGACCTGGACTTCATTCGCGACAATCTCGAGCGCGACCGCGATAATTTTTTGATGCATCTGGATGAAGGCAGCAAGATCTACCGCGCCATCGGCGACTGCGCCCCGGCCTTCGGCATGGTCGGCACGCTGATCGGCATGGTGCAGATGTTCGCCAACATGACCGACCCGTCAAAGCTCGGCCCGTTCATGGCGACCGCGCTGCTCGCGACTCTCTACGGCGCGCTGGTCGCCAACCTGTTTTGTACCCCGATCGCCGACAAGCTGCATGGAAAGCTCCTGGACGAAGAGACTAACCGCACGCTGATCATCGACGGCATCCTGATGATCCGCGACTCCAAGAGCCCCACGCTGGTCCGCGAAATGCTGCTGGCCTATCTGCCCGAGAAGCACCGCCACGCTGAAGGCGAGCCGGTGCCGGCCTGAGGCCGCGCGCCGGGATTTGAGATATGGCCAAGAAGAAGCGCGGCGATTCACACGGAGGCGGTCACGGCTGGTTCGTGACCTTCGCCGATCTGATGGGCCTGATGATGAGCTTCTTCGTGATGCTCGTCGCGTTCTCGACCCAGGATGCCAACAAGCTGAAGGTCGTCGCAGGCTCCATGCGCGACGCCTTCGGTGTCCAGACCGAAGCGCGCTATTCCGGCATCGTCGAGTCCGACGGGCTGCCGACCCGCCCTCGGCTGAAGAACGTCGATCACATTCAGCCCGAGGACTCCTCCAACACGCCGACGCCGGACCAGGAGGATCGTGACCGCACGTCGGGCGCCAAGATCAAGGTCGACCGCAATTTTGCGCTGGCGGCGGCCTCGCTGCGCCAAGCGTTGCAGGACATGCCGGAATTGACCGAGATGTCGAAGCACATCATGTTCGAGGAGACCAAGCAGGGCCTCAACCTCGAGATCGTGGACCAGGACGGTCGCTCGATGTTCGCCGACGGCTCCAAAGTCCCCTATGACCGCACCCGCCGCCTGATCGAGAAGCTCGCTGTCCCGCTCAAGGCGACGCCGCTGCGCGTCTCCATCGCCGGCCACACCGCGGCTGGATTCGTGCCGACCCGCAGCGACTACGGCGCCTTCGATCTGTCGGCCGACCGCGCCAATGCCGTGCGTCAGATCCTCGAACGCGAGGGCCTGCCGGCCGCCCATGTCTTCGCCGTCGCCGGCAAGGCGGATACCCAGCCGCTGTTTCCGGACGATCCCTCGCTCGCGGCCAACCGGCGGGTGACCATCACCCTGATGCGCGAAGATCCGCCGCTGCCGCCGAATCTGAAGCCGTAGGGCGCATTCGAGCGAAGTGGACCCTGTTTCGCGCGAAGAAGCGCGACAAAACAAGGATGTAGAGCCAATTCCCCTTCAATCGGGGACTGAAAGGCTCAGGGCTCTTGTGCCACCATCTTACCTGAGGCATGTCGTCGCGTGGGCAACGACCGTTGCTGCGCCGTCACAGCATCTGGCCCGGTGCCTGCTATGGTGATGTGCCGATTGACAGGGGCACCGGAACCGTCAAAAGGCGCCGGATCAATTCTCGGGCAGAAGCGTTCCAGTTTCATATGACGGCGAGCATCACATCGACCGAAGCTCCGGACGGGCCGGTCACCTCGGGTTTCTGGGGCCTGACGCTCGGGAGCATCGGCGTCGTCTTCGGCGACATCGGCACGTCGCCGCTCTACGCATTCCACGAGGCCGTCAGGGGCGCGGCCCATGGCCAGCCGGTCTCGCGGGTCATGGTGCTCGGCGTGCTCTCGCTGATCCTTTGGGCGCTGCTGATCGTCGTCACCGCCAAATACGTGCTGCTGCTGCTGCGCGCCGACAACAACGGGGAGGGCGGCACGCTTTCCCTCATGGCGCTCGGCCAGCGCGCGCTCGGGCGGCGGAGCTGGTTCCTGATGGCGCTCGGCGTCGTCGGCGCCTCCATGTTCATCGGCGATTCCATGATCACGCCGGCGATCTCGGTGTTGTCGGCGGTCGAGGGTCTGAAGCTCGCAACGCCCGCCTTCGAGCACTATGTCGTTCCCCTGACCGTTCTCATCCTGACGCTGCTGTTCGCGGTCCAGAGCAAGGGGACGGCACTGGTCGCCTCAGCCTTCGGGCCGGTGATGGTCGTCTGGTTCACCGTTCTTGCCGTGCTGGGTGCCGTTCACATCGCCGACGATCCGTCGGTGCTGGCAGCGATCAATCCCTATTACGCCCTGCAATTCCTGCTGTCGCACGGCACGATCGGCCTGGTGACACTGGGCGCGGTGTTCCTCGCGGTGACCGGCGGCGAGGCGCTCTACGCAGACCTCGGCCATTTCGGCCGCAAGCCGATCCAGTCGGCCTGGATGTTCTTCGTGCTGCCTGCGCTCCTGATCAACTATTTCGGGCAGGGCGCACTGGTGCTGTCGGATCCCAGCGCGATCGAACACTCCTTCTATCGCATGGTGCCCGAGCATTTCGTGCTGCCGCTGGTCGGACTTGCGACCGCGGCGACCGTGATCGCGAGCCAGGCGGTAATCACGGGGGCCTATTCCCTGGTCTATCAGGCAGTGCAGCTCGGCCTCCTGCCGCGCTTCGAGGTGCGCTTCACCTCGGAAACTCATGCCGGCCAGATCTATCTGCCGCGTGTAAACCGGCTGCTGCTGATCGGTGTGATGCTGCTGGTGCTGTTGTTCCACACCCCCAGCAATCTGGCTTCGGCCTACGGTATTGCGGTCTCCACCACCATGGTTGCTGACGGCATCATGGGCTTCATCGTGATCTGGAAATTGTGGAACTGGCGCGCGGCGACGGCCGCAGCGGTGATCCTGCCCTTCGTCGTGGTCGACATCAGCTTCTTCAGCGCGAATCTTCTGAAGCTGCTCGAAGGCGCCTGGGTGCCGCTGCTGTTCGGCGTGATCATGGCCGGGACAATCTGGACCTGGCGGCGAGGGTCCGGGATCCTGATCCAGAAAACGCGCCGCATCGAGGTGCCGCTGGACGATCTGATCCGGAGCTTGGAGAAGCGGCCGCCGCACATCGTCAAGGGCACCGCGGTGTTCCTGACCAGCGATCCCTCCTTCGTGCCGACCGCGCTGCTGCACAATCTCAAGCACAACAAGGTGCTGCACGAGCACAACGTGGTCCTGACCATCGAGACCGCGCACACGCCGCGGGTCGATCTGTCGGAGCGTTTCCGGATGGAGAAGATCAGCGACAAGTTCTTCAAGGTCCGCCTGCGCTTCGGTTACATGGAGCAGCCGAACGTGCCCAAGGCGCTCGCGATCGCGCGCAAGCAGGGCTGGCAATTCGACATCATGTCGACCTCATTCTTCGTGTCGCGGCGCTCGCTGAAGGCGTCGGCGCAGTCCGGCATGCCGCTTTGGCAGGACCATTTGTTCATCGCGCTGAGCCGGTCCGCCAACGACGCCACCGACTATTTCCAGATTCCCACCGGACGCGTGGTTGAAGTCGGAACCCAGGTCACCATCTAAATGGCGGCCGGCGAAGCCATGCAAATGTGCATGGCCAAGGCCCGAAATCTGGCTAGGCTATGCCGGCAGCGCAGGCCTATAAGCCCCGCGCCCTTCTGCCGTTGTGCAGTGAAGCATTTTTAGAGGCCACCAGGCTCTCCCATGACAAGTGATATCGCGATTTCCGCCCCGGAAACGGCGGCGGCCAATGGGCATGGCGATGCCCACACCACTGCCGGCTTCGGTGCGCTGACACTCGGCAGCATCGGCGTCGTCTACGGTGACATCGGCACCAGCCCGCTCTACGCGTTCCGCGAGGCGGTCATGGCGGCTTCCGGCGCGGAGGGGGTGCCGACGCCGGCGGCCGTGCTCGGCGTGCTCTCCCTGATCCTGTGGGCGCTCATCGTCGTTGTGACGCTCAAATACGTCGTGATCCTGCTCCGTGCCGACAACAACGGCGAGGGCGGCACGTTGGCGCTGATGGCGCTGGCCCAGCGCGCAGTCGGCACCCGCGGAACAACCATCGTCCTGCTCGGCATCATTTCCGGAGCCCTGTTCTACGGCGACGCCGTGATCACGCCGGCGCTCTCGGTGCTGTCGGCGCTCGAAGGCATGAAGGACGTCACCCTGCACTTCGAGTCCTACATCGTGCCGCTGACCGTGATCATCCTGGTCGGTCTGTTTGCCGTGCAGTCCCGTGGCACCGCTCGCGTCGCCGCCTTCTTCGGCCCGATTATGTGCGTCTGGTTCGCGGTGATCGCGATCGCGGCGATCCACCCGATCATCCAGCAGCCGCAGGTGCTGTTCGCGCTGAACCCGCTCTACGCCGTGTCCTTCATGATCCACCACGGCATCATCGGCTTCGTGACGCTCGGCGCGGTGTTCCTGGCGGTCACCGGTGCCGAGGCGCTCTATGCCGACCTCGGCCATTTCGGCAAGCGGCCGATCCAGACCGCCTGGCTGTTCATCGTGGTGCCGTCGCTAGCATTGAACTATCTGGGGCAGGGCGCCCTCGTGCTCGGCGACCCCGGCGCGATCGTGAGCCCGTTCTTCCAGCTCTTTCCGCAAGGTTTTTTCCGCGGCTGCATGGTGGTGCTGGCCACCGCCGCAACGGTTATCGCGAGCCAGGCGGTCATCACCGGTGCCTATTCGCTGACGCGTCAGGCGATCCAGCTCGGTCTGTTGCCGCGGTTTGAAATTCGCCATACGTCCGAAGCCCATTCCGGCCAGATCTTCATCCCGCGCATCAACCAGCTCCTGCTCGTCGCAGTGGTCCTGCTGGTGCTCTTATTCCGCTCCTCCAGCGCGCTGGCCTCGGCCTACGGCATCTCCGTCACCGGGACCATGGTGGTTACGGCGATGATGGGCTTCGTGGTGATCTGGAAGGTATGGCGGTGGTCGCCGTTCACGGCTGCCGCCCTGATCGCGCCGTTCCTGTTTCTCGACCTCACCTTCCTGGCCGCCAATCTGCTCAAGGTGTTCGAGGGCGGCTGGGTGCCGCTGGCGCTCGGCGCGCTCATGATCATCCTGATGTACACGTGGCGGCGCGGCAGCCGGCTGCTGTTCGAGAAGTCGCGCAAGCTCGAATTCCCGCTCGCCGACCTGGTGGCCATGCTGGAGAAGCGGCCGCCGCAGCGCGTGCCCGGCACCGCCGTGTTCCTGACCAGCGACCCCCTGAGCGCGCCGACCGCGCTGATGCATAGTCTGAAGCACTACAAGGTGCTGCACGAGAAGAACGTCATTCTCACCATCGAGACCGCGCAGACCCCGCGCATCGATCCGGCCGAGCGGGTGAAGCTGGAACAGATCTCGCCGACCTTCTCCAAGGTGACGCTGAAGTTCGGCTTCATGGAATCGCCCAACGTGCCGAAGGCGCTGGCGATCGCCCGCAAGCTCGGCTGGCAGTTCGACATCATGTCGACCTCGTTCTTCCTGTCGCGGAGGGCGCTCAAGCCGGCCGCCCATTCCGGCATGCCGCGCTGGCAGGACCGGCTGTTCATCTCGCTCAGCCGTTCCGCCAACGACGCCACCGATTATTTCCAGATCCCCTCCGGCCGCGTCGTCGAGGTCGGCACCCAGGTGACGATCTAGCTCCGCAGTTGTCATCGCCCGGCTGGACCGGGCGATCCAGTACCCAGAAACAGTGCGTGGATACGGGCAGGCCGCGGCGTACCGGATTCCCCGCTTTCGCGGGGAATGACACTGAGCTAGCGGTGAGGTGTGAAGCAGGAGCTTCAGGCATCGTGAAGGTCGCGCTTCAAGTCGCTGCGATTTAGCTTTAACTTGCGCAAGGCAGCTCAAGCCTTTGTAGCGCTTGATTTTCGCGGGCCGAGAGGCGAGGTTGCCGGCCGCCGGGATCGCCCCGGCAGCGGCCCGCGACGTTGGAGGATGATGTGGCAAATCAAGTACAGGATCTGACCCCGGACGAGGTCTCCAAGGGTGTCGCGGAAGGGCGCTATCTCCTCGTCGACGTGCGCGAGCCGAACGAGGTCGAGGCCGAGGCTTATCCCTACGGCGTGGTCGTGCCGCTCTCGACCTTCGATCCCAAGGCGATCCCCGATCCCGCCGGCAAGGAGGTCGTGTTCGCCTGCCGCTCGGGCAAGCGTTCGGTGACGGCCTCACTGGCGGCGCAGGCCGCGGGCCTGCCTTACGACAAACATCTGGCCGGCGGCATGCTGGGCTGGAAGGCGGCGGGTCTTCCCAGCAAGATCGGCGGCTGACCCCGCCGATGTCCAAGAGCTCGTCCCTCAACAAGGTCTTCGCGGACCTTCCCGTCACCATCTTCGAGGCGATGTCGCAGGCCGCGCGCGACAATGCCGCCATCAATCTCGGCCAGGGCTTTCCCGACGACCCGGGCCCCGAAGACATCCGCCGCGCCGCGGCCGAGGCCTCGCTGAACGGCTACAACCAGTACCCGTCGATGATGGGCCTGCCGGAGCTGCGCCAGGCGATCGCGACCCATTACGGCCACTGGCACGGGCTCGAGCTCGATCCGATGAGCGAGGTGATGGTGACCTCCGGCGGCACCGAGGCCCTGACCTCGGCCATCCTCGCCGTCGTCCAGCCCGGTGACGAGGTGGTGTGCTTCCAGCCAGTGTACGATTCCTATCTGCCGATCATCCGCCAGGCCGGTGGCATTCCGCGCCTGGTCCGGCTCGAGCCGCCGCATTGGCGGCTGAATGAGGACATGCTGAAAAGCGTCTTCAATTCAAAGACCAAGGCGGTGCTCTTCAACAATCCCCTGAATCCGTCCGCGGTGGTGTTTCCGCGCGAGGATCTCGAGCTTTTGGCGCGCTACTGCCAGGAGTTCGACGTCATCGCGATCTGCGACGAGGTCTGGGAGCACGTCACCTTCGACGAGCACAAGCACATTCCGCTGATCACCATCCCCGGCATGCGGGATCGCACCATCAAGGTCGGCTCGGCCGGCAAGATCTTCTCGTTGACGGGCTGGAAGATCGGCTTCGTCTGCGCCGCGCCGCCGCTGCTGCGCGTTGCCGCCAAGGCGCACCAGTTCCTGACCTTCACCACCGCGCCGAACCTCCAGGCCGCCGTCGCCTACGGCCTCGGCAAGCCCGACGAGTATTTCCTGTCGATGCGCAAGGACCTGACGCGGAGCAGGGACCGCCTCGCCAAGGGCCTGGAGAGCCTCGGCTTCCCCGTGCTGAAGTCGCAGGGCACCTACTTCCTCACCGTCGACCTGTCCCCGCTCGGGCTGAACGAGAGCGACACCGAGTTCTGCTGGCGGATCGTGAAGGACTACAAGGTCGCGGCTATCCCGGTCTCGGCCTTCTACGAGCAGGACCCTGTGACCTCGGTGGTGCGCTTCTGCTTTGCCAAGAAGGACGAGACGCTCGACACCGCACTGGAGCGACTGTCGGACGCGGTGCGCGGGCGCAAGAGGTAGGGAGATGACCAACGTCAGCCGCTGTGGTTTTGGCCTTGCGATCGCCGCCGCGCTGACGTTGCTCTCCGCTCCTGCCGGGGCCGAGGAGCGGGTCGTCAACTTCTACAATTGGTCGAACTACGTGGCGCCCGACGTTCTCGAGGCCTTCACCAGGGAGACGGGCATCAGGGTGGTCTACGACACGTTTGACGCCAACGAGACGCTGGAGACGCGCCTGATGGCCGGCAAATCCGGCTATGACGTCGTGGTGCCCACCGCCTATTTCCTCCAGCGCCAGATCAAGGCCAACATCTTCCAGAAGCTCGACAAGTCGAAGCTGCCGAACCTGGCCAATGACTGGCCGGTGGTGACCGAACGTCTCGCGATCTACGACCCCGGCAACGTCTACGCCGTCAATTACATGTGGGGCACGACCGGCATCGGCTACAACGTCGCCAAGTTGAAGCAGATTCTCGGAGCGGATGCCAAGATTGACAGCTGGGACATCGTGTTCAAGCCGGAGAACCTCGCGAAATTCAAAGACTGCGGCGTCCACATGCTGGATTCCGCCGACGACATCTTTCCGGCGGCGTTGAACTATCTCGGGCTTGATCCGAACTCGACCAAGCAGGCCGACCTCGAAAAGGCCGCCGATGTCGTCACCAAGGTGCGGCCCTCCGTGCGCAAGTTTCATTCGTCCGAATATCTGAGCGCGCTCGCCACCGGCGAGATCTGCTTCGTGGTCGGCTGGTCCGGCGACATCATGCAGGCCCGCGCCCGCGCTGCCGAAGCCAAAAGCGGCATCGAGATCGGCTACGCCATCCCGAAGGAGGGCGCGCAGATGTTCTTCGATAATCTCGCGATCCCCGCGGATGCCAGGAACGTCAGCGAAGCCTACGAGCTGATCAACTATCTCTACCGTCCGGACGTGGCCGCCAGGAATACGGACTTCCTGTCCTACGCCAATGGCAACCTCGCCAGCCAGAAACTGGTCGATCCGAAAATCTTGAGCGACAAGAACATCTATCCGGACGAGGCGACGCTCGCAAAGCTGTTCGTCATCACGGCGCGTGAGCCCGCGACCCAGCGGGTCATCAATAGGCTTTGGACCAGGGTGAAGACGGGGCGGTAAGCACTACTGTCCGCTACCGCCACCTTCGGTGCAGCCACAGCCACTGCTCCGGATGCTCGCGGACCCAGCCTTCCACCACGCTCGTGATCGCCTGCGTGGTGCCCTGGATGTCGATCTTGCCGTCGGCGTCGCGCACCGGGTGGACCTCTTCGGTGATCTCGGCGGTGAAGCGGCCGCCGGGCAGGCGGATGACGCGGACGCCGTGGATCGGGCATTCGACCTGTCGTAACAGGCGCGCCAGCATCGGATTGGCGCGGGTCTTGCGGCCGAAGAAGGTGACCTCGACTCCGCCGGTCAGATACTGGTCGATCAGCATCGCGACGTGCTTGCCGTCCTTGAGCGCCTGGGCAAGCCGCAGCGGCGCGTCGCGCCCCGCCGGGATCAGCGTGCCCATGTTGACCTGTCGCATCTCCTGGATGATGCGGTCGGCGGAGGCGATATTCGGGCGGCGGTAGAGGATCGCTGCATCGAGCCCGTGTGCGACCGCGGCGAGCGCCGGTAATTCCCAATTGGCCAAATGCGCGGCGAAGATCAACGCCGGCTTGCCGTCGTCGCGGATTTGATCGAACAGCTCGATGCTGCGGCTGGGCAGTTCGATCCGACTGTTTTCTGGATGATCGCGGTCGTAATCCCAGACCTGGTCCATATGGGCGAATTCGGCGCCGACGCGACCGAGATTGTCCCAGACGCCCATCAGGATGGCTTCGATTTCCTCGGGCGACTTGTCCGGAAACGCCGCGGTGAGATTGGCGCGGCCGATGCGGTGCTCGCGCAGGCGCGGGCCGATCAGTTTGGTGACGCGTGCGAAAAAGTCCGAGGTCTTGGCTGGATCGAAATAACGCGTGGTGCGCAACATGCCGACGGTGGCAGCGCCGATCAGCCCTCCACCGATCGACTTTGCCGTCTGCCGCGCGCGGGCCTTCGTCCTCGCCGGAAGCAGCGCCATGCGTCCGGTCAGGCCGGTTCGCGGGTCAGGATCAGCGAGGCGTTCTGGCCGCCGAAGCCGAACGAGTTCGACATCACCGCGGTGACGCGGGCATCGCGTGCCTTGTTGCCGACGACGTCGAACAGGATCGTGGGATCCGGATTGTCGTAGTTGATCGTCGGCGGGATACGCTGATGCTCCAGCGTCAGCAGCGAGAAGATCGCCTCGACCGCGCCCGCGGCCGAGATGGTGTGGCCGACCATCGACTTGTTGGAGGTGACCGGAATCTTCGAGACGAGCTCGCCGAACACGGCCGATGTCGTATTGTACTCCATCTTGTCGTTCTCGGGCGTCGCGGTGCCGTGCGCGTTGATGTGGTCGATCTGGTCGGGCGTCATGCCGGCATCGGCCAGCGTCTTGTTCATGCAGCCGATGATCGGCTTGCCGTCGGGCGAGGAGCGGGTGCGATGGAAGGAATCGGTGAGCTCGCCGCAGCCGGCGATTACGCCGAGTATTTTTGCGCCGCGCGCGGTGGCGGCTTCATAGCTTTCGAGCACCAGCGCACCGGCGCCTTCGGCCATGACAAAACCGTCGCGGTTCTTGGAGAAGGGACGGGAGGCCGCCTGCGGCGGGTCGTTCTGGGTCGAAAGCGCCGAGAGCAGCGAGAAGCGCACCAGCGCCTCCGGATTCACGGTGCCGTCGGTCGCCACGCACAGCGCGGCATCGGTCTCGCCGCGGCGGATCGCCTCGACGCCGAGCTGAATCGAGGTCGCGCCCGAAGCGCAGGCCGTCGACAACGAGATCGGCGAGCCCTTGGTGCCGAAGGTCTCGGCGAGGTAGGCCGCGACCGAACCGAACATGAAGCGGTGGTGATAGGCGCTGTACTTGCCGCCACCGGAGATGCGCAGCAGATCGTCGTAATTGAAGTCGGGTTTGCCGACGGCGCGGCCGAGTTCGCGGCGCTGCGGCCATTCGACTTCGACCGGTGCGACCGCAAGAAAGAGAGGACCCGGGAAATCGGCCTTGGTGCCGATCCCGGCCTGGTCCAGCGCTTCCTGCGTCACCAGTTCGGCCATCCGTTCGGACAGGCCGGTGGAGGAGAACGGATCGACGCTGACGAAATCCACCGTGCCGGCCATCGTGGTTTTGAGGCCGTCGACCGGAAAGCGCGTGATGGTGCGGATGCCGGATTCGCCGGCGACGAGCTTCGCCCAATTGTCGGTCTTGCCGTTGCCGAGCGAGGTCATGATGCCCATGCCGGTGACGACGACGACGGGACGCCCGAGTTTGTCGCGTGGTGCAGTCATGTCGATCCCCGCTTGAGCTGGAGCATGATCCGAAAAAGCGTGACGCGGTTTTCCGAGAAGATCATACCCAAACAATAACCTGCCAAAGCGTAACGCGCTTTAGCTTACTGCCTCGACCAGCGCCATGCCTTCGCCGCGCCAGTGTCCGGCCCCCACCACCACAATCTGGGTGGGCGCTCCCTGCATTTCAATCTCGGTGCCCGTGGAATCGTTCGGCGGAAACAGCGCGCCGCGAGAGATCGACAGCGCGGCGAGCGCGATGCCGAGCGGGAATTGCGTCTCCATGGTGTGGCCGAACATCGTGCCGGTCGAGCGCACCGGGAACTCGGCGTGGCCCTTCAGGAAGGCGCGCTCTTCTGATGTCGCAGGCTCCGCGCCGGTCGCGCCGGATATGATCGCGCCCTTGCCGTCGCGCTTCGGCAACTTTGCCCAAAGCTTCTCCAGCGTCGCGGCCATGTCGCCGGGGGTCTTACGACGGGCAAGGTCGGCAACGACGCTCGACAGCTTTGCGAATGGTTTTGCGCCGCGCGCTTCCGCATGGGCCTTCGATTCCAGCACCAGGAACGCGCCAGCCGAGCCGAGCGCGAAGCCGGCGTGGTCCTTGCGCGCCCACACGGGGGCGAACTTGTCCTTCAGATTGAAGTCGCCGAATTCGTAGAGGACCATCAGGTCCTTGCGCTCGCCATTGTGCGAGCCGCCGATCAGCGCGATGTCGCTCTCGCCGGAGGCGATGCGCGACAATGCAATGCGGGCGGCATCGGCGCCGGCAACCTCTTCACCCATGAAGGTGCGCGAGGTGCCGCCAATGCCGTGCACGATGGCGATGTTGCCGGCGAGCAGGTTGGAGAGCTGGGCCAGGAACAGCGTCGGCCTGAGATCGCTCATCAGCCGCTCATTGAGGAAGCCGGGCGCGTTGGCGCCCTTGGCCTCGGCCGTGAGCACGCCGGTGTCGACGTTGAGATCGCGTTCACCGCCGCCGGCGGCGACCACCATGTCGATCTTCGACAGGATGTCCTTGTTGCCCTTGATCCCGGCGGAGTCGAGCGCAAGCCCGGCCGCATAGGTGCCGATGCGCTGCCAGGCTTCCATCTGGCGCTGGTCGCCCTTCTTGGGGATCTGGCTGTCGAAGGTGACAGGCATCAGGGGGTGCACGATGTAGGGTGCAAAGCCCTTCTCGTCGACATTGATGCGCTTCTCCTGAAGCGCGGCCCAGTTGGCGTCCAGGCCCTCGCCGAGCGAGGTGGCCAGGCCAATGCCGGTGATCCAGACTTCCGTCTGGGCAGGCTTCGAAGCAGTCTCGGTCATGGCAATACGGCCTGTTGCGGAAAGCCGACGCGTTTGGCGACCGCGTCCATGTGGGCGCGCATATCCGCATGGGGAAAGGGAATCTGCGTGAAGGTCAGCGTCGAATTCGCGCGCAGCTTGCCGCCGACCTTGATCTTGGCTTCGGTCACGGCGTAGCCTGAGCCCTGATGGGCCAGGCTCGCCTCGATGCTCATGAGATCGCCGGGGAAGACCGAGCCGCGGACCTTGGCCTCCTTGACGGCAGCCAGGATCGGCATACGCTCGAATTTGAGCACGCCAAGCTGAAGCCAGCCCGAGGCCTGCGCCATCGATTCGATCAGGAGCACGCCGGGCATCAGGGGATAGCCCGGGAAGTGCCCTTCGAAGATGGTGCTCTCCATCGGGACCTGAGCCTCGACAACAATCGTCTTCGCGTCGACGTTGAGGTCGACGACGCGATCTATCATGTGGAAGTATTCGAGTTGCATGACCGCGCGCTTAGGCGCTCGCGCCCTTGGCCGCAACCAGTTCGTCGATGCGGGCGCACAGGTTTTTCAGCACGAAATACTGCTCGGTGGTCGCTTTGCCGTCGTTAACCTCCTGAGTCCACTTTTCCAGCGGCAGCTTGATACCGAACTGCTTGTCGATCGCGAACGCGATGTCCAGGAAATCGAGGCTGTCGATGCCGAGGTCATCGATGGCATGGCTATCCGGCGTGATCGTGTCGCGCGGGATGTCGCAGGTTTCAGCGATGATCGTAGCGACCTGATCGAATGTGGAGGACATCACTAAGCCTTTGATATATTGCAGATGTTTGTCAGATTTTCCAGAGTGGAACGATGGGTGAGCATCGCGCCCCGATGACGCCCTCAACCCCCCTCTGGCCGGGTCGAAAGCCCGTATATCGGAGCGCCGCCCTGAGTTCAATGGAGCCGGACGGGTGTGGGGACCGGGCTGGGGACGCCCCGGCTGAGCCGTTTCGGCCGAAGGAGCGCCAGCGGGCCTACCAGACGTCTTGCTTACCAGATGTCCTGCCTAGATGTGCGGCGTCGTGATCTTGACGCAGTCGCGGCGGCCCATCAGCACGCAATCCTGGGTCCGGCGCAGGTCGGCGATGCTCACCGCGAGCCAGATCCCGATCGCGGTCAGTGCGATGGTGAAGGCCAGCGCCGCGATATTGGCGAGCATGCGACGGCGGAAATCGTCCGGTTCGGTGCGGGGCTCCTCGTAGCGCGACAGGTCGAGCCGCTCGGGCGCGACGCGCAATTGCTGCACGCTAGCGTTTCCGCGGTGGGCCGTCGGGGAAGGCGAGGTGCGCGGCCTGAACTGGAGCACCCGGTGCTCGTCATCCGAGCTTATGGGCCGCTGGGTTGTCATGGTGCAGGGATCACTCCGAAGCAGCGATTTTTAGATAGCATACGTAGTGAACGCGTTGCAGAAAATTTTCTCAACGCGCACGTGCATTGCGCGTTCGCACTATCCTGCAGGACTGCGAACGAAGGACCGTGGAACCGTGGTCGTTCCGGGCCTGCAGAGGGTGCGATGCAATAATATCCACCGAGCCGAATGCATTTGCCGGCGCGGTGCCCATGACATAGTCCAGGGAACCTGACCACGCAGCTGCAACCATGTTAGGGGCCTTTCGACCATGACCAATACGCGCGAACCGAGAGTGCATCCGGTGTCGATCCTGTCGCTGCGGCCGACGCAGATGACGGTCGGGATGCGCGAGGTCAAGGAGAAGCGCAAGCGCTGGCGCGAGCACGACAAGAAGAAGCAGGCCGATCTGCTCGGCAAGCATATGATCCCCGTCGTGCACGGCCCCGACGAGCGCTATTACGTGATCGACCATCATCATCTCGGTCGCGCGCTGCACGACGAGGGCGTCAAGGAGGTGCTGGTCACCATTGTCGGCGACCTCAGGATGGTGGAGCGCGAAGCGTTCTGGGGCGTGATGGACAACAAGCGCTGGGTTTACCCCTACGACGCCAAGGGCGAACGGCGACCATTCCGCGATTTGCCCAAATCCGTCGTCGACCTCAAGGACGATCCCTTCCGGAGCCTTGCCGGCGAGCTGCGCCGCATGGGCGGCTTCGCCAAGGACACCACGCCGTTCTCCGAATTCCTGTGGGCCGACTATCTGCGTCGAAAGCTGTCGCGCAAGACTGTGGATGCCAATTTCGACAAGGCGCTCGAGAAGGCGATGTCCTCAGCCAAGAGCAAGGATGCGATCTATCTGCCCGGCTGGTGTGGGCCAGCGGAGGATGATTAGGCGCAACGCTCGCAGCAGCAGGCATGCGGCTCCGCAAACTGGATCTGATCACAGCCTCTTGAGTGAAACCATCTCCCGTCCGCGCGAAGCAGTGCTGAAACAAAGCCGTGCCACTTGTTGGAATTGTCGAGCTCACACAGGAGGCCGAAATGCGCTGTCTGGTTTTCGCCGTTGCCCTGCTCGTGGTCGCTTCAGCCGGGATCTCGGCGTCGTTTGCCGCAGTTCACCATGCCAAGACGTTGACTTTTTCCGAGCGCTTTGCCCCGGCGCTCGAGTTGATGGCGCAGCGCTAGGACAGGTTCACGCCAGTTCAACCAGCAGCGTCGCGATCGATTTTGCGCAACCGCACAAAGGCGGCCCAGGCCCGCGGATAATCCTTGTCCGCGGGATCAATTGTAAGTAGCGCGCGGCATGCTTCCTTGATCTCCTCGGGCGAAGGACGCTTGGCCGGAACCCCGGATGATTTGGCCTCCTCCCAGCGAGCCTCGATGCCTTTCGCAAACGCCAGGGCCTCGGCGCTCGTCCGCTTCTGCGCCGATTTCGCCAGCGGATGGTCCGAGGAGAAGTTCGGCCATGCAGCCGGCGGCTGATTGACACGCCACGTCAGTTCATCTGCTTGTCGCGCCTCCACGCCCGAACCTGAATGCTGTGCTGCTGGCGCCCATCCTGCCCCTGCCGAGGCTGGCGAACCCGATGAGCCGGCTGATCTCCGCGGGACCGCCGAACCTGGCGCGACCGCCGCTGTCTGTCCGGCCAGCTGGCCAAGCTGTTGTTCCATCGTTCCGCCGCTGGACTTGGGGATGACTTTTTCGATGGTCTTGATCATCGACAGCGCGCCTGGCGATATCAGCGTGTTCTGGTCGGCAATTTTGTCGTCGGCCGCGCCTGGGCAGGGCTTGTAAGCAGAGCGCTGCGACGTCATCCGGCCGTCGTCGTCGATACGGGCAAAATCGATCGAGACGGTGTAAACGAACGCGGCCTCGACATACTGCCTCTCCTTGTCCATCGCTTTTACGGAGCCGCATACGTATCTTGCCTGGTCTGCATCGATCGTTCGCAGGCCGTTGAAGTGAGCTGAATTCGGCGCAACGAGGACGCGTAAGACGGCAGCCCGCGCCTTGCCGTGCTCCGATTCGAACATGCTCCATATCTCGTTCGCGTTGATGATCTCCGGCTGATAGTTCCATGCGTATCCGGCCGCGAAGAATGTCGTGCCAATACAGGTCGCGATAACAAATGCCCGCACGTTCATGAGAAGCCCCCCCCAACAGGCACGGCTCATCCGCGTCTCCGGGGACGGAAACTGCGCAAGTTGTGCCAAGGCGTTTGTGCTAGTTGAGGGTGAGATTCTTAATTAAACGTGTGCGATTGCGAAAACACAGAGTTCCCGTCAAGCGGGAACTCATCCGCTGCATTGTGGCG
Organism: Bradyrhizobium sp. 187; assembly: GCF_023101005.1. Taxonomy (NCBI): domain Bacteria; kingdom Pseudomonadati; phylum Pseudomonadota; class Alphaproteobacteria; order Hyphomicrobiales; family Nitrobacteraceae; genus Bradyrhizobium; species Bradyrhizobium sp. 187. Next base: position 3,112,630 of record NZ_CP064693.1, read on the forward strand.
ATGCGTTCCTTCCGCGCTCGCGGCGGTCGGTCATTTCTTCGGCAGCCGTCCCATCAGATAGAATTCGTCGTTCGGCCGCATGCCGGTGAAATTCGCCAGCCGGTTCGACAGTGCGAAGAAGGCGGAGATTGCGGCGATGTCCCAGATGTCGTCGTCGCTGAAGCCATGCGGCGCGAGCGCAGTGAAATCGTCCTCGGAAATCCGCTGCGCATCGGCCGAGACCTTCATCGCGAAGTCGAGCATCGCCTTTTGCCGCGGCGTGATGTCGGCCTTGCGGTAGTTCGTGGCGATCTGGTCGGCGATCAGCGGGTTCTTGGCACGGATACGCAGGATCGCGCCATGCGCGATCACGCAATACTGGCACTGATTGGCTGCCGAGGTCGCGACCACGATCATCTCGCGTTCGGCTTTGCTGAGGCCGCCGTCCTTCTCCATCAGTGCGTCGTGGTAGGCGAAGAAGGCGCGGAACTCGTCCGGGCGGTAGGCCAGCGTCAAAAACACGTTCGGCACGAAGCCGCTCTTCTCCTGGACGGCGAGGAGACGCGTGCGGATGTCGTCAGGGAGCGCATCGAGGGCGGGAGCGGCGAAGCGTTGCACAGGCTTTGTCATGGGCATGGATTCCGGCTTGGGGCCGGCAACCTTAGTCGATGCGGGTGCCATGCTCAACGTGACGCCAGGCTCGCAATGCCGGCGCTGGAAAACAAGCGTCGCTTTACCGCAGCGGCTTCTTCAGCAGCGAGAAGCGGTCCGGATCCAACCCCATCGACGGTTGCAGCATCGGGGCTTCGATGCTGGAGAGCGTCTTCGCGGGCGGCGCCGAGAACACCGGATCGTTCGGCACGTCGCGCTGCGAGGTGGCACCGCGCCAGCGCTCGAGCACGGCGCCGACGAAATGCATGTCGTGACCGGAGGTGACGGAGGGCACGCTGCTGATGGTGGCTTCGCCGCGCGGCAATTGATGCGGCGGCACCTCCTTGAAGCGCAGCCGCGTCGGCAGCGCGACACCTTCGCCGAATGCCAGCACTTCTCGGGTGCCGAGCGAGGGCACGAACGAAAGCAGGTTCGCGGCCGCATCCGACACCGCGGCGCGCAGCAGCGCCTGGTCGCGCTCGTTGGCAAGGCGCATCGTGAACAGCGTGTTGCACTGGGAGATGATGGTGGCGTCGAGCTCGGCCGGACGCTGGGTGATGAGGCCGAGATAGACGCCGTATTTGCGGCCTTCCTTGGCGATGCGCGACACCGCCTTGCGGGTCGGCCCGAAGCCGACATTGCGATCGGCCGAGGCGTAGCGGTGAGCCTCCTCACAGACGAACAGCATCGGCGAAACGCCATCGCTCCACAAGCCGAAGTCGAAGGCCATGCGGCAGAGCACCGAGACGACGGAATCGATGACCTCGGCCGGGAAGCCGGCGAGCTGCATCACCGTCATCGGTTTGCCGTTGGCCGGCAGGCGGAACAGATGACTGATCACCTCGGCCATGGTGTCACCGCCGACATTGGCGTTGTCGAACATGAAGGCGTAGCGCGGGTCGTTGCGGACCGCCTCGATGCGGGAGATCAGCTTGTGATAGATGATGCGCGAGGAGCGGTTCTCGAGCTTGCCCATGCGCTCGTCGATCAGCGACATCAGATCGACCAGGCGATAGGGCACCGGAGTATCGACGGTGTAGCCGATCTGCTTGGGATCGATGCGCTTCAAGCCGATGCGATCGGCGTTCTGGTACTGGGTATAGACGCCCTTGGCGAGCGGGATGACCTCGGCGAGGACGTCGAGCTCCTCAGGCACGCCAGCGCGGCCGCCGAACAGCACGTCGACGATTTCCTCGAAATTGAACAGCCAGAACGGCAGTTTCAGATTGCGCGGGTTGAGCACCAGCGCGCGGTCGCCGAAGCAGCGGCCATATTCGTTGTGCACATCGAGCAGGAAGATGCGCAGGTTCGGGCGTGCCTTGAGGATCTCGTTGAGCAACAGCGACACACCGGTCGATTTGCCGACGCCGGTCGATCCCAGCACTGCAAAGTGCTTGGAGAGCATTTCCTCGATGTCGACATAGGCGACGACGGAGCTGTCCTGCTGAAGGAAGCCGACATTGATCTGGTCGGAACCGGTGGGCGCGTAGATCGTGCGCAGCTCCTGGCTCGTGATCAGGTCGACCGAATCGCCGATGGTCGGATAGTTGGTGACGCCGCGCTGGAATTTGGCCTTGCCGGTCGCGTTGAGGATTTCGCCCAGCAGGTCGACCGAGGCAATGGCGATCAAATTGTCGTTGCTCGAGAGGTTCTCGCAGGACACCTCGGTGATCATGGCGACGATGACCGAGCTGGCGCAGCGGATACTGACGAAGCGGCCGACGGTGGCCCGAACTTCCGAGACCGGCATCCGGCTTTCAGCCAGCAGCCCGACCCGGGCGAGCGATCCGCGAACCGAAATCACGCGTCCAAATGATGTCACAATGAATGAACCTGGCAAGAGCAACGGGTTGTCCGGACTATGCACGGCCGTCGCTGGACAAACGGTTAAGCGGCAGGCGCCGGCGCTTCGTTAAATCCGCGACAATTCAGGTGCGAGGATTGTTCCCAATACATACTCCCTGGCAGTAGCGGCGGAAAATGCTGCTTTTTCTCGGCCGACGGGTCCGAGAGTGCTTAAGAGAGATTTTACCATTCGGGCAGTCGGTCCGCGGTTCCGGGACGGGTTGGTCATCCTGGATGGTCCGTCATCCGTTCCGGGCGGCGATGTTTGATTTGTTGACGGGACCTAATCATTTGTACATTAGTACAAATAAACCGGCGGCCTTGTGCCGCCCACCGGCGCGTGAGTGGATTGCAGCCTGTGCCAGATCGCGGGATCCGGTCCAGCGGATCGCAAGCCACGTCTTGGAGGACACCATGCAGCCCGAACCGATCCTCGATCTCGCTCATCTCGGCCACATGGAGCTGTTGACACCCAAGCCGGACGAGAGCCTGAAATTCTTCGTCGACGTGATGGGCATGACCGTCAGCGGACAAAAGGGCGAGTCGGTCTATTTGCGCGGCTGGGACGATTACGAGCGCTATTCGCTCAAACTGACGGCGTCGAAGACATCGGGCATGGAGCACATGGCGTTACGTGCGCGCAGCCAGCAGGCGCTGGAGCGTCGCGTCGCGGCGCTGAAAGGGTCCGGCTTCGACATCGGCTGGATCGACGGCGACATGGGGCAGGGGCCGACCTTCCGCTGCCGCGATCCCGATGGACACATCGTCGAGCTCTACTACGAGACCGAATGGTATCAGGCGCCGCCCGAGCTGAAGCCCGCACTGAAGAACCAGGCGCAGCGCTTTCCCGCGCGCGGCGTCAATGTCCGCCGCCTCGATCACCTCAATTGCCTCGCCGTGGACATCAAGGCCAACCGGGAGTTCTTCGAGAATTATCTCGGCTGCCGCCTCACCGAGCAGATCGTGCTGAACGACGGCCGCGAAGCGGCGATGTGGCTGACGATGTCGAACAAGAGCTACGATTTCGCCTATTCGCTCGACCATTCCGGCACGGCCGGCCGCTTCCACCATGTCACTTACGCGCTCGACAGCCGCGAAGAGATTCTGCGCGCTGCTGACATCTTCCTGGAGAACGGCATCCACATCGAGACCGGCCCGCACAAGCACGCGATCCAGCAGACCTTCTTCCTCTATGTCTACGAGCCCGGCGGCAACCGCGTCGAAGTCGCCAATGCCGGCGCGCGCCTCATCCTCGCGCCCGACTGGAAGCCGATCGTGTGGACGGAAGACGAACGCAAGAAGGGGCAGGCGTGGGGCCTCAAGACGATCGAGTCGTTTCACACGCACGGCACGCCGCCGGTGCAGCACAAGAAGTAGCGCTCAGTTCGCGGCGGCTCTCACACGCGCAATCGTCTCCTTCACACCGATCCATGCTGGCCTGTCGGGTGCGAACTGCTTGCGCAGGAAGGTGACCAGCTCCTCGACCTGCGCATCGCTCATGCTGTTCTTGAAGGCCGGCATATAGCCGAGATTGCTCGACACCGGCTCGGCGATGCCGTGCAGGATGATTTGCACGAGATTGTCCGATGTGGCGCTGTGCAGGTTGCTGTTGAGGGCGAGCGAGGGGCGGCTGCCGAACAGCGCCAGGCCGCCGACCTCGTGGCAGACGGCGCAGGCGCCCTGATAGAGGCGCGCGCCGGTTGAGGACGCCATCGTGACTTGCGTTGAAGCTTCTAGCTTCAGAGCGATCGCATCCTGCGCTTTCCTATCGGTCGCGGTGTCATTGAACGAGTTGAGATAGACGGCCATGGCGCGGATGTCCTGGTCGGGCAGGGCCGCCAGATCCCTGACGATCGGCGCCATCGGCCCAGCGGCGACGCCATGATATCGCGAGTGGCCCGTGCGCAAATAGGCGAAAAGCTCGTCTTCGTTCCACGGGATCGGCGCTTGCGACAGCGACGTCAGCGGCGGCGCCTCCCAGCCCTCGGCAAAACCGCCGGCGAGATAGGCGTCACGCTGCTCGGCGCCGAGCGTGTTGCGCGGCGAATGGCAGGCGCTGCAATGGCCGAGACCTTCGACGAGATAAGCGCCGCGATTCCAGACCTTGGATTTCGCGGGATCAGGCTTGAACTCTCGCGTCTGGTGGAACAGCGCATTCCATCCGGCAAGTAGCGGGCGGAGATTGAACGGAAAGGCGAGCGTATTCGCAGGCTGCGTCGCGCGCACCGCAGGCTGTGCCATTAGATAGGCATAAAGCGCCTGCATGTCGGCATCGCCAGTCTTCGAAAAGTGCGTGTAGGGGAAGGCGGGATAGAGTTGCCGTCCGTCGCGATGCAGCCCGTCGCGCATCGCGCGCTCGAATGCGGGATAGGACCAGGCGCCGATGCCGGTCTCGACGTCGGGCGTGATGTTGGTCGCGTAGATCGTGCCGAACGGCGTCTCCAGCGCGCGGCCACCGGCGTTGAGCGCACCGCCGATCATGGTGTGGCACTCCGCGCAATTGCCGAGTGCGGCCAGTTGTTGCCCGCGCGCGATCGTCGCTGCGGAATAGACCGATGGGTCTGGCCGCGCGATCGGTGCGATGGCGCGGCCGGGCAAAACAGCCGCACCGATGCCAATCGCCGCGGTGCAGACGGCCGCGACCGTCGCGAAGATGCCGGCGCGTTTGGCGAATGGATTCTCCCAGATACGGGATGGTTGTGGCGCAGCGGGAGCGGGCAGCGCCTGCCGCGTGGCCGGCCCGCCGCTGTGCAATCCATTCAGGATGCGCTCGGGCGTGAACGGCGGCTCGCGAAATCGCACGCCGGTGGCATCGAAAATCGCGTTCGCAATCGCAGCCACACTCGGGACCGAGGCGGATTCGCCGACGCCGAGCGGCGGCTGGTCCGGCCGCGGCAGCAACAACACGTCGATCTTGGGCACGTCAGGGAAGGGGATGATCGGATAGGCGCCCCATTCCCGCGCCGCGACTGCGCCGCGCTCGAACGAGACCTCCTCCATCAGTGCGCGGCTGGTTGACTGGATGACGTTGCCATGGATCTGGTGGCGCACACCGTCCGGGTTGATCATCAATCCGGAGTCCTGCCCAGCAACCACGCGCGTCACGCTGACCTCGCCGGTCGACTTGTTCACGGCAACGTCGGTGACCCAGGCCGACCAAGCCGCGCCATAGCCGGGGAATTTGCTGTGGACGTAGAGCGCATAGGCAAAGCCGCGCCCATGCACGATCTCGCCGTCTTTCTCTTCGCGCACCGGCCGCGGCGTCCAGCCCGCGCGCTCGGCGACAGCATGGACGAGATCGACGGCGCGCTGGTCCTTCAGGTAACGCAGACGATATTCGACCGGGTCAACCCCGGCCTCGGTCGCGGCCTCGTCGATATAGGATTCATGCGCAAAGGTGTTGGGCAGGGCCGAGACGCCGCGAAACCAGGACGCGCGCACGATCGGCGCCATGTCGTGGGCGACGACGCGCATGTGGCCGTAATCGTAAGGCGGGATCGCGGTGCGGTCGCCCATCTGGAGGACGTCCGGCCTCGGCGATATCCGTCCCGTCAGCAACAGCGCCAACGTCGGCGCGGCATTCGACGGATAGCGCGTAGCGAGATCGTAGGCAGCGACGTCGCCCGCCGCATCCAGGCCGCCATTGACGTCGATGAGCTGCGCGGCGCCTTTGGGCTCCCAGGCGTGTTCCTGCTCGCGCGTCAGCTGTACGCGCACGGGCCGGCCGACCGCGCGCGAGAGCAACAAAGCGTCCGCGGTGACATCGTCGGCGCAGTTGCGGCCGTAGCATCCGGCGGCCTCCAACCTGATGACCTCGATCTCGCTCTCGGGACGCTCGATCAGCAGTGACAGGTCTGCGCGCAGCACGTGCGGGTTCTGCGTGCCCGACCAGACACGGATGTTGCCGTCCTGGAAGTCGGCGACCGCGCAGGACGGGCCGATCGAGGCATGCATCTGATATGGCCAGACGTAAGTGCGCCGCATCGGTTTGGCCGCGCCGGCAATGGCAGCATCGACATCGCCCTTGTCGATCAGCGTGCGCGGCGTGGACGGGTTGGCACGAAGCGCCGTCTCGACGTCGGCGAGATCGGTCAGTTCAGGCGTCGGTCGCCAGCTCACCGCAAGCTGCTCCGCCGCGCGGATCGCGTTCTCCTCGCGCTCCGCGACGATTCCGACGAAATCGCCGATGCGTACGACGGCCATGATGCCGGGAATGTCGCGCACCGAGGATTCATCGACCGAAATCAGGCTGGTGCCGACGAACGGGCCGGCGTCGACGCCGGCATAGGGCGGGCGCACCACGCGGCCGTGCAGCATGCCCGGCATACGGATGTCATGCACGAACGTCAGCTCGCCCGTGGCCTTGGCGGGCAGGTCGACGCGTGGCATCGATTGGCCGACAATGGCGTAATCGCCGACCGGCTTGACGGCGACGTCGTCGGCAAGCTCGAGACGAATGGTCTCTCCGCCGATCAACTCGCCATAGCTGACGCTGCGATTGTCGTGCCCGCGCACGAGGCCGTCTTCGATCCTGAGATCGGCTGCCGGCAGCTCCAGGCGCTCGGCCGCACGTGCGATCAGGAAGTGACGCGCCTGCGCGGCGGCTTTGCGCAGGGGAACGGCAGTGATCTGAATGGTCTCGCTTGCGATCGTGGCGCCCTGGTTCGGCACCGTTGCGGTGTCGCCGAGCACCACGACGAGGCGGGCAAAGGAGACGTCGAGCTCTTCAGCCACGATCTGGCCAAGCGCCGTGCGGATGCCGGTGCCGAGATCGACATGACCATTGTAGGCTGTGACCGAACCGTCCGCGGTGATGCGGACGAAGGTCTCGGATGTGCACTCGTCCACCGTGCGGACGACGACGAGCGAGCCGGATTGCAGCTCAGCTCCGTTCGGATGCGGGGAGGCCATCAATCACCGGCCTCGGCAAGCTGACCAGACGCACGCATCACGGCGCGAAGGATTTCGATATGCGTGCCGCAGCGACAGAGATTGTAGCGCAGCGCCGCCAGCGCCTCCTGTTCGGTGGGCTGAGGGTTGATCGCAAGCAGCGCTTTGGTGGTCATGATCATGCCGTTGAGACAATAGCCGCATTGCGCGGCCTGCTCGTCGATGAAGGCCTGCTGCACCACATCCGGCTTGTCGCGGGTACCGAGCCCCTCGAGCGTCACGATGTCGCGGCCGGCGCAGCCACTGATCGGAATGACGCAGGAGCGCGCCGCCGCGCCATCGATCAGGACAGTGCAGGTGCCGCATTCACCGAGGCCGCATCCGTATTTCGCACCGTTGAGCGCGAGATCGTTGCGCAGCACGTAGAGCAGCGGCGTGTCTCGCGCCGCAGTGATCTCGTGGATTCTGCCGTTCACGGTGATGCGGATCGGTGTCTGCGTCATCCTCGTTCCCAAGTCGAGTCGTTGAGCGCCGCGGCCAAGGCTTCGCGAATTCCAAGTCCGCGCAAAATCTACGTTGCGACGATACCGTTTGTACACAAACGTGCAAGCCAGACATGCCGCAGTGCAGCGCGAGTGCCTTCTTTGTGGACAGGGCGGATAGGCAAATGAGGTTTTATGCGGCAGGCGTATGTTTTGCGCCGCACCGCCGCTTGACAGTCATCGGGAGGGCGCGCAACATCGTTCGTGTACAAATGATAACTGCACTGTCGGCTGGCTTTGACATGGTGACTGAACCTACGAGCGCCGCCATCGACAAGATCCGCTGCGATGCGTGTCCGGTGATGTGCTACATCAAGCCGGGCGCGGCGGGCGCCTGCGACCGCTATGCCAATCACGAGGGCAAGCTCGTCCGCGTCGATCCGCATGTGATCCTGGAGCGCACCGTGTCGCATGGCGGCAAGCTCGTTCCGTTCAGCCGCACCGAAGATTGGGACGGCAAGATCGTCCACGAGCCTTCCACCTTTGTAACGGCGATCGGCGCGGGGACGACCTATCCCGACTACAAGCCGGCGCCGTTCATCGTCTCGGCGGAGGTCGACGGCGTCGACATGGTGACTGTCGTCACCGAGGGCATCTTCTCGTACTGCGGCATCAAGGTGAAGATCGACACCGACCGTTATCTCGGGCCGGAGACGGCGACCGTCCGTGCACAAGGCGAGGCGGTCGGTCATGTCACCACCAGCGAATACGGTTCGCAGATGCTGTCGCTCGGCGGCGTGCACCATCTGACCGGCGGCTCCAAGAAGGAAGGCCGCGTCACCTGCGACACGCTGATGGACCTCGCAAATTGCAAGGCGGTCGAACTCACCATCGACGGCGGCGCGAGCGTGGTGGTGCAGGCCGGCCAGCCGCCGATCGTCAACGGCATGAAAGAAGAGCGCATGCGCGTCGGCTGCGGCTCGGCGACGATCGGCATGTTCGCCAAGCAATGGCACGGCAAGGTCGACGAGGTCGTCGTGGTCGACGACCATATCACCGGCGTGCTCTCGGAGCACCAGGCCGGCAAGCTGCTCGACATCGCCGACACAGGCATCAAGATGAAGGGGCGCCGCTCGACGCCCGGCCGCTATTTCCAGGTCGCCGATCCCGGCACGGGTTGGGGCGGCACCAATATCTCCGATCCGCTCGCAATCCTGGGACCGTTCGACGCGAAGGAGGCCAGGCCTGGCCTCTCGATGCTGATGGTCTCCACGACCGGCGAGCATTCGTCCTATTACGTGCTCGACGAAGCCTTGAAGCCGGTCGAGACCGAGATGCCGGATGACCTCAAGTTTTCGGTCGAGCGCATTCAGGAGAATTGCGAACCGGCGCTGTGTACGGTGCTGTTCATGGCGGGCGCCGGTGGTTCCTTGCGGGCGGGCGTGACCGACAATCCGGTGCGGCTGACGCGCTCGGTGAAGGACGCGCTGACGCGCGTCACCAGTGGCGGCGCGCCGGTCTATGTTTGGCCGGGCGGCGGCATCACCTACATGGTCGACGTGACGCAGATGCCAGCGGGGGCATTCGGTTACGTGCCGACGCCCGCGCTGGTGGCGCCGATCGAATTCACGATGAAGCTGTCGGACTATGCGGCGCTCGGCGGGCACATGGATTATGTGAAGCCGCTCGCCGAAGTTCAGGGCGGCGACGATGTCCGCCAATTGCCCTGGCAGAACCCGATCCCGGGACCCCGGGCATGACAAGGCTCCCGCAAATCGCGTTGCTGTCTGACGGCCGGCGGCTGCATTTGCAGGATGGACCGATTGACCTGATCGTCGAGGCGAGGGGGGCGGCCGACGCAGTGCGCGAGGCCTATAAGGCTGCGGCCGAACGGTTCACCGGGCTTCTCGACGAGCTCTGCGCGGAACTGCCGGAACTGCGGACCGTTGTCGAGGAGCGGACCTCGTTGAGAGGCGTTGTGGCGCATCGCATGCACGCCGCGGTGGCGCCCTATGCCGGTGATGGCTTCATCACGCCGATGGCCGCTGTGGCAGGCAGCGTGGCGGAGGAGGTGTTGGGCGCAATGCTGAACGCTGCGGCGCTCGATCGGGCCTATGTCAACAATGGCGGAGACATTGCCCTGCATCTCGGCGAGGGCGAGCATTTTTCGGTCGGCCTGATGGACCGGCCCGATCGCGACGGCGTGATGCGGACAATCAGGGTGGACGCCGATGATCCCGTGCGTGGCATTGCGACCAGCGGACGGCACGGCCGCAGCTTTTCCCTCGGGATTGCCGATGCGGTGACCGTGCTGGCCGGAACGGCGTCGCAAGCCGACGCGGCCGCGACGATCGTTGGGAACGCCGTCGATCTGCCGGGGCATCCCGCCATCATCCGAAAACCTGCGAACGAACTTCAGCCCGACAGCGATCTTGGCGCGCGGCTCGTGACCCGCAACGTTGGTGGATTGTCGCAGAACGAGATCACCACCGCGCTCGAATCTGGCGCGGAATGTGCACGGCAATTATTCGATCGCGGATTGATCGAGGGTGCCGTGTTGCAGCTTTGTGGTGATATGATTGTCATCGGGACCAAGGATATTGAACGGCAACGATCGCGCCCGCTTGTACAAGAGAACGCGGTCCATGCCTGAACTGGGAAGCGGTTTGAGGAAACAATCATGAGCGCGATCATCCGCAAGATCGTCACCGTCGTCGAAGAGACGCAGATGGAGATGGGCCGCCAGGTCTCACCGCCGACGCGGCGTGCGGCGGCGATCGCCGTGATCGAGAATCCGTTTGCTGGAAAGTATGTCGAGGATCTCTCGCCGCTGATCGCGATTGGCGAGGAGCTCGGCGAGCTGCTCTCGAAGCGCGCGGTGGCGGCGCTCGGCATCGACGGGTCCAAGGCGCAGAGCTATGGCAAGGCCGCGGCCGTCGGCGAGAATGGCGAGCTGGAGCATGCAGCCGCCATCCTTCACCCGAAAATGGGCGCGCCGGTGCGTAAAGTGCTGGGCAAAGGCGCTGCGCTGATCCCGTCGTCGAAGAAGCGCAGTGGACCCGGCACGACGCTGGACGTTCCGCTGGGCCACAAGGATGCAGCCTTCGTGCGCAGTCATTTCGATGGCATGGAAGTGCAGATCAACGACGCGCCGCGCGCCAACGAGATCATGGTCGCGGTCGCCGTCACCGACAGTGGCCGTCCTTTGCCGCGCGTCGGCGGGCTGACCGTTGCGGAGATCAAGGGCGAAGACGGACTGCGTTAATCTTTTCAGAAAGTGGAGGTTGGGATGCGAGCAAAGAACTATTTTGTCGGGGCGGCGTTCGCGCTGTTGGCAAGCGGCATGGCTCATTCGGCCCTTGCGCAGGACATCAAGATCGGCGAGATCAACAGCTACTCGCTGCTGCCGGCGTTCACTGAGCCCTATCGCAAGGGCTGGCAGCTCGCGGTCGAAGAGATCAATGCGGCCGGCGGCATCAACGGCAAGAAGCTCATCGTCGTCTCCAAGGACGATGGTGGCAAGCCGGCAGATGCGCAGACCGCGGCCAACGAGCTGGTGTCGAGCGAGGGCGTGGCGATGCTGACGGGTACGTTCCTGTCGAACATCGGTCTTGCGGTCAGCGACTTCGCCAACCAGAAGAAGGTGTTCTTCCTGGCGGCCGAGCCTCTGACGGACGCCATCACCTGGTCGAAAGGCAACAAGTACACGTTCCGACTGCGTCCTTCGAACTACATGCAGGCCGCGATGCTGGTGGAAGCGGCCAGCAAGCTGCCGGCAAAGCGCTGGGCGACGATCGCGCCGAACTATGAATACGGCCAGTCCGCGGTCGCGGTGTTCAAGAAGCTGATGTCGGAGAAGCGGCCCGACATCCAGTGGGTCGATGAGCAGTGGCCGCCGCAGGGCAAGATCGACGCCGGTCCGGTGGTGCAGGCGGTTGCCGCGGCCAATCCCGAAGCGATCCTCAACGTCACCTTCGGCGCCGATCTCGTCAAGCTCGTGCGCGAAGGCAACACCCGCGGCCTGTTCAAGGGACGCGAGGTCGTCTCCTTCCTCACCGGTGAGCCGGAATATCTCGATCCACTCAAGGAGGAGACACCCGAGGGTTGGATCGTCACCGGCTATCCCTGGTACTCGATCAAGACGCCCGAGCACGACGCGTTCCTGAAGGCCTATCAGGCCAAGTACAACGACTATCCGCGCCTCGGCTCGATCGTTGGCTACCAGACCATCAAGTCGGCGGCGGCGATCCTGGCGAAGGCCAATTCGAGCGATCCGGAGAAGCTGATCACTGCGGCGGAAGGACTTTCGATGCCGTCGCCGCTGGGCGAGATCACCTTCCGCAAGATCGATCACCAGTCGACGCTCGGTGCCTATGTCGGCAAGACCGCGCTGAAGGACGGTAAGGGCATGATGGTGGACTCGTCTTACAAGAAGGGCGCGGACTATCTACCAAGCGATGCCGAAGTCGAGAAGCTGCGTCCGAAGGATTGATCCAAAGTGAGACCGGGGCCTCGTGGTTCGAGACGCGCGGCGCAGCCGCGCTCCTCACCATGAGGGTCCCGGACCTCATCCTGAGGAGGCGCGTAGCGCCGTCTCGAAGGATGAAGCCTAATATTGCGACTTACGCTTAACCCGGACCGCAGATGGCCTTTTACGTCGTACAGTTTCTGACCGGTCTCGCCAGCGCAGCGTCGCTTTTCCTGGTGGCGTCGGGCCTGTCGATCATCTTTGGCGTGACGCGGATCGTGAATTTTGCGCATGGCGCCTTTTACATGATCGGCGCCTATGTCGCCTTCACGCTGACGGAGCGCCTGTCAGGTGCATTCGGCTTCTGGGGCGGCATCGTGGTGGCGGCGTTCGCGGTGGCGCTGATCGGCGTCATCGTCGAGATGGTGCTGCTCCGGCGCATCTATCACGCGCCCGAGCTGTTCCAGCTGCTTGCGACCTTCGGCCTGACCTTGATGGTCGAGGACCTCGTCGTCCTGATCTGGGGCCCAGACGATCTCGTGGGGCGCCGTGCGCCCGGCTTCAAGGGGGCGATCGACTTCTTCGGCCAGAACATTCCGAGCTATGATCTGTTTCTGATCGTGCTCGGACCGGTCGTGCTCGGCATTCTCTGGCTCTTGTTCCAGCGCACGCGCTGGGGCGTTCTGGTGCGCGCAGCGACGCAGGACCGCGACATGGTCGCGGCGCTGGGCGTCAATCAGAAATGGTTGTTCACGAGCGTGTTTGCGGTCGGCGTTTTCCTCGCCGCTCTCGGCGGTGCGCTCCAGATCCCACGCGATGCCGTGCATCATGCGATGGATTTGCGCATCATCGTCGAGGTCTTCGTCGTCGTGGTGATCGGAGGCCTCGGTAGCATCATCGGCGCTTTCGTCGCGGCTGTGCTGGTCTCCGAGCTCAACGCCTTCGGCATCCTGATCTTTCCAAAAATCTCTATCATCCTGGTCTTCCTGGTGATGGCGGTGGTGCTGATCGTGCGGCCCTGGGGCTTGTTCGGCAGGCCCGAGGCGCCGGCCCGCAAGACGCCCGGTCTCACCGTCAATCCCTGGCGACCGCTGACGTCGAATGAGCGGTTGGCTGCGTTTGCAGCGCTCGTCGTCGCGGCGACACTACCGCTGTTCGCCGGCAATTATGCACTGACCGTCGGCTCGGAGATCGCGATCTCAGTGATCTTCGCCGTCAGCCTGCACTTCCTGATGTCGGTCGGCGGGCTCGCGTCCTTTGGTCACGCCGCCTATTTCGGCCTCGGCGCTTACGGCGTCGCTTTCCTCGCCAAGATGGCCGGACTGCCGATGATCGTCTGCCTGTTGCTCGGTCCGCTGCTCGGCTGCATGGGTTCTGCCGTGTTCGGCTTCTTCGCGGTGCAGCTCTCCGGCGTCTATTTTGCGATGCTGACGCTCGCCTTCGCGCAGATCGTCTGGTCGATCGCGTTCCAGTGGGTGAGCGTCACCGGCGGCGACAACGGCATCCTGGGCGTCTGGCCCTCGAGCTGGGCGGCGAGCCCATCGCATTTCTATTGGCTGTCGCTCGGTGTTGCGGCGCTCGTGACGATCGCTTTGCGGGCCATGGTGTTCTCGCCGTTCGGCTATGCGCTGAGGGCGACGCGCGACTCGCTGCTGCGCAGCGAAGCGGTCGGCATCAACACCAAGCGTATCCAGTGGACCGCCTTCGTGATCGCGGGCACGACCGCGGGCATTGGCGGCGCGCTGTTCGCCTACCTCAAGGGCAGCGTCTTTCCGGACAATCTCGGCATCTCGCTCTCGGTCGACGCCCTTGTCATGGTGCTGCTCGGCGGCGTCGAGACGGTGTCGGGCGCGGTGATCGGCGCCATCGTCTACAAGGCCTTGAACATCTGGCTGGTCAGTCAGACCGACCTGTCAAAACTCGTGCTCGGCGGTTTCATCGTTCTGATCGTCGTCGTCTTCCCCAAGGGCATCGTCGGCATGCTGGAGATGCTAGCGCAGCGCCGCAGGAAGACGTCGCCGCCGGGGTCACCCTTGCTTGCCAAGCCGATCGAGTCCGCCGAATGAGCGTCGCGCCCCCACTTCTCGCGGTCGAAGGACTGACCAAATCCTATGGCGGCGTCCATGCCGTGCGCGGCGTCTCGTTCTCGCTGCGCGCCGGTGAAATCCTGGCGCTGATCGGACCGAACGGCGCGGGCAAGAGCACCTGTTTCGACATGCTCAATGGCCAGAACAAGCCTGATACCGGCCACGTCCGCCTGCTCGGCGAGGACACAACCGGCAGGAAGCCGCGCGAGATCTGGCGGATGGGCGTGGGTCGCACCTTCCAGATCACCGCGACCTTCGCGACCATGACGGTGCGCGAGAACGTGCAAGTCGCGCTGATCTCGCATGGCAAGCAATTGTACAATCTTTGGGGCTCGGCGCCGAACTTCGACCGCGGCGAAGCCGGGCGACTGCTCGAGCTGGTCGGCATGGGCGGTTACGCCGATCGCCCCTGCGGCGAGCTTGCCTATGGCGATCTCAAGCGGCTCGAGCTCGCCGTCGCGCTCGCCAACCAGCCAAAGCTGCTGCTGATGGACGAGCCGACCGCCGGCATGGCGCCGCGCGAGCGCGTCGATTTGATGCGGCTGACCGCGCAGATCGCCCGGGAAAAATCGATTGGCGTCCTCTTCACCGAGCACGACATGGACGTGGTGTTCGAGCACGCCGATCGCATCATCGTGCTCAACCGCGGCACGCTGATCGCCGAGGGCTCGCCCGCCCAGGTCCGCGGCAATCCGCAAGTGCAGGCGGTCTACCTCGGCGAGGGCCTCCTTTACGAGGCCGGGCATCGCGAGGGAGCATCGGCATGAAGCTCACAGTACAGGATCTCAACAGTCATTACGGCCCGGCGCATATCCTGTTCGACATCGGGTTCGAGGTCGGCCAGGGGGAAGTCGTGGCGTTGCTCGGCCGCAATGGCGCCGGCAAGTCGACGACGTTCCGCTCGATCGTCGGGCTCGTCACGCAGCGGTCGGGGCGGATCATGTTCGAAGGCAAGGATGTATCGGCACGTCCCACGCATGAGATCGTGCGGGATGGGCTTGGTTACGTGCCGGAGGAGCGGCGTATCTTCACTGATCTGACGGTGGAAGAGAATCTCGAAGTCGGCCGCCAGCCGAAGCGCCCGAACGCGCCGCACTGGACCCGCGACAAGCTGTTTTCGCTGTTCCCTAACCTCGGCGAGATGAAAAATCGCCCGGGCGGCCGCATGAGCGGCGGCGAGCAGCAGATGCTCACCATCGCACGCACGCTGATGGGCAATCCATCGCTGGTGCTGCTGGACGAGCCCTCGGAAGGCCTGTCGCCGAAAATCGTGGAGCAGATGGTCGAGGCCATCCTGACCATGAAGAAGGAGGGCGTCAGCATCGTCGTCTCCGAGCAGAATCTGCATTTTGCGCGGCTGATCTCCGATCGCGCCTATATTATCGAGCGCGGCCGCATCTGCTTCGGCGGCACCATGGCCGAGCTCGACGCGCGTCCGGATATCCGCGACGCGCATCTGTCGTTGTGAAGGCAAAGGGCAAGGGCATCGAGCGGATGGCGAGAAGCGTCGCGGCGAAGAAAAGCGTCAAACCGGCAAAGCCGCCTTATGTGCTCGACGAGCAGGTCGGCTTCATCCTTCGCCAGGTCTGGCAGCGCCACAGCGCGATCTTCTCTCGCGAGATCGGCACCAACATTACGCCGACGCAATGGGCGGCGCTGTCGAAGCTCGCCGAGGCCGGGCCATGCTCGCAGAACCAGCTCGGGCGCCTGACGGCGATGGACGTGGCGACCATCAAGGGCGTGATCGATCGGTTGACGGCGCGCGGCCTCACCGAGACCAGCCAGGATCCGGAGGATGGACGGCGGCTTCTGGTCAGCCTGACGCGCGCGGGCCAGCAATTGGCGGAAAAGGTCGCGCCGAATGCGCTTGCGATCACACGAGAGACGCTGGCGCCGCTCGAGGCAAAGGAGCGCGAGATGCTGATGGCGCTGTTGAACAAGCTGCGGTGAGGCGCGACTAACCTCGGTGAAGGTCTTGTCGAGGTTTTTGACATGAGAGCGGCGACCCGGTTTGCTATGGCTCTGAGCATGAGCGTGATGCTGGCGGGCCAGTCTGCTCCCGCCCTGGCGGCGCAAGCCTATGAGGGGTTCTGGGCGTCAACCAAAAAGGATTGCCGCGACGAGGACAGCGCCAACCGCATGAGCATCGAGGGCGGCAACCGTCTCTATTGGTACGAGACCCGGTGCCGCGCCAGCGAGATCACTGCCGACGGGAAGCTCGCCTGGAAAATGAAGCTCGCCTGCGAAGGCGAGGGTGAGAAGTATCGCTCCAGTCCCCGGGTTTCCATTGCCGCGGACGGCAAGCTGGTGATGGACAACAGCCCGGTCGGGCCGGGCAAGCGCCAGACCTATGTGCGTTGTGAGATAGCGAAACCGCGGTGATCCTGCTACGTCTTCCCCGGCCATTTTGCGCGATAGCGGATTTCGCTGCCATCGGCCAGCCGCCGCCACGTTCCGAACTCCGGCGTATGCGGAGCCGAGGCCGTCAATCCGATCGGGTAGATTCGGCTGGGCTGTCCCTGGATGTTGACGGCGAGTTGCCGGTGCGAGGTTCGGAACGCCAGTTCGACTTCGCCTGCGATGACGGGCTGATCGCCGTCACTATGGAAGCCAGCTGCGTTCAATCGCCCGGCATGGTGTTGAGGTCCGTCTGCAATTCGATGGTGATATCTTGCGGTGATTTCGGCACGGTTGCGCCGGCCGGAAGGCGAACCTCGAAGACGAGCAGAGGAGTGGCGCCGTTTCGGTTGAGCCAGGGCGTGGCCGTCATGTACGCGACGCCCAGGTAGGTGGCGGCGGCGGCCACGCAAAGCAGGACCACGACACCAAGCGATTTCAGGCTGTTGCGCGCGAGACCGCTATTGCCTGCATCCGTGCCGGAACGCGTCACCAGCCAGCTGGCAAGCACCACGCCAGCGATCGCTCCGATGGGTGAGTAGACGAACAGTGCCAACAGGCCAGACGTGATCGGGTCCGCCCGGTTGCCCAGATCGAGCACTGAAAACAGCACAAAGGTCGCGACATAACCTCCGACCGCACCGGCAACACCGGCGGCAATCCGCGACGAATTCTTCATGTCTCCCTCGGCGTTCCAGCAATGAACTGCCTGCGTTAGACGCAGCAGGCCGACGACTTGTTCAATGCTGTCAAGGGAGCGAGCCGCTCCGGCTGCGTCACTTCGCCACCACCTCGGGCACCCTGCCGGCCGGCGGGGTGTTGCGGCTGCGCTGGGTGCGCACGATACCGTCAATGATGGTCATGCCGATGCCGGGGAGGTCGCCGAGTTGGACGCTGTCCAAAATGTTCTTGCCGGCCGAGTGCTGCGCCTTGTCCATGATGACGAAATCGGCCGAGCGGCCCACTTCGATCAGGCCGCAATCCAATTCGCGCATCCGCGCCGTGTTGCCGGTGGCCAGGCAAAACGCGACCTCGGCCGGGAGGTCGCCAAGCGAGGACAGCATCGACACCATGCGGAGAATGCCGAGCGGCTGCACGCCGGAGCCGGCCGGCGCATCGGTGCCGAGGATGACGCGGTGCAGATCGCCCATCTCGCGCGCAATGCGCAACGTGAACAGCGCCGAGCGCTCGTTGCCATTGTGAACGAGCTCGAGGCCGCGCTTGCAGCCCTCGCAGATGCAGCGGATCTGGTCGTCGGGAAGCGCGGTGTGACCGCCATTGATGTGGCCAACCACGTCGGTGTCTGCCTCAAGCACCACATCCTTGTCGATCAATCCGGAGCCGGGGATCGAAGGACCGCCGGTGTGGATCGTGCTCTGGATGCCATATTTGCGGGCCCAGCCGACCATTTTTCGCGCCGTGGGGCCGTCCTTGACGCCGCCCAGGCCGACTTCGCCGAGCAGCTTGACGCCGGCTGCGGCCAACTCCTTGAAGTCCTCCTCCACCATCTCGCACTCGATCACAGGCGCGCCGGCGTGAACCTTCACGCCGCCAGGCCGCAGATTCCAGAATGCACGCTGCGCGAAGATGGCCATCGCCTTCAACCCCACGACGTCGCGCGGGCGGCCGGGCATATGCACCTCGCCGGCGGAAATCATCGTGGTGACGCCGCCATGCAAATTGCTGTCGATCCAGCCGATCTGGTTCTGGCGCGGCGTCCAGTCGCCCGCAACAGGATGGACATGGCTGTCGATCAGGCCGGGCGCCACCGTGGTGCCGTTGGCCTCGACGATGGTGGTCGCGCCTTCGGTGTTGAGGTCCTTGAAGCGGCCGATCGCGGTGATCTTGCCGTTCTCGGCGACGATGGTGTCGCCGTCCAGGATCGGCTTTTCCAGCGCGCCGGACAGGATCAGGCCGATATTGCGGATCACGAGCTTCGAGGGTCCGGTGGCCTGGGGTGCGTCATGCGCCATGGAATGGGTCCTTGTCCTTAACTGCAACGCTTCCGATCTTGGGCAGCCTTGACCGCGGGATCAAGCCGGATTATTCATTAGTATACAAATGATCGTATACAAACGACGCATAGCTGCCGCCTTGAAAACCGCCACGACGCGCCACGGAAGGGTGAGATGAGCAATTTCAATCAGGAAGCCGTTTTGAGCGTCCACCACTGGACCGACACGCTGTTCTCCTTCAAGACCACCCGCAGCCCGACCTTCCGCTTCCGCAACGGCGAATTCACCATGATCGGGCTCAAGGTCGGCGAGAAGCCGCTGCTGCGGGCCTACAGCGTCGCCAGCGCCAATTACGAGGACACGCTGGAGTTCTTCTCGATCAAGGTCGCGGACGGCCCGCTCACCTCACGGCTCCAGCATCTAAAGGAAGGCGACGAGATCATCGTCAGCCGCAAGGCCACCGGCACGCTGGTGATCGACAATCTGGAGGACGGCCGCAACCTCTACCTCATCGGCACCGGTACGGGTCTTGCGCCGTTCCTGAGCGTGATCAAGGACCCCGAAACCTACGAGCGGTTCGAGAAGGTCGTGCTGCTGCACGGTTGCCGACACGTGAAGGAGCTCGCCTATGGCGAGATGATCACCGAGATGCTGCCCAAGGACGAGCTGATCGGCGAGTACATCCGCAACCAGCTGATCTACTATCCGACCGTGACGCGCGATCCCTTCCGCAATCGCGGGCGCATCACCGATCTCATCACGTCGGGCAAGCTGTTTTCCGACATCGGCCTGCCGGCACTGGAAGCGGCCCACGATCGCGTCATGATCTGCGGCAGCCCGGCGCTGGTGGCGGATACCCGCGTGCTCCTCGGCGAGCGGGGTCTTGTCGAGGGCAATCAAGGCGAGCCGGCCCAATTCGTGGTCGAAAAGGCCTTCGCCGAGCGCTGAGCCCGGAACCCCCGCGCAAGAAGACCGTATTTTCGCCGCCGCGCGCCCGTTGCGGCGTCGATTCGGCACGCGATACACTGTGGGAACGAATCAGCGGAGTTCCCACATGGTTGCGGACAGCGACAGCAATATCGCCTGGCACCGGGTTCAGTTGAAGAAGAACCGCGCCGAGTTGAAGGCGCTCGAAACCGCGCGCTTCACGATGGGCGAGATCGCGTCTTCGAAGCGGAACGGCCAGACCCAGAAGGCGCTCGGGGAACTCAAGCGCAAGATCGTGCAATCCGAGCGCGTGATCGCCGATCACGACAAGCGCACGCGCCGTCCGCTCACCACCGACCTGCGAAGCCTCAGCAACGGCAGCTGGAGCAATTGGGACGCCTACACCAACCAGCAGCAGCGCAAGATCGGCCCGCGTTCGCCGGGGCGGGGGTAGACTCGACTCTCACGCCTGCACCGAAGCCGAAGCGGAGGTTCCGGGTTCCCTTGCGCGGGCGGCGTCGTGCACCGTCTTGGTGAGACCCCGTCAACCGCTTCGGTGATCACATGGCACCGCGCCTCGATTTCACCAGCGAGGCCTTCTTTCGCGATCTGCCCAAGGCGATCGCAACGTTGCGCATGTCCGGTCCTGTGGTCGCGGCGCGATTTCCTCTCGTCGGCGATGTTTGGATCACCACGACCCATGAGGCCACCGCGCAGGTCCTGAAGGACGGCACCGATTTCACGCTGCGCAAGGAGGATGGGGACGTCGCGGGTTTACGCTGGTGGATGCCGAACTACGTCAGAACCATCGCCAACAACATGCTGACAATGGACGAGCCTGACCACACAAGGCTGCGCAGCATTGTTGACGAGGCCTTCCGCCGCCGCGCGATCGTCGCGATGGAGCCGCGCATCCGCGCCATCGCGGACGGGCTCGCCGACGAGCTGTTCCTGGCAGGAAGCCCGGCCGATCTCGTCCAGCGCTATGCGCGCATCCTGCCGCTCGCGGTGATCTCCGAGCTGCTCGGATTGCCGTTGGCCGATCGCCCCCGCTTCATCGCCTGGGCCAATACGATGTCCTCACTTACGAACGTCGCCAGCTTCTTCCGCATGCTGTTCGCGTTCCGCAAGATGCGAGCCTACCTCGAACGGCAGCTGCAGATTGCCCGCGTGCGGGGCGGCGAAGGCCTGATCGCGGAGCTGGTTCAGGTCGAGCGCGAGGGCGGCCAGATCACGCCGGACGAAATGGTGTCGATGGTGTTCCTACTGCTCGCGGCGGGCTCCGAGACCACCACGCATCTCATCAGCGCTTCTGTCTACGAGCTCCTCAGAAATCCCGGCGTCCGCGACTGGCTGGCACAGGACTGGAGCCGCGTCGGGCTTGCGGTGGAGGAATTCCTGCGCTTCGTGTCGCCGGTGCAGTTCTCCAAGCCCCGCTATGTGAGGCGGGATATCGAGCTCGCGGGCGTGCGTCTCAAGAAGGGCGATCGCGTCATGGTGATGCTCGCCGCCGCGAACATGGACCCGGCGATGCATGAGCGCCCCGAGAGCCTCGATCCCGCGCGCAAGCCGAACCGTCACATGTCCTTCGGAACGGGCATCCATTTCTGCCTCGGCCATCAACTCGCGCGCATCGAGGCAGCGTGTGCCCTGGAAGCGTTGTTTGTGCGATGGCCGCGGCTTGGCTTTGCTGTGGACGTGTCTCAGATCCACTGGCGCAAGCGACCGGGCATGCGAGCGATCGCGAACCTCCCTGTCGTGCCCGACGGCCACGCAGCACAGGCGACAGCATCAGCTGGATCGATGTTGGTTCGTTCCCAGCCAGTGGCCTGCTGAGACTTACACCTTGCGGAAAATTTCTCTGCACTCGTCGGTAGGAACGGCATGCCGTTGCTCTAGTTGTTTTTGCGACATCGAAAGCCGCGACGAGTTCCTCCGGTCGATGTCGCAGATCAACAACAGGAGACAGCATCATGACCGGCAAGAAGCCACCTGTTCCCGCCGAGAATCAAAGTCCGAAGGGAACCGGCGACAGCAAGCAAGTGTCCTCGACTGCCCCGCGCGGCCAGCAGCGTGCGCAAAATCCGGACCAGCAAGGGCAGCAGGGCAACATGAAGCAGAACACCACCAACCAAGGCTATCAGCAAGATCGCTGAGGAGCGGACCCTCATGTCGACATCCACCAAGACACCGAACAGCATCCGTCAGGGCGGACCAGGCGCATCGCATGAGAATGCGAAGGCACCGCTCGAAGTGAAGAAGCCCGCGGCGGACGACCCGCAGCGCAACCACAGCCGCGTCTCCGGCGGAGGTGGCGAGCACGATTCACACCACAGGCATGACGAGGCCGGAAAAGGCGGAGGCAGGTGAGGCATGACCAACAAGCAACCCAAACTCTACGCACCGACGGAAAAGGATATGCAAAATAACCCCATGATCGGCGGATCGAAGGGCGCAACGATGGCCGGTATCTCGCCTGAGGACCTCGAGGACGCCTTGGGCGAGAACACGATCGAAGGCGACGTCGAGAACGACGTGAACGCCGCTGGCGGCATCGACAAGGACATCGCACGCAGTGGCACGCACCGAAGAGGCCGATAGCTCCGGAGGACGAGCATGCAAGGCAAGAAGACCCACGAGCAACAGGTTCGCATCCTCGAGCGCAAGCCGGATGTTCCAGACGCGCGAGAGCTTGAGCGCGCCCTCGGCCACAATCCGGAGAATACGGCCGTTCACTGGGCGCGACCTGAGGCGCGACAGAGTGAATTCCCGGTGAGCCGAGGCGGCCTCAACCAGGAAAGCGATCACAACAAGCACAATGATTCCGGCCAAAGCGGACACAAGCCGCCGAAACCGACGCCGGCACAGCAGAAGCATTGAGCTGCACGCGCGATCAAAGCAAGAGGAGAAAAAGATGCCAGGTGGTCGTGGCAGCAAGACGCATTTCAGATCGGGCATGCACGGCAAGGGCGACGGCAGCGGCGCAATGACGGACGTGCCCAAGGAGAAGATCGGCGACAACATGGTGCTGTCAAACCGCGACAAGGCGCAGCACTCGGACATTCGCGGCATGGACGGCAAGGCGATCCAGACCGAACAATATCAGGACCACTCGGCCAACCGGCTCGACGAGGAGCCGGGCACCGACGAGACCTGAGAGCGGCGTTCCTTCCCGCTGAACTCGCGGACCGGCTTTCAGCCGGTCTGCTTTTTTGTCGGCCCGAGATCACGCTCCCAGCCGAACACGGAACGGCCATCGAGATCGGGCGAGGCCGCACGCTCTCCGGCGATATAGGATTCGACGGATGGCCCATGCGCGGTGCGCTCCAGTCGCCGCGCCTGGTCGTCGAGGCGCTTGATGGCTTGCATCTCTTCCTCGCGCCCGAGCTTTGCGTTCTGAATCGCCCCCTTCAGCACGCGAATGGTTTCGTCATAGACCTTGATTGGAACAGGGTAGGGATGCCGGTCCTTGCCGCCGTGAGCAAGCGAGAAGCGCGCGGGATCGTTGAAGCGGTAGGGCGCGCCGTGCACGACTTCGGCGACCATCGCCAGCGAACGAACGGTGCGAGCGCCAACGCCGGGAGTCAGCAGCAGCTCCGGAAAGTCGACCGGGCCGCGCTCGGCCGCAGCAGCGAGTGTGCCGTGCAGGCGGCGCGCAAACACGTCCTTCGGCCGCACGTCGTGATGCCCGGGCATGATCAGGTGCGGCAGCGTCGCCTGTGCGGGCGCGGGCGCAGTTCCGGTGAGCCGCTCGAATTCGGAAAGGATACGATCCGGGCCGAGATCGCTCAGAAGCTCGAGCTGCGCGGTGCGCGAGATCTCGGCGCGATGGTCGGTGAGGTTGACGATCTCGCCTTGCCGCGGCCCGTCGATCGCGCTGTGCGGTGCGTCGACAAAACTCTTCAGCGCCTCGGAATGCCAGTGATAGCGGCGGGCCTGCCGCTTGTCGCCGTTCATGCCTTGCTGCACCACGGTCCATTTGGCGTCGGCGGTGACGAAGAAGCCGTGCAGGTAAAGGTCAAAGCCGTCCTGGACCGCGGCGCTGTCAACCTTCGCCACGAGGCGACTCGCACGCGTGAGCTTTGCGCCGTCGAAGCCGATTCGGTCGCCGAGCTGCATCAGCTCGTCCGGGGTCTTGCGCGAGTGCTGGCCACGCCCGCCGCAGACGTAGATTCCGAGCTCGCCCTGGAGCGGTCCCAGCCCGCGCTTCAGCGCGCCAATCACCGACGTCGTGATGCCGGAGGAGTGCCAATCCATCCCCATGACGGCGCCGAACGACTGGAACCAGAACGGGTGCGAGAGCCGCTGGAGGAATGCATCGCGTCCGTAGTGATGCACGATCGCCTGTGTGACGATCGCGCCGAGCGACGACATGCGGGTCGCCAGCCAGGGTGGAACCCGGCCGGTGTGAAGGGGAAGATCGGCGCTGCCGGTCCGTCGAGTCATGATTGACCACAAATAGCGCAGTTCGGCGATGATTGCACCAGAGGGATGCTGCATTGCACCGAGCGGGGGAGCGAACGACGCTGCAACGCGTTGAACGCAAGCGCGGATGCAATGCGGGGACATTAATGGATTGGCAGACCCTTTTGGCCGACATCGACAGGATGTTCGGGTGGATCCCGTCGTGGTTCGTCGGCCTCACTCTAGTCTTGGGCGCGATCCTGATCGCCCTGTCGATCTATCGCCTCTCGGTTTGGCTGTTCAACCGCGCCTTCGGAACCCGCCTCCCGCTCGTGAGCGTGTTCATCGCCCGCACCGCGGGCCCAACTCAGCTGGCCCTCAGTCTTGCCGCCGTAGCGTTGGTGCTGCCGCTCGCGCCGCTGGACGACGCCTTCCGCACGCCGCTGACGCGCCTGTTCGTCGTCGCCTTCATTGCGCTGATCGGCTGGATCTCGATCCGGATCGTGGATATGAGCGCGGCACGGTATCTCCAGAACTTTCGCGACGTCACCGAGAATTTTGTCGCGCGCAAGCACGTCACCCAGGTCCGCGTCTTCAAGCGCGTCACCGATATCATCATCGTCATCATCACGGTGTCGACCGCGCTGATGACATTCGACTCGGTCAGGCAATACGGCGTCAGCCTGTTCGCCTCCGCCGGTGCCGCCGGTATCATCGTTGGTCTTGCCGCCCGGCCGCTGCTGAGCAATCTGATCGCGGGCATGCAGATCGCAATCACCCAGCCGATCCGCATCGAGGATGCCGTCATCATCGAGAACGAGTGGGGCTGGGTCGAGGACATCGCCGCGACCTATGTGGTGATCCGGCTGTGGGACTGGCGCCGCATGGTGGTGCCGCTGTCTTATTTCATCGAAAAGCCATTCCAGAACTGGACCCGCGACACTGCGTCCCTGATCGGCGTGATTGCGTTTCATGTCGATTATCGTGCCGACGTGCCGCGGATCCGGCGCTGGCTGGAAGAAGCAGTGAAGGAGTCCAAGCTCTGGGACGGCGAGGTGGTCAATCTCCAGGTCGTTGACGCGGATGCTCGCACCATCGAGCTCCGCGCCCTCGTCAGCGCCAGGAACGCGCCGCAGTCCTGGGACCTGCGCTGCGAGATGAGGGAGAAGCTCATCGCCTTCATCCGGGACGAGATGCCGGAAGCGCTGCCGCGCGAGCGCGCGATCCTGATCCCGTCGGGAGGAGGCGACGATGACGCCGATTTCGTGCGGCGTCCCGCGCCGCCGGAGAAGATGCGGGCGAGCGCACGCAATTGACCTACTTGCGCCGTCGGCCTTCGTGGCGCCGCGCAAGCCTGCCTGGCGCTGGATCGTGTCCAGCGCGCTGGTCCTCATGCGAAGCACCTCACTGCGCGCGGATGTCGGCGGCCTTCAGCACCGGCTCCCATTTGGTCGCCTCGGCATGCATGTAGGCGCCGAAATCCCTCGACGATGAGCCGACCGGGGCCGCGCCGATCTTGCCGAGCGTCGACAGTACGTTTGGGTCCTGCAGCGCCGCCTTCAGATCGCTTTCGAGCTTCGTGACGATCTCCGGCGGCATTTTTGCGGGACCAAGAACGCCCCACCAGACGGAGACGTCGTAACCCGGCACGCCCGACTCGGCGACAGTCGGAACATTGGGCAGCGCCTTGGAGCGTTCGGCCGAGGTCACCGCGAGCGCGCGCACCGCGCCGCCTTCGATCTGGCTGATGGCTTCCGCAAGTGGATTGATGCTGAGCGGAATGTCGCCGGCGATCACGGCGGTCAGCGCGGGGGCGCCGCCCTTGTAGGGGATCGCGACGATCTTGGTGCCGGACATGTATTTCAACAGCTCACCCGCGAGGTGCGCCGAGGTGCCGTTGCCGGACATGCCGTAGGAGAGCTTATCCGGCTCCTTTTTCGCCGCGATGAGGAGATCACTGAGCGTCTTATAGGGGCTGTCCTTGGCCACGACGATCGCGAGCGGGGAGGAGGCGACTTCGCTGATCGCGGTGAAATCCTTGAACGTGTCATAGGGCACCCTCGGATAGATGAACTGGTTGAGTGGATGGCCGCTCGCGACGAGGATCAGCGTGTAGCCGTCGGGCGCGGCCTGCGTCAGCGCTTGGGACGCGACGATTCCGCCGGCGCCGGGACGATTGTCGATCACCGGCTGCTGGCCCCAAGTCCCGGCCAGCGCCTGAGCCAAGGTGCGCGCGAGCACGTCGACGGCGCCGCCGGCCGCATAAGGCACCAGGATGTGGACCGGCTTGCTCGGATATTTGTCGGCCTGTGCGGCGGTCCCCGCGAGCAGCAGACCGGCGCCCACCATCAGACCGCTGATGGTCTTGTTGAAACCCAGCATTTCCCAGCACTCCTTTGCACCCAGCGGCGGTCTCTCGGCCTTTCCGGGTGTCATCCATGGTTTTTGTTGACGAGACCTGATCTTTTGTACGATAGTACAAATCACATGATCCGCAACCCCGCCAGCAAGGAAACGGCCCGCAAGCCGAACATGCGCGAGGCGATCCTCGCCGCGGCCGAGGAGCTGTTCGCCACCAACGGCTTCAACGCCGTGTCGGTGCGCGATATCGCACAGGCCGCCGGCGCCAATCCCGGCAGCGTCACCTATCATTTCAAGACCAAGGACGGCCTGCTGCTGGAGATCTACCGGCGCCATTGCGGGCCAATGAATTTGCGCCGTTCCGAGCTGCTCGCGGCCGCCAAGCGCGTGCGCGATCTCCAGGACCGGCTCGAAGCGGTGGTGCGGGCCTATGTCGTGCCGGCCTTCACCTCGGGCAGTGATCTTGCCGGGGGCGGGGCGCGGTTCACGCGGCTGCGCGCGGTGATGTCCGCGGAGGGCAATGAAGTCGCGCGAAAGATCATCGCACAGACTTTTGACGACACCAGCCACGCCTTCATCGATGCTGTTCACGAAAGCCTGCCGCACGTTCCGCGCACCGATATCGTCTGGCGCAGCCACTTCCTGCTTGGCGCACTCTATTATTCGCTGGTGACGCCGGATCGCGTCTCGCGCCTGTCGCGCGGCGAGGCCGACGGCAGCGATGCCGCAAGTGCCATCGAGCAATTGGTGCAAGCCACCGTGGCCGCGTTCCAGGCGCCGGCGCTGGATCAGGCGCCAGCACGGCGACGGCCGGTCGTCAGCAGCAAGACTTGAAGACACGATCTGGTTCGGCGGTTTATCTGATGGCAATGATGTACACGCCGACCATTCCGCCGCCCGATCCGGACACGCGCACGCCGAAGTTCAGACTGCCGAACCTGTCTTGCGATGCGCATTGCCACATCTTCGGGCCCGGCGCGAAATACCCTTACGCGCCGGAGCGTTCCTACACGCCGCCGGATGCGCCGCTCGAGGATTTCCGCGCGCTGCATGCCAAGCTCGGCGTTGGACGTGCCGTCATCGTCAATGCGAGTGTGCATGGCACCGACAACACGGTGGTGCTTGACGCCATCGCGCAGAGCAACGGGGCCTATCGCGCGGTTGCCAATATCGACGACACCATCACCGAGCGCGAGCTTCGCGTGCTGCATGAGGGCGGCTTCCGCGGCTGCCGCTTCAATTTCGTCCGCCATCTCGGCGGGGTCCCGGACAAGCAGGTGTTCGACCGCATCGTCGCGCTGGTCGCACCGCTCGGCTGGCATATTGATCTGCATTTCGATGCGATCGACCTGCCTGAACATGCCGACACGCTGATAAGGCTGCCGCTGAGCTACACCATCGACCATATGGGACGGGTGAAGGCGTCCGAAGGGCTCGACCAGCTGCCGTTCAAGATCCTGGTCGAGCTGATGCAGCGCGACGAGAAATGCTGGGTCAAGATCTGCGGCTCGGAGCGGGTGTCATCGGCCGGTCCGCCGTTCACCGACGCCGTGCCGTTCGCGCGAAAAATTGTCGAGACGGCGCCCGACCGCGTCATCTGGGGCACCGATTGGCCGCATCCCAATGTCAAGGCGATGCCGAACGACGGCGATCTCGTCGACCTAATCCCGCTGTTCGCGCCGGAGCCGGAGTATCAGCAGAAGATCCTCGTCGATAATCCAGCGCGGCTGTTCGAGTTCGGCCAATGACGGCGCTCGCGATCGACAAGCCGCGCGGCCGCGCCTGGTGGAAGGAGCTCTGGATCCAGGTGCTGATCGCCATGGCGGCCGGAATCGCGCTTGGGATCGTCAATCCCGAGGGGGGCGCCAGGATGCAGCCGCTTGGCGACGCCTTCATCAAGGCGATCCGGATGCTGATCGCGCCGATCATCTTCTGCACGGTCGTCCATGGCATCGCGCATATGGCCGATATGGCCCGTGTCGGGCGCGTCGCCGTCAAGGCGATCGTCTATTTCGAGATCATGACCACGATCGCGCTGATCATCGGTCTCATTGCGGTGAACTTGCTCAAGCCCGGCGTCGGCATGAACATCGATCCCGCCAGTCTCAATGCCAGCGCGATCGAGCCCTATGTCAAGCAGACGGGCGTGATCGGCTTTGTGCCGTTCCTGATGAACATCGTGCCCGCGACGTTCATCGGCGCCTTTGCCGAGGGCAACATCCTCCAGGTGCTCTTCATCGCCATACTGTGCGGATTTGCGCTGGTGCAGCTCGGCGAGCGCGCCGCGCCGCTGGTCCATCTCATCGACATCGCCGCCAAGATGGTATTCACCATCGTCGGATTCGTGATGTGGGCTGCGCCGATCGGCGCCTTCGGCGCCATCGCCTTCACGGTCGGCAAGTTCGGCGTCGGCTCGCTGGCCTCGCTGGGCAAGCTCCTCGGCGGCTTTTATCTCACCTGCGTGATCTTCATCATCGTGGCGCTCGGCCCGGTCGCGCGTCTGTGTGGCTTCTCGCTGCTCAAGCTGATCCGCTACATCTGGGAAGAGCTCTTGATCTGCATCGCCACGACATCGTCCGAGACGGTGCTGCCGCGGATGCTAACCAAGCTGGAGCAGGCCGGCTGCGAGCGCAGCGTCGTTGGGCTGGTGATCCCGACCGGCTATTCCTTCAATCTCGACGGCACCTGCCTCTACCTTGCCGCCGCCTCGGTGTTCCTGGCACAGGCGACCAACACGCCGTTTGGGCTCGCCGAGCAGATCGAGCTGCTTCTGATCCTGCTCGTGACCTCCAAGGGCGCGGCGGGAATCGCGGGCGCCGCCTTCGTCGTGCTGGCGGCAACGTTGTCCGCCACCGGCAGCATTCCGGTGACGAGCGTGGCGCTCGTGCTCGGCATCCACCGCCTGATGTCGCAGGGGCTGACGCCAACCAATCTGATCGGGAACGCGGTCGCGACGATCGCGATTGCCAAATGGGAAGGCGCACTCGATGCCGACCGCCTGAGGCGCGTGCTCGACGGCGAGGAATCCGCTGTCGCGACTCGATGAACCGATGACGTTGACGAACGATAGAGGGGAGTTTGTCCCATGAAAACAGGTCTCGTGATCACGGCCCATCCGGGCGATTTCGTCTGGCGCGCCGGCGGCGCCATCGCGCTGCATGCGAAGAAGGGCTACCGCATGAAGATCGTCTGCTTGTCTTTCGGCGAGCGCGGCGAGAGCCAGTTCGCCTGGAAGGAGAAGGGTGCGACGCTGGAATCGGTCAAGGCCGGCCGCAAGGACGAGGCGGAGCGGGCGGCCAAGCTGCTCGGCGCCGAGATCGAGTTCTTCGATTGCGGCGACTATCCGCTGAAGCTCGCCGAGGCCCATTTCGACCGCATGGTCGACATCTACCGCGAGCTCAATCCGCGCTTCGTGCTGACGCACGCGCTGGAGGATCCCTATAATTTCGACCATCCGAACGCGGCGCATTTCGCGCAGGAAACCCGCGTGGTCGCGCAGGCGATGGGCCACAAGCCCGGCGCGCAGTACAAATATTCGGCCCCGCCGGTGTTTTTGTTCGAGCCGCACCAGCCGGAGCAATGCAACTACAAGCCGGACCTGCTCCTCAAGATCGACGAGGTCTGGAAGGAGAAGTACGAGGCGTTCCAGATCCTCGCCGCGCAGAAGCACCTGTGGGGATATTACGAGCGCGTCGCGCTCAACCGCGGCATCCAGGGCAGCCGCAACACCGGCGTGTCCATGACCTATGGCGAGGCCTATCAGCGGCTGTTTCCGACGGTTGCGGAGGAGCTGGCATGAAGCCGGTCGTCGTTCGCAACATCAAGCGTGCCGATCCCGCTGGGATGGCGGAGTACGGCGTCTCGACCGTGCACGAGGCCTATGATCGGCTCGGACTGATGAAGCCGTATCTGCGGCCGGTCTGGGCCGGCGCGGCGATCGCCGGCCCCGCCGTCACCGTGCTGGCGCAGCCCGGCGACAACTGGATGATTCATGTCGCGGTCGAGCAGTGCACGAAGGGCGACATCCTCGTCGTGGGCTGCACCACCGACAACACCGACGGCATGTTCGGCGAGCTGCTCGCAACCTCGCTGCAGGCGCGCGGCGTGCAGGGATTGATCATCGATGCCGGCTGCCGCGACATCAGGGCACTGCACGAGATGAACTTTCCGGTGTGGTCGCGCGCGGTCTCGGCCAAGGGCACGGTGAAGGCGACGCTCGGCTCGGTCAATGTCCCCGTGGTCTGCGCCGGCGTCAACGTCGATCCCGGCGACATCATCGTGGCCGATGACGACGGCGTCGTGGCGGTGCCGAAGCGCTACGCGGCCGAGGTCGCCGAGAAGGCGAGGAAGCGCAACGCGGACGAAGGCGGCAAACGCAAGCGGCTGGCTTCGGGCGAGCTGGGCCTCGACATGTACAGCATGCGCGAGGCCTTGGCGAAGGCCGGGCTCGTCTATGTCGACAATCCCGAGGACGTCTAAAACAATCAGCGGAGTGGGCCGATGGATCGTCTCAAGCTGAAGGCCGTGCTCGGCAGTCACCCCCATGTCCAGGCGGTGAAGAGCGGCGAGCTCCGCTCCAACCGCTTCGACCTCGACTTCATCGAATACACGCCGACCAACACTGCGTTCAAACCGATGGTGCGCGAGCAAGCGTTCGACGTCTGCGAGATGGCGATCGTCACCTATCTGATGGCAAAGGCGCAAGGCAAGCCCTTGGTGCTGCTGCCTGCCACAATGCTCGGCCGCTTCCAGCATTCCTACGCGCTCTATAGTCCTGCGCAGGGAACCCTCGGGCCGTCCGATCTCGAAGGCAAGCGCGTCGGCATCCGTTCGTTCACGACTACGACCGGCGCCTGGATCAGGGGCATCCTCGCCAACGACTACGGCGTCAACCTCGACAAGATCCGCTGGGTCACGTTCGAAGACCCGCATGTCGCCGAATATGTCGACACCACCGAGCGCGCGCCGAAGCACAAGAAGATACTTCAGATGCTGCTCGACGGCGAGCTCGACGTCGTCCTTGGTGAGGCCTCGAACGATCCCAAGCTGAGGCCGCTGTTCCCCGATCCGGCCGCGGAAGCCGCCATATGGTACGCGCGCCGCGGCGTCGTGCCGGTCAACCATCTCGTGGTCGTGACCGAGCAGCTAGCGAAATCGCGTCCTGACGTAGTTTCGGGCATTTATGATCTCCTCAAGCAAAATAAGGCGCAGGCGGGGCCTGCGGCAACGCCGGACCTGGTTCCGTTCGGAATCGAAGCGAACAGAAGGTCGCTGGAGTTGATCGTCGACTACGCGTTCCAGCAGGCGCTGATCCCGCGCCGCTATGCGGTTGAGGACCTGTTCGACGCAACAACGCGAGGACTGAACTGATGGCGGGCGATCCCAAGCGATGGCAGGTCGGGCTGGTCGGTTATGGCGAGGTCGGCAGGATTCTGGCCGAGGATTTGCGCCAGCAGGACATCAAGGTCACAGCCTTTGACATCAAGCTCGCGGGCGAGCAGGGTGGTTCGCTGCACGAGCATGCTGAAAAATTCGGTGTGGGGCGCGCAGCCTCGCACGCCGAGCTGACCGCCAAGTCCGATTTCATCATCTCCGCGGTCACCGCGAGCCAGGCCGTGCCGGTGGCAAAGGCCTGCGCGGCCGCGATCAATCAGGGCACCTGGTTCCTGGATTTCAATTCGGCGTCTCCCGCCGCCAAGCAGCGCGCTGCCGCGCTGATTGATGGCGCCGCCGGACGTTATGTCGAGGGCGCGGTTATGACGTCGGTGCCGCCTTATCGCATCAAGGTGCCGCTGCTGCTCGGCGGTCCCGGGGCCAGGGAGCTGGAGCCGCTTTTGAACGCGATGGGTTTTGCGGCCAGGGTTGCGAGCGACAAGCTCGGTGTTTCATCGGCGGTGAAGATGTGTCGCAGCATCATGATCAAGGGGCTGGAGGCCATGGTCATCGAAAGCTTCACCACCGCGCGCGCCCATGGCGTCGAGGATGCGGTGCTGGCTTCACTGGCGGAAACCTTTCCCACGATCGATTGGGAGAAGCAGGGTGCTTATTGCTTCCAGCGTGTGATCGAGCATGGCCGCCGCCGCGCCGAGGAAGTACGCGAGGTCGCCGAGACCGTGCGTGAAGCCGGGCTGACGCCGTGGTCCGCGCAGGGCACCGCCGAGCGGCAGGCCTGGGTGGCGGACCTCGCCGACGAGGGCCTGTTCGGAACGAAGGGTACCAAGGAGTTCGCCCGCAACGCTGACTGGCGCACCGAGGCGGACCGAATCCTGGCGAAGATCAATCGCGAGAAATAGGGCGGCTCTTGCTCAGGATTTTACGGTGCAACAGCCCGTGAGCTCGTCGCGGACGTGTTCGATCAACGCCATCAGGTCTTCGGACTTCCGGGCCAGCCGATCGTTCGCGACTTGGGTCCGGTATTCCGCGCGGATCACCCGAATGCACTTGTCGGCGGTGTCGAGCGTCAGGAGCATGCGCGTCAAGTCATCTTGGGTCCGGATGCTCGCCAGATCGAGGTTTGACAGGACATGCCCGATGCCGTCGAGCCGTATTATAGCGGCATCGCCGGGCGTTCTCGCTCGAATGGCGCGATGGTCGATGCTGCTGAATGCGCTGAACATGTCGATGCTTCCCCGTTGAATGCAGACTTCAGTGCAGGTTCTGCTTTGAACGGCACCGCGGGACTGGCAATACGCTCAGCTATCGGCAATCAGCGCGGATCGACTATCCGGTATTCTACCGGATTCGGAATATGAGAGCGATCGACGGTAACATCTAACGGAAATAACGCGGCAATTCGCCCCGCTTCAATGCAGATATGCGTCCAGAGCGGCTCAGGAGCCGGGGCGGAACACAGTGGGCCGTTGCCGCGCAAAAGTCTGCCGGCCGCTCTTGAAGCCCATTACGACATCCGGCAGCTCGGCGACGGCGAAGCGGCTGTCTTGCGTATCGAGCACGATGAGATCGGCGGGGTTTCCGACCTTGATGCCGTAATCCCCAAGGTTCATCAGCCGCGCCGGCAGCTCGGTCACGAGATCAAGGCAGGTATCGAAGTCGTTCACCGAGGCATGCGCGACGTTGGCGTAGAAATTCGCCATTCGCAGCAGTGAGGCATCGCCGAACGGCGTGAAGGGATTGAGCACGTTGTTGGTCGCGATCGAGCACAGCACGCCGTCGGCGGCGAGCTTGTGGGCGAGCGTCAGCCCGCGTGGCGCGTTGTGGGTCGCTTCCCGCCCCATCAGGTACAGATCGGTTGCCGGCAGCACGGTGACGGCAACGCCAGCCTTGGCCAGCTGCGCGGTGGCGGCCCTCAGCCGCTCCGGTGGCAGTGCGGAGAGTTTCGTGGCGTGGCCGATTGCCACGCGCCCCCCATAGTTGCGCCGCTCGGTCTGCCGGCAGACCTCGTCGAGGTGCCACCAGGAGGGATCGAGATCGAAATCGAGATGGAGATCGACGTCCAGGTCGAACGCCTCGGCGAGGTCGAAGATGCGTGCGAGATGGGCGTTCGGGTCGGTGTCCGTGTAGGGGCAGCCGCCGATCACCTCCCCACCATCGCGCAGCGCCTGGATCAGAAGCTCCTCGCTGCCGGGATCGTTGGTGAGGCCTTCCTGCGGAAAGACACAGAGCGACAGGTCGATCGCCCAGGCATAGTCACGCTTCAGCGCCTTCACCGCCTCGAAGCCGCGCAATCCGATGCGGGGATCGATCTCGACGTGGGTTCGCATGCGCGTGGTGCCGTGGACGATGGCACGTTCGAGTACCCGGGCGCCGCGCGCGTAGACGTCCTCGACCGAGAAACCCTTCTTCATCTCGGAGAGGGCGCGGATCGCTTCGGAGACGCTGCCGTGATCATGCCCGCAGCGGCCGAGCAGGCAGGCCTTGTCGAGATGGATGTGGCTGTCGACGAAGCCGGGCAGGGCGAGGCGTCCGCCGACATCGACTTCGGCGGCCTCGCAAGCGAGCGTCGGTTCGATGGCGGTGATCCGGCCGCGCGTGACGCCGATGTCCATCGGGTCGGCGGCACCACGCAGCAAGGCGTTGCGAAAGATGAGGTCAAAGGCGGATTGGGCGGTCATGGCTCTTGCGGAAGGAATTTAGTGCATTCGGCCGCGTTTGGCGGCTCCAGATTGTCGGCAGTGTAGCGACGGAAATGTTCAAAATATATGCACGTATTCCCCGAGAGCGGCGCTAGTATTCGCAAGCCCTGGAGAATGAGCCATGTCCGCTGCCGCAAAAGCCGAAGCCGGCCCGTCGTCCGACGCCGAGATCGTGGAAGCCTATCTCACGGCGTCGATGATCCCCGATCCGGACGCCGCGGCTGCCTATATGGCGCCGGGCACGGTGATCACCTTTACCGGTGGGCGCGAGTTCGATCATCCGCGCGGCCCGACCGCTTTCAACGCCAAGCGCTACCGCTGGGTCAAGAAGAAGATGGACCGTTTCGACGTCTGCCCCGGCGACGGCGAGACCGTGGTCTATAGCGTCGGCACGCTCTACGGCGAATGGATGGATGGGTCCGCGTTCGAGGGCAACCGCTATGTCGACCGCTTCGTGGTGCGGAATGGCCAGATCACCAAGATGGACGTCTGGAACGACAGCGCCGAGCGGATCCTGGTCCAGCGCGGCATCGACGCGTAAGCGCCATCCTGGCGCTTGAGCGCCCCGACTCCAGGGGGACAAAAGGCCGGTCCACCCTATCGCAAGCCGCGATAGCTGATAGGTGCAAGCTCGTCTGGCGGCTGCCGCGCGCCTGCGCTATCAACGGCGCGATTGCTGCGCCCGGCATGGGGGCGCAAGCCTCCTCAAGGAGTTCCCGATGCGTTTACCCACCGTTGTCCTGGCCCTCACATGCCTTGCAACTGCCGCCTCCGCCGAAGACCTGTCGGGTACGCTTCAGAAGGTCAAAGAGACCAAGAAAATCACGCTGGGCTACCAGGAGGCCTCGGTCCCGTTCAGTTATCTCGACGGCAACCAGAAGCCGGTCGGCTTTGCCATGGATATCTGCCTCAGGATCGTGGATGCCGTGAAGAAGCAGCTCGGTATACCCGACATCGCCGTCGACACCCTCGCCGTGACATCGTCGAACCGGATTCCGCTGATGGTCAACGGGACGCTCGACCTGCATTGCTCGGCGACCACCAACAATGCCGATCGCCAGAAGCAGGTCGCCTTCACCAACACGCACTTCCTCAGCGCCACGCGATCTGCGGCCAAGAAAGCCGCAAAGATCAACACCATCGACGATCTCAAGGGCAAAGCGGTGACGGCGGTGGCCGGCTCGGTCAACCTGACGCAGCTCGCCAAGGTTAACACCGAGCGCAATCTCGGCATCAATGTGATGCCGGCCAAGGACCAGGCCGAAGCTTTCCTGCTGCTGGAAACCGATCGCGCCCAAGCCTACGCGCTCGACGACGTGCAGCTCGCGGTCGCGATCGCGCGCTCGAAAGAACCACAGCTCTTCATGATTAGCGAGGAGACCTTCTCGAAGCCGGAGCCTTACGGGATCATGCTACGGCGGGAGGACGCGCCGTTCAAGGCGCTCGCCGACCGCGCGACTGCAGAGCTGTACGCGAGCCCGGAGATCGAGGCCCTCTACAAGAAGTGGCTGGAATCGCCGACGCCGCCGAACGGCCTCAATTACAACGTCCCGATGTCGGGCGCCTTGCGCAACGCCTTCAAGAAGCCGAGCTCAAGCTTCGATCCCGATGTGTACGTGGTGAATTGAGTGAGGGCGCCACGGCGCTGTTGTAATCGGGCTGCGTGTCATCCTGCCCTCGCTCCTTGCGGGAGAGGGCAGCTCCGCTGGTTGATGCAGCTCACTGGGGTGAGGGGTTTGTCTCCGCGGAAGCAGACCCCTCATCCGGCGCTTCGCGCCACCTTCTGCCGCAAGGGGAGAAGGAAAGAGAGCGAGCCGCACGGGCGGAATGCTTGCGACGCTAGGCGTTCGAATATTTCTTCAGCTCGAACCGCGCGATCTGGTTCCTGTGGACTTCGTCCGGGCCGTCGGCGAGACGCAGCAAACGCGCGGTCGCATAGGCCTGGGTCAATCCAAAGTCGTTCGACGTGCCGCCGCCGCCATGGGCCTGGATCGCCCAGTCGATGATCTGGCAGGCCATGTTGGGCACGGCGACCTTGATCATCGCGATCTCCGCTGTCGCCACCTTGTTGCCGACGGTGTCCATCGCGTATGCGGCGTTGAGCGTCAGCAGCCGGGCCTGCTCGATCATGATGCGGGCCTCTGCGATGCGCTCCTGCGTCACCGTCTGCTCGGAAACCGGCTTGCCAAAGGCGACGCGGCTGCGCACCCTCCGGCACATCTTCTCCAGCGTGCGTTCGGAAAGCCCGATCAGCCGCATGCAATGGTGGATGCGGCCGGGGCCGAGGCGGCCCTGCGCGATCTCGAAACCGCGGCCTTCGCCCAGCAGCATGTTCTCCGTGGGGACACGCACGTTGGTGAAGACGACCTCGGAGGCACGGTCGGGCACGCCGTAGAAGCCGAACACGGGCAGGGCACGCTTGACCTCGACGCCCGCTGTGTCCATCGGCACCAGGATCATGGATTGCTGCTTGTGGCGGTCCGCATTGTCGGGATCGGTCTTGCCCATGAAGATGCAGATCTTGCAGCGCGGGTCGGTCGCGTTGGTGGTATACCATTTGCGGCCGTTGATGACGTAATGGTCGCCCTCGCGAACGATCGAGCTTTCGATGTTGGTCGCATCGGATGAGGCGACGGCAGGCTCGGTCATGGCGAAGCAGGAGCGGATTTCGCCTGCGAGCAGCGGCTTCAGCCAGCGCTCCTTGTCCTCCTTCGTGCCATAGCGCTCCAGCACCTCCATGTTGCCCGTGTCGGGCGCCGAACAGTTGAAGACTTCGGGTGCGAGATGCGAGCGGCCCATGACCTCGCAGAGCGGGGCATATTCGAGATTGGTCAGGCCGGCACCGTGGCCGGAGTCCGGCAGGAACAGATTCCAGAGGCCTTCGGCGCGCGCCAGCGGCTTCAGCTCCTCGACGACCGGATAGACTTTCCAGGGACCCAGCTCCTCCGCCTCGCGATAAAAGCGCTCCTCATTAGGATAGATGTGCCGATCCATGAAACTGTCGAGCTTGCGCTTGAGCTCGACGACTTTGGGGGACATCGGGTAGAGCATCTTTGGCCTCCTCGATCGATGGGCGGGGCGATGCGCGGTCGGCTCAAGCGACGCGATACTCTCTGAATTTCTCGCGCAGGGCCGATTTGAGCACCTTGCCGGTGCCGGTCATCGGGAATTCGTCCAGAAATTCGACGGCGTCAGGCATCCACCAGCTCGCGATTTTCGGACGCATGTGGTCGAGCAACGTCTTGCCGTCGACGGTCGCGCCCTTTTTGCGGACGACGAGGAGCAGCGGCCGCTCCTGCCATTTCTCATGGTTGATCGCGACCACGGCGGCTTGCAGCACATCGGGGTGAGACAAGGCCACGTCCTCGAGTTGGATCGAGGAGATCCATTCGCCGCCGGACTTGATCACGTCCTTGGAGCGGTCGGTCAGCGTGACGTGGCCCTGGGGGTCGATTACGGCCATGTCGCCGGTGATCAGCCAGCCGTCGCGGTCGAGGCCTTCGTCGAGTTTCATGTAGCCGGACGCAACCCACGGTCCCCGCGCGCGCAGATGGCCGACGCTCTTGCCGTCACGCGGCAGCTCGTTGCCGCCGTCGTCGACGATGCGCAAGGCGGTGCCGAAACAGGCGCGGCCGGACACCTGGCGGCGCTCGAACTTCTCCTTGTCGTCGAGATGCTCGGAGCCTGGCCGCAAGCCCGGCATCGAGCAGCCCAAGGCTTCAGTCATGCCCCAGGCCTGGACGTAGTCGATGTCATATTCGCGCTTGAGCTTCTCGACCATAGCGCGCGGCGGCGCCGAGCCCGACGACAATGTTGCACGAAGTGTCGAGAACCTGTTGCCGGTGCGCCCGAGCCAGTCGAGCAGGATCAGCCAGAAGCTCGGTACGCCCGCCGACAGCGTCACCTTCTCGCCTTCGAGCAGTTCATAAAGCTTGTCGGGCTCGTAATTGCGACCGGGCAGCACCAGCTTCGAGCCGGTATAGGGCGCGGTGAACGGCATGTTCCAGCCGTTACCGTGGAACAGCGGCGCCATCGGCATCATCACCTCGCGCACGCCTTCCAGGTGCCCGGGCAGGAAGTCGAAATTGCAGGAGACCATGGTCTGCAGGATCGCGGCGCGGTGCGAATAGATCACGCCCTTCGGATTGCCCGTCGTGCCGGAGGTGTAGCAGATGGTGGACGCCGATTTTTCGTCGAACTCCGGCCAGGCGAAGCCGGCGTCGTTCTCGTTCTCCAGCAGCTCCTCGTAGCAATGCACGTTGGCAAGCTTGGTCTGCGGCATCCGCTCGCGCGAGCACATCACGACATAGGCTTCGATCGATGTGAGCTGCGGCGCGATCGCCTCCACGATCGGCAGCGTGGCACGGTCGATGAACAGCAGCCGGTCCTCGGCATGATTGACGATGTAGACGAGTTGTTCGGGAAACAGCCGCGGGTTGATGGTGTGCAGCACATATCCCATGCCCGGCGCGGCGTAGAACATCTCGAAATGCCGGTGCGTATTCCAGGCCAGCGTGCCGACGCGGTCACCGGACATCATGCCGAGCCTCTTGAGCGCCAACGCCATGCGCTTGATGCGCGGATGTGCGTCGGCATAGGTATAGCGATGGATGTCGCCTTCGATCTCGCGAGCGACGACCTCAGCCTCGCCGTGATAGTCGGCGGCATACTGGATCAGGCCGCTGATCAGGAGCGGCATATCCATCATCAATCCCTGCATCGTCTCCTCCGGACCGCCATGTCGCTGCATGACGTACGCTTGTGATGTGCGCTTGAGGTTAGCGGAACGCCACGCGACGTTCACGCAAAAAGCGAGAGACGCGATTGCATGCGTCACTTTTTCAGGGCTAACTGATGCGAGCTGCCGGCGAAGCAGTGTCCGCCGGGGGAGGAAACGGATGTCAGCGCAAAGACACAAGACCGGCGCAGCCGGCGAATCTACAATCGACATTGCCGCACTCCGAGCGCGCTATCGCGACGAGCGCGATCGCCGTCTGCGCGCCGAAGGCAAGGCGCAATATGTCGAAGTGACCGGCGAGTTCGGGCGCTATCTCGACGATCCCTGGGCCAATTCCGGATTTGCCCGCGAGGCCGTCAGCGAACAGACCGAGGTGCTGATCGTGGGCGGCGGCTTCGGCGGCCTTCTGTGCGGCGCGCGACTGCGCGAAGCTGGCATCGATGATTTCCGGGTCGTGGAAAAGGCCGCCGATTTCGGCGGCACCTGGTACTGGAATCGCTACCCCGGTGCGGCCTGCGATACCGAGAGCTACATCTACCTGCCGTTGCTGGAAGAGACTGGCTACATGCCGGTGCGCAAATATGCGCGAGCCCCCGAGATCTACGAGCATTCGCGCCGCATCGGCCGTCATTTCGGCCTCTATGAGCGCGCGCTGTTTCAGACCGTCATCACCCACATGGAATGGCGGGAGCAGGAGGCACGCTGGCTGGTCGAGACAGATCGCGGTGATTGCATCCGCGCGCGCTTCGTCATCCTTGCTGGCGGCCCGCTGAGCCGTCCGAAGCTGCCGGGCATTCCCGGTATCGAAAGCTTCAAGGGACACAGCTTCCACACCAGCCGCTGGGATTACGCCTACACCGGCGGCACGGCCGAAGGTGATCTTAGTGGTCTTGGCGACAAACGCGTCGGTATCATCGGCACCGGGGCCACCGCCGTGCAATGTGTGCCGCATCTCGGCCGCTCGGCCAAGGAGCTCTACGTCTTCCAGCGTACGCCGTCGGCGATCGGCGTGCGCGACGACCGCCCGACGGATCAGAGCTGGGCGCAGGGGCTCAGGCCCGGCTGGCAGCGCGAACGCATGGACAATTTCACCGCCGTGATCTCGGGCGAGCCATTCGAACAGGATCTGGTGCAGGACGGCTGGACCGGCCTGCTCGGCGAGATCCTGCTGGCGCCGCGCCGCCAGCCGCAGCCGGTGACTTCGATCGAGGAGGCGCTCAAGGTCATCGAGCAGGCCGATTATCGCAAGATGGAAGAGATCCGAGCGCGCGTCGATGCGATCGTCAAGGATGAGGCGACGGCTTCGGCGTTGAAACCCTGGTACAAGGCATTCTGCAAACGGCCGTGTTTCCACGACGAATATCTCGACACCTTCAATCGTCCCAACGTGCATCTCGTCGACACCAGGGGACAGGGCGTCGAGCGCATCACCGAGAACGCGGTCGTGGTCGACGGCAGGGCTTATGAGCTCGACTGCCTGATCTATGCCAGCGGCTTCGAGGTCGGCACCGACTACGCCCGCCGCATGGGCTTTGAGGTCTACGGCCGTGACGGCGTGAGCCTGTCGGCGCGCTGGCGCGATGGCGTCAAGACGCTGCACGGCTTCTACAGTCGCGGCTTCCCGAAT
The DNA here is from genome assembly GCF_023101005.1 of Bradyrhizobium sp. 187. Lineage (NCBI taxonomy): Bacteria > Pseudomonadati > Pseudomonadota > Alphaproteobacteria > Hyphomicrobiales > Nitrobacteraceae > Bradyrhizobium > Bradyrhizobium sp. 187. The sequence continues at coordinate 3,153,534 of NZ_CP064693.1, forward strand.
TGCTTCCTGATCGTCATGGTGCAGGCCGGCCAGAGCGCCAACTTCCCGCACATCATCGACGAGCAGTCGCAGCACATCGCCTATGTGATAGCCGAGGCGCGCAAGCGCAAAGCCCGGACGCTGGAGCCGACGCTCGATGCCGAGAACGCCTGGGTCGAGGAGGTGGTCAAAGCTGCGCTCGGCCGCCAGACCTATCTCGCCGAATGCACGCCCGGCTATTACAACAATGAAGGCGTGTTCGATCCGATCGCGGCGAGAAACAGCCAGTATTGGCGCGGGCCGGTGGCATTCCTGCGGCTGCTGGACAAGTGGCGCCAGGAGGGCAATTTGGATGGACTGGAACTGTCGTATGATCACGCCATGGAGTCGGCGCCTTCGTCCGGGTAAGCTCGGGCATTGGATCACCCAGGGAGAGGACGTCGGACATGATCAGGGGCAGAACTGTAGCTGCGGCGGTTTTTGGGGCGATGACGCTGCTCGGCTGCCTGGCGCCCGCCGCCCACGCCGCGCAATGCGGCAGTTCGTCGGCCGGCTTCGAGGCCTGGAAGAGCGAGTTCAGCGCGGAGGCGCAGGGCAAGGGCGTCGGCCAGACTGCGCTCTCGGCGCTGATGCAGACCAATTACGCCAGTGCCACCATCGCGGCCGACCGTGGCCAGCGCAGCTTCTCGCTGACGCTCGACCAGTTCCTCGCCAAGCGCGGCGCCACCACCATCGTTGCCAAGGGTCGCCAGCTCAAGCAGTCGCAAGCCGCCTTGTTCACCTCGATCCAGCAGCGCTATGGCGTCCCGCCGGGGCCGCTGATCGCGATCTGGGGCATGGAGACCGGGTTCGGCAGCCAGCGCGGCAACCAGAACATGCTCTCTTCGATCGCGACGCTCGCCTATGACTGCCGCCGTCCCGAATTCTTCACTGAGCAGCTCTATGCGGCGCTGAAGCTGATCGATCGGGGCACGCTGTCGGGGGCAACCCGCGGCTCGATGCACGGCGAAGTCGGTCAGACCCAGTTCATGCCCAAGAACATCCTGGCCTACGGCACCGGCAATCTCGAAGTTGCCGCCAATGCGCTGAACTCGACGGCGAATTTCCTCAAGGCCCATGGCTGGCGTGCAGGAGCGGGTTACCAGCCGGGCGAGCCGAATTTCGCTGCCATCGAAGCCTGGAATGCCGCCGGCGTTTATCAGAAAGCGATCGCCCTGATGGGACGGCAGATCGACGAGGGCGGAGGTACGGCCGCCTCGCGCTGACCAGAGCCGCGTTTCGAAGGGGCTCAAGCTTCTTGGTTTTGGCGCGTTTGCTTTATGCGAACCGGCATCCACTTCGCTTGAGAACGCTCCTGCTCAGCAAGGCGTGATGCGCCGGCAAGAGAAAGTTGTTGCCAACTGGAACCGACGGCACGAGGTTTGCTTTGATCGAACAGGGCTGGGCATGAGGAGACTCAACATGGCAACCCAGATCGTGATGGACCAGACTGGCGACACGCGCCACGAGTTTGATCCTGGCAATGCCGAAGCGCTGGCGCGAGCCGAGCGGCGCTTTCGGGAGCTGACCGGAGCGGGCTTCACCGCCGCGCTGCGAACCGGACCTGGCGAAGTCACCCGGATCCGATCGTTTCACCCGACCGCGCAGGAAACGCTGTTCTATCCCCGCCTGGTTGGCGGTTGATCTGAGCTGCTCATGATCGCGGCAGTTTGGCTCCGTGGGCCGGCGCGTGCGCGTCTGCATGCGCTCCGCGAACTCTATCGGCGCTTCTTCGGCGAGAACACGCCGGATGCTCGCGGTCGCCGGCTCCTGGCCGAATGGCTGTCACCGGCGCAGCGCGCCCAATTCGAGCAGCACCGGTATTTCGATGTCGTCGGCGGCGATACCGGCAAGACCTATCGCATCCATTATGGCACCGCCGCCAACGTCCATGAGATCGACGAGGCCGGAAATGCGACGATGGGGTGGTGCTTCGTCCCGTCAGGCTTTCTCGTTCCCGGCGACGTGATGCTCGCACAGAAGATCGCGCTCGAAACCGACGAAAGGGGAGCTCTCGCGCTCGCCAACAGGTTTCCGCCAGCGACGCATTCGGAGCACTTCTACCGCCGGCCGTTCTAGGGCGTGGCTATCAGTAATGGGTGGAGCGATAGGCATCCACCGCGTGCGCTGCAAAAACGCCGACGCTGCAAAGCGCGAGCAAGGCTGAGATCAGCTCGATCATAACTCGTCCTCCTGCGGCGGCAGGGAGACGAGGTGCTGACAGCAGGAATAATCCCAGATCAGGTTGAGGAAGAATTGCATGGTGGCCGTCCCTGTATGCTTTTGACAACGAGATAACCGACCATCTGTTTCAGGCGTGTTTCGTCGCATCTGGAAACGGGTTTCTTGGGGAACCCCGGGCTGGTTTGTGCGCTGCGGAGCCGCTACATCCCGCTCTTGCTCAATCCCATTAGCCGCGAGGCGGCGCATCACGTTGCGAGGCGAAATCATGGCGCAGGTCGAGTGGTTCGACGATCTCACCATTGGAATGCAGTTCAAATCCCCCGAAGTTCACGTCACCGAGGCCGACATCAAGCGGTTCGCGGCCGAGTTCGATCCGCAGCCGATGCATCTCGACCACGAAGCCGCCAAGCAGACCCTGTTCAGGGGTCTCGCTGCCTCGGGATGGCACACCGCCGCGATTGCCATGAGCCTCGCGATCCAGACCCGCCCGTTCGGCCCGCATCCGTTGATCGGCGCCGGCGTCGACGGGCTGCGCTGGACCATCCCGGTACGGCCCGATGACCGCCTGCATCTGGTCGGGGAGGTCATGAGCCTGACGCCGTCGAAGTCGAAGCCGCAGGGTATCGCACTGGTGAAATGGACCATGTTCAACCAGAACGGCGAGGAGGTTTACACCTTCACCCCGATCGCGATCGTGCCCCGGCGGGAGTAGGGCAGGGTCGGCGCCCTACGCAACCGCCTGAAGCCCTTGCGGGTCACCGGCAGAGGTGGTCATCTCGGTCCGGGGAACACGCTGGAGGCTGACATGAAACGACCTCTTCTCGCCGCCGGGCTGCTGGCCGGCGCCTTGAGTGCCGTCGCTTTGACCGCAAGACCGGTGCAGGCGCAACAATCCAAGGTCGGCGACTGGACCATCGAAAAGCGTACGCAGGACGCGCATTGCAATGCGAGCCGCGGCTACAAGGACAAGGAAGACGAGAACCGGGACTACGTCATCGTCGTCACCTATTCCGAGAAAGCTATCGTCATCGTCATGATCTATGACGGCTGGGAGTGGGACAAGGTGGGCGAGATCCTCCGGGCCGATGTCGGCACCGATGACGCCGATATCATGAAGAAGGCCAAGTGGGAGGTCATGGACAAGACCACCGTTCGCGGCATCTTCGAATACGATCAGTCCATGATGGACCGGCTGTCCAGGGCCAAGCGTCTCTCGCTCGATTTCGAGGACGATGACGACGACAGCATCGAGATGCAGGTGCCGCGTGCCGGTGAAGCGCTGGCGGCATTGAAATTCTGCGAGGAGAATCGCAAGTAAATTGCCGGAGCCGAATGCGAGGCCGGCGGGATCGGTGGCGACAGGGTTCTGCGGTGCGCGCGCTGCCTGACGCATCGCACGCGTGACTCATCGCATACAGTCCGCGCGCTGTTCGCATTTATCCTAGTCTTTGGCGAAAACGTCCAAGCCGCATCCTGCGGTTGACGTTACGCAAGGACGATGTTCGATATTCCAGCATTTCTTTGCAACGTTTTCTCCCCGTCGAAGGCGGCCATTGAACGGCCCGTCTCCTTCGCCAGTCCCCGGATCGCGATCTTTCTCGCGCGCCCGAGCCATACGCAGATTGCGTCGTCCGGCCGATGACAATCCTCCACGCAAATCGATTCTCGTCCCTTGTCGGCGAGATCTACGACGCCGCGGTCGATCCCGCGCTGCGCAGCGGGGTGCTGGAACAGGTTTCGCATTTCGTCGGCGGATGTGCCGCGACCATCCTGTCCAGGGACAGAGCCAGGCTCTCGATCGAGATCCACGAGCATTTTGGCACCGAATCCCGCTTCCGCCAGCTTTATCGCGACCGATATGTGGAGCTGGACCCTCTGCTCGATCGCCATTTTACGCTCGTGGCGGAGCAGACGATCGGCGTAGCCGACATCATGCCTCAGGCGGATTTCCTGGCAACGAGCTTCTATCGCGAGTGGGTGGAACCGCAAGGAGCGATAGACCTTGCAACCGTTGCACTCGAGAAGTCGGACACGCGCACCACAATCCTGCAGGTGTTGCGCCACCGGTCGCGCGGAATGGTTGACGAGCCGATGCGTGAGCGCATGCGGCTGCTGGCGCCGCACCTTCAGCGCTCCAGGATCATGGGCCGACAGATCAGGGCACGCTCGCATACCGTGGACGACCTTGCCGAGGTCTTGGATGGGCTGAGCACGGCGATCTGCCTGCTCGACGCAGATGGTCGGGTCGTCCATGCCAACGCAGCATGCCGCGGGCTGTTCGCCGATGCCAGCCTGCTCGCAATGGTCGGCGACCGGATCGTGGCCCGCAACACCCAGACCGACAAAATATTCCGCGGCCTGAGCGAAATCGATGCAGGCAACGAAACTCGTTCCGCCGCCCGCCGTCAGATCGAGCTTGCGACATCAGTCGATGGACAGCATTATCTGCTCCACGCCTTTCCCTTGAAGCGCTATCGCACTCCATCGCGAGATGCTGCAGCCACGGTGCTGTTCGTTCAGAAGGCATCGGCGGCGACATGGCTCGCGGCTGATGCGATTGCGGCGGCCTTCAGGCTGACACCGTCCGAACTGCGTGTTTTAATGGCCATTATCGAGATTGGCGGTGTCCCCGACATTGCGGCAAAGCTCGGCATCGCCGAGACGACGGTGAAGACGCATCTCGGGCGCCTGTTCGAGAAGACCGGCGCCGGCAGGCAGGCCGACCTAGTCAAGATCGCCACCGGCTTTGCCGTTCCATTCGCGCATCGAACGAATGGCGGTGACGACGCCGTGTGATCCATTTCACAAGGCTCGCCGATACGTGCCGCGATCTCAATGCATTGTGATGAGCCGAGCTCCCGTGTCCTCCGAATGCAGGACGCGAGTCATTTGATACTTTCGTATATCGCGATCCAGAAAAGTGAAGAGCAGCAAGCGCCACGAAGAGATGCGACGACGGCGTCAAACGCGAGTGTGAGGAAACGACAGCGCACGGCCGGACCTGCTCGTCGGTTGGAGGATTGCAGTGAGCCAGTTTGATTTTTCCATTATTAATGTTTCGACGAACGAAATTCCCGAAAACGAGCGTATCCCGCTGCTTCGCGATTTCTACTGCCGCGGGGTGTTGAAGGCGGAGGTCGAGGCGAGAGAAGGAAAGCCGGCTACGGCGAGCTTCACGTCCCACGTCTTGCCGGAAGCCCAATTGCTGATCGGAGGATTGTGCGGAGCGCGCGTCAGTCGCACCAAACACCTGGTTGCCGATGGCGACGACAGCCTGGCCCTGATCGTGAATCGATCTGGCGTACTTGGAATATCCGAGCGGGGACACGATCTGAGCCTTCGTGCAGGGGAGGCGGTCCTGACCAGCGCGGAGGACGTCACGACGTTCGAGCGATTGTCGCTGGGTAGCTGCTTCTCCCTACGCGTGCCGAGACGCGTGCTGGCGCCGATGATCGTGGATGTCGATGACGCCGTAATGCGTGTCATGCCGGAGAGCTCGACAGGACTTCGATTGCTGGTCAACTATGCGGAGACACTGGTGCGGGAGAAGGCGTTCGCGACGCCAAATTTGCGCCAGCTCGGGGTCGGGCATCTGCACGATCTTCTGGCAATCGTTCTCGGTGCCACCAACGAGCCCCGGGAGCTGGCCGGGCGGCGCGGCGTGAAGGCGGCACGGCTGCAGAAGGCCAAAGTCTCCATCGCCAACAATTGCTGGCGGCAGGACCTGTCGGTGGCCACAGTCGCCCAGGAGCTCGGCGTGACGCCGCGTTATCTCCAGCGCCTGTTCGAGGCCGACGGCAAGACGTTCTCGTCCTTCGTGATCGAACAACGCGTCAAGCGCGCCCATCGCATGTTGCGGGAACCCGGATACGCCGAGCGGACGGTCAGCTCGATCGCCTACGATGTCGGCTTCGGCGATCTCTCCTATTTTAACCGCTGCTTCCGTCGAACTTATGGCGCCACGCCCAGTGACGTCAGGAGCGGCGAAATGTCGTGACCGCGCACGACTGAGTTTCAAGTCAAATGCCGCTTGGAGACGGCAGGGGCGGGCGTGCGCCGCCCCCAGTTGGAGTGTTGCATGCGCCGTTTTTTCTTTGATCTTATGATCGGCAATATCGTGAAGATCGATCCGGGCGGCATGGTGTTCGAATGTCCCGAAGCGACATTCGTGGTGGCCAACGAGATGGCAAGCCACCTGTTCGTCTGGCGCGACGATTTGCGCGACCGCGATGCCTGCATCCGGGTCAGAAACGCCGACGGGCGCGAGATCTATCGCGCCGCGGTCTGGTCGGAGAATCTGGAGAAGGTCGGCTGGGACGAGATGTGAGCATCCCGGTGCGGTATCGCGACTCTGCATCAGTAGCACCCGAAACGAATATCCGCTCGTTACCGGCCGACGCCTCATCCGATCGGAGGATGCCGCATGCTGTGGTTGTGGTATGCTTGGTGATATTGATCACCCAGGCCATTTATAGCCATGCACGGACCACGGAAACTGCCCGACCTGGTCGAGGCCATCTACGATGCCGGGCTCGATCCCTCGCTGTGGAATAACGTCGTCACCGGCATCCGCGACTTCGTCGGCGGCCAGGCCTGCGGGCTGTTTTCCAAGGACTCGATCAGCAAATTCGGCGTCACGCACTATTATTGCGGGGCGGACCCGCACTACATCCGGCTCTATTCCGAGACGCATTCGAAGTTCGATCCGCTGACGGTCCTGCCGCCGCATGGCCAGATCGTCAGCATCCCGGATCTCGTCAATTTCGATGAATATCGGCGAGCACGCTTTTACCAGGAATGGATGCGGCCGCAGGGTTGCAGCGATGCGGCTAACGTCGTGCTCGAGAATTCGAATGCGAGCTGCCCCGTGATGATGACGGTGCTGTCGGGCCGCCGGATGGTGGATCCGGTGATGAAGCAGCGCCTCTCGCTGATCTTGCCGCACGCCAGCCGAGCGTTGCTGATCAACCGCGCCATGACCTCGCAACTGACGCTGGCGACGGCGTTGGCGGAGGTCCTGGACAATTTGGCCTGTGGCATCTTCCTGCTCGATGGCTTCTGCCGGGTGGTGCACGCGAATTCCGCAGGGCACGCCTTGCTTGCGGCCGACGATCTGGTTCGGTCCGTTGCCGGGCAATTGGTGACCAGCAGTGCGGAGGCCAATCAGACACTGTGGGAAGCGTTCGCGACCCGCCATGAAATTGCGCTGCTTGCCGCAAAGGGGCATGCGTTTTCGCTGCTTTCGCCTTCGGGCGAGCGCTACGTCGCGCACATCCTGCCGCTGTCGTCCGTCCTGCGGGACGGCAGCGAGCGGGTGGTCGATGCCGTCGGTGCGCTGCTGCTGCGTAAGGTATCGCTCGGCGGACAGTCCTATGGCGAATTGATCGCGCGGACATTCGACCTTACGCCGGCCGAGCTGCGCGTGTTCCTGTCGATCGTCGAGGTTGGCGGCGTCCCGGAGACGGCGGTCGCGCTTGGTATCGCGGAAACGACGGCGAAGACGCATCTGCATCGCGTGTTCGCCAAGACGGGCGTTTCGCGTCAGGCCGATCTCGTTAAGCTCGCGGCAGGATTCTCCAATCCGCTTGTGAATTAGACTGTTGAATTTTGCCTTCACGATTGAACCTTTCGCTCCCGCGAAAGACTCACGGAAGCCGCCAGGCATGAAGAACATTTCGCCATCTCCATGTGTCACCATTGGCTCTTCCGATGCCCCGACCTCCAAAACCGTCCGAGTTGATCGAGACTATCTATGACGCGGGTCTCCACCCGGAGTTGTGGAGCGAGGTCGTTGTCAAACTCAATGCCTTCATTGGCAGCCAAGCCTGTGGTCTGATTTCGAAGGACCCGGTCAGCAAATCAGGCGCGACGCATTATTATTGCGGGGTCGATCCGTACTACATTCAGCTCTATGCGGAGACCTACTCCCGATACGACCCGCTTGCTCGGCTTCCGCGCTATGGCGAGGTGCGCAATATCCCTGATCTCGTGGATTTCGACGAATACCGCCGCGGCCGCTTCTACCAGGAATGGCTGCGCCCCCAGGGCTGCGTCGACGTCGCCAACGTGGTGCTGGAGCAGTCGAAGTCGCCGTGTCCGATGCTAATGACCGTGATCCCGGGCAGGGAGATGCTCGGCGCGGAACAGCGGGCGCGAATGCAGTTCCTGGCTCCGCATGCGAGCCGGGCGCTGTTGATCAACCGGGCGATCGAGCGGAAGCAGCAGCGCGCGGTCGCGCTTGCCGACGTCGTGGACCGACTGAATGCCGGTGTCATCCTGCTCGATTCGACCTGTCATATCATCCACAGCAATCCGGCCGCGGCGACGATCCTAGACGTCGACGATGTCCTGCGGTCTGTCTCGGGCAGGTTGGTGGCAAGATCTTCCGCTGCTAATTCAGCCTTGCGCGATATTTTCCGTGACACCAGCGAGGTCGCGTTGGCGGCATCTTCGGGACGGAAAATTCCGTTGATGTCGCATGACGGTTCCTACTACGTCGCGCAAATCATCGCGCTGCCATCATTGCTGCGCGACGGGGTGGCCGAGTGCAGTTCGGCAGTGGGAGCCCTGTTCATCTGGAAAGCGGAACTCGACGGCCGCTCGTGTGCCGGGCTCATTGACCGCACCTTCGAGCTCACGCCTGCCGAACTGAGGGTCTTGCAGTCAATCGTCGATGTCGGCGGCGTGCCGGAGACGGCGGTTGCGCTCGGTATCGCCGAGACGACGGTGAAGACGCATCTGCATCGCGTGTTCGCCAAGACCGGCGTTTCTCGTCAGGCCGATCTCGTCAGGCTCGCAGCTGGATTTTCCAATCCGCTCGTGCACTGAGACGCGTTCAAAAACGCAGGCGAGTCGCCGTAGCTCGCAATAGGTTCAATCACAAGCATCATTAGAAAGTTATCGCACGTCGTTCGATCGAATGACGCGATTTTCCGCGTTGTCTTCTACTAGACGTCACACGATCTGTTGTTCGACCTACCAGACATTGTTGTGAAGCAACTCACTGCGAGCGGAAACGAATTCCGTCAATCTCTCGTGCAGGTTGAGAGGAGATTGTCATGCGGACGGCGTCACCAGTTTCTGACAGGAAGATTCCGCGATATCGTCGCCCGCATGGGCGCGGTACTCCGCGCGCAGCGGGAAATCGACGCGGAGCGCGTGTTGCGGCGCTATCGCCACCTGCTGGACCAGCCGCACGAAGCGCCGTGTTTGAATGAAATTATTCCCGTTTCCCGTGAAGAGGATATCTTTGAAAATGCCAACGGAGTTGATCCGCGCGAGCGCACGAGCGACCACCCCAAATTCGAACGTGCGTAACGCCAGCATCGTCGCAATCGCGCTGACGGCAGCGCTCGTCGCTCTCGAACTGGTCGGCCTCGCGATGCTGGAGCGATCTCATGCTTACGCGCAGCCGTCGGTTCCACTCGTGCCGACCGTTTGCACCGAGAGCACCGATGTCCCCGTCTCGCAAATTCCCTACGATTGATCGGAGGGCAAATTGTGCCTGATGTCACGACTCTGATGCTGCTCAGCGTTGCCGTGTTCGCCGGCGCCTTTGTCTCCGGACTCTCGGGATTTGCCTTTTCCGCGGTAGCGGGCGCCATCCTGCTCCGGGTGTTTCAGCCGCTCGAAGCCGTACCGCTGATGATGGCGTGCAGCATCGGCGTGCAGGCCACCAATCTGTGGTCGCTTCGGCGCAATATCCGCTGGGAAGGCAGTCTGCTGCTGATCGTCGGCGGCTTGATCGGCGTTCCCATCGCGGTGTCGCTGCTCCAGAGCACCGATACGCATCTGCTCCGGCGCGGCTTCGGCATTATCGTTGCGCTCTATGCGGCCTACATGCTGCTGCGGCCGACGCTGGTGACGGCCGGCGAGGCGGTCGGGCGGCACTGGGTCGCGTTGATCGGGTTCGGTGGAGGACTGGTCGGCGGACTGACCGCGATGCCGGGCGCGATCCCGACGATCTGGTGCGACATGCGCGGCATGCCCAAGAGCGAGCAGCGCGGCCTGGTGCAGCCGTTCATCGCCGCGATGCAGCTGTTCGCGATCGCGCTGCTGTTCGGACATCAGGATCTGTCGTCAAAGGTCTTCGTCGATCTCGCGGTTAGCCTGCCGGCGCTGTTCGCAGGCTCCGCGCTGGGCGTGATCGCGTTCCACAGGGTCAACGAGACGGTCTTTCGCAAGACCGTGCTCGTTTTGTTGTTGCTGTCGGGGATTTCCCTGATCTAGTGCCCGACGGGTTGCACCGGCGCCGCGCTGGTGTCGCTGCCGTGATGCGTCAGCGGCTTCATGCCAGTGACGGTCCGCAGCAGCACATAGAACACCGGCGTCAGGAACAGGCCGAATACGGTGACGCCGATCATGCCGGAGAACACGGCGACGCCCATGGCGCGCCGCATCTCCGAGCCGGCCCCGGTCGAGAGCACCAGCGGCAGCACGCCCATGATGAACGCCATCGACGTCATCAGGATCGGGCGCAACCGCAGCCGGCTCGCCTCGATTGCGGCCCGGATCGGGGTGCGGCCTGCGAATTCGAGCTCGCGCGCGAATTCGACGATCAGGATCGCGTTCTTGGCCGAGAGTCCCACCAGCACGATCAAGCCGATCTGGGTGAAGACGTTGTTGTCGCCCTTGGAGATCCAGACACCGAACATAGCAGCCAGCAGACCCATCGGCACGATCATGATGATCGAGAGCGGCAAGGTCAGGCTCTCATAGAGCGCGGCCAGCACCAGGAACACCAGGAGGATCGCCAGCGGAAACACCCACAGTCCGGAATTGCCGGCGATGAACTCCTGATAGGTCAGGTCGGTCCATTCGAAGGCAAAGCCGGGCGGCAGCGTCTCCGCCGCGATCCGCGTCGCGACCTCCTGCGCCTGTCCGGAGGAGAAGCCGGGAGCAGCCGCCGCGTTGATATCGGAGGACAGGAAGCCGTTGTAGCGGATCGCCCGCTCGGGTCCCGCGCTCTGGCGAACGCTCAAGAGCGCCGAGAGCGGCACCATGTCGCCCGAGGACGAGCGCACCTTCAACTGCCGGATGTCGTCGGCGCGGGCGCGGAACGGCGCGTCGGCCTGCACCCGGACCGAATAGGTGCGGCCAAACTTGTTGAAGTCGTTGACGTAGTAGGAGCCCAGGTAAATCTGCAGCGTGTTGAACACCTCCGTCACGGGCACGCCCAATTGGAGCGCCTTGGTGCGATCGATGTCGGCGAACAGCTGGGGCACGTTGACCTGGAAGCTCGAGAACACGCCGGCGATCTCCGGCGCCTTCTGCATCGCCGCCATGAACGCCTTGGTCGCCTCGTTCAGCGCCTCATAACCGAGACCGGCACGGTCCTCGATCTGCAGCTTGAAGCCGCCGATGGTGCCAAGGCCGTTGACCGGCGGCGGCGGGAACATGGCGATGAAGGCTTCCTGGATGCCGGCATATTTCTTGTTCAGCTCGGCCGCCAGCGCGGGGCCGCTGAGAGAAGGATCCTTGCGCTCGTCGAACGGCTTGAGCGTGGAGAACACGATGCCGGCATTGGAGGAGTTGGTGAAGCCGGCGATCGACAGGCCCGGAAAGGCGACCGAACTCTCGACACCTGGCTGGGTCAGCGCGATGTCGCTCATCTTGCGGATCACCTCTTCAGTGCGATCGAGCGCTGCGCCGTCGGGCAGCCGCGAGAAGCCGACCAGATACTGTTTGTCCTGGCCCGGCACGAAGCCGCTCGGCACCTGCTGGAACAGAAGCGCGGTCACGCCGATCAACACCACATACAGTCCCATCACTGCGGCCTTGCCTGATATCACCTTGGTGACGGTGCCGCTGTAATTCTCCGACGAGCGTGTGAACACCTTGTTGAAGCCACGGAAGAACCAGCCAAGGCCCTTTTCCATGATGATCGTCAGCCGGTCCTTCGGCTCATTGTGTCCCTTGAGCAGCAGCGCCGACAACGCAGGCGACAGCGTCAGCGAATTGATGGCGGAGATCACGGTCGAGATCGCGATCGTCAGCGCGAACTGCTTGTAGAACTGCCCGGTGAGGCCGGAGATGAAGGCGAGCGGCACGAACACCGCGATCAGCACCATCGCAATCGCGATGATCGGCCCCGACACTTCGCGCATCGCCTGGTAGGTGGCGTCGCGCGGCGACAGCCCTCCCTCGATGTTGCGTTCGACGTTCTCGACTACGACGATGGCGTCGTCGACGACGATGCCGATTGCGAGCACGAGCCCGAACAGGCTGAGCGCGTTGATCGAGAAGCCGAACACGTGCATGACCGCGAATGTGCCGACGATCGACACGGGCACCGCCAGCAGCGGAATGATCGAGGCGCGCCAGGTCTGCAGGAACAGGATCACCACCAGCACCACCAGCGCGATCGCCTCCAGCAGCGTGTGAATGACGGCCTCGATCGAGGAGCGCACGAACTGGGTGGGATCGTAAACGATCTGGTAGGACACGCCTTCCGGCATATTCTTCTTGATCTCGGCCATGGTGGCACGGACATGATCGGAGATCTCCAGCGCGTTGGAGCCGGGCGCCTGGAAGATCGGAATCGCCACTGCCTGCTTGTTGTCGAGTAGCGAGCGCAGGCCGTATTCGGACGCGCCGAGCTCGATGCGGGCGACGTCGCGCAAGCGCACGACTTCGCCACGCGTACCGGTCTTGACCACGATGTCGCCGAATTGCTCTTCGTTCGCAAGCCGCCCTTCCGCGTTGACGGACAGCTGCAGGTCGATGCCCTTGACATTCGGGGAGGAGCCGACCACGCCGGCAGCGGCCTCGACGTTCTGCGCCTGGATCGCCTTGACGATGTCGCTTGCGGTGAGCCCGTGTTCGGCAGCCTTCTGCGGATCGACCCAGACCCGCATCGAATAGTCGCCGGCGCCATAGAGCTGGACGTCGCCGACGCCGTCGATCCGTGCAAGACGGTCCTTGACATTGAGCACGGCGTAATTGCGCAAATACGTCATGTCGTAGCGGCCGGTGGGCGACAACAGATGCACGACCATGGTGAGGTCGGGCGACGACTTCTTGGTGATGATGCCGAGCTGCCGCACGACGGCGGGCAGGCGCGGCTCGGCCTGCTGCACACGGTTCTGCACCAGCTGCGTCGCCTTGTCAGGATCGGTGCCGAGCCGGAATGTCACCGTCAGCGTCATCGCGCCATCGGTGGTCGCCTGGCTTGACATGTACAGCATGCCTTCGACGCCGTTGATCTGCTCTTCGATGAAGGTCGCCACCGTCTCGGCGATCACCTTGGGATTGGCCCCGGGATAGGTCGCGCGCACGAGGACGGAGGGCGGCACGACATCGGGATATTCCGAGATCGGCATCGCGAACAGCGAGATCAGGCCGGCGAGGAAGATCAGGACCGAGAGCACACCGGCAAAAATCGGACGATCGATGAAGAACTTCGAGAGATTCATGGCTTTGCCCCTGCGCGAGAGACGACCCTCCCGCCGTTCCCGGGCGCGGGAAAAGCCCGCAAATCCGGAAATCCAGAAGTGATGTCTTGGTAGTTCAACAAATTCGACATTCCGGCTCGCGCTGCCCGCGCGCTCCGGAAGCGGAGAATGCTAGCGTTGCACCACGTCCTGTTTGCTGTGGTTGGAGGCCTGCTGCGGCCCGCGCGCGCCCATCGACGCGATCTCCGTCTTGAGCAGGGCGCCGGGACGCACGCGCTGGAGGCCGTTGACGATAATGCGATCGCCGGTCTTCAGTCCCGTCGTCACGATACGCAACCCGTCGACCGAGCCGCCGAGGGTGATCGGCCGGTAGACCGCGCGGCTGTCGTCGCCGACCGCCATCACGAACTTCTTGTCCTGGTCGGTACCGATCGCGCGCTCGTCGATCATGACCAGCGATTGCTGCTTGGGCTGGCCCATGCGCACGCGGGCGAACTGGCCGGGGATGAGACGCCCGTCCTCGTTTCTGAACACCGCGCGGACACGGATGGTGCCGCTCTGGCCGTTGACCTGGTTGTCGATGAGCTGGATGTGGCCCTTGGCCGAGAGGCCGCCTGAGGTCGTCATCTCCACCGGGATCTGGTCCAAATTGCCGCGCTTGCCGGAGACATCTGCGATCGAGTTCAGCGCCCGCAGCACCACCTCCTCATCCGCATCGAACGACGCGTAGATCGGATTGACCGAGACCAGCGAGGTCAGCACGGGGGAGGCGGTGCCGGCGGCGACGAGATTGCCGACGGTGATTTCGATCTTGCCGACGCGGCCGTCCACGGGTGCACGTACCTCGGTGTAGTCGAGATTAAGCTTTGCGGTCTGGAGCGTCGCCTCGGCTGCCTTCACGTTGGCGATGGCCTCGCGGTTGGCGTTGTCGCGCTGGTCGTAGTCGCGCCGCGTCACCACGGCGTTGCCGACCAGCTGCGCGCCGCGCTCAAGTTCATTCTGCGTGAACACGACGCGCGCTTTCGCAGCTTCGAGCTGGGCCGCGGCCTTGTCGACCTCGGCTGCGTAGGGCGCCGGGTCGATCTTGAACAGGATGTCACCAGCCTTCACCAGCGCGCCTTCGATGAAGTTGGCCGACAGGATCGCGCCGGCCACGCGCGGGCGAAGCTCGACGCGTTGAATGGCCTCGAGCCGACCGGAGAAATCGTCCCACAGCACGGTCTGCTTTGGTTCGATCAGCGCGACCGTGACAGGGACGGCTTGCTCGGCCGCGGCGGTCGCGGTCGCCTGCGCGGAACGAAAGTAATGGCCGGTCGCGATCGAGCCGGCTACGGCGAGAGCGCCCACGATGGCGACGCCGCCCAGAAGGCGGCGGACATGGCCGGGGCGAGAGGTCTTTTGGGAGGGGGGCATTTGCGCTCCAGATATGTAGTGTTCACTACAGATGTGGAGCTGGATACCGCAGCGCAAGATACTTATGTACCATTCGCTAAGAAAATTGTAGCGGTTTACCGCAAGAATTGGCAAGTGGAAGAGAAAATAAAGCGAGAACAAAGAGATAGGATCCGGCGTTAGGGTCAGGGACGACGCCGATTTCGAGGAGAACAGGCACATGGGCATGGGACGCCCCCGCGAATTCGACGCCGAAACGGCGTTGGACCAGGCGATGGAAGTGTTTTGGCGCCATGGCTATGAGGGTGCCACGATCGCTCAGTTGACCGAAGCCATGGGGATCAATCCGCCCAGCCTCTATGCCTGTTTCGGCAACAAGGAAGGGCTGCTGAAGGCCGCGCTCGACCGCTATACCAAACTGCGCACCGTCTGGATGGACGAGGTCGTGGCAGCGCCGACTGCCCGCGACGTCGCCGAACGGATGCTGATGGGCATCGCCGACAAGCAGACCGATCCCGCCAACCCGCCCGGTTGCCTGCTCGTGCAGGGCGGCATTGCATGCGGCACCGGATCAGAAAGCGTCCCCTTCGAACTCGCCGCTCGGCGCGCCCAGAACGAGGACCAGCTTCGCGATCGTTTTGTTCGCGCCAAGGCCGAAGGCGATCTCAAGCCGACCTCGGATCCCGCGGCACTCGCGCGCTACGTTTCGGCCGTCTCCGTCGGCATGGGCGTGATGGCGTCCTCAGGCTCCGACCGCGAGGCATTGCAGCAGGTCGCGAGCGTGGCGGTGCAGGCGGTCGAGGCGCAGTCGACTGCAAGAACCTGACGATCGTTGGGGGTCTTCGCCTCTCATCTCTCCGATTGCGTGGCAGACAGCGACGGCGGCGGGACGAAGCCGCCGAACGCGCGTTCGATCAGTCCAGCGAGCGCAATCGGTGTGCGGTCCTCGAGATAAGGCCCGATGATCTGGACGCCGATCGGCAGGCCCGATGGCGTGCGCTCGATCGGAACGGCCGTTGCAGGCAGTCCGCAGGTCGAAGCGGGGTCTGCCCAGATGAAGCACGCATCGGCATAGGGATAGAGCTGTCCATCGATATCGAGTTGCCGCGCGTCGAACGGCTCGGACTGGTCCTGGGGAAAGGCCGGTACGGCTGCGGCCGGGTAGATTACTGCGTCGAACTCGCGGAACAGCTCCTGCCATCGTTGTTGCAGCCGCAGGCGCGCCGCGTCGGTCGCCAGCCATTCGCGATGGACCATCGCCCAGCCGCGCGCGCGCTCGGCCTGCAGGCTGCGGTCGTCGGGCGAGAGTTCTGCGGCAACTCCTTGCGCCTCTGCGAGGGCGGCCGGTGTCAGGCGTGGACTTCGCGCTGCGTTCAACAGCTTCATATAAAGGCGGGCGGATTCGGCGAGATCAGGCAGAGACGCACTCGAGCGCGCGACGCGTGCGCCTGATCGTTCGAGCCGTTCCGACAACCGCCCGATGGCGGAACGCACGGCATCGCCTGTCGGCATCAACGGATGCGTATCGATCACGAGAATCCTGAAACCCCTGAACTGGTCGTGTCGTGAGGCCGGCAACGCAAGACGATAGCCGATCCCGTCGCGCGTCTCGTCGGGGCCGGCGATCACGTCGAGCGCGAGTGCGAGATCCGAGGCAGTGCGCGTCATTGGTCCAACGACGGCGAGATCACCCTGGCCGGCAACGGGCGGTGCCGGCGGAAGGCTGTATCCGCGTAGCGGGACGAGGCCGAGGCTCGGCTTGTGTCCGAACACACCGCAGAAATGCGCGGGCACCCGGATCGAGCCGCCAATATCCGAGCCGATCGACAGCGGTCCGAATCCCGCAGCCAGCGCCGCTCCTGATCCGCCTGAAGAGCCGCCGGGCGATCGGCCGAGATCCCACGGATTGTTCGTCGTACCGTAGATGTCATTGTAGCTCTGGAAATCTCTGAGGCCGATCGGGATATTGGTCTTGCCGATGATGACAGCACCCGCCGCCTTCAACCGCGAGACGACAAGGGCGTCCTCCGCGGGTTGGAAATCTTTGAAATGCGGAAAGCCCCACGTCGTCGGCAGGCCAGCGACGTTGAACGGTTCTTTCAACGTCACGGGGATGCCGAGCAATGGCTGCCGCTCGCCGCGACCAAGTGCGGTATCGGCGGCGCGCGCGGCGTCTCGTGCGCGATCGAAATCGCGAACGATGACGGCATTGATCTGCCCGTCCAGCGCCTCGATGCGCGCGATCGTATGCTCGATCAACTCGGACGCAGAAAGCTTGCGCGCGTGCAGGGCGCTCAGCAATGTGCTGATCGAGCCGTAGTCCCAGTCAGTGGCGGTCAATCCGGGCGGCATCACGATCTCCATTGTCTTGCATCGCCGCGTCGATGTCGCTCGGCTGCAAATCGATCCGAGTATCGAGCATGCAATTTGGCGGATGGTATGAGGAGGCCACGCAACGGGAACCAGATCTGTCCGCGGGTCGGGGGCCGGAGGCGGCGCCTGGCCATCAGATCGCGGGATACCCACTGCTTGCCGCGGTCTATGCGCGATCGAGGGCTCTGTACGGGCTGCTGCTCACGTGGCATTGGGGGCGGCGAAGCCTGGATACTGACGACCATGTTCGCCCTGACATTCCTTGGGACCTCCGCCAGCGTTCCGTCGGCGGAGCGCAACCATCCGGCTCTCCTGGTGGAGGCCACGGGCAAGCGCGTCCTCATCGATTGCGGCGAGGGCACGCAGCGCCAGTTGCTGCGCAGCGGCGCGGGCTTTCGACGGCTTGACCGCATTCTGCTGACGCATGCCCATCTCGATCACGTGCTCGGTATCCCCGGTCTCTTCTCGACGCTGGGGTTGCGTCAGCAATCGGACGCGATGACCGTCTATGGAGGCCAGGGCACGCTCGACATCGTCATCCGCATGCTTGCCGGCCTGTGGGGCGCGGGCAGGGCGCCGATCCCGGTGGAGTTCGCACCGCTGACCGAAGGACAGGTTATCGACGCCGGCGACTTCACCATCGATTGCTTTCCGGTTCGTCACCGCGACACCGACAGCTTTGGTTTTTGCTTCCAGAGTCCGGCACGCCGCCATCTTGAGCGGGAGCGCCTCGCCGAGCTCGGTGTTCCCGATGGGCCGCTGCGCGGAGAACTGGCCGCGGCACGACCAGTCGTGATCGCCGGCCGCACGATCTATCCCGAAGACGTCATGGGGCCGCCGAGCGGCGGCAGGAAGATTGTGGTCATCGGCGACACCGAAACCACTGACGGGCTGTCCAGGCATGTCGCCGACGCCGATCTGCTGGTGATCGAGGCGACCTTCCTCGATCGCGACGCCGCGACCGCCCGGGACTATGGTCATCTCACCGCGCGCGAGGCGGCTTCATTTGCCGCCGCGAACAACGTCAGGCAACTCGTGCTGAATCACATGTCGGGGCGTTATCGCGACGAAGAGATTCTGGCCGAAGCGACAGCGATTTTTCCAAACACGCGGATCGCCGCCGACTTCGATCGCGTCGTGATTTAGCGGCACCGCTCAAAGAGAGCGCAATCTCTGACGGTCTGTTTGTGAGCTGCTTAACCTGCGGTGGCTGGGGAACTAGGATTCGAACCTAGACAAACAGAGTCAGAGTCTGTTGTGCTACCGTTACACCATTCCCCAACGGAATAGCCGAACAAATTCAATGACTTGTTGATTTGTCCGGCTGTGGCCGATGGCACTTATCGCGCAAATCACGGCTCAAGCGTGGAGGGTTTCTACCCGCTCGGCTGTGGGCTGGCAAGCGCTGCGACGCAGGGATGTTTTGCGGTCCACATGGGACGTGCGGGCCGCGGCATCATGGGCTCCGGCGGAGCGCCGCGGCGGTGCGCGACCGTTTGCCTCATCCGAAAATCACGTTTCCTGGTCGGATCGTCACGCACCGCATCGTCCTTCGGACACACAACCCAAGGAGATCCGTGATGCCCTATGTCGATGGTTTCGTGCTGGCCGTGCCGAAGGACAACATCGAGGCTTACAAGGCGCTGGCGAAAACGGCCTGCGCGATCTGGATGGAGCACGGTGCGCTCGATTATGTCGAATGCATCGGCGACGACGTGCCCTACGGCGAGCTGACTTCGTTTCCGCGCGCGGTGATGGCGAAGGAGGACGAGATCGTGGTGTTCGCCTGGATCGTCTATCGCGACCGGGAGACTCGCGACACCGTCAACAAGAAGGTGATGGCGGACCCGCGGCTGAAGTTGGATGGTATGCCGTTCGACGGCAAGCGCATGATCTACGGCGGCTTCACGACGCTGCTGCGGGCGAGCGACGTGATGGGGTAAGGGCGCTGACCCGGCCCACACGTCGGTGCTTGTCCATGCAGCGTCGTGGCAAGCCGTTTTACTTGCCGGTACGGGGCCAGCATGCCATCCTCTCATCGCCAGGCATAAACAACCGGAAGCGGGCGCTTAGCCGAGCTTCCAAAAAAACTGGTTGGGGAAACCCTTGGGAGGTTTGATTTCATGAGATTGAAGCACGTCACCGGGCTGCTTTGCGCGGCCGCGATGTCCCTTGCGCTCGCTTCAGCCGCGCAGGCCCAGGACAAGGTCGTCAAGATCGGCGCGATCCTGCCGATGTCCGGCGGCACCGCCTCGATCGGGGCGCACGCCAAGGCGGCGCTCGAGGTCGCAATGGACATCATCAACAACGCTCATCCCGAGCTCGGCACTCTGCCGCTGGCCAAGAACGCAGGCCTTGCGGGCCTCGGCGGCGCCAAGATCGAGATCGTGTTCGCCGACAACCAGGGCAACCCGGCGACAGGCCAGAACCAGGCGCTGCGCCTGATCACGGAAGACAAGGTAGCCGCCGTGTTCGGCTCGTATCAGTCCGGCGTCACGCTGACCTCGAGCGCCATCGCCGAAAAATACGGCATTCCCTTTCTGAACTCCGAGTCGGTCGCCGCCAATCTCACCGAGCGCGGCTTCAAATGGTTCTTCCGCACCACGCCGATCGCCACCGACTTCGCCAAGGCCTATGTCGATTTCCTCGCCGACATCAAGGCGCAGGGCGCCAAGACCGATGCAATCGCGCTGGTTCACGACAACACCGAATACGGCACCTCGGTCGCCAACACGATCAGCGCCGCCTTCAAGGAGAAGGGCCAAGTCATCGCAGTTGACGTCGCCTATCCCGTCAATGCGACTGACGTTCAGGGCCAGGTGCTCCAGCTCAAGGAGAAGAAGCCCGACGTGATCATCATGATCAGCTACACGTCGGATGCGATCCTGTTCGCCAAGAGTATGCAGTCGCTTGACTACAAGCCGGCGGTTCTTTTGGCCGATGACGCCGGCTATTCCGATCCCTCCTTCATCAAGGCGGTCGGCAAGATATCGCAAGGCGTCTTCAACCGTTCGTCATGGTCGGTGGGGCCGGCCGGCTCACCATCGGCCATCATCGCCGACATGTACAAGAAGAAGAGCGGCGAGGAGATGGACGACACCGTCGGCCGTCAGATGCAGGGCTTCTTCGTGCTGGCCGACGCGATCGACCGCGCCGGCTCGACCGACCCGGCAAAGATCCAGGCCGCGTTGAAGACGACCGATCTGAAGCCCGAGCAATTGATGATGGGTTACAAGGGCGTGAAGTTTGACGACAAGGGCCAGAATATCCTCGCCTCCGGGCTCATCATCCAGCTCCAGGATGGCGAGAACTACACCGCGGTATGGCCGAAGGCCAACGCCGCGAAGGCGCCGGTGCTGCCCTACAAGGGCTGGTGAGATTGAAGGCGGGGCTGCGCGCCCCGCCATTTCCGAAATGATTTGATCAGAGCAACGCTGGCTCATGTCCTTTGTACTCGTGCAGGTGATCGTCGGCGGACTTCTGCTTGGCGCTGTCTATGCCCTGTTTTCCTCAGGCCTCACGCTGGTGTGGGGCATGATGAACATCGTCAATTTCGCGCATGGCGATTTCGTCATGCTCGGCATGTACGTCGCCTATGTCGTCTACACGCTGTTGGGAGGAGGGCCGATCCTCGGCGCGCCGCTGGCAACCCTGGTGCTCGCGACAGTCGGCGTCGTGGTCTATTTCGCCCTGATCCGCGATATCATGAAGGGACCGATGCTGGCGCAGATCCTCGGCACTTTCGGGCTTGCGCTATTGCTGCGTTATTCCGTGTTCTGGTGGTTCGGGGCCAACTTCCTGTCGATGCCTCCGGACATCGTGGGCGGCACTTATGCGTTCGCGGGCCTGCGCATCGAGGCCTCGCGGCTGCTTGCCGGCGTGGTCGCGCTGCTGGTCACGCTCGGGCTGCATCTGCTGCTCACGCGGACCTCGCTCGGCTCGAAAATGCTGGCGGTGGCGGAGGATCAAACAGCGGCCCAGCTCATGGGCATCCGTCCCGATACCATGCAGGCGATCGCCTGGGCGATTGCGGCCGGTGCCACCGGGCTTGCCGGCGCGCTGATTGCGAACTTCTTCTACATCGTGCCGACCGTCGGCGAGACGCTTGGCATCGTCGCCTTCGTCACGGTGTCGCTCGGCGGTTTTGGCAGTGTGCCGGGCGCCCTTGTCGCAGGCCTGCTGATCGGCATGATCGAATCGCTGTCGGGCTATCTGATCGGCGCGATCTACAAGGACATCGTCGTCTATGTCCTGTTCCTGCTCTTCCTCTGGTTCCGGCCGCAAGGCCTGATGGGCAAGACCTGATGGGAAGGCTGTGATGCGGCGCTTGATCTGGCTCTCGGTCGTCGCAGCGTTCGCGATCTGCTATCCGCTGCTGCTGTCCTCGCCGTTCCAGCAGCGTCTGGGCGCGCTGGTGCTGCTTTATGCGATTGCAGCGTCCGCGTGGAATATCGTCGGCGGCTATGCCGGCCAGGTCTCGGTCGGCCACGTCGTCTTTTTCGGCTGCGGTGCTTATGCCGCGATGGGATCCTACGCAAAGTTCGGCCTGTCGCCCCTGTTCGGCATCCCCGGCGGGATCGTGCTCGCCGTGGGCTTGGCCGCGATCATCGGCGTGCCGACGCTGCGTCTGTCGGGCCATTATTTCAGTATGGCGACCATCGCGGTCGCCGAGACGATGCGGCTGATCGTGACCAACACCGACTGGCTCGGTGCGGCCGTCGGGCTCTCAGGGCCGACCGTGCCGCGCAACATCTTCGATCTCTCGTTCCTGTCGTCGCTGCCGTATTACTATCTCTTCCTCGCAATCCTCGTGATCACGCTGTTAATCACCTGGTGGATGACCAACAGCCGCATGGGATTTTACCTGCGCGCGATCAAGGACTCCGAGCGCGCGGCGCGCTCGCTCGGCGCACCCGCCAGTCGCACCAAGCTCTACGCCTACATGCTGAGCGCGGCGCTGACGAGCGTCGCCGGCGCGCTCTATGCCATGATGTTCGGCTTCGTCGACCCCGAGTCCGGGTTCGGGATCCTGATTTCGGTGAAAATCCTGATCATGGCGGCGCTGGGCGGGGCAGGGCTGTTGTTCGGGCCCCTGGTCGGTGCCGCGATCCTGGTGCCGCTGGAGGAGATCTCGAACAGCTGGCTCGGCGGCAAGGGCGCCGGGCTCACCTTCGTGCTCTATGGCGCGATCATCGTGGTGATCGCGCGCTTCCAGCCCGGCGGTCTGCTCAGCCTGTTCACTCGGCGCAGCAAGCCGACGAAGGACACGGGAGCTGGCCATGCTCCTTGAGGCACGCGAAATTACGAAGGCGTTCGGAAGCTTCAAGGCGGTGGACGATGCCTCCGTGACCTTGGAGCAAGGCGACATCCTCGGCCTGATCGGCCCGAATGGCGCGGGCAAGTCCACCTTCTTCAATTGCCTGACTGGCGATCTCAAGACCACTTCGGGCTGCGTCCTGTTCGAGGGCCGTGACATCACGGACTTCGCGCCGGAGCTGCGCGCCGGGCTTGGGCTCGCTCGTACCTTCCAGGTGCCGCAGACATTTGAGGGCATGACGGTGCTGGAGAACGTCATGATCGGCGCGTTCCTGCGCACCTCGCATCGCAAGGACGCCGAGACCAGGGCGCGCGCGGTGCTCGAGCGCGTCGGCATGATCAGGCTTGCGGATGCGCCGGCGCGCTCGCTCGGCACCCCCGGTCGCAAGCGGCTGGAGATCGCGCGGGCGCTGGCAACCGAACCGAAGGTGCTTCTGCTCGACGAAGCCATGGCCGGCCTCAACGCCCATGAGGTGAGGCTCGCCATCGACCTCGTGCGCGACATCCATCGTTCCGGCATCACCCTTGTGATCGTCGAGCACATCATGGAAGTGATCATGTCACTCGCCAGCCGCGTGATGGTGTTCCACCAGGGCAAGGAGATCGCCCGCGGATCGCCGCGCGAGGTCACATCCAACCCGGCGGTGATCGAGGCCTATCTCGGCAAGCGTGCAGCCAAGGCAGCGGCCGGCCACACGCCGGTCGAACTGATGGGCGGGCCCGACCTATGAGCGGGCCGTTGCTGCGGATCGAGCACCTCGAGGTGCGCTACGGCGATCTCATCGGCGTGTCCGACGTCTCGCTGGAGGTTCCTGAAGGCAGCGTCGTGGCGCTACTCGGCTCCAATGGCGGCGGCAAGACCACGACGCTGAACGCGATCGCCGGCCTTATTCCCGTGCATTCCGGATCGATCCGCTTTCGCGGCGAGGATATCGCCGGCGAAAGAGCCTTTGCGATCGTGCGCAAGGGGCTGGCGCTGTCGCCAGAAGGCTGGCGGCTGTTCGTGCAGCAGAGCGTCGAGAACAATTTGATGCTTGGCGCAACGCCGCTGCGCGACAAGTCGCGCCAGGCCACGCTGCTCGAACGTGTCTACGAGATCTTTCCGCGCCTCAAGGAACGCCGCAACCAGCGTGCCGGCACCATGTCCGGTGGCGAACGGCAGATGCTCGCGGTCGGGCGCGCGCTGATGAGCGAGCCGAAGCTGTTGATGCTGGATGAACCTTCGCTCGGTCTCGCGCCGGCGGTGGTCGAGTCCATGTACGAGACCTTCGGCCGCCTGCATCGCGAGGGCCTGACCATTCTGCTCGCCGAGCAGTCGATCGAGCTCGCACTGGAGGTCTCGGATTTCGCCACGGTGCTCCAGGTCGGCAAGAGCGTGCTATCAGGCACGGCGGCGGCGCTCGCGGAGGATCCGCAGGTGCAGAAGGCTTATCTGGGCGTGGACTGACCGATTTCCGCCTGGAGGCGCCCGGTATCGGGGGCGTTGGGCTGCAATATGGATATGCAACAGTAACGGCGAGGCGTCGCTACTTGATCTTGTCGTAGGCCGCCGCGAAATCGCCGAGCGGCATCGGGATCGCGATCGTTTCCTTCGCCATGTTCTGGAAGGAGACCTTGAGCTGCTTGCCCGACCGCAAAGTCGCAAGCAGGTCCGGCGCGATCGGCGAGGAGGCGTAGCAGCCGCGGTTCTCGCAGGTCTGGATCTGGAGATCGACCGTCTTGCCCTCGTCAACCTGGAGCTTGGCGCCGATGGGAAGGTTGAGGCCAAGCGGCAATTGCAGCAGCGCCACCGGTGTGCGGGTGTCGGGCGCGATGCGGATGTTGATCAGAACGATGGTCTGGCCGGTCTTGGTCAGCACCGCGTTCTGCTCCATCGCGCATTCGAGCGGTGCGTCGCGGCTGACGCTGGTGCAGCGCACGACCCAGCCGGGCTGCTGCGCCGCAGCGCCGTCAGCCTGCGGCTGCGTCGGAGCCGGTGCGGGCTGTGCCGCCGGGGCAGACGGAGCTGCGTTCTTCTTGGCGCCTTGCTGGGCATGCGCGGCACCCGCCGACACCAGGAGAGCGGCTGCTAAGGCGACAAGTCTGGATTGCAAGGGCATGGCAAGACCGCGTTGACGTGAACCGAAGGCCTCGCTGTAACGTCGTGAGGCGCGCGGTGCAAGCTGCTACTCGGCAGCTTCCTTAACGGTGCCGTGCTCGACCGTCTCGTCGCCTTCGCCGCCACCCTTGCGGCCCCAGCCCGAGAACCAGTTGTTGAGCTCGTCGAGATAGAGATAGACGACCGGGGTGGTGAACAGCGTCAGCGCCTGGCTGACGATCAGACCGCCGACCATGGCGTAGCCGAGCGGCTGGCGAATCTCGGCGCCGGTGCCGTGGCCGAGCATCAGCGGCACGCCGCCGAGCAGGGCAGCCATCGTCGTCATCATGATCGGACGGAAGCGCAACAGCGCTGCCTGCCGGATCGATTCCGCCGGCGTCTTGTGCTCGTCGCGCTCCGCGGCGATGGCGAAGTCCACCATCATGATGCCGTTCTTCTTCACGATGCCGATCAGCAGAATGACTCCAATCAAAGCAATGAGGCTGAACTCGAAGCCCGCCGCCATCAGGATCGCGAGCGCGCCGACGCCGGCCGAGGGCAGAGTCGACAGAATCGTGATCGGATGGATGTAGCTCTCGTAGAGGATGCCGAGGATCAGATAGACCACGACCAGCGCGGCGAGGATGAGGAGCGGCACGGTGCCGAGCGACTGCTGGAACGCCTGTGCCGTGCCCTGGAAGCTCGAATTGAGCGTCGGCGGCGCGCCGAGGTCCGCCATCGCCTTCTGCACGGCCTCCGTAGCCTGGCCGAGCGCGACGCCCTGGGCGAGGTTGAAGCTGATCGTGATCGCCGGGAACTGGCCCTGGTGGCTGATCGAGAGCGGGCGAACCGGATCGGTGCTCCAGGTCGCGAAGGTCGACAGCGGCACCTGGTCGCCGGTTAGCGGAGACTTCAGGTAGAGCTTGTTCAGGCTCTCGAGGCTGCCCTGCATCTCCGGCAGGATCTCGAGAATCACCTTGTAGGTGTTGAGCTGGGTGAAATACTGCGTGACTTGGCGCTGTCCGAAGGCGTCGTACAGCGTGTCGTCGATCAGCTGCGGCTGGATGCCGTAACGCGCAGCCGTATCGCGGTTGATCTTGAGCTGAACCGTGGTGCCCTGGGTCTGCTGGTCGGTCGCGACGTCGCGCAGTTGCGGCAAGGTCTGCATCTTGGCGAGAATCTTCGGCGCCCAGTCATTGAGCTCGGCGAGATCGGCGTCCTGCAGGGTGAACTCGAACTGCGTACGGGTCGGCCGGCCGCCGAGCCGGACGTCCTGGGCCGCCTGCATGTAGAGGCGGGCGCCGGACACCTTCTCGAGCTTGGGACGCAGCCGCGCGATGATCTGCTGCGCCGAGGCATTGCGGACGCTGAGCGGCTTCAGCGTGATGAACATGTTGCCGTTGTTGCCGGCGCGGCCACTGCCGCCGATGTTCATCGCGATCGTTGCGACGTCGGGGTCGTCCATTACGATTTTGCCGAGCTCGACCTGGCGGCGCTGCATCTCCGCGAACGAGATGTCCTGGGAGGCTTCCGAGGTCGCCGTGATCAGGCCGACGTCCTGTTGCGGGAAGAAGCCTTTCGGGATCAGCACGAACAGATAGACCGACAGGGCAAGGGTCGCGAAGAAGATCGTGAGCGTGGTGCGGCGCCAGGCCAGGGCATGGTCGAGCACCCATTCGTAGCCGCGCAACATTGCATCGAAGCCGCGCTCGCTCCATTGGTAGAACTTGCCGTGGGTGACCTCGCCATGGGCGCGCAGGAAGCGCGAGGCCATCATCGGCGTCAGGGTCAGCGACACGAACATCGAGACGAAGATCGTCATCGCCAGCACGACGGCGAATTCACGGAACAGGCGTCCGATGATGCCGCCCATCAGCAGCAGTGGAATCAGCACTGCGACCAGCGAGATGCTGATCGACACGATGGTGAAGCCGATTTCCTTGGAGCCCTTGAAGGCCGCCGCCATCGGCGATTCGCCTTCTTCGATGTAGCGCGTAATGTTCTCGAGCATCACGATAGCGTCGTCGACGACGAATCCGACCGCGATGGTGAGCGCCATCAGCGATAGATTGTCGAGCGAATAGCCGACGACCCACATCAAGGCGCACGCGCCCAGCAGCGCCAGCGGCACCGTGATTGTGGGAATGACAGTCGCCCAGAAACTGCGCAGGAAAATGAAGATGACCATGACCACCAGCGCTATGGTCAGCAGCAGCGTGAACTGGACGTCCTCGACCGCGGCGCGGATCGTCGTGGTGCGGTCGCTGATGAGCTCGATCTTGATCGCGGGCGGGATCGCGGCGACGAGGCGAGGCAGGGTGGCCTTGATCCGGTCGACAGTCTCGATAACGTTGGCGCCCGGCTGCTTGAAGATCACCAGGAACACGCCGCGCTTGCCGTTGGCCCAGGCCGCCTGCTTGGCGTCCTCGGCGCCGCTGACCGCTTGGCCGACATCGCGGATTCGCAAGGGACCGCCATTGCGATAAGCGATGATGACGTCGTTCCAGTCCTTGGCCTGCGTGAGCTGGTCGTTGGCGTAGATCGTGTAGGCGCGCTTCGGGCCGTCGATGTTGCCCTTGGGGCTGTCGACCGTGGTGATCGCGATCTGGCTGCGCACGTCCTCCATCGACAGGCCCTTGGCGACGAGTTTGGCCGGGTCGATCTGGATGCGGATGGACGGTTTCTGCTGGCCCCCGATGAAGACCTGCGCGACGCCGGAGAGCTGGCTGATCTGCTGGGCGAGCTGGGCGTCGACCGCGTCGCTGACGCTGGTCAGCGGCAATGTGTCTGAGGTTGCCGACAGCAGCAGGATCGGCGCGTCGGCCGGGTTGACCTTGCGGTAGGTCGGCGGCGAGGGCAGGTTCTTCGGCAGCTGACCGCTCGCGGCGTTGATGGCGCCCTGCACGTCGTTGGCGGCGCCGTCGATGCTGCGGTTGAGGTCGAACTGGATGGTGATCGACGCGGTGCCCAGATAGCTCGTCGAGGTCATCTGGGCGATGCCCGGGATCTGGGCGAATTGCCGTTCGAGCGGCTGGGCCACCGACGAAGCCATGGTCTCTGGGCTGCCGCCCGGCAGATTGGCTGTGATCTGGATGGTCGGGAAGTCTACCTGCGGCAGTGGCGCGACCGGCAGCAGGGGATAGGCGACGAGACCGACGAAGAGAATGCCGGCCATCAGCAGCGAGGTGCCGATGGGATAACGGATGAAAGGTGCCGAAATCCCGCCCGCGTTCATTCCTGTCGGACCTTGTTCTGGGCCGGATCCGTACTCGCCACGGCCGTGGAGACGAGGCTCCCGGGCTGGACCTTGAATTGGCCGCCGGTGATCACTTGCTGCCCGGGCGTCAGCCCTTCGTCGACGACGGAACGTCCGTCGATGCTGTAGCTGACCTTGATCTTGTGCACCTCGGCCTTGTTGTCCTGATTGACAGAATAGGCGTAGAGGCCGTTGGTGGAGTGCTGGACCGCATCATCCGGGACAACGGTCGCATCCTTGAGGGTGCGCACCAGCAGGCGTGTCGACACCGATTGACCGGGCCAAAGCGCGTGGTCCTTGTTCTCGAACACCGCCTTGAGCCGGATCGTGCCGCTGCTGGTGTCGACCTGGTTGTTGATGACCGCGAGTTTGCCCTCGGCCAGCGTCTTCTTGCCGTCGGTGGTGAAGGCGATCACCCTGAGCGCGCCGGCCTTCTGGCCCTCGCTGATATAGGGCAGCTGATCCTCTGGCGCGGTGAAGATCACCGAGATCGGCTCGACCTGCGAGATCGTGACGATGCCGGTCTGCGTCGAGGCGTTGACGATGTTGCCGATGTCGACCTGGCGCAGGCCCGCGACGCCGGTGATCGGCGCCTTGACCTGGGTGTAGTCGAGCTGGGTCTGCGCGTTGGAGATCGCAGCATCATCGGCGGCGATCTGTGCGGTGAGCTGGGCGACCGTGGAGCGCTGGGTGTCGACCCGCTGGGCGGTGGCGAATTCGCCGAGCTTCATGGCGCGCTGGAGCTCGAGATTGGCGTTGGCCAGATTTGCCTCGTCCTGGGCCTTCTTGGCCTTGGCCTGGTCGAGCGTGGCTTGATAGGGACGGGGATCGATCGAGGCGAGAAGCTGGCCCTCCTTGACGATCTGGCCTTCGGTGAAGGCGATCTTGTCGATCTGGCCATCCACCCTGGTCCGGACTTGGACGGTGTTGAAGCCCGCAACCGTGCCCAGACCGGTCAGGTAAACCGGAAAGTCCACCTTCTGAACTGGCGAAACGCTCACGGGGACGGCGGACGGGCGCTGCGGCCCCTTTTGTGCGGTCTGGGTTTTTCCGGCGTCGGGCGAGCCGAATTTCTGCCAACCATAGTAACCTGCGGAGGCCACGGCCGCGATGATCAGAATCCAGAGGATCGGCCGGGACTTTTTCATATCGTCTCGTGTCGGCTCTTATGCCCTAAGCTACGAATTATGAGGCAATCATAGGGTTCCAGGAGGCTTGTATAATACACGCCAAGTTCCAGTGTAAACAGCACTATCGGTTGAGAATCCTAAACAATTGGAAAGCTTTGCACGGGTTAGGCAGCTCCGTGTCACTACGGTGTGCCGTGCTGCATTCCCCCCTCAGGAACGATCAGCGTGCAAAGTTTGTGCAATGCTCGAAAGCGGTGTGCTCTGGACTGAGCGGCGCCGCGCCTAGGCCGCAAGGCGACGGCTGGCAGGAACGGTTCTAATCGTGCAGTTTCGGTTGTCAGGGAAATCGGCATCGGTCATATCGACGCGCCACAACGGGAGCGCAGCATGGACGAACTGAACGGCAAGCTGATCGCGTGTCAGATCCTGATCACGGGACTGATCGCACGCGTCGCCAACGAGCAGCGTGATCCCTTGCGCTTTCTCACCGAGTTCCGCGACGAGATCAGAGCCGTCGTCAACGGCGTCAACATCGCAGGCATGGACAACAGCGACCGCGTGCGCGCGGTGGCGCGGAAGACCGTCGATGAATTGTTCTCGTTGATGAAGCCGCCAAGCAGCGATTGACCATGCGCCCGCGACCGCCGATTTAGCAGCATTTTCACGCGCTCTTTAGAACGACTCCAATCTCGATTTAGAACGATTTCAAACGGCAGTTTAGAATCGCTTTGATCTGGACTTATTCAAGCGTTCTCGCGGCTTACTCGCATTGACCCGCAATTTTGCGGCCGATACCAACACTCCAATCGCTCATCGAAGGGGCGAACTGGAATATGGGGCGTGTTTGGTAATGGGGCAGGTGGTCGCACCGAAGTCGTTGCGTTCGGTCGCAGCATTCGATGAAAAGTTCACGAGCGTTTCCGGCAAGAAGGTCTCCGCTGTCGCGGGCCTGATCGCAGCAGCATCGGTGTCGAGCGGCGCGGAGGCGCAGCAGTCGAACCTGCCGCCGGTGACGGTCGATGCGCCGGTCGCGCGTCCGCGCCCGGTGGCTTCGAAGCCGACGGCGGATCAGGTCCGCGCGCGCAATGCGCTTCGCCGCGCCGCGCAGCGGCAGCAGGCGGCGCAGCAGACCGCTCCCACCACGCCGTCCGGCGAGGTTGACCGCAATCCGTATTCGGATCCGGCGGCGCCATACAAGGTCGACCACGTCCAGGCCTCCGGCAAGTTTCCCGAGCCGATGCTGAACACGCCGAAGACCATCACCGTGCTCAGCAAGGAAGTTCTCGAGGACAAGAACGCCACGACGCTGAAGGAGATCGGGCGGTCGACCGCCGGCGTGACGCTGGGTTCGGGGGAGGGGGGCAACGCGTTCGGCGACCGCTTCTTCATCCGCGGCTTCGATGCGCGCAACGACGTCTTCATCGACGGTATCCGCGATCCCGCGGTCTCAATCCGCGAAAACTTCTTCACCGAGCAGATCGAGATCCTGCGGGGCCCCGCCTCGTCCTACGCCGGCCGCGGCACCGCTGGCGGTGCCATCAACATCGTCACCAAGCAGGCGGGCGACGTCAATTTCAAGCGGATGGATACCGAGTTCGGCACCGACAGAACCAAGCGCGTCACGCTCGACGTCAACCAGGTCGTCGATCCGACCTTCTCCGTGCGCGTGGGCGGCCTGTTCCAGGACGCCAACGTCGCCGGCCGCAACTATATCACCGACGATCGCTGGGGTTCTTTCATCTCGACCAAGTACACCCCGACCAACGACATCAAGATCACGACGAACTATGTCCACACCGATCTCAGCGGCTACCCGGATTTCGGCGTGCCCTTCTACAGGCAGGGCAATGTCCCCGTGACGTCGGCGGGCATTCCGCGCGGAAACTGGTACGGCTTTCTCAACCGCGACTTCCAGACGGCGCGGCAGGATTTCGGCACCGGCACGATCGAGTACAAGGTCAACGATGCCATCACGCTGACCAGCAAGGTGCGCGGCGAGCACTCGCTGCTGAATTATATCGGCACGCTGCCGCAGAACCCGATCACGACCAGCCCCAATCCGCTGCTCTGGACCACGACGGCCAGTGCGCAGAGCCGCTACCAGAACGTGGATGTATGGGCCAACCAGAACGAGGCCACATTCAAGCTCAACACCGGCGGGGTCAAGCACACCGCAGTGTTCGGCGTCGAATATGCCAACGAAAACATCTCGATCGACCGTTACACCGGCCTCTCGTCCGAACTGTTCGGCGGCGGCTCGACCAGCAACGGAGCGGTCACGGGGGTCAATCTCTACTCGCCGCAGTACACCTACATTCCCTTCAGCAACACGCCGTCGCTGGTTGGAAATCCGACGCGCTACGGTGTCAACACCAGCAGCGTCTACGTCATGGACACCGCGAACTGGCAGGACACCATCATTGTGAACGGCGGCGTGCGCTACGACGGCTACAGCCAGAGTTCGTCGACCAACGCGGCCTATTT
This sequence comes from Bradyrhizobium sp. 187, assembly GCF_023101005.1. Lineage (NCBI taxonomy): Bacteria > Pseudomonadati > Pseudomonadota > Alphaproteobacteria > Hyphomicrobiales > Nitrobacteraceae > Bradyrhizobium > Bradyrhizobium sp. 187. The sequence goes on from NZ_CP064693.1 coordinate 3,185,157, forward strand.
GAAGCAGAATGCCGATCTCGTGAATTACAACGTCGGCGCGGTCTACAAGCCGATGTCGATCGGCAGCCTGTATGCAGCCTATGCGACCTCGGCCAATCCGTTCGGGTCGGAACTTGATGCGACCGCGACCGATTACGGTGGTGTTCCGCCCAACACGGCCGTTTTGCTCGGACCCGAGCGTAACAAGGCGATCGAACTCGGCACCAAATGGGAGCTCGCCGACCGTCACCTGTTGGTAACCGGTGCGCTGTTCCAGACGACCAAGGACAACGCGCGCGAGACCGTCAACAATCTGCTGACCTCGGGCGCTGCCTACAGGATCCAAGGCATCGACATCGAGGCCGAGGGCAAGCTCACCGACCGCTGGAGCATTTTTGGTGGTCTGGTGCTGATGCAGTCGAAGGTCACGCAGAGCGGCGTTGCCTCCAACATCGGTCTGCAGCTCGCCAACATTGCCCACCAGTCGTTCAGCATGCTGACCAAGTACAAGTTCGACGGCGGCTGGGAACTCGGCGGCCAGGCGGTGTACCGCTCGAAGGTCTATGGCGGCACGTTCGCGGCCAACACCAACGAGTTGCCGAGCTACTGGCGTTTCGACGCATTCCTCGAGAAGAAGATCGACCAGAACTGGACCATGAAGTTCTACGCCCAGAACCTGACGAACAAGCTCTATTACGACTCGTTCTATCGCAGTGCCGTGCCCTTCGTGGCGGTCGCGCCAGGGCGGGCATTCTACCTCGTGACGACAGCGAAGTTCTGATCATGCTGACGTGCCTTCCTGGCGTTCTGAGCAAGGATGATGTGGCGGATTTCCGCCGCATCATGGACGTCAGCGAATGGGAGGACGGGCGCTCCACCGCCGGCTCGCAGTCGGCGATGGTCAAGCGCAACGAGCAATTGGCGCCGGACAGCGAGGTCGCGCGCAAGCTCGGCAACCGCATCATTTCGGCGCTGACGTCGAACCCGCGCTTTATCGCGGCCGCGATCCCCCTCCAGATATTCCCGCCGCTGTTCAACCGCTATGCGGCCAGCAGCGGCCACCATTTCGGCCTGCACGTCGACAATGCGATCCGCGGCGACCGCCTGACCGGCCTTCGCATCCGCACAGACCTCTCGGTCACGCTGTTCCTGGCCGAGCCGGAGGAGTACGACGGTGGCGAACTTGTGATCGAGGACAGCTACGGCTCGCACGAAGTCAAGTTGCAAGCCGGGGACTGCGTGCTCTATCCCTCGACCAGCCTCCATCTCGTGACGCCGGTGACCAGGGGAACGCGGGTTGCGTCTTTCTTCTGGCTTCAGAGCATGATACGGGACGATCAAGCCCGGAGCATGATCTTTGACCTCGACACCGCGATACAGGCGCTGGTGGAACGGCTCGGGCGTGACGATCCCGAAACGGTCAAATTGACGGGTATCTATCACAACCTCATTCGCTACTGGGCCGAAGTATGAAGATCATGTCCTTCCAAGCAAGCCTTGCCGCAGCTCTGGTGCTGGCGGCCGCCTGGCTTGCATCCCCCGTTTCTGCCCAGACACAGGCCGCCCCCGCGGCACCCGTCCAGTCGACGGCTCAGCCGTCCGCGGTCAGTCCAGCCCCGGTTGTTGCTCCGCCTATGACGCCCCAAGCTGCCGCGCCCGCGGCTGCAAAGTCCGATACGGCAGCCGGCATCGCGCCCGCCATGAAGGAACTGTCGCCCTGGGTGATGTTCATGTCGGCGGACATCATCGTGAAGGCGGTGATGATCGGGCTCGCCTTTGCATCGCTGATGACCTGGACGGTGCTGATCGCCAAGTCGATCGAATTGTCGATCGCCGCGACCAAGCTTCGCTCGGCGCTGAAGAAGATCGCAGAGGCGCGCTCGCTCGCGGAAGCGCAGATGGCGCTCGGGGCCAAGGAGGGCATCCTGCCGTCCTTCCTGGCGGCGGCGCTGCGGGAGGCGCGGATGTCGGCCGGCCTCTCCAGCGACACCGGCATCAAGGAGCGGGCGGCTTCGAGCTTCTCCGAGATCATGCGTGCGGAGGCGCGGCGCATCCGCGTCGGCATGGGCGTGCTCGCGACCATCGGCTCGACCTCGCCCTTCGTCGGCCTGTTCGGCACGGTGTGGGGCATCATGAACAGCTTCATCGGCATCTCGAAGTCGCAAACCACGAACCTCGCCGTCGTCGCGCCCGGCATCGCCGAGGCGCTGCTCGCCACCGCGATCGGCCTGGTCGCCGCCATTCCCGCGGTCATCATCTACAACTACTTCTCGCGCGTGACGAAGAGCTATCTCGAACTCGTCAGCCGTGCCTCGGGCGCTGCGGGGCGGTTACTCTCGCGCGATCTCGACCGCAGCCACGGCAGCGTGCATTCGCGCGCGGCGGAGTGACCCATGGGCGTCTCGCTCGCAGACAATGATGACGATGACGATTTCGGCGAAACGCATGAAATCAACGTCACGCCGTTCATCGACGTCATCCTGGTGCTGCTGATCATCTTCATGGTGGCAGCGCCGCTGTCGACCGTCGACCTGCCGATCGATCTGCCGACGTCGAGCGCGACACCGCAGAAGAAGCCGGACAAGCCGACCTATCTCAGCATCCAGCCCGATTTGACGCTTGCCATCGGAGAGAACCCGGTCCACCGCGCCGAGTTGATCGGCACCCTCGACGGGCTGTCCGACATGAGCAAGGACAAGTACGTGTTCCTGCGCGCCGATCGCTCGGTGCCGTATGGCGAGTTGATGGGCGTCATGGAGCTGTTGCGCTCAGGCGGCTATTCGCGGGTGAAGCTGGTTGCGCTGGAAGGCGCTCCGGGGGCGCCCGCGGCAGGCGCCGCTCAGCCTTAGAGGCCCGCTATGTCGGACGAGTCCAGACCAGCCCGGACGCTTTGGATTTTGGCAGCGATGGCGGCGCTCGCGCTCCATCTGGGCGGGGCCGCGCTCGCGTTGGCGCACCTGCGGGCCGATGACGCCGATGACGGCCTCGGCGCGGCCGGCGCGGAGTTCGCTGTCGAGATGGCCTCGCCGAAGGCGCCTGACACCGACCTTCCGCCGGGACCGGATAGTGAAGCGATGCAGGAGCAGCAGGCGCTTCCCGAGCAAAAGGCCGAGACCAAGGAAACCGAGCTTCCAAAGGATCAGTCGCAACAGGTCGACGATCCCGATCGGGTCGTCACCGAGAACATTTCGAAGAAGCCGCAGGACGAGGATCCGAAGATTGCGGCGGTCGAAACGCCCGCTGCGGAGGCCTCGCCGAAGTCCGTTGCGACGGCGCGGCAGACGCTCGACGAGGACGCGCGCGAGGCCGAGAAGGCACTGGCGCCCGTGCTGGGCATCGGCAAGGACATTCTAAAGCTCACGGCAGACTGGAATCGCAAGATTAGCGCGCACCTTACGGCCCACAAGGTCAATCCGGAAGGCAAGGAGCCCAACAATCAGAAAGTCAAGGTCAGCTTCGCGATCAACCGACGGGGCAACGTGCTTTCAGTCGACGTTGTCGAGTCGTCCGGGGATGCAGCTTACGATGCGGCCGCGATCTCGATTGTCCGCAAATCCGATCCCATCCCGCAGCCGCCTGCCAGCCTGACCGACGACCGGTTCGAGCGCACCGTCGACATCATCTTCACGCCGCCGGACGCAAGGAAAAAGAAGAAGACGGCTCAGCGCCAGTAGAGCCTGATCCCGACATAGACCACGACCAGGCAGGCGAAGATCAGGGCCACCGGGAGCGGCCGCTTCTGGGTTGCGCCCGCGGTCGCTGCCCGGAAGAAACTGGCCTTCTTCGGCTTCGGTTCGGGGCGGCGGAAAGCGGTAACATTGTCCGCCGCCGGTTCAGCCGCCCGGGGGCGGACGTCAGGTGGAGTTCCCGCGCCGCCCATCTCGGCATAGTAGGCCTTGTAGATGGCGCCGATGGTGGCCTCGGTAGCCTCACCCTCGTTCATCTGCGCCCGCAGGTTCTTGTAGCTCAGGAGGAACTCCTGCGCCTCCGGAGGCAGCGCGGACGACCCGTTGAGCTTGGCCATCATCTTCCAGGTGGCAAAATCGGCGCGAGCGCGGGTATCAGCGCGTCGCGCGATCAGCATATCGGCAGCTTTGACCAAGTCGGCCTCGAGCCCTTCGGCTTGTGTTCGGGTGTGCTGTTCAACTACGTATTGCCGGTCAGAATGAGAACAGCCTGAATCACATAACCGGTCAACGTTCGCAGTATTGCTGAAATAACATCAAGATTTAGACCGAACTGCGAGCCTGCCAGCGGTAGCAGGATCAGCAAGCCGATCAGAATCAGCATCCCGAACGGCTCGAGCCGCGCCAGCGGGAGGGCGAGCGGCCGGGGCAGCAGCCCTACCGCGACGCGCCCGCCGTCGAGCGGCGGGATCGGCATCATGTTGAACACCGCCAGCACCGCGTTGATCAGCAGTGCGTTCTTGAGATTGTCAAAGATCCATTGCGCCGAGTTCGCTGGGGCCCAGGGCAGGGCGTGCAGGGCAAGAGCTGCGGACAGCGCCAGCAGGATGTTGGTGGCGGGCCCGGCCAGCGCCACCCAGACCATGCCGAGTCTGGGGTCGTTGAGCTTGCGGAAATTCACCGGCACAGGCTTGGCATAGCCGAACAGGAATGGCGAATGCGCGAACAGCAGCATCGCCGGCAATATCAGCGTGCCGAACGGGTCGATGTGGCGGAGCGGGTTGAAGCTGACACGGCCGAGCTGCCATGCGGTATCATCACCGAGACGATGTGCGACGAAGGCGTGGGCAGCCTCGTGGAAGGTGATGGCGAGCACCAGCGGCAGCACCCACACCGAGAGGTCATACAAGGAAATGTTCACGGCTCGTCCGTCCCGGTTTGCCTGCGGTCTTGCAGCCGACCCAGCCAACCGGTGGTGCAGCAACGCGTCACCCCAACATAGGGTGGGCGGTCCCGAAATGCCACGCCGCAAATGATCGGCGAGACCAGCGGCCGTGACGTGGAGCCTTGGCGCCGGATGAGCTACGTCGGGATCGTCCCGTCATATCGGATCATGCCGTCCTCGATCGTCACCCAGCCCATCTTTTCGCTGACCCAGATGTGCTCGGTGGGCACAAACGCGTTGCGATCGTCGAAGGTCGCCAGCGCAACGCCAGCCAGCGTGCCGTTGCGCCGCCAGGCGAACAGGCGCGTGCCGCAGCGCTTACAGAACACGCGGTCGATGTTCTCGGACGACGCATAGCGCTCGGTGTCGCCCTCGACAGTCAGTGCGCGCTGGTCGAATTGCGCGCGGGCGAAGTAGGGCGAGCCCATCGCCTTCTGACAGATGCGACAATGGCAGATGCGGACGTTGAGCGGCTCGCCCTCCGCCTTGAACCGCACCGCGCCGCACAGACATCCGCCTTCTCGGATCATGGCTGCCTCAATAGGTTGCCCGCCCACCCGAGATGTCGAACACGGCGCCGGTCGAGAACGCGCAGTCCTCGGATGCGAGCCAGCTCACCATCGCGGCTAGCTCTTCCACCAGCACAAAGCGCGCTTTCGGGATTTTCGACAGCATGAAGTCGATATGCTGCTGCGTCATCTGGTCGAAGATCGCCGTCTTCGCAGCCGCGGGAGTCACCGCATTGACGAGAATGTCGTGTGCGGCCAATTCCTTGCCGAGCGACTTGGTCAGCGCGATCAGGCCGGCCTTGGACGCCGAATAATGCGAGGCGTTGGGATTGCCTTCCTTGCCGGCGATCGAGGCGATGTTGACGATGCGCCCGTACTTCTGCTTGAGCATCCAAGGCACGATCGCCTTGCAGACGATGAAAGGGCCGTCGAGGTTGATGCGCAGAACTTTCCGCCATTCCTCGAGATCGGTCTCCCAGACCGGCTTGTTGACGCCGGCGATGCCGGCATTGTTGACGAGGATGTCGATCTTGCCGAAGGCGGCCAGCGTCGCGTCGCGGGCCTGCTCGACGGCCGCGGTATCGGTGACGTCGACCTTGAAGACGCAGGTGTTATCGCCGATTTCCTTTGCCGTCTTCTCGGCCAGGGCTGCATCAAAATCCCAGATCGCGACCTTGGCGCCGGAGGCGACGAAGCGCTGAACAATGGCGCGGCCAAAGCCCTGCGCGCCGCCGGTGACGATGGCGACACGGCCGTTGAGATCGATCTTGTTCATGCCGGGCCTCTGGCGTCAGAGCATGTAGCCGCCGTCGACCACGAGGTCGACACCGGTGGTGAAGGCGCTCTCGTCGCTGCCGAGATAGACCGCCATGGATGCGATCTCGTCGGCGGTGCCGAGCCGGCCCATCTTCTGGCGGGAGACGAACATCTCCTTGCCCTGCGGCCCTTGCGCTGCGGCACGGTCGAGCATCGAAGGCGTCTCGACGGTGCCCGGGCAGATGCTGTTGCAGCGGATGCCCTTGGTGATGAAGTCGAGCGCGACCGCGCGCGTCAGCAGCGACACCGCTGCCTTCGAAGCGCTGTAGACGTAACGGTTGGCCGGCGGCCGCAGCGCCGCGCAGGAGGAGATGTTGACGATGCTGCCGCCGCCGCCCGCGAGCATGTCCGGCAGGAAGGCCCTGATGGTCCGGTGCATCGACTTGACGTTGAGGTCGAACGAGAAATCAAAATCCTCTTCCGAACACTCCAGGATGGTGCCGTGGTGCACGAAGCCCGCCGCGTTGAGCAGGATGTCGACCTTGCCGACGCGCTTGGCGAAGGCGTTAACGTCGGCGGTGCTGCGCACGTCGAGCTTCGCAGTCTCGGCAATACCTTCCTTAGCCAGGCTCGCGATGCCGCTCTCATTGATGTCGGTGGCGATGACGGTTGCGCCTTCACGCGCGAATGCAATGGCGCATGCGCGCCCGATGCCTGCCGCTGCGGCCGTGATGACGGCGCGCTTTCCCTTGAGGCGGTCTGCCATTTGTATTCTCCTCGATTTTCTCAGTGCCGTAGCCCGGATGAGCGCGCGAGCGCGATATCCGGGAGCGGATGTCCCGGGTGTCGCTCCGCTCACCCGGGCTACGTGTTCCTAACTCAGTGATTATCCCGCGCTACGCCAAATGTGCCGGCGACGTTCTGATAGCGCGTAGCGAGCTCCATGCAGGCACCGGTCGACTGCTGGCCGACGGTGTTGCGATAAAGCTCCTGCCACGGCGTCTGGTTCGGCGGATGCTTGAAGCCGCCATTCGCCGCCAGCTCGGCGTGGCGCTTCTTCACCTCGTCGTCGGAGATGAGAATGTTGGCACTGCCCTTGTTCAGATCGACGCGTACCTTGTCGCCGTTTCTGAGGATCGCGAGCCCGCCATTGGCGGCGGCTTCCGGCGAAGCATTGAGGATCGAAGGGGAGCCCGAGGTGCCCGACTGGCGGCCGTCGCCGATGCAGGGCAGGGACATGATGCCGCGCTTGATCAGCGCCGCAGGGGGCTGCATGTTCACGACCTCGGCGCCGCCGGGATAGCCGATCGGGCCGGTGCCGCGGATGAACAGCACGCAGCGCTCGTCGATCTCGAGTGAGGGATCGTCGATCCGCTCGTGATAGTCCTCGGGACCCTCGAACACGATGGCGCGGCCCTCGAATGCATTGAGATCGGTCGGGTTGCTGAGGTAGCGATCGCGGAACTCCTTGGAGATCACGCTGGTCTTCATGATCGCGGAATCGAACAGATTGCCCTTCAGCACCAGGAAGCCGGCGTCCTTCACCAGCGGCTTGTCGTAAGACCAGATCACGTCGTTGTCGGGTTTTGGCGCATTGGCGCAGTTCTCGCCGATGCCGCGGCCGTTGACCGTGACCGCGTCCTCGTGGATGCGCTTGTGCTTCATCAGTTCGCGCACCACGGCCGGCACGCCGCCGGCGCGGTGGAATTCCTCGCCGAGATAGAAGCCGGCCGGCTGCATGTTCACCAGCAGCGGCACGTCGTGGCCGACCTTCTGCCAGTCGTCGATGGAGAGCTCGACGCCGATGTGGCGCGCCAGCGCGTTAATGTGGATCGGTGCGTTGGTCGAGCCGCCGATCGCCGAATTGATCACGATGCAGTTCTCGAACGCCTTGCGGGTCAGGATGTCCGAAGGCTTGAGGTCTTCCCAGACCATGTCGACGATGCGTTTTCCCGTCTCGTAGGCGATCTGGCCGCGCTCGCGATAGGGGGCGGGGATCGCCGCACAGCCCGGCAGCGAGAAGCCGAGCGCTTCCGCGAGCCCGTTCATGGTCGAAGCGGTGCCCATGGTGTTGCAATGGCCGACCGAGGGCGCCGATGACGCCACGATCTCCATGAATTCTTCATAGTCAATCTCGCCGGCGGCGAGGCGCTCGCGCGATTTCCAGACGATGGTGCCGGAGCCGGTGCGCTCGCCATTGTGCCAGCCGTTCAGCATCGGCCCGCCCGACAGCACGATCGCGGGCAGGTTGACGGTCGCCGCCGCCATCATGCAGGCCGGCGTGGTCTTGTCGCAGCCCGTGGTCAGCACCACGCCGTCGAGCGGATAGCCGTAGAGGATTTCGACGAGGCCGAGATAAGCGAGGTTGCGGTCGAGCGCCGCGGTCGGGCGCTTGCCGGTCTCCTGGATCGGATGGGTCGGGAATTCCATCGCAATGCCGCCGGCCTCGCGGATGCCTTCGCGGACGCGATGGGCAAGCTCGATATGGTGGCGGTTGCAGGGGGAGAGGTCGTTGCCGGTCTGCGCGATGCCGATGATCGGTTTGCCGGACTGGAGCTCGGCGCGGGTGAGACCGTAGTTCAAATAGCGCTCCATATAGAGCGCGGTCATGCCCGGATTATGCGGATTGTTGAACCATTCCTGCGAGCGGAGGTGGCGGCGAGCGCCCTTGCCGGCGGGGGCATGCCCATTGGTTGGTTTTTTTGTCATTGGTTTCTCCTGCAATGCAAACGCACTGGCGTCCGTTTTATGGTATCGGCTTGTGCGATGCCCAACGGCGCGAGCGACGATTTGCCTGCCGCTGGCGGGTCGTTTCCTCACAAATCCGATACTAGTCATGGCCACTTGGTAACGCTACCATTTTGTTCGCGACGCCCCCGCCTGAAACGGCTGGCCGGTTGTCGGAACGCCGGGCCGACGAGCTTTGCCGCTCGATCACCTTGAAGCCGAGATCGAGCACCGGGTGCTCCGGGCGCCGTCCGTCGATCGCCTCGATCAACATGCTGGCGGCCGTGTTGCCCATCTCGTAGCGGTTGGTGCGCACGCTCGTCAAAGTCGGGACGGCGGAGGCCATGAATTCGAGATCGTTGAAGCCTACGATCGCGATCTGTTCGGGGATCGCGATCTCGCGGCGCCTGCATTCGAACAGCACACCCAGCGCGAGGTCGTCATTGGCGCAGAACACCGCGTCCATGCCGGGCTCCCGCGCCAGGAGATCGGTGAACAGGGCGCCTCCGAGCGTTACCGAGGTCGGAGTCGCCGTGGTGACGACGAGGCGTTGGTCGAACAGTCCGGCGTCTTTCATGGCCGAGACGTATCCGTCGAGCCGGCGCTGCACCCGCGGATCCATCCGTGCGCCGACGAAACCGATCTTGCGGTGACCTTGCGCGAACAGATGCGCAACCGCCGCACGGGCTGCGTCATAGTGCGAAAAGCCGATCATCATGTCGATCGGATTGGGTCCGATCTCCATGATCTGCACGATCGGGCAGTCGGCGGCATCGAGCATTGCGCGCGATTCCGTGGTCTGGTCGATGCCGGTGACGATCAGCCCGGCCGGCTTCTGCGCAAGAAACAGCCGCAGCAGCTTCTCCTCCTGGAGAATACTGTAGCGTGTGTTGGACAACTGGATCGAGTAGCGGCTGTTTTCGGAGGCGTCGTAGATGCCGCGTAGCACGTCGGAGAACACGTTATTGGTCAGCGACGGAATCAAGACACCGATCACCTCGGTGCGCTGCGAGGCCAACGCGCGCGCCGCCAGGTTCGGCACATAGCCGAGCTCCCTGGCTGCGCTCTCGACCCGGGTCCGTTTGGCGAGCGACAGCGCCTCGGGATTGCGGAAGAAGCGGGACGCTGTGATCGGGCTGACGCCGGCGAGCTCGGCGACTTCCGCCAGCCGGATTTTGCCTGACTTGGTGCGGTTTCGACCCATTTGCTGCTCTTAACACACTCAATGTCGCAAACAAAGGAACGTTGACAGCGCTACCAGCACGGACTAACCAAAGACAAATTGCCAAAACCGCACAAACTGCCGACAATGTCGCCCGCTAAGGTTGGGCTTCGCTCGGTGAAGTCTGAAAAACAAGACGGTCGCGGCGCGAGATGCGTCGTGGACTTTCGAGGAGGGAGCTAGATGTCGTCTGTGCAAATCCGCGACGTGCGGAAATCGTTCGGCAATTTTGAAGTCCTGCACGGCGTTTCGATTCCGATCGAGGACGGCCAGTTCGTTGTCCTGGTTGGCCCCTCCGGCTGCGGCAAGTCGACGCTTCTGCGCATGCTCGCCGGTCTCGAGAACATCACCTCAGGCACGATCTCGATCGGCGACCGCGTCGTCAACAATGTCCAGCCCAAGGAGCGGGACATTGCGATGGTGTTCCAGAACTACGCGCTCTATCCGCACATGACGGTCGGCGAGAACATGGGCTTCTCGATGAAGCTGCGGGGCGAGAGCACCGAAGAGATCAACAAGCGCGTCAAGCGCGCCGCCGAGATCCTGGCACTGTCGCCGCTGCTCGAACGCTATCCGCGCCAGCTCTCCGGCGGCCAGCGCCAGCGCGTCGCCATGGGCCGCGCCATCGTGCGCGATCCGCAGGTGTTCCTGTTCGACGAGCCCTTGTCGAACCTCGACGCCAAGCTGCGCGTCGCGATGCGCACCGAGATCAAGGAGCTGCACCAGCGGCTGAAGACCACGACGGTCTACGTCACCCACGATCAGATCGAGGCCATGACCATGGCCGATAAAATCGTGGTCATGCATGACGGCATCGTCGAGCAGATGGGTACGCCGCTCGAGCTCTACGACAAGCCCGAGAACCAGTTCGTCGCCGGCTTTATCGGCTCGCCGTCCATGAACTTCCTGAAGGGTCATGTGCGGGTCAACGGCGTTGCGACCTTCGAGGGGCCGAATGGCGTCAAGCTGCCGCTCAGGAACGCGCCGGCGGCGTCCGACGGGCGTCCTGTCGTTTACGGCGTGCGTCCCGAGCATTTCACCATCGCTGACGACGGCGCCGATGCCGAGATCGTCGTGGTCGAGCCGACCGGCTCGGAAACGCAGGTGTTTGCGAAGCTCGGTGGTGAGCAGGTCGTCGCGGTCTTCCGCGAACGTCACCAGTTCAACCCGGGTGACAAGGTCAAGCTGAAGCCCGATCCCTCCGTGATTCATCTGTTCGACGAGGCGACGGGCAAACGCGTATAGCGACGCCAAAGAACTGCCAAGCAGAACTGCCCCAATACAAGACGACCCAATACAAATATAAAATTTAGGGAGAGAACGATGAGCGATTTCGACAGGCGAAGTGTGCTTAAAGTCGGTCTGGGCGGCGCGGCGCTGCTGGCCGGCCCGGGCATTGTCCCGGTACGCGCGGCGGAGTGGACCAACACGCCCGAGCCGAACGCTTCCATCCGCGTCTTGCGCTGGAAGCAGTTCATTCAGGCCGAGTTCGACAAATTCGCCGAGCAGACCAAGGCGTTCTCCGAGAAGACCGGCGTCAAGATCAAACTCGAGGCCGAGAGCTGGGAGGACATCCGCCCCAAAGCCGCGGTCGCCGCCAATGTCGGCGCCGGTCCCGACCTGATCATCGGAACGCTCGATGATCCCCACAAATTCCCGGAAAAGCTGATCGACATGACTGACGTCGCCGACTATCTCGGCGCGCAGTATGGCGGCTGGTACCCGGTTGCCGAACGCTACGGCAAGAAGGGCAACAGCTGGATCGCCATTCCGCAGGGCGCGACCGGCGGCTGCCTGAACTATCGCGTTAGCCACGTGAAGGCCGCCGGCTTCGATGAATTTCCCAAGGACACTGCCGGCTTCCTCAAGCTCTGCCAGGCGCTGAAGAAGAACAACACGCCGGCCGGCTTCGCGCTCGGCCACGCCACGGGTGACGCCAACGGCTGGTGCCAGTGGGCGCTGTGGGCCTTCGGCGGCAAAGTCGTCAATGAAAAGAACGAGGTCGTGATCGACTCGCCGGAGACGATCGCCGCGCTCGAATACGTCAAGCAGCTCTACGAGACCTTCATCCCCGGCGTGCTGTCGTGGAACGACTCGAACAACAACAAGGCGTTCCTCAACGGCGAGCTCAGCCTGACGCTGAACGGCATCTCGATCTGGACCGTCGGAAAGAACTCGACCGATCCGAAGCAGCAGGAGATCGCCAAGGACATGAACCACGCGCCGATGCCGATCGGTCCGGTCGGCGTGTCGACCGAGCAGCAGAACGTGCTGGTTTATTACGGCTACAAGCACTCGAAGTATCCGAAGGCGGTCAAGGAATACATCAAGTTCATGATGGACAAGGCGAACTACGACGCCTGGGAGGTCTCCTCCAACGGCTACGTCTCACCGCCGCTTCCGGCCTACAACGACAACCCGGTGTGGACGTCGGATCCGAAGATCACGCCGTATCGCGACTGCCTGAAGCGCTGCCGCGACAACGGCTATGCCGGCGATCTCGGCTATGCCTCGGCCGCGGTGATGGGCGACTTCGTCGTCGTCGACATGTTCGCCGAGGCGGCGTCGGGCTCGGTGACGCCGAAGGCGGCAGCCGCACGCGCAGCCGAGCGCGCCAAGCGCTACTATCAGGTCTGATCAGCTCCAATCTACGCGGCGTCCGGTTCGCCGGACGCCGCGACTTTTCGTCGAGGGGAATCCGACATGGCAGTTATGGCCGAGTCCACTGTCGCGCAGGCCAAGCGCAGCAGCTTGTGGACCAGAGCATTCGAGAGCCGGCATTTCCTCGGCGCGATGTTCATGGTGCCGGCAATCGCCATCCTCATCCTGTTTCTGGCTTACCCGCTGGCGCTGGGCTTCTGGCTCGGCATGACCGACACCAAGATCGGCGGCGCCGGGCGCTACATCGGCTTCCAGAATTTCGTCTCGCTGGCGAAGGACTCAGTGTTCTGGCTTTCGGTGTTCAACACCATCTTCTACACGGTCGCCGCCAGCGCGGTGAAATTCGCCATCGGCCTTTACCTGGCGCTGCTGCTCAACGAGCGGCTGCCGATGAAGTCGATGATCCGGGCGATCGTGCTGTTGCCCTTCGTCGTGCCCACGGTGCTCTCTGCGATTGCGTTCTGGTGGATTTATGACAGCCAGTTCTCGATCATCTCCTGGGTGTTGATCAAGGCCGGCCTGATCACGCGCTATATCGATTTCCTTGGCGATCCCTGGAATGCGCGCTGGTCGGTCGTCGCCGCCAATATCTGGCGCGGCGTGCCTTTCGTGGCGATCACGCTGCTGGCGGGATTACAGACCATCTCGCCCTCGCTCTATGAGGCCGCCAATCTCGACGGCGCCACCAATCTGCAGCGCTTCCGCCACATCACGCTGCCGATGCTGTCGCCGATCATCGCGGTCGTGATGACGTTCTCGGTGCTGATGACCTTCACCGACTTTCAGCTCATCTACACCATCACGCGGGGTGGACCGATCAACTCCACCCATCTGATGGCGACGCTGTCGTTCCAGCGCGCCATCACCGGCGGCAATCTCGGCGAGGGGGCGGCGATCTCGAACGCGATGATTCCGTTCCTGGTCGCGGCGATCCTGCTCAGCTTTTTCGGGCTTCAGCGTTCCCGCTGGCAGCAGGGCGGGAGGGACTGACCATGACCACGGCAGACGACCAAAGCGTCGGAATGGACTATCTCGAGAGCTTCCCGCGGAAGTTTTTTCGGGTCTACCTTCCGCTCGGCCTGATCATCTTCTTCCTGCTGTTCCCGTTCTACTGGATGGCGGTCGCGACGTTCAAGCCGGACGCGGAGATGTACGACTACGAAAAGTACAATCCGTTCTGGATCGTGCATCCGACGCTGGAGCACATCAAGAAGCTGTTCTTCGACACCGACTATCCGCTCTGGATGTGGAACACCGTGATCGTCTCGGTGTCCTCGACCTTCATCTCCCTGTTCGCCAGCGTCTGCGCCGCCTATGCGATCGAACGCCTTCGCTACAAGGGCTCGCGCTATGTCGGCCTTGCGATCTTCCTCGGCTATCTGGTGCCGCCCTCCATTCTGTTCATTCCGCTGGCGGCGATCGTGTTTCAGCTCGGGCTGTTCGACGGCAATTTGGCGCTGATCCTGACCTATCCGACCTTCCTGATCCCGTTCTGCACCTGGCTCCTGATGGGCTATTTCCGCACCATCCCCTATGAGCTGGAGGAGTGTGCGCTGATCGACGGGGCGACGCGGCTGCAGATTCTGATGAAGATCACGCTGCCGCTTTCGCTGCCGGGCGTGATCTCGGCGGGCATCTTCGCCTTCACGTTGTCCTGGAACGAGTTCATTTACGCGCTGACCTTCATCTCCTCGTCCGAAAACAAGACGATCCCGGTCGGCGCGATCACCGAGCTCGTCAATGGCGACGTCTACCACTGGGGGGCCCTGATGGCGGCGGCTCTGACCGGCTCGGTTCCCGTAGTTATCCTTTATTCCTTCTTCGTGGAGTATTATGTGTCGGCGATGACCGGCGCCGTGAAGGAATGATCGCGGGGCCTGCCTCGAGAGCGCGCCAGGACGAATTGCCGAAATCGGCGCGTTCCGGCCAATAAAAAGGAGTAGGCTCTTGCACATTCTGGTTCTGGGCGCCGCCGGCATGGTCGGCCGCAAATTGTGCGAACGGTTGTCGCGCGACGGCCGGCTCGGCAAGAGCGACATCACCAAGCTGACCATGCATGACGTGGTCGAGCCGAAGGCGCCCGAAAGAGCCGGTTTTGCCGTCGAGACCGTGTCGAGCGATTTCGCCGTGCCGGGTGCGGCCGAAAAGCTGATCGCCGGCCGTCCGGACGTGATCTTTCATCTCGCCGCGATCGTCTCGGGCGAAGCCGAGCTCGATTTCGACAAGGGCTACCGCATCAATCTCGACGGCACGCGAATGCTGCTCGATGCCGTCAGGCTTGCAGGCGGCGGCTACAAGCCGCGCGTGGTCTTCACGTCCTCGATCGCGGTGTTCGGCGCGCCGTTCCCCGATGCGATCGGCGACGAGTTCTTCCACACGCCGCTTCTGAGCTACGGTACGCAGAAGGCGATCGGCGAATTACTGCTGGCCGACTATTCCCGCCGCGGCTTCCTCGATGGCATCGGCATCCGCCTGCCGACCATCTGCATCAGGCCCGGCCTGCCCAACAAGGCGGCATCGGGCTTCTTCTCCAACATCCTGCGCGAGCCGCTGGCCGGCAAGGAAGCGGTTCTTCCCGTGTCCGAGGACGTCCGCCACTGGCATGCCACGCCGCGCTCCGCCGTCGGCTTCCTGCTGCATGCCGGCACCATGGACCTCGCCGCGGTGGGGCCGCGCCGTAATTTGACCATGCCGGGCCTGTCGGCGACGGTTGGCGAGCAGATCGCTGCGCTGAAGCGCGTCGCCGGCGACAAGGTCGCCGCCCGCATCAAGCGGGAGCCCGATCCCTTTATCGTCGGCATCGTCGGCGGCTGGCCGCGCAACTTCAATGCAAAGCGGTCGCTCGAGCTCGGCTTCACCACTGCCGAGAAGACTTTCGACGACATCATCCGCATTCACATCGAAGACGAGCTCGGCGGCAATTTCATCGCCTGATCTCTGACTGAGCGGGTAAAGTGATGGCGAGCGTTGCTTGCATCGGCGAATGCATGGTCGAGCTCCGGCAGGCCCAGGGTGGACAATCCGCCGGACCTTCCAGCGGGCAGGGCGGGGGCCTCTACTCGCGTGGATTCGGCGGCGACACCCTCAACACGGCCGTTTACCTCGCGCGGCTCGAGGTCAAGGTCGATTATTTCACCGCGCTTGGCGACGATGCCCTGAGCGATGAGATGATCGCGGCCTGGACTGCGGAGGGCGTCGGCACGAGGCGCGTCGCGCGGCTGCCGGGCAAGCTGCCCGGCATCTACATGATCCAGCTGGATGCGAAGGGAGAGCGCCAGTTCTTCCACTGGCGCGACAGTGCGGCGGCGCGCCAGCTGATGAACCTGCCGGAAACGGACGATCTCCTCAACTCGCTGATGAGCTACGACATCGTCTATCTCTCTGCGATCACGCTCTCGATCTACGACGCGGCCGGGCGCGAGCGCCTGTTCGCGGCGATCAAGCGCGCGCGTCTGCTTGGCACCCGCTTCGTGTTCGACACCAATTTTCGCGCGCGGGGATGGCCGGATCGTGAGGTCGCGCGCGAGGTGTTTTCAGCGGCCTTCGCGGCAGCCGACATCGTGCTGACCTCGACCGAGGATCTGCTCGCCCTCTATCCCGGTGAGAGCCACGAGCAGTTGATGGCGCGCATCCCAAGCTCCGAGCTGGTGTTCCGGCTCGCCGAGCCGGTCAGCCTGCTGCGCTTTCCCGGGGGGCCCTATGAGGTCCGCGCGGAGCCCATGACTAAACCCGTGGTCGACACCACCGCGGCCGGCGATAGCTTTGCGGCGGCCTATATCGCGGCACGGCTCGCCGGTTCCGACCCGGTCGAGGCCGCCCAGGCCGGGCACCGCCTCGCCAGCCTCGTCATCTGCTATTCCGGCGCCATCATTCCGGGTTATGCCATGCCGCCGAAGAAACGGCACCGGCCGGCGACCACGCGTCAAGCGACCAAGTGAAACGAAAGCCAAGATGACCACGACTGCCCAACAGAACCACCTCGCCGCGCTGTTCAAGGCCGCGACTGTCATTCCCGTCCTCACCATCGAGCGTATCCAGGATGCGGTGCCGCTGGCGCGTGCGCTGGTGGCCGGCGGCGTCCGCACGCTGGAGGTGACCATGCGTACCCCTGTTGCGATCGAGGCGGCGAGGGCGATGATGGCCGAGGTGCCCGAGGCGGTGGTCGGCATCGGCACGATTCTCAATCCGGCCGACTTTACCCGTGTCGAGAAGCTCGGCGTTGCGTTCGGCATCAGCCCGGGCTTGACCCCGGACCTCTTGAAGGCCGCCACCCATAGCTCCTTGCCGTTTGCGCCGGGTATCGCCACGGCCTCCGAGCTGATGATGGCGCTGTCCTACGGCTTCGACATTGCAAAATTTTTCCCGGCCGAGCAGGCCGGCGGCATCAAGGGGCTGCGCTCGCTGGGTGGGCCGTTCCCGAACGTGCGGTTCTGCCCGACCGGCGGGGTCGGCGAGGCCAATGCAGCAACCTGGCTCGCGGAGCCCAATGTGGTCGCGGTCGGCGGTTCCTGGCTGTGCCCGACGGCGGAGATCAGGGCCGGGAACTGGGCCGGCATAACTGCCATCTGCCAGCGCACCCTCGAGGCCCTTAAACCCGCGTGAAGTCTTGCCATCCCTGAGCTAAGACTTAGGTCAGCAAGAGACCGCCAGGGAGAATGACCATGACCGCCAGCATCGTCGGATGGGCGCATACGCCGTTCGGCAAGTTCGACACCGAGACTGTGGAAAGCCTTGTGGTGAAGGTCGCCAATGAGGCGCTGGCGGATGCCGGCATTTCGGCCGGCGATGTCGACGAGATCGTGCTCGGCCATTTCAACGCCGGCTTCTCGCCCCAGGATTTTACCGCCTCGCTGGTGCTCCAGGCCGACCCGAAGCTGCGCTTCAAGCCGGCGACCCGGGTCGAGAACGCCTGCGCCACCGGCTCCGCCGCCGTCCATCAGGGCGTGCGCGCGATCGCGGCCGGCGCGGCCAGGATTGTCCTCGTTGTCGGGGTCGAACAGATGACGCGCACGCCGGGCCCGGAGATCGGCAAGAACCTGCTCAAGGCGTCCTATCTTCCCGAGGACGGCGACACTGTCGGCGGCTTCGCCGGCGTGTTCGGCAAGATCGCCAGCTCCTATTTCCAGAAATACGGCGACCAGTCCGATGCACTGGCGCTGATCGCGGCCAAGAACCATAAGAACGGCGTCGCCAATCCCTTCGCCCAGATGCGCAAGGACTTTGGCTTCGACTTCTGCCGCGCCGAGAGCGAGAAGAACCCCTACGTCGCCGGCCCCCTGAAGCGCACCGACTGCTCGCTGGTCTCGGACGGTGCCGCTGCCCTGGTGCTGGCCGACGCGGAAACCGCCAAGGGCATGAGCAAGTCGATCGGCTTCCGCGCCACCGCGCACGCCCAGGATTTCCTGCCGATGTCCAAGCGCGACATCCTCCAGTTCGAGGGCTGCACGGTCGCTTGGCAGCGCGCACTGGAGAAGGCGGGCGTTACACTTTCCGATCTCTCCTTCGTCGAGACCCATGACTGCTTCACCGTCGCCGAGCTGATCGAGTACGAAGCGATGGGCTTGACGCCGCGGGGGCAGGGTGCCCGTGCCATCAAGGAAGGCTGGACGCTCAAGGACGGCAAGCTGCCGGTCAATCCGTCCGGTGGCCTGAAAGCCAAGGGCCATCCGATCGGCGCCACCGGCGTCTCCATGCACGTGATGACCGCGATGCAGCTCGCCGGCCAAGCGCCCGAGGGCATGCAGCTCAAGAATGCAAAGCTCGGCGGCATTTTCAACATGGGCGGTGCGGCGGTTGCCAACTACGTCTCCGTGCTGGAGCCGCTGAAGTAAGGCTGCTGCACGGTAGGCAAGGCGTGAAGCGCCGTGCCCACCTTCTTATCTTGCGCTAGATCATGGTGGGCCCGCTGGGGGCCCTTAAAGCTCTTGATCGATTTGCAGGGGATGCATCATGAGCAATGACTACGAAGATTCGCTGTCGATGGACGCACTCAACGATCGCATCGCGATTCTCGAGGACAATATCCGCCAGCTCATCGAGCAGGCCGCGGCCGCCTCGGGTGAGCAGAACGAGTCGCGGATCGCTGACCGCATCAACCAGCAGAATGATGAGCTCGACCGCCTCCTCAAGATTCGCGATTCCCGTCAGAAGAAATAGCCGCCTTTCGCCGCCGGCGCATGCGGCCATACGCCGGCGGCTCTTGCGCATGCGCCGCCACTGCCGTTAGCTGGACCGAGATCGCAGGCCTCACTTGAGGCCGCGCAATCGGGAGCGAACGATGGGGCCGCTGAAGGGCATCAAGGTCGTCGACATGACCACCGTGCTGATGGGCCCCTATGCGACCCAGATGCTCGGCGATTACGGCGCAGACGTCATCAAGGTGGAGTCTCTGGACGGCGACGTCACCCGCCTGATCGGCCCGATGCGGCACGCAGGCATGGGCCCGGTGTTTCTCAACACCAACCGTAGCAAGCGCTCGATCTGCCTTGACCTGAAGAAGCCCGCCGGCCGCGAGGCCGTGCTCCGCTTGCTGAAAGACGCCGACGTTCTCGTCTACAACGTCCGCCCGCAGGCGATGGCGCGGCTTCAACTCGGCTATGACGTTGTTTCCAAAATCAATCCGCGGCTGGTCTATGCCGGCGTGTTCGGCTTCGGCCAGGACGGGCCCTATGCTGCAAAACCGGCCTATGACGATCTGATCCAGGGCGCCACCGCGCTGCCCGCCTTGATGGCGCAGACCGGTGACGGTGTGCCGCGCTATGTGCCGAACGCACTGGTCGATCGCATCGTAGGCTTGACTGCCGTGGGCGCGATCTGCGCCAGCCTCGTGCACCGCGACCGCACCGGCCGCGGCCAGCGCGTCGACATCCCGATGTTCGAGACCATGGCCGGCTTCGTCATGGGCGACCACATGGGCGGATTGACCTATGAGCCCCCGCTCGACAAGGGCGGTTACGCCCGCCACCTCTCGCGCGACCGCCGGCCCTACAAGACATCGGACGGTTATCTCAGCGTCATCGTCTACAACGACAAGCAGTGGGAGAACTTCTTTAAGGCGACGCGACGCGACGACCTGCGCGCCGACGCGATGTTCGCGACATTCGCCGGGCGCGCCGCCAATATCGACGTCGTCTATGCCGAGCTCGCGCGCATCTTCGAGACGCGCAGCACCGCGGAATGGATCGACCTGCTCACCAAGGCCGACGTGCCGGTGATGCCCATGCACGACCTCGCGTCGATGCTGCACGATGAGCATCTGGAGGCGACCGGCTTTTTCCCAGTGGTGAACCATCCAACTGAAGGGCCGATCCGGAGCATGAGGGTGACGGCCACCTGGTCCGAAACCGAAGCCGAACCGGTGCGGCTCGCGCCGCAGCTCAACGAGCACGGCGCGGAAATCCTGCGCGAGATCGGCTATTCCGCCGACGAGATCGACGCCATGGTCCGCGATGGCGTCACCCGTTCGCCGCCCCGGAATGACGATGCACTGGTGCGCCCATGAGCTTCATCACCGGCGTCGGTCTCACGCCTTTCGGCAAGCACGAAGGCTCGTCCTCGCTGGAGCTGATGAGCAAGGCCGCGCAGGCTGCGCTCGACGATGCCGGGCTCAAGCGTGCCGAGATCGACGGCATCCTCTGCGGCTACTCCACCGTCTCGCCGCACATCATGTTGGCGACCGTTTTTGCCGAGCATTTTGGCATCCGCCCCAGTTACGCCCATGCCGTCCAGGTCGGTGGCGCGACCGGGCTCGCGATGACCATGCTCGCCCATCATCTCGTCGAAGCGGGCGTCGCCCGCAATGTGCTCGTCGTGGCCGGCGAGAACCGCCTCACTGGGCAGAGCCGCGACGCCTCGATCCAAGCGCTGGCGCAGGTCGGCCATCCCGACTACGAACTGCCGCTCGGCCCGACCATCCCGGCCTATTACGGCCTCGTCGCTAACAGATACATGCACGAGTACGGCGTGACGGAAGAAGACCTCGCCGAATTCGCGGTGCTGATGCGCACCCACGCCTGCACTCATCCTGGTGCGCAATTCCAGGATCCCATCGAGGTCGCAGACGTCATGGCCTCGAAGCCGGTGGCGATGCCGCTGAAGCTGCTCGATTGCTGCCCGGTGTCCGACGGCGGCGCAGCCTTCGTCATCAGTCGCGAGCGGACCGGAGAGGCCCGCGTGCGCATTCGCGGCTGTGCCCAGGCCCATACCCATCAGCACGTCACTGCAGCCCCCGCCCTGAGCGAGCTCGGCGCCGAGATCTCCATCGCTCGCGCCAGGGAGGTTACCGGCCTTGCCATTTCCGACGTGCGCTACGCGGCGATCTACGACAGCTTTACGATCACGCTCGCGATGCTGCTGGAAGATCTTGGCCTCGCTGGCCGGGGCGAGGCAGCCGCGCGCGTGCGCGCTGGCCATTTCAGCCGCAATGGAGCGATGCCGCTGAACACCCATGGCGGCCTGCTCAGCTACGGTCATTGCGGCGTTGGTGGCGCCATGGCGCATCTGGTGGAAACGCATCTGCAGATGACGGGGCGGGCGGCGAATCGTCAGGTGCGCGACGCCTCGATCGCGCTGCTGCACGGCGACGGCGGCGTGCTGTCGTCTCACGTCAGCATGTTCCTGGAGCGGGTGCGATGAGCGAGCGTCTAGCCGACTGGACCAAGGGCGAACAGGCCGTCATTTATCAGACCTGCACCGCATGCGGCCATGTGCAGTATATTCGTCGCGCCTTCTGCGCGGCCTGCGGCGCGTCCGATCCGCGCGAGCAGTGCGCCAGCGGCAAGGGCAGGGTCTACGCGACGTCGCTGGTCTGCCGCGCCGCCACGCCCGAGACGCGCGCGTACGTGCCCTACAACATCCTGCTGGTCGATTGCGCCGAGGGTTTTCGCATGATGGCGCATGGTGAGAATGATCTCGCCATCGGCGATGAGGTCAGTGCGAGCTTCAAACTGTTCGCCGGCAAGCTGGTGCCGTTCTTCGCCAAAGACAGATAGTGAAATTTAGATGCTCCAATGTGGCCCGGATGGAGCGGACCGAAATCCGGGTTTTCGCCTCACCGATAGACTTTCCCGGATTGCGCGCCCCATCCGGGCTATTGCGGCAACGCGAGCGGTGGGATCCGTCATTCGGGGGCGGTCCTGAGAGACCGAGCCTGGAACGGGAATTCTGGGCCTGGCCTGTGCGAGGGCCACCCCGGAATGACGAAAGCTCTCACCCGACTCTTAACTAGCGCCCGTAGAACAGGATGCTGGCGATGACGAGCATCGCCATCACCGCTAGCATATGCGCGAACGCTTCCGAGGCCGCCCCCTTGGTGGCTTCCTTCATTCCATTTTCTCCCTAGACTTGGGCGTGACTCATCGATGCGCGGTTAGCGCCCAACGGCCAATTGTTTTTACTCGGAACACCCCTTGCGAGTATCCGCCGCGATCAAGTCCCCACGCGGCGAATATCGACTGTGCCAAGGTCGTTCAGCAATGCGGCGGCATTTTGACTCGATGTTGTTGCTCCTGCGGACGCGCAAGAATACAGTTTCGTGGAAATTTCGCCGCTAACGACAAAAAGCATCAAAGGCTTAGGGAAAACTTCAGGAAAATCATGGCCCGCATCAACTACAGCGACCCGTCCAAGGCATCCGACCGCACCCGCGAGATCCTCGACAAGAACCGCAATGCCAACATCTTCCGGATGATGTCGCATTCGCCGAGCTATTTCGAGCAGTACTGCCGGCTCGGCGGCGCCATCCGCCACAAGGGCGAGCTCGATCCGATCGTGCGCGAACTCGCGATCACCCGCACCGGCATTTTGTGCGAGGCGCCGTATGAGATCGTCGCGCACAAGCGCATCGGCAAGAATGTCGGCGTCACCGACGAGCAGAACGAGGCGCTCGAGAACTGGCAGGCCGCGAACTGTTTCAATGAAGTGCAGCGCGCCGCGCTCGCCTTCACCGACGAGATCGTCAAGCTGAACAAGCCGACGGATGCGACCTTCAAGGCGATCTCATCGAAGCTGACGCCGGCCGCACTGGTTGAACTGCAGCTCTCGGTCGGATTCTACATCATGACGTCAAAGTTTCTGGAGACCTTCGAGATCGACCTTCAGCCGGTCACCGAAGTGGTCGGCTGATCGAGCAATTGCTGTGAGGGATGCTCATGACGATCGATGAATATGCCGCCTGGGCTGCAACGATTGCGAAAGTCGATGAGCGTCCGTCGAACGAACGGCTGTCCTATCTCGGGCTCGGCCTCGCCGGCGAGTCCGGCGAAGTCGCCGACCATATCAAGAAGCTGCTCCGCGATGACTGGCTCGACCAGGCGGGCCTCGTCGAAGAGCTCGGCGATGTCATCTATTACTGGGCCTGCCTCTGCGTGGCGACCGGCCAGCAGCCATCGGAGCTGCTCAAGACCAGTGCCGCCAAGATCAAGCGGCGGATCAGCGAGGCGGCGAGCCGCTAGGCCGCTCAGGTGGAGGTCAAGATATCCACTTTGGCGTTGGCGACGATCAGGCGCTCGGCCAGAAGCTGCGCAAGATTGCGCATGATGCGTTCGCTGGCGTGCGGGTGCTGCTTGCGGAAGCGCTCGAACGCTTTCAGAGGCGCCTCGAACGCGGTCGCAGCCATATCCGCGAACACGTCCGCGGAGCGGGTGGTCTCGATCAGGGCCATCTCGCCGAACGCCATGCCGGCGGTGAGTGTTGCGAGCCGCACTCCGTCGGGCAGGGTGACATGCACCGCGCCGCTGCGCAGGAAGAACAGGGAATCGGCTGCGGCGCCAGTGGTGAGGATTTTCGCGCCAGACTGATAGATCCGGATCGTGCAGATTGAGGCGAGGTCGGTCAGCTCTTCCGCGCTGAGGCCTGCGAGCAGAGGCTGCTCGGAAAGCTCGGTGGTCTCGTGAAAATCGATCGAGCCGCCATAGCGGTAGACGATCTGGTCTTCGGCCCATTCGATCGCGGTGTCGAGCACATAGAAGTCGCGGACGTTCTTCAGCTCCGCGGTCCACTCCCGCAGGCTGTCCCATTCTTTGGAGGCGCGCCTGACGCCTGACAGGACGACGGTCACATTCAGCGCCGCCAGCTCCTCGAACGCTTCAGCCACCAGCCGCGCCCCGGCGCGTGTGGTGGAGGTGACGCGGTGGAGATCGAAAATCACGAATTGCGGCCGCGGCCGGCCCGCAAGCCGGCGTGAGACATAGTCGACCGCCGACAGCGACAGCGTGCCGACCAGCTCGATGATCCGCAACTCCTGCTCGAGGGCTGCGAGAATATCGCGCTCCTGCGGGCGGCGCACGCGCCGCGACGGGCTCTTGCCGATGTCGTAATCGGCGATGACGGCGTTGCGTGCGTCGTCGCTGCGGTTGAGCATATGCAGATCGTAATGCGAGGACAGCGCCTCGCAGACCTTGATGCCGCGCACGCTGTTGCCGTGCTTGTCGAGCCTTGGCGAATAGCTGCCGAGCCCGAGGCGGGCGGGGAGTGCGGCGAGAATTCCGCCGCCGACGCCACTCTTGGCGGGGATGCCGATCCGGTAGATCCATTCGCCGGCATAGTCGTACATGCCCGACGACGTCATCACCGACAGCGTGCGCGAGATCGCGTAAGGCGTCAGCACCTGCTCGCCGGTAACCGGGTTGACGCCACGGTTGGCGAGCGTTGCCGCCATCACAGCGATGTCGCGCGCGGTGACCAGCACCGCGCATTGCCGGAAATAGACGTCGAGTACGGCCGCGACATTGTCCGAGATCACCGCATTGGTCTTGAGGAGATAGCCGATGGCACGGTTGCGGTCGCCGGTCTGGCTTTCGGAAGCGTAGACGGCCTCGTCGACGGCGAGATCGCGGCCGGCAAAACGACTAAGCGCGAGGCGAATTTGCTCGAAGGCATCCGGACCCTTGCTGTCGTGGATCAGCCCGGTGCAGGCGATCGCGCCGGCATTGACCATCGGGTTGAATGGATGATTCTCCGAGTTGAGCCGGATCGAGTTGAAAGGATCGCCGGAGGGCTCGACGCCGATTGCGCTCTCCACCCTGTTTGCGCCGAGCAGGTCCAGCGCCAGCGCGAACACGAACGGCTTTGACATCGACTGGATGGTGAAGGGCGCCCTGGAGTCGCCGACCTCGTAGACATGACCGTCCAGGGTCGCGAGGCTGATGCCGAAACAGGCAGGATCGGCCTTGCCGAGCTCGGGAATGTAGTCGGCGACCGCGCCCGAGGTCTCTGCCGAGAATTCGTTGAGGCAATTGTCCAGAAACCGCAGCAAAGGCGGCTTCGAGCGCGTCCAGGCGGTAGCGAGAGGCGAAAGCGGTTTCATTGCCTCTCTTTGTGCAACGCAATCAGGGCACGCGCAACCCGTCCGGCACCACGGTCTGCCGCCGGACCAGCAGCAGGGCGAGCAAAATCGTGGGGATCAGGATGGCGAGGCCGAGCAGCGTCACCTGCATCTGCGACAGCGGCATGATGCCGCCGCCGGGGGTGGCCACCACGAAACCGCCGATCACCAGCAGCACGCGGATGGGCCACTCCAGCGCACCGGCGCCGCGGAGATCGCCGACGAAGGGCTGGTAGCCCTGGATGCCGCCGCAGATGAACAGCGTGCCGAACGCCGCGAGCGCCATCAAGCCGAGACCGGCCAGATAGGGGCTCGGCCCCTGCAGCACCAGCGCGGGATTGAGCACGAAGAAGAACGGGATGAAATAGATGATGCTGCCGACCCACATCGATTCCCAGCCCGTCTTCATCGCCGGCGAGCCGGCAATACCTGCCGCTGCGAATGATGAAATCGCGACCGGCGGGGTGATCGACGACAGCATGCCCCAGTAGAAAATGAACATGTGCACGGCCATTTTGTTCAGCCCGAGCTTCTCCAGCGCGGGTGCGACCAGGATGGCGAGGAAGATGTAGCAGGCCGTCGTGGTCAGGCCGAGCCCGAGAATCAGGCTAGTCAGGGCGCACATGCCGAGCAGCAGGAACGGATTGTCGCCGGCGATATGCAGCAGGTCGTTGGCGAGGCTCGACACCACGCCGGTCATCGAGAAGGCGCCGATCAGCAGGCCGCACCCGGCGAGGATGCCGACAAGCTCGACGAAGGTGCGGCCGTTGACCTCGAGGAATTTGCCGATGGTCGCGACAGTCCAGCGCGTGTCCTTCGAGAACAGCTGGTTGAGCACAAGAAGCAATGCGGTGGCGTAGAATGGCGCATGGCTCTCGCGCTTGAAGTAGAGCAGCATCACGATCAGGAGGGCGATGACGAAGACGTAGTACCAGCCATCCTTGATTGTATCCATGACCCGCGGCAGCTCCGCGCGCGGAATGCCCTTCAGCCCGTGTCGTGCGGCGTAGGAATCGACCTGCATGAACAGGCCGATATAATAGAGCGCGGCGGGAATGATGGCCGCGATCGCGACATCGGCGTAGCTGACATTGAGGAACTGCGCGATTACGAAGGCGGTCGCGCCCATCACCGGCGGCGCCAGCACCGCGCCGGTCGAGGCACAAGCCTCGATCGCGCCCGCATAGGAGGCGCGAAAGCCGCTCTTCTTCATCACCGGAATGGTCATGGTGCCGGCGGTCAGCACGTTGGAGATGATCGAGCCTGACATCATGCCGAGCAGGCCGCTGGCGAAGATGCACACCTTGGCCGCGCCGCCGCGGAACGTGCCACACAGCGCGAAGGCGAGATTGATGAAGAACTTTCCGGCGCCGGTCATCATCAACGCGGTGCCGAACACCAGGAAGCCGATCACGGTGTCGGCAAACGCCTGGATGGGAATGCCGAGCAGGCTCTCGCCCGACAGCACGCGATAGGCGGTCGCCTGCTCCAGCGTCGACTGCGTGCCGCGGAACGGCCCGAGCCAGCTGGATTCCGCGAACAGCGGATAGACGGTGAAGGGAAGCACGCTCAGTAGCAGGCTCCAGCCGCCGGTGCGGCGCAGCGCTCCATCAACATCACCCACATCACGAGACCGGCTGCGATCACGCTGTTCGGCGCGCCGCCGAATTCCCAGCCGGCCTCGGCGGCCTTGCGGACGTTCGACATCAACAGCAGCGCGGCGGCAAAGGTCACGACGAAGCAGAGAAGGTCATACCAGGGAATGCGGTCGAGCGGCGCGCGCGGGGTCCCCGGGAAGATCAGGAACGTGAACGGCAGCATCAGGGCGATCAGGAGGTAGAAGTATTCCGTGTTGAGCTGGGTGTAGCCGACGAAGAAGCGCAGCGAGAATTGCTGGTTGATGCAGAGCAGGATGGTCGCGGCGGTCGCGAGGACGAGCAGCCAGCGCCACGCGCCACGCAAGCTTCGCACGCGCGTAACTTCCGCTTCCTGCATGTTGGCGGCGGCGCCATGCGGATCGTCGAACACGATCCGCTTGGCCTCGTCCTGGGAGGGGGTGGAGACTGAAGCAGACGACATGATCGACCCCGGGCGTGGACAATTAACGCTGTGAACTAATCCTCGAACCCGTTCGGCATGTCGGCCTTCGCAAGCGCCGCGGCACGCGCCTTCATCCAGGCGTCGAGGAACGCCTTATCATCCGCAGGCGGATTGGATTTTCCGTAGTCGGTCCACGCGGCGCCAAGCACCTCTTGCCGCTTGATCAGTCCGTTGTTGTGCGCCTCCTGTGCGTCGTTCCATTGCCCGGCCTCCTTCAAAGCCTTCACCGCGCCGGGATGCACGGGCACCACCCAGTTCTTGGTCTGGCGATCGGCCGCAAGCCCGCCGGCGCCGGGCGCGGAGTCCTTGTAGGAATCGTAGTTCACGATCATCGCCTTGGTGATCGCATAGACCTGCTCGGGGGCTTGCGAGGCGTAGGCGACGAAGATCGGATAGGGATAGTTGCCGAGCTCGATCGGCTTGTCCGGCGAGATACCGGCGCCGCAGGTCGCTGTCTGCGGGAAGAAGAACGAGCCGACCTTCTGCATCCGTGCCCAACCTTCCTTGTCCTTGGCGGGCAGCGGCGGCCAGACCAGCCCGCGCGGCGAAGTCTCGGCTTCCTTGGCGGGACCGGTGATGGTGGTGCCGAAGGCCGCATCGGTGTCGTTGTTGATCAAGCCCTTCCACATCGCGCCGTAGCTTGCGAACTCGACGATCTTGACGTCCTTCTGCGTCAGGCCGGCGAAGGCGAGCACCGCGAGCGAGTTCTGGTTCAGTGCCGGCGAGCCGACGACGAAGCCGACGCGCTTTCCCTTGAGGTCCTTCAGCTCCTTCACCCCTGTATCCGCGGCCACGCCGAGCGAACCGCAATTGCAATCAACGCTCGAGAGCAGGATCTGGAGCGGCTGCGGGCCCCATTCCCTGGAGCCGAACTCGAACACGCCCTCCTGCGCGAAATATGTCCCCGATCCCATCGCCGCGGAGACCGCGCGCTTGGCGCGCAGCGGCGCCAGACGCGCGACATCGTTGCCTGCGGGGAGCACGCGCACGTCGGTCGAGTATTTGTCCTTCATCATCTTGCCGACGCCGACCGCGATGTTGAAGCCGGCGGTACCGGTGTCATAGGCGGTGAACGTCAATGTTGCCGGCAGCTTGATGTCGTCGGCGAATGCATAGCGTGTAGACACAAAAGAAAGGCCTGCCACCACGGCAGGCGCGAGCATGATCAGCCCACGACGCATGTTTCCCTCCAATGATCCTCGCGTTTGCCGCGACGATTTCTTTCTTTGTTTGAAACAGGTTTTGTTTGAGAGATCATGTCATCGCGGTCAGGCAATGGCAACGCCGTACCGCGAACGCAGCAATGAGGCTGACAGAATGTCGCGGAAAACGACGGAGAATGCAGTCAGCTTGCGACGATTGCGATCGCCTGTCCTTCGGTAACGACGTCGTCGAGCTTCACCAGAAGCGATGTGATCTCGCCGCTCACAGGCGAAAGCACCGGTATCTCCATCTTCATCGCTTCGACCACCACAATCTCATCGCCATCTGCAACGGTTCCTCCAACTTGCACGGGAGTTGCGCAGACGCGTCCGGCGATCTCCGTGACGATCTTAATTTCTGGCATGCCATCGCCTTTTTGTTGTGGTCGCAAAATGCCTGAGGTAGTTTCTTCTGCAAGCGGAATTTAATTCCGCACAGCGGAACAAGCGGTAGGGATCATGGGACGACGTTCGGAGCGGTTGAGTAGACAAGGTGCGCTCGCTGGCGAAGCCGGTGAGGGTGATGTCATCCAGGTGGTGTCGCGCGCGTTCGACGTGTTGCGATGCTTCGAGGGCCACGAGGCCAGGCTTGGCAATCTGGAAATTTCAAATCGCTGCGGCCTGCCGCGCTCGACCGTGTCGCGGCTCACGCACACGCTGACGCGGATGGGGCAGCTGGTCTATCTGCCGCGCGATCAGAAATATCGCATCGGGCCAAGCGCGGTGGCGATGAGCGCCTCGATGATGAAGGGCGCGCAGCTGCGCAGCATGATTCGCCAGCGGCTCCAGGAAGTCGCTGAGCAACTGCCGGGCACCGTCGGCTTCGTGGTCCCCGATCGCTTCCATCTGGTCTATCTTCAGTTCGCGCGTTCGGCCTCGGCACTCGGGCTGCACGAGGGCACCGGCAGCCGCATCTCGATGGCCTCGACCGCTGCAGGCGCAGCCTACACTGCGGCATTGGCGCCCGAGGTCGGCGATGCCTTCATCGCGGACATGGAGCGGGAAGCTCCCGAGGCTGCGAAAATCCTGCGGCCCCGCATCGAGGCCAACCGGCAGTCGCTGCATGAGCGCGGCTATGTCGTGGCCTGCGGCCTGTGGAGCCCGCATATCAACGGGCTCGCGGTGCCGATCTGGTCGCCGCAATACCAGACCTTCGTCGTCATCACGATCGGTCTTCTGTCGGCGATGTACGACGAAGAGCGCCTGCATGCCGAGGTCGCGCCGCTGATGCTCGCGCTCGGCCGTTCGCTCGGCAGCCTGATGGAGGGCGCGGAAGGCGACGTCTTCAACGCCCGCATCCCGCGTAAACCGGTCGCCATCGCCGTGCACAACAATAACAAGCCGATCAATTCGGAGGGAGTGAATGAACTGGAAGCCGGAACTCGACGAGCTCGCCCGGCGCGAAGCCTTCGCGCGGGAGATGGGCGGCGTTGACAAGGTCAAGCGTCAGCATGACCAGGGCCGACTGACTGTTCGGGAGCGTATCGACAGACTGACCGACAAGGGCAGCTTTCACGAGATCGGCGCCGTCTCCGGCGTCGGTGAATACGATTCCAGCGGCGAGTTGCAGAAATTGACGCCGGCGAACTGCGTGTTCGGCCGCGCGCGCATCGAAGGCCGCACCGTCGTCGTGGTCGGCGACGATTTCACCGTGCGCGGCGGCTCGGCGGACGCGTCCATCTCCGCAAAACCGCTGATGGCGGAGGAGATGGCGCATGATCTCCGCCTGCCCATCGTCCGCATCATCGAAGGCTCCGGCGGCGGCGGCTCGGTCAAGACTATCGAGACCAAGGGCGCGGCGAACTTGCCGGGTGGCATCGGCGGCACACGCTGGTATCGCTTCACCACCGAGAATTTGTCGCGCGTGCCCGTGGTCGCGCTCGGCCTCGGCTCGGTCGCAGGGCTCGGTGCCGCGCGTCTTGCCGCCAGCCACTATTCCATCATGACCCGGAAGTCCGCGATGTTCGTCGCAGGTCCGCCGGTGGTGAAGGCGCTGGGGCAGGACCTCTCGAAGGAAGAGCTCGGCGGCGCCGACATCCAGACCCGCGCCGGCGCGGTCGATCATGCCGTCGACACCGAGGAGGAGGCGTTTGCCTGCGCCCGGCGATTCCTGTCCTATCTGCCGTCGTCGGTCTACGAGCTACCACCGACCTTGCCCTGCACCGACAATCCGGAGCGCACAGAAGAGGCGCTGATGAGCGCGGTGCCACGCAACCGCAAGCAGGTCTACAAGATACGGCCGATCGTCGAGCAGGTCGTGGACAAGGGCTCGTTCTTCGAGGTCGCCAAAAATTTCGGCAAGCCGATCATTGTCGGCCTCGCGCGGCTCGAGGGCAGGGCGGTGATGGTGCTCGCCAGCGACAGCTTTCACTATGGCGGCTCCTGGACGGCGGATGCCTGCCAGAAGGTGGTGCGCTGGGTCGACTTCGCCGAGACCTTCCATTTGCCGATCGTCTATCTCATGGACTGCCCCGGCTTCATGATCGGCCTCGATG
This sequence comes from Bradyrhizobium sp. 187, assembly GCF_023101005.1. Classification (NCBI taxonomy): domain Bacteria; kingdom Pseudomonadati; phylum Pseudomonadota; class Alphaproteobacteria; order Hyphomicrobiales; family Nitrobacteraceae; genus Bradyrhizobium; species Bradyrhizobium sp. 187. The sequence goes on from NZ_CP064693.1 coordinate 3,215,981, forward strand.
CGGAGAAGGCGGGCACCATCCGCCATGGCGTTCGCGCTATGGCCGCGGTCAACCAGGCCACGGTGCCCTGGTGCACGGTGATCCTGCGCAACGCCTTCGGCGTCGCCGGCGTGGTGCATCAGCCCGCCGACCGCTTCTCGATCCGCTACGCCTGGCCGTCGGCTTATTGGGGCTCGCTCCCGCTCGAAGGCGGCATCGAAGCCGCCTACCGCGCGGACATCGACGCGGCCGAGGACAAGGCGGAGAAACTGAAAGAGATCGAGGACCGCCTCAACAAGCTGCGCTCGCCATTCCGTTCCGCCGAAAAATTCTGGGTGGAGGAGATCATCGATCCCAGGAAGACGCGGTCGCTGCTGTGCGAGTTCGCGCGGCTGTCGGAGCCATTGCGGAAGCCAGGGCCGCCGGAGAGTTTTTCGATCAGGCCGTAGCCTCAGCCGTCACTGCGAGCTGCTGATGCCGATCTCAGCCTAATTGCAGTTCGGCAAAATTGATCTATCGCAACACGTAGCGTTCGATTGTCTGCAAGCGTCTCGTTTGAAACGAGGGAGAGACGTCATGACAAATGCGGGTAACGCGCTGCTTTGGACAGCCATATTTTTCTGCCTGTCGTTCGCTTCGATTTTTGTAGTCTGGTTTGCCGAGAGGTTGCGCGCGGGCTTCGTAAGGAAGCCGTAAAGCCTCCTCGGTTCGCTCCCTCGTCACCTGCTGACCGGACGGCAGATGCCTGCCGCCGGGCGGTGCCCTCGGCGTCGACGGCGTTGTGCTCGCGCTTTGCCGCGGCAGCGATGACGTGACCTCAAAACAATAACGCGCTACGCTTCCCGGGCAAGAACAAGAGGAAGCGCCAATCGTGTACGACTTCATTATCGTGGGCGGCGGCTCGGCGGGGTCCGTGCTGGCCCACCGGCTCTCCGCGAGGAGCGCCAACAAGGTCCTGCTCTGCGAGGCTGGACAGGACACACCGCCCGGAGACGAGCCGGCCGAGATCAAGGACAGCTATCCGGGGACGGCCTATTTCGATCCGCGCTTCCACTGGACCGAGCTCAAGGTCACGACCCAGATCGTCAGTCACAACAACCCGGACGAAGGGCGCCCGCCCCTGCGCAAATACGAGCAGGCTCGCGTGCTTGGCGGCGGCTCCTCGATCAACGGCCAGATGGCCAACCGCGGCGCGCCGACCGATTACGACGAATGGGAAGCGCGCGGCGCCGCGGGGTGGAGCTGGAATGATGTGCTGCCCTTCTTCAAGAAGGTCGAGCGCGACCTCGATTTCGACGGTCCCTACCACGGCAAGGACGGCCGCATCCCGGTCCGCCGAATCCCCAGGGAGCACTGGACGCGGCATTCGCAGGCGTTCGCGCAAGCCTTCCAGCAGGCCGGACATCAGTTCCTGCCCGACCAGAATGGCGAGTTCGTCGACGGGTTTTTCCCGGTGACGCACTCGAACCAGGCCGAGCAACGCGTCTCGGCTGCCATGGGCTATCTCGATCGAGACACGCGCAAGCGCGCCAACCTCACGATCTCCACCAACACGCAAGTCAGGGAGTTGCTGTTCGAGGGCACGCATTGCGTCGGCGTGAAGGCGGTGGTCGACGGGCGGGAGCAGGAATTCCGCGCCGGCGAGATCATTCTCTCCAGCGGCGCCATCCATTCGCCGGCGCATCTGTTGCGCGCCGGCATCGGCCCGGTCGGTCACCTCAGGGATATGGGCATTCCCGTGTTGATGGGGCTGCAGGGCGTCGGCCAGCGCCTGATGGATCATCCCTCGATCTCGCTATCGTCCTTTGTCCGCCGCGGCGCGCGGATGAACGAGCACACCAGGCGCCACATGCAGCTTGGCCTGCGTTACTCGTCCGGGCTCGAAGGCGTACCGAAAGGCGACATGTTCGTCGTCCTGCTCAGCAAATCGGCCTGGCACGCCGTCGGTGAGCAGATCGGATCGCTGCTGACGTTCGTCAACAAGACCTATTCCGAGACCGGACAGGTCAAACTTGCCTCGCGCGACACGGCAGTCGAGCCGATCGTCGAATTCAACCTGTTGTCCGACCGGCGCGACCTTGATCGCCTGATGAGCGGTTTCCGCAAGATGGCGGCCGTGCAGATGAGCGACGTCGTCAGGGCCGTGACGGACAAGCCGTTCCCGGCCTCCTATACCGACCGCGTGCGCAAGATCGGCGTGGTCAACACCAAAAACAGGATTCTCACCAAGATCGCCGCGGCCCTGATGGACGGGCCGGCGGCGCTGCGCCACTACATGATCGACAATTTCGTGGTCGAGGGCTTCACCTTCGACGACGTCATCAACGATGACGAGGCGCTGGAAGCCTTCGTGCGCAAGGCCACGATCGGCGTGTGGCACGCCTCCTGCTCGTGCCGCATGGGCCGGACCGATGATCCGATGGCGGTGGTCGATCCAGAGGGGCGCGTCAAAGGCGTGCAGGGCCTGCGCGTCGTCGATGCCTCCATCTTCCCGGTGGTGCCGTGCGCCAACACCAATTTTCCAGTCCTGATGTCGGCGGAGAAGATCTCGGCCGCGATGATGCAGTGAGCTGGCGCGGCTTTCGGGGCGCGAACTGGCTTGTCGACGCTGACCGGCTGGGACCGCCAGTCAGACCGCAAAAGCTAAAATAGGGGGCGAGAACGGTTCCGCGGCAGACGGTCTGGCGGACATGCATCTGAAGGCGGAACTTGGAACCCGGCTTGGGCGTTCTTTGCCAAATTTCGCCTTACGGCCGGGGCCGGACCGCTGACCGCGCGTCCATCTCGGGGCCGGAGCGCACTTTTGGCGATGGAGCTTCACGGGGGTTCAATGATCAATTCATCGAGCCGGGCGCAAACCAGCGACCCCGGAGAGTTGCCCAGGATTTCGACCGGCAGTGATGGCCTCGACGATATCCTCTACGGCGGGCTCGATCCCAATCGCATGTACCTCTACGAGGGTCGGCCCGGCTCGGGCAAGACCACGATGGCGCTTCAATTCCTTCTCGAGGGCGCCCGCTCCGGTGAACGCGTGCTCTATATCTCCTTGTCGGAAACCAAGCGTGAGCTGACGCTGGTTGCACAGCGGCACGGCTGGTCGTTGCAAGGAGTCGACATCTTCGAACTGGTGCCGCCTGAGACGACGCTCGATCCGGAGCGCGAGCTCACCGTCTTCCACCCCGCCGAGATGGAGCTGAGCGAAACCACGGGCCTGATATTCAAGGAGGTCGAACGGATCAATCCCGCGCGCGTGGTGCTGGACAGCCTGTCCGAGCTCCGCCTCCTTGCGCAGAACCCGCTGCGGTACCGGCGCCAGGTTCTGGCCCTGAAGCACTTTTTCACCAACCGCAACTGCACGGTCATCCTCCTCGACGATCTCTCGTCCTCCCAGGACGATCTGCAACTCCATTCGATCGCGCATGGCGTCGTGATGCTCGAACAGCTCGCCATTGATTATGGGGCAGAGCGCCGGCGGCTTCGCGTGATCAAGATGCGCGGCATTCGATTTCGCGGCGGTTTCCACGATTTCACGATCGAAGCGGGAGGGGTGCGGATATTCCCCCGTCTGGTGGCGGCGGAACATCACACCTCGTTTATCGGTGAGTTGACGCCCAGCGGCAATGCACACCTCGACCAGCTACTGGGAGGAGGGCTCGAGCGCGGCACCAGTGCGCTGCTCTTGGGCGCCGCCGGTGTCGGCAAGTCGTCTCTCGCGCTGACCTATGCGATCGCGGCGGCAGATCGCGGTGAGCATGCGGTGTTCTTTGCCTTCGATGAAGGTCGCGGTACAGTGGAGGCCCGGGCTCGAACGCTGGGCCTGCCGCTTGAAAGCCATCTGCAATCGGGACTCATCCGATTTAAACAGATCGATCCCGCCGAAATGTCCCCCGGCGAATTCGCCGCCAATGTGCGCAACAGCGTCGAAAAGGACAACGCCCGAATTGTTGTCATCGACAGTCTGAACGGCTACCTCAACGCAATGCCGGATGAGCGATTTCTCATCCTCCAGATGCACGAGCTCTTGAGCTATCTCGGGCAGAAAGGCGTGCTGACCGTCCTTATCCTCGCTCAGCATGGGCTGGTCGGCCCGATGGAAACGGCCCTCGATATCAGTTATTTGAGCGATGCCGTGCTCATGCTGCGCTATTTCGAGGTCGGCGGAACGGTGCGGCGCGCCCTCTCGGTCGTGAAGAAGCGCAGCGGCAATCATGAAAATTCCATCCGCGAGTTTCGTCTTGGCAGTGCCGGCATTACGGTCGGTCCTCCGCTGACCGGATTCAGCGGCATCTTTTCCGGGAATCCGCGTTACTCGGGCACGGAGATACCGGAGGGGCTGTCGGAATGAGCGCCGACCGCGATCATTGCGTCCTCGTGTTTGCTCCGATTGGCCGCGATGGACCGGCATCGGTCGAGCTTCTCCGCAGTTCGAATCTCGTGGCAATCAATTGTCGAGGTCTGCCTGAACTGGTCAACGAGATGTCGGCTGGCGTGGGCGCGGTGCTTCTCGCCGAGGAGGGCTTGTTCGGAAAGGATACCCAGCCGCTGGCACATTGGATCGAGCGGCAGCCGCCCTGGTCCGACCTGCCCTTTGTCATTCTTACCAGCCACCGGGAGCAGCCGGCGGTGGTTGCCTGGCGCCGCAGCATCGTCGAGACACTCCGCAACGTTTCGCTGCTCGAGCGCCCGGTTCAGCCGATCACGCTGACGAGCGCAATTCAATCCGCAATGCGGGCCCGCCGGCGGCAATATGAAATTCGGACCTTGCTGCAGGCGCGCGAGCGGACGGCCCAGGAGCTCGAGAAGCTCGTGGTCGAGCGCACCCGTGCCCTCGAGGAGGCCAACAAGCATCTGCGGGCCGAAATGGAAGAGCGCGCCCGCGTCGAGGAGACCCTTCGTCAGGCCCAGAAGATCGAGGCCATTGGGCAATTGACCGGCGGAGTAGCTCACGATTTCAATAATCTGCTGATGGTGATCTCCGGTGGATTGGACATGCTCGACCGACAGACCGATCCTGATCGGCGGCGTCGGCTGTTGGAAGGAATGGTTCAGGCGGCGCAGCGTGGTGCGGGCCTGACCAGGCAGCTTCTGGCTTTTTCACGGCGGCAGAAGCTCCGGCCCGAGGCCGTCGACATCCCCGCGCAGATCGGCGGCATGCGCGAATTGCTCGATCGGAGCCTGAGAGGCGACGTTCACGTCGAGTTCGATTTTCCGGAGGGGCTTTGGCCGGTTGAGGTCGATCCGGGAGAGCTCGAACTGGTCATTCTCAATCTGGCGGTCAACGCCCGCGATGCGATGCCGAACGGCGGTACGATCGTTGTCCGTGGCGAGAACCTGGCCGGCCTGAACGAGAACGAGATCGCGGGCGATTACGTTCGCCTATCCGTGGTCGACAGGGGTGTTGGAATGAGCCCCGAGATCCTGGCGCGGGTCTTCGAACCGTTCTTCACGACCAAGGATGTCGGGAAAGGCTCGGGCCTGGGGCTTGCTCAGGTCCACGGATTTGCCACGCAATCACGCGGGATGGTTCGAATAAAATCGATCGTCGACGAGGGCACCAGCATCGAGCTCTATTTGCCGCGATCCAGGAATATCCCTTCGGGTGAACGGCACCTCATCGACCTGAACAGGGCGCGGCCCAAGAAGGCCAATCAGGGGCGAATCCTCCTCGTCGAAGACGACGACGAGGTCGCCGCGCTCGTCAGCGAGATGCTTGCGCAGCTCGGTTACCAGGTCACGCGGGCGGCCAGCGCTGCGGCGGCTCTCGGTGCCCTAGCGGACGGCCGCTCCGTCGATCTGGTGTTTTCCGATATCATGATGCCGGGCGGCATGAACGGTGTCGAACTCGCGCGCGAGATCAGAAGAAGGCGAAGCGACATTCCGGTCCTGCTGACGAGCGGATACGCCGAAGCCGCGGTTCACGACGCCGAGCAGGCCGGGATCCGGATCCTATCGAAGCCTTACCACATCGACGAGCTCGCCGCAGCGCTCGGCGCTGCAAAATCGGACTTTGCGATAGCCACAGGAGCGGGTTTGGCGACGACTCGGGGTTGACCAAGCGCGCAACAATCACCGGCCGGGTTTATGGCTCGAGGGGTACCCTGCGCAATTGTGCGCTCGGGCCGGTCGACGCCCATCGGTGAGCGGCGCGTGCACATGCGATCGCGTTTCGGTTGCGACGACACGCGTTCGTTCTCTGCGAGTTATCTATCTCCGCCGCTACGTCTGGGCTATGAGGACTGCAGAAATCGGCCTGCAAATGAAGCCACTTTTGGCCGTTCTTTTAGCCGATTTCAGCCAAACTGTTATTGGTTTCTCATTGCCGGGGCAGGGATCTTCAATTTGGAGCCCTGCAATGTTCAAGGCGGTTCTTTCTGCGTGTCTCTTGGTTGCCCTCAGCTCCGTCGCTTCCGAAGCACGGACTTATCGCATTCATCAAGTACCTGAATGCAACGTCACGATGCCCTGCGACTTCTCATATGCGCAACCGCGCCGTGAGCGGGCTTCCCGGTCCCCACTGAATCCCAGGTCCTCGCTACAAGCCTATCGCGCGACGCAATTGACAGTGACCGACGCGGGCGGCGCCCCGACGACGAGCATCTCCAGCGCCCGCATCGTCGGCAGTCGTCCGGCAGGGTGTCCTTCCTCCTTCTGCGGCTGCGGCGCGGCTCTGCGCGTGTTCGGCCGTATCGTGCCGGAATTGAATCTTGCGGCCAATTGGCTGCGCTTCCCGCGGACATCACCCGCACCGGGAATGGTCGCAGCGCGACGTGGACATGTATTCGTCCTCGAGCAGCATTTGGAAGGGGACATCTGGATGGCGTACGATGCCAACTCGGGCGGACACGCGACGCGAATGCATGCGCGTTCATTGCGTGGCTATACGATCGTCAACCCGCGCGGGGGGTCCCTCGCCTGAGCGGCCAGCCGACATAATTGCGACACATGAACATCCGCAAGGCGTCTGTTGACGGTTACGGCAGGTTCGCCTTGCTGATTTTCGATCTGCGACGGCTGGTCGCGCTTTACCTTCAGGTACGTCTTCCGCAATCGAGCGGCACCCCGAACCCGGACGACCCGCCTCGTGTCGGGCGGATCGGTGACGCCGCATTTTACGGCGTCACCGGCACCATCAGATACTAAGCCATCGCCGCTTGCGGCTTCGGCTTCGGTTGTCGCGACAGCGTCAGCACGATCAGCGAGGCGAACACGCAGAGCGCGCCGGCGATGAAGAAGGCGGGCAGGTAGCTCTGATAGACCGTCCGCGAGAGACCGGCGCCGAAGGCAGCGGTGCCCGCGCCGAGCTGGTGGCCTGCAAAGATCCAGCCGAACACCAGATTGGCGCGCTCAGGTCCGAATTTCTGCGCGGTCAGGCGCACCGTGGGCGGCACAGTTGCAATCCAGTCGAGCCCGTAGAACATCGCGAAGATCGAGAGCCCATAGAACGAGAAATCGCTGAAGGGGAGGAAGATCAGCGAGAGCCCGCGCAGGCCGTAATACCAGAACAGCAAATAGCGGTTGTCGTAGCGGTCCGAAAGCCATCCCGACATGATGGTGCCGAAGAAGTCGAAGATGCCCATTGCAGCCAGCAAGCCCGCGGCCTGCACCTGCGGGATGCCGAAATCGAGGCACATCGGAATCAGATGCACCTGCACGAGGCCGTTTGTGGATGCGCCGCAGACGAAGAACGTCGCAAACAGGACCCAGAACGCGCCGCTCTTCGAGGCCTCGCGCAGCGTGCCGAGTGCGACGCCGGTGATCGAGCCATGGCTGACGGGCGGCGCTGGCAGGGGTGTGGTGCCTTCGTCGCCGAACGGGCGCAGGCCCAAATCGCTCGGACGGTCGCGCATCGCGAGCAGGACCGCGAGGGCGGAAACACCAAGTGCGATGCAGACGAAGCCGAGCGCAAGCCGCCAGCCGAAGCGTTCGGTGAGGCTTGCCAGCAGCGGCAGGAACACGAGCTGACCGGTGGCGACGCTCGCGGTCATGATGCCGACGACGAGGCCGCGCCGCGCCGCGAACCAGCGCGTCGCGATGGTAGCGCCCAGCACCAGCGCGGTCATGCCGGTGCCGATCCCGATCACGACGCCCCACAGCGCGACGAGCTGCCAGACCTCCGTCATGCCGAGCGAGAGCACCAGCGCCGAGACCACGATGAGCTGCGCGGTCAGCGTGACATTTCGCAGGCCGTAGCGGTTGAGCAGGGCCGCCGCGAACGGCGCCATCAGCCCGAACAGGATGAAGCGAATCGACAACGCCGACGAGATCTCCGCCGTGGTCCAGCCGAATTCCTTCTGAAGCGGAACAATGAAAACGCCGGGCGCGCCGACCGTGCCGGCGCTGATCAGCGCGGTGAGGAAGGTCACGCCGACCATCACCCAGCCGTAGTGGATATTGCGGCGGCCGAGTGTTGCCGCGAGCCAGTTCGAGATCATTGGGCCTCAATCTTGATGGGCAGGCGAGAGCCTGCGCAAGTTTTCAGAATGGCACGGGACGCGTCTGTCGGAAATGACGGAGTTCCCTCATTTCCGGACGTTCTCGTCAGTGCGTCAGGCGCTCTACCGCGATCGCAGTAGCTTCGCCGCCGCCGATGCAGAGCGCGGCGACGCCACGCTTGAGGTTTCGCGCCTCGAGCGCATGCAGCAGCGTCACGATCAGCCGTGCGCCGGTGGCGCCGATGGGATGGCCGAGCGCGCAGGCGCCGCCGTTGATGTTGAGCTTGTCGCGGGGAATGCCGAGATCGCGCTGGGCCGCCATCGCCACCACGGCGAAGGCTTCGTTGATCTCGAACAGATCGACATCGCCGGCATTCCAGCCGACTTTGTCCAAGAGCTTGCGGATCGCCGGGATCGGGGCCGTAGTGAACCATTGCGGCTCCTGGCTGTGGGTGGTGTGGCCTTTGATCACGGCGAGAGCCGGCAGGCCGCTGCGATCGGCGAGCGAGCGCTTCGTCAGAACCAGCGCAGCGGCGCCGTCGGCGTTGGCGGAGGAGGCCGCCGGCGTGATGGTGCCGTTGGCGCGGAACGCCGGCTTCAGCCCGGGGATCTTTGCGGGATCGACCTTGAGCGGATGTTCGTCATTGGCGACGATGCGGGGGCCGGCCTTCTCACTCAGCGTGATCGGCGCGATCTCGGCCTTGAACGCACCGCCCTCGACCGCCTTGCGTGCGCGGCTGAGCGTTTCCATCGCAAAGGCGTCCTGGTCCTTGCGGGTGAACTGATAGGCTTCTGCGGTGGCCTCGCCGAAATCGCCCATGGAGCGGCCGGTCTCGTAGGCGTCTTCGAGGCCGTCCATCATCATATGGTCGATGATGCGATCATGGCCGGCGCGATAGCCGCCACGCGCCTTGGCGAGCAGATACGGCGCGTTGCTCATGCTTTCCATGCCGCCGGAGACGACGATCTCGGCCGAGCCGGCGCAAATGATGTCGTGCGCCAGCATGGTCGCTTTCATGCCGGAGCCGCAGACCTTGTTGACAGTAGTCGCGCCGGTGGCATCGGGTAGGCCGGCGGCCCGCGCCGCCTGGCGCGCGGGGGCCTGGCCCTGGCCGGCGGGAAGGACGCAGCCCATGAAAACCTCGTCGATTTTCTCCGGCGCAAGCTTGGCACGCTCCAGTGCCACGCCGATCACGTGCGATCCGAGCTTGTGCGCGGCCAGCGGCGAAAGCTCGCCCATGAAGCGGCCGAGCGGTGTCCGGACGGCGGAGACGATGACGACGGGATCGGCGGCTTCGGCCATGGGTGAGACTCCGTGAGATGCCAACTATGTAAGATTACGGTCATCATATGATGCGGCGCAAAAAATGCAACTGCGCGGGGCATGAGAAATTGTCGTAGGTCGGATGAGATTTGCTCGTTCGATCGGACGAGGTGGAGAGCGCCTACCGCTTCCGATTCACAAACGCGCCCATCAGCCGCGTCGGCTCGTCCGTCAGGAACGACTCGCCGAAGACTTTGACGCTCAAATTTACCGACTCGGTCAGCGGCAGCTCCTCCCATTGCCGCAGCAATGCCTTCTGCGACCGCAGCGCCTCGGGGCCGCATTCGAGCAGGGCCTTCACGAGGTGCTCGACCTCGGCATCGAGCCCACCCTCCGGCGCGACCTTGTCGACCAACCCCCAGGCCAGCGCCGTCGGCGCGTCGATGTTCTCAGCGGTCATCACCAGCCAGCGCGCGCGGGCCCACCCGATCAGGCGCGGCAGCAGCGCGGCATGGATCACCGAGGGAATGCCGACCCGCACCTCCGGCATGCCGAAATGCGCATCACGGGCGGCGATCCGGAAATCGCAGGCCGCGGCGACTTCGAGCCCGCCGCCGAGGCACCAGCCGGGCATGCGCGCGATCATAGGGGCCGGGAAGGCGCGCACGGCCTCGCAGAGGTCGCGCAGGCGGCTGATGAAGGCCTCGGCGGACTTCTGGTCGAGCTTGGCCATCTCCTTGATGTCGGCGCCGCCGATCATGCTCTTCTCGCTCTGGCCGCGCAGCACCACGACCCGGATGCTGCGGTCGGACGAGAGCTGCTGCAGGCCTTCGCGCACCGCATCGGTGACGGGCGAGCTCAAAATGTTCAGCGAGCCGGCATTGCAGATCGCGACATGAACGACGCCGCGCGCATCGCGCGTCACGCCGCAGTGGTTGTTGAGCATTTCCATGAGAGGATCTCTGAGCTTCGTAGACGTGCGAATACGCCGGTCAGGTCACACTTCCGGGCCGAAACGCATTGCTTGTCAAGCCGGCGGGGAGGGAGTTGCCAGCGCTAAGTCCGCAGCATAGTATGATGAAAATCATACAAAAGAGGCCGCGATGACCGACATCGATCAACTCGACCTGTTTTCGCCTGCGGGCCGGCGCGAGCGGGTGGTTGAATGGCAGGTGCCTGCGCCGGTTGCGAAAGTGGCGATGGGCCTGTCAGGCATGGATGCGATGCTGGGCATCCGCGACGGAAGGCTGCCGCCGCCACCCTTTGCCAAGCTGATCGGCTTCATCATGGCCGTGGTCGAGCCGGGCCGGATCGTCATGGAACTCGAGCCGCGCGAGGATCTCGAAAACACCATAGGCCTCCTGCACGGGGCCACAGCCGCCGCGCTGCTCGACACCGCCATGGGGTGTGCGATCTCGACCCGGCTGGAGCCCGGGCAGGGCTCCGTCACCCTCGATCTGAAAATGACCTTCCTGCGTCCGCTCTCGGTCCGGTCCGGGTTGATCTCCGCCGAAGGCAAGGTGATCAAGCTGGGACGCCAGACCAGCTACGCCGAGGGATTTGTCCGCGACGGTAAGGGGGCGCTTGCGGTGCACGCAACGGCGACCTTTTCCATGATCGGCAACAATTTTACCGGGAATTAATGCGCCGTCCGGCCGATATCCGTGTTATTAGATGACCCCCGACATCCAATGAGATCCGCATGCGCTATTCCCGGGAACACAAGCAGGAAACCCACGACCGCATCGTGAAGAAGGCTTCCGTGCGGCTGCGCGAAAAGGGCGCCCACGGCATCGGTGTCGCCGACCTCATGAAGGAAGCGGGCCTGACCCATGGCGGCTTCTACGCCCATTTCGATTCCCGCGAGGCGCTGGTGATCGAGGCGTTTGGCTACGCTATGGATCGCTCGATGGAGCACTGGCGCAAGCAATCCGATCAGGTCACGCCGGAGAAGCAGCTCAGTCAGATCGTTGAGACCTATCTCTCCGCGGTGCATCGCGACAACCCCGGTCACGGCTGCTCGATCCCCGCGCTCGGCGCCGAGATCGCCCGAGAGAGCCCGAAGACGCGAAAGGCCTTTGCCGGCAAGCTCGACGAGATGATCGAGATGATCACGGACTTCATCCCGAATCTGCCGCGCAAGGCCGCGCGCAAGCAGGCGATCGCGACGCTGGCGACCATGGCCGGCACCATGTTGCTCGCGCGCATTGCCGGCTCGAGCGAGCTGTCGGATGAGGTGCTGAAGACGGGCAAGGACAGCGCGCTGGACGGCGCGCGGCGTGAGCCGAAGGCTGCGGCGGCGAAAAAGGCGAAGCAGAGCTAGGCTTCAGAGCCCCGCAAACAACGCCCGCTCGCGCTCCACAATCTCGGAAATATAATCCGCCACCGCGCGGATGCGTGCGAGGTCCTTGCTGTCGGCGTGCATCAGCATCCAGAAGGTGCGGGTGATCGAGACCTCTTCCGCCAGCACCGCAATCAGCTGCGGATAGTCGGCCGCCATGAAGTGCGGCAGCACCGCAATACCGAAGCCGGCGAGCGTGGCGTTGAGTTGTGCGATCAGATTGGCGCTGCGCAAGCGCGCGGAGATCTTCGGCGAGACCTGCGGCAGATAGTCGAGCTCGGGCGTGAACAAGAGCTCCTCGATATAGCCGACGAATCGATGCTGCGGCAGGACCTCGCGCGAGGTGATTTTCGGGAAGCGGTCGAGATAGGCGGGCGCGGCATAGAGTCCGAGCCGGTAGTCGAGCAGCTTGCGGCCGACGATGCGGCCTTCCTTCGGCATGGTCAGGCTGATGGCGATATCGGCCTCGCGCTTGGAGAGGCTGAACAGCCGCGCGGTGGCCACCAGTTGCAGGTCGAGATCGGGATACCGGTCCGCGAACGGCGCCAGTCGCGGCGCCAGGAAGGCGGTGCCAAAACCGTCCGGCGCGCCGATCCGCACCGTGCCGGTCAGCCGCGCCACGGAGCCACCGACCTGCTCCTGGTTGGCGACGATGGTCGATTCCATCGCTTCCGCGCTGTCGGCGACGCGCTGGCCGGCCTCTGTCAGCAGGTAGCCGGTCTTGCGCCGGTCAAACAGCTTGGCCGAGAGGTGCTTCTCCAGCCGGTCGACGCGGCGGATCACGGTGGCATGGTCGACGCCGAGCTGTTTTGCCGCAGCCGAAACCGAGCCGCCCCGCACGATGGCCAGCACGAACCGGAAGTCGTCCCAGTCGATAGCGCCTTGATCCAGCATTTTCGCACATCTATGGTGCATTATCTCAGACTTGAATCCTATAAAATGCAGGTCGATAGGATTTGTCAAAGCGTTCAAGCTCGCCTCAAGGAGACCATTCCATGCGTTCAGTCGGACATTTCATTGGTGGCAAGGAGGTCAAGGGCACCTCGGGCCGCACCGCCGACGTTTTCGAGCCGATGACCGGTGACGTTCAGGCCAAGGTGGCGCTGGCGTCCAAGGCCGAGGTTCGCGCCGCCGTGGAAAACGCCCGCGCCGCGCAGCCGGAATGGGCCGCGACCAACCCGCAGCGCCGCGCTCGCGTCATGATGAAGTTCGTCGAGCTGGTGCAGCGCGACTACGACAAGCTGGCCGAACTGCTTGCCCGCGAGCATGGCAAGACCGTTCCTGACGCCAAGGGTGACATCCAGCGCGGCCTCGAGGTCGCGGAGTTCGCCTGCGGCATTCCGCATCTGATGAAGGGCGAGTACACCGAAGGCGCCGGCCCCGGCATCGACATCTATTCGATGCGCCAGGCGCTCGGCGTCGTCGCCGGCATCACGCCGTTCAATTTCCCGGCGATGATTCCGATGTGGAAGTTCGCTCCTGCGATTGCCTGCGGCAACGCCTTCATCCTGAAGCCGTCGGAGCGCGATCCCGGCGTGCCGATGATGCTTGCCGAACTGATGATCGAGGCGGGCCTGCCGTCCGGCATCCTCAATGTCGTCAACGGCGACAAGGAAGCGGTCGACGCCATCCTCGACGATCCCGACATCAAGGCCGTCGGCTTCGTCGGCTCCACCCCGATCGCGCAATACATCTACGAGCGCGCCGCCCAGACCGGCAAGCGCTGCCAATGTTTTGGCGGCGCCAAGAACCACGCCATCATCATGCCGGATGCCGACATGGACCAGGCAGTCGACGCACTGATCGGCGCCGGCTACGGTTCGGCCGGCGAACGCTGCATGGCCGTGTCAGTCGCGGTTCCGGTCGGCAAGGCCACTGCCGACCGCCTGATGGAAAAGCTGGTCCCGCGCGTCGAGAGTCTCAAGATCGGCACCTCGATCGATCCCTCCGCCGATTACGGTCCGCTGGTGACGCGCGAGGCGGTCGAGAAGGTCAAGGGCTATATCGACATCGGCATCAAGGAAGGCGCGACGCTCGCCGTCGACGGCCGCGGCTTCAAGATGCAGGGCTACGAGAACGGCTTCTATCTCGGCGGTTCGCTGTTCGACAACGTCACCAAGGACATGCGGATCTACAAGGAAGAGATTTTTGGCCCCGTGCTCTCGGTCGTGCGCGCGCACGATTACAAGGAAGCGCTGGCGCTGCCGTCGGAGCATGATTACGGCAACGGCGTTGCGATCTTCACCCGCGACGGCGACGCCGCGCGCGACTTCGCGGCCAAGGTCAACGTCGGCATGGTCGGGATCAACGTGCCGATCCCGGTGCCGATTGCGTATTACACCTTCGGCGGCTGGAAGAAGTCGGGCTTCGGCGATCTCAACCAGCACGGCCCGGATTCGGTCCGCTTCTACACCAAGACCAAGACGGTGACCTCGCGCTGGCCGTCCGGCGTCAAGGAAGGCGCGGAGTTCTCGATCCCGCTGATGAAGTAACCGTCGTTGGAGCGAAGCTAACAGATGCAGTTCGCTCTGAACGAGGATCAGATCGCGGTTCGCGACATGGCGTTGGCGTTTGCGGCGGAAAAGATCGCGCCGCACGCGCTGCGCTGGGACGAGGAGAAGCATTTTCCCGTCGAGGTGATGCGCGAGGCCGCCACGCTCGGCATGGGCGGCATCTACATCCGCGAGGATGTGGGTGGCTCCGCCATGACACGGTTCGACGCGGCGCTGATCTTCGAAGCGCTGGCGACGGGCTGTCCGACCACCTCGGCCTTCATCTCCATCCACAATATGGCGTCGTGGATGATCGATGCCTACGGCAGCGACACCCAGCGCCACAAATGGCTGCCCAAGCTCTGCACCATGGAGCTGATCGCGAGCTACTGCCTGACCGAGCCCGGCGCCGGCTCGGACGCGGCAGCGCTCCGCACCCGTGCCGTGCGCGACGGCGATCATTACGTTCTCAACGGCCAGAAGCAGTTCATCTCCGGCGCCGGCGGGACCGATCTCCTGGTCGCGATGGTGCGCACCGGCGGCGATGGCCCCGGCGGCATCTCGACGCTGGTCATCGACGGCAACACGCCGGGCGTCTCGTTCGGCGCCAACGAGCGCAAGATGGGCTGGAACGCGCAGCCGACCCGCGCCGTGATCTTCGAGAACGCCCGCGTGCCGGTCGCCAACCGGCTGAGCGAGGAGGGCGTCGGTTTCAAGATCGCGATGGCAGGCCTCGACGGCGGGCGTCTCAACATCACAGCGTGCTCACTAGGCGGCGCGCAGACCGCGCTCGACAAGGCGCGTTCCTACATGAAAGAGCGCAAGGCTTTTGGAAAACGCCTCGACGAATTCCAGGCATTGCAGTTCCGTCTCGCCGACATGGCGATCGAGCTCGAGGCCGCGCGTACGTTCCTGTGGCGCGCAGCGGCGGCGCTAGACCGCAAGGATCCCGACGCCACGATGCTCTGCGCGATGGCCAAACGCTTTGGCACCGATGCCGGCTTCGAGGTCGCCAACCAGGCGCTTCAGCTGCACGGCGGCTACGGCTATCTCAGCGAATACGGCATCGAGAAGATCGTGCGCGATTTGCGCGTGCACCAGATTCTCGAAGGCACCAACGAAATCATGCGGCTGATCGTGGCGCGCAAATTGATCGAGGGCGCCCGATGAGTGGAGCGGAGGAAGGCGATCTGGTCGCATGGGTCGAAGGCTCGGCCGGATTTATCAGGCTCAACCGCCCCAAGGCGATCAATGCCGTGACGCTGGAGATGTTTCGCGACATCGACAAGGCGCTCGACCGTTTTGAGGCCGATCCCGCCGTTGCCGTGATCGTGCTGGAAGGTGCCGGCGAGCGTGGCTTGTGTGCCGGCGGCGACATCCGTGCGCTCTGGGAAAGTTCGAAGGTCAATGGTGACCTCGGCAAGATCCTGTGGCGGGAAGAGTACATCCTCAACGCCCGGATCAAGAAATTCCCGAAACCTTATGTCGCCTTCATGGACGGCATTGTGATGGGCGGCGGCGTCGGACTCTCGGCGCATGCGAGCCATCGAATCGTGACTGACCGTACGAGGCTTGCGATGCCCGAGGTCGGGCTCGGTTTCTTTCCCGACGTCGGCGGCACTTGGCTGTTGTCACGCTCGCCGGGCGAGATCGGCACTTATTTCGGCCTGACCGGCCAGACCATGAACGGCCCCGATGCGATCCATGCCAGGTTTGCCGACGCGGTGGTATCGGCGGCCAAATGGCCCGAGTTGCGCGACGCGCTGACCAAAGTTCGCCAGGGCGTCACCGCGGCCGATGTCAGCAAGCTCATCAACGGTTTTGCGACCGGGGAGATCGCGGGGCCGGTCGCCGCAAAGGAGCCGGCGATCGACGCACTGTTCGGCTTCGACCGCATGCAAGACATTTTTGCCGCGCTCAAGCGCGACGGTTCCGAGTTCGCGCTGGCGACGTTGAAGGCGCTCAACGAAAAATCGCCGCGCGGCATGGTGGTGACGCTCAA
Source organism: Bradyrhizobium sp. 187 (assembly GCF_023101005.1). Taxonomy (NCBI): domain Bacteria; kingdom Pseudomonadati; phylum Pseudomonadota; class Alphaproteobacteria; order Hyphomicrobiales; family Nitrobacteraceae; genus Bradyrhizobium; species Bradyrhizobium sp. 187. Next base: position 3,232,491 of record NZ_CP064693.1, read on the forward strand.
GCTGCTGCGGCTCGCGCGCACCGCGTCGAGCCTGGAAGAATGCCTGGTGCGCGAATATCGGGCTGCGCTGGAAGTCTTCCGCAGCGACGACTTTCGCGAAGGCGTGCGCGCCGCCGTGATCGACAAGGACCGCAATCCGACCTGGTCGCCGTCGCGAATCGAGGACGTCACGCCGGACATGCTTGCGCACTATCTCGCCGAGATTGGCGCCGACGAATTGAAGTTCAACTAACAACGTCTTTCAAGCGGAGGAAACCAAGATGGCCACGATCGCATTCATCGGTCTCGGCAACATGGGCGGCCCCATGGCCGCCAATCTGGTCAAGGCCGGCCACAAGGTCGTCGCTTTCGACCTCGCCGAGGCCTCCCGCAACCAGGCCAAGGCCGACGGTGCCGGCATCGCAGAGAGCGCTGCGGGCGCCGTGAAAGGTGCCGATGTGGTCGTCACCATGCTGCCGGCCGGCAAGCATGTGCTCGGCGTGTGGGGCGAGGTCGTTCCCGCGATGACCAAGGGCGCGTTGATCATCGACTCCTCCACCATAGACGTCGAGAGCGCGCGGCAGGCGCATGCGCTCGCGGCCAAGCACGGCGTGCTTTCGGTCGACGCGCCGGTGTCCGGCGGCACCGGCGGAGCCAAGGGTGCGACGCTCACCTTCATGTGCGGCGGCGAGGACAACGCGTTTGCAGCGGCAAAGCCCGTGCTGGAGAACATGGGCAAGAAGATCGTGCATTGCGGCGGTGCCGGCGCGGGCCAGGCGGCAAAAATCTGCAACAACATGATCCTCGGCATTTCCATGATCGCCGTGAGTGAGGCGTTCGCGCTGGCCGAGAAGCTCGGGCTCTCGCACCAGGCGCTGTTCGACGTTGCCTCGACCTCGTCGGGCCAGTGCTGGTCGCTGACGACCTATTGTCCGGTGCCCGGGCCGGTGCCGACCTCGCCCGCCAACAACGACTACAAGCCGGGCTTTGCCTCGGCACTGATGGTGAAGGATCTGACACTGGCGCAGGACGCCGCCAAGGCCGCCGGCGCGGCGACGCCGCTCGGCAAGCATGCGCAGGAAATCTATCAGGCCTTTGACGCAGCCGGCCAGGGCGGGGTGGATTTTTCCGGAATTATCGAGCACGTTAGGGAGCTGGCCGGGAAAGCCTAATGACGACATTTCAGGAAGCGCGCGCGTTTCTGCTTCACAACCGCACGGACTATGAGACAGCGGTCAAGGGCTTCCGCTGGCCGGATCCGATTCCCTTCAACTGGGCGCTCGACTGGTTCGATGCCGAGCTAGCGGCGAATGCGGACAGCAAGGATCGTCCTGCGCTCTGGATCGTCGATGCCGCGCAGGATCGGCAGACCAAGCTCTCGTTCGGGGCGTTGTCGCGCCGCTCCAACCAGGTCGCCAACTTCCTCCGCGCGCAAGGCTTGAAGCGCGGCGATCATCTCCTGCTGCTGCTCGGCAATGTCGTTCCGCTGTGGGAGACGATGCTGGCCGCGATCAAGCTCGGCGTCGTCGTGATTCCCGCGACGACGCTGCTCACCGCCGACGAGCTGCGCGACCGGCTCGATCGCGGCAAGGCAAAGGCGGTGGTGGCCGCGCAGGACCAGGTTGCGAAGTTCGCAAGTCTTGGCGCCGATAATATCGTCCGCATCGTCGTGGGCGAGGCCTCCGATGGCTGGCTTTCCTATGATGACGCCGCAAGGGCGTCGGAGAGCTTTGCAGCCGACGGCCCGACCAACGCTGACGACCCGATGCTGCTCTATTTCACCTCGGGCACCACGGCAAAGCCGAAGCTGGTGCGGCACAGCCAGCGCAGTTATCCCGTCGGCCATCTCTCGACCATGTATTGGATCGGGTTGAAGCCCGGCGACGTCCATCTCAACATCTCCTCGCCCGGTTGGGCCAAGCACGCCTGGAGCTGTTTCTTTGCGCCGTGGAATGCGGGCGCGACCGTCTTTGTGGTCAACCAGCCGCGCTTCGACGCCAAGGGGCTGCTTGCCACCATTGGCCGCTGCGGCGTCACCACGCTGTGCGCGCCGCCGACGGTGTGGCGGCTGTTCATCCAGGAGAATCTTGCGTCGTTCAAGGTGGCCTTGCGCGAGGTCTGCGGCGCCGGCGAGCCCCTCAATCCTGAAGTGATCGAGCAGGTGCAGGCCGCCTGGGGCCTCACCATCCGCGACGGGTACGGCCAGACCGAAACCACGGCGCTGGCCGGCAACTCGCCGGGGCAAAAGATCAAGGTCGGCTCGATGGGCCGGCCGCTACCGGGCTATCGCGTGCAGGTCAGCGACGCCGATGGTCATCCGGCCAAAGAGGGCGAGGTGGCTCTAGTGCTCGGCGAAAACCGCCCCGCCGGCCTGATGCAGGGCTATCAGGGCGACGACGGTGGGCTGTCCGGCGCCGAAGGCGAGCTTTATCGCAGCGGTGACGTCGTGTTCGAGGATGACGATGGCTATCTCACTTTCGTCGGCCGCTCCGACGACGTATTCAAATCCTCCGACTATCGCATCAGCCCGTTCGAACTCGAGAGCGTGTTGCTCGAGCACGAGCTCGTCGCGGAAGCTGCCGTGGTGCCGAGCCCGGACCCGATCCGGCTCGCGATCCCCAAGGCCTATGTGCTGCTGACATCCGGTGCGGAGCGTTCGCCGGAGACGGCGCTCTCCATCTTCAGGCATCTGCACACGCGCCTTGCACCGTTCAAGCGCATCCGGCGCCTCGAGATCGTCACGGAGCTGCCGAAGACGATCTCGGGAAAGATCCGCCGCGTTCAGCTGAGACGGCTGGAGCGTGACGACGACCGCAATGATGCCCTGCGCGGCCGGGAATTCCGCGAAGAGGACTTTCCGGAGCTGCCGAAAACACGGAGTGAGACCTAAGTGAACGAAGTCTGGAAGAAGCCGCCGATTTCCTTGGACGCCTATCAGGCCATGGTTGGCAAGGAGATCGGCGTGTCGTCGTGGCACCTGGTCGATCAGCCCCGCATCGACACCTATGCCGACGTGATCGAGGATCACCAGTTCATTCACGTCGACCCGGAGCGTGCGAAGAACGAGACGGCGTTCGGCACCACCATCGCGCACGGCTTCCTGACGATGTCGCTGCTGTCGATTATGTCCTACGAGGTGATGCCCGTCATCGCGGGCACCACGATGGGGGTCAATTACGGTTTTGACAAGCTGCGTTTCATCTCGCCGGTGCGCTCGGGCAAGCGCGTTCGGGGCCGTTTCGTGCTGGCGGAAGCCAAGCTGCGCAAGCCGAATGAATTGCAGTCGCGCACCAACGTCACCGTGGAAATCGAAGGCGAGGACAAGCCCGCGCTGGTCGCGGACTGGCTCGGGTTGATCTATTTCGCCTGAGTGGGCCGTCGCTGCCGGGCTTGACCCGGCAGCCCATCGCTGCTCAAAAGTTGTCCAAATCGGTGCGCTCGAACCCTCTCCCTCGCGAGAGAGGGTGGCGAAATCGAGCGGAGCGAGATGAAGCCGGGTGAGGGGTATCTCTCCACACGCTCATCTGCCGAGACAGATCCCTCATCCGGCGCTTCGCGCCACCTTCTCCCACAAGGGGAGAAGGGAAGACAGCACAAGGAAGCACAATGGCAATCAGGTTCGACGGACGCGTCGCCATCGTCACCGGCGCGGGCAATGGTTTGGGGCGCGCGCATGCGCTGGGATTGGCAAGCCGCGGCGCGAAAGTCGTGGTCAACGATTTCGGCGGCGCGCGCGACGGCAGCGGCGGCTCGCTGTCGCCGGCGGAGACCGTTGTCGAGGAGATCCGCAAAGCGGGCGGCACCGCCATGGCCGACGGCGCCGACGTCTCGAATTTCGAGCAGGTCACCGCGATGGTCGAGCGCGCCACCAAGGAGTGGGGCAGCGTGGACCTCTTGTGTGCCAATGCCGGCATTTTGCGCGACAAGTCGTTCGGCAAGATGGAAGCGGCCGATTTCCAGAAGGTGCTCGACGTGCACCTCGTCGGCACCTTCTATTGCTGCAAGGCGGCCTGGGCCGGCATGCGCGATCGCAACTATGGCCGCATCGTCCTGACGACGTCGTCCTCCGGCCTCTACGGCAATTTCGGCCAGGCCAATTACGGAGCGGCCAAGTCCGGCATGGTCGGCCTGATGAACGTGCTGGCGGAAGAAGGCCGCAAGAGCGACATCCGCGTCAACATCATCTCGCCGACGGCAGCGACCCGCATGACGGAAGAGCTGCTGCCGCCGCAGGCGCTGCAGTTGATGAAGCCGAACGCGATCACGCCCGCGGTCGAGTACATGCTGAGCGAGGACGCGCCGACCCGCACCATCATGGGCGCCGGCGCCGGCTCGTTCGCGGTGATCAAGATCGTCGAGAGCGAAGGCATCAACCTGCCGGAGTCCGAGTGGACCCCGGATGCGGTCGCGGCGCATTTCGCCGAGATCAGCGACATGTCAAAGGCGAAGGCGCTGCAGGGAGCTTTCGAGCAGACGCAGAAATACGTGGCGCAAGCCGCTGCGCGCGCCGGGGTAAAACTCTGACAGCGGTCGCCGTCATCGGCGCCGGCCCTGCCGGTCTGATGGCGGCCGAAGTGCTCGTGCAGGGTGGTGCTCGCGTCACCGTCTACGATTCGATGCCGTCCGCTGGCCGCAAATTCCTGATGGCCGGCCGCGGCGGGCTCAATCTCACCCACAGCGAACCGCTGCCTCAGTTCATCACGCGCTACCGCGAGGCGGCGCAGAGGTTGCAGGCTGCGATCGAAGCGTTTCCGCCTGACGCGCTGCGCGCCTGGAGCGAGGCGCTGGGCGAGCCGACCTTTGTCGGCTCCAGCGGGCGTGTGTTTCCGAAGGCCTTCAAGGCCTCGCCCTTGCTGCGGGCCTGGCTGCGACGCCTCGATGCCGCCGGCGTGCACTTTGCGTTTCGCCAGCGCTGGATGGGATGGGACGGGGACGGACGACTGGTCTTTGACCCACCCGGCGGCGGAGACGGCATCGCCGCGGACGCGATAGTGCTGGCACTCGGCGGCGCCAGCTGGCCGCGACTGGGCTCCGATGGCGGCTGGACGACGATCCTGGCCGACAAAGGCGTTGCGATCTCGCCGCTGCGGCCGGCGAACTCCGGCTTCACCGTCGCATGGTCCGAAATCTTCCGCACGCGCTTCGAGGGCCAGCCGCTCAAGGGCATCACGCTCTCCTTCGGCCCACACCGCGCCCGCGGCGAGGCCATGATCACAAGCGGCGGGATCGAGGGCGGGACGATCTATGCGTTGTCGGCCGAGCTGCGCGAGGCGATCGCAGCGAACGGCGCAGCGGTCCTGCACGTCGCGTTGCGGCCGGATGTCGATCATGGCGAACTCGTCAAGCGCCTGTCCGCCTCGCGCGGCAAGCAATCCTTCTCCAACTTCCTGCGCAAGGCTGCGCAGCTGTCGCCGGTCGCGGTCGGGCTGCTGCAGGAGGCCACCATCGGTGCTGGCCAGTCGTTGTCGGCAATATCGGCCGAGCGATTGGCGGAGCTCATCAACGCCGTGCCGGTCAAGCTCACACGCGTCGCGCCGATCGCGCGCGCGATCTCCAGCGCCGGCGGGATTTCCTTCGACGAACTCGACTCGGACTTCATGATCCGCAAACTGCCGGGCGTGTTCGCGGCCGGTGAGATGCTGGACTGGGAGGCGCCGACCGGTGGCTACTTGCTCCAGGCCTCGTTCGCGACGGGAGCTGCGGCGGGCAGGGGTGTGTTGCGACGGCTCGTCCAACTGTCGTCCTGACCATCCGCATCATGACGTCCCGGTCCGGGTTGCGAGATCCGTGAGGAGGCCGAGCACGCCGAAGCTTGCCGCCACCGCGCAGACCATCGTCCAGCCGCCAAAACTCCAGGCCAGCGATGCCGCCGCCGCGCCGATGCCACCGCCAACGAAGAACAGCGCGACGAACAGGCCGTTCATGCGACCGCGGGCCTCGGGGCGCAACAGGTTGATGGCGCGGCGGCCCAGCGTCTGATCGGTGGTGATGCCGACGTCGAGCAGGATCGTGCCGAGGCTCAGTACCAGCAGACCGGTGATCTGGGATTCAAGCACGCTCGCCCAGGCACAGAGCGCAAGCGAGCCGATGATGAGCAGATGGGCGGCAAAGAACATCGGCCGCGCCCGGCCCTTGTCGCCCCAGCGTCCCGCGATCGGTGTCGCCGCGGCGCCCGCCACACCGATCAGCGCGAAAGCCGCAATTCCCTTGGCGTCGAGGTCGAACGGCGCATCCGGCAGCCGCAGCGCGACCGCCGACCAGAACGCCGTGAAGGAGGCCATGACAAGCGAGGCGGTCCAGGCCCGCACGCGCAGCACCGGCTCTTCGCGCAGCAGTCTTGGAAAGGACAGCAGTAAATCGGCGTAACTCGCGCGTGCCGACGGTCGAAGGGTTGGAAGGTAACGGGCGAGTGCGCCGGCAAGCAGGGCCATCAGAGCGGCCGAAACGACATAGTAGGCGCGCCAGCTCCAGAGATCGGCGATCAGGCTCGCCGCAGGTCGTGACAAGAGGATGCCGATCATCAATCCGCCCATCACCTCGCCGATGGCCTGACCGCGGCGATCCGGCGCCACCATAGATGCGACCAGCGGAACCATCATCTGGATCGCCGCGCAACAGGCGCCAAGGATGAAGGTGGCGAGCAGCAGAAGCGCAGGCGTCGGCGCGAGCGCCGTCGCGAGAGCGGCGAGGATCGCGCAGCCGAGTGTGCGGAGGATGACAAGCCTGTTCTCGACCAGATCGACAAGAGGCACGAGCAGCAGCAGGCCGAGTGCGTAGCCGAGCAAGGTCAGCGTGCTGATCAGCCCCGCCTGCCACGCCGGCATGGACATTGACCGGCCGATCAAGCCGAGCAGGATCTGTGGCGCGAACAGATTGGTGACGATGACACCGGCGGTGATCGCGCCGAGCCAGATCAGCGGCCGCTCGGCGAGCTGGTTTCGGGACGCAGGCCTGATGGTTTCGGAGACAGTCATGGGACCTCGCAGCTGTAGCGCGAGACCCTTTAAGCGGAGCGAGCAATATGCTACAATTCAAATAAGCCTATAAAGAATATGCGGGTTTGTTATGAATACCCATGACCTTGTCGCTTTCGTCGCCGTGGTCGAGACCGGATCGATTGTCGCAGCTTCGGCGCGTCTCAATCTCACCCAGCCTGGCGTGACCCGACGCATCCAGAATCTCGAGGAGATGTTGGGGGCGCAGCTTCTGGATCGGCTCTCGAAGCCCCTGAAGCCGACGGCAGCGGGGCATGAGGCCTACGAGCAGGGCAGGCGCCTGCTCAGGATGCTGGACGACCTCAAGTCGGGCGTTGCCAGCGACGGAATGGTCCGCGGCGAGTTCAGGCTCGGCCTGACGCCGTTTCTCTCGGAAGCGGGCTTGACCGCACCACTCGATGCGGTGCGCGCCGAATTTCCCGCGCTGGCGGTGCGGGTGGTCTCCGGTTGGTCGCCGAACCAGCTCGAGCGTGTCTGCCGCAACGAGCTCGATGCAGCCGCGATTTGTCTCCCCGACGGTGCAGTGCCGCCCGCCGATCTGGCGGCCGACGATCTCGGCGCGCAGCCCGTCGTCTTCGTCGTCGCACGCGAGATGAAGATCCCGCGCACCGTCGACCTGGAACGGCTGTCCCAACTGTCATGGGTGATCAACCAGGACGGCTGTGGATTTCGCGATACGCTGAAGCGAAAATTCGATGCCTCGCATCTGCCGTTCAACATCGCCGTCGAGGCGCTGGACAGTGAGCTCCGCCTGTCGCTGGTGTCGCGCGGCCTCGGCGTCGGGCTGGTCACCCCGATCGCCCTGAAACGTAGCGCATTTCGCGACAGGCTCAAGCCGGTCGCCGCGCGCGACTTCAAACCCGCCGTGCGCGCTTGGGTGGTGCATCGCGCCCCCGCCGGTCGGCTGGAGCGGCCGATCAAACTCTTTCGCGACGGATTGGTCCGGGAACTCCAGGCACTGATCGGGGGCTAGCTATCTCAGCTTCCCCCGTGCCGCCACCGGCAGCGTGCCGATGATCTCCTCGCCGCGCACCATCACCACTTCGTCCATCATGTTGACGACGACGCAGACATGATTTGGCACGACCCGCACGACGTCGCCGACGTTAGGCCGGGTGTTGCTGCGGGAGAGGTCGAGGAAGCCGTGCTCCTCGGCGAAGCGTGCGATCTTCGCTTCGGGGTGCTCCAGGATGAGGCCGTGGCCGTCGAGGCCGCCGGTGTCCGTCGTCAGAGTCTTTGAGCCGGCGTCCAGAATCCCGCGCTCAGGCGCGGCGCGGCTGACCACGGTCGAATAGATGTGCAGCGCGCAGTCGTCCCAGGTGGCGACGCCGGCCGCGACCTGCATGCGGTCGTTATAGATGTAGGTGCCGAAGCGATGCTCGGTGCCGCCCTTGAGCTTGCCGAGGTTCTTCAGGTTCGGCGTGCCGCCGGTCGAGACGATTTTTGCATCCAGCCCGTGTGCGCGCACGCCGGCCAGAGCTTCGTCATAGAATTTTTGGGCGTCCGCCCAACCAGTCTCGGTCGGATACAGCATGAAGCCGGCGAATTGCAGGCCCTTGGATGCGGCAATCTTCTGCGCCAGTGCAATCGCCTCGGCGGGCGTCTCGACGCCGGCGCGCTGGCGGCCGGTATCGCATTCGACCACGACCGATAGCGGTCGACCTGAGGCTGCGGCGGCCTTGGGCAGGCCGGCGACGACGGTCGAATTGTCAGCGGCGACCGTCATGTTGGCCTTCGCCTGCAGCGCCCCTAACCGCGCCATCTTCTCTTCGCCGAGCAGGTTGTAGCTGATCAGGATATCGTCGATGCCGGCATTGGCCATGATCTCGGCTTCACCGAGCTTCTGGCACGTGATGCCCTTGGCACCGGCCGCGATCTGCATCTTCGCGATGGTGGGGTTCTTGTGCGTCTTGACGTGGGGACGGTTGGCGATCCCGGCGTCGTCGCAAGCCTTCTGAATCCGCGCGATGTTGCGCTCTACCTTGTCCATGTCGATAACGGCGCAGGGCGTGCCGTATTCGCGGGCGATCTTGGCGGCAAGGGTCGTTGTCATGGAAGTCTCTGAGTTGGCGCGCATCCCGTTTGCAAAAGCGGTGCCCACTTTTGCGGAATGCACGCTAGGCCTGTTCAATCTCTTCGCGCCGCACTTCGAGCTCCAGCCATTTGTCCTCGGCCTCGGCCAGTTCCTTTTGCGCCTTCGTCAGAGCGTCGGAGGCCTGGTCGAAGCGCTTGCGATCCTTGCGAAAGAGATCGGGGTCGTCAAGGAAGCGCTGCTGCTTGGCGATCTCGGCCTGCAGCTTGGCGATGGTCTTGGGCAGCGTCTCCAGCGCGTGTTGCTCGTTGAAGGTCAAGCGTCGTCTCGCGACGCCGGACGGCACGGCTGATCGCTGCTCTCTCGTCTCTTCGACGGCCTTCGCGGTCGCGCGCTTCACGTCGGCGCCGCGCTGGGCCAGCATGTCGGTATAGCCGCCGGCATATTCGAGCCAGCGTCCGTTGCCCTCGGGCACGATCACTGACGTCACCACGCGGTCGAGAAAATCGCGATCGTGGCTGATCAGAATCACGGTGCCCTCGTAGTCGCTGAGCATCTCCTCGAGGACGTCGAGGGTCTCCAGGTCGAGGTCGTTGGTCGGCTCGTCCAGCACCAGGAGGTTGGAGGGTTTTGCCAGCGCGCGCGCCAGCATCAGCCGGCCGCGCTCACCGCCCGACAGCACCTCCAGCGGCGTGCGCATCTGTTCCTGGGCGAACAGGAAGTCCTTCATGTAACTGACGACATGCTTCGGCTTGCCGCCAACCATGACATGGTCGCCGCGGCCGCCGGTCAGCGCCTCGGCCAGCGTCGTCTTCGGATCGAGACTTTCACGATGCTGGTCGAGCGTCGCCATCTCGATGTTGGCGCCGAGCCGTATGCTGCCGCTGTCCGGTGCGCTGCCGCCGGTCAGCATCTCGATCAGCGTGGTCTTGCCGGCGCCGTTCGGGCCGACGATGCCGATGCGATCGCCGCGCTGGACGCGGATCGAGAAGCCGTCGACGATCTTTCGCTCGCCATAGGACCGGCTGATATTCTTGGCCTCGATGACGAGCTTGCCGGACTTGTCGGCCTCGGCAGCCGCCAGGTTGGCGTTGCCCGTCGCGCCGCGATGGGTGCGGCGCTGGTCGCGCAGCGCGTGGAGATTGCCGAGTCGCTTGACGTTGCGCTTGCGGCGGCCCGAGACGCCGTAACGCAGCCAGTGCTCCTCGTTGACGATCTTGCGGTCGAGCTTGTGCTGGTCGCGCTCTTCCTCCGCGAGCACCTCGTCGCGCCAAGCCTCGAAGGCACTGAAGCCGCGGTCGATCTGCCGGATCTGGCCGCGGTCGAGCCAGGCGGTGCTGCGCGAGAGATTGCCGAGGAAGCGCCGATCGTGGCTGATGATCACCAGCGCGCAGCGGCGGCTCTCCAGTTCACTCTCCAGCCATTCGATGGTCGGAAGATCCAGATGGTTGGTCGGCTCATCCAGCAGCAGGATGTCGGGCGAGGGCGCCAGCACGCGTGCCAGCGCGGCGCGGCGCGCTTCGCCGCCGGAGACATGCGCCGGATCTTCTTCGCCGCTGAGACCGAGCTGCTCGACCAGATAGCGCGCCTGATAGTGGTCGTCGCCAGCATTGAGGCCGGCCTCGACATAAGCGAGCGTGGTGGAGAAACCGGAAAAATCCGGCTCCTGCGGCAGGTAGCGAATGGTGGCGCCGGGCTGCACGAAACGGCTGCCGCCATCCGGTTCGACCAGGCCGGCGGCGATCTTGAGCAGCGTCGATTTGCCGGAACCGTTGCGGCCGATCAGGCAGACGCGCTCGCCGGTCGAAACCGACAGTTCGACGCCCGCCAGGAGCGGCGTGCCGCCAAAGGTCAGCTTGATATCGCGCAGTTGAATCAGCGGTGGCGCCATGCGGTGTCTCAGTCCTGTCTTGTTGCGGCCTGGTCGGCGCGGCGGCGCTGAATGCGGCGGATGGTCTGGTCGAGCGTCGACAGAAACGTCGAGCGGTCGCGCGGTGAATACGATTTCGGACCGCCGGTGACTTCGCCGGCCGAGCGCAAATCGGTCATCAGGTTGCGGACCGCGAGCGTCATCCCGATCGATTCCTCGGTGAACGCCTTGCCGTTGGACGCGATCACATCGGCGCCGGCCTTCACGCAGCGGCTTGCGAGCGGAATATCCGAGGTAATGACGATATCGCCGGGCCCGGCGCGTTCCGCGATCCAGTCATCGGCTGCGTCCATGCTGGCACCAGCGGCGATCCGCTCGATGAGTGGATCCTGGGGCACGCGGATGAAATTGCCCGCGACCACGCTCACGGGCAGGCCGTGCCTGCCGGCAACGCGATAGATCTCGTCCTTCACCGGACAGGCATCGGCGTCGACATAGATACGAGTGGTGTTTTGAGGGTTCGTCATGGTCCGTAGATGGGGCTTGCGAAGCGGTTCCGCAGCAGCCGCGTGGTACCCCATTCGGGCCGCAAAGGCGAGGGGATTGACCCCGGTTCCTCAGGGCCTACGATCGGGCCGAAACAACAAGAAATTGGGGAAAGCCAAGCCATGCCGAACCGGCTCGAAACCTATCGCGTCGAGGCCTACAACACGGCCAAGCAATCCGAAAACAAGATGCATGACGATGCAGTGGCGCGCCGCTTCGGGTTCTCCGGCGGGCTGGTCCCCGGCGTCGACGTCTTCGCCTACATGATGCATGTGCCGGTGTCGCGCTGGGGCCGCGATTTCCTGTCGCGCGGGCTGATCGAGGCGCGTTTCATCAAGCCGGTCTATGACGGCGAGACCGCCGACGTCGATGCGACCGAGCACAACGGCCTGCTCACCATCGAGGTGTTCAGCCGCACCGAGCTCTGTGCCACCGGCACGGCGGCGCTGCAGGCAACTGCGACTGCGGCTGCGGTGTCGTTGAGCGACTATGTCGAGGTCCCCGCGGTTGCCGAGCGCAAACCGGTCAGCCCAGCAACCTTCGAGACCGGCAAATGGTTGGGCACGACGCCGCGCCGCTGGGCCGGGCAGGATGCCGCCGACTATCTCGCCGACATCCGTGAGACCGATCCGATCTTCGCGGGCGAGGGGCTCGGCCATCCCGGCCTGATCCAGCGCGTCATGAACCGCGTGCTGGTGGACAACACGATGCTCGGCCCCTGGATCCATGTCGGCAGCCGCATGCAATTGCTGTCAGCCGCGCGCGCCGGCGACGAGATCACCGCGCGGGCAAAAGTCACCGCGAACTACGAGAAGAAGGGCCACCGCTTCGTCGAGCTCGACGCGCTGGTGGTCGCCAACGGCACGACGCCGCTGGCGCACTGCCAGCACATCGCGATCTACCAGCCGCGCGAGCAGGCGGCGGCGTAGGGAAGGAGCACAGCGCGTCCTCACACTCGCTGTCATTCCCCGCGAAGGCGGGGAATCCAGTACGCCGAGGCTCCTCCGTATCCCACGACCGTCTCTGGAATACTGGATCGTCCGCTTTCGCGGACGATGACAGCGGAGTTTGTGGCGACGACGGAACGCCCTTTACGCCGCTTTCCCCTTCGCATCCTGGATCGCGCGCCACACGCGTTCCGGCCTCAGCGGCATGTCGATGTGCTTGATGCCGTATTCGGAGAGCGCGTCGATCACCGCGTTCACGACCGTCGACAGGCTGCCGGCGCAGCCGGCTTCGCCGCAGCCTTTGCTGCCGAGCGGATTGGTCGTGGCCGGCACCGGGTGGTCGCCGACCGTCATGTTCGGAACGTCCTCGGCGCGCGGCAGAGCGTAGTCCATCAGCGAGCCCGTGATCGGCTGGCCGCTCTCGTCGTAGCGGACGTGCTCCATCAGCGCCTGGCCGATGCCCTGGACCACGCCGCCATGGAGCTGGCCCGCGACCAGCAGCGGATTGATCACCGTGCCGAAATCGTTGACCGCGCTGTAGCGCACGATCTGCACGACGCCGGTCTCAGGGTCGATCTCGACCTCGGCGACATGGCAGCCGTTCGGGAAGGCTGATGGCACCGGTTCGCTGGTGTGATCGACGTCGAGGCTGTCGGGTACGCCCTCCGGCATCTTGCTGTCGTGCAGGCGTTTGGCGAGCTCCATGATGTCGATGCTGCGGTCGGTGCCGGCGATCGTAAAGCTGCCGCCTTCGAATTCGATATCGGCTTCGGAGGCCTCCAGCATGTGCGCGGCGGCGCGCTTGCCCTTTTCGATCACGAGCTTGGCGGCGCCCACGATCGCCATGCCGGTCGCGGTGATCGAGCGCGAGCCACCGGTGCCGTTGCCGGTGTGGACGATGTCGCTGTCGCCCTGCACCAGCTTGACGCTGTCGAAGGGAACGCCGAGCTGCTGGCAGAGGACCTGCGCGAATGCGGATGCGTGGCCCTGACCGTAATCGAGCGTCCCGGTGATGAGCTGCACCGAGCCATCGGGATCGAACACGATCTTGCCGAGCTCGACGCCGGGAGGTGCGGTCACCTCCAGATAGGAGCCGACGGCGATGCCGCGCAGCTTGCCGGACTTCTTGCTCTCCTTCTTGCGCTTGGCAAAATTCTCGTGGTCGGAGATTTCGAGGGCCTTGTTGAAGACGGCCTGGAAGTCGCCGCTGTCATAGGTGACGCCGGAGGACGCGGCGAACGGCATCTGGTTCTGCTTGATGAAGTTGCGCTTCCGCAGGGTCAGCCGGTTGATGCCCATCTCGTCCGCGGCGCGGTCGATTAGCCGCTCCATGTAGTAGTTGGCCTCGGGCCGGCCGGCGCCGCGATAGGCGCCCATCAACGTGGTGTTGGTCAGCACCGTCTTGATGTCGACGGCCATCAGCGGCGTGCGATAGACGCTGGAAAAGTTCTTGCTGGTGTTGAGCGAGAGCGGACTGGGAGCAACGCCGGTGATGTAGGCACCGAGATTGCCGTAACCCGAGAGCTTGGCGGCGAGGAAATGCCCCTCGGCGTCCAGCGCGAGCTCGGCATGAATCTTCTGCGCGCGGCCGTGACTATCGGAGAGGAAGCTGGTCGAGCGCTCGTCCAGCCACTTCACCGGTCGTCCCAGCGTCTTCGCCGCGTACAGGATGCACATGTATTCGGGGTAATTGATGTTCTTCATGCCGAAGGAGCCGCCGACATTGGCGGTGAGAATGCGCACGTTTTCGTTCGGCACTTTCAGATTCTTGGCGAGATTGGCACGGTTGCCTGCCACCCCCTGCGTGGGCACCTGAAGAGTGTAGCGCTCGGTCTTCTTGTCATAGGAGGCAAGGCCAACGCGTGGCTCCATCGAGACCACGGCGACGCGGGTGTTCTCGATGTCGACCTTGGTCACGTGAGCAGCACTGGCGAAGGCCGCGTTCACCTTGTCGGTGTCGCCATAGTGGTAGTCGAGCGCGACATTGTTCGGGATGTGGTCGTACAGTTGCGGCGCGCCGGGTTTTGCGGCTTCCTCGGGATCGGTCACCGCCGGCAGCGGCTCGATGTCGAGTTCGACCGCCTCGGCCGCGTCGCGCGCCTGGGCCAGCGTCTCCGCCACCACGAAGGCGACGGGATCGCCGACGAAGCGGACCTTGTCGGTTGCGAGCGGCTGGCGGTTGGTCTGGAGCAGGGGCGAGCCGTCACGGCTCTTCAGCGGCAGGCCGCAGGTGAAGGGGCCGTAGCCGGCCGCATCGAGGTCTTCGCCGGTCCACACCCCGAGCACGCCCGGCATTGCTCTGGCTGCATCGATGTTGATGCCGCGAATGACGCCATGGGCATGGGTCGAGCGAACGATCACGGCATGGGCCTGGCCGGGCAGGTTGAAATCGTCGGTGTAGCGGCCCTTGCCGCGCACCAGGGTATCGTCCTCCTTGCGGCGGACCGGCTGCCCGACGCCATATTTTTGCAGTGCAATAGCGTTTTCGAGCGTGGAGGATTTGGTGTGTTCTTGCATGGAATTGACCTGAAAAGCCGGCAAATGCGCGGTTTGGGGGGCGCCTGGGGTCCGGACCCCTCAAAAATAACCCACCGGCCCGCTCACGACAACGCACGAATGGGCATGGTCCCATGTGATGCGTTGTTGCGCAGGATTGGTGCGCTGCTAATGTTTCAGGCGAAAAAGCAATTCCAGATCGGCCTAACCGGCCGCGGAAAGACAGTTTGTATGAATGACCACACGCGGCTCCGCGACGGCCTTGCGCCGCACGGTGAGCTGGGGTCGATGGCGGCGGCGTTCGCCACTGAACCGGCCGTCGGCGCGCAAGCGCCGGGAACCGGCGTCTACGCGGCGCTCGACCTCGGCACCAACAATTGCAGGCTCCTGATCGCCTGTCCGACCCACGACGGCTTTCGCGTGGTCGATTCCTTCTCGCGCATCATCCGGCTCGGCGAGGGCGTCTCGGCAACCGGGTGCATCAGCGAGGCCGCGATCGAACGCGCCATCGTGGCGCTTGGCATCTGCCGCGACAAGATCAACCTGCGCAAAGCGCGGCGGCTGCGGCTGATCGCCACCGAAGCGTGCCGCGCCGCCTCGAATGCCGAAGGCTTTCGCAGCCGCGTCGCTGCCGAGACCGGGATCGAGCTCGAGGTAATCGACCGCGAGACCGAGGCGGCGCTTGCCGTGCTCGGCTGCTCGCCGCTGGTCGATCCCAGGGGGCGCGGCGCAATCCTGTTCGACATCGGCGGCGGCTCGACCGAGCTGGTACGGATCGAGCGCGACGCCGCAAATCCGGAGCCGCGCATCAAAGCCTGGATGTCGATCCCGTTCGGTGTGGTCACGCTTGCCGAGCAGTTCGGGGGCCGCGACGTGACGCCCGAGATCTACGCCGCGATGGAGCGCGAGGTCGCCCATCACATCGCGCCGTTCGCCGAACAGCATGGCGGCGATCTCACTGATATGCATCTGCTCGGCACGTCAGGCACTGTGACGACGCTCGCCGGCATCCATCTCAACCTCGCGCGCTACGACCGCCGCCGCATCGACAGCGTCTGGATGAACGATACCGACGTCACCGCGACCATCAACAAGCTGCTTGGCATGAGCTACGAGGAGCGCGCCGCGAACAGCTGCATCAGCGTTGAGCGCGCCGATCTCGTCCTGGCCGGCTGCGCCATCCTCGACGCGATCCGCCGCGCCTTTCCGCTGCCACGCCTGCGCGTCGCCGACCGGGGCTTGCGCGAAGGCATGCTGGTCGAGATGATGCGCGAAGACGGCGCGCTCAGGAGCTGGTGAGATGGTCAAGGACACCACCGGCCGTTTGCACGTCCAGGTCAAGACCCACGGCAAGCGCAAATTGTCGTCGAAGCTCTGGCTGGAGCGGCAGCTCAACGATCCCTATGTGGTGAAGGCGAAGGCGCTGGGCTATCGCTCGCGCGCCGCGTTCAAGCTGCTCGAGATCGATGACAAATACCGGCTGCTGAAGCACGGCATGGCTGTGGTCGATCTCGGCGCCGCGCCGGGCGGCTGGAGCCAGATTGCCGCCAAGCGCGTCGGCTCGGTCGACGGCAAGGGCAAGGTCATCGCGATCGACCTGCTCGAAATCCCCGAGATTGCCGGCGTCGAGTTCGCGCAGCTCGACTTCATGGACAATGACGCGCCGGACAAGCTCAAGGCCATGCTCGACGGCGGCGCCGACATTGTCATGTCCGACATGGCTGCCAACACCACCGGTCATCGCAAGACCGACCAGCTTCGCATCGTCGGCCTGATCGAGACCGCTGCCGCGTTCGCCTGCGATGTGCTGAGGCCGGGCGGGACCTTCCTGGCGAAGGCGTTCCAGAGTGGCGCCGACGCCGAACTGCTCGCCCAGCTCAAGCGCGATTTCGCCACGGTGCGTCACGTCAAGCCGGCCGCAAGCCGTGCGGATTCCTCGGAGCGCTACGTCCTCGCGACGGGATTTCGGGGGGCTCGCAACGACGAGGTGGAGCACTAGCCCAGCCGCTGATCCCGCACATCCTGCGTATCCTCGGTCGCCGCCTTGACGGCCGCCTTGGCCGCGCCCTTGCCGGCACCTTTGCGGCTCGCGATCTCCACCGCTTTGCGGCCGGAAACTTCGTGGCCGGCATCGGTGGGCATCTGCCAGAAGAACCAGCTCGACGCCGCCGAAGTCAGGGCGATCACGAGAAAGGCCGGCGCAAATACGGTGGCGTCGAGCTCGCTGACGTGGCTGAACCACATCGTCGTCTCCACGGAGGCGGCGCCGACCGCGACGCCGGCCGAGACCGCGAGCTGCTGGTTGACGCTGACGAGCGTGGTGGCGCGGCTCATCTGCGCCTGCTCGACCTCGGCATAGGCCACCGTGTTGATCGCGGTGAACTCGAGCGAACGGAAGAAGCCGCCGACCACCAGGATGATCATGATGATCAGCAGGGGCGTCGTCACGGTGAAGAGGGCACAGGCGGCCAGGAAAACCGCACTGATGATCGCGTTCACCGTCATCAGGTTGCGGAAGCCGAAGGCGCGGATGATGCGCGCGGCCAGCGCCTTCATGCCCATGGCGCCGAGCGAGGAGCCAAACGTGACGAGGCCGGACTTGAACGGCGAGAGGCCGAATCCGATCTGCATCAGCAGTGGCAGCAGGAACGGCAGCGCGCCGATGCCGAGCCGGAACATGAAGCCGCCGAGAACGGCCGCGCGCAGTGTCGGCAGCCTCAGCAGCGTAAAGTCCAGCACCGGCGACCCCGTTCGCCGCGCGTGAAGGACATACAGCGACATCGAGATCGATCCGCCGACGACCAGGGCGGCAACCGTGCTCCATGGCAGCAGATTGAGTCCGGCGACCGACAGCCCGAAGGCGATGCCGGCGAGCCCGAGGCCCGCGAGCACCATGCCGTAGAGGTCGAACGGCTCTCGTTCCTCGCTTTTGATGGGATCGATGAAGCGCAAGGCCATGAAGATGCCGAGCAGCCCGATCGGGATGTTGATCAGGAAGATCCAGTGCCATGACGCGTAGGTGGTGATGAAGCCGCCGAGCGGCGGCCCGATCACGGGGCCGATCAGGGCAGGGACCGTCACCCACGCCATCGCGTTGACCAGCGCGCTCTTGTCGACCGACCGCAGCAGCACGAGGCGCCCGACCGGCGTCATCATTGCCCCGCCCATGCCTTGGAGGATGCGCGCGAACACGAAATCGGTGACCGATGTCGAGAGCGCGCAGCCGACCGAGCCGACCATGAACACGCCGACGGCAATCGCAAACACCAGACGCGCGCCGAACCGGTCGGCGGTCCAGCCGCTCGCCGGGATGAAGACCGCAAGCGACAGCAGATAGGAAGTGATCGCGAGCTTGAGCGTCAGTGGGCTGGTGCCGATGTCGGCCGCAATCGCGGGCAGCGACGTGGCGATCACCGTCGAGTCCATGTTCTCCATGAAGAGAGCAGTGGCCACGATCAGCGGAATGATGCGTTGCTTGTCGACCATGACGGATTGGTAATGGACATCGGGAACGAAGGGCGAGAATTGCGGCTTATCACCGCCACTGGGCCGCGACCATTGCGGATCGACGCATAGCACCTAAATCCCGCGTGACCCCAGGCGGGTGCGCCCTGCGCCGGAGATCACGATGATCTGCCGTTCGCCAGTACGTGCCGCCGCGAAGGCTATCCGCCGCCGAACTTGCCCAAAAAAGCCTGTGCATGGCTGGCCGGCGGTCCGAATTGCTTTGATTCGTCGCCCGCCCGTGCTATCGACCCGCGTCAACCCCACCGATGGGCTCCGATTCTCCGGCGTTGCCGCAAGGTACGCCGAGGGCGGCGCTCATCCATAGCTATTTGCGGCAGGGCCGCGGAAGGAGTTGGCACATGGCCACGGTGCAACAAGGCATTCGCGAAGCCCTCACGTTCGACGACGTGCTGCTGAAGCCGGGCCTGTCGGACGTCATGCCGGGCGAGGTCGACATCCGCTCCCGCGTCACCCGCGCCATTCCGCTCAACATCCCGATCATGGCCTCCGCCATGGACACGGTCACCGAAGCCCGCATGGCGATCGCCATGGCGCAGGCCGGCGGCATCGGCGTCATCCATCGCAATTTCGATCCCGAAGGGCAGGCTGCCCAGGTGCGGCAGGTCAAGCGCTACGAGTCGGGCATGGTGGTGAACCCGCTCACGATCAGCCCGGACGCCACGCTGGACGATGCGCTCAAGCTGATGAGCGATCACGGCATCTCCGGCATTCCCGTCGTCACCGGTGCGGGCAAGTCCACGCCGGGCAAGCTGGTCGGCATTCTCACCAACCGCGACGTCCGCTTCGCCACCGACCGCCAGCAAAAAATCTCCGAGCTGATGACGCATGAAGGTCTCGTCACGGTGCGCGAGAATGTCAGCCAGGACGAGGCGCGGCGGATGCTGCATCAGCATCGCATCGAGAAGCTGCTTGTGGTCGACGAGCAGTATCGCTGCGTCGGCCTGGTCACCGTGAAGGACATGGAGAAGGCGGTCGCCCATCCGCTGGCCTGCAAGGACGCGCAGGGCCGCCTCCGCGTCGCCGCCGCCACCACGGTCGGCGATAGCGGCTTCGAGCGCACCGAGCGGCTGATCGATGCCGGCGTCGATCTCGTCGTGGTCGACACCGCGCACGGCCATTCCCGTCACGTGCTCCATGCGGTCAACCGCATCAAGCGCCTGTCCAATTCCGTGCAGGTCGTTGCCGGCAACGTCGCGACCTCGGAGGGTGCGCAGGCGCTGATCGATGCGGGCGCGGACTGCATCAAGGTCGGCATCGGCCCGGGCTCGATCTGCACCACGCGCATCGTCGCCGGCGTCGGCGTTCCGCAGCTCACCGCGATCATGGATGCGGTCGAGGCGGCGAAGAAGTCGGACATCCCCGTCATTGCCGACGGCGGCATCAAGTTTTCCGGAGACCTTGCCAAAGCGCTCGCTGCCGGTGCCGACATCGCGATGGTCGGCTCACTGCTCGCCGGCACCGACGAGACGCCCGGTGAAGTGTTCTTGTGGCAGGGCCGCTCCTACAAGGCCTATCGCGGCATGGGCTCGGTCGGCGCGATGGCGCGCGGCTCGGCCGACCGCTACTTCCAGCAGGACATCAAGGACACGCTCAAGCTCGTGCCCGAAGGCATCGAAGGCCAGGTGCCTTACAAGGGCCCGGTCGGCAACGTCATGCATCAGCTCGCGGGCGGCCTGCGCGCCGCGATGGGCTATGTCGGTGCAAAGGACATGAAGGACCTGCACGACAAGGCCCAGTTCGTCCGCATCACCGGCGCGGGCCTGCGCGAAAGCCACGTCCACGACGTCACCATCACGCGCGAAGCGCCGAACTATCCGGGCGGGGGTTAGTCTCCGCTCTCGTGCCGCTCGGCTGCGCGTTGTTTTTCGCGCGCTAGCCTCGCATGCGCTGTCATGCCCCGGCTTGACCGGGGCATCCAGTACGCCGCGGCCTTTTCGGCTCGATCACGGCCGCCTCTGGAATACTGGATCGTCCGATCAAGTCGGGCGATGACAGCGAGGGCGTAGTTGGTGTGTACCAAACTTCATTTGCGGCGCTGTCGCGCCACCACGCTCCACCGTTTTTGTATTGACGCAGCTGCCTCCCTCCGCTTCCGTCCACGCCGAAGTATAATTTGGAGGAAGCCATCATGTCCCAAGGCAAACGCATCGTTCTCGCCGCGCGTCCCGTCGGGGAGCCAAAGCCGTCCGATTTCCGCATCGAGGAATTCGCGGTTCCTACGCCTGCCGCAGGCGAAGTCCTGCTGCGCACGATCTGGCTCTCGCTCGATCCCTATATGCGCGGGCGCATGAGCGACGGTCCGTCCTACGCGACGCCGGTGCCCGTCGGTGGTGTGATGGAAGCCGGTACGGTCTGCGAGGTCGCAGCCTCCAACAATCCAAACTTTGCCAAGGGTGACATCGTGCTCTCGCGCGCGGGCTGGCAGACGCACGCGATCTCCGACGGCAAGGGGCTGAACAAGATCGACCCGAAGCTCGCGCCGATCTCGACGGCCGTCGGCGTGCTGGGCATGCCCGGCATGACCGCCTACACGGGCCTGCTCGATATCGGCAAGCCGCAGCAAGGCGAGACCGTCGTCGTCGCCGGCGCCTCCGGCGCGGTCGGCTCGGCCGTGGGACAGATCGCGAAGATCAAGGGCGCACGCGCGGTTGGAATCGCAGGCGGCAAGGACAAATGCGATTACGTCGTGAAGGAGCTCGGCTTCGATGCCTGCATCGATCACCGCGATCCCGATCTGGCGACGAAGCTGAAGGACGCCTGCCCGAAGGGTATCGACGTCTATTTTGAGAATGTCGGCGGCGCCGTGTTCGAGGCGGTGTTCCCGCTGCTCAATGCGTTTGCGCGCGTACCCGTCTGCGGCCTCATCGCCCACTACAACGACACTGAAGCGAAGCCGCCGAAATGGGCCGCCAGCATGATGCGCGCGACCCTGACCAAGCGGCTGACCTTCCGCGGCTTCATCGTCTCCGACTTCGCCTCCCGCCATGGCGACTTCCTGCGCGACATGTCCGGCTGGGTCCGCGAGGGCAAGGTCAAGTACAAGGAGTTCGTCACCGAGGGCCTGGAGAGCGCGCCCGAAGCCTTCATGGGGCTTCTCAAGGGGGCCAATTTCGGCAAGCAGCTGGTGCGGGTCGGGCCGGACAAAGCTTGATCGGCCGCTCTCGCCCCCTCGGGGGCCGGGTATGGTTAACAAAGAGTGACTGATCGGCCACACCCGCCCGTAAAAGCCGCAGGTGTGACCGTCGGTTCATTGACGGGCTCGCGAAGGCATTGAATCATTGCGCATATTTCAGGTGCGATGATGTTAGAGCTTGTTGTTTTCTGCGTAATCCTGCTGGCTGCCGGTTATTGGGCGACCATGTTTGTCATGGGCCGTCGCGACGACGTCATCCATGGCAAGTTCGTCCATACCGAGGACGTGTTCGCGCAATCCGCGATGCCCACACCCACGCCGCCATTCCCCAAGCGCCCGGTCAATGCCGCGCGGCCTGCCAATGTTCTGCCCGCCAATACCGGGGCCAAACCGGTGAACAGCGACGCGCTGCAGTCCTTGCTTGCCGCGATCCAGCAGGATCTCAAAAGCGTCGCTTGAGCAGCGATGGGCAGCGCTCATGCTCGCCGCCCATCTTGGGGCGATCGAACAAAGTTTAAAGCACGCGATAGCGGATTGTGTAGGCGTCTTGCGGGGCGACCGGGCTTGCCAGCGGCGAGGCGATGCGGTCGGCGAGGTGCCAAGGGCCGAACTGAGGGCCGAACTGAGCGCCGGACTGTTCGGAGCGATGCGGCTCGGCCGGCAGGCGGAGGCGGAATTCGAAGGTGCCCTTGCCGGGCAGGTTCACGACCAGCACGCGGTCCGCAGTGCGGTGGTTGAGCGGTACCGCGCCACGCAGCACGGAGCGGCCATCACCGAGCTCCCGCACGCCCTCGACCAGTGCCAGCGTCTGGTTGCGGTCGGTATGCAGCTCGATCTGGGTGTCGGACGCCGCCGCCAAGGTCTCCTTGGGCATGCGGATCTCGAACTCGACCGCGGGTTTCGAGGGATTGAGGCCGAGATAGGCCAGCGCGGCATGGCGCATGTCGTAGGCGGCAAACGCAAACAGAGCGAGGGCGGCGAGCGCAGCGAGGCCATGCCTGAGGACATCGCGCCAGGTCCGATAGCTCATTCGGAAGTAGACCGTCATTGCCAGCGCCACCGCGAGCGCCGTCGCGATGCCTGCCAGCGCCGACATCAGGATGCCGAACTGGCCGTCGGCGGACTCGGTCAAAGCGCCGGTCAGGCTGCCGAACTGGCTGAAGAGGGTGTTCATGGCGGTCTCTCGCCTTGCGCGCCCCAAAGGGGGAAATCGCTTTAACTGTCGACAGTGGGTCGCCTCATCGGGAACGCCGGTTCAACTCGTTGATTGTCAGGACCAGCGGTGACCGCTAATGGACGCTAGCTGTGGTCTCCGCCGGATGGGAAATCCCGGGAAATTCCGATGTCCATTCAAATGGTTTTGCTGCCGGTCTTCGTGCAGGTCGGTCTCACCTTCGCGCTCCTGATCGCCATGGCGCTGGGACGCCGGCGCGCGCTCGTCTCCGGCGAGACCAAGAGCCGTGACATTGCGCTCGGCGAGCCCAACTGGCCCAAGGGCGCCACACAAATCGCCAATTGCTACCGCAACCAGTTCGAATTGCCGGTGCTGTTCTACGCCCTGATCGCGCTGGCGCTCCCGTTGCGCCATGCCGATCTCTTCATCGTGCTGATGTCCTGGGTGTTCGTGGTGACGCGCTTCGTCCATGCCGGAATCTTCGTCTCCTCCAACAATCTCGGGCGCCGCTCCACGATCTGGCTCGCCGGCGTGCTCGTGCTGCTCGCGATGTGGATCTACTTCGCACTGAAGATGCTCTTGTTGATCTGACGGTTAGCCGTCGGATTTGATCTGAAAGATTCAAATGACTCCCGCTGCCCGGCTGTCCGCAGCCATCGAACTGATCGACACCATCGAGAAGGACCGCGTGCCCGCGGCCAAGGCGCTGAAGGAGTGGGGCACCGCGCACCGCTTCGCCGGATCCGGCGACCGCGCCGCCATTGCCGGCCTCGTCTGGGACGTGCTGCGCCGCTATGCCTCGAGCGCCTACCTGATGGATTCGGATACCGCGCGTGCGCGGCTGATCGGCATGCTTCGCCTCGAGCGCAACATGGATACGGCGACGATGGCCGCGCTGTTCGACGGCAGCCGCTTTGCCCCCGCGCCGTTGACCGAGCCCGAGCAGGCCGCGCTCGCCTCGCGGTCGCTTGAAGGTGCCCCGGCCGCGATCGCCGGTGACTATCCGGAATGGCTGGATCCGTATTTGGCAAAAGCGTTCGGCGACGAACGCGTCGCGGAGGCGGCCGCGATGGCGGGCCGGGCGCCGCTCGACCTGCGCGTCAACACGTTAAAATCCAATCGCGACAAGACGCTGGGGGCGCTTGCTCACCTTCATGCGAAACCGACGCGTTGGTCCGCAACCGGCCTGCGCATCGAGCTTTCGGCCGATGCGCGCAACCCCGGTATCCAGGCCGAAGAGGATTTTATCAAGGGTGCCATTGAAGTGCAGGATGAGGGGTCACAGCTTGCGGCTGCCTTGACCGCGGCAAAACCCGGCGAGCAGGTGATCGATCTCTGTGCGGGGGCCGGCGGCAAGACGCTGGCGCTCGCCGCGATGATGCAGGGCAAGGGCCGGCTGATCGCGACCGACAGCGACAAGCGGCAACTTGCGCCCATTCACGAACGCCTGTCGCGCGCCGGCGTCCACAATGCCGATGTGCGCACGCCCAAGGGCGAGGCCGATCCGCTGGCGGAGATCAGCGCGACCGCCGACCTCGTCGTGATCGACGCGCCCTGCACGGGAACCGGAACCTGGCGCCGCAATCCCGATGCCAAATGGCGCATGCGTCCGGGCGCGCTGGAGATCCGCTTGCGGGACCAGACCGCGGTGCTCGATCGCGCGGTTCCGCTGCTCAAGGCCGGCGGCCGCATTGCCTACATCACCTGCTCGGTGCTCTCAGAGGAGAACGGCGACCAGGTGAGGGCGTTCACCGCCCGCCATCCCGAGTTCGCTGTGGTGCCGCCCGAGCAGACCGCGAGCGTGCTCTGGGACAAGGCCGAGGAGTTTGCGCAAGCCGCGCTGCAATCGCCGGAAGGCTGGCTGATGACACCGCGGCGGACGGGAACGGACGGGTTCTTCGTCTCGGTCTTGAAGAAGGCATAGCCCACCCCACGACATCGCGGATGACGCGACGCCTGTCTCACCAAACAAGAACCCCGCGAACCGGAACCCGGTCGCGGGGTTTTCTAACTCGACGTTCTGCCGGTACGTCCGTGGTCAGAACGGTGCGCGGGCTTTAGCCGACGCGGAGATTGTCAGCCGAGGACTTGCCGCTGCGACGATCGGCGACGATGTCGAACGAGACCTTCTGACCTTCGTTGAGGGTCGAGAGGCCAGCGCGCTCGACGGCGCTGATGTGCACGAACACGTCCTTGTCGCCGTCATCCGGCTGAATGAAACCAAAGCCCTTTTGATTGTTGAACCACTTCACGGTGCCCATAGCCATGGGAATTTCCTTTGCTTAAGAAGTTAACACGCGGACCGGTACGCACTATTGCGCCCATAGTCCTGATCAGTCGATGTTGGAGAAATCATCTGAAGCGTGCGCGCCCGTCAGCAACGAAGCGAAGCGGCCCAGTCGTTCGGCCAAGTATCGATGATCACAATATAGCGAGATTTTGGGGCCACTTCAAGGCACCACCCGCCGCTCGGGATGTCGCCGAATTTTGCTATTTTGCGGTGCAAATTAACCCTTCCGGGGCGCCTCAATCGACGATAAACAGCGTCGCCCCCGTCGCCGTCGAGGACCGGTGCGCTGCATCGCCGAAATCCGAGACCTGGTAGCTCATCCCCGCCGTGAGCTTGAACTTGCGGCCGTCGCGCAGCTCGCTGTCGAGCTCGCCCTGCAGCACGTACAGCACGTGGCCGCGGTCGCACCAATGGTCGGCGAGATAGCCCGGCGAATATTCGACCATCCGCACCCGGAGATCGCCGATGTCGAGCGTGCGCCACTGGGCTTGCCCGGTCTCGCCGGGATGGACGGTCGGCTCGACCTTGCTCCAGTCGGTGACGGTGAAGGGGGAGGTGGGCAGCTTCATGATGGTGATCCTGGGGCGGCGACG
Organism: Bradyrhizobium sp. 187; assembly: GCF_023101005.1. Lineage (NCBI taxonomy): Bacteria > Pseudomonadati > Pseudomonadota > Alphaproteobacteria > Hyphomicrobiales > Nitrobacteraceae > Bradyrhizobium > Bradyrhizobium sp. 187. The sequence goes on from NZ_CP064693.1 coordinate 3,258,074, forward strand.
GCAGTGCCGTTACTATCGGATGCTTTCGCGGTAGTCCTCATTTTTACAGTTCTTATTGTTTTCGGCCCTTATTTTTGCCCATGCATCAGCGCGCAATCTGCCGTCACCGGCATCCTGCTTGCGATGATGACCCAGACCAGCAGCGCGGCGGCACTGATTCCCGCGCCGAGCACGCAGACGCCGGACCAGCCGGCCATCGCGTACACCATCGTCGACGCGATCGCGCCAATCGCGCTTCCGACCGAGTAGAACACCATGTAACCGCCCACCAGTCGGCTCGCCGCATCGGGCCGCACGGCGATGATCAGGCTCTGGCTCGTCACGTGCACGGCCTGGAGTCCCAGATCCAGCACGATCACGCCGGCGACGACCAGCCAGAGCGAGCTTTGCAGGCAGGCGATCGGAGCCCAGGCACCCAGCATCAGCAGCAGTGACAGCCCGGTGGTCCGCTGGGCCCATCCGAGATCGGCAAGCCGCCCGGCATTGCGCGCCGCGAGCGCTCCGGCGAACCCGGCGACGCCGAGCAATCCGATCGTGGTATGCGACAGCGCGAAGGGAGGCGCCGAGAGCGGCAGCACGATCGACGTCCAGAACACGTTGAGATTGGCGAAGATCAGAAACGCAAACAACGCGCGCTCGCGCAGTATCGGCTCCTCGACAAACAGCGAGGCGGTTGAGCGCAACAGCGACAGATAAGAGGATCGGGCCAGCGCCGACTGCCGGCCGCGCGGCAGCACGCGCAGGAGCAGCGCCGCCATGGCCAGCATGAGGCCGGCCGAGACCAGGTAGACCATTCGCCAGCCGCCGAAATCGGCCAGGGCGCCCGAGGCGAACCGCGCCAGCAGGATGCCGGCGACGACGCCGCTCGTGACGGTGCCGATCGCGCGGCCGCGCCCGTCCGGTCTGGCCAGCGTCGCGGCAAAGGCGACGAGGACCTGGACGACGACGGCGAGCATGCCGACTAGCGCCATTCCCACAAGCAGCACGGCGGCATGCGCCGCCGTGCCGACGATGACGAGGCCGATCGCCGACAGCACGGTCTGGCCGACGATCAGGCGGCGGCGATCCCAGAGGTCGCCGAGCGGCACGATTAGGATCAAGCCGAACGCGTAGCCGATCTGGGTAAAGGTCACCACCATCCCGATCGCGGCGGGGTCGATGCCGAGATCGCGCGCCATGGCATCGAGCAGCGGCTGCGCGAAGTAGATATTGGCGACGCTCAGGCCGCAGGTCAGCGCCAGCAGCATCGCCATCCCGCGCGAGAGCCCGCGCCCGGCGGTGTCGTCGGCCTTTTCGTCGGCGTTGGTCGGTCCGGCTGTGGCGGCATCGTGGATTGTCATTGTCGTCTCCGGCACGTTCTATCTAGTCTTAAAATAAGACCAGTTGCACACCGCGCTGTCCAGTCCTATTTTAAGACCAATTTGGAGGGCGGCGAATGAAGCGGACCGGTTTTGCCGAGGCTGACTGCCCGGTGGCGCGTGCACTGGACGCAGTTGGGGACATTTGGTCGCTTCTGATCGTGCGCGATGCCTTCGACGGGCTGCGTCGATTTGGCGATTTCCAGAAGAACCTCGGCATCGCCAAGGGCATGCTCACTGCGCGGCTGCACAGGCTGGTGGAGCTTGGCGTGCTCGAACTGATTCCGGCCTCCGACGGCAGCGCCTATCGGGAATATGCGCTGACCAAGAGGGGGCGCGAGCTGTTTCCAGTCGTGGTCAGCTTGCGCCAATGGGGCGAAGCGAATCTCTACGCGCGCGGCGAAGTCCATTCGGACCTGGTGGACGAGACGGGCCAGCCGGTCGGGAAGCTCGTGCTTCCGTCGCGGGCCGGCCGTCCGCTGGCATGGTCCGATACCAGGGTGAGAAAGGCCGGTCTGCGCAAGCGCTGATTCGCGTCGGCCTTGGTGCGTCCTCGAGCTAGAAGCGCGACTCAGGGCACCGGATGATTCGCCGATCCCTGCACGATCTTTCCGGCCGCGTTCACCCGCAGATATTCGCAGATCCGCTTTCCCCGCTCGTTCTCGTAGAACACCACCACGCTATCAGGGCTGACGAACAATTCGATCAGCGAGAAATGCAGGTTCGGCAACAGCGCGAGCGCCTTGCCCCAATAGGCGCGTAACGCATCCTTGCCGCGCACGGTGCCGCTTTCATCGAACCCCAACATGGGGATGCGGTCCGAGGTCATCACGGCGTCCTCGTCATAGAGCGTGAGCACGCGTTCGAGGTCGCGCGCGTTCCAGGCCTCGACCCAGGTGCGGCCGAGCTCTGCAAGCGATGACGGCTGATGATGGTTTGGCATGGCGTTCTCCCTGATCGGGCCATATAGGTCAATAATACTTACCTATATCGATTTGTCCATACCCCAAAGAAGAATGTGGGCGCGCGGCCCGCGCGGTTGCGGGAAAAGCCCCCGTCGCGTATCTGCTTGCCATGACAGCAGCACAGACCGACCGCTCCGCGTCGACGCCCTCCGTGGCCTCGGCGCATGACAAGATTCTCATCGTCGACTTCGGCAGCCAGGTGACGCAGCTCATTGCGCGTCGCGTGCGCGAGGACGGCGTCTATTGCGAGATCGTCCCGTTCAACAAGGCCGAACAAGCCTTCAACGAGATGAAGCCGAAGGCGGTGATTCTCTCCGGCGGCCCTGAATCGGTGCATGAGGCGGGCTCGCCCCGCGCGCCGCAAGCGATCTTCGATTCCGGCGTGCCCGTGATGGGCATCTGCTACGGCCAGATGGCGATGGCAGAGCAGCTCGGCGGCACTGTCGAGGGTGGCCATCACCGCGAATTCGGCCGCGCCGATGTCGAGGTGAAGGCGCCGAGCAAGCTGTTCGAGGACGTCTGGTTACCAGGCGGCAAGAACCAGGTCTGGATGAGCCATGGCGACCGCATCACCAAGATGCCGCCGGGCTTCTCGGTGGCCGGCACCTCGCCGAACGCGCCGTTCGCCATCATCCAGGACGAGACGCGCAAATATTACGGCCTGATGTTCCACCCGGAAGTGGTGCACACGCCCGACGGCGCCAAACTGATCCGCAATTTCGTTCGCAAGATCGCGGGCCTTTCCGGCGACTGGACCATGCGCGCCTTCCGCGAGGAGGAGATCGCGAAGATCCGCACCCAGGTCGGCAAGGGCAGGGTGCTCTGCGGCCTGTCCGGCGGAGTCGATTCCGCCGTCGCGGCCGTGCTGATCCACGAAGCCATCGGCGAGCAGCTCACCTGCGTGTTCGTCGATCACGGCATGCTGCGCCTTGACGAAGCCAAGACCGTGGTCGACCTGTTCCGCCACCACTACAACATCCCGCTCGTGCACGTGGATGCCTCGAAGCAGTTTTTGGGCGAGCTCGAAGGCGTCACCGACCCGGAAGTGAAGCGCAAGACCATCGGTCGCCTCTTCATCGAGGTGTTCGAGGCGGAGGCCAAGAAGATCGGCGGCGCTGACTTCCTGGCGCAAGGCACGCTCTATCCTGACGTGATCGAGAGCGTCTCCTTCACCGGCGGCCCGTCGGTGACGATCAAGTCGCACCACAATGTCGGCGGTCTCCCCGAGCGCATGAACATGAAGCTGGTCGAGCCCCTGCGCGAGCTGTTCAAGGACGAGGTGCGCAAGCTCGGCCGCGAGCTCGGCCTGCCCGAAATCTTCGTCGGCCGCCACCCGTTCCCGGGCCCCGGTCTCGCCATCCGCTGCCCCGGCGAGATCACCCGCGACAAGCTCGAGATCCTGCGCAAGGCGGACGCGGTCTACATCGACCAGATCAGGAAGCACGGTCTCTACGACGACATCTGGCAGGCCTTTGCCGTGCTGCTTCCTGTGAAGACCGTGGGCGTCATGGGCGACGGCCGCACCTACGACTTCGTCGTCGGCCTGCGCGCCGTCACCTCCACCGACGGCATGACCGCGGACTTCTACCAGTTCGACATGAAGTTCTTGGGCGAGACCGCGACGCGCATCATCAACGAGGTGAAGGGCGTGAACCGGGTGGTGTATGACGTGACCAGCAAGCCGCCTGGGACGATTGAGTGGGAGTAGTTTTTAGAGACCGAGGCATGCTGATGCGCGCCGCGTTGAAAGTGGTGATGGCCGCAATATTTGCCATGCCGGCTGCGGTGGCTCTGGCGAAGTCTCCGGACTGCGCGAGTTGGCCCAATAACATGGCCCTCGTGCACCTCAAGAACGCCGGCCTGATTGATATCCCATCAGTGATCGAGGCGCAGACCAAGGCCGTTCGTCTCGCATCCGAAAAGATCGGCAAAGACCTCTACCAGCAGGTTTACGACATCACGTTTCACACCAAGGATGGCAAGACGATCGAGGTCATCACGAAAAGCCAAGCATCAAGCGAGGAATGCTCGATGAGCGGCGTCGACATCTACGTGGTCTCGAACAAAATCGGCGGGTCGGCGGAGCTGCCATCTGACGGCAGGACTAAAAAGTGATCCGGTTGCATCGAAAGCTCAAGAACCGAAATTGACCTGCAGCGGATGCGTAGGGCGGATTAGCCGCAAATCCGGCCTCTCTCGCCGAGTCGCGCGCAAGATGGCAGATTACGCTTCGCTAATCCGCCCTACGATCTCTGTCACGGCTTCACGAACCGATAGGCGAAGCGATCGGTCTTTCCCTTGATCGCGGGATCGAACACCTTGATCGTGTGCGGATCGTCCTTGTTCGCGAGCAGGGTGCTTTCCGCGTCCAGCACGAAGCCGGCCGCCTCCACCTCCTTGCGAACGGATGCAGGCTCAATCCGATGCAGCGATTGGGCCTCGGTCGTGCCCGCCCCGAGCGCGGCGGCGTGGTCGACGATGACGTAGCACCCGCCGGGCTTCAGCCGCTCGTAGACAGCGCGATTGAAGTCGGCCGCCCTCGCGCCCCGGGCCTGGATCAGCGCGGTGTGGAGATCGTGGTAGAACAGGTGCAGCCACAGCACATCCGCTGCCTGCGTGGCCTGCGGCATCGCCAGGAGGTCCGCCGAGACGGCTTCGACGTTCTCTCGGCCCGGCTCCTTCGCAAGCGTCCGCATGCGGCCGACCGGATCGTTCTTGAAGTGGGCGACTTCAGCCGGCACGAAGCTGTCAACCCGTCCTTCGCTTCCCACGATGTCGGAAAAGAGACGGGTCCAGTCGCCGTCGCCTGGGTAAACGTCGATCACGGTGGCGCCCGCATCGATACGTGCGAACCGGATCAACTCGGACAGCTTGGATTGGTCGTACATCTGGATTTCCTTTAGGCTTGGGCATTCGACACGCGCGCGGCTCGTGCCAGTGCCTGCGTGTCGACGTACTCCCGGATGTTCGTCAGTTTGCCGTTGCGAACGGTGATGGCGAAGACCCAGTCGTCCCTAAACGTCTTGTTCGTGGCTTTGATCTTTCCCTTTGCGAATCCGACGACCAGGACCCGGTCTCCTTGCGCCACGAACTCGCGGGGTTCGGTGGACGTTTCGATCGACTTGGATGCCGTCTCGAGCAAATCCGCCACCCCGTCGTGCCCGCGATGCGTTCCGGCCAGCGGCCAGTCCTCACCGGGGATGATCCACTCGATGTCGTCGGCGATCAGCGCCAGCAGAGTTTCCCTGTCGCCTCGGCCGATCGCGGCGAAGAAGTCCTTCACGGTCTGGATGTTTGTCTCGATACTCATGGGAATTTCTCCATTTCGCTCCGATCGGATCGCGCTCGATCCGATCGCATGCTTCGTGTCCTCGTGTTCATCAGTCGAACTTGACCAAATCCTTGAAGATCAGATGGCCCCAGCTGTTTCCGCGCGCCTGCACAAGCAGCCCGCCTTCCGAAAGCCCGCCGAGCTTGATCGGCGCGAAGCCGAGAGTTTCCGCAAGCGTGCCAATCGCCGCTGCGGCAGCGTCATCGTCGCTCGCCAGGAACGACGACTCTCCTGCCACCATGGACGGCCGGATCCTGGGCAAGGACGGCAGCACCCAAATGGTTGAAGCCCTTGACCAGTCGACCGCCGGTGAAGGCTTGCGCGAGGGCCTTGGACGAAGGTTGTCCCCCCAGTTTCTCAGGCGGCACGCCGTAGGCGTTGGTCACATCGACGATCGTCTTGCCCTGCCAGGTGGGCAGCGCTTTCGCGACATCCTGGTGCGACTCGAAACGGACCGCCAAAAAGACGATCTCCGCCTTGACGGCGTCCGCCAGCTTTTTGGGAATGATCCAGGGTCCGATCACGGCCGCGGCGGATGTAAAGCTTTCCGGGTCGCGCGTGGTTGCAACGGAGACTTCGATGCCGTTGCGGGCAAACGCGCTGGCCAGGGCTTGGCCGATAGGGCCGAAGCCGATGATTGCGTAGCTCATGATGTTTCTCCGAACTTGTGTCGATGGCGCGGTCAGACCTGGGCCATGCCGCCATCGACGGCGAGATCCACGCCGGTGATGTAAGAACTTTCATCGGAGGCGAGGAACGTGACGGCAGCCGCGATTTCCTCCGGCTTGCCCCTGCGACCCATCGGGACCTGTGAAGCAAATTGGCTGGCCGCTTGCTCGGCTTGCTCGCGGGTCAAGCCCGTCGTCGTCTCCAGGGCGGGGGTCTCCGTTGGCCCGGGGCTCATCGTATTGACGCGGATTTTGCGGTCCTTCAGCTCCAGCGTCCAAGCGCGCGAGAAGCTGCGCACCGCCGCCTTGCTCGCGGCGTAGACGCTGAACCCCGGCAGCCCCTTCACGTTCGACACCGAAGAGTTCAGGATGATCGAACCGCCGTCCTTAAAGAGGGGGAGGGCTTTCTGCACCGTAAAGAACAGGCCCTTCACGTTCACATCGAAGGTCTGGTCGAAATGGGCCTTGGTCGCTAGCGCGAGCGGCGCGATTGTCCCCGCGCCTGCGTTCGCGAAGAGAATGTCGATGTGACCATGTTTCTCCTTCACGACGGCATAGAGCCGCTCCAGATCTTCCAGGCGCGACACGTCGCTCACGACCGTCGTCACGTTTCTCTCGATGAAGGCTGCGGCCTCCTTCAGCTCTTTCTCGCGTCGCCCGGTGATCACGACGTGCGCACCTTCGTCCACGAAGCGCTTGGCCGTGGCCAATCCAATGCCGCTGCTGCCGCCGGTGATGACGGCGATCTTGCCTTCTAGTTTTTTCATGATGTTTATCTTTCATTGTGTGTGGGCCAGGCGCGGGACCGCGCCGGGATCAGAGTTGCGCCAGGCCGCCGTCGACGGCGACTTCGCTGGCGGTCATGAAGCTGCTGTCCGAGGAGGCGAGAAAGGCAGCCACCGCCCCGATCTCCGCCGGATCGGCCATGCGCTGCAGCGGAGTCATCGCGGCGAACACCTTCTGTCCCTCTTCGCCCAGCGCTTCCTTCGCGAGTTCGGTCGCGGTCGCTCCGGGCGACAGCACGTTGACCCGGATGCCGCTGCCTTTCAGGTCCTCCGCCCAGGTCCGCGCGAGGTTGCGCACGGCCGCCTTGCTCGCGCTGTAGGCGCTCATGGCCGGGGCGCCCGTGGTGCCGGCGCTCGATCCCGTCAGGATGATCGAACCGCCCCGGCGCATCAGCGGCAGCGCCTTCTGCACCGTGAAAATCGTACCCTTCACATTGGTGTCGAAGGTTTCGTCGATGTGCGCGGCGGTGATCTTGCCGAGCGCAAGCTGACTTCCCGCGCCGGCATTGGCGAAGACGATGTCGAGGGTTCCGCGCTCGGCCTTCACCGCCGCGTAGAGCCGGTCGAGGTCGGCCTCATCCGAGACCGAGCCCTTCACCGCGCGTGCATTAGGCCCGAGGGCGGCGACAGCAGCGTCGAGGGCTTGCTGTCGGCGGCCGAAGATGAAGACGAAAGCGCCATCCTCGATGAAGCGCTTTGCCGCGGCGCGGCCGATGCCGGTCGCGCCACCCGTGATGACTGCAACCTTGCCGTCAAGCTTTCCCATAATGTCTCCTGTCGCGGTGTCGGGGCAGCATCTGCCCCCGAGGACCCCGACATAGGTCCGCCGGCCCTAGGCGTTGAGTGCGGAAGCGCGCACATCGGTGGTGCGAAATCGATCCGGCCGGACGACTAACGCCGACGGCGACGATCGGTGTCCGTCGCTCAGAATGGGCCCTGCTGGCCGGAACCGGCTATGATCACCGCCCATACTGCTGTAGGAGGCATCAGATACGGCTTGAAAGGCGCACCGCGCGGTGCGGGATTGCACCATGATCGACTGGGACGATGTTCGCTATTTTCTAGCCGTCGCGCGGGGAGGCTCGGTGCGGGCGGCCGCCGAGCACCTCGGCGTGAACCACGCGACCGTGCTGCGACGCATCGCCCAGCTCGAGGAACGCCTTGGGGTCCAGATGTTCGAAAAGCTGCCTTCGGGCTACCGGCTGACGGCTGCGGGCGAGGAGGTCCTCGAATTCGCCGACCAGATGGAAGCCTCGTCACACCAGCTGGAGACGCGCGTGTTCGGGCGCGATCAGAGCGTGCGCGGGCGTCTGCGGGTGACGCTGGCGCCGCCGATGGCGACACATTTGCTGATGCCTGATTTCGCCGATTTCGCGCGTCTGCATCCCGATATCGAGATGGATGTCCTGTCGTTCGGCGAACTGGCAAATCTGACCAACCGTGAGGCCGACGTCGCGATCCGCGTCGTCTACGAGCGCAAAACCCTGCCGCAAAATCTTCATGGCATGAAGGGACCGGAGCTGTTCGGCGCCGTCTACATGTCCAGGGATCGACTGGCCGCGTGGCGTGCGGGCGCGCCGGATCCCTTCCGCTGGATCGTCATCAGCATGCACGGCATCCCGGATTGGGCCAGCGCGGGCGAGGTTCGCACCACGGACGTTCCATTCAGGACCAGTGACGCCGGAGCGCAGATCGCTGCTGTCCGGCAAGGGCTGGGGATCACGACACTGCCGTGCTTCGTCGGCGATGCCGACCCGCTGCTGGTGCGGGTGCCGGGGACCGACCTGCACATGTACGGAACGGTCTGGCTCCTCACGCAGGGAGAGACGCGCAAGACCAAGCGCGTGCGGCTGTTCACGGAGTTCGTATCACGCAGGCTCGCCGCGTACGCGCCGCTGCTGGCGGGGCTGTCGGTGGCGCGCGAGTGACGCGGGGCGGGTCGTGGGCGGAAAGCTTGGCCTCGACAGATCAATGCGTTATCGTGCTTCCGAAACAATCGAGTGGGAGTAGGGTTGTGACTGCTATTGATCCAGCATCGCTGGGTGTTGTTTCCTGGAGAGGCAGCGCCGCTTAGGTCATGGGGTTTGGGGTATTCATCCATCGATTGGACTCGATCTACGACGACAGCCCCGCTGAGCAGTACCAATTTCCCAGTCAATATCTTCATCGCGTTGAAGCCTGCATCGGCGATTGGATAGTATATTACGAACCGAGCAAGGTTGCTGAAACGCGCGGTTACTTTGCAATTGCTCGGGTTCAGCAGGTTCTTCCCGATCCCGGTACTTCCGGGATGTATCTCGCTTTAATGGAACCGGGAAGCTATCTCGATTTTGCTCCCATTCAACGGACCGACGGGTCCAGTAGAGCGCGGTGTTCTTAACGAACAGGGGCGGATTTCAGGACGCGCTCAGTCCGCAGTCCGCCCAATCTCTCCCGACGATTTCAATAGAATATGCGAGCTTGGCTTCGCGGAGAACGCGCCGCTGCTGCCGCGGCGCGACGGCGACCTTCCATCGCTCGATCTTAACGACCAGCCGCAGGTGCCATTCGCGGTTGAGCAGCAGCGCGACCGTGTTAGCGTAACGATCTCGAAAGTCCTGCGTGATCGAGTTTTCCGTCGCATCGTGCTGCGTGCCTATGAAGAGCGTTGCGCCGTCACCGGCCTCAAGCTCATCAATGGAATGGGGCGCGCGGAGGTCGCGGCGGCTCACATACGCTCCGTCGAGGCAAACGGGCCGGACATCATCAGCAATGGCGTTGCTCTTTCGGGCACCGCACATTGGATGTTTGATCGTGGTCTCATCAGCTTCGCGGACGATCTGGAGATATTGATCTCGCGCCAGACAAACGATCTGGAGGGAGTGCAATCGATCATCAACAAGACGGGGCGCGCTCTTGCGCCGCGTCGTGCGTCAGATCGGCCACATCCGCACTTCTTAAAGTGGCACCGCGAGCATTGTTTCAAGCAATAAGCAAAACCATACGGCTCATGCGCTCGTACCCGCCCGCCGCTGAGCCGCAATCAGCATCTCCACAAACGCCGTCACTTTGGGCGGACGGAAGCGAGCCGCTGGGTAGACCGTGTGGATGCCGCCGGAGGGCAGTTGCCATTGCGGCAGGATGTGGATGAGGCGGCCCGCCGCGAGATCGTCGGCCACCAGGAAATCCGGCAGCACCGAAAGGCCGCCGCCGGCGAGCACCGCTGCGAGCACCCCCGGCGTCGTGTCGATGGCGATGCTCGCCTGCAGGCGCACGGCGCGTCGGTCGAGATCACCGCGCGAGAACTGCCACAGCAACGGCTCGCGCAGCGCCATGTTGGCGATGAACGGTAGCGTCACCAATTCGTCGGGATCGCGCGCGGCGGCGATCCGATCCGCGAATGCGGGAGCGCCGACCAGACATTGCCGGAACGATCCGATCTTGCGCGCCTGCAGGCTGGAATCGACCAGCCACCCCACACGGATCGCCATGTCGATCTGGCCTGAGGCGAGGTCGACCGTCTGATCTTCGAGCGTCAACTCCACGCGGCAGTGGGGATAGCGTGCCGCGTAGGCCGTGACGACGGCGACGACGACGGCGGTGCCGTAGTCGTTGGGCGCCGTGATCCGCAAGGTGCCGGTCGGCGCGGCGGCTGCCTGAGCGAGCTCGTCGAAGGCATCCTCCGCTTCGCGCAGGATCATGACGCAGCGCGCATGAAACATGCGGCCCGCCTCGGTCGGATGAACCCGGCGCGTCGTGCGCACGAGCAGGCTGGTGCCGAGATCGCGCTCCAGCTGCGCCACCTGCTGGCTCACCACGGCCTTGGTGATGCCGAGCCGTTCGGAGGCCCGCGTGAACGATCCGCTGTCCACGACGGCTGCGAAATAGGCCAGTCGGTTCAGGTTCATGGGTTCTGCCCGGTCAGATTTATTGTCAGTCAATACAATACATTATGTCTGTTTTGTTGATATTTATCTACCAATGTGCGCGTGCCACATTGCGGTTCAAGGAGATCGCCATGTCCGCGCCCATTCAAATCACCTACCTGTTCGATCCGCTCTGCGGCTGGTGCTACGGCGCCGCCACGCTGCTCGAACAGCTCGTGACCCGTCCGGATTTCGCTGTCGAACTTGCGCCGACAGGTCTGTTCGCCGGCGAGGGCGCCCGTCCGATGGACGACGGCTTTGCCGCTTATGCCTGGAGCAACGACCAGCGGATTTCGCGCTTGAGCGGCCAGCCCTTCAGCGAAGCCTATCGCCGCGATGTGCTGGGCGACCGTACGCGCCTGTTCGATTCCGGTCCGGCGACACTGGCGCTCACGGCTGTCGCGCTCACGGCGCCTGATCGGGAGTTCGCGGCGCTGAAGGCCTTCCAGCTCGTCCGCTATGTCGAGGGCCGCGACAGCACGGACATCTCCGTTCTGTCGGATGTGCTGCGCGCGATGAATTTGCCGGAGGTTGCCGCGCGCCTGGCGAGCCCCGACGCCGCGTTGATCGCCGCGTATCGCGCACGCCTCGAGGCCGCGCGTGCCGAGATGCGCCGGTTCGGCGTCAGCGGCGTCCCGGCCCTGATCGTAGGGGCCGGCGATGACCGCCGCCTCGTGCAGGCAAGCGCCCTGTTCGGCGGCCTGAACGTCCTGATCGACGGACTGAAGGCGGCCTGAGCGCAGCGGTCAACACGACCCGACGATCAGTGTGAATTTCCCAATCGCAGACTAGCACCAGGAGACCAACATGCCGACAAGGAGAACCATCATGAAAACCACTCTCGCCGCGGGCGCCGCCGCCGTCTTCGCACCCGCAGGCCTCGGCCATGCCGCGGGCGGGCTCGCCTGGAAGCATTTTCCGGCCGGACAGAACGGCTTCTTCCGGGCGCCCGTTCTGGTGTCCGGACCAAGCGAAGCCGTGCTGATCGATGGCGGCTTCACGCTGTCCGATGGCAAGGCTGTCGCCGACGCCATCAAGGCCACCGGCAAGAAGCTCACCACCATCTATATCAGCCAGTCGGACCCGGATTATTATTTCAGCCTCGGCGCGATCAAGGCTGTCTTCCCCGAGGCCCGCGTGCTCGCGTCGCCAGCGACATTGGCGGCCATTCACGCCAGCGTCGAAAAGAAGCTTGCCGTCTGGGGCCCGCAGCTCAAGGCGAACGGCCCGCAGGTGCTGGCCGATGTGGTCATCCCCGAAGCGTTCGACGGCAAGACGCTCAGCGTCGACGGCGAGACCATCGAGATCGTCAGCGCCGACGGCCTGGCCAACCGGCGCTATCTGTTCGTACCCTCGCTCAACGCGGTGTTCGGCGGCGTCCTGATCTTCTCCGGCGTCCATGTCTGGACCGCCGACACGCCGACCAGGGAGCAGCGTGCCGCCTGGATCGCCAATCTCGAAAAGATCGCGGCGCGCAAGCCGGCGATCGTCGTGCCCGGCCATTTGTCGGCGGATGCGAAGACCGACCTGTCCGGTGTCGAGCACACCATCGCCTACCTCAAGGCGTTCGACGAAGAGTTGGCCAAAACCAAGGATTCGGCGGCGCTCAAGGCGGCGATGGAAGCGCGCTTCCCCGGCCTCGGCATGGGCGTTGCGCTCGACATCGGCGCCAAGGTCGCCACCGGCGAGATGAAGTGGGGTTGAGATGGGGGCGAACCTCGACCTGATCCGCGCCACCTATGAGGGATCATCGTCGGAAGAGAACGGCCGCAACTTGCTGGCCGCTCTCGCTCCCGATGCCGCATGGACCGAAGCGGAAGGGTTTCCATACGCGGGCACCTATGTCGGGGCGGACGCGATCATATCAGGCGTGTTCCGGCGTCTCGCCACCGAATGGACCGGCTACCGCGCCGACGTTCACACCTATCTCGAAGACGGCGACCGCGTCGCCGCCTTCGGCGTCTACTCCGGGACCTACAAGGCGACGGGCAAGTCCATGCGCGCCAATTTCGCGCATCTCTATCTGGTGAAGGACGGCAAGATCGCCAGCATGACCCAATATGTCGACACCGCGATGGTGCAAAAGGCATTGGAGCCTGCCGGCCGGTAACAGCCGCATCACGTCGGAATGCAGGAGGGGGTGCCCGCGACATGCGGGCTCCCCTTTTTCGTTCCGGCGTCTGCTAGATCTTGATGGAATTGTGCCTGGCCGAGGAAGTCCACCGCGCGCCAGAACGTGGTCATGGATATGACCGCCGGCCCCGTCTATACCGAGGTCCCACGACAGGCCAGAGCGGCGATCGTATGCTCGCAGTCATGGTGTTGAAGATATGCCTGCCGACGACCTTGGATTTTTGACGTGAGGAGCCATGGCGGTTTCGGAAGACAACAAATCTCTCGCCCGCTATCTGAGAGATGTTACGCAGAGTTCACCGACGGTTACGAAATATTGGGATGACGCCCACGTCAGTGATCACGCCGCTTGCATCGCGCGGGCCGCCACGCACGGCCCCCGCTTGCGTGCGGACCACGCGTTGCAGCCCGGCTGCTGTCGTACTCGTGAAACCATGCATAGCTTCGACCGATATTAATCCTGGCACGAAACGACAAGGAGGAGCGCCATGGAGATCGACGTCGTCAGGGTATTAGGGCTGGTTACGCGTTCGGTGAGGAATTTCGAGAAGGACGGGAAGGCAGCCAGTGCGGTGACACTGACGCGGCTTTACGAGACCAGCGTCGACGATCTCTGGGACGCAGTGACCAGCGAGCAACGCATTCCGCGCTGGTTCTTGCCGGTCGAGGGAGATCTCCGGCTCGGCGGAAAATACCAGCTCAAGGGGAATGCAGGCGGGACCATCACGGCATGTACGCCGCCGACCCATTTTGCGGCGACCTGGGAATTCGGCGGCGCGATGAGCTGGATCGACGTCAAGCTGACGGCAGAACGAAGCCAGGCGCGGCTGACGCTCGAGCACACCGCGATGATCGAGGATCATTGGAATCAGTTCGGTCCAGGGGCAGTCGGGATCGGCTGGGATCTCGCCATTGCCGGGCTGGAGCGATATGTTGCGACCGGGGCATCGGTCGACCATGAGACGGCCGAGGCATGGATGGGCTCTCCCGCGGGCAAGGAATTCATGACGAGCAGCGGCGAGTATTGGCGCGCAGCGCATGTCGCAAGCGGCGTGGATCCTGCGTCCGCGAAACAGCGGTCGGACCGTACCATCGCTTTCTATCGCGGCGAGACGCCGCCCGACGTGGCGCATCCGGGCACAGGAAGCTGATGCAAATCTTCGAGGTCCTTGCCGACCCCGTCCGCCGTCGCATCCTCGAGCTGCTTGCGCCCGGCGAGATGGCGTCCGGCGAGGTCGTCGAAGTGATCGGAGCGGAGTTCGGGATCACGCAGGCCGCCGTGTCGCAGCACCTCAAGGTGCTGCGCGAGAGCGGCTTCGCGACGGTTCGGGCGGAGGCGCAAAGACGGCTCTATTCGGTCGATGCTGCGGGCCTCCAAGCGGTGGATGCATGGATCGGTCAGTTCCGCAATTTCTGGGAGCCGAAGCTGGATGCGCTGGCGACGGAAATCGCGCGCGGCAAACGCGAGCGTCGTAACGCGCCAATGAGCAAGCGGAGCGGGAAGCGGGCGTGAAGGCATCGCGGCCACGCCTCATGGAGACGTTTCCGTTCTTTGCCCGGCGGGGGATGGGCTTAAGCGGCGGCATCTCGGTGTCGCCCGGGCTGGCGGCCCATCTGAGGCCGTACTGCAGGTTCGCGGCCTGCGCGGCGGCGACAAGCTGTACAAAGCCCCAGACGATTGCGGCGGGCAGCATCGATAGCTCGAAGCTCATCGCCATTGGCTGTCCCCCAATCTGCAAGAAATCAGCGCGATCCCGGGTGCCATCCGGGAGTTTGGGAATCTCATATCCGCGCGAGCAGAACAGCACGACGGACGGTTTGAACGTGCTGGCATCGTCCAGCGTGCCGACATAGATGCCGATTAAGTCCGGCTTCTCGTCCGGCTTGTTGTAGATGGGCGAGCCGCAGTTCGGACAGAACCCTTTGCGCTTGACCGCGCCGCTGACGGCAGTGCGCTCGATTTCGCGCACCTCGCCTGTCACCGCGACTGCGCTGCGCGCGAACACGAAGATGGAGCTGTGGCCGCTGCCGGTATCGCGCTGACAGTCGCTGCACTGGCATTGGAAGCCGCGGATCGGCGCGGACGCAATGGTGTAACAAACCGCGCCGCAGGCACAACGACCTGAATATGTCATTCGTCTCCCTCCCAACGGGCCGGCGCGATTTCACACAAGCCGGATATTTGCCGGCCCGCTCACTCGCGCGACATCTTCTCGAACCTCTTCACCAGCCGCTCCCGCTTCAGCCGCGACAGGCGCTGGATCCAGAACATGCCGTCGAGCTGGTCGATCTCGTGCTGGTGGCAGACAGCACGCAAGGCTTCCGACTCCTCTTTGTGCATGCTGCCGTCGAGATCCCGATAGCTGATCCGCACGCGGGCGTGGCGCTGGACCTCGTCGTTGACGCCGGGCATCGAGACGCTGCCTTCGCGATGCAGGATCATCTCGGGTGAGGCCCATTCGATCTCCGGATTGACATAGGTCTGTGCACCGTCCCTGGCGTCGAGCTCGAGCACGACGACGCGCAAGGGCACGCCGAAATGCGGCGCCGTGATGCCGATGCCGGGCGCGGCGCGCATGGTCTCGAGCAGATCATTTGCAAGCTCGCGGAGCGCATCGTCGAACGCGGTGACGGGGTGAGCCGGCATCGCGAGCCGGCGGTCGGGATAGCGGACGATCGGGCGAATGGTCATGCAAGCTCCTAGCACTCACGGATGGTTGAAGCATCCCGTTCTTGACGCCCTACCAACTGGAAGGTAGCTAGGGACCATGACCCACGTTTCCTCGACAGCCGACGACATCCTGGCCTGCGCGCGCAGCTTGATCATCGCGGGCGGCTACAATGGTTTCAGCTACGCCGACGTGGCCGAGGTGGTCGGTATCCGCAAGCCGAGCATCCACCATCATTTCGCCAGCAAGGTCGATCTGGTCCGCACCCTCGTGTCGCGCTACCGCGCCGAAGCCGAGGCGGGACTGTCCGCGCTCGAGCGCAATGTCCCTGATCCGCGCGACCAGCTCGAAAACTATGTCGCGTACTGGAAGGCGTGCATCAATGATGCGACAGCGCCGTTCTGTGTGTGCGCGCTGCTGGCCAGCGAGCTTCCGATCCTGCCGGAGGAGGTTGCGCTCGAAGTCCGTGCGCACTTCCGCTCCTTGGCTTCCTGGCTGACGGCCGTCATGGAGCGTGGCAAGCGGAAAGGGCAACTCAAACTCTCCGGCACAGCCCGCGTCGAGGCCGAAGGATTCATGGCGACCATTCACGGCGCCATGCTGTCGGCGCGTGCCTATGGCGATCCAAAGATGTTCGGTGTGATTACCACCCCGCTGCTGGACCGGCTGTCCAACAAGCACTGAGAGACATCGGCGAGACGATGACGATAGCCAGCAAGTGGGCTGGATCGAAGACGGTTTCGTTGTGTAAGAAAACTACCAACTAGTAGGTATAGGAGAGACTGCGATGGCGCGATATCAATTGAATCCGGTTCATTGCGACCGCGAGCGATGGCTGAAGCAATATTACTTCGTGCGAGCGGCGTTCTCGGTTGCCTGGGTCGCTGCTGCGTTTGCCGCCGGGGCTTCTTCTCCAGTGATCGCCGGCGCCTTGCTCGTCCTCTATCCCGCATGGGACGCCGCTGCCAACTTCGCGGACGCGGTTCGCAGCGGCGAACTCGCTCAAAGCCGCCCGCAGGCTCTGAACGTTGTGGTCAGCCTGGCGACCACCGTCGCGGTGCTTGTGACCTTGCAGATGAGCATGAACCGGGTGCTCGGAATCTTCGGGGCATGGGCGGTCCTGTCGGGATTGCTCCAACTCGGAACGGCCATCCAGCGCTGGCGGAGTTTTGGCGCGCAATGGGCCATGGTGCTCAGCGGGGGCCAGTCGGCTCTCGCAGGCGGCTTCTTCATCTTTCAGGCCACGATGCCCGCGATTCCCTCGATCGCGAATGTCGCGGGCTATGCTGCAGTCGGTGCGCTCTACTTCCTGGTCTCGGCGGTCTGGCTCACGGTCGGCGAGTGGCGGCGTAGCGCGGCTGTTTGAAGCCTTGCCATTCAAGCCTTGTCGCGGACGCTCACCCGTCCGGATAGGGCGTGCCGTCCTTGTGCACGAATCGGCCGTCGGAGTTGGCGCTCATCATGTCGATGTCGGAGCAAATCGTGAGATCGTCGGGCGAGCGAGAGCCGACTTCGAGATAGAGGGCGATGGCGCTCGAACGGTTGATCAAGTGATGGCCGTTGCCGCTGTTTTTCGCGAAGGCGGCGCAGTCACCGGCGCGGAGCACGATCTCGCATTTGTCCTCGATCAGCGTCACTTCGCCTTCGAGGACATAGACGAATTCGTCCTCATGCGAGTGCCAATGCCGCTGGCTCGACCAGTTGCCGGGCGGCAAGCGCATCAGGTTGACGCCGAAATCGGACAAGCCTCCGGCATTGCCGAGCCGCTGCCGGACCCGATCGGCGCAAGGTGCATCGAAGGGCGCGGGGTAGCCGGCGCCCTTGCGGGCGGGTACGGCAGCGATGTCGATTTTCGGCATAAGCATTTCCCTGCAGTTCTCTAGCGTTGCGTGGCCTGGCACATCGCGGAGCGCCAGGCGCGTCGTCGAACCCGGTCACGGATTTCGCCGCATCCGCACGGCCAGTTCCGCACGGCAAGGCCGGATGGCGCGCGAGAAGGCGGACGATCGCGTTCGCGACGGGACGAATTCAATAGCGGCGGGATGATGCCATCATGCAGGTGTTTTGCCCGACGAGTCAAACGGCGGGTCTTCCTTCGCACTGCAAAGAGCTGCGCTGTAAGTCCTTGATCCCAAAGCGCCCGGCTACTGTGCATGGGGTTGTTTTCGCATTTTTTGTTTGGCAGGTCACAAAAGCGTGCCGCAAAAACTTGCGTCGGCCTGTCGGCCCACCATGTTCCCATTCGTCTTCCACCCAGACAGATCTGACGGGAGACCAAAATGAACGCTTCCTCCTATCGCTGGGTGATCGTCGCCGCGGGCGGCTTGCTCGGGTGCGTCGCCATCGGCGGCATGTTTTCGCTGCCGGTGTTCCTGCAGCCGATCGCAAAGGATACCGGCTGGTCCGTAACCGGCATCTCCAGCGCGATGACGATCGGCTTTCTGGCGATGGCCTTCACCAGCATGGCCTGGGGCACGTTGACGGACCGGTTCGGGCCGCGGCCGGTGGTGCTGACGGGATCGACGGTGCTGACCGTGAGCCTGTTCGCGGCGAGCCACGCCACCTCGCTGCTGGCGTTTCAATTCGTCTTCGGGCTTCTGGTCGGGGCTTCCTGTGCGGCGATCTTCGCGCCGATGATGGCGACCGTGACCGGCTGGTTCGACACCCATCGCAGCCTCGCGGTCTCGCTGGTGTCGGCCGGCATGGGCATGGCGCCGATGACGATGGCGCCGCTCGCGGCCTGGCTCGTCTCCGGCCATGACTGGCGCACCTCGATGCAGATCGTGGCGCTGGTGGTCGGCGCCATCATGATTCCGGTGTCGTTCCTGGTGCGCCGCCCGCCGGCGCTCGCGCACGCCTTGGCCGCGCCTGCGGGCGAGGGGGCCGTGCAAGGTGAGATGTCGATGGGAGAGGCGCTGCGCTCGCCGCAATTCCTGATCCTGCTCGCGACCAATTTCTTCTGCTGCGCCACGCATTCCGGTCCGATCATTCACACCGTCTCCTATGCCGTGAGCTGCGGCATCCCGCTGGTCGCGGCGGTGACGATCTACAGTATCGAAGGCTTTGCCGGCCTCGGCGGACGCATCGCCTTCGGCCTGATGGGTGACCGCTTCGGCGCCAAGCGCGTGCTCGTCTCGGGCCTGCTGTTGCAGGCCTTCGGCGCACTCGCCTATGTCTTCGCGCATCAGCTCGCGACGTTCTACGCCGTCGGGGCCGTCTTCGGCTTCATCTATGCCGGCACCATGCCGCTCTACGCGGTGCTGATCCGCGAAAATTTCCCGCTCAAGATGATGGGCACCGTGATCGGCGGCACCGCCATGGCCGGCAGTCTCGGCATGGCCACGGGCCCGCTCGCCGGCGGCCTGATCTACGATGCGTTCTCGAGCTACGCCTGGCTCTATATCGCCTCCTGGGCGATGGGCCTCGGCGCCTTCCTGATGGCGATGAATTTCAAGCCGTTCCCGAAGCCGCGAGCGGAGTTGGCGCCGGCGGCGGCGTAAGCAAGTTCATCGAGGCGCAGCACTAGAGCTGCGCCTCGATCGCGGGCTTGTCGATGATGGACCACACTTGCCGTATTTTTCCGTCGCGAAATCGATAGAACACGTTTTCGCAGAAGGACACGCGCCTGCCGTTCACATCCAGCCCCAGAAACGTTCCAGCCGGTGTGCAATCGAACTTCAGCCGGGCGGCGATGTGGGGCGGATCGCAGACCAGCAGCTCGATGTTGAAATGCAGATCCGGAATTGTGCGAAAATCCTGCTCCAGCATGGCACGATAGCCGGACAGTCCGAATGGTCGCGCATTGTGGGCGACATCATCGTGGACGAACTGTCCGAGCGCGGGCCAATCCTGCCGGTTCAGGCAGGCGATGTAATTGCGGTAGATGTCGGCGAGGTCGGACCTGGTCATGGCGTGCTCCTGCGGCTTCGGCCATAACGCAGCAACAGGGCAATCGGCGCAGGCGCTCACAGACGTTTTTCGAAGAACAGGTCCGGGTAGGGATCGTCATTGAAGCGGGGGATCTCGCTCCAGCCGCTTCGTCGGTAGAGCTGGCTGGCCTCCGCCAGGGCGCTGTTGGTGTCGAGCCGCAATAGCTTGATGCCGAGCCCGCGCGCAGCATCCTCGGTCATGTCCATCAGACGCCGGCCAAGCCGCAATCCGCGCGCCGCCGGTGCGACCCACAGCCGCTTGATCTCGGCATAGCCGTGATCGGTGCCCTTGAGCCCGACGCAGCCGACCGGTAGCGTGTCCGACATCGCGACGATGAACGTGCCGCGCGGGCGGCGCATATCCTTGGCGTCAGGATCGCGCGACAGCGAGACGTCAAACCCCTGCTTGAAGCGGCGGCCGAGCTCGCCATAATATTCGCCGAGGCAATAACGGGCCTGTTCGCTCCGCGGATCCATCTCGTCCAGCGTGACCCGCTCGCGCGTCAACGCGGAAGCAATCAAATCCATCGCCGCCAGCAGCGCCTCGCGTTGCGAATGCTGGGCGAGGAAGCCCTTGGCCTGCGTATTCGACAGCGCCTCGTAGGCCGCGAACTCGCGCCGGCCCGCAGGTGTCAACGTCGCGACGCGGCGGCGCGCATCGTCCTCATGCGCATTGGTCTCGACCAGCCCTTCGTCCTCGAGGCTGCGCAGGAGGCGGCTCATCAGGCCGGAATCGAGGCCGAGATAGTCGCGAATCTCGGCCACGTCCGAACGTCCATGCCCGATCGCGTTGAGCACGCGCGCCGCCCCCAGTGGCCGCCCGCGTCCCAGGAATGACGTGTCGAGCGCGCCGACAGCGGACGTGACGGCACGATTGAAGCGGCGGACGCGGGAAACAGGGTCGAGCATGATATATCTGACTTTAGTCAGACATATCATCGAAGTCAATCAGTGCACGTTTTCGCTTCACCAGCGAACTGCGCTTCAATCCAGGCCCAGGACCTTGCGGGATTTCCGCGTGAGTTTCGCCGCGATCAGCGCGTGCGCCTGCGCCAGATAGGCCGCGAGCTCGGCGTCCGGCAGCGCGTTGTTGCCGACGAGCTGCACCCATTTGGCGCGCGCCAGATACGGCGCCGGCCGCGCAAGCCCGTGCTCGATCAGCAGCGCATAGGCCATGTTCGAGACCTTGAACATGTAGCCGCCGGAGCGCGCGGCAAAGCCGCCGCCGAGTGCGAACATCTTGCCGCCGACCTTGAACACGGAGGTGCCCTCCCACTGCACCACCTTGGTGACGGCGGGCAGGCGCAGGCAGCGGGTTTCGAAAGTTTTGGGAGTCATGGCCCGAGCGATAGCACAGCGCACGCGGCTTGCAACGCCGCAACGATGGAGCGCCTCTGCGTGCCGCACGCGTCCGGGATACGAGAGGAACGACTCCACTTGTATCGTGCCGTCCGATCCCCCACACTCCACATCACTCAATCAGTCACAGGAATAAGGTCATGGCTCGCATTCGCTGTATCACCGAGATGGGGATGGGCGTCGACGTTCACGGCAGGGACGCCACCAAGGCGGCGAAGCGTGCCGTTTCTGATGCCATCAGGCATTCGAGCCTCGGCTTCTTCCGGATGATCGACAAGACTGCGAACGACATGTTCGTCGACGTCACGATCGCGGTGCCGAATCCCGAAGCCGTCGACAAGGACGCGGTCGCGAAGGAGCTGCCTTACGGCACCGTCACCGTCAACGCGGTGAAGGGCGGGCTGGAGATTCCCTCGGCTGCGGAGCAGGGTAACGACCCCATCCTCATCGCCAATGCCGCCGTCATCGTCAGCTTCGATAAGGACTAGGCCGGTGTCCGACGGTGACGTGACCCTACTGGATCGCCCGATCTGGAGCGCGCTGACGACCAGCCACAAACATCTGGCCGAGGGTGGCCCGGGAGCGCTGCGCTATCCGGTGGACGTGACGCCTTTTGCCGACATAGTCGACATGTCCGAGACGAGCTTTGCCGAGCTCGGCAATCTCCTGTCGGGCTCGCAGGTCGCCGCGCTGTTCACACCCGAGGCCGTCGACGTTCCCGCCGGTTTCAAGGTCGTGCTGGCCGGACCCTGCGAGCAGATGATCGGCTCCCCGGCCGATAGCCCGCTTCGCGATGCCGAGATCGTCCGGCTGGGTGCAGCCGACGTTCCCGCCATGATGGCATTGACGGAGCTGACGAAGCCCGGTCCATTCGCGCGGCGCACGCACGAACTCGGGACGTTTCTCGGCATCCGCGCCGGCCGCGAATTGGTCGCGATGGCCGGCGAGCGCATGAAGCCGGGCAATTTCGTCGAGATGACGGCCGTCTGCGTCCACCCTGATCATCGGGGGCGGGGCTACGCGCAGGCGCTGCTGGCGGCGGTCGCGCGGCAGATCGAGGCGCGCAGCGAAATTCCGTTCCTGCACGTGTTCTCGAGCAACTCGTCGGCCATCGCGCTGTACCAGCGGCAGGGGATGCGGACTCGGCGCCGCCTGCACGTGACTGCGTTCATGAAGCAGAGATGAGCCGCGCCGTCCGGTCAGGCTTCATATCTGGCGAATTCACGCTATATCGATCCCATCCATCATTGGGGAAACACATGGACGCCAGAACACCTGATTTTTCCGCCACACGGACAGCAATGCAGCGTTACGTCGATCAGGAGATCATTCCGGGTGCATCCTGGGCGGTGCTGCGGGGCCGCGAGGTCGTCGATCAGCAATGCGTCGGTTTCGCCGATCGCGAGACCAGCACCGCGCTGCGGCCCGATCACATTTTTCGCGCCTTCTCCAATACCAAGATCTTCGTCACCTGCGCGATCATGCTGCTGGTCGAGGAAGGCCGCATCGGGCTCGATGACGTTGTCGAGAAATTCCTGCCGCAACTCGGCAATCGCAAGGTTCTGAAGCCGGGCGCGTTGAGCCTTGCCGACGTCGAACCGGCGAAGAGCCCGATCACGATCCGGCAGCTTCTGACCCATACCTCCGGCCTCAGCTACGGCATCTTCGATCCCGGCACGGTGCTGTTCAAAGGCTATAACGAGGCGCGCGTTCTCAATCCGTTGACGCCGCTGACCGACATGATCGACCAGCTCGCCGATCTGCCGCTGTCCTTTCATCCCGGCGCGTCCTGGGAATATTCGGTTGCGACCGACGTGCTCGGGCGTGTCGTGGAGGTCGTCTCCGGCAAGCCGCTCGACGCCGTGCTCAAGGCGCGCATTTTCGAGCCGCTCGGCATGACCGACACCGGCTTCCACGTGCCGGACGCGCAGCAGGGCAGGCTGGTCGCGCTCTACAACGGCACGGATGTCCTCGATCCCATGAAGCCCGGCCTCACCCGGGCCGACGACCTGCCTTATCCGCAGGCTTATCGGCGGCAATTCCCGCGGCTGTCGGGCGGCGGCGGACTGGTCTCGACCTTGCCCGACATGCTCGCTTTGATACGGGCGCTGCTCCCCGGCTCGGATGCTCTGCTGAAGCCGGAGACGCTGCGGCAGATGATGACGAACCAGTTGCCCGCCGGCGAGAACATCCGCTTCGCCAATCTCGGCCCGATCCCCGGCAAGGGCTTTGGCCTCGGCGGCGCGGTCACCTTCGCGCCGATGCCGTTCGATCCCCCGAATTCGACCGGCGAATTCCAGTGGGGCGGCCTTGCCGGCACCCATTGGTGGATCTGCCCGCAGGCAAATACCGCCGGTGTGCTGATGACGCAACGCTACATGGGCTTCTGGAATCCGTTCTTCTTCGAGTTCAAGCGTCTGGCCTATCAGGCCGTCGGAGGCTGATCGCGAAAAAAATTGCAGGTTGCCGCGAATCCTTTCCGGTCGTCGCGCCCTCTCTTGACGGTCGAGGCATTTTGCTTCGGCTCATCTCGGAGAATGTGATGGCATTTTACAGAAAGAACATCGGCGGCCTGCATCAGGCCGTGCGGATCGCCTTTGGCGTCGCGGTGGCGGTCGCGGCGGTCGTGTATCTCACCGGCGCTGCGGCGTGGCTGGTTGCACTTGGCGGTGCCGGCTTCGCGCTGACCGGCCTCGTCGGCTATTGTCCGATGTGTGCGATGGCCGGCATCGGAAGGGGAGGCATGTCGTGAGCGCCGCTGTGATCTCGCCGGACCTGTTCGAGGCCGCCGCGCCTCGGCGATCCCCAGGCGATCGCGTCTCTGCTCGAGACGGCGCAACCGAACATCCGCCGCTACGCCCGCGCCACCTGTCGCAGCTCGGCGGACGCCGAGGATGCGACGCAGGAGGCGCTGTGGATCCTGTTTCGCCGTGTCGGCACGATCCGCTCGTGGCTGGCGGTTTCGGCTTGGCTGTTCAGTGTGGTCCGCCGCGAATGCTTGCGACTTGCCCGCAAGGAGGCCTCGCGCCGGCGATCGACGACGGAGAGGCGGAGGCGCTGCTGCTGTCGCGTTCTGAGGCCGATTTGCGGATCGACATCGCGGCGGCCTTCGAGGCGCTGCCGCCGCACTACCGCGACGTCGCGCTGATGCGCGACGTCAAGGAAATGACCATCGATGAGATCGCCGTCGCGCTCGGCGCGACCCGGCAGACCGTGAAGGCACGTCTGCATCGCGCCCGCGCCCTGATGCGCGAATATCTGACGAGATGAGCCATGACCGATTATCAAAGCCGTGACGACCTGAAATCTATCCCGGCGTTCGTGGCGCTCGCGCCGGTCGAGGCCAACGCGTTCCTTGCGTTCAACCACGCGGTCGAGCGCAAGGACGGATTGGTTCCGCCAAAATATCGCGAGCTGATCTCGCTCGCGGTCGCGCTCACCACGCAATGCGCCTATTGCCTCGACGTGCACACGCCGCAGGCGGCGAAGGCCGGCGCGCGCGAAGAAATCGCGGAAGCCGCGTTGATTGCGGCCGCGGTTCGCGCCGGCGGCACGCTCGGCCACGCGTTGCTGGCGCAGCGCCTGCTCGAGCGACATCGGGGCGAGGAACTGGGATAGAGGAGCGGGCGGATGTCCCGCAGAGATCAGGAACTTGCCAAACTATCTCGGCCTCGACGGATTTCGCTTCGGCTGGGTCGTCGCCTGGATCGACCAGCGCGGCGATCACGGCTTTGATTATTCGCCGGGTCTTGAGCGGCTGCTCGCGCTGCCGCATGCCCGGGCGATGATCGACATGCCGATCGGATTGAAATGGAGTGGTTATCGCATCTGCGATTTGCGCGCACGCGAGCTGGTCGGTCCCGCCGTGTTTCTCGGCGCCCGCCGCGATCTCTGGACGTTCGCCGATATGGCGGCAGCCAATCGCCACTACTGGGAGCGCGAACGCAAGGGCAGGGGCGTATCGGCGCAGCTCTG
Organism: Bradyrhizobium sp. 187; assembly: GCF_023101005.1. NCBI lineage: Bacteria > Pseudomonadati > Pseudomonadota > Alphaproteobacteria > Hyphomicrobiales > Nitrobacteraceae > Bradyrhizobium > Bradyrhizobium sp. 187. Next base: position 3,283,151 of record NZ_CP064693.1, read on the forward strand.
GAACATCAGGGACAAGATCAGGGACGTCGACGCGATCATGACGCCGGCGCGGCAGACGACCATCGGCGAAGCCCATCCGCAATTGATTTTTTGGAATTTGGCTGGGCGGGTACGGCTTGCAAAGAAGACATCGGCGGAGGGCCGCGGGCAGCGCATCGCACTCCTGCAGCAGCACGGCTTCGGGCGCTTGCCGACATGGCTGACGCAACGACATGGCACCGGCATCGGCCGTGACGATCTGATCGACGCCTGTGCCTGCGCGATCGCGGCACGCGACAGCACGCAGCGATTCGGCGGGGAGGAGCCCGATCCGCGAGGCTTGCGGATGGAGATCAATTATTGAGGTCGTCGGGGTGCGAGGGTCCGGGAAAAAGCTGCAATTTATTTGAAGCTTGCAGGAACAGACGCCGGCTGGCCCGCGTTCCTCGTGCGAACCGAACACGGAGAAGCTCGTCCGATGAGGGATGTCAGTCAGTTCGCGACCGCGATGCTTGCGCTCGTCTTCACCGGAGCACTGCTCGTCACCGGCCAGCTCTTCATCGAGCAACGCGCACAGCGCGATGTGATGCACGCCACCAACCATTTGCTGCGGCCGTTGTGACCTGTACGGGAAAATGACCTGACTACTCGACCTTGCGTCGTTCGTCCGCTCGCCTAGACTAGGCGGCATCTCATGAACGAAGCCGGGGTCCTGATGTCCGATCTGTCCGCCTTTCCCATCACCAAGCGCTGGCCGGCCAAGCACCCGGAGCTGCTCCAGCTTTATTCGCTACCGACGCCGAACGGCGTCAAGGTCTCGATCATGCTGGAAGAGATCGGGCTTCCCTACGAAGTCCATCTCGTCGATTTCGGCAAGGATGACCAGAAGACGCCGGAATTCCTCTCGCTCAATCCGAACGGCAAGATCCCGGCGATCCTCGATCCCGATGGTCGCGGCGGCAGGCCGCTGCCGCTGTTCGAGTCCGGAGCGATCCTGCAATACCTCGCGGAGAAGACCGGCAAGCTGCTGCCGCCGGACGCCGCGCGCCGTTATCAGACCATCCAGTGGCTGCATTTCCAGATGGGCGGCATCGGGCCGATGTTCGGCCAGGTCGGCTTTTTCCACAAATTCGCCGGCAAGGACTTCGAGGACAAGCGGCCGCTCGAGCGCTACGTGGGCGAAGCCAAGCGGCTGCTCGGGGTGATGGAGATGCATCTTGCCGGCCGGCAATGGTTCATGGACGACGATTACACCATCGCGGACATCTCCATGCTCGGCTGGGTGCGCAACCTCATCGGGTTCTACGGCGCCCGCGATCTCGTCGAGTTCAGCCAGTTCAAATCCGTCGCCGCCTGGCTCGACCGCGGGCTGGCGCGTCCGGCGGTCGAGCGCGGGCTGAACATTCCGAAGCGGCCGTGAGATCAGGTTAGCGCCTTGTGGGTCATGTAGAGCGCCATCAGCAAGATGAGGGCGATCATGACCCGGCGCAGCACCGATTTGCTGACGCCATTAGCCGCGCGTGCGCCGAGATCGGTGCCGACCCAGAGGCCGGCAAGGATGCCGATGATGGCAGGCCAGCCGACCATGAGGCCCTTGCTCCAGTAGATCCAGGCCGCCGGAATATTGGTCGGGATGACCGAGAAGACGAGGCTGACGAGCTGGGCCTGATGCTGCGGCACCCGCAGGCCCGCCGCGAGCCCGACGGTGATCGCGAGCCCACCGCCGATGCCCATGAAGCCGGAGGAAAATCCGGCAAGCATGCCGATGAGGAGCAGCGGCAGCCAAGGCAGCTTGTCTCGGTCGCAGGTCTCATTGCTTTTCTCCTCGCGGTCGCTGCGCAGGATCAGGAGAGCGATCAGCGCGACGAGATAGACGACGTAGGTCCATTGCAACACCGAGTCGGAGACTGCGGCCGCAGCGTAGCCGCCGCCGGCACCGCCGAAGAGAAACCCGATGCCGATCCAGACGATCCACAGCAACGGGCTGCGATTGCCGCTCTGCCAGTAGCGGCGAACGCCCGCGAGTCCCGTCGGTGGAACCTGCGTGATCAGCGATGTCCCCTGGGCGACGTGTTGCTCGGCGCCCAGTAGCAGTACGCTGAAAATCACGAGGCCGCCTCCGGGACTCGTGCCCATGAAGCCCGATGTCAGCCGCCGATGAGGCCGACCCCAATCCTGCGAGCAGGTCATGGACCCACGACATCGCTCAGCTCCTGGTCCGTCGCTTGACGTCGGCCTTTGTGGTGCGAAATCCATCGATCACGCTGGTCACGGCCGCCATGCAGGCCTCGATGTCAAAATCCTGGCCCCAGCATTTTTGCAGCACAAAACCCTGGAAGATCGCGATCAGCACGCGCGCGATCGCTTCCGCACCGAGATCGCGTTTGATGAGGCCGCCATGCTGGCCCCGCTCGACCAGGGCGACGATCAGGGCGCGGGGTATGTCGATGCCTTCCACGACGCTGGTGCGGACGCGGCGGTTGCGTAGGGCTTCGGCCCAGCCATGGATGCCGACACGGCGGCGCGCTTCGCCGGCGGAGTCGGTGAGCCATTGCGCGTAGACGCCGACCAGCGCGTGAAGTCCTTCGATCGGATCGCCGGATCCTTGCGCGACCGAATTGAGCACGGCCTCGCGCCGATGCCGGTCGTCGGCGAGTGCCTCGATCAGATCGTCCTTGCTCTGGAAGTAGAGATAGACCGCACCGTGGCTCAGCCCCGACCGTTTGACGATGTCGGCCATCCCGGTCTGGTGAAAACCGTCCTCGGCGAAGCAGGCAAGGGCGGCTTCGAGAATCTGCTGCCGCCGGCCTTCACGTTGCTTGTCGCTGATTTTCGGCATTCGGCCATCCACAAAAAACTGACAGATCAATCGTTTAGTCGTTCTGCAGGACAAGCGGTTCCGTAGCACTGGATAAGATAAAAAACGATCAGTCAGTCATTTTAGCTCAAAGAGTATCGTGGTCAAGCCCGAGGAACCGGGGGCCGGGAACGAGGAGGTGAACCTTAAAGGGCGCCCCCGGCGGCCAGGAACCGCCCCTTGAGCGCGCGGTGCTAGAACAGCCGTCCGCCGTTCGGCACGGGCTTGCTCGGCTGCACCAGCACGACCTTGCCGTCGGCATCGGGGAAACCGAGGGTCAGCACCTCCGAGACAACGGGGCCGATCTGGCGCGGCGGGAAATTCACGACCGCAGCCACCTGTTGGCCCACTAGCGTTTCAAGCGGATGATTTTCGGTGATCTGCGCCGAGCTCTTGCGCACGCCGATCGCGGGACCGAAGTCGATCCACAGCCGCCAGGCCGGCTTGCGCGCCTCGGGGAACGGCTTTGCATCGACGATGGTGCCGACGCGGATATCGACCGCGAGAAAAGTGTCGAAGTCGATGGTCGGCGATGCGGTCGCGGCTGGATCGTGGGTGACGTGCATGGAGTGTCCGTTCGAAGAGCTGGCATCGTTTTCGCAATATTGTCGCGCGAACCGGAGTTGCGTACAACGCCTTGGGATCACGATACGACGCATGCGCGAGGAACGCTTTGCCCAACATCATCTACGGCATCAAGAACTGCGACACCATGAAGAAGGCGCGCGCCTGGCTCGACAGCCATGGCGTCGCCTACGCGTTTCACGACTACAAGACGGCGGGCGTGGAGAAGGACAAGCTCAAGCAGTGGAGCGAGAAGGTCGGTTGGGAGACGCTGCTCAACCGCGCCGGCACGACTTTCAAGAAGCTGCCCGATGCCGACAAGGAAGGCCTCTCCGAGAAAAAGGCGCTGGCGTTGATGCTAGCGCAACCATCGATGATCAAGCGGCCGGTGCTTGAAGTCGGCGGCAAGCTGCTGGTCGGCTTCAAGCCGGAGATCTATGCCAAGGAAGTCACGACCAAGGAAGCCGCCGCCAAATCGCGCTGACCGCTAGTTCAGCTCGATGATCTCGGTGGGAACACCTGAGCCCTGCTGGTCCGCGAACTCGACCAGTTCGGCCGGCGCGATGCGGCCCGGGGTGCGATGGAACAGGTCGTGGTCGATCACCGCGCGCAATCTCGGGCGCGGCAGCGCGTCATTTCCGCGCATCAGATTCTTGATCTCGAAGCCGCCGTCCTCGCAGAAGGTCTTGAGCGACGCGATGATGTGACAGACCTTGCCGTCGCTCTGGAACGGCAGCAGCAGGCGCTCATAGGCGACGATACGGCCGTAGATGTCATCGACGTCGGCAACGCTGTAGACAGGCAGCCCACGCGCCACGCATTCATGATAGACCGGCATCACCAGGGGCGCGAGACGCGGCCCGATATAGTCGTCGAGCAGAACGCCCTTGCCGGTGTGTCCATAGGCGCGCGAGATGCGCGTGCCTTCGCTCTGGATGGTCAGACGCGGTGTCGGCATCGACGCATCCACCGTATAATAGATCAGATCGGAGAGCTCTTCCTCGAGCCGCGCAGGTTGGTACTCCCAGATCGCCGGGGCCGTCTGCTCGCGCGCATAGAGCCGCAGCCACGTGTTCAGGAGATCACGCTGCCTGATCGACTTGACCACGGAAGGAGCCGCGCTTGCAAAATCCAAGACAATATTCCCGGCGAATAGAAATTCCGGACGCATGAAACCCGCGCATGATCCTCGCTGCGGGAAAATTTTCTATGAAGGCTGGCGCATGGAACGAAAGACCGTTAACGACGGCTTGATGACCGGCGCTTTGCGAACCGGGAAGCCGGGCAGGCGCGACATCAAAACATGTCCGACTAAGGGAGCATAAGTCTCCCGGCCGGAGGCCTGACCTGCTCAGCTTTCCGCCTTGCCTAACCCCCGTCACCTCCGGCATATTCCGCGCCCGGAGGCGGCGTTCCGGATGGGCTCCAGGGAGTGGCTCCAAGGGCCTCCGGAAAGCCGAAGCAACAAGGATAGCCACGCGCGTTGTGCGGGCAGGGGGAAAACTGTTTGGCCGATGAGTTCATTCTCGAAACGGAAGGCTTGACCAAGGAGTTCGCGGGCTTCTTCGCCGTCCGCGACGTTGCGCTCAAGGTTCGCCGTGGGAGCATTCACGCGTTGATCGGCCCGAACGGCGCCGGCAAGACGACGTGCTTCAATCTTTTGACCAAGTTCCTCAAACCGTCTGCCGGAAAAATCCTGTACAAGGGGCAGGACATCACCGCGATGGCGCCCGCCGACGTGGCTCGCCTGGGGCTGGTTCGCTCGTTCCAGATCTCGGCGGTATTTCCCCATCTCACCGCGCTGGAAAACGTGCGCGTCGCGCTTCAGCGCCAGCACGGCAGCTCCTTCGATTTCTGGCGCTCCAAGTCCGTCCTCAACCAATTCAACGATCGCGCGCGCGAGCTGTTGAACGATGTCGGCCTCAGCGAGTTTTCCAATACGCCCGCGGTCGAGATGCCCTACGGGCGCAAGCGCGCACTGGAGATCGCAACCACGCTCGCGCTCGACCCGGAGATGATGCTGCTGGACGAGCCGATGGCCGGCATGGGCCACGAGGACATCGACAAGATCGCGGCGTTGATCAAGCGCATCTCCGCGAAATACACCATCCTGATGGTCGAGCATAATCTGAGCGTCGTTGCCAATCTCTCCGACATCATCACCGTGTTGACGCGCGGCCAGGTGCTGGCGCAAGGCCATTACAGCGAGCTCACCAAGGACGAACGCGTCAAGGAAGCCTATCTGGGAGCCGGTCATGGCTGAGACTGCAACGGCGGAAGCTCCCGCAAAGGCCGCGAGTGGGGGCAACCTCCTCCAGGTCCGCAACCTCGAAGCTTGGTACGGCGAGTCCCACATCCTGCACGGGATCAACTTCGACGTGAACGCGGGCGAGGTCGTCACCCTGCTCGGGCGCAACGGCGCCGGCAAGACCACCACGCTGAAGTCGATCATGGGCATCATCGGCAAGCGCACCGGCTCGGTGAAGTTCAATAACCAGGACATCATCCGCACGACCTCGGACAAGATCGCGCGGATGGGAATCGCGTTCTGCCCGGAAGAGCGGGGAATTTTCGCCAGCCTCGATGTCCGCGAGAACCTGCTGCTGCCACCGGTGGTGCGTCCCGGCGGATTGCCGCTCGAGCAGATCTTCGATCTGTTTCCGAACCTGAAGGAACGGCTCAACAGCCAGGGAACCAAACTCTCCGGCGGCGAGCAGCAGATGCTCGCGATCGCGCGCATCCTGCGCACCGGCGCGAACTTCCTGATGCTGGACGAGCCGACGGAGGGTCTCGCGCCCGTCATCATCCAGCAGATCGGCCACACCATTGCGCGGCTCAAGAAGGAGGGCTTTACGATCCTCCTGGTCGAGCAGAACTTCCGGTTCGCATCCACTGTCGCTGACCGCTATTACGTGGTCGAGCACGGCAAGATCATTGACGGATTTTCCAATGCGGAGCTCGCCGCCAACATGGACAAGCTCCACACCTATCTCGGTGTCTAGAACTGCCAACAAGAAGATTCATAGGGAAGTAGCATGATGACAAAGTCGATTGCGTCGTTTCTGCTCGGCACGGCGCTGGCCGTGACCACCGCGGGCGTAGCCTTCGCGCAGGACAAGACCGTCAAGATCGGCGCGCTGTCCGATCAGTCCGGGCTCTATGCCGATCTTGGCGGGCCGGGCTCGACGCTCGCCGCGCAGATGGCCATTGAAGATTCGGGTCTGGCTGCGAAGGGCTGGAAGATCGACATCATCTCGGGTGATCACCAGAACAAGCCCGACATCGGCACCGCGATCGCGCGGCAATGGTTCGACGTCGACAAGGTCGACCTCATCGTCGACGTGCCGAATTCCGGCGTGGCGCTCGCGGTCAACAACGTCATCAAGGAAAAGAACGGCGTCTATATCAACTCGGGCGCGGCGACCTCGGATTTGACCAACGCGCAGTGCTCGCCCAACACGGTGCACTGGACCTACGACACCTACATGCTTGCCCACACCACCGGCCAGGCGCTGGTGAAGGCCGGCGGCGACACGTGGTTCTTCCTGACCGCGGACTACGCCTTTGGCGCGGCGCTGGAGCGCGACACCACCGCTGTCGTTACCGCAAATGGCGGCAAGGTGGTCGGCGGCGTCAAGCACCCGCTGAACACGCCGGACTTCTCGTCCTTCCTGCTGCAGGCGCAGGCTTCCAAGGCCAAGATCATCGGCCTTGCCAATGCCGGCGGCGATACCACCAACACGATCAAGCAGGCGGCCGAGTTCGGCATCGTCAAGGGCGGCCAGAAGCTCGCGGCGCTGCTGCTGTTCCTCACCGACGTCAAGGCGATCGGGCTCGAGACCGCACAGGGCCTCAACTTCACCGAGACCTTCTACTGGGACATGAACGACCAGACCCGGGCGTTCTCGAAGCGCTTCGCCGAGAAGATGAAGAACAACGCGCCGCCGACCATGGTGCAGGCCGGCGTCTATGCGGGCGTGCGTCACTATTTCAAGGCGCTGGAAGCGCTCGGCGGCAACCCGCATGACGGCGTCAAGGTCGTCGAGAAGATGAAGTCGATGCCGACGGAAGACGATCTGTTCGGCAAGGGCGAGATCCAGCCCAACGGCCGCACCATCCACAATGCCTATCTGTTCGAGGTGAAGAAGCCCTCCGAGTCCAAGGGACCGTGGGACTTCTACAAGCTGGTCGGCACGGTGCCGGGCGACCAGGCCTTCACGCCGCTGTCCGAGAGCAAGTGCGCGCTCTTGAAGAAGTAAGCTAACCGCCCGCAGGCCATCAGGCCTGCGGGCGACTTTCAGGGAACGCCGAAGGGACCAGGTGCGGGATCGATGCAGGCTCTTTACGCTCAGCTACTGGTAGGACTGATCAACGGCTCGTTCTACGCGCTGCTCAGTCTCGGGCTTGCCGTGATCTTCGGCATGCTCAACATCATCAATTTCGCCCATGGCGCGCTCTACATGATGGGCGCGTTCGTCGCCTACTTCCTGCTGAACCTCGGCGGCATCAACTACTGGTGGGCGTTGCTGCTTGCGCCTGTTATCGTCGGCATCTTCGGCATGATCCTGGAACGGACCATGCTGCAATGGCTGACCGGGCTGGATCATCTCTACGGCCTGCTGCTGACCTTCGGCATTGCGCTGATCGTGCAGGGCGTGTTTCAGAACTACTTCGGCTCCTCCGGCCTGCCTTACGCCATTCCGGACCAGCTCAAGGGCGGCATGAATCTCGGCTTCATGTTCCTGCCGGTCTATCGCGGCTGGGTCGTCATCTTCTCGCTGGTGGTCTGCATCGCGACCTGGTTCCTGATCGAGAAGACGCGGCTCGGCGCCTATTTGCGCGCCGCCACCGAAAACCCGACGCTCGTGCGCGCCTTCGGCGTCAACGTGCCGCGCATGATCACGCTGACCTACGGCCTCGGTGTCGGCCTTGCAGCGCTCGCCGGCGTGCTGTCGGCGCCGATCAACCAGGTGCGGCCGTTGATGGGCGCCGACCTCATCATCGTGGTGTTCGCGGTGGTCGTGATCGGCGGCATGGGATCGATCATGGGCTCCATCATCACCGGCTTCGCGCTCGGTGTGATCGAAGGCCTGACCAAATATTTCTACCCCGAGGCCTCCAACACCGTCGTGTTCGTGCTGATGGTGCTGGTGCTCTTGGTGAAGCCAACGGGATTGACGGGAAGGGCGGCCTGATATGACAGCCTTGACGGACGACACGCTGCCGGTAACCCCGCGCGCGATCCGCGACGAGATGATCGTGTTCGTGGTGATGGCGCTGCTGCTGGCTTCGGTGCCATTCACGGGGGTCTACCCGTTCTTCGTGATGCAGGCGCTGTGCTTCGCGCTGCTCGCCTGCGCCTTCAACCTGCTGATCGGCTACGGCGGTTTGCTGTCCTTCGGCCATGCGATGTTCCTGGGCACGGCCGGCTATTGCAGCGCGCATGCGCTGAAAGTATGGGCGCTGCCGCCGGAACTCGGCATCCTCGTCGGGGTCGCCGGTGCCTTCGTGCTCTCGCTCATCACGGGCTATATCTCGATCCGCCGCCAGGGCATCTATTTCTCGATGATCACGCTGGCGCTGTCGCAGCTCTTGTACTTCATCTACCTCCAGGCGCCGTTCACCCATGGCGAAGACGGCATCCAGGGCATTCCGCAGGGACGCATGTTCGGCGTCTTCGATCTGACCAAGCCCACCGTGCTCTACTACGTGGTGCTGGTCGGTTTCCTCGCCGGCTTCCTGCTGATCTTCCGCATCATCAACTCGCCGTTCGGCGAAGTCCTCAAGGCGATCCGCGAGAACGAGCCGCGCGCGATCTCGCTGGGTTACCGCACCGATCAGTACAAGTTCCTGGCTTTCGTCCTGTCGGGCACGCTGGCCGGCTTTGCCGGTGCGCTGAAAGTCTTCGTGGCGCAGAATGCCTCGCTCACCGACGTGCACTGGTCGATGTCGGGCGAAGTCGTGCTGATGACGCTGGTCGGCGGACTCGGAACCGTCTTCGGTCCCGTGGTCGGTGCCTTCGTGATCATCGCCATGCAGCAATATTTGGCGGGGTTCGGCCAATGGGTGACCGTGATCCAGGGCTCGATCTTCGTGATCTGCGTGCTCACCTTCCGCCGTGGCGTCATCGGCGAAATCGCGCATTACTTCCGGCGGTCGCTGTAAGTCATTGATATAATAGAAGATGTGTTGACGCGCGAAAGCGGTGGATGATCCGGCTCCACGGGCGTGAGGTGGCACGCGCGTGGATCGAAAATGGTCTATGACAGTTTCATGACGGCCCGCTTGGGCCAGGCCATCATCCAACCGGTAGTCTCTCCCCCATGATGCGATTGTTTCGCGCTTTCCTGCCGAAGGAAGAACGGTTCTTCGACCTGTTCGACCGCCACGCCCAGACCGTGATCCAGGGCTCGATCGCGCTCCAGAGCATGCTCAACGGGGGCGAGGAGACGCCGGTCTATTGCCAGCGCGTCAACCAGTTCGAGAACGATGCCGACAACATCACCCGTGAGGTGCTGACCGCGGTGCGCCGCACCTTCATCACCCCGTTCGACCGCGGCGACATCAAGAACCTGATCACCTCGATGGACGACGCCATCGACCAGATGCAGCAGACCGCCAAGGCCGTGATGCTGTTCGAGGTCCGCAGCTTCGAGCCGCCGATGCGGGAGATCGGCGGGCTTCTGATCGAATGCGCCAATCTGGTCGGCCGCGCGCTGCCGCTGATGCAGAAGATCGGTCAGAACGTGGCCATGCTGACCGCGATCACGGAAGAGCTTGGCAAGCTGGAAGGCCGCGTCGACGATCTCCATGATATCGGGCTGAAGGAACTGTTCCTCAAGCATCGCGGCGGCAACGCGATGGACTTCATCGTCGGCGCAGAGATCTACGACCATCTCGAGAAAGTCGCCGACCGCTTCGACGACGTCGCGAACGAGATCAACAGCATCGTCATCGAGCAAGTTTAGGGCAGGGGCCACGCCGTGGATGTTGCGCTGGGTCTTCCCGTCCTGGTCGGATTGATCGCCGTCGCGCTGCTGTTCGACTTCCTGAACGGCCTGCACGACGCCGCCAATTCGATCGCGACCATCGTCTCGACCCGCGTGCTGCGGCCGCAATACGCGGTGTTCTGGGCCGCGTTCTTCAACTTCGTCGCCTTCATGGTGTTCGGGCTGCACGTTGCCCAGACTATCGGCACCGGCATCATCGATCCCGCGATCGTGGATGCTCAGGTGATCTTCGCCGCGCTGGTCGGCGCCATCGTCTGGAACCTGGTGACATGGGCGCTCGGCATCCCATCGTCCTCGTCTCATGCATTGATCGGCGGCTTGTTTGGTGCCGGCGTGGCCAAAGCCGGCCTTTCAGCGGCGGTCTGGAGCGGGTTGTCCAAGACGGTGATCGCCATCGTGCTGTCTCCGCTGGTCGGCTTCCTGCTCGCGATGGTGCTGGTCGCGATCGTCTCCTGGGCCTCGGTGCGCTCCACGCCCTTTGCCGTGGATCGCGCCTTCCGCATCCTGCAATTCGCCTCCGCCTCGCTCTATTCGCTCGGCCATGGTGGTAACGACGCTCAGAAGACCATGGGCATCATCGCCGTGCTGCTCTATTCGCAGGGCCAGCTCGGCGGCGAATTCTTCGTACCCTTCTGGGTGGTGCTCTCGTGCCAGGCCGCGATGGCGATGGGGACGCTGATGGGCGGCTGGCGCATCGTCCGCACCATGGGCCTGCGCATCACCAAGCTGACCCCGATGCAGGGCTTTTGCGCCGAGACCGGCGGTGCCGCGACCCTGTTCATGGCGACCTTTCTCGGTGTTCCGGTCTCGACCACCCACACCATCACCGGCGCCATCGTCGGCGTCGGCGCGGCCCGCCGCCTCTCGGCGGTGCGCTGGAACGTCGCCAGCTCGATCGTCTATGCCTGGGTGATCACGATGCCGGCCTCGGCCATCGTCGCCGCACTGAGCTGGTGGGCGGTCAAGATCTTCGTCAGGTAACCAGCTTCAGTCCGACAATGCCGGCGACGATCAGCCCGATGCTGGCGAGGCGGAACGCGGTGGCCGGCTCGCCGAACAGGATGATGCCGAGCGTCGCGGTGCCGACCGCACCGATGCCGGTCCAGACCGCATAAGCGGTTCCAATCGGCAGCGATTTGAGAGCGAGCCCGAGCAGGATGATGCTGCCGGCCATGGCGCCGAGCGTGAGGATTGACGGAACGAGCCTGGTGAACCCCTCGGTATATTTGAGGCCGATCGCCCAGGAGATCTCCAGCAGACCGGCGACGAACAGGATGCTCCAGGCCATGACGACCCTCCATTCAAGGCAGGGTCGTCCCCGCGACTGGTGTGCTGATAGCAAGGGAAGGCCGTCCCTCCCAACCCAAGCCCGATATGGGGCTGGCCGGAAGCCTCCGCAATCACCAGATCAGGCTTGATCAGGCTCATTTTCCCTGCCAAACGCTGCCGCAATGTCCGACATCGCCACCACAGCCGAATCGACGGCCCGTTCCTCGCTTGCCGCTGAAGTGTCGCGGCGGCGTACCTTTGCCATCATCTCGCATCCGGACGCCGGCAAGACCACGCTGACCGAAAAGCTGCTGCTGTTCGGTGGCGCCATCAATCTGGCCGGCCAGGTCAAGGCCAAGGGCGAGCGGCGCAACACGCGTTCGGACTGGATGAAGATCGAGCGCGAGCGCGGCATCTCGGTCGTGACATCGGTCATGACTTTCGAGTTCGAGGGCCTCGTGTTCAACCTGCTGGACACACCGGGCCACGAGGACTTTTCGGAAGACACCTATCGCACGCTTACGGCGGTCGATTCCGCCGTCATGGTGATCGACGCCGCCAAGGGCATCGAGGCGCGCACCCGAAAGCTGTTCGAGGTATGTCGTCTTCGGGATATCCCGATCATCACCTTCATCAACAAGATGGACCGCGAGAGCCGCGACGTCTTCGAGCTCCTCGACGAGATCGAGAAGACGCTGGCGCTCGATACCACGCCGATGACCTGGCCTGTCGGCCGCGGCCGCGAGTTCCTCGGCACCTATGACGTCGTCAATGGCGGCGTGCGCCTGCTCGAAGGCGGTGGCGCCAAGACCGGCGCGGCGCAGCAGATCGAGATCGCCGAGCTCGCCAAGCTCAATGCCAATCTCGACGTGTCGGCGGTCAAGGACGAGCTCGAGCTCGTCACCGCGGCTTCAAAACCGTTCGAGCTCGAAGCGTTTCGCGAGGGCCATCTGACGCCGGTTTATTTCGGCAGCGCGCTGCGCAATTTCGGCGTCGGTGACCTGCTGCAAGGACTCGGCAAGTTCGCGCCCGAGCCGCGCGCGCAGGAGAGCGACCAGCGCAAGGTCGAAGCCACCGACCCGCGCATGAGCGCCTTCGTGTTCAAGATCCAGGCCAACATGGATCCCAACCACCGCGACCGCATCGCTTTCGCCCGCCTCTGCTCCGGCAAGCTGAGCCGCGGCATGAAGGCGAAGCTCGTGCGCACCGGCAAGAGCATGCCGCTGTCCAGCCCGCAATTCTTCTTCGCGCAGGACCGTTCGGTTGCGGACGAGGCTTATGCCGGCGACGTCGTCGGCATTCCCAATCACGGCACGCTGCGCATCGGCGACACGCTGACCGACGGTGAGGATTTCAACTTCGTGGGCGTGCCGAGCTTTGCGCCGGAAATCGTCCGCCGCGTGCGTCTCACCGATACCATGAAAGCGAAGAAGCTGAAGGAAGCGCTTCAGCAGATGTCGGAAGAGGGCGTGGTGCAGGTATTCCGCCCGCGCGACGGCGCACCGGCGTTGGTTGGCGTCGTTGGCGCACTCCAGCTCGACGTGCTGAAGGCCCGGCTGGATGCGGAATATTCCCTCCCAGTCGAATTCGAGGTCAGCGAGTTCCAGCTCGCGCGCTGGGTCTCTTCGGACGACCGCAAGAAGCTCGATACCTTCATCGCTGCCAACACCTCCAGCATCGCCGACGATGTCGACGGGGATCCCGTCTATCTGGCGCGGAACGAGTTCTATCTCGGCTACACAAGGGAACGTGCCGAGGGCATCGAGTTCACCAACGTCAAGGACGTCAAGAAGAAGGGCTAGGGCGTAGCTCCGTCCGCTCCTCACCCTCCGCTGTCATGCCCCGGCTTGACCGGGGCATCCAGTACGCCGCGGCTTCCCGGCTCAATCACAGACGTCCCGGAGTACTGGGTCGCCCGGTCAAGCCGGGCGACGACACCGAGGTTGAACGCGAGCACGTGAACGCCGGCGATCTTGACGTTGTCGGAGGTAATGCCACGTTTTACTCTTGCGGTATTGTGAGATCGCATGATGTGGCGCGGCATCCTTGTTTTTCTCCTGCTGGCGATCTCGATCGTTGCCGCCGACGCGCGGCCGCGACAGATCAACCCAATTCCGTTTTCGCACGAGCCATGCAGTGTGCTCGACGGCCGGCCCTGCACGCCGTCCTATTGCAGCCCGCTTGAGCCTGGTCCCTGTATTCCCGAGATCGACTATCCCTATGGGCAGAACCTCCAGCTCACGATCCAAAGCGTGCCAGCGGACGCCGATCGCGCCAAATATCAGAAGCCCGATCACGATCTCGATACGATCGGCGATCTCTTCGCCGAGCTGCGCACCTGCTGGTCACCGCCATCGGACAATGCGCGCGCGGGCATGCAGATCGCCGTGCGTTTCAGCTTCAACAAATCGGGCGGCCTGATCGGCCCGCCGCGCCTGACCTATGCGACCGCAGGCGTCCCCGCCGAGACGAGAACCTCCTACCTCAATGCGATCAATTCATCGTTGAACGCCTGCCTGCCGCTGAAATTCACCGGCGGCCTTGGCGGTGCCATCGCCGGGCGGCCGATCGCGATCCGGTATGTCGACAATCGCGAGATCGGCAAGTAGCGCATCAGTTGCGACCCGCGGCCAATCGATGATACGCCATGGGCTGGGGCGCTGGTTGAGGGGAGAATCTCGTGGGTCTGCTGGTTATGATCCTGGGGCTTGCGCTGTTTTTTGCGGCGCATGTGTTCACGACGAAACGCGATGCACGCGCGCAGGCCATCGCGAGAGTGGGCGAGGGGACCTACAAGATCCTCTATTCGCTTGCCTCGCTTGCGGGGCTCGCACTGATCATCTGGGGCTTCGCGCATTATCGCGCGACCGGCTGGATCGACGTCTGGTATCCGCCGAAGGCGCTGAAGCACATCACGCTCGCACTGATGCTGCCCGCGGTCATCCTGGTGGTTGCGTCCTATCTGCGCGGCCGCATTTACGCGACACTGAAGCATCCGATGCTGGCCGGCATCAAGCTGTGGGCGGCGGCGCATCTTCTGGCCAATGGCGATCTCGGCTCCATCATCCTGTTCGGGTCCTTTCTGGGCTGGGCGGTGTATGACCGCATCACGCTGAAGCGTCGCACCGATGGCGGCGGTCCGCCGATTCCGGTCGGCGGCGTCACCAACGATCTGATCGCGGTCGTGGTTGGAATCGTCGCTTATCTGGCGCTGGCTTTTGCGTTCCATCCCGTCGTCATCGGCGTTCCCGTGATGGGCGGCTAGCCGATCAGCACAAGACAGGACCGCATGCCCGTGCGCGGAAGATAACGAAAGTAACAAGCCAAGGGCAATCCGATGGACTGGCCGCATTCTCAGATCCCGCCAATGCGGTTCGAGGCGCGCTTCGGCGATCGGGTGGTACCGGCATTTTGCGATCGGCCGTCGAGCCTGTGGGCGATGATTGCGGACGCCTGCGCCCGCAATCCCGACGGCGAAGCGCTGATCTCAGGCGGTGTCCGGCTGAGCTGGCGGCAGGCCGTCGAGCAGGCTGCGCGGATCGCGGCGGGATTTCGCAAGCTCGGATTGCAGCGCGGCGATCGTGTCGCGATCCTGCTCGGCAACCGCGTCGAATTCCCGCTGCTGCTGTTTGCTGCCGCGCATGAGGGGCTTGTCACGGTGCTGCTCAGCACGCGGCAGCAGAAGCCGGAAATCGCCTATGTGCTCGCCGACTGCGGCGCCAAGATCCTGATCCACGAGGCGGCACTTGCGGAGCGGCTGCCGGACGCACTGGACGTGCCCGATGTGATCGACCGCATCGCCATCGACCACGATCCGGCTCTGTCGGATTTCGCGGTGCTCGTCGACAACGCCCCGGCCGCGGCGCCGGTCGAGACGAGCGAGGAGGACACCGCGATGATCCTCTACACCTCGGGCACGACAGGCAAGCCGAAGGGCGCGATGCTGGCCCATTGCAACATCGTCCATTCCTCGATGATCTTCATGTCCTGCCTGCAATTGACGGCGGCCGACCGTTCGATCGCGGCAGTGCCGCTCGGCCATGTCACCGGCGTGGTCGCCAACATCACGACGATGATCTGCTGCGGTGGCGCGTTGATCATCATGCCGGAGTTCAAAGCCGGCGAATATCTCAAGCTCGCCGCGCGCGAGCGCGTCACCTACACGGTGATGGTGCCGGCGATGTACAATCTGTGCCTGCTCCAGCCCGATATCGAGAGCTACGATCTGTCGAGCTGGCGCATCGGCGGCTTTGGCGGCGCACCGATGCCGGTTGCCACCATCGAGAAGCTCAAGGCGATCATTCCCGGCCTCGCGCTGGCGAATTGCTACGGTGCGACCGAGACCACGTCGCCGTCCACGATCATGCCGGGCGAGTTGACGGAAAGCCATATCGACAGCGTCGGACTGCCGTGTCCGGGTGCACGCATCCTGGCGATGGACGCGGACGGGCGTGAGCTGCCGCCTGGGGAAATCGGCGAGCTCTGGATCCAGAGTGCCTCCGTCATCAAGGGCTATTGGAACAATCCGAAAGCCACGGCCGAAAGCTTCACCAGCGGGTTCTGGCATTCCGGCGATCTCGGCTCGGTCGATGCGGAGGGATTTGTCCGGGTGTTCGACCGGCAGAAGGACATGATCAATCGGGGTGGCCTCAAGATCTATTCGGCCGAGGTCGAATCGGTGCTGGCCGGCCATCCCGCCGTGGTCGAGAGCGCGATCGTCGCCAAGGCCTGTCCGGTGCTGGGCGAACGCGTCCACGCCGTGGTGGTGGCGCGTGCGCCGGTGGACAGCGAGGCCTTGCGCGCCTGGTGCGCGGAACGGCTGTCCGACTACAAGGTCCCGGAGACCATGGTGATCACCGCGGAGCCGCTGCCGCGCAATGCCAATGGCAAGGTGCTGAAGCGACAGCTGCGGGAGCTGTTGGGAAATTGACCCGGGGAGGCGGTCTCTCGGGCTGTCCCGGGTGGTTAACACCTTGATCGGGCTCGCTTTGCCTTGCCACCGCCATATCGTTAGGGTACCCCGCCGCCACGTGGGGACGGGATTCCTGACGCGAACGCTTTGGCGCGCGCACCCGGACGGGCATGGGATTAGCATAAGTGTCTGAATTATTTGACGAAGTCGACGAGGAAGTACGTCGCGAACAGCTCAAGAAGCTGTGGGATAAATATTCGATCGTCTTTATCGCACTGATGGTGCTGATCGTCGCCGCCGTGGGTGGCTGGCGCGGTTACCAATATCTTGAAGCCAAGAAGGCTGCCGAGGCCGGTGCTGCCTTCGAGAAGGCCGCTGAGCTGTCCGAGCAGGACAAGCATGCGGAGGCCGAGGCGGCCTTCACCGAGCTCGCTGCCAAGGCTCCATCGGGCTATCGCACCCTGGCGCGGCTGCGTGCTGCGGCCGAGGCGGCGGCCCGCGATCCCAAGGCAGGCGCCAAGCTGTATGACGACATCGCCGCCGACCGCAGTGTAGGCGGCGAGTGGCAGGATCTGGCAAAGATCCGCGCCGCCGGTCTCCTGCTCGACAGCGCCGGCTATGCGGACATGCAGCAGCGGCTGGAAGCCTCGACCGCACCCAAATCGACCTTCCGTCACACCGCCCGCGAGATGCTGGCGCTGTCGGCCTGGCGCAACAACGATGTGACTGCGGCCCGCAAATGGCTCGACGCGATTGCCGAGGACGGCGAAACGCCGCCCGGCCTGCGCTCACGCGCCGAGGCGCTGCAGGCCCTGCTGCCGCCCGTAGCGAAGAGCTGAGCCGAGAGCTGAGACGAGATACCGACATGCGCCGCACGCCACGCTTGATCGCAACCGCCGTCCTGATCGCCTTCACGGGCGTGCTGGGCGGTTGCTCCAGCTTCGATCCGAGCGACATGCTCGACTTCCTCGACACCAAGAAGAAGCTGCCGGGCGACCGCAAGCCGGTGTTCCCGGAAGGCGTGCCCGGCCTCGAGCAAGGCGTTCCGAAGGATATGTACAAGGGCGCCCAGCAACAGCCCGATCCGAACGGACCCGCCGTTGCGGCTCTGCCCACCGAGCCTGCGCCCGAGCCGAAGCCGGCGAAGGGTGCCAAGGCGAAAAAGACCAGGCAGCCGGCCACCGCAGCCGTCGCGCCGGCTGAGGCGCCCGCCGGCGAAGTCGACGGCGAGGCCCAGCCCGAGGCCGCGCCGCCCGCGGCCACGCCGCCGCCCAGGCAGAAGATCGTGCGCAAGCGCACCACCGCGCCGCCGCCCGATCAATCCGTCCAGCAGGCGCAACCGACCCAGACCACCCAGCAGCAAACGCAGGGCGCCTTCCCGGCGCCCATGCCGAGCGGCAGCTTCTCGCGCTGATTTTTTCATTTCATTGACAGGCGCGGCTCCGGCAGCGCACGAATGACCCATGTCCTTTAAGATTGCCATTATCGGCCGACCCAATGTCGGCAAGTCGACGCTGTTCAACCGTCTGGTCGGGCAGAAGCTCGCGCTTGTCGATGACCTCCCCGGCGTCACCCGCGACCGCCGCGAGGGCGAGGCCAGGCTCGGCGATCTCGACTTCACGATCATCGACACCGCCGGCCTCGATGAGGGTGCCAAGGGCTCGCTGACCGCCCGCATGCAGGAGCAGACGGAGGCCGCGATCGCACAGGCCGACGCGCTGTTCTTCGTGATTGATGCCCGCATGGGCCTCACGCCCAACGATCGCGCCTTCGCCGATTTCGCCCGCAAGGCCAACAAGCCGGTGATGCTCGTCGCGAACAAGAGCGAAGGCAAGCACGGCGATGCCGGCGCGATGGAGGCTTTCGCGCTCGGCCTCGGCGATCCCATCCAGATCTCGGCCGAGCATGGCGAGGGCCTGGGTGAGCTCTATGACGCCTTGAGAGAGCTGATGCCGGAGCCCGTCGAGGAGGATGAGGTCGAGGACGACGAGCCGCTGACGGAGGAAGAGGCGGCCACGCGTCCGATCCGGGTCGCGATCGTCGGCCGGCCCAACGCCGGCAAGTCGACGATGATCAATCATCTGCTCGGCGAGGAGCGCCTGCTGACGAGCCCGGAGGCGGGTACCACGCGCGATTCCATCGCGGTCGAGATCAACTGGAAGGGGCGCGAGTTTCGGGTGTTCGACACCGCAGGTCTGCGCCGGCGCTCGCGGATCGAGGAGAAGCTCGAGAAGCTCTCGGTCGCCGACGCACTGCGCGCGGTGCGCTTTGCCGAAGTCGTCGTGATGATGATGGATGCGCAGAACCGCTTCGAGGAGCAGGATCTTCGCATTGCCGACCTGATCGAGCGCGAGGGTCGGGCCGTCGTGCTCGCCGTCAACAAATGGGACCTGATGGAAAGCAAGGGCGGCGGCGCGATCTCGAACCTGCGCCGCGATGCCGATCACTTGCTGCCGCAGATCAAGGGCGTGCCGATCGTCGCCGTCTCCGGCTTGATGGGCGAGGGCATCGATCGATTGATGCAGGCGATCCAGGATGCCTATGCGCTTTGGAACAGGCGTGTGTCGACCGCGGCGCTGAACCGCTGGTTCGAGGAGGCGGTCCAAGCCAATCCGCCGCCGGCCGTGTCCGGACGACGACTCAAGCTGAACTACATCACGCAGACCAAGGCCCGCCCGCCAAGCTTCGTGTTGTTCTGCTCGCGTGCGGACGCGGTACCGCAGTCGTATCTGCGATATCTCACCAATTCGCTGCGTGAGGCCTTCGAGCTGCCGGGCACGCCGGTGCGCATCACCTTGCGCGAGAAGGCCAATCCGTTCGCCCACAAGCGCAAGCGGCCGTCGTGAGCAACGACGCCGGCGAGGCGATGGCGCAGGGCGCAGCGCCAGTCCGGCGCGGTGCGGTCGCCTTCATCTTCGTCACCATCCTGCTCGACATGCTCGCGCTCGGCGTGATCATGCCGATCCTGCCAAAACTGATCGAGAGCTTCGTCGACAACGACACGGCCCATGCGGCCCGCATCTTCGGCCTGTTCGGCACCGCCTGGGCGCTGATGCAGTTCGTATTCTCGCCGGTGCTCGGCGCGCTGTCGGACCGCTTCGGGCGGCGGCCGGTGGTGCTGCTGTCGAATTTCGGGCTCGCGGCAGACTATGTGCTGATGGCGCTGGCGCCGTCGCTGGTCTGGCTGTTCGTCGGCCGCGTCATCTCGGGCATCACCTCGGCCAGCATCTCGACCGCCTTTGCCTATATCGCCGACATCACGCCGCCGGAGCGGCGCGCAGCGGTGTTCGGCAGGATTGGCGCTGCATTCGGCGCCGGCTTCGTGCTGGGCCCGGCGCTGGGCGGCCTGCTCGGCGATATCGATCCGCGCCTGCCGTTCTGGGCCTCGGCGGCCTTGAGCTTCGCCAATGCGCTCTATGGGCTCTTCGTCCTGCCGGAATCGTTGGCGCCGGACAAGCGCGCGCCGTTCCGCTGGAGGAGCGCCAATCCGCTCGGAGCGCTCCGCCTGCTGCGTTCCAACGCGGTGCTCGCCGCGCTGTCCGTCGTCAATTTCATCGCGCAGGTCGCGCATGTCGTGTTGCCCTCGACCTTCGTGCTCTACGCCACTTATCGCTACGGCTGGGATTCGAAAACCGTGGGGCTGACGCTGGCGATGGTCGGCATCTGCGCGATGGTGGTGCAGGGGCTCGCGATCGGCCCGATCGTGCGTGTGCTCGGCGAGCGGAACGCCTTGTTGCTCGGCCTGTGCTGTGGCGCGATTGGCTTCGTGATCTTCGGCGCGGCGCCGACCGGGCCGCTGTTCTGGATCGGCATTCCCGTGATGTCGCTGTGGGGCATTTCGGGCGCCGCCATGCAATCGCTGATGACGCGGCTGGTCGCGCCGGATCAGCAGGGCCAGTTGCAGGGCGCGACCGCGAGCGTGCAGAGCGTGTCGCAGCTCGTCGGCCCGTTCCTGTTCACGCTGACGTTTTCATATTTCATCGGCGCCAGCGCGCCGTGGCAGCTGCCCGGCGCGCCGTTCCTGCTCGCGGCGGTGCTGATGGTGGCGTGCGCGGCGATCGCGGTGCGGGCGCTGGCTGTCGCCAAGGGGCCTTGAAGAGGGCCGTCATGGCCGGGCTTGTCCCGGCCATCCACGTTCTTCGTCCGGTCCAGAACGTAGATGTCCGGGACAAGCCCGGGCATGACGTCGTGGAGGCAGTTGCGCAATTGCTACGCCCTTACTTCTTCACCAGCGGGCACTCGCTGTCCTTGAGCGGCTTGGCCGCGTCTTCCGCCGCGATCGTGGCGATCTGCTTGTAGTAATCCCACGGTCCCTTCGATTCGTCGGGCTTCTTCACCTCGAACAGATAGGCCGGGATGAGACGACGCCCATCCTCGCGCAGCGGACCCTTGCCGAACAGCGGATCGTCGGTCGGAAGCTCCTTCATCTTGGCGACGACCTTGGCGCCGTCATGCGGATTGCTGCCGAGCGCGTCCATCGCCTTGAGATAATGCAGCACCATCGCGTAATTGCCGGCCTGCGTCATGGAGGGCATCGCATTCTTGTTGGCCAGCGCCGAGAATCGCTTCGACCAGGCGCGGGTCTGCTCGTTCATGTCCCAGTAGAAGGATTCCGTGAAGGTCAGGCCCTGGGCGGTCTTCAGACCCAGCGAATGCACGTCGTTGATGAACAGCAGCAGCGCCGCGAGCTTCTGCCCGCCCTGCACAATGCCGAACTCGGCGGCCTGCTTGATCGAGTTCGTGGTGTCGCCGCCGGCATTGGCAAGGCCCACCACCTTGGCCTTGGACGATTGCGCCTGCAGCAGGAAGGACGAGAAGTCCGCGGTATTGATCGGATGCTTGACGCTGCCGAGCACCTTGCCGCCGTTCGCAGTCACGACCGCGGTGGTGTCGCGTTCGAGCGCATGGCCGAAGGCATAATCTGCGGTCAGGAAAAACCAGCTGTCGCCGCCGGCCTTGGTCAGCGCCTTGCCGGTGCCGTTGGCCAACATGTAGGTGTCGTAGGTATAGGAGACCGTGTTCGGCGTGCAGGCCTTGCCGGTCAGGTCGGCGGAGGCCGCGCCGGAATTGAGCAGCACCGAGTTCTTTTCCTTGACCAGGTTGCTGACCGCCAGGGCGACACCGGAATTCGGCGTGTCGGCGATCGCATCGACCTTGTCGTTGTCGATCCATTGCCGGGCAATGTTGACGCCGACGTCCGGCTTGTTCTGATGGTCGCCGCTGATGACGTCGATCTTCCAGCCCTTCTTGAGCAGGCCGGAATCCTCAACGGCCATCTTGATTGCGACCACGGAGTTCGGGCCGCCGATGTCGGCATAGAGGCTCGACATGTCGTTGAGCACGCCGATCTTGACGGTCTTGTCTTGAGCGAAGGCGGATGTGGCAAAACCGAAGGCGGCACAGGCCAGAAGGGCCGCGGAGCGGCGCGCGAACGTCGTCGTCATAAAAGGTTTCCTCCATTGTCAAACATGCGGACGGCTCTCTTAAACGGAGCCTTGTTCCGGCTGATGGCTCTACCGTGTCCCACGGCCGGCGGCAATGCGCCTAAAGCCGGATGACGCTGCGTCGCAGCGTCCTCCCTCGGTTAACTTTTGGGCAAAATGCGTCGAGACGCTATTTCAGCGCGTCCGATGTCAGCTTGAATTTCTGGATCCGCTTTCCGGTGTCGACCTCGGCGGTATAGACGTTACCCTTGGCGTCGATCGCCATGGCATGCACCCAGTGGAATTGTCCGGCATTGCGGCCGTTGTGCCCGAAGCTGCCGACCACGCTGCCGTCCTCGCGCCTGATCACCCTGATCTCGTTGTTCTCACCGTCGGCGCTGAGCAGCCAGGTCTGCTTCGGATCGGGCCAGATCGCGATGTCCCACACCGCGCCGTTGCCGAGCGTGTTCTTCTCGAAGAAGAACTCCTTCACGAAGGTGCCGTCCGTCTTGAACACCTGGATGCGGTTGTTGATGCGATCGCAGACGTAGACAAGCCCGTCATTGGCGAGCTTCACGCAGTGGACGGGATTACCGAATTGCTGCGCAACCGGCGCTTTGGGATCGTAAGGAGCCTGCTTGGTATCGTCAGGCTTGTTGCCGTAGGCGCCCCAGTGCCGCTTGTAGGCGAGCGTGGTCGCATCGAACACGATGACGCGGCGATTGCCGTAGCCATCGGCAACGTAGATTTCGTTGGCGGCCTTGTCGATCGCGGTCTCGGCGGGCTTGCCGAGCTGGGTCGTGTCGCTGCTGCCGAGGCTCGGCGCGATCTTGCCGATCTGGGCGACGAACTTGCCGTCGAGCGTGAATTTCAGGATGGCGTTGTCATTGTCGGCATTGCCGCCGACCCAGACGAAGCCGCGCTCGTCGACCTCGATGCCGTGCTCGCGGCCGACCCATTCATAGCCTTCGCCCGCGCCGCCCCACGATCGCAGCAGATTGCCATCCGTGTCGAATTCGAGCACGGGCGGCGCCGACACGCAGCATTTCGAGCGGGGCGGGGTGAGGCTCGCGCCTTTCTCGTCGTCGGTGAGCGAGCGTGGGCGATGGATCACCCAGATGTGGCCCTGCCAGTCGACGGTGATGCCGCCGACCTGGCCGAGGATCCAGTTGTTCGGCAACGGCTTTGGCCAGGAAGCATCGACCGCGAAGGTCGGGACGTCGCCGGCGGTTGCCGCGCCCGGAAGCGCGAACGCGACGGCCGCGATCAGGACGGAGAGGACGCGAGAGACATTTGCGAGCGCATGCGTAGAGCCTGCGCGATTCCGCCATGGCGCCATGGCAACCTCCCTTTATTGGCCTGCAGCTTGCTGCCGCTTGAGCGCGGGCAGTCAATCGCGGGGAGGCGGTCAAGTCAATCAGGCCGGGGAGCGGAAGCTCATCAAGGTCCGGGTCTTGTAGTCGTAGAACTTGCCGGTCTCGGTCCAATCCGGCGCGCACATCGGCACGATGAATTCGGCGACCTGCTCGGCTGTATCGAGCGTCGCCGGATCCTCGCCCGGCATCAGCGTCGCGCGCATCCGGGTGCGGACGGGGCCCGGATTGAACAGATTGACGCGCAGCTTGGTGTTCGCGGTCTCCTGCGCCCAGGCGCGCGCCAGCGTTTCCAGCGCCGCCTTGGAGGCGGCGTAGGGGCTGACATAGGCGGTCGCCTTGTTGGCCGCGCCGGAAGTGACGAACACCGCGCGGCCGGCGTCCGACTGCTTGAGCAGCGGCTCCATGCAGCGGATCAACTGGAAATTCGCGGAGACATTGACCGCCATCACGTCGGTGAAGGCCTTCAGCTCGATATGGCCGATCGGCGAGGAGGGGCCGAGCACGCCGGCATTGCCGACCAGGATGTCGAGCTTGCCGTAGCGTTCGTGCAGGCCGGCGCCGAGCCGCGCGATGCCGTCGGAATCGGTGAGGTTGAGCGGCACCAGCGTGGCGCTGCCGCCGTCCTTGCGGATCTCGTCGTCGAGCTCTTCCAGCCCGCCCTGCGTGCGCGCGACCGCAACGATATGCGCGCCGGCCCTGGCCAGCGCTTTTGCCGTGGCGAAGCCGATGCCGCGCGAGGCGCCGGTGACGAGAGCGATGCGGTTGGCGAGGGGATTTGTCATTGAAAGGTTCTATCCAGCGTCGTCCTGGCGAAAGCCAGGACCCATACGCCGTGACGTTTATGGCTAGGGAAGATGATTGTCACACCTTCTTCGAACCAGAAAGGCCTGTGGTAATGGGTCCTGGCTTTCGCCACGACGACGAGCCTAGCTCGCCTCCGCCAGCAACGACAATTGCCGCGGCTGCTGCTCGGTCTGGGTCTGGTCGGTGAGGTGGGTCGGATAAGCCCCGGTGAAGCAATGATCCGAGAATTTCGGATTGGCGGGGTCACGGCCGGGCTCGCCCATGGCGCGGTACATGCCGTCGATCGACAGGAAGGCGAGCGAGTCGGCGCCGATGATCTCGCGCATCTCTTCCAGCGAATGTGTCGCCGCAAGAAGACCACCACGGTCCGGCAGATCGATACCGTAATAGTCGGGATAGAGGATCGGCGGCGAGGCGAGGCGGAAATGCACTTCCTTGGCGCCGGCATCGCGCATCATGCGGACGATCTTCTTCGAGGTGGTGCCGCGTACCAGCGAATCGTCGATCAGGATGATGCGCTTGCCTTCGATCGCGGCGCGGTTGGCCGAATGCTTCATGCGCACACCGGATTCGCGGATCGCCTGCGTCGGCTGGATGAAGGTGCGGCCGACATAGTGGTTGCGGATGATGCCGAGTTCGAACGGGATGCCGGAATGCTGGCTGTAGCCAACCGCCGCGGGCACGCCGGAATCCGGCACCGGCACCACGACGTCGACCGGCACGTGGCTCTCGCGCGCAAGCTGGGCACCAAAGGCCTTGCGCACCTCGTAGACCGAGCGGCCGTGGACGATGGAATCCGGACGGGAGAAGTAGATGTACTCGAAGATGCAGGGACGCGGCGCGATCGGCGGGAACGGCTTGTGGATGTCCTGCCCGTTCTCGTCGAACACGATGACCTCGCCGGGCTCGATGTCGCGGACGAAGCGTGCGCCGATGATGTCGAGTGCGCAGGTCTCGGAGGTCAGGATCGGACAACCATCGAGTTCGCCGAGCACCAGCGGACGGATGCCGCGCGGATCGCGCGCGCCGACCAGCTTCTTGTTGGTCAGCGACACCAGCGCATAGGCGCCCTCGATCTCGCGCAGCGCGTCGATATAGCGTTCGATGAAGCGGCTGCGCCTGGAGCGCGCGACCAGGTGCAGGATCACCTCGGTGTCGGTGGTCGACTGCATCATCGCGCCGTTCCTCACGAGCTCGCGGCGCAGCGTCAGGCCGTTGGTGAGATTGCCGTTGTGGGCGACCGCAAGGCCGCCGGCATTCAGTTCGGCGAACAGCGGTTGCACGTTGCGCAGGATCGTCGCGCCGGTGGTGGAATAGCGGACATGGCCGACTGCCATTGTGCCGGGCAGGCGATCGATCACCTCGCGGCGGGAGAAGGTGTCGCCGACGAGGCCGAGGCGGCGTTCGGAATGAAAGCGGCCGCCGTCATAGGAGACGATGCCGGCGGCTTCCTGGCCGCGGTGCTGAAGGGCATGCAGGCCGAGCGCCGTGATGGCGGCGGCATCGGGGTGGCCGTAGATGCCGAAGACGCCGCATTCCTCGCGCAGCGTATCCCCCTCCAGATCGTCTTGAAGTTCCAGCGCGGCCGGGCCGAGATCAAGTAGGGCGTCCTGGTCAGGATTTCGCATCTCGTCCGAGCCTCTCGTTAGGGCTTAATCAACGCGCCGCGGGTTTCTCGATCAGCTTTTTAAGGCTGTCACGAGCCGGTTTGCTGTATCCGTCGCCACTGCCCGAAGGCTGCTGCTCGGAATCAGTTTGCTCTTCATCTGGTTTGTTTTTCTTGAATCTCTTCAAGATGGTGTTCTCGGGGTCGTCAGGCAAGAGGGCCATCAGCCAATCCCCGGTTCCCTGCAGCACCACGCGGGATTTGGCCCCCGTGACCCAATCCGGGCGCTGCTTGTCCGGCACGAGCCAGGTGAAGAACAGGAAGGCGACCACGACGATCAAAAGTCCGCGCGCCAGCCCGAACAGAAAGCCGAGGGTGCGGTCCAGTGCGCCGATGCGCGAATCCAGGATCATGTCGGAGATCCGGACCGTGATCACGGAGACCACGACCAAAGTGCCCACGAACACGCCGGCAACCACGACCACGCTCGCGACGGTATCGTTGTTGAAATAGGTCTTTGCGGTCGGCAGCAGCTTCGAGAATGAATAAAGCGTGACAATCGCCGCCGTGCCCCAGGCCGCGATCGACAGGATCTCGCGCATGAAGCCGCGAACCATGGCGAGCAGGCCCGAAATCAGCATCACACCGAGCAGGATCAGGTCGAGGATGGTTACTGGCATCGGCTGGTCTGGTCCGCTCGTACTTCAAGGTGCTCAGCGAATCGGTGCTTGGCCGCCGCCCTAAGTGAGGGCCAGACGACGTTCCCGGCAAGGCCGCAACCACGCAATCCCATGCTGCTTTTGTGACGGCTGTATAGCGGCGAGGGCGGGGGACGTCACCACCGGCTAACCCTCTCCACGGCGGAATCTTGCTGGTGTGGCATTTTTCTCTGCCGGTGCGCTCGAGTCGCCCCGCCGGGAGCCGCGTGCGGCGATCTCGGCGACCAATGTCGTCAGGCTGTTGATCGCGTTCAGCGACAAGCCGGCATCGCCGCCGGCTTCGCCCCGGGCCGATTCGGGCAGAACGGCACGCTGGAAGCCGAGTTTTGCCGCTTCTTTCAGCCGGGCCGGGGTCTGCGCTACCGGGCGCACCACGCCGGACAGCGAGATCTCGCCGAAATAGACCGCATCGGAGGGCAACTGCGCATTAACCAGCGAGGACACCAGCGCCGCCGCGGCGGCCAGATCAGCCGCGGGCTCGTGGATGCGCAGGCCGCCCGCGACGTTCAGATAGACGTCGTGGCCGGACAGCTTCACCCCGCAATGGGCTTCCAGCACCGCCAGCACCATCGATAGCCGGCTCGGATCCCAGCCCACCACGGCCCGGCGCGGGGTGCCGAGCGAGGTCGGCGCCACCAGTGCCTGCAATTCGACCAGAACGGGTCTTGTACCCTCGATACCCGCGAAGACTGCGGTGCCGGGCGTGCCGAGATCGCGCTCCGACAAAAACAGCTCGGAAGGATTGGTGACTTCGCGCAGGCCAAGCCCGGTCATCTCGAACACGCCGATCTCGTCGGTCGGCCCGAAACGATTCTTCACGGCGCGCAGGATGCGGAATTGCTGCGAGCCTTCGCCCTCGAACGACAGCACCGCATCGACCATGTGCTCGACCACGCGAGGGCCGGCGATCTGTCCGTCCTTGGTTACATGGCCGACCAGGATGATGGCCGCGCCGGTCCTTTTGGCAAAACGGATCAGGGCCTGCGCCGAGGCGCGCACCTGCGTCACCGTGCCGGGTGCCGATTCCACCGTGTCGGTCCACATGGTCTGGATCGAATCGATCACGATCAGCCGCGGCACCGCGCCCTCAGACAGCGTCGAGACAATGTCCTCGACCGACGTTTCGGCGGCGAGCTGCACCGGCGCATCCGACAGCCCGAGCCGTTCGGCGCGCAACCGCACCTGCGCGACCGCCTCTTCGCCGGAGATGTAGACGACGCGGTGTCCGGCGCGCGCGAGCAGGCTTGTGGCCTGCGTCAGCAGCGTCGACTTGCCGATGCCGGGATCGCCGCCGACCAGCAGCACCGAGCCGCGGACAAAGCCGCCGCCGGTCACGCGATCGAGCTCCGTCATGCCGGAGGACAGGCGCGGGGCGTCCTGGGTTTTTCCGGACAGGCTCTCGAGCGCGAAGGTCCGCCCCTTGCGCTTGGAGCGGATCGACACCGGCACGCTGCCGGTCGTGTCCTCCTCCGCGAGCGTATTCCACTCGCCACAGGACTCGCACTTGCCCTGCCAGCGGTTATAGGCCGCGCCGCAGTTCTGGCAGACGAAGGAAAGTGTGTTCTTGGCCATGGGGACAGCGAGTCCGGGGACAGCGAGTCGGGGGTTTCAGGTTTGCTGATAGCACGGAATGACGGGTCGAGAGAGTGAGTCCGGGCGCTCCCCGAAGCCCGGCTACGGCTGCGCCGCGTTCCAGAGCATGGAGAGGCAGGCCGCGATCATGATTGCGTCCATCACCAAGCGGAACATCTCCGGCTTCAAGCGCAGCACGAAGCGTTTGGCGATGAAGGCGCCGGCCATCAACGACGATCCTGCGACCAGGCCTTTGACGAACACATCGCCAGTCAGCGCGCCGAAACGTTCGAAAGTCACGGATTTCGCAACATAGAGCCCGAGCGAAGATGCCGCTTCGGTGGCGAGGAAAGCGCCGCGGGACAAGCCGTAGAACAGGAATAGCGGCACGCTGAGCGGGCCGGTGGAGACGACGATGCCGGTGAGATAGCCGATGACGGCCCCGCCGATCGCCAGATGCCAGAGATTGGCCTTGAGATCGTGCCGCGCCAACCAGTGCCGAACCGGCACCATCGCGATCAGGAAGACGCCGATGGCGAGATCGACGGCGTGCGAGGGCAGGGCCAGCAGCGTCCGCGCGCCGAGCACGGCGGCTGGAATGCCTGTCACCGAATAAGCCGTGCAGGCCCGCCAGTCGACCTCGCGCCACCAGGCCAGGATTCGTGACAAGTTGGCCATGACGGCGGCCAATGCCATGATCGGCACCGCCTCCTTTGGCCCATAGGCATAGACCAGCACCGGCATCAGCATGATCGACGAGCCCGTGCCGACGATGCCGGAAATGGTGCCTGCGACGAGGCCGACGATCAGGACGAACAAGAAAGCCAAACCAGTCTCCACGAATCGGGAGAGTTTAGCCGCGGCCAGCGGCGCGGGCGATCCGCGAGGCGAGAGAACCTTATCTTGCCGAGAGCCCGGCGTTAACCATCGCCGACGGTTCCAGTCTGAGCGAAATCGCTTCGAAGTTTCTTAAATCTTACTGGGTACCTCTCTTGGGCATAGTGACCTGGGGGAAGAAGAGTATGGGTAAGCGAGCCAAACGCGGAAAGGCGCAGACGTTCGCAATCCCGATGGCCGCGAGAGTTGCAGTTGGCGCCGTCGCCGTCGCAGCGTTGGGGTACGGCTTGCTGTCCCGATCGGCGAACGTGCAACCGGCACGAAAGCCGTCCGCGCACGAAGCCCAAGCGTCATCAACTCCGGTTTACGTCTCAACGCCTGTTCATGCATCAGCTCCGACGCCGGCTTCGGCTCCGCTTACGGCCCCGGCGCCTCTGGTCGAACCGCCCAAAGCGGCTGACGTTCCCGGAGCATTCGTGCGGCAGGTGGTTGACTACGCCAGCCGCCAGACGCCGGGCACCGTGATCATCGATACCAAGAACACATTCCTCTATCTCGTTCTGAACGACGCGCAGGCACTGCGCTATGGCATCGGTGTTGGCCGCGAAGGTTTCACATGGTCCGGTGAGCAGACTGTGGCTCGTAAGGCAGAATGGCCGGATTGGCATCCGCCTGCGGAGATGGTCTCGCGTCAGCCTTATCTGCCGCGGTTCATGGCCGGAGGTCCTGGCAACCCGCTCGGCGCTCGGGCGATGTATCTGGGCGAGACCGAATATCGAATTCACGGCACCAACAAGCCCGATACGATCGGGAAGCGGGTCTCGTCCGGCTGTATCCGACTGACCAATGAGGACGTCGTTGACCTCTATGATCGC
This sequence comes from Bradyrhizobium sp. 187, assembly GCF_023101005.1. Lineage (NCBI taxonomy): Bacteria > Pseudomonadati > Pseudomonadota > Alphaproteobacteria > Hyphomicrobiales > Nitrobacteraceae > Bradyrhizobium > Bradyrhizobium sp. 187. The sequence continues at coordinate 3,312,954 of NZ_CP064693.1, forward strand.
GTGAAAGTCGGCGCGAAAGTGATCGTGCTTCCGACGACCGTTGCCCGCCGAGCACCCCAGGGAGCGCCAGCCGACGCCGCTTTCCGATTACCGGACCCGGCATCACCGCCGAACCGGCCCTCGGCAACTCACGCGCAGATGCCGTCATCTGGAGCGAAGATCGCCGAGGCGCAGTAATTCGTCCTCCGTCCTCATCCTGCAACGGAGGACAAGGAGGCAATTCAAGTCGCCTACGAGGTCATCCGGTCGGAAGCTTGTGACAGGCACAAACAATTTATGGCTTGTAGGGCGGAGGACAGACCACCACCTCGCCCGAAGAACTTCTCCGGCACGGCTCAGTCACCCCGATTGCGGTATGAGTATAAGCGTAGCTCAGAGCTGCGCCGGTTAGAGCAGCACCAAGGATTGCAATTTGCCATCGCAATTTCATGCCGTCGACGTCCCCGAAGAGGGGCGTCGACGGGCTGCCCCTTCATATCGAAGCCCGAGCTGTCTCCCGTAGGCCCTTCGCATCGCATGACGCGCTGCTGCGATGAAGTCCACGCTCCACCGTGTCGACGACCGCTTCTGAAAACATCCCGCCAGTGTTTGCCCGACGCGTCAAATCAGTGTTTCGGAGCATGCGTAACCCATTGATTTGCCAGCCATCGGCTACTGTGCATGGGGTTGTTTTTCATGTTTTTGTTGAGTTGGCGCGGCAAGTCGGTGCTCGCAGCACATGGGGCAAGTCCGGCTGCGCGCTGCTGACAGCATGTTGGCAGCAGGGTCCGGCTACGACCATCTCCTGACAAAACAAAGAGTGGGTCATGCGGGTCGAGGGAAGCTGTCATTGCGGTGAGACGGTGTTCGAGGTGACGGAGGCGCCCGCGAGCGTCACCCGTTGCACCTGTTCGCTCTGCGCCAAGCGCGGCGCGTTGTGGGCCTATTACACGCCGGCGCAGTTTCGGCTGCTGTCGCCCGCGGAGAACCTCGCGACCTATCTCTGGGGCAGCCGAACGGTCAAACACCATTTCTGCGCAAGCTGCGGCTGCGGTACCTATTCGGAGTCGCCGGACTGGTCGACCGGCAAGCCCGATTTCGACAATCCGAGGGTCGCCGTCAACGCGCGCCTGTTCGACGAGTTCGATCTCGAGACCGTGCCGGTGACCATGATCGATGGCAAGAATTATGGTGAGCATGCGCTCTCGCGCATGTCTGCTGCTCGTCCGTGCTCTTGAGGCCCTCTTGAAAAGCTGATCTGTTTCCGGCCCGACAGAAAAAGGGGAGGAAGCCGATGATGCGTCTTTTCGCGCGAGTGATGCTCGCGATGTGTCTGGCCGTTGTAGCCGGCTTCAATGCGCAGGCGCAGACCAGGCCCAAGGTCACGACATCAGGACCGGATTTCCCCAAGGCCGCGCTGTTCGTCGGCAACAGCTTCTTCTATTACAACAACGGCATGCCCGGGCATCTCTCCTTCATGGAGCGGGCTGCGGACCCTGAAAACAAGACGGCCTATCGCAACACCATGGCGACGATCGGCGGTTCCGGCCTCGATTGGCATGACATGGACAACCTGCTGCGGCCGGGTGGCCTCGGCGCCTATTCGTTCGACGAGCAGAACAACGTCGTCTTCAACAAGCCGGGCAGGCAGTACGACGCCGTCGTGATGATGGATTGCAGCCAGTGCCCCATCCATCCGCAATTGAAGGACGCGTTCACGACCTTCGTAAAGAAGGACAGCGAGATCGTCCGCGCCAACGGCATGCGGCCGGTCTTGTTCATGTCCTGGGCTTACGCCGACAAGCCTGAGATGACGGAAGCGTTGGCCGAGGCCTACACAATCGCAGGCAATGCCAATGATGCGCTGGTGATCCCCGCAGGTTTTGCCTTCGCGCGCGTGCGCAAGCTGCAGCCCGAGCTCAATCTGTATGCGCCGGACAAGCGGCACCCGAGCCCCGCAGGCACATATCTGGCGACCTGCGTGACGTTCGCCGCGCTGACCGGCCGCTCGCCGGTCGGCAATTCCTACACGATGGGACTGGACGGCCCGACGGTGGAGCTGCTGCAGAAAGCAGCGTGGGACACGGTGCAGGAGTATTACGGGCGTTGACCTAGCGCAGCACGACCCACGCCGGTGCGTGGTCGCTCGCGCCTTCTTCGCCGCGAACCTTCTTGTCCACGCCGGCTTTTGCCAGGCGTGAGACGAGGGCAGGGCTGAGCAGGACATGGTCGAGCCGCAGGCCCGCATCTCGCGGCCAGCGGTTTCGCTTGTAATCCCAGAAGGTGTAGATGCGCTGCTCGGGGTGCAGTTCGCGGATCGCGTCACACCAGCCTTGTGCCAGCAGCGAGGCAAAGGCCGCACGGCTCTTCGGTTGGATCAAGGCATCCTTGTCCCACGAGCGCGTCGGATAGATGTCGAGCTCATCAGGTGCAACGTTGTAGTCGCCGGCGAGCACCACGGGCAGCTCCTGCTTGAGCAAGGTTCTGGCATGGCGCTTGAGCCGCGCGAACCAGTCGAGCTTGTAGTCGAATTTCGGTCCCGGCTGCGGATTGCCGTTCGGCAGGTAGATGCTGGTGACGATGACACCGCGTACCGCGGCCTCGATGTAGCGGGCTTCGTGATCGGCAGGTTTTCCCGGCAAGCGATCGCGGGTGAGAATGGGCTCGGCATTGCGGGCCAGGATGGCGACGCCGTTCCAGGTCTTCTGTCCACACCACACTGCGCCGTAACCGGCCTTTTCGATCGCGGTCGCCGGAAATTCGCCATCACTTGCCTTCAACTCCTGAAGTGCGACGACATCTGGCTTCGCCGTTCGCATCCATGCCAACAGATTGGGCAGGCGGCGATTGATGTTGTTGATGTTGAATGTCGCGATCTTCATGTAGAGCTACCGGCTCCTGCCTTCCGTTACCGGAGAAACAATGTCCAAGTTGAGCTTTGCCGTCATCGCCGTCGCCGTTGCGTTCTCCGGGGTTGCCTCGGCACAATCATCCGATCCGCGCGGCGCGTGCAAGGCCGACTACGACAAATTCTGCGCCGGCATTGCGCCGGGCGGCGGCATCGTCGCCTGCCTCAACGCCAAGCGCGACAAGCTCAGCGCAACCTGCAAGACGGCGCTGGACAGCAGGAAAAAGAAGTAGGCGGCAAGTCGCTCAGCCCGGCAGCGGCGGCGCGCTTGCGGGCTGTTCGATCGATGGCGGAGCGGGCGTCTGCTGCTCGACCGCCTGCGCGGAAGCCGGCTTGGCCAGCGGCTCCACCACATTTCCGCCCTTGTAGATGCGGGCGTAGCGGCGGCCGAGGCTGGTCAGCACCTCGTAGCCGATCGTTCCGAAATGATGCGCGAGCTCGTCGACGGTGATGCCCTCGCCGAGCAGCGTGACCATGTGGCCGCGCCGCGCCGCATTCGGCGGCAGATCGGTGATATCGATCGCGATCAGGTCCATCGAAACGCGGCCGGCGACCGGACAGCGCTTGCCGGCGACGATGACCTCGGCGCCGCGGGTGCCGTCATTGGAGCTTGCGGCGCGGAAATAGCCGTCGGCATAACCGACCGCGATGATCGCGAGTTTCGTCGGTCGCCGTGCCGTCCAGGTGCCGCCATAGCCGACGCTCTCGCCGCGCTCGACATTGCGGATCTGCACAATGCGGGCCTTGAGATCGACCACCGGCTGCATCGGATTGTCAGCCTCCGGCGTCGGGTTGACGCCGTAAAGCGCGGCGCCCGGCCGCACCATGTCGAACTGGAAGGGCGCGCCGAGGAAGACGCCGGACGAATTGGCGAGCGCCGCCGGCACGCCGGAGAATTCGCTGGCGATGCCGCGGAAGGCCGCGAGTTGCTTGGCATTCACCGGGTTGTTGAGCTGCTCGGCCGAAACCAGATGGCTCATCACCAGCGTAATGCCGTGATCGCCGGCGTTGATGCGGGGGATAATGGCCTGCGCTTCCGCGAGCGTCAGGCCGAGCCGATTCATGCCGGTGTCGATGTGGATGGCGGCGCCACCGGTCCAGCCGGTGCGGCGGCAGAACACGTCCCATTCGGCGAGCTCGTTGAGATCGCCGATCACGGGGCGGCAGTTGATCTGGGCGTAGTGCTCGCCGGTGTTCTGGAAATAGCCGCCGAGCACGTAGATCGCAGGCTCCGGCACCGCCGCGCGCACCTTGCGCGCTTCCCCGATGGTGGCGACGAAGAAGGTCTTGCAGCCGGCCTTGTTCAGGGCACGCGCGACTTGCTCGGCGCCGCAGCCATAGGCGTCTGCCTTGATCACCGCCGAGCATTCGGCCGGCACCGCCGTCTTCTCGAGCTTGCGCCAATTGGCGATGATGGCATCGAGATCGACGGTGAGCACGCCGCCGAAGGTCGCGAGCGCGGCAGCCTGATTGGCCTCCGCGGAGAGAAGGCCGGATTGCGGGATCATTTTCGGGTCGGACGCCATTGTCATGGCGCCGTTTTACGCAAGAGGCCGGTCAGGTTCAACCCAGGGAACTCAGTAGTCGCCGCCGCCGCGGTCCGGCACCTGGCTGTCCGGCGCAAGGTCGCCGAACCGGGTGACCGACGCTTCGAAGGCCAGATCGACGGTGCCGGTCGGGCCGTGGCGCTGCTTGCCGATGATGACTTCGGCCTTGCCGTGCGCAAGATCCATGTCCAGGCGCCATTTTTCGTGCTCGGGTGTGCCCGGGCGCGGCTCCTTGTTTCCGAGGTAATATTCCTCGCGATAGACGAACAGCACGACGTCGGCGTCCTGCTCGATCGAGCCGGATTCGCGCAAATCCGAGAGCTGTGGCCGCTTGTCGTCGCGCGATTCGACCTGGCGCGAGAGCTGCGAAAGCGCAATCACGGGCACGCTGAGTTCCTTGGCGAGCGCCTTCAGACTGGTCGTGATCTCGGTGATTTCCTGCACGCGGTTTTCGCTGCGCTTGCCCGAACCCGACAAGAGCTGGATGTAGTCGATGACGATGAGGTCGAGGCCCTTCTGCCGCTTCAGCCGGCGGGCGCGCGCCATGAGCTGCGCAATCGAGAGACCGCCGGTCTCGTCGACATAGAAGGGCAGCGACTGCAGCTCGATCGAGACCTCGCGGATCTTCTCGAAATCGGCCTCCGAGATGCCGCCGCGGCGGATCGAGGAGGAAGGGATGCCGGTGCGCTCGGCCACAATACGCGTGGCGAGCTGGTCGGCCGACATTTCGCAGGAGAAGAAGCCGATGACGCCGCCATGGGCAGCCTTCATGGTGCCGTCGGCCTGGAGTTCTGGAACATAGGCCCGGGCGACGTTGTAGGCGATGTTGGTCGCTAGCGACGTCTTGCCCATGCCGGGGCGGCCGGCGACGATGATGAGGTCGGAGTGCTGCAACCCGCCCATTTTGGTGTCGAGGTCGCGCAGGCCCGTCGAGATGCCCGACAGCTTTCCGTCGCGCTGGAACGCTTTCGCGGCCAGATCGACCGCAAGCGTCAGCGCCTGCGAGAATTTCTGGAAGCCTCCGTCATAGCGGCCGGATTCGGCGAGTTCGTAGAGGCGGCGCTCGGCGTCCTCGATCTGCGCCCGCGGCGCGAAGTCGACCGGGGCGTCATAGGCGACATTGACCATGTCCTCGCCGATGCCGATCAGGTCGCGTCGCAATGCCAGATCGTAGATGGTGCGCCCATAATCCTGCGCATTGATGATGGTCGTCGCTTCGGCGGCGAGGCGCGCCAGATATTGCCCGATGGTCATGCCGCCGATGTCGGTGTCGGCGGGCAGGAAGGTCTTCAGGGTGACGGGCGTCGCGATCTTGCCCATCCGGATCAGGCTGCTGGCGGTCTCGAAGATGGTCTGGTGCAGCGGCTCGAAATAATGCTTCGGCTCCAGAAAATCGGAGACGCGGTAAAACGCGTCGTTGTTGACCAGGATCGCGCCCAGAAGGCTCTGTTCCGCCTCGATGTTATGCGGCGCGCTCCGATAGGCCGGGGTTCCGGCTTCGGGCGCGAGTTTGAGAACGTTCGAATCAGTCAGGGCCATGGTCGAGCGATAGCAATTTTCTGGGGCGGATGCGGGGCCGGGATAAAGCGCCGCCTCAGCCCAAAGCGGAAGCAAAAGCTCGCCGCTATCAACCGATCATTAAAATGGTGGATGATTGACCGCCGCAGCACGCGCCGCGCTTGACGGATTTCGTGGAACCAGGTCGCGGCCTAGATGCGGTCGTTACGCACCCCGGAAAACGCCGGATGAAGTGAACCTGATGGGGTGCCGGGCAGACACATCGAGACGCGCGGGAATGACCCACGGCCAGGCGCTTTTGGCTCGGTTCAGACCAGCAGGAGGTAGACCAGTGCAACCAGGGCCGCCCCGACGCCGGTAGCGATCAGGGCGTAATCGGTGCGGAGGTCGTCCTGCACGTCGAATGAGGTTTTGGTCTCGTTGCTCATGGCGACGGTCTAAGCCAGGGCTGACGAGACTTATGTGAAGCAGATCACATCTCCCCGGATTCTTTCGGGGGTACAGCCGGAACAGGTTAGCGGGCGGGGGGTTGTCTCCTGATCTGCCACCAGGGAACGAGGCAAGCGATGCGGCCAGAACGGCAGCCCCGGAATTGGCGAAGCGAAGCAGGCAGCCGACTTTGGCTGTCGGGGCTGATCGCGGCCATGGAGCACGCTGAGCGGCCGGAAGTGCGTCGGGAACCGGTCGCCCCTGAAATCCTGAAAGCGCTGCGGATGCAATTGGCCTTAACGGCCTCTTCCCCGTCCGCTCCGGTTTCGACCCTGCGCCACTAGGACTCATTCACCAGCCAGCTTCAGCCTCGGCGTGGCGCCGGCTTCGACGGCCCGCAGTCGGGCTTCTTCACGCGCGATGTAGTTGCGCGTCATCGGCACGACGCCCTGACGGCGGGTGAGTTGAATCTGGAAGTTCATCATATGCTGCTTGCGGAACGTCATCTCGCTGGCTGCTAGATAAAATTCCCACATCAGCGCGAAGCGCTCGTCATACAGCTGCACGGCTTCTTCGCGTCGCGCCATGAAGCGCTCGCGCCATGCCTTCAGGGTTTCGGCGTAATGAAGGCGCAAAATCTCGATGTCGCAGACCAGCAAGCCCGCCCGCTCGATCGCCGGCAGCACCTCCGAGAGGGCGGGGATGTAGCCGCCGGGAAAGATGTATTTGGCGATCCAGGGATTGGTGGAGTCCGGGCCCTGCGAACGGCCGATCGAGTGCAGCAACATGACGCCGTCCTTATCCAGCAGCTCGGCGCAGCGCCGGAAGTAGGTGTTGTAGAAGCGGGCGCCGACATGCTCCAGCATGCCGACTGAGACGATGCGGTCGAACGGACCGGCGATGTCGCGATAGTCCTGAAGCAGGAATTTGGCCGATCCGGTCAGGCCCTTTTCGGCTGCGCGCGCATTGGCGATCTGCAACTGCTCGGTCGACAACGTTATGCCGGTGACGTCAGCACCTGCGATCTCGGCGAGATAGAGCCCAAGTCCGCCCCAGCCCGAACCGATGTCGAGGACGCGCTGGCCGCTCTTGACGAGCAGCTTTGCGGCGACGTGCCGTTTCTTGGCAAGCTGTGCATCGTCGAGCGTGCTCTCCGGCGTCTCGAAATAGGCGCAGCTATATTGCTTGTCGGCGTCGAGGAAGAGCGAATAGAGCCTCGCATCGAGATCGTAATGATGTGCGACGTTGCGGCGGGATCGCGGGCGCGGATTGAACTGCTTCAGGTGCCGCACCAGATAGCGCAGGTGCCACCAGGGTTTTGCCCAGTGCGGCAACAGGTCGGGTTGACCGAGCAGGATCGCGAGAGCATCAGCTATGGTGCCATGCTCGACAATGAACTCGCCGTCCATATAGGCCTCGCCAAGCCCGAGCTCGGGATTGACGAGGATCTTCCGCTCTGCGTCCGCGGTGACGAAGCGGACTGCGACCGGTTCGCCCGAGCCGTCGCCGACGGTGAACTTCGAGCCCTTCGCCGTGGTCACCGTCATCGACCCGCGGCGGATGAATTGAGACAGGAATTGACGCAACAATCGGTCCATCGGCACCCATCCTCTCGAGCGAACCCGAAGAGATGCGACTAACCCGGCCTTTCACACCCTACGCCCGGGCATCTCAGCGGTTCCTATGCGCTTGCATCTAGATCTAGGGAGGTGTCCCGGGCCCGCTATTGCGCTGTGCTCAAAGCGGATATTCCAAAACCGCTTAATCACATCCTTGCGCGCGGTGCCTGCTTCCATTCGCGGCTCAATCGGATAAAAGGTGACCCGCCGCGGCGCCGCCTGCCGGCTGCACCTCTCGGAATTCAATGGAGATGATGGGAATGTCGAGCCGAGCGCTCAGCCTCGCGACGATCTTGCTTCTGATCGGCTTCGGCGCGACCGATACCGTTTTCGCGCAGGCGACGAACCTCGAGGCCGGCAAGGCCCCATCCCAGCTTTTCGCGCAGACCTGTAATGCATGTCACAAGAGCCCGCGCGGCCTTTTGAAAACAGTGGCGCCGGGCTCCTTGCCGGGCTTCCTGCGCCAGCATTACACGACCAGCCCCGACATGGCCGGCGTGCTTGCCTCCTACCTCGTCTCCAACGGGGCCACCGACACCCGCTTCCAGGCGAAGGACGGCCATAAGGACGGCAAGGACAAGAAGGACGGCGCCAAGGATAAGGACAAGGAAGCCAATACCAATCCCGCGCAGTCTCCTGAACATCAGGGCCGCCGGCAACGTTCCCAGGAGTCCGCCAAGCCGGAAGGCGAGGGTGCCGCTCCCGCGGCCGAGGGCGCGCGTCAGAAGCGCGCCGCGCGGCCGGCCGAAGAAGGAACGAAGGAAGGTGCGAAGCCCGAGGGCCAGGCTGTCCCCGAAGGGCGCAAGGCCAAGCGTCTCGGCAAGCGCGGCAAGCCGGGAAGTGATGAGGCGCCGAAGGTCGATGCCGCGGCGCCGACGGCAGACGACAAGAAGAGCGAGCCGAAGGTCGAGTCCAAGCCTGAGACAAAGCCCGAGACTGCGAAGGTGGATTCCGGCGAAGCTAAATCCGAAGGCAGCAAACCCGAAGGCAGCAAACCCGAAGGCAGCAAGCCGTCCGACAAGCCCGCCGAGGCCAAGCCGGAAAGCGCCAAGGTGGAGCCGCGCGGCAGCGAAGCTCCGGCGTTGCGGCCCGATCCGGTGCCGCAGGTGACGCCGGCCGCACCGTCCGCCGCGAAGCCCCCCGAGCCAGCTGCGCCCAAGGCGGCGGAAGAGGCTGCTCCCAAGCCCGCCGCGAGCGCCGAACCGCCAGCGAAGTCGCAGGAACCGGCGCCGCCCGCGACCGCTGCGACTCCACCGGCGCCAGCCGAATCGTCCGGTCCGCCGACGCCGCCGATTTCGCGATAGGCGACCACATTTTTAGACATGCGAAGGCCGCGCTCTCGCGCGGCCTTCGGCTACAAGCTCAATCTGCTGTCGCCCGCGGTCGGCGAGAAGCGGATCTGCCGGGCGAGGGTGATCAAGTCGGGCCGTCAGGTCTCCGTCGCCGCAGCCGGCGTTTTCTGCGTCAGCGCCGGGGTCGAGACCATACGGCGACGGCGCTCGCGTCGATCGCGATGCTGAGCGAGGATTGTGCCGCCACAACGAAAAACCCGGCCGCCTGAGGCGACCGGGCTTCGAAAGCCTGCGCGAACGCGAGGCTTACTTCTCGGTCTCTTCCGCGGCCGGCGCCGGCTCGGCGTCGTCCTGCAGGGCTTCCGGGTCGAAGAACTCGCCGGCGGCTGCGATCGCTTCGGCCGCAGCATCCCGGTCTTCGTTCCGGCTCGAGATGTCCTCGCCGCGGTTGATGCGCTCGGCCTCGTCCTGGCTGCGCGCCACGGTGACACTGATCTCGACCTCGACCTCGGGGTGGATGGCGACCGTGATGGTGTGCTTGCCGATGGTCTTGATCGGCGCATCGAGCTGAACCTGCGGGCGGGACAGCGAAACGCCGTCGGCTTCGAACGCCACGACGATGTCGCGCACGTTGACCGAGCCGAACAGTTGACCGGCTTCCGAAGCTTGACGGATCACGATGATGTTCTTGCCCTGGATCTTCTCGGCGACCTTGGACGCCTCGCCCTTGGACTCAAGGTTGCGAGCCTCGAGCTCGGCCTTCATGCCGTCGTACTTGGCACGGTTGTCGGCGGTGGCGCGCAGCGCCTTGCCGCGCTTGAGCAGGAAATTGCGGGCATAGCCGTCGCGAACCTTCACGACTTCGCCCATGTGACCGAGCTTGTTGACGCGTTCCAGCAAAATGACTTCCATATTCGTTCTCCTTTGATGTGTTGAGTGAGGTGGAATTTCGAACTTGAACTTTCGGACTTGAACTCAAGAGGTCGGCAGCGGCGGTGGCTGGCGCGTGCGAAGGAAGCGTTCGCGGAGGCCGAACACGGCATCGGCGAGGCCGAGGATCACCATCGCGATGACGGGCCATCCGAACACGACGACGACGGCGTAGGTCGAGCCGAGCCAGAAGGTGCGGCTCTTCAGCGCCAGCGTCAGCGTATGCAGCACGGCAAAGCCGGTCAGCGCGTACCCCATCATCAGCGCAGCCGTCGCGATTTGCGCCGCGATCGCAAGCAGTCCGCCGGTGAAGCAGAAGGCGAGCGCGACGCAGAGCGCCACGAGCGTCATCGGCGGCAGCTCCGCGGTCATCAGGTCCGGCCAGGGGCGCCGCAACCGGCCCGACGTCGCCGTCACCTTGGTGCTGAGCCAGAGGTTGAGGGTCAGCGTCATCATCGCAACGATGGTGGCACCCGCCGGCAAGATACGCACCAGTGCGCCGACGAATTGGTCGGTCTCGCCGGAGCTCTGCGGGTCGGCGGCGCGGAGGAGGCGCATCAAGCCGCGGCGCAGCGTGCCGGTGATGGTCTCCGCGTCGGTGCCGATCGTGAGCAGCGCGGCGATCGTGGTCAGTGTGGCGAAGCCCGCGATCCACAGCAGGATACGGCCGACCGGATACCACTCCAGCGCAGGCTCGGTGGGCGGCTCGGCGGCGGGCTCCGGCGCGGCGGCTCCGACCGGCCGGCTGAGCAGGACGAGATGGCCGAGCCACCAGGCCGGCAATGCGACGGTGAGGGCGAAGGCGATGCAATAGGGCAGGCCGAACAGGGCGCCGAGGCCAAGCGCGGCGGCGATGCCGCCCAGGCTCGCGCAAAGCGGTCCCCAGCCGATCGAAGCGACCATCAGCGGCAGCGGTGCGAGATAGAACAGGACGAGAGAGATCAGCGCGCCCGAAATGATCGAGGCGAACATCAGGGCCGACGCAGCGCCGGCGATCAGGGCTATCAGTCCAAAGGCCATCATCAGCTGTCCCGCTCCCTTCGAGCGGTTAGAGGCATCTCGCCCCAACCATCGGCGACCGGACGACCCGGAAGCCTTATGAGAAACTAGGTCGTACGGCCGGCGGCGATGTCGCCGCCGGCCGAATTCGTCTTAGCGAATGACGTAGGGCAACAGGCCCAGGAACCGCGCGCGCTTGATGGCGCGGGCAAGCTCACGCTGCTTCTTCGCGGAAACCGCGGTGATGCGGCTCGGCACGATCTTGCCGCGCTCGGAGACGTAACGCATCAGCAGTTTGGAGTCCTTGTAGTCGATCTTCGGAGCATTCGCGCCCGTGAACGGGCAGCTCTTGCGGCGACGGAAAAACGGGCGGCGTGCACCAGCTTCAGCCATTGTTCTTACTCCCCATCCGTCGTGGTGGTGGTTTCAGCGTCTTCACGCGGACGGCGCGGACCGCGGTCACCGCGGAAGCCGCCGCCTTCACGATCGCCACCACGGAAACCACCCTCGCGGTCGCCACGGAAGCCACCGCCTTCGCGATCGCCACGGAAGCCGCCGCCACGGTCGTCACGCTCGCGGTCACGGTCGGCCTTGCGCATCATCGCGGACGGGCCTTCCTCGAGCTCCTCGACGCGGACGCTGAGATAGCGGATCACGTCTTCGCTGATGCCCTCCTGGCGCTCGATCTCGGCGATCGCCGCGGACGGCGCGTCGATGTTGAGCAGCACGAAATGCGCCTTGCGGTTCTTGTTCATGCGGTAGGTGAGGGAGCGTACGCCCCAATTCTCGGTCTTGGTGACCTTGCCGCCGAGACCTTCGACGATGCCGGTCATCTGCGCAGTCAGCTCTTCGACCTGCTGCGTGCTCGCGTCTTGGCGCGCGAGAAAAACATGCTCATAGAGAGCCATGGAAGTCCTTTCCTCATGTTGGCGCATCGCCCGGCGTCAAGCCCTTAAGAGGCCTTCGGAAAGGACTCTGGGATTAAGCTCAGAAGGCGGAAACACGGGACGACGGGCCGACTGGCCCTGCCACACCAAAATCACAAATGATTTGCTGAGACCGTCCGTTCAGCTCCCGGCCGGGGTCTGCGGATGGGCGCCTTATACGGATTTCGGCTGACTTGGCAAGGTTGCAGGCGCCGTTTCGGCGCGGGGATCGCAATGCGGGCGGCCGGATCCGCCGCCGACCATCATACCGGCTTGATTTGTTTGTTTGTATATTATACAAATAAATCAACCGGAGCGAACTCCAATGGCAGAAAAGCCGGCCCACGAGCCCCTCAAGGAGGCAGGCGATCCCAAACACGCCGCCCGCGCCACGCGGTCGGCCGGCCGCAAAATGCGCTCGCTGCTGCTTGATGCCGCGAGCCCGCTGTTTCGGGAGCGGGGGCTGTCGGGTACGGCGATCACCGACATCGCGGCCGCTGCGAACGCGTTCCCGAGCCAGATCACCTATTATTTCCGTACCAAGGAGGCGCTGTTCGTCGAATGCGCCTGCCGCGAGCTGCTGTATCTGGCGCGGGCGACCGAGCAGGCGGCGCTGAAGGCGCGCGCGCCGCGGGATTATACCCACGCGCTGGCCGAGACCGTGACGACGTGCGATTCGGTGGCCTTCTTCGCCGAGGCGCTGACGCTGACGCGGCGGCGCCAGGATCTCGCGCCGCTGGTCGAGCGCACCATCGAGCGCCTGCACAGTGAAGGTGCGCGGGCCTATGCGAGCCAGGTCGCGCGGCACGGCTGGCGCTCCCTGCGCGCGCCCGACGAGAGTTCGCGGCGGTTCTGGGCCGTCGCCATCGGCGTCATCCTTGAGGGCTACGCCATGGGCCGTTCGCCCGAGGCGCTGTGCGCCGAGATGCTGCGCGTGCTGGGCGAACAGGCGAAATCCTCTGATGACACTGCGCGGCTGCGCCTCGTCGACGCGCGCGACGCATCGAGCAATTCGAATGAGGAGGATTAGGCCATGACTGCGCTTCGCATGCGTGCCCGCGATTTCCTGACCGACGAGCAACTTGCCGACGTGCGCCGGCGCGTGACCTGGAAAGGCGTCGCGCTGATCGCGCACGCCTGGGCGCTCATCATCGCGGCAATCGCCTTGGTCGCGTGGTGGCCCAATCCGATCACTTATGTGCTCGCCGTTGCCATCATCGGCTCGCGCCAGCTCGGGCTCGCGATCCTCATGCATGACGGCGCGCATGGCTGCCTGTCCCCCGACGAGAAGACCAATCTGACCCTAAGCCAGTGGTTCTGCGCCTATCCTCTGTTTGCGGAGACGCGCAGCTATCGGCGCTATCACCTTCAGCACCATGCGCGCACCCAGCAGGAGGACGATCCCGATCTCGTGCTATCGGCGCCGTTTCCGATCACGAAGCTGAGCTATCGCCGCAAGTTCATTCGCGACCTCACCGGGCAGACCGGCTACCAGCAGCGCAAGGCGCAATTGCTCAACGCGCTCGGGCCGAAGGACTGGCCATCGCGGCAGCGCGCGGCGCATTTGTGGGAGAAGCTTGGCCCGCAATGTCTGGTCAATGGCGCGATGTTCGCAGCGCTCACGGCGGCCGGCGTGTGGTGGGCCTATCCGCTGCTATGGCTGGTGCCGCTCCTGACCTGGATGATGGTCATCACCCGCATCCGCAACATCGCAGAGCACGCGGTCGTACCTGACAGCAGCGATCCCCTGCGCAATACCCGCACCACCTATGCCAATTTCCTCGAGCGCTTGTTCATCGCGCCGTACTACGTGAACTACCACCTCGAACATCATCTCTTGTTCTACGTGCCCTGCTACAATCTGCCGAAGGTGCACCGCTTGCTGAGTGAGAGCCGGCATGCGGGCCGGATGGAGGTGCAACCGAGTTACGCCGCCGTGCTGCGGCTTGCGACCGCGAAGCCGAACCGCGATGACCGGCCGGGGCAATTGGTCAACAGCGCGCGCCGCGCGCAGGCGGGGTCCGAGGTCGATGCCAACCAGACGGCTGGCGGATTCTAGGAACCCGTCACTCCGGTTGAAGGCTGCCAGTCGAAGGCTGATCGAAGTTCCCATCTTGGCTTGACATTCCGGCCCCGGACAGTGTCTACGGCCCCCTTTGGAGCTTGATCCGGAACCATGGCCTAAGGCCGCGCGTCATCGGCTGCCGGTTCTCGCAGAGATCACGCCCGACAAGCAGGGAGCGCCGATGACGGCAGCATTCACATTTCCGGGGCAGGGTTCCCAGGCGGTCGGCATGGGCAAGGCCCTGGCCGATGCCTTTCCGGTGGCGCGCGCCGTGTTCGACGAGGTCGATGCCGCGCTGGGGGAGAAGCTGACGGCGACCATCTGGGATGGTCCGGCTGAAACCCTCCAGCTCACCCAAAACGCCCAGCCGGCCCTGATGGCGGTGTCTATCGCCACCCTGCGGGTGCTGGAGGCCGAAGCCGGGTTTTCCGTGCGGCGGGATGCGGCCTTCGTCGCCGGCCACTCGCTCGGCGAATATTCGGCGCTGGCCGCGGCCGACAGCCTGACGATTTCCGACACGGCGCGGCTGCTTCGCATCCGCGGTCTCGCAATGCAAAAAGCTGTGCCGGTCGGCGTCGGTGCGATGGCCGCTCTGCTCGGCCTCGACTACGAGGCCGCCGTGGCGGTGGCGGAGGAGGCCGCTCAGGGAGAGGTCTGCCAAGCCGCCAACGACAATGGCGGCGGGCAAGTGGTCGTCTCCGGCGACAAGGCTGCGGTCGATCGCGCCGTCGAGATCGCCAAAACCAAGGGCGCTAAGCGAGCAATGCTGCTGCCGGTGTCCGCACCGTTCCATTGCAAACTGATGCAGCCGGCTGCCGACGCAATGGCGGAGGCGCTGGCCGGGGTCACGATCAAGGCGCCGGCCGCCCCGCTGGTGTCGAATGTGCTGGCGAGCGCGATCACCGATCCCGACGAGATCCGCCGGCGCCTGGTCGAGCAGGTCACCGGCACTGTGCGGTGGCGCGAGTCGGTTGCCTATATGGCGGGGCAGGGCGTCACCCGTTTCTTTGAGATCGGTGCCGGCAAGGTGCTGACGGGCCTGGTCAAGCGTATCGCAGACGGTGCCGTCGGCGTTGCGGTCGGCGGTCCCAACGACATTGCTGCTGCCAAAGATGCATTGGCTGCTGCCAAGCAGGCCTGAAGCGCGATAATTCGTCGTCGCGCGCGAGTTCTACAGTTGACGCACGACCCTTTCGGAAAACCGCTGCGCGCGTTTCCGGATCGTGCCTTGGAGGAGTTATCGATGTTCGATCTGACTGGCAAAAAGGCGCTCGTCACCGGCGCAACCGGCGGCATCGGCGGCGCGATCGCGCAGGCGCTGCACGCGCAGGGCGCCACCGTCGCGATATCGGGGACGCGCAAGGAAGTGCTGGATGAGCTTGCAGGCAAGCTCGGCGAGCGCACCCATGTGCTGCCCTGCAATCTCTCCAAAGTCGAGGAGGTCGAAGCGCTGGTGCCCGGTGCGGAGGCGGCGATGGGACAGGTCGACATCCTCGTCGCCAATGCCGGCATCACGCGCGACAATCTCTTCGTGCAGCTCCGTGACGAAGACTGGGAGGAGGTCATCAACATCAATTTGACCTCGACCTTCCGGCTTGCCCGCGCCGCAACCAAATTGATGATGCGCAAGCGCTTCGGCCGCATCATCGCCATCACTTCGGTGGTCGGCGTCACCGGCAACCCGGGGCAGGGCAATTATACTGCGTCGAAGGCAGGCCTGATCGGGATGATCAAGACGCTGGGTGCCGAATACGCCAAGCGCGGCGTCACCGCGAACTGCATCGCTCCCGGCTTCATCAAGACCCCGATGACCGATGCGCTCAACGACAAGCAGCGCGAAACGATTCTGACCAAGGTTCCGGCCAATCGCCTGGGGACGCCAGAGGACATCGCGGCGGCCGCCGTCTACCTGAGTTCGAACGAAGCGGCCTATGTCACCGGCCAAACCATCCACGTCAACGGCGGCATGGCCATGATCTGACGCCTCATGCCGCACCGCCCCTTGGGCAGCCGAATGCGGCAAACGGCCGTTTCCGGAGCGAAATGAGGCTTGTAGTCAACGCAATTGAAGTATGATAACCGGACCTTCAACGGATGGGCAAAGAACGCCATTGCAGGTTTTTGAAACCCTGTATATTGGCGATGCGGAGCCTTGGCCGTCATTCGCCGGGCCTGCATCGGTTAGGATGGGGCCAGATCAAAGTTCGTAAGCGAAGGCAGTCAACGACCACGACGGCTCGTATCGTCCCGGGGGGTCGGGTCTACAGGGAACAACACGAGGTTATGCAATGAGTGAGATTGGCGAGCGGGTTAAGAAGATCGTGGTCGAACACCTTGGTGTTGAACCCGAGAAGGTTGTCGACGCTGCGAGCTTCATCGACGACCTCGGCGCCGACAGTCTGGACACCGTCGAGCTGGTGATGGCGTTCGAAGAGGAATTCGGTTGCGAGATTCCGGACGATGCCGCGGAAACGATTCTCACCGTCGGCGACGCCACCAAGTTTCTCGAGAAGAACGCGAAGAGCTAACGCTCTTCATTTTCGCGGGGACAACATTGAAACCGGACGGACCGCCCAACAGCGGTCAGCCGGTTTCTTGTTATTGGCCGTGAATCTTTCGATGCGGAGTTTTCGGACATGAGGCGGGTTGTCGTTACGGGTCTTGGCATGGTTTCGCCACTCGGCTGCGGAGTCGAGCCGACCTGGAAGCGCATCCTCGACGGCGAAAGCGGCGCACGCAAAATCGAGAGCTTCGATGTCTCCGATCTTCAGACCAAGATCGGCTGCACGGTCGTGCGCGGCGACGGCACCAACGACACTTTCAATCCCGACATCTGGATGGAGCCGAAGGACCAGCGCAAGGTCGACGACTTCATCATCTTCGGCATGGCCGCAGCCGGCCAGGCGCTCGACGATGCCAACTGGCATCCCGAGACCGAAGAGGATAAATGCGCCACCGGCACCATGATTGGATCCGGCATCGGCGGCCTCAACGGTATCGCCGAGACTGCGGTCCTGCTGAAGGAACGCGGGCCGCGCCGGGTCTCGCCGTTCTTCATTCCGGGCCGCCTGATCAATCTCGCCTCCGGTTATGTCTCGATCAAGCATGGGCTGAAGGGGCCGAACCATTCGGTGGTCACGGCCTGCTCGACCGGCGCTCACGCGGTCGGCGATGCCGCCCGCCTGATCGCGCTCGGCGATGCCGACGTCATGGTTGCGGGCGGCGCGGAATCGCCGATCGGCCGCATCGGCATTGCCGGCTTCAACGCCGCGCGTGCGCTCTCGACAGCCTTCAACGAAACGCCTGAGAAGGCCTCGCGTCCCTACGACAAGGACCGGGACGGCTTCGTGATGGGCGAGGGCGCCGGCGTTCTGGTCCTGGAAGAGCTCGAACACGCCGAGCGCCGCGGCGCGAAGATCTATGCCGAGGTGATCGGCTACGGTCTCTCGGGCGATGCCTACCACATCACCTCGCCGTCACCCGACGGCGACGGTGGCTTCCGCAGCATGGCGGCAGCGCTCAAGCGCGCCGGCCTCACCGCGTCCGATCTCGACTACATCAATGCGCACGGCACCTCGACACCGCTCGGTGACGAGATCGAGCTCGGTGCGGTCGAGCGTCTGCTCGGCAATGCCGCTTCCAAGGTCGCGATGTCCTCGACCAAATCGTCGACCGGTCACCTTCTGGGTGCGGCTGGCGCGATCGAGGCGATCTTCGCCATTCTCGCGATTCGCGATAATGTCGTGCCACCGACCATCAACTTGGACAATCCATCGGTCGAGACTGCGATCGATCTCGTGCCGCACAAGGCGAAGAAGCGCGAGGTCAACGTCGCGTTGTCGAATTCTTTCGGTTTTGGCGGTACCAACGCATCGGTGATCTTCCGGCGTCCGGTCCAATAGTTTGTGTTTGCGACGAATCCACCATTTTGCCGTATTCGGCGATAGTCATACAAGTGGGCGCGTGTACTTGGCCAGACAAGCGATTGTCGGGTCGCATTTGAACCGGCAGGATTCAGGTTGCTTCGATGAGTGAAAGGCCGCCCATTTCGCCCCGGAGCCCGCGGGCAGCGCTCGAGCCCGAGCAGGTCCCGCCGCCGCCGAAGCGATCGGACCGCGCGCGCAATCCGTTCGTGATCGTCGGCAACGCCATCATCACCCTGCTGCTGATTGCAATGATCGGTGCGGGCGGCGTGTACTATTACGGCCGGCAGGTGCTCGAGGCGCCGGGACCGCTGAAGGAAGACAAGATCGTCAACATCCCGCAGCGCGCCGGCAAGCGCGACATCGCCGAGACGCTGAACCGGGAAGGCGTGACCGACGTCAATCCGTGGGCGTTCATTGCCAGCGTCGCTGCGTTGAAGGCGAGCTCGGACCTCAAGCCCGGTGAATACTCGTTCCAGAAGAACGCGTCCTTGCGCGACGTCATTGCCACAATCGTCGAGGGCAAGGTGGTGCAGCATGCCGTGACGATTCCGGAGGGCCTCACCTCCGAGCAGATCGTGGCGCGCCTGTCCGACAACGACATCTTCACCGGCAGCGTGCGTGAGCTGCCGCGCGAAGGCACGCTGCTGCCCGAGACCTACAAGTTCCCGCGCGGCACCCCGCGCGATCAGGTGATCCAGCGCATGCAGCAGGCGCACAAGCGCGTGCTGACCGAGATCTGGGAGCGCCGCAATCAGGACATTCCGGTCAAGAGTCCGGAGCAACTGGTGACGCTGGCCTCGATCGTCGAGAAAGAGACCGGCAAGCCTGACGAGCGCAGCCGTGTCGCCGCGGTGTTCGTCAATCGCCTGAAGCAGAGGATCAAGCTGCAGTCCGATCCCACGATCATCTATGGCCTCGTCGGGGGCAAGGGCACGCTCGGCCGTCCGATCAAGCGCAGCGAGATCACGCAGCCTTCGCCCTACAACACCTATGTCATCGAGGGCCTGCCGCCGGGCCCGATCTCCAACCCCGGCCGCGCCTCGCTCGAGGCTGCCGCCAACCCGGCCCGTACCCGCGACCTCTATTTCGTCGCGGATGGTACCGGCGGGCATTCCTTTACCGAGACCTACGACGCGCACCAGAAGAACGTCGCCAAGCTGCGCGCCATGGAAAAGCAGATCCAGAACGACACGGTCGAGCCGGCCGAGGACGCGCAGCCGCCGGCCGCCGCCGCGCCCGGCGCCGCCGATACGCCGACGGCGACGACGCCGGCACGCCCCAACCAGCAGAAGAAGCCGCCGGCCGCTCGCCCCCCGGGTCCGCCGCCGGCCCGACAAGGCGCGGTGCAGGCCTCGCCCCCGGTGGTGCAGCGCTAGGCCTGCGCGTAGACCTGCCCCGCGGGACTTTGCGGATTACATTTTCCTGCAAAATAGTCTTAAGATTCGCGTGGCTTGATGGCCGCGCGAATCCCGTGCTTCTGGAGAAATTGACCTGATGGCGTTGTCGTCCATGACCGGCTTTGCCCGAAGCCACGGCGCGAGTGGGCCGTATACGTTCGAATGGGAATTGAAGTCGGTCAATGCCAAGGGCTTTGACTTGCGGGTGCGGCTGCCGCAGGGGTTCGACGAGCTGGAGGCTCATGCCAAGAAGCGCGCCGCCGAGCTGCTCTCACGAGGCACCGTCTACGCCAATCTGACCGTCAAGCGGGCCAATGCAGCCACCAGCGTCCGCGTCAACGAGGACGTGCTCAACGCCGTCCTCAAGGCCGCCGCCGTGATCGCCGGCAAGGTCGATGCGGTCGCGCCGAGCGTCGACGGGCTTTTGGCCATCAAGGGGGTCATTGAGGTCGCCGAGCCCGAGGGCGACGAGGAGGAGGACAAGGCCGCGCGCGCCGCCGCCGCGGATGCCTTCGACAAGGCGCTCGCCGAACTCGTCGAGATGCGCAAGCGTGAGGGGACCTCGCTCGGGCAGATCCTGATCCAGCGCGTCGACGAGGTCGAGCAGCTGGCGAAGAAGGCGGAGGCCGCGCCCGGTCGCAAGCCCGAGGCGGTCAAGGCCAGGCTCGCCGAGCAGATCGCGAGCCTCCTCGACACCTCCGACCGTTTTGATTCCGACCGCCTGATGCAGGAAGCGATCCTGATTGCGACCAGGGCCGACATCCGCGAGGAGCTCGATCGGATCGCCTCGCACATCGCGCAGGCGCGCGAGCTGATCGGCAAGGGCGGCCCGGTCGGGCGCAAGCTCGACTTCCTGGCGCAGGAGTTTCACCGCGAAGTCAACACCTGCTGCTCGAAGTCGAACGACATCGAGCTGACCAATACGGGGCTCGCCATGAAGAACGTGGTCGAGCAGTTCCGCGAGCAGGTCCAGAATCTGGAGTGATCGATGACGATTGGCGGTCACGGAACTGATGGTGTCGAGCGGCGCGGATTGATGTTCGTGCTGTCCTCGCCGTCGGGCGCGGGCAAGACGACGCTGTCGCGCATGTTGATCGACCGTATGCCCGGCCTTCGAATGTCGGTGTCGGCGACCACGCGGGCGATGCGGCCGGGCGAGGTCGACGGCAGGGATTATTCGTTCGTCGACAAGGCTACCTTCGGCGCGATGGTGAAAGCCGACCAGCTGCTGGAATGGGCGACCGTGTTCGACAACAGTTACGGCACGCCGCGTGCGCCGGTCGAGGCGGCGCTGTCAGCCGGGCAGGACGTGCTGTTCGACATCGACTGGCAGGGCACGCAGCAGCTCCGAGAGAAGGCGCGCGCCGACGTCGTCAGCGTGTTCATCCTGCCGCCCTCGGCTGCCGATCTCGAGAAGCGGCTGCATTCGCGCGCGCAGGATTCCGACGAGGTGATCCGCAAGCGCATGAGCCGCGCCAGCCACGAGATGAGCCACTGGGCCGAGTACGACTACATCGTCATCAACCACGACGTTGACGAGGCCTTCGCCGAGGTGCAGTCGATCCTGAAGGCCGAACGCCTCAAGCGCGAGCGGCAGACCGGCCTCGTGGGCTTCGTGCGAGGTCTGCAAGGTCAACTTCAAGGCTAGTAGGCTGCGTCAGCCGCGGCCCGTCCTTCGCCAACCGTTCCAGCATCGTCGTGATCACGTCGATGTCGATGGCGTTCTCGACTCCCGCGTCGTCATGGCCGGCCGGCTCTCCGTCATTCACGTCGTTGGCCGCGAGCTGCGGTGCGGCCTCGATCTGGAATTCTCCGTTGAAGATATCGGCCTCGTCGAGCTCTGCGGCCTCGACGTGGACTTGGTCTTGCGCTTGCGGGGCGAGCTCGTCGATCACATCGATCTCGCGATCGATCGCGGCGAGCTGCGCGGTCTTGAGCTGGGTTGACTGCGGACGCAGGGCATCGAAATCCACCGGGCGGGGCTGCCGAGCGTGCGGCGCGCCGGCGGGCGCAGCGTTGAGCCAGGGTGCACGGCCATCGTCGTGATCGTGCGGCTCAAAATTGTCCCAGTTGACGCGGCGCTGGTCGGCGGCCTGGACGCGCATGCGTCCACCGGCGAAGCGGTAGATGACGCTGGCGAGGATGCCGGCAAGCGCCAGCGCGCCGCCGATCACGAGCAGCAGCATCTGGAGCGAGCCGGTCTGCTTGTCGGCGGTGCTGTCTGCCGCGGCCAGAGCCATCGGAGCAGGGGACTTCGCCGGCTTCGCGGTCGGCTGCGCGGCGGCCGCGACAGGTGCAGGCGACGGCTGCTCTGTGGGCGCGGCGGACGCCGTGGAGGCGTCGGGCCAGCGCCCGGCGACGGCGGGCTGCTGTGCGTTGGCGTCAGCGGAGGGGTTCGCAGCTTGCTGCGTCGGCGCCGGTCCCGCCTGTGCAGGCGTCTTCACGGCGGCGATGCTCTGCGGCGTCAGATATTCGGCGCGCGCGTCCTCGACCGAGTGCTGCTGCGGCACGGCTGAATCCGCTGCAGGCGTATCGGGCGCAGTCTGTGCGGTTTGGGTGGCCTTGCCGCCTTCGGCGCGCAGATACCAGCACTGCCGCTTGGTCGCGCGCTCGAGGCGATAATGCCAATGCTGGCCCTGCGGCGCGGCGCCCTTTGGCGAGCCAAGGCAGTCGCTCGCGGCATTTGCCGTGCTCGGTGGCGTCGATGCATTCTGCGACACGGCGGCAAGTGGCGCGCCGGCAATGATGCTGCCTACGAGGGCAGATAAGAATTTTGCGGTGCGGTTGCCCATCCTGGTCTCCCGATTACGCATGACGCAACTCGTTACCTTCCCTTTGTCGTCAAAGACTTGGGTGGCAATGAGCCGCAAATCCGGAGAGGATGTGGCCTGAATCGGGCTTGCGCGGCGTTCGTTCCCCCGCGAAACCAGACTTTTTCGCTGCTATTGCTTGGTCGAAGTCCAGGTTCCGCCGCAGCCGTCCGAGCGGCGGAAGGAACCGGAGCCGCTGCGGGCAGCGAGGCGGCCCGAGCCGGTAAAGGTCACGCCATCGCCTTGACCGAACGTGCTGACCGCGCCGCTCGCGCTGACGGTACCCGTGACGCCTTGGCCTATGACCTTGCCCGAGGAGACCACGACCGCGCCGGACGTGGTGCCGCCGCAGCCGACGCTGACGACCATCCAGGCGCCGTCGAAACTCACGCCACCGCCTCCACCACCGCGTCGCGAGGAGCTGCGCGGCTCCTCGGCGGGCTTGCTGCGGCGCGCCGAGGGCGCCGGCTCGGCGGAACGATCCGACCGCGAGCCGGACAGCGATTTCTCGTCATTGCCGATCGAGCCGCCGGCGCTGCCGGACTGCGCAACGGCGGACGGTGGAGCGCCGACGGCGGACAGGAAGACGGTCAGGGCAATCGCAGGGATGATGGCGCGCATGAGTAAAAATCCAGAATGAAAAATCGTATCAGCGGCCGGAGCCGTCGGCACAGACGGAACCGATAATGCGGCAAGCTTTGCCAGCCTTGCCGCATTCGTCAAGCGCGGCATCTTTCGCGCGCTGCACGCTGTCGCGCTGGACCAGCGACCAGGATTTGTCGGAGATCGCGAACGCGCCGCAGCGGTTGCCATAGAAAGACAGCTCGATCGGACATTTGGCGCCGGCGCAATTGCCGCGCGCATCCGCCACCGCCGCGCGCCGCGAGGCGTGGTTCCAGGAGATGCCCCATTTGCTGCCGTCGGGGCCGTAGACGATCGAGCCCCATGGCTTCAGGTCCTCCATCTTGCGCATCCGCAACAGCAGGCCTTCGGTGGCTTCGCCCGTCGGCGCCATGGAAATCCGCTGCTGGAGTTTCGTGATCGCGCGGGTCAGTCCATCAGGGCTGTCAGGATCGAAATTGAGCTCGTAGAGCCGCTCGCTGAGTTCGCTCAGCAGGGCGGCATCGCGCAAGGGGACGCGGTCCGGATCGGCGCGCAGCCGATCCGCCGGCGGCGGATCGGGCTGCATCGCTGCGACCTGCGGCGGCGCGGTTTGCGTGGGGGCGACGAAATAGAAGGTGCCGTCG
Source organism: Bradyrhizobium sp. 187 (assembly GCF_023101005.1). Classification (NCBI taxonomy): domain Bacteria; kingdom Pseudomonadati; phylum Pseudomonadota; class Alphaproteobacteria; order Hyphomicrobiales; family Nitrobacteraceae; genus Bradyrhizobium; species Bradyrhizobium sp. 187. The sequence continues at coordinate 3,336,546 of NZ_CP064693.1, forward strand.
AGCGGCGAGGACGACACCCAGGGCTGCTGCGCGCCGGACGTGGCGCGCTTCACCGCGAGGCCGACCTGGTTGAAGGTCTGGAACACGTCGAGGCCCGCGGTCCGGACCGTCGCGGCCAAGGCCTTGGTGTAGGGGCTGTGGCCGTCGCTGCCGTCCTGGGCGACGTTGCCGGGTTGGGTTGCGTAGGAGATCAGCGTGCCCTCGGGCGCGCGCATCTGCGCGAGGCCGCCATCGGAGGCGCGCAGGCCGCGTGAGCCGAAGGGGTTGTTGCGGCAGGCGTCCAGGATCACGAGGTTGAGGCGCGTGCCCGATCCCTGCATCTGGCGCAGCACGAGGTTGACATCGGTCATCTGGAAGTCGACGTCGGCCTCGCGGGTCGGATTGGCGCCGACCGGCACGAGATAGTTGGCGCCCGAGACCTGCACGCCGTGGCCGGCATAATAGAACAGCGCGACGTCGGCGCCCTGCACCTGCCGGCCAAAGCTCTGCACCGCCAGATCCATCGCGCCCTTGTCAAGATCGAGCTGGGCGCGGCCTCCGACCAGCGTAAAGCCGAGCAGGCCAAGCGTGTCCGCCATCAGGCTCGCGTCCTTGGATGGATTGTCGAGCGGCGTGATGTTCTTGTAGGCGGAGTTGCCGACCACGAGCGCGATGCGCTTCTCGGCCGATGCCGGGTGCGTTGCGACGACGAGCAGGGCTGCGACCAGCATCGCCAGCCCCGGGACGCGATTGAAAATCCTCGCGCGCATCAAAATTCCCCAAACAATATCGCCATTCTACCAGCTCGAGGCGCGGGCGAAAAGCGGTGCGACAGTGTGTACAGCGTTGGCCGGTCGCGCCGGGGAGGGCGCACGCTTGCGCGTTCCCGCGGCAGATTCTGCCCGAACCTTGCTGCCGTTCATCGCCCAACTGGAGGCCAAAGGGCGCAGGGAAGGCCGGGCGCCGGCGGCACCCGTTGGTCCGTGCGCTACAGGAATGCACACGGGGTGGACCGATAGGGTGGCCGATCGCCCGGCCTTCCCTGCGCGGATGGTTTTAACGGTGTCCTTCGTGCTCTCCCCGGGGAGCGATGCACTATTGCCCCCGTCGCCTGGCCGATCGATGATGCGCGCGCCCGGTCGGGCCGCCACATCACCGCGAGGCTTGACGCACAGACCCCGGGCGTCAGGACCACACGACTTCTCCATCCGCGGACGGTCCGGCCGAAATCATCGAGGGCTTGCGTGTGCTCACCCCCGATGACCGACAAGCCCGCTCTCCAGCGCCGTGTCGTACGCGTCGCGCGAGGACTCACGGTTGCCCGCCCTGTCGTCACGCCGCCCGCGCCGTCGCTGCCGCGTCCACCGCCACCCGGCCCGCATGTCGTGACGGTCGCGAACGCCCCTTTGGCAGGGCCAGGATGACGGGCGTATGCCACAAATCCGAAATTCGGAAAAGCGAAATATTTTTGCGCGGAGGCCTTGACGGGGGTGTTTTGCCCGACGCGTCAGCGCCGGTGGCGAACGACCCAAATCGGGCTTGGAGCCACCTGAAACGCTTGTCATCCGCTGGCAAGAACAATGTCGAAATGCGCGATCAACGCATGCCTCTCAAGGCGTGATGGCGAATTTTGCAGAGTAACGATTAACCTTTCCGGATGCGGGGCCGCATTGAGCCAGCGGTCGGTCACGTTTTCTTCTTCGCCAGCGAAATACAACTGGGTCACCAGGCAATCGAACCGCCCCTCAACGGTGAGATGAATGTGCGGCGGCCTGACCTCGCCCTCTGCTGTCGGATAGCGGCCCGGTTTGACGGTACGAAAGCTGTAGTGCCCGGCCGCATCCGTTGTGAGACGCGCGAAGCCTTTGAAATTGGGATCGAGCGGCGCCGGATTGATATCACTCGGATGACGATATTTCCCCGCCGCGTTGGCTTGCCAGATGTCAATGCGTGCATGCGGCACCGGCGCTCCCGAACGCGTGAGCACGCGTCCGCTGAGATGGATGAGCTGGCCCAGCGCCTCAGCGGTGCTGCCGCTTGGACGCGCCAGATCGGTTGCCAGATCGGGGTGCTCCGAGACCGGGTAGAACGGGCCGACAATCTGCGGCGGCGTGATCGCCAATGCTGCTGCATCGCGGCCACTCGTCTGGGCTTTGGATGGGGTCTGGCTCATCAAGGCAGCTTGATATCCGCATCCTTGACGACCTTGGCCCAGTGGGCGATGTCACTCCGGATTCCCTCACCAAATTCTGCGGCGGTGCCACCCACGGCTACGGCTCCTATCTTGTCGAGGGAAGCACGGATCTTCGGCTCGAGAAGTACCTTGTTAATTGCCTTGTTGAGCTGCGACGTTACTTCCGCAGCCGTTCCACGCTTCGCTGCAAAGCCGATCCAATCGGCTGTCACCAGATCGGGAAAGCCTGCCTCGATCACAGTGGGAATGTCTCCCAGGGCAGCAATCCTGGTGGGGGCGGTGACGGCAAGCGCTCGCAACTTGCCGGTCGCAATGAGGTCAATAACCGGAAGCGTGGTGACAAACATGTATTGGACGTTGCCGCTGATCAGATCGGTGATTGCTTGGGAAAACTGCTGGTAGGGCACGTGGGTGGCGCGCACGCCCGCCTGCAATGCAAACATTTCGCCGATCAGGTGCGAGGGGGTGCCGAAGCCCGCGGAAGAGAAGTTGAGCTTCCCTGGCTTGCTCTTGAGCAACGCCACCAGACCGGCTAACGAGTCGACCGGCAAGGAAGGCGTTGTAACGAGCACGGTGTAGGATTTCGATATCTTGATCACCGGATCGAAATCCACATCCGCCCGTGTCTCCGCCTTCGGAAGCAGGGCCGGGGTGACCGTCATCGGAAGGCTCATGGTCAGCAGTGTATAGCCGTCCGCCGGACGACCGCTCACGTCGTTCATGGCAATGGTCTGCAGCGCACCGGGGCGATCTTCCACCACAAGTCGCCAGCCTTCATTGGCGGCGAGCTCGTCGGCGATCATGCGGCTGATGATGTCGGGCGGTGTCCCCGCGCCGGCAGGGACTACAACACGTATGAGATTGGACGGATAAGGTTGCGCGGCGACCTGGCCGGGCAGCAACAATCCCGCGAGGCTTCCGAACAGGAAGGTGCGACGGGGTACATGAATGTTCGACATGGCTGCTCCAAACCTTGGCGGTGGAGGGTAACGCGAATTGCAGCTTGTCCCGCGGATCTATATAAGAAAAGTTCTATTTCTCGATAGTTCTATTCCATTTCGGAAAGGGTCGCATGCTCGATGCATCCCAGATCAGCCGTCGGATCAAGCTGCGGCAACTGAACGTGTTTATCGCCGTCGTGGAATACGGGAGCATGGCGAAGGCGGCCGAGCACCTAGCCATTTCTCAGCCTGTCATATCCAAGATGATCGCAAGCCTGGAGCAAACGATCGGCCTTCCGCTTCTGGAGCGCAGCCGGCTCGGCGTTGAGCCCACGCTTTACGGCAAGGCCTTGCTCAAGCGCAGCATTGCTTTGTGCAACGATTTGCGGAGTGGCGTCGACGAGCTGCAATCGCTCGCTGATCCCGCGGTGGGTGAATTGCGCATTGGCAGCACCGAGCCCGTGATGGCCGGACTACTGCCGGCCATCATTGACCGGCTATCCCGGCAATATCCGAGGCTCGCGCTTCACATCATCGAGGGCGAACCGCCGGAGCTTCAGGATCGTCATCTGCGCAATCACGACATCGACCTCATGATAGGGCGCCTGCCGAGCCCGACACCCGCTGCCGATACCGACGTCGAAGTGCTGTTGCACGAAAGCGGTGTCGTTGTCGCAGGCTTGCACAGTCCGTGGGTGGGGCGGCGCAAGATCCGCCTCGACGAGCTGGTCAACGAGCGTTGGTGCCTGCCGCCGCGCGAAAGCTTTCCGGGCGGCTGGATTGCCAACGCATTTCACGCCTCCGGGCTGGAGGTGCCACGTGCCAGCGTAACCGTGTATTCGATCCTTATGCAGTCGGCGTTGCTCTCGTCGGAACGATTCCTGAGTTTCCTTCCGGCATCGATGTTGCACTTCAGCGCGAAGCGGCTGTCGATGAAGGTTTTACCGGTGGAAATGCCTATTCAGATGTGGCCGATCGGGATCATTGCGATGAAGGGCAGAACGCCAAACCCTGCTCAGCGGCTGCTCGTCGAGTGCGCCCGGGAGGTCGCAAAGCCGCTCGCAGGTAAGCGAAACGCGCGTCGTTCCGCTCCTGCGCGGCCATCGTCGGCTACCCCGGGGTAAGGCGGTGGCCGGGCGAGCGCAGCGAGCATTCCGGAGTGCTGCCGCGGAACGATTTCTGGAATGCTTGTCTTCGCCGGAAATGACGCCGAGGAGATGGCGGTCCAACCGGATCACCTCGGGAAACTTATGCTTCCGGCCGTCGTTTAATTGCGGCTGAGGAGACGCCATGCCGATCAAGGACCAGATCAAAAATCTCGCCAAGAAGTTCGTTGAGGATCACCCCGACGCGGCAACGCTGCGGGCGCTCGTGCGGGCTCGGAAGCCGACAGCCATCCGTTTCCAGGACGATGGCATCGTGCCGAATAACCCGCATTTTCCCGTCTTGCTCTATCGCGGCGCGGTGAACCTGAAGACCCGGCGTTTTGCTCCAGAGGTCATCATCGACACGCTGTTCGATCGTCACGGCTGGGGCCGCTCTTGGCGCGATACGGTTTATGACTTTGTCCACTATCATTCGCAGATCCACGAAGTGATGGGCGTGGCACGCGGCACGGCCAGGATCGAGTGCGGCGGGATCAAGGGGCGAATCCTGAGCGTGAAGGCCGGAGATGTTCTGGTCCTTCCCGCAGGGACCGGACACCGACTGATCGAGTCCAGCCGGGACTTCCTGGTCGTCGGAGCGTATCCGCAGGAGGGGACGTATGACGAGTGCACCGACACGCGAGAGCGTCCTGACGCCAGCAAACGCGTCGCCAAGGTCCGCAAGCCGAAGACCGATCCCGTGCTGGGTGCCGGCGGCCCGTTGCTCAAATCATGGCGGATAAAGCCATCGCGATCGTGAGGCGGGGGATCGCTTTTGCTGTGCCGGTTCGAATGTCGTTCGTTGGGACGCCGCCCGTCTTTGTCAGGTCAGATAATCCGGCGTGAAATCCGCGAGCGCGCGGAGCTCGTCGGGTTGCAACAGCTCGATCTCGCTTCCCTCCCAGGCAATCAATCGGCGCCCTCTCAGCTCCTGGATGGTGCGATTGACGTGGACGATCGACAGTCCGCAGGCATCGGCGACGTGCCGCTGCGTCATCGGCATCTGGAAGCGGCCGTTCTTGACGAGGCCCACGACCTCCAGCCTTGCGGCGAGCTCGCAGATCAGATGGGCCACCTTCGGCAGTGCCGCCTGTGCGCCGAGGCGCGCGATCCATTGTCGCGAGATCGCCGCATCGATCAGCGTCTCGCGCCAGAACGCGCGGGTCAGGTGAATGGAGCCGTCGAGCAGCTGCTTGAGTTGGCTGTGTGCGACGTAGCCGACGAGGGAAGGGCCAAGACCGACGAGGTCCGCATCCATCGGCGAGACCAGCAGCGTGTGGAGGCACGGCATGTCGCCGGGAACGTGGAAGGCGAGGATCTGGCTGCGATCGCCGACGATGCGCGCCTGATAGAGGAAGCCGCTGACGACGAAAACGCAGCGAGAGGTATCTTCACCCTGGCGCAGCAGGGTCTCGCCGTCGGAGACCTGGCGCAGCGTGGACGGCAGAGCCGCGATCTGGCGGCGTTCGTCGTCGGAGAGGCCTTCAATCGCCTGGAGATGTGCGATGAACTTGGGGTGCGGCATGGAGAGGAGGAGGTGTTTCAGTCGTCACCCGGCATCGCCGGCTCGAGCAGGCATCGTGAGAGTTTCGCGATGGTCCAATCGGACACGGGAACCGCCTGGAACTCGCGGATGGCGCGCGCAAGCTCCTGATCCGACATCGGCCGCGCCGGCTCCTTCAGCGTGCCTCGCTGGAAGGCAGCGCTGATACTGTCCAGGTGCTCGCCCGACTCCGATGCGAACAGGTGGCGAATGCGCTTCAGGATCGTCGTAGAGCTCATGCGAATGGCGAGCGCAGTCAGCGATCGAGGGACGGTGGGCTGCGACCAAGTAATGTCGCAGACCGGTAGCAACCTGTGCTTCCGACCCGCGTTCTAGTCCGCTGGATACGGGCCAGATGTATCATTTGATCGAACCGGCAGGATTTTTGGCGGGACCTATGGAAAAAGCGCATGACGTGCTGATCCGGAACTTGGGCGAGCACACCGCACTCGCCCAGGAGGATGTCGCCGAAATTCGCGGGCTGACCTTTGTGCAGCGCGAGTTCGCGCCGAACGAGGATTTCATCCGTCAGGGCGACGAACCCGAGCATTCGGCGCTGGTCGTCTCCGGCATGATCGCGCGCTACCATTTGCTCGACAGCGGCCGGCGGCAATACCTCGCGTTCCATCTGTCCGGCGACCTGCCGGACTCCCAGGGCTTGTTCATCGACCAGATGGACCATGGCCTCTGCGCCCTCGGGCCTGCCTCGGTGGCCTTCATCCCGCATCGCGAATTGTTCATTGCCTTCCGGCGACGGCCGACCTTCGCACTGTCGGTTTGGCGCGAGACCCTGCTCGATGCCGCGATCTTTCGCGAGGCCATCACCAACAACAGCGCCCGGCCGATGCACGCGCGCATGGCACACCTGTTCTGCGAGCTGTTCTACCGCGCCCGCGCAGCGCAGCTCGTCCGCGGCAATCGCTGCCGCCTGCCGCTCAGCCTGGCGCAGCTCGGCGAGACCTTGGGTATGGCGATCGCGACGGTGAACCGGACGCTCGCCGACCTCAGGCGGAGCGGGACCATGGACATGCACGACGGCGAGCTCATCGTCATGAAATGGCGCGAATTGCAGCGGCTCGGAGGCTTCAGTCCGACCTATCTGCACTTGAAGCGCCAATCGCCGCCGCATGCGTGAGACCTAAAGCTAACCGTCCGCGGCCGTGCGTCCCATCACCTCGTCAAAGTGCTTCTTCACCCAGTCGTTGCAGGAGCAGGCTCTGGCTTCGAGCGCCGGCGCATCTAGGATCAGGATGGCGCCGCGGCGTGTCGCGAGGATCCGCCTGGCCTTGAACATCTGGATGACGCGGCTGGCATAGCTGCGGGACACGCCGAGCATGCCGGCCAGCTGCTCATGGGTGAGGGGGATCTCGGGGCCGCCGACGTGCTCCTGCGCGGAGATGATCCACTTGGCGGCGCGCTGCTCGATCGAATGCGCGGCATTGCAGGCCGCGGTCTGGAGCAGCTGCGCGAACTGGCAGTCGGCGTAGCGAGAGAAGATTTGCAGAAGCGTGGCCGACCTCTGCTGGGCCTGCTCGAGCACGCGCGGCGGCAGCCGCAGCAGGGTGCCGCCCAGCTTCACGACGATGCGCGAATAGGCCAGCGAGGCGCTGCGGCCGGCGGCAATGCCCACCGCGCCCTCGCGCCCGACCAGCAGGCTTTCGACCTCGCGATCGTCCTCGACCGGCACGGCGAACGACACGAGCGTGGAGCGGCAGGGAAAATGGACCGCCGCCACCTCGTCGCCGGCATGATAAAGGATGTGGCCCGCCTCGAGTTCGACCGGCTGGAGGTGCGGCGCGAGCAGTTCGAAATCCGGGCGGCTGAGCTGCTGGAGAAGATCGTTCTGGGGCCGACCGGTCACATGTCTTGCTCTGGCCGGGAATCGGCACCGGCCAGAACCCTACGTTTCCGTGACGGAGCCGACGGTTCCAAAGTGCACACAAGGCGTTTTTCAGCCGTTGAAAAATGGCCTCCGGCTTGCGGAATTCCAGAAAGTTTTGGCGAGGCATGGGACGAGGCAATGGCGCAGCCGAACCCAGCGGCCTTCAACATTGCGAGCTCTGTGCAGGAGTGCACACAGCAGGGGCGCGGCTCCAGCGTAGCGCGCTCGTCGCGGAGCGCCGCAGCCCGTGCGCTCTGCCCGACGGACCGCCGGCCTATACCTCAACGCCGCCGGGCCGGCGGGCCCGAGGGCGGCCGGGATGTTCATCACCCGAAGTTCGTCACCCGAAGCGTGCTTCGCAATCGTGCGCGGGCCGGCCTTTTTCCGCGTGGGCGCGATAGGCATCGATCGCCCTGTTGGCGAGCATCAGTTGCCGGCGCTCGCCGGTCCTGAGCTGGGCCTCAATGGCGTCGAGCAGGACGTTCGCCGTCTCGTCCGGGGAGCCGAGCTCTCCGCTCTGCTCCAGGAAACTCCAGGCGATGAAGAATGCGTTCTCGACGGTGCAGCGAATGGACATGGCTGCCAACGCGGCGCGGCCGTTGCCGTTCCGCGGGACAGACGAATGCTTTGAATTGGCGCGCGTGCCCGCTACTTCAGCGAGCTGCCGATCGAGGTGAACTTCTTGTTCAGCGTCGCGCCGAGATTGTTGACGACGGCGATGATCGCAAGCGCAATGCCAGCGGCGATCAGGCCGTACTCGATCGCTGTGGCGCCGGACTCGTCGGCGAGGAAGCGGCGGATCGTCTGCATGGTTGCCAGAAATCCAAAAAGAGAGCTGGCGAGGACCGTATTCTGCAGAGAGCGGGTTCCCCAATTTGGAACACGGGTCTGCGTCAGTTTCTAGTTCTTGAGCACGATGCGGCCGACGACCTTGCCGGCGCGAAGCTCGTCGATCCATGTTTGGACGTCGGCCATCGGCTCCTCGCGCATCGGCGTCGGCTTGATCTTGCCGGCGCGGGCGAGCGCCATCAGCTCGTGAGCCTCGGTGAGTGTGCCGACCATGAAGCCCTCGATGGTCATGCGCTTGTAGACCCATTGCACCATCGGCAACGTGAACTGGCCCCCCATCAGGCCGGAGACCACGATCTTGCCGCCGCGCGCGGCGACGGCGACCGCGAAAGCCATGGACTTCTCGTTGCCCGCGAAGTCGACGATCTCGTCGAAGCCGCCATCGGTTTCCTTGAGGATGCGCTTGACCACGTCGGGCTCGGCCGGATCGTAGGCCACCGCCGCGCCGTTCTTCAGCGCGGTTTCGCGCGCGGCACCGCTGAGGTCGGCGACCGTGATCGGCTGCTTGAACATGGCCGCCGCGAAGGAAAGGCCCATCATGCCGACACCGCCGAGGCCGATCAGCAGGAGGTTGCGCTGGCGCGGCCGGTCGACCAGGCGCTTGAGCGCGCCGTAGGCGGTGACGCCGGAGCACATCAGCGTCGCGGCCTGGTTGACGGGCAGGGGATCGTAGTCGAGCAGATATTTCGCGTCGGGCACCAGCACGTGGGTGGCGAAGCCGCCGTCGATGGAGACGCCGAGAAAGCGCTGTCTGGCGCAGAGATTCTCGTCGCCATTGGCGCAGTCGCGACACTGGCCGCAACCGATCCACGGAAACACCGCCTTCTTGCTGCCGACGAGACCGGCGAATACCTCGGGGCCGACTTCGTCGACCACGCCCGCGATCTCGTGGCCGAGCGTGAAGGGCAGCGTCATGCCGCGCGTGGTGTCGAGCTTCTTGCCGCCGCCGAGATCGGCGTAGCCGTCCTGGATGTGCAGATCGGAGTGGCAGAGGCCGCAACGCTCGATCCGCACCAGCACCTCTCGACCTTGCGGCTTCGGCGTCTCGACGATGGTCTCGCACAGCGGCGCATCGAACTTGACGAGGGACTGCCGACGCATCAACGCCATATTTCTTCCTCCGAAATTATCTCTCTGTTTCGCTGCGTATATTGGCCAATTCACGGGCCATGGCAACAAAGCCGGAAATCGGAACGGTCTCCGCGCGCCGCGTCGCATCGACGCCGGCAGCTGCGGCGAGCCGCGCGGGATCGGCGCCGAGCGCCTTCAGGCTTTGCCGCAGCATCTTGCGGCGCTGGCCGAAGGCGGCGGCCGCGACCTGTTCGAGCAGCTTGCGATCGCAGGCGAGAGGCGTTTCGCGCGGGATCAGTCGCACAACGGAAGACGTAACCTTCGGCGGCGGCACGAAGGCGGACGGCGCGATGTCGAACAGGATCTTGGTCTCGCAGCGCCAATTGGCGAGCACGCCGAGTCGGCCGAAGGCCTCTTCGTCCTCGCGCGCCACGATGCGCTCGCCGACCTCGCGCTGGAACATCAGGACCATCATTTCGTACCAGGGCGGCCAGGGTTCGGTGGTGAGCCAGCCGACGAGGAGGTGGGTCGCGATGTTGTAGGGCAGGTTGGCGACGATTTTTGCTCTTTCGCCTGATAGCAGCGGGCGCGGGTCGAAGGTCATGGCGTCGCCATGGACGATCTCGAGTCGGCCGGGATAGCGCGCAGCAATATCCTGCAAGGCAGGGATCGCGCGCTCGTCATGCTCGATGGCGATGACGCGTCTGGCGCCGAGCGCGAGCAGGGCGCGCGTCAGCCCGCCCGGGCCGGGGCCGATCTCGATGATGGTGGAATCCTCGAGTGGAGCCGCCGCACGCGCGATGCGCGCGGTGAGATTGAGGTCGAGGAGGAAGTTCTGGCCGAGCGATTTGCGCGCCGACAAGGCGTGCTGGCGAATGACCTCGCGAAGCGGCGGGAGGTCATCGATCGTGCTCATCGGGTTTTCGCAGCCGCCATCCGGCTCGCAAGCCTCAACGCAGCGATCAGGCTTGCCGGATTGGCCTTGCCGGTGCCGGCGATGTCGAAGGCGGTGCCGTGGTCGGGCGAGGTGCGGATGAAGGGCAGTCCGAGCGTGACGTTGACCGCGTCATCGAAGGCCACAGTCTTGATCGGGATCAGCGCCTGGTCGTGGTACATGCAGACGGCGCAGTCATAGCTGTTTCGCGCGGCTTCGTGGAACATGGTGTCGGCGGGGAGCGGTCCCTTCGCCTCGATACCGTCGCCCCGCAACGTCTTGATCGCCGGCGCGATCACGGTCTGCTCCTCGTGGCCGAGCGAGCCGTCCTCGCCCGCGTGCGGATTGAGGCCGGAAATCGCGATGCGCGGATTCGCGATGCCGAAGCGGGATTTGAGTTCGGTCGCGACGATGCGCACGGTCGAGACGATCAGCTCGCTGGTGAGCTGGGCCAGTGCATCGCGCAAGGAGACGTGGATGGTCACGGGCACTACGGCGAGCCGCGGCGACCACAGCATCATCACCGGCTGCGGCGTGGGGCCGTCTTCCGCGGCGAGTTCTGCGAGGAATTCGGTATGGCCGAGATGGCGGAAGCCGGCACGATAGAGCACGCTCTTGGCAATCGGATTGGTGACAACGGCGCCGGCGCGGCCCTCGCGGACATCCGTGACCGCCTGGCGGATCGAGGCGAGCGCGGCCGGCGCGCTCGATGCGTCGGGCTTGCCGGGCGCGGCGCTCGCGGGCTCGCCGGACGCAACCACGGGCAGGGCCTGGGGGAAGGCGGCCTCGGCCTCGCCGGTGGTCACCGAAGCGATCCTGACGGCAGCGCCGAGCGCCTTGGCGCGGCGGGCGATCAGCGCCTCGTCGCCGAGCAGATAGAAGGCGGGCAGGTCCAGTTCGCGGCGCTTGAGCCAGGCTGCGATGGTGATGTCGGGGCCGATGCCGGCAGGCTCTCCCAGCGTCAGGGCGAGGGGCTTGGCAGGCTGCTTGGCCATCAGCGGTTGCGATACTCGATCATCGCCGCCTTGCGGAGCTCCTCGAGATAGGTCTTCTGGGTCTTCTCGTACTTCTCCTGATACATCTTCTCGCGGACCTCGCGCTTCTTCGGCGTGTCGATCATGGTCGGCTTGCGCGAGCACAGCACCACCATCTCGATGCCTGCCTTGGTCGTCTCGGGCGCGGTCAGGTGGCCGATCGGCGTGTCGTCGAGCACCTTACGCAGCGCCTCGGGTAATTCAGCGGTGGTCTTGGTGACGACGTCGCGGATGGTGGCGTTCGGCGTGGAGCGGAACAGCGAATTGGCTTCTTCGCAGCTTCCGACGCGCGAGCGATACTGCTCGGCTTCCTTATGCCGTGTCTCCAGGAACGCCGGCGACGAGCCCCGTGGCACGATCAGCACGATCGGCTGCATCTTGTATTCGGTGCCCTCGATCTGCAGCTTGTCGCCGGTCTGGGCCTGCACGGCCTGCGCGACGTCCTTCTCGCCGACCAGCAGCTTCTCCTTGAAGCGGCCGCGCACGAGGCTGGTCCAGACCATCTCGGCCTTCATGCGGCTCTTCAGGGTTTCGGGGCGGACGCCCTTGACCTCGAGCGACTTGGTGAGCTGGTCCGGCGAGATGCGCATGCGCTGCGCCATGCCCTCGTAGGACTGGTTGATGTCGGAGACGCCGGGGTCGACACCATATTTCTTGCCTTCCTTCATCTTCACCCGGTCGTCGATCAGCTCGTTGATGACGTCCTGGCGGGCCGGTGTCTTCTGCGTCGTCAGCTGGTCGAGCTTGGAGCGCTGCTCGATGTCGAAGTCGGTGATGGGATCGCCGTTGACCATCAAGACGATGTTCTGCGCACGCAACGGCGCGCCGGCCAGCAGCAGGGCGGCGAGGATGAGGAAGAGGCGGAAGACAGGCAATGGGATCGTCATATTTGTCGCTCGCATGTCAGCCGAGGTGAACCTGCGATCGGGAACACGCGGCCGGCACCTTCAAACCGTTCACTGGAGTCCGCCGCCGGAACTGCTGGTGGTCGCTGTGTTCGCCAGCGTGCGCAGGCCGATCTGGAACATGATCGCGTGGTTCAGCACGGGCGGGGTCGAGCCTGCGGAATAGCTATACGCAGTTACATAGTTCAAGCCGAGCACAAAACAATCGTCGACGTAGCCGGCACCGAGCACATACTGGTTGATCTTGTTGGCCTCAAGGTCCCAGCGCGCCGAGCCCGTGACCACCCAATTGGCCGCGAGCTTGATCGAGCCTGACGTCAGGATGCCCTCGCGGCGGGTTAGATAGCCGAGTTCCGGCTGCGCCGCGTAATTGCCGTACAGCATGCTGACTGACCAGCGGTTGAAGTTGGCGCGGCCTTCCGCCTCGAAGCGCTGCACGTTCCAGGTCTGCTCGTCCATGCGCGAGCGAACGCTGAACGTATAGGTGCTGTTGGGCGAATAGGCGGCGCTCGCCACATAGTCGGAGCGCGGCCTTTGCAGGCCGGAATCCACGCCGGTATTGATGGAGTCCTGGACCGCGAAGGAGTTTATGCCGAACAGCTGGTAGGACTGGCCGAACAGCGTCTTGATGGCTCCGCCCCTGTCGAACTGCGTGGTGGACTGCACGCCGACATTGGCGCGGCCGCCGCCCTCGACACGGTCGTAGCCGGAGAACTTGTCGACGCTGAACAGGTTCGAGGCGTCGAACACCATGCTCTGCGCGTCCTCGTTGGGGAGCTTGCCGGCATAGGTCTCGTTCGGCCGGATGATGATCTGCGCGATCGGCTCGATGGTGGTCGAACCCCAGGGCTGAACGTTGATGAAGGGGTAGCGGTATTCGAGGCCCACGGTCGGCATCAGGCGGAGCGCCTGGGTATCGCCGACGGGCAAATAGTTCGACACGCCCGGCTGGTTGGAGACCGAGGAGTTGATCGCGTCGGCGCGGAGAATGGCGAACGGCGTCCAGATTTCACCGAACGGATCGGTGAAGGACTTGCGCCACTGCGCTTCCGCCGTCAGGCGGGTGTAGGTACCCGGGAAGCCGCGCAGCAGGCACTGCGACGGCGTACGCGCGAGCGGATCGGCCGACACCGTCGTGCACAGGCTGTTGGTGTTGGCGAGCGTCGTGATCGGATCGAACACCGCGGTGTCACGCGACAGGTTCACGAAATTGGTCTTGTAGCTGAACTCGCCGCCGAAGACTGGATAGTTCAGCACGTTCGAGTAGTCGATCACGGGGTAGACGACCGGCACCTGGTTCTGGTTGCCCGAGTAACTCAGCCAGTACATCGTGCGCGCGTCGAAGAAGCTGCGATTGCCGACACCGGTCAGGTAAAGCTGCGAGAGTGCATCCGTCGGCAGATACAGGAACGAGCCCAGCGGATCGCGATATTGCGACAACCGATAGTCCGAGAAGAAATAATAGTCGGACATCAGGACACCGTCCCAACCCCAGACCCATTTGTCGTTCAGCGCGAACTGACCCTTGGTGTCGACGGCGCCGCGGAACTGCTTGTCGCCGGGCTGGCCAGCGAGCGCGCTCCGATCGAGCTGGTCGATGCCGTAGACGCGGATCTGATAGGCGCCGTCCATCAGGCGCTGGCGAAATTCGGCCTGGAACAGCACGCCCTGCCTGGACGTGATGCGCGGGTTGAAGGTGGCGTCCATGTCGGGCGCGATCGCCCAGTAGAACGGAACCTCGACGCCGTAGCCGAACGGCGTATTCGACGTGAAGCCCGGCATCAGGAAGCCGGTCTTGCGCTTCACGGTCGGGTCGGGCGTCGAGAAATAGGGCATATAGGCGATCGGCACGCCGAAGAATTCGAGCTGCGCCGTCTCGAAATACAGCATCTTCTCCTGCTGGTCGTGGATGATGCGCGCACCCTTGACCTGCCAGAGCGGCGGCTTCTTCGGATCGTCCTTGCACGGCGCGCAGGCCGTGTAGACGCCGTTCTCGAACACCGTGTAGTTGCCGCTGGAGCGATCGGAGCGGCTCGCCGCCATGCGGGTCTGGTCGGCCGTATCAACGCGCAGCGAATCGACGAAGCCGTCACGGTAGTCGTCGGACAGGTCCAGGATCTCGGCATAGGTGATCTTGCCGTCGGCATCCGTCATACGGATGTTGCCTTCGGCATGGAGCCGCTTGGTCTTCTGGTCGTAGATGACCTTGTCGGCCTCGACGCTGGTGCCGTTGTAGAACAGCTGGACGTTACCGACCGCGGAGACGCGCGAATTGTTGTAGTCGTAATCGACCTCGGTCGCCTGAACCAGCATCTGGTTGTCGTTGACGGCCTTCGGCGGCTTCGCACGCGGCGGCAGCGGATTGTAGGTGAAGCTCTGGGCGGATGCCGGCGTCACGGCGGCAACGTCCATCACGCCACCGAGCGATGCCACGGCGGCGACAGCAAGCAGGAATCTGCGAATGGACAAGCCACACCCGTTCGCGCGCACCAATGTGCGCCGCGTCAAACGAGACACGGGCCCTCGGTGGACGGCCGTCACTATCCGTCCTCCTGATACAGCAAGGCCAAAAAGCCGGTGAGGCCGCCCACCACCACGGGCAACCACGCCGCAGCGATCGGATGCATCAACTCAGCCTTGCTCAAATCTTCAGTCACTTTCGACAGAACGTAGAGCAGAAAGCCTGCGCCCACGCCACTCAAAACCATCTTCTGCACGCCGCCCATCCGGAAGAAGCGCAACGACACGGAGGCCGCGAGCATCACCATGGCTGCAAGCAAAAACGGCTGTGCCAGAAGCTTCTGATACTGGAGTCGGTATCCGGCTGTCGCGAAGCCCGAGCTTTCGGATGAGCGGATGTAGCTCGGTAGTTGCCAAAAGGACACAGTCTCGGGTGTGGAAAAGCTGTTGCGGACCTGGGCCTCGGTCAGCGTGGTCGGAATCTCCAGGCTGGCCTGATCGACCGGCGGCGAATCCAGCGAGAAGCGGCGGACGCCCTTGAACAGCCAACGGCCGGCCTCGAGCGTCGCCTCGCGCGCCTCGACCCGTTCCTTGAAGTGCTGCTCTGTGTCAAACCGGAACAGCGTGAGTCCGGTGAGCCGGATACCCTGCTGCTCGCTGCGCGCCGCATTGATGATCGTCTCGCCGTCGCTGGTCTTCTGGTTGAGCCAGAAGCCGGAGGCGTCCTGAATGCCGCCGCCGGGCGCCGAGCCGAACAGCTCGGCTTCCATGCGCTTGGACAGCTCGCGCAGATTGGCCGACATCGGATTGTAGGCGACGGTGGCGATCACGCCGATCAGGAGCGCGCTGCCGAGCGCCGGCGAGATGAATTGCCATGCGGAGACGCCGGCGGCGCGCGCGACGACGAGCTCGAGCCGGCGGGAGAGGGCGAGATAGCAGGTCATGGCGCCGATCAGCATGCAGAACGGCGTCAGCTTCTCCAAAAGCTGCGGCACGCGGAACAGCGAGGTCTCGGCCACCATGACTGCGGAGGCGGATGCGAGCCCTGAGGTCTTGCGCACCATCTCGATGTAATCGACCAGCACCAGCAGCAGGAAAATGCCGGCGAACACGCCGAGCGCCGCGACCACGAAACGGCCGGCGAAATAGCGCCCGAGTGTGTTGGTGAGCATGCTCATGCGGTGGCCGGCCGTCCGAACAGCCGCGCAATGCGCGCGTTCGACCTGTTGATGGCCTCCATGAGGCGCGGCGGCGGTTCGACCACAAGGCCGCCAATGATGATCGCCAGCCCGACGCCGATGGCACCAATGACCATGGCATATTGGACCAGCACCGCGCCCGGCGATTTCACCGCCATCACCGAGCAGGCGAAGCCGGCCATGCGCAGGCCGAACACGGCGAGGATCGAGGAGCCGATCGAGAAATTGCGGCTCTGGCGCGTGGTGCGAGGCGCACCCAGAAACGCGAAGGTCAGCACGGCAAAGGCGAAGGGATAGATCGGCGCCAGCAGGCTGTCATGCAGGGCCGAGCGGAACTGGCCGGGAATCTGCTTGTAGACGGGATCGTCCTCGGACGGCGAGAGCAACTCCCAGAGATAACGCTCGCGGATGCCGAGGGTGACGTCGCGGCCCTGGCCCGAGAACTTGGACATGTCGAAGCCGTAGCGGCCGAACGCCACCAGCGCGGGATCGCGCTTGCCGGCCTCGAAGCGTTGGAGATTGCCGGTCTCCAGCACCAGGAACGATCCGGTCTCGTTCTTCACGACTTCGCCGTGCTCGGCGACGATCGAGACCCGCTCGTTCGGATCGCGGCGGTCGTCGATGAAGATGCCGGCGAGGATGCCGCCGGGCTGGCGTTCGCGAATCCGGATCGTCAGGTTCTTGTCGAGCTGGGCGAAGCGGCCGGGCTGCAGGATGTTGGTGAGCACGTCTGCGGTGATCTCGGCGTCCCACTGCTTGATCCGCCGCATGCCGTCGGGAGCGAGATAGGCCGCGATGAAGGCGACCAGCAGCGCCACCACGCAGGTGGCGTAGAAGAACGGATAGAACAGCCGGAATGGCGAGAAGCCGGCGGCATTCATCACGATGATCTCGGAATCGGTCGCGAGCTTGTTCAGCGTATGCGAGATCGCGATCATCAGCGCGATCGGCGAGATGATCAGGACCAGCGCGGGCACGACGAGGCTGGTGATCCCGAGGAAGGTCAGGATGGTCTGACCCTGGCTCGTCATCAGGTCGATGCCGCGCAACGCTTGCGTAATCCAGATCACGCCCGTGAGGCTGACCAGGACCAGCGCAAACGACGCGAGCGTCGTGCGGAAGATATACCTATCGATTGACCCCATGCGCTACCGCACGAATCCCACCAAGTCCCCAATGCCGGCCGGAATTCCGCCTGTCCAACCAATCCCCGCAAGAGGATCCCCAAGGTCGGCCAACCATCTCATCCGCCGGCTTACTCTCTCAGTACCATCCCTTTGATCCGTCAACAAAATGGCTGCCCCGTGGCACCCTCAATATATGGTTAATATTTCCCTCGTTGTGGCCCCTCGGCCACGGGGGGTGCTTGGCATCTGCCGGGCCGGTGGCCCATAGTGCGGCACGCTCAGTGAATCGCCGTTCAGCTCCGGCCCGTGGCCGGGACCGCCGATCGGTAAAAAGCGCAATGTTTTAAGGAGTTACTCATGTCCGATGCCATCAAGGTCGGCTTCGTTCCATTGTCTGCCGCCGCCCGTGGCATCATGGTCGTGTTCTGCGACGACAGCCTGAAGCTCGGCCCGGCGACCGCCAAGGCGCTCGGCGGGGCCACCGAACTCGTGAAGCGGGCGGCCACCGCCGCCGCCTTCAAGGGCAAAAGCGGCGCTGCGCTCGACATCCTTGCGCCCGAAGGCGTGAAGGCCACCCGCCTGATCGTGATCGGTGCCGGCAAGGCGGCCGGCCTGAAGGCGAACGACTTCCTCAAATTCGGCGGCGTGGCGGCGAGCAAGCTTCCGGCCGGGGCGGCGGCCATGACCATCATGGCGGAACTTCCAGGCGGCGCCATGACCAGCGAGCAGGCGGTCGCGATCGCCTCGGGCCTGCGGCTGCGCACCTACAAGTTCGACCGCTACAAGACCAGGAAGAAGGATGGCGAGGAGGGCGGCACGCGCGCCGACGTCTCGTTTGCGGTCGGCGACGTGGTCGCCGCGAAGAAGGCGTTTACATCGGCGGCTGCGATCGTGGACGGCGTGATCATTGCGCGCGACCTCGTCAACGAGCCGCCGAACGTGCTTTTTCCCGAGGAGTTCGCGCGCCGCGCAGGCCTGCTCCGCAAGCTCGGCGTCAAGATCGAGGTCCTCGACGTCAAGGCCATGGACAAGCTCGGCATGGGCGCTCTGCTCGGCGTCGGCCAGGGCTCGGCGCGGCCGAGCCGCACCGTGATCATGCGTTGGGACGGCGGCAAGAAAGGTGAGGCGCCGGTTGCCTTCGTCGGCAAGGGCGTCTGCTTCGACACCGGCGGCATTTCGATCAAGCCGGCCGGCAGCATGGAGGACATGAAGGGCGACATGGGAGGGGCTGCCTGCGTCGTCGGCCTGATGCATGCGCTCGCGGCACGCAAGGCCAAGGTCAACGTCGTCGGCGCCATCGGCCTCGTCGAGAACATGCCGGACGGCAACGCGCAGCGCCCAGGCGACATCGTCACCTCGATGTCGGGCCAGACCATCGAGATCATCAACACCGACGCGGAAGGCCGCCTGGTGCTTGCCGATGTGCTCTGGTACGTCGCCAAGAAAACCAAGCCGAAATTCATGGTGGATCTCGCGACGTTGACCGGCGCCATCGTGGTCGCGCTCGGCACCGAGCATGCCGGCATGTTCTCCAACAATGACGAGCTTGCCGAGCGGCTGCTGGCGGCCGGCATCGAGAGCGGCGAGAAGGTCTGGCGCCTGCCGCTTGGCCCCGAATACGACAAGCTGATCGATTCCCAGTTCGCCGACATGAAGAACACCGGCGGCCGCCATGGCGGCTCGATCACCGCGGCACAGTTCCTCCAGCGCTTCGTGGACGGCACGCCCTGGGCGCATCTAGACATCGCTGGGACCGCCATGGGCGCGCCGAAGACCGACATCAATCAGAGCTGGGGAAGCGGTTACGGAGTTCGCTTGCTCGACCGTCTGGTCGCCGACCATTACGAGCGCAAATGACCCGAGATGACTGAAGTCCTTTTCTACCATCTGCAAAACATGACGGTGGAGAACGTGTTGCCGCCGCTTCTCGAGAAATCGCTCGAGCGCGGCTGGCGCGTCGTGGTGCAGTCGAATTCGCCGGAGCGCGCCGATGCGCTCGACGCTCATTTGTGGACCTATCGCGACGATTCCTTCCTGCCGCACGCGACATGGCGGGTGAGCGACGCCGCCGATCAGCCGATCGTGCTGGCGGTCGAGGAGGACAATCCGAACGGTGCCAATGTCCGCTTCCTCGTCGACAACGCCGCGGTGCCGCAGGACGCGCAGGCCTATGAGCGCATGGTGCTGCTGTTCGACGGCGACGATCCGGACGCGCTTGCGTTCGCCCGCAGCGCCTGGACGGATTGCAAGGCGCGGGGATTTGATGTCACTTATTGGCAGGCTGACGAGCGGGGCCGGTGGCAGAAGCGGAATTAGCGGTCGCTCGCAATTAATGATAATTTGCACTTTTCGGGTGATGATGGCTTTTGTCACCTTCGTGCCGCAAAGTGATGTTGCTACAATTGCTTAGGGCCGATCCTTCACTCGGGGATTTTAGTTTATCGTGCGACATCAAAAGCTTCCCAGCTCGCTCATAATTGCGTTGGCGGCCGTAGCCCCGCTGGTTGCGGGCTGTTCGGGCGGGACCGATCTGTTGTCCAGGGATGCCCAGTGGTTCAACACGCCCAGCCGCCTGTTCATCAAAAGCATCTCGATTGAGTCGCCGCCGCTGACCCCCGACAAGCCGGTTGGGGCCGAGGATCTGGTCAGCGCCGACGGGGCTTGTGCCGGCATGGCGCCGCCGCCCGGGCCGGCTGATGCGAATGCGTCGACGACCGCGCCGGCTCCCATGGGCGGCACCGTCGCGCTCGGCCACACCGAATGCGATGTGGTGCGCGGCATCGGCGCGCCCTCGAGCGTCAGCCTCTCCGGTGATGCCGCCGGCAGGCGCGTTGCGGTCGTGACCTGGACGACCGGTCCGCGCGCTGGCATCTATACCTTCACGGCCGGTCGCCTGTCCTCGATCGAGGGCACGCCGGAGGCGCCGGTCATGCCGAAGGCGACCAAGCCGAAGCCGAAGAAGAAGTCGGCGTAACACGGGTCGACCTTTTGGCCTGAAGCTGGTTGCGGCTGTCGATGCGATCAGCCGCGCACTCCTATCCCCATCATCAAGCGGCTTTGCATTCCTTGATCGCGGTGGCCGAGGCGTGAACCGTGATCTCTCCCGTTCGCGCTCGCCGGCGATCTTGTTCGCGAGTTTCGACATCGCGGATGCCGACCTTCGCCCAAAGTGCCTTCATTGCCTCGAGCTGCGTTCTTCCGCGCGCGTTGAAAATCACGGGGGCGTTACGCGTGATCCGTGATCAGGCGGTTCGTGATGAGCAAGCCTTCGCATCCGCTGTCGGAAACTGCCCCGAAGCAAAACTGGAGGAAATCTCCAGAATAATCACGCGCGTCTCAAGCAACGGTTCAAGAATGTCATGTGCGCGAATGCTACGCGTCGAAGGGAGGGGCTAGGTCGGAAGGATCATTTGGATGTCCATTACCTCTGTGTTTTCCCCGGTTACGGGGCAACTCATCATTTTCGGCGACAGCGCGAATAACGGCCTCGTGATAAGTCGCGACAAGTCCGGCCGCATCCTGGTTGATAACGGGCACGTGAAAACGGTTGGTGGCGAACCCACGGTCGACAACACCACCGCGATCGACATCTTCGGTCAAGGCGGTGACGACACGATCACCGTCGACGAATGCCACGGACCGATGCCGGCGGTGCACATCTTCGGCGGCGACGGCAATGACAGGATCACGGGCGGCTCGGGAGCCGACCTCCTGTTTGGTCAGGCCGGCAACGATTTGATCAAGGGCGGCGGCGGCAACGATCTGCTGTTCGGCGGAGCGGGTAACGACGTCCTGGACGGCGGCAGCGGCGACAACCAGCTGTTCGGCGAGGCCGGCGACGACGTCATGATCTGGAATCCCGGCGGCGGCACCAACCTGTTCGAAGGTGGTGAGGGCAACGATACGGCTCAGGTCAACGGAAACAACGCCGCCGAGACGTTCACGATCACGGCGAACGGCACCCGCGTGCGGCTCGACGGGACGGGCGCGGCGCCGTTTTCGCTCGACATCGGCACGACTGAAAATCTCGTCTTGCACAGCGGCGGCGGCGACGATGTCATCACCGCGGGCAATGGGCTCGGCAGCCTGATCTCGCTGACGCTCGATGGCGGCGCCGGCAACGACCGGATCATCGGCGGCGACGGCAACGACCTCATCATCGGCGGCAGCGGCGACGACATCGTCAATGGCGGACGCGGCAACGACGTCGCCCAGCTCGGGAGTGGCGACGACACTTTCATCTGGAATCCCGGTGACGGCAGCGACACGGTCGAGGGCGGCTCGGGCAGCGACAAGCTGCTTTTCAATGGCGCCAACATCAACGAGACCATCAACATCTCGGCCAATGGCGGCCGGGTGCGCTTCACCCGCGATGTCGCCAACATCACGATGGATCTCAACAGCGTCGAGCAGATCGAATTCGATGCGCGTGGCGGCGCCGACAACATCACCGTCGGCGACCTCACCCGGACCGGCGTCAAGCAGGTGCTGGTTGATCTCGGAGCCGTTCCGGGAGGGACGCAAGGCGACGGCGCTGCTGATACGGTGACCGTCAACGGCAGCAACGGCAATCAGCACATCGAGGTCACAGCCGCGGGCACAACGGTCACGGTCACGGGGCTGCCGGAGGTCGTGACGATCGCAAATGCAGAGGCCGGCAACGACCGGCTGGTCGTGCAGGCGCTCGGCGGCAACGACGTGATCGATGCATCCACGCTCGGCGCGGCGATCGGGCTGACCATCGACGGCGGTGCGGGCAACGACACCATCACCGGCAGCCAGGGAGCCGACACCCTGATCGGCGGCGACGGCAACGACAAGGTCATCGGCGGCCGCGGCAATGACGTCGCGCTTCTCGGCGCAGGCGACGACATCTTCACGTGGAATCCCGGTGACGGCAGCGACACTGTCGAAGGCGGCACGGGAACCGATACGCTGGTGTTCAACGGCGCCAATGTGGCCGAGACCATGTCGATCTCGGCGAACGGAAGCCGTGCGCTACTCACCCGTGACGTCGGTGCTATCGTCATGGACCTCGTTGGCGTCGAGCACGTGCAGATCGCGGCGGCAGGCGGCGCCGACAACATCACCGTCAACGATCTGACCGGGACAGGAATCACGCAGGTTGCCATCGACCTCAGTGCCGGCCCCGGCGGCCAGAGCGGCGATGGCGCTGCGGACCGCGTGACCGTGAACGGCACGATCGGTGACGACAACATATCGGTCGTGACCTCCGGCGGATCGATCGTGGTCAACGGCCTCGCTGCGCAGGTGATGGTTGCGCACGCGGACACCGGTGACGTGCTCGGCATCAACGGCGGACAAGGCAATGACGTCATCAACGCCTCTACCATCAAGGCGGGACAGTCGTTCAGCCTCAACATCAACGGCGGCGACGGCAATGACACCATCACCGGCAGCGCCGGCAATGACATCGTGAACGGCGGACGCGGCAACGATTTCGCCAATCTCGGCGCGGGCGACGACACCTTCGTCTGGAATCCCGGCGACGGCAGCGACACCGTCGAAGGCGGGAAGGGCTCCGACACGCTGGCATTCAACGGCGCCAATATCAGCGAGACCATCAACATCTCGGCCAATGGCGGTCGGGTGCTGTTCACGCGGGATGTCGCCGCCATTGCGATGGACCTGAACGGGGTCGAACATGTCGACTTCAATGCTCTCGGCGGTGCCGACAACATTACCGTCGGTGACCTCTCCGGCACCGGCGTCAGCCAGGTCGACCTCGATCTCGGCGCCAATGACGGCGCCGCTGATACCGTGACCATCAACGCAACCGGCGGCAACGACGTCATCACGGTGACCGAGCACGACGGCATCATCACGGTGTCGGGGCTTGGCCAGGACATCAACATCACCGATGCCGGCGCGGGCGACAGGATCGTCATCAACGGTCTCGATGGCGACGACGTCATCACGGCTTCCGGCTTGCACGGCGGCATCCAGCTCGTTGCCAATGGCGGCAACGGCGACGACGTGCTGATCGGCAGCCCCGCCAACGACACGCTGGCAGGTGGTGCCGGTGATGACGTGCTGATCGGCGGCGGGGGCCTCGACATTCTGGACGGCGGCACCGGCAACAACGTCGTCATCCAGGGCGGAGCGTTCGCGGCCGCGATGCTGCTCAACCAGGCCATGGCGGCCAGCTTCGTCCCGGCAGGTGAGGGGAACGGCGAGATGCCGCTGCCCGATCCGCACGCGACGCAGAGCCAGGTGCTCGCACCGCCGCAGCACGCCTGACAGTAAGGCCTGATGGGAAGAGCCTCACTAGCGCTCCGACGGAGGTGCGTTCCCTCCCCCCCTTGCGGGGGAGGGTTAGGGAGAGGGGTAGCCCAGGAAAAGGTGCCGATGGTTGAAGATGCAGTGTTAGCGGCCGAACGTCGGAAAGAATCCCCGTGGGGCACCGCCCTCCCGGTCCCTCCTCCACAAGGGGGGAGGGACCGGATAGAGCGCGGCTGCTGGCCAAGCTCGATTCGACTTCACGCCATTGCGTTCTCGCTGAATCGGCCCGGAGAACGCGCATGATGACGAATGCGGTCTCCACCGACACGGGGCTCGATGCGTTGCTCACGCTGCTGCATCTGCAGGGTGTTGCGGCCGATCGCGAGCAGCTCAGGCACCGGCTGGGCGCGGCAAGCTTCGGCGTAGCGGATATCGTCCGCTGCGCCAGGTCTCTCGGACTTAAAGCGCGAACCTATCGAACGCAGTGGAGCCGGCTGTCGGACACCCCGCTGCCTGCGATCGCAATGCTGCGGGACGGCGGCTTCATGGTCATCGCAAAGGCCTCCGCCGACAAGGTGCTGGTGCAGTCCCCGGAGGCACAGCGCCCGGTGCTGATGGATCGCGACGAGCTGAGCGCGATCTGGGACGGCGGCTTGATCCTGATGGTCCGGCGCGCCGGCCTGTCCGACCTCGGGCGGCACTTCGATATCACCTGGTTCATCGGCGCGATCGGCAAATACCGGCGGCTGCTGGGCGAGGTGCTGGCGGCTTCGTTCTTCCTCCAGCTTTTTGCGCTGGTCTCGCCGCTGTTCTTCCAGGTCGTCATCGACAAGGTGCTGGTGCACCGCTCACTGTCCACGCTCGACGTTCTCGTCATCGGCCTCGTCGTCGTCTCCCTGTTCGACACCGTGCTTGGGATCCTACGCAATTACTTGTTTGCGCACACGACCAACCGCATCGATGTCGAGCTCGGGGCACGGCTGTTCCATCATCTGCTGGCGCTGCCGATGGCCTGGTTTCAGGCCAGGCGCGTCGGAGATTCCGTGGCCCGGGTCCGCGAGCTCGAGAACATCCGCAATTTCATCACCAGCTCGTCACTGACGCTTCTCATCGACCTGGTCTTCACCTCGGTGTTCCTGGCCGTGATGTTCGCCTATTCGGCGCAGATGAGCTTCATCGTGCTGGCATCGTTCCCGTTCTACATCGCGATCTCGGCCGTGGCGACGCCGCTGTTTCGCCGCAGGCTGGACGAGAAATTCCGCCGCGGCGCGGAGAACCAGGCCTTCCTGGTCGAGAGCGTCAGCGGCATCGAAACGCTGAAGGCGATGGCGGTCGAGCCGCAGATGCAGCGCCGCTGGGAAGAGCAGCTCGCCGGCTATGTCTCCGCGAGCTTCGGTGTCACCAGCCTCGGCAACACGGCAAGCCAGCTCGTGCAGCTCGTCAGCAAGGTCGTCACTGCCGCCATTCTCTATGTCGGCGCCAGGCTGGTGATCGGTGACGCATTGACGGTCGGCGAGCTCGTGGCCTTCAACATCTTCGCGGGGCGGGTGTCGGCCCCGGTGCTGCGGCTCGCGCAAGTCTGGCAGGATTTTCATCAGGCGCGGCTGTCGATCGCGCGGCTCGGCGACATCCTCAACAGCGCGGCGGAGCCGGCTTACTCCGCCGCCCGCGCGGGGCTGCCGCCGATCCGGGGCAACATCCGCTTCGAGCACGTGTCTTTCCGCTACCGGCCCGATGGGCCGGAGATCCTGCACGATGTCTCGTTCGATATTCCAGCCGGACAAACCGTCGGCATCGTCGGATCGTCCGGCTCGGGCAAAAGCACCTTCGCCAAGCTGGTGCAGCGGCTCTACGTTCCGCAAGGCGGCCGCGTGCTGGTCGACGGAATGGATCTGATGACGACCGACCCGGCCGGGCTCCGTCGGCAGATCGGAATCGTGCTCCAGGACAACATGCTGTTCAATCGGTCGGTGCGCGACAACGTCGCCCTGGCCGATCCGAGCCTGCCGGTGGACCGCATCATCGATGCGGCGAAGCTGGCGGGCGCGCATGACTTCATTCTGGAGCTCCCCGAGGGCTACGATACGGTGGTCGGCGAGCGCGGCTCGACGCTCTCGGGCGGGCAGCGCCAGCGCATTGCGATTGCCCGCGCACTGGTGGGCAATCCCCGGATCCTGATCTTCGACGAAGCCACCAGCGCGCTCGACTATGAAAGCGAGCGGATCATCCATGACAACATGAAGGAGATCGCGAAAGGCCGTACCGTCCTGATCATCGCGCACCGTCTGTCCACCGTCCGCGGCGCCGATCGCATCTTCACCCTGGAACGCGGCCGTCTGGTCGAGGACGGCACGCATGATGCGCTGATCAAGACCGGCGGCCGCTACGCCGCCCTGCATCGTCTCCAGGGAGGCATTTATGAGGTCGGCTAGCACTGTGCCGGCGGCTCGGCCGGAGCAGACCGTGATCCCGTTCCGGAATGGAAAGGGCCGGCGCGCCGAGGAAGTCGCCTTCCTGCCGGCGGCGCTGGAAATCACGGAGACACCGCCATCGCCGATCGGCCGCGCCATCGCCCTGGCCCTGATGCTGCTTGTCTGCGCGGCGCTGGCCTGGTCGGCCTGGGGCACGATCGACATCGTGGCCTCCGCAACCGGCAAGGTCGTGTCGAGCGGGCGAAGCAAGGTTGTCCAGCCGTTCGAGACCGGCGTAGTGCGCGCCATTCACGTGCAGGACGGGCAATCGGTCAAATCGGGCGACCTGCTGATCGAGCTCGATCCGACGGTGAACGCCGCAGAGCGCGATCGTCTGCACGACGATCTCATGGCCGAACGGCTCAACGTCGCGCGCCTCCGCGCCGCATTGGCGGGCGGCGAAGGGGTATCCGCTGATCTCGTCGTACCAGAGGATGCCGATCCCATGCTGGTTGCGACGCAACGGCAGCTCCTCGCCAATCAGGTCAGCGAGAACAGGGCCAAGCTCGCGGCGCTGGCACGTCAGGAAGCGCAGAAGGAGGCCGAACATCAGACGATTGCGGCGACGATTCACAAGCTTGATGCGTTGCTGCCGATCACCCAGCAGCGTGTCGAGATCCGCAAGACGCTGATGGAGAAGGAGATCGGCTCGAAGCTGACCTACTATGAGACCCTCCAGCTCCAGATCGAGCAGCAGGAGGAGCTTCGCGTCCAGAGCAGCCGCTTGAAGGAGGCCGAGGCGGCCGTCGCCGCGATCCGGGAGACCCGCATCCAAGCCCTGGCCGAGTACAGGAAGAGTCTCTCCGACGAGCTGGCTAAGAGCGAACAGAAAGCCAATGGCGTCGCACGCGATCTGATCAAGGCGCAGCAGAGGACGAGGCTTCAGCAACTGACGTCGCCGGTCGACGGCGTCGTGCAGCAGCTTGCGGTCCACACCGTGGGCGGCGTGGTCACGCCCGCGCAGTCGCTGCTGGTAATCGTGCCGACCGATACGCGGCTCGAGATCGAGGCGATGATCTCCAATCGCGATATCGGATTTGTCGAGGCCGGGCAGGGTGCTGCCATCAAAATCGACACTTTCAATTTCACCCGCTACGGGCTTCTCGCAGGCCAGGTCGTGAGCGTCTCGCAGGACGCCATCATCCGCGACCGGCCGCAGGAGCGCGGGAGCGACCGTCCGCTCGCGACACAACGCGACAGCAGCGAGCCCAGCGGGCAGGAGTTGAGCTACAGCGCCCGCATCTCGCTCGATCGCACCCAGATGCAGGTGGACGACCGCCTCGTCAGCCTGTCGCCGGGAATGGCGGTGACCGTCGAGATCAGGACCGGTTCGCGCACCATCCTGAGCTACCTGCTATCGCCGCTGCAGCGCTACCGGCACGAGATCATGCGCGAGCGCTAGTTCCCGCATGATGCCGACGAAGCTTCGCGAGACGCGCTGAGAACCAATCGGGCTTTTCGGCAGCTACACCATGCCGCGGGCGCGCCACTCCTGATGAAGTCATTTTGGTGTGGCCCCGCAGCCCGGAATGCGTACATAGGAGCAAGCAAAAAATTTGGAGGAAAGCATGCGGCTCATTGCCCTCGTATCGGCTCTGGTCCTGCCGTTTGGCGCGGCGCTCGCCCAGGACTATCCGATCAGGCCCGTCACCATGCTGGTGCCGTTCGCCGCCGGCGGACCTACGGACACGATTGCTCGCCTGACCGCGGCCGGCATGGCGAAATCGCTTGGCCAACAGATCGTCGTCGAGAACGCGCCTGGCGCCGGTGGTACCATCGCCACGACCCGCGCATCGCGAGCCCAGCCCGACGGATACACGCTGCTGATCCATCATGTCGGCCTCTCGACGGCCGCCACACTGTACCGCAACCTCAGCTATGACACGAAGACGGCCTTTGCGCCGATCGGGCTTGTGACCAATGCGCCGATGACCATCATCGCGCGTCCGGATTTTCCGGCCGACACGCTGAAGGAATTGGTCGCCTACGCCCAACAGCAGGGCGACAAGTTGACCTATGCCAATGCCGGACTCGGCGCGGCGTCGCATCTCTGCGGCATGCTGTTCATGACAGCGATCCAGAAGCAGCTCACCGCGGTGCCCTACAAGGGCAACGGCCCCATCATGAACGACCTTCTCGGCCGGCAGATCGATCTTACCTGCGACCAGGCGACGAATACCACCGGCCCGATCATGTCGAAGCAGGTCAAGGCCTATGCGATCACCACCAAGGAGCGGCTGAAGAGCCTGCCCGATCTGCCGACGGCCGACGAGGCCGGTCTCAAAGGGTTCGAACTTGGCGTCTGGCACGGCATCTATGCCCCCAAGGGCACACCGCCGGCGGTCGTTCAGAAGCTGACCGCGGCGCTCCAGTCCGCCCTTAGGGATTCCACGCTGATCGCCCGGTTCAACGACATCAATACCGAGCCGGTCCCGCAGGAGAAGGCGACGCCGGAGGCGCTGGCCGCGATGCTAGCGAGCGAAGTCGACCGATGGGCTCCGATGATCAAGGCAGCCGGCCAATTCGCGGACTGAGCCATTCCTGCTCAATTCGTCCCGACATCGCTGCGTGAGCGGGCTAAGTCACCACGGTAAAGAACAGTCCATTCAATAGCCAATCACCGGGTAGCAAAATACCGGTACTGTGCATGGGGTTGTTTTTGCGATTTTGATGTCGGGCCGGTCGCGGAGGCGTCAGCCCGCCGCCTCGTCGAACTGCGTGCTCGCCTCTAGCCACTGCTCCTCGGCGCGCGCCAGCGCGTCGGCCGCATTGGCACGTGCCTTCGACAGTTGCGCGGCTTGCTTGGGGTCGCGGGTGAAGATGTCGGGCAGGGCCAGCGCAGTGTCGATCTTGCTGATGATCGCGCTGACGCGGGCGATCTCGGTCTCAGCTTCCGCGATACGTTTCTTCAGCGAGCCGCGATTGTCCGATCTCGGACGCTGCGGCTTCTCGCTCGGCGCGTTGCGCTCTCGCGGGGCGGGCTCGCCATTGCGCGCGGACAGCACCAGGCGGCGATATTCGTCGAGGTCTCCGTCGTAATTAGTCACGGTGCGGTCGGCGACGATCCAGAGTTGATCGGCGCAGGACTCGATCAGATAGCGATCATGCGAAACCATGATGACGGCGCCGGGGAATTCGTTGATGGCTTCCGCAAGCGCGGCGCGGCTGTCGATGTCGAGATGGTTGGTCGGCTCGTCCAGGATGATCATGTTGGGGCCGAAGAAGGTCGCCAGTCCCAGCAGGAGCCGCGCCTTCTCGCCGCCCGACAATTTTCCGACCTTGGTATCGGCCGCCTTGCCGGAAAAGCCGATCGCACCAGCGCGGGCGCGTACTTTGGCTTCCGGCGCCTCGCCCATCAGCTTGCGGACGTGGTCGTAGGTCGAGGCATCCTCGTTCAATTCGTCGAGCTGGTGCTGGGCGAAATAGGCAATCGAGAGCTTGTCGGCGCGGGTCACCTTGCCCGAGAACGGCGCGAGGCGGCCGGCGAGCAGCTTCACGAGAGTCGACTTGCCGTTGCCATTTGAGCCGAGCAGCGCGATGCGGTCGTCATTATCGACGCGCAAGGTGACGCGGTTCAGCACGGGCGTGGTCGGATCGTAGCCGACCACGACGTTGTCGGCGGCGATGATCGGCGGCGACAGGATTTTCTCGGGCGCGGGAAAGCTGATCTCGCGTACGTCCTGGGTGACCAGCGCCGTGATCGGCTTCAGCCGCTCCAGCATTTTCACACGGGACTGCGCCTGGCGGGCTTTCGAGGCCTTGGCCTTGAAACGGTCGACGAAGGCTTGCAGGCGGGCGCGTTCGGCTTCCTGGCGCTTGACCGCTTTGGCATCGAGCATCTCGCGCATGGCGCGCTGCTCCTCGAAGGAGGAGTAGGTGCCCTTGTAAAGGGTGAGCTTGCTGCGATCCAGATGCAGGATCTGGTCGACCGAGCTTTCCAGCAGATCGCGATCATGGCTGATCACGATAACGGTGCGCGGATAATGCGCGAGGTGATCCTCGAGCCACAGCGTGCCTTCGAGGTCGAGATAGTTGGTGGGCTCGTCGAGCAGCAACAGGTCGGGAGCCGCAAACAGCGTTGCGGCGAGCGCAACGCGCATGCGCCAGCCGCCGGAGAATTCGGCGCAGGGGCGGAGCTGGTCGGCGGCGGAGAAGCCGAGACCGGAAAGGATGGCTGCGGCGCGGCTCGGCGCCGAATGCGCGTCGATGTCGACCAGCCGGGTCTGGATCTCGGCGATCTGGTGCGGGTCGGTCGCGCTCTCGGCCTCGGTGAGCAGTGCGTCGCGTTCCAGGTCGGCCTTGAGCACGACCGAGATCAGGCTCTCGGGGCCGTTCGGCGCTTCCTGCGCCAGGCTGCCGACGCGCCAGCGGGGCGGCAGGCTCACCGTGCCGTGCTCGGCGGCGAGCTCGCCGCGGATCACCTTGAACAGGGTCGATTTGCCGGTGCCGTTGCGACCGACCATGCCCACGCGGGATCCGGGCGTGATCTGCACGGAACTCTGGTCAATCAGAAGGCGTCCGGCGAGGCGGATGGAGAGGTCGGTGATGGAGAGCATGCGGCCTTGTCACCGCACCCGCGATCAAACGCAACCCGTTTTTCTGTGTTTGCAAGCCGGTGCTTGTCAACTCAGTGCGAATCGCGCTCGCGCTGCTTCAGCTCATTGAGGAGTTGCTCGAGGTGCGTCGGCAGCCTGGCTTCGGGCCGCAGGCTCTGCTGGAGCCGTTCGCCCACCGCATCGCGGATCGAGCGGCTGGTGCGCCGGTCGATTTGCTCGCTATCGTCGGCGAAAAGGCTAACCATCGCAGAGTTCCGTGTTCTCAAAGAAGCGACACAGTACCAAGTCCTTGGCCCCCAAATGGTTTCGCCACTCGCGGCGATTGCGCGGCATTCTAGCAAAAATTGTGTGAAGCCGCGCAATATCCTCTCCGAATACAAAGCCCCGGCGCCGGGGGACGCCGGGGCTTCGCCTGGAAGGTACCTTGGGGGCTCAGGTATCTTTGGAAAGGTGCTGTCGGGCTCAGAAGCAGCGGTTGATCATCCGCCAGCGGGGTCCCCAGGGGGTCGGGACCAGCCGGCGCACATAGCAGCCGCCATAGCCGTAGGAGACGGGAGCATAGAAGCGCGGTCCACCCCAGCCGTGGCCGTTGTGCCAGCCACCGCCGCCGTGCCAGCCGCCGCCGCCACCATGCCAGTGCGCGGAGGCGGAGGTCGGCGCCAGCGCGGCACCAAGCGCAACCGCGGCGACGGCGGCGAGGGAAAGTTTCCTCAACATGGTGATCTCCTCAAATCTGTTGGCGCGGGGCTATCGCGTCGATGGAAAGGCCGCCGAAACGGTCTGCCTCTGAAAGAGGCTTTGGTTTCGATGGACCCGAGGTTATCCGAGCGAGGCTGAACCAAACCCTGACGTGGCCTTCAGAATGGGTTCATCTGGGTGAAATCATTGTAATCCACGTTGGACTTCCAACCCTGAAAGGGGGACCCACCACGCGTCCGCAATGGATGGGAAGGAGACCACGCTGAAGCTAAGCTTCGCGTCTGCCTTGAGTGCTACGGTCATATAGAGTCTGCCATGGTCGATCCTCAGTCACACCAGGAAGGGGCCTTCGCGTGATCACCGTTTGGGGCGGACAGACCTCGCGATCGATCCGGGTCGTATGGGTGCTGGAGGAGATGGGCCTTCCCTACCGCGTGCGGCAGGTGGACATGCTGGCCGCCAAGCAGGACCCCGAGTTCCTGGCGGTCAACCCCGCTGACTACATCCCCGCGATCCAGGACGGCGACGTCGTCATGGTCGAGTCGATCGCGATCATGGAGTACCTGATGGCCCGCTACGGGCCGACGCCGCTGGCGCCCGCGCCGCAGGATCCCACGTTCCCCGCCTACCAGCAATTTCTGCATCTGGGCGAAGCCGGTCTCGCGACCCTGATGATGCCCGTCGTCGTCAGCCGCTTCATCGCGCCCGACGCCGAACGGGAGAACTGGGGCGCGACCTGGTGCCTGCAGTCGTTCCAGAAGCGGCTAAAGCTTGTCAGCCAACGGCTTGCCGACTCGTCCTACCTTGCCGGCGAGGCTTTCACAGCAGCCGACATCTCGGTGACCTACGCCCTGAACCTGGGCCAACGGAACTGCGGGATCACCCTCGGCGACGCCGAACAGGCCTATTTCGCCCGCACCACCGGCCGCGACGCCTACAAGCGTGCCATGGAGCGTTCGCACGAAGGGGTGAACACCTGATTCCCGTTTCGTCCGCGAATCGAGACACGAGAGGTCAGCACTCAACGTCATGGGGTCGAAAGCGGCCCTAAGCCCGACGCCGACCTTCGGACGCCCAGATCGCCGCCATCTACAAGTATCGGTTCAGGTGAACACTCGCCCTCGGCCTGCGGCGAAGCCCCCGCGAGCCCGTTTGGGCGGTCGCTTGCCGTATCGCGAAGGCGCCGATATAAGCCCGGCAACTCCGAACCACTGTTTCTCTTCAAGGACAACATCATGGCCATCGAACGCACCTTCTCGATCATCAAGCCCGACGCCACCGCGCGCAATCTCACCGGTGCGGTTAACGCCGTGATCGAGAAGGCGGGCCTGCGCATCGTCGCGCAGAAGCGTATCCGCATGACCAAGGAACAGGCCGAGACCTTCTATGCGGTCCACAAGGCGCGCCCCTTCTTCGGTGAGCTCGTGGAGTTCATGACGTCGGGCCCCGTGGTCGTCCAGGTGCTGGAAGGCGAGGGTGCCGTCGCCAAGTATCGCGACGTGATGGGCGCGACCGATCCGTCCAAGGCGGCTGACGGCACCATCCGCAAGCTCTACGCAAAGTCGATCGGCGAGAACTCCGCGCACGGCTCGGATGCGCCGGAGACCGCCGCGATCGAGATCGCGCAGTTCTTCTCGGGCAACGAGATCGTCGGCTGATCCGTCAGCCGATAAGGTAACGAGACGCGGCGAAAGGACGTAGTGTGAACTGGCTCTGGCAGATCTTCGATCCCGCTACGATCGGGGCATTCTTCACCCAGTTCCGCGTTGAGATGGCCGAACCGACCTTTTGGGTCGCGGTCGGCAAGATCATCTGGATCAACATCCTCTTGTCCGGCGACAATGCGCTGGTGATCGCGCTTGCCTGTCGCGGCCTCAAGCCGCGGCATCGGCTGTGGGGCATGATCCTCGGTGCGGGCGCCGCGGTGCTGCTGCGGATCATCTTCACGGGCATCGTCGCGAGCCTGATGGAGTTGCCGTACCTCAAGCTGGTGGGCGGCCTCGCGCTGATCGTGATTGCGGCCAAGCTGCTGGTGCCGGAGCAAGAGGACGAGGACGGCGTCGAGTCGGCGTCGCATCTGTGGCAGGCCGTGCAGATCGTCGTCGTTGCCGACATCGTCATGAGCCTGGACAACGTCATTGCGGTGGCCGCGGCCGCCAATGGCAGCGTGCCCTTGCTGGTGCTCGGTCTTGCCATCAGCGTGCCCTTGATCGTCGCCGGCGCGGCGCTGATCATGGCGCTGCTCGCAAAGCTGCCGGTTCTGGTGTGGGCCGGCGCGGCGCTGCTCGGCTGGATCGCGGGCGAAGTGATCGCGACCGATCCCGGCATCGCGCCGAGGCTGCATGCGCTGTTCGACGGTCCGTTCGGCGCTTCGCTCGACAACATGCTCGGCGCCTTGCGCATCCCGCCGCAATTCGCCCATGGCGGCGGAGGCGGCGACTATCTCTGCGCAGCTCTCGGCGTCGTTGTCGTGCTGGTCGTCGGCTCCATCTGGCGCCGCCGCAGCATGAGCGCGGCCGCGCTCGAGTCCTCCGAACGCCACGTCAAGGCCTCGGCGGAGTAGATCTATCTTTTGAGCATGATCTCTTGGGAAAAGCGCTAGCGTCGGACGATCGAGCCGGCGCGGTTGATCAGGCGGGCGAGCGCGCGGAAGCGGCTGCCGACTCGATCCGCGACGAGATCGCCGAGGCGGTGCTCGAACACCAGCAACAGCTTGCGGCCCATGCTGCGGAAATGCGTCGCGGGCAAGACGCCCGGACGCGCCGCCGAGATCAGATGTGCGACGCGGAAGGCCGCGCCCAGCAGGCGGGCGCGTTCGAGCTGCGCCGGCGTCAGCAGCTCCTGCATGGCGACCGGCGGCTGGTTCTCCTCGCTGAGGCCCGCATAGCGATAGAACACGGACAACCCGACGAAGGCGCGCTCGGTGTGGGTGATCGCGCCGAAATTACCGTTGACGACGAGGCTCAGCGTCTGCTCGCCGCGATGGTCGGGATGCACGCGCCACCCGATGTCGGACAGCAGGCACGCGGCGTGGCGCAGGCGGCGGTCTTCTTCGGTCTCGCGCAGCTTCACCACGCGCGCGAGGCGGTCGGTCCAGGCGATCAGCTCGCGGGCGTGCTTTGCCGAACGCGACAGCAGCTGGTTCAGCTCCTCGGCCGCGCAGATCAGTCCGTCCTTGTTGCGCTCGGACTCCGGCAGCTTCTCGTGCAGCAGGCCCTCGCGCACGCCGAAGGTCGAGAACACGATGGTCTTCGGCTTCGCCACCCGGATGATGTGCTCGAGCACCAGCGCCGCATAGGTGAGGAGCGGACGCCGGGCATCGGCGACGATCTCGATGTCGGCGAGCATGCCGGCGGCCGCAAGCCGGCGGAGACGACGCGAGAAATCGAGCGCCTCGGCCGCCGAAATCGAATAGCCGTGCATCACCTGCAGCGGATAGCCGCTCTGGATGATGTGGATGCGCGCAAGCGCGCGCCAGGTGCCGCCGACCGCGTAGAAGCTGCGGCTGCTCCCCGCCTTGAGCTGCGGCACCCCATCGAGCGCTTCGCGCACGATGCGGTCGGCGCGTTTCAGGGATTTATGCGCGAGGTCCTGCAGCGCGAGGCCGCCGAGCGGCAGCGTCACGCCGCTGCGCACGGTGTTTTTGCGCACGTCGATCAGTTCGAGCGAGCCGCCGCCGAGGTCGCCGACGATGCCGTCAGGATGATGGATGCCGGAGATCACGCCAAGCGCCGACAGCCGCGCCTCGCGCGGGCCCGACAGGATCTCGATCTTCACCGCGCAGATGCGCTCGGCTTTCGCGATGAAGTCGGCGCCGTTGGAGGCATCACGGCAGGCGGCGGTCGCAATCGCAAACACCCGCCCGACCTGCATGACCCGGCACAGCGCATGGAAGCGCTTGAGCGAGGTCAGCGCCTTGTCGACGGCGTCGGGCGCAAGCAGTCCCGTGCTCTGCACTTCGCGCCCGAGGCCGCACAGCGTCTTCTCGTTGAAGATGGGAATGAGGCTCCGCGTCAGTCCCTCGTAGACGACGAGACGGACCGAGTTGGAGCCGATGTCGATGACCGCGACGCTCGAGCCGCGCTTGCGCGGCCGCTTCACGTCGACGATCCCGGATCAGGATTGATGACGTTCATTACGGCGCGTGAGGCGGCGCGGCGAGGATTCCTTGAGCGACTTACCACGGCCAGACAGACTCGGATTTGTCATGAAGTAGTTGTGGACGTTGAAAGGCTCCTCGCCCTTCGCGGTCTTCATACGCGTTGAGGACCCGTCCGGCAACAATTGCCAGCTCTGTTCATTGTCCTTGAGATTCGCGACCATGATCTGTTCGAGAACCTGCTGATGCACCGTGGGATTCTGCAGCGGACACAGCACCTCGACGCGGCGGTCGAGGTTGCGCGGCATCATGTCGGCTGAGGAGATATACACAGCCGCTTTCGCGCTCGGCAGGCCCTGGCCCATGCCGAAGCAGTAAATTCGGCCGTGTTCGAGGAATCGTCCGATGATCGACTTGACGCGGATGTTCTCCGACAAGCCGGGAATGCCGGGACGCAGGCAGCAGATACCGCGCACCACGAGTTCGACCTGCACGCCGGCCTGTGAGGCCTCGTAGAGCGCGTCGATGATGTCGGGGTCGACCAGCGCGTTCATTTTCATCCAGATCGCAGCAGGCCGGCCGTGCCGCGCATGCGCGGTCTCGCCCTGGATGTGCTCGATGATGCGCTTGCGCAAGGTCAGCGGAGACACCGCCATCTTTTCCAGATCGCTCGGCGCAGCGTAGCCGGTGATGAAGTTGAACACGCGCGCGGCGTCGCGGCCGATGGTCGGCTCCGAGGTGAAGTAGGAGAGGTCGGTGTAGATGCGCGCGGTCACCGGGTGGTAATTGCCGGTGCCGGTGTGGACGTAGGTCGTGAGGCTGCCGCCCTCGCGCCGCACCACCATCGAGAGTTTCGCGTGGGTCTTCAGTTCGAGGAAGCCGTAGACGACCTGCACGCCGGCGCGTTCGAGGTCGCGCGCCCAGCGGATGTTGGCCTCCTCGTCGAAGCGGGCCTTCAGCTCGATCAGCGCGGTGACGGATTTGCCGGCTTCGGCGGCTTCCACGAGCGCGCGCACGATCGGCGAGTTGCTGGAGGTGCGGTAGAGCGTCTGCTTGATGGCGACGACGTCGGGGTCGCGCGTCGCCTGCTGGAGAAACTGCACCACGACGTCGAAGGATTCGTAGGGGTGATGGACGACGAGGTCCTTCTGCCGGATCGCAGCGAAGATGTCGCCGCCTTGCTCGCGCACGCGCTCGGGATGGCGCGGCACGTAAGGGGTGAATTCGAGATCGGGCCGGTCAAGGCGGGTGAGCTGCGAGAGCTCGTTCATGGCGAGCACGCCATCGACCAGGAACACCTCGTCGTCGGCGGTCGACAGCGCGTGCTGCACGAAACTGCGCAGCTGCTCCGGCATCTTGGCGTCGATCTCGAGTCGGATCACCGAACCGCGGCGGCGGCGCTTCAGCGCGGTCTCGAACAGGCGGACGAGATCCTCGGCCTCTTCCTCGATTTCGAGTTCGGAGTCGCGGAGGACGCGGAAGGCGCCCTGGCCGTGAAGATTGTAGCCGGGGAACAGGCGGTTGATGAACAGCGCGGTGGCCTGCTCCAGCGAGATCAGCCGGACGACCTTGCCGTCAGCCGGCAGACGGATGAAGCGGTCGATCTTGCCGGGCATGCGGATCAGCGCGTTCATCTGCTTGCCGTCGGCGGCGCGCGTGAGCTGGAGCGCGATGGTGAAGCCGAGGCTCGGAATGAACGGGAAGGGGTGGGCCGGGTCGATCGCGAGCGGCGTCAGCAGCGGGAACACGTTGCTGAGGAAGTAGTCCTCGACCCAGGTTCGTTCCGCCTTGGTGACCTCCTTGCCCTCGACCAGCACGATACCCTCGTCGGCGAGCGTGCCGCGCAGGTCGCGCCAGATTGCCTGCTGGTCGGAGGCAAGCTGCGAGACGGTCCGGTTGATGAGCGCGAGCTGCTCGGACGGGGTCAGACCGTCGGGGCTGCGCTCAGCAATACCCTCGCGCACCTGGGCCTTGATGCCGGCGACGCGGACCATGAAGAACTCGTCGAGGTTATTCGCTGAAATCGACAGGAATCGCACCCTCTCCAGCATGGGGTGGCTGGGATTGACCGATTCCTCCAGGACGCGGCGGTTGAAGTGCAGCCAGGAAAGCTCGCGATTGATGAACCGCTCGGGGCTCGATGCGATCGCCGGCGGGCCTTCGGCTTCCGGGGCTTTTTCTTTAACTTCAACAGCTTGCGCAGAATCCATCAGAAGTCGGTCCATCCAGTTCGCCCCAATTTGCGACTTACGCGCAAAACCCGCGGGAGCATGTGTTAGAGCGATGACGTTTCGATGACATTGATGTTCCGCCGCCCGGCCGCGTCAACCCGCCTTGGTCAGACATCCCGGAGCAGCTCGGCCGCCAGGGCCCGGGTGACGGGGCGGCCGAGGCGCAAGGCCTCGCTGTCCAGCAGGTCCACAGCCCGTCGGGCGGCGGCCGAGGACCGCTCCAGGCGAGTGGCGAGGTAGCTGACCACGCTCTCGTCCACCGCGAGCTGGCGGTCGGCGCAGAACTTGACGATCAGGCCGCGGAAGAGCTGGTCGTCGGGCGGCAGCAGCGAGACAACGGGGACGGCGCGGAGCCGCGAGCGCAGGTCGGCGAGCTCGATCTCGAGAGACGCGGGCACCTCGCGTCCGGTGAAGAGGACGTAGGCGCCGTCCTCGCGGGCCAGATTCATCAGATGGAACAGGGCGCGCTCGTCGAATTCCCTGGCTTTGGGATCCTCGACCACCAGCGCGCCGGTGGCGAGCGCAGCCGGGACGGCCTCGGCGGTCAGCCCATTGGCCGTGGTCGAGCGGGCGCCTGAAGCCTCGGCCCAGATCGCGGCGAGATGGCTCTTGCCGCTTCCTTCCGGGCCGGCCAGCCACATGATTCGGTTCGGCCATTCCGGCCAGGCGTCGATGAGGGCAAGACCGGCGGCGTTGACGGGGCCTTCGAGGAAATTGTCCCGGCTCAGGCTCTCCGCATGCGGAAGCGAAAACGCCAACTGTCGGGGATGAACGCGGCTTGGCACGCTTGCTTTGCTCCGTGCCGGCGTGCCGGCTTCGTTTGACGAGATGCGACCTAATCGAGCGGGAGTTGGCCTTTTACGGGGCCGCTCCCAACTCACTTGGCCTCGATCGTGCTCATGTGCCGCAACCATTCGACAAGATAGAGCGACACGGAGGAGAGCGTGAAGACCGTGACGAGGCCCATCAGGATTATATCATAAGGACCGGGTTTGAAGCCGAAGGCGAGGGCGGCCAGCACCAGCGCCGCGAACGCCACTTGGGCCACAGTGTTGAGCTTGGATACCTTTGAGGGCTTCATCTCCACAGGTCGGTCGAACAGCCACGATATGATCACGGCGGCGACGATCATGATGTCGCGCGAGACCACCAGGATGACGATCCAGCGCGGAATCGCGCCCCAGATGCCGAGCGCCATGTAGATCGAGACCAGCAGCGCCTTGTCGGCGAGCGGGTCGAGCAAGGCGCCGAGCTCGCTCGTCATGTTGAAGCGCTTGGCAAGGAAGCCGTCGACCGCGTCGCTGATACCGGCGATCAGGAATACGGCGAACGCCACCTCCATTTGGCTCGACACGATGGCCCAGACGATGATCGGGACCAGCATGATGCGGCCCAAAGTAATGATGTTCGGTATACTCACACGGCGCTTCCCGGCACCCGGCCTGACCTCGAATTCGGCCCTTTGGAGGCTGAACCGGTTGATATCTCTACATAGTATACGGCGGCGCGCCATGCGAGCCATTGCGCGTCCCCGGAATTCGACGTAACCAGCCGCAAACCCACTGGAAATCGGGCATGACCGACCGCAAAAACGGCCTCACTTACGCCGATTCAGGCGTCGATATCGATGCGGGCAACCGCTTGGTCGACCTGATCAAGCCGATGGTGCGCGCCACCGCACGGCCCGGCGCCGACGCCGAAATCGGCGGATTCGGCGGCCTGTTCGATCTCAAGGCGGCCGGTTTCAAGGATCCCATCCTGGTGGCCGCGACCGATGGCGTCGGCACCAAGGTCAAGATCGCGATCGAGACCGGCCTGCATGGCGGGATCGGCATCGACCTCGTCGCCATGAGTGTCAACGACCTCGTGGTGCAGGGCGCCGAGCCGCTGTTCTTCCTCGACTATTTTGCCTGCGGGAAGCTCGATCCGGAGGCGACCGCGTCGATCGTCGCCGGTGTCGCCGAAGGCTGCCGCGAATCCGGCTGCGCCCTGATCGGTGGCGAGACGGCCGAGATGCCCGGCCTCTACAAAGACGGCGACTACGACCTCGGCGGCTTTGCCGTCGGCGCCGCGGAGCGGGGCACGCTCTTGCCGCGCAAGGACATCGCCGCCGGCGATGCCGTGATCGGGCTCGCTTCGTCGGGCGTGCACTCCAACGGTTTCTCGCTGGTGCGCAAGATCGTGGAACAATCCGGCCTCGGCTTCGGGGCGCAGGCGCCGTTTGCGCCCGTCATGACGCTGGGCGGCGCGTTGCTGACGCCGACGCGTCTCTACGTCAAATCCTGCCTGCGCGCGATCCGCGAGACCGGCGCGGTGAAGGGGCTTGCCCACATCACCGGCGGCGGCTTTACCGACAACATTCCGCGCGTGCTGCCGAAGCATCTCGGCGTCGGTATCGATCTGGCGCGCCTGCCAGTGCTGCCGGTGTTCAAATGGCTGGCCGCGCAGGCCGGCATCGCCGAGCTCGAAATGCTGCGGACCTTCAATTGTGGGATCGGCATGATCGCGATTGTCGAGCCGGACAAGGTCGAAGAGGTCGTGGAGATCTTCACTGACGCCGGTGAGACCGTGGCACAGCTCGGTAGCGTGATCCTGGCCGAGGGCGAGCACCGCGTCGTCTATAACGGCCATCTCGACCTGGCGCTGTAATGACCGGCGCTGTAATGAAACGCCGCGTCGCCATCCTGATTTCCGGCCGTGGCTCCAACATGGCTGCGCTGATCAAGGGCGCGGCCGCGCCGGATTTTCCGGCGGAGATTTCGCTCGTCATCTCGAACAAGGCCGATGCGCTGGGGCTGGAAAGGGCCAAAGCGAGCGGCGTGAAGACGCTGGTGATCGAAAGCAAGCCGTTCGGCAAGGACCGCGCCGGCTTCGAGAAGGTGCTGCAAGCAGCACTCGATCAGCACGGCATCGAGCTGATTTGCCTCGGCGGCTTCATGCGCCTGTTCACGGCCGAATTCACCAAGGCGTGGTACGGGCGGATGCTCAACATTCATCCCTCGCTGCTGCCGTCCTTCCCCGGTCTCGACCCGCACGGCCAGGCCTTGCGCGCCGGCGTCAAGCTGTCCGGCGCGACGGTGCACTTCGTGATCCCCGAGACCGACGCCGGCCCAATCGTGATGCAGGGCGCGGTTCCCGTCAGCGACCACGACACGGCGGACACGCTGTCGGAGCGTATCCTTGAAGTCGAGCACCGCATCTATCCCGCAGCACTGAGCCTGCTCGCGACCGGCAAGGTCCAGATCGAGGGCGATGTGTGCAAGACCGCGGGCAGCGGGCCGTCGGAGAATTTTCTGGTTTCGCCGTTGGTGCGGTGAAGCGCCGTCGCACTCGGAATACTTCTCATTCCAAACAAAAACCCCCGGCAGAGCCGGGGGCAACGTCATGATCTCTTGCGCAGACCGCGAGAGAAATCAGGAAACCTTGAGGTTCTCCGCGGATGCCTTGCCGCGGTTCTCCACGAGATCGTATTCAACCACCTGATTTTCATTGAGGGTCGAGAGTCCGGCGCGCTCGACGGCGGAGATGTGGACGAAGACGTCCTTGTCACTGCCGTTCGGCTTGATGAACCCATAGCCCTTGGTCGGGTTGAACCATTTGACGGTGCCCTTTTGCGGCATCCTCAGTCTCCTCCGCTAGATACAAAA
This sequence comes from Bradyrhizobium sp. 187, assembly GCF_023101005.1. Lineage (NCBI taxonomy): Bacteria > Pseudomonadati > Pseudomonadota > Alphaproteobacteria > Hyphomicrobiales > Nitrobacteraceae > Bradyrhizobium > Bradyrhizobium sp. 187. Next base: position 3,377,755 of record NZ_CP064693.1, read on the forward strand.
ACGACGCGGCCGCTTTTCGCGTGCCACGCCACAAACGGGCTTCCGGTAGTCTGTTCGAGTCTTGAGTCTCAATGTCGCGAAACGCACAGTCGAGCGGCCAATTCCGATTGTGTCCGATATTGCAACATGAAAATCGCCCGTTAGCAAGCCGCGCGCGAATTTCAAGACTTCGACCCGAGTGCCCGTCCGCAATTTGCGACCTGTGGCCGCGGAACCACAATCGGAAGCAATGCCTTTGCCGGGACGCGCCAGCCGGTTGACCCTCAGTAACAGTTCGGAACAAATCGCGGCACGCGTGCGCCGCTCCTGTTGCTTTTTTGCGCGCCGCCCTTTGCTTCAGGACTTGTCGCCATGTGCTGCATTTCGCAGCCCTCAGAGACACGGCAGGCGATCAGGCTGAACCGCGTCCGCTGGATCGCGGCTGCCGTGGCGTTTGCTCTCATCATGGTACTGTCGACGACATCAGGCTTTGCGCAGAGTCCCACGCCCACGCCGACCCCGACACCCACGCCGTCACCGACGCCGATTCCGATGCCAATTCCGATGCCGACCGCGACCAATTACGACCAGTCGGCCGGCAACAGCTCGCTCAATCTCGGCTCGAATTTCCTGGAGCGGCTCGGAAACCAGGCATCTGGCGGCGTCAACCGGGCGTTTCGGACCAATCCCGGCGGCGGCGGCGCGTCGGCGAGCACGGAAGACCCGCGCTACCGCACCTGGTTCGAGGGTTATGGCATCTCGGTCCGGACGGATGCGCAAGGAGACTTTGTCGGCGACAAGCGCAAGACGTTTGGCGGTGTCGCAGGCTTTGGCGCGCGGCTCGCGCCGGGTGTCAATCTCGGCTTCTCCGTCGACCAGAGCCACACCGATATCGACGTGCCGCTCGCACTTCAGTCCGCCACGCTGGATCTGACGCAACTCGGCTTCAGCGGCTCGGTCGACAAGGGCCCCTGGACCTGGGCCTTCGCGGTGGTGCACGGCTTTGGCAAGGTCCGCTCCAGCCGGGATACTGGCCTGGGACTTGCGACCGCGGGTTATCGCGCCGCAATCGACGGCGCGCTGACCGAGATCAGCTATTACTGGACCAAGGACCAGATGCGCATCGTGCCCAAGGGCGCACTGGAATATGTCCGCGCCACCAGCGTCGCGTTCCAGGAGGTTGGCGGCCTCGATCCACTCAATGTCGGCTCGACGGCGCTCTCGCGCGCGCGCGTCATGATCGGAGCCGAGATCGGGCGCTACTTCATCTTCGACCAGAAGATCCTGGACCTGTCCGCCTACGGCAAGTTCGTCGACAATTTCTATCAGAACCTGGGATCGGTGCAGGTCAGCCTCGGGACCCAGAGCATCGTCGTGCCCGGCATCGGCGAGAGCCGCTACGGTACGGATGCAGGCGCCTCGGCCTCGCTCAGCCTGACCAACACGGCGCGGCTCTACGTCAACTACGACGGCAAGTTCCGCAACGAGCTGACGTCGCACCAGGGCACGGTCGGCTTCGAATATCGGTGGTGAAGCGAAGCCTGCCCGCGTCGGCCAGAGGAGGATCCGGAAAACTGCGAAGCGGTTTTACGAAAGCATCATGCTCGAGCTTTAAGTCGGCATTGCCGCGACATAACCCGTCAATCCAAAGGCCGCGCGCGCGGCCGTCATCATCGGCGCCAGCGCGTTCGGGTGGATGAACTCGTCGCGGAAACAGGGATGGATCTTGGGATCGAAGATTTTCTTCAGCCAATCGACCACGATCTTGTGGCGCTCGGAGGCGCGGAACTCCTTATGATAGGTGAGCCAGAGATCGGCGTGGTGGCTGACGCCGAGATCGACGGCAACCAGCGGGGCGCCGAGCGCGATCGAAACCGTCGGCAGGAATCCGATGCCGGCGCCGCGCTCCACCGCATAGAGCACGCCGACCGAGGAGTTGGTCTTGATCCCGACGATGCCCTCGAGCGACTTCAGTCCGAGCACGCGGGCGTAGGCGCCGTCGTCGACCTGCGGAGCGCTCTGCTTGATGATGCGGTGGTTCTTCAGCTCGGCCAGGGTCGCGGGCACGCCGTAGAGGTTTTCGTACTCCTTGGAGACGAAGGGATAGATGTGCAGGCGGCCGAGCTTGGCGACGATCAGATCGGGATTGGTCGGCGGCTCGAGCTGGATCGCGATATCGGATTCGAGCCGCGCGACGTCGGCCTGTTCCATCGCGCAGCGCAGGTCGACGGTGATCTTGCGATAGGTTTTCTGGAAATCGATCAGTCGCGGCAGAATCCAGAAATTTCCGGGGCCTTCCGTCACCGCGACGCGCACGGTGCCTGACATATCGTTCGACGATCGCGAAGCACGCCGGAACACATTGAAGGCATGACGCTCCATGTGCGCGACGTCGGCGATCATCGCGCTGCCTTCGTCGCTGAGCGTGAGCCCGCTCTGGTCGCGCAGGAACAGCTTGCAGTCGATGCTCTCTTCGAGCCGGTCGATCCTGCGCATCAGGGTGGTGGAGGTGAGCCCGAGCTCCTCGGCGGCGTTGCGGAAGCTTTTATATTTTGCGCAAGCTAAAAACAGTTTCAAATCGTCCCAGGACATGTCCAGGGTTTCTTCACGGTGCTGCATCACCGCAGCACCCCGGTGCAATAACTGCTGCATACGCCTGATCCCCAGCCGCTAAGCTCATCGCCATAGCGGGGCACGAAAGCCGCGAACGATAGAGGGGCGACATGAGTATGGAAAGGGGCTCGTTTGCCGCAAGGCATGATTTCGACGCGCTGCCGCTCAGTCCGGATGTCGACGTCCGTCGCGCCAAATTTTCCGAAATCGCCGCGCTTTCGCAGTTGGCGCACCGGCTGGTGCCGGGCGTTCGGATCGGGGCGACTGAGCTTGCAAAATATTTCGCCTTCGATCCCGAGAGCATCCTGACTTTCAGCCGGAAGGGCAACCTTGTCGGCGGCATGGCCTTCCTGTTTCTCAACGATCGCGGGCATGATGCGTTGCTGCTCGACGAGATCTGCCTCACCGCGCCGGAGACGCGCTATCTCGCGTCCGCGAAGGAAGACGTTTCCGCTATCTACATCTGGGCGATCGCGGCGACGGGGCGCGGCGTCGCCGGTCTCGGCAAGGCCGCGGCTCATCTTAGACAGCTAAGGTTTCGCAACGCGGATTGCTATGCGCAGCCGTCAACCGTGGCCGGCCGCGACATCATGAAAGCGACAGGCTTCGAGCCTGTTCCAAGCTTCCAACCCGACCTCTGGTGCTACGAGCGGCCCTGGCATCGGCAGCCGATGCGCATGCCGAGCGCGATCATCCAAGCAAGGAGTTTTGCAGATGCACGGTACTAGGATTCCTCTCGCCAAGCCCGATTCCCGCGCCATCACCATTCGCCTCGCGCGCGATCTCACCGATCTCATGCTGGTCACCTCGATCCGCTCAGCCGTCTATCTCGCCGAGCAGGATTGCCCGTTCGATGAAGAGTTCGACGGCAACGACATGGTTGCCGCGCATTTCATCGGCTATGTCGGCAACGAGCCTGCGGGCTGTCTGCGGGTGCGGTTCTTCGGCGATTTCGCCAAGGTGGAACGGCTTGCGGTGCGGCACCAATACCGGCGGTCGCGCGTCTCGTTCAAGCTGGTACAAGCGAGCGTCGACTATGTGAAGCGCAAGGGCTTTCGCAAGATCTACGGCCAGGCGCAGGACCGGCTGGTCGATTTCTGGGCCCATTTCGGCGCCAAGCCGCTTGGTCACAATCGCAAGATCACATTTTCCGACTTCTCCTACACAGAAATGCTGCTGGAGATCGAACCGGGTCCGGATGCCATTACGCTGGACAGCGATCCTTACGTGATCATCCGCCCCGAGGGCGATTGGGACCGGCCGGGCGTGCTCGACGCCTCGGCAGGACGGGCTGTGACGTCGCCGCTGCGGGACGTCGCGCTCGCTGGCCGTTGAAACTGGTGCAGCTGCGCGCAAAACCATGCTGGTTTCCATCACAGACGATCCGCCGATCCTGGTCTGCGCGGATCTCCAGGTCGAATATCTGACCCCCGGACGTCGCCACGTCATCCTCGACGGCGATGCCGCAACGGCGCGCTGCGTGGAACTGCTGACGTTCTGGCGCGACAATCTCTGGCCGGTGATGCATCTGAAGCGCATCGCGCAGGCGGCCTGGTTCAATCCGGCATCCAAGCTGACCGATTGGATCGCGAAGGCGAAGCCGCGGCCGGGAGAAATGACCTTCGAGCACCCGCTGCCGTCGGCCTACAGTTCGGCGCGGTTTGTGGACTACATGTCCAATATCCGCAATGTCCGTTGCGTGCTCGCGGGCTTTTCCCTGGACGAAACCGTCCTGGCCACCGCTATTGACGGGTTTCACCGCAGTCATCGCTTCCAGGTGGTGGCCGACGCGGTGGCCTGCCGGCAGCCGGGGACTGGCGATGCTGCCGCCTACAAGCATGCGGTAGTGAATGTGATCGGGAATTTTGCTACAATCCAGTCCAGCGCCGAACTGATCAGAACCAGCGGCGCCGTTGCGGTGTAGGCGGCCGCGATCGACGGATGGAGTGGGACATTGTCACGGGGAGATCAGCTCGAGGAGCTGGCAAGCGACCTGTCGCGTGCCGCCGAGGCGGCACGCCGTCTTGGTCTGCCAACGACGGTGTATCTGCTCTCGATGGCGCTGGTGGAGGTGCGGGAGGCCGCTGCCGCCGATAGCGATGGGAATGACGACGGTGCGGCGTGACAGCTGCCCGATGTGCGGCTTTGTGCAACGCAGCTGAGCGCTTCCTGCCGACGAATTGACGTTGCAAGTTTTGCGCGGTGGCAATAGCCAAGGAGCTGGATCATCGAGTGATGACGCTGGCCGCGCCGGCGACGTGACGCTTTCAAGGATTCCTGCAAATGTCCATGCTGCCCAATTCGCAAGAGGCCCGGGATGTGGCCTACCAGCTCCATCCCTACACCAACGCGCGCGCCCATCAGCAGGCCGGTCCCCTGGTGATCGAACGCGGCGAGGGGCCTTACGTGTTCGATGCGTCAGGCAAGCGCTATTTCGAGGCGATGGCAGGCCTGTGGAGCGTCGGACTCGGCTTCAACGAGAAGCGGCTGGTCGACGCCGCGCACAAGCAGATGCTGGCGCTGCCGTTCTATCACACGTTCTCCGCCAAATCGCACGGGCCCTCGATCGATCTCGCCGAGAAGCTGGTCGCGCTCGCGCCTGTTACGATGAGCAAGGTGTTCTTCACCAATTCCGGCTCGGAGGCCAACGACACTGTTCTGAAGTTGATTGCCTATCGTTCCAATGCGCTCGGCCAGCCACAGCGCAAGAAGGTGATCAGCCGGATGCGCGCCTATCACGGCGTCACCATCGCGTCCGCCAGCCTCACCGGGCTGCCGAACAACCACCGCTCTTTCGACTTGCCGCTCCCGAACATCCTGCACACGGGCTCGCCGCATTTCTACAAGGATGGCGCGCCCGGGGAGAGCGAGGAAGCGTTCGCGACGCGGCGGGCCGAGGAACTCGATGCGCTGATCCAGAAGGAAGGCCCGGACACGATCGCTGCGTTCTTCGGCGAGCCGGTGATGGGCGCGGGCGGCGTCATCGTGCCGCCGGCGACCTATTGGGACAAGATCCAGAAGGTGCTGAACAAGTACGACATCCTGTTGGTCGCCGACGAGGTCATCTGCGGCTTCGGCCGCACCGGCAAGATGTTCGGCTGCGAAACCTACGGCATCAAGCCCGACGCCATCGTGGTCTCCAAGCAGATCACCTCGAGCTATTTCCCGCTGTCGGCCATCATGATGAACGATCGCATGTTCGAACCGATCGCCGACGAGAGCAACAAGATCGGCGTGCTCGGCCACGGCTTCACCGCGGGCGGCCATCCGGTCGGCTCGGCGATTGCGCTCGAGAATTTGAAGATCATCGAGGAGCGGGGCCTGGTTGCGCACGCCGCCGAGCTCGGTGGCTACATGCAAGGCAAGCTGCGTGAACTCACCAGCCATCCACTGGTGGGCGAGGTCCGCGGTGTCGGCATGATCGCTGCGATCGAACTGGTGCTGGACAAGGCGCGCAAGACCGCAGCGGCAACGCCGGGCGCCGTCGGCGGCATGGCCAGCCGCATGCTGCAGGAGCGCGGCGTTATCTCGCGCAACATGCTCGATGCCATTGCCATCTGCCCGCCGCTGATCGTCACCAAGACTCAGATCGACGAGCTGGTCGCGGCGATTTCAGGTGTGCTGGACGACATGAAGCCGGAAGTGGCGAAGCTGACGCCGGCGTAGGGACGGCGCTTCACGCGTGAGCGTAGCGCTCTATCACACCCCCGGTGTCGTCCTGGCCTAGTGCGCAATTGCGCACTAGGCCAGGACGACATCGGGAGGCATCGGGGCTATTCCGCTCGCTGAACCCCGATCACGCGGCCTTTCTCGACCGCCAGCGCCAGCTCGCCGCGCTTCAGTTTCAGGGCGGCCTCGCCGAACAGCTCGCGGCGCCAGCCGCGTAGCGCCGGCACGTCGGCCTCGTCGTCGGCCGCAATCTCCTCGAGATCGTCGACGGTCGCAATCACCTTGCTGGCGACCGCATGGCGCTCCGCGGTCATGCGCAGCAACACCTTCAACAGTTCGACGATCGCGGCGCCATTGTTATTGTTGCGCGGCTTTTCCAGCTTCGGCAGCGTGGCGTGATCGCGCGCCAGCCCGCGCTCGACAGCGGCGACGATGTCGGCGCCCCATTTGGATTTCTCAAAACCCTTCGGCACGGAGCGCAGGTTTGCGAGCTTCTCGATCGTGTTCGGCGCATGGGTCGCGATGTCGCTGACGGCCTCGTCGCGCAGCACGCGGCCTCGCGGCACGTCGCGGCTCTGCGCCTCCTGCTCGCGCCAGGCGGCGACCTCCATTAGGACCGCAAGGTCCTTGGGCTTGCGCACCCGCGTCTTGAGCCGTTCCCAGGCGCGCTCGGGATGGAAGTCGTAGGTCTTGGGCGAGGTCAGGACTTCCATCTCGATCGAGACCCATTCGCTGCGCCGGCGCTTTTTAAGGTCGGCATCGAGCGCTGCGAACACGTCGCGCAGATGCGTGACGTCGGACACGGCGTAGTGCATCTGCTCCTTGGTCAGCGGCCGGCGCGACCAGTCGGTGAAGCGGTGGGTCTTGTCCGGGCGGTGTCCGGTGACCTTCTCGACCAGGGCGTCGTAGGCGATGCTGTCGCCGTAGCCGAGCACCATGGCCGCGACCTGGGTATCGAACACCGGGTGCGGGATGATACCCGCCTGGTGCCAGATGATCTCGATGTCCTGGCGGGCGGCGTGGAACACCTTCAACACGCCCTCGTTGCCCATCAGCTCGAAGAACGGCTTGAGGTCGATGCCCTCGGCCAGGGTGTCGATGACGATTGCTTCCTCGGCGCTGGCCATCTGCACCACGCACAGCAGCGGGTAATAGGTGGTCTCGCGCAGGAACTCGGTATCGACGGTAATGACGGGGTGCTTGGCCAGCCGGCTGCAGGCAGCCGCAAGGTCAGCGGTGGTGGTAATCAAATCCATGAACGGCCCATGACAAGTCCATCAGCCGTTCTGCCGAAAGCGCTGTGATGTCAAGGGGCTCGAAGCGAATTCGAGCCTTGCATTTGGACCGGAATCGCATTTTCCGACGAAAATTCTATTCGTAGCGGACCCGCCGGGAGGGTTTGCGCGCGCAGGGCAGTGCCACCACGACCACGCACATGGCGACCAGCGCCAGCCCCAGGAACTCGAAAACCAACAGATCCACGGCAAAATCCCCCAGCAACATTGCTAAACTTGTCGGGGGCGAATTGAGGGTCTGTTAATTCTCGTGGTTACCGGCGGCGGGTCGGGCCGGATGGTGGACGGGGGGTTAACGGCCGCGGCATGCTATGCAGGCGTCACGGCATCCGGCGTCAGGTCATGAGCTTCGGCAGGGCGGTCGCCAAGGCGTCCACGGCGGCGCGAACTTTCGGCGGCATCCGGGACGAGCGTGGCCAGAGCGCGTGACAGTCGTAGAGAAATCCCGGCTGACCGCTCAACAGAGTGACGAGTCTACCGGCGCGCAGGCGTTCGCGGACTAGCCAGTATGGCAGCCAGGCCAGTCCCATCCCCTGTGACGCGGCGTCCGCGATCGCGTCGAGATCGTCGAGCCTGAGCCTTCCCGCCGGCACGATTTCGCTCGGAGGCTGGCCCTCGCGGGGAAACAGCCACGGCCGGACGCGTCCGGAGCGGCGATAGATGATCGCCTGATGCTGGGCAAGATCGTCGAGCGATTTCGGCTTGCCGTTGGCGCGCAAGTACGAGCGCGTGCCGCACACCACCATGCGCTGGCTTGCGATGCGCCGCGTCATCAGGCCGGATTGATCGTGTAGATCGCCGGTCCGGATCGCAAGATCATAGCGGCCCTCGATGATGTCAGCGATCGGGTCGCCGAACGAGAGATCGAGCTCCAGATGGGGATATCGTCGCGCGAGCTTCATCAGCAAGGAGGCGATGCAGTGCCGGCCCAGCAGGGCGGGCATGGTCACGCGGAGCCGGCCACGCGGCTCGGACAATTCATCGGAAGCGACGGCGTCGGCGGCCACGGCTTCAGCGAGCACAGTGCGGCAGCGCTCGTAGTAGGCTTGGCCAGTCTCGGTCAGGCTCTGGCGCCGTGTGGTGCGGTTGAGGAGGCGGACGCCCAGGCGCTCCTCGAGGAAACGAACGTGCTTGCCGACCATTGGCCCCGACATTTCGAGCGCATCGGCGGCAGCGGCGAACGAGCCCACATCCACCGCCTTGACGAAGACGGCCATGCTGGTCAGGCGGTCCATGATTGCAAACTCCTGGTTTCGACTGTTCACCTCTCCGCACGCTTTATCCGGCGCCGCCCGGTTGGCATAGGTCCATTGAATTCAATTATTTTGGAGTGTGTTCATGGCGCGCGTCGTTCGCTTCCGCAGACATGGTGGCCCCGAGGTGCTGCGCATCGAGACCGTCGACGTCGCGCCGCCAGGGAGGCGCGAGGTGCAGATCAGGGTCAAGGCCCTCGGGCTCAATCGCGCGGAAGCGCTCTTGCGGAAGGGGACCTATATCGAGACCGCGACCTTTCCGTCCGGCCTCGGTCTCGAGGCCGCCGGCATCGTCGAGGCGATCGGCGAAGGCGTGAGCGGCTTCTCGCCGGGCGAGGTCGTCAGCATCGTGCCGCCCGTGTCGATGGTGCGATGGCCGGCTTATGGCGAGCTCGTCACGTTTCCGGCGGAGTTCGTCGTTAAGCACCCGCCCGAGCTCGGCTTCGACGCCGCGGCCGCGGTATGGATGCAATATCTGACGGCGTTCGGCGCTCTGGTCGATATTGCTGGGCTGGAGCGAGGGGAGTCCGTAGTCATCACCGCGGCGTCGAGTAGCGTCGGGCTTGCAGCGATTCAGATCGCGAACCGGATCGGTGCGATCCCGATTGCAGTGACGCGAACCTCGATCAAGCGGCAGGCCCTGCGCGATGCTGGCGCCGCCGACGTTATCGCCTCCGTGGAAGAGGACATCCGGTCACGGCTGCAGGACATTGTCGGCTCAAACGGCGTTCGCGTGGTGTTCGACGCGGTCGGCGGTCCCATATTTGGGCCGCTCACCGCCGCGATGTCGCCGGGTGGCGTTCTCATCGAATATGGCGGCCTGAGCCCAGAGCCAACGCCGTTTCCGCTGGTCAACGTCCTGACCAAGAGCCTGACGCTGCGCGGCTATCTCGTGCACGAGATCATCCGCGACCCCGCGCGGCTTGCTAACGCGAAGACCTTCATCCTCGACGGGCTGCGGGACGGTGCATTGCAACCGATCATCGCCAAAACGTTTCAGTTTGAGGAGATCGTCGAAGCGCATCGCTTTCTGGAGTCAAACGAGCAGTTCGGCAAGATCGTGGTAACGATCTGAGCGAATGATCGTCTTGAACAAACGGTTTCGGCACCCCGGCATCTGGATTATGCCTTCGGCTCGTCCACCGTGCGCACCGAGCTTGCCTCACGTCCCGCAGAACGTCTGCAGCACCCGCTGCTCCGGCAGCGGCGGATCGGCGTAGGCTGCATAGCCCGGCTGGCCCTCGAACGGTTTAGCCAGCACCTTCACGAATTCCTCGAACGGCGTGTAGTCGTCATCGTTGACCGCGGCCTGGATCACGGCCTCGACGCGGTGGTTGCGCGGGATGAACATCGGGTTGACGGCGTGCATGGCGGCTTGCCGTTCGGCTGCGGTTTGCGGCTCCAGCGCCGTGCGCTCGTGCCAGCGCCTGGCCCACTCGTCGAACGCCGCGGGGTCCATGAATTGCGCGCGTGCATCGTCAGCAGCCGGATCGCCAGCGGCGTCGCCGAGTTTGCGGAAGGTGAGGGTGAAGTCGGCCTGGTTCTTGGCCATGGCGTCCAGCAGGTCCTGGATCAGCGCGTCGTCGCCGTCGCGCTCCGTGAACAGGCCGATTTTCTTGCGCAGGCCCGCCTGATAGGCGTCGCTGAACGTGTCGGAGAAGGCGCCAAGAATGTCCTGGGCCTCGGCGACCGCCTTTTCCTGATCGTCGGAAAACAGCGGCAGCAGGCATTCGGCAAGCCGGGTCAGATTCCACAGCGCGATGCGCGGCTGGTTGGCATAGGCGTAGCGGCCCATCTCGTCGATCGAGGAAAACACTTGCGACGGATTGTAGGCGTCCATGAAGGCGCACGGACCGTAATCGATGGTCTCGCCTGATATCGATGAGTTGTCGGTGTTCATCACGCCGTGGATGAAGCCGACTAGCAGCCAGCGTGCGACCAGATCGGCCTGGCGTGCGACGACGCCACCGAGCAGCGCGTGATAGGGCCGCTCGGCGCCGAGCACCTCCGGATAGTGCCTGGCGATGACGTGGTCGGCGAGCCGGCGAATGGCATCGGTGTCGCGGCGGACGGCGAAGAACTGGAAGGTGCCGACGCGGATATGGCTCGAGGCGACGCGGGTCAGCACCGCGCCGGGCAGCGCGGTCTCGCGGATGACGTGCTCGCCGGTGACGACGGCAGCGAGTGAGCGCGTGGTGGGGATGCCCAATGCGAACATCGCCTCGCTGACGATGTATTCGCGCAGCACCGGCCCGAGCGCGGCACGGCCGTCGCCGCGGCGGGAGAATGGGGTGGGACCGGAGCCCTTGAGCTGGATGTCGCGGCGGATGCCGTCCTTGTCGATGACCTCGCCGAGCAGGACCGCCCGTCCGTCGCCCAGCTGCGGAACGAATTGCCCGAACTGGTGGCCGGCATAGGCCATGGCGATCGGATCGGCGCCGGCGGGAACCGTCTTGCCGGCCAGGATTTCGGCGCCCTCAGGGGTTTCCAGCACATCAGGATCCAGCCCGAGCTGGACCGCCAGCGGCCGGTTCAGCTTGATCAGCCGGGGCGCTGCCACCGGCGTCGGTGCGACCCGGGCGAAAAAGCTGTCCGGCAGCGCCGAATAGGAGTTCTGGAACGGGAAATGGACTGTCATGGCCTCAAGATAGGCGTGGAACGCCTGATGGCAAAGGCTTGAGCCGAGATTGGGCAAAAATGGCCACTTCCAGCCGAAAACGGGCCGTTCCCTTGGTTGCCGCCCCCGTCCTGCCGAGGTAAACCCTGCCGCAACTTTGAACCTGCCGTTTCGGCGGTTCGATTCGATCCTCCGACATTGAATTTGGGACGACCATGCATCGCTACCGGTCACATACATGCGGCGCGCTCCGCGAGAGCAACATCGGCGAGACGGTCCGCCTTTCAGGCTGGGTCCATCGCGTTCGCGACCATGGCGGCGTGCTGTTCATCGACCTGCGCGACCATTACGGCCTGACCCAGTGCGTGGTCGATCCGGACTCGCCGGCGTTCTCGCAGGCCGAAAAGCTGCGTTCGGAATTCGTGGTGCGGATGGACGGTAAGGCCCGTCGCCGCCCCGAAGGCACCGACAATGACGATCTGCCGACTGGCAAGATCGAGATCTATGTCAGCGAGATCGAGGTGCTGGGCCCGGCCGGCGACCTGCCGCTGCCGGTGTTCGGCGACCAGGAATATCCTGAAGACGTCCGTCTGAAGTACCGCTTCCTCGATCTGCGTCGCGAGAAGCTGCACCAGAACATCATGACGCGCGTCGAAATCATCAAGTCGATGCGTCGGCGCATGGAGGGGCAGGGCTTCTTCGAGTTCAACACGCCGATCCTGACCGCGTCCTCGCCGGAGGGCGCGCGCGACTTCCTGGTGCCGTCGCGCATTCATCCCGGCAAGTTCTATGCCCTGCCGCAGGCGCCGCAGCAGTACAAGCAGCTCTTGATGATGTCGGGCTTCGATCGCTACTTCCAGATCGCGCCCTGCTTCCGCGACGAGGATCCACGCGCGGATCGTCTGCCGGGCGAGTTCTACCAGCTCGACGTCGAGATGAGCTTTGTCACGCAGGACGATGTCTTCGCCGCGATGGAGCCTGTCATCACGGGTGTGTTCGAGGAGTTTGCCAAGGGCAAGCCGGTGACCAAGGGCTGGCGCCGGATTCCGTTCGCGGAAGCCTTGCGCAAATACGGCAGCGACAAGCCGGACCTGCGCAACCCGATCGAGATGCAGGACGTCTCCGAACACTTCCGCGGCTCCGGCTTCAAGGTGTTCGCGCGCATGTTGGAGGACCCCAAGAACCAGGTCTGGGCGATCCCGGCGCCGGGTGGCGGCTCGCGCGCCTTCTGCGACCGCATGAACTCCTGGGCGCAGGGCGAAGGTCAGCCCGGCCTCGGCTACATCATGTGGCGCGAGGGCGGCGAAGGTGCCGGTCCGCTTGCCAACAACATCGGTGCTGAGCGCACCGCCGCGATCCGCGCGCAGATCGGCGTGAAGGAAGGCGACGCCGCCTTCTTCGTCGCCGGCGATCCCGACAAGTTCTGGAAATTTTCAGGGTTGGCCCGCAACAAGGTCGGCGAGGAGTTGAACCTCACCGACAAGGAGCGGTTCGAGCTGGCCTGGATCGTCGACTTCCCGATGTACGAGTACAACGACGAGGACAAGAAGGTCGACTTCTCGCACAACCCGTTCTCGATGCCGCAGGGCGGTCTCGATACCTTGAAGGGCCAGGACCCGCTGACCATCAAGGCGTTCCAGTACGACATCACCTGCAACGGCTACGAGATCGCCTCGGGTGGCATCCGCAACCACGTGCCGGAAGCGATGGTGAAGGCGTTCGAGATCGCGGGCTATGGCGAGCAGGAAGTCGTCGATCGCTTCGGCGGCATGTACCGCGCCTTTCAGTACGGCGCCCCGCCGCATGGCGGCATGGCCGCCGGTGTCGACCGCATCGTCATGCTCTTGTGCGGCACCAACAATCTGCGCGAGGTCTCGCTGTTCCCGATGAACCAGCAGGCCATGGACCTCCTGATGGGCGCACCGTCGGAGCCCAGCCCCAAGCAGCTCCGCGAGCTGCACGTGAAGGTGAGCCTGCCGCAGAAGTGAGGCTGTCTCCACAGCGTCATTGCGAGCGAAGCGAAGCAATCCAGAATCTTTCCGCGGAGTGACTCTGGATTGCTTCGCTTCGCTCGCAATGACGGGGAGGGATTTTCGCCGGTCCAACTGCCATCCCCGCGCGCAGCGTCGTTCCCTACAGCCCCGTCGACGCCTCGATCCTGAACTGCGCAAGCGCGCTCTGTGGGTCGGTTTGCAAGAGCTGCATCAATTGCATCAGCGGTGCCTTGGCGCGCGGGGACAGCTTGATGGAAAGCGTCTGGCCCGGCGTCTCGACGAAGCGGGCGATCGCGTCCACGGCCGCGTTCGCATCCGGATTGGCGGAAGCAACTTGCTCGCGTTTAGCCTTGATGCTCTCGACGAGCGCCTGGCGTGCGGTATCACGGCTGACATTCTGCATGCGCGCGAACTGCGCCGCGACGAGATCGATGACGCCGCTGTCGCGCAATGAGAATTCGAGCGTGCCCGCCTCGATCCGGGCCGCCTGGCCCATGAGCTGGGCCGGATCGGCCGAAAACACCTCGCGTGGTACGTTGCCGAGCGCCATACGCAGTTGCGCTCTTGCGATGCCTCCGATGTCGAGGGTCGCGGGCGTCAGAGCGAAGCTGTTGGACTGTTCGGTCCAGGCAGCGCCGAGATCGAGGTCGATAGCGAGCTTGTCGATCCCGCTGGCAATCAATGGAAGCTGTTTTGGACCGGATGGATCGGCTGGCGTGACAAATTTGGCAACCACATGCGCCTTGCTCGGGATCGAGCCGACCAGCTGCCCCAGTCCAGGCTCAGTGTGTCGATCATGACCAGCTTATTGGTGGTCTTGAACGGCGCCGTCACGCCCTTGATCTCCGCGCCTGCGAGCACGCCGAACAGCCCGAGCATCTGATCCGGCGAGGGCGCCCGCCCGGCAGTGGTGAGGCTTGCTGCCCAGCGCATCAAACTCGCCGTGCTGAAGGACTTCAGCGCAAAGCGCTCCATCTTGAACTGTCCCTGCGGAGACGGCGCGTCGACGCCTTCGACCGCGAACTCGCCGTCGCGAAATCGGATGGCACCAACCGTGGCCGTTCCTTGCGGCGTGCCGACCGACATCTTGCCGATTTCGGCCTTACCGATGCGAAGACCCTCATAAACTCCGGCGAGCTTCTCCAGCAGCTCGCGTGCCTGCGCCGGAGTCGGCGGGGCCGATTGATCCCGTGGCAGCGCGGCAAATATCTCGGCCAGCCGGAATTTCGACGGCTGGACGGCGATGTCTTCCATGGTGAACCCGTCGACATCCACTCGCATCCCCTGTGCCGATTTGAGCGCATAGGGGCCCGTCGAGACCTGCCGATAGACCCGGCGATAGCTGTCGTCGCTGGCCGTCTGCGGATCGAGCGCGGCGATGATCGCGGTCGCGTCGAAATCGTTGACGATGATGTTCGACGATTCACCCGTCAGCTTGTCCGTCTTGCCGGGTTGCTTCACGTCGACCGAGATCACGGCGCGGTCCGACTTCATCCCGTCGATCTTGCCGTGCTTTAGGTTCTGGATCGCCAGTTCGGAATAGGTGACCTCGCCGCTGCCGGCGGCGCGGGAATCGAAGCTGATCGTGAGGGTCGGAGCCGTGAGCGACGATGCAGCGACACTCGCATATTGGCCGAGCACGTAGCGGTACATATCGACCAGCGAGCTGTCCGCCGGCACCTGACCCGCCTGAACAGGACCGGCATAGTCGCGCATGACCAGGTGCGGGATCTTGTACGCGACCTTCAGCTTGGCAGCGCCGATCTGGTCCAGCGTAACCTCGAGCCCGGTGATGTCGACGGCGTCGGCCGAGATCCTTGTTTCGTCGATCTGGCGAACGCCCGTGCCCTTGATGGCGGCGATCCTGATCTGCGCCTGCGGTGCCTTGCCCGGCGTAACCGCGATGTCCTCGATCGTGAGGGTGCGCGTGGGCAGATCGAAGGCGATCTTGCCGTAGCTAGCCTTGCCGCCTTGCTTGCGGATTTGCTCGAACGCGGTCTCCACCTCGGCGGTGACGCGATGTTTTGCGTAGAAGCTGAAGCCCAACCATCCGCCCGCGCCCACCACGGCCACGACGATGAAGCCGATCAGGATTCACTTCATTCCCAGCTCCAGTTGCTCGCGTTGCAGCACGCAACCTGCCATATTCGCAAAGCAACGCGCGGTCCAGGGAAAGCGAGCGCTATCAGATATTTGACCGCGCGCCCTGTTGATGGGGCCGCAATCGGATGTTGCCACCGGGCCGCCCGACGTGCTTCATCCCGTTTCCATGACCCGGAAATACCACCCGAAGGCGGGCCGGTCAGGACAACGTAGTTTGAGGCCGGTAACGCGAGGCAAGACACCGCATGTCGTCCTATTCTGATGATCTCCACCAGGCGGCGCTGGCCTATCATCGGCTGCCGCGCCCCGGAAAGCTCGAGATCCAGGCGAGCAAGCCGCTCGCCAACCAGCGCGACCTCGCGCTGGCCTATTCCCCCGGCGTCGCCGCCGCCTGCATGGAGATCGCCAAGAACCCCGCGGAAGCGGCGACGCTGACGATACGCTCCAACCTGGTTGCCGTGGTTTCGAACGGCACCGCCGTGCTCGGCCTCGGCAATATCGGCCCGCTGGCCTCGAAGCCGGTGATGGAGGGCAAGGCGGTCCTGTTCAAGAAATTCGCCGGCATTGACGTGTTCGACATCGAGATCGCGGCCGACACCATCGAACGCGTGGTCGAGACCGTGGCCGCGCTCGAGCCGACCTTCGGCGGCATCAATCTCGAGGACATCCGCGGACCGGAATGCTTCGAGATCGAGGCGCAGCTCAAGGAGCGCATGAAGATCCCGGTCTTTCACGACGACCAGCACGGCACCGCGATCATCGTCGCCGCCGCGATCACCAACGGTCTGCGCCTGAACGGCAAGAACCTGTCGGACGTCAAGATCGTGGCATCGGGGGCAGGGGCCGCAGCGCTTGCGACACTGAACCTGCTGGTGTCGATGGGGGCGCAGCGCAAGAACATCTGGGTCTGCGACATCGACGGCCTTGTTCACGAAGGCCGCAACACCACGATGGACCGCTGGAAGGCGGTCTATGCGCAGAAGACCGACAAGCGCACGCTCGCCGACGTCATCGGCGGCGCCGACATCTTTATCGGCCTCTCCGCACCGGGCGTGCTCAAGCCCGAGATGGCCAAGGCGATGGGCGACAAGCCGCTCATCATGGCGCTCGCGAATCCGACGCCGGAGATCATGCCGGAGGAGGCGCGCAAAGCCCGTCCCGACGCCATGATCTGCACTGGCCGCTCCGACTATCCGAACCAGGTCAACAACGTCCTGTGCTTTCCCTTCATCTTCCGTGGCGCGCTCGATGTCGGCGCCACCGCGATCAACGAGGAGATGAAGCACGCCGCCGTCGAGGCCATCGCGCAGCTCGCGCGCGAGGCGCCGTCCGATGCGGTCGCGCAAGGCTTCGATACCGGCGAGACGCAAGGGTTTGGCCCGGGCTCGCTGATCCCGAGTCCCTTTGATCCGAGATTGATCCTGCGCATCGCGCCGGCGGTGGCGAAGGCCGCGATGGAATCGGGCGTTGCGACCCGGCCCATCACCAATTTCGACGAGTACACCGCGTTGCTCGAGCGCTTCGCCTTCCGCTCCGGCCTCGTCATGAAGCCGATGTTCGCCAAGGCCAAGACCCAACCGGTGCGCGTGATCTACGCCGAAGGCGAGGATGAGCGCGTGCTGCGCGCCACCCAGGTGGTGCTGGAAGAGAAGCTGGCGATGCCGATCCTGGTCGGACGTCCGTCGGTGGTCGAGGCCCGCATCGAGCGCTTCGGCCTGTCTATCAAGGCCGGCAGGGACTTCGACCTGGTCAATCCCGAGGACGATCCGCGCTACCGCTCCTACGTGCAGTCCTATGGCGAGGTCGCCGGCCGCCGCGGCGTGACGCCGGATGCGGCGCGCACGGTGGTGCGCACCAACAACACCGTCATCGCGGCGCTCGCGGTGGTGCGCGGAGAGGCGGACGCCATGCTCTGCGGCGTCGAGGGCCGCTACATGAGCCATCTGCGCCATGTTCGCGAGATCGTCGGGTTCACCCCGGGAATCAGCGACTATGCGGCGCTGGCGCTGCTGATCACGAGCAAGGGCGCCTTCTTCATCGCCGACACCCAGGTGCGGCCCAATCCGAGCGCCGAAGAGCTCGCCGAGATCGCCTCGCTCGCGGCGGTCCACGTCCAACGCTTCAACATCAAGCCGAAGATCGCCTTCGTCTCGCATTCGGATTTCGGCAGCTACGACACGGAATCCTCGCGCAAGATGCGCCGGGCAACCCAGCTCCTGAAGGAGAAGCATCCGGAACTCGAGGCCGACGGCGAGATGCAAGGCGACACCGCGCTCTCGGCCGCCGCGCGCAAGATGGTGCTGCCGCACTCCAAGCTCGAGGGCGAAGCCAACATCATGATCATGCCAAGCCTCGACACCGCCAACGTCGCCTATCAGATGATCAAGTCGCTGGCGGACGCGCTCCCCGTCGGGCCGATCCTGATCGGCCCGGCGCGCCCGGCTCACATCCTCACCCCGTCGGTAACGGCGCGCGGCATCCTCAACATGACCGCAGTGGCTGTGGTGGAAGCGCAGGAGCGCGCGTCGCGGCAGCAGCCGACGTTGTTTACGTAGGGCGTGCGTGGCCTTCCCCTCTCCCCTTGTGAGAGAGGGTGGCTCGCCGCGGAGCGGCGAGACGGGTGAGGGGTTGCTTCCGCGCGCACATTTCTCACGGTTGAATTTGCAGAGCGAGACCCCTCATCCGGCACTGCACCTTCTCCCACAAGGTAAGAAGGTGCAGTGCCGGGCCACCAACTTTGAATTGCTCGCAGTTAGCCATTTCCCCGTTTGTAAACCGGCGAATGTATCTTCATAATCGCGAAGTGCTTTCGCGAGAATTCAAAAGCCTGAGCAAAGAGGCCGATCATGCCAGCGTTCGTAACTTTCGGGCGGATCCTGTTCGCCGTGCTGTTCATCTACACGGGTGCGGCAAGACTGTTTGCCATGCAGGCGACCGTTGATTTCATCGCCGCCAAGGTCGTGATGCCCGACATGATCGCGCCTTACGCCAAGCAGATCGAGACGGCGACGGCCATGACCACGCCGCAACTGCTGGCGATCGCAGTCGGCGTGCTCGAGATCATCGCAGGCGTGATGATCGCGCTGAATTTCGGCGCGCGCTTCTTCGCGATGCTGATGATTATCTATGTCGCGGTCGCGACCTTCCTGTTCTACGACTTCTGGAACCAGGTGCCGCCTGACAACGGCAAGATGCTGGTCGACGCGCTCAAGAACCTGTCGATCATCGGCGCCCTGTTCATGATCATGGGCTACGGGCGCGCCACGCGTCCGGCCGAAGCGGCCTACGGGGACGTATAAAGGTTAAGCCACTACGTCCTGCGCCATGGCGTCACCGTCACGTCATGCGCGGCGTCGAGCAGATACGGCGCGCCCGGCTTCATCCCGTGTGAGGCCAGCACCTCCTGAGGCGTGCGCCCCGGTACTTCGACAAAACAGCCCTCGCCGCGGGGCAGCCGAAGGTGCGGGGCTTCCGACAGCCAGAACGTATCGTAGCGATCCATGAACATGTCGAACACGACGGGGCCGCCGATGATTGCGACGGTGCCGGAAGCGACATCGGCGAACGCACAGGCGTCCTCAAAGCTGGTGTGAGCCGGATTCCACAAGGTCGCGTTCGGCATCTCGGGATCGACGGTCAGAGTCTGGATCTTGCGGGTCAGGATCAGGCGCTTGCGCTTGGGTGAATTCGGCTGCTGCTCATGCGAGTGACGGCCGTGCACGATCAGCGCGGCGCGATCGAGCGCCTGCTCGAAGAACAGCTTGTCGCCTTCGAACTTCAGGCTGTCGGGCATGACATGGTCGGCGTCCGCGAGCATGCCGTCCGCGGAGACGATGACGTAGCCTTCGATCCGAAAGGACAAGGGCGCGGCTATTCGGAAACCGTTGTCACGACGCTGTTGACCGGCCGGGTGCTCACCGTCGGCAGCTTGACGTCCTTGAGCAGTTCCTGGTCGTATTCCGGCAGCGTCGAGGCCGGGAACTTGGCGCGCATCGCCACCACCTTGTAACCGCCGGCCTTCAGGCGCTTGAGCAATTCGGGCAGGGCTTCCGCAGTGTGCTTCTGGAAGTCGTGCATCAGGATGATGCCCTTGCCCTTGCTGTCGAGCTTCTTCATGACGGTCTCGATCACCTTCTCGGGCTTCGAGGCCTTGAAGTCGAAGGAGTCGATGTCGCAGGAGAAGATCGCTGTGTTGCGGTTGCCGAGATAGGTGACCATCTCCGGCGGATGCTGGAGCGCCGGGAAGCGGAAGAAAGGCGAGGGCGAAATGCCGCCGAGCGCCCATTTCACCGCGGAAAGACCCTTCTCGATCTCTTCCTTGCGCTGCGCTTCCGTGAGCTTCTTGTTGTTGAGGTTGGCGTGCGACCAGGTGTGGGTGCCCACGGTATGGCCGGCCGCGTAGACCTGCTTCAGGATCTCCGGCTCGTAGGTCGCGTGCTTGCCGATCGAGAAGAAGATGCCGGTGGTGCACTCGTCGGCGAGCGCCTTCAGCACCGCGGGCGTGTTCTTGGGCCAGGGGCCGTCGTCGAAGGTCAGCACCACTTCGTGGTCGCGCAGGAAATCGAGCTCCTTGAAATGCTCGAAGCCGAAGCCAGGACCGCCCGTGGTGTCGATCTCGACGGTGCGGGCGACCCCAAGCGCGCCCGGCGTGTTGCAGGCTGCGCGGGCGGGCTGGGGCGCCTGCTTAGGCGGCGGAGGATTGACGAAGCCCGCCGGCGCGGCGGCTGCTGCAGGAGCGGGTGCGGGAGCTGCAGCGGGCGCAGCCGCAGCCGGTGTTGCCGCCGGTGCGGCCTGCGTCGCGGCGGCGGGCTTTGCAGCCGGGGTCTGCGACCATGCCGCGCCCGTCATCGCCAGAGACATCGCGCTTGCCAATATCAGTCCTGCCGCCACACGCATGGTGTTGTCCTCGAGATTGATCCCGTTGTTCCGCCGCGGCTTTTCGCCTTCGGCAAAACCATCCTGCCCATAACAATCCTAGCCTAGATGGTGGGCCCTCGCCATTGCAACGGCTGTTTGGCGCGCCAGCCCAATTGTGCCCAACCGGGTTGGGGACGCGTGGCGTCAAGTGTCGGCCAGCGCCTTGGCGATCGCCGTCTTGATCCGCGTGTCTGTCGGTTCGACCGCGGATGCAAAGACATCGGCGATATAGCCGTCCCGGCCGATCAGATATTTGTGGAAGTTCCAGCGCGGAACTTCTCGCGGGCGCGCCTCTGCCGCCCATTTGTAGAATGGATGCGCCTTTGCACCGACCACGATGGCCTTGGC
Organism: Bradyrhizobium sp. 187; assembly: GCF_023101005.1. Taxonomy (NCBI): domain Bacteria; kingdom Pseudomonadati; phylum Pseudomonadota; class Alphaproteobacteria; order Hyphomicrobiales; family Nitrobacteraceae; genus Bradyrhizobium; species Bradyrhizobium sp. 187. The sequence goes on from NZ_CP064693.1 coordinate 3,398,543, forward strand.
CGCGATGGGGAAGGTAACGCCGTATTGGTGGTGGGCGGTTTCCGAGATCTCACTGGTGCCGCCGGGCTCCTGTCCGCCGAAATCGTTGGAGGGCACGCCAATGACGGTGAGGCCGCGTTCGCGAAACTCGCTCCAGATGTCTTGCAGGCCGGCATATTGCGGCGTGTAACCGCAGAGCGAAGCGGTGTTCACCACCAGCAGCGGCCTGCCAGTGAAGGCCGCAAGGCGGATGTCGTCGCCTGACAATGCCGGGAAAGAGAAGGCGTAGGCGGAAATTCGGCTCATGCCGCCATCCGCCAGTGCACGCGTCGCCGGCGCCAGCGTGCCTGCAAAGGCGGCGATGAGTATGGTCCTGCGGTTCATCATAACGGCGTCCCCCGAAATGATCCGGGGCGCATGTTACCCCGTCGGTGCGAGCGGCGTCGTCAACACGGCGTTATCTGCCGCGATGAGGCGCGTTAGTACAGGCGGACGATGAAATCGGTGCCTTCGCCAGTCTCGCCCTGGTTGATGCCCTGGTCGGAGACGATGATCGAGCCGCCCGATGTCAGCATTTCGTTGATCCTCGCGATCGTGTCGGCCGGGATCGAGACGCGGTCCAGGGCCTCGGCTGGACTGTCCGGCGGGACCACAGGCTTTACGGCGACGGGAATCACCGCCGCGCCACGTTGGCGGCCTGTCACGCGGCCGTCATCTTCGCGCGCGGCAGAACGGACCGACACTGGCAAGGACACCACCGACCATTGCAGCGCATTGGAATCGGCCTTGTCGATTTCGGCGGTAAAGACATGCGTGCCGAGCGGCCGATCACTCGCGGCGATTGTGACAGGCACCTCGAACAGCGGCGCAAAGTTCTGCCGCACGTAGAGCTTGGAATCCTTGCGGCTGATGAAGACCGCGATCTGGCCCGCTCGCTTGGGCGCTTCAGGTTTTGCCACGGGCGCCGGATCGGCAACGCGGGTTTCGTCCTTCTTGACGTCGGTCGTGGCCGCCTGCGCTGGCGCCGCGGCCGGTGCATCGGATGTCTTCGCGAGTTCGGACTTCGGCGTCTCCGCGGCGTCGACAGGCTTCGCTTCAGTGTTCGCGGGCTGCGCGGCATCTCCGGCCTCTGGCTTGGCCGCGTCCGCCGCCTCAGCGGGCTTGGTCTCGGGCTTTGCCGTTGTCTCGGTGTTGTCGGCCGATGCCGGGGCCTCCTCGCGGGCTGGGGCATATCCGGTGGTCACGTCCGACATCACGGTGTGGCCGACCGACGAGCGCAGCTCGGGCACGCCGTCGGCGCTGGCGGTTTTCGTTTCAACCGGCTTTGCTTCGGTGGCCGCGGTATTGGCTGTGCCCTTGTCGGCCTTGTCGCCGGCATTGGTCTGCGGCTCGAGGCTGGCCGCGGGTTGCGGTGGCACGCGCAGCGAGGCAAGCAGCGGATGTGAGAACTTCTGCGGCGACATCTGACCGGGCGAAACGATCACGCGCGCGCCCATCCTGGTCCAGTTCCACATCTTCACCGCGAACGCCATCGGCATGCGGATGCAGCCGTGCGAGGCTGGATAGCCCGGCAGCACGCCGGCATGCATGGCAACGCCCGACCAGGTGATCCGCTGCATGTACGGCATCGGCGCGCCGCTATAGATGTTGGAGTGGTGGAATTTGTGCTTCTGGATGACGCTGAACACACCCATCGGCGTCGAATGGCCCTTCATGCCCGTCGAAACCGGGGATTCCGCGAACACGCCTTTGCTGTCGTAGACCGTGACCTTCTGCCGGTCGATCGAGACGACGATGACGAGAGGACCTTGCGGTTTGGTGCCGGCTTCTTTTTCGGCAACAAGGTCTTTTTTGCCGACCGCACCGCGCTTCTGCGGTTTCTGGCGCGGGACGTCGAGATGGCGCTCCTGGCGCCCGTAGGACCCGTCGGAATAGTCCGTCCAGTAATAAAACGCTGCGTCCGCCTGGCTTGCCGTGCCGATCGCACCCGCCGCCGCCAAAATGGCGACCTGCCAAAGCCGCGTCGGCTTGGCAGAAAAACCGGCCCCGTTCACGCTGTTCATCCTCGAATCCATAATCCAAATCAGATGTTAGTCTCTCAGAGGGGATACGCGTTCACCAGCATGGCGGTTCTGCCATCAGCTACATTTGTCCAAAGCGTAGCAAAAAAGCCTCACGGAGCGGTAAACGGCGGCCGTGTCGGCTTGCCGGTCGTCTTCCTGATCGGTCGCCTCATCCCTACATTGCTGGAAGTTGTTACCGGAGAGGTTCATGTCATCTCGTTTCCGCAGTCTTTCCAGCATCCGCTTGAAAGGCCTCGCTTTATTCCTCATGGCGTTGACCGTGCCGGCAGCGTCCGCCTTCGCCGCCGACGAGCCGGATCTGATCTTTCGCCGCTCGACCGTGTTCAAATGGATGAGCCCGAACGACAAGCTTGCGACCTACGGCCTCGACGATCCTGAAGTCGAGGGCGTGGCCTGTCATTTTACGGTGCCGGAGAAGGGCGGCTTCAAGGGCTGGCTGGGCCTTGCCGAGGAAGTCTCGGACATTTCGCTCGCCTGCCGTCAGGTCGGCCCGATCAAGTTCAAGAACAAGATGGAGCAGGGCGACGACATGTTCCGCCAGCGCCGCTCGCTGTTCTTCAAGAAGATGCAGATCGTGCGCGGCTGTGACGCGAAGCGCAACGTGCTGGTCTACATGGTCTATTCGGACAGGCTGATCGAGGGTTCGCCGAAGAACTCGACCTCGACCGTGCCGGTCATGCCGTGGGGACCGGCGGACGCCAACGTCCAGAAGTGCGGAGAGTTCTTCACTCAGTGACGCTCTTGCGTTCACTCAGTGACGCTCTCGCGTGCACTCAGTGAGGGGTTTGCGTTCACTCGATGATGTCAGCGCGGATGGCGCGCGGTTTTGCAAGATGCGAGCCGGTCAGCCGCACGAATGACTGCGGCGTGGCCTCAAAGCCCCGGCTCGATTGTAGCGCCATTTCGCCAGGCGAATGGCTGTGAACAGGTCGTTGCTCCCGGCGGTCCGTTCGTTGGTCCGCATCGCGCGTCGTTGCGCGATTCTGCGCGGTCATGATGGCTGTTCCTCACATGAACACGCTCGGCGATGCTCGGGCGTCCTCGGTCTCGATAGCTTGGGTCGCAGTCGAAGCGCCCCCGGTTCGACAGGACCCAGCCTTCGTTCGGCTTCTCTTCAGCAGAAAAACGTAAAACGCATGTGAAGGGTGTGAGGCGGGATCATGACGGCGCCGGCGTTCCGCGGCGCATCCGAGCTCGCCGGAACCTGCCAAGCTACATTGGGTGACCGCACGACCCCTCTGAAAAGATTGAGATTTTCCATGGAATATGTCGTCGCCTCGAGCGGGACGAAACAATTCTCACGGAGACGAAACCATTTTCCGGCTTTGGCGCATCACGCGCGAAACCGCCCATGGTTATCAACCTCACGACGACGACGGCGCACGCCGGCCACCGAATTCGGAGAGAACTTCATGCGCACGCTCAGCCTCATCCTTGCTTTCGGTTTCGTGCTCGCCGGCTCCTCGTTCGCAGGCTCGCCGGACGGCAATGTCCCGGGTATCGGTACTTTCCAGTACAGCGGCTCGCCGATCATGATCCCGGCACCGCAGCCGATCGTGGTTGCCGCGCGCTTCTGATCGCCAACAAGAAAAATCAGCCAATAAAGGCCATCATGCTTGTTCGTTCCTGCGCTGCGGCGTTCATATCCCTTCTGACGATCAGTGCCGTTCAGGCGCAGGTGCGCTCTCCATCCAGATTACCCGATCCCCGTACCGAGTTCGTGAGGCAATGCGCGCCGCGCATGCTCGGACGGTGGGAGCATCCGGAAGAGGTCTGCGGCTGCCTGCATGATCATGCTGCCGCCGTCGTCGAGGATCGCGATCTTCGCGAGGCCCTGCTGCGCGGCATCAGCGAGACCGGGGTGCCGACGATCGAGACCGACTGGGTGCCGGCCGCAAAGCAGACCGAAATCGGCCCGACCTTCACCAAGATCGCCAAGCCGACCCTGCAATGCATGTTCGATCCGGCGAAGTAGCGCTCATCGCTTTGATTTTGGACCAAACCGCGACACACAGATGCTCGTCCGTGCGACGCCCTTGTCGGTCATTTTGGCGCCTCGCACTTCCTTGACCTGTCCGGCGGGACAGGTTCCGTCGTCCACTTGAACGCGCTGGCCGAGCTTGAGGTCGACGATGTCCTGCTCGCGTCCGACGGTACCTGCGCGCGCTGTCGCAGCGAGTGCGATGAAGATCAGGAGCGAGAGGCAAGTCGCGCGGCGTAGCAGCATGGTGAGAGCTCCCAGCATCGATGTCGCAATGTAGGGAGCGGCAGCCGATTCTCATAGTGAACGTTCGTCATGCCCGCCCGGCCGGCTTGCTCCTCGCGCGCAAGGCCGCTCGCGATTCCCGCGCGAGTCGTTCGGCGGAGGCCACGAGCTTCGAAACCGCGTGGCCGGAAAATCCCAGCACGAAACCGGGCTGTGGGCGCGCGCGTGAATAGGTGTCGGCCAACAGCCAGCCTTCGGCGCCCGCGGCCTGCTTGGCTTTCGCCGCCACAGACAGATCGACCGAGGGATCGAACCGGGCGACTAGATGCAGACCCTGTGATGGGACCGGCACCGACAGCACGCCATCGGATGCGGCTTCGAGCCTCCCGGCCAGCGCGTCGCGCGCCTCGCGGTAAAGCTTGCGCACGCGCTTCAGGTTCGCCGCGAACGCGCCGGAATTGAGCATGTCGGCCACCGCACCCTCGATCAGCGTGCCGGGAAAGCGGTCGAGCGCAGCCCGCGCCGCGGTCACATCCGCAATCAAGCGCTCGGGCAGGGCGCAATAGCCGATGCGCAGGCCCGGAAACAACGTCTTGGCGAACGTGCCCATGTAAATCACGCGCTGGAGGTGATCGATGCCGGCCAGCGACATCAGCGGCGCGCCGTCGTAACGGAATTCGCTGTCGTAATCGTCTTCCAGCACGAAGGCGCCGGCCTGCCTGGCCCAGTCCAGCAGCTCGAGCCGCCGCGGCATCGACATCTGCACACCCAGCGGAAACTGGTGCGACGGCGTCACATAGGCTGCGCGCGCGGACGGCGCCGCTGCGCGGCCTTTGGCGACACGCATGCCGTGCGCGTCGACGGGAACGGAGACGGCACGATAGCCGCAATGCGCGATGGTTTTTCGCGCGGCGGGGTAACCTGGGTCCTCGCACCAGACCTGATCTTCGGGCTTCAGGATTGCGCTCAGCAAGATGCGCAGCGCGTGCAGCGTGCCTGACGTCAGCATGATCTGATCGGGATCGCAGCGCAGGCCCCGCGCCGACAACAGATGATCGGCGATCGCCGCACGCAGTTCGCGGCTGCCACGGGGATCGCCATAGTGCAGATGCTCCGCGCCGAAGGCGCGCATGCGACGGCCGACAAAGGCCCGGAAATGCTGCACGGCACGCGCGTCGATATGGGTGCAGCCGAGTGAAAACGCGCCTTGCCCCGGCGTTTCGACGCTGATCTTGGGCCGCTTCGGCTCGGCCGCGCGCGCGGGGATGCGCGCGGCGACGAAGGTGCCGGAGCCGACGGTTGCGTCGGCAAAGCCGTCGGCGATCAGCCGCTCATAGGCGGTGACGACGGCATTGCGCCGAAAGCCGGTCTGTTTGGCCAGCGTGCGCGACGGCGGCAGCGGCTCGCCGGGTTTCACCAGACCGCCGACGATCATCTCGCACAGTGCCTGATACAGCCGGTGCGCCGACGAGGCGCCAGCCGTGATGTGCGGGCCTGCGAGGTCGAGCGGCAGCTCGGCTTTGGCCGGCGAGGGGACAGAATTGGTCGGAATTTTTCGCATGGAATTGGCACTATCGCAGACCAAATCCACGGATACAACTGCTCTGGAATTGTTCAAATCCGACAGGAGCGGCCGTGAGCCAGACCGAGAACCAGAATTCCTATCCGACATCCGCGCGCAATCAGGTGAAGCGCCGTCACGACCGCGGCTTCTACGATCACGACACCGTTCATCGCATCCTGGATTCCTCGATGCTCTGCCACGTCTCCTACGCCATCGACGGCCAGCCCTATTGCACGCCGACTTTCTTCTGGCGCGAAGGGACGAAACTGTACTGGCACGGCTCGAGCGCCAGCCGCATGCTGCGCAACCAGACCCTGGGCGAGCGCGTGTGCCTGACGGTCGCCCATCTCGACAGCCTGGTGCTGGCGCGCTGCGGGTTCAATCACTCGGCCGATTACCGCGCCGTGATGGCATTCGGCACCGCCTATCTCGTCACCGATCCCGAGGAGAAAGAACGCGCGGTGATCGCGATGGTCGACCGCTTCTTCCCGGATCGCACCGCCAGCCTGCGGGCGAGCAACACGCAGGAGATCAAGGCGACCTCCTTTATCGCGATGGAGATCGAGGAAGCCTCCGCGAAAATCCGGGCCAAGGGTGTCGCCGACGACGACGAGGACTATGAATTGCCGATCTATGCCGAGCGCATCCCGGTGCGCACCGTGCTCGGTGCGCCGGAACCTTGCCCGCGGCTGCTCGACGGCGTGAGCCGGCCGGCGACACTGAATGGCTATTCGGAGGGCCGGCTGCTCGAAGACGCATTGCGGGATGCCTATTTTGCAGAGTACCCGAACGGCTGAAATCGGTTAGCTTACGCTCCATCGATGATCTCAATGCCGATTGGAGTTGCCTGATGAATGCCGAAACGCAGCAGAGGATTCTTGACGCCGTTGATGCCGGCTTCGAAGCCCAGCTCGCGACCACACGCGATTTCGTCGCGATCCCCTCGACGCGCGGTGCGGAGGGGCCATGCCAGGACATGATGGGCGACCTCCTGCGCGCGCGCGGCTACGAGGTCGACGACTGGCACATCAATGTCGACGACCTCAAGGATCTGCGCGGCTTCGGGCCCATCGAGCACGATTTTTCGAAGGCGCGCACTGTGGTCGGCACGTACCGGCCCAAAACCGAGGCGGGCAAATCGCTGATCCTCCAGGGCCATTGCGACGTGGTGCCCGCGGGGCCGCTGGAATTGTGGGACACCCCGCCGTTCTCGCCCGTCATCAAGGACGGCAAGATGTTCGGTCGCGGTGCCTGCGACATGAAGTCGGGCACCATCGCAGCGCTCTCCGCGCTCGATGCGATCAGGGCCGCGGGCCTGAGGCCGACGGCGCGGATTCACTTCCAGTCTGTGATCGAGGAGGAGAGCACCGGCGTCGGGGCGCTCTCGACGCTTCAACGAGGCTATCGTGCGGATGCCTGCTTCATTCCTGAGCCGACCGGCGGCAAGATGGTGCGCTCGCAGGTGGGCGTGATCTGGTTCCGCCTGCGCGTGAAGGGCCATCCGACCCATGTCGCCTTCGCCGGCTCCGGCGCGAATGCAATCATGGCGGCCTATCATTTGATCCAGGCGCTGCAAAAACTCGAGATCGAGTGGAACGAGCGCGCGAAAGCCGATCGTCACTTCAAGACGCTGAACCATCCCATCAACTTCAACCCCGGCATCATCAAGGGCGGCGACTGGGCCTCCAGCGTGCCGGCCTGGTGCGACGTCGATTGCCGGATTGCCGTGTTGCCCGGCTGGTCGATCGCCGAGCACCAGAAGGAGATTCTTGCGTGTGTCGCCGCCGCCGCACGCAACCACCGCTTCCTCGCCAACAATCCGCCGGAGATCGAATGGTCGGGCTTTTTGTCGGAAGGCTATGAGCTGACCAATGCCACCGCGCCTGAGGCGGCGTTCGGCAAGGCCTTCAGCACCGTCTATGGCGGCCAAATCGAAGACCTCGTCTTCACCGCGCTTACCGACACCCGCTTCTACGGCCTCAATCACGGCATCCCGAGCCTGTGCTTCGGCGCGAGTGGCGGCGAGATGCACGGCTTCAATGAATATGTCGATCTGGACTCGCTGAAAAAGACGACCAAGGCAATGGCGCTGTTCATCGCGGATTGGTGCGGGGTGGAGCAGGGGTAGCCCTCGTGTCCCGGACAGAGCCAGGACCCACGTCACCGCACATTTGGACCGCGGTTCAGCAGCGCATCGTTTCACGCTGCGCTGCGCCCTGGGGAACGAACCATCTTCCGGCTGCCCAATCCACCGGCGCCCAAATCCTTTAAGCTTAAAGAAAGACTAGGATGCCGCCCGCGCTGGTGGCAGACTGGCGCCTGGTCCACAAGGCCTTGAGTCCGTCGAGGAAGCACGATGCGCGATTGGGATGACGCCTACGCCAATTCGGCCCATATCCCGGGCTCGGACAAGATACCGGCGCTGTGGGCGGAGCGGGCGGCGGCTTATCGCGCCGGGCTGAAGGAGTTTCGCGCTGACATCGCCTATGGCCCCGGTGAGCGCCAGCGCCTCGATCTGATCTTGCCCGACGGCGACAGCAAGGGCCTCGTCGTGTTCGTCCACGGCGGCTACTGGATGCGCTTCGACAAGTCGACATGGACTGATCTCGCCGAAGGCGCGCGCCATCACGGCTGGACGGTGGCACTGCCAAGCTACACGCTGACGCCGGCCGCGCGCATCTCCGACATTACGGCGGAAATCACCACAGCGATTGCCAAGGCGGCCTCGCTGGTCGCGGGCCCGATCCGGCTCGCCGGCCATTCCGCCGGCGGGCATCTCGTTACGCGTATGCTGTGCGACGACAGCCGGCTGGAGCCCGCCGTCTACAACCGCGTCGCCGGCACGCTGTCCATCAGCGGCCTGCATGATCTGCGTCCGCTGCTCAAGACCAGGATGAACGACACCCTGCGCATGACGATGGAGGAGGCGACGCTGGAAAGCGCGGCGCTGCATCTGCCGCGCGGGCCTTCGCCGGTGACCGCCTGGGTCGGTGGCAACGAGCGGCCCGAATTCATCCGCCAGTCCGATCTGATGGCCAACGTCTGGACTGGTTTCGATGTGCCGACGCGTCTTGTCGTCGATCCCGGGCTGAACCATTTCACCGTGATCGACGCCCTCAAGGACCCGTCGTCGCCCACCACCGCGCGCCTGATCGGCCTCGACTGACGAGGCCTTGAAGATCGATCGAAAGGGCCTGCCATGACGTCCAGCCAATACGATCCCGCAAGCGAAGGCGCTGAGACCGATTTCGCCCGGCGCATGTCCTATGGACACTATCTGGCGCTGGACGCGATCCTCGGCGCGCAGCATCCCCTGTCGGAAGCCCATGACGAGATGCTGTTCATCATCCAGCATCAGACCACCGAGCTGTGGATGCGGCTCGCCATCCACGAGCTCAGCGCCGCACGCCGTTCGATCGCGAAGGATGAGGTGCAGCCTGCAATGAAGATACTGGCACGGATGTCGCGCATCTTCGAGCAGCTCAACGGCGCCTGGGACGTGCTGCGCACCATGACGCCCAGCGAGTATACGCGCTTCCGCTCGCAGCTTGGCCAGTCCTCAGGCTTCCAGTCGCGGCAATACCGGCAGATCGAATTCCTGCTCGGCAACCGCAACCACGCCATGCTCAAGCCGCACGCGCACGATCTGGAAACAACGCAGCTGCTCGAAGCCGAGCTCGCAACGCCAAGCCTCTATGACGAGGTGCTGCGGCTCGCCGACCGCAACGGGCTCAAGATGCCTGCGGCCGTGCTGGCGCGCGATGTTCGCGAGACTCATAGCTTCAATGAAGGTGTGCTGCAGGCTTGGCGTATCGTCTACGAGGCGCCGGAAACGCACTGGATGCTCTACGAGCTCGCCGAGAAGCTGGTCGATTTCGAGGACTATTTCCGGCGCTGGCGCTTCAACCATGTGACGACGGTCGAGCGCGTCATCGGCTTCAAGCGCGGCACCGGTGGCACCGGCGGCGTCAGCTACCTCAAGCGCATGCTGGAGGTCGAGCTGTTTCCGGAACTCTGGCGCGTGCGCACGATCCTGTAGAGAATTCCATGACCAAGCTTCGCGTCTACGACGACACCAAAGCGCTGTTCCATATGCCGGACGGTGTGATCTATCTCGACGGCAATTCGCTCGGCGCGTTGCCGCTTGGCGTTGCCGAGCGCGTCAGCCGCGTCATCACCGCCGAGTGGGGCGATGACTTGATCCGCGCCTGGAATACGGCTGGCTGGTATGCCCAGCCGCGCCATGTCGGCGATCGCATCGCGCGCCTGATCGGTGCGGAAGCCGGCTCCGTCATGGTCGGAGATACGCTGTCGCTCAAGGTCTATCAGGCGCTCGCCGCCGCGCTCGACATGAACGCGTCGCGCAAGGTCGTTCTATCGGACACCGGCAACTTTCCGACCGACCTCTACATGGCCGAAGGCCTGATCGCGACCCTTGGCCGTGGCCATCAATTGCGCCTGGTGGCGCCGGAGGAGATCGAGGCTTCGTTGTCGGAGGAGATCGCGGTGCTCTACATCACCGAGGTCGATTACCGCACCGGACGGCGCCACGACATGGCGAAGCTGACTGCAAGAGCGCATGCGCTCGGCATCGTCACGGTCTGGGACCTCGCGCATTCGGCCGGCGCGCTGCCGGTTGACCTTGCAGGCACCGGCGCGGATTTCGCCGCTGGATGCACCTACAAATACATCAACGCCGGCCCCGGCGCGCCGGCCTTCCTCTACGTTGCGCCGCGCCACGCCGACAGCGTGCGCGCCGCTTTGTCGGGTTGGATGGGGCATGCAAAGCCGTTCGCGTTCGAGCTTGCCTATGCGGCCGCAGGTGGCGTTGAGCGCATGCGCGTGGGAACGCCGCCGGTGCTGGCAATGGCGGCATTGGAAGCTTCGCTCGACATCTGGGATCGCGTCGATATTGCCGAGGTCCGGGCCCGCTCGCTGGCCCTCGGCGATCTCCTGATTGCCGAGGTCGAACGCCGCTGTCCGTCCTTGAAGCTTGTTACGCCGCGCACGCATGAGCGTCGCGGCTCTCAGGTCTCCTTCGCCTACGGCGGCGGCTATGCCGCGATGCAAGCTCTCATCGCCCGCGGCGTCATCGGCGATTTCCGCGCGCCTGACATCATGAGATTTGCCATCACGCCGCTGTATATCGGTGAGGGCGAGATCGTGCGGGCAGCCGAGTTCATCGAAGAAGTGATCGCGGGCGAAATTTGGCGGCGGCCGGAGTATCAGGTGGTGAATGCGGTGACGTGAGGTACGAACGCTGTCTCCCCGTCATTGCGAGCGCAGCGAAGCAATCCAGAAATGTATCCGCAGAAAAATTCTGGATTGCTTCGCTGCGCTCGCAATGACGACCTCGGACGTCATTGCTTTGCCGCGAAGAGCAATTCACCCTGTGAGCAGAATGATTTGGGAGGAGATCCGATGACGCCGCTCGATAAACTTAAAGCAATGAAGATGCCGTTTGCCGAACTCAAGGGCGTCGAGTTCGTCGAGGCCGAGAGGGATCGCGTGGTGGCGCGGATGACGGTCAGGCCCGATCTCTGCACGCTTCATCATACCATTCACGGCGGCGCGGTGATGGCGCTGGCCGATTCCGTCGGCGCGGCGGCCACCGTGATCAATCTGCCGGAGGACGCCAAGGGCACGACCACGCTCGAGAGCAAGACCAACTTCATCGGCGGGGCCAAGGAGGGAACCACGGTAATCGCGACCGCCACCCCAATCCACAGAGGCCGGCGGACCCAGGTCTGGACCACCCGGCTGGAGACCGAGGACGGCAAGCTGGTTGCCGTTGTGACGCAGACCCAGCTGGTCCTCGTGTGAATACGGGGGGCTTGATTTTATTAAAGAATTAGTCGCTTCCGATGCCCGAAACTTGGGCAGGTTCCCGTCTTGAAAAGTTTGTTGCGATGCACAATATTGGAGGCCTAGGGATTCGAACGCCTCCTCGAGGGACACCAAGAGGAGTTTTGACTTGTCACTCGCAGCAGATTTTGGACTTGAAATAACCAACCGCCCGAAGTCCGTTCAGGGCTACGTGCGGACCTTGAGCCAGCAGGAAGAATTGCCGCTTTTGCGCGATCACCTGCTGAGGCTCGATGCCGAAAGCCGGCACGACCGCTTCAACGGTTTTCTCGACGACAGTTTTATCGAGCGTTACGCCGCCCGCTGTGCCGAGGACGGCACCGTTATTGTCGCCTATATCGTCGATGGCGTGGTCCGCGGTGCGGCCGAGCTGCATCCGCCCGAGGGCGATTCGCTGCCCGAGGTCGCCTTCAGCGTGGAAGCTTCGGCGCGGCGCCAGAACGTCGGCACCGTGCTGTTCAGCCGCCTGATCGCGGAAGCGCGCTGGAAAGGCTACAAGCGCCTGCGCATCACCACCGGCGCCGAGAATCACCCGATGCGCGCGCTCGCCAGGAAGTTCGGGGCGCATCTGCAATTCCGTCATGGCGAATCGACCGGCACGATCGATCTCGCCAAGGCGCCTGAGGACGAACTCGCTGATCTCGCGGCCTCGCCATTCAGGGCCGGCCGCGCTCTTATCAGCTTCAACTCGACCTGCTGGAAGATCATCTCCAGCATCTACGGCAATCGCGCCGCCTGACCTGAAAAATCCGATTGGAATCAAAAAAGCGGACCGGCAAAACCGGTCCGCTTTTGTATTGTATGTAGGGACTAGGCCGTCAGGTGCCGGTGCGCTTGTCGTTGCCGAAGCGGCGCACGACACGGCGTTCGACCACCACCGAGCGCTGCGCACCCTGTTCGCCGGCGATCACGCGGGTCGAGGTGATGCGGCTGTTGGTGCGAACCTGCTTCTTGACCTCGGCCTGGACGACATCGAGCGGCATGCCCATCAAGGCTGCGGCGATCTCGGCCTGCTGCTCCTGATCATCGGTGATGCCGACGGCGGCGAAGATCGCCTCGTCTAAGGTCGGGGGATCGTGGCGCACGCGCCGCGTGCCATATTTGGTATTCCAGTTTGCGTTCATAACGGCCTCGTTTCGATGCCGGGATACCTAGTGCCGTCTATGTTGCATTGCAATATGAAATCGGTGTGGCATCTCAGCTATGCACCGGTTGGGTGTCAGGGTAGTGACGGGAGACCGGCAACATCCGCAACCCGCTGTTGTGGCCAGCGTTTCAGCGCCGCCTGGCCAGCTTCCGTCAGCCCGTAGATTCCCCGCTCGGTGCGTTCGAACCAGCCATACACATTGTTAAGCATGATCTTGCCGGCATCGGGACAGCGCCGGCGCAATTCGCTCACCCGCCGCGGGCCTGCCGCGAGCTCCGAGGCGCAGGCCAGTGCCTGCTGCCGATAGGCCGTCATGATCGGCGCGCGCGTGCTGCCGCCCAGCGCCGGATCGCCCTGGCGGCGCTGATGCTCTGCGACCAGGCGCGAACGGACCTTCGGCTCCCGGCGTGGGGCTGCCGTCGGCGGCTTCACCAGCACCTCGACCTGACCGCGGTCGGTCACCCCGAGCATGCCGAAGCCGAGGCGGCGACAGAGATTGCGATACCGTGCGTCGGTCTCGCGTCCCTTGCCGCGCGCTGACATCTTTGCCGCAATCCAGACCTCGTCGCCGGCCGGTGCACGATCGACCGCCTGAAGGATCAGCTCGAGATTGAAGGTCAGCTTGAGCTCGCCGATCACCACCACCGGAGGATCGCCGGCGCTGAGGCCCACGAGATCGCAGCCGCCGATCTCGCCCTTGACCGTGAAGCCGAGCTCTTCGAGGAAGCGTTTGACAGGCAGATAGAGCGTGGTTTCCAAAGGAAGCTTCCGAATGTCACGTTCGATCGGAGAATCAGTCTGCGGCAGTTTAGCCCCGGAGTGGACTTAGAGCTCTGCGCCATTTGATCGGGAACAGATGATCCGGCTATCCTGCGGGTGGGACAATCGGGCGCTTCACGAAGATGACCATCAGGAATGGGCTCTATCATATCCGCATCGAAATGCTGGATGCCGTTCAGGGCGGCAACCAAGGCGTCATGGTGATGCGCGACGGCACCATGCGGGGCGGGGACTCATTCTTCTTCGCCTACGGCAGCTACACCTCGGCCAACGGCAAGTGGAAGGGCGAGCTGACCAACGAGGAGCATTCCCCCTCGTTCGACGAGCGCCCGGTGTGGGGCCGCAAGGTCGTGACCATCGGCTTCAGTGGCACTTACAATGGCGAGACCGCGTACGGCGAGGGCATCGCGCTCGCCGGCAAGCAGAGCATCCGTTTCAGAGGCAATCTCCGGCTCTTGGTGCCGGATTGATTACACCCGCCCGCCAACCGGGATCAGCGCGCCGGTGACGCCGCTGGCGGCATCGCTGGCGAGGAACAGAATGACTTCGGCGAGTTCCTGCGGTGTCACCCATTTGGCGAAGTGGGCCTTCGGCATGTCGGCGCGGTTGGCCTTGGTGTCGATGATCGAGGGCAGCACCGCGTTCACGGTCACCTTGCCTTTCCACTCGCTCGCCAGCGCCTCGGTGAGCCGGTGGACGCCGGCTTTCGACGCCGCATAGGGGCCCATGCCGGAGCCGGCCTGAAGCGCGCCCATGGCCCCGATATTGACGATGCGGCCGGCCTTGGACGCGGCCAGATGCGGCAGGGCCGCCTGCGAGGCGTTGAGTGCCGTCAGCACGTTGAGCGCATGCATGCGCTGCCATGTCTTGACGTCGCCGTCGCCGACGGTCTCGAAGGCGAAGCCACCGGCGATGTTAACCAACACGTCGAGCCCGCCAAAGTGTCTCGCCGCTGCCTCGACCGCCGTCTTTGCTTGTGCTGCGTCGGACAGATCGACGCCGCCGATCTCGATGCGCTCAGGCATCGCGGAGATTTGCGATGGCGCATGGTCGATGCCGGCCACGCGCGCGCCGCGTGCCAGCGCGGTCTCGGCGACCACCTTGCCGAGCGCGCCGAGTGCGCCGGTCACGATCAGAACCTTGCCTTGCATCATTGTTCTCCCGGCACGGCCGCTTAAGATTTACGGCCGCCTACGATTGCAGATAGCGCGCCTTCAGTGCGATCCGCTCCGGTGTGCCGAGCTCGAGACCGTCGCGCAAGTAGGTTTCGAGATCGCCATACTCGCTACCGACGGCCTCGAAAGCAGCCGCAAGATACGAGGCCTCGACGTTGCCGATCGCGTCGAGAACATCGGCGGGAAGATCGGAGACGTTTGATGCGTCGCGCTTGTAGTGCTGGTTGGTCAGCAGATAATCCTCGGCAATGACGTCATCAGATACGCCGAGCGCATGCAGGATCAGCGCGCTGGCAAAGCCGGTGCGGTCCTTGCCGGCGGTGCAGTGGATCACGAGCGGCGCGCGGTCCTCCAGGAGATGCCCGAACAGGTTGCGGAAACTGGCCGTGTTGTGGCGTACATAGTTGCGATAGGATTCACGCATGAGTTCGAGCGCGACCGGCGCGGTCAACCTGCCCCTGCCGAGCTCGGCGCGCAGCGCAGCCACGACTGTCGGCTCGATCGGCAGCGAATGCACGGCGATCTCGTTGACCACGCAGACACCCGCCGCGCGTTCCTCGACGCCGCGAAAATCGAAGGCGCTGCGCACGCCCAACGCGCGGACGATCTCGATATCGGCAGCAGTGAGCTGGCCGAGATGGTTGGAGCGGAAGATCTGCCGCCATCGCGTGATTCGGCCATCTGCGGTCGGATAGCCGCCGAGGTCGCGAAAATTGCTGGCGCCTTGCAGGGCGAGATGGCGGGCAGGGAAGTCTTTCATGGAGGTGTCTTGTCAGGCATTTGAAACGGTCTGTGATCACCTGCGCGACCATATAATCCCGCAATCAAGTCCGGAATGGAAAAGGGCCGAAACACCGTTGTTTCGACCCTTTTTCGAACTGACGCCGGGCATCGAGAGACCGCGGCGGTATTGAACCGAACGCAGGCATCAGCGATCCCATTTCGGCTTGGCTTCATCGACTGCTTCCTGATGGTACCAGCTGCCGCTGCAAATCGTCTCGTTCACGGGAAGCGAGGCGTGGTTGGCGGGAAGGCGGGTCTCACCGTTGCGGCGCCCCCCGAGAGCCGAGCGGCCCCCGACAGGGAATTGGTAGATCTGTGCAGATCCGTGACTCAGTCCATTGTTCATCATTGCATTATCTCCCGAGATCGCAGCGCTGGCCTCCATGGTGCGCCCGACTCGTTGGCTTGTGGTTACTGGAATCCCCATATCGGCCGTGCATTCCGAAATGCAAAGTGCTGAAAAGGAAATCAGCGTTGGCCTATTTTGTAGGCAGACTGCATTCTGCTTCCTCTAAGGCAGCGCTCGGGTGGCTAACGCGTGGGCCGTTGCGAAGGTTGCGGGCGACGGTCGCAGTCTTGGCGAATATTGCCCGACGTTGATGCGCGTTTAGCCGGCAACCTTAGACCCGGGCCGGCCTGCTTCAAAATCGGGCGATTTCCGCGGGATTTTTGCGATGCAGCTTCACGCAAAGGTGCGCCGCTATGACGCGCGGCGCACTGGCCGATCCGCCGGGAGGGAAGAGGGGGCCGGCGGCGGTGGAAAACCTCCCGCGCTGCGGCCTTTTGGCACGTTAAATGCTTGGAAAGGGTCGGCCGATGTTGGCCGGGTAAACAATCGTGCGGGGGCCTGCGGCCCCCACCTTTCGCATCATCTACAGAGAGGCTCAATGACCAAGTATAAGCTCGAGTACATCTGGCTCGACGGATATACGCCGACTCCGAACTTGCGCGGCAAAACTCAGATCAAGGAATTCGCGTCGTTCCCGACGCTCGAGCAGCTTCCGCTCTGGGGCTTCGATGGCTCCTCCACCCAGCAGGCTGAAGGCCACAGCTCCGATTGCGTGCTGAAGCCGGTCGCGGTGTTCCCGGATGGCGCCCGCACCAACGGCGTGCTCGTGATGTGCGAAGTCATGATGCCCGACGGCAAGACCCCGCACCCGACCAACAAGCGCGCCACCATCCTTGACGATTCCGGCGCCTGGTTCGGTTTCGAGCAGGAATACTTCTTCTATAAGGACGGCCGTCCGCTCGGCTTCCCGGCCTCGGGGTATCCGGCGCCCCAAGGTCCGTACTACACCGGCGTCGGCTTCTCGAACGTCGGCGACGTCGCCCGTAAGATCGTCGAAGAGCATCTCGACCTCTGCCTGGCTGCCGGCATCAACCATGAAGGCATCAACGCGGAAGTCGCGAAGGGCCAGTGGGAATTCCAGATCTTCGGCAAGGGCTCCAAGAAGGCCGCTGACGAAATGTGGATGGCCCGCTACCTGATGCTGCGCCTGACCGAGAAGTACGGCATCGACATCGAGTTCCACTGCAAGCCGCTCGGCGACACCGACTGGAACGGCTCCGGCATGCACGCCAACTTCTCGACCGAGTACATGCGTACGGTCGGCGGCAAGGAGTACTTCGAGGCGCTGATGGCGGCCTTCGACAAGAACCTGATGGACCACATCGCCGTCTACGGCCCGGACAACGACAAGCGTCTGACCGGCAAGCACGAGACCGCGCCCTGGAACAAGTTCAGCTACGGCATTGCCGATCGCGGTGCTTCGATCCGCGTGCCGCACTCCTTCGTCAACAATGGTTACAAGGGCTATCTGGAAGACCGTCGTCCGAATTCGCAGGGCGACCCATACCAGATCGCTTCGCAGATCCTGAAGACGATCGCCTCCGTGCCGGCCGACAAGAAGGCCGCCGCCTAAGATCCTCCCGGCCCGGGCTGGGGGGCTGGCCCCGGTTGGACTTCGATCCGCCGAAGCCGAAAGGCTTCGGCGGATTTTTCATTTTGCTGACAGCCGTTGCGGAGACTCATCGGACCTCATGGCCGGAAACTTGTCCATCGCCGCCGAAAGCGGGATAGACTGCGTCTGGGTGCGCGCAGGGCCGGGGACGGCTGGTGTTTGAAGGCTTCTACAAGGTGAGATTTCAGCTCGGCGACCGGGTCGGCCGGAGCGTGATGCATGCCGGCAACGGCAAGATGCTCGGCGGCAATTCGGCCTTCGCCCATATCGGCACCTACGTGAAGACCGAAGCCGGCGTCGACGTCGTGATCAACACCGTCCGCCACAACCC
This sequence comes from Bradyrhizobium sp. 187, assembly GCF_023101005.1. Taxonomy (NCBI): domain Bacteria; kingdom Pseudomonadati; phylum Pseudomonadota; class Alphaproteobacteria; order Hyphomicrobiales; family Nitrobacteraceae; genus Bradyrhizobium; species Bradyrhizobium sp. 187. The sequence goes on from NZ_CP064693.1 coordinate 3,416,418, forward strand.
CGATCCGAACTATCGCGCCATGGCGGGCACGGACGATGCGACGTTGCTTGCCAAGGGCTGGGCCGACGGCGATCTCTATCGCTTCAAGGGCGAGCTCAAGGAGCTGCCCGGCGTACCCTTTCAGTCGTTGATGACACCGATCACCGAAGACGAGATGCCGATCGCCGGCGGTGTCGGCGAGGCCGGTATCGCCGACGGGCTCTACTCGGTGCATCTGCGCATGCTCGATGGCGTCGACGGCGGTCTCACCGGCGTGATGCTGCTCAACAAGGGCCGCATCCTCGGCGGCGATGCATCGTTCTATTATCTCGGCAGCTACACCGCCGCCAACGGGCGCTGGAAGGGCCAGATCCTCAATCAGGAGCACACGCCGGCCAAGGACGATCCGATCTTCGGCGGCCACGAGGTCGGCATCGGCTTCTCCGGCACCTATGATGCCGAAGAGGCGGTGCTGGAGGCAACGGCGCTCGCCGGCAAGCGCAGCCTGCGCCTGACCGCCGCGCTCAAGCTGATGCACCGCGCCTGATCGTCACGGGAATCGCTGATGGAAACAATTCGCATGCTCTCGACGCTCGGCCTGATGGGCGCGATGCGCAGCCTCTCCTCCGCGTACGAGACCGCGACCGGCGTCCACATCGATGCCGATTTCGCGCCGACGCTGGCGCTGCTCAAACGGTTGCGCGACGGCGAGGCCGCCGATCTCGTCATCCTCACCCGCGAAGGGCTCGACGAGATGATCGGCGAGGGCCGTGTGATCGCCGAGAGCGCTGCCGATCTCGCGCGCTCCTTCGTCGGCATCGCGGTGCGGGCAGAGCAGGCACATCCCGACATCGCCACGGCATCCGCACTGCGCAACACGCTGCTCGCGGCGCGGTCGGTGGCCTATTCGCGACTGGGGGCGAGCGGGGTCTATTTCGCCCGGTTGATCGCGCAGATGGGGATCGCGGAAGAGATCAACGCCAAGGCCACCATCGTCGAGCAGGGCTTTACCGCGGAGCGGCTCGTGAGCGGCGAGGCCGACCTCGCGGTGCAGCAGATCAGCGAGCTGAAGCAGGTCGAAGGCATCGAGGTGGTCGGCCCGATCCCGCACGATCTGCAAACGCCGGCCGTGTTCTCCGCCGGTCGGATGACAAACGCCGAGAACGCCGACGCCGCTGACCGGCTGCTGCGCTATCTGGCATCGCCCGAGGTGGTCCCCGTGCTGCGCCAATCGGGACTCGAGCCTTGAATTTGCCGAGACTGCGACGCAACCTGGCGTCCATGCGGACTTTCCTCGTTGCCATCCTTCTCACGCTTGCGGTGCCGTTGTCGGGGCATGGGCAATCGGCCGACCTCGTGCTGTGCGACCGGGTCGCGGCCGATCCCAGCGATCCCGACAAGCCGGCCGACGTCAGGGGCGCGACCGAGATTGCGGCCTCCGACGTTGCGACCGCCATCAAGTTCTGCAAGCAGGCCGCGCCGTCGTCGCGGCGCGCGATGTTCGCGCTCGGCCGCGCCTATGCGGCCAACCGGCAACCGGCGGACGCGATGGCAGCCTGGCGCAAAGCTGCCGACAAGGGATCGAGTGCGGCGATGGTCGAGCTCGGCGTGGCCTACGGTACCGGCTCCGGCGTCGCCAGGGACGAAGCGCAGGCGCGGAAATTGTTCGAGAAGGCGGCGCAGGCCGGCAATCCCCGCGGCATCAGCAATCTCGCCGCGCTTGGCGGCAGCGGCGGTGCCGCGCCGGCCGATCCGGCACAGGCGCGCGCATTGCTGGGCAAGGCCGCCGAGACCAACGCGGAGGCGCAGTACCAGCTCGGCATGATGCTCTCCGAAGGCACGGGCGGGGCGAAGGACGACGCCGCGGCGCGCGCGCTGTTCGAAAAGGCTGCCGCGCAAAACCATCCCGGCGCGCTGGAGCGGATGGGCGCCTTCGCGCAGGAGGGCCGCGGCGGGCCAAAGGACAAGGACGCCGCGAAATCCTACTACGAGCGCGCCGCAGCGCTCGGCGACGAGGATGCCAAGCAGGCGCTGGAGCGGCTGCGCTGTCCCTATGCGATCAAGGACAAGCAGGGCAAGCTCGTCACCACGCTGTGCTTCTAAAGCCCGATGAACGCGCTGTAGATTTATTTGTGAGCATGATCTTTTCGGGAAACCGCTGCGCATTTTTCCGGATCATGCCGTAGCGCCTCGGCCGGCGGGTTCGAAGCCGGCTTTGGTGAGTGCGCAAGGCCGTTCGCGACCGGCCAAACAAAAAAACTCGAAAAACAACCCCATGCACAGTAGCCAAGTGGTTGAAATCACAGGCCTGCAAATGGTGTGAAATCGCCATATGCGGAATTGCCGAAATTGCTTGCGCCGTCGGGCAAAACAGGCGCATGATGGCATCATGGCAGGGCGTGGCTTCGCGAATGGCCCTGCGCGAAAAAGCCCGATGGTCTTGATGCGATGGCAGTGCTAGGTAGCGCGTGCTTTCCTTATGATTTTGCGGGTCACTTGCGTTGCTGGACGGGCTCTACAAGGTTGAATACGGCGTCAACGATGCCTTCGGCCGCAGCATCATGTGCATGCATGATGGCAAGCTGCTGGGCGGAAATTCGGCCTTCGCGCATCTCGGAAGCTATTTCGAGCGCGACGGCGAGATCATCGCCGAAGTCATCACCGAACGGCACAACGACGATCCCAACTACAAGCCGCTGATGGGGGCTGATGTCGCCGCGATCGGCGCGCGCGGCCGACTCGTCGGCAACCAGATCCGTCTCGCGGGCAGCGCGGACACGATGCCGGGCGCCGGTTTCTGGGCCAATCTCACGCGGCTCGATGACGAGGGGTTGCCGCCGCAGGGGACGATCGGTCCAGGCGGGGTGGTGAACGGGCTCTATGCGATCCATCTGCGCGCGCTCGACGGCGTCGATGCCGGGCTCTCCGGCGTCATGCTGCTGATGGACGGCCGCATCCTCGGCGGAGATGCGTTCTTCTACTATCTCGGCTCCTATTCCTCGGCTGACGGCCGCTGGAAGGGCGAGATCCTCAACCAGGAGCATACGCCGGCAAAAGGCGAGAACCCCGTGTTCGGCGGCTATGAGGTCGGGATCGGCTTCTCCGGAACCTGCACGGCGGACAGCGGCGAACTCGAAGGCATCGCGCTCGCCGGCAAGCGCAGCCTGCGGCTCGCGGCCTCGCTCAAGCTGATGCGGCGGGCGTAGGGCGGTTACTCAAAGATTTGGGATCTCCGCTCGAGAGGCTGAACAGGCCTGACGTCCGAGCCGCGGCAATGTCGGCAAGTGACCCCCAAGCGGACATATCGAAATCAGGACAGATCGAAACGGCCGAGACGAGAAGCACTGCGGCTCAGCTAGGGAAGTCCTTTTGTCATCGTAAAGGGATTGAACCCACGTTCCGCAAGGGCAGCCCACGAAGCTGCGCCAAGATGTGACAATCGGAAATAGTTTCGCGGCTTGGTCGGGTCGGTGTCCAACACGAACCCCGTCGGTAACGCGCAGACAGTCGTGGCATAGAACCCACCATCGGGCGACCTCTGGGATTCGATGACAGCGATCAGCGATTCTGCCCTCTTCGTCTTGCCGAGCAATTTCATCAAGAGAGCCATTTGGCTCGTACCTTCGGTCCACACACCGTCTCGGTCTTCACCGTAAGAAAAGCCTCCGCCGACACTCATTCGCTGTTCGGCGGTCGTCATTGCCGATGCAAATTTCCCGGCCGCTCCGTGAAGCGCTGTTAAAGGCCAGATCTGGGCATCCAGAGCCAAAATCGGATTATGCGTGACACCGTCTTCAGCGGTTCCTGCGGCGAAACAGACGCACCCCGGATCCCACATCGTATTTACAAAGTACTCGGCAACCGTTGCCTTATCGCGCCAGCGCGAATCGCCTGTGCGGATCGCAAGAAGGCCAAACGCGGCGGCGAGGTCAGTATTATGTTCAGTCGATTTCCACGTCCGCACTTCCGGCGTCGGTTCGTGCCCAAACGTACCTCCCGTGAAACCGCCAGTACCGCGCGTATCGGCCCATTGCGCGACCCAAGCGCCAAGCCGCGCTGCACCATCGCGAAACGGGGAGCCGGTGTTCACATCATCAATCGACAGCAACGCCAACATGGCCCATGCCATGTTACCAACATCGCTTCCCACCTGATATCGATCCTCTAACCATTCGTTCCGATTATTGTCCCACCAACCCGGAAGTTTGGCGGAGCCATTCGCCACCACACCCGCGGCGTAAGCGTTTCGGAGCCGTCCATCATGCCAGGTCCGGTCATTATCGACGGCCCAGAGGATCGCCGCGCCCATCCGACTTGCTTTGTCTCGCTCACCGCAACCGACCAACGCGATGACGGCCACCGCATTGTCATAGAGGTATGCGGCGCCATGGAGAGGCCCCGATTCCACGGTCGGATAGCTGGGCAAAAACAACGGCCCTGGCTGCGCCTTATCAATTTGACTAGCGAGGTACCCGCATGCAGACGCTTCCGGTGTTGCCAAAGCCCGTAGTGGAGCGGTGGCTAAAATGATTATGAAGGTCGTTACGATCCATACGAAGGTTTCTATTCGGGCCACTTGGCCGTTCTCCAGGGTGGACGATGATTCTATATACCCATCGGCGAAGTCTGGAAGTGGCCCCATCGCAATCGCGCTTGCGGTGCCCGCTCATGTCCGAAGTTGAGGGTAGACCGCCCGCCCTGACTGCCCACGGCTATTGACCCACCGCGGAGTCCGACGCATCGAGCTCCCCCCGAGGGAGTGGACGGTCGGGTTCCGATACTCGGAACTCATCGGGATCGCAACGGGATTCACATGCCTTAATGAAGCCGCGCACGCTGCTTTAATTCGCGGTCCGGTAGCGAATTTGAGTAATGGGGGCGATCATGCAGGACTTTCAAGCTGAGCTGGCCTCTCGGCTCAACGACCTCTATTGCCGGCTCTCAGAACTGGAAAATCTTCGACTTCAGATCGAAGATGCGGAGCGATGCCATCGGGCTGTGATTGCACCGCCGCCCCTCGCAACTATTTCGCCGTCAAGCTCGAAAAGAGCCTGCACTTCGCTGAGGGAGCGGACGCGCTTTTGACCACCCGTGGCGGACATCGCTGTGTTGAGCTATAAGCGCAGGAGCGAACGTCCTTTTGGCATCATCTGATGGAGCAGCAAGGTCAGTGGCAGGTCGCTGGTAGTGCGCCCGAAGTGTACGAACGGGAGTTGGTCCCGGCTGTGTTTGGCCCATGGGCCCCCGTCCTGATAGACCTCGCTCGGCCGAAGCTGGGCGAACGCGTAGTCGATATTGCTTGCGGCACTGAATAGTGGCGCGCCTCGCGGCGGTGAAGGTGGGCCCTACCGGGATCGTGACGGGCATCGATCTCAATCCTGGCATGTTGAACGTGGCACGATCGCTCGGGATGGCCGATGACGCTGCCTCGGTTCAATGGCAGGAGGCCAGTGCAGACAAACTGCCGTCCGCTGACAGCGCGTTTGATATTGCGTACTGCCAACTCGGCCTCCAGTTCTTCGCCGACAGACCAGCTGCTTTGCGCGAAATGCGCAGAGTTCTATCTTCAAGGGGAAGGCTCGCCCTCATGGTGTGGTGCGGCATCGATCAAAGTCCCGGGTTTGAATCTTTAGCCAAAATACTGGAGCGCCACATCGGTCCAGCGGCGGCCACAATCATGCGAGCTCCATTTGGACTCGCCGATGCCGATGAGCTGAGCCGACTTGTCGCTGCTGCGAACTTTCAGGATATCACGGTTCAACGGAGGGTCGGTGCCATCGAGTTTCCATCCGTCGAACGATTTGTACCTAGCTATGTTGCGGGTTCGCCACTGGCCAGTCATGTATCGCAAGCAAGCGAGGTGGCTCGCGAACACCTGGCCGAAGATACCAAGTTGGAGTTGGGAAAATACGTGGGTAGTAGCGGGTTATCGTTCCCGATAGCGGCTCACCTACTCACCGCAACTGCTTGATACGTCCGCTGACGGCATGGCCCTTAGCGGACCGCTGGCCTAGCCGCGCGGCCCCCGAGGGAGTGGATGATCCGCCGGTTTGCACGGGACTTTTGAGCACTTTTGCACTTATCAGTCCTGCCGCGATGGTCGCGCTAATCAAGCGCTCCATCGAACTCCTCCAAGCATCAGCTCCTAAAGTTCAAAGCCGAATGCCATCCGGTCGTCGACCTCCGAGCGATGCACCGTCCTGAGGGGAGTGAACTTCATCCATCCTTGCACGATGAGGCTTGAGCGGGGGGCTCATTTGGCGATGCCCGCTTCTGGCCCGTGGCTGACCTCAGCCCAGAGCGCGGCGATGTCCGCTTCGTGCAAGTGACCCGACCAAGGTTATGCTGGCTGAAGAGGGCAGCCTTTGACCCCCTGGCAGACCTCGGCTGGGCGCTTGCTCGAGCTGGTCAGACGATCATGAGACATCGGCTGCAGTATGCCGTACATCAATGTCCGCCATAACCATTCGACCGGGCCGTACCTGTACCGGTCTAACCACCAACCGCTGACAAATACCTGGCAGACGTAGACGAAAAGCCCGATAGCAGTGCTTCGGCCGCCCCGAGCTGCCCAAATAGCCCGAGGCCGTATCCGTAGAAAATCCAGCCAAAGATCATGGACTGAGCGAGGTAATTCGTGAATGCCATGCGCCCTAGCAGCCCAGCCCAGCAATCGCTTGCCGTTCGCCAGATCGGCGACGGCGATGATCATTGCACCGTAGCCGAAAGCCAGCAGGATCGTGCCGGTGGGAGTGGCCAGTGCGCGGAGACCGACGCCCGCTACGACGCCGCTTACTCTTAGGAGGATCAAGACTGCGCCTAGCCCAGTACAGCTGATTGCTGTCAAGAACAGGAGTGGACGATCTCGCTTCCTCAAGGCATTGCTGCGCCAGACGAGGGCACCAATCGAAAATAGCCCTATCGTCCGCGGGAATACGTAGATGTGGAGAGGAACGATCACGGGGATTTCGCTGACCCGGAACGCCAGCACCTGCCCGAAGCTGCCCCCTGCATAGACCTGATTGGCTTCAAGCACATGGCGTTGCAACGAAGCCAAGCTGGGAAACAATCCAGGAGGGGACCACACCTGCATGGCCAAATACAGCGCCAGGAATGTCGCCGCGCCGCATGAAAGCAGCCAGCGGGGGCCAAACAGGAATGGTAGGACGACTAACCCTGCGATCGCATATTCGGTAAGAATGTCACCATTCCAGATCAGGAAAAGGTGAATCAGTCCAAACGTCAGCAAGGCGATCAGACGGCGAAACAACAGAAGCGCGCGATGCGGGTTCGTCGAGAGGTGCTCATATTGAATGGCAAGTCCAACTCCGAATAACAGTGAGTACAGGGCAAATGCCTTCATATCGACCGCGAGCATCAAGACTGTCTCGACCGCGCGGTCAAACGGAGGTGCCGGTCGCCCGGCGGGTAAGAACTGCTCGAAGATTGAGACGCGGAATTCAGTGACGACGTTAATAGCAAGGACGCCGAGCAACGCCAGGCCGCGAAGCACATCGATAGTTTCGATTGGGTTTACAGGGCCGGAGCGGCTCTCACAGCTTATGGCGACCATTGCACGAGCACTATAGGTTGGGGCAGGAGATTGGGCCAGTTCAGTTCTGGTATTGGCCTGCAGCGGACTTCGGTGCATCGGTACTAGAGAGCCTATGGTCGTGGATTCCGGGAGGAGAGCTTGAAGAACATTCAGATTATAGATCGCGCGGTCAACGCGACGTTCAGCTTGTTTCAAGCGACCGATGATGAGTTCGCTGCTATCTTTCCCGGCCCGGGCCAAGACATGGAGTTGATTGAGGACTTTACCGAACGCGCTGGGGAAGAGCAGGCTTTGCGAATATTGTCGCCCGTATGGGAGCGCCCCATTTTGAAGCGCGATGCGCAAGGTGTCCACGGGACGCTGTACTTCGAGTATGCCGACCGGAGGCAATCTCTTCCGGAATCTAAGAGAGAGGTCGATTGGCCCGATTCTTACGTTAATCTTGCGCAGCGCAAGCTGTTTGCCAGCAAACGTTAGGGCCTGTATCTGGCCCTGCGACTCGCGGCGATGTCGGCTTGTAACCCGTTGCAGACGTTCGGACGACCAGCCAGATTATAATTGTGAACAACGTCACAGAGCCGAAGCTTGCCTTTTGGCAAGCTCTACCTACGCTGCGCACATGTTGTTCGGGGCTGCGATGGGCGCGTTTCCCTGCGTTTTATTGGTCTTTTCATCTTGCTTGCTTGCGGCTCAGCGGGAGGCGGACCGACGTGCAAGCTGCGCGAGGCTGGTAGCGGCAGTCAATGCGGCACAGTTCGGCCAAGTTTGATCCGAGAGTTCGCTGGCGAATGGGGGCACTGATGGCCAAACTGTATTGGATCTGTGCTGCCGTACTCGGCTGCTTGATGTCGCCTGTGCAAGCTGCCGGTGTTCAGCTTCTGGATACCGATCCAATCTGGCTGGCGCTATATGGTACCCTTGCGCAGCAGCGGCGCAACGAGTGCCCCTCGGCAAACTCACTGTCCAATTCATTGAATCGATTGAAGGTACGAAGGACTGTCCCGTCACAGGAACGAACTTGCCACTCGTGATCGTCTCGCACGGACGCGGTGGTTGGTTCGGACAACACGATGACACGGTGCAGGCCCTGGCAAACGCTGGATTTGTCGTCGCCTCGATCAACCTTCCGGGTGACAATGGAAACGATTCCTCGCAACGAGACAGCCTTTCCATTCTGGCAACCCGGCCCGCCAGCATTATCCGATTGCTTGATTTCATCTTGAATGACTGGAAAGACCGGGCTGCGATTGATTCCTCCAGGATCGGCTTCTTTGGGTTTTCGCTCGGCGCCTATACCGGATTGGTGTTGGCGGGCGGCAATCCCGATCTCCGGAGATTTGCGCTCTACTGCTCGGACGCGAACCGAACGCGGGCATGCGAGCAACTCCGTAGCGGCGACATACCAAGCAGCTTGCCTCACGAACCTCGTATCCGAGCCGCAGTGCTCGCCGATACGGCAATTAACTTTGCCTTTCCCGCCGACCGCTTGGCAGACATCACAATCCCGCTGCTGATCTGGCGATCAGAGTTTGGCGGCGCAGGCGTAGACCCGAAAAACTCAGCGCTCGTTGCTCAGTCGCTGCCCGGCAAAAAGGAAGTGCGCGTGGTGCCTGCCGGTCATTTTGCTTTCCTGTCGCCATGCACAGCAGAGTTCGCGGAGAAGCTTCCTCGCTTCTGTACTGACCCGCCGGGTTTCGACAGGACGGCATTCCATCGCGAGTTCAACGCCAGCATCATCAATTTCTTTCGAGAGACTCTCGTTCGCCAGGGCGAGAGCCGTTAGCAGCCGATCTATGCGCGATGGACGGCCGCATCCTGGGCGGCGATGCGTTCTTCTACTATCTCGCGGCGAGCTCGAAGGCATCGCACTCGCTGGGAAGCGCAGCCTGCGATTGGCGGCATCGCTCAAGCTGATGAGGCGGGCCCAGAACGGTTACTCAGAGATCTCGGATGTCTGCCGAGAGGGTAACGCAGGCCTGACGTGCGACCGCGGCGAGGTCGGCAAGTGAGCCCAAGCTGACGTCTGGCCCAATATCATCACGTTTGACGAGATCATTAGTTTATGCTTATCATTAGTTATGGCTAATGATAGATCCGCTACCGTAACGGCAACCCTTCGGCGAAGCATGGCGAAAGACAGCGTGCAACTGGCCGCTCTGGGCGATTCGACCCGCAGACGAATATTCGCATTGCTGGGCGCGCGGCCGCGCACTGTCGTTGAACTCACCCGTGAACTGACTGTCTCCCAGTCAGCCGTCTCTCAGCATCTGAAGGTGCTGCGCGAATCTCATTTGGTTCGTGCCGAGCCGAAGGGAGCCAGCAACATTTATCACATCGATCCAGCGGGGCTCAGCCAGATGCGCGCCTGGCTTGACCGGTTCTGGAGCAGCACACTGGCTGCGTACAAAGTGGCCGTAGAAAAATCAGTGGAGGACCAGAAATGAGCATCCGTGTATCGGCGGCACCCATCAAACAATCGATCGTGGTTGAGGCGCCTATCGAGCGCGCGTTTAAGGTCTTTACGGAAGACTTCGGCAGCTTCAAACCACGCGAGCACAATCTGCTCTCCGTGCCCATCGCAGAGACCGTGTTCGAGCCCCGGGTCGGCGGTCACATCTATGATCGAGGTGCCGACGGCAGCGAATGCCGCTGGGCGCGTGTGTTGGCTTTTGAGCCGCCGAATCGCGTGCTTCTAAGCTGGGACATCAGCCCGCGCTGGCAAATCGAAACCGATCCAGACAAGACCAGTGAATGGGAGGTGCGGTTCATTGCCGAGACGCCAAGCCGGACTCGATTGGAACTTGAGCACCGTCACCTCGAACGTCATGGCCGAGGTTGGGAAGGCGTGAGCGAAGGCGTTGAAGGCGATCAGGGTTGGCCGCTCTACCTGAAACGGTTCGCCGAGCGGATAGCCCGCGAGACATGATATCCGCGTAACCTATGCGACGTGATCGCATTTGCGGAGGTCCTTATGACAGCCTACTGGCTTAGCATTGTCGGGGTGCTTGCCCTTTGCCTCCTGTCAATTTTGCTGGCGGTCTATTCAGGATTCTCCAAAGGCAGGGCCGGGGCACTCTCCGGACCTGTCTTGCCGTTGGATGACGATAACCTGCTGTACCGGATCGATCGCGTCCACATGAACGCAGTGGAGGCGCTGCCGCCTTTTGTCGTCCCGACAGTCCTGGCTACGTTGGTAGGGGTAAGACCCGTCACGCTTGCAACGCTTGTATGGGTCTATGTCGCAATTCGTCTGATCCACGTTGCGGTCTATTTGCGCGGCGGTAACGCGGCCAAAGGCGGCAGCGTCAGAACCATTCTCTATGTTTCAGGTGCCCTCGTAACGGTCATCCTCATTGTCGTAACCGCCCTGGCAGCCATCCACTAGGGTATCAACGCTGGCCGCCTGACGACAGCGGCTTTTGGCCCGAAGCGAGTGATCTGTGCAATTCGCAAGTTGTGGCCCTGCAGACGTGGGCTGCAGCGTGAAATTCAGCATGATCTGATGAAGCTGCTGAACTGGAAATTCTGTACCGATTGCCACGGCGTCGCGTGCTTATGACGCCGATGATCCGTCAATGTGAAGCCGGCGCCGAGCAGTGCGGTGATGCTGTCAGCGGTGTGACGTGTCACGGGCAAGCCGCTGCATTTCTCCGGACCATCGATTGCGAATGTGCCGATGATGACATGACCGCCAATTTTTACGGTTCTTCGGACGCACGCGACATAAGCCGCTTGTTCTTCCGGCGCGGTGAGAAAATGGAACGCTGCACGGTCGTGCCAGATGTCATGATGGCGCGCTGGCTGCCATGTCGTCACATCGGCGACGATCCAATGCACGGCGTCGCCAGCGGCACCGAGCCGTGCACGCGAGGCCGCGAGCGCCGCGTCGGACAGATCAAGGACGGTCAGATCTGCATATCCAGCCGCCAGCAGCGCATCGACCAGCCGAGCCGCCCCACCGCCGATGTCAACAATCGGTGAGGTAAGCTCTGCGGCGGCCAGTGCGATCAATTCGAGCGAAGGCGACGGGCTCTCCTGGAACCAGCTTAACTCGCGTTCGCCCTTGCTCTCGTATACGTTCTCCCAATGGGCCGCCCGGCCTGAAATCGTCATGAAACCCGATCCCTTCCATGCTGACCCCGCCAATACTCGACCGCAAGCATTACTCCATCCCTTCAGTGTTCTCGCCCTCGGCGCTCCTGCGTGAAGCGCGGCGACAGCGCGGCCTGCCACGGCAGGATGTCCGGAGGTCTGCATTCTAGACCCGGACGGCGATCTCGTCAGGTGACCCAAGGCGGACCATGACCTGCAAATTCCGAGCTGGCGATCACTTCTAAGATTGCTTCGTTGAGCCGGTTTCCCACGCTACCGGCCCAAGTTGATTAAGAAGTGGCCCAAATTCGTTCCTGTATCTGGAACTGAGTATCTGGTTTAGAGTCTCGTGATCGCCGCCCGGTCCTTGGCTTTTATCGGTGACAGAGAGTCCTGCACGCTCCCGCCTTTGACAATCGCGGTGAGCTATGTGTGAGAAATGTGACGAGATCGACCAGCGCATTGCGCGGTACAAGTACATAGCATCACGTATCACCGACCGAATTACGCTCGATGGCATAACCGAATTAATCGAAGCTGCGCCTGCCAAGAAGGCCGCTTTCCATTGCAAACCCGAGCAACAGTGAGGCCGCGTTGAACCTAAACGCCGGCGGTCCGACCAATGTCTACTGGAGGATTGCGGTTTCCAGTTCCAACGTGGCGCCACTGAGCATTATTGGGCTTGGTGGCGTTTTCGTTTAGGGGGAATTTCGAAACTCAGAGCGGCCTATTTCGACCTCGATAGGGGCGCTGGCCTGTTTCCCACCTCAGTGGCCCGGTTTGATTTTAGCCCCGTCCTGCCTTTCTTTGTCGCAATCGCTCAGCTTGTCCAAGGCATCAGTGGCTTAACCCACATATAGGGCGTAGACTCAGCCGATCACCGCCCCGCCATCGGCATCTATCGGTGACTGAGAGTATCGCGCTCCCGCCTCCTACCCGGAGAGCACTATGCGCACCAAAGCCGTACAACCCACATTGTCGTTGCAGAATAGGCTTATGCTCGAGGCTAACCGCCTCGAAGGCGATGCAAACAGGCTGCCCCCATGGCCCCCTTCGGGAAGCCATGATCCGCGCAGCGGGACTAACCGAAAGTGCGCATCGAATCGAGAATTGGCTGTCCTCGGCAACGTTTACGAGCGCCAACGTGACCAACGATCGCTGTCGTATTCATCTTCCTGCATCTCAGCGAGGTCCGAGACGAGCCAGAAAGGGAAGGGCATCCAGGGCGGCTCCGCGGCTTCAGCCGTTATCGCAGCCTGCCGAGCCACAGCGCGGCGAGGGACTGGCGACTGCGCACGGCGAACTTGGCGTAGATCGACTTGACGTGGAAATGCGTGGTGTTCGGACTTTGCTCGAGCTTCTGCGCGATCTGCCTTTCCGTGTCCCCGGCGAGCAGTCCGAGCAACACGCGGCGTTCAGCGGGTGTGAGGGGCGCGTTGGCGATGAGCAGTCCGTGGCTGAGCAATTGTTGACGGTGAAACCACCTCAAGGCGCGCATCACGAAGCCCAGACGCTGGCCGTCCTGTGCCGTAAAGCGGGGTTGCTGCGCATCACGAAATACGAACAGGCGAATCCTCAAATCGTCATTGAGCGCAATGCGCACGGAGATGCTGTCGGCGAAGCCGACGTCCAGATAGTGGCGCCGATAGTGCTTGCCCTTGAACCATTCCGGCGGCAGCGTTTCGAACAGCAGGCGGACGCGGAACGGCTCGTCGCCCAACATTGACAAGATCTGGGACAGGTCGACGTCGTCGGACCAGAGCGTATCGTACTGCTTCTGCACGGATGCCGCCACCGCCGGTATCGGGTCCAGCACCCTGACGAGACGCGGACGCCAGCCGAGCAGGGGATCGGTCCGCTTCGGCGAAGGCAATCGCACGACCACGCCCCACAGCACATTGCGTGCCGACAACATGGTGCGCAGTGCGGACAGCAGGTGGGTCAGCGCGGCGTCACTGTCGGCGACCGAGAAGTCGGCCAGCTGATCCCAGAGCGCATAGACGTCTTGATTTAGCGGATCGATGGGATCCGTGGAGAGATGCATGTCATTTCCAGATTGTGCCGGTCGCCGAGCTCAGAGGCGACCCCAGAGGCCTTCGACCTCCGCGAGCATACATAAAGTACAGCGAACCACCTTTCCAGGTAGTTCTCAGATGCACCAAATGGCGCGATATCGGCACGGTTACCGGGAATACAGATTCTCTCAGCGTAACGACATTGGGAGATCGACGATGCGTACGACGACGGGCGCGCGCCGGCCTCAAAGGCCTGGCGAAGGCCGGACGGAGAGGCGATGGCGGCGCGGTTTTTTCCTCGCCCTGTCATCCGCGGTGCTGATTACACTCTCAGCCTTTGCGCAGCAGCCACCGGCAAGGGTGTCGATCCGCCCCGGGCGTTAGCGTTCCCTGATCAAGCCGCTTTTGCACGCGTTTCCGTCGCTCTCGGAAGTTGATTGGCATGGAAATCTCATGATCCGGCCAGCCTGCCGGGTTTCTGATCGGCTCGTCGAGCCAGAAGAGCACGGCATCGTCGCTTTCATCATCTCGGCACTGCATGCGTCGCGGCGCCGCCTGGCGAGCCGCGTCATACGCCAATGTGAGCATTTGCTCGGAAACGAAGCCCAAAAAACGTCCGGAGAACAAGAATGGTGACGAGCAGAGTGACGCAAACAAGATTGGCGGCCCGATCCCATGCCCACAATGAAACGGGCTGGCTGCTGGCAGTCGCCGCCGCATTCCTCATCGTGCACGCCGCCGCCTGGATCATCTGCGGACATGTTTCGAGCAACGAGGGCGCGCATTCCCAACCTGAGCCGATATGCCTGTCGTGCGATTGACGGCGCTGCTGGATTGCAAACCGATCCGCGGAGTCGATGCGCCGGCGCTCATAAATCGCAGCGAACCACCTTTCTAGGTAGTTCTCAGACCCCTCGTGTGACGCGATATTCGGCGCGGTGACTGGGAAGACGGATTCTCTCTGCGTAACGACATAGTTGAGCGGGCCTCCGCAGAACTTAAGCGCGTGCAGAACACGTTGCCGATATACCACCCCGCCTCGCAATCGTCGCGCCGTGACGATTGTTTGCCGTTTTCAAGGATCCAGCCATGCAACGCTTTTCTGTTTCGTGCTCCGGTCGCGAGACATTCCCGGTCGTCGACACGGCAAACAAGAGCGTTTCTGGAGTTACGTCATGAAGGTCAAGCTCGGTTCGACGACGCGGCTGCAAAACAGCAGCAGCATTCACAACAAGATGTCAGGTGGGGCAATGTCGGGCTTTGGACGGTTTTCGAACGGACGGGCCGCGCTGCTGGCTTTGGCATCAACCGGATTGGTCGGGATCGCGGTCCCGGCGTTGGGACAGGATGCGACCTGGCTGGCCAACCCTGGCACTGCCGACTACAACACCGCCGCAAACTGGGCCCCGGCGACGGTGCCAGTCGGCACCGCATTGTTTGGCAGCTCGAACACGACCGCGCTGACGCTCTCGGCCGACACCACGGTCGGCGGTTGGACCTTCAGTCCAGGCGCCTCGAACTATGTTCTCGACAACCACAACTTCCTTCAAACTCTCACTTTCAGCGGTGCCGGCATTAGCGTTCAGGGCGGCAGCGCCACGATCACCAACAGCGGCTTCCGGAGCTCCATCGCTTTCAACGGCAGCAGCTCGGCGGGCGGCGCCACCATCACTAACACTGCAAACGGCATCACGATCGGTTTCAACGACAGCAGCACGGCCGGCAGCGCCACCATCACCAACAGCTTCAGCAGCACCATCAGTTTCGCTAACAGCAGCACGGCCGGCAGCGCCACGATCATCAACCGCAATGGCTCGCTCGTTTTCAGCGACGGCAGGTCGGCAGGCAGCGCCGCCATCACCAGCATCGTCGGCGGCTCCGTTGCCTTCAACGGCACCAGCTCGGCGGGCAGCGCCACCATCAACGGGGCAGCCGGTAGCGTCGTCATTTTCCGCAACAGCAGCACGGCCGGCAGCGCAGCCATCAGCGCTAGCGGGGTACTGCAATTCCGCGACAGCAGCACGGCCGGCAGCGCCGGCATCACCAATAGCAATCTACTGCAATTCCGCGACACCAGCACCGCCGGCAGCGCCATCATCGCCAGCAGCAACGGCCTTACATTTGCCATGAGCAGCACGGCGGGCAACGCAACTATCGCTATCAGTGCCGGGTCGTTGGTGTTCTCGAACACCAGCACGGCCGGCAGCGCCGCCATTACCAACGGTGGCGGGTTCGACTTCCTGGACGCCAGCACCGCCGGCAGCGCCACCATCATCAACAACAACGGGCTGCAATTCGCTGACACCAGCACAGGCGGCAGCGCCACCATCATCAACAACGGCAGCCTGGAATTCGCTAACTTCGCGACGGGCGGCAACGCCGCCATCACCAACGGCGCTTCGAGCGTTACGGATTTCAGCGACTCGACAGGGCCCAACAATGATCACAAGCTCAGCGCCGGCTCGATCAATGGCGCCGGGCTCTTCAGCCTTGGTCAGAACGAATTGACGGTCGGCGGCAACAACCTCTCCACCAACGTCACCGGTGTCATTGCCGACGGTGGCGCTGTCGGCGGCACCGGCGCCTCACTCGTCAAGGTTGGTACCGGCACGATGACGCTGTCCGCTATCAACACATACACCGGCGCGACCACCGTGAACGGCGGCACGCTGGCGGTCAACGGCGATATCACCTCGGCAAGCGGCGTCACCGTGAATCCCGGCGGCACGCTCGGCGGCAGCGGCATCGTCGGCAACACCAACGTCAACGGCGGCACGCTGGCGCCGGGCAATTCGATCGGCACGCTGACGGTGAGCGGCAGCCTGACATTGACGGCGGCATCGACCTATCTGGTGCAGATATCGGGCGCATCGAGCGACATGACGGTTGTGACCGGCACCGCCAACCTTGCGGGCAAGGTCACGGTCGATCCGCTGGCGCGCATCAGCGCAACCACCACCTACACCATCATGATCGCGGGCACCGTCAACGGCACCTTCGACACGGCGGGCGTTCTCGCCGGCAACAGTTTCGCCCGCAATGCGCGGGTGAGTTATGTCGGCAACGAGGTATTACTGACGGTCGATCCCGGCCTGCTGTCGCCGAACCTGCCCGCCAATGCCAATATCAACCAGAAGAACGTCGCGGCCGGAATCGACAATGCGCTCCTGGCCGGCGCCAACATGCCGGCGGGCTTCAACGCGCTGTTCGCTCTGACCGGCTCCGGTCTCGCCACCGCCCTGACGCAGGTCTCCGGCGAAACCGCGACCGGGTCGCAGCAGTCCACCTTCAATGCGATGAACCAGTTCATGGGGGTGATGACCGATCCGTTCGTCGCCGGACGCGGTGACGGTGCAACCGCCGGCGGCAACGCAACCGGTTACGCCGACGAGCAAGCGCTCGCCTATGCCGCGAGGAAGCGCAGCCCGAACGACGCGCTGGCGGCGATCTATACCAAGGCACCAGCTGCGGTGCCGTTCCAGCAGCGCTGGAGCGTGTGGGCGGCGGGCTTCGGCGGCTCGCAGAAGACCGACGGCAACTCGATCGCCGGCTCGAACAACACCAGCAGCAGCCTCTATGGCACCGCTGTCGGCGCCGACTATCGCATCTCGCGCGACACGCTGGTCGGCTTTGCACTTGCCGGCGGCGGCACCAATTTCAGCGTCGTCAACGGCGGCGGCGGACGCTCCGACCTGTTCCAGGCCGGCGCCTTCGTGCGTCACACTATCGGCGCCGCTTATGTCTCCGGCGCGCTCGCCTATGGCTGGCAGGACGTCACCACCGATCGCACCGTGACGATTGCCGGCATCGATCGCCTGCGCGCGCAGTTCAATGCCAATGCCTGGTCCGGCCGTGTCGAGAGCGGCTACCGCTTCGTGGTGCCCGTGATCGGCGGGATTGGCTTCACGCCGTATGCGGCAGGCCAGTTCACCACCTTCGACCTGCCGGCCTATGCGGAAGGTGTCGTCTCGGGCGCCAACACCTTTGCACTCGCTTATAATGCGAAGAGCGTGACCGACACCCGCAGCGAACTCGGTCTGCGCGCCGACAAATCCTTTGCCATGCAGAGCGCGATGCTGACGCTGCGCGGCCGCGTGGCCTGGGCGCATGATTTCAATCCCGAGCGCGGCATTGGTGCGACGTTCCAGACGCTGCCGGGCGCCAGCTTCTTCGTCAACGGCGCGGCGCAGGCTTCCGAGTCCGCGCTGGTCACGGCATCCGCCGAAACCAGATGGATGAACGGCTGGTCGACCGCCGCGACATTCGAAGGCGAGTTCTCCAGCGTGACGCGCAGCTACGCCGGCAAGGGCGTGGTGCGATATGCGTGGTGAACCCCTCGGGGGCAGCGGTGCCGTCGGAGATGGTCAAGCAGCGCCATGACATGATGACGCTCGGCATGAACTACAAATTCGACTGAACTCCGTTCGCGGAACGGACCGCTTCGACGTCGTCACCGCGCCGGACACGCCGCTCCGGTCTTCACCCAGGCCTCCACCAGCGCGCCGGCCTGCTGTTGCGTGCCCGGCACGGGCGAGCGGCCGAAGCCGGGCTTCCAGGCCCAGCCGACGAGGGTGTCCTTGCCGATATGGTCGATCAGGTCTTCCACCTTGCGCCCGCCATTGCGCGCCGGATCCCTGATCTGCTCGCAGATCTCGCCGACGGTCTTGCCCTCCCAGGCCATCTCGCGCGGGGCGAGATGCCATTCGGGATGGCCGGGCATGCGGCCAGGCTCGAAATTGGCCTTCTGGTGGCAGGTGTTGCAGCGCATCCCCTCGAGCCCATGGCCGTCTGCGCCGCGCGTCACCGGCGGCTGATGCAAGCGGACATTGTCGCCCTGGTGCGGCCTGTCGCCGGCCGGATGGCAATTGGTGCAACGCGGATGCGTCAGCACCTTGCCGAGCTCGGTGAGGATTGCGGCCGAGCGCTTCTCTGTGTCGCCGATCGAGGCAAAGCTCTCGGGCGAGGCGAGGGCGTGACCTGCCGTCTCCGACGCCGCGTAGCCCGCACCGAAACTGCCGGCGAGGGCGGCGACCACGGCAATCATCTTGAACCGCACGTCGGAGATCATGATGCGCGTCACTTGGTGGCCATGAGGTAGCGCTTCGAGTCGGCGAGGATCACGTCGCGCACCGCCTCGTGATATTTGACGTAGCCGGTGCAGCGACAGAGATGACCGTCGAGCGCATCCGCGATGGTCTGCTCCAGCGCCTCGCGCGCGACCGGTGTCCGCGACAGGCGCTCCAGCAGGACCTGGCTCTCATTGAGGAAGCCGGCGGTGCAATAGCCGCACTGAAAGGCGAAATGCTCGATGAAGGCCTTTTGCAGGGTCGAGAGCTCGCCGTCCCGCGCGTGCCCCTCGACGGTGCGGATCGACTTGCCGTCGAAATTCACGGCCGGCGCGACGCAGGTCGGGCTGGTGGTGCTGGTGCCGTCGGGCGCATCGATGATGACGGCGCAGCTCAGGCATTGCGCGGCGCCGCAGCCGAACTTGGTGCCGGTCATGCCCAGCATCTCGCGCAGAAAATCGTTCATCGAGAGATCGTCGCGGACGTCCATCGGGCCGTGCTTCTGGCCGTTGATGGTGAGGCTGAGGGTCGTCACGCGAGCACTCCCTTCAATAGGCTTGCGGTGACCGGCAGCGCACGGAAGCGATGGCCGGTGGCGTCGTGGATGGCGTTGATCAGCGCCGGCACGATCGGGATCATCACGACCTCCGCCATGCCCTTCGGCGCTTCGTCTGGTACTAGCGGCTTCAGCATCTCGATCTCGAGATCGCGGAGCGGCAGGTCGGAGCCGCGTGCGACCAGATAGCGCCCGAGATTCCATTCGCCGTTGCCGGGGCCGCCCTCGAACGGTGGGAGGGTTTCGAGCAGCGCGTAGCCGACGCCCATGGCGAAGCCGCCCTGGGCCTGGCCCATCACGACCTCGGGCACGAGCGCGGTGCCGCATTCGAACACACTGTAGGCCTTGGCGATGCGCAAGCTCCCGGTTGCGCGCTCGATCTCGACGCGGACGACCGTGCCGCACATCGAGGTGTAGGCGGTGCCAATCCGGTTGTTGTCGGTCGGCGGAAACTTGACGCTGGTGCGGTTGATCCGCTCGAACTTGCCGTTGCCTTTGCGGATCGCCAGCGCATCGATCTCGGCGCGGTATTGCTCGCCGGACACCGGGAAGCGTGCCCGCGACCACGCCCAGCGCGAGAAGCTGTGCGCAACCGCACCGGTGACGAAGCCGCGCGCGTGAGCTGTTGCGGCCAGTACCGGCAGCGCCAGCGGTTCGAGGCCGGGCATGGTGAGCTGGCCGTTCTGCCAGCTTGCGGCGTCCCATTGCCCCGCGCGCCGATCGGTCTTTGCGACGCGCCACAGCTCAAGCGCCGCGGGCCACAGGCCGAAGCGGAAAATCACGCGGGCGGCTTCCGCGGCCGAATGCGTGCCGACATGCGCGCCGATCGAGGAGCTCGTCGGCGAGCTGATCGCGGGCACCCAGCGCGGATTTTTCTCCGCGGCGTCCTGGGTCTTCTGGTCCATGGTGGAGGGATCGCCTGATGTGACCAGCCCGAGCATGTCATAGCTGTCGACGCGAGCGACCGAGACCTCGTCGGCGATGGCGCCGAGATGGCCGGCGACCCGGTTGGCCAGCGCCGTCCCGATGCCGTTGCCCATCTCGACGTGATCGCAATAGATGACGATCCTGCCGTCGGGGGCGAGCTCAACGCGTCCGAGCGAGCCGTCCGCACCGGAGCCATAGTCTTTCGTCACGCAGGCAACGCCGGTGCCGACCAGCCGATCCGACGAGGTCTGCTTGAACTGTGCCCGCTGCTGCCAGATCGGGTGCTTCTCGAGCTTGTCGAGGATTTCGGGCGTGCGCACCGAGACGATGTAGGGATTGCCCGTCATGGTCCGACCGTTCTGCGGCAGCGCGTTACGCCGCCGGAATTCGATCGGGTCGCGCTTGAGCTCGGAGGCGGCTTCGTCGATCAGGACCTCCAGCGCCGTCATGGCTTGCAGGATGCCGTAGCCCCGCATCGAGCCTGCGCTCACGCCGCGCGAGTGCACCGCGACGGTCCTGACGTCGACCTTCGGAATGTCGTAGATGCCGATCGCGCCGGTGGCTGCGACGACGGCGACGCTGGCCGAGAAATGGGCGAGCCCGCCGCCGTCGAGCACGTGATCGGCAGCGAACCCCTTGATCTTGCCGGTCGCGCGATCGATGCCGATGCGCGAGCGCATCTTGATCGCGTGGCGTTTGATGCCGGCCTGAAACTGCTGGTAACGGTCATGCGCCAGCCGCACCGGCTTGCCGGGAAAGCAGACCGCCGCGAGCGCCACATACAGAATGAAAGGCGTGTGATCGCGGCCACCAAAGCCGCCGCCGACATGGGCGAACTGCGCGTTGATGTGTGCCGGCTTGTAGGGCGCGCGGGCCTTGCCGAAGAGATGCGCGATCGACTCCGCCGCTTCGTAGGGCGACTGGACGCCGAGCAGCAGTTCGAGATTGCCGCCCTTGCCGTCGTACCAGGCGAGCCCGCATTCCGGCTCCAGGAACATCGGGTCGACCGATTGCGTCTCGAACTCGCGGTCGAGCACCAGCATGGATGGGTCATCCGCTGCAAGCTCGGCGCGGATCTGCTCGCCATATTTCGCCGCCTTGGCGTAATCCGCCGGCGTGTCCTTCGCGAGCGGCGACCACACCGGCAGCGCCGCGCTCTGCACCTTCTTGGGCGAGACCCAGCCGGCCTGGAGCGGCGAATAGACGTCCGGTTGGTCAGGCGAGGGACCTGCCACGCGGGTGAAGCGGAAGGCCCCGTAATCGGGCACCACGACAGGCCCGGTCTCCTCGCCGAATTGGACGAACGTGCCGTCGCGGAGCGCGAGACGCGCCTGGTCGAAGGCATCGAACTTTTCGAAGATCAAAAGCGCGACCGGCTGCCCGAGATAAAGCGGCGTCTTGCCGATCGGACAGAACAGGTCGCCCGCATAGAATTCCGGCACCTGCGTCCCGATCCGATCGAGATCGGCGGCTGTCACTACCACCGACGGCTTGAGCGCGCCGCCGAGGCGGCCGAGGTCCAGCCCGGTATAGACATGCGTGGCGTCATTGGCGCGGACCAGGATGGCGTGCGAGGTGGCTTGCGGCCAGCCCGGCAGGTCGTTGGCGCGGAAGTCGGACGCGTAAAGCTTCGCACCGGTGACCTTGGCGACGCCGTCGACACGGCCGGCGCCCGTTGTCGCGGGATTGAACTTGCCGCGTCCAGGCAGCGTTTCGTGCGCTGCGAAGGGAACGCCCGCCGCGGACGCCAGATGTGACAGGCTGACCGAGATGCCTCCCGCCGATAACCACTTCACGAACTCACGTCGCGAAGGCGTCATGATCAGATCCTTGGACAGAGTTTCGAGAACATCGGGATGCTGGCAGCATTCGATGTACGCAGGCCACGGACCAGCGCGAGCGCCGAATCCGTTACGATTCATTGACGATAGAACGGGCGAGGAGGTTTACAACCAATGAATGTGATACGCTTACGGCTCGAATTGCGGTTTCGAGCTTGCTTTAAAATCGAATCGAACGGAAGACCGTCAGGCAACAGGGGGCGAAACGCAAATGCAGCACGATTCGAACGGTGCAGCTTCAGTCACCAGCGTGACAGGGACTAGGACATTGTCGCGCCGCCAGTTGCTCGATTGCGGTCTCAAAGCCGGCGCGTTGTCGCTGTTCGCAGGTGCCGCGAACGCCCAGCACGCCGTGCACGACCATGCTGGCATGTCCCACACCGCGGACATGTCGCCGACCATGGGGATGGTCGCTGAAACGCCCGTTCCTGCCATGGACCAGGCGCTGGTCGAGCCCGAGGTGCGGCGGTCCGTCAATGGCGTGCTGAGCACGACGTTGCGGGTCGGCTACGCCTATCGCCAGATCGGCGGCGTCCGGCTCTATGTCAGATCCTATGACGGCGGCAGCCCCGGCCCGACCTTGCGCATGAAGCCCGGCGAAACCCTGCGCATCAAGATGATCAACGATCTGCCGCCGAACCGCGACGGATTGCCGGCCGACATCAGCCATCCGCACCAGTTCAACAACACCAATTTCCATTTCCACGGCGCGCATACCAGCCCGAGCGGGATTTCCGACAACGTCATGCGCTCGATGGCGCCGGGCCGCAGCTACAACATCGAAATCGCCCTGCCGGCCGACCACACCAGGGGCACCTACTGGTATCACCCGCATCACCACGGCAGCGCCGACATCCAGATGTCCTCCGGCATGGTCGGCGCCATCGTCATCGAGGGCGATTTCGCCGACGTCCCCGAGATCGCGACAGCCCGCGAACGCCTCATGGTGCTGACCCAAGTGGTCTACGATGCCAACGGCATGGTCGAAAATTTCGAGACGCTGTTTCCCGAGACTGCGACGCGCTTTCTCGCCATCAACGGCCAGCGCCGGCCAATGATCGAGATGCGGCCCGGCGAGGTGCAGCGTTGGCGCATCCTCAACGCGGCCTATCAGGACGACATGCTGCTCGACCTCGAAAAGCACGATCTGCATGCGATCGCCTATGACGGCATCCAGCTCGGTGCCATGCAGCCGCTCAAGCAGGTCCTGATCGCGCCGGGGCAGCGCGCCGATATTCTGGTGAAAGCAGGCAGCCCCGGCACCTACGCCTTCAACGCGGCGCCCTACGACCAGGGGCATCCTTCGCCGGTGGGGCCTCTGGCGCGGGTCGTGGTGTCAGGCGCGCCGATGGACATGCAACTGCCGCGCGCCCTGCCACCAGCGCCGCTCGCGACCATCAAGGACTCCGAGATCACCAACCGCCGCAAGGTGGTGCTGTCGGCCACCGCGCCGGAGGCCGATGCCGCCGGCCATTGGCAGGAATTCGAGTTCTTCGTCGACGGCAAGAAGTTCGACCCCGGCCGCATCGATCAGCGGGTCAAGCTGGGCGCGGTCGAGGAGTGGACCATCGTCAATACGCATGAGCATGACGACCACGTCTTCCACATCCACACCAACCCGTTCCAGGTGATCTCGGCCAACGGCAAGGCGCTGGCGGTGCCGGAATGGCGGGATTCCGTGATCGTGGAGCGCAAGGGCGGCGTGGTCGTGTTCCGCTCGCGCTTTATCGATTTCACCGGTGTCTACATGCTCCACTGCCACATGATGAACCACGAGGAGATGGGCATGATGCAGACGGTCGAGGTCTATAAGCCGTAAGCTTCTGGGAGGACGCCTCTCACCAGGCGTATCTGACCACGCCCTTGCCGGCATAGGAGCGCGTGACGTCGGAGAACTCGCCCTCGAAGGTGCCGGCCGCAGACCAGCCGTTCATCCATTTCATTTGGAGGGACGCCGTCGTCAGCGCGGACTCGCTGGCCTGTCTTGCGCCGTTGACGGTGAAGCTGGCGCCGGGCAGCGCCTGGAAGGCGGAGTTGATGGCGTGATCCGGGTTGAAGTCGTGCGCCCAGGCCGCACGGCCGCGCAAGGTGAGGATCGCGTTCGGCATCGCCCAGGATTTGTCGGCGCGGATGCCGAGTTCGCTCCTGCTGTCCGTGACGCTCTTGGAGCCATAGGCTAGCGCAAAGGTGTTGGTGCCGGAGACGACGGACTCGGCATAGGCAGGCAGGTCGAACGTTGTGAACTGCCCGGCCGCATAGGGCGTGAGGCCGATGCCGCCGATCCACGGCGTCACGATGCGATAGCCGCCTTCGAGGCGACCGGAATAGGCGTTCGCATTGAACTGCGCGCGCAAGCGATCGACCCCGGCAATCGTCACGGTGCGGTCGGTGGTGACGTCCTGCCAGCCATAGGCCAGCGCGCCCGAGACATAGGCCGCGCCGATGGTGTGACGCACGAAGGCGCCGGCCTGGAATAGGTCGGAGCGACCGCTGCCGCCATTGACGACGCTGAAACTGGTGCCGCCACCAGCGAGCGCAAAGCCTGCGACGGTGTTGGGTGAAAGGATATAGTCGGCACCGGCCGCCATGCCGAAGATGCGGCTGGTGCTGGTGTTGGAGCCTGCCGCGAGGTTGCCATCGGTGGTTTGCGCGCCGCCGAAGCCGGCCGCCCACACGCTCCAGCGCGGATCGTAATTGCTCCGCAGCGGCGCCTTGCTGTAGATCGCAGCATAAGCGTCGCGCTCGTTCTTGCTGCGCGGCTTGCCTGACGAGGCGTAGGCGTTGGCGGCAACATTATCCTCGGCATAGGCCGGCGCATGGACGCCGTCGCCGCGTCCGGGCGTGAACGGATCGGTCATGATGCTCATGAACTGGGTCATGGCGTTGAAAGTGGTCTGCTGCGACCCCGTCGCGGTCTCGCCCGAGGCCTGGGTCAGGCCGGCCGGTGTCAGCCCGCTATAGACCAGCGGAATGCCGCCATTGGTGTTGAAGTAGCCGACGATGGCATTGCCGACCCCGTTCTGGTTGCCAGTCAAACTGCCGCCTGGCGGGACGAAGTTCAGGACCAGGTTCAGATAGGCGTGGGTGGGATCATAGCTCAGCGTCGTATGGAAGTTCGTCGGCAGGTTGGTCTCGACCACCGATCCGAAGGTGCCGCTGACGCTGCCTGCTGTGAGGATCGTGTACTGCTTGGCGACGTAGCTGCCATTCGCGTAGGTCGCGTTCACCGTGGCGCCGCCGAGCGTGGCCGAACCCGTCACGCCGATGAAGCTCGAAGTCGTCGGATTGATCTGCACCATGTAGATGGCGCCGGACTGAAGGGCGAGACTGCCGGTTACGTTCAGCGACGTGCCTGCGGCGCCGTTGCCCGCCGCCAGGGTGCCGCCGGTGTTGATAACCGTATTGCCGACGGTGCCGACGCCCGACAGCGTGGCGCCGCTGCTGACGGCGGTCGGCACCGACGATGCGATCGAGCCGTTCACCACAAGCTCGCCTGCGTTGACAGTCGTGCCGCCGGTGTAGGTGTTGGTGCCCGACAGTGTCAGCGTGCCGGTGCCCTGCTTGGAGACCAATCCGCTGCCGCCGATGGCGCTGCCAAAGGTGACCGCATCCGAGCGGTTGAAAATTAGCGCCGCGTTGTTGGTGATGTTGCCGAGGACCGAGCCGGTGGTGCCGCCATCGCCGATCTGCAAGGTTCCTGCGGAAATCGTGGTGCCGCCAGCGTAGGTGTTTGTGCCCGACAGCGTCAGCATGCCGGTGCCGGTCTTGACCAGCGCACCGCCGATTCCTTCGATCGTACCAGCAACTGTGGTCGACTGGTTGTTGCCGCCAACCGTGATCGTTTTCGTGCCAAAGTTGAACGTGCCCGTGCCACTGATCGAGCCGGCAGTCGTCCCCGCGGATGTTAGGGTCGAGAAATCAACGACACCGCCCGCAAAAGTCCTCAGAGTTGCATTGCCGCCACTGCTCGTGTCGAAAAACTGGACCAATTGCAGGGTGACATCGGCGCTGCTGGCTGTGCTGTTATTGAAGAATTGCAGAACGCCACTGCCGTTGAATGCGGCGCTGCCGGCGCTGCTCGCGTTGCTGAACGTGGCGGTGCTGTTCACCAAGATCCTTGCAGTGCCGGCTGAGCTGGTGTCCTTGAACACCACAGCGGGGCTGCCGCTGAAGGCGTTGATTTGCGCGTTCCCGGCCGTGCTAGGGGAACCCCCCCCCGGGGGGGGTGGTTGAAATAGATCCTGTTGGCAGCGCCACCGCCGCCTAAGCTAATGCGGGAATTACCGGCCGTGCTGGTGTCGTAAAAGTTGACGCTGCCGCCGTTCTGGATGTCAAATTGAGTTGCAGGAGCAACTCCTGCGCCGGCCGTGCTGCTGTTGTAGAAATTCAGAGCATTTGTGTCGTTGCGTATAAGGGCTTGGCCGCCCTGGGCATTGATACCAGCGTCGATGAAGGAAAGAGACCGGCTATTGGTGAAGTGGTAAGTCGACGCGCCGCTGTTGAAGGTCCAGCCGCCGAAGCTGGCGTCGGCCGAGAATGAAACTGCCGTCGTGCTGGAGGTGCCAAAGAACGCGGTGCCAGTTGGCACCACGGCCGGGCTCCAATTGGCGGCGGTGTTGAAGTCGCCCGTGCCTGGGCTGGTCGACCAGGTCGAATCTGCGGCCTGCGCCGCCGCCGTACCGGCCAGCGTCGCCGCCAAGGCAGTCGAAGCCAGCCACGCTGCCCGCTTGGTTGAAATCCGCCGAAATCCCGACACTTGCCCACCTGACGTCTTGTTGACTGCCAGGCCATTGGCGGCACGACATGGCGACGCTATCGGAGTGGAACCCCTGGAACAATGAACCGTTGTTCGCAGCCGAGGCCATTGCTGGCGGCGTGCGTCATTTCAGCCACAGGCAGCAACTTCGGCGTGCGGCCAAGGTCTCTCCGAGCAGACAACACGGGCTCGGCCGGGCTTCCCCTGGCGGCCTGCATGGCCTATGACGCTGCAACGCAACAATCCCCCAAAAAGACCTCATGATCCGCCTCGACAACGTCAGCAAGCAAGCCGGCCACCAGATCCTGTTCATCGAAGCGTCCGCCGCCCTCAACAAGGGCGAGAAGATCGGGCTCGTCGGCCCGAACGGCGCGGGCAAGACCACGCTGTTCCGGATGATCGCCGGCGAGGAACTGCCCGATGAGGGGCAGGTCTCGACCGATCGCGGCATCACCATCGGCTATTTCAACCAGGATGTCGGCGAGATGGCCGGCCGCAGCGCCGTGGCCGAGGTCATGGACGGGGCGGGACCGGTGAGTGCGGTGGCCGCCGAGCTGCGCGAGCTCGAGACCGCGATGGCCGATCCCGACAAGGCCGACCAGATGGACGAGATCATCGCGCGGTACGGCGAGGTGCAGCACGCGTTCGAGGAGCTCGACGGCTACGCGCTCGACGGCCGTGCGCGCGAGGCGCTATCCGGCCTCGGCTTCAGCCAGGAGATGATGGACGGCGACGTCGGAAAACTCTCCGGCGGCTGGAAGATGCGCGTGGCGCTGGCGCGTATTCTCTTGATGCGTCCCGACGTCATGCTGCTCGACGAACCCAGCAACCATCTCGATCTAGAAAGCCTGATCTGGCTGGAGAAGTTCTTGCACGATTACGAAGGCACCCTGCTGATGACCTCGCACGATCGCGAGTTCATCAACCGCGTGATCTCGAAAGTGGTCGAGATCGATTCCGGCTCGCTTACGACCTACGCCGGCAATTACGAATTCTACGAGCAGCAGCGGGCGTTGAGCGAGAAGCAGCAACAGGCGCAGTTCGAGCGCCAGCAGGCCATGCTCGCCAAGGAGATCAAATTCATCGAGCGGTTCAAGGCGCGCGCATCTCATGCGGCGCAGGTTCAGAGCCGGGTGAAGAAGCTCGACAAGATCGAGCGGGTGGAGCCGCCGCGCCGCCGCCAGACGGTGGCGTTCGACTTCCCACCGGCGCCGCGCTCGGGCGAGGACGTCGTTGCGCTCAAAAAGGTCTTCAAGGGCTACGGCAGCAAGCGGATCTATGACGGGCTCGATTTCATGATCCGCCGCAGGGAGCGCTGGTGCGTGATGGGCGTCAACGGCGCCGGCAAATCGACGCTACTCAAGCTCGTCGCCGGTGCGAGCGAGCCGGACGAGGGCACCGTTGCAGTCGGCGGCAGCGTCAAAATGGGCTATTTCGCGCAGCACGCGATGGATTTGCTCGACGGCGAGCAGACGGTGTTCGAGTCACTCGAATATGCGTTTCCGACCGCGGGGCAGGGCTCCCTGCGCGCGCTCGCCGGCTGCTTCGGCTTCTCCGGCGACGACGTCGAGAAGCGCTGCCGCGTGCTCTCGGGCGGCGAGAAGGCGCGCCTGGTGATGGCCAAGATGCTGTTCGATCCCCCGAACTTCCTGGTGCTGGACGAGCCGACCAACCATCTCGACCTCGCCACCAAGGAGATGCTGATTACGGCGCTGTCGGATTTCGAGGGCACCATGCTGTTCGTCTCGCATGACCGGCATTTTCTCAGCGTCCTGTCGAACCGCGTGCTGGAGCTGACGCCCGAAGGCATCCACCAGTTCGGCGGCGGCTACACCGAATATGTCGCGCGCACGGGGCAGGAAGCGCCGGGGTTGCGGTCGTAGTGATCGGCGGTAGCCCGGATGGAGCGTAAGCGTAATCCGGGTCAGTCTTCGCGTTCGCCGAAGCTACCAACTATCTCTCCAGCTCCTCCCCAATCGGGCGGAAGCACGCCTTCGCGGACATAGCGGTGAAGCGATGAATGCGGCCAGTCTGCCGGCGAAGAGACATACCCGTGCTTGGCCGGGTTAAAGTGGATGTAGTCGGCGCAGCGTTCGAAATCGGCGTCGTCACGAATCGTGTGCTCCCAAAACCGCCTTTGCCACAGAGAGAACTCCCCACGACGATTGCGGGAGATGGGGGCACCTGAAACAGCCAGTTGATGCGTGAAGGAGCTCTTGATCCGCCGCCATCGGCCGGAAAAATCAGCGTCATTGTCCGGCAGCGTCATGATGACGTGCAGATGATCAGGGAGGACCACGATTGCTTCGATCGTGAATGGCCTTTCAGCGCGCGCCACCCGGAATGCGTGGCGCAGCTTGTCCACATGATCGACCAACACGGATGATCTTCGATCATCCAGCGTCACGGTGAAAAAGAAGGTCCCACCAGGGAGAAGATTGCGCCGATAGCGAACCACGCGAGCACCTTCCCGGATTACGCTTCGCTCCATCCGGGCTACAACCAGATCGAGAGATTTGCAATCCATTCGCTTGCTTGCACGTTTCAGGGGCTCTCGCTACGCTGTTTCAAAAAAGCGGAGCGAAATAGCCATGAAGCAACTCCGGATCGGCGACATCACCATCGATGCGGTGATCGAGCGGGAGGGGCCGTGGCGGCGGCCGCAGGATTTTTTCCCGGCTTATGACGAGGGTGTGTTCAGGCACCATCTGCCGACCATGGAGCCGGAGGTGTTCGATGCCGCGCGCGGCATGATGGTCATCACCTATCAGACCTTCGTGGTGCGCACGCCGCGCTATACCATCCTGGTCGACACCTGCACCGGCGAGGACAAGGGCCATCCGCCGCCGTTCGATTTTCCCGGCAAGGAACGCTGGCGCAACGAGCTGTTCGCGCTCGGCATCGGCTTCGAGCAGATCGACTACGTGTTCTGCACGCATCTTCATATCGACCACACCGGCTGGAACACGACCTTGCGCGATGGCCGTTGGGTGCCGACGTTTCCGAATGCGAAATACGTCTTCCACAAGGGTGAATATGCGGCCTGGGAGGCCGAGCATGCCAAGGGCCGCAACCCGCCCGGCACCGTGTTTCGCGACAATTGCCTGCCGATCGTCGAGGCAGGCCAAGCGCTGCTGGTCGATGACGATTACGCGCTCGACGACACCGTCACGCTAACGCCGACGCCGGGGCATTCGCCCTGCCATTGCTGCGTGAACATCTTTTCGAAGGGGCGCCGCGCGGTGGTCGCCGGCGACCTCATGCATCATCAGATCCAGTGCCGCGAGCCGGACTGGTCGGCCAAGCCGGATTGGGATGCGAAGCAGTCCGCGGTGTCGCGGCGAAAGTTTTTTGCTTCCGTCGCCGACACCGACACGCTGATCCTGCCGATTCATTTCCCGGCGCCGACGGTCGGGCTGATCAAGCCGTTCGGCGCCGCCTTTGATTATCGTTTCAAGCGGGATTGACCACTGGGTCGCCGTCATGGCCGGGCTTGTCCCGGCCATCCACGACCATGGCTGCACGAAACAAGAACGTGGATGCCCGGGACAAGCCCGGGCATGACGAGTTCGTGGAGCGACCGCGCGTCGAATGCTCTAGTACGTATAGAACATCCGCTGGATTTCCTTGGTGTCGGTCGTCTTGGTCAGCGCCAGCATCAGCAGAATACGCGCCTTTTGAGGATTGAGCGTATCCGAGACGACGAAGTCATGCTCGTCGTCCTTGGCCTCGCCGTTGCGCGCGACGATGCCGTTGCCGACCCGGCTGCTGCGCACGATCACGACACCCTTCTTGCGGGCCTCGTCGAGGGCTGGCTCGACCGCGGGGCGAGCCAGGCTGCCGTCACCGACGCCGGCATGCACGATCCCCTTGGCCCCGGCGGCGACAAACGCGTCGATCGCGACCCGGTTCATGTTGGCGTAGCCGTACACGATGTCGACTTGCGGCAGGACATCGAGGCTGGAGACGTCGAATTCGGAGTCCGCCGTGTGCCGGCGCGTCGATTGACGATAGAAGTACGGCTTGTTGCCCTGCATGTAGCCGAGAAAGCCGAGTTCCGGGGTACGGAAGGTGTCCGCCGTCGAGGTGTTGTTCTTGGTGACATCGCGAGCCGCGTTGATCTGATCGTTGAGAGCAACGAGCACGCCCTTGCCGACGGCCTCGTCACTGCCTGCGAGGATCACCGCATTGAAGAGGTTGATCGGCCCATCCGCGCTGATCGCCGTCGACGGCCGCATCGCGCCGACGACGACGACAGGTTTCTTGCTCTTGACGACGAGGTCCAGAAAATAACTGGTTTCTTCGATCGTATCGGTCCCGTGCGTG
The DNA here is from genome assembly GCF_023101005.1 of Bradyrhizobium sp. 187. Taxonomy (NCBI): domain Bacteria; kingdom Pseudomonadati; phylum Pseudomonadota; class Alphaproteobacteria; order Hyphomicrobiales; family Nitrobacteraceae; genus Bradyrhizobium; species Bradyrhizobium sp. 187. The sequence continues at coordinate 3,447,531 of NZ_CP064693.1, forward strand.
ATCACAATGCCATCGACGTCGTCCTGCGCGAGCAGCGTGTTGACGCGCTTGGCAAGCTTGAGCCAGTAGTCATTGTTCATGTTCTCGCTGGCGATCTGGAAAACCTGCTCGCCCTTGACGTTAGCCACCGTTTTCAGTTCGGGGACGGCATTCAGGAGCGTCTCAATGCCCACCGTGGCGGCGGTGTAGCCGACCACGGTGGTGCTGCTCGCCCCGCTGCCGGCGATCGTGCCGCCGGTTGCGAGCACCATGACGTTGGGCAGTCCCGGGCCCCGCGCGTTCGCGGCTTCAAGTCCGATGAGCAGCGCGAAGAGCAAGCTCATTGCCGCGATGAAGTGATGACGCACTCGAGGTTGCCACATCTTGACGTTCCCTTTGCTAGAAAGCCTTGTCGATGCGCCCCGTTTCGCTCGGCACCGCATGATCGGTCAGTCGAGAGCTCCTGTCTAGGGCGACGCAGCTTTCGGATGATTTGGTCTGGAAGCCGGTACACGGAAACACACACGCGAATGGCCGGGACAAGCCCGGCCATGTGGCAGTTCGTCTGGCGATTGCTCGCTAAAGCAGCAGCGAATTTGCGGCGCCTTACGCGCCCATCTCGCACTTCTTCATAAAGCTGTTCTTGGCGGCGCCGGCGAGCGGCTTGCCCTCGGCGCTGACGGCCTTGGGCGCGCAGGCTTCGGCTTTGCACTTCTTCATGAACGAGGTCTTGGCGGCGCCAGCCAGGGCCTTGCCGTCCTTGCCGACCGCCTTGCTTTCGCAGGTGTCCTCCGCGAAGGCCGAACCCGCTGCGAACGTGGCAACGATCGCAGCCAGGAAAATCCGCTTCATCATGATTGTCTCCCTAAACCAGAAATGGCACGCGGATTGGAGCCGGAAATCGTGGCGCAATCAAGCTGGATGAGCGCCTGCCGCCCGGTCTTGCTGGCGATTTTCCGACCGCGGGTACGAAAGGGCCGACGCCTGCTGCACTGCTCGCTGACCGGGACGGGCGATCCTGCTAGCTTCAGGCGAGTTTAGCCGAAAGGGAGCATCGTAATGGAGACCCTGATTGCGAACATGCCGGATGCCGCTTCTGACCGGCATTCTCACCTGGTTCGGCCGCAAGAGATGGAATGGCAGAAGACGCGCTTTCCCGGCTGCGAGGCCAAGACGCTGCTGTTCGATCGCAGCAGCGGTCTGATGACGGCCTTGATGCGCTTTGCGCCGGGATCGGTGCTGCCCGATCACGAGCATGTCGGCGTCGAGCAGAGTTATGTCATCGAGGGCGCTCTCGTCGACAACGAGGGACCGGCCAAGGGGGTTACCTGCAAGGCCGGCGAATTCATCTGGCGCGAGGCGGGCAGCCGGCATGCCGCCTGGTGCCCGGAGGGCGCCCTGATCCTGGCGATCTTCCAGGTGCCGAACAAGTTCTTCGAAGCCGACGGCCGCGTCGTCGATGCCGCCGGTCAGGATTGGGACCAAACGTGGGGGCACACCGACGCGCAGCGGGCGGGGAAGGCGCGGTAGGCGGCTCTTCGAAGCTCAAGTGCCGTCATTGATGCTTCTGACGAGCGTGGTGACCTGAACGGCGATCAGCCGCCGCATCTCCTTGCCGTTCCTGGCGGTTTCGCGCAGTCCCCGCATGCCGAACACCAGGCATCGCGCCAGCACCTCCGGCTCGACCGCTATCCCGGCGGCCTTCACCTGATCGCGGATGAGGTCGGCGACCAAATACTGGAAGTTGTCGTAGACCTTCCGAACTGCGGGGAAACGGAGGTCGAACAGATCTGCCGAATCGGGATGCGCCTCGATCAGGTCGAAGCCATGCGATCCCCAGGATTTACAGGCGTGGAGCAGCCTGGCGTGAAGGCCGTCGAGGCGCGCGATTGCGGCCCTGATCTCCCGATGCTTCTGCTCGTCCATTCGCTGGATCACCGCCGCGAACACGGCGTCCTTGTCGGGGAAGAGCAAATACAGCGCCGGCCGCGACATTCCCGCCCTGGCGGCGATGTCGCCCATCGTCGTGCGGGCATGGCCGTAGCGGGAGAAGACCTCCGTCGCAGCCTCGACGGCGAGCTCTTCTTTCGAAATGCTGGAACGAGCCATGAGCCTCACAAGCGCCGGAACTGAACGTCGGGTCATATTGACAAAATATCAATAATTGTCAATGTGACCGAAAGCGGCATGAGGCCACGAGAGGTTCTGCGAGATGAACGATGAAGCGCGACTGAAGACCTGGAACACCTATCAGGCGGCGTGGGGACCCATCGATGAGGACGAGCGGCGTCGGCTGCTCGAGCAAAGCGTGGTCGCGGACTGCGTGTATACCGATCCGGGCTCGCAGGTTGAGGGACGCGACGCCTTGATGGCGCGCATCGGTCAAACCCAGCTCAAGTTTCCTGGCGCGCATTTCAGGAATGACAGCTTCCTCGAGCACCATGATCAAGGGCTTTTTCGCTGGACGATGTATGACGGCGCCGGTCGCGTGTTCGTCACGGGCGAGAGCTTCGGCCGTTTCGGCGACGATGGCCGCCTCGTTCAGGCGACGGGCTTCTTCGAGGTGCCCGCTGCCAAGTCCTGAACGCCGCCCGGCGCGGCGGTCGATCCTGCCGCTCCGGATATCGCCCTCAGGCGCCGCGCGCGAGAAGCGCCTTGAAGTCCGCGCGTGCGCGCTGCGCTTCGGCACGCGCCACCTCGGAGGCGTCGCCGAGGCCGAAATAGCCGTGGATCAGGCCGGGGCCTTCATGATGCTTCACCGGCACACCGGCTGCCTCCAGCGCCCGTGCGTAGGCTGCACCTTCGTCGCGCAGGGGATCGAACCAGGCGGTGGTGACGATCGCGGGCGCGACGCCGGCGAGCGAAGCCGCGCGTAGCGGTGAAACGCGCCAGTCGGTCGCATGAGAGGGATCGGCGAGATAATGACCGCAAAACCACTCCATCACGGCGCGCGAGAGGAAGTAGCCTTCGGCATTCTCGGCGCGCGAGGGGAAGCGTGCGTTCTCGCGCGCGTCCGCATAACTCCCGAGGACGTCGGTCACGGGGTAGACCAGGAGTTGCGCCGCGAGCTTGATGCCGGCGTCGCGGCAGGCGATCGCGGTGGTGGCGGCGAGATTGCCGCCGGCGCTGTCGCCGGCAACGCTGAAGCGTTTTGCATCGCCGCCAAATTCCGCGACGCGGCCAAACACGTCGCTGACCGCGGCAAAGGCGTCCTCGAACGCGCCGGGAAAACGCGTTTCGGGCGGACGGCGATAATCGACGGAGACGACGACCGCGCCCGTCTCGATCGCAAGGTTGCGTGCCTGCCGGTCGTGGGTCTCGAGGTCGCCCGCGACCCAGCCGCCACCATGGAAGAACACCACGGTCGGCGCCGGCGTGGTGCCGACGCGGTAGACCCGTGCATCCAGCGGACCGGCGCCGCCTTTCACCTTGATATCCGCGATGATGTCGACCGGTGGTGGCGCTATGGCCGCGCGTGAGGCAGCCAGTGCACGCAAGGAATCGCGGGCGCTCTGTGGCGTCATCGTCGTGGCATCGCGCATCGGCAGCAGCGGAATGATCTGGGCGATGACGGGATCGAGCGGTGCAGCCATGTTGGCTTTCATGGGATCCTCACAGGGTTCTTGGTCTTGCTTGCGGGTTAGCATAGATATTGCGCGCCGCATCGGCAACCGCTCGCGTGTTGGCGCGCCAGGGGATGAACGGGCAGGGAGGTCTTGAGGTGGAATTCGAAACGCTGGTCCAGTCGCGCCGCAGCGTGCGCGGCTTCAGGAACGAGCCGGTGCCGCGCGCGGTGATCGAAGCGATCATCGACAGCGCCAAGCGTGCGCCCTCGTCGATGAACACCCAGCCCTGGCACGTCCACGTGCTCACGGGCGGTCCGCTGGAACAGCTGCGCCGACGCAACATGGAGGAGATGGTTGGCGGCGCCAAGGTGAAGCGCGACATCGTCAGTCACGGCGAGTATCAGGGCGTGCACCGGGCCCGGCAAGTCGACGTCGCCAAGAAACTGTTCGGCGCGATGGGGATCGCGCGCGACGACAAGCCGATGCGGCAGGACTGGGTGCTGCGCGGCTTCCGCCAGTTCGATGCGCCGGTGTCGCTGGTCTTGACCTATGACCGCGTGCTCGATCCCGGCGCGGTCTGCCATTTCGACCTGGGCGCGCTCTGCTACGGCATCGTGCTCGCGGCCTGGGACCGCGGTCTCGGTTCGGTTATCAACGGGCAGGGCATCATGCGCTCTGACATCGTGCGCGAGGTCGCAAACATTCCGGAGGACGAGGTGATCATGACCTGCGTCGCGATGGGCTATCCTGACGACAACTTTGCCGCGAACGCGGTGCGCTCCGATCGCGAGGGCAACGACGATTTCGTGCGCTACGTCGGATTCGCCGAGTAGTGCGGGCAGAGGAGATTATTCTCTCGCCGAAATTTTTGGTGCGGACCGCTTGGCGGCCTCTTGCAATCTCGATCGTGCAGGAGGAACAATGTGCGGACTGAAAGGTTTGATGCTGGCGCGAGGGAATTGACATGCGGCGGCTCGCTAGCCTGGTTCGACGGTTCTTCGGCCCGCGAGTGCGGCGTCCGATCGATGATGATCCAAGTCTTCCTTTCACACCCGAAGAGTTCGGCCGGCTGATCCGCAGCGGCCGGCACGAGGACATGAAGCTGCTGGCCGAAGGGCTCGCCTGCCGGACCGTTCCGCGCCGCACCAGACATCGCGCCGCGCACTAGACTGGGGTCGAGACGGGTTGCTGCGCTTACCTCGTGAGAGCGACCTGCCTGAACGCGGTCAGCAGCGCCTTCTCCAACTTTCCGCTCATCCCGCATAGGATGTCATAGGCTTCGCTGCGTGGCAGCGTCGGCTTGTAGTGCCGATACTCGATCAGGGCCGCGAAGATGTCCGAGATCGTGAGAATCCGCACGATGTCGCCAATACTCTCGGCCCCGAGTGCATCCGGATAGCCGCTGCCGTCAAGAAATTCGTGATGATGCCGCACGGCATCGAGGATCTCCGGTGAGATATTGTCGTGGTCTTTCAGGAAATCGTAACCCGCAATCGGGTGAGTCTCGATCATGGCACGTTCGGCCGGATCGAGACGGCCGGGCTTGTCGAGGATGGCAAGCGGGATCCGGGCCTTGCCGAGGTCGTGGAACATGGCCGCCGAATACAGCCGCTCGAGATCGGCGCGGCCCACACCGAGACTCAGTCCGAAGTCGATCGCAACGCCGGTCACGAGCAGGCAGTGCTGGTAGGTTCCCTCGTGGTGGCGCCGCACAGTGGTGAGCCACTCGGACAAGCCATGCTGGGTGATGCGATCAGCGATCTTGCGGCCGGCTTCCTTCGTGCCGTCGACATCGATGGGCTCGCCGAGCGCGACGGCAGTGAACATCGACGCGATCGCCGTCGCCGCGGCCTCGACGGCATTGTCCTGCTGCGGCGCCTGACCTGAGGAAGCAGACGCCTCTTCGGCGGAATCAGCCAGCGCTGCCAGCAGCTTGATCTTGTCGATCGTCCCGGGAAGGACGAGCGTGGCCCCGAGCGCGTAGGCCTGCGAGATACTCATGTGAGAGGGGTGCTCGACCAGGAAGATGCGCTTCGTTGCCTTTGCGAACTTTATGGCTCGTTTCTTGATGGCCGCGATGGTGTGGACGTCACGCAATTCCGCACGGATGACGATCGCGAACGGCATCTGGGACAGCTTGGCTTCTGCGTCGAGCCGTTCGCCTGCGACGGCAAACCGTTGCTCGAGAATCGAACAGACGCTCGACAATTTTTCCGAGGAGTCAGCCAGCACATGCACGAATGGGCGTGCCGCTTCCTTCTCTCGGATGCCGCCGTCGCCTTTGACGGGGCGGGATATAGTTCGCGCGTTCTGCAAGGTTGACCTGAATCATGCTGGAGTTGGATCGGGCTGATGAATCCTTGGGCCTATTTGCTCTGAGCGGCAGCCTGCACAGCGGCTGCCGGTTTCTTCTTGCCGTCTGCGGTGACGAAGTGCACGCCGGCCGTGGTGCCGTCGATCCAGACCAGTTCGCAGCGCCGGTAGGCGAGCCCCGTCGAGGACAGCAGCAGGAAGAATTCCTTGGCCTGGAGCACGTCGAGCGTGCCCTCGACCTCGATCTTTGCACCGCTTTGCGATATGTCGAGCAAAACGCAACTGCGCCGCCAAGTGCCGTCCGAGCCCATTAGATTGACAGGCTGCTTGTGATCCATTTTTACGCGCATCGCTTTGCGACCGTCGAACTTCATCGGCTAACCCCCATCTTCGGGCTGCGATTTCCCGGGTCGCCTGTGCTGGCGTTTGCTACTATTTGCCCCCATCGCACTGTCCATTGGCTGGTGGACAGAAGCAGCGTCTCGAAGATCCGTTGCGCGCGCTCGCGCTCGGAATAGGAGAGCCTTTTTCCGCTGCGGTTGCTCAGGATGGTAAGGGTGGTCTGCCAGTTTAGCCGCGACGCCCGACACGCCATGACCAGCCCCTCGCAATCGTCATCGCTCGCGACATGCTCGATAATTTCGAGCGGCGCCCCTGAAAGCACCGACAGCGCCGTGAATAAATTGGCCGTCTCGCCGCGGATCGCAAAGCGGTTCACCGTGGAATCGTTGAGCTTGCCGATGCGGTTGAGGGCGACGATCTCGGGCCTCGCGCCCGCGTAGTCGGCCCGGCAAGGCCGCTTTGGCGGAGCCGGCTCCGCTTCCGGCACCGGCGCTGCGGCGGACGGGGCGGGTGCCTTCCGGGCTGGTGGGGCGGAGAGCAGCTTGCGCACGACCAGATCGGGCGTGCCGGGCCGGAGCACCAGCGCCTTCGCGATCTCGCCGTCCTGGTCGGCCTTGGCAATTAGCGCTGCATAGGCTGCGTCGGAGAATTTCGTTCCCTGGTTCTTGATCAGGTCAAGGCAGATCGGGCCGCCGTGCTTGATCAGCGCCTCAGTCACCGTCGGCGCGATGTCGCTGCGCGCGGCGATCGCGCGTCGATGCCACTCGCCACGGGAGTCAATGACAGCCTCGAGATCGGCTGCGGAAAGTGCACGCGACTTGAGCAACACAGGACATGCCACGTCCGGACTATCGTGCGAGGCGAGACGCCACAATGTTTCGGGAGGCGCGATGTCAAGTTCCGCGAGCGCCGTGCTGAGCTGAACCAGTGCGCTGGCCTCGACCCGTTCCGTCAATCGCAGCAGAACACCGTCGACCACGTTGACGAGCAATTCCCGGCACTGGCCGCGGCTGCCAGTGAGCAACTGCACCATGCCGGCGAGAATGCGTGCGCAACGGTGCGGTGGGTAGGTTGCGACCACCTCTTCCAATTCAGCAAGAATATCAGCAGGCGAATTTGCCATCATGGCAGGGGCCTGACCTAAAATTAATTTGGACTATCGAACTGCACCTATTCCGCCCGACAGACGTTAATTTGAAGTTTGGATTTTGCTCGTCTAGGTATATCTGCACCGCTGGCCACACGGAAAACGCTATCGAAAATTGGCGAGATTTGATGCGCCGCCTTGTCCTTGGACTTCGACGCTCGCCAACTGGTCGGCATAGTTCGAAGTGATTCTTTCAGACTTAAGGCACACGGAGCGCAGAAGCGGGCCGGCATCGTCGCCGGACGCGTGTGTTGCGACGCGAAGTTCATATTGCCATGAATAGAAGTGATGATCCGCCGACGCTGGCGCCAAAGGTATTTCGCTTCCGACGTCGATGAATTTCGAAACGCCATACGAGGGCTCGACTTCGAGTTCACGCCTTTTGTACGGAGGATTTCGGCCGAGCAGAGTATTCTGTCGCTACCCGGCTGCGACGTGAATTTGACGCGGGCATTTCCGCGGGTCGTCGACGCACAGCTCGTCGAGAATTGTACCGCGATCGGATTCACGATGGACGATTTGGACGTGACCGTTCGATTCAACGGCGCGCGGCGTATACGACCCGTTATCGTCATCGGCAGCGGCGGCGCGGCTTACACCATCATCGAGGAGGTGCAGCGGCAAATCGCCTCGGTGGTGTTCAGGCCGGAGGTGACGGATCGCGGCTGGCCACAAGCAACCCTCTGCTTCAACATCTTCGAAACGACCGCTGCGGGCTTGAGCCGGCTTCGCGGTGTGGTCCGGGAAGTCTTGGAAGCCGCGTCGGAGCCCGTCGCCTCGCCCGACTTGCCGCTGAAGGCGGCCGGCATGAAGGAGACCCTGCTCGGCGCTGCGGACGCAATTTTCGAAAGTATCGTTCCCGCGCGATGGACCCTGCGCCCCAATGACGAGCGCAACTTCAAAGTCTTTCAGGACATCCGCGCGCTGCTTTCCGACGACCTCTCGCTGCCCATCTACAGCGACGAGATCGCGCGCAAACTCGGCTTGTCCGTTCGCACCATGCACGACGTCGCCCGCCGCTATCGTGGAATGAGCCTGCACCGCTACTTGCGCCTGCGGCGGCTGTGGCTGGTGCGTCAGCGGCTGCTCGCGGGTGCCGATAGTGTCAAGGCCGTCGCGCTGGCGTTCGGCTTCTGGCATCTCGGCGACTTCTCCAGAAGCTATCGCGACCAGTTCGGCGAGACACCTTCGCAAACGCTTGAATCCGGACGGCGAACTTAGCGCGTCAAAACGTTGAGGGCCGGCCTGATGATCCGTGCTATACTGCTGCCCATGAGCAATCGCATTCTCGTCCTCTACGGTTCCTACCGTTCCGACCGCATGGGCATACGCCTAGCGAATTTCGTCATCGATCGCCTGCGCGCCCGCGGCGACGACGTCGTGTTTATCGACGCCAAGGCGATCGGCCTGCCGATGCTCGATCGCATGTACAAGGAATACCCCAAGGGCTCCGCACCCGAGGCGCTGGAGAAGCTCGCCGGAGAGATCCGCGGCGCAGATGGTTTCGTCTTCGTCACCGGCGAATACAATTGGGGCATCCAGCCGGGCCTGAAGAATCTCACCGACCACTTCCTCGAGGAGTGGTTCTGGCGCCCAGCCGCGATCGTGAGCTACTCGGCCGGCCGCCTGTCCGGCGCGCGTGCCTCGACCGCCTGGCATGGCACGTTGTCGGAGATGGGCATGGTGGTGGTGTCGAGCACCATCGGCGTCGGCCCGATCGCACAGACGCTGTCGGAAGCGGGTGAACCGATCGGCGAGGGCGGCAAAGCGCTGGAACGCTCGTTCCCGCGCTTCGCCGACGATCTCGCATGGTGGATCGAGGCGGCCAAGGCGCAGCGGGCGCGCAAGGCGCCGCCGTACTAAGCCCTTACGCCGACCTGACCTCACCGAGGAAGCGGTCGAACTGTCCGGCGAGATCGCGTGACTGGGACGAGAGCTGCTCGGCTGCGCCCAGCACCTCCCGCGCGGCCGTACCGGTGTCGTCGGCGGCGCGCTGCACGCCTGAAATGTTGGTGTTGACCTCCTGGGTGCCGCGCGCGGCTTCCTGGACGCTGCGGGCGATCTCCTTGGTCGCCGAGCCCTGTTCCTCGATCGCGGCCGCGATCGCGGTGCCGATCTGGTCGATCTCGCCGATGACGTCGGCGACGTTGCGGATCGCGGTGACGGTCTCGTCGCTCGCGGCCTGGATCGCCGAAATCTGCTCGGAGATTTCGGTGGTGGCCTTGGCGGTCTGGCCCGCCAGCGATTTCACCTCGGCAGCAACTACCGCGAAGCCGCGGCCGGCGTCGCCGGCGCGGGCGGCCTCGATGGTCGCGTTCAACGCCAGCAAATTGGTCTGCTCGGCGATGCTCTGGATCAGCGTGACGACGTCGCCGATCTTCTGCGCGCCCTCGGCCAGCGCACGGGCGGTGTCGCCGGTGCGGCGGGCGTTGTCGACGGCGCGGGCCGCGATCTCGGTGGACTGGGCCACTTGACGGCCGATCTCCGAAATCGAAGAGGTCAGCTCCTCGGTGGCGCTCGCGACCGTCTGCACGTTGCTCGATGTCTGCTGTGAGGCGGCGGCGACGACGGCGGCCTGGCTGTTGGTCTGGGCAGCCGTCGAGGTCATCGACTGCGCCGTGCTTTCCATGGTGGCTGAAGCGCGGGACAAGCCGCCGACGAGCTCGGTGACCTTGGCTTCGAACGCGCGGGTGATCCCGTCGAGCGCCTGTGCGCGGCGCATCTTGCCGTCGTTCTCGGCTTGCTTCTCGGCCGCGAGGCTGTCGGCCCTGATCATGTTGTCCTTGAAGACCCGGACCGCCGCGGCCATGGCACCGATTTCATCGGAGCGCTCGGCGCCGGGAATCTCTTCCGTGACCTCGCCTTCGGCAAGCCGCGACATCCGCGTCGTCAGGTTGACGATCGGGGCGCAGACGCGGCGGCGGACCGTTACGATGAGGCCGGCGCTGGCGATCAGCACGGCGAGGAGTCCCGCGAGTGCGATGGTGAAGCTGGTGTGGGCCGCGGTGGATGCACCGGCGAGAATCTGCTCGGCGTTGTCGTAGAAGGCGTCCCGGACCTCGATGATAGTGCTGAGGCCACGCTGCGTGGCGGTGTAATAGGTGTCCATGTCGTGTTCGTACTTGCCGGTGACCGCACCCTCCTTCACCAGCTTGAGCTCGCGGCCGAACTCTTCGATGTAGATCGCGTTGAATTTCTCCAGCGCGGCGGCGACGTTCGCCGGCGTTGCGGGATTGCCGCGCAACTCCAGCAGCGACATCACGATCTGATCGTTGCGGCCCTGCGAGCGGCTGATCTCGGCCTTCTCGGTGTCGGTCGCCGGCTTTTTGCCTCCGACGAGGTTCTTGTGCAGGCTGGAGTTGAAGCCGCCCACGTCGCGCAATGTCATCGCGATGTTGGCGTAGCTGGCCTGCCGGTAGGCATCGCCGTTGAGGATCGCCATGCGCCGGACCTGCTCGTTGAGTAGCGCCGTCACGCCGGCGTTGAGCACGGCGTTGTCGGCGACGATCTTCTTGGCGGCGTCCTTGCGCGCCTCCGCCGGGCCCGACATCGCCTTGTCGATGGCCTCGCGCAGCGCCGTGAACTTCGAATTGATGGCGTCGATGTTGCCGCCGGTGGTGTTGCCGTCATCGAACGGGCCGGGCAGGTCCTTGCGCAGCGCGTTCATCCTGTCGCGGGCGGCATCGGTCTGCTTGCGCAGCTTGTCCTGCTCGGCAAGCAGCGCCGGGTCGACCGCGGGAGGGCCGTAGAGGATGTTGGTGGAAAAGCCGCGCTCGGGATTGAGGTAGCGCGGGATGTCGCTGACGGCCCGGACGATCGCCAGCCGCCCCTGCGCTTCGGTGATCCGTTCCATCGTCTGGTATTTCGTCACGGCGACGTAGACGGCGAGGCCGCCGCCCACTGTCGAGAGCGAGACGATGGCGGTGGTCAGGAGCGTACCGATTTTCATGATTCTGTCCGGCAACTGGCGCGGGAAATTATTTGCACGGACAATAGGCAGGCGATGTTAATCCCGGGTTTACGCTGGTGGCTGCGGTCACTTGGGCTGTCGCTCAAGGGCCGCGAGGATATCGAGCGTTGCCTGATCGCGCTTGCCCGAAAAATACCGGGCGAGCGCCTCGTCGAAAACGCGCTCGTCGGACACCGCGTCGAACAGCGTCATCGACGAGCGGAATTTGGCATCATCGGGCGCGCCGAGGATGGCGCTGATGGTCCGGCCCTCGACGGCGAGCACGAGCCGCGTGCATTCGATCAGGCGCGGACCGAGGATGGGGTGGGCGAGATAGGCCTGGGCCTCGGCGCGGGAGGTGATGGCGTAGCGCTGGGACATGGCGCTGAAGCCGAGACCGGCGACCTGCGGGAAGACGAACCACATCCAGTGGCTCTGCTTTCGGCCCCGGGTCAGCTCCCCCTGGACGTCGCCATAGACCGGGTCCTGGGCCCGGACAAAGCGCTCTAGATCGAACGGATCGGTCATAAGATACCTTGGGATACCCTGGAATGGCTTGCCGGGGCCCTTGCCGGCCGCGATTATGCCTAACTTTTGGCTCCCAATGTGGTAGCTGGTAGAGAATCTCCGGGTGGGGGTGGGTCCCCTCGGGGGTCGATTTTGGGGATCTGATGGTTTCCGACCGGGCACGAGCCGAGGGGCTATTGTCGCGCCGCCGTATTGGGCGAGCCGAGACCATATTGCTGTCTCTGGCCGCCGTCGCGCTGGCACTGGGCGCTGCCGCCTGGGTCGCGGATATCGGCGGTTCGGCCTCGCTGGTCACCGCCGCACTGCCGCCGGCCAATGCGCCTTCGTTCGATGATCGATTCGCTTCGGCTTCCAGCAGTCCGCCCGCCCGCGAGCTCGGCCTGCGAACGCTGGAGCGCTCCGCGGTCAATGCAGTCCAGCTCAAATTGCGCGATGCCAAGGCGATGCTCGCCCAGAAGCTCCAGGGCGACGACTGGCGCTCGACCCTGACCGATGACGACCGGCATATGTCCGAGGAGACGAGACAATCGCAGCGTGCTGACGCCATCCCGATGCCGCGCTCGCGCCCGCCCCAGGCGGACATCTCCGCCCAGATTGCCTCGAGCCAGGCTTATGCCGAGACCAACCCCCGGGTCGACAACCGCAATTTCTTCGAAAAATTCACCGACAAGATCAGGCTGGCCTCGCTGACGCCCGACAGCGGCCTGTTCGGCAAGGCGCCGGATCTCGCCGCGCTTGGCTACGATTCGCGCACCGCGGTCTACGACATCTCGGCCAAGGCGCTTTACCTGCCGAGCGGCATCGCGCTGGAAGCGCATTCCGGCATGGGCGCGCTGATGGACGACCCGGAGCACGTCGACCAGCGCATGGTTGGCGCGACCCCGCCTGCGACCTACGACCTGAAGCCGCGCGAAAAACTGTTTCACGGCGTCCGCGCACTGCGCTTGACGCCCGCCGAGGGCACCAGCGCGCTCGGCCGCGTCGGCCTGCTCACCCACAATTACATGCTCGGGCCTCGTGGCGACTCCAACGGCTGCGTTTCGATCAAGGACTATGATCGATTCATGAAAGCCTACGACAACGGTGAGTTCAACCGTCTGGTCGTGGTGCCGAGGCTGACCCCATCGGCGACCGCCTCGCAGCGCGCGAGCACCGAGTCCTGATATCTGCTCCGGATATTCGCCTGCTACGGCGGGGCTGCCGTTTTCCTTTCGTTAAGCCGTCATCGTCCAGAAGCAGCCCATGAGTGATCCGCAAAGTTCCGAGACCCCGCTGCGCACGACGTTCAAGATCAAGCTGAACGGCGACACGCTGGCGATCGCGACCGTCGGCCAGGCCTATCAATTCCTCACCAATTTCAAATCGGTCGAGTGGATGGAATTCCGCTCGCTGCATGAAGACGCGGTCGCGGCGCTCGAAGGTGCCGCCGAGAACGCCATGCTCGTGGTGCAGGCGACCAACGCCGTGCGCGCGCTGTTTGTGAGCGCCAAGCTGCTCTGAGAGCGACACGGGAAATTTGGGAAGATTCCCGGATTGCGCTGCGCTCCATCCGGGCTACCGCTCACTAGTTGAACTCCGCTATAGCAACAGGCCATGGTCTGCGAAGATCGCGCTCAAGCCGATACGTTGAAACATAGTTCAGGGAGAGACCATCATGAAACGCCGTACATTCCTCAAGGGCGGCGCGGTTGCCGGCGCGACGACGCTGGTTGCCGCACCTGCGATCGCGCAAAGCGCGCCCGAGATCAAATGGCGCCTGACCTCGAGCTTCCCGAAGTCGCTGGACACTATCTACGGCACCGCTCAGACTTTTGCGAAATATGTTGCCGAGGCCACCGACAACAAATTCCAGATCCAGACCTTCGCGGCCGGCGAGCTCGTTCCCGGCCTGCAGGCGCTCGATGCGGTCAGCACCGCTTCTGTCGACATGGCGCAGACCCCGCTCTATTTCTACATCGGCAAGGAGCCGGCGCTGGCCTATGCCACCGGCGCGCCGTTCGGCATGAACCATCGCCATCAGGAATCCTGGTGGCATTTCGGCGGCGGCGCCGACCTCACCAACGAGGCGCTGAAGCCGTTCAAGGCGCACGCCATCCTCTGCGGCAATTCCGGCACCCAGATGGGCGGCTGGTTCCGCAAGGAGATCAAGACCGTCGACGATCTCAAGGGCCTGAAATTCCGCATCGCCGGCATGGGTGGTCATGTGCTGGCGCGGCTCGGCGTGGTCCCGCAGCAGATCGCGGGCGGCGACATCTATCCGGCGCTGGAGAAGGGCACGATCGACGCAGTCGAATTCGTCGGCCCCTATGACGACGAGAAGCTCGGCTTCCAGAAGGTCGCCAAATATTACTACTTCCCCGGCTGGTGGGAAGGCGGCGCCATGCTGCACATGATCGTCAACGACGAGAAGTGGGCTTCGCTGCCGAAGCAGTACCAGGCGATCGTCAACCAGGCCGCGTCGGCCGCGGGCGCCTGGATGCTCGAGAAATACGACAGCGTGAATCCGGCGGCGCTGAAGCGGCTGATCGCCAATGGCGCGGAGCTGAAGGCGTTTCCGCAGCCGGTGCTGGAGGCTTGCTACACCGCGACCCAGGACCATCTGAACGAGCTCGCCACCAAAAGCGACCTGTTCAAGCGCACCAAGGAAAGCCACGACGCCTATATGAAGGAGCTGCTGTTCTACACGCAGATCGCGGAGAATTTTTACGACAATTATCTGCTCGGCAAGATGCGCAACAAGGCTTGATCGCGCAAACTCCCGTAGGGTGGGCAAAGGCGCACTTGCGCCGTGCCCACCACTGCTTGCTTGACTCGCCATGGTGGGCACGCTTCCGCCTTCGCTCTTCGAGCTACGGCGGACAAGTCGCTTTGCCCACCCTATGGCATCTATCGTGCGCTGAATTAAGCCGCCCCCAGCCCCAGCTTCTCGTAGATCCGGCGCGCATAGGCGCCGAACGCGTCCGTCGTCTTCAGCGGCAGAGCCCGTGGGAAGGGCAGGTCGATGGGGAAATAATCGGCCATCTTCGCAGGTCCCGCCGTCAGCACGGCGCAGTGCGAGGACAGGAACACGGCCTCCTGGATCGAGTGCGTGATGAAGATGATGGTCTTGCCGCTCTCGCGCCAGATCCGCAGCATCTCTAGATTCATCTGCTCGCGCGTCAGCGCGTCCAGCGCGCCGAACGGCTCGTCCATCAGGATCAGTTTCGGGTCGTGAATGAAGGCGCGCGCGATGGCGGTGCGCTGCTGCATGCCGCCGGACAACTCTCGCGGATATTTCTGCTCGTAGCCGGCAAGACCCACCAGATTGAGCAGATCGCGCGCCCGCTCGCGCGCGGCCTTCATCGGAAGACCGACGATCTCTGCCGGCAGCAGCACGTTGTCCAGGATCGTCCGCCATTTCAGCAGCAACGCCTGCTGGAACACCATGCCAATGTCGCGGGTCGGATCGAACGGGCTTTTGGCGTTGCCGATCTTCACCGTGCCGCCGTCGGCGTCGTGCAAGCCGGCCAAAATCTTCATCACGGTGGTCTTGCCGCAGCCGGACGGGCCGACCAGCGAGACCAGCTCACCCTCCTGCACGTCCATGGTGACGTCGGACACCGCCAGGAATTCGGCGCCGCCGCTGCGATAGACCTTGCGGACGCCTTGCAGGCTGATAAAGGGGCTTGAGCTCATGCCAGCCATTTATCCAAGTTTGCGGCCACGAACGCGTCGTCGCTGAGGTCGGAATGCTCGCGGTACACGCGCTCGATCTCGTCCTTCTGGCCGGGGCTCAGGCCCTCGTTCGGATCGAGGCACCACAGGCCCTGCATCAGGCCCTGCCGTCGCAGCACCTCATGGCAGCCGGCGATGCAGCCGTGAAAATCGTTGGCGACGTCGAAGAATGCGCTGTTGCAATCGGTGACGCGGGCATCGAGCGCGAGCAAATCGGCCGGCACGCTGTCCTTGTGCCGTGCCGCTTTGCAGCGCTCGAACTGTTTGATCGCGCTCGCCGTCCACACCGACCAGTGGCCGAGCAGGCCGCCTTTGAAATAAGTGCGCGTGGTGATTCCGTTATCGCGGAGGTCGAACGGCAGCATCAGGTCGAGCAGGATGTGGTCGTCATTGCCGGTATAGAGCGCAACGCGGTCGAGCGCGCCGGCTGCCGCGACGCCGCGCAAAACATCAAGGGTCCGGTAGCGGTTGAACGGCGCGATCTTGATCGCGATGACATTGTCGATCGAGGCAAAGCGCTGCCAGAACCGGCTCGACAGGACCACGCCGCCGACCGTCGGCTGAAGATAGAAGCCGACCAGCGGAATTTCGGCTGCGACCGCTGCGCAATGCGCGATGATCTCGTCCTCCGACGCCCTCTTCATCGCAGCGAGACTGAGGAGCCCTGCGTGATAGCCGATGTCGCGCGCGGTGCGGGCTTCAGCGGTGGCCTGCCTAGTCGGACCGGCGAGGCCCGCGACCAGCGCCAGCGGACGCTTGGTCCAGTTCGCCGCCGTCTCGGCGGCGAGCTCCAGCACGGGACGATAGAGGCCGACGTCACGGATCGCGAACTGCGTGGTGTGCACGCCGACCGCAAGGCCGCCGGAGCCGGCTTCGATGTAATAGCGCGTCAGCGCGCGCTGATGCTTTTTGTCGAGCTGGCGTTCGGCGGTGAGCGCGAGGGGATGCGCCGGCAGCACGGTGCCGTCGGCGATCAGCTTGCGGATCTCGCTGTTGATCTGGCTGTGGTGCATGATGTCCTATCCGAATTCAGGGCCGGCGACGGCGAATGGCATGTCTTCACCCGCGGTCTTAGCGGGGCCGAACCGCATGCGCTGGAACGGGCGCTCGATGATCCAGCCGGATGCGGTCAATCCTTCAGGGAACGCGGCTTGCGACGCGACGGCATCGAGCAGCAGCGGTCCGGTCTCCGATCGCGCGATGGCATCGACCAGGGTCAGCGCGGCTGCCGCGTCGTCGGCAAGCAGCGGGCCGATATGGCGGGCGGTACGTCCGTCGCGAACCAGCGCGATGGCGCCGTTCGCGGAGACGATGCGCGAGCCGGAACGCTGCGCGAAGTTGGAGAGCAGGGCGGTTCGATCGAGGCCCGTGGCGCGCCGGTCGCGCGCGCGGAGCGCGTCGAGTGTCGCGGACGAAGGTGCCTGCCCGGACGCGGATGCCGATTTCACCAGCTTGAGCCGGCGCAATTGCAGGGTCGGCGTGAACCCGAGCGGCCCATAGACGGCAGCACCGTCCGGGGTTGCGTCGAGCCAGCTCGTCAGGCCGCGTTCGCGCGCCATCGCCAGGCAGGCGTCGACGAGCCGCGTGGCGAGACCGCGTCGGCGATGGCTTGCCGTCACCAGCACCATGCTGATCCAGGCGTTGTCGCCGGGGTAGGGCAGGAGTGCTGCGGTCGCGACCAGTTGCGCGCCATCACGGATGCCGAACGCGACGCCGTCGCTTAGGAAAAACCGCCAGTCGTCTTCATTCTGGTTCCAGTGCGCCTCTGTCGAGAGCGCGAGGCCCGCCGCAGCATCCTCGACGCCAAGCCGGATGATGCGCGGATCGTCAGTAGCGTCCATCGCGCACCTCGTATTTGGTGGGCTTGCCGAGGCTCGGCATGGCGCGCGACACCCAATCCGCCGTCCAGGCGATCAGCTGCTCGGTGTCGACGACCGGCAGGCCGAAAAGCTCGACTGCCTTGGACGTGTCGGTCAGCCACGCGGTCGGCTCTTCGTTTCCTGTCAGCACCGGCATACGGCCGAACCTGGCGCCGAATCTTGCTGCGAGGTCGCGCACCGCCAAAATCTCGTGGCCGCTGACATTGATCGGCGAGGTCGGCGCTGTGCAATGCGCGAGGCAGCGCAGCGCCTGCGATGAGGCATCGCCCTGCCAGATGAAATTGACATGACCGATGCTGAGGTCGATCGGCGTGCCCGTGAGCACTTTCAAGGCGATGTCGTGCAGCACGCCATAGCGCATGTCGATCGCGTAGTTGAGGCGGAATAGCCGCCCGGGCGTTCCGAACTTGCGCGAAAAATACTCGAACATGCGCTCGCGGCCCACGCAGGACTGGGCGTACTCGCCGGGCGGGTTCGGCGCCATGTCCTCGCCCGATCCTTTGCCGTCGACGGGGACGAACGGATAGATGCAGCCGGTCGAGAACGCCACGATCCGCGACGAGGGGAAGGCCTGCGCGATCAGTGCCGGCACGTGCGCATTCATCGCCCAGGTCAGCGAGAGATCGCCCTCAGCGCCGAATTTGCGGCCGGCCATGAAGACAATGTTGGGCGCCTTCGGCAGCGCCTGGATCGCGGTCTCGTCCATTAGGTCGCAATTGATAGTCTCGACGCCACGCGCGTGCAGCCAGTCCTTGACGCCGGCGTCGCTGAAGCGGGCGACGCCGATGACACGGCGATCGGGCGCTGCGGCCTTGGCAAGCCCCGCCAGCGTCGGCCCCATCTTGCCGGCGACGCCGAGGATCATGATGTCGCCGTCGACCCGGGCGAGGTCGTCGATCAATGCCTGGGTCGGCCGGCACAGGAGATCGTCGAGCGCAGCGATATCAGGGATGGTCTTCGGCAGGTTCTGGCGGGTGAGGAGCATGGTTGTGGTCCTTGATCTTCAAGTTTGTCTTGCGTCGCCGACGACGAAGATGCGTTCGAGGACGAGCACGAAGCCGTAAAGCGCGACGCCGAGCAGGGTGAGCAGCACGACGGCCATCACCATCGCGGGCGTGTCGAGCGACGACTGCACCTGGATCATGAGGTAGCCGAGCCCGCGCTCGGAGGCGATGAACTCGCCGACTATGGCGCCGGCGACCGCGAGGATGGCGCCGACCTTCATCCCGGAGAAGATGTAAGGCAGCGATCCCGGCAGCTGGATCTTGCGGAACAGCGTCCAGCGCGAGCCGCGCAGCGATTTGACGAGGTCGAGCAGATCCGGCTCGACCTCGCGCAAGCCCCGCGCGGTGGTGAGCAGGATCGGGAAGAAGCAGATGCTGAAGGCGATCAGGATGTTCGGCACGATGCCGTAGGAGAACCAGACGATGAGGAGCGGACCGAGCGCGACCTTCGGGATCATGTTCAGCGTCACGAACAGCGGCAGCAGCACGAGGCTGATCAGCGGCGCCCAGCTGAAGATGACGGCCAGCGTCACGCCGACGAAGGCGCCGAGCGCAAAGCCGCCGAGGATCTCGATCGCCGTCACCAGCGTGTTGGCGCCCCAGGCGTAGCTCGCGGTTCCTAGCGTCTGGATTGTCGCGAGCGGCGACGGCAGGATGAACTTCGGGACGTGGAAGGCATCGACCAGCACCTGCCAGAGCACCAGCACGGCGAAGTGCACGATTAGGACGATCGCAAAGCTGCGCGTATTGCGGGCGCCGTCTCCTGTCACCGGTTACTCCCTGTTGTCAGCGGCCACCTTGCCGCTGGTCGCAAGCCTAGCCGTCCCGGAGGGGAAGTTTCAACCAGTTGGTTGATTATGGCCGGAGCGAATGCAGCACGAGATCGGCGACGTGCCGGCGGCGGGCGCGGCGCGCGGCCCGGCTCGACAGGTCCTTGCCGAAGATCGCCGACAGCGTCGGCGTGTTGGAGAGATAGAAATAGCTGAGGCCCGCGATGGAGATATAGAGCTGGATCGGGTCGATCCCCTTGCGGAACATGCCGGCGCGGACGCCTTCGTGAAGGATGTGGGACACGCTCTTCACCAGCGGCGAATGCATCGCCTCCAGCCGCGTCGAGCCGCGGACGTGGCGGGCACCGCCGCGGTTCTCGTCGTTCAGAAGCACGATGAAATCGGGGTTCGTCGCGAGGTAATCGAACGAGGCCTCGATCAGTTTCCGGATCGCCTTTCCCGGCGGCAGGCCTTCGAGATTGAGCTGACGTTCCTGCTCGCGGATATCGGCGTAAACCCATTCGAGCACGGCGAGATAGAGCGCGTCCTTGTCGCCGAAATAATGGTAGACGAGCTGCTTGTTGACACCGGCGCGCTCTGCGATCTCGTCGACGCGGGCGCCGGCAAAGCCGTGCCGGGCGAACTCCTCGCGCGCCGCGGTGAGCAGCTTCTTGCGTGTGGCGACCGGGTCGCGCCGCTGCGGCACGGTGTCGCCTGAACGTTTTGCGGGCATTTCCAACCAAACAGTTGACAAGTTGAGGGCGGCCTTGTTGCATTGGTATCCTCACGGGGGGAGAGCGACAAGCCGGTCGCGGGCAACGAGGAGAGATGCGATGAAGCGTTTGCAGGCGGCGGGCTCGGCCCTGGCTGTGGCCCTGATGCTCGGATCACCAGTCGTGCCCGCGAACGCGGGCGAGGCGGTCAATCTGATCCTGAACTGGGCGCCGACGGCCGATCACTCGCCCTATTATTACGCCAAGGCGCAAGGCTGGTACGAGAAAGCGGGCATCGATCTGACCATCGAGGTCGGCAAGGGCTCCGGCGTCTCCGCCGCCAAGGTCGGCTCCGGCGGCTCGCCCTTCGGCGTCGCCGATCTCGCCACCATGCTGGTGGCGAAGAGCAAGGGGGCTGACGCTGTTGCCGTGATGAGCGTCTACGCCAACACCGGCCAGACCTTCTACTGGTTGAAGAGCTACGGCGTGAACGGGGTGAAGGATTTTGCCGGCCACAAGATCGGCAATCCGCCCGGGGACGCCTCGCGTGTGATGTGGCCGGCCTTCGCCAAGGCTGCAGGGCTTGCGCCCGACTCCGTCGGCTTCGTCAATGTCGGGCCGACGGCGAAGATCGCCGCGCTCAAGAGCCATACGGTCGACATCATCAGCGACTTCTACAACGAGCACGATTTGAAGGTGATCGAGTTCGGAAGCGATCTCGGCTACGTCAATTGGAAGGACATCGGGCTCAATCCTTACGGCAATTCGCTGATCGTCAACGGTGGCTATTTGCAGAAGAACCCGAAGCTGGTCGAGGAGTTCGTGCGGGTCACGCAAAAGGCCTTCGCGACTTGCGTCGCCGACGCCGCGCCCTGCCTGAAGGCGCTGCTCGATCAGGTCTCCGGTCTCGACAAGGAGAACCAGGAGCGCCAGTGGGAGCGCATCAAGTTCCTGATGACGGACGAATTCACGACGACGAAGGCACTCGGCTGGATCGACGGCGAGCGGATGAAGAAGGACTACGATCTGGTCCAGACCTATCTCGGCATGGAGAAGCCGTTCGACGTCACGACGGCGTTCACGACCAAGATGCTGGACCCCGCCATCAAGATGGATGCGAGCAAGGTGAAGAAGTAGGGGGCTGGTCGCCGCGCCGGCCCCACATTCCGCTCTCATGCCCCGGCTTGACCGGGGCATCCAGTACGCCGCAGCCTTTCGGCTGACCCGCAACCGTCTCGGAGTACTGGATCGCCCGCCTTCGCGGGCGATGACCGTTGTGCGGGGCGAGAGCGCCTGCTCAACGCCCTTGGTGCGCTTCCATGCCACGTAACCCACGGAGAAATTAACCGGCCATTAACCATATCGGCGGCATCGTTAACCATTCAATAACAGGGAACGAGTCGGCCGCTATGGAGGCTGCAGTAAAACCTCAACGCCAAATGGTTCGCCTGCGCGGGCGCTCCTATGTGGCCTTCGTCTTCGTGCCGACGGTTCCCATCCAGGACTGGCTGCAGGAGATCGACACCACCATCGCGCGCTCGCCGGGCTTCTTCGCCGGCCGCCCCGTGGTGATCGACCTGTCCTCGGTCGATCTCAGCCAGTCCGGCATCGGCCATCTGCTCACCAGCCTTCAGGACCGCAACATCCGCGTGCTCGGGATCGAGGGCGTGGAGGAGGGCCGGTTGACCCCCATGATGCCGCCGCTGCTTTCGGGCGGGCGCAGCTGCGTGGTCGAGCCGAGTGCGCCCAAGAAGGTCGAGGCAAAGGTCGAGACCAGGCCGACCTCGCTGCTGCTCGAGACCCCCGTGCGGTCGGGCCAGACCGTGATCTTCCCCGAAGGCGACGTCACCATTTTGGGTTCGGTCGGCTCCGGCGCCGAGGTCGTCGCCGGCGGCTCCATTCACATCTACGGCGCGCTGCGCGGCCGCGCCATGGCGGGCGTGAACGGTCACACGAGCGCGCGCATCTATTGTCAGAAGATCGAGGCCGAACTGCTTGCAATCGATGGTTTTTACCAGACCGCCGACGATATCGACGCGGCCCTGCGCGGCAAGCCGGCCCAGGCCTGGCTGCAGGGCAACACCATGCGAATTACTGCGCTGAACTGACCAGAAGGAGATTTGAGAGATGGCCAAGGTACTGGTCGTGACGTCAGGCAAGGGGGGCGTCGGAAAGACCACGACGACCGCCGCACTGGGGGCTGCGCTCGCGCAGCGCGGCGAAAAGGTCGTCGTCGTCGATTTCGACGTCGGCTTGCGCAACCTCGACCTCGTGATGGGCGCCGAACGTCGCGTCGTGTTCGACCTCATCAACGTGGTGCAGGGCGTCGCAAAGCTGCCGCAGGCCCTGATCAAGGACAAGCGGCTGGAGAACCTCTGGCTGCTGCCGGCCTCGCAAACCCGCGACAAGGACGCGCTGACCGAAGAGGGCGTGGGCAAGGTCATCGACGATCTGCGCAGCCGTTTCGACTGGGTGATCTGCGACAGTCCGGCCGGCATCGAGCGCGGCGCCTCCATGGCGATGCGCTTTGCCGACGAAGCCGTGATCGTCACCAATCCCGAAGTCTCCTCGGTGCGCGATTCCGATCGCATCATCGGCATGCTCGATTCCAAGACGGTGCGGGCCGAGAAGGGCGAGCGGGTCGAGAAGCACATTCTCATCACCCGCTATGATCCCTCGCGCGCCGCGCGCGGCGAGATGCTGACCATCGAGGACATCCTCGAAATTCTTGCAACACCTTTGCTCGGCATCATCCCGGAGAGCCAGGACGTGCTGCGCGCCTCCAACGTCGGCACGCCCGTGACGCTGTCGAACGCGGAAGGCGCCCCGGCGCGGGCCTATATCGATGCGGCGCGGCGGCTGTGCGGCGACACCGTGCCCATGCAGGTGCCGACCGAGCGCAAGGGCTTCATGGACCGCCTGCTGCGACGGAGGGCCGCATGAGCATGGGTCTGCTTCGGCTTCTCCGCGGCAACAAGGCCTCTGCACCCGTCGCGCGCGAACGGTTGCAGATCCTGCTTGCCCATGAACGCGGACTGCGCGGCCAGCCCGATCTGCTCGGTGTGCTGCGTGAGGAAATTCTCGCGGTCGTCTCCAGGCACGTCACGCTGGACCCGACCAAGGTCATTGTCCGGCTCGATCGCGGCGACGAGGTCTCGACCCTCGAGGTCGATATCGAGGTGCCCAACGATTTCGAGCGCAAGCGCGCGGCGGCCGGCTAGGGACCTCGGCCGCGACGCTTCAAATTTGGGGTGGGTGAAAAGGCGGTCCGCTGGGCATAGCGGGCCGCCTTTTGCTTGCTGACGTGAACGCTACGGAACGAGGTCCGGGGCTCAATCGTTGTGAACAACCCGCGGCGGCGCGATGCACCGCGGTTTCGTCAAACGGGAGAACGCCCATGATGACCGAGGTCCAGGTCCACACCGTCGCGCGCCAGATGCTGGAACAGCATGGTTTTGCTGCGATCGCGAAGGCCGCCGAACAGGCCAGGGCTTGTGAGGGCCGCGGCGAGGCCGACGAGGCCAAAGAGTGGCGTCACATCGCGGACGCGATGAAGATCATCCGCGGTCCGCACCAGAGCTGACACTCCCCCGCGTTCAACGCTCCCCGCGGTCAGCGCCCTGCGGCGAGGTCGATTCTGTGTCTGCGGCTGGGAGCGCTCGCCCGTCTCCTTGCAGGGGAGCGGCTCCCACGAGCCATCCGGCGCCTGCTGATAAGCGCTACACGACGAAGACGAGGTCGATTTGTCCTCGCCCTTCTGGGCATTGGAATTCTTCGCCAGCACGGGCGCAGTCAGCATCGGTGCGACGGCAAACGCGACCGCGAGAAGGACATGGTTGATCCGCATGGGGCTCCCCTGTTCGAGTTCGAAAAGAGCCGCATGCTGGCGAGAAATGTGACGATTATTGGCCGAAGCAAAAATTCCGGCGCGGCGTGCTTAACGCCGCGCGATCACGCTAGCCGCCCTTGCTGCGGATCAGGCCGGCGAGGTTGGTCTTCTGGGCCTCGCACCAGCCGTGCATGCCGAGGCGGCGTTGGTTGAGGTCGGTCGCCTGGGTGGCCACCGCGACCTCGGCCATCAGATCGTCGTCCTGCTTCTCGCCCATCTTGCCACCCGTGTGCATCCAGGCGATCGCCTTGCGGACCTTCTCGGTGGTGCCTTCGGGCAACTGCATCTGCTCCGCCTTCTGCACCAGATCCTGGTAGGCGATATCGGTGCCCGGACATTCGACCTTGGCGGCGAAGGCCTGCAAGACCAACGTGACATAGGTCGAACGTGGATGGTCGGCCGCTTGGGCGGGCGCGGCCAGCAGCAACAGGGCCGTCATCAGAAAACCAGTGCGCATCCTTGGTACCTCCCCGAATTTTCGGGAAGGCTAGCGGCTGCCGCGCCGCTCCGCAATGGGGATCAGCGTGCGCCCGCGAAGCCGGCCGGCGGGTTAGCGCCGCCAGGCCGGCACCGGATCGAGCGGCGTGCGATAGACCTCTTTGTGATCGCGGTCGGTGACGCGCACAGCGCAACCCTTGCTTTGCAGCTCGGGCTTCACCTGCGACAGCTCGGTGGCCAGTTGAACGGCGCGATCGGAGGCGACCTCGATGTCTTCGAGGATGATACCGCCCTGGTTCTTGAACTCTTCACCAACCACGAGATCGAAGGAATAGTAGGGCATCCGAATTCCCCGGTGTGACGAATTGAGCTTCGGGTGGACGTTTCAACACATGACCGATGGTACCACTGAGTCGATGTTTATCGAATGAACGGCGCGCGCAATCTCTGTGCTTATGGCGCAGAAATGATGTGCAGCATTCAAGCGTGTTAAGATTTTATTAAATATGTCGGCGTGATCATGAGGCATGGAATTGCAGCAGAACCGGGCTCCGGGAACCGGCAGCTGCAAGAGAAGGCCGCCGGCATAGATCCCGACGGCCTTTTCTCTTGATGGAAAACGATCGAAGCTCGCTTCCCGTAGTCATCCGGATTCTACGCATCACATCGACTCTGACAGCATCGCTGGTGCGACGCGTCGTCGCGTGACGATGGTTCAGCGCAGCGGCATTGGCGGGCGTACGACAGGTCCGTCGTCGTCGGCAACGGCTTGCGTCGTCATGGCAGCGGGCGGTGGGGCTGCGGCAGCCTGCGAGGCCGGCGGCGGCGGAGCGAGCGGCGCCGGCGAATAAGCCGGCATGTAGGTGTGCGACACGACCGGCTTCGGTTTGCGAACCGGCGGCGCCGCGGGCCGCGGCGGTAGCGCGGACATTTGCGGGCGCGGATCGACGCGCGGCTTCGTATCGGCCACCGGCTTCGGCGCGGGCGGCTTCGCCATCTCGCGTGCCATCTGCTCCTGCCCGGCCTTCAACTCGGCGATGTTGGCCTTGAGCTGCTCGATCTGTTGCGCCATCGCGGTGAGATCGCGCGTCATCGACTGCACCGATTGTACAGGATCGGGTTGTGTTGCCGGGGGCACTGCTGCTGCAACCTGGGTTGCAGGCGGAGCCGCAGATTGATCGGCCGCTTGATCCGTTGTGGCTTGATCCGTTGCGGCCTGGTCCGCAGGCGGCGCAGCCTGTGCGGCGGCGAGCGGTGCGGTCTGCGAGGTCGAAGGCAGCAGCGACGCCAATGCCGGGGTCCATTCGGCGAGCATCTGTCTTGCGGTGTCGCCATGTTTCTCCCAGGCGACAGTGGCGGCCGCGCTTCCGCCCGCAAACAGCATCGTGACGAACGCGCCGCGCAGCCATTTGCCAGCGGAGGAGCGCTTCTGCCGGCTGAGACCATCACCGGCCGCAACGCGCACGGCGGTGTCGACCGAGGGCGCTGCCGTCTGCGGCTCCGCGACGGGACTGAACTTCGGCTCCGGATTCATTCTGGACTTCAGCGTGAACGCCGGATCTATTTTGGGTTCGGGACGGGCGGTGATCTCAGGCGCAAGCGCGGGCGCGACGCCGAGGGGGCGCGAGGCCAGCACAATGTCAGGCGAAATCTGCACCGCGTCGTGCGGGTCGTTGTTCGTGACCGTGTCCTTCACGATCTCATCGACGATTTGCCGAGAGTTCAGCGTCGCGAGCATCGCAGCTCCTTTGAAGCCTGGGTGTTTTGAAGCCCCAGGTGTTGAGTATTGAGGTATCGGTCGTTCGCATTGGCGCGAGCAGATCCGTTGAGGTGGGCCCATCCAAATCCCCAAATCCGATGAGGCCCAAGCACCATGACCCACGAGTCCAGCCGGGTTTGACCAAAGCAAGGCGAGGGGATGGAGACTGTGCGACGCTCTTGCGCCGTTTGTGGTGATGGAACCCGCCTCAGAAAACACGCGTAATTGTTCCACAATGCCTTGTTTTCAGCACGATTTTGGCAGCATCTGGTGTTGCTGGGGGCGCTGCTATCGCTATCGGGGCCGGCGGTGCCAAGATCCTTATTCGTTCTACTCGTCCTTGCCATGCTTCCGTTGGGCGGCTGCATGCAGACGACGCTTTCGCCATCGACGGACGCGAGCATGACGACCCGCGACCGGCAGTTGCTGGCGCATACGCCTTACGCGCAAGCAAACGTGCCCGAGCAATATCTCCGTCATATCGTCGATTATCCGCGCAAGGAGCAGCCGGGCACGATCCTGGTCGATACCGATGCGCGCTATCTCTATTTCGTGCTGCCCGAAGGCAAGGCGATCCGCTACGGCGTCGCGGTCGGCGAGGAAGCCATGGCGTTCTCCGGAGTCGCGCGGGTCGGTCGTCTAGCGGAATGGCCGGATTGGGTTCCGACGGCGGACATCCAGGCGCGGCTCGGGCCCTATCCGGCGCGGGTGCCCGGAGGCCCCGCCAATCCGCTGGGCGCGCGGGGCATCTATCTCTATGCCGGCAACAAGGACACGCTCTACCGCATCCACGGCACCAACCAGCCGGAATATATCGGGCAGGCGATCTCGTCCGGATGCATCCGGATGCGCAACGAGGACGTGATCGATCTCTATGACCGGGTGAAGCTCAACTCAATGGTCGTGGTGCTGCCGCCCGGACAGAACGCGCAAGTCGAGGCGCGGCCCAGCTGGCGCGGGTGAGGTCGCCCTAGCACTACTTTGGCAGAATGTGTTTTCGCCGCTGTTTTTCAAGGATTTGCTTTCGGCAATGTGGGCACTGCTGGGGCGGCGGCCGAAGGATGAGATCGACGATGGCGTGACGTACGGCGGGCATAGTCGGTTGAGGCGGAGGCCCGTTGATTCTTTTTTTTTCGCCCCGCGTTTGCGAGGCGACGATGTTGCAGGAAGGCGTAGGCAATCATTGTCATAAGGGCGTGGCGATGAAGACCTTGCCATGATCGCCCTTCGAAGTGATCAAGTCCAAGTTCCTCCTTCAACTGTTGATGCGCCTGCTCACAAATCCACCGTGCCTTGATGGTGGCGGCCAGCGTGCGCAGATCCGTCGTCGCCGGAAGATTGGCGAGATAGTATTTCTTCTCCCCGGAGGCACGTTGCTCGCCAATGAGCCAGGCTTCGTCGCCTGGGAGATGCTGCTGACCTTTATCCCATATCCGCTGCGGAGGGCCGTCGGCGGTGCGGACACGGAGAGCAGCAAATCGGGCTTTGAGCCGACCTTTCGTCCCGCTGCGCCAACTCACGGTTTTCCATTTGGCGCTGGCCAGCATTTGTTCTGCCGCAATCGATAAGATATCGGGCACGTGGTGCTTTCGTGGTTTGCCACGGGCTTTGGTGATCGGCCAAATGAGCTTCACATCGACCGGATACACTTTCTGGTGCCGAGGGATACCGACCGCCCAGGCCAGCCCGCGCTCTGTTAGCCCTTGTCGAAACGGCGCGCTGAGGCCGTATCCTGCATCCGCCAGCACACATCCAAAGCGTATGTTGGCTGCCATCGCGCGGTCAATCTCGGCCAAAGCGATCTCCGGCTTGGACCGCGGCGTTCGGTGTTCGACTGGCACGCGAGCGCGCTTCAAGCGAGGCATGTCGCTTGTCCAGCTGTCAGGCAGAAAGAGACGTAACGCGACCATCACGGGCACTTCCCCGCGCGCAAGCGTTAAAGACACCAGCGTTTGGCAATTTGCAGTTTTACCGAGAGCCGACGCGTA
Source organism: Bradyrhizobium sp. 187 (assembly GCF_023101005.1). Lineage (NCBI taxonomy): Bacteria > Pseudomonadati > Pseudomonadota > Alphaproteobacteria > Hyphomicrobiales > Nitrobacteraceae > Bradyrhizobium > Bradyrhizobium sp. 187. The sequence continues at coordinate 3,475,510 of NZ_CP064693.1, forward strand.
TTGAGCCGCAACACCGACCGATCGCTCACCCTTTTTCGGCAGTGAGGTGTCATCAATAACCAGCACCGCATCCCTGCCGCCGACAAGTCGGTCCGCCTGGTTGAGCAGCTCTGTCTCTAGCGGCGTCGCGTTCCAGACGCCGTCCGCAATGAAATGGTGCAACTGGTCGTAGTTGCTCGTGGCAAGGCGTTCCGCCATCGGCTGAACGCTCTTGCGATCGCCAGGACCGATCAATCCCGCAACATATAGAGGACACATCCGCTGTCGGGTCTTATGACCCAGCCGGTCCAAGAACGGCATCAGCCAGCGTTCGAGTTCGTCTTCCCATCCCGGCATGGTCAGCCCTCCAAGAGCCGACCACCCATGAATCATTGAACAATTGATTCGGGAATCCTATAAATCGCGGCAAAATCAACAATCTGCCAAAGTAGTGCTAGGGTTCAGACTCAATTGATCCAATAAGCGACGAGAGCGGCGAGGTGGACGGCGGCCAAGAAGTTTCTGGCAAGTTTGTCGTAGCGAGTAGCAACACGCCTGAAATCCTTGAGCCGGCAGAAACAGCGCTCGATAACATTGCGCCCTTTATAGAGGCGCTTGCTGAAGCTGTGGAGGGTTACCCGGTTGGATTTGTTTGGAATGACGGGTTTCGCGCCGCGATTGACGATTTCGGCGCGAAAGCCGTCGCCATCGTAGCCTTTGTCCCCAATGAGGGAAGACATGGGCGGCGCGAGCTTCAAAAGGGCCGGCCCTGCGGCAATGTCTGCGGCTTGTCCCGGAGTGAGATGAAATGCGCAAGGTTTGCAATCAGGGTCGCTCAGCGCGTGGATTTTCGTGGTCCGCCCACCGCGCGAGCGGCCGATCGCCTGTTCACACTCCCCCCTTTTCCGCCGCTCGCCGAGCGATGCGCTTTGATCGAGGTGGAGTCGATCGACAAAGCCACTCGGTCCTTGCCGCAGCGGGCGAGCGCTTCAAAGATCGCCTGCCAATGTCCGCGCTTAGCCCAGCGATTGAACCGATTGTAGATCGTCGTGTAAGGGCCATAGTCGGACGGGCAATCGCGCCAGCGTGCGCCGCACTGGAGCATGTGAATGATACCGCTGATAATGCGTCGATCGTCTTCGCGCGCCGGGCCGGTCTGGTTTGTTGGCAGATGCGGCTCTATCTGAGCCCACTGCTTGTCGTTGAGCCAGAACAGTCCTTTCCGCATCGAAGTCCCCCGTGCCGAATCAACTTGGCACCAGGGAATCAGAACTCGCTAATTAGGTACAGACCCTAGTTCTCGGGACGGGCGACGCGCCATTGCAGCGTCGTGGCATTGCCATTGGCCTCGCCCGGCGCCTTGTCGGCCGGCGAGGTGTAGAGCGGACGATAGCGATAGGCCCACATCTTGCTGCCGTCGTTACGGTTGATCACGGTGAAGTCGCCGACCGCTTTGGCATCGGCCGTTGCGGGCAGCGGCACCCAGCTCTCGACGCATTTCCCGTTGCAGTTCGACGTCTTGCCGGTGGTATCGCGCTCGTAATAGTAGAGCGTCATGCCGTTGAGGTCCACGAGTGTGGGGCCCTGCTTGGTCAGGATGACTTTCGCCGGTGAGGTCGCGGGCTTCGGCGGCGGAGGGGCATCGCCGCCGCCATGGCCATTCGCGAGCGCCGGAGCGGTCGAGAGCGCGATCGCCGCCGCCGCAATGAGGAACCTGAACATCCGAAACTCCAGACCGGCAAAGTTAATCGCGCGTTAAACGCCGAATGCCGTCGACCGTAACAGCCGAAGGTTAGTTCCTGGTTTCGCGATACTGCGACAATGAGGGGTAGAATTACGGGGCTTTCTGTCTTGGCACGTTTTCTTGACGCGAAGCGGTATCCACCTCGCTCGAAAACGCTCTATGCCTGCACTCCGCGCAGCGGGGCGCGGCTGAGTTCGTTGCCGGCGGCGATGGCCTTGTGCAGGAGGCGCATCAGATCCTCACCTTCCTTCGCGCTGAGGCCACGCAGCATGATGCGTTGCGCGGATTCGACGGCCGGCGTGATCTTGCGCAGGGTGCGCCGGCCTTCGTCGGTGATCTCGAGCTCGCGGGCACGGCGGTCGCGGCGCGAGGCGCGGCGCTCCGCGAGCCCCTTCTGCACGAGCCGGTCGATCACGCCGGTGATGGTGGTGCGGTCGTAGGCGATCAATCCCGCGAGCGTCACCTGGTCGAGCCCCGGATTGGCCTTGATGGTCGCGAGCGCGGCGTATTGCACCGGCGTGAGGTCGAAGCCGGCATCCCCGACCTCGGCCAAAAACACCGCGACCGCGATCTGCTGGAATCGGCGCGCCAGATGTCCGGGCATGTCGTTGTTGTCTTTCACCGAATTTCTCCGTTGGGGCGGGACGGCCGGGATCGTTGACAAGTATACTGATAGTCAGCATACTGATCAATATCCAAACGGAACATCGGCGGGAGAGGTGCTCATGCAATTCCATCTCAATGGATTTCAGCCGGGCGACCCCGAAATCGCCGATCCCGCCGCGCGCATTCAGCCTTCTGGCGCAACGGGGGGCGTGCCCGAAGAGGTCGATGTCCTCATCGTCGGCTGTGGCCCTGCGGGCCTGACGCTTGCGGCCCAGCTTGCGCAGTTTGCCGACATCAAGACCTGCATCGTCGAGCAGAAGCCGGGCCGCTTGCTGGTCGGGCAGGCCGACGGCATCGCATGCCGCACCATGGAGATGTTCCACGCCTTCGGATTCAGCGAGCGCGTCCTGAAGGAAGCCTGTTGGGTGAACGAGACGACATTCTGGAAGCCGGACGAGCGGGTGCCGGAACATATCGTCCGCAGCGGCCGGGTGCAGGACGTCGAGGACGGTTTGTCGGAATTCCCGCACGTTATTCTCAACCAGGCGCGCATCCATGACGGCTTTCTCGACGTCATGCGCAAGGCGCCGGGCAGGCTCGAGCCCCATTACAGTCGGCGCCTGCTCGACCTTCAGGTCGATCCGGCCGCGGGTCCCGCCGACCATGCCGTGACGGCGCGGCTCGAACGGGTCGATGCCGAGAACGAGGGCAAGGTCGAGACGATCAAGGCGCGCTATGTCGTCGGCTGCGACGGCGCCCGCAGCACGGTGCGCAAATCGATCGGTCGCGAGTTGCTCGGCGATTCCGCCAATCATGCCTGGGGCGTGATGGACGTGCTGGCGGTGACCGATTTTCCCGACATCCGCTTCAAGGCCCTGATTCAGTCGGCGAAGGACGGTAGCCTGCTGATCATTCCGCGCGAGGGCGGCTACATGGTCCGCCTCTATGTCGAGCTCGCCAAGCTCGACATCGGCGAGCGCGTCGCCAATCGCAATATCACCGCCGACGACGTGATCGCGAAAGCGCAGCGGATCCTGAAGCCGCATACGCTCGATGTGAAGGAGATCGCGTGGTGGTCGGTCTACGAGATCGGCCAGCGCCTGACCGACAAGTTCGACGACGTGCCGGAGACCGAGACGGCTACGCGTCTGCCGCGGATATTCATCGCCGGCGATGCCTGCCACACCCACAGCCCGAAGGCGGGGCAGGGCATGAACGTCTCGATGCAGGACGCTTTCAATCTCGGCTGGAAGCTCGCTGCCGTTTTGCGGAAGCAGTCTGCGCCGAGCCTGCTGCATTCCTATTCGGCCGAGCGCCAGGCGGTTGCCAAAGAGCTGATCGATTTCGACCGGGAATGGGCGGGGATTCTTGCGTCCGCCGCCAAGGCCGGCGGCGCCGACGCCGCCAGGACGCAGGACTATTTCGTGAGGCACGGTCGCTACACCGCGGGCACGGCGACGCATTACCGCCCGTCGGTTCTGACGGGAGCGACGTCCCACCAGCATCTCGCGCAAGGCCTCGTCATCGGCACGCGATTTCATTCCGCACCGGTGATCCGGCTTGCGGATGCCAAGCCGGTGCATCTCGGTCACGCTGCGCAGGCGGATGGCCGCTTCCGCATCTACGCTTTCTCCGGCGCTGAGGATCCCGCAGCAACCGGATCGGCCGTTCGCGCCTTGTGCAATTTTCTCTCCGATGCGCGGGAGTCGCCGGTCCGGCGTTACACCCCCGCGGTCGCCGACATCGATAGCGTGATCGACCTGCGGGCGGTCTTCCAGCAGGATCATCGCGAGCTCGCTCTCGAGGCGATGCCTGCGCTGCTGCTGCCGCGCAAGGGCCGCTACGGCCTGATCGACTACGAGAAGATGTTCTGTCCGGACCTCAAGAATGGTCAGGACGTTTTCACCATGCGCGGCATTGACCGCAAGGCGGGCTGCATGGTCGTGGTGCGGCCGGATCAGTATGTCGCGACCGTGCTGCCGCTCGATGATTTTGCTGCGCTTGCTGCGTGCTTCGACGGCTTCATGCTGCAAGTGAACTGACGGGCCGGCGGCGCACACGTAGGCTCTCTCTGCGCGCGGTGTCGATGAACGGCGAATGAATATTGAACCGCGCGCGGCATCCGTCTCGATGTTTTGGCGGATGAGACCTTCGTACGCGGAACGCCCGTTCCGCTTGCGCGTTCCGACTCGAAAGAGGAGGACTACGCCATGAAATTCCGAAGCGTGTTGTTAGCCGCATTGCTGCTCGCCCCGACGGCCGCGCTGGCCGCACCGGGCATGGTCACCGTCTCGACCGGCCTGCGCGCCGGGCCGGGTTCGGGCTTTCCCCTGGTCGATCGCATCCCCGAGGGCGCCCGCGTCGACATCCATGGTTGCCTGCGCGGCAACGCCTGGTGCGACGTGAGCTTCTCGGATGACCGTGGCTGGGTGTCGTCGCAATATCTCGAATATCTCTATCGCAATCACTACGTCTATCTCCCTGACTATGTCGACGAGGTCGACGTGCCGATCGTCCCCTTCGTGCTGACCTCGTACTGGTCGAGCTATTATCAGGGGCGGCCCTGGTATCGGCGGCATGCTCACTGGAATAGCTACTGGACTTCGCATCAGCGCGACGCGACGCGGATGACGATCGATCCACGCGCGGCTCGCATCGGCCGCGCGGCAACGCGCGATGCGGCGGTCGCACTCGGGCGCAACGGCGCGAATGCCAAGGAAAGTGCCAAGGGCGCGGCCGCGGTCTCCGGCCGTGATGCCGCAACTTCACGGCACGACGCCGCCATCGCCAGGCACGAGACTCCGGTGACGACGGACCGGAGCCGTGCGGGACGAGCTGACCGCATCGCGCATGAGCGGACCAATCTGCAGAGCCGCAATCCGCGGGACGATCAGGCCCGCATCATGCACGAGCAGGCCGCACACCGCGCGGCTCTGCGTGCGCAGCCGATGGCGCGCCCACATGAGGCGCCGCGCGTATCAGCCGCTCCCGCAAGCCGGCCCGCGATGCCGCATGTGGCTCAGCCGAACGTCGGCCACGGTTCGCCGATGAACGCTCATGCCCAAATGCCGGCGCCGCGCGCGGCTGCGCCTGCGATGCCTCATGGCAGTGGCGGCGGCGCTCCTCACATCAACGCCGCGCCGCACGGCGGCGGTGCCCCGGCCGGCGGTCCCGGTGGCGGGCACCAAAAGCACTAAAGTTGCCAACGAAAGCCCGGCCCTCGCGCCGGGCTTTCTGTTTGGGCCGGAACGGGTTCCCTGCCCATACAATTTAAGAAGCTTCTTCGCGGGCAGATTTCATCGATCGTAATATGTCTACTCAAAGCTGTAAGCATTCCACTCGGGGCAGCGGGGCACGGGAGGATGACGACGATGAGCCAGAACCAGGCGGAGACGCGCCGCCACAATGTCGCCAAGCGGTCGATGACCAAGGAAGCCAAGCAGCTGTCCGGCCTGATTGCCGGATTGCGCCAATCTCTCGAGGTGATTCAAAAGGAGCGATCGAGCACCAAACTCTCCGGCGCCGAGATGGGCCTTCTCGACGAACGCCGCAACAATTTGTTGCTGACCATCGCAGCTCTCGACGACCGCCTCTCGGCGGTGCAGGGGCTGATCGATCTTGGCCGTCCCCATATCATTCGCGTCCACTGATCGGAGCGCTGACCTGATGCTATCGGCTTCGTCGCGGCGGCGACGGAACCGGGCTCAGCTGTCTGCTCCGCGTGGCATAGGATTGGCGTAGCACTGGGCGGACTGCCCGGAGGCGGTCGCGGCGCACTGCGCGATCGTCGCAAAACTGCAGTCGATGCTGCGGCCGTCGATCGTGTAGATCTCGATGCAGACGGGATGGCGCGGATCGTAGGTCTGCGCCGCTGTAGGCGCTGCGCCGGGCAGGCCCGCACCAAACAAGCCCGCGAGAGGCAGGATCGCATTGATGATGCGGCGCACGATCGATCTCCTTCGCTCAGCCGGAACAAAGCACAATGCTGCCGCGGATGGCACCAAATTGCCACGCTCCCGGCGAATTGCCGCCAAAGCTCGCTGCCACGACGAGACCGGGTGCACGGCAACGCAAGGGGATGCGCATTGGCCTACAAGATGATCGCAGAACGCGACAACGAGAAGTGCAGTTTTGCCCGCGAGAGCCGTTTGCTCATCGTGGCGAAGGCGAAGGTTTGGGCAAGCGAGGGGTGGAAGGTCGTCATCACCGACCAGGACGGCAAGGCCTACGCGCCGCCCGACTTCGATCAGCTATTGGCGGCCTGACCGCAAGACTGGGCAGGACGACATTGATCTCGTACTTTCGACCGTGGCGCGATCTGATCGCGCCCCTGATGACTCTTCCAACGATGACTCTTGCAGCCGCGGCCGTCCTGACGGCGACATTTGCCGCCGCGCAAAATCTCGATGCCGGCAAGTCGCCGCAAAAGCTCTTCGCCGATGGTTGCACGACGTGCCATCGCAGCCCCCGCGGCCTTGCCAAAGGGCGCTTCAACCTGACGCTGTCCTGGTTCCTGAAGGACCATTACGCAACCAGTTCGGATACAGCCAAGGCACTTGCCGCCTATCTGGAATCGGTCGATGCGGCGCCGCCGCGAGTTGCGGCCAAGCCTGGCGCGAAGCGATCCAGGCCGCATCCTCCCAAGCCGTCGCAAAGCCAATAGCGTGAGCCGGCTGCGAGACGGCGTCGCGAAGCTGAAGGCCTTGCCGGCATCAATGCACCGTGGCCGCCGAGAACAGGTTGATGACCACCACTCAGGACACGATCAGCGCGATGCCGACGAAGGCGGCAGCGACATTGCCGGGTCCAACTATCACGCGTCAGTGACGAACCTGCGACACGGCGGAGCGCAGCACGAAACCGCCGCGCGATGGTTCGCGCGGCGGCTCATTGGTGTCGCGCCGGTTCGACGTGGCGTTAGTTGATCCGCACGGAGAGTTCGACGTCCTCGGCAAAGGCCGTGGACATGTAGCCGCTTCCGGGGCTGCGCATGCGCGCCAGATAGTCGGGGCTGTCGTCGGCGTTGTCGGCGACGATGATCGCGCCCGGCCGGAGATGGCCTTCGACCAGATCCAGGATATCGGGGTAGAGCGCCTTGGCGCCGTCGAGCAGCACGAGATCGATCGTGTCGGGCAGGTCGACTTGAAGCATCTTCAGCGCGTCGCCTTCGCGGATTTCGACGAGGTCCAGCAGCCCGCCGGCCGCGAGGTTCTCGCGCGCCCGGGCCACCTTGGACGGTTCGAATTCGCTGGTGATGAGGCGGCCGCCACCATTGTCGCGTAAGCCCGCGGCAAGGTGCAGGGTCGAGATGCCGAACGAGGTGCCGAACTCGACGATCGCTTTGGCGCGGGAGCTGCGTGCGAGCATGTAAAGCAGTTGACCGGTCTCGCGGGAGACCGCGAGCGGTGCGTCCTTCAGCCGCCCGTAGAGGTCGCTGTAAGCGGTCTTGCTCCGCATCATCCGTGCGCGGTCGGCGTCGGTCACATCGGCGAAGGCGGCTCGCATCGCGCCGCGCGCCGCTTCGTCCTGGTCGAACAGACGATCGAGCAGTGGCGCAAGTGATGTGATGGTCGGGGTGGTCATGTGTAGTCTCCAGATGTCGCCGTGCGGCGAGTGCTTGCGTGAGAATTGAAATACGACTAATTCGTCGCATTCGCTATTCGCATTGCCCGAGGGTGCCATGGCAGATCGCCGAAGCCATTCAGTTTCCTCACGAAAACAGCCACAGCAGGCCCGCTCGAACGAGCTGGTGGCGGCCATTCTGGACGCGGCTGTTCAGGTCTTGGCCAAGGAGGGGGCGCAGCGTTTCACGACGGCGCGAGTGGCCGAGCGGGCCGGGGTGAGCGTCGGGTCGCTCTATCAATATTTTCCGAACAAGGCGTCGATCCTGTTCCGCCTCCAGAGCGACGAGTGGCGGCGCACGAGCGAGCTCCTGCGCGGCATCCTGGCGGACCGGGCGAAACCGCCACTGGTACGGCTGCGCGCGCTCGTCCACGCCTTCATTCGTTCCGAGTGCGAGGAGGCTGCGATCCGCACGGCGCTCAGCGACGCCGCGCCGCTCTATCGCGATGCGCCCGAAGCACACGACGCGCGGGCCGCCGGTAAGGGCATCGTCGCGGCCTTCATGCGGGAGGCCCTGCCCAGGGCGCCGGATGCGACGCGGGCGCTTGCCGGCGAGTTGATCAAGACGACGCTGAGCGAGGTTGGCAAGCAGTTCTCGGAGACACCGCGCAACGAGGCGGAGATCGCGCGTCACGCCGACGCAATGGCCGACATGTTCTGCGCCTATATCGATGAGCTGGCACGACTCCGCGATCATTCCTGACATCCGCGTTTGCGGGCCAATACCCCTTCTGACTTGACTGGATCATGAGTTAGCCTCGGTTTGTCCTTCAGCCAGTCAACGAGCGCCCCGCCATGCATGTCCTCCGCCCCCAATTCCGCATCGAGGAGCAGCAAGCGCTGGAATTCGCAAGCCAGCGCGGCTTCGGCACGATCGTCGCGGCGGATGAGCGCGGTCCACGTGCCTCGCATGTGCCCTTCGTGCTGGAGCAGCGCGACGGGCACACTATCGTTCAGATCCATCTCACCGCCAGGAATCCGCTCGTTCCGCTCGCGGACAGCACACGGCGCTTCCTGCTGATCGTTGCCGGCGACGACGCCTACATCTCCAATGACTGGTATTCTTCGCGCGACAACGTCTCGACCTGGCTTTACGAGGCCGTGCACCTGTCGGGCGTGGCGCATCTGCGCGGGCTCGACGAGAACCGCGGGCACGGCGATGCACTACTCGCGGTCTCGGAAGCGCGCTTGCCAAAAGCACCTTGGGATCTCGCACAGATGGAGCCCGGCAAGCGCGAGAGCATGCTGGCTGCGATCCGTGTCGTCGATCTCGTGGTGGATACCGTCGAAGGGCAGGCCAAGCTCAACCAGCACAAAAGCGATGTGGATCATGTCGCGGTCGTGGACCGGCTGGCGCGGTCGGAGGAGAGCGGGCATCGGCGGCTGGCGCGGAAGATGCAAGCGCTGCGGCCGAGACTTGGATATGATTTTTCGTGATCCGGGCGACCCTTCTCTCGCTAGACAATTACTCCTACGGACCTCCCTCATGCTCGTCATCTCCATTCAAAGCCAGGTGGTCCACGGCCATGTCGGCAACAGCGCCGCCGCCTATGCGATGCAGGCGGAAGGGGTGAATGTCGCGGCGGTGCCGACAACGCTGCTGTCGAACCATCCGCGCTATCCGACCTTGCGCGGGCGGGTGCTGGAGACAGAGCTCGTTTCAGATCTGCTGAGAGGCGTCGAAGAGCGCGATCTCGTCGACGAGGCTGCGGTCCTCGTTACCGGTTATCTCGGTTCGCCGGGCAATGCCGCTGTCATCGCCGATTTCGTCGAGCGGGCGCTGACCCGCAATTCGCAGCTGGTCTATCTCTGCGACCCTGTGATCGGCGATGACGGCCGGGCCTATGTCGCTGACGGCATCCTGGACGTGGTCCGGCACCGGCTGCTGCCGGCCGCCAATCTGACCACGCCGAACCAGTTCGAACTCGGGCTGCTCGCAGGCCTCGACATCGCGGATGCGCAGGGCCTGCGCGCGGCGTGCGCGGCGCTGGCCGGGACTGGGCGCATCGACGTGGTCGCCACCGGTTGCACGCTCACTGATACGGCGGAAGGGCAGGTGGAAACGATTCTGTGCGCCGGCGGTCAGTTGTCGCGCTTTGCGACGCCGCGCCTTTCGATCCGCCCCTCAGGCACCGGCGATCTTCTCACCGGCCTGATCGCGGCGCATCTGGCCAAGGGCACAGCGACCGAGGCGGCGGTGCGGCTCGCAGTCGAAACCATCTATGCGGTGCTGGTGCGCACGCAGGAAGCAGGCACCGCGGAGATGCGGCTTGTGCCGTTGCCGACGCCGCGACGATAAGCCGTCAAACTCAGGTCGCGCGCTTCGTGGCTGATTGCGCTGATTTCTGCGGCTTCGCGGGGACCTTCTGCTCGCGCGTCGCCTGTGCCTTTGCCTTCGGCGGCTTTGCGCTTGCCACGGCCCGCGCTTTTCTCGGCTTGGCGTTGGCTTCCTTGCGGTCCGACGTGCCTCGGCGCGAGACGTATTCCGTACCATCGACCGGGCCGACATGCGGGGGATCGCGGCCGAGATAGGGGCGGCCGATGCCGAGCGCCTTGCCATTGGCGTCGACCCACTTCCACAGCACCTCGGTCGAGACCCAGCGCTGCGCGCGGTTGTCGCCCTTGGTGCTGACGATGTCGGCCGCCATGCCGTGCCCGTAGCCGCCGCGCGTGCTGCCGCCGTGATAGGAACGGTCGGAGGCGGCCTTCAGGCCACTCGCGATCGACTGGCGATAGTCGTCGCGGAACGCGCTGGTGATGCCCGGCGAAAGCCCGGCAGCCTCAGCCGCGAGCAGTGTGCGAAACAGCTTTTTCTTGAAACTCTTGTCCATGCCGCCGATGACGTAGTCCATCATCGACATGCCGGCGCGGTCGGCCGCCTTCGGATCCTTCCAGCCAAAGTCCTCGTCAACCAGCTTCGTGAAGCTGCGCATCACTGTGACCATCTTGCCCTTGCGCTTGACGGTGACGGCCCGGCGATCTGTGACCTTGATCGAGTCTTCCTTGGCCGTGCGCTGGTAGAGCGCCCAGAGATAGCGGTCGATGCAGGCTTCCATCACGTAGCATTCGTCGAGGACCGCGGTCGTGTCCGCAGACGGCGAGGCCTTGCTCGCCACGGGCGCGGGGCCGGTCGCGATTGTCGCGGGCGACAGCGCCTCCGTCGTCACGATCTCAGTGGGATCGGCGGATGCGAGCTTTACCAAGGGCTCCGGCGCCGGAGCCGGAGCAACCTCGCTGGCGACTGGTGTCGGGTCAGGCGACATCTGCGGCGCGAGCGGCGCTTCGGTCGGCAAGATCAGCACTGGGTCGGCCGAGGCGAGCTTGATGGCCGGAGCTGGCGCCTCGGGCGCTGCCGCTTCAGCATTGACCAATTCTGGTGTCGCAGCGATAGCGGCCGCGATATCGGAGGTCAGGGCGACGCCGTCCTCGATGGCCGCAGCGTGTGGGATGTCGGCGAGGTCAAGTCGGCTGAGATCCTTCGCGCGCGAGACGGCGGAAGCATTGGCGCCGCTGTTCTCGATGAGGGCCGGGGCATAGGCGGACAGAGAGAGCGCCAGCCAGCCGGCGAGAACCGCCGAGGGGCAGGAGACCGCCACCAGAAGAGACCGCCGATCATTCATGATCCCTGCCTCCAAACGGTTCTGTTGAACCTCGTCTTCTCCGAATAGTCTGACCAGACAGTCTTGGCCAAACAGTCTTGCACGAAAAGGCACGCCGCGCGTCGATTGTTCTGGGGAGGGTGTGGCGGCGCAATGGCGCAATTCGGCGAAAGCGGGCTTTTCGAGCAGGTGTTGCGCGGCGGCAACGCGGGTTCCATTGCGGTTCCACGGGCGCTTGCTCGCCAGCGTTGTGCAAAAATTCGATAAGGCGAATATTTTGGCGCGGGCCGCGTGGCGGTGTTTCGCAGGCACGTTGGGCAACCTTGTAACGGCTAGCGCGTTAGGCGCGCATGACGCATTCCTCGCTTCGTCCGATGGACGCCTTCGATCCCACCGAGCCCGCCATCCTGCACGACCAACTCTCCGATACGATCATCACCTGGACTGCTGAGCAGGCCGACGATTTCAGGCGTGCCAGCCGGCCGGGCCAAGACGGAACCGTGATCTGGAAAGCCTACGTTTTCGACGGCTGGGGCCACGTGCTCGGCGGCTGACCGCCGCTCATTAGAGTGTCATTTCGCGCCGGGGCGGTGATTTTGCCAAGACATTGCGCGCATTAAACATATTGCCATGCACCCGGCGCGTTGTTGCGTTGCAGCAGCGCATGTCGCAATGCAGCAAAATGCGCTTAAATGTGCTCCGAATCTTCCACTGAAGGAGCATCACCCATGAACAAGAAGACTCTGTCGATCGCCGCCGCCATCCTGACGATCGCGGGCAGCACCGCGGCTTTCGCCGCCGAACTGCCGACTTATGAGGCGAACGGCTTTCCGGTCTCCCCGATGCAGGTGCGCGTGCTCGGTGCCGCGCATGTCGAGCAGCAGGCCTCGGCGCCCACCAACGTTGCTTCGGTCCACCAGGCCCGCGTTCTGTCGCCGCGCAAGGTGAAGACCGCTGATGTCACGACGGGTAGCGCCCGCTGATCTGGGGGCGCCACAAGCCAACGTCAAGCCAATGTGATGCAGGCTCGCTTTCTCCGAGTCTGCCCGGACCGCGTTCCCTTTCGGGGAGCGCGGTCTTTTTTTGGCGCAGTGAGTCACGATCACGCGCCGGTTGTGTACGGCCGTTCAAAGCGAGTGTGATCTCTTTAATAGTTGCTTTCCAGATCGCGGCGCTTGATGCGGGCGCCGCATATTGAGCAGCCAAGAATCATTTTCATAATGGAGTAGTCATGCCCGTTGCACAGAAAGCCGTTGTTGCAAGCGTCTCGCCGCGCACGTTCATTCTCAAGCATCTCGCCTTGTTCGCAGCCGCCGCGCTGTTCGTGTTCGTGCTCAGCCTGACGTATGGGCTCGATCTCAGCCCCGGTTTTTTCTGAGCGATGGCGCGCTGGCGTCTCTCGCTTGCGTGCCAGCCTTGCAGGCACATGGGTTGAGCGACGGCCTCTGTCGGCGTACCGCTTTGTCCCATGGATCAGCGGACGAGCGGCGCTGACGCTCGCATTCGGAAGAACGATCAAGTGCCGGCGCTTGTCGGCGTGCTCTGCGGCCTCGCCGCGGCGCTGTTCTGGGCACTCGGCTTTGCCGGCACGCGGCATGGCCTCAAGCTCGGCTTCACGCCGGTCGATCTGCTCGTGCATCGCTATGTCTGGTCCGGCATCGCGTTCCTGCCGCTGGTGATACGCGGCGGAATCTCCGATCTCTGCGGCATCGGCTGGGGCAGGGGCCTTGCGCTGATGGTGCTCGGCGGCCCGGTGATGTCGCTGATCTCCTACACTGGATTCCTGTTCGTGCCGCTCGGCCATGGCAGCGTGATCCAGCCGTCCTGCGCGACGCTCGGCGGCCTGCTGCTAGCGGCCCTGTTCCTGAAGGAACATGTCTCCGCGTCGCGCATCGCCGGCGCCTTTGTCATCGTCGGCGGACTTGGCGTAATCGGCGCGGAATCGATCGGCCATATCGGGGCCGACGGCGTGCTGGGCGATCTGACCTTCGTGCTGACCGGATTGATGTTCGCAGGTTTCGGCGCGCTGGTGCGCCACTGGCGTGTCTCAGCCCTATCGGCTGCGCTCGTCATCAATGTGCTGTCGCTGTTGCTGCTGCCGATCTACCTCATGACCGGCGGACTCGCGCGGATCGCGTCGATCGGGTTCAGTGAGAACGCTATCCAGGCGCTGGCACAGGGCGTGCTCGCCGGCCCGGCTGCGCTTTATCTGTTCGCCGTCTCGGTCCAACGCCTCGGCGTCGCCCGCGCCGCCGTTGTCCCCGCCTGCGTGCCCGCGCTGACGGTGCTCACCGGCTGGCTCCTGCTCGGCGAGCCGCCGACACTATTGCAGACGGCGGGATTGGTGACCGTGCTGTGCGGATTCTATCTGGCGCAGAGACAGCGATAGATCGCAGCCTCCAGACGGCGCTTACCATTCGATGGTGGTAAACTTGACGCCGCGGCAGGTCAGCTCCCGCCCCAGCCGTTCGGCGCGCTCGCTGGCGGATTTGCCGCGAGTCCGGGGCCTCGGCTACGCCTTCCTCACGAACTCCGATTTCAGGTTCATCGCGCCGATGCCGTCGATCTTGCAGGCGATGTTGTGGCCGTCGGTGGCGTCCTGCAGGCGGATGTTGCGGACCTTGGTGCCACCCTTGACCACGGAGGAGGAGCCCTTGACCTTGAGATCCTTCATCACGATGACGCTGTCGCCGTCGGCGAGCGCATTGCCGTTGGCATCGCGCACGCCGGCCTCTTGCGCGGCGTCCGCGACGGCCTCTGCCGTGCCGCTCCATTCATGGCCGCATTCCGGGCAGACCCAGAGGCCGCGATCCTGATAGGCGTGCTCGGAGTTGCAGGTCGGGCATTTCATCGCGTCGGTCATTATTCGCCTCGTCGCCCGTCACGGGCGCGCCGCACGCTGTCCGTCGGATAAAGATGGATTGGGAGCAAATCCTTTACCATGGCTTTCAGTCCTGGTCGAACCCTTGGAAATTTAGGAGTTCAGGAAAAACTCTGCGGTATCGAGGTCCGGAATTTGCGGCTGCGACGTCGCCGCGCAAGGAGCGTCCCGTCATGAGCGAGCACCGCGCCGCCGTCAGACATCACATTTTGCGGACCGGCATTGTCGAATTCGACAACGGCACCGGCAAGGTCATCAGCGCGCCCTGCACGATCCGCGATGTCTCCGGCACCGGCGCGCGCCTCGGCCTCAACGCCTCGCTCTGGGTCGCCGAGCAGTTCACGCTGGTCTTCAGCAGCGGACTGCGCAAGGACTGCCGGGTCGCCTGGCGCAAGGGGAGGCTGATCGGCAGCGCGTTCGCGGACGGCTATGCCAGCGCGGACGAGCAGGCCGTGATGATGACCGCGGACGAGCAGTCCCGGCACCGGCTCGGGATCGGTGCGCGCGTGAGAAGCGCGCGCGAGAGGCGCGGCTACACGCAAACGCAGCTCGCAGAGCTGATCGGCGCCACGCCGGTCTTCGTGTCGCTGGCCGAGCAGGGTGAGGCGGACATTCCGCTCTACCAGCTCATGCACATCGCCGATCTCCTGATGGTCGGCCTCGACGGGCTCGTCGCGGGGGCGGCGCCTGAGGATGTCGACGCAGCGTAGGTGGCGAGCCGTCAAAACAAAAACGTCGAAAACAACCCCATGCACAGTAGAAATCTCGAGGGATTTCAGTGTGTTGGAAATCCGAAAACGTTGGTATTGGGCCTCCGCGCCCGGTATCGACTTCGGCGATACCGAATCGAATTTGACTCGTCGGGCAAAACAGGGGCAGTATGGCATAATGGCGCCGCAGGAAGCTGGTGGCTTGCCAGCTGCGGAGCGACATGCCGAAAAAAGCAAAACCAAAAAGAAAACTCAAGACCTACCAGACCTCGCTCGGCTTCTACGACCAGGCGATCGCCGCGCCCTCGATGAAGGCGGCACTGGACGCCTGGGGCGCCAGGTCCAATCTGTTCCATCAGGGCGCCGCGAAGGAGACCGACGACCCCGACATCGTCGCGGCAACGATGGAGAAGCCGGGCGTGGTGCTCCGGCGCCCGGTCGGATCGGACGGCCCGTTCACCGAGCATTCCGAGTTGCCAACCGATCTCGCTGACGACGAGGCCAGGCCGAACCGCAAAGCCAAGCCCAAAGCGAAGTCCAAGCCGAGAAAGCTTCCGGCGAAGGCTGCAAAGCAACCATCCCGCAAGGTCGACGATCAACAGGCGCGCAAGGCCGCCGCGGCGTTCGAGAAGGAAGAGCGGCAGCGGGAAGCCGAGCGCCGCAAGGAGGAGGCCGCTCGCGCCAAGGAGCGCGCGCGCCGCGACAGGGCGGTCGCGAACGCGCAGGCGGCGCTGGACGACGCGAGGCGGCAGCACGAATCGCGGGCGGAGGCGATCGAAGCTGAGCGCGCGGCGCTCGAGGAGCGTGCCGAGACGGAGCAGAGCCGGTGGGACAAGCAGAGGATGAAGCTGACGGAGGCGGTGCGGCGCGCGCGGGAGTAGGGGCCGCGGTCGACAGTCTGGATTGCTCCGCTCCGCTCGCAATGACGGCGGGGCGGCCGGCATCGGTCATTCCGGCAAAGCTTGATCGCAAATTCGCTTGCCTTGCTTGACGTCCTTTTGCACTCTTGGGGGAAGGAGACCAACGCATGAAGATCATGACTGTCGCGTGTGCGCTCGGAACCGCCCTGGTGCTGTGCAATCTCGGGATATCGGATGCCGAAGCCCGGGCGCGGAAGGCGCGAGTGGTGGATGAACAACGGCTGAGGGTGGATGTCCCCGTGCTCCGGCCGACGCCGTGGGATTACAATATCGTTCCACGCTATCGTTATCGCCCGGAAGACGACCGGGTCGATCCCTACGGCCCGCCCTTGGTATCGTCATATGTCCGCTACGAGGGATGGCGCTGGCCGTACTGGTGGTGAAGGCCACCGACGGACGCGGAATTGATTGGCTCCTGTAGCCCGGATGAGCGAAGCGATATCCGGGACGTTGCCGCAGCATTCCCGGATGTCGCTTCGCTCATCCGGGCTACGCCCCTTTGCTAGTCGCCGTCCTCCGCGGCGAGCCGCACAAACTGCCGCTTCATCGCGTTGACCCTGGCGACATAGCTCGCGACGAGGTGATCGCCGCAGCGTTCGTCGGCGGCCATTTGAAACTTGCGGCGTGCGAAGGCCGTTGCGGGGCCTGCGCCGCAGAGATGGATGAAGGCGGCGAGATCCTGCCTCTCGCGTGCACTCGCCTTCACATCGCCCGCGCGGGCGAGAACATCGGCGAGATTGCGGTCGAGATACACCGATGCCAGCTCGATGGCGTGGCTCGGAATCGCGCGGCTATAGAGGAAGGTCGAGCCGCAGCCGGCCTCCGTGACCGCGTTGCCACGAACGCAGAACCGCGCGGCGTCAGCATAGGCTGCGTCCAGCATCTGGAAGAGGCCGACGGCGCTCGATGCGGGCCGATAGATCGCGAGCGGATTGAAGCTCCATCGCCAGCGCCAGTAGGTGCGCGCGAGCGGATTGCCCGATGTCTCGACCTGCGCCAGCGCGGCCAGCAATTCCGGCGTGATCGTCGCGGTGGAATGCTTGCGGAACAGCGGCCCGTATTGCCGCCACGTGTCCGATGGCTCCTTGTCGAGCGCATGGCCGACTAGGACGAACAGCTCGGTCGGCTTGCGCACCGTTTGATAGGCGATGTTCACGAGGACGAGGACCGCAAGCAGCATCGCCGCGCCGCCCGCGATCCGAACCATCCGCGGTGCGCGCGCGAAGGTCTTTCGCACCGATCGCGCGCTACGCCGGAGCTTGCGAAGGCGAGGGAGGGGGCGCTTGCTTTGTCCTGGCATCGGTCTTCTGGGAGTGCATTGCGGAGGCTTTGTACCTGGTTAACGCTGTCACCAGGCCTTGAAATCCGGCTTCTTTTTCCTCTGGTCGCCTGTTTTCAAGTCGCCGCTCCGTACTCCCACGGCAGCTCGAATCCTTGATGGAAATAACCCGAGGTTGTACTGTGCGCCGCAGCAGGGTTAATTTTGTGTGAATGGATCGGCTGGAATGACCGTAATCGAAAGCGTGGTGCCGGCGGAAGCTGCGGAGCGGAAAATGCCGCCGGGCGTACTGGTCGAAGGTCCCGTGGTCGACGCCAAGTTTCGCGATTCCTACATCTCCTTCGTCATCATGATCGGTGGGTCGATCGCGGCGCTGGTCTGGGCCTTCTGGCAAGGCATCGGCTGGGTGGAGGTTTCGGTCTTCGCCGGCACGTTCGCGCTTTCCACGGTCGGCATCGGCTTCATGCACCGCTACTTCGTGCACCGCAGCTTCCGCTGCGGTCCGGTGATGCGGACGCTGTTCGCGGCCATCGCCACCATGGCGGTGCAGGGCTCGATCCTGAAATGGGTGAGCAATCATCGCCGGCATCATCTTCACTCCGACAAGCCCGGCGACGTCCACAGCCCTTACTATGACGGCGACGGCAACCCCTATGTCACCTTCGCCAAGGGGATGATGCATGCGCAAGGCGGCTGGGTGTGGGACCAGGCCACCACGGATGCCGAATACTACGCCAAGGATATCCTGGCCGATCCGATCGCCATGTTCTTCACCAGGACGCGCTGGTACTGGTACGCGCTCTCGGCAGTGATTATTCCGGGCGCGATCGGCTACGCGTTTGGCGGCGTGCACACGATGACCGGCTGCATCCTGTTCTCCGGCCTGTTCCGCAGTTACCTCATGACCATGGCGACATCACTGGTCAACTCGGTCTGCCACAGCGACGGCCGCTACGGCTACCGCCGCTTCGATCTCGACGACGGCACCACCAACGAGTTCGTGACCACGATCCTCACTTTCGGTGAAGGCCTGCACAACAACCATCACCGGTTTCCGCGCGACGCCTACATTTCGCACGCCTGGTACGAGATCGACATCAACGGCCTGATCATTTTGGGACTCGGCAAGCTCGGGTTGGTGCAGGACATTTTCTCTGCCGGAAGCCGGACGCTTCGCTCGGGAGATCCGGACGGCGGAAAACGTCCAGTGGCAGATACCGAAGCGATGGTCTGAAGCATACGGGCTCGGTGTTCCACTACGCCAAGGGATTCGGCCACACCAATCTGGTTGTGTGGTGAGGCGGTTGGCTCACTGGCGCGGGCGCTTTGATGACCCACGGGGCACAAAGTTAGGCCGATGAACTATCTGGATCTCATGGACGACCGACGGCCACCGGCGCCCTCCAACGCCATCCGTGCGCTGGAGCAACACATCGGTGCGCCGTTGCCCGCGCCCTACAAGGAGCTACTGGCGCAATCGGACGGCGGCGGCTTCGACCGCTGCGGCGTCGAGCTGCCTTGGCGCAACGACCGCACCGTTTTGGACGTGCTGTTCACGACGCATCCGACCGACAGCTACGGCGTCATCGACAATTACGATGTGTATCGGGGCATGAATCGAATTCCCCGACTGAGCTGCCCCTTCGCTCCCGATCCCGGCGGCGACCTGTTCCTGCTGAGTCTGGAGGAGGACAGTTATGGCCAGGTCTTCTACTGGGATCACGAGCATGAACCGGTGGACGGTGGCGACATGTTCGCCGATTTCCCGAACACAAACGAACTCGCGCCCGATCTTGAAACCTTCATTCTCGGCTTGGGAGAGGGGTGAATGGATATGCAGCCGTTCGGGCGGATTGAGCCCTTGCGAAACCCATCATGATCGCGTGGGGCCGAACGACAAAAGGGCGGCCATAAGCCGCCCTTTCGGTTTGCGCGTCATCCGTCGGATTTCGCTTAGCCCTCGATGATATAGACGATCTCGTGGGTGTGCGGACGAAGAATGACGTACCTGCCGTGCACCAGAATGAACTCGTATCCGCGCCACTCCGGATAGATTTCGACGATGCGGCTCGGGATCGCATGATAACGAACGCCTGCCGGGACGGTGGTGCCGATCGAGATGTTGAAGTTCACGTTGGTGACTTCCTCGACCTTCTCCTGCTTGATGGCCGAAGTGATCTGGGTACGCTTTTCGGCGGGAGGCGCCGCGACCGCCGTGGTAGCGGCATTGCCGGTCGTCTTGCCCTCGGGCGCCGAAGGCTTGCTCTCGGCGGTCGGGGTCTTCACGTCCTTCGACGTGGTGGCCGAATCGGGCGCCTTGGTCATCCCATTCGCCTTCATCTCGCCGGGCGTCTTGCTGTCGGCAGTCGGCTTCGAACTGGTGGCCGGGGCCATTGTTTCCGTGGTCTTCGCCTTGCCATCGGCCTTGACGTCGCCGGAGTGCTTTGCGTCAGGCGCGCCCTGTGCGTGCTGCGGCGTTGCCGCTGCCGGCGAGCCGTGCGGTGCCGCGGTGGGGGCGTCCTTTGCTGTGGGCGCATTCATCGGTGCCGCGGTTTCGGCTTTCGGCGAAACGGCAGCGGGGGACTCCGCACCCTTGGCGCCGCCCTGATTGACGCCTTGAGCCATTGCAGTGCCGGTCGCAGCGAACAACGCCACAACGGCGACGGAAGCCAGCAAAGTATGTTTCATCTGATCTCTTTCAATTCATTTGAATATGATGCCGACGAACGTCAGCCATGGGAACGAACGGTCTCGACGGGCTGCAGTTCCGATTCTATTTCTGGTTTAACGACGATTGATGCCTCGATATCCGAAAAAGCTGCAAATAGATGAGTCGGCGATAACAAGAGCTTTGCATCCCGCGTTGGCTTGTACGCGACCGATGAATTTCAAACATAAGTTGTAATCGGAAGGAACTCTTGCTCGATGGGGCTGTTGTGTCAGTGATCCCCGAGCGTTGCGAGATCGAACCTCCGATCCTCGCCTGAGTTAAAGACCGCAGTCGCGTTGTGAGTGCGACTCGGCGCGAAGCGTCCTCCGTGCGTATCAACCGGAAACCTTCATGAACAACCCCCATGTTCGCAATGCCATTCAGATCGACCGCGGCTCCAGCCTGGCGATCTCTCATGAAATAGCAGACCGCCTTCGGATCAGGCTTCGGGGTGAGCACGACCCATTACCGCGACATCTGACGGCCCTGGTCGACCGGATTGCGCAGATCAGCAGCCATTTCAACCAAGTGATCGAGGTCACAAAATGAGAATGTCCGGCGAAAGCCTTTTGGTGATCTTGTTTGTCGGTCTCGTCGCCGGCTGGCTGGCGGGCCAGATCGTCCGCGGGACCGGCTTTGGGATCATCGGCGATATCATCATCGGAATCCTGGGCGCGTTTGTCGGCAGCTGGTTGTTGCCTCAGCTCGGCGTGCATCTCGGCAGCGGCATGATCAGCGCGATCGTCAACGCGACCGTAGGCGCGGTCCTGCTGCTCCTCGTCGTCCGGCTGGTGCGCGGTGGTGGTGGATGGGGAAGCAGCTGGCGCGGCAGCTGGGGCCGGCGTTGGTGACCCTTGCTCACGCAGCCGCATCAGGCGCCGGTGAGACGCCCGCGGCAAAGACGCTCGTGATGACCTCCGGATCGGATCCAGCATGTTAGACTTTTCGAATGCATCTTTTACGCCTGAAACCATCGGCATCATGAAAACTGCGCTGGACACGGCGGTGGCGTCACTGCCGGCCCCGGTCAGCTCCGCGCATGTCCGGTCGATCGCGGAAACAATCCTTCGCACAGCGAAGGAGGGCGAGCGAGACCCCGCTGTCCTGGAGCGCATGGCGTTGATGGAGCTTCAGATCTCGCCGCGTGATTGATGCCGGTCCGCGAGCGTGCGTGCCGGCGAAGGGCTCGCGTTCATTGCCGTTCCCTGATGTTTCGATGGAACTCTGGGGCGGCGGAAGCATTCATCTCTGCCGCTATCACGCGGCTCCTGGAGAATCCCCAACATGATACGTCATTTGTTGATCGGCGTTGCCGCGTGCGCAATCGCGGCAATGTCGACATTTTCCGCTTCTGCCATGCCCCGCGTTGCGGCTGAGACGTTGGTCGCTGGCTCCGACAGTCCGGTGATTCTCGCGCGCGGAGGCCATGGACATGGCCACGGTCACATGGGACGTGGCGGCCGCGGTCATCACTACGGCTGGAGCAGGGGCCGTCATCGCGGTTGGCGCTAGCCGCACCAACGCAACATCCGGGGCCGCCTTCGATTGGCGGCTCCGTAACGTCAGCTCATCCGCCCCGCGGGCTCACCAATCCGGATCCCCATAGTAGGGATCGACCATATAGGGCGGGGGCATCCAGGGCCCTCGCGACGGCCGGGGTCGCCGAGGTGCGGCCGCTTGCACGTGCGGCCGTGCGGGCGCAGCGGTCTCGTTGGTGATCACGCTACGCGCGGCGGGTTTCGCGGACGCAGGTGCGGATGACGATGCGGATGACGTCGTCAGCTCCTTTTGCAGCGCCTGGACCTGTGCGGCAAGGCGCGCATTGGCCGCCGCATCCTTCTCCTGCGCCGCCTTGAGCTGCTGAATGGTGTCGGCCTGCTCGCGCAGCGTCTGCTCGTTGCGGCTTTTCAGTTGCTCGAGCTTTCCGTTGATGTTCGCAAGCTCGCTGGTGATGGTCTTGAGCGATTGCGCGAGATCGGACGACGAGGGGTCGGGCGTCGTGGCGCCCGTTGTTGGAGCGTCGGGTCTTGAAGCAGCTGGTCTTGAAGCGTCAAACCCTGCATTGCTCTCCGTGTCCTTGCCGGCCGGCGGCGCGGGCACCGTGCCGGGCTCATCCGCGGCAGCCAGTTGCACCGCCGGCGGTTGCGCCGGAGTTTCAACCGCGGACGCTTGGCGAGGCTCAGTCCCGGCCGGCGGAGCCCATCGCGCCATGATCGATTTGGTCATAGACCTGGCCCGATCGCTGTATTGCGAAGCGAAGGCGGCGCCGAGAATGCCGATCGCCAGCACGAGGCCGACCAAAGCGCGCAGCATGGGCCGATCTCCCCTCAGGCCTTGACTGCGAACCCTGCTATCCGGCGCCGGCGCCGTGCTCTTGAGAGTCTTGGCCTCGGGAGCCTTGTCCTTGGGAGTCTCGACAGCCTCCGCACCGGCGCTTGCTCGCGAGGCCGCTGGGATTTCGCTGCCGCGTTCCATTCCGGAAACCAGCCGGTCCAGCCGCGCAAGGTCTTGCTCCGCGCTCTTGATCCGATCGTAGGCCCGCGCCAGCCCGCCATCGGCGCGCCCCTCGTCCGGCTTGGGGGCGTCTGGCTTGTGGTCGTCAGGTTTGGGGTCGTTCGTCTCGGGCACCGATGCGCTCTCGCTTCCGTCGGGCGTCAATGGAAGTGTGGCAGTCCGATCGGAACGATAGGTCTCGCCGCTGTCCAACACAACGCGCGTGCGAAGGAGAAATTATGGCGAGGCCTCGGGGTGGGGCGGTCGCGGGGTATGCAACGGGCGCCCTTGATCTGGATCAAGCCTACAGCGCCCGACCGTCGCCACCGTGCAGACATTCATCGGAAGGAACACATGGTTCAGACAAGAGCGATCGTCCTTGGTGCCTTCGCGGCCCTGCTGCTGGCCGTGCCGGCCAAGGCCCAGGTGCTGGTCGACGTTTCCAAGATCAGCTGCGACCAGTACATCACCCAGCGCATCACCCACATGCAGACCGTGAACGTCTGGCTCGCCGGGTTCTACGCCGGCCGCCGCAACAATCCCGTCGTGGATACGCAAGCGCTGAACAAGAACGGCAACAAGCTCTCGCGCTTCTGCGAGTCGCATCGCGAGATGCCGCTGCTGGAGGCGGTCGAGGCCGATACGAAGTAGGGGCGGGGCCGCCCAGCCTCGGAGTGCGGCAGTCCTATCGCCGGAAGGAGAGGTTGCGCCGCTGTCCCCCCAACGCGCGTGCGAACGAGAAATTATCGCGGGCACGGGGGTGGGGCGTGGCATTGCCGAACCGGCATGCGTCGCGAGCGTCAGGTACATGACCGAAAGCGGTGTGGCTCCCGCTGATGCCCTATGTAGGTAAAGCGTGACACTTTCGCTGTCTCGTTATGAACCCGGCCGCCAGATCGCAAGGGCCCGCATTGTTCTAAATCAACAAACCCGCTCATTAGCGAATTGCGCTGACGCACCGTCCCAATCCAGGAAGGAGAGTGGACATGTCGCGCCGAACCATCGTTTCACTTACCGCATCCGCATTCATTGGCATCGCCTGCATCGTGACTGTTTCGACTGACGCCTTCGCCTATCGAAGAGGCGTCGGGGTTGGTCGGGTTGGTGTTCATCACGGCGGTGTCTATCGCGGTGGCGTCTATCGTGGTGCAGCCGTGCGCCGCGGAGTTGCCGTGGGCGTCGGAGCTGCTGCGGTTGGTGCGGCAGCTTACGGGGCTTACGGAGCCTACGGCGGCTATCGCCGCTGCGGCTACGAACCTTACCCGCCTTGCTACTAGCCGGTCTTTGCGCAGCGGCCAGAGCACCGTCGGTCGGCTGTGCGCGGAGCACCTCTCTCCGAGTGGGGAGAGGTGATCCGAGTTCCGGGCCCGCACACACGCGATCCGAGCTGTGCTCGCTTCACCGTGCGTATTGGCGCGTCTGTTGCTCGACAGGTCGACTTCTAGCGAGGCGCACGTGCCATCTTCGCCGGCCGCGACCAGGAGAGGTTGAACGCCGATAAATCTATCCATGCGTGCAATTGGGCAATCGGGAAAAAGCGGCAAAACTGCGGCTGTCAAGGATACATCAGAGTAGAACGGAGCTTATCCCCGTAATAAACCCGATGCTGTTAAGGGTTCGGGGTGCGTATGGGAGATCAATAATGGCAAATGTCGAACAATTGCGCAGGCGGGACGGAGTAAACTTGGTCCAGCTCGAGGAGGACATTGCATCGATACGCTCGGGAAGCTCTCTTGCTTCCATTGCTCTGCCTGATTACGTCGAGCACACCGCGGGCGTGACGCGCGTCGGCGCGCTCAGTGCAGAGGCGGTCGTTCGGGACTATGAGTCCGCTGCAAAAGAGATCGAGGCCATGGGCACCGAGTTGATCGACGCCGCGCAAAAATGCGAGGCGCTGACTGCCCAGGTCCATGATGCGATCGCCTTCATGCGAGAAACGGCGGCGGAGTATCGTGAAGAGGGTCGGAAGATCTTCAAGCGCATCGAAGAATGCGCGCTGTTCACCGAAGACGTCCGCAAGACATGCGAACAGGTCAAGCGCAGGATGGTCGACGTCTCGCTAGGCTCATCGTCCAACGAGGAGTTCGCACCGCAACAGCCCGAGTTGAGCGGGATCGCCGCCAAGGTGTCGATGAGCGAGATACGGTGAGGCGGGCGTAGATAGCGCGTAGGCTGGGTTGAGCTCTAGGTCGTAGGATGGGTTGAGCCCTTACGAAACCCTTCATCTCTCGCCGATCGAGCGGTGATGGGTATCGCTTCGCTCCACCCATCCTACGAGCTGGAGCCAACAATCAATAGCGACCGCCGTGGCCCTTTTGCTGCGTGATCCAGTCCGACAATGTTTTCGGTGTCGATTTCGCAGTCCGGCCCGGTGATGCCTTCGGATTGTCGCGAACGCCTTTCGCCGGACGGGTGCGCGGCGCTTCCGTTCCGTTGACGCCCTTCCGGCCAGCGATCGATGCCTCCGCGGCTTCCTTCTCCAGGCGCAACTGTTTCAATCGCGCCATCTTGAGGCGCTCTGCCTCGACTTCGGGCCGTTCGGCAAGCTGCGGCTTGTGTTGAGCGACCTCCGCCGGGACGATGACACCGATAATGGTTGTCTCGCCGAGCGCCTTGCAGGCTTCGAGCCGATGCAGTCCCTCGACCAGAACGAGGCGGTCTCCGTCGAGCCGGACGGAAATGGGTTCCTGTTGTCCGATGTCCAGCATACTTTCAGCGATCTCCCCGACGATCTCGGGCTTGATGGCTTTCTTCTGCTTCGTGGGAACGAAGATCTTCTCGATCGGGAAGCTTTCCGGTTTGGGCATAATCTGACTCCGCTTCTACCGGGCCCGCCGGAACCGATGCCGGTGAGGACGAGAGTTTAGGAGGGAAGGGCTCGACCGCAAAGGCAATTCGGCGGCAGGGTGTTGATGAGCTCGTAGGATGGGTTGAGCCCTTACGAAACCCATCCCTTCTGTCGATCTGGCGGCGATGGGTATCGCTTCGCTCCACCCATCCTACGGGCTGCACTCCAGCCATCCTGCGAGCTACAGTTAGCGGTTCAATTGATCCAGGTGGACACGCTTGCCGACGCGGGCCTCAAAGGCGTCGACAATATGCTCCCATCGGTTAGAGCGCATCAGGCTCGAAGGATTATACGCCATGGCGCGACCAACGAACGGCATGTCGTCGTCCTGGTAAATATAGAAGTCTAGCCCTTCGTAATTGCCGATCATGCATAGCTTCTGAGGATTCACGTCGCCCAAAGCGATGTTCCACTCGACGTAGCTATCCTTCGATTGGTGGTGCATCCACTGCAATATCTTGAATGGATTGACTGGCACCACGACATCAGCCAACGCCATTAATTCACTGGAAGTCTCGGCCGGATAGCAGTGCAAATGCACTGCTACAGGGGTGTCCCGCAATGCTTCAAAAAGTGGAAAGAAGTCTAGGTCCTTCGTCGTGATGTGGGCTTCGGACATGTGGCCAGACGTTGCATGTTTGAAAACGTCGATTGCGAGTAAGATGTCGACGCCTTTTTGACGCAGCGTCTTGTTTTGTCCCCGCGTCAGCCCCTCTCGAACGTGCATAAAAGGCGTGCGATTAACCAGTTCGAATTGTTCTCGCTTGCGTTTCACTCGTCGTTCGTATTCCTCGCCAGATTCATTGTCCTTTTGGGCGGGCAAAGCATCGTAGTAAAAGGTTCTTTGATGCCCGCCAGCGATTGCCCGGTAATCGATTTTGTTACGACTGAGGTCGATCGCGAAATATTCGGATGTCTTCCGCACCATTGCGTCGATAAAGCCACCATCAACAAATGCATATTTTGTCACGGCTGCTGTATCCCTCGATCTGCCGCCTCCGCGGGCTCCAAGTGTCCCAAAGCTCATTTCAACCAGGTTCAGAAGTAGTTATCGATAGAAAACCATAAGTTGCAAGGCGACAATGAAAAAAGGGCGGCCTTCTGGCCGCCCTTCGCAGATGCTCGAGGCAAATCCGGGCTCAGCAATCCTAGCTGTCTAGCCCCTCACGAACACCCCGTCGTGCTTCCACACGTATCGCACTTCATACAAGTACCATTCCGCACCAGCGTGAAGTTGCCGCACTCGCTGCACATCTCGCCCTCATAGCCCTTGGCTTTGGCTTCCGCGCGGCGCTCGGCCTTGCTGGGCACCGCGACTTGCGCGCTGCCGGCCTTGCTCCACTGCAGGGCTTCGAGCTTCTCGGTGGGCGAGAGGTCGTGGGTCACTTCCTGCTTCAGCGCGACCGCGCCTTCCAGGACGTCGCCGGCACGGCCTGCGCCGTGGGAGGCGAGCGAGGTGACCTTGCTTCCGCCGGCCGGTGCGCTGTCGTTGCCTTGGGCGACCGCGGTCGAGCCGCCGCGCATCACCACGAGGTTGTCGGTGCGGGAGCGGGTGAGGCCGCGCGACACCAGCTTGGAGGCGCGCTGGCCGTGATCATCAGGCTCCTTGCCCTCCTCGACGCCCTTGCCGAGCACGTCGAACCCGGTCTCGCTGGGATCGACATGGGCGAGGTCGAAGCGGCTGAGATAGCTCACCGCCAGCTCGCGGAAGACGTAGTCGAGGATCGAGGTCGCGTATTTGATGCTGTCGTTGCCCTGCACCGGGCCCGCCGGCTCGAAGCGGGTGAAGGTGAAGGCATCGACATATTCGTCGAGCGGCACGCCGTACTGGAGGCCCAGCGACACTGCGATCGCGAAGTTGTTGATGAAGGAGCGGAGTGCCGCGCCTTCCTTGTGCATGTCGATGAAGATCTCGCCGATGCGGCCGTCGTCATACTCGCCGGTGCGCAAATAGACCTTGTGGCCGCCGACGACCGCCTTCTGGGTGTAGCCCTTGCGGCGATCCGGCATCTTCTCGCGCTCGCGCATCACGATGATGCGCTCGACCAGCTTCTCGACGATCTTTTCCGAGACCTGGGCGGTGCGTGCCGCCATCGGCTTGTCGTAGAGGCTCTCGACCGCATCGTCCTCGTCCTCATCGTCGGCGATGAGCTGCGAGTTGAGCGGCTGGCTGAGCTTGGAGCCGTCGCGATAGAGCGCGTTGGCCTTGAGCGCCAGCTTCCACGACAGCATGTAGGCGGACTTGCAGTCCTCTACCGTCGCGTCGTTCGGCATGTTGATGGTCTTGGAGATCGCACCCGAGATGAAGGGCTGCGCCGCCGACATCATGCGGATGTGGCTCTCGACCGAGAGATAGCGCTTGCCGACCTTG
This sequence comes from Bradyrhizobium sp. 187, assembly GCF_023101005.1. Lineage (NCBI taxonomy): Bacteria > Pseudomonadati > Pseudomonadota > Alphaproteobacteria > Hyphomicrobiales > Nitrobacteraceae > Bradyrhizobium > Bradyrhizobium sp. 187. The sequence continues at coordinate 3,503,272 of NZ_CP064693.1, forward strand.
CCGCAAGGGTTGGCGCAGTCGAACACCGGATAGTGCTCGGCCTTGAGGTGCGGAGCACCTTCCACCGTCATCGCGCCGCAGATGTGGACGTTGGCCGCCTCGATCTCGCGTTTGGTGAAGCCGACGGCCTGGAGCAGGTCGAAGCCGGGGGCCGCGATCGCCTCGGCACCAATGCCGAGCTGGTCGCGGATGAAGTCTTCGCCAAAGGTCCATTTGTTGAAGGCGAACTTGATGTCGAAGGCGGTCGGCAGCGCCTTCTCGACCTTGGCGATGGCCTCATCCGTGAAGCCCTTGGCCTTCAGCGTCGAGGCGTTGATGCCGGGCGCGTTGGAGAGCGAGCCGTGGCCGACGGCATAGGCCTCGATCTCCGCGATCTCGCTCTCGCGATAACCGAGCGCACGCAACGCGGCGGGGACCGCGCGGTTGATGATCTTGAAGTAGCCGCCGCCGGCCAGCTTCTTGAACTTCACCAGCGCGAAGTCGGGCTCGATACCGGTGGTGTCGCAATCCATGACGAGGCCGATCGTGCCGGTCGGCGCGATCACCGTGGTCTGGGCGTTGCGATAGCCGTGCTTCTCGCCGAGCTCGAGCGCCGCATCCCAGGCGGCTTGCGCATGGGTGACGAGGTCTCCTTGCGGGCACGACACCAGGTCCATCGGCACCGGGTTGACGCTGAGCCCCTCGTAGCCGTTGGACTGGCCATGGGCGGCGCGGCGGTGGTTGCGGATCACGCGCAGCATGTGCGCGGCGTTCTTCTTGTAGCCGGGAAAGGTGCCGAGCTCGGCCGCCATCTCGGCCGAGGTCTTGTAGGTGATGCCGGTCATGATCGCGGTCAGCGCGCCGGCGATGGCGCGGCCTTCCTTGCTGTCATAGGACAGGCCCATGGTCATCAAGAGGCCGCCGATATTGGCGTAGCCGAGGCCGAGCGTGCGGAACTCGTAGGAGAGCTCGGCGATCGACTTCGACGGGAACTGCGCCATCATCACCGAGATTTCGAGCACGATGGTCCAGAGCCGGCAGAGATGCTCGTAGCCTTCGACGTCGAAACGCTTGGAGGGGATGTCGTAGAACGTCAGCAGATTGGCGGAGGCGAGGTTGCACGCCGTGTCGTCCAGGAACATGTATTCCGAGCACGGATTGGAGGCGCGGATGTCGCCGGACGCCTTGCAGGTGTGCCAGTCATTCATGGTGGTGTTGAAGTGCAGGCCCGGGTCGGCCGACGCCCAGGCGGCGTAGCCGATTTTTTCCCAGAGGTCGCGCGCCTTCAGGGTCTTGGTGATCTTCTTGGTGGTGCGTCCGACGAGATTCCAGTCGCCGTCGGTCTCGACCGCGCGCAGGAAGTCGTCCTTCAGCGACACCGAATTGTTGGAGTTCTGCCCCGAAACCGTGAGATAGGCTTCCGAATCCCAGTCGGTGTCATAGACGTCGAACTGGATGTCCTTGTAGCCCTGTTTTGCAAATTGGATGACCCGCTTGATGTAGTTGTCGGGTACGAGGCTGCGGCGCGCCAGCTTGATCTCGCGGCGCAGCGCCGGGTTCTTCTCGGGATCGAAGCAATCGTCGCCCGAGCCTTCGCAATTGACGCAGGCCTTGAGCACCGCCTTGAGGTGCTTCTGGTTGATCTTGGATCCGGTGACGAGAGCGGCGACCTTCTGCTCCTCCTTCACCTTCCAGTCGATATAGGTCTCGATGTCGGGGTGGTCGACGTCGACGACGACCATCTTGGCGGCGCGGCGCGTGGTGCCGCCCGACTTGATCGCGCCCGCGGCGCGGTCGCCGATCTTGAGGAAGCTCATCAGGCCGGACGAGCGGCCGCCGCCGGAAAGGCGTTCGCCTTCGCCGCGCAGGCGCGAGAAGTTGGAGCCGGTGCCGGAGCCGTATTTGAACAGGCGGGCTTCGCGGACCCAGAGGTCCATGATGCCGCCCTCGTTGACGAGGTCGTCACCGACGCCCTGGATGAAGCAGGCGTGCGGCTGCGGATGCTCGTAGGAGGATTTCGACCGGGTCAGCTTGCCGGTGAAGGGGTCGACGTAATAATGGCCCTGGCCGGGACCGTCGATGCCGTAGGCCCAGTGCAGACCGGTGTTGAACCATTGCGGCGAGTTCGGCGCGACCATCTGCATGGTCAGCATGTAGCGGAGCTCGTCGTAGAAGGTCTGGGCGTCCTCGTCGGAGGAGAAGTACTTGCCCTTCCAGCCCCAATAGGTCCAGCAGCCGGCGAGACGGTCGAACACCTGCTTGGCCGAGAGCTCGCTGACATAGCGCTCTTTCTCGGGCAGGAGGGCGAGCGCCTCGGTGTCGGGCACGGAGCGCCACAGGAAGGAGGGGACGGACTCTTCCTCGACCTTCTTCAGGCGCGCGGCAACGCCGGCCTTGCGGAAGTACTTCTGGGCGAGGACGTCGGAGGCGACCTGCGACCACGCGGTCGGCACCTCGACATTGTCGAGCTTGAACACGACCGAGCCGTCGGGATTCCTGATCTCCGACGTGGTCAGCCGGAAATCGATGCCGGCGTAAGGTGACTGTCCCGAAGTGGTGTGGCGCCGCTCAATCCGCATGGTCTTGCCCCGTCCTATCTTTGACCGGACCGCCTCCGTTCAGGCGTGCCGGGTCATCATTTCATTTCGCGGTGCTCGAGGCCGCCTGGCCCTTGGCATCGCAGCTCAGCCGGTAGACCCGGCCCGTTTTCTCCCGACGCGATTGCTCGATGCGCGCACCGATCATCCGCCGGCACGTCCAGGCCCATCCGCCCCAAAGGGATGAGCCCGACATGCGTTCAACGCCCCACAACGTCACGTCTTCAACCATTGCCATCCGGGCCTGTTTCCAGCCCGTTCAGGCGCCCGAAAAGTCCGCTCTCGCCGGGCAGACAAGCCCGTATCCCGCTGCCCTTGTCTGGCTTGGCGGAGTGCTGTTTTGCAGACCCTTTGGGGGAGTGCCGGCGGGACGCAAACACACTCGCGCCGAACGGATCGAAAACTAGGACTCTCCGTTACGCCCGTCAAGAACTAGTGCGAGTTCCTGAATCAAATACTAAATATGGTGGATTGTGGGGGATAACAGGGGGCAGGGCCGCGCCTGTTGTTGAGCCAAGTATCAGTGAGTCCTCAGGGATTCCCAACCGAAAAAATTTGCATCTTGGGGGGCCGCTGAGGCTTCACCCCGCTGTTCACAGGGCAGGTATATTTTTGAATCGCGGGCTTGCCTCGGGGGGACTCACGTAGGGCTACGGAAGGTGAGGGCAGGCATGCCCGCCGGGGTGGTGGTGGGAGGCGCGAATCCGCGCCAAGCTGCCCTCGATTTTGCCGGACTACCCACATGCTTGATTCGACCCGCCGGGATGCGCGAGCGCGCATCGCCCCGGCCGGCCTGATATTCCTCGCCATCACCTCGGTGGGCTGGGGTTTCAATTGGCCGGTGACGAAATTCCTGCTCTCCGAGCTGCCGCCGCTGACCTTGCGCGGGGCGACGGGCGTGCTCGGCGCGGTGCTGCTGGCGGCGCTGGCGCTGATCCGCGCCGACAGCCTCAGCGTCCCGCGCGAGATCTGGCCGCGCCTCGTGACCGCCGCGATCCTCAACGTCACCGGCTGGATGGTGCTGATGGGTCTGGCACTGCTGTGGCTGCCGGCGAGCGAAGCGGCGCTGATCGCCTACACCATGCCGGTCTGGGCCTCGCTGATCGCCTGGCCGGTGCTCGGCGAGCGGCCGACCTTGTTGCGCACCATCGCGCTGGTGATGGCCTTTGCCGGCCTTGCCTCGATCATGGGCGGCAACGGCTTTGCCGCCACCGCGGACAAGCTGCCGGGCATCATCATGGCGCTGTGCGGCGCGCTCGGCTTCGCTCTCGGCACGGTGTTTTCGAAGAAGTACCCGATCCGACTGCCGCCGATCACGGCCGCGGCCTGGCAGATCGGGATCGGCTGCCTGCCGATCACGATCATCGGCTTCGCCATCGAGACCACGCATCTGGAGCTGGTGACGCCGGTCGGCTGGTGGCTCCTGGTCTATTCGACCGTGGTGCAGTTCTGCATCGCCTATGTCAGCTGGTTCGCTGCCCTTGCGCGCCTGCCGGCCTCCGTCGCCGCGATCGGCACCATGGCGGTGCCTGTCATCGGCGTCGTGGCGTCCGCGATCGCGCTCCACGAGCCGCTGGGGGCAGGGCAGATCGCGGCGCTGGTGTTCACGCTGGCGGCCGTGGTGCTGGCGACGCGGTAGGGCGCATATTCATGAGCGGCTGGCCGCCTGGACTTCCGGTTCATCGTCAACATCGGCCGGAGAGCGGAAGGTCTCCGAGCTCGCAGATGCGCCAAGAGCCGACCTGCCTTGCGGGGATTGTCTCTACCCAAATCGGTTGGCGAACTCTACGACCGCTGCTGCAACATCTTTACGCTTGGCGTCCGTGCGTGTGAATCCCAGCGGTCCCGTGAACCTGATAACCACCTTTTCAGGATTGGATTTCGGCCGAGCATCGGTCGTCCAAGATAGCTCTCCGGCCCGGACCTTGACAACATCGCGACTGGTGCACGCGGACTCGATCGATGAGAATATCTGCTTTGCTTCATCGACCGAAAGCTTCATCGATTGACACTCACCAGCGCCGACCGACACAAGGGTCAAACCAGACCGTTCGACGCGAAAGTACAGCCCATTGGTCAGCGTGACTTTTTCCTCAGGTCCCAACTCGGCGCTAATACGGGCCAGCGCTTGAGACCCAACTCGCGACAGGAGCCGTCCAACACCTCAAAAAAGACTTTGATCTTTCGGTGATCATTCATGGGTCGGGCGCCATCGTACGTGGTCCGATGGGGGGACCAAAGCACCTCGCCATTGGCAAACAGTACAACATCCGCTTCGGGTCAGCATACGAAGAACTCAACTGAGCAAATCTGGTCCGCCATGCTTCGGGGAGCGACCTCCTGGAGGGCTGCCGCCATCTGCAAACCTTCTCAGAAATACTACGTCTTTTCTTTCTACCCCGGGAGCGAGGTTTCGGAGAGCGTTCGTAGCGAGATATATCTCAAGCCCGACCAGAAGCGGTATTCCCGCGCCCCAAATGTAGATCAGGCCACGCATTGTTGCCTCCGTCAGGATAATTTTGAGCCGCTGCTTCGGGCAGTCTTCCAGGCCAAGGAAGCGGCCACGACAAACGACACGAAACAGAACGCGATCACCCCCAAAGCGCGGACATCGCGGCGCGGCTCGTTGAGCCACACGAGAGCCGCCAGGCAAAGGAGCGCCGGGACCGCGCAGGCTTGTGTTGCGATATACCGACGCCTCAGCGCCAACGGCGCGCGGTCCCCCCAGATAAACGCCTCAACCTGAAACTTGCGAGAAATTGCGTCCGTCCGGGGGAGGCACGACCTATCTAGCTCTGCCACGATGGATTGAAATCCCCATCCGGCAATGCCCAGCAGTGAAAGTCCAAAAAAGAGTAAGAACAGCGACACTTCACGTGTCTAGCAGCTTCAACACAACCGCGCGAGACCAGTTAGTCCGCAATGGGTCCAACAGCGGACCAACGTTGGGATGCCCGACCTCAGGCGAATACTCTGCGGCGGTGGCGAATGCTGGAGGGCGAGCGCCCATAGAGTTCGCGAAAGACGGCGTTGAACCGGCGCACGCTGCCAAAGCCAGCTCGGTAGGCGATCTGGGCCAGTGGTTCAGTCGTCTCGTCAAGTAGGCGCTTCGCCCTCTGTACACGCCTGGTCTTCGCGACCTGTTGGGGGCTGGCCCCGACGTACCGTTCGAACAGACGCGCAAGGTGGCGCGAGCTTACCCCGAGCCGATCGGCCAGTGCGGCAACCGAAGCGTCATCCAAGGCGCCACCATCGATCAATTTCAAGGCCCGCGCGACTGTCGAACGCGTGCCATTCCAGGCAGCACAGAAGGGCGCGGTCTCCGGACGGCAACGCAGGCAAGGTCGGTACCCCGCGGCCTCGGCGGCCGCTGCAGTTTGATAGTAGGTCACGTTACGGGTCAACGGCTGCTTCACCGGGCAAACCGGGCGGCAGTAGATTCCCGTGGTCTTCACTGCCGTGTAGAAACGGCCGTCATAGCGGGGATCGCGCTGCAAGCGCGCGGTGTTGCATACCTCAAAACTGAGCATGACTCATTTTACCGCAGGCCGCAGCCAGAAGAATAGCCCTGAGATGATCAGGTCCGATTCCGGCCAGCGATATCGGTGCGCCCTTCTTATAGAGAAGGTCCAACTTCGCTGAGCACTTGGAGAAGCAAAAATGAACAGCACGAATCCTAAAGAGATCGTCATCAATGCCTGGAAGACTTTTAAAACCCGTGATGCGCAGTTGATCGCGGAGTTGTTTACTCCCGATGCCGAATGGATCGCACCGGCTGGAAATGCCACGGCGGTCGCTCTCAAGCACACCGACCACATGATTGGACCGGACCAAATCGCACAGTTTATTGCCTCGGAAATGCATCATCTGTTCTCGAACGTCGACATCTCGTTTCGGGGCATTCATGCCGATGGCGATACTGTGATCGTCGAGGAGCGAATGCGAGCCACTCTTCCTGGAGGCAAGCCCTACGAGAATGACTATTGCTTCGCTTTTGTCCTTTCCGGCGAGCGGATCAAGCTGGTTCGCGAATACATGGACACCCGAAAGGGCTGGCAGATGATTTTCGAGCCGCTTTAAAGGCTGCTTTGGGTCACAAGCGGTCCTCGACCGGCTGCGCAGGCAGGTCAGCTCTGGGCCACGAACAGACTCCTTTGCTCTTGCCGTGTCCAAGAAAAGCCGCCTCGCGGCGGCCAGATGTCGGAAATACATTTCGATCACTACGCTAGTGCGGACTGCCGCAGAGCCTAGGCTACAATCGGCCGGTGACCCGGTAGACTCGCGCCTCGCCTTCGACGCCGCGCAGCGGCGCCTCGAACTCCTCGACATGGTGGCCCGCCAGCAGCTGGCGAACAGCGGGCGCGGTGTAGAGTGCTTCAGTGAGACAGATTTCGCCGGCGTCGGCGAATGATTGCACCCGCGCGGCAATATTCACGGTCTGGCCGAAATAGTCGAGATTCTCGTTGAGGGTCACGGCGATGGAAGGACCGCAATGTGCCCCCATTTTGAGAACGACGGCGGGCTGGCCGTGCTTGGCGTTGAACTCTCCGATGTCCCGCAGAATGTGCAGCGCTGCCTCCACGGCATCCACCGGCCGGAAAAACGCAGCCATGACGGCGTCGCCGATGGTCTTCACGATGGCACCGGCATGCCGATGGGCAATTGCGTCGAGGAGAGCGAAATGTTCGCGGACGAGAGCATAGGCATTAAGATCCCCGAGGCGCTCGTAGAGCGCGGTCGAACCCTTCAGGTCCGTGAACAGGAACGTCACCTGCCGAACGCCGAGGCCCTCCTCCTCATCTACGCGCTCTGAGCGGAAGAGCTTGCGGAACGTCTGACGCGTCAGCAGCATCCCGCCCGAGACGTAGGGATCGAATTCGAGGGTCGGCTTCTCTGGCATTTCCAAGATTTCAGGTGGCCAGTTGATCAGGAGCAGCGAACCGCGCTTAGGGCCGGTGTTGCTGATCTCGAAGATCACAGGCCCCGACGGCACGGCCGAAACGGCGGGCGTGAACCGCTGCCCGTCATAGGTGGCACGAACGATCGTCGGAGTATTCGGCATCTGCACGGCAGTGGGATCGAGCGCGACCGGGAGCGTAAAGCCCGCCTGGGTCTGGACGTTGACGCCTGAGACCGCGCCCGGCCCAATATCGGTCTGCAGCGTCGTTGTCAGACCGGACGGCAGATAAGTCATTCCGCGAACGAAACCGCGCAAGACATCGACAAATCGAGTCTGTCCGCCGGGCAGCCGTCCGCTGTTGGCGAACTTGAGCTTCCAGTGCAGATCTTCGATCGAGAGATTGTCGACGTCATACAAGGCGAGGTGCCGAATTTGCGGCGAGACGGAGAAGGACACTTCGATGAAGTCGTCGAGTTCGGTGTGACCCTCGATATCGCAAAGCCCGCAGACGAAATGGCTCCGGAGCGCACGGAGCCTCCCGAAGCTTTCCAGCACCAGACCCGAGTGGGGGCAGAGAATGTCCCAATGCATGTCGACCAGCCCGGCGCGAGCGGCATGGAGAAACAGATCGATCGACTCCGGCTCAGCCACACTGCGATCACGGGCGAACGCCAGCGGATTGGCGCGGTACAGGCTGACCTCGTCACCACTGCGAATCAGCGTTTCGAACTTGGAGATTACGCGCGGGCTCCAAGTGCGGGCCTGCTCGATCTGCGTCATCTTGCTTTCGAGAAGACGCTCGTCAATGGATGTCATCGATCAGCTCCTGACGATGGCAATCTATCAGCTTCGCCCGGTCCTCGCGAGCCATCCGATGCCGCACGGCCTATTGCACTGCAAGGATTTTCAAGCCACCCATGTCGCTTATGGGTCAAAGTGCGAAGAACTCAACCTGAGCAAATCTACTCCGCCATGCCTCGCTGGATGGACCTCAATATGGTGCGCCCACGACGTCGCTGAAGCCCCAAAAGCTGACCCGTATATCGGGAGATGCCGCGCATTGCAGTGAGTCCGATCACATGCAGGAACGGTGGTCTGCTCCAACAGGGCCGTTTGAGAAGGGTAGCTTCCAGCGAGGGGACAGAATGGAGAAGTATGGAGGGGCGCCATCGAGGTGCGTGACTATGACCCCGACTGGCCGGTTCGTTTCCAGCAGGAGTGCCGTCGCTTGCGATTTATGATCGGTCCGGCGCTCAAGATCGAACACATGGGCAGTACGTCTGTGTCCGGCCTCTCGGCCAAACCGATTATCGACATCTTGGTCGGCCTCCCGAACTTGTTGCGCGCGAAGTCCACGTTTGTGAGGCCATTCGCGCAACTCAGATACACCTACATCCCCGAGTACGAAGCATGGTTACCTGGTGAACTGTTTTTTCGGAAGAGGATGCCTGGACCCTGGACACACCATCTTCACATCATGGAGCAATGCAATCCACGCTGGAGAGATTTCCTGCTGTTTCGCGACTACTTGCGCTTACACCCGGAAATCGCTGCCGCGTACGGAAGCCAAAGAAATCGCTCGCGGATGAATTTGGCAAGAACATCGAGGGCTTTCGCAAAACAAAACATCGGTTGTGAGGGAGATAACCGACAAGGCGCTATCAGCATTCGGGAAGTATTGTTTTGCGCTGCCACAGCGACGAGATATGCCGTGCGGCGCTGCTAAGATGTCCGCTTCGGGTCCACAAGCGGGAATGCCAACGAGCAGCTCCTTGCTCGAGCCTCACAGCGCAAGGCACGGGTGGAGTTCTCTCCCTTCAGGCGCTTGGCAGGGACCGAGTAAGGAGCTGCCGGCGAGCCTTCTTCAGATCGGTCGCCAGTTTTATTTTCTCTCTCAAAACGAGGATTTCGGAATATTCCTTTTGGATCTCTGGGCGGGTGCGAAGTGCTTCAAGCTGCTGGGCGGTCAGTTTCAGTATCGCGGCAATATGCGTACTCTGGATGTGGTGCATGGCAATCAAATCCGCTGTTGGAAAAAACGGAACGGCACGATACAGCGAACTGCGGTGCGGCGTCGCTGGAAATAAACAGCCAGCCTTACTGTCGTTTTTTTTGCAGCGCGTCACTGCCCTCATCAGGTAGGGGGCTGCCGTCTGCTCATAATGAATTTCTTGACCGCATGAATCGTGCGAGCAAGCTGTCGCGGCCGGCGACTACGCGGCGGCGTGACTAGCACAACGAAGAGCAGGTTCAGCAGCAGCCAGCAGCCGACCGCGATGAAAATGTACTTCATAACTCCTCAAGGGTGCCCTCGGAAGAGCACTGCAAGAAGAGCGGCAGCAACAATCGCGAGCCAGATCATCGAAACAACGAAGCTGGCGAAATGCCAATCTACGTCGCGGCGCCTGGTCTGCATTGTGTCTCCTTCCGGAGGCCGTGTGTCGTCGTCTCAGCGGCCTCTATCGTCCTTGCCGTTGGGGCTGCCGTCTCCGCCGCCGTTGCCCCAGCCGTTGTTGCCGTGATGGTGATGGTCGTCGTGGACCGCGCCTGCGCCCGACTTCGCGATCGCATCCGATGTAAGGGATGTCGACAGGAGTAGGGTGATGGCTGGAGGTGTCACCGCCGCGAACTTTCCGCAGGTTCTTAAGAACTCGCGACGGTCGTCCTGATCTGGCATGCGTTTCTCCGTCCAGAGATAAGCCCAAATTAAATCACAATAACTGGATTAAATCAATTTAATTTCGTTCCAGAAGAAAGCGGCCCGCCCACTCGTCCACTCCCTCAGGGGAAGCTCGACGCGCTGGAGTCCGCTGTGGTCACAAGCCGCCGACCACGCCGAAGGTGGGAGCTTCCGCTTTGCCTTGGTAAGCCGACGTTTATGAGGTCACGTCCTCCGCGAGAGCGGCTTCGACCGCTCGGCTCGGCGGCAGGCCAAGAGCAGGTCAGGAACTCGCGGAGGCGTTGCGGATTGGCTCTGTCGGCCGGACTGAGTGCCTCCAGCGAGACGGCTATGGCGAGCGACCGCAACACATTCCTCGGCGTCGCGGCGTGCGACCTTGCCCTGCCTCTTGGCGAAGCCGACGTCGTCATCTTCGGAGCTGCCGACGCCACGCCGCATTTGAAGGGCAGGACCAGCCATGCCGCGAATGGCCCAGCGGCCATTCGCAATGCTTTGCGCGTTTATCAGACCGACCTTGCCAGGTGGGATTTCGACCAAGACGGAATCCTGCTCGACCCGGAGCAAATCCGGGTCGTCGATGGCGGCGATCTTGCCACGTCACCCGAGGCCCCCGAGCAAAACCGGAATGCAATCAGGTCCGCCACCAGGAAGATCCTGAAGTCCGGCGCGGTACCCATGCTGCTCGGCGGAGATGATTCTGTCCCCATACCGTTCTTCGAGGCGTTCGAAGACATGGGCAAGCTGACGATCCTGCAGATCGACGCGCATCTGGATTGGAAGGACCAGCGCGACGGCTCAGCACATACGTTTTCCAGCACGATGCGGCGCGCCAGCGAGTTGCCTTGGGTCGAACGCATTGTGCAGGTCGGTTTACGGGGTATCGGCGGCTCGGGCCTGCAGGAGCTCAGTTGCGCGCGGAATTGGGGCTCCAGGATTATTACGGCACGAGAGCTCAAAAGCCGGGGCGTTCAAGCCGTCCTGAGTGCAATCGAGGACAGCGCGAATTGCCTGATCACGATCGACTGCGACGGCCTGGATCCGTCCGTCATTCCCGGCGTGCTGCTGCCGCAACCTGGCGGCTTGTCCTATTTCGACGTCATAGACCTGATCGCGGGCGTCGCCTCGAAGGCCAGAATTGTCGGTCTTGATCTGGTCGAATTGGTGCCGGAGCGTGATCTGCAAAATATTGGGGCGATCTGCGCAGCGCGGATCATCTGCAACGCCATTGGACATATCGCCAAGCAGAAACGCTAGCCGGTGGGCATGTGTCCGAGCGCCTTGCGGATCATCGCGGCGAGCTGGTTGCGGCGGTAGGGTTTTGTCAGCAGCATGACGCCGTCGTCGAGCTTGCCGTGGTGGACGATGGCGTTGTCGGTATAGCCGGAAGTGTAGAGCACCTTCACGCCGGGGCGGATCGTCGCAACCTTGTCGGCGAGGTCGCGTCCGCTCATGCCGCCGGGGATGACGACGTCGGTGAACAGTAGATCGAACGGCTGGCCGGCCCGGATCAACTCCAGCGCGGCCTTGCCGTCGGGCGCGGCGACGGTCTGGTAGCCGAGGCTCTGGAGCTGCACGGTGACGAAGTTGCGCACCAGCGGATCATCCTCGACCACAAAAATGGTCTCGGCGCCACCCTCGGCCGGCGGTGCGGCAGAGGTGACTGGCTCGGTCATGCCTTCGCCCGGCGGCAGATAGAGCTTGATCGTGGTGCCGTGGCCTTCCTCGCTGTAGATCTTGATGTGGCCGCCGGATTGCTTGACGAAGCCGTAGACCATGGAAAGGCCGAGGCCGCTTCCCTTGCCGACCTCCTTGGTGGTGAAGAACGGCTCGAACGCCTGCTGTTGCACCTCGGCCGGCATGCCGGTGCCGGTGTCGCTGACGGCGAGCATCACGTAAGGGCCGGGCCGCACGTCGGGATTGCTTTGCGCATAGGCCTGGTCGAGCACGACGCGGTGGGCCTCGAGCAGCAGCTTGCCGCCGTTCGGCATGGCGTCGCGGGCGTTGATGGCCATGTTGAGCAGGGCATTGGTGAGGCGGGACGGATCGATGTGCGCGGTCATCTGCCCCTGTTCGAGCACGGTCTCGATCTCGATCTGCTCGCCGAGGGTGGGGCGCAGGAGTTTCGCGATGTCCGCGACCGCGGCGTTGATCTCGACGTTGCGCGGCTGCAGCGGCTGCCTGCGCGCGAAGGCGAGCAGATGCTGAATCAGCTCGGCGCAGCGCTCGGCGGCCTCGTCGATCAGGCGTGCCACGCGCTGGAGCTCGGGCTGCTGCTTCAGGCTCGCCACCAGCGTCTCGGTATTGCCGGAGATCACGGTCAGCATGTTGTTGAAGTCGTGCGCGACGCCGCCGGTGAGCTTGCCGATGGCATCCAGCTTCTGCGACTGGTACAATTGCCGCTCGGTCTCGCGCGAGGTGGTCGCGTCGTGATAGACCAGCACCGCGCCGGAGACGTTGCCTTTCCCGTCCAGCATCGGCCGGCCGCTGATCATGAGATGACGGGGAGCATTGCCGCTGTGCGGGCGGACGATCATCTCCATGTTCTCGAACGGCTCGCCACGCAGCACGCGTGCCGACGGTAACTCGTCGGCCTTGAGCGGGGTGACGCCGTCGCCGTGAAGCACGATGGACATCGCGCGCAGATTGCGCAGGTTCATGCCGGTCCGGTGCAGCAGCATGCGCTCGGCGGCGGGATTGGACAGAAGGACATTGCCCTCGGCATCGATGACCAGCACCGCCTCCGCCATGCTGTGAAAGGTGCTCTGGAGCACGTTGACCGAGAGGCGCAGCTCGTCATGCGCGGTGACCAGATGCTCGGTGCGCTCGGCCACCGCGGCCTCGAGCTGCTGCTTGGCGGCCGTGGTCTCCATTAGCGTGCTCTTGAGTGCGCCCTCACTGCGCCGGCTCTCGCGCATCATCATCACGACCAGCAGCAGGATCACCAACGCGCCGGCGACGTCGATGCCGAGCAGCACGATGCCGGTGCGGCGCGAATCCTGGGAGCGCGCCGCGAGCAATCGTTCTTCCTCTGCGCTCAAATGATCGAAATTGCCCATCACCGTGTCCATGAGGCCACGGCCCTCGCCCTTGCCCTGGACTGCGGCAATGCCGGCCTGATCGTTTCCGGCGCGCAGGCGCATCACTTCGGCGGCGATCTCGATCCGGCGCAGCGCCAGCGGCTCGGTGCCCTCGAGCAGCGCGACATGTTCGGGAGTGTCGCGCACGCTGCGCTTGAGGTCGGCGAGTGCGGGTGCGATACGGGCGTGCACCGCCTGGAATTCTTCGCTGAAGCTCGGGTTGCGATAGATCTCGTAGCCACGTGCGGCGCTCTCGGCACTGCGCATCAGCACGCGCAGGTCGGAGATCTTCTTCAGCACCCCGACGGTGTGATTGACCCAGGCCGCATCGGACCGCGACTTGACGTCGAGGCCGATCGAGGCTGCGGTGATGATCAGGAGGATGGCAAGTCCAGCACCGAGAATGACGCGCTGCGTTGGGATCAAGGGACTTCTTTCTTGTCCTTCGGCTGCGAGCCATCGCCCGGCAGATGCATTCCCGGATCGTGGTCAGCAGCGTGTCCGGCGTGAACGGCTTGCGCAGGCAGCGGGTCGCGCCAAGCTCCAGCGCCATCCGGAGGAAGTCGGGAGAGGGCGAGGCGGATGATGCGAAGGCGTAGCCGGACATCGCGATTAGCGGAACCGCCGGCGCGCGCTCGTGAAAGATGCGAATGGACTCGAAGCCGCGCATATGCGGCATGAAGATGTCAACCAGCATCACGTCGAAATTCTGTGTTTCGAGCGCAGCCAAACCCGTTTCTCCGCCGTCAGTCAACGTGACGTCGAAGCCCTGACGTTGGAGGAGGACCTCGATGGTCGCGCCGACCATCGGATCGTCATCAACCACGAGAATGCGCGGCATGACACTTCCCAGTCATCGAAGTCCCCACAGCCAAGTTGATACAGGTGAATCGCGCGTCGGGTCAATTTGGGATTGGATAAGGGTAGATATGCACGGTGCGGTGAATAAAGGTCCGCTCGCAGCGATTGTACGCGACACTTGCCGATGTCGAATACGAGGCGAGCGAAACAGGTGAGGCGCCTGAATGAAAAAGGCGCCGCATCGCTGCGACGCCTTCTTCTTCAAGTGTTTCAGGTCGTGTTACGGGCAGGGATGACGCTGGCCGTCATAGCCCAGATAGGTGCCGGACGCGGGATCGTAGGACTTGTAGCGCTGCGCGCAGTAGGCCGCGGAGTCGCCGCCGCCATCGGGGACCACGGCCACTGTCGGTTCATCATAGTAGCTGTCGCCGTAATAGTAGGGGTCGTCGTAATACCCGCCGCCGTAATAGGCGTACGAGCCGAGGCCGCCGATCGCAGCGCCGGCCGCGAACCCGGGCCAAAAGCCGCCGCCGTGACGATGATGCCAGTGACGACCACTCCAATTGCCGCTACCACCCTGCCAGTTGCCCGCAGTCGCGACGCTGCGTGTACCGCTGTAGGACGGCGAGAAGGCCTGTCGGCTCACCGTGCCGGCTGCGAAGCTGCCACCGCCCGGACGTACTGCTGCGCCGGCCGCGAAATTGCCGCCGCCGCCGCCGATCCGCGCGCCGCCGAAGTTGCCGCCGCCCATGCGGGCGCCGCCGCCACCGAAATGTGCCCCGCCGCCGCCGCCACCGAAGTGTGCTCCGCCGCCGCCACCGAAGTGTGCTCCGCCGCCGCCGCCACCAAAGTGTGCTCCGCCGCCGCCGACCGCTGCGGCCCGACTTTGGGCAAAGCTCGGCGTCGCCAACGGGATAACCAATGCCACTGCCGCAGCCGTGCTCAAGACTTTCAGACTTTTCATGATCAAAACTCCTTTTCCCGGAAGCAAACCCCATGAAAGGGCCGGAGTTCCTGGGATCACGGGGGTTTGCGTGCGACGAAAAGTTCTCATGGCGACGCTGTATCCGGCATGAACGGATCGCGTCCGATTTGCGGCAGCGTTCCGTGCCGGGGACTGCATCTGCAGCGCGGCATTGCCGCCCGCGCCGAACTGGACATTTCGCCGTCCGGATGGCATCAGGACCCGACGAAGCAGGGCCCTTGCCGCATGAAACAATTCTTCCTCAAGTTTTTCACCTGGTGGAATGGCCAGACGTTTGGCACCCAACTCTGGACCAAGCGCTACGGCGAGCTGGTCGGCCAGGACGAGCAGGGCAACCTCTATTATCGCACCCGCGGCGGGGCGATCGACCCGGTGCTCGGCTTCGAGCGCCGCTGGGTGGTCTATAACGGCTACGCCGAGGCCAGCCGTATCCCGCCGTCCTGGCACGGCTGGATGCATCACACCGTCGACGTGCCGCCGACGCAGGACAACTACCAGCCGCGCGAATGGGAAAAGCCGCACCAGCCCAATCTCACCGGCACGGCCAACGCCTACCGTCCCGCGGGCTCGACGCTCGCCAGCGGCAAGCGGCCGAAGGCGACCGGCGACTATCAGCCCTGGACGCCGAGCTAGCCTTCCGATTCCCGTCTCAACCCTTGTCGTGGGGGTGGATGCACCCGCATCCGCCTCGCTTTGCTGTGGACAACGGGAACAGCGGGGATGAGTGCTGCGCGGGCATTGCAGCCACGCGGGCGATGCGGCTCAATGGTCGCATCTTACGGAGATGGGAGACCATCGCGTTCGGTTCGGGCAACAGTTCGCGACTGTCCCGAAATGCAGCGGCCGCCGACCAGGACTCGATCGGGAGATAGGCCCCCGGTCTGGAAGCTCCGAAATCGCCCGATGAAATGTGCAGCCGCCGTAAGACAGGAAAGGCCGCTCGGGAAACCGGGCGGCCTTTTTCTTTGATAGAGGGACGACTGGATTTCGCGTGCCCCGGACGCTGCGCGGCACCGCTACGCGATGCATCGCGTCCGGGACACGAGAGTGGAGACTAGGTCATCCGCTCGGCCGCACGCTTCACCGCCTCTAGCCGGCGCGCCTGACCCTGCGCGCCGCGCTCTTTTAGTAATGCCAGCACCTCCGCCGGCGCGGTATCCGGCGAGCCTGCATTGAACGGCGGGGCCGGATTGTATTCGAGCTGAAGCTGGATCGCCTCCGCGGTGGTGCGATCGACCATGATCGACACCAGGGTCAGAGCGAAATCGATTCCCGCGGTGACGCCGCCGCCGGTGATGCGGTTGCGGTCGACGCAGACGCGCGTCTTGGTCGGCGTCGCGCCGAACTGAGCGAGCATCTCCATCGCGCTCCAATGCGTGGCGGCGCGATAGCCCTTCAAGAGGCCGGCGGCGCCGAGAGCCAGCGATCCCGTGCAGACCGAGGTGACGTATTTGGCACCCTCGGCCTGCCGGCGCAGGAAACCGAGCACCTCCTCGTCATTGAGCAGATCGTTGGTGCCGCCGCCGCCGGGCACGCAGATCACGTCGAGCTGCGGGCAGTCGGCGAATGTCGTGGTCGGCGTCAGCGTCAGCACGGAATCGCTCGGCACCGGCTCGACCCGTTTCCAGATCAAATGCAGTTTTGCGCCGGGCACGGAGGAGAACACCTGCAAGGGGCCCGTGAAATCGAGCTGGGTGACGCGCGGAAACACCAAGAGACCGATCTGGAGCGGGGACGACATGAGAGCCTCCAATTATGAGCTTGACGGAAGCAGCCTCTCATGATGCCTTTCCGTCCAGAATGGCGTATTTCCCTCGCTTTCGGACATGACCATGATCGGCATCCTGATCTTCCCGGACTTCCAGTTGCTCGATGCGGCCGGCCCGATCTCCGTGTTCGAGATCGCGGCGCGCTGCACGGGCAAGACGACGACCGGGATCCGCGTGCTGGCGGTGAGCGCGGGGCCGGTGCGCAGCTCGTCGGGCGTGGAGATGATGGCGCGCGACTTCAAGTCGGCCAATGCGATCACGACGCTGGTCGTGGCGGGAGGCGCGGGCGTGACGGATGCCGCGCGCTGCGAGGTCACGCGCGCCTTCGTGCAGCGGCTGGCGCGGCGCGGCGTGCGGGTCGCGAGCGTCTGCTCGGGCGCCTATGTGCTCGCCGAAGCAGGCCTGCTCGACGGCCGCCGCGCCACCACGCATTGGGGACGCACGCGGGATTTCGTCGCGCGCTATCCCAAGGTGAAGTTCGAGCCGGACCAGATTTTCACCCGCGACGGCAATGTGTGGACGTCGGCCGGCATCACGGCCGGCATCGACCTTGCGCTCGCGATGGTGACGGAGGATCACGGTGAGCAGATCGCGCAGGACACGGCGCGGCAGCTCGTGCTGTATCATCGCCGCAGCGGCGGCCAGTCGCAATTCTCGTCACTTCTGGAATTGAAGACGCCGAACGGCCGCTTCGGCGCGCTGCTGTCCTGGGCGCGCGAGAACCTCGACGCTCGCTTGACTGTCGAAGATCTCGCCGACCGCGCCGGCATGAGCGCGCGGCATTTTGCCCGCGCCTTTGCCGCCGAGACCGGCACGACGCCTTCAAAGGCCATCGAGCGCTTGCGCATCGAGGTCGCGCGCGAGCGCGTGCAGTCCTCGCGCGAGGCGATCGAACTCGTCGCGGAGACGACCGGTTTCCGCGATCCCGAGCGCATGCGGCGCGCCTTCATTCGCGCCTTCGGCCAGCCGCCGCAAGCGCTGCGGCGCGCGGCAAGGGCCGGGTAGGGAGAATTGATCGAGTTGGAGAGCCCGCTTGAGCGGGTGAGCACACTTGGATATTTGAGCAGACTTGCATATTGCGCGGCATTTCGCCCTTTGGACCCGGAACGGACCTCGTCAAGCGAATGCACCCGTTGTAGACGATGTGTACAACACGTACCGTCGCCGATCCGATGCAAGGAACCCCAATGACCGATCGAGAAAAGATTCTGATTGCCCTTCGCGAAAAACCTCTGAAGACCTTCGAAGTCATGAAGCGCGTGAACATCAAGAATCAGGACGACTGCCAATCGCTCCTGTTGAAGATGCGTGACGAAGGCGCCGTGAAGTTCGACATTCACAAGGGACATTGGCGCGCTGCGTGACGACATTCGCCTGGTCACCAGCGGCCTCGCGATGGCAGAGCGGACATGACTTGCGTGTTGGCAAGGCTTGCGAATTGGTTCAGCCCGATGCGGCCTTGCCGCCGGTCGCCGCGGCGCCCGAGGCCTGTGCGCGCGCCGTCAAGCGCCGCGCGATCGGCATCAGCATGTAGGGCGCCAGGTGAATGGGAAACTGCGTCATCGCGAAATAGAGCCAGGTGGTGGGCGGCAGCGCGCCGGCGGTCGCGGCGAGCATCAGGCCCAGATTGCGCTGTGACACCATCAGCCCGAGCGCCAGCGCGCGCTCATAGCCGATGCGGCGGAACAGCAGCGTGGTCACGGCGAGCAGCGTGAAATAGATCGCGAAGGCGAGAGCCGCGAAGCCGATGGTGGAGACCGGCCGGGCGACGAGATCGCTCGCGACGTCGCCCATGATCGCGGTCGCGAAGACCAGCAGGATGACGATGTTGAAGCCGTCGATCGGCTGCCTGTGGCGCTGGATCGCGGCCGCGCCGAAGACTTGCCGGATCACGGTCGCGGCCAGCAGCGATGCTGCGAGGATGCCGAGCAGCTTCAGCCCCAGCGCAGGCGGCGAGATACTGAGCATGTCGCCGAGGAAGAGACTTGCGAACAGCGATGCCGTGAACGGTACCAGCGCCGTCGCGCTCACCAGCGTGACCAGCACCAGCGTTGCGTCGAGGCCCATCAGCGCCGCCAGCGCCGGTGCGGCCATCATCGGCGAGGCCATGCTCTGCAGCATCAACGCCAGGGCAAGGTCGGGCGCGCGCGCCGTGAGCCCGGTGACATGGACGATCAGCCCGATGATCACAGGCACGCCGATCATGGTCCAGACGGTCGCGGTCGCGACCAGCGCCGGCCGGCGCAGATGGCCGGTGAGCGCGGCGAGATCGACCCGCATGAAGGAGATGCAAAGCAGAACGAAGATCGCCTCGGTGACGTAGGGGCGCAACAACGCCCCGAGCGGCGGTACCGCGAGCGCGATGAACACGACGGCGGCCACCGCGCGGGTGCCCTGGCCGCCAAGCCATGTCAGACCGCGCAGCGGGAGGGCGAATATGCTTTGAAGAACAGGCGGCATCGGGAATGGCGTTCAGGCCAATCCTTTCAGCCACGCGCCGATCTCGCTCACGGCGACATTGGCCTCTCGCAGCAATTTCCCCATCGTGAGGAAGCCGTGGAACTGGCCGGGATAGTGCTTGTAGGCCACGGGCACGCCGGCCCGCTTCAGCCGCTCGGCATATTCGCCGCCTTCGTCGCGCAGGGGATCGGCACCGGCGGTCAGCACATAGGCCGGCGGCAGGCCGGCCAGGTTTGTCGCCCGTGCCGGCGAGGCGCGCCAGTCGTGGATATCGGCGGCGCCGTTGAGATAATGGTCGCGGAACCAGCGGATCACCGAATGCGTCAGCAGCACGCTCGTCTCGGGTTCGCGGTGAGAGCCGTGCGTCATGGCGAAATCGGTTGCCGGGTAGATCAGCAACTGGCCCGCGATGGCCGGACCGTCGCCGTCGCGCGCGGCGAGCGCGACGACTGCGGCAAGATTGCCGCCGGCGCTGTCGCCACCGATCGAAAGCCGGGAGGCGTCGATGCCGAGTTCGCGCGCGTTGGCGGCGACCCATTTGGTCGCGGCGATCGCGTCATCGATGGCGGCGGGAAATTTGTGCTCGGGCGCGAGGCGGTAGTCCACCGAGATCACGATCAGCGCGCCGGCGTCGGCGAGCTGGCCGCAGACGACGTCATGGGAGTCGAGATCGCCGATCACCCAGCCGCCGCCGTGGAAGAACACCAGCGCCGGGGACAAGCCATCATACCGCCGCGGCTCTTTCGGAACATAGAGGCGCGCGGGAATGGCGCCGTGCGGTGCCGGGATCGACAGCGGCGTGACGCGCGCGAGGTCAGGTGGCTCGGGATTGGTCGCAAAGCGCGCCTGCGCGTAATAGGCCCGCGCTTCCGGTGCGGTCAGGGTCTCATAGGCGGGCCGGCCGGCCTCCTGAAAGGCCTTGTAGACGGCGGCGGCATCGGGATCGAGCACGACGGGCATGGGAAGCGACCTCTGGGTTTCTGATTGTTCGTTGGACGTCGTTTTCGGGGCGATGCCCGCCTGACCCCTGGGAGGAGTGCTCGACTATTCCATCCGGGGGCCGATCTGGCCAGACCGGGCCGGGAAGGGCAGGGATGCCGCCCTTCCCCCGCCGTATTCGCCGTGTTAACCGGATGGCCTGCGAGCGGCGGTATCCCCTGTAGAATGTCCTCCAGCAAGCCCGATTCGCTGTTGAAGCCGCGCGAGATATGTTTCGAACATTTACCCTGACAGGTCTTGCGGCGCTTCTGGCCGCCACCGCACTGACGGCTGCGACGCCGGCGCAGGCGCAGATCGGCACGATCTTCTCCGATCCGCCGCCGCTGCGGCCGCCCGGCACCATTCCGCGTGGCCAGCCCCAGCCGCAGCCGCAGATCCCCGATGACGACGAAGAGGTGCCGGAGCTGCCGCCGCAGGGCCGTGTGCTGCCGTCGCGTCCGATGGCGCCACCGCCAGGCCGGCAGGGCAATGTGATGCCGGGGCCGGTCGAGACCCAACCTCTGGCGCCGCCGCCCGGTTCTAGCGCCGCTCCGCCAAACCAGCCGCCGCCCGTCGCGGTCGCTCCGCCCAATCCGCAAGGCGCCCCGGGTGCGCCCGGTCAGCGTCAGCCACAGCAGAAGGGCGGACCGGGCGGCGCTGTCCCGCAGACGCCGGCGAGCCTTCAGCCGGGCGACGAAGTCGTCACCGAGCCGCCGGCCCAGAAGATCGTGAACAAGAAAGCGACCTTCTCCGGCCTCGACAAGATCACCGGGCGCATCATCAACTTCGACGAGGAGATCGGCGAGACCGTGCAGTTCGGGGCGCTGCGCGTCAAAACCGACGCCTGCTACACGCGGCCGGCGACCGAGGCCGCCAACACCGACGCCTTCGTCGAGGTCGACGAGATCACCTTGCAGGGTGAGGTGAAGCGCATCTTCTCGGGCTGGATGTACGCGGCAAGTCCGGGCCTGCACGGCGTCGAGCACCCGATCTACGATATCTGGCTCACCGACTGCAAAGAGCCGCAGCAAACGATTGCGACCGCGGCACCGGATCCCGGCACCAAGCCGGCACCGCCGCCGCCCGCGCAGAAGAAGGCCGCGCCCAAGCAGGTGCAGCAGCGTCCGCCGCAGCCGTTACCGCCGATCCAGCAGCAGCAGCCGGCACCGCCGCCACCACCCGAGCAGCGGCCGGGTCTGTTCGGTTTCCCCGGGTTTGGCCGGTAATTGCTGATTATTGCCGCGCAGCGATGATCTCGAGCGCGCGCGCGCCCGGGATCGCTTCGCCGGCCGAGAGCCTCAGGAAATCGCCAGGCTCGCCCGCGAGCGCCTTGTCGAGCAGCGCGGTGTAGCGCCGCCGCGAAATCTCGGCCGCGCCAAAACTCTTCAGGTGTTCGGTGACATATTGGGTGTCGAGCAGCTCGAAGCCGCCATGGATGAGCCGCGCGACCAGATGCACCAATGCGACCTTGGAGGCATCGCGTGCGGTGTGGAACATGCTTTCGCCGAAAAAAGCCCGGCCCAGGCTGACGCCGTAAAGGCCGCCGACGAGGTCCTCGCCCTGCCAGGCCTCGACGCTGTGGCAATGGCCGAGCTCGTACAGCCCGCCATAGAGGTCGCGGATGCGCTTGTTGATCCAGGTGTCCTCGCGCCCGGCTTGGGGTGCGGCGCAGCCGGCGATCGTGGCCTTGAAGGCGGTATTAACGGTGACGCGGAATGAATCCGAACGCACGGTGCGCGCGAGCCGCGAGGCCACGCGAAATCCGTCGAGCGGGATGACCCCGCGCAACTCCGGCTCGACCCAGAACAGGGTCGGATCATCGGCGCTTTCAGCCATCGGAAAGATGCCGCAGGCATAGGCGCGCAGCAGCACGGCTGGCGTGATTTCAGACGGGGCAGAGTCGCGCGAAGTCATGGCGCGCCATAATAGCAGGATCGCAAGGCGGGTGCGATGGGCGGTGCGGATCAGTTCGCTGCGGCAGCAGCCGGCTTGCCGGCGGCAGCCGGGACACGGCGGAACATCAACATGACGCGGGTTCCTGAATGGTTGGGGTCGCGCTCGACCGAAGCGTCGAGCTTGCTGGCCATAGCTGCGACGATACGCTGGCCCATGCCGGTGGAGCGCGGATCGGCCTTGACGTTGTCGCCGACGCCATCGTCGCTGATCGAGAGCAGGAGATCGTCGCCCTGCGAGGTCAGCTCCACATGGATCGGGCCGGCGCCGTCAGGGTAGGCGTATTTTACCGCGTTCATCACCAGCTCGTTGACGATGATGCCGACGGCGACTGCACGGTCCGGATCGATCTCGATCGGTTCGGCCTTCAGCGTCAGGCGCGACATCCGGTTGCCCTCGGCCGAGCGGCGCAGATCCTCGAGCAGCGAGTCCAGATACTGGTTCAGGACCACGCTCTTCAGGTCTTGCGAGGTGTAGAGGCGGCGGTGCACTTGCGCGACTGCGGCCACGCGGCCCATCGCATTGGTCAACGCAGCCTTGACCTCGTCCTGCGCGGCGGAGCTGGCCTGCAGGTGCAGGAGGGAGGCGATGATCTGCAGCGAGTTGCCGACGCGGTGGTTGACCTCGCGCAATAGCAGCTCGCGTTCGGCTGCAAGAGCAGCGTAGCGGTCGCGCGAGGCATGGATCTCGGCTTCGGCTTCCTCGCGCGCCTTCTGCAATTCGGCTTGGCGCAGCGCGCCATCGGCCGCGACGTGAAGCAGGGGAATGAAGTCGCCCTTGACGTCCTTGACGAGATAATCGGCCGCGCCCGCCTTCAGCGCCGTCACCGCGATGCTGGAATCCTGCGAGGCCGTGACGAAGACCACCGGCGGCGCGCCCGGGATCGCCATGATCTGCTCCAGCGTTTCCAGTCCGTCGAGGCCGGGCATGTATTGGTCGAGCGCCACCACGTCGATACCGCCGGTCGTGGCCGCGCGGCGGATGTGCTCGAGGCCTTCCTCGCCGCTTGCGGCGTGAACGACCTTGTAGCCGCGCCGTGTCAGGCCGCGATCGACCAAGCGCGCCAGCGCCCCGTCATCGTCGATGTAGAGCAGTGTGGGCGTACGTTGATTCATGGGGCGGCGGGCGGGACCTGGATGACCGAGAAGAACAAGCCGAGCTGCCGGATGGCATTGGCGAAATTCTCGTAGTTCACGGGCTTGGTGATGTAGACGTTGCAGCCGAGCTCGTAGCAGCGTTTGATTTCCTGGGAATCGTCGGTGGTGGTCAGCACCACCACGGGCGAGGCCTTCAGGTATTTGTTCTCCTTGATCTGCTTCAAAATGTCGATCCCGGTCATGTCGGGGAGGTTGAGATCGAGCAGGATCAGGAGCGCATTGCCTTTTTGCACGAGCCCGCTGCCGTCGGGCCCGAACAGGTGCTTCATCGCCTCAGTGCCGTTGGCAAAGGAGATGATCTCGTTGTTGACGCCGGACCTCCGGATGTTCCGCTCGATCAGCCGCGCGTGGCCCTCGTCGTCCTCGATCATGATGATGGTGACGGGTTGAGTCATTGATCCGCGTTCCGGTTGCTGGCGTTCCAGGTGATGGGCAGCGTGATGGTGAACGTGCTGCCCGTATTCAGTTCCGATGATACCGACATGGTGCCGCCGAGGCGACGCACAAGTGCACGCACATGCGCAAGACCGATGCCCTGACCGGGCTTGTCCTGGGTTCCGGCGCGGCGAAACAGGTCGAAGATCCGCTGGTGGTCCTTGGCGTCGATGCCGCGGCCGTTATCGCTGATCTCGAAGATAGCGTAGCCGAGCTTGGTGCGCCCGCGGATTCTGATCTCGCCGGGGACGCCGGGCTTGAGATATTTGATGGCGTTGTCGATCAGATTGGAGAAGATCTGCTCCAGCGCCAGGCGGTCGCTGACGAGATCCGGCAGCGGGGCGATGTGGATCTCGGCCTGCGCTTCGGCGGCCTGATGCGCCAGCGTCGACACGATGGCTTCGATCAGCTCGCGCGTGTCGATCTTTTCCGGCTGGAACTCGCGCCGGCCCTCGCGGGTGAGATTGAGGATCGCCGAGATCAGGCGGTCCATCTTGGCGATCGACGACTTGATGAAGCCCAGCGCTTCGGAAAAATCGTCTGACAGCTGCTTGTCCGGACCTTCGAGTGCGATCTCGCCGTCCGGCAACGGCGGCCCGTCGGCCGGGACATGGGTGAGGCTGCCGATACGGCGGAAAATGTCGCCGCCGAGCTCTTCGAGCTCACTGGTGAAGCCCATGATGTTAACGAGTGGCGAGCGCAGATCGTGGCTGACGATATAGGCAAAGCGCTGGATCTCGTTGTTGGCTTCGCGCAGATCGGCCGTGCGTTCGTCGACCACGCCCTCCAGATTGACATTGGCATCGCGCAGGCGCGCCTCGGCATCGTCGCGGGCAAGGGCCGAGCGCCGCACCAGCCAGATCGAGATCAGGGCCAGCAGCACGACGAGGCCGGAGCCGATGCCGGTCATCGACGCGGCCAGGGTCTGGCTGCGGTCCGAATTGACCGTTCGCAGCCGGAATAGCCGTTCCTCCTCCTGAATCATCCCGGTCGCGACATTGGCGATCGCGGCCGTGGTGTCCGTGGAGGCGATCTCGCGGACCAGCGCTGCGGCCTTCTCCGGCTCGCCGCGCCGGATGAAGTCCATCTCCTGCACGAACTGGCCGAGCCTAGTCTCGATCGCCGCGCTCAGCTTCTCGATGCTTTGGCGTTGCTCCGGATTGTCGCCGATCAGGCGCGTGAGCCTGTCGAGAGCCGGGACGATGGCCGCCACGGCCTTGTCATGGTCGACCTTGAAATCCTCGCCTTGTGTCAGAAGGTAACCCCGGGCGGTGCTCTCGGCGCGGCGGATTTCCAGCAGGAGGGCGTTGATCTGGTTCTCCGCCTCGATGGTGTGAATCACCCATTTGCTGTCGTCTCTCGCCTTGTTGACGAGGTAGACGGAGCCGGCGCTGATCACGGTCAGCACCAGGAGACCGGCCGCGAACAGCAGGATCTGCCAGAATCTACGCCGCCGCTGCGCGTCAGCGATCACGACGGTCTCGCTCGATCAGGCTTGCCGGACTTCAAAACGCCCCCTCGGAACTGTCCCCATCGTGCCAAACGCGATTAGGGCCAAAGGGTTCCACGGGAAAGGACGGCTACTTCGGGGCGGGTTCCGCCTTGTTGGCGAGATATTGTTCCAGCCAGTGGATGTGATAGTCGCCGTTGATGATGTCGTCTTCGCGCACCAGAGCGCGGAACAGCGGCAGGGTCGTCTCGATGCCCTCGACCACCATCTCGTCCAGCGCCCGGCGCAGCCGCATCAGGCACTCGCCGCGGGTCTTGCCGTGCACGATCAGCTTGCCGACCAGCGAGTCGTAATAAGGCGGGATCGTATAGCCCTGATAGACTGCGGAATCGATCCGCACGCCGAGCCCCCCGGGCGGGTGATATTGCGTGATGCGGCCGGGCGAAGGACGAAAGGTCTGCGGATTCTCGGCGTTGATGCGGCACTCGATCGCGTGGCCGATGACCTGGACCTCGTCCTGCCTCGCCGGCAGGTCGCCGCCGGCGGCGATGCGGATCTGCTCCAGCACGAGGTCGATGTCGGTGATGCTCTCGGTGACGGGATGCTCGACCTGGATGCGGGTGTTCATCTCGATGAAGTAGAACTCGCCGTCCTCGAACAGGAACTCGATCGTGCCGACGCCGAGATATTTCATCTCGCGCATCGCCTTGGCGCAGGTCTCGCCGATCTTGGCGCGCGCAGCCGCGGTCAGCACGGGCGAGGGGCCTTCCTCCCACACCTTCTGGTGGCGTCGCTGCAGCGAGCAGTCGCGTTCGCCAAGATGAATCGCGCCGCCGCGGCCGTCGCCGAGGATCTGGATCTCGATGTGACGCGGCTTCTGCAGATATTTCTCGAGGTAGACGGAAGCATCGCCGAAGGCGGATTTGGCCTCGTTGGCGGCCGTCGACAGCGCGACCTGAAGATCGGCCTCGCTCTCGGCCACCTTCATGCCGCGGCCGCCGCCGCCCGCCGCGGCTTTGACCAGCACGGGGAAGCCGATCTTCCTGGCGATCGCCATCGCGTCGTCGTTGGGGCCGACCCCTCCGTCGGAGCCGGGCACCACGGGAATGCCGAGCTTCTTGGCGGTCCTCTTGGCCTCGATTTTGTCGCCCATCAGGCGGATGTGCTCGGCCTTCGGGCCGATGAAATGCAGATTATGCTCAGCGAGGATTTCGGCGAAGCGCGCGTTCTCCGACAGGAAGCCGTAGCCGGGATGCACGGCATCGGCCCCGGTGATCTCGCAGGCCGCGAGCAGCGCGGGCACGTTGAGATAGCTGTCCTTGGAGGCCGGCGGCCCGATGCACACGCTCTCGTCCGACAGGCGCACATGCATGGCGTCGGCGTCGGCGGTTGAATGCACGGCGACGGTCGCGATCCCGAGCTCCTTGCAGGCCCTGAGGATGCGAAGGGCGATCTCGCCGCGATTGGCTATGAGGATCTTGTCGAACATGGTGTCCTTATTGGACTGACGCGCGGAAAGCGGCGAGGGCGATGAGACCGCCCTCGAACGTCACTCAATGATCACGAGCGGCTCGCCGTACTCGACCGGCTGGCCGTCCTCGATCACGATCTGCGTCACCGTGCCGGCGCGCGGCGAGGGGATCTGGTTCATGGTCTTCATGGCTTCGATGATCAGCAGCGTCTGGCCGACCGAGACCTTGCTGCCGACCTCGATGAACGGCTTGGCGCCGGGCTCCGGCGCCCAATAGGCGGTGCCGACCATCGGCGAGGTCACGGCGCCGGGATGCTTCGACAGGTCGGCAGCGGCAGGCGCGGCGGCAGCTGCGGCCGCCGGGAGCGCGGCGGGGGCAGCTGGCATCTGCATCGGCATGGTCGCGGCGACGCTGATATTGCGGGCGACGCGCAGGCGCAGGCCGGCACGCTCGATCTCGATTTCGGTGAGGCTGGTCTCATCGAGCAGCAAGGCGAGCTCGCGGACGAGGGCAGAATCCTCGCTGGAAAACTTTGCGGCTGCTTTGTCGTCTGGCTGGCGCGCCATGTTGTTTGATCCGAATGTTCTGTGTGAAGGGGAGCGTCAGGCTTTGGGCTTGAGGCCGAGCTTGGCGGCAAGGCCCTGGATGGCGAGGCGATAGCCCTCGACGCCGAAACCGCAGAGGGAGGCGAAGGCCGCGCGCGCGGTGTAGGAGTGATGACGGAAATTCTCGCGGGCGTGGATGTTGGTGACGTGCACTTCGACCGTCGGGATCTGCACCGCGAGCAGCGCGTCGTGCAGCGCGATCGACGTGTGCGAATAGCCGCCGGCATTGATGATGATGCCCTTCATCTTGCGGGCGTGTGCCTCGTGGATGAAGTCGATCAGCTCGCCTTCGCGGTTGGACTGCCGGCAGTCGGCCTTGAGGCCGAACGTCGCCGCCGTCTCCCGGCACAGCGCCTCGACGTCGGCCAGCGACGCATGCCCGTACTTCTCGGGCTCGCGCGTCCCCAACATGTTGAGGTTCGGCCCGTTCAGGACAAGGATCGTGTCGGTTGCTGGTTCGGCCATTCCAATCCCGCAAGAGCTGCTTCAGCGTGGCGGGGGTTATAGGTAACAAAGCGCGTGAGGGGAAGCCTTGAAGGACCTTCGAGGTGGCTTCAGATACCTCATCCGGGGTGCAAAAATCTGTGTGGAAGCTACGGAAATTGCTTGTTAACCAGTCCGAAGCATGGCTGCCGGCCGAACGGCAAAGGGGCGGGCATTGCTGCCCGCCCCCGATGGTTGCCGGGTATCGTCTTACGTGTTCAGGACAGCCACGATCTCATAGGTGTCCGGATTCACGATCACGATCTCATCCTTGACCAGGACGTAGCGATAGGTCCGCCATTCCGGATAGATCGTCACGACGCGGGACGGCAGGGTGTGCAGCTCAATACCCTCGCGCGGAATGCGGGTGCCGACCGAGATCGAGAAGTTCACGTTGGTCACCGGACGCACGTGCTCCTCGCGGATCACCGAGGTGATCTGCGTGCGTTGCTCGGTCGAGAGCTTGGCGCCCGCGCCGGCCTGACCGACCGTCGTGTTGGTGCTGCTCTGACCCTGCGCGTTCTGGTTGGAGCTGGTGCCGGTCTGACCCTGCGCGTTCTGGTTGGTGCTGGTGCCGGTCTGGCCCTGAGCGTTCTGGTTGGTGCGCGTCTCGGTACCCTTCTGGTTCTCGGCATTGTTGGTGCTGCTGGTGCCGCTCTTGGCGCCCTCAGCCTTCATGTCCTTCTGGTCCTTGGCGCCGGACTTGCTCGTGTCCTGACTCATGCTCTTGGACTTGTCCTGCTGACCCTGCGCGCGTTCGTCGGTGTGCTGGCCCTTGGTGGCGCCGGACTTGTCCTCAGCCGCGTTCTTGTTCATCTCGCGGCCCGAGTGCTCGTCCTTTGTTGCGCCGGAGGATTTGTCCTCGGCGGACGTGCCGGACTTCATGCTGCTGGAGCCGCCGGCCTGGCCGACGGTGCCCTTCTCATGGGCGGATTCCTTACCCATCGAGCCGCCGCGTTCGGCGGCGCCGCCGGAGGGCTGCGAATGCTGCGTCTGCGCACCACCGGCGCCGCCACCGCTGTCGCGGTTCATGGTGCCCTGTGCGTTCGCCAGACCGGTGCCCGCGACGAGCGCGAGTGTGGCAACCGAGATCATAAAGCGGTTAGACATGGAATTCTCCTCACGTGTTCATTTGCGTCATTGCCCGCGCCGACAACGAAAGGAGATTTGAGTTGTTCCGGAACTTCGGTGGTTCCGAGGCTTTTGTTTGTTGAATGCCAGATGAATGCGCGCGCCAGATTTCGGCGCAATGAAAAGGCCGGCTTTTCAGCCGGCCTTTTGCGTGCGTGAGTTGTAGAGCAGATCGCTGATCAGCAAGTCGCCTTGTTAGCAGGTCGCCTTTTTAACAGGTCGCCTTGCCGCAGCGGGCCACAGCGATCTTTTCCTTCAGGCTATCGACACCGACGGCGCCGACAACGATCTGCTTGCCGATCACGTAGCTCGGCGTGCCGTTCATGCCCATTGCTTCGGCGAGCTTGAAGTTCTCCTCAATGGTGCTGCGCACCTCGGCGCTGCCGATGTCCTTCTCGATTCGAGCGGTGTCGAGGCCAGCTTCCTTGGCCGCCTGAAGTGCGCGCGCCTTGTCGGCCGCGCCACGACCGCCGAGCAGCTTCTGGTGGAAGTCGAGGTACTTCTTGCCGGAGGGATCCTGCATGCGCACCGCGACGGCGACCTGGGCCGCTTCGACCGAGCCCTGGCTCAGTACCGGAAACTCCTTCAGCACCACCTTCAGCTTCGGATCGGCCTTCATGAGGGTGAGCATGTCGTCCATCGCGCGCTTGCAGTAGCCGCAATTGTAGTCGAAGAACTCGACGAAGGTGACGTCGCCGTCCTTGTTGCCGAGCACGACCTGGCGCGGAGAGTTGAAGATCGCATCGGAATTCTGAGCGACGCTGGCCTCGTGTTTCTGCGTCTCCGCCGCGGCCTGGCGCTTGGTGAGTTCGGTCATCGCTTCCTCGAGCACCTCGGGATGGGTGACGAGATAGTTCTTGATGATCGCCTCGATGTCCGTGCGCTGGGCATCGGAGAAGCTGTCGGCCGACGCGGGCGCGGCTGCGCCGAACATGGCGAGCGCAAACAGCGCGGGAGCAAGCAGGCGCAGCGAAGGCATAGGCAAATCCTCTTATCCAAAGCAGGTTTCGGAAAACGTCCCGGCGGACTTAAGCTCGGTGTCGTGACGTCGTTTCGTAAGGCGTCGTGGCGTAAGGCGTCGTCTTGTAAGATCGTCTTGGTCTTGTCAGTTGCGCGGCGGTTTCGACGCCACGATGTCGTCGGCCTTGACCCATCCGGGCGTGCCGACGGCGAAACGGGTTTTCGCGCGCGTCGCAAGCTCGCGGGCGGTCTTGTTGTCGCCGCGCAGATAGGCGGCCTGCGCCGACGCCAGATCCGCCTCGGCATAGTCGCCTTTCCGGCCATACGCCATCGCGAGCTGCATGTAGCCGAGCACGGCCTCCGGTTCCCGTGCGACCGCGGCCCGGAGAATCCGAACGGCGTCATCGGTGTAGGCCTTATTATCGGACCCAACCAGAGCCTGCCCAAGTAACATCTCGATGAGGGGCGCGTTGTTCGAAAGTGCGACAGCCTTGCGCAGGGCCGGGATCGCCTCCGCCGGCTTGCCGCCCTCCAGCAGCGCCTGGCCGCGCACCTCGTAAAAATACGCGTTGTTGGGCTGGACCTGGATCAGCGCGTCGATCTGGGTGAGCGCGCTGCGCAAATCCCCGTGCAGATAGGTGCTGATGGCGCGGGCATAGCGCGCCGGCATGCTGTCGTTGGTCAGGGGATAGCGGCGGTACACCGTTTCCGGCCGCTCCATGAAGGCGGAGATCTTGGCGCGCACCATGTCGTGGCGCAGCTGGAGCGCGGGATCGTCCTTTTTGTCCCAATAAGGGCTGGCGCTGGCGAACTCCTGCAGTGAAGCGACGCGCTCGGCGGGCATCGGGTGCGACTGGAGATAGGGATCGGCGCCGCGAGCCGCGAACAGGCTCTCGCTGGTGAAGCGCTTGAAGGTCTCGTACATGCCCTTCGGCGACTGCTGGGTCGCAGTCAGGAATTTCACGCCGGCGCGGTCGGCGTTCTCCTCCTGCTGGCGCTGATAGGACAGCAAGGTCCGGCGGATCATCTCCTGCGGGCCGGCAAGGGCGGCGGCTCCTGCATTGGC
Organism: Bradyrhizobium sp. 187; assembly: GCF_023101005.1. Lineage (NCBI taxonomy): Bacteria > Pseudomonadati > Pseudomonadota > Alphaproteobacteria > Hyphomicrobiales > Nitrobacteraceae > Bradyrhizobium > Bradyrhizobium sp. 187. The sequence continues at coordinate 3,534,210 of NZ_CP064693.1, forward strand.
AAGGCCATTGTTGCCGGCGCTGCCGCTGCCGCGGGTGCTGCCGACCGCCATCGCGCCAGCACCGAGCAGCATGGCGATGATCATCTGGGTCTGGGCGTTGGCGAGCTGCTCGCGCAGCTTGGACAAATGGCCGCCGGCCAGATGCCCGGTCTCGTGCGCGAGCACGCCGATGATCTGGTTTGGCGTTTCCGACTGGAGGATCGCGCCGTAATTGACGAAGATGCGGCGGCCATCGGCGACGAACGCGTTGAACGAGCCCTCGTTGACGATCACCATCTGGATGTTCTGCTTCTCCAGGCCGGCGACCCGCAGGATCGGGCGGGTGTATTCGCGCAGCAGCTGCTCGGTTTCGGTGTCGCGCAGGACCGGCGGCCCCTTGGCCTGCGCATGCGCGGCCGAGAACGGCGTCAGCGCGATCGCAGCCGCCGCGAGGAGGGAGATGAGGGCGGTGGCCTTCTTGCGCAATGCGATCTGGAACAACATCAAGCGGTCTGGGTCAAACGGTCTTATCAGCAGGCTGGTCAAGCATTCTTGGTCGAGCAGTCTTGGTCGAGCAGTTTCGTGATTGGTTTTGGCGATTGGCGGCGGACCGGATACGCGATATGCCCTTTTGAGCCGTTCCCCTTATGAGCCGTACAATGCGGCCAGTCTGGGGCGCAAGCACCCCGTTTTTCCCGGGTCGGACGGATCGGCCCCGCCAGCGAATAGCAGAAATCGATGCACGATGCGACCTTGAGGAACCGGTTGGGGCAGTGGCTCGCGGCCTCCCGCCGCAGCGATGTTCCCCCGTTCATGGTGATGGACGTGATGGCCGCGGCGGCCCGAATCGAGGCGGCCGGGGGCCATGTCATCCACATGGAGGTTGGCCAGCCCGCCGCCGGCGCGCCTAAGACCGCGATTGCAGCCGCCCATGTGGCGCTCGAGGCCGGGCGGATCGACTATACCTCAGCGCTCGGCATCCCCTCCTTGCGCGAGCGCATCGCGCGGCATTATCGCGATGCCTATGGCTGTGACGTCAGCCCCGAGCGGGTCGTAGTGACCACCGGCTCCTCCGGCGGGTTCATTCTGGCTTTCCTGGCGATGTTTGAGCCGGGCGACCGCGTTGCCGTGACGGTGCCGGGTTATCCGCCGTACCGTCATATCCTTACCGCGCTCGGCTGCGAGCCGGTGCTGATCGAGACCACGAACGAGACCCGCCATGCGCTGACGGGCGAGGCGCTGCTGGCCGCCCATCGCAAGGCGCCGCTGAAGGGCGTGCTGGTCGGCAGTCCCGCCAATCCGACCGGGACGATGATGTCCCGCGAGGCGCTCGCCGGCCTGATCGCTGCGGCGGAAGACGCCGGCATCCGTTTCATCTCGGACGAGATCTATCATGGGCTCGACTACGCGTTTCCCGCCGTGACGGCTGCGGCGCTGTCGGACCACGCGCTCGTGATCAACTCGTTCTCGAAGTATTTCTGCATGACGGGCTGGCGCGTCGGCTGGATGGTCGTGCCCGAGATTCTGGTGCGGCCGATCGAGCGGCTGCAGCAGAACCTGTCGATCTCGGTGCCGTCGCTGTCGCAGATCGCGGCCGAAGCGGCCTTCGACGGCGCGGCCGAGATGGAGGAGATCAAGCACGGCTATCAGGAAAACCGGCGCATCCTGATCGAGGGATTGCCCAAGGCCGGCCTGACCAGATTTCTGCCGGCCGACGGCGCGTTCTATCTCTATGCGGACGTCTCGGATTTCACCTCCGACAGTTTCGAGTTCGCCAAGCAGATGCTCGAACAGGCCCATGTCGCGGTCACGCCGGGCCTCGACTTCGATCCCATCCATGGTCGTTCATTCATACGGCTCTCTTATGCGCGTTCGGCTGCGGAGATGCGGGAAGCAGTTGACCGGATCGCTCACTGGCTTAAATAGCCGCCAGTTTTCGCCAGCCTTCTGGAGTGCAACTTGTCTGACCGTTCCGTCCCCTCTACCGCCACGCATTCTCCTCTCGCCGCATTGATGTGGCCGATCCGGGCGGGTGAAACCGTCGGCGCCTTGCGCGCTGTCGTGCTGATTGCGCTCGGCACCGCCTTAATGGCGCTGTCAGCCAAGGTGAACCTGCCGCTGCCTTACGTGCCCATGACATTGCAGACGCTGGTCGTGTTGATGATCGGCGCCGCCTATGGCTGGCGGCTTGGCAGCGCAACCATGATCGCCTACCTCGCCGAGGGTGCAATGGGCCTGCCGGTGTTCGCCGGCCCTGTCGGTGGAATTGCACCGCTGGTGGGCCCGACCGCGGGCTATCTGTTCGGCTTCATTGGCGCCGCCTTCGTCACCGGCTGGCTCGCCGAGCGCGGCTGGGATCGCAGCGTAACGCTGCTGTTTGCGGCCATGGCGGCCGGCCACATCCTCATTCTGGCCGCGGGCTTTGGCTGGCTGGCCTTCGGTCTCGGCCTGGGTGCCGCAAAGGCGTGGCAGGTCGGCCTGATGCCGTTCGTTGCGGCGTCGCTGGTCAAGAACGCGCTGGGCGCGACGTTGATGCCGGCGATACGCCGGGTAGTCGATCGCGGGTAAAGCGCGCAATATCGAGCAGTTCCGATTGACAGGGCCGGCCAAGTTGATCTTGGCTGGCCTGGCGTTTTGAGGGGGAGTGAAACAATGACGACGACAACGATGGTGGGGGCGCCGGTCGCGCCGCCCGCCGCCAAGCCGTGGTACAAGGTACTTTATATCCAGGTGCTGATCGCGATCGTGCTCGGCGCCATCGTCGGCTGGCTCTGGCCGTCGGTCGCCACCAATGAGTGGATCAAGGCACTCGGCGACGGCTTCATCAAGCTGATCAAGATGGTGATCGCGCCGATCATCTTCTGCACCGTTGTCTCGGGCATCGCCCATATCCAGGACGCCAAGAAGGTCGGCCGCATCGGCGTCAAGGCGCTGGTCTATTTCGAGATCGTCTCGACCTTCGCACTGGTGATCGGCCTAGTCATCGGCAATCTGGTGAAGCCGGGTGCGGGCTTCGGCGGTGCCGCCGCCAATGCGCAGGCCGTCGCCAACTACGCCAAGCAGGCCGAAGGCCAGAAGTCGGTCGACTTCGTGCTGCACATAATTCCGGACACCGTCGTCGGCGCCTTCGCGCAAGGCGAGATCCTGCAGGTGCTGCTGTTTTCGGTGCTGTTCGGCTTCGCCATCATGGGGCTCGGTGAACGCGGCCACACCATCCGCTCGTTCATCGACGACGCCGCGCATGCGGTGTTCGGCGTCATCTCCATCGTGATGCGCGCAGCCCCGATCGGTGCCTTCGGCGCGATGGCCTACACCATCGGCAAGTTCGGCACCGGGGCGATCCTCAACCTGGTCGGCCTGATCGCGACGTTCTACCTGACCGCGGCGCTGTTCGTATTCGTCGTGCTCGGAATCATCGCGCGCTTCGCCGGCTTCTCCATCTTTAAGTTCCTCGCCTACATCAAGGACGAGCTGCTGATTGTGCTCGGCACCTCGTCCTCGGAAAGCGCGTTGCCGTCCTTGATGGAAAAGCTCGAGCGCCTCGGCTGCTCCAAGTCGGTGGTCGGCCTCGTGGTGCCCACGGGCTATTCGTTCAATCTTGACGGCACCAACATCTACATGACGCTGGCGACGCTGTTCATCGCGCAGGCGCTGGGCTTCGATCTCACCTTCGGCCAGCAGCTCACCATCCTGGTGGTGGCGATGCTGACCTCGAAGGGCGCCTCCGGCATCACGGGCGCGGGCTTCATCACGCTGGCGGCGACGCTCGCCGTGGTCGATCCGCGCCTCGTGCCGGGCATGGCGATCGTGCTCGGCATCGACAAGTTCATGAGCGAGTGCCGCGCGCTGACCAATCTGTGCGGCAATGGCGTTGCCTGCGTGATCGTCGCCTGGTGGGAGGGCGAGCTCGATCGCGACAAGCTCAACGCCAACCTCGCCCGGCAGATCGATCCGACCGACATGGAAACGGCGGTCACGACGGATTGATCTGCATGTGACGGTGCCGAGCGCCGTCAGATGTTGAAATAATAGGGCTGGTCGAGATCCTCGATCAGCCCTTTTTCTTTCGCTGCGAGGGCTTAGAACCGCTCCGGCCGGTACGGCGTGGGATCGATCGCGGGCGTTTTGCCGCTCATCATCTCCGCGAGCAGGCGGCCGGTCGCGGGTCCAAGCGTAAAGCCCTGGTGGCCGTGGCCGAAGTTCATCCAGAGGCCGGCATGGCGTGGGGCAGGGCCGAGCACCGGCAGCATGTCGGGCGTGCAGGGGCGGGTGCCGAACCATGGGTCGGGCTCGACCCGCTTGCCGAGGTCGATCAGCTCGCGCGCGGAAGCTTCCGCGCTGGCGAGCTGCACGGGCGTTGCGAGCGCGTCCAGGCCGGTCAGCTCCGCGCCGGTGGTGATGCGGATACCCTTCGCCATCGGACCCATGGCGTAGCCACCGGCCTTGTCGACCAGCGGCAGATCGAGCGAGGCGCCGCCGCTGTAATGCATGTGGTAGCCGCGCTTGCGCACCAGCGGGATGCGATAGCCGAATTTGAGCAGGAGATCGGGCGACCACGGCCCGAGCGTCACGACGGCGTGGGCGGCGTCGACGCGCCCATGGTCTGTCTTGACCGACCAGCCGGTGGCGGTCTGATGAAGGCTTTGGGCATCACCGAGCACGATGGTGCCGCCGAGGCGCTCGAACAGATCGGCATAGGCCGTGACCAGCGCGCCGGGATCGGACACGGTCCAGGTGTCGAGCCAATGGATCGCGCCGGGCAGGTCGTCGCGCAGGACAGGTTCGGCCTTGGCGAGCTCGGCGCCCGAGAGCGCACGAAACCTCACGCCGAATTCGCGCTGGTCTTCTTCCGCCGCCTTGACGGCGAGATCGAACGAAGCTGCGTCGCGATGCAGGTGCCGGTATCCCGCGCGGCGGATCAGATTGTCGGCGTGGGCTTCGCGAATGAGGATGTCGTGCTCCGCCGTCGCGTAGGCGATCAGCCGCGCCCAGGCGTCGATCGCCTCACGATGCCGCTTCGGCGCCGAATGCCACCAATAGCGAAGCAGGGGCTCGATATGGAGATGAAGCGAAGACAGGCTGTAACGCACGTCGTTGGTGCGGCCGGTCGCGATCTTCAGGAGCGTGGCGAGGTCGCGCGGCATCGGGTAGGGGCGCACCGCTTCCGCCTGGATCATGCCGGCATTGCCGTAGCTGGTCTCTCGGCCCGGCTCTCTGCGGTCGATCAGCGTGACGGACCAGCCACGCTGCTGCAGGTGCAGCGCCGCGCTGACGCCGATCATGCCGCCGCCGAGGACGATCGCGCTTTGCATTGAACTGACCTCGCCAAATCAAAACCGCCCGGTTTGGCCGGGCGGTTTCAACTATCTTGTTGCTCTATTCGCCGCCGCCGAAGCGGCGGGACCACCAGCCGGCACGACGCGGTGCGGGCGAGGTTTCGCTTGCCGCTGCGGGCGCGGGCTCCGGAGCGGGTGTGGGCGGGGCAACCGGCTCGGCCGCCTGTGCAACCGGTGCCGGTTCACTCTGGCTGCTCGACAGGAAGCTCACCTTTTCCCGAACCGTCGAACGGCGTCGTGCAGCCTTGTCGTCCGCGTGCTCCTCGTCCGCGGCCGAAGGAGCCGGCTCAGGCTGGGCCGTTGCTTCAATCCGTGCTTCGGCCCGCGGCTCAGGCTGGGTGACCTGAGGTTCTGACGTGTGCTCGGCCTGCGCGATCGAGGGCGCTGCCTCGCCGCCAAAACCGTCGAAATCGGCGACTGCGTTGGTGGCTTCCGACGGCGCATTGGCACTAAGCTCGTCGCTGATGGAGCCGGCGAGACCTTCCTCGCCAGGACCGCGACGGCGGCGGCCACCACGGCGACCACGCCGGCGACGGCGATCGGCGCTGCCCTGCTGCTCGCCACGGGCTGCCTGTTCCTCGCCTTCCTCGCCTTCCGGTTCGGCCTCGGCATCCTCTTCGCCTTCGCCGGCCGCCATGGCCGTCTCGGCAATAGCGGGCGCGCCATCCTCGCGCGTCTCCTCGTCCCGCGGACCACCGCGACCGCGGCGGCGACGGCGACGCTTGCGGCGCTGGCTGTCCTGCTCGGTAGCGGCGTCGCCTGCGGTCTGCTCCTCGATGAGACCTTCGGTCTCCTCGGTCTCGACCTCGGATTCGCTCTCCGGATCGAACTCCTCGTCGTCATAGGCCTCTTCGACCAGGGGCGGCGGGCTTGCGGCCGCCTGGGCCGCCAGCAGAGCCTTGGCGGCTTCCAGCGTATGCACCTGCTCGCCGCGGTCGATGACATAGGCCTGCGGTCCGCTGACGCTCGGGTCGGCGATGACCGACAACGTGACCTTGAAGCCGTTCTCAAGGTCGCGCAGATGGCCGCGCTTGTGGTTCAGCACATAGAGCGCGACGTCGGTGCGGGTGCGGACCACGAGGTTGTGGGTTGCGCCCTTCATCAGGATCTCTTCGAGGCCGCGCAGCAATTGGAGCGCAACCGAGGACACCGAGCGGACATGGCCGGTGCCGCCGCAATGCGTGCAGGGATCGGTTGAGGATTCCAGCACGCTAGCGCGGATGCGCTGGCGTGACATCTCGAGCAGGCCGAAATGCGAGATGCGTCCGACCTGGATCCGCGCGCGGTCCTGCCGGAGGCAATCGGACAGCTTGCGTTCGACCGCGCGGTTGTTGCGCTTCTCGTCCATGTCGATGAAGTCGATGACGATCAGGCCGGCGAGGTCGCGCAACCGAAGCTGACGCGCAACCTCCTCGGAGGCCTCGAGATTGGTCTTGAGCGCGGTATCTTCGATATGATGCTCGCGCGTCGAACGGCCGGAGTTGACGTCGATCGAGACCAGCGCTTCGGTCTGGTTGATCACGATGTAGCCGCCGGAGCGCAACTGTACGGTCGGCGAGAACATCGCATCCAGCTGGCTTTCGACGCCCATCCGCGAGAACAGCGGCTGGCCGTCGCGATACTGCCTCACCGCGCTCACATTGGCGGGCATCAACATCTTCATGAAGTCGCGCGCTTCGCGATAGCCGGCATCGCCCGCCACCTGGATCTCGTCGATCTCCTTATTGTAGAGGTCGCGCAGCGAGCGCTTGATCAGCGAGCCTTCCTCGTAGACGAGGGTCGGGGCCTGCGACTTCAGCGTCATGTCGCGCACCGTCTCCCACATGCGGATCAGGTACTCGAAATCGCGCTTGATCTCGGGCTTGGTGCGGGCGGCACCCGCCGTGCGCAGAATGATCCCCATGCCCTCGGGCACGTCGAGATCCTGCACCACTTCCTTCAGGCGCGAACGGTCCTGCGCGCTCGTGATCTTGCGGCTGATGCCGCCGCCGCGCGCGGTGTTCGGCATCAAGACGGCATAACGGCCGGCGAGTGAGAGGTAGGTCGTCAGCGCCGCGCCCTTGTTGCCGCGCTCTTCCTTGACGACCTGCACCAGCATCACCTGGCGACGCTTGATGACTTCCTGGATCTTGTACTGGCGGCGGGGACGGAAGGTGCGCTCCGGCACTTCCTCCAGCACATCGTCGCCGCCGACGGATTCAACGACGTCCTCTTCGGCTTCCTCGTCGTCCTCGTCTTCGTCGTCATCCTCGGCCGTCGCTTCGGAGTCGTGATGCGGAGCCTGCGCACTCTCGCCCGCGGCGTACACGGCGTCGGCAGGCTCAGCAGCCGATGTCACGGCCTCGGCAAGATCGTCGGCGTGTGCGTCGGAGGCAAACTCCTGCGGCTCGGCAACGGCCTCGGTGGCGACCGCAGGCTCGGCGCCGATCGCTGCGACAGGCGCCGGTGTCTCGTCGGCATGATCATGGTCGTGATGATCGTGCTCGCCATCATGATCGTGGTCGTGATGTTCGTGCACGTGATGATCGTCACCATGGGCATGATGATGGTCGTCGTGGTCATGCCCCTCGTGGTCATGTGCTTCGTGGCCGTGATGATCGTGGCCTTCGTGCTCGCCGTGATGCTCTGCGTCGGCGTGCAGGTGCTCGCCCTCGTGCGAAGCGCCCTCAGGCAGGGCCTCGCCCTGGACCTGCCGGGCCGCGGGATCGCCTTCGACGACCTCGCTGCGGACGCGCTCGCCATGGCTACGGCGGCGGGAATTGCGGTGGCGGGAGCGGCGGCGGCCCTGGGAGCGGTTCTCGCTCTCTTCCTCGGCCTCGCGATGGGCCTGCTCCTCGGCTTCGATCAGCGCCTGCCGGTCGGCAACCGGGATCTGGTAGTAGTCGGGATGGATTTCGCTGAAGGCGAGGAAGCCGTGGCGGTTGCCGCCATATTCGACGAAAGCGGCCTGGAGCGAGGGTTCGACCCTTGTGACCTTGGCGAGGTAGATATTCCCGCGCAGTTGCTTGCGTTGCGCGGTCTCGAAATCAAACTCTTCGACGCGATTGCCGCGGACCACGACGACCCGGGTCTCTTCCGGGTGGGTGGCATCGATCAACATCTTGTTGGGCATGTCTTAACTCTTGGCGGCGGCGGGCGCGATTCACCGTGGGCGCCATCAGCGCTGCCGGGTGACGCGACGGTCCACCTGATTCGGGGGTGAGGGGAAGGCCGAAACACCGTCTCTCGCGCCTTGCCGAACCGAAAGCCGGAGGACCGAAGCGGCGCGCGGAATTGTCACTCCGCAGCGTCGCGAATGGTCCTTCAGAATTGGTCGGCACAGTCTGGCGCATCAAGCGTCGGCCCGTATGAAACATTGGGCGGCGGGGCCGCCCCTCAATCAGTTGCTGTTGGCCAGGCATGGCGCGAGCGCGCTCGCCTTGGGGTATTACGAACCGCTCCCTTGGGATTAAGGGACCGGGTAACGGGTTGCGCCGCTGTCAGAACCGTCCCGGAAACGTGTTGGTAACCGAGGACCGTTCCGCCGCCGGGGCTTGCCCCGCTCCACCTTGCTGCCGCGCACCGCGCTGGACTTAGAGGGGAACGGAAAAACGCTGGAATTCCCAAACCTTGAGAGTTCCGGCGCTGCACCGGGAGGCTGAATGCGACACAACCGGAAATATCGGCCGTCAGCATTCCGTACATACGTGGATTGGGCCATCCGTGCAAGGAGCGTCGCACGGCGGTCACAGTCAGCGAGTTTCGCGTGTCCGTCATTAAGGATCGTTTAACCCTGTGGTTCTATTGCGTTAAAGAGGCTGCTCGGAGGCACGGAATCGGTGGCGAGCCGCGCAAATCAAAGGATCCTGCTGGGATGCGTGCTGCTCTGCGCGGCGGCATTGCCGTGTGCTGATTCCTCGCGCCTGAAGGCCGCGGAAAGTCAGCCTCAACTCCCTGTTGCATCAGCGAATTTCCCAACGGCCTGGGCCGCCCGACTGGCCGGGGACGGCAGGCAGACTCGCTTTGTCCTCGACATCGATCAGACCGTTAGCTTCCGCGCAGTCACTCTGGCCGACCCGTATCGGGTGGTGGTTGACGTTCCCCAGGTCAATTTTCAACTTCCCGCCGGGACCGGGTCCGGCGGACGCGGACTGGTCAAGGCCTTCCGCTATGGGCTTGTGATGCCCGGCGGCTCCCGAATCGTGTTCGACCTGACGGGCCCGGCCAAGATCGCCAATTCCTACGTGGTGGAGGCTGCCAACGGCCAGCCGGCGCGGCTGGTGCTCGAAATGGAGGAGGTCGAGCGCACCGCCTTCGTGCCGTCGCTGGCTCCGGAAAACCGTCCTGAGCTGCGGCCGGCCATTGCCGATCCGCCGCCCGCGACGGTTCCCGCATCTGCCCACCCTGAAGCCGGGCAGAAGGCCGATGGCCGCGCGGTCGTCGTCATCGATCCCGGCCATGGCGGCATCGACAACGGCACGCAGTCGAGCGGCGAGAGCGAGAAGAATCTGGTGCTGGCCTTTGGCCTGGCGCTGCGCGAACGGCTGGAAAAGACCGGCAAATATCGCGTGGTGATGACCCGAGACGACGACACCTTCATCCCGCTCAACGACCGGGTCAAAGTCGCCCGCAGCCTCAAGGCGGCGTTGTTCGTCTCGATCCATGCCGACGCGCTGCCGCGCGCCGAGGGCGATGCGCAGGGCGCGACCATCTACACGTTGTCCGACAAGGCCTCCGACGCCGAGGCGCAGCGGCTGGCGGATGCGGAAAACCGGGCGGACGCCATCGCCGGCTTCAACCTCGCGGAGGAGCCGACCGATGTCGCCGACATCCTGATCGATCTCACCCAGCGGGAAACCCGTACCTTTTCAAGCCGTTTTGCTCGCCTGTTGATGGGCGAAATGAAGTCGACGGTGCGGATGCACAAGCATCCCCTGAAGTCAGCCGGCTTCCGGGTGCTGAAGGCGCCCGACGTGCCGTCGGTCCTGGTCGAGATCGGCTATGTCTCCAACAAGGGCGACCTCGAGCATCTGGTCTCCGAGGGATGGCGGTCGCGTGCCGTGGGCTCGATGGCGCAGGCGATCGACGGGTTTTTGGCCAAACGGATGGCCACGGCCGGATCGTCGAATTGACGACCGGGCGATCGTCCAGTTGACGACCCGGGGATCGTTGAATTGAGAGTGATTTTCCGTCCCGCCGCAAAAGCCCTAGTTTGGCCACAGCGGGCGCTTTATAAAAACGCCGCAGGGGGTTCCGGAATCGGCGAGAATCCCGCTCGGCAAGCGCCTTGAGTCCGGCACTAATAGTATTGAGTAAAGCCGGTGAATTCGCGATGGTTTGGTGCCTGTTTCTGGTGCCAGGGCTGATCTTGGGCTGATCCAGAGTTTGAACGGATAAACAGATAATGCGCTTGCTGGTGCGGTTCATGGGCTTCCTGTTCGCCGCGGGAACGGTGTTGTTCCTTGTCGGGGTGGGTGCCGTCGCAGGCCTGATCTGGCATTTCTCCAAGGACTTGCCTGACTACTCTCAGCTTCAGGATTACGAGCCGCCGGTGATGACCCGCGTGCACGCGACCGACGGCTCGCTGCTCGGCGAATACGCCAAGGAGCGGCGGCTGTACCTGCCGATCCAGGCGGTGCCGAAACTCGTGATCAACGCCTTCCTCGCGGCCGAGGACAAGAATTTCTACGAGCATGGTGGCATCGACTACACCGGCATGGCGCGCGCCGGCGTGGTCTACATCCAGAACTACGGCTCCAACCGCCGTCCGCAGGGCGCTTCCACGATCACCCAGCAGGTCGCCAAGAACTTCCTTCTGACCAACGAGGTCTCCTTCGCGCGCAAGATCAAGGAAGCCTTGCTGGCGATGCGGATCGAGAAGACCTACTCGAAGGACAAGATCCTCGAGCTGTATCTGAATGAAATCTATCTGGGCTTAGGTGCCTACGGAATCGCGGCTGCGTCGCTGGTTTATTTCGACAAGTCGGTGAATGAGCTGACCGTCGCGGAAGCGTCCTATCTCGCGGCGCTGCCGAAGATGCCCGCGACGCTGCATCCTGTCCGCAACCGCGACCGCGCCATCGAGCGCCGCAACTACGTGATCGATCGTCTGGTTGAGAACGGCTGGGTCAAGCAGGCCGACGCCGACAAGGCGCGCAAGGAGCCGCTGGCCGTTACCAGCCGTTCCAACGGCGCCCACACCTTCGCCGGCGAATATTTCGCCGAGGAAGTGCGCCGCGACATCTTCGAGCGCTATGGCGAGAAGAAGCTGTATGAGGGCGGCCTTTCGGTCCGCACCACGCTCGATCCCAAGATTCAGGTCATGGCGCGCAAGACCATGGTCGCCGGTCTCGTCAACTATGACGAGCAGCAGGGCTATCGCGGCGCAATCAGCAAGCTCGACATTTCGGGCGACTGGGGCGTGAAGCTCGCCGAAATCAAGTCTCTGTCCGATATCTCGCCGTGGCGCATGGCGGTGGTGCTGGAGACCAGCGACCAGTCGGCGCGCATCGGCTTCCAGCCGAGCCGCGAACTCGGCGGCGCCGTGAGCAAGCAGCGCGAGACCGGCCTCATCACGCTCGACGGTATCAAATGGGCAAGAGCGGCCTCGGGGGCTGCGAAGGGCAGGGCGGCGAGTGCGGTGTCGCAGGTGCTCCAGCCCGGCGACGTGATCTACGCCGATCCGCTGTACAAGGACGCCCAGCCTGTCGAAGGGCAGTACCGGCTGCGCCAGATCCCGGAAGTGTCCGGCGCGATGGTGGTGATGGACCCCTGGACCGGTCGCGTGCTGGCGATGGTCGGCGGCTTCTCGTTCGACCAGAGCCAGTTCAACCGCGCCACGCAGGCCTATCGGCAGCCCGGTTCGTCGTTCAAGCCGATCGTCTATTCGGCTGCGCTCGACAACGGCTATACGCCTTCGACTGTCGTGCTCGACGCCCCGATCGAAATCGATCAAGGCCAGGGCGCGGGCGTGTGGCGGCCTGAAAACTTCTCCTCGGGCAAATTCCAGGGGCCGGTGACGCTGCGCAACGCATTGCGGCAGTCGCTCAACACGGTGACGGTGCGCCTCGCCCAGGACATCGGCATGCCCTTGATCGGCGAATATGCCCGCCGCTTCGGTGTCTATGACGAACTGCCGAACTATCTGTCCTACGCGCTCGGCGCCGGCGAGACCACGGCGATGCGCATGGTCACGGCCTATTCGATGCTCGCCAATGGCGGCCGCCGGGTGAAGCCGACCCTGATCGACCGCATCCAGGATCGCTACGGCCACACCATCTTCAAGCACGACCAGCGCGAATGCCGTGGCTGTGACGCGCCCGGCGGCTGGAAGAACCAGAACGAGCCGCAGCTGATCGACCGCCGCGAGCAGGTGCTGGATTCCATGACCGCCTATCAGATCACCGAGCTGATGGAAGGCGTGGTCCAGGCCGGTACCGCGACCGTGGTCAAGCAGGTCGGCAAGCCGATCGCCGGCAAGACCGGCACCACCAACGAGGCCAAGGACGCCTGGTTCGTCGGCTTCTCGCCCGACGTCGCCGTTGCCATCTATATGGGCTATGACAAACCGCGTCCGCTCGGCAAGGGCAACGCCGCGACCGGCGGCCATCTCGCAGCTCCCATCGCACGCGACTTCCTCCAGCTCGCGCTCGCCGACAAGCCCGCGGTCCCGTTCAAGGTGCCGGCCGGCATCAAGCTGGTGCGGGTCGTCGCCAAGTCCGGCATGCGCGCCGGTCCGGGCGAGACCGGCGGAACCATTCTCGAAGCCTTCAAGCCGGGCACGGCGCCGCCGGATAACTACTCCGTCATCGGCGTTGCCGATGCCGATGGGCGAGGCGGCGTGCCGGCGTCGCAGCAGCAGCAGCCGGATTCCGGTTTCTTCATGCGGCCGGGCACCGGCGGGCTGTACTAAGGCTTAGGACAAGACAGACGTTCGTCGCCGCGGCGGTTGCGCTTTGCAGCCGCCGCCGCTACATCCCGTTGTCATTAGACGCGGAAAAATTCCGCGAGACCAGAGAACCACATGCGCGCCGAAATCGAACGGTTGGTAGAAGAGATCAAGCAGTCTGTCGGGCTGCTGAGGAGGCATCTTTGACGTCGAGAAATCGACGGCGCGCCTCGCTGAGCTGAACAAGCTCGCAGAAGATCCCAATCTCTGGAACGATCCCCAGAAAGCCCAGAAATTGATGCAGGAGCGCACCTCGCTTGAGGATGCGCTCTCCGGCATCGGCAAGGTCGAGCAGGAGCTCGAAGACGACATCGGCATGATCGAGCTCGGCGAAGCCGAGGGCGATGAGGGCGTTGTCAAGGAAGCCGAAGCCGCGCTCAAGACCCTCAAGAAGGAAGTCGCCCGGCGCGAGCTCGAGGCGTTGCTGTCGGGCGAGGCGGATAGTTTCGATTCCTATCTCGAAGTGCATGCCGGCGCCGGTGGCACCGAAAGCCAGGACTGGGCCCAGATGCTGCTTCGCATGTACTCGCGCTGGGCCGAAACCCACGGCTTCAAGGTCGAGGTGCTGGAAGAGTCCGAGGGCGAAGAGGCCGGCATCAAGTCCGCGACCATCCAGGTCTCCGGCCACAATGCCTATGGCTGGCTGAAGACCGAGGCGGGCGTGCACCGCCTGGTGCGGATCTCGCCGTTCGATTCCAACGCGCGGCGGCACACCTCGTTCTCGTCCGTTGCTGTGTTTCCGGTGATCGACGACACCATCAAGATCGACATCAAGGAATCCGACGTCCGCGTCGACACCATGCGCTCCGGTGGTGCCGGCGGCCAGCACGTCAACAAGACCGAGTCCGCGGTGCGGCTGACGCATATCCCGACCGGTGTCGCCGTGGTCTGCCAGGCCGGCCGCTCGCAGCACAAGAACAAGGCGCAGGCCTGGGACATGCTGCGCGCGCGGCTTTACCAGATCGAGCTGAAGCGGCGCGAAGAGAAGGCCGCCGCCGACCAGGCCGCCAAAACCGACATCGGCTGGGGCCACCAGATCCGCTCTTACGTGCTCCAGCCCTACCAGATGGTGAAGGACCTGCGCACGGGTGTGCAGACCTCCGACACATCAGGCGTGCTCGGTGGCGATCTCGACGACTTCATGGCCGCGACCCTGGCGCAGCGCGCCTTCGGCACTCCCGGCGCCGACATCGAGGACGTCGACTGATGCCCCGGATCGCCTTCATCGGGCTTGGGCGGATGGGCCATGGCATGGCCGGCCGCTATCTCGATGCTGGCTTCACGGTGACGCTGTGGAATCGCAGTAAAACAAAAGCGGAAGACCTGATCGCGCGCGGCGCGCTCTGGGCGACCTCGCCTGAGGACGCGGCGATCGACGCCGACGCCGTCGTGACCATGGTCGCCGATGATGAGGCCTCGCGTGCGGTCTGGCTCGGGCCCGAGGGCGCAGCCAAGACCGCGAAGGCCGGCACCATTGCGATCGAATGCTCCACCGTCTCCTATGACCATGCGCGCGAGATGGGCCGCGAGATGAACGCTCGCGGGCTGATCTATATCGATTGCCCCGTGACGGGATTGCCGGATGCGGCCGCGAGCGGAAAGCTGACGTTGCTCGTTGGTGCCGATGCCGCCGATCTCGAACGCGCGCGGCCTTATCTGACGCCGATCGGCTCGACCATCCGCCATTTCGGCGCGGTCGGCTCCGGCACGGTCTACAAGCTGATCAACAATCTGATGGGCGCGATCCAGATCGCCGGCCTCGCCGAGGGGCTTGCCATTGCCGAGCAGGCCGGGCTCGACATGAACCTCGTGCTGGAGTCGATTCAGGCGGGCGTGGCCGCGAGCCCGCAGGTGCAGCGTCATTCCAAGCGCATGGTCTCCCGCGATTTCTCCGGCGCGACATTCACGGCAGCGCTGCGGCACAAGGATGCCGCCTACGCGGTGAAGCTCGCCGAGAGCCTGCTGGCTGACAAGCCGCTGGTCGCGCGCGCCGCGGTGGAAGCCTACGCGCAAGCGAAGGCCGCGATGCCTGACGACGACGAAGGCAAGATGATCGAACTGGTGTCGCGGCCGAAGAAACCGTCCTAGCGGCCGCATCGACATGGGGCAGCCTCGTTCGGAACGCGGTCTCGGCATTGCCCTCGTCATATCAGCTGCGATTGCCTGGAGCACGGCGCCGTTCTTCACACGTCTGTTGCCGTTCGATCCCTGGACCATTCTGTTCTGGCGCGGCGTGTTCGGCGGCAGTCTGATCTCGGTGTTTCTCGTCGTGATGCAGGGACGCGGCGCGCTGCGGCAATTGGTGGCGCCGGGACGCGGCGGCTTGCTCGTCGCCTCATTGTCCACGCTCGGCATGGTTTCCTTCATCCCCGCGCTCCAGATGACCAAGGTGATGAATGTGGCTGTGCTGATCTCCACGCAGCCTTTCGTGGCCGCGGCGCTGGCGTGGCTGTGGCTTGGCGAAGCCGTAACATGGCGTACCCTGATCGCGAGCCTCGTTGCCTTTGGCGGCGTCGCCATCACGGTCGGAGGCATCGAAGCCGGGGCTGATGTTGGAGGCGTGGCGCTGAGCTGCCTCATGGTACTCGCCATCTCGGCGATGACGGTTGTGATCCGACGCTACCAGGAGACATCGATGGTGGCAGCGGCGGCGTTGTCGAATTTCCTGGGAAGCCTCGTCAGCCTTCCGTTTGCGCACGACCTCGTCCATATCGACAGCGCCAACCTCGCGATCCTCGCGATGTTCGGCTGCTTTCAGGTGGCGCTGGGGCTGACATTCTACATGCTCGGCTCGCGCCTCCTGCCGTCGAGCCAGGCTTCCCTGATTGCGACGCTGGAAACGCCGCTGATGCCGTTCTGGATCTGGATTACCTTTCGGGAGGTACCTGCCGTCCACGCCCTTGTTGGCGGTGTTCTGGTCGTTGGGGCGGTGGTTGCGGATATCGCGGTTGACGCGCGAAGTCGCGATCGATCCTGAATCTCGCCCTTTACCCGGAAATCGGGTGGCAATTTTGGTCGCGCAGTCCTAGCAGGTCGGACCATCGCTGTGAGACGCCATGTCCCCGATCGACAACCGTATCGACGCGCGCGACTGGTCGCTGCTCGCTGTGCTCTCGGCGCTCTGGGGCGGCTCGTTCTTCTTCAACGGCGCGGCGCTGCGGGAATTGCCGCCGCTCACGCTGGTGCTTTTGCGCGTTGCACTTGGCGCCGCCATTCTGCTACCGCTGCTCCGTATCCAGGGTATTGGCTTTCCCAAGGGCATCGCCGGCTGGAAGCCGTTCGTCGCGATTGGGCTCCTCAACAACGTCATTCCGTTCTCGCTGATCGTGGTCGGCCAGACCTTCATTCCGAGCGGGCTGGCGTCGGTCCTGAATGCCACCACGCCGCTGTTCACGGTCATCGTGATGGCCGCGGCGGGCGAAGAGGCCTTGCGGCTCCGCCGCGTCGCCGGCGTGGCACTGGGCCTCGCCGGCGTGATCATCCTGCACGGATGGGGTGTCGAGACACGGGCGGGGCAGGGGCTGGGCATCCTGCTCTGCCTCGGCGGCGCCTTCAGCTATGGCTTCGCCGCGCCGGCGGCGCGCCGGTTGTTGAAGGACTCCCCGCCGCTGGGGACGGCCGCGTTTCAACTGATGGCTTCCACGGTGATGATGGCGATCGTGGCCGGCGCAGCGGAGCAGCCGTGGCGTCTCCCGCTGCCGGGCGTGACGATTTGGCTCGCGGTGCTCGGCCTTGCCGGGTTGTCGACGGCGCTCGCCTATATCGTCTTCTTCCAGATCCTGCGGCGGTCGGGCGCGACCAATGTGATGCTGGTGACACTGCTCATTCCCGTCACCGCCATTCTTCTGGGATGGCTTGTGCTGGGCGAGCCGATCTGGATGCGAGAGATCGCGCGCGCGATCGTGATCGGCAGCGCATTGCTGGTGATCGACGGGCGCGTTCTGGAGCTGCTGCGGCGCGGCACATAGTTCTGGAGCGCTCGTTTCATCTCACGGAAAATCGCGGCGCTTGCCAGCCGTAAGCGAGCTTGCGACACTCTCGGCAAAACAAGACTACAAAACAGGGGAGAGAACGATGCTGGGTCGTCGCAATAACCTTGCTGCCCTCGCCATTCTTGCTGCCGGCGTGCTCGTCACGACGCCGGCCCTGGCGCAGAAGAAATACGATCCCGGCGCCACCGACACCGAAATCAAGCTCGGCAACATCATGCCCTATAGCGGGCCGGCGTCGTCCTATGGCGTGATCGGCAAGACCGAGGCCGCGTTCTTCAAGATGATCAACGACCAGGGCGGCATCAACGGTCGCAAGATCAATTTCATCAGCTATGACGACGCCTATTCGCCGCCAAAGGCGATCGAGCAGGCGCGCAAGCTGGTCGAGAGCGACGAGGTGTTGCTGATCTTCCAGCCGCTCGGCACGCCTTCGAACTCCGCCATCATGAAATACATGAACGCCAAGAAGGTGCCGCAGCTCTTCGTCGCCTCCGGCGGCACCAAATTCGGCGACCCCAAGAATTTCCCTTGGACCATGGGCTTCCAGCCGAACTACCAGAGCGAGGGGCGGATCTACGCGAAGTATATCCGCGACAACTTCCCCAACAGCAAGATCGCAGTTCTTTGGCAAAACGACGATGCTGGCAAGGACCAGTTCAAGGGCCTGAAGGACGGACTCGGTGACAAGGCCGATATGATCATCGCCGACAAATCCTATGAGGTCAGCGATCCCTCGATCGACTCGCAGATCGTTGCGCTTCACGATTCCGACGCCGACATCTTCTTCTCATGGGCCGCGCCGAAAGGCTCGGCACAGGCGATCCGGAAGGTCGGCGAGCTCGGCTGGAAGCCAAAATTCTTCCTCGCCAATACGGCTACCTCGATCGCCTCGGTGCTCAAGCCCGCCGGGCTCGACTATGCCAAGGATATCATCTCGACAGCATATTTGAAGGATCCGACCGACCCGACCTGGGACAAGGATCCGGCGGTCGTCGCGTGGCGCACCTTCATGGATAAGTACTATCCCGAAGGGGACAAGACCAACGCCAACAACCTTTATGGCTACGTCCAGGCGGAGGCGATGGCGCAGGTGCTGAGGCAGTGCGGCGACAATCTCACCCGTGACAACGTGATGAAGCAGGCCACCAGCCTGAAGGATTTTCACACCGACCTGATGCTGCCCGGGATCATGGTCAACACTTCGGCCGACGATTATTTTCCGATCGAGCAGATGCAGCTGATGCGCTTCAACGGCCAGGCTTGGGAGTTGTTCGGCGACGTCATCACCGGTGAGGTCGGCCACGAGCGCGGCCAATAGTCAGGGCTGGCTCCGCGGCGGGCCAGTTGCCTGGTGTGATGAAGACGGGGCGAGCCTGCCGAAGCGTTGCGATTGCGAACGAAGCTGCGCACCTCGTCGTTCCCGGCATCCGTCCGCTTATTCGGTGACGAGATCGGCGGCGCGTTTCGCCTTCTTGCCGGTATTCTTGACTGTCTCGTCTCCGACCTTTTCGGCCTTGGCGCGAAGCTCACATTTGGTGCGGATCTCGTCGAGCTCGTCGTCGGTCAAATGCTCAATTCCCACGAAGGAATTTTGCACCGCGCTCACCCGGATCAGTTCGTCGAGCTTCACCTGAATGGCCGCGCTATCGCGATTCTGGGAATTCTGAATCAGGAAGACCATCAGGAATGTCACGATGGTGGTGCCGGTGTTGATCACCAACTGCCATGTGTCGGAGTAATGGAAGATGGGACCGGTGACCGCCCAAACCAGGATGATGCCGGCTGCAATCATGAATGTCAGCGCTCGCCCGGCCGCTTGAGATGTTCGGTTAGCAATATCGCTGAAGAGTTGAGCCGCGTTGTTACGTGGCTGGTCCGCTTTGCCCTTGGCCGGACGAGCTTTCGTATGGATCTGTTGCATCAGAAGATCGCGCCATTGAGGACCTGCGACCTAACGCGAAGGGAACTCCGAAGTTCCGCCATGTAAACCTGGGACGAGACGAGCGCGCTCTCAACGAGCCTAGCCCGCGCTGAGTCGCACGCCGGCGCGCAAGAACTTCTGCGGATCGACCGCTTCGCCGTCGATCCGGGTTTCATAGTGCAGATGCGGCCCGGTGGAACGGCCGGTCGACCCGACGAGACCAACGACCTGGCCGATTCTCACGATCTCGCCGACCCGGACATTGATCTCGGAGAGATGGCCATAGCGCGTCGCAAGGCCATTGCCGTGATCGACCTCGATCATGCGGCCGTAGCCGCCGGACCAGCCGGCCGAGACGACCTTGCCGTTGGCGGTGACGCGAACGGGATCGCCGCTCGCGGCGCGGAAGTCGAGCCCGGTATGCATCGCAGGCCGGCCGAGGAACGGATCGCTGCGCACGCCGAAGCCGGAGGTGAACTCGACCTCGCCGATGACGGGCTTGCGATAGGGCACGAGCGCGAGCGTGCGATTGAGCCGGTCCATCTCGGCTCGGGTGTTGTTGATGCGATAGAGCTGCTTCTCGAACGGCCCCGAACTGGCGGTGATTTTAACAGGCACGAACGGCCCGCCCATCGCGGTGCGCGGCACGGCGGCTTCGAGATTTGCGAGGTTCAGGCCGAGATCGCTGACGACGCCGCGCATCCGGCGCATGCGCGAATCCATGCCTTCCTCGACGGCGTTGAGCGCCGCCATCTGGCGACGCTCGACCTGGTCCAGCGAGGTCGTGAGCCGAACGACGACGTTGTCGAACCCCTGGTTCTTGGCGAATTGATTGACGGGCGGAGCTGCGAGGGTCGGCGCGCGCGATTCGAGCCGCGCTTCGCGATCCGGCGGCGCCACGAAGATCACGGTGTCGCTGATCGGCGAGGGCTTTGGCGTGCCCTGCGTCGTCTGGCTGGCATCGCCACGCTGCGGGGTGGAACGTGGAATCGATCCGGTCACGTCCGGCATGGACCCGAGCGCCGTGGCACGGGACTCCAGCGCCGTCTGGCGCTTCATGATCTGGTCGAGCTTCTGGTCGAACTGCTCCTGGTCGAGCAGCTGCCGGCTGGTGGTGCGGTCGACCTTGGCGCGGAGCTCGGCGATGCGGTCCTCATAGGCGTATTGCATCTCGGCCTGCCGGGCGATCAGCCGGGTGAGGACGTCGTCGCGGAAGGCGAAATAGGTCGCGGTTGCGGCCGACCAGAGCCCGAGCAACACGACAGTGCCGACCACGATCCAGAACACCACAGGTCCCAGGCGAACCTGCTTGCCGTGATGCACGATGGTGTAGGCGTCGTCGGTGTCGGGAAGGGGAAGCGCGGTTGCCACTGCGGCGGCACGGCGATGAAAGGCCCGTCCATGGTCGTGCGGGTGATGTTGGGGGTACTGCGAGAGTTGGGCAGAACTTTTCGACATCGGCACTCCCGCGCCGATCGGATGAGTCCGTGCGGCCTAATTGCCGCGGCAATCTGGGCCGGTCATGGTTAATTTTCCGGAAACGGAACCCCTTGAATTTAAATGATTGGTTAAAGGCTCCTTGCGGCTTCCAGCACCTCGTCGGCGTGGCCGTCGACCCGGACATTGCGCCAGATCCGGGCGATCTTGCCGTCGGCGCCAAGCAGCATCGTGGTGCGAAGAATTCCCAGGAAGCTCTTGCCATACATGGACTTTTCGCCCCAGGCGCCGTAGGCCTCCAGCATCTCGTGCGTCTCATCCGAGACGAGGGGCACGCCGAGACCGTGCTTGTCCCGGAACTTGTCCTGAGCCTTGACCGGATCGGCGGAAATGCCGAGCGCGGCGGTGCCAGCCTTGGCGAAGGCGCCGGTGAGCCGGGTGAAATCGATGGCCTCCCTGGTGCAGCCTGGCGTGTCGGCGCGGGGATAGAAGAACAGGACCAGCTTCTGGCCGGCATAATCCGACAGCGCGACGACGCCGCCGCCGTCGCGGGGCAGGCGGAAGGCGGGAGCCTTCTGCCCCTCAGCCAAGCCGGCCTTCGCCGCCGTTTCAGGCGCGGATGCCGATTTGGAAGAATTTAACCGTTTCGATGCGGCCTTATGCGATGTTGTCTTTGCTATGGTCCCAGTTGATTTGCTCGCCGGTGTCCGCTGTGTTTTCGCGAGCTTGGTTTGAGTCGCAGCCCGCGCTTTCACGGGCGTCTTTTTAGCCGTCGGAGTGACGGAGGGCGTTTTGGACGATTTCTTTCGGGATTTCTTGGACATACGCCTTCCTTTCGTCGCTTTCGGCGGGTCAACCAAAGCGGTATTGCAGCCCTTTTCCGCTATGCCGGAATCGTGCCCTCGGCGGGGCGAGTCTGACGACGCCGGAGTCTGGTTACAAGGAATTCCACGCACCACCCCACTGCTCGTTGAACGCGCTCCCGGGGCGACATGACGAACAGAAGGAATATTCGAGGTATGGCGGCAATGCCGGCGCGGGAAGCTTCGCTTCCCGTCGACGGCTGCGGCCCCGGCGGCGCTCAATCCCACGACGGGCGCCTGTATCGAGAGGCAATGGCAAGGAATACGTCGCCCCAGGATTACAATCGGGATTTGGATCGGCGCGGCAGCCAACCAGAGCAGCAGCAATGGGACGACGCCGACTGGGATCCGGATCAGGAAGCGGCGGCGGGCCATCGGGCGCGCCGGCTGTTGTCGCGTTCCAATTCGGGCTTCCATCGCTTCGCTGACGGGTTTGGGCCGTTGCGCCGCTGGTTGGGCGGCGGTCGCTGGCTGAAGCGCGTGACCGTGGTCGTCGGTGTCCTGGTCGTCATCTTCGTCGGCTGTTTCGGCGCGCTGTGGTGGCGGCTCGGCGCCGGTCCCATCAATCTCGACATTGCGACGCCGTGGCTCGCGGCCGCGATCGAGGACAATATCGGTCACGGCAACACCGTGGAGGTCGGCGGCACGCAGATCGAGCGGGCCGGGCGGATCCGCATCGCCGTGCGCATCCGTGATATCGTCGTGCGCGACCACGATCACGTCATTGTCGCCACCGCGCCGAAGGCCGAGGTGAAGCTGTCGGGTGCGGGCCTGCTGATGGGGCATCTGCGCGCCGAAAGCCTCAACCTTGTCGATGCCGAGCTCGCAATCCGGATCGCGCCTGACGGCACCGTCACGGTATCGGCCGGCGACACCGCAAAGCCGCTCGCAACCGGCGTCGCCTCCAAAAGGGACGCGGGACTGCCGCCGACTTTCCCGCGCAACGGTGTGCCACCGCCGCCATTCGCCACCGAGCCTGCGACCTCCGACGCACCGCAAGCCGCGCCCCAGGCCACGTCCCCGACTGGCATTCTTCAGGGCCTCGACTGGCTCGACAGTCTGAGCATGACCGGCCTCGACGGCCAGAATCTCAACGAGATCGGCCTGAAGAACGGCAATCTGATCGTCGACGACCAGCAGCGCGGCAGCAAATGGACGTTTGAGAACATCACGCTCAGCCTGCGCCGACCGAGCCGTGGCGGCGTCGCGCTCAGCCTCGGTGAAGAGGGCGCACGTCCGTGGTCGTTGCGTGCCACGATCGGCCCCACCGAGAACGGCGTGCGCTCGGTCGATATCCGCGCCGACAAGGTTTCGACCGCCAACATCCTGCTGGCGCTGCGGGTGAAGGATCTCACCTACACCGCCGACCTGCCGCTGACCGGCGAGCTCAAGGGCGAGCTCGGCCGCGACGGCGTGCCGACCTTCTTTCGCGGCAAGATCACGGTCGGTGCGGGCAACATCATCGACACCGATACGCCCGATTATCCGATGGCGATCGACTCGGCCGAGATCAATGTCGAGTGGGACGCCAATCGGCGGGTGCTGGTTGCTCCGTTCAAGGTCCTCTCGGGCGCGAACCGCCTGACGCTTTTGGCTCATGTCGAGCCGCCCAACGGCACCGTCAATGACTGGCAGCTCGGTTTCAGCGGCGGTTCGATCCTGCTCGGCGGCATCGACAACGAGCCGCCGCTGGTCTTCAACCGCATTGCGATCGGCTTCCGCTTCGATACCGACCACAAGAGGCTGCTGTTGACCCAGGCCGATATCTCCAACGGAGAGATCGGCGTCGCCGGCACCGGTGCCATCGACTATTCGGGCGAGCCGCGGCTGACATTGGGTTTTGCGGGAACGCCGATGTCGGCCTCCGCGCTCAAGCGGATGTGGCCGACGCTTGTCGTTCCCGAGTTGCGCGAATGGGTGATCGAGCGGATCGAGCGTGGAACGCTCCAGCGCATCGAGATCGGCGTTAATTCGCCGACGAAGAATCTTCCGCGCAAGGGCCCACCCATTCCCGACGACGGCTTGTCGGTCAATATCGTGGCGAGCGGTGTCACGGTTCGCCCCGTCGATGGCCTGCCCGTGGTGCACGATGCCGATTTGAAGGCGCGCGTGACCGGCCGCACCGCGACGGTGAATATCGGGCAGGGCATTGCCGATACGCCGGCGGGGCGCAAGGTCACGATTTCCGACTTTGTTTTCGAGGTGCCCGATATGGCGCCCAAGCCGTCGCCGTCGCGGACGAGGTTTCGTGTCGAAGGTCCGGTGCCTGCGGCCGCCGAAATGCTTTCCAACGATCGCTTGAGCGATCTGTCGTCGACCGTCATCGATCCCAATACCAGCAAGGGGACGTTCTCGGCGAACGTCCAGCTTGGGCTGCCGGTCAAGGGCGAGCTGACCAAAGCCGACACCACCTACAGCGTTACGGCCGATCTCAACGGTTTTGGTGCCGACAAGCTGGTGATGAACCAAAAGCTGGAGGCCAACAACCTCAAGATCGTCGCGAGCAACCAGGGCTATCAGGTCAAGGGCGACGTCAAGATCAACGGGCAGGCGGCCTCGCTCGATTACCGCAAGCCGGCCGAGGGCGATGCGGACGTCAAACTGCAGACCACGCTGGACGATGCGAGCCGCGCGCGCCTCGGATTCGATCTGGGTCCCGCCGTCAGCGGATCGGTGCCGATCAAACTGTCGGGCAAGATCGCCGGGGGACCCGACCAGACGACGAAGCTCGGCATCGAGGCCGACCTGACCTCGGTCAAGCTCGACAACATCCTGCCCGGCTGGGTCAAGCTGCCGGGAAGAGCGGGCAAGGCCAGCTTCAAGGTGGTGCCGACGGCGCAATCGACGCGTCTGGAGGACATCGTCATCGAAGGCGGCGGCGCCTCGATCAAGGGGTCGCTCGAGGTCGATGCCAACGGCGAGCTCATGAACGCGAACTTCCCGACCTACGCGCCATCCGACGGCGACAAGGCCTCACTGAAAGTGGAGCGCAGCCAGGACGGCGTGCTCAAGGGTACGATGCGCGGCGACGTATTCGACGGCCGCGGCTTCCTGAAGTCGGCGATCTCAGGCAATTCCAAGGACGATGCCAAGAGCAAGACGAAGAACCTCGATTTCGACATCGACGTGAAGCTCGGCGCCGTCATGGGTTTCAACGGCGAGGCGATGCGCAGCGTCGACGCCAAGATGTCGCGGCGCAATGGTGCGGTCAAAGCCTTCACGCTGAGCGGCAGGATCGGAAAAGACACGCCCGTGGCAGCCGACCTGCGCGGCGGCCGCGCCCAGGGCAACCGCGAGGTCATCTATCTCCAGACCAGCGATGCCGGCAACTTCCTGCGCTTCACAGACACCACCAACAAGGTCTTCGGCGGCCAGATGGTGGTGGCGATGGAGCCGCCGACGTCCGAGCCTACGACACGGGAAGGACTGATCAATGTGCGTGACTTCTCGGTCAAGGGAATGGAGCAACTCGATCGCGTCGCGGCGGGGGCTCCCAACGGCGCCCAGAACGGCGTAGCCTTCACGGCGATGCGCGCGGAGTTCACGCGGCAGAACGGCGCGCTCACGATCCGCGACGGCGTGGTCAAGGGGCCGATGATCGGCGCCACCATCGAGGGCTCAATCGACTTTCCCGGCAACCAGGTTTGTATGAGCGGCACCTTCGTCCCGATGTACGGCGTCAACAACATCTTCGGCCAGATCCCGTTGTTCGGCATCTTCCTCGGCGGCGGCAACAATGAAGGATTGATCGGCGTGACCTACGAGGTCGTCGGCACGCCGGCAGCGCCCGTAATGCGCGTCAACCCGATTTCGGCGATGGCCCCCGGTCTGTTCCGCAAGATCTTCGAATTCAACACCGGCAAACAGAACTCGCCGTTCGAGGAATTCCCGTCGCAGTCGAACGATGGCTCGACCGGATCGACGCGCCAGCTATCGAGCGGCTGCACCCTCGCGCGACGTTAGTGGCGAGGCTACACCTTGGTTTCCGCGCCGCCTTACGCCGCGCGCACGCCCGCCAGGAAAGTCCCGACTTCGCCAGAGAGCTGCTCGGCCTGCTTGGAGAGGTTTGAGGCTGCTGCGAGCACCATGCCTGCGGCATTGCCGGTCTCGTTCGCTGCCGTACTGACGCCCCCGATATTGGTGGTGACTTCCTGGGTTGCCTCGGCCGTCTGGGAGACGCTGCGGGCGATCTCGGCCGTGGCGGCGCCTTGCTCCTCGATCGCGGCGCCGATCGAGGTCGCGATCCGGCTGACCTCCTCGATGGTGGCGGTGATGCCGCCGATGGCGTCCACCGCTTCCTTGGTCGCGCCCTGGATCTGGGCGATCTTGTCGCCGATCTCGCGGGTGGCTTCTGCAGTCTGGCTCGCCAGCGACTTCACCTCCGAAGCGACGACAGCAAAGCCGCGGCCGGCTTCACCGGCGCGTGCGGCCTCGATGGTGGCATTGAGCGCGAGCAGATTGGTCTGCGCCGCGATGCTGGAAATCAGCTCGGCGACGTGCTCGATCTGCTGGGCGCCGTCCGAGAGGGCGCGCACGATGGTGTCGGTGCGGCGGGCGCTGTCCACGGCGCGGCCGGTGACCACGGCGGACTGCGCGACCTGACGGCTGATCTCGGTGATGGAGGAGGAGAGCTCCTCGGCCGCGGCCGCGACCGTCTGGACGCGCTGGCTGGCTTCGGTGGCGGCCGAGCCGACGACGGCGGCGCGGCGGTTGGTGCCTTCCGCGGTCGACGACATCGACTTGGCGGTGACCTCCAGCTCGCCGGAGCCCGAGGCCATCAGGCCGACGAGCTGGCCGACGGAGGCATCGAACCGGTCGGCAAGCGAGATCAGCGCGTCGCGCTTCTCCTGTTCGCTGCGGGTCTTGGTGGCGACCTGCTCCGCCTCCAGCTTGCGGGCCGTCAGCGCGGTCTGCCTGAGCACTTCGAGGGTCTCGGCCATGCGGCCGATCTCGTCGCCGCGACCGGTCTCCTCGACCGCCGTGTCGATGGCGCCTTCGGAAATGGCCTGCATGCGGTTCTTCTGGCGATCGAGCGCGCCGAGCACGTCGCGGGCGATCAGCCAGGACAGTGTCGCCATCAGCAGCATCAAGCCGATGCCAATCGCCCCCAGCTCCAGCGTCAAGGCTCGCACGTCGGCGTCGATGTCGTCGACATAGAGGCCGTAGCTGATCGTCGCGTTCCAGGGCGCGAATTTGCGCGCGAAAACGGTCTTGCGGACGGGCTCCGTCTGGCCGGGGCGGGGGTAGAGATATGAGGTTACGCCGCCCTGAGCAGCCTGGTTGCCGGCCGTTACGATCGCATCTGCGATGAGGACACCGTTGGAGTCCTTGGCGCCCGTGATCTTGCCTTCGAGCTGCTGGTTCGCGCCATTGATCAGGATCGAGGTATCGGCGTTATAGACCACCGGATAGCCTTGGCCGCCATTGAAGCTCATGCGGCGGCCGCGCAGATGGAACTGGATTTTCGCTTCGGCCTGCGTCAGCTTGCCGGCGCCGACCTCCTCTTCGAGTGATTGGGCGAGGTTGTGGAGCATGTCGACCGCGGTCCGCATCTGCTGAACGCGATCCTCCAGCATGCGGCTCTTGCTGAGCACGGACGACACCCCGATGATGGCCGTGACCGTGAGTGCCGAAAGACAGACCATGCTGGCGAGCTTGGTGCGGATCTTGAGGTGACTCAGCAGCTTCATCACGGCCTCGACGGAATGGTTATTGTTGCTCGCGTCGGTAGCATGAAATTCTTACCAATCATGAATGGACGCGTGCGACGGCTGCTGCGCAAGCTGCGTGCGCAGCCGCGTGCGCAAACATGCAGGTCGTCATGCGCTTCTCGGGCGCATGGCGCGTCAACTCGGAGAAAAATCGTGTGGGTCTTTAGTCGCGACCTAATCCGTTGGGAGCGGCAATGAACCGATTCGTTCACCGCCTCATCATGTCGATGCTGCTGGTCGCGGTCCTCGTCCTGGTCTGGAACGTGCTGGGCTCGCGCTGAGATGGCACCCGTGAACATACGGATGCCATCTCTTCATTCGCGAATCAATCGCTGACGCCTCAGCGCCGCGCGAACGCGCCGCTAGTCCTTGCCCATCGCCGCATCGGCGCTGACCGAGCCGCCGCCGGCTGCCGAGAGGTAGAGGCAGGCGAAGCAGAACAGGATCGCCGCGGTGCCACCATTGAGCAGCGGCAGGAACACCGGCGTTTCGCCCTTGAACATGTGCCCCATGAAATAGGCGAAGGCCATCTCACCCGAGAGGATGAATGCCGCGAGGCGGGTAAACAGGCCGATCATCAGCAACGCGCCAAGCACGAGCTCAAGCGTACCGGCTGCGTAGATGATCGGCGGGATGTTTGCGAAGTAGGGAAGCACCGGAAACTTGAACAGCTTGGCGACACCGTACTGGAACAGCAGCAGGCCGGTGATGAAGCGAAACAGGCTCAAGAGAACCGGTTGAAAGCGAACGAGATAGGGAAAGTTCATTGGTTTGTGCCCTCCATCCAATGCTGCGACTAGGACCGCATTCAGTTCCGCCCTGCAAGCCGCCCAAGGGCAATTTGCGCTGACATTTTTGTCATGTCGGACAAAACACCGCAGGAAGGACTTTCAGCCGCGTGCGATCCACATCTTCGTAGCTGTTCGCGTCGTGCCCATCCGTAATTTCCCGGTGACGCGAATGCGCTCAAGTTACCTTCAGGAGACCTACCGCCGCAAGGCGGGCACGACCAGGAACGGGATCATCCCGAGCACCACGCTCGCGAGTGCGAAGGCGAGCAGCGCGTTGTAGCCATGGGTCGCGTCATGGATCAGGCCGCCGCTCCAGGAGCCGAAAGCCGAGCCGAGCCCGCTGCCGATCGAGATGGTGCCGTAGATGGTGCCGACGCGCTTGCCCCCAAAGATCTTCATCGCGGTCGCCGTGATCAGCGGTCCACGTGAGCCCATCATGCTGCCGAAGCAGACCACGAATCCGGTGAGCAGGAGGAAATTGGCGGAGTATTGCAACAGCCACAGCAGGAAGATGCCGAGGATCGAGATCGCGTAGCTGAGCAGCACCGACGGCCGGCGACCGATCAGGCCGTCGAGCGCGGACACGCCTAGCATGCCAAACACCAGCACGATGCCGGAGAAGCCCCAGGCCGTGGCGGCCTGCAGCGGTGGAAAGCCGGCATCGATCAAATAGGCCACGATCTGGGCGGCGATCGCATACATGCCGACCGCGGTGAAGAAGAATGTCGAGAACAGCGCCCAGAAGGCGTGATGGCGCATCGCGCTCGGAAGGGTCCAGCCGTGATCGACGAAATCCGGATCGGTCTTCTTCGCGATCTGCGGCGAGCCCGAGGCGAACAGCCGCCATGGCAGCAGCATGAGCGGCACCAGCAGGCCGAGCGCGGCGAAGCCGAACAGCTGGTAGGTTTCGCGCCACCCCAGATGATCGATCAAAAGCTGCGAGGCCGGCAGCAGCGCCAGCACGCCGCCACCCATGGCCGAGTAGACCACCGCCATCGCGGTCGGGAGTTTTGGGCCGAACCAGCGGCCCAGCAGGATCGAGTTCGGCACATTGCCGATGAAGGCGACGCCAATGCCGACGCAGAGTCCGATCGAGAGCTGGAAC
This sequence comes from Bradyrhizobium sp. 187, assembly GCF_023101005.1. NCBI lineage: Bacteria > Pseudomonadati > Pseudomonadota > Alphaproteobacteria > Hyphomicrobiales > Nitrobacteraceae > Bradyrhizobium > Bradyrhizobium sp. 187. The sequence continues at coordinate 3,563,272 of NZ_CP064693.1, forward strand.
TGCCAGAGTGACTGCGCGTGGCTTGCGATCAGGAAGGCCGAGCCGAGCAGCAAAAGGCCCAGTGCATAGACGATGCGCGGTCCGGAATGATCGAACAGGCGCCCGACCAACGGCGCCGTCAGTCCGCTGACGAGCCACGTCAGCGAATAGATCGAGACCACTTGGGCGCGATCCCAGCCAAAGTTTTCCGAGATCGGCTTCAGGAAGACGGTGAAGCTTTCGCTGAGGCCGCGGCCGAGCACGGCGAGTGTGAAGCAGAGCGCGAGCACCACCAGCGCGGTGCGCACGACGCCCTGCGGCGTCGCCGTGACGCGTTCCCTGGTCGCTTGCTTGGACTGTTCCTCTAGCGTGTTCTGGTCCATTGCCGATCAGGGAGCGCGCTTCAGCGCGCCCTGACAAGCAGCGAAAAGCTCATACGCCTATGCAGGCCTCAGGAGGATGTGCTTCTTCTTGCCGAACGACAGCTTGACCACGCCTTCCGGCGTCAGGTCGGCCGCCGACAACGCCATCTTCTCGTCGGTGACGGGCTCGTCATTGACGCGCAGGCCGCCGCCCTTGATCTGGCGCCGTGCTTCGCCGTTGGAGGCAACGAGGCCCGCCTTGACGAAGGCGTTGAGCACGCCGAGGCCGGCGTCGAACTCGCCGCGCGGAATTTCCACGGTCGGCAGGCTCTCGGCCAGCGCGCCTTCCTCGAAGGTGCGGCGCGCGGTCTCGGCCGCCTCGTTCGCTGCGTCGCGGCCATGCAGGAGCGCGGTCGCCTCGGTGGCGAGCACCTTCTTGGCCTCGTTGATCTCGGAGCCTCCGAGCGCCTCGAGCTTCCTGATCTCGGTCATTGGCAGCGTCGTGAACAGCTTGAGGAACTTGCCGACGTCGGCGTCTTCGGTGTTGCGCCAGTACTGCCAGAAATCATACGGCGAGAACTGGTCGGCGTTGAGCCAGACCGCGCCCTGAGCGGTCTTGCCCATCTTGGCCCCCGACGCCGTCGTCAGCAGCGGCGTCGTCAGGGCGAACAGCTGATGCGTGCCCATGCGGCGGCCGAGATCGACGCCCATGATGATGTTGCCCCACTGGTCGGAGCCGCCCATCTGCAAGTTGCAGCCGGTCCGCCTGGCGAGCTCGACGAAGTCGTAGGCCTGGCAGATCATGTAGTTGAACTCGATGAAGCTCATCTCCTGCTCGCGCTCGAGGCGCAGGCGCACGGAGTCCATCGTCAGCATGCGGTTGACCGAGAAATGCCGCCCGACGTCGCGCAGCATCTCGATGTAGTTGAGCTTTGTCAGCCACTCGGCATTGTCGAGCATGATGGCGTCGCTCTTGCCCCCGCCATAGCGCAGCACCTTTGCGAACACGCCGCGGATCGATTCCTTGTTGGCCTCGATCTCGGCGACGGTGCGGATCGCGCGCGTCTCGTCCTTTCCGGAGGGATCGCCGACCATGGTTGTGCCGCCGCCCATCAGCGTGATCGGCTTGTTGCCGGACTGCTGCAGCCAGTGCAGCATCATCATGGTCAGGTAGTTGCCGATGTGCAGCGAGCGGGCGGTGCAATCGTAACCGACATAAGCCGTCGCCTCGCCCTTGGCGGCGAGGGCGTCCAGCCCCTCGAAATCGGAGCATTGGTGGATGAATCCACGTTCCTGCAGCGTATTGAGGAAATCCGATTTGAATGCAGTCATTTGTCGGCGCGCCTGACAATTCTTGGTTTACTGTTTTGGGAGCAATTTAAGGGTCATCCGTGGGAACTCGGTTGCTGCCCGCTACTTTGGCCTGTGGCATTATAAGATGTGTCCCTCTGGCACAAGATCGGCATGCCGGAAGGGTCTCTTGAGGACGCTGATCCATGATGTTGACGGCACTCGGTTTGATGAGCGGCACCTCGCTGGACGGGGTGGATGTTGCGCTGATCGAAACCGACGGAAAGCAGGTGAAGGCATTCGGGCCGTCCGGCTACCGGCCGTATAGCCCGGCGGAGCGCAACCTGCTGCGTCAGGCGCTGAGCGAGGCCGTGCACCTGGCGCAACGCGATGCTAGGCCGGGAGTTCTGGCCGAGGCCGAACGCGCAGTGACGCTCGCGCATGCCGAGGCGGTGGCCGCCTTCGTCGCCCAGAACCGGATGAAGCCGGAAGACATCGACATCGTCGGCTTCCACGGCCAGACCGTGCTGCACCGCCCCGAGAAGCGGCTGACGGTGCAGATCGGCGACGCGCCGGCGCTGGCCAGGGCGATCCATATCCCCGTGATGCATGATTTTCGCGCCGCCGACGTCGAGGCCGGCGGGCAGGGCGCGCCATTTGTGCCGGTTTATCACCGCGCGCTCGCCCATTCGCTGGAGCGCGAAGGGCCGATCATCGTGGTCAATATCGGCGGCGTCTCCAACATCACCTATATCGACGGCAACGACACGCTGATTGCCTGCGACACCGGACCCGGCAACGCGCTGCTCGACGATTTCATGTACCGCACCATGAACCAGGCGTTCGACGCGGACGGAAAGCTCGCAGCCCTCGGCAAGGCGGACGAAGCCTGGATCGCGCGGGCGCTGGAGCTGCCGTTCTTCGTAAGCCCGCCGCCGAAATCGCTCGACCGCAACGATTTTGCCGCACTAAAGCTCGGCGATGTCCTGCCGGCCGACGGCGCCGCGACCCTGACCGCCTTCACCGCGGCGGCCATCGCCCGCATCATCCCGCTGCTGCCACGCAGGCCGCGGAGCTGGATCGTCTGCGGCGGCGGCGCCCGCAACCGGACCATGCTCCAGATGCTGCGGGAGCGCGTTGGGTCCGCCACTGTCGAGGCCGCGGAGGCAGTCGGCTGGGCCTCCGACGCCATCGAGGCGCAGGCCTTCGGCTTCCTCGCCGCGCGCGGCCTGAAGGGCCTGCCGCTGTCGTATCCCGGGACCACGGGCGTGCCGATGCCGATGACGGGCGGGGTGATCGCGCGGCCTTGAGATGATAGGCGGGATGATGCAGATGCATTGATCTTGACAGGTAGATGCACATGCATCTATCTTTGATGCAGTTGCATCTAACCGTCGGGATTCTCGCCATGACCGCTTCACTGAAACTGATCAGCCACAAGCTTTGCCCCTATGTGCAGCGCGCGGTGATCGCGCTCAACGAGAAGGGCGTGCCGTTCGAGCGGGTCGACATCGATCTCGCCAATAAGCCCGACTGGTTTCTCAAACTGTCGCCGCTCGGCAAGGTGCCGGTGCTGGTCGTGACGAGCGAGAAGGGCGAGGTCGCGCTGTTCGAGAGCAACGTGATCTGCGAGTACATCGAGGAGACGCAAGGCGGCGTGAGACTGCATCCGGCGGATGCCTTGGAGCGTGCCGAGCACCGGGCGTGGATGGAGTTCGGTTCAGCAGTGCTCGCCGATCTCTGGGGCCTAGAGACCACGACCGATGCGGCGACGTTCGAGAGCAAGCGCCAGGCGCTGATGGTGAAGTTCGCCCGGGTCGAAGCGGCGCTCGGTGCCGGTCCTTATTTTGCTGGCGAAGCGTTCAGTCTCGTCGACGCCGTATTCGCCCCCGTCTTCCGCTACTTCGATCTGTTCGACGAGCTGACCGACCACGGCATTTTCCGCGATGTGCCGAAGGTCCGCGCATGGCGCGCCGAACTGGCGAAGCGTCCGAGCGTCCGTACTGCGGTGGGCGCGGACTATCCGCAATTGCTGCGCGCCTTCCTCGTGCGCCACGACGCGCATCTGCTCAAGCTTGCGGCCTGAGCCCACGCCGATGTCGCAATCCATGGCCTGGCTGATGCTGGTGATCGCAGGCGCACTCGATGTTGGCTGGGCGATCTCGATGAAATATGCGGAAGGCTACACGCGCGCTGGCTGGAGCGTCGTTTCGCTCGTGCTGCTCGTAGCCTTCGTTGTCCTGCTCGGGCGTGCTTTGAAGGTGCTCGAGGTCGGCGTCGCCTATTCGGTCTGGACCGGCATCGGCGCCGCCGGCACCGTCGTCATGGGTGTGGTGCTGTTCGGCGAGGCGCTGAGCGCGATGAAGATCGCGGGGATCCTGCTGGTGCTGACGGGGATCGCGGCGCTCAAGCTGGCCTAGAGCTCTGCGGCCATTTTCGCGAGCGTCGCGATCGTTTTCATGTTGCGCGCGGTGCCGGTTGGCGGCGGGGATGACCAGCTTCGACGTGCCCATGCCGTCGCCGTAATGCACGTAGATCTCGCGGCGGCCGAGGCGGATCTCCTCCTTGTTCTGGCCGCGAATGCCGGCGAGCGCATCCGCCGGCGGCGCCTTGTCGAGGAAGATCGCGACGGTACGGTTGGGGGCGGCCTTTGGAAACGGATTATCGGCCAAGACCTGCGCCATCTCGGTGGCGCTGCGCACGAGCACGCCGACCGGCGCGCCGGCATAGGCGTGCAATCGCTTTTCGAGTGCGGTCTTGATCGCAGATTGCGACTTGCGGCTTGTGAAGACGACGTTGCCGCTTGCAATATAGGTGCGCACGGCGGCGTAGCCGAGCTCCTCGCACATGGCCTTGAGTTCGCTCATCGGCAATTTGCCGGTGCCGCCGACATTCACGGCACGCAGCAATGCGATGAACGCACCCACGGAAAGCTCAGCGCACGTTGGCGAGGCGCATGTCGAGATAGGCGGTGATGGTTTCCATCAGCGGCTCGAGCTTGGCGTCGAAGAAGTGGTTGGCGCCCGGGATGACCTGCTGGTCGATCACGATGCCCTTCTGGGTCTTCAGCTTCTCGACCAGCGTGTTGACGTCCTTGGGCGGCACCACCGCGTCCTTCTCGCCATGCACGATCAGCCCCGAGGACGGGCAGGGTGCGAGGAACGAGAAGTCGTAGAGGTTGGCGGGCGGCGCGATCGAGATGAAGCCCTCGACCTCGGGGCGGCGCATCAGCAGCTGCATGCCGATCCAGGCGCCGAAGGAGAAGCCGGCAACCCAGCAGGCGCGCGCTTCGGGATTGATGGTCTGCGCCCAGTCGAGCGCCGCGGCCGCGTCCGACAATTCGCCGGTGCCGTGGTCGAACGAGCCCTGGCTGCGGCCGACGCCACGGAAATTGAAACGCAGCACCGAGAAGCCGCGATGCGCGAACGCATAGTAGCACTGGTAGATGATCTGATGATTCATCGTGCCGTGGAACTGCGGATGCGGATGCAGGACCATCGCGATTGGCGCGTTCTTCTGCTTGGCCGGATGGTAGCGGCCTTCGAGGCGGCCGGCGGGGCCGGTGAAAATAACTTCAGGCATGATGATCTCTTGATTGATCCCTTGAAGACGCTCTTCAACAATCAACCGATTGTGCGGATTTCATCGGCTGCTGGGCCGATCAAGCCGCGAATGGAAGGGTGGAGCGGCGCCCTCGGATGATGCGCGAGCGGCGCGCGGCGAACTGACGCGCGCGTTCTAACATGAGGCGAGGGTCAAAAAGCAAGCATCTTGAACATCCCGCAATCGGCTCAAGACGTTAGCGTGTCATGGCCGTCATCGCGCGAAGGCGATTGGGAATCGAGATTGCCAAGCGCTGCCCGGGGGCCCATGTCGGGTACCAGTGCGGGCGAAGCAGCCTGGTCCGAATGGTAACATAATACGTCATGCCGAGCCGTGTTTATCTCGACTGGAACGCGACCACGCCGCTTCGCTCCGAGGCGCGAGGCGCAATGCTCGCAGCCTACGAGCTGATCGGCAATCCGTCCTCTGTTCACGCCGAGGGGCGCGAGGCGCGACGGCTTGTCGAGGGGGCGCGGGCCATCCTTGCGACCGCAGTAGGCGCGCTGCCGCGGAACGTCGTCTTCACCTCCACGGGAACCGAAGCCAACGCGCTGGCGCTTTCACCGGGGCTTCGGGGGCAGTCTGGGGGGCCTGTCGAGCGGCTTCTGGTCTCGGCCGTCGAGCATGCTTCGGTACTGGCAGGCGGCCGGTTCCCGGCAGATGAGATCGGTCAGATCAGGGTCACACGCTCCGGCGTGATCGACCTCGATCATTTGAAGGCGCTGCTCAGAGAGGGCCCGCCGGCGCTGGTCTCTATCATGGCGGCCAACAACGAGACGGGCGCGCTGCAGCCTATCGCCGAGGCCGCGGGAATCGTTCACGGGGCCGGCGGCCTCCTGCACGTCGACGCAATCCAGGCGCTTGGGAAAATCCCCTTCGATATCAAGGTGATCGGTGCGGACCTTGCGACCTTTTCTGCGCACAAGATCGGCGGCCCCAAGGGGGTCGGCGCGCTGGTCGTGGCCGAGGGCGTGGCCGGACTTGAGCCGGTGCTGCGGGGCGGCGGGCAGGAGCTGAACCGGCGTGCCGGAACCGAGAATGTCGCCGGCATTGCCGGCTTCGGGGCATCCGTGCGGGCTGCCCTTCAGGCTTTGCCGGAGGATGCGGAACGGATGGCAACCCTCAGAGATCGCTTGGAAAATGGCATTCGCTCCATGGCCGGCGCAACGGTCTTCTCAGATGACGCCAGGCGGTTGCCAAATACCGTTCTTTTCACGGCTCCCGGCTTGAAAGCCGAGACCGCGGTGATCGGTTTCGACCTCGAAGGTGTCGCGGTGTCCTCGGGCTCTGCCTGTTCCTCGGGCAAGGTACAGCCGTCCCACGTGCTGTCGGCGATGGGGTATGATCCCACCGTCGCCCAAGGAGCGGTGCGTCTCAGTCTGGGCTGGTCCACGGAGCCGGATGACATCAACAGGGCGTTAGAGGCTTGGCGAAAGCTCGGTAATACCCTACTTAAGGGATAAGCGATGAAACACGGCTTGAACGGTTCTAAGCGCGTGCGTCCCGCCAAGAAACATCGTAATAGTCGTCCGAATTTGATGATCCACCGCGGTCCTTGAAACCGCGAGCGGAGGATAGAATGCCAGCCGTGCAAGAGACGGTCGAGCGCGTGAAGCGCATCGACGTCGATCAGTATCGTTATGGGTTTGAGACCCTGATCGAGTCCGACAAGGCCCCAAAGGGGCTGTCGGAAGAAACCGTCAAGTTCATCTCCGAGAAGAAGAACGAACCCGCCTGGATGCTCCAGTGGCGGCTCGAGGCCTATCGGCGCTGGCTGACCATGACCGAGCCGACCTGGGCCCGCGTCGACTATCCCAAGATCGACTTTCAGGACCTCTATTATTATTCGGCTCCCAAGCCGAAGAAGACGATCACCTCGCTCGACGAGATCGATCCCGAGATTCTGAAGACCTACGAGAAGCTCGGCATTCCCTTGCGGGAAGTCGCCATGCTCGAAGGCGTCGAGCCGAAGCCCGGCGAGGAAGACCCCAACAGGCGCAAGATCGCGGTCGACGCGGTGTTCGATTCGGTCTCGGTTGCGACCACCTTCAAGGCCGAGCTGAAGAAGGCCGGCGTGATCTTCATGCCGATCTCGGAGGCGATCCGCGAGCATCCCGAGCTGGTGCAGAAATATCTGGGATCCGTGGTGCCGACGTCGGACAATTTCTACGCAACGCTGAACTCGGCGGTGTTCTCGGACGGCTCGTTCGTTTACGTGCCGCCGGGCGTGCGCTGCCCGATGGAACTGTCCACCTACTTCCGCATCAACGAGCGCAACACTGGCCAGTTCGAGCGCACGCTGATCATTGCCGACAAGGGCTCCTACGTCTCTTATCTCGAGGGCTGCACCGCGCCGCAGCGCGACGAGAACCAGCTGCACGCGGCCGTGGTCGAACTCGTCACGCACGACGACGCCGAGATCAAATATTCGACGGTGCAGAACTGGTATCCCGGCAATTCGGAAGGCAAAGGCGGCATCTACAATTTCGTCACCAAGCGTGGTGACTGCCGCGGCAACAATTCCAAGATCTCCTGGACCCAGGTCGAGACAGGTTCGGCGATCACCTGGAAGTATCCGAGCTGCATCCTGCGGGGCGACAATTCGCGTGGTGAATTCTATTCGATCGCGATCTCGAATGGCTATCAGCAGGTCGACAGCGGCACCAAGATGATCCATCTCGGCAAGAACACGTCGAGCCGTATCATCTCCAAGGGCATCGCCGCCGGCAGATCGCAGAACACCTATCGCGGCCTCGTGACGGCGCATCGCAAGGCGACCGGCGCGCGCAACTTCACCGCCTGCGATTCGCTGTTGATCGGCGACAAATGCGGCGCGCACACCGTGCCCTACATCGAAGCCAAGAACTCGTCGGCGACGTTCGAGCACGAGGCCACCACGTCCAAGATCTCCGAGGACGTGCTGTTCTACTGCATCCAGCGCGGCCTCACGCAGGAGGAGGCGGTCGGCCTCGTCGTCAACGGCTTCGTCAAGGACGTGCTGCAGCAACTGCCGATGGAATTCGCGGTGGAAGCGCAGAAGCTGATCTCGATCTCGCTTGAAGGATCGGTCGGCTAGCGCCGGCCCTCGCGGCGCGCGTCGCGCGCCCTATGCATCATTTGAATAAACTGGACACCAAGATGGCTTTGCTTGAAGTGAAAGACCTCAAGGTTCGTGTCGAGGAGCGTGAGATCCTCCATGGGTTGACGCTGACCGTGAACGAGGGCGAGATCCACGCGATCATGGGGCCGAACGGCTCCGGCAAATCGACGCTGTCCCACGTCATCGCCGGCAAGCCTGGTTACGAGGTCACCGACGGCGAGATCCTGTTCAAGGGCGAAGACCTGCTCGCGATGGCGCCCAACGAACGGGCCGCCAAGGGCGTGTTCCTGGCGTTCCAGTATCCGGTCGAGATCCCCGGCGTCTCCACCATGAATTTCCTGCGCACCGCGCTGAACGCGCAGCGCAAGGCGCGCGGCGAGGGCGAATATTCGACGCCCGACTTTTTGAAGAAAGTCCGCGAAGTCTCGAAGTCGCTGAACATCCCGCAGGACATGCTCAAGCGCGGTGTCAATGTCGGCTTCTCCGGCGGCGAGAAGAAGCGCAATGAGGTGCTGCAGATGGCGCTGTTCGAGCCGAGCCTGTGCATCCTCGACGAGATGGATTCCGGCCTCGACATCGACGCGCTGCGCATTGCAGCCGACGGCGTCAACGCGCTGCATTCGCCCAAGCGCGCGATGGTCGTCATCACCCATTATCAGCGGCTGCTGAACTATATCGTGCCTGACGTCGTGCACGTGATGTCAAAAGGCCGTGTCGTGAAGAGCGGTGGCAAGGAACTGGCGCTGGAGCTGGAAGCGTCCGGCTACGCCCAGTTCGAGGACGCCGCGTAAGGAATTTTGAGATGAACGTTGCTGTGGCAAAGACCGGAAACGGCCGCGCGGTGAGCGATCTCTTCGCCAGCGCCGAAAGCCGGCTGCCGGGTTCGCCTTCCGTGATCGCGGTACGCCGCGAGGCGTTCGAGACCTATGAGCGTCTCGGCCTGCCGCACCGCCGGATCGAGGAGTGGAAGTACACCGATCTGCGCGCGCTGGTCGGCGAGGTACTGCCGCTCGCGGCTGCGCCCGATGCGACTGCGTTGAAGCGCGCCGCGGACGCGGTGAAAGCACATGCGATCGCCGGCGCCCGCAAGCTGGTGCTGGTCGACGGTGTGTTCGCTCCCGATCTCTCCGACGTCAAGGCGCTCGCCTCCGAGGCGAGCTTTAAGACGTTGCGGGAGACGCTGGAGAAGGATTCCGGTCTGTTAAGGACCGCGGCCATCGATGCGGTGATCGCGCTGAACGCGGCGATGGCGACCGACGGTGTCGTGCTTGATATCGCCGACGGCACGCAGCTGTCCGCGCCGATCCAGATCATCCACATCGCGGTTGCATCTTCCGCGTCGGCTTTCACCCGCTCGCAGGTTGCGGTCGGGAAGGGCGCTCGTGCCACCATCATCGAGAGCTTTGTCGCGGCCGGCGCCAAGGCTTACCAGGTCAACGATGCCGTCATCCTCTCGGTTGGCGATAATGCCGACATCGCGCATATCCGTCTGATGGACGATTCGCCGGATGCGGTGAACATCACCTCGCAGTTCGTCACGGTCGGTGCGAATACAAAGCTCAACTTCTTCAACATGACGACCGGCGCGGCAGTCAGCCGCCTGCAAGGCTTCATCACGCTGGCAGGCGAGGGCAGCGAGCTCTCGGTCAACGGCGTGAACCTGTTGCAGAAGACCGAACACGGCGACACCACGCTGGTGGTCGACCATGCCGTGCCGAACTGCGTCAGCCGAGAAGTTTTCCGCGCCGTGATCGACGATCGCGCCCATTCGGTGTTCCAGGGCCGCATCATCGTTCGTCCCGATGCGCAGAAGACCGACGGCAAGATGATGATCCGCGCGCTGCTGCTCTCGGATGAGGCGGAAGCCGACAACAAGCCCGAGCTCGAGATCTTTGCGGACGACGTCTCCTGCGGTCACGGCGCCACCGCCGGTGCGCTGGACGACAGTCTGCTGTTCTATCTGAAGGCGCGCGGCCTGCCGGAGAAGCAGGCCCAGGCGCTGCTGATCCAGGCCTTCGTCGGCGAGGCGATCGAGCAGATCGCCGACGATGATCTGCGCGAGCACGTGATCGGCATTGCCGAGCGCTGGCTGGAGCGGCGCCAATGAGCACGCATCCGGCAGTCAAGAACGGCTCTTACGACGTTGCGCGCGTGCGCCAGGATTTTCCGGCGCTGGCCATGCAGATCTACGGCAAGCCGCTGGTCTATCTCGACAACGCCGCATCTGCGCAGAAGCCGAGCGCCGTGCTCGATCGCATGACGCAGGCCTACACCTCCGAATATGCCAACGTGCACCGCGGCCTGCATTATCTCGCCAACGCCGCGACCGAAGCCTATGAGGGCGGCCGCACCAAGGTGGCGCAGTTCATCAACGCGCCGCGGACCGAGGAAGTGATCTTCACCCGCAACGCGACCGAGGCGATCAACCTCGTCGCCTCGTCCTGGGGCGAGCCGAACATCAAAGCAGGCGACGAGATCGTCATTTCGATCATGGAGCACCACTCCAACATCGTGCCCTGGCATTTCCTCAGGGAACGCCATGGTGCCGTGATCAAATGGGCGCCGGTCGACGACGAGGGCAATTTCCTCATCGACGAATTCGAAAAGCTGCTGACGTCGAAGACCAAGCTGGTCGCGATCACGCAGATGTCGAACGCGCTTGGCACCATCGTCCCGGTCAAGGACGTTGTGAAGATCGCCCACGCCCGCGGCATTCCCGTGCTGGTCGACGGCAGCCAGGGCGCGGTGCATATCCCAGTCGACGTCCAGGACCTCGGCTGCGACTTCTATGTCTTCACCGGCCACAAGGTCTACGGGCCGACCGGCATCGGCGTGCTCTGGGCCAAGTACGACCACCTGGTCGCGATGCGCCCCTATAACGGCGGCGGCGAAATGATCCGCGAGGTCTCGCGCGACATCGTCACCTACGGCGATCCCCCGCACAAATTCGAGGCCGGCACGCCGGCGATCGTCGAGGCCGTCGGGCTCGGCGCCGCGATCGACTACGTCAATTCGATCGGCAAGGAGCGCATCGCCGCGCACGAGCACGATCTCGTCACCTACGCCCAGGATAAGCTGCGCGAGATCAACTCGCTGCGGCTGATCGGCACGGCGCGGGGCAAGGGCCCGGTGATCTCCTTCGAACTCAAGGGCGCGCACGCCCACGACGTCGCCACCGTGATCGACCGCCAGGGCATCGCGGTGCGCGCCGGCACCCATTGCGTGATGCCGCTTTTAGAGCGGTTCAACGTCACAGCCACGTGCCGGGCGTCGTTCGGCATGTATAATACGCGGGAAGAAGTCGATCATCTGGCACAGGCGCTGTTGAAGGCGCGGGATTTGTTCGCATGAGTGACACGGCCGAAATCAAAGCCAATCCGATGGAAACCCAGTCGGCGCTGCCGCCTGAGGAGACCGAGCGTCTCACCACCGAGATCATCGCCGGGCTCAAGACCGTGTTCGACCCGGAAATCCCGGCTGATATCTACGAGCTCGGCCTGATCTACAAGGTCGAGATCAAGGACGATCGTTCCGTCGATGTGCAAATGACGCTGACGACACCGAATTGCCCGGCCGCCGGCGAGCTGCCGACCATGGTCGAGAACGCGGTCGCCAGCGTCCCCGGCGTCGGCGTGGTCGACGTCAAGGTGGTCTGGGAGCCGGCCTGGACGCCGGAACGCATGAGCGACGAGGCCCGCCTCGTGCTCAACATGTGGTGACGCGTAACCTCGGCTTTAGATCCTTGTTAGATCCTTGGCATTGAATTCGCTCGGCAACGGACCACATCATTGACATGACACAGATATCGTCGGGCTCGACACCAGCATCCACTCCAAAGCCGAGGCGGCCCCGCCCGCAGGTCATGCGGCTGACGGACGCTGCCGCCCAGCGCATCAGCGAGCTGACCCAGCGGGCCGATTCCGAGATCGTTGGCCTGCGCGTCGGCGTCAAGAACGGCGGCTGTGCCGGACAGTCCTACACCGTCGAATACGCCCATGATGTCCGGCCGACCGACGAGGTCGTCGAGGACAAGGGCGTCAAGATCCTGGTCGATCCCAAGGCCGTGCTGTTCCTGCTCGGCACCGAGATGGACTACAAGGCCGACAAGATGCAGGCCCAGTTCGTCTTCAACAACCCCAACCAAGTCTCCGCCTGCGGCTGTGGCGAGTCGGTCGAGCTGCGTCCGGCGCAGATCGACGGGTAGTCCGTTTCTCGCAAATCACTCCGCTGTCGTCCTGGCGAAGGCCAGGATCCATACCGCGTGATCTCGCGGTGATCGTCGGTGCCAATACCGACGCTGGCACGACTGGCAGTCTTCGCTAAACTCCCTCCCGTGGAATGGGTCCTGGCTTTCGCCAGGACGACCGTGCGGAAATAGTTCAGCCATGGACCGCGAATTTCTGATCGACCTGTTCGCCGATTTCGGCCCCGTCGCCATCCGGAAAATGTTCTCCGGCTACGGCATCTCCGCCGACGGCGTCAACTTCGCGCTGGCCTTGCGCGCCGGCCTGTTCTTCCGCGCTGACGAGATGACCATCCCGGATTTTGAGGCGGAAGGCTCGAAGCCGTTCCAATACTCGACCCGCGCCAAGACCGTGGTGGTGAACTCCTATTGGGAGCTGCCGGCCCGCCTGTTCGACGATTCCGCGGAACTCGCGCAATGGGCGAGGGCCGCGCTTGCTGCTGCCCAGCGCGCCAAGGTGAAGAAGCCGCCCAAGGTGAAGAAGGCGGCGAAGAAGGTTGCGAAGAAGCCCGTTGCAACGAAGCGGCCGACCAAGAAGAAAACAGTGCGCAGGGCGGGCAAAGCGAAGCGTGCCCTCCGCTGACGTGCTGGTGTGGGAGATGATGGGCATGGCGCTGAGCGCCTTTGCCCACCCGATGGGACTTCACTCCACGGCCTTGGTCAGACCAACCCGCATGTCCCTGGCGGTGAAGACGCAGACGCCGTCGGCCAGCACGCGACCGTCGGCAATTCCGAGCACCAGCTTGCCGCGCCGGACCATCCTCACGGAGACCTCGTAGCGCACGCGTTGCGCGTTCGGTGTGACCTCGCCCGTGCACGCGACTTCGCCGACGCCGATGGCGCGGCCCTTGCCCGGCGAGCCCGACCATCCCAGCCAGTAGCCGACCATCTGCCACATGGCATCCAAACCCAGAGACGCTGGCATCGTGGCATCGCCGTGATAGTGGCAATCGAAGAACCAATGGCCCGGCGCGATGTCGAGTTCGCCGACGATATGGCCCTTGCCGAACTCGCCGCCATCCAGGCTGATCTCCGTGATGCGATCCATCATCAGCATCGGCGGCGCTGGCAATTGCGCATTGCCCGGGCCGAAATAGCCGCCCTCGCTCGATCTCAGCAGCTCGTCCCTGGTGTAGGACGGTTGCGGTGAGTGAAAATCATGCGGGTTTGGCAAGGCGAAAAGTCCTCCGGATGCTCGCAGTCGGACGCCTTGAGACGGCGAGGGAGATGTCGTTCGTCGGGTCAGAATGTCAAGCGCGGCTGTCGGTGCGCAGCTTCGGATTCACGCCACCCGGTTATGCGTCTCGACCGCGAATTCCGGATCGGCCTCGCAGATCACGCGGTTGCGGCCGTTGCGTTTGGCGGCGTACAGGCAGGCATCCGCGCGTTCGATCAGCGCATCGGTGTCGTCGCCCTGCTTGAGCATGGAGACGCCGACGGAGATGGTGACCCGGCCAAGGATTTCGCCGGTGGACTTCTTCTTTAGTTCCTTCGCCATCACCGCGCGGCGGATGTGATCGGCCACCGTCAGGGCCTGGCGCAGCGCGGTGTTGGGCAGCACGACCGCGAATTCCTCGCCGCCATAGCGGGCGGTGATGTCCTGGCCCTTGATGGTCTGCTTCAGCGACAGGCCGACCAGCCGCAGCACCTGGTCGCCGGTGAGATGGCCGTAGGAATCGTTGAACGACTTGAAATGATCGATGTCGACCAGCAGCAGCGACAGCGGCTCGCCGGAGGCGAGCGCGCCTTGCACGGCCATGTCGATCATGCGATCGAAATATTTGCGGTTGCCGAGCCCCGTCAGCGGATCGGTCAGGCTCTCGGCGCGGATCGCCTCCAGGCTCTGCTGGAGGTTGCTGATCTCGCTCCTCGAGAGCGTCAGCCGGTCTTCCAGCGCCTTGTTGGTCTCGCGCATCTCGCTGGTCGAATGCAGCAGCGTCTCGATGATCGACTTGATCTGCTCGCGGCTTTCGGCCGATGACAGCTTTTTGGTCGCGTCTGACAGGCTCGCATCGTAGGAGCCGGTCATCGCGAGCGCGTCGCCGAGAACCTTTATGACGTCGTCGATCTCGCCGATGACGCGCGCGCCGACCTTGTCGATGCGCTCAGTGGTCTTGATGTGGGAGAGGTAGGTCTCGTAGATCTGATCGAGATCGGCTTCGGTCAGCTTGCCGCTTCGCGCCAGCGTCTCGTTGATGATCTTGTTGAGCGGGGCGTTGTAGCCGGTGGCGTAGACGTACCAGATCTCGTAATTGCGGGGAATTGCCGTCTGCCGTAGCGATCGGATCTGACCGAGCGCTATCTGGGCGAACGCCATCGTGCGTTCGTGTTCGTCGAGCACCTTGACCACGGAACATACCCCACAGCGACCGGCGTGCCGACGACCGCAGCAATACTTAAATTATGTTCGTAGGCTAACGGACGATCGTGAACGCCCCGTAAATATACGTCCACGATTGCATCCGAAAAAGTGCGCGCCGGCTTGGTTTCAACCAAAGCCTGGCGCGCATCGTGCTTCAGGCGCCGGCGGGGGAGCGAACTGGACGCAGCAGAAATGCCGGCAGATGCGAGTGGTCACCCGGCTCGCTGTCGGCTTCGCGTTGGCGGCGCGGCTCGGGACGGCCGATCGACGGCACATGCGACGGATTGGCCTGCTGGCGCGCACCGTCACGCGGCTCGGATGATGGCTTGGCTTCGCGCGGCGGCCTGGCTTCACGCGAAGGTCTTGCTTCACGCGGAGGCCTTGCCTCGCGCGCGGGCCTTGCTTCGGAAGCGGGCCTTGCTTCGGTCGAAGGCTGTGCCTCGCCACGCGGTTCGCGCGGCTCGTGGCTGCGCTCACGATCGCGGCCGCGCTGCGGCTTTCCGCGTCCGCCGCGTGACCGTTCACGGCCGCGCTGCTCGCGCGGACGCTCGCTCGCGTCGGAAGCATCGGTGCGGACTTCGAAATCGCCCTCCGCGCGTGGAATGCTCTGGCCGATCAGCTTCTCGATCGCCACCATCGATTTCTGGTCGAGCGGCGTGACGAGCGAGATCGCCATGCCGGACCGGCCTGCGCGACCGGTGCGGCCGACGCGGTGGACATAATCGTCGGGATGGTGGGGAACGTCGAAATTGAAGACGTGGCTGACCTCGGGGATGTCGAGGCCGCGGGCGGCGACGTCGGATGCGACCAGCAGGGGCAGCTCGCCCTTGCGGAACTGCTCGAGTGCCGCCGTGCGGGCCGACTGGTCCATGTCGCCGTGCAGCGCGCCGACGCTGAAGCCGTGCTTTTGCAGCGATTTGTGAACGACGGCGACCTCGCGCTTGCGATTGCAGAAGATGATCGCGTTCTGGAGATCCTTGGCCTCGCGCAGCAATCGGCGAAGCAGCTCGCGCTTCTCGTGCGCCTCGCGCCCGGCCGGGACCTGACACTGCGTAACGGTGACAGCGGTGGTGGCGGGCTTCGATACCTCGATCTTCTGCGGATTGTGCAGGAAGGTTTCGGTGATGCGCCGGATCTCCGGCGGCATGGTCGCGGTGAAGAACAGGGTCTGCCGCGTGAACGGGACGAGCTTGCAGACGCGCTCGATGTCGGGAATGAAGCCCATGTCCAGCATGCGGTCGGCTTCGTCGATGACGAGCAGCTCGACGCCGGTGAGCAGCAGGCCGCCGCGCTCCGTGTGGTCGAGCAGGCGGCCGGGAGTGGCGATCAGCACGTCGACGCCGCGCGTCAGCTTGGCATCCTGGTCGCCGAAGGAAACGCCGCCGATCAGGAGGGCGACGTTGAGTTTCTGGCCCGCGCCGTAGCGGTCGAAGTTTTCCTTCACCTGCGCCGCGAGTTCGCGGGTCGGCTCAAGGATCAGGGTGCGCGGCATGCGCGCCCGGGCGCGACCCTTTTCGAGGATGGTGAGCATCGGCAGCACGAAGGCCGCGGTCTTGCCGGTGCCAGTCTGGGCGATGCCGAGCACGTCCTTGCGAGCGAGGACGTGAGGGATCGCCTGTTCCTGAATGGGGGTGGGGGTGGTGTAACCGGTGGCCGCCACTGCAGCGAGGACTTTTTCGGATAGTCCGAGATGGGTAAAAGACATTGAGCCTCTGGTCGAAACCGCCGTTCGGAATCGAGGGTAATAAGGCTGTCGCGTTCCACCCCAAAACGGCGCGCTCTCAAAGAAGCTGGGGGTGCTGACTCACGCGAACAAAGCGCCAAGCTCAGGAATCGCTCTTCGATCTGAGCCGCGTCGCCACGGAACATAGGGGGGAATCGGCCAAAGTCAATGGAGCGGGCGCGGGAAGGCCCTAAAAAACCTGAGGTTTTCGCCCAAATAGTGGGAGCGGCTGCGGTTTTCCGCCCAAACGTCGGCTAGCGCCCCTCCGGCCCCTGCGCGCGGAAGTCGCCGGGCGCGATCCCGTAGGCGGCGTTGAAGACCCGGTAATAGGTCGCGACGCTCTCGAAGCCGCAGGAGGTCGCGATGTCGGCAATCAACCGGTCCGGGGCTTCGCGCATCAAGCGGCGGCTCTGGTTCAGGCGTTCGTCCGTCACGGTTTGCGAGAAACTCCTGGCCGCGCTCTCGAACAACGTATGCAGGTGACGCACGGAGACGCCGAGCAGGTCGGCCACCATGGTCGGCGCCAGATTTGGGTCTTGCAGGTGCCGCGCGATCAGACGCCGTGCGTACGAGAGCCGGGCGGTCCGCAGTGCGGCCTGCCCGAGGCGGCTGCCGGGCCGCAGGATGCCGCGCTCGATCAGCGCCAGATGAGCTAAAGCCTCGACGAGGGAAGCGGCATCGGCCGCGCCGTCATCACCCGCGGCAACCTCGCCGAGATCCGCAAAGCAGGCGCCGAGTAGAGGCTTCAAGCCGGGATCGTCGAACGTCCGGGGCGCAAGCTCGCGCATGCGCTTGTCCTGCGTGGAGAGGCCGCTCAGCGAGACTTTCAGGATCCGCAGGTGGAAGCCTCCCGTGCCCAGCGGCGCGGCGCGATAGGGCTGGAAGAAGTTCGCGCGGCGTTCGGGCTCGAGTTCGACGGTGACGCCGAACAGGCCCTTGGCGCGCACCTCGCGCCAAAAGTCGAAGCGGTCGTGCGGCTCGACCTCGTCGGTGCACCAGCGATACACGGCGGCCCCTCGCTTCCAGCGGAATTGCCCACAAGAATTGACCGAGAAAAAGCAAATTCCGGTGGCATCTACCATAGGCTAGACAACAGACCTGAGTCCTCAGGGCGGTTGAACCAGCGATGTGGCTGGGCCGACTATCACATCAACGGCGCGGTTCCCATGAACCGCTGTTCGAGGGAACCGGCGTGGGCCGTTCTTGAGGGATTTTCGATGACGCGTCGGCTTCTCAGAGTACTGGCAGCGCTTGGCCTTGCGGCCGGCCTCAGCGGTTTCGCGCTTCCCGCCTGTGCCGAGAAGCGCGTTGCGCTCGTCGTCGGCAACAACGACTACAGGAACGTTCCGAAGCTGCTCAAGGCGGTCAACGACGCCCGCACCATGGGCGATACGCTGAAGCAGCTCGGATTCTCCGTAATGCTCGCCGAAAACCAGAGCCGGCAGCAATTTTCGGAGACGCTGCTCGCGTTCGATCGGACGATCGAGCCCGGCGACACCGCGTTCTTCTTCTATGCCGGCCACGGCTTCGAGATCGCGGGCCAGAACTATCTGCTGCCGACGGACGTGCCCGCGGCGACGGAAGGGCAGGAAGAACTGGTGCGTGACGCCTCCATCCTGGCCGATCGCATCGTCGAGCGCCTCCAGAACAAGAAGGCGCGGACCTCGATCCTGGTGTTCGACGCCTGCCGCAACAACCCGTTCGAGCGCAAGGGTACCCGCGCCGTCTCCGGTGGCGGCGGGCTTGCCCCGATGGTGCAGCTGCCCGAAGGCGTGTTCTCGGTCTTCTCGGCGGGCCCGCGCCAGACCGCGCTCGACCGCCTCTCCAATGACGACGCCAATCCCAATTCGGTATTCACGCGCACCTTCGCCAAGGAACTGCTCCAGCCCGGCGAGAACCTGGTGCAAGTGGCGCAGCGTACGCGCCGTCTCGTGAGCGAGATGGCCGACACTGTCAAGCACAGGCAGGTGCCGGTCTATTTCGATCAGATGGTCGATGACGTCTTCCTCAGCGGCATCGCCAAGGATGCCGCCGCGCGCCCGGCCGATCCGCCGGCGCAGAAGCTCGCGGCGCTGCCACCGGTGTCGGTGCCGCGCGTGCCGAAGGAGGAGACCACCAACGCGCCGATCGCGAGCTTCTCGCGTCACAATGGCGGCTGGAGCGTGGTGTTCTCCTTTGCCGATCCGACCCTCGGCGTTTCCTGGCGCGTGGCCGGCAACGGCGACTTCCGCGAAACCGGCTTCATCGATACGCTCGACCCGCGCACGCGCAAGAGGATGCCGAACCCGTCGATCGAATTGCCGCCGGACGCGCAGGCCGGCACCATCGAGGTTCGCTATGTCGACCAATCCGGTGACATGCAGGGGCCGTTCCCGATCAGGTTCGATCCCGAAGCCGCGCTGATCCGTGACCAGCGCAAGATCCTGGACATGACCGCGACGAGCTGGCTGTCATTCCGCGAGTTCAACGGGCTGCTGGTCTACTACACGCACCTCGTGTCCTACCGCTGCGCCATCCGCGAGGTGCGCATCGGCATCGATACCGCCGTTCCGAACCAGGTGTTGAAGATGCCGGGCTGCGACATGCGCGATCCCAGTGCGATCAGCGCCGGCATGCCGCTCTCCATGAAGCTCGCGCCGGCAACGCAGTTCATCTCGGTGGAGCTGACCTATCGCGACGGCAGCGTGTCGGAGATCAAGAGCTTCCGCAGCGCGAACCGCAGCAACAACTGAGGTGTCGAGCAGGCCGCGTAGCTATTCGCGGCGCTTCCGGATGAAGCGTTTGAGGGCCTCGATCAAGGACGGGGTCAGCGGGAAGAAAGCGCGCATCGCGATCGAGATGATGACTTGGCGCGGCAGGAGCTTGACCTACTCCTCGTACGGATAACCGTTCTGTTCGATGCGCACCGGCGCAAGCGGCGGCCTGCGCGGTGCGATCATGATCAAGACGAAAAGCACGTTGATCAGGATCCAGACGCCGAGCAGTATGAGGATTGTCTGCACTGCAATTTCCCGAATGAGTCGGAATTGGAGGCAAGGCTAACGGCCATTCACAACCGCAGCAAATGAATCTTGCTTGCTGCACTGCACAGAATGCTTGGCTCGTGAAGGAGGACCCGACCGTGAAACCCGATACGTTGCAGCGTCCCCAGGGCTCCCCGCTGAAGGTGCGGTGTTGCATCGTCGGCGGCGGACCGGCGGGCATGATGCTCGGCTATCTCCTCGGGCGCGCCGGCATCGATGTCGTGGTGCTGGAGAAGCATGCGGATTTCTTCCGCGACTTCCGCGGCGACACCGTGCATCCTTCGACGCTCCAGGTGATGGACGAGCTCGGCCTGATCGACGGATTCCTGAAGCTGCCGCATCAGCGCTTGCAAAAGCTGGACGGCCTGTTCGGCAGTACCCCCGTTCGCATCGCCGATCTCAGCCGCCTCCGCACCAAGTACCCCTTCATCGCCTTCATGCCGCAATGGGATTTCCTGAATTTCCTGCGCGAGGCCGGCCAGCGCTTCGCCTCGCTGCAGGTGATGATGAACACGGAGGCCGTCGATCTGATCCGCCGCGGCGAGACCATCGCCGGCGTGCGGGCGAATACGCCTGACGGTATCGTGGACATCGAAGCTGATCTCACCATCGCATGTGACGGCCGGCATTCGACCGTGCGCCAGCATTCCGGCCTCGAGGTCGAGGAGATCGGCGCGCCAATGGACGTGCTGTGGTTCCGCGTCGGACGCAAGGCGAACGAGACCGAGAACCTGTTCGCGCGCGTCGAGCCCGGCAAGATGATGATCACCTTCGACCGCGGCGACTATTGGCAGTGCGCCTATGTCATCGCCAAGGGACAATACGACGCGGTGAAGGCGAGGGGATTGCAGGCGCTGCTCGACGACGTCGTTCGCATGGCGCCGATCCTGAAGAGCGGCATTGCCGAGGTGAAGAACTTCGACGATGTCAAGCTGCTCACCGTCGCGATCAACCGCCTGCCGCGCTGGACGCGGCCGGGCCTGCTTCTGATCGGCGACGCCGCACATGCGATGTCGCCGGTCGGCGGTGTCGGCGTCAATCTCGCCGTCCAGGATGCGGTCGCGACCGCAAACCTGCTGGCGGACGAGCTGCAGCGCGGCTGCCCGTCGGAGGACGAACTCGATGCCGTGCGCCGTCGCCGCGAATTCCCGGTGAAGATGACGCAGCGGATGCAGATGATCGTGCAGAACAACATCATCAGCGGCGCCTTGCAGGGCGGCGACCGGCCGCTGAAAGTGCCGCTGGTCCTGCGCCTCATCACCGCGCTGCCGTGGCTCCAGGGCATTCCGGCGCGCCTGCTCGCGCTTGGCGTCCGGCCCGAGCACGTGCAGTCGAAGGCTACGCCGGCACGGTAGCGCAAGGGCCCGGTAGGGATAACGCGGCGTTAAATCGCGCTCGACGCGTTGCCTGCGTGCAACAGCGCAAACGGATTGAAGGCGCGCTGCTTGCCAATCCGACGTCTTAACTGTCTTGATTCAAATTTGAGTAAGACCTGCGTGTGAGCGTGCACCCATCAAAGGACACGGGGTGTACCATGCGTAACAAGTTGATTGCCGCCTTCGCCTGCACGACCGCTCTGATTTCGACCGGCGCCGCTTCCGCCGCCGATCTCGGTGCTCGGCCCTACACAAAGGCGCCGGCCTATATGGAGTCGATGTTCAACTGGACCGGCTTCTATGTCGGCGGCCACATCGGCGGTGCATGGACCAACGAGCAGTTCATCAACAACGGGACCGGGGCACCGTTTGGCGATCTGACCCCGGGGCAGGGCTACCGTCAGCGCAACTCCGGCATCCTGGGCGGCGCCCAGATCGGCTACAATTGGCAGGCCAACAACTACGTGTTCGGTATGGAAGGCACGATCTCGGGCCTCGACAACAAGGGCTCGTTCTTGAACACCGCGTTCGGCGCGGGTGACGACGTGTTCTCCTGGCGCACCAATGTGCTTGCCACCGTCGTCGGTCGCGCGGGCTTCGCCGTGCAGAACAACCTGTTCTACATCAAGGGCGGCTATGCCGGCGTGAACAACCGTCTGTCGGTCACCGATACGGTCGGTCCGGCCACCGGTTCCGGCGGTCAGACCCATTGGGCCAACGGCTGGACCGTCGGTGCCGGCTGGGAATACGGCATCACCCGCAACTGGATCGTCGGCCTCGAGTACAACTACGCAGCCTTCGCCAGCCAGACCTATCAACTCGGCGGCACCTCCGGCAATTACAGCTTCGATGCCAAGCCGCGCGACCTGCAGTGGGCCGTCGTGCGCGCCAGCTACAAGTTCGACGCGCCGGTCATCGCCCGCTACTAAGTGGGTCAACGAACGACCAAGCAGCCATAAAGACGATCACTGCCCAAATTCAAAAGCCCCGGCATTGTCCGGGGCTTCTTTTTTGTGTGCAGATTTATTGGTGCGGCCTACGCCATCACCGAGAACCCGCCATCGACGGGGATCGCGGTGCCGGTGACGAAGTTGGAGGCGGATGAGGCGAGGAACACGGTGATGCCGGCGAAGTCGTCGATGTCGCCCCACCGCCCCGCAGGCGTGCGTGCCAGCACCCGCTCGTGCAATCCCGATACCTGCTGCCGCGCACCGCGGGTCAGGTCGGTGTCGATCCAGCCCGGCAGGATGGCATTGACCTGGATGTTGTCGGGCGCCCACGCATTGGCGCAGGCGCGCGTGTACTGAACGATGCCGCCCTTGCTCGCCGCATAGGCCGTCGCGAAGCTCGCGCCGAAGATCGACATCATCGAGCCGATGTTGATCACCTTGCCGTTGCCGGACGCCTTCAGCGCCGGATAAGCCAGCTTCGAGCACAGGAAGGCGCTGGTGAGATTGGTGTTGATCACCGTGTTCCACTCGTCGAGCTCGAGCTCGTGCGGCGGCTTGCGGATGCTCATGCCGGCATTGTTGATGAGGATGTCGATGCGGCCGAAATCCCTGACGACGCGATCGATCATCGCGGCGATGGCCGCCTTGTCGGTGACGTCGGTGGCAACACTGATCGCCTTCACGCCGCGCTGGCTGAGATCAGCGACGGCGGCGGCGGATTTGGTTTCGTTGCGCCCGACCACGGCGATGTTGGCGCCGGCATCGGCGAGGCCACGGGCCATTCCGAGCCCGATGCCGCCATTGCCTCCCGTGACAATCGCGACCTTGCCGCGGAGATCGAACCGACTGGTTGTCATGCTGCTATTCCCTGGTTCTTCTATTGGTTGCTCTGCCAGATCAGCACCAGCCCGAAGCCGGCCAAGGCTGCGCCATAGCCGGCCCATTGCAGCTGGTTGACCATGAAGCTCGATCGCGGCCACGCGACGGTGCCCGTACCCTGTCCGATCCAGAGCAGCCCGACGGCAAGGGCAAACAGGCCTGCTATCAGCAGAAATCTGCGCATGCATTCCTCCCCGGCGGTTTGCTTCTGTCGTGACGCGACATGACGATTGCCGCGGCCCGAAAACTTGCCGGGAGACTAGCCGTAGCCGTGGTCGGGATACAATGGCCGCTGATGCAGGCCGCAGGGCGGATGCATGTCCATACGCAAGGTCCGCTGAAGCACCGTACAACGAAAAAGCCCCGGACGATGCCGGGGCTTTGACGTCTGAACTTGCGTTCGGATCAGTACTTCGCGACGACCGGACCGGTCCAGTTGAAGCGGTAAACCAGCGAAGTCGAGATCGTCTGGTTCCAGCTGTTGGCGCGAATGCTCTGACCGACCGGGAGGTTACCGGCATCGAACAGGATGTCCTGGGTCTTGGCATTGTAGAAGGCCGAACGGTACTCGGTCTTCATGAACCAGCCGGGCGACTGGATGCCGAAGATGTTCAGGTTGTTCTCAACGCCGCCGCCGATGAACCAGCCATTGCGGTTGTAGCCGTTGAGGTGAACGCCGGCCGGAGCGCCAGCCAAGGTCATGAAGTTGGTGCTGCCGAAGTGGGCGCCGGAGTAACCGCCGTTGACGTAGGAGAGAACGTTCGGAGCGACCAGCCAGCCGAGGCGCACACCAGCGGCCCAGGAGTCTTCCAGCTTCTGGTTGCCGGTGATGCCGAGCAGGGGATCTTGAATGGTAGCACGGATGCTGCCGAACTGACCGTCAGCGAACACGCCGGCGACCCAGGTGCCACTGAACTGCCAGTCGTAGCCGAGACCGACGGTGCCGAACCAGCCCGAGCCACCCTGGCGCTGATCGATCGTCAGGGGAACTGCGCCAACCGTGGTCTGGACGCGCTGGTCAGAGGCCGAGAGGCCGCCGCCGGCGCCGCCGAAGATGTAGAAGCCGGTCCAGTTGGCGACGGGAGCCGCCATCGGGGCCTTCGCGTAGGGACGGGCGCCAAGGTCAGCGGCCGAAGCCGAAGCGGTCATGGCAGCAACCGCGGTCAGTGCGAGCAAAATCTTCTTCATCTTAAAAATCCCCAAGCTTTGGTCTGTCTGGCAGGCGCGAGCGCACTGAAGTCCGTGTGATCTGATGTCCTGGACTATACCTGCTTCTCTCCGAAATGCTGTTGCAGAGCAGGCACAGTCGCCGGGAAACGCCGCACGGCAGGGATTCTGGGTGCCGTCGTGGAAATGTGAAATAAGTACGCATTATCAATGCAGTACGTCGAATTTTGCGATTTGCGTTTTGGTAGCTTCTCGTTAGCGAATCCGGCTTTGTCCGAAATGGAGGCAGTCCTGCATCAGTCATGGCTCGGTGAGTCGTTGGCCGAGTCGCGGCGCGATGAGGCCGGGAATCAACGAAATCGAGGCGGACGTTGGCGGGATTGGCGGGAAAGAGCGGTTGTCATCTCCCAAAAAACAAAAGAGCCCCGGGCATCATGCCGGGGCTCTGGATGGATACGACCGGGCAGCGCCTGCGGATCAGACGTCCAGCAGGTCGTCATTGGCGAATTCGGCCTTGTCCGAGATGAAGGCGAAGCGGGCTTCGGCCTTGGTGCCCATCAGGCGTTCCACCGAATCCGCCGTGGTGTCGCGGTCGTCGGCGAGCAGAACCACCTTCAGCATGGTCCGCTTGGCCGGATCCATGGTGGTTTCCTTGAGCTGCGCCGGCATCATTTCGCCGAGGCCTTTGAAGCGATTGACCTCGACCTTGGCGTTGGCGTTGAACTCGCTCTTGATCAGCGCTGCCTTGTGCGCGTCATCGCGGGCGTAGACCGACTTCGTGCCGTTGGTCAGCTTGTAGAGCGGCGGCACGGCGAGGAAGAGATGGCCTTCATCGATCAGCCGCGGCATCTGCCGGTAGAAGAAGGTGATCAGCAGCGACGCGATGTGGGCACCGTCGACATCGGCGTCGGTCATGATGATGATGCGCTGGTAGCGCAGATCCTCTTCGCGATACTGCGCGAGCATGCCGCAGCCGATCGCCTGCACGAGGTCGGCGAGCTGCGTGTTCGCCGTCAGCTTGTCCTTGCCGGCGGACGCGACGTTGAGGATCTTGCCGCGCAGCGGCAACACGGCCTGGGTCTTGCGGTCGCGCGCCTGCTTGGCGCTGCCGCCGGCCGAGTCACCCTCGACGATGAAGAGTTCTGAGCCTTCCAACCCTGCATCGCTGCAATCGGCGAGCTTGCCGGGGAGGCGCAGCTTCTTGCCGGCGGTCTTGCGCGCGGTCTCCTTCTCCTGGCGGCGGCGCAGCCGCTCCTCGGCGCGGTCGACCACGAAGTCGAGCAGCCTGTTGGCCTGGTTCGGATTGCCCGACAGCCAATGGTCGAACGGATCCTTCATCGCCTGTTCGACGATGCGCTGCGCTTCGGCGGTGGCGAGACGGTCCTTGGTCTGGCCCTGGAATTCAGGCTCGCGCACGAACACCGAGAGCATCACGGCTGCACCCACCATCACGTCTTCTGACGTAATGGACGACGCGCGCTTGCCCTGGCCGACGCGTTCGGCGTGGTCCTTGAGGCCGCGCAGCAGCGCGCTGCGCAGCCCGGATTCGTGCGTGCCGCCGTCGGGCGTCGGCACAGTGTTGGTGTAGGAAGACAGGAAGCCGTCGGCATCCGCGGTCCAGGCCACCGCCCATTCGCAGGCGCCATGGGCGCCGTTGCGGCCCGACTTGCCGGAGAAGATGTCGGGATGCACCAGCGTGTCGGCATGGATCGCGGCGGCCAGATAGTCCTTGAGGCCACCGGGGAAGTGGAACGTCGCTTCCGCCGGCACGTCGTCGACGCCCTTAAGCAGTTCGGGCGCGCAATTCCAGCGGATCTCGACGCCGCCGAACAGATACGCCTTCGAACGCGTCATCTTGAACAGGCGCTGCGGCTTGAACGCGGCCTTGGCACCGAAGATGTCGGTGTCCGGCTTGAAGCGCACGCGGGTTCCGCGGCGGTTGTTGATCTTGCCGAGATCCTCGAGCTTGCCCTTCGGGTGGCCGCGCTCGAACGTCATGCGATAGAGTTTCTGGCTGCGCGCGACCTCGACCTCGAGCAGCGAGGAGAGGGCGTTCACCACGGAGATGCCGACGCCGTGCAGGCCGCCCGAGGTCTCGTAGACCTTGGAGTCGAACTTGCCGCCCGAGTGCAGCGTGCACATGATGACTTCGAGCGCCGACTTCTTCGGGAATTTTGGATGCGGATCGACCGGGATGCCGCGGCCGTTGTCCGTGACGGTCAAAAAGCCGTCCGCGCTCAATTCGACTCCGATGAAGGTCGCATGCCCCGCGAGCGCCTCGTCCATCGAGTTGTCGATGACTTCGGCGAAGAGGTGATGCAGCGCCTTCTCGTCGGTGCCGCCGATATACATGCCGGGCCGGCGGCGCACCGGTTCCAGACCTTCGAGGACCTCGATGTCGGCTGCGGTGTAGTCGGCCTCGGCACCGCCCGCGCGCGGGGCGGCCTTGGCGGCGCGGGGCTTGGGCTCATCGCCGCCGAAAAAATCGTCTTTTGCTTTGGGCTTCAACTGCTTGGACATATATCTTTATGCGTTTTGAGGGCCGCATGAGCGGCGAATCGGTTGGGCCGACTATGCCACTTCTGACTTGGAAAGGTTATCGCGGGGCGGGCCGGGCGGTGTGGTTGGGAGCCAATCCCGGCGATTTTACGCCGCATCCCCATCAATTCCCGGCAATGTGACGGTCCGGTCCGGCTGGACCTGGCTTTGTGACTTGATGTCACACAAGTCATTGGCTTACCAGTCCTTTTCATCGAGCAGCACCTTCGGGCAGGACGGAAAGGCTATTTTTGAATGGAGCAGTTTGCGCACGGGCTCGCCGATTTCGTGCGCGCTCACCAGACGTGGGCAGCTCCCATCGTGTTCGTGCTCGCCTTCGGGGAGTCGCTCGCCTTCATCTCGCTGCTGATCCCGGCCTGGGGCGCGTTGGTCGCTATCGGCGCGCTGATCGGCGCGAGTGGCATCAGCTTCTATCCGGTCTGGATCGCCGGTGGCATCGGGGCGGCGCTGGGCGACTGGGTCTCTTACTGGTTCGGCTATCGCTACAAGGAGCAGGTCGCGCAGATGTGGCCGCTCTCGCGTTATCCGGAACTCCTGCCCAGAGGCGAGGCCTTCGTGCGCAGCTGGGGCGTGCCGAGCATCTTCATCGGCCGCTTCTTCGGCCCCTTGCGTGCCTCCGTGCCGCTTGCAGCCGGCATTTTCGAGATGCCCTATTGGAGCTTCCAGGCCGCCAATTTCGTCTCGGCACTGATCTGGTCGGCGGCGCTGCTGCTGTTCGGAGATGTGATCGCCAAGATCATGGAATGGATCTGGGGCGTGGTGTGACGTCGGAACCTTGACGGCGACCGCAACTGGCCTTATAGCACCGCGCCATGATCAACGCCGCGACCATCCTGTTCGCCCGTCGCCGCCGCCGCTCTTTAGCGGTTTGGGCGGTCGATCGCGTTTGAGATCATCGTCTTTGCCGCTGGATCCGATCCGCGGCATTCTCTCTCCTGTCAGTGCGATCTGATCCGGCGGCCACCAAGGAGGCCAGCAGGAGACTACGATGTATACGCCACCCTTTTTCAAGCAGGACCGCGCCGCGAGCCTGAAATTCGCCGACACGCGCGGCTTCGGCACCATGTGCGCCTTCGACGGCCACAAGCCGATCGCCTCGCCGCTGCCGTTCTATTTGACCTATGCCGCGGACGGCACGCCGCAGGCCGCGTTTCATGTCGCCCGTCACAATCCGCTGCTAAAGCTTGCGGATGGGACGACCTCCTGGCTCCTCGCGGTCAACGGCCCCGATGCCTACGTGTCGCCGGATTGGTACGTCTCGCCGGATCAGGTGCCGACCTGGCTGTACCAGTCGGTCCATCTGACCGGGCCGGTGCGGTTGTTGTCGGATGGTGAACTGGCCGTGCAAATCGATACGCTCAGCAACAAGTTCGAGAACTGGCTGTTGCCGAAGAAGCCGTGGACGTCGGGCAAGATGACGGCCGGGCGGCTCGAGGCGATGAAGAAGGCGATCGTGGGTCTGGTCATGACGGTTGAGGAGGTCGAAGCCAGCTTCAAGCTCAACCAGCACAAGTCCGACGCCGATTATATGGCGATCGCCAATGCGCTTGGCGCGCAAGCCCATGCCGACGCCAGGGAGATCGCGCAACTGATGCAGGACGTAAGGCCGGAGGCCTTCGCATCCGAAACCAACATGCTCGAAAGGAGCGCGCCATGAGCCTCACTGAAACGACGAAAGCACCGACCACTGGCGCTGCGACAAAGCCGGCCACCGTCTTCGTCGACGGCGGCTCCGGCACCACCGGGCTTGGCATCAACGAGCGGCTGAAGCTGCAGAGCGACGTGGTCGTGAAGACGATTGCCGACGACAAGCGCAAGGATCCCGCGGCCAAGAAGGCGCTGATGGAGAAGGTTGATCTGGTCATCCTCTGTCTGCCCGACGATGCTGCCAGGGAAACGGTTGCGCTCATCGACAGCATGGGGCCGTCGGGCCCGAAGGTGCTGGATGCCTCGACCGCGTACCGGGTCGCGCCCGACTGGGCCTATGGCTTTCCGGAACTGACGCCGGATCAGGCTGGCAAGATCAATGCTGCGAAGAAGGTGTCCAATCCCGGCTGCTATCCGACCGGCGCGATCGCGCTGCTGCGACCGATCGTCGATGCCGGCCTGCTGCCGCGCGACTATCCCGTCACCATCAATGCGGTGAGCGGCTATTCCGGCGGCGGCAAGTCGATGATCGCGAGTTTCGAGGACGGCAGCGCGCCGTCCTTCGAACTCTACGGCCTCGGCTTCGAGCACAAGCATCTGCCGGAGATGCAGCTCTATTCGAACCTGACGCGGCGGCCGATCTTCATCCCGTCGGTCGGCAACTACCGGCAGGGCATGCTGGTGTCGGTGCCGCTCCAGCTCGACACGCTGCCCGGCAAGCCCAGCGGCGCCGATCTCCAGGCCGCGCTGGCAAAGCGTTACGCCGGCTCGAAATACGTCTCGGTGATGCCGCTGCAGAACGAGACGACCAAGGGTGGCAAGCTCGAGCCGGAAGGGCTCAACGAGACCAACACGCTCGAACTCTACGTCTTCGCCAGCGACAAGTACCATCAGGCGGTGCTGGTCGCGCGGCTCGACAATCTCGGCAAGGGCGCGTCCGGCGCGGCCGTGCAGAACATGCGACTAATGCTGGGATTGCCGGAGGCGTAGGAGCAACATTCGCTGCTCGTCATGACCGGGCTGGTCCCGGGCATGACGGCCGCGAGGGGCGCTTCTCAGTACTTCGCGATGATCGGGCCGCCGAACCTGTAGTTGATGCGGGCCGTGATCAAGTCGACGTCCTGGCCAATGCGGTCGGTACGTGAGAACGTGCCGACGGGTGCCAGCACGCCGTTTGCCGTGAGGGTAACGTCGCGCCGGCCCATGAACAGATGGTCGTATTCGAGGCCGACCGACCAGTTCGGCGCAAAGCCGTATTCGATGCCGACGCCGACCGTGCCGCCCCAGCGGGTGTCGTCGGCACCGTCGAACTCGGCTCCGGCCAGACCGCCGGTTCCGATGCCGCGGTAGCGATTGCGGGTGACGGCGGCGCCGCCCTTTGCGTAAAGCAGTGCGCTGTTCCAGGCGTAGCCGATCTGGCCGGTGAACAGGCCGAAAGCATCGACACGGGTGCGGTTCGCGACGCCGAGCACGGTGCTGGCGTTCCGGCCGGAGAGGTCCGCCCAGTCGCCCTGCGCTTCGAGGCCGAATACGAAGGCGCTGCTCTGCCAGCGATAACCGAT
Source organism: Bradyrhizobium sp. 187 (assembly GCF_023101005.1). Taxonomy (NCBI): domain Bacteria; kingdom Pseudomonadati; phylum Pseudomonadota; class Alphaproteobacteria; order Hyphomicrobiales; family Nitrobacteraceae; genus Bradyrhizobium; species Bradyrhizobium sp. 187. The sequence continues at coordinate 3,593,097 of NZ_CP064693.1, forward strand.
CTGGCCGCCGGCGACGCCGCCCGTCGCGTCATGGCAGCCTTCCGCAACGCCGGCCGCGAAACCAACCGTCTGGTCCCAGCAATTGCGTGACGAGCCATAGCCGCCGTTGGCGCCGATGTAGAAGCCGCTCCAATCATAGATCGCGGCGATCATCGGCGGCGCCTTGGTGTAAGGACGGGCGGCGAGATCTGCGGCGTTAGCCTGGGTCGCGACGGCGGCGAGCGAGAGGCCGGCGAGCGCGGATGCAATCTTCCAATTCATGTCTGCCCCGAATCAATCAATTGCGATGGGCGAATATACCTCTGGATGTGCGATCCATCGCGTCAGCCCAAGAGGGCATTGCTGCTTTTTTACGCACTGTCGTCATTCGGCAACACCGGCAGCCGCGATAGGCCTTTGAGATTTCACCCGTTCGTTGCGGGCGCCAACCCATCCGGGGCCGATCAGAGTACCTTGAAGATCGCTAGCGCCAGCACGGCTTGGGCGAGAAAGCCGACGGTGAAGGCGAGGGTGCGGAAGACGGGAATACCCATCGCATAGACGATCAGATGCGCAACGCGCGACCAGAAATAGACGGCGCAGGCAAGCACCGTCCACTTCGAGGAGTAGTCGATCGCGTTCAGGATCAGCACCAGCGGCGCGAACAGCACGAGGTTCTCGACGGCGTTGTCATGCGCGAACATCAGGCGGTTCGCCCATTCCGACTGCGGCTTGTCGGTGCGCGAGGGATTGGCCATCGCGCCACCAAGACCGCGAATCTGGCAGCGGTTGATGGTGTAGGGAATCCAGAGGATTCCGGTCAGGACCACCGTCAGTGTCAGCCAGAACAATTCACGCGTCATAACCCGGTCCCCTCATCAATTTCTGCTGCAGGCATGGAGCTTATACGAAAGCGCGGAAGATTCTGCTATGCGCGAACCCTGACATAGCTGCCGGGCGCGTCCTCGATCGGGGGAAACGCCTCGCTGCCGACCGTGCGGGCCCGGACTTCCTCGGGATCGAGTGCGCCCAGCCATTGCCGCCAGTCCGGCCACCACGAGCCCTTGTGCTCGACCGCGCCCTTCATCCACTCGGCGACGTTGGCGGACTTCACGTTGTCGTTGGTCCAGTACTGGTATTTGTTCGAGGCGGGCGGATTGACCACGCCGGCGATGTGGCCCGAGCCGGACAGCACGTATTTCACCGGGCCGCCGAAGAACTGGGAGCCGTACAGCACCGATTCAGCCGGCGCGATATGGTCCTCGCGGGTTGCGAGATTGTAGATCGGCACCATGACCTTGGAGAGATCGAGCAAGGTGTTGTCCAGCACCAACGTGCCGGTCGAGAGCCGGTTCTCAAGGTAGCAATTGCGCAGGTAGTACGAATGGTTCGACGCGGTCATGCGGGTCGCGTCCGAATTCCAGTGCAGCAGGTCGAACGCGCTCGGCTGCTGGCCTTTGAGGTAATTGCTGACGACATAGGACCAGATCAAATCGTTGGAGCGCAGCATGTTGAAGGCCATCGCCATCTTCGAGCCTTCGAGCACGCCCGCCGCCTTCATGTCCTGCTCGAGGGATGCGATCTGCTCCTCGTCGACGAACACGAGCAAATCACCGGCATGGGTGAAGTCGACCTGTGCCGCGAAGAACGTCGCGGACGCCACGCGCTGGCGGCGCTTCTCGGCGAGCCAGGCCAGCGTGGTCGCGAGCATGGTGCCGCCGACGCAATAGCCGGCGGTGTGCACCTTCATCTCGCCGGTGACCTTCTCGATCACGTCCATCGCCGTGAGCGGGCCTTCCTTCATGTAGTCTTCCCAGCTCTTGGCTCCGAGGCGTTTGTCGGGATTGACCCATGAGATCACGAACACGGTGATGCCCTGATCGACGCACCATTTGATGTAGGATTTCTCCGGCTTGAGATCGAGGATGTAGAATTTGTTGATCCAGGGCGGGATGATCAGGAGCGGCGTGCGCAGCACCTTCTCCGTCGCCGGCGCATACTGGATCAGCTGCATCATCTCGTTCTGGTAGATCACCTTGCCCGGCGTCGTCGCCATGTTCACGCCGACGACGAGATTGTCCGGATCGGACTGACGGATCTTCAGCGTGCCCTTGCCGGCGGCGATGTCCTCGGCCAGCATCTTCAGGCCGCGCGCGAGATTTTCGCCGCTGCTGGCCACCGTCGCGCGCAGCACTTCCGGATTGGTCAGCACGAAGTTGGAGGGCGATATCGCGTTGGTGACTTGCTGGACGTAGAACTCGGCCTTGCGGCGGGTCTGCGGATCGAGGCCCTCGGCTTCGCGCACAAGCTCCTGCGCAAATTTGGTCGTGAGCAGATAGAGCTGCATCATGAAATCGAAGAACTGGTTCGACTTCCATTCCGGATCGGCAAAGCGCTTGTCGCGCGGCGAGGGTGCGATCGCGGGCGGTGCGTCCTGACCGGCCATGCGGCGCGCCGCCGAGCCCCAGAGGTCAAGATAGTCCTTGGCGAGCTTGGTCTGGAGTGCGGAGGCCCGCGACGTATCCGACAGCCAGTATTCGGCGACGGCGGTGAAGGTCTTGATGACCTCGGTAAGCTCCGCCGGCGGACGATCCTGCACCTCGCCGCTCTCGCGCGGCTTCAGGTACGCGGCAAGCGCCTTGCCGCCGCTTTCCATCGCCCGCGCGACATTCATCGCGAAGGCTTCCGCATCGAACTTCGTCTCGGGTTTGGGCGTATCGGTGGTGGCCATACTCATGAGGAGAACAGTAACGATTCATTCCGTATTCGTCACCGCGAAGCTCGCATGTTTGGCGTTAAACACTCTCGAAGATGTGTTGCAGTGCGACAAAATTTTCTTGGTTCCGTCACAATCGAGCCGCACCGCTCGGCTTGATGGACTGGGGCTATTTTCTCGCTCGCACCATTTGGGCAGCAATGGTTTGAGCTTGGGCGCGGACTTGGGTAAGGTTGCCCGGGGCCGTGCTTTGGGACGAAGTGGGGATTTCCCTAGTGTTGGCGTTGTGGGACCTGCAAAAGTCGCGGCGGATCTGTGGCGCGCTGCTGATGGCGACGCTCGCCCTGGGCGGCTGCTCGAGCCAGCTCGCGGATATGACGCCTTCCGATGCTCAAGCGCATCCCAGAGAGGCCGGTAGCTATCTGCCGGTGCACGATCTGCCGCCGGATCGCGATCAGGCCGTCATGCCGCCGGACCAACGCGCCAAGATCGAGGCCGAACTTGCTGCCGCGCGCGACCGTCAGGCGGTTGCCACCAAGGACGCGAAATAGGGCGCCGCAAGGTAATCGCTGGCGCCTCCGCCTCGCCGTGCTAAAAGACCTTAGTTCAGCCGAGAGTCAGGGCGAACGACTTCAGTCAACGTCGTCGATGATTGCTCTAAGTATTTGATCTTGAGTAATTTTCGCGAGAGATGCGGGCGCCTTCCGCCTGGTCTTTATGGCCTGTCGATTCTGTCCTGACCGGTTGCCGGAGCCGAGAGAGCCATGGAAGAATTTTACCGCATCCGCCGCCTTCCGCCTTACGTGTTCGAACAGGTCAACCGGGCCAAGGCAGCCGCGCGGAACGCCGGCGCCGACATCATCGACCTCGGCATGGGCAATCCGGACCTGCCGGCGCCTGCGCACGTGCTGGAGAAGCTGAAGGAGACGCTGGGCAAGCCGCGCACCGACCGCTACTCGGCCTCCCGCGGCATCCCCGGGCTGCGCCGGGCCCAGGCCGGCTACTACGCCCGCCGCTTCGGCGTGAAGCTCAATCCCGACACCCAGGTGGTGGCGACGCTTGGCTCCAAGGAGGGCTTTGCCAACGTGGCGCAGGCGATCACCGCGCCCGGCGACGTCATCCTTTGTCCCAATCCGAGCTACCCGATTCACGCCTTCGGCTTCTTGATGGCGGGCGGCGTGATCCGTTCGGTGCCCTCGGAGCCGACGCCGCAATTCTTCGAGGCTGTCGAGCGGGCGATCGTGCATTCGATCCCGAAGCCGCTGGCGCTCGTGGTCTGCTATCCTTCGAACCCGACCGCCTATGTCGCGAGCCTCGACTTCTACAAGGACCTGGTCGCGTTCGCGAAGAAGCACGAGATCCTGATCCTGTCGGATCTCGCTTATGCCGAGGTTTATTTCGACGAAAGCAACCCGCCGCCCTCGGTGCTCCAGGTGCCGGGCGCGATGGACGTTGCCGTCGAGTTCACCTCGATGTCGAAGACCTATTCGATGGCTGGCTGGCGCATGGGCTTCGCGGTCGGCAACGAGCGCGTGATTGCGGCACTCGGCCGCGTCAAATCATATCTCGACTACGGTGCGTTCACGCCGATCCAGGTCGCAGCGACCGCCGCACTGAACGGACCGGACGATTGCATCAAGGAGATGCGCGACACCTACCGCAAGCGGCGCGACGCGCTGGTGGAATCGTTCGGCCGTGCCGGCTGGGAGATCCCGCCGCCGGAAGCATCGATGTTCGCCTGGGTGCCGCTGCCGGAAGCCTTCCGCAGCGTCGGCAGCATGCAGTTCGCGACCCTGATGGTGGAGAAATCCGGTGTCGCGGTCTCGCCCGGCGTCGGCTTCGGCGAGCATGGCGAAGGATATGTCCGCATCGCCATGGTGGAAAACGAGCAACGGATCAGGCAGGCCGCGCGTGGCGTGCGCCGCTTCCTTGAAAGCGGCATCGAAACGTTGCACAACGTCGTTCCGCTCGCCACTCGGCGTTAAGTTCTCTTCCGCAGGTTTTCCAAGGCATCATGGTTGCACCCCTGAAAGTGGGCATAGCGGGGCTCGGCACCGTGGGCGCCGAAGTTGTCCGTCTGATCGAAACGCAGGCGCGGGTGCTTGCCGGCCGCAGCGGCCGTGGCATCCGTGTCGTCGCCGTCACCGCACGCTCGAAGGCGAAGAAGCGCGGCGTCGATCTGCGCGGCATCGAATGGGTCAAGGATCCGCTTGCCCTCGCCACGCATCCGGGCATCGACTGCTTCGTCGAGCTGATGGGCGGCGCGGGCGATCCCGCGCTGGCGGCGGTCGAGGCCGCGCTCGCCGCCGGCAAGTCCGTCGTCACCGCCAACAAGGCGTTGCTGGCAAAGCACGGCCTCAAGCTGGCAAAGGCCGCCGAAAAGCACGGCGGCGCGCTGAATTTCGAAGCAGCCGTCGGCGCTGCGATCCCTGTCATCAAGACGTTACGCGAAGGTCTTGCCGGAACCGGCATCAACCGGGTCTACGGCATCCTCAACGGCACCTGCAATTACATCCTGACCCGGATGGAGCAGGAGGGCCTGTCCTTCGCCGAATGCCTGAAGGACGCGCAACGGCTCGGCTATGCCGAGGCCGATCCGTCATTCGACGTCGACGGCCACGATACCGCGCAAAAGCTCGCCATTCTCGCCAGCCTCGCTTTCGGCACGAAAGTTGCTCAAAGCGCGGTGTATGTCGAAGGTATCTCCTCCATCGCGCCGGAAGATCTCCGTGCCGCTGACGATCTCGGTTACCGGCTCAAGCTGCTCGGCGTCGCGGTTCGCACCGCCACGGGCATCGAGCAGCGCGTGCATCCGACCATGGTTCCGAAATCCTCCTCGATAGCGCAGGTGATGGGTGTCACCAACGCGGTCACGATCGATGGCGAGGGCATCCCGCCGATCACGCTGGTCGGCCCCGGTGCCGGCGGCGCCGCGACCGCATCCGCCGTCGTCGCCGACATCGCCGACGTTGCGCGCGGCATTCGCGCCAATCCGTTCGGCCGGCCGATTTCGCAGCTGCGCGACACCAAGAAGGCGCCGATGGAGCGCCACGAGGGCGGCTACTACATCCGCCTTCTGGCACGCGATTTCCCGGGCACCGCGGCTGCGATCGCGACCCGGCTCGCCGAGCAGAAGATTTCAATCGAGTCGATCGTGCAGCGCCATCCCAATGGCGGCCCTGCGCCGGCAGACGGCAAGGCGGTCCCGGTGCCTGTCATTCTCATCACCTATGCCACGCATGAGGACGCCGTGCGCCGTGCGCTCGCGGCCGTGCAGAAGGACAAGGTGATCAGCGGACGGCCACAGGTTATCAGGATCGAGAAGAACTGACACGGTTCGAACGAACTGTGGGTGTTACGAGTTGATGCGGCGGAGATGTCCGTCCAAAACTGTTTCGAAGGAGTGAGCCGATGTCGACCCATATTTCAGTCCCGCCGCAAGCATTGCTCGAGCGCATTCTCACGCTGGAGATCGTGCGTGTGACGGAGCGGGCGGCGGTGTCTTCGGCGCGTCTGCGCGGGCACGGCAACGAGAAGGCGGCCGACCAGGCCGCGGTGGACGCGATGCGGCGCGAGCTCAACAAGCTGCCGATCGAGGGCACCATCGTCATCGGCGAGGGCGAGCGCGACGAGGCGCCGATGCTCTTCATCGGCGAGAAGGTCGGCATGAACGCCGGCCCGCAGGTCGACATCGCCGTCGATCCGCTTGAAGGCACCACGCTGTGCGCCAAGAACATGCCGGGCTCGATTGCCACCATGGCGATGGCCGACGGCGGCACGCTGCTGCACGCCCCCGACGTCTATATGCAGAAGCTCGCGATCGGTCCCGGTTACGACAAGGGCGTCGTCGAGCTCGATGCGACACCGGCCGAAAACGTCCGCCGGCTCGCCAAGGCCAAGGGCGTCAAGCCCGACGGCATCACCGTTCTCGTGCTCGACCGGCCACGCCATGCCAGCATCATCGAGAGCGTGCGATCGACTGGCGCCGCCGTGCGCCTGATCACCGACGGCGACGTCGCCGGCGTGATCCACTGCGCCGACCCCGACAATACCGGCGTCGACATGTATCTCGGCACCGGCGGCGCGCCGGAAGGCGTGCTCGCGGCCGTGGCGCTGCGCTGCATTGGCGGCCAGATGCAGTGCCGTCTCATCCTCGACTCCGACGAGAAGCGCGAGCGCGCCGCCAAGATGGGCGTCAGCGATCCCAAGATGATCTACGGCATCGAGGACATGGCGCGCGGCGACTGCCTGTTCGCAGCCACCGGCGTCACCACGGGCTCGCTGCTGTCGGGCGTCAAATTCCGCAAGGACGGCGTGATCGAGACCGAGACGGTGGTGATGCGCTCCGTCACCGGCACCGTGCGCTACATCAAGGCCGAGCACCGCGAGCTGGCGAAATTCCACCTCGACTGACGACTGCCGTCATTCAGGACGGCGCGACAGCGTCGAGGCCGGAATCTCGTGCCAATAACCTCTGGATTCCGGGGCCGCTCTGACGAGAGTCCCCGAATGACGAACAACAAAAAGAGGAAGCGCACATGTCCGACCTCTCCGCCGTCAAAGCCCTGGTCTTCGACGTGTTCGGCACCGTCGTCGACTGGCGCACCAGCCTGATCACCGACTTCATGTGGTGGGCGAAGGGCCGCGGCATCAGCGCCGACTGGACCGCCTTGGTCGACGGCTGGCGCGGCATGTACATGGCTTCGATGGATGACGTGCGCAAACATCCCGAGCGCGGCTACGTCATGCTCGATGATCTGCATCGCCGCTCGCTCGAAAAACTGGTCGCGCAATTTTCGATTCCAAAGCTGACCGAGGCCGATCTCGATCACCTCACCAAGGGGTGGCACCGCTTGCACCCGTGGCCCGACAGCGTCGCCGGCCTGACCCGACTGAAGACGAAATTCGTGATCTCGCCGCTGTCGAACGGCAATGTCGCGCTGCTCACCAACATGGCGAAGTTCGCAGGGCTTCCCTGGGACCTCATCATGTCGGCCGAGCTGTTCGAGCACTACAAGCCCGATCCCGAAACCTATCTCGGCGCCGCGCGCCTGCTCGGCCTCAAGCCGGAGCAGGTGATGATGGTCGCGGCCCACAACGGCGATCTCGCCGCCGCGCAGAAGAACGGGCTGAAGACGGCCTTCGTGGCGCGGCCGACCGAATACGGTCCGCTTCAGAAGGTCGATTTCGAGGCCACCGGCAATTGGGACATCGTCGCCAAGGATTTTGGTGGGATCGCCGACAAGCTCGGGTGCTAGGGCGGCTGACGCTCATCCGAGGCGGACGAGGCCCGGAATGCTGAACATATGGGCCAAGGCTCAGCCTCGCAGGACGTTCCACGGGGCGAAGGCATTGTTGACGCCCTCGAGCGCCGGTCCGAGTTGCGGCATATGCCGCAGCAGCACCGATTTCATTCCGTTGTTGTGGATCCAGTCCAGACCGAAGTTGGTGTAGACTTCCGCGCGGTAGTCATCGGTGAAGAACCGGTCGCTCTTCAGACGCCGCGATGCCATCAGGATGAAAATGCGGAAGGCGGTATCGCTGAAGCCGAAACCCTCCGGCAGGTCCTCGGCCAATAATCCGACCATCAGATCAACGCGATCGACGTTGCCCTTGTAGATCGCGCGCATCTTCCTGGCGGCACCGGGGATGCTGGTGATTTCTTCGAATGTGTTGACCCGCTTCTTGCCGACCAGCTCGCGAAACCGGTTGTAGCGCGGCACGCCGCGCTCGCGATCACGCATGATGTCGATCGCGGCCACGTCGAGCAGCGGCTGGCCGTCTTTCGTGAACCGGCGCAGGAAGTTGGGAAAATTGTGGAGGCGAATGGCGCCGGGATGAGCGGTGCCGAACGAGTACAGCAGGTTCGCGAAGCCGTGAGTCTGCATGAACTTGCGGGAGGCGGGGCCCTGCATTTTGACCAAGTCGCTAGCGGTAATCTCTGTGCTATCGAGCCGCCGTACATCAAGGTTTTCCGGGATCAACGGGTGCAGGCGGTACACGGCGGTGAATTCCTCGGTCATCGCGTAGGGCGCGCTGTGCTGATCCGTCGGAGAGCCGATGATGCCAAAGGCGGCTTCGCTGTTCTTGCCGAGCACGGCGCGCAGCACCCGGCACGGGATCCCCGACCAGTTGGCGTGCATGCTGAAGTCCAGTGCGGGATGGCCGAGGATGCCTGGCGTCCATTCGACGGTGTGGATCTTGGCGATCAGGGCCGCGTTGATCAGGCGCGCATGCTGGAATAGCTCCTCGTCCTTCCAGGTCGGATACCGCGCCTTCAAGCCGTCGCAGATGACATTGTGCTCGCGTGCAAAGAGATTGTGCAGCAGGCTGAGCCCCACCCACCAATTGTCGTTGAAGCCGGTGAGATCGGCGCCGGGATGCACCGGATCGGCTGGAAGCATCCCATCATCGCCGACCGCGATCTTCCCATCTGCCCCGGAACGGATCTGCATCTGCCTTGCGCGGTCGCTGCCGTAGATTTGTCCGGCGTCCCACCAGTGCGAGTTGAGGTTGCGGAACGTGGGGGTCGCGCCGAGCCATGGTTCACGTGGCGTCTCGTCGCAAACGGTCCGACGGATCTTCATGCAGTCGTCGATCCGCTCATCCGCAGGCCATTCGTCGTTTGGCGTCAGCGGAATTTTGAACTCGTTTCCCGACTTAGGGGCCCCATGGCTGAACCAATTATGCGTTTCGAACTGGATCCAGGCGGCGGCCAGCAGATTGAGGCTGGTCGCCGGAATAAATTCGTGGCGCGCCAGCAATTCCTCTGAGATCACGCGCGGACTGGGTTCGAGCAGGTCGTCCAGGCTGTCCGGTACGCATTCGGACAGCGCGAAGTTACGTCCGAACCGGGCGCCAGCCATCCCCATGCGCGGATGGTCGAGGCTGTTGAACGAGCCGTCGGCGGAACGCCACCGGTCATTGCCCGTGTTCCAGCGAGGCGATGTCGTGCCGTAGCCGGTATGGTGCAGATTGCGCTCCCGCAGCCGGTCGCGGAACGCCGAGAGATTGACGGCTCCGAGCAGGGTCGGCAGTTTGTCCCATGTGACAAAGAAGTTGACGGCCCGATAGATAACATCCGGGACCCATTGGAGCAGGTCGCGATGGAAGACAAAACCATCGTTCTCGCGGGACATTGACGCTCCCAAACGCAATTGAGCGAAATGAACTTAACTTGCAACTAGGAAGTAATGTTCGCCAACGCCGCCGGAGGCATCACGCAATTTGAAGTTCTTTACCGGCCAGTCGGACGGCGGTGATCGTTCGGATGGTCCGGGCGGCGCGTGCGTCGCCCGGACCAGATCCGGCGATTACAAAGTCATCTGCATCGGTTCGGGATAATAGTGGAATCCTTCACCCGCCTTGGCGACATGGCCATAGCCCGGCCAGGCGAAGTGATAGGACATCACGGGCGTCTTGTTCGCAGCAAGCATGGTCAGCAGTTTTACGCGTGACTCGGCCGCCTGCTTCGGGTCGGTGTCGTAGGAGAATTCCATCCGCGGCCGCTCGAGCAGCAGGACGGGATGATGCGACAGGTCACCAAGGAAGGCGAAGGACTTGCCGGCCGACGAGACCATGAAGATGGTGTGGCCGACGGTATGACCGGGCGCTGCGATTGCCTGCACGCCAGGCAGAAATTCCTGGCCGTCCTTGAAGAACACGATGCGGTCGCGGACCGGCAGCAGGTTCTTGCGGGCGTGAACGACGAAATCCTTGGCCGCGCTGCCGAGCTTGCCTTCGTCGGTCCAGAAGTCGAAATCGGTCTGCGAGATGTAGATCTGCGCGTTGGGAAACAGCGGCTTTCCGCCGTCGTCCACGATGCCGCCGATGTGGTCGATATGGGCATGCGAGCAAACCACGGCGTCGATGTCGCCGGGCTTAATGCCGGCCTCGGTCATGCTCTTCTGCTGCCGACCGGTGGTGACGCCGAACATCTTGGATGAGCCCATGCCGGTATCGAACAGGATGAGCTTGTCGCCGGTGTTGACGATCGGCGAGTTCTGCTCGAGCACGACATTGTCCGGCGACAGGAAATTGTCGACGAGCATCTTCTTCACCTCTTCCTTGGAAACACCGGTGAAGGTGCCCGAGGGATCGCCCAGGGGAAGCGGTCCGTCGGACACGACGGTGACTTCGGCGTCGCCGAGAACGAAGCGGTGCCAGTAGGGCGTCTGGGTGCCGAGCTTGGGAGCGCGCGCCAAGGCGCTGCCGCCGAGCATTGCGCTGGCACCAAGGCCAGCCCCGAGGGTCAACAAGGACCGACGTGAGACATCGATTGTCATGCGTTTCCTCCGCTTTTGTCTTTTGTTTTGCGCAATTGCTTGCGCGTTACATTCGGCCCGCGCCGATGGTCGAATGCTGCGCCGGTTCAGGCAGGCGAGCAAGTGGAATTGATTTGGCGATGATCTCGGTTTGTCGAAGTTGGATGCGCAATTCCGGCGCGCGACAAAAGACGTCCGTTGCCGACGAGCCTCGTCAGCACGATCCGTGCCAGTACGGCCAAAAGCAATCAATGATTGTGTCGTGATTGTGTCTGCTGGCCGCCCGATACGGCGTGACCGCAAGATTCTTTGTACGCCGCGACCTATGGCTCACGCAATTCTCGGCGCGAGCTCGCTCCCTTCCGTTTCGGCAAAGCCCGCCTGCAAAACCTCTTCGCGCTTGTGGCGCAAATGCGCTCGCAGGATATGGGCGAGGCCGACGCCGTCGCGCCTCTGCAGTGCGTTCAGGATGGCATCGTGCTCCTTCACGGCGACCGCCCAGCGTTCGGGCGTCATCGGCGTGACATAGCGCGCGCGGCGGATGCGCGCGGTCACGGACGTATACAGCCCCGCGAGCACCGGGTTTCCGGCCGCAACGACGATGGCTTCGTGAATGGCGCGGTTGCCGCGATAGTACTGGATCAGATCGCGTTCGCGATAATGCCGCACCATGTCCGCGTGCGCGGCAGCGATCGCGTCGATCTCGGCATCGGTGATGCGTTCGCAGGCGAGTTCGCCGGCGAGCGCCTCGAGGCCCTGGCAGACCTCGAACAGGTCGCGCATATCCTTGTCGGTCAGTTTTGCCGCACGCGAGCCGCGATGCGGCAGGAGTTGCACGAGACCTTCGGCGGCGAGCACCTTGAGCGCCTCGCGGAGCGGCGTGCGCGATATCTGCAGCCGCTCGCACAGTTCGCGCTCGGGAATCCGCGCGCCCGGCGGGATCTCGCCGTCGAGCAGGATGGCCCGGATGCGGCCGACGACTTCCTCATGAAGCATGGGTCTGAAGTCCATTTGAATGCAAAAATGGAGCTATATACGCATTAATGCAAGTTCCGGCTTGTAAATCGATCATTTTGCATTCAAAAATGTAGAAAAGCAGAAGGACATCGAGGAAATGGACCAGCAGGTGAAGGCGGAAGACCTCGTTTTCGAGCGCCAGGACGGGATCGGGCGGATCACCTTCAACCGCCCGCAGGCGCGCAACGCCTTCACTTTCGCGATGTATGAGCGGCTCGCCGCGATCTGCGAGGAGATCAACGACGATCACGCGATCAAGGTACTGGTGCTGCGCGGGGCCGGCGACAAGGCGTTTGCCGCGGGCACCGACATCAATCAGTTCCGCGATTTCAAGTCGCCGCAGGACGCGATCGACTACGAGAACCGCATCGATCGAGTGTTGACCACGCTCGAGCAGTGCCGCGTGCCGACGATCGCGGCGATCAACGGGTTCTGCACCGGCGGCGGCGCGGGCATTGCCGCGGCATGTGACCTCCGCATCGGCACCCAAAGCGCGAAAATCGGCTTTCCCATTGCCCGCACGCTCGGCAACTGCCTGTCGATGTCCAATGTCAGTCGTCTCACCGCGCTGATCGGCGCCGCCCGCGTCAAGGATCTGATCTTCACGGCGCGGCTCGTCGACGCGACCGAGGCTGCCAGTGTCGGGCTGCTCGGCGAGGTCGTCGAGGATATCGCCGCGCTCGAAAGGCGCGCGGACGAGGTTGCCAAATTGCTCGCCAGCCACGCGCCGCTGACGCTGAATGCGACCAAGCAGGCCGTGGCGCGCCTGCAAAGGCGCCTGACGCCCGACGAGGGCGAAGACCTCATCCTGATGTGCTACACGAGCCAGGATTTTCGCGAAGGGCTCGATGCTTTCCTCACCAAGCGCGCGCCGCAATGGCGCGGCCAATAGGACGCCCCGATGCAAAGCGATCGCTCGCAATCAACCTCCGGCCGTTCGGGGCCGCTTGCCGGCCTCAAGGTGATCGATCTCACCCATGTCATGGCAGGGCCGACCTGCACCTTGATGCTGGCCGATATGGGCGCCGACGTCATCAAGATCGAGAAATCGCCGAACGGTGACGACACCCGCCATTCGGTGCCGCCGAAGATCGGCGACGAGGCGGCCTCCTTCCTGATGATGAACCGCAACAAGCGCGGCATCGTGCTGGATCTGAAGACCGATGGCGGCAAGCAGGTGTTGCGGCGGCTGATCGCGGGCGCCGACGTGCTGGTCGAGAATTTTGCGCCGGGCGCCATGGAGCGCCTCGGCTTCGGCTATGACGACCTGCACAAGCAGCATCCAACGCTGATCTATTGCTCGCTGTCTGGCTTCGGCCGCACCGGACCCTACAAGCATCGCCGCGGCTTCGATCTGGTCGCCCAGGCCATGAGCGGAATCATGAGCTTTACCGGCGAACGTCCCGATGGTCCGCCCGTGAAATGCGGCCCGCCGCTGTCCGACATCACCGCCGGCCTGCTGGCGAGCATGGGCATCCTCGCGGCCTACACGCACCGTCTCAAGACCGGCGAAGGGCAGTGGGTCGAGACCTCGCTCTATGAGGCCGCGCTGGTGCAGACCTACTGGCAGTCGACCATCGCGCTGGCCGCGGGGACCGCGCCGCGGGCCATGGGTTCGGCGCATCCGCTCAACGCGCCATATCAGGCGTTCGAGGCCTCGGACGGCTGGTTGGTGGTCGGCGGCGCCAACAAGAAGCATTGGCTGTTGATGCTGGAGGCGCTCGGCGCAAGCGAGCTCGCAGCCGATCCACGCTTCGTCACCGGCGCCGACCGCATGGCCAATTTGAAGGAGCTCGAAGCTGTTCTGAGCGAGCGCTTCCGCACCCGCACGCGCGCGCACTGGCTGGCGGCACTGGACGAGAAGGGCGTGCCGTGCGGGCCCGTGCACGACATGCTGGAGGCGCTCAGCGATCCGCAGACGCTGGCGCGCGAGATGGTTGTCGAGGTCGAGCATTCCACGCTCGGGCCCGTGAAGACGATCGGCTTGCCGGTCAAGTTTTCGGAGACCCCAGGCAAAGTGCGCACGGGCGCGCCGGTCTACGGTGAGCATACAAGCGAGGTGCTGGCCGAGCATGGGTTCGACCGGAAGCAGATCGACGCGCTCGAACAAGAAGGCGCAATCGTGTTGGCATCGGGAAGAGGCGAGGAACGGGTCGCCTGACCGGACGTCGAAAACAACAAGAACAAGAGACAAAAATAAGCTGGAGGACATCATGGGTCAGACATCAAAACTTCTGCTCTCCGCAGCCGTAATTGTGCTCGCCGGCACGACGCCGGCGCTCTCGGCGTGGCAGCCGCAAAAGCCGATCGAGTTCGTGGCGACCGCCGGGCCCGGCGGCGGCACGGACAATCTCGCGCGCGCCGTGCAGAACATCATCACCAAGCACAAGCTGGTGGAGCAGCCGATCGTCGTCGTCAACAAGGGCGGCGGCAGCGGCGCGGAAGGCTATGTCTACGGCAAGGCGTCCGCCGGCGATCCCTACAAGGTGATCTTCGGCACGTCGAATGCCTGGCAGCAGCCGCTCGTCTCCAAGGTCGCTTTCAACTACACCGATCTCACCCCGATCGCGGCGATGGCGCAGGACGAGTTCCTGCTCTGGGTCAAGCAGGACGCGCCCTACAAGACGGCGGGCGATTATCTGAAGGCGGCCGCATCAGGCGAGTTCAAGATGGGCGGCGCGCAGTCAAAGGATACCGACGAGGTGCTGACCCGCATGATCGAGAAGGCCGGCCACATCAAGCTGACCTATATTCCCTTCAAGAGCGGCGCCGAGACGGCCGTGCAACTCGCCGGCGGACACCTGGACTCTCACGTCAACAATCCCAGCGAGAGTCTCGGGCAATGGCGTGGCGCCACCCAGCGCCCGCTTTGCGTCTTCAGCCCGAAGCGGCTGCCGCAGGGCGCCAAGGTCACCGCGACCGAAGGCTGGGGCGATGTTCCGACCTGCGTCGAGCAGGGCCTCGACATCAAGCAGTATGAGCAGCCGCGCACAGTGTGGCTCCCCGGCAAGGTCACGCCGGACCAGGCCGCGTTCTATGTTGACCTGATGAAGAAGGTGCAGGCGACGCCGGACTGGAAGGACTACATCGAGAAAACCTCCCAGGTCGACACGTTCCTGACCGGTGCCGAGTTCGACAAGTTCATCAAGGAGGATCTCGAGCGCGTCAGGCTGGTTGCGAGCGAGCAGGGTTGGTTGGTCAAGTGAGGCTGCGCACGCCTCAAACCCCTCCGCCGGAACGACAGCGAACGCTGGGAAAACACGTGCGCCATAATCGGACACTGTACGTGGCCTGACCGGAGCCCTCGATGATATCGCGCCGCGCTCTCGAACTTGCGACAGCCGTTCTCACCGGCAGCTTCGGTGTGGCGGTCGTCATTTCCAGCCTCGATAACGGCATCGGCTGGTCGAGCGCGGGCGTGGACGCCGGGACGTTTCCGTTCCTGACCGGGATCATCATCGTGCTCGGGAGCCTCTACAACCTGTTTCGAGGTGTCATGCCGGCCGCGACGCTCGCCAGCGTCCCAATTGCCATCACATCGATCGAGCTGCGCCGGCTTGCCGGCCTGTTCGTGCCGGCCGCGATTTTCGTGGCTGCGATCCCGTTGGCCGGGGTGTACGTCGCCTCGGCCCTGTACATCTTCGCGGTACTGGCGATCCCCCGACAACAATCCGTGCCGCGCGCGCTTGGCATGGCGGCGGCGACAGCGCTTGCGCTCTACATCGTGTTCGAGCGCATGTTCCAGGTGAGCTTGCCGCACGGCGCGCTCGCCGCGGCGTTCGGCTTCTGACGGAGAGGCCGATGGACAATCTCGGGGAACTCCTTCACGGCTTCAGTATCGCGATCACGCTGCCGCATCTGGCGCTGATGGTGATCGGCGTGCTGCTCGGCATTCTCGTCGGCGTGCTGCCCGGGCTGGGTGCTCCGAACGGGGTGTCGCTGCTGCTGCCGCTGACTTTCGGCATGCAGCCGGTCTCTGCCATCATCCTGCTCTCCAGCATGTATTGGGGCGCGTTGTTCGGGGGATCCGTGACCTCGATCCTGTTCAACATCCCGGGCGAGCCGTCGTCTGTCGCCACCACCTTCGACGGCTACCCGATGGCGCGCGATGGACGGCCGACGACGGCGCTCGCCACCGCCTTCGGCTCGGCGGCATTCGGCGCGCTGATCGGCGTCATCCTGATCACCTTCCTCGCATCATGGGTGGCGCAAGTCGCACTCGCCTTCGGGCCGGCGGAATATTTTGCGGTCTATTTTCTTGCCTTCGCCAGCTTCGTCGGCATGGGCGGGGCTGCTCCGATCAAGACTGTCGTCGCGCTGGCGATCGGCTTTGCCATCGCCGCCATCGGCATCGACACCGTCTCCGGCAGCGTGCGCCTCACCATGGGCGTCGACGAGCTGGTCAAGGGCGTCAACTTCGTCGTCGCGGTGATGGGCCTGTTCGGCATCGGCGAGCTGCTCGTGGCCGTCGAAGAGGAGTTTCATGCCCGCGCGGTCTCGTCGAAGATAGAGTGGCGCGAGGTGTTTCGCGCGATCGGTCGCCTGCCGCGGCATAGCGTTGCGCTGTTGCGCAGCGCGGCGATCGGATGCTGGATGGGGATCACGCCCGGTGGCCCGACTGCGGCATCGTTCATGAGCTACGGCATCGCCCGGCGCTTCTCGCGCGGTGGCAGATATTTCGGCACCGGGGAGCTTGAAGGCATCATCTCGCCGGAGACGGCCGATCATGCGGCTGGCACCAGCGCGCTTCTGCCCATGCTCTCGCTCGGCATTCCCGGCTCGGCCACTGCGGCCGTCATGATGGGCGGGCTGATGATCTGGGGCCTCAATCCCGGGCCGATGCTGTTCGTCGACCAGAAGGACTTTGTCTGGGGCCTGATTGCCTCGATGTATGTCGGCAACATCGTCGCCGTCGCACTCGTGCTGCTGACCGTTCCGGTCTTCGCGGCCCTGATGCGGATTCCCTTCGTGATCATCGCGCCGCTGATCGTGATCATCTGCGTCGTCGGCGCCTATTCGGTATCGAACTCCTATCTCGATGTCGTCATGATGCTCGGCTTCGGCATCGTCGGCTATCTCTTCAAGAAGCTGTTCTATCCGCTGGCGCCGCTCGTGCTCGCGATCGTCATCGGGGACAAGGCCGAGGACGCGTTCCGGCAGTCGATGCTGATGTCCAAGGGATCGCTCGGGATCTTCTTCGCCAACAAGCTGGTGACATGCCTGATCGTGGCCGGCATCGCACTTTTGCTGCTTCCGCTCGTGCTGCAGCTTGCGCGCCTGCTGCGCAAGCCTGCGCCGTCCACCGACGAGACGACAGCCCAAGAGAGAACGCAAGAGAGAGCTCAAGAGACCGCTCAAGAGACCGCTCGGGAGAAAGTGATCATATGACCGCAAAGCCGCTCATTGCATTGGCAATGGGAGATCCCGCCGGCATCAGCCCGGAATTGACCGCAAAGCTCGTGGTGCAGGACGATATCCGCGCCCGCAGCCAGATTGTCGTGATCGGCGACCGCCGCATCTTCGACGCGGGCGCGCGCGTTGCCGGCGTCGAGCCGGAGCTGACAACAGTGGAGCAGGGGGCCGATCTGCGCGCGGCGGAGGGCGAGACTCTGTTCGTCGACCTCGGCCATCTCGATCCCGGCGACATCCAGCAGGGGATCGCGAGCCTTGCCGGCGGCAGGTTCGCGCTTGCCAACTACAAGCACGCGCTCGAGCTCGGCCGCGACGGCCGGGTCGATGCCGTCTGCTTCACGCCGTTCAACAAGCAGGCGATGCGGCTGGCCCGCGCCGAGTATGACGACGAGATCGCATTCTCCGCCGAAGTGGTCGGACTCAAAACCCCCGCAAGCGAGTTCAATGTGCTGGACCGGCTGTGGAACGCCCGCGTGACGTCCCACATCCCGCTCAAGGACGTCGCCGCGCGACTGTCCGGCGAACGCATCCATAGCGCGCTGAAGCTGACCGATGCCTGCATGCGCAACGCCGGCTTCGCACGGCCGCGCATCGCGGTCGCCGGTCTCAATCCGCATGCCGGTGACGGCGGCAATTTCGGCCGCGAAGAGATCGACATCATTGCGCCCGTGGTCGCCGCCGGCCAGCGCGATGGTATTGCCGCGGAAGGGCCATTTCCCGCTGACACCGTATTCCTGCGCGCCAAGGGCGGCGCCTTCGATGCGGTGCTGACGATGTATCACGACCAGGGCCAGATCGCGATGAAGCTGATGGGTTTTGATCGTGGCGTGACTTTGCTTGGCGGCTTCCCGTTCCCGATCTGCACGCCCGCGCACGGCACCGCGTACGACATTGCCGGGCAGGGCATTGCATCAATCGGGGCCAGCCGCGCCGCGCTGGTGCTAGCCGGAGAGATGGCGGCTCGTCGCGTCGCCTGATTTCTCCGAGGGCGCCTGCTTGTGCCCGCGGTGGCCGTGCGCAGCTTCGGGCCCCACCGGGAAAAAGTGGAAACTTCCGCCGTCGTAACGAGTTGCTGTCCCATGAACGTCTCCATCTCGGAGTTGGAACATGGTAGACGACGACCCGCTGCGAACGGCGGTGGATATTGCTTGGTCCGTTTACCGCGCCCGGCATCGCCACGTCGATGCCGCAGATTGCCGTCGCTGCCTGCTCGAGCGTCATCTGCAAGGGAGATGGGAAGCGCGCGGGAGCGATGCCGAAGAACTCACGGGATTCGGGATTGCCTACCTCGATCGGCTTCCCGAGGACGAATGTTAAGGCTCGTGGAAGGGCTCGTCTGCCGGGTCGCGGCCGCAAGTGCCAGGCCGAATTGGACGCTGCTCGCGATTTCGAACCTTCTGTCCGCCGCGATCGTGCTGATCGTGCGTGCGGCGGCTTGACGGTAGCCTGCCATGCGCATCGCTCAGCTTGCTCCCCTGGCCGAAAGCGTCCCTCCGAAGCTCTACGGGGGCACCGAGCGGGTGGTGGCCTGGCTGGTGGATGGGCTGGTCGAGCTCGGCCACGAAGTCACGCTGTTTGCGAGCGGCGATTCCAGGACGAATGGTGCGCTTCATCCGGTCTGGCCCCGCGCGCTGCGGCTCGGACAGAAGGGGGCGGACCCGACCGCCGCAAGCGCGATGCTGATGGAGGCAATCGCAAGGCGTGCGAAAGAATTCGACGTAATCCACGCGCATGTCGACTGGCTGTCCCTGCCGTTGCTCAGTCGTCTCGGCGTGCCGTTCCTCACGACCATGCACGGTCGCCTCGACTTGCCTGGGCTACCCGACGTCGTCAGGCACTTCCCTGAAGCATGCTTCGTGTCGATTTCCGATCATCAGCGGCTGCCGCTTCCGGATGCGAAATGGATCGGAACCATCCAGCACGGGCTGCCGCCCGATCTGTTTCGGCCGTCCTACGAACCGGGGTCCTATTTGGCGTTTCTCGGGCGGCTCACCGCAGACAAGGGTCCGCAGGACGCCATCCGTATCGCGCGCGCAGTCCAGATGCCCCTCCATATCGCCGCGAAGGTCCCGCGCGCCGAGACGGCCTACTTCAGGAACCACATCGAGCCGAACGTCGACGGCAAGGATATCCGGCTTGTTGGGGAAGTCGATGACGCGAAGAAACAGCCCTTCCTTGCCGAAGCCGCTGCTCTGCTGTTTCCGATCGATTGGCCGGAGCCGTTTGGGCTGGTCATGATCGAAGCGATGGCATGCGGAACGCCCGTGATCGCCTATCGCTCCGGCTCCGTCCCCGAAGTCATCGAACATGGATTGACCGGCTTCATCGTCGAGAACGAGGAGCAGGCCGTCAAGGCGATCGGCGAACTGGGAAAACTGGATCGAAGGAAGGTGCGCGCCCGCTTCGAGGAGCGCTTCTCTGCGAGCCGAATGGCGAGGCAGTACGAACACCAATACCGCAGGCTCGCTGGCGCCGCGGCTCGGGAGTTGATCACTGAACCGTCGGAAACGTGAAAGGAGCAGCCGATGTCGCTCGGAAAAGCGGGGCAGATTTGCATCTTTCTGGTCTTCGCTCTGGCTGCGCCGCCGGCGTTCGCCGCGGAGATCGACGCCGCTGCCATCAACGTCGCCGAGCCGTCGAAGAAAACCCTGTCGAACGATAAGCCGACCGCGGCGGGGGTCCGGTTGCAGGTCCTGCTGGACCGCGCGCACTTCTCGCCCGGCGAGATCGACGGCAGATTCGGCGAGAACGCCAAAAAGGCGTTGCGGGCCTATGCCGAAGCACGGCAGCTGCCGGTTTCGGACGCCGTGACGGACGATGTCTGGACCGCGTTACGGGCGGACGACCGGCCGGTGACGATGACCTATGCCATCACCGAGCAGGACGTGGCGGGTCCTTTCCTGAAAAAGCTGCCGTCGAGGATGGAGGACATGAAGGAGCTTACAAAGCTCGGCTTCACCAGTGCGCGCGAGGCCCTGGCCGAGAAATTTCACATGAGCGAGCAGCTCCTGGTCGCGCTCAACTCCGGGCGTCATTTCGATCGCGCCGGCGACACCATCGTCGTGGTGGACACATCAGGCGCAGGCGAGGGCATCCCCACCAAGGCCGAGAGGATCGAGGTCGACAAGATCAGGCAGACCGTAAAACTGTTCGACAAAACGAATGCGCTGATCGGATTTTATCCCGCGACCGTCGGCAGCGAAGAGAAGCCGTCGCCCTCAGGTACGCTCAAGGTCACGGAAGTCAGCCGAAATCCGTACTATCGCTACAATCCCGCTTATCGCTTCAAGGGCGTCCATTCCCGCAAGCCCTTCACCATCAAGCCCGGCCCGAACAATCCGGTCGGCACGGTCTGGATCAACCTGTCTGCCGAGGGCTACGGCATTCACGGCACGCCTTCGCCGGAGAAGATTTCCAAGGCGGAATCTCACGGCTGCGTGCGTCTGACCAATTGGGATGCCGAGCGCGTCGCCGGGCGTGTCTCGAAGGGCACGCCGGTGGCATTCGTGGGCAGCCCCGGATGAACAAACGCCTCGAGGTGGCAACGCCGCTCGCCGATTGTGCGCTATTTCGGGATCGGCATCGTCAGCTCCTTGTCGGCCGTATCCACCACGAAGACGGCCAGCAATTTTGCGGGTTCGGTCTCGCTGGCATTGGCGCTGACGGCATGGCGGTCGCCGGGCTTTTCGGAGAAGTTCTCGCCCTTGTGAAAGACCTTGGCCGGGCCGTCATTGACCTGACTGCGTATCGCTCCTTCCAGGACGGTGGCGTAGATGAAAGCCGAGGGCGCGTGGATGTGGGCCGGCGAGGAGCCTCCGGGACCATACTCGACCAGTACGCCCTTCATGCTCTTGCCCGGGACATTGGGCAGCGCCTGGTCGAACACGACCGTCACCTTGGCCGTGGGCGTCGCCGTCTCGGCGGCATGGGCTGTCAGGAATGATGCGGCATAAACAGCGGTTGCGATGAGCAATCTGCGCATGGGGGTCTCCTCAAAGTCTCGCGAGCCATGTTGCGAGCGGCGTTTTGCCAAGCCGCGCCTCGCCGAGAGGGTTCAGCGATGTGTCGTCGATGGGAGCGCCGTAGTACGGCGCCTTTGGGTCTCCCACCACCGGTCGGGGGTCGCCGGACGCCTTCAGGCGGCGTGCGATGAATTCATCAAAGGGCGCCTTCTCAGGTCCTGCGATATCGATCGTGCCGTTGAGCGGCGGGCTCATCGCGACTTCTGCGAGGCGATCGGCCACGTCCTTGGCCGCGATGGGCTGAAACAATGCCGAGGGAACAACGATCCCACCCTCGGCCGCACCCATCTCGGCAATGGCGCTGAGGAATTCGAAGAACTGGGTGGCGCGGACGATCGAGTAGGGGACCGGCGAAGACTTGATGATAGTCTCCTGCGCCAGCTTGGCGCGAAAATAGGAGTTATCGGGCGAGCGCTCGGTTCCGACGATCGAGAGCGCCACATGATGCTTCACGGCCGCTGCGGCCTCAGTCGCAGCGAGGTTTTTGCTCGAACGCTCGAAGAATTCCAGCACGGCCGCGGGCTCCCAGGACGGCGCGTTGGCAACGTCGACGACGACATTGGTGCCCGCCAGCACTGCTGCGAGACCTTCCCCGGTCACCGCGTTCACGCCCGACTTCGGCGAAGCCGCGACCGCGTCGTGGCCTTGCTGCTTGAGCTTCGCCACCAGCTTGGATCCGATCAATCCGGTCCCGCCGATCACGACGATCTTCATGGCCTATCTCCTCGGCACGTTGCGGGCGCGAGCGTTTCAGGGTCGACGGCGCGCGCGTCGCGATGCGATGAGGCGACTCTTACCGGGGAAATGGGGCAGGCTCTTGCCTGTAACCGGCCTGCCTTGTCCAAAAATGATGAAGATGTTTATCGATCGCCGATAGATAAGTTGCATATCGAAATAGCCCGACGCGCGGAGCGCACCGCTGGCGCCAGCCACCACCAGCGGCGCGCGCTAGATTGCAGCACGTCCTTCGTGTCGGCGTTCGGTTACAGACGGCAATCGCACTACGCAGCGGAACCCGACATGGCTGGTCGAGGTATCGACCGGCTCGGCGTGCCGCGCGGCCGGGCGGTATCGGCGGCAATAGTTCGGCGCGCAGAGGTGCGAGCCGCCCTTGAGGACCGTGAGCGGAATCTGGATGTCGGGGAGGCGAGGGTCGTAGCTTGTGTGCTCACCGCCGCCGCGGGGATTTTTGGGGATGCAGCAGGGTTTTGCGGCGTCGGCGGCGTGTTTTGACGACCACCAGTCGGAGGTCCACTCCCAGACATTGCCGATCATGTCGTAGAGGCCGTAGCCGTTCGGCGGGAAGGCCATGACCGGCGAGGTACGCTCGTACCCATCCTCGCCGAGATTCTGGACGGGGAAGTTGCCCTGCCAGATATTGGCCATGTGTTTGCCGCCCGGCATCAGCGCATCGCCCCAGGCGTATTCCTCCGCCTCGAGGCCGCCACGCGCCGCAAATTCCCATTCCGCCTCCGTCGGCAGGCCCTTGCCGGCCCAGTGGGCATAGGCTGCCGCATCGCTAAAGGAGACGTGGACGACGGGATGATCGTCGAGATCCTCGATGTGCTGCCAGGACCATAGGGATGACGCCAGTTGGCGCCGCGCAGGAATGTCCACCACTGGCTCCAGTCGGTGAGATCGGTGATGCGCGGCAGCGGTGAGAACACCCGCGATCCCGCGTAGAGCATCTCTGCCAGCGCGCCCGGATAGTCCTTCGGATCGGGAACGATCTGCGCCTCGGTGACATGGCCGGTTGCGTCGACGAACTGCTTGAACTGCCGGTTGGTCACGGGCGTGCGGTCTATCCAGAAGCCGTCGACAGCAACGCGATGGCTCGGCGCTTCCTCGGGATAATGATGGTCGGATCCCATGCGAAAGGTTCCGCCGGGAATGAAGACCATCTCGCCGGTCTTCAAATCATCCGGCAACCACTCGCAGTGATCCAGATCTGCTCGCAACATGGTGGAAGCTCCGATGCTCGTAGTCCACCTGATGCTACTGCGCCAACCTGGCAGACTTCGACGATAGCTCTCTGCCCGGCCCATTAGACGCATTGTCTAGCCCCGTTTTTTTGGCACTCGGGGAGAGGAGGACGCTGCGTCAACATCTCTTTCTTTTGCACGCACGTTTTCGACCACGCGGCAAATCCATGCCGCGTGCGCTCTGCCATCCCCAAAGCGCGTCCGCTCAATATCGCTAAGGTTGCAAACGGTACCCGAAGATTGGACGGCTGTGATGTGCAGTTTGTGCCAGTCTGCGGGGGAGTTGGTGAGGCCTCGCGTGCCGCAGAATTGTCGCGCTTCAGTAACACGGTACAGCCATGGGGCAAGTCCTCCTGGTTGATTCGCGCAAGCTGGACGGTTTCGAAGGACTTCAGCAGGCCGTCCACGGCTCGCATGTCGATGTGATGCAACTCGGCCGCGGTCGGTTGCGCGGAACGTTGTCCCATGTCGGCATCGGCGACTTCTCGCTCAGCATTGGTGCGTTCAACGTCGGCATGCGCACGCAGCGGGTTTCCAGCGACGACAAGCTGATCATCGGGATGCTGCTCGCGGCCGAAGAGCGCGTCGCCCACTGGTCGTTCGACATGCAGCTCAACGATGTGCTCGTCATTCCGCCGCTGCTCGAACATGACGGTGTTTTTCACGGCGGCTCCGCTTACGCCGCCATGCGGTTCGACCTCAACGAGGTCGCGACGCTGTTCGCCGGAAAAGCACGGCTGAGTGATCCTGACACCTGGCGCAGCCGCGGTCATTTCCGCGCGGACATCGAGAGCGGCGCGATCGCCTCGCGCCGCCTGGTCCGGATCATGTCGCACCTGCGCGACAACAAATACGGACTGACGCCATCAACAGCCGATTTCTGGAAACGATCGATCGCCGAATGCATGGCTGCCAACGTCGCGTCGTCGCTGCCACCCGACGGCAATGGCTGGCTCCCTTCCGCGCGACGGCTGATCCGCAAGGTCGAGGAGTTTCTCGACGACGCCGGCACCCGTCCGGTGCACGTGTCGGAAATTTGCGCGGCGCTCGGCGTATCGCGGCGCACCCTTCACCGCGCGTTTCAGGAGGTATTCGGTCTCGGCCCGGTCAGCTTCCTCAGGCACAAGCGTCTTTGCGCTGTTCATTCGATCCTGCACCAGAGCGCACCCGGCTCGACCACCGTGACAGCGGTCGCCATGCAGCAGGGCTTTTACGAACTCGGCC
The DNA here is from genome assembly GCF_023101005.1 of Bradyrhizobium sp. 187. Lineage (NCBI taxonomy): Bacteria > Pseudomonadati > Pseudomonadota > Alphaproteobacteria > Hyphomicrobiales > Nitrobacteraceae > Bradyrhizobium > Bradyrhizobium sp. 187. Next base: position 3,617,713 of record NZ_CP064693.1, read on the forward strand.
GGTTCTCGCAATACTACCTGGCAATGTTCGGAGAGCGTCCGTCGCAAACGCTCGGAATCGCGGCGGTGCAGGCCGCCGAAGACGAGATCGCCAGAGCCTCGCGCTTTGAGCCTGGACCGCGAACGACGCCATGATGGCATGCATGCCAGTGTTTTGCAGGCGTCAAACGGCGAAAAAACTGTCATGAAAACAACCGGATGGCTACCGTGTATGGGGTTGTTTTCACGGTTTTGAGTTGGATAGGCGAGCCGCCTCCAGCTTCAGGCCCCGCAGACGATCACGCCGTACCAGCCCAGGCCGCGATAGGTCTCGTAGCCGGGCGTCGCATGGAACGCGACCAGCGTGCCCGAGCCGTCCTGGTAGAAGCCGGAACGCTGGCCGTTGAGCGACAGCGAGATGCGTTCGCTGAGAATGCCTTGTCCGTCGGAAGCGGCGATCACGCGAAGATTGGAGTCGACCAGCAGCACGCGCGCCTTGTCGCTGTCGCCAACGCGCACGCCTTGCACGATGGCGCGGGCCTGCGCCTCCCAGTCGAAATGGATGGCGAGCACCCCGATCGGCGCGCCGTTGGCCTGGCCGCCGGCGCGGACGCTGGCGCAATAGGTCGCGACCTGGGCATTGCCGAGCAGCGGCTGGTTCTCGACGTCGCCGGCGACATAGTCGTCGCCGGAGCGCAGGGTCTTGGCCTCGCGAAACCATTTGGTGTGGGCGACGTTCTGGCCGACAGCGCGAAAGCGGTCGGCGCGGCCGTTGGCGATGACGTTGCCGTCGAGATCGCAGAGCCAGAGGTCGAGATAGACGGTATAGGCTCCTAGGATCACACCGAGACGCTGCGAGGCATGGGACACGGCCGCGGCGTCGGGCGAGGCCGCGCAACCGACCAGCGCGGAATCGGTCGCCCACCAGCGCACGTCGCAGGTCCGTTCATAGAGGTTGCGGTCGATCAGCTCGATGGCGTTGAGCGAGAGGTCGACCATGCGCTCGCCGCGCGAGCGCTGGCTCATGCGGTCGATCGAGGCGACGAGGTCGCCGGTGCGCTTGGTCAGCTGGCTTTCGAGTTCGCGGGCGATAGTCTCGACCTGCTGGCCGACGCCGCGGACCTCCTGCGCCACCACGGCGAAGCCCGCGCCCTGCGCGCCGGCGCGCGAGCTTTCGATCAACGCGTTCAGCGCCAGCATCTTCATCTGGTTGGTGATCTGCTGGATCGCCTTGGTCTTGTCGACCGCGATCTGGTTGACCTCCGCCGTGAGGCGGTTGATCAGCGCGGAGATGTCGGAATCATCATCAGCGGGTTCATTTGCGATCGGCTTGGCTTTGAGACCCAGCGCAGCAGACATCGGGGGCTTCCCTTGGCAATGAGGTCTGATCTGCAACGAACCCGGAACAATCACTGACAGATCGAATACGATTCTTTTTCGAAGATTCCGCCTAACGCCTGCTTAATTTGCTGTTTTGCGGAATGCTCAAATGATAGTCAGTCCGGGTAGCAAAGCGGCAATCCACCGCTTTGTGCCGCGCAGACGTTGCAAATCCCGAGGGATTGCGGGCCAATCGTCCGTCGGCCGGACGATGCAATCCCTCCGGCTCCCAGGTTCCTCAAACCGACAGCTGTTCATGACGCCGCCCGCTACCGCCTTGCCCGTCGAAGCGCCCCAGGCGTTCCTGGGAGTGGCGCGCTCGCTCACCGACAAGCTTTGGCGCGACCGGCTGGATGCCCGCGGGGCGGCGAAAGCGCTTGCCATCGTGCAGCGCCACCAACTGCCCGAGCTCCTGGCGCGGGTGCTGGCAGGCCGCGGCGTCGACAGCGACGCCGTCGCAGATTTCCTCGATCCCACCATCCGCAAGCTTCTGCCGGACCCGTTCACGGTGACGGAGATGGAGGCCGCCGCGAAGCGGATCGCGGATGCCGCAGCGAACGGCGAGAAGGTCGCGATCTTCGGCGACTACGATGTCGACGGCGCGACCTCGGCGGCGCTGCTGACCTGGCATCTGCGGCATTGCGGGCTCGATCCGCTGATCCACATTCCCGACCGCATCTTCGAGGGCTACGGGCCCAACACGGAAGCCGTGCGCGCGCTGGCCGAAAAGGGCGCCACGCTGCTCGTCACCGTCGATTGCGGCACCACCAGCATCGAGCCGCTCGCCGAAGCAAAACGTATCGGCATGTCCGTCGTCGTGATCGACCATCATCAGGCCGGCACGGAGCTGCCGGAGGTCGACGCGCTGGTCAATCCGAACCGGCTCGACGATCTCTCCGGCCTCGGCCATCTCGCCGCCGTCGGCCTCGTGCTGGTGACGCTGGTCGCGGTCAATCGTGAATTACGCCAGCGCGGCTTCTGGAATGCGGAGATGCCCGAGCCGGATCTGCTCGGCATGCTGCATCACGTCGCGCTCGGCACGGTTGCTGATGTCGCGCCGCTGATCGGTCTCAACCGCGCGTTCGTCGCCAAGGGCCTGATCGCGATGCGGCGGCGCGACCATGTCGGCCACACAGCGCTGATGGACGTGGCGCGGCTCAACGGCCCGCCGGAGGCCTGGCATCTCGGCTTCATGCTGGGGCCGCGCATCAATGCCGGCGGTCGCATCGGCCGCGCCGATCTCGGCGTGCGCCTGCTTTTGGAGGGTGACAGCGTCGAGGCCGCGCGGATCGCCGCCGAACTCGACCGCCTCAACAGCGAGCGCCGGGTCATCGAGCAGCCGGCCGAAGCGCAGGCCGAAGCCGAGGCGCTCGCCTCGATCGGGCTCGAGGACAAGATCGGCGTGATCGTCACGGCCTCCGAAGGCTGGCATCCCGGCGTGGTCGGTCTCGTTGCGTCCCGGTTGAAGGAGAAGTTCTCGCGGCCCGCCTTTGCGATCGCGCTGGAGCCCGGGGGCATCGGCACCGGCTCCGGCCGTTCGATTGCCGGCGTCGATATCGGCAAGGCCGTGCGGCAGGCGGTCGCCGATGGCATTCTGCTGAAGGGGGGCGGCCACGCGATGGCTGCGGGGGTCACGCTGCGGAAGGAAAAACTCGCCGAGTTTCGCGCCTACCTCGAGAATGCGTTGGGGCGCGACGTTGCCGAGGCGCGCCACGTCAACGAGCTCTACATCGACGGCGCGGTCTCCGCGCGCGCGGTGACGACCGAGCTTGCAGCGACGCTCAACCGCGCGGGTCCCTTCGGCAGCGGCAATCCGGAAGCCGTGTTGGCGCTGCCGGCGCACCAGCTCGTCTATGCCGACGAGGTGGGACAGGCACATTTGAGGCTACGCTTCAAGTCGGGCGACGGCGCCATCGTCAACGGCATCGCGTTCCGTTCGATCGGACAGAAGCTCGGCAACGCGCTCGTTGCCAATCGCGGCCAGCAATTGCATGTCGCGGGATCATTGTCGGTCGATCGCTATCAGGGCGCCGAGCGTGTGCAATTTCGCGTCATCGACGTCGCGCTACCCGATCAGGGACCATCCATGATTAGATAGGCCCGGCAAACAACAAAAAAGCTAACAGCAAAACTGGGAGTGAACATGGCAGGGCAGGTTGAGGGTAAAGTGGCGCTGGTGACGGGCGGCGCCTCCGGCATCGGCGAAGCCGTCGTCGAGCTATTCGCGCGCGAGGGCGCCACCGTCATTGCCACCGACATCGACGAGCTGCGCGGCCCCGAGCTCGCCAATCGCATCACCAAGGCCGACGGCAAGGCGATTTTCCTGGAGCAGGACGTCACCAGCGAAGAGCGCTGGATCGAGATCACAGCCGAGATCGCGAAGCGCTTTGGCCGGCTTGATATTCTCGTCTCCAACGCCGGCATCGGCATCGCCGTGCCCTCGATCGTCGACATGACGCTCAGCGACTGGCGCAAGCAGAACGCGATCAACCTCGACGGCGTCTTCCTCTCGGTCAAGCATTGCCTGCCCTTGATGCGCAAGACCGGCGGCGGCTCGATCGTCATGATGTCCTCGCTCGCGGGCCTGCGCGGCGCGCCTGGGCTGTCGGCCTATTCGGCGACCAAGGGCGGCGTGCGGCTGTTCGCGAAGTCAATCGCGATGGAGTGCGCGGCCGCCGGCGACGGCATCCGCGTCAACTCCGTCCATCCCGGCATCATCGACACCCCGATCTGGGGCAAGATCCCGACCGGCGCGACCGGCAACCAGGGCAATGCACCGATCGATCCCGAGGAGCGTGCGCGCCTCGTCACGCCGCTCGGCCGCGCCGGCCATGCTTCTGAGATTGCCTCCGGCGTGCTGTATCTGGCCTCCGATGCCTCGTGCTACGTCACCGGCAGCGAGCTCGTCATCGACGGCGGCATGAATGCCGGCGGCGTGCCGCGGCGGCAATAGACCGCCTCGCGGGCTGCGAAGGGCAGGGTGGCGCCCGCGGGGGCTGACGCGCAGGCGTCGGACCTGTACAACGCGGGCGTCTTCCGATCGACAGAGGTGTCCTTCCGCCATGGCGCACAGCCTTCACTCATCGTCCTCCACGCCAGCAACGTTCCGCTCGAACCGTCCGGACCTCGTCACCGACGCGATCCGCAGCGCGCGCGAGGATCTTGCCGCCTGCTTTCGGATGGCTGCGCGCAACGGCTTTGAGGAGGGCATCTGCAACCACTTCTCGGCCGTGGTGCCGGGCCATGACGATCTCTTCCTGGTCAACCCTTACGGCTACGCCTTCCGCGAGCTGACCGCGTCAAAGCTGCTGATCTGCGATTTCCACGGCAGCGTGCTCGACGGCGAGGGCGTACCCGAGGCGACCGCGTTCTACATCCATGCCGAGATGCACAAGCGCCTGCCGCGCGCCAAGGTCGCCTTCCACACCCACATGCCCTACGCCACGGCGCTGTCGATGACCGAGGGCGATCCGCTGATCTGGGCCGGCCAGACCGCGCTCAAGTTCTACGGTCGCACCGCCGTGGACCGCGACTACAACGGCCTCGCGCTCGACAACCGCGAAGGCGCGCGCATCGCATCCGCCGTTGGGGATGCCGATATCATCTTCATGAAGCATCACGGCGTGATGGTGTTGGCACCGACCATCGCGGAAGCCTGGGACGATCTCTACTATCTCGAACGCGCCGCCGAGGTGCAGGTGCTGGCGATGTCGACCGGGCGACAGATGCTGCCGGTCGATCCCGCGATTGCAGCCGAGACCTACAGGCAGATGCGCGAGGGCGATTCCGAATCTGCACGGCTGCATCTTGCGGCGATCCGGCGGCAGCTCGATGCGGAGGAGCCGCAATACCGGCATTGAGCCGGCCTAAGACCCCTGGCGTAGCTTCGCCAGCACCTTCAGCCCGCCATAGCCGTCCGCAGGCACGATACCGGCCCTCTGCTGAAAATCCTTGATTGCCTTCATCGTGTCGTTGCCGACGCGGCCGTCGGTGCCGCCGGTGTCGAAGCCCGCCTTGGTCAGGCGCGTCTGCATCTCCTGCACCTCGGCGAGTGTCAGCGCGCGCTCGGAGCCGGGGAACGGCTGGATGAAAGGCGGGGCGCCGAGGCAGCGGTCGCCGAGATGGCAGATCGCCAGGGCATAGTTCATCGAGGGATTGTAGCTCTTCACCGCGTTGAAATTCGGTCCCAGCAGAAACGTCGGCCCGCCCGCAACCGGCGTCCACATCTGCGCGGATGCGGAGGCTTGCGGGAATGGCTGGCCGTCGGCGCGGGTGACGCCGGCCGCCTGCCAAGCCGCATAGGTCCGGCTGCCGCTCATCTCACCGGGCGTGCGCACCTCGTAGCCCCAATGCTCGCCGCGGTGCCACTTGCCGCGATTGACGAGATATTTTGCCGTCGAGCCCAGCGCGTCGTCGGGCTTGCCGAACGGCGACACCTTGCCGTCGCCATCATAGTCGATGCCGACATTGAGCCAGACTTCCGGCATCCATTGCGAATGCCCCATCGCGCCGGCCCAGGATCCCTGCATCTGCTCCGGCGTGCTCCAGCCCTTGTCGACGATGCGTAGCGCGTTGATCAGCTCGGTTTCCCAATAGGCCTTGCGTCGCGGTTCGTTCCAGGCGAGGGCGGCGAGCGAGGGAAACACCGGCGTCATGTGGTTCTGCTGCACCAGCGGATCGCCATAGGCGGACTCGACGCCCCACAGCGCCAGCAGCGTGCCGCGCTCGACGCCGAAATCGCGCTCGATGCGCGCGAGCAGCGCCTCGTTGTTCTTCAGCGCGATCTTGCCGTTGATGATGCGCCAGTCGGAGACGCGACGGTTGATGTATTGCCAGACCTGCTCATGAAATTCGGGCTGGTTCCGCATCTGCTTGAACACGCTCATGTCGGGCTCGACCCGCGCCATCGCACGCTGCCATGTCGCAGCCGAGATGCCCTTGGCCATGGCACGAGCGCGAAAACCCTCACGCCATTCGTCGAAGCCTGGAGGTGCGGCGAAGACATGCGTCGGGAAAGCGAGCAGGGTGGCGGCGCCGATCGTGAAGGCGCGGCGGGTATGATGGATCGAGGAATCAGCGTGTTTCATCGACTTATTGTAGCGGGAAATGCGGCTCCTGTGAGTCGGTTCCTGGAGGGTCGGGAACGGGACGTCCGTCCTGTTCCTTCCGGAACAAATTGTCGCACTCACGCATTCCCTCCGCATGCAATCGAGGAGGACGAGATGAGGAAATATCTGTTTGCGGCCGCCATGGTCACCGCTATCGCAGCCCCCGCATTCGCCGACGAAGTCGGTGTTCATGTTGGTCCGGTCGGCGCCGGCGTGACCGTCGGACAGTCCCCGGAATATCGAGAGCGTGACCGCGATCGTGATCGCACCACCGTGATCAAGGAGCGCGAGCCTGCCGACCGCACCACCGTCATCAAGAAGGAAGATGAATTCGGTAACCGCGAAAAGACCGTGATTCATCACGACAACGACTAACGGAGCGGGGCCCCGGCCGATGGTCGGGGCCCGCCTTCCGTCGAGAATTCGGGGTCGAATGAAGATACGCGCGCATGCAGAGAGCCACGTCGTCGAGCTCGACGACGGATCACAATGGCAGATTTTCCCTGGCGATCTCGCCACCACACTGAGCTGGAAGCCCGAAACCGATCTGCACCTGGAGCGAAGCGGCGAGCGGGTGAGTTCGCATGAGCTGGTGAACGACGCCGATCAAAGCCGCGTGCGGGTGATCGCAGCGGGCGAGACCTGGCCCGATGGCGAGGTTAAGAAAGTGTTGAAGGGCGGGTAGGGCGCGCCTGCAACGGGTCGGATATCCCCAATTTTGAGCCTGTCACTTTACGGTCGATTCGCTTCCGTCTGCGCACAATGCGTGAATGCAGGAGCTGTTCGACATCATCCGCGCCAATCCCTGGCCGTTCGGCGCCGGGTTGTTCGTCGTCGTCCTGATGATCCTCGCGGAGAACTTTGGGCGCGGTATTCAAGGCCACGGCGCCGTCAGTGACTTCCCGGATTCGGACGGTGGCGACGGCGGAGGCGGCGACTAGGTCCCGCCAGCGGCAAGCGCGCTTCGCCTAGTCCTCCTGCAAATCGGCCGCGATGCCTGCGAGCCAGCGGCGAATGCTTGCCTCGGCCTTGACATCGAGCCCGGCGGCCAGCCGCTTCTCCAACGCAATCACCCTTTCCCGGCACGCTTTCAAAAGCGCCGTGCCGCGCGGAGTCAGCGTCCATTGCTGGATGCGGCCGTGGACGGGATGCGGCGTCATCACAATCGCGCCGTCACGCTCGAGATTGCGGATGATGACGCCGACGGTCTGGGGCGTCAGAAAGGTGAGGCGGGCAACGTCGGCGCCCGAGAGGCCCGGATAGGCGTTGAGCATGGTCAGCACCGCGAATTGCGGTGAGGTGACACCGAGATCGGCGAGCGACCGCTCCATCGTCAGACGGACTGCGGCGTGGGCCTGGCGCAAGAGATAGCCGAGATAGCCTTGCTCGCCGCGCTTGCCTTCCCCTGGGGCTGGCACGCGCACGGCGTCAGGCTTGGCAGTCTTGCGCCGGGATTTCGATCTCGTGATACTGGGCGACTTGCGCAACATGTAAGTGCTCTTATAAGATGTAAGCGGTCTTACAATACCACGAGGTGAACGGCAATGTCACACGCCCGCAGCGAATACGAGGATTTCAAGAAGATCGCGCCGGATGCGTATGAGCTGGTGCTGGCGCTCGGCCAGGTGGCGGCCAAGGCCGGTCTCGACAAGCAGCTTCTCGAACTGGTCAAGCTCCGGGCATCGCAGATCAACGGCTGCGCCTTCTGCGTGCAGCATCACATCCTGCTTTCGGAGCGGATCGGCGTGCCCGTCGACAAGCTCAATTTGGTCGTGGTCTGGCGCGAGGCGCCGATCTTTTCCGCGCGCGAACGTGCCGCGCTGGCCTGGACCGAGGCGCTGACCTGCCTGCCCGACGGAGTCGGCGAGGGCGTGTATGCCGAGGCGAGCCGTGAATTCTCCGAGACCGAACTGACGTACCTGACCTCTGCGGTTGCCTCGATCAACGTCTGGAATCGTTTCGGTGCGGCGTTTCGCTGGACACCGGCGAAGCGACCGGTCGCAGCGAATGCGGCGGCATCCTGATTGCAACGAAGGGAGATCGTGATGACGTAGTAAGTTTGCCCACCACATTGGCGCCATCGCGTTCGATGGCGATCGCCGTCGTCGGCGGGCTTGCGTGCGCGCTTGCGATCGGCAAGGCGTTGCCGGTGACGATGGACACCATTTCCGGCGCACTCGCGCCGCTCTGCGCCACCGCCGCCGAAAGCTCGCCGCTGGACAAGGTCGAGCCGATCGACTCCTACGCGCTGCCGAACGTGCCGGGCAAGCGCGTCACCATCGTGCGCGTGTTCTACGGCCCTGGCGGGTTCTCGCGGCCGCATCGTCACGCAGGATCCGTCACCGCCTACATAACCAAGGGCAAGATCCGCTCCCAGCTCGGCGGCGGCCCGGTCGAGACGTTCGGCCTCGGCCAGTCCTTCTTCGAGCCGCCCGGCTCGACGCATCTGGTCTCGGCCAATGCCAGCACCACGGAGCCGGCGGAATTGATTGCCGTGTTCGTGGCGGACGAGGGCGCGCAACTCACGACGTTGCTGGAGTAGCCGGCACCCGCAATCTGCAGCCGCTTTTGTTCAGGTCGGCTGCGATCGCTTCAGACGTTTCCATAGCGGTGAAAGACCGTATGTGACGGCCGGTATCGCAACTGCGCCGACAAGGAGCCCAATAACGCCTGAAATGGCTGCCTCGACCGCCCATCCGACGGTGCCGGCAATGGAGGGAAGGCGGTGCGCGGCAGCCTCGGTCGCGGCATGAACCGTATGGCCGACTACCGGTGGGCCGTATTGTTCGATGCCGTGCAGGATGATGCCGCCACCGACCCAGATCATCGCGGCGGTGCCGATGGTGCTCAGCACCGCCAGGAAGACAGGCATGCCGCGGACCAGCGCACGTCCAAGCAATCGGATTGCGCCGCCAACAAGCGAGGCGCCGTCATACCGCGCAAGGGCCAGGCCGACATCGTCCGCCTTCACGATCAAGGCGACCACGCCGTAGACTCCAACAGTGATGAAAATGGCGACGAGTGCGAGCACGAGCGCCTGGGTCCAGATGCTGCCCGCCGGGACGGCCGCCAGCGTGATCGCCATGATCTCCGCCGACAGGATGAAATCCGTTTTGATGGCGCTTGCGACTTTCTTGTCCTCGACCGACCGCGCGTTCAATGCAATTGGCTGGGGCTGGGCTTCGTGGTGGCGCGCATCATGCGGCATCGCGGCTTCGAGCACCTTCTCGGTGCCCTCATAGCACAGAAAGGCGCCGCCCAGCATGAGCAGCGGCGTGACCGCGGCGGGAAGGAAATAACCAAGCAACAGGGCAATGGGCAGCAGGATCAGCAATTTATTGCGCAGCGACCCAACCGCAATCTTGCCTACGATCGGCAGTTCGCGTTTCGAGGCAAAGCCGATCACGTAGTTCGGCGTGACGGCTGCGTCATCGATGACCACGCCAGCCGCCTTTGCTCCCGCCTTGGCCGTTTGGCCCGCGACATCGTCGAGCGAGGCTGCCGCCACCTTTGCGATCGCTGCGATATCGTCGAGAAGACCAATCAGTCCGACACTCATCAACCCAGTTCCTTCGGCCTTCCATCGGGCGGTGTGTGCGACAACACGCTTTTGCACTGCCTGGCAATGGAAGGAGCAAGCCGTTAGTTCTCGTCGCCGCCCGATCCCTCGCGCAGGTCCGGCTTGAGCACGTCCTCCGGCAGCGCATGCGCCACAGGCTGTGGCGTGCCGGCGATCTCCGGGCCGACCTCGCGGCCGCGGGCGTGGATCAGGCGCTCATAGGCGGAGACCAGCGTGACGTAAGGACTGACCCAGATCCAGCCGTCGCGGGTGAACACTTGCACGTCGAAATGCAGGTGCATCGAGGTGCCGGCGGGATGGTCGAGATAGTTCGAGACCACGCCGATCTTCTCGCCCTCCGATACGATGCGGCCATTGAGCAGGCCATCGGCGTTCAGCGCCTGCGGGTTCATATGCATGTAGCGGAAGCGAATGTGCTCGCTCCGGCTGTTGATTTGCAGCGTCACAGCCTGGTCCTTGGAAGCGCGTATAACCCTCGCATCCCGCACGGCGACGACGGCGCGCTGCTTGGGATCACAGGCTTGGCGGCCTTCACCAGGCGGTGGGCACTCGGCCGCGCGGATGTCCTCGCCCTGATGGCCATAGCCGCCGCCGCATTGCCAGACCTCGAAACTCCGGGATTCGCAGAAATTGTCGCGCCAGGGATAGGCGGTCGTGCTCTCGATCTTGTCGCGCTTGGCATAGGATTGCGAGTGCACGAACGCGGGCGCCTTCTCGAGAGGAAACCGGATCTGTGCGTAGGCCATCACGTCGGGATGGCCGCCCTGCTTGCGATAGCCGGTGTTCGGGATGATGTCGCCGCTCGGCCTGTAGGTGAAGTCCGGGGAGCGTACCGTGGGACGATCGAGAATGTTGGAAGCGATGTCCGTGAGCGGCCGCATGCGCTGGCCGCCCGCCACGCGCAGCGCCTTCAGGAAGCGCTCGGCGATCGGATAGGCCTCCTTGCAGGCAAGCCGCCGCGGCTTGGCAACGCTGTCGAGGCATTGGATCGACACCACATAGGCGACGCCGAAACGGGTGAAAGCGTAGCGCATATAGCCTTCCCGGATGAACTTGCGCAGGTCCGGGTAGAGCGCCGCGAGCGGTTTGACCGGCTCGCCCTTGCCGCCCGAGGGATCGGCAATGTCATAGACCAGCGCCGAGCCCGTGATCTGCACCTCGACCGGCCTTGCGAAGACCCGGCTCGGCATGCCGTCTCCGGTACCAGGCTCGAACGAAAAGGTCGCGCTGTAGCCGGCGGGACCTGCATCGAACAGGTCGACGGAATTGAAGTCAGCCTGGTAGCGCGACAGCGCGACGGTCGCCGGCGCGCCATTGCGCCGAGCTTCGAGATACGCGGCAGCGTCGAACGGCAGCAGCACGGGCACGGAGCTGCGGGCGATGCCGGTGAAGAATTGCGAGGAGATCGCGTTGAGCTGCACCAGCGCCGGCATCGCGCGCGGATCGTAGCGCGGCACCGAACGACGGGGTGCGAAGATGAAGTCTTCCGCGGCCCGGGGATGGACGTTGATTTCGGTGCGGAGCTGGTCAAGCGCCGCGCGCCAATCGACGCGCAGCGCCGTGAGTGAGGGGCTGCGGAACTCATCCGCAGCAAGTGGAGAGGCAATGAGGAGCGAAAGCGACGCCAGAAGTTGCGAGACGAAGCGGAAACTTTTCCCAACCACTGTCTCGCCCCCCGGCGGCACCTGTTGCGCTCGCTTTGGTCCCGTCAGTCCTTGGCACGCTCGGAGTAGGAGCCGTCTTCGGTCATCACGACGATTCGGGTGCCGACGGCGATGTGCGGCGGCACCGTGGTGCGAACGCCATTCGAGAGCACGGCGGGCTTGTAGGACGAGGAGGCGGTCTGCCCCTTGGTCACGGGCTCGGTCTCGATCACTTCCAGCGTCACGCGCTGCGGCAGGGCGATCGATACCGGGTTGGAACCGTGCAGCGATAGCTTGACCGTCATGCTCTCCTGAAGATAGGCCGCCGCATCGCCGATCACATCCTTGGACACCTGGACCTGGTCATAGGTCTCCGGGTTCATGAAGTGATAGCCGTCACCATCTTCATACAGGAAGGTGTAGTTGCGCTCTTCGATTGTGGCCTTCTCGACCTGATCGGTGGTCTTGTAGCGCTCGGAGATCTTTACCCCGTCCGAGATTCGGCGCATTTCGATCTGGCTGACCGGGGTGCCCTTGCCGGGATGGATGTTCTCGGCGGTCACGACGACATATAGCTTGCCGTCTTGCTCGATCACGTTGCCCTTGCGAATAGAACTGGCGATGACTCTCAAAGCTGTATTTCCTGCTTGCTTGGCCCGGCTCGGGCCAGGACGTGGTCAAATTGATGGGGGACCTGGGGCCCCAAATCAGACCGCGGCACCCGTTTCGGGCCGCAACATACTGGTTTTGCCGTTGGATGCCAGCATTTTGCTGGCTTGCGGGACAGCCGGTTAATGGCTGGGGACAAGCCGATGTCGCCGTTCTGGTCCCCCTCGCGGCATCTCGACCGCCGGCCCTTCTTGCAGGCCAGGGGAGCCATCACTGGGGCTCTACGGGGATTTTTCGTCGAGCAGGGCTTCGTCGAGGTCGAAACCTCCGTTCTCCAGGTCTCCCCGGGCAACGAGACCCACCTGCACGCCCCCCGGACCGAGATCATGCGGCCCGACGGCAGCCGTGTGAGCCGATATTTGCGGACCTCGCCGGAATTCGCCTGCAAGAAGCTGCTGGCGGCCGGGGAGACCCGGATTTTCGAGTTCGCCCGGGTGTTCCGGGACCGTGAGCGCGGCGACCTGCATTTGCCCGAATTCACCATGCTGGAATGGTACCGGGCAGGCGCGCCCTATGACGCCATCATGGCCGACTGCGTCGTCCTCATCGCCCGCGCGGCCCAGGCGACCGGTATCGGCGCCTTCACCTTCCGCGGCCGGACCGCAGATCCTTTCGCCGAGCCGGAGCTTGTGACGGTTGCCAGCGCCTTCGAGCAGTTTGCGGGAATCGACCTGCTTGCGACCATTTCCGGCGGCGAGGGCGACCGCGCCGCGCTCGCGCGGTCAGTTGCCGGCAAGGTCCGCGTGGCCGAGGATGACACCTGGTCCGACATCTTCAGCAAGGTTCTGGTCGAGCATGTCGAGCCGCATCTGGGGCAGGGCCGTTTGACCATTCTGTTCGAATACCCATCTCCAGAGGCGGCACTGGCGCGCGTGAAGGCGGGCGATCCCCGAGTCGCCGAGCGGTTCGAGGTCTATGCCTGCGGTGTCGAGCTCGCCAACGGTTTTGGCGAACTGACCGACGCCGAGGAGCAGCGCAAGCGCTTCACGCAATCCATGGCAGAGAAGCAACGCCGCTACTGCGAAGCCTATCCGCTGGACGAGGACTTTCTGGCCGCGGTCGCGGCGATGCCGGAGGCGAGCGGCGTCGCGCTCGGATTCGACCGCCTGGTAATGCTGGCGAGCGGCGCATCGCGAATTGATCAGGTGGTGTGGACGCCGCCTGCAAATGAAACGTTGAGCGAGACATGATGAAGAGCAATCTTGCGCGCACATTGCGCGAGCCGGCCGAACTTGTGGCCGAGCAGCTGGTGTCAGCCACAGCGCTGCCGGTGCTCGATCGCATTGCCGCACGCTATGCGGTTGCGATCACGCCGGCGCTGGTCGATCTGATCGACAGGTCCGATCCCGACGATCCCATTGCGCGCCAATTCGTTCCGACTGCCGCAGAGCTGGAGATGCAGCCGGGCGAGAATGCAGATCCGATCGGCGATCATTCGCACTCGCCGGTTCCCGGGATCGTGCATCGTTATCCCGACCGCGTGCTGTTCAAGCTCGTTCACGTCTGCGCGGTCTATTGCCGCTTCTGCTTCCGCCGCGAGATGGTCGGACCCGGCAAGGAGAACGCGCTCTCGGACGCCGCCTATCGCGCGGCGATCGACTACATCCGCGCGCACAGCGAGATCTGGGAGGTGATCCTGACCGGGGGGGATCCCCTGATGTTGTCGCCTCGGCGGATGGGCGAGATCATGGCCGATCTGGCCGGAATCGATCACGTCAAGATCATCCGCCTTCACACCCGCGTGCCGGCGGCCGATCCCGCGCGCATCAGCGACGAGATGGTGGCGGCGCTCAAGGCCGAAGGCGCCACCACCTGGGTGGCGCTGCATGCCAACCATGCGCGCGAACTGACGGGGCCCGCGCGTGCCGCCTGCGCGCGGCTGGTCGATGCCGGAATTCCCATGGTAAGCCAGTCCGTGCTTTTGCGCGGCGTCAATGACAACGCAATCGCTCTTTCGGATTTGATGCGAGCTTTCGTCGAATGCCGGATCAAGCCCTATTATCTGCATCACGGTGATCTCGCGCCCGGCACGGCGCATCTGCGAACGACACTCGCCGAGGGGCAGCATTTGATGCGGCAGCTGCGCGGACGGGTGTCAGGACTGTGTCAGCCCGACTATGTCATCGACATCCCCGGCGGTGCCGGCAAGTCGCCGGTGGGGCCGAATTACGTGTTGCCGATGCAAAATACCGCACCTGATGCGGGTGATGCGGCATCGGAAACGCGCTATCGTATCGTGGATTATTGCGGCGACGTTCACCTCTATCCGCCCGAGACCTGATTGGTCGTGATGGAGATGCTGGCCCGAGGAATGGAGAAGCAAAATGAGAAGCATCATCCTAGCACTGTCGCTTCTGACGGTGTTCGGCAGCGCCGGCTTCGCGCAAACGGGAAGCAAGGGATCGACGACCTCGGGACAATCGGCGGGTTCTTTGCCGCCTGCGCCCGTCGGTCATCGGCAGCCGCGCGCTGGCGACGTGCCAAGTGAGAAGAACCTGAGCGACCCGAACGATCCCCTCAGCAAGGAAAATCAGGCGCTCGACAAGAAGATCAAGAGCATCTGCCGCGGCTGCTAGGCGCCGGGAAAGCGGGCAGGGTGCGACAGCCTCACCCCGCCCGCAATCGTTTGGTCAGGCGGAGCGCTCGTGCAGCCCTGCGCGCTTGATGTTGCGCCGGATCTCGACCGCGTTAGCGAGCTGCTTGAGCACGGTTGCCGTGGTCGCCCAGTCGATGCAGCCGTCCGTGATGCTCTGGCCATAGGTGAGCGGCTTGCCCGGCACCACGTCCTGGCGTCCGGCGACGAGATTGCTCTCGACCATCACCCCCATGATGCGGTTCTCGCCGCCAGAAATTTGCCCGGCGATGTCGGCCGTCACGAGCGGCTGGTTTTCCGGCTTCTTGCTCGAATTAGCGTGGCTCACATCGACCATCACGAGCGGTGCGACGCTTGCTTTCGCCAGATCGTTGCAGGCCGCCGCGACGCTTGCCGCATCGTAGTTCGGCGTGCTGCCGCCGCGCAGGATGATGTGACAATCCTCGTTGCCCGCGGTTGAGGCGATCGCCGAGCGGCCGAGCTTGGTCACCGCCATGAAATGATGCGGATTCGAGGCCGACTTCACAGCGTCCGCCGCAATTTGCACATTGCCGTCGGTGCCGTTCTTGAACCCGACCGGGCAGGACAGCCCCGAGGCCAACTCGCGATGGATCTGGCTTTCGGTCGTGCGCGCGCCGATTGCGGCCCAGGACACGAGGTCCGCAATGTATTGCGGCGTCGTCATGTCGAGGAATTCGGTGCCGGCGGGCAGGCCGACATTATTTACCGCCGAGAGCACGTTGCGCGCCAGCCGCAGGCCCTTGTTGATGTCGAAGCTGCCGTCCAGATCAGGATCGTTGATCAGGCCCTTCCAGCCGACCGTGGTGCGCGGCTTCTCGAAATAGACCCGCATCACGATCTCGAGTTGGTCGGCAAGCTCTTCGCGCAAGCTCGCGAGGCGCTCGGCGTATTCGAGCGCGGCCCTGGGATCATGCACCGAGCAGGGGCCGACCACGACCAGAAGCCGGTCGTCCTGGCCATTGAGAATCGCATGGATGGCGTTGCGTGCGGCCATCACCACGCGCGTCGCGGTGAGCGTGCGCGGGACTTCCCGCATCACCTCTTCGGGCGTGCTCAGCTCTTTCAGTTCGCGGATACGAAGATCGTCGGTCGTGCTCAGCACGGCGGGCTCCTGTCATTTTGAGACCCTGCCGGCCAATAAAAAAGCCGCCAGGGTCTGGCGGCTTGTTCGGACGTTTGCTGCAATGTTTCAGATTGAGCGCGATCCTCCTGCCGCCAGCGAGCTGTCGTAGCTAAAGTACCAAATATAGCTGGTGACGAGGGTGATCATCGCCCGTCATATAGCGTGCGATCGGCGGCTTGTCACCCCCCAATAGACGTGACGGCCACGCGGCGCCTCAACTGTTGCTTTTGCGTGCCGCCAGCGCCATGCCGATCAGGGTGGCGCCGCCGAACAGCAGGTTGATGCCGACGAGGATACCGATCGCCCATTCCGCCGAGCTCGGCAGTCCCGTGATCACCATGAACGAGATCGCGATGTCGACGAGGCCCGAGATCAGGAGCCACGACCAGCGGCCGCCCGGCTCGCGGCGATGCTCCAGCGCGTACATGATGGTGGCGACGCCCTCGGCGAGGAAATAGGCGCCGAGCACGATGGTCAGCGTCAGCACGGCCTGGATCGGCCGCGCCAGCAGCAGCATGCCTGCAAGCACGGCCAGCGCGGCCGAGATCAGCGACCACCAGAAGCCCGGCGTGCTGCGCGCCCAATAGGTGGCGATCAATCCGCCGATGCCGCTGATCAGGAACATCCAGCCGAGGAAGATCGCAATCGCAAGGCTTGCGAGCGGCGGCAGGATCAGCGCGGCGACGCCAAGCACCGCAAGCAGGATGCCTTCGAACAGAAAGGCCTTCCAATGTGCCTTGACCGTCCCGCTCATGGCGGATTGCAGCCGGGAAAAATCCTCAGGCGATGTCATGGGCAGGCTCCGGATCGAGAGGTGTGTCCTCAATCTAGTCTAGTACGTGCACACCGCGCTTGCCATCCCGCGGCTCAGCCGCCGCCGTGCGCCGACGAAAAACCTTCGCCGCTGGTGCGGATGCGGTTGCGGCCGAGAACATAGATCGCGGTCGTGACGATCAGAAGTGCGAGGCCGAGCAGGATCGAGACCAGGCCGATCGGGATCAGGGCCAGCGTCAGATTGCGCTCGGGATTGATGAGCCAGTGATGGATCGAGGTCAGCACGAAGGCGAGCCCGAGAAAGCCGACGCCGCCACCGGCAAGCAGCAGCGCCCACATCCGGCGGAGCTGGCTGAGGCGCTCGCGCGCGACGTCGGTTCGGGGCGCGTGATGGCGCGCGACGCGCCGTACCAGGCGGATAGCGAAGGCGATCGAGCTGAAGCCGATCAGCAGGCTCGCGCCGCCCAACCACATCCGCAGCGCCGGATCGAGATCCGGCATGCGCTGAAGCGTGAGCAGGGGGAAGTCGAAGGCCGAATGCAGGGCGAGCGGACCTGCGAAGATCAGCAGCCGGCTGGAGAGACGAGCCCAGTCGCGATGATGGCGGTTGGCACCCAGCGCCGTGCCGGCGCGCGCGATGGTCAGATAGGCGCCGGCGATGATGCCGAGCGCGCCGTGGAACGGCACGGTCAGCACGCTGCGCAAGGCGGCCAGCGAGCGCCACATCTCGGCGTGCTGGACGAGATAGGCGAGGTTCTCGTAGGCGGCGAAGCCCAGGCCAACCGCGGCGCCATAGACCACGGTGTCCATCGGATTGGCGAAGGTCCGCCGCTTGGTCGAGGCGACCAGCACGATCGCGATCACCTTGACCGCTTCCTCCGGCAGCGCGACGCCGAAGATCGAATGCATGGCCAGTGCCGCCCACGGGTTGTCCGGGGCCGCAACCATCTTGGCGAAAGGGGCGCGGGCCAGGCCCAGCAGCGAAATGCTGGCCGCGCCGAGCAGGAAAGCGGTCCAGACCTGGGCCGGCGGTCCGGGGCGTTCCTCGGCGGCAATGACGAGCCACAGCATCAGCAGCGCCGGGGCAATGGCGGCCGTTCCGATGACGGTGGGTAACGCTTCAATCAGGTACATCGGCGCCGAAAATAGGTTCCCTTGATCCGCTTATCTACATTCCCTGATGCGACCTTGTGTCATGCGCTTGCTGTCGCGTCTCTTAACAAGCGTGACAGCCTGCGTTCATCAGGACAGTCGCCGAGGTGCAGAATAACGAGCGCAATCAATTGCATGACAGAACCACCTCGTCATCCCATGACAACGGTCGCGCGCCCGTCATCGGATCGCGATTGGTAAGTCAGATCAAGGCAATGTGCAGGTTTCTTCGATTGACGATGCACGTGTCGCCGCGGCAAGTCCAGAGCCGGGATTGCCCCGTCCGGGCTACGCACGGCCGGCCGAGCCGGTCTAGTCACGCTTGATCGCGCGGGATGGGGACGCGGTGCGGCGGCCCCGGAGTTGCTCCACCTCCCAGAAGGCGCGGATAAGGCACGTACCAAGGCAGAGCACGATGAGCAACAGCAGAAAGGCCTGATCGAAGGCGGGGATGTGAGTCATGGCAATGATAAAGCAACGGGCGTGCCACGCGTTCCCGCCACGCGCCCTGCCGCGGCGGCTGGCTGCCGATCGTAGCCCGCTTTGACTGTCTCAATGCGTGGTGAGCGGCGGCGGCGCGTCGGGCGCGACGTCGAAGGCGCCGAGATGGAACTCCTCGCCGGTGGACGCGTCCGGCTCGGAATGCTGCGCCATCAGCGTGAACGCGGCCTGCGGGTATTGCTTCCAGATATCGAGATCGTCGGCGGTGATGGTGAGCCAGCCGAACGTGTACATGTAGCGTCCGGGCTCGGTGACCCGGCCGACCCTGTCCCAGGTGATCTTGTCGACTCTGACCTTATCGACTGTAATTTTCTCGACTGCCATTCGGTCCCCCGATCGCAAGTCTGCAAATGACGTCCGGAACGAGGCGCGGACCTTCAAAAGCTTATCTCGAAATAGGGCTGCGATAGGGCAGCGCGGCCGGAGGATCAGGCCGATTGCAGCATGGCCGTGCGGACGATCAGCCGGACGACGTCGTCCCGCGACTGCTTTTCGGCGAATTTGACAGCAAAGCCGTTTTCGAATTTGCGGATCACGCGCCCGACGCAAGCGCCGACCGCAAGCGGGGTTCCCACTGGCGGATCGTATTCGCAGGATATCGCGACACCGGCCGTGGAGACGTCGATGATGAAGCAGGCATGGGTGCTGCCGTCGGCGAGCGTCAGGAAGGTGTGCGCGACCTGCGGAACGAAGCGCGCGTCATTCCGCAGCTCCTGGACGCTGGCGTCCTTTTGCTTCTTCTCGAGCCAGGTCAGCTTTTCCGACATCCAGGCGCGCCGGGCCCGCGTCATGTCGAGCTCCATCAGGAAGCCCGATTTCAGCGTCGCGCTGATGGTGCATTGGAATTCGCCAAAATCCTGGAAGTAGGAGGTCACGCGCTCGCCGACCTTTCCGACTACGGGAACGTCGACCATCATGCGGAACGGTGAAACGCGGCTGGTGCGGCAGGCGAAGGTACGGAGCTTGCCCTCGCAATCGTACCAACGCGGCAGCGAGTAGCTGCCACTCACGGTGACATGCACGGCACGCTGTCTGAGGAACTCTGCGACGGACATGGGCGCCAATCGTGTTTCGGAGGTTTTCCGTAATTCCACGATAGCAATCAAATTCTAAGCAAATGATACCGGCGCTCACGAGCAGGGGTAAATTTCCGGTAAATGCGCAGATCGGGGCGGGCGGCATAGCGCCGCGATTGTCAGGCCCGTGACCTCACGATCGCGTCATCCGAGCAGCACCAGCAGAGCCAGCACGCCAAGGGCCATAGCGAGCTTGATCGTCGCGCAGGCCAGGCCGCTCGGTCGCCTCTCAAATCCGAACCACGGCAATGCATGCTGCATCGCGCGCGTTGCGAATGCTTCGACGATGGCGAACAAAAGAGCGATTCCGGCGAGCAAGGACCACGATGTGTCTGGAAGCATCCATGTCGCGAGCCAGGCGGGGACGGACGCTTTCAGCGATGCCAGCAGCGCGAACCATCCGAACAGGGATACGAAGCCCTTGATGATGTCGGGCCCGATCGTACCAAGCTCGAGACGGATGCCGATCTTTGCAAGAGCGAGTTCGATGCGCTCGCCATCGGTGAAGAAGAGAAACGCGCCGAGGTAGAGAGGAACGCGCGACTGAAACAGCAGCGCGATGATGCCGAACAGGACGGCGTAGCCGCAGGCGTCAGCGAGAATGGTCGTGCCTGCCGTATGCGACGGCTCCGACGCAGTCGTTGCCCGAGGCCGCGATCTGGCGCGCGCCATGTGCTCCAGCATTCTGGCGCGCCGCTCCGGCACGTAGGCTGCCGTGCGGTGGATCCATGGCGGAGGCGTCGGCGAGGCAATCCCGGCCTGGTCGTCCGAGGGAGATTTGTGCTGCGCCATCGGCCTGCATCCAGTTCCATCTGGACCTTGGTCGGAGGCGAGGGGCGGGGAGGTTCATGCGGGGCGGCAGATTTCGCCCTGTCATCCAACGGCGGATGATGGCGCTCCCTAGCGGAATCGAACCGCTCTCTCCACCGTGAAAGGGTGGCGTCCTAACCGATAGACGAAGGGAGCAAACCCAGGGCCCCGCCGCTTTTCGCGGCACGGCCGCTGGCCGCCCGAGTCATGCCCGGCGGCTGCAGCGGGCGAACCTATAATGGCCTTTGGCGCCCTGGGCAAGCCGTTCGGGAACGGTCTTTTGGCACCGGTGGATAGCATCCCACCCAAGGATCGGTCGGCCGAATTCAACGGTTTCTTAGGTTCCCTGAGCTAGCGCTGGACTGGGAGAATTTAAGCCGATGCCACCGCCCAAGAAGCGCGCAGCCCGCAAGTCGCTGTCGCAGCATGCCTGGATCACGCTCGACGGCGGATTCGCAGCGCGGCAATGCCTGGTCCAGGACATCTCCGCCACGGGCGCCAAGATCACGCTGGACGAGGATGCGAGCCAGCTCCCGGGCGTGATCCGGATGGCGTTCGCGCGCGATGCGCGGACCGGGCGGAGCTGCCAGGTGGTGTGGCGCCGCGGCAAATCGGCCGGCATCAAGTTCATCTGATCCCCGGGCAAAGCGACCCCGATGGCGCGCGACGCCGGTCCGGGCTAGAACGGCCTGCATGCGTGCGCCGCTCCTCATCCTGATCTCGTTGCTGACGACGGCCGCGGCCGCGGCGGAAGCCTTGCGTCTGCCGCCTCCGGAGCGCCCACAGGCCGGCAAGGCCTTGCCGCTGAACGGTGCCGGCGGGAGCGCGAAAGCGGGCTCCTGCGCCGCCTATGGCCGCGGCTTCCATCTGGTCGAGAGCACCGGCACCTGCGTCAAGATCGGCGGCTCGATCAGCGTCGAGACCACGGTCAGGCGCTGAGCCCCCATGCCGCCGGACATCATGCGGCCCGAGATCATCGTCCCGTTCGTGATGTATTGCGCGCTGCTGTGGTGGGTCGGCCGCGGCCTGAGCTGGACTGCGCGGCTGGGCACCGCGGCGGTCACGCTCGTGCTGATTTTCTGCGTGCTGCTGTTCGAGCGCGGCTGGCCCTAAACAAAAAAACGCGAAAACAACCCCATGCACAGTAGCCGCCATCTCCCGGCGCCGCGCGGCAAAATGCCGATTCATCGTGCTCGTAACGGACTTTAAGCCGCGCCACCGCTCACGACATCGGCGGTGCCACAAATTGCGCAAAACCGGGCCGTTTGCCGAGTTCGGCGAGCCAGCGCGTCAGATGCGGCTGCGCGGGCCGGGTGATGCCCTCGACGCCGAGCCAGCGCCGCGCATAGGCGCCAACCGCGATGTCGGCGAGCGTGAACGCATCGCCGTCCATGAACGGACGCGTGGAGAGCAGGCGGTCCGCGATGGCCCAGACCTCGGCGGCGGCATCGGCATCCTTTTGCACCTGGATCATCTCGCGCTCGGCGGGCGGCGTGCGCACGATGCCCCAGAACACCGGGCGGTCGACCGGCTGCACCATCGACAGCGTCCAGTCGAGCCAGCGGTCGACGCTGGCGCGCAGCCTCGGCGCCTCGGGATAGATCGGCGTGCCGCGCCCATGCGCGAGGCAGAAATAGCGCATGATCGAATTGGATTCCCACAGCGTGAAGTCGCCCTCAACCAGCGTCGGGATCCGCGCATTGGGGTTCATCGCGAGATAGTCGGCCTCGCGGGTCTTGCCGAACGCCATGCCGGCGTCGATGCGCTCGTAAGCCAGGCCGAGCTCGGCGAGGCACCACAGCACCTTCTGCACGTTGACCGAATTGGCGCGGCCCCAGATCGTCAGCTTTTGGTCCGGCACGTCATCCTCCCCAGGCGTTTCTTTCGGCGCAGGTGATAGCGGAATCCACTGCGGCGGGCGACGCGCGATTGCGCCGATCCTCGCATGCAAAAAGCTCCGCCCGAGGCGGAGCTTTCATTGCAAGGCAAAGCCTGGTCAGGCGATCAGCGGCCGAAGAACAGCCACAGCAAGATGATCACCGGGATCGGCACGCCCAGCATCCACAACAAAATTCCGCGTCCCATCGCGTCCTCCTCCAATTGCATTGTCGAAGAGAGAACGCTTAGGAGAGGGGCTGGTTCCGGCAAAAAGGCCTACCAATGGCCGATGTTGGGCATCGACGACCACGGCTCCTGCGGCGGCTTCGGATCGCCCTTCTGCAACAGCTCGATCGAGTGCAAATCCGGCGAGCGGACGAAGGCCATGTTGCCGTCGCGCGGCGGACGGTTGATGGTGACGTCGGCCTTCATCAGCTTCTCGCAGGTCGCGTAGATGTCGTCGACTTCATAGGCGAGATGGCCGAAGAAGCGATCCTCGCCGTATTTTTCCTCGTCCCAATTCCAGGTGAGCTCGACCAGCGGCGCGCCGCGCGTCTGCGGCTGCTTCTTCAGCGCCTCGAGATCGTCCGACGAGCACAGGAACACCAGCGTGAAACGCCCCTTGTCGTTCTCGATCCGCCGAACCTCCTTCAGCCCCAGCGCATCCTGGTAAAACTTCAGCGCGACATCGAGATTGCGCACGCGCAGCATGGTGTGGAGGTATCGCATGGTTGTTGCTCCCTGGGTGGATGGAGGGTTTTTGGTTCGGCCGAGCCGAAGGGAGTAGGAGATAGCAGGAAAATCCGGGGAGGGGCAGGGGGCGGGTGCACATGTGCATGAGGGTGAAGCCGGCTGATGAAGTAAATCAGCCGGCGAAATTTCAATGCACTCTCACCGAAAATCCAGTGCCGCACACGCGCCATTGGCTGTGTGTGCGGGGCGGTCTGCTGCCGCGACCTATTGCGCCGCGAGGCGGTGTCCGGCCTGCTCGATCGGCGGCATGAAGAGCGATACCGCCGTGCCTTCGGGGTCGCGAAACTGGAACGTCCTGTTGCCCCATGGCATCGTTTTCAACTCGTGCACCAGCGTAACCTTGTCTTTCAGGCGCTGATAATCCGCATCGATGTCTTCAACCTGAAACTCGATCACGGCGGTGCGGTTCGCGCCGGGCTCGGCACTGTTTTCTTTCCAGAGCGTGACCGTCTCGGCTGCGCCGATTGCGAGGTTGGCGCCCGGCGTCACGATCTTGGCGAACACCGGCGCGAGCCATTCGGCGGAACATCCGGTCACCATTTCGTAGAACGAAACCATGATTTTGATGTCAGTAGCGATCAGGCGAGTGGAGGCGAACTTCATGGCATGTCCTTTGGTTGACCGCAGATTTGAGCGGCATCGCGGGGCTCGTCGCACACCGCTGCTGCCACCCTGATGTCAGCAGTCACGATGCCGCGCCGAGCGCGCCGTGAATGGCGATGGCATTGCTCAAGCGCTAGAAAACGAGCCCTTCACGAAGCCCCACAGCGCTAACCGGGTCCTCAGAACGTGACGCAAATCGCAGAACTGGGCCACCTCACTCACGGGGGACACGGGGTTGTTTAGCCGTTGGCAGATGAACTCCCCGCGAAACTGACGCGACTAACCGCTATGGCCAATATTCTAGGCGAGCTTCTGTTTGCACTTATCCGCTCGATTGTTGCCGGATGGGCGTATGCGCTCTGGGTCAAACTGGCGACATGGCTCGAGCCGAAAATTCAACGGCGTTGGGTGAAGATTGCCGTAGGAGGCCTCCTCGGCCTGGCAGCCTTTTTTATGATTCCGATCGTGATGGCGCTGTTGGGCCTTTGAAGACAATGAAATCCGTTCTCACCGTCGCACTGGCAATCGGGGCCCTCGTCTCGACGGTGCTGCTCGTCATGGAGCAGCTAACCGACTACTCCACCCCTGTGATGGCATGGGAGATGCCGGGTATATCCGCAGCTTACCTTTTCTGGGGAGCTGTCGGCAGTTCCGTTTTCTTGGGCGTCGCCATCACTTGGGCCGTGAACGCCATCGTTTACGGGGCGCCCGCTTTCGTTGTCCTTACAGTCATCAAGCTGGCAATCCGCGATCTGCCGAAGTGACAGAACTGAGCTCGGCGCGGAGCCGATGCTCAGCGCGCTCAAGAAAATGAGCGGCAGCAGGTCATGCAAGGCGCCTGACGCGCCTTGCATGATCGTCTGAAATTTCGCCTGCCGGCGAGCGGCCGGACGGCCGACATCATGAACCACGACGGAGTTCGAGGCGACGAATGCCCGTAAACGAAGGTCTCTCGTCGTGAAATGGTTTAGACGATACGCAGTTGGCTGCCTGATCGCGGTGCTCCTGTTCTCGGGCCGAGACAGTTACAAACGGCCCGGCGAAGACATGCGCTACGGGGCCATCCTTATGGTAGCCGCCGGTTGGCCTGTTGTTGCCGCGATTGTCGTGGGAAGCACCATCGGTGACATCGTACATGACGTGAAGCAAGGCAAAGCAGGATGAGTGCCCGGCTCGCAAAGCGACAGGCCGCGATCCCGGCATTGAAGTTGTGGAATCGACATTGCGGGATCGTGCGCTCAATCGACGCTGTCTGTGCCCGACGAAATGCAGCGCGCTCAACGTTTGTGAATGCAGCGTTGGCCGAACGCCTGCAACCTTCCCGCGACACTTCTGATCATCGGTGAGTCATGTTCTTCCGTCTCGCAGGGACGGGGCGTACATGCCCGCTGTCTACTTCTCGAGCCCGGCCTTTTGCCGCATCGTGTCGATCAGCTCTGACGCCTCTGCCTTGGTCAGATCCTTCTTGGGGAGGGGCTTGTGCGCCTGCTCGGCGAGGGTCTTGAGGTAGGATTCCTGGGCGCCGGTCATCGGGTCGTCGCCGGAAACCCAATCCTTCGGATCCTTTTGTGTGTTGTCCCCGGTGTTGTCAGCTGTCTTGTCAGCCATCGCGATCTCTCCTTTTCCACCTAACGTCGGCGCGCGCTTGTCGTTCCTCATTTGTTCGTCAGTCGAAAACGTGCGGAAATTGAACGTCTCGAGATCTGCCATGAAGAACCGACCTACTGGCCAGCGCGGAACAAGCGCTCCCGCCAAGCGTAGGTTCTGCATGAGCGAGAACCTGTCCCATCTCATCGAACATTCCGTGCAGATCGCCTGGGATTATCTGGAGCGCACCGGACAAGTCAGCGACGCGCCGTTCACCAGCCGCTTTCTCTCGGCCGCCGTCGAAGAGATGGTCCGCAAGGGCGAGCACAGACGCCTCATGCTGGCCAACCGGGCCATCACGGCGTTCGAGCGGCTTTCCAATAGGCAAGCTGCATAGATCGGTCCCCGGCCTTCGGTCGTCACTGCGCGGCGGTCCTGCAGTTCTCCGAGTGCAATTTGTTGAACCCCGGCGAAGCCCGGCGCGACCAACCGCCATGCTGCAAAGCCTGCTCGGCATCGGAATTGGCTTCGCGGCCTATGTGCTGAGACACCAAAGAGGAAAGTCGTGAAGGCGATCACACTGCTCGCGGTGGCGGCCATGCTGCTGGTGGAAATCTTCGGGTCGAAGGCGAGCGTCGGCGGCTCGATGAGCTTCATGCTGGTCTTTGTGCTCGTGATGCTGGCTGTCGCGATCTACGAGGCTTGGTCGAACGAGCGCGGCGCGATCGGATGGATCGTCAACCTGTTCGCTTCGGCGGTTGGCGGGCTGGTTGCGGTTGCCCTGATCGGGATGGCCGTGGAGGCGATGCTGCCATACCTTCACCTCGAAGGTTCGCTCGCGTCCTCGCAACATCCCCTGAAATACGTCCTAGTCGCAGCCATTGCGATCTGCATGGTGCTGGGATCATGGCTGCCGCTGTTGGCCGTCAACCGGTTTCGTCACTGAAGGGCACCCGGCGTCGCGCTCCCTAGCGCTTTGCTTCCTGCTTGCCACGCCTGATTTCCTCAGCCTCGTCCACCAGCTTCAAGGCGGCGCCGTCGTAGCTCAGCTTGAGCCCACGGCCGACAGTCCATATCCATCCGTCCCGGGAGTCCCTGGTTGGCTGGGCGTTGAACTGGTCGGAGATCGATTTGACGGCAGCGTCTTGGGGACCCGGATTGTTCAACTCCGCAATGACGCGCCAGATGCGATGTTTGGGATCAGGATTCCCAGGGTCAACGTCGTCGGCAAAGATCGTGACCTTGGCGCCGTCGACTGCGCACTCCAGGACGTAGGAATCGCGAATCTGACGGCAGCGGTAGCGACGTTGCGTGACGAGCTTGTTGGTTTCGTCGAATGTCATCCCTGGCGAAAAGCCGAGGATGTCGGACTTCTTCACGAGTGCCATAGACGCAGGCTTTAGAAAGCCGGGCTGTACCGCCACGAGAACGGCGGCAACAACAACGATCAAGCCGGCGACAACAATGGCAATCTTCATCAGCCCCTCACAAGAAACGTTCGACCATACAACAGCCGGAGCGTTCTACCAGCCATCGCCCTGCATGCTTCGAGCCTCCGGCTATTTTTGTAGGACTGCACCTTCGGAGGATCACAGCTTCGGAAGATCGCATGGGCACGTATCGGCTGGTCATGAACGTGAAAAACCGCCCCTGACATGACCAGGGGCGGCTTTCACCAAACGGGGTTTCGAACGCGATCTAGTGACCGGTGCCCGGCTTCGTCGTCTTCGGCGGCTTGCCGTCTTCGATCCGGCCTTCGTTGCGCAAGTCGCGACCTTCCTGGGCCTTCTTCTGGCTCTCGGGGGACTTGCCGTGTTCGTTCATCTCTTCTTTGATGAATCCGGCGCCTTCCTTCACTTTACCTTCAACGCTCATGACGATCTCCTTGCTGGAGATGGGGCAACTCGCGGCAAGACCTGACCGTTCCGGTGCGCGCACGATTGTGAGGAGTGCATTCGACAGGTTCCAAAGACCCTTCTCATGAAATGGCCGCGCCGCTTGTGGAAGCGACGCGGCCGGGAAGCGAGCCGTACAGGAAACCGGCTTACTTCTTGTTGCTGCGGGTCTTGGTACCGCCCTGGTCGCTGCCCGGGCCGGAGCCGCCCTGGCCGGAGGCGTCGGGCCTCACCATTTCGCCCTTGCTCATGCCGTCATGGCTCACGCCGGTCGTGCCGCTGCTCATCGTGCCCTTGTCCGTGTTGGTCATGCCGGGCTTCTGCATGTTGTCGGACTGCGCGGCGGGGCCGGTCTGGGTCTGGGCCAAGGCAGAGCCGCACATGAGGCCGAGGGCGGCGGTCGCAATGACGAGCTTCTTCATCTCAAACTCCTGGTTGGTTGTGTGGGCCAACGGGAGCGCAGAAACCGTGTTCCTAAAACAAGGCGTTCTGGAGTGCAAAAATTCTCGTCTGCAACGAGGCGTTGTCGGTTCTGCTTGAATCAGAACTGCTCCAGATTGTTGTGACGCGTTTTCGTCCCGCGAATTTGAAAACGCTCTAAGCCGCAAGCCGCTGATCGGCCGGGCCCGTCAGGTGCTTGAGCACTTCCGCGTGCTCCAGGTCGGGAACCGCAATGGCTGTGTGGCTGTAGCTCGTATTGGTTCGTGAGTTTGCAATCCTGTCCAGGATCTCGCCGCCCTTGATGACGTGGAGACCCATGCCCTCTCCCGACGGGAAGATCGCGAGCACCACGTCATAGGCTGTGATGACGGCGCGAAGCGCTTCGGCCTTGTCTTCGGCAATGTCGACGAACACGCGAACATCGGCCGCGAGTTCACGCAGCTCGTTAAAATCCAGCACTGTGGGGTACTCCAACGCAACGATACTAAGAGGAGCTTGGAGGCGTTAGGTTACCGAAGTCTCAACGGCGCATGCCCAGCCAAAGGTTTATCGACCAGGCGCTCCCGTCCAGCCGATAGGACGCGCGGGCGTTGCCGCTTGCTCGGCAAGGCGCCGGCACGGAAAGAACCTATGGAGCGGGAGGGACGGAGCGCGCCTCATACCCATACGGGCGTCACGCGATACGCGCGTGACTCATGTGCGGTTTACTTGGCGTATCCCTGGGAGCGGAGCCACGCGATCTTGCGGTCGCCATTGATCCAGTCGTCGGCGTCTGCCTTGCTGGTGAAGCCCTTGATTTCGCGCTGTTCGCTGTCCGGGTAATCCGCCAGGATTTTCCAGTCGTTGTCTGCAATGCGGACGGTTTTGAAGGTCACTTTTGTTTTTGCCATGCCGCATTATGCAGGAGATGGCCGAAAAAGAGAACCTGCCTTGTGACGGTCACCGGGGTGGCCGGGCGCAGACCTCGGGGGCCAGCCTGATCGGCAGTGCGGGGCCGGGTCCAGGCAAAGACGAAAGCCCCGCCTGGGGGAAGCGGGGCTCTCTGATGGGGGGTGAAGCTTGGGGACTTCAAAGAGTTAGACGCCTCGGGGAGAAAATGGTTCAACGCGAAAACGGCGGAAGCTGCGGCATCTTTGCCGGGGCGTCCGGCCCTCCGCAGAACCCCTGCTTGCGTTTTGGGCGTCGATGGGTTCTAAGCCCCGTCACTTCATGAAAGTTGGCATGAAACAGAAGCGCGTTGCGCGGTCGGACCGCGTCCTGAGCAAAGCCTGCTCGCGCGCACAGAAGGAAATTCAGACATGGCGAAGATGACGAAGACTCAGTTGATCGATGCAATTGCCGAGGGCACGCAGCTGTCGAAGAACGACGTGAAGTCGGTCATCGAGTACATGGCGACGGTCGGCTACAAGGAGCTCAACGAGTCCGGCGAGTTCGTCATTCCCGGCTTCGTGAAGATGTCGGTGGTGAACAAGCCGGCGACCGAAGCCCGCATGGGCGTCAATCCCTTCACCAAGGAGCCGATGCAGTTCGCCGCGAAGCCGGCGAGCAAGTCGGTGAAGGCCTCGCCGCTGAAGGTGGCCAAAGACTCCGTCTAAGGGCTCGCGTTTTCGTTGCGGAGGCTTCTTTTCGCGGAGCGCTGCAATGATTGCTTGCTTGTGCTGAACCAATGAGGAACTCTCTTAAGGAACTCTAGGGCGTCGTCAGGCTTTGCTTCCGAAAGGGAGAAATCACATGACTGGTCTCAGCGAAGAAGAGATTCGAAATCGGGCCTATCACCTCTGGAAGGAGGCTGGCGAGCCCGCAGGCACGATGGACACCTTCTGGTATGAGGCCGAAAAGGAGCTTCTCGCCGAGCGGACCAAGCAAGGCGAAGTCCCAGCCGGCATGACCGACAATTTGTCGGTCTGACTTTGCTGGTCTAACAGGCGGACAGGGGCGAGCGTCGACAGTTCTCAAAGCAGCCACCCGGCATAACACCCGGGTGGCTGCTTTGCTGTTCGGGCCCTCGTTCGAATCGAGTCGCCTCCGTGCGGCCGCCTCAAAGAAAAGCCCCGGTCTTGGGGACCGGGGCTCTTCAAGCTGGTCGGCCGCGTTGCGACATGCCGCCAGCACCACCGAATTCGACCTGACAACGCGGGCCGGGAAAACTCGTTCCGGCCGCTAGTCCGGCGATACGGACACGTCGATGATCGCCGGCGTATCGACCTGGCGCTCGCGCCAGACGATGAGATCGCATTTGGGATTGAGCCACTGATATTCGGAGCCGCGCGCCTTCAGGTGCGCGAGCGCTGCATCATGTGCGGCGGTCTGATCCGGCGCTTCGACCATGATCTCCACGGTCTCTTCGATCTGACGCACCACTTCGACGGCGTAGTATTTTCTGGTCACGATCCCTCGCTCCGGAATGACTAACGGGGAGGGCGGTGGCGCGTTCCCCAAAAGAAAAACCCCGCGCTTTCGCACGGGGCCTTCTTGGCTGGCGGGGAAGGGATTTCAGCGCCTAGCCGCCGCGCCGTGGCTCGAACTTAAGGTTGAAAACCTAAAAAGCAACCGTCGGCGCGCGGAAGGCTCAAGGCGATGTGCCCGGCGAATTTCACGGGAGGGGCTGGACTTGTTGTTCCCATTTTGTTCTAGTGAGGCATCTCTTTTGGCAGCGACATTCTTTGGAGGTGCCCATGACTGTCGAGAAACAACGCGAAGTGATCAGGCTCTGGAATCAGCTCAGGAAGCTTGATGGTCCGGCCGCGGAAGAACTCCGCATCCAGATCCTCGAATGCTTTTCGGAGAAGGCTCTATCGAAGGATACGGCGAAGCGAGCGGCGTGATGAGCATCGCACTATCTCGATGACAACAGGCAATCGCGCGCGCCTTCACCGATCGTTAGGGATCGTTTTGCGCTGGTTTTTCGACTCTGATTCGTTCCTTACGAACGAAATGGAGTCGGATGCAGAACAAGTCGTGGCTTCTGTGTCGATGCGGGACACGCCTTTCCTGACCAAGCCGGCGTGATGCTTCGCACAGTCCCGTTCGCCTGTCCTCGCTACGAGTGAGGCGAGGGAGACGCGACATGGATGCGTGCTGTTGCTCGAGATGTTCGCCGAGATCGCAAAAGTGTTTTGGTACGACCGGCACCCGCGCTTGCGCAACGACAGGCCCTCGGTGCCGCAGGTGCCACCGCGGTCGAAGTCCGAAGACGCCATGTGAGCGCGCGATCGTTGGCGACGGCGCTCGTTTGCATGCGAACAATATATTAAGACTTGCTTCCTGCCGGTTTCTGCGATTCCGATTCGTTCTCCGAGAACGAAAGGCAGGCGAAGCTGGAACAAAGCCGGACGACGGATCACCACAAGCTTCGCTTCACCGTCTCGACGCTCTCCGTCGCCGGCGCTATCGTTGCTCCAGCGGCGGACGCAACATGAAGAACGGGCTTTATTCCATCCACATCCACATGCTCGACGGCGTGAAGGGCCGCGACAGCGGCGTGCTGATCCTGCGTGACGGCGTTCTGCTCGGCGGCGGGCCGTATTTCTGGTCGCGCGGCGCCTACACGATCCGGAACGGCAATTCGGACAACGGCCCTTCGGAGCACGGGACCTGGAAGGGCGAGCTTGTCACCAACCAGCATACGCCGTTTGCGGATGGCTTCGCCCGGCCGCTGTTCGGCGGAGTGGAGGCAACGAGCGGCTTCTCCGGGACGTTCAGCGACGACACGGCCGAGGTGTTCGGCACCGTGCTGGTCGCAGGCCATCGCAGCCTCGGTTTTCGCGCGAGCCTGAAGCGGCTCGCCGAGTTCTGAAGACGCTTGTTCTGAAGAGGCTTGGCGAACTCCTAACGGAAGCTTGCCGCGAAGCCGATAACCCTATTCGGTTAGGTTAAAAGCGCAATCGCGTTGCACTTGCCGCCACTTGCGATAGGTGTCTGGCGAAGACGCGATCCGACTTTGGCCAACAAGCGACTTTGGCCAACAAGCAATTTTGCCAAGAACGAATTCATGACACCTTTTTCAGAACCGTCCTTTTATCAGGGCGACCCCCACACCTACCGGCGCATCGCCATCGTCGGCACGCTCTTTTGTCTGGCTTTCGTGGTGATCAGCGTCTCGCTGCGGCCACAGCTCGAGGACACGCGTGTCGCGGTCAAAGCCGACAGGCTGATGCGTACGGCGGGCCAGCTACCGCACACGAATTAACGGTCGTCGGTGGAGGTCTGATGGTCGGCGCAATTGCTTGGGCACGCGGTGCCGTGTGAGGCGAGCGCCACGAAGCCGGCATAGCCGGACAGGTTGAGCAGGATTTCGAGCCAAACGGGCATGTCGGCCTCCTTTCTCCTTGAAGGCTACGCCAACGTGCGCGCGAAGCGCATGTTCCCGGACAAAGGCGGACCGGCGCCTCAAAGTGGGGTGGTGGGGTCGAGCCGCCGGCCGAGGGC
This sequence comes from Bradyrhizobium sp. 187, assembly GCF_023101005.1. Lineage (NCBI taxonomy): Bacteria > Pseudomonadati > Pseudomonadota > Alphaproteobacteria > Hyphomicrobiales > Nitrobacteraceae > Bradyrhizobium > Bradyrhizobium sp. 187. The sequence goes on from NZ_CP064693.1 coordinate 3,649,706, forward strand.
GCCTACGGACTCGCTCGACGGCTGTTCCTTAAGGAACTCGGCAATCGCCCGCGCCAGTTCGCCGTCGCTCATCGGGGTCGGCGGCGGGCGCAGCGTACCGACACCGAAACTGCGGACGATCTCGTCGTAATGCTGATCTCCGGATCTGGGAACGAGCCTGCGGATACGGGCCAGCAACGTGGATATCGGCACTTTATCCTCCTCGGCTCCCCGCTGGCAGCAATTGTGGCGCATTGCCAATGCTGTGCGTGGAACTGAAAACCCCGCCAGCATCGGTGATGCTGACGGGGTCTTCGTGCTGTTGCCTCAACCGGACGGCGGAGGCTTCCGCACTTGAGCAAACAATTCGCGGAACGCGTGCCCGTTCCATGCGTGGCCGGATTTATTCCGAACTCGGTTCCACAGGCTTGCGCGCAACCATAGCAACGCGCCGGCGTTGTCTGCGCGAGATACGAAGGAGGAGATTCATGATGAGGAAGACACTGGCAGTTCTGGCTACCGTCGCGGCCGTTGGCGTGACCGCGGTCGCGGCGCCTTCGCCTGCCGAGGCGCGCGGCCGCGGCATCGGTCCGGGCCTCGCGTTCGGTCTTGCCGCCGGCGCCATCACCGCGGGCGCCGTCGCCGCGTCGCATCCTTACGGCTATGGCTACGGCCCGCGGTATGGCTACTATGGCGGCCCCGCTTATGCCTACGGCCCTGGTCCCTACGCTTATTACGGTGATGGACCATACTACCGCCGCCACCATTATTACCGTCACTGGTAACGGCTGAACAAACGAAAAGCCCGGAGCAATGCTCCGGGCTTTTTTCATGCTCGGTGATCCGGTGTCGTTACGGCCAGAGCGAGGGCCGTTCCGCCTTGCGCGCGTTGTCGAGCGTCGACACGAAATACTCTTCACGTTCGCGCTTGAATTTTTCCTGGGTGGCACGGAAGGCGGCGACACGGGCGGCGATCTCTTCGCGTTCGCGGATTTTGCGTTGTTCGTCCTCGGTCATGTTAAATCCCCTCTGCACGTGAGTATGTGTCCTACTGAACCCAAGCACTGCCGCCGCAATCACGTTGAGTCGCGTCAACACATGCATTGGCGCTTCTGATTGGGGCGTCAATGGGGAGGAGGCATTGCAGGATTGTGATAAGCGAGGGTCGGAAAAAATTGCCGACCATGTCTTGCGTGGCGGTGGAGAACAGCGTCAATAATCTTGTCGCTTGCGCATGTTGCAGCTAGCGCAAAAACAAATCAGTAAAACAAAAGCAAAACGGGAGGCGGCGTTGATTGCATCGGATCTTCGCAGCGGCGTCGAGCGTCTTGGCGACATGATCGCCGAAGCCAAACGGATCGTGCCGTTCACCGGCGCCGGCATCTCGACCGAATGCGGCATCCCCGACTTTCGCTCGCCGGGCGGAATTTGGACGCGCAACCGCCCGATCCCGTTCGACGAGTTCGTCGCCAGCCAGGAGGCGCGCGACGAATCTTGGCGCCGGCGCTTCGCCATGAAGGAGGTCTTTGCGGCGGCCAAGCCCGGCCGCGGCCATCGCGCGCTCGCCTCACTCTACCGCGCCGGCAAGGTTCCCGCGATCATCACCCAGAACATCGACAATCTGCATCAGGCCTCCGGCGTCGCAAGCGATCACGTGATCGAACTTCACGGCAACACCACGTATGCGCGCTGCATTGGATGCGGGCAGGCCTATCCGCTTGATTGGGTGAAGCGCCGCTTCGACGAGGAGGGCGCCGCGCCCAACTGTACCGTGTGCGACGAGCCGGTGAAGACCGCCACGATCTCCTTCGGCCAGACAATGCCCGAGGACGAGATGCAGCGCGCGACGGCGCTGTCGCAAGCCTGCGATCTCTTCATCGCGATCGGTTCCTCGCTGGTGGTATGGCCGGCCGCGGGCTTTCCGATGATGGCGAAGGAATCAGGTGCACGCCTGGTGATCGTCAATCGCGAGCCAACCGAGCAGGACGACATCGCCGACCTTGTGATCCGCCACGACATCGGCGAAACGCTGGGGCCCTTTGTCGGTAATTGAGGCAGCAATTTGATTCGCGGCTGTGCAAGCTGTTCATAGGTTCCGCCGAATCTCTTTTTTGTCTATGCGTCGCAACCGGGAGTGTTATCTTTTGAGTCGAAAGATTCGCGTCGCGTCGAGTTGAGAAGATTCTCTAAAGACGCGTGATTCGGCGCCGCCATTCAGGCGGGTTGCATGGCATGTGTGGGGTCCGGGGTTATGGGGTCGTCGGACGGATTTGAGTCCAAGAAGGTCGGAGTTCCCGCGGTGGGCGAACACGGCGGTGGCGGTCGCGACAGTGCACTCAGTCCGTTCACCGGACTTGGTGAGAGCAGCGCCAACCTCGTCGAGGTTCACGGCGTCATCAAATGGTTCGACGCCTCAAAAGGCTACGGCTTCATCGTTCCCGACAATGGCTGGCCCGACGTGCTCCTGCACGTCACCGTGCTTAGGCGCGACGGCTTCCAGACCGCCTACGAGGGCGCCCGCATCGTCGTCGAGTGCATCCAGCGCGCCAAGGGCTACCAGGCGTTCCGCGTGGTCTCGATGGACGAGTCGACTGCGATCCATCCGGCGCAGATGCTGCCGCCGCGCACCCATGTCACGGTGACGGCGACCAGCGGGCTGGAGCGGGCTCAGGTCAAATGGTTCAACCGGCTGCGCGGTTTCGGTTTCCTGACCTGCGGCGAGGGCACCCCCGACATCTTCGTGCACATGGAGACGCTGCGCCGCTTCGGCATGACCGAGTTGCGGCCCGGCCAGTATGTCCTGGTCCGGTTCGGGCCCGGCTCCAAGGGCATGATGGCGGCCGAGATCCATCCCGAGACGGGATCGCCGGTTTCGTCCCACTAATTCCATTCCCGCGATCGTGAGCAGAGGCGCGCTGGCTGGCCGGCGCGCCTCTGGCTTTTCCGGTGACCGCCACGTAAGGACTGGTCCAGTCCCACGCCTCGAGAGCCATCCATGAATTTCGATCGAAAGGCCGTCTTCGCCCTTGCGAAGGGCTGGCTTGCCGCCATCCTTGTCATCGCCGGCTGTGCCGTCGCGAGCGCACCCGTGCGCGCCGCCAGCTTCCAGCCCCTCGAGATCGTCACCAGGAACGGCGTGCAGGTGTTCTCGGTCGAGGTCGCGACGACGGAGGAAGAGAAGCAGACTGGCCTGATGTACCGTAAGGAACTGGCGGACGGCAAAGGCATGCTGTTCGACTTTAATCCCGAGCAGGAGGTGTCGATGTGGATGAAGAACACCTACGTCTCGCTCGACATGATCTTCATTCGCGCCGACGGCCGAATTCTGCGCATCGCCGAAAATACCGAGCCGATGTCGACAAAGATCATCTCATCCAGGGGGCCCGCGCGGGCTGTTCTGGAGGTGGTGGCAGGCACGGCGCAGAAATATGGCATCCGCGCCGGCGACCGCGTGGGCCACCCGCTGTTCGGCAGCAAGTAGGCGGGAGGGCTTATTGCCCCGTCCTGGCGGTCTTTTGGGAAGCTTGCTCGCGCCTTTGGAAGGCTTGCTGGCGCTTTGGGAAGCGTGTATCGACGGGGCTCGCCGGACATTCGGGGTATAGCGCAGCCTGGTAGCGCGGCAGTTTTGGGTACTGCAGGTCGTTGGTTCGAATCCAGCTGCCCCGACCAACTAACCCGCTGAAACTGCGGCGACATTTCTTCTCCTTTTTGCGTTCATTGCGCCCGCGCTACCCCCGGGGAAGCACCGGGGAAGCACGAGCGCGATTTCTAAGCCTTTCGGGCGGCTTTCAAACCGCCCCGAGACCGCTCTTCAGTTCAAGTGCTGTCGGCATTCGGCGGCGGCCTTTGCCTCCAACATTTTCATCGCAGCAGCCAAGGTCACGGCGGCGTCGATTTCGACCAGGTTACCGGGTAGAGGGCGGAATTGACCGGCGGCGTTTCCCTTGAGTGGCGCCAGCATCGCCGCGGCGGTTGCCGAGCTCACCTGACAGCGGACTAAGGCGTTTCCGTCCTCGATGGCCAGGATCACGGCGGTCCCGCGGCGAGCGAGCAGGGCGCCGAGGTCATTCGAGTTTGTCGAGGTGCGGAGGGCGATTGAGCTGCGCATAGTGTTTTGCCTTTCGAGCAAGATGCGAGTCCAGGGGCGAAATGACCGACACTAGGCGGCCCCGCGCACCTTTGGGCGTGCGCCTTGGACATACGCGCGCGGCCCCTGGACAAGAAATGTGATTTGCCGCTCACCGGATTGGCTATCGGCTAGTGTGTTGGGCTTTCGACCCGCGACTAGGATGGGCGCTGTGAAAAAATCGGCAACAAATATTTTGTCTGGAAAAGTCTAATACGTAAAACCAGACGGCTTAGCGCTTGATCCGATTAGCGCATTTAGCGACTTCAGCGCTTTTGTCGGGTTTTGAAATCGCGCATTACCCGACAGGATATGCTGGTCCTGTACGAGGCGTCGCGCGCAAACATTGGAACGATGTCAGAAACTTAGCGCGCATGCACGTAAGCGAGTCGACCGCAAAAGAACCCCACTATTATCGTGCCGGGTGGGCCGCTCGCCTGACATCCGACGCCAGAGCGCAGCCGACAGCGTTGCAACGGATTGCTGCGAACTGGGCGACGGCTACCCTGAGGGCGCCCGACACCCACCCCTCGGGGGGAGGTGGCGCGTTGCAGTCCCCAGGCTGCAAAGCCGCTTCGCTAATTTTGTGAATCTCGAAAGTTCAGGTCATCCTGCTGGTGCCGCGCTGCCGTCATCGACAGGGTCGGCAGTGCAGCACCTTCAAGACGGCGGACCGTCCCTGCGCCGAGCGTGATCGATAGCTTTGACCGCCGCGTCTTCAGCCTCTCTACGAGTGGGAGAATTGCCGGTCCGATACCTGTGCTCGCTCAGTTTCGCGGTCCAGCGCCACCGGCCCGAGCCATCCGGATGCCGTGCGATCGTGAAGGTGATGCCGCGGTACTCCATTTTGCTTTCATGGTGAGCAGCAGTGGGAAGCGTGGGCCGGGGTATTCGTCCTTCCTGCAGGGCGATGGTCACCACCTGGTGTGCGCGTCTTGGACGTTCTGAGCCTTGATCCGGTTCAGGAAGGTTACAACTGCTCCGCAATGCTCCAGAAACACGAGCCGGGCAACCTCTTTTGGGAAGGGCCGGTTACGTGGCGCATGACCAGGTACCACGGTGAACACCCGGTCCATAAGTGTAAGGCTTTCGCAAATTTTCGTATTTCTTTGGTGCCAAAATCAATGGTCTGAGACCAGTGCGCAAAGCGATTGCGAACAGTCGCGAGTTGTCTCATGTCGTCCCGCGATTGCTTGCCATACATCTTCAACAGGAAACCGATTCTATTCTGACTCCAAACCCCCCAAGGGGCCGGATGGCTTGAAAAGCTTGCTCGTCGTATTCTCGTCGTCCAAGAGCTTGGATTTGATCGCAGCGGTCAAATAGTCATCGACCCAAGATGTTGCTAAGATGGCCGCGCCTCGGTCGGATGCTTCGTTTACTTCCTTCGCGACCGGGACATCAATGGAACCCGTGATTTGCATGGTGCACCTCGCATGAGCAAAGACTCTGAGCAGTACAATGACAGGAAAGCTCAAGAGCGTTTCGAGGCTGCGCTACGCGACGCGCTCAAAAACGCTTCATCACCTTGTCGCCGTCCCAGCGGACATCGGCCTTCAAACCGTTGACTCCAGACGGGGAGAAAGGCGTCCGCGAAGCCGCAACCCCCAACGTCGCGGAATCATGAACGCAGTTCCGATCTAGCTTTATTGACCAATTCTTGCCTTTGGGACAACCACTCAACAAAGCCGTTCTTCGCTTTGCTAAAGGAGCCCAAGGAAGCTGTGACCATCTCTCGAAAACTTCGGCTCGTTTCGTCATCAGCGATATTGCTTCCAACCTTCATCCAAACCGTGATGCTATTTCGATATGCCTTTGCTGCGGCGACGAAGTCATTGAGCGGATCCCTTGGAAAGAGGAGTTCGTTGATTTCTTCGCGATAATCGCGCTCGTTTTGGAGCATGTCGCCGTACAGTGAGAAGTCCATCTTCTGAGCAGCGGTCTCGACCTGGTCCAGTTTTTCGATATTGTCGCGGGCTTCCCCGGCAGGCCTCGCCAAAAATCGCGGGAGTAGCGCTAGCTCGGCCCGCTTCAGTGCCTCTGTATCGACTTTGTTGATCGCCTCTGAAATCCTGTCGAGGCGCGCCGCCAGCTCTTCCTTGTTTTTTGCGGAGTAATATCTGTTTTTCTTTAGAATTGAGTTCGTCCGAGTGGATGCGATCTCCGGAGCACTGGAACTTCCTTTTCTGTCTCCAGTTGCTGTTGCTTCGTCTCTTGAGCCTACGTTTAAGAGAAGTCCTACGCCTGCCAAAAGGAGAACTCCTCCGAGAGTTGCCAGCGACAATCCGAGCAATTTGCGTCTCCTATTGGGGTAGTCCAAGTCGGGTTCTTTGATGAGGTGATATGCCCAAATGGCAGCGATCGCGAGCGCCGGCGGCACGCACCAGTCCCACAGAAACGAGATCACCGCCGGTGCGGTTAAGCCGAGGTGCTTCGCGATCTCGTCGTCAATGGATCCCACGACTGCGTTCTCGCCCAGGAGGTAGGAGAACCTTCCAAGTCGACGAAAGCACCAGCCGATAAAAAGGGTGAGAAAGCTTCCGAACAAGATGTCGGAGACCCTCCTCATTGCCCACCCGAAAACTCCGCGCATAGTGCCTACTTCTTCTAATCGGTCAGCCGGCTGGAGTCCGTTAAGGGCTGATTTTGTTGCAAAAGTTGGCTGCAATGGATTTGGCCGCTGGGCCTTTTGTTGAGCCGCGCTTTGAAGCGCTGGCCCTGACGCATTTTACGCAACTTTGACGCTACGCTACGCGATGCGCAGAACCTGAGCCGGCGGCGGTCGTGCGACCAGCGATGCAAACCGCCTCAGATTCTGAGCGATGGCGGCTAGAACAAACTCATCCTGGGCACCTTGCGGGCCTCGCAATCGGAGCCGACCAAGCTTCAGGATGCGCTTCAAGTGTGCGAACCTCATCTCGATCTTCTTGCGCTGACGCCGAGAGAGCTCGAAGCCCTCGGTGCCAGCGAACGACCGGGCAACGTCTCGGGCATGCTCATGGATATCGCGCGGGATCTTGCGTGATGGTTCCTTTGGGCAGCACTGCGGTTTGAGCGGGCATACATCGCAGTCGAGCTTGCTGGCACGATACAGAAGGGTCTTGCCCTCGTGCACGGTACCGCTCGTCCCAAGCCGCTTACCACCCGGGCGGTGGTAAACGTCCCCGGTTGGGTCATATCGAAAGTCGCTCCGCGAGGTGCCATCATCCCGCTTCGACTTATCGAACACAGGGATATGCGGCGCGATGCCCTTCTCCTCGACCAGCCAGTTCAGCATCGGAGCCGCTCCGTAAGCGGTATCCCCGACAAGTCGCTCTGGCTTGAGACCAAAGCGCTCCTCGGTTCGTTCGATCATGGTTTTGCTGCACCGACCTCGGCCTGGCGAATGGCGCGGGAGGCCTCGACATCCACGATGACGCCGAACTTCACGTCGATGAGATAGTTGTCGGAGTACGCGAAGAATGCCGGCCCCTTGTGAGCGCCGGTCCACTGCGCTGCCGGATCGGATGGCGAGACAAACTTCGGGATGACATCGCTGGCGGCGCCCACGCCGGATCGTCGAGGGTTGCCAAATACTCCTTCACCGCGCGGCTGGACCTGGCCGGATCGCGATCCCTGCGCCAGTCCTGACCTGCGATCGAGCGCTGCTTGTTCGCGTCGGCCGCAATCAGGCTCGCATCGACTGCAAATCCTTCGCCACCAACCAGACCGGCGGCAATGCATGTCTCGACAATCCGTTCGAACACGCGGCGGAGAACATCTCCATCACGGAAGCGCTCGTTGCGGGCGCGCGAAAATGCCGAATGATCCGGGACAGCGTCCTCGATACCAAGCTTGCAGAACCAGCGATAGGCGAGGTTCACCTGCACTTCACGGCAGATCAGCCGTTCCGAGCGGATCGCAAAGACATACCCCACGACCAGCATCCGGATCATCAGTTCCGGATCAATCGACGGGCGCCCCATCGACGAATAGTGAGATGCTAGTTCACCGCGAAGCCAGGACAGATCGAGAGCAGCATCGATCTTCCGCACCAGATGATCTTCGGGTATCGCGTCGCCAAGACGAAACTCGTAGAACAGTTGACCTTGGTCACTCTTCAGACGGCCCATCATGGATCGACCTCGCCGAGATTCGCGTCAACACAACGGAATCACGGTTCGTGACTTGTCTCAACCGACTTTTGCAACAAAATCGGCCATTATCGGACTCCAGGACTGGGGGCAGGGCAGTTCAACGCTGGTTGGCGTCGATCCACTACCTCTTCGGCTTCTTGGTCGACTTTGACGGGCGGTGTTCAGTCTCTGTTGTGCGAGGATTGCGTTTGACTTGCTCTTTGCTGACGAATTTCCCGCTCTCAGAGCTGCGCCGGATGATCTTCGAACCACCTTTTGCCATTACAATTGCCTTCCTTTGAAATTGCTGGAGAAGAGGCGTGGGAGCTTCGAATCAGCAACCACAGGCTGAGTGTAGCTCGCGACGTCGTCGTCAAGTGCTCGCGCTGCTCGCAGTCCCCACATTCCACCGATGTGCCGGCGGGTCCTCCCCAGCCGCAAAGCGAAACCGGTGGCCCGGCCCCAAAAAGTCGCTAGCTGCGGGGGCAAATCTGATGCAACGATCGCCTGATGCAACGCCCTTGGCGCTGATTTCGATCAGCGAGGCGGCCCGGAAGATCGGGGTCAACAAGTCCACTTTGAGCCGCTAGGTCGAGAGCGGCGCAGTCCGGTCCCACGACGGAAAAGTCGCGCGGGCTAAAGTAGTTGCTGGAGCCAGCTCACGATAACCTAACAAGTGGCGGGCGAGCTCGCAGCTTTGAGGAGTAACCTTCCGCTTACTACTCCAGAGTCATAATACAGCTCACGGACGTCTACGCCGCTTCGCCGACGGCACCCACCGCGCAATCCCGCGCTCTTCCTCTCACCCCGCCGGCGGCAGATGTCTTACCCAACCAAATACACGCGCCAATACGACTACGTTTCGTACCAGAACGCCAACCCGTCCCGGCCGTTGCCAGCTACGTCGGTGCACGCAGATCTCAATCAGGTCGCGTTGTCGCATCAAGAGACGATCGACTTTCTGAAGAAGTCAATTCGGTCTGACGGCCAGATCACCAACGGCGCGATCGGAGCGGACCAGCTGTCGAACGCCGTCAAGGCCGGTATGGGCGACGCCACGGCGGTCCAGGAAATCCTCGACCAGATTGACGCGGTCGATGCCTCGGCGGTAGCCGCCGCGGCGTCGGCGACAAACGCGTTTTCCAGCGCGACTTCGGCGTCAACCTCCGCTACCAACGCCTCGAACAGCGCGAGCGCCGGGTCGGCCTCGGCGACCGGGGCCGCGACATCAGCCACGAACGCTGCGGCATCGGCAACTCAGGCACAATCTTTCAGCGGTATTCCGCAGGTCATCAAGTCGGCGGCGTACACCACGATCCTCACCGACGCGCAGAAGCACATTTTGCATCCTGCCGCCGACAACAACTCGCGGACGTTCACGATCGACAGCAACGCCAATGTCGCTTACCCGATCGGCAGCGCTTTGACGTTCGTCAACGAGATCAACACCGTCACTATCGCGATCACGTCGGACACGCTGGTGCAGGCCGGCTCGGGGTCGACCGGCAGCCGAACGCTCGCCGCGAACGGCATGGCAACTGCGGTGAAGATCACGGCGACGAAGTGGATGATTTCGGGCTCGGGACTGACATGACGGCCCTGTTTCAGATTATGGCCGCCCGGCCAACCTTGCCGATTTCCTGGTTTCTGGTAGGCGGCGGCGGCGGTGGCGGCGGGAGCGCAGACAGTGGCGGCGGCGGCGGCGGGGTGTGCTTACCGGCGCTGACGTTCTCGTTCAAGGCAGCTATTCTGTCTCGGTCGGGGCCGCCGGCGTAGGCGCAACGACAGCCGCGGCGGGTGGCAACGGTGGAGATTCGACGTTCAACGCCCACACCGCTACCGGCGGCGGCGGTGGCGGGGCGACGGCTGGAAACGGCGTCACCGGGGCTCTGGCGGCGGCGGTGGGGGCGAAGGGACGGGCACGTCGGGCGGGTCCGGGACAGGGGGCAAGGGTCCGCAGGTGGCGCGGGCAGCGTATCAGCGCCGCGGCGATCCGGTGGTGGTGGCGGTGCCGGGGGTGCAGGCGCATCCGGTGCGACGTCAGGTAACGGTGGCAGTGGCGTTTCAAATTCGATCAGCGGCTCGGCCGTTACGTACGGTGGCGGTGGCGGTGGCGGTTGCGAGAGCTCGACCTCCGGCACGGGCGGAAGTGGCGGTGGCGGTTCGGCATCCGTAGGTGGCGGCAATGGCGGGACCGGTACGGACGGTCTAGGCGGGGGCGGTGCCGGTGCGAGCCGCGGCAGCGGCTCGAGCGGGACCTTCAACGGCGGCAACGGCGGCAAAGGTGTCGTCGTCATCAGTTACCCGGGCGCGCAGCGCGCGACCGGCGGCACCGTTACGAGTTCCGGCGGCAACACAATCCACACGTTCACCTCTAGCGGAACGTTTTCATTTTGATGAGCGGCCGGATCGAACCAAACGCCGAGGCTCTCAGGATCTGCGAGCCAAGCTCGCGGATAAAACCCGCGCGATGTGGGAGGAAGTAAAATGCCGCAGATCATCGATTTCGAAGGTCAGCAGCACGAATTCCCCGACGACTTCACGCCGGCGGACATTCAGCGCGCGCTCGCAAGCGTTCCGGCGCAACCCGCCGCAGCGCCGGCGGCTGCCCCCACGCCCGGCTTGGGCGCACAGAACGCCGCGCAGAGCGGCCGGCTCTACGTCTCCCCCGAAACGCCGCAGCGGATCGACCGGCCCGCCTCGCTGCTTCCGAGCAGCGTCGGCGGCGCGGTGCGCGATTTCACCGTCGGCGCCCAAGGCGTCGGCAAGGGCATCGGGGACATCGTCACTGGACCGTTCGACCTTGCGGCCGGCGCGCAGAACCTCGTTACCGGGGGCATTAACAAGCTGCTCGGTACGAGCATAGCGCCCGCGATCCCGGCGTCGAAGCTGCTCGAGAAGGCAACCTCCGTGCTCCCGGGTATCGACCCGGCGACCATGTCGACGGCCGAGAAGCTCGCCTACGACGTCAACCGGTTCGGCACCCAGGCCGTCGGCACTGGCGCTATGCTCGCGGCTCGAGCGCCGAGCGTCGCCGCTGCGACAACGCGCTCGGAGACGCCCGTCGGGCGTGTGCTCGATCACATGGCCAGGCCGTACACGGACGCGCCGGCGCGGACACTGGTTGGCGATACAATCGGCGGCATGGGCTCCGGCGTCGCGGTGAACGCGGCGGACAACTACGTCCCCGAGCACGCTGTCGTGGGGGATACATGGCCAAAGGCGATTGCCAACGCGCTTGCGCCCGTCGTCGGAGCCGTCGGTGCGAACAGCCTCCAAGGGACTGCGGAAGGGGTCGCCGGGTTAATCAAGAACATCGCCGCCAAATCATTCGGCTCCGCATCAGCGCCGATCCCGCTCAATCCTAACACCAAGGCGCCGTACAGCACAGCCGATGTCGATCGCGCTGCCGCCAAGATCCAAGGCTCTGCATCCGGAGCGCCGCGCGCGCTGGCGCAGGATATCAGTGAGCATGCGGCAGCTTTGTCGCGGCCGACAGAGGAAGGCGCCTCGCCGTTGCAAAGCTCGGCCATGCCCACCACAGGATTGCTCTCGCGCGATCCTGGTCTCATTGCAGCGGAGCAGGGCGCGCGCCTCAAGTCAGCGCCGGACTTCATCAAGCGCGACCAGAATGCGAAGACGGCCGCCGCCGAGCGCGTCGAAGCGATGCGAGATCCGGAGGCGGACCTTGGCGCCGTCATGCGCCGCGCCGCGCAGGCGCGTGAACAGCGAATGGGCGCAGCGGAAAGCGAGATCCTGCAAAGGGAGGATGCTAACCGGGCTGTTGATCGCATTCGTGCCGACCAAGGAGAGCCCTTCGGCGCGCTACCCAACAGTGAAGTTAAGGCGAACGCCTCCCGTCGCCTGGACGAGGCCCTTGTGGATCGGACCTACATCCCGGCGCGCGCCGAGAAGAACCGGCTGTTCGACAGCGCTCCCGGACGCGCGGATGAGCTTCCGGCGGACGACATCTTTGGCGCGATCGACCGGATCCGCGCGCGGGCAAATGATTTGGCCCCGGGCACTCTGCCGGCGGACTTCATGCGGCGTCTGGACGCTTTGCGGCCGCAGATGGTCGAGCATCCACCGGAAAGCGGGCAGATGGTCAATGTCGGCGGCCCCGGCACGGCCAACGGTGGCGATCTGGCGGACCTCCGCAAGTTCATTGGCCCGGCCCAGGACCGAGCGCAAGTCTCCGGCAACTACGACCTGGCGGACCATCTGGCGGCGCTCCGCCGTGCCGTGAATCGCACGATTGAGGACGCGCCCGGCTACTCCGAGGCCAACGCCAATTACGGCCAGTTCGCAAACCGTTTCCGCCCCGAGCGAAACGACGAGACGGCGCGATTCACCCGCGAGCTCGATCGTGGCGGTCAGAGCCCCGATGGCGAACTCAATCGCGGCGCTACGCCCCCGAGCGCTACGGCGGATCGCTTCTTGGCGAGTCCGGAGAAAGCGGCCAGTCTGACCCGCACGCTCGAGGGTTCACCGGCCGCGCCGGACGCCCACGCCGCGCTTCGCGATTATCTGCGCTCTGACTTCGCCAAGTCGGCCCTCAATGCCGACGGGACAGTCAACTCGTGTCAATCGGCGTTCGACTGGGACCCCCTATCGGCATCCAAAAGGGACCCCTTTGATCGGCGTGCTCTGCTGGTAGCGCTCGGGTCGTCGGAGCTGGTCGGGGTTGCGGAGACGGCGCGAGCGCGGGTTGTTTGAACATCGTCGCGGCTTTTGAATCGCCAGCTGTCGTTGCCGGTTTCGACGATGTCGCAGTGATGGGTCAATCGGTCGAGTAGCGCGGTGGTCATTTTGGCATCGCCGAACACGCTCGGCCATTCGCCGAACGCAAGATTGGTGGTGACAATGATGGAGGTGCGCTCGTACAGCCGGCTGATGAGATGGAACAGGAGCTGACCGCCGGATTGCGCGAACGGCAGATAGCCCAGCTCGTCGAGAACGATGAAGTCCATGCGGGTCAGATGCTCGGCGAGCCGTCCCTGCCGACCGTTGCGGGTCTCGGTCTCGAGCCGGTTGACGAGGTCGACGACGTTGTAGAAGCGTCCTCTGGCGCCATCGCGGATGCAACTTCTGGCGATGGCAATGGCGAGGTGTGTTTTGCCTGTACCGGTGCCGCCAACCAGCACGACGTTGCGTTGTTGGGCGATGAAGCCGCCGCCAGCGAGATCATTGACGAGAGTTTGATTGATCGGCGTGCCGTCGAACTGGAAGTCGGCGATGTCCTTGGCGAGCGGCAGCTTGGCAATGGTGAGCTGGTATTTGATCGACCTGGCTTGCTTCTCGTTGATCTCGGCGTTGAGCAGGTCTCCGACAATGCGCTGAGGTTCGTGCTGGCGCTTGACGGCAGTTGCCATGATCTCGTCGAAGGCGGCCTTCATGCCGTAGAGCTTGAGTTCGCCCATAAGATCGAAGATTTGGGTTCGTTCCATCAGATGGTCCTCCGGAGGTTGTCGTAGCGAGCACAATCGGCGATCGGTGCATGACGGAGCGTCAGTGCGGCCGGCGTCATGATGTTTGCCGGTGGGGCGGGTTCACGTTGACGGGCCAGGATATTGAGAACGACATCGGCGGAATGGACGCTGTGACTGAGCGCTTCGGCACAGGCCGCTTCCACCGCAGACAGACCGTCAGTCAGCACCGCGTTGAGGATGTCGACCATCTGCCGATTGCCATCGTCGGTGCTGGCCAACTTGCGCCGGATCCGCTCGATCGCGGCCGGCAGCACCCAGTCTTTGAAGGGAGCACCGTTGCGCAAGGCGCCGGGTTTGCGGGCGAGCACCGGCACATAATGCCAGGGGTCGTAGACGGTATCGCCGCGGCCAAAGGATCGCGGGTGCTCGGCAACGATACGTCCATCCTGACGGATCACGATGCGATCGGCATAGGCCTGGACCTCGACCGGTCGTCCGACTGCGCTGGCTGCGACCGAGTACTTGTTGTTGTCGAAGCGCACCAGGCAGGTCTTCGAGACCGATGCCGTCACCGCATGGAAGCCGTCGAAGCGGCCGGCATAGGGAACGAGTTTGGGGCGTTCGGCTTCGAACACGTCCCAGATCGTCTGATCGGCCAGCTCCGGATGGCGATGAGCCTTGGCGTAGGCGATGCACTTGTCGAGCAGCCAGGCGTTTAACTCGTCGAGGTTTTTGAACCGCAGCCGCGGCGTGAAGAAGCGTTCCCGGACCAGCCCGACCTGGTTCTCGACCTGCCCCTTCTCCCAGCCCGACGCTGGCGTACAGGCGACCGGATCGACCAGATAGTGGCTGCACATCTGCAGGAAGCGGCGATTGTAGAGACGGCCTTTACCGACGAAGATCGTCTCTACGGCGGTCTTCATGTTGTCGTAGATGCCGCGGGTGCAGGTGCCTTTGAACAGGGCGAACGCCCGGTCGTGGGCGTCGAACACCATCTCCTGCGTCTCCCTCGGATAGGCCCGCACGAACAGCATGCGGCTGTGACAGAGCCGGACATGAGCAGCCTTCACCATCACCGTGGTGCCGCTCAGCAGGACGACCTCGTGGCTCCAGTCGAACTGGTACGCTTCGCCTGGTGCAAAGCTCAGCGGGACATAAGCGGCTGCGGTCGATTGCCCGCGTTCCTTGCTCCACCGCCGTGCGTATCGACGAACCGCATCATAGCCGCCGGCATAACCCAGGCCGCGAAGCTCTTCGAATAGCCGGATCAGCGTCAGCCGTTCCCGTACTGCCTTGCTCTCATTCCCTGCCAGCAACCGGTCAAGCTCGGCACTCCAGGCACCGATCTTCGGGAGCGGCTGCGTCTCGCGCTCATACCGGAACTCCGTCGCTTGAGAACGAATGACCTTGCGAACCACCTTCCGCGATACGCCAAGTTCTCGGCAGATCGCCTTGATCGGACGACCATCAACAAAGTAGGCGCGACGGATCTTACCAATCGTCTCCACCACCAGCATCCCAACCTCGGCTTCCATGACTCGATGGAAGCCACTGTGGACCCTTATCCCGGGGTCCCGATTGGATGCCGATCACCCCGAAAACGGGGTCCTTATTCCATGCCGAAACACAAACTCGATCCGCGCGAACGCATGGGCGCGAAACAACGCTGACGTGTTGGCGCAATTCCCCGCGGTTCGGGTCGAGTTCGATGACATCGCCGCCGCCGCGCGTCGTGGAGAACAGATGTCCGTGCAAGCGAGGGCAGACCTCGACGCCGCCCGTACCGCCCGCAAGGCTACCGAAGCTGAGATCGATCGGTCGGCGGTCGGCACCCTGTTGCGCGAGGATCCGCGCGACGTTGCGCAGAAGCTCCTCGGCGGCAAATACGACGCTGGAGCCAAGCTGGACGACATCAACGCGCTCATCAAGAGCGATCCACAAGCGGTGCGCGGCTGGAAGGCGGCCGTGTCCGAGGTTCTCGCGGACAAGGTCCAGGGCACCCGTCAGGTAGGGGAAACGCTCGAGGTCCAGTTTGCTCGGCTGGCGCGGGAGTTCAAAGACAACGAAGCGCTGCTGGCGAAGACCTTTTCGCCAGAGGAGATGAACAACCTCCGTCAAGCGCACAAGATCCTGTCGTACTTCAAGGAGGCCGAGAAGCGAGCTACCGTTGGCAGCGACACGGCCGAAAAGCTCAACATTCCCGGCTGGGCTCAGTTGGCCGTTCGCCACTTTAAGGGCGATCTCGCCGGCGGCGGCCTCATCAAGCGGTTCAAGTTGCTCCTCGAGATGCTGCCGTCGAATAAGCAGAATGCGGATGAGATCATCCACATGGCTTGGTTCGAGCCGAACGTTGCGGCGTACCTCCTGGAGCGGCCCGTAAAGAATCCAAACGTGCCACAGTACAACATCGACTTGCGCCGTCTCATTGCGGCGGCCAACGCATCGCGCGAAAACTAAGGGGCTTAGATGCCGTCGATTGCAGCTTATGACCTCAGCGAACAGCAGCGGACATTGGTTCGCCTCATCGTCAATGAGGGGAAACGCCCGGAGGAGGCCGCCGAGCTCGCGGGCTATCACCCCAAGTCGGTATATAAGACCATGCGACTCCCAGCGGTTGCGGCCGCGATATCAGAATCGATCCAGCTCGATCTCGCTGTGGTCGGCGCTCCACTCGCCTATCGAGTGGCCAAATCGTTGTTGCAGGATGCGAGCGTCAGTGCTCGCGTCCGAGCAGACCTCTCGATCAAGGTCCTGGACCGGGCAGGGCACATCGCGCCCAGCCGCAAGGATACGTCGTCACAACAGAAGGCACTTTCCGAGATGTCTCGCGATGAGCTCGCAGCCTTCATCGAGCGCAACCAGGCCGAGATCGACAAGGTTGAAGGCGAACTAGCGTCGAGGGCCAAGGACGTGTCCTATTTGGGATGAGTGAGCGTGGCGAGTTCCATACGCCGGCTTAAAATCTCGTCAACCGTCTGCCGGCAGGATGCCGCTCCGCAATCAGAGGGAGCACGATATCTAATCTGGAACAAATCATTCGCGAACGCGCCTACCAGCTGTGGGTTGAAAGCGGCTGCGAGCACGGCAGAGCTCAGCCTAAAAAGCGAACCACGCCAATACCGCAATGATCGGGATGATTGCCACGCCGATAAGGACCAAGGGTGCAGGTTCATTGCCCGTCCGGTCGCTCAATGCTGATCTCCTCAAAGATGAAAGTCCCGCAGCAGCGTCGACGCCACCCGGCTTTCAGTGGCGGCAGAGATGCCGACAGCTCAGAGCGGCAATTCCGACCGAGCTGGACTTGTTCCTCATGTCGGCCCGCTGGGTGTCCGCGCTGTTTAGCTGCTCTCGGTACTCCCGGGCGGCCTTGAGAAGGGCTTCGCGAAGCTCATCGTCTGCCGTTTGAGCCGCGAGGGTTTCAGCCCGGTCGGCTTAGTTTTGAAGAGACTCTTTCGTCATAGCCCTTCTTCTTTTTGCCCTTCTTCTTTTTCTTCTTCAGAACTTTGGCCTGCGCTCTAAATCCTGAGGCCAGGGCCTTCATCTGCCGAGAAACGAATTCGTCGGCCGTCTCCTGAGCGGCCTTCTCGGCTACACGAGCTTGCTGTTTGAATGTTTTCGCCGGCTTCATGGGCCCACAACTTTCGCCAAAAAGTCAGGTTCCTCAAGAATCCGGCTTGAGTCTTCGTTCCCTTTTCGGTTGATCCCCATGCGCTCCGTCAGGGCAAAACTCGTCCGGTCGACGAAGGAAAAGCTCTCGTCCGCGAAGCGGGCCCCTTTCTCCGAAGCTGCATCCAGATCGGCGCGGGCGATGGGTTCGCTCCGAGCTCCGCTGTCGCGCAGCCGCTCCCAGAAGACTTTCGCCACGCCGCGGCCAAATTGGGCTTTTAAAAGCTGGCACGTCTCGACCAGCACCAAGTCCGTCGTGAGGTGTTGGTCGATGCTCTGAAGGATCGACTTGGCGCGCTCATTCTGAGCATCCCGCTTGGCGGCCGCAGCGAACCAGACGGAGGTGTCAACGAACGCACTCATGCGCGTCACTCCTGAACCGGGTACTGCCAAATGTCGCGCTTTGGCTTGTTGTCCTCAAGCCATTTCTGCGCGCACTCTTTCGAGACAAAGAGCTTGATCCAATCGGGCTCACCGATGGCTCTGGACGCCGGATCGGACAAGCAGAGCCACACCGATCCCTCGACTGGTCCGCCTTCCACTTCGTATTCCCATGCAACGCCTTCGGGGTCGTTGTCCTGGAGCCAGGCGTCGGCGGCACCGCCAGATGCAAATACCTTGACCCACACCGGATGCCTCGCCGTGCGCGCCTCGCCGTTCTCGTAGTCATCGAGGTAGAGCCATACGGTTCTGCCCTCGCGGCGAGCTTCATCATGGCTGCGTACCACCTCGTTGACCCTTTGCCGGTCCGAGCGATCGGCTTCAGGCAGCGACGTCACCGCGGCGTAGAGCTCGGCGGGAATGCTGCGCCTGTCGCCGGGAGGCTTGTGGCGCCATTCCATCCATTGATCGAATGCATCCGACATTTGGCTCACCTCCTCGGTTTGGCGCGGAAAGGACTGTCGATGGTGAAGGCGTCCGGCGCGATCCCGCTCTCGATACGCTTCCAGGTCACGGGAGCTGCAATCGGAAATCCCTCTCGGGCTCGCGGGGAATAGGTGCCGATCGCGGTGGTGCCCCGGCCATTGCGCAGATAATCGAGGAAGATGCGACCGCGACGCTTTGCCTGGGCAGACAGGAGGTAGCGGTCTGGGTGGCGCGCTGCGAGGGCGGAGACCAACTGATGCGCGACCCGATTCGCCTTGTCGTGCAGCACCGGCTGATCCAGTGGCGCCATCAGATGAATACCTTTGCCGCCGGTGAGCTTGGGCCAGGTCTCGAAACCCTGTCGTTTCATCAGCGTGCGCAGTTCGAGCGCGGTCTCCACGACGCCATCCCAGTCGACGCCCTCTCCGGGATCGAGGTCGATCACGATGCGATCGGCATGCTCGAAGTCCTCGACGGTCGCATTCCACGGGTGCAGCTCGACGGCGCCGATCTCGACGAGGCCAAGGAAACCATCCAGGCTGTCGACCCACAGGCGCGTTCCCTGGCCGCCCTCGCGCTTCTGGATAACGAGCTGGTGCACCGCAGCCGGAATGTCCTTCGGCAGCGGTCCCTTGTGATAGAAGGTCGTGCCGTGCACGTGACGAACGAGCTTCAGCGGACGATGGCCGAGGTGCGGCAGCGCCTTCTTCCAGACCCGCGTCCAATACTCTGTGAGTTCTTCTTTCGATGGAGCAACGGCTTCGGGCAGAAGCTGCAGGATGTTCGCTCGGGGGACGCCCAGCTTCGGCTGGCCGGCGACGGACGGCACCAGCCGTGGCGCCTTGACCTTGCGCACCGTAAGATCATCGCGAAAGCCCTTGAACACGGCTTCGCGCAGCAGGCCATCATCGGTCAGCGCGCCGTATTGCACCTCGATTGCAAGGGTCGGCTCCACCCAAGTCGCCTTCGGCTTTTTGACCGCCGCATCGAGCGGAGAAGTCTTGCGGATCAGCGGATCAAGCCGCTCGCGCAATTCGCGTGCGGTCGTCTCCGTGTAACCGGTACGCACCTTGCCGGCGTAGAGCAGCTTGCCGTTCTGGCGTCGGCCGACGTAGAGCGAGGCGACCTTGCGCGGGCGCGCCCCAAGCTTCTCCACGAAGGCGACGATTGGGAAGGTCTCGCTCTTCTTGCACTTGAGCTTGATCCAGCTCTCCTGCCGACCCGAGCGGTACGGCTGGCCCAGCCGCTTGGCGACCAGACCTTCGAGGCCCAGTTTGCACCCTTTGTCGAAGATCACGTGGCCGTCGGCCGCAAGCGCCTCGACGTAAATGAAGGCTTCCGGTGCGTCCTTCAGAAGCCGCTGCAGCAGGCGCTTGCGATCCTCATACACGACGCCACGCAAATCGTAGCCATCGAGGTACAGGAGATCAAAGGCGTGGTAGCGCACACGCTCGCTGCGCTGGGAGCCGAGCTCGCGCCTCAGCTGCTGGAAGTCCGGCAATCCGCCACCGCCGTACACAACGGCCTCACCGTCGATGATCGCGCTGTTTGCTTTGAGCTGGTGGGCAGCTGCGGCGATCGAGGAGAATTGTTCCGTCCAGTCCAGGCCGGCACGTGAATAGACCTTGGCATCCCCATCTCGGAGGTGCAGCTGCGCGCGGTAGCCGTCGGCCTTGATCTCGTAGACCCAGTCTTCGCCGCGCGGCGGCTTCTCGCGCAAGGTGGGATCACACGGCTCGATGTAACCAGGAATAGCAGCTTTGACGGCGCCGTGGACACGCGATACTCCCGAACGAGACTGACGCAACGCCACGGCACACATGGCGATTCAACGTCGTCACGGTGATTCGTTCCGCGTCTCGGCTCCGGATCGCCCGGAACGTGGCTTGCCTCCGGGCGTTGGCGAGCGGTGGTATAGGGGGAGGAGCGAGTGCGATGATGGAAACGGAGGCCCTACTCGAGAAATGTCCCCGATGCGGCGCATGGCCCATGGCGGCGAACATCTCAAAGTCCGCTTCCGTGCAACGCGAAATCCAGTTCAGGTGTCCGAGGTGCCAGGCGGAAGAGGTCGGCTGGCTCCGTCGTCCAACGTCCCCGCTGCGCGCTGCCTAACACCACGCGGCCGAAGAGGCCGGAGGAACTGTCGCCGTCGCGTTCTCTAAGGGCGGCAGATGCTTGTCCAGGTTCTAAGATGGCTGGATGCCGTCGAGGAAGGCGAGTAGCTCGCGTGCCTTCAATGGCCAGCGACTGGTGTC
Organism: Bradyrhizobium sp. 187; assembly: GCF_023101005.1. Lineage (NCBI taxonomy): Bacteria > Pseudomonadati > Pseudomonadota > Alphaproteobacteria > Hyphomicrobiales > Nitrobacteraceae > Bradyrhizobium > Bradyrhizobium sp. 187. Next base: position 3,670,143 of record NZ_CP064693.1, read on the forward strand.
TTGGAACGTAGTTGACCTTGCCTGGTTTTTCTCTGTGATCGCCGGAGGAAAATGTGATGAAAACAACGTTGGCAGCTCTCGCGATGACACTCGCAGCCACGTTGGCGGTCTCGGCCCAGCCCGTTAGATGGACCAGATACAACATCTCCGAAAGCGGCACCTCCGTTGACTTCCCGTCCTCTATCTTTACCGAGGCAGCGGGCCGACCCGACGGTTACGGTCAACGGTTCCGCACCGCCGACGGACGCGCAGACCTCACGATCCAGGCCGCGTCCAATGTCGAGAACGATTCTCCCGCTGCTTTTCTGGCAAAGAAGCATCCGCCTCCTCGCATTCAGTACAAGCGAGTGACACCACGGTTCTTTGCGGTTTCCAGCTACAAGGGCGACAAGGTTTGGTACAACCGCTGTAACTTCTCCGGTCGGCTGGTCCATTGCGTCCTGATCAACTATCCCGCCGAAGAAGAGCGCGACTGGGACAAGATCGTCGCTCGCATCAGCTTATCGCTCAGCGGCAAATAGCTTCTCTACAGGCTCACGCTGACATCTTCGCAGTGCCGCCGTTCAAAGCGCGCTCAGGTCGTCCGGGACTTCGCCGAACTTGCGAATGACGGTGGCGTTTCCGAACTCGCCTGTCGCAGGATCTCCACTACGGCTGAACGCGACCGCGCCCAAGGATGCCGGGCTTGCGAGACAGCGCCTCGGCACGCATCACGGCGGCATTGGCCGAGAAGCACTGGGTCGCCTCGCCGGCGGCGGTGCCATCGTCGGCGGCAACGAAGGGCAATGCGACGTAATAGGTGACCTCGGCCATCTCAGTGGTACCAATCCTTCCGATCGCGCGGGACGTCGAGCCGGCGGCGCGAGTAGCCGGCGGAAACCGAGGCGCGTAGCTCCACGACCTGTGCCTCGGAACCGCGCAGAACGTAGAGAGCCCAAATCGTCTTAGGGATGCTCCGACGTGTGAACCTTCCCAGATCAGGACGGTTAACAGCGCAATCGCAGAAGTAGCCGGCAGCGCGAGGCGCCCCGGGCCGCCATTGGGAGGTGCGTCTCATGAGCCGAACAGCAACGGACGTGTTCTTGGATCACCTGGAATGCGCACAGCGAGGTGATATCGTTGCCGATATTGAGCGAAACTTTTCGCCTGCTTGTACGCTATTGACAAGCTACGGCGTCTTCCGAGGGCATGAAGGTGTCAAAGCAGCCGCCGCGCTGCTTGACCAGCAGATTGGAAAAACTGAGTATCACTATCGGACACAAATGATCGATGGCGAGCTCGCCTTTCTAGAATGGTCAGCCGAAAGCTCGCGCGCGCGTATCGACGACGGCGCTGATTCATATCTCATTCGCAATGGACGCATTGAGGCGATGACGATCCACTATACGGTGCAAAGTAAAACAGAGTAAGCCCACACGAACACCGCGGGCTTACTTTTCACTTCGGAAATGTACGACAAGGTTTTGTTCGGCTCTCGTCCAGGCCCGCACTTCGTATTGCCAACAAATAAGAACGCTCGCAATAAAGCTGATGACACCGCCTAGCGTGAGCGCCCATGGCGGCACACCGATCGCAGCTTTGATCGCCAAGCCTACGAACACGCCAGCAATGACGCTGCTGATAACGTTCACCATTCCAGCCGTGGTCATAAAAGATTGGAAGCCTGTCAGCCTGAGACCGAAGCTGTCGAGCGTGCCTCGGTAATCGTCATGAGGCGAGTGCATCAAATATGATCGCGCTCCCGGCGACCGTTCGACAAAGTAGCGTCGGATCCGAGCCATTCCGCGTGCGTGGACCATATCTTCGATCGCCACCTGAACTGAACGCACGAAGCTGACTATTCCGATAAAGTAGAGGGATGGCAGAATGATGAGGGCGAAGAAGAGGAAAGCTTCCCCCATTTGTGTGACCTGCGCGACAAATCCAAGAGCGACTGCAGTGCTTGAAACGGAAGCAATGAACAGGTTCGCCCGACCAATCGCCTCTTGGATCGTTCCGGTACGCGCCGTCTGAAGAACGAAGTGCTCGGTCGTCAGGAATTGCGCCTCTTGTTGCTTGTCTTCGTTCATGGGGAGCCTCCTTGAGAAATCATTCCTTGAGTCCTCCACTCGACAACAGGAACTCCGCGCACGCGCGTTGGTTCAAGTAAACGCGGACGAACGAGCGGAGAGACTATGCGAAGCGAATATGGAAGCGTTGTAGGAGGGATCGTAGGCGGGCCGGCGATCAACGTGGCTATGGAGGCTCGCAATGGATGGCTGCACAAGACATTAGCCGAATGCCGAGGACTGGCTGGATCGCACGCTCGAGACGCGGACTCACATCCGTCCGGGTGGAACGATAGCCCTGGAACAGACCTCGCTGGCATGGCGCCGGTACTCGGCATGACGGAAGGCGAGCACAATGCGCCAAACGCGGTCCGCATAGAGCGACTCGCTGTGCATATTCTTTACGGAGCGATTACAGGTCTCGTGGCCGATTTGGTTTCCAATCCTCGAAAGTAGACCTGACTGATTCCCACTTGGATCCAGAGGTGCTCTCCGCTCAGACTTGACGCGGATGTCGGGGAACGCCCACGGAACATTCGAGCGCAGCCCGATCCCAGCCGCCGAGGTCGGCTGCAACGCGATAGGTGCTATCCAAGAAATCCATGAGCGTTGTTTCCGGATCGGACGAGCGCCGGACAGCATCGTAGGGCAGCAAGAATTCGCCCAGCTTCTCGTCGAAGTACGCCGCCGCCGGCGACGGCTGCGCAGCCTCAAACCCTTCGGGTTTGGGATATGCGTATGAGTAGAATGCCGGAGAATCGACGCCATTCCCGCCCGGCCAAAAACCGGCCGAAGAGACCTCATGGCTATATGCCTCGCGCGTGACCGAGTCGGGCAAGGCCGGAACGCCACCGGGATGGCGCGGCGCGGCGCGACCTGAGAAGCGAGTCACTGCTAGGTCGAAGCTGCCCCAGAAAAGGTGCACCGGACTGTCCTTGCCAAGAAAGCTGGTGCGGAAGCGCTTGAACACGCGATCGACTGCTACAAGCGCCTGGAAGTAACGAGCCACCGCCTCGGCATCATAGGGCCGCTCCACATGATCCTCCGTGAACGGGATGGGATTGGGCACCTCATTCGGTTTGCCGAAGTCATCGGGGGCGGCGTCGAGCGATCGGAGCAGATCGACGAACCGCGTGTGGAAACTGGCCACCGACATACGTCCGAGAGCAAACTCCGCTCGACGCCCGTCCGTGGCAGCACCGGTTACCGTATGGCCGAGAAGGTCGAAGGTGATCTGCACGCCACCGGGGCCGTCGGGGATGAGTGACGTCGTTAGACCCCGCGCGTCGACGTAGAAGGTCGCGTGCCAGGAGTGGTTGACCCAGGGCGTCCGTGCGAGCCGATACTTGCCCACTATCTGCGTGTAGAGGTGCAGCGCGGAGCAAGTCTCGCGCCACGACTCATAAGGGATGTCGGGCCAGCCTGAGCTCACGATGGTTCTCCTGATTGAGGGATTGTGATTGTTTGCTCTCCAGCGGGCTTTCCATCCTGCACTGCCGCTTGGTTCGGCTCAAACGCTTCACAGTCAGATATTCGGATTGTTTGCGGTGGCAGTGACCCACGACGCATAGGCTTGCATAAAATTTTGAAGAAAGCGGCGGGTATCGGAGTTGGTCAGCTTCCCTTGCTGATCGAATAGCTTGTCAGCGTGACTGAGATACACTTCTGGCTGCTGCATGCAGGGAATATTAAGGAACACGAACGTCTGGCGCAAATGATGGTTAGCACCGAAGCCTCCGATCGCGCTGGGCGAAGCACTCACGATCGCCCCGGGCTTTTCGTTCCAGACGCTCTTCCCGTAAGGCCGAGAGCCGACGTCCAGAGCGTTTTTCAGGGCGGCGGGTATGGAGCGATTGTATTCTGGCGTTACGAAAAGGACAGCACTGACGCCCCTTATCCGTTCGCGGAAGTCGGTCCACTCCTGCGGCGGACGATCATCGATATCTTGGTTGTAAAGCTGCAATTGCCCGATCTCGACGATACCGAGCTTTATGTCCTCCGGCGCCAATTCGATAAGCGCTGCAGCAACCATGCGATTGATCGAACCCTTCCGAAGGCTGCCCACGATCACGGCGCTTTCACGACGAGAAGACATTGCAGCTGCCTCCTGCTCTTTAGAGCCCGTAAACATTGCTCCTTAGTTTTCGTTCCAAGGCGTCGGCCGGACGTCGGCTAATGGAATGGTCCGGCCGTGCTCCGGCCCTGCCAGCAGGACAAGCTGGCAAGGGGCGCCAAGACAAGGAGCACGCCATGTCTCAGAAACTCGACACTTCGCCCGCCGTCATCGGCATCGATATCGGCAAGAACTCGTTCCACATCATTGGTCAGAATCAGCGCGGCATCGGGCTGCGGCAGAAGTGGTCGCGCGGCCAGGTGGAAACGCGGCTCGCCAACCTGCCGCCGTGTTTGATCGGCATGGAGGCCTGCGTCGGCGCGCATCACCTCAGTCGCAAGCTGCAAATGCTTGGCCACGACGCCCGCTTGATGCCGGCGAAATACGTGCGCCCCTATTCGAAGGGACAGAAGAATGACTTCCGAGATGCGGAAGCCATCGCCGAGGCGGTCCAACGCCCGACCATGAAGTTCGTCGCAACCAAGACCGCCGACCAGCTCGACCTGCAGGCGCTGCACCGCGTGCGCGAACGATTAGTCGGTCAGCGCACCGGCGTCATCCATCAGATCCGTGCGTTCCTGCTGGAGCGGGGCATCGCGCTGCGGCAAGGCCTGCGCTCCGTGCGGTCCGAGTTGCCGGGTATCCTCGTGACGCGCACCGATGTGCTCTCGCCTCGCATGTTGCGCATCATCGAGGATCTGGCGGGCGACTGGCGCCGGCTGGATGAGCGTATCGAGGACCTCTCCAGCGAGATCGAAGCATTGGCTCGTCAAGACAAAGCCTGCGAGCGACTGATGACGGTGCCTGGCATTGGCCCGATCATCTCGAGCGCGATGGTGGCTGCGATCGGCACTGCAGACGTGTTCTCGAAAGGCCGCGACTTCGGCGCCTGGCTTGGACTGGTGGCGAAGCAGATATCGACCGGCGACCGCACGATCCTCGGCAAGATATCAAGGCGGCAATCGCTACCTGCGCGCGCTGTTTGTGCAGGCCGCGTGGGTTGTGCTGGTCAAGGTCAAGGGTTGGGAGCGCTATGGCCTCAAATCTTGGATCGAAGCCGCCAAGAAACGATTGCACCACAACGTGCTGGCCACAACGTGCTGGCGATTGCGCTCGCCAACAAGCTCGCCCGCATCGCCTGGGCGGTTCTCCCTTCGAGTGCGTCAACACGGAGGAGACGGCGTCCCGAGCTGCCTGATCCTCGCACCGTGCTCGGAGCCGTCAAGGCGCGGCCTGGCCGCGGTAGAGCAAGACGTCAGGACAGCACGACGGCCGGCCTTGACGGCCCTTGCGCGCGGCGCGTCGGCGCGCGCAGGCCGGGACGAAGGAACGGCCGCCAGGCACGAACAAAGGAACAGTGCGAAGTGAGGTGCGATCGATAACGTAACCGACATCCCTTACCCGCCGAGGTCTGCGAGAGGATGAGACAACGATGGAGGATCGGTCTTCCCGGGGCATGCGAACACTGGTGACCCGAATGGCCCGTTCGAGGCCTGTCCGCTAATTAGCTCGAATGCGCGCTGATATCCATGACTGATGGCCCGGAGCACAACACGCTCCAATCAGAGGCCGGATACATTGATGCAAGACCGCATCTGCCAGGTTGACGAAACCTCTTGCAACGCGCGGCCGGACCATACATTCGGGTCACAGCCTGACTTCCGCCCGACTTGAGCTGGGGACGGCTTATTTCCTGAAGGCAGACTAGCGGCTGTGTTGGCGGAGGTCGGCAACGGGCCAGAACCGGACCTTCGTTGCTGGCTTTCTCGCGGATCACAAGTAACGCACAGTATGCCGAACGCTCAAACGACCGCTGTTTCTTAGCATAGGCCCCGACGTTTTAGCTCGACGGCTTCCGCAGGATCGCGGACGTGATCATGGGCCGCACCGTTTGTACCGATGCTCAATCCCGTACTGGCCGTCGGTGCGGTATTGTGCGATGAATTTGCGCCACTGACCGCCGAGTGCGCCGTATAGTGGTTTCGACGCTCTGACTAAGCTGGGCGGCCAGCCCAAACCCCGTCACAGAGGGAAGGTTCCCGAAGACCGGAGGGAGCACCATGAAAGCACTACTGTCCATTCCCATAGCCGCAGCTCTTACGTGCGCTACGCTATCCGCGGGAGCCGGAGAGCCACTAAAACAGCAGCTTGTAGGCACTTGGAGCGTCGTTTCATTCGTAAACGTCAAGGAAAGGACCGGGAAAACGACCGAAGTATTTGGTTCCGATCCGAAAGGATATTTCATGTTCGATGCAGCAGATCACTTCTCAATCAATCTCCTGCGTCCGAGACGACCAAAATTTGCCCGCCGCGACTTTCCGAGTGCCGGGGAAAGCAAAGCCGCTCTGGAGGGGCTAATCGCGATGTTTGGCGACTACAAGGTCAATGAATCTGAACATTCAATGACCTTACATATTATCGGCGGTAGCTTTCCCGCGTGGGACAATTCGAATCAGAAGCGTTTCATCGCGATCAACGGCGATGAGCTCACGTATAAGAATCCTACGCCGGCATCCGGTGGGGGTACGGCTGTGGTGACACTGAAACGCGCGACAAGCGCAACCGAGTGATCTTTTGGTCGATCCGTCGCCGAGCCGCCGGTTTCATAACTCGACCCCGCGACCGGCAAGCCTCGTTATCCCAATGTGATCCAGTGAGTGGGTCCGCACACGATGTCCGCATGGGGTCAACATGCGAAGAACTCAACCTGAGGAAATCTAGTCCGCCATGCCTCACTAAGCGGACCTGAACGAGGTGCAACGCTAGTTCGGGAATGGGCCAACAACGGAAATAGGCCGGCGTCAATTCAATGCCGTCGTTATCGCTTCCAGTAACGCTTGGTCAGTATAAGGCTTTTGAAGGATTCGCGCTTCGACGAGATCGTGCAGAAGCTCACGATTGCTATAGCCAGTGACCAGGATCACCGGTAAGCTAGAGTGCTCGGTATGTATGGTTTTTGCGAGATCTAGGCCGGTCATTTCCGGCATGGCGAAATCCGCAAGAACGAGATCAACCCTCAGCCCGCTTGTTATTAGCTGAAGCGCTTCACTTCCGCTCGTGGCTGCAACCGTCATATACCCGAAGGCGTCCAGTAATCTGATGGTAGTCCTAAGGACTGCCTGTTCATCATCCACAACCAGGATAATCACCGCCGCCTTGGCCCGGGAACTCTTCCTTATATCGTTTGATCCCCGATCGGCATCGACCAGGGCCAGTTCGCCCCGAGGCAAGAAGACCTTTACAGAGGTGCCCTCGCGGACGTGCGAAACGATCTTCACGCCCCCGCCCGATTGCTTGGCAAAACCAAGCACTTGCGCCAACCCTAGACCCGAATGCTTTCCCGGTTGCTTAGTGGTGAAGAAGGGTTCGAAAACACGGGGGAGCACATCGTCCGGGATACCGGCGCCGGTATCATTGACGGCCAGACCAACATACTCCCCTGGAGCGGGTCCTCCCGCGCCGTTAGGCTGGCCATCGATAACTGCATTGAATGTTTCAAGAGTCAAAATGCCGCCCGACTGCATGGCGTCTTTGGCATTTAGGGCCAAGTTCAGGATGATCAATTCAATCTGGGTCGGATCGACCAGGGCGGGCCAAAGGTCTACTGCCATTTCCATTCGGAGCTGTACGGTCCCGCCAAGCGCAACACCAAGCAGATCGGTCATTCCTGCGATCTTGCTGTTAACGTCGACAACCTGAGCCTCGAGGCGCTGCTTGCGCGAGAAAGCGAGGAGCTGCTTGGTCAGGTTTGCGCCTCGCTCGGCAGCGTGGCGGATCAGTTCGAGACCTTCCTGATCGCCGGGCTCACGCAGATTGTGGGACAACAGACGTGTGTTTGTAAGAACAACACTGAGCAGGTTGTTAAAGTCGTGCGCTACGCCGGACGTGATCTGCCCGATTGCATCAAGTCGCTGCAATTGCTGAACGGCGGCTTCGGCCATCTCCCGTTGTGCGATCTGCGAGCGCAGCGCGTTATTGGTCTCTTCCAGCTCCCGAGTTCGTGCTACGACGCGGCGCTCGAGCGTTTTCTCAATACGTTTTCGATCGGTGACATCGATCACGACGCCATAAAACCAAACGGGCTTGTCATTCTCGAAATGCGTTTGGCCACGCGTCGCGATCCAACGCTCTCTGCCGTCGTTGCCGAGCACCCGATATTCGACGTCGTAAACACCGTCGCCCTGTGAGTCAGTACACCGTTGAATAGCAGCCTCGACAGCTCCCAAGTCGTCCGGATGCACCGCTGTGCGCCAGGTGTCGTAGTCCACAGTCGCGTCCGCCGGAAGGCCCCACATCGCGCGGCACTTTTCGTCCCAGTCCAGCTCATTAGTTTGAGGGTTCCAGGAATAGCGGCCCAATTTTACCAAGTCGACCGCAGCCTTTAGCCGCGCTTCGCTCTCGCGCAAGGCCCATTCGGCCCGGTCCCGCTCCGCCTTTTCCTTTACGGCGTTGGTGGTTTCGAAAGCAGTGGCGAGATTGGCGACGACCGCGCCCGTCTCATCGCGGATGGGCGTAAAATACGACGTGAAAAACGCTTCCTCAGGACCGCCGTTGCGCTGGAGCGTCCAGGAATGGTCTTCCAGCGTAACGGTCTCGCCCGCGAAAACACGGTGGTGGATCGCCTCGGCCGCCTCCCATACCTCGCCCCAGACTTCGCGCCCCGGTCGGCCGAAGGCACGAGGATGCATCGTCCCCATGAACGCCCGATGGACCTCATTGTAGATTAGGATGCGCTCGGGACCCCAGATCAGATTCATCGCGAGTTGCGATGCCATCATGAGGTCGATGGTGGTCTTGAGGCTCTGGGGCCAATTGGAAATCGGCCCAAGCGGAGTCTTCTCCCAATCGAACGCGCGAACGCGCGCGCCCATCTCGCCGCCGCTCGCGGGCCAAGCTGATGGTCCTGGCTGAAGGTCCTTGCCCACTGAGCCTCTCCCGTGCGCCGGGGAACAGGCCGCCGTTGCGCTGAAGTACGATAGATTAGCCCAAGCAATCAGCATCAAAAAGCACCTTCCTGCAGGTGGATTGGCTTGGTGTCCTTAAGTCCGCTCCGGGCCAAACTCAGACATCCGTTTAGATGCTCGCGGCGAATAGATCCCACCGGCCCGGAAGTCCCTTAAGTTCATGGGATCCGCGCCCGGCGAACGTCAGGCCTGCACCTGCGACGAGATCGGTGACGACCCGTGACACCAGAACTTCGTCTGGCTGCGACTGAGTCATGACGCGCGAAGCCGTATGCACAGCGACACCACCGATGTCGCGCCCCCTGAGCTCGATTTCGCCGGTGTGAAGACCGGCGCGAATCGGCAAGCCAATCTGTTTTGCAGCTGCTCCGAGCGCGAGAGCGCAACGGACGCCGCGGGCCGGCCCATCGAAAGTGGCTAGAATGCCGTCCCCGGTTGACTTGATCAAAATGCCACGATGCTTCTCGACGATCAGCGATGCCAACTCATCGTGGCTGTCGAGCAATTTGCGCCACACCCGGTCGCCGGTCTCGGCAGCACGACGCGTTGAATCGACGATATCCGTGAACAGGACAGTGGCAAGAACGCGATCTATGTCTTCGGGGGCGCTGTCGCGATGCCCGGTCATAAACTCTTCGATATCGCCAAGCAGCTCTTCGCGATCGCTGAAGCCGAAATAGGGGGAGTGGTCGTCTCCGGGATACTCGATGAAGCGCGCCCCCGGAATCCCAGCGGCTAAGTCGCGGCCATGTTCGACGGGCACCTGCACGTCCCCGCGCCGGTGCAGGACCAGTGTTGGAGCGCGGACGCTATCAAGCAGCGAACTCACGTCGATCGATGCATTGAGCAGTGCAAACTGCCCAATGGCGCCGGGACTCGCCGAAAGTCTTTCATACTTCGCGAATTGAGCCACGGCGGCGGGATCTGTCGCAAGGCTTGGGGCAATCCTGTTGATCATCGTGCCCGCACCCCATGACTTAATGAGTTGCATTGCCCCTTGCTCGACGTCTCCAGGCAAGTCGCGTCGCCGCCGATAGCCGCCAAAGAGGATGAGTTTCGATACGCGCTCGGGATAGGTGGCCGCAAACATCACACTCATCGCGCATCCCTCGGAAACCCCGAGCAGTGCGGTTTGGGCTGATCCGATGCTATCCATGATGGCGCGAACGTCATCCATCCGTTGTTCGAGCGAGGGGGCTCCAGCCACTCTATCTGAAAGCCCTTGGCCTCTCTTATCGAAGGCAACAACCCGGGTGAAGGTCGAAAGGCGGCGCATGAACGCGCTGTACCCCCGCAATTCGTGCAGGAACTCGACGTGCGAAATAATACCTGGAACCACGATGATATCGACGGGTCCGTCGCCCATCACCTGATAGGCAATATTGACGTCGCCGCTAATCGCGTAGCGTGTTTCCGGCAGGACGAACTCGGTCATCAGACGTGTACCTAAGAGTGCGCTGCCTATTGTTATCTGAGTGAAGAACCGAATCAAGCCGACCTAATGCGTTCCGAGTGTCCACTAGTTGTTCGAACCGTGTCGAACACAGAACAGGATCTGGTGATCCGTCTCCTTGCAACGAGCCTAATATTGCCTAGTCTGTGTTCTCAAGCGCCGAACATTCCCGGTCGCTTCGCAAGCGCTCGAGCCTCACGCGGCAGGATCTGGTAAGCCTGCTTGAAGCGCCGCCCAAAATGGGTCAGGTCTGAGAATCCCCAGCCGTAGGCTATTTCGCTGATAGTCCGGTTTGCTTGGGCGGGATCTTCGAGAGCACACCGACACCGCGCAAGCCGCCGCGCCAGGATCAAGCGCGCGAGTGATGTATTATGTTCCTCAAGAATCTGATTCGCATAGCGCACGCTGACGCCGACACTATCGGCTACGGTCTGTGGATCTAGACAACGGTCATTTAACCTAGCCTCGATGACTGCTCGTATATTCAAGAGCAAAAGTCCCCTCGAGCAGGCGACGCGAGGACGGGCACCTTCTACAGCCTTGGCCAGCGATACGGCGATCAGGTCGAGCACATGGTTGCCGACTAACTGATCGCTGATCGAGTTCATTTGGCTCGCAAGCGAAGGCAACATCCCCATCACCATTGACGTCAAGCGATCCTGCGCCCGCGCCGGCGGTATCAGGCGTGTAACCATGTTCCGGATTTTGCCCAAACGCGCTTCCAATTGGCGACGTGGAACCTTGACGACAAGCATCTTGGAGTCTTGCAAGAACTTGCCGCTGTAGGGCAGCAAAGGGTCCAAGAGCACCACACTGCCGGCGGCCAGCGTGATCTCGCGATACTCTTGGTCAAGTAGAACGCTGCCCGACAACTGACGGCACACAAACACGTGGTCGGACTTGGTGCGAGAAGCATGCGCTGCTGTATGTGAGATCTGCATCGGGGAATTGCTAAACAAAATGAGCTCTAACTTGCACAGCCTACCCAACTCGACCTCAGCATCAAAGCTGAGTCGCGCCTCCGGTCGAGAGTCGTGATCTACGATCTGTTTGCACGCGACGCTATGCCAGTGATCGAACTTATCGCGGCGATGAATTCGTCGGGTCGAGAAGATGGTTTCCACGCGGCAACCTCCTTACGCCCAGCCAGCCGAACAATTGTTCCTAAGTAGCCGATACCGGAAAAGGCATTATGAGCTAGTTTTCTGGGTCTCGTAACTGGAAATCTCGGGATGCGGTTCTTCTTCCACGTTTTGGGCAACGGAATAACGGTAGAGGACGGGTCAGGTACTGTCCTGCCAGGTCCTGAGGCTGCGAGGCTCTATGCCTCAGTTATCGCTGGTGAACTTGCCCAGGATGGGAACCAATACCGCGGCTGCGACGTCTGTGCCGTCGACGAAGTTGGCAATGAGATCGCCCGTCTGTCGGTCGTTGTTCCGAGCTAGAAAGGGCACTCGACCTGAGCGAGCCCTCTTTACAGCGGGCCAAAAAGGCCGACCCAGGCTTTTAACTGCCGCTTATCGCCCGCCATGACAGGCCAGCAATGAAAGATACCTCTGCAATGGCTGCGCTGTTCGTTGACGGCGCCAACCTTCACCTTACGGCGAAAGCGCTTGGCTTCGACACGACTACCGAAAGCTTCTTGCCGAATTTCAAAGCCGCGCAACCGTATTGCGGCCCCCCCTATACCGTGATCATCGAGGGGCAAGAGTACTCGAGCATCCAGCCTCTGCTGGGTTAGCTGAACTAGAACGGCTTCATGGTCATGTCGAAGCCAGTCAAAGAATCTGTCGACGCAAGGGGGCGCCGCAAAATCAGGCGCAGCATGGGGATCGAGATGGCGGTCGACGCTACGCGATTGGCGGCGCATGTGGACCAGACGATCCTATTTTCGGGAAATGGCGATTTGCGTCCGCTGATCAAAGCGGTTCAGCGCCAGGCCCAACAGCCGACATTCAGAAATAACGCGGCCCGCAAGCAGAGCGCGAATGCACCCCCTCAAGGTGGCGCAGGTATCAAGCCGTGACGTTTCATGATCTCGCCCATCCGAGCAGGATCAGGAGGCGCAGGGCCGCCGATGGCTGCCGCCATTTCGCGGAAGAATTCGGGCCCGAGAACCCCCGGTGTGAGAACGCAAAGCATTTTCGCAATCGCCTGTGTCTCGTTGACGAAACCGTGGACAACGCCTCGCGGGATGAAGAGATCGTCTCCTGGCTTGATCTCGATCCGTTTGCCAGCGACCGTCCAAGTGATGACGCCCTCAAGACCGTAGATCGTTTCCTCCCAGTCACGGTGATGGTGCGGGACCGGCACACGAGAGTTTGGCGGGAGCATCACCTCAAACATATCAAGTGCCCCGCTGGTGTCATACTTCGTGCGCAAAATTCGCAATTGCATTGCGCCTACCTTGATGAGTTCAGCCATGGTCGCACCTTCCGTTGGCTAGAGACAACATCGCGGGACGGCTGCAGCTCATCCGAACCGAACTATCGGCAGGAGCTTATGACCGGGCCTTGGGGATGTCTAATGAGGGAGATCACGTCCGAGAAGGGTCCACAAGCCGCCGATCACGGCTAAGATGGGAGACTTCCGCTTGGGGTTGGGTAAGCCGACGTTTATGACGTCCTAGCTAGCTTCACAGCTTGCGCCGCGGCCTTCCCGCCGGGCTCCTCACGAGGGGGCGCATGACCGCATGCTGGTGATGCTGCTGTCGAAACGTTTCGGCAGCAGCGGCTTCTCGTGCGGCGGGGCGTCGTTGCAGGCCGGGCAGGGCTCTCCGGCGACCCCGCAGCCGCAGGCGTTTGGTCCCTCCCAGGGGCGTTCGGGATGGTTCTCGCAAGCCAGCGGGGGCCGTCACAGCGGGCGCATGCAAACGTCCGGTCCTCCATCAGTGCGACGCGGGCTCCTCCTCGATCTCCTGCCCGTGCAGATGGTCGAGCACATCGCCGAGGTCGCGCATGTCCAGCATCTTCCGCAAATCGTGTGCAGCGGATGAAGTAGTCGCGCTCGCTTTGCGAGGCGAGGCCTTCCGGCTTGCCCTCCCGGAACATCACGCGCTCCTTGCAACGCTAGCGCGAGCGGTACATCAAAGCGCCTGGTCGCGTTGGCGCGGATGAAGCCCTGCACGGCGGCTGAGACGTCATCATCACTGTCGACCGCGCGCTGGGTCAGCGTGTTTGCGACGTCGGAGGTGGCGTCGCGCGACCATCTCGGTCGGGTTGAAGCACACGATCCGGACCGGATAGACGTACTGGCCGGAGAGAAGGCCTTGGCACGGTTTCGAGATCCGGCACGATCGAGGCGAGGATCGCATACCCAAACTCCACGGGACTACACGAACAATCGTCAGCGGGGTCCGATTCTTAGAGTTTGCACAGCGAAATCGCTCGGGGATTTTCTTCGGGGATTTGCCCCCGCACCGGCCCGCAAAGGCCGCCAATTCCCCGCAAACGTTCTAGTTAAACCGTGTAGTTTTTTATGTCGGGGACGGTTAAAGGTCTTTGATATCTCGGGATTTTTCCGGCGATCCCGGCAGGAATCGAACCTGCAGAGTAAGAAACATGCCGGATGCCGGCTGATTATCCGCTACTCAGCAAAGCCTTAGGGTGCGCCGTTGCGCAACTCCGGGGTTTTCTCCGGGGTTTCTTCGATCGCGCGGCATTCACCGCAGGGCTAGCCGATCATGCTCTGGCGCCCGCCGCGCGAGCTCTGCTGACTGATTCCTCCGCTTGGGTTTCAGCTCATGAAGATATTCAGGGCTGAACTCGGCGGCAGCTTGCAGTTCCTGTGCGCGGAGCAGAGTCACGATGTGGTTTTCCCATTCAATGAGGCCCAAACCCCTGAGTTCCTGGATCGTCCTGTTCACGTGCACTATTGAAAGCCCACATGCATCAGCAACATCTTGCTGCGTGAGCGGAATTCGGAAGCTGCCGTTGTCCGCCAGCCCAACGAATTCCATGCGAGTGGTAAGCTCGCAAAGTAGATGCGCGAGCCGACCTAAGGCTTGGCGCGCTCCGAGATTCTCAACCCATTCGCGATAGATGGCAGCCTGTATCAGCGTTTCGCGCCAAAAAGCGTGTGCAAGTCCGAGAGATTCGGTCATCATCTCTCTGAGAGATGAATGGGGCACAGCGGCTATCGTCGAATTGCCCACGCTGCAAAGATCACAATCCGCGATCGGCAAATGCAGGTTAGGCAAGTCGGGCATGTCCCCAGCCAGATAGAATGACGAGATCTGATTTCGATCATTCACCACTCTTTGCCGAGCTAGAAAGCCGTCGATCACAACAATGCAGCTGCTGGGCTTGTCTCCTTCGCGAACCACGTATTCCCCATCGGCCAGGGACTTCACCCTATATGGAATGCGCGTGAGCCTAAGCTGATCTTGTTCAGATAGACCGCCGACCACCCGTAGGCGCGCTATAAGCTTGTGATGCGGCATAATCCGCTCCCTTGCTTGTGCAGGCGGGAGCGAGACCTCTCTCAGCCGCCGACGCCTACGCACAAGGTTCGGCGGGTGATGCATACCAGGCCTTGACAGGTGCCAAGGGTTCCAGCTCTTTTTTCAGCACCAACACATCATTCGGCAGGACTTTAGGATCAACTGAGAACGACCTGAGCTTGGGCTTTATGGCGGTCTGCAAGCGCACGACACTGCGCTACCGTTAGATCGTTTTGGCGATCCTTATGCATGTAGACGGCCCCCCGAGGGTACGAGCGGACTAAATCATGTATATGACCGCCAGACGGCACAATTTCGCGTGGCCTGAGAAACCGGGGCCAGGGGGATGTAATGGAACAGGCCGCCCACTGAGCCGGCCTTACTCTTTCTCGCGGTGTGGGTCTTTCGCCCAGCGCGAGGGTAGCGGCTGATCCCTGATCTCAGCGTTGAGGGCTCGGAGGTAAGCACTCTCCTGAATGGCCCGGTCCGCGCGCTCCAGGAGCTTCCGGGTTTCAGGGCTGATACGGTCGGGGCCCATGCTTCGCTCCCTTAGTACAGGCGGGAGCGCGCGATCTCTCAGCCACCGGCGCCTTGAAATCGTGGCCGGTGATGGCAGCTAACGTATCACAGGGCCGGGCCGGTCCTAAATCAAATTAGGCCACTCCCAAAATCAATTAGGCCACCGAGGTCGGAAACAGGCCAGTACCAAAATTCGCGGACAAAAGATTACGGTAGTCGGCGAAGATGCCTGCCGGTGCAGAATCGGGCCTGTAGCTCAGCGGGAGAGCGACTGCTTTGCAAGTAGTTGGTCCCGAGTTTTCGAGTCTCGGCGCCTCCACCATCATCACCTGCATGACCTGCACATTTGCGGCCGACCTGCCGATCTGTGCCGGACCTGCCGACAGAACGACCGCAAAATATAACTGGAATTATTCCCGATCCGCTAACGGTAAGCGGCCCGATTGTTAATCGGTCCATCCTGGTTCGAATCCAGGTCGGGGAGCCATTCGACTTCCAAGGCCGTCGCCTGACTTCGGCCGCCGAAACGGAAGTCTGCAGCCATCGTCTAGCGGTAGGACCCTCGGTTCTCAGCCGGGAAAACGCCGGTTCGAATCCGGTTGAAGGCGCCATCGCATCAGCAGACGCAACGCTCTTTCAGCGCGCGACGTCAGTTCGGCATTCTGGCTCAGCAGTGCTTCGCGGTCGCCCTCGAGCATCTCGACATCGTCGCATTGGGCATGCTGCGACCGCGCTAGCTCCTCGCTCTCGATCGCCTGCTCCATGCGGCGCATGTATCCATCGCGCTGATCGGCCAGCCATTCGTATTTTTCGCACATGGTCGCGTAGCTCAACTGGACAGAGCGCTGGTTTCCTAAACCGTAGGTCGCATGTTCGAGTCATGCCGGGATCGCCAGACCTCAAGCGTTTAGCTAAAATCCCGGTCGGTCTAGCCATTTCCTACCCATCGATCTCAAAAGAAAAAGCCCCGTTTTGGACCGGGGCCTTTGTCTCAATCTCGTTCTTTGACGATAGTCTTGCTGCGGGTACCATCATCATCATGTTCTTTCTTGATGACGGTGGTGCGATCGGCAGGCTCGTGCTCTTTGACTACTGTTTCGCGTTCACGAATACGATCACGATCGCGGTCGGGGCTTTGACCAACAGTCACGCCAGCCCCAACTGGGCCGACGCCAACACCGACACCAACTTCATCCGCGAGTGCGGGCGTGGCGAGCGCGCCCAATGCAGCTAATACCAGTAGCGCTTTCATCGACATCTCCTCTTTCCATTACGGACAAGGAGCAATCCAGCTGTTTGCACGAAGTTCCGGAACCGTTGCAAATCTCTCCGGAACCCGATCGGACAGCAGGGCCAAGCGGTTAGTTAAGCCAGTGCGACGCGCGTTAACGTGGAGGCGAACGAATGTTTGGATGGAGCAAGAAGCCGCGCGCTGAAGTCCAGTATGCGCAAATATGACGGACTGGTGGCGCACAACGAGTTCGGCGATACCAACGCGCTCAGTCTAAAGATCCCTACGGCGCTGCATCATGCGTATCAGAACAAGATTCTGCTGCAGTGCGAGACGATATGCTTCGTCGCCCTGATGCAGGCTGCATATCCTGGCACACTGCTGCACTCCGCTATGCCGGTGTATGGGGATCTCGTCGTGGGCAAGGCGCTCGCACGAGGTCTCCAATTGAGCCGCGATCAACTTGCTGAGGCTTCTCTTGAGGACGTCCGAACCATGTTTGCCGAACCATATTTGTGGAGTCAGCGATGGCTCGCAGAATTTCGAAGCGACCCTGACGAGACTTTCATGGTGGCTTTGTTCGCTGACCACTGCCACAAGCTTTTTAGCGCATATGCGGCCGGCATCGAAAATACTATGCCGAAGTAGATGTCCCGGTACGTATGCAAAAACGATAGTTCTCGTTGTGGACCCAGTACTCTATATCAATGGACGGAGAGGCTGCCGCTTAAGAAGTAAGAAGGCCTCGTAGAATGACGGGAGACCGTTGTTAGGCCGGAGGCGCCAGCGCTCTCCGGCTTTCTTTTTGTTCGCGAGCTGTCAACGCCGTCCGCGCTTCAAGACCTTTACGACCTTCTTCCGACTGCTGCCGACTTTCTTGACCGCTTTCTTCACGGCCGACTTCGACGTGCGAGCCTTCTTTGCGGTGTAACGGACCTCGTAGTCCTGTCCGCCAGCAACTCGAGCGCGATCCTGTTTGCGACCGCGCGCGGTCTGCTTTTTGGCCTTCTTCGCCATTCTTCAAGCCTCCTAGTTCTATCCATTGGAACGCTCTACATAAGTTGAGAGTTCCACGCCGGGAAGCGTGAGGAGCTGAGTATGAGTTTGGTTGAGGCACTACAGGAGCTGTCCAAGGCGCGCCGGTACGTCGTTAAAGGCGAACGGTGCCTGTCGCATCAGCGCAAGATTGTAGAAAGACTAGAGCGGGAAGGTAACGATCCGCTCCCTGCCATCATGTTCCTCGAACACCTTGAGGATATGCAGGACACGTACGTGGCGCATCGTGACCAGATCGAGGCGCGCGTCCTGATGATTATCAAACCCGAATAACGATCAGGAACGGGTGGGCTCGCGTATGGGACCGATAATCAGGCGATACGTCGGTACCCAAGCGCTATTCCAGTGCTCCAACGTCTCGCCACACACGGCGCACTCGAAGCTGTTTACTTCGCGGCTGGGTGCCATGAATTCAGTGCGACGGTACACTGCGCCGCATCGGCAAGTGCGCTGGTGATCGTTCATCGGCACAATATAGACCCTCCGCAGCAATTCGGCCATTTAGGCCAAAGTCGAGGAAGAGCCCCTGACGTTATTTTTTATCGTCCAAGTACTTCAGGATCGCGGCCAGCAGAAGCGGCACATTCTCCTCGATCTGATCCATCTGCACTCCAAATCGCTCGGTGTACCGCCAACTATCGCGCCGGGGAACTGATCTCGGAAGCGCGCCACCCTGTCCGCCGAGAATTTGAAGATTGCGCTCCCGTAGACGGCGTCATAGGCGGCTCGAAGAGCTCGCGCCGGACGCGCCGGGTGAAGTGCACTTGGTCGCCGCGGGCACGGTGATGCGCGGCCAGCCGCATCAGCGCCAAGTTGGGCAGGGTCCCGTCGATCTGGGTGATCCGAACTTTCTGCATCAGAGCCCCAGCGCCTCCGGTGAATGGCCGAGCCGGATCCAGTCGCGCCGCCGATCGGCGACCGGCTGGACGAACGGGTGCGCTGCGCGGGGGGCGAGTTGCCGGCGCGTCCAGTCGAAGGCCTGGCCACGGGCCACCGCGACGGCGTGGAAGTAGAGGGGGTCCTTGGGCGGGTAGTCATCGACGCGATCAGGGAAATAGGGATGATCGCCCACGCGATTGACGCCATACGTTCCTGAAGCACAGGGCAGGGACGCGAGACCTCCGAGGTACGGCAGCGGTTCGCGCGAGAGTTCATTCGAGATGTGCCCGCTCTGTAGGTCTAGCGCTTAATCGCGGCCGCAAGCTGATTGCTGGGGCGCTCAATTCGTACCTTCGTGATTATTCCTTCCCATTCGCCGAACGGCCATCATGGCTCGCTGACCCACGCAGGATCGCGCCGCGCTGGCCATAAGGCTCACCGCCCGTCGAGATCGGAGAGCCTGCCTGTCGTCGGAGAGGCCGCAGCACCGCCGCAGGCGGCCGCGCGCCGGCTACCTGATCGACCTGTCTGATGTGCAAAGGGTGCCGGGACTGGTGATCGTGGTTCGCGAGCCTGCACCGCCGCCGGCGGCTGACCAGGCCGGCCTCGTGATTGACGTCACGCCGAACGCTAGCTCATGAAGCCGTGCACCATCGGCTCGGAGTCGATTCGGCTGATCGAGCATGCGCGCGCTCTGATCGGGCGAGGATTGATTCTTATTTTGCGGGAGCCGTTTGAAGTGGCTCCGTGAGCGTCAACGAGTCGCGTCGGGTCCGACGTTCAAGGTATCCGACGGCCCTTATGCGGTTGCCCAACTTCAACGAATCCTCTGCTTCCATAGCATTGAAGGAAGTTGCGTCCATCGTGAATGTAACTTCGGTTCCGCGGACTGATTGATAGACGACTGTATATCGCTTGTCGTTTGTCTGGATGATGCGGCCGTGGTCGGTGATGGGACGAGCCTCGATCAACTTCCGGGCTCGAATGATTTTATCGCCGGTTTCGTGGCTGACCACAACAAGCGATCGCTTTTCGTCTGTGTTGGACGTTATCGCCAGTTCCGAGAGCTTGTTTCTCTCGGTCGGAACAATGCTACGGATTTGCTCGAGCGAGCTGAAGCGCTCCTGCGCAATCGAAAGGCTAATCTCGCCTTTGTCGGCCGATTCAGATAGCTCGGAAATATTATCGACAAAGTCGCTGCCATTGATCTGTATTTCCGAGGCGAGCCGCTCTGGCGCATCCTCGCCCGGCATACGCTTTTGGATTACCTCCTTGCGAAACACGGGATTCTGGAGCGCCAGAACTAAGCTGCTAAACTTTGGAGGTGCGACATGGAAATCAATGGAGGCACTTTTCAAACTCAATAGATTCGGCGGCAAAAGAATACGCCGTGCAGCTTCATGCGTTTTGTTAACGAGCCCAGTGAGCAATCCCAGCGGCATGTGAGATCTGCCGAGCGATGCGCCTTGAAAGGTCAGCGCAAGCAACGCCCTCGCTTCGGCCAAAGAATCCCAGATGAGCTTGACCTGTGGCACCAAACCAATTCGTCGAGCTGGCAGAAAACGTTCGCTCCACAATCGAATTTCGTCTTGCCAAAAGCGTTTGACGTAGAGATCCTGAGTAAGCTCAACAATGAATATTTGATCGGACGTCAGGGCTCCACGCAGCGATAGCTCGCCCGCTTTGAGAGCAGCTAAGTGGTTCTCGTCGATCGGACCTGCGTGAAAGAAACTGGTGTCGTCGCCTTCATCGAACTTTACGAAGAGCGTTTTTGACAGTCCGACTTGAGCAACAAAAATGACGGGCCCGTCGAAAGAATAAAGAACTTCTTGAGCAAGGATCGGATCATTGCTCCATGGCGGAAACCCTTCTGTATCTGGTTGCCAAGTCATGCTTCTGGACCAAGAAGCAACGAAAAATCATCATCCGAGAATGCGACTTCGGCTTTCTTCCAATACGTATGGTGCCCAGGCTGTTCATTCGAAGGGGTGTGCAGCAACTCCCCATTATCCTCATCGACGGTAAACTTGACGATTGAGCAAGCCCGAAAGAAGGGCACTAACTTGCGGGCGTGACGTGCAGCTGTCTCGTCGACCCAAACGGAGAGACCCCAGCTTTTGCAATCCCGGGGATTCGTCTTCCGACCCTGCTCGATCACGGAGCGCATGTCCCGCTCGCTTGGAGGAAACTTCTTCGCGGCCCGGTAGAGGCTGCCTGCATACGGATTTGCGTCGTCCGGCGGGCAATGCCCCGGACAGTCCTGATGATACGGCTCAACCATTAATATACC
The DNA here is from genome assembly GCF_023101005.1 of Bradyrhizobium sp. 187. Classification (NCBI taxonomy): domain Bacteria; kingdom Pseudomonadati; phylum Pseudomonadota; class Alphaproteobacteria; order Hyphomicrobiales; family Nitrobacteraceae; genus Bradyrhizobium; species Bradyrhizobium sp. 187. Next base: position 3,691,137 of record NZ_CP064693.1, read on the forward strand.
ACTTTTGAGCGGTCGTCCGACTCAAATTACGCATTTTGCGGTTAAAGCCTGCAATAGCCGCAACTGGAGGGCGAGCGCAAGACTTCAGTTGGTCGGCCTCGCTCGCCAGCCGTTTTCCTGATGCGGGATAGTTGCAGTGATGTCGACGTCTCTGCCCGCGGACTGGCGCCATGCCGCAACGCCGAAGCACAAGGTCAGCGTCAATGCAGTCCCCAGCAGAAGTACGGACAAAAACTGGCTCACGCGCACCCCCGCAACCAGGACATTGGCGCACAGCGAGCACGATCGGGCGAGTCGGAAAATGCAGGTTGGCTGACCTGGAGGCAGTTTTCCCCACGGTTGTAAAGCGGTGGATCATCACCTCGGCGTTGGACCCGCCGCGACTCAGGAGCCGCCTTCGCTGGCGCAAACTGCGCGTGTTCTCCGGCGCCCATTACTGTCGATGAACCCGAGGGCTATTTGGAAATGTCTTTCGAAAGGCGAGCGGGCGGTCCGGTCTATTGGTCCGCTACCTTGGACCAAACTCCCTTGCTGTCCTTCATGTCACGATGCGAAGTGCCGTCGTCCCAGTTGATGCAGGTTCGGACATCCTGGAAATCGTTCAAGGTGCATGCCTCACGTGCAATGACCTTGCCGTTCATGTCCTCGACTGTTTTTAAAAACGCGACTTTGCCCTGATTATCCAGGTAGCTTAGGCCGATGTTACACACCCTCAGTTCGGGCTGGCAGGAGCGGCTAAAAAGAGGCTTCCCGTTATTCTGGCTTGCTGATTTTTCCATCGCCCGGTTGACAATTTCTCCCCAACTAGGACTGGCATTGGGCGTTGTTCGTGCGGCGGAGAGCGTCGCTCCTGAGGGTGATAAGGACAAAGGTGAGTTCGGTGGGGTCTGTTGCAGACTGGCGACCGGCGGAGTGAGTTGAGAGGGACGGCCCATCATGGTGACGCCCATCGACTGAAGCTCCTGCGGGCTCAGCCAAACCATGTCTTGTGGAGACGTAACGACCATGCGGCCGATGATTGCGGAGGGCACGCCCAACTCTTTGGCGATTTTGGCCATAGAGACCGTCGCAGCGCCTGATGCCGCCGTTTCCTCTCCATTTTCTCCTGACGCTCCGTGGACGCCGACTTGAGCGCCATAGCCGGCGTTCTTGGTAGAGCCGGCAGCAAACATCAGAAAGCACGCCGAAGCGCAGACCGCTGTCTTGCCCACGTTCGTGGATGTTTTGCCGAACCTTATGGCGTCGGCAATCTTGACCCCCTCGAGCAAATTTCCGCCCGGAGAATCCAATCTAACGTTGGCGACAAATTTCCCGGAATCATTGGCTTGCCGAACTGACTGCGAAAACTTGTCGGCGTCACCAGGTACAATCTCCCCAGTGATCCAGATCGTTGCTTGTCCAGATTTCCCCACACCGACTTTGACTTCGGCAGAGTGGACAACGCGCGAAAACAGGGCGAGCGTAAGCAGCAATAGGACTGTAAATATTGGGCGCGACTTGGCCATCACCTTTCGCCTTTATCAAGAGAGACGTCCGACTTCGTTGTCGCAACGGGCGACAATTCATCGAACGTCTCCAATGGTTGCAATCAATAGCGCGGGGTCCGGTGACCGGTCTGACCGGTGGACGGATTATAGTTGCCGCTGGTGCCGAAGTTGTCGCGTTGCGTGCCATTCGGATTGGTCGCGACGTACGGCGCCACGTAAGTACCGGTGCTGCGGGTATATCCCGACGAGGTATGCGTACTCGGATTTGAACCGGTGCCGCTGAGATACTGCGCTTGTGCGGCGGTTGTGGCCAGCGCCAGTGCGGCAGCCAAAATGAGCTGTTTCATTCTGATCCCCCAAAAGGTTTTATCGAATGCCGTATGCAACCACGTTGCGGGCCGCCGGTCGAGTCCAACCATCGGATGAGCAGGAATCCTACCGGTACAGTCGGCCATCCCTTGAGACGCTCGAGGACCTCCTGTCCCTGGCAGAGAGGACAGCAGTCACGCGGTCGGCCCCCCAACGGCAACGCGCGTCCATCGGATCGGCCGGTTGGCGAAACTCGTTTTGAAGTAGCCCTTGGGCGGCGTCGGCACTTCATACAGTTTGCAGATGCGCATCAGCACGTGCTTTTTGAGCCCGAGGCGAGTTGCGACCGCCGCCATCGGCGCGTTCCAGACGCGCAGGCCGAGCTCACTTCGAGAGATACCGGTGTACTTCTCGACAGCGTCATTCTGAAGGGCGGCAAGGCGGTCGACCAGTTGCTGGCCGCGAGCCGCCGCGAGCATCGCTTGTTTGATCTCAGGCGAGGGCTCGTACGGTACGTTGTCGGCGACTGCAACCCTTCCATCCGGTGGTGCTGGGTGTGGAGGCTGGTCACTAGCGCCGACGTCCCCCGGCGGCGACCATGATTGGCCGTCGGGATTACGCGTGAATATCGCTGTGACTTCGAGGACGTCGTTTTCGTTGCGCATGCTTTGCTCTCCCATGAGCCCCGGGGCGTTTGGGATCACTGAAACCGATCTCGGTCAACGGTGAGGGTTTGTCGGCTTTGTCGACATTGCGCGAAGTCCTGAAGCCCGCGATCTCTCTCGCCTTCGTGTCTGTTTTTGTCTGGTCGACCCTTCTCCCTAAACTCGGCACGCGAAGGTACGTCACTCCGAATCGGTGTGGTGGGGCGCACTATCGATTTTGCGCGTTTTGGCGATTTTGATCACTCGACTTTTAAGCCTGAATGCCGTTGTCGCAACCCGTGTTCGGCTGTCCGGGCTACATCGCAAAAACGAAAGGTGAGAGGATTACTTTTCGCTCGGGAGCTCGCGGTTGCCTCCGCCGCGCGCTACCTGGCTTGCACAGCAGAAGACAATGCCGTCGGCGACTGCAATTACGTTGGCGGCCGGACGCCAGCGACTGCCGCGGCGTGGAGCATCTTCTCTCGTCCGAAGAGATTGAACGGCTGGCCCTCGCTCTTCTCGATCATGGCCTGCGCCTGCAGTCTCATGAACTCGTCGGCGTATTCGCGCCCCTGCGTTTGTTCGATCGCAGTGTATTGTTGGTTCAGCCTTGCAATCAGCCGATCGCCGGACCAGCGAACGATCGTTTGCTGGATGCGAACCATCCAATAGGCCACGAACAGAGGAGCACCGGCGACGATAAGCGAGAGGTAAAGCGGCGAGAGCCAATTCACCTGACCGTCGAAAGCCCGAGCGACCCACCAATACGGCTCATGCCAGAAGAGCAGAGCCAGGCCCGCGATGACCCCCAGCAAACGGATCGCCATGGCAAATCCCAAGGTGAAGACCGTGTAGAACTGACCGCGGGGCATCGTGAAGACCTCCATTCTGGGCTCAACGCCAGATTGTCGCAGCTGGAAGGCCCGTGCAAGCCCTGCAAGAGCCGCTCAGTCGAGGTAGGAGGGGCGCTGGACGCGCTGCATGGCGAGGATGGCCCGATTGACCGCCCGCTCTCTGCGATCTCTCAGCAGCGCCGCGGCCGTCGGCTTCTTCAAACGGACCTTCGGCCGCTTCTTCCTGACCTTCTTGACCGGGATAGGGACACCGGGTGCGTGGTGGAGCTCGCAGCGTTTGTTGAGCTGCCCTTTGCGGATCCTGCTCTTCGTCGTGAGAGCTGTGAAGGTGCGATTACAACTGGGTTCGGCACAAGCGGACTGATAGCGGATCATTTCGACGTAGCGGCCGTCTCGGGTCCAATGATCCTTCGTCCCGAGGATCTGGTACCGCCGGCCTCGAGACTTGAAGGAGCGGCCAGGTGCGAAGCGGTTCATTAGTGCCTCCCGTATTGCGGGCGCACGCCCACGACTTGGATGAGGGCGGATGTCGGGGCGGGCGCCTCGACTGGGGTGAAGCGGCCAACGAGGAAGGGTGTCAGCGGTGTCAGCGGATTCCGCCTAAACGGGCTCAGGGGAAAGTAGAGGTAAGAGGGGGTAAAAAGCCTTGGTGTATCCGCGCGCGCAAGTGACACCGCTGACACCTCGGCTGCTGGCGGGGCCTTCAAGGCCTCTTTCCCGTCAGCGCTGTCAGCGGTTGTCAGCGCATCGCGGCGGGCCCAGTCCACCGTGTCGGGCCGAAGACCGGAAGCCAATGGCGCTGACAGCGTTGACACCCGCTGACACCGCTGACGACCTCGCAATTTCATAGCGCAGCTCCCGTTGCGGCTCGCCGAACGCTTGCGGCCTCTGCGATCTCGCCGCGGACGGCATCCCGGCGTTCAGTTTCGGCCCGCCGAATGTCCTCGAAGCGCCCATCGTGAACTGCCGGATGAACCCGCCAGCTGGCAGGGTCGGAACTGGTCATTCGAACCCACCCGTCGGCCTCGAGGCGGCCCATCACCGCGAGCAACTGCTTCCGGTTTCGGCCCAGGCTGCGCGGCCGCGCTCTTCCGACCTCTGTGGCGGTTATTCGCTCCAGATCGCGTGTGAGAACGTAGCCAGCGATCCACCGGGCTTCGTGGTCGTGGCCGGCACCGTCGAGGACCGTCGTGTGGATGAACAGGGCGTGGGCGTAGAGAAACTCTTCCACGTACCGTCGAGCTCGCCTGGCGGTATCGGCTGAGATGAGTTCATCGGGTGGTGTTTCCAGCGCTTCCGCGATAATGGCCCACTCGATCAGATGGAAAGCCAACGCGTAGCGGCCAAATTCGGCGTCCGTCTTGGCTAACCAGGTCTTCAGACCCGAGGGGATATCGGGGCGGGCCATCTCACGAGATTTGAACGCCTTGATGGCCCACAGTTCCCCCGCGGCTTGCGCGTCGAAGCGGTAAGTAGCCTCCTCGAGACCCGCAAGCGCCAATGCCACGCGCGGAATAGCCGCCTCGATGGCAGGAACCTCGGCGTTGTCTTCGCCGAGTCCGAGCTGTCGAATGGCGATCAAGGCGAATCGTTGCAGCAGACCATCGGTCGCAAGATCGGGCGCGAGCCGGGCGATGAGGTCGTCCTGAATGCCTCCAATAATCGATACCGCTAGATTTGGCGCCTCGACAGAGCCGCGACCCTGTCGGTCCACCCGGTAGGGAGCACCTTCCTTCGCCTCGAGCCAAAGCGCCCGGTCTTTCGAGCCCTTGGACCGATAAGCGTCCATGCCGCCCAACCATCCCGACAGTTCGTCGGAATACTGGATCAAAGGTGCGACTTCCGGCGTCTCGGCGAGGCGAGTGACAATCGCCTCCGTGGTGCTGTCATTTGAGATTTTTGATCGGGCCTTGGGCAGCGATGGTTTCACGATGATGTCTGCAGGGTGCCGGTCTTCGTGGGACGGCTCTTCGGGCTTTTTCTTCGCTGATTTCTGAGTCGAAAAGGCAAGTTCCGCCCGATCGTACTCGGACAACTCCTTTGAAAACGCCGCCGACCAGCGTTTGTTGACCGGGTTGGCAAAAGCGAGCGCAGCCTTCACAGCGGCCGATTTGGCCGAGCCTGGGTCGCCGACAAGCGCGGTCCACAGCACGCAAAGCACCGACCAGGAGCTCCGGTTTTGATACATTTGCAGCCGATTGGTCGCCGGGATCAGCGAACCCACGACAGCGACGGCGGCGGCGGTGATCGCATCCGAGTTCACGCCCAGCGATCTAGCCCGGTCCCTTCCGAACGCGTTCAGAAAGGGCGGAACGATGCCCTCGAGCATGTCTTTTGGCGGCTTCTCTTCCTTCCAGAGGTCCGCCGGTTCATCCCACTCGCCGACCGGCTGGGGTCGCCCATCCACTTCAACAGCCTCGAACTCCACTTCTGCGCATGCGATGCCGGGAGGATCCTGAGCGTACGTGTAGGCGTTGGCCACGCGCGTTTCGATATGCTCGCAACTCTTGCCTTCGGCGCCTTCCCAACGGTCGACGATCAACTCAAGGCATCTTTCCTGGCTGATGCCGAAATCGCGGACGGAGCAGGCCACGACGTATGTGCCATGCGCGGGCGCGCCGGCGAGGTAAGATATCGCGCGTTCGATGTTGGCAGGTTGATCGAGGTCGACTAAGGGGCTGTCCCGATCAAGAGTAGATCGCTCACGGGGACGTCCGCATGCTGTGGCCCAAATCTCGGGCAGCTCGGCGATACCTTCTTGGTTGGTGAGGTCGTATTTTTTCCCGTCGATGGTGCTTCCACAGCCAACCACATAACCCCCGACACATTTCACATCGACGCCGGGCCCAAGCTTGGAATTGCTGTTCCCGAGCGGCCAGGGCGCTACAAAGTAGCGGTGCTCGCCTCCAGACGCCGTGCTGAAAGTAGTCGTCGCCGGCAGCTTGCCGAGCTGGTCCTCGAGCTCCGCGATCGACTGCAAACCCGGTTTGCCGTCCTTGATGTCGATATCGATGACGACCAGCACGCCATTCTGGAGCGGTAGACCGGTGCGAATGCCGATGTTGCAGGCGCGATAGCCGCCCGCCCACAGCTTCCGCACTTTACTTGGGTTACGAGTGGCTATGTCCTTCCAATTCCCCTCCAGCGCCGGCGTTTTTTGATTTGGAAGCAGAGGAAAAACATCGAACCCTAACTCGGCGAGGCCAAGCGCGGTTCGTTGATTGTCAACGATCGTTGTGTTATTCATATCTCACGTTTTCAGTTTCTGGCCCCGTTCGACCTGGCAGTCGGCGGGGCCATTCTTTTTGGCGCCCGCGGGGCGTGGCTTTTTGGCCCTCATATCTGGTGTTTGGGAATGCTTGGCCGGTGAAGACGCGCGCACGCGCGCCGGTCGTTTAAGCCGCTTCAATTTCCGAAGTTGAATGACGTCGGCGGCTCCACATCCAAGCGTCGAGATCGGTCACGTCGTACAGCACGCGGCTTGGAATAGGGGTGATGTAAGGGGGGCCGCCGCCTCGCACGCGCAAGCGCTCGAGCGTGGCAGTCGACAGCCGAACGTGTTTGGCGGCTTCTTTGGTGTCCAGAAATTGCTGCATTGATCGGTCTCCGCTCCGAGGCAAGCGAGCGGCGCCGGACTAAAGAGCCCCAAGCGCCCGCTAACTAGATCAGATGCTAGCAGCGACCATCAGAAACCGTCTCCCCTTGCATTTGTGGGTTTGTCGATTTTGGCGATTCACACAGCTAGAATTTTTCGCTCACCGTCGGCGATTGATACGACGTTGTCTCCGGCGAGCATCGGTTTCGAGATTGGCATGGGTCGATTTCCAACTATTTTGCGGAGCTCGGCTTCCAAGATCGCGGCAACCTTTCGCTTCTCCGGGAGCATGTCGTATTTATCGTATGTCGCTGTCACGTCGCCCTCGAGATGATCGAGCAGGGCTTTAACATCTTCGCGCTTTGCGCCTCCGCGGCGCGCGATCGTTGCGGCTGTGCGCCGGAGATCGTGCGGGGTGAAATGCGCCATGCCGAGATGCTCTCGAATGCCTTTCCGTGGGGGGCGCTTTCCCTTGGCCGGCCTGCCGTTGAGCGCGGCCGACAGAGCGTCTCGGGTGATCGGAGCTAGCTGGCGCGGCGCACGATGAGTCGAGTTTCCGTCAGCCGGCTGCGGTTCATGTGAACCCGGTCGCACCGTCCAGGAAGAAAAGACGGCCCCTTGATTGTCGGCGACGATGGCCTCGCGCGCCACTGACGTCGCCAATCCGTTCAGCGGCACAATCACTTCTCTTCGCTTCTTCACCCGATTTTTTGGAATGTGGTACTGCGGGTCATCCGACGTGAAGCCGACCAGCTCTTGGACGAGGAGGCCGGCGGACTGGCCAGGCCGGACCATTGTCGCCAAAATGAACCTCAAGGCGAGCGCGATCGGCCGGCCGGCGGGAAGATTCGCGTCGTCCAACCCCCACCAAAGCGCCTGGATCTCCTCGTCCGTAAGCACGCGCTCCCGCGGGCTTTCCTGGTAACGCCGGCGCATGTCCGCCACTGGATTGGCCCGAACGTGCTTGCGGCCCGGTTCCTTGGCCCAGGAAAAGAGGGTGTGCAGGATTGATTGTGTCCGATTCGCACCCACCGGTGCCGTGGCGCCGATCTCCTCGAGCAGTTCCGCGACATCATCGTCGGTAATCTCGGCCGCGATTCGGCGCTTCCACTTCGCCCGCGGCTTCTTGAGGTAGCCCTCATCGTTCTTCCAGGACGACTTTCTGACCTTGGCATATTGGTCCAAGTACAGTTGGGCGAGCTCATCGAAAGTCAGCCGATCACGTTTTGGACGATTCGCCCGCTTTTCTGCGGCCGGGTCGGCGCCGTTCGCCACGGTACCCAGTAGGATCTTTGCCTGCGTCCTGGCGGCTTCTGGGGCGATCTTGCCGACGGCAGCGAGGGTGAGCCGCCGTACGGGAGCGGTCCGGCCGGTGCCGGCGCGGTAGACGATGATAAATGACTTGGCGCCGGTTGGCCGGACCCGCACCCCAAAGCCGGGAAGCTTGGCGTCCCAGATCGTGTATTCGGCTGGCTGCTTCTCCAGGCCGTCCACCAGGGTCTTAGTGATTGTTTGACCGCTCATTTGTCCTCCGGGAAGCACGGGGGAAGCACCGCGGTGCCAATCACAGCAGGTGATGGATGGCACGAGGTGAAGGAGCGGGGGATTTCTCCGCGGCACTTAAGGTCGGTGAGGGTCTCCGAGGGTGGGTGAGGGACTAGCTGGTATGTTTTGGGTACTGCAGGTCGTTGGTTCGAATCCAGCTGCCCCGACCAGTCCGAGGTGGGCCAGACCCGCGCCTCAGAACAATAGCCAATCGGCGAGGCGCCAGGCGAGCGCAGCTCCAGCCGTGCATGGCGCGCGTTCGATGCCGATGCCCGCAGCCGCCAAAGCCTTCCTAACCCTCGGCGCTCATTCCCTGCGCAACGCGACTTTCCGCGCGACATTTCAAGGCATTGGGGCGGGTCGGGCGGCGCGGAATGCGTAAAACTTTGTCGAACCTTTAGGCGTCGTCCTAGACATATTGGTGTTGGGGATTTCAGCGCCCAATGCCTAGCGGACGCCGCCAAGCGATGATATTCCGCTTGCGCGGCGTTACGCTTTTCCAACCATCAGTTCGTCGCGTACCAGCCGAACGGAAACGGCAGGAATGGCCAGGCCAGCTGATTGTCGTTGGCGACCTTCCGCGGCTCCTGCTCCGGCGTCTTCGCGGGCAGAGCAGGCGGCGTCGAATGCAGCGCCAAGCGCAGACATGCACATTGCAAATTCATCGTGGTGGCCCCCGCCCATCAATCGTTTTCAAAAATTCGCGTCAGGCTGGAAATCAACGCGCGTCCTCAAAACGACGCGCTCATTCTCAAATCGCACACAGTCTAGGAAAATCGGCGGCCGCTTTCAACCGGTCTCGCCACGCGCTCACAGGAGGTAAGGTTGATCGGTTAGGTTAAGAGCGAGCGGTTGTTGCGGGCGCCTTCGCGACTGTTATCAGATCGGTTCGGCTTGCGACGGTCTGCCTGAAATTCGTGCTCACACGACATCACAGTTCGTCGCAGCGCTCGTATCCTGTGAGTTCTGTATCATGTCTCTCGATCGCAACGTCCGAACCGTCGGTCCGCAGGCGAGCTGGACCGAGATCTGGCACCTCTGGACCGTGTTCGTGCCGCGCCGCTCGATCAACGGGCAGCTCGTTTACGGCAAGGTCTGGCGCCGCCACGACGGCCGTGACTGGATCTACAAGAAGTTTACCGAGTACGACAGCGAAGCGGCGGCCTGAAGCGGCGGCGCTGTCGTCCGGCGGGATCGGAGCTGCCCGTTCAAGCGGCCTTTGCGGCCGCAGTCTTGGGCGGCGGCGGCTTCAGCGGCTTGTCCTGCTTCTTCGACCAGGAGATGTAATAGGCCACCGTCGTCATGATCGCGATCCCGGCGACGCTGACGAAGATCTGCGCGAACAGCGAGCCCGAGCTCATCGACAGCTCGAAATGACCGACGAAGGACAGGAACACGCCGACGCAGAACACGGCGAGCGACTGCTGGCCGCACACGATGATGGGGTCGAACCCTTTCCATTCCAGGCCCGGCCAGTCCTTGGGAACGAAGCGGATCACCAGGATCACGATCACGACGAAGTGGATAAAGCGGTAGGGCGCGAGGTTGGTCTTGTCGTTCGGGTTGAACGCCGAGAACAGCCATTCCGGGAACATGCCGCCGAGGGTCGGGAAGCGGCCGGCCATGGTCATGACCAGCGCAAACAGCATGTAACCAAGACAGAGCCACAGCGTGACCGGTGCGTTGATCAGCGTCATCGAGCGCCGCGCGCCGCCCATGGCGCACCAGGCGCCGAACACGAACAGCACCTGCCAGCAATACGGGTTGAAGTACCACTGTCCGGCCGGATAGGCGTTCAGGTTCAGGCCGAAATGGCGCGCGGTCAGCCACAGCACGATGGACAATGCCATCGTCAGGTCCGGCTTGCGCAGCATGAACCAGAGCACGGGCGGAAACAGCCCCATCAGCACGATGTAGAGCGGCAGCACGTCGAGATTGAGCGGCTTGAAGCGCAGGAACAGGCCCTGGCGCAGCGTCTCGGTGGCGTTGTCCACCAGGCCGGCGACGTTGAACTCGTTGATCATCTCGGAATCGCCGAAGCGCAGCGCCAGATAGCTGATCGAGGCGATGTAGATCACGAACAGGATGATGTGGGCGACGTAGAGCTGCCAGACCCGCTTGGTCAGCCTCGTAGCACCGACCAGGAAGCCGCGCTCGAGCATCATCCGCGCATAGACGAAGGAGGCGGTGTAGCCGGAGATGAAGACGAACAAATCCGCGGCGTCGGAAAAGCCGTAGTTGCGGGTGGTGATCCAGTTCACCACGTTGTCGGGGATATGGTCGAGGAAGATCGCCCAGTTCGCAATGCCGCGAAACAGGTCGAGCCTGAGGTCACGGCCCTTCTCGGGGAGCGTGGCGTTGATGTTCAGGAAGGACATGCGACGGGAGCTTTCGGAGGGGACGGACAGGTAGATGTCAACGAAGCAGGGCCACCGGGCGAGACCCCGGCGCGGAAGGCGGGTACGCAATTGTCACGATGCAGCATAATGATTATACCCATCGGCGAGCCATCCCGGGGGGCCGGAATCACCGATCAGTTCCCTAAAGGTGTCTCTATACTATGCCCGCGGTTTCCACCAACTGCTACCGTGACGCATCGAAATCGAACGAAAAGACGAACAAGAGGCCCGGACCGTCCATGACCGCACGCATTTTCAAGCCCGCCAAGAACGCGATGCAATCCGGCCGGTCGAAGACCAAGGAATGGCAGCTCGACTACGAGCCCGAGCAGCCGCGCGCGGTCGAGCCGCTGATGGGCTGGACCTCGTCCGGCGACATGAAGCAGCAGATCACGCTGCACTTCCACAGCAAGGAAGAGGCGGTCGCCTATTGCGAGCGCAAGGGCATCGCCTACCAGGTGATCGAGCCAAAGGAATCGGTGCGCCGTCCGGTCGCCTATGCGGACAATTTCTCGTTCCGCCGCGGCGAGCCGTGGACGCATTGAGGGCGGGCAACGAAACTCTGGTCATGCCCGGGCTTGTCCCGGGCATCCACGTTTTAGCGTCCACGTAAAAAGCCCGCGGTTGGCCGGGACAAGCTCGGCCAACCACGCCGGTTCTTCCCATCGTCCTGCCCTTGGCAGCCATTCCGCCCCGTGCTTCGCTGTCTCGCATGATGCGACCATGACGAGGTGGGCTATGGCGGGGCGTGACCAGCTCGACGGCGTCGATCTGAAAATACTCTCCGAGTTGCAGCAGGACGGGCGGGTTCGCAATAACGAGCTGGCGCTGCGCGTCGGGGTGTCCGGGCCCAACTGCGTGAGGCGGCTGAAATCGCTGTTCAGCCGCGGCGTGATCCGGGCGGTGCGCGCCGTTATCGACGAGCGGCTGCTCGGCTACGAGGTGGTGTCGTTCGTCTCGATCCAGCTCGGCAGCCAAGCCCAGCCGGTGCTGGCGGCATTCGAGAGCTCGATCGCCGCGATCCCGCGCATCCAGCAGTGCTGGCGGATTTCGGGAGACACCGACTATCTTCTCAAATGCGTGGCGCCGAGCGTCGAGAGCATGCGCCAGCAGCTCCTGCATTTCGCCGCGATGCCGAACGTGAAGAACGTCCGCAGCTTTCCGGTGCTGGGCGTGGCGAAGGACGTGCCGCTGCCATTGCAGGAGATCGCGGCGGCAGGATAGTTCGGCGGCGACGGGTCCCAAAACGTAGCTCGCGTAACGACGTCCAAACATCCGAAGGCGCGGGAGTGACTCCCTTACCGGGATACAGGTTCGGATAAGGCGGATATAAACATAAGTAACTCACCTAACTGTGACATGTGATTTGCGAAGTTCTGCAATGCGCCGAAGCGTGATTGCCGGTTCCTGGTGCTGGCCTACATGCGAGGTGTGAACCTCAGCCTGCGTCGCATGCCGAGGCCTCTTTTGTGGGACCCTGAAGCAGGAAAAGACAACATGACCTCGATCTCGAAGACGTTCGTCGCATCCGCTGCGACGCTGTTTGCATCTGCGTTTCTCATGATGACCGCGCCGGCTGCCCAGGCAGAAGACTACTGCATCACCAATGGTGCCCAGGCCGCGCATGGCTGCGGCTATCCGACGATGGAGGCCTGCCGGGCCGCGGCCGGCGGCATCGGCGGCTCGTGCTCACAGAGCGGCGGCGCGAAGACGTCGGCCGACGCGCTGGCCTTCCAGCCGAAGCAGACGCACTCGCGCACCAAGCTGCGCCCGGGCGGGCAGACCAACTCGAACTGAGCGAGACCGTTTGGAAATGTTGCGGCCTCCAAGTTGGATCTCGGAGGCCGCAACAGCATGACAACCCGCGCTTCAGCGATACCTGCCGCGAAACTCGCGCGGGGAGGCGCCGGCCCAGGTGCGGAAGGCGCGAGAAAAGCTCTTCTCGTTGCGGAAGCCGGCGATCTCCGCGATCCGCTTGATCGGGCTGCGACCGCGCATCAACTCCTGCTTGGCGAGCTCGAATTTTGCCTCTTCCTTGAGATCCCGCAGTGAGGTCGCTTCATCGCGCAGGCGCCGATGCATGGTGCGGGTGGAGAGTGCCAGCTCGCTTGCGACATCCTCGGCGCCGAGACTGCGTCCGCGCGCATTGCGGAGTACGCGGCGAACGCGCTCGACCAGCAGCCGGTCGCGCCGATAGGGCAGTACGGTCAGCCGCAGCGCGCCCTTGAGCATGTTGTCGAGGTCCGCCGCGCTCCGGGTGAGCGGCAGCGACAGGTAATGCTTGTCGAAGGTGATGGAAGCGCGGTCCGCACCGAAGCGGATGTTTCGGCAAAAGATGGTCGGATAGACCGAGACGTGGCCGGGCTCGGGGTACGGAAATTCCGCGGCGCGGAGCGCGATTTGCGAATCCACCGCCCAGCAGGAGAAGCCGAGAACATAGCGGAGCAGGGTGACCAGGCAGAATTCGCGTAGAGGTCCGAGGTCGGCCAGTTCGCGGATGGACACGACCGCGGTCTCCTCGCCGACGGCGAGATCGAGCAGCACGTCCTCGGTGAGCAGACGATGGTGCCGGCACCAGCGCTTGAGCGCGACCTCCAGCGTCGGGGCGGTGATCGAGGCGCGGCACAGCATGCCGTAGGTGCCAAAGGGCAGCCGCCGCGAGAACCAGCCGAGCGCCTCGTCATCGAGTTCGCGCATGGCATGGCCCGCCAGCGCCTCGAACTGGCCGGCCGTGACCCGCCCATCCGGAGAATTGACAAGGTCCGGCGTTACCTGACCCCGGCTCAGCGCCTCGGTCGGATCGCGGCCGTAGCGTTCGTAAGCGGCAACGACGCCGCGGACGAAGGCGGCAGGGGTCACGGCACGGCGCGGGATCGCGGTTGCGACTTGAAAAGGCATCGGAAAATCCTCTGGGAAAATCCTCGCCAAGTTTGGCGGAAAATGCAACCTTTTCGACCGCAGAAGGGCCCCGATGCCGCTAGGTTCGGTCCCCAAAATAGGGAGGAATCGCCTTGAATATCCCGAGCATCGATTTCGATCTGGGCGAAGACATCAGCATGCTGCGCGACACGCTGCGCGCCTTCGTGGAGGCGGAGATCGCCCCGCGTGCCGCCGATATCGAGAAGGCCAATCTATTCCCGGCGGACCTCTGGAAGCGCCTTGGCGACCTCGGCCTGCTCGGCATGACCGCGCCGGAGCAATATGGCGGCTCCAACATGGGCTATCTCGCCCATATCGTCGCGATGGAGGAGATTTCGCGCGGCTCGGCCGCGGTCGGCCTCTCCTATGGCGCCCACTCAAATCTCTGCGTCAACCAGATCCGCCGCAACGGCAATGATGCGCAGCGCGAGCGCTATCTGCCAAAGTTGATCTGCGGCGAGTATGTCGGCGCGCTCGCGATGTCCGAGCCCGGCGCCGGCTCAGACGTCGTCTCGATGAAACTGCGCGCCGACAAACGCGGCGACCGCTACGTGCTCAACGGCTCGAAGATGTGGATCACCAATGGCGGCGATGCCGACGTGCTGGTGGTCTATGCCAAGACCGATCCGGAAGCGGGCCCGCGCGGCATGACCGCCTTCCTGGTCGAGAAGGGGACGAAGGGCTTCAGCCACGGCCAGCATCTCGACAAGCTCGGCATGCGCGGCTCCAACACGTATCCGCTGTTCTTCGACGAATGCGAGGTGCCGGAGGAGAACGTGCTTGGCAAGGTCGGCGAGGGCGTCAAGGTGCTGATGTCCGGCCTCGACTATGAGCGTACGGTCCTCTCGGGTGGACCACTCGGGATCATGGCGGCCTGCATGGACGCGGTGGTGCCCTATATGCACGAGCGCAAGCAGTTCGGGCAGCCGATCGGCGACTTCCAGCTCATGCAGGGCAAGCTCGCCGACATGTACGCGACCTGGCAGGCCACGCGCGCCTATGTCTATGCGGTGGGGCGTGCCTGCGACCGCGCCGATCACGCGCGCAGCTTGCGCAAGGACGCCGCCGCTGCGATCCTCTATTCCGCCGAGAAAGCGACGTGGATGGCGGGTGAGGCGATCCAGGCGCTTGGCGGGGTCGGCTACACCTCCGAATTTCCGGTCGGACGCCTGTGGCGCGATGCAAAGCTCTACGAGATCGGCGCCGGCACCTCGGAGGTCCGGCGCATGCTGATCGGTCGCGAATTGATGGCTGAGACGGCTTAAAACCTTCACGCAATTGGAACCAACATGCCGCTCCATTCCAGCATCGATACGTCTTCTTCGGACTTTGCGCGCAATTCCGAGGCCATGCGCACCCTCGTCGCGGATCTGCGCGAAAAGCTGAGCCAGGTTGCGGGCGGCGGCGGCGAGGTCTCGCGCAACCGCCACACCTCGCGTGGCAAGATGCTGGCGCGCGAGCGCGTCGACCTGCTGGTCGATCCCGGCACCGCGTTCATGGAGCTGTCGCCGCTCGCGGCCTATGGCCTTTACGGCGGCGACGTGCATTCGGCGAGCGTCGTCACCGGGGTCGGGCGCATCGCGGGCCGCGAATGCGTGATCGTCGCCAACGACGCCACCATCAAAGGCGGCACCTATTATCCCATGACCGTGAAGAAGCATCTGCGCGCGCAGGACGTGGCGCGGCAGAACAATCTTCCCTGCGTCTATATGGTCGATTCCGGCGGCGCCTTCCTGCCGCTGCAGGACGAGATCTTTCCCGACGAGCGGCATTTCGGCCGCATCTTCTACAACCAGGCGCAGATGTCCTCGCAAGGAATCCCGCAGATTGCCATCGTGATGGGTTCCTGCACAGCCGGCGGCGCCTATGTCCCCGCGATGTCGGACGAGAGCATCATCGTGCGCAACCAGGGCACGATCTTCCTCGGCGGGCCGCCGCTGGTGAAGGCCGCGACAGGCGAGGTGGTGACCGCCGAGGAGCTCGGTGGCGCCGACGTGCATTCGCGACAATCAGGCGTGACCGATCATTACGCCCAGAACGACGCGCACGCGATCGGCATCGCCCGCCGCATCGTCGGCACGCTGAAGCCATCGGTACGGCCAAACCTCAACATGCATCCGCCGCGTGATCCCTTGTTTGCGGTGGAGGAGATCTACGGCGTGGTGCCCGTCGACGGGCGCAAGCCGTTCGACGTGCGCGACATCATTGCGCGCGTGGTTGATGGTTCCGAGTTCGACGAGTTCAAGAAGCTCTACGGCACGACGCTGGTGTGCGGCTTCGCCCACATCTGGGGTTTTCCGGTCGGCATCATTGCCAACAACGGCATCCTGTTCAGCGAGAGCTCGCTGAAGGGGGCGCATTTCATCGAGCTGTGCTGCCAGCGCGGCATTCCGCTGGTGTTCCTGCAGAACATCACCGGCTTCATGGTCGGCAAGAAATACGAAGCCGGCGGCATTGCGCGTGACGGCGCCAAGCTGGTGACGGCGGTCGCGACCGCGTCGGTGCCGAAATTCACCGTGGTGATCGGCGGGTCCTACGGCGCCGGCAATTACGGCATGTGCGGCCGCGCCTACTCCCCGCGCTTCCTGTGGATGTGGCCTAACGCGCGCATCTCGGTGATGGGCGGCGAGCAGGCCTCGATGGTGCTGAGCCAGGTCCGCCGCGACAATATCGAGGCCAAGGGCGACAGCTGGTCGAAAGAAGACGAAGATAAATTCCGCGAGCCGATCCGCGCGCAATATGAGAGCCAGGGGCACCCGTATTACGCGACCGCGCGGCTGTGGGACGACGGCGTGATCGACCCGGCCGACACAAGGCTGGTGCTCGGTCTCGGCCTCTCGGCGGCATCGAATGCGCCGATCGAACCGACGAAATTCGGCCTGTTCAGGATGTGATGCGATGGACCGCTCAAAGCTCTACCGCCGTTTTCGCACCCTCCTGATCGCCAACCGCGGCGAGATCGCCTGCCGCGTGATGCGCACCGCGCGCGCCATGGGCCTGCGCGCGGTCGCGGTCTATTCCGAGGCGGATCGCGACGCGATGCATGTCGCGCTCGCCGACGAGGCCGTGCTGCTCGGGCCCGCACGTGCCCGCGACAGCTATCTCAATCCCGAACGGCTGATCGAGGCCGCGCGCAAGACCGGCGCGGAGGCGATCCATCCCGGCTATGGCTTCCTGTCGGAGAATGCCGAATTCGCCCAGGCGTGTTTCGACGCCGGACTGGTCTTCGTCGGCCCGACAGCGGCAATGATGACTGCCATGGGCTCGAAGTCCGGCTCCAAGGCGCTTATGGAGAAGGCCGGCGTCCCGCTGGTGCCCGGCTATCACGGCGAGGCGCAGGACGATGCGACGTTGGCGAAGGCGGCCGAGAAGGTCGGTTTCCCGATTCTGGTGAAGGCGTCCGCTGGCGGCGGCGGCCGTGGTATGCGCATCGTTCGCTCCGCGGATGAACTTGCGCCTGCGATCGTCAGCGCGAAGCGCGAGGCCAAGGCCGCGTTCGGCGACGACCGCATGCTGATCGAAAAATATGTCGATAACCCCCGGCATATCGAGGTGCAGGTGATCGGCGACAGCCACGGCAATCTGCTGTCGCTGTTCGAGCGCGAATGTACCTTGCAGCGCCGGCACCAGAAGGTGATCGAGGAGGCGCCGTCGCCGACACTCAATCCCGCCCAACGCGAGACGGTCTGCGCCGCCGCGCGCAAAGCGGCCGGGGCCGTCAACTATGTCGGCGCCGGCACGATCGAGTTCGTCTCCGACGGCAAGGACGTGTTCTTCATCGAGATGAACACCCGTCTCCAGGTCGAACATCCCGTCACCGAGCTGATCACCGGGATCGACCTCGTCGAATGGCAGCTCCGCGTCGCCTTCGGCGAGGCGTTGCCTTTGAAGCAGGACGAGATCCGCCTCAACGGTCATGCGGTCGAGGCGCGGGTCTATGCGGAGAACCCGACCAAGAACTTCATGCCGTCGGTGGGCAAGATATCAACCTGGCGTCTGCCCGCTGAAACGGGGGGGCTGCGCATCGACTCCGGCTATCGGGAAGGCGATACGGTTTCGCCGTACTACGATGCGATGCTGGCAAAAATGATCGCCTGGGCGCCGACGCGGGATGTCGCGATCGAGCGGCTGAACCGCGGGCTGGAAGAGTCCGACGTCCGCGGCATCGTGACCAACATCCCGTTCCTGTCGGCGCTGATGACGCATCCGAAGGTGAGGGCGAACGCGATCGACACCGGCTTCATCGAGCGCGAACTGATGGTTCTGACGCAGGCCCCGGCGGCGCCGGGCGAGCTCGAGCTCTGCGCCGCGGTGGCCGCTGTGATCAACCACGAGCGGCAGGCTGCACAGGCGGACGCGAATTCGCCCTGGCAGACCTTTGGCTGGATGCCGGTCGGCCGCCGCCGGCGCAATTTTGCGTTTCGCGCGGGTCATGGTGTTGGTCATGGGTCCGAGCAGAAGATCACGCTGAACTATGGCAGCGGACCAGCGACGCTGGTGATCGGCGAACGCGAGCTGGCATTTGCGATCGCGCCCCGGGACGGCGGCTTCGACGTGACGCTTGACGGCGTCAAATCGTTCGTCGCGGCCGTGATCGACGGCCATGAGCTGTATTTGCGCACGCGCAACGGGCGATTCGACCTGCATTGGGTCGATCCGTTCGGCGGCGAGATGGAGGAGCAGGCCGGCGCGGACAAGATCGCAGCGCCCTTGCCGGGCACGGTCGTCGCCGTGCTGGCGGAGGAGGGCGCCAAGCTCGAGAAGGGGGCGCCGATCCTCACCCTGGAAGTGATGAAGATGGAGCAGACGCTGCGCGCCCCCTATGCCGGCGTGCTGAAATCCATCAAATGCAAGGTCGGCGACATCGTCCAGGAGGGCGTCGAGCTCGCCGTGGTCGAGCCTTCCGGAGAATGAGATGAGCGATAAGGTCCGCATCATCGAAATGGGGCCGCGTGACGGCCTCCAGAACGAGAAGACGGCGGTCAGTGTCGAGGCCCGGATCGCCTTCATCGAGGCGCTGGTCGCGGCCGGCCTCAATACAGTCGAGGTCGGCGCCTTCGTCTCGCCCAAGGCGATCCCGCAGATGGCGAGCTCGGACGCCGTGCTGCGCGGCGTTAGCCATTTGACCAGTGCCGAATTCCACGTGCTAGTGCCGAACGAGAAGGGCTATGACGCCGCGTGCGCGGCCGGCGCAAAGATGGTCTCGGTGTTCGCCGCGGCCTCCGAGGGCTTTTCGCGGGCCAACATCAATTGCACGGTCGCGGAGTCCATCGAACGGTTTAAGCCGGTGCTGGCGCGCGCCAGGGTCGATGGTGTCAAGGTCCGCGGCTATATCTCCTGCGTGCTGGGCTGTCCGTTCGACGGCGAGATCAAGCCGAAGGCGGTTGCCGATCTCGCCACCACGCTGTGGGAGCTCGGCTGCTACGAGATCTCGCTCGGCGACACGATCGGTGTCGGTACGCCTGCCAAAGCCAAAGAGATGCTGCGGGCGGTCAGCGCCAACATCCCTTCCGCCAATCTCGCGATGCATTTTCACGACACCTACGGCCAGGCGCTCGCCAATCTCTATGCGGGGCTGGAGGAAGGCGTCCGCGTCATCGACGCCGCCGCCGGCGGCCTCGGCGGCTGCCCCTACGCGCCGGGCGCGACCGGCAACGTCGCGACCGAGGACGTCGTCTATATGCTCGGGGGCATGGGGATTAGGACGGGTGTCGATATGGACCGGTTGCTGGCGGCAACCAACGAGATGAGCGGCGTGCTGGGCAAGCCGCCGGTGAGCCGCGTGGCGTCCGCGCTGAACGCGAAGAGGAAGCGCGCCAGCTCCTCGTTCTCCGTTATTGCGAGCGCAGCGAAGCAATGATGGTGGACGCGGCTACCTGCTCCCGTCCGGCCCCATCACCAGGTCCGGCAGCGCGGTCGAGATGCCCGGCACGAAGCACAGCAGCAGCACCGCGAGCATCATCAAGAGCACGAAAGGAAGCGTGCCCCAGATCACCTCGCGCAGGGGAATATCCGGCGCGACGTTGCGGATGACGAAGATGTTGAGGCCGACGGGTGGATGGATCAGTCCCATCTCCATCACGATGGTCATGACGACGCCGAACCAGATGATGTCGAAATTGGCGGCGCGGAGCGGCGGCAGGATGATCGGCGCGGTCATGAGAATAATCGAGACCGGCGGCAGGAAGAAACCGAGCACGACGACCATGACGAGGATCGCGAACAAGAGGCCCCAGCGCGGCAAATGCATCGCGACGACGGATTCGGCGGCCGATTGCGAGATGTGCAGATAGCTCATCACGTAGGAATAGAGCAGCGACATGCCGATGATCATCATCAGCATGGTCGATTCCCGGATCGTCGATTTCAGGATCGGGGCAAGGTCGCTCGGCCGCCACACGCTGTAGATCGCCGCGATCAATGCCAGCGCCAAGAGGCCGCCGAGGCCGGCGGTCTCCGACGGCGTGGCGTAGCCGCCATAGAGCGCGATCATGACGCCGGTGAGCAGCAGCACGAAGGGGATCACGCGCGGCAGCACGCTGAAGCGTTCCGCGAGCGTGTATTCGTCGCGGGCGAGGATCGCAGCTTCCGGGCCGCCGTTCTTGTAGATCGCTTCGGCCGCGGCGTATTCCTGGCGGAAGCGGATCACGGCGTAAACGCCGAACAGCGAGACCAGCAGCAGGCCGGGCCCGATACCGGCGAGGAACAGCCGTCCTAGCGATTTTTCGGCGGCGACCGCAAACAGGATCATGGTGATCGACGGCGGTAGCAGAATGCCGAGCGTGCCGCCGGCGGCGATGATCCCCGCGGCAAAGCCGCCGGAATAGCCGCGCTTGCGCATCTCGGGGATGCCGGCCGAGCCGATTGCCGAGCAGGTCGCGGGCGAGGAGCCCGCCATCGCCGCAAACAGCGCGCAGGCGAACACATTGGCGACGCCGAGCCCGCCGGGGACGCGGTGCAGCCAAGCGTGCAGGGCCGAGTAGAGATCCTGGCCGGCGCGCGACTTGCCGATCGCGGCGCCCTTCAGGATGAAGAGCGGGATCGACAGCAGCGTGATCGAGGCCATTTCCTCGTAGACATTCTGCGTCACCGTGTCGAGAGAGGCGGCGGGCATGTAGATGCCCATGAACACGACTGCGACCGCGCCGAGCGCGAACGCGATCGGCATGCCCGAAAACATCACGACAAGCGTCGCGATCCCGTAGGCGAGGCCGATACCGAAAACGCTCATGAACGCCTGGCTCCAGCGAAAGGCAGCGCAAGCTGCACGAGGATCTGGACGCAGAGCAGACTCATGCCGAACGCCATTAGCGAATAGGGGATGGCCAGCGGCGGCGACCACATCGAGTTCGAGACCTGGCCATCGACATAGGCTTCATGCGCCAGTGTCCAGGACTTCCAGGCGAAGAAAGCGCAGAACAGAAGCGTCACGGCATCGACCAGCCAGAGCCTGATCCGGTTCGCCAGTGGTGAGAGCAGGCCGACGAAGGCCTCGATGCCGATGTGACCGCGGTTCTGCTGCACGTAGGCGGCCGTCATGAAGGTCGCGCCGACCAGCAGGAACACCGCGGCCTCGTCCTGCCAGTAATTGGCAGCCTTGAACAAGGCGCGGCTGAGCACGCTGTAGCTCAGGATGGCGCAGGCGGCGATCAGCGCAATCGCGGCGAACACGACGATGATGTTGTTGAGGATGGCGAGACCGCGATCGATCGCTGCCGCAAGGCCGGTCCTTGCGGCAGCGTTTACCTGGCCGTCACGATCCGGAAGCGGACCGTGGCTCATGCGGCGACGTCGGTCGCGAGCTTGAGCAGGTTGGCAGATGTCGCGGTCTTGGCGCCGTAGTCCTTCCATGCGGTGTCGCGGGCGATGTCACGCCACTTGCCGACGGTCGCGGCATCGAGCGCCGAGACCTTGGCGCCGGCCTTCTCGTAGACCTTGGCGACCTCGACATCGTCGTCCTGCGCGCCCTTGCGGCCGAAGGCTTCGAGCTCGGTGCCGACCGCGAGCAGGATGTCCTGCTGGTTCTTCGGCAGCTTGTCGAAGATCGCCTTCGACATCATCAGCGGCTCGAGCATGAACCAATAGGACGCGCCTGCGCCCGAGGTCAGCGATTTCGCGACCTCCTCAAGCCGGAACGAGATCAGGCTGGTCGAGGAGGTGATGCCGGCATCACACGCCCCCGTCTGCATCGCTGCGTAGATTTCGTTCGAGGGCACCGACAGCACGGATGCGCCGGCAGTCTGCAGCACCATGTCCATCTCGCGCGAGCCGCCGCGCACCTTGAGACCCTTGGCATCTTCGGGGGCCACGATCGGCTTGGAGCGGCTGGCGACGCCGCCGGCCTGCCACACCCAGCTGAGCAGGATGATGCCCTTGTCGGCGAGGAAGTCGGTCAAGGCCTTGCCGACCGGCTCCTTCTTCCAGCGCATGCCCTGGTCGTAGGTGGTGACGAGGCCCGGCATCAGGCCGATATTGGTTTCCGGCAATTCGCCGCCGGCATAGGGCATCGGATAGAGGCTGATGTCGAGCGCGCCCTTGCGCATCGCGGAGAACTGCGCGTTGGTCTTGATCAGCGAGGAGTTCGGATAGATCTCGGCGGCGATGTCGCCGTTGCTGCGCTTGCTGACTTCGGCGGCGAACACGCGACAGAGCCGGTCGCGGAAATCGCCCTTGTCGACGGTGCCGCCCGGGAATTGATGCGAGATCTTCAGCGTGGTCGCGGCATGCGCGGTGCCGGTGCTGAAACGGAGAATGGCGGGTGCGGCGACGGCGGTCGCGATCAGGTGGCGGCGCGTGAACATGGCGTGATTCCCTTGGACGGTTCTTGGAAGGTTCTTGTTTGCTTTGCCGTGATTTTGGGCCGGTCTTGGAGACCGCGCTGAGGCCCATCCTAGCCGGTCTTTCAGACAATGTTCTCTAGTCTGATAGTTCGAGACCGAATGCCGCGGCAAGCGTCGGTGATGCTGCATTGCACACTCCCGATCTCCTACATCCGCAGAACCTAGGATGGGCTCGCGGAAATTTATCGGCGGCCGCGTAACAACGCCCCGTGGCAATCCGTCGAGATCAGATAGCGGCGTCCGTCGCTGACCAACATCCATCTCGAAGGGAAGACCAGTCATGACCATTCGTACCCGCATCGCGCTCGGCGTTTCGGCGGCCGTTCTCTCGCTCGGCCTCGCGCTGTCGCCTGCCGCCTTTGCCCAGGACAAGATGGGCAAGGATGACGGCATGATGAAAAAGGACACGATGTCCAAGGACGGCATGAAGAAGGACACCATGTCCAAGGACGACGGCATGAAGAAGGACACGATGTCGAAGGACGGGATGAAGAAAGACGACGGGATGATGAAGAAGCACTGATCTTCCAACGTCGAGGAGGCGCTTGCGACAGGCAGACGCGCGCCAAAAATCCGGGGGCGGTCACGTAGACCGCCCCCAGAGCATTTGTTTCAGTCCAAATTCAATTGAACGTGACTTGCGCGCGTTAGACTTGCAAACGTTACTTGCGCTTCGCCTTGCGGGCGGCGTAGCGGGCGTCCCGCTTGGCTTTTTGCTCGGCCTCGGCTTCGGCCGCCTTCGCGACGGCTTCTTCGGCCTCGCGGGCGATCCGCGCGGCCTCGAGCGCGGCAGCTTCTTCTTGAAGGCGCTTCTGCTCGGCCTTTTCCGTGTCGCGCGCAGCCTTTGCTTCGGCGCGCTTGGCCGCAAGGGCCTCGCGCTCCGCACGCTTCGCCACAACCGCGGGATCATCCGGCCCCGGCTGCGACTTGAATTTGTTCAAAAGGTTCTTGCGTGCTTCCTGTGCCGCCTTTTGCCGGTCGGAGAAGCCTGGTTCCCTAAATCCACTCATCGGCGAACCTTGTCATCCTCGCTTTCGATCCTACATCACTGCCTGTTGGTACGTCGGCTGGGCATAGCGGGCGCCGCGCGACGCAGATGCGTGTACATCGGCGCGCGCCGTGATGCCACCTATAATCGCAGCCGATCAGGTAGACGAAAATCGCCGCCCCCGACGATCTCTCGTAGCCCGGAAAAACTGCCGAATTGTGATGTCCCTCATAAGGGGGCACCAGGGCGGTGCCTAGCGTCCGCCTGGTATGAGACGCGGAGCACGGGTATGACGATCTCACGACTGAGCCTGAAGGCGCTCGCAATCGCGGTCGTGGTGGCAACCCTGGCCGGTGCCACGCTGCTGCTCGCCCGTCCGCAGCCGATCGAAAGTGCCGTCCTGGGCACAGATTGGGAATGCACCCAGACCGCGTTTGTGCTTACGACCTGCGCTCCGCGCGTCCAGCAGGCGATCCCGGCGGCCGAAACCTCCCGCAAGGAAGCGATCCGGCCGACCCGAGGCTAACCGGGAGAAGCTGGACGGGATGTGACGCCACGCCGCAGAAGTGATAAAGCCCGCTCGCCCCCGTGATCGGTCAGCCATGTCCAAGCCCGAAGCCAGTTCCGAAGCCAACTCCGAAGCTAAGCCCGAACCGGGCGCGAAGCCGAAATCCACTCCAAAACCTCAATCCGGTGACAACCGCCGCGGCGCCATCGCTGGCTTGATCATCGCGATCCTGATCCTCGGCGTCGGCTGGTGGCTCGCCCGCGATCTCACCTCCGCGAGCAAGATGCAGGACTGCCTGATGTCCGGGCGAAGCAACTGCAATGTGATCGAGCCGGCCCGCTAGAGGCATGCCAGAGCGACCCGCGCGGACGAAAAAATGTCGTGATCTTAATCATTTGTAACGGGACTTAGCCGACCAAAGCAGGTCAGTCATGTCAGCCGGCATCAGCTCAGCGCGAGCCGAATCGTCTATCGCGCCAGGCATCACGGCGGTTGACGGCAATCGAAAGAGTAGGGGGCAAGCACGCATGAGTGTGTCCAGTCGCATCAAGATCATCATTCCCTTGGTTTCGGCGATGTCATTGCTCGCCGTCCCGGCGCAGGCTCAGGACGCCAGACCGCCGAGAGACGCCGCCCAGCCATCGGCCGGGCCAGGCGCCGGCGCGCCGCCGCAGAACATGCGAAAGGGGCCGCCGCCGCAGCAGGCTGCCCGGCCGGCGCCACAGGCCGGCGTCCAGCCCTACGCCGGCGGTCTTGGTCATGCTGGTCCGGGTCCAAATCCTGCTCTCGCGAGTCCAGGTCCTGGCCCTCGCAATGCCGGCGGTCCGCCGCCCGGACGCAATTACGCCAGGGGTCCCGCACCGGCGCGCGACTGGGGCGGACACACCTATCGCGGCCATCTCGCCTGGGATGGCGGACGCTGGCGCCACGAAGTCCACAACGGCCGCTCTGGCTGGTGGTGGGATGTGGGCGGCGCGCGGTATTATTATCCGCAGCGGATGGACGGGCCTCCGGCCTATATCTCGGAGGATTATTACGACGACGTCCCCGTGGCCTATGCTCCGCCCGTCGCCTACGAACCGCCGCCGCCGCCGCCAGCGGCCGATCCCGGCGCGAGCGCGCTTGGCGGCGCTATCGTCGGCGGCGTGCTGGGCGGCCTGATCTCGGGCAACGCCTCGGGTGCGGCCGCAGGCGCTGTGATCGGCGGTGCCACCGGCGCGATCGCCGGCGCGACGGCTGCTTCGCGCCCCGGCTACTATCTGGCCCAAGGCAACTGCTACTACCGCTATCCGAGCGGCCAGTACGTGCAGGCTGATCCACGGGCTTGTTACTGAGCACGCCAGGCGAGGGCTGAAGCGAAGAGGCGGCGAAAAGCCGCCTCTTTTCGTTTTGGCGCTGGCCCTCAGCTGGCCGGGAATTGATTCAAGGGGATCGCCCCGCGCGTCAGGACACTACCCAGTTGAAGAACGCGATCGCGGCCCAGACCAGGCCTGCGATCCAGGCCAGCATCACGATGCCGATGGTCGCAAGATAAGCGATGCCGAGCGGGTCGGATCTTTCGCCTCGCGCCGGGACGGGAATTTCGGCTGCGGCTTCTTGCGTCATGACGGGAATATCTCCCAAGCCTTCTCGCTCTCTGGGAGCGCTGAGGACTGTTTAGCGGAGGCGCCGTGCGCCGGCTGTGACGCACTTCACAGATCGGTACGCATCAAGCCCCCAATCGGGGCGGGTCGTTCGACAGATGCGTGAATTGGATTGCGTCGCAAATCCGCGAGGACGGCATTACCCCGCAATCATACGGACGAAATTGCCACGCGCTTGTCCAGATCGTCCGGCTAGAATTGGCTTCATGTGTACCAAGTACGATCCACAGCATGAAGCCGAGACGGCGATGAAGCGCGCCGTGGCGGCCGAAGGTCCTGACCGGCAACGTCTCATCGAGCTGGCCCTGGCCTGGCATCAACTCGCCCGCGACCGGCGCGAAGAGCGGACGGACTGAGCTCTCTCTGTTACGAGAGAACTGGTATTCACAGAAAAACCCCGTGCTCGGGGGGACAAGCACGGGGTTCTCGAGAGCCGATCGGGGCTGGCAAATCGGCACCACTGGATTTCGAACGCGCCGATCGCAAGTTCGTTCCGCGCCCCCTTCAATTTTTTCGCGCGAGAACGCCGCCATCGGCGCCTATGCTCGTGACACTCGACGCCTGACGCGAGCCGCCGAAACGCTCCGTTAAGACTCGTTCGGACGACGATTTTCCGATCGCGATTCGTTTCGGGGAACGAAGCGGAGCAGGACCGTGAACAAACAAAAAGTCCCCGACGGGCTGCACTGTGTCAGGCAGCTTCCGACTTCGGCACCGCCTCGGCATTGACCGAAAGCTTGACGACATCGCCTTCGACGGCACCGACATATTTCGTGTCGATGTAATGATGATGGTCCTTGTGACCTTCCGGGTTGTCCTTCCGCGTCAGCTTGATACGGTTGCCCTCGACGCGGTCGACGGTGCCGACATGTGCGCCGTCCTTGCCGACGATCTTCATGTGCTCTCTGATCTCGCTCATGATGTTCTCCTTGTGCCGTGTCAACGGCGAGGACCGGTCTTCGTTGCAAGGATAGGCGGGCCCGGCTGTTGGAGCCAATGCGCTCGCCGGACGTTGAATGGCAGTCGCAATTGCCAAGATCCGCATCAAGACGCTCATCAAGATCCGCATGGAGACCTCCGAAGCCTATCTCGATCGAAAGCACAGGGAAATCGGGCTGCTGAACGATTGCCTGAGGAGCCCGCTGCATTTGGCTCGGCCGCAATCGGTCGACGAGGTTGTGGTCTCCAAGTTTCAGCTCGCCGCCGCACTACGCGCGGAACATGCGCTGCAGGACTGGAGAGCGACGGAGACGGCCTGGTCGCATGCGGCGTCTCCCAGCAGCGGTCCGTTCGTGTTCAGCTACGACTATCAGCGCGCGGACCTCAAGGTGAGTGGTCCCTCGTTCTATGAACTCGAGCGGGGCTGCAGGAGCGATGCGATCTATACCGCCTCCGGCATGGCCGCGATCTCCGCGCTGCTGCTCGCGTCCGCACGGATCATCGGCAAAGCAGACGTCGTGGTGCTGCCGGGCACTTACGGCGAGACACTGGAGCTGATCGAGAGCCTCGTCCCCCATTTGCGGCTTGTCATCGCCAGCCTCCCGCTGGGCGAAGCGTTCGCTGCGGCAGCCTTGCCACGCTTGCTCCTGCTCGATTCATGCGCCCCTGCCCGGGCGTTCGAGGCAGCTCTGCGTTGTGACGGTTCGGGGCTCGATCTGTTGATTTTCGACACGACATGTTTCGCCGGCAGATCGGCGCGCATCCGGCGTGTCTTGAGATGGGCCGCGCGATGGGACATTCCCGTCGTGTTGGTGCGAAGCCACAACAAGCTGGATTCGCTCGGGGTGGAATACGGCCGGCTCGGCTCTGCCGTGTTCGTGCATTGGAGCCGGAAGGACCTCAAGGCGGGCCAGCTGCTGTCCGAAAGCCTGGCGGCGGAAACCCGCAATGCCGTCCGGCTTCTCGGTGGCGCGGCGTTGCCGGCGCACTTCCCGCCATTCGTGGGCTCTGTGGCCTATTGGGCCCTGACGAAAACGCGCGTCGCTGCGATTCTGCGCAACGGTCGCCACGCGGCGCGATATTTCGCCGCCGAGCTCGCTTCGCTCTCGGCCGAGCTGCATTTCACCCACG
The DNA here is from genome assembly GCF_023101005.1 of Bradyrhizobium sp. 187. Classification (NCBI taxonomy): domain Bacteria; kingdom Pseudomonadati; phylum Pseudomonadota; class Alphaproteobacteria; order Hyphomicrobiales; family Nitrobacteraceae; genus Bradyrhizobium; species Bradyrhizobium sp. 187. The sequence continues at coordinate 3,718,938 of NZ_CP064693.1, forward strand.
GCCTCTATGTCACGCTTCGCGGCAGGCGCGCCCTCGATGAGGCGACCGCGCGGCAGGCCGCCGAGGACATGAGCCGCGACCTGAGCGGCAAAGGCTTCCCCATTCGCCACGCCGGCAGTTTTGGTTTCGATTTCGCGGCGACCGAGTGGTTTCACGACGCGACGACGGATCGGTACAGCGTCCGGGTGGCGGTGCCGGATTTGCCGACTGAGTTGTGGAAGGATCTAGCAGCGGCGATTGCCGGGTGGTGGGCGCGACATCAAGGCGACACTGAAGGGTGAGTGCGGTGCAAGGCCATGACAGAGCGACCGAAAGCGTTTCCTTACAGGGAATGCACGTGGCATGTTTCAGACGAACAGTCCCGGCAATGGCTTACGGTGCTTGAAAAGACGGGTGCAGCCAACGTCCGAGCGCGCCTTGCCCAGACCGTCGCGGCATCCGCAGGAGCGATCGCGATCGGAACCGCGCCCGTCATGACGATCGGGTTCGCCCAGGAATGGCTGAACTGGAAAGATAATCAAAAATCCGAGGCGGATATCGAACGGCACGAGCGGCAGATCTGGTGGACTCGGACCGCGGCAATCGCCGCATCGGTCGCCGCCTTGAGCGCACTGCTCGGCTGGATTTGGACGATCTTCATCCGGGGGAATAACGGCCTATAACAAACATGATTGTTACGTTGCGCATACATCCGCCAGACGAGAGGGGCGACAAACTGCGCTGTTTCAATCGATCGCCAGGCATTCTTCCACGGCCGGCTTCTGGTGGCCGCGACGCGCCCACGCTTGAACGGCGAAGGCGAGTTGGTGCTGACTCGCTGCCGCGTCCGCGATGGTGGCCCGGGCCGTCGCGATCGGCTTTGTGACCACACCGGAGTTCACGACTCCCGCGTCAACTGCCAAAAACGATATTGCTACAACCGCCACCGCCGACGCGATCGCCATTCTTGTCAAGTCGGATAGTGGCATCGAGGTCCTTATCGGGCGCACGTCGCCCGGCGAATAGATAGGGCTCGTTTGCCCGGATCAAAGGCCGGAGCGAGGCGGCCCACGCGTTCGTGAAGGACGGATTCTGCAGGTGCGCGCCGTAGATCTGGCTCACGATGAACGGATGAGACCGAAATTGGCGATCCCGGCAGGAATCGAACCTGCAACCCTCAGAGTAGAAATCTGATGCTCTATCCAGTTGAGCTACGGGACCGTCTTGAGCCGCCCTGGTTGGGGGCCGCTGTTCATCTACTATGCCATTATGAAAAATATCGTCTTTCGCCAAGCCTGAACCGAACCGTTTTCGTCGAAGCCGCGACAAAGCGGAACGGTGGGGTGTCAGGGTGCCGGGTTGAGCGGCAGCAGACTGGACGATGGATCACATCGCCGGGAACGCTGATCAGCTTCCGGGACACGGCCGCCGGACGACTGGTCGGATATTGCTGCGCCATCAGGACGGCGTGCGCGGCGGTAGCTTGATCGGTCTCCTCTGGGCGTGCCTTGTCATGGCGAATGCGACGGTTTGCACCTTTGGTTCCATCGCCTTGAGTCCGTCACCTTTCCGCGCATTTCATGCGACAAGCGGCGTTCGTCCGCGATTTCCGGGAGTCCATCCATGATCGGTCTTGTTCGCGCCGTCACACTCTGCGCCACGCTGGCGTTCGGCCTTAGCGTCGCGCAGGCCGCCGACAAAGCCTTCAAGCGGGACGACCTCGCCGATTCCGCGATCAAGCTGGAGGCGCAGATCAAGGGCGAGGCGGGGCCGGTCGCCAAGACCGGCGCGAGCTTGCGCACCGACGCCGATGTTGCCTTCCGGCGCAACGACTATCGCACCGGCCTGTCGGTGCTCGGCCAGATCGCGGCGACCACGCCGGAGGACGCCGGCAACTGGTTGCGGCTGGCAAAGGTCATCTTCCAGATATCGCCGAAGAGCTCGAGCGAGCAGACGTTCCTGCTGGAGCGCGCCTCGACCGCCGCCTACATCGCCTACCAGCGCGCCGGGAATGCGGGCGAGGAGGCCGACGCGCTCGCGGTGCTCGGCAAGTCTCTTTCCGAACGCAAGCTGTGGCGGCCGGCGCTGGATGCTCTGCGGCTGTCGCTCGACATGCGCGAGGTCGCCGACGTCCGCGGCCAATATGAGAAGATGCGCGACGAGCACGGTTTTCGGCTGCTCGACTACACCGTGGACTCGGACTCCGCCAGTCCGCGCGCCTGCTTCCAGTTCTCGGAGGAGTTGGCAAAACGCACCGATTTCGCGCCGTACCTCGCGCTGGCCGGCCAGGACAAGCCGGCCCTGTCGGCCGAGGCCAAGCAGCTCTGCGTCGACGGGCTGAAGCATGGCGAGCGCTACAACATCAATTTGCGCGCCGGCCTGCCGTCCACCGTGAAGGAAGGCCTTCCGAAATCGGCCGAGTTCAACGTCTATGTGCGCGACCGCAAGCCCTTCGTGCGCTTCACCAGCCGCGCCTATGTGCTGCCGAGGACGGGCCAGCGCGGCATTCCCGTCGTCAGCGTCAACACGCCAGCCGTCAACATCAACGTGTTCCGGATCGGCGACCGCAATTTGATCAACACGGTGGTCGACAGCGATTTCCAGAAGACCCTGTCGAAATACCAGCTCAGCGATCTCGGCGGCGAGCGCGGCGTGAAAGTCTGGACCGGCGAGCTTGCCACCGCGATGACGCTCAACCAGGACGTCACCACGGCATTCCCGGTCGACCAGGCGCTTGGTGAACTCCAGCCCGGCGTCTATGTGATGACGGCCGCGGCCAAGGGGCCGGGCTCGGACGACGACTATCAGCTCGCCACCCAATGGTTCATCGTCTCCGATCTCGGCGTCACGGCCTATTCCGGCAATGACGGCATCCATGTCTTCGTGAATTCGCTGGCCTCGACCGATCCGGTCGGCAAAGCCGAGGTGCGGCTGGTCGCGCGCAACAACGAGATCCTGGCCACCCGCAAGACCGATGAGAGCGGCCATGTGCTGTTCGAGGCGGGGCTTGCGCGCGGCGAGGGCGGCCTGTCGCCGGCGATGCTCACCGTGACCGGCGAGAAGGCCGACTATGCCTTCCTCAGCCTCAAGTCCTCCGCCTTCGACCTGTCGGACCGCGGCGTTTCGGGCAGGGCCGTGCCTGCGGGCGCCGACGCTTTCGTCTATGCCGAGCGCGGCGTCTACCGCTCCAGCGAGACCGTCTATCTCACCGCGCTGTTGCGCGACGGGCAGGGCAACGCCGTCACCGGCGGGCCGATGACCCTGGTGATCGAGCGTCCTGATGGCGTCGAATTCCGCCGCGCCGTGCTGTCCGACCAGGGCGCGGGCGGGCGCACCTTGTCGGTGCCGCTCAACTCGGCCGTCCCGACCGGGACCTGGCGGGTGCGCGCCTTCACCGATCCGAAGGGCTCTTCGGTCGGCGAGACCACTTTCATGGTCGAGGACTACGTCCCCGATCGGATCGAATTCGACTTGTCTGCCAAGGACAAGCTGATCAAAGCTAACGCTCCAGTGGAGCTTAAGGCGGACGGTCATTTCCTCTATGGCGCGCCGGCCTCGGGGCTAGCGCTCGAAGGCGACATGCTGGTCGCGCCCGCGTCCGAGCGGCCGGGCTTCGCCGGCTACCAGTTCGGCGTCGCCGACGAGGAGACCACCTCGAACGAGCGCACGCCGCTGGAGAACCTGCCGGAAGCCGACGCCAACGGCGTTGCGACCTTCCCGGTCACGCTCGACAAGCAGCCGGCCTCGACGCGGCCGCAGGAGGCGCAGATCTTCGTCCGCATGGTCGAGACCGGCGGCCGCGCCGTCGAGCGCAAGATCGTGCTGCCGGTCGCGCCTGCTGCCGCGATGATCGGCATCAAGCCGCTATTCGGCGACAAGAACGTCGCCGAGGGCGACAAGGCCGAGTTCGATGTTGTGTTCGTCTCGCCCGAGGGTGAGAGGCTTCGCCGCGACGGCCTGCGCTACGAGCTCCTGAAGATGGAGTCGCGCTACCAATGGTATCGCCAGAGCAATTACTGGGAGTACGAGCCGGTCAAATCGACCTCGCGCGTCTCCGACGGCGACGTGACAGTTGCCGCGGACAAGCCGTCGCGGATTTCGCTGACCCCACAGCCCGGCCGCTACCGGTTGGACGTGAAGTCGAACGACGCCGACGGGCCCGTGACCTCGGTACAGTTCGACGTCGGCTGGTATTCCGACGGCAGCGCCGACACGCCGGACCTCCTGGAGACCTCGATCGACAAGCCGCAATACGCCTCGGGCGACACGATGACCGTGTCGGTCAACGTCCGCAGCGCCGGCAAACTGACGGTCAACGTGCTCGGCGATCGCCTGCTGACGACGCAGACCATCGACGTCAAGGAAGGCACCGCCCAGGTGAAGCTCCCGGTCGGCAAGGACTGGGGCACCGGCGCTTATGTTGTGGCAACGCTGCGCCGTCCGCTCGATGCGGCCGCGCAACGCATGCCGGGCCGGGCGATCGGACTCAAATGGTTCGGTATCGACAAGCAGACCCGTACATTGCAGGTGAAGCTGACGCCGCCGGCTCTGATCCGGCCGAATGGGCTGCTGAAGATCCCCGTCAAGCTCGACGGGCTCAATCCGGGCGAGGACGCCAAGATCGTGATCGCCGCGGTCGACGTCGGCATCCTCAACCTCACTAATTACAAGCCGCCGGCGCCAGACGACTATTATCTCGGCCAGCGCCGCCTGAGCGCGGAGATCCGCGATCTCTATGGGCAACTCATCGACGGCATGTCGGGCACGCGCGGGCAGATCAAGTCCGGCGGCGACGCCGGTGCCGCCGAGCTCCAGGGCTCGCCGCCCGCGCAAAAGCCGCTCGCGCTCTATTCGGGCATCGTCACCGTTGCCGCCGACGGCACGGCCGAAGTGAGCTTCGACGTTCCGGAGTTCGCCGGCACCGCGCGCGTGATGGCGGTGGCGTGGACCGCGACCAAGCTCGGTCGCGCCAACACGGACGTGGTGATCCGCGACCCTGTCGTGCTGACCACGACCTTGCCGCGCTTCCTGCTCAACGGCGACCACGGCACGGTCAATCTCGAGATCGACAATGTCGAGGGGCAGGCCGGCGATTACGTCATCAACGTGAAGACCGGCGGGCCAGTGAGAATGACCGGCAATCCCGCGACGACGGTCAAGCTTGCCGCCAAGCAGCGGAATTCGTTCACGCTCGCCATCGACGCGACGGCGGCGGGGCAGGCGACACTCGACGTCGACATCAAGGGGCCGAATGGCCTGGCGCTGGCGCGCCATTATGCGCTCGACGTCAAGGCGGCGACGCAAGTGCTGGCGCGGCGCTCGATCCGGACGCTGGCGAAGGGTGAGAGCCTGACGTTGACCTCGGATATGTTCGCCGATCTCGTGCCGGGCACCGGTAGCGTCTCGGTCTCGGCCAGCCTGTCCACTGCGCTCGATGCGGCGACGATCCTCAAAGCACTTGACCGCTATCCCTATGGCTGCTCGGAGCAGATCACCAGCCGCGCCATGCCGTTGCTCTATGTCAACGAGCTCGCGGCCGGTGCGCACCTGGCCATGGACACCGAGGTCGACCAGCGCATCCGCGACGCCATCGAGCGGCTGCTGGCCCGCCAGGGCTCGAACGGCTCGTTCGGGCTGTGGTCGGCAGGCGGTGACGATTCCTGGCTGGACGCGTATGTGACGGACTTCCTGACTCGCGCCCGCGAAAAGGGCTTTGTGGTGCCGGATGTGCTGTTCAAGACCGCGCTCGACCGCATCCGCAACTCGGTCGTCAACGGCAACGAGCCGGAGAAGGACGGCGGCCGCGATCTCGCCTACGGCCTCTATGTGCTGGCGCGCAACGGCGCGGCGCCGATCGGCGACCTCCGCTATCTCGCCGACACCAAGCTGAGCAACCTCGCCACTCCCATCGCGAAATCGCAGCTCGCCGCGGCGCTCGCGCTGGTCGGTGACCGCAACCGCGCGGAGCGGGTCTATGGCGCAGCCCTCGACAGTCTCGCCCCAAAGCCGGTGCTGGAGTTCGGCCGCACCGACTACGGCTCGCAGCTCCGCGATGCCGCAGCGCTGGTGTCGCTTGCCAGTGAAGGCAACGCGCCGAAGGCAACGCTGACGCAGGCGGTGTCGCGGGTCGAGACTGCGCGCGGGCTGACGCCCTACACCTCCACGCAGGAAAATGCGTGGCTGGTGCTGGCGGCGCGCGCGCTCGCCAAGGAGAACCTGTCGATGGAGGTGGACGGCCAGCCGGTCAAGACCGCGCTGTACCGCAGCTACAAGGCCGCCACTCTGGAAGGCAAGCCGCTGAAGATCACCAACACCGGAGACGCGCCGGTGCAGGCGGTGGTCTCGGTGTCGGGGTCGCCGGTGACGCCTGAGCCCGCGGCATCGAACGGCTTCAAGATCGAGCGCAGTTTCTTCACGCTCGACGGCAAGCCCGCCGATATCAGCAAGGTCAAGCAGAACGACCGCTTCGCCGTGGTGCTGAAGATCACCGAGGCCAAGCCCGAATACGGCCACATCATGGTGTCCGACTATCTGCCGGCCGGCCTGGAAATCGACAATCCAAAACTGGTGTCGTCGGGCGACAGCGGCACGCTGGGCTGGATCGAGGATGGCGAAGAGCCCGAAGATACCGAGTTCCGCGACGATCGTTTCACGGCTGCCGTCGATCGGGCCTCGGATTCCAAGGCGGTCTTCACGGTGGCCTACGTCGTGCGTGTGGTCTCACCCGGCAAATACGTGCTGCCGCAGGCCTATGTCGAGGACATGTACAATCCCTCGCGCTACGGCCGTACCGGGACCGGCACGGTCGAGGTGCGGGCGGCGAAGTGAGTGGTGATGGGATGAGCGACAAGGAGCCACATGCTCCGCCGTCATGCCCGGGCTTGTCCCGGGCATCCACGGACTTTGGTGCGAGAGGCAAGAACGTGGATGGCCGGGACAAGCCCGGCCATGACGGAGCAAGGGGCAGGGGCCCGCGTGTCCTCTCCGCGCTGGCATTCTCGCTCATCCTCACCATCGTCGGCGTCGTCGCGTGGGTTTACTCCCTCGGTCCGCTGCCTTTCGACGACGCCCGCCAGGTTTCCACCACCATCGTCGATCGGAATGGCAAGCTGCTGCGCGCCTATGCGATGGCGGATGGACGCTGGCGACTGCCGGTCGAGACAAAAACGAACGTCGATCCGACCTATCTGAAGCTGCTGCTCGCCTACGAGGACCAGCGCTTTTACGCACATGACGGCATCGACCCGGTGGCGCTGGGGCGCGCTGCGTTTCAGCTTGCGACGCGCGGCCACATCGTCTCGGGCGGCTCGACCATCTCGATGCAGCTCGCGCGGCTGATGGAGCCTCGGCGGCAGCGCTCGCTCCATGCAAAGCTGCGGCAGATCGTGCGTGCGATCGAGATCGAGCGCAGCTTGAGCAAGGAGCAGATCCTCGACCTCTATCTGGCGCTCGCGCCTTACGGCGGCAATCTCGAGGGCATTCGCGCTGCCTCGATCGCCTATCTCGGCAAGGAGCCGAAGCGGTTGTCGCTGGCTGAAGCCGCGTTGCTGGTCGCGCTGCCTCAATCGCCGGAGACCCGCAGGCTCGATCGCTATCCCGATGCGGCGCGCAAAGCGCGTGACCGCGTGCTCGACCGCATGGTCGAGGAGCAACAGATCAGCCTCGACGATGCGAAGCAGGCGAAAGCCGTTCCTGTGCCGAAACTGCGCAAGCCGATGCCGATCCTGGCGCCGCACGCCTCCGATGCGGCGCTTGCGACGGTCAAGGACGCGCCAGTCATCAAGCTGACGCTCGATGCCACCCTCCAGAAGGTGCTGGAGCCGCTAGCGCGCGATCGTGCCATTGCGTTGGGGCCGAACATCTCGGTCGGCATCATCGTCGTCGACAATGAGAGCGGCGACGTGCTCGCGCGCGTCGGCTCGGCCGATTATTTCGACGAGCGCCGGGCAGGGCAGGTCGACATGACCCGCGCCATCCGCTCGCCGGGCTCGACGCTGAAACCCTTCATCTACGGGCTGGCCTTCGAGGACGGTTTTGTTCATCCGGACAGTCTGATCGACGATCGGCCCGTGCGCTTCGGCTCCTACGCGCCGGAAAATTTCGACATGACGTTTCAGGGCACGGTGCCGGTGAAGAAGGCGCTGCAGCTGTCGTTAAACGTGCCCGCGATCGTGCTGCTCGACCGCGTCGGCGCGAGCCGGCTGGCCTCGCGGCTGCGTCAGGCCGGTGGCAATCTGGTTCTGCCCAAAGACGAGGCGCCGGGACTTGCCATGGGCCTTGGCGGCGTCGGCGTGACGCTGCAGGACCTCGCCCAGCTCTATGCGGGCTTCGCCCGGCTCGGCACCACCAAGCCGCTGCGCGAGATCATGAGCGACGGGGACGAGCGCGAGCCGCTGCGGCTGCTCGATCAGGTCGCGGCCTGGCAAGTGGGCAATGTGCTGCTCGGTACCCCGCCGCCGGAGAACGCGGCTCATAACCGCATCGCTTTCAAGACCGGCACCTCCTACGGCTACCGCGATGCCTGGTCGATGGGCTTCGACGGGCGCATGACCATCGGGGTCTGGGTTGGCCGGCCCGATGGCGCGCCGGTTCCGGGCCTGATCGGTCGGGTTGCCGCCGCGCCGATCCTGTTCGACGCCTTCGCCCGCACCGGCAAGACGCTCCTGCCGTTGCCGAAGCCGCCGAAAGGAACTCTCGTGGCCAGCAACGCCAAGCTGCCATTGCCCTTGAGGCGGTTCCGCCCGGTCGGGGATCTGGTGCGGACCGGGGGCGAGCAGGCCCTGCACATCCAGTTTCCGCTGAACGGCTCGCGGATCGACGTCGATCGCTCAGGTGGCGAGGGCGGCGCAGCCATGCCGGTCAAGGTCGCCGGCGGCGTTCTGCCCATGACCGTCATGGTTAACGGAACGGCGCAGGGCGAGATCGACGGACGGCGCCAGCGGCTGATCGATCCGCCCGGTCCGGGCTTTGCGCGGCTGACCGTCATCGATGCCACGGGCGCCGCGGACACAGTTGTCATTCGAATTCAGTGACCCTGCCTCAAGCGGTTGTGGCGATGGCGGTTTCAGCGTAAGCGGAACCGATGGCCGAGACCTATCCAACACCCCGTTTTGGAGCTCCCCGCGAGCCGAAATCCCCGGTGAATCCGGGCAGCCGGCTCGTGTCCATGTTCGACATCGCCACGGCCAGCCACGTCCGCGCGGTCGCCTTCCTGCTGCTGTGCGCGCTGCTGCTATTCCTGCCGGGCTTCTTTACGATTCCGCCGGTTGATCGCGACGAGGCGCGCTTTGCGCAGGCCACCAAGCAGATGGTCGAGAGCGGCGATTATGTCGACATCCGCTTCCAGGAAGACGTCCGCTACAAGAAGCCCGTCGGCATCTACTGGCTGCAATCGGCCGCGGTCGAGACGGCATCGGCGCTCGGTCTGCCGCGGGCCGAATTGCGCATCTGGGTCTATCGGCTTCCCTCGCTGATCGGCGCGATAGGCGCCGTGCTCATGACCTATTGGACGGCGCTCGGCTTCGTCACGCGGCGCGCCGCGGTGCTTGCAGCACTTCTGATGTGCGCCTCCGTGCTGCTCGGCGTCGAGGCGCGGCTTGCGAAGACCGACGCCATGCTGCTGTTCTGCGTGGTCGCCGCGATGGGCGCGATGGCACGGGCGTATCTGTCGTGGCAGCGCGCCGAGGACGAGACCCATCCGCCCTGGAGCTGGCCCGCGATCTTCTGGACGGCTCTCGCTGTCGGCATCCTGATCAAGGGCCCGCTGATCCTGATGTTCGCAGGCCTGACCATCATCGCGCTCGCGATCCAGGACCGCGATGCCTCCTGGCTGTGGAAGCTGCGCCCGCTCTGGGGCCTGATGTGGATGCTGGTGCTGGTGCTGCCCTGGTTCGTCGCGATCTTCTGGCGCGCGGGCGATGCCTTCTTCGCCGATTCCGTCGGCGGCGACATGTTGAGCAAGTTGGGCGCGCAGGAATCCCACGGCGCGCCGCCCGGACTGTATCTGGTGCTGTTCTGGATCACGTTCTGGCCCGGCGCGCCGCTCGCGGCGATGGCCGCGCCCGCGGTCTGGCGCGCGCGGCGCGAGCCCGGCGCGCAATTCCTGCTGGCCTGGCTGGTCCCGTCCTGGATCGTGTTCGAGGTGGTGCTGACCAAGCTGCCCCATTACGTGCTGCCGCTGTATCCTGCGATCGCGATCCTCACCGCGGGCGCGCTCGAGCGGCGGGTGCTGTCGTGGTCCTGGCTGATGCGCGGCTCGGCATGGTGGTTCGCAATCCCCGTGGGCGGCTCGATCATCGCGGTCGTCGGCGCGGTGATGCTGACGCGGCAGCCTGCTTTCGTGGCATGGCCGTTCATCGCGGCCTCGCTGATCTTTGGCCTGTTCGCCTGGTGGCTTCACGACAACAATCACGCCGAGCGCTCGCTGCTCAACGCGCTGGTCGCAGCCCTGATGCTCGCGCTAACGGTCTACGGCATCGTGCTGCCGTCGCTGACGCCGCTGTTTCCGAGCATCGAGATCGCACGCGCCCTTCGCAACGTCACCTGCGTGGGCCCGAAGGCGGCCGCGGCCGGCTATCACGAGCCGAGCCTGGTCTTTCTGACGGGTACGCAGACGCTGCTCACCGACGGTTCGGGTGCGGCGGATTTCCTGCGGCAGGGGAGCTGCCGTTTCGCGCTGATCGAGCAGCGTTCGGAGCGCGGCTTCGTGCAGCGCGCCGAGGCGATCGGGCTGCGCTACAAGGTTGGCACCCGCATCGACGGCTACAATTTCTCGCAAGGGCGCGCGATCTCGATCTCGATCTTCCGCTCGGAAGGCACCGAGTAGGATGTCGGCACCAACCGACATCTCGCCGCGCGCGAGCTATCCCGCACAATTGCTCACGCTCTCGGGGCGCGCCCTGGCACAGCTCGTGCGCACGCCCTCGCATTCGCGCCGCGCCGAGGCCGCGCGAAAGCTGGCGCGGCATTCGCTTTGGCTGAGTGCTGCAGGTGCAGCCCTGGTCATCGCGCTGATGGTCGTGTTCGACCTGACCGAGATCCAGCTGATGCCGCCGCGTGGCACGCCAGGCCTGTGGCCGATCCGCATCCTCACCGATTTCGGCAAGGACGAGTATGTGCTCTCGGTGCTCGGGGGTGTGCTGGTGGTGCTGGTGCTGGTTGCGGCGGGATTGCACGGCACAAGCCGCGCATTGCTGCTCGGCCTCGGCACGCGGCTGCAGTTCGTGTTTCTGTCTGTTGCCGTGCCGATATTCGTCGCCGAGATCCTGAAATATCTCATCGGCCGCGGACGTCCGTTTGTCGGCGGCAAGGCCAATCCCTTCAACTTCATCCCGTTCGAGGGGACCGGGGCCTATGCCAGCTTGCCGTCGGGGCATGCAGTGACGGCGTTCGCCCTGGCGTTTGCGGTCTCGGCGCTGTGGCCGCGCCTGCGCGTGTTCATGTTCACTTACGCGATCGTGATCCTGCTGACGCGACTGGTGCTGCTTGCGCACCACCCGAGTGACGTGGTGGCCGGCGCCCTGGTCGGCATGGTCGGCGCGATGGCGGTGCGCTACTGGTTCGCGGCCCGCAGGCTCGGCTTTGCCATCCGTGCCGACGGGACCATTGTGCCTCTTGCGGGGGCAGTCTCAGGCCGCCTCAAAAGGGTTGCCCACGGGGCATCCGCCCCATAAAAGCGGCTGCCTGCCGGGACCGCCGGTTCCCGAGCCAAGCCAATTCCAACCACGAGCTTCGATTTGTCGTCCCAGCCTTCGGTTTTCCAGCCCTCGGTTTCCATCGTCGTTCCCGTGCGCAACGAAGCCGACAACATCGTGCCGCTGATCGAGGAGATCGGCGCGGCGCTCGACGGCCGCTGGGCCTATGAGATCATCTACGTCAATGACGGTTCGACGGACGCGACCGGCGAACGGCTTGGCGCGGTCATGAAGCAGCGGGACAATCTGCGCCAGCTGCGCCATGCCAGATCAGGCGGCCAATCCGCGGCCGTGCGCAGCGGGGTGCGTGCGGCACGCGGCGCGATCGTGGCGACGCTCGACGGCGACGGCCAGAACAATCCGGCCTTCCTGCCGGACCTGATTTCGGCTGTCGAGAACGGAAGCAAGGTCGGACTTGCGGCTGGACAACGCGTCGGCCGCAAGGATACCGGCTTCAAGAAATTCCAGTCACGTGTCGCCAACGGCGTCCGCAACGCGATCCTGAAGGACGGTACGCGCGACACCGGCTGCGGCCTGAAGGCGTTCCGGCGCGAGGTGTTCCTGATGATGCCCTATTTCGACGGGCTGCACCGCTTCCTGCCGGCGCTGGTGCGCCGCGAGGGTTACGAGATCGCCTATGTCGACGTGATCGACCGTCCGCGCCGCTCCGGCGTGTCAAACTACGGTTTCTTCGACCGGCTGTGGATCGGGATCATGGATCTCGTGGGCGTCTGGTGGCTGATCCGCCGCAAGAAGCCGACGCCGGATGTGACTGAGGTGACGGCATGATCATCCAATACGGTCAGGCGCTGAGCAATTATTTCTACGATGTCTTCGTGGCCAAGTTCGACTTCTGGCTCGCGTTCGGCCTCGTCGCGCAGCTGTTCTTCACGGCACGCTTCCTGGTGCAGTGGATCGCGAGCGAGCGCGCCGGCAACAGCGTGGTGCCGATGGCGTTCTGGTTCTGCTCGATGGGCGGCGGGCTGATGACGCTGGTCTATGGCGTCGTCAAGCGCGAGCCTGTCATCATCCTCGGCCAGGCGCTCGCGACCATCATCTATATCCGTAACATCATGTTGATTGTGAAGAACCGCGGCCGCGCGTCAAAGACGCTGGAGCGCTGATCCAGGCTAGCGCGGCAACGCGGACGCCGCGCCCGGCGCGGGCAGGGCGGCGGTCTCCGCTTCGTGCCTGCGATGGGGCTCCCCGGCCGCGTCGAGCACGGGATAGGCGACCGAGCAGATATGCGAGTGGATGCGGCGCAGGTCCCGCAGCACGTCGAGATGCAGCGACGTGGTTTCGATTGTCTCGGGGCGGCCCTCGCGCAGGCGGTCGAGGTGGCGCTCGACGGCGGCAAGCTCGGTATTGCGCAGCGCAGTCTTCTCCACCAGCAGCTTGCGCGCCTCGTTGGCGTCGCCCGACATGAAGACGCCGAAGGCGATGCGCAGCGAATCCATCGTGCGCTTGTGGAAGGCGGCGAGCTCCTCGGCGCCCTCGGGCGAGAACTGGAAGCGACGCTTGATCTTCTTGGTCGCGAGCTCGCTCAGGCTCTTGTCGATGATATCGCCGATATGTTCCAGATTGATGGCGAAGGAGATGATCTCCATCGCGCGCCGGCCCTCGCTCTCGTCGAGGCTGCCGCGCATGAGTTTAGTCACGTAGAGCTTGATGGCTTCGTCGAGGCCGTCGACGATGTTGTCCATCTTCGAGACCTGGTCGACCAGCGCACGGTCGCCGCTCATCATCGCCGCCATCACCTTGCGCAGCATGATCTCGACGAGATCGCCCATGCGCAGGGTTTCGCGGCCGGCATCGGCCAGCGCCAGCGACGGCGACTCCAGCGCGGTTTCGTCGAGATAGCGCGGCCGGGCCGGATCGGCCTCCTGAACACGATCGGGCAGGAGCCGGGTCAACAGGCGCGACACGGTATCGAGCAGGCCGATGAAGATGATGGCCGTGCCGACGTTGAAGGCGATATGAAACGCCGCCGTCATCCTGGCGAGATCGGGCTGCCAGGCGTGCATGTGCTCGGCGATCGGGCCCAGGAAGGGCAGGACCAAGGCGATCCCGATCACGCGGTTGACGAGATTGCCCACCGGCAGGCGATAACTGGCGGGATCGTCACGCTTGGCGCCTTCGAATACGGGATTGATGGCGCTGCCGAGATTGGCGCCAAGCACCAGTGCGAGCGCCGCGTAAGGCGAGATGAACTGCGAATAGGCGAGCGACATGATCAGCAGCACGCTGGCGACGCTCGAATGCACCGCCCAGGTGACGAGCGCCGCGATCACGATGCACAGAACGGGATCGCCCGTGATGGAGGACATCACGATGCGGACGCCCGGCGCGTTCTCGGCCGGCGCCAGCGTGTCGAGCAGGATGTGCAGCGACAGCAGCATCAGCCCGAGGCCGATCAAGACACGGCCAACGTCCTTGATCCGTGAGCGTGGACCCACGCGGAAGGCGACCAGTCCGAGCACGAACAGGACCGGCGCGACGGCGGCGATGTTGAACGACAGCACCTGCACGATCAACGTCGTGCCGACATTGGCGCCGAGCATGATGGCGAGCGCGGTGACCAGGCTGAGCAAGCCCTCGGCTGCGAACGAACTCGTGAGCAGCGCGGTCGCGGTGCTGCTCTGGAGCAGGGCAGTAAGGCCGAGACCGGCGGCGAACGCGTTGAAGCGGTTACCAAGCGCCTTGCCGAGGAGCCGTCGCAAGTCCGGGCCAAAGGCGCGCAGAATCCCGCTGTGGACCATGTGCAGGCCCCACAGCAACAGCGCCACGCCGCCCATCAGATCGAGCAGTACCAACGTTCCCATGCTCCGTGTCCGGATTGGAGTCGATTGGTGAGGCTAGCGCCAAATGCTTGAGGTTCAAACCATTCGTTGGCGCGTCGGCGTTAACGTTTGCGGCTTCTGCACGTTCCCACGGCGTGATGCCTTGTGAGCAGGCTCACATTGCTGCCTTGAGGGCAGCGAAGCCGCGATCGAGGTCGGCCTTGAGGTCGTCGACGCTTTCGAGCCCGATATGCAGACGCAGCGTCGGGCCGCCCGGCGACCATGTCGTGGCGGTGCGATAGGCGTCGCAATCGAAGGGAATCGCCAAGCTCTCGAAGCCGCCCCAGGAAAAGCCCATGCCGAACAGTTTGAGCGTATCGAGCATGGTGTCGACCGCCTTCTGCGGCGCCGGCTTCAAGACGATGCTGAACAGGCCCGAAGCGCCGGTGAAGTCGCGCTTCCAGATCGCATGACCCGGATCGGTCTCGAGCCCCGGATGCAGCACGCGCGCGACCTCGGGACGGCTCGCAAGCCAGCGCGCCATGTCGAGCCCGGAGCGATGATGCTGCGCCAGCCGCACCGACAGCGTACGCAGGCCGCGCAGTGCCAGGAAGACGTCATCGGGACCGGCACAGACGCCGAGCAGGCGGATGCCTTCGGCGATCTGCGGCCATGCCCTGGCATTGGCCGAGATGGTGCCGAACATGATGTCGGAATGACCGCCGATATATTTGGTGGCGGCCTGCATGCTGATGTCGACGCCCTGTTCGAGCGAGCGGTGATAGAGCGGCGTCGCCCAGGTGTTGTCGTCGATGACGATCGCGCCGCGGGCATGCGCGACCTCGGCGATGGCGCGGATGTCTGGCATCTCGAACGACTGCGAGCCTGGCGCCTCGACCAGCACAGCGCTTGTGTTGGGCCTGAACAGCTTGTCGATGCCGGCGCCGATCATCGGATCGAAATAGGTGGTCTCGACGCCGTAGCGGGTGAGCATGCCGTTGCAGAAATTGCGCGAGGGCCGATAGACGTTATCGCAGACCAGGATGTGGTCGCCGGCCTTCAGCACCGAGAGCAGGGTGGTCGAGATCGCCGACAAACCCGACGGCACGATGCCGACGCCGGCGCATTGCGGCCCCTCTAGCGTCATCAGCGTCTCCTGGAACGCCTTGGTGGTGGGGGAACCATGGCGGCCATAGGTGAACTCGCCGCGATGGGCGTGCAGGTCCTCGGCGGTCGGATAGAGCACGGTCGAGCCGTGGAACACCGGAGGATTGACAAACCCCTTCTGCGCCTTGGTGTCGCGGCCGGAGGTGACCAGCCGGGTCTCGGCGTGCTGTTCGGAGGGGGGTGAGGAATCCATGCGTCTGCTTTCAAAAGCGCGTTTCCACCAGGCACGCTGCGCCCGCGGGCTGGCCGAAAGGCCGCTGTCGTTAATAACAGAACACAGAAGAGTCCCGTCAACCCCTTGACCCGGCAGGCCAGTCGTTCTGTTATCGCAGGTGCTATTCAGTCGCCGCATGTTGAGGGGCCTGCCGCGACCTTCGATCCATCGCCTGACCGGACCAAGCGCCACAGCCGTAACGGCGGGCGCCTGTCGGCGGGGATTAAGGCAGGGCCTCCCGGGATCGGCGGGTGATCGGCAAGGATTTCCAGCATGACTCTTGCAGGGCTGGTCTTGAGACGGCTAGCCCTGGCAGAGGCGATCGCAAAGACAACGTTCCTGACCTTGAGACGACTTTGAAAGGCCCAAAGCCCATGAAACGCGTAACCCTGGCTCTCGCTCTCGCCGCCGGCCTGACTGCCCAAGCCGCCGATGCGCAAACGCTCAAGACCGTCAAGGACCGCGGCATGCTGTCCTGCGGTGTCAGCCAGGGCCTGCCCGGCTTCTCCTCGCCGGACGACAAGGGCAACTGGACCGGGCTTGATGTCGACGTCTGCCGCGCGATCGCCGGGGCGATCTTCAACGATCCGACCAAGGTCAAATACGTGCCGCTCTCCGCCAAGGACCGTTTCACGGCGCTGCAATCCGGCGAAGTCGACGTGCTGTCGCGCAACACCACCTGGACCATCTCGCGCGACACCTCGCTCGGCGCCAACTTCACCGGCGTGACCTATTATGACGGGCAGGGCTTCATGGTGAAGAAGTCGCTCAAGGTGAACTCGGCGCTCGAGCTCAACAGCGCGTCGGTCTGCGTCCAGACCGGCACCACGACCGAGCAGAATCTCGCCGACTACTTCAAGGCCAACAACATGAAGTACGAGGTGATCGCGTTCGGCACCAACGACGAAACGGTCAAGGCCTACGAGGCCGGGCGCTGCGACGTCTTCACCACCGACCAGTCGGGCCTGTACGCCAACCGCCTGAAGCTTGCCAATCCCGGCGATCACATGGTGCTCCCGGAAATCATCTCGAAGGAGCCGCTCGGTCCGATGGTGCGCCACGGCGACGACCAATGGTTCGACATCGTGAAATGGACGCTGTTTGCCATGATCACCGCCGAAGAGCTCGGCGTGACCGCGAAAAACGTCGACGAAAAGGCGAAAGGGGAAAATCCTGAACTGAAGCGCGTTCTGGGTACCGATGGCAATTTCGGTGAACAGCTCGGCATAAGCAAGGATTGGGTGGTGCGCATCGTGAAGGCCGTCGGCAATTACGGCGAAGTGTTCGACCGCAATGTCGGCGCAGGCTCGCCGCTCGGTATCAATCGGGGTCTCAACAATCTCTGGAACAAGGGCGGTCTCCAATACGCCCCGCCGATCCGCTGATCCGGCCTGACCCGCGCTCGCGGCGATGAGCATCGAGGCTCGCAAACCCCCGCCCCAGATCGCGCTGAAGATCAGGCGGGTGCTGGGGGGCAAGACAGGCTGGAACGGCATCGCCGTCCAGTTTGCCTTCGCTGCGATCCTGGGCTGGATTGCCTATGAAATCGTCTCCAACGCCCGCGCCAACCTCGAGAACCAGCATATTGCCGCCGGCTTCGGCTTCCTCGCGAACAACGCCGGTTTCGACGTCAATCAGACGCTGATCTCGTATACCGGCTCGGACACGTTCCTGCGCGTATTCCTGGTCGGGCTCCTCAACACGCTCGTGGTCTCGGTGGTGGGCGTTGTGTTCGCCACCTTGATCGGCTTCATCGTCGCGCTGTGCCGGCTGTCGCCCAACTGGCTGCTCGCGCGCATTGGCGAAATTTATGTCGAGATCATCCGCAACTTGCCGCTGCTATTCCAGATCCTGTTCTGGTACCTGGCGGTGCTCGCGGCCTTGCCCAATCCACGACAGAGCATTTCGCTGCTCGGCATAGCTTTCGTCAGCAATCGCGGTCTCGTCATTCCCCGCCCGATCGGCGAGAGCGGCTTCGAGGCGTTTCTGGCGGTGCTGGCCCTCGGCATTGTGGCTTCGGTGGCGTTGCGCATCCATGCGCGCCGGGCGCTGTTCGAGCGGGGTCAGGTGATCCGGATCTGGCCCTATCTGCTGGGCCTGCTGTTCGGACTGCCGCTCGTCACCATGCTGGTAGCGGGTCTGCCCTTCAGCTTCGAGCTGCCGCAGCTCAAGGGTTTCAATTTCGCCGGTGGCTCGCGGATCATCCCGGAGTTCGTGGCGCTCACGTTGGCCTTGTCGACCTATACGGCCGCCTTCATTGCCGAGATCGTGCGCGCGGGCATCCTCTCCGTCCACAGCGGACAGATGGAGGCGGGATCGTCGCTGGGCCTGAGCCGCGGCACCACGCTGCGCTTGGTCGTCGTGCCGCAGGCGATGCGCGTCATCGTTCCGCCGCTGACCAACCAGTACCTCAATCTCACCAAGAATTCGTCGCTGGCCGTCGCGATCGGCTATCCCGACCTCGTCTCCGTGTTCGCCGGCACGTCGCTGAGCCAGACCGGGCAGGCCATCGAGATCATCGCCATGACGATGGGCGTGTATCTCCTGATCTCGCTGATCACCAGCGCCGTCATGAGCGTCTACGGTTGGCGCGTCAGCCGGAGTCTCGGCGCATGAGCGATATCACCTCGTCCAGTTTCGTTCGCCGGGATCTTCTGGATGAGCGTCCCGCGCCGGTGAAGACCACGGGCTTCGTCGGCCTGGTGCGGACGCGCCTGTTCAACTCGCCGACCAACATCCTGCTCACGATCGTCGGCGCCTTGCTGCTCTGGTTCACCATCATTCCTTCCGTCAAATTCCTGATGGTCGATGCAGTCTGGACCGGCAAGGATCGCACGGCCTGCCTCGCCGAGAACGCCGGCTTTACGGTCGGCGCCTGCTGGCCCTACATCCAGGCCAAGCTGCCGCAACTGATCTACGGCTTCTACCCCGAAGCCGAACGCTGGCGGGTCAACCTCACGCTCGTGTTGTCAGTAGTCCTGTTGGTGCCGTTGCTCATTCCGCGACTGCCGTCGAAAGGATTGAACGCTGGCCTGTTCTTCCTTGCGTTTCCGGTGGTCGCATTCTTTCTGCTGCATGGCGGCGGCATCAAGGGATTTGGCCTGAGCTGGACCGCTGACCTGCTGCAATTGTTCGACGACAGCATCATCGGCGCTGGGCAGGCTCTGCTCGGTCTCGGCAAGACCTCCTCTGCCGCACCGCTGTTGTGGGTCGTCGGCAATGTCATCGTGCTCGTGGGTACCGCGATCTACTGGCTGATCTTTCCGCTGACCTGGCTGCGTGACCAGTTGCAGGGGACAGGCCAGTCGGTCTGGGCCGATTTCGCCATCACTGCCGCGATCGTCTCACTGATCGCCTTCGTTCTCGGCGGCGGCCTCCGCACCGGGGGGCGGGCCCTCACATCCAGCATCGTCACCTTCGCCGCCATCGCAATCGTGATCAAGCTGATGGGGCTCGATCACGGCGGACTGCCGATCGTGCAGACGAACCTGTGGGGCGGACTTCTGGTGACGCTGGTGGTCTCCGTCACCGGCATCGTCACCTCGCTGCCGATCGGCATTGCGCTGGCGCTTGGCCGCCGCTCGACCATTCCGCTGATCCGGATCTTCTCGATCGCCTTCATCGAGTTCTGGCGCGGCGTGCCGCTGATCACCGTGCTGTTCTTTGCCACCTACATGCTGCCGCTGTTTCTGCCGGGCAATTTCACGGTCGATGGTCTCGTGCGTGCGCTGATTGGAATCTCTCTGTTCACGGGCGCCTATCAGGCCGAGAACGTCCGCGGCGGGCTGGCTGCGATCCCGCGCGGGCAGGGCGAGGCGGCCGCGGCATTGGGGCTGTCCTGGTGGAAGACGACCTCGCTGATCGTGCTGCCGCAGGCGCTACGCCACGTCATTCCGAACCTCGTCAACAGCTTCATCTCGCTGTTCAAGGACACTTCGCTGGTCTCGATCGTGGCGCTGTTCGATCTCCTCGGCTCGCTGCGGGCGTCGTTCTCGGATCCGAAATGGTCGTCGCCATCGACCGCTTTCACAGGGTTCGCCTTCGCCGGGATCATCTACTTCATCTTCTGCTTTGGAATGTCACGCTACTCGCTCTTCGTTGAGCACCGCCTCAACGCTCACCGCCGCAACTGATCGAGGTCACCATGTCCGACCCCATCGTCAAGATTTCCGGCCTGAACAAATGGTACGGCGAGTTTCACGTGCTGCGCGACATCGACCTTACGGTCGAGAAGGGCGAGCGCATCGTGATCTGCGGCCCCTCCGGCTCGGGCAAGTCGACGCTGATCCGCTGTATCAACGCGCTCGAGGAGTTTCAGGAAGGCGAGATCGTCGTTGACGGCATCGAGCTCGGGCCGAACCTCAAGCACGTCGATGCGGTGCGGCGCGAAGTCGGCATGGTGTTCCAGAGCTTCAACCTGTTTCCGCACCTGTCCGTGCTGGACAATTGCACGCTGGCGCCGATCTGGGTGCGCAACATCCCCAAGAAGGACGCCGAGGCTGCGGCGATGAAGTTTCTGGAGCGGGTCAAGATCCCGCACCAGGCCAACAAGTTTCCGGGACAGATGTCCGGCGGTCAGCAGCAGCGCGTCGCGATCGCCCGCGCGCTGACGATGAACCCGAAGGTGATGCTGTTCGACGAGCCGACCTCGGCGCTCGACCCCGAAATGGTCAAGGAGGTGCTGGACACCATGGTCGACCTTGCCGAGGAGGGCATGACCATGCTGGTGGTCACCCACGAGATGGGCTTTGCCCGCGAGGTCGCCAACCGCGTGGTGTTCATGGACGCGGGCCAGATCATCGAAGCCAACACGCCCAACGAGTTCTTCGCGGCCCCACAGCACGCCCGAACAAAACTGTTCCTGAGCCAGATCCTGCGCTGAGCACCTGCAATCCGGTGGCGTCGCGGGTCTAACCGGCCCGCCAGCTTGGCACCATGCGAATCGGCCAAGCTCTTTTCGGGCCATCCTCCGGAGAGAGACTTTGCAGAGCAGCGCCGGCGCGCGCGCATTCCAGAACGCGCGATTGCAAAAGAAATTGAAGAAGCAGGCGGACGCACTCATGTCCGCCGCGGTTCAGGCACTCGGCCAAGGCAGATACGCGGAGGTCGAGACACTCTGCCGCCGGATTTTGACGGAGGTTCCGGATCATTTCGACGCCGCGCACTTGCTCGGTCTGCGCGCGTATGATGGCGGGCGGCTCGATGAGGCGCAACAACTGCTCGAGCGCGCGACCGTGCTCGATCCGCGTTCGCCCGATGCCCATGGTAATCTCGGGGCGGTGTATTTCACCCTCCAGAAGTTTCAGGAGGCTCGCGCATGCCAGGAGAAGGCCGTTGCGCTGAAGCCGAATTCTCCGATCGCCTTGACCAATCTCGGCAATACGCTGCTGCACATGGGCCTCGCCGAGCAGGCTATCGAGCTGCACGATCGCGCTATCAGGCTGAAGCCGGACTATGCCGATGCATTTTGCAATCGGGGCATGGCGGAGCTGATCGAAGGCCAGTCCCAGCGCGCCAAGGAGAGTTTCGATCGCGCCCTCGCGTTTCAACCGCGTCACGCGGAAGCGATCGCAGGCAGGGGCATGGTATGCATCGAGCTCCGGCACTACGAAGAGGCGGCCGCGGCGATCGCGGCAGGGCTCGCGATCAAGCCGGATTCGCCGAAGATTCTGGCGCAGCGCGGACGGCTCAATCTCGATCTGTTGCGGCTGGAGCAGGCGCTCGCGGACTTTGATGCGGCGCTGGCGCTTTCGCCGAGGCTCGAAGTGGCCTTGCAGGGAAAGGCGCAAGTCAACCTTGTCAAGGGCAACACGGCCGAGGCGATTGCGGCCGTCGAGACCTTGCTGGAGGAAAATCCGCGGTCCGACATCGGAATTGCGCTCCTGGCTTCCTGCTATGCGAGCCAGGGAGACATCGCGACGGCGCTCGAACATCTCGACGCCGGGCTGGCAATGGCGCCTGATTATGCGGACTTGATCGGGCGCAAGATATTCTTCCTGGACTATCTCCCGGAGGCCGATTTTTCGGTTCAGCAGGCTGCGCGAAAACAATGGTGGGACGCGATCGGCGCCAAATTGGCGCAAAGGGCGTTGGCGCCCCGCACGCTTGATCCGGACAAGCGGATTTTGATCGGATATGTCGCTTCCGAATTGAGGAACCACTCGGCAGCGTTCGCTCTGTTGCCGGTGCTGCGCCATCATGATCATGCCAGGTTCGAGATCGTCTGCTATTCGTGCTCGCCGGTAAGAGATGAGATGACCGCCGCATTCAGGTCCTCGGCGGACGTCTGGGTCGACGCCTGGCAGATGTCGGACGACGAACTGGCCGATCGCATTCAGGCCGACAAGGTCGATATCCTGATCGACGTATCCGGGCACACGACCGGCAACAGGCTCCATGTCTTCGCCCGCAAGCCGGCCCCGATCCAGGTCTCGGGGTTTGGTCACGCCACGGGCACGGGCCTTCAGACCATGGACTACGTGCTCGCGGATCCCGTCTTCATTCCGCAATCGGCGCGCCATCTGCTGGCTGAAAAGGTCTACGACCTGCCGTGCCTGATCACGATCGATCCCATTTTGGATCTACCTGCATCGGAGCCGCCCATGCTCCGCAACGGCCATGTCACCTTCGGCGTGTTCAACCGCATCTACAAGATCTCGGACGAGGCCATCCGGGTGTGGTCGAAATTGATGCGCGAAGTGACCGGTTCGAAGATCATCGTCAAACATACCCTGCTTGACGATCCCATGTTGCGCGACAATTTGGTCGCGCGGTTCGTGGCACAGGGCGTTGCCGAGGAGAATGTCACCTGCCTGGGCTCGTCGCCGCGCCCCGAGCACCTGCGGGCCTTTGCGAACGTCGACATATCGCTCGACACGTTCCCGCAAAATGGCGGCGTCAGCACCTGGGAATCGCTCTATGCCGGCGTTCCGGTCGTGGCCAAGCTCGGCAACGGCGCCTCGTCGCGTGCCGGTGGTTCGATCGTGGCTGCGGTCGGTCTCGACGACTGGATCGCGCAGGACGACGAGGGCTATGCCGCGATCGCCTGCAAATATGCGGCGCAGCCGGCGTATCTGGCGAGGTTGCGCAGCGGCTTGCCGGCCCGAATCGCAGCGTCCCCCGCCGGCAATGTCGAAATCTACACGCGCGAGGTCGAAGCGGGCTATCGCCAGTTCTGGCGCGACTACTGTGCCGCGGCTGTCGAAGGCAGCGAGGTTGCGTAGGGGACCGGCAGCGCCGGGCCGCTGAGCCCCGGGAAATCCCGGGGGTGTCACCGTGCCAGCTGACCGGCAGGTCGGGCTTGCGAATCAGTTAGACTCTGCCCCGGGCCATCTTCCGGAGAGACACCTTGCAGAGCAGCGGCGGCGCGCGCGCATTCCAGAACGCGCGATTGCAGAAGAAATTGATGAAGCAGGCGGACGCCGTCCTCTCCGCCGCGGCTACCGCCTATGGCCAGGGCCGATATGCTGAGACTGAAGCACTCTGCCGGGAGATCCTTAAAGCGCTGCCCGATCATGTCGACGCTCTGCACCTGCTCGGCATGTGCGCGCATGACGGCCGGCGCCTGGAGGAGGCGCAACAGCTGCTCAAGCGCGTGATTGTGCTCGATCCGCGCCTGCACGATGCCCATAACAACCTCGCGACCGTGCATTTCGATCTCGGCAATTACGAGGAGGCGCGGCGGTGCCAGGAGAGGGCCATCGCGCTAAAGCCGAATTTTGCGGTCGCGCTGACCAACCTCGGCAACACGCTGATGCATCTGGGGCAGTACGAACAGGCGCTCGAGCTGCATGAGCGCGCCATCAAGATCAAGCCGGATTATGCCGACGCGTTCTGCAATCGCGGTATGGTCGAGATTGTGCTTGGACAGATCATGCGCGCCAAGGAAAGCTTCGACCGCGCCCTGCTGTTTCAGCCCCGTCACGCCGAGGCTATCGTCGGCAGCGGCATGGTCAGCATGGAGCTGCGGCACCACGACGAGGCGGCCGCCAAATTTGCCATGGCGCTGGCGATCAAGCCCGGCTCGCCGAGGATCGTGGCCCAACGCGGGCGGCTCAGTTACGAGTTGCAGCGCCTGGAGCCCGCGCTTGCGGATTTCGAGGCGGCGCTTGCGATCTCGCCCAAGCTCGAGCTGGCGCTACGCGGCAAGGCCCAGGCCTGCCTCGTCATTGGAAAGACCGCGCAGGCGATGGCAGCCGCAACGGCCCTGATCGAGCAAAATCCGCGCTCCGAGGTGGGGCTGGCGCTGATGGGCTTCTCTTATTCGAACCAGGGGGACATGGACGCAGCGATCGAGTATCTCGATCGCGCGCTGGCAGTCCGGCCGGACTATGGGGATGCGATCAGAGGAAAGATCTTCCTGGAGGACTACCGCGCCGAGGCCGATTTCGTGGTCCAGCAGGCGGTGCGAAAATCCTGGTGGGACCAGATCGGCTCCAAGCAGCCGCGAAGGGAGTTGCCGAAGCGGCCGCTGGACCCGGAAAAGCGGATCGTGGTCGGCTATGTCGCTGCCGAATTCCGGCAGCACTCCGCGGGGCTCACGCTGCTGCCAGTGCTGCGCCATCATGATCACACTAAATTTGAAATCATCTGCTACTACTCATGGCCGGGCGCGGACGAGTACACCGCCATGTTCAAATCATTGGCCGACGTCTGGGTCGATGCCTGGGGGCTTTCGGACGACGAACTCGCCGATCGTATCCAAGCCGACAATGTCGACATCCTGATCGACGTTTCGGGCCACACGACCGGTAACAGGCTGCAGTGTTTTGCGCGTAAGCCGGCCCCGATCCAGGCCACTGGCTTCGGACACGCGACGGGCACAGGCATGCCGATTATGGACTACGTGCTCGCGGATCCCATTTTCATTCCGCCGTCGGTTCGGAATCTGTTTGCCGAGAAAATCTACGATCTGCCGTGTCTGATCACCATGGAGCCTGTCTCGGATCTGGCGCCTTCGGAGCTGCCGATGCTCCGCAACGGCTACGTCACCTTCGGCGTGTTCAACCGCATCTACAAAATATCGGATGATGCGATCCGTGTGTGGTCGCGCATCATGCGGGAGCTGCCGGGATCGAAGATCGTCCTCAAGCATGGTCTGCTCGATGATCCCCTGCTGCGCGCTAGCCTGGTCGCGCGCTTCCTGGCGCAGGGCGTTACCGAGGAGAACATCACCTGCCTCGGCACCACCTCGCGCGACGACCATCTGGTGGCTTTCGCCCAGGTCGATATGTCCCTCGACACGTTCCCGCAAAATGGCGGCATCAGCACCTGGGAATCTCTCTACAAGGGCGTTCCCGTCGTGGCCAAGCTCGGCATCGGGGCCTCCTCGCGTGCCGGCGCCTCTATCGTGACTGCCGTCGGCCTCGGCGACTGGGTGGCCGAGGATGACGATGGTTATGTCGAGATCGCTCGCAGGTTTGCGTCGCAGCCCGATTATCTGGCGAAATTGCGCGCGGATTTGCCCGCCCGGATCGCGGCTTCGCCCGCCGGAAATGTCGAGACCTACACGCGGGAGCTCGAGGCGGGTTACCGAAAGTTCTGGCGCGACTATTGTGCCGCCGCCGCGGATAACGCTGACGTTGCGTAGGCGAGGCCCGGGTTGGGCACCGGCATCTTCCGGGGGATTGCCGGGCCGCCTAAACCGGCGGCTCTGGCCGCGAATCAGCTAGAATCGTCTCGGACATCCTCCGGAGAGAATCCTTGCAGAGCAGCGGCGCCGGCGCGCGCGCGTTCCAGAACGCGCGATTGCAGAAGAAATTGAAGAAGCAGGCGGACGCGATCATTTCGACCGCGAATGCGGCCTATGGCCAGGGCCGGTATGCGGAGACCGAGGCGCTCTGCCGCCAGATCCTGAATGAACTTCCGGAGCATTTCGGCGCCTTGCACCTGCTTGGCTTGGGCGCGTTCGCGAGCCGACACTTCGAGGCAGCGAAACAGGCCCTCAAATATGCCGTGACGGTCGACCCACGCTCGGCACAGGCTTTTTCCGATTTGGGAGCCACGCATTTCGCACTTGGGGAATATGAGGACGCGCGTACGTCCCTGGAGAGAGCCATCGCGTTGAAGCCCAGCTTACCGATGGCCTTGGCCAATCTCGGAAATACCTTGTTGCATCTAAACCGTGTCGAGCAGGCTATCGAAATGTACGATCGCGCGATCGGGCTGAAGCCCGATCATGCCGATGCGCTTTGCAATCGCGGCCTGGCAGAGCTCGCGCTGCGCCAGCTTGATCGCGCCAAACAGAGCTTCGAGCGCGCACTGTTGTTTCAGCCGCGAAACGTCGAGGCGCTCGTCGGCAAAGGTTTGGTCAATATCGAGCTCAAAAACTTCGACGAGGCCAAAGGCGCGCTGGAGGCGGCGCTCGCGATCAGGCCAGGCTCGGCGAAAATCCTGGCGAACCGTGGACGGCTCAATCTTGAGACGTCGAGGTTGGAACAGGCGGCGGCGGATTTCGACGCGGCCCTTGCGCTTGCGCCCAAGCTCGAGGTGGCCTTGCAGGGGAAGGCACAAGTCGCGCTCGCCATGGGAAACACGGCGCAAGCGATTTTAGCCTGCACCATGTTGCTGGAGGAATATCCAAGCTCAGCGATCGCGATGGCGCTGCTGAGCGCTTGTTTTGCAAATCAGGGAGAGATCGCGTCGGCGATCGAGCTTCTCGATGCGGCGCTGGCCATTGTGCCGGATGCATCCTTGATCGGCCGGAAGATCTTCTTCCTCGACTATCTCTCCGAGGCCGATTTCGCGGTTCAGCAGGCCGCACGAAAGCAGTGGTGGGACGCGATCGGCTCGAAGTTGCCGCGAAGGACTCTTGCCCCCCGGCAGCTTGATCCCGACAGGCGGATCGTGGTCGGCTATGTTGCTGCCGAGTTTTGGCATCACTCGGCGGCGTTCGCTCTGTTGCCGGTGCTGCGCCATCATGATCACGCCAGGTTTGAGATCGTCTGCTATTCGTGCTCGCCGGTAAGAGATGAGATGACCGCCGCATTTAGGTCCTCGGCGGATGTCTGGGTCGACGCCTGGCAGATGTCGGATGACGAGTTGGCCGATCGCATCCAGGCCGACAAGGTCGATATCCTGATCGACGTATCCGGGCACACGACCGGCAACAGGCTCCATGTCTTCGCCCGCAAGCCGGCCCCGATCCAAGTCTCCGGGTTTGGTCACGCCACGGGCACGGGCCTTCAGACCATGGACTACGTGCTCGCGGATCCGGTCTTCATTCCGCAATCGGCGCGCCATCTGCTGGCTGAAAAGGTCTACGACCTGCCGTGCCTGATCACGATCGATCCCATTTTGGATCTACCTGCATCGGAGCCGCCCATGCTCCGCAACGGCCATGTCACCTTCGGCGTGTTCAACCGCATCTACAAGATCTCAGACGAGGCCATCGGGGTGTGGTCGAAAGTGATGCGCGAGGTGACGGGTTCGAAGATCATCATCAAGCATACTCTGCTTGACGATCCCATGTTGCGCGACAATCTGGTCGCGCGGTTCGTGGCACAGGGCGTTGCCGAGGAGAATGTCACCTGCCTGGGCTCGTCGCCGCGCCCCGAGCACCTGCGGGCGTTTGCGAACGTCGACATATCGCTCGACACATTCCCGCAAAACGGCGGCGTCAGCACCTGGGAATCGCTCTATGCGGGCGTTCCGGTCGTGGCCAAGCTTGGCAACGGCGCCTCGTCGCGTGCCGGTGGTTCGATCGTGGCTGCGGTCGGTCTCGACGACTGGGTCGCCGAGGACGACGAGGGCTATGCCGCGATCGCCTGCAAATATGCGGCGCAGCCGGCGTATCTGGCGAGGTTGCGCAGCGACTTGCCGGCCCGGATCGCAGCGTCTCCCGCCGGCAATGTCGAAATCTACACGCGCAAGGTCGAAGCGGGCTATCGCCAGTTCTGGCGCGACTATTGTGCCGCGGCTGTCGAAGGCAGCGGGGGCGCCTGACCCTGCCGGTTGGGGCGTAGCCTCGAATTGCGCCGGCCACCTTAGTCCTCCGGAAACCATGCGGCGCTGCGCGACCGTGCCGGTTCATGGCTCCGAAAGCTATCTCTGGGCATGTGGCGCCAAAAGGGTGCGCCAATGCTCGGTTTCGTCTTCGGCTTGAACGCCCGGCTCGGGCGATTGCATTTCTTCCTCGCGACGGTCGCGCTTGCGATCGTGATGACGGCGATCTGCTTTGCAATCGCAATGGCCGTGCTGAACAACACCTCGCCCGGCGCGATCCGACCCGAAGACCTCACCAAGAGCTGGGCGATGATCGCCGCGATCGTGTTCTTCGGAGTTGCGACCCTCACGCTGCAATCGATGCGCATCCGCGACATCGGCTGGGATCCGGTCTGCGTGGTGCCTGCCTGGTTCGCGCTCATGATCGTCGACCATGTCGTCGCGGGCCGGTTTCCGGCCTGGGCGATCGGGGAGGAGCACCAGGCAACGGCGGTCGGCGCGCTCGTCAACCTCGCGCTGATGCTCGCGCTCATGTTCTGGCCGAGCGGCGACAGCGAGGGCTCCTACGGCGCTCCCCTCCCGCCGCGCACACGCGCGAACAAGCCTTCGCTATCGAACGAGCGCCTCGCGCGGGTGTCGCAGGGATCGTCTCGCTCGAACTGGAGCTAGACGGCCGGCTTCCGGAACGTTCTAGACGAACGGCAGCTTGATGTTGCTGCGCTTCTCCAGCCATTCAGGCACAGGAAGGCTCTTGGCGCGCATGAAGTCCGCATTGAACAGCTTCGACTGGTAACGGCTGCCGGAATCGCAAAGCACGGTGACGATCGTCTTGCCGGGCCCGAGCTGTTTTGCGAGACGCATCGCGCCGGCAACGTTGATGCCGGTCGAGCCGCCGAGGCACAGGCCTTCGTGCTGGAGCAGTTCGTAGATCACCGTGACTGCTTCCGCAT
The DNA here is from genome assembly GCF_023101005.1 of Bradyrhizobium sp. 187. Lineage (NCBI taxonomy): Bacteria > Pseudomonadati > Pseudomonadota > Alphaproteobacteria > Hyphomicrobiales > Nitrobacteraceae > Bradyrhizobium > Bradyrhizobium sp. 187. Next base: position 3,747,664 of record NZ_CP064693.1, read on the forward strand.
CGGGAATGAGATAGGCGTCATCGACCTTTGCGCTCTCGACGATTGCGGTCGCCCGGTTGAGGCCGATGCCCTCGGTGATCGAGCCGCCCGGCGTCGCCTTGGCATCGCCCGTTCTGAAATATTCATACATGCCGGCGCCGTGCGGGTCGGCGCAGGCGATCCTGACGTCCTTGCTCTTCTCTTTCAGGAAGCGGCTGGTGCCGGCCAGCGTGCCGCCGCTGCCGACGGAGCAGACGAAGCCGTCGATCTTGCCGCCGGTCTGCTCCCAGATCTCGGGACCTGTGGACTCGTAATGCGCCTTCGCATTGTCGAGGTTGTTCCACTGGTCGGCGAACAGCACGCCGTTCGGCTCCGTCTTGCGCAGCTCGTCGGCAAGACGGCGGCCGACATGCTGGTAATTGTTCGGATTGGAATAGGGCAGGGCCGGCGATTCCAGCAGCTCGGCGCCGCACAGCTTCAGAAAATCCTTCTTCTCCTGGCTCTGCGTCTCCGGGATCACGATCAGCGTGCGGTAGCCGCGGGCGCTGGCCACGACCGCAAGACCGATGCCGGTATTGCCGGCGGTCGATTCCACGACGAGACCGCCGGGCTTGAGCTGGCCGCGCTTCTCGGCCTCGAGGATCATCCATTTGCCGGCGCGATCCTTCACCGACTGGCCGGGATTCATGAATTCGGCCTTGCCCAGGATGGTGCAGCCGGTCAGTTCGGAAGCGCGCTTGAGCTTGATCAGCGGGGTGTTGCCGATGGCTTCGACAACGTCGTTTTTGATGGTCATGTCAGGGGAAATCACTGGCAAGGGGTTGATTAGGTTGGCCAGAACCTAGTGCTTGAAATGCCAAAGGGGAAGGCTTTTGCGCTGCGGCGAAACCCGCGAAAATCCCCGTAAGCAGTGAAAATTTGGAAGGAGAGATCGCCGCTGCTGCTGTGCTACGCCGCGGGATATCGGTAGGAGGATGTGGCCGGCTTCTGCCAAAACATGGAAGATAAGGGTCGTCGCCAGCGCACCCTCCATTGGATGTCAGCCGTCGCCGTCGAAGAGTGCGGATAGTACGCGGGAGGCGGTCAAGATATCGGCACGACGAACGCTTATTCGTTTTCCGATAATGGACAACCTCGCGAAAGTGGCCAGGCCCGGTTTCGCGGCCGGACTGAAGCCGCATCGCGAGCGGTGCAGGCGGATTGGAGGGGGTTGGCGTCGGTGTGGCGGCAGTATCACATGAAATCTTGGTAAGCTCGAACGCACTCAGGAACGGCCCTGAAATTCAAGAAACACCTGCAGGACAGCACCCTTTTGTATTTTCTCAGCTCTAAGATCGTCGCGCTTTGGGGGGCACATCGCAACTGCGGGACTGTCCCGCGGTTCCGCGTCCGGCTAGTATGAGGCGCACAATTTCGCCGAAAGCATCACTTGTGAACGAGTTGTCCAAAGCCCCCCGACGACCGCGCTGCGAATCGGCTAATCCGGCCGCGCGGCGGCGGTTCGATCTGCCCGGCGGGGGGTGGATGTGACACAACGTGTTCCGGCGATCGCCGTGCGGCGGTCACCAGGCGCGACGTCCCGGACGCGACGTGCGGCGCGCTGGCTTGCGGTCGCTTGCCTCGCCGCCGGTTCGGGCGCCTGCGTGCTGACGCAGGATCTTCCTGATCCCGCGCTCGACGTTCCCACGCAATACAAATATGCCGGGAAGGCCGATGCGCCGCCGTCGCTGGATTGGTGGCGCAGCTTCCGCTCCGCGGAGCTGACACAGCTGATGGAAGAGGCGCACACCGTCAACCTCGACATCGCCGCCGCCGTTTCGCGCATCGTCGAGGCCGACGCTCAGGCGCGGCAGGCGGGTGCGGCGCTGCTGCCGAGCCTGTCCGGCACCGGGCAGGAGGCCTATTCGCGCACCTCCGGTTCCTCCGCCTCGGGGCTAACCAATGGCGGCCGTGAGGTCGTCAACTACCAGGCTTCGCTGAGCGCGAGCTACCAGCTCGATTTCTGGGGCCAAAATCGCGACGCCCTGCAAACGGCGGAAGAGACGGCAAATGCCAACCGCTTCGATCGCGACGTCGTTGCGCTGACCACGCTTGCAGGCGTCGCTAACGCCTATTTCCAGGTGCTGGCCTCGCAGGATCGCATCAGGACCTCACAGCGCAACATCGCGAGCGCGCAACGCATCCTCGATGCCGTCAGGGAACGGCGCAAGGCCGGCACCGGCACCGACCTCGACGTCGCCCAGCAGGAGAGCGTGCTCGCAAACCAGAAGGCACTGGTGCCGCCGCTGCGCCAGACGCTCGACCAGAACGTCAATGCGCTTGCAGTCCTGGTGTCGCGGCCGCCGGAGAGCGTGCGCGTGCTCGGCGGCTCGCTGAACCGGATCGCGATTCCGCGCGTGACGCCGGGACTGCCGTCGGAGCTCCTGACGCAACGGCCCGACATCCGCAGGCAGGAGGCCCAGCTCGCCTCCGCGACAGCGAACGTCGGCAATGCCCGCGCGCAGTTCTTTCCGACCATCCAGCTCACCGGCAATGGCGGCTATCAAAGCTCGGCCCTGGTCTCGCTGTTCCAGCCGCATGCGGCGTTCTTCCAGCTCGTCGGCAGCGCGACGCAGCCGATCTTCGACGGTGGCAAGATCCTCGGCAATTTCGAATTTGCCAAGGCGCGGCAGGACGAATTGCTCCAGACTTACCGCAAGACCATCATCCAGTCCTTTGCCGATGTCGACAACGCGCTGTTTTCGATCAAGCAGACCACGATCAGGCTGCAATTGCAGCGTGACGTCCTCAACGCCTCCCGCCGCGCATTCGATCTCTCCGAGCAGCAGTTGCGCGCGGGCACGGCCGACATCGTCACCGTGCTCAATACGCAACTGACCCTGTTCCAGGCGGAAGACGCGCTGTCGCAGGCGCAACTTGCCCGCCTTCTTGCTATCGTCAGCCTGTATCAGGCGCTCGGCGGCGGCTGGGAGCCGAGGATGGAGAAACCGGTCAATGCTCTTTAAGCCGGATACCAAGCAAGGCGTGAAGGAGGGAACGGCGAAGAAGTCGCGCGGGCGCGGCTTCGTCATGACCCTGATCACGCTGGCGATCCTCGGCGGGCTCGGCTACTACGGCTGGACCACCTGGCACCAGCAGCCGCAGCAGGCGAACGGCCGCAATCAACGGCCGGATCTGCCGGTGCCGGTGCTGGCGGCGACGCCCCGCATCCAGGACGTTCCCGTCTATCTCGACGGCGTCGGTGCGATCCGCGCGCTCAACACCGTGACCGTCCGCTCGCAGGTCGACGGCAAGCTGATCGCGGTCAATTTCACCGAGGGACAGGACGTCAAGAAAGGCGACGTGGTCGGCGAGATCGACCCGGCGCTCTATCAGGCGACGTACGATCAGGCGGTCGCCAAGAAGGCGCAGGACCAGGCCCAGCTCGCCAACCAGCGTATCGACCTCACGCGCTACGAGCAGCTCGCCGCGTCCAACGCCGGATCCAAGCAGCAGGCCGACACCCAGCGCGCGCTGGTCGCGCAGACCGAGGCGCTGGTCAAGGCCGATCAGGCCGCGATCGACAATGCGGCGGCGACGCTGAGCTACACCAAGATCGTGGCGCCGATCTCGGGCCGCGCCGGCCTGCGCCAGGTCGATCAAGGCAACATCATCCACGCCTCCGACACCACCGGCCTCGTGGTGATCACGCAATTGCAGCCGATCGCGGTGTGGTTCAGCTTGCCCCAGCAGCAGATCATGCGGGTCAATGCCGCCGCGTCGAAGGGCGCGCTCGCGGTCGACGTGTTCGGCAATGATGGCCTCACAGTGATCGACACCGGAAAGCTCACCGGCATCGACAACCAGGTCGACCAGACCACCGGCACGCTCAGGCTCAAGGCCGAATTCCCCAACGCCAATTACCAGCTCTGGCCGGGCCAGTTCGTCAATGTCCGCCTCAAGGTCGAGACCCTGACCCAGGCACTGGTGGTGCCGACCTCGGCCGTGCAGCGCGGACCGATCGGCACCTTCAGCTATGTCATCGGCGAGGATAACATCGTCTCGGCCAAGCCGGTGACGGTGACGCAGCAGAACGAGCATGACGCCGTCATCGCCAGTGGCCTGTCGGCGACCGACAAGGTCGTCACGACGGGCTTTGCCAATCTGTCCGACGGCTCCAAGGTGGTCATCGGGCGCGACGATCAGACCCCGTCGGCCGATCTCGCGCCGCGCAAGCGCTCGCGCGGGCCGGATGGTCAAAAGAAGGACGGCGCAAAAGACGGCCAGAAGGACGGACAAGACAAGGACGGCGAGTTCCGCGCCAAGCGCAAGAGCAGCGAAGGCGACCAGAAGGGCCAGACCGGACCGGCACCAGGGCCTCCGTCAAGTCCGGGTGCATCGGGAAGTGGAGCTAAGCAGCCATGATCCCGACAACAGCCGCCTGAGCGGCAGGCGCATCCCATGGGCGTCTCCGAACCCTTCATCCGCCGTCCGATCGCGACCTCATTGCTCGGCATCGCGCTTCTGATTGGCGGGCTGCTCGGCTATTTCGCGCTGCCGGTGTCCGCGCTGCCGCAGGTCGATTTCCCGACCGTGCAGGTGACGACGCAATTGCCCGGCGCGAGCCCCGACGTGATCGCCTCGCTGATCACCGCGCCCTTGGAGCGGCAGCTCGGCCAGATCCCGTCGCTGTCGGCGATGAACTCGACGAGCTCGTTCGGCGTCAGCCAGATCTCGCTGCAGTTCGATCTCAACCGCGACATCGACGGTGCCACCCAGGACGTCCAGGCTGCGATCAACGCGGCGGCCGGCGTGCTGCCCAAGACGCTGCCTTATCCGCCGACCTACGCCAAGGTGAACCCGGCCGATGCGCCGGTGATGACGTTGGCGCTGCGCTCCGACACAATCTCATTGCGGGCGATGAGCGACATCGCCGATACGCTTCTGGCGCAGCGGCTGAGCCAGATTTCCGGCGTCGGGCGCGTCTCTGTGCTCGGCGGACTGAAGCCAGCCGTCCGCATCCAGGCGGATCTCGCGCGGCTCGCCGCCTATGGCATAGCCATGGAAGACCTGCGCACCGCGATCGCCAGTGCCAACGTCTCCGGGCCGAAAGGCTCGCTCGACGGCGCGCAGCAATCCTACATCATCGCCGCCAACGACCAGATCGCCGCCGCCGACGCCTACAAGCCTGTCATCATCGCCTACCGCAACGGCTCGCCGGTCACGATCGCCGACGTCGCCCAGATCGTCGATGGGCTCGAGAACGACCGCACCGGCGGCTGGTACCAGGGCTCGCCCGCCGTCATCATCGACATCCAGCGTCAGCCCGGCGCCAATGTGATCGACGTCGTCAGCCAGATCCGGGCGGAAATCCCAAAGGTCCAGCGCGCTATTCCGGCCGGCGTGAACCTCACCATCGTCTCCGACCGCACCGTCACCATCCGTGCCTCGGTGCGCGACGTGCAGTTCACGCTGATCCTCAGCGTCGTGCTGGTGACGCTGGTGGTGCTGCTGTTCCTGCGTTCGCTACGCGCCACGCTGATCGCCGGCGTGGCGCTGCCGCTGTCGCTGATCACGAGCTTCGGCATCATGTATTTTGCCGGCTTCAGCCTCGACAATCTGTCGCTGATGGCGCTCACCATCGGCACCGGCTTCGTCGTGGACGACGCCATCGTGATGATCGAGAACATCGTCCGCCACATGGAAAACGGCGACAGCGCGATGGAGGCTTCGCTGAAGGGCGCCAGCGAGATCGGCTTCACCGTGATTTCGCTGACGGTATCGCTGATTGCGGTGTTCATCCCGCTGTTGTTCATGTCGGGCCTTGTGGGCCGCATGTTCCGCGAATTCGCGCTGACCCTGACGATCGCGGTCGTGACCTCCGCCGTGGTGTCGCTGACGCTGACGCCGATGATGTGCTCGCGCCTGCTGAAGCATGCCCATGAAGAGCTGGCAGTGCCGGGTCTTGCCGCGGTCAGCCGCTTCATCGACCGCACCGTCGGGTTCTATCACCGCACGCTGCTCTGGGTGCTGGAGCGCCAGCGCGCGACACTGGTCGTGACTTTCGCCACGCTGATCGCGACCCTGGCGCTCTATGTCGTCGCGCCAAAGGGCTTCCTGCCGCTGCAGGACACCGCCTCGATCACGGCGGTGACCGAAGCCGGTCCCGACGTCTCGTTTGCGGAGATGCAGAAGCGGCAGGCCGAGGCGGCCGACGCCATCAAGGCCGATCCCGATGTGACCGGCGTGGTCTCGGTGATCGGTGCAGGCTCGGTCAATCCGACCACCAATGTCGGCCGTCTTGTCATGACGCTGAAACCTCGCGGCGAGCGGCGCGACGATGTCAGCGTCGTCATCACCCGCCTGAAGGGGCGGGTGGCCGCCATCCCCGGCATGACCGTCTATTTCCAGCCGGTGCAGGACGTGCAGATCTCGACCCAGTCGAGCCGTTCGCAATACCAGTACACGCTGACCGGCACCGACGCCGCTTTGGTGTCGGAATGGGCGCGCAAGCTGGTTGCCGAAATGCGGCGCGATCCGCTGTTCCGCGACGTCTCCTCGGAAGCGCAGGAAGGCGGTCTGCGGGCGCAGCTCACGGTCGACCGCACCCGCGCCGGCCAGCTCGGCGTCAGCCTTCAGGGCATCACCGACACGCTCAACGACGCCTTCGCGCAGCGCCAGATCTCGACCATCTACGGCCAGGCCAACCAGTACCGCGTGGTGCTGGAAGCGCTGCCGATGTACCAGCGCGATCCCTCGATCCTGTCGAAGCTTTATCTGCCGGGCGCGGCGAGCGCGACCGCCGGTGCGCCCAACGCGCAGGTGCCGCTCTCCGCCGTGGCGACGCTGACGCGCACCACCGCGCCGCTCGCGATTTCGCACCAGGCGCAATTCCCGTCGATCTCGCTCAGCTTCAACCTCGCGCCGGGCGCGGCGCTTGGCGATGCCGTCGAGGCCGTGAAGACCATCGAGACCCGGATCGAGATGCCCAACAGCATCGTCGGCGTCTATGCCGGCGACGCCGCCGAATTCGCCAAGGCACTCGCCGGCCAGCCCTGGCTGCTGCTGGCCGCGGTGATCACGATCTATATCGTGCTCGGCGTGCTCTACGAGAGCTACATCCATCCGATCACGATCCTCTCGACGCTGCCGTCCGCCGGCGTCGGCGCGATCCTGGCGCTGATGCTGTGCGGGCAGGATCTCTCGGTGATCGGGCTGATCGGCATCATCCTGTTGATGGGCATCGTCAAGAAGAACGCGATCATGATGATCGACTTCGCGCTCGAGGCCGAGCGCGGGCAGGGGATGTCGCCGAACGAGGCGATCGTACAGGCTTGTCTGCTGCGCTTCCGTCCGATCATGATGACGACGCTGGCCGCCCTGTTCGGTGCGCTGCCGCTGGCGATCGAGAGCGGCACCGGCGCCGAGCTGCGCTTCCCACTCGGCATCTCCATTATCGGCGGCCTGCTGCTCAGCCAATTGCTCACGCTCTACACCACGCCGGTGATCTATCTCGCCCTCGACCGCATCAACCGCCGCCTCGAGCAGGCGCTGCCGCCGGCCGAATCCGGCGGTCCGCCCGTCGCGGGCGCGACCGAGGGGATGCAGTGATGGCATCGATCTCGGAGCCCTTCATCCGCCGCCCGGTCGCGACCACGCTGCTGTCGATCGGGTTGTTCCTGCTGGGTATCGTGGCTTACGAGTTCCTCCCCGTTGCCTCGGTTCCGAACATCGATTTTCCCGCCATCTTCGTCTCGGCCAGCCGTCCTGGCGCCGACCCGTCCGTCATGGCCGCGACGGTTGCCTCGCCGCTGGAGCGGCGGCTCGGCGAGATCGCGGGCATCAGCCAGATCACCTCGACTTCGTCACTCGGCACGACCAGCATCCAGCTCCAGTTCGACATCGGCCGCAACGTCGACAAAGCCGCCCGCGACGTGCAGGCGGCAATCAATGCGTCGCTGGTCGACCTGCCGAGCGATTTGCCGACGCTGCCGCGCTTCCGCAAGGCGAACACCGCAGGCGCGCCGGTCTTCGTGCTGGCGCTGACCTCGAAGACGCTGTCCGCCAGCGCGGTCTACGACGTCGCCGACACCGTGCTGGCGCAGCGCATCTCGCAGGTGCCGGGGGTGGGCAATGTGACGATCTCGGGTGCCGACCAGCCGGCGGTCAGGATTCAGCTCAATCCTGTCGCGCTGTCCAATGCCGGCATCGCCACCGACGACGTGCGAACTGCGATTATCAACGCCAACCCGCTCGGTCCGGTCGGCATCTTCAACGGCGAGCGCCAGAGCGAGACGCTGTCGCTCAACAAGCAGATGCGGACGGCGAAAGAGTTCCGCGACATCGTCATCAAGAGCGCGAAGGGCAATTTCGTCCGGCTCTCCGATGTTGCCGACATCGAGGACTCCGTCCGTAACGCCCGTTCCATCGCCTGGTTCAACAAGCAGCCGGCTGTGCTGATCCAGATCACCAAGCAGGGCGATGCCAACGTCATCGATACCGTCGACCGGGTGAAGGCGCTGATCCCCGCGCTGAAGCAGTGGATCCCGGCCGGGGTCGATATCTCCACCTTGGTCGACCGCACCAGTACGATCCGCGCCAGCGTGCTCGACATGCAGTGGACCTTGCTCGCGACTGCCATTCTCGTGATGGTCGTCGTGTTCGTATTCCTGCGACGGCTCACGCCGACGATCGCAGCCGGAATCTCGGTGCCGCTGGCGCTGGCCGGAACCTGCGCCGGCATGTGGGTCGCGGGCTTCTCGATCGACAATCTTTCGCTCATGGCGCTGGCGATCTCCGTTGGCTTCGTGGTCGACGACGCCATCGTCATGATCGAGAACATGTACCGCAATCTCGAGCACGGCATGCGCCCGCTCCAGGCGGCATTGGACGGCGCCCGGCAGATCGGCTTCACCGTCGTGTCGATCAGCCTGTCGCTGATCGCGGCCTTCACGCCGCTGATCTTCATGGATGGCGTCGTCGGCCGGCTGCTGCGCGAGTTCTCCCTGACATTGACCTTCGCCATCCTGGTCTCGACCCTGGTGTCGCTGACGGTGACGCCGATGATCTGCGCCCATTACATCCGCCAGACCACGTCTGGCACGGCGACCCTGTTCGACCGGATCATCGAGGGCTCGCTGTCGCGCATCGTCGCGTTCTACACCCGCACCTTGCGCACCGTGCTGGAATATCCGCTGCTGACGCTGCTGGTGTTCTTCGCCACCATCGGCCTAACAATTACGCTCTACATCAAGATCCCTAAGGGCTATTTCCCGACCGACGATTCCGGCTTCGTCATCGGGGCGACGCGCGCCTCGGCCGACATCTCGTTCCAGTCGATGCTGAGCCTGCAGCAGCGGCTCGCCGACATCGTGATGCAGGATCCGGCAGTGGCCGGCATCGGCTCCACCGTCGGCAGCGGCGGCGGACCGGGCGGCGCGACCTCCAATCGCGGCACCATGTTCATCAGCCTGAAGCCGCCGGAGGAGCGCGACCACGTCTCGACCCAGGTGGTGATCGACCGTCTCAGGCGGGCGTTATACCCGGTGCCCGGCATCCGCCTGTTCATGTTCGCCGCCCAGGACGTGCGCGCCGGCGGACGGCAGAGCGATTCCGACTACCAATACACGCTGACCAGCACCGACCTCGGCCTGTTGCAAAAGTGGGCGCCGATCGTGGCCAAGCGCATGGAGAGCGTCGAAGGCATCACCGACATCTCCAGCGACCGCGATCCCGGCGGGCTTCAATTGACCTTGTCGATCGACCGCCAGAAGGCCTCCGCACTCGGCGTCCGCGTCCAGGATATCGACAACGCGCTCAACAACGCGTTCTCGCAGCGGCAGATCGGGATCATCTACACCCAGCGCAACCAGTACATGACCGTGCTGGAGATCGACCCGAAATTCCAGGTCGACCCCTCCAACCTCGATCGCATCTATGTCGCCGGCGCGGGCGACGCGCAGGTGCCGCTGTCGGCCGTGGTGCATGCGACGCGCGGGCTCGCCGCGCTCGCGGTCTATCATTCGCAGTCGTTCCCATCGACCACGGTGTCGTTCAACCTGTTGCCGGATGTGCAGATCCAGGCCGCAACGCAGAACATCCAGCGCGCGGTCGAGGAGCTGCACATGCCGGAAGGCATTCGCGGCAGTTTTGATGGCAATGCTGGCGATTTCGCCAAGACCAGCGGCCGCCAGCCGCTCCTGATCCTCGGCGCGCTGGTGGCGATGTATATCGTGCTCGGCGTGCTCTACGAGAGCCTCGCCCATCCGCTCACGATCATCTCGACGCTACCCTCGGCGGGACTTGGCGCGCTGCTGGCCTTGCAGCTCACCAACACGCCACTGACCGTGATCGCCTTCGTTGGCATCATCCTGTTGATCGGCATCGTCAAGAAGAATGGCATCATGATGGTGGATTTCGCGCTCGATGCCGAGCGCCAGCGCGGCCTGTCGTCGGCGGAGGCGATCTTCGAGGCCTGCCAGGCGCGCTTCCGGCCGATCCTGATGACGACGATGGCGGCGCTGTTCGCCGGCATTCCGCTGGTGGTCGCGACCGGGCCCGGCACGGAACTCCGCCGTCCGCTCGGCATCACCATCATCGGCGGGCTGTTCGTCTCGCAGATCCTGACGCTCTACACCACGCCCGTGATCTACCTGCTGGTCGACCGCCTGCGCCGCCGCTCCGAACCGCGCCCGCTGGCCGCGCCGGCGGAATAGGCGGGTTGTTGAACCGCCGTGCAGAGCGTATAGCGGCGACTATGTCGAACCCCACCGCCGCCGCGCCGGCCGATCCGATCCCCGAATGCCCGCACTGCCAGAAGCCGATGCCGTTGTGCATCTGCGACAGCGTCACGCCCATCAAGAACCGGCTCTCGCTCCTGATCCTTCAGCATCCGCAGGAGCAGGACAGGGCGCTCGGCACTGCGCGGCTGCTTGCGAAGCATTTCGCCGGTGCCACGCTGCGGGTCGGCCTGTCCTGGCCGAGCCTGTCGAAAGCGCTGGGGCAACCCATCGAGAACGCCTCGCACTGGGCGGTGCTCTATCTCGGCTCGGCGCACGCCACCGATCTCGAGGCCGAGGGCGAAATCCTGGCTCTCAACCGCAAGAGCGAGGTCGCGGACAACCAGCGCGCGCGCCTCGGCAAGCTCGAAGGTGTGGTGCTGCTCGACGGCACCTGGAGCCAAGCCAAGGCCCTGTGGTGGCGCAACCCGTGGATGCTGAAATGCCAGCGCGTCATCCTGAACCCGACCACCCCATCGCGGTACGGGCGCCTGCGCAAGGAGCCTCGGAAGGACGGACTGTCGACCATCGAGGCTGCGGCGACGATCCTCTCCGCTCTGGAGAAGCGCCCGGACATCGCCGAGACGCTGAATGCCAGCTTTGAACGGATGTTAACCCGCTACCGCGAGGTCCAGACCGAGATGCCCGAATTGGCGCCAAAGCCGCCGGTGAAGGACCGCCGGCGCGGTGTCCGGCGGGTCAAGCGAGCCTGACTCCGGTCCGGATCATCCGTACGGCCGATTGTCCCGCGAGAGGCGGGCGGATAGAGACCGTCGGCCAATAGGCCGCTATCTGCTATGCTCTCGCACGATCGGAACGCCGGAAACGAAGGGGCCGTCGCATTCAGCTTGCAGCCAAGGAGATCCTTGCCCAGGCGGCGCGGTTCGATCGTTGGGGCACGCTTGCCCTGATGGACGTTTCGCTGCGCTATCGGCGTACCGTGATCGGCCCGCTCTGGATCACACTGACGCTCGCGGCGACCATTGCCAGCGTCGGCACGGTCTATGCGGCACTGTTCAGACAGGACATCACGAGCTTTCTGCCGCACTTTGCCGTCGGCCTGATCGTCTGGACGCTGATCGCGACGACGCTCCAGGAAGGTTCCCACATCTTCGTGGCATCAGGCCATTTGATCAAGGCGGTGCCGGCGCCGCTGATCGTGCACGTGCTCCAGATGATGGCGCGCAACGTCCTCATCTTCGCGCATCATCTGGTGATCGTCGTCCTGCTCTATCTCCTGATGCCGTGGCCGCTGCATGGGAGCATGCTGCTCGCGGTACCGGGCTTCGCGATCCTGCTCACTGTGCTGCTGGGTGGCTCGGTCGCGCTCGGTATGCTCTGCGCGCGGTTTCGTGACATCGGCTCGGCGATCGTCAGCGGCCTGCAATTCGTCTTCTTCCTGACGCCGATCATCTGGACCGAAGACAGCGCGCGCGGCACCGCGTTTTATTGGCTGATCCGCGCCAATCCGTTCGCGACGCTGCTCGATCTGGTGCGCAGGCCGCTACTGTCGCAGTCGACCGATGCGGAGCAATGGCTCCTCGGGGTCATCTATGCGACCGTCGTGGCCGTCATCGGCCTCGGCTGCTACGCGAAATACCGCCATCGTGTGGCGTATTGGCTGTGAGGCACGAGATATGACCCCCGCAGCTCATATCGCGCTTCGCAACGTCTCGGTAAGGTTTCCGGTGCTGTCGTTCCGCGACCGCTCGCTGCGCAGCCGGTTCGTCAACGCGATGACACTGCGGCGGACCACGGCGACCCCGCACATCGTCTCCGCGTTGAATGACGTCAACCTCGACATCCGTGCCGGCGATCGCGTCGCCATCATCGGCGCCAATGGCGCCGGCAAGACCACGCTGCTGCGGGTGCTCGCCGGCATCTACCATCCGACGTCGGGCAGCGTGGACGTGCTGGGCCGCTGTCTGCCGCTGTTCGATCTCTCGGCCGGATTCGACGAGGAAGCGACCGGCTACGAGAACATCATGCGGCGTGGCCTCGTGATCGGCGCACGGCGCTCCGAGATCGACGCCAAGCGGGGGGAGATCGCCGCATTCACCGAACTGGGCGACCGGCTCGACCTGCCGCTGCGCACCTATTCCAGCGGCATGATGCTGCGCCTGATCTTTGCAGTCGCAACCGCCGTCGAGGGCGAGATCGTGCTGCTCGACGAATGGATCGGCGTCGGCGACCAGCAGTTCCGCAAGAAGGCGCGGCAGCGGCTCGACGAGATCGTTGTACGCGCCGGCATTCTGGTGCTCGCCTCGCACGACATCGAGTTGATCAAGAGCACCTGCAACCGCGCGATCCTGCTGGAGGAGGGGTGGATTGTGGCCGCCGGCGCGACCGATGAAATTCTCGGCCAATATCTCGGCGGCGCGAAGGCGTAGCTGGTCCGGTCGGGGTTGCCTAAACCTGTGATCCCCTATATTGCTCCGCCCTCGTTGGGGCCACGTGGCGGAGTGGTTACGCGCCGGTCTGCAAAACCGTTTACTCGGGTTCGAGTCCCGACGTGGCCTCCATCTCAACCTCCTGATATTTCAGCAATATTCGATCGTATCGCGGCTGCCATCGGCCCGCGCGGGCGATGCGTGCTGGCCGCGCACACCGGGTTTGCCCGGGGCCCGGCGGAAACCCGCCATTCAGCCCGCTGGCATAGTCTTCGCATCTGCGAAGTGATGCATCCCAACGATCGAGCGCTGGAGAGCACGTGAGCGAAACCGTCCGATTTGTCCCGAAATCCGAGCTGGAGCGGGCCCGCCTCATCCGCGAGGCCCGTGCGATCTATGACAGCATCTTTCCGCCGGCCGCACCCGACCAGGCGCCGCAGGACGGCGGAGAGCGGGTCAAGACCTGATCGCGATCACGCGGGATTTTCACCGCGTAGCTGCCATAGCAAAACGCCCGCGGAGCGCGGGCGCGTCGGCTCACGGTGAAATTGGCTTCAGCAGGCCGCGTACCAGCCGTCCGGGAAAGGCACCAAGGGCCAGGCGCCCTCATTGTCATTGGCGGCTTTGGGCTTCGCGGAGGCGTTGGGCTTCGCGTAATACGTCCACGAGCGCGGCACGAGATCCTCCCCCGGCACGAACGCCAGATCTTCATGGACCATGGCGTCCTGGACGGCATCCAGCAGCAAGTTGAATTCGGCTTCGCTCATCACACCCTCCGGACCGCGGATGGCGCAATATCGCAACGCCGGTTTGTTTCCCGGTTGAGCCGATCGATCGCATTTTAACGATCCGCCAATCGGGTCCCGATTGGTTAGCGATTGATGAAATCGCGTTGGGAAACTTAGGTTCCTGCCGGGGTGCCCGCAGTGTGAAGGATGTCACATCTTTCGCTGTTTATTTCTCCTACCCCTTTGCACACCGGCCAATACAGGCCGGTCGGGCAAAGCAGACGGGAGACTGGTCATGAAGGCGCGGTTCTTGCGATTTGCGGGCGTGAAAAGCCGGGCGCGCCGGGCCTCGACGGTCGGGCTGTTCCTGACGCTGTTTGCCTCCGCCGCCCATGCGCAGCAGGGAACACCCGAGCAGCGCCGGGCCTGTACCCCCGACGTCTACCGGCTCTGCGCCGGCGAAATCCCCAACGTCCGCGCCATCACGGCCTGCCTGCGCCGTAACAGGCCAAGCTTGAGTGAGGCTTGCCGCATCGTGTTCGATCAGGCCGGCGGCTGACATACCGGCCCTGTGGGTTTGTGCGCAGCAAGTGGCTCGCGCGGGCAGGCGAATCCGGCATAGTCGTCCTGTGGATACACCTGTGGGTATGCTGCGGACAGGCTGGGGACGGCGGGGGATGTGCTTCGGATGTCGGCCGCAGATGCGTCCTTTGATTGTCATATCTCTGTCAAATGACCTCACCGCATGATTCGCTGATCGTGCAGATCGCGGCGTCACGCAAGATCATGTGGTTTCCCCGAATTCGCAATTGCGCGCTACAGCGTCCCGCATTCACGAACAGTTTTTGAGCAGCTGCCTGCCCAAATGGCGGGCTCCCTCCATCCAATTTTTTGTACGCCCGCGGACAAGCTTTCCGGTCCGCTCTCCTCCTAGGCTCGCTTCCGCGATCTGGAACATGGCCATTGCCATGACAATTCGAAGGAGCTGGAGATGGAGAGACCCGTATTGCCCCAGGCGCGGGGGAACGCACGTGCATCGCTGTCTTGGCACAAGGCCGCGCTCGGCGCCGCGGTCACTTTCGGCGCGCTGGCAGCCGCGCCCCTGAGCGCGCAGGCTGCGGCGCCTGCGGCCTGCGCCGCGCTCCAGGACAAATATCCGGACTGGAAGGGCAAGACCCTCGTCAACGCCATCAACCCGCACACGCCGGGCTATGAGACCATCGATCCGAAGGATCCGAGCAAGTATATCGGCTTCGACATCGATCTCGGCGAAGCCATCGGCGAATGCCTCGGCTTCAAGTTGACCTACAAGCCGGTGACGTTCGCGGCGCTCCTGACGACGCTGGCCGCGGGACAAGCCGACATCGTGATTTCCGACATCTACGCCACCAAGGAGCGCGCCAAGGCCGCCGACTTCATCACCTATTCGAAAGTGTTCGACGGCGTGCTGGTCGCCAAGGGCAATCCGAAGGGCATCAACGGCATCAACATGTCGATGTGCGGCGCCGCTGCCGCTGAAAACACCGGCTATGTCGAGGTGCCGCTGATCCAGACGCTGATGCCTGAGTGCAAGAAGGCCGGCAAGGCCGAGCCGACCGTCCAGCTCTACGACAACAACGCCAACTGCATCCAGGCGATCCTCGCCGGTCGTGCCGACACCTATGTCAACGACGTCAACACCGTCGACAGCGCGGTGAAGGCCTATCCGGACAAGCTGGAGAAGGCGACCGCGGTGACGATCCCGTATTCGGTCGGCATCGCCGTCCCGAAGGACAAGCCTAAATTCCGCGACGCCGTGCTCGCAGCCCTGATCGAGGTGCAGAAGGCCGGCACGCATATGGAGCTTCTGAAGAAGCATGGGCTCGACGTGAACAACTTCAAGGAGCCTGACATTCTGACGGCCGACTGATGTCGCTATTCCTCCATTACCTGAGCATGCCGTATCTGCTCGAGGGCATCGAGCTCACCCTCGAGGTGACTGCCCTCGGGCTCGGCGGCGGATTGATCCTTGGATTGATCCTCGCCGGCATGCAGCTCTCCCGCTTCTGGCTGCTGGCGGCGATCGCCAGGGCCTACACCGTGATCTTCCGCGGCACGCCGCTGATCCTGCAAATGGTGTTCGCCTACGACGCGTTGCCGCATATCGGGATCAAGCTGCCGGCGGTGCTGGCCGCCGGCCTTGCGCTGGCCTGCAACGAGGCGCCGTTCATCGCCGAGATGCTGCGCGCCGGCGTGCTCGGTGTCGACCGCGGGCAGGTGACGGCCGGCCAGGCGCTCGGCATGACGCCGCGGATCCTGATGTGGCGGGTGATCGCGCCCCAGGCGATCCGCACCATGATCCCGGCCTTCGGCAACGAGGCCGTGAGTGCGCTGAAGAATTCGTCGCTCGCCTCCGTGGTCGCGGTCCAGGAGCTGACCCTGCGCTCGACCCAGCTTGCGTCCTCGACCTTCGACTTCTTCTCGATCTTCTTCGCCTCGGGCCTGCTATACCTGGTGCTGACCTTTGCCATCAGCATCATCCAGCTTTTCGTCGAATGGTTGCTCGATCTCGATCGTACCAAGGGCCGCCAGCGCAGGCTCGCCGATTACCTGCCCTGGCGTCGCGTCGACCTCGCCACCAAGCTCGAACTTGCCGCAGCGATCGTCGACGTCCAAGTGCCTGCACAGGCTGAGCTCACCGACACGCCACCGCTGGCCTTGACCCGCGAGGAACGCACCCGGCGCGCGGCGACGATTTCACGCAACAACATCGCGGTCGAGACCAAGGACCTCACCAAGAGCTACGGCGGGCAAAAGGTGCTTGCCGGCCTCGATCTCACCGTACGCGTCGGCGAGGTCGTCGCGCTGCTCGGGCCCAGCGGCTCCGGCAAGAGCACGCTGCTCCGCTGCATCAATCATCTCGAAAGCTGGGACGGAGGCACGGTGCGTGTCGGCGGCCGCCGCCTCGGTTTTGGCGACGACGGCAAGCTGCTGCCGCCCCGCGCGATCGCCAATGAGCGGGCAAGCGTGGGCGTCGGCATGGTGTTCCAGCAATTCAATTTGTTTGCCCATCTCTCGGCCAAGGAGAACATCGCCGGGCCCTTGCGCTGGGTGCACGGCATGACCCGCATTGATGCCGATCGCCGCGCCGCCGAGCTGCTCGAGCGGGTCGGGCTGTCGCACCGCGCCGACGCGCTGCCGCGGCATCTCTCCGGCGGCCAGCAGCAGCGCGTCGCGATCGCCCGAGCGCTCGCCCCGAACCCCAGCGTGCTGCTCCTGGACGAGCCGACCTCGGCGCTCGATCCCGAGCTCGTCAGCGAGGTGCTGGAGGTGATCCGGCGGCTCGCCGTCGATGACGGCCTCACCATGATCATCTCGACGCACCAGATCCGCTTCGCCGACGAGGTCGCCGACCGCGTCGCGTTCCTGAGCGGCGGCACGATCATCGAGGAGGGGCCCGCGCACGAGGTGCTCTCCAACCCCCGCAATCCGCTGACCGCGCGTTTCCTCAGCGTGATGGAAGCCGACAAAACTCCGGAGGTGGTGCGATGAGAGCCGCACCC
Source organism: Bradyrhizobium sp. 187 (assembly GCF_023101005.1). Taxonomy (NCBI): domain Bacteria; kingdom Pseudomonadati; phylum Pseudomonadota; class Alphaproteobacteria; order Hyphomicrobiales; family Nitrobacteraceae; genus Bradyrhizobium; species Bradyrhizobium sp. 187. Next base: position 3,765,060 of record NZ_CP064693.1, read on the forward strand.
ACACCGTTCAAGACCGCGTTTCCAGAAGAGGCCACCTCATGAAGCATGTCACGCTGCCGGTTTCGCCGAAGACCGTCCACTGGGGCTATTTCTCCAAGAAGGTCGCGCCGGCCCTGACCCTGCGCTCGGGGGATCGCGCCACCATCGAGACGCTGACCCATCACGCCAATGATGACTACGAGCGCATGATCCAGGGTGATCCCGGCGCCGAGAGCGTGTTCCAATGGACGCGCGAGCACAAGGCCGTCGGGCGGCGCGGTTCGGGCCCGACCGAAGGCCCGTTCATCCGCGGAGCAGGCGAGGGGATCGGCGTGCATCTCCTCACCGGTCCGGTCGCGATCGAAGGCGCCGAACCCGGCGACATCCTCGAAGTGCGCATCCTCGATATCCGGCCGCGGCCGAGCTGCAGCGCCTGTCATGCCGGGCGCTGCTTCGGCTCCAACATCGCCGCCAATTGGGGCTTTCACTATCACGATCTGATCGAGGAGCCGAAGCCGCGCGAGGTCGTCACCATCTTCGAGCTCGACACGTCAGGCGAGCCCTGCGCCAAAGCGGTCTACAACTACGTCTGGACGCCCCAGACCGACCCCGACGGCATCGTGCATCCGACCATCGATTATCCCGGCGTGCGCGTCGATCACGCCACCATCAAGAAGCGCGAGAACATCCTCACAAGCGTCAGGGTGCCGGCACGGCTGCATTTTGGCACCATGGGGCTCGCGCCGTCGGAGGCCGATTTCGTCAGCTCGATCCCGCCGAGCTATACCGGCGGCAACATCGACGACTGGCGCATCGGCAAGGGGGCGCGGATGTTCTATCCGGTCGCGATCCCCGGCGCCTATTTCTCGGTCGGCGATCCCCACGCCGCGCAAGGCGACAGCGAGCTTGGCGGCACCGCGATCGAAACCTCGCTGACCGGCGATTTCGAGTTCGTCCTGCACAAGAAGGCCGATCTCGCCGGCACCAGCCTCGAAGGTCTCGATCATCCGATGCTGGAGACCGATCAGGCGTGGTCGTTCTACGGCTTCACCTATCCGAACTACCTCGCCGCGCTCGGCGCCGACGCACAGACCGAGATTGCCAACCACTCGAGTCTCGACCGTGCGATGCGCGATGCGTTCCGCAAGCTCAGGAGGTTCCTGATGACCGTGCACGGTTTGAGCGAGGACGAGGCGATTTCGCTGCTATCGGTCGGCGCCGATTTCGGCGTCACCCAGGTGGTCGATGCCAATTGGGGAGTTCACGGCACGATCCGCAAAAACATCTTTCGGTGCGACTGATGGGCCGTAGCCCGGATGGAGCGCAACGCAATCCGGGTTTGTCACGCCGGACTCAAAAGGCCCCCGGATTACGCTTCGCTCCATCCAGGCTACACATCGTGCTCGACGTTGACATCGCGCTCCAACACTTTGAAGAACAGCTCATTTCCAGGATGAGGACGTGACAAAAGACCGTCATTTGCGGCCCCTCGCTGCGACGGATGACCACGTTCGTCTGGCACAGAGGTTGCTTCGATCCACTGCAATCTGGGTCGATCCGATGAGCTTCCGTCCTTTCACGAGCGAGTCCTACGCTCAAGACGACCGCCCCGAAGCCTGGCGGGACGTGCTCGCCGCGGTCGGCCTGCAGCCGGCGGCAGGCCATTGCTTCCTGGATGGGCACGCAACGGCGTCACATCGCCACGCCGCAGGCGTTGCGCTGACGCGCATGGCGGCCGGCGCCCAGACCATCGGTCCGCGTCCGCAGGCCAACGAAGACCTGCCGATTGCGCTGATGCCGGTCGAGGACGGCATGGTGCTCAAGAGCGCCGCCGGCCATCGCATCGTTCCGGTGGGCCATCTCGTGCTGCTGCCGCGGAGCGGGGACTGGAGCATCGTATTCCAGCGCGACATGCGCGCCGTCGTGCTGTCGGTGACCTCGGAGGCGCTGCACGGCCGCCTCTCGGGCAGGCCGCGGCTCGGCGAACCCAGGGTCGTTCCGCCCAGCGGCTTTGCCGATGTCTTCGCGCGCTTGATGGACGCGACCGCGCGCACGCTCGACACGCTGAGCGATGCCGAATGGAATGCGGTCACGCAGTCGCTCGTCGATCTGCTGCTGACACTCGCCCATCAATTGGCGGCTTCGACGTCCGACGCCGGATCGAGCGCGACGCAGTCGGCACTCCTGCACCGGATCTGCCAGACCATCGAACGCCGCCTCGACGATCCCGGACTGGTGCCGGCGCGCGTCGCGCAGGCCGAAGGGATTTCCGAGCGCTATCTGCAAAAGCTGTTCGAGACGGTCGGCGACAACTTTACTCATTACGTTCGCGAGCGGCGGCTGCAGCGCGCCTGGGCCGATCTGTCCAATCCGTCCGAGGCGCATCGCTCAATCTCGGAGATCGCCTACGCCTATGGGTTTGGCGATTCCGCGCATTTCAGCCGCGCCTTCCGCCATCGCTTCGGGCTGCCGCCGCGCGAGTTTCGCCAGCAGGAAGCGGAGCGGGCGACGACCCAGCAGGGGATAGCCGGTCAGCGCGGCTGGCCGCAGGATGCGCTGGCGCAGCTTCGCGTGCACCCGGCGAGCGCCGAGGCGCGCGGCAATCTCGCCCGAACCGACATCGACGAGCCGAGAACGGCCGAACGCAAGCATCATCATCTTCCGATCGAAGCCCACCGTGTTCATTGGGGATATTTCAGTCGCGCGTTACAGCCGCAGCTCGAGATCAATTCGGGTGATACGATCACGATCGAAACGCTAACGCAGCATGCCTCCGATGATCCTGAGCTGATGATCGCGGGCGATACCGCCGCCGAAAGTGTATTCGGTTGGACCAAGGCGAGGAAGAACGTGGATCGCCGCGGCGCGGGTCCGATGGATGCCAGCATATTCGGGCGCGGCGCCGGCGAAGGCTTTGGCGTGCACATCTGCACGGGGCCCGTGTCGGTGAAGGACGCCCAGCCCGGCGACGTGCTGGAAGTCCGGATCCTCGACATCGTACCGCGCACAAGTCGTCATCCGAAACATTCAGGGCGCGTGTTCGGCTCCTCGGTCGCGGCCTGGTGGGGCTATCATTACGACGAATTTCTTTCAGGACCGAAGCCGCGCGAGGTCGTGACGATCTACGAAATCCTGGACGATACCGATGCGCCGCATGCCCGCGCGCTGTATTCCTACCGCTGGGAGCCGCAGACCGACCCGTTTGGCGTGGTGCACGCCACCTACGACTATCCCGGCGTTCCGGTCTTGCCCGGCACCGTGAAGCGCCGCCACGCCGTGCTCGACGGCATCCGCATTCCCTTGCGCCCGCATTTCGGCGTGATCGCGGTGGCGCCGCGCGAGGTCGATTTCATCGACTCCGTGCCGCCGTCCTATTTCGGCGGCAATCTCGACAATTGGCGCTTGGGGAAGGGGGCGACCGTCTATCTTCCGGTCTCCGTTCCCGGCGCATTGTTATCGGTCGGCGATCCCCATGCCACGCAAGGCGACGGCGAATTGAGCGGCACCGCGATTGAATGCTCGATGACCGGAACCTTCGAGGTGATCCTGCACAAGAAGGCCGACCTCTCCGGCCAACCCTTCGCCGATCTCTCTTATCCCCTGATCGAAACCGAATCTGATTGGGTCCTGACCGGATTCAGCCATCCCAACTACCTCGCCGAGTTCGGCGCTCAGGGCCAGAGCGAGGTTTACGCAAAGTCCTCGCTCGATCTCGCCATGAAAGATGCGTTTCGCAAGATGCGACGCTTCCTGATGAACGTGAAGGGGTTGAGCGAGGACGAGGCGATCGCGCTGATGTCGGCCGCCGTCGACTTCGGCGTCACGCAGGTGGTCGACGGCAATTGGGGCGTGCACGCGATCATCAGCAAGCGCCTGTTTCTGGACGCGCCTTAAACCGAAGGATACTCCAGTGAAATTCCACATGATCAGCGGCGGACCCAAGCCGGTCGCGCCCTTCAGCCACGCGGTGGAGACCGACGGTTTTGTCTTTGTCACCGGCCAGATGCCGGACACGCCGCAAATCCCGGGCGTGCTGCCGGAGGGCATCGTGGCGCAGACGAGGGCGGTGATGGAGAATTTGAAGGTGGTGTTGGCGGGCCTCGATCTCGGTTTCGAGCACGTCGTGATGACACGCATCTATCTCACGCGTTTCAAGGAAGACTACACCGCGATGAACGAGACATATCGCGCGTTCTTTCCGCCCGACCGCCTGCCGGCCCGCACCTGCGTCGGTGTCACCGGGCTTGCCTACGACGCGCTGATCGAGATCGACCTGGTCTGCCGCCGGCCGTGAGGAGATGATCCGTAGCCCGGATGGAGCGAAGCGCAATCCGGGATTCGTTTAACGGATACAGGGTGCCGGATTACGCTTCGCTCCATCCGGGCTACAAGCCCTTGCGTTGCCCGACGGGCAAAACACCCAAACGACGGGTCAATCCGCTCGCGCGAAAAGATTCTACTTTACCGAAATTCGACTTTGGCGTATTCAGTCGCCACCTCATCCCTGTCAGCGGGGCGTATCGCGATCGTCACGAACGCGGGGTGAGCTGCGGTGGACGCTAGTCACATCGGCGCGAAGGGCTTTGCAGGGCGGGCAACCGTGAGCGAAGGCGTCGCGCACACGACCGGTGCTATTAGCGCACGGCAAAACCGTGTCGTCCTGACGCCCGGGGTCTGTGCGTCAAGTCTTGTGGTGATGTCGCTGCCCGACCGGGCACGCAGCATCAGCCATCCGCAAGGCGACGGGGGCAATAGTGCATCGCTCCCCGGGGAGAGCTCGGCATAAGCCGTCAAACCACTGCGCAGGGAAGGCCGTGTGTTGGGCTTCACCTGTATGCCGCTGTGCAGCCTCTTGTAGCGCAACCTTCGCACAGTGGACCGTGGGTGCCAGCCGGCACCCGGTCTTCCCTGCGCCCTCTGACGAGGAGGGTGTACGAAACAAAGCAAAGCTCGGGCGAGCCAAGCCGCGAGGGCGCGAAGCTGTGTCTGCGACAAGAATCATATTCGCGCGGTGCCGGGCGCCCGCCCCGGAGACAACAAACCCCGCGATCTATGAATGCCGGTTCATTGCTGCGGAGAATTCGAATCGATAAGAATTGCTCGCTGCGCGTCTCGCGTCGTGCAGAGAGCCGGAGGCGGATCGATCGCGTCTTGCACCTTTCGATTGCGCCTCCGACGAATCCTTCGAGGCAACGCCATTGGTTGCCGCGGCGCCTGCGCCGATCGACGTCAGGCACCGAAAGCCCGTTTCGATCGGGGGAATTTCATATGAAGTATTTTCTGTCTGCACTGATCGCGGTCGGTCTATCGATTGCCGCCGCGCCGTCGTACGCGACTGACGCCCGCAACGTCACTGTCGTCAACGAGACCGGCTATGCCATCAAATTCCTGGGCTTCAACGCCCCGGACGATGGCATGGACGAATGGGACAACGAGCTGGACAAGGTTTTGCAGAACCAGGCGAGCACCTATGTCGAGTTCGACGATGACGACGAAGGATGCGTCTGGAACGTCCGCGTTGACTGGCAGAACTATGACGAGACCGTGCTCTGGAAGAACGTCAACCTCTGCAAGTTCACGGCACTCCGGCTGCGCTACGATTCCGGCACCAAGACCACTTCGTTCGTCGCCGAGTAACTTGACCTGAGGCCGGGCGGAGGAGGGGCCGCGTGCCCTTCCTCGCCGCAATGTGCCACATAGCGAATTCGTCCTTTGCAAGCGCAAGCGGCTTTGTTATACGCAGCCGCGCGCGAACGACAGGTTCGCCCTTTTCCTCGGTAGCTCAGCGGTAGAGCATCCGACTGTTAATCGGATGGTCGCTGGTTCGAATCCAGCCCGGGGAGCCAAATTCCGCTTCATTTTCAGCAACTTGCGCCCAGACTCTGATCTGGCGTGCGATCTCGTTGCAGCAGATCCTCAACTAGATGTGTACCGCGGCGAGCCCGCATCCTCCGCGGTGACGCCAAAACGACTCAATTGAAATCGAGCTTCCAGAGGCCGGTCCTTTATGGAGCTGATTCCCATGCGAGACATCCAGGTCGACCGTTTCCCGCTGGCCCCCTCCATTCTGCCGGCGGACATCCCCGAACTCAGCGACGACGAATGCCTCGCTTGTCTGGCGCGGGCGGTCGAGACCCACGATTCGGCACGGCTGGACGAAGTCGCCGCATTGATCGGCCGCCTCGCGGTCACGATCGAATAGGCGGCTCACCCTCGACGTTGCGAGTTGCGGAAGGGCCCGGTTTGCGGGCCAAAGCCATGTTGCGTTTTCGCAGGGCCTGTTCCAAAGATGCCGCCAACTTTCGTCCGCGGCATCGTCCGCCTTGCAGGGTCCGCAAATGTCCGTTTTCTCGACGGCGCGCCTAAAAATGGTCGATGGCCAGGTGCGCACCAGTGACGTCACCGACCGTCGTGTTCTCGACGCCATGCTCACGGTTCCGCGCGAGGCTTTCGTGCCCGCCAGCCGGCAGGCATTGGCGTATCTCGACCTCGATCTCGACGTCAGCGAGGGAGGCGCCAAGCGGTTCCTGATCAAGCCGCAGCTGACCGGCAAGCTGCTCCAGGCCGCCGAGATCGGCGAGGATGACGACGTGCTGGTCGTCGGCTGCGCCACGGGCTATCTCGCTGCGCTGACCGCCAAGCTCGCGCGCAAAGTCATCGCGACGGAATGCGATTCGGGCCTGGCGGCAAAGGCCAACGACGCCTTCGCCGCCCTCGGGTTGGCCAACGTGGCCTGCAAGGCCGCGGCCTGCACCGAGGGTGATGCCGCCGCAGGTCCCTATGATGTGATCGTCCTCAACGGCGCCACCGAGGTGACCCCGGCAGGGCTGCTCGGGCAGCTCAAGGAGGGGGGGCGCCTGGTGGGGGTCTCGGCCGAATCCAGGCCGCCGCGAGCCATGATCGTGACCCATACCCACGGCGAATTCGGCCATCGGGCGCTGTTCGATGCCGCAGCCCCGGTCCTTCCGGGGCTGGAACGGGCCGCCGCCTTCGTCTTCTGACGGCTTTGGCCCGTTAAAATCCCGTTCTGAATCAGAAGTGTGGCCGGGATGCTGCACGTGAAGAGTTTCCACCGAGAACACCCCTCAGGTAGTTCCGTCGCGCTTGACCGCGTCCTATGTTGCGGCGGGGCAACGACTCCACTCGTAGACGGTAACCCAGCTCGCGGGCACGAGCCGGGCGTTAGAATGAACGGAATTTTTGGATGCATGGGGTGAAGCTCTTCACCGGAGCAGCGGTTTCGGTCCTGCTGCTGGCGCTTGCCGCGCCGACGCCTGCCTTGGCGGATACGATCGAGGCTGCGCTGGTGCGCGCTTATCAGAACAATCCGCAGCTCAACGCGCAGCGCGCCCAGGTGCGCTCGACTGACGAGAACGTGCCGCAAGCGCTGTCGGGCTATCGCCCCAAGGTCGGGATCAATCTCAGCACCGGCTATCAATATCAGGATATTCAGCAGACGCAGAAGGCTGTGCCGATCCATAGCGACCCGCCCCTTCAGCCCAATAGCGCCAGCCTGACCATCAACCAGACGCTCTATAACGGCAATCAGACCGCCAACAGGACGCGCGTGGCGGAAAGCCAGGTCTCGGGATCCCGCGAGGCGTTGCGTGTGCTCGAGCAGACGGTCCTGCTGCAGGCTGCGACCAGCTACATGGATTATCTTCGTGACTCCGCCACACTCGAAGTTCAGCGCAGCAATGTGCGCGTCCTCGAACAGACGCTCAAGCAAACGCGCGATCGGTTCAATGTCGGCGAGGTGACGCGCACGGACGTGGCGCAATCCGAAGCGCAGCTCGCGGCAGGCAGGACCCAGGCCCTGACGGCCGAATCGAATCTCACGACGACGCGTGCCAATTTCCGCCGGATCATCGGCAACGAGCCGACGAACCTTGCGCCGGGCTCGCCGGTCGATCGTTTCCTGCCCGGGACGCTCGCCTCCGCCGTCGGTCTCAGCCTGGTGGAGAACCCCAACGTCACGGCATCGATGTTCGGCATCGACGTCAATTATCTCCAGGTCAAGATCAACGAAGGCGCGCTGCTGCCGACCCTCACGGTTCAGGCTGGCATCACCCAGTCGTACCAGCAGACCCTGACGGTCTTCCGAACGACGACCGCTTCCGCCATCGCGACCGCCTCGGTGCCGATCTATCAGGGCGGCGCTGAATATGCGCTGATCCGCCAATCGAAAGAGAACTTGGCGCAGCAGCGCCTGAATCTTGAAACCACACGCGATCAGACCCGCGCCAACGTCGTGCAGGCCTGGGGCCAGTTGGAAGCCGGCAAGGCGCAGGTGCAGTCTGCGCAGGCGCAGGTTACGGCCTCCGAGATCGCGCTGAACGGTGTGCGCGAGGAAGCCAAGGCCGGCCAGCGCACCACGCTGGACGTGCTCAACGCGCAGCAGGCGCTGGTCAACGCGCGCGTGGCGCTCGTCACTGCCCAGCATGACCGCGTGGTGGCGTCCTATTCGGTGCTCAACGCGGTCGGTCGTCTCGCGCCGCAAGTCCTCGGCCTCAACACCACTGTCTACGATCCCAGCGTGCACTACCATCAGGTCCGCGACAGCTGGGCCGGCGTACGCACGCCAGACGGACGCTAGAGTCCCGTAATCATCCGGTCGGCCTCGCAAATAGCCGAAGCCGACCGGTGCTTTGCTTGCAATCAGCAAAATCCCTGACATAGCCTTGCCAAGAAGGATGCGGGTCGATTCGCTCTGCATCCGATGCCGTGTGCGTAAAGCATGAGTGCCGAGGGCAGGGGCGCACCGCTGCACGTTGAGCTGTCATCTGGGGACAAGTCGGGCTGCCGTGACGAAAATGTCGGGCCACCCATCCGGAACCGGCCAATCCTGTCGTGCTTGGTGTAAAACAACGCATGCGAGGGCGTTGATGATGTGGAGTCGGAGATGACGCAGCCTGCAAAGGTCACAGAACCCTCGATGGAGGAGATTCTGGCCTCGATCCGGCGCATCATTGCCGACGATGAGGCCAAGCCGCCGCCGGCGGATGCCGCTAAGCCCGAGAAAGCTGCCGCCCCCGCCGCGTCACCGAAGCCGCAGGTGATCAACGATATTCCGCCATCCAAGGTCGCGCCGCCCAAACCGGCCGCCGAAAAGCCGGCACCGGCTCCGGCCGCAAAGCCGGCAGCGCCGCCGGCCGCCGCACCCGAGGTGGATGCATCCAACAATCAGGACGATATCGACGCGCTGCTGGCGGGGCTCGACGCAGCCACGCCCGCGCCGGAAATCCGTGCTCCCGAGCCGGAGCCCGAACCTGAGCCCGACGTGCTGGAATTGACCGACGATATGGCGCTGGCGATGGAGCCGACGCCGCCTCCGCCGCCGCCGAGCTTCCGCAAGGTCGAGCCGCGCGACGATCTCGAATTCGCCGAATCGCCGGCGCCGCGTCCGACGCCGGCATCCTATGCGCCCGTGGACTTCGATGCGCCGCCGCTGCCGCCCCAACAGCCGATGCTGGCGCAATCGACGGTCTCCGCGGTCGAATCCGCCTTCAATTCCCTGGCCCACACGGTGCTCAGCAGCAATGCGCGAACTCTGGAGGATCTGGTCAAGGAGATGCTGCGTCCGATGCTGAAATCCTGGCTGGACGACAATTTGCCGGGCCTGGTCGAACGCATCGTGAAGGCCGAAATCGAGCGGGTATCGCGCGGCGGCAGGTAGATCGGGCCGCAGAGCCCTCATAAAGCCCTGCTTGTGGGTAATATTCTGTTTCCCGACCGGACCGGAAAGCCCTGTTGCCGCCTGGCTTTCCGTTGACTTGTCCGTTGACTTGGACCCCGTGCGCGGCTTTCTAACAGCGCCATGATCGAGAAAAATTACCAGCCCGCCGATATCGAAGCCCGCATGTCCGTCGTGTGGGAGGACAGCCTTGCCTTCAAGGCCGGCCGCCCAGACCGCCGCGACGCTGTGCCCTTTACCATCGTGATCCCGCCGCCGAACGTGACGGGCTCGCTGCACATGGGCCACGCCCTCAACAACACGCTCCAGGACATCCTGTGCCGGTTCGAGCGCATGCGCGGTCGCGACGTGCTGTGGCAGCCCGGCACCGACCATGCCGGCATCGCCACCCAGATGGTGGTGGAGCGGCAGCTGATGGAGCGCCAGCAGCCCAGCCGTCGCGAGATGGGCCGCGAGAAGTTTCTGGAGCGGGTCTGGCAGTGGAAGGCCGAGAGCGGCGACACCATCATCAACCAACTCAAGCGGCTCGGCGCCTCCTGCGACTGGTCGCGCGAACGCTTCACCATGGACGAGGGCCTGTCCAAGGCCGTGGTCAAGGTGTTCGTCGAGCTGCACCGCGACGGCCTGATCTACAAGGACAAGCGGCTGGTGAACTGGGACACCAAGCTGCTCACCGCGATCTCCGATCTCGAAGTGCAGCAGACCGAGGTCAAGGGTAGCCTCTGGTACCTGCGCTATCCGATCGAGGGCAAGATCTTCAGCCCCGAGGATCCCTCGAGCTTCATCGTCGTTGCCACCACGCGCCCGGAGACCATGCTCGGCGATACCGGGGTGGCCGTGCATCCCGACGACGAGCGCTATCAGAAGCTGGTCGGCAAGAACGTGATCCTGCCGCTGGTCGGCCGCAAGATCCAGATCGTCGCCGACGATTATTCCGATCCGGAGAAGGGCTCGGGCGCGGTCAAGGTGACGCCGGCGCACGACTTCAACGATTTCGAGGTCGGCAATCGCCACGGCCTCGCCCGAATCAGCGTCATCGACAAGGAAGGTTGCCTCGATCTCCTCGACAACGAGGATTATCTGCGCGACCTGCCGGAAGGTGCCTCGCAGTTCGCCGAGGAGTTCAACAAGCTCGATCGCTTTGCAGCGCGCAAGCGCATCGTCGAGCGACTGGAATCGTTCGGTTTCGTCGAGCGGATCGAACCTCACACCCACATGGTGCCGCATGGCGACCGCTCCGGCACGGTGATCGAGCCCTATCTGACCGACCAATGGTATGTCGACGCCAAGACGCTGGCGAAGCCCGCGATGGCCGCCGTGCGTTCGGGCGAAACCACCTTCGTGCCAAAGAACTGGGAAAAAACCTATTTCGAGTGGATGGAGAACATCCAGCCCTGGTGCATCTCGCGCCAGCTCTGGTGGGGCCACCAGATCCCGGCCTGGTACGGTCCTGATGGCAAGGTGTTCGTCGCCGAGACCGAGGAGGAGGCCGTCAGCCACGCCCTCGGCTATTACGTCGAGCAGGAAGTCATCACGGTCGAGCAGGGCCGCGAGATGGCGCTCGACCGCAACAAGCGGGACGGCTTCATCACGCGCGACGAGGACGTGCTCGACACCTGGTTCTCCTCGGCGCTGTGGCCATTCTCGACCCTCGGCTGGCCCGCAGACGCGCCGGAAGTGCAGCGCTACTACCCGACCAACGCACTGGTGACGGGCTTCGACATCATCTTCTTCTGGGTCGCCCGCATGATGATGATGGGGCTGCACTTCATGAAGGAGGTGCCGTTCTCGACGATCTACATCCACGCCCTCGTCCGCGACGAGAAGGGCGCCAAGATGTCGAAGTCGAAGGGCAACGTCATCGATCCGCTCAGCCTGATCGACCAATATGGTGCGGACGCGCTGCGCTTCACGCTGGCCGCGATGGCCGCGCAGGGGCGCGACATCAAGCTCGCCACCAGCCGTGTCGAGGGCTATCGCAATTTCGCGACCAAGCTCTGGAATGCGTCGCGCTTTGCGGAGATGAACCATTGCGCCGTGCCCGAAGGCTTCGAGCCGGCGAAGGTCAAAGAGACGCTGAACCGCTGGATCGCACATGAGAGTGCGCACACCACGCGCGAGGTGACCGAGGCGATCGAGGCCTATCGCTTCAATGACGCCGCCGGCAGCATCTACCGCTTCGTGTGGAACGTCTATTGCGACTGGTATCTCGAGCTCGCAAAACCCGTGCTACTCGGCCCCGACAGCCCTGCCAAGGCCGAGACCCGCGCCATGGTGGCATGGGCGCGCGACGAGATCCTGAAACTGCTGCACCCCTTCATGCCCTTCATCACCGAGGAGCTGTGGGAGGTGACGGCCAAGCGCGACGGTCTGCTCGCGCTGGCACCGTGGCCGCTGAAGCCGGCCGGGCCGACGCCGGAGCAGCTTGCGATGCTCGCGGCGACGACGGGGCCGACCGACGCGCTCGTCTCGCCGGTTTGGGTGCTGCCGATCTTCGACCATGCCGACTTCACCGATCCCGCGGCCGAGGCCGAGATCGGCTGGGTCATTGACCTTGTCACGCAGATCCGTTCGGTGCGCGCCGAGATGAACATCCCGCCGGCGACCCTCACGGCGCTGGTGCTCGCAGGCGCCTCGGCCGAGACGAAGGAGCGCGCGCCGCGCTGGAGCGACGTCATCAAGCGCATGGCGCGGCTGTCGGACATCTCCTTCGCCGACCGTGCGCCCGACGGCGCGGTCCAGCTCCTGGTGCGCGGCGAGGTGGCCGCGCTGCCGCTGAAGGGCGTGATTGACGTCGTCGCCGAGCGCACGCGTCTGGACAAGGAGATCGGGAAGGCCGACGCCGACATCAAGCGTGCCGAGTCCAAACTGGCCAACGAGAAATTCGTGGCCAACGCGGCCGAGGAGGTCGTCGAGGAGGAGCGCGAGAAGCGCGAGGCCGCGCTCGCCCGCAAGGCCAAGCTGCTCGAGGCGCTGGAGCGGCTCAAGCAGGCGTCGTAAGCTTATTTCGGAAACGGCTTGCTGAGGAATTTCGAGCCCCTGACACCATAGCGCCAGGGCAGCTCGACCGCCTTGGTGATGCCGATCCGGATGCCGGCCGCCACCTCGAAGTCCTCCGTCCGCGCATGCAGCGCGATCGGCGGACGGTCGAGCGGCAAGGCATTGTGCGCGATGGTGATGCCGAGCGCTTCGGTCAGCTTGCCCGGGCCCGAGCACAACGTGTGCAAATCCTGGAGATGGCGGCGCCGCCGCATCGCGGCGATTCCGTGGGTCGGCTCCAGCGCGCGGATCAGCACGGCGCTGGCCGAGCCTTCTTCCTCGCAGACGAAGTTCACACACCAGTGGATGCCGTAGGAGCGGTAGACATAGGCAAAGCCGGGCGGGCCGAACATCACCTGGTTCCGCGGCGTCGGGCCATTGTAGGAGTGCGCCGCCGGCTCGGTATGATGATAGGCCTCGACCTCGACGATGATCCCGCCAACGCCGTTGACCAGCATGGTCGCACCGATCAGATTGGGCGCGACCTCGTGGACGCTGCGCGCGAAAAAGGTACGCTTCAGGGCTTTGCCGAGCCGAGGAGTAGAGGTCTTCGAGACTGGAGCCATTCGAGGTGAGAATCGCCAGAGAACAGAGCAGGATATTGCCCATATCTGCCATGTTCCCTGAAGCGGTGCGAGCCGGGTTGCGATGCCCGGCCAGACCGACTAGGTAGGACTTGGTCAGACCGGACACCCCATGGTCGTTATCGTCGATACCATCTCGAACCCGCTGCGCCCACGTCACCCCGAAAAGGTGAACCGGCCCGATTCCGCTTCGCCGCCGAAGCCGGACTGGATCCGCGTACGCGCGCCCAACACCCGCGGCTATGCCGACACGCGCAACATCGTGCGCGCCAACGGCCTGCATACGGTGTGCGAGGAGGCGGGCTGCCCGAATATCGGCGAGTGCTGGGACAAGAAGCACGCGACCTTCATGATCATGGGCGACACCTGCACCCGCGCCTGTGCCTTCTGCAACGTCAAGACCGGCATGCCGAATGCACTTGACGCGGCCGAGCCGCAGAACGTCGGCGAGGCTGTGGCCAAGCTCGGCCTTGCCCATGTCGTCATCACCTCCGTGGACCGCGACGATCTCACTGACGGCGGCGCCGAGCATTTCGCCCAGACCATCCGCGCGATCCGCGCCGCGTGCCCCTCGACCACGATCGAGATCCTGACGCCCGACTTCCTGCGCAAGGAGGGGGCGCTGGAGGTCGTCGTCGCGGCGAAGCCCGACGTGTTCAACCACAATCTCGAGACCGTGCCGTCGTGCTATCTCACGGTGCGGCCGGGCGCGCGCTATTTCCATTCGATCCGGCTGTTGCAGCGGGTCAAGGAGCTCGATCCCACCATCTTCACCAAGTCCGGCATCATGGTCGGCCTCGGCGAGGAGCGCCACGAGGTGCAGCAGGTGATGGACGATCTGCGTTCCGCCGACGTCGATTTCCTGACCATCGGGCAATATCTCCAGCCGACCCGCAAGCATCACGCCGTGATGCGCTACGTGCCGCCGGACGAGTTTTCGTCCTACGAGAAGGTCGCCTACACCAAGGGTTTCCTGATGGTGTCTGCGACCCCGCTCACCCGTTCGTCGCATCATGCCGGCGAGGATTTTGCGAAACTGAAGGCCGCGCGGGCAGCAAGCGCCCGCTGAATCGCCATGCCCAATTTTTCGAGCAAGCGTCGTGTCGATCACAGCGCGTCCGAGATGTTTGATCTGGTCGCTGACGTCGAGCGCTACCCGGAATTCGTGCCGCTGTGCAGTGCGCTGAAGGTCCGTCAGCGCATGGCGAAACCCGACGGCACCGAGGTGCTGGTCGCGGACATGACGGTGTCGTTCAAGCTGGTCAGGGAATCCTTCACCAGCCGCGTGACGCTCGACCGCGCCAATTTGAAGATCCTGGTCGAATATCTGCAAGGTCCCTTCAGCAATCTGGAAAACCGTTGGACGTTCGAGCCCAAAGGCGAGAGCGTTTGCGATGTCGGCTTCTTCCTTGCCTACGAGTTCAAGAGCCGCATGCTGGCGCTCCTGATGGGCTCGATGTTCGACGCCGCGTTCGCGCGATTTTCCATCGCCTTCGAGAAGCGGGCGGATGCGATCTACGGACGGCGGAAGCTGGTGTCGTCGTAGTGGTTGCGGACGGGCACGCTCTCTCCTCCTTCATTGCGAAGAGCCCTTGCGACGAAGCAATCCAGAATCCCTCTGCGGAGAGACTCTGGATTGCTTCGCTGCGCTCGCAATGACGATGGGGAAGGCAGGCGTGCCAAAATTTCAATCCACCGCCTTCACGACATCCGGCGGCTGCGAGGCATAATACGCAGCGGCCTGCTCGATCTCCAGCGGCGTCATCGCACGGGCAATGTTGCGCATCTCTCGCCGTTGGTCTGGCATTACAGGGCCCACTCTCCAACATCGCCGCCGGCGTCATGCTGCTGCTGTTTCGACCCTTCCACATCGGCAATGACGTCGAGGTCACCTGCATGGCGGGAAAGGTCAAGTCTCTACGGGCTGGTGTGGGGCGCAGCCATCGTCAATCACAGCGCGATCAAGCAGTGCGTGCTCGATCACGTGAGTGCTTAACTCGCGGCTGCGTGAGGGATCTCACCCCCGCGGTCAGCGCGGCGGCCTGCGCTTCACCGCGTGCCGGCGCGGTGATCGTGTCACGCGCGGGCGCAGGCGGGTTACTGCGGCGGCACGTTTCGGCTTGGCCGTAACTTGCGGGCCGCGGGCGAGATCCATCAGCATGCGCAGCGCCTCGACCACGGAGCGCTGACGCACGGCGGTGCGGCCGATGGCGCCAAAGCGATGCTCGCGATGGACGATGCGTCCGTCGCGCGCGGCGGCGGCGAAATGCACGAGGCCAACCGGCTTGCCGGGCGTGGCGCCGCCGGGGCCGGCAATGCCGGTGATAGCGACTGCAAGATCGACGCCGGCACGCTCCAGCGCGCCGACCGCCATGGCTGTTGCCGTCTCCCTGCTGACGGCGCCGAAATTGGTGAGCGTGCTTACCTCGACGCCGAGCATCGCGCGCTTGGCGTCGTTGGAATAGGTGACGAAGCCGCGATCGATGACGTCGGAAGAGCCGGGGATGTCGGTCAGCGCACCGGCAACCAGGCCGCCGGTGCAGGATTCCGCGGTCGCGATCGTCAGCTTGCGCATCCGGCACAAATCGAGCAGCGAGCGGGAGAGGGCGCGTGCGTCGCTGCCGGCCATGGCCTAGACACTCCAGGGCAGACGGATGGTGGCGCTCGCGGTGGCCGCGATGCCTTCCTCGCGGCCGGTGAAGCCGAGCCGCTCGCTGGTGGTCGCCTTGACCGCGACGCGGGAGATGTCGACGCCGGAAATCTCGGCGATGCGCGCGCGCATGGTCTCGCGCAAAGGGCCGATCTTCGGCCGCTCGCAGATCATGGTCACCTCGAGATTGGCGATGCGGCCGCCGCGCTGGGTGACGCGCTCGATGGCGTATTGCAAAAACTGGTCGGAGGAGGCGCCTTTCCACTTCGCGTCGCTGGGCGGAAAGTGCGATCCGATGTCGCCGTCAGCGAGCGCGCCCAGGATGGCGTCGACCAGCGCATGCAGGCCGACATCGCCGTCGGAATGGGCCAGGAAGCCTTTGGTGTGCGGCACGCGCACGCCGCATATCATGAGATGGTCGCCCTCGCCGAAGGCGTGGACGTCGTAGCCCGTGCCGGTCCTGATGTCGCCGAGCAGGCTTGCCAGCCGCGCTTCCTCGCGCACGAAATCCTCGGGAGTGGTGAGCTTCATATTGGCAACATCGCCTTCAAAGGTTGCAACCGTCAATCCCGCCCATTCGGCAATCGCGGCATCGTCGGTGAAATCGCTGCGCCTGTCCTTGGCCGCGCGACGATGCGCTTCGAGGATGACGTCGAAACGAAAGGATTGCGGCGTCTGCGCAATTCGCAACCGCGCCCGGTCCGGCGTGTCCTCGACATTGTCATTCTCGCCGGTGATCTTGATGGTGTCGGTGACGGGAACGACGGGGATCGCCGCGCCGGTGCGGCTGGCCGCATCGATCGCGCGGGTGATCACGCCTTCCGAAACGAAGGGTCGCGCGGCGTCGTGGATCAGGACGATGTCGGGCTTGTGCCTGGCGAGCGCTTCGAGACCGGCGAGCACCGAGGCCTGCCGGGTCGCGCCGCCATTGACCGGCGCCTCGTGGCCGAGCCCTGCGACCGCCGCCGTGAACATGGCGCTGTCGTCCGGGTTCACGACGGGCTGAACTGCGAACACGTCCGCATGACGGCTGAAGGCCTCCATGGCGCGATAGATCACCGGCACGCCGCCGATCTCGCGATATTGCTTGGGGCCACCGGCGCCTGCGCGCAGGCCGCGTCCGGCAGCGACGAGGACGACTGCGGTGCGCTGTGATTTCGCCATAGGACTCAAATACTCATTTGGTGATGAAGAGAGTCGGGGGTGGGGTGATCGCCGCATGCCTCTAGCACGGCAGGCCCGCAATAAAAGGGGTTTCCCCGGATTGTGGGAAACAGCATTTTGCTGCACTGCACTTGAAAGATTTGCAGAACTGTCTAAACTGTAGGCATGACGCTTGACTGCACAAGAATTGTGCGCAAGATAGGTCATGGCAGGCGCGATGAGGCGCTGCCAACGCAACGAGACCCCTGTGACCGGCTCGGTAGTATCAGGCTCTAAGCCATTGAAGATAGGCGATATTGATGTCGCCACCCCGGTCTTCCTGGCACCGATGTCGGGGGTGACTGACTCGCCCGTCCGCCGGCTTGCCGCGGAGTTGGGGGCCGGTCTGGTGGTGTCCGAAATGACGGCCAGCGACGAACTCGCCAATGGCCATCATATGTCCCGGTTGCGCTGCGAAGCCACGGGGATCGGTCCCCACGTGGTCCAGCTCGCCGGGTGCGAGACGCATTGGATGGCGGAGGGCGCCCGGATCGCTGAAGCCGAAGGCGCCGATATCATCGACATCAACATGGGCTGTCCGGCTCGTCACGTCACCGGCGGCCAGTCCGGTTCCGCCTTGATGCGCGACCTCGACCACGCCGTCAGCCTGATCGAAGCGACGATCGCGGCGGTGAAGGTGCCAGTGACGTTGAAGATGCGGCTCGGCTGGGACGACCGCACCCGCAACGCACCGGAACTGGCGCGGCGCGCACAGGCATCAGGCATCAAGCTCGTCACCGTGCACGGCCGCACCCGCTGCCAGTTCTACAAGGGCGAGGCCGATTGGGATGCGATCCGCGCCGTACGCGAGGCCATCTCCATTCCGCTCGTCGTCAATGGCGACATCACCACTTACGAGAAGGCCCTCGCGGCGTTAAAGGCCTCCGGCGCCGATGCCGTGATGATCGGCCGCGGCGCGCAGGGCCAGCCCTGGCTGCCCGGCCAGATCGGCCGCCGCCTCAAGGGTGGGGCGGTGGAAGCCACGCCGCCGCTCGAGACGCAGCTGCATTATGTGCGCACGCTTTATGAAGGCGTCTGCGCGCTCTACGGCCTGCGCATCGGGCTGCGGCACGCGCGAAAACATCTGGGCTGGGCGCTCGACGTCGCGGCCGATGTGAGCCGTGCGCCGGCCGAGAAGCTGAAATCCTGGCGCCAGAAAATCCTCACCTCGGAGGATCCGCACCTCGTTCACCGGTCACTGCAAGATGCCTTCGACGACTTCGCATGGAGCGCCGCTGCATGAGCTCAGTTGCTGAACATCGTCGGCCGTTTCCGTCCGACAGCGATGCCATCCTGGACGCACTTCCCAATCCCGTGCTGATGATCGGGCCGGACGGCAAAATCGTCGCCGCCAACATCGCAACCGAAGCCTTCTTCGATATCTCGACGCAGTTCTTGAAGCGGCAGTCGCTGAAAGAGCTGGTGCCGTTTGGCAGCCCCTTGCTGGCGCTGATCGACCAGGTGCGTTCGTCGAATGCACCTGTCAACGAGTACAAGGTCGATCTGGGCACGCCGCGCATGGGCGGGGACCGCCAGGTCGATCTGCACGTTGCCCCCGTCACGGAACGGCCCGGCCATATCGTGGTGATGCTCCAGGAGCGCTCCATCGCCGACAAGATGGACCGCCAGCTCACCCATCGCAGCGCCGCGCGCTCGGTGATCGCGCTCGCCGCGATGCTGGCGCACGAGATCAAGAACCCGCTCTCGGGCATCCGCGGCGCGGCGCAGCTCCTGGAGCAGCAGGCCTCCTCGGAAGACCGCATGCTGACGCGGCTGATCTGCGACGAGGCCGACCGCATCGTGACGCTGGTCGACCGCATGGAGGTGTTCGGCGACGAGCGCCCCGTGGTGCGCGGCCCCGTCAACATCCATTCGGTGCTCGATCACGTCAAACGGCTGGCGCAGTCCGGCTTTGCCCGCAACATCCGCTTCGTCGAGGATTACGATCCCTCGCTGCCCCCGGTGCTGGCGAACCAGGACCAGCTCATCCAGGTGTTCCTCAACCTGGTGAAGAACGCCGCCGAAGCGCTGATCGACGTTCCCGACGGTGAAATCCAGCTCACCACCGCGTTTCGCCCCGGCGTCCGCCTGTCAGTCCCCGGTCAAAAATCCCGTGTATCCCTGCCGCTCGAATTCTGCGTGAAGGACAACGGACCAGGCGTGCCGGACGATCTTCTGCCAAACCTGTTCGATCCCTTCGTCACCACCAAACAGACCGGCTCGGGTCTGGGCCTCGCGCTGGTCGCAAAGATTATCGGGGATCACGGGGGCATCATCGAATGCGAATCTCAGCCGCGCAAGACAACCTTCCGCGTGCTGATGCCGATGTATTCCACATCGGTGAAACATGCCGATCAAAGCAGTCACGACGGCTCTGCCGGAAAGTCGTCGTCTGCGTCACAGGGGGCGAAATGAGGATTAACGATGCCCGCAGGTAGCATTCTCGTTGCTGATGACGACACCGCCATCCGCACGGTTCTCAATCAGGCACTATCGCGCGCCGGCTACGAAGTGCGGCTGACCGGCAATGCCGCAACGCTGTGGCGCTGGGTCAGCCAGGGGGAGGGCGATCTCGTCATCACCGACGTGGTGATGCCCGACGAGAACGCGTTCGACCTGTTGCCGCGGATCAAGAAGATGCGGCCGAATTTGCCTGTTATCGTCATGAGCGCGCAAAACACCTTCATGACGGCGATCCGGGCCTCCGAGCGCGGCGCCTATGAATATCTGCCGAAGCCCTTCGATCTGAAGGAGCTGATCGCCATCGTCGGCCGCGCGCTGGCCGAGCCGAAGGAGCGGGTCTCGACGCCGAACGAGGACGCCGAGATGGAGGCGATCCCGCTGGTCGGCCGCTCGCCGGCGATGCAGGAAATCTATCGCGTGCTGGCGCGCCTGATGCAGACCGACCTCACCGTGATGATCACGGGCGAGTCCGGTACCGGCAAGGAGCTGGTGGCGCGCGCGTTGCACGACTACGGCAAGCGCCGCAATGGCCCGTTCGTCGCGGTCAACATGGCGGCGATCCCGCGCGACCTGATCGAGTCGGAGCTGTTCGGCCATGAGCGCGGCGCCTTCACCGGCGCCAACACCCGCGCCTCCGGCCGGTTCGAGCAGGCCGAGGGCGGCACGCTGTTCCTGGACGAGATCGGCGACATGCCGATGGAGGCGCAGACCCGTCTGCTGCGCGTGCTTCAGCAGGGCGAATACACCACGGTCGGCGGTCGCACCCCGATCAAGACCGACGTGCGCATCGTCGCGGCCTCCAACAAGGATCTGCGCGTCCTGATCCAGCAAGGCCTGTTCCGCGAAGATCTGTTCTTCCGCCTCAACGTCGTGCCGCTACGGCTGCCGCCGTTGCGCGAGCGCATCGAGGATCTGCCCGATCTCATCCGTCATTTCTTCGCGCTGGCGGAGAAGGACGGCCTGCCGCCGAAAAAGCTCGACACGCTGGCGCTGGAGCGGATGAAGCAGCACCGCTGGCCGGGCAACGTGCGCGAGCTCGAGAACCTCGCCCGTCGCCTCGCGGCGCTGTATCCCCAGGATGTGATCACGGGCTCCGTCATCGACGGCGAGCTGGCGCCACCCACGGTCAGCCCGGGTGCCGCCGTCCAGCATGGCGTCGACAATCTCGGTGGCGCCGTGGAGGCGTATCTCTCCTCGCACTTCCAGGGCTTCCCGAACGGCGTGCCGCCGCCGGGCCTCTATCATCGCATCTTGAAGGAGATCGAGGTGCCACTGCTCACGGCCGCGCTCGCGGCCACCCGCGGCAACCAGATCCGCGCCGCCGATCTGCTCGGCCTCAACCGCAACACGCTGCGGAAGAAGATCCGGGATCTCGATATCCAGGTGTATCGGAGCGGCGGCTAGCCCCACGCAACGGCCGGTGGCTCAGCTCCCCCTACCAAGCGGAGCTGAGCCTGTCCGATCGCGCTGGCCGTCGTGGCTGACGCGGTGAGCAGAAGTCCCGATCGGACTGAAATGTTCCGCAGGAACATTCAAAGGGTGATTTCAGCCGCGGAACGCGGCCTCACACCTATCTGACAAACCGGCCTGAGACCTGTATTGCGCTGGCGACGTTCGCATTGGGCTCCTGCACCCCGAGACCATTGACCAGCAGGTCCGCCGCCACGATCAGCAGCAGCACGGCCGATACCATCATCGCGAGAAAGAACCTGTGCATGCTGGTCAAGCCGCCGGGGCTGGAATCCGTTCCCGCCCTCCGGCATGTCGCTGTGGATGCGCGGGTCGGTCGCGGCGGTGACGCCGCGGAATTGTCGCAATTCGGCAACAATGTGGTACGAATACATCAGTAGCCGCCCGCCGCGGCCCCCCCGTTTTCAGCACCCATTGCCGGAATGACCAGCGCAGACACCTCGGCCGCATCCTTTGACACGGCCCCAGCAGAAGAGCCCCGGCGTTGGTCGGCGCGACGCTGGCTGGCGCCGTTCGCCGTGGCGCTGGCGCTGCTGTCGGCCTTGCTCACCTTCCTGGTCCTGACCGGCCTCACCAGCATCGAACTGACGCCGCAAGTTGTCCGTTCGTTCTATCTGAGCAACGCAGCCACCATCCTGCTGCTGGTCGGCATCATCATCCGCGAGCTCTGGCAGCTGATCCTGGCGCGACGGCGGGGCAGGGCGGCGGCGCGCCTCCATGTCCAGATCGTCAGCCTGTTCTCGATCGTGGCGGTGCTGCCGGCGGTGCTGGTCGCCGTCGTCGCCAACGTCACCATCGAGCGCGGCCTCGACCGCCTGTTCTCCGGCCCGACCAAGGAGGTGATCCAGAATTCACTGACGATCGCGCGGGCTTACATGCAGGACCATGCGCAGCTGATCCGGGGCGACATTCTCGGCATGGCCAACGACATCGCCCACGCGCGGCCGCTCTACGACCAGGATCGCCGCTCGTTTCGCGAATTGCTGACGTCCAGCGCCGCCTCGCGCAATTTGCCGGGCGCGATGATCATCGACAAGAACACCAACATTCTCGAATCCGCCGACACCGGCATGCGGCTGGCCTATTCGCCGCCGGCACCGGACTTCCTCAGCAACGTCAACGAATCCGAACCCGAGATCGCGGTGCTGCCCGATGCGAGCTTCGTCGCCGCGGTGGTCCGCTTGCGCGCCTTCAGTGACACATTCCTCTACGTCGCACGGCCGCTCGATCCGAATGTCGTCAACCAGCTCAAGCAGACCGAGGTCAGCGTCGCCGAATACGCCCAGATCGAGTCGCGCCGGCTCGGCATCCAGGTCGCGTTCGCGCTGATGTTCGCGGTGATCGCGCTGACCATCCTGATGGCCTCGGTGCTGATCGGCCTCAACTTCGCCAACTCGCTGGTCTCGCCGATCCGACGCCTGATGAACGCGGCCCAGACGGTCTCGACGGGCGATCTCCATGTGAAAGTGCCGGTGCACCAGTCGGAAGGCGACCTCGCCCAGCTGGGTGAGACCTTCAACAAGATGACGGAGGAGTTGCGTAGCCAGCGCGACGAGCTCGTCAACGCCAGCGAGCTCATCGACAGCCGCCGCCGCTTCATCGAGGCGGTGCTGTCGTCCGCGAGCGCCGGCATTATCGGTGTCGATACCTCAGGCAGCGTCGGCATTCTCAACCGTTCCGCCGAAAAGCTGATCGGTCACTCCGAAGCCGAGACGCTCGGCCATCCGCTCTCCGACGTGCTGCCCGAGCTCGAAGAGATGATGAAGACGGCGCGGGAAGGGACCCAGCGCCTGGTGCAGGGGCAGATCACGATCACGCGCGACGGGCAGGAACGCAATCTGTCGGTCCGCGTCAGCGCCGAGAAGACCAGCCAGCCGCACGACAGCTACATCATCACGCTCGACGACATCACCGAACTGGTCTCGGCGCAACGCACCTCGGCCTGGGGCGACGTCGCGCGCCGCATCGCGCATGAGATCAAGAATCCGCTGACCCCGATCCAGCTCTCCGCCGAACGCATTCGCCGCAAATTCGGCAAGGACATCACCGAGGGCAAGGACAAGCAGATCTTCGAACAGTGCACCGACACCATCGTGCGTCAGGTCGACGACATCCGCCGCATGGTCGACGAGTTCTCGCGCTTTGCGCGGATGCCTAAGCCGGTCATGGAGGGTGAGGACGTCGCCGACACAGTGCGGCAGGCGGTGTTCCTGATGAAGGTCGCCCACCCCGAGATCGATATCGAGGCCGAGTTCAAGGAAGACCCGCTGCGCGCCCAGTTCGACCGGCGGCTGATCTCGCAGGCCGTCACCAACATCGTCAAGAACGCCACCGAGGCGATCGAGCAGGTCCCCCTGGAGGAGCTCGGCAAAGGCCGGATCGACGTCGTGGTCTCGCGCGAGGGCGAGGACGTGCTGATCGACGTCGTCGACAACGGCATCGGCCTGCCCAAGGTGGCGCGCTCGCGCCTGCTCGAGCCCTATGTGACGACACGCGCCAAAGGCACCGGCCTTGGGCTCGCGATCGTCGGTCGCGTGCTGGAAGACCATGGCGGGCGCATCGAGCTGAAGGATGCCTCGGACTTCCGCGAGGGCCAGCGCGGCGCCTGGATGCGGATGCGTTTTGCGATCGCCGGCGCTCCCGCGAAAAGCGAGGGGGCCGAACCGGCAGCCGCGGCAACGACCAAGCCGGAAAGCGGCGAAACGGCCACGCAATCCCTCAAGGATCCGGAAACAAAAGAGGCGGCCGTCGAAACCAAAGAGCCGGCTGAAAAGACCAATGATTCAACGAAGATCAAAGCCTCAACAGGCAGCTGAGAAAACAGGCGATCCATGGCAAGTGAAATTCTGATTGTCGATGATGAGGCCGATATTCGGGATCTCGTTGCGGGCATCCTCGAAGACGAGGGCTTCGTGACCCGGACCGCGCGCGACAGCGATACGGCGCTCGCCGAGATCGCCAACCGCAGGCCGCATCTGGTGTTCCTCGACATCTGGCTGCAGGGCTCCAAGCTCGACGGCTTACAGCTCTTGGAGCAGGTCAAGAAGGACAACCCCGATCTGCCGGTCGTGATGATCTCCGGCCACGGCAACATCGAGACCGCGGTCGCCGCGATCAAGCGTGGCGCCTACGACTTCATCGAGAAGCCGTTCAAGACCGACCGGCTGATCCTGGTCGCGAACCGTGCACTGGAGAACTCGCGGCTCAAGCGCGAGGTCAAGGAGCTGAAGCAACTCGCGCCGAGCGCAAGCTCGCTGGTCGGCCGCTCGCCCAGCATGAACCAGCTGCGCCAGACCATCGAGCGTGCGGCCAAGGCCAACAGCCGCATCCTGATCGTCGGCCCCGCGGGCGCCGGCAAGGAACTGACCGCCCGCACGTTGCACACGGCCTCGGGCCGCGCCGACGGCCCCTTCGTCGTCATCAACGCCGCTGCGATCACGCCCGAGCGGATGGAGCACGAGCTGTTCGGCATCGAGCAGTCCAACGGCGAGCACGCGCGCAAGCCCGGCGCACTCGAAGAGGCTCATGGCGGCACGCTGTTCATCGACGAGATCGCGGACATGCCGCGCGAGACCCAGAACAAGATCTTGCGCGTGCTGGTCGAGCAGTCGTTCCAGCGCGTCGGCGGCAACGGCAAGGTGCAGGTCGACGTCCGCATCATCTCCTCCACCGCGCGCAACCTCGAAGAGGAAATCGCGGCCGGTCATTTCCGCGAGGACCTCTATCACCGGCTCTCGGTGGTGCCGATCCGCGTGCCCGCATTGTCGGAGCGGCGTGAAGACATTCCGGAATTGATCGACTATTTCATGGAGCAGATCTCCGCGGGCAGCGGCCTGCCCAAGCGGCAGATCGGCCAGGACGCGATGGCGGTACTGCAGTCGCATGTCTGGCCGGGCAATGTGCGCCAGCTCCGCAACAACGTTGAGAGAGTCATGATTCTCGCCGCTGGCGGGCCGGAAGTCATCATCACTGCCGACATGCTGCCGCAGGATGTCGGCTCCATGGTGCCCGCGATGCCGACCAGCAACAATGGCGAGCACATCATGGGCCTGCCGCTGCGCGAAGCCCGCGAAGTGTTCGAGCGCGACTATTTGATTGCACAGATCAGCCGTTTTTCAGGAAATATTTCTCGCACGGCCGAGTTTGTTGGCATGGAACGCTCGGCGCTGCACCGGAAGTTGAAGGCGCTCGGCGTCGGCTAACGCTGCGACGTCGTTGGAATAGGCGAGGAAAATCATCGATTTCCGTAGTTTTTCGGGGCAATACGGCATGGGCTGCCGCGTGAAGCGGCTTGCCTAATAAGCCTACCTGTCCTCTAATTGAACCGCTGTCCCCCCGAGGGGGATCTCATGAGGGACGGCAACCGGACGAGGACCCCGAGTTTCAAAAGAGGGCCGCAACCGGCGCAATAAAAAGAAACTCAAAGCGAGAAAAAAACAATGGCGGCAGACCGCGCACAAAACCTGCAGGACACCTTCCTTAATCACGTTCGCAAAACCAAAACGCCACTGACGATCTTTCTGGTCAACGGAGTGAAGCTCCAGGGCATCGTGACCTGGTTCGACAATTTCTGTTTGCTGCTTCGGCGCGACGGTCACTCGCAGCTCGTCTACAAGCATGCGATCTCGACCATCATGCCGGGCGCTCCGATCCAGCTGTTCGAAGGCGGTGAGGATCAGCCGGCTTGAGAGTGATCTGATTGGAACCCCGGAATTTCGACGGGGATGCCGACCGTCCGCGGTCGGCAGGGGGTACGCAGACGGGGCGGGTGCTTGTCATCGGTCCCTATTTGCGGGTGCGCGCAGGCAGTGCCGACGCGCAATCGGAAGCTCATGTCGTGCGTGACGCGGAAGCCCGGCTCGACGAAGCCGCCGGCCTCGCGCGCGCGATCGATCTCGTCGTTGCCGACGCCATCATCGCGCCGATCAGCCAGATCCGCCCTGCGACCTATATCGGCAAGGGTAAGGTCGAGGAGATCGCCGCGCTCGCCAAGAGCCTCGACGTCGAACTCGTGGTGATGGATTGCGCGCTTGCGCCGATCCAGCAGCGCAACCTCGAGAAGGAGTTGCAGGCAAAGGTGCTCGACCGCACCGGTCTCATCCTGGAAATCTTCGGCCGCCGCGCCAAGACCAAGGAAGGCTCGCTCCAGGTCGAGCTCGCGCATCTCAACTATCAACGTTCGCGCCTGGTGCGCTCATGGACCCATCTCGAGCGCCAGCGCGGCGGCTTTGGATTCATGGGCGGTCCCGGCGAGACGCAGATCGAAGCCGACCGCCGCCTGATCCAGGAGCGCATCTCCAAGCTCGAGGGCGAACTGAAGAAGGTGCAGGCCACACGCCGCCTGCATCGCGCAGGCCGCCAGCGGGTGCCGTACCGCGTCGTGGCGCTGGTCGGCTACACCAATGCCGGCAAATCGACGCTGTTCAACCGCCTGACCCGCGCCGACGTGCAGGCCGCCGACATGCTGTTCGCCACGCTGGATCCGACCCTGCGCGCGCTCACCCTGCCGCATGGCGGCAAGGCGATGCTGTCGGACACCGTCGGTTTCATCTCCAATCTGCCGACGCAGCTCGTCGCCGCCTTCCGCGCCACGCTGGAGGAGGTGCTGGAGGCCGACGTCATCCTGCATGTGCGCGACATCTCGCACGACGATGCCGAGGCGCAGCAGAGCGACGTCGACGCGGTGCTGCGCCAGCTCGGCATCAATCCCGATGATTCAGGCCGCATCATTGAGGTCTGGAACAAGATCGACCGTTATGGTCCCGAACAGCGCGAAGAACTCTTGAATATCGCCGCGCGCAGGCCGGAGGACCATCCCGCGATGCTGGTGTCGGCCGTGTCGGGCGAAGGGGTCGACGCGCTGCTCGCCGCGATCGAGGAGCGCTTGGCCGCCAAGCGCATCACGCTCGACCTCTCCATCGATGCCTCCGACGGCGCCGGCATCAGCTGGCTGCATCGGAATTCCGAAGTGCTGGCGAAAGAGCTGCACGACGGCCGCTTCGACATGACGGTGCGGGTGGACGAGACCAAGCGGGATATCGTGGTGAACCGGTTCGATGCCGTGCCGCGACTGTCCGTGTAGTTAGTGTCGTCCCGGCCGAGTTAGCGGCCGGCTTGCTTGCGCTCCTCTGGTGACGACTGCTTCGCACTCTTCGCCTCATTCCACAACGCGTCCATCTCCGCCAGCGACGCCTGCTCGAGGGTCCGCCCCTGCGCCTCCAGCGCCCGTTCGATATAGGCAAACCGCCGCTCGAACTTCGTGTTGGTCGCCCGCAGCGCGGCTTCCGGATCGGCATCGACATGGCGGGCGAGGTTGACCAGCGCGAACATCAGGTCGCCGGTCTCTTCCGCCAACCCCTCGCTGTCGTTGCGATCGAGTGCGGCCTCGATCTCGTCGGCTTCCTCGCGGATTTTTGCCAGCACCGCGCGCGGATCGTTCCAGTCGAAGCCGACAGTGGAGGCCTTGCGCTGCAGCTCCATGGCGCGCGTCAGGGCGGGCTGGCCGGCCTTCACGCCTGACAGCAGCGACTTGTGGGACGGCGCTTCCTGGGGTGGCCGGCGCGCGGCGCGCTCGGCTTTCTCCTCGGCCTTGATGCGGTCCCAGACTTCCTTGACGTGGGAGGAGGCGAGATTGCCCTCCTTGTCGGCGAAGACGTGCGGATGGCGCCGGATCATCTTGCGGGTGATGGCCTCGACGACATCGCCGAAGGCAAAGGCGTTCTGCTCCTCGGCCATCTGAGCATGGAACACCACCTGCAGCAGGAGGTCGCCGAGCTCCTCGCAGAGATCGTCGAGATCGCCGCGGCTGATGGCCTCGACCACCTCATAGGCTTCCTCGATCGTATAGGGGGCGATGGTCGCAAAATTCTGCTCGAGGTCCCAGGGGCAGCCAGTCACCGGCGTGCGCAGCGCCGCCATGATCTCGATCAGGCGGGAAATGTCGCGGGAAGGGGTCATTGCGGGCATTCTCCTGGCTCTCAAGCCTTATGCCAAAAGCGCCCCCGTTCCCAGCGTAGCGCGGCGGAACAGGGTGATTTCCACCGGTTGGCGCGCCAGATTGGCGAGCCGCGTGCGCAGTGCTAAAGCGCGGGCCATGACTGACGCATCTTCATCCGAAACCGCGCTGGTGCTGTTTTCCGGCGGCCAGGATTCCACCACCTGCCTTGCCTGGGCGCTGAATCGTTTTGCGCACGTGGAGACGCTTGGGTTCGATTACGGGCAGCGCCACGCCATCGAGCTTGCCTGCCGCGACCGGCTGTTCGACGGCATCAAGGGCCTGCGCACGGATTGGGCTTCCAGGCTCGGGGAGAGCCACACGCTAGCGATCCCGACGCTGGCGGCCGTGTCCGAGACGGCGCTGACGCGCGACGTCGCGATTGCGATGGGCGCCGACGGCCTGCCGAACACGTTCGTGCCCGGCCGCAATCTGGTGTTTTTGACTTTCGCCGCGGCGCTGGCCTATCGGCGCGGCATCAGTTACATCGTCGGCGGCATGTGCGAGACCGACTATTCCGGTTATCCCGATTGCCGCGACGACGCCATCCGCGCGATGCAGGCCGCGCTGTCGCTCGGCATGGCCCGCAAGTTCGAGCTGCATACCCCGCTGATGTGGATCGACAAGGCCGCGACGTGGAAGCTCGCCCATGACCTCGGCGGCGACGGGCTGGTCGACCTCATCCGCGAGCAGTCGCACACCTGCTACCTCGGCGAACGCGGCGCGCAGCATGATTGGGGATACGGCTGCGGAGAATGCCCGGCGTGCAGCCTGCGGGCGAAGGGGTGGCGGGAGTACGTGGCGGGACGGTGATACCATAGACTCGGTGTCATCACCCGCGAAAGCGGGTGATCCAGTACTCCGAGAAGGTAGCGATAATCGACAGGCCGCGGCGTACTGGATTCCCCGCCTTCGCGGGGAATGACAGTGTTGGTTGGGATTAGAGTGTACCCAAGCAACGCGCAAAGGGACTACGGCGCAAAATCCTCCGCCTTCAGCTCGATCGGCTTGCCGTGCGGGGTGCGATCGGCCGCGTGGTCCCAGGCGTCGCGGTAGCGATGCAACGTCTCCGCAGACGCAACGCCCTTGCGCGCGACCAGCCCCTCCAGCGTGGCGAGCCAATGGAGATAGTAGGTCTCGCCCGTATCGGGATCGCCGGCCGCCTGCGCGCGCTTGATCTCGGAGGCCAGGGCTGCCGCCCATTCGGGCCAGGTGAACACGCCGCGCTCGTGCAGCGTCAGCGCCATCGCGAAGGCGTGCGCCTCCCAGGGCGCGCGGAACACCGGGCCGTCATCGTCGCGCGGAATGCTCGGGATCGCTGCCGTCGCGGCAGCAGCAGCCGTGCTGCTCATCACGCCGGGTCCAGATACGGCTCGAACGCATCGATCGAGACTTTCGAGGTCGGATCGCCGTCCGCGCCCCAGAGATCGCGGCCCTCGAACACGACAGTGTAGAGCCATTGCGGATTCTCGCCGAGCTCCATCGCCGCCGAGTCCGGAAACACGTGGCAGCCATGGTTCAGCTCGACGATTCCGACATGACCACGCACGTAGCGCGGCAGGCGGGTGTGGGTCGCCGGGTGAATGTTCTTCGCGCGGACCTTGTCACCGATCTTGAATTTCGCCGGCGCCGGGGCAGGGCGGGCGAACTTGCCGCGCACCATGATGCGCTCGACCTGGCCGAGATCAAACTTGCCGTGCTTGAGCGCCTTGGCCGGCTGCATCGCGTGGCCGGCGGCGACTTCCTCCCGAGTGAGGTAGCCCTTCTCGATCAGCATCTCCTCGAGCCCGAGAAACCATTTCTTGTAGTAGGAGCTCGAGAGATAGATATGCGGCGGGATCGTCTCGCGATAGAAGCGCGAGGTGTCGATGTTGAAGGCGCCGGCCGCGCCCATCGCGCGTACCATGGCGAGAACACGCGACTCCCATTCCTCGTGGAACACCGGCTCGTTCGGTTCGGGCTCGACCTTGCCGAACCCGTCCATGCCGCCCATGTCGTGCACGCCGTTCATGACGGCGCCCCCGGCGCCTTGGGAAAGCCGGTGCCGATCATGGAATCGCGCGTGACCAGCTCGGCGAGCTGCTCCTCGCTCCAGCCTTCGGTCCCTGCGGGGCGCATCGGCAGCACCAGAAAGCGCGTTTCGGCGGTCGAATCCCATACCCGGATTTCAACGTCCTTGGCGACTTGCACGCCGAAATCGGCGAGCACGCCGCGCGGGTCCTTCACCGCGCGGGAGCGATAGGGCGCGGCCTTGTACCAGACCGGCGGCAGCCCCAGCATTTCCCAGGGGTAGCAGGAGCACAGCGTGCACACGACCATGTTGTGACGTTGCGGCGTGTTCTCGACCACGACGAGGTGGTCGCCGACGCGGCTGACATGGCCGAGCGTGCCGATCGCCTTCGAGCCGTCCTCCAGCAGTGCCTTCTTGAACGCCGGATCGCTCCAGGCCTTGGCGACAACGCGCGCGCCGTTATGGGGGCCGATCCGGGTCTCATAGGCCTGGATGATGGCGTCGAGCGCGGCCGGCTCGACATAGCCTTTTTCGGTCAGGATCGTCTCGAGCGCGCGCACGCGCAGCTCGGTCTCCGACAGCTCGGAATGGTCGTGATCGTGGTGATGATGGTCGCTCATGGGGCGAAGATAGTCCCAGAATCCGGGCGTTGTCGAGGCGAAGACTCTGCTAACATCGCACCATGGGCTGGGCTGCAAGAACCGGAATAACCGTCGCAATCGCGGCTCTTGGCGCATTCGCGGCGCAGGATGCGCGCGCCGCGAATGGCGCCTATGCGGTCGATGCCGCCGACATTTCCGATGTCGGCTCCTGCAAGGTGGAAAGTTGGCTGTCGGCGGCTTCCAACACGGATTTTTCGGCGGTCGCCAATCCCTCCTGTGTCGTCGATCCCTTCAGGCCGATCGAGCTGAGCCTGCAGACCATCCGGGCCCGGAGCGGCGGCGACTGGAGCACGACAATCGCGCCAAAAGCCAAGACGAATTTCGTCCCGACCGGAATCGGCCGGTGGGGATTGTCGGCCTATGGCGGAGGATCGTTCGACGCGGCGACCGGCGAGGCGCTAGCCGCCTTTGCCGTCATCCCCGCGACCTTCCGCCTGTCGGAGACCATGCGCATCAACGTCAACGGCGGCTGGCTCTGGGATCGGACGGTGGATCGCCATTACCTGACCTACGGCATCGGCTTCGATTGGAAATTCACCGACACGCTGCAATGGACGATCGAGGCGTACGGGCAGGCCGGCGCCGCCGAGGTCGCAAGCATCGTGCAGCCGCGTTTCCAGACCGGTGTCCGCTACCGACCGAACGAGATATTCTCCGTCGATCTGATCTACGGCCGCAACATCACCGGCGAAAATGCCAACTGGATCACCATCGGGACCACGATCCGGTTTCCGGTCCATGGAAGCGAACCCGAACATCGGCGCACCGGGCATCTGTGAGCGCCAGGAAGACCAAGACCAGGGGAGTTTGCGTTGCCTGACTATGTCAAGATCGAGAAGGGCCTCGGGCCGGAGGGACGGATTGCGGTGGTGCGGTTCGACCGCGGCGACGGCATCAATGCGCTATCGCCAGAGGCTTTACGCCAGCTCACCGCGGCCGCGCGCAGTTTTGAGGATGACGCCGCAACCTCTGCCGTGGTGCTGACAGGCAGCGCGGCTGCGTTCAGCGCCGGCTTCGACCTCAAGGATGCCGAAGGCCGCGCGCGCAAGGACATGGACCTCGGCACGCTGCGGCGGCATCTCAAGCTCGGACCGCGCCTGACCCACGCCTGGCAGGAGATGGAGCAGATCACGATCGCCGCCATCGAGGGGTTTTGCGTCGGCGGCGGCGTGGCGCTGGCCGTCGCGCTCGACTTCCGCGTCATGGGACGCGATGCCCATCTGCGCGTGCCCGAGATCGGGCTCGGCATGAACATGAGCTGGCAGAGCATTCCGCGCATGCTGCATCTGATCGGCCCGGCGCGCACCAAGCAGGCGGTGATCCTGGCCGATCAGCGCATCAGCGCGGATGAAGCCTATGAGTGGGGCCTGGTCGAGCAGGTGGTCGATCCCGGCCATGCGTTCGATGCCGCGATGGAGCTTGCGCGCAAGGTGGCCGCGCAGCCGCCGCTCTCCGTTGCCA
Organism: Bradyrhizobium sp. 187; assembly: GCF_023101005.1. NCBI lineage: Bacteria > Pseudomonadati > Pseudomonadota > Alphaproteobacteria > Hyphomicrobiales > Nitrobacteraceae > Bradyrhizobium > Bradyrhizobium sp. 187. The sequence continues at coordinate 3,797,270 of NZ_CP064693.1, forward strand.
TGACGAAACTCACGGTCAACCGGCTGGCGCATGCGCTGGATAATCTCGCCAGCCACATGGACGTCGACCAGTTCGCCCTGGCAAGCCTTAGCGAGGACCATAAGGAGGGCGTCGAGGCGTTCCTGACGCGACGCAAACCGAAGTTCAGAGGGCGGTAGAAGCCGGCCAGGCATTGATTGCGCCGCCGACTATCCGTATACGCGGCGCTGGGACAAAATAGGCCCGATCAACGGGCCGGCAGACGACAATGACGATCGAGGGGGAGGGCCCATGACCACTGGCACGCAGGCACCCGAGGCGAAAGGGTTTCGCTGGAAGCTGATCGCGCCGCTCGCGGTATGGCTGCTGATCTATCTGTGGCCGGTGCCCGCAGGGCTCAACGCCAATCAGTGGCACTATTTTGCGATCTTCGCGGCCGTCATCACCGGGCTCATCCTGGAATCGATGCCGGTCGGCGCGGTCGGCCTGATCGGGCTGACGGTTGCCGGCGTCGGCGGTTATATCGATCCCGATCCGACCAAATCGCTGCGCTGGATGCTGGCGGGCTTTGCCGAGAGCACGGTGTGGCTGATCGTCGGCGCCTTCGTGTTCTCGATCGGGTACCGCAAGAGCCAGCTGGGCCGGCGTATTGCGCTCGTGTTGGTGCAAAAGCTCGGCACCAACACGCTAGGTCTCGGCTATGCGGTGGCGATGTCGGACTTCTTGCTGGCGCCGGCGACACCGTCCAACACCGCGCGCAGCGGCGGCATCGTCTATCCCATCATCAGCAACATCCCGCGCATCTACGGCTCCGAGCCAGGACCGACTGCCGGCAAGATCGGCACCTACGTGATGTGGACCGCGTTCGCGTCGACCGCCGTCACCAGCTCATTGTTCTTCACCGCGCTGGCGCCCAATGCAGCGGCGCTCGCCATCGCCAAGAAGACCGCCGGAATCGACGTCAGCTGGGCGCAGTGGTTCATCGGCTTTGCGCCGCTCGGCCTGCTCCTGATGGTGCTGGTCCCGCTGCTCAGCTACGCGGTCTGCCGCCCCGAGGTGAAGAGCAGCCCGGAAATTTCCGAATGGGCATCGAAGGAGCTCGCGGAGATGGGCCCGATGTCGCGCAATGAATGGATCATGCTGGCGCTGATCTTGCTCGCGATGTTCCTGTGGATCGCGGGCTCGAGCCCGGACATCCGCGTGCCGCTTCTGGGCTCGAATTTCGTCAACGCCACCACCGTCGTGTTCATCGTGATCTCGCTGATGCTGGTGACGGGCGTGATCGAGTTTGCCGACATCGTCGCCGAGAAGGGCGCCTGGGAGGTGTTCTTCTATTTCACCTCGCTGCTGACGCTGGCCTCGGGCCTCAACGAGATCGGCTTCATCAAATGGTTCGCGACCGAATACGCAAAGCCGCTCGCCGGGCTGTCGCCGTCGACCGCAATGCTCCTGCTGGTCGCGCTGTTCTTCTGGATCCACTATTTCTTCTCGAGCATCACCTCGCATGCCGCCGCCGTGCTGCCCGTGGTGCTCGCGGTCGGATCCGGCATCCCCGACCTACCAGTCACGACGCTCGCCATGCTCTGCATGTATTCGCTCGGCCTGATGGGGGTGATCTCGCCTTACGCGACCGGGCCGGCGCCGATGTATTTCGGGAGCGGCTATATCGGCAAGGGTCAGTTCTGGGGTTTTGGGCTGATCTTTGGGATGCTCTATTTCGCGGGGCTCCTGCTGATCGTATGGCCCTGGTTGCAGGTCCACTGAGTCGGGCGGGAGGCAATGCGGCGGCAGATGAATTTTCTTCAGCGGGAAGACATTTGAAAAACTTCGTCCAACTCCCCGCAAATATCTGACATTGCCAGAGCGACCCGAAAGGGCGATTGTGCGTGCTGCGGTGCAGCGCGCTCCAGCCGAGTCCTCATCGCGGTTTCACTCTCCGTCGCTTGATGCGACCGTTCCCGGATGCCCAGGGGCAAGGGAACTATTGTGCATGAAGGCCGCCTCCATGAACGTCCACCCGTCGCTCGCGATCGGACAGCCGATCGAAAAGTTTGACGCGATCTCAGCTCACGCGATCTCACCTGCCGCGACTGCGTCCGACGCGATGGTCCGCTTCGAAGGCATCTCGAAAACCTATCCGGCCTATCGCGGCAAGCCCGGCGTCAATGCCCTGCAAAACATCGACTTCGCCATCCCGCGCGGTTCGATCACCGGAATCATCGGCCGCTCCGGCGCCGGCAAATCGAGCCTGGTCCGGCTCATCAACGGCCTGGAGAGGCCGACCACGGGCCGCGTCGTCGTCGATAACAGAGATATCTCGGCGCTCTCGGGCCGCGACTTGCGGCTGGCGCAGCGCTCGATCGGCATGATCTTCCAGCACTTCAATCTGCTGTCCTCCCGCACCGCTGCCGCCAACATCGCGCTGCCGCTGGAGATCGCCGGCTGGGCCAAGGCCGATATCCGCGCGCGCGTGGCCGAGCTGCTTGCGCTGGTGGGCATCGCAGACAAGCACGATCGCTACCCGTCAGAACTCTCCGGCGGCCAGAAGCAGCGCGTCGGCATTGCCCGTGCGCTCGCGACGCGGCCGAGCGTGCTGCTGTCGGATGAGGCGACCTCGGCGCTCGATCCGCAGACCACGCGGGCGATCCTCGATCTGCTCGCGAACATCAACCGCGAGCTGGGCGTGACCATCGTACTGATCACCCATGAGATGTCCGTGGTGCGCCAACTTGCGGGGGATGTCGTGGTGCTCGATGCCGGCCGCGTCGTCGAGAGCGGCCATGTCGCCAACATCTTCACCTACCCCAAGCATCCGATCACGCAATCCTTCCTGGCCGAAGTAATCGGAGACAGCCTGCCGGTGTCGCTGGCGAGCCGGATCGTTTCGGAGCAGCCTCCGGCCGGACAGGCCGTGATCCGCGTCAAGGTGCGCGGGGCAGGGGCCGGCGACACGATGGTGGCGCGGCTGGCGCGCGAGCTCGGCCTCGACGTGTCGCTGCTGTCGGCCCGCATCGACGAGATCGGCGGCCAGCATGTGGGCTCGCTGACGCTTGGTATCCCTCTCGGCATGTCCGGCGGCGAGGACGCGACGACGCGCACGCTGGCCTGGCTTTCACAATATCAATTCCCCGCGGAGCGTCTCGGCTATGTCGCCTGAACTCATCAACCTGATCATCCAGGCGACCGGCGAGAGCCTGTACATGGTCGGGCTCGCCGCGCTGATCGGCACCGCCTTCGGCCTGCCGCTCGGCGTCTTTCTCGCGACCAGCCGGAAAGGCGAGCTGTTCGCGGCGCCCATCGTCAATCGCGTGCTCGGTGCCGTCGTCAACGCGACGCGATCCACGCCTTTCATCATCCTGGTCGTCGCCATTATCCCGTTCACGCGGTTGGTGGCCGGCACCTCGATCGGATCGACGGCCGCGATCGTACCGTTGACGATCGCATCGGCGCCGTTCATCGCGCGCCTGGTCGAGGCCGCGATCCGCGAGGTCGATGGCGGCCTGATCGAGACGGCGTCCTCGTTCGGGGCCTCGCCGATGCAGATCGTGCTCAAGGTGCTGATCCCCGAAGCGCTGCCGGGTCTTCTGCTGGCGCTGACGCTCGCGGTTGTCAGCCTGCTCGGCTATTCCGCCATGGTCGGCGCCGTCGGAGGCGGAGGCCTGGGCGATCTCGGCATCCGCTACGGCTATCAGCGCTTCATGCCGGAGATGATGCTGGCCGTCGTCGTGGTGCTGATCGCGCTGGTGCAGCTCGTGCAGAGCGCCGGCGATTATCTCGCGCGCCGGGTTAATCGCCGGCTGCGACATCGCTGACGCCGTTTAAGACATTTCGAACAAGCAGGTTCTTGTCGGTCTGGAAGCATTCCAAACTTCGAGACACGACTGAGTGCATTCGTCGCACGCGTTGCGCACGCGTCTGGAGAAATTCTAACGCAGTTCCTATCGCACTCCGAAATCGCCTGCGTTAGGGCGAGGCATCAAAAACGATACCGGCGAAGCCGGCAGTGCGTGGGGCCTCGACAAACGTGACCGATTTCCAACTTGCTTCGCGTGCCGACACGCGTCGTCGACAGATACAGACTCTCTTCCTCGGAGCGGCCAGCACATTTGCTCTCGTCGTTCCCTTCGGTGCCGTGGAGGCGCAAACGCAGATCCCCGCCGTCACCGTCGAAGCCCCGGCTCAGCGCGCCCGGCCTGCAGCGGTCGCCTCAACGCGACAGTCAGCGGCGACACGCACCGCGCGCGCCAATCGTCGCTCTCCGTCGCAGCAAGCTGCGCCAACCCAGTCGGCATCCTCGAACGACGCCACCGGTGAACGCTCCAATGGTCCGGTGCGCGGTTTCGTTGCGACGCGCAGCGGCACCGCGACCAAGACGGATACGCCGCTGATCGAAACCCCGCAGTCCGTCTCCGTCGTCACGACCGACCAGGTCAGGAACCAGGGCGCGGTCTCGATCGGCGAGGCGTTGCGCTACACCGCCGGCGTCAGCGGCGACGTCAACGGCGGCTCGGACACGCGCTTCGGCGCCCTCCAGATCCGCGGCTTCGACACCACCATGTCGGGCCTCTATGTCGACGGTTTGCGGATTCCCTCCAGCAATTACGTGCACTTCAACGGCCTCGATCCCTATGGCGCCGAGCGTCTCGAGGTTCTCAAGGGCCCATCCTCGGCGATGTATGGCGGCAGCGGCACCGGCGGCATCCTCAACTACGTGACCAAGCTGCCGACGGCCCAGCAGTTCGGCGAGGTCTCGATCTCGGGCGGCAGCTTCAACCGCTATCAGGGCCAGTTCGACATGGGCGGTCCCGCCAACAAGGACGGCACCGTGCTGTGGCGCCTGACCGGCGTGGTGCGCGACGGCGAAACCCAGGTCGACTTCACCAAGGACAACCGCGTCTTCGTCGCGCCCGCCGTCACGTTCAAGCCGAACGATGACACCACCATCACGATCCTCGCCAACTACCAGCGCGACCGGGCAGGGTGGGGCCTCCAGTTCTTGCCGGCCTCGGGCACGGTGTGGCCAAACAACGGCCGCACCATCCCGGTCTCGTTCTTCGGGCGTGCCGAGCTTCAACGCGTTCAACACCGAGATCGCGACCGCCGGCTACCAGCTCTCGCACAATTTCACCGACAACATCACATTCCGGCAGAATTTGCGCTACGCCTACCAGCACAACGAGGAGAAGGTGTTTTTCGGCGGAGGCTATACCGACGAGGCCGCGGGACAGCTCGCCCGTTTCGGCAGCTACAGCAACTCCTACATCGACTCCTTCGCCGTGGACAACCAGCTCCAGGGCAAATTCACCACCGGCTTCCTCAGCCACACCACGCTGGTCGGGATCGACTATCGCAACACCAGATTCCGCGACACCGCCTTTGGCGTCACGACGTCCGCGCCCGAGATCAACGTCTTCAGCCCGGTCTACAGCTACGACTGGACCATGGGCGCCATGAGCGACGACACCGGGGTCAAGCAGTCGCAGGTCGGCCTCTACGCGCAGGACCAGATCAAGCTCGGCCGGCTCTCGTTCCAGCTCGGTGGCCGCCAGGATTTTGTAACGACGCAGGTCGGCAGCGGCATCTTCAATACGTCGGTCGCGAAGGATGCGTCGGCCTTCACCGGCCGCGCCGCAATGATGTACAATTTCGACAACGGCATCGCGCCCTATTTCAGCTACTCGGAATCGTTCCTGCCGGTGCTCGCGACCGGCCCGAGCGGACAGCTGCTCAATCCCGAGACCGGCGTGCAGTACGAGGTGGGCGTCAAGTACCAGCCGCTCGGATGGAACGCGCTGTTCACCTTCGCCGCCTTCGACCTGACGCGCGACAACGTCGTCACCTTTGCGCCTCCGCTCAACATTGCCGAGCAGACCGGTCAAGTGAAATCGCGCGGCCTCGAGCTCGAAGGCACGATGTCGCTCGCCGACGGCTGGAACCTGCGCGCGGCCTATGCCTATGTCGATGCAATCGTCACGCAGGATCCGGTGAATGTCGGCAAGGCGCCGGTCACCGTGCCGCTCAACCGCGCCTCGCTGTGGAACGACTATACGCTTCAGACCGGGCCGCTCGCGGGCCTGCAGTTCGGCGGCGGCGTCCGCTATGTCGGCGCGACCTGGGGCGATGACGCCAATACATTCAAGGTCGGATCCGCGACCGTGCTGGACGCGCTGCTCGCCTACACCAGGGACAATTGGCGCCTGTCGCTGAACGTCACCAATCTCGCCGACACCCGCTACGTCGCCGCCTGTTACAGCCTGTCGGGCTGCTTCTACGCAGAGGGACGCAAGGCCATCGGCAAGCTGACGTATCGGTGGTGAGGTCTAGGACGGTCCGGCAATGGCGGCCGGGCCTGCTTGATGAGAGAAGACGATGAGAGCGATATTCGGCAAGCTGCATCGCTGGGCGGGACTGCTCACGGCCGGATTCCTGTTCTTCTCCGGTATCACCGGGGCGATCATCTCCTGGGATCACGAGATCGACGAGGTCCTGAACAGCCATCTGTTCGACGTCAGCAGCAAGGGCCCGGCCATTCCCTCGATCGATCTCGCCAAGATGATCGAGCAGCGCGATCCCCGCGCGCGCGTTGTCTACCTGTTCATGACGCCGGAGGAGGGCCACTCGCTGTGGTTCTTCGTCATGCCCAGGATCGATCCCGCGACCGGCAAGCGCTATCCGCTCGACTACAATCAGATCTTTCTGGACCCCAATACTGGCGCCGAGCTCGGCCGGCGCTATTGGGGCGCGGTGTGGCCGGTGACGCGCGAAAACTTCGTCTCGTTCCTCTACAAGCTGCACTACACCATGCACATCCCGGAATTCTGGGGCAGCGACCGCTGGGGCATGCGCCTGCTCGGCGTGATCGCCATCATCTGGACCATCGACTGCTTCGTCGGCTTGTATTTGACGCTGCCCTCGCGCCGGCGCGCCCGGGCGGCGCGGGCACCCCAGGTCACGCGCCAGCTCGAACGCGGCTTCTGGGCGCGTTGGGCGCCCGCGTGGACCATCAAGACGTCAGGCAGCGCCTACCGGATCAATTTCGATATCCACCGCGCTTTCAGCCTGTGGACCTGGGGCGTGCTCTTCATCATCGCCTTCACGGCGTTCTCGCTGAACCTCTATTTCGAGGTGTTCTCGCCGCTGATGAAAATGGTGTCGAACTACACGCCGACGCCCTATGAGCAGCGGCCGTATCGCGATCTCGACGACCCCATCGAGCCCAAGGTCAGCTTCGCCGACATCGCCGCGCGCGCGGCGGTCGACGGCAAGGGGCGAGGGTGGACCATCCCGGTCGGCTCGGTCAATCACGGCCCGGCCCACGGCGTCTATGCCGCGGCCTTCTTCCACCCCGGCGACGATCACGGCGCCGGCGGCGTCGGCCCGGCGCAGCTCTATTACGACAGCGAGGACGGTCGTCCGATCGGCGAACGGCTGCCCTGGGTCGGCACCGCCGCCGACATCTTCGTACAGGCGCAATTCCCGCTGCATTCGGGCCGCATCGTCGGGCTGTTCGGCCGCATTCTGATCTCGGTCATGGGGCTGGTGGTGGCGGCGCTCTCGGTCACCGGAATCGTGATCTGGTGGCGCAAGCGCCGCGCCCGTGTCCGCGTGCGGGCGACGGCTGCGATGCGCCCAAGCCGGCAGCAACTGACGCCGGCGGAGTAGGGCGTTCGTCCGGCGCGGATGAACCTTACGGCCCGGCACCGGCACAAAGACTGGAGATCACTCCCCGCCTTTCCGGAAATCGCATGAGATCGCTTGCCTTGCTCTGCCTGCTCGTCTTTGCTACGCCCGCCGATGCGGCCACGCCCGAGCAGCATTATCTCGACCTGCGCGATCGCTACATCGCAAAGTTCTCGAAAGCTGCGGAGAACGACGAGACCTATAAGCAGCACGATGCGGCGCTCAAGGAGTTGACGGGCGTCCTGCGCGGCCTGGTGGGCCCCGTCGTGATCAAGGGACTGCCGGCCGACGGCAAGACGAATGCGGACACGCTCTTCAAGGGCGACTCCGGCTTTGGCCATCTCGACGGCCTCGGCTTCGCCTCCGAAGGCGACAAGATGCAAGCGGTGGCGACCACGACCGGCTTGCTCAGGCACTGGCTTCGCGAGCACCGCGAGGACGGCATGCCGCAGGAGATCGGCGCGGCCTTCAAATCGGACCGCTTCTACTATCAGGCGATCCAGGACTCCGCCTTCGCCAAATACGCCGAACTGCCGATCACGAAGCCCGCGGGAGCGAGCGCGGCCGTCGCCGTGCTGGGCGTGCGCGGCAATGGCGACCTGAAGGGACCGCCGCATGAAATCGACGTCGTCGCGATCCATGGCGACAAGGTCTTCTTTCTCGCCGCAAGCGACGCGGTGAAGACGGCTGAGATCCCGGCCTGCGAAAAGGTCTGGAAGCAGATGATGGCCAAACCCATCGACAAGAAAGACCCCCGCGGCGACATCACCCGCGAAGACAACGCGATGACCGCGTACACGGCGTGCTTCGCCAAGGAGGCACCAAGCCAGAGCTGGTATGCGACGGCGGTCAAGAAAGCGCAGAGCCAGCTGGAGTTGCTGCTCGTGCGCTAGAGCGATCATCCAGTTACCTTCGGGGCTACAACGTTGCGCGCCGCCCTGGCTCAAGAATGCGCAATCGGAAATTGCAGCTTGTCCTGCAGGCGCAACCAAGGCCAAGCAGCGCGAAATCGCCCCAAGCCCGCTCGACGAGGTCGTCGGCCACACTCCGCCCGGATTCGGCGGCGCTCGTGGAACTCGTTCGCGACGAGGGGGTTGCACTGCGGTTGGAACCGAACGGGTAGCACAGTTGAATCGCCGGCAATTCCTGGAAGCCTCGGCATTGACGCCATTGGCGACATTACTACCTGGCGCAGTCTCTGCGGCATCGGCGGCGGAGTTGCCGTTTGGTCCCTCTTATGTCCGCGACCTTGCCCGCAATTTGGCGAGTAAGCCCTTTGCGCCACCAGAGGAAAAGGTCCCGGACGCGCTCAAGGATCTCACCTACGACCAGTACCGGTCAATTCGCTTTCTGCCGGAGCGCGCGGCTTGGCGTAGCGAGAAGCTGCCCTTCGAGGTTCAGTTTTTCCACCGCGGCTTTTTCTATAAGAACAGGGTCGACATTTACGAGGTCGCCGGCGGACGAGCCGTACCGATCAGGTACCGGCGCGACGATTTTGCATTCGGCGACAATATCGGCCAGGTACCGGACGCCGATCTCGGGTTTGCCGGGTTTCGCATTCACGCCCCGATCAATCGCCCCGACTATTACGACGAGGTTTGCGCGTTTCTCGGCGCCAGCTACTTCCGTGCCGTTGCCAAAGGCGAGACGTATGGCCTGTCCGCGCGCGGTCTGTCGATCGATACCGGCGAGAGCAAGGGGGAGGAATTTCCCTTCTTCAAGGCGTTCTGGCTGGAGAAGCCCGCGCCGGGTGCCACATCTGTGGTGGTCCATGCGCTGCTTGACAGCAAGAGCGCTACGGCAAGCTATCGCTTCACGATCAGGCCGGGCGCTCCGACGGTCTTCGACGTGGAGATGTCGCTCTATCCGCGGATCGAGCTGCAGCATGCCGGCCTGGCGCCCATGACAAGCATGTTCTTTTTCGGTCCGAACGACCGACACGATGTCGACGATTTCCGCCCTGCCGTGCACGACTCCGATGGGCTCGCCGTGTTCAACGGAAAGGGCGAGCAACTCTGGCGTCCTCTCAACAATCCGCGCGATCTGCAAGCCAGCACATTCAATGATCTCAATCCTCGCGGCTTCGGCCTGATGCAGCGGGAACGAAACTTCTTTGCCTACGAGGACATCGAATCGCGCTTTGAGCGTCGCCCAAGCCTCTGGGTCGAACCGATCGGAGATTGGGGAGAGGGCAGTGTGGTCCTCTTTGAGATCCCGACCAAGGAGGAAGTTCACGACAACATCGCCGCCTTCTGGCGCCCGAAAACAGCTCTCCAGGCCAAGAGCGAAAACAACTACACCTACCGTCTGCACTGGGGTCCGGACGCGCCGAAGCCCAATTCGCTGGCTCGGTTCACCCGCACAGGCGTTGGCGCGCGGGGCGACGACAGCAAATTGTTCGTGCTCGAAATCGTCGGGGACGGACTGAAGGCGGTCGATCCCAACAAGGTAAGGGGTGCCGTCAGCGCCGACAAATCCGAGATCAAGAACGTCGTCACACAGCCAAACCCGGAAACCGGTGGCTGGCGCCTGAGTTTCCAGTGCGCCGTGAAGGACGCGCCGATCGAGTTGAGGGCGATCTTGATGCAGGGCGAACAGCCGATCTCTGAAGTCTGGGTTTACCGATGGGCGCCCTGACGACCTCGCCCGCGCTCTCGCTTGAGCTTGGCACTCGGTATCTTCCCGACGAAACGCCTCTCCCCATGCAGCCTTGCCGATTGGACCGGACTAACCGTGCCGATCCGGGGCGACTGCGGACCGCCCCTGCCGTTGCAGCGCGACGCCTGTTCATTCTTGGCGGAACGGTCGCGATTACCGCTGCGGGCGCTGTTGAGATGTACGATGTTCTCAAGGTTGGTGGCGTCACGGTCCTCGAAGGCATGGTGTTCGGGCTGTTTCTCGTGCTGCTCGCCTGGATCGCGTTTTCGTTCGTGTCTTCAGTCGCCGGTTTTTTTGTGCTCCTGCGGGGGCGACCGGATGTGCTGCCAATTGACAGCCAGGGTCCGCTGCCCACGATCACCGGCCGAACGGCGATGCTGTTGCCGACCTATAACGAGGATCAGCACCATCTCATGGCGCGACTCCGCGCCATGTACGAGTCGGTCGACGAAACCGGACAGGACCCGTTGTTCGATTGGTTTCTGCTCAGTGACACGACAGATCCGGACATCTGGATTGCCGAGGAGCTTGCGTTTCTGGAACTGCAGCGCAACTGCGGTTCGGGCCATCTCTACTATCGTCACCGATCCGACAACACCGCCCGAAAGTCCGGCAACATCGCCGAATGGGTGAGGCGGTTCGGTGGCGCCTACGACTACATGATCATTCTCGACGCGGACAGTCTGATGAGCGGAGAGACCATCGTGCGGCTGGCGGGCGCGATGGAATCGAACTCGCAAGCCGCGCTGATTCAAACGCTTCCGATCGTCGTCAATGCGCGAACCCTGATTAGCCGGCTTCAGCAGTTCTCGGGTCGTTTGTACGGCCCGCTGATCGCGGCCGGGAACACCTGGTGGCACGCCTCAGAGGGCAACTACTGGGGACATAACGCCATCATCCGGGTGCAGGCTTTTGCGCAAGAGGCGGGCCTGCCCGAGTTGCGCGGGAGGAAGCCTTTCGGCGGCCATATCCTCAGCCACGATTTTGTCGAAGCCGCACTAATGCGACGAGCGGGATGGGGAATTTTCATGGCTCCAGGTATCGGCGGGAGTTTCGAGGAGGTGCCCCCGTCGCTTCTGGATTTCGCGGCGCGCGACCGCCGCTGGTGTCAGGGCAATCTCCAGCATCTTGCCGTTCTACCGGCTCGAGGCCTGCACTGGGTCTCCAGGCTTCACCTGTTGACCGGGATCGGATCCTACCTCACCGCGCCGCTGTGGCTGCTGTTTCTATTGCTCGGAATCCTGACCTCCTTGCAGGCCTATTTCGTCAAGCCGGAGTACTTTCCCAAGGGCTTCTCGTTGTTTCCAACGTGGCCCGCACAGGATCCCGTGCTCGCCGCCTGGGTCTTTGCCGCGACAATGGGGCTGCTCATCGTGCCCAAATTGCTGGCCTACCTCGTTTTGCTCACCAAGCGTGCGGAACGGCAGGCATTCGGCGGCGGATTTCGCGTGCTGCTGGCGGTGGTCGCCGAGAGCCTGCTTGCCGCCTTGATCGCCCCCTCCATGATGATCTTTCAATCCACCGCCGTGGCGGAGATCCTGCTGGGCCGTGACGCGGGCTGGCAAGTGCAACGGCGAAGCGATGGCAGGATCACGCGCGACGAAGTCTATCGCAAGTTCACGGTGCCGACCCTATGCGGTCTGGCCATGGCGGCAAGCGCCTACGCCGTGTCGCTTCCGCTGCTGCTCTGGATGTCACCGGTGATCATCGGCCTGGTTTGCGCCATTCCGATCGGTCTCGTCACCTCGACGGCACCGCGAATGGCGCGCCTGTTTGCAACCCCGGAGGACAATCGCGTGCCGGCGCTGCTGCAGAGGGCGAGAGAGCTTGCCAGCCTGGATCGAATCGAGCCACACGGGGCCCTGATCGAACTTAGACAGAATCCCGCGTTGCTGGGACCGCACATGCAGTCCCTCGAAACGCCGCCGCGCAAATCGGGCCAAATCGACATAGATCTCGCGATCGGCCGGGCCAAGATTGAGCAGAGCGACGATTTCGAGGAAGTCGTCAGCAGCCTCAGCGCACGCGAGACGCTTGCCGTGCTGAAGCACCCACACGCCCTCGAGCAGGTCATGCGCATGCCGCGAGCTACCGCTTCCGCGGAAGTCTAGGTCATGGCGGTGTAGGACAGGGGTTGACGACCCGGCTGGGCTTGGGCCGAGAGCGAGATGTCTGCTGTGCGCGCGGTCCCAGCCTACAGCGAACTGCCACCCAAATTCCAGCCGCGACCACCCTCGCCAAAGATCTCGTAACCCGTCGCCGTCACCGCAACCGTGTCCTCGAGCTTGATGAACCCGCGCTTCGGATGCTTCATCGTGGTCTCGATCGACACCACCATGCCAGTTTCGAGCGGCAGCCGCGCATCCGTGTCGTCGTAGGGGATCGGACCTTTGGCCGTCAGGCGAGGGGCCTCGTGGCTGACGAGGCCCATGCCGTGGGCCAAAAACTCCGTGCAGTCGCGCTGGGTGATCTTCGCGAGCTGCCGCTCGGCCGCGACGTAGATGTCGCCGCCCATGGCGCCCGGCCTGACCGCCGCGAAGGCGGCGCGCTGGACCGCCTCGATCTCGGCCAGACAGTCCTTCAGCTCGGCATCGGGATCGCCGAGCACGGCCATGCGCGCGAGGTCGCCGATATAGCCGTGATAATTGCCGCCGGAATCGAGCGACAGCACGTCACCTTGCTCCCAGCGCTGCGCCGAGGGCGCCCGGTTGTGGCTGTTGCCGCAGGCGAGCAAGCAGTATTCGAAGGTCAGCCCGCGATTGGCTTCGGCGAGCCGCAAGGCGTCCGACAATTGCTGCTTGGTCGTGCCCGGCCCGTGCCCGGCGATCACCGCCAGCATCGAGGCGATCACCAGTTCGGACGCCGTCTTGAGCTTCGCAAGCTCGTCCGCCGACTTCACCGCCCGCAGCCGCTCCAGCACCAGCAGCGCGTCCTTGAGCTCGGCGCCGGGCAGGGCGTCACTGAGCGCCCGGCCCGCATCCATCGGCAGGAACGCCATCTCGACCCCGACCCGCTTCAGGGGCACGCCGGCATCGCGGATCAGGCTTACGGCCCGCGTAATCGCATCGACCGAGCCGTTGGACTCGGTCCGCACCTGCGCCACCCATGGCGGCGCCACGGCGCGCTGATGGGTTTCCAGACGGTGGCCGACATAAACCGCCTTGTCGGGTGCGCCCTTGGGATAGACCAGCACCGGCAGATAGCGGCTGACGCCGAGCGCATCCATGTAGTCGAAGAAGATCGCGCGCTCGGCACCCAGCAGGTACTGCACATTGTGCTTGGAGGTCGCGACCAGGACGTCGAGGCCGGCAGCCTCCATCAGGCGGTCGAGCTTGGCGGCGTCGAATGGAATGGCGCGCGAGCGGTCTGCGCGGGCGACGTTCTCCTGCATGACGAACCTCCCAATGCTGCCGTGGCGACAACCGCTGCGTCGGTTTGCCCGGGGATTTGTTGGCACAAGTTTGATCCGAAAGAGGGGTTCTGGGTAGCTGCGGAATGATCTGGCCTGACCTGCACAGCCATATCCACGATTCGCATAAGGTATATTATGGAATATCATTATATCAAATCAGATCAGTTATTTAGCTAGAATTCCTCTCATCGCACCTTCGTTCCCGGTCCATTTCCAGGCTGGCCGTCGGACGTGGTCCCGACTTTCGACGGCTACTGTGCATGGGGTTGTTTTTCGGTTTTTGAATCGGGCCGATGCCGCCGAAAGCCGATATTGCCGTGAGGATGTCCGGCTGCAATAAGCGAGGCTTCGCGAGATCGCAGATGACCTTCTGACCTTCCGTCCGTATAGGTTTGCATCTCAGAACAACAACAAACTTTCCGAGGAAGCAGACCCATGAGCTTTTCCCGCCGCACGCTTCTCAAGGCCTCCGCCGCGACCGCGGTCCTGGGCGGCCTCAGTGCGCCCCATGTGGCCCGCGCCCAGAGCGCCGAGTTCACCTACAAATACGCCAATAACCTGCCGGACACGCATCCGCTGAACGTGCGCGCCAAGGAGATGGCCGCGGCGATCAAGGCCGAGACAGGCGGCAAGTTCGACCTCCAGATCTTCCCGAACAACCAGCTCGGGTCTGACACCGACATGCTGAGCCAGATCCGGTCCGGCGGCGTCGAGTTCTTCACGCTGTCGGGGCTGATCCTGTCGACCCTGGTACCGGCGGCGTCCATCAACGGCATCGGCTTCGCGTTCCCGGACTACGGCACGGTCTGGAAGGCGATGGACGGCGATCTCGGCGCCTTTGTCCGCGGCGAGATCAAGAAGGCCGGGCTCGAAGTCATGGACAAGATTTGGGACAACGGCTTCCGCCAGACCACGTCGTCGAGCAAGCCGATCACCCATCCGGACGATCTCAAGGGCTTCAAGATCCGCGTGCCGGTGTCGCCGCTATGGACCTCAATGTTCAAGGCATTCGATGCGGCGCCCGCCTCGATCAATTTCGCCGAGGTCTATTCCGCGCTGCAGACCAGGATCGTCGAGGGCCAGGAGAACCCGCTGGCGATCATCTCGACCGCCAAGCTCTACGAGGTGCAGAAATACTGCTCGCTGACCAACCACATGTGGGACGGCTTCTGGTTCCTGGCCAATCGCAAGGCGTGGAGCAGCCTGCCCGAGGATGTGCGCACCATCGTCGCCAAGAACATCAATGCCGCAGCGCTCAAGGAGCGTGAGGATACCGCCAAGCTCAATGCCAATCTGCAGCAGGAGCTCGCGGGCAAGGGCCTGACCTTCAATCAGCCCGCGGTCGCGCCGTTCCGCGACAAGCTGCGCTCCGCCGGCTTCTATGCCGAGTGGAAAGGCAAATATGGCGACCAGGCCTGGGACCTGCTGGAAAAAGCCGTCGGCAAGCTGTCGTAACGCGTTGGAGCCGTCATGGCTCATCTTGAGGTCGAAGTGAGCGGAGTGGCGGGCGAGGCGGCTGTTCGGTCCCCTCACCGGCCTTCCTTGCTGGCCTCGACGGAGCGCGCACTCGGTCTCCTCGTCGAAATTCCGGCGGCCATTTTGGTGGTCGCCGAGATTGCGATCCTGTTTGCCGGCGTGGTCGCGCGCTACGGCCTGCACCGGCCGCTGATCTGGTCGGACGAGCTGGCCTCGATCCTGTTCCTGTGGCTCGCCATGCTGGGCGCGGCGGTGGCGTTCCGCCGTTCCGAGCACATGCGCATGACCGCGGTCGTCGCCAGCACCAGGCCGGCCACGCGGGCCTGGCTCGATCTGGTCGCGACCTGCGCGGCGCTGGCCTTCCTGGCGCTGATCGTCTGGCCGTCCTGGGACTACGCCTACGAGGAAAGCTTCATCACCACGCCGGCGCTGCAGATCTCCAATATGTGGCGCGCCGCGGCATTGCCGGCCGGCATCTGCCTGATGGCGGCGTTCGCGCTGTTGCGGCTGCTGCGCGCAGTCGATTACCGCATGGTGCTGACGGCCGCGGTCGCCGTTGCCGTCGTCGTCGGCTTGTTCTGGCTGGCGCAGCCATATCTGCGGCCGCTCGGCAATCTCAACCTCGTCATCTTCTTCGTCGGCGTCGCCGGCTTCTGCGTCTTTGCCGGCGTTCCCATCGCGTTCGGCTTCGGGCTCGCGATCTTCGGCTATCTGGCACTGACCACGCGCACGCCGGTCATGGTACTGGTCGGGCGGATGGACGAGGGCATGAGCCACCTCATTTTGCTCTCGGTGCCGCTGTTCGTATTTTTGGGGCTCCTGATTGAAATGACCGGCATGGCACGGGCCATGGTGGCGTTCCTGGCCAGCCTGCTCGGCCATGTCCGCGGTGGGCTGCATTACGTGCTTGTCGGCGCGATGTACCTGGTCTCCGGCATCTCAGGTGCCAAGGCCGCGGACATGGCCGCGGTCGCGCCCGTGCTGTTCCCGGAGATGAAACAGCGCGGCGCCAAGCCCGGCGATCTCGTCGCGCTTCTTGCGGCCACCGGCGCGCAGACCGAAACCATTCCGCCGAGTCTCGTGCTGATCACGATCGGATCGGTCACCGGCGTCTCGATCGCCGCGCTGTTCACCGGCGGCCTGTTGCCCGGCGTGGTGCTGGCCATAACGCTGTGCATGTTGGTGTGGTGGCGCTATCGCCACGAGGACATGAGCCATGTCCGCCGCGCCACAGGCGGCGAGATCGGCAAGACCTTCGTCATCGCCCTGCCCGCGCTCGCGCTGCCCTTCGTGATCCGCTACGCCGTGGTCGAAGGCATCGCCACCGCCACCGAAGTGTCCACGATCGGCATCGTCTATGGCGCCCTGGTCGGCCTCCTCGTCTACCGCCGCTTCGACTGGCGGCGGCTGTTTCCGATGCTGGTCGAAACCGCGGCGCTGTCGGGCGCGATCCTGCTGATCATCGGCACGGCGACCGGCATGGCCTGGGGCCTGACGCAATCAGGCTTCTCGCGGGCGCTGGCATCCGCCATGACCGGATTGCCGGGCGGCGCGGCGACCTTCATCGCCGTCTCGATCCTGGCCTTCACCATCCTCGGCAGCGTGCTCGAGGGCATCCCGGCGATCGTGCTGTTCGGGCCGCTGTTGTTTCCGATTGCGCGCGCCGTCGGCGTCCACGAGGTGCACTATGCCATGGTCATCATTCTCGCCATGGGTATCGGGCTATTCGCCCCGCCCTTCGGGGTCGGTTATTATGCCGCCTGCGCCATCGGACGCGTCGATCCGGCCGAAGGCATCAGGCCGATCTGGGGCTATCTGCTGGCGCTGCTGGTAGGATTGATCGTGGTCGCCGTCTTTCCGTGGATCTCCATCGGATTCCTGTAGGCCGGCGCGTAAGGGAGGTGTCGATGAGCGAGCGGCAGAACCAGTACAATATCGGCCTCGACAAGACGCCCGCCAATTACGTGCCGCTGAGCCCGTTGAGCTTTCTCGCACGCAGCGCCGCGGTCTATCCCGATCACGTCAGCACAGTCTACGAGGGGCGCAGCTTCACCTGGCGCGAGACGCATGAGCGCTGCAAGCGCTTTGCTTCGTATCTTGCCGGCAAGGGTATCGGCGTCGGCGACACCGTCGCGGCGATGCTGCCGAACATTCCGGCGATGAACGAGGTGCATTTCGCCGTCCCCATGACCGGTGCCGTGCTCAACGCGCTGAATATCCGGCTCGATGCGCCTTCGATCGCATTTCAGCTCGACCATGGCGGCGCAAAGATCATTCTGGTCGACCCCGAGTTTTCCGGCGTGATCACCGATGCGCTGTCACAGATGAGTGGCCCAAAACCGTTCGTGATCGACGTCGACGACACCGCCTTCAAGGGCGGCGGGCGCATCGGCGAGATCGAGTACGAGGCCGCGCTCGCGCAAGGCGATCCTGACTTCGCGGCGATCCTGCCGGGCGATGAATGGGACGCAATCGCGCTGAGCTACACCTCGGGCACCACGGGAAATCCCAAGGGCGTCGTCACCCATCATCGCGGCGCCTATCTGAACGCCGTCAGCAATATTCTCGCGGGCCAACTCGGCCAGCATCCGGTGTACCTCTGGACGCTGCCGATGTTCCACTGCAACGGCTGGTGCTTCCCCTGGACCATCGCAGCCGCCGCCGGCATCAACGTCTGCCTGCGCAAGGTCGAGCCGACGAAAATCTTCGAGCTGATCAAGCAGCACGGCGTCACCCATATGTGCGGCGCGCCGATCGTCTACAACACGCTGATCAACGCGCCCGATGCACCGAAGGGCGATGCCGCGCGCCGCGTCGTCGGCCTGATCGCCGGTGCCGCGCCGCCGGTCGCGGTGCTCGAGGACGCCGAGAGCATCGGCATCAAGCTGACGCACGTCTATGGCCTGACCGAGGTCTACGGCCCCGCTTCCGTCTGCGCCGAGCAGCCTGGCTGGGATGATTTGCCCGCAGCCGAGCGCGCCAGCCTGAAGCGGCGGCAGGGCGTGCCCTACCCGCTCGAGGAAGCCGTCACCGTCATCGATCCGCAGACCATGAGGCAAGTACCGCGCGACGGCGAGACCATCGGCGAGGTCATGTTCCGCGGCAACATCGTGATGAAGGGCTACCTCAAGAACGACAAGGCGACGCAGGAAGCCTTCGAGGGCGGCTGGTTTCACACCGGCGATCTCGGCGTGCTCGACGCGCACGGTTACGTCATCATCAAGGATCGCTCCAAGGACATCATCATCTCCGGCGGCGAGAACATTTCCTCCGTCGAGGTCGAGGACATCCTCTACAAGCACCCCGCCGTGCTGTTTGCCGCCGTGGTCGCAAAGCCCGATCCGAAATGGGGCGAAGTGCCCTGCGCCTTCGTCGAGCTGAAGGACGGCGCAAGCGCGAGCGAAGCCGATATCATCGCCTTCTGCCGCTCGCATATGAGCGGCTTCAAGACGCCGAAGGCCGTGGTGTTCGGGCCCATCCCGAAAACGTCGACGGGAAAGATCCAGAAATTCCTGCTGCGCAACGAAGCGGGATCGGCGAAGGCAATCTCGAGCTGAGAGCCGCTTGTCTCGACCTCCGCGGCGGTTGGGTGTCGCCGCGAAGTCGTTGCGCAGTTTCGACTGGTCAGATTCGCCGGGCCCCCTCGACCTCACATCTTCTTATAGGCGTCAACCAGGGCCTGGCCGTCGGCTCCCGCCTTCTTGAGCCAGTCGGCGGTGAGCTGTTCGCCGATCCTCTGGAAGCCAGCCTTCAGGGCCGGGCTCGGCGGCTCGACCGTCATGCCCTTGGCCTTGAGCTGATCGATGTACCAGGTGCTCTTGTCCTGCCAGGCCTTCCAGCCGCGGGTTTCCGCGGTCGCGGCGGCCTTGAGGATGGCCTCCTGGGTCGGCTTGTCGAGCGCCTCGAACGCAGCCTTGTTGACGAAGGTGTAGTCCTTCGGGATCCAGGCTTGCACGTCATAGAAGTACTTCAGCGACTCCCATGCCTTCGCATCGTAGCCCGTGCCGCCTGACGACATGAAGGAGTTCACGACGCCGGTCGCAAGTGCCTGCGGCAGCTCGGCGGCTTGAATGGTGACCGACTGCGCGCCAACCAGTTCGCCGATGCGCGCGGTCCCAACGTTGTAGGCCCGCCATTTAAGGCCCTTCATGTCTTCGATGGTCGCAAGCGGCTTGCTGACATAGACGCCCTGCGGCGCCCACGGCACGACGAACAGCAGCTTGAGCCCCTGCGCCTCCAGCTTCTTCGTAATCAGCGGCTTCGACGCCTGGTACAGCTTCATGGCATCCGGGAAGCTGGTCGCCAGAAACGGCACGACGTCGACGCCGAATACCGGATCCTCGTTCTCGTGGATCGACAGCAAGACTTCGCCCATCTGCGCCTGCCCGGTCATCACCGCGCGCTTGATGTCGGGCGCCTTGAACAGTGAGGCGCCCGGATGAACCGTGATCTGGAGCTTGCCGGACGTGCCGGCTTCGACGTCCTTGGCGAACGCGACGAGATTCTCGGAGTGCGGATTGTCGGCCGGATATGCCGCCGGCAGATTCCATTTGGTCTGAGCCAAAGCGGGTGTCGCAGCCAGCACGGCGCTGGCGATCAAGGATGCGCGGAATAAACGAGACATCATCGGGCTTCTCCTCACAGTCAATTTCAAAACCGGTACGCTCAGTCTGGGAAAGCAAGCTTGGGCAGGAACATCACGATCTGCGGATATTCCGTGATGATGAACACGGCGGCGAGCAACAGGACGAAGAACGGGAACGCCGCCCGCGCGACGGTCAAGGTATCACGCCCGCTCATGTTCTGGAGCACGAACAGATTGAAACCGACCGGCGGCGTGATCTGCGCCATCTCCACGTGGATGAT
The DNA here is from genome assembly GCF_023101005.1 of Bradyrhizobium sp. 187. Classification (NCBI taxonomy): domain Bacteria; kingdom Pseudomonadati; phylum Pseudomonadota; class Alphaproteobacteria; order Hyphomicrobiales; family Nitrobacteraceae; genus Bradyrhizobium; species Bradyrhizobium sp. 187. Next base: position 3,817,341 of record NZ_CP064693.1, read on the forward strand.
GAGATAGACGCCGAACCAGACCAGGTCGAGACCGGCCTGCTTGACCATCGGCAGCACGATCACGGCGGTCAGAACGATCATCGAGATGCCGTCGATCAGGCATCCCAGGATTATGTACATGATGCTCAGATACAGCGCGAGCATGCCCGGCGTCAGCTGCTGGCCCTGGACCCAGGTGGCGAGCGCCGCCGGAATGCCCGTATAGGCCATCGCTGCGGTCGTATAGGCAGCGCCTGCCAGGATCAGCATGATCATGCAGGTCAGGCGCGTCGCGCTCATGATGCTCTCGAGGAAGTTCTTGCGCGTGAGCGTGCGGCTCCACCACGCCAGCAGCAGCGCGCCCGAAACGCCCCAGGCGGCGCATTCCGTCGCCGTCGCGAAGCCGAGCACGAGGGAGAGGAAGACTGCCAGGATCAGCAACAGGCAGGGCGCAAGCCTGGCCGACTCGCGCAGCTTCTGGCGGAACGGCATCGGGGGATCGCGCGGCGGAATCTTCTTCGGGTTCAGCAGCGACCAGATGATGATGTAGCCCGAATAGAGCACCATCACGAGCACGCCCGGCAGGAAGCCGCCGAGGAACACCTGAAGCACGGAGACATTCGCGGTGACCGCATAGACCACCATCGGGATCGACGGCGGGATCAGCAGGCCGAGCGTGCCGGAGCCCGCGAGCGAGCCTAGACTCAAGCCCTTATCGTAACCACGCTTGTCCAGTTCGGGCAGCGCGATCTTGCCGATGGTCGCACAGGTCGCCGCCGACGAACCCGACACTGCCGCGAAGATGCCGCAGCCGATCACGTTGACATGGGTCAGACGCCCCGGCAGCCACTGCACCCAGGGCGACAGGCCCCGGAACATTTCCTCGGATAATTTGGTGCGGAAGAGGATCTCGCCCATCCAGATGAACAACGGCAGCGCAGCCAGCGTCCATGACGAGCTTGCGCTCCATGTCGTGGTCGCAAGCACGGAGCCGAGCGGCAGGCTCGTGGTCAGCGCCATCGCCACGAAGCCGACAAGCCCCAGCGAAACCGCGATCCAGATGCCACTTCCCAGCAGCACGATCATGACGCCGAGCAGAATGAACGATAGTTCGATCATGCCGAGATTGGCCATCGTCAACCTCCGCCGCCCTGCGATATCCGCTCGATGAATTCGTCCGGAGTCTCGTCCGGCGAGCCCTTCTCGTAGCTCGGCCGGTTGCCGCTGATGACACTGACCATTTCATCAATGAGCGCGATCGAGAGGATCACGAGTCCGCCGGAAAACCCGAGCTGCGGAATCCAGAGCGGAAGCGCGACGACGCCCTGCGCCACGTCGTTGAAGCGCCAGGAATCGTAGGTCATCTGCACGGCATGCCGGGTGAAATAGAGGATGAAAGCGGCGGCAATACCAAGGGCCACGACCTCCGCCACCTGTTTGGAGCGCCCATGCAGACGCTCCAGCAACAGGCCGACCCGGATCATCTCTCCGCGCTTGAAGGTGTGAGCGAGGCCGAGGAATGCCATCGCGGCCATGCACCATGAGGCGAAATCATCGCCGGCGGGAATGTTGACCGCAAACTGGCGCCCGATCGACATGATCATCATGATTGCAAAGATCGCAACCATGAAGGCGCCGGCGGCGTAGCCCGCACCGAGATAAAGGAGATCTAGCGCGCGTCGCACCGGCCCCCGGCTCGTGACATCGTCCCCTGCCAACGCGATCCCCATCCTCATACGAAGCGATTCAGAAGGTCCCGGCGATCGCACGTCGCGCGCCGGTCCTGCATGAATATCGCCCCTGCCCAGCGCCTGTCTTTCAGACGTTAGATCAACATGATGGGGCTAGCGCAAGCAAGGAGTATGCCGGCTCTCGCCGGAATTTCCCCCGCAGGTTCAGCGGGTCTCCAGCCGCAGCCCGTCATACGCGGGCACCACTCCCGCCGGCAGCGACTGCCGGATCACCTCATAATCGACGTCGGCCGTCATGTTGGTGATGACGGCGCGCTTCGGCCTGAAGCGCTCGATCCAGGACAACGCGTCGTTGATGCTGAAATGGCTGACATGGCTGGTGTAGCGCAGGCCATCGACGATCCAGAGATCCAGATTTTCCAGGGCGCCCCAGCTCTCGCGTGGGATGTCGTTGAGATCGGGCGTGTAGGCGGCATCGCCGATGCGATAGCCCAGCGCGGGAATGTTGCCGTGCTGCACCAGGAAGGCCGTCATCGTCACCTGGCCGCCCTTCCCCTGAATGGTCTGGCTGTCACCGGCCTCGATCGACTGCGCCGTCAGGATCGGCGGATAGTCGCTGCCCGCCGGTGAGACGAAGCAATAGGAGAACCGCGACATGATGTCGTTCGCAGTCGTCTGATTGAGATAGGTCGGAATCCGCCGGCGCATGTGCATCACGACCGAACGCAGGTCGTCCATGCCGTGGGTCTGATCGGCGTGCTCGTGGGTCAGGAACACGGCATCGATGTGGTCGACATTGGTCGAGAGCAATTGCTCGCGCAGGTCCGGCGAGGTGTCGATCACGATACGCGTGGTGCCCTCGCCCGATGTCTGCTCGACCAGCAGCGAACAGCGGCGACGGCGGTTCTTGGGATTGTTGGGATCGCAGGCACCCCAGCCGAGTGCCGGACGCGGCACGCCGGCGGAGGAGCCGCAGCCCAGGATCGTCAGCGTCAGCGTCATGCGGCTCCCAGTTCTAAGGTTTCACCCTGGAGAACAGGCGAAAGAAGTTTTCGCTTGTCTGGCGCGAGATCTCGTCAAACGACACGCCGCGTGTTTCGGCGAGCACTTTTGCGACCTCGACCACATAGGCCGGTTCGTTGCGCTTGCCCCGGTACTTGCCCGGCGCAAGGTAGGGCGAGTCTGTTTCAACCAGAATACGGTCGGACGGCAGTTCGGCCGCAAGCGCGCGCAAGGCCTCGGACTTCTTGAAGGTCAGGATGCCCGTGAAGCCGATATAGAGCCCGAGCGAGACCGCCTTCAGCGCCAACTCGCGCCCGCCGGTGTAACAATGCAACACCGCGCGAAACGATCCCTTTGCCGTCTCCTCTTCAAGGATACGGCCGCAATCCTGGTCAGCCTCGCGGGTGTGGATCACCAGCGGCAGGCCGGTGGCGCGGGCGGCGGCGATGTGGGCACGAAAGCCCCTCGCCTGCGCCTCCGGCGAGCCGTTGTCGTAGAAATAGTCGAGCCCGGCTTCGCCGAGCGCGACGACCTTGGGATGCTGCGTCAAAGCGATCAGCTCGTCCGGCGCGATGCCGTCTTCTTCATCAGCGTTATGCGGATGGGTGCCGACCGAGCAATAGACGTCGTCATAGCGCTCGGAGATGGCCAAAAGCTGGTTCAGTTTCCTCACCCGCGTCGAGATCGTGACCATGCGGCCGATGCCGGCCGCTCGCGCCCGCGACACGATCCCGTCGAGATCCTCCGCAAAATCCGGAAAATCCAAATGGCAGTGGCTGTCGACCAGCATGGTGCGAACGCCTTTAGGCTGCCGGCTCGATATAGCGGGGGAAGGCCGGCGTCGGCGCGGGCAGCGTCGTACCGGGCGCGATGCGCGTTGCGCCACCAAGCGCGGCGAAGTTGCGCTCCGCTTCGGGGATACCGAGGCTGTTCAGCAGCAATCCCGAGGCCGTCGGCATCGCCGGCTGGGCCAGGATTGCGATCTGGCGCACGACTTCGGCGGTGACGTAGAGCACCGTCCTCTGCCTGACAGGATCGGTCTTGGCGAGTGCCCACGGCGCTTCGCCCGCGAAATAGCGGTTGGCTTCCGCGACCACGGCCCACACGGCATTGAGCCAGTGATGGATTTGCTGCGTCGCCATCGCTTCGCGGGACGCCGCGAGCATGCCGTCTGCTTGTGACAGGATCGCCTTGTCGTTGTCGCTGAATTCGCCGGGCTCCGGGAGCACGCCGCCGAGCTGCTTCGCGATCATCGACAGCGAGCGCTGCGCGAGGTTGCCGAGATCGTTGGCGAGATCGGCATTGATGCGCGCGACGATGGCCTCGTGATTGTAGTTGCCGTCCTGGCCGAACGGCACCTCGCGCAGAAAGAAATAGCGCATCTGGTCGACGCCGTACTGGTCGGCGAGGTTAAAGGGATCGACCACGTTGCCGACCGACTTCGACATCTTCTCGCCCCTGCTGAACAGGAAGCCATGGGCATAGACCCGCTTCGGGAGGGGGATCCCGGCCGACAGCAGGAAAGCCGGCCAGTACACCGCATGGAAGCGGATGATGTCCTTGCCGATGATGTGCACGTCGGCAGGCCAATAACGCCAGTTGTTGTCGCTCTCGTCGGGGAAGCCGACGCCGGTGATGTAGTTGGTGAGCGCGTCGACCCAGACATACATCACGTGATCTTCGTCGCCGGGCACCTTGACACCCCAGTCGAACGTCGTGCGCGAGATCGAGAGGTCGCGCAGGCCACCCTTGACGAAGCTCACCACCTCGTTCTTGCGGGAGTCGGGCCCAATGAAATTGGGCTGCGTCTCGTACAGCTTGAGCAGCTTGTCCTGATAGGCCGACAGGCGGAAAAAGTAGCTCTTCTCCTCGACCCATTCGACCGGCGTGCCCTGCGGCCCGAGCCTCACGCCGTCCTCGTTCAGGCGCGTCTCGTCCTCCGCGTAATAGGCTTCGTCGCGCACGGAATACCAGCCGGCATAGATGTCGGCATAGATATCCCCGTTCGCTTCCATGCGCCGCCAGATCTCCTGGCTGGAGCGGTGATGCTGCTCCTCGGTGGTGCGGATGAAGCGGTCGAACGACACGTTCAGGCGCTCGTCCATTTGCTTGAAACGGCCGGCATTGCGGGCGGCGAGCTCCGAGACGGACATTTTTTCGCCGGCCGCGGTCTGAACCATCTTCTGGCCGTGCTCGTCGGTGCCGGTCAGGAAGAACACATCCTTGCCGTCGAGTCGCGCGAAGCGCGCCAACGTATCGGTCGCGATCGCCTCATAGGCGTGGCCGATATGCGGGCTGCCATTGGGATAGGCGATCGCAGTCGTGATGTAGAAGACGTTGTCGCGCGCGGGGACGGCCACGGGCGTGTTGGCGTGCGGCGCTGCGATGGACTTCGGCGCGCGCGGGGCCTTGGGTTTCGATACATCGGGCTTCGCAGTCTTCGGCGGCGTCGCGACAGGAGCTGGTGCGGCGGTCACTGCGGGCGCAGCCACCCTCGCCGTCTTGGCTATCTTCTTCGCCGGGGCCTTGTTTTTCGCCGAGGCCTTGTTCTTCGCCGAAGCCTTGGCTGGCTTTTTGGTTCCTGTCTTCACCGTCTTCTTGGCGACGACCTGCTTCTTCGCTGCCTTCTTTGCCGTCTTCGCGGCGCTCTTCTTCCCGGTTTTTTTGGCGGCCGCCTCTTTGGTCTTCGTGGCTTTCTTGACGTTCTTGGCAGCTTTGCGCGCGCGCGCCTTCACAGCCTTCTTCGCGGCTTTCTTGACGGCCTTCGTGGCAGCCTTCTTCTTGCTGCTCTTGCCCTTAGCGGTTTTCTTAGCTCGCGTTGCCACGACGAATTCCTTTACCGGCTTCTCGAAATTGGGAAACGAATCTGCGTTAGTTTATTGTCTTGAGCATGATCCAACCGGAAAACCGCTGGACACTTTTCCGGATCATGCTCTAGCGCGTTGCGTCCGCCAGCCAGCCGAACACCGAGAAAACCAAGGGCTTTCGCTCCAGATTGTAGGTTTCGGTGTCGCGCGCGGCGCGGACGATCTTTTCCCATACCTCAGCTAGACGCGCAAGGCGCGGCAGATTTTGGTTGGCATTGGCCTCGTCGGCGTGCAGGCGTTCCGCGATCCAGCGATCGATGCCGTCAATGAAGGCGGCAAGCGCAACGCGGTCGCTTGTGCCGAGCGATTCGCCGAGCGTGTGCAATTCGCGCGGATCGACCTGCGGCAGTCGCGCCAACAATGCGGCCGTGCGTTGCTGGAGCTTCAGGGCGTCGCCGCCGAGCAGCGTCAGCGCCCGCGCGACGCTGCCCTCGGACGCCTCCGCCGCCTCGCGCAATGCCGGATCGTTCGGGTCGAGATCGGCAGCGGTTGCGGCTGCTCCAATCACGTCGTCGGTTGCGAGCGCGCGCAGGCGCAGCTTGCGGCAGCGCGACTGAATTGTGGCGAGCACGCGCGCCGGCGCGTGGCTCACCAGCAGGAACAGCGATTGCTGCGGCGGCTCCTCGAGAATTTTCAGCAGCGCGTTGGCGGCATTTGGATTGAGCTCGTCGACGGTATCGACGATGCAGACGCGCCAGCCTTCGGCCGCCGCGGTCGAGCCGAAGAATCCGATCGTCTCGCGCGTCTCGTCCACGGTGATCACCGTGCGCATCACGCCGCGATCGTTGGCGGTGCGCTCCAGCGTCAGCAGACCCCCATGCGAGCTCGCCGCAACCTGCCGCGCCACGGCGTGATCAGGATTGATGGCGAGATCTTCGGCGCGCTGCACCGAAAGCGCCAGCGGCTGGCCGTGAGCGAGCACGAAGCGCGCCATCCGATATGCCAGCGTCGCCTTGCCGATGCCTTGCGGTCCGCCAATCAACCAGGCGTGCGGGATACGCCCGCTGCGATAGGCGGCGAGCAGCGCGGTCTCGGCCTCGCGATGGCCGAACAGAACGCTCGTCTCGCGCGGATGAGACATGGCAGTTTCGCGCTCGGTCTGACGCGGGCTCATATGGACACCACCGTTGCCGGCGTCGGGAGCAGGCGATCACGCATCGCGATCCAGATGCGTCCGGCAACCGTGTCGGGATCGGAATTGGCGTCGATCAGCACGCAGCGCGCGGGATCGTCCGCCGCGATCTTGCGATAGGCTTCGCGCAGGCCCTGATGGAAACCAAGCTTCTCGGCCTCGAACCTGTCCGGCGTGCCGCTGCCGCGGCGCGCGGCCGCGCGCTGCAGGCCGATCTCGACCGGCAGGTCGAGGATGATGGTGAGGTCCGGCTTGAGATCGCCGATCGTGACCCGCTCCATCGCGTTGATCAGCGCGGCCGGCACGCGGCCGAGGCTGCCCTGATAGGCCCGCGTCGAGTCGGCGAAGCGGTCGCACAGCACCCACGTGCCCTGGTTGAGCGCTGGCTGGATCACGGTGTGGACATGATCGTCGCGGGCGGCCGCGAACAGCAGCGTCTCGGCTTCGGGTCCGAGCAGCTTGCCCATGCCTGACAGCACCAGATGGCGCATGATCTCGGCGCCCGGCGAGCCGCCCGGCTCGCGCGTGACGAGGATACGCATCCTGGCGGCCTTGAGACGGTCGGCGAGCTTCTTGATCTGGGTCGACTTGCCTGTCCCCTCGCCGCCTTCAAAGGTGACGAAACGCCCGCGTCCGGACGGCCACTTTACCGCGCTTTCACTCATGATCAGAGCTTCTCGGCGCCCGCACGGAACATGCCGATCACCAGCTCGCTGGCGCCGTCGATCGCGCGGCGCACCGTCGAGCCGGTGCCGATCGCGTCAGCGGCATAGACCGGCGTCTCCACTGCGATGTTGCCGCTGCGCCAGACCCTGACCAGCCCGACCTTCTGCCCGGCCTCGACCGGCGCGCGCACCGGGCCGTTATAGATGACGCGCGCGATCAGCTTGTCGCTGCCGTTCTTGTGCACCATCACCTTCACGGGCGTCTTGGCGACCAGTTTGACCGAGCGGCTCTCGCCGCCGAACACCTTGGCGTAGCCGACCGGCTGATCGGCCGCGATCAGGGTGCGGGTCTCGAAATTGCGAAAACCCCATTCAAGCATCTTCTTGGCTTCGGTCGCGCGATCGTCGGGGTCTTCCAGCCCGTTAATGACAACGATCAGCCGCGTGCCGTTCTGCACCGCCGAGCCGACCATGCCGTAGCCGCCTTCCTTGGTGTAGCCGGTCTTCAGACCGTCGGCGCCTTCCATCGAATTGAGCAGCGGATTGCGGTTGGGCTGGCGGATCTTGTTCCAGGTGTATTCCTTCTCGCCGAACAGTTTGTAGAATTCGGGAAAGTCGAGAATGATGTGCCGGGCGAGAATGCCGAGCTCGCGCACCGTCATCTTGTTGGCGGGGTCCGGCAGGCCGTTGGAATTGCCGAAGGTCGATTTCGTGAGGCCAAGCTCGCGAGCTCGCTTGGTCATGAAGTCGGCGGCGAAAATCCGCTCGCTGCCCGCCATGGCCTCGGCCAGCGCAATGCAGGCGTCGTTGCCGCTCTGGATGATCGCCCCGTGCAGGAGATCGTCGACCGTGACCTTGCTGTTGATGGCGGCGAACATGGTCGAGCCGCCGGAGGGTGCGCCGCCCTTGCGCCAGGCGTTCTCGCTGATCCGGTATTCGTCGGTCAGCTTGATGTCGCCCTTCTTGATGGCGTTGAAGACGACCTCGGCGGTCATCAGCTTCATCATGCTCGAGGGCGCGCGGAGCTCGTCGGCGTTCTTCTCGAACAGCACACTGCCGCTGGAGGCCTCGATCAGGATCGCGGTCGGGGCGTCGCCGTCGAAGCCGGAATCATCTGTTTTCTTGGCGCCCTGGACGCTCTGGTTGGCGGCGTAGAGCGCCCCGCTCCAGCCAATGGCCGCCACCAGAGCCGTCGCGATCAGCCCGCGCGCCAGCGCTCCGGCGGTAAACCAGGTGCGCCTAAACGAGGAAAGACGAAATTCCATGGCCAAGCCCTGAGAGCGGCGTTCTAACAGTTGGAGCCGGTGCAAACAACACGGGGTGGCCGCTTGTCCCGAGATTGCACGATTCTCGTCCCGCCCCTATCGTGGCACCTCAGATTTTCTGACCAAACCCCTGAAACAAGGCGGAAAAGCGATGTCATCCACCCGCGTGATCAAGGCCAACGGGATCGACCTGTTCATCCGCGAAGCCGGTCAGGGGCCGCTGGTGGTGCTGTGCCACGGCTGGCCGGAACTCTCCTACTCCTGGCGCCACCAGATCCCGGCGCTGGCGCAGGCCGGGTTTCGCGTCGTCGCCCCCGACATGCGCGGCTATGGCCAGAGCTCAGCGCCGCCCGAGGCGACGGCCTATTCGATCTTCGACACGGTCGGCGATATCGTCGGCCTCGTGCAGGCGCTTGGCGAGACCAAGGCCATGGTGGTCGGCCACGACTGGGGTGCACCGGTGGCTTGGCACGCGGCGCTGTTCCGGCCCGACATCTTCACGGCGGTCGCCGGCCTGAGCGTGCCACCGCCGTTCCGCGGCCGCGGCAAGCCGCTCGAACTCCTGCGCCACGGCGGCATCACCAATTTCTATTGGCAGTACTTCCAGGCGCCCGGCGTTGCCGAAGCCGAGTTCGAGCGCGACGTCGCGCGCACCATGCGCATCGTGCTCGGCGGGCGCGGCCTTGCCGATCCCTCCGCAGCCATGTTCGTGCTGGAGGGCAAGGGATTCCTCGGCCACGCAACCCGGAGGAGCCTCTGCCGGCCTGGCTCACCGAGACTGACCTTGCCTATTTCACCGAAACCTTCCGCAAGTCCGGCTTCCGCGGCGGGCTGAACTGGTATCGCAACCTCGATCGCAATTGGGAGCTGACGGCGCCCTGGCAGGACGCGCAAATCCATCAGCCGTCGCTCTTCATTGCCGGTTCGAACGACGCCGTCATCACCGGCCTGATCGGAGCCAAGCGCGTCAACGAACTCGAGCGCGTGCTGCCCAATCTGAAGCGAAAGCTGATCATCGAGGGCGCCGGCCATTGGGTCCAGCAGGAGCGGCCCGACGAGGTGAATGCGGCGCTGATGAGTTTCCTGAAGGAAAGCGCGGCTCAGTAGAGGCCGCGGCCGCTCAGGATGCCGCGGGCCTCGGCAGCGCCGTCCGAGGCGTAGGCGCCGGACGGAGCGCTCTCGGTCGCATAGCGGCCGTCCCCGTCATAGGACACGGCGCGCGCGTTCTGGAGCGCCCGACCCCGGTTGCGGCTCGAGGCCGACATTTCCGAGGTCGCACTGAGTGAAGCCATGTCGGCGGAGGTGTTGCCGAGATTGTAGGGCCGTCCCTCCGGCGTCGGAACTTCGCCGCGCATGGCGCCGCGGTTCGACGATGGCAGCTCCGGCACGAAGGGTCTCGCGGAGGCGACCCGGACCATCGACGGCGATGGCGCCGGGGTCCCGGTGCGCAAGGTGGCCATCAGCTGGCGGTCGTCGGAGCCTTCCAGCGGCGCCCGGCCAACATACTCGACACGGACCTTGGCGATCCCATTGCCTTTGAATTCAAGCAGTTCGGCGGCCTTGTTCGAGACGTCGATGAGCCGGTTGCCGTGATAGGGCCCGCGGTCATTGACGCGGACGATCAGCGACTTGCCGTTCGAGACGTTGGTCACCCGCGCATAGGACGGCATCGGCAGGGTCGGATGCGCCGCGGTCAGCGAGCCCATGTCGAACACTTCGCCATTGGCGGTCAGGCGGCCATGGAAATCGTCGCCGTACCAGGACGCCATGCCCTCGGCGCGGTAGTTGACGTCCTCTTCGGGCACATAGGTCCGGCCACCCACCACATAGGGCTTGCCGACGCGATAGGCGCCGCCGCCCTTCGGGACCGGATCGCCCAAAGCCACGACCCGGGGGCTCGAGGACACGCCGTATTTCGGATCGACCCGGCTGGCGAATTTGTTGGAGGAGGCGCAATTGGCGAGCGCAAGGCAGGTCGCGGCCATCGCAGCAGCGCGCGCGGCCCGCAAAACCGAATCTGACCGTCGGATCCCCATTCGCCCCAAATACCACTTTGCCGGAGGCGTACCTAACCCGCTTTGGCTACGGGTAGCGCTGTCCGGTCCTTTGCTCCGAGGCGGCCCACCACCGCGTCGGAAGTGGTAACGATAACGCAACCCGAACACGGCGGAAATGGGGAGCGCACGGCGTTCACGCCGGGATGGTAAACAGGGCGTATGCGCTCGCCCCGTTGAACTACGGGGCGCCGGTGCCCTGCTCTGTGCCACGCCTGGACATTCTGTTGCGCCAAATCCTCACTCCACCCCATTGTCGCGCCGCTCACTGGAATTCTTTTGACTGTGCAAGGCCGCCCGCGTTTTCTCGCGTGCAGGGCGGAATGGAATGAGACGATGATCGAGACGGTTTCGGCACTGATGGGTTTGGTAAGCGCGGGGATCTTCCTGGCCCATGCGTTTGAAGGTTACCGCACGAGGGCCTGAGGCACTCGCGCGGACGGCAAGCATCACCCTTTCAAGACGGCGCGTTCGGACATTTTTAATCGATCCGATCGAGCATCGCAGACGAGAGCGGCAGGTGTCCCATGCGCAACCATGACCTCGTATCCGATGGCTTCCTGGCATTGACCGCCGGTGGTCTGGTCCTGCTGTGCTCCAGCCTCGTGGCATTGGCCTTCGCCTGAGCACCCAGCACTTCCCGAACAATACGCTTACCGCAGTCCAAGCAGCGAACGCCGATAGAGACTGTCACGGGCTTCGCTCAGGCAGACGAAGCTGCCGTCAAAACCCTGGCCGTACCGCTTCTGGCCTTTGCCGTAATAGACACCTTTGCTGAAATCGAGCCAGACAACCCGGTCGTGCGGGCAGTGACGCTGCGCCTGCGCCTCGTAGCGAAATGGCGTCAGCGGCGTGGCCGATACCTCAGCGCCGCAGCAGCCGACCAGGATCGTAGCAGCGAGTGCGATCGCGCCGGCCCATTTGCGGAAGCTGCTCCAAGATACTCCGCAAGATATTCCGCAAGACACCACCCGCCTCCCGATCCCAGCCGTCGAGGGCCGGCCTGCTTTCACTTGTCCGCTTCGAGTTGCTGCAACGCCTGGTGCATGCATTCCTGAAGCCTGGCTGCGACCTGTTCGCGCGCGACGCCTTTGGCGGCAAGATCGCCTGCCACCTTGTCGAGGATCTCGTCCATCGAGTGGTTCTCCAGATGGTCCGTCACCAACGCCGTCGCATAGCCGGCCGCGGCATCGCCGCTGAGGCCGAGCTGGGTTGCGGCCCAGAGCCCGAGCAGCTTGTTGGACCGGGCCGTGGCCTTGAACATGAGCTCCTCGTCGTGGACGAATTTGGCCTCAAAGCCCTGCTCGCGCTTGTCGAACGTGGTCATGGTCAGCTCCATTTCGTTTTTCGCTGATCGGGATCGGACTGGCTGGAAGCGAACGTCTCCGTGGTTCAAATCAGGGTCGTTGGAAGCTTCCGGCGGAAGCCAAACGCCGTCAAGCCCGCTGGGCGTGCCCAAGGCACCCACCAGCTCTACGCCAGCCAACCCGGCTAGGCAGAGATGTTTACTGTTCATTAAGCAGACTCAGCGCCGCATGGCCGGGGACATCGAGAGCTGACGCATGAACAAAGAACTGCGGGAGTTTCGACGGCTTGAACGGGTCTGCCTGGAGCAGGCAGCCCTCTCCACCATGGACCTCGCGCGAGGCGGGTTGCTCAAGGTCGCTGACGATTGTCGCGTCGCAGCCGAAGCGATCGAGGCGCAATCGCCTCGCAGACCTTTCGCAAGTGCCGTTCAGGCGCTGAAGCAGGCGTTGAGCGTGACCCGCATCCCTCACCGGCACTGAGACCGGCGCTCGCGGGCAAGGACATCCTTGACGGGGCGACCGCGTACGGTCAGCCCTTCGCCTCCGTCTGTTCACGTGCCAACCGTTCGGCCCTTAGCCGTTCCTTGTTCGCATAAAACGCCTTCTGCGCAGCTTCATGATCGCGCATGGCTTTTTCGGCTTCGACACGGCGTGTCGCATCGCGCGCCTGCCGCTGCTCGGGAGTCAAGGGCTTGCGCCGGTAGGAAATGTCTTCCGTCATGGCCAGATAATGCTGAGGTGAGGAAAGAGTTCCTCGTGGTCCCGCTGAGCGGCACTGCGGGCCGACTGCATAATGTGCGAAAACAACCCCATGCACAGTAGCCAAGTCCTTCTGCAGACAGCACTTTTTTTATCGCACTTTCGATGCGTTTGACCCCGCAGGGATCTCGATGTCTGCAATAACAGGCAAATGGTCTGAATAGGCCCTCGCGCCTTCGTCGGTCCAAACCTTCCCGATCGGGCTGTCGGACGTCGCATAGATCCGGTCAAGCCGCAGCAGGGGCAAATGCGACGGGAAAGTTCGCAGCCGCGTACGGTTTGGGCAGACCTGCGCGAGCACGCGCCGCACCGATTTGATCCAGAACCAGTCGTTGAAATCCCCGAGGACGACGGTCCTTCCAGGTTTCACCAGGCTCACCAGCGCCTGAGCCTGCGCGTGGCGCTCGTGGATGCTCAGGCCGAGATGCGTGGCCACCACGCGAACATCGCCAACCGGTGTCAGCAGTCCCGCGGCGATCGCTCGGCGCGGCTCCCGCTCACGATACGACACGTCGACGATCTCGGGCGGGCCGGAGAATGGAAAGCGGCTCAGGAGCGTCTGGCCGTAGTCGCCATCGGCCGTGACGATCGACTTGGCGTGAACACCGTGATCGCCGACGACGCTCGCCAGCTTCGCAAACGGATCGTCCGATCGCGATCGCGAATCCACCTCCTGAAGCGCGACGACATCGGGAGCCCATTTGCGAATGATGGAACAGATCCCTTCCAGATCGAACTTCGGATTGAGATTGAAGGTGCCATGCACATTCCACGTCATGAAGCGCATCAGCGCCTCCCGGCGAGCCACGTCGCGACGAATTGCGCGCCGGCGCAGATCGCGAGCCAGCCCAGGAACGCCAGTGCGAGCAGCAACATGTTGACCCAGGACGCGTTCCTGGCGAGATCAGCGATCTGAGCCCCCAAAACTGCCATGGCGAGAATGCCGGGCGTCATGCCGAGCAGCGTTCCGACCAGGAAGTCACGCAGAGGCAGCGTGCTCGCGCCAGCCACGACATTCACCACTGAGAACGGCGCGATCGGGATCATCCGGATGACGACGACAGCCAGAATCCCCTTGCCGACAACACGTTCCTGGATGCGCGCGGTACGTCGTCCGAGCAAACGCTGGAGGCGTTCGCGCCCGAGTGCCCGTCCGATCGCAAACAGGATAAAGGCGCTGAGCACGACCCCCGTCATGGCGGTGACGAAGCCTAGCCATGGTCCCAGTGCGGCAGCAGTCGCCGCAATGAGCACGAGAACCGGAAACACGACCAACCCGCCGACGACGAAAGCTGCAATCGCGAATGGCGGACCCCAAACGGACTGCGAATAGGCAGACAGAAGCGTCGACATCCGGCCCGCGTCGGCGAAATCGCTCAACGACGTGTAGGACCAGGCCATCGCCAGTCCAAAAAGCGCCACGGCGATCGAGACCATCCCGATGATCGTCTTCGTGCTCCACATCCGCGATGCCGCCCGCTCCAGATGAAGAGGCGCCTCAGGGTCCGCCACCGGCTGAACCATCGTGGCCAGAGCGCTGGTCAGGACCGAGGATTCAACGTCCCGCAGCGCCTTCGTCCCGCTTGCGACGTCGTCCAGGAGCGCAAAAAGACGATCTTCGTTTTGCGCGACGGTCTGTTCATCGAGACCGCAGAAATGGGCGATCAGGCGACGGCGGACCGAGGCGATGAACTCCCGATGCTCGTCTGATGCGGCTTCGAAGATCAGGTCACATTCGCTATCGGCACCCATCGATCGATTGTTCAAATTGGCCGAACCGATCCTCAAGATCCGATCGTCGACGATCATGAGCTTGCTGTGCACCATCACGGCCGCTTCCGTATCCCCGTTCCCCGAGACCGGGTAGACGAAGCGGATGCGATCGGCGACGCCGGCCGAACTGAAGCAATCGATGAAAGCGCCCCGGCCGTTCTGCATCGCTTGGGATTCCAGCCATGAGGAGTGCAGTTTTGGGGTGACGATCAGAACCCGAAGCGAAGGCACGCGCAGCATCTGCTCCGCCAATTCGCGCGCGATCTTGGTGGCGCTGGTGAACTGGTTCTCGATGTACACGAATTTCGTCGCGGACCGCATCGCTGCAATCAGCGAGCGTTCGACCTCCCGGAGCGTCGAACCTGCCGGACAAACCACCTCGGTCCTGGCGATACCCACCGGAATATGTTCAGCCTCGACCGGCACAATCGCCGGCCAGCGCAAGCTTTTCAGCGGGCGCCGATCATCAATTTGTTGGCCCGCCGCGCGCCAGCGTTGCTCCACGAGGTCGAACAACTGCGCCGCCGCATCCCCATCGACCACGCATTGAACATCATGAAACGGCAGGTATGGCTTGCCCTGGGGATCACAGCGCGATGCGTGATCGGCGCGATGATCACTGGTGTCCCAACGCCTGATCGTCAGATCGAGCCCGCCGACGAACGCCAGTGAACCATCGACACAGACGATCTTCTGGTGTTGGGCCGACCCAAAGGGAAGCGTGGCATCCAGGTGAAACCGGACGCGGCCATCTGTGTCGGCGGTAAATTTGGCCGCGGAATTCCATTCCCTCTCGGAGGCGTAGAACGAGACGAAGTCCCAGACGAGAATGTTGATGTGCAAGGTGGGACGGCGGTGGACCAGCGCGCGCAAGAATGGGCCGAGTTGCTCCGGCAAGCCATCATCCGCTCGCCCGGACTCGCCGACCAGCCTGGTCTCACTATGGATATCCCACCCGACGATATAGACGAGGTCCTGCGCCTGCAGCAGGGTCTGCCGCAGGGCCGCGAAATAAGCGGCAGCATCGTTCAGAACCGCCACACGCCGCGCCTCGCACCGCCGCCAGACGGTGTCGCCGGGGATCAGGGTCGATGAGCTCTGAAGCAGGGAGACCTCGCAATCTGCGTTCGCGTTGAAACGCACTGACCGCGCAAGGGGTTCCCCGACTCAGAACCAGAGTGGCCGTTCCAGCGTGCGCGGATTCCGGCGCCACAGTCGCCCATTGCCGCTACTTGGTTCGGACAGTCTTCGCACCTGCGCCTTTCAAGGCGTCCGCGATCTTCTCAGGCGCATCGCCGTGAAAATCCACGGAGACCTCGATGCGGCCTTCCAGCTTCTGGTGTCCCTCCGGCGCAGGCGCGGCCTTGGCGTCAGGACCGGCCGGGCGTGTCCCCGACGTGTTCGCGCCACCGACGGGCTGGACGAAGACGTCGCTTCGCGGCACGCCGCATTCCTGCACGACATGCTCAACCGCAAGCTCGGCGCCGCGGCGCGTGTCGAATTCTCCGATGATCGTACTTTCCAAGGGCGCCCTCCATGGCTGGACGAGAGTGCCAACAACGGGTCAGCGAGGGCCAGGTTCCTGAACCCGCGGGCGGTTAGAACCGAACGATCCCGAACAGAACAAGCAGCGCGAGAGTGATCAACCCGGAGACCAGCAGCGAGCCGAGACATCCCAGCCGGTTCGAGAAAAAGAAGAACATACCTCGCCCATCCCATAGCTTCGTGACGAGCTAAGTTCTCCCATTCGACAGCGTTCCTGGAGGCGCTTTGGGGCGCGCGAACGAGGACCAATCCAAGAACCAATCGTTTCGCGGGACGTTGAGTCCGCGATGTCAGACGCTTTTGATTATTTCCGAGCGCACGCGGTCCGAGCCCTTTGCAAGGCCCGGGCGATGCCGCGCGGACGAATGAAACATCTGCAAACCGTCGTGGCCCGGATCTACCACCTGCTGACCAAGGAGGCTGCGTATGGGCCCAACCTGCAGCACATGGACGACTTCCGGGCAGCCCAGAAGCTCGAGAAGTCGATCGACTGAACTGCAATGACGGTGACGCTGCACGCCCTCCCCCGACGCGCTCAGCTCCCTTTGGGAGCGGTCCTTGACTGCGACCCTGCAAGCCCGGGATTGATGGCCAGCGACGCGCCGGCGGCGCCGCCGGCTTCATAGGCCGTCATCGACACCATCCGGCTGCTGCTGCGCTGGGTCCGCATCTTCAGGTCGAGCTTGTCGAACTCCGCATCGACCACCGACGTCTTGAGAACCACCAGCCCGCGGCCGGTGCTTTCGTTGATCTGATCGCGACTGGCCTTGATCGCCACCAGCCTGTCCGCGATGGACCCCACCATCCCGAGCGCGAAGGAGGCATTGGCCAGATGCCGCTCCTGGTGCCGGAACCTGCTGTAGTCGACCGAGGTCTTGAAGCGGCCGAGCTCGGCGCGGACGGCGCCGTCGATCAATTCGGCCAGATAATGCGCGACCTCGATGTCCGCGCCCAGGCCGAAGAACACATAGCTGCTCTCGCCGGCCGTGTTCTTCTCGCGCCAGACCCGACAATCGCAGAAACGAGCGATCGCCCCGATGCAGTCGTCCAGGGGAATTCGCTTCTTGCGAAAAGTCTCGTAGACCTTCCGCTCGCACGGCGACGCCCGCAGTTCGACGTCGGACAGCGACAAATCGTGGCGATCCAGCAGTTCGGCGACCTTGGCGGCCGCAGACAGCGCCTCGTCCTCAGTGCAGCCATTGGCGATGGTCTTGGAACGCAACGCCTGAATGCGGAGCTTCAGCTTGTCGAGTGCAGCTGGATTGGATGTCTGATTCACCGATCACCTGTCCGGGTAAACCCGACGGATAGAACCCGGTCGGATAGACCGGCGGAAGGGGTCTCTTGTCAACTGTATTGATCTTCGACTTTTTTCGAACGGACCTCACTCCTTCTACGTGCGGTGCACGACCTCGCGGCACTGACCATAGAATGCAGAGACGAGGCTTCACTACAATCGCGCACTCGCTCGATTTCCACCGCAACTGACAAATCACTGTCGGGAGCAGACCACCACAAGCCGAACGGGGTTGCGTGAGCGCCTTGGCTTTGGCGGCGGCGTCGTGTTCACAGTATTTCGAGCTTGCAGCCAGCCGGCTTTGATCCCTGCGCTTGTTGAGGTTAGCCGCAGCAGAGTGGTGGATTGAAGGACGCACTGATCAAGGCCGTCGATCGGTTTTGTGCCGCGACACATAGGGACTGGACCCGCTGTTAAGGTTTAGCGGTCAGGTTAACCCCAGCGAACGTTTGGCTGAGAGCGTCGAACTCGATATGACCTCGAATAGAGGAATATTCGAATGTCCAATAGAACCGCATTTCAAACTGCAGATGCAGACGAGCCCCACAACTTTTTTGATCTCGTCATTCACCTCACCTTCAGCGCTGTAGCCCTCCTGGCCACAGCTGTTTCGCTGGAGGCGATTGGGTTCATCGCTTGGCAGCCATCCACCTTTCTGGTTGCCTATATCTTTGACTGACGCGATTGGCTGGCATGAGCGAATTCGAAGGCCTCTCTGACCACTTCATTCTGCGGATGCACGAGTTCATTCGCCAAGAGGTGCAAGCAGATAGGCTAGCCGGCGCGCGTTTTGTCGGATTGCCAGCGAGGCTGCGCGCGGAAGCTCTTGCACGGGAAATCGAGCGACGCGGCTTGTTCTGCACGGCAATTGACTGGCCTCAGCATCTTGAGCCTGGAGCGGACAAATACGCACTGACCATTGGACACCGGAAGACGATCTAAAGCTCATCGTGCTCACGGCGCGACGCGTCCCGATGACCGGATTGCTCGCCTGCCAGACCGCAATCGCAAATGTCGATCCGCGATCGACTGCGACTCCTGCGGACCTGCATCGTGAACAAGAGAATGCCAAAGCTCCCGCGTAGCGGCCTCGGTCTAACCAGTCCCCGGCCCCTCCAACCCGGGGCCGTCTCTCCATCAGCCTACCGCCGCGTTGCGCCTCGCGCAGCTAACTCCCGATCCAGATCTTTCAAGCGCTCAAGCAGGTTCTCGACGATCTCTATGCAATCGGAAGGTCCCAACGATTGCACGCCGCGCGCCGCTAGCTCGCGCTCCAACATGGCGGCTATAATGATTTGAATGCTCACGAATTCTCCGCCGACTTCGCCTCCGAGACGGTACGGCTCAACTTAGAAATGGGTTTCGCTAAAGCGAAAGGCCGCAGGGTGGTTCCAGCCCCCACTGCGGCCATCCCGGGCAAATTAGAAACTGGTACTTAAATCTCGCCGGTGTTCTCACAGTAGAACACCGTGTTCCGAAAAAGGATTCCGTAAGACTACCGGAATTCGGGGTGGCCCGGATTGTCACTCGGGTGTGGAAATGGCACCGCTTCCTTACTAGGCCCATGCTCATTGCGGATGAGAGCGCCGGGAGCGACGCTGGGCTGGTACGTAGACTTCCCAGATTCCGGAGGTCGCTACCGCCACAGCCGGCGCGTGACGTTGAACAACGCCGCAAGCGGGACGCCTACCAACACACCCAGCATGCCGTACGATGTGACCAGCAGCGCAGCGCTAAGCGGCCCTGCGCTTGTCGCAAATCCGTAAGCTGCGCCTAAGCCTCCCAGCGTCACGGCAAAGACGACCATGTTGCGGTCGTTGCGCGCCTCGATGTTATAGACCGGGGGCCTTTTGCGGTGAAGAACGGGAGGACCGAACGGCACCTTCGAGCCGCAATTTGGACAGGCCGACGCACTCGGTGAAACCGGGTGGTCACAGTCGTGGCAATCGATCAGCTTTTTGGTCTGTCCCATGCCGCAAATCGTAGCGGCGGAGCGGCCAGTCCACAAGTTCGGCAGCTACTCCCAGCACACCGTCCTGCATGACCACAGCAGGGCCGCTCTGATCCTCCAGCATTCTCCGCGCTTGACGGCTTGAAAACCTGCGCGCCGCGCGGAAGGTTGACCAGTTCGGGACCTTTCTCGCCCACCATGGCGAGTACACCCGGGGCCGAACTGGTGCCGCTTGCGAACATGGGAATGGAGAGGCCGCCCGCTCCGGCGCCGAGAGCGGCACCAGACCACGTGGGCACGCTGCTGGAGCCCGCGCTGCCACCAAGCCCAAGCAACGAACCCAACCGTTTTAGATCAAGCGCTTCTTCGAAACAGAAAGACGGATTGGGCACTATTGGACTAGGAGGTGGCGGAAGGGGTGCCCGCTCAACCTCGCTGAATCGCTCGTCTTTTCCACCTGCGCCGAGAACAATCTACGGTCCTATCCACGGTTAGTCTCGCAACCTCACGGCCGAAGTTTTCGGCCATCTTAAGCAGCGCGCCGGCCTCGCCTGTCACCCTGCTCTCCTCCACCAGGTCGCGGCACAGTCGCTCCATTGCCGGGAGTTCGTCGGTGTCGTGCTGATCTCGCCCCATGCGGGCGATCAATCATGAACGTATTCGTCGGCGCAGCAGCAGCCTCCGTAGCCAGCATGCCTCTAGAAGCGCTGGCCTCGCCGCTTCCAGCCAGCGTGCCAAAGCTTGCCTTCGATGGCTCCCAATGCGGCGACGCAATGCGCGAGGCCTATTACAAGCTCGATGAAGCGAACGAGGCCTTGAAGCTGACGGCTGCGGACTTCCAAAGGGTATGGAAGGCTTGCGGCGAATGGCAAAAAGCCAATCCGCAGCCGGGCGCCCACCGCGCTCACAAGAAGTATTGCCGGCGCTACGATAAGCACATGGACGAGATCAACTATGATGCGGTCTTCGATGCGCATCAGAAGGCGCGCGACGCCTTCAAGGCCGCACAACTTGCCTTGGCGAACGTCAAGGTCCGCGACCTTGCCGAATTGTGCCTCAAAGCTTGCATGATCTATGTCTTTGAGGACGTCAGGCAGCCGCACCTACGCCATGTCGATCCGGTGATTTCAGTTTCCGTCGCGATGGATCTGGCCGCAATGGCTGCCCCGACGAAGGGCGAAGCCTGAGCCTCCAGGCCCGCCGGTTCACGGCGGGCCCGTTGTTCTCCGGGCGAGAACAGATTGCGCTAATAATAAATCTTCGTTTGTTCCTTGCGCGTGTATTTATAAGCGGAACACGTAGAAGTACGTTGCCTTAGTTGGCGGCCGTATGCGCCGGTTCACGCTGGCGGGCCTTTGCGAACCCATCGTTACGTTGGCTTTCGCAAGCTCGTGGAGCTCAGCCATTGCTGAATATGCAGCGCGTTCTCACTGAGCTGCGCGGCCTTCAAAAGAGCTTCCCGCTTTGGCCCCGGAGGCGTTGCTTCGGCCCGGGTTCGAGCGGCGCTCGCCATTTGAGTTAGGCGTTCAGTGAGAGAAGGGATGAGCTTGACCATAGATGGCTCCGCGTATTTGGCGGGAGCACGTGGCTCTCAGTCACCGATATATGCCGTGATGGGCCGGTGATGGAATTACTAGGCGCCGGTTCCGCAAGAATAGATAGTCAATTCGCCGTAGGTTCTCGGCCCTTCAGAGGACCCCTGTTGCCTCACCTGGCGGCCCTTCGCGCCGCCTCAACATGGCGGGGCTTTCCTGTAGTTGCCGGCGATCTCCAGCAGCGCCGCGCGCTCTACCGGATCGTCAGTCTGGGCCGCCAACGTGCGGCAGATTGACTCAATGTCGGGCTCGCGATAGCGCGCGCTGATTGTACGTTCGATTGTGCGCTGGAGCCAATCTACAAGTCTAAGTAGCTGATTTTGCTGGTGTTATGGCGGAAGGGGTGGGATTCGAACCCACGGTACCCTTGCGGGCACGCCGGTTTTCAAGACCGGTGCCTTAAACCACTCGGCCACCCTTCCAAGTTCGGAATTGCTGTCGCTTAACGCAGTCGACGGCGCATGGCAACGCGAAGTTGGCGCCCGCCCCTTCCCCGGCATCGGATCTGTCAGGCGAGCGTCAGCCTGTTCCCTTACCCTATGCCCTCTCGGCGATCCCGGACACTGGCGACATCTCCCAGGGCGTCGCCGGTTGCGAGGCCCGGTTTGGAGTCGCCTCCGTTTCCGGGCCTCGTTTGCTGGCTGCAAAGAAAAGCGGCGCCCCCGTTGGGAGCGCCGCTTGAATTCTTCGTAAGCTAGCTTGGCTCAGTTCCCGCAGGAGGCACAGTTCATCTGCACCGGGGCGTAATAGGAATAGCCCGGCTGGACCATCTCGACGCGCTGGCGCGTGGCGTATTGCGGCGGGATGCGCTCGTACTGGACGCTCGGCGGCGCCACCATCACGGTCTGCGGCACCATCACGGTGCGGTACTGCGCCGGTGCGCGGTGCGCCACGACGGAGCCGGGCGACACCATCACGGTCTCGTCGACGGTGCGGTATTGCGGCTGCACGTATTGCTGCTGGTAGCAGGTCGTGCACGGCGGCGGCGTGTAGCAATTGTAGCAGCCGGCGGAAGCCGCGCCGGTCATTGAAATCGCAGCGACGACTGTTGAGAAAACGACAGCGAGAGTGCGAGACATTATTGTGGTGCCCCAATTGCCCGAAACGGATTTGCGAAGATCGATGGCAGTATACGCCGCAAAATTCTGAGCTGCCGAAGTTCATCGGGGCATCCTTAATGCAAACGGCCGGCTTGCGCCGGCCGTTCAGAACTTGTTGACCATGCGCGATGCGTGATGCTTGCGATCACACCCGCACGTGACGCACTTACTTCGAGCGCCGCTTCACCTCGCGCACCGCGCCGCGCGCGGCGCTGGTGGTGAGCGCGGCGTAGGCCTGAAGCGCGGTCGAGACGTTGCGCTTGCGGCCGATCGCCTGCCATGCGGCATCGCCCTTCGCCTCTTCCGCGGCGCGGCGCCTGGCGAGCTCCTCGTCGGAGACCTCCAGCGTGATGCTGCGGTTCGGGATGTCGATGGCGATGCGATCGCCGGTCCTGACCAGACCGATGTTGCCGCCTTCGGCCGCTTCCGGCGACAGATGGCCGATCGACAGGCCCGACGAGCCGCCCGAGAAGCGTCCGTCGGTGACGAGCGCGCAGGCTTTGCCGAGGCCCATCGATTTCAGATAGCTGGTCGGATACAGCATCTCCTGCATGCCGGGACCGCCGCGCGGGCCTTCATAGATGATCACCACGACCTCGCCGGCAACGACCTTGCCGCCCAGAATGCCTTCCACGGCGGCGTCCTGGCTTTCGAATACGCGGGCGGGGCCTGAGAATATCAGGATCGAGGCGTCGACGCCGGCGGTCTTCACAATGCAGCCGTCCTGCGCGAGATTGCCGTAGAGCACGGCGAGGCCGCCGTCCTTGCTGAAGGCGTGCTCGAGGTTGCGGACCACGCCCTTCTCGCGGTCGGTATCGAGCTCGTCGTAGCGGCGCTCCTGGCTGAAGGCGACCTGGGTCGGGATGCCGCCGGGCGACGCCCGGAAGAAGGTGCGGACAGACTCGCTCCTGGAGCGCTTGATGTCCCAGCGCTCCAGCGCGTCGCCCATGTTCGGCGCGTGCACGGTCGAGACCGACGTGTCGATCAGGCCGGCGCGGTCGAGCTCGCCCAGGATGCCCATGATGCCGCCGGCGCGATGCACGTCCTCGACATGCACGTCGGCGACCGACGGCGCGACCTTGCAAAGGACAGGCACGCGGCGCGATAGCCGGTCGATGTCGCGCATGGTGAACTCGACCTCGCCTTCATGGGCGGCCGCGAGCAGATGCAGCACCGTGTTGGTCGAGCCGCCCATCGCGATGTCCAGCGTCATCGCGTTCTCGAACGCCTTGAAGTTCGCGACATTGCGCGGCAGCACGCTAGCGTCGTCCTGCTCGTAGTGGCGGCGCACGATATCGACGATGGTGTGGCCGGCCTCGACGAACAGGCGTTTGCGATCGGCGTGGGTTGCGACCACCGTGCCGTTGCCGGGGAGCGCAAGGCCAAGGGCTTCCGTGAGGCAGTTCATCGAATTGGCCGTGAACATGCCCGAGCACGAGCCGCAGGTCGGGCACGCCGAGCGCTCGATCACCTTGACGTCCTCGTCGCTGACCTTGGAATCGGCGGCTGCGACCATGGCATCGATCAGGTCGACCGCCTTGGTCTTGCCCTGCAGGGTGACCTTGCCTGCCTCCATCGGTCCGCCCGAGACGAACACGGCAGGGATGTTGAGCCGCAGCGCCGCCATCAGCATGCCGGGGGTGATCTTGTCGCAGTTGGAGATGCAGACCATGCCGTCGGCGCAATGGGCATTGACCATGTACTCGACGCTGTCGGCGATCAGCTCGCGCGACGGCAGGCTGTAGAGCATGCCGTCATGGCCCATGGCGATGCCGTCGTCGACCGCGATGGTGTTGAACTCTTTCGCCACGCCGCCGGCCTGCTCGATCTCGCGGGCGACGAGCTGGCCGAGGTCCTTGAGATGGACGTGGCCGGGCACGAACTGGGTGAAGGAGTTGACGACCGCGATGATCGGCTTGCCGAAATCGCCGTCCTTCATGCCCGTCGCGCGCCAGAGGCCGCGGGCGCCCGCCATGTTGCGGCCGTGGGTGGTGGTGCGGGAGCGATAGGCTGGCATGGCGGTTTCCGTCCTCGGTTTGGCTGGCAGGGCGGGGCAAATTTTCGAAGCCGCCTCAGGCCTTTCCGGCCGGATAGCGCACGGGGGGAACGCGCGCAACGGGAACTTGGGCCGGACAGGGCTCCCCTGCTCCCGGCGCGTGGGCACCGGCGGTCTCAGCCGTCATGCCCGGGCTTGTCCCGGGCATCCACGTTCTTGATGCGGAAAGGTCGTGGATGGCCGGGACAAGCCCGGCCATGACGGAATTATTGCAGTTCGGGATCGAGCCAGTCGCCGATCACGGAGACCGGCAGCGTGGTCACGACGATGGTGGTCGCCGGTGCCGGCATGATCAGGGCCACATGCGCTCGCGCGCTTGCATTGGTTTCAGGCAACCGCGCGTGCAGGCGCATGCACCGCGAAAATTCAAGCGCGATGAAATCCGTAGTGATCCGGAATGGAATCCTATTCCGATGTCGCGTACATCGCGGGACATCGATCGGCGGCCTTCCAAGGGCATCACCCTCTGATCGCGCACCACGGGGTTGGGGGACCACATGGGGCGGGGGGATCAAAGGCTGGGGCAAGGTTACGAGGTCCGGACTCCTAGGCACTCCGGACCTCGGGACTTTCTAGTTTGAACGTGATTTCGCGCCGCCGGCTTGATCAGCCGTGCGGCGCGAAGTCGTTTTGGCGTCGTTATGCCGACACGGCGCTAGCGTGTCTGCGGCTCGATCGTCACCGTGCAGTCGCCCTGCCCTTGCGTCGCGACCACGATGTTGCCCGCGGGAGCGCCGATGGCGATCGGCGCGGATGAGCCGCCGCCGGGCATCTGGACAGTCACGCTCAGGGAGTCCGTTCGCGCGGTCGAGCCCACGGTCGAGGGTTCTGCCTGGGCCACATTACCCGAGGCGTCACGCCGCATGATCTGGCAGTTCACATTGCTGCCCCCGGCGGCCGCCATGCTCGATGAGGTGCCGCCGCTCATCTGGGCGCGGGCTCGTGAGGGGTCGCGGGGCACCTGGCTGACGATGCGATGCGTCCGCGGCTCCACAATGACGACGTCGTCGCCCGTCGAAAAATATTCGTAGTCCCGATACTCGGGCTCGATCGCGACGATCTCGGGCGGAAGCCTGTGGAGGCGCACGCGCGAGGGAATGGTTTCACCGACCCGGATCGAGATGTTCAGATTACGCTCCGGCTCCGCCAGGCGTGCGCGGCTCACCGTTTCGGAGATCCGCACCTGCTTCTCGGACGTCACCTGAGTCTGCTGATTGGCCTGCGTGTTGGTCTGGGGCGTCTGATTGGCTTGATTGGTCTGCGTGCCTGAAGTGGCAGGCGCGGTCTGCGCATTGTTGGTCGGGGCCGTCCGGTTCGTGTCGGTCGCTGTAGCCGGTCGGTTGTTCTGTTGCGCCGGCTGCTGCTGCTCGGCCGCGTTGCGCGGCGGCTGGGTCTGGTTGCGCTCGTTCTGGTTGGCCGCAGCTCCCGTGCGCTCGTTCTGCTGGCCAGACGTGCCGGACTTGGACTTCTCGGACTCGGCCGTTGATTTCTGCGGCGCGGACTTGTCCTGCTTCGTCTCGGCGCTGTTCTTGCCGTCGCGTCCCGGTTTCGGGCTCTCCGCCTCACGGTTGCGATCGCGCGAAGGCTCACGAGATTCCTGGGCCTGATCCTTCGACTTCGGCTGGTTGCGCTCGGCAGAACTGGCCGGCTGGCGCTTGTCGTCACTCGCGTCCTGCTTGGCAGCGCCGCCCTTCTCCTCGCGGCCCGCACCCTGCAATCGCTCCTGGGCGCCCTGCGCGCGCTCTTGAACCCGTTCTTGGGCGCCGCCGCGTTGCGGCCCGGCACCTTTCGCCGGCTCCTCGGTCCGTCTCGGCTCGTCCCTTCGCTCACCGGGCGCCTGGGCGTAGGCGAAGCCGGAAGCAAGCATCAGTCCGATAGCCGCGGTCGATAACATCAAGTGCTTGCGCATGGTCCCTCTCCTGGAAAATTCGCAACAACAGACGCGAACGTTCTGTGGGTGCGAAGGTTCCTGATCAGGAACGAGGGCTGATCACGCGGGTCTCACATCGGGTCCTTCAGCGTGAGCCGCGCCGTGAATGTCACGCTGGTCTTGCCAACCAGCGCCATGCCTTCGACTTCGGCGCCGTCGGCGGAATAGTCGCCGGAAAAGCCGCAGGTCACTTCCCTGCCGCCGAACGCGAGCGGCTTGCCGACGGCCTCGGTGTGCTGATTGACGGTCATGTCGCCACGCCATTTCCCGTTCCGGAAGGTGTAGCTGCCGGTGTAGTAGAAATAGCTGTCGCCGCCCATGATGCGGCCATCGCAGAGCACGACGACGCCTTTGGCCTGGCCGCGCTTGCCGTCGCGCATCTCGATCTCAAAGATGTAGAGGCCGTTGAGGACCTTCTGTGGGTTGCCGCCCTGCTCGAGCCCATCGCCGGCCGACATCGCTCATCTCCCGTTCAAACCGGCACATTCCGCTCGAGATCTTCAAGCCACGCCGCAGCGCTCGAATCCGACGGCGCACGCCAGTCGCCGCGCGGCGACAACGAGCCGCCGGCCGAAACCTTGGGTCCGTTCGGCATCGCCGAGCGCTTGAACTGGCTGAAAGCGAAGAAGCGGCGCAAGAACACCTCCAGCCAGCGGCGTATTTCCTTGAGATCGTAGGCCTTGCGCTTGTCGGTCGGAAATGCCGGCGGCCACTCGCCCTGGGCAACGTCTTTCCAGGCCTGCAGCGCCATAAAGGCGATCTTGGACGGCCGCATGCCGAACCGCAGCGTGTAGAACAGGTTGAAATCCTGGAGCTCGTAGGGGCCGACCGAAGCTTCCGTGCTCTGCGGCTTCTCGCCGGGCTCACCCGGAACCAGCTCCGGCGAGATTTCGGCCGACAGGATCGATCCAAGCGTTTGGTTGACGTCGTCGGTGAACTGCTTGGAGGCAATCACCCAGCGGATCAGATGCTGGATCAGCGTCTTCGGCACCCCGGCGTTGACGTTATAGTGCGCCATCTGATCGCCGACGCCATAGGTGCACCAGCCCAGCGCGAGTTCGGAGAGATCGCCGGTGCCAATCACGAGGCCGCCATGATGGTTGGCGAGCCGGAACAGATAGTCCGTGCGCAGACCCGCCTGCACATTCTCGAATGTGACGTCATAGACCTTCTCGCCCTTGCCGAAGGGATGGCCGATGTCCTTCAACATCTGCGTCGCCGTGGTGCGAATGTCGAGCTCCTGCCAACTCGTCTGCAACGCCTTCATCAGCGCCAGCGCATTGGTCTTGCTGTCGCTGCCGGTGGCAAAGCCCGGCATGGTGTAGGCGAGAATGTTCTCTCGCGGCAGGCCAAGAAGGTCGACGGCCTTAGCGGCGACGATCAAAGCATGGGTGGAATCGAGTCCGCCCGAGACGCCGATAACGACGCGCTTGGTACCGGTCGCACGCATGCGCTGGACGAGGCCCGCGACCTGAACGTTGTAGGCCTCATAGCAGTCCTGCTCGAGCAGGCTCTCGTCGCTCGGCACGAACGGAAAGCGCTCGACCTTGCGCAGGAAGCCGATATCGGCGGCCGGCGCCTTCAGGGCGAAGCCGACTTTTCGGAAGAAGGCTTCGCGCTGCCGGCGATTGTCGTCGAACGTACCCATCAGCGCGCGTTCCTGCCTGAGCAGGTCGAGATCGACGTCGGCCAGCGTGATCTGGCCGCCCTGGCGGAACCGCTCGCCCTCGGCCAGCAGCACGCCGTTCTCGTAGATCGAGGTCTGGCCGTCCCAGGCCAAATCCGTGGTCGATTCTCCTGCCCCGGCCGCGGAATAGACGTAAGCCGCGAGGCAGCGGGCCGACGTCGATTGGCACAAGAGCGCGCGCGAGCGGGCGCGGCCGATCGTGATCGGGCTGCCCGAGAGATTGATCAGCACGCTCGCGCCCGCAAGCGCGAGCTCGGAGGCCGGCGTTACCGGGATCCACATGTCCTCGCAGATCTCGACGCCGATGGTCAGGCCCGGAACGTCCTCGGCTGCGAACAGGAGGTCGACGCCGAACGGGGCATGCAGCCCGCCAAAGGCGACCATCTCTCCGACGATGCCGGCGCCGGAGGCGAAATGCCGCCCCTCGTAGAATTCGCGATAGGTCGGCAGGTAGCTCTTGGGCACCACGCCGAGGATCTTGCCGCGATGGATGACGACCGCGCAATTGTAGATCCGATTGCCAAAGCGCAGCGGCGCGCCAACGATCAGGACGGTCATCAGGGACGAGGATGCCTCGACGATGGCCACAAGCCCGCGCTCGACCGCATCGAGCAGCGGATCCTGCTTCACGAGATCTTCGATTGCATAGCCGGACAGGCAGAGCTCGGGGAACACGGCAACCGCCACCGACTGCGCGTGGCAGTCCTTCGCCGCCGCCAGAACCGCAGCTGCGTTGGCCGTGGGATCAGCCACATGAGAGGTGGTGACGCAGGCCGCCACGCGCGCAAATCCGTGGGCATAGATCGAGTGGAAACTCATCGAGCACAGTCCCTTTGTCTCGTCGCGACCGGCCTCCGCCGGCTCTGGACTCCATTTAACCCATCGACATGGCCCCGTGCAGGCCATTCAACGGCATGCATAACGGATTTGCAGCTTCGCTGCCCGGCCGTGCCCTTGAGGCAGTCTCAGGCTCTGCGCGCCAGCATGCCGGGCAGATCGTCGCGCAGCCACTCGGCGATCCGGGGCCAGGCATGGGCGTGGGTCCGCGCGCCCATGAACAGGCCAAGATGGTTGCTGGGCTGGGAGGCCGCCGCAATGAACGCCGGCGGTGTGCCGAGCAAGCCGGCGGTGGCGAGCGCCTGCGCAGCCGGCACGACGTCGTCATCGAGTCCGGCCAAAAGGAAGACCGGCGCCTTGACGTCCTTCAGATCAATCCCGCGGCCGAGTGCCGTGAACTGGCCGCGCGCGATCCGGTTCTCCCGGAAAATCCAGTTGACGATCTCGAGATAGTAGGTGCCGGGCAGATTGAGGGGCTCGGCATTCCAGCGCTCGAAGCGTGCCAGCAGCGCCGCACCGTCCTCGCCGGAGAGGTCGCTCTGCAGCGCCGTCGCGATGTCGTCGCGGCTCGGTGCCTTCGACCAGAGCCGCAGCATCTCTTCGCCGCTGACATTGCCGCCGCCGCGGGCGACGAGCTGGTCGTAGACCATCTCCGGCGCGTTGCGGGCGAGCTGCGACAGCCTGGAGTCAATGGAGAGGTCGACGGGCGCGCCAGCCAGTACCAGCCGCCGCACCTTGGCGGGAAAGCGCGCCGCATAGAGCAGCGAGAGCCAGCCACCCTGGCACAGGCCGACGAGATCGACCGGCGCGCCGATTTCGTCGATGGCGACGTTGAGATCACCGAGATAGCTGTCGATCGAGAGATAGCGCATGTCGGGTGCGGCCGAGCGCCAGTCGGTGAGATAGACCCGGTCGATGCCGCCATTTTGCAGGGACTGCACAACGCTGTGGCCGGGCGCGAAGTCGGCGATCAGGGCCCGGTGCAGCGCATAGGGCGCGCAGACCAGTGCCGGCTGGCCGGCCCCCGTCCGCGCGCAATTACGCAGGCGCATGGTCGCAAGCTCCAGCGCGACGGAGTTGGGCGTGGTCCAAGGCAGGCTGCTGTCGGCCAGCTCCGACGGGCCGCGCTCGAGCCATCCAAAGCAGGCGTCCATGGCAATCCGCGCCGCAGCGAACGGCCACAGCAGCGGGTCATCCGGGACCGGCTCCGGTGCGCGCAGCTGTTTGCCGGTCTTCTCCGCCATGGCTATCCCACGGTCCTCACAGGAAGGCCTCGAAGCTGACGAGCGAAATACCGCGCTCGCGAAAACTCTGATGGGTCGCGGCCACCGAGCCGTCGAGATCGATGCCGCGGCAGGCGTCCTCGATGACGGCGACCTCGAACCCGGCCTTGCGGGCATCGTCCGCCGAGAAGCGAACGCAGAAGTCGAACGCGAGGCCGGCGACGAAGACGGTGTTCAACTCGCGTTCGCGCAAATATCCGAGCAGGCCGGTCGGCGTTGTCCTGTCGTTCTCGAACAGCGCCGAATAGGAATCGATGCCGCGCCGAAATCCCTTCCGCACCACCAGATTTGCGCGGGTGACGTCGAGATCGCGATGAAATTCGGCGCCTGCGGTGCCCTGCACGCAATGGCTCGGCCACAGCACCTGGACGCCGTAGTCGAGCACGATGGTCTGGAACGGCTGTTTGCCCGCATGGTTCGGCGCAAAGGAGACATGATCGCGGGGATGCCAGTCCTGGGTCAGCACCACATTGGCGAATTTTTGGGCGATCCGATTGATGGCGGGGACGACCTTCTCGCCGCCGGGCACGGCGAGCGCCCCGCCCGTGCAAAAATCGTTCTGCACGTCGATGACCAGCAGCACGTCGCGGTCGGAAATCTTCATCGCAAGGTCCATTCCAGGCCATCCGCGCGAGCGGCGCCGAAGGCACGTCTGCAGTGTCGATCTTCCCGGGCTGCTTCGCAACCAACGAGAAGGTGCGGCGATCTGCGCGAATGCGCCCCGTCGGTCCCGGGATGCAACGGTTTGGGCTGATGCGTGTTGACTAGATCCACCCGGGGACGGATTCTGACAGCCGTTCGCGTCTTGCGATCGGATAGAGCGGAGGAAGCGGTTCCCGCAGCCGGAAAGGCTGCGGCAGCCATACGCACATGACCATCGGCAAGACAGGACAGATTCTTCTCGCCGATATCGGCGGCACCAATGCGCGCTTCGCGCTCAGTCAGGGCGATCAGACCGGACCGATCGACTACGTCAAAGTGGCAGACTTCCCGACCGTCCGGGAAGCCATTGCCGATGTTCTCGCGCGTCGCTGCCACGGCCAACCGCCCCCAAGGGCCGTGCTGGCCGTCGCAGGACCGGTGACCAACAACCGCTGCGTCATGACCAACAGCCCATGGGTCATCGACGGCAACGAGCTTCAGCCGGCCCTCGGCTTCGACAGCGTCCATGTTCTTAACGATTTCGAGGTGGTGGCCTGGTCCCTGCCCGCCCTGCAGCCCGCCGACCTGATCCCGCTCGGCGGACAGGATGGCCTTCCCGGAGAGCCGTTGCTGGTGGTTGGCCCTGGAACCGGCTTTGGCGTGTCCTGCCTGGTCGAGCGCCACGGCTCACGGCTGGCCGTCGTCACCGAGGCAGGCCACGCGACCCTGCCGGCGGAGGACGAGCGCGAGGAACGCGTGATCGCGTGCATGCGCCGACGCCTCGGCCATGTCTCCATCGAGCGTGGCGCGTTGTCCGGTTCGGGCCTGCAAAGCCTGTACGAGGCGCTGGCCGAGGTGGAAGGCGCTCAGGTGCCGCATCGCGATGCTGCCGCCATCACGAAGGCCGCCCTGGAAGGCAGTTGCGAGCTCAGCCGCAAGACGCTGGAGATGTTTTGCGCCATCCTCGGCTCGGTCGCGGGCAATCTCGCGGTGACCTTCGGCGCACGCGGCGGCGTTTATATCGCCGGCGGAATCGTGCCGCGCTTTCCTGACTTCCTCGCAGCCTCCGCATTCCGGGCGCGCTTCGAAGCCAAGGGACGCTTCCAGGACTATCTGCGCGACATCCCGACCAGACTGGTCACGAAACCTGATGCGAGTTTCCTCGGCCTGACGATGTTCGCGGAGCACAACCAGCCTTAAACGGCGCGCGCCTCCGTCCGCGGGTTCCAGTCATGCACAGCTGATTGCGCGGCACGCGCGCGCGACGCGGGATCGTGCTTGCGCGCACGTCCCGGATGAGAAACAATCCTAGCTTGTGCGTGGCGTAGTTGCGGGGGCGTGACATGCGTAAGCAGGATCTGGGTTTCGACTATCACCGCTATCACCGCCTGCTGCTCGAGGCGGACGACGAGGGCAAGCGGCTGGCCCTGATCGAGCTCTTGATCGAGGAAAAGGCGCGTGACCGCCTCGCAGCCCAGCGCGCTTCGGACCGCGCCGCCATGACGGCCCACACCATCGCCACGGTGCTGAAGAACGGGCGCCACTGAAACGCGTGATCGCACTCCAGTGCCCGAAAATGCGGTATCGATTGCGATTTCGTTAACGACCCCTCGAAAGCTCGCGTCAAACTTTTTGCTCTAGGAGTTCCCCACCTGATCCAATTCAGGGGCAACAAAGGGGGGAATGAACATGAGCATGATTTCGATCGCCGCGATGCCGGCCACCAGCGAAACGCGTTTGGCCGATTCTTCGTTTTCTTCGTTCAAGACCATCTTGCTGTTTTGCTGCACGGGCCTGGTCGCCTCGTTCGGCCTGATGGCGCGCGGCATCGATCTCGGCGCCGGCCTGATATGAAGCGGCGACGAATTCCGTCGCGAAATGGCCGCCCCTGATGGGCGGCCATTTTCATTTTGGTCTCAGTTCGGCGTCTTCGCTGCCGCTTCCGGAAACATCGAATCGATCATCGCCTTGAGCTGATCGATCGAAATCGGCTTGCGCAGGATCGGCCGGCGCCTGAGCAAGGACGGCAGCAGCTCCGGACCGTAGCCCGTGGCGAACAAAAACGGCTTCCCGCGACGCTCGATCAGATCGGCGACCGGATCGACGTAGAGGCCCTTGAGATTGATGTCGAGGATCGCAAGATCGTACTGCGCGGTCATGGCGAAAGCGCTGGCGTCCCGAACATTATCCGCTTCCGCGATGACGTGGTGGCCGAGTTCCTCCACCATGTCCGTCATCATCATCCGGATCAACGTCTCGTCTTCGACCAGGAAAACGGAGAGTCCGTCCGCCATATCAACCCCGCCCATCAGCTTCCCAAGCTAATCATAACCGAATTGCGAAGAGCATTCACGAATTCGTGGCGGGGTCCGTTAATTCGACGCGCCCGATCCGATTCCACTTGATCAATCCAATCCTCGTTCGTGGCTGAGCCGCACCATCTCCTGCACGAACACCTGCTTTTGTTTGTCATCGAGGCTCGAATAGAGGGGCTCGGCGGCGTCGGCGACATTGCGCTGGTCGGCAGCGCGGTCGATCAGGAATTGGGCCTCGTTGCGCATCTGCTCGACGATGTCGTCGGGAGGATCCCGCTTGGCGCGCGCAACCCGCAGGTTGAGCCGCTCGGCACCGTTATGCCCGAGGTAGTGCATGGCGCTCGAGAAACCGTACCAGTGCTTCTCCTGCTCGGGCGTGAGGTTCAGCTCGGTCTTGATCCGCTCGATATAGGAGTCGCTGTTGGTGACGATCTGGTCGGCGGTCAATTGCGGCGCGCCGGTCTGGGTGAGGACCGTGACATCCTTGTCCTGCGGCGCGTTCTTCGCCTCCTTGCTCGCCTTGGCGCCCTTGCCCGCCTTGGCGCTCTTGGCATCTTTGTCCTTGCCGGCGCCCTGCTTGGCGTCCTTGGCCGCATCCTTGCTTGCATCCTTGCTCGGATCTCTGGCGGCAGGCGCCTGATTGCCATTATTGCCAACGCCGAGCACGCCGGTGAACACACCGACCACACCGCCGATCGCGCCGCCGAGCACACCGCCGACCGGACCCGCCGCCTTGTTCCCGGCCGCCGCTCCTTCCTGAACCCCTTTGACCAGGCCTTGAGCATTCGCCACCGCGGCTGCGCCGAGCAGCAACACGAAAACGGACCCCAGCGCGAACCATCGTCGCAGGTAAAGCCGCGCGGGCGGCGCCGGGTTGATCATTCTGGTCTCCATCTCGATCTGATTAGGCTCTTGGGGATGAGAACCACCCGCCAGCTGCAACTCTATCGTTTTCACCGCTTCGAGGTCTAGGCGCCGACAAATGCTATCCACGCCCGAAAAGTGTTTGCCGCGAGGTGCTTATGCAGGCTCCTTGGAAACTGCGGCGTAATTGCGCACATGTCGGTCGGGCGCGCCAGCGCCAAGTGTGCGTCGCAAAACAACCGGCCGTGGTTCATGGTCCGCGCATGAGGTCGAGGGCGCTGCCGCGTTCCCGGACACAACGTTAGTTCTAGGCGCAAGCCGTTCGGTTTTCTCGACAGACGCAATCAATCATGATCTGATCGCGCTACCAATTTGCCTTCGAAGCCGACGGCATCAACAAGAAACGTCGAACAAGAAACTTTCGAAAAGAAAATCAAAAGCAGAACTCGGAAGAGTTCAGAGGAACGCCAGAATAATAAAACACCCAAGCGAGGAAACGAGATGTCACGCAAGACACTGACGCGACGTCAATTTGTGGCTGCCACTGCAATGTCCTCCGCGGCGCTGATCACGGCGCCCTATGTCCGAGGCGCTTACGCCGCCGGCAAGCTCTCGATCGGCTTCTGGGACCACTGGGTGCCCGGCGCCAACGATGCCTCCACCGCGCTCGTCAAGGAATGGGGCGAGAAGGAGAAGGTCGAAGTCTCGATCGACTACATCACCAGCAACAACAAGAAGATCGAGCTGACGGCAGCGGCCGAAGCCCAGGCCAAGTCCGGTCACGACATTCTCCAGATGCCGAGCTGGTGGCCGCACGCCTATTCCGAGAATCTCGAACCGCTCAACGACGTCATGGAGCCGCTCATCAAGCAGAACGGCGAGGTGAACGACACCGTCAAATATCTCGGGCGGTCGGGCGGCAAATGGCTCGCAGTGCCCGCGACGCCGGGAAGCCAGATCAAGGGCCCCTGCTCCCGCATAGATCTCATGAAGAAACACGCCGGCATCGACGTGCAGGAGATGTATCCAGTCGGCGCTCCGCCAAAAGCAGACAACTGGACCATGGAGACGTTCCTGAAGGCGGCCGAGGCCTGCCACAAGGCCGGCTTCCCCTTCGGCATCGGTCTCGGCGAGACCACCGACAGCGTCGACACCGCCGGCGCGATCTTCCAGTCGTTCGGCGCCGAGCTCGTCAACGCCAAGGGCGATATCACCGTCAAGACCGATGCAGTGCGGCAGGCGCTCGAATTCTACAAGAAGCTGATCGCCGTCCTGCCCACCGACGCGCCGTCCTGGGACGATGCCTCCAACAACAAATGGCTGATCTCGGGCCGCGGGGCGATGATCCTGAATCCGCCGAGTGCCTGGGCGGTCGCCAAGCGCGACGCACCGCAAGTCGCCGAACAGTGCTGGACGCACGGCTTCCCGTCCGGTCCGAAGGGACGTTTTGCGCCCTTCCTGCCGTACTTCTGGGGCGTCTGGGCCTTTGGCAAAAACAAGGAAGCGGCCAAGAGCTTGCTTGTTCACCTGTCCTCGCCGGCGGCGATCGAGAAGTTCGTCGCGGCGAGCGGCGGGTACGATCTGCCGGCCTACGCGAACATGACGAAGTTCAAGACCTGGGCCGAGGAAGGGCCGCCGAAGGGCACGCTCTTCCACTATCCGGATCCCTACAAGCAGCAGACGATGTCGATCGCCGCGTCTCCGGCGCCGCCGAAGATCGCCCAGCAGATCTACTTCCAGGCGACGCTGACCAAGATGGCGCTGCGCTTTGCGCAAGGAGAGAAGTTGGAAACCGCGCTCGCCTGGGCCGAAGGCGAGTGCGAAGGCTTCATGCGAACCTGAGCCGGGTATGTGCCATGGCGGTTCACGCTTCGCGCGTGAGCCGCCGAGGCACACTCGCTCGATCCGCTTGCCGAATGAAGCCGACGGCTGCGCCGGCTTCGCCGTCCTACATGTCCTGCTACGTGTCCTGCAAAAGAGGCTAACGTCATGGCCGATGTCGTCGTTGAGCAAGGCCGTCCCGCTCGAGCTGCGAGCCCGCGCAAACGGGCGAGCCTGCGCAATGCAATGGGACGGAAATCGACCGTCGCGTTCTTCCTGACGCTGCCGCTGATCCTCCTGATCGCCCTGCTCGTGCTCTATCCCGCCTTCTATTCGGTCTACCTGGCGACGCTGAACAAGGCGATGACGAAGTTCGTCGGTCTCAGCAACTTCACCTTCCTGTTCAAGCGCGAAACGTTCTGGATGGTGGTGAGACAGTCCTGCATTTTTGCGATTACCGCCGTGGTCTTCAAGGCGCTGATCGGCTTCATCGTCGCGCATTTCGTCCACAACATTCCCGGCAAGAAGCAACGTAAATGGCGCGGCATGCTGCTGGTGCCTTGGGTGATCCCACCGGCGATGAGCACGCTGGCATGGCTGTGGCTGTTCGATCCCTCCTACAGCGCCTTCAACTATACGCTGTCGTTCTTCGGCATCGGTCCGATCCCGTGGCTCGGTGACACCTTCTGGGCGCGTTTCTCCGTCATCCTCGTCAACGTCTGGTACGGCGCGCCGTTCTTCCTGATCATGTACCTGGCCGCCTTGAAATCCGTACCCGACCAGCTCTACGAAGCCGCAGCGATCGACGGCGCCAATTGGTGGCAGAAGATCTGGCACATCACCCTGCCGATGATGCGCAACATCATCGCCATCACCACGCTGTTCTCGCTGATCGTCACTTTCGCCAATTTCGACATCGTGCGCATCCTCACCTCCGGCGGTCCGCTGGACCGGACGCATTTGTTCGCCACCTGGGCGTTCCAGGTCGGCATCCAGAGCAGCGACATTCCGCTCGGCGCCTGCGTCTCGCTGTTCATGGTGCCGATCCTCGCCGTCGCAGCGGTCTTCATCCTGCGCGATGTCAACAAACGTGGGAACGAAGCCTGATGAGCACGCTCGCAATCGACAAGGCCGGACCGACACGCAAGGTCAAGCTTCGAAGCATGAGCCGCGACCGCACCTGGGCGTTGCGCTGGTCCTACTTTTTCCTGGTGCTGTTTGCGATCTTCTTCCTGATCCCGCCGATCTACATGCTGATCACCTCGCTCAAGAGCAGCGCGGAGATCTCGGCCGCCACCAATCCGTGGTGGGTATTTCATCCGACGCTGTCGAACTATGTGGAGCTATTGACCTCGAACCAGTTCCTGCGATTCTTCTGGAATTCGTCGATGATCTCGATCGTGGTCGTGATCGTGACGATGCTGATCAGCATTCCGGCGGCGTTTGCATTGGCGCGGATGAAGTTCTGGGGCTCGGCGACGCTCGCGACCGGGGTCTTTCTCACCTATCTGATCCCGGACAGCCTCCTGTTCATTCCCTTGTTCAAGATGCTCGCGGTGGTCCAGGACGTCACCGGCATCACCCTTCTCAACCGCTGGTACGTGCTGGTGTTCATCTATCCGACGCTGACCGTGCCGTTCTGCACCTGGATCATGATCGGTTATTTCGCCTCGATCCCGAAGGAGCTGGACGAGGCGGCTCTCATCGACGGCGCCTCCTGGCTCCAGACCCTGACGCGGATTTTCATTCCGGTTGCCCTCCCTGGCCTGATCGCAGCGACCATCTTCGCCTTCACCGTGTCCTGGGCGCAGTTCCTCTATCCGCTGGTGTTCACGACATCCATCGACCAGCTCGTGCTGCCGGTCGGCATCACCACCACGCTGATCAAGGGCGACGTCTTCAACTGGGGGCAGATCATGACCGGCGCGCTGCTTGGCGCTGCCCCGCCGCTGGTCATCTACGCCTTCCTGATGGACTATTACATTGCCGGCCTGACCGCCGGCGCCACAAAGGGTTGATGTCTTATGGCTGAGGTTGCGTTGCGGAAGGTGGTCAAGCGTTACGACGACGTCGAGGCGGTGCGCGGCATCGATCTCGACATCTCTGACCATGAGTTCATCGTGCTCGTCGGCCCCTCCGGCTGCGGCAAGTCGACGACCTTGCGGATGATCGCGGGACTCGAGGACATCACCGACGGCGACATCATGATCGGCGGGGACGTCGTCAACGACGTGCCGCCGAAGGACCGCGACATCGCGATGGTGTTTCAGAACTACGCGCTCTACCCGCACATGACGGTCGCGGAGAACATGTCGTTCGGGCTGCGGCTCAAGCACTATCCCAAGGCCGAGATCAAGGCGCGGGTGACGGAAGCCGCCCGCCTCCTCGACATCACCGACCTGATCGACCGCAAGCCGAAGCAGCTCTCCGGCGGCCAGCGCCAGCGCGTCGCCATGGGGCGGGCCATCGTGCGCAACCCAAAGGTCTTCCTGTTCGACGAACCGCTGTCCAATCTCGACGCCAAGCTGCGCGTGCAGATGCGGATCGAGATCAAGAAGGTGCACC
Organism: Bradyrhizobium sp. 187; assembly: GCF_023101005.1. Classification (NCBI taxonomy): domain Bacteria; kingdom Pseudomonadati; phylum Pseudomonadota; class Alphaproteobacteria; order Hyphomicrobiales; family Nitrobacteraceae; genus Bradyrhizobium; species Bradyrhizobium sp. 187. The sequence continues at coordinate 3,855,323 of NZ_CP064693.1, forward strand.
AGAAAGTGCGCACCACGACGGTCTACGTCACCCACGACCAGGTCGAGGCGATGACGCTGGCTGATCGCGTCGTGGTGATGAACAAGGGTCGGATCGAGCAGATCGGCACCCCGAACGAGCTCTACCACAAGCCGGCGACGCGCTTCGTCGCGGGCTTCATTGGCTCGCCGGCGATGAACTTCATTCCGTGCCGTCTCGAGGACGTCGGCGGCAAGCTCAACGTCCGCCTGACGGATCGCATCTCATTCCCGTTGCCGCCGGCCCGCGCCGCCCGTTACAGCGCGCTGCCCCGATCTGAAAACCTGTTGCTCGGCATCCGTCCCGAACATCTCACGGAATCGCATGCGCATCTCGAGCCGGGTGTCGAGACCTTCGACACCGTGCTTGATGTCACCGAGCCGATGGGAATGGAGACGCTGGTCTATTTCGGACTGGAAGGCACGCCCGTCTGCGGCCGTGTCGATCCCAATGCGGGCGCCAAGGACGGAGCACCCATGCGTTTGGCGATGGACCTCAACAATATGCACCTGCTAAACGAGGCGACCGGCGCCGTCTTGTGACGGCCGGCCAAGAAACTCGCGCAGGTAGGGACGATGTCGACCAACAAGAAGAAAATTTTTGTCACGCAAACTTTGTCGCAAGGGGCGCGCGCCCTCCTCACCCAGCGAGATGATATCGAGCTCATCGAGTTTCCGAACCTGATCTCCGCCAGGGATTTCGAGGCCTTGCTGAAGAGCCACGCGCCGGTCCATGGCGTGGCGCTCGGCGCCACCGCTTTCGGCGAGACCGAGCTCGAAGCCTCGAAGGACATGAAGGTGGTGACCCGGATCGGCGTCGGTTACGACGCCGTCGACGTCCCCGCCCTCTCCCGCCGCAAGGTGCCGCTGATGGTCGCCGGCAGCGCGAACTCGCCCTCGGTCGCCGAACAGGCGCTGTTCATGATGCTGACACTGGCAAAACGCGCGCAGGAGATGCACGCCTGCGTGAAAGACAGCAAATGGGCGGACCGTCTCGGCATGCTGCCGTTCGATCTCTACGGCAAGACCGTCCTCATCATCGGCTTCGGCCGCATCGGCACCCGCACCGCCAAGCGCTGCCTGGCGATGGACATGAATGTGCAGGTCTATGATCCCTACAAGGCAGCCGCAGAGATCAAGGCAGCAGGCTGCGAGCCGGTCGCCGATCTCGATGCCGCGCTGCCTCACGCCGATTTCGTCACCATCCACTGCCCGAAGACGCCGGAGACAGTCGGCCTGTTCGATGCGGCGCGGATCGGCCGGATGAAGCCGAAATCCTACCTCATCAACACCGCACGCGGCGGCATCGTGAAGGAGGCGGCGCTGTACGACGCGCTGGTCTCGGGCAAGCTCGCCGGTGCCGGCATCGACGTGTTCGAGGTGGAGCCGCCACCGGTCAGCAACGCGCTGTTCGCGCTGCCCAACGTCATCATGGCTCCCCACGTCGCCGGCGTGACGGTCGAGGCGGTGAGCCGGATGAGCGAGCAGACCGCGCGCAACATCCTGAGTGTGCTGGACGGCGATCCTATCCGGCAGAACATCATCAATCAGGATGTCCTGGGCTGAGCGCATCTCCGGGCTAGGCGGTTCTCCTGGGCGGGCGGCTGCCCCCCGCCTTCGGAACGCCAGAATGAGTCCCATTTTGGTGCAGATCGAGCCCTCACTCAGCCTTAATCAAACCCGCGTAATAGGTCCGGCCGCGGCGGCGGTGGGACAGACTTGCCGGCCGCGTCGAGCTGGAGGATGGACCCTTGTCAGAGATCGACCCGACCGACCACGCGTTGGCGACCATCGCCAGCATCCTGGAGCATCCTGAACCCGTCCTCGTCGTGCGCGAGACCGAGACTGTCACCGTGACTGAAATGGTGGTTGCTGGTGAGCATGGGGTCGCGGACGAGCACCCGATGGTCGACGAGCATCCGGTGGTCGAGGAGCAGCCGCTGGTGCCGGAGCACGCCGACGCCGACGGCTACAGCAAGGTCGGCCCCGGGCCGATGGTGGCGATCCGTCTGAAATGGACGGTCCATCGCGGCGATGACGGCCAGTTCTACGTCCACGAGACCATCGGCGAGCAGTCCGTGCCCGTGGTCAGCGGCCCGATGACCGGCGAAGCCGCGGTGCATTTCGTCGACGCGCATGAGGACGAGGCGCATCGGCGCTTCGAAGAGCTGCGCAGCGAGATCGCCGGCCGCAGTTCGCTCGCCGATTACGAGCGCAAGGGCGAAGCCTAGCGCGCTCTCGCGCGAAGTGGATGCCGGTTCGGCTTATCGTCGTCCGAGATAATCCTTCTTCACGAGCTCGACGCCTGCGTGCCGCAACAGGTCGTAGGCGGTCGTGACGTGAAAGAAGAACTGCGGAACGCTGAAGGTCAGCAGCAGCGTCCGCCCGGTGAAGGGCAACTCGGTCCCGTTCTTCAGCCTGAAGAAGACATTCCGCTCCGCCGCAGCATTGATCTCTGCGCGCGGCAGGCTTTCGATGAACTCGATTGACGTCGCGATGCGGGCCTGGAGCCCGGCCATGTCGTGCTCCAGCACCGGCAGCGCCACCGGCTCGCGGTCGGCGAGCAAGGCCGCGGCGACCGTGGCGTGGCGACAGGCCTCGCCGATCTGTTGCGCCAGATCGTACATGTCGGGCGCCATGCGCATGCCGAGCAGGACGGCCGGGTTGAACTTCCGGGCCTCGGCATAGGCAACGCCCTTGTCGAGCAGTGCGGAGAGGTTGCGCAGATACGGCACGAAGAGTCCGACCGAGGCGTCATACATTGAGATCGTCACTTCAAAATTCCCTTCAATTCCGCCTCGCCAGAGACGGGCATCTGGTCTAAATCCAGGCCTCAAGACAGGCCTCGAGAGCTGCACAATGACAGCTTGGACATGGGTGGAAAAGAGATGATCGTTCGAATGACCATTCGAATTCTGGCGACTTTGGCCGTGGTCCTGCTGGCAAACCTTTCGGCCCACGCACAGCAGACGGCGCCGTCCCGCCTCGACGAGATAGTCAAGCGCGGCACTTTGCGCGTCGGCATGACCGGCGACTACAAGCCCTTCACCTATCTCGACAAGACGACGCAGCAATTCAGTGGCTTCGATGTCGACATGGCGGAGGCACTCGGCAAGGCGCTCGGCGTCAAGGTCGAATTCGTGCCGACGGCCTGGCCGAAGCTGATGAAGGATTTCGAGGCCGATCAGTTCGACATCGCCATGGGCGGCGTCTCGGTCACGCTCGACCGGCAGAAGAAGGGCTTCTTCTCCACGCCGATCATGCGCGAGGGCAAGACGCCGATCGCGCGCTGTGCCGATGTCGGCAAATACCAGAGCATCACCGACATCGACAAGAAGGGCACCCGCGTGATCGTCAATCCCGGCGGCACCAACGAGCGCTTCGCGCGTGCCAACATCAAGGACGCCGACATCACCGTCTTCCCGGACAATACCGTGATCTTCGACGAGATCGCCAAGGGCAATGCCGACCTGATGATGACCGACGCCTCGGAGACGCGCTACCAGCAGAAGCAGCATCAAGGCGTGCTCTGCGCGGTGCATCCCGACAAGCCGTTCGATTTTTCCGAGAAGGCCTATTGGCTCCAGCGCGACATGGCGCTGAAGGCCTTCGTCGATCAATGGCTGCATATTTCGATGCAGGACGGCAGCTACAAGAAGATCTACGCCGCCTGGTTCGATTAGGGCCGCGTCCTCCTGTCGCTTGTGCCGGCCAAACTTTGGACCGGCTCCGGTGTTATTGAACCCGAAACGCAGAAGCCACGACTCATACGGTGACAGTGATCTAGATCACTTTTTGCGATCGAACCGAGGCGTAAGCGTCGGTGCGGGGACCACCTGTTTCAGGAGATGCGAAATGAGGAAGCTGTTGGCCACGGCCGCATTCCTTTTGGCGAGCACCGCTGCGCAGGCGCAGTACACCTTCGACTATGGCGGGCGCACCATCCGCATTGATCCCGACCGCGGCACGGTGCAGATCCCCGGCGTCTACGACAACACCGGCCAGGGCAAGGCGAAGAAAGCCAAGAACGATGCCAAGGGGGCTCCCAAAGCGGACCCGCAGGCACCGCAACAGGCCAAGGCTGATCCGCAGCCGCCTGCCGATCCGGCGCCGGCCCCAACACCTGTCACGGCGCCGCCGGCGGCCGAGCAGGCCCCTGTCCAAGCTCCCGTCCAAGCCCCCGTGGCCGTGGCGCCTCCTGCCCCGCCAGCGCCTCCGGCCACCACGGCTAACAAGGCTCCGGCCGAAGAGGCGCTTGTGCCGCCGCCTCAGCCGACCCCAAGTGCTGCCCCGACGGTGGGAGTCGCGCCGCCGGCGCCATCTCCGCCTCCTGTCCCGGCGCCTGCTCCCGTTCAGTCGGCCGCCGTCGCGCCGCCGGCTCCCGCAACCGCGGCCACGCGCGACCTCAATTCACCGCTCGGCGTCTGGCTCACCGAGGAGAAGGAAGGCAAGGTCCGCATCGAGCAATGCGGCAGCAATCTCTGCGGCTACTCGGTCGATTCGAAATCGAACCAGAATGGCGAGCAGGTTCTGATCAACATGAAGCCCGGCAAGGACCAGAACAAGGACCCAAAATGGTCCGGCCGGATCCTCGATCCGAACTCCGGCTCGACCTACGATTCAACCATCGCGCTGAAGGGCACCGATCGCCTGCGCGTGCAGGGCTGCGCCTTCGGCGGCATGTTCTGCGGCGGCCAGACCTGGACGCGGGTGAACTGACTTCCCGCGACACTCTGACCGAGACAAAGGGCCCGCAATGCGGGCCCTTTTGCTTTTACCCCTCGCTTTCCGGGATGTGCGCGACATCACAGAGCCCGTCGCGCGCGTGACAGCCCTCACATCGCCGGTTCCGCGTCCGTGACACGATCCCCGCATAATCAACCCTAGGGGCGTGTCATGAACGGATTTCGCAAGGCTCTCTTCGCCACAATCATAGTCATCGCGTTGCCGGCCGCGCAGGCCAGCGCCAGCACATTCGACGGCGCATGGAATGTCCGCATCTCGTCATCGAGCGAGACCTGCGGCAACGGCTCGACCGTCGCCATCGGCATCAACAACGGTCAGATCGCCTCGAGCAGCGCAATGGTGACGGCGTCGGGCCGCGTCGCGGATGCCGGCAGCATCAATGTCACCTTGAGCACCGGCATCAAGCGCGCCGTCGGCTTCGGCCGCCTCAGCGGCACCTCCGGCTCCGGCACGTGGCGCGGCAGCATGTGCACGGGAACGTGGACCGCCGAGCGGATGTAAGGTGTCGTGCCCCGGACAAGCAGCGACGAGAAGCGTTGCTGCGCAGAGCCGGGACTCAGCAGTCCTGATGCCGTCAAAAGTTTTGGGCCCCGGATCGGCGACGCATCGCCGCGGGGCGATGCGTCTTGTCCGGGGCACGAGAGCTAGCCCAACGCGGCCCCATACTCCGCGTCGCTCACCGGCTCCAGCCACGTCGAATAGACGCCGTCGAGCGCTTCTTGCATGGCGATATGGCACATGCCGTTGGTCGGCGATCCGCCGTGCCAGTGCACCTCACCCGGCGGAATCCAGACGGTGTCGCCGGGACGGATCTCCCTGACGGGCCCGCCTTTGGTCTGAACGCGGCCGACACCGGAGATGACGTAGAGGGTCTGCCCGAGCGGATGATGATGCCAGTTGGTGCGTGCGCCAGGCTCGAACGAGACACGCGAGCAGTTCAGCCGTGCCGGCGCGGGCGCCATGATCACCGGGTCCTGCCAGACGGTGCCGGTGAAATTTTCCTTGGGCGCGCGGCGGGTCAGCCGCGTGCCTGCAACAGTGATCTCCATTGGGATTACCTCGCTTCTTTCCCGATTACTTCTTGCTTGCTGCGTAGCGCGCCTTGGTCTCGGCGTTCATGGGATAGAGGCCCGGGAGCACCGCGCCATTGTTCACCTCGTTGACGATCCAGGCTTCCATCCGCTCCTGCTCGACACCCTCGTTGAGCACTTGTTCGAGCATCGCCTGCGGGATCAGCACGCAGCCGTCCTGGTCGGCAACAACGATGTCGTTCGGGAACACCGCAACGCCGCCGCAGCCGATCGGCTCGCCCCAGCCGACGAAGGTCAGACCGGCGACTGACGGCGGCGCGGCATAGCCGTCGCACCAGACCGGCAGGTTGGTGCCGAGCACGCCCTCGACGTCACGCACGACACCGTCGGTGACGAGTGCGGTGACGCCGCGCTTCATCATGCGCGCGCATAGGATGTCGCCAAAGATGCCGGCGTCGGTGATGCCCATGGCGTCGACCACGGCGATGCAGCCCTCCGGCATTGCCTCGATCGCGGTGCGGGTCGAGATCGGCGACGACCATGACTCCGGCGTCGCCAGATCCTCCCGCGCCGGCACGAAGCGCAGCGTGAAGGCCGGTCCCACCAGGCGCGGCAGACCCGGACGCAGCGGACGCGCGCCGCGCATCCAGATGTTGCGCAGGCCCTTCTTCAGCAGGACCGTGGTGATGGTGGCAGTGGTGATGCCGGCGAGGGTCTTGCGGGCTTCGGGGGACAGCGACATGGAAACAGACGAGCTCCGGATGGGCGGGAAAGAACGCGCATCTTGCGGGGTGCGGGCCTTGCGTCAAGGGCCAACAAGCTACCAATCATGCAGGGCCGCAGCGCTGTTATGCGTCGCGATAACAAGGGTTTATCGCCTCCCCCTGCATTAATTTATTGGACTTGCGGGCGCATTTACGCGAAGCAGGGACGAGCGGAGCTCAAGGCCGAGCCCGCGTATCTCCAGAAGCCCGATTTCGAGAGCCCATGTCCGCGACGCTTCCCCCGCCCCGCCTGCTGCCCAGTGGCGACAGCGCCGTCACGGTCGAGTTCAGCCGTACCATGGACGACGACGCCAACCAGCGCGTGCTGGCGCTCGACAAGGCGCTCGCAGCGAGTCCGATCGATGGCATCACCGAGTCCGTGCCGACCTATCGCTCGCTGCTGGTGCATTACGATCCCGGCAAGATCGGCTTCGATGAACTTGGCGAAAAGCTGCTCGCGCTCGCCAGCCGGCCGCTGCCGCCGGCCACCAAGGCCCGCCGATGGCGAATTCCCGTCGCCTATGGCGGCGAGCACGGCATCGACCTCGAGGACGTCGCGAAGGCGCTGAACACCACACCCGACGACATCGTCGCGCGCCACGTCGCCGGCGACTACAAGGTTGCCATGATCGGCTTCACGCCGGGCTGGTCCTATCTCAGCGGCCTCGACAAATCCCTGCAGATGTCGCGGCGGCAGAATCCACGGCTGCTGACGCCTGCCGGCACGATCTCGATCGGCGGCATCCAGGCCGGAATCCAGTGCCTGGCGGCCCCGAGCGGCTGGCACCTGCTCGGCCGCACGCCGGTGCGGACCTATCAGCTCCACCGCAATCCGACCTTCCTCACTGAACCCGGCGATCGCGTGACGTTTTTCGCGATCGACCACAAGACATTCGAGGAACAGGACCGCGCTGCCGAGGCCGGCGAGATCATTGCCGAGCAGGTGGTGGCATGAGCCGGCTCGTGATCGCCAGCATCGGGCCCGCAAGCTCGGTCCAGGACGGCGGACGCCATGGCGCGCAACGCTATGGCCTGACGGTCAGCGGAGCGATGGACCGCCTGTCGCTCGCGGCGGCGAACACGCTTGTCGGCAACGAACCGTTCGCAGCCGCTGTCGAGGTCGGCCCGTTCGGCGCCGCGTTCACCGCGCGCGACGGTGCCGTGCGCGTCGCGATCTCAGGCGCGCCGCGCAATGCGGACATCGCCGGCAGTCCGGTCGCCACGGACACATCGGTGACGCTGAAGGACGGCGAGACGCTGACGCTGGGTTTTGCTCGCGGCGGTGCGTTCACCTATCTGGCGATCGAAGGCGGGATCAAGGGCGAGCCGGTGTTCGGCAGTCTCGCAGTCAACGCCCGTGCCGGTCTCGGCAGCCCCTACCCGCGCCCGCTGCAGGCCGACGACGAATTCAGCGTCGATGCCGCAAGCGGTGCACCGGAACAGCGCATCGAACTGCCGAAGCCGTCGAGCGGTCCGATCCGCGTCCTGCTGGGTCCGCAGGACGACGAGTTCGACGACGCCAACAAGGCGCTGTTCCTCGACAGCGAGTGGAAGATCTCGGCGACCTCCGATCGCATGGGCTACCGGCTCGAGGGCCCCGCGATCAAACATTTGCACGGCCACAACATCGTCTCCGACGGCACGGTTAACGGCAGCATCCAGGTGCCCGGCAACGGCGCGCCGATCGCGCTGATGATGGATCGCGGCACCTCCGGCGGCTACCCGAAGATCGCGACCGTGATCACGGCCGATGTCGGCCGTCTCGCGCAGACCTCGGCGGGAACGGCGTTCCGCTTCAAGGCGGTCAGCATGGCCGAGGCCCAGGACGAGGCGAAGAAATTTGCGCAGCTGATCCGCAACCTGCCCGATCGCCTGCGCTCTGCCGACACCGTGGCGCTCAACATCGAAGCGCTCAGCGATGCCAACGTCGCGGGCTATGCTGTCAGTGCCGTCGACGCCGGGACCTGGCAGGTCGCGGCCGAGCCGTAAACGACAAGACGACCAGAGACGGAGAGCAACCCATGAAGACGATCGATCTCAATTGCGATCTCGGCGAAGGTTTTGGCGCTTGGGAGATGGGCAATGATGCCGCCATGATCGAGCTGGCGAGCTCGGTCAACGTCGCCTGCGGCTTCCACGCGGGCGACCCCGACATCATGCGCCGAACGGTCGAGCTGGCGAAGGCGCGCGGCGTCTCGGTCGGCGCGCACCCTGGCTATCGCGACCTGCACGGCTTTGGCCGCCATCCGATCGCGGGTCTGAAGGCCTCCGAGATCGAGAACCTCGTCGCCTACCAGATCGGCGCGCTGCAGGCGATCGCGACCGCGGCCGGCCACAAGGTAACGCATGTGAAGGCGCATGGCGCGCTCTCCAACGTCGCCTGCGAGGACGACATGACGGCGAAGGCGATCGCCGCCGGCATCAAGGCGGTCGACCCGAGCCTGATTTTCGTCGTGCTCGCCAATTCCAAGCTGGTGAAGGCCGGCGAAGCCGCCAATCTGCCGATGGTGCACGAGGTGTTCGCCGACCGCGCCTATGAGGACGACGGCAATCTCGTCTCGCGCAAGAAGCCCGGTGCAGTGCTGCATGACGCCAAGGCCATCGCCGACCGCGTGGTGCGCATGGTGCAGGACGGCGCGGTGGTCTCGGTCACCGGCAAGGTCATCAAGATGCGCACCGACACGGTCTGCATCCACGGCGATACGCCGGGCGCCGTCGACATCGCGCGCGGTCTGCGGCAGGCTTTGAAGGATGCAGGGATCGAGGTCGCGCCGTTCAAGCGCGGAGCGTGATCAGAACGGGTGTACCGACAGCGTGCCGAACACGATCGCGGCGATGACGGCGAAGGCGCTGTACATTGCGGCATGATGCACGCTCGCACCGGTCCGCCGCGAGAGCGAGCGCGCGTAGAAGTGCAGCCTGGCTTCCGCCGATAGTTCGCGCATGGTCGATCTCCAACGCCCCATTCGGACGATTATGAAGGATCAACCGGGGTGGCGGGCAAGAGACCGGCGGAAATAGCGATGCGGGTTCTCTGAAAACCCCCCATCGCAGGAGCAAATTCTCCTCGCCCGCCACTTCCGAGAATCTTATTCGCTCAAATCCGAGCCAGTTGGAACCGGCTCGGATGACCGTAGGATGACATCTAGTAGACGTCAGCCTGGAAGCGGCCCGTCTTCTTGAGTTCTGCGACAAAACTGACGGCTTCGTCGGTCGAACGCGCCCCGAATTGGGCGACGATATCGACCAGTGCACGCTCGACGTCCTTGGCCATGCGTTTGGCATCGCCGCAGATGTAGAAATGCGCCCCCTCGGCGAGCCACGTCCACACCTCGCGGCCGACCTCGCGCATGCGGTCCTGCACATAGAACTTCTTCTCGCCGTCGCGCGACCAGGCCAGCGACATACGCGTGAGCAGGCCCGAGGTCTTCATCGCGTTGAGCTCCTCCTGGTAGAAGAAGTCGCAATCGCTGCGCTGATGGCCGAAGAACAGCCAGTTCTTGCCAGGCGCACCGGTCGCCTTGCGGTCGAACAGGAAGGCGCGGAACGGCGCAATGCCGGTGCCGGGGCCGATCATGATGATCGGCGTCTTCGGATCCTGCGGCAGGCCGAAATTGTGCGCCTTCTGCACATAGACCTTGAGCTTCTCGCCCTCAGCGATGCGCTCGCCGAGGAAGGTCGAGGCAACGCCGATGCGCTTGCGTTTGCCGATCACGTAGCGCACGGAATCGACCGTCAGCGACAGCTTTCCAGGCGTCGCATTGTGCGAGGACGAGATCGAATAGAGCCGCGGCTGCAGCGGCTCGAGCGCCTCCACGAAGGCTTCGGGATGCGGCCGCGTGCCCGAGAACTTCTGCAGCGCCGCCATGACGTCGAGCGTTGCGGCATCGCCGTCGGGATCCTCGCCCTGTGCCAGCGCCCGCGCCTTCTCGCGCTGCGCGCCGCCGGTGATGAAGGAGAGCAGTTCGAATAGCGTGTCGGGCGCCGGCGACAACGAGACGTCGTCGATCAGCACCTCGCGCAGCGTCTTGCCGTTGACCTTCGTGGTGTGGGAGGCACCGAGCAACGCGATGACCTGGTCGACGAGGCCGAGCTCGTTCCGCGCGAACACGCCAAAACTGTCACCGACGACGTAGTCGAGTTTGCTCTCGGAGAGATCGAACTCGACGTGATAGGTTTCCTTCTCGGACTTTCCCTTGTTGAGAAGACGGCGCGACAGGAAGGTCGCCGCAACGGGGTTGTCCCGCGAGCGGCCGGGCTCGGCGATCGTCACGGTCACGGCGGGGGCCGCCACCGCGTCTTGCTTGTCAGCCGGCTTTGCCGCCGGCGCCTTATCCAGCTCTTCGTGCAACGACTTCAGCATCCGTGCGGTTTCCTTGCCACCGGGGACGCAGAGGTTGAGGCGCGCTTCACTGCGGCTCGCGATCGCCTCCGAATAGTCGTGGCAATTGTAGCCGCACTGCCCGCAATCCTGCTGCGCCATCGCCGCCATCATCTTGCGCCGCACGGGACGGCCTTCGGCGAGCTTCATCCGATCGGCGATCGGCATGGTCTGGTCGTGCCACGGCGCTTCACCGTCGTCACCGTCACCAGCCTGCATGACCGCGGCGCCCTGCTCCGCCGACAGCGGCGTGGCCGCCTCAGGCGACAGCAGCCCGGCAAAGAAGCCGTTCAGCCAGGAGCGTTGCGCGTCGGAGAACGGGGCGCTCGTGGGAATAATGTCGAGTTTGGGTGGAGGGCTGATCTGGTTCATGAGGACACCTCGGCATCGGCAAGCTTGCGCAGCGTCTCGCCGTCGTGGCGGCGCGCAAAGGACAGGAAGGTTTCGTCAGGAGACGAGCGATGGGCGATATAGGCCTTGAGCAGCCCTTCGACCGTCTTCGGCGCGTCCTCGGCCTTGAGGTCGTGATAGACCTCCTGACCGACGTCGGCGTCAGGACCGAACCCGCCGCCGGTGAAGAGATGATAGCCCTCCACCGTGTCCTCCTCGTTGACAGGCACGCGCGCCCCGATCAGACCGATGTCGCTGATGTAGTGCTGGGCACAGGAATGGTGGCAGCCGGTGACGTGGATGTTGACCGGCTTGTCCATCTCGACGCGCGGCTCGCACCATTCGCCGATCTCGGCGGCGTGACGCTTGGTGTTGGAGGCGGCAAAGCGGCAACCGGCATTGCCGGTGCAGGCGATCAGGCCGGCGCGGATGTGCGAGGCCTCGGCCGCGAGCCCGATCTGCTTGATCGCCGCAACGGCAAGCTCGACATTCTCGTCACGCACCCCTGATATCAGCAGGTTCTGCCAGACGGTCAGACGGATCTCGCCGTCACCGAGGTCCAGCGCCACCTTGGCGAGACCCCGCATCTGATCGCAGCTGATCTTGCCGAGCGTCAGCGACACGCCGATCCAGTTCAAGCCGTCCTGCTTCTGCTTGTGCACGCCGATATGCGCCATGCGGTCCGCGGCCGGCCGCGGCGCAAACGCCTCTTCCGTCACGCGCGTGAACGGCGTCTTCAGCCGCTCTTCGACCAGCTTGAGAAAGCCGTCATGGCCCATGGCGTCGAGCACGTATTTCAACCGCGCCTTGTTGCGGTTGGTGCGGTCGCCGTGCTCGATGAAGACGCGCACGATGGCGTCGGCAACGGCGGTAGCGTCTTCAGGCTTGACGACGATGCCGGAATATTTCGCAAAGTCCTTGTGGCCGGTGATGCCGCCGAGGCCGAGGCGGAACCAGATCCCGGGTTCGACGCCGAACCCATCCTTCACCTCATACGCCGTGAAGGCGATGTCGTTGGTCTCCTCGAGCACCGCGATCTTGCCGGCGCCGTCGAAGGCGACGTTGAACTTGCGCGGCAAGCCATACAACGAGCGATCGTTCAGGATGTGGTAGTGCCACTCGCGCGCATAAGGCCGCGTGTCGATCAGCTCCTGCGGATCGATGCCCGCCGTCGGCGTTCCCGTCACGTTGCGGATGTTGTCGGCGCCGGAGCCGCGCGAGCACAGGCCGAGATCCTGTATGCCCTCGATCAGCTTCACGGCGTTCTTCGGCGGGATCTCGCGAAGCTGGAGATTGGCACGCGTCGTGACGTGGCTGTAGGGCCCGCAGGTTTCATCGGCGAGGTCGGCAAGGCCGGACAGTTGCCAGTGCTTCATGATGCCGTTCGGAATGCGCAGACGGCACATGTAGGAGTCCTGCGTCGGCGCGACGTAGAAGATGCCGTAATAGCGCCAGCGGAAATTGTCCGCCGGGCTTGGCGGCGTATTATCGAGCGCCTGCTGGCGGAGACGCGGATAGGCATCGAAGGGATGCTCGTCGCGCTTGACCTTCTCCTGGTCGGCGAGCTTCTTGCCCGCGGCGATCACCTTGTCCTGCGCCTTGATGTGCACGGCATCGGGACCGGTCGGCTCGGCGTTCGCCTTGCCGGCGCCGCCGCCGAGACCGCGACCGACGCGACTGATCTGCAGACCGGTCGTGAAGCCTTCAAGGTAGCGTTTCTGGTCGTCGGTAAAGTCGACTGAGACGGTGTCGAGTTTCATGGTCAGTAACGAAGCTCCTGCGGCCACCTGGGTGGTATCGACGGAAAGTGCACGACCCGCGAGGAGCTCGGCTGGCTCGAGAGCCGGCTGCGCACCCAGCGGTCCGAACAGCTTCGTTGCTGGGGACTGGCGCAGCAGGCATCTGTGACAGGCTGGCCGCACTGCAACATTCAAGTTGCGTGCCAGCTTCGATGAAATGAAAATGTGTGAGGTATCAGGTAATTAAGAGCGCGCCGGGGAACTCTGGGCTCCGGAACTCTTATGAAATTCGAGCAGTCGGCCTAAAATTTAGACTCGGATCTCCAGCGCTCAAAAACGATGCAGACCCGAATCACACCTTCCAGCGGCCCACCTCGAAGGCCTCGAGATGCCCCCGAATATTGGCGGGATCGAAGGCGGGGCCGGCGAATGCGCCGAATGCCGCGGGGGCTTGGGCGGGCGGCCGGCGCCCGAGGGCGCCGTCGTAGAGATCGGGCCTGAACACGGCCATCGCCGTCTTGACGCCGTCGGGCGTCAGCGTCGTCTGCCCCCAGCGCACCATCTGCGCATAGAGCCAGGCGGCCTGGACCGGATCGGGGCGCCCTGCTTCCTCGCGTCCCACCAGGAGGTAGCTGCCGCTCTCGCGAAAGGTGCCGTCCGGCGAAATCTTGAGGCGCCCCGTGAGGGTGCGCTGGATGACTTCGGCATCGACGCCGATCCGCTCCGGCTGCGCCAGGATCTGCGCCGCTTCGGTCCGGTTTTCGGGATGCTCGATGAACTCGGCGGCTTTCACCGCCGCGCGCACCAGGCTGGCTACCACGTCGGGATTCTTGTCAGCCCAGACCTGGCGGAGCGCCAGCACCTTCTCGGCCGCATGGGCCAGGATGTCGGAGACGAAATGCAGGATGTGGCCGATCCCGAGATCGACCGCGATCGAATTCCAGGGCGCACCGACGCAGAACGCATCGACATGCCCATTGGCAAGACTGTCGACCATATAGGGCGGCGGCAGCACGACCAGCCGCACGTCCTCGTCGGGATCGACGCCGGCCGCCGCCATCCAGAACCGCAATTGATAATTGTGGGTCGAGAACGGGAAGGTCATGCCGAAGGTCAACGGATCGGCCCCAGCCTTGCGCCGCTTGGTGACCACGCGCGCCAACGCTTTTGCCGTGGCGAGCGGATCGAAGCGGTCGCCGTCGATCTCCTCAATCAGCGCGGTATGAAGCGCCGGCGAGACCGTGATCGCGTTGCCGTTGATGCCGAGATTGAAGGGCGCCGCGATCGGCACCTTGACGTGGCCGAGCCCGAGCGAGGACGCAATCGCGACGGGAGCGAGCAGATGCGCGGCGTCGAACAAGCCGATATTGAGCTTGTCGCGGACGTTGGACCAGGAGACCTCGCGGACCAGTTCGACCTCGAGCCCTTCAGCCGCGGCAAATCCCTTGTCGACGGCAACGATCAGCGCTGCGGCATCGACCAGCGGAATGAACCCGATGCGGAGGGGAGCGGTCATTTCAGCATCTCCGACGCGGTGATGATCGACTGGGCGATCTCGCCGATTTTCTTCTTCTCGCGCATCGCAGTGGAGCGCAGCAGCACATAGGCCTCGTCCTCGGTGAGGCCTTTCACCTTCATCAGGATGCCCTTGGCCTTCTCGATGACCTTGCGATCCTCGAGCTGCGACTTGGTACGCTCCAGTTCCTCCTGGAGTTTTGCGAAGGCATTGAAGCGCGACACGCAGAGGTCGAGGATCGGCTTGATGCGCTCCTTCCTCAGCCCGTCGACGATATAGGCGGAGACCCCCGCCTCGACCGAGGCCTGGATCGAGGATGAATCGCTCTGGTCGACGAACATCGCGATCGGCCGCTTCACGGCGCGGCTGACCTGGAACATCGCTTCCAGCACGTCGCGGCTGGGGTTTTCCAGATCGATCAGGATGATGTCGGGATCGACCGCATAAATCCGGGCGAGCAGGCTCTGCATCTCGCGGATATGGACGATCTGCGTAAATCCGGCCTCCCGCAACCCTTCTTCGAGGATCGCAGCCCGGATCGGGCTTTCGTCGACGATCACGATTTTGGGCGACTGTTCGGCGCTCATTGCTCACTCACCACCAGTGATTCATCCATAGCATGCCCGCGAGCCATGCAAAGGGTTGTAATTATGGGCAATTGGGACTAGCTCAACCCTGTCAATCAGGCAGATTTGGATATGGATCAGACGGCTGCGCCGAAGGTCAGCTTCGTGTCGCTCGGGTGCCCCAAGGCTTTGGTGGATTCCGAGCGCATCATCACGCGTCTGCGCGCCGAGGGCTACGAGCTCGCCCGCAAGCATGACGGGGCCGACATCGTCATCGTCAACACCTGCGGCTTCCTCGACAGCGCCAAGCAGGAATCGCTCTCGGCGATCGGCGAGGCCATGGCCGAGAACGGCAAGGTGATCGTGACCGGTTGCATGGGGGCGGAACCCGAGCAGATCGAGCAGGCCTATCCCGGCGTGCTCTCCATCACCGGCCCGCAGCAATATGAGAGCGTGCTGGACGCCGTGCATCGCGCGCTGCCGCCCGCCCACAATCCGCATCTCGATCTGGTGCCGCCGCAAGGCATCAAGCTGACGCCGCGGCACTATGCCTATCTGAAAATCTCCGAGGGCTGCAACAACCGCTGCACCTTCTGCATCATCCCGAAGCTGCGCGGCGACCTGGTCTCGCGACCGGCCAACGACGTGCTGCGCGAGGCCGAGCGCCTGGTCGACGCCGGCGTGAAAGAGCTGCTGGTGATCTCGCAGGACACTTCGGCCTATGGCGTCGATCTGAAATACGCCGAGAGCCCGTGGAAGGATCGCCAGGTCCGCGCCAAATTCATCGACCTCGCGCGCGAGCTCGGCGAGCTCGGCGCCTGGGTCCGGCTGCAATATGTCTACCCCTACCCGCATGTCGACGAGGTCATCGCGCTGATGAACGAGGGCAAGGTGCTGCCCTATCTCGACATCCCGTTCCAGCATGCGAGCCCCGAAGTACTGAAGGCCATGAAGCGCCCGGCGGCGCAGGACAAGACGCTGGCGCGCATCAAGCGCTGGCGCGAGCAATGTCCTGATCTCGCTTTGCGCTCGACCTTCATCGTCGGCTTCCCCGGCGAGACCGATGCGGACTTTGCCTATCTCCTCGACTGGCTGGACGAAGCCGAGATCGATCGGCTCGGCTGCTTCAAGTACGAGCCGGTCGCCGGCGCCACGGCGAATGCGATCGAGAACCCCGTGCCGGAAGAGATCAAGCAGGAGCGCTACAATGCACTGATGGCGCGCCAGCAGAAAATCTCTGCGCGCAGGCTGAAGCGCAAGGTCGGCACGCGCCAGCAGATCATCATCGACGAGGTCGGCCCGACCGTCGCAAGGGGCCGCTCCAAGGCCGATGCGCCCGAGATCGACGGCGCCGTCTACCTGTCGAGCCGCCGCCCCTTGCGCGTCGGCGAGATCGTCACCGCCAAGATCGAGCGCGCGGACCAGTACGACCTCCACGGCAGCGTCGCGGGATTCTGAGATTCCGGTCGCGGCACGCCGGCAAGACCGGCGCGCCTTAGGCATTTTCCACCAGCCGGCGTTCAGGCTGGGCGTGCCCGAACTACGAGGTCATGTCGCTTCTCCCGACGCCTGCTGTTCGTCGCGTGCGGCGAACACTTCCTTGGCTGCGAACAGCCCGTTCAGCGCCGCCGGGAAGCCCGCATAGACGGCCATCTGCATCATGATCTCCACGATCTCGTCGCGAGACAGGCCGACGTTCAGACCCGCCTCGAGATGCACTTTGAGCTGAGGCGCGGCATTTCCGAGCGCCGTCAGCGCGGCGATCGTGGCGATCTCTCGATCGCGCAGGCCGAGGTCCGGGCGGCAGTAAATGTCGCCGAACGGAAACTCGATCACGTATCGTGCGAAATCCGGAGCTATGTCGGCGAGTGAGGCGACGACCTTTTCGCCGGCACTGCCGTCAATGCGCGACAGGGCCCGCTGGCCGCGATCGAAGCGGCTTTCGTCTTGTGTTTGGGCGTGCGTCATTTTCCTTCGTCCTCTGTTCGTCGCTGGCATAGCCGGCGATCTTGGTATCAAGGACGAGCAGGCATTCCTGGAGTTCGGCAATTTGCGTGCGCACCTGTTCCCGGTGGACTTCCAGCATCTGCCGCCGGGCTGGCCCGGTGGCTTCGCCTTCATCCCGAAGCGCCGCATAACGCAACATGCCCCGGATCGGCATTCCCGTGGTCTTGAGCCGACCGAGAAATTCGATCCATGTGAGGATCGATGCGTCAAAGTCGCGCTGGCCGGAGCGATCCCGGTCGGCGTATGGCAGCAGCCCGATGCGCTCATAGTAGCGCAGCGTGTGTGTCGACAGGCCGGTCCGTTTTGCGAGGTCGCCGATCTTCATGTGTGCCCGTTCTCGTACTGACGCACGTACAGATACCCCTTCGAGCGCGCTCTAAGTCAAGGGGGATCGAAGGTGCCGTTCCGGCGAGGTCATGATGACGCGACAGCGGAAGATTTCGGCGCCGGCTGGGCGGCGGCATCGCTGGATGCCCAGCTTCAAGATTCCGCCAGCCATTTCGGCACCCAGCGCTCCGGGCGCGGGGCGCGGGCAAGATCGGCTTGCGCCTCCGACAGCTTCGCGGGCTCGCCCTCGATGGTCGGGCGCACATCATATTCGAAGTTCGGCATGACGCGGCCGTCGGCATAGAGATCGAATTTCATGGCGTACCACAGCCCGAGCTCGGGCTGTGCGCGGCGCATCTCCTCACGCAGATCGCGCAGCAGGGATTCGATCGAGGCGGCTTCCTCGAACGGCTGCGGCCCGCGCGAGAGGACGCGCGCCTCGTACTGCTTGCCGACGATCGCGACCTCGAAATGCGTCTTGTCCCAGGCGTTCTTGCCCTTGGGGAGATGCGCGGCCAGGCGCCAGCCGAGCTCGGCCATCAGGCGATGATTGGCCCAATAGTCTTCGCGACCCCGGCTCCATCTTTCCATGAAGCCGCGAAAGTCGGGCAGCTCCGACGGATCGTCATCGGACGCCGCCATATCCCTGCCCAGCCGTCCGGTGAGCCATTGCGCGAGCTCGACCGTCTGACATTCGACTTCGTCGTGCGGCTTCAGATCGCTCCAAGCGTTGTCGAATTGTTGCGACGTCAGTTTCGCGAGCAGGCCATCGAGGCTCGGCGCCAGCAGCTCGTAATCGCCCTCGGAGCCAAGCCCCACGATCGGCGGATTGTCGCGGTCAAGACCCGCGCCGTACCAGCCGCCAACAGCCGAGCCATCCGGCAGCCGCATGAACAGCGAAAACCGGTCGCGCAAGGGACTGCCGTCAACAATAGGCGCCTGATCCGAAAACTGGCCCTGCAGCGAGAAACACCCGACACTGCCCCAGGGCCGTCCCTTCAGCCAGCCGGCAAAATCCAGTAACAGCGGCGGCGCCTCCATGCCTGGCGGAAACGCGCCGCGAATGCTGTCGAGGTCGATCGAATAAGGCGTGTCGGACAAGGCTTAAAACTATCTGGTTGGTCCCGCCCCTCTTGGTCCGAACCGTCAGGCGTTCGGTTCGAGCCAATTCGCGTTCGCTGATCACAAACGCGCTAGAGACGTAATGGTTTCCCGGCGCGCATCTCTCTCCTGCCCCATGCACGCTGGGCGTGTGGTCTGCAAGGCGGCGCTTGACAAGCCCGGCCATTCGCATGTATTGCCGCGCCCCATGATCAACGCTCGGACCCATCAGCGCACCGAAATGCTCCGCCGTCGCTTCCGCGACGATGAGAGGGTGCGCCATGTCCGACGACGCCGCTGAAGCACTGAATTCAGCGTAGGTTTTCGAGAAGGCCGCACCCGCAAGGTGCGGCCTTCTTGCTTTTCGCGCCCCCTTTTCCACCCGCCTCCAGAGGAGTTCGACATGACCACCGCCACCCATCCGTATGACGCGTTGATGGACATCACCGCTCGGCCCAAGGCCGTGTTCGTTCGCGGCGCCGGCTCCTACCTCTGGGACGACAGCCGCAAGCGCTATCTCGATTTCGTACAGGGCTGGGCGGTCAACTGCCTCGGCCACTCCCCGCCCGCGATCGCCAACGCGCTTGCCGTGCAGGCCAAGCGGCTGCTGACGCCAAGCCCCGCCTTCTACAACGAGCCAAGCCTGAAGCTCGCGCAGGCGCTGGTTGCAGACAGCGCGTTCGACCAGGTGTTCTTTGCCAATTCCGGCGCGGAAGCCAACGAGGGCGCGATCAAGCTCGCGCGCAAATATGGCAGCCTGCATCGAGGTGGCGCGTACGAGATCATCAGCTTCGAAGGCGGCTTTCACGGCCGCACCTTGGCGACGATGTCGGCCTCGGGCAAGAAGGCCTTTGAGCCGCTGTTCGAGCCAAAGGTCGCCGGCTTCAAGAAGGCGAAGCTCAACGACATCGCCTCGGTCGAAAAGCTGATCAACGACAACTCCGTCGCTGTGATGATCGAGCCGATCCAGGGGGAATCAGGCGTATGGCCGGCGACCGATCAGTTCTTGCAGGAGTTGCGCGCCCTCACCGACGCGCACGGCCTCCTCCTGATCTTCGACGAGATCCAGACCGGGATGGGCCGGAGCGGCAAGCTCTTCCACTACGAGCACACCGGCATCGCGCCCGACATCATGACGCTCGGCAAGGGCATCGGCGGCGGCGTGCCGCTCGCGGCGCTGCTCGCGACCGAACGCGCGGCCTGCTTCGAGCACGGCGACCAGGGCGGCACGTTCAACGGCAACCCGATCATGTGCGCGGCGGGGCTTGCGGTGCTCGACGAGGTCAGCAAGCCGGAGTTCCTGAAGACGGCGACCGAAACCGGGCTGCTGCTCGAAAGCGAGCTGCAGAAGGTCTCGGCGCGGCATGGGCTCGGGGAAGTGCGAGGTCGCGGGCTCCTGCTCGCGCTCGACCTCAAGCTGCCGATCGCGCCCGGCATCGTCGCGCAGGCGTTCGAGGCCGGCGTCCTCCTCAACGCGCCGCAGGTGGACACGTTGCGCTTCATGCCGGCGCTGAACGTCACGCGGGCCGAGATCGCCGAGATGATCGATTGTCTCGACGGTATCTTGACCAGAGCCGGCGCGGCACGGCGAGTGGCGTAGACGGCTCGCTCTCTCTCCGTCATGGCCGGGCTTGTCCCGGCCATGTACGCCTTGAGGCGCGGCACGAAGAACGTGGATGCCCGGGAAAAGCCCGGGCATGACGACTTCGGCAAGACGTTCTCTACGGCTTCAAGATCGACGCGCCCGTGGTCTTGCGACTCTCGAGATCGATATGCGCCTTGGCGGCGTCTTTGAGCGCGTAGGCATGGTTGATCGGCACGTGCAGCTTGCCGTTAATGACGGCGGCGAACAGCGTGTCAGCGCCTTCCAGCAACTCCTTGCGCGTTCCGATATAGTCGTTGAGCTTGGGCCGGGTCGCAAACAGCGAGCCGTGGGTGTTGAGCTCGGCGATCGAGAACGGCGGCACCGGGCCTGAGGCATTACCGAAGGAGACGAACATCCCGCGCGGCTTCAGGCAGGACAGCGAGCCTGGGAACGTCGCCTTGCCGACACCGTCATAAACCACGTCGCAGCCCTCGTTGCGGCTGATCTGTTTGACGCGCGCAACGAAGTCTTCCTCGTTGTAGAGGATCACATGGTCGCAGCCATTGGCCTCGGCAAGCGCAGCCTTCTCGCGCGAGCCGACGGTGCCGATGACGTGGGCACCCATTGCCCTCGCCCATTGGCAGGCAAGCAGGCCGATGCCGCCGGCCGCGGCGTGGATCAGCACGCGATGATGCGGCTCGACCTTGAAGGTCTTGTGCAGGAGATACCACACCGTCAGCCCCTTCAGCATCAGCACGGCGCCCTGCTCGTGGGTGATGTGGTCGGGCAGCTTGACCAGCCGCTCCCAGGGGATGTTGCGCTCGCCGGTATAGGCGCCGAGATTGTGGTAGTAGGCGACGCGGTCGCCGGGATGGAAATTCGTCACGCCCGGCCCGACCGCGACGACCTCGCCCGAGGCCTCGTTGCCGGCGATGAAGGGCAGCCCCGGCGCCTTGTAGAGGCCGGTGCGGTAATAGACGTCGATGAAGTTCAGGCCGACGGCATGCTGGACGATGCGCACCTCGCCGGGCCCGGGCGCCGGAACATCGACGCTCTCATAGACCAGGGCTTCGGGGCCTCCGACCTTGTGCACACGGACGGCTTTGGTCATCACCTGACCTCCTTTTCTCGCGGGCCAGCGAAAGACATCGCGCCCGCCTTGTCAACTCGACGCGGGCTGGAACGCCTAGACCGACGGCTTGCCGGTCTTCCTGCGGTTGCGTTTCGCTAACACGTTGAAAAACTCGACCGCTGCCGAGAACGCAATCGCGAAATAGATGTAGCCGCGCGGGATGTGGAATTGGAATCCGTCCGCAACCAGCGCGACGCCGATCAGCACCAGGAAGGCCAGAGCCAGCATTTTCGTGGTCGGATGCTCCGCGACGAACCGCGACACCGGTCCGGCCGAAATGTACATGATGAGACAGGCGATCACGACGGCCGCGATCATGATTTCGAGGTCCTGCGCCATGCCGATCGCCGTGATGATCGAGTCCAGCGAGAACACGATGTCGATGATCACGATCTGGACGATGACCCAGAAGAAAGCGTTACGAGGTGACTTCTCGCCGCCCTCGCCGTCATCGGCTTCGACCTCGCCATGAATCTCGTGCGTCGCCTTCGCAATCAGGAACAGACCGCCGCCGATCAGGATGAGGTCGCGCCAGGAGAAGCCGTAACCGGAAAACGAAAACACCGGCGCGGTCAGGCCGATCAGCCAGACCAGGAGGCTGAGCAGGATGATGCGGAAGATCAGCGCCAGCGCGAGCCCGATCTGGCGGGCGCGGTGCGCCTGCTTCTCGGGAATGCGCGAGACGATCACCGACAGGAAGATGACGTTGTCGATGCCGAGCACGATCTCGAGCGCGGTCAAGGTGAGGAGCGCGGCCCAGGCTTCGGGGCTGGTCAACAGGTGCATCATGCGAAGGATCTTGTCAGCCGTATCAATGCGTCGCTGAAGCTGATCCAGAGCGCGATCGCGCAGAGCGCGACAGTCACACCGGTGCCGACGCGAAAGTCCATCTGCAGCGTGTAGAAGGAGAGCAGAGCCCAGATGGCGATCAGCGACATCGTCAGCCAGCGCAGCCGCACGACGCGCACCGGATGCAGCACGTGGAACGGCACGAAGGTCAGCACCACCAGGGCCGCTACTAGCAGCGTCGAGAGCAGCGGCGGCCAGTGCAGCAGAAACAGATAGAACGCCGCCGCATTCCACAGCGCCGGAAAACCGCGGAAATGATTGTCGTCCGCTTTCATGCGCAGATCGGCGAAATATAATGCGCTGGTGACGATGATGGCGACGCCGAGCAGGGGAGCTGCGACCGGCAGCAGCAAGCCGCTGGCCACGATCGCATAGGCCGGCACGAAGACGTAAGTGACGAAATCGACCACGAGGTCGAGCACGTCGCCCGACCAGTTCGGCTGCACGTCCTTGACGTTGAGCCGGCGCGCGATCGGCCCATCGATCGCGTCGATGATGAGGGCGACGCCCAGCCATTGAAACATCGCCGCCCAGTGCTCACGCACGGCCTCAAGCATCGCCAGCAGCGCGATCGCCGCACCGAACGCGGTGAAGATGTGCACCGAGAAGGCAGCGGCGCGGATCGCGGGCCTGGGCTTCAGGGAATCCTCTTGGCTGTCCATGACTTCTGCTATCAGAATGACACCGGTTTGCACATAAGCCATTGCGGCGCCTGGTCGCACAATTCGTCATAAAATCAGGGAAATATGAGTGGGCTTGAATTTGCCGCGGGGCATGTCCAATGTCGTTCCATGACAGATGCATCGACACTCTTTGACGCGGCCGTGATCGGCGGCGGACCGGCGGGACTGAGCGCCGCCATCGCATTGGCGCAGGCGGGCGCACGGACCGCGCTGGTGGCGCGTCGCATGCCTTATGCCGACAATCGAACCACGGCGCTACTCGGTGCCTCCGTCGATCTGCTGGAGAGCCTCGACGTCTGGCCGCGCTGCAAGGACAAGGCGGCCGCGCTCGAAATCATGCGGCTCGTCGACGACACCGGCCGGCTGTTTCGTGCGCCGGAGGTCCGGTTCTCCTGCCACGAAATCGGCCTCGATGCCTTCGGCTACAACATCGACAACCGCTCGCTGATGCTGGCGCTGGAAGCGCGCGCGGCCGAACTGCCCGATGTCGTCCGTTTCGACGACGAGGCCGAAACTGTCGTCATCGAAGCCGATGACGTCGCGATCCGCACGGCCGCTGCGCAATTTCTCTCGGCCCGCCTCGTGGTCGGGGCCGACGGCCGGCATTCGCTGTGCCGCGAAGCCTCCGGCATCGCGGTGACGCGGCGCGAGCTGACCCAGACGGCACTGACTTTCAACGTCGGGCACGCGCGGCCCCACCGCAACGTCTCGACCGAGTTCCACACCCCGCATGGTCCTTGCGTGTTCGTGCCCCTGCCCGGCGATCGTTCCAGCGTCGTCTGGGTCTCGGCGCCTGCGGACGCCGAGCGGCTTCGCGGCCTGAGCGATGAGGAATTGTCCGCCGCGATCGAGAAGCAGTCGCATTCGATCCTCGGGCGCATGACGGTGGAGCCGGGCCGCCATCTGTTCCCGCTGGCGATCGAACGTCCCAAATCCTTCGGCGGCGACCGCATTGCGCTGGTCGGCGAAGCCGCCCATGTGGTTCCCCCGATCGGCGCCCAGGGTCTCAATCTCGGCCTCCGCGATGCCGCCGACATTGCGAGGCTTGCAGGCGAGGCCATCGCATCAGGCCAAGATCCCGGCGCAGCAGACGTGCTCAAGCGTTATGACCGGGCGCGGCGTCCGGACATCCTGAGCCGGACCTTTGCGATCGACATCGCCAACCGCTCGCTGCTCAACGATTTCCTGCCACTCCAGCCCGTCCGCGCGGTCGGCATGCACCTGCTCGGCGCGATCGGCCCGCTCCGGCGTTTTGCGATGCGCGAGGGGCTCACGCCGACTTGGCGGAAGTAACCGCCGCTCAAGGAAACGCCAGCCGGCCAGTCTGGATCGCCCACATCACGCTGGTCAGCGTGACCACGGACGCAAACGTCCCGAGCAGCACCGCGACGGAGGCAGACTCGATCCAGGCGTCGTTCTGCCGGGCGATGACGAACACGTTTAGCGCCGGCGGCAGCGAGGCCATCAGCACGGCGGTCGCGGCCCAGGGCTGCGCAAACGGGCCGAGCGCCAGCATCAGGCCGAAAGCTGCAAGCGGATGGATCAGGAGCTTGATCGCGATCACGCCCGGCACTTCCCACGGGACCCGATCGAACGGGCGGAGCGCCACGGTCACGCCGAGCACGAACAGCGCGGTCGGAGCGGCTGCGTTCTGGAGGAAGGTGATGGTGCGATCGAGTGCGACGGGCATCTCGATATGCAGCGATGCGAAGGCCGCGCCAAAGCAGGCCGACATGATCAGCGGGTTGAGCACGATCTGCTTCAGCACGACGCCGAAGGCATGCACGATCGAGGGATGATCGCGGTCGGAGAGCTCGATCAGCAACGGCACGATCGTGAACAGGAAGATGCTGTCGCAGCAGAAGATCAGCGCAGTCGGCGCGGAGGCCTTCGGCCCGAGCACGGCGAGCGCCAGCCCCGGTCCCATGTAGCCGATATTGCCGTAGCCGCCGGAGAGCCCGGCGAGCGTCGCCTCGCGCAGCGTCAGCCCGCCCAAAACCTTGCCGACGACCAGCGCGAGTGTGAACGCCGCAACGGTCGACAGGGTGGTCGCGACCAGGAACGGCGGGTTGTTCAATTCCGAAAACGGCGTCTTCGACATGATCGCAAACAGCAGCGCCGGCAGCGACACATAGAGCAGGAAGAAGTTCATCCAGGCGAGGCCCGATTCCGGCAGGGATTTGACCTTGCCACAGGCGAATCCAACGAAGATCAAGCCGAAATATGGTAGAGCCAGATTGAGGATATCGACCATTGATGAAGTGTTTTCTGAAGATTGGGGGCCTATCTGCCCCGCAACCGGGTTAATTCCAGATCAGGGCACTAGCATCGGCCACAATCCTGGTCTATCGACGGGGAATGATTAAAGCGCGGACCGCCAAATTCCAGATCGGACAGGTCGTGCGCCACCGGATCTTCTCGTTCCGGGGCGTGATCTTCGACATCGATCCGGAATTCAACAACACCGAAGAGTGGTGGCTGTCGATCCCCGAGGAGGTGCGGCCCCACAAGGACCAGCCGTTCTATCACCTGCTCGCGGAGAACTCGGAGTCGGAATACGTCGCCTATGTCTCCGAGCAGAATCTCGTGCCGGACGATTCCGGCGAGCCGGTCCGGCATTCCCAGGTCGCCGAGATCTTCGTCAAGGACAAGACCGGCTATCGCCCGCGCAATCCTTCGCTGAACTGAGTTTCGAAGCCATCAACTGGCCAGCAAAAAAGGCGCTCGAACCGAGCGCCTTTTTCATATGCGGGATTGATCCCTGATTACTTCTGTCCGGCCGGAGCGGCGCCAGGCGCTTGCTGCTGCTTCTTCTGCAGCTCTTCAGCCTTCTTCTGGAGCTCTTCCTGCAGCTTCCTCTGGGTTTCCTCGAACACCTTCGGATCGGTCGGCGGGCCGTCATAGGCCTTCTGGAATTCGCCGGCGAGCGGCAGCGGCAGCGTCAGCGGTGCGCCGTTGGCATTGATCGCCTGAACAACGAGGTTCTGGCCCTTCTTCATGTTGTTGATAAACTCGGGCGTGGCTTCGTAGTCGGACATGCAGCCGTTCTGGAAGCAGATCACATACGGGCTCTGCAACGGCGGATTGTTGTCCACGATGATGCGGGTGCCGTGCACCAACTGCATGCCGAGCGGCAGCGTCACGCGCAGGATCTTTTTCGGCTCGCCTTCTGGCTCGATGATGACGGCCGCGATGACCGGCTGGCCCGACTCGATACGGCCGTCCTTGCCGGTGAAGCAGACCTGCTTGGCATTGGCGTCCTGGCCCTTGAGGCAGAACTTGGTCCAGGGGGCGTAGATCAGCTGGATTTGCTGATCGGCCGGCTGGGCCGCGCCCTGCTGCGCTGGAGCGCCCTGCGCCGGAGCGCCCTGGGCGGGTGCCGGCTGGGCCGGTGCCTGAGCGGCCGGCGCCGGAGCCTTGGGGGCAGCCTTCGGAGCGGCCTTCGGGGTCGCCTTGGGCGCGGGCGTGCCCGGAGCTGGCGCGGGAGCCTGGGCCTCGGCGGCAAACGGGACGGCCAACGCCGTCGCCGTCAACAAGGCGAGAAGTCGCCCGCGCGGCCGGACGGACGCGGCCAAGTAACGGAAATTCATTGCGGAAAACCCTTTCTGAACGGGAAGTGCCCGAACCGCTTCGACGCACCGAGCCTGGCCGCGTTGGGCGCGGCTCTCTCCCCGTCAAATGAGGCAGATAAGTGACGGGCTCGGCGCTCTTGCGCGATTGCGTGCCTTCTTAACGTGGCCGACGAAAAGATCAATGCCGACAAGCGCCTTTGACCGCGCGTCGGCGTGCGCCCCCGGGAAAATCCCTGTGATAGGATTCAGGCCTGCGGTCCTCGAATCAACGTGTCCACATGTTCATGTTCCAGCGCCTTCTCGAGGGCCGTCCTGAAGGTCTTTGCGTCCGCCTCTGTGTCCTGGCTTTCGCCTTGGGGCTCCCGTTTTCCTTGGGGCTTCCGGCCAGCGGCGCAGAGGCCGAGGAAGCCCACGCCATCGCCATGCACGGCAAGCCGGCGATGCCTGCCGGTTTCACCCACATGCCTTACGTCAACCCTGACGCCCCCAAGGGCGGCCGGCTGACCTGGGGCGTTCTCGGCACCTTCGACAGCCTCAATCCCTTCATCGTCAAGGGACTGGCCGTGCAGCCGGTCCGGAACTACGTGGTCGAGAGCCTGCTCGCGCGCGGCAATGACGAGCCGTTCACGCTCTACGGACTGCTCGCCAGATCGGTCGAGACCGATGACGAGCGCAGCTTTGTCACGTTCCACATCGATCCCCGCGCGCGCTTCTCCGACGGCAAGCCGGTCCGCGCCGAGGACGTGCTGTTCTCCTGGCAGTTGCTGCGCGACCACGGCCGCCCCAACCACCGGCAATATTACGGCAAGGTGGCAAAGGCCGAGGCGCCGGATCCCCTCACCGTCCGCTTCGACCTTGCGGGAGCCAATGACCGCGAACTGCCGCTGATCCTCGGCCTGATGCCGATCCTGCCGAAACATGCGGTCGACGTCGCGGCTTTCGAGGAGACGACGCTGTCGGGCCCGGTCGGCTCCGGCCCCTATCGCGTCACCGCCGTGAGGCCCGGTGCCAGCGTGACGCTCACCCGCAATCCCGACTATTGGGGCCGTGACCTCGCCATCAATCGCGGGCTCTACAATTTCGAGGAGATCAGGCTCGACTATTTTCGCGAGGCCAACGGCCAGTTCGAAGCTTTCAAGCGCGGCCTCTATGATTTCCGCATCGAGCACGAGCCGCTGCGCTGGCACGACGGCTACGACTTTCCCGCGGCGAAGAATGGCGACGTGATCCGCGACACCTTCAAGCCGGGCGTGCCGCAACCTTCCGAATTTCTGGTGTTCAACACGAGGCGTCCCATATTCGCCGACATCCGCGTGCGCCAGGCCTTGACGCTGCTGTTCGATTTCGAGCTGGTGAACCGCAACTACTTCTTCAACCTCTACTCGCGCGTCGCCGGCTATTTTGCCGGCTCGGACCTCTCAGCGTATGGCAAGCCTGCGGATGCGCGCGAGCGCGAGTTGCTCAAGCCGTTCGCCGCGCAGATCCCGCCTGACATCATGGACGGCAGCTACCGCCTGCCGGTGACCGACGGTTCGGGCCGCGACCGGACCACGCTGCGCGCGGCGCTGAAGCTGTTGTCGGAGGCCGGCTACGATCTCGACGGCACCGTGCTGCGCAACCGTGCGACCAAGGCGCCCTTCACCTTCGAGATCCTGGTCACGACCCGCGACCAGGAACGCGTCGCGCTTGCCTTTCAGCGCGACCTCAGGCGCGCCGGCATCGAGCCCAGCGTGCGATCGGTCGATCCCGTGCAGTTCGACCAGCGCCGGCTCGCCTACGAATTCGACATGATCCAGAACCGCTGGGACCAGTCCCTGTCGCCCGGCAACGAGCAATATTTCTACTGGGGGAGCGCTGCCGCCGACAGTCCGGGCACCCGCAACTACATGGGGGCCCGGGATCCCGCGGTCGATGCGATGATCGCCGCACTGCTGGAAGCCCGTGAACACACGGATTTCGTGTCCGCGGTGCGGGCGCTCGACCGCGCTTTGATCTCCGGTTTCTATACAATCCCCCTGTTTAACGTATCCGAGCAATGGATCGCGCGCTGGAATCGGATAGAACGGCCAGAGGCCACCTCGCTGTCCGGCTATTTGCCGGAGACCTGGTGGTCGAAGGGGCAGCCGCAAGCTCATCAAGCAAAGTGACGCCGTGAACCAGCCAGCCGTATCGCCGACGCTCGACACACTGTTTCAGCGCACGCTGATGCGGCAGCCGCACGCGACCGCTCTGCTCGACCCCCTGAACAAGTTCCGCGTGACCGGGCACGAGCCGCGGCGGATGAGCTATGCCGAGGCTGACACCGCCATCGAGGCGCTGTCCGCCTATTTCGTCGAATCAGGCCTGCCGGCCAATTCCGTCATCGCCATCCAACTGCCGAATACGGTCGAGTTCGTGCTCACCGTTCTCGCCGCCCATCGCGCCGGTCTTGTCGTCGCCGTGCTGCCGCTGCTCTGGCGCCATGCCGAACTGACCGCCGCTCTCAATCGTACCGCGGCGCGCGCCATCGTCACCATGAGCACGGTCGACGGCGTCAGCTATGCCGATCTCGCCATGCACGCGGCCGCGGAAGCCTTCTCGATTCGCCATGTCTGCGGCTTCGGCACCAACCTGCCCGAAGGCATGGCCTCGCTCGACGACGTGCAGGCCCGTCCGCCCGGCACAGCGCGCGCCGTGATTCAGGATGGCCGCAAGGCGGCGATGATCTCCTTCGACGTCACCGCCGAAGGCTTTCGTCCGGTGCCGCGGCCGCATTTCAGCCTGATCGCCGGGGGGCTCGCGATGTCGCTGGAAGCCGACATCAGGCAAGGCGCAACCGTGATGGCGGCGTTCACGCCGATGTCGTTCGCAGGGCTCGCCTCCTCGCTCGCGGTGTGGCTGCTGTGCGGCGGCACGCTGGCGCTGCATCACCCCTTCGAGAACGACGTGCTGGAGCAGCAGATCAATGCGCACGAATGCGACGTGCTGATCGCACCGGCACAGTTCGCCCAGCGGCTCGGCGATTCCGAGCTGGCGGCGCGGATGCCGAGCTTGCGCAACGTCATCGGCCTGTGGCGCGCCCCCGAGCAGGTGTCGGCGAGCGAGGCATGGATTGCGCCGCATGCGCCTTTCACGGACGTCTATCTGTTCGGCGAGGCCGGATTGTTCGGCGCCCGGCGTGGCGAGGACGGCATGCCGGTGCCGGTGATGCCGGGACCGCACGGCGCGCCGCGCGAGCAGTCGGGTTCGTCGATCGCCGGCGAGATTCTGCTGACGCCGAAGGGCACGCTCGGGCTGCGCGGCCCGATGGTGCCGATCGCGGCCTACGCCCCGCCGCCGCCGGTCGGCGACAGCCTGATCGCGCAGCCGCCACGCGACTATGTCGACACCGGCTACGCCGCGCGGCTCGACCGTCCCAGCGGCGCGATCTGCATCACCGCGCCGCCCTCCGGGATCATGGCCGTCGGCGGCTACCGCTTCCTCTCCAACGACCTGCAGGAATGGGCGCGCCGGCTCGGTCAGGGCGCGCTGCTGACCGCGCTGCCTGACCGGCTCTCCGGTCACCGGCTCGCGGGCCGGGCCCAGGACAATGCCCGCGCCCGCGAGGCGCTCAGCGAACTCGGGCTTAACCCCCTGATGGTCGAAGCTTTTCGCGACCGTTCCGGGCCGGTCTAAGCGGAGTTTCGACCGTTCCATTGACGCTGCATTAAGGCGGCCGGACTAGATTGCGCAGCACCTGTTGCGTGACCAGAGTTTCTCGATGTCCCAGGCCGGCCCGATCCTGTTTGTGTCCAATGGCGAGCGGCCGACCTTCCTTGCGGCGCTGGACGAGGCGCGCTTCTTTCCCGTGATCGACACCGGCTGGGCCGGCGCGGTGCGCGCGGTCGAAGAGGTGCAGCCGGCCGCGGTTCTCGCCGCGATGCATGCCGGGCACGAGCCGCATCTGGCGCCGCTCGCCAGCAAGATCGCAGAGCAATCCCCTTACCTTCCCTTCGTGGCATTGGATGCGGCGGGCGCGCTCCCGCACAACGTCCTGCCCTTCTCTTCCTCGCGCGCCGGCCATTCCGAACGCCTGATCGCGCGGCTTCGCGCCGCTCTACGGATTCGCACGCTCCATGCCACGGTGCTGCGCCGGCTGCCGGAGGTCAAAGTCGCGCTGCCGGAGGCTGATCCCGTTCGCGATGCCACGGTGCTTCTGATCGGCCGCGGCGCGGCTTACCCCGCGCTTTCCGTCGCGCTCGGCGAGCGCGTCGGCGTGATCGGGGCGCTCTCGATCGAGGCAGCGGCCAAGCATCTCAACACCCGCGACCTCGACGGCGTCGTGCTCGCCGAAGGTTTTACCCCCCGCGTGACCGATGCCTTTCTCACGGTGCTCGCCGAGGACACCCGCTTCCGCAGCCTGCCCGTGGTCGTCACTGCGCATCAGTTGACGCAGACTTACGACCTGCCCAATCTCGAACTGATCCCGGGCGAGCCGGCGAAGGTCGCCGCCAACGCGCTGCCCCTGATCCGCCAGCACGCCATGGAAGCCCAGCTGAGCCGTACGCTGCGCTCGATCGATGCCGGCGGCTGGCTCGACCCGCGCAGCGGCCTGCTCACGGCGGAAGCTTTTGCGCGCGATTTTGCCAAGGCGGTCGAGCAGACGCTGGCCCGCGGCGGCGGCCTCTCGGTCGCACGCTTCGCCTTCGATCCCGGCAATTCCCGCGCCCAGCTCGATGCCGCGCGCATTCTCAGCCGGCTGATGCGGCAGATGGATTTTGGCGTGGCGCAGAAGGACGGCTCGGTCGTCGTCGTGTTCGCGGAGACCGACTTCCGCACTGCGCACATGATCGCCCGCCGCCTCTCCGCGGTGATGCGGCACACGTCGAACGGCAAGCACGAGATGCGCAGCGATCCCGTCGTTTCGGTGGATTCGCTGTCGCCCTCGGATACGGCAAGGTCGCTGCTTGGGCGGCTGTCGGCCGAGGCATCGCGGGCGGCGTCGTAATCATCCGCGAGCGCTCGCTGCCGTCGGAGCTCGACTGCTCACATGTGGAAGCTTTACGCGAAACGCACCGTTCGCATTCTCATTCGCGAGGGCCGGCCGCTGGCGCAAAAAACCCGCGGCCGGTAAACGGTCGCGGGTCAAAAAATCAGAAGCTCTGCCAGTACATCCGTGGTCAAAGCAACGTCATTGGGATTGCGACAGCCTATGCGGCGCGCAGATCTTCAGCAGCAGACTTGCCGGTCTTGCGATCTGCAACGATTTCAAAAGAAACCTTCTGCCCTTCGTTGAGGGTATTCATGCCGGCGCGTTCAACGGCGCTGATGTGAACGAAGACATCCTGGCTGCCCTCGTCCGGCTGAATGAATCCGAAGCCCTTTTGGCTGTTAAACCACTTCACAGTTCCCGTCGTCATGGGGATCGTCCTTTAAGATAGATAAACGTTTAGCCGCGCTCAGAAGCGCGGTGGGTGTCGTCGAGATCTGGAGGGAGGGTCGTCAGTCAGGCGCGCTTTTCAGCGGCGAGGCCAAGTCGTTCGGCCGAAACTCGATAGACCGAACCTAGCAACTGTTCGATCATTGCGCAAGTGATCATATGTCGCTGTTCCGAGATCCGAGTGCGGCGCGTCGTTTCGCGCCGCCTCCGGAAACCTCTACGCCGCCTTCTTGCTCTGCGCGAGCTGCGCCAGCTGGCGCATGATCTCGGTGGTGCCGGCCAGACGCTCTTCCGGCGTCTCCCAGTCCTGCAGGAACACCACCTTCATGTCGGGCCGCACCTTCGCGGCCTGGCCGTGGCTGCGGATGAAGCTCACCAGCCGGTCGGGATGGGCGAAGGAATTGTCGCGGAAGGCGATGACGGCGCCCTTCGGACCGGCGTCGATCTTGCCGACATTGGCTTGGCGGCAGAACGCCTTGATCGCGGCGACCTTGAACAAATAGCGCACCTCGTCCGGCAACACGCCGAACCGGTCGCGCATCTCGGCGCCGAAGTTCTCGATCTCCTCCTCGCTGTCGAGGTCGGCGAGCCGGCGGTAGAGTGACAGCCGCACCGAGAGATCGCCGACATAATCCTCCGGAATCAGCACGGGCATGCCGATGGTGATCGTCGGCGACCAGCGGTCGGCCGCGGGCTCGGACACGCCAGCCTTGAGGTTGACGATCGCCTCCTCCAGCATCGATTGATAGAGCTCGAAGCCGACCTCCTTGATATGGCCGGACTGCTGCTCGCCCAGGATATTGCCCGCGCCGCGGATGTCGAGATCGTGCGAGGCGAGCTGGAAACCCGCGCCCAGCGTCTCCAGCGATTGCAGCACGGTGAGCCGGCGCTCGGCCTGCGCCGTGATCTTCTGCTGCGCCGGCAGCGTGAACAGCGCATAGGCCCGCAGCTTGGACCGGCCGACGCGGCCGCGGAGCTGATACAGTTGGGCAAGGCCGAACATGTCGGCGCGATGCACGATCAGCGTGTTGGCGTTGGGGATGTCGAGGCCGGATTCCACGATCGTGGTCGACAGCAGGATATCGAACTTGCCGTCGTAGAACGCCGTCATGATATCCTCGATCACGGCGGGCGGCATCTGCCCGTGCGCAACCGCAACCTTCATCTCCGGCACGTTCTTGTCGAGGAAATCCCTGACCTCGGCGAGGTCGTCGATGCGCGGCACCACGTAGAACGCCTGGCCGCCGCGATAGCGCTCGCGCAGCAGCGCCTCGCGGATCATCAAGGGGTCGTGCGGGGCGACGAAGGTGCGGACCGCGAGGCGGTCGACCGGGGGCGATGCGATGATCGAGAGCTCGCGCACGCCGGTGAGCGCCAATTGAAGTGTGCGTGGAATCGGCGTGGCCGACAGCGTCAGCACGTGCACCTCGGCGCGGAGCTGCTTCAGCCGCTCCTTGTGGGTCACGCCGAAATGCTGCTCCTCGTCGACGATCAGCAGGCCGAGATCCCGGAACTTGATCGACTTGCTGAGCAGCGCATGGGTGCCGACGACGATGTCGACCGAGCCGTCGGCGAGGCCCTTCTTGACCAGATTGAGCTGCTTGGCGGGCACCAGCCGGGAGGCCTGCGCGACCTGGACCGGGAAACCCTTGAAACGGTCGGTGAACGTCTTGTGATGCTGACGGGCGAGCAGCGTGGTCGGCACCACGACCGCGACCTGCTTGCCTTCGAGCGCCACCGCGAAGGCGGCGCGCAGCGCCACCTCGGTCTTGCCGAAGCCGACGTCGCCGCAGATCAGCCGGTCCATGGGACGGCCGAGCTCGAGGTCCTTCAGCGTGGACTCGATCGCACCAAGCTGATCCTCGGTCTCGTCATAGGGGAAGCGCGCGCAGAACTCGTCGTAGAGGCCCGGCTGCACCGGCAGCTTCGGCGCCTCATGGAGGTGGCGCTCGGCGGCGATCTTGATCAGCTCGCCCGCGATCTCACGGATGCGGTTCTTGAGTTTGGCCTTGCGCGTCTGCCAGCCCGAACCGCCGAGACGATCAAGTTCGACCGTGGTCTGGTCGGAGCCATAGCGCGACAGCAGCTCGATGTTCTCGACCGGCAGGAACAGCTTGGTCTCGGCGGCATAATGCAGCTCGAGGCAGTCATGGGGCGCGCCGGCGACGTCCAGCGTCTGCAGGCCGATGAAGCGGCCGATGCCGTGATCGACATGGACCACGATATCGCCGGCGGCGAGGCTCGTCACCTCCGAGATGAAATTGTCGAGCTTGCGGCTCGCCTTGCGCGGTCGGACCAGGCGATCGCCAAGGATATCCTGCTCGCTGATGACAGCGATCTCGTCGGTCTCGAATCCGCTTTCGAGGCCGAGCACGGCCAGCATGGTCTCGTTGCGCGGGGTCGCCTGCACCGTGCGCCAGCTGTTGACGCTGGTCACGGGGGTGAGCTTGTGATCGCGCAGCATCGAGGTCATGCGGTCGCGCGAGCCCTCCGTCCAGAGCGCGATGACCACCTTCTTGCGGTTTGTCAGTAGCCCATGCACATGTGCGACGACGGCTTCGAAGACATTGATCTTGTTATCGTTGCGCTCCGGGGCGAAGTCTCGTCCCTTGCGCGCGCCGGCATCGACCACGCTGGTACCATCAGCGGGCACCGAAAACTGGGTGAGCCGCACCAACGGCATCCCGCTCTCACGCTTGCCCCACTCCTCCTCGGTCAGGTAGAGCCTGTCAGGCGGCAGCGGCTTGTAGATGGCACCGCCGCCCGGATGCTCCATGGCGTCGCGGCGGGCCTGGTAATAATCGAGGATCTGCTTGAAACGCTCGCGGATGGCGTCCTCGGCCTGCGGCTCGATCGCGACGCAAGCTCCTTGCAGATAGTCGAACAGCGTGTCCATCCGGTCCTGGAACAGCGGCAGCCAATGCTCCATGCCGGGATGGCGGCGGCCCTCGCTGACGGCCTCGTAGAGCGCATCGTCGCGCTCGGGCGCGCCGAACTCAGCGACGTAGCCCATGCGAAAGCGGCGGATGGTCTCGGTGACGAGCTGGAATTCGGAGATCGGCACGAGATCGAGCGCGCGCATGTCGAGCAGCGTGCGCTGGGTCTCGGCATCGAAGGTGCGGATCGATTCCAGGCTGTCGCCGAAGAAATCGAAACGGACGGGCTGGTCCAGGCCGGCCGGAAACAGGTCCAGAATGCCGCCGCGCACCGCGTATTCGCCGGGCTCGCGCACGGTCGAGGAGCGGTTGTAGCCGTTGTGCTCGAGCCAGGCGATGATGGTATCCATCGGCACGACGTTGCCGGGGGCGACCGACAGCGCCTGCGCCGCGACGAGCTCGCGCGCCGGCACGCGCTGTACCACGGCGTTCACCGTGGTCAGCACGATCAGCGGCTTGTCGCTACCGGTCAGTGACGCCAGCCGCGCCAGCGTCGTCAGGCGCTGCGCGAGGACGCCACCATGCGGCGAGACGCGGTCATAGGGCTGGCAGTCCCAGGCCGGGAAGGTCAGCACGGGCAAATCGGGCGCGAAGAATTGCAGAGCACGTTCGAGCTGCTGCATCCGCGGCCCGTCGCGACAGATCACCGCGAGGCTGACAGCCGGCTTCTTCGGCCGCGCCGCGATGGCGCGCGCGAGATCAGAGATGACGAGGCCCTCGGCACCCTCGGCAACATTGGCAAGCGTGAGCGCGCGGCCGGGCGTGAGCAGCTCGGCCGGCGATTTCATCCCCTGCTTCATACGTCGCGGTCCGCGATCGGAAACCCCTTGATGCGCGCAAACAGCGGGCCGATGACGTCGGCGGCAAGCACCTTGTCGCCGGTGATGGCGGCATAGAGGTCGGGATCGGCCTCTTCGAGCAGGGTCTCGAGCTGCGTCAGCTCGTCATCGGACAGATTGCCGATCTCGGCATCCGCGAACCGGCCGAGGATCAGGTCCATCTCGCGCGTGCCGCGGTGCCAGCAGCGGAACAGAAGCCGCTTGCGGCGGTCGTCCAGCCCGTTGCTCGATCGTGTCGTTCCCGTCATGTCTCAATTCCAGTCAAACGCCAAAAGCCCGGACGTGCCGGGCCGGGGTGATATAGCCACTCGGGCGGGCCCTGTCAGCCCTCGATTTGTCATGGCCCGCTGCCCCGCAAGGGCACGAAAAACACGTGGATGCCGGGCATAAAGCCGGGCATGACGAGCGAAAACGGTCCTAGATTCGCCTGATGCGCCCCAGCCTGCTCAACCCGCTGTTTGCCCCCGTGACCAGCCTGCCCGGCGTCGGTCCGAAGCAGGACAAGCTGCTGCAATATCTGCTCAGCCGCAATGAGACGCCGCGGCTGGTCGATCTGTTGCTGCATTTGCCGAGCCAGGTGATCGACCGTCGCGCCCGGCCGAAGATCCGCGACGCCGTGCAGGGAACCATGGTGACGCTGGAGGTCACGGTCGACCGCCACCGCCCGCCCCCGCCGCGCAATGCGCGCGCGCCCTACCTCGTTTACGCCAGCGACGACACCGGCGACGTCGTGCTGACGTTCTTCCGCGCAAAGCCCGGCTATGTCGAGAAGCTGCTGCCGATCGGCGAGAAGCGCTTCGTCTCCGGCACGCTCCAGATGTACGACGCCGTCCCGCAGATCGTGCATCCCGACCGGGTGCTGGACGAGGAGGCGATTTCCAAACTCTCCGACATCGATCCCGTCTATCCCTTGACCGAGGGCCTTGCACTCGGCTCGCTGCGCCGTGCGGTCGCGCAGGCGCTGCAGAAGCTCCCGGCACTGCCGGAATGGATCAGCCCGGAGGTGCTGCGCCGCTGCGGCTTCCCGCCGATCGCCGAGGCGCTCACCCGCGTGCACCAGCCGGTCGAGCTCACCGACATTCTGCCCGACCAGCCGTTCTGGTCGCGCCTCGCCTTCGACGAACTCCTGGCCGGGCAACTTGCGCTTGCCCTGATCCGCGCCCAATTGCGACGCCCGGCCGGTGTGCGCAACGCCGGCGACGGGCACCTCCGCAACAAAATCATCGATGCCCTGCCCTATGCACTGACAACCTCCCAGCGCGACGCAGCAGCCGCCATCGCCAATGATCTACAACAGCCGGTGCGCATGTTGCGCCTGCTCCAGGGCGACGTCGGCTCCGGCAAGACCGTGGTCGCGCTGCTGGCCGCCGCTGCCGTCACTGAGGTCGGCAAGCAGGCCGCCTTGATGGCGCCGACCGAAATTCTGGCTCGTCAGCATATCAAGACCATCGCGCCGCTCGCCGAGCGCGCGGGCATGCGGGTCGCGATCCTCACCGGCCGCGAAAAGGGCAAGGAGCGGCGTGACCTGCTGGCACAACTCGAAGCCGGCGAGATCGACCTGCTCGTCGGCACCCATGCGCTGATCCAGGACGACGTGATCTTTAGCGATCTCGCCCTCGCCGTCGTCGACGAGCAGCATCGTTTTGGCGTGCGCGAGCGGCTGGCGCTGACGGCAAAGGGCGAGGCCGTCGACGTGCTGGTGCTGAGCGCCACGCCGATTCCGCGCACGCTGGTGCTGACCTATTTCGGCGACATGGACATCAGCGAGCTCAGGGAGAAGCCGGCCGGCCGCCAGCCGATCGAAACTCGCACCATATCGATGAGCCGCCTCGGCGAGGTCACCGACAGCATCGGCCGCGCGCTCGAATCCGGCAAGCTGGTCTACTGGATCTGCCCGCTGGTCGAGGAATCCGAGGCCGAGGGTACCGAGCACCTGACCAATGCGACCAAGCGCTTCGAAACCCTGCAAAAGCGTTTCGGCGACCGTGTCGGCCTCGTCCACGGCCAGATGAAGGGCACCGAGAAGGACCGCGTCATGGGCCAGTTCGCCGCCCACGAGATCGGTCTGCTGGTCGCGACCACCGTGGTCGAGGTCGGTGTCGACGTGCCGGCGGCGACCATCATGGTGATCGAGAACGCCGAACGCTTTGGCCTCGCCCAGCTTCATCAATTGCGCGGCCGCATCGGGCGCGGCTCGGAGGCCTCGACCTGTCTGCTGCTCTACTCCGAGCCGCTCGGCGAGATGTCGAAAGCACGGCTGAAGGTGATCCGCGAGACCACCGACGGCTTTCGGATCGCCGAGGAAGATCTGAAGCTGCGCGGCGAAGGCGATGTGCTCGGCGTGCGCCAGAGCGGCCTGCCCGGCTACCGCATCGCCCGCTCGGAGGTGCACGGCCAGCTCATCACGCAGGCCCGCGACGAGGCGCTGCGCATCCTGAAGGACGATCCAAAACTCAAGGGCGAGCGCGGCGAGGCACTGCGCTGCCTGCTGTATCTGTATGAGCGGGATGAAGCGATCCCGCTGATCGGAGCGGGTTAGCTGGCCGCTCGTTGCCGCCCAATCTCATAAGCCGCCACATGCGCCCGGGCGAGATCCAGCAGGGGCGTGTCGATGCCGAGTGCACGAGCCCGGTTGGCCATATCGCCGAGGATATGCTCCGCCTCGGTGACCGAGCCGCGCTCGATATCACGCAGCATCGAGGCCTTGAGCGGGGAATCCGGGGTCGTGAACAGCTTCCGGTCAAACTCGATGAAAGGCGCTCGCGGCTCAAAACCCGAGGCCGTGGCGACGGCGCAGCATTCGGCAAACAGGCGGAAGATGGATTGCTCGCCGTTCGGAACGGCCAGAATGTCTCCGATGCTTGCACGCATCAGGCAGGTGATGCCGGCGAGCGTCGAGAGCTGGACGAATTTCTCCCACATGTCCTGCATGATCGCTTCGCTGGCGCGCACGTCGATACCGGGCACGTGCAGCAGCGTCTCCAGGGCGAGCACACGCTCGCTCAACGACCCCCCGATTTCGCCGAAGACGATGGTCTGATTGGCCATGAACTGAACGACGCGACCATCCGCATCGAGCCCGGCACTGACGTTCGCGAGCCCGCCGAGAACCTGAGCGGCGCCGAACCGCGCCGTCAGGGCGTCGACATGTTTCAGCCCGTTGAGGATCGGCAAAATCATCGTGTGGGCGCCAACGGCCGGGGCAAACTGGGCCATCGCATCGTCGAGCGAGTAGGATTTCACCCCGACGAGCACGACGTCGAACGTTTCCTTGAGGTCGTTGGCCAGGATGATCTTCGGCTGCACGGCGAAATCGCCCTGCGGGCTCACGACCTGCAATCCATTCCGCCGCAATTGCTCCGCACGCCCGGCCCGCACCAGAAAGTTCACGTCGCCGCCGGCTCGGACCAGGCGCGCTCCGTAGTAGCCTCCGAGCGCTCCCGCGCCGATCACAAGCACTCTCATTCGAACTCCCATTGCGGAGTGACCGCTTTCGCTGAAACAATAACAGATGAGCCTCGCGACGTCTCCTCAACCGGCGTGCGCGCGCAAGAACCTGCCGTGCTCGGCTTCGGTCCCCTCGTTGGCGGGGAACATGCACTCGAGCCGCAGCTCCTCCGCCGTCACCGTCTGCGGCGTTCCAACCGTCGTGATCAGGGAGAAGTAGTCCAGCGTCACACCGTCCTTGACGAAGGACAACGGGATCATCGGCATCGCATCGGATGCCGACGGCGCACGCCATTCCGGCTTCACCCCGGGGTATTGCGACAGCTCCTCCAGCAACGCCTTCGTCCTGATGTCAACCACGTGTCCGACTGCCTCGCGATACACCCGCGCCAGCAGCCCGCGTGCGGTCTGCGGCCAGTTCGCGATAAAAGGGCGCATGCCCTCCGGATCGAACATAAGATGCAGCAGGTTTCGTGGCGCCGGCCGTGCGGACATGTCGATGAAGCAATTGAACAGAAGCGGCGCGGCCTCATTGGTCATCAGCACGTTCCAGTACCGGTCCATGACGATGGCGGGAAACGGCTCGTGCTGACGCAAGCATGCGTTGCAGGGCACGGTTGATGCTCGTCATGCCGGGCGCCTCGAGCGCGGGCTCGGAATAGGACGGCGCATAGCCGGCGGCCAGCAGCAGCTCGTTGCGTTCGCGCAAGGGCACGTCGAGGGCTTGCGCAAGGTCGAGCAGCATCTGGCGGCTCGGAACGCTGCGGCCGCTCTCGACGAAGCTGATGTGCTTCTGCGAGACGCCGGCGTCGAAGGACAGGTCGAGCTGCGTCTTGCCGCGAATGTCCCGCCATTGACGCAGCAGCGCGCCCGCGGAACTGGCGCGCGTCTTGAGGGCACTGGCCGTCGCTTTCATGGCCGACTGATCCTTCCTGTCGATGTGCGGCATCGTCAACGCGCATCGGCGGCGGTACGTCGGCTTGTCCGAGGCACCACCGCCGATGGTAGCAGGTTCGTGGCGATCAACCGAAGGCGACCGGCCCCACGGCACCGACCCAGTGCCGTACCTTGGTGTCGTTCCTCTCGTCCATGTAGAAGAAGTGCGTCATCGTGGGATGAACCGTCTTCATTGAGGGATCATCGGGTGTCATGTCCACGACACCCCGAAACACCTTCAGCGACCCCGCGTCCCAATATTCGGTGATGTGATGGAGCGCGGTGAATCCGGTGTCGATGAAGGCCTTCAGATTGCCGCGGATCGCCTCGCGCCCCTTCCAATCGGCGACGCCGAGGTTGCAAACGGCATCTTCCGTAAAACAGTCGAAGCCTGGTCCGAAGGTCTTGTTGTCGATCTCCCGCCACATGTCGAGCAGCCATTGCGGCGGCTCCTTCTTCGTAAACACGACTTGCATAGCTCTCTCCTCATGCACCGACACACACGCGACAGGAGGCTTGATGGAATGCTTCCTGTCGGGTGAATGACCGGGACAGTAGCCAGGCTGCAGATGGGCTCAATTACATGCCAGGTAATAAGGCGCGTTCGGAGGCCTCCTCTTTCCCTTCGCCCGACTTTATGGAACCCTACGACGATGCGCCGGATCATCGTTGTAGGCTGTCAGGGTAGCGGAAAGACGAGCCTCTCCCGAAATCTCGGGCAAAAGCTCGCGCTGCCGGTGGTGCATCTCGACGTGCTCTACTGGCGGCCGGGATGGAAGCCATCCGACAAACCGAACTTCCGAGCACGGGTTACCGAGGCGATCGCGGGCGACGCATGGGTTGTCGACGGCAGCTTCTCGGGACTTGCCTTCGATCTCACGCTCGCGCGCGCCGATACGCTGGTCGTCATCGACCGCCCGCGCTGGCTCTGCCAGTGGCGCATTCTCCTGCGATCCGCCTTCGATCGCGACAAGGCCCGGCCTGATCTCCCGGAGGGGTGCCCCGAGCAGTTCGACTGGAAATTGATGCGCGAGGCGTGGCGCTACGACACCGAGCGCGCGCCTGTCATCGAGGCCGAGCGTATGCAGTATGGCGCTGACGTTCCGGTCGTGCGCTTGAGACGCGATCGAGACATCCAGGGGTTTCTGGATTCGCTGCACGGCACATGATGGATGGCGGTGACGTGAGACCGGACGATCAGGATTTCTTCTGCGCGATGCGCGCGGCGAATGCCTTCATCAGGTCGGTATCCGCCGCCTCGCCTTTCGCATCCTCGGCGAGGTGCTCGAACCAGCGCGCAAAGCCTTCGTAAACCTGGCTCGCCGGATGATCGGGGCCGAGGAAGCCGGAAATCTCCCGCATCTCCGCGACCCAGCGATAGGCTTTCGGAATCATGTCCGGCAGCGCGACTTCGAGCCGGGCCAGAACCGCGGGCTGGCTGAGTGCGAGTTCGTCGCGCAGCGCATCCGCAGCCCCCGCTTTCGTTGCCGCGACCACCATCGCCGCGCCGATCCCGGCGAGGCCCTTGACGATCCCGGCATAGGACATTTTCAGCGCGGACGCGGCACCGACCGGCCCTTCGACGATCCGCACGTCGAGCCCGAAATCCTTCAGCACGGCGACATCCTTGGCGTGCTCGCCCGACATGTAGAAGGCCGGGCTCTTGCCACCGGGCTGGGGCGGGAACCCGATGATGCCGGCATCGACGAACGGCGCCTGTGCCGAGCCGATGATCTCCTCGATCCTCATCACGGTATCGACGTTGACGGCATTGCAATCGACCACGACCGGCTTCTTCTCGCGCCGGACGATCAGCCCGGCCAGCCGCTCGGCGAGCGCCACGGCTTCGCCCGGCGGCACGATCGACAGGATGATGTCGGCGTCCGCGATCGCGTCGTCCTCGGCGCCGATCATGCCGGCATCCGTGGCGCGTTTGCGCGTCGCTTCGCTCCGCCCTCTCAACGACGTCAGCACACGCGCACCGTGCTCGCCGAGACGGCGGGCCACGGCACTGCCCATGGCACCGGGCGCGAGGATCGCAATAGTTTTGGACATCGTGCACTCCAGATCGAAGCCCGAGCAACGCGCTCAGTTCAATCGGAGACTAGCAGAGGACGAGACGCCCGCGTGAACGGCGGCCATCCCGCAGGGGAATGGCCCTACTCCACCTTCGCAGGCTGGGGCTGCACCGCCGCCGAGGCGTTGGCAATACGCGCGGCATTCGCCATGCCCGCCAGCGCCGCTGCCTTCTTCGAATCGGGCGCTGAGCCCGGCTGCACGACGCCGGCCGACATGATCAGCGTCGCGGCATCCTCGGTGCTCATGTCGACCTCGACGATCTTGCTCTTGGGCACATAGAAGAAGAAGCCGGTCGTCGGGTTCGGCGAGCACGGCAGGAACACCGAGACGTGCTCCTCCTGACCCGGCAGGCTGCGGGAGACGTCCTCGTTCGGCGCTTGCGAGATCAGCACGATCGACCACATGCCCGGCGAGGGAAACTCAACCAGGCCGACCTTGCGGAAGCTCGAGCCCTTGCCCGAGAACAGCGTCTCGAACACCTGCTTCAGGCCGCGGTAGATGGCGCGTACCGCCGGGATGCGGCCGAGGAAGGTCTCGCCGACATCGACCAGTGTCCGGCCGATCAAATTGGCCGCGAGGAAGCCGACCAGCGTCAACGTGAAGAATGCGACGATCAGCCCCCAGCCGGGAATGACATAGGGCAGATAAGTCTCGGGCCGATAGGCCAGCGGCACGAACGGCCGCACCACGCCATCGACCCAGGTGACGAACCACCAGACCAGATACAGCGTGATCGCAATCGGCCCCGTCACGATGAGGCCGGTGAGGAAATAGTTACGGAAGCGGCCGATCAGGCCGGTATGCGGCTCGGGCACGGCATCAAGAGGCGCAGGCGCGTCGTCACGGGGGTTCATTCGGGTTCCAAGTCAGTCGCTTCGTCCAAGCTAGGGTCTTCTAGCAGGTTTTGGAAGACCACGAAGCGTCCCGCACTCGACCCCTCTGCCTATTCCACCGTCACGGATTTCGCGAGATTGCGCGGCTGGTCGACATCGGTCCCCATGATGACCGCCGTATGATAGGCGAGCAGCTGAACCGGGACCGCATAGACCATCGGCGTGAACGCCGCCGCCATATCGGGCATGACGATGGTGACGAGGGACTCGACGGTTGCCTCCTGCGCGCCTTTGGCGTCGGTCATCAGGATGATCTTGCCGCCGCGAGCGGCGACCTCCTGCATGTTGGAGACGGTCTTTTCGAACACCCGGTCGTAGGGCGCGATGACGACGACAGGCATGGTCTCGTCGATCAGCGCGATCGGGCCGTGCTTGAGCTCGCCGGCGGCATAGCCCTCGGCGTGGATGTAGGAGATCTCCTTCAGCTTCAACGCCCCTTCGAGGGCGAGCGGGAAGCTGGTGCCGCGACCGAGATAGAGCACGTCGCGAGATTTCGCGATCTCGCGCGCGAGCTTCTCGATCTGGAGCTCGGTGGTGAGCGCATCCGACATCAAACGCGGGATTTCGACGAGCCCGTGAACGAGCTTGGTCTCGTCCTCGTCGGTCAGTTCGCCGCGGGCCTTGCCGGCCGCGATCGCAAGATTTGCCAGCACCATGAGCTGGCAGGTGAACGCCTTGGTCGAGGCGACGCCGATCTCTGGGCCGGCCAGCGTTTGCAGCACGGTCTCGCTTTCGCGCGCGATCGTCGAGGTCGGCACGTTGACGACGGCCACCGTGTGCACGCCTTGGGCCTTGGCGTAGCGCAGCGCGGCCAAGGTGTCGGCGGTCTCGCCCGACTGCGAGATGAAGATGGCGAGATCACCCTTGCGCAAGGGCGCCTCGCGGTAGCGGAATTCGGAGGCGACATCGACCTCGACCGGCACGCGCGCGAAACGCTCGAACCAGTATTTTGCGACGAAGCCGGCGTAGCTCGCAGTGCCGCAAGCCGTGATGTTGATGCGCTGGATGTTCTTGAAGTCGAACGGCAGCTTGACCGGCAGCGAGACCCGCTCGGTCGCCATGTCGACATAGCGTGCCAGCGTGTGGCCGACCACTTCCGGCTGCTCGTGGATCTCCTTGGCCATGAAGTGGCGGTAATTGGCCTTGTCGACCAGCGAGGTCGAGGCCGCGTGCTTGGTCTTCTCGCGCTGGACGGCATGGCCGTCCTTGTCGAAGATCGAAGCGCTTGTATGGGTCAGCACGACCCAGTCGCCGTCCTCGAGATAGCTGATCGTGTCGGTGAACGGCCCGAGCGCGATGGCGTCGGAGCCGAGATACATCTCGCCGTCACCATAGCCGATCGCGAGCGGCGGACCGTTGCGCGCGCCGATCATCAAATCGTCCTCGCCCGCGAAGATGAAGCCGAGTGCGAACGCGCCGCGCAGCCGCGCCAGCGTCAATTTCACCGCTTCCACCGGCTTGTTGCCGCGCGTGAGCAGGTCGTCGACGAGATGCAGCACGATCTCGGTGTCGGTCTGGGTGTGGAACACCGTGCCTTTCTTTTCGAGCTCCTCGCGCAGCTCGCGGAAATTCTCGATGATGCCGTTGTGAACCACGGCGACACGCTCGGTCGCGTGCGGGTGCGCATTGTTCACGGTCGGCTTGCCGTGGGTGGCCCAGCGGGTGTGACCGATTCCGGTCGTGCCCTTGAGCGGCTCGGCCTCCAGCCGCTTCTCCAGATTCTTCAGCTTGCCCTCGGCGCGGCGGCGCTCGAGCTGCTTGCCTTCGAGCGTGGCGACGCCCGCGGAATCATAGCCGCGATATTCAAGACGTTTGAGCGAATCCACCAATTGCTCTGCAACCGGCTGGCGCCCGAGAATGCCGACAATCCCGCACATGCGGATCAATATCCCCCAAATCGTCGAAAAATCGCCTAAACGACCAGCTCAGTTTTTAGCGAAGTTCCTAAGGAACCAGATACTCAATAATTATTGCTGATTGAGACAGCACCGACGGCGACCGAGCCTCGCCTGCGTCGAACTGGCTGGGCCTTAAA
Organism: Bradyrhizobium sp. 187; assembly: GCF_023101005.1. Classification (NCBI taxonomy): domain Bacteria; kingdom Pseudomonadati; phylum Pseudomonadota; class Alphaproteobacteria; order Hyphomicrobiales; family Nitrobacteraceae; genus Bradyrhizobium; species Bradyrhizobium sp. 187. The sequence continues at coordinate 3,900,292 of NZ_CP064693.1, forward strand.
CCGCGCGCGTTAACTTGTTGTCAACAAATTTGGCCAACCCTTGCGTACCAAGGAGAGAGGCCATGAAAGGCTCATCCAACCGCAAAGGCCTGTCATCGATGGCGGTGCGCGCCAGCGAGACCACCGGCACGCACCTCGCGCATTGGCCGCCGCCCCAGCGCGGCAAGGAAAGCAAGCCCGTCTTCATCAAGCACGTCGCCGGCGAGCCGGCGAAGCGTGCCAAGCCGCGCGGCTGGCGCCTGACGCGCGCGATCTTCTCCGAATTCGCCGACGACGAATAGCGGCGCTCATTTCGCCGGCTTATTCCCTCGCGTCTTCATCTCGCGATAGCGCGCCGCACCACCTTCGCGGATGGTCTGCGGGCTCCGCTCCAGCGCCATGGCGTCATCAGGCACGTCGCGCGTGATCACGGAGCCCGAGCCGATATAGGCGCCGTTGCCGATTATCACCGGTGCAACCAGCGAGGAGTTGGTGCCGACGAAGGCGCCCTGCCCGATGATCGTCTTGTGCTTCTTGAAGCCGTCGTAGTTGCAGGTGATGGTGCCGGCGCCGATGTTGGAATTAGCGCCGATGATGGCATCGCCGATGTAGGAGAGATGGTTGACCTTGACGCCGGCCTCCAGCGTCGCGGCCTTGGTCTCCACAAAATTGCCGATGCGCGCGCCGTCGCCGAGCGAGGTGCCGGGCCGCAGCCGCGCATAGGGGCCGATCGAGACCTTCTTGCCGAGCTTGGTCTCGACGATATGCGAGAAGGAATGGACCACCGTGCCGTCGCCGATCGAAACGCCGGGGCCGATCACCACGAAGGGCTCGATCGTCACGTCCTTGCCGAATACGGTATCCGCGGCGAGATAGACGGTTTCGGGCGCGATCAGCGTGACGCCGGACTCCATCGCCACTTTCCGCAACCGCGCCTGCATCACGCCTTCAGCCTCGGCGAGCTGCGCCTTGGTGTTGATGCCGCGCACTTCGTCCTCGCTGGTTTCGATCACCACGGCATCCCATCCCTGTTCGCTGATAATGCCGACCGCGTCGGTCAGATAATATTCGCCCTTGGAATTCGCATTGCCGATCTTGTCGAGGATCGCGAGCGCGCGATGCCCGTCGATCGCCATAACCCCGGCATTGCACAGGTCGATCTTGCGCTCCTCGGCGCTGGCATCGGCCTGCTCGCGGATCGCGACCAGGCGGTCGCCCTCGACGATGAAGCGGCCATAGCCGGTGGGATCGGCGGCGCGGAAGCCGAGTGCGGCAATTGCGGCGCCTTTGGCCAGCGGCGCGCGCAGCCGCGCAAAGGTCTCGGCCGAGATCAGCGGCGTGTCGCCGAACGCAATCAGCAGATCATCCACGCCCCGCGCAATGACATCACGCGCCGCCAGCACCGCATGTGCGGTGCCGAGCCGTTCCTGTTGCACGAAGGTGAGCGCGTCGGGACGGATGCGCCTTGCTTCGTCCGCCACCGCCTGATGATCGGGTCCGATCACGACCGCGAGCGAGGTGCCGGTTCCCTTGGGCGCCGCGGCGAGCACGTGGGCGAGCAAGCTCTGGTGCGCGACAGGATGCAGCACTTTCGGCAGGTGTGAGCGCATACGCGTGCCTTCGCCGGCGGCGAGCACGATCGTGAGGCTGGAACGGGCGGTCATCGCAATCCTGTCAATCGGCCGAATCAATCGGCGCCAGCGGGCGACGGGCCGCCCTCATCAGCTATCGCCTTGCTACCCCCGCAAACGCCCGGAGTTCAAGTGCGACACGCTTTTCCTGTTAATGTTCCCTGATTGATTCGGGGAAGCCGGACAGGGGTTGGGCACTTAACGTTCATGGCAAAGGATTCCGACCCACTGGCGGATGCCTTCGGCGCCAAGGAGACCGGCGGGCTGTTCTCCGGACTTGTGGCCGAGGAGAGTTCGTTCGATCGCGGCATGATGTGGCGGCTGGGCTCATGGGGCGTGACGGCCGTCGGCGCCGTGGTGCTTGCCGTGTTCGCCAACCAGGCCCAGCTCGGCTGGCGGCGCGACCAGGTCGCATCCGCCGATCTCGCGCGCCAGGCCGACCGGCTCCGGATCCTGACCAAGGAGAGCCAGAACGAGGCCCGCCGGCTCGCCTCCGCCATCGAGACGCTGAACACCGATCGCGACCGGCTCTATTCGCGCGTCACCGTGCTGGAGCAAGGGCTCGATTCCGTGACCGGCGCCATCGCCAAGCAGACGACAACGCCGCCGCAGGCGTCCGTTGCGAAGCCGCAGGACGCGCCGGCCTTGATCGGCCCGCCGGCGCCCGGCATCGCGCAGGTCGCCTCGACACCGGCTCCGGCCAACGACAGGCCGCGCGCCGAGGCCGCAAAGGAGCCGTGGAGTCCGCCGCCGCAGAGCGCGGCCGCGGCCTCGCTGGTCGCGCAGTCGCCGGCGACGAATTCGGCACTGCCGATGCTTCCGTTGGTCCCATCCAAATCGATCATGGCGCCGCCCGATCCGGCCGCCCCGAAACTGGTTCAGCCCGAGGCCGCAGAGAAGGCGACCGAGAAGGCTGCCGAGACGAAGCCAGAACCGGCGCCCGCTCCGATCGAAGTCGCCGCGGCACCTGCCAAGCCGCCGGAGGCCGCCGAAAGCGAGGCTCCCGCGATCGCGGTCCAGCAGACGCGCTTTGCGATTGATCTCGGTGGCGCCAACTCGCTCGATGGCCTGCGCGCGCTGTGGCGCGGGGTCACCAAATCCAATCCCGAAATCGCAGCGCTGCGGCCGATCATCATGATCAAGGAAGGCAACACCGGCCTTGGCATGCAGATCCGCCTCGGCGCCGGTCCGCTGATCAATGCAGCGGCTGCAGCAAAACTCTGCGCCGGCCTCGCCGAGAACGACCGCCACTGCGAGACCACCGTGTTCGACGGCCAGCGGCTGTCAATGCGCGGCGGCCAAGAGAAGAAGCAGGACAAGGGGCAAGACAAGACCCAAGACAAGACCCAAGACAAGACCCAAGACAAGACCCAAGACAAGACGCAAGACAGGGTTCAGGAGAAGAACTCCGACAAGAACCAGGACTCGGTGCCGCAAGCCGAGACCGCCCCGGCGCCCGCGCCGGCCGCCAAGCCGGACAAGCATCGCCGCAGCTATTCCTCAAAACGCTCGTCGAAGCGCGAGGAGCCCGCGCCTGCTCCTGCGGCGCAGCCGGCCGCACAGCCGAAGCCGGAGACGGCGTCGGCGGGATCGACGCTGTCGTCGTTCTTCAGAAGGTAGCTTACCTCGCGGCAATTCATCAGCGTAATGGGTGAAGGATCTCACGCAGGTCGCGAGAAACTTGCGCCTCCCCTGTTGCCCCGTTCCACCATCCCGACCATATTGCCGCCATGACAAAAAAGCCCTTCCGCCTCACGCCCTACCAGGTGCAGTTCCTAATCGTCGTCGGCTTCGCCAGCGTCGGCTATGCGCTCTATCTGCGCTATCTCGGAATCGAAAACTCGCAGGTCGGTCTCGCCTGCGACGCCGGGCTTCAGACCCTGGTCTGCAAGGCGCGCTCGGTCTCGACCGTGCTGTTCAAGAATTCGGTGTTCGGCATCGTCGCGCTGGTGGTGGCAACGCTGAACCTGATGCGGCCGTCCATCGTGCTGCTCACCGCCGGCATCATCGCCGCGGGCCTTGGCATCGTGCTCTACAATGTCGTGCTGTCGGGCCTGGCGATCGGCCTGCTCATTCTTGGATTTGCTCGGCCCGCGCCCGCCACAGCGTGAGCGCGAACAAGAGATAGATCGCGCAGGTCCACAGCGACTGCCAATTGTCGCGGCCCTCGTTGAACAGCACATAGGCCGCCGACAGCGTCAGCACGCCGGCGAAGACCGATTCCGCGATCGGACGCTGGCCGATCTGCGGCCGGTTCAGCATCAACAGCGCAAACGGCACAACCGCCATCGTCAGCGCGGCGTAAGGGAAATCCTTGTAGCGCGGGTCGAACACGAATCCGAGCGCGGTCTGCGCCGCGATGACCGCCGTCACTGCCAGCGTCAAGCCGAGCACGGCGGTGAGCTTCGACCATTTCCGGCCCTCGCGCGGACCAAGCAGATCGAGGAAGGTCGGAAGGCTGCGGCCGATCACCATCGCCTGCGCGCAGAAGATCGGCGACAGGATGCCAGCCGCGAGCAGCGCGCCCCACAGCAGCCAGCCGCCGATGCCGTAGCTCTCGTAGTACATCTTGTCGGCGCCGATCCCGAGCAGAATGCCGGCCGAGGTTGCCGAGATCGCCACGCCGAGCCAGGACGAGAAGCGCGGCGTCCACGGTCTGCGCCGCAACGTCAGGCCCGCGACCGCGAACACCAGCACGGAGAGGCCCATGCCGGCGGCCATGTACCATTTCCAGTACGGGAAATTGCTGATCGGCTCGCCCGGCGGATATTTCAGGCCACGGCGCACCGAGTCATAGAGGCCCCAATAGCCGCCGACGGTGCCTTCCAGTTTGCGCTTCCACGGCTGGTCGTAGGACTCGATCAGATTGACGCGGAATTTCTGCGCTTTCGCCAGACTCAGGATCTCCGAGACCACGCGCGCCTGGTTGGTGCGCGACGGCAGCGCGCCATCTCGCATGCGCCCTTCGCTCGGCCAGCCGGTTTCGCCGATCAAAATCTCCTTGCCGGGAAATGCGACCGCGATGCGCTCGCGGATCTGTTCGACATGGGAGGCGGCGAACTTGGCCCGCACCGGATTGTCTTCCCAATAGGGCAGGATGTGGATCGTGACGAAGTCGACGGCGTCATAGATCTCGCGATTCCTGAGCCAGAACTCCCAGACATCGGCATAGGTGACGGGCACGCTGACCTGCGCCTTCACCGAGCGGATGATGGAGACGAGGTCCGCGGTCGTCATCTCGCCGCGCAGCAGCACTTCGTTGCCGACGATGATGCTGGTGATGATCCCGGGGAAATCCTTGGAAAGGCGAATGGCGAGCGCGGCCTGCTCGAAATTCTTGGTGCGGTTGCTGGAGAGCCAGATGCCCTGGAGCACCTTCAGCCCGCCGATCCGGGCCGCGATCGCCGGCACCTGGTCGAGCCCGTTCTCCATCGAATAGGTGCGGACGCAGTCGGTGATCTCCTTGAGCTGGCGCAGGTCCTGCTCGATCTGATCGGCCTCGATATGAGTCCATGCGTTCAGCGGCGACTGCTCGCCGCGGAACGGCGCGTAGGAGACGCATTGGACCTTGTCGGCGGGATCGATCGGGGCGCGCGCGAGCGAGATCGGCGTGGCAAGCCACCACCACACGGCAGCGATCGCACCCAATGAAACGAGCAGAAGCGCCAGTGGCGTACGAAGAGAAATCGGTTCCGTCCTCCGCGAAGGGCCGTCGATTACCTGCTAGCACGCCGTCTGCCAAGGGGGTGACTCCGTTATGGATCCATCCCTCCCCTGAGGAATTTACCTGCGGCCGTTCGACCGAGGCCTAGGATCGTGACTTTGCTGGACAAAATTCCAGATTCAGGCCATGGACTGGGGAGGACTTTTCCGCCGCATTGGAGACCCATTTGGACGCCATCACCGAGCGCGTCCGCGAAGGTCCTGACGCGGACGGTCAGTGATATATTGGGGAATTCATGCGGCAACGGGTGTTCGAGTTACGAAATGCGGTCCTGCGGCAGTTCGCCGCCACCTTGGCCGTTTCTTCCCTTGTCATCCTGATGGGTATCGGCCTGATGGGTATCGGCGCGGCCTCCGCCCAGAGCGGCACGCCCGCCCCCGACCAGAGCAAGGCAGCCGCCCAGCCCGCCGACACGGCCAAGGATGCCGCTCAGAATCAGCGCCGCACCGACGAATTCGCCGAAGCAGCCCAGGTCATCAGCGGCCCGGCCGGCAACCCCGAATGCGTCTGGCTCGGCCGCCGCGTGGTGCGGCTGATGTGGCGGGACGACCTCGATACCGCATTCCGCCATCTCGACCTCTATGACCGTTTCGGCTGCCCCGGCGGCCACATCCAGGCCGCCTTCCGCTGCCTGACCCGCTTCGGCGGCCAGATCGATCCCAAGGTCGCCGAAACCCTGGACAGCCGTGTGCACGCTTGCTGGATCAACCCGGCGTCGCAGCCGCAGCAGGCGGCGGCCGCGGCCTCGCAGCCGGCCGCGCCCGCATCGGGCAATGCGCAGCCGCAGCCGGCCGCGAGCCCCTCGCCGGCGGCAAGCCCGTCACCGGCGCCCCCGAAATAGCCGCGATTGTTTCAGCCTCCGTTCAGGAACGATCGGCGATAGAAGCAATTGGCACAGCTGCGAATTTCGAAATGTGCATGCCCTCATTCGGTCATGAGGCGATGACAGTTGTGAAACCGCGCGGCAGAGGTATGCTCCATTTGCCGCGGACTTGGTCGGATCTCGGGGTCGGATCCGCTTCCCTGCCCCCTCAGCCCCTTTTGGTTTAGCCGCGATGCGGGTTGTCGCCGCCGTTCTGTTGCTTGTGTCCGCGCTCCACGCCGGCCTCTGGGGAGTCTTGCGCGACAAGGAACCCGCGCCCGACTTCAAGGGCCTGCTGCCCAGCGTCTCCTATGCCCCGTTCGAGGGCTCGGCTCATCCTGATATCGACAACATTCCGACGGTGGAGAAAATCCGCGCCGACCTGAAGACGCTGTCGACGATGACGCGCGCGATCCGCCTTTATTCGTCCACGGGCGGCGTGGAACTGGTGCCGCCGATCGCGGCGGAGTTCGGCCTCAAGGTCACCGTCGGCGCGTGGATCGACAAGGACAAGGATCGCAACGAGCGCGAGATCAAGGCCGCCATCGAGCTCGCGCGCAAGAACAGCAACGTCAACGGCGTCGTCGTCGGCAACGAGGTGATCTACCGCGGCGAGCAGAAGGTCGAAGACCTCATCGAGATGATCAAGAAGGTCAAGGGCGCGGTCCGCGTACCCGTCACGACCGGTGAGATCTGGAACATCTGGCGCGACAATCCCGACCTCGGCTCCAACGTCGACTTCATCGCCGCCCACGTGCTGCCCTATTGGGAAAACTTCCGCTCGGATCAGGCGGTCGACCAGGCCGTCGACCGCTACAATCTGTTACGCAACCTGTTCCCCGGCAAGCGCATCGTGATCGCCGAATTCGGCTGGCCGAGCGCGGGTTACAATTTACGCAACGCCGACCCCGGTCCGTTCCAGCAAGCACTGACCTTGCGCAACTTCGTCAGCCGCGCCGACGCCATCGGCATGGAATACAACATCGTCGAGGCCATCGATCAGCCCTGGAAATACTTCGAAGGCGGCGTCGGTCCGTACTGGGGCATCCTCAACGCCAGCCGCGAGCCGAAATTTGCCTGGACCGGCCCGGTGCAAAATCCCGATTATTGGAAGCTGATGGGTGTGGCGCTCCTCGTCGGTATCCTGCTGTCGCTGCCAATCCTGCGGCTGCAGCAGCCGACGGCGAAGCAGGCGTTCCTGCTGTCGGCCACCGCCAACGGCGTCGGCGCCTGGGCTGCCACCGTGTTCGCGTTCTGGAACGGGCACTATTTCATCTTCGGCTCGGCCTTCGCGCTCACGCTCGGCATGATCCTGCTTGTTCCCCTCGTGCTGATCGCGATGGCGCGCATCGACGAGATCGCGGCCGTCGCGTTCGGCCGGCCGCCGCAGCGGCTGCTCACGAAAGGCAAGCCGGTCGAGGACGTGCCCGAGAATTATTGCCCGAAGGTCTCGATCCACATCCCCGCTTATTTCGAGCCGGTCGAGATGCTCAAGCAGACGCTCGATGCGCTGTCGCGGCTGAACTATCCGAACTACGAATGTGTCGTCATCATCAACAACACGCCGGACCCTGCCTTCTGGCAGCCGATCCAGGATCATTGCCGCACGCTCGGTGAACGCTTCAAGTTCATCAACGCCGAGAAGGTGCAGGGCTTCAAGGCCGGTGCGCTGCGCATCGCGATGGACCGCACCGCCGTCGACGCCGAGATCATCGGCATCCTCGATGCCGACTACGTCGTCGATCCCGACTGGCTGAAGGACCTCGTGCCGGCGTTCGCTGATCCCAGCGTCGGCCTGGTGCAGGCGCCGCAGGAACATCGCGACGGCGACCTGTCGATCATGCACTACATCATGAACGGCGAATATGCCGGGTTCTTCGACATCGGCATGGTCCAGCGCAACGAGACCAACGCCATCATCGTGCACGGCACGATGTGCCTGATCCGCCGCGCCGCGATGGACATGGCCGGCGGCTGGTCGTCCGACACGATCTGCGAGGACAGCGATCTCGGCCTTTCGATCCAGCAGCTCGGCTGGACCACGCACTACACCAACCACCGCTACGGCCAGGGCCTGCTCCCCGACACCTACGAGGCCTTCAAGAAGCAGCGTCACCGCTGGGCCTATGGCGGCCTCCAGATCGTCAAGAAGCACTGGCGGAACTTCCTGCCCGGACGGAGCCGGCTGACGCCCGACCAGAAGCGCGAATATGGCCTCGGCTGGCTGAACTGGCTGGGTGCCGAAAGCCTCGGCGTCGTCGTGGCGCTGCTCAACCTCGTCTGGGTGCCGATCGTCGCCTTCGCCGACATCGCCATCCCCGACAAGATCCTGACGCTGCCGATCATCGGCGCCTTCATCGTCTCGCTCGTACACTTCTTGTCGATGTACCGCGCGCGCGTCGCGATCAAGCCCGGCCAGATGCTGGGCGCGATGATCGCGGCGATGAGCGTGCAGTGGACGGTGTCGCGCGCGGTGGCGCAAGGACTGATCACCGAGCACATCGCGTTCGCGCGCACCTCCAAGGGCGGCCTGTCGAGGATGTCGATCGAGTTCCAGGCGTTCTGGGAGGCCGTGATCGGCGCCCTGCTCCTGATCGGTGCCGGCGTGCTGGTGGCCTCCAACAGCTACCGCCAGATCACGGAGATCTACATCTTCGCCGGCGTGCTGGTGCTGCAGAGCCTGCCGTTCCTGGCCGCGGTCGCCATCGCCATCCTCGAGCTCAGCCGCATCAACTCGTTCCAGTTCTGGCGCGACAGCGCGATCCGCACCGCCGAGCTGATCGGCTTGCGCCCGGTCGCGCTACCCACCCCCGCCGGCACGCCGCAGCAAGTGCCGGTGCCGAGCGAGGTCCGGCGGGAAGCGAACTGACGGGGCTCCGAGCGTGGCATCCGTCCCGTGGGCGGACGTCGCGGCTTCTTCGGCGTGGATGACGGCCGCCATTCGGGTTGAAAATCCCGGCTCAAGCATTGGAAACGGCGAGCGAATTCCCGCTGTTGCCTTCAAGTTCGGCAACCACCCGAGCTATTGACCTCCGCGCCCCATCCCCCTACACAGCGCGGGCCGAAAGCATGATCCGGAAACAGCCGGTTTTTCCGCAACGCTTGCGTCGATGTGGCGGCAAGACATGCTTTTCCAAATGACCGAAGACGATGGCTATTTCTGTGAAGCCATCAGCGGCCATGGGAGCGCGTAGCTCAGCCGGTAGAGCACGTGACTTTTAATCACGGGGTCCTGGGTTCGAGCCCCAGCGCGCTCACCAACACAATGAAGCAGTAATCCCAAACGCAACTTCGACAGAAAGCTCCATGTCGGCACTGTGTCGGCAGCTGAATTGCCGCTGCCGACGCGTCCTGCCGCCGCAAACGAGCGGCGCTTTGATGTCGGCGCTTGCCGACGAGACTCTTCCGGAAAGCTGGTGTGCCCAAAGCCATTCCGCCCCAAATAGGCCGCCTCAGTTGCCGCTCTCTCAGACGGTGCCGACGTCCCGCACGCCGGGCTCCGCCTCGTCACCGGAGCCAGAGAACAAGTAAAGTAAGGCGGCGCCGGTCGTCCCCGCCTTAAGCGCGCAATCTTGATTTGGGCTCTCTCCCTGGCGACAGGCCAATCCTATATGATAGCCAACGGACCATCGGCAGGAGCCACTCCATGCTTGCCTCAATCATGTTTGGCTTGGTCATTGTCACCCTGATGATGTGGTGTGGGCGCGTGACCGCCAATTTCGCGGCACAGAGAGGCCGGTCTAGGCGCATTTGGTTCATCTGGGGAGCGCTGCTGTTTCCACTGTTTCCGGCTCAATGGTTCGTCTTGGGACTTCTGCCAAAGAAGTAAGGCCGCTTCTCAAACGTCCGCCTCTTTCATTTGCCTATCGGCCTGAGTTCCGGGCGGAACGAACGGACAGTCGAACGATTGCTCCTCTTGAGTAGGAGTTGCGTCATGCGTCATGCGCCGTCGATTGTGCCGCTGGATCGGCTCGACCGGGAGATTTACCTGGTACTGGAAGACTTCGGCGCGCGCGCCGGCTGCTCCTGGCGCGAGGCCGACGAGCAGGATACCGACGTCGAGACCATCATCCGCGACCTACTCTCCGGGCAGTACGCGTATCCCGTCCGTAACGCGCCTTCAACGCCATCGAGGGCTGGTCTCGCGATGCCACCAGCGAGATCGCAGATGAGCTTGCCGAGCGTGTCACGAGTAGCGAGATCACGCCGGCCTTGCAGGCCTTCGTCCAAGCAAATGCTTCCCGACCTTTTGCTGTACAACTGGCGCTTCCTCTACGGGGGGCCGCCTGAGTTCAATCTGTGATCGTGATGTTGCGTGGGGATTGCGGTGCCAGTGCACTAAACAGGCACAGCCATCGGAGGTTCGCGCTTCCCTTCGGCATGATTTTTTGGTACCAAATAAAATGAAACCAGCAAAAAAGATTCGTGCCAAAAAGCATCGCGGCCGCCCCGCTACTGGTCAAGGCGTCCAGATCGGCACGCGCTGGCCGGAGGCGACTGTCGCTCAGATCGACGCATGGGCGTCGGGGCAGGAAGACACTCCGGCTCGCTCTGAATCCATCCGTCGGCTGGTTGATATTGGCTTGGGCAAACCCGCCTCCGCCCTCGCGGTTACGTCTACCGCCAAGGCCTCGTCCGAGCGGGCTCGGGAAATGGCGGGTAATGCGATCGACAAGCTCAAAGACAACAAAGCGAGCCCGGATGACCAGGCCAGCCGCAAGCGGCGGCTCGTCAAGGGACCCGAGGAATTCCAGAATGTTCGACGCGACCGGCCAAATCGAAAATGAATTGACCGGCGCCCGCCTGGTCAATCTCGCCTGAAGGCAAAAAGCAAATGATCAAACCCAAACGGTCGGCCGCGCAACAAGTCGCGGACGAAGCCGATCGAAGGACCCTCAATCCGATAGGATCGAGACAGACAATAGCGGACAGCCAAGCCACTCCGGAGTTTCAGGAAAACCTCAAACGCCTGAAGTCCGAGCGGCTGGAGCGTGAGGCTAGACTGAATCCGAAGCGCAAGGTCTGATTTGAGCTTATCGACCCTTCGCCTCGCCTGGCTGGGCCGGTCAGGCGAACGGGCCGCGTCGGATGGCGGGTGCAGAAGGTCATGGGAATGTTGAACCGACGGTGGATGATCTTCCTGCTGGTTTCCGTGGTGATTGTTTGCTCGATCTTCGCAGGCGCTCGGTACTATCTGAGCAAATGCCATGGCATGGATGCGTGCGCGGCCGCCGAAGCCGAGAGCCATGAGCGAGACAAGCCAACCGAGCCACAATAGTTTTCGGGTGAAAAGCCGGCTGCGGAGGCGGATGAAGCCACCGGCGAGTTCGCGAACGAATGGCAGTCGACCGCGATGACCGCCTACACCACGCCGCCGAAGTCGATGCCTTCCTTGGCGAGCGCCTCGGCTTCCTCGGCGGACGCTGTCGGCTTCGTGTCGAGATAGGGACGCTCAGTCGCCGGCATTATCGTGCGGATGTTTTGGCCGTCTGTCCGCGTGATGCGAGCAACCCAGCGCTTGGGCCCGTGCTCGACTTGCTGGATGTGGTACTGCTTATAGGTAATCATGACTCACGGACGCAACTGACGCTAACGGCGGCTCCCTTTATATCCAACGGCACGCCGCCGAACAACGATTTCCTAAAGTGAGGTTAAGATCGCCGGCGTGAACCCGTTCAGCGATCATTCAGCCGCTCAGGCGTAGGCATAGTGCGATTGGGAGAAGTCCGATGATCGGTGCAGTTGTGGCAACCTTGCTGGCTCTACAGCTCGGTGAGGTTCATCAGGTTCAATACCGTGTCCCTGTGCACCCACCGCCGTGCGGCCACGGCTGGGACGTCAGCGCCCGCGACGGCATGTGCTACCCCAACGGCTACTTGCCGCCGCAAGAACAGGCCGCACGGCAGTACTATGGAGGCGGTAGAAGCTATGGCCACTATCCCGTTCCTTGCGGAAACGGTGCCGATATCGATACCCGCGACGGCCAGTGTTACCCGACCGGAACGGTTCCGCCGCAGTTTCAACAGGGCCGGCAAGGCTATTACGGCGATGACTATTACGAGCGCCGTCCGCGGCGTCGTTACTATTGAACGGCCCCTCAGGGCAAACCGGCGGGCCCCTGGTCGCTTCTTAGGATCCGGTGACAGTGCCGGAGCGCACTGTCACCAGCATTCCGTAGTTCCAAGTCGGGTAAAAAGCCGCGCTCACGTTAGCCCGCCAAGTGAGCGCGGACAAAGTCTCAGATCACCTGCCTGACCCTATCTTCAGCTCTCCGGGCCCGAAACTGTGGCAGGCACGCTCAACGGCGCTCCTCCAACTGAAACGGGACCTGCAGATTTCGACTGCCGAACGATCCGCTTGCGCATCGCTGCGGACAGTCCATAGCGCGCATGCGCTCTTCGAACGGAGGACGTGACGTCCGACATCATGGCATTTTGCAGCGAGTCGATCTTCGCAATCAGCGTGGACAGCTGCGAAGATACCTTCCTCACATCGACCCGTTCATCCGTGATGCTCTGCCGGAGCGAAAGCAGCACCATCGAATCCGCCTGCAGCACAGCCGCGTTTTGTTGCAAGGCCTGATTGCTCTCCTGCAGCGAAGCCGTGTGTTGCTGCTGGGTCGACTGAATATCCTTCAAGGCCGCGACAACCGGATCCGGCTTTGGCGCTGAAGCCTCTTGGCGCGGGAGCAGATCAGCCAGGCTGCTCAGATTCAGCGATGGCAGGCCGGACGGCCATGTGTAGATCGCCGCCGCGCCGTTGATGGCCAGGGCACACACCGACAGCGCCATGACCGACGTCCGGCCGGACCGCTTGATCGGTTCTGGCGCGTCCAAGCTTGCGGGTTCGCCGGCGGCGATGGCCGCAGCCAGTGCTGCAGGGTCGAGCTGTTCGACAAGGCCTTGCGTTTCGAAAGTCGCGGTCATGGCATTGACCCCAAATGAGCGAGCAACAGGAAGCCGTCGCCGGAACGTCCTCGCGACAGCTCCCTTACGCAGCACCCATCTACAACTGTCTAAAATTGTGGGCTTTTCAGCTTAATTCCACGTTAGCGGCCGCGGCCTGCTGCAGACCCCGGCCATCCCGGCCGACTACGGGGTCGTGCGAGGGTCATGACAGGCAGGCCGGTGCGCGAGCTCCTCCCGATCCCGGGAAGCCGCCCTGGTCCGAAGCGGATTTTCCGAAGTTGGCAGACTACCCCTGTTTTGCCCGACGCGTCAACCGGCGTCTCCGCCGGATGCAGGACCGCCATGTGCCAAAAAGAAAGCGTTGCGCCAGCGGGACTTAGCTACTGTGCATGGGGTTGTTTTGGCGATTTTGGCCATCGCCTGCTCGTGCGCCGGGCCCCTGTCCCAAAAGCCGCGAGACAACCCGCTCAAAAAGTGTAGGATTCGACAAAACAGGGAGGAGCGGCATGTTTGAAATCAGCGGTTTCGACACGGCAGGAATCGTCAGCCTCAAGCGGCTGTCACTCGCCGCCGCCCTCAAGAAGGCCAAGGAGCTCATCGCCGACGGATGCTGGGGCGTTCAGGTGATTGGTCCGGGTGGCCAGGTCTACACCTCGTTCGAGGAGCAAGCCGCGTAGTCGCCCGCCTTCGGCATCATTCGAAAAGCACCCGACCGATCGCGCGCCGCGCGGTCTGGCCGTTGCGGTGATAGACGTGAAAACCCCAGCGCCTGGTGGAGCGCTGGGGCGTTTTCAAAATATCATTTGGTCAAGCAATGAGGCCTTCGTAGCAGCGATCTCGACCATCGCTTGTGAACTGCTTCACACGGCCTTCGATCTTTCCACATCTTGACGAGGCTCAACTGCCGCGCGCCGTGCCGTTGCCAATCAACTCGTTTGGGAGCACGCTCTCTCCAGGCGCGCAGACGCCGCTCAGGGAGAAAGCCATGAAGGACACGGGCCTGGATCATCGCCACCGCGACAAGGATGGCGCGATCAGCAAGAAGCACGGCAACACGCTGGTCGGTACGTTGCGCAAGATCTACGGCAAGGGTTTTGCTGCCGGTTATCCGGATACGACTGAACTCAGCGAGGTCTTGCATCAGCTGAACGAGACATCGCTCAGCCAGTTGCGGCGCGATCACGACACCGGGCATCTCAGCCACAAGATCGACCACGTCCCGAAGTGATGGACGTCACGAGTCCCAACTTCAGGTAGTTGAATCAACTGGGCTGCCGGGCGTCTCGGCGAACTTGCCGTTTGAGCCCTCGCCGCCCGAGCGCTAGGATGAGCCTTTTACGGAGGCTCATTTGAAACAGTTCATGATCATCACCGCCATTGCACTCGCCGTGACGGCTCCCGCCCGCTCGCAGGCTCTCGTCGATCCCAACAAGGTTGCTCCCGAATATCGCGAGGCGGCCGAGAAGCGGCGGGCCGAGCAGATGCGGCAGCGCGAATGCGCGCTGAAGGCGGATCTCGAGAAGGTGCTGCCCAGGGATCGCACCGTCTATCTCAACCATTGCCTGGACACGATGGCGGCCAAGCAATAGCGCCTGATCGAGCGGCTTGAAGTCGCCGACGCGTTCAAGCTTTCTTCAGACATTTGGGATCACCTGACGATCCATTTTCATCAGTCATTGTCGATCGACCGCGCATGAGTTTCGTCCAGATTCAGTGCACGCGCTGCAAGACCGTATTCCGCGACCGCGCGGGACGGTTGCAGGACGGCTATTCCAGGCAATGTCCGAGCTGCGAGGTGGTGCTGTTCTTCGCGGAGGATTCACCGAACCCTCAGGTCAAGCAGGCCATGAAGCGCGCGCGCAAGGCTCGCAAGGAGCAGCGCGAAGCCGAAATGGCCAGAATGTCCGCGCCGCAACCGCGCGCCAATTTTTCGCGGGCCCACACCGGACGGATACAGCTCTCGTCGGAGGACGACGAGGAGGCCTAGCTCACCCGCGCTTCCGCGGAAACAGGCGGTCGCGGATATAGCGCGAGGTCGGCGTTAGGCGGATGCCGCGCGGCTTCTGCCAGACGGCGCGGTCGATCTCGTGCTTGTCGCCGATCGCGAGCCTGCCCTTGGCGCCCTTGGCGATGAAGATCGCGTCGCTCATCTTGCGGCCGGAACGCTTGTTCCTGGCCGTCACTTCCTTCCAGAGGCTGATCCGGCCGAGCTTCAGCTTGGGCAGCTCTTCCTTGATCTCCCGCCGCAGGCAGTCCTTGTCGGACTCGCGCGCGCGCTTGCGGCCGCCCGGAAACATCCACAGGCCGTCCGACCGGCGTCTGACCAACAATACCTTGCCGCGCTTGGCGGCAACCAGTTTGGAAGACTTCGCCATGTCCGCCGTAATCGAAAATAGAATCGAGCCCATGGTAACTTGTCTAGTCGGATAGACAAGTTCCGGATGGATCTTGATCACCCGGGCCAAGGCCGTCAGATCTGATTAAACCCGGCAGGCCGATCCCGCCGTTCGAGGCGCCAGATCAGCCCTCGCCCGCCGCTGTGCCCGCCCTTGCCCCCGCCTCTGCCCGGTCCTCCGTCCTGATCCAGGCCATCATCATCTCCCAGGCCACCGACAGGATGATCGGGCCGATGAACAGGCCGACGATGCCGTGGGCGAGCGTGCCACCGATCACGCCGACGAAGATGACGATGGTCGGCGTGGTCAGGCCGCGCCCCATCACCAGCGGCTTCAACATGGTGTCGAGGAAACCGACGAGGACGAGAAACACGGTGAGCAGCAGCGCGGTGGTGACGTCCTTGGCGGTCCAGATCCAGATGATCACCGGCAGCAGCACCAGGAAGGCGCCGATCTGCACGATCGAGAGCAGCAGCACAATGAAGGCGAGCAGGCCGGCGCTCGGCACCGCGGCAAGCTTGAAGCCGATGCCGGCGAGCAATGCCTGCACGATCGCGACGCCGATCACGCCTTGCGCCACGGCGCGGATGGTCGCGCCCGCGAGCCCCAGGAAATGCTCGCTCTGTTCGGGCACGATGCGAAACAGGAAACCGCGGCCGGCCGCAACCAGCCGCGGCCCGTGCGGAAACAGGAAGCCGGCCACGAACACCGAGACCAGGAACTGGAGCGTGCCGACGCCGGCATCGCCCGCGAGCGACAAGAGCGGTCCCGCCAGCGGCTGGAGATACGGCGCCACCTCGCGGAGCACTGCGCGGATGTTGTTGTAGGCCTGCTCCCAGAGGTCGAATAACCAGGGGCCAACGACCGGCCACGACTTGAGCTGCTCCGGCGCCGATTGAAGCGCGAGGTCGCCGGTGCCGAGCTGGTGCGCCAGCTCGCGCACTCCGTCCACTGCGCTGATACCGAGCCAGGTCGCAGGACCGATGACGATGCCGAGCGTGATCAGGGTCAGGATCGCCGCTGCGGTCTTGGGCCGGCCGCCGAGGATCTTGGCGACCCAGCTGAAGGCCGGGTAGAACGCGACCGCGAGCACGCCGCTCCAGGCAAGGATCGGCACGAAGGGGCGGATGATCAGCAAGGTCCAGATGATCAGCAGGCCGAGCAGGCCGACGCGGATCACGAGCTGGATGATGTCCTCGCCCGTCAGGAGCTGACGCAGACTTTTCACGGGCACGGCTTTCCTTGCGGCATTGACGCGGGTTCCGGCACTTGCGCGGCCCCGCGTTATTGCCAGCCGCGCACCCGGCGTCAAGACGACCGGGCCGGCACGAGCCGGCGATTAGGAACGCATCGGGCCATTCTGCATTCCGAGACGATGGCACGCCGCCCCAGAGAGCCCGTCGCACACGCGGGAATTCACCGCGGCATCCGCTTTTCGCTGAAGCCAAACGGCGCACCGGGCTATTGGCGCTACGCCTATGCCGTCGGCGACAGGGCCCGCACCGGGCGCGTGCAAGGCAGGCTGCCGTTGCTCGCCATCAGGCGCGTTCAGATGTGCATCGACCGGGACATGCGAAGCATCCGGACCGGCGATTGATCTTGCGGCGGCGCCGTGGGCGAGCGCCGGCAAGGTGCGCGACGTGATGCCGGCTTGGCTAACGGTGATTAACCGGATTTCGGCCGACCGGTTTACGTCGATGCAAAGGCGTGCACCTACGCTTCCATCGAGGTCCCTCAAACCACTTCGGTGCAATGGCCAATACCATCTGGACGATCGAAGAATTCACCTGCGCGGGTTGCAGCATGAACTACACGGCGACAAGGGAGGAGCACGCCGAAGCGCATTCCGGCACCTTCAAGTGCAGCATCTGCAGCGGCGTGGTGCACACATGGTCCGGCAAACATCATTTCTTCGGCTGGGAAGCGGTGAAAACCAAGCCACCCGTGTTCGGAAGGCGTTGGGCCGGAGCCGGCGGGTAGACTGCTTCCACCGGACCCAGACCAGCTACTCCCGTCAACGCCCCCTGCCCGAACTGCGGCTTCTGCTACTCTGCGGCAACGGTTAAACTCTCCGCCCCGCAACTGAAGCCGACACGCAATGACCTCACCCTTCGTTCCCCAGATCGCCCTTTACCGCACCTGGCTCGCCGAGAAGCGCGGCCTCAACTTCGACAGCTACGAGGAGATGCGGCAATGGTCGGTGCGCGATCTCGACGGGTTCTGGCACGCCATCTGGGACTATTACGATCTGCAATCGCCGACGCCGTTTGCCGCCGTGATCACCGAGCGCAAGATGCCCGGCGCGCTCTGGTTTCCCGGCGCGCAGGTCAACTATGCCCGGCAGGTGTTCCGCCACGTGGACGCGGCTGACGCCGCCGGCCTGCCCGCAATCGTCAGCTGTGGCGAGGACGGCAGGCTTTGCGAGACGAGCTGGCCGGAGCTGCGGCGCAAGGCGGCTGCGCTCGCGCTGCATCTGAAAGAAAAAGGCATCAAGCCCGGCGACCGCGTCGCCGCCTATCTGCCCAACATCCCCGAGACCATCATCGCATTCCTGGCGAGCGCCAGCATCGGCGCGATCTGGAGCCTGTGCGCGCCCGACATGGCCGCGCCCGCCGTGATCGACCGCTTCAAGCAGATCGAACCGAAAGTACTGATTGCCTGCGACGCCGTCACCTATGCCGGCCGCCGGCACGATCGCAAAGACGTCCTCGCCGAGCTGCGGCGGTCGCTGCCGACGGTCGAGCACGTCATCCTGCACAGCGAGGCCGCCGCGCCCGCAGCGGCCGACGCCCTGCTCTCCGAAATTAGCGCAACAACCGGCGCGGAGATCGACGCGTTCGAGCCGGCCTGGCTGCCGTTCGATCATCCGCTCTGGATCGTCTATTCCAGCGGTACCACCGGCCTGCCGAAGCCAATCGTGCACGGCCATGGCGGTATCATCATCGTGGTGCTGGCGCTGCTCGGCCTGCACAACGATCTTGGCTGCTCCTACCACGAGAACTCGTTCGGCGAGCGCTATCACTGGTACTCTTCGACGGGCTGGATCATGTGGAACAGCCAGGTCGGCGGCCTGCTCAGCGGCACCACCTGCTGCATCTTCGACGGCAGCCCCGGCGGCGCCAAGGACAAACCAGACTGGACCACGCTGTGGCGCTTCGTCGCGCAGTCGAAAGCGACCTTCTTCGGCGCGGGCGCCGCGTTCTTCGCCAACTGCGCCAAGGCCGAGGTCGACCTCGTCGCCGCCGGTGATCTCTCACAGCTTCGATGTCTCGGCTCGACCGGCTCTCCGCTGAGCGCCGACACCCAAGCCTGGTTCAACAACCGCTTCGCTGGCCTGTCGAAGACCAACGGCAGCAAGGCGCAGGCCGATATCTGGTGGGCCAACATCTCCGGCGGCACCGATTTCGCCGGCGCGTTCATTGGCGGCAATCGCGAACTGCCGCAGACGCCGGGCGCGATGCAGTGCCGTCTGCTGGGTGCTGCCGTGGAAGCCTTTGACGAACAGGGCCGCGCCGTCATCGGCGAGGTCGGCGAGCTCGTCTGCACCGAGCCGATGCCGTCGATGCCGCTCTATTTCTGGAACGACAAGGGCGGTGCGCGCTATCGCGCGAGCTATTTCGAGACCTATCCGGACAATTTCGACGGCACCGGCCGTGGGCCGGTGTGGCGGCATGGCGACTGGCTCAAGGTCGACCCGGACGGCTCCTGCATCATCTATGGCCGCAGCGATGCCACCATCAACCGGCATGGCCTGCGCATGGGCACGAGCGAACTCTATTCCGCGATCGAGGCCTTGCCGGAGGTGCTGGATTCCCTCGTCGTCGATCTCGAATATCTCGGCCGTGACAGCTACATGCCCCTGTTCGTGGTGCTGCGCGAAGGCGTCGCCTTCGACGGCGCGATGCAGGCGAAGATCAACAAGGCGATCGAGGCCGGCCTCTCGCGCCGATTCCTGCCCAACGAGATTTTTGCGGTCGCCGAAATTCCCCGCACGCTCTCGGGCAAGAAGCAGGAGCTGCCGATCAAGAAGCTGCTGCTCGGCCAGCCCGTCGAGAAGGTCATCAACCGCGAGGCGATGGCCAATCCCGCCTGTCTCGACTGGTATCTCGCCTTCGCACGCGACTATCTGGCGCGGAGCGAGACTTGAGGGAGATCGCCGCAATTGCGCCGATGCCGTTTGGACTCCGTTCACCGATCGCCGCTAGAGCAGGATGCATCTTCCGCAGCGAACGCGCGCCATGGCCGACCTCAACGCCGTCCTCTCCAGGCTGAACGACCGTCTGCTCCGCCTCGAGGGCGAGCTGTTCGTGCTGCGCTCGCTGGCCCGCGCGACGCTGACGGCGGGCGATGACCACGCGGCGCGAATGCGCAAGCTGGTCGAGGCCGCCAAGGTCGCGCTCGACGACGAGGCCACGCGTCCCCTCGACAAGCCGACGCGCAAATATGTCGATGCGGCGGCCGCGCTGGTGGAGGAATTGCTGGTCGAGCCGACCCAGGCGCGACCGTTGTTCACCGTCATCGACGGTGGCCGGCGCGACTGAACGTCAAACTGGCCGTCCGTCGTCCGTCGCGGCGATATCGCCCGACTTGAGCCGGCTGAGGCCGGCTTCGATGATCGCGATCTCCTCGTCGATCTGGCCGATCGGCAGGCTGAAGTCGTAGCCGGACCTGCTCTTCAGATCGACTGCAAGCCGTTGCCTGTGCATCATCAGCTCGTCGAGGCCGCGCCGGTTCTTCAGCCGGACATAGACGTCGACGATCTGCTCAATCGCGCTCGGCATGAAATAGGTCCCGGCGAAAAAGCCCGCACGGCGCACCCGCGCCGGCGCGACAATCTCGGTGTCGCGGTACGCAATACAAATCCGCGACGGATTCGTCGATACGCCAAGCTGGTTGAGATCACGTTACCGTCAGATGATTTCGTGATGGCCGAGCATGAAAAAGCCGCTGGCGATCACGCCAGCGGCCAAATCCGGGTTCGAAAACGGATGCGGGTTGAAATGTCGCCAGCCCCGGTCGGTCCACGTTCTAACGGCAAATCCTGGGTCTCTCTGTTAAAAACGAAACACAGGAACCGGCCGTCGGCACTCGCCGCACCACCGTGGCGGCGCGGCAACGCTAGTCTGTGCCGCAGAAATATTTGCGCGGCAGCCTGCGGTAGGCGCTGTAGCGGTAATGCGGCCGGTACGCGTAGCCGCGATAGAGCGCCGGCGGCTCCTGGCCGTAATAGGCGCCGTGATAAAAATTGGTGACCGGCCCTTCCGCGCAGCGATAGGTGTCCCAGGTCGGGCCGATGAAGGGCGCCACCCCGACCTCGGGCGGAACCACGGGATAGGGCGGTCCGCCAGCGCGCGCCGAAGTGGTTGCAACCAAGGCCGCGAGAAGGACAAACCACGCGCTCCGCATGCGTTCACTCCGAGCCGATGCCATGCGCATGGAAGCACCGGACCGGCCGACACCGCAATCGCGGAATTCATCGCGCAGCCTCGCCCGGCGCGTTGTTGATAACCGGCGCAAACCCAGCGCGGGTGGTGACAGGACGTCCGGACGTGTTATCGGGAGATGACGCAGTTGCGAGACGGATCGGACACCCATGCGCATTACTCTTGTCGGCTCCCGCCATTTCGGCGTGACCACCCTGAACATGCTCCGGGAGCATGGTGTCTCGATCGTGCGCGTCGTGGTGGCCGACGCCGAGGATCGTCTCGCCGCAACAGCCAAGGCGGCGGGCATCGACGTCGTGGTCCAGGCCAATCCCAAACTGGTGGTGGCCTCCGAGATCGCCCCCGACACCGATCTGATCGTCACCGCGCACAGCCACGCCCGGATCGGCAAGGACGCGCTTGAGGCAGCGAAGCTGGGCGGTATCGGCTATCATCCCTCGCTGCTGCCGCGTCACCGCGGCAAGGCGGCCGTGGAATGGACCATCAAGGAAGGCGATCCGATCGCCGGCGGCACGATCTATCACCTCGCCGACCGCATGGACGCTGGCGCCATTGCGGCCCAGGAGTGGTGCTTCGTCAAGAAGGGCGAGACGGCGCGGGAACTGTGGGAGCGCGCGCTCGCCCCGCTCGGGCTCAAATTGCTGGCCGACGTGATCGACTATGCCAAGGTCCACAAGGCGCTGCCGTCCAAGACTCAAGACGAGCAGTTCGCGACTTCAGCGCCAAGTCTTTCCTGAGGCCCTTTATCCTGAGTCGATCTCCTGACGTTTACTCTTAACGTAACGGGGCATTGATTTTGCTTCAAGAATCCCAGCTTGAAACCCAAATAAACCATTGTTCCCACAGGAACAATTTTCGATTTGGCACTGCACCAAATTTCCGTCACATTTGGCCCGAATAAGGGTCAGCATATCAGACAAATTCAAGGACGGATTTTATGCGTTTTGCTCGCATTGCGGCGTTCTGTGCCGCCTCAGTTACCACCCTCGCCGCGCCCGCCTTTGCCCAAACCCCCTATGACGGCAACTGGCACGTCACCATCGTCACCAAGAGCGGCACCTGCGAGCCGACCGCGAGCTCCTTGCTGACGGTTGCCGACGGCAAGATCACCGCGCCCGGCGCTAACGTTTCCGGCACCATCGGCAGCGGGGGACTTGTGAAAGTTTCGATCAATGGTGCATATGCCAACGGTCAACTCAGCGGCAACGCCGGATCGGGGAAGTGGAATGGAGCATCTGCAGGCATACCGTGCAGCGGGCGGTGGGAAGCATCGCGCCAATAGAAAAATCGTGACGAGCGGTGTGGGCCGGCGGCTGCTGATCGCGGCCGCCGTTATGTTTGCCGCCGGAATTGCAAACTCCGAGAGCAAGGCCCAGTCCGGCCCGTTCGCCCCGCTGGCCGGCAGCTGGAGCGGCTCAGGCACGGTCACCCTGGATGACGGCTCGACCGAACGGATCCGCTGCCGGGCGAAATACGCTCCGATCGGACCGACCATGGAGTTGTCTCTGACCTGCGCCAGCGACGCCTACAAGTTCAACCTCGGCGCCAACGTCAAGGCTGAAGGCAGCGCCATCGCGGGCAGCTGGTCCGAGGCCAGCCGTAATATCAGCGGCTCCCTTTCGGGTCGCGGGGCCGGCGGAAACTATGAGCTGCTCGCCTCCACTGCCGGCTTCAACGCCAACATTTCGCTGAAGACGTCCGGCAACAAGCAGAACGTCACGATGCGCGCCGACAGCCAGTTCCGCGGCGCCAACATCTCGCTGTCGCGCTAAGCCGATACGAGTAGATTGACAATCGACCCGGCGATCTCGCCGGGTCGATTTTTATGTGCCCGGCACGAACGCCGTGACCTCGATCTCGACCTTGGCCCGGTCATCCACGAGGCCGCCGATGTAGAGCAAGGTCGAGGGCGGGAAATTGCGCCCCAGCGTTTCCTTCCAGGCCGCGCCGATGCCGGCCCCGGCTGCCTCATATTCGCTGCGGCTGGTCAGGTACCAGGTCAGGCGGACGATATGCTCGGGGCTGGCGCCGGCCTCGCCCAGGAGCTTGATGATCCGCTTCAGCGCGGTCCCGACCTGCGCTGCCATGTCAGGCGCGTAATTGCCGGTCTCGTCGCCGCCCGTCTGCCCGGCCAGCACCACCCAGCGGCCCGGCCCCTCGACCACGACACCATGGGAAAAGCCGCGCGGTTTTTTCCACTCGGCCGGCTGCAAGATGTGCATGAGCGAAGATCTCCCGATTGTTCTCGTTGTTCACTGATGCCTTAGCACGGCGCCCTGCATCGCTGCACCGGCAGATTTGACCGTTGCAAACGGCGAGGATGTCGCCGATACCGGCCTTCCCTCAAGACCTCGCCTCTCACACCCGCGCCGATGAACACGACACCGTCCAAAACGATGGCTGCCCTGTGGATGGCCGGCTGGCTGTCGCTGATGCTGGTCATGGCGGTCGCCGGACGCGAGACCACGCGCGAGCTGAATGTATTTCAGATCATGGAAGTGCGTTCTCTGCTAGGATTCCTGTTGCTTTCGCCGTTCATCTATCGGGCCGGCGGCTTCAAAGTGCTCAGGACGTCGCGCCTGCCGCAGCACATCGGGCGCAATTTGGTGCACTATGTTGCGCAGCTCGGCTGGTTCTTCGCGCTGACGCTGATCCCGATCGGCCAGGTGGTGGCAATCGAGTTCACCATGCCAATCTGGACGGCGCTGCTCGCAGCGAGCCTTCTCTCCGAGCGCATGACGCCGTGGAAGATCGCCGCCATCGCGCTTGGCCTTTTCGGTGTGATCGTCATCGTCCGACCCGCCACCGGCGAGATCAATCCCGGTCAACTCATCGCACTCGGCGCCGCCATGGGCTTTGGCGTGTCCATGGTGCTCGTCAAATCGCTGACCCGCACCGAAAGCGCGCTGTCGATCCTGTTCTGGATGCTGGTGGTGCAATCGGTCGCAGGCTTCATTCCGACGCTGTTCGTCTGGACGTGGCCCTCCGCCTACGTCTGGGCGTGGGTCGGCGTGATCGGCGTCTGCGGCACGTTTTCGCACTACTGCCTCGCCAGCGCGATGCGCTATGCGGATGCGACCATCGTTGTTCCCATGGACTTCCTGCGAGTTCCATTGACCGCGACCGCTGGCTGGCTGCTGTATTCGGAGCGGCTTGACACCTGGACGGTGGTCGGCGCCGCGCTGATCCTGTTCGGCAATCTCCTGAATCTAAAGCCAGCTCCGGCAGATCCTGCTCCCGCGCGCTGAACCTCGCGCCGCCTCGCGCGACAAAACCAAGTGGCCGTGTGATTTGGATCACGTTGGAAGGGTATTCCATCGTGCACATTCTGCCACACAGCAGCGGGTTGAACGCGACGAACTGCCGTTTTGGTGGCGCCGAGGCGGGCACTTCATGTAAGTTCGTGCCAATTCGTTGCTGCCTGCAATTTCGATTCTGTTGGGGATTCCAGATGCGCACTCTCACCCTCCTCGCGTCGCTGATGTGCATGGCACTGTCGGTCAGTGCCGCGAAGGCCGACCGCCGCGTTGCTTTCGTCGTCGGCAACGGCACCTACAAGAACGTCGCACAATTGCCGAACCCGCCGATCGACGCCAAGGCGATGGCGGCAACGCTGCGCAATGTCGGCTTCGAGGTGATCGAAGGTTCGAACCTCTCGCGCGACCAGATGACGGAGAAGCTGCTGGACTTCGGCCGCAAGGCGCAGGGCTCCGACGTCGCAGTGTTCTATTATGCCGGTCACGGCATCGCGGTCGGCGGCTCCAATTATCTTCTGCCTGTCGACGCCGACATCAAGTCGGAGATGGACGTCAAGCTCGGTGCCGCCATCAACATCGATCTGACGCTCGAGCAGACCATGGGCGACGCCAAGGTCAAGCTGGTGTTCCTTGACGCCTGCCGCGACAATCCGTTCGCCGCCAAGATCAAATCGAACTCCGCGACCCGCAGCGTCAACGTGCAGAGCGGTCTTGCCGAGATGAAATCCGGCGAAGGCACGCTGATCGCGTTCGCCACCGGCCCGGGCCAGACCGCGCTCGACGGCCAAGAGGGCAACAACAGCCCGTTCACCCGTGCGCTCATCGACAACATCACCAAGCCTGGTGTCGAGATCCAGCAGGCGATGACGTCGGTCCGCGCCCAGGTCAACGAGGAGACCCACAAGGGGCAGCTGCCCTGGGGCCACACCAATTTGACCGGCGCGGTCTATCTCAACCAGGCTCCGACGACGCAGGTCGCCAATGCGGCACCGACGGCTGCTGGCAGCGTGCCAATGGCGACGGGCGGCAGCTCGGACGGTGTCGAGCTCGAATACTGGCGTTCGGTCAAGGAGAGCAATAAGTCGGAAGAGCTCAACGCTTACCTCTCCGCCTACCCGAACGGTCAGTTCAAGGCGCTTGCGCTGGCACGCCTCGCGGCCATCAAGAGCGGCCCCTCGACCGCGACGCGCACCCTCACCGCTGGCGTCGATCCCGCGACCTTCACCGAAGAGGCCACCCAGCTTACCGAGGACCAAATCGGCCTCGACAAGAACCAGCGCCGCGACGTTCAGCGTCGCCTGGGCGGGCTCGGCTTCGACAACAAACAGACAGGCGTCTTCGGCGACGAGACCCGGTCGGTGCTCAAGCGCTGGCAGGCGGCGCGCGGCTATCCCGCGTCTGGCTACCTGAACAAGCTCCAGCACAAGGCTCTGCTTTCGGAAGTCGTGGCCGGCCCGCCGACCGCGAGCGACAACAGCCAGAAGGCAGCCCGCCGGGCCGCCGCCCCCGCGGCCAGCAGCGCGCCCGCACCTGCTCCCCATCGCAGCAGCGGCGGCGATCCTGCCGGCGCAGCCTTCGTCGGCGGTGTCGTCGGCGGCATGATGGGCGGCATGTTCCGCCGCTGAGGCGAGGCCAATCGCAGATACAAAAGCCCGGCTCGCGCCGGGCTTTTTCGTTACGAATAACCAAAGCTTTGGCGTCTACTTCCCGGCGGCCTTTCGCAGCGCCTCGTTGATGCGGTCCTGCCAGCCGGGCCCGCCGGACTGGAAATGCTCCAGCACGTCCTGGTCGATCCGCAGCGTGACCTGCTCCTTGACCCCCGGCGCCACGTTCTGCTTTGGCGGCGCCGCAGCGACCTTCGCCGTCACCTTCTTGAACGCCGCCTCGGCCTCCGTCCTGGCGTCGCCCAACGTCCGCGGCCGCCTCGGTGGTTGATCCGCCATGTCCTAGATTCCCTCAAACAGAGCCGTCGAAAGATACCGCTCGGAGAAGGACGGCACTATAGCCAGGATGGTCTTTCCCGCAGCTTCGGGTCGCTTGCCGATCTCGACGGCCGCGGCAATCGCGGCGCCCGAGGAGATGCCGCCCGGAATGCCCTCATGCCGCGCCAGTGCCCGCGAGGTCTCGATCGCCGTCGTCGAGTTGACCTTGACGATCTCGTCGATCACCGAGCGATCGAGAATGTCAGGGACGAAGCCCGCACCGATGCCCTGGATCTTGTGCGGCGTGTGCTGGCCACCCGACAGCACCGGGCTCTCCTCCGGCTCGACCGCAACCACGCGCAGCGAGGGCTTGCGCGGCTTCAGCACCTGGCCGACGCCGGTGATGGTGCCCCCGGTGCCGACGCCGGCGACGAAGAAGTCGATGTTGCCGGCGGTGTCATTCCAGATCTCCTCCGCGGTGGTGCGGCGGTGCACCTCGGGATTGGCGAGATTCTTGAACTGCTGCGGCATCACCGAATTCGGCGTCGTCTTCAACAGCTCTTCGGCCGTCGCGATCGCGCCCTTCATGCCTTGCGCGGCCGGTGTCAGCACCAGCTCCGCGCCGAGAAAGGCCAGCATCTTGCGGCGTTCGATCGACATCGACTCCGGCATGACCAGCTTGAGCCTATAGCCGCGCGACGCCGCGACGAAGGCCAGCGCGATGCCGGTATTGCCGGAGGTCGGTTCGATCAGCACGGTGTCGGGCTTGACGATTCCGGCCTTCTCCATGGCGATGATCATGGCCGCGCCGATGCGATCCTTCACGCTTGCGGCGGGATTGAAATATTCAAGCTTTGCCAAAATGGTCGCGTTCACGCCATGCATGCCCGGCAGCCGGCGCAAGCGCACGATCGGCGTGTCGCCAAAAGCATCGACGATCGAGTCATAGATCCGGCCGCGGCCGGGTTGGTGCGCTGCACCCGTGGTGGACGATGCGTCCATGATGAACTCCCTGTGGCGACGATTGTGCTTCTAGACAGCCTGCGGCGACACGCAAGCGAGATTGCGTTACATGTTAAATACGCTGCATCGCAAAATCGCGTGAGCAATAATTATCAGAAAACCAACGCATTTGTGTTGCGACCTCGTCAACTGATTCTGCTTATGTTAGACTTAGGTCTCAAGCTGGGAGGTCACCACGATGTCAGCAGTCGCTGAAGTGTTGTCGACCGTCGCACCGAACCGCGCTCCGCGTTGCAGTGAGTTGCCGGCCTGTCCCGTCTGCGCCGACTCCATGATCGCCGCCGAAGGTTCTGCGTATTTGTCGGAACACGTGATCAGCTATCTCTGGACCTGCGACAATTGCGGCTACGGCTTCGTGACCAAGCACTCCGTCAAGCAGCGCCTCGTCTGCAACTGACGTTTTGCACTTGACCTAGCGCGGGGCGATGTCGCCCCTCCCCCAGTCTTCGCGCGTACGCCGATAGAACTCCTCGAACGTTCCCTGTGCGATCGCGTCCCTGATGCCCTGCATCAGGAACTGGTAATAAGCGATATTGATCTCGGACAGCAGCATCGCACCCAGCGTCTCGCCCGCCTTGACGAGATGGTGCAAATAGGCGCGCGCGTAGCTGCGCGCCGACGGCCAGGAGCTCTCTTCGTCGAGCGGACGGGGATCGTCGGCGTGGCGCGCGTTGCGCAAATTCACCTGGCCGAAGCGTGTGAAGGCAACGCCATGCCGGCCATTGCGCGTCGGCATCACGCAGTCGAACATGTCGATGCCGCGCTTGACCGCCTCGAGGATGTCGTCGGGTGTGCCGACGCCCATCAGGTAGCGCGGCCGCTCTCTCGGCAGCAGCGGCGCTGTCTCGTCGATGATCGCCAGCATCACCGCCTGCGGCTCACCGACGGCGAGGCCGCCAATGGCATAACCATGGAAACCGATCTCGATGAGGCCTTGCGCGCTGGCATGGCGAAGCTGGGGTATGTCGCCGCCCTGCACGATGCCGAACAGCATGTAGCCGTCGGGCGCGCTCTCGAAGGCGCGCTTGCTTCGCTCGGCCCAGCGCAGCGACAATTTCATCGCGCGGTCGATGTCGGCGCGCTCGGCGGGCAGTCGCACGCATTCGTCCATCTGCATAGCGATATCGGAGCCGAGCAAACGCTGCACCTCGATCGAGCGCTCCGGCGACAGCTCGACCTTGGCGCCGTCGATATGCGAACGGAAGGTCACGGCCTGCTCGCTGACCTTGCGCAGATCCGCCAGCGACATCACCTGGAAGCCGCCGGAATCCGTCAGCATCGGCCCGTTCCAGCCGGTGAATGTCTGCAAGCCGCCAAGCGCCGCGATCCGCTGGGCGCCGGGACGCAGCATCAGATGATAGGTGTTGCCGAGCACGATGTCGGCACCGGCCTCACGCACCTCGCGCCAGTGCATGCCCTTCATCGCGCCGGCGGTACCGACCGGCATGAAGGCGGGCGTGCGCACCACGCCGTGCGGCGTGGTCAGGCGCCCGGTGCGCGCGGCGCCATCGGTGGCGAGCAGTTCGAAATGATTGGGCAGACCGGTGTCAGGACGATTCATGACGGTGCTTATTGCGTGTCGGAGCAGGCCGATCAACCCGCTCGGGCGATGCCTCGGCCGGCTTATGCATCAGACTGGGACAATGGGTGCAAATATTGGGGGACACGGAATTGTGCGCCTGCGACGCTTGTTAAACAAAACGATACAGTGTAGTTTTACCTTGGGCTGGGACGAGATGCCGCGGCGATGTTGCCGGCGGCGGTAGATGCGTGATCGCCAGCCACCGCAATGCCCCTCCCTTCAAGTTCGACTGACCCAGCCGGCCGTTCGCATGGCTGGACGAGGTGGACCGGCGCCCGCCTGTTCGGATTGCTGGTCCTGATGTGCAGCTTGGCGCTCGGCGCCTGCACCTCCCTGCCCCGCACGCCCTATACGGCCACCGAAGCCAGCACATCGCGCGTGCTCGATATCGATGGCCTGCGGCGCTACGCCGACGAACCCATCACGAAATTCAATTTCGAGAAGGACACCAGCACCGCGACGAAGTCCTACCTGGCGCTGTCAGGCGGCGGCGCAGATGGCGCCTACGGCGTCGGTGTGCTCAACGGCTGGACCGCGGCCAAAACCCGTCCCACCTTCTCGGTGGTCTCGGGCGTGAGCACCGGCGGCCTGATTGCGCCCTTTGCGTTTCTCGGCTCGCGATATGACGACACGTTGAAGGAGGTCTACACCAGCGGTGTCGCGGAGAGCCTGTTGAGTGATCCTAGCATCATGCGCGTGCTGTTCGGGTCCGGCCTGTTCGGCAACACGCGGCTGCGCGAGCTCGTCGCCCGCTATGTCGGCCCCGAAATCATGGCGCAAGTCGCTCGTGAAAACGCCAAGGGCCGAAGGCTGCTGGTGGTGACGACCGATCTCGACACCCAGCGCACCGCGATCTGGGACATGGGCAAGATCGCCGAGGTCGGCACGTCCGAGGCGCTCAAGCTGTTTCGCGACGTGATGGCGGCCTCCGCCAGCATCCCGCTGGTGTTTCCGCCGATCATGATCGACGCCGAAGGCGAGGGCCGCAGATTTCAGGAGATGCATGTCGACGGCGGCGTGACGGCCCCGGTGCTGACGCTGCCGGAAGCCTTGCTTTTCCAGGGCAGTCGCCTTCCCGGCCCTGCGAAGCTGGACATCTACATCCTCGTCAACAAGAAGATCGAACGCAATTTCGAGCTCGTCTCCAACAGCACCATCGACGTTGCCTCCCGCAGCCTGTCGTCGATCACCCAGTCGCAGACCCGCTCGATCATCTTCTCGACTTATGATTTTGCGAAGCGCAACCGCCTGGGCTTCCATCTCTCCTATATTGCGCGCGATTATCCGGCCGCCCCCTCGGAAGGGTTCGACACCGCTTATATGCGGGCGCTGTATCAGTACGGATATGAGAAGGCGGCTTCGGGCGAGGCCTGGACTTCGACGCTTCCGTGAGCGCTCGGTGAGGAACGGGGCCGTGCCGAGACGGTTGACGATGCGGTCATTCGGCCAGATTAGCCATGACGCACTCGTTGCCGCGCGTTATAGAGCAATGACTGATGTCACGACCGCGCAGGAATCATTGGGCATGGGATTGACTGCGACCAGGACAAGACCGGCGGCGCCGCGGCGCGAGGTGCCGAAATCGCGCGGCGGCCGGCCGACGAAAAGCGCCGCGATCGAGCGCGATCAGCGGCTGATCGAGGTCGCCACCCGCCTGTTCCTGGATCGCGGCTTTGATGCGACCTCGCTCGATGCGGTCGCGGAAGCCGCGCGAGTGAGCAAGCCCACCGTCTATGCCCGTTACGGCGACAAGCGCGGCCTGTTTGCAGCCGTGCTGAGACGCGAGATCGCGCGATGGCTGGCACCGCTGTCCGCGGCCGCCGAGACGCAGCTCGGCAGCGCCTCGGATATCTCGGTTGAGCAACGGCTGGTCGAGATCGGGCGCGAGATGCTGACATTCACCTGCGGACCCGATGCCGTCGCCTTCAGCCGCATGATGACGTCGCAGGCCATCAACTTTCCCGACATCGCCAAGCTCGGCAAGGAGGAAGGCTGGCTCAAGGCCGTCGCCACCACGGCACGCTTCTTCGACCATCTGGTGGCGCAAGGCGCGCTCGACGTCGACGACACCACCATCGCGGCGGAAGTGTTTCTCGACGTCGTCGTCGGTCATAACCATCGTCTGGCGACGTTTGGAACGCCGCCGGAAATGAAGGCCGCGGAAAAGCGCATGCGCGCTGCGATCAAGCTGTTCCTGGCAGGCGCGCTGGGATCAGCGGACGGCAGCCAGAGTGCCGCCAAGGGCACCCAGCGGCGGCGCCCATCGCGCTGACAATTCCGTGAGCTTGCGAACTTTCCGGGAGATCTCGCGGCTGCGCCGTTGACCGAAACAAAACGATACGGTATGGTTTAATTATAGGGCGATGCGGATCGCTTTTTCACCAGCCCCAAGAGGTCCGCACCGCTTCGATCGTCCCGGCGGTACAGCCCGTCGCGACGCTCAGCGGCCGACCGATGCCCAAGGTCGGCCGCAAATTCTTGACGATCATCCGGCATACTCGCTGGCCGAGGGTTCGAGCATGACGACGGCCAAACGACGGATCTCGGGACTGCTCGCGATCGCCCTGTCCGCACTCCTCCTCGCAGCGCCGGCGCGGGCGATCGTGAGCACGGGCACGCCGACCACCCTTCACAGCGACACAGATGGTGACGCCGAGGCCGACCGCCAAGCGGTCAGCCGCGAGATCGAGCGCTTCCGCAGCTCGTCGATCTCGATCAACCAGGCCATGGCGATCGCGGAAGCCCGCCACGTCGGTGCCACCACGGCGGATGTGAGTTTCGACGGAGCCTCCGGCGTGCCGGTCTACCGGGTGAAGACCCTGCACAACGACCGGATCTGGCGCCACACCATCAATGCCGCGACCGGCGAGCTCGTCGGCGGGGAAGCCGCCCTCCCTCTCGCCGAGCTCGACCTCGACGATCGCAGCAATCTCGCAGCGCTCGGTGCCATCAAGCACCGACTTGCGGATGCCGTCCACGTCGCCGAGCGCGCGGCCTCCGGCAAAGCCATCAGCGGCGGACTGGTGCGCGAACGCGGCCGGCTGAATTTCGCGATCGTCGTCATCAGTGGCGACAACCTCAAGGAGGTCATCCTCGAACCGCCGGGCGCCCGGACCAAATAGCGGCAGCCCCAATCCCGCCGAAAAGCCATTGACGGGGGCAGGACTCTCCCGCATAAGCTCCCGCCATGTTCGCGACCACCAAACGCACGACTAAAACCACCACGGCCTTCGGGGCCCGGGGAGGCGTGCGCGTGTAGTCGTCGACTAGAACGCAATCCACTCTACCGAAGCCCCGCCCATGATGGTCCGGGGCTTTTTTGTTGTTTAGATCGCAATTCAATGGAGGACAAAGTGAGTAACGATCCCGTCGTCGCGATTGTCGGCGTCACCGGTGCGGTGGGCGCCGAATTCATCGCCACCATGGACAAGCGCGGCTTTCGCGTCGGCAAGCTCAAGGCGCTGGCGAGCGCCCGCTCGGCCGGCAAGACGGTGTCGTTCCGTGGGCAAGACGTCATCATCGAGGAGCTGACCGAACGCGCCTTCGAGGGCGTTGACATCGCCCTGTTCTCCGCCGGCGGCAGCATCTCCAAGAAGTTCGCGCCGATCGCGGTCAAGGCCGGCGCCGTCGTCGTCGACAACTCCTCCGCCTTCCGCATGGACCCGAACGTGCCGCTGGTGATCCCCGAGATCAACGCGAACCGCATCCGCGACCACAAGGGCATCATCGCCAACCCGAACTGCGCCGCCATCACGGCGCTGGTGCCGCTGTGGCCGATCCACCAGAGCAACCGCATCAAGCGCGTGATCATCTCGACCTACCAGGCGGCCTCCGGCGCCGGCGCTGCCGCCATGGACGAGCTGGTCGAGTCCACCCGCGCCAATCTCAACGGGCAGGTTTATACGCCGAAGGTGATGCCGCATCCCTACGCTTTCAACCTCTTCAGCCACAACACCGCGATCGACCCTGACACCGGCTACAACGACGAAGAGACCAAGGTCATCAACGAAACCCGCAAGATCTTCGAGGACGACAAGATCGCGATCGGCGTCACCTGCGTGCGCGTGCCGGTGCTGCGGGCTCATTGCGAGGCCATCACCTTCGAATGCGAGAAGCCGATCAGCGAGGACCAGGTCCGCGCCATCATGGCACGAGCGCCCGGCGTCAAGGTCGTCGACGACCGTGCCAGGAACTACTTCCCGATGCCGATCGATGCCTCGGGCCAGGACGACGTCTTGGTCGGCCGCATCCGCAAGGACCTCAGCGACCCCTCCGGACTTTCGATCTCGATGTTCGTGGCGGCGGACCAGCTGCTCAAGGGCGCTGCACTCAACGCGGTGCAGATCGCGGAGCTCCTGCCGCAGCGGATGATGGCGTAACGGAAGATGCGTAAGGTGGGCAAAGGCGCGCAAGCGCCGTGCCCACCACTTCGCATCAAGAAAGTTGGTCGGCACGCTTCGCTTTGCCCACCCTACAATGGCAAACAGCGCGGTCAGGTCAACGCCGGGAGAATGTCTGTCTTAGCAAAGTGGGCTCCCTTGAAGAGCAGCGGTTGCGAACGCGCTTTCGCCAAGCGTAGACCGCACAATCGACGATGTTGAGCTGCGCCGGATGTCCCCCGACCCTTGCCGAAGCGTTGAAATGCCTCGAACGCGCCTTTCGCCATGTCTGCGTCGAACGGCACTACGACAATCCCGGCAATCTCCAGCAATTCGTCGAAGAACTTCACGGCCGATGCTCCGAAGCGAGCAGAGAGAACGATCTTGGTTTCCAGGATTGCTACTGCTGACATCGACAGGCTGGCAGCATCCAGCATGGCTTTCCGATAGCGCTGCCCATCTGGCTCGTTGGTGACGGTCGCGACGATCGCAGACGTATCCAGCACCATCAGGACGGCAGCCCGAAACGGTCATAGCCGAGGATTTCGTCTGCAGGCCGAGAATCGAGAACGGGCAAGCCAGCGGTTCGCTCGAAGAACGACGTCAGGGCGGCCCTCCTATCGACCGCCGGCGATGCCACGCGAGACAAGCGCTCCTCGATGGCGCGTTCGAGCGCCGTCTCGATATCTTCCCCCGTCAGGCGGGCGAGGCGCTGGGCAAGCTCATCTACTTTCGCGGAACGGATGTTCATCGGCCACTCGCTCCATGCAAAACGTATGAGCAATATAGCACGAGAACGCCGCCCGCGTCACTCCCGCGCCGGAAACAGCAAACAGGCATCCCCGTACGAATAGAACCGGTAGCCGGTCGCGATCGCGTGTGCATAGGCCTGCTGCATCGCCTCCAGCCCGGAGAACGCCGACACCAGCATGAACAGTGTCGACTTCGGCAAATGGAAATTGGTCAGCAGAACATCGACGGCGCGGAAGCGATAGCCGGGGGTGATGAAGATCGACGTCTCGGCGGCGAACGGCTCAATGGTGCCGTCCTCGCTGGCTGCGCTTTCGAGCAGGCGCAACGACGTGGTGCCAACCGCGATGATACGGCCGCCGTTCTTGCGCGCAGTGTTGAGCCGCTCCGCCGTTTCGGCCGACAGCGTGCCCCACTCGGCATGCATCTTGTGGCCTTCGGTGTCGTCCACCTTCACTGGCAGGAAGGTCCCTGCCCCGACATGCAGCGTGACGCGATTGATGCCGACGCCGCGCGCGTGCATCGCCTGCTCCAGCGCCGGGGTGAAATGCAGGCCTGCTGTCGGCGCGGCAACGGCGCCTTCGTTCACAGCGAACATGGTCTGGTAGTCGGCGAGATCCTGATCATCAGGCGTGCGTTTCGAGGCGATGTAGGGCGGCAGCGGCGGGCTGCCGAGATCGGCGATGGCTTGATCCAGCGTCGGGCCGTGAAACGAAAATGACAGCGTCACCTCGCCTTCCCCGCCCTTCGCCTCGACCTCGGCGTCGAGATGGCCGAGCAGGCAGACCTTGCCCTCATTGCCGAAGCGGATGCGGTCGCCGGCGATGAGTTTCTTGGCAGGCTTCACCAACGCCTGCCAGCGCGAGCCGTCGAGGCGCTTGATCAGCGTTGCCTCGATCTTCGGCTCGGTCTCGCGGCCGATGCGACGGCCTTTTAATTGCGCCGCGATCACCTTGGTGTCGTTGACGACGAGCTGGTCGCCCGGCTTCAGCCATTGCGGCAGGTCGGTGATGATTTGGTCGCGCAGCGTGCCGCGATCGACGACCAGCATCTTCGCGGAGTCGCGCGGGCTCGCCGGGCGCAATGCGATGCGCTCGGCGGGCAGGTCGAAATCGAAGAGGTCGGTGCGCATCTCGGACTCAGGGCCGCACAGTCACTCCTCATCCTGAGGGGTGCGGAACGCGCGTCTCGACGGATGAAGGCCCCGCTGCTGCAGCTCGGCCTTCATGGTTCGAGACGGCGCTACGCGCCTCCTCACCATGAGGGTTGAACGCCTACGCCGCGTCAGCCGCCATCCGCGCCTTGACGATCTTGTCGGGGTTCTGCACGGGCTCGCCACGCTTGATCTTGTCGACGTTCTCCATGCCCTCGGTGACCTTGCCCCACACCGTGTACTGGTTGTCGAGGAAGCGGGCATCGTCGAAGCAGATGAAGAACTGGCTATCGCCGGAATCCGGGCTGGCGGCGCGCGCCATCGAGGTGGTGCCGCGCACATGCGGCTCCTTGTTGAACTCGGCCTTCAGCTTCTGGCCGGAGCCGCCGGTGCCGGTGCCCTGGGGGCAGCCGGTCTGCGCCATGAAGCCGTCGATCACGCGATGAAACACGATGCCGTCGTAGAAGCCTTCGCGCACGAGTTCCTTGATGCGCGCGACGTGGCCGGGCGCCAGATCAGGCCGCATCTCGATGGTGACGGGGCCCTGCGTGGTCTCGAGGATCAGTGTGTTTTCGGTGGCGTTCATGCTCGTCTCTCTTGGGTTGGGGGTAAAGTCCTGTCAGGTGAAGATTTGCGGTTGCGAAACTGGATCGCGAACGGACGCCCCGCAGCGGCGCCGGCCATCGCATCGGTAAATGGCATCGGCGTGCAGCGTTGCAATGCCTCCATCACCGCGACCCGGTATTGCAGCCGGTCATTGTCGGAAGCCTCCGCGGATTCATAGGTAATCCTCGGATGGCCCAGAATGTTTCCAGCCCGGTTGAAGCTCACCACGACGGTGATGTCGATCGGGCGGGCCCTGGCGGCGGGCGGCGGCTTCCAGCAGGTGCGCAAATGCCGGAAGATGTCCTGGATGGTGTTGACCTGTGCGTCCTCGGCGACCGCGCCCGGGACGCCGAGCAGCAGCACCGCGGCAACCAGCAGGAGCTTGCCACCGCAGCGCGCCATCGCCGCTCCTACTTGATGTCGGAAGCGACCTGCACCTTCACCATCTTGTCGGGGTCGGTGACGGTGCCGCCGCTCGATCCGGGAGGCGCCTTCTTCAGCTTGTCGACGACGTCCATGCCCTGCACGACCTCGCCGATCACGGTGTACTGGTTGTCGAGGCTGCCGCCGTCGGCAAACATGATGAAGAACTGCGAATTGGCGGTGTCGACGCTGTCGCCGCGCCGGGCCATGCCGACGATGCCGCGCGCAAAATGCACCTTCGAGAATTCCTGCTTCAGGTTCGGATATTTCGAGCCGCCGGTGCCATTGAAGTTCTGACCGTCGCCGGTCTGCGCCATGAAGCCATCCATGACGCGGTGGAACGGCACGTTGTTGTAAAAACCCTCGCGCGCGAGCTGCTTGATGCGCTCGGCGTGCTGGGGCGCAAGGTCCGGCCGGAGCTTGATGACGATGCGGCCCTTGGTGGAGTCGATGACGATGGCGTTGGCCTTGTCGAGGCCGGCCGGCAAGGCTTGCGCGAAGGCCGGCACCGCGAACAGAACCGCGGCAAGAACTGCGAGAATTCGGATCATGACAACTCCGGATCAGAGATGAGAAAGGAAACGCGCCGTTATCAGGCGAATTTTGCCTTGAGCTGGGCCGCAACCAGCGGCGGAACGAAGGCCGAGACATCCCCGCCCATGGCAGCGATCTGGCGCACCAAAGTGGCGGTGATCGGGCGGACAATGGGAGAGGCCGGCAGGAAGATCGTATGCACCTCGGGCGCCATGGCCTCGTTCATGCCGGCGAGCTGCATCTCGTAGTCGAGGTCGGTGCCGTCGCGCAGGCCCCGAATCATGATCGTGGCACCGTGCTTGCGCGCCGAGGTCACCGACAGATCGTCAAACGTCACGGCCTCGAGCACGCAGCCGGCCTGGGCGGCCACCGGCCCGCAGACGTCATGGAGCATCTTCAGCCGCTCCTCGGTCGAGAACAGAGGCTTCTTGCCGGGGTGCACCCCGATCGCGACAACAAGCCTGTCGCACAGCGACACGCTGTGCCGGACCACGTCCAGATGGCCGTTGGTGATGGGGTCGAAGGAACCTGGATAGAAGGCAATGCGCGGCATGGCCACGTCCTACCGCGCCCTGCCCGGCCCGGCAAGCCGGTCAGGTTCCCTGGCGGTTTTTCCGCAGAAGCGTGGCGGAATGCGCCGAATTGTTTCGTCCTGAGGGCGGCCACGACACAAAACGGAGCGCGAACGAAACCATTTCCCGCGTTCGCGAAGACGTCCGGAAACTGGCCATGGTTACTAATCCAGCCAACGAACGACGGGCCGCACACTGGGCGTAGCGGCCGCATCACAGGGGACTGTCATGATCAAGGCTCTTTCGGCGATCGCCATTTCTGCGTGTGTTGCTGCCACCCTCACGCTCCTGCCCGGCTTCGCCCCCACCGTCGAGGCGAGCGTGCCGCAGCCGCTTGCCAAGAGCGACCGGCTCGATATCCGCACCGTCGGCAAGGACTGCTCGCAGCAGGCCTGGCCGAATTTCGAAGCGTCCTGCCTCCGCCAGGCCGGCACCAAAGCCAACATCCGCGAGGCTCGCCTTGTGACTGCCAACCGTACTCCGTAGTGGGGGTCTGTCAGTTTCGCGTCAGCTAACTCTCAAGATAAACCCCAAAGATATACCCCATGGATATTTGCGACGTCCCGTCGCACACTGCCTGATGCTCGCGCCCGTCGGAATGACCCGTCGGGCGCGATCCCATCGGGGGGTCGCCATTGTCCAGTACGCCTGCAGTCGCCTCCGGCCATCAACCTGATCCACTGCCGATTGCCATGACCATGGGCGCCCTCGGGGTGGTCTATGGCGATATCGGCACCAGCCCCCTCTACGCCCTGAAGGAAGCCGCCAAGGCCGCCGCCCACGGCGGCACTTTGACGAACGATGCCGTTCTGGGCGTCGCCTCGCTGATCCTCTGGGCGCTGTTGCTGATCATCTCACTGAAATATGCGCTGTTGATTCTGCGTGCGGATAACCGCGGCGAAGGCGGCATCGTCGCGCTGCTGGCCTTGCTGCATGCCCGCAACGCTCAACCCGGTACCTGGCGCGCGCATTTGCTGGTCGTCGGCCTCGTCGGCGCCGCGCTACTGTACGGGGACGGCGCGATCACGCCGGCCATCTCCGTGCTCTCAGCCATCGAAGGTCTGAAGGTCGACGCACCCTCGCTCGCGCCGGCGGTTGTGCCCGTGACCGTCGTCATCCTGATCGGACTGTTCATGATGCAGAAGCAGGGCACCGGCTTCATCGGCCGCATCTTCGGACCGGTGATGCTGGCCTGGTTCTTCGTGCTGGCAGCGCTCGGCATCCACGGCATCGTCAAGGCGCCGGCGGTGCTGGCGGCGCTCAGCCCGCTCTATGCGTTCGACTTCCTGATCCATCAGGATTTTCATGTCTCCTTCGCGATCCTGGGGGCCGCCTTCCTCGCGGTGACCGGCGGCGAAGCCATGTACGCCGACATGGGGCATTTCGGCCGCCTGCCGATCCGGCTGGCCTGGTTCGCGATCTGCCTGCCTGCGCTCGTGCTGAACTATTTCGGCCAGGCCGCGCTGCTGATCACCGATCCCACCATGATCGAAAATCCGTTCTTCCAGCTCTGCCCTGACGCCCTGCATTATCCGCTGGTCGCGTTCTCGGCGGTCGCGACCGTGATCGCCTCGCAAGCCATCATCTCCGGCGTGTTCTCGTTGACGCAGCAGTCGATCCAGCTCGGCTTCCTGCCGCGCATGCAGATCCGTCACACCACGAGCGACGCGATCGGCCAGATCTACGTGCCGTTGGTGAACTGGCTGCTCGCCGCCGCAACGCTCGGCGCCGTGCTGAGTTTCGGCAGCTCGGAGGCGCTGGCCGGCGCCTACGGCATCGCGGTGTCGCTATTGATGGCGATCACCACGCTGCTCGCCGCCCTGGTCGCGATCCAGTGGGGCTATTCACCGTGGCTCGTGGTTGCCGTGAACGGCTTCTTCTTCGTGATCGATTTGATCTTCTTCTCGGCCAATTCGATCAAGCTGTTCGAGGGCGGCTGGTTTCCGCTGATGCTGGCGGGCTTCGTCGCCTTCCTGATGCTGACCTGGCGCAGCGGCGTGAAGCTCGTCGAAGCCGCACGCGCGAAGCTGCGCCAGCCCGAGGAGGATCTGATCGAGACCGCGGTCAACCAGTGCAGCGCCAGACTCCCCGGCACCGCCGTGTTCCTGGCCTCGGCGCCGCGCGGCGTGCCGCTGGCACTGACCCAGTTCGTCAAGCACAACCACGTGCTGCACGAGCGCATCGTCCTGGTCACCGTGCTGATCGAGGAGCTTCCTCACATCGCCGACGAAGACCGCATCGAGGTGATCGAGATCATTCCCGGCATTACCCGCGTCGTTCTGCATTACGGCTTCATGCAGAACCCGACGATTTACGAAGGGCTGACCTTCGCCTGCCGCCACGGCAAGCTGCCCGGCATCGACCTCTCCGACATCACCTATTACGTCGGCCGCGAGACAATCATCCCGCGCGAGGACGTGCCGGGCATGTGGGTCTGGCGCGAAACCGTGTTCGCCTTCCTGCAACGCAACGCCGAACGCTCCGCCGCGTTCTTCGGCGTACCTACCAAGCAGGTGGTGGAATTCGGCACGGAGCTGGAGATTTAGCTGGTCAGTGCAGTATCCGGATCGAGCACAACTCAATCCGGGACAGCCGTCCGAATGAAGAACCCGGATTTCGCTTGCGCTCCATCCGGGCTACGGGGTGACGCATCACTCCCCGTTCGACTCCCCATTCGCCCCGTTTCCGCTCTCGGCCTCTTCCGTGATGTGCTCGACCGAGACGACGTGTTCGTCCTCCGCGGTGTCGAACACGATCACGCCCTGGGTCGAGCGGCCGGCGACGCGGATGCCTTCGACCGGGCAGCGGATCAGCTGGCCCTTGTCGGTTACCAGCATGATTTGATCAGCATCCTCCACGGG
The DNA here is from genome assembly GCF_023101005.1 of Bradyrhizobium sp. 187. Classification (NCBI taxonomy): domain Bacteria; kingdom Pseudomonadati; phylum Pseudomonadota; class Alphaproteobacteria; order Hyphomicrobiales; family Nitrobacteraceae; genus Bradyrhizobium; species Bradyrhizobium sp. 187. The sequence goes on from NZ_CP064693.1 coordinate 3,940,298, forward strand.
GAACGACGCAACGAGGTTGCCGTTGCGGTTGTTGACGCTCATGGCGACGATGCCTTTGCCGCCGCGGCCCGTGGTGCGGTACTCGTAGGACGACGTCCGCTTGCCGTAACCGTTGACGGACACTGTCAGCACGACCTGCTCCTGCGCTGACATCTCGACGTAACGCTCCTGGGCGAGTTGGAAGCTGCCGGAGGTCTCCTCGGCCTCGGCGTCCGCCGCCGGCTCCTCGGCCGCAGCTTCGCCGGCGACCGCACGACGCATCTTCAGGTACGCCGAGCGCTCATCGGACGTCGTCTCGACGTGGCGCAGGATCGCCAGCGAGATCACCTTGTCGCCCTCGGCAAGCGCAATGCCGCGCACGCCCATCGAGGTGCGGCCGGTGAACACGCGCACGTCGGTCACGGGGAAGCGGATGCACTGGCCGCCGGCGCCGGTCAAAAGCACGTCGTCGTGCTCGGTGCAGATCTGCACGTCGACGATCGCTTCGTTGTCGTCGAGCTTCATCGCGATGATGCCGGAGCGGCGGACATCGACGAAGTCGGACAGCTTGTTGCGCCGGACGTTGCCGCCTGTCGTGGCGAACATCACGTCGAGATTGCCCCAGGTGGACTCGTCCTCCGGCAGCGGCATGATGGTGGTGATGCGCTCGCCCTGCTCCAGCGGCAGGATGTTGATCAGCGCCTTGCCGCGCGCATTCGGCGCGGCCATCGGCAGGCGCCAGACTTTGATCTTGTAGACCTGTCCGCGCGAGGAGAAGAACAGCATCGGCGTATGGGTGGACGCCACGAACAGCCGGCTGACAAAATCCTCATCGCGGGTCTGCATGCCGGCGCGGCCCTTGCCGCCGCGGCGCTGGGCCCGGTAGGCCGACAGCGGCACGCGCTTGACGTAGCCGGCGTGCGAGACGGTGACGACCATGTCCTCGCGCTGGATCAGGTCCTCGTCCTCGACCTCACCTTCCTGCTCGATGATGACGGTGCGGCGCGGGGTTGCGAACTCGGCCTTTACTTCGGCGAGCTCGGACTTGATGATGCCCAGCACGCGGTCGCGCGAGCGCAGGATGTCGAGATAGTCGGCGATCTCGCCGGCGAGCTTGTCGAGCTCCTCGCGGATTTCGTCGCGGCCGAGTGCGGTGAGGCGTTGCAGGCGCAGATCGAGAATGGCCCTCGCCTGCTCCATCGACAGCCGGATCGTGCCGTTCTCGCTGATGCGGTGGCGCGGATCGTCGATCAGCGTCAGCATGTCCTCGACGTCCCGGGCCGGCCAGTCGCGCGACATCAGGGTGTCGCGGGCGGTGGTCGGGTCGGGCGAGGTCCGGATGACGCGGATCATCTCGTCGATATTGGCGACTGCGATGGCGAGACCGACCAAAACATGGGCGCGATCTCGGGCCTTGGCGAGCAGGAACTTGGTGCGCCGCGTGACGACCCGCTCGCGAAAGTCGACGAAGATCGCCAGCAGGTCCTTCAGGTGCATGACCCGTGGACGGCCGCTGTCGAGCGCCACCATGTTGACGCCGAAGCTCGTCTGCAGCGGCGTGAACCTGTAGAGCTGATTGAGCACCACGTCCGGCACGGCGTCGCGCTTCAATTCGATGACGACGCGGTAGCCGTCGCGATCGGATTCATCGCGCAGGTCGCCGATGCCCTCGATCTTCTTTTCCTTGACCAGCTCGGCGATGCGCTCGACCATCGTCGCCTTGTTCACCTGGTAGGGAATCTCGGTGATGATGATCGCCTCGCGCTCCTTGCGGATGGTCTCGATCGCGACCTTGCCGCGCATCATGACCGAGCCGCGGCCGAGGTGATAGGCGGCGCGGATGCCCTGCCGTCCGAGGATGACGCCGCCGGTCGGGAAGTCCGGTCCCGGCACGATGTTGATGAGCTCGTCGATGGTGAGCGCGGGGTTGTCGATCAGCGCGACGCAGGCGTCGATGACCTCGCCGAGATTGTGCGGCGGGATGTTGGTCGCCATGCCGACCGCGATGCCGCCGGCGCCGTTGACGAGAAGGTTCGGGAACTTGGCTGGCAAGACCGACGGTTCGGTCTCGTTGTTGTCGTAGTTCGGCTGGAAGTCGACCGTGTCCTTGTCGATGTCGGCCAGCAGAGCCAGCGCCGCCTTCGTCAATCGGGCTTCGGTATAACGATAGGCAGCCGGGGGATCGCCGTCGACCGAGCCGAAATTGCCCTGGCCGTCGATCAGCGGCACGCGCATGGAGAAGTCCTGCGCCATCCGGACCATGGCGTCGTAGATCGACTGGTCGCCATGCGGATGATATTTACCGATGACGTCACCGACCACGCGGGCGGACTTGACGTACTTCTTGTCCGGCGTGTGCCCCTGCTCGTTCATCGAGTACAGGATGCGGCGATGCACCGGCTTCAGGCCATCGCGGGCGTCAGGCAGCGCCCGCGACACGATCACGCTCATGGCGTAGTCGAGATAGGACTTCTTCATCTCCTCGAAGATGGAGACGGGGCGAATATCCGAGGGTTGCGCCGGCTGGTCGCCGGGCTTGTCGTCGTCGTCAGCCAAGGGGAAATCCGGTGAGGTTTTATCTGGGAATCATATAGCGCATCGAGCCTCTGATAACCACCCTCGCGGCGTTCTGGGAAGCGCTTTTTCCGCCTATTTTTCCAACAACTTAAGCCCTTGCGAGCGGTGTCTCGGACAGCACTCGCATCGGCCTTGCAAAATCGCCGCTCACGCGTGGAAAACCGCGCGGTGAGCTTGCCGCGTCGGCGCGTTTGCCAAGCCGCAATCCGAGCTCACCCCAAACATGAAGCGGGCCCGGAAATGCCGAGCCCGTCCTGTCGATTAGTGGGATGTTCTGACATGAGATGAGAAGCGCCGCCCATCCGGCCAGCGCGTCCGCATCAGGCGCCGCGTTCTTGGAGCGGAATCGCTCAGAACGGGATATCGTCGTCCATGTCGCTGTTGCGGCCACCGCCGCCGGCGGCAACAGGGCGCCGCGGCGCGCTGCTGACCGGACCGGAGGAGCCGAAATCGCCGCCCGGCTCGTCGCCGAAGCTGCCGCCTCCGCCACCGCCGCTACGACCGTCCAGCATCGTCAACGTCGAGTTGAACCCCTGGAGCACGACTTCGGTCGAGTACTTTTCGACACCGCTCTGGTCGGTCCATTTGCGGGTCTGGAGCGCACCCTCGACGTAAATCTTGGCGCCCTTCTTCAGATACTGTTCGGCGACCTTGCAGAGCCCTTCATTGAAGATCACGACGCGGTGCCACTCGGTCTTTTCCTTGCGCTCGCCAGTCGCCTTGTCGCGCCACGTCTCCGAGGTCGCGACGCTCAGATTGGCGATCGGCCGCCCGTCCTGGGTGCGGCGGATTTCAGGATCCTTGCCGAGATTTCCAACCAGAATGACCTTGTTGACGCTTCCCGCCATCTCCGCTCTCCGCTCCGAATGCCACTGAATTCAAGAAGGCCGGTCCGCTCCCGCGTTCCGCCGTGCCTGTTGAGGCGACCCTATACGCTCGCCGAACACTTGCGGACGACGATCAGGCCGTCACCCCTCCGGTTATCCCCACATATAGCATCGACCTCCGGTTCGTTCCAGATTTGTTCTTGGCGAAGACAGATCTGAAGGCGTGGGATCGATCGGCCACATGTGTTGCGGAAAGGCACACGTCGATTGGAACCTTTGTAGGTTCCCAAAAATGGAAGAAAGAACTTAACATTCAGCAAGTTATGGGTACTCGCACTGCCCCGGTCTTGTTGCATTTGGGAGACGGACTCTGCCGCTCCGTAGAGCTACGGTTGCCTCGGACTTAGTTCATATGGGCCCTCGCGCCTGATCAGCCGCTTCGGGGAAATAAGAAGCGGACGAAACCTGGGGAGACTGGCAATGAATAAGCTTCTTATTTGTGCAATCGGTGCAGTGGCGATGGGCTTGTCGGCTCCCGCAAGCGCGGCGGACATGGCCGCGCGTCCCTACACCAAAGCCCCGCCGCCGGCGGTTGCCGCCATCTACGACTGGAGCGGCTTCTACATCGGCATCAACGGCGGCGGTGGCTCCAGCCACAAGTGCTGGGACTTCGTCACGCCCGCGACCGGCGTTCTCGTCGGCGAAGGCTGTCACAATGCAACAGGGGGCACCGTCGGCGGCCAGATCGGCTATCGCTGGCAGTCCGCCAATTGGGTGTTCGGTCTGGAAGGCCAGGGCAACTGGGCTGACTTCCGGGGCGACAACGTGAGCACCCTCTTCCCTGGTACCGCTTTGGTGACGGGTGATCGCAACCGTTCCCGCATCGACGCTTTCGGTCTCATCACCGGTCAGGTCGGTTACGCCTGGAACAACGTGCTGCTTTACGTGAAGGGCGGCGCCGCCGTCGTCGGTGACAAGTACGACATCTACGCTGCTGCGGGTACGCCCGGCGCGGGCGCGCTGCTGGCTTCGGCCCGGGAGACTCGCTGGGGTGGCACGGTCGGGGCCGGTCTGGAATTCGGCTTCGCCCCGAACTGGTCGCTGGGCTTTGAGTACGACCACATCTTCCTTGGCGATCGCACGATCGGCTTCACAACGCCCGCGGGTGCGGTATTCGGCAGTGACCGGATTCGCCAGGACGTAGACATGGGCCTGGTGCGCTTGAACTATCGCTGGGGCGGTCCGGCCATCGCAAGGTACTGATCGCGCTGGACATATCGCACTTCGAAGGCCGGCCTTGCGCCGGCCTTTTGCTGTGCAGTTCTCCAATATTAATCGGTCAATAACCGTTCCGTTTTCCGACCGTTGTTGCTTTTGAGTGACACAACTTGCGGCTTCACTGGTGTAAGTACGGCATCAGTTGGGCAAGTGAGTCCGATGCCCTCCCTATCGTGGAAGGCACAATCAGAAACTGGGACTGGGATTAGTTGAAAATGAAAAAGGTTTTGTTGGCTTCGGCCTGTTTGTTCGCTCTCGCCGCCCCGGCTTCGGCCGCTGATCTCGCGGCGCGCCCCTACACCAAGGCCCCGGTGGCCATGGCTTCGGTCTACAACTGGACCGGCTTCTACCTCGGTATCGTCGGTGGCGGCGCTTGGGAAAATTCCTCGACCGACCCGAAGATGAAGGGCGGCTTCGTCGGCGGTACTGCCGGCTACAACTGGCAGACCGGCAATGTCGTGCTCGGCGTCGAGGCCGATGGTTCCTGGGCTGATGTCAGCGCGTCGGTCACCGGCCCCGTTGCCGTCCCCGGCTTCGGCCTCGTCAGCACCACCCTCAGCTCCAAAACCGATGCGATGGGAACCGTGCGCGGCCGCATCGGCTACGCCGTCAACAACGTCCTGTTTTACGGCACCGGTGGTTACGCCTGGATCGACAACAAGCTCAGCGTCAGCGCGCTCGGCGTGACCGTTTCCGACAGCAAGTGGCACTCCGGCTGGACCGTCGGTGCGGGCGTCGAAGCGTTCTTCGCTCCGCAGTGGTCGGTCAAGGGCGAGTACCTCTTTCGCAGCCTCGGCGGCGAGACCTACTTCTCGGGCGCCCTGCCCTCCGGCACGCTCGAGTTTCACACCGTGCAGGTCGGCGTGAACTATCACTTCGGGGGCCCGGTGGTCGCCAAGTACTGAGTTCAGTACTTAGCCCCAACGCCATCCGCGTTACGAAAGGCCGGCCTTGTGCCGGCCTTTTTGTTTTGTCGGGCACGTTGCCGCGCAGTTCCACCCTGCTCCTGCCAGATGCCGCCAGTGCGCCAACAATCCGTTGACGATTCGCAAGTCCCACTGGAAATCCGTCTCCGTTCTTCCTACGTTCGCTGACAACCCCATCGGCGCCGATCCCGGTTCCGGGCGAAGCGCGCCTTTTTTGTTGGCGCGATCGCGCGCCTTTGGGATTCCTTGAGGGCAACCCGGATGGATGAAGTGATCAAGGCGAAGCGCCAACAGCAGAACGTGGGATCAAACCTGCGCGCAATTACCATCCGTGGCGCGCGCGAGCACAATCTCAAGAACGTCGATGTCGAGATTCCCCGCGACAAGCTGGTGGTGTTCACGGGGCTGTCGGGCTCCGGCAAATCCTCGCTCGCGTTCGACACCATCTACGCCGAAGGCCAGCGCCGCTACGTCGAATCGCTGTCTGCCTACGCCCGCCAGTTCCTGGAGATGATGCAGAAGCCCGACGTCGACCAGATCGACGGCCTGTCGCCGGCGATCTCGATCGAGCAGAAGACGACGTCGAAGAACCCGCGCTCCACCGTCGGCACGGTGACCGAAATCTACGACTACATGCGCCTGCTGTGGGCGCGCGTCGGCGTGCCCTATTCGCCCGCCACCGGCCTGCCGATCGAGAGCCAGATCGTCTCGCAGATGGTCGATCGCGTGCTGGCGCTGCCCGAGGGCTCGCGCCTCTATCTGCTCGCGCCGGTCGTGCGCGGCCGCAAGGGCGAGTACCGCAAAGAGCTTGCCGAATGGCTCAAGAAGGGCTTTCAGCGCGTCAAGATCGACGGCGCCTTCCACGAGCTCGCCGAAGCCCCTGTTCTCGACAAGAAATTCCCGCACGACATCGACGTCGTCGTCGATCGCATCGTGGTGCGCCCCGACATCGGCCAGCGCCTCGCCGAAAGTTTCGAGACCGCGCTGAAACTTGCCGAGGGCCTCGCCGTCATCGAATTCGCGGATGCGCCGGCTGCGGCAGCACCCGCGGAAGAGAAGAAGAAGACCGCAAAGATCCACGACAAGAGCGGACCCGAGCGCATGCTGTTCTCGGAAAAGTTCGCCTGCCCGGTGTCCGGCTTCACCATCCCCGAGATCGAGCCCCGGCTGTTCTCGTTCAACAACCCCTATGGCGCCTGTCCCGCGTGCGGCGGCCTCGGCGTCGAGCAGCATGTCGACGAAGACCTCGTCATTCCCGACAAGGAGCTCGCCATTGGCAAGGGCGCGATCGCGCCCTGGGCCAAGTCTTCGTCGCCCTATTACATTCAGACGCTGACTGCGCTCGGCAAGCACTACAAGTTCACGCTGACCACCAAATGGAAGGATCTGCCCAAGAAGACGCAGAACGCGATCCTCCATGGCTCCGGCGAGGACGAGATCAAGTTCTCCTACGAGGACGGCGTCCGCTCCTACGACACCAAGAAGCCGTTCGAGGGCGTCATCACCAACATCAACCGCCGCTATCGCGAGACCGAGAGCGAGTGGGCGCGCGAGGAGCTGGCGAAGTATTTCCACGACGTACCCTGCGAGGCGTGCCACGGTTTTCGGCTCAAGCCCGAGGCGCTCTGCGTCAAGATCGGCGGCAAGCATATCGGCGACATCTCCGAGATGTCGGTGAAGGGCGCCGGCGCGTGGTTCGAGACCGTGCCGGAGGCGCTGAACACTCAGCAGAACGAGATCGCCGGCCGCATCCTCAAGGAGATCCGCGAGCGCCTTACCTTCCTGCTCGATGTCGGCCTCAACTACCTCACACTCTCCCGCTCCTCCGGCACGCTGTCCGGCGGCGAGAGCCAGCGCATCCGGCTGGCTTCGCAGATCGGCTCGGGGCTGACAGGCGTGCTCTACGTGCTCGACGAGCCCTCGATCGGCTTGCACCAGCGCGACAACGCGCGCCTGCTCGACACGCTCAAGAGACTTCGTGACCTCGGCAACACCGTGATCGTGGTCGAGCACGACGAGGACGCGATCCTGCTCGCCGACCACGTGCTCGACATCGGCCCCGGCGCCGGCATGCATGGCGGCAACATCATCGCCGAAGGCACGCCCGCCGAGATCATGCGCAACCCCAACTCGCTGACGGGCAAATATCTCACCGGCGAGCTCGAGGTCGAGGTGCCCGAGCGGCGCCCGCCGAACCATCGCCGCACCATCAAGGTGGTCAACGCGCGCGGCAATAACCTCAAGAACGTTACGGCCGAAATTCCGCTCGGCCTGTTCACCTGCGTCACCGGCGTCTCCGGCGGCGGCAAGTCGACGCTGCTGATCGACACGCTCTACAAGGCGATCGCCCGCAAGCTGAACAATGCCAGCGAAGGCGCCGCGCCGCACGACCGCATCGAGGGCCTCGAGCACATCGACAAGATCATCGACATCGACCAGTCGCCGATCGGTCGCACGCCGCGCTCCAACCCCGCGACCTATACCGGTGCCTTCACGCCGATCCGCGAATGGTTCGCCGGCCTGCCCGAGTCGAAAGCGCGCGGCTACGAGCCCGGCCGGTTCTCCTTCAACGTCAAGGGCGGCCGCTGCGAGGCCTGCCAGGGCGACGGCGTCATCAAGATCGAGATGCACTTCTTGCCCGACGTCTACGTCACCTGCGACGTCTGCAAGGGCAAGCGCTACAACCGCGAGACGCTGGAGGTCCTATTCAAGGGCAAGAGCATCGCCGACGTGCTCGACATGACCGTCGAGGAAGCGGCCGAGTTCTTCAAGGCGGTCCCACGTGTACGCGAGACGTTCCAGACGCTGCATCGCGTCGGCCTCGACTACATCCATGTCGGCCAGCAGGCCACGACGCTCTCGGGCGGCGAAGCCCAGCGCGTCAAGCTCGCAAAAGAGCTGTCAAAGCGCGCCACCGGCCGCACGCTCTACATCCTGGACGAGCCGACCACCGGGTTGCATTTCCACGACGTCAAGAAGCTGTTGGAGGTGCTGCACGAGCTGGTCGCGCAGGGCAACACGGTCGTCGTCATCGAGCACAATCTCGAAGTGATCAAGACCGCCGACTGGGTCATCGACCTCGGCCCCGAAGGCGGCGATGGCGGCGGCGAGATCGTCGCCTGGGGCCCGCCAGAGGACATCGCAAAAGCGCCGCGGAGCTATACGGGGAAGTTCCTGGCGCCGGTGCTGGCGAAGGCTCGGAAGCCGAAGCGGAGACGCGCGGCGAGCGAGGCGGCCGAGTAGGTTACGCCGCGGGAGCGGCCGACACATTGTCTGAGGGAGACTGAGTTTGCCTGCCGGACTTGTGCAAACCTATCGTGCGTTCGCCCACAATAATGCTTGGGCAAACCACCGGCTGCTCACCGCTTGCGCGGCGCTGTCTCAGGCCGACTTCGAAGCCGAGCGGACCGGCTTCTTTCCGAGCCTGCAACGCACGCTGAACCACATCCATGTCATCGACCTCTTCTATGTCGATGCACTGGAGGGCGGATGGTTGGGACCGGCAGCTTGGAAGAACGACGTGCCGCACCTTTCCCTTGCTGCGCTGAAGCCTGCGCAAGCCGCGATCGACAAGCGCTTGATCGCCATGTGCGATGCACTGACGCCCGAGATTCTCAACGGCATTGTGCGGATCAACCGCGACACGCGGGTCCAGGCCGAACGCCGCGACCGACTGCTCATGCATCTGCTCCAGCATCAAATTCATCACCGCGGACAAGCGCACGCCATGCTGTCCGAAACGAGCGTCGCGCCGCCTCAGCTTGACGAGTTCTTCGCCGAGGGAGAGGCGCCGCTCAGGGCCACCGAATTCGACCAACTCGGATGGACCGAGGAAACCGTGTGGAAAGCCTAGCGGTGTAGCTTCGTCTCCATGCCCTACTCCCTCGCCATCTTTGATCTCGACGGCACGCTGACCGACAGCTTTCCGTGGTTCCTGCGCACCATCAACGACGTCGCCGATCGCTTCGGCTTCCGCCGCGTCGCGGACGAGGATATCGAGGGGCTGCGGCATGCTTCTTCGCGGGAGATTCTGAGCCGGCTCGAGGTGCCGCTGTGGAAGCTGCCGGCGATCGCGCGGCATGCGCGGCGACTGAAGGCGGAGGCTGCAGCGGAGATTTCGCTGTTTGCGGGGGTCGAGACAATGCTGCGGACGCTGGCGGAGGGTGGCGTGCAGCTCGCGATGGTGACGTCGGACAGCGAAGCCAATGCGCGCGAGAAGCTCGGCGATTGCGCGACGCTGTTCGCCCATTTCGATTGCGCGGCCTCGCTTTTCGGCAAGCCCGCGAAGTTCCGACGGGTCATCCGCCGCGCCGGCGTGGAGCCGGGCAAGGTCATCTCGATCGGCGACGAAGTGCGCGACATCGAGGCGGCGCGGACAGTGGGAATTGCCTGCGGAGCGGTGGGCTGGGGTTATGCGGCGCCGGCGGCGCTGCGGGCGATGGTGCCGGATCACATGTTTGATCAGATGGATGAGATTGTATGGACGCTGTGCCCCGGTGCCGTAGCCCGGATGAGCGAAGCGATATCCGGGAACGCCGGTGGATGAGGAGAGCCCCGTCCCGCATGTCGCTCCGCTCACGCGGGCTACACGCCCCTACTCCGTCCTGCGCAAGAATGCCCCAAACGCGCGCGGGCCGTCGCCGGTATTGACCTCGCCGATCAGCTTCAGCTCGACCGCATCGATGATATCGAGCGTGTTGCTTTCCCAGCAGGCGACGATAATGCGCTTGCCGTCGGCAGTCGCGGCAATGCCTTCGGGATAATCGCCGACATTGATGCGCTTGAGCGGCTTCAAGGTCGCCAGATCGAACACGCTGACAGTGCCGCCATACTGATCGGTGACGAAGCCGCGGCCCTGCGCCAACGCCACCGCATAAGGGCGCATCCCGACCTGCACGCGGCCGGTCTCGGCCCCAGTGGCGATGTCGATCACGGAGACGTCGTTGGAGCCGACATTGGCGGTGTAGGCGCGCTTGCCCTCGGCATCGATGGTGACGCCGAACGGACGGGTGCCGACCTTGATGGTCGTCGTGCGCTGGCGCGTCGCGGTGTCGACCACCGACACACTGTCGTCGTCGCGGTCGGCCGAGAGCAGCAGCTTGCCATCCGGCGTTACCGCGAGCCCCGATGGCGAGGCGCCGACCGCAATGCTGGCCGTGACGCTGCGCGAGGCCGCGTCGATCACCCGCACCGCCGCCGCATACCAGTCCGCGACATAGACGGTGCGGCCATCCGGCGCGACGGCAATGCCGAGCGGCCCGCCGCCGACCTCGATCCGCGCCGCAACCTGCCGCGTTGCTGCGTCCACCACCGTCACGGCTTTGGCATCCGGGCTCGTGACATAGGCAAAACGTCCGTCCGCGCTGACGGCGACGCCGGCCGGCTTGCCGCCGATCGGGATGGTCGCGACGCTGCGCGCCGTGGCGAGGTCCACGACCATCAGATCGTCGCTGAGCTGGTTGGTGACGAATGCCTCTTCGGCGAACACATGCGCGATGCCGGCCAGGCAAAAGCTGGCGGCGAGCGCCGCCAGGACCAGCGCCCGCACCGTCAGCTTCCGCTCTCGATCTTCTTCTTGAGTGCCTCGAGGCCCGCCTGGTACAGCCCCTTCACCGCCTTGACCGCGGCCTCGTCACTCAGCTCCGGCGGCGGCTCGTTGTTGGGAAAGCCACGATAGAACGCGCCGGCCCATTCCAGCGTCGAGCCCTTGCCGTCAGCGCTCGGCGTCACCGTCAATGTCGAGGAATAATTGGTGACCGGCAGCACCTTCACGTCCACATTGGTGATCCGGTAGGAATAGCTCATCGCGGCGGCGTCAAACTTGTAGAGCTCCTCGTCGACGGTCGCGCCTCCCGTCAGCGTCAGCTTGCGCGTCGCGCCGATCTCGTTGCCCTTCTCGCCCTCGGTCTTGGTGACAGGTGGCAGCCAGCTCATGTCCTGGAAATTGCCCATTGCGGCCCACACCTTGGCCGGGGCGGCGTTGATCTCGATGGATTCGCGCACCTTCTGACGGGTCGGCCCGTGGGCCCAGGCCGATGTCGAAACCGGGCCAAACGCCGCCGTCAAAGCCACCGCGCCCGCGGCAATCAGCACCGCGGCCAGGACCGTGCGCCGTCCAATCGTCACCCTCATCTCGTTTCCTCATACGTGTCGGTGATCATGCGCGACTTGAAGCGCGCTGGAATCATGGTAGCGCATTTTGCGGCCGCGGGGAGACCCGTTCGTGGCCGCGTTGCGGCGGGGCTCGCGCGCCCCACAACCCCTTGCCGCCCCGGCGGGCAAAACACCAATAAGCGGGTCAATCACGGCGCTTAAAAATATTTCTCTTTATCCGCATTTCGGATTATCATATAAAGAGCCATCCCAACCCGGCCGAGGGGCGGATCGCGATCGTCACGAACGCGGGATGGGACGTGGTGGACGTGGGCCACACCGGCGCGAAGGCTTCGCAGGGCGGGCAACCGTGAGCGAAAGTGTCGCGCACACGACCGGTGCAGCCTGCGTACGGCAAAATCGTGTGGTCCTGGCGCCCGGGGTCTGTGCGCCAAGTCTTGCGGTGATGCGTGCGGGCCGACCGGGCCGCAGCGTCAGCCATCCGCAAGGCGACGGGGGCAATAGTGCATCGCTCCCCGGGGAGATCACGACATAAGCCGTAAAACCACTGCGCAGGGAAGGCCGTGTGTTGGGCTTCACCTGTATGCCGCTGTGCAGCCTCTCGTAGCGCAACCTTCGCACAGTGGACCGTGGGTGCCAGCCGGCACCCGGCCTTCCCTGCGCCCTCGGCATTTTGGGGGCAAAGAATGCCGCAAAGCTCGGGCCGCACAGGCCGCGAGAATGCGAAACCGCGCGTATCACGCGAATAGCAATGCCAGATGACTTCGGGCTCTCGTGCCCCGGACGCGGCGCAGCGCCCCTTCGGCGATGCGCCGCAGAGCCGTGACCCATCCTGCGGCAGAATGCACGGCTTCTGGATCCCGGCTCAACGCCACACCGCCGTAAGCGCGTTTACGCGCGTCTTCGACGCGCTATGGCGCTGCGTCGCGTTCGGGACGAGAGCCATTCCGATCGATCTCTTGATCGGGACATATCCGGAACGCAACCCTCACGAAAGCTGTATCTGAGAAACATGCAGCAACAAAACCCGATATGCCTCGCGAGGGCAAACTTGAATCTGGGATCGCGGTCCGAAAATGGCCTTGGAGAACCTGGCTCTGAGACAGTTTGCCGGCATGAGGCCAGCCCCACCTCGCGACCCCGCAATGATTGACGGACGTCCGGGACCGTAGGAGTGCGCGATGGTATCAACGTATTTCAGTTACAGCTACATCACGCGCAATCTCAAGCAGTCCCTGACGCGGGTCGAACAGCAACAGGACGTAGCGCGAGAGGCCGCCTATTACAAAGCCCACATCGGCAACGTGAAGTCCGTCGACGACTTCATGAAAGACTATCGCCTTTATCATTATGCAACGAAGGCGTATGGCCTGGAAGACATGGCCTACGCCAAGGCCTTCATGAAAAAGGTGCTGGAGAGCGACCTCTCCGACGCAAACAGCTTTGTCAACAAGCTGGTCGACAAGCGTTACCGTGAGTTCGCCGCCGCGTTTTCCTTCAATGGCAGTGCCACGCCGGTGGCGCAATCGGAGAACCAGACCGACGAGATGATTGGTCTGTACACGGCGACCAGGAAAAGCCAGGTCGATGCACTTGCCGGCGATTCGAATTACTACAGCGCCGAAATCGGTAACATCAGCAGTGCAGACCAGCTCCTGAACAACGACCGTCTTCGCAACTATGTCTATTCGGCGTACGGGATCGATCAAAGCAAGTGGTCGCGTGACACCATAAGCCAGGTCTTGCGCAGCGATCCATCCGATCCCAACAGCTACGTCAACACCACTTTCGCTTCTCAGCTAAGTGGCCTCAACGCCGACCTTGCTCAGGCCCGATCGGATGTCACCGCGGCCAATTCAAGGATCGCCGACTACACCGCCCAACTATCGCAACCGGGCGCGAACGTGACCCAGTTGAACGTCCAGATTCTGGTCGAAAAGCATCATTTGGAGTCATATGCGAGCAGCATTTCCAGCCTTAGCGAGCAGATAGGGACGATTGGCGGGTTCGTCGACCTGGCCGGTGCGTTCGAGTTTTCCTCCGACGGGTCGCTTCCGTCAGGTGTGTCGGCGCAGACTGCTGCAAATGTCACGATCACGAAACAGAAGTTCGACGACAGCAAGTCCGCCGTCTATTCGGCGGCGAGCCCGTTGAACGAAGCTTTTGCAATCAGGCAATTTAGAACTGCCATCCTCAAGATCAATTCAGTCCAGGCGTTCGTATCGACACCGGGCGTGTATGAATTTGCGCTGGGAGCTGTCGGCCTCGAGCCCGCGAACGTCTCGCCGGCGACTGTCAAGGCCGTGCTCGAAAGCGACATCAACGACCCCAAAAGCTACGTCTATACCCTCAAGGACAATCGATATTTGGAGCTGGCACGCGCCTTCAACTTCGACGCAAAAGGCAATCTGACCACCCCCTTGGTGGCTCAGGACTCGGCTGAAGTCCTCCAGATCGCCAAGGACTACGTCATTGGAGCGGTGAAGAGCGCCAGCACGGCGACTCCCCAGCAGCAGGCCGCAGTTCGGGCACAGGCCACGAAGGATGCGTCGGAATATCAGCAGGCCATCGCCGGCATCGACAGTGTTTCCGATCTTCTCGCAAACAGGCCGATGGTCGATTTCATTCTCTTGGCCAAGGGTCTGGATCCCAGGAAGGTCAGCACCGAATTTCTCAAGAAGATCTTCAGCTCCGACCTGAACGATCCAAAGAGCTTCGCGAACACCGAGAGCGATCCTCGCTTTGCCGAAATCGTGGCGTCGTTCAATTTCGACAGTAAAGGCAACGTCGCGCGTCTTCCGATGATGGGTCCGCAAAAGCGGGATCAGTTTCGGGAAACACAAGCGAACTATGTCGAGCAAAGCCTGGAGCAGCAGCAGGGCGATGCCAATCCCGGCGTGCGCCTTGCGCTCTATTTCCAGCGAAAGGCGGGGGACATCACGTCCGCATACGACATCCTTGCCGACAAGGCTCTTTCGGAGGTGTTCAGGACCACTTTCGATTTGCCTGACTCGATGGCGGCGATGCCGATCGATCAGCAGGCCAAGTTCGTAGACAGATTCATGAAGATCAAGGATCTGTCCGATCCCGCGAAGGTGACAAAGCTGTTGAGCCGTTTCTCCGCCATGTATGACATCAGAAACAGCCAGAGCACCGGCCAGGGTCAATCCCCCCTGCTCAACCTGTTTCAGGGATCCAGTTCGGGGATCAGTGACTCCACATACTTGGCCATCGCCAAGCTGCGCACCCGCTGATGATCGCTCGCCGATACTAGCCCAACACCTCGAGCACCAGCTCCATGGTCATCAGCACGGGATTGTCGCCACGAATCAGACGGCCCTCCGCTATGCCGCCAGTGTAGTCGATCAGGGCGACATCGAGTGCGGCTTCGAGGGCGCCGGAGGAGCCGGCCGCAATCGCGCCGCCGGTTACCGCAAGCTCGGTCGCGAAGGGCTCAGTCACGCCGCCATGGGTGAAGCGCGCCCCAATGGTCGAGCCGACACCGCCATGGATCCTCGCGCGCGCGATGCCTTGCGCGCGGCAGAAGTCTTCGAGACAGCCCGCGAAATCCTGATTGGGGCGCAGCCGCAGCGCGAAAGCGCGGCTGGTCGTGCGTGCGCCGGTGCTCGCAGCCGCCACGGGCCCGAACAGCTTGAAATTGGTCTCGCGATCTGGCTCTGCGGCGAACATCGCACCATCGATGCCGAAGGCCTCGACCTCGAACGGCTCGGCGACATCGGTCACGTCCGGCAGCATGTGGCCACCACCGGCGCGGCCATCGGCCTCCGTCCACAGCCCATGGCAATGAAAGAACGGGGCGCCATTGTGCATGCCCAGCGTCATGCTGCCGAGCCTGGTGCGCGTCACGCCGCTTGGCCGGAATGTGTCGCTATAAGACGCGGCATTCTCGCTGGTCTTCGACAGCGCCGGCATGACATAGCCGAACGGCCCGAGCGCGCCGCGCCCGAAGCTGAGCACGCCGCCGGCGAATCCCTCCGCGGCGAAACCGCGGCGCGCCGCCTCCAGCAGCGGCAGACCTGCTTGAAGCGTGAAGGAGAAAGCGCGTCCCCTCGCCTCCGCCCATTGGATGCGCTCGGCGACCGGCGCGCCGGGCTGCTTGATGCTGCGCATGACCTTCGCTCAGCCCGCCCGTGTCTTGTCGAGATCGAGCAGCCCGCGCGCCTCGAGCTCGTCGCGAACCATCCGTTTGGGAACCTTGCCGTAGCCGGATTTCGGCAAGGCCTCCCAAAAGAAGAACCGCTTCGGCATCTTGTAGCGGGGGACCTTGGGGCCGAGGAATGCCGCCATCTCCGCTTCGCTCACCGGCTTCGCGCCTTCGCGGGCGACGCAGACGGCAACGCCGACCTCGCCCCAGGTCGCATCGGGTACGCCGAGCACCGCGACCTCGCCGACGCAAGGATGGGTCAGAATCTTCTCCTCGATTTCGCGCGGATAGATGTTGGAGCCGCCGGAGATGTACATGTCGGAGGCTCGTCCCGTGATGTAGACGAACCCCTCCTCGTCCATGTGGCCGAGATCGCCAGTGCGGAACCAGCCGTTGCGGAAAGCCTTCGCATTGGCTTCGGGATTGTCATAGTAGCCGGCCAGCACCGCGGGGCCGATTACGCAGATCTCGCCGCTCTGGTTGGCGCCGAGTTCACGGCCCTCGTCGTCCTGGATCGAGACCTGCATGCCGGTACGCTCGAAGCCACAGGTGCCGATCTTCGCGTGCGGCCCGTCCTCGGGGTCATGCAGCGCTGCCGGCAGCACGGTGATGTTGCCGGTCACCTCGCCGAGGCCGAAATACTGCACGATCACCTTGCCGAGCTTCCTCAGCGCAGCCTTCTGGTCCTCGCGATACATCGGCGCACCCGCATAGATCACATGGCGCAGCGAGGAATGATCGTATTTGTCGGCGGCGGGATGCTCGACCATCATCTTCAGAATGGTCGGCACCACGAAGAGATTGCTGACGCGATGCGCCTCGATCAGGCGGAACGCCTCGTCAATGTCGAATTTCTCCGTCGGCAGCAGCACGGTGCACACGCCGCGCGCGGTCTGCACCAGCTGATGCACGCCGGCGCCATGCGACAGCGGCGCCACCACCAGCGAGGCATCTGCTTCGGTGACGCCGGGCGTAAGATCGGCGAGATGGTTGGTGACGACAAAACCCATCTGACCGTGGGTGAGCACCGCAGCCTTGGAGCGGCCGGTGGTGCCCGATGTAAAGAAGAACCAGCAGGGATCGTCGTGCTCGACTGCGACGTTCTCGACCACCGTGCCGGCGCGCGACGCGACGGCATCCGCAACCGACGTCTCGGCAAACGGCGCCCGACCGTCGATGCTCCAGGTGAATTCCAGCGCGCCACCGCTTACGGCCGCGGCGTGCTCGGGAAAATCGACATGGCACAGAAACGCCTTCGCGCCGGAGGCCTGCGCGAGATAGGCGACCTCGTCCGGCATCAGGCGGAAATTGGTGGGTACCCAGACCGCGCCAAGCCGGAACGCGGCGAACATCGAGAAGAACATCTCATCGCCGTTCTTGGAATGAACGAGGATGCGGTCGCCCTTCGCGATCCCGCGCGCCGCGAGAGCGGCTGCCAGTGCCGAGACCTGCGCATCGATCTCGCGCCAGGTCCAGGATCTGTCGCCCCAGACGAAACCGGGACGCGCCCCATGCCGCCGCGCATTCTGGGTCAGCATGTGAGCGAGATTCATGACGCGGCGGGACATGCGCAGGGGCTGCATCGGGCTTCCTCTTCGGCGGCGGACGGCACGCGAGCCGGCCGCTCATTGCAGCCCATTTATCGCCATCGCCAGGAGCCCTGCAAGGTTGCCGGGCGCAGCGCAGCCCATCCAACCGTTCAGGAAATTTTAAACATGATCGGCGCAACCTCGCTCAGTTCTCGCGTACAGAGTGCCGCATCATGGTCAAAGCGCCCGCCCTCCTCATGTTATCGCTGGCGCTTGCCGGATGTGCCGTGGGCCCACAAGCGCACCTCGCCTCCGATCCTGCCTTCAAGCCCGCGCGCTATGCCTGGGACGGCGCCGGCGAAAATCCCAATCACCCGCGCGCTGCTTCAGAACCAGTGCGCGCGGCCCGATCCGAGCGCAACAGGTCGCAAGCCGCGCTTCAGCCCTATTCAAAGGAATGGTGGCAGGCGAAGGATGGCATCGAGGAGGAACGGGACGCCATGGTCAACCGTTCCCTCGTCATCTGCCAGGGATGCCTGCGCCCGCAGGCGCAGCCGGAGGATTCCAGGCTCGCCAAGGCGACCGATTGAAGCATCCGGGCGATCAGGCCTAGGAAGAGATCCAACGCCGGCGTTGCGAGAAGCGG
This sequence comes from Bradyrhizobium sp. 187, assembly GCF_023101005.1. Lineage (NCBI taxonomy): Bacteria > Pseudomonadati > Pseudomonadota > Alphaproteobacteria > Hyphomicrobiales > Nitrobacteraceae > Bradyrhizobium > Bradyrhizobium sp. 187. The sequence goes on from NZ_CP064693.1 coordinate 3,958,339, forward strand.
CGGGGGGCTACAACGCCCCGAGCTTCCATAACGACTCCTGCACCGTCGGCAAGCCCGGCTTCAATTCCAGGCTGAGCGGGACACGCAGTTTCCGGATATCTCCCCTGCGGCAACCACTCTTGCTCGCACCTTGGCAAGGACCGGTTGAGGCGCCTAGATCAGAGGCAAGCAGCATGTCGGAAGGATTTTTGCATGGCGCCGTCGGTACGGGATAACAAGGACAGAAGCCGCTTCGAGCTCGATGTCGGCAGCGAAATCGCCTTCGCCAATTACCGGCTGACGCCGTCGGCGGTGATCATCACCCACACCGAGACGCCGCGCGCGCTGCGCGGCCGCGGCATCGGCTCCGAGCTGGTCAAGGGCGCGCTGGAATTGATCCGGCGCGACGGCAGGAAGGTGATTGCCGGTTGCGGTTTCGTCGTCGATTATCTCGACAGGCATCCGGAAGATGCGGATCTCGTCGCCTGAATGCAAAAGGGCCCGCGCGATCGCGGGCCCTTGGATTGCGACCGGGCGATCGGTCAGTGCTTGATCTCCGGCGGCAGCTTGCCGCCATTGGCGGCGAGCTTGGACATCACCTGCTTGTGCAGCCAGACGTTCATGGTCGCGGAATCGTTAGTGTCGCCGCTGTAGCCGAGCTCCTTGGCGAGGTCCTTGCGCGCAGCGAGGCTGGAATCGATGTCGAGCGCCTTCATCAGATCGACGATCGAGGTGCGCCATTCCAGCTTTTCGCCCTTGTGCGCAGCGGCCGCCGCGTCGACGATCGAGGCAACGTCCACCGTCGCCGCGGATCCGCTCGGCGCGGCCCCTGCGGGCGCGCTGCCCGACGGTGCGCTGCCTGCGGGCGCGGCGGAAGCTGGCTGGCTACCGAAGATCGCGCCCATAATTTTCCCGAAAATGCTCATGTCTGCTCCCCGAAAAGGACCCGCTGGAAGGGCCTTGAGTGGCACTTATAGACCAAGTTGCGTCGTTGCGCCCGCCAAAGTTCCGCGAACAAGCACGCAGCATCAGCTTATCTGCGGCGAAATAACGACCGAATGACACTGTAGAGATTGCACCGCGGCATCGAATCTCACCCAAGCGTGAGGGACAGGACTCGCAAATGGGCGTACGGTTGACGTTCAGTTCGCGATGCCATCCGGAATTCGCGTCTGGTTGGGGATCGCGAAACTCAGAATAGCGGCCGCTTGCGCCGTTGCTGGCGCCAGATGCGGCCGCATGGCAAGGGAGCTAGCGACCATGGCCACACTCTACCCGGGCAATGTCCCGTCCATGGCCCAGACCGCCGAAGCGGCTGGACCGGTGATCCGAACCATCCAACTCTCCGATCTGCAGGATGCGCTCAAGCGCGGCTGGGACGATTTCAAGGCGGTGCCGAGCCACGCCATCATCCTCTGCGTGATCTATCCTGTGCTGGGCCTCGTGCTCGCCCGCGTGGTGATGGGCTATTCAGTGTTGCCGTTGTTGTTCCCACTGGCCGCAGGCTTCGCGCTAATCGGCCCGTTCGCCGCTCTCGGTCTCTACGAGCTCTCCAGCCGGCGCGAGCGCCATGAGGAGGCCAGCGCCTGGGACGCCATGGAGGTGCTGCGTTCGCCCTCGTTCGGCGCCATGCTCGGTCTCGGCGCGCTGCTGCTGGCCCTGTTCGTGACCTGGGTTGCGACCGCGCAGGCAATTTATGTCGCCGCTTTCGGCTATGAAGGCGCATCCGGGATCTCGGATTTTCTGACGCGCGTGCTCACGAGCCGGCAAGGCTGGTGGCTGATCGTGGTCGGCTGCGGCACCGGCTTCCTGTTCGCCCTTGCCGCGCTGTGCATCAGCGCCGTGTCGTTCCCGCTGATGCTTGACCGCCATGCCGGCGCGTTCGAGGCCATGGTGACGTCACTGCGCGTCGTCGCGAAGAACCCGGTGCCGATGGCGGCCTGGGGCCTGATCGTGGCCGTCCTGCTGGCGCTGGGCACCATTCCGGCCTTCCTCGGCCTTGCCGTGGTGGTCCCCGTGCTCGGCCATGCCACCTGGCATCTCTACCGCAAGGTGATCGCGGCCGATCCGGGCGCGCGTCCGGTGCCGCCTCCGCCGCATCGTGCACGCAAGCCGGCCGCCGACTTCCCCGCCAACCTCTTCCCCTGGCGCAATCGGACCGACGCCTGACGATATCGTGACATGCGATCCTGCCCCGGTGCGGGCAGGATCGCGCACTGTCATACGCCTTGCTTTGGCCGCGGTTTCCATCGAGATTGCGCGCGCCGTTCAGATCACTTCACGGAATTTATTTGCTCGAATGACCCCGACGATTTCTCGTCTCGCCCTCGCAGCCTTAGCCATCACCGCGTCCATCCTATCCGCTCAGCCAGCGCTCGCCGCTGTTGCCTGCGGTTCAGGCAATTTCGACGCGTGGCTTGCAGACTTCAAAACGGACGCCGCGGCCAAGGGCGTCTCGCAACAGGCCATTTCCGCCGGGCTCGCCGGTGTGACGCTCGATCAGAACGTGCTCAACCGCGACCGCTCGCAGAAGGTCTTCAGCCAGACCTTCGAGGAGTTTTCCGGCCGCATGGTGCCGCCGCGCCTGACGCGCGGCTCCAACATGATGAAGCAATACGGCTCGGTGCTGTCGCGTATCGAGCAGACCTACGGCGTGCCTGGCGAGGTGCTGGTCGCGATCTGGGGTCTCGAGACCGATTTCGGCGTCAATACCGGCAAGTTCGCGACCATCCGCTCACTGGCGACGCTGGCCTATGACTGCCGGCGCTCCGAGCAGTTTCGCGCCGAGCTGTTGGATGCGCTCCGCATTGTCCAGCGCGGCGACCTCGCACCGGCCGACATGAAGGGCGCCTGGGCCGGCGAGCTCGGACAGACCCAGTTCATGCCGTCGTCATGGATGAAATACGCCGTCGATTTCGACGGCAATGGTAAGCGCGATCTCCTGCACAACGCCCCTGACGTGCTCGCCTCCACCGCGAACTATCTTGCCGGTTATGGCTGGCAGAAGGGTAAGGATTGGCAGCCGGGCAGTCCGAATTTCGCGGTGCTGCAGCAGTGGAACAAGAGCGAGGTCTACTCGAAGACCGTCGCCTATTTCGCCACCCAGCTCGCGCGCGCCCCTTAGATGAGATGCTTGCAGGACAAAAGCGTAGGGCCGATCGCTCGGCGACCGGCCCTCTCCTAATGCGTTCCTGAAGTTCCTATTTGCCCATGGTGGCGTGCATCGCTTTGTTCAGATGCGCGCCGCACGCACCCATTTTGCCGTTGAGCAGCGAGTCCTGCGCGGCCGCGATCTCCTTCTGCGCGACGAACTTGCCGTCACCATCGGCCATGTTTTCGATCGCGGTCTCTGTCTTCTCCAGATTGGCCGAGCTGCAGCCGCCGGCGGCGTGCTTGGCGGCCTGGGCCGGCGTGACGGCGAACGCAACGGCGGCAATTGCGATAACCCCGAGTAACTTCGTCATGACGTTACCTTCCTTCTCTTGTTCTTGGGCCAGAGCCAGCGACATTGCCGGAATCTGCGACATCACCTTCCTCCGGGCGCGGCAACTTGACGCAATGAATTCCCCGCGAGAATTGCGTGATGTTGCGCGGCGCGCAGAGCTGCATGCAAAATTTCTGATTTTCATTACACGCTTGTAATCAACGCCACACGTTCAGCGTGTGTGCACTGCGAGCGGGGACGGTTGTGGCTAACCAAGCGGGATAGTCCTGACTCGCCGCCCTTCGTCATGTGGATCCGCTGCAACCAGGCGAATCGCTGGCGAGAGTTGGCAAAAGTGTACGCACGCGCCAACTAATGAGTATCAATTCATTAGAATCATGCGATTCTCGCATGTGAGACTTGGTTATAGAAGCTAGTCGATCCGCTTGCGGACAAGAGCAAAGCGACTTATTTCGCTCCGAACGGAACCGACTAGCCCATAGCAAATCCGTGAATTCACGGGACTTCAGACCTGTGCTCCCTGTTCCGCCTACCCTTTGGGCGGGAGTGCTTTCGGGTTAATCGTCCGTTACCAGCGCCATGCACTCAGCGCTTAGCTGCATCGCAGCATCGGAACTTTCGCACTGCACCACTCTCACCTATATTCATTTCAACGATGAGGCTCGGGCAAGAGCTGAATCGAACTACAGGAGATTACCAATGCTGCTCTCGCTCATCCGCATGATCCAAGCTTTCCGGGACTATCAGCGCAATGTTGCCGAGCTGTCCCAGCTCAGCGATCGCGAGCTTTCCGATATCGGCCTCGATCGCTCGGACATCCCGCGCGTTGCCGCCGGTCAGTATCAGGGCTGATATCGTTCAGCCCTGAACCGGACGGACCGATAGCGCCCGCCTCGTGCGGGCGTTGTCGCATCCGGAGGCAGAAAACTCGATCTCGGCGATTCCACTGATCGCCGAAAAGCGCTACCTGTCCGCCCCATGACAGGACCCCAATCAAATACCGTGCACGTGATCGGCGCAGGCCTTGCCGGCTCCGAAGCCGCCTGGCAGGTGGCCGAATTCGGCGTGCCCGTGGTGCTGCACGAGATGCGGCCGACCCGCATGACCGAGGCACACCGCACCGATGGGCTTGCCGAGCTCGTCTGCTCCAATTCGTTCCGCTCGGACGATGCCGCCAACAACGCCGTCGGCCTGCTGCATGCCGAGATGCGCCGCCTCGATTCGCTGATCATGCGCGCAGCCGACGCCAACCAGGTACCCGCTGGCGGCGCGCTGGCGGTGGACCGCGACGGCTTCTCGGCGGCCGTCACCAAGGCGCTGAACGATCATCCGCTGATCGAGATCGCCCGCGGTGAGGTCGCAGGCCTGCCGCCGGCCGAGTGGAGCAACGTCATCGTTGCGACCGGCCCCCTCACTTCGGCGCCGCTGGCCGATGCGATCCGCGAGTTGACCGACGAGAACGCCCTCGCCTTCTTCGACGCGATCGCGCCGATCGTGCACCGCGAATCCATCGACATGTCGGTGGCCTGGTTTCAGTCACGCTACGACAAGGTCGGTCCCGGCGGCACCGGCGCCGACTACATCAACTGCCCGATGACAAAGGAGCAGTATGACGGCTTCGTCGCAGCGCTGGTCGCCGGCGAGAAGACCGAGTTCAAGGAATGGGAGACCAACACGCCCTATTTCGACGGCTGTCTGCCAATGGAGGTCATGGCGGAACGCGGCCCCGAGACTCTCCGCCATGGACCGATGAAGCCGGTCGGCCTCACCAATCCGCACGATCCCACCACCAAGGCCTACGCGATCGTGCAGCTGCGCCAGGACAACAAGCTCGGCACGCTCTACAACATCGTCGGCTTCCAGACGAAACTGAAATACAGCGAGCAGCAGCGCATCTTCCGCACCATTCCGGGGCTGGAGAAGGCCGAATTTGCTCGCCTCGGCGGCCTGCATCGCAACACCTTTCTCAACTCGCCAAAGCTGCTCGACGGCCAATTGCGCCTGCGCGCGCAGCCGCGGCTGCGCTTTGCCGGCCAGATGACGGGCTGCGAGGGCTATGTGGAATCCGCCAGCGTCGGCCTGATTGCCGGTCTCTATGCGGCAGCGGAGGTGCGCGGCGAGACGCTTGCGAGTCCGCCGGTCACGACTGCGCTCGGATCCCTGCTCGGCCACATCACCGGCGGCCATATCGAGACCATCGAGCCCGGCACGCGCTCGTTCCAGCCGATGAACATCAATTTCGGCCTGTTCCCGCCGCTCGCCAGCGCGCCGACGAAGAAGCCCGACGGAAGCCGGCTGCGCGGGAACGAGAAGACGGTGGCCAAAAAGCAGGCGATGAGCGCGCTGGCGCTCGCCGATCTCGATCGCTGGATCGCCGATCACCTGCGCATTGCCGCCGCGGCGTGAGTTTTCGATGAACCTTCCCAAAGACGACGCCGCAACACTCTCGGCGCGCTGGACCGAGGGCGTGCTGCTCAAGCGCGACGTGTTCTCGACCGTCGAGCGCGGCCGATTCCGCGACGATGACGGCGAGGTCGACGCGGTGCTGCGCCGCCTCGACGAGGTGCCGTGGTGGTCATTCCTTTTGGCGCGCCACCTGTTCGCCCGCGAGAAGCATGCGCTGGCACTCGCTAAGGGACTCGATGTCGGCCCGGAGCTGCTGTGGGCCGGACGCCGCGCGCTGGTGCGCAGCTTCGTCGATGGTGTCGCACTGCATCTGGCGAAACCGCATGGCGACCTCGCCTATTTTCGCTCGGCGAAGGCCGCGCTGCGACGGCTGCGCCGCGCCGGAATCTGCCACAACGATCTTGCCAAGGAACAGAACTGGCTGGTCGGCCGCGACGGTCGCGCCTATGTGACCGACTTCCAGCTCGCCGCCTGCTTCGACCGTCGCGGCCGGCTTTACCGGATCCTGGCCTATGAAGATCTCCGGCATCTGCTCAAGCACAAGCGATCCTACGCGCCCGAGGCGCTGACGCCGCGCGAGCGCAAGATCCTGGCGAAGAAGTCGTTCGCCGCCAGCCTCTGGCTCGCCACCGGCAAGAAGGTCTATCGGGCAATCACCCGCGGCCTGTTCAACTTCACCGACCGTGAAGGCGGCGGCCGAAGGCTCGTCAACGACGCGCCGGTGCTGGCAGAATTGATCCGCAAGAACCCCGCCGTGCGCGACACCGCCATCGTCGCCTTTGCCGACCGCCGCTCCGGTGTCGGCCTCTATGCCTTCGTCGAAGCCGATCAGGCCGCGCTCGAAGGCCAATTGCGCATCGAGCTCACCGCTGCCAAGGGGCCAAAGCCGCCGGAACACATCCAGGTCGTGCACGCACTGCCACGCAATCCGGACGGCAAGCCGCGCACGGAGATCCTGCAACTGGTCGCCATGAACCAGCTCGACCTGATCGAGCCGATGATGAAGAACGACCAGGACCGTGCTTTCCTCAAGGACATCCTGGAGCAGCGCAAGAACCTGCGCGACCGCTTCAATTTCGAGGCCGACCTGCCGGCGAGCTAACGTGGATCACGCCTTGAAGCGTCCACATTGGCGATAGAGAAGCGATCCGATAATTCGAACTTGGTGGGGGGACTTGGCGGGGTCATGGGCACTCGGGGGTACATGATGCATCGTGTGGTTGGCGGCCTGATCGCTAGCCTTCTGCTGCTCGCCACCACGTCCGCAATGGCCGAGTCCCCCGCCGAGCTGATCTCGAGCTTCCGCCTCAAGCATGGTGAGGTCCGCGTCGTCCGCGATTCGACCCTCGACCGCATCGCCATGGACCAGGCGCGCGCGATGGCGACGAAGGACGACCTCAGTCACGACGCCCTCGGCCCGTTCAACCGCCGGGTCGCACCGGCCGGCGCAGGCCGCGCCGCCGAGAACATCGCCTACGGCTACGACAATTTCGAGAAGACCCTCGGACAGTGGATCGACTCGTCGGGACACCGCAAGAATCTGCTGCTGCACAACGCTTCCCGCGTCGGGATCGCGAGCGCGAAAAACGCTAGCGGCAAGCGCACCTATTGGGCAATGGTGATCGCCGGCGACTACGAGCCGAAGGGCAAAGGCAAAGGCAAGAAAGACGGGGAGCCGCTGGTTGCGGTGAAGCGCGAGGCTGCGCCCGCCAGCAAGCCAAAATCCAGCGGCTGCCACATCAAGCTGCTCGGCCTTTGCATCTGAGACCAAGCTTGGCCATCTTGTTCGCATCCCTCGACGCGTTTAATCCATGCATGAGGATCGCGAGACGCGGAGGCATGGATGATGGATATCGACCGAATTCGTCGCGACACCCCGGCTGCCTCTCGGCTCGCCTATCTCCACAACGCGGGCGCAGCGCTGATGCCGGCGTCGGTTGTTGCGGCGATGAAGGAACACATCGATCTGGAGAGCGAGATCGGAGGCTATGCCGCCGCCGACCGCGAGGCGCGCCGACTTGAATCCGTTTACGGCTCGGTCGCCCGCCTCCTGAACGCCGCGCCCGATGAGATCGCCCTCATGGAGAACGCGACGGTTGCCTGGCAGATGGCTTTCTACGCGCTTCCATTCAGCAAGGGCGACCGGATCCTGACCGCCGAGGCGGAGTACGCGGCCAACTATGTCGCCTTTCTTCAGGTCGCCAACCGAACAGGCGTCGCGATCGACGTCGTGCCGAGCGATGCCAGCGGCGAGCTCGACGTCGACGCGCTCGAACGCATGATCGATGAGCGCGTGAAGCTGATTGCGATCACCTGGGTTCCGACCAATGGCGGGCTGGTCAATCCGGCTGCAGCCGTCGGCAAGATAGCGCGGGCGCACGGCATCCCCTATCTGCTCGACGCCTGCCAGGCAGTCGGACAGATGGTGGTCGACGTCGAGGCCATCGGCTGTGACATGTTGTCGGGGACCGGGCGTAAATTCCTCCGCGGCCCGCGCGGCACCGGCTTTCTCTACGTCGGCCGAAAAATGCTGCAGCGGCTCGAACCGCCAATGATCGATCACTTCGCCGCACCCTGGGTCTCCCGGGACGCTTTTCGGCTGCGTGACGATGCGCGCCGTTTTGAGACCTGGGAGAACAACTACGCAGCCCGGCTTGGGCTCGGCGCGGCTGTCGATTATGCCCTCGATGTCGGGATCGGCCCGATCGAGCGGCGTTGCCGCATGCTGGCGGACCGCCTCCGGGGCGGCCTTGCATCCATTCGCGGCATCAGAGTTCGCGACCTCGGACGCGCTCCGGGAGCCATCGTCAGCTTCACGGTGGAAGGGTACGAGGCGGAAGCGGTCGTCAGCGACGCGGCCGCAGCCGGCATCACGATCGGTGCCTCAGATCCGTCGAGCACGCGCATCGATGCCGAAATCCGCTCGCTGCCGCCGGTGGTGCGCGCCTCCCCGCACTACTACAATACGGACGCGGAGATCGATCGGCTGATCGTCCATTTGGCGGGTTTGACGCGGCGATAGCGGCGATCATGCACGCTCAGGTACAGCGCGCACTCAATCCGGATGCGCCAAGCTTCGCCATGACCTCGTCGAGATGGGCGCTGTCGCGGGTTTCAATCACCAATTGCAGCAACGTCGCCTTGGCCGGAAGATCCGAGAACGTGCGCTGGTGCGAGACCTCGATGATGTTGGCGCCGGCCTCGGCCAGCAGTGCCGCGACCGCAGCCAATTGGCCGGGCCTGTCGGGAATGTCGAGCGACAATTGGGTGAGCCGCCCCTCGCGCGCCAACTCGCGGGTCAGGACCGATGCGATCAGACGTGTGTCAATATTGCCCCCGCTCAGCACCAGCCCGACCTTCTGACCGGCGAAACGGGACGGGTCGGACATCAGCGCGGCGAGGCCAGCGGCACCGGCGCCTTCGACGACCGTCTTCTCGATCGAGATCAGGGTCGCCACCGCGCGCTCGAGCTCGGCTTCGTTGACGAGCGCAATGTCGTCGACAAGGCGGCGGACGATTTCGGTCGTGATCTTGCCGGGCGACTTCACCGCGATGCCTTCCGCGAGTGTGTCGCCACGTGCCGGCAAATTGCCGTCATGGATGGCATTGTACATCGAGGGGTAGAGCCAGGCCTCGACGCCGAGGATCCGCAGCGACGGCTTGATCGATTTCGCGGCAATGGCGATCCCGCTGATCAGGCCACCGCCGCCGATCGGGACGACCAGCGTATCGAGCTCCGGCACGGCCTCGAGTATTTCCAGCCCGACCGTGCCCTGCCCTGCGATGACAAGCGGATCGTCATAGGGATGGACGAAGATCATGCCATGGACTTCGCCGTGGCTGCGCGCATACGCGGCCGCCTCCTCCAGCGTGGCGCCCGTCACCACCACCTCGGCGCCGTGATGCCTGGTGTTCTCGACCTTCACCATGGGCGTGCCGACCGGCATGACGATAGTGGCGGGAATGCCGAGCCGCTTGGCGTGATAGGCGACGCCCTGCGCGTGGTTACCCGCCGACATCGCGACGACGCCCCGCGCGCGCTCCTCCGGCGTCAGCGCCTTGAGGCGGTTGAGCGCGCCGCGCTCCTTGAACGAGGACGTGAACTGGAGGTTCTCGAATTTCAGCCAGATGTCGCAGCCGCAGATATTGCTCAGCGTGCGGCTGTAGCTACAGGGCGTCTCGACGACGGCGCCGCGGATCGTCTCGGCGGCGGCATGGATGTCGGCCGGTACGACCGGAAGGCCGCCCAGATCGGAAGATATGGTTTGGGACAACTCAGCCATAGGACAGCATAGAGCATTTGCCCGGCTCCGGCGATAAGCCAACCGCTATTTGGTAAATTCCCGCGAACGTGAAGCCCGCCACAGCGTCCACAGCGTACGCAGCCGCGATGACGGTTGCGGCGTAAATGGATTGCGCCCGGGTTGCGACAGGCGCTTGAGGTCGGCCCGCGCTTGTCCGAGCGGAAGGAACGTTGGACGCACTGATGCCGGCACCTCCACCAGCAGCGACAAGGCCGTCGTCAAATGTTGCTGCGCCTCGCCCGAGAGTTGGCCCAGCGCGGCGCGCAAGTTTGGCGTCTCCTTTCCGGCGAACACGTCTTCCACGTCGCAATCGTGGCTCGCCAGCACCTGCTGCGGCAGGAACAATTGCCGGCGCGCCGCATCGCGCGGCAGATTGGCGATGACCTGTACGATGCCCTGCGCCAGCCCGGCATGGCGGGCGAGATGCTCGGCCGCCGCCGACGGTGGTCCCATGATCCGGGCGGCGAGATCGAACAGCGCCGATGAGGTCGCCGCGAGGTAGCCCTCCAGCGCCGCCATTGTTGGCATTGGGTCGTTGTAGAGATCGAATTGATGCTCGTCGGCGAGCAGCGACAGCGGCTCGACCGGCAGGTCGAAATCACGGATTGCGCGGAGCAGCTCCGCCGCCACCGGATTGCCCTCGGCACTGCCATGGACTTGGCCCGACAGCATGTCGGTCCACCATTGCAGGCGGATTTCACCGGGCAAGGGCTGGCTCACCTGATCGCGGACGCGGACGATCTCGACATTGAAGGCATAGAGCGCCAGCAGCCCGCGGCGCTCGGCAGCGGGCGCGAACAGGGTCGCGGCATAGTGCGGAAAGTCGTGGCTGCGCACGAGGTCAGCACAGAACGCAGCAGAATCCGGCGGCGGCGCGGAGCCACTCATGGCACGGCGATCAGCGCGGCCGCGACGCGCCGCCGTTCGCCCATCATGATGTTGTAGGTACGCACGGCGGGACCGGTCTGCATCGCATCCAGCACCACCCTCGCCGCTTTGAGCGCCTGGCGCAGTTCCGGCGGCGGCAGCCAGACCCCGGTTCCGGTGCCGACCAGGAGCGTGTCGATGCTGTTGGCAGACTTGAAGACTCGATCCAGCGAATAGCGGTCGATCTTTGCAGGGTCCGTTATGTCCCAGGCCCAGATCGCGTCGGGCAGGCAAAGCAGCGATCCCCGATGCGACATGCCGGCAAAGGCAAAGCCGCCCTTGCCATAGGCTTCGATCGGCGCCGAGCGGGGGAAATGCGGTGCGTTGGGATCGCCGGCCATGAGCTTCGTCCGAATGAGCTTACTGCCCTCCCAAACTCCTGCGAGGGCATGCGGTTCGGATCATGCCTTGCTTTTCTTCGCCGGCGTAGCCTTATCGACCGCATCCTCGCGATGCTCGCCGACGCCGAGATAGATCAGGATCGGGGCCGCAATGAAGATCGAGGTATAGGTGCCGACCAGCACCACGCCGAACATCATGACCGCGGTGAAGCTGTGGATGGCATGGCCGCCGAACAGCAGCAGGGCCAGCAGCGCCAGCGTCACAGTGAAATGGGTGATGATCGAGCGCGACAGCGTCGAGTTGATTGATTCGTTGAGGAGCTGCGGCATCGGCATCTTCTTGTAGCGCCGCAGCATTTCACGGATGCGGTCGTAGATGACGACGGTGTCGTTGAGCGAATAGCCCAAAATCGTCAGAAGCGCCGCGATGCTGGTCAGGTCGAAATCGACCTGACTGATCGACATGAACCCGATCGTGAGCACGATGTCGTGCACGTTGGCGATCATGGCGCCAAGCGCGAACTGCCACTCGAATCGGAACCAGAGGTAGATCAGGATCGAGACGATCGCCAGCATCAGGCCGAGCATGCCGTAGGCGAGCAATTCGCCCGATACGCGCGGTCCCACCACCTCGACGCGGCGATAGTCGACGGAATCGCCAAGCGCGGTGCGGACCTTCTGCACGGCCTCCTGCTGGGCGGCGTCGCCGCCCGGCTGCTCCGCGACACGGATCAGGACATCGGCGGGGCCGCCGAATTGCTGCAACTGGACTTCGCCCAGACGCAGGGCATCCAACGTCGTACGCATCGCCGCAATATCGGCGGTGCCGGACTTGGCCTGCACCTCCAGTAGGGTGCCGCCGCGGAAGTCGATGCCGAAATTCAGTCCATGGGTGAAGAACAGCGTGATCGCGACGATCGACAACGCCGCCGAGATCGGGAAGCTGATCCGGCGAAAACGCGTGAAGTCGAAATGGGTATCGTCGGGGACGATGCGCAGCGACGGCAGCCAGCCGAATGCCGCAACCACGGTGAGAATGGCAATGAGGACGCCGAGCCCGATGAGAACAGTGTGATTCACGATCAGGCTCCTAGATCGGCACGCTCTGCGGCCGCTTCCACCGCACCCACCAGGCCACGATCAGCCGGGTCAGGGTGAAAGCGGTGAACACCGTGGTGATGATGCCGATTCCGAGCGTCACGGCGAAGCCGCGCACCGGACCGGTACCGATGTAGAACAGCACCGCGGCGGCAATAAAAGTGGTGATGTTGGAATCGAGGATGGTCGCAAGCGCCCGCTTGAAGCCGGCGTCGATCGCCGAGATCGCGTTGCGGCCGCCACGCAACTCCTCGCGGATGCGCTCGTAGATCAGCACGTTGGAATCGACCGCGATACCGACGGTGAGCACGATGCCCGCGATGCCCGGCAGCGTCAGCGTGGCGTTGAGAAGCGACAACAGGCCGAAGATCATGGCGACGTTGATGGCCACCGCGATGTTGGCGAACACGCCGAACAGCCGGTAGGTCAAGAGCATGAAGATGATGACCAAGATCGAGCCGACATAGGCGGCGAGCTCGCCCTTTTCGATCGAGTCCTGGCCGAGGCCCGGACCGACGGTGCGCTCCTCGACCACCGTGAGCGGTGCCGGCAGCGCGCCGGCGCGCAGCAGGATCGCGAGATCGTTGGCCGATTGCACCGTGAAACTGCCCGAGATCTGGCCTTGTCCGCCGGTGATGGGCTCGCGGATCACGGGAGCCGAGATGACCTTGTTGTCGAGCACGATCGCAAAAGGCAGCCCGACGTTCTCTTGCGTGGCCTGCGAGAACTTGCGCGCGCCCGACGTATTGAACTTGAAACTCACGACGGGTTCGCTGGTGCGCTGGTCGAAGCTCGCTTGGGCATCGGTCAGGTCGCCGCCGGCGACCAGCACCTGCTTCTTGACCACATAGGGTGTGGGCGGCGGTGACGCGCTCATCAGAAGCTCGGATTCCGGCGGCAAACGTCCTTGCTGCGCCTGATCGGGCGGCACCGACGTATCGACCATGCGGAATTCCATCTTCGCGGTCTTGCCCAGCAATTCCTTCAGACGAGTCGGGTCCTGGAGGCCGGGGACCTGCACCAGGATGCGGTCGTTACCCTGGCGCTGGATGACAGGCTCGACGGTGCCGAGCTCGTTGACGCGGCGTTCGACGATCTGGATCGACTGCTCGATCGTCTTGCGCATGCGGTCGAGCATCGCGGCCTGCGGGATGGTAAGGCGGATCACGCCACCGCCGGCGTCAGTCACATCCAGGTCGCGCTGACCGCTGGATCCGACCAGTCCTCCCAGCGGCTGGGACAGCTCGCGCAGCTTGGCGAGCGCAGGCTGCAGATCGGATTCCTTGGTGATCCGAACCTCGGCCGCGTCGTTGCGCACGGTGACGCCGCCGGTGAAGCCGATCTTGGCATCGCGCAGCGTCCGGCGAACGTCGTCGCGGACCTGGTCGAGCCGCTCCTTCTTCACATAGTTGCCGTCGACCTCGAGCAGCAGATAGGAGCCGCCTTGAAGATCGAGGCCGAGCACGAGCCGACGCTGCGCCCAGGCGGGCCAGGTCTTGACCTGCGCTTCGGGGAAGAAGTTCGGGACCGCGCAGAGGCACACGATCAGCGCCGTCAGGATAATCCCGAGCGCCTTCCACCGCGTGAAATACAACATCGACTGGACCTGTCAGATCAGGAGATTTGCAGGAAAACTTGAGAGACTCGCGGAAGCACTCACTTCGACGCGGCGTCTTCCTTGGCGCTTTCCTTGGATTCCTTGGCCGGCTCGCCCTTGGCGCGTACGCCGGAGACCATCGAGCGCATCTGCCGCACGCGCACGCCATCGGCGATCTCGAACTCGATCTGGTCGTCGTCGACGACCTTGGTGACCTTGCCGACGAGACCGCCCGAGGTCACGACGGTGTCGCCGCGGCGGATGTTCTTCACCAGGTCGGCGTGGTCACGGACCTTCTTCTGCTGCGGACGCAGAATCAGGAAGTACATGATCACGAAGATCAGGGCGAACGGCAGCAGCGACATCAACATGCCGCTGGTGTCGCCGGCGCCCGCAGCCTGGGCATACGCAGGGGTAATCAGCATTCGGACGATCCTCGTGAGAACGGGGGAAAACCGGTCAGGCCCAAATGGCGACCGGTTCGGTCAAATTCGCGCGGACTATAGCGGCCATTGCCCCAATTGCAACGCTGCCAGACCGCCCTTTTAGCCACCTTGCGGCGCGCGCACAGGCCCGATAAGGCTGCATTCTCAGGAACTTCGGACATGCCCCAAAAACCAAGCAAAAGCCCGGCCGGCAAAGGCCCTCGCACCCCTGCCGCGAAGGCAGCCGGCGTCGCGGCAAAACGTCCCAAGGTGGCCCTCAAGGCGGCTTCCAAGACGATTTCCAAGACGACGTCCAAGACGAACCAAAACGTCTCCCAGCAGCGCATCGTTCGCGCGCTGGAGACGATTGCGGCGCACCTCTCCGCGCAAGGCAAGCCCGCCGCCGAACGCGAGTCGTTCAAGCAGGCGGATGCTTTCGTCTGGCACCCGGACGGCCGCCTTGCGGCGGTGCCGCGGGTCAGCCGCGTCGAAATGTTCCTGCTCAAGGGCGTCGACCGGATGCGCGACATCCTGATGGAGAACACCGAGCGTTTCGCCAACGGATTGCCCGCCAACAACGCGCTGCTCTGGGGCGCGCGCGGCATGGGCAAGTCGTCGCTGGTGAAGGCGGCGCATGCCAGCATCAACGCGGAGCGCAAACCGGCCGACAGACTGAAGCTGATCGAGATTCATCGCGAGGACATCGAGAGCCTGCCCGCCCTCATGGAACAGCTTCGCGCCTCATCCTTCCGTTTCATCGTGTTCTGCGACGACCTCTCGTTCGACGGCAATGATGCGTCCTACAAATCGCTCAAGGCGGTGCTCGAAGGCGGCATCGAGGGGCGGCCGGAGAACGTCATCCTCTACGCCACCTCCAACCGCCGCCATCTGCTGGCGCGCGAGATGATCGAGAACGAGCGCTCGACCGCGATCAATCCCGGCGAAGCCGTCGAGGAGAAGGTCTCGCTGTCGGATCGCTTCGGTCTCTGGCTCGGCTTCCACCGGTGCAGCCAGGACGAATATCTCGCCATGGTGCGGGGCTATTGCAGCCATTTCGGCGTGAAGATCGACGATGACGCCCTGGAACGCGAGGCACTTGAATGGTCGACGACGCGCGGCTCGCGCTCGGGCCGTGTCGCCTGGCAGTTCGTCCAGGAGCTTGCGGGACGGCTCGGCGTCAAGCTGGCGGCGACGTAGCCACAGTCATAGCCCAACCCAAAACTGTCATCGCCCGCGAAAGCGGGCGATCCAGTATTCCAGAGACGGTTGTGATCGATCGAGAGGCCGCGGCGTACTGGGTCGCCCGGTCAAGCCGGGCGACGACAGCTTCAGTTGGGAGACAATGTAGGCCTCATCACGCCCCGTTCAGGAATTGAAGCGGATCAACCGGGCTCGATCCCTTGCGGATCTCGAAGTGGAGCTGCGGCGACGCCACCTCCCCGGATTGACCCGACTTGGCAATGACCTGGCCGCGCTTGATGGTATCGCCGCGCTTCACCATCAGCTCACTCGCATGGGCATATGCGGTGACGTAGCCGTTGGAGTGCCGAACCAGGACCAGATTGCCGTAACCTTTCAGCTCGTTGCCGGAATAGGCAACGACACCGTCTTCGGCCGCCTTGACCGGCGTGCCCTCGGGCACCGCGAGATTGATGCCGTCGTTGGATTTGCCATTGGTCTTGGCGCCGTAGCTCGTGACCACCTTGCCGCGCACCGGCCAGCGGAAAGTCGGCAGCGCGCTGGTGGTCTCCGCAGCTTTCGCGGGAGTGTCCGCGGCCTTGTCTTCGACGTTGGCGGTGGCCTGGGCCAGGCGCGCGCTCTGCACCGGCGCGGCGACGGCGGCCATCTTGGTGGCGGGCGCAGGCGCGGCAGCAACCGGCTGCAGCGTCCCCGCGACGGGAGCGGCTCCGACCGGAGCCGCGGCAAGCGGTGCTGCGACAGCGGCGGTCTTGGCCCCGGGCACGGCCAGCCTGGCGCCGAGCTTGAGTTTTGCAGAGGGATCGAGGCCGTTGGCGCGGGCCAATTCGGCCGCCGAGATATGGTTCTTGCGGGCAATGCTGGCGAGCGTGTCGCCGTGGTTCACGAAGTGCGTGCTTGACGGCGCGGCAACGGCCGCAACCGGCTTCGCAGCGGGCGCTGGGGCAGCGGCAACGGGAGCCATGAGCGGCGCGGGCGCAGCCGCCGTAGCTTGGTGCGGAATGATCAGTTGCTGGCCGGGCGAGAGCGCGCGCGGCCCCTTATAGCCGTTGGCGGCGAGGATCGCCTGCGGCGTGACGCGATAGCGTTTGGCAAGCAGGTCGAGCGTATCGCTGGTGCCGACGATGATCTTGGTTCCGCCGACCGGCTGGGCGGCTGCAACCGAGCGTGGCGGCACGGTGGCCGTGGTCTCGAGATGCGGCTGCGCCGGGGGTGCGTAGGAGCCCACGCCGCGTCCGCCTCCGGACACACCGCCTGCTGCAACGGGGTAGGATTGCGGCGTGGATACCGCCGGCGGCAAAGGCTGCGACTGATAATAACCGGACTGCGTCTGCGGCCGCGAATATTGCGGCAACTCACGCTGCGGCGGCGGGGCCTGCTGCACCGAACCGGTCGATTCCTGCGCGAAGGGATTGGAGAAGTTCGACTGGGACATGCGCGACGACATGTCGGCGCTGCACCCTGCGAAGCTGAAGGAGATCAGCGCCAGCACCGCGACCTGCGGCACACGGCGCGAGTAAAGCAACTCGGCGGCAACGGACATGGTTACTCACTCGTACGCAACAGAACTGGTGTTTTAAGTAAACACGCGCCGAGTAAATAACGGCTTAACCCTCCCAATAAGATGTTGGCAGCGCAGCCAATCCGGAATTCTACAGCTCCCGCGCCACGCCGGGCAGCGCCGGCACGAAGCGGACCTCGACGAGTTCCTTGCGCTCGATCCCGGCTTCGGTCCGGCTCAGCCGGATCAGCGTCTGCACCCCCTGATGCGGGCCGACGGGCGCGATCAGGATGCCACCCACCTCCAGCCGCTCGACCAGGTTCTCCGGGAGCTGCTCCATCGCGGCCGTGACGATGATGCGATCGAACGGGCCAATATTGGGGGGCAGATTGAGTCCGTCGCCCAGCATCACCTCGACGTTGTGATAGTTGAGTTTTTCAAGCCTGATACGTGCGGCATCCGCAAGCTTGCGGTAGCGCTCGACCGTCAACACCTGGCCGGCGAGCCGCGACAGCACCGCCGCCTGGTAGCCCGAGCCGGCGCCGATCTCGAGGACGCGGTGCTTCTTCTGAAGCTGGAGCTGCTCGGTCATGTAGGCGACGACAAAGGGCTGGCTGATGGTCTGCCCGCAGGCGATCGGGAGCGCGCTGTCGCGATATGCGCCGTCCCGATCGGCGTCGTCGACGAATTGATCGCGCGGCACCTCCTCCATGGCCCTCAGGACCGCCTGGTCGCTGATGCCCCGACGCCTCAGCGTGAGCTGAAACATCATCTTTTCCGGCGGGTGCTGATGGGGGGTCATTGCCTGCTTGTGCTGTGTTTGCGGTCCGGGACGCCCAACCTGGGCGCGAGATTCCTGTTCCGGCTCAGGGAACCCATGATAGGCTTCGGATGGCGTAGTTGACCATAAATTGGCTTGCAACGGGCGAGCCGCGATGGCCATTTTCAGGCATCCGTTCGTCGAAACGCGCATTGCGTCGATTCATGTTATCTGCGAACGTTTTTGGCAATGGGCAAGGACTCGACCATGACCGCGACGGGGCTTACTGGCCGCTCTGTATTCCTCGTCGAAGACGAGGTGATGATCAGGATGATGGTCGCGGACATGCTCGAAGAGCTTGGCTACAAGATCGCAGCCGAGGCGGGCGACATCACCGAAGCCATGCGGCTCGCCCAGGCAACCGAGTTCGACATCGCCATTCTCGACGTCAACGTCAACGGCAAGGTCATCTCGCCGGTCGCCGATGTCATCAAGGCGAAGGGCTGCCCGTTCATCTTCGCCACCGGATACGGTTCCTCGGGCCTGCCCGAGCAGTACCGCGATCGGCCGGCGCTTCAGAAGCCATTTCAGCTCGACGCCCTCGGCAAGACCATCGAAGCCGCGCTTCGCGGCGGCTAGGCCCCATTCCAGGTCGGATTACTTCAGCGTCGGACTTACTTCAGCGTCGCACTCAGCGCCTCGGAAAACGCCTCGTTGGTCCGGTCGAGCCTGAGCGGCGTGACGGAGACGTAGCGTTCGCGGAGCGCCGCGAGATCGGTGCCGTCGGCCGGCGTATCCATCATCGCGGTGCGCTCGAAGCCGATCCAGAAATACGGATTGCCACGGCCGTCCCTGCGCTCGTCGATCCTTAGGAAGCCGAGATTGCGCTTGCCTTGCCGCGTCACGCGGATGCCCAGCACATCCTCCGGCGCGCAGGCCGGGAAGTTGACGTTGATGACGGTGTCCTTCGGGATGCCGGCGGCGATCACCTTGCGCAGGATGTCGGGCCCGAATTTGCGGGCCGTGTCCCACAGCGGCCGGTCGCGGGTCTCCACGCTGAACTCCTGCGACAGGGCGAAGGACGGCAGCCCCAGGATGGTGCCCTCCAGCGCACCGGCGATGGTGCCGGAATAGACCACGTCCTCGGCGACGTTGCGGCCCTTGTTGACGCCGGACAGCACGACATCGGGCAGCTTGGCGCCGAGGATGTGGCGCGCGCCCATGATGACGCAGTCGGTCGGCGTGCCGCGCACCCCGAAATGCCGCGGACCGACCTCGCGCAGGCGCAGCGGATCGTTGAGCGACAGCGAATGCGACACGCCGGACTGGTCGAGCTCAGGCGCGACCACCCAGACGTCATCGGACAATGCGCGCGCGATCTCCTCCAGGACCTTGAGGCCGGGGGCGTGGATGCCGTCGTCATTGGTGCAGAGAATGCGCATGGGAAAGGTCGATTCCTGAAGCGGGTCTGAGCCGTCTTATCCGGCCGGGGCCGATCAGGCAAACCGGCCGACCGGGCGGCACCTGGTCGCCGGCTTGGCGGTTATCGGCGAACTCGCCATTGCGGCAGAAAGCGCGCAAGCCGGCCCTCCGCGTGCAATCTCATCGCCGGCACGACCGGGCTCACCATCGGCGCCTCAATCACGCCGAGCGCCTCCAGCTGCGCGACGAATGGGTCCGGCACCGGCGCCTGCGGAAAGCGTTCGCGTGCCAGCGACAGTGCCTGGTCGAAATCCGCGGCATTCACACCGGGCTTGGCGCGCCGGCTCTGGACCAGATCGTCGTCCCAGAGCCGCGTGATCGCGATGTCGAGCACGCCACGCAGCCGCTGATCGACGGCCTGGATACCGGCACCCGTCACCGCCCATTGTCTGCCGACCCAGAAGATATCGCGGTGCAAGGCCATGAACGATCGGTTCGCGTTGTCGGGTGGCCGGCAGGATAACCGGCCGCCCGATCTTCGCAACTAAACGTTTCTCCGTTTCAGATTGGCGGCACGCCTAGTCGCGTGCGACCACCTTCAGCCCGCCCATATAGGGCTGGAGCACGCTGGGGACCGCAATCGAGCCGTCCTCTTGCTGATAGGTCTCCATCACGGCGATCAACGCGCGGCCTAGCGCTGTGCCGGAGCCGTTGAGCGTGTGCACGAACCGCGGCTTGCCATCGGGGCCGCGCGAGCGCGCGTCCATCCGGCGGGCCTGGAAATCGCCGCAAACCGAGCAGCTCGAGATCTCGCGGAATGCCCCGCCGTCGCCCTGACCCGGCATCCAGACCTCGATGTCATAGGTTTTTTGCGACGAGAAACCCATATCCCCGGTGCACAGCGTCATCACGCGGTAATGCAGCTCGAGCCGTCGCAGCACTTCCTCGGCACAGGCGAGCATGCGCTCGTGCTCGTCCTTGCTCGTCTCCGGCGTCGTGATCGAGACCAGTTCGACCTTGGTGAACTGGTGCTGCCGGATCATGCCGCGGGTGTCGCGCCCTGCGGCGCCCGCCTCCGCGCGAAAACACGGCGTCAGCGCAGTCAGCCGCATCGGCAGCTGCTTTTCGTCGAGGATGGATTCTCGGACGAGATTGGTGAGCGCCACCTCCGCGGTCGGAATGATCCCGAGACGCTCGGTCCGGAGCCGCTCATGGTCGGGCGCGGCGAGCAATTCGCCCTTGATCGCCCAGAACTGGTCGTCCTCGAACTTCGGCAATTGTCCGGTGCCGAACATGATCTCGTTGCGCACGAGCAGCGGCGGATTGATCTCGGTATAGCCGTGCTCGTCAACGTGTAGATTCAGCATGAACTGGCCGAGCGCGCGTTCGAGCCGCGCCAGTCCCTTCTTCAACACGACGAAGCGCGCGCCGGAGAGTTTCGCTGCGGTCTCGAAATCCATGTCACCGAGCGCGGCGCCGAGATCGTCATGGGGTTTTGGCACGAACGCGTAGTTGCGCCTGTTGCCGAAGACATGGCGCTGCACATTGCCGTGCTCGTCGACACCATCGGGCACCTCGCCGAGCGGCAGATTGGGGATCGCCGCCAGCTCCTTGGCGAGCTCCTCGTCGGCAGCCTTCGCGGTCGCCTCGAGCTCCGGCATGGTGGTCTTGAGCTCGGCGACCTCCGCCATCAGCTTCGCCGCGCGCGCCTCGTCCTTCGTCTTCTTGGCATCGCCGATTTCCTTTGAGGCCGCATTGCGCCGCGCCTGCGCCTGCTCGGAAGCCAGGATCGCCGCACGCCGGGTCTCGTCGATCGCAAGCAGCGACGCCGACATCGGCTTCAGGCCGCGTCGTGCGAGGCCGGCGTCGAAGGCTTGCGGGTTGTCGCGGATCGATTTGATGTCGTGCATGGCCGTGGTCCTGGGGCTTGTTGCAACCCTGCAAATCCTGGATTTGCATTTATGCAAATGGCTGCTTCCCCTAGCACGGCTGTCATCGCCCGCGAAAGCGGGCGATCCAGTATTCCAGAAACATCACTGATTCCCCATAGGCCGCGGCGTACTGGATTCCCCGCTTTCGCGGGGAATGACACCGGAGTATGGGGCGCCCTACTCTGCCGGATTGGCCGGCGTCGATACGTCGGTGCCGCTAGAGGCTTGCGAAGCTGCAGCCTTCTTCTCCACAATTCCCACCGCGATGATCGAGCCCTCGTAGAGCGCGAGCAAGGGAATCGCGAGCGAGCACTGGCTGAGCACATCGGGCGGGGTCAGAACGGCCGCGATGACGAAGGCAACGACGATGAAATAGCGGCGCTTCTCGCGCAGCATTTTAGACGTGACGATGCCGATGCGCCCCAGCAGCGTCAGGATCACCGGAAGCTGGAAGGCGATGCCGAAGGCGAAGATCAGCGACATCATCAGCGACAGATATTCGCCGACCTTGGGCAGCAGCTGGATCTGCGCGGTCTCGTCACTGCCGGCCTGCTGCATGCCGAGCGAGAAGCGGACCAGCATGGGCAGCACGACGAAATAGACCAGTGCTGCGCCCAGCACGAAGAAGAACGGGGTCGCGACCAGATACGGCAGGAAGGCCTGCTTCTCGTGCTTGTAGAGTCCGGGAGCGACGAACTTATAGATTTGTGTCGCGACGATCGGGAACGAGATGAAGCCGGCGCCGAACAGCGCGAGCTTGAGCTGGGTGATGAAATATTCCAGCAGCGCGGTGTAGATGAATTTCGAGTTCTCGGGACCCGCGATCCACACGAACGGCCAGACCAGCACGTTGTAGATCTGCTTGGCGAAGAAGAAGCAGAAGATGAAGGCAATGCCGAAGCCGAGCAGCGCTTTGATCAGCCGCGAACGCAGCTCGATCAAATGGTCCATCAGGGGAGCTTTGCTGGCCTCGATATCGGCGGCGCTCATGACGCTTTGGCGTCCTTAATCGCCTCGGCCGGCGCAGTGTCCTGGGTGACGGAATCTTGCGTGCCCGAACCTTGAGCGACCTGCGCCTGCTCGACCTCACGGGTGATGGCGAGCGGCTCGTTCACGGCCGCATGTGCCTCGGCTTCCACGAAGGTCTCCGGCGTCGGCGCTTCCGGCGTGGTGGGCGTCGTCAGCGCTTCGCTTGAAGTCGCCGACGGTTCGACAGCGGTGGAGATCGAGGTCTCGGCGGGCTTGTCCAGCGCATCGACGCGGAGCGCGTCGCTGACGTCTTTCTGGAGCGAGGTCATCAAATTGTTGCCGGCGAAGCCGGAAGCCGCTTCCTTGACCTCGTCGAAGCTCTTCTTGAGGTCGGCCATTTCGGCCTCGCGCATCGCTTCCTGGAATTGGCCCTGGAATTCGGCGGCCATCTTGCGCGCCTTGCCCATCCACTGCCCGACCATGCGCAGCACGCCCGGCAGCTCTTTCGGGCCGATGGCGATCAGGGCCACGACCCCGATCAGGACCAGTTCACTCCACCCGATGTCGAACATGAGGTCTTCCGTTCACGCCAGCCGCAGCCGGCCCAATCCCTCGCGCGCAGGATCGGGTCCGCTACCCGCGTCTCGCGTGCTCTCTGGCTCAGACGGCCTTGCTGCCGACGTCCGACCGTGCCGCGGTCGGCGCGGCATTGTTGTGCTCGATGGACTTGGCCGGCTCGGGCTTGTCGGCGACCTTGTCGTCGTCCTGCATGCCCTTCTTGAACGCCTTGATGCCCTGCGCCACGTCGCCCATCAGATCCGAGATCTTGCCGCGACCGAACAGCAGCAGGACCACTGCGATCACCAGGACCCAGTGCCAAATGCTGAGTGAACCCATCCTGCAACCCTCCAAACGCGCATGGCCGGGGACCGGCCGATCTTCACCGAAACCTAGGCTTGGCAGGTGTCAAAAACAAGGACCAAGGCAGCGCCAATTCGCTGTTGGCGCTACGTAATTTTGCTAGTGTTAACTGGTCGCAGGCGGCCGGTAAAAGGCCGGGACGTCAGTCCTCGCTGCCACCCTCGCCCCCCTCATGGCCGCCTTCCGGCGGCGTCTCGGGCTCGACCGCGGGCGCCAGCGCCAGATCAAGGTCCTCGCCCGGCTCCAGCGGATCCTCGTCTTCCCGCAAAGTCGGGTCATCCGACGGCGTCGGCACGCTGAATCCGGTCGGCAGGCGCGAATCCAGCAGGCCCGTGCCCTTCAGCTCCTCCAGGCCCGGCAAATCGCCGAGCTGTTCCAGAGTAAACTGCGACAGGAAGTCCTCGGTGGTTCCGAAGGTCAAGGGACGGCCCGGCGTCTTGCGACGACCGCGCGGCTTGATCCAGCCGGTTTCCAGCAGCACGTCCAGCGTGCCCTTCGAGGTGACGACGCCGCGGATCTCCTCGATCTCGGCGCGCGTCACCGGCTGGTGATAGGCGATGATCGCCAGCACCTCGATCGCGGCGCGCGACAGGCGGCGGGTTTCGGTGCTCTCGCGGGTCATCAGCCAGGCGAGATCGCCCGCGGTGCGGAAGGTCCATTTGTTAGCGACCCGCACGAGATTCACGCCGCGCAGGGAGTAGTCGGCCTGCAACTGCTCGAGCGCGGCCTTCACGTCGACGCCCTCGGGCATGCGCTTGGCCAGCGTCGCGGTGTCCAGCGGTTCATTCGAAGCGAACAGCAGCGCTTCCAGCAGCCGCAATTCTTCGGGACGTGCCTGGGACTCGTTCTCCATCGGCTCGGCCTCTTCTACCCGCACTTCAGCCAGGCTTGCCATGGCAGATTCTCCTTGTTGCACTTAAGCGACCGGCGCATCGGGCGCAGGAGCTGCGTCCATGACCGGCTTGGGGCGCCCCTTCCGGAAATAGATGGGCGCAAACGCCTCTTTCTGATTCAGCTCGAGCTGACCTTCGCGCACCAGCTCGAGCGCAGCCGCGAAACTCGAGGCGAGCACCGTCGCGCGCTGCGTCGGATCGGCGACATGCTGAAGCAGAAAATCGTCGAGAACGCCCCAATCGTCTTGCTCGCTGATGCTGCCGACCAGCCGCTCCAGCGTGGCGCGCGCCTCGGCGAGCGACCACACCGTGCGCTTGGCCAGATGCACGCTCGCCAGCACGCGCGACTGGCGCTGCGCGGCATAGGCGGTGAGCAGGTCATAGAGCGTCGCGGTATATTTCGGATGCCTGATCTCGGCGATCTGCTCGGGCTCGCCGCGCGGGAAAATGTCGCGCAGCAATTGCTGCCGGTTCATCAGCCGGTTGGCGGCTTCACGAATGGCCTCCAGCCGGCGCAGCCGATTGGCGAGCGCCGTTGCCATCTGCTCGGCGCTCGGGCCTTCCGCACTCGGCGGCTCCGGCAGCAGCAGACGCGATTTCAAGAAGGCGAGCCATGCCGCCATCACGAGATAGTCGGCGGCGAGCTCGAGGCGGATCTTTCGCGCGGCTTCGATGAAGTGGAGATACTGGTCGGCGAGCGCCAGGATCGAGATCTTGGCGAGATCTACCTTCTGCTGCCGCGCCAGTGCGAGCAGCAGGTCGAGCGGACCTTCATAACCCTCGACGTCCACCACCAACGCCGGCTCACCCTCGGCGAGCTCTGCGGGCCGCCCGGTTTCAAACGATAGGATTTCTGCGGTCATGCCGATGCCGTGTTTGCCCGTGCGATCAATGCCTCCAGTTCGGCGCGCGCGGCCGCGCGATCGAACGGTTGCGGTCCTTTACGCGCAGCGAGCGCGGCGTTCGCCCGCTCCAGCGCCCTGCCCGCCAGTTCGGGTGTCTGGCCGGCGACCTCACGCATTTCCTCGATGTTGCCGTTGCAATGCAGGGCCATGTCGCAGCCGGCCGCAAAAATGGCGCGGGTCCGTTCGGCGATGTTGCCCGACAGCGCGTTCATCGACACGTCATCACTCATTAACAAACCCTGGAACCCGATTGCGCCGCGAATCACCTCAGCGATCATTGTCGCAGATGTCGTCGCCGGATGGGCGGGGTCGACCGCGCTAAACACAACATGTGCAGTCATGGCCATCGGCAAATCCGCCAAAGGCTTGAATGCCGCGAAGTCGGTGCGATCCAGTTCGTCGCGCGACGTGTCGACCGTCGGCAGATTGAAATGGGTATCGGCCGTAGCTCGGCCATGGCCGGGGATGTGCTTGAGCACCGGCAACACGCCACCCTGTTCCAGGCCCTCGGTGACCGCGCGGGCGATCGCGGCGACCTTTCCCGGTTCGGTGCCGTAAGCCCTGTTCCCGATGACGGCGTTGGCGCCAGCCACCGGCACGTCGGCCAGCGGCAAGCAATCCACGGTAATGCCGAGATCTGCGAGATCGCACGCGATCAGCCGGGCGCTGAGGCGCGCCGCGGTCAGCCCGAGCGCCGAATCAGTATCGTAGAGGCCTGCGAAAATAGCGCCCGGCGGATAGACCGGCCAATGCGGCGGCGCCAGGCGCTGCACCCGCCCACCCTCCTGATCGATCAGGACAGGGGCATCAGCGAAACCCGCAACCGCCCGCAATTCCGCAACGAGTGCAGCAACTTGAGCCGGCGTCTCGACATTGCGCTTGAAGAGGATGAAGCCCCACGGGCGTTCGCTGCGGATAAACTCCCGCTCGGCGGCGGTTAGTTCCGTTCCGGAAACGCCGGTAATGAAGGCCCGCGTGCTCATACGGCCGATTAACCCTGACCCGCGAGAGGGTCAAGGAAACGGCCGTTAATTCCTCTGGACGAAGCAGGCAGACAGGCCAGCGGATTTCAAACTGTTGCAGGCCTGGTTCGCCTCTTCGAGCGATCCGTACGGCCCAGCGAAGGCGCGGTAGACGATTCCCTTGCCCTTGTCGGTCAGGTCGACCCGCTTGACCACGGGTGCGCGGGAGCCAAGCACGCTGCCGTACTTGCTCTGAAGCACCCGGTAGGAGGCGTGGGCGCTATCCTCGGTCTGCTGCGAGGAGACCTGCACGACGTAGCCGCCGCCACCGCTGCTCGCGGGCGCAATTTGCGTCGGATTGGTCGCAGCCATCCGCTGCGGTGGCTCCGCGGCCGGCGCCGATTGCGGCGCCAGCGAGAGCGGCTGATTGGCACTGGCATTGGCCGAGGTCGGCGGCGTGCGTGGTGCAGCTGGTGCCGCAACGGGCTTCGGGAGAGCTGTCGGCTTCGCGGCCGTGGCCGCTTGCGACGCGGTGGCGTCGGTCTGATCGCCCTTCACGGCCACGGTCCTGATCGCGCGCGGCGAATTGTTCGGCAGCGTGCCGTTGCTCGGATTCGGGCCCGCACTCGACAGCGGAATGCTGGACGGCGACACGCTCGCGACTGGCGGCGGGTTCGCGTTCTGGTTCAGCGCCGGGAACACCACGCGGGGACCTCCCGCCTTGGCGTTGACGTCGACAGGCGCCTCCTCGCGCGGCACGATCTTCTCGGCTCCGTCTCCGGTGACCATGCGGTCCGGTACCTTGGCTGAGGAGTCCGACGGCGCCGGCACGATTTTGGTCGGCGTGTTGTCGGCCTTGATGATCGGCGGCTCGCCGCTGCGGGGCGAGCCCACATAGGTCTTGTAAGCGAACGCAGCGCCGGTCCCGACCACGGCAAGGGCCAGGATCGCCGCGACGGTCATCATGCCGCCGCGCTGCTTCTTCGGCTCGTCGAGATCGGCCTCGGGATAGTCGCTCTGGAACGCGTAAGGATCGTCGGGATAGGCGGGATCGCGCTGATAGTCCTGCTCGCCCGCCTCCAGCCGTCCGTAGAGCGCCTCGTCGTAGCGCGCCGGATCGGGCTGCTGGTGGGCTTGCTCCTGGTAAGCCTGATCGGGCTGCTGATATGCCTGATCCTGATAGGCCTGCCCCTGATGGGTGCGAGCTTGATAGGCCTGATCCGGATAGGCCTGCGGCTGACGATAATCAGGTTCAGGCTCGGGCGCAGTCGGCTGGGCTGAATAACGATGCAGTGGATGAACCGGGTTTACGGAAGCGGGATGGGCAGGCTCAGCTGGCACCGTCTGCGGCTGCACATTGGCGCGCCGCATCCATGAGGGTGGCCCGGGCGGCGGCGGGGCCTGCTCGGCATAGTCCTGCTGGCCATCGTCCTGGCGATAGTCGTCGTCCTGATAGCTCTGGGCAGGCGCAGGTGCTGCAGGCGGGTGCACGCCCGGCCGCCCTTGCGCTGCGAACGGATCGGTCTGCCCGATCAGGCGGGCAAGTTCGGCCAAGGGATCACCGCTCTCCGCCCTCCCATGCTGATCGCCACCGCGATAGTCATCGGAAGGAAACGGTCTGTCCTGATATCGTTCGGCCATCGTGATGATGCGTCCCTTCGGGAAAGCCGCGCGCCCCTCGACCAAGGCGCGGCTTTCGACCCACAAGGCTTTCAACCAAGTCTAAGCGATCCGGCTTCTGCCGGTTAGCCCCGAAATCCCTTAAGTAGTTCGCCCCAAACTACCGCATCTCGTCCGGAGCATGGACGCCGAGGATGGCGAGGCCCGATGCCAGGACAGAGACGACGCCCTGGACCATGGCCAGCCGCGCCTTCGTTAGATCTGCATCATTATTGATAATGAAGCGTAAATAGGGCAAATCGCGCCCCTTCGTCCAAAGTGCATGAAATTCGCTGGCTAAATCATAGAGATAGAAGGCAATTCGGTGCGGCTCGTGGGCGGTTGCGGCCGCTTCCAGCATGCGCGGAAATATTGCGAGCCGCTTAAGAAGGTCGAGTTCAGCCGGGTTCGACAGCCGTTCCACCGCCGACTCACCCAGCCAGGCGATGCGCTTTTCCGTTTCCTCCGGGAGTTCCGGGAACACCTCGGCCCGGGCGTTGCGGAAGATCGAGTGGCCGCGGGCGTGGCCGTACTGCACGTAGAACACCGGGTTGTCGCGCGACTGTTCCACGACCTTGGCGAGGTCGAAGTCGAGCACCGCGTCGTTCTTGCGGTAGAGCATCATGAAGCGGACGGCGTCCTGGCCGACTTCATCCACCACCTCACGCAAGGTGACGAAGTCCCCGCTCCGCTTAGACATTTTCACCGGCTCGCCGTTGCGCAGCAACTTCACCAGCTGGACGATCTTGACGTCGAGCGCCCCCTTGCCGGAGGTGGTCGCCTTCACCGCCGCCTGCATGCGCTTGATGTAGCCGCCATGGTCGGCGCCCCAGACGTCGATCATCTCCGCGAAACCACGATCGAACTTGTTCTTGTGGTAGGCGATGTCGGCGGCGAAGTAGGTGTAGGAATTATCCGACTTGATCAGCGGGCGATCGACGTCGTCGCCATAGGCGGTCGCCTTGAACAGCAACTGCTCGCGATCTTCCCAATCCTCGGTCGGAGCCCCCTTTGGGGGCGGCAGACGGCCCTGGTAGACGTCGCCCTTGGCGCGCAGGAAATCGATGGTCTCGGCGACCTTGTTGTTGCCGGCGTTCTGTAGCGAGCGCTCGGAGAAGAACACGTCGTGGCGGATGTTGAGCGCGGCGAGATCATCCTTGATCTCGTCCATCATCATCGCGATCGCCTTGGCGCGCACCGTCCGTAGCCACGCGCCCTCGCTCACGGCGAGGAGCTTGTCGCCGTGCTCCTGCGCCAGCGCCTGCCCGACCGGCTTCAGATAGTCGCCGGGATAAAGGCCTTCCGGCATCGCGCCGATGTCTTCGCCGAGCGCCTCGCGATACCGGAGGAACGCGGAGCGGGCGAGCACGTCGACCTGCGCGCCGGCGTCGTTGATGTAATATTCGCGCGTGACGTCACGGCCTGCGAATTCAAGCAGGCTCGCCAGCGCATCGCCGAACACGGCGCCGCGGCAATGGCCGACATGCATCGGTCCGGTGGGGTTGGCGGAGACATATTCGACGTTGACCTTGGAGCCGCCGCGGACGCGGCCGTAATCGGCGCCCTCGCGCAGCACGGTCCGTAGCGCCTCGGCCCATGCGGCCGGCTCCAGCGTCAGGTTGATGAAGCCTGGACCTGCGACGTCGACCTTGGCGATCAACGGGTCCGCGCGCAGCCGTTCGGCGATCTGCTCGGCGAGGTCGCGCGGCTTTGCCTTTGCCTCTTTCGCAAGCACCATGGCTGCGTTGGTCGCCATGTCGCCATGGGAAGCATCGCGCGGCGGCTCGACCACCACGCGCGAGAAATCGATGCCCTCGGGCCAGTTGGCTTCCGCCGCGAGCGCGCGGCAGACCGCGTGCACGCGTGCGAGCACGTCGGCGAACAGGTGCAGTGCTGAGGATGTGTCGGGCATGGGCGCCGCCTAACGCAAATCCGGGGTCGAGTCAAAGAGCCGCTGGTGCTCGGTCAGGGCGAAACGGTCGGTCATTCCGGCAATGAAATTCCCGATCCGGCGGGCCCGGTCGCCCTCGTTGTCCGCCTCCGCCCCGACCAGCCATTCCGGCGGCAGCTCGCCGGGCGAGGTGAGGTATTTTGCGAACAGGTCGAACAGGATCTGTTCCGCCTCGCCCATCACCCGCATGACCCGCTTGTGGCGGTACATGTGCTGATAGAGAAAGCGCTTGATGGCGGCCTCCTCCTCGGCGACCGCGGCGGGGAATGCGATCAATGCCCGGCTCTGCTGGCGCACGTCCTGTGCGGATTGCGGTTTCACGGCGGTAAGGTTTATCTGGGCCTCGGCGAACACGGCACCGATCAAGTGTGAGATCAGCTCGCGCACCAGCTCGGCGCCGCGCCTGACGTCTTCGAGATCGGGGTAATGCGCAGAAGTCTCGGCGATGATCTCCGCGGTCAGCGGCATCACCTTGAGGTCGTCG
Organism: Bradyrhizobium sp. 187; assembly: GCF_023101005.1. Classification (NCBI taxonomy): domain Bacteria; kingdom Pseudomonadati; phylum Pseudomonadota; class Alphaproteobacteria; order Hyphomicrobiales; family Nitrobacteraceae; genus Bradyrhizobium; species Bradyrhizobium sp. 187. The sequence goes on from NZ_CP064693.1 coordinate 3,988,416, forward strand.
AGGTGAAACAGGCCGGCGCGCAGACCGTCGTCGATATCGTGGGCATCATAGGCGATGTCGTCCGCGATCGCGGCGACCTGTGCCTCCAGCGAGGCGAAACTCCACAATTCGAGATCATAGATCTTGATGTAGTCGGCGATGCCGACGGGAACGCCGCGCTCGCGATAACGCCCGGCCGGCGCACCGCTGCGATCGGTCAGCGGGCCGTTGTGCTTGACGATGCCCTCCAGCGCTTCCCAGGTCAGGTTGAGCCCGTCGAATTCGGGATAGCGCTGTTCCAGGGCCGCAACGACGCGGAGCGTCTGGGCGTTGTGATCGAAGCCGCCAAAATCCTTCAGGCAGGCGTCCAGCGCCCGCTCGCCGGCGTGCCCGAACGGCGGATGGCCGAGATCGTGGGCGAGCGCCAGGGTTTCCGTGAGGTCCTCGTCCAGCCCGAGCTGCCGGGCCAGCGCGCGGGCGATCTGCGCCACCTCCAGCGAATGGGTCAGCCGGGTGCGGTAGTGGTCGCCCTCGTGGAACACGAACACCTGGGTCTTGTATTTCAGCCGGCGGAACGCGGTGGAATGGATCACCCGGTCGCAATCCCGTCGAAACGGGCTGCGGGTCCGGCTTGGCGGTTCCGCGACCAATCGGCCGCGACTGCGCTCGGGATCGCAGGCATAGGGCGCGTGGGGGGCAGCCATTCCGACGGACACGGCGAATTTAGTCTCTATCCATTTGATTCTGCGTATGGTGGCACTTAACTATGCCGGACGCGGGATACCAACTGAATAGGGCACGTGACCTTCAGGTGACCTTGGTGTGAGCGGGCCTATCGGAGACGAACGATGACGACTGACGTGACCATCAGTGACAAGGCCGCACGCCGGATTGGGGAGATCCTCAAGGGCGAAGGGTCTGGCGCGATGCTGCGGATCTCGGTCGAGGGCGGAGGCTGTTCCGGTTTCCAGTACAAGTTCGACATTGACCGTGCCCGCACTGACGACGATCTCGTGATCGAGCAGGACAATGCGGTGGTGCTGGTCGATTCCGCCTCGCAGCCGTTCCTGGCGGGGTCGCAGGTCGATTTCGTCGACGATCTGATCGGCGCCTCGTTCCGCGTCAACAATCCGAACGCCACGGCGTCCTGCGGCTGCGGGACCAGCTTCTCGATCTGACGTCGCCGGCTAGGCGCCGGTCATCTGCCTTTCCTCGTCCGTCCACTCCACGTCGACCGACATGAGCTCCGGCTGAAGTGGTGCGTCTCCCGCCATCACATGTCCATCGAGCGCGCGCAGCAGCGCCGCCAGCAGCGCGGGTTTGCGTAGCGGCTTGGCCAGGAAGTCCGACATGCCGGCCTCGCGGCAGATCTTGACGTCCTCGGGGAAGGCATTGGCGGTGAGCGCGATGATCGGCAAGGATTCGAATCGGCCACCTTGCGCACGGATCGCCCGGGTTGCGGCAAGGCCGTCCATGTCGGGCATCCGCACGTCCATCAGCACGAGATCGTAGTCTTCCTCCGAGGCCGCCGCGACGGCCTCGACGCCGTCGGTGACGACGCGCAGCTCGACGTCGAAGGCCCCTAACATCTTGCTCACGACCATGCGGTTGACGGCGTCGTCCTCGGCGACCAGCACCCTCAGCGGTCGGTCGAGACTCGCGATACGCGCCTTGAGGTAGTCGGCTTCGTCGCGGTCGGCAATGTAGTCGGATGCCTGCTCCTGGCTCCAGGGCAGCACCAGCGTGAAGCTGAATGTCGAGCCCTCGCCCGGCGTCGAGGTGACGCCGATGGTGCCGCCCATCTGTTCGATGATGCGCCGGGAGATCGCAAGCCCAAGCCCGGTGCCGCCGAAGCGGCGGCTGATCGAGGCGTCGGCCTGCGCGAAGTCGGAGAAGAGCTGGCCAAGCTTCTCGGGGGCGATGCCGATACCGCTGTCGGTCACGCTCCATTCGACGGTGGCGAGCAGATCGCGGCGGGCCTGACAGACGGCTGCGATCGTGACTTCGCCTTGGTCGGTGAACTTCACCGCGTTGGATGCGAGGTTGAGCAGGACCTGGCGGATACGCGCGACATCGCCGCGCAGCGTCGGCGGCAGGTTCGGATCGAGCTTGACCTTGACCGCGAGCCCCTTGCTCTTGGCACTCGCGCGCACGACGGTCGCCAATGTCTCTACCAGCGCCTGCGGCGCGAAGTCGATCACCTCGAACGCGAAGCGTCCAGCCTCGAGCTTGGAGAGGTCCAGGATGTCGTTGAGGATGCGCTGGAGATTGTCGCCGGACTCGCGGATCGTGGTGACGGCCTCGTGCTGCTCCGGATCGAGTTTTGTCTCCAGAAGCATGCTGGCAAGCCCGAGCACGCCGTTCATCGGCGTGCGGATCTCGTGGCTCATCACCGCGAGGAAATCCGATTTGGCGCGGCTCTCGGCCTCGGCCTTTTCCGCGCGCCAGCGCTCGGTCACGTCGCGGCCGAAGCCGCGATAGCCGAGGAATTGACCGTCGCGGTCGTAGGCCGGCTTCGCGGTGAGCGACCACAGCCGCGCCTCGCCGCCGGCGACGACCTTGAGATTCATCTCGTGCAGCGGTTCGGCGTGCTCCATCAGGCCGACGACATTGTAGGCCGCGCTCTTGTCTTCGGGGCACAGCATGTCGAGCACGTCGGCGAAATGCGAGCCCTTCAGCAAGGGCAGTGGCAGCTGTGCGACCGCGGCGAAGCGCTCGGGCACGTCGACCAAATGCCCTTCGGCGTCGGTCTGCCACAGCCAGTCGCTGGCGTTCTCCTGAAAATCTTTCAGCAACAGCGAGATGATCTCGGTCTGGCGCTCGAGCTCAAGCTGGGCCTTGAGATTGCCAAGGAACAGATTGCCTTGCGAGACGATGTTGCGCGCCATGAAGAACGCGAACAGCAGCAGGAACACGGCGGTCACGAGGTAAGGCCCGGTGCCGCATAACAGCAACGCACCGGCACAGGCGATCGTCGTCGTCGCGAGATAGACAAGGCCCGCACGCGGGAAGGTCGAGAGCGTGAAGGCACCGCCGGACATCATGCCGACCATAAGGCAGGCCAGAATGAGCTGACTGGTCGGCTCGATGCGGCTGAACAGCGCGACCGGCAGCGTGCCCCAGATTGCGGCGAGGAAGAACGCCTGCCGCAACATCTGCCGCGCGGCGCGGGGTGAGGCTTCCTGAGGCGGGCTTTGGTGGGAGCGCCGCCACGCGCGCACCGCAAGCGAGGCGGCGGTCGCGAGGGTCATGCCCCAGATCGCGAGAAAGTCGTTCCAGCCACGACCCCAGAACAAAATCAGCACCACCGCGACGTTGAGCATAGTGACGGCCATCGTCACCGGGATCAGGCGTATCACCGCGTCGATCTGCTTGGCACGGATGCGGCTCAGCTCGCGCTCGCTGAGACCGGCGGTCAGGCCGTCCTCGATCTCGTAGCCGCCGAGCCAGTACAGGAACGCGCCGATCAACCCGTCGCGGGGCTCGGTTCGCTTCATGGCTTTGTTCGGCCGTCCCATTCGAAAAACCTTTTCACGATCAATGGACCGGGCCCGACTTAAGCCGGGTTAATTTTGTGGGAGATTTCGCAGCGTCCTTGACGGGCGCGTTTGCATTTTGTTCTAACCATGGCCCCTGCCCGGAGCCGCCAAGATGCCCATCAGAATAGCCACCTGGAACGTGAACTCGGTCCGGCAGCGCATCGATCTCCTCCTGACCTGGCTGAAGGAGTGCCAGCCGGACATCGTCTGCCTCCAGGAGATCAAATGCGTCGACGACGCCTTCCCGCGGCTGGAGATCGAGGCGCTCGGCTACAACGTGGTCACCCACGGGCAGAAGACGTTCAACGGTGTCGCCCTGCTCTCCAAGCTCCGGTTCGACGAGACCAAGTCGGGGCTGGCCGGCGACGACGAGGATGCCCATGCCCGCTTCCTCGAAGGCGTGGTGACGCTCAAGTCCGGCGTGCTGCGCATCGCCTGCCTCTATCTGCCCAATGGCAACCCGGTCGGGACCGAGAAATATCCCTACAAGCTCAAATGGATGTCGCGGCTTCTTGAGTATTCGAACGAGCGCCTCAAGACCGAGGAGCCGCTGATCCTCGCAGGCGACTTCAACGTCATCCCGCATGCCCGGGACGTCCATAATCCCGCCGCCTGGATCGAGGACGCCCTGTTCAAGCCCGAGACGCGGGAAAGTTTTCAGTCCCTGCTCGGCCTCGGCCTGACCGATGCGCTTCGGGCCGTCACCGACGAGCCCGGGCTCTACACGTTCTGGGACTACCAGGCCGGCGCCTGGCAGAAGAACCACGGCCTGCGGATCGACCACCTTCTGCTGTCGCCACAGGCCAGCGACCGGCTCGCCAATGTCGGCATCGACAGCTATGTGCGCAGCTGGGAGAAGCCGTCGGACCACGTGCCGGTGTGGGCGGATCTCGATCTTGAGGCGGCGTGAGGCCGCCTCAACCCATCACTCCCGTCGACCCTGCACCCATTGCTCCAGCATCTGCAGGCACATGGCGCGATCGTCGTCGGAGGCCTTTGCGAAGGCGCGGTTGTAGTTTTCCTTGATCCAGGTCTCGTCGCTGCCTGCGCTGTCGCGCGCCAGCGTCAGCCACATCAGGCCGCGCGCGGCCTGCCGCGGCAGGCGGTCGCCGTTGAACAGCATCTGGCCGAGCAGCGCCTGGGCCTCGTGCTGGCCCTTCTGCGCGGCGAGCCCAAGCCAGCGCGCGCCGTAGCGGAAATCCTCGCGCGAAGCGTCCGGCGTCTTCAGGTACAGGCGGGCGAGATCGTATTGCGCATCCGCATTGCCGAAATAGGACGCGGCATAGGAAAACATCTCCCGCGCCCGCTCCTGGTCCGGCTTGACCTTCGAATTCGGGATGCCGCTGAGATAATAGCGGCCGAGCGCCACAAAGGCGTTGGCGACGATCTGCGCCTGCGGCGCGGACGGGCTGTCTTCGGCGTGCGCGTTGGCGATGCGGGTGAAATACTCGAACGCACGCACATCGTCCTGGGCGACGCCGTCGCCATTGGCGTACATGCGGCCGAGCTTCCACTGCGCGATGGGGTGGCCACCCTCCGCGGCATATTGCAGGGCGCTGAGCGAGGTTTCCTGGGGCACGACTGGCGGTACATTGCGCACCTTGCCTGCTGCGCCCGGCAAGGTCGTGACCACCGGGATGGTCGCATCCTTCTGGCTGACGGGTGCGCCGTCAAAGGCGAGAGCCGGCGCGGCCAGCGCGGCAGCCCCCAACACAAACGCAACGATGGTACGCCTAGATGTCCGCATAGCACTGTTTCTCGTGCGCGCCGCCCGGATGGGTCACTGCCCCACCGACCGCTGGTCCAACCTGCTGAGCATATTTCCAGAGCGCGCCCGTCGTGTGGTTAGTCGCGCGAGCGGTCCATTTGGTCTTGCGTTGGGCAAGCTCCTGGTCGCTCAATTTTACGTTAAGGGTACCGGCGACCGCGTCGATTTCGATGATATCGCCGTCCTCCAGCAACCCGATCGGGCCGCCGATGGCGGCTTCCGGCCCGACATGGCCGATGCAGAAGCCGCGGGTGGCGCCGGAGAAGCGGCCGTCGGTGATGAGCGCGATCTTGCCGCCCATGCCCTGGCCGGTCAGCGCCGCGGTGGTCTGGAGCATTTCCCGCATGCCGGGACCGCCCTTCGGCCCCTCGTAGCGGATCACGATGACTTCGCCTTCGCGGTAGGTGCGCTTCTGGACGGCCTCGAAAGCATCCTCCTCACGGTCGAAGCACCTGGCCGGACCGGTGAACCTGAGGTTGGACATTCCCGCGACTTTCACGATCGCACCTTCTGGCGCCAGATTGCCCTTCAGACCGACCACACCGCCGGTGACGGTGATGGGCTTGTCTGCCGGGTGCACCACGTCCTGGTGCGGATTCCACTTCACGCTTTTGAGGTTTTCGGCGATCGTTCGACCGGTGACGGTCATGCAGTCACCGTGGAGAAATCCGTTGTCGAGCAGCGTCTTCATCAGAAGCGGTATGCCACCTACTTCAAACATGTCTTTGGCGACATAACGGCCGCCTGGCTTCAAATCCGCGACGTACGGTGTCTTTTTGAAGATTTCGGCGACGTCGAACAGGTCGAACTTGATGCCGCACTCGTGCGCGATTGCCGGCAGGTGCAGTGCAGCATTAGTCGAGCCACCGGACGCGGCGACCACGGCGGCGGCATTCTCCAGCGCCTTGAGGGTGACGATGTCGCGTGGCCGGATGTTTTGGGCGATCAGCTGCATGACCTGCTCGCCCGCGGTCATGCAGAAGGCGTCGCGAATTTCATAGGGTGCCGGAGCACCGGCCGAGTACGGCAAGGCCAGCCCGATCGCCTCGGAGACGGTCGCCATCGTGTTGGCGGTGAACTGCGCGCCGCAGGCACCCGCCGAGGGGCACGCCACGCGCTCGATCTCGTCGAGGTCCTCGTCCGACATTGCGCCGACCGAGTGCTTGCCGACGGCTTCGAACATGTCCTGCACGGTCACCTGCTGGCCCCGGAAATTGCCGGGCAGGATCGAGCCGCCATAGATGAAGATCGAGGGCACGTTGAGACGGACCATCGCCATCATCATGCCCGGCAGCGACTTGTCGCAGCCGGCCAGGCCAACGAGAGCGTCATAGGCGTGGCCGCGGATCGTCAATTCGACGGAATCGGCGATGCATTCGCGCGACGGCAGCGAGGAGCGCATGCCGTCATGCCCCATGGCGATGCCGTCGGTCACGGTGATGGTGCAGAACTCGCGCGGCGTGCCGCCGGCGGCTGCGACGCCCTTCTTCACCGCCTGCGCCTGGCGCATCAGGGAGATGTTGCAGGGCGCGGCCTCGTTCCAGCACGAGGCGACGCCGACGAAGGGCTGGTGGATCTGGTCGGTGGTCAGACCCATGGCGTAGAGGTAGGAGCGATGGGGCGCGCGCGCAGGACCTTCCGTCACGTGACGGCTCGGCAGCCTCTGCTTGATGTTGCTCTTCGCGTCCATCGCAAACCAGTTTCCCCGGCCAACCCTTTCAGACCCGAAAAATCAGAGCCAAGATTTGAATCGACCTTTTGAATCGACCTTGGGGATTTCCGTCGTCTTCCAGGATCACCGCTGCCGCTAAAATATTCGAGTGATTTTATTCATGTTCGGGTGTGGCCAAAAAGCGGCGTCGATGCGAACGGACAGAGAAGATGGTTAAATCCGTGACGAGTGTTGCACGGACGGCACAATCGTGGCCGTGAGGACACGATCGAGCTTACTGCGATACCCCCGGCGGGAGGACAATCCCACAACTTCAAGTTTCCGGTGCGTGCCTGCGTTGCAACTTCGGCGCGACGACGAGGCGCAGCCAAGGTGAGTCGGCGCTTCATCATCTCCCCGCCTGTCCGGACGCGCCGCAAGGGCGCTGCGTCCAGGCCACAGATCGAAGTGTTGTGCACACTCTCTCCACATCGTCTTTGCGAGCGGAGCGACTTGTCCGCCGAAGCTTTAGCGAAGGCGGAAGCAATCCAGAATCCTCCGCGGAAAGACTCTGGATCGCTTCGCTGCGCTCGCAATGACGGAGCAAGGGGCAGCAATCGCCATCCGCCAATGCAGATTCAACTTGCAGACACGCTTCGCGTTCTCGCGGCTGATTCCGCCCGAGCTTTGCTTCGTCGCTTCACCCTCTTGTCCAAGAGGGCGCAGGGTACCCGCTGTCGTGCTCGCCGGCGTGGGCAGCCTGATCGCGGTGCTCGACCATGCGCACGGGCTGATGACGAAACTGTCCATCGCCGTCGTGGTCTGCGCCTGGGTCTGGATCGTCTGTCGATCGCGGACGCGCGGCTTGAAAATCCGATCGTCCGTGCTGGCTGCAATGTGCGCCGCGACCGTTCTGACCGCGACGGCCGCGCTGTGGCCGGTTATGGGGCCCGCCGTCGTCCACACCCTCGGTGTCGCCAAGAAGCCGAAGCCTCCGGCCGGCTGATGGACGCAATCACAATCTTCGGAGTGCTGTCGGTCAGTGCGATGCTGCTGTTTTACGCGCTTGAGCCGCGCGGACCGCATTTCGTGCTGGCCTTCGCGGCAGCCTGCGCGTTCAGCGGGGTCTATGGCTTTCTCCAGGGCGCCTGGCCGTTCGGGTTTGTCGAGACGGTTTGGACAGCGGTCGCCTTGCAGCGCTGGGCAAAGGTCCGGTTATCGGCATGACCGGACTTCAGTGCCTTGGTTGGCGCTCAGTCGTTCCGCATCGCGCGCCCGAACGGATCGGCCAGACGGACGATCTCACAGACGGCGACGAGGCCGGCGAGCCAGATGGCGCTGGTCAGCCCGATCCGGGTCACGATGGCGGCGGTGAAGGCGCCCTCGCCGCCCAGGACCGGCGTCGCGGCAAGCAGCGCGAACTCATAGACCGCGTAGGCGGCAACGAATGCAATCGCAAGCATCAGTGGCGTGCGGCCTCGCGGCAGCCTACGGAGGACCGTCGATGCTGCTGCGGTCGATAGCAGCGCAGCAGCGCCGATGACGAAGCCCCAGGCGATAGTGCTGGGGTCGATCGGATAGTGCAGCGCGCCGAAGCCGATGCCCTGGTTCACCAGCCAGGCGCCGGTGACGACGAGCAGCGCCGGACGCAGCGGCAGCATGGCGGCGGCGACAACCGCGCAAGCCGCAAACGGCGTGGCACAGGAGAATGCAAAGCTTGCCAGCGCGCATGACACGATCAGCAGCGCGAAGCCGAACAGCGGCGCAAGGCGCGCCGCGACCGGGTTAAGGCGGAAACGGTCGCCGAGGGGCGGCAGGATTGGACGGGGCATGGATGAACTCATGCCGACGATCCTAGCACATTTGCACCTGCTTGGATCACCTCCCGCGGCAGTTCCAACCGCCTCATCAGAGGTCCCGACGGATGGTGACGCGCGCCCTCTTGCCCTCAGCTGGCTGCGCTCGGCCCTCTTCTCCTTAAACGGCGGGCTACGCTCGCCCTCTTGGGCGCTGGGCCTGAGCCCAGGCCGCGGTGACGTCGCGCGGCGGGACGTCGACGCGCCGGATCGGCGTCAACTCGCCGGAGGCGGAGATGATCGCGGTCTCCTCGCGGCGGCAGCGCGGGCAAACGAAGCGGACCTCGTTCGGCGAAGCCGACCAGCTCGAACGTCTTACATTGGCGGCCATCGGCCAGGCTGCGCAGTGAGAGCATGACACCAGGAACCGACCGGGATCGAGCTTACCCATTCCAAAGGACTCCGCGTCCTGCCATCCCTTCAATGATTGATCCATGTGAATCGTTCCGGTGCCAAAACACCGTCGAGACACCATCGGCCTCGAACCAGGAGGCGGAGCCGCTCAGCGGGCGCCCTTGAGCGTGCACGACGTGCTGCAGGTGACCGTGTTGCCGTGGTCGCACGCCTTGCAGGCGGCAACGCACTGGGTCATGTCGCGGGGATTGAAGGAAGTGTAGTTCCGCATCGCGCAGACCGGGGTCGAGCCGGTGATCTCCTGCTCCTGGTTGCAGGCTGCCGTCATGAGTCCAAACATGATGACCGCAAAAAGGCGCATGGGATCGCCCTGCTAGGCACGACAAAACAATCTCGCGACGCGCGCTGCACCGCAGCGAGCCCCGGCATTACCACAGCGGGAAATCGCCGCAGGCGTCCCCGCATCTGCATTGAGGATGCGCGCCAAGTGTTAAGAACGGATTGCCGGCGTCAGGCCGCAGCTTGGCTCGCTATGGCCTGCCGCATGTCCACCGCCAGCTGGCGATACCGCTCCGAGAGCTTCAGATAAAACTCACGCTTGGTGCTGTCGGTGGCGAGCCTGGCGATCAGCTCGCATTCGGCGGTGAGCGTCTCGAACCGTTCGAGCCTGTTCTCAAGTTCTGTCATCGGCGTGTCCCCATCAAACGCCTCAAGGACACCAAACCTAAGCCCGGGAAATAGGTCACTGCGAACATCGTTATCGAGTAGAATCAATTTTTCCCGCGCGGCCGACTATTTCTGCTCCAACCGCCAGGCGCCGTCCCAGCCCTCGTCCGGCGGATGGGCCTCGAACCGCGTGATACGAGCAAGCATTGCCCGCGAGGGGCCGTCGCCTGGGACGGCTTCAAGTGCCGCGTTGAAGCCGGCGCGGGCCTCGTCGAAGCGGCGGGCGCGATAGGCGGCGAGGCCTTCGGCGTAGTGAGAACGCAGGCTCTCATGCGCGGCCGTGAGTGCGCCTGCCCGGCCCATCACCTCGAAGATCGTTTGCGGCGCGCTCTGGCCGGCGACCGCAAGACGGTCGACCTCGCGCAATCCGAGGTGCGAGCCGATCGCGTCCGCCGTCGCCTGCGAGATCAGGATACGGGTGCCATAGGTCTTGTTGACGGCCTCCAGTCGTGAGGCGAGGTTCACGGCGTCGCCCATCACGGTGAAGCTCATCATCAGCTCGGAGCCGATGCTGCCGGTCAGGACCTCGCCGGTGGCGATGCCGATCCGCAGATCGCAAAGCCCGGGCATGGCGCGGATGCCGAGCAGATCCGGCAATTGCTTCTGCAGCGCGGGCACCTGATCGGCCATTTCGATCGCAGCAAGGCCTGCGAGCAGCGCCGGCTCTTCCTCCTCGATGAAGGGAGGGCCCCAATAGGCCATGATGGCGTCGCCGATATATTTGTCGATGATGCCGCGGTTGCTCCTGATCGGACCGGACATGACGGTAAAATAGTGGTTCATCACCTTGACCAAGCCGCGCGGGGTCATGCCCTCGCTCATCGCGGTGAAGCCGCTCATGTCGCAGAACATGATGGTCATCACCCGGCGCTGGCCGTCGACGGCGACCTCCGGCCGGTCAATCAGCCCCTGCACCACCTTGGGATCGATGTAGCGGCCAAAGGTCTCGCGGATGCGCTCGTTCTGGCGCAATTGCTCGACCATGCGATTGAAGGCGGAGGCGAGTTCGCCAATCTCGTCCTGCGTCGAGACACTGATGGTCTTGTCGAAGCGGCCCGCCTCGACTTCGCGGGTGCCGGCCAGCAAGAGCCGGACCGGTCGCGTGATCCCGGTGGAGACCATGATCGCAAAGGCAAGTCCGACGATCGCCGCGAGGATGGTCACGATGCCCGAGACGATGATCGCCTGGCGCTGATGGCGGATCACCTGCGCGGTGCTCACGAACACCTGCGAGAGCATCTCGGCGCGGATCGCATCGATCCGCTGGGTGAAGAGATCGCGGAGCGCGTCCACATGGACGAGCACGTCGCGCGTGGCCGCAAAGTCCTTGGCATCGAGCAGCCGGAGCAGCTTGGCGTCCTCCTCGTCGAGTTCGCGGCGAAGCTCCTTGACTGCATTCTCGATGCGCGTCTCGATCCGGGCGAGTGCCGCGTTGTCCGACGGTGTGCTCTCATCGTCGATGATCGCGTTGATCAGCTTTCGCGCGGCTTCGGCCTCCTGCTCGACCTGGGCGTCCGTTTCCCTGAAGATCTTCAGCCGCGCCGCAAAGCCCTCCTCGTCCGGCGGCGTTTGCATTTTGGCGATCACCATGCGCCGCATCGCCAGCGCCCGCTCCAGCGAACGCACATTGGACCGCGCCAGGTGGCCGTAAGCCGGAATATACCGCGCGGTCAGCTCATCCAGAAGATGGCCGACGCGGCTGGACATCACCATCGACAGGATCGCGGTGACGACCATCAGGATGATGAGGCCGAGCGCAATCCCGACGATCTTGCGCCGGATCGACTGGTTGAAAATCGGCATGGGCGCGGGACAATGGGCTGAAGGGGAAAGGCTTTGGAACCCAATACAACGGATTTGCCGCCGGGAATACGCGCAATTTGGCCGCTTCGAGGCGTCCTGAACCGCCGCAACCGTCGCGCGAGCCGTATTCGTTAATGAAGGTTAAGAGACCCGCTCGCCCCGCCGTTGCACAGGTTCCCTGGCTCCATCCGTATTTCGCCGCATTGTTGGAACAGCTTCAGGATGCGAAACGACGTCGTGTCACCATTTTGACGCCGTTTTGATTCTCGAGCCGCATCTCGTCGCGGACTTTGGTTTGTACTGGTTTCGCAGGGGGACCACGGAATGAACCAGTGCCTACGCTCGCTCGCGTGTGTCGTTGCCGTGGCCGCTTTGGCCTTCATCCCTACAGAGCTGGCAGCGAAGAGCGGTCACAAATCGTCCGCGCCGAAGAAGACGCATGAGGCGAAAACCGGCAAGCAGCGCCACGCCTCCGCCGGCAAGGCGCGGCACGGCAAGCATGCCGAGGCCAAGCGCAAGTCGAAGAAGCAGGACGACGCGCCCTCGGACAAGCCGGCAGCCCCGCCGCTGACTGGCGATCTCGCCGCGCTGAAGGATGCCATCGATCTCGCGCGGAAGGGCAAGACCGAGGACGCCAGCGCGGCGCGCGACCGCATTGCCGACCCGGCCGGACAGAAACTCGCCGACTGGTTTATGCTGCGCCATTCCGAAAGCACGGCGAATTTCAAGCGCTACGCCGCCTTCCTCGCCGCCAATCCGGACTGGCCGAGCAGCGCGCTGCTCCGCCGCCGCGCCGAGGCGCGGCTGTGGCAGGAGAAGGCCAACGCGGCGACCGTGCACAAATTCACGATGGACCGGCCGACCAGCGCCAAGGGCAAGTTCGCGCTCGCCCGCGTGCTGATGACCGAGGGCGACAGCGACAGGGCCGCGCGTCTCGTGCGCGATGCCTGGCGCACGGACGAATTGTCCGAGCGCAGTGAGGAGGATTCCTACCAAGCGTTCCGCGATCTCCTGACCGCCGAGGATCATCGCGCCCGCATGGACAAGCGGCTCGGCGCCAAGGACTATGCGGGAGCGCGGCGCGCAGCCAAGCGGCTCGGCGAGGATGCGCTCGCGATCGTCAAGGCCTGCGCCGCAGTCACCGGCAAGGCCAGCAAGGCCAAGGATTACCTGGAGGATATTTCGGCCGAGGCGCGCCGCGACCTCGGCTATGTGCTGTGCCGCGCGCAATGGCATCTCCAGAATGACCGCATCGACGACGCGGCCGAGGTGATCCTGGCCGCCGCGCCCGATACGATGGCGGCGCAAGACACCGACGCCTGGTGGCGCGAGCGCCGCCTGCTCGCGCGAAAGCTGCTCGACCAGGGCAAGTTCAAAACCGCCTATGATTTGGTGCGCTCGGCAGCCGTGCCCGCGATGGAGGTCTATCGCGCCGACTATCACTTCATGTGCGGCTGGATCGCGCTGCGCTATCTCGATGATCCCAAGGCGGCGATGACGCATTTCGCCGCGATCGACGAAGGCTCCGCCAATCCGATCGCGCTGTCGCGCGCGCATTATTGGCGCGGCCGCGCGGCCGAGGCAATGAACGCACCGGCCGATGCGCGCCTGAGCTATCAGGCGGCGGCGCGCTATCCGACCGCCTATTACGGCCAGCTCGCCCGCGCCAGGCTCGGTCTCGACCGCATCGAGCTGCGTGCGCCCTCGCCCGTGCTGGCAGCAGTCGACGCGCCGCCCGCGGACGAGCGCGTGCGCGCCGCCGACATGCTCTACGGCGTCGGTGAGCGCGACATGGTGTTTTACTTCGCCGAGGATTTTGCCAAGGAGAGCACCGACGTCGCCGCACTCGAAGCGCTCGGCGAGCTCGCCGGCCGGCGCAACGATGCGCGCGTGATGCTGGAGGTCGGCAAGTCGGCGCTGGCGCGCGGGCTCGCGCTCGATCACTACGCCTTCCCGACCATCGGCATCCCTGAACATAAGCAGGTGGCGCCCGCGATCGATCCCAGCGTGATCTATTCGGTGGCGCGCACCGAAAGCTCGTTCGACCAGCGCGACAAATCGGCCGCCAACGCAGTCGGGCTGATGCAGGTGACGCCGGAAGCGGGCCGCGACACCGCAAAGCGCTTCGGCCTGACCTATGACTGGGACAAGATGGTCTCCGATCCCGTCTACAACACGCAGATGGGCGCGGCCGAGCTCAGTGCGCTCATGTCGGAATATCGCGGCAACCAGATCATGACCTTCGCCGGCTACAATGCCGGCCGGGGCCGCGTGCGCGAATGGGTGCAGGCGCGCGGCGACCCCAGGGATCCCAAGGTCGATCCGGTCGACTGGGTCGAGCGCATCCCGCTGTCGGAGACGCGCAACTACGTCCAGCGCGTGATCGAGAACGTGCTGGTCTATCGTGCGAGGTTTGAGGCCAGCAGCGTCGTCGCGGGGAAGTCCGAGCAGCGCGTTACGACGCCGAACAGGGGCGCGATGCCGACGGCATCGGCCGCAGCCGCCGCGCCCTAGCTTCGCGACGCCGGGGCTGGACGCGGCGTGAAGCTGGATGCAGTGACTGCGACCGACCTCTCTGCGCGGGTCCGCATCGTTTGGCGAGCCGTCACCTCCTTCCGTGGTCAGAGGGTTCGTACGCGCGCAGAAATGCTTCCGTCAGCGAGCGCGAGAGCGCGCCCGTCTGCAGTATCCAGTTCCAGCTCGACACCGTGATCGCTTCGAGCGAACTGCGGTAAGGCCAGAGCATTTCCACCGCCGTCTGCTGATATCGACGGTAGCAATCATAGTCGCAGTACCGCCGCTCAGCGGGCACATGGCGGACGTAACTCGCGCCCAGCGGCTGCGCGCACGCGCTGCAGGTACCGCCGTGGCGAGGCCCTTCCTGATTGACGAACATGAATCTCATCGCGATGTCCTCTCGCCCGGACGGCAAATCCACCGCCCGTTTCGCCCTCCTATCCGCTCAAGACGCCGCTCGTGTGCGCCCCTCGATCAGCGGCGCAGCTTCGCCATGAAGCGCGTAACACTCGTAGCCGCAGTAGGGCAGCAGCGTCTTCGCATCGCGCAGATAGCCGCCGCTGATCTCCTCGCAGCACCAGAGGCAGGACGTTTTGCGAAAAGGGGTCCTGCCGTTCACCAATATGAACCTCATGTGGCACCTCCGAGCGCAAAGCAGTAGACCGTGTCGACGAGAGAGGCGGACGGCGGCGGCGCGCAAAGATGGTTGCGGCCGTCGGGATTATCCCTGTTTCGCTCGACCTTCTGAGGCGGAATGAGGATGTATTTCCCGTCTTCCCGGCGCAGCGCGTAGATGCTCCCCTCGACCCGCCGTATCTCGGTCGGGTAGCAGTCGGCGTTGTTGCAGCAAGTCAGCACCGGATTGTCCGGCATGTGCCAACTCGAATAGAACTGCTCGTGGAGGAGCAGATCCCGAGGCGGATGACGATGTGCGCCATCCTGTCCAGCCTCGTCCGCCTCCGCTCCAGTCATCAACGAAAGCGGCAGCGTGATCGCCAAGAGGAGCTTGCAACAACGGTTCAACGCGCAGCCTCCCGATACAGAATTGCCGAACGCAGCGGATCCGGTGACTGGTGCTTACGCCGCCTGAGACCGAAACAGCCATCGGCGATCGCGTTCGCGGCGCGCTCTGAAGCGATCGAGACATTTCCGGGAGCAAAGCGGCGCTCGCCAGGAATAATACCGGATCAGGCCGAACTTCCCGCTGCAGACGGCGCAGCTTTTTGCGGCGGAAGGGCGCTCGGAGTGTTCGGGCTTATCGCACATGATCCTCTCCTCCTGGCCTCTGATGGGCGCCTCTGACGGTCGAGGATCCCCACGGGCGCTGATGCACAATCATCACGTTCGTCAACGAAATGCGGCTTCTCAATCGTGACCAGATCATCGGCAAGTCAGCGCCGGCGGAGGCGAAGCTGGCCTCTTGAGTGCACGACCCCGCGCTACTCAACTGTTCAAGCGTTGCGATCGACACCACTGGATTGCCGGTGAGACTAGTCCCCATGTGACGGGCCGCTCAATTGTACGGAGGTAAATGCAGCGTATGACTAGGATTGCGCGACCTATACATAGGTTTGTCCGGTGATTTACCGGAGTTTCGTCCGCTCGCAACGAGACGGCGCAACGCTGGCAAGCTGCACGGAGCCCGCGAACTTTCGATGCGGAATCCTGCTTTGATCAGGGAATTGCCCCTGCTGTCGCAAAGTGCTCTACTCTCCCTGCCCCACGCGGGCCGGGACGCTTGCGATGATGCCTGGCCAGATCGCAAAACTAGGGAATTCGGCCGCGCAATTCCTGCTCGGCGGCCTTGCGGCGCTTCGATCTCTCGGCAATGCGGGGAAAGGCGAGCCCGCGACTGGGGATGGCTGGCGGCAGGACAATGCCGACCTGCGCGACGCCGTGAAGCAATGGCGACAAGTGTTCGAGCACAATCCGGTCATGTATTTCATGGTCGATCCGGCCGGAACGGTGCTCAACGTAAATACATTTGGCGCCGCGCAACTGGGCTACACGGCGGCCGAGTTGACCGGCCAATCTGTGCTGAACGTCTTTTTCGAAGAGGACCGCGATTTCGTCCGTCGCTGTGTCGGGCTGTGCCTGGAAACCGTGGACCAGTCGCACACCTGGGAGATTCGCAAGATCCGGAAGGACGGCTCGGTTCTCTGGGTCCGTGAGAACGCCAAGGCCATGCGACGCGGCGACGGCACGCCGATCGTGCTGGTCGCCTGCGAAAACATCACCCAGCGCAAGGAGGCGGAGGATGCGCTGCGGCAGAGCGAGGCCTACCTTGCCCAAGCGCAGGAGTTGAGCCGCACCGGCAGCTTCGGCCTGAGCCTGGCAACCCGCGAGGCCGTCTGGTCCAGGGAGACCTTTCGCATCTTCCAATGTGACCCGCAGGTCAAACCGACGCTCGATTTCGTTTTCCAGCGCATTCATCCGGAAGATCGCAATGCGGTCAGCAAGACCCTTGATCGGGCCTTCCGTGAGGTCGGCGATTTCGACCATGAGTATCGCCTGCTGATGCCCGATGGAACCATCAAATATCTCCATTCCGTGGCACGCGTGGTGAGACATGGATCCGGCCACATCGAGTTTGTCGGAGCGGTCACTGACGTCACTACGGCAAAGGAAACCGAACAGCGGCTGCGTCGCAGCGAAGCCTATCTGACCGAAGCCCAGCGCCTCAGCCACACGAGCAGCTGGGCCTGGAACGTGCGCAGTCAGGAGTTTGCCTACCGATCGGCCGAACTCTATCGCCTGTTCGGATTCAACCCGGACCAGATCGATCTGTCGGCGCAGGCTTTCCAACAACGGATCCTCGCCGAAGACTTTCGCCGGATCGTCGATGTGGAACGTCAGGCAATCCGGCAAAAGCAGCCTTTCGAAGTTGATTTTCGGATTTTGCGTCCGGACGGTTCCGTACGACACGTCCATACGGAGGGGCATCCCGTCGTCGGCGGGGACGGCGATGTCACGGAAATCATCGGCACCCACGTCGATGTCACCGAGCAGTTTGCCGCCAGACAAGCGCTGCAAAAAGCCTTTGACGAGCTCAAGCTGTCCGAGCAGCGATTTCGCGACTATGCCGAAACCGCCTCGGACTGGTTTTGGGAGAGCGGGCCGGACCACCGTATCACACGGATTTCGGAACATGCCGACACGGCCGGTCCCGTGCCCACGGGCGTGATCGGCCTCGCCCGTTGGGACATTCCACCCGATGCCGAGCTCGAGCCCGAGAAGTGGGAGCGGCATCGCGCGACGCTCGATGCCCACCTTCCGTTTCGCGACCTGGTCTACCGAAGCAAGGATCGCAACGGATCTCCGATCTACGTGCGCACCAGCGGCAAGCCCTTGCACGACGCGAACGGCAACTTTCTCGGTTATCGTGGCGTCAGCAGCGACGTGACGGCGGCCATCCGCGCCGAGCAGGCCGAAGAAGCGCTGCGCAAGGCGCAAGCCGAACTAGCTCACGTGACGCGTGTCACGATGCTCGGCGAACTCACGGCCTCGATCGCCCACGAGATCAATCAGCCCTTGGCCGCCGTGATCTCCAATGCGGATGCCTGTATCGGATGGCTCGGCCGCGAACCAGCCCAACTGAATGCCGCACGCCGTTCCGTGGAATGGATCGTCGAGGACGCCAATCGCGCCAGCGAGGTGATCCGCCGGATCAGAACGCTTGCGAAGAAGACCGAGATCGAGATGGCTCCGGTCGACATGAACCAGCTCGTCAGGGAGACGGTGGCGCTCGTCCGCCGCGAGCTTGCCACCCATGCCGTGTCGGTACGAATGGAGCTGGCGTCCGCTCTACCCAGCGTTTGCGGCGACCGGATCCAGCTGCAGCAGGTGCTGATCAACCTGGTCATGAACGGGATTGAAGCCATGCACGCCAATGTGGACCGTCCGCGCGAGCTTGCGATCCGCTCCAGCCAGGCGAGCGAGCACGGCGAAGGCCGCATGCTCCTGATCGTGACAGACAGCGGGGTCGGCCTCGGCGACGGCGCGACGGAGCGCATCTTCACACCTTTCTTCACGACAAAGCCGAGCGGCCTGGGGATGGGACTGTCGATCTGCCGATCGATCATCGAGGCTCATGCGGGCCGGCTCTCGGCCTTCCCCAATGACGGAAGCGGAGCAACATTCCAGATTGCCCTGCCCTTGCCGATCGAGGACACGTCGTGACCGACCTTCCCAAGGTGGCGACGGTGCAGACGAGTTCCGACGATCCGATCGTCTTGATCGTCGACGACGATCCATCGATGCGCCGTGCGCTCACCAACCTCTTTCAATCCGTCGGCCTCAAGGTCGAGGCTTTCGGCTCCGCGGCGGAGATCATGGAAGCCAAGCCACCGGCGGTCCCCAGCTGCCTTGTGCTCGACATCCGCCTGCCGGGCTCAAGCGGCTTTGACCTGCAGTCGGACCTAGCGAAGGCGAACATTCACACGCCCATTATCTTCATCACCGGTCATGGTGATATTCCGATGACCGTCAGGGCCATGAAGAGCGGCGCCATCGATTTTCTGACCAAGCCGGTGCGCGACCAGGACATGCTGGATGCGGTTCAGGCCGCGATCGAACGGGATCGCAAGCGACGCAATGCCGAGGAGTCGGTCGCGGGAGTGCGGTCCCGATTCGAGGGTTTAAGCGCGCGCCAGCGCGACATCCTCGCCCTGGTGGCGTCCGGCCTGATGAACAAGCAAGTCGCTGCCGAGCTCGGATTGGCTGAGATTACCGTCAAGATCTACCGCGGGCAGATCATGCGGAAAATGGGCGCCAAGTCGTTGGCCGATCTCGTCAGAATGGTGGAGGCGCTCGGAATCTCACGCCCGGGCGGAAAGGTGCAAACCTAAGTATGCTTTTCAAGCTCGCTCCAAGGGCTCACTTTCGTCAAGTGCGGCACCGTGATCGGCGGCTCCCCGATCAGGAGCGATCATCTTGTCAATCCCCTCGGCCATTTCCGTCATCGACGATGATCGATCAGTCCGCCTTGCGACCAATAATCTGCTGACGTCGCGGGGATACACGGTCAACATATTTCGCTCCGCTGACGAATTTCTTCAATCGGCCGAACTGAAGACGACGTCCTGCGTGATCGCGGATGTGCAGATGTCGTTGATGGGCGGCCTTGAGCTCTTGACGCACATGCGCAGCCTTGGTCACCACACGCCCTTCATTTTCATGACGGCTTTTCCCGACGATGCCGTGCGCGACCGCGCGCTGAAAGCGGGCGCTATCTGCTTTCTGGCGAAGCCGTTCTCCACGCCCGCTCTGCTTGAATGTCTGCGGATGGCCCTGTCCGGCTCCGATCAAACCGAGACGTGATACGCTGGCGCCGAGCCCTGGCGACACGGCGCTCACTCCACCTTGATGTTCGCCGCCTTGATCATTGGCCACCACTTCGCGATCTCCGCCTTCTGGCGGGCGCCCAGGGCCTCGGGCGTGAGCTGATCCTGGGGTGTCATCTCAAGCCCCTGACTTTCGAGCTGCTTCTTCACGCCGGGATCGTTCAGCGCTTCCACGGCAGCGGCATTGAGCTTGGCGACGATCGCCTTTGGCGTGCCCTTCGGCACCCACATGCCGGACCAGAGCGTCATGTTGAAGCCCTTCAGGCCCGCCTCCTCCGCCGTCGGGATGTCGGGCGCCGACGACAGGCGCCTGTCATCGGTGATGGCGTAGGCGCGAATGGTGCCGGCGCGGACCTGGTTGATGGAGTTCGAGGTCTGGTCGACGATGATGTCGATCTGGCCGGCAATGAGATCGTTCAGGGCGGGCGCGGTGCCGCGATACGGTACGTATTGCAGCTTGATGCCGCTGACGCTCTCGAAATAGACCCCGGCGATGTGGCTACCCGAGCCCGCGCCGGCGGTGCCGGCGGTCGGCGGCGACGGTCGCGACTTCAGCCAGTCCAGCAGCTCCTTCAGCGAGGTCGCGGGCACCGCGTTCTTGCTGACGACGATCATCGGATTGCTCGGCAGCAGCACCACCGGCTCCAGGTCCGCGACCAGGTCGTAATTGAGCTTGTAGACGGCGCCGTTGGCAACGTGGGTGCCGAGATGGCCGAACGAGATCGTGTAGCCGTCGGGGGCCGAATGCACGGCGCGGCCGACGCCGATCGAGCCGCCCGCGCCGGTGACGTTCTCGATCACCAGCGGCTGCCCAAGCGATGTCCGCATCCGCTCGGCAAGCACTCGCGCCATCGCATCCGACGGACCGCCGGCGGCGAAGGGAACGATGATGGTGATGGGACGCGAGGGATAGTCGTCGGCGCGCGCGGCGCCTGCAACAGCGAGAATAGCAATCAGCGCAGCCCAGGCGGCCTTCATTGTCTTCTCCCAGCAATGTCATTGTTGTTTTAGTCTCTTCCCGCGTACGGGAAGAGGGATCGTTCCTGAAGGGACGAAATGCCGCGCTAGAACTGCGAATAGTCGATCGGCTTGTGGCGATCGAGCGTGCGGGTGACCGGCGGCAGCGGGTATTTCAGGCCGGTGGCGCAGTTGAACAGCATCACGCGGTCGGACTTGCTGACGCGGCCGTCGGCGAGGCTGTCCTTGTAGGCGGCGTAGGTGGCAGCACCTTCGGGGCAGAGCAACAGCCCCTCCTCGCGCGCGACCTCGCTGAGCGCCGATGAGATCTTATCGTCGTCGACGGCAATGGCAAAACCGTTGCTCTGCCGCACCGCGCGCAAAATGAGAAAGTCGCCGATCGCCTGCGGCACGCGAATGCCTGACGCGATGGTGTGAGCGTCCTCCCAGCGCGTCGCATGCTCGGTGCCGGCCTCATAGGCGCGCACCATGGGCGCGCAGCCGGAGGCTTGCACCGCGACCATGCGCGGGCGCTTGCTGCCGATGAAGCCGATCTTCTCTAGTTCGTCGAACGCCTTCCACATGCCGATCAAGCCGGTGCCGCCGCCGGTCGGATAGAAGATCACGTCGGGCACGTCCCAGCCGAGCTGCTCGGCGAGTTCGAGCCCCATCGTCTTCTTGCCTTCGATGCGGTACGGCTCCTTCAAGGTCGAGGTGTCGAACCAGCCGACTTTCGCCTTGCCCTCGCCGACGATCTTGCCGCAATCGTCGATATAGCCGTTGACGCGGTAGACGGTGGCGCCCTGCAGCTCGATCTCGCTGACGTTCACCTCCGGCGTATCGGCCGGGCAGAAGATCGTGGTCTTGATGCCGCAGGAGGTCGCATAAGCCGCGAGCGCCGCGCCGGCATTGCCGTTGGTCGGCATCGCCATATGCTTGATGCCGAGCGCCTTGCCCATCGACACCGCCATCACGAGGCCGCGCGCCTTGAACGAGCCGGTCGGCAAGCGCCCCTCGTCCTTGACGATGATCTCGCCGCCGCCGAGTTTTGCACCGAGCTTGGGCAGCCGGATCAGCGGCGTCGTGACCTCGCCGAGCGAGACGATATCCCGACATTTACGCACCGGCAAAAGCTCGCGGTAGCGCCACATGTCGGCGGGGCGCTGGGCGAGCGCGTCTTTCGTCAGCGCCGTCTTCACACCGGCAAGGTCGTAGCGCACCAGCAGCGGCTTGCCGGCCTTAGAGAGGTTGTGGACCTGGTCGGCGGCGTAATGATCGCCCTCCATCGCGCATTCGAGATGGGTGACGAAGGTCGGGCGTTCGATGGTGAGGTTGTCGTTGTCTTGCATGGGGTGATTTCCTTCTTGTTTTGCAAACAGATCCCTCCGCTCGTCATTGCGAGCGCAGCGGAGCAATCCAGAGTCTTTCCGCGGAGGCAGTCTGGATTGCTTCGCTTCGCTCGCAATGACGGTGGTGGGCGGCGATGCGCGCCCGTCAAATATTCAGCACCCGTCCATACGCATCCAGCACGGCTTCCTTCATCATCTCCGACAGGGTCGGATGCGGGAACACCGTGTGCATCAGCTCCTCTTCCGTGGTCTCAAGGTTCATGGAGACGACGTAGCCCTGGATCAGCTCGGTGACCTCCGCGCCGATCATGTGGGCGCCAAGCAGCTGGCCGGTCTTCTTGTCGAAGATCACCTTGACCAAGCCCTGGTCCTCGCCGAGCGCGATGGCCTTGCCGTTGCCGACGAAGGGGAAGCGGCCGACGCGGATCTCGCGGCCGTTCTCCTTGGCCTTGGCTTCGGTGAGGCCGACGGAGGCCACCTGCGGCTGACAATAGGTGCAGCCCGGGATCAGGTTCTTGTCCATGGCGTGCGGATGCAGGCCCTTGATCGCCTCGACGCAGATCACGCCTTCATGTTCGGCCTTGTGAGCCAGCATCGGCGGCCCCGCGACATCGCCGATGGCATAGATGCCGGGGATGTTGGTCTTGCCGTAGCCGTCGATCACGATGACGCCGCGATCCGTTTTCACGCCGAGCTTCTCGAGTCCAAGGTTCTCGATGTTGCCGACGACGCCGACCGCCGAGATCACACGCTCGAACTCGGTCGTCACAGGCTTGCCCTTGCCGTCGTCAATGGTAGCGACGACGCTGTCGGCCTTCTTCTCGAGCTTGGTCACCTTGGTCGAGGACAGGATCTTGATGCCCTGCTTCTCGAAACGCTTGCGGGCCAGGCCGGCGATCTCGGCGTCCTCCACCGGCAGGATCTGCGGCAGCACTTCGACCACGGTGACGTCCGAGCCCATGGTGTGGAAGAAGGAGGCGAACTCGATGCCGATCGCGCCGGAGCCGACGACCAGCAGCGATTTCGGCATCCGCTCCGGCACCATCGCCTCGAAATAAGTCCAGATCAGCTTCTTGTCGGGTTCGAGGCCCGGCAGCACCCGCGGCCGCGCGCCGGTCGCGATGATGATGTGCTTGGCCTGATACGTCCCCTCGCCCAGCGCACCCTTGGGGCCCTCGACGTCCGACTTCTTCACGGTGACTTTGCCGGGCGCATCGATCGAGGCCGCGCCCCAGATCACGCTGACCTTGTTCTTCTTCATCAGGAAGCCAACGCCATCGTTCAGCCGCTTCGAGACACCGCGCGAGCGCTGCACCACCGCCTTCGGGTCGAACGAGACGTTGTCGGCCGACAGGCCGTAATCCTTGGCGTGCTGCATGTAGTGGTAGATCTCGGCCGAGCGCAGCAGCGCCTTGGTCGGGATGCAGCCCCAGTTCAGGCAGATGCCGCCGAGATAGGATTTCTCGACGATCGCGACCTTGAAGCCGAGCTGGGCGGCGCGGATTGCGGTGACATAGCCGCCCGGACCGGAGCCGATGATGATGATGTCGAAGGATGTCTCGGCCATGGCGGCTCCCATTCAACTCA
This sequence comes from Bradyrhizobium sp. 187, assembly GCF_023101005.1. NCBI lineage: Bacteria > Pseudomonadati > Pseudomonadota > Alphaproteobacteria > Hyphomicrobiales > Nitrobacteraceae > Bradyrhizobium > Bradyrhizobium sp. 187. Next base: position 4,011,844 of record NZ_CP064693.1, read on the forward strand.
AGAGGCGCCGCGGGCGCGGCGCTTGATCAGAAAAGACCTCACCAGCCATTCGAGCATCGTCGCCAAAGCCATTACGGCCAAGGCAATCAGCACGACCGGCTGGGCGATGTTCCGTGCCAGTTGTTCACTGGCAAAGAACGCGGAGTAAAGAAGATCGAGCCCAATCGGGTTGAGCGCGACGACTGCTCCAAGCAGCAGCGACATCCATGGCCAGCGGGTACGGACATGCAACGGTGCCCCCTCTACCGCGCGTCAGACCATCATCATGACGGGATTTTCGATCAGCTGCTTGAAGGCGCCGATCAGTTCCGCGCCGAGCGCGCCGTCGATGGCGCGGTGATCGCAGGACAGGGTCACGCTCATCATGTTCGCGATCTCGATCTTGCCGCCACGGACCACAGGCCGCTCCTCGCTGGTGCCGACTGCGAGGATGGTGGCATGCGGCGGATTGATCACGGCGGTGAAGTGGCTAATGCCGAACATGCCGAGATTCGAGACGGCCGTCGTGCCGCCCTGATATTCTTCGGGCTTCAGCTTGCGCGAGCGGGCGCGTGTCGCAAAATCCTTCATCTCGTTGGAGATGGTCGACAGCGTCTTGGTCTCCGCCTTGCGGATAATCGGCGTGATCAGGCCGCCGGGCATTGCCACCGCAACACCGACGTCCGAATGGTGGTGCTTGACCATGCCGGATTCGGTCCAGCTCACATTGCAATTCGGGATCTTCTGCAGCGCGACCGCCATCGCCTTGATGACGAAGTCGTTGACCGAGATCTTGTAGAGCGGCTTCTTCTCCTTGTCCTTGGGAGCAGCCGTATTGATCTCCTCGCGCGCGGCGAGCAGCTTGCCGATGTCGCAGTCGATCGTGAGATAGAAGTGCGGGACGTTCTGGATCGACGCGGTCAGACGCTGCGCAATCGTGCGGCGCATGCCGTCATGCGGGACGACCTCGTAGGAGCCGGGTTCGAACAGCGCCAGGATCTGCTTGTCCGACATGGTCGGCGCGGTCGAGGGTGCGCCTGACGGCGTCGCCGCGGGAGCCTTCAGGCCAATGCCGGACTTGGCCTGCTCGACGTCGCGTGCCACCACGCGGCCATGCGGGCCGGTGCCAGTCACCATCGCAACATCGACGCCGGCTTCCTTGGCGAGCCGGCGCGCCAGCGGCGAGGAGAACACGCGGCCGGCATGGCCGTTGCTCTGCGCAGCCGGTGCTGCGGCCTGCGGTGCAGGTGCTGCGGCGGGCACCGGCGCCGCTTTGGGCGCAGCAGGCGCAGGAGCCGATGCAGCAGCAGGGGCTTCAGCAGCTTTCGGAGGCGCGGCGGAGGCACTGGGCTTGGCGGCACCTGCCGCTTTCACGTCCTCGCCCTCGCCGGCCAGCACCGCGATCACGTCGTTGACAGGCACGTCCTGCGTGCCCTCTGGCACGAGAATCCTGGCGATCGTGCCCTCGTCGATGGCCTCGACCTCCATGGTCGCCTTGTCGGTCTCGATCTCGGCGATGATGTCGCCGGATTTGACCTTGTCGCCTTCCTTCTTCAGCCACTTGGCGAGGTTGCCCTTCTCCATCGTCGGCGAAAGAGCGGGCATCAGGATGTTGATGGGCATGCTGACCTCAAGAAGAACTTTGCAAAAATCCGTCTCCGGACCGAAGACGAACAGACCAGGTTAGTTGCCGATATCGCCCTGCCACAGGCGCTCATTGGCAGGGATGGAACGCCAATTCTTCATCATGGTGATGGAGCGGTCGTCGGCAAGGTCGATCCAGGAGATGCCGAACTTGTCGAGAATGTCCTTGGAGCCCTCGAAGGTGACGGACTCTCCAATCACCACGAGCTTCACCTTGAACAGTGCGAGCGCACCGGCACACATCGCGCATGGCGACAGCGTGGTGTACATGACGGTATCGTGGAACGAAATCGCACCCGCCTCGCGCAGGCAACTCATCTCGCCGTGCAGGATCGGGTTGTTTTCCTGCACGCGGTTGTTGTGGCCGCGGGCAATGACCTTGTTGTCGCGGGTCAGCACGGCGCCGATCGGCAGGCCGCCTTGCGCGATCGAGGCTTCCGCCTCGCGGATCGCCTCCAGCATGAAATCGAAATGATAGGCTTCGATCGCCACGGTCAGTGCCCCTTCCCGCGCGGCGTCGTGGTGCCGGTGTCGGTGGGACGCTCGATCTCGGCCTGGAACATCTCGATGATCCGGTTCAGCGCGTCCTCCTCGGTGTATTCGCTCTCGCGCGCATAGGCGCGCGCGGCGTGACGGGCGAGATCGACGAGCAGCAGGCCCCACATGTCGGGCTCGTCGAAGGCCCGCTGGAACGCCATCGACAGCCCGCCGTCCAGCACGAACACGCGCAGGATCTCGACCGCATCATCGCGGACGAGGACGTCGGGTGGCAATGGCTGCTCCTTCGGACCCGCCATGGTCTACCTGTAGCAGACGGCTTTGGCGGCCTCGACCACTTCGGCAGCCGAAGGCAGCGCGAGCTTTTCCAGGTTCGCGGCATACGGCATCGGCACGTCCTTGCCGGAGACCCGGGTTACAGGCGCATCCAGATAGTCGAAGGCATGCTCCATGATCCGCGCGGCGATCTCGGCGCCGACACCGCTCTGGGCCCAGCCCTCTTCCACCGTGACGGCACGTCCCGTCTTCTTGACGGAGTTGACGATGGTGTCGGTGTCCATCGGACGCAGCGTGCGCAGGTCGATCACTTCGGCCTCGATGCCGTCCTTGGCGAGTTCGTCGGCGGCCTTCAGCGCGTAGCTCATGCCGTTCGACCACGAGATGATCGTGACATGGCTGCCGGAGCGCACGATGCGCGCCTTGCCGATCGGAATCACGAAATCGTCGAGCTTCGGCACCTCGCCAGTGTGGCCGTAGAGCATTTCGTTCTCGAGGAAGATCACCGGATTGGGATCGCGGATCGCAGCCTTGAGCAGGCCCTTGTAATCAGCGGCCGAGAACGGCGCGACGACCTTGAGGCCGGGGACGTTCGAATACCAGGACGAATAATCCTGGCTGTGCTGGGCGGCCACGCGGGAAGCGGCGCCGTTGGGCCCGCGGAATACGATGGAGCAGCCCATCTGGCCGCCGGACATATAGAGCGTCTTGGCCGCGGAGTTGATGATCTGGTCGATCGCCTGCATAGCGAAGTTGAAGGTCATGAACTCGACAATCGGCTTCAACCCGGTCATCGCGGCGCCGACGCCGATGCCGGCAAAGCCGTGCTCCGTGATTGGCGTGTCGATGACGCGCTTGGCGCCGAATTCCTGAAGCAGCCCTTGCGTCACCTTGTAGGCGCCTTGGTATTCGGCAACCTCTTCGCCCATCACGAAGACGTCGGCGTCGCGGCGCATCTCCTCGGCCATAGCATCGCGCAGGGCTTCGCGGATGGTCTGCGTCACCATCTCGGTGCCGGCGGGCACTTCCGGGTCGGGTTCTGCGACGGCCTGCGGCGCCGGCGCAGCCTTGGGAGCTGGAGCCTCGGTCTTCGCGGCGGCAGGGGCTACGGATTCGGCAGCCTTCTGCTGCTGGGCAGGCGCGGGCGCCTTGGCGAGATCGGCGGCACTTTCGCCATCGGCCAGAATTGTCGCGATCGGTGTGTTCACGGCCACGTCGGCGGTGCCCTCGGGGATCAGGATCTTGCCGAGCGTACCTTCATCGGTCGCCTCGACCTCCATGGTCGCCTTGTCGGTCTCGATCTCGGCGATGACGTCGCCGGACTTGATCGTCTCACCCTCTTTTTTCAGCCATTTGGAGAGGTTGCCCTTCTCCATCGTGGGCGACAACGCGGGCATCAGCACTTGAATTGGCATATCGGCTCCAAAAGAAAGCTTGCGCGCGTTCAGCGGTAAATATCGGTCCAGAGCTCGGCGGCATCCGGCTCGGGATCATGCTGGGCGAAATCGGCGGACGCGTTGACGATGTCGCGCACCTCGGCGTCGATCGCCTTCAGATCCTGCTCGCTGACCTTGGCGGCCAACAGGCGGTTGCGCACCTGCTCGATCGGATCCTGGTCGTGGCGGACTTTTTCGACCTCCTCGCGCGTTCTGTACTTTGCGGGATCGGACATCGAGTGGCCGCGATAACGGTAGGTCTGCATCTCCAGGATGAAGGGTCCCTTGCCGGCGCGGCACCAGGCCGTCGCCTCGTCGCCGGCGGCCTTCACGGCGCGGACGTCCATGCCGTCGACCTGCTGGCCGGGAATGTTGAAGGAGGCGCCGCGCTTGGAGAAATCCTGCTGCGCCGAGGCGCGCGAGACCGAAGTGCCCATGGCGTAGCGGTTGTTCTCGATGACGTAGATCACCGGCAGCTTCCAGAGCTCCGCCATGTTGAAGCTCTCATAGACCTGGCCCTGGTTGGCCGCGCCGTCGCCGAAATAGGTGACGCTGACATTGTCGTTGTCGCGATAGTGATTGGCGAAAGCGAGCCCGGTGCCGAGCGAGACCTGTGCGCCGACGATGCCGTGGCCGCCGTAAAAGTGCTTCTCCTTGCTGAACATATGCATGGAGCCGCCCTTGCCCTTGGAATAGCCGCCGCGACGGCCGGTGAGCTCGGCCATGACGCCTTTGGCCTCCATGCCGGTGGCGAGCATATGGCCGTGATCGCGATAGCCGGTGATGACCTGATCGCCCGGCTTCAGGGCCATCTGCATCCCGACCACCACGGCCTCCTGGCCGATATAAAGGTGGCAGAAGCCGCCGATCGCGCCCATGCCGTAGAGCTGGCCGGCCTTTTCCTCGAACCGCCGGATCAGGAGCATGTCGCGGAGCGCCTTGAGCTCCTGCTCTCTGGTGAATTCCGGGGGCGAACCGCCGTCGGTCTTGTCCTGTGCAGTACTTGCGGCGGCTTTCTTGGGTGCGGCCATGGGAATTCCGGGTCAGAGAAAACTTCAGCCCTGTCTAACCCAAGTCAAACGCCCTTGGAAAGCACCGCGGCGGCATGGCACGCCTTTCATTATGCCGCACTGCAACGCGATCGTAATATTGCAAAATCTTTGACGCGGATCGGGCAACATTTAGCTCCCCGACTCCCACATCGTGTGTGGAATACCGATCGCAGATCCGCTCACGTCAGCCGCAGGAAGCAACGGGCTGCTTGCATATCGCAATCGCGCTGGCTCGATGGAGTCAGCGGCAGACCGCAAACCCCGCAAATGGCGCTTGTGCCGCTCGCGTGTCAGTTCGCCGGGATCGTCCGGACGAGATCGCGCGGATTGACGTAGTCGAGCTGGAAGCGCGCCCGCTCGTCCAGCATGTCGGGGTCGATCTTCGCGGAGCGCAGCAGCGAAACGCGCTGCTCGCTCCTGGCGCGCTCGCGCTTGAGCTGCGCGAGTTCGCTGGTCAGCGCCACGATCTCCTGGTCGAGCTCCTGGCGGGCGTTGAGGCCGTATTTGCCGGTATAGGCGTTGACGCCGAAATAGCCGACGATGGCGGCCGCCATCGCATAGAGGGCAAGACCGGTCAGGATCGATTTCAGGCGCGCGCGGGAGACCATCCTGGGAAGATGGGACAGGTTGGTTAAGGGCGTGCTAATTGCCCGCCCGCTTGGCGTTCCAATGCCTGGCTCAGCCGTCATGCCCGGCCTTGTGTCGGGCATCCACGTTCTTCGTCAATTTGGCAAAGACGTGGATGGCCGGGACATCTAGCGCGAAGACGCGCTTCGCGCTTTTGCCCGGCCATGACGGAGACCCGGGGTTCGCGGCCTCAGCCGTGATGCTTCGCGACGTGCACCGCAAACGCGTCGATATAGGCCTGGAGCACCGGCTTCAGGGACTCCTTGGTCAGGTTGCCGTCGGCATCGAACGCGTCGCCCACCCCGTTCAGATAGGCCTCCGGCTGCTGCATGATCGGGCCGGAAATGCCCGGCAGGATGTTCTGGAGCGTCTTGGCGGCACTGACGCCGCCGAGCGGGCCCGGCGAGTTCGCGATGATGCCGACCGGCTTATCGTTGAACGAGCTCTTGCCATAGGGCCGCGAGGCGACGTCGATGGCGTTCTTCAGCACCCCCGGGATCGCGCGATTGTATTCCGGCGTGACGAAGATGACGCCGTCCGATTTCTGGATTTTTTCGCGGAAAGACAGCCAATCCGCCGGCGGCGCTCCCTCGAGGTCCTGGTTGAAGAACGAGATGCCGGCCGGCGTGATGACCTCGAGCTTGAGCGAGGCCGGCGCGAGCTTGGCGAGCGCATTGGCGATCTTGAGCGAAAAGCTGTCCTTACGCAGGCTGCCGGCGATCGTGGCGATATTGTAGGCCATGGAGTGTCCTCGAAATCTTCAGCGGGAGTGCCGGGTCGGCACTTAAGCGATCTCGACCGATAGATGCAAGTGCATGGACCGGTCGGATTTGGAAACGCTGGGTTTCTGAACGGTTGCCCAAACAATCAGGCCGCCAAGTGGCGGCCCGATCCCTGGTACAAATCTGCAAATCGGCTCAGATCGTCGGATTCCACGCCGACGGGATCAGGCGATATTTGGCGCCGTCCTTCTCGACATGGCCGACCGAGGGGAAGGTGAAGTGGAAGCCGATCACGGTCGCCTTCTCGGCCGCCGCCATGTCGTAGAATTTGTGGCGGGTTTCCTGCGCCAGCGCTGCATCGGTGTCGAACACCACATGCCAGTCCGGATTGCGCAGGAAGAACTCCGGGATGTTGGTGACGTCGGACTGGATCAGCACCTTGGCATCGCCAGAGGCGACCGCGAACGAGGTGTGCCCCGGGGTGTGACCGGGCGTCGCGATCGAGGTGATGCCCGGTGCGACCTCCTTGCCCCACTCGTACTTCGTCACCTTGGATTCGAGGCCGGCAAAGGTCTTCTTCACGTTGGCGAAGTAGGTCTTCATCATCGCGTTGGACTCGGCCTTGGCGGCGTTGTCCTCGCTGGTCCAGAACTCCCAGTCCTTGCCTGGCACCATGATCTCCGCATTGGGGAAGGCAAGCGCGCCGTCGGCGAGACGAATGCCGTTGGTGTGGTCGGGATGCAGATGCGAGAGCAGCACGACGTCGATGCTCTTGGGGTCGACGCCGGCGGCCTGGAGGTTCTGCAGCGTGCGGCCGACCGCGCCCTTGCTGGGCTCGAGATTGGCGACACCGTTGCCGGTATCGATCAGCACGAGCTTGGAGCCGGTGTTGATGAGCTGCGGGTTGAACGGCACCGTGACCATGCCCTTCGGCATGTAGGCCGCCTCGCCAGCGGCCAGCGCTTCCTCCTTCGGCGCGTTGACGACGAACTTGTCCGGCATCGGGAAAGTGCGCGCACCGTCATTGATGGAGGTGCACTCGTAGCTGCCGACCTTGTAGCGGTAGAAGCCCGGCGCCTGCGTGCCGGCTTGCGGTACTGAGGCATTGGCGACGGTCGGCCCAAAGCCGGTCACGGCAGCCGCACCGAAGGTGGCGGCGCCTGCAAGCAAATGGCGGCGATTAAGATCGGTCATGAGGTCCCCTTCTGAGCGCCCCGCGGTTTTCCCGCGTGCAAATGGCGGCGGAATAATCCCCGGCTTCGCTCAGAAGGCAAGACCTTCTTTCGGTGACGTGCCGTCGCACGTCCCGATTATTTGTTCGGGTTGATGAGGAATTTTTCGCCAGTGGCGCGTTTGGCGTACACCGCGATGTTGGCGGGATCGAGCGCCTCGGAAAGCGACACCACCTTGGTGTAGTGGCTGGCAAACGTGGTCTTCAGTTCGTCGACGACGCGCTGGCGCAGCCTGGCCCCGTCCGCCTGCCCGATCTTCATCAGGAACGGAAACAGCAGCCAGCCGCCGACGCCCCAGGCCATGCCGAAGCCGCGCGGCAGCTCAATCGGGCGGACATCGAGCGCGCCATAGACATAGACCTGCTTGTGCACGTTGGAGCCGTAGCGGCTGTATTCCTTCGCGGTCTTGTTGATCGCGACTTCCATGCAGTTGAGGATGTCGCCGGCGAGCTTCCCGCCGCCGATGGCGTCGAAGGCGATGGTAGCGCCGGTCTCGACCAGCGCATTGGTGAGATCGCCGAGGAAGCTCGGTGCGGTGGAATCGACGACATATTTGGCGCCGATCTTGTGCAGGATGTCGGCCTGCTCCTTGCTGCGCACAATGTTGACCAGCGGGATGCCGTCCTTGATGCAGATCTTGTTCAGCATCTGCCCGAGATTGGATGCGGCCGCAGTGTGCACCAGCGCCTTGTGACCCTCGCGCCGCATGGTCTCGGTCATGCCGAGCGCGGTCAGCGGATTGACGAAGCAGGAGGCTCCTTCGGCCGGCGTGGTGCCTTCCGGCAGCGGCAGGCACTCGCGCACTTTCAACGTGCGATACTGCGTGTACATCGCGCCGCCGATCATGGCGACGGTCTTGCCCATCAGCGCCTTCGCGGCATCCGAGGAGCCGGTCCTGATCACGACTCCCGCGCCTTCGTTACCGACCGGCATGGATTCGTCGAGCCGGCCTGCCATCGCCCGCATCGCGCCTTCCGGCACTTTCGCGGTGATGACGGGAGCTTCTTTGGTGCCCGAAGCCTTTGCCGTGCTCATGTCGGCCGCGCCGATCAAGAGCCCGAGGTCGGACGGGTTGATCGGCGCGGCCTCGACGCGGACGACAACCTCGTCCGCGGCGGGTTCGGGGGTCGGCACGTCGAGCAGCGAGATTTCGAGCTCACCGCTCTTCTTGATCAGCGAACGCAGTTGCAGGCCGTTCTTGCCGTCGCTCATGTCGATCCTCCCCTGTTCTTGTCCGACCGCTGGCTTATGCCAGCGCCTTCAGTGCCGCCTTGCCGCCGTAGAGCGCCTGCTTGCCGAGCTGCTGCTCGATGCGCAGGAGCTGGTTGTATTTGGCGGTGCGATCGGAGCGCGCAAGGGAGCCGGTCTTGATCTGACCGCAATTGGTGGCGACCGCGAGGTCGGCGATGGTAGAATCCTCGGTCTCGCCGGAGCGGTGCGACATCACCGAGGTGTAGCCGGCCTTGTGCGCCATCTCGACGGCGGCGAGCGTCTCGGTCAGCGTGCCGATCTGGTTGACCTTGATCAGGATCGAATTGGCCCGTCCGGCCTTGATGCCTTCGGCGAGGCGCTTGACGTTGGTGACGAAGAGATCGTCACCGACGAGCTGGCACTTCTTGCCGACGAGGTCGGTCAGCTCCTTCCAGCCGTCCATGTCGTCTTCCGACATGCCGTCCTCGATGGTCACGATCGGATAGCGCGAGACGAGATCAGCAAGGTACTTGGCCTGCTCGGAGATCGAGCGGGTCTTGCCCTCGCCCTCGTAGACGTATTTGCCGTCCTTGAAGAACTCCGTCGAGGCGCAGTCGAGGCCAATGACGATGTCGGAGCCCGCCTTGTAGCCGGCCTTGCCGATCGCGTTCATGACGAATTCGAGCGCGGCGTCCGCCGACGGCAGGTTCGGGGCAAAGCCGCCCTCATCGCCGACATTGGTGTTGTGACCGGCCTTCTTCAATTCGGACTTCAGGGTGTGGAAGACCTCCGCGCCATAGCGCAAGCCCTCGGCAAAGGAGGACGCGCCAACCGGTAGGATCATGAACTCCTGGAAGTCGATCGGATTGTCGGCGTGCATGCCGCCATTGATGATGTTCATCATCGGCACCGGCAGCAGCCGCGCCGAGGTGCCGCCAACGTAACGATAGAGCGGCATGTCGAGCGAGTTCGCGGCCGCCTTGGCGCAGGCGAGCGACACGCCGAGGATGGCGTTGGCGCCCAGCCGGCTCTTGTTCGGCGTACCGTCGAGGTCGATCATGATCTGGTCGAGCTGGGCCTGCTGCTCGACATCGAGGCCGCTCAGGGCCTCGAAGATTTCGCCGTTGACGGCGCCGACCGCCTTGGTGACGCCCTTGCCGAGATAGCGAGTCTTGTCACCGTCGCGTAGTTCCACCGCCTCATGGGCGCCGGTGGAGGCGCCGGACGGCACGGCAGCACGGCCAAGCGCGCCATCTTCCAGCACGACGTCGACCTCGACGGTGGGATTGCCACGGCTATCGAGAATTTCGCGGCCGATGATGTCGATGATGGCGGTCATGATGTGCACTTCCGTTCGTTAGAGCTGATCGGTGCCGCGGGTCTTACACGGACCGCAAGCAAATGTGAACGCTTGGAGGGTGGGCTTCGACTGACGCGTGAAGCGGCTCGGACTAAGGTTGACCGCATCTGGTCTGCGCGCAAAACCTCAATCTGAAACAGTCGGGGTAACGCCATGAATCGCCGCCAGTTTCTTGCCTCGAGCATCGCCCTCCTCGCGACCCGCCCGAGTTTTGCGCAGGAAGGCCCGTTCCGGACAAAATACTACCCCATTAGCTCCGGCATCGGTCTGCACGACCTCGCTCCCGCTCCCGATGGCACGGTCTGGTTTACGGCCCAGGGCAAGGGCCTGCTCGGCAGGCTCGATCCGAAGGATGGCAGCCATAAGACGGTCAGCCTCGGCCAGGGCGCCGCCCCGCACGGCGTGACCATCGGCCCCGACGGCGCGCCCTGGATCACCGAGGGCGGCCAGAATGCGATCGCCCGCGTCGATCCTTCCGACCTCAAGGTCACCCTGTTCCGCCTGCCCGAGAAGTTCGCCTACGCCAATCTCAACACCGGCGTGTTCGACAAGGACGGCACCTATTGGTTCACCGGCCAGTCCGGCTATTACGGCCGCCTCAAGCCGAACGCGGGCGGGATGGACGTGTTCAGGGCGCCCAAGGGCGTCGGCCCCTACGGAATCACCGTCACGCCCAAGGGCGACGTCTGGTATGCCTCGCTTGCCGGCAGCTATATTGCCAGGATCGATCCGGCGACGGGCAGCGCCAGTGTGGTCGAGCCGCCGACGCCGAGCCAGGGTTCGCGACGGGTCTGGTCGGATTCGAAAAGCCGGATCTGGGTCAGCGAGTGGAACAGTGGCCACGTCTCGGTGCACGATCCCGCGGAAGACTCTTGGAATACCTGGAAGCTGCCCGGCGAGCGTCCCCGCACCTACGCGGTCTATGTCGATGACAAGGACAAAGTCTGGCTGACCGATTTCTCCGCCAACGCCATCGTCCGCTTCGATCCCGCCACCGAGCGCTTCAACGTGTTCGCCAGCGACAAGGCTAACGCCAATGTGCGCCAGCTCGACGGGAGGCCGGGCGAGCTCTGGGGCTGCGAATCCGGCAACGACCGGATCGTCATGATCCAGACGGTCGCCGCCGGTTGACGACAGCGGCATTTGCGTCCATCCCGGCACGCGGAACAGGATGTGACGACAATGGCGAAGAAATCCCTTCAGCTGGGCCGCGCGGTCGAATGGCCGCACACACCGGAAGAAGCGCAGCTCGACCGCGTGCCGAACCCGCAAAAGGGCACGGACTATCTGGTACGCTTCACCGTGCCGGAATTCACCTCGCTCTGCCCGGTCACGGGACAACCGGATTTCGCACATCTGATGATCGACTACGCCCCCGGCCAATGGTTGCTGGAATCGAAGTCGCTCAAGCTCTACATCGCCAGCTTCCGCAATCACGGCGCCTTCCACGAGGACTGCACCGTGATGATCGGCAAGCGCATCGCGAGCGAGATCAAGCCGAAGTTCCTGCGCATCGGGGGCTATTGGTATCCGCGCGGCGGCATTCCAATCGACGTGTTCTGGCAGACGGGCCGCGCGCCGAAGGGATTGTGGGTGCCCGAGCAGGGCGTCGCGCCCTATCGCGGCCGGGGCTGAGCTTGAAGAGACCGTTTCTGACTCACCGCGTTCGGTCTCGACCGCGAAGATTTGCTCGCTCGGGGGACGAGGTATAGCGGCTAACAACCATGCCGCTCGAATAAGCCTTTGCCTCGAGTAATTTTAGCTTCCTGAACCCCGACGCCGCGAAGATCCTGACGCCGTCACCCAATACCGCCGGGTTGACGTAGAATTGAAACTCGTCAACGAGACCTTGTTCGATCAGCGCCGCGGCAAACCCCGCGCCACCGAACACGCCAATGTCGCGCCCTCGTTGGCTCTTTAAGGCGCCGACCACCTCGTGCAAATCTCCGCTGACAAGCGTGGTTCGTTCCCACGCCGGCTCCGTTGGCTTATTCGTCGGAACCATTTTGCTCATTTCTGTGATACGCTTAGCGAACGCGTAGAATGGCTCAGTTGGGTAGCGGTTCGCTGCGTTCTCCCAATGCCGTAGATACCCTTGATTCAGCATCTTCCGACTGAGAAGAATCGTGTCGATGCGCTCGAAGTGTGCATTGAAATCGCGCTTCAGTTCATCATCCCAAAAGTTGTTGTCACCCCAACCCCATAGCTGCCAATTTACCGTTCCGTAGGAGCCGACAAAGCCATCGGCTGACACCTGCATCTGAAGGATAAGTTTTCGCATCGGTCTATTCTCTCGAATCATGCAAGGATCGAAGCTGCGAACGATTCAGCAGCCCATTGTTTGAAGGTCGTTCGAGTTGTGTTTTCTGAAGCTGGCGTGTCGAGTGCCCATCGCTCTTGGCGATTGAAGCTCGCTGGGGTTTCGATCAACGCTTCCGTGAAGCTGGCTGATATCCCGTTTGCGATCATGCTGCTGCGGGCGTCATCGAGCGGGACAGATCGATAAGTCACGTCTTTGCGCAGTTTCCTGCCCGGGAGCTCTGTCACCTTCTGAAATATGTAAAAGCCGCCGCTTGCCACCTGATGGATATCTGCGGGCATTTTCCACCACTCCTCCAGCATTGAGACTTTATGATTGGTTTACATTTGGAAGCATTGACGTCAGCCTCGAATGATGTCAATAGTAAATCGATTTACAAAGAGAACTACGGATGTCGGGAAGACAGCGATCAGGTTGCCCAATCAGTCTGTCGCTGGAGTTGCTCGGCGATCGCTGGACGCTGCTGATTGTGCGTGACATCGTTTTCGCGGGGAAACAGCACTTCCGGGAATTTCTGCAGTCCGATGAATCGATATCATCGCGGACGCTTGCGGAGCGGCTTCAAACGCTGCAAGAAGGCGGCGTGCTTACCCGTCATGACGACCCCACGCATAAACTGAAGGCGATTTATCGCCTTACGGAGGCGGGCATTGATCTGCTGCCTGTCCTCGCCGAGCTTGGCTTATGGGGCAGCAAATATCGTAATGCTGATCCGGATCTTGGTGCGATTGCCGAGAGACTATCGGCGGGGGGCCCCAAGATGCTTTCCCAGATGAAGCATAAACTGAGGAAAGGAGGTTCTAAATGACGATACGCCGCGTCAGGCGCTAGACATCTTTTAGGCGACTGCATCCGATGGCGCCCGCTGTTTCAACAGCCGCGCACAGGCGAAGCCCAGCGCGACCATGATCGCGGCGCTCGCGAACAGGGTCGGCATCTTGCCGCCATGCTGGAGGCCAAGTCCATAGGCGAGCGGCCCCACCGTCTGCCCCATGAAGAAGAAGAACGAATGCAGCGACAACGCGGTTGCGCGCGCCTCGACCGAGAGTTCGCTGGCAAACATCTGAAGGCAGCCATGGGCGATGTAGAAGCCCCATCCCATCACGATGAGATTGAACGCCTGCACTTCCCAGCGCAGGCCGAAGCCGACGGCAACGAGCTGCGAAGCCACCAGCGTCATGCCCGCGATCATCATTCCCTTCATGCCCAGCCATGGCAGCAGGCGCGACACCGTCAGCGTGTAGAACAAGCCGCCGACCGCAAAGCCCGCGATGACGATGCCCGCGATCGAGAGCGAGGTCTGACCGAGCTCGAACAGGAACGAAGCGATGTAGGGAAACAGGCCGAGCACGCAGCAGCCTTCGATGAACACCGCCGCATAACAGACATAGGCGTTCGGGTTGGTGAAGATGGTGCGATAGCCCGCCTTCAGCGCCGACAGGCTCGTCTTCGGCGGATGCTTGACCTTGGCGCCACGAAAACCGGCGGCGACCGCGATCGAGGCAACGATCACCAGCGCGCCGAGCACCGCCAGCACGCCGCGCCAGCCGAGGAAATCGCCGATCAGGCCGGAGGCCGAGGCGCCGAGGAGATTGCCCGCCATCGCGCCGGCGAGCGTGCGGCTGATCGCGACCTGGCGCTTCTCCGGACCGACGAGATCGCTGGTCAGGCTGAGCGCCACCGGAAACACGCCGCCGGAGCCGATACCGGCGAGGATACGGGTCGCGAACAGAACCGAGAATGAGCTCGAGAGCGCCCCCAGGATGTTGGCAAGGCCGAGCAGCGCGAGGCAGCCGATCATCAGCCGCGTCTTGCCGAACAGATCGGCGGCGGCGCCGACGATCGGCTGGATGATCGAGAAGGTGAAGGCGAACACCGCGGCAAAACCGGCAGCGGTCGCGATGCTGACGCCAAAGTCCTCCGCGACGTGCGGCAGCACCGGATCGAGCGCGCGCGCGGAGAGCGCCGCGGCGAAGCTTGCACCGGAGATGACGTAAAGCGCGGCCGGCAGGCCGTGATCGTGCGCCCGCGCCTCGCCTTGCTGCATCAGCGCGGGTCGGCTTTGGTCGAATCCTTGGCGAGCGCGTCGAACGCCATCAGCCTTCGGATCAGCCCTTCGAACTCGCGCAGCGGCACCATGTTGGGTCCGTCGGACGGCGCGCTGTCAGGATCGGGATGGGTCTCGATGAAGATACCGGCAACACCGACGGCGACGGCTGCGCGTGCGAGCACCGGCACGAATTCGCGCTCGCCTCCGGAAGACGTCCCCTTCCCGCCCGGCTGTTGCACCGAATGAGTCGCGTCGAAGATCACGGGGGCGCCGGTGGTGCGCGCCAGGATCGGCAGCGCGCGCATGTCGGAGACCAGGGTGTTGTAGCCGAAGGACGCGCCGCGTTCGGTGACGAGCACGTTGGGATTGTTCGCGCTCGTGATCTTGGACACGACGTTGGCCATGTCCCAGGGCGCAAGAAACTGACCCTTCTTGACGTTGACGACCTTGCCGGTTGCGGCCGCCGCCAGCAGCAGATCGGTCTGGCGACATAGGAAGGCGGGAATCTGCAACACGTCCACCGCCTGCGCCACCTCGGCACACTGCCCGGCGTCATGCACGTCGGTCAGGACCGGCAGGCCGAGCGACGATCGGATTTCGGCGAAGATCGGCAGCGATTGTGCAAGTCCGAGGCCACGCGCGGCCGACGCGCTGGTGCGATTGGCCTTGTCGAATGAGGTCTTGTAGACGAGGCCGATCTGCAGCCGCGCGGCGATCTCCTTCAGCGCGGAGGCCACCTCCAGCGCATGCTGGCGGCTTTCGAGCTGACACGGCCCGGCAATGATCGAGATCGGCAGATCATTGCCGAATTTGACCTTGCCAATGGTGACGACCGGCGCCGCTGACGTCGAAGAGCTCAAGGCAAATCCCTCGTTCCGGCGCGACCATAGCCGCGATGAAGGGCGGATCAACCCCATTCGGCCTGGGCTCCCAGAATATCAGGGTTGCGCCCAGGCTCTCCGCGACGCCCTCGCGCCGGCCGCCTCTACTTCACCGCCGAGAAGGCGGTCGGCGCCAGGATCTGGCTGACGATGTTGCCGACGATCTGGCCGTCCGCCTCGCTCTCGGCGCGCCCCTTCATCCAGTCCGGATCGGTCATGAAGGCGGCCCACTTCTTCTCGCGCTCGGCGAGCGACTCCCAGGCCAGGAAATAGGTCAGCTCCTGGTTGGATTCACCGATCAGGGTCGTGAAGAACCCGGCCTGCTTGATGCCGTGCTTTTCCCACACCTTCAGCGTGACGGTCTCGAACCGCTTGAGCAGTGCCGGCAGGCGGCCGGGCACGCAGCGATAGATGCGCATTTCGTAGATCATTCATATTCCTCCCTGATCAGGTCCGGCGGTTATAACGGCCGGCCCCGACGGTGTCTTGAGGCCCGCTCAGCCGCCCCGGTAGCGTTCCGTGCATGGCTAGAGCCCGCTCAAGCCGCTTCATCGAGAGCGGGTTCCCGCAATGCTGCCGCAATGATACGGCCGCTAGAATGGCGCGATTGAGGTTGAGGTGCGGATCATGCGGATTTTGCTCGTCGAGGACGAGGTCGAAATGGCCGACGCGCTGGCGTCGGCGCTGAAGCGCTACGACATGGTGGTGGACCACGCCCCCACGCTCGCGGAGGCGGAAGAGGCCATTTCTGCCGACGTCCACGCCGCCGTCCTGCTCGATCGCCAGCTTCCCGATGGCGACGGTCTCACCCTGATCCCGAAACTGCGGGCGCGCGCCGACGGCGTGCCGATCATCGTGTTGACGGCGCGCGGCGAACTCGCCGACCGGGTCGCCGGACTGGACTGCGGGGCGGATGATTATCTGTCAAAGCCGTTTGCGGTAGAGGAATTGCTGGCGCGGCTGCGCGCCGTGCTGCGCCGGCCCGCCGGGCTGCATCCCGACATCATGCACGCCGGCCGCCTCGCCTTCGATTTCGGCCATCGCGAGGCAAGCATCGACGGGGCTCCGCTCGAGCTGCCGCGACGCGAGCTCCTCGTGCTGGAAGCCCTGGTCCGCCGCATGGGCCGGACCGTGCTGCGCTCCGCGCTGGAAGAAGCCGTCTACAGTTTCGACGACGAGATCCAGTCGAATGCGCTCGATACGCACGTGTCGCGCCTGCGCCGCAAACTCTCGGAAGCCGATGCGCGCGTGGAGATCCACGGCATCCGCGGCGTCGGCTATCTCTTGAAGAAGCTGCTATGAGCAAGCACCACGAACCCTATTGCCTGCGCTCGCGGCTGAGCTGGCGCCTGCTGTCGCTCCAGGCGGTGCTGCTCACGGCGCTCGTTGCCGTCGTCGTCGGGGCATTGAGCGCGTCGGGATTCGTGATCGCCGGGCGCGACGAAGATCGCGTGATCGATATCGTCCAGCGCGCGCTCGGACGCGACGCGCAAGGCGACCTGGTCCTGCGGCCGACGACCGAGCTGAAACAATTGCGCAGCGAGACCCCCGATCTCTGGTTCCTGGTCCGCGACAGGCAGGGACATTCGCTAAGCGAAGGCGCCGTGCCGGCCGAATTCGCCGCCATCGGCAGCGGCCTCGACCAGATCAGCCAGGCCCGGCTCGGCTGGCAGCTGTTCGAGGACGATCCGCGCAAGCCCCCGGCGCGGCTGAAGCGGGTCGATACCGACGCCGGCAATGTGCAAATCATCACGGCGACGCAAGGCAAGCTCACGGGCGCCAAGGCGTTGATCATGACATCGCTTGCACTGCTCGGCATCGCCCTGCCTGGCCTGCTCCTCATGGGAACGGCGACGTTCATCGCCACGCCGATGATCGTGCGGCGCGCCTTCGAGGCGCTCGATGCGACGGCGGACCAGGCGCGGCGCATCGACATCCATCAACGCGGCGCGCGGCTGTCGCTGGACCGGATTCCGCTGGAAGTCGTGCCGCTCGTGACCGCGGTCAACGACGCGCTGGCGCGGCTAGACCAGGGCTATGCCCGCCACAAGCGCTTCGTCGCCGATGCCGCACACGAGTTGCGCACACCGATCGCGATCCTGAACACGCGGCTGGAGTCGCTTCCAGCGGGGCCGGACAAGACCCGGTTGCTGGAGGATTCCGCGCGGCTGGCAACGCTTGCCGAGCAGCTGCTGGACATTCAAAGGCTCGACCGCTGCGGCCATCCCTTCACGCGCGTTGACCTCGTCGCAATCGCGCAAAGCGCGGCCGCAGATCTTGCGCCGCTGGCCATTGCCGCCGGCTACGAGTTGGCGCTCGACGCCCCCTCCACGCCGGTCGAAACGATCGGCGATGCGGCGGCGCTGGAGCGCGCGCTGACCAACCTTGTGCAGAATGCGATCCAGCACGGCCCGCGCCGCGGCACCATAGGCATTCGTGTCAGCAGGCCCGCGAGCATCGAGGTCACGGACGAAGGCGCCGGCATTCCGGCCGATCAGCGCGAACAGATATTCGAACCGTTCTACCGGCTGACACCGCTGGATCGCGGTGCCGGCCTCGGTCTCAACATGGTGCGCGAGATCGTGCTCCTGCATGGCGGCCACATCTCGGTCGCGGACACAGCGATCGGCGGCGCGTGCTTCAGGATGTCACTGCCGCCCGTCCGGGAGAATTGACGCAATCGACAGGCGGCACGCAATGCTGTCGCAATGCACTCAAGCGATTGTTCGGCCGCCTCACCTCTGACCTGCGAGGCGCAACCAAGATGCCGGAGTGCGCATGCCCAACGATTTCCTCTCGTTCTTCCTGTCATGGATGTCAGCCCCGCGCCGCGTCGGCGCGATCGCGCCGTCAGGCGCGGCGCTGGCCGATCTCATCACCCGCGAGATCACCGCATCGACCGGCCCTGTTCTCGAGCTCGGCCCCGGCACCGGCGCGTTCACCTACAAGCTGCTCAAACGCGGCGTGCGCCAGCAGGACCTCACGCTGATCGAATACGGCTCCGACTTCATGAAGGTGCTCCAGATGCGTTTTCCGAACGCGCGCGTCTTGTGGATGGATGCAGGGCGGCTCGCAACGGAGCGCCTCTATGACGGCGCGCCCGTCGGCGCGGTCGTGAGCGGCCTGCCGCTGCTCAACATGTCGACGCGCAAGGTGGTCTCGATCGTCGGTGGCGCGTTCAGTCATGTCCGCCCCGGCGGCGCCTTCTACCAGTTCACCTAGGGCATGAGTTGTCCGATCCCGCGGCCCGTGCTCGACCGGCTGGGCTTGCGCGCAAAGCTGGTGGATCGTGCCCTGCTGAACGTGCCGCCGGCCGCCGTCTACAAGCTGACGCGACGGCCGCAGATGAAGCTCGTCACGGGATCGCTTGCGCCTGATACGTCAATGCCGGCCGCGCCGGAGCCGATGCATCTTGCAGGTGACTGCACCGCCACGCGCTGAGCGATTACACCAGGCGGCTCTGAACCATTGCCGCGCGAATGAACGACGCGAACAGCGGATGCGGCTCGAACGGTCGCGACTTCAGTTCCGGATGGAACTGGACGCCGATGAACCAGGGGTGATCCTCGTACTCGACGATCTCCGGCAGCACGCCGTCGGGCGACAGGCCCGAGAATTTCAGCCCGTGCTGTTCGAGGCGATCCTTATAGGCGGTGTTGACCTCGTAGCGATGGCGGTGGCGCTCGGAAATCTCGGTCGCGCCGCCATAGACTTCCGAAACGCGGCTGCCGCGATTGAGCGCCGCGGGATAGGCGCCCAAGCGCATCGTGCCGCCGAGATCGCCGGCGTTGGTGCGCTTCTCAAGCTCGTTGCCGCGCAGCCATTCCGTCATCAGGCCGACCAAGGGCTCCTTGGTCGGGCCGAACTCGGTGGAGTTGGCCTCCTCGATCCCGACGAGATTCCGAGCTGCCTCGATCACCGCCATCTGCATGCCGAAGCAGATGCCGAAATACGGCACGTCGCGCTCGCGCGCGAACTGCGCCGCGCGGATCTTGCCTTCGGCGCCGCGCTGGCCGAAGCCGCCGGGCACCAGAATGCCGTTGACGTGCTCGAGGAACGGCGCGGGATCTTCCTTCTCGAAGATCTCGCTTTCGATCCAGTCGAGATTGACCTTCACCTTGTTGGCGATGCCGCCATGGGAGAGCGCCTCGATCAGCGACTTATACGCATCCTTCATGCCGGTATACTTACCGACGATGGCGATGGTGACGTTGCCCTCGGGATTGCGGATGCGCTCGTTGATCTGCTGCCAGCTCCGCAGCTCCGGCGGAATCCGCGAGCCGATGCCGAAGGCGGCAAGCACTTCGTCGTCGAGGCCTGCGGCGTGGTAAGCCTGAGGGACAGCGTAGATGCTGTCGGCGTCGCGCGCCTCGATGACGGCGCTCTCGCGCACGTTACAGAACAGCCCGAGCTTGCGCCGTTCCTCCTTCGGGATCTCGCGATCGGTACGGCAGAGCAGGATGTCCGGCTGGATGCCGATCGAGCGCAGCTCCTTGACGGAGTGCTGCGTCGGCTTTGTCTTCAGCTCACCGGCGCTCGGGATGTAAGGCAGCAGCGTCAGATGAATGTAGATGGCGTGATCGCGCGGCAGCTCGTTCTTGAGCTGGCGGATCGCCTCGAAGAACGGCAGGCCCTCGATGTCGCCGACGGTGCCGCCGATCTCGACCAGCACGAAGTCGTAATCGTCGTTGCCGTCGAGGACGAAATCCTTGATGGCGTTGGTGACATGCGGAACCACCTGGATGGTGGCGCCAAGATAATCGCCGCGCCGCTCCTTGGAAATGATGTCCTGGTAGATGCGCCCGGTCGTGATGTTGTCGGCCTTGGTCGCTGGCCGCCCGGTGAAGCGCTCATAGTGGCCGAGATCGAGGTCGGTCTCCGCACCGTCATCGGTCACGAACACTTCGCCGTGCTGATACGGCGACATCGTTCCGGGATCGAGGTTGAGATAGGGGTCGAGCTTGCGGAGGCGGACCTTGTAGCCCCGCGCCTGCAACAGGGCACCGAGTGCCGCTGAAGCCAGACCCTTGCCGAGCGAAGAAACCACGCCGCCGGTGATGAATATGTACCGCGCCATGGGGCTTAACCTCTAATCCCTCGAATTCGATTCGCCAAAGCGATTCGTATTCCGCCCCAAACATTTTGCGGGGCTGTGGGTGAGCCAGAACTAAGAGTGGTGACAGAGCCTTGATGGGGATTGTTGATGCAGGACGGTAGAAGCCGCCCTGCATGGCCCCCCTGCTTTATTGCGAACGCGGTACCTGCGGGCCGCTCGGTGCCGGAGCCTGCTGCTGCTCGTCGGCCTTCTTCAGCGAATCCAGGATGCCGCCCGAGGTCGGTGGCGCGATCGGTCCGCCACCGGCCGGCTGCGTCTGCGACGCCGGTGCGCCGATGATCGACGACGGCTTGCGGTCGTAGCCGGCATACCAGGACAGGAACAGGCTGGTGAGGAAGAAGCCGACGGCCAGGATCGCCGTGGTCCGCGTCAGAAGGTTCGCCGTGCCACGGCTCGACATGAAACCTGCGCCACCTCCCATGCCCAGGCCGCCGCCTTCCGACTTCTGGAGCAGGACGGCGCCGATCATAACGGTGACGATCATGAGGTGAATGACGATGACAACGGTCTGCATAGTGTCCTTCCGTCACAAGCCGACAGCGCCGAGACGGCGGCCAATCGTGCTTCGCGGGGTTTTCCTGAAGTTGCGCGGTGTTACACGATCAGACGGGTCATTGCCACCCCCGATCGGCCGGGTCCTAAGGTTTGAAGTTAGCTAGGAACAGCCCTGCGCAATCGCAAGGAAATCGGCCGCCTTCAGGCTGGCCCCGCCGACCAGCGCGCCATTGACGTTCTTCACGGCCATCAGCTCGGCCGCGTTCGAGGGCTTGACCGAGCCGCCATAGAGGATCCGCATCCCGGCGCCGTCGGCCTTGAACCTGGAGGTCAGGAATTCCCGGATAAAGCCATGAATCTGCTCGACATCCCCGGACGTCGGGGTCAGGCCGGTGCCGATTGCCCAGACCGGCTCATAGGCCACGACCAGATTGGCGGCGGTCGAGCCATCCGGCAGCGAACCGTTGAGCTGGCCGCGCAGGATATCCAGGGTCTGGCCCGCATCGCGCTGCGCTTGCGTCTCGCCGATGCAGACGATCGCCGTCACCCCGGCGCGCCAGGCGGCCTCTGCCTTCTGCCGGATCAGGGCATCGCCCTCGCCATGGTCGGCGCGGCGCTCGGAATGGCCGACGATGATAGCGGTCGCACCCGAATCCACCAGCATTTCGGCGGCGATGTCGCCGGTATGGGCGCCGGAGGCCTTGGGGTGGCAATCCTGGGCTCCCACCGCGACCTTCTTGCCGCAGGCCTTCTCGGCGAAAGCTGCGATCAGGGTCGCCGGCGGACAAACCAGCAAATCGGCTTTGCCGGCCACTTCTGTCGCACCATTGAGCATGGCGTCGAATTCGGCAGTCGAGGCCTTCAGGCCGTTCATTTTCCAGTTGCCGGCGATCAGGGGGCGGATGGCATCGATCATGTCAAATTCCAGCAAAATTTGGGTTGCGCATGCGCTAGCAGAGGTCCCGTGGCAGTTCCAGAGACCAGGGGCTTTTAACCGCAGGGATCGAAAGCCTGTCGGACCCGAGGTTGCGGGGGGAAAGCCACCACTTTATGATGATTGATCAATTTGGTGACGCGCTTTTGCGGAATCTGCATTAAGACGCGCTCCCGTTCCCCTCCTGCCAAACAAGTTGGACCAAATGCTTCGAGGAATGCGCAAGGCCTCATCAAACTGGCTCGGCAAGACCATTATGGCCATTGTGATGGGCGTGCTGATCATCAGTTTCGGCGTTTGGGGCATTGCCGACATCTTCAAGGGTTTTGGGCAATCCACCGTGGCCAAGGTCGGCGGCACCGAGATTTCGTTGAACGAGTTCCGCCAGATTTACACTGATCGCCTCCAGCAGATCAGCCGCCAGTTCGGCCGGCCGCTGTCGCCTGAGCAGGCGCGCGCCTTCGGCCTCGACCGTCAGGTGCTCCAGCAGACGATCGCGGAAGCCGCCCTCGACGAAGAGGCGCGCCGGCTCGGGCTCGGCCAGTCCGACGACCAGATCCGCCAGCTCATCATGAACGACCCGAACTTCAAGGGCGTCGGCGGCAACTTCGATTCGAACCGCTTTCAGTCCGTGATCCGCAATTTCGGCTATACCGAGCAGCGCTACGTTTCGGAGCAGCGCAAGGTCTCACTGCGTCGGCAGATCACCGGCACGATCGGTGCCGGCCTCGAGCCGCCGAAGGCGATGCTCGACGTGCTGACGCGCTTCCAGAACGAGCAGCGCGCCATTGAATTCGTCAGGCTCGACGCAGCCCAGGCAGGCACCATCGACGCGCCATCGCCGGAGGCGCTCGCCGCCTATTTCGAGGATCACAAGGTCCAGTTCCGCGCGCCCGAATATCGCAAGATCGCGTTCGTCGTGGTCTCGCCGGAGGAGATCGGCAAGTGGAGCGAGGTGTCGGACGAGGACGCCAAGAAAGCATTCGACCAGCGCAAGGACCGGCTCGGCACGCCGGAGAAGCGCCAAATCCAGCAGATCGTATTCCCCAACGCCGCCGAGGCACAGGCCGCACGCGAGCGGCTCACCAGCGGGACGTCGTTCGAGGACCTCGGCAAGGAGCGCGGACTGAGCGCGTCTGACGTCGATCTCGGGCTCGTGACCAAATCCTCGCTCGATCCCGCAGTTGGAGACGCTGTCTTCGCGCTTCCCGCCGGTGAAATCAGCCAGCCGATCCAGGGCCGTCTCGGCACGTCGATCGTCAAGGTCGAAAAGATCGAGCCGGGCACTGAGGCGAACTACGCGAGCGTTGCCGCCGACATCAAGCGCGAGATCGCCACCGAGCGTGCGCGCGTCAAGGTCGCCGATCTCCGCGACAAGATGGAAGACGAGCGCGGCGGCGGTGCCAGCGTGATCGACGCGGCGCAGAAGCTCGGCCTCACCGCCGTGACCATCGACGCCGTCGACCGTTCCGGCCGCGCGCCGAGCGGCCAGCCGGTCTCCGGCATTCCGCAGGGCCTCGACGTGGTGTCGCAGGCCTTTAACACCGATGTCGGCGTCGACAACGACTCGATCTCGTTCAAGGGCGGCTATGTCTGGTACGACGTGCTTGCCATCACGCCCTCGCGCGACCGCAATCTCGACGAGGTTCGCGACCAGGTCGAGGTGCGCTGGCGCCAGGACCAGATCGCGACCAAGCTGAAGGCCAAGGCGACCGAGATGGTGCAGAAGCTCGAATCTGGCGGCAAGCTCGCCGACGAAGCAGCCGCGATCGGCGCCAAGGTCGAGACCGCCACCGGCTTCAAGCGGGACGACTCGCCCGCCAGCGTGCCCGCGGCCATCGTGTCGGCCGCCTTCCGCGTCGCCAAGGACGGCGTCGGGCAGACGGCAGTGACCGGCGGCACCGAGGTGATCGTGTTCCGCGTTACCGAGATCATCGATCCCACCGTCGATGCCGCTTCCGATGCGGTCAAGAAGCTGAAGGACAGTCTCGACCGCGCGCAGACCGAGGAGCAGGTCGCGTCCTACGTCAACAAGCTTGAAACCGACATCGGGACCACGATTAATCAGGCCGCCTTCGCGCAGGTGACCGGCGCGAACCAGTGAGTTGAAAGCACGCGATGGACGACCTGAAATCGATCATTGGAAAAGTGGCGACCGGCGCCAGCCTGTCGCGTGACGAAGCGGCTTCCGCCTTCGACGCCGTGATGTCCGGCGAGGCTACGCCCTCGCAAATGGGCGGCCTGCTGATGGCGTTGCGGGTACGCGGCGAGACCGTGGACGAGATCACCGGCGCGGTCTCGGCCATGCGCTCCAAGATGCTCACGGTCGATGCGCCCGCGGACGCCGTCGACATTGTCGGCACCGGCGGCGACGGCTCCGGCTCGGTCAATGTCTCGACCTGTGCCTCCTTCATCGTTTCGGGCGCCGGTCTGCCGGTGGCCAAGCACGGCAACCGCGCGCTATCGTCGCGTTCGGGCGCTGCCGACGTGCTGGCTTCGCTCGGGGTGAAGATCGATCTGAGGCCGGAGCAGGTCGGCCGCTGCATACGCGAATGCGGCATCGGCTT
This sequence comes from Bradyrhizobium sp. 187, assembly GCF_023101005.1. Classification (NCBI taxonomy): domain Bacteria; kingdom Pseudomonadati; phylum Pseudomonadota; class Alphaproteobacteria; order Hyphomicrobiales; family Nitrobacteraceae; genus Bradyrhizobium; species Bradyrhizobium sp. 187. The sequence goes on from NZ_CP064693.1 coordinate 4,036,224, forward strand.
CATGTTCGCGCCCGCCCATCATCCCGCCATGAAGAACGTCGGCCCGACCCGGGTGGAGCTTGCGACACGCACGATCTTCAACCTGCTCGGTCCGTTGTCCAATCCGGCCGGTGTGAAGCGGCAGATGGTCGGCGTGTTCTCCCGGCAATGGGTGCAGCCGCTGGCGCAAGTGCTCAAGAACCTCGGCTCTGAATCCGCCTGGGTCGTGCACGGTTCAGACGGCCTCGACGAAATCACCCTCACCGGCCCGACCTTCGTCTCCGCGCTCCACAATGGCGAGATCCGGAATTTCGAGGTGACGCCGGAGGACGCGGGCCTGCCGCGCTGCGAGGCCGGTGCACTCAAAGGCGGCGACGCCGACGCCAACGCTATCGCCTTGCAGGGCGTGCTCGGCGGCAAACCGAGCCCCTACCGTGACGTCGCGCTGATCAACGCCGCTGCCGCATTGGTCGTGGCGGGGCGTGCCGGGGATCTCAAGGAAGGTGTCGTGATCGGCGCAAAATCACTCGACAGCGGCGCGGCGCGCGCGCGGCTGAAACATTTGATCGCGGTCTCGAACGGCTGAGCCTGACATGTCGGACATCTTGACCAAGATCGAAGCCTACAAGCGCGAAGAAATCGCTGCGGCCAAGCGCGCGCAGCCGCTGTCGGCGGTAGAGGCGAAGGCCAAGGCGCAAGCAGCACCGCGCGGCTTCCTGCGCGCGATCAAGGCCAAGCACGCCAATGGCGACTACGCGCTGATCGCGGAGGTCAAGAAGGCGTCGCCGTCAAAGGGCCTGATCCGCGCCGATTTCGATCCGCCGCTGTTGGCCAGGGCCTATGAGGCCGGCGGCGCTGCCTGCCTGTCCGTGCTGACGGACACGCCCTCGTTCCAGGGCCATCTCGACTTCATGGTGGCGGCCCGCGCGGCAACGTCACTGCCGGTGCTGCGCAAGGATTTCATGTTCGACATCTATCAGGTGGCGGAGGCCCGCGCGCACGGCGCCGACTGCATCCTGATCATCATGGCGGCGCTCGATGATGCCGCGGCCAAGGAGCTCGAGGATGCCGCCATCGCCCACGGCATGGACGTGCTGATCGAGATCCACGACCGCGCCGAGCTTGACCGCGCGCTGAAGCTGCGTTCGCCGATGATCGGCGTTAACAATCGCAATTTGCGCACCTTCGAAACCACGCTTGCGACCAGCGAAACATTGGCGCCGCTGATCCCCGGCGACCGGCTGATGGTCGGCGAGAGCGGCATCTTCACGCCCGCCGATCTCGCCCGGCTCGAGCGCGTCGGCATGTCGACCTTCCTGGTCGGCGAGAGCCTGATGCGGCAAGCCGATGTTACCGCTGCGACGCGCACATTGCTGGCGCGCGAGACGACGGCGCGCGCGACGGGCACGCGCTGACATGGCCCGCAAGCCGACCGCGACGAAACCAGCCAAGTCCGAGTCCAAGACCCAGTCCAACACCAAGACCGGCCCTGCCCTCACCCATATCGGCGCCTCCGGCGAGGCGCGGATGGTTGACGTGTCGGACAAGCCCGCCAGCGAGCGGCTCGCGGTCGCGGAAGGACGCGTCGTCATGACCAGGGCGACGCTTGACCTGATCGTGTCCGGCAACGCCAAGAAGGGCGACGTGCTCGGCACCGCCCGCATCGCCGGCATCATGGCCGCCAAGCGCACCGCGGAGCTGATCCCGCTCTGCCATCCGCTCGCGCTGTCGAAGGTGACGGTCGAGATCGAGCCAGACGCAACGCTGCCGGGCTGCCTCGTCCGCGCCAGCGTGAAGGTCACGGGCCCGACCGGCGTCGAGATGGAAGCGCTCACCGCCGTCTCGGTCGCCTGCCTCACCATCTACGACATGATCAAGGCGGTGGAGCGCGGCGTGCGCATCGAAGGCATCCATCTGGTCGAGAAGCTCGGCGGCAAGTCCGGCCATTACCGCGTCTGATTGCGGCTGCTACTTCAACGACGCGCTGATCGACCCGAATTTTGAATTGAGCTTGCTGCCCAGGCCGTCCACCACGGCGACGATCGCGAGCGCAATCAGCCCATACTCGATCGCATATTGATTGCTTTTGCGAGGGTCCCTTCACGGCCCATTAACCCAGCTTGCTAACTTCGCCTCCACTCCGTTCCCGTAAACCAACGGATGTTTCCGGGGCCAAGAATTGACCCTGGCGTGTGCACGACAACGATCGATCATGATGACGGGATTCGGCAGTCGCCTTTTTGACCAGGCCTTCGTGCGCAGCGGACCGATCCGCTGGCTGGTGGTGGGCGGCACACTGTTGATCGCTGCGATCGCCGTCGGCGCGACGCTGATGGCGCAGAATTTCCGCGAACGTGCGCTGCGCAGCTCCGGGCGCGAGCTGGAAAACACCGTGCTGATGCTGGCCCATCATTTCGACCAGCAATTGCAGGATTTCGCGGTCATCCAGAAGGATTTCGTCGACTACGTCCGCGCAAGCGGCATCACCAGTGCGGCGGACTATCGCAAGCGCCTCGCCGGCCAGGACCTCCACCGGATGCTGCGTTCGAAGATCGAGGCACTGCCCTACATGGGCGGCGTCAATATCATCGATGCCGAAGGCAATTTGATCAATTCGTCGGCGGCATGGCCGGCCCCGAACGTGAACGTTGCCGATCGCGCCTATTTCCAGACCTTCCGGTACGATCCCGACGCTCCCGACGTCCTGATCGAGCCACTCTACAGTCGCATCTCCGGCGCATGGACCATCCTGATCGTGCGCAAGGTCGTCGGACCGAACGGCGAATTCATGGGTGTGGTCGGACGCGGCATCGAGCCGGCAAACTTCGAAAAATTCTTCGAGTCAGCCGTGCTCGGCGAAAGCACGACGATCTCGATGCTGCACCGGGACGGCACGATGCTCGCCCGTTATCCCCATTCCAGTGAATTGATGGGACGGAATTTCAAGAACGGTCCGTTCGCGCATCAAAGGGTTTTCGGGCTCGACCATTTTACCGGCCGCTTCATGAGCCCCGTTGACGGCGAGGACCGGCTGATTTCCTCACATGCCCTGCCTCACTTCCCGATCCTGATGATGGCCACCACGACGCGCGCGACGGCCCTGACGGACTGGCGCGAGCAGATCGGCATCCTGATCTCGGTCGCGGCCTCTTCCGCGCTCGCCATCGCGGGCGTGTTGATCGCGATCGTTCGCAAGCTCCTGGAGCAGCATCGTCTTTCGCGGGAACGGCTGACGCTGGAAAAGCAGCGTCTCGACCGCGCCGTCAACAACATGACCCAGGGCCTGCTGCTGTTCGACGCCTCGCAGCAGCTCGTGATCTGCAATCAGCGCTACATCGAGATGTACGGGCTGTCGGCCGAAATCGTGAGACCCGGCTGCAGCTTTCACGACATCATTGCACACCGCAAAGCCACCGGCTCGTTCACCGGCGATGCGGACCAGTATGTCGCACGGGTCCTGCGCGACGTCCACGTGCGCAATTCCATGGTGGTCGAGACCTCCGACGGTCGCTCGATCCAGATCGTGAACGAACCGCTCACGGATGGCGGCTGGGTGGCGACGCATGAGGACATCACGGAGCGCCGGCGTATCGAGGAGCGCATCACCCATCTCGCTCATTACGACGCACTGACCGACCTGCCCAACCGCACCATGTTCCACGAGCATCTGCGTCAGGAACTCGATCTCGTCGCCGGCGGCGAACAACTCGCGGTGCACTACATCGACATCGACGAGTTCAAGGGCGTCAACGACGCGCTCGGGCATCTCGTCGGCGACGAGCTCCTGAAGTCGGTCGCGCAGAGCCTCCACCGCTGTGCGGGGCCGACGGACTTCGTGGCGCGCCTCGGCGGCGACGAATTTGCCATCGTCCAGAGCGCGGTGACATCGCTGGATCAGGTCAACGAACTCGTCGCGCGGGTGTTTGAGGCCATCCGCGCGCCGTTCGACTGCATGGGACATCATCTTGCCACCGACGCCAGCATCGGCATCGCGCTGGCGCCGCAACATGGAACGGCGCTGGACCAGATCCTGAAGAACGCGGATATGGCGATGTACGCCGCCAAAGCCGCCGGGCGCCGCACCTACCGTTTTTTCGAGCCGGAGATGGACGCCAAGATCCACGAGCGGCGGCAGCTCGAGATCGCCCTGCGCCACGCCATCGCCCAAGGCGGACGCGAAGGCGGCCTCGAGGTGTATTACCAGCCCTGCCTCAGCCTGAAGGACGACCGCATCACCGGCTGCGAGGCGCTGGTGCGCTGGCGCCATCCCGAGCGCGGCATGGTCTCGCCGGCCGAGTTCATTCCGATCGCCGAGGACACCGGCCTGATCAACGAGATCGGCGAATGGGTGCTGGCGACCGCCTGCCGGGACGCGGCGAACTGGCCCGACGACATCCGCCTCGCCGTCAACGTCTCGCCGGTGCAATTCAAGAGCGGCACGCTGGCGCTGAAGATCATGGCGGCGCTTGCCGCCTCCAATTTGTCGGCGAGCCGGCTCGAGCTCGAAATCACCGAGGCGGTGCTGATCCGCGACGACGACACGGCGCTTGCGATCCTGCATCAACTCCGCGCCATCGGCGTCCGCATCGCGCTGGACGATTTCGGCACCGGCTACTCCTCGCTAAGCTATCTGCACCGCTTCCCGTTCGACAAGATCAAGATCGACCGCTGCTTCGTCAACGACATCGCCGGCCCCGACGGCTCCGCCAGCATCGTGCAGGCGCTCGTCAATCTCGCGGCCGCCCGCCGCATGACCACCACGGCCGAGGGCGTCGAGACCGAGGAGCAGCAGCGGTTGCTGCGCGCGCTCGGCTGCTCCGAGATGCAGGGTTATCTGTTCAGCGCCGCAAAGCCCGCCGACAAGGTGCTGGAGCTGTTCGCAGCTCATCGCAGCCGTCTCGCCCGGCGTAATGGCGAGGAAGGCCGGCGCCGCGAGGCAAGCTAGTTCGGACCTCGTGGTCGGCGCAGCGGCATTCCCAGAAGCTCTCCTCGATACACACGACGCAGGGTGTCGCGGAGGTCATGCAATCGCTGGAGTTGCGGGTCCAGCGGCGAGGTCTGGTCGAGCGCGACCGCGCCCGCCGCTGGGCCGAGCGCGATGGCTGCTACGAGGCCACCTTCGCGGCCATGAACCCGAGCTGACACAGCGTCCCGAAACAAGTTCGCCCGGGAACGGCTATCCGCTCCCGGGCGATCAACACCTTACCGTCGCGAGCGCCTAGTTCGGCACCGCAGCCTTCGACGCCGGCTTGGCGGCGACCGCATTCGCGGTTTGGCCGTGCAGGAAGTCGTAGGCCGTATGCAGGGCCTTGTCGTCTTTCGCTTCCGGTGGGACATAGGACTGCGACCCGGTCTGCTCGGTGCCGTCGGCTGCCTGGAGATGACCGCGCATCTGGGACTCCGCCATGGTGTCCATCCGGCCCTTCAGCTCGGGCGGCACGTCTTGGAGGATCTCGATGTCGGGCGCGATGCCCTGGGCCTGGATCGAGCGGCCCGAGGGCGTGTAGTAGCGCGCCGTGGTCAGCGCCAGCGCGCCGTTGCCGGTGCCGAGCGGAATGATGGTCTGCACCGAGCCCTTGCCGAACGAGCGCGTGCCGATCAGCGTCGCGCGCTTGTGGTCATGCAGCGCGCCGGCCACGATTTCCGAGGCTGAGGCGGAGCCGCCGTTGACGAGAACCACCAGCGGCTTGCCCTTGGTGAGGTCGCCACCATGGGCGGTAAAGCGCTGGGTCTCTTCCGGATTGCGGCCGCGGGTCGAGACGACCTCGCCACGCTGCAGGAACGCGCTCGACACCGACACGGCCTGGTCGAGCAATCCGCCCGGATTGTTGCGCAGGTCCATCACGTAGCCTACCAGCTTCTCCGGCGGAACCTCCTTGGTGATCGATGCGATCGCCTTCTTCAGGCCATCGGTGGTCTGCTCGTTGAACGAGGTGACGCGGATATAGCCGATATCCCCGTTCTCGACGTGGAAGCGCACGGGACGCACATGGATGATCTCGCGCTTGATCGCGACGTCGAGCGGGGCGTCGGCGCCCTTGCGCACGATCGTGAGCTTGGTCTGGGTCTCGACCGGCCCCTTCATCTTGTTGACGGCCTGCTCGAGCGTCATGCCCTGCACGGCATCGCCGTCGATCTTGCTGATGAGGTCGCCCGACATGATGCCGGCCTTGGATGCCGGCGTGTCGTCGATCGGCGAGACGACCTTGACCAGCCCCTCCTCCATCGTGACCTCGATGCCGAGCCCGCCGAACTCGCCGGAGGTGGTCTCCTGCATCTCGGTCCAGGCCTTGTCGTTCATGTAGCGCGAGTGCGGATCGAGCGAGGTCACCATGCCGGTGATCGCGCCTTCGATCAGCTTGGCATTGTCAGGCTTCTCGACATAGCTCGCCTTCACCCGCTCGAACACTTCGCCGAACAGATTGAGCTTGGAATAGGCGTCATCCGCGCTCGCTGCCGCCCGTGCCGCCCATACGCCGCCGTGCGGACTGGCTACCAAAAGGGTCAGACACGCTCCGGTGAGCGCGCCCAGTGGAAACAGCAGGGTTTTCCGCATGGATAGGCTGGCCTTTTTGCTTCGCGGTTCGGTGGGGCTGGGAGCCGCCATGCAAATGGCGATCCAGCCTGCTTCTCACAATACCATTCTGGTTTCTTCAAGGCCGGGATGCCACGCCGGCGGGTACACCGTAAAAATCGGTTGGTCCGGACCTAAACTTTCGGCAACGTTGCAGGACCGGTTCGTGCGCCGCGGGGGTCGGCCGGCCGGCCCGCGCCTCGCAGCCATGCCATTTTAGGATGGTTTTGGCGCCCCGGACGGGTTAGGCGATCAGGGAAGGCTTCAAATTCTCGGGAGGATAACAATGAACGAAGCACCCCGCATCCAACCGGAAAGGAACGTCGAGCTCGGCGCCAGCACCGAGCCGTTCCAGAATCTGCATGAATTCATCCGGAAAGCCCGCGCCAACCTCAACCAGAATGCATGGGACTATATCGTCGGCGCGGCCGAGACCGAGACCACGATGCGTCGCAACCGCATGGCGCTGGACGAGATCGCTTTCCGCCCGCGCGTGCTGCGCGATGTTCGCAAGGTTACAGGTTCGGTCGAACAGTTCGGCCGCAAGATGCGCCTGCCCGTGGTCCTCGCCCCGGTCGGCGCGCTCGAGATCTTCGATCCGGATGGTGCGGCGAGCGTGGCACGCGCCTGCGGCACTTTCGGTGCGGCGCACATGCTCAGTTCGGTGTCCGAGCCCGGCCTAGAAAAGACCGCCGAAGCTGCGTCCGACGCGCTGCGGCTCTACCAGCTCTATGTGCGCGGCGATGACGCCTTCGTCGCCGACGTCGTCAGCCGGGCCGAGAAGAACGCCTACGCCGCCTTCTGCCTGACCGTCGACACCGCCCACTACAGCCGCCGCGAACGTGACATCGCCAAGCGCTACGTTCGCGAGAGCCGCTTGCGCGCCACCGGGGGCGATTACCAGAAGGGTCTGGAGTGGCGGACGGTGAAGATGATCAAGGACAAGTTCAAGATCCCGCTGATCCTCAAGGGCATCGCGACGCCAGAGGACGCGCTGATCGCGATCGATCACGGCGTCGAATGGATCTACGTCTCCAACCATGGCGGCCGTCAGCTCGATCACGGTCGCGGCGCCATGCACGTGCTGCCCGAGATCGTCGACGCCGTGAACGGCCGCGCCAAGATCATGGTCGATGGCGGTGTCTGTCGCGGCACCGACATCGTCAAGGCGATCGCGGCGGGCGCCGACCTCGTCGGCATCGGCCGGCTGCAATGCTGGGCGCTGGCGGCGGCCGGCGAAGCCGGCGTGGCGCGCATGCTGGAACTGCTCGAGGACGAAGTGCTGCGCTGCCTCGGCCTCTTGGGTGCGACCTCGTTCGCCGAGGTCAACAAATCCTGCCTGCACCAGGCGACCGCAACCAACGCGCCGAGTGTGTTCAGCGCGTTTCCGCTGTTCGACCACGAGCCGTATCGATACTGAGTGAAAGGACGCAGGTGACATCGCTCTCTCCCGGCAGCGCGGATGCGCTCCTGTTCGATCTCGGCCGCGTCGTGCTCGATATCGATTTCTCCAAGGCGATCGCCTGCTGGGCGGGACATGCCGGCTGCAAGCCCGAAGCCATCGTCGCGCGCTATGTGCGGGACAGCGAAGCCTATCGGTTGCACGAGATGGGGAAGATCAGCGATGAGGACTATTTCGCCTCATTGCGAGCCTCGCTCGGAATCGGCATTTCGGACGCGCAATTCCTGGAAGGCTGGAACGCGATTTTCGCCGGCGAAATGCCTGACATCGCCGAGCTGCTGCCGCGCGCAGCGAAACAGATGCCGCTCTATGCTTTCTCCAACACCAACCGGCCGCACGTGGACCATTTCTCGAGGGAATATGCCGACCTCCTCGGCCATTTCCGCGAGCTGTATTTGTCGTCCAGCATCGGCCTGCGCAAACCGGATGCGGAGGCCTTCGACCACGTCGTTGCGGCGATCGGCGTGCCCGCCGGGCGCATCGTGTTCTTCGACGATCTTGCCGAAAACATCGAGGGAGCGCGCGCGCGCGGCTTGATGACGGTGCATGTGACCTCGCCGCGTGACGTCGGGAACGCATTGAAGGCATTGGGCATTTGACGACGTCCGTTGTCGCGAAACCCACGACGGCACGGCCCGACGGACCAATTTTGAAAAATTGAGGAACCGGATCACTTTGTGCATTTTTATACAGAGTTCCGGGAACGGAATACCGCCTTCCGGACTCTTAGAGTCCGTTGGGACTTCTACGGACGGATGCATCATCGTGCTGGGCAAAACCTACCTCACCAAGCAGGCCTCTCTTCTTCTTGAATTCGCGAGGACAACTTCAGATTCGGACCTTTCCGCCAAGCTTGTGAGCAAGGCCGCCGACCTGAAATCCCAAGCCGACCCGCTGCCGGACAAGGATCAGGGATCCAAGGCGCCCGACGTAACTCCCGGGCAGGCAGGGAGCTGATCGATTCAGGCCATGGCGCGTTCTCGCCTTGCCATGATTTTCGTCGCTTCCATGACCACTCTCCTGCCGATCTGTGACCTCCTTCGGATCATGCCGCGACGCGCTTGATCCTGCCTTCCGGAACAATGTGAAGGGGCGGGATGACTGTGCCTGCTCAGCCGCTTTTGCCTCTGCGCCTGCGCTCGGCTAGAAGACGTGCGGAACATTCGCCCGAACGTGCCGAGCAGGAGTTTTCGCCGTGGCCTTGATGCCGGTTTCTGACGCGCTTGCCGCGGTGCTGGCGGGTGCAGAGCCGCTGCCGGAAGAAATGATTTCCCTCGACGAGGCCTACCATCGCGTGCTCGCGCGTGACGTCGTGGCGCGGCGCACGCAGCCGCCGCAAGCGATGTCGGCGATGGACGGCTACGCGGTGCGCGCGGCCGATGCCGCGACGATCGATTCGGAGCTCACCGTCATCGGCGAAGTCGCAGCGGGCCGACCGTTCGAGGGGACGGTCGGAGCCGGCGAGGCCGTGCGGATCTTCACCGGCGGCGTCGTTCCCTTTGGCGCGGACGCCGTCGTGATCCAGGAGGACACGGTCGCCGCCGGCAAGCGCATCACGATCAAGGAAGCCGCGATCGCCGGCCGGCACATCCGCCCCGCCGGCGTCGATTTCCGCGAGGGCGACGTGCTCCTGCGCAAGGGAAGCCGTCTGACCGAGCGAGACCTCGCGCTCGCCGCCGGGATGAATCATCCGCACCTTGCCGTTGTCAGGCGTCCGAAGGTCGCGATTCTCGCCACCGGCGACGAGCTGGTGATGCCGGGCACCACGCCCGGCCACGGCCAGATCGTCTATTCCAACGGCTACGCCCTGCACGCGCTCGCCCGCAGCGAGGGCGCCGAGACCATCGACCTCGGTATTGCCGCCGACACGCTCGAGGCCACCACCGCCGGCATCCGCCGCGCCCGCGAGAGCGGCGCCGACGTCCTGATCACGACCGGCGGCGCATCGGTCGGCGACCACGATCTGGTCCAGCAGGCACTGCGGGACGAAGGCATCGCGATGGCGTTCTGGAAGATCGCGATGCGGCCAGGCAAGCCGATGATGCACGGGCGACTCGGCGCAATGGGTGTGATCGGCCTGCCGGGCAATCCCGTATCGTCCTACGTGTGCGCTTTCCTGTTCATGGTGCCGCTGATTCGCGCCCTGTCGGGCCGTTCAGTGATTCACCATCGCCGTGAACGCGCCGTGCTCGGCCGCGACGTCGGCGCCAACGACCAGCGCGAGGACTATCTGCGCGCGCATCTTGAGGAGCGTGACGATGGCACACGCGTCGTTGTTCCCGTCAATCATCAGGACTCTTCGCTGCTTGCGAATCTCGCTGCAGCACAGGTACTTCTCGTCCGCGCACCATTCGCGCCGAAGGCCGAAGCCGGCACGGCTTGCGAAGTGTTGCGGCTCCCCGTCTGAGCGCCCCCGCAACGCGCGTTCCGCGCACTTTGCTCTGTTCACGGTAAATTAAGCAGTTGCGGAACATGTATCGAACATATAGTGTCTGTTCATGATTTGTTTCGAGCATGCAGCGGCTTATGGCCGAATTCAGCGTCTCGGAATCGGACGACATCAACCGGGGGACTTTGGTCGAGATGTTAACGCGCAAACAATACGAGCTTCTGCGGTTCATCAGTGAACGTCTGAAGGAAAGCGGCGTGCCGCCCTCCTTCGACGAGATGAAGGATGCGCTCGATCTGCGCTCGAAGTCGGGCATCCATCGCCTGATCACGGCGCTCGAGGAGCGTGGCTTCATCCGACGCCTGCCCAACCGCGCCCGTGCGATTGAAGTCATCAAGCTGCCGGAGCTCCAGGCAGCCGCTGGCAGCCGCCGCGGCTTCACGCCGAGCGTCATCGAGGGCAATCTCGGCAAGGTGCGTGCGAGCGCGAGCCTGCCCGCTGACGAGGGCGAACGTCCCGTCGCGGTGCCGGTGATGGGCCGCATCGCGGCCGGCACGCCGATCGAGGCGTTGCAGACCCGCAGCCATACTATCAGCGTACCGCCTGACATGCTCGGCTCGGGCGAGCATTACGCGCTGGAAGTGCGCGGCGACTCGATGGTCGAAGCCGGCATTCTCGACGGCGACATGGCCCTGATCCAGCGCAACGAGAGCGCCGATACCGGCGACATCGTGGTGGCGCTGATCGACGACGAGGAAGCGACGCTGAAGCGCTTCCGCCGTCGCGGCGCCTCGATCGCGCTCGAGCCCGCCAACGCGGCCTATGAGGTCCGCATCCTGCCGCCCAACCGGGTGAAGATTCAGGGCAAGCTGATCGGGCTTTACCGGAAGTACTGATACCGGGAGTCTTTCTATCGGCAGTACTTCATATCGGAAGCACTTCATGCCGGAGGTGCTTGGCGCCTCGCGCGCTTCCGATCGACATCGCCGGTCAGAGATTGGAGCGGATCATCGTCCGCTCCGGCTGGATAGCCTTTCTGGTTCTGCACAGACTATCCGGCCCCTCCTCCAACGCTGGCTCCTCGCCACGCCGACGAAGCAGCACCGCTTCAAGCAGCACCGCTTCGCGGCTCGGTTGTTCGAGGAAACAGCGACCAGCGGTCAAGTTCGGCCGTTGCAGCCAAGTTGGCAATGTTCGCGTACGCGCCTCCCGAATGCATCGCGGCGAGCTTTGTTCCTATTGAATTCGGGAAAGATAATGTGATCGCGGCTTGCGGAAGCCAGCCGCAGATTTGCCCACAACCAAGCAGAGCGTTCGTGCTTCCACTCTGATAGAGGCCTGCGCCTCGATAAGAGACGCGGGTTGCTATCCCAGCATGAGGAGCACCCGATGTGTGACTACAGCCTACATGCCGTCGCGTCGCGCCCCGCCGAAGTCGGCGAGACGATCGTCACGACAAGCTTCCGCGGCACCTCGACGCGCGGCTTCGCCTCTGCAGCCGATCCGTCTGTTGCCGTCTGCCTGCTGCCGGGGACGGAGCTCGCCTTCGCCGACGACGTCCGCTACGACAATCGCTGGATCTGGACGCGCACCATCAATTCCCGCGTGGGCAAGTTCGGCAAGATCGATCCGCACGTTCCCGACCGCCATCATGATGCGATCGAATTCCCCGACGGCAAATACGTGCTGGTGACGCAGCTCGTCGAAGGCCAGCGCGCGACGGTGCTGCAACTGCCGGTGACTCAGTCGGTCACCGAGCGCGAGCACAAGGCGCAGATCACCGCCGACAGGCAGCCGACCGTCACGCACCTGCCGATCGGCTGACAGAGCCGCCCTCCGGCTACGAAGTCGGAGGTCAGGATTAAATCGCCATCGCCGGCCGTGGCCGGCGAGATGGTGTGGTTTGCACCCCGCTAATCCGAACGGACGCACCGAACCACTGCGTTGCTCCGCACCATCAGATCAATCGTCGGCTTGCAGGTCGGTGTCCGCCGGCGTTGCGTCCTTGATGCGAGGCGCGGTCGACTTTGGCGCGAGGCTGCCGTCGAAATCACCCTCGCCGGCGCCGGCCGGCAACCAGGGGCGGCTCGTGCCTCTCGCCCTCACTGCCTGAACCACAAAACCGTCACCACGCTGCGTCAGCGCCAGCGCGCTCTGGCTGGCGAGCCGCTGCCGATCGACCACCATCGCCGCGCAATCAGGCGGTGCGGGACGAGTCGTCACCACCAGCGCGGCCCGACTGCAATCGTCCGCGAGAGCGTCGACGCGCAGTGCCAGCGCGACCAGCCTCCCGTCGGCCAGTGGCGTCACGCAGCCGGATTCGTCGCAGGACACGCCATCGGCAAGCGAGGCTCTGCCCGCATCGCGCGGATCGGCCTCGGCAGCGAGCCATTCCTTGAGCAGAAAGCTGTCCTTGTTCGTCCTGATCAGGTGCAGATATCCGTCCCTGCCCCGCACCGCGACGCTGGCGCCATCCCCGGCAATCAGGATGTCGGGCTGCCGCGCCGACAGTCCCCAGAGGATCGCTGCCAGCAGCACCAGGGCGCCGGACCAGCGCAGCGGCGTGCGCAACAAGCCGAGCACAATGATTCCCAGGCTCGCCGCGATCAGCGGCGCGATCCCGAACGCCGGGATGCGGCCCACCGCGCCCGGCAAGGCCGCGACCCAGCGCGAGACCGCGACCATCCACTCGATGCCAATCCCCATCAGCCACCAGAACACGCTGTCCAGCCCGAACGGCGCAGCAAGCAGCCCCAACAGCCCCGCCGGCATCACCAGCGCAGAGACCACCGGCATCGCGCCGAGATTGGCGAGCACGCCGAACGGCGTGACACGGTGGAAATGAAAGGCGGCATAGGGCGTCGTCGCAAGTCCCGCAATCAGCGAAGCCATGAACAGCATCGCAATCTCGCGCCCACCCCACATCGCAATGCGCGCAGTCGCCGAATTGTCCGGCGAGGCAAACAAATTGGGCATGCCGATCTGCACCAGTGCGACCAAGCCGAGCGTTGCCGCAAACGACATCTGAAATGTGGAATGCGGATTCCCCATTCCTTTGTTAACTCAGGTGCTTAACCCACCTCCCGGAGTTTACTCCGGGACTTTTTCCGGGACTCTGCGAGCCGCTCGACCGCTGCGGCAACGTCCTCATCCAGCACATGCGCGTATCTCAGGGTGCTTTTAAGGTCCCTGTGATTGAGCGCCTTTTGCACCAGCTTGAGGTTACCGCTGTCGCGAAGAAGCTTCGTTCCGAAGTCGTGCCTGAAGTCGTGGAAGCGGAAGTCCTTCAGCCCAGAGCCGGCCCGCAGCCGCTGCCAGGCCGTCTTAGCGCCCGTGTAGGTCAGCGGGTAGCGCTGGCCCCTCACCCGGCCAAGTCGCTTGTTGCCGTAGACCGCCACGTAGGTGAAGCAAAACTCCGGGTGCTGCTCCCGCAGCGGAAACAGGATCTCGCGGACCGCTGCCGTGATCGGAAACACTACGCGCCGCCCACCCTTGCCGAGACGGACAATTTGCTTTGTGCCGAAATCCACCTCGGACCACCGCAGCGTCACACATTCCCTCAGCCGCATGCCGCTGGCGCGAACGAAATCAAAGAACGGTGCGTAGTCGAGCCGCATCGCTTCCTCGAGCGCATCGGCCTCCTCACCCTTGAGTTCGCGGACTCGCTCCTCCGGCTCTGCCAGCAAAAGCTTGCCCCACTCGGGCTCATTTTCGAATACCACCTTCTCGGCCTTGGCGAAGGTGAACAAGCGCTGCAGCACCTTGGTCGCCGACCGGTTGACCGTAGCGTTTGAGACCAGCGGCAGGGCCTGCTCCGCTTCCTTGGTACGCTTGCCGCGGCGAGAGACCCGGTGGCCACGCCGCCACGCCACCAGTTCCTTGGCGGCCTTGTGGTCGATTTCTGTTAGCGGCTTCTCCTTGCCAAAGTACTCGATCAGCCGCGCCAGATTGGTCTCGGTTGCCTTCGGCTCCGAGTCGTATTGCGCGCTATCCTTCCAGAGGCGGTCGGCAACGTCATCAATGGAGAGCGACGCCTTGGAGCGCCGCGTCGCCTTCACAAGCGCCTTGGCCTTCTCTAGCTGTGCAGCCTCGAACTTTTCTGCATCCCGTCTAGTCGCGCATTTCGTGCTGCCATGAAACCGATGACCTTCGTGCTGGAAGTCGAATTGGTAATACGGCGAACGCTTGTCACGGTAGACGGACACGGCACTTCCCTCCTGCGGCGGCCTTCAATGAACTCGTTCAGATCCGTCTCAGTGAATCGCCGGCGTGGCCGCTTTTTGCCGAGGCCGACGTTGATGTATCCGAGGGCGCCCTCGCTAACGAGGTCGCGGAGATGATCTTCGGTGATGTTAAGCCAAGAGGCCGCCTGCTCGGGTGTGAGCAAGCGGTTATTGTCGTTGTCGGGATTGGGCAAGAGCGCGCCCCTGAATGAAGTTGCTCTGCTCACCTCGCCGGCTGAGGCCGACGCACTCATCGAACTGTACACGGTCGCTCCGGGACGAATGCGGCACAAACCTGCTTTTCAGCGAATTTGTAACACTTCGTTACCGGCCCCAGCTGGCGCTCCGGGAGGAACCTAGCATCATTGCCCGGCTTGCTGTCTTGCTAGCTCCTCTCCTGAGCTGGCGGAGCGGCCCCGGCCTATAACCTCCAGCCCCCCCAAGCCGGGGTCGTCTCTAAGCCGCCCACTGAGGCGCGGCTTACTTCTGGGTGTTCCGCTTATAAATACACGCTTTTGGAACAAACGAAGATTTATTAAATCACAATCTGTTCTCGCCCGGAGAACAGCGGGCCCGGCCCTCTTTCAAGGGACGGGCCTCGGCGGCGTGGGCTTGATGGGCGTCAGGCCATGACTGGCCGCCGATTCAACGTTGGTGATTATAGCGCGACCGCCCCCGGCCGGGATGCCACGTCCTCTACCACCCGAAGCAGCGCCGCCGAGTCCTCGTCCTCAATCGCCCACTCCAGGCTCTGCGCCAGCACAGAAGCGCGCATCTGGTTCTCGTCGGTGCGGTTCAGCAGCGCTGCCGCCGCGCTGCCGCGGGCCGCGTACAGCCCCTCCAGCAGGGTCTGCACCCACGCATCGACCGGTCCGCTACAGCGCGGTGCCAGCGCCAGCCCAGTCAGTACAGCCGCCAGGGTGTGGGCTATGTCGTGAATTGCAATGAGTTCGCAGGTGGTGGCGCCGACCGTGATGGGTGTCGCGGTATGGATTCGGGTATGGGCGTTCATTGTGGTGATGCTCTGTCGTAAGGGCTTTCGACGGCCCGTGCAGCGGGACAGCCACTGCAGCCGGGGGGTCGAAACTCGCCAGAGCGACGAGCCGAGCGCTTTTACCCGTGAGGGCTGGACAGCACGCCCGACCCCGGCCATAAAGGCAGGGTTCGGAGCCGCACCGCCAAGTGCGTCCGTCGCGAACATTCCGGTTGGGAATGTTTGCATTCAGCCATCACCCCCGACGCCAATCGGGAGCATCCTGACCAAGGATGTGCGGCTATAGCTCTGGTCCGGGTTTCGACGCCCACGGACATCATCATCTGATTCGCAGAACAAACAACCCCTTTCGGGGCGCTTTGGCGCGCCTTGGCTTGCCTTCCACAGGCGGCTGGGCTTCAGTTGACCGTTGGGACCGCTCGTGCGGAACGGTAGCCAGCAAGGGCCGCAGGCGCTGTAACCGGTGTCCTGCGGCCTTCGCTGCTACGCCCAAAGCCGGTCCGCATCCGTCTTCGTGTCGAGCCAGGTCAGGCCGTCATCGTCGCCTACCGGGCTATTCAAGCTGTATTCGCCGTAAACCCGTGGTCGATACCTTTGATCCGACAGAAACTCGCCAACACGCGCTCTCGCATCACTCAGCCTGAGGCGCCCCTCGGCTACTGCAAGAAACATCCGAGACATGACGTCTCCGCGTTCGTCCCTCGAAAGATGGGCCGTAGCTTGCCATACGGCTTCGTAGGCATCTTCGCCGTCATTTCGGGTCAGGGACACAGCTGCAAACCGCCGCCTGGATCGCTGTGCAGCGCTCCGATGAGCGGACGCATTCTTTGCAGAGATGGCAACGAGCCTTCGACCAATTTTCGGATGTACTCTTATAAAATTCCTCATGACGGACTGCGTGTACGTCCCGCCAGAACTTAATGTCCCACCCTCGTGAAGGTAAGCGACCGACGCTCTCACCCGCTCGATCGTTGGCATGCGGTTCTCGCGAGCAAGCTTGTTGCAATCTTTGCAGCGCCTGACCAGACAGCCCCCGTACTCCACGTAGAACGTGTTGTGCATGGTCCGCACGTGACCATTTTTGCATTTCTCGGCCGTGCGGCGGCTGATTGCGGATTGTTCACGCGCAAGCTCCAGGTTCACTTTGGTTCGCCGGAGAGCAGCCGCTTGTTCATTCGCCTTGATCAGCCGCCTCGCCTCCACCGCCCACTCTGGGTGCAGCTCGCAATGCTTCTTGAAACGCTGAGGGGTGACCAATGCAGGGCCGCATCTCTTGTCGCCTGACGTGATCCTTCGCAGCGTCTCCCCCGCTCGCAGTCGCCGCATGAACTCATCGGCAAGTTCTGGGGTCATGCCGGGAGGGACGTTCATCCACTTCCGTCTGGCCGCACTACGCTCCTCGTGTGATCGATGTTTCTGAATACGTGACGGCATGCTCGCCTCCACAAAGCGCCGAATTGCGCTGCGGAAGGCGGCTCCTGAGTCGCGGCTGCGCAAGGGCAAACACATGTCAATCCCCCGACATGGCGCCTTGCGTTCTCGTTACGGTTGCAGTTGTTACTTACGAAGGCTGGAGGGACACTTATGGCTATCGAGTGGTGGGTTGTGATCGCGACGGTGCTTGGACCTGTGGTCGCAGTCCAAACTCAAAAATGGATTGAGCGAGCCAGCGAGCGCGGACGACGGAGACAGTGGATATTCACGGCGTTGATGGCCAATAGGGCTACACGGCTCAGCGACGAATACGTGCGCGCCCTGAATCTCATTGATCTGGAATTTTCTCCTAAACGATTCGGCGGCAGCGCCGATCGGAAGGTTATCCATGCCTGGCGCGCCTTATTCGGCGAGCTGGGAAACGGCCCTCCGGACGATAACCAAGACATGAACGTCGCCCGAGCATGGAACGAGCGCGTCACCGAACGGCTGGTCGATTTGCTTTCTGAGATGTCCACCGCGCTCGGTTACACCTTCTCTGAGGAAGAACTCAGACGAGGAATTTACTATCCCAAAGGACGCGTAGACCTAGAGCAGTCCCAGATCGCCATAATGCACGGACTGAGTAAGATAATTCAGGGGACCACTTCATTGCCGATGAAGATTACAGAGATACCTGCCTCTCCGGAAGCGGCCCAACTCCAGGCTACGCTTAATGAGAAGATGATCGGCGCATACCATGAAGATGGGTCATTGAAAGTCCGTGTTCAAAACACCTGACCTCTCAAAGCCATCTAAAGACTAGTTGCTCCCTCCGGCTCGCTCGCCTTATGGTCGTGACCGGTCTAGGGGATTCCAATGGGGCTGTTCAAACGCAAAGAAAAATGGGACCGCACGTTCCGGCTGCGCAGCCAGCAGAGCACAGGGCGCGGCCTTCTTGCATGTCTTTTTTGGCTCTGGGGCGTCGTTGGACTGCTGTTCAACGCCGGCACGCTGTTCGGTCTCACCGGCAGCATCGGCGTTGGGACGTCGGCGCTTCTTGCAGCCTCCGCATTGATTTGGATCGGCGGAATGGTGCTGTTTGGTATCGGCGCCCTACTCGCTCACACAGACTTTGACGGCGAGAGGCCGAACGAAGGGGAGCACGGCGACGTCCGGGTTACGAGGTAGATGCGGCCTCACTGGCGCAACGCACGAATTTCTCAAACAATGTTTTGAGCAAAAAAAACAAAGAGGATGCTATGAAATTAACGAGTTTTCAGATCCAGAACTTCCGCTCCATTGAGGATAGCGGCTGGATCAACGTCAATGATCTTACCTCGCTAGTCGGACGCAACGAAAGTGGGAAGTCAAACCTGCTCTTGGCATTGACGTCCTTAAACCCGCCCGGGAAAAGGCAGCCCCTGAACCCCGTCAAGGACTTCCCCCGCAGCCGCAGGCTGGAGGAATGCAAAGGCAACACCGTTGTTGTTTGGACTTGGTGGGCTTTGACGCCCGAGGAAGCGGAAGAACTTGCACCGCTGTTAGGTCCACTCAAGAAGGTGGCGATCGGCCGCGGTTACGCCGCTGAAAGTGTCTGGACCGACTTCCAAACAAAGGCGCCTGAACTGGATGCAAAAAAAACGACAAGTGTGCTTAAGAGGCTAAGACCAGTCCTTGAGCCGCTGTGGATTGCATTGGAGGGGGAGCATAAGGCGAAAGTCGACAATGCTTGGGCTGCCCTTGAAAAGGCTAATGCGAATGCGGGATCAAAAGCCTGGGCCGCAGCGGTAACTCCAGCTGCCGCCGCTGTGAGACAACACCTCGGCGGCGCGGGCATCATGCTCGACGACAAACAGGACGAACTCCTCACCGAACTTGAAGATCATGCGATCAAGATAGCTAGCTACGATGCAAATAAGTTAGCGGCGCATAAACTAGTCCTCGAATGGCTTCCGCAATTTGTTTACATAGCGGACTTCCCTGAGTTGCACGGCCATCAAGAGCTTTCATCCTTCGTTGAGCGCCGCGGACAAAACCCGGCAACCAAGGAACGCGAAGATAATTTCGAAAAGTTGGCTAAGGTTGCTGGCTTTAAGCCTCAAGAACTCTACGAAAAACGCGACCACCATGAATTAAGAGGACAAATTCTCAACCGCGCCAGCTCTCTTGTAACTGGCGAAATTCGTCGTCTCTGGAAAGACCGTCAGTTGATGGTTCGGGTTGACGTCGACGGTCCGAACGTCACCGTTCTAGTTTCCGACCCGAATGCTCAGTATCCCGTCGAGGTCAACCTGGACGAACGCAGCCGAGGATTTAGGTGGTTCTTCGCCTTTTACATCACGTTCTCAGCAGACACTCAAGGTGGGAATGCAGACGGCGCCATTCTACTCCTGGACGAGCCCGGACTTTATCTACACGCCAAATCGCAAGAGCATTTGCTCAAACACTTCCGCGAGGACTACAAGAACCAGATCATCTACACCACGCATTCCCCCTTCATGGTACCATCCGACGCGCTAGAGATTGTTAGAACGGTCAATATTGATGAGAAGACAGGTACTACGGTCTCAAACGTACCCACAGGAGATTCAAAGACGCTCTTCCCGCTTCAAGCTGCGCTCGGATATCAGCTGTCCCAAACACTCTTTGTGGGCCACTCCAATCTTATTGTTGAGGGTGTAACTGATTTCTGGATCCTCTCTGCGGTAAACGCGCACTTTGCCGCGACGGGTGCTGCAGCGCTACCAGAAGAATTGACCATCACCCCCGCCGGCGGGGCTGGGAAGGTCTCTTATATGGCCGCACTGTTGGCCTCCGAAGACTTGAAGGTTCTTGTTCTGCTGGACGATGACCGGGCCGGCCGGGAAACACAGAAGGATATCGTCACCAACAAACTTCTGCGGGAGACTGCAATACTTTTTGTCTCGGACGGCTTCGATCCAAAACCCTCCGAGGCTGATATCGAAGACCTCATAGATCCCGTGATTTACGACAAGCTGGTGGCCGACACTTACAAGGTTGAGCTGAAGGGTAAAAAGCTCGTGCTCAACGCCAAAATACCGCGCATCGTCAAACGGTATGAAGAAGCTTTCAAAGCGCTAGGTCTTGATTTCTACAAGACCCGTCCAGCACGCGAATTCATGTCGCTAATTGGTGCTGACCCAGCAAAAGTACTGACTGCAGATAGCACAAAGCGGTTCCAAGTTATCTTCAAAGAACTATCGGCGCGCTACGAGAAGATGAAGAACGTTGCACCTTTCAGGTGACGCTTGACGCCGCCATGAAGCACCAGGAGGCGTACGAACCCCGACGCCTTCTTTTCGCTAGGATGACCGCAGCAACGTCGCCATCCTGCTAGCGAGCAGTTGTAACGTCACCCACCCCATACCGCGCAATCTCAGCACCTGACGCGTCAACGACGATTACCACAGTGCCCGCATCACGGTCACAGTCGGGGTCGCTCGCAATATCCCGAGCGACCCGGGCGCCATATTCGACGGCCAGCTCAGCAGAGCCAAATAGCTCTCCTACCTCGTCCGTCTGTGTTTCGCCGTTGTGGAAGATCGGGAAGTAATAACGTTGCATGGGCACCCTCGTCCTTTTTGCGCGGCGATCATGCCCACATCGGGGACTGCCGGCACCTGCCAAAAACGACAGGGTGCCTTTGACCCCTCACTTCCACCAGCGCCGCCTGCCCTTAAGCTCGCGGCGAAACGCCTTCCAATCGGTATTGTGTTCTGGCGCAATGACCTCGCCAATCTTGTCGGCAGGCCACCGATGGACCACACGTTGGCGAATGCCGCCCGCATCGATCGATGTTAGCAAGGCGTGACCACCTACCTTGGACGTCGCCGGCAAGCCGGGCCGCAGCGGTTCTTCGCGAAGGCGCTGCATTTGCAGCATGACCACCATGTCGACTTCGGGATCGAGCGTGTCTGCCATGGTTGCCTTCGACGCCTTGAATCCGCATTGCTCACCAGTCAGCCCGGCGGCGAACGGCGGATTCATAATCACATCGTCCAGCGGGACCAGTTTGAACGGCTCGTCAGCGACCACGGATTTTTCGCCGAACTCGGCTTTCTGTTTCTCGTGGGTCTTATACCAATACTGCAAAGAGTCCGGCGGAATGCAGAGGATCGAATAGGCCTCGGGGCGGTTACGACCTTCGGACCAGCCACCGATATAGATGCGCGTGTCCGGAATACCACCGCCATTCTCTGTCAACAGGCTTAAGTTGGCGATGTAGATCTTCGGCATAGCTTCTTCCAGGCCGGCAATCATTTCATCAAACGACGAAAACCGCTTGGTAAACTCAGCCGCGGTGATGATGTTAGCCAGCGACGGTCCCATGCAGGCTACGGCTGCATTCAACGAAGGAAGCGCCCAGCATTTAGGCGATACCTCTACAACGAGGCCTTCCTTGTTGTAGGACAGGCCGTCCGTCATGATGTGAACGGCACGCTTCTGGATCGCGATATTAACTGCCGTCATGTTATTGCACCTGAAGCTTGATGGCTGACGAATCCGTTGAACGCAGAGCATCAGCCACGTCTGGATAAAGATTCTTTAGCTCCTGAGCTATCTGAACATCGCCCGGCGATAAGAATGCAGTCTGTTGACCTCGCGAGATGTCGCTAGCGACCTTCGCGTTTGCTAGAGCCTCCGCAGCAAGCCCAGCGTCCTGAGCAAGATCCTGAATGTGATCGCGGACCTTATCGGTGATGGGAATCCCAGCCAACTGAGCCGCATTAAGAAGTTGCGCCTCCGCCTTTGCCTCTTCGATTGCAGCTGCACCCTTACCTTGCGATTCCGCCAGTGCATTCGTCGTGGCGATGTATTTGTTCAAGGTTTCGGTGGCACGGTCGTATGCGTCGGCAGATTCGTCACCGTCCTTGCGCTTTGGCAAGTGAGCAGCGTTGGGGTCGGCATTGTTGGCCGACGCTGGCCTGGTGGCGGGTGTTGGAACGCCACCGGGGAAAGCAACTTTCGACTCCGCCTCAGCTGCAGCCTTAAGCATCTCTGCGGCGAGTTGCGCCTTGGCTCGGATCAATTCTAGCGCGGAGACAATCTCCGGATCGCCCTTGCCAGACTTGTTCATCGCATCAATGGCGCGCGTGACTTGGTCGACGTCTTGAGCTGCGCCGCGGAGGTTCTTTTGGAAAATGTCCGCCGCGTCTGCGTACCTATTAAAGAGGCTCTGACCGCTACCGGCCTGAATATTCTGCGATGCAAGCGCAGTCCTTACCAGGTCGTTGGCCTTGTCGATCAGTTCATCCAGCCAGCCCGCAATATCCGAGGAAGCCGACTTAAACTGCGCCGCAAGCTGAGCCGAAGATTGTTTCCAAGCACGATCGAAGGCAGCGGCCTTTGCAACGGTAGCTCCGTCAATAATAACGCCAGCTGCTTCAGCGCCTTGAGCGATGTCCTCGAACGATTTACTGCCGTTGCGCAGCGCTTCAACCCAACTCTCGGAAAGACCAAGCATCTGAGCTGCCTTGGTCTTCTCTGGGATGGAATCGAATTTATTGAGCAGACCGCCTGCGATCGTCAGCAATTCGTTTAGGCTGATGACCTGGCCGTTACGGTCTTTGTACTTGATGTTGTTCGCGTCAAGCAGGCGGGTAAGCGAGTTTTCATTCTCCTTAGCGTCTGCCAGCAGCGAAGCGACTTTCCGAAGGTCGTTGACGGAGTCCTCGGACGAAACTCCGCCTTGTCCAGCGGCGAACTGGATCTTCTGGAACCGTTCCGCCGTCAGCCCGGTAAACTCAGCGTTCTTTTGAAGGTCGGCAAGCTGACTGTTTACCTGGGTGATCGCGGCCAGAAGCCCACCGACAACACCAGTCACGCCAGCCGCTGCCGTCCCAAGCGAAGCGAAGCCGCCAGCGGTCGGGTTGAGGTTCGCGAAGGATTGTTCAATCCGGCTAATGGCGCTATCCGCCATATCGCCGGCCTGGTTCATGTCGCTGGCGAATTGATCCAGCTTCGCGCCAAGTTGTACTACGAGGTCGTTGGACAATGGGACTCCTGAGGTGAAGGCGCGCAGCACGGACGTGGAAAACGCGCCGAGCCCGCCATGCGGATGCCTTTAGAAAGGTCAGTAAGTTCTACAGTCTCGCATTCAGGCTCAACAGATCGTCATAAAATCCGTTGCCGCTGGCGCTGGCCGTCTTGTAGAAAAGACCGCCAATTGTCGTCAGTCCGGAAGTGGTCGGCGCGGTGGTCGGAAAGTGATCGACCCCGATGTTTGAAATCTGGGCGACTGTCGGCGTAGCCCGCATCTCACAAGGCCAAGTCTGGACGTTGCCATAGGCGCCGCCCGTCGTGACCGCCGCGAATTGAAAGCCAATTCTAATCGGTTGCCAGTACCGTTTGAGGGCCTGGAGTTCGGTGGATCGAACGGGAGGTGTGAACTTCGACGGTATCGTTCCCTTCTCCACCTTGACCTTGCCAATATCCAGCGTGACATTTTGCGCTTGAGTACTGTCCGTCCAAAAAATCACGGAAAGGTTGTTCATGGACCCCGATACAGTCCCGGTGATGGCCGCGATGTCAGTCAAGGTGTTTGCCGACATTGCGATCGAGCCGGCCGCGACGACGGTCGTCGATGTCGACGTGAAGAAGTTTCCAGCCGTGAACGTCGCGCTGGTCCAGTCGCTGACGATGTCCTTGGTGATGGCATCGGCCGTGCCGGTCCACTCCACGAGGGCATACCGCAATGTAGCCGCCGCCGACATTTTCGCACGCGCAGAGAGAACTACCGACTGGGCACGAAGGTCACGGCAGAAGCCGCTTTCGATCCACTGGATGCGGCCGAAGCGTTGCGCAGTCGCGTTCGCTTGAAGCGTGCGCATCATGAACGGCGTGCCGTCCTCGGCGTTCGCAATGGCGCTAACAGTCACTGCGGCGGATTGAGTCAGCGTCAGCCATTGATCGAAATCATAGGCCACGTCCGATCTCGATACCCCTGCGCTAACTCCCTCCTGATCAATCTCGCCGGATGGGTTGAGCAGATAGTTCTTCCGCGACCCGCCAATGTTCGCCTGCACTTGCGATTGCTGTGCATCCGTCAAACTCTGCGAGCCGCCATAGCGGACCACGCCGAGATTGGTCGCCGCACTCGCCGCACTCGCCACGTCCGAAAGGTTGTTGGCGCTCGTGAGATCGCCCGCGCCAGGCTCGCCGACGACGTTCAAATTCCACGCGGTCCCCGTTCCTGAGCCGCTGATCTTATCGCTGGTGATGGTCAGCGTCGTGCCGCTGTAGGTCGCGACGCCTTCAAGCCATCCCGTGGCACCGGCCGTAGCCGTGGCCCGCACGCGGGCGCCGTTGGTATAGGCAAGGCCTGCCTGCGTCGTGAACACTTTCGACGCAACAGTGATCGCAAGCGACGTGGTCGACGTGCCGCCGTAGCCGGCGCCGGTCGGCCCAGTGGCGCCCGTGCTGCCGATGCTCGCCAGCAATTGCCAATAGCTCGTGTTCGGCGGCGTGTGATTGGTGTGGTCGAGCACGCACGCATAGCTCGACCCGCTCAGCGCTACGACGTCATTGACCGCGTAGGCGGTTGCTCCGCTCCAGGCGCCTTTAATCTGGAACGCCTTATAGATGCCTTGATACACCCAGATCCCGCCCGATTTGACCCACTGCTTGCCGGTCGTCGGCTGCAATGCGTATTGGCCGTCATCTCCGAGCGAAGGATCGGGCTCGGTATCGGCGATGTCCACGAACACGAAAAAGCCAGACGTGTTGAGCGCGTCAACGAGCTTGTTGACGCTCTGCATCGTCACAATACCGGTAACGCGTTGAGGGTAGTCCTGCCAGATCACATAAGACGCCCCGCTGACCGTTGAACCCGGCCATGGCGTAATGGTCAGATGCGTGGGATCGACGACATCGACGATCAGCGCCGAGAAATGACCGATATCCAGTCGGTCGCCGGGCTTGACATTAGATCCGGACCAAATCACGCCGGAGCCGGTCACAGTGGTGCCATCGGCCGCAACGGAAACGGTGCCTATGGAGTAGCTGAGAAGCGCGGTCATCGAGTTACCTTAGCCTCGGCGTGCACAATCGCATTGTCGGTCCGCACGTACTGGCCGTTGATCTTTTGCCAGACCTGGGCGACGTCACTTCCGGCCGGCATGAACACAAAGCCCTCAACCGGATTCGCTGGTTCGGTTGGGTCTGATGGAATGTTGTGGAAATCAGTCATTTGAAACCTCTGTTCTAATCTTTTTCAGCAGATGCGGCGAGCTTCACGCGGCCAACTTCGCCCCGACAACATCATCGCCCCAAAGATGAATGATGCGCGTGGCAATAGACTCTGCCGAAATGGTGGTGATCTGCGCAAATCCGCCCACCCAACACGGCCGGCGCCCCGCCTCAAAGTCACGTCGGGCAATCTCACGCTGCGCCGTTAGCGCGGCAACCGCATGGCCGTCCAGGGTTGCCGGCGCCTTCTCTATTGCCGCACGGATCTCCTGCTCATCCGCCTCGGTGCTGCATGGGCATGGGTTGAAGCCGCGGGGAAAGTCAATCACGCGCGATGGTGCGAGGTGATCGCCGCCGGCTTGCAGGGTCGTCATCCGGAAACCGGATGGGCCACTCTGTTCTGAAATTCCCGCGACCGACACCTCGAATGGACTCGCAGCACCCATCGCGGACATCCGGTCATTCAGCTCCCTGAGCGTGGGACCGATCGCCTGCTTGAAATCATCGAAGCCGCTTGCCGCCATTGTCGATAGAGCGAGCGACACGGCCTGGAAAACAACAAAATGCTCAGCGCGGACCGTTGCGGCGGCTTTGAACTGCGGCAATAGAACAGCCTTGTTACAAATCGCAGTGATCGTTTGATCTGCTGTGTTCCAAACAAGCCCGTCCGAAACGAGATGCGCGCCATCCGACGCGACAATTAGGTTAGCTGCCGACATTGTAAAAATCCTCGAATTGAAAATTGACCATCCGTACGGCGCTGACCGGCAGCGAGCCGCCAATTGCGAGGCCCGCACCGATCGCGGTACCAACGCCGGCCGAGAGCGACAGCGAACTGGCAATTGCGCCGCCCAATGGACCCGCAAACGCAGCCACCGCCACGAGCGCCACCAAGCCAATAACCTGCTTGGCCGTGTTTCCGCCGCCGCCACCCAGCGGATAGGACACAAACCGCACATTGTCCTTGGCGCCGATGCGACGACGTCGCCAATCACGGCGGAGGACGGCCTCGCCGTTAATCTCAAGGATGGTCGGCAAGCCCTTCTTGAACTGCCAGCCATATTTGGTGTCGCGCGTCGCCCAGCCAGCGCGGCGCAGGAAGGCCGTCACCGTCTCGCGCGGCAGCGGCTCCACACGAGCGACCTCAACACCCGGCATGACCAGATGCAGGACGGGGGTGCGTTTTGGTTTGGTCCGCAAGGTCAAGTGACTCTCTCCCCGATCTCTTTCATCATCTGCGCCCGAAGCCCGAGCACAACATCGACAGGTTCGCGGTCGCAACCGAGCAGAGTCCGCGGGCGGGCATCCGGCATTCGGCTGCATGATTGTATGAATACAACCTCTAATACCCCATATTTTGAATTGTGGATGCGCGAACTTTGGGCCAAATCCGGTGCGCAGCGCGAAACTTCCGAGAGGCTGAATCACCCCTCTCCCCCTACCCCAGCATGCCCCTGATGCGCATGGCTTCACGCCTTGCTGCTATCCGACGTTGGGCGGCTGCACTGTTGGCATTGGGACTTGAGCGCATCGCGGCGGTTGTCTGAGGGTACGCTGGGAAAGCGACAGCGCTCAGTTCTATAAGCCTGGCCTCAGTGATGATCCGCAAAGGTAGGCCGGATCCGAGGCGGGGCCAATTTTCGGATTTGACATAAAACGACGGACTTATGCCGGACACGTCGCGCCGCCCGACTGTCCCGGCAAGAGTCTGTCCATCTGGCGTGTCAAGGTTCACATCGACTTCATAGCGAAGCCCTAAGGCATCTTCTCGCAATCGGAGGGTGCCTGATGCTGTGCGCCCGACGACACGGCCGGAATCGTGATCGAGCAGCATCCGAATGTCATCCTCCTGGATGCTGCGTGTCAGCGAGCCCTTTGCGAACTGCTCCCGGAACTCATTTGCGATCGTCGTGACGGAGTCCCACAGCACGGCATACCCCCAGACAATCTTAGCTTCGGCCAACCTTCGCCTCCGCTTTCTCCAGGCGCGCCTCACGCTTCCCGAGCGGCGATTCCTTTCGCAGCGCGCGAGCAATTGCGATTGGATCTGTGTCGTCAGTTTTAAAGTATTTGCCGCGGATAGAGATTTTTCGCTTTACTCTAGCGCGACGCTCGTCCGCTTTCTCAAACATTGTGACCCGCCTCCCGCACTTCCTTGAGAAAATACTCGACCCTTTCGACGAAATGCGCGCGAACCGGCCTCAAATAGCCCAGGTTGATATCCTCGCGCTCCAGATCATTTAGCAGCTCGTCGTGATGGCTGCGAGTAACTTCGAGAGCCTTTGCTGCCGTGCAGACGGCCGACAGACGCCGCCTATATTCACCGCGGATGGCGTCGCAAGCAGTTTTGCTCGCGACGTCGCGCGCAGCAGTGATGCGTTTTGCGATCACCTCCAATGCCGTCTCGGCATTCGCAATCTCACCCGAAACTTGGCGGCGGCGCTTCCGAAGGTGCGGAGCAGAATCCTCCGGATCGCCCAACAATGCCGAGACAGCAGCGCTGTGCAGTACCTGGGGTGCTGCGGCGATCTTGTTGTCGAGTTCTGCGGACTCTTTGTTTAGCGAGGACAGCAGCTCACTCAATTCCTGCCTCCGCGCCACGAGGTCTGCATACTCTTGACTGGAAGTCTCAAGAGTAGGCACGATGAATTCGTCAGCGGGTTGTTTCTTAAGAGGTGCCATTAGGCAATGACCTTTCCGAAAATGTCGTCGAGTGCGTAAGCAATCGCTGCCACGCTGAGCGTGGTTGATTTGTTGTGGCCGTTGCACTGCCAATGTGAAGCGTCTTGCCCGATCTCGCAGAAGCGATCGACCGTGCCATCCGGCTTGCGAATCGCAACCGCTCTCCAGTTGCAGGAGACCTCGACTTTCGATGCACGGGCTTCAGGAATACCTGAACGAGCATCTTCGATCACCACCGAGACGGCAACTGCGGCGTGCAAAATCGACAATGGTGCGCCGATCAAACTAGCGCCACCAGGAGTCATTGCGTGGTAGGCGCGGACCACTGCAGGCGCTTCGTGCAAGGTAACGTCGGATGCCAATGCAACAACGATGTCGATGACCTGATACTCATTCAATTCAGGCGGCGCACTCGGCAAGCCCGTTGGCAGAAGGCGAGCTTCCTGCAAGCGGCGCGCGACGCCCGTACTGCGCGAGCGCGGAAACTTTAAATGCTGCTCGATCGCATCGAGTGCAGCGCTTAGCGAGGCCATGGCGGCCATTCTCCTTTTTAAGGATTAAAAGTTGCGACTAGAGGGGGAAATAAAAAGCCGCTCTTAGCGGACCACGGCACTGCGCCGGAAAAAGGCGGCGCAGCCGGTAGTGGGCCGGCGCGCGCCGAGTGCACGTCACGTCAGACCACAAACGTGGCCTTCAACTTGATACGTTCCCAACTATGGCGAAATCTGGATTTATGCAGTCTGTCTTAGGCGCGGCCTGTTCCTGCGAATTTCCGTCAGCACATTGTCGTTAGCGGCCAACAATCGCTTCGCGTCTATAGCGCGGATCATAGCGTCCTCCACCGCGCCAAACTGCATGAGGCGACTCCCTGTGGTCGCTGGGACTACCTTGCCGACGATGTCCAGCGCGCCCTCCGCAATGGCCGGCGCGTATTCGCGCCATCGGCAGGCCACAGCCTCGGTGAACATCCACCCATCGCGCTCGGCCTTGGTGGCGGCTTCGGCCTCGTCCAAATGTAACGCCAGCGTTACATTTTCTTTTGGCTGACGGCGCTTACCTCGCGGCTGGCGATATTGCTCCGCCGTAGAATGCCAGCGCCCGTCCAAGCCGAACCACTGCGTCAAATCGGCGTTGAATGTCTTGCGGGCGGCCGCCTCCAGTTGCCAGCCGTGGGCCGGTCCCATACCAGGGAAGCGGCGGTGCAGGATGCGGTTCAGTTCGTCAGGGCTCGGGCGCGTCTCGACAACACGGTCGGCCGCGATGGGTTGGTCGTCGTTTGCGGGGGTCATGGAAACCTCGACGTGACGTTCTGGCCATTTGCTGGCTCTTAGTGTGGCCGGCATCCGGCTGCACACAGGGGAAAAATAATCTGAAAATTTGCGGGATTTAGCGTGTGACTTGAGCGGCGGTTTCCACGGGCAAATGCCCAAGACATTTCACCCACCCCTACCCCGTCAAGCAGCTTCCCTCTCAGGGAGGGCGGCAAACGTGCTGAGAGCTATCATGAAGGACGTACCGTGCAACTCGGCCGGGTCATTAATGGCGTCGACCCCGCAGGCGTAAGCAAGCCGCTGAAGGTGCTCCTGACCCGCATCCTGCAGAGGAGCATTGCTGCCCTCAACCAGGACGGCAACGCGCCCGCGGTCAGTCTGAAGGGCCATCCAGGTGTCGCCGCCCCTTTTTTCAACCGCGGTGGACACCACGGTAAGCGGCACGCCGCTCGGCACACTGATTTCAATGGCTGCCCCGCTGAGTTTGCGGTCATGCTCGGCGGCCTCAGCTGCGTCAACGGTACTGGAGCGGCGCCTCCCCATGTCATCCTCCTCGGCTAGCTCTGGTGGCTCAGCCTTCGGCCTTACGCTGCGGTCGGCTTCGTCGTACCGTTGGACTGGCTTCGCGCTACCGCGTAACTTGGCTATCGCCGCGGACTTCGCGTTGGAATATACGACGGGAAGGTCATCCTCCCAGCCGCGCGCCGTAATCCAATTTTGGAGCTGGATACGATATCGCCGCTCAATCGCGTGCTCTTCGTAGTGAGCATGCAAGCGCGCTGCCGCCCCAACAATAGTGGCATGAAGGCTGGCCTCCGGCGCCAATTTGTCATAGGCCGCTCTGGCTTTGGCCTTAGTATTTGTCAGCTTGAGACTGAAGGCATCCCATAGCTCGACAAATCCCCCTGGCGGCGTCTCCGGCGTGGCGGGCTCAAGCCCGGCCAAAGCCGGCGGCGTAGCCGCGCCGACAGAACATTCTGCTTCACGTAGGCCGGCTTGTAAGCCGTCTACGTAAGCAGGATTCGTCCCTTCAGACTCGGACACTAGAGGCCCGCAGCGTCCCTCCAGACTCGGACACTGTGTCCCTTCAGACTCGGACACTAGCGTCGGGTGCTTAGAGTCCCTCTGGACTCGGACACTAGGCCATGAGGTCGCGGTGAATTCAGAGGGCCGAGTGCCGGCGCCAGGACGCCTAGTAAAGTAGCCCCACTCGGCCAGCTCGGCGGTGGCCTTGCTGATCCGCCATTTCGAGAGGCCGGTGCCGCGCTCAATGTAGCGCACACTCGCTTGGCTGTTGCCGTGCTCTCGCTTTTGGCGATCGATAACGATCTGGGCGATTTGAATGTGAGGCTTGCGGGTGCGCTTGTCGGCTATGATCTCGCTAAGAAGCGTCCACTGATCAAGCAACCCGCCTGTCTTCTCAATTCTACTGTCCGCCACGGCTACTGCCCCCCATCGCTACCGCTTCCCTGGCGAGGTCGTTTGCAACACCGATATCAAGCCGGACGTTAGGGCCGAACACTCTGTAGCTGCCGTCTTGCTTGCGGATGAGAGTCAGATCCAGCGCTCGCACGCCAGGCGCCAACTCGGCGTCAAACGTGCCGAGTTGTTTCCCGCTACTACGGGATGGTCGGAATTCAATGATTTTCAAGAACGTAGTTTCCTAGAACGTTTGACGCAGGGTGTCCGGCGTAACCGCTATTTCAGGCTGGCCGCGTATTGCGGTTTCGGCTCGAAAAAGAGATCGCCGTCCAGCTCGCAGAACACAAAGCCGCGCCGATCCATGTCAGCGATCGTAAGAGCGACTTGCCGGTGGATATCACTCATCCGCGGATCAGACATGACCCGACATGCCCAGGCGCGACGCTTTGCACGATTACCCATGAAGGCCTCCGATTGGTTGTATGAACTAGTGCGGTTTTCCCGGCTCACCCACTAAAGGCACGCGCAAAAGAAATCGCCATGTTGGCGCGGTGCTCTCGGTTAAGGGCCGTGTCGGTGACCGTGGCTCCGGGCGGGTTGGGTAAGACGGCCAACAGCATTGTGGAGGCCTTGGCCATGGTATCAGGCAAGCCGCTGGCCGGAACCAAGCCGCCAGACGCTCCGAGGAAATCAACTAATGTCCAAGGAATTCAGTCGCTTACCTCCGAAGCCCGGCCAATTGCAAATCAACCGTTTTTGCCGCTGAAATACTCAGGGGTGCCGCAGATTGTTTTTCGCGGCAGTTCATTTCCGCCTAATATGGCCTGGCAGGGGAAATAAGAGGGGTGAGGCGGCCCGAGCCCAGCGCCCGGCCTTCCCGAACGCATGCGGAACGCCTCGAACCATTCCGGGACTTTTTCCGGGACTCTACGTCGCCAATCCCAGCGTTTTGCCCAGTTTTGAGCGGCTTTTGTTCACGGGGTCTCAATGGAAACACCAAAAAACGCTAAACGATTCAATGGCTTTACGGGTGGAAACACGGCTCACGCAATTGGCGCATTCAATCTCTGAAAACTCGGATGCACCAGCGCTTCCGGCGCGACCGCCAGCACGATCAGCGCAGCCACAGCAAGCGTGCGGAAGGTGATGGCGCGGCGATCGACCATCACCGCGATCAGCACCACCGCCGTCATGAAGAACGACCTTTGCGTGGCGACCTCCGCGCCCGACAGCAGCAGGTAGAACGCAGCGGCGACCAGCGCGGCGGCGGCCGACCATTTCTTGATGGCGAAGCCGGCCGCCAATCCGGGGATCAGAGCGAGCAGCGCGCGCACCGCGAAGAACACGACGCCGGCAACGACGGCCATGTGATAACCGGAGATCGGTCAAGCAAAGATTTTAGGTAGGAAATATAACGTTTTATAGCGCCGTTGCTTCCCAGATTTCCGGTGTGGGAAGCAGATGGGAAGCGGCTTTGAAGGCAGATGGCCTCGGCTCGATAGCAGTTGGCCATGAACTCGAGCCCCGCCCTCTCCTCCGGCATGGTCGCGCCGGCGGCGAGCTCTAGACATAGGCGCTCGAACCCCCGCAACTCGTCGATGTCGTGCTGATGTTTCCCCATGCGGCCGAGCAGATTCCCGATTGCTCTCGAGCGTCAAGACCTTTGTTGAACGGACGCCCGTTCTTTCGCAAGACAAGGACGCCATCATTGATGGTCTGGCAGAGTGGGCCTAGCCTGGCGGCGCGAAGGAGCAATCGATGAACAACTCCGACACCTCGGCCACATCAAACTTAGAAGATGACAGATCGAGCGTAGACCGCGAACAAGAGTTGCTGATGGTCGACACTGGGTTACCAGTCGCCACGGAGCTAGCCGAGATGCTACTCACCAAAAACGATCTTAAGAACAGTTTGCTCAGCTTCTCCATATGGGTCGAGCGATACGCAGCCGGACAGGGCGACGAAAAAGACAGGGCGATCAATGGCAGCCTCTTCCGGGATGGCGTTACTCAGTTTGTAGGCTGCTTCGATAGCAAGAACGCTTATCCGCTCGTCGTCGAAACGGTTTACCCAAACGCCGATGGGATCGCGCCGTACTTCAGATGGCTTCGCGATCTGAGAAACTCCTACACTGCGCACCGACATGGCTCGGCGCGGCAATGTAATGTCGCGGCTGTGGTGCAACCGGGGACAGGAAAGTTTCTGGGGCAGTCTGAGTTATTTGCGGTTTACACCGGCCCAAGCGGTGATGGTCACTCACAGCTGCTAGCTGCTGTCGCGCAGGCGCTGCGCTATGCGGAAACCAAAATTGCGGAACTGAAGCAACAATTTATCGCCGAAGCGTCTGCTATCCCCCCAGAAAACCTCTTGGCCCTTCCGCGAGGCGGAGCTGTTCAACCTCCGGGACCAAAATCAATAGGCAAAAGTCGTGGCGACGTGCGCAAAGCGATTGCCAGGGAGGCTGCCGCAACTCTGCCGTCGGAGGAAGCCACGGCCGCCCCAGAATCGCGCCTCCCAAGAAGCGCCGGATTGTGAGGTGAGGCCCGCCGGCATGAACCGGCGAATACGAGAGGCCGCCCCGCTGACGCGGCCGTACTTCTAGGTGTTCCGCTTATAAATACACGCGCGAGGAACGAACGAAGATTTCTTAGAATCACAATCTGTTCTCGCCCGGAGAACAGCGGGCCCGCCAGCAACGAGCCAGCGGGGCATCCACACCCACGACAGGCAGTAGCTCGCGTGAATGAAAGCTGCCGCCAAGGGGTGGCATCATTTACCCTTGATACCCTCGATTTTCTTCATTTGCATGACGTATTCGCTTGCGAGATCAAGAAGGCGCTGAGCCGTACCCTGATCACCGATTTGGCGTGCAAGCCTTCGGCATTGCTCCACCTTCGCAAGCATCTGAAATTGTAGCTCCGACTGGTCGTATGTTTCCACCATGCCCGGTGTATTACACCCGGACGAGCAGCCGCACCCAAGTCTTTGCCCCGTAAGGCTACGGTGCAGCGAGCCCGTGTCCACAAGAGCGGCCTACTCTTCCTGTAGCTCCTTGGCGAGTTCGGCAGTCAGAGCCCTAAGCACGCGCTGGGCCGCGACAGGGGTGCGGCCCAAGCAAATAGCTTCAGCGATCTTTTCAATCATTTCGTCCATCCGAGAGCGGATGGCGGCTATCCGTTCTTCCTGTTCCATGGTGCATACCTCCCGATCGCGAGGTACTTACGGTCTGACCTACATCGAGTTTCGTCGATGCGGGTTCCCTTTCGTCGTCATGGTCGGCTGGATGCGGTACTCTTCCGCCATTTCCAAAAGGGCCTCGCGGACCTTGGCGTTGGAGCTAAGGGCCGCCTGTGTCTCGCACAGTCTTTGAAGGCGCCGGGCATCATTCATCGGTGCTCAATGCCGATAAATAATTTGTGTTCCTGGCCAACTAATTCGACGACTTGTTGTCCTCCTGGCCCGTCCCTCTGTCGGCGGCCGCTTGATCGAACGCTTCCTGGGCTGACCGGGGCCGCTTTGCGAGCAAGCTTAGCCACCCATGAACCAAGCGCAGCCAAGAGGCGCGATCAACCTCGTTGGCGGCCCGGTCCGCTTGGCGCTGAGCTTCCGCCGCGTTGCGCCGGTATTCATCTTGCTGATCCATGCGGGCATTGTGCATCCGAAAAGCAAAACAGGCCACTAACGATTTCGAACTGAGGTGGGAAACAGGCCCGCCTCGGAAAGAGCCCGCCCACTGAGGCGGACTTAGCCCTTCTTTCGAAACTGCTGCGCACGCTCCCTATACTTCGCGAATTGAACCGCCGCGGTGTGCAGTTCGGCATCTCTTACCCAGATGCGGCTCAATCTGCGGAGTTCAACGGCTTCCTCTATCGCGCGCTGAGCGCGGTCCGAACAGGCGGGAGCGCGGTCGCGTCTCTCAGTCACCGACGCCCTGGAATCGTGGCCGGTGATAGATGCTAACGTACCAGAGGCAAAGCGGGTCCTATCGGGTTTAACGCTTCACGGACGGCGCCTGGCGGGAGTTCCTTCGCTCGCTCTCCAGCCCCATGCTCCCGGCGGCCGATCCAATTGCGGATCAGAGCGCCGGAGTTTTCGACGGTGAGATCGCAGGAACGGCTAAAAGGCTGTTACTGCGACCGACGCCGCCACGTTCCGCACGCCAGCGGCCTGCCGTCATTTACAATGAGACCGCCTCCATGAGACGGCAAGCTAGGATCTTACGTTGGGGTCCGGAGCCCGGGAGAGCTCAGCCATTGCTGAATGTGCAAAGCGTTCTCACTCAGTCGCGCTGCCTTCAACAATGCTTCCCGCTTGGGCCCGGGGGGAGTTGCCTCTGCGCGGCTCCGAGCGACGCTGGCCATTTGGGTGAGGCGTTCTGTCAGAGATGTGGTGAGTTTGGCCATAAATGGCTCCGCGTTCTGGCGGGAGCACAGGGCTCTCAGTCACCGATAGAAGCCGTGATGGGCTGGTGATAGGAACTACTAGGCGCTTGTTCCACAGAAATAGATACTGAATTCGGTAAGGCCTTGGGGCTTGGCATTCTGCTGCAGGATGGCAAGGCCCGCCAGCGTGAACCGGCGGGCCCATGTCGTTTTAGCGCCCGCCGGTCCTGCGATCAGCCGCACGATCGCCGCAACGCGATCCGTCCGCTGCCCGATCCGATGAGGTATCGCATGGTCCAGCGACCGCGCTTGCGATAGGCGCGACGAATGAAAGCGTCAGAGCAATAAGCAAAATACGAATCAAAGTGTGTTCCCTCCTGGGTTGAACCCCGCGACCCTAGGCGCTTTATCCGCAGCGCGGGGGAAATTAAAAAGCGCGGGACCGAAGCCCCGCGCTCTGTAACAGTCTACCGCCTCAGCCGTCTGCGGTGCGTCATCAGCCGCTGCCGGTCGCGCTTCCTATGCAGTCTGCCCCGGCGCTTCATGCCGGTCCCCGCAGCTCGCTATTCCAACGGGCGTCGTACTCTTCTTCCAGGCGCGTCAGCATCTCAGCCGAATGAAATACCGCAAATCGCAAGTGATCGTTCTCGATGCTTGCGTTCAACATCAACTCGGCGGCTATGCCGGTCATCCTCACGCAATCGCGAAGGCTGGTTTCCAGATCGCGGAAGGCCTGCGCATGGTGTTCGTCGATATTCACCCCGGAGCGGTCGGGCACGAGCTCAATGACGTTGCTCATTGCTGCGCCTCCCGGCCGTGCTCTTCCGCAATGATCTCGAGATCCACCGCCAACTGACGCGCCATTGCGGCCCCCTCACGCAGCGCCGCCGTTCCGTCGACAGGGTAGCCCAGCGGCTCGCCGCGCTGGAGGCGGCCTGCGATCGTCACGGCGAGAGAGACCCGATTGCAGGGATGCCTCAGGAAGTTACGCGACCGGCTAGCGCGCTGGCGCGCTGTCACGGGGAAGTCGATCAGCTGGACATTGTCGGCAGGCAGGGCGCGCCGCGCTCGGCGCGCGGCCAGGTCGATGATGTTTGCAGACGCGTTTAGGGGTGGCGTGCTATGCACGCTGTCAGCCTTGGTCATGGAATTACCCTTCTGGTTGACTGGGGTTAGAGCCGAGCTTGGAAGTGCCACCTTCCGCTCGGCTCGATTTTAAGGTAATGCCTAAATTATGAAGAAGTCAATAAAAGTAATGCCCAAAAAGCCTCGAGGCCGCCCGGCGACGGGCAAGGATCCTCAGGTGGTCCTTCGTATGCCTGCAGCCTTGATCGAGGCCGTAGAGACTTGGGGCACGGCGAATGATGCGAGCAGATCCGAAGCTATCCGCCGGCTCGTCGAGATCGGCCTGAAGGTAAAGAAATGAGCTCTACTGATGCGCCGAACAAGTTCTTATCGGTTAGCTATTTGACCGACGCCAAGGAATACTTGCAAGCGGCGATAATTTTGCACGACAGTCAGTATGATCACATCACAAGTCCCCAATATTTTCTAATCTCTCAGGGGATAGAATTGTTCTTGAAGGCATTCATCATCGCATCAGGTGGGGCTCAAGCAGACCTCAAAAAGTCGAAGATCAGGCATTCTCTAGTTGATCTCACCGAGATGGCTTCCAAGTTAGGCCATTTTGCCGGTGATGAAAGAACGATCGCCGTGATTGAACTCCTTCATCCTCATCACCTCGACCATTCCTTTAGGTATCGAAAGACCGGTTTCAAAAAGTACTCCGCAGTTAGCGATGGGTTGGCTACGCTTCGCAGAATGGACAGAGAGATCTCGCCAATTGTCCGGCAATCCATTGCCCGTCTTTGATCGCGGCGGGTCAAAGGCGAAAAGGTGGCAGGGCGTTTTCCTTGCGCTCGACCCCAATTGCATGACACTTCGCAGGGGAACCTCCTTCATGAAGGCATGGGACAACAATGACGATGAACGTCGATGAAGATCTACCAGCACTCACGCCAGCAGAAAAATATGCGATTGAAAAAGAACTGGCGAAAGACTTCTTCGAGACAGAGTTTAAGCTTGTCGGCTATCTGCTAGCTGCGAATGGCGCGGGCCTACTTGGATGCATGAGCGTCATAAAGGATTACAATGCAACTCCACAGCTGCACGGGATCGGAGCTTTTATCATTGCATTTTCTATAGGATTTTTAGCAGCAATGGTCGCATTCATGACGACTCAGCAGCATCGTGCAGAAATCATGGGAATCTTTTTGGCAAAACGACCGACTCGGTCCGCAAAACAAATCGTCTGGATGTCGCAACTTCCGCAATGGGTTTCAGGACTAGCGCTGATCGTTGCCGTTCTCGGCGTCATTCACCGGTTTGGTAGCTTGTAATCGACACCATTTGCCGCCCTCGCGCTGGCGCGCCTCATGGCCGGCGATAAGGCGATCCTCCATGGCCTGAGGGATGCGGTCCGGGACTTCGATGCCCTTGGGCTGGCCGACCGGTTGCCAATCATCCTCGGCGGCCGCGGTTACCGGCGCCCAATCGTCCAAACCCTTGTACGCGTTCCAAGGGCCGTCTGCGGACGGAGCATCAACCGTCGCGTAGTCATTCCACGGTCCGGCAGATTTGCTGTTTTCAGCCATCGTTGCTCCTCACGGGTTGAAGCCGACCTAGTACAGCGTCCAGATGCCAACAAAGGTCGTGGTCGCTAGTTACACGCCCCACTGACGCAGGTGATCTGCTTCACGATGTTGCCGGTGAAATTGGTGCCCCCCGATTGCTGATTGAGAACGGTCACCGGACATCCAGTGGAAATATTCTCGATGACCAAGTTTCCGGGGAGATTGCTGGCGGTCAACTGGATCGCTTGAGAGCACGAACCAGACTGCTCTTGGACGTTCTTATAACTGCCAATCACTCCGCTTGTGGTGACTTGGTATTGAAGACCGGTGCCATAGCCTTCGATGTCAATGCCGTCAGCTATCAAGCGGCCGCCAGAGTTGTTGATGCATACCGCCGCACCCGCCGGGCCTGATGCGCAGACGCTGCGTTGAAGGATGTGTTGGCTGGTAAGAGCGCTGAAACTGAAACCGGGATTGGTGGCCGCCCCTTCCTGCACGCAATCAATGCCAATCCAGATGTCGTTCGCTGCACCGCCAGCCCCAGTTTCGTACTTCACGCAGCTCCTGTGATAGGCATCAACCTCCACGTTCTCCGCAAGCGCAAACTGCTGACCGCTGTTCGAGTAGATCGCCGCAATTCCCGCGCTGGCCGTCGTGACCTGCCAGAGGTACAGCGTCATATTTTCGACCTTGCAGCCGAACTGCCCGACCTTTGCAACAGCATCGCAGAGGCCGACATAGTGAGTGCTGCCGGTGTCAGCGGCGCATTCTGCCAACGTCGTTCCGAAAATGCTGGTGCCGCTGACACGCACGCTTTGCGGAATCGGGAGGTTGAAGCCACTCGCGAGAAATTGCCCGCACGTCATGAACGCGCCTTTGGGGATCACGAGATGGCCGCCGTATCCTCCGACCCACCCACTTTTGAGGCTCACGAACGCAAGCGCGCTCCAAAGACACGGCGAGTTGTTGGTCGAGGACGCGTCGGAGCCTATTCCACCCCAGTCGCCTTTGCAGCCGAACTGCAGGGCGTTGGTGGAGCCTTCGGTCTCGACGAACTGCCAGTGATTGCCGGCACTGTCGGTGAAACTGGCCTGCGGTGTAGAAACAGCGGTGACCGTCCACTTAAATCCGGAGCCGGTTCCTCCGATGTAAGTGTTCGATGTGCTGAGCACGCTGCCCACAGATGAGGCCGCACACGGCATTGTGGTCGTAACAGCAGTGACCGCGCCACCAGAGACTGTGATTGCCGCCAGACAATTACCCGTCGTGAGAGCCCCGGTAAGTGGAACGCCCAGATAGCTGCCGTTGGTGTAGCCGGATCCGCCTGTGAGGCTTGCCGACGTGATGTAGTTGTCAAGAAAGGCCGTGGAACCGACATTCTTGAAGGTCGCACCACCGCCGTCGCCAGCGGTCGCATAACCGCCCGTCCGAATGACGTTATAGGCTGACAGGTTCAGCGCTGCGGCGGCAGTTCGGGTGTCGATCGTCAGCGCGCAAGTCGGGCAGCTCAGCACGCCGGTGGTGGCGTTCAGCACGATCGGCAGGGTGGCGGTGGTCGGGACGGTGCCGGACGTGGTCGGCCACTTGATCACAGGCGTGCCGGCAACCGCCTGGGCGCTGATGGTGGCGGTGCCGCTGGTGGCGCCGCGGTAAACCACTGATGCCGTGTTGACCGAGGTGACGGTCAGCGGGTTGAGCATCGAGGCGATCAGCGACGTAATCGGGATTTCCTGCGACGGCCCGGTGCCAATTGCGGTCCGGCCGATGACGGTGCCCGACGGCACGGTGGGGAATGTTTGGGCGAGCGCGGGGAAACAAGCCGCGACGAACGCGATTGCAAGAGCAGCGCGACGCACCAAGCGAAAGAGCATGGACCGACCTCGATGGATCGGCTCAAATCGGTGAGCCGCCGGAGGTCGTTTGCGCCGTTGACCGAAGGCGAGGCCTGTTGCGGAGGGCCCAATCCGAAACGCGCTTTTGGTCCGCGCTACCTACTCGACTGGAAGAGACTCGGCCCTGAGCAGATTTTGAAACTGTCCGGAGTCGAGACCGGCGACGCCGCAGAGCATGACGCACACCTTGCGCCAGCGCTCGTTCTGCCCCTTCAGGTCGCGAACCGCCGCGCGAACTATTTTGATCTCGCGCCTGAGCCCAATGATTGCGGTCTCTCTATCGCTCACTGCCGCCTCGTGAATTGTTGGCCGGGGATCTCCCCGCGTCCCGGCCGCCGCGGATGAAGGGCGAGCTCGACGCCCTGGAGTTGTGAATTCATGACTGCATTTCCGCCATTTCGACGGGACGAAAGCTACCCAACCGCCGCGGCTCCATTTCGAGCGCGGTCATTAGCGACGGATTGAGCACCGCAAACGCCGGAAAGAATTTTGCGAGCGCGTCGAAGGCGCCGGGACGTCCGGGCTGTCCCCGGTCGAGCTGCATAGCCTCGCGGAAAATTTCGTGCGCGGCGTCGCACATTGGAGCGATCGCGGCGATCATCTCCGCGGTCAGCCACCCGCTCGCAGGCTCGTTGGCCCATCCATCGAGATGGTCGAGAAGTTTCAGGCGGTATTCCGGCGGGATGTTCCCAGCCAATGCCCGCTTTACGTCCGAGATCATGATCAAGGTATATTTGCAGCCGATCGGAAACGGGTTTACCCGGCAGACCTGTTCGACATATTCGCTCGTCACCCGCACGGCTTTGTCTCCTCGTTCTCGATGAGGAGAGGCGCCGGCAGCGTCGACATTGGGCCGCAGTATTTTGCGGCTAGCTGGGCCATCCGCGCCATCACCTGCGCGGTTTCCTTGAAGGCTGGCGTCACATCATGATTCAGTTTCACGTTGTGAACGGTCTCCGCAGGGTGAACGCGATCGAGCACCATCCCGATGCCACGCGCATGGTCCTTGTGCCGGGGATCCTCGATCAACCGCGACAAGGCGGTGATAGCGCGCGGTGCGCTGGCCCGAATGAATTTTTTGTCCTCTTCCTCGATGGCCTCAAGCACGCGCTCGTCATGCTTCAGCCGGCTTGCAATCGTCGCCATCGACTGGGGCGAGGACTCTGCGGTGCCGAACCCTGCCAGCTTGGCGGCCTTCACGGCAGCGCCGTGACCTGGCCGCACCGCGTAGAGCGCACGAACGAACGCGCGGTGACGATCGCTCGGCAAGGCCTGCATCTTGGGACCATCTTTCGCGTCGATCGGCTCGAGTGGTTCGAGCTCGCGCCGAGGCTTGCGCTTTGGCTTGACGCGGTCCGTCATGCGCCGCCGGTGCCCAAATCGCGCAGCGCCGGATAGAACTGCGAGGACGGCAAGCCGTTAGCCACGCAAGAAGCAACAAGCGAACGATAGAATGCAATCTCTGCCGTCTTTATCGCCGCGACATAAGTGGCAAGCGAACCACCGGTGTCGTAGGCCAGCTTAGCGCTGCCGATGACGGCCTGTTTCGTCGTTTCCGCCGCTACGCAAGTGGCGTCGTGGGTTGCATGTCCCGACCGAATAATCATGTTCGTCCCCTCCTATGCCCGCGAGAGTGTTTCGCGCGCCTCTTGCAGCCGGCTCAACGCGGCGTGGTCAGATTGCAATTGCTGATGATGAAGCCCGCCCTTGCGCGGATGGGCGCAATAGGGCTTGCCGGAGATCACGCAGCCCTCGGCGCTGCATTCGTTCGGACA
Organism: Bradyrhizobium sp. 187; assembly: GCF_023101005.1. Taxonomy (NCBI): domain Bacteria; kingdom Pseudomonadati; phylum Pseudomonadota; class Alphaproteobacteria; order Hyphomicrobiales; family Nitrobacteraceae; genus Bradyrhizobium; species Bradyrhizobium sp. 187. The sequence goes on from NZ_CP064693.1 coordinate 4,077,526, forward strand.
CATCGCGTCGGTTATGCCGTCCAGCTTCACGCTGCGGCCTCCTTCTTGATCGAGCTGGTGAGCACGATGTTCATCAGCATCATGTCGCGCTTGTGCTCGCCGTTGCCGGCCAGAAACTCCTTCGTCCAGGCGTGATCGCGCATGCGATCGGCCTTCAATCGCGCAACCGCATCATGTTCCGCCTGCGTCACTTCCTGACCGGTGAGCGTCTGCCGGATTACGTCGTCTCGAATCCCGATGTCCCGCAGATGCTGCGCGACACCGATCATTTGCATGTGGGACGCCTCCTGAACCGGAGCGGCGTCGAGCACGCCGGCCATTGCCTTGGTGATCTTGTCGCTGCCGTTGACCGCCAACTCCGAGAGCTTGCGAAATTCGGCGAGCTCCGGGCCGTTGCCGGCCAAAAATTTGGTCGTCCAGTCCTGATTGCCGCGCAGTTCCGAAAGTTTCGCAGCGGCCTCATCCGGAGTTGGAGTCGGGCCCGGTGCGGACGGTGCCGGCGGGGTGATCGGGGAATCCGTCATGCTGAGTTTTCCTGCTGCTCATAACCGGGGATCTTGAGATGGTTTGCGGCCTTCTGGAAAAGCGTCCTGGTCACCTGGTCGCCTTGGCGCCGCGGCCCCACGCCTCCGACCGTGATCGGGTGCGCACATTGCTCGCCGCGAGTAATGATACAGCCGTTCTTCTCGCTGCATGTGCTGCAGCATCTCGTTCTCGTGATGCCGGCTGTTGCCTCGACGGGATCGGCCTCGACCTGCTGCCGCCACTCCGCGACCGCCTCGCGGTCCAGCCTCATCGCCAGCCCATGCGCCAGCACGTTGGCCTCAAGCTGAAAGGTGATCGTCTCCATTGCCGAGACCAGCGCCGCCAGCTTGGTGCGCTCCGCAGTGCCGCCCTCATAGGCCGCCAGAGCCCGCTCGGCGACCTGGAGCTGAAGGTCTGCCAATTCCCGCTCAAGAGCCGGTCGCGCGTCGAGCACGGCGGGAGCACGCGGGGCAGCCGGATTTTTCGGCAACTTCATGCCGCTTTCCCCTGCTGGGGCTTCTCGATCGCCGCGGCAAGCACAAAGCGCACGAACGATGAGACGGTCCGCTCGTCGCGCTCGGCCGCGGCTTCGACACGCGCCGCGAATTTTTCATCGACGCGAGCGCCAATTAGTCGCTTCTCGGTCTTCGCCATGATGGCTCCTCGGTGTTGCTGCGGAAAAGATCGTCCTGTTTGCATGGCACAGCAATGTGCTGATGGGGCCGCGGTGCTTTCCGCCGGCTCGGCGCCAGCCGCTTGCGCACCTTCGCCGCCCGGGCTCGGTCCTCAACGAACTCGACACGCGCAATGCCGAGAGCCAGCGCCTGGAGAAGCAGCGGCAGCGAGCGGTTTCCAAAACGGCGGATCCTCGTCGGTGCCATCAACGCGGCCACATACGAGTCCGGCAAACCGGCGTAGGCTTCAACCGCGCCATACGTCGTCCCGAGCTCGGCGATCCGATCGCGGATCAGCGCGCGCAGCTCGGCCTCGCTTCCGACGACAACCGGCTGCATCACCGATGCCCCCCAATGTTGCTGCAACGTGCTGCAAAGAGATGGGGGAAACGGGGGCGCGAAATTGGGATGGCAGGTACAACTTCAGCACGCGCGCGATATTTCCCCCTAGGGGGGTCATTTCTCGATTTCGTGGCTGAAACCCTGGGGCATCTGGCGGCAGAAGCCGCGGCCGAGCGCTCGCCCCCTGTATCTACCAGAGCGAAAGGTGTTGAAGCATTGCGCGCCTGAAATCCCTCCCGATGATGCGCACACACAGAGCGCCGAAGGACATTCACCCGCAAGATCAAGCGCGTGACTCTTGCTAGCACCCTGGCTGGGAAGCAGATCGGAAGCTTCCGGCCTTCATGGTGATCGCCCATCGGGCTCGCACGCCTGGCTCGATCGTCCTGGAAGGGGGCGGTGGCCGGTGCCGCCCGCTTGGTCGACCACGCGCCGCAGACTCGCTGCGGGCCTCGCTGGTGCGTTCGGCTGCTGGCGGCTGTCTTGGCACGGGCAAGCCCTGCGAACGACTCCACGGGACGCGCTGCGAGGTTGGGAATGTGTCTGCGCACGATCCACGATCGGGATCCGCGTTGACTATCAACACCGCAGCGTGGGTCATCAGCTGAACCCCGCCCTCTTCCGCTTGTCGAGACTTCACGGAGGGATGCTGTCGGGCTGTCCGTGATGATGCTCGGCGTGGGACTGTGCGGTGATCCTAACGTGATGGTGGTCGGCTGAGTGCAGCGAGGACGCAACGAGAGCGCAGCGTCAGCGGAGCGAAGTTGCGGCGAGAGCGGACCCCGGAGCCGCGCGCGTGGGGGAGCGCAACTAGCGCAACCGCACCCTATAGCAACCAAGTTGCGCGGTTGCGGGCAAGTCGAGCACCGACTAAGTGCGCAACCGTTTTTGAAAAGTTGCGCCATGGTTGCGCTGGTTGCGGGACCTGTCATGTGATGAGCCACACCCATTCGCGATCGAAGCCGATCTGGCCACCGTCGCGAAGCTTCGAGAGGTTGGTCGAGAGTTGGGCGCGCCATGAATTGCCTTCTGCGCCTTCCTGCCAAGCCATTGTCTGGCAGTATCTTTTAAGGTCGTCCCGGCTTGCGGCGCGGGTCTGATGAGGTACCGCGGCGCTGCCGTGCGCTGTGGTTCCTGCATCCTCGATGGCGCGGCGAACGATCTTGAGCAGGTCGCCGGCCAGTCCCTTTGGAGGCTTAGGGTTTGCGTTGGTTGCGCGAAGTTGCGATTTGCCCGGCTGCGACAGAATTTCGACAACGCAGGTCGAGTTTTCCACAGCCTCGGATGGGGGGGCGCAACCATCCGAAAACGTTGCGGTCAGATCGAAGGGAGCGAGCCGAAAGCGCCACTCCTGTCCCTCCCGGCCATCCTTCATTTCCTCGATGCGGACGGTGCTGAACGCGTCAGACTTTTCGACCATAATGGTGACGTCGGCCGCACCGTTGAGCGCGTTCGAGCCGCGGCCGCCGCGCGTCGGATCCTTGCCGACGTGGTGCACCAGCACGACCAAGCAGCCGAAATGCCTCTCGATGGCCCCACAGCGGGCAACCAGGCGGCCCATGTCCCGGGCGCTGTTCTCGTCACCCTCGCCCATGCAGCGCGCCAGCGTGTCCAGCACGATCGCCCTGGGGCCTTCCGGACACCGTTCGGCAATGAACGCGTTGAGCTCGGCGAGCATCTGCGGCAAGTCGGTGGCTTCGCTGCCAAGATCTGGGACGTTCTCGATCATGTAGAACGGCACACCCTCCCCTTCGATGCCGCGGTGCTGCCGCATCGCGACCAGCCGCCGCTTGAAGCCGCTCACGCCCTCGCCCGTGAGATAGATCACGGCGCCCTGCAAGGTCTTCCGGCCCGCATATAGAGCACCCTGGGATACGCTACAGAGCATGTCCGAAGTGAAGAAGCTCTTGCCCGATTTCGGCGCTCCAACGACGCACGCGAGCCCGCGGGCCGGCAGAATGCCGTCGATCAGCGAGACAGGTTCTGCCGATATCGTCACGTCGTCGAGCGCGATCGGCGTGAAGCGCGGCCGCAAATGTTTGGCCGTAACCGGCTCACTGGCATGGTGGTAGCCGTAGTCTTCCGGACCGTTCGCCGGCGGCGGCTCGCCAGTGTGTTTCCAGCGATCGCGCGGGTCCTGTACCTCCATGCTTTTGACCAGCATGGCTGCATAACCGTCGTCGTCCGGTGTGAGCGCGTCCATCTAGGTATGCTCCGGCGTGGTGCGCAGCTGGGCGAACGTCCTGCCCAGCAAGTCTTGAATGGCGTCTTGCCCAAACTCGTCGACATAGCCGGCGGCCTCGGCGAGGAATTGCATGCCGTCGGCCGCGATCTGGAGCGTGATCCAGCCTTCAGCGACAAACCAAAGCTGGTATCGTGCGCACTCCACAAAATCCCCGATATCGAGCTGAGGCGCGGCTATCGGATGGCGAAGCGGCGCGCTCATGGCGTCACCTGGTCGAGCGCGGCGCCGATCGGCGAGGATGGCGCGCCGCGGCTGTCCCGCTTCATTGCGGCTTTCATTGCGTCGAGGTCGGCGCCGTGCTGCAAGGCGAACGAGATTGCAATCGCCGCGTCGGACGCAATCGCGTCGAGCATGCTGTTGGCGTGGCCGGCATTGATGAAGATTTCGCCGAGCCGGCCGTCATCATAGCGGCCAGCGGTTATGGTGAAGTCAGCCCCGCCGTGCTCGACCGAAAGCGTTTCGGATCCCCGGCGGTTCGGCATGCGCTGGCGCGCGGGCGGCACATTGTTCGGCGCGGGCTGATCTGTTACGGACATTGCGTCGAGGCCTTTTGGTAGGGGTTTCGGTAGATTCTCGGACATGGCTACGGGGGCGCGCTGCGGACGCAGCGCGCCTCATTCCGTTCAGGCGGCTGTTTCAATCTCGTGAAGCTGTCGGCGCGCCGCATTGGCGTCCCGTTGGAAGAACACCGGCGCTGGCTTGCTGCGCGCATGAGCTGCGGTCCCTTGCCCGCTTTGATTAGGCGCTGCCCGGTGCTGCGCGAGAAGCCATTGAGTTGGCACCAACCGTCGAATGAAAGGACGCGATCGCCGTCCCAAGGGAGGGCGGCCATCGTTCCAGAGCCGATACTTTCGGGGCGGAAATTCATTATCCGGAGCCTCCTGTGCGCTTTTGATGGTTCAGGAGTAGTCGGCGAGGCTCGCCCCAACAACGCACCAAGCGCGGGACTGAGCGATCAAAAAACTTTAAGACCCGTAGTCGGCGCCTCCATATTGGTGATAGCGCGGACTATCGCATTGAGCGTTATTGGCTTTTGTACACGGGTTATTCGGCTTATCAGCACCCTTGGAAGGACTAAAAATTTTTAACGAAAGACCGGGGATCAGTGGATAACCGCGATGCTTGCCCGATCTTGATTTGAGGGTCTCTTGGAACAAAAAACCGCTGTGGTGCAGCGGTCTTTCCAATTCACCACGGGATGCTAAGCGAAGCATGCTAAGCGACGTGCTTAGCTCCCGCTGGTGGCATGACTAATCTGCCGCTTCGTTCGCATGCAGAATTTTGATTTGCCCCGTATTTTTTAGCGAATTGCCACGCTTCGCCGTGATGCAAATTTGCTAGGCTCAAGCATCCGCACGACGCAACGGAACGATGTTACTGACCGGCTGGATGGTGGTTAGCAGAAGGGCTTCCCATTTCCGAAGCGCCTCGCCGATTTCGGCCTCGTAAGTGTGATGGTCATAAACTCCGCCGATGCCGGACTTGTGGCCAGCGTGGTTGAGGACCAATTCCGCGATGTGGGGGAGCACTCCTAACTTGCCGAGGCGGGTCCGGACTGTACGGCGCAGGTCGTGCAGGCGCCATGGTGCCAAGCTCTTGCCGGCCGTGGTGGTGATCGCGGCGTTGAGCCGGAGAGTGTTGTAGCTCCAGGCGTTGAAACCGCTGGGACCGCCCCCAAACACCGTCTCTCGGCCGTGTCGGCGGGGTACTTGCCGAAGAATTTCTTGAGCGGCATCCGGCAACGGCAAGACGAACGGACGTTTGCTCTTGATGCGTTCTTTGGGAAACGTGAGCTTGCCCGTGTCGAGGTCGATCTCCGACCAGCGAAGTGAGCCGATCTCGTCCCGCCGGCACGCAGTGAGCAGCAAGACGCGTACGATGCGACCAAAATCGTCGTCCCCGCACTGGTCCCAGATCGCGCGGATCTCATCGTCGGTAAGGACACGGTCCCGCGGCTCCTTGCCCTCCACAGGGTTTTCCGTCCCAATGACAGGATTTCCTTTCACCTTGGCCTGGCGCATGCACCACACGAAGAACGCGCCCAGCGTTCCGCGGGCTCTAGCGGCCGAGGTGGGGCCGTGGTCCCGGACCAGATCGCGAAGCAGTCCGGCGACGTCCTCGAACATCACCTTTGTGACGGCCCTTTTGTGCAAGGGCCGGCAGTGGTCGAGTAGGTAGCGCTTGGCGGCGATGTACGTGTTTGGCCGCATCTTGGACACGCGAGCTTCCAGGTACTCTTCCGCGGCCTTCAGGAACGTATCAGCGTCCGCCGCCTGCTCTGCCTGTAGCCGCTTGCGATCGGCGACCGGGTCGATGTGGAGCTCGACCTGCGCAAAGCGCTTCCGGGCGATCTCGCGCGCGTCCTTCAGTTCCAGTTTTCGGACGTCGCCGAGGCTCTCACGCCGCTGCTTCCGACCGATCCGGTACTGAACAACGAACGAGCTTCGCCCTCCTCGGAGCCTGACACCGAAGGAAGGCAGTTCTGGATCCCAGTGGATGAAATCTGCCTTGCCAGCCGGTACTGCCAGTTTCCGGACCGAGGTATCAGTCCATCTATTTGCCTTATCCGAAATCATGGGAAGCAGTCCTCGTTTTAGGGAAGCACGGGGGACGCATCGACTTGACCCATTGTGAACACTGCTGAGGCCGACAGTCACGTGCTAGTGCCGCCTAAGCCATTGATATGTGTGGACATTGACGCGCCCTGAATGCTCGTGACGCCTCAGGCTATCTGTTAACCGGAGATCGAGAGCACGTGGCCGAGGCCGGAGATGAACATCGCATCGTTGACGGGCGTGGTGATCGCATCGCGCCGCCCGGTGAGCAGCGCGGTCGCGATCGCCCGATTGTCGCCGTCGAGCGTCGCCCGGATGCGGGCATCGATCGCATCGCGCAGGCCTTGCATGAAGGCCGCGTAACGCAGCCGTAAGCCGCCGGTCTCAGGCGGCGACGCCACCGTGATGGCGCCCATCGCGAAGCCGGAGGCGCCGATGCCCTGGAAGAACATGTCACGCGAAAAGTCGTAGCTGCCGGGCCGCACCGGCGCGAGTGGCGGCATCAGCCGTGCCTTCAGCTGAACGAAGCTACCGACCTCCGGCGCGGTGCCCTTGCGGACCGACAGGCGCACGCGCTCGAGCCTGACGTCGCTGCGCTGCGCCTCCATCGCCGTGACGCGCAGCACGAAACGATCGGTACGCTCGCGGATGTCGCGAGCCTCGACGAAGCCCGACAACGACACCGAATAGAGCGCCCTTGCCAGCACCGGGTGGGCGATGCGCGCCGTCTTCCAGGTTGCGACGGCAAAGCCGGCCGCGACCGCCGCGATCATGATGGCCGGGGCGAACAGCCGGCTCCGCCGCAACAGAGCCGCGCCAAGCAGGAGCGCGATGGCGGTCGTGGCAACGACCCACAGCACCGGCTCATGATCGGCAGAGAAATAAAGCGCGATGCCGCAGCCAAACGCGACGGGCACCCACGGCAACAGCCGCCCGGCGCCCGCCTCGGCGCGCAGCCAGGCGCGGAGGGTCTCGGCCAGCGATGTCCAGAGGTCGAGGCCTGCAGGCGCGAGGCCGCCCGCGGACGCGGCGCGGCCCGCGGGCCACGTCCCCGCGATCCCCTGCGATCGTACCGACCGGCCCGGCTCCGCCATTCCCTGCACTCGATGATACGCAACGAAGCCAGAAGCTACCGGAACGTGCAGGTGGGCGGATAGCGGTACGGATCAGGAACGAAGGGGCGCGGCCGCTACTTTTCCTCTTCCATCGTCACGGCCACATCCGCCTTGGCCGACAGCCTGACCTTGTTGCCCTCGATATCGGCGACGAGGCCCTTGTCGATGAAGTGATGATGGCCCTTGTGGCTGCCCTCGCCGCTGTCCTTCTTGGTCAGCTTGATGCGATTGCCTTCGACCTTGTCGACGGTGCCGATGTGGACGCCGTCGGCGCCGATCACTTCCATATGCTCTGCGATGTTCTGCATGGTGGGTTCCTTGTTGGACCCACCCCAACGCGCGGGGAGCACGTTCGTTCTCTCACGAGAATGACGAAGCCGTGTGCCCGCTCGTCAGATCAGCGGCGCCTGCGACGAAGCATGGTGATTGACGATCTTCCACTCGCCGTCCTCGCGCATGATGACCCAGCTCATCTTGACCGAGAAATCGGGGCGTTCGCCGGCGAGATCGAACGAGATGGTCGCGGCCATATTGATCAGATCAGGACCTGCCTGCGCCGCCGTCACCTCGGAAAACACCGCGCTCGGCTTGCGCCAGCGCGGCAGGCCGTTGAAATAGTCTGCGACGCCGGCCCTGCCCCGGTAGAGCTTGGGTTGGAGCCGAAGAAGAAGGCATTCCTCGCATAGAGCGATGAGAGCGCGGCCGCATCGAGCGTGGCGAAGCCGGCGCGCCATTTCGCGATGATGCCGGAAACGATAGCGTCGGCTTCGTTGCTCATTGTGGTCTCGCAGCTCTTTTCAGCCTTTGGCAACTTCCTTCGCGAACGTGTCGCGCAGACCGATAGTCCTGGAAAATACCGGTCTGTCGGACGTCGAGTCCTTGTCGCGCACGAAATAGCCCTGGCGCTCGAACTGCATCGGCTCGGTCGAATTGCTTTCCGCGACCGATGCCTCGACGCGGGCATTAGCGAGAATTTCCAGTGACTGCGGATTGAGGTCGGCGGCGAAGTTCGAGGCGTCCGGGCTCGGTTTGGCAAACAGCTGATTGTAGATGCGGATTTCCGCGGGCACGGATGTCGCCGCCGGCAGCCAGTGCATGGTGGCCTTGACCTTGCGGCCATCGGGCGCGTTGCCGCCCTTGGTCGCGGGATCGTAGGTGCAGCGCAGCTCCACCACCTCGCCGGCATCGTTCTTGATCACGCCGGTGCACTTGACGAAATAGGCGTAGCGCAGCCGCACCTCGTTGCCCGGCGACAGACGGAAGAACTTTTTCTGCGGGTTCTCCATGAAGTCGTCCTGCTCGATATAGAGCTCACGACCGAACGTGATCTTGCGGGTGCCGGCGGAGGGATCATCCGGATGGTTGATCGCCTCGAGCTCCTCGGTCTGCCCCTCGGGATAATTCTCGATCACGACCTTGAGCGGCTTAAGCACCGCCATGCGCCGCTGCGACGTGCGGTTCAATTCCTCGCGGATGCAGAATTCCAGCATGCCGACGTCGACCACGCTATTGGCTTTCGCAACGCCGATGCGCTTGACGAATTCGCGAAGCGCGGCCGGCGGCACGCCGCGGCGGCGCATGCCCGCCATGGTGGGCATGCGCGGGTCGTCCCAGCCCGCGACATGGCCCTCGCGGACGAGCTGGGTCAGCACACGCTTGGACAGCAGCGTGTAGGTCAGGTTCAGCCGCGCGAATTCGTACTGGTGCGGCTTCGAGGGCACCGGCAGCTTCTCGATGAACCAGTCGTAGAGCGGCCGATGGTCCTCGAACTCCAGCGTGCAGATCGAGTGCGTGATGCCTTCGATGGCATCCGACTGGCCGTGGGCATAGTCGTAGCTTGGATAGATGCTCCACTTGGTCCCGGTGCGCGGATGGTGCGCATGCAGGATGCGGTACAGCACGGGGTCGCGCAGATTGATGTTGCCCGCACCCATGTCGATCTTGGCCCGCAGCACGCGCGCGCCGTTCGGGAATTCGCCCGCCTTCATGCGACGGAACAGGTCGAGGTTTTCATCCACGGTGCGATCGCGGAACGGCGAGTTCTTGCCGGGCTCGGTCAGCGTGCCGCGCGCGAGACGAATCTGCTCCTGGGTCTGGTCATCGACATAGGCGAGCCCGTCGCGGATCAGCTGCTCCGCCCATTCGTAGAGGCGGTCGAAATAGTCCGAAGCGAAGAACAGGTTCTTGCCCCAGTCGAAGCCGAGCCAGCGCACGTCGGCCTGGATGGAATCGATATATTCCTGCTCTTCCTTGACCGGATTGGTGTCGTCGAAGCGCAGATGGCAACGGCCCGGAAACTCTTGGGCGATGCCGAAATTGAGCGCGATCGACTTGGCGTGGCCGATATGGAGATAACCGTTCGGCTCCGGCGGGAACCGGGTCACGATCTCCTTGTATTTGGCCTGCTCGAGGTCGGCCTGGATGATGTCACGAATGAAATCGCGCCCAACCTCGTTCGCCACCGGTTCTGTCATTACGAAAATCCTGTAGGGAAATCAGCGGCCCTTCTGCCAAATTCCCTTGGCTGAGCCAAGGGCTTAAGCAAGGTCTCAAGCAACCCCTGGCGGTCCGCTGCCGGGCTTTAGTTATGCTCCGGTCCTGTTATATACCACCGCCTCCAATGCATAGGCCCTGCCAAGAATGACCTCTCCCGTCGTCACCCGTTTCGCTCCTTCGCCGACCGGCTTCCTCCATATCGGGGGCGCGCGCACGGCGCTGTTCAACTGGCTCTATGCGAAGAAGCACGGCGGCAAGATGCTGCTCCGGATCGAGGACACCGACCGGGAGCGCTCCACCGAGGCCGCGATCGGCGCCATCCTCGACGGCCTGAAATGGCTGGAGCTCGGCTGGGATGGCGACGTCATCTACCAGTTCAGCCGCGCCGCCCGCCACCGCGAGGTCGCCGAGCAGCTGCTCGCCGACGGCAAGGCCTATCGCTGCTACGCCACCGCCGAGGAGCTCACCGCGATGCGCGAGAAGGCGCGCGCAGAGGGGCGCACGCGCCTCTATGACGGCCTGTGGCGCGACCGCGATCCGGCGACGGCCCCGACCGACGTAAAGCCCACCATCCGGCTCCGTGCGCCCCAGACCGGCGAGACCGTGATCGAGGACCAGGTCCAGGGCCGCGTGGTCTGGCAGAACGAGAATCTGGATGACCTCGTCCTGCTGCGCGGCGATGGCAACCCGACCTACATGCTCGCTGTCGTGGTCGACGACCACGACATGGGCGTCACCCACGTCATCCGCGGCGACGACCATTTGATCAACGCGGCCCGCCAAAAGCAGATCTACGACGCGATGGGCTGGACGCTGCCGAGCATGTCCCACATCCCCCTGATCCATGGCCCGGACGGCTCAAAGCTCTCCAAGAGGCACGGCGCGCTTGGCGTCGATGCCTACCGCGCCATGGGGTACCTCCCGTCCGCGCTCCGCAACTATCTCGTCCGGCTCGGCTGGAGCCATGGCGACCAGGAAATCTTCTCGACGGAGGAGATGATCGCGGCGTTCGATCTTGCCAGCGTCGGCCGCGCAGCAGCGCGCTTCGATTTTGCCAAGCTGGAAAACCTCAACGGCCACTACATCCGCAATGCCGACGATCAATCACTCGTGAAGATGTTCGAGGACGTGCTCGACCACGTCGTGCCCAGCCGCGACGAGCTTAAGGCCAAGTTAAACGACACCACGCGCGCGCAGCTCCTGAAGGCCATGCCGGCCCTGAAGGAGCGCGCCAAGACGCTGATCGAGCTGATCGACAGCGCCTATTTCATTTTCGCGGACCGGCCGCTGGAGCTTGACCCGAAGGCGGCGGCGCTGCTGACGCCTGAGAACCGCAAGCTGATCGGCCAGCTTCATTCCGCGCTGGAGAAAGTCGAGACGTGGAGCGCGGCCAATGCGGAAGCCGCGCTGCGCGCCTTTGCCGAGGAAAATAGTCTCAAGCTCGGCGCGGTCGCCCAGCCGCTGCGGGCCGCGCTGACGGGACGGACGACGTCGCCCGGCATATTCGAGGTTTTGGACGTCTTGGGACGCCAGGAAAGCCTGGGCCGGCTTAAAGATCAGGCCACGGAATAGGCCTAGGACCGCGCTAAGGACCGGGCCCAAGGACCAGGCTACGACGTAAGTCGACCATGCGTGGCGCCATCTTGCAGCGCACACAGCAATAATATACCCATCTCAGCCGTACCTTCTGGAACATCCGGCCTGCCCCGCGATATCTCATCGGGGCCTCCGGGTCCGGCCCGTTTCACCATACATCGGGGACCTCTGATGGACGCAAAACCAAGCAATAAGACCGCCACACTGACGGTCGGAAACAAGAATTTCGATCTTCCGATCCACAGCGGCAGCGTCGGGCCCGACGTCATCGATATCGGCAAGCTCTACGGCCAGTCCGGCCTGTTCACCTACGACCCGGGCTTCACCTCGACCGCGAGCTGCCAGTCCAAGATCACCTATATCGACGGTGACGCGGGCGTGCTGGAATACCGCGGCTATCCGATCGAACAGCTCGCCGAGAATGGCGACTTCCTCGAGACCTGCTATCTGCTGCTGTTCGGGGAGCTTCCGACCGCCGCGCAGAAGAAGGATTTCGACGACCGCGTGATCCATCACACGATGGTGCACGAGCAGATGGCCCGCTTCTTCCAGGGCTTCCGCCGCGACGCCCATCCGATGGCGATCATGGTAGCGGCTGTCGGCGCGCTCGCCGCGTTCTATCACGACTCAACCGACATCAACGATCCGAAGCAGCGCATGATCGCCTCCATGCGCATGATCGCCAAGATCCCGACGTTGGCTGCGATGGCCTACAAATACACGGTCGGCCAGCCCTTCGTGTATCCGAAAAACTCGCTGAAGTTCGCCGAGAACTTCCTGCACATGTGCTTTGCCGTGCCGTGCGAGGACTACAAGATCAACCCGGTGCTGGCTGACGCGCTGGACAAGATCTTCATCCTGCACGCCGACCACGAGCAGAACGCCTCGACCTCGACCGTGCGTATCGCCGGCTCCTCCGGCGCCAACCCGTTCGCCTGCATCGCGGCCGGCATCGCCTGCCTGTGGGGCCCGGCCCATGGCGGCGCCAACGAAGCAGCGCTCGCGATGCTCGCCGAGATCGGCTCGGTCGACAAGATCCCCGAGTTCATCGCCAAGGTGAAGGACAAGAACTCTGAAGTCCGCCTGATGGGCTTCGGTCACCGCGTCTACAAGAACTACGATCCGCGCGCCAAGATCATGCAGAAGATGTGTCACGCCGTGCTCAAGGAGACCGGCCATGGCGACGATCCGATGCTGAAGGTGGCGCTCGAGCTCGAGAAGATCGCGCTCAGCGACCAGTACTTCATCGACCGCAAGCTCTACCCGAACGTCGACTTCTATTCAGGCATCACGCTGAAGGCGATGGGCTTCCCGGTCTCGATGTTCACCGTGCTGTTCGCGGTCGCCCGCACCGTCGGCTGGATCAGCCAGTGGAGCGAAATGATCGAGGATCCGCAGCAGAAGATCGGCCGTCCGCGCCAGCTCTACACCGGCGTCACCCGCCGCGACTACGTCGCGATCAACAACCGGAAGTAAGCTCGAGCCCATCACGGCTTTCGAAGCGGCGCCATCACAAGATGGCGCCGCTTTTGTTTGCGCTGAGACAATCTTGCTGCCGCGCACAACAACAAGTCAGCGCAATGCCTCGGCCGACGCTTGACGTTGAGACGCTTCGCGCGCAAATTCTTACTCTAAGTAAGAATGACGACAGGGATGGAAATGCCGGAGCAGCCGAGAAGTCGGCGGCAGACGCGTGCTGCCATTTTGATTCATCTGCTTCAGTCAGGCGCGTCGTTTCGCCCGCCGCTGGCCAAGGCCGTGCGCCTGTCGGAAGCGAGCCTGTCGCGCATCCTGTTCGATCTGAAGGCCGAAGGCCTGATCGAGGAAGTGCGGCGCCCTGCCCCTTATGTCGGCGGCCCGACGGGCCTCGTGTCACTCGATAAAGCGGTGGCGCTCGCGGCGTTCGAGCTGACCACTCAGCGGCTCAGCGTCGGGGTCGGGGGCCTGTCGGGCGAACTGCACTACACCGGGCATGTGCCGCTGCCGAAGACGCCGACCGTCGCGACGGTCGGCCGGGCGTTTCGCGAAGCGATGACATTGCTGCGCGAGTGGACGCGGCGTCGACGTATCCCCCTCGCACAGATCGGCGTCTCGATCCCGGGTCTCGGCCGGCTGGGCGCGTCAGGCAATCCGATCATTCCCTGCGATGTCGGGCGGATCAGCGAGATGTTCGGCGAGACGCTTCCCGGCGTGCGGGTCGAGTTCACCAATTCGGTCGTCGCGCACGCCATCTTTCACCGTTGCCGCACGGAGCATTATCGCGGCGCGCATCTCTTCGTCTTCGTCGGTCAGGGCGTCGCGGGCACCTGGATGGATGACGCGGTCGAGGACGATGTCCTCCAGCCGGTCGAGCTCGGCCACATGGTGTTCGGAGCCGACGGACCAATTTGCCGCTGCGGTCATCATGGCTGCGTCGAGGCTTATACGTCGCTTCCCGCTTTGGCCGAGCTTCTTGGCGTCGCGGAAGCCGAGTTGCTTGAGCTCGGCAGCGAGTGGGTGACCGCGATGCCGCTCTCGTCGCGCGTGCGGCAGGAATTGCGCCGGCGGCTGTTCCGGCTTGGCCTTGCGATCGGCAATACGCTGAACGTGAAGCCATGCAAGGGCGTCGCGATCAGCGGCTGGCCGTCGCTCCTCACCGAGGACGATCGCAACGCGCTCGTCGAGGGGATCGACGCCAGCCTGTTGGGCGGCCGCAAACACGCGCAAGTGTCGCTCGCTTTCGTGCCGCCGTCGAACGGCAACGATCCGCGGGCGGCGCTGGCATTCGCGTCTTTCTGCCTCGCTTGCCGCGGCGGCATGCCGGCCGCATCGGCCGAGGCCGCCTGACGTACCTGATGCCGCGCGGCTCTCGCGCGAAAGAGTTCACACCGGGAGGAAATTGCCATGCCGATCACGACAACAAGGCGCCAACTGCTCGCCGGATCTGCGGCCGCGCTCGCGCTGCCGGCATTCGCCCGCGCGCAAGGCGCGACCAAGCCGCGTCTGACTGCGATCTCGCAATGGTCCGCAGGTAGCGATGGGGCGGCCATCACGGCACTCGGCAAGAAATTCGAGGAGAAAGGCGGGGTTTGGCAGCACTCGCCCGTCCCCGGCTTCACCACCGAGATGATGAACAAGCTGCGTGCCCAGATCATGGCCGGCGATCCGCCGGCCTGCTCGCAGCTCAAAGGTCCCGAGATCGCGGCCTGGTCCAAGATTGCCCCAACCGTCGATCTTGATGCCGTCGTCGCTGCCGCCGGCTACGAAAAGGTTGTCGCTCCGGATCTTGCAAAATTGCACAAGCCGGGGGGCAAGTGGATTGCACTGCCGTTGCAGATCTACAGCACCAACATGCTGTTTCTCTCCAAACGCGCGATGGACAAGGCCAAGGCCGACAAGGTCCCCGTCACATGGGCTGAGTTCAACGACCTCGCCGAGAAGATGAAAGCAGGCGGCGTCCCCTATCCCATCGCCAACGGTGGCACCCGCCCGGACGACGGCCAGAAATTCGAGGCCGCTTTGGCGGGCATCAGCCCCACCGCTTACCGCGCAGCCATCATGAATCTCGACAAGAAGGCCCTGGAGGGCCCCGAGATAAAGGCTGCCTTCGTACAGGTGCGCAAGATTGCCGACTGGATGGACCCCAACATCGGCGCCCAGCACTTTTCGACCAACTTGAAGCGCTTTGTCGACGGCGACATGGGGATGATGATCATGGGCGGGTGGGCGCAGGGCGTCTTGCGCAACGCCGGCTTCAAGTTCGAGGACTTCATCATCGCCCCGGGCCCGAGCGACAATAGCAAGCCGGTCTTCCTGTTGAACGCCGATGCCTTCATATTCTGGCAGCGCAAGGAGCCCGACCTGCAGGCCGGCCAGACGCTGATGGCCCAGCTCGTCATGGATCCGGCGATCCAGACTATGTATTCGCAGATCACGGGATCGATCCCCGTACGCACCGATGTCGATCTCTCCGGCGAAGGCTGGTCGGACGGGCAACGGCGGACCGCAGCAGCCCTGAAAGACGCGATTGCCAGCAATCAGGCCGTCCTCAGCCTTGCGCACAACATGGCGCAGGAAAACGGCATGACCGCAGCGATGATCGACGTGATCACGGAGTACGTGAAGAACAAGACGATCAAGCCGGAGCAAGCGGCCATACGCCTCGCCGAAGCCGTCGAGAGCTCACGTTGACGATCGCCGTCTCGACAACACCGGGCCGGCCGGCGGCCTCTGGCTGGGTACGCCGGCTGCCTGAATATCTGACGATCTGGGTGCCGCTGCTGTTGTCCGCCGCGCATCTCATTGCGTTTACGCTGTGGACGATCTGGATATCGTTCACGCCGTCCACTTTGGTCCCGGTCTCGGGCTGGGTCGGCTTGCGCAACTATTCTGCGGTCGCCGCATCGCGGAACTGGCAGATTGCCTTGGACAATCTGCTGCTGTTTGGCAGCGCCTTCGTGTTGCTGAGCCTGGCGACCGGTCTCATCCTTGCGATCCTGCTCGATCAGCGCATTCGCGGCGAGAACCTGCTGCGGTCCATCTTCCTCTATCCTCTGGCGGTGTCATTCGTGGTCACCGGCACGGTCTGGAGTTGGCTGCTCAATCCCGGCCTCGGGATCCAGAAGCTGGTCCGCGACCTCGGCTGGACCTCCTTCCAGTTCGACTGGCTGATCGACCGCGACATGGCCATTTGGACCATTGTCATCGCTGCGATCTGGCAATCGTCCGGTTTCGCCATGGCGCTGTTCCTCGCCGGCCTTCGCTCCGTCGACGCCGACCTGATCAAGGCCGCGCAGATCGACGGCGCCGGACCGATCCGAATGTACCGGCGTGTCATCCTGCCGACCCTTTGGCCGATCACCATCACCGTCATCGTCATCCAGCTGCAGTTCGCGATTTCGACCTTCGACCTCGTCCGCGCGCTCACCAATGGCGGACCCGGGATCGCCACCCAGCTGCCGGCCCTCGTCGTCTATGACCTGATGTTCCAGCGCAGCCTGCTCGGACGCGGAGCGGCGGCGGCAGTGCTCATGTTGCTCATTCTTCTTGCGGTTTTGCTGCCCTATGCAGCGTGGCGTTATGTCCAGCGGCGGCGGGCGATCCATGCGTGAGCGAACCATCGCGCCAAGCCGGATTCTGATCTATCTCGTCGTCTCGCTGATCGCTGCAGCATGGCTCGCGCCATTGGTTGTTGTCGTGCTGAACTCGCTCCGCACCAACGAGGAGATCGCGCAAGCGTCGATGATCGGCTGGCCGAAGCAATGGGCGTGGAGCAACTACGCCGCGGCCTGGAGCGGTTTCTGCGTCGCCGAGACCTGCGCCGGCATCCGGCCGTACATGCTGAACTCCGCGCTCGTCACGATCCCCGCGACGATTTTCTCGACCCTGCTCGGTGCTGTCGCCGGTTACGCCGTGTCGCTCTGGCGTTTTCGCGGCGATAACTGGATCTACGGCATCGTGACCCTCGGCCTCTTCCTTCCCCAGCAGATGCGCTTGCTTCCCTGGACCATCGTGTTGCGCGATACGGGCCTGATGAACACGCTCACGGGCCTGGTCGTGATCCACACGATCCAGGGGCTCTCCTTTACGGTCTTGTTCTGCCGAAACTACTACACTGCCATCCCGCAGGATTTGATAAGAGCTGCGCGCATCGATGGCGCAGGGTTCTTTCGTATTTTCTGGCGCATCATCCTGCCGCTCTCGCCGCCTATTCTGGTCGTCACCGTGATCTGGCAGTTCACGCATATCTGGAACGAATTTCTCTACGGCGTGACATTCACGACTGGTCAGCAACAGCCCGTCACCGCCGCGCTGATCGCGCTATCCGCAGCAGTCGCGGACATCCCGCAGCATGGCGTGCAGAGCGCGGCGGTGATGATCGCCGCCCTGCCGACCCTGCTGATCTATCTGATCGGCGGCAAGTATTTCGTGCGCGGCCTCACCGCCGGGGCCGTGAAATGATCGGATTGTCATGGCAGCCCTAAGCATTCGCTCCTTGTCCAAGCGCTACGCCAATCTGGAGGTGCTGAAGGGCATCGATCTCGACATCGAGAGCGGTGAATTCACCGTGCTCGTTGGCCCATCCGGCTGCGGCAAGTCCACGCTGCTCAACATCATCGCTGGGCTCGACCTCCCGAGCGCAGGCACCGTGGAAATCGGCGGACGTATCGTCAACGACATTCCGCCGAAGGACCGCGACATCGCGATGGTGTTCCAGTCCTACGCGCTCTATCCGTCGATGACGGTGCGCCAGAACATCACCTTCGGCATGGAATGCCGTCACGTCCCGAAGGCCGAGCAGGAAAAGGCGCTGGCGAATGTGGCCAGGCTGCTCCAGATCGAGCCGCTGCTCGGCCGCAAGCCCTCGCAGCTCTCCGGCGGCCAGCGCCAGCGTGTGGCGATGGGCCGGGCGCTGGTGCGCGATCCCCTGCTCTTCCTGTTCGACGAGCCGCTCTCCAATCTCGACGCCAAGCTGCGCGTCGAGATGCGGATGGAGATCAAGCGGCTGCACCAGCGCATCGGCGCCACCATCGTCTATGTCACACACGATCAGATCGAGGCGATGACGATGGCGACGCGCATTGCCGTGATGCATCGCGGCGTGGTGCAGCAGTTTGCCGACCCGGATACCGTGTATCGCTATCCCGCCAATCTGTTCGTGGCCCGCTTCATGGGCTCGCCGCCGATGAACACGATGCCGGCACGGCTCGACGCTGATGCCAGCGGCCCGGTGGTCGTGATCGGCGCGGGACGGCCGGACGAGGTCCGCCTCCGCCTTGGCCAATACGACGCGGCGGCCCCCTTTGTCGGTCGTGACGTGGTGGTCGGGATCAGGCCGGAATGCATCGCCGAGGGCAGCCGCGTGTTCTCCGCCGATCCGCCCGTCGTCGTCAACGCGCCGGTGGAGATGGTCGAGCCGACGGGAGCCGAAACGATCGTGCTGCTGCGGCTTGGCGGCGAGCCTGCGCTGGCGCGCATCACGCCGGACATCCGCCCCACACCGGGCGCCGCCGCCCCGTTCGCGCTCGACACGCGTCGCATCTGCCTGTTCGACCCCGAGACGGAGCGACTGATCGCATGACAAGAACGAGCTATGCCGGCCTTAGGGACCGCGTGGTGTTGATCACCGGTGGCGCCAGCGGCATCGGTGCCGCCTTCGTGCGGGCGTTCGCGGCGCAAGGGGCGCGCGTCGCGTTCCTGGATCTCGATGAAGCAGCCGGCCGGACGCTGGTCGCGGAAGTGAAGGCCGCGGCCGGGACCGTACCCTTGTTCGTGCCGTGCGATCTCCTCGACATCGACGCCTTGCGCGGCGCCATGGCGCAGGTCCGGGGATCGCTTGGCGATGCCGCGGTCCTCGTCAACAACGCCGCCAATGATCAGCGTCAGGTGCTGGCCGAGGTGACGCCGGCCGAATTCGACTGGATGATCGGCGTCAACCTCAAGCACGTCTTCTTTGCCGCGCAAGCGGTGGTGCCGCAGATGCAGGCGCGTGGCAGCGGTTCGATCATCAACATGTCGTCGATTGCCTGGATGCGCGGCGCGCCGGGGCTGCCTGTCTACGCCGCGGCAAAGGCCGCGATCGTCGGCTTCACCAACTCCCTGGCCCGGTCGCTCGGGCCCGACCGCATCCGCGTCAACGCGATAGCGCCGGGGATGGTGATCACGGAGCGTCAGCGCCGGCTGTGGTACCCGGACGACCAGGTGATCGCCGAGCTGCGCACGCGTCAGGCCATTCCCGACGGGGTGACGCCCGACGACATCGCCAACATGGCGCTTTTCCTCGCCTCGGACGACAGCCAGCGCATCACGCGGCAGTGTTTTCAGGTCGACGCTGGTCTCGGCTAGAGCGTGTACTCACAAACCCGAGCTGCCTCGTAGAGGTCCGCTCCGTATCTGATAGCAGTCGCGTTGGCGTAACTCTCCCTGGGTCCGAGTTGGGCCACAAGCGGAAGTAATCGCTCATTCATTCGATCGGCGCGCCGCCACAATCGCGTACAGTAGTTTCGCGACGCTGTACCCGATATCTTCCCGCGTGAGACCCATACGCAGGATCACCAGTTTACGCGAGGGGATGATCGCAATCACCTGGCGCAGGTGCCCTTGCAACATGAACGTGTCGGTAGGGAGTCGGAATCCCTGGCCCGGCCCCAACCAAAGCTGTCCGCGACCGTAGACCGGGCCATGTCCCTCATCGGACGCTGGCACAGGCGAGCGCATGTAATCGACAAAGCCCGGCGGCAAAAGCTGAGCACCGTTCCACTCTCCGTTCATGCGCAGGAATTCGCCGAAGCGCGCCCAATCATGCGCATTGGCGAAGAGAAAGGCTTCGCCAAGGAATGTGCCTGAAGGGTCAGCCTCAAGAACAGCGCTGGTCATGCCCAAAGGCTTGAACAATCGCTCCTGCGGATACGCTCGCGCGTCCGCTCCAACCGCGTTCTGCCAGACCCGGGCCAACAGGACAGACGAACCCCCGGAATAGTTGAACTGCGTCCCAGGCGGGGCGACAAGCGGACGGTCCCGCGCGAAAGCCGCCGCATCATGTGCGAGATTTTCTAACCCGTCGGGGTCGGGAGAGTCACCGTCCTCGCTCCATTTCAATCCGCTTGTCATGGCCATCAAATCGGCCACCGAGATGTCCGCGCGCGCGTCGCCAGTCCACTGCGGAAACAGATTTTTTCGGTCCAGCGAAAGCTTTCCGTCCCTGATCGCCATGCCGGCCAAGGCGGCGTTCACGGTCTTCGTCATCGACCAGCCCTGGAGGGGCGTCGAAGCGTTGAAGCCTTCGCCGTAGGTTTCTCCGATGATGCGCCCGTCCTGGACCACGACGATCGCGCGCATGCCCGGCCCCTGGAGAGCCGGATCGTTCAGCGTCGCCAGTAAGTGTTTGTCGTCAGACAATTGAGCACTCTCGCCGACCGGCCAGAGCGCACTAGGCTTTCCGGGCAGTGAGGGCGGCTCGGCACGGTCGGGGACTTCGTCCTTAGACACCAGCGTACAACCACGTCCTTCCTCATATTGGGCGTAGCGTTTGGGGAACAGGCCTCGATATGCCGCCTCGACACGCTGGTTGGCGGTGTCGACGTTGATCTTCAGACGTTCGACAATGCGTGGATGTGTTAACGCGAGGTCGGTTTTGATCACCGCATCCGCATCACGTTCGGCAATGAACACATTCGAGCAAACCATTTTTGCCGCATAAGCCGAGGCGGACACTAGTCCATTGGGTGGGCTGAAGGTCAGCCAGCCAGCGAACCCTAAAATCCCAAGAAGCAAGATCGCGACAAGAAATCTGAACATTTTTAGAGCAAGACGCATGCGTCCCTTTAGGTAAATCCAATCAGGAGGCCGCACCTAGGCGAGCGCACAAGATATTGCGCGCAGATCCTGACATGCACCTGACATCCCGGTTTGCCGTGGTTGTTTGGTGGACCGAGGATGTTGGCAGTCTTACCGAGACGATGAGAGATGCAAATCGACGCGAGGTCTGCTCTGGGTCACAAACCGCCGATCACGCCCAAGGTTAGGAGGCTTCCGCTTTGCGCTGGCAAGCCAACGTTTATGAGTACACGTCCAAGCCTGCCCGCCTACCCTTGCGCATCGTCGCCAGCACGATGTCAGCTGCGAGCACGCTCGGCGATCTGTTGCCGGTCGACATGATCGCATCGAGCTGGGCGAATGCTTCCACCTGCTGCCGGCGCAGCGGTGAATCGGTCAGAAGCTCCGAGAGCGCGGCCGCCAGCTTCTCCGGCGTGCAGTCTTCCTGCAGGAACTCCGGGATGACATCCTTGCCGATCACGAGATTGGCGAGGATCACCGAGGAGACACGGATCGCGCGGCGCAGGATGAAGGCTTCGATCGCGCCGACGCGATAGGCCGTCACCATCGGAATGCCCGATAGCGCGAGCTCCAGCGTCACCGTGCCGGATTTTGCCAGTGCCGCGCGCGCGATGCGGAAGGCAGCGCGCTTCTCGTTCTCGCCGACCACGATTTGAGGCTTGACCGGCCAGTTCGCGATGCCTTCGCGGATGGTGGTTTCGAGATGCGGCATGGTCGGCAGCATCAGCTCGAACGCGCGGCCTTCGGTCTGCAATCGGCCGAGCGTCGCGCCGAACACGTCGAGATGGTGCCTGATCTCGCTGCGGCGGCTGCCGGGCAACACCAGCAAGACCGGCGGCTCGCCGTCGCGGCGCGCCTGCTCCTCCGCGTTCGGCCGCAGCGAGGGCAATTGCTCGATCAGGGGATGGCCGACATAGCTGCATGGCGGCCCGCCGAGCTTGCGGTATTCCTCCGGCTCGAATGGCAACAGGCCGAGCACATGGTCGACATAGCCGAGCATGGTCCGCGCCCGTCCCGGCCGCCAGGCCCAGAGCTGTGGCGAGACGTAGTCGACGATCGGGATCGCCGGATTGCGCGTCCGCACGCGGCGGGCGACACGGTGGGTGAAATCGGGGCTGTCGATGATGACGAGCGCGTCCGGCGCGGCTTCGGTCACGGCCTCCGCGGTCTCGCGGATCAGCCGCAGGATCTTCGGCAATTGCTGCACGACCGCGGCGAAGCCGACGATCGAGAGCTGCTCGATCGGAAACAGCGTCTCGAGCCCCTGGCGCGCCATGGTGTGGCCGCCGACGCCCACGAACTGCACGCCGTCGCCGAGGCGCTGGCGCAGCACCTTCATCAAGGCGCTGCCGAGCCGGTCGCCGGATTCCTCCGTGGCGATCAGGAAGATCTTGCGCTTGGGATCGCGACCCTGCATCACGCCGGCAGGCCGATGACGAAGAGATATTTTGCGTCGGCGAGTGCGATCATTGCCTGCGGCTCGGCGGCGATGGTGTTGCCGGCAACGACGGCGATCCCGGCCAGCCCTGCGGCGGCGACGCCCTCGAGGGTGCGCGGGCCGATCGTCGGCAGGTCGAAGCGCAGATCCTGCCCGCTCTTTGGGACCTTCACCAGCACGCCCCGCCCGGTGGCGGCGCGGATGCGGCCCTCTTCGCGCAGCCGTGCCACGCGCGCGAGCAGTGCATCGGTGCCCTCGATATCCTCGACCGCCACCACATGGCCGTCGATCACGACCGCGGCCTGGCCGATGTCGAACGGACCGAGGGCGGTCAGCACCGCGCGTCCGCGCTCGATGTCGGTCTTGCCGGTGTCGCTCGGCCAGGCGCGGCTGATGCAGCCCTCGGGCATCAGCAGATCGGGCGCGACATCCTTGATGCCGACCATCCGAAAGCCGCCCTGCTCGAGAATGCGCCCGACGCCGGACAACAAATGATCGTCGCCGCCGCGGAAGGCGCGGATGACATTGCCGAGCAGCCGAAGCGTCGTGAAGTCGACCCGGACCTCCGAGAGCGAAGGTCGCACCAGCGTGCCGATGAAAATCAGGTCGCGGCAGCCCTCCTCGCGAAACAGCCGCATGGCGCGGCCGAGCTGGCCGACCGAGATCCAGCGATGACGGAATTTCTCTACCCGCGCGGGATCGCAGGCTCCCCGAAGGGGAAACAACACCGGCGTGATGCCGCGGGCGGCGAGCGAGTCGGCAACCGCGAACGGCATCGCGCCGCCGCCAGCGACGACGCCGACCGGCGATGAAATTTCCGAAGCCGCCGATGTCATGCCCGGGGCCATTCCATCATCACTTCGCGATGGCGGGAAGACAGAGCGGGCGCTTGCCCTTGCCGATGAAGTCGAGGATTTCGCCGATCGCCGGATCTCCACCGGCGAGCGGCCGCGCCGCCTCCAGGCGTTCGGCAAAGGTAGCGGGGCCATGGAAGAGTTTCTGGTAGAACGCGCGCACGGTCACAAGCCGCTGCTTGGTGAACTTGCGCCGCTTCATGCCGATCAGGTTGAGGCCTTCGAGCACCGCATATTGGCCGTTGACCAGCCCATACGGGATGACGTCGTCGCGCACGCCGCAGACACCGCCAACCATCACATAGGGGCCGATGCGGGTGAACTGATGCACTGCGGACAGGCCGCCGATATAGACGGCGTCACCGATCTCGCAATGGCCGCCGAGCGTCGCTGAGGTTGCGAAGATCACGTTGTTGCCGACCATGCAGTCATGCCCGACATGACTGTTGTTCATGAAATAGCCGTCGTTGCCGACGCGCGTCAGGCCACCGCCCTTGATGGTGCCGACATTCATGGTCGCACCTTCGCGGATGGTGCAGCCCGAGCCGATCTCAAGCTTCGTGGGCTCGCCCTTGTAGCTGAGATCCTGGGGCGCCCCGCCCAGCACCGCGAACGGCGAGATCACGCAGCCATCTCCGATCGAGGTGTGGCCGATGACGGTGACCTGTCCGATCAGCTTGCAGTTATTGCCGATCGCGACATGCGGGCCGATGATGCAGAAGGGGCCGATCTCGGTGCCCTCGCCGATCACGGCGCCGTCCGCGATCCGTGCGGTGGGGTCAATCTTACTCATCAAGCAATCTGACTCATCAAGAAGGTCTGATTAGGTGTTGAAGTCGCTCGGTTTTCCGCTGGTTAGCGCGACTATGCCCGATCTGTCCAGTGACGTATGATCTCTCCGTGTTTCAAGTGCCGGATGAGGCAGCCTTCCCGGGTCATCAACAAGTTCACGCGGAGCTTCAGGTATCGTGGTCAGGGCCCTGGCACTTCTCCTCGCACAGCTCGCCGCCGCGCCGATCGTCTCCGAGACGATCGAGACCGCCGAACACCGCCCCATCGACCTCGCGACGTTCGAATGCCGCGACATCAGCCGCAGCACGGTGCTTCAGCGGGTCTGTTACGACCGTGCGCAGCAGGCCCTCATCGTGGCTGTGGGCGGCGTGTATGACCGCTATTGCGGCGTGCCGGTCGATACGGTCCAGCGCCTGCTGGGCGCACCGTCCATGGGCCAGTTCTTCAACCAGAGCATTAAGCGCGAGGTCAGCGGCGGCCGGTACGCGTGTCCTGCGCGCGAGCGCATCCAGAGAAGTTGATCCCGCTCAGTCGGTCAGCATGGCGCCGACGTCGGCCTCCGCAACCACCTGGCCGTTGACCTTGGCGTCGCCGTGAAACCACCACATGGCCTTGCGGCGGCCGATCGAGCGCATGTGGTATTCGATGGTATCGCCGGGCAGCACAGGCTTGCGGAACTTGCACTTGTCGATGGTGAGGAAATAGACCGCGCGCGGCTTCTCGGTGCCTTCGACCGACTTGATGCCGATCACACCCGCGGTCTGCGCCATCGCTTCGATCATCATGACGCCGGGATAGACCGGGCGATCGGGAAAGTGGCCCTGGAACGGCGGTTCGTTGAAGGTGACATTCTTGATGCCGATGCCGCTGTAATCGGTGCGGATGTTGATCACGCGATCGATCAGCAGCATCGGAAAACGGTGCGGGAGGGTTTGCAGGATCATGTTGATGTCCACAAGCTCGAACCTGACCGGTGCTTCGTCCGTCACTCCCGTTCCTCCTGCTTCGGATCGGCCTTGCTGTCGCGCGCCAAGCGCTCGACAGCCAAAATTTCCTTGAACCACTGCCTGGTCGGCTTGGCGAAAAAACCACCCCAACGTCCGTTGGGAGGAACGTCGTCCTTGACGCCGCTCATGGCAGTCACCTGAGCTCCATCCCCGATCTTGACGTGATTGTTGATGCCCACCTTCGCTCCAAGCGCCACGTTGTCGCCGAGGGTGAGGCTACCGGCAAGACCGATCTGGGCTGCCAGCAGGCAGTGCCGGCCAATGGTCACATTGTGGCCGATCTGGACCTGATTGTCGATTTTGGTCCCCTCCCCAATTACCGTGTCGCGCAAGGACCCGCGATCAATCGTGGTGCCGGCGCCGACTTCCACATTGTTTTGGATCAGCACGCGCCCGGTCTGGGGCACCTTCAGATGGCCCTCGGGGCCGAAGAAGATGAAGCCGTAGCCGTCCTGGCCGATCGAGCAGCCGGGGTGGATCAGCACGTCGTTGCCGATCAGCGCGCACTGGATGGCGGTGCGTGCGCCGACATTGCAATCCCGGCCGATCTTGACGCCGGGGCCGATCACGGCCCCCACACCGATCACCGTGCCGCTGCCGATCTCCACGTCAGGGCCGATCACGGCTAAGGCATCGACGATCACGCCGTCCTCAAGCCTGGCCGTGGGGTCGATGATCGCCGACGGCGCGATGCCGTCGTTGCCGGTCCAGGATTGCGGCCGGAGCGCGTCGCCATGCCACTCCCGCGCGATCCTGACGAAGGCGCGAAACGGCTGTGGCGCCCGCAGCACGGCGACATGCGCGGGCACCCGCGCCTCGAAGCGTGGGCTCACCAGGCAAGCACCGGCCTTGGTCGCCTTGAGCTCATCGGCATATTTGAGATTGTCGAAGAACGTCAGGTGCATCGGGCCGGCTTCGTCGAGCGAAGCAAGACCCCTGATGATTTGGCCGCCCCTGGCGGGATCGACCAGCTCCGCCTTGGTCAGCGTGGCGATGTCAGCCAGCGCTGAGGCGGGCGGCTGTGTGAAGAAGGTCGGCTGCGCCATTCCACCCCGTCGCGGTCCGGCTTCGGCATGAAGCGGCCAAGCCGCATCATGCCTCATCTCCTGGATTGGCACGATCCCTTTCGGAAACCGGCTCCGGTGGTCCGGATCGTGCCGTGCTGTTCGAATTAGAACGAGGTGCCGCCGCCGAACCGGAACTCCTGCGTACGGTCGTTCTTGCCCTTGGTCAGCGGCACCGCGTAGTCGAAGCGCAGCGGACCGAACGGCGAGGCCCAGATCAAGCCGACGCCGACCGACGACCGGACCGCATTGCCATTGTCATACACCAGGCCGGTGCAGGTTCCAGCCGAAGCGGGATTGACGGTCGACGGCGTGCAGCTCGAATTCTTGGTCGTGGTCAGTTCGTTGGTCACCGACCACGTCGTCGGTCCCTGATAGTCGAACAGTCCGCCGGCGTCGGCGTAGACGGCGCCCTTCAGACCCACTTCCTTCGGCAGGAACCAGAACGGCATCTGCAATTCGAGCGAAGCACCCCAATACTTGGTGCCGCCAAGCGCGTCCTGCGTACCGAAGGGGTTCAAATCGCGCGGTCCGATGCCGTTCGGGGCAAAGCCGCGGACGAGGTTCGGGCCCATCTGGAAATGATCGAGCATGCGCAGATCGCTGCCCATCTTGTTCAGCATGCCGCCCTGGAGGCGAACGAGACCGACGATATCGGAGACCAGCGGAGTGTAGTACTTCGCGTCAACCACAGTCTTCAGATAGGAGACGTCGCCGCCGACGCCGGCGAAGTCCTGCCGGAAATCGACCAGCAGACCGTCGGTGGGGTTCTTGTTGTTGTCGAGCGTGTTGTAGGTCAGCGTGTAGCCGAGCGCCGAGGTCAGGGTCTTGCCGTTGGCAAGCTCCTTGCGGACCGGCAGCGAGGCCTCGCCGTCGCTGTAGCAGCCGAGGCCGTTGGTCGAGGGAGCCAGAGGAATACCACTCGCCGCGGAGAAAGCCGGGCTTGGATTGAATGCCGGATTCGGAGTGACACCGTCGGCAAGGAACTGGTTGTTGTTACAGTTCGCGAGGTACGACGGCAGCGTGATTTCCTGCCGGTAGATCGAGTAGCGCACCTGCAGCGACAGATCTTCACGCAGGGAGAAACCGAGGCGCGGCGAGAAGCCGAGCGTCTTGGTGCCGTAGGAGATGTAGCTGTTGGACCTCTGCTCACGCTGATAGAGGTCGAGACCCAGCGCGACCCGGTAGTCGAGCAGATAGGGTTCGACGAACGACAGCGAGTAGCCGCGGGCATACTGGCCGTAGGTCACCGCCGCCTTGGCGAACAGGCCGCGGCCGAGCAAATTGCGTTCGGAAACCGAGACTTCGGCCAGCGCGCCGTCGGTGGTGGAATAACCACCCGAGACCGAGAAGTCGCCGGTCGATTTCTCTTCCATGTCCACGAGCAGGATCACGCGGTCGCTCGACGAGCCGGGCTCCGTCGTGATCTTCACGCTCTTGAAATAGTCGAGGTTCTTCAAGCGGCGCTCGGCACGGTCGACCAGCGCGCGGTTGTAGGCATCGCCCTCGGAGACGTCGAACTCGCGACGGATCACGTAGTCGCGCGTACGGGTGTTGCCGCGAAGATTGATGCGCTCGATATAGGTGCGCGGACCCTCGTCGATGTTGAACACGACCGACACGGTGTGCGCCTCGAAATTGCGGTCGCCGCCGGGACGGACCACGGCGAAGGCGTAACCGCGACGCGAGGCCTCGATCTGCATCTCCTCGACCGACTTCTCGACCGATTCGACGTTGTAGAGCGAGCCGACATTGACGCGCGAATAGTTGCGCATCGAGGTGGGATCGAAGTTGGGAATGCTGGAGCGGAAGTCGATCGAGCCGACCCGGTATTGCGAGCCCTCCTCGATCTTGAAGGTAACGTTGAAACCCTTCTTCTCCGGATCGTATTCGGTGAGCGCGGCGACGACCTGGACGTCGGCGAAACCGTTCTTGAGATAGAAGCGGCGGATCAGGTCGCGGTCGGCCTCGACCCGATCGGGATCGTAGATGTCGCTGCTGGCGAGGAAGCTCAGCAGGTTGGATTCGTGCGTCTTGATGACGTCGCGCAGGCGGTAGGACGAGTACGCGTTGTTGCCGACGAACTCGATCGACTTGACGCCGGTCTTGGCGCCCTCCTCGACCGTGAAGACGAGATCGACGCGGTTGTTCGGCTGCTCGATGATTTCAGGCGTGACGCGAACGTCGTAACGGCCGGAGCGGCGATAGATTTCTGCGATTCGCAGGGTGTCGGACTGCACCATGGCGCGGGAGAAGGTGCCGCGCGCCTTGGACTGGACTTCACCGGTGAGCTGCTCGTCCTTGATCTTCTTGTTGCCCTCGAAGGCAATGCGGCCGATCACCGGGTTTTCCACCACGGAGACGACGATCTGGCCACCGGCCCCGCGGTTGATCCTGACGTCCTGGAACAGGCCGGTCTCGATCAACGCCTTGAGGCCATCGTCGATGGCACCCTGATCCAGGCGACCGCCGGGACCCGGCTTGAAGTAGGAGCGGATCGTCTCCACCTCGACCCGGCGATTTCCTTCGACGGAAATCGACTGCACGGTCTGAGCAAGCGCAGACGAAGACACAAAGGCAGCCCCAACCGGGGCAAGCACCGGCGCGCCGAACATGATCAGGGTTGCGAGCAAGCCCCCCCGGAGTCGCAGTCCAAACTTCATTGCGCAACGCGCCCTTATCATTCCGTACCAGACCCAACCCCAACGCCGGTCTGGAGATTCCCCAAGTTCAAGCCGCTTGTAGACAATTTCACCGACGCCGCAAACGGTCGAGCGCGCCGTAATTTCATTTTCATTCCAAGACGTTGCCCAAGAGCAACGCCCGGGCAACGCCACAAAAAAGCCCCTATCAGGATGCGGCCATTCGCAGGATGTCGTTATAGGTCGCAAACACCATCAACATCAGCACCAAGCCAAGCCCGATTCGGAACCCCATCTCCTGGGTCCGCTCGGACAGGGGCCGACCACGGGCGACCTCCGCCGCATAGAACATAAGGTGACCGCCATCGAGCAGTGGGATCGGGAACAGATTCAGCAGGCCGATCGACACCGACAGCACCGCGCAGAGGTTGATCACGAACTGGAACCCGGCGCTGGCCGCCTGCCCCGACATCTTGGCAATGCCGAGCACGCCGCTGACCTCGTTCGGATTGCCGTTCCCGACGAACAACGAGCCCAGGAACTTGAAGGTGCTGGTGATGATGAACCAGACCTGCTCCACCCCGATCTTGAGCGCTTCGCCGACGCCGACCGGCGACGTCGAGGCCTCCCCGGCCTGAGACTTGTGTTCGACGCCGAGCACGCCGAGACGGTGGCTGTTGCCGAAGGGATCCTTGCGCTCGAGCAGCGCCGGCGTCGCGGTCAGCGACACGATGGAACCGTCGCGCTTGACCTGGAAGGCAAGCGGCGAACCAGCATTCATCGCAACCATGCGCTGCATGTCGGCAAAGCTTTCGATCGGCTTGCCGTCGATCTGGACGACGACGTCGCCGATCTTGAAGCCGGCTGCCGCCGCAGCGCCATCGGCGACGACACCGTCGACGCGCGCAATCGTGCTCGGCTTGCCGTAATACAGCGCCATGCCGGCGAAGATCAGCGCGCCCAGGATGAAATTGGCGATCGGTCCGGCGGCAACGATGGCGGCGCGCGGGCCGACCTTCTTGTGATGGAAGCTGCCGGCGCGCTCCTCGGCCGTCATGGCCGCAAGCTTCTCGGACGACGGCGTCGAAGCCTCGCTCTCGTCGCCGAAGAACTTGACGTAGCCGCCGAGCGGGATCGCCGAGATCTTCCAGCGGGTGCCATGGCGGTCGTTGAAACCGACCAGCTCAGGTCCGAAACCGAGCGAAAAAGTTAACACGCGAACGCCTGCCCAGCGCGCGACCAGGAAATGGCCGAGCTCATGGAAGAACACGACGATGGTCAGGACGAACAGGAAGGGAACCGCGTACCCAAGGAGCCCATGGCTCAACGTATTGAAACTATGGACGAAAAAGTCGATCATCGAATTCCCTCATCCAGTGCCGCAAGGCGCTGGCCCCGAACCATCTAGGATGCCTTTAAGGCAATTTGAGGCAATAGGGCGGCAGCCCTATTTCGCGCAACATGGTCAACAGCGATTGCATCGTCCGCTGACGTCAGCGGCGCCTGGTTCCCGCTGCGGACCCAGTCATCCAGCGTCTCCTCCACCAGCCTGGCAATCGCCCCGAACCGGATCTTGCCGGCGATGAAGGCGGCGACCGCGACCTCGTTGGCGGCGTTGTAGACCGTGGTCGCCCCCTTCCCGGTCCGGAGAGAATCGAAGGCCAGGCGCAGCCCGGGGAAGCGCTCGAAATCTGGCGCCTCGAAGGTCAACTGGCCGATCTTGGCCAGATCGAGCTTGGCGGCCGGACCCTTGATACGGTCGGGCCAGCCGAGGCAATGCGCGATCGGCGTGCGCATGTCGGGTGAGCCGAGCTGGGCCACGACCGAGCAATCGGAGAACTCAACCATGCCGTGGATGATCGACTGCGGATGAACGAGGACGTCGATCTCGTCGGGCGAGAGCGCGAACAGATAGGAGGCCTCGATCACCTCGAGCCCCTTGTTCATCATCGAGGCGGAATCGATCGTGATCTTCTGGCCCATGCTCCAGTTCGGATGCTTCAGGGCTTGCGCGAGTGTCGCCTGCTCGATGTCGGCAGGCTTCCAGGTGCGGAAGGGGCCGCCGGAGGCCGTGATGATGACACGGACGAGCTCGTCGCGATTGCCCGAGGCGAGCGCCTGGAACAGCGCATTGTGCTCGGAATCCGCAGGCAGGATGCAGGCGCCCGCTTTCGCCGCGCGCTGCATGAAGAAATCACCAGCGCAGACGAGACATTCCTTGTTGGCGAGCGCGACATGCGCGCCGCGATCGACCGCCGCCAGTGCCGGCTTCAGCCCGGCCGCGCCACTCACGGCGGCCATCACCCAATCGGCCGGACGCGCGCCGGCCTCGATCACCGCGCTTTCACCGGCGCCGCATTCGGTGCCGGTGCCCGCGAGCGCAGCCCTGAGTTCGGCAAACTTGGAGGTGTCGGCGATCGCAACGAAGCGCGCGGAAAACTCCTTCGCGAGCTTTGCCAGCGCCTCGACATTGCTGTTCGCCGTTAGCGCCTCGACACGGTAGCGCTCGGGAGAGGCGCGCAGCAGATCCATCGTGCTGTCGCCGATCGAGCCGGTGGCGCCGAGAACCGTGACGCTGCGGACGCTCGATGCCGCAGCCTTGTTGTTACGCAATGGAACCGCGCTCATATCTTCACCAAACCATAAGACCGCTTCCGGCGCTATGCACACCATGGCGGAGGAAGCCGATAATCCATGCCACCAGGATGGCGGCGACAAAACCGTCCAGACGGTCCAATAGCCCGCCGTGGCCCGGAATTAAGTGACTGGAATCCTTGACGTCGAAGCGCCGCTTGACCGCGGATTCGAACAGATCGCCGCAGGCCGACACGATTGAGAGGACCGCGCTGACGAGCAGCAATGGAACTATCTTTCCAACCCCGCAAGCGGCAAAGGCGACCGCGACCAAAAGGCTCGCGGCAAAGCCGCCGAGCGCCCCTGACCAGGTCTTCTTCGGGCTCACGCGCGGCCACAGCTTCGGTCCGCCGATGCCGCGGCCGGCGAAATAGCCGCCGATATCGGTCGCCCACACCACGAGCAGCACGAACATCAGCGCGGCGAAGCCGTTCACGAAATCCTTCCGCAGCAGGATCGAGGCGAGTAGCGCCGCCGACGCATAGGCAAATCCGGAGGCCGCCCAGACGAACTTGCCCCGCGCGATCACCGTCACGACCGCCCCGCCAATCAGGCCGGTGATGATTGCGGTCTTCAGCGCGCCGAAGGCAACGCACAAGCCCATCGTGGCGATGACGATCGTCCCCGCCCCGGTCAGCGCGGTCGAGCCTGCGCCAACCACCATCAGCCATTCCGCGAACAGTCCGATCGACACCAGGGTGACGAGAAGCGCCCACAGCCAGCCGCCGGCATAAGCGAGCGCAATGGCGAGCGGCGCCAGCACCAGCGCCGCGAGGATTCGCATCACGAGATTGCTCGGGGCAGGCTGAGAGCCGGCCGGTGCGGAGTTGGGCTCGCTCACGAGGCGGTTTTCGCGACCAGGCCGCCGAAACGGCGCTCGCGCCTGGCGAATTCGGCGATTGCGCCTTCCAGCGCCGCCTTGTCGAAATCGGGCCAGTGAATCGGCACGAAGACAAGCTCGCTATAGGCGGCCTGCCACATCAGGAAGTTGGACAGGCGCTGCTCGCCACTGGTGCGGATGATGAGATCGGGATCGGGAATGTCGGGCGCGTCGAGATGCGCCCCCAGTGTCTCGGCATCGATCGTGTCAGGATTGCGCCGGCCCTCGGCGACTTCGCGCGCGAGCTTCTGCGCCGCCTTCGCGATCTCCTGCCGGGAGCCGTAATTGAATGCGACGACGAGCGTGAGGCGCGTGTTATCGCGCGTCAGTTCCTCCGCCTCATTGAGAAGTGCGCAGATGTCGCCCTCCAGCCCATCCCGCTCGCCGATGATGCGTACCTTGACGCCGTCGCGATGCAAGCTCGCCAGATCGTTGCGGATGAAGCGGCGCAACAGGCCGAACAGATCGCCGATCTCGCTCGCCGGACGCGACCAGTTTTCCGAGCTGAAGGAGAAGATGGTGAGATAGCGGATGCCAAGTTCATGCGACGCCCGAACCACGCGACGCAGGGCCTCCACGCCGCGGCGATGGCCCTCCGCCCGTGGCAAGCCGCGCGCGGCCGCCCAACGTCCGTTGCCATCCATGATGATGGCGACATGCGCAGGCGCATCGGACCGTTCTGGTCCTTCCGTTGCGGGCGCGGCGGCGTTGGACATGAGGCTGCCTTAAAGCATGATCCGGACCCGAAGGGCCGCGTTAGCGCAAAGTGCGAAGCGGTTTTCCGTAAATCATGCGCGAACAATAACCTAGAGCGCGATCCATCGTGCTTTAGACGGTGAGGATTTCTTTTTCCTTGGCGGCCAGCAACTGGTCGATCTCGGAGATCGTGCCGTCGGTCGCCTTCTGCACCTCGTCGGCGTGGCGCTTCTGATCGTCCTCGGACATCTCGTGATTCTTCTCGAGCTTCTTGAGAACGTCGAGACCGTCGCGGCGGACGTGGCGCGCAGCGACCTTGGCGGCTTCCGCGTATTTGTGCGCGACCTTGACGAGCTCCTTGCGACGCTCCTCATTGAGTTCGGGGATGCGCAGGCGCAGAACCTGGCCTTCAGTCGCCGGCGACAGGCCGAGATTGGAATCGACGATCGCCTTCTCCACCGCCTTGACCATCGACTTGTCCCAGACCTGCACCGAAATCAGGCGCGGCTCCGGCACGCTGACGGTGGCGAGCTGGTTCAGCGGCATGTGGCTGCCATAGGCGTCGACCTGCACCGGATCGAGCATCGAGGCGGAGGCGCGACCGGTGCGCAGGCCGCCAAGCTCGTGCTTGAGCGACTGGATCGCGCCCTGCATGCGGCGCTTGACTTCGTTGAGATCGAAATTGTCCGTGGCCATCACGTTTCTCCTTCAAAATCCCGGCGACCTCTCCGCACCCCTTCTCTGAGGGTGCAACGACAAGCCGTCAGCCGGCGACAATGGTTCCGTGGCCGCCGCCACGCAGTACAGCACCGATCGAGCCCGGCTCCGCGATCGAGAACACGATGATAGGCAGCGACGTCTCGCGGGCAAGCGCGAAGGCGGTCGCATCCATCACCTTGTAGCCGCCCTCGATCGCCTGCGAATGCGTCAGACGGTCGAATCGCGTCGCCGTCGGGTCTTTCTTCG
Organism: Bradyrhizobium sp. 187; assembly: GCF_023101005.1. Lineage (NCBI taxonomy): Bacteria > Pseudomonadati > Pseudomonadota > Alphaproteobacteria > Hyphomicrobiales > Nitrobacteraceae > Bradyrhizobium > Bradyrhizobium sp. 187. The sequence continues at coordinate 4,111,362 of NZ_CP064693.1, forward strand.
GGTCGGCCGAGTAGACACCGTCGACATTGGTCGCCTTCAGAACCGCCTGGGCGCCGATCTCGGCTGCGCGCAGCACCGCGGTCGTGTCCGTGGTGAAGAACGGATTACCGGTTCCGCCGCCGAGCAGCACGATCCGGCCCTCGGCGAGGTATTTATGTGCCGCGGTGCGGGTGAACAGCTCGGAAATCTCGGGCATGACGAAGGCCGACAGCGTGCGCGCAGGCGTGCCCTTGCGCTCGATCGTGGCCTCGAGCGCGAGGCAGTTCATCATCGTCGCGAGCATGCCCATGGTGTCACCGGTCGGGCGCGACACGCCGCGCGAGGAGACCTCGACGCCGCGAAAGAGATTGCCCCCGCCGATGACGACGGCGACTTCGGTGCCGAGGTGGCGAGCGGCGATCAGATCGTCGGCGACCCGGTCGATGGTCGGTTGATCGATGCCAAAACCCTGCGGTCCCGCGAGATATTCGCCGGACAGCTTGATCACGACGCGACGATAGACCGGATCAGTCATGAGCACTTTCCTTGTCCGGGCGCCGCTTCCGGCGGCACGCCGGAAGGAACGTTCCGGCGCTTACTTCTTGCCGCTGGCCGCCGCGACCTCGGCCGCGAAGTCGCTTTCCTGCTTCTCGATTCCCTCACCGAGAGCATAGCGCACAAAGCCCGCGATTTTCACCGCGCCGCCGACCTTGCCTTCGGCTTCCTTCACCGCCTGCGCCACCGACTTCCCGGTGTCGTGGATGAAGGCCTGCTCGAGCAGGCAAACTTCCTTGTAATAGGTCTTCAGGCCGGACTCGACGATCTTCTCGATCACGTTCTCGGGCTTGCCCTGCTGGCGATATTTGTCGGCGAGCACGTCCTTCTCGCGCTTGACGACCGCCGGATCGAGACCGGACGGATCCAGCGCCAGGGGGTTGGCGGCCGCGACATGCATCGCGATCTGGCGGCCAAGCGTTGCGAGCTCGTCGGCCTTGCCGGGGGATTCCAGTGCCACGATCACGCCCATCTTGCCGGCGCCCTCGACCACCGCGCCATGGACGTAGCTCGACACCACGCCCTGGCTGACCTCGAGCGAAGCTGCGCGGCGCAGCGTCATGTTCTCGCCGATGGTGGCGATTGCGTCATTGATCGCAGTTTCGATCGTGACGTCGCCGACCTTGGCGGCCTTGATCTTGTCGACATCGGCGCCGGTGTTGAATGCGACCTGGGCGATCATCTTGACGAGGCCCTGGAACTGGCCGTTGCGCGCGACGAAGTCAGTCTCGGAATTGACTTCGACCACGACGCCCTTGTTGCCCTTGGTGAGCGCGCCGATCAGACCCTCGGCGGCGACGCGGCCCGACTTCTTGGCGGCCTTCGACAGGCCCTTCTTGCGCAGCCAATCCTGCGCCGCTTCCATGTTGCCGTCGTTTTCGGTCAGCGCGGCCTTGCAGTCCATCATGCCTGCGCCGGTCGACTCGCGCAGGTCCTTGACCATCGCAGCTGTGATCGTTGCCATCGTTCAAAATCCTTTTTGCCTGCCGGTTTGCCGCGGCGCGGCCAGATCGCCTCGCCGCGGTCCATCTCAGGAATTCGCGTCAACTGAAATGGTGGCCGGAGCTTGTCCGGCCAACCCATCGCTCTTTTTGACTATTCCGCTTCCGCGGTCAGCGCCTTGGCCTTGGCCACCCAGGCGTCCGCGCGGCTCGGCAGGCCGACTTCTTCGCCGATCTTGTGCGCGGTATCGTGATCGAGCTCAGCCAGCTGCCAGAAGTGGAAGATGCCGAGATCGTTGAACTTCTTCTCGATCGCGCCCGACACGCCCGGGAGCTTCTTGAGGTCGTCGGACGTGCCGCGCGGGCCGGCAAGGCCTTGGAAGCCGCTCGTGGCGGGCAGCTCTTCTGCGACCGGCCGAACCGAAGCACCGACGTCGATTCCGGAATCGCCTTGGGCGCGTGAAATGCCGTCAATCGCTGCGCGCGCGATCAGATCGCAATAGAGCGCAATCGCGCGGCCGGCGTCGTCATTTCCCGGCACCACATAAGTGATGCCCTTCGGATCCGAATTGGTGTCGACGATCGCCGCGACCGGAATGTTGAGCCGCTGGGCTTCCTGGATCGCGATGTCTTCCTTGTTGGTGTCGATCACGAAGATCAGGTCGGGCAGACCGCCCATGTCCTTGATGCCGCCGAGCGAGCGGTCGAGCTTGTCGCGCTCGCGCTGAAGCGTCAGGCGCTCCTTCTTGGTGTAGGAGGAGGCATCGCCGCCGGCGAGCACGTCGTCGAGATGACGCAGGCGCTTGATCGAGCCCGAGATCGTCTTCCAGTTGGTCAGCGTGCCGCCGAGCCAGCGCGAATTGACGAAGTACTGAGCGCAGCGCTTGGCCGCGTCGGCAACGCCGTCCTGCGCCTGGCGCTTGGTGCCGACGAACAGGATGCGGCCGCCCTTGGCGACGGTGTCGCTGACCGCCTGCAAGGCGTTGTGCAGCAACGGCACGGTCTGCGCGAGGTCGACGATGTGGATGTTGTTGCGGGCGCCGAAAATGAACGGCGCCATTTTCGGATTCCAGCGGTGAGACTGGTGACCAAAGTGCACGCCGGCTTCGAGGAGCTGACGCATAGTGAAATCGGGTAGTGCCATCGTTCTAATTCTCCGGTTGGTTCCTCCGGAAGCGTGTGAGCAGGACAGAGCGTTGTCGCCCCGGCTGCCACCGGACGGCCTTGTGAGCCATGCTTCCGTGTGAGATGGCGCGGTGTATAGCGCGATTTCGGCCAGAAGCAAGGAAATAAGGGCCTTTCGGGGCGGCTTTCGCCCGCAAGAGGCCCCCTTACGTAAAGATCGCTCCGGCCTAGCCCCTGCCTAGCATCTGGGCTGGTTCGGCGGGCACTTCTTTGCCGCCGGCGGCGGAGCCGGAGGACGCGGTGGAGGTGCTGCCGGGCGCGGCGGCGGCGGTGGCGCGACGGCCATCCGGGGCGGCGGAGGTGGCGCCGGCCGGGCGACCGGCGGCGCGGGCCGCGCCATTGGCGGCGGCGCCGGTCGAGCAACCGCCACGGGTGGAGCCGCCCGTGGCGGTGGCGGCGGCGCAACACGCGGCGGAGGCGGAGGCGCCGGCCGCGCCACGGCCTGAGGCCGCGGTGGTGGCGCCGACGGCCGGGCAGCCTGGGCGGGAGCTGCGGTCGGCTGATGCTGCGGCCTGATCGGCTCCCGCGCCGCCGAGGGCGGCGGCGTGACCGGTCGTCCAACTGCGCCAGGAGGCGTGCGGGCAGCAGGCGGCGAACCAGCCGGCTCGCGGGTCGCGGACTTGCCATGGTCCCCAGGCCCGGTCCCGGTCCCGGGCGGGGCTTGGGCCACCGGCGGCTTCGGCGGTTGGCCGGGCACAGCGGCCGGGTTTGTCGCCGTGGGCGCAGTCGCCGGCGCGGCGGCGGTCGGCGCACCGGGATGACCCGGCGGCGTGGTGCCGGGAGCAGCAGTCGTCGGCGCTCCCGCAGGCCCTCCCGGATGGGTCGGCGGCGGTGTGCCGGGAGCAGTGGCCGTGGGCAGCCCGGGTCTGCCGCCCGGCAGTGGCCCGGCTCCCGCTGGCGGTACAGGTGAACCGCCATGGGTGCCGGGAACCGGCAGGGTGTTGGCTTGGGGCAGCTTGGCCGGTGGCGTGGCAAGCGGACTGGCAGGTGGAGTCGTAGGTGGCGTACCGGTCGGTGCGGCATTGGCCGGCCTGGCCGGAGGCATTCCTGGCCTCGCCGTCGGCTGCATCGTCGCGCTCGGCGGCATCGGCGCCTTGCCCTGCTGAATCAGGGCGGCGCGCTGCACGACCGCCTGCGGCATGGCGGGACCAGCCGGATTGGTGCGCCCGGCAATGGCTGGCGCGAGATTGCCCGCTCCGGCACCCGCACCCGCCGGCGGTGCCGGCGGCTGGTTGATCACCGTGTTGATGACCGTCCTGTTATGGATGTTCTGATAGATGATGTTGTTCGGGGGCGGTGCGACATAGACCGGCGGCCTGACGAACACAGGAATTGGCACGAACATCGGCTGCGGCAGCACGAACAGGCCGACCACCGGCATCGGCGGCGACAGCACGACGAAATCCGGCGGCGGCGGTGGCAGATAATAGACCGGCGGCGGCGGTGGCGGCGCAAAGCCAAAATCCGGATCGCTGAAATACAGCACGGGACGCTCGACATAGACCACCTCCTCCGGCGGCGGTGGCGGCACGTCGTAGTCGATCATCGCGAAGCTCGGCGGCGGCTCGGCCGGCGCGGTGAGAATCGCCAAGCGCCGGCGCGCATCCGCCGCATGCGGACCGCGCGGATAGCGACGCAGATACGACCAATAGGCCTCCGGCGTGTCGGTCCGATAGGTCCGCCGCCAGGTGATGGCCTCGCGGCGCGCCGCGACGATCACCATCACGCGCTTCGACAGCGGGTCGCCGGGATAGGCGGAGAGAAACTCTTCGTAGGCCGGCAGCGTGTCGCGCGTGAGCGCGGCGGCATAGGCATCCTGCACGCCGAGATCGCGGATCGGCTTGTTGCGCATCGCGGCGACTTGGTCGGGTGCGGCCTCAGGCGGCGGCGCGTCAGGTCCGCGCTCGAAGAACGAGAATTGCGCCGATATCTTCTGCTCGTTCCAGGGCACTTGCGCGCCCTTGCTGGCCTCGTTGACGCGCAGGCGAACGCGGTCGAACACCTCAGGCAGCGGTAGGCCGCCGGTGCGGATCATCTCCGCCAGCGACTGCGCATAGATGCCGTAAGGTCCAGGCTCCTCGGGCGCCACCGTGCCGGGCGCGGCGTTGAACGCGATCAGCATGTTGGCGTCGGGCTCGACCAGCGCAAGTCCGCTCGCGATCTGCTGGCCGCCCTCCACGAAGGGCTGCGCCCGCGCAGCGTCGAGCACGACGATGTTGGCCTTGAGCGGAACGGAGGCGAGCTGGCGGAGATAGTCGCCGATGCGCAGGCCTTCGGTCGGAATGTCGGTGTCGCGGGTGATGTTGGAATCGACCGGGATGAAGTAGTTCTCACCGGCAAGTTGCACGCCATAGCCGGCGAGGTAGACCATCGCGACGGTGTCCGGTCCGGAGGCCTGCGCCTTCTGGATGAAATCGCGAAAGCTCTTGCGCAGCGTGTCGCCGTCGAGATCGCGGGCGCCGACGACGTCGAAGCCCGCCGCCTGCAGCGTCTGCGCGATCAGGCCGGCATCGTTTGCCGTCGTCGCCAGCGGCGACTTGGCATAGGCGCCGTTGCCGACCACGAGCGCCATACGCTTTTCCTGCTGCTGTGCACGCGCCGGATCCGGCGCGCCCGCGGCAAGGACCGCGATTGGCAGGAGAAGGCAAATGAAGGCTCGGAGCGTCCCACGCATGACTTGCTTGCCCGTTTTTGTTGTTGAGATGCCGCCACGCATCAGACGCGTGGCGAGCTGAATGACACTTGAACGAAAGGCTTCCAAATAACGAAGGCTTGGATTGAGGCGGCGGCATGGCGCCCGGCACCAACGCCAGGGCGCCTGCGTCAGCCTCGCGACAACGAACCGGCGCGAGCCGGTTCGTCTCGTCAGACCTGCGCGATCAGGTCGACCGTTCCCGTCGTGAGCCGATAGATGCCGCCGACGACCTTCAGCTTGCCCTGCTCCACGGCCGCATTGAGGATCGGCGCTGCCGACTTCAGCTTCGCGACGTTGTCGATGACGTTCTGCCGGATCGCCCTGTCGAGGACGTCCCCACCCTGCTGCATCGCAGCCTTCGCTGCAGGCGTGATCGCATCGACCAGCGATGGAATATGGCCCGGCGGCGGCTTGTTGTCCTTGATCGCCTTCAGCGTCGCATCGACCGCGCCGCAAGCGTCATGGCCGAGCACGAGGATCAGCGGCGCATTCAGCACGGCCACCGCGTATTCCATGCTGGCGATGGTTTCGGTGCCGGCAAAATTTCCGGCGACGCGGCAAACGAACAGATCGCCGCGGCCAGTGTCGAAGGCATATTCCGGCGCGATGCGCGAATCGGCACAGCTCAGTACGGCCGCGAACGGATTCTGTCCGCCGACCAACGCCTCGCGCTCGTGCTTGAAATCGTGCCGCCGCGACACGCCTTCGACATAGCGGGCATTGCCTTCCGTCAGGCGCTTCAATGATGCGTCGGGCGACAGCACGTTCTGCGGCTTGGGCGGCGCCTTGGTCTCTTTGGCGAAGGCTCTGCCGGTCAGGGCGAGGCCGAGCGCCGAGGCACCCAACAACATCGCGGATCGTCGCGACGGCGCGATCCTCTCATGTGGGGATTCATTGCACTTGTCGCACATGTCACGTTCCCTCCCGGCGCGATGGACGAACGGCCTCACGGCGATCATAGCCGCAACGCTGTGACGACACCACAAATGACGGTGCGGGCGGAGCTCGAATTTCGCGCGGAGGCTATTCTGCCAACCGAAGCTCTGCGATCGTCGTCCTGGCGGCCGATTCATCCAAGGGCAGGAAATCCAGCGGCCCCTGATTTTTATAGCCGGACGTCATCGCAAGGGTGAGACCCCAGCCCAGCACCCCCGTGCTCGCATTCGCGATCATGGCGCTCTTGCGCTGACTGACGCGCGCTACGAAGAACACGGTCTGGCCGGACTGAGCCGAAAAGTCCACGCGCGTGACGCCGAGCGCCGCCTCCTCTGCTACGAACTGGTGCTGGCCTGCCGGGCGATCGACATAGACATATGTCCCGGTCTTCAGGCCCTTGATCGGCGTACCGTCGAGGGAAAATTCCCAGTCCGGATCGCCGATGCCGCCGAAGCCTTTCTCGCGAAACACGACGACACGGGCCTGCCCGGCTTTCGGCGGACCCAGCTTTCGTACCGTCTCCGAATATCCGAGCCCGCTCCTCGCCGTCTCACAGCCGCACAGCAGTGCCGCAGCCACGAGCAATACCAGCCCACGCAATAGCATCACGCCCTCAGATTTTCCCCGAGTGCATGCTAACCGAAAACAGCGAAAGGTTGCAACAGGGCCGCCGCATGTCCCGCGCAAGACATGCAGCCGCCTGCAACACCGTGCGCGTTGCTAGAGCTGCTGCACGTCCACCACACCGGCGACCGCCTTGATGGCGCCGGCGATCTGCGGCGAGACCTTGAAGCGGCCGGGCAGCTTCATCTCGACCTCGGTTTCGAGGTCGAGCATCATGACCAGCGAGACCTCGCCGTCGCCGTTGGAGCGGGGCGCGATGCCCGGACTGCCGACCTTCGGCGCGGCGCCGTTCGCCATGTCGGGGCCGGCGAGACGCTTGGCGATCGATTCCAGCGGCTTGGTGTCGCGCACGAAGATGCGCAGGCCCTTCTGCGTCTTGGCCGCGGCCTCGTCCAGCGGCTCGGCGTGCAGCACGCGCGCGCGGACGTCCTCGCCCTGGAGCTCGGCGCCGAGCTGGAGCAGCACCGCGGCGCCCGGTTCCAGGACGTCGCGATATTGCGCGAGGCCTTCGGAGAACAGCACCGCCTCAAAGTGACCCGTGGGATCAGAGAGCCCCATGATGCCCATCTTGTTGCCGGTCTTGGTCCGCCGCTCCATGCGCGACACCACGGTGGCCGCGACCTTGCCGGCGGTGGCGCCGGTCTTCACCGCGCGGGAGAACTCGGCCCAGGACTGCACGCGCAGCCGCTTCAGCACGGTGGCGTAATCGTCGAGCGGATGTCCCGACAGGAAGAAGCCGATCGCGTCATATTCGCGGCGCAGCCGCTCGGCCGGCAACCAGGGCTCGATCTGCGGCAGCATGATGGTCGGCGCGTCGGCCGAGCTGCCGAACATGTCGTTCTGGCCGACGGTTGCAGCTTCGTTCGCCCGCTGGCATGCGGCGAGAATCGAGTCGGCGCCGGCGAAGACCCGCGCCCTGTTCGGCTCCAGCGTGTCGAAGGCGCCCGCCGCGGCGAGGCTTTCGATGATGCGCTTGTTGATCGCGCGCGGCGACACCCGCGCGGCAAAGTCGGCGAGCGAGGTGAACAAGCCGTTTTTGGTCCGCTCCGCGATGATCTGCTCGACGGCCGCAATACCGACGCCCTTCAACGCCGCGAGCGCGTAGTAGATGGTCTTGTCGCCGACTTCGAAAGTCGCGCCGGAACGGTTGACGTTGGGCGGTTCGACCTTGATGCCGAGGCGCTGCGCCTCGGCGCGGAATTCGGACAGCTTGTCGGTATTGTTGAGATCAAGCGTCATCGACGCGGCGATGAACTCCACCGGGTAATGCGCCTTCATGTAGGCGGTGTGGTAGGACACAAGCGCATAGGCCGCCGCGTGGCTCTTGTTGAAGCCGTAGTCGGCGAATTTCGCCAGCAGCTCGAAGATGGTATCGGCCTGCCCCTTCGGCACGCCGTTCTTCACTGCGCCTGCGACGAAGATCTCGCGCTGCTTCTCCATCTCGGCGCGGATCTTCTTGCCCATGGCGCGGCGCAGCAGGTCGGCGTCGCCGAGCGAATAGCCCGACATCACCTGCGCGATCTGCATCACCTGTTCCTGGTAGATGATGACGCCGAAGGTCTCCTTGAGAATCGGCTCCAGCACGGGGTGGAGATATTCCGGCTCCTCGTCGCCGTGCTTGCGCGCGCAATAGGTCGGGATGTTCGCCATCGGACCCGGTCGATAGAGCGCGACCAGCGCGATGATGTCCTCGAAACGGTCGGGGCGCATGTCGACCAGCGCGCGCCGCATGCCCTGGCTTTCAACCTGGAACACGCCGACCACCTCGCCGCGCGCCAGCATCTGGTAGCTTTCGGCATCGTCGATCGGCAGCGTCGCGAGATCGACGTGGATGTTGCGCGGCTTGAGCAGTTTGCACGCGACGTCGAGTACGGTCAGCGTTTTCAGGCCGAGGAAGTCGAACTTCACGAGGCCCGCGGGCTCGACCCATTTCATGTTGAACTGGGTCACCGGCATGTCGGATTTGGGATCGCGATACATCGGCACGAGTTCGCTCAGCGGGCGATCGCCGATCACGATGCCGGCCGCATGCGTCGAGGCGTGACGGGTCAGGCCTTCGAGGCGCTGCGCGATGTCGAACGCGCGCGCCACCACCGGATCCTCGTCGCGGAACGCCTGGAGTTTTGGCTCGCTCTCGATCGCGGCGGCCAGCGTCACCGGCGTGGCCGGATTCTGCGGCACGAGTTTTGTGAGCTTGTCGACCTGGCCATAGGGCATCTGCAGCACGCGGCCGACGTCGCGCAGCACGCCGCGCGCCTGCAGCGTCCCGAAGGTGATGATCTGCGCGACCTGGTCGCGACCGTAGCGCTCCTGGACGTACCTGATCACCTCGCCGCGGCGATCCTGGCAGAAGTCGATGTCGAAGTCCGGCATCGAGACGCGTTCCGGATTGAGGAAGCGCTCGAACAGCAGGCCGAACTTGATCGGGTCGAGGTCGGTGATAGTCAGCGCCCACGCCACCAGCGAGCCTGCGCCGGAGCCGCGGCCCGGCCCGACCGGGATGCCCTGGCCCTTTGCCCATTTGATGAAGTCGGAGACGATCAGAAAGTAGCCCGCGTATTTCATGCGCATGATGACGTCGAGCTCGAACGCAAGCCGCGCGTTGTAATCTTCTTCCGTCGTGCCTTGCGAGAGGCCGTGCACGCGCAGGCGGTTGGCGAGCCCCTCCTCCGCCTGCCGCTTCAATTCGGCCGCCTCGACTGCGGCGGCATCGGAGCTTGCGGCAGCGCCGACCGTGAAGAACGGCAGGATCGGCTTGCGCGTCATCGGCCGGAACGAGCAGCGCTCGGCGATCTCCACCGTCGAGGCCAGCGCCTCCGGAATGTCGGCGAACAGCACCGCCATCTCGGCGCGGGTCTTGAAGCGGTGATCGGGCGTGAGCTGCTCGCGCTCGGTCTCCGCGATCAGCCGCCCGCCGGCGATGCAGAGCAGCGCGTCATGGGCTTCATAATCGTCGGTCGTGGCGAAATACGGCTCGTTGGTCGCAACCAGCGGCAGGCCCTTGGTGTAGGCGATGTCAATCAGGCTGCTTTCGACCCGCCGCTCCTTCTCGATGTTGTGGCGCTGCAATTCGATGTAGAGACGGTCTCCGAACAGGCTGGCCAGACGCTCGCAGCGCGCCGCCGCGAGCTCGGTATAACCGCCGGCAAGCGCCAGCGAGATCGGTCCGTCCGGACCGCCCGTCAGCGCGATCAGACCTTCGGTCTCGCCTTCGAGCCAGTCGAACTTGATGTGGGGAGCATGAGTGTCGGGCGTCTCCAGGAACGCGCGCGAGTTCAGCCGCATCAGGCTGCGATAGCCGCGCTCCTGCGCGGCCAGCAGCACCACGCGCGAGGGCAGCAGCACGTTGCGCGCATTGGGATCCTGGTCGCCGAACTCGATCGCGATCTCGCAGCCCACGATCGGCTGGATACCGGAGCCTGCCATCTTGTCGGAGAACTCCAGCGCACCGAACATGTTGTCGGTGTCGGTCAACGCCAGCGCCGGCTGATGGTCTTTCTTCGCTAGCTCGGCGAGCTTGGCGATCTTGATCGAGCCCTTGAGCAGCGAATAGGCCGAGTGAACGTGAAGGTGGACAAATCCGGCGCTCGGCATGGTCGCGTGACGGCCTCTTGCAGATGAGATGGAGCGGTCACCGGCACCGGAGGCATCCTGCACTCGCCCGGCCGACTCGCCTCATAATGGTGGGGCGTCATGGTGCCAGAGTCCACGCCGGAGCGGCCGATCGGCCGCGTCGTCCTGCTTTTCCCCAACCTAGGCCCGCGCCTAGAGCTGCGGGAGCACCTGGGCCCAGATCGCAATCATCCCGACAAACAGCGCGATCGACGCCAACGCGGCGGCCTCTTCAACGAAAATCCTGAACATGGCTTACTCCATGGTGAGAACGCATGAAGAACATTGTTCTCATTTCGTTCTCAGGAGTCAAGCCATCTCGACCATCTCCAAACAGAATGGTTAACCCGCTGAATTTAGGCAACAAAAAAGCCCCGGCCGATGGCCGGGGCTTTCGCCAACCGCTCGAAGTCGAGCGATCGATAGCAGTCTTTTACTCAGTAACGGCCGAGGCTCGGGCCGCCGAACTTGTAGTTCAAGCGAACGAGGCCCATGTCGACGTCTTGGCGGATGCGATCGGTGCCAACCAAGCCTGCGAACGTGACGTTCTTGTCCTGCAGGAAGATGTGGTTGTACTCGACGCCAACCGACCAGTTCGGGGCGAAACCGTACTCGAGGCCGGCACCGATCGTGCCACCCCAACGGGTCTGATCGTTCGAGGACAGCAGCGCGCCGCCAAGGGTCGAGACTTCATACTTGCTGCCGGCGACAGCCGCACCGCCCTTGGCGTAAAGGAGGACGTTGTTCCAGGCGTAGCCGATCTGACCGGTGATCAGACCGAACGAGTCGATCTTGGAGCGGTTGCGCGTCGCGAACAGCGCGCTGACGTTGTCGCCCGAGAAGTCAGCCCAGTTGCCCTGACCTTCGATGCCGAACACCCACTGGCCCGACTGCATGCGGTAGCCGATCTGGCCGCCGACCGTGCCGCCGGTCGCATCGTGCGAACCCTCGCGGCCACCGCCGACGAGATCCCAAGTCGAATGGGCGGAACCGCCGCCGCCGTTGACGCCGATGTAGAAGCCGCTCCAGTCGTAGATCGCGGCGACCATCGCCGGCGCCTTGGTGTAAGGCCGCGCAGCGAGGTCAGCAGCCACCGCCGGTGCGGTCGCGCCGAGCGCGACAAGGCTCACAGCAGCAAGCAACAGATTCTTGTTCATTTGATTCCCGTTCCAGTTTCGTCGTTAGGCCCCCGGGCCGTGGCGTCGTCATAGCAGCGCTCGACAGAATTGCTGTAACCTCGACGCCACAGTTCGCGCTAAAGGATCGCGCTTCATTAATGAAGATTTACCAGCTTGCGCGGGAACCCTTTGAAACACGTGTTTTCATGAGTTCCATTGTCGACTACACGACATCTGCAGCACGCGCGCGTGACAACGTCGCAGGCACGTTCGCGTGATTGGAGAATCGAATGCGCAGACGAATTTCCCTCCCCATTGTCGCCACATTTTCGCTCGCCCTCGCCTCATTTGGGCTCACGCTTAGCGCAAGCGTGCCTGCGCGCGCGTTCGGAACCCACCATGCCTTCTGCCTTACCGGCGATGAATGGCCGGGGCTGAGCAATTGCACGTTCGACACTTACGCGCAGTGCCAGGCGAGTTCGTCGGGCCGCGCCCTCACCTGCATCGCGAACCCGTATTTCGCAGGCCAGAGCGACGATCGCTACGCGTATCAGAACAGGCCGCGCGCGCCAGGTTACTATTTGCCGCGCTGAGATGCGTCGCGCTCGCATCACGCTCCCCGCGATCGGCCTGCTGATCACCGGCGCGCCTGCGCACGCGCAGACCTACGATCCGAGCTATCCGGTCTGCATGCAGATCTACGGTCCCGTCGGCTACTTCGATTGCCGCTACACCTCGCTCGAGCAATGCAGATTTTTAGCCGTCGGTCGGTCAGCGACGTGCGTGGCGAACCCGTATTTTGCGCAGAAGAAGCCCCCTCGCCACTCGCGGCGCGTCTATTAAATCGGGACTTTGATATGCGGCCCGCCTTGCGTTGAGCTTCCGACGCCACGCTCGGCAATCTGGTCGGCGAGACCGGCGCCGCCGCTGGCTCGGGATGATCGAACCCGTTCGGATGCTGCCCGAGATCCGGTGGCTTAAGGACGCCTCCTTAACCAGCCATCGTAACGATCAACGGTCCGCTTCGCGTGGCGATCACGGTGTGCTCGTATTGAACGGTCGGCGCCTCGGGGCTGCTGTAGAGCGTCCATGGATCATCGCCATCCTCTGCCCATTCCGCGCCAAGGGACAAGAACGGCTCGACGGTGAACACGAGGCCTTCGCTCATGATGCGGCGTTCGGAGCGGTCGGGCCACGTTGCGATCTCCGTCGGCTCCTCGTGGAGCGACAGGCCGACGCCGTGACTGGCAAGGTTCCTGACCAGGCTGTAACCGTTCCTCCGCGCAAAAGTCCCGATGGCCTGACCGATACCGGCGATCGGCTTGCCGGCTCCGACCTGCTGCAGGCCCGTCCACATCGCGCGCCGCCCATCTCTGCAAAGACGTTCGACCGCTCGCGTTGCGGGTGGAACGGCGAATGAGGCTCCGGTATCCGCAAAGAAGCCGTTCTTCTCGGCTGACACGTCGATGTTCACGAGGTCCCCGCGCGCGATCCGCCGATCGCCGGGGATCCCATGAGCGATCTCCTCGTTCACGCTGATGCAGGTTGCGCCCGGAAAGTCGTAGGCCAGCTCCGGAGCCGAACGTGCACCGGCGGCCTCCAGCAGCGTTCGCCCGATCTGGTCGAGCTCGGAGGTGGACATGCCCGGCTCGAGCGCCTTCCCCATTGCCTCCAGGGTATTGGCGACGATGCGCCCTATCTCCTTCAGGCGCGCGAGGTCGTTGTCATCCGAGATTGTCATGTCATGCTCTTCCGAAAGCCGGGACATAGCCCTTGTGAAGGCAGCTTGCAAACGGAAGAGATCGTTTCCAAAACGCGTTCAGATCTCGTCGAGCAAGGTGCGGACTTTGGCAGCCAGGTCTTCGATAGCGAAGGGCTTGGGAAGCAGATGCTTGCCGGCATCGAGCACGCCATTGTGAACGATTGCATTGCGCGTGTAGCCGGTGGTGAACAGCACTTTCAGCGCCGGGTATCGTCTCGACAGCTCGGCCGCCAGCTCGGCGCCGGTCATGTCGGGCATGACGACATCCGTGAACAGCAGATCTGGAACGAAACCATTTTCAATCGTCCTGATCGCCTCTTTGGCGCTGGCTGCCTCGATGACGGTGTAGCCAAGTTCGCGCAGGCTTTCGGACGACATGCTGCGGACGCGCTCGTCGTCTTCCACAACGAGAATGATTTCGTTCTGATGGCTTGCACCGGCGGGTATCTCCTCCTGCGACAGAGCTGAGCCCGCCTCCTCGCCGGCGAAGCGTGGAAGGTAGATCTTCACGGTCGTGCCAACATCGACTTCCGAGTAAATTTTGACATGGCCGCCCGACTGCCGCACGAAACCGTAGACCTGACTGAGGCCGAGGCCGGTGCCCTTTCCCACGACCTTGGTCGTGAAAAACGGATCGAACACCTTGCCCAGCACATCGGCCGGAATTCCCGTGCCGTTGTCCGTCACGGCCACGAGAACGTACTGCCCGGGTGCGAGTGCATACTCGCGAGCATATTTTCGGTCTATCGAGGCGTTGCTGGTTTCTATCGTCAGCCTGCCCCCTTTTGGCATGGCGTCGCGCGCATTGACCGCGAGATTGATCATCGCGCTTTCCAGCTGGGCCGGGTCTGCCTTGACCCGCCAGAGGCCAGCCGCCAGCACCGTCTCGAGGCGGATTAGCTCGCCCAGCGATCGCTCGAGCAGCTCACTCATCCCGCCGACCATCTTGTTGATGTCCACGACCTCAGGCGCGAGCGGCTGTTGGCGCGAGAACGCGAGCAGCCTCTGCGTCAACGTGGCTGCGCGATTTGCACCGTCGATGGCGCCCTCGATGAAGCGGTCTATGCTGACCTCTCCCCTGCCGAGCCGCCGCTTGGCAAGATTCAGGCTGCCGAGAATCACGGCCAGCATATTGTTGAAGTCGTGGGCAATGCCGCCGGTCAATTGCCCGACGGCTTCCATCTTCTGGGATTGCCGCAATTGCTCTTCGGCTTTCATGCGCTCGGCGATTTCGTCGGCAACGCGTTGCTCCAATCCGGCATTGAGCGCCTCGAGCCGGGTCAAGAGCTGGGCGTTGTCGATAGCGGTGGCGGCATGGCCCGCAATACCAAGCAACGCGGACTCATGCTCGGCTTGGAATTTACCCGTCTCAGCGTGACCGAAGAAAAGTCCGCCGAAAACTTCGCCGGTGCGCGAGATCACAGGGACCGCAAGGTAGGATCGGACCGGAAGATGGCCCTCGGGCATGCCTTTCCGCGGCGCGTTCTTGCCATAGCGGGGGTCCCGCAGGATATCGTCGGACCTCACCACGCCGGAGCCCTCGAAGGTCGGGCCAAAGACGGCTGTGTTACGCGGCATCGGAAAGTTTTCAAACGCGGATCGCGGCGCACCAGACAGCGAATACAGCATGTAGCTGCCGCCATCCGGCGCCAGAACGTTGTAGAAAAAGGCGCCGAATTGAGCACCGGTGAGTCCGACGCCGGCATCCGTCACGATCTGGACGATCTTGTCGAGGTCGCGTTCGCGAGAGACCGAGGCCCCGGTATCATTGAGTATTCTGAGATGACGCTCGGTTTTCTTTTGCTCGGTGATATCCAGAACCGTTCCGATGAACCGAACAGCCTGGCCGTTGGCAAAGATGGCTTGACCGGTCGCGGCGATCCAGCGTTCGACCCCATCCTCGATGCCAATGGTCCGGTATTCCATGTTGTAGTTTGCCGGCGCGTGCGGCGTCAGCGCCGCGGAGACGGCCTCGTGGGCGCGCTGCCTGTCCTCGGGATGAAGGCCCTTCAGGAACGCCCCTTCATAGCTGACTTCAGCGTCGGGCGATAAACCGAATACCTCCTTGCAGCGGCTATCCCATCGAAGAACGTTGTTGACCGGGTCGTAGTCCCAGGTGCCGATACCAGCCGCCTTGTTTGCAAGCGTCAGTCGTTCGGCGGCCTCCCGCGCCGCCTGTTCCGATCGGACGCGCTCGATGTGGGCCCACGACCGTTCGGTCACTTCGGTGAGCAAGGCGAGTTCGCGCGGCGTCCACTGGTGCGGGCCCCGGTGATGGATCGCCATCAAGGCGGTGAGTTGCCCTTCTTTGACCAAGGGCATGCAAATCGTCGAACCGATCCCGATGTTCTGGAAAGTGGCGGCTTCCTCAGGCGCAAGCTCCTTCAAATTGTCATTGATGATCAGGGGCCTGCCGGCGCCGAGCTCTCGCACCGCCTTCTTCCCGAAGTCAGCCAGGCTGTAGTGACCAAGGATATGCACCGCGCCCGGCGCCGCCCAATCCCCGCGTATGGTGAAGCCGTCCTGGTCGGGATCCATATCAGCATAGGCACAGCTCGATACGTCGAGATGCTCGCCAAGCATCCTGGTCGTCACCGCCATCACGCCGTCGGCATCGCGGGTCCTGGCCGTCTCCTTGTTGAGTGCGTCCAGGAAAAGCAGCCGGGCTTCGTTCTCCCGCACAGCCGTCTCCGCACGCCGGCGCTCGACGGCCGTGCGCGTACGCTCGGCAACATCGCGAATAAGCTCCAGCTCTTCGGGGCTCCATTCGCGCGGCCCGGCATTATTCAAATACAGCAGCGCCACGACCCCATCGGGCTCCGAGATCGGCATGTTGACGAGCGCGCGCGCAGAGATCGCCTCGAGTGCCTCGGCACGATCGCCGACGCGAGGGTCTTTTTCCGCATCGGCACAGATGACGGTCTCGCCCCGCTTGAGATCTTCGATGTAGCTGCCATAGTCGCGGAAGCGCAGCACGCCTGCGAGGCTCAGGATGCCCGGTGCGTTCCAGTCGCGGACAATGGTGATGGTCTCGGCTGAGGTGTCGACCGTGCCATAGCCCGCCCGGCTGACGTTGAGGCTGCGGCCGAGCAGCTCCGCCGCGGCATAGGCGAGATCGTCGGGATTGCTGATCTCTCGGATGTAGTCGCCGAGTGTGGCTAAGACGGAATTGCGATCGGCCGAGCGGATCCCGGTCGCTGTCGTCATTGGTCTTCCCCTGCCACTTCCTAGCTCCACGAGGAGCTAGCTGCCTGATCGTCCCACTGCTGTTCGCTTCGACCGGTGAGCCCGCCTGACCCTTTGAGTGATGCAGCCGGGTCGCGCAAATTGTCTGCGCGATAACCGCATGATGGCGTTTAGGTTCCCGTCGTCACCGTCCCCTGGGAGACGCCGTTCTGCCTGCGCCATTTGGCCTCCGAATGCCAATCCAGACGTCGGGGACAGACCCGCGCGAACGCGCCACCGCAAGTTGTGGCAGCGCGGATCGTCGTGTAGCATCGGCGTCTGCTTTTCACCGCGCGTGGCCCCCATCGTTTCATGCTCGCCCGTCGTCTGCTTGTCCTGGCCTTGCTATTGCTTCCCGGCGCATTGCATGCCGAAGGGACGCCGGCCGAGAAGGCTGGAATTGCGTCCAGGCTGACGATCTATCTTGCCAAGGGGCCACCCGACGCGTGCGGACCGGGCTGCGACCGGTGGATCGCCATCGAGGGCGATATCGACCAGGACGCCGCGCCGCGCATTCGCCGCTTCCTCGCCGGCGTCAAGGACACGCAGCGTCCGATCTACCTGTATTCACCGGGTGGAAACGTGGAGCAGTCCTATGTCATCGGGCGGTGTTGCGCACCCGCAAGGCGGTCGCTCGGGTTGGCCGGACCATCGCGACGGCGTGCGCCGCGGGCACGCAGGTGGACGCCGCGTGCCTGAAAATCAAAAATACCGGCGGCGAGGTGGAAGCCGAACTCACCACGTACCATGCGATGTGCAACTCGGCCTGCGGCTACCTGTTTCTCGGAGCGACATCGCGCGAGGTCGCCCCCGACGCCGCGCTGGCGGTCCATAATTCCAGGCTGGTCCTTGCCTTTCACGGGAATCCGCCTCCGGCGGCAGTCGCGGAATACAGGCAGCGCCGGATGGCCAGGGCCGATCGTGATCGCGCTGCGTTCATCGCGGCGATGGGGATCAGCCGCGAGCTAGACGATCTGATCCGGACGGTGAAGTTCGAAAACCTGCACCTGCTGACGCGCGCCGAGCTCTATCGTTTCGGCATCGACACGCGTTCGCTTGCCGAAACGACATGGAAACTGGAAAAGGAAGCGCGCCCCTTCGCCCGCAAGTTCGCGATGCTGAAGAAGGAGAACGGCGCTTCGTTCCGACCTATGGAATGGCGTCTGTCTTGCGAAAGCGGAAAGCGCGTGCCGTTGACATTCGCGCGCGAGATCGACGAGACGGCCATCGGCAAGACCACCATCCTGGTGACGGCGGACGCCGCTCCGGACAACGCGGCCGGAGGGTCTGTGTTGCGGGCCGGAAAATACGAAGTCTGGCGCGGCAGCATTGATCCGGACATGCTCAAAGCGATACTGGCGTCCCGCTCCCTCCATGTCCGCGAAACCACGCTGTTACCCGACGACAAGGCGGACATCACGAAATTCGACATCGACTTGACGGGCCTGACGTCAGTGTGGCCGCAGCTTGCGGCGTCATGCGCGGCGGCGACGCCGGCTCCGAAGAGCCCGTGGCCGGCCATTCAGCAGCCGAACGCCAGCGTAACGCCCCCGGCCGCACCGTCGCCATGAGTCAACGTGGCGAAACTCGAACATCGCGCCGAAGGTCAGCTCCGCCAGGGAGTGTTGCGGATGCGCGTGCATGCGTTCGGCTTGTGAAATGTGGGGTCGTGATCTTCGATGTAATCGAAATTGACAGTCCCGAACGTGGTCTGCGGCTTCTTCAAGGCCGAGCAGGTTTGTACCTGAAGGAATTCGTTCTTGAAATCACCGCGCGGAAATGCGGTGGTCACCTGGTCGCGCTGCTCTGGCGAGTACTCGTCATAGCCAATCCCCACGACGTCGACCAACACACCCGCATTCGTGAGAGCGATTTCCGGCCGCATGTATTGTGGAATTCCGGGCGTCGTATGTAACGCGATCGCCTCCCAAACCAGATCGGCTTTTGGCTCGTCGATGCCGTGCCCCCTCAGAAATTCGCGGGCGGCATCGGCGCCCTCAACTTCAAATCGCTTGGTCTGTGTATGGTAATGGTCGACAAGCCCGAGATCGTGGAACAGCGCCGCGATGTAGAGCAGCTCGGAATCGAATTTCAGATTTTGCCGATGTCCCTTGATCGCGCCGAACACAAAGACGCGGACCGAGTGGTTGAACAACATGTCGTTTTCGTACTGGCGCACCAGCTCGGCGGCCTCCCGTGTGATCTTGCTGTCGGGAATCTTCACGCCGGAAATTGCGATGGTCATTTCAAGCTCCTGCCTTGAATCGCCGATATCTCAGGACATGCCGTCGCAGTCGATGGCATGTGTTTACCCTCTTGCCGTCTGGCACCGGGGTCAGGCTGCCATCTCTTTCGCGGCCTGTGGCGTATTTCGGAAGCTGATTGCCATGCGATTGTACGCATTCATCAGGCCGATCGCGATGGTGAGATCGACGAGCTCGCGCTCCTCGAAGACGGCGCGGGCAGCCTCGTAAGCTTGATCCGGGATGCCGGTTTCGGCCACACGGGTCACCGTTTCAGCCCATGCGAGGGCGGCACGCTCCCGCTCGTCGAAGAGATGACCGCCTTCCGCCCAGGCCTGCACCAGCGCGATCTTTTCGATCTTCTGTCCGCTCTTCAGCAGATCGCGCGTGTGCATGTCGAGGCAGTAGGCGCAATTGTTGATCTGCGAAATGCGCAGATAAACCAGAGTGACGAGCGTTGCAGGAAGATTGCTCTGCATGACATAGCCGTAAACGCCGCCGAGCGCTTTCATGCCTGCGGGTGCAATGCGGTCGTAGTCGAGACGCTTAGCCATTTTCATACTCCATGATCGGTTCTGTTCGGCGGCTGTCGCCATGTACTTCCGCCATGTACTTCCCTGCCCGATAAATGGCCCCGCCATGGTCTACAAAAAAGCACCAAGAATGGACGAAAATCGTGTACCACGGGGGCATGGTCAAACCGCTGCAGCTGGAGCTCGATCGATCTGCGAAGACGCCATTGGCGGAACAAATCCGCAGAGGTATCGGAGCTGCCATCGAGAGCGGCGTGCTGGCTCCGGGAGCTCGTCTGCCCTCATGGCAGGATTTGGCGGCTCAGCTGGGCGTGGCGCGCGGCACCGTGCGATCGGCCTACGAAAAACTTTCCTCTGCGCAACTGATCGTCGCGTCGCGCGCGACCGGAACGCGTGTTGCGGATCGACCCGCCTTTACCCCTCGGCAGGAAGCCGCTCCCCACCCCGGCTCGTTCATGGAGATGTACCAGGAGCTCACTGCGGGACCGGCCGTTTTCCAAATGGGTGTGCCCGCTCACGAGACCTTTCCCGCCAAGCTCTTCTCGAGGATGCGCACGCGGGCGGTGCGCGCGGAAACCAGCGCACCGGCCATTTATCGGGATCCCCGCGGCGAGCTGGAATTGAGGCGCGACATTGCGGCATATCTCGCGCTGGCGCGGGGTATCGAATGTGCACCGTCGCAGATCATCATCACCGGCGGCTTCAGCAGCGGCCTCGGACTGGCACTGCGGGTTCTCGGCCTCGAGCAGAAGAAGGTCTGGATGGAGGACCCGGGCTTCCCCTTCACAAGACACGGCCTTGAGCTTGCAAGGTTGTCGATCAGGCCGATCCCGGTTGATGTAGACGGCATTGACGTCCGTTACGGCCTGAAACACGCTCCTGATGCTGCGTTGGTGGTCGTGACGCCGGGACAGCAGGCACCGCTTGGCTCCACCTTGTCGCTGGCAAGACGTTCATGTCTTCTCGACTGGGCAGCCCAGGAAGGGGTATGGGTGATCGAGGACGACTATCTGAGCGAGCTTCAGCTGAGAGGGCGGGCCACACCGGCGCTCGCCTCTCTCGATCGTTTCGGGCGCGTGATTCACATCGGGTCGTTCAGCAAGACCCTGACTCCTGCCTTGCGGCTGGGCTTCGTCGTTGCACCCGCCTCTCTGGCATCCCGTTTTGCCGAGGTAGCGGCATGCCTCGCTCCGGCGCCCGGGCCCTCCGTACAGCTCGCAACCGCCGAATTCATCCGCGACGGCCACTATCTGCGGCATCTTCGACGCACGAAGCGGGCCTATGCCGCGCAAGGCGATGCGCTGCTGAAATATTTGAAGGCACGCGCCAAGGACGTTGCGAAGGACGTTGCGATCGCCGGATTGGCCGCGGTCCTGAGACTGCCGGACGGAACCTCCGACGTCGCGATCGCGAGGGAAGCAGCATCGTTTGGGTTGGCGCCCACGCCCCTATCGCTATGGCATGCGTCCGCGGCCTCGGCGCGATCCGGCCTGTTGCTGGGCGTCGCCACATCTCCCCACAAGAGGATCGAGGCGTCCTGCGATCGGCTCCTTCAGATCATCGACCGTCATACGTGACGAGCTTCGACCCCATGTTTCCGCAATCTACACCGGCGTGTAGATCACGAGCTTCAGCGCCGGATCGTCATTGGCCTGAAAGCTCGTGTGCTCGAACCGGAGCACGCCCTTGGTCGGATGGTTCATGATCTTGAGGCCCGCGGCAGTGCTGCGGATCTCGTGCGCCTCCCACCATTTGACGAATTCCGGACTGCCCTGGCGCAGCCGCGTCAGCAATTCCGTAAAGGCGGGATCGCCGGCCCAGACGTCGTGAGTGGCGCGAAACATCGCGACCATGCTCTTGGCGATGTCAGCCCAGCCGGCACCGTAGAATTTTCGCGTCTGCTTGTTCGTCATGACCAGCAGCAGCGTGTTGCGGTCCTGCTCGGGCAATTGTCCGAACCCGAAGATCTCCTCGGCCGCCGCGTTCCAGGCCAGCACGTCCCAGCGCCGCCCCGTGACATAGGCCGGCTGCGCCAGGCTCTCGATCATCCGCCGAACGGGGGGCGGCACGATCTCGCGCGTGAACGCGCGCCTATCGCCGTCGCGCGCAAGTGCCTTGAGATGGGCGTGCTCGGTCTTGCTGAGGCGCA
Organism: Bradyrhizobium sp. 187; assembly: GCF_023101005.1. NCBI lineage: Bacteria > Pseudomonadati > Pseudomonadota > Alphaproteobacteria > Hyphomicrobiales > Nitrobacteraceae > Bradyrhizobium > Bradyrhizobium sp. 187. The sequence goes on from NZ_CP064693.1 coordinate 4,132,919, forward strand.
ACGCTCGCGCCAGCGCATCCACGGTGGTGACCGAGGGGCTGACGGTGCGGCCCTGCTCGAGGCGGATGTACCAGTCGACGCCGATGCCGGCGAGCTGCGCCACCTCTTCGCGGCGCAGGCCCGCCGTGCGACGCCGCCGGCCCGCGGGAAGCCCGACCGTCTTCGGCGACAGCTTTTCGCGGCGGGACCTGAGGAAGTCGCCGAATTCGACGCGGCGTGGGTCGGCCATGGTGACGTGCCTCGATGGAGGGCTTGGGGAATACTAGGATAATACCAGGCCTTCCTGGGCCTGGAAAGGCGGCGCATATGGGCTTCAACCCACTTTGAGGTGAGATCATGAAAGCTGCCGTATTGAAATCATTTGGATCGCCGCTTGCGATTGAGGAAGCCGCGGACCCTGTGCTCGGCACGGGCGAGGTCATCGTGGACGTCATCGCAACGCGGGTGCTGTCCTACATGAACGAGGTCTTCAGCGGGGCACGCAACTATGCCCTCGACCTGCCGATCATCCCGGGGCCAGGCGGCATCGGCCGGGTGCGCGCCATCGGCCCGGACGCAACCAAGCTCAGCGTTGGCGACTGGGTGTTCTGCGACCCGACGGTGCGCTCGCGCGACGACGCCGCAGCGCCCGACATTGCCCTGCAAGGACTCACTGCCCCCGGTGCCGGCGCCATGCGCCTGCAACAGCATTTTCGCCATGGCTCGTTCGCCGAGCAGATGCGGGTGCCGACGGAGAACGTCAAACGGCTTGGCACGATCGCGTCGGAGGACGCCACGCGATGGTGCGCGCTGGGGACGCTGCTGGTGCCCTATGGCGGCTTTCTCGCCGCCAGCCTTCAGCCCGGCGAGACCGTGCTGGTGAGCGGGGCCACCGGCAATTTCGGCAGCGCAGCCGTCTCCGTCGCGCTCGCGATGGGCGCGGCCTGCGTGGTCGCGCCCGGCCGCAACGACAAGATCTTGGCCGACCTCGTCCGCCGTTTCGGCGATCGCGTGAAGCCGGTCAAACTCTCCGGCAACGAGGATCACGACCGCGAGAGCATGAAGCGTGCGGCGCCCGGGCCGATCGACTGCGTGCTCGACATCATGCCGCCCTCGGTGAGCACGAATGTGGTGCGCGCGGCGATCATGACGGTGCGCCCCAATGGCCGCGTCGTGCTGATGGGTGGCGTCGGCATGGCCGGCGGCGCTGGCCTCGAGCTGCCCTACCCCTGGATCATGCGCAACTGCATCAGCATCCACGGCGTCTGGATGTATCCGCCGGATGCGGCAAGCCGCCTGATCGCGCTGGTGCGCGCGGGACTGCTGAGGCTGGAGGAGTACGAGGCCACGGCCTTCGACCTCGACCACGCCAATGAGGCGGTAGCCCATGCCGCAGCCAATGGCGGGCCGTTCAAATTGACGGTGATCCGGCCTTGAACCTCCCGGGAGCACCATTTTTTTCGTCAGTGCGCCCAAGCACTTGGCTACTGTGCATGGGGTTGTTTTCGCGGTTTTTACTCGAGCTCGACCACCTGGCCGTTCGACAGCGACACGCGGCGGTCCATCCGGCCGGCGAGCTCCATGTTGTGGGTCGCGATCAGCATCGAGACCTTGGTCGCCTTGACGAGCTGCATCAGGGCCTGGAAGACGTGGTCAGCGGTGTGCGGATCGAGATTGCCGGTCGGCTCGTCCGCAAACAGCACCCGCGGAGCATTGGCCACCGCGCGCGCGATTGCAACGCGCTGCTGCTCGCCGCCCGACAGCTCGGACGGACGGTGCGTGATGCGCTCGCCGAGGCCGAGATAGCCAAGGATCTCCTTGGCGCGCTTGACGCTCTCGGATTTCTTGAGGCCGCGGATCATCTGCGGCAGCATGACGTTTTCCAGCGCCGAGAACTCCGGCAACAGCCGGTGGGACTGGTAGACAAAGCCGATGTCGGTGCGGCGAAGCTGGGTGCGCTCGATGTCGGGCAGTTGCGAGGTCGGCGCGCCATTGACGTAGACCTCGCCGGAATCAGGCGCTTCCAACAGACCCGCGATGTGCAGCAGCGTCGACTTGCCCGAGCCTGACGGCGCCACCAGCGCGACGGACTGCCCCGCCCACAGCGCGAGCTTGGCGCCGTCGAGGATCGTCAGCGGCACCTCGCCCTGCAAGTACTGTCGCTTTATCTCGTGGAGATAAATGACCGGTACATCTTCCGCCCCCTGCTGCTCCATCAGCCCCTCACTCGTACCGCAGCGCTTCGACGGGATCGAGGCGCGCGGCGCGCCAGGACGGATACAGCGTCGCCAGGAACGACAGCGTCAGCGCCATGATCACGACGGCCGAGGTCTCGCCGATGTCGATCTCGGCGGGCAGCTTCGACAGGAAATATAGCTCTGGCGAAAACAGTTCGGTGCTGGTCAGCCAGGACAGGAATTGCCTGATCGATTCGATGTTCAGGCAGATCACCAGCCCGACGATGAAGCCGACCATCGTACCGACCACGCCGATCGAGGCGCCCGTGATCAGGAAGATGCGCATGATCGAGCCTTGCGAGGCCCCCATGGTCCGCAGGATCGCGATGTCGCTGCCCTTGTCCTTCACCAGCATGATCAGGCCGGAAACGATGTTGAGCGCGGCGACCAGCACGATCATGGTGAGGATCAGGAACATCACGTTGCGTTCGACCTGGAGCGCGTTGAAGAAGGTCGAGTTGCGCTGCCGCCAGTCCACCAGAAACACCGGCCGGCCCGCCGCCTCCGTCACGGCCTGGCGGAACGCGACGATCTGATCCGGATTGGTGGTGAAGACCTCGATCGAGGTGACGTCGTTGCTGCGGTTGAAATAGGCCTGCGCCTCCGCGAGCGGCATGAACACGAAGCCGAGATCATACTCGGACATGCCGATCTCGAACACCGCGGCGATCTTGTACGGCTTGATGCGCGGTGTCGTGCCCATCGGCGTGACCGCGCCCTTAGGCGCCACCAGCGTGATGCTGTCGCCGGCGTGCAGCGACAGCTGGTCAGCGAGGCGCCGGCCGATCGCGACCCCCTGCCCGTCATCGAAGCCCTCGAGCGAGCCCTGCTTGATGTTCTTGGCGATCGAGGTGAGGTTGTTGAGGTCGTCGGAGCGGATGCCGCGCACCAGGACGCCGGAGGCGTTCCACGGCGATGACGCCAGCGCCTGGCCATCCACCACGGGCGCTGCGAGCCGAATGCCCTGGACCTGACTGAGGCGGTCGGCGACGTCCTTCCAGTCGGTCAGCGGCGATTCCAGCGGCTGGACCAGGATGTGGCCGTTGAGCCCGAGTATCTTGTCGAGCAACTCCTTGCGGAAGCCGTTCATGACGGCCATGACGATAATCAGTGTCGCCACGCCCAGCATGATGCCGAGGAAGGAGAACCCGGCGATGACCGAGATGAATCCCTCCTTGCGGCGCGCCCGTAGGTAGCGCCCCGACAGCATCCACTCGAATGGTGCAAAAGGCGCGGTTTGAACAGTTTCGGTCATGGTCTCATCCATCGCTCGATAGTCCCATGATTCGGGGTCAAATGTGGCCGGATTGGCGGCCGCGATCTCGGGCGATGAACAATATTCAGCCGACCAGCCTTATCAGCCCACAAGTCTTGCGACCGCGTCCGCAGGCGACATGGTCTCGCGGGCGCCGTCACTTCGCCGCTTGAGCTCGACCTTGCCGTCGGCGAGCCCTTTCGGCCCGATCATGATCTGCCACGGAATGCCGATCAGGTCGGCGGCGGCGAATTTGGCTCCGGCGCGCTGTTCGGTGTCGTCGTAGAGCACGTCGACGCACTTGGCGGACAGCTCCGCATAGAGCTTCTCGCAGGCCGCATCGACCGCGGCATCGCCCTGCTTGAGGTTGAGAATCGACACGCGGAACGGGGCAACGGCCTCCGGCCATTTGATGCCGGCATCGTCATGGCAGGCCTCGATAATGGCGCCGAGCAGGCGCGAGACGCCGACGCCGTAGGAGCCGCCGTGGATCGGCACGTCGACACCGTCGGGGCCTGCCACCAGCGCCTTCATCGCCTCGGAATACTTCGTGCCGAAATAGAAGATCTGCCCGACCTCGATACCGCGGGTGTTCACCCGCTTGTCCGCGGGCACTTCCTGCTCGAAGCGCGCGGCGTCGTGAACGTCTTCCGTCGCCGCATAGACCGACGTCCATTGCTTGATGATCGGCGTCAAATCGCTCTCATAGTCGACGTCCTCGCCCGGCACCGGCAGGTCCAGCACGTCGCGATTGATGAACACGCCGGATTCGCCGGTCTCGGCCAGCACAATGAACTCATGACTGAGATCGCCGCCGATCGGGCCGGTCTCGGCGCGCATCGGGATCGCCTTCAGCCCCATCCGCGCGAAGGTGCGCAAATACGCGACGAACATCTTGTTGTAGGCGACGCGCGCCGCGGCCTCGTTGAGGTCGAATGAATAGGCGTCCTTCATCAGGAACTCGCGGCCGCGCATCACGCCGAAGCGCGGACGCTGCTCGTCGCGGAATTTCCATTGAATATGATAGAGATTCAGCGGCAGGCTCTTGTAGGACTTCACATAGGCGCGGAAGATCTCGGTGATCATTTCCTCGTTGGTCGGGCCATACAGCAGCTCACGCTTGTGCCGGTCGGCGATGCGCAGCATCTCGGGGCCATAGGCATCGTAGCGGCCGCTCTCGCGCCAGAGGTCAGCGAGCTGGAGCGTCGGCATCAACAGTTCCAGCGCGCCGGAGCGGTCCTGCTCCTCGCGCACGATCTGCTCGATCTTCTTCAAGACGCGGAAGCCGAGCGGCAGCCAGGCATAGATGCCGGCGGCCTCCTGCCGGATCATGCCGGCACGCAGCATCAGCCGATGCGAGACGATCTCCGCCTCTTTCGGATTTTCCTTCAGAATGGGCAGAAAGAACCGCGACAACCGCATGGCAATACTCGAGGAATCAGTGATGACTTGCAGTGAAACCGGATTGGGAGCCAAAACACAAGACCGGGAATGAGGAAAACCCGCTAACACAGCGGAATTCCTGTCATTTTTCCGTCGACTTCAGATTCGACGTGATGTGCCGAAGAGCCCGATTCAGGGCGCCGCCACCTCAAGCTCGTCCTCCAGCGTGATCTTCTCGAAATCGCTCACCAGCGCGTCGATCCGCACATGCCAGCGGCCCGCAAAGGGCAGCTCGACCTTGCGCACGTGCCAGTAGCTGTCCGGCCCGAGCGAGGCGTTCCGCTCCATCGGCTCGATGCCGCGTTCGGGCAGGCTCAGCGTCAGCGTCACCTCCTTGGCCTCCAGCACCGCCCCCTCGCCAGTGATGAGCTGCAGCACGAAATCGTCGATACCCGCCTTACCCGGCGAGACCAGGATCTGAAACATCGCCCTGTCGGTGTGGATGTGGATCGCCAGCGGGGTCTCCGGAACGATCGTCCGCGGCGGCGGCGTGAAGCGCCAGCCGGCGACCACGGCGAAGATGCCGAGCGCGATGGCGCATTCGATCACGATCGAGCGCTTCAGGGCCGGCGCAGCCTTGTGATCTCCCGCGAGCGCCGGGGTCAGGCGGAAGCGGTTGAGCGCGGCAAGCGCCAACAGCACGAGGACCAGCGCGAGCTTGATCGAGAGGATGAGCCCGTAGCGGGTCTCGACCAATGCAGACGGATCCTCAAGCTGGACGATGGCGAGCGCGAGGCCGGTCAATGCGAGAACACCAACGACCGGCGCGGCGAGGCGAGAGAAGCGGTTCACGACAGGCAATGCCACGGCGGGCCGCTTCGATAACAGGGCGACCAGCGGTGCGAGGGCTCCAATCCAGAAGGCAACACCAAGACCATGGAGAAAGATTGCCGGCCGGGTCAACAGTTCGGGCGGTGCCGTAGCGGCGTGCCCGGTCATTGCCAGCGACAAGCCGACGCCGACGAAGGCAATAATGGTCAGAGCGCGCGCGCACCACGCGCTGCCTAGCGCCAGCAATGCGAACAGCATTGCAGCGACGGCCACGAGCAAGGCGGGGCCCGCGCTGGTCCCGAATGCCACTTTCCAGGGAGCCATCGTCGCGAGAGCCGACAACGGTAGCCCGAGGAGATCAAGCCCCAACACGCCAAGGGACACCACCGCGCTCGGGAGACCGATGGCGAGCGCCACACGCGGGACGGTTATGCCCGTCATCGACCACGCAACCCAGCGCGCAAAGAACGCGCCGCCGACGCCGACGAAGAGGCCAAGATAGAGACCGACCCGCGCCAGCCAGATCAGCACGTTCAATCCGCGATCGGCGTTTGCGGGAGGTTGCGTCCCCGTCGGCGTGCCGATAGAGAAGATCACCGATCCCGTAACGGGATGGCCGTCCTGCGAGATCACGCGATAGCTGACGACCGCCGTGCCCTGCGGCATGTCCATCGGCATCGCGACCGAGATGGTCTCGCCCGATGCGTTGACGCGCACATCATCCCGCGCCCTGCCCGCGCCGTCGATCAGCCGGATCGCGCCCGGCGTCACTGTCTCATTGAAGCGCAACTCCACCGCCTTCGGCGCGCTCGCGAGCATGCTGCCGCTCGCCGGCTCGACCGCGACGAGCGCCGCGTGCGCCGAGGCGCCGGTCGCGAAGCCGACAACGAGAAGCAGCGTCGCCAGCGCGGCGAGCAGGCGCATCAGGGTTTTGGCAGAAGTTTTACGCCCGGCGCCGGTGACTTGCCCTCGTGCGAATGCCCTGCCCCCTCCGCGGGGATCTCGATCCAGCGGCTGACGCCGGTCTCGCATTCCTGGACGACGGGGAAGTACAGGATTGTGTTCGGTTTGAGCGTGTCGGTCAGGGCCGTGTGCATGACGAACTCGTCATAGTTCTTGTCCGGCAGCTTACCGCCGGACCAGGTCACCTCCTTGACGCCGGACGAAAGCTTGTTGCCGTGATAGTCGTATTCGCTGGCATATTTGCCCTCGACCACGTCAACACTCCAGCCCGCCTTCGGCATCGGTTTCACCGCGATCACGCCTTCCGGGATCTGCACCCGGATTTTCACCGTGGGCGAGCCGGCGCAACCGTGCGGGACAGCGAAGACGGCCTTGTACGATCCCCCCACGGTTGCCTGCTTGCCTTCGAGGAAGACGTGCGCAGTCGCTGGCGTTGCCGCAAATACGCTCAGAACAATCAGCCAGGTTCGCTTCGACATATTGGATCTCCCAAAGGTCCAGATCATGCTCGTCACATCTTCATTCCAGAATGATCAGGCATTTTCTTCATCATGTGCCCACTGTCGCCGGGCGCCTGCGCGCCGACGCCCTGGACGTCGAGGGAAACGGCGACCTTGCCGGCCTTCTCGAACTGAAGCGTCACTGGCACCTTGTCGCCCTGCTTGAAGGGGCCCTTCAGCTCCTGGAGCATGAGGTGGTAGCCGCCGGGGGCGAACTTCACCGTCTTGCCGGGATCGATCACCAGGCCCTTGTCGAGCAGGCGCATCTTCATCACGCCGTTCTCCATCGCCATCTCGTGAACCTCGGCCTTCCCCGCGATATCCGCGGAAACGCTGACCAGCTTGTCGGCCACTGTGCCCTTGTTCTCGATGGTGAGATAGCCGCCGGCGACCTTGGCGCCGCCCGGCGTCGCCCGGCTCCACGGTTGCGAGATGACGAGATCGCCGGCCTTGATGTCCTCGGCCTGCGCGACGGCACAGGCGGTCAGCAACACTGAAATCGCAAGGAGAGTTCGTCCGATATTCTTCATGTTGATTGCCTCTTTCTCGATTGATCGGGCCAAGAATGGCCCTGCATTCTTGCGATCACTTTCCGCCGCCGTCAGCATCGGCATTCGGAATGCGGGCCTGCCGCGGAGCCGAGCATAGAGCGTCACCATCGATACCTCATTCCAGCGTATACTGCTCTTCCAGTACCCGGCTCAAACAATGCTGACGTCGCCGTCGCTCGATCGATGATGCTGGCGCTGGCTATGTAGGTCTTGTTGGTGAGATTGCGCCCCTCGATGTAGGCAGACATCGGGCCGCCATTGTCGAATCCGGCTTTCAATCCCAACAGGGCGTAAGGCTCTGTCGTCAGCGTGTTCATGCTGTCGACGAAGTAGGCCTGTGGCACCCATTCTACGTTGGGTCCAACATAGAAACCGGTAGGGTGCTTGTAGAGAAGCTCCGTGCGCAAATAGTGAGTTGGGGCTCCCGGCAATCGATTGTTTCCGAAGATCGGATCTTTGTCGAAGCGGAAGTCGTTGAAGGAATAGGCGACATTTAGCCAGATCTTGTCCGGCGCCGGGCCATTGACGAAGATGTCACGAAAGATGGCTGCGCCCGCGCCGGCCTCGACGCCCTGATGGATGGTGCGGTCGGCATTGGTCACATTGCAATTGCCGAAAGCACTATAGAGGCATTGCAATTCGTCGCGAATGTTGGCCCGGTAGGCCGTCAGTTCCCAGGCATAATCAGATCGCTTCATGCGAGTCCCGATTTCGTACGTGGTCGCAATCTGCGGGCGGATGCTGGTGAACGGGATCGTCGGAATGCCGAGACCGATCGCGCTTTCGCCGAAGCTCGGCACCTCGGCACTCCGCGAGACATTGGCGAAGGCCTGCCAAGCCGGATCGATTTGCCACAACAGACCGCTTTTCGGCGACCAGAGATTAAAGCGCGTCGCCCCCGATTGATCCCCGTCGCTGAGGAAACGATCCTGCCGATTACGGGTCGCGTACAGAAATTGCGTGCCGCCGATCAATGCAAGATTTGGAAGGACGTAGAAGCTGTCTTCGATATAGGCGGAGGTGTTCTCCGACCGATCGATCGAGGAAGAAAGCAGAGCGCCCTTCCTCCCGCCGATGTTGGCGAACTGCTGGTTGTCGATGCTGCCGTTCAGCACCTGGACGCCCGCGACCAACCTGTTGCGGAAGCCGCCAATGGTGCGGTCATCCGTGATCTTCGCGAATCCGCCGTAGTCCTTGTAACGGTAGTCCAGCCACTGGAAAATCGGATGCATCAAATGCCGATCGACGCCAAAGGCGCCGAATTCGACTTTGGTGTCATCGAAACGAACGGTGGTTTTGTTGGCGAGCCTGACAGTGTCGATATTGCGCTGCTGATCCATCGCAACATTCGCCGGTGCAGCAGCTTCCGGATTGGTCAAAGCGGACGTCTTGGTCACGGTACCCGGAATTCGCTGCCGCACCTCGTTGGCATTGAGGTAGAACCGTGTCTCGACATCCGCGGAGAACTGATAGCCCACATTACCGCTCAAACGGTTGCTCGAGCCGAAGCTGTGATCGCGAAATCCGTCTGCGGCCTGCGCGGAAGCGGTCACGAAACCATCCCACCGCCCGTTGACGCCTCCCGCGTTCGCCTGAAGTCGTTTGTAGCCGAATCCTCCGACATCGAAGGATACACCGTTCGGAAACGAGTCGCGGCCAGTCGGGGTCACAAAGTTGATCGCGCCCCCCAGCGAATTGGCGCCAAACTGAAGCGCATTGCCGCCCTTGAAGACTTCGACATATTTGTAGGCGCTCGGATCAATCTCCTGGAAATCGCCATAGCCATCCGCGGTGTTGATCGGAATGCCGTCCATATAGAGCTGCACGCCGCGCAGATGAAAATTGCGCGACAGGCCGGATCCGCGAATCGAAAGACGGGTGTCGTCGCCCCATTTGGGCTGGGCGTACACGCCGGGCACGTAATCCAGAACATCCTTGATCGTGTTGGACGGCGTCGAGTTCCTGTAGGCATCGGCCGAGACGAGCGCCACGCCGCCCGGAGTCTGGTCAATTTCCGCCAGCGCTTGTTGAGCAGTCAGAACCGTCAGGGCACCCGGAGCCCCTGCACTCTGGTCGCTCACGGTTTCCTGCGGTGATGGGGTCGTTCGCAGGCTTCGGGTGATGCGGGCCGATCGCGCAGAATTGCGTGGCGGTCGGACCGCCGGCGTACGCTTCTGGTGAGGCGCCTCAACCGTGATCGGCGGCAGCACTGCGCTGCTGTCTTGGGCAAAGGCTCCGCTCGACGACGCAAGCAGCGCGGCCTGAATGGCAACGACGCTCACGCCAAGGCGGGCATGACAACGTAACATGGGGCATTCCTGACGCCGGGCTTTCTCTCCGGCCATTCGACAGCATCAATCGCCTGCGGCGGACCGCGGCGATCACGAGAGTCGTCAGGAAAATTGAGGCGGGGCGCGCGCCTGGGCGTTTGTACCCTTATGGGCCGCGCCGGCGAATGCCTCCGCCGCGTGCCACACCACGCGCTGGGCGTGGCGCAAGGGAACGGAGAGTTCGGCGTGCGGCGGCGAATCGGGCGACGCGCCCACCTGCGCCAGGCAACAGAGGGCACACGTACCGGCATGTGCGACCGGCGTACCCGCCGGATCGTTCAGCCCGCCTTGCTCGCCTGCGCTGTGGCAGATGACGGCGGCGGACAGCGGATCGGCCACGGCCTGGCCGGCCGCCAGACAGGCGGCAATCGGCGCCAGCACCTGCATAACTAGGGCAAGCAGGACCAGAGGTAGGAATTTTTGCAGCCGTGCGCGCATCCGCCGAACCGTTTGTTCGTCTACTAACTAAACACCGGCGGATGGCCAAGTCGAGCCCGGTTCCGCCGCCTTCTTGGTCCCGCGCAAAATTCCCCGGAAACTGTGGTCCGGCCGGCCCAAGGGAGGGGACCTCCGGGATTTGAGGCAGTCGAGACCTGGCCCATCCACAGATTTCTTATATTTGTCATACACTTATGCGGCCGGCCGTCCGATCATTTCGTCAATTGCTCGAATTTTGAACATTCGTTGCCGAAAATGATGACAAGTGAGAAAAGTTGATCTAGCATCCTTTTGCTCAGGCTGGCCGCGAGGTCGAAGTCTGGTGGTCCAAGTCTCGGGAGGAGCCCCTGACGCGCAAAATGCAGCGTCGCCCCGCCAATCAAGATCAAATCTTAGAATCGGGGATAATAGGGTCGACACAATTTTCGAGCGGGGCTAGGGCCCCGCTCTTTTTTTGTCTGCGGGGCTAAAGCACCGATGAATGCTTCTCCCAATCCGATCGAACAGAGCTTTGAACTTGCAGCCTCGCGCTGCACCGATCTCACGCCACACGTCTATCAACGGCTGTTCGAACAGCATCCCGAAACGCGGGCGATGTTCCGCACCCAAGGCAGCGAACTCGTGATGGGATCGATGCTGGCTCTCACGATCGAGGCCATTCTCGACTTCGCCGGTGATCGCCGCGGGCAATTCCGGCTGATCACATGCGAGGTCGTATCGCACGATGGCTACGGCACGCCGCGCGAGCTGTTCATCGCCTTCTTCACCGTCATCAGGGATACGCTGCGCGATCTTCTCCGCGATGAATGGTCGCCGGACATGGCGCAGGCATGGGACCGATTGCTCATCGAGATCGACGCGTTCGCCGGCGCCCCGGCCTGACGCTTTGCGCTGCACCAACACGGGCTCGCGGCGACCCCGCCGTTGATTGCGGATTGAGTGGTACCAACTCTTGTGAGACACTTTCGAACATCGGTCGCGCAATCAATGACGCGCCGAGATAGAATTGTATGGGAGCGAGCGATGTCCGGGACGAAAGATTTCTCGACGACGAGGCGCGATCTTCTTCAGGCGGCAGCAACCGCCGGCGCCGCGACTGCCATCCTCGGCAGCATAGGCATAAACCCCGCCCTTGCAGCCGAAGTCGGACGAAGCGAGAAGCCGCTGAAGGCGGCGTTCTCCAACGCGGGCCTCCAGGCGACCTGGTGCGCGCAGGGCAAGCAGGCCGCGGAATTCTGGGGCAAGCTGTTCAATGTCGAGGTCACCTGGTTCGACGGCCAGCTCGATGCCGTGAAGCAGCGCGCGGCGATCGACAACATGGCCTCGCAGAAATGGGACTTCGTCGCGATCCAGGCTTTTGGCATCGGCACGCTCACCCAGCCGGTGCAGAAGATGATCGACGCCGGCACGCCCGTGATCGACATGGACACGCTGATTGCGCCGCTCGACCAGATCAACGTCCACTCCTTCCTCGCCCCCGATAACGAGTTCATGGGCGCCTCGGTGACGCAGGCGCTGTGCAACGCCATGGGCGGCAAGGGCAAGATCATCATGACGCAAGGAGCCCTCGGCCACACCGGCGCGCAGGGCCGCGCCAAGGGCTTCAACAACGTCGTGAAGCAATTCCCTGGGATCGAGGTGCTCGACACCCAGCCGGCCGACTGGGATGTGTCGAAGACCGCGCGTCTCTGGGAAACCTACCTGACGAAGTATCCGCAGATCGACGCGGCGTTCTTCCACAATGACGACATGGCGCTCGCCGCCGCCAACATCATGAAGGCGCGGGGCCGCACCAACATCCTGATCGGCGGTGTGGATGCGATGCCGCCGGCGATCCAGGCGGTCAGCGAAGGCCGCATGTTCGCCACCGTCCGCAATCCGTCCTGCCGCATTCATGGCGGCGCCATCATTGCGGGCGTCTCCGCCGTGGCCGGCGGCGAAAAGAGCGGACAGGGCATCCCGAAGAACGTCGTCACCGACGGTCCGGTCGTGACCAAGGCCAACGCCGCCGGCATGCAGTGGATGCAGGATCATTTCCTGATCTGAGCCTCCATGCGAGAGGATCGTTCACCCATTCTGGAACTGCAGGGCATCACGAAGAGCTTCGGCGGCGTCGAGGCGCTTCGTGGTGTCGACTTCGCGCTTTCACCCGGCGAGATCCATGGTCTCGTCGGCGAGAACGGCGCGGGAAAAAGCACGCTGATGAAGATCATCGCCGGCGTGCACACCGAATTCTCCGGCCGCTTCCTGATCGACGGACAGGAGATGCATTTCCGGTCGGCCCGCGATGCCCACAGCGCCGGCATCGCCATGGTGCACCAGGAGCTCTCCGTCGCGCCCGACCTCACGGTTGCGGAGAACGTGTTTCTGGGCAACCAGCCGACCAACGCCCTCGGCCTCGTGCAATGGCGGCGGATGGCGCGGGAGGCCGGCGAGCAGCTCGCCCGCTTCGGCATCGACGTCGATCCGATGAGCAGGCTCGGCGACCTCCCGATTGGGCTGCAGCAGCTGATCGAGATCGCGCGCGTGCTGTTCTCCGGCGCGCGCATCGTCATCCTGGACGAGCCGACGTCCGCCCTCTCTCCGCCCGAGGTCGAGCGATTGTTCGCGACCCTGCGGCGCCTGCGCGAGGAAGGCACGGCGATCGTCTTCATCTCGCATTTCATCGAGGACATCTTGCGCGTGTCCGACACGGTCACCGTGTTCCGCAACGGGCGGAAGGTCGCGGAGACGGCAAGTGCCGCGACCAACAAGGGCGCGCTGATCGAGGCCATGATCGGCCGCGGCGGCGAAGCGCTCGAGCACAGCTACAGCGACGATTTGATGCTGCCCCAACCGAGCGACAGCTCGGTTGTCCTAAGGGTCGACCAGCTGTCGCTGGCCCGCAGCCTGAAGGACATCTCCTTCGAGGCGCGCGCCGGCGAAGTGCTCGGCATCTACGGCTTCATGGGCTGCGGCCAGCAGGAGCTGTCGCGCATCTTGTTCGGCAAGCTGAAGCCGGACGGCGGCACGCTCGCTGTCGAGGGCAAGCCCAAGACCTTCGCGAGCACGGCGGCGGCGCGGCGCGCCGGGGTGGCGCTGGTGCCGGAGAGCCGGCGCGCGATGCTGTTTCACCAGGAGCCGGTTTACAAGAACATCTCGATCAGCATCCTCGATCGCATCTCGGCGTTGCTGCTCAAGCCGGCGCAGGAGCGCGACATCGCAAAGCGCCAGGTCGAGCAGCTCCAGATCAGGCCGCCCGTGGTCGGCCTCGATCTCGGCATGCTCTCCGGCGGCAACCAACAGAAAGTCGCGCTGGCGAAATGGCTGACCTATCCGCCAAAACTGCTGGTGCTCTGCGAGCCCACTCGCGGCATGGATGTCGGCGCCAAGAACGACGTCATCAACATCGTCCGTGATCTCCGCGCCAGGGGGCTCGCGATCATCGTGCTGTCGACCGAGCCGGAAACGGTGCTGTCGCTGGCCGACCGCATCCTGGTGCTCAAGCGCGGCGCATTGGTGCGCGAATTCAAGAACGAGCCGGTCAGCAAGGACCGCCTGCTGGAAGCGGCGTGACGGAGAAGCACCATGGCAAGCAGTGACACGGCTTTGGCGGCGGGGCAGCGGACGCGAGGGCTTGCGCCCTTCCTGCGCTCGCAGATGCGCAACATCGCCCCGTTCCTGACGCTGATCTTCCTGTCCGGCTTCTTCGCGCTGGCCAGTCCGTCGTTCGCGACGCTGGACAATCTCGGCAACATCCTGACGCAGGTCTCCGTCACAGGCATCATCGCCGTCGGCCTCACCTTCGTGATCCTCTGCGCGGAGATCGACCTCTCGATCGCCAGCATCGCCAACGTCACGGGCATCGCGGTCGCCTACTTCACGCTCCAGGAATCCTACGTCAACATTCCCAACATTCCCCTGCCCGGCGCCGCGGCGATCCTGCTGGCCATTTTGCTCTGCGCGTTGCTCGGCCTCGTCAATGCGCTGGGGCTGACCGTGATCGGCATCCCCTCCTTCATCATGACCCTAGCGATGATGCAGATCGCGGCCGGCATCTCGGCGCTGCTGGTGCGCGGCCAGATCGCCTACAAGGTGCCCGGCGTGATCACCACGCTCGGCTCGGGTTCGATCGGCGGCATCCCATGGATCGTCATCGTCGCCGCGATCATGCTGCTCTTGGGACATCTGGTGCTGACCTACACGCGCTTCGGCCGCTACGTCTACATGGTCGGCGGCAACCGCGAGGCGGCCGAATATTCCGGCCTTAACGTCAAGCTCATCCTCGGCGCGGTGATGGTCATTTCGGCGGTGTGCTCCGGGATCGGCGGCATGCTCGGTGTCGCTCATTTCGGCAGCGCGCAGCAGAACGAGTTCGACACCTATCTGCTCGACTCCATCGCTGCCGTCGTCGTCGGCGGCACCAGCCTGTTCGGCGGCCGCGGCGGCATCGGCAACACCATCGTCGGTCTCTTCGTTCTCGGTGTTCTCAACAACGGCCTCGACCACGTCAACATCGACAGCTTCCTGAAAATCCTGATCCGCGGCCTGATCCTGCTGGCAGCGCTGGTGATCAATGTTTATGCGCAGCGGCTGAGGGAGAAAGCGGTGGAATAGCCGCCCCTCAAAACAAAAAGCGCGAAAACAACCCCATGCACAGTAGAGACTGTGAGGGAATTCAACGACTTACAAAAACCCGAAATTGTGTAGCTGCGACCGTGGCGGCATTTGACTCGTCGGGCAAAACAGGAGCAGGATGTCATCGTGGCAGCGGGCGCGGATGGGCTCAGGGTCGCTCCCCAAACTCCGTCATTGCGAGCGCAGCGAAGCAATCCAGGCTGCCGCCGCGGAAAGATTCTGGATTGCTTCGCTGCGCTCGCAATGACGACGTGACAGCAGGGGCAATCCAGCCTCACCTCGATCGCGGAGCATGAGAACGCGGCTTAGCTCTCCGCTTTCTCATCCGGCGCAAGCCGCGAGAACCGGAAATTGCAGTGGCTCGCACCGCCCGCTAACGTCTGTGTCCTTTCCAGCCGGATGCCTCGCGCTGCGTAGGCAACGAAATCGAGCCCGCAGATGTTCGGCAAAATGTCCTTGTCGCCATGGCGCGCCGCGAGTTTGCAGAAGCCGCAAGCCTTGTAGTTGATGCCGAACTCAAAACTGTCACCCGTATCAGGCTCGACGAAATCGTAGACGAAATCTTCCGGAAATTCGGTCTGATGGCTTTCAGTCGCGCTTCTTGCCGCCTGCTCGCGCAGCAAGGCCTGGTTCTCCGGCGACATGAATTGACGCCCTGAGGCGAGACGCTCCGCTTCAGGCGCGGTGAGCAATTGCGCCTTGTAGGTTTCCCGCTCGATCTCGCCGATCACAGGCACCGGCACGCCGTGGCGCCGCAGCACCCGGCTGATGGCCATAAAACCCATCAGACGCATGAAGAAATCGCTCATGCGGCTTGCCGCGCCGCCGACATAGGGCATTTGGATGAGCACGATTTCGAACTCGTCCATCACCTCGCGCCTGATCTCGTCGATCTCGGAAAGTTGCGCGCACTCACGCAACATCGCTTCGGCCAAATCGAGCCGATCGCGCATGGCGGCCTCCATTGCACCGCGATGCGCTTCGTAAAACGGATGGATGATCTCAGCCATGGGACACCCGATATGATTGGCTCATTGCAAAGTCGGCTGGTTCACTCCGCGGCGATCGCCTCGATCTCCAGCAGCCATTTGCTGTCGACGGTCTCGACGATCACGACCGTCAGCGCAGGCTGGTGTTCGCCCAGCATCGCGCGACGAATGGAGCGGTTGGTCACGAGTTGATTGCGGTCAGTCAGGAACGTGGTGACCTTGACCAGATGCGCGATGCCAAGGCCGGCGGCAGCAAGCACCTCGATCAAATTGCGCCAGGCCTGCTCGCACTGCGCCTCGAAACCTTCGGGCACGGTGCCGTCGAGTCTCTCCGGCACCTGGCCGCTGATGAACAACAGGCGGCGATACTGCGTCAATTCAAGTCCCATGCAGTAGCCGCCGGCAGGCGCATGGACTGTTGCGGGATTGTGGCTGACGAGGTGAGCTGGGGGCACGAGGTTTCTCCGGATTGCGGGTCGGACCGTATCCGGCGCCATCACCGCTCCGCAAAGCATCATTGCTGCGGTTCAGCGCAAGAAAATCTATTGCAAGGCCACAGCCCATCAGTGTCAAAATGGAGCCCGATGACCTACGCCCTTCCCCCACTCAACGCGCTGCGCGCCTTCGAGGCCGCCGCGCGGCATCTCAGCTTCAAACTGGCCGCACACGAGCTGCACGTGACGCCCGCCGCCGTGGGGCAGCAGGTGAAGGCGCTGGAGGCGCGCCTCGGCGTGCAGCTCTTCGAGCGGCTGCATAAGCAGCTCGTCCTCACCGTCGCCGGTCAGGCCTATCTGCCCGGCGTCTCCGAAGGCTTTCGCCACATTGCGGAGGCGACCTCGCAATTGAAACCGGCAGGTGCGGTGCTGCTGCAATTGGGCATCCATGGCGGCTTCGACCTCCGCCGCCTCGACCTGGCGGCGTTTCGCAGCACGCATGCGGAGATCGGCTTGCGGGTGCTGCACCCGGCCGGCCTGCACGAATTGGTCGAAGGCAAGGTCGACCTGTTGCTCGCCCGCGGCCTCGGCCACCATCCCGGCTATCGCTGCGACCGGATCGATCAGGGATCGGGTTTGGGTGATTGGCTGGTTTCGCCTGAAGGCACCGCGGATTGTCCGGAGATCGTCAGTTTTCGCGCGTGGCTGCGTGCGCTGCCGGCGGAGAACTCGATAGCGAATCGCCGCCCTCGTCTGGTTGGTGGCAGACGATAGGCTCGACCGGCACGGAGGGTAACGGAGATAGAGCGACGCTCGCTGCACCAATTTCGTCACTTCGCCAACACCTCACCGCGTGCCCGTCCGCCCGCGTTTCAAGCACAGGCCCCGGCTCGCGCCGACACACAGCCTCCGCATACCGGCATCGCGGGCTGAATGCGCATCCGTTCGGCGGATTGAGCGGGTTGGGAAGGTCGCCCCCTGTCGTCGCCAGCGGCGCATGGCGCAAGGGATCGGGGATGGCGGCGATCAGGGCTTGCGTATAGGGGTGCGCGGGCCGTTCGAAGATCTCGCGCCAGTGGCCGTTCTCGACGATGCGGCCGAGATACATCACGGCGACCTTGTCGCTCATGTGTTCGACGACGCCGAGATCGTGGCTGATCATGATGTAGGAGAGGCCGAGCGTTTCCTTCAATTCCAGCAGCAGATTGATGATCTGGGCGCGGATCGAGACGTCGAGCGCCGAGACCGGTTCATCGCAGATGACGATCTTCGGATTGAGGATCAGCGCACGCGCAATGCCGATGCGCTGGCGCTGGCCGCCTGAGAATTCATGCGGGTAGCGGTCGGCCTGCTCCGGCCGCAGGCCCACATGCCGCAGCATCTTCGCGACGCGGTCCTCGATCTCGCTCTTGGCCGTGACGCCATGCACGCGCAGGGGATCTTCCAGCGTGCGGCGAACGGTCTGGCGCGGATTGAGCGAGGCGTAGGGATCCTGAAACACGATCTGCACGATGCGGGCCAGCGCCTTCCGATCGCCGGATGGTCGGTTGGTCACGTCCTGTCCGTCCAGCACGATGCGGCCGCGCGTCGGGGTCACGAGGCCAAGGATCGACAATGCGACCGTCGACTTGCCGGAGCCGGACTCGCCGACGAGGCCGAGGCATTCGCCCCGCTTCAGGGTGAGATCGACGCCGTCAACGGCACGGAGCAGCCGCCGGCCGCGCCCGAGCAGGCCGCCTCCGAGCGGAAAATGGACCGCGAGATCTCTGACGCTGAGAATGACATCGTCGTCCGGCCGTGTTTCAACCAAACTAGCTTGCGGCTCATGCATGGTGGTGACACCTGACCAGGCCGCCGGCGTCCAGCAAATCCGCTTCCGGCGGGGTGGTCCGGCAAATATCGGTCGCCTGCGCGCAACGCGGATTGAACCGGCAGCCGTTGGGGAAATTCGTGATGGCCGGGACCACACCCGCGATCTCCGTCAGGCGGGTGCGGCCAAGCGCTGCGCGACTGCCGAGCCGCGGCAGCGAGGCAACCAGGCCTCGCGTATAGGGGTGCGAGGGTGCCCGGAAAATATCGGCCGAGCCGCGCTCCTCGACGATGCGGCCGGCATACATCACGGCCACGCGGCGGCAGACATTGGCGACCAGCCCCAGATCGTGGCTGATCATCAGGATTGCGGTTCCCCGCTCGGCACACAGATTCCGCATCAGCTCGATGA
Organism: Bradyrhizobium sp. 187; assembly: GCF_023101005.1. Lineage (NCBI taxonomy): Bacteria > Pseudomonadati > Pseudomonadota > Alphaproteobacteria > Hyphomicrobiales > Nitrobacteraceae > Bradyrhizobium > Bradyrhizobium sp. 187. The sequence continues at coordinate 4,151,647 of NZ_CP064693.1, forward strand.
TTTCGGCTTGCACGGTCACGTCGAGCGCCGTGGTCGGCTCGTCGGCGATCAGGAGATCCGGACCGCAAGCGAGCGCGATGGCGATCATCACGCGCTGGCGCATGCCGCCGGACAGCTGGTGCGGGTAATCCTTCACGCGCCGCTCCGGGGCGGGAACGCGCACGCTCGCCAGCGCCTCGACCGCCAGTCTATCGGCTTCCCGCCAGCTCTTGCCCTTGTGCAGCACGAACATCTCGGCGATCTGCCGGCCCACCGGCGAGACCGGGTTGAGCGCCGTCATCGGCTCCTGGAAGATCATGGCGATGCGATTGCCGCGCAGATCCCGTTGCCTGGCGGCTGAAAGGTGCTGGATCTCCCGTCCCTCAAACCGGATGACACCGCCGCCGATCGACAACGGCTGCCGCAACAGGCCGATCAAGGCCAGCGCCGTGATGCTTTTGCCGCAGCCGGATTCGCCGACAAGGCCGAACGTCTCGCCGCGATCGATGCGGAATGAAATGCCCTCGGCCGCCGCAACGCGCCGCGATCCATCGTCGAGATCGATACGCAAATCCTCGACTTCGATCAGCGGCGTGCGGGTCATGTGCGCCGGCTCCGCGATTGCGGATCGAGAATGTCGCGCAGGCCGTCACCGAGCAGATTGAGGCCGAGCACCGTCAGGAAGATCGCAAGGCCGGGAAACACCGAGAGCCACGGCGCGGTCGTGATCTGATCGCGGGCATCCGACAACATGCTGCCCCAGCTCGGAAACGGCGGGCGGACGCCGAGGCCGAGGAACGACAACGCGGCTTCGGACAAGACCGCGCTGCCCATGCCGAGCGTGCCGATGACGACGATCGGCCCTAGCATGTTCGGCAGCAGCTGCGTGATCATGATGCGGAGATCGCCGTAGCCGAGCACGGTCGCGGCCTGCACATAGCCCTGGCTCCTCAGCGACAGCGCCGAGGCCCGCGCGATCCGGCACGTGAAGGACCAGTTGGTCAAGCCGAGTGCGATCAGCAGGCTGGTCAGGCCGGGACCGAGCACCGCCATGATGGCCAACGCGAAGATCAGCGAGGGGATCGCGAGCATGAGATTGGTCAGGCCGTTGACGACATCGTCCCACCAGCCGCCCCAATAGCCGGCGCTCAGGCCCAACGCGACGCCGATGACGCTATTGATGAGCTGCGAGACGATGCCGACCGTCAGCGAAACCCGCGCGCCATAGACGACGCGGGAATAGATGTCGCGGCCCTGGTCGTCGGTGCCGAACCACCAAGTCCAGCTCGGAGGCTCTTCCGCGTTGAGCAGATTGGCGTCGAGGACAGGATCGGTATGCGCCAGCCATGGCGCGAGCAGGCCGACCAGGATCGCAAGCGCGAACAGCGCGCCACCGATGATGAGATTGGCGCGGAGCTTCATGCGTATCTGATCCTGGGATCGATCACGCCGTAGAGCACGTCGATCAGCAGATTGATAGCGAGAAAGGACAGCACCACGACAAGAATGGAGCCCTGGACGGCCGGAATGTCGCGCTGCAGGACACTGTCGACCAGCAGCGAGCCGATGCCCGGCCAGGAGTACAGCTTCTCGACCACGACCGCCTGCCCCATCAGCGCGCCGAACTGCAGGCCAACGGTGGTGAGAATGATGACAAGCGCGTTGCGCATCACATGCCACTTCACGACTCGGGTCTCGCTCATGCCCTTGGAGCGCGCGGTGCGGACGAAATCCGCGGTCATGATCTCGAGGACCGCGGCGCGTGTCGTCCGCGCGAACAGCGCCATCGGCGAGACGCCGAGCGTCACGGCCGGGAGGATCAGATATTTCAGTCCGCCATCGCCATAGCCGAAACTCGGCAGCCAGCCGAGCTTCAACGCGAACAAGTACATCAGCACCAGTCCGAGCCAAAATTTGGCGATCGAAAGGCCTGATACCGCCACGACCATGGCCAGCGTGTCGACGATACCCCCCGGCTTCAGCGCGGCGATGAAACCCAGGGGAACACCGATCACGACGGAAAACGCCATGGCGGTGAAGATGAGCTGGAGCGTCGGCCATATCCGCTTGGCGATCATGAACGTCACAGGCTCGCGCGTCCGGAACGACGTTCCGAAATCACCGGTCGCAAGCTTGGCGATGTAGGCGCCGAAGCGGACATAGACGGGATCGTCGAGCCCGAGCTGCTTCTTCATGCGCAGCTCGACCTGCGGATCGGCATCGTCGCTCATCGACGAGACGATGCTGCCGGGAACGACGCTGAACAGCACGAACACCAGAGCCACCACTGCGAGCACGGTCGGAATGGTCTGCAGCAGGCGGCGGAACAGGAAGGAGAGCATCGGCACTTTTCCTCTCTCCCTCCGTCGTTCATGGCGACGGAGGGAGCGCGAGAGCGCGTGTCACTTCGCGGGCGAGGTCTCGTCGACCCAGAGGTCTTCGACGTTCTGATGGGTCAGTTCGGTCGCATTCAGCTGAACCCCCTTGAGCCACGGCTGCACGGCCATGACCGCCTTGTTGTAGTTGAAGAACCAGACCGGCGCCTCTTCGTAGAGAACAGCATTGGCCTTCTGCAGCAGCTGGGTACGCTTTGCAGCGTCATCGGACTGCCCCGCCTCGTCGATCAGCTTGTCGAACTCGGCATTCTTGAAGTTCATGTAGTTGCAGGCCGACTGCGGTGTCGATGAGTGGAAGCATTTGAGGGCGGCCTGCGGATCGGGTCCGGTCGCCTGCGAATAGACAAAGGCCTGGTAGTCGCCGCTGCGAACCACCTCCGCCAGCACCGCGGTCTCGACCTGCTTGACCTTGGCCTTGATGCCCACCCTGTCCAGCATCGGGATCACGGCCGAGACGATCGGCAGACCCCAGCTCTCGTTCTGGCTGGTGGTCCATTCGAATTCGAAGCCTGAGGGATAGCCGGCGTCGGCGAGCAGCTGCTTGGCCTTGGCGGGATCGAAGGCGTAGGGCTTCATGGCCTTGTCGTAGGCGGTAGAGGTGAGCGGCAGCCAGCTGGTGGCCCGGTAGGCCTTGCCCTTGACCAGCTTGTTGATGATCAGGTCGGTGTCGATCGCGTAGTTGATCGCCTGCCGGACCCGCTTGTCGGCGAACGGCTTGAACGCGGGATTCATCCCCATGTAGCGGGTGAAGACCTCGGCGACTTCCACGACCGTGCCCTTGAGGTCGGCGTCGTTCTGATAGGCGACATATTGCGCCGGTCCCAGCACCGAGGTGTCGATCTCCTTGTTGCGGAAGGCGACATCGCGTGCCGCGGCCTCCCCCATGACCGACACGATGATCTTGTCAGCGTAGGGCTTGCCGGGCTTGTAGAACCGATCCCAGCGCTCCAGAACGATGCGCGACCCCGGCACGTGCTCGACGAATTTGAAGGGTCCAAGACCGATCGGCTTCTGGAGAAAGCTCTCCTTGGCGGCCTCGTCGGCGGGATAGATCGACGTGATCGCGTTCCAGAAGTAGAAACCTGGATCGACCTTCTCGGTCAGCTTCATCTCGAAGGTAAAGTCGTCGATTTTCTTCAGGCCGGAGATCTCCTTGGCCTGGCCCTTCTCGACCGCCGCCGCGCCCTCGATCACGCGGACATAGCGCGCACCGGGATAAGCCTTGGTGCCGTCCATGATGCGGTTGTAGGTCCAGATGATGTCGTCGGCCGTCATCTTGCGGCCGTTGTGGAAATAGGCGTCGTCGCGCAGCTTGAAGGTATGAACGAGGCCTCCGCCCGAGACGACGTCCTCCTTGGCAAGCTCCAGAACCGGCTTGCCTTCCGTGGAATTCCAGATGTAGAGCGACCGGTGCAGCGCCTTGGCGTAGATCTCGTCCTGGGCGCGCTGCGTGGTAAGAATGTCCAGGCTGGTGAAGCTCGAGCCATAAGGCGCGGTCATGCGGATGGTTCCGCCCTTGCGCGGCGTCTGGGCCTCCGCCGAGGCCACCAGTGCCAGCCCCAAACCCGCGATGATCGCCACTATCCTGAACATCATGGTCCCTCCGACAACGCAGCGTGCTCTGGTCCGAGAGTTGACCATCCACGGCACGTCGAGCGCAAGCGTCTTGAAGGGGTTGACGTATGCGAGCGTCGCGCGCGGGCCCCACCGATTTGCGCAGAAGCCCGCTAGAACTCCGGCTGCCAGTCGCGCAATTTTCGCGCTGCAGCGGTGACATCCGCGATGGTCGGAAACGCCCCCACCTCGAGCATCATCGCCCTTGCCAGCCTGACGGCGCGTGCTTCGCTGATCGCGCGCCGGCGCGGATCCTCGATCAGCTCGAAGTCGATATTGTGGGCGAGGCCGAAGATGCGGCGGATGGTTTTTGCCGCGGCGAAGCCGACCGTGTCCGCGAACAGCCGCTGCATGTAGGCCTGCCGCTCGGCTTCCAGCCGTGCCGCGCCTGTCTCGCCGGCGAACAGTGAGGCGGGATAGGCATCGCCTGCGGCGCCAGCGCGCCAGAGCTCGAGGAACTTTCGCGTAAAATCGTTCCAGACCGTTTCCACCGTCTCCAGCACCCAGGCCTCGAAAGCACGCCGTTCGCCCGGCGTGCGCTCATGCCCGGCGGAGGCAAAATAGGCCATCAGGAGGTTGGCCAGCACGGCGCCGACATCGAAACCCATCGGGCCGTAGAACGCGAATTCGGGGTCGATCACCCGCGTCTCGCCGCCCGTGACCATGATCGAGCCGGTGTGCAGGTCGCCGTGGAGCAGCGCCTCGGGGCTCGCCATGAACTTCAGCTTCAACCGGGAGATCGCGACGTGGAGGTCCATATCCTCGCGAAGCTCTGCGGCGAGCGCATCGAGATACGGCGCAGTCCAGCGGTTCTGCTCGGCGACGCGGTAAGGATCGGTGAAGATCAGATCCTCGGTGATCTTGCACAGCGCATGGTTGCCGGCGAAAGCTGCGATGCCCTGCTTCTTCTCGGCCGCCGACACCGCGAGGTCGGAGGTGAAGAACAATGTCCGCGCCATGAAGGTGGTGATGTCATCGACAAAGCGCGGATACTGCGAGCCCGCAACCATCCCCTTGCGCATGATGATGTGGGGCTCGAGCAGCTCCATCACCGTCAGCGCCAGGGCCTCGTTGTGATGCAGCAGCGCCGGCACGAGGCCGGGCGCGAGCTCGGCCTGCCGCGACAAAGCGAGATATTCGTAATGAGCCCGGGACAACGGCAGCGGCCAGCTCTCGCCGACGAGGCGGACATAGGGCAGCGCCTGCTTCACGGCGATGCCGCCGCGGCCGCCCTTGACGATGAAAACGAGATTGAGATTGCCGTCGCCGACTTCGGTGATCGACCAGGAGGCCGGCTCGCCGCCGAGGGTCGCGGCGAGATCCGCAACGCCCGCGAGATAGTCCCGCAACGCCGCCTCATGCAAAATCCGGTAGTCCCCCTGCCCCTGCGCCATGACGATCCCATCCCATGCTTGGCATGGCCGAATCGTTACTCCCGCTCCAGGAAGCTCGAGCCGATCTCGGCCTTTCTTTTGATCGGATCGTAATCACAATAGACGCTGTCCGCCACCAGCGTGTAGCTGGCGCTGACGGTGTATTTGTCTGTTTTGACCGAGTTCAGGCCGATCACCGCGGTGCTCTTGCCGCCGTTCCATTTGAATGGGGTCGAGCTCTTGGCCTGCTCGCAGGCGATCACGGCCTCGTTGAAGACATAGCCCTCGACGAACGCCTTCAGGGTGCGCACCTGCACGGCCATCTTCCACTCGAAATAGCCGATGGCGCCGAGACCGGCGACGATCAGCACTAGAAGCGCGACGACGATCCTCTGAAAAGTCATTCTTCCCCCAACCAAGCCAACCACGAAATTAAAACGGCATGCCCATCAATTTCGACAGGCGCTCGATCGACAAATAGCCGGCGTGATAGGCGACCATGGCGATCCCGTAGATGACCGCCGAGATGATGGTGGTCCAGATCAGCTTGCCCCCCATCCGCGTCAGGATCGGCGCGCCGGGGTCGCTGCCCGGCACTCCGACGCCGTCCTCGTGCTGGCTGCGCACGCCAAACGGCAGCGTCAGGAACAGCGCGACCCACCAGATGACGAAGTAGATCGCGATCGCGGTTGATATCTGGATGGCCATGGCTTCGGCCTATGCCTGCTCGATTTCGACCAGCGCGCCGGAAAAATCCTTCGGGTGCAGGAACAGCACCGGCTTGCCGTGGGCGCCGATCTTCGGCACGCCGTCGCCGAGCACCCTTGCCCCCTCCTTCACCAGCGTGTCGCGCGAGGCGATGATGTCGACCACCTCGTAGCAGACGTGGTGGATGCCGCCGTCGGCGTTGCGGTCCAGGAACTTTGCGATCGGCGAGGCCTCGCCGAGCGGCTCGATGAACTCGATCTTGGTGTTGGGCAGCGTCGCGAACACCGTGGTGACGCCATGCTCGGGCAGCGCGACGGCCTCCGAGATCTGGGCCCCGAATGCGGTGCCATAGATTTTGGCGGCCTTGACGGCGTCCTTGGTCGCGATCGCGACATGGTTGAGCCGGCCCAGCATGTTTCTCTCCCGTTACACTGTCAGCACATGTACCAGACAGGGGGGCTTTTTGCCCCAATGTTCGTTGATCACGGAGCGGACAGCGCGTCGCACCGACTCCGCCAGCGCATCCGGGTCGCGACGGCGCGCCTTCGGCAGGCCCTCGACGGTGGAGACCACGGCGTCGAAGACGAGGTCGTCGAAGGGCTCGCCCGCTTTGTTCTTCTCGGGGATACCGACGAGTTCGACCGCGGGATCGTCGGCAAGCTCGCCCTGCTCCGTCATGGCGATGGCGACAAAGGCGCAGCCGGAGAAGGCCATGCGGCGCCGCTCGCCCACCGCGCGGGACTTGGAGTCCTCCAGAATCGTGCCGTCCTTGTAGAGACGGCCCGCAGGCACTTGCCCAATGATGCCGGGATCGCCGGGGCCGAGCTTGACGAGATCGCCGTTGCGGCAGACCAGCACGCGCGGCACGCCGGCGGCACGCGCGAGCTTGGCGTGCTCGTTCAGGTGCAGGGCCTCGCCATGGACGGGGATCAGGAGCTGCGGCCTGGTCCAGGCGATCATGTCGCGCAATTCGTCGCGGCGGGGATGACCGGAGACATGGACCAGCTGGTCGCGGTCGGTGATGACCTCCACGCCCTGCAAGACCAGGCCATTGATGATGGCCCCGACCGCCTTCTCGTTGCCGGGAATGGTGCGCGAGGAGAAGATGACGCTGTCGCCACGGTTGAGCGTGATCTCGGGATGGTCGTCATTGGCGATGCGCGCCAGCGCGGCACGCGGCTCGCCCTGGCTGCCGGTGCAGAGCGCCAGCACCTTGTCCTGCGGCAGATGACCGTAGACCTCGGCGGAGCGGAAACTCTGCACGCCGTCGAGATAGCCGGTCTCGCGCGCGACCTGCACCACGCGTTCCATGGCGCGGCCGACCACGACGACCTCACGGTCGGCGGCCTTCGCAGCGATGGCGACGGCCTTGAGGCGCGCGACATTGGAGGCAAAGGTCGTGACCGCGACGCGGCCCTTGGCGGCCTTGACGAGCTCGGTGATGGAGCTCGCAACCTCGGCTTCCGAGGGTGAGCGGCCGTCGCGCACGGCGTTGGTGGAATCACCGATCAGGGCGAGCAGGCCCGCATCGCCGAGCTCCCGCAGCCGCTTTTCGTCGGTCGGGCGGCCGATGATCGGGGTCGGATCGATCTTCCAGTCGCCGGTGTGCAGCACCGTGCCGACTTCGGTGTGAATCGCCAGCGCATGCGACTCCGGAATCGAATGCGCGACCGGGATGAACTCGACGTTGAACGGACCGATATCGACGCGCCCGCCCGACGGCACCACCGTCACCGGGATCTTGGGCGCATTGCGCTCGGCGGCGCACTTGGCCTCGAACAGCGCGGCGCTGAACTGCGTCGCGTAGATCGGACATTTCAGCTTCGGCCAAAGGTCGATGATGGCGCCGAAATGATCCTCATGGGCGTGGGTCAGCACCAGCCCCATCAGATTCTTGCGTTCCTTCTCCAGGAAGCTGACGTCGGGCATGATCAGGTCGATGCCCGGCAGATGCTCCTCGTCGCCGAAGGAGACGCCGAGATCGATCGCCAGCCAGGCGCGCTGCTGGCGGTTGCCGAGGCCGTAGATCGACAAATTCATGCCGATCTCGCCGACCCCGCCGAGCGGTGCAAATACCAGTTCTTCAGGCTTCGCCATCACGCAGCTCCCACGGAGGCGGCCGTGCCGAAGAACACCTCGCCCGCGGCGACCGGCACGCGCCGGCCCTCCGCCGTGCGGACGATCAGGCAGCCGGTGTCGTCGATCGTGTCAAAAATGCCGTCCAGCGTCATCACTCCCGTGTGGATCGCGACCCGCTCGCCGAGGCCGGCGGCGCGCTCCAGCCACAATTTGCGAATTTCGGCAAAGCCACGGCCATTGTCCCAGATACCGCGGAATTCCACCCAGGCATCGGAGAGCGCCGAGAACAGCTCCTCCGCGCTGATCTGGACGCCGAGCGCGGCCAGCGACACCGCAGGCGTCGGCGTACCCTCGGGCGCGGCGACGACGTTGGTGCCGATGCCGACGACGATGGCAAGACGGTCGCCGATGGCTTCGGCCTCCAGGCCGATGCCGACCAGCTTCTTGCCGCCGGCCAGCACGTCGTTCGGCCATTTCAGGGCGTAGCGGGGACGGCCCTCGCCGAGGCGCAGTGCAGCCTCCAGGCTAACCTTCTCCAGGGCGGCCTCCTCGGCCAGCCCGGCCGCAAAGCCGATCGTCGCGGCGACGGAAGGGGCGACGTCGAGGACTTCGAGGACGCTAGCTGCAAGGTTGCCCTTGGGTGCGATCCAGGGGCGCTGACGGCGGCCACGGCCGGCGGTCTGCTCCGACGTCACGAACCACATCGGGCCGCGTTCGCCGCCCCTCGCGTGCTCGATCGCCTCCGTGTTGGTCGAGCCGGTCCGTTCGAAAGCTGCGAGCTTGTAGCCCGCCGACGCCGCACGAGGACCGAGCGCGAATGCCATCCTAGAACAGCGACTTGGCGGCGGCGGAGGCGACGCTCACCACCGGGCCCGCGAACAGGGCGAACAGAATGTTGAACAGGCCCGCGACCGCCAGCACCGTCTTGACTTCGACGCGCACCGGATCGACCTGCCCGGCCGGCTCGTCGAAATACATCGTCTTGACGATGCTGAGATAGTAGTAGGCGCCGACCACGCTGGAGAGCACGCCGATCACGGCGAGCGTGAACAGGTTCGCCTTGATGGCGGCGACGAAGACGTACCATTTGGCGAAGAAGCCGGCGAGCGGCGGGATGCCGGCGAGCGAGAACAGCAGCATCGCGAACATGAAGGCGAGCAGCGGATTGGTCCGAGAGAGACCTGCGAAATCGCTGATCTGCTCGACCGGCTGGCCGTTCCGCTTCATCGCCAGGATGATGGCGAAGGAGCCCAGCGTCATCGCGACATAGATCACGATGTACATCAAGACGCCCTGCGCGCCCTCGACCGTGCCTGCGGCAAGTCCGACCAGGGCAAAGCCCATATGGCCGATCGAGGAATAGGCCATCAGGCGCTTGATGTTGCTCTGGCCGATCGCGGCGAACGAGCCCAGCGCCATCGAGGCGATCGACACGAACACCAGGATCTGCTGCCACTGCGAGACGATGCCCGGAAATGCAGTCAGCGTGACGCGGGTGAAGACCGCGAGCGCGGCCACTTTCGGGGCCGAGGCGAAGAAGGCTGTCACAGGCGTCGGTGCGCCCTCGTAGACGTCGGGTGTCCACATGTGGAACGGCACCGCCGAGACCTTGAAGCAGAGGCCGGCGAGCAGGAACACCAGGCCGAACAACAGGCCGACATTCGAGATCGTCGCGGCCGCCGCGATGCCGGTGAAGGCCACCGTGCCCGTGAAGCCGTAGATCAGCGAGGAGCCGTAGAGCAGCATGCCCGAGGACAGCGCGCCGAGCACGAAGTACTTCAGGCCGGCTTCGGTCGACTTGGCGTTGTCGCGGTTCGAGGCCGCGACGACGTAGAGCGCCAGCGACATCAATTCGAGGCCGAGATAAAGCGAGATCAGATCGCCGGCCGAGATCAGCACCATCATGCCGAGAGTCGAGAGCAGCACCAGGATCGCATATTCGAAGATGCGGCGCGACGGATCCGACAGGAACTCGGTCGACAGCACCAGCGTCACCGCCGAGCCGATCAGGGCCAGGATCTTCATGAAGCGGGCAAAATCATCGACGATGAAGCTGCCGCCGAAGGTCACGTGCTTGCCCGCGGGCAGCATGTATTCGAGCACGCCGACAACGATCAGGAGCAGCACCGCAAGCGTCGTGACCGTCTTGGTGGTCTCCTGCCCGCGATAGGCGCCGAGCATCAGGAGTGCCATCGCCCCGACCGCGAGCACGAGCTCGGGCAGCACCGGCGCCAGTTGATAACCTGCAGTCTCAAAGCTCATGGCGATATCCTGACCTGCCCGCTCACTGGAGCAGTGCGGCGGCCTTCACGGCCGTCACAGCGGTGTTGTAATTGTTGACGAGTTGCTGGACCGAGGCCGCCGACATGTCGAGCACCGGCTTCGGATAGATGCCGAACAGGATCGTCAGCGCGATCAGCGGGAACAGCGTCAAGCCCTCCCGGAAGGTGAGATCCTTCATGCTCGCCAGCGACGGCTTGACCAGCGCCCCGAACACGACCTTGCGGTAGAGCCACAGCGCGTAGCAGGCCGACAGGATCACGCCGAAGGTGGCGAAGAACGCGGTCGGGATCGAGACCTTGAAGGTACCGAGCAGCGTCATGAACTCGCCGACGAAGCCGGAGGTGCCGGGCAGGCCGACATTGGCCATGGTGAAGACCATGAAGGTCAGCGCGTAGAGCGGCATCCGGTTGACGAGGCCGCCATAGGCCGCGATCTCACGGGTGTGCATGCGGTCGTAGACGATGCCGACGCAGAGGAACAGCGCGCCGGAGACGATGCCGTGCGAGATCATCTGGAACACGCCGCCGGCGACACCCTGCATGGTACCGGCGAAAATGCCCATGGTGACGAAGCCCATATGCGCCACCGAGGAGTACGCAATCAGCTTCTTCATGTCCTCCTGCATCAGCGCCACCAACGAGGTGTAGATGATGGCGATGGCCGAAAGCGTGAAGACCAGCGGCGCGAAGTCGTGCGAAGCCAGCGGGAACATCGGCAGCGAGAAGCGCAGGAAGCCGTAGCCGCCCATCTTCAGAAGGATCGCGGCCAGGACCACCGAGCCTGCGGTCGGCGCCTCGACGTGGGCGTCGGGGAGCCAGGTGTGCACCGGCCACATCGGCATCTTCACCGCGAACGAGGCGAAGAAGGCGAGCCACGCCCAGGTCTGCAGCGAGCGCGGCACGGCGGTGTGCATCAGGGTCGGGATGTCGGTGGTGCCGCCGTTCCAGTACAGCGCCATGATCGCGAGCAGCATCAGCACCGAGCCGAGCAGCGTGTAGAGGAAGAACTTGAAAGATGCATAGACCCGGCGCGGACCGCCCCAGACGCCGATGATCAGGAACATCGGGATCAGGCCGCCTTCGAAGAACAGGTAGAACAGCACGAGATCGAGCGCCGAGAAGGTGCCGATCATCAGCGTTTCCAGGATCAGGAACGCCATCATGTATTCGCGGACGCGGTTGGTAATCGCCTTCCAGCTCGCGATGATGCAAAACGGCATGATGGCGGTGGTCAGGATCACCAGCGGCAACGAGATGCCGTCCACGCCCATGTGGTAGGTGATGCCGGTGGCAAGCCAGTTCGCCTTCTCGACGAACTGGAAGTCGGCGCTCGACGCATCGAACCGCATGACCAGGATCACCGACACAGCGAAGGTGATCAGCGTGGTCCACAGCGCGATCCAGCGCGAGTTGCGCCGGGCCGCCTCGTCGTCGCCACGGCTGAGATAGACGATCAGCGCGCCGACCAGCGGCAGGAACGTCGTGACGGATAGAATTGGCCAGGTCGTCATTTACTGGCCTCCAAAGCCGAACATGAACCAGGTGATCAGGCCGGCGGCACCGATCAGCATGGCGAACGCGTAGTGGTAGAGATAGCCGGTCTGGATTTTCACGACGTTGCGGGTGACGTCCAGCACGCGGGCTGAGACGCCATCGGGGCCGAGACCGTCGATGATGAAGCCGTCACCCTTCTTCCAGAGCTGATAGCCAATCCACTTCGCCGGACGGACGAAGATGATGTCGTAGAGCTCGTCGAAGTACCATTTGTTGAGCAGGAACTTGTACAGCATTGGCTGCGTGTTCGCGAGCTCGACCGGCAGATAAGGCCGGCGGATGTAGAACAGGTATGACACCAGGAAGCCCAGCACCATCATCACCGTCGGCAGGAAGGCGATGGTCTCGGGAATGTGGTGCATCTCCTCGATGATATGCGGGTTCATCTTCACGGACTCGCGGAAGAACTCCTCGATGCCGTGACCGGCGAACAGCTCCTTGAACGGGAAGCCGGCCAGGATGGAGCCGACCGCAAGCACACCGATCGGGATCAGCATCCAGATCGGCGCTTCATGCGCGGCCTCGTAGTGGTGCTCGTCATGCGGCTCGCCGTGGAAGGTCTTGAAGATGAGGCGCCACGAGTAGAACGAGGTCAGGCCGGCCGCGACGACCGTCATCAGGAAGCCGTACATCGCGAACGGATTGTGCGAGGCGTAGGCGGACTCGATGATCGCGTCCTTGGAGAAATAGCCCGCGGTCAGCGGGAATCCCGTGAGCGCGAGCGTGCCGACCACCATCACCGCGTAGGTGTAGGGGATCTTGCGCCACAGGCCGCCCATGTTGCGGATGTCCTGCTCGTGATGCATCGCGTAGATCACCGAGCCGGAGCCCAAGAACAACAGCGCCTTGAAGAAGGCGTGCGTGAACAAATGGAACATGCCTACCGAATAGGCCCCTGCTCCCATCGCCACGAACATGTAGCCGAGCTGCGAACAGGTCGAGTAAGCGACGATGCGCTTGATGTCGTTCTGGACCAGGCCAATGGTCGCCGCGAAGAACGCCGTAGTGGCGCCGAAGAACATCACGACGGCCTGCGCGTTCGGCGCGAGTTCGAACAGCGGCGACAGGCGCGCCACCATGAAGACGCCGGCGGTGACCATGGTCGCGGCGTGGATCAGCGCCGACACCGGGGTCGGGCCTTCCATCGCGTCCGGCAGCCAGGTGTGCAGCAGGAACTGCGCCGATTTGCCCATCGCGCCCATGAACAGCAGCAGGCAGGTCAGGGTCAGCGCGTCGGCGTGCCAGCCGAGGAAGTCGATGGTCTTGCCGGTCAACCCGGGCGCAGCGTGGAAGATGGTCTCGAAATCGGTCGAGCCGGCCAGCAGGAAGATCGCGAAGATGCCGAGCGCGAAGCCGAAATCGCCGACACGGTTGACCACGAAGGCCTTGATGGCGGCGGCGTTCGCCGACGGCTTCTGGTACCAGAAACCGATCAGGAGGTAGCTTGCCAGACCCACGCCTTCCCAGCCGAAGAACAGCTGCACGAGGTTGTCGGCGGTCACCAGCATCAGCATGGCGAAGGTGAACAGCGAGAGATAGCCGAAGAAGCGCGGCCGGTTCGGATCCTCGTCCATGTAGCCGATGGAATAGAGGTGCACGAGCGAGGACACGGTGGTCACGACCACCAGCATCACGGCGGTGAGCGTGTCGACCCGCAGCGTCCAGTAGACCTGGAGATCGCCGGAGAGGATCCACGGCAGCAGCGGAATGCGCATGTCGTGGTGCATGAAGCCGACATCGACCAGCGTCATCCAGGACAGCGCCGCCGACACGAACAGCAACGCCGTGGTGATCAGCTCGGCAGCGCGCGAGCCCGCCGCGGGCGGCTCGGAGACGTGGTGGTCGTCGTGGCCATCTCCGGGTTCGTGATGAGTCTCGTGGACGACCGACGCATCCTCGTTGATCGTGTCCGACGCATGGGCGTGCGCGCCATGACCGTGATCATCGTGATGCTCGACCGTGTCGCCCGAGGCGTTGCGGGCATGCGCGCCGAACAGCGCGATCAGGCCAGCCAGAATGGCGCCCAGCAGAGGCAGGAAGACGATTGCCTGGACCATGATTTACTCTTTCCGCATGATCTGGTCGGAAAACCGGTGTCCACTTTTCCGGATCATGCGATCAGCCCTTCATCAGATTGACGTCCTCAACCGCGATCGAGCCGCGGTTGCGGAAATAGACCACCAGGATGGCGAGACCGATCGCGGCTTCAGCGGCCGCGACGGTGAGCACCAGGAGCGCGAAGACCTGCCCGACGATGTCGCCGAGGAAGGTCGAGAACGCCACGAGGTTGATGTTGACCGCGAGCAGGATCAGCTCGATCGACATCAGGATCACGATGATGTTCTTGCGGTTCAGGAAGATGCCGAGGATCCCGAGCGTGAACAGGATCGCGCCGACCGCAAGATAGTGTCCGAGCCCGATCGTCATTTTACCCACTCCGCCGCGTCAGAGTCCTGGAGCCCCTGCCCGGGCGCCACCTTGCGTATCGCCATCGCTATTTCGGGCGTGCGCGCGTTCTGAATGTTGATGTCCTGCCGCTTGACGCTCGCCTTGTGCCGCAGCGTCAGCACGATGGCGCCGATCATCGCGACCAGCAGCACCATGCCCGAGAGCTGGAAGTAGTGGATGTACTTGGTATAAAGCACCAGGCCCAGCGCCTCGGTATTGGAGACGTTGGTCGGGATCGCCGCCGTGATCGTCTTGGCGACGCCGGGGTTGATGACCCAGAAGCCGACCGTGAGCAGCAGCTCGAACAGGAAGATGCCGCCGATCACGAGGCCGACCGGCAGGTATTCGATGAAGCCCTCGCGCAGCTCGAGGAAGTCGACGTCGAGCATCATGATCACGAACAGGAACAGGACCGCGACCGCACCGACATAGACGACGATCAGGATCATCGCGAGGAATTCGGCGCCCATCAACACGAACAGACCGGAGGCGTTGACGAAGGCCAGGATCAGGTACAGCACCGAGTGCACGGGATTGCGCGAGACAATCACCATCACCGCCGAGGCGACACAGACGCCGGCGAACAGATAGAAGAACAGCGCGGGAAGGATCATGCTCTCATCTCACCGGTACGGCGCGTCGAGTTCGATCGCTTTCGCGATCTCGCGTTCCCAGCGGTCGCCATTGGCGAGCAGCTTGGCCTTGTCATAGAACAGTTCCTCGCGGGTCTCGGTCGCGAACTCGAAGTTCGGACCTTCGACGATGGCGTCGACCGGACAGGCTTCCTGGCAGAGGCCGCAATAGATGCACTTCACCATGTCGATGTCGTAGCGCACGGTGCGGCGGGTGCCGTCGTTGCGGCGCGGACCGGCCTCGATGGTGATGGCCTGGGCCGGGCAAACCGCTTCGCACAGCTTGCAGGCGATGCAGCGCTCTTCTCCGTTCGGATAGCGGCGCAGCGCATGCTCGCCGCGGAAGCGCGGGGAGATCGGGCCCTTCTCGAAGGGATAGTTCAGCGTCGGCTTCGGCTGGAAGAAATAGCGCATGGCGAGGAAGAACGCCGAGACGAATTCCGACAGCAGAAGCGAGCGTGCAGTGGCGTTGATGTTGATACCCATGACGGCCCTCACTTCGGCGCGATGTCGGCGAAGTGCAGCACACCGGCCACCACGATCACCATCGCCAGCGACAACGGCAGGAACACTTTCCAGCCGAGGCGCATCAGTTGATCGTAGCGGTAGCGCGGCACGATCGCCTTGGCCATCGCGAACAGGAAGAACATGAAGAATAGTTTCAGCGAGAACCAGATGATCCCCGGCACCCAGTTGAAGGGCGGCAGGTCCACCGGCGGCAGCCAGCCTCCGAGAAACAAGATCGTCGCCATCGCGCACATCGTGGCAATCGCGACATACTCGCCGAGCATGAACAGAAGATACGGCGTCGAGCCGTACTCGACCATGAAGCCGGCGACGAGCTCGGATTCTGCTTCGACGAGGTCGAACGGCGGGCGGTTGGTTTCAGCCAGCGCCGAGACGTAGAAGATCACGAACATCGGGAACAGCGGCCAGACGTACCAGTTCAGGATGGTGAGCTGCGGCAGCCCGATCAGGCTGGCGAGGCCGCGGACATGCTGCGCCTCGACCACGGCCGAGAGGTTCAGCGTGCCGGCGCAGAGCAGCACCGTGATGATGACGAAGCCGATCGAGACCTCGTAGGACACCATCTGCGCCGCCGAGCGCAGCGCCGCGAGGAACGGATATTTCGAGTTCGACGACCAGCCGGCCATGATGATGCCGTAGATCGACAGCGACGAGATCGCGAAGATGAAGAGAACGCCGACGTTGATGTCGGAGATCACCCAGCCGAGATTGGTAGGGATCACCGCCCAGGCCGCGAGCGCGAGCACGCACGAGACCAAGGGAGCAAGAAGAAACACGCCCTTGTTGGCGCCGGACGGGATGATCGGCTCCTTCAGCACGAACTTCAGGAGGTCGGCGAAGGATTGCAGCAGGCCCCAGGGACCAACCACGTTCGGGCCGCGGCGGATCTGCACCGCCGCCCAGATCTTGCGGTCGGCGAGCAGGATGTAGGCGATCGCCACCAGCAGAACGACCAGCACCAGGACGCTCTGCGCGATCATGATGATCAGCGGCCAGAGGAACCCGGTCCAGAATGCGCTTTCGAAGAATTCCATCGGCTCACTCCGCTGCGGTCAGCATCTGCCCGGAGGCAAGCCGCGAACATTCCGCCATCACGGCGGACGCACGCGCGATTGGGTTGGTCAAATAGAAGTCCTCGACAAGCGGCTTGAACGGGGCCTTCTCCGTCGTGCCGCCCTTCCCCGCGAGCTTCTTGATCTGGTCGGCCGAGCCGGGCTCGATCTGGTCGAGACGCATCAGATGCGGCACGGCCTTGAAGATCGCCTGGCGCAGGGCCGAAAGCGAGTCATAGCCGAGCTTCTTGCCGAGCGCCTCCGACAGCGCGCGGACAATCGCCCAGTCCTCGCGGGCCTCGCCCGGCGGGAATGCGGCGCGTCCGGTCATTTGCACGCGGCCTTCGGTGTTGACGTAGATCGCGGACTTCTCGGTATAGGCGGCTGCTGGCAGGATCACGTCGGCCCGATGGGCGCCGCGGTCGCCGTGGGTGCCGATATAGACGACGAAGGTGCCGTCCGACGGCTTGATCTCGTCGGCGCCGAGCAGGAACAGCAGATCGAGCGTCCCGAACGTCGTCATCTGCGCCGCATTCAGCCCGCCCTGACCAGCGACAAAGCCGATATCGAGAGCGCCGACGCGCGAGGCGCTCTCGTGCAGGACGCCGAAGCCGTTCCAGCCGTCCTTGAGCGCGCCGACGTCGAGTGCGAGCTTGGCCGCGGCTGCGAGAATGGCGGCGCCGTCGTGGCGCGAGGCGGCGCCAGCACCGACCAGGATGATCGGGTTCTTGGCGTTCTTCAGCACGTCCATGAAGGAGTGCTTGCCGGCCGCGAGCTCACCCAGCGTGTCGGTGCCCGCGCCGAGGTGATCATAGTCGTACGTGAGGTCGGGCTTGGCGCCGATCACGCCGACCTTGAAGCCGCCGGCGCGCCAGCGCTTGCGGATGCGGGCATTGAACACGGCCGCTTCTTTCCGCGGATTGGCGCCGATGATGAGCAGCGCATCGGCCTGCTCGACGCCGGCGAGCGTCGGATTGAAGATGTAGGAGCCGCGGCCGAGCGCGGGATCGAAGGCGTCGCCGCCCTGCACCGCCAGATTGGCCGAGCCGTATTTGGCCAGCAAGTCCTTCAGCGCGAACATCTCTTCGACGCCAGCGAGGTCGCCCGCGATCGCGCCGATGCGCTTGCCGTCGGTGCGGGCCGCTTTCGCGGCGATCGCGGCAAAGGCCTCGGGCCAGCTCGCCGCGCGCAGCTTGCCGGCTTCGCGGATATAGGGCCGGTCGAGACGCTGGGTGCGCAGGCCGTCGACGACGTGACGGGTCTTGTCGGAGATCCACTCCTCGTTCACGGCCTCGTTGATGCGCGGCAGGATACGCATCACTTCGCGGCCGCGGGTGTCGACGCGGATCGCGGATCCCACGCCGTCCATCACGTCGATCGACTGGGTCTTGCCGAGCTCCCACGGGCGCGCGGCGAAAGCATAGGGCTTCGAGGTCAGCGCGCCGACCGGGCAGATGTCGACGAGATTGCCTTGCAATTCCGAGGTCAGCGCGTGCTCGAGATAGGTCGTGATCTCCATGTCCTCGCCGCGGCCGGTCGCACCCATTTCGGGGGCGCCGGCCACTTCCGCCGAGAAGCGGACGCAGCGGGTGCACTGGATGCAGCGGTTCATCGAGGTCTTGACCAACGCGCCGAGATATTTGTCCTCGACCGCGCGCTTGTTCTCGGCGAAGCGGCTGGTGTCGACACCGTAGCCCATCGCCTGGTCCTGGAGGTCGCACTCGCCGCCCTGATCGCAGATCGGGCAATCCAGCGGATGGTTGATCAGAAGGAATTCCATCACGCCTTCGCGCGCCTTCTTCACCATCGGCGAACGGGTGGAGATCTCCGGCGGCTCGCCCTTGGGACCCGGACGGCAATCGCGCACGCCCCAGGCGCAGCTCGCGACCGGCTTCGGGCCGCCCTTCACCTCGACGAGGCACATCCGGCAATTGCCGGCGATCGACAGCCGCTCATGATAGCAGAAGCGCGGAATCTCGGCGCCGGCCGCTTCGCACGCCTGGAGCAGCGTGTATTCGGCGGGGACATCGATCTCTTTACCGTCGATGATGAGCTTGGTCATTCTCTCTACTCCGCCGCGACCATGTTCACGGGATCGCGGACGCCGATATCGTCGATGTCGGACTTGTGCGAATATTGGTCGATGCGCGCTTCGATCTCATGACGGAAATGCGCGATCAGGCCCTGGATCGGCCACGCCGCCGCGTCGCCGAGCGCGCAGATGGTGTGACCTTCGACCTGCTTGGTGACTTCCAGCAGCATGTCGATCTCGCGCTTGTGGGCGCGGCCTTCGGCCATGCGGGTCAAGACGCGCCACATCCAGCCGGTGCCTTCGCGGCACGGCGTGCACTGGCCGCAGCTCTCATGCTTGTAGAAATAGGAGATGCGGGCGATGGCGCGGATCAAATCGGTCGACTTGTCCATCACGATCACGGCCGCGGTGCCGAGACCCGAGCGCAGCTTGCTCAAGCTGTCGAAATCCATCGGCGTGTCGATGATCTGCTCGGCCGGCACCATGCGCACGGAGGAGCCGCCGGGGATCACGGCCTTGAGGTTGTCCCAGCCACCGCGGATGCCGCCGCAATGCTTCTCGATCAGCTCACGGAACGGAATGCCCATGGCCTCTTCGACGTTGCAGGGCCGCTCGACATGGCCGGAGATGCAGAACAGCTTGGTGCCGACATTGTTCGGACGACCGATGCCGGCGAACCATGCCGCGCCACGGCGCAGGATGTCCGGCGCAACCGCGATCGACTCGACATTGTTGACGGTGGTCGGGCAGCCGTACAGGCCGACATTGGCCGGGAACGGCGGCTTCAGGCGCGGCTGGCCCTTCTTGCCTTCGAGGCTCTCGAGCAGCGCGGTTTCCTCGCCGCAGATATAGGCGCCGGCGCCGTGGGCGACGTAGATGTCGAACGGCCAGCCGTTGACGTTGTCCTTGCCGACCAGCTTGGCCTCATAGGCCTGGTCGATCGCCGCCTGGAGATGCTCGCGCTCGCGGATGAACTCGCCGCGGACATAGATGTAGCAGGCATGCGCGTTCATCGCGCAGCTCGCGATCAGGCAGCCCTCGATCAGGAGATGCGGATCGTGCCGCATGATCTCGCGATCCTTGCAAGTCCCGGGCTCGGATTCGTCGGCGTTGACGACGAGATAGCTCGGCCTTCCGTCGGTCGATTCCTTCGGCATGAACGACCATTTCAGGCCGGTCGGGAAGCCGGCGCCACCGCGGCCGCGCAGCCCCGACGCCTTCATCTCGTTGATGATCCAGTCACGGCCCTTGTCGATGATGTTCTTCGTACCATCCCAGGCGCCGCGGCGCCGCGCGCCCTCGAGCCCCCAATCGTGGAGGCCGTAGAGGTTCTTGAAGATGCGGTCCTTGTCCTCGAGCATGTCAGTGCTTTCCGATCAACGGTTGGCTTGCTTGTAGGCAAGCCCGGCGGCGCAGACGGCGAAGGTCAGCGCCCAGAGCAGACTGGATTCCAGCGACGCGTTCAGGGCGAAGCGCTGAAGCAGGAAAATGAATGTGGCCGCCACGGCGGAATGCATTGCGACGAAGCCCCACTTCTTCACAACACTGCTCCCTTCAACTGGCGGTGAGAGATCACGCATCAGGTGATTTCCTTCAGCGTTGTCGGCCCACCGGTCGGCGCCGAGAACTGGCGGCCGTTCTGCGGACCGGGCTTGGGCGGGTTGCCCGAGGCAAAGCCATCGAGCACCTTGCCGAAGCTTTCCTTGGTCAGATCCTCATAGGTATCCTTGCCGATCAGCACCATCGGCGCATTCACGCAGGCACCGAGGCACTCCACCTCCTCCCAGCTGAAATTGCCGTCCTTGGAGAGATGGAAGGGCTCGTGATGAATGCGGTGCTCGCAGACGTGGATCAGATCCTCGGCGCCGCGCAGGCGGCACGGCGTGGTGCCGCAGACCTGGACGTGGGCCTTCTTGCCGACCGGGGCGAGCTGGAACATCGTGTAGAAGGTGGCGACCTCGAGCACGCGGATATAGGGCATGTCGAGCATGTCGGCGATGACGCGGATCGCGGCTTCCGAGACCCAGCCGTCGTGCTGCTCCTGCGCCCGCCAGAGGATGGCGATGACGGCCGAAGCCTGGCGTCCGGCCGGATATTTCGCGATCTGCTGCTTGGCGAACGCGAGGTTCTCCTCCGTGAACGCAAAGCTCGCGGGCTGGACTTCCTTCGGTGCTAATCGGCGAACGGACATCTCTTCAATCTCTCACTGCACGCGGCGCGCTGTTTTCGCATTCAGGGCATTGATCCTGTCCTGCCAGAATGCGCTTGCGGTGCCGAAAACATTGTAGCCGACGTGGGTGGAGACCTTGATGCGGTCGAGGATCGACAGCTCGGTCACCGTTTCCATACGTCGGGTGCTGGGATCGTAGACGATCAGCTTCAGCGGGGTGTGTTCGAGGATGTAGCGCGAGACCGCGTGCGAACGGTCGCTGCCGTGCTCCTCGCACATGATGACGCTGTCGGCCTGGAGCAGCCGGGCGCCGCCCTTGATCGCCTCGATCTCGACGCCCTCGACGTCGAGCTTGATCAGGTACTTGCCGGTGCCTGCGACCTTGCCGTCGTCGATCAGATTATCCAGCGCAATGACCGGCACATCCTCGCCGCCCGCCGACGCATCGCCGGCGATGCTAAAGGCCTCGTGCTTGGTGCCTGACAGACGCGCGGTGCCACGGGCCGCGCCGATCGCGCATTTCATGGTCTCGAAGCGGCTGGCGTTAATGCGGGCGTTGTTGTCAAGCTTCGGATAGTTCTGCCCCGACGGCTCGATCGCGATCGCCTTGTGCGAGCCGAACGGCTTGCTCGACACCAGCACCGACCAATAGCCGTAATTCGCGCCGCAATCGAGCAGCGTGTAGTCGACGTCGATGGAATCGGCGAACAACAGCTCCAGCTCGTCCTCGTAATTGTAGGAGCGGTTGAGCAGCTTGCTCCAATAGCCATCGCCGTAGGGAAATTCGAACACGGCGTCGGGATTGAGCTTGATCGCGATATTGCGCTCGGGCAGCGTCTTGCGCAGCAGATTGGCGCAGGCGATGTAGCCCATATGCGAGAAGTGCGACGAGATCTTCGATCCCGTCACCAGCGCCAAGGCAGCCGTCCGCTCCCACAGGTTGGCCCCTTCAAGGGCCCCCGAGGCGCGGTCAAACTGGATCGGCGCCTGCGCCATCACCGATCGACCTCTCCGAACACGATGTCGAGCGAGCCGAGGATCGCCGAGACGTCGGCGAGCAGATGACCGCGGCAGATGTGGTCCATCGCCTGCAGATGCGCAAAGCCGGGCGCGCGGATCTTGCACTTGTAGGGCTTGTTGGTGCCGTCCGAGATCAGAAAGACGCCGAACTCGCCCTTCGGCGCCTCGACCGCCGCATAGACCTCGCCGGCGGGCACGTGGACGCCTTCGGTGTAGAGCTTGAAGTGGTGGATCAGCGCTTCCATCGAGCGCTTCATCTCGCCACGGCGCGGCGGCGCGACCTTGTTGTCCTCGACGACGACGGGACCCTTCCCGTCGGCCGCGTTCAGCTTCTGGATGCACTGCTTCATGATGCGCACGGACTGGCGCATCTCTTCCATGCGGATCAGATAGCGGTCATAGCAGTCGCCGTTCTTGCCGATCGGGATATCGAAATCCATCTCGGCGTAGCATTCATAGGGCTGCGACTTGCGCAGATCCCAGGCCGCGCCCGAACCGCGCACCATCACGCCGGAGAAGCCCCACTCCCAGGCTTCCTTCAGCGACACGACGCCGATGTCGACGTTGCGCTGCTTGAAGATGCGGTTGGCGGTGAGCAGCCGGTCGAGATCCTCGACCACTTTCAGGAACGGATCGCACCAGGCGTCGATGTCGTCGACCAGCTTCTGCGGCAGGTCCTGATGCACGCCGCCGACGCGGAAATAGGCTGCGTGCATGCGACTGCCGGAGGCGCGCTCGTAGAACACCATCAGCTTTTCGCGCTCTTCAAAGCCCCACAGCGGCGGGGTCAGCGCGCCGACGTCCATCGCCTGCGTGGTGACGTTGAGCAAATGCGACAGGATGCGGCCGATCTCGCAATAGAGCACGCGGATCAGCTGCGCGCGGCGCGGCACCTCGATGCCGAGCAGCTTTTCTGCAGCCATGCAGAAGGCGTGCTCCTGGTTCATCGGCGCGACGTAGTCCAGGCGGTCGAAATAAGGGATCGCCTGCAGATAGGTCTTCTGCTCGATCAGCTTTTCGGTGCCGCGGTGAAGCAGGCCGATATGCGGGTCGACGCGGGCGACGACTTCGCCGTCAAGCTCCAGCACCAGGCGCAGCACGCCGTGCGCCGCCGGATGCTGCGGACCGAAGTTGATGGTGAAGTTGCGAAGGACTTCGGGTTGCTCGTTCATGATCAGACCTTCGGCCCTGCTTTTTCATCCCCTGGAAGGACCGGATAGTCGGCGCCCTCCCACGGGGACAAAAAGTCGAACTTGCGGAATTCCTGGTTGAGCCTGACCGGCTCGTACACCACCCGCTTCTCCTGGTCGTCGTAGCGGACCTCGAGGAAGCCGGTGGTCGGGAAATCCTTGCGCAGCGGATGACCCTCGAAGCCGTAATCGGTCAGGAGGCGGCGCATGTCGGGATGGCCGACGAAGATCACGCCATAGAGGTCGTAGGCCTCGCGCTCGAACCAGTCGGCCCCGGGAAACACCTCGATCAGCGACGGCACCTGCGTGGTCTCGTCCGCCTGGGCCTTGAGCCGGATCCGCGCGTTCAGGGTCGGTGACAGGAAGTGATAGATCACGTCGAAGCGTTTTTCGCGCGACGGATAATCCGCGGCCGTGATGTCGGTGAAGTTGATGAAGCGGCAGTTCGGGTCATCGCGCAGGTACTTGACCACCTCGACGATTTTGCTGACCTCGACATCCACCGTGAGTTGGTTGAAGGCCACCGAATGACCGATGGCGGCGCCCGGAAGCGCGCTAACGATCGTCTGCCCCAGGGCGTCGAGCTTGGCGTCGTCCATGACGTAAAACCTTAGCGTTCGATTGTGCCGGTGCGGCGGATCTTCTTCTGCAGCAGCAGCACGCCGTAGAGCAGCGCTTCCGCCGTGGGCGGGCAGCCCGGCACATAGATGTCGATCGGCACGATGCGGTCACAACCGCGCACGACCGAGTAGGAATAGTGATAATAGCCGCCGCCGTTGGCGCAGGAGCCCATCGAGATGACGTAGCGCGGCTCGGGCATCTGGTCGTAGACCTTGCGCAACGCAGGCGCCATCTTGTTGGTCAGGGTCCCCGCGACGATCATCACGTCCGACTGACGCGGTGAAGCGCGCGGCGCGAAGCCGAAGCGCTCGACGTCGTAGCGCGGCATCGAGACCTGCATCATCTCGACTGCGCAGCAGGCGAGACCGAAGGTCATCCACATCAGCGAGCCGGTGCGCGCCCAGGTGATGAGGTCGTCGGTCGCGGCCACGAAGAAGCCCTTGTCGGACAGTTCCGAATTGACCTCGAGGAAGAACGGATCATTGGCCCCGACCGGCTTGCCGGTCGACGGGTCCAGGATGCCCTTGGGGGCCGGCGCGAGAACCGGACCGGCGGACGACGTAGGGGTCAATCCCATTCCAGTGCGCCTTTCTTCCATTCATAGGCGAACCCGACCGTCAGCACGGCGAGGAACACCACCATGGACCAGAAGCCGGTCGCGCCAAGCTTGCCGAACGCCACCGCCCAGGGAAACAGGAACGCCACCTCGAGGTCGAAGATGATGAAGAGGATGGCGACGAGATAGAAGCGGACGTCGAACTTCATGCGGGCGTCGTCGAAGGCGTTGAAACCGCACTCATACGCCGACAGCTTTTCCGGGTCCGGCTGCTGGAACGCCACGATGAACGGCGCGATCAGCAGCACCAGGCCAATGAGGCCCGCTACCCCTATGAAGACGACGAGTGGAAGATAGTTCTGCAGAATGCCGCTCATTGACGAGCCCTTTTTCCCGCAGCCTCGGGACAGCCACGGATTCGTCCAGTTTGGAATTGTTCTGAGCCTTAGCGCAGTGCACCAATGGGCGCAAGACACGCTCTTTTTAGGCCCTTTGTCGCCCTCAGAACGGTGGAAATCCCGGAATCACCCCGCGGCTGGTATGGAGCAGATCGACAGCCCCAGCAAGGGCGCCCCGATCAGTCCACACGCGCTGGGCCGTGACGTCCGTGGTTGGGAAGGCTCACTTTATCTAGGCCGCGACGCTGCAAAGTCCAGATTATAACGAGGCAAGCGCGCCCATTATCGGGCGAGCGACCCGGGAGCCATGCATCACGATCGGACCTGGGCTCGTCTGGCGAATGTGTCGGGCAGGAGGCGCCCACTTCGCCGCAGCGGAAAATGGGTGGCGAGCGCGGCGGCGACATGGCTGGGTCGTCGCGCGCCGCACTCGCATGAGCTTCGGGCCGGGGGGCATGACCCGCGAGCTCATCGATCTCGTGGTGGAAGCCGGCGACGGGCCGGTCAGGCTCTCACGATGGCCTTCCCTCGCCTGTTCTCGTCATTTGCCTCACCATTTGTAGGAGACGCTGGCGGTGACGCGCCGGCGGTCGCCGTAGAAGCAGGATGACGCCGCCGCGCAGCTCGCGACGTAGATCTTGTCGGTCAAATTGACCACGTTCAGCGCGGTGCGCCAGTTCTGCCATTCGTAGTGGAGCGCGAGATCGCCGAGCACGACCGCGGGAACCTCGAGGGTATTGGCGGTATCCGCCCACGACGAACCGATATAGCGGAGACCGCCGCCGAAGCCGAACCCCGCGAGTGGCCCGTCCTTGAAGGTGTAGTCCGCCCAGCCGGACACCAGGAGCTCAGGCGTGTTGGTCGGGGTCTTGCCGACCAGCGCCGGGTCCAGATCCCTGCTGTTGAACAAACGGTAGGCCGTGAACGAGCCGATCAGCTTCAGCTCACGCGTGGCGTTCGCCACCGCTTCGATCTCGATGCCGCGCGAGGTCACCTCGCCGGTCTGGTTCTGCAAGGTCGTGAAAACCGGATCGGTCGTTGCCACATGCTGACGTTTCAAGTCGAACACCGAAGCGGTGAAGTAGCCGTCAAATCCCCGCGGCGCGACCTTCACGCCGATTTCCGTCTGCTGGCCGGTCTCCGGCAGGAACAGCTGGTTTTGCGCGTTGAGGCCGATGATCGGATTGTAGCTCGTGGCGTAGGACACATAGGGCGCGATGCCGTTGTCGAAATTGTAGATCAGCCCGGCGCGCCCGCTGAACCTGCTGTCGTCGCGGCTGGCAAGCGTGGCGCCGGTATCACGGGCAGCCTGCGTCGTCTCGACCCAATCGTTGCGGCCGCTCAGCACCAGCGTGAAGTTGCCGAGCTTCATCTGGTCCTGAAGATAGGTGCCCGCCTGCTTCTGCGTGATCTGGAAGTTGCGGAACGGTGCGCCCGTCAACGGAATGTCAAACCCGTAGGCGGGATTGAAGACGTTGATCGAAGGGACGGTGCCGAAGTTGAAAGCCTGATAATCGTCGATCTGGTAGCCCTTCAAATCGACCCCGAACAGCATCGTATGCCGCACCGCGCCGGTGTTGAAGCGGTACTCCAGCTGATTGTCGAGATTGGCCTGGTTGGCGGTGTTCTTCGCATACCAATTATAGCGACCGAGACTGGCCGTGTTGATGTCAGCCCAATTATTGCCGACATAGCCGCGATAGGTCACATCGACATGGGCAAAGCGCGCATTCTGCCGGAACGTCAAATCGTCGGTGAGATTGCGCTCGAACTGATAGCCCAGCATCTCCTGCTCGCGCGTGAACTTGTCGACGCTGGGATCGCCAGCGAAAAAGCTGGTCGGGATCTTGCCGAACCGAGCGTTGATCACCGTGCCCTCATAGGGCAGGAAGTTGATGCCACGGGTTTCCTGCCGGGAAGCTGAAGCCAGTACCGTGAACCTCGTGTCGGCGTCCGGCTTCCAGGTCACCGACGGCGCGATGAAGTAGTTGTTGTCCGGCGTGAAATTGACCTGCGTGGGGCCGTTCTGGACCTGACCGACGACGCGGTAGAACAGCTTGCCGTTCTCGTGGCTCGTTGCGACCGGACCGCCAACATCGAAGCCGACATAGGCGTTGCCGAAATTGTTGACGCCGGTCTCGATGAAACGGACGGGCTCCGCCGGCGGCATCTTGCTGATGACGTTGACGATGCCGCTCGGGCTCGATCCGCCATAGAGCACGGCCGATGGACCGCGCAGCACCTCGACGCGCTCCATGTTGGGCGTCTGGAGCTTCCAGCTCGCATAGGAGGTGTAGAACAGCTGCATGCCGTCGAGAAACAGTCCGACGTCGTCGGACTTAAAGCCGCGGATCAGCCACCAGTCGTTGCGCGTGTCCGCGCCGAAGGTCCCGGCGCGGACTCCAGCAGTATAGCGCAGGACCTCGTCGAGCTTGTTCGCCTTCTGGTCGCGAATCTGCTCCGCGCCGATCACCGACACCGCCTGCGGCGTCTCCATGATCGGCGTCGGACGAGCTGCGGCCGGCGACGTAGCCGTGCACCGGGCCGAGCGGGGTCTCGACGAAACCGACATTGCGCGGCGGCTGCGGCCTGTTTCGGTTGGCGGTCTGCTGGGACGATCGCGGCGCACGGCGCTGCACGGAGATGGCTCGTCGGCGCGCTTCCGGCGCGGCGACGGTCACCGACGGAATGTTCTGCGCGCCAATCATCTGCGCAGGAGATTGTGCAAGCGATGCCTGCGGCAGCAAAACCCAAGCGGATGCGGTCGCCAACATGGCCGACCGCAGCATTCCAAGACTGTTCACGCGCAACCCCAAAACTGCGTGTTCTGATGGCACATGCTGTCGGCCCATGACGGCATGCGCTTGCGGTGACGCTTAGGGCAGCGCGCGCGAATTCCCTAATTGAAAGCCTCTTAGAAGGAGTCTTAGAAAGAGTCTTGGAAAGGGTCTTGGAAGCGATCCAACATGTTCCCGGATCGCCGAAACGTCAGCGCGAAATCTTCTCGCTCTCGAGCATCTCGGCGGCGATTGCCGTCAATTGATCGACCTGCTGCAGCAGCGTCTCGAACTCGGCTTCGCTCAAATGTTCGCGCAAACGCCGATTGCGCTCCTGCGCACCGGCGACGATCGCATCATGCGCCGCGAGGCCCGTTGCGGTCAGCGAGACCAGCACCTCGCGGCTGTCCTTCGGGTTCGCCGATTTCGCGATCAGCTTGCGCGACACGAGTTCCGCAAGCGCGCGGCTGATCTGCCCCTTGTCCTGGCCGACGGCTTCCGCGAGCCGCGCCACGCTCATCGGCGGCCGCCGGCCAAGCGAGGCGACCAGGCCGAACTCGACCGATGACAATCCGGCGAGACGCTTGTAGCGCAGGATGGCGCCGCGCTTGAGCAAATTGGCCAGCACCATCAGCCGCGACGACAGCATGACGGTGATCGGCGCCAGCGACTGACTTTCGTCCGCATCGGACGATGTGCGCCCGTCCCTGCCTGATGTCTGGCTCATGGTCCACCTCTGCCAAGAAAGCCGCGGCGTGCCAAGTCTTGGTAGCGCGACCTCCCCAGCCTGATCCGAATGCGATAAGAGGCATTTGGAAATCGTTGACATTGTCATCGATCTAATCTTCACTTGGTACAAGGCATCAAAAAAGCCCGGCCGGTACGGCCGATTGCGGGAGGACCAGCATGACCATCACGCAGCGGGATCGCGATCTCGGAACGGCCTATGCGATGAAGCCGGCGCACACCCACACCGAGCTCACCTCGGTCATGCGCGGCACGCCGATGGGCGAACTGCTCCGCCGCTACTGGCATCCGGTCGGGCTCATCAGAGACGCAACCGACACTCCGAAGAAGGTCCGCGCGCTCGGCGAGGATCTGGTGCTGTTCCGCGACAAGCACGGCCGCGCCGGCCTGCTGCACGCCCGCTGCTGCCACCGCGGCACCACGCTCTATTATGGCAAGGTCGAGGAGGACGGCATCCGCTGCTGTTATCACGGCTGGAAGTTCGACACCGAGGGCCATTGCCTGGAGCAGCCCTGCGAGCCCGATGGCGGCCAGTTCAAGGACAAGGTGCGCCAGCCCTGGTATCCGGTCGAGGAGCGCTACGGGCTCATCTTCGCCTATCTGGGCCCCGCCCAGAAACGCCCGGTGCTGCCGGCCTATGAGTGCCTGGAGACCATGGACGACGGCGAGTTCGTCGACGCCGACGATTCCTCGATCGGCGGCGGTGGTCCCGCGATCATCCCCTGCAACTGGCTCCAGCATTTCGAGAACGTGGTCGATCCCTACCACGTGCCGGTGCTGCACGGCTCGTTCTCGGGTCCGCAATTCACCAACATGATGGCATCGATGCCGGAGGTGACGTTCGACAAGACGCCGCGCGGGATCGCCGTGCGCTCGATCCGCAAGCAGGATGACGGCAAGGTGTTTTACCGCGTCACCGAGGCGGCGCTCCCCACCTTGCGCGTTGTGCCAAACCCGCGCGTGGCGCAATTCGCCCGCGTCGAGTCGATCGGCTGGACGCTGCCGATCGACGACACCTCGTTCCGCATCTACGTCGCCGGCCGCGTCAAGAACGCCGGCGACATCGGTCGCATGCGCTCGAAATTCAACGGCAAATTCTGGTGGGACATGACCGAGGAAGAACATCAGCGATTTCCGGGCGATTACGAAGCCCAGGTCGGCCAGGGACCGCAGACCATCCATTCCGAGGAGCATTTCGGCCAGAGCGACCGCGGCATCCTCATGATCCGACGCATGCTGAGCGACCAGCTCGAGGCGATGGAAGCAGGCCGCGATCAGATCGGAATCTCGTTCGATGCAAGCGCGCCTCCCGTCGAATTCGAAGCGGGGAATTACATCCGCGAAGGCTGACCTGCCAGCCCCAATCAGGGCTGGACCGACAACGATAACAAAGACTAATTGGGGGAAGCGATGGTCGATGTGACGTCACAAATGTCGGTGCAAACGGCCGCGACGGCAAAGCCCTCGGCGCGGCGCTATTACGTGCTAGGCCTGCTCACGATCATCTACGCGCTGAACTTCCTCGACCGCACGATCTTCAACGTGCTGATCGAGCCGATCAAGAAGGAGTTTCAGCTCAGCGATACCATGATGGGCCTGCTCGCGGGCTTCGGATTCGCGCTGTTCTACTCCCTGCTCGGCATCCCCATCGCGCGCGTCGCCGACCGGCTCAACCGGCGCAACATCGTCGCCGCCGCCTTCGCGTTCTGGAGCGCGATGACGGCGTTGTGCGGCGCCGCTTCGAGCGTCACCTCGTTGGCGCTGGCGAGGATCGGCGTCGGCATCGGCGAATCCGCAGGCTCGCCCGCCTCGCAATCGATCGTGGCCGACCTCTTCGCCAAGAACGAGCGTCCGCGCGCGCTCGGCATCTACGCCGTCGGCACCTATCTCGGCGTATTCCTCGGCTATTTCGTGGGCGGGTACGTCAACCAGCACTATGGCTGGCGGATGGCGTTCTACGTTGCGGGCCTGCCCGGCATCCTGCTTGCTGTTGTCCTGTGGCTGACGATCTCCGAGCCGAAGCGCGGCGCCATGCAGGAGAATTTCGTGCCCGAGCCGCTCGGGCCGACGCTGCGCTTCCTGGCCTCGCAGCGAAGCTTCATCATCGTGCTGATCGGCTTCTGTCTCACCACTTACACGAACTATGCGACCGCGGCGTGGATCCCGCCGTTCCTGGCGCGTGTGCACCATCTGTCGAGCGCGGAGATCGGCACCTATGCCGGCACCTTCAAGGGTCTCGCCGGCATGGCCGGCACCCTGCTCGGCGGCTTCGTGGTGGCGCAGATCAGCCGCCGCGACGACCGCTGGAAGCTGTGGGCGCCCGCCATCACCTCGGGCCTTGCCGGCCCGGTGTTCGCGCTGTGCATGCTGACGCAGGACTTTGCGCTGATGGTGGCCACGCTGGCGCTGACCTCGTTCCTGGTCGGCTTCCATCTCGGACCGATCTTCGCGATCGCGCAGACGGTCGCCAAGCCGAGCATGCGGGCGCTGGCCTCCGCCCTGATCGCGCTCACTGCCACCTGCTTCGGCCAGGGCCTCGGCCCGCTCGCCGTGGGCGTGGTCAACGATGCCCTGAAGGGCGCTTACGGCGCCGACGCGGTGCGCTATTCCCTGCTCTCGGCGGCGGTCACGACCACGCTGGGGGCACTCCTGTTCGTCTGGGCGGCGCGCTCGATCCGGGACGATATCGGCCGGGCGGCCGCCTGACGCCGGTACAGGCCGCAAGCCCGGCGAAACCAACCGGGCGCATTAATGAAACCATTTTGCGGAACCCGCGAAACCATCCGGAAACAGACGGTCTTTACAAGACGAGCCATAGACGGCGGCAAAGCCCGTCGGGAGGCTCAGATGAACCACTCTATCCACTCTGCTGATCGTGCGACCCACCTGAAGATCGTGGTGGTGGCGCTGGTGGCCGGAATTACAGTGGCCGGCTTCGGGATCGCAGCCCGCACAAATGCCGATTACAGCCAGACCGCCCAGTCCGCCCATGTGATCAAGGCCGGCAAGCCGGTCGTGGTAACCAGCGCCGGGACGTCGGAGATCCGCTGACACCGCCCCGCTCCGGGCTGACAGAGGCCGCCGCCTGGCGGCCTTTTTCGTTTTCCAGAGCAATGCTTAGCCGGGATGTGCCGGTGAAGCGCAACATCCTTGACTTCACCCAGCCCCGCCTTTAAGTCCCCCCTCGTTCCGCGCGCTGTCAGCGAACCACGCGGGAGTAGCTCAGTTGGTTAGAGCGCCGGCCTGTCACGCCGGAGGTCGCGGGTTCGAGCCCCGTCTCTCGCGCCATTTTGGCAATTCCTTCATAGCCTTAGAGCAAACTTCTACACGCCTTTCGCGGCTGTGACGGCGATTGCCGGCATCCGTCGAGAACTTGCGCCATAGTCAGCCGAAGCCCGAATCGTCTAGGCCTTCCAGGACTTGGAGGGATCCCCACCCTTTACCGCCTTTTCCGGGGCCCCTGTGATTGAGGAGGCCAGATATGGCTAAGAAGGATTCCACGAAGAAGGCTGCCGCGCCCGCCACCATCACGCTCAAGCACCTCGCCGCCGACATTGCGGAGAGCCAGGACCTGTCGAAGAAGCGCGCCGAGGCCGTTCTGACCGACATGGTCGAACTCATCACCAAGCACCTGAAGAAGGGCGACCGCGTCCGCATCGTCGGCCTTGGCATCCTCCAGGTCCGCAAGCGCGCCGCCCGCACCGGCCGCAATCCCGCCACGGGCGAGCCGATCCACATCAAAGCCACCAAGAAGGTCGCCTTCCGCCCCGTCAAGGAACTAAAAGAGGCGATCTGACCACTCACGTTTCGTTAAGCCTGATCAGCCTCCTCCGGCCTCACCGCACCCTGCTTTTCTGGTATACCGCCTCTCTCCCCTGACCCGGCGGTTTGACCAGAAATGTCCTCCCTCACCTTTTCGCATACCGTGACCGAGCGCTTCCTGCG
This sequence comes from Bradyrhizobium sp. 187, assembly GCF_023101005.1. Lineage (NCBI taxonomy): Bacteria > Pseudomonadati > Pseudomonadota > Alphaproteobacteria > Hyphomicrobiales > Nitrobacteraceae > Bradyrhizobium > Bradyrhizobium sp. 187. The sequence goes on from NZ_CP064693.1 coordinate 4,183,748, forward strand.
CTACGTCACCATCGACACCCAGTCCGATCCGGAATCCCCGAGCTCGCCCTCGACGGAGAAGCAGAAGGACCTCGGCCGCGTGCTCGCCGCCGAACTGAAGGCCATGGGCGTCGAGGACGCGCATCTCGACGACTTCGGCTACGTCTATGGAACGATTCCGGGCAACACACCTAAGAAGGTACCGGTGATCTGCTTCTGCTCGCACATGGACACTTCGCCCGACGTCACCGGCAAGAACGTCAAGCCGCAGATGGTGAAGAACTATCGCGGCGGCGACATCACGCTGCCGGGCGATACCAGCCAGGTGATCCGCTTCGCCGAGCATCCGGCGCTGAAGAACCAGATCGGCAACGACATCATCACCACCGACGGCACCACGCTGCTCGGTGCCGACAACAAGGCCGGCGTGGCTGAGATCATGGATGCCGCGCATTTCTTCATCAACAACCCGCAAGTGAAGCACGGCACCATCAAGATCCTGTTCACGCCGGACGAGGAGATCGGCCGCGGCGTCGACAATGTCGACATCAAGAAGCTCGGCGCTGATTTCGGCTACACCATGGACGGCGAGAGCGCGGGTAGCGTCGAGGACGAGACCTTCTCGGCGGACGGCGCCACCATCACCATCAACGGCGTCAGCGCCCATCCCGGCTATGCCAAGGGCAAGATGGAGCACGCCATCAAGATCGCCGCCGCCATCGTCGAGCGCCTGCCCCGGGAAGGCTGCTCGCCCGAGACGACATCAGGCAAGCAGGGTTTTCTGCATCCGATCGGGATCGAGGGTGCGCTGGAGCAGGCTACGCTCTCCTTCATTGTGCGCGACTTCACCGAGGAAGGGCTGAAGGAGAAGGAGATCCTGCTCGAGAACATCGTCAAGGACGTGATGAAGGATTTTCCGCGCTCGACTTACACATTCGAGGTGCGGGAGCAGTACCGCAACATGAAGCAGGTGATCGATCGCCACCCGCACATTCTTGAATACGCCATCGAAGCGATCCGCCGCGCCGGCCTGCGCCCGATGCGCACCGCGATCCGCGGCGGCACCGACGGCTCCCGCCTGTCCTTCATGGGACTGCCCTGCCCCAACATCTTCGCCGGCGAGCACGCATTTCACTCCCGGCTCGAATGGGTCAGCCGGCAGGACATGGAGAAGGCGGTGCAGACGATCGTCCATCTCGCCATGATCTGGGAGGAGAAGGCTTAGGCCTCTCGTCAAAAGGCAATATGGCTGGGATCGCTCCCGGCCATCGTCCTGCACGTTACGGCACCCGCATCGCACGCGGAGAGCGATGGAAGCGGTTGGAGCTCGCCATCCAGTTCGGGAGCGGCGCGCCGTCGCGATGCCGGCCACCGGCAACAGCCGCAGCCCAGGCCACCGCAGCGCCGATCAGGGTTGCTGCCGCAACGGAGAAGGCGACGATGATGGAGTTACGCCGCGCCCGATTGATGGCCGTCCTTGAATCCGCGATCAGCGTGTCGACCCGTCGCTCCGAGTCGGGTGCTGCAAGTCCCGTCAACGCGGCCACCTGCTGCACGAGGTAGGCCCGGTCATCGGTGCTGACGCCGCTGTGGCTCGACGACGTCATCAGGATGCGTCCCGCTTCGGCACGAGGTTCCCTGAGGTCGGTGTTGGGGGGCCGCCGCGCTGCGCGAAACAGCTTATCCAGCTCGTAGCTCAACAGAGGCTCGGCGGCGGAGGTACTGCTCGCCGAACTGCGCATCGGCGAGCGGTCAATCGCAGCTGCGCCGAGCATCGCGAGCAGAGCGGCACCAAGCAGCACGGCGAGCGCCCAGGACATCAGGCCATGCAGCCCGTCCCGCCGTTCGCCCTCGTCTTCGATCGTTGTGACCGCCGGGGCTGGTCGCGTCGTCCGGCCGGCGATATAGCCGCCGAAGCCGAAGCTGATAATCGCCTGGATGATCAGATACAGCCCCGACAGCAAAGCCAGCGCCGCCGATGCATCGCGCCATGTCGGCGAGGCTGAACTGACGCCCAGGCCGACGGCGACTCCAAAGCCGACCAGGATGAACGACATTGCGCCGGCAGCCAAAGCGCCTGCGATCACCGAGCTCCACTGGATGATGCGCCTTTCATCGGCAGCGACGCCGCCGCCTTCCACGATGTCTTCCCGTATGAGAGTTTCCATGGTCATCGCCGCTCTCTCAGCGCAAGCCGAAGAACGACAAGATCGCCATGACCACCACGATCAAGCCGATGAGATAAATCAATCCGTCCATGGTCCGTCCTCCTCAATTTCTCCTCGTCGCTAATCACAATGAACAAGGAACGTTCCAAATTGGACCGAGCCCGCGGGAACGAACCCGCGCGATGCGGATTATCTGTCCAAGTCCCAAGGATGAAGTTTGTGAGCACGAAAGCCTCAGCCGGTAAGTCCCGGCTGGGGCTTTCTTTTTGTGCGCCGGTTCCTGTCCTATGTTAACGACGCCGGCTCTCGGATCATCAAGGATGCGCTCGGGGCGGGAACCTCCGGATCGGGAGAGCCGCGTGGATCGCAGAACCGCGTGCCTTCATCAGGCAGATGCATTCCGGGAAAAGGCGATCGCCGATCCCGAGCACCACGACCAGTGGATCGATGAAGCCATCAAATGGCTGGAACGGGCCATGGAAGCGGGCTGCCGCGCCGTCGTCACGGTCGAAGGCGGCGATATGCCGAACGTGGCACGCGGAGCGGCAGCCGATGCTCGGCTGAGCTTGATCACACGCCAATGAGAAGAGCTGCCGTCTTCGCGAGCGCTGCGGCAATTGTTCCCGGAACGTAACAATGTTGCGGGTCGACACTGTTCCCAACGCCATGCTAGGCCGGGCGCAGACCGCAACCAGAGTGACGTCGTGCTCGCGAACCGCCAGCCCTCAGGATCATGCCGGCCGCGCAACTGGCGCGGGCTGCTGTCTGTGCTGATCGCGGTCGTCTACCTGCTCGCGGGAGCGCTGCATGGCCTGCACGACATCGACGTCACCACGCCCGGTGGCGGCTCGGAGATCAGCGCGGTGCTTGACGGCTCGGCGGATCACAACGACCACAAGGCCATCGGCGGGCATCATTGCCATGGCTGCTTCTCGGTGACGGTGGCGCAGCCGACGCCACCGGCCGGATCGATCGGGCTCGTGTCCGCATCGCGCCCGCAACGCGCACCCCGGCTCGCCGGCATTGTTCCCGACACCGACTCCCCGCCTCCCAAACATATGGCCTGAACGGATTGGTCGGGCGCCACGAGCGTCCATTCGGTTCATCCTCACAGGTCGGTTTCATGTTTTTCAGGGGAATGGCCGCGCGCCTGGCGTGCGCGGCAGCGTGTCTGATTGCCGGATCGGCGCTTGCGCCATCTCACGCCCAGACTCTGACGATGCGGAGCGCGCTTTCGCGCGCGCTGGCCGCGAGCCCGCGGCTGACCGCGGCGGAGCGCGATGTCGGCATCGCCACGGGCCAGCGCATCCAGGCAGGTGCGCTTCTCAATCCGGAACTGACCTACGAACAGGACAATTCGTTCGGGTCCGGCATCTATCGCGGCACACGATCGGCCGAGACCACGCTCCAGATCAGCCAGGCCTTCGAGCTGTTCGGCAAGCGCGACGCGCGGATTGCAGCTGGCGTCGCCGGCATCGAGGTCGCCGCGATCCAGCGCAAAGCCGTCAGGCTGGAGGTGCTGTCGGAGACCGCGATCGCCTTCCTCAGCGTGCTCGGCGCACAGCGGCGCATCCAGATCCTCGACGAGCAGATCACCGCCATCGACCGGCTGACGCCGCTTTTGCGCCGACGCGTCGAGGCCGGCGCCTCCTCGCCGGCCGAGACCGGCCGTGCGGAGGTGGCGTCCGCACTGGTGAAGGCCGACCGCGAGCGCTTCAAGGCGACGCTGGCCAGCGCCCGGCGCGAGCTTGCGGTCCTGATGGGCGACGCGGCACCGAAATTCGGCGAGGTCTCCGGCCGGCTCGACACCATGGGACGGCCCCCGACATTCCAGTCGGTCGTCGCCGCGATCGATGCCAATCCGCAGCTGGTGCGCTGGACCGCGATCTATGCCCAGCGCAACGCCGAGCTGTTGCTGGCGCGGCTGCGGCCCTATCCCAACGTGCGGATCGCCGCCGGCTGGCGCCATTTCAACGAGACCAACGACGACGCGGCGCGCCTCACCGTCTCGGTGCCGATCCCCGTGTTCGACCAGAACCAGGGCAATATCCTTTCGGCCCAGGAAAGCCTCGCCAAGACCAAGGCCGAGCGCGAGGCCAACCGCAACACGCTGATCGTGGTCGCCGGCCGCGCCTACGACTCGCTCCAGGGCTCGCTGCGCGAGCTCGCGGTGCTGCGCGAGAGCGCCATTCCCAAGGCCACCGAAGCCTCGGACGCCATCGCGCAAGGCTACGGCCAGGGCCGCTTCAGCCTGCTCGAAGTGCTCGATGCCCAGGCCAGCGTCACCCAGGCGCGGCTGCGCGAGCAGGAGGCGCTGCAGAATTTCCACGCGGGGGTGGCGACCATCGAAGGGCTCGTCGGCAATCCCTTTACGCTGGCGCGGGAGAGCGCACGATGAAGACGTCCTCCACCATCCTCGTCGCATTCGTTGCCGCCGCACTTGGCGTCGCACTTGGCGCTTACGGCTTTTCCCTGCTCGGCCCGGCCAGGGTCGAGCATGCCGAACACGCCGCGGACAAGAAGCCGGAGAAGCCGAACGACCATGTCGAGCAGGACGAGCACGGCGCCGACCGGATCCGCATCTCCGACGTCAAGCTCGCCGCCGCAGGCGTGACGCTGGCGGAAGCCGCGAGCGTCACGCTGACCGACACGCTCGCCTTCAACGGCATCCTGCGCGCCAACCAGGAAGCCGTGGTGCAGGTGACGCCGCGCTTTCCGGGCGTCGCCAAATCGATCCAGAAGCGCATCGGCGACGAGGTCGGCAAGGACGATCTGCTCGCCGCGATCGAGAGCAACCAGAGTCTCTCCGTCTACGAGCTCAAGGCGCCGCTTGCCGGCACCGTCATCGAGCGGCAGATTTCGCTCGGCGAATACGCCTCCGAGCAGAAGCCGGCCTTCGTCGTCGCCGACCTCTCCACTATCTGGGTCGATCTGTCGATCTATCGCCAGGATCTGCGGCGCGTTCGTCTCAACGACGAGGTGCTGATCGATCCCGACGACGGCCGCGGCGAGATCAAGGGCACGATCGCCTACATGGCCCCGATCGGCTCGAGCGAGACCCAGACGGCGCTGGCGCGCGTGGTGCTGCCAAATCCGGACGGGCGCTTGCGTCCCGGCCTGTTTGTCACGGCACGGCTGATCCTCGCCGCCCGCAACGTCGCGGTCGCGGTGCGCAAAAGCGCGATCCAGACGCTGGAGAACAGGACTATCGTGTTCGTTCGTGAGGACGGCGACAAGATCGAGGCGCGCCCGGTGGAGCTTGGCGATTCCGACCCGCGCCATGTCGAGATCAAGGCCGGTCTATCGGCCGGCGAGCATTACGTCGCGGAAAACAGCTTCGTCGTGAAGGCGGAGATGGGCAAGGGCGAGGCCGAGCATGATTGAGCGTCTCATCGCGGTCTCGCTGCAGCAGCGCTGGCTGGTCCTGCTGCTCGCGCTCGGCGCCGTCGCTTTCGGAGCGTGGAATTTCCAACGCCTTCCGATCGACGCCGTGCCTGACATCACCAACGTCCAGGTCCAGATCAACACCCGCGCCCCCGGCTATTCGCCGCTGGAAACCGAGCAGCGCATCACCTTCCCGGTCGAGACCGCGATGGGCGGGCTGCCCAAGCTCGACTACACGCGCTCGCTGTCGCGCTACGGCCTGAGTCAGGTGACCGTCGTCTTCAAGGACGGCACCGACATCTATTTTGCCCGCCAGCTCGTCGGCGAACGGATCCAGCAGGTGAAGGACCAGCTTCCGGCCGGCGTCGAGGTCGCGATGGGACCGGTCTCGACCGGGCTCGGCGAAATCTTCATGTACACCGTCGAGGCCAAGGCGGGCGCGAAGACGCAAGGCGGCCACGACTATTCGCTGACCGACTTGCGCACCGTGCAGGACTGGATCATCAAGCCGCAGCTTCGCAACGTGCCGGGGGTGATCGAGGTCAACACCATCGGCGGCTTCGAGCGGCAATTCCATGTGCTCCCCGATCCCGGCAAGCTGATGGCCTACCGGCTCGGCTTTCGCGACGTCATGACGGCGCTCGCCGCCAACAATGCCGATGTCGGCGCCGGCTATATCGAGCGCAACGGCGAGCAATATCTGGTTCGCTCGCCGGGCCAGGTCGGCAATGTCGGCGAAATCAGGGACATCGTCATCGGCTCGCGCGGCGGCAATCCCGTCAGGATCAGGGATATCGCGACCGTCACCGAAGGCCGCGATTTGCGCACGGGAGCCGCAACGCGCGATGGCGAGGAAACCGTGCTCGGCACCGCCATGCTTTTGATCGGCGAGAACAGCCGCACCGTGGCGCGCCGTGTCGCGGCCCGGCTGGAGGATATCGCCAAATCGCTGCCCGACGGCGTCGTGACGCGGACCGTCTACGACCGCACCGATCTGGTCGAAGCCACCATCCGCACCGTCGAGAGCAATCTGCTGGAAGGCGCGGCCCTGGTCGTGGCCGTGCTGTTCCTGATCCTCGGCAACATCCGCGCCGCGCTGGTGGTGGCTTGCGTCATTCCGCTGTCCATGGCCATGACGGTCACCGGCATGGTCGAGGCCAAGGTCAGCGCGAACCTGATGAGCCTGGGTGCAATCGATTTCGGCATCATCGTCGACGGCGCCGTGATCATCGTCGAGAACTGCCTGCGCATGCTGGCCGAGGTCCAGCGCGAGAAAGGCGGCCTGCTCACGATCTCCGAACGGCTGCGCGCGATCCGGAGTGGGTCGAGCGAGGTGATCAAGCCGAGCCTGTTCGGAACGCTGATCATCGCAGTGGTCTACCTGCCGGTGCTGACGCTGACCGGCGTCGAGGGCAAGATGTTCACGCCGATGGCCCTGACGGTGCTGATGGCGCTGGGTGCCGCGGTGCTGTTCTCCATCACCTTCGTGCCGGCGGCGGTTGCCATCTTCGTCACCGGCAAGGTGTCCGAACACGAAAACCTGTTCATGCGGCTGGCGAAGCGCGCCTATCTCCCCGTGCTCCGGCTGGCGATCGACCATCGCCTCGGCGTCGCAATCATGGCCGCCATCATCGTGGTCGCAAGCTGCGTTGCCGCCGCGCGCATGGGCGGCGAGTTCATCCCGAGCCTGGACGAAGGCGACGTCGCGCTGGCCTCGATCCGGATTCCCGGCACCAGCCTGACCCAGTCGCTGGACCTGCAAAAGGCGCTGGAAAAGCGCGTCAAGCAGATTCCGGAGGTGAAGGAGTTCTTCACCCGCATCGGCACCGCCGAGATCGCAACCGACCCGATGTCGCCGGCACAGACCGACGGCTACATCATGCTGAAGCCGCGCGCCGGATGGCCCGACCCTGGCAGCTCCAAGGCCGAGGTGATCGAGGCCATCGCCCGTGCCGCTGACGACATCCCCGGCAGCGCCTATGAGATCTCCCAGCCGATCCAGTTCCGCGTCAACGAGTTGATCTCCGGCGTGCGAAGCGACGTCGGCGTCAAGATCTTCGGCGACGACCTCGAGATCCTGCAAGGCGCGGCAAAACAGGTCGAAGCCGCGATCCGCGGCATCCGCGGCGCCAGCGACGTCAAGATCGAGCAGGTCTCGGGCCTGCCGATCCTCACCGTCCGCCTCGACCGCCAGGCGCTCGCCCGGTATGGGCTCAGCATCAGCGAGGTGCAGGGCATCGTCGAGATCGCGGTCGGCGGCAAGTCGGCCGGCAAGCTGTTCGAGGGCGACCGCCGCTTCGACATCGTCGTGCGCCTGCCGGAACATCTGCGCGGCGATCTCGAGGTCATCCGGGCGATCCCGATCCCGCTGCCGCCGGGTGAGGAAGCAGCAATCGGCGCGCCAATCCGGACCGCATTGCCCGCCCCTCCCCTTGCCCAGATGCGCTATGTGCCGCTGTCGTCGGTCGCAACCGTCGAAGCGACGCCTGGCCCGAACCAGATCAGCCGCGAGAACGGCAAGCGGCGCATTGTGGTCACCGCCAATGTCCGCGCGCGCGATCTCGGCTCCTTCGTCACCGAGGCCGAGGCAGCCGTCGCGGAGAAGGTCAAGCTGCCGCCGGGCTACTGGATCGGCTGGGGCGGACAGTTCGAGCAATTGGTCTCCGCCACCAAGCGGCTGACGCTCGTGGTGCCGTTGGCGCTGCTGCTGGTCTTCCTGCTGCTGTTCATGGGCATGGGATCGGCGGCTGATGCGGCGCTCGTGTTCTCCGGCGTGCCGCTGGCACTGACCGGCGGCGTCATGGCGCTGCTGCTGCGCGGTATTCCGCTGTCCATCAGCGCCGGCGTCGGCTTCATCGCACTGTCGGGCGTCGCTGTCCTCAACGGGCTCGTCATCATCGCCTTCATCGAGCGGCTGCGCAGCGAGGGCCAACCCGTTGCCGACGCGGTGCGCGAGGGCGCGCTGACACGCCTGCGTCCGGTGCTGATGACGGCGCTGGTCGCGTCCCTCGGCTTCGTGCCGATGGCTCTTGCCACTGGGGCCGGCGCCGAGGTGCAGCGGCCGCTCGCGACTGTGGTGATCGGCGGTATCATCTCCTCAACCGTGCTGACGCTGCTGGTGCTGCCGGCGCTCTACGTGCTGTTCCGCCGTGACGGGGCTGCCGAAACGCCTACAATGGCGCCTGATTTGGCAGCGTCCAGGGAGCGATAGAGGTGGGCAGCCACGACCATCACGGCCATCATCGCGATGATCATAGCCACGGCCATGATCACGATCATGGTGGCCACGCCCATGCCCATGCGCCCGCCAGTTTCGGCAAGGCGTTCGCAATCGGCATCTCACTCAACACCGCGCTGGTCGCGGCGGAGGCCGTCTACGGCTATATCGGCAACTCCACGGCTCTGCTTGCGGATGCCGGCCATAATCTTAGCGACGTGCTCGGCCTGGTCGTGGCCTGGTGCGCGTCGATCGCGGCGCGGCGCGCGCCCAGCGGCCGCTTCACCTATGGCCTGCGCGCCTCCACCATCCTGGCGGCGCTGGCGAACGCGGTGTTCCTGCTGGTCGCAACCGGCGCGATCGGCTGGGAAGCGACTTTGCGCCTGCGGGAGCCGGAGCCGGTCGCCGGCATCACCGTGATGGTGGTCGCCGGCATCGGCATCCTCATCAACGGTTTTACCGCCATGTTGTTCGCGCGCGGTCGCAAGGACGACATCAACATCGAAGGCGCCTATCTGCACATGGCGGCCGACGCCGCGGTCTCGCTCGGCGTCGTCATCTCGGCGGCGCTGATCATCTGGACCGGCTGGCTCTGGCTCGATCCCGTCACCAGCCTCGTCATCTGCGCCACCATCCTCTGGAGCACCACCAGCCTGCTCCGTGGCTCCATCGACATGTCGATGGCGGCGGCGCCCAGGGGCACCGACATTGCCGCGATCAAGATCCTTCTGCTGGAGCGGCCCGGCGTCACTGCGATCCACGATCTCCACGTCTGGCCGATCTCGACCACCGAGACGGCGCTGACTTGCCACCTCGTCATGCCCACCGGCGCCGGCGATGCCTTCCTGATGGAGACGGCGCAGATGCTGAAGCGCTCCCACCGCATCGGCCACACCACCCTTCAGATCGAGACGCATCCGGACAACGGCTGCGCGCTGGCGCCGGATGACGTGGTGTGAGCGACGCAGCGTTGCTGCCTCCGCGGAGAACGGTCTGGATTGCTTCGCTGCGCTCGCAATGATGGGGACAGAGCGACGCCTACGCCGCCTTCGCCGTCACGATCCAGACCGCGCCCTGGAGCGCCACGCTCTGACCCTTCAGGAACGGCGCGAGCGTCTCGCGGATCGAGGCTTTTGCCGCGGCATAGGTCTCCGGCGGATGCCCTTGCAGCGCGCGGCTCGCCGGGCCGATCTGGAGCGAGCCTTCGACCGCGGCATCGAGCCCGCCGCCAATCGCGACGTCCATCGCGAGATTGTGCGGCTCCATCGCGACGTCGACGAAGCCCGCGCCTTTCAGGATGCGCGTCACGCGCTCTTCGGAGGCGAAGGCGAACGGGCCCGGCTCCTCCGGCCCGACCGGCGGCATCTTGGGAACGTGCTTGTAGACCGCCATAAGCGGCGCCATCATCCACGGATTTTCCTTCGGCTCGCGCCAGCAGGCAAACGCCAACCGTCCCGTCGGCTTCAGCGCGCGGCGGAGATTGGTGAAAGACGCGATGGGATCGGCGAAGAACATCACGCCGAACCGCGAGGCCAGCAGGTCAAAGCTCGCCGGCTCGAACGGATGCACCGTCGCATCGGCCAGCACGAAATCGAGCGGCAGGCCTTTTGGCGCAAACGCGCGCGCCTGCGACAGCATCGGCTCGGAGACGTCGAGCCCGAGCGCAAAGCCATCAGGCGCGACATCCTTCGCGAACGCGAACGTCGTCGCACCGGAGCCACAGCCGATGTCGAGGACGCGCTCGCCCGGCTTCGGCCTGGCGCGGGCGATCAGCACGTCGGCAATGGGTCCCAGCAGGCTCTCCTGCGCCGCATGGCGATCGGCCCAGCGCTGCCCGCTGGGGCCATTCCAGTAGGCGATCTGATCGGCGTTCTGCTCGTGTCCGCTTGGTTGTTGCATCAGGGCCTCTGTGGCTCGGTATCGCCCGCCTGCGCCTATCGGCTTCGGCGCGGCAGCCTTCGTTCGCTTCGCGCCAATAACGTGTGAGGCTGGCTCGCCGAGCCGAAGCTCGCGAAGCGAGCAAAGGCTGGTGGGCGGTGAGAGATTCGAACTCCCGACCCTCTCGGTGTAAACGAGATGCTCTAACCAGCTGAGCTAACCGCCCCTCGCCGCTTCTTTATCCCTACCGGCCCCGAACGGGCAAGCGCGGAACGCCAATTCCAGGGCCTCAATCCTGTGGCCGGCCCGGCAGCAGCGGCACCGCGTCGATCCACACCGCCGCCGACTGGCACCAGATCTGCCTGACGGGCCGCAATTTGTCGCGCTGGCGGATGCTGCCCCAGCGGATGCCCCAATCGTCCTCCTGGTCGCCGTCGCCGCTCGTGAACAGCGGGGAACCGCAGTCGGCGCAAAAGTGCTGGAAGCGCATCCGGCCGTTGTCGCCGCGCTTGCCGTAGATCCTGGGCGTGCCGGCAGTCAGGCGGACTTCGGCGCCCGAACAGACGGCCGTCACCCGGAAGGGCGAGCCGGTCAGTGTCTGGCAATCGGTGCAGTGGCAGACCGACACCGTCTCCGGGTCGATCTCGGCTTCAAAGGTAATCTCGCCGCAATGGCATTGCCCGTCGATGTGCATTGTCGTCATCCGCTGCCCAAAACAAAATGCCCCACAAAAAAACGGCGCCCGAAGGCGCCGTTTTATCATCTTTTTCGAGCTGCGATCTCAGTGAGCGGTCAGGCCGCCGGCGGCTTCGTCGCCGTCCGGCTTCACCGTCACCTTGGTGTCCTCTTCCCAGACGATCGGCACTGGCTTCTTGACCAGCGCCTTGGCGACGACGTCGTCGAGGCGCGAGACCGGGATGATCTCCATGCCGCCCTTGATCGCATCGGAAATCTCCGTGAGATCCTTGGCGTTGTCCTCAGGAATCAGCACCGTCTTGATGCCGCCGCGGGCAGCAGCCAGCAGCTTCTCCTTCAGGCCGCCGATCGGCAGCACGCGGCCGCGCAGCGTGATTTCGCCGGTCATCGCGACATCGTGGCGGACCGGGATGCCGGTCATGACCGAGATGATCGCGGTGGCCATCGCCACGCCCGCCGACGGACCGTCCTTCGGCGTCGCGCCTTCCGGCACGTGCACGTGGATGTCGCGCCGGTCGAACAGCGGCGGCTCGATGCCGTAGACGATCGCGCGCGAGCGGACATAGGACGCCGCCGCCGAGATCGATTCCTTCATCACGTCACGCAGATTGCCCGTGACCGTCATCTTGCCCTTGCCGGGCATCATGACGCCTTCGATCGTCAGCAACTCGCCGCCGACATCGGTCCAGGCAAGGCCGGTGACGATGCCGACCTGCGGCTCGCTCTCGATCTCACCGTAGCGGTACTTCGGCACGCCCAGAAGCTCTTCGAGAGTCTTCTCGGTGATCTTGACCGACTTCTTCTTGGAGATCATCAGCTCCTTCACCGCCTTGCGGGCGAGTGTGGAGAGCTCACGCTCCAAATTGCGCACGCCCGCTTCGCGGGTGTAGCGGCGGATCAGAAGCAGCAGCGCGTCGTCGTCGATCGAGAACTCCTTGGAGTCCAGGCCGTGCTTGGACACCGCGGTCGGGATCAAGTGCTTGCGCGCGATCTCGACCTTCTCGTTCTCGGTGTAGCCCGCGATCCGGATGATCTCCATGCGGTCCATCAGCGGTCCCGGAATATTGAGCGTATTCGCGGTCGTGATGAACATCACGTTGGACAGATCGTAGTCGACCTCGAGATAGTGGTCGTTGAAGGTCGCGTTCTGCTCGGGGTCGAGGACCTCGAGCAGCGCCGAGGACGGATCGCCGCGGAAATCGGCGCCCATCTTGTCGATCTCGTCCAGCAGGAACAGCGGATTGGACGACTTCGCCTTCCGCATCGACTGGATGATCTTGCCGGGCATCGAGCCGATATAGGTGCGGCGGTGCCCGCGGATCTCGGCCTCGTCGCGCACGCCACCGAGCGAGACGCGCACGAATTCACGCCCCGTCGCCTTCGCGATCGACTTGCCGAGCGAGGTCTTGCCGACGCCGGGAGGGCCGACGAGGCACAGGATCGGGCCCGTCAGCTTGTTGGCGCGCGACTGTACGGCGAGATACTCGACGATGCGGTCCTTGACCTTCTCCAGCCCGTAGTGATCCGCATCCAGAACCGCCTGCGCGGCTTCCAGATCCTTCTTCACCTTGGACTTCTTGTTCCACGGAATCGACAGCAGCCAATCCAGATAGTTGCGCACGACGGTCGCTTCCGCGGACATCGGCGACATCTGGCGCAGCTTCTTCAATTCATGCTGCGCCTTCTCGCGCGCTTCCTTGGAGAGCTTGGTCTTGGAGATCTTCTCTTCGAGATCGGCGAGCTCGTCGCGACCGTCGTCGTCGCCGAGCTCCTTCTGGATCGCCTTCATCTGCTCGTTGAGATAGTACTCGCGCTGGGTCTTCTCCATCTGGCGCTTGACGCGCGAGCGGATGCGCTTCTCGACCTGGAGCACCGAGATCTCGCTCTCCATCAGGCCCAGCACCTTCTCCAGGCGCTGCGTGACCGACAGCGTCTCCAGGATGCCCTGGCGATCCGCGATCTTGACGGCGAGATGCGAGGCGACGGTGTCGGCGAGCTTGGCAAAATCGGTGATCGCCTGCACGACGCCGACGACCTCGGCCGAGATCTTCTTGTTGAGCTTCACGTAGCTCTCGAAGTCGGACACGACGGAGCGCGCCATGGCCTCCGCCTCGACCGACTTCGCATCGGTATCGGCGAGCGCAATCGCGGTCGCTTCGTAATAGTCGGCGCGATCGGTGTACTTCTGCACGCGCGCCCGCTCGAGCCCTTCGACCAGCACCTTCACAGTGCCGTCGGGAAGCTTCAAAAGCTGGAGCACGCTGGCAAGCGTACCGGTCTCGTAAATGGAATCGGGTGCCGGATCATCGTCGGACGCGTTCTTCTGGGTCGCGAGCATGATCAGCGCGTCGTTCTTCATCACCTCTTCGAGCGCGCGGATCGACTTCTCGCGGCCGACGAAGAGCGGAACGATCATGTGCGGGAAGACGACGATGTCGCGCAGGGGCAGCACGGGATAGGCGTGCGTTTCGCCATGGACGATGGTTGGCCTGGGTTTTGGATTGGTCATGGCCTTTTCCTTTTGCTTTGCCCCCTTGCACGCAGCCCGCCATGCTCATGCGCAACCGCCACAAGGTGCCGAGGTGACCCGCAATACCGATCGCTCCTTTTGAGGTTGGACCGGCTTGCCGAATCGGAACTGAGGCGAATCTTGAAGAGAATTTTTACTCGCCGCCGACATTAGGTGGCTATCGACCCGGGGGGTGTCAAGTCATTGAAAGACGCGCGCCATCAGGCGCTTACGCACGCAAATAAGCGACGCAACACCGGCTGCGGAGATACTTTCCGCAGCCCCTGCTTGAGGAGACGATTGGAGCGTTCCAGCGCCGAAATCAGGCGCTGGCGTTCTCGACGGCGCGATCGGACCGATCGGCGTAGATGTAGAGCGGACGCGCCGTTCCTTCCACGACTTCGCGGGAAATCACGACTTCTTCCACACCTTCGAGGCCCGGCAGGTCGAACATGGTCTCGAGCAGGATCGCCTCGAGGATTGAACGCAGCCCCCGCGCACCGGTCTTGCGCTCGATCGCCCTGCGGGCAACCGCGCCAAGCGCCTCGTCGGCGAAGGTCAGCTCGATGTTCTCCATCTCGAACAGCCGCTGGTACTGCTTCACCAGCGCGTTCTTCGGCTCGACCAGGATCTTCTTGAGCGAAGCCTCGTCCAGATCCTCCAGCGTCGCCACGACGGGCAGACGGCCGACGAATTCCGGGATCAGGCCGTACTTCAGGAGATCCTCAGGCTCGACATGACGGAAGATTTCGCCGGTGCGGCGGTCTTCCGGTGCGAGCACCTGAGCGGCGAAACCGATCGAGGTCGAACGTCCGCGTGCCGAGATGATCTTTTCGAGGCCCGAGAACGCACCACCGCAGATGAACAGGATATTGGTGGTGTCCACCTGCAGGAACTCCTGCTGCGGATGCTTGCGGCCGCCCTGCGGCGGGACCGAAGCCACCGTGCCTTCCATGATCTTGAGCAGCGCCTGCTGCACGCCCTCACCCGACACGTCGCGCGTGATCGAGGGATTGTCGGACTTGCGGCTGATCTTGTCGATTTCGTCGATGTAGACGATGCCGCGCTGGGCACGCTCGACATTGTAGTCGGCGGCCTGGAGCAGCTTCAGGATGATGTTCTCGACGTCCTCGCCGACATAGCCGGCTTCGGTCAGCGTCGTCGCATCCGCCATCGTGAACGGCACGTCCAGGATGCGGGCGAGCGTCTGCGCGAGCAGCGTCTTGCCCGAGCCGGTCGGACCGATCAGCAGGATGTTCGACTTCGCAAGCTCGACGTCGTTGTGCTTGGTCTGGTGGTTGAGGCGCTTATAGTGATTGTGCACCGCGACCGAGAGGACCTTCTTCGCATGGTTCTGGCCGATCACGTAATCGTCCAGCACCTTGCAGATTTCCTTCGGCGTCGGAATCCCGTCGCGCGACTTCACCAGCGAGGATTTGTTCTCCTCGCGAATGATGTCCATGCAGAGCTCAACGCACTCGTCGCAAATGAAGACCGTGGGACCCGCGATCAGTTTGCGCACTTCGTGCTGGCTCTTGCCGCAGAACGAGCAATACAGCGTGTTCTTGGAGTCGCTCGTGCCGACCTTACTCATTCATGTCTCCGTCCGCGGTTCGATCCCGTCCGCTCGATCGCCCTATTCCGGCACGACAGCCGGTACAGTCCTTCAAATAGAGCAAATTCCGTACCAAAAAAGACCCTACGCGTTACATGCCGTGCGAATCGCGGTCATTCGATTCCCCGCGATCATAGCCGATCAGTCATAGCGAACCATGCTGGCACCCGACTATCAAGAATTCGCTAATCGGGGGTCGCCGGCTACCCGTGACAATACCGTGATTTCCGGTCTTGGCACGGGCGAAGTGATCGAAATCACCCCGGCGTTGCTGGATTGCCACGAAAAACAAGCACGAAAGCGGAACTTTCTGCCTGTCGCAGGGCGCAAAAGTGCGTTTTGCGACGCGCGCACGTGTCCTTAACGTGAACGCTCCCTGATGTGCCCGCGGTCCCAGAGGGATTGCCGGCACAGTAGTGCTACGGGGTCTTCGGCGACGCGGTTTCCTCGGCGCGCTTGTCGATCACCCTGTCGACCAGGCCGAACTCCTTGGCGTCGCTCGCGGTCAGGAACTTGTCGCGTTCCAGCGCGTCCTCGATCGCCTTGTAGGTCTGGCCGGTGTGCTTCACGTAGATCTCGTTGAGCCGCTTCTTCAGGTTCAGGATTTCCTGGGCGTGCAGCATGATGTCGGTGGCCTGGCCCTGGAAGCCGCCGGAGGGCTGATGCACCATGATGCGCGCGTTCGGCAGCGAGAAGCGCATGTCCTTCTCGCCGGCGCAGAGCAGCAGCGAGCCCATCGAGGCGGCCTGGCCGGTGCACAGCGTCGAGACCGGCGGACGAATGAACTGCATGGTGTCGTAGATCGCGAGGCCCGACGTCACCACGCCGCCCGGCGAGTTGATGTACATCGAGATTTCCTTCTTCGGATTTTCCGCCTCAAGGAACAACAGCTGCGCGACGATCAGCGTCGACATGCCGTCCTCGACCGGCCCGGTCAGGAAGATGATGCGCTCTTTCAGAAGGCGCGAGAAAATGTCGTAGGCGCGCTCGCCACGGTTGGTCTGCTCGACCACCATGGGCACGAGGTTCATGTAGGTTTCAACCGGATCGCGCATGAGTCACCTAGGGTTTTGAAGAGGCGGACATCGCCAGGCCCGGCTGCCAGTCGGGGCTGGATCTGCCGGAAGGCCGATGGACGTCCCGTGATGCAGGAACTTGGAAGCAGAGGGCGTAGCGACAGATATAGCCCAATTCGCGCCTGACAAGTGCGGAGCGAATTAAGGCTTAATCCGTGAGGCAGTTGAAGCTGATTCGTACAAAGAGGCCCAGCCGGCCACCTGGCTAGCTCGACCTCTTCGCTGATCATCCTTAATGCAAGGCTATCCTGGAGGCTCTCCTAAAGGCTCTTCTGGAGCCCTCAGGCCGCGGTCTTTTCCGCCTCGTCGTCCATGTAGAGATCGTCGCGCGAGACCTTCTTCTCGGTCACCTTGGCAAGCTCGAGGATGAAGTCGACGACCTTGTCCTCATAGATCGGTGCACGAAGCTGGGCCAACGCTTGGGCGTTGCTGCGGTAATAGTCCCAGACCTCCTTCTCGCGGCCCGGCATCGAGCGCGCCCGCTCGATCACGGCGCGGCCGACCTCGTCATCGGTCACGGAGATCTTGTTCTTCTCGCCGATCTCCGAGAGCACGAGGCCGAGCCGCACGCGACGATCGGCGATCTTGCGGTACTCTTCCTTGGCGGCGTCTTCAGTGGTGTCTTCGTCGGCGAAGGTCTTGCCGGCGGAGTCCATCTCGGCCTTCACCGAGTTCCACATCAGATTGAACTCCTCGTCGACCAGCGAGGGCGGAGCCTCGAAGCGATGGGCCTCGTCGAGGCGGTCGAGCAGCGCGCGCTTGACGCGCTGGCGGGTCGCGGTCGCGAATTCGGCCACCAGCCGCTCGCGCGCCGCTTCCTTCAGCTTGTCCAGCGATTCCAGGCCGAGCGTCTTCGCGAACTCGTCGTCGATCGCGAGATCCTGCGGCGCCTCGATCAGCGTCGCGGTGGTCTCGAACTCGGCCGGCTGGCCGGCAAGCTTGTCGTTCATGTAGTTCTTGGGGAACGCCACCTTCAGCGTGCGGGTCTCGTTGGCGGCGATGCCGATGAGCTGCTCTTCGAAGCCGGGGATGAAGGTGTTGGATCCGATCACCACCTGGATGCCCTCGCCGGCGCCGCCTTCGAAGGCTTCGCCGTTGATGGTGCCCTTAAAGGCGACGGTGACGCGATCACCCGATTCGGCCTTGGCGCCCTCGCCCTTCGCGGCATAGCCACGGTTCGAATCGGCGATGCGCTTGATCGCCTCGTCGACGTCGGCGTCGGTGACTTCGGCCACGGGCTTTTCGACCTCGAAGGTCTTGAAGTCGGCGAGCGCAATCGACGGCACCACCTCGATCGCAACCGTGTAGGTCAGATCGGTTTTGCCGTTGAGCAGCTCCTCGACCTCGGCCTGCTCGGTCGGCATGGTGATCTTCGGTTCGGTCGCCAGGCGGAAGCCGCGCTCGGAGAACAGCTGAGTGTTGGTGTCGCGGATGGTCTGGTCGATGGTCTCGGCCATCACCGAGCGGCCATAGACCTTCTTGAGGTGCGTGACCGGCACCTTGCCGGGACGGAAGCCGTTGATGCGAACCTTGTCCTTGAGGTCGACGAGCTTGGCACCGGCCTTGGCGTCGAGATCAGACGCGGGAACGCTGATCTTGAACTCGCGCTTCAAACCTTCCGAGAGGGTTTCTGTGACCTGCATGGTGTCCAATCTTCTTCTCGTTCGGTCCCGGCGCGCATGCGTCGGGACGCTGTCATTAATCGATCCGGCGCGAGGCGAACGCCTCAACGCCGGTGGTTCATCGGACCGACTTCCGGCGGACAAACATCCGCGCGGGAGCAGATCGCGTAATCCGTGCAAACGCTGAAAGCGCTTGGTGCGGGCGGAGGGACTCGAACCCCCACAACTTTCGTCACTGGAACCTAAATCCAGCGCGTCTACCAGTTCCGCCACGCCCGCGTAAATTTGCATCAAGACCGGCCGCGATGCCGCGGGCGGCGGGCTTATAGCATGTGCCCGCCTGTTCGCAGCAAAAAAATGGCCCGATAGAGGCAGGCTTCACCTAGGCACGACGGCTGGACTTATCCAGCACGGCGTGGTCCGGATCGGCCCATGAAAACGCGGATCTTCGACCTGACGAGGCGCGAGGTTTTGGCCGGATTTGGCGCCTCTGCGGCCGGGCTGACGGCGGGCGGCGCAGTCCCGGCCGTGACCGCCCAACTCGCGCTTCAGGCAAGGCCGGCAACGCTGGCTCTGAGGTCGGGGCAGCCGGCTACACCCATCTGGGAGCTGGCCGCCGTCAGCCATCTCGGGGATGTCCGCCTCAAACGTGGCGACCGCTGCGAGGTGGTCTTCCGCAACGACCTGCCTGTGCCGCTTGCACCAGTTTGGTACGGCCTCAATGGCCCGGCCGCGGCCGACCCGCTTCGGGGTCGCGCACCGACGGCCCCGGACGCGACGGAAACATCAGTCATTTCAGTGCCAACCGCGGGAACCCTGTTGGCCGACTTCCGGCTGTTCGAGGACGGCCTGAAGCAGCCCGCGCGCCCCCTTCCGATCATCGCCACCGAGACCAACACGGTCGCCGCCGATCGCGACGTGGTCCTCTTGATCGAGGAGTGGCGGCTGCGGCCGGATGGGACCGCACTTGCCCCGGGCCGGGAGCCGAAGGACACATCCCCGCTCTATACAATCAACGGAACGACTTCATTCGAACTCTCAGCTTCAGCAAATGAGCGGCTGCGGCTGCGCTTTATCAACGGCTCGCAACGTTCTGTTCTGGCGATCAAATTGGAAAGTCACGAGGTCCACGTGGTGGCCTTGGACGGACAGCCGGCTGAGCCGTTCCCGGCTCGCAACGGCGCGCTGGTGCTGGCTCCCGGCGCACGCGCCGACGCCTTCGTGGATGCGGCCACATCGGCCCCATTCCTGCTGCATGACGGCAAGGAGGCGCGCCAGGTCGGCCGCCTGATGGTCTCCGGCAAGCTTGAGCGGCGTGCGCCGCCGTTGCCGCTCTTGCCACTCCCTCCGAATGACCTGCCCGACCGGCTCGATCTGAGGGGCGCCCTGCGATTCGATGTCGCTCTCGGGGCAGCCGACGCCGGGTGGGTACGGGCCGCAAATTTCTCGACGTCCTCCGCCCCCGCCTTTCGCACCAAGGCCGGCCGCACCGTCGTGTTGGCCCTCAAGAACCCCGCCTCCGTCGCAACCGTCTTCCATCTCCACGGCCACCATTTCCGCCTGCTCGACAAGCTCGACGACGGCTGGAAGCCCTATTGGCTCGACACGCTCGCGATCGAACCCGGCCAGACCCAGCGCATCGCATTCGCTGCGGCCTCTCCCGGGCGGTGGCTGATCGAATCCGTCGTCACCGACTGGGCCGCGCCGCGGCTGGTGCGCTGGTACGGGGTGGAGTGAGCTATCGGCCACGCGTCCAAAGATAGCGAGCGTCCGGTTCTTTCTCCTCGTTTCGGGTCCCGTTGGTCTGCTCGATCAGCGTGAACCCGCGCGCTTCATAGAAGCGGCGCGCCAACGCGTTGCGCTGGAAGGTCCAGAGCTCCAGCTGTTCGCTGGCCTGCTTGGCGATATCGAGGAGTTCGGTGCCGACGCCGCGCCCTTGAACAGCAGGAAGCACGTAAAGCTGCTCGACCCAGCCGTCACGGACAGCGATGATTCCGCTCAGTACATCGGCATCGAAGCGTCCCCACACGCGGCACGTCGCCAAGACATGCTCGCGGTAGAACCAGCGGTCCTCATCCGGCGTATGCAGCCCAGCAAGCCAGGGCATCGCATGGTCGAATGCTGCCCGGTGAACCTGCGCCGCCGCGCCCATATCGGTGAGCGCGAGCGGCCTGAGCATTAGTACTCGATCCCCAGCGCATGATAGATCCGTCGGTGCACGGCGGGCAGCGTCTCGGTGAGATCCTCCGCGATCAGGCCCGGCCCCGCCTCGCTCGCCGCTTCGCCATGCATCCACACCGCGATGCTGGCGGCTTCGAACGCCGGGACGCCCTGCGCAAGGAGGCCTGCGATGATGCCGGCGAGGACGTCGCCGGCACCCGCGGTGGCGAGCCAGGGCGGAGCGTTGGCGGCGATAGTGGCGCGGCCGTCGGGCGCGGCAATCGTGGTGTCGGCGCCCTTCAGCAGCACGACCGCGCCGGAGCGCTCGGCGGCGGCGCGCACGCGCTCGATCTTCGAGCGCCCCGGATGTTTATTGCTGAGGTCGGAGAACAGCCGCGGGAACTCGCCCTCGTGCGGCGTCAGCACCACCGCCTTGTCCTGCGACGTCTTGATCGATTCGAACAGGCGCTCGGGATTGGCGGCAAAGCTCGTCAGCGCATCCGCGTCGAGCACCAGGCGCCGCTGGGCGTTAAGCGCCGTGTGGACGAGATCGCAGGTGCGCTCGCCGACGCCCGCGCCAGGGCCGATGATGCAGGTGTTGTAACGCTTGTCGCCGAGCAGCTCGCCGAACTCGATGGCGGTATCGACGGGGTGAACCATCACAGCGGTGAGCGCAGCCGCATTGATCGCCAGCGCATCACGCGGCGTGGCCAGAGTCACCAGGCCCGCGCCGGCGCGCAGCGCCCCGCGCGCGGCGAGCCGCGCCGCACCGGTCGCCGCCGCATCGCCCGAGACCGCCAGCACATGACCTCGCGCGTATTTATGGCCGTCGATGCGCGGCACCGGAAAGGCCGAGCCCCAGAAGTCCGGATCGTTCTCAAAAATCTGCGGCGCGATCTCGTCCAGCACCTGCGCCTCGATGCCGATGTCGGCGACGCGGACGTGACCGCAATGCATGCGCCCCGGCAGCAGCAGATGCGCCGGCTTCTTGCGGAAGAAGGTGACGGTCTCGGCGGCGTTCACGGCCACGCCCAGCACGGCCGCGCTGGTGCCGTTGATGCCGCTCGGCAGGTCGACCGCGAGCACCGGCGCACCATTGGCGTTGATCGCCTCGATCATCTCACGCGCCTCGCCCTCGACGGGACGGCTGAGGCCCGCGCCGAACAGCGCATCGATGATCAGCGCCGGTCGCCCGATCGCCTGCGGGTTGAACGGGAGCACCGGGTGTTTCCAACCACGCGCGGCCGAGGCCGCGTCGCCCTGGAGCTGGTCCCGCTCGCACATCAGGATCACCGAGACCTCGCGGCCTTGCGCGGCGAGCTCGGCGGCTGCGACAAAACCGTCCCCGCCGTTGTTGCCCGGGCCGGCCACGATCAGGATTGGCCCCTCCTCCGCCAGCGCGTGGGCGGCCTCGGCGACCGCCTGACCGGCGCTGAGCATCAGCTTGAAGCCGGGGGTGCCTGCCGCAATGCTGAGCTGGTCGGCGCGCTGCATTTCGGCGTTGGTCAGAACTTCCATGCCACTTCCCTGTCCAAAAGCCTTTTCAAGAGGCACGTTCCGCACCGGGCCATCCGACGGAACGACGATCTGCACAGATATTGAACCGTTTGCCTATTTCGTAGTCTGCGGTATTTTGTGCGGGTCGGCGCCACCTATCAGAGCTGCACGTTAAAGGGCTGATAACGCTCCAATAATCAGGGCATTTGCAACTTGGCATAGACCCTGCTTTCGCGGAAGTCGCTTCGGTTCGTCGTGCTCACTGGCATTTATCAGGGTGTGGCCGGCCGTTGTTGCCGGATTGGTCAGGGATCCCGGCATAGCGAAGACAAGATCATGCGTTAAGAAAAGCGCATCCTGACGAAGACGTTGCTATTGTTCGAAAGGCCGGGAGGCGCGCAGTGAAGAAAATCGAAGCCATCATCAAGCCATTCAAGCTCGACGAGGTGAAGGAAGCGCTTCAGGAAGTCGGCCTTCAGGGCATCACCGTCACCGAAGCCAAGGGCTTCGGCCGGCAGAAGGGTCACGCCGAGCTGTACCGCGGCGCAGAATACATCGTCGACTTCCTGCCCAAGGTGAAGATCGAGATCGTGATCGGCGACGATCTGGTCGAGCGCGCCATCGACGCAATCCGCCGCGCCGCGCAAACCGGGCGCATCGGCGACGGCAAGATTTTCGTCTCCAACATCGAAGAGGCGATCCGCATCCGAACCGGCGAATCCGGGCTGGACGCTATCTGAGCCGGGTGCTATCCCGCATTTTGCGACATTCTGACAAGAAATAGGCTGCTTCGGCGGCCTCGTTTTGTTTGTGCCTCGCGCGCCTCAAGAAGCGTGAACACGGTCGCTCGAAGTTTGGAAACCGACCCGCAGAGCCAAAAGGGGTATGCATGAAGACCGCCAAAGACGTCCTGAAATCGATCAAGGACAACGACGTCAAATACGTCGACCTGCGCTTCACCGATCCGCGCGGCAAGTGGCAGCACGTCACCTTCGACATCAGCATGATCGATGAGGACATTTTCGCCGAAGGCACGATGTTCGACGGCTCATCGATCGCCGGCTGGAAGGCGATCAACGAGTCCGACATGTGCCTGATGCCCGATCCGGTGACCGCGACGATCGATCCGTTCTTCGCCGAGACCACCATGGTCATCACCTGCGACGTGCTCGAGCCGACCACCGGCGAGCCCTACAACCGCGATCCCCGCGGCATCGCCAAGAAGGCCGAGGCGATGGTGAAGTCGATGGGCGTTGGCGACACCGTCTTCGTCGGCCCCGAAGCCGAATTCTTCGTGTTCGACGACGTGCGCTTCTCCGCCAATCCCTACAGCACCGGCTTCCGCCTCGACTCCTCGGAGCTGCCGACCAACTCCGACACCGAATATGAAGGCGGCAATCTCGGCCATCGTGTCCGCACCAAGGGCGGCTACTTCCCGGTGCCGCCGCAGGATTCCGTGCAGGACATGCGCTCGGAGATGCTCGGCGCCATGGCCAAGATGGGTGTGAAGGTCGAGAAGCACCATCACGAAGTCGCCTCCGCCCAGCACGAGCTCGGCATGAAGTTCGACACGCTGACGCTGATGGCCGACCACATGCAGATCTACAAATACTGCATCCACCAGGTCGCGCACATCTACGGCAAGACCGCCACCTTCATGCCGAAGCCGGTCTTCGGCGACAACGGCTCGGGCATGCACGTGCACCAGTCGATCTGGAAGGACGGCAAGCCGGTGTTCGCCGGCAACAAATACGCCGACCTGTCGGAGACCTGCCTCCACTACATCGGCGGCATCATCAAGCACGCCAAGGCGATCAACGCCTTCACCAATCCGTCGACCAACTCCTACAAGCGTCTGGTCCCGGGCTATGAGGCTCCCGTGCTGCTCGCCTATTCCGCGCGCAACCGCTCGGCCTCCTGCCGGATCCCCTACACTGCTTCGCCGAAGGCCAAGCGTGTCGAGGTGCGCTTCCCCGATCCGCTCGCCAATCCCTATCTCGGTTTCGCCGCGATGCTGATGGCTGGCCTCGACGGCATCAAGAACAAGATCGATCCGGGTCCGGCGATGGACAAGGACCTCTACGATCTGCCGAAGGAAGAGCTGAAGCAGATCCCGACGGTGTGCGGCAGCTTGCGCGAGGCGCTCGAAAACCTCGACAAGGACCGCGGCTTCCTGAAGAACGGCGGCGTGTTCGACGACGATTTCATCGACGCCTATATCGAGCTGAAGATGACCGAAGTCGCCCGCTTCGAAATGACCCCGCACCCGGTCGAGTTCGAGATGTACTATTCGGGCTAGGCGGCCCGAACGACCACGACGCACGAAAGGCGCCCCTCGGGGCGCCTTTTTTGTGGTCATCGAGTTTCGTTCTGCGTCTGACTCCATTTCGTTCTCAAAGAACGAATCGGAATCGAGAAAACTGGCGCGCATCAATTCTTGATATCTGGTTTATTGCGCCCGAGAGATCGCGAGCGCTGTTGGTAATTCGCAGGATGCATTCAGCGCCGCGAAATCCATCCTGGAGACTAGTTCTCGTGCCTGTTTGCGAAAATCGCCAATCCTCCGCCGCCGGTCGCAACGATCGATAGCCTTATAGGCCTCGGCGCAGCCCCGCAGCTACGCCGCCGCGCGCTGCTTCGCCACCATGGCCTGACCGAACGCCTCGAACAGTTTTCGGTTGATCGGATTGTGCTGCGGGTCGTATTCGGCGTGCCATTGCACGCCGAGCGCAAAGGTCTTGGCTTCCGCGATGCGGATCGCCTCGATGGTGCCGTCCTCGGCAATGCCCTCGATCAGCACGCGCTTGCCGGGATCGAGGATGCCCTGGCCGTGCAGCGAATTGACCCTGATCTTGTCACAGCCGAGCAATTCCGCGAACGCGCCGCCCGGTGTCAGATCGACGTCGTGACGATCGGCGAACACCACTGTCGGGTCGGGATGGATCTCACCATTCTCAAGCCTTGGCATGCGATGGTTCATGCGGCCCGGGATTTCGCGGATCTCGGGATGCAGCGAGCCGCCGAAGGCGACGTTCATCTCCTGGAGGCCCCTGCAGATGCCGAACAGCGGGATACCGCGGGCAACGCAGGCGACCGAGAGCGCCAGCGCCACCTCGTCGCGGTGGATGTCGTAGGGCTCGTGCGCCTCACACGGATCGACGTTGAAACGGGTCGGATGGACGTTGGCGCGGGCGCCGGTGAGCACGATTCCGTCGACGGTATCGAGCAGCGCGCCGATATCGGTGATGTCGGGCGAGCCCGCGAACATCACCGGCAGACCGCCGGAAACCTCGGCCACGGCGCGCAGATTACGCTCGCCGACCATCTGGACCTGAAATCGATTCTCAACGCGATGGGCGTTCCCGATCACGCCGACGACCGGCTTTCTCATCTCCCGTTCAGACCTCTCGCCGAAGACGATTCTCCAAACATGCCCCTGGGGTGGAACAAATTCAACAGAAGGGTACGCGGGACGGCAATGCTATTTTCGCGCAAATGCCTCCCGGGCCACGATCGCGCCGCCAAGGGGCAGGCCGGCGGTCTTCAGCGCGGTCGCCGCCGGGTCGCCCGGCGCAGCCAACCAGGGCAGTTTCGTCTCGATTCCGCGCGTCACGGGCTCCCCGAGCGCGCCACCGAAATCGATCGGCCAAAGCCCGTTGGGCACTATTTCGGCGGTAAGGCCACGGAGTGCGTAACCGTCGCCCAGCACCGCCTCCACATGGTCGCCGGCGACAAGGCGCGCGGTCGTAGGGTCCAGGGGATCGCCAAAGCTCACCAGCGTGGGCATTAGGTCGCCCTGCACCGCGACGACGCCGGTCTGCCGGTTGAGCTCGTTGAACGAGACGCGGTTGCCTCGCGCAGCGCCATAAGCGCGGAGCGCGACATAGTTGATGTCGTCGAGATCGAGCTTCGCGCCCTGCTGATGCGCGAGCAATGCCACCACATTCTTTCCCCGGCCGAGGTCGACGAACACGGCCTCGCCGCGCATCGTGGTGCGGCCGCCCCGGCTATAGCCGCGATCGGGCACGACGGACAGAATGCCCGACCCGGTCTTGATCCCGTCAGGCGTCGTCACCTCGACCCCGAGGCGATATTTGTGACCGGGCCGATTGATCCGGATCTGGTCGCCAATCACGAGCACGGCCAGAAGCCCGAGCAGACCCACCCATTTGCTGATGAAACTCAAGCGCGCCCCACCTGTTCTCTCCTCGTCGGTCTGCACCGTTCATACGGCAGCGTCAAACCAGCGCGTTGACGCGGTCTTGATCAAAAGCGTGTTTGTCGAAAGAGTGCCCCCCGTTCCACCTAAAGGCCATTGCGTGATCACATTCCCGAATGAACGACCCCCGACCCGTTTTGATCTGGCTTGGGGCATTTCGGTCGGCGGCATCGGTGTGGTGCTGTTCGCCGTGCTGCTCGCGTTCTCCTGGTACTTCGCGACCACCCTGCTCCTGATCTTCGCCGGGGTGCTGCTGGGCCTTGGGCTCAACGCGCTGACCAACGCGCTTGGCCGGCACGCGCGTCTTCCGCATACGCTGCGGCTCGCGATCGTCTGCTTGGCCCTCGCGCTGATGCTCGCGGGCATCGCATATCTCGGCGGCGCCACCATCGCCGATCAGGCGGCGGGACTCAGCAAAACCATCAAATCCCAGATCGGCAACGTCAAATCATTCCTGGACAATCACGGCATCGACACCAGCTTCTTCGATTTCGGGAGCTCCGGACCCGGTTCGTCTCCCGACGCGCAACCGGAGCCGACGCCGTCGGCCGGCACGGCGTCGCGCGGGGCAATACCCGGCGCAGGCGCCCTTGCCTCCAGCGGCGGGGCGATCGTGAGCCAGACGTTCAAGCTGCTGCTTGGCACCATCCACGGCGTGGGAAACATCTTCATCGTGCTGTTTCTGGGAGTCGCCTTCGCCGCCCAACCCAGCGTCTATCGCGAGGGATTGCTGTTCATCGCGCCTGCAAAACATCGCGCGCGCACGGCCGTCATCATCGACCGCGTCAGCGAGACACTTGAACGATGGCTGATCGCACAGATGATCGTCATGCTCGCGGTCGGCGCGGTAACCTGGATCGGGCTTCTCATCATCGGCATCCCGGGCTCCTTCATTCTCGGGATTCAGGCGGGACTGCTCGGCTTCATTCCGACCGTCGGCGCCATCATAGCCGGCGTCGTGGTCGTGCTGGCGAGCCTCGCCTCAGGATGGATTCCGGCGCTGTCGGCGTTTCTCCTCTTCATGGGCGTCCACGCCATGGAGAGCTACGTGCTGACGCCCCTGCTGCAGCGGCAGGCACTGGACATTCCGCCGGCCACGCTGTTCGCGTTCCAGATCCTGCTCGGCGTCGTGTTCGGGATCTGGGGCCTGGCGCTGGCGCTGCCACTGGTCGCCATCGCCAAAGTCGTGATCGACCATTTCAAGACGTATGAAGCGCCGCCTCTGGCGGAGGCGGCCTGAGCCGCCTCAGGTGATGAGCACGGTTTCGGTGTGCTCCACCTCAGGCGGTGCCGCAAAATACTGGCCGACGAGGCCGCGCCATTCGGTGAAATTCTCGGAGCCGCGAAAATCGACGGTGTGGTTCTCGAGCGTCTCCCACTTCACCATCAGACGATAGCGCTGCGGCTTCTCGATCGACTTGTGCAGCTCGAAACCGTGAAAACCCTTGGAGCGGCCGAAAGCGGCCTTCGCCTTGGCAACGGCGGCCTCAAAATCCTTCTCGCTGCCCGGCTTGACGTCGATTTGCGCGATCTCGGTGATCATCTGTTTCCACCCATTTTGTTCGATGGGCGTGTCTACCGCAGCCCGCGACAAAGAAAAAGGCGCCGAAACGGCGCCCTGCCCGGTCCAAGAATGCAGATCACTCAGGCGAGCAGCAGAACGGTGCCCACCACCATCAGCGCACAACCGGCGAACAGCGCGAGCGGCCAGTAATTGCGGCCTTGCGTGTAGCGCCCCTGGGCGCGGCGCTCGGTGATCAGCGCGCTCTCGTATTCGTCCGCGGTCGAGAACAGGCACGCGAAGCCGCCGCGTGCCGAAGTCGCCGCGGCTTCGAGCGACATCAAGGCGGTCTGCGGGTTCTGTCGACGGATCGATTCCATGACCGCAATGGTAGGGATCGAATGGTAAACAGGGGATTACCGCGAGGCCTCCTTTGCCTAGGCCGTCGCCGGCTGCGCTTTGGACTGCGTGTTGGGCACGCCGATCCGCGCGGCGCTCTGGCGGCGCCAGTTCTCCAGCGACAGTGGCAGCTCCTCCGCCGACTCGACGCGGTTTCGGCCGCCGCGCTTGGCCTGGTAGAGCGCGGTGTCGGCCGAGGCCAGCAGCACTTCGAGCTCGGTGCCGGCCGGACCGCCGGCGACGCCGATGCTGACGGTGGTGTCGACCGGGCCCTCGTCGACGACGACGCCGGAGGTCTCGAAGGCCTCGCGCACGCGCTCAGCGACCAGCACGCCCTCCTCGAG
Organism: Bradyrhizobium sp. 187; assembly: GCF_023101005.1. NCBI lineage: Bacteria > Pseudomonadati > Pseudomonadota > Alphaproteobacteria > Hyphomicrobiales > Nitrobacteraceae > Bradyrhizobium > Bradyrhizobium sp. 187. Next base: position 4,212,012 of record NZ_CP064693.1, read on the forward strand.
CGAACACGGCAGGAGGGCGGCGAACTCCTCGCCGCCGATGCGACCCGACATGTCGCTGATGCGCAGATTGCTGACGACGACGGTCGAGAACAGTTTCAGCATCTCGTCGCCGGCGGGATGGCCGAACCGGTCGTTGATCGACTTGAAATGATCGATATCGAAGATCATCACGGTCACGGGACGTCCGGCCTTTGCCTCGCGCTCGATCACGCGCCCGCAGGCTTCCGAGAAGCCGCGGCGGTTGAGCATGCCGGTCAGCGGATCGGTGGAGGCGGCGGTCCGGTGCGCGGTGACGGTGCGCTCGGACACCAGCATGAAGATCACGAACACGGTGCCGACGGCATAAAGCACGAGCTCGACCGCGAACACGGTGACCCAGATGCTGCTGGCGAAACCCGCATCGTGCGGACGCAGGAAGCTGCCGAGCACGATCGGCAGCATCAAGACGCAGCCGTGCATCACCGGCACCACGAAGGCCGGCCAGCGCCGTTGCAGGCTCTTGCGTCGCTCGACCCAGAGCTCGCTGGCGGTCAACGCCGCATAGACCGACACGATGCCGGCGCCGACGATCATGCGCAGCATGGACGCGGCGGGATCGAGCAACGTGGCGGCAGCGACCCAGGCGAGCGCGCCGACCAGGAGACCCGGCCAATTCGGCTTGCGGCCGCGGAAGACGCGCGCCGCATTCCACACCATGCCGCACGCGACGAAGCCGACCGCGTTCAGCGCAAGGTAAAGATGCGGCCCCAATCTGTCGCCCGCCGCCGTCCAGAGCGCGACCGATGCGGCGCCGAGGAGATAGGCGGTGCCCCACCATTTCAGCGCAGCGCTATTCTCCTGCCTTCCGAAAAACACCATCATGGCGCCGAGCAGTGCGGCGACCATGGTGGCGACCAAATAGAGCGTGATGCTATCGAGCGACATCATGTCGGCCCCCTTCTAGACATAGCAGTTACGCGATCGGATCAACCGATTTGCGCGCCCTTCCAAAAGCGACGCTATGTCCCGCGGGTTCCATTCAGGTTTTCATGCGAGCCCAAGTTTTCAGGAAACACGCCATCAATTTGCATACAAACGAACAGCAAAAAGGGCGCTGAAATCAGCGCCCTTTTGCATCTCATTGAAGCCGCTTTCGCGACGAATGCGACCGATGCGATTAACGCTTCGAGAACTGGAAGGACCGGCGGGCCTTGGCCTTGCCGTACTTCTTGCGCTCGACCACGCGGGAGTCGCGGGTGAGGAAGCCGCCCTTTTTGAGCACGGTGCGCAGCTCCGGCTCGAAATAGGTCAGTGCCTTGGAGATGCCGTGACGGACGGCACCGGCCTGGCCGGACAGACCACCGCCGGCGACGGTGCAGATCACGTCATACTGGCCGGACCGCGCGGCCACGGAGAACGGCTGCTCGATCATCATGCGCAGCACGGGACGGGCGAAATAGACCTCGACCTCGCGCGCGTTGACCGTGACCTTGCCGGCGCCTGGCTTGATCCAGACGCGGGCGACCGCGTCCTTGCGCTTGCCGGTGGCATAGGCGCGGTTGAACTTGTCGACTTTCTTCTCGTGCTTGGGCGCGTCGGGCGCGGCCGCCGTCTTGAGCTGCGAGAGCTGGTCGAGCGACTGGATGGATTCGGCCATGTTATGCGGCCCTCGTGTTCTTGCGGTTCAACTTGGCGATGTCGATCTTCTCGGGCGTCTGGGCCTCGTGCGGATGATCGGCGCCGCCATAGACGCGGAGGTTGCCCATCTGGACGCGACCGAGCGGGCCACGCGGGATCATGCGCTCGACGGCCTTCTCGAGCACGCGCTCGGGATGCTTGCCCTCGAGGATCTGGCGCGCGGTGCGCTCCTTGACGTGGCCGACATAGCCGGTGTGCTTGTAATAGGTCTTCTGCTCGCGCTTGCGGCCGGTGAGAACCGCATGCTGCGCGTTGATGATGATGATGTTGTCGCCGCAATCAACGTGCGGGGTGTAGGTCGGGAGGTGCTTGCCGCGCAGGCGCATGGCGACGATGGTGGCGAGACGGCCGACGACCAGACCCTTGGCGTCGATCAGTACCCACTTCTTCGTCACCTCAGCCGGCTTTGCCGAAAAGGTTTTCATGTCAGAGTTTCCGTGAACGGGGAGCATCGGCGCGAACACCGCACCGGACTGGCGGTTTTCTAGAGAACAGAGGCGCCGCGGTCAATGCCCAAAGGCGGAATTTACTTGTTAAATATCAACGACTTGGAAATATGGTATTAAGATACCCGTAAAAAGTTCAAACGTTTGGAATGGAATAGGTCGAGGTGACATGCGCAATCGGATCGGGCGAGGTGCCGGACAATAGCTTCACCTCACCGACTGCGAGGCGCTTGCCGAGCTTGAGCAGCCGCGCCTCCGCCAGCACGTCCTGCCCGGGCTGGCCCTTGCGCAGGAAGTTAATGTTGAGATTGGTGGTCACCGCGAGCCCGATCGGCCCGATCGCGGACAACAGCACCACGTACATCGCGAAATCGGCGAGCGCCATCAGGGTCGGGCCGGACACGGTTCCACCCGGCCGCAGCATCTTTTCGCTATAGCGCTGACGCAAAAGGCAGGCCTGACCGTCCGCGCTCTCGATCGTGATGTCGTCGCCGCTGAAGGCCTGGGGAAACTCGTTGCGGAGGAACTGCTCGAGCTCCGCCACGCTCATTTTCGCTAACGCCATGCTGCCCCTCACCCTCGCTTCACGTCCCCTGTTACATTAAGTTATCTGCGTCATCCAATCGCAATAATCCAACCGGAAACGCTTTGATGTCCGTCCAGGCCGCCCGCGCCCCCTCCCCGCAACTGCCGATCCTGCTGCGCGAGACCGTCGGCCCTATCGCGGTCCTGACCCTGAACCGCCCGGCGGCCCGCAACAGCCTGTCGGCGGCGATGATCGCAAGCCTGCATGCCGAGCTCAACGAGATCCGCGACGACAAGTCCGTCCGCGGCGTCGTGATCGCGGCCAACGGTCCCGCCTTCTCCGCCGGCCACGACATGAAGGAGCTGACCGCGCGTCGCGGCGACCCGGATCGCGGCCGTGCCTTCTTCGCCGAGATGATGACCGCCTGCAGCGCGATGATGCAGGCGATCGTGCACCTGCCCAAGCCCGTGGTCGCATCCGTTCAGGGCATCGCCACTGCCGCCGGCTGCCAGCTCGTGGCCAGCTGCGATCTCGCGATCGCCTCGGAAGCAGCACACTTCGCCACTCCGGGCGTCGACATCGGCCTGTTCTGCTCGACGCCAATGGTGGCGCTGTCGCGCAATGTGCCGCGCAAGCAGGCGATGGAGATGTTGCTGACAGGCGAGCCGATCCCGGCCGCACGCGCTCGCGAGATCGGGCTCGTCAATCGTGTCGTCGCCGCCGGCAGCGAGCGCCATGCCGCCATTGCGCTCGCCGAACAGGTCGCGCTGAAATCCGCCTATACCGTCAAGCTCGGCAAGGAGGCGTTCTACCGCCAGGCCGAGATGAACCTTGCAGATGCCTATCGCTATGCGGCAGAGGTGATGACCGAGAACATGATGGCGCGCGACGCCGAGGAAGGCATTGGCGCCTTCATCGAGAAGCGCACGCCGACATGGCGGGATGAGTAATTCGTCATTGCGAGCGAAGCGAAGCAATCCAGAATCCCTCCTCGGAGACAGACTGGATTGCTTCGTCGCTTCGCTCCTCGCAATGACGGCGAAAGATGAGCCCGAAAAGATGAGCCAATGAACCACGACGCCTATCCCGACAATTACATCCGGGGCATCCTCAACAACGTGAAGTCGATCGCGATGGTCGGCGCTTCGCCTGCCAACGTGCGGCCGAGCTATTTCGCGTTCAAATATCTGGCCCAGCGCGGCTACGACATGATTCCGGTTAATCCCGGCCATGTCGGCAAGGAGCTGCTCGGAAAACCCTTCGTCGCCTCGCTGTCCGACATCGGCCGTCCGGTCGACATGATCGACATTTTCCGCAACTCCAGCCACATCATGCCGGTGGTCGAGGAAGCCCTCACGCTCGATCCGCTGCCGATGGTGATCTGGATGCAGTTGGGGGCGCGCGACGATGCGGCGGCGCTGAAGGCGGAATCGGTCGGTATCAAGGTGGTGATGAACCGCTGCCCCAAGATCGAATATGGCCGCCTGTCGTCGGAGATCTCGTGGATGGGCGTCAATTCGCGCACGCTGAGCTCCAAACGCGCTCCGGTACCGACGCAGGGCATGCGGCTATCCCTCAATCGGATGAGTGTCGGCGGCGGCGACACTGCGGCATCGGACCGCGCCGCCAAAAACAAGACCGAGCAAAGCTGACGCAATTGCGAAGGTTTCATTCGCGAACGCGACAATGCGTAGCACGATCGTTCCGATGTGAAGCCGCGCCTTGACGGCAGCCGCGGCGCCAATCAGCATGCCGCGCGATTTCAGACCACGAGAACAGGACGCCCTCAATGAGCGATCGCCTTCCGGGATTTTCGACCCTCGCCGTGCATGCCGGTGCACAGCCCGATCCCACCACCGGTGCGCGCGCGACTCCGATATATCAAACGACGTCGTTCGTCTTCAACGATGCCGACCACGCCGCCTCTCTGTTCGGCCTGCAGGCGTTCGGCAACATCTATACCCGCATCGGCAATCCCACCAACGCCGTGCTGGAAGAGCGCGTCGCGGCGCTCGAAGGCGGCACGGCCGCGCTGGCGGTGGCCTCGGGCCATGCCGCGCAGGTCGTGGTGTTGCAGCAATTGCTCCAGCCCGGCGACGAGTTCATCGCCGCGCGAAAGCTCTATGGCGGCTCCATCAACCAGTTCACCCACGCGTTCAAGAGCTTCGGCTGGAACGTGGTGTGGGCCGATCCCGACGACATCGCGAGCTTCGAACGCGCGGTCACGCCGCGCACGAAAGCGATCTTCATCGAGTCCATCGCCAATCCCGCCGGCAGCATCACCGACATCGAGGCGATCTCGACGGTGGCGCGCAAGGCGGGCGTACCGCTCATCGTCGACAATACGCTGGCCTCGCCCTATCTGATCCGCCCGATCGACCACGGCGCCGACATCGTCGTGCACTCGCTGACGAAATTTCTCGGCGGCCACGGCAATTCGATCGGCGGCATCATCGTCGATGCCGGCACTTTCGACTGGTCGACAGGCGGCAAATATCCGATGCTATCGGAGCCGCGGCCCGAATATCACGGCATCCGGCTCCAGGAGACGTTTGGCAATTTCGCCTTCGCGATCGCCTGCCGCGTGCTCGGCCTGCGCGACCTCGGACCCGCGCTGTCGCCGTTCAACGCCTTCATGATCCTCACCGGCATCGAGACATTGCCGCTGCGCATGCAGAAGCACTGCGACAATGCGAAAGCGGTCGCCGAATTCCTCGCCGGCCATCCGGCGGTGGCCGCGGTGAACTATGCGGGCCTTGCAAGCGACAAGTACAACCAGCTCGCGCGCAAATACGCGCCGAAGGGTGCCGGCGCCGTGTTCACCTTCAGCCTGAAGGGCGGCTACGATGCCGGCGTCAGCCTGGTGTCGAAGTTGCAGCTGTTCTCGCATCTGGCCAATGTCGGCGACACCCGTTCGCTGGTCATCCATCCGGCCTCGACCACGCACAGCCAGCTCGACGACGCCGCCAAGGTCAAGTCCGGCGCCGGCCCCGACGTGGTGCGGCTCTCGATCGGCATCGAGGACAAGGAAGATTTGATCGCCGATCTGGAACAGGCACTGGGCACGTAGCTGTCCTGGACATTCCGGGGCGCTTTGATGTGCCCCGGGAGTCCGGCTCCAGTTAACAGTCATTAACCATATCTGCCGCATACATCGTCACTGGATCGCCCCCTTTGATTCGGAGCCGACGATGCTGCGCTGGATGGTGCCTGCCCTTGCGGCGATGTTGACAGTCTCAGCTGCGTTCGCCGCCGATCTGCCGGCCACGCCGAGGCGGCGGGCCGCCGCTCCGCCGCAGGAGCCGCCGCAGGTCTATGTCGAGACCGATCCGGATGCGCTGATCTCGCCGGCCTACGGCATCGGCAGCTACGTCCGCAATTTACCGGGTACGCCACTGCTGCCGGGGTCGCACACGCTGCCGGGCTATTACGGCCGCCCCTGGGACTACGATTACCAGGGCGCGTATTACGGCGGGAAGCAGGTCGATTATTTCTGGCGCCTGCCCTACTCGTGCGGCATCTACGGCTATTGCTGAAGAGCAGATCCGATCAGCCGGCCTGACCGACGGGAACGGCGCGCGGCTGCGCTTCGGTTGCGCCACGCGGCGCGAGCCGCTCTGTCTGCATCACCGCAAGCGTCAGCACCACGATCGCAACTGCCTGATGCGCGAGCGCGAGATCGATCGGCACCTGGTTGAGCAGCGTGAGGATGCCGAGCACGCCTTGCAGGCTGACCGCGCCCAGCAGCAAGAGCGCGCCGCTTGCCGCAGAACCCGCGCGTGAACGGACCGCATCGAACGCGTGCAACGCCGCCAGCGCGAACAGCGCATAGGCCGTCATCCGGTGCTCGAACTGCACCGTCAGCACATTGTCGAACATGTTGCGCCACCACGGCGTCTCGAACCACAGCCGCTCCCCTGAGGGAATGAACGCGCCGTCGATCTGCGGCCAGGTGTTGTAGGCGCGGCCGGCGCGCAGGCCCGCAACCAGAGCACCAAAATAGATCTGGATAAAGGTCACCGCGAGGAGCAAGGCGCTGGTAAAGCGCAGCCGCGACGATGCTGCGATCTGCGGACGCCCGGCGAGCCGCCGCACCGTCCAGACGATGCCGGCGAAGATCACGAGCGCGAGCATAAGATGTGTCGCCAGCCGATATTGCGACACCTCGACGCGTTCGGACAGCCCCGAGGCCACCATCCACCAGCCGACCGCGCCCTGGAGGCCGCCGAGCCCAAACAATAGCCACAGCCGCCGCTTCAACTCACCGGACAGGCCGCCGCGCCAGAGGAAGAACAGGAACGGCAACAGATAGGCGACGCCGATGAAACGGCCGAGCAGCCGATGGCTCCATTCCCACCAGAAGATCTCCTTGAACTCGGACAGGCTCATGCCGGCGTTGAGTTCGCGATATTGCGGGATCGTCTTGTAGGCCTCGAAGGCCGCCGTCCACTGCGCTTCCGAAAGTGGCGGCACGCTGCCCGTGACCGGCTTCCACTCGACGATCGAGAGCCCGGATTCCGTCAGCCGCGTTGCGCCTCCGACCAGCACCATCAGCGCGATCAGCGCAGCCACTGAGATCAGCCACCAGCGCACGGCGCGATACGGCTCGGACGGGGCGGAATTCGTCGTCATTCGAGGCAAAACCAGAGCTTGAACCGGACTGCGTGCCCCTTATAGTCCCCCGCTCCCGCAGCGCAAGTTACGCGAAAGCCGCGATATTCCGTCATGACGATCCGCACTCGCAAGTTCCTCGGCACCATCCTGCTCCTGGTGCTCGCCACCGTCTGGGCACTGCTCGGCATGGCGCTGGCGCAGATGCCGTGGATCGCCGAATCCGGCTGGCGGCAGGCGATCTACTACGTGGTGGTCGGCATGGGCTGGGTGCTGCCGGCGATGCCGATCGTGAGCTGGATGCAGCGGCCGGACCGGGCCAAGTCGAGTTCGTAGCGCTTCCAGTTCGTAGCGCTTCTAGGTCCCAGCAGTGCCAGTCGGCTTCACCGGCGCAAAAGCGACCCCCGACACCAGCACCCGCATCATGCGCAGCGAGCGCACCCGGCCGTCCCAGGAAATGCGCGGCAGCGCGCGCAGATTGGTGCGTCCCTCCGCGTCCACCACGCCCGGGATCGTCGTCACCGCGCTGGCAAAGCCCGCCTCCTCCGCCATGATGACATGGCTGCGCCGGAACGAGGCGCGATCACCGAACGGAAAGGCGAGATGCCGGATGTCGCGATCGAAGGCCGCCTCCGCCACCGCCTTGCCCATCGTCATCTCGCGCAGTGCGGCCGCATCCTTCATGTTGGCGAGAACGGGATAGTTCACGGTCGCACTGCCGATTGTCACCAGCGGATCGGCCGAAAGCCTTGCCAGATCCTCCCAATTCATCGATGCCTCGCGTGAGAGCGCGGCAAGGTCGACCCGGTAGCGCGTGCAGAGGTCTGCGATCGCAGCCGACACATCCGCCGGCGGCAGCGAGCGCAGCCAGGCCTCGAGGAACGAAAACAGCGCCTGCTTCTCCGCGTTGCCAGTCACAGTGAAGCGCTGCTCCTTCTCGCCCATCAAGAGACTGACACGGCTCTCGCGCGCGATCACCTGTTCGAGTCCGAGCCACCAGGCCTCACCGACGCCGTCGGGAAACGCCGTGGGCACATAGATCGTGAAGGGCACGGCGTGGCGCGCCAGCACCGGATAGGCAAAGTCGATCAGATCCTTGCCGGCGCCGTCGAAGGTGAGTGCCACGAAGCGCCGCTGTTCCGACAGCGTCACCGCGCGCCGGCAGACCTCGTCCATGCCGACGAAATCATAGTTCCACCGCTTCAGCGCGCGAATGGCGCGATCGAGGAAATGCGGCGTGATCTCGTTCTCGCGCAGCGGCTGAAACCCGCCGCGCCGGCGCGACCGCACATGCGCAAAGCGCAGGATGGCGCCGGCTCCACGACTGCGCAGCGCAGCCTGGCCCGTGAACCAGGTCAGCTCAAGTCGCAGCCGTTCCAGCCATCTGTCGTCGGATGCCAATGTCCCACCTCGCGCCCGTCGGCGGCCGGTCCCCTCTTATAGTCATTACCCTTTGTTGACATTTCTTTGCAAAGGTCGGCCACAGGCCGAATTACGCATATTTTTGATTTCTCGACAGGTTCGCGAATGACCATGGCTGCGGCGATGCAAAGCCGGACGGCAGAATTGCCAGCGCAGTCGAAAGCGGGCCGCATCGCGCATGTCGATATCGTGACCGATCTCGGCGCGGCCGAGGCCGTCTGGCGCGCCTTCGAGCAGCCCGGTCATCTCTTCACGCCCTATCAGCGATTTGATCTGCTCAGTCCCTGGCAGCGTCTGGTCGGCGAGCAGGAACGCGCCCGCCCCTTTATCGTCATTGCCCGCGACTCCGAGCATCGGCCGCTGCTGCTGCTGCCGCTCTCGCTGCGCCAAAGCCACGGCGTGCGCACCGCCTGCTTCATGGGCGGCAAGCATACGACCTTCAACATGGGCTTGTGGAACGCCGAATTTGCAGCGCAGGTCGCCAGCGGTGATCTCGACGCGCTGCTTGCGCCGCTCAACGAACATGCCGACGTGCTCGCACTGACGCAGCAGCCGCTGCACTGGAACGACCAGCAGAACCCGTTCGCGCATTTGCCACGCCAAAGCGCGATCAACGGCTGCCCGCTGCTCACGATGGAACCGGGCGGTCCGCCGGCATCGCGGATCAGCAACTCCTTCCGCCGCCGCCTCAAGAGCAAGGAGAAGAAGCTCCAGGCGCTCGCCGGCTATCGCTATCATTTGGCGACCACCGATGCGGACATCACCCGCCTGCTCGACTGGTTCTTCCGTATCAAGCCGGCTCGGATGGCCGAACAGAAGCTGCCCAACGTCTTCGCAGAGCCCGGCGTCGAGCAATTCGTCCGCAGCGCCTGCCTTGCACCACGCGGCGACGGCCGCGTCATCGACATCCACGCGCTCGAATGCGACGACGAGGTGATCGCAATCTTCGCTGGCGTCGCCGACGGCCAGCGCTTCTCGATGATGTTCAACACCTACACGATGTCCGAGCACGCCCGCTACAGCCCCGGGCTGATCCTGATGCGCTACATCATCGACCGCTGCGCCGAGCGCGGCTACCGCTCGCTCGACCTCGGCATCGGCTCGGACGAGTACAAGCGGATGTTCTGCAAGGACGACCAGGACATCTTCGACAGTTTCGTTCCGCTGACGTCACGCGGAAAGCTCGCGGCCATGGCGATGTCCTCGCTGAGCCACGGCAAGCGGCTGGTGAAACAGAACCAGATGTTGTTCGACCTGGCGCAGCGGCTGCGGCGAGCGTTCGGGTAGCTCTCGCCATTGCACGACTGCCCACCTTCTCCCCTTGTGGGAGAAGGTGGCGCGAAGCGCCGGATGAGGGGTTGTATCAGCAAGTCAAAATGCGAGAGGCACGCGCGGAGAGAGACCCCTCACCCGTCTCGCCGCTATCGCGGCGAGCCACCCTCTCCCACAGGGGGAGAGGGTAAGAAACGCCTACGCCGCCACGACGCGCGGCGCGTCCCTCGCATCCGACGGCTGCACCGGTCTGTTCAGCATCGTCACTTCATTGAATCCGACGGCGCTGAGCTGCTCGCACATCAGTGCGCGCGCATCCGGCGCCATCGACGCGTCGGGCACGACGACGGCGCGGGCATTCGCCGTCAGGAGCTCCGCCGGAAGGTCGGAGGCACTGCCGGCATCGAGCAGCACGTGGTCGTAGGCGCGCAGCAGCGCGTCGATCGCGAGCGTCACGCGGGGCGACTGCAACAGGCTGCGATCGAAGCCGGGGCGGCCTGCCATGACCAGATGCAGCCGCGAGAGCTTGTCCCGGGTGATGATCTGCGCGAACGACGCCTCGCCCTGCATCAGTTCGGCGAGGCCGGGTGCCGAGGCATCGACGGACACGGCGGCCATGGTCGGCGAGGACGCGGCGAGATCGACCACGACGACCCGCGCATCGCGCGCCAGGTGCCGGGCCAATGTCAGCGTCGACAGCGTGATGGCTTCGCCGCTCGCAGTGCCGAGCACCGTGACCTTCTTCGCCATGGCTCCGGCGGCGCGCAGGCTGTCGGCCAGATGCTCGATCTCCGCGAATTCGGCGACATCGGCATCGGCCGTCATCTCCGGCTGCAGCGGCGCGGGTTCTGCCATGACCGGGTCGACGACCGGATCGGCGAAGGGCTCGACGACCACCGGTTGGACGATTTGTTCCTGGCGAGCCGACGCCCGCATGAGCGTTGGCGTGAACACCGCCACCGCACGGGGCGCGGTCTGGCGCAACAACTCTCCGGTGACGACGACGCCCGACGAGAGCAGCAGTGTCGCGATCGTCGCGATCAGCACGATCGGCAGCTTCTTCGGGTAGGCCGGCGTGTTCGAGACGACGGCGCGCGAGATGATGCGGCCATCCGTCGGCGCGGTGTCGATGGTCTCGCGGGTGTTGGCCTCACGGTACTTCGCGAGATAGGTTTCGAGCAGGTCGCGCTGCGCCTTGGCCTCACGCTCGAGGGCGCGGAGCTGCACGTCCTGGCCGTTGGTGGCCGTCGCCTGCTTCTTGAGCTGCTCGAGGCTCGCCGACAATTCCTGAACGCGCCCGCTGGCGGCACGCGCATCGTTTTCGAGCGTGCGGGCGAGCTTGGCGGCCTCGTCGCGGATCTGGGTGTCGAGGTCGGCGAGCTGCGCCTTCAACTCCTTGATGCGCGGATGGTTGCCGAGCAACGTCGACGATTGCTCGGCCAGCTGGGCCCGCAACGCCACGCGCTGCTGCGAAGGCGTGCGCATCGATTCCGAGTTCAAAATTTCCGACGATTCGATCGGTTTGCCGCTCTGGATCATCTCGCGGATCAGGCGCGCCTTGGACTCGGCATCGGCCTTGAGCGCGCGCGCATTGTTGAGCTGGGTGTTGACCTCGCCCATCTGCTGGTTCGATAGCGTCGTGTTGTTGGTGCCGACGAACAGGCTCGACTTGGAGCGGAAGTCCTCGGCCTTCGCTTCGGCCTCGGAGACATTCCGTCGCAGCTCATCGATCCTGCCGGCATACCACTGGCTGGCGTTTCGGGCCTGGTCCTGGCGCGCATCCTGCTGGAGCACGAGATAGCCGTCGGCGATCGAATTGGCGACGCGCACGGCGAGATCGGGATCGGCAGACTGGAATTCGATCACGATGACGCGTGACTTGTCGACGGCGTAGGCCTGGAGGCGCTCGTAATAGGCGTCCAGCACCCGCTCTTCCGGCGTCATCGAGAACGGATCGCGGCCGATGCCGACCAGCGCCGCAAGAGACTTCAGCGGCGAAACGCCTTGCAGCACCGGATCGAACTCGGGCCGCTCCGCAAGCTTGTTCTTCTTGATGATCTCGCGCGCGAGATCGCGCGACAGCACGAGCTGCACCTGGCTGGTGACGGCTTCGGCGTCGAGCGCCTGCCGTTCCTCGGCGCGATCGCTATTGGGCCGCAGAAACACGTTCTCACGGCCGTCGATCAGGATACGGGATTCAGACTTGTAGCGCGGCGTGATGAGATTGACGATTGCGATGGATGCGACGAGCGCCAGCACCGTCGGAACGATGATCCAGCCGCGCTTGCGCGCCAATGCCGCGCCGAGCGCGTGCAGGTCGATGTCGCCGGATTCGACTGGCGCCGACCGCGGAGCAACGGGCGCAGGCTTTGCTTCAATGCTGGGCTCGAGTTCAGCCCGCTTGGCTGCTGCCTTCGAGACAGCCCGCTTGACCACCGCCTTGTCCTTGCCGGCACGCCAGAACGCTAAACGCATCGAACACTCCCGCAGGCGCAACGCCACGAACCTACCTCAACCAGGGCGATTACACTCCATTAAGGTTGCCGCTGGGTTAATCGCAGCGTCGGGCGGCTCGCGCAGGTGCGTCCGTCACCGTTTGTTAACCACGAGGCCTCTTAATCCGTCTCGATATTTCGTCAGATTGTTCGAGCATTCGCCGTCGAGCGCTGGTTTTGATCATGCCCCCCTCTCCCGACCAGCCGCTTCGCATCCTGCACGCCGTGCGCGCTCCGGTCGGCGGCATCTTCCGCCACATCCTCGACGTCGCCAACGGCCAGGTCGATCGTGGCCATCACGTCGGAATTCTCGCCGACAGTCTCACCGGCGGTGAGCGCGCCGACAAGGCCCTTGCCGAGCTCGCACCGCGGCTGAAGCTCGGCGTGCACCGGATGGCGATCCGCCGCGAACCGTCGCCTGACGATGTCCTGGTCTGGTTTCGCTTGCGGCGCCTGATCGCCACGCTCAAGCCCGACGTCATGCATGGCCACGGCGCCAAGGCCGGCGCTTTCATCCGGATGCGGCGGCGATCCGACGACACCATCCGCATCTACACCCCGCATGGCGGCTCGTTGCATTATCCCCTCAACACCCTCAAGGGCGAGTTTTACGCGCGGCTCGAGCGTGCGCTGATGGATGCGACCGACCTGTTCCTGTTCGAAAGCGCGTTTGCCCGCGACACCTATCAGCGCATCGTCGGCAAGCCGAAGGGCGTGGTGCATTGCGTCTTCAACGGCGTGACGCCGGAGGAATTCGAACCTGTCGTCATGGCCGACGACGCCACCGACCTCGCTTATGTCGGTGAGTTCAGGCACATCAAGGGCGCCGATCTGCTGGTCGACGCGGTGGCGCGCCTGCACGAGGGCGGTAAGAAGGTCACGCTGACGCTCGGCGGTGACGGCGAGGAGACCGCGGCGCTCAAAGCGCAAGTCGAGAGGCTCGGCCTCTCCAGCGCCATCCGCTTCATCGGTCACGTCAAGGCACGCTACGGCTTTTCCAAGGGGCGGCTGCTGGTCGTTCCCTCGCGTGGCGATTCCATGCCCTATGTCGTGATCGAGGCCGGTGCCGCCGGGATACCGATGATTGCGTCCAAGATCGGCGGCATTCTCGAGATTTTCGGCGCGGAGAACCCGGCGCTGTTTGCGCCGAGCAACGCGGAAGCCATGGCGGAGGCGATCGCGGCCGCGCTCGACAATCCGCTGGGAACAGCGCAGCGCGCCTTGTCGCTTCGCGAGCGCATCTCCGCGCATTTCTCGCAGCAGGCGATGGTCGAGGGCGTGCTCGCGGGCTATCGCGACGCATTTACCAATCACTAACCATTCTTAAGACCCGCTTTAGAGAATCTTCCGATTTGTCCGATAACCCAAGCGCCAGGGGATACTCGCCCGGGACGCAAGGACGCGGCCCGCGGGTTTTTGGAATGGACGTGGACGCCCGTGGAACCGCTCAACGCACGCTCGATGCTCGATGCCGCGACCAGCGCCGCGGCGAAGCCGGCTGACCGGCCCTTTGTGGAGCGGCGTCAACGGCTCTCGGCCGCCGCGCTCGACGTCGTCAACCAGAAGGTCGCCCGCGCCTATTCGCCGATCGTGATCACCGGCTTCGTGCGCCTCGCCGATTTCGCGCTGCTGAGCCTCGTCGGCATCGTACTCTATCTCGGCTATGTCATGCCGCACGCCGGCTCCTTCAGCTGGATCTATCCCGCGCAGATCATCGCCGTCGCGGTCTCCGCCGTGGTCTGCTTCCAGGCCGCCGACATCTATCAGGTGCAGTTGTTCCGCGGTCAGCTCCGGCAGATGACGCGGATGATCTCGTCCTGGTCGTTCGTCTTCCTGTTGTTCATCGGCATCTCCTTCTTCGCCAAGTTCGGCAGCGAAATATCGCGGCTCTGGCTTGCCGCCTTTTACGTCCTCGGGCTCGCCGCGCTCCTCTGCGAGCGTCTGGTGCTGCGCTCGCTAGTGCGCGCCTGGGGGCGCGAGGGCCGGCTCGACCGCCGCACCATCATCGTCGGCTCCGACCGCAACGGCGAACAATTGGTCGAGGCGCTGAAGCAGCAGGAGGATTCCGACATCCATGTGCTCGGCGTGTTCGACGACCGCAACGACAGCCGCGCGCTCGACACCTGTGCCGGCGCGCGCAAGCTCGGCAAGGTCGACGACATCGTCGAATTCGCCCGCCGCACCCGCGTCGATCTCGTGCTGTTCGCGCTACCGATCTCCGCCGAGACGCGCATCTTGGAGATGCTGAAGAAGCTCTGGGTGCTGCCGGTGGACATCCGCCTCTCCGCACACACCAACAAGCTACGCTTCCGCCCCCGCTCCTATTCCTATATCGGCGAGGTACCGACGCTGGACGTGTTCGAGGCGCCGATCACCGACTGGGACCTGGTGATGAAATGGCTGTTCGACCGCGTGGTCGGCACCCTCGCGCTGCTCGTGGCCTTGCCGGTGATGGGATTGGTGGCGCTGGCCGTGAAGCTCGACAGCCCCGGACCCGTGCTATTCCGCCAAAAGCGCTTCGGCTTCAACAACGAGCGCATCGACGTCTACAAGTTCCGCTCAATGTACCATCATCAGGCTGATCCGACGGCCTCGAAGGTCGTGACCAAGAACGACTCGCGCGTCACCCGCGTCGGCCGCTTCATCCGCAAGACCAGCCTCGACGAGCTGCCGCAGCTCTTCAACGTGGTCTTCTCCGGCGATCTCTCTTTGGTCGGCCCACGTCCGCATGCGGTACAGGGCAAGCTGCAAAGCCGCCTGTTCGACGAAGCCGTCGACGGCTATTTCGCCCGCCACCGGGTCAAGCCCGGCATCACCGGCTGGGCCCAGATCAACGGCTGGCGCGGTGAGATCGACAACGAAGAGAAGATCCAGAAGCGCGTCGAGTTCGACCTCTATTACATCGAGAACTGGTCGGTGCTGTTCGATCTCGTCATTCTGCTGAAGACGCCGATCTCGCTGCTGACCAAGAACGAGAACGCGTATTGAGTTGAATTTTTCCGTCATGCCCCTCCTTGTGCGCTGTTGCGCACTGGGGCGGGGCATCCGGTACTCCGCGGCGCCGGCCGCTTCCGCAATAGACGCCGCGGAGTACTGGATCGCCCGGTCAAGCCGGGCGATGACAGCGGTATTTGTGGCGTACCAGTTGCGTAAACGTATGAGCGTGTGATGGCGTATGCGGCAACAGCCGGGGAGATGAATGCAGCGGTTCGGGCTGCGCCCGGCGTGTTGGCGCTCCAGCGCGCGCTGGTATGGCTGGTCGGCGCCTCCGGCGCGATCGTGTTCATCGAGCCGAGCCCCTACGAGATCGTGACGCTGCTGGCCACCGTCACCTTCTTCGCCACCGGACTGCGTCTGCGGCTCGCTTTGATGCCGCTGGTGCTGATGCTGGTCCTGCTCAATATCGGCTATACGATCAGCGCGATCCCGCTGTTCGAGCAGTCCGAGGTGGTGAGCTGGATTGCGACCTCCTGGTACATGGCGGTCACAGTCGTGTTCTTCGCCATGGTCACGTCGGAGGACACCGCCGCCCGGCTCGATATGCTCCGCCGCGGGCTCGTGATCGGCGCGATGGTCGCCTCGCTGTCGGCGGTCGCCGGCTACTTCCACCTGGTTCCCGGCGGCGACGACCTCCTCACGCTGTACGGACGCGCGCGCGGCACCTTCAAGGATCCGAACGTGCTCGGCGCCTTCCTGATCCTGCCGGCACTGTTCTCGCTGCAGAGCGTCGTCTCCGACAAGTTCGGCAAGGCGTTTCGCAACGTCATCGCCTTCGGCATCATGTCGCTGGCGATCCTGCTCGCTTTCTCCCGCGCCGCCTGGGGCGGGCTGGTGCTGACATCCGCCTTCATGCTGGCGCTGATGGTGCTGACCAGCCGCACCAACGCGCAACGCTCGCGTATCATCGTCATGGCGATCCTGGCCGCGGTGCTGGGCCTTGCGCTGATCGCGGTGTTGATGTCGTTCGATTCCACCGCCGAGATGTTCAAGCAGCGCGCGAGCTTCGATCAGAGCTATGACGAAGGCCGCTTCGGCCGGTTCGGGCGGCACATCCTGGGAGCGGAGATGGCGCTCGACCTGCCGTTCGGCATCGGCCCTCTGCAATTCCACCGCTTCTTCCCCGAGGACACCCACAACTCCTATCTCAACGCCTTCATGTCCGGCGGCTGGCTGTCAGGCATCTGCTATCCCGCGCTGGTCTTCACGACCGTCATCATGGGTGTCAGGCACATCTTCGTGCCCGTGCCCTGGCAGCGCGCTTATCTGGCGGTGTTCTCCGCCTTCGTCGGCACCGTCGGCGAAAGCTTCGTGATCGACACCGACCACTGGCGGCACTTCTGGATGATGCTGGGCGCGATGTGGGGCATGATCGCGGCTGCACAGATCTACAAGGCTAGGTCTGGCGACGAAGCTTCTTCAGCTTGAGATCGGGGCGTTTCTCCGGCGGCGTGTCGAGCAGGCCCTTCAGCGCCGCGGTCGCCGCGAGCACGCCCTTGTAGCCCTCATTGGCGAAGCGCAGCAGCAGGCGCAATTCCTGGTCGGAATAGCCGCCAAAAACCTTCTCCATCGCCTGCTGCATCGGCACGTAGAACTGGCCGAGCCTTTCGATCGCCTCCGGCACGACGGCAATGAAGACCTTGCGACGATCGGCATCGTCGCGCTCACGACGGACCAGGCCCGCCTTTTCGAGCCGGTCGACCACGCCGGTGATGGCGCCGGTCGTGAGCCCCGTGACTTCGGCGAGCCGGCCGGCGGTGACGCGGCCTTCGAGGTACAGGATGTCCATGCATTCGAGGTCGGAATTGGCGATTCCGGCAACGTTCGCAACGGTCTGGCCATAAAGCACGCCCTGCGCGGACGACCTGCGCATCGCCTCCTCGAGCTCCTGCAGCAGCGCGGCGCGCGCCTTCGTCCTTGACAAGGCAAACCTCGTATCTTAGTCGATATATATCTTAGTCACTAAGAGATTTAGCGACTGTAATTCTCCTAGCACCACGGAAACGTCGGGAGCAAGCCATGTCCTATCGTCCTCGCAAGGCCCTGATCATCGGCGCCGGCATCGCCGGCCCCGTCGCGGCGGTCCTGCTGCGCCGCGCCGGCATCGAGTCCGCGATCTACGAAGGCTGGCCCTATTCGAAAGGCATCGGCGGCGGCCTTCAGATCGCGCCGAACGGCATGCAAGTCATGGACGAGATTGGCCTTTCCAATGAGCTGATCAGCCGCGGCTCGATCGCGGAATCGTTCGACTTCTATTCGCAAGCCGGAGAGAGGCTCGGCTCGATCAATCGCGACATGGCGCGGCGCTTCGGCCAGCCCGCGGTCAATGTCTGCCGCGCCACGCTGAACGAGATGCTGATCGACAAGGCCTGGTGCGCATGCGTTTCACTTTATTTCGAGAAGCGCCTGATCAAGATCGAGGATCGCGCCGACCAGCCGATCATCGCCTACTTCGCCGACGGTACCACGGCCGAAGGCGACTTCGTGATCGGCGCCGACGGCGTGCACTCGGTGACGCGGCGCCAAGTCGTCCCGGACGGGCCGCAGCCGTTCGATACCGGACTGATCGGCTTCGGCGGCTTCGTGCCGCACGCCGTCCTGGATGGCCGGCCGATCGGCCGGCACGTTGAAACCACGTTCGGACAGAGCGGCTTCTTTGGCTACGGCTATTGCAGCCCCGATCCGAACGACGGCGTGATGTGGTGGAGCACGCAACCCGCGCACGGCATGGACGCGGCGATGTTTCGCGCGCTCGACCATGCAACGCTGAAGCAGCACCTGCGCGGCTTCCACCGCGGCTGGCACGATCCGATCCCTGGCATCATCGAGGCAGCCGAGAACATCGTGGTCACCGACACGCTCGACGTCGCCACCCTGCCGACCTGGTCGCGCAAGCGCTCGCTGCTGATCGGCGATGCCGCCCATGCGACCAGCCCCCATGCCGGCCAGGGCGCCTCGCTCGCGCTGGAGGATGCGATGCGCCTCGCCCGGTTGATGCAGCAAGGCCGGGAGCTCGGCGCCACCTTCCAGGCCTTCGAGGCCGAACGGCGCCCGCGCACGGAAAAGATCGTCGCCATGGCCCGCCGTAACGGCAACAACAAGCGCGAGTTCAGCGCCACCGGCGCGTGGATTCGCAATCAGATGATGAAATGGCTGCTGCCGCTGGGCGCGAAAAGCATGGAGTTCATGTACGCCTACGACGCGCGGGCGGTGTAGTGGCACGAACGCTGTCATGCCCGCCTTGTGCGCACTTGCGCACCGGGGCGGGCATCCAGTACGCCGCGGCCTCTCGATTCAATCGGTGCCGTCTCTGGAATACTGGATCGTCCGGTCGAGCCGGACGATGACACCGTGATTGCGGCAAGTGACCGCCTCTACTTCTCCACCGCGAACGTCAGCCCGGCATTCTCGACCAGCCGCTTGATCAGCTTGTGCTGCATCGCCGCGCCCGGGGTCCAGAAGCCGGCTGCGACGTCAGTCGTGTCCCGCAGCATGCAGATGGCGCATTCGGAGATCATCTTCGAGGTCGAGCCGTAGCCGGGATCGCGGTCGCCGGTGACGCCGGCGCGAACCATGCGGCCATCGGGTGCGATCGCGACATAGAGCAGATCGAACAGACCGTTTTCACGCTCTTCCTTCGACGGCCCCTCGCCCGGCTTCGGTGCGTCGGGGCCGGTCTTGCCCGCATTGGCAGCCATCACGAGCTTGGCGTTGGCCTCGCCCTTCTCGCCGGGACCGGTCAGGACCATCTCGTCGTAGACGAAGTCCTGGCCGTAGGGGAATCCCATCAGCATGTTGGAGCGGTGAACGTTGCGCGTGTTGATCAGCGCCATCGTGAACGGCGCGGCCCAGGATTGCAGATCCTCCTCGAAGGCGGCCCTGTTGCCTTTCGGCTGCTTCGGGCCGGTGAAGCCGGGCGTCAGCGCAAAATGATCGTTGAGAATGGCGACAAGGCTGAGATCCTTGGCCACCGCATCGAAGGTCGCCTTAGCGCTGGCGGCGGTGCCGCCCGAGAGCGTGCCCCGCATGTCGCGCACACGCCCTTTCACCCGCGGGGCCGGCGCGCCGAAGACACGTTTGGCCTCTTCCTGGACGAAGAACGTACCGAGCTCGAACGGCACGGAATCGTAGCCGCAGGAAAACACGATCCGCGCGCCGCTCTCTTTTGCAGCCGCCTCGTACTTGTCGATCATCTGGCGCATCCAGATCGGCTCGCCGCAGAGGTCGAAATAATCCGTGCCCGTGGCCACGCAGGCGGCGAGCAGTTCTTCACCATAGAGCTGATACGGGCCGACGGTGGTGATCACCGACATGGTCTGCTCCGCCATCGCCTTCAGCGAAGCCGCATCCGACGCATCCGCGACAATCAACGCCGTATTCCCGGGCGCGCCGATCGCATCGCGGACCGATTTCAGCTTGCCGAGGCTGCGGCCTGCCATCGCCCATTTGAGCGCGTGGTCGCTCTTGTAACGCTGGGTCAGGTATTCGGCGACGAGCTGGCCGGTAAAACCGGTCGCGCCATAAACGACGATGTCGAATTTCGCAGAGCTCATGATCCGCCTTTGCTTTACTTCTTCGCGTAGCTCACGCCCATGCCGGCACGGACGTCGCTTTGAATACCATAGGGCGGGATCGGATAACGCAGGCCGTTCTTCGCCAGCGCCTTCATGCCCACAACCGCCTTGGCGAGATGTTCCGGCTTCAGGGCCATCAGCATCTCCTCGTCCGGCACGCCGCCATAGCGCCGTTCGGCGTAGCATGGCAAGGACAGGCTGGGCTCACCGCTCTTGAGCGCCCTGCCCCAGGAATCGGCGCAAGCGGTCTCGCCGACCACGCCCCATTCGAACTTCTTGTAGCCGGTGTATTGCAGCCCGTTGATCAGGATGATCATCTGCCCCGGCGTCGCATAGACGAGACAGATGTCGGGCGGATCGAGCCGGCCGCTCGCCAGCGGACTGACCGCGAGCGCCTGATATTGCCCGAACGGAACCACATCCAGCGCCTCCTGGCGCTTGCGTGCGTCCTCCGCGGTGCCGTGCCAGACCCCGACATAGTTTTCGCCGGCGAGCCATTTCTCGTCCTGCGGTGCAAGGCCGATCACCGCGCGGCATTGTGCGCCGACGAGATCGTCGGCCGTGATGCCCACGGTCCAGCCCAGACGCGCGGCCATGCTGACGATCTGGTCGGTGGTGTGGACCGCGTTCGGCCGCCGGACTTTCGGAATTGCCTCCATGTCCGCGGTCCGCGTGAACAGCTTCATGCCGATCACCGTGGTCTTCAGCCGCAACAGGCTGTTGAGATCGGCGACGAGGCCGGCAAGATCGATGCTGTCTGCACTCTGCTGTTGCATGGCGTCCTCCGGGGCCGGCGACCGTGAGCCGGTGCTGTTATTGCTTCTTGAACGGTTCTAGTCCTTCGTCGGTCCCGGGAGCAACTCGCCAGTCCGGCCCATCAGGTGGTAGGCGACGAGCCCGATCCATTCGCGCACGGCGACCTCGGTTCGGCCGAGCCCGTCCGTGCCGACATTGGTGAAAGAGAAGAGATCGTCACGCCCGCCCATTCGCCAGTCCACGGGATAGGCTTCGACGTCGAATCCCGCCTTGCGAAAGATTCCCATCGAACGCGGCATGTGAAAGGCCGACGTGACCAGGAGCCAGCGTTCGCCCGCCTTCGGCGCCACCAATTGTTTGGTGAAGATGGCATTCTCGTAGGTGTTGCGGGAGTCCCGCTCGAGGATCAGGCGCTGCTTCGCGATGCCCAGATTCTCCAGGATGGGCGCGGAGTAGTCGGCCTCCCGGGAGTCCGTCGAAACCAGGTTCGCGGTGCCCCCGGTGAAGACAATGCGCGTGTTCGGATAGCGGCGCGCGAGCTCGGCCGGCGCAAACAGGCGATCGGCCGCGTGCGCGACGACCGGCGTGCGGTGCGCCGCCGACAGATCGGTGTCGATCGAGCCGCCGAGCACGATGATGCCATCGGGCGCACCGCGCGACGGATCCCACGGCGGAAAACGCGACTCCAGCGGATAGAGCAAGAGGTTGCCGAGCGGCGAAAACGCGGCGAGCGCCAGCAGGATCAGCGTGGCCGCGGCGAGCTTGCGGCCGAAGGCGGCAAAGCGCGTCGCCATCAGGACGACCGAGACGATTCCGAGCTCGATCATCAAGTTGATCGGCAGCACCGCTGCGCCGAGGGTCTTGGACAGGACAAAAAGCAGGGGAGCCTCGCTGGAATGATCGTGCCTGTTGCGCGCGGGCTTGACCCGCCCGTCGATCTTCAGAAAGCTTCTTGGAAGAGGATCGATTGCCTGGTCAAGCCCGGGCCTGTGAAACGGACGGACGCCACATGACCCATCACCACCTGCATTCCAGCCCCGAGACCTGCCATTGGGGGTTCTTCGAGGCTGCGCTCAAGCCCGTCCTCACCATCGCGAGCGGTGACGAGGTCACGGTCGACACCATCAGTGGCGGTCCGGACATGCTGCCCGACCGCAGCAAATTTCACATTCCGCCCGAGATGCACGAGGTTCATGCCCAGAACGAGCGCATGCTGCCCGGCCACATCCTCACCGGCCCGATCGCGCTCGAGGGCGCCGAGCCCGGCGACGTGCTCGCGGTCGAGATCCTCGACGTCCAGCTCCGGCAGGATTGGGGCTGGAACATGATCAAGCCGCTGTCCGGCACCCTGCCCGACGATTTCCACGAGACGCGCATTCTGAACATCCCGCTCGACCGTTCCCGGATGGTCGCCCGCATGCCGTGGGGGCTGGACCTGCCGCTCAAGCCGTTCTTCGGCGTGATGGGCGTTTCGCCGCCGCCGGCCTGGGGCCGCATCTCCTCGCTCGTTCCTCGCGCCATGGGCGGCAATCTCGACAACAAGGAGCTTGGCGCCGGGGCGACGCTGTATCTGCCGGTGTTCGTCCCGGGCGCGCTGTTCTCCTGCGGTGACGGCCATGGCGTGCAGGGCGACGGCGAGGTTTGCGTCACCGCGATCGAGACCGCGCTTCAGGGCCGCTTTCGCCTGACGCTGCGCAAGGACCTCAGGCTCGATTATCCCCGTGGCGAGACGGCGACGCATTACATGACCATGGCGATGGACCCCGATCTGGACCAGTGCGTGGTGCGGGCGCTGCGCGACATGATCGTGCTGCTCGGCGAGAGGCGCAATTTGTCGCGCGAGGACGCCTATACGCTGTGCAGCCTGGCGGCCGATCTGCGGGTGACCCAGACCGTCAACGGCTCCAAGGGCATCCATTGCATGATCGAAAAGACGATCGTGCACGGCTGAGCCGACCAGCCCACTCCTGACCGGTCGAAGCCACGCCGCCGCCGGCCTGCCGCGCGGCGTGCCTTGTCATGCCTAAATTTCCCTCGCGATTCCAACGGGCTGACCAGGCGCCGCAGCCTGCATTTGACTTCTGCCTCCAAACCTAAATAGAGTCTTAATCATAACTTTTATGTACCCGAGTAAGAGGCTAGCGTTCGGCCATGGCCACCGAAAAAGCCGAGACTGACCGCATTCCCGTAACCTTGGCGCTCTCGACCATCACCTATCTGGAGAAGCTGGTGAGACAGGGCACCCACGGCACCAGCGTTCCCGGCGTCGCACGTACCTTGATCGAGGAAGGCATCCGTCTCGCCATCAAGGACGGGCTTTTGTCGATTCGCGACAATGGCAGGACGTGAGCGCGCGCCGAACGTGAGGCGGACGGATCTCGAGAGGCGGATGGCCGACATCTGCAACCTGGGACCGTTACACATGCCTGTTCTCTCACCCACCTGGACCGACGAACGCATCGAACTTCTGAGGCAGCATTTCGAGGCCGGGCTCTCCTGCCGCGAGATCGCCGCCGACATTGGCGTCAGCCGCAACGCCGTGATCGGCAAGCTGTCTCGCCTCAATCTCACGCGCGGCCGAACCATCGACGATCGCAAGGTTCACGACAGGGGCCTGGCGCCGGCGCGCGCGCCGCGGACCGTGCCGCGGCTGCAATATGAGATGCTCGCCACGATCTACGGCGAGACCGGTGCGCCGATGGTCACCGGTCCGATCGACGACGCCAATCGCTGCTCGCTACTCGAGCTTGCCGAGAACCGCTGCCGCTGGCCGATCTCGACGCCTGGCGCGGACGATTTCTGCTTCTGCGGCAACTCCGCACCCGACGGCCAGTCCTATTGCGCCGGCCACAGCCGCCTCGCCTACCGGCCGAATTCCCGCGCGCGCGTCATGCGCGGCTAGAGCCAAGTCCTGGAGGCGAGTCCTGGAGCCATGCCCAAAACGAAAAACCTCCGGCAGGGCATTGCCGGAGGTTTCTGGAGGTTTAGCATCAAGTCAGAGCCGCAACTTTCGTCATCGGCTGGAAGTAATATAGCTTAGTAGCTCAGGTAAGTAAATAAATTTGGGCCCATCGATTCGCATGGCACGTCTTCGCCGCCCGCACGCGCCGGATTTTCCGAAGGCCCGCTCGCAAAGAAGCCCACCTCATAAAAAAGCCCCGGCGGTGTCCCGCCGGGGCTGCGTCCTATCCGAAGGTCTTGAGCTTACCAGTTGCGCTGGGCGCGAACCAACAGGCTGTAGGTGTCCTGGTCCTTCAGCTCATAGGTCGCCGCGGGCTTGGCAACGCTGGTGAGCGCCGGCGTGGTGATCACGCCCGAGTACTTCTGGTCAAGATGGCTGTAGGTGAAGTCAGCCGAGAAGGTCAGGTTCTTGATCGGGGTCCAGCGGGTGATGACACCGATCTGGCCGATGTTGAAGTCCGGGTTGCAGGCGCCGGTCAGGGTCGCGAACGCGGCGCTGCCGCAGATCATGCCCTTGGCGGTGCCGCTGTAGTTGACGGCAGCCCACGCACCATAAAGCGCCGAATTCCAGTACGGGCTCCAGTTGTGAGTGTAGGCCCCACGGAAGCCGTAGGTCTTGGTCAGCTCGAGGCCGCTGCCGGGTGCGAACACCGCGTCAGACACGCCGGCGAAGCCGATGCTCTGATACGCGCCGCCCGAACCGCCGAACATCGAGTAGCTGGTCGCTGCCAGCTCCTGGAAGTTGTAGCGGCTCGCGCCGTCGGTGTAGACGCCCGAGATGTTGATCACGTCGCCTGCACCGGTCGGGATGTTCTTGATCGACAGCGCCAGCTGGACGGCCCAGCCCCACTTGTCTTCAGGATGACCGGTAACTTCGCTCGCGCCGTAATAGCCGACGTGGTTGTCGTGCGCAGCGACCGAGGCCTGGAACAGGCCCCAGGCCTGGTCGACGCGGAGCGTGCCGACGAGATCGGGGGAGCGGGTGCCGCCGAGATCGTTGGAGCCGTAGGCACCGCCGAGGACGCCGGCGGTGGACATGCCGGCCGTATTCCAGAGCGCGGTCTGGAACACCTGCGTCTGGTCCTGGGCCGAGACGATCGCCGTCACGCCCTGGCCGAGATCGGCGGTGTAGGTGAACTGGGCAACACCGTTGGTGGTGCCGCTGCCGCCGACGAGCTGGTCGAAGTTGTTGCCGGGATAGTTGATCCAGGGCGCGTCGAACTGCGACACGGCCTTACCCATGGTGAAGCCGGCGAACTGGATGAAGGCGTAGTAGACGCCGAGCGCGCCGCCCGAGATCGTGCCGTCGGTGCCGTTGACGGCGCCGCCGCTGGAGCCGATCAGGCTCGTGCCTGCGGCGTTGAGGCCGAGCGTACCGCTGTACTGGGTCGCACCCGTTCCCGAACCGGCGCCGACATAGTTGCCGGTCGTCCAGGTGAAGACCGCATCGAAATAGGTGCGGACCACGCCGTACTCGGTTGCGGTGCGGGTGTCGATGTTGAGATCTTCACGAGCGCGCATCGAGTAATAGTTGGTCAGGCGGTTGTTGGCCGCGAAGACGTTGTTGTACTGGGCGCTGTAATTGCCGCCGGCATTGAGCGCCACTTCGGCACGCAGATAGCCGCCCAGCTTGATGCAGGTGTCGCTGCCCGGGATGTAATAGAAACCCGCGCCGTAGAGCGAGCAGACCTTCACATACTCGACCGCCTTGGCCTTGACCGGAAGATCAGCTGCCTGAGCTCCACCGACGGCGATCAGACCCGCCGCAGTGCCGAGCAAAAGGCTCTTCACCACTTTCATATTAAAACCTCCAAGTTGCTCATTTTACGAAGACCGGACCGTGAGGCCCCCCAAGATCCCCGTCTTTGAAATCCGCTCGGCCGCTTTGCGCTTCGAACACACCCTCTTTCGACGCGAGGGACGTGAGCAAACCACCTGCAACGGGACGATCGAGTACCCCCACCGCCACGAAGCAATATGCCTGCGCCTTTCGGTAATCAAAATACCTTATTTAGTCAGCTTTGTCGGTTTTGCTAAACCTGTGCCCCGTTCGCAACACCATTGCGAACCGATTCCGTGAGCTGATCATCTTTGTAGTTTTACTGACAAAATTACCCTGCTCTGCACTTGCGTCAGAGCAGGCTTGCGTGGACTATGGCTTGCACGACACCGGCCGCATACAAATCAGATCACGGGAGTGACGCTGTGTCAGCGACGAGGAAAGAAGGGGCGCGCCTCCGCACCATCGGCAATCTGGATATCATCAGGCGCTTCACCTGGGAGATATCGTCGATCAACATGTATCTGGAGGAGCTGCGTCAGTTCTGGGCGAGAACGCTCGGCATCAGCGGCCCGCAATGGCTGATCCTGATGGCGATCTCCGACCTCGACAAGGACGACGGCATTCCGGTCAACGTCGTCTCGAAACTGCTCCACGTCGATCCGTCGTTCGTCACCACCCAGTCCAAGCTGCTCGAGAAGAAGGGCCTGTTGCGCCGCCGCCCCTCGCCGACCGACGCAAGGGTGGTCCGACTATCACTGACCGAGAAGACGCAAAAGCACCTGGCGAGCCTCAACGAGCAGTACAAGACGATCAAGGAATTCGTCTTCCAGGAGTTCGACGAGAAAGAGCTGACGGAATTCACCACCAAGCTCGCGATGTTGAAGACCCGTCTCGAAAAGGCCTGCGTCCGCCTGACCCTCGACTTCTGAGGCGACGTTCTCAGATGCGCCGCGCGGCGCCGAGCCGCGATTCCAGCCAATCGAAGATGTATTCATTGGCAAGGCTCGGATTGTCCGCATGGGCCTGCGCCGCGCCGGTTTCGGCCGCGGTGAACACCTTCAACATGACATCCGAACTGCCGAGCCGGGAGGTCTGGACGATCTGACGCGCCCGATCGGCCTTGAGCCAGCCGTCCTCGCCGAGCGTGATCAGCACCGGACAGTCGGCGCTGGAGGCCATCAGCGGAGCGTGCGGCACCGGGACGATGCTGACGTCGCTCATCGCGAATCGGCTGGCAAAGAAGGCCCGCTCGTGCAGGTCCCACAGGCCGCCATCGCAGACGGCGGCGGCAAGCCGCGGCTCCTGCAGCACCGCGCGCGCCACGAAGGAAGAGCCCCAGCCATCGGCGACGATCGCGACGCGCTCGAAGTCGACCTCGCTGCACGTCTCCAGATAGTCCATGACGCACGGAATCGCACTCTCGAGATCCCGGCGCCGCAACAGCGCGTCGAGATAATCGTCGCGCTGGTCGCCGAACAGGTCCAGCGCCAGCAGCGAAAAGCCGCGCTCGCGGGCGTGCGGCGCGAGCTTGAACAGAAACTCTTCCTTGCGATGGCCGGGCTCGCCGATGCAGATCACGGTCGGGGCTCGCACGCGTTCCAACGGCGCGTGCGCGGGCAGGAAATAGCCCTGCAACGAATGTCCGTCGAGCCAGGGTATCGTCACGACTTCCCCGGCAGGGTCGCGCGCGGCGAGGAAGCGGCGGGCGCAATCCTGCATCGCGAGGACCGCGACCCAGCGGCGCTCGTCCGCCTGATCGAGCGGCATTGCGGCCGCGCTGTAGTAATTCATGGCGCGGAGCCAATTGCGCTGCGCGGTCGCCCTGTGACCTTCCGCGAACGCGGCCTCGGCACGATGGCGATTGGTCTGCGCCAGCTTCTTCCACTCGCGATGCCAGGACTGGTCGTCGCCCCGCTTCAGCTGCCGCGCGATCATCAGGCATTCGGCGATCGTGGCGCCGCCGTCCTGGGCCGCGGTGAGGAGCCGCGTGAACTCAGCGGAGATGTCCTCTCGCTCCGGGCAAAGGATCCAGTCGTCGGAGAGGCATGCGGGTATCATCGGGAGCTACGCTCTGGTCATCGCCTTACACGTGACTGAATAAACTATTTTGGTTCCCTGACCAAGCTGCGGCGCGCCCAATGAGAGCCGTTCGAGATCACCATCGCTTGAACGCAGGGATGTGTCGCATGCGTGACATTCCACAATGCGTCAGGAGTGGCCGACACGGCCAAGAAACGCCGGCAGCGAACTGGCAAGAGGTGGCACGTGAAATTGCCTGCGCGCCTCTTGCCATGATGCGCATCATACCTATATCGGCGCGCGCTCGTCGCCTGCGTCAGCCGAGCCGCCAGCCGACCTCCTGCGTGAAACTTTCGTAGAAGGCGCGGTCGTAGGCCTGCTCCGGCGTAGCACGAACGCGCTCGTCAAGGCGCTTTGCATCCTCACCCACGAGAATGCGCCATTGCTCCGCCTTGACCCCGCCGAGGATGATCCTGGCGGCCTGAGCCGCCGTCGTCGGCGCATCCTCGAGGAAGCTGCGGGCGCGCTCGGCGAACGCCGCCTGGATGTCCTCGTCCGACATCTTGTCGGCATCCGGCACGCCGGCCGCGACCATGCGCTTGCGGGTCAGCGCGACCTCGTCGCCGTTGAGCCGCTCCGAGCCGTCGGCGCTCTGCACCTTGCGCGAATTGGAGACGATCGAGGTGCCGATATGGCCGGGCATCACCACCGAGCATTTGACATGCGGCGCGTGCAGGCGGAGGTCGTTGATGAGCGCTTCGGTAAATCCCTTCACGGCGAACTTCGCCGCGCTGTAGGCGGTGTGCGACTGGTTCATGCCGATGGAGGCCCAGAAGCCGTTGACGCTCGCGGTGTTGACGATGTGGGCCTCGTCGGCCGCGACCAGCATCGGCAGGAAGGTGCGGACGCCGAGATAGACGCCGCCCCAGCAGATGTTGAAGGTGCGCTCCCACTGCTCGCGCGTGTTGGTGAACAGGCTGCCGCCGCCGCCGATGCCGGCGTTGTTGAACAGGAGGTGGATCCGGTCGGTCTTCTGCTGCTCGGCGAGCTCGTCGCGGAATCGCTTGAGATGATCCTCGATCGAGACGTCGGCGACATGGGTGGTGACGCGCAGGCCCTGCGGCAGCTTCTCGAGCTCGCACAGCCGCTTGGTCTCGGCCATCGCGGCTTCCGAGACGTCGCACATCGCGACATTGCAGCCCTCGGCGACGAGCTGCCGCGCGAGCTCGCGTCCCATTCCCGTGCCGCCGCCGGTGATGACGGCGATCTTTCCTGCAAAATCCTTCATGGGACTTTCGGCCCCTCCCCTGTCGGTATGTTTCTTCATGGCTACGCCGCGTGCATCGAAGCGCGCACAAAATGTAGCAGCGCCGCATCCGCAGGTAAAAGCGGATCGGCGCTGCCATGTTCATCAGGGATTTCGGGGCGCGGACTATTCGGCCGCCTCGACGCGCCGCCCGTTCAACGCGCCGAGGCCGTCCAGCGCCTTGCGGATCGCCGCCTGCTGCGCGCTTGAGGGCTCCGGCATCGGCGCGCGCGGGTAAGTCCTGGGCAGGCCCTGCAGCCTCTGCGCATAGCGCGTGCAGGCCGGGAGATTGTCGGCGATGACAGCGTTCCACAGCGTCAACAGCTTCTTGTGCAGATCGAGCGCGCGCGGATGGTCACCCGCCTTCACCGCATCCCACAGCGCGACGGAGGCATGCGGCGCGGCGGTCAGGATCGCGGCGATCGAGCCATGGGCCCCCAATGTGTAGGACGGATACATCAGGGCATCGACCGCGCTGTAGATCAGCTTCTCCGGCGCCATCATCATGAGGTCCGCGAACAGTTTCAGATCGCCCGCACTCTGCTTGACGCCGACCACCAGCGGCACCTCGGTCATGATCCGCGTCAGCAGCGCCGGGGAAAGATAGGACCACGGCACCACGTTGTAGATGATGATGGGCATGCCGGTCTCGTCCGCCATGGCGCGGAAATGCGCCACCATCGCCTCGTCGTCTGGCTTGAACAGATAATGCACCGGCGTGACCTGGAGCGCTGCGACATTCATGTCGCGCACCAGCTTGCCGCGGCGGATCGCATCGCGGGTGGAGTCGACGATGATGCCGGCGATGACGGGAATGCGCCCCTTCACCGCGGCTACCGTCGCCTCCATCAGGTCGCGATATTCCTCGTGATCGAGCGTATGCCCCTCGCCGGTCGAGCCGCCGGCCGCGACGCCGTGTGCGCCGGCGCCGATCATCCAGTCGACCTGGGCTGCTACGAGGGTGTAGTCGATTTCGCCATCCTTCCGGAACGGCGTCGTCATCGGCGGGATTACGCCGGTCGGTCGTGTCTTCATGGTCTGCCCTCGCGTTTCCATATCTGGCGGTCCCGATCTTTTGGCGGGTGGCCGCGGTCTGAAAGCCTAGCGGCTACAAGCGGCCTGTGAAGCGCCACCGGCGCGGCGCTGCTCCCAGCATTCGACATCCCTGCGGTTATTATTGACCCGGTTCCCCGTATTTGCCCGGCTTCGGTTTAGGGGCAATTTTTTTACAATCCGAATCGTTAAATGGAGTCCGGACGCTGGGTCGAGTCGGCCAGGTCAGCGTGTTGTTTGCGTCACAGGCTCTGGCACTCCGCTTGCATCCTCTTCGTGGTCAGAAACTACCGATGAGGTGACTGGAATGTTCGTGACCGTCGTTGCCGTGCTCTGCCGGCTGAGTGCAGCCAGCTCAGGCAGTTGCATCGAGGAAATCGTGACCGACAGCAACATGACGCCCGAGATGTCGATGATGCAGTGTGCGATCGGCGCACAGGCTCCATTGGCGAAATGGATGGGCGAGCATCCGATCTACCACGCCAACTGGCGGCTCGATCGCTACAAATGCGTTCCGGGTCGCTACGAGGTCAAGGGCCACGCCTAAGGGCCCGCAAAACTACTGATACCAAGACGACGGACCAAGACTAAAAACGAGGAAACGCCCCGGAGGCCGACTGGTCTTTCCGTGCGGGCATCGACAGCGCCAGCCCCCATTGCGGCGGCGCGCTTTGTGACAACGATCACACCTTCCCCTTAAGCCACCGCCCGCAGAATGATCGCACGCGCGCCTCGCCCCTCCGGCGTCGGCATCAGCGCGTAATTGTGCGGCTGGTCACGGAGCAGATGCAGCTCGACCGGCACGCCCGCCGCCCGCGCCCCGGCATCAAACTACAGAGTGGCTGATCCAGGTTTGAGTCGAGGGAGCCCATCAATTACTCGAGCGACGACGCTCAGCATGCTAGTCGCAAAGATTCGAGCCTCGACCAGTCTTTCGTCTTGTTCAAGGTCCAGCTGTAAGACTGACGCTAACCATTCGGCCTTGTTTCTGCGGGAAAAGCTCCTGCAAAAGCCTTCTAGCTCTCCCTCCCTTAAGATCAGAAGACCTATGGCCTGCGACGCAACACATATCTTCTCGAAGGCATTGATCAAATCTGAATCGGCAAATCCTCGATACCCGTCTTCTTTGATCCTTTGCCAAGGTGAAGCGCTCTTTCCCATCTCAGCTATTTGCTTCCGAGATTGGTCCGCAATGGCTTGGCTATTCCGCAACACAGCAGCGATCCGTTCAAGCTCCAGCGCGACTTCTATGGTTGAAGGCTCCAATCGTTTTGATTTCACTTTGGTTATCCCTATAGGTGAACCAGTGAACCAACGACATGAGTCAACTTGGAAGTGAATTGAAATGGACAGGACACTAATGTGTAGACAGGAAAAAGAGAGAGAAAATAGAGCACAAGAGAGACCGCGCCCAACTGCCCGGGGTACCACGACGGTGGTAAATGGTAAGGGCGGGGCTACAACGCAACAAATAGAAAGAAATCGCTGCGCCGCCCGACGTAGGCTTCACAATCGTTATCGCCTGGGCCAGCCTATCAAGAAGCCAGTGGCCTTGTTTCTGAAGGTAGAAAGGGTAGGAGCAGCGAGCACACCCCGAAGCGGATCCATAATCGCGATGTAGTCGGTGTTGTCCCGCTGAATCCCATAAGCGACGACTACATGAGCTGGGTTTTTCCCTTCCATTACTATGTAGAGATGGTTCCCGGACGTCCCCGCCAGAGGAAACATCTTTTCGTATACATAGTCGAACGTGAGGTCGGCTCTGTCGATTTCCTCGTAATCCATGTTGATCGAGAGGCTGTTTGCAATCTCACCAAAGTACACAAGATCGAGCGCATTTCCATTGCAGTACATCTGAAACATTTGGATGATTGAGCAATATGACCAACTGACCCCGCGAGTGGCTTCAAGCCAGGAGCTAAGGGCGCAAGCCCAACACACGGGCAGTGAAACTTCGTCGTCGCCAGTTCCTACCGATGGTTGCTTTACAATTCGGGGTTTCGATAGACGATACGTGACCATCTGATACCCTCATTCCCGACAGCATGATCCCCAGATCAAAGCCCGTACTAATGTGTCTTCATTGTTGCTGCTAAGTTCAAGCGCAGGCAAGAATTGTATTGCGGCCAACCGAAGCCGTTCTTCAATCCGCTCGAAGCCCTCGAAGCCGTCCATTAATCCGCGCGCTCGTTCGCACCGAATCGCAGCGCCCTCGCGCGCTGGATTGCAGCGCCTTAGTTCTGCTGACTAGTGCTCCGTTACGCTGCGTTACGCTAATTGCAGCACTTTTTCATGGATTCGAACCCCTTCTTTTCGAGGGCTTCCAGAGTTGCGTAAATCGTCGCCATCGGAACCGCCTTGCGCACCGCAGAAGGGCATACGTCGCCTGGCCGTTTGCCGTTTAGGGCCGCCTCCAATGCGGCAACCTTTTCCTCAAGCGCCTTCGTCCGATCAGGTATCGTCCCGAGTTCCTTCCATAGCGGTACGTCGTTTAGCCACTTACGGACGTCGTCGATTACTCCGATTGCCCTACCGCCTGGTGTGCGACTTGGAAATCAGATAGGTGAGGAACGATGCGCATGCTCCGATAAAGAAGATCGCGTCAGCTTCATCAACGTCCGCTTCAGCCTCACTTAAGAGCGCATGTCGGATGCCCTTCTCATCGCTCGTATATCCATAGAGTGATAGGAACGCCTTTTTAAGCGCCGGATGGAGAGCAATCCTCTGTTCTAATCCCGACAATGCCTTCGAAAGATCGCCAGTAGGTTCGAGCACGCGCGCAACTGACTCCGCTGCGCTGATACTTTCACGAACGCTTGCTGGGTAATCTCCTTCGGTGAGTTTCGAAGCAGCATTTTTTAAGTGAGTTTTTGCGCCACCGAATTGCGAAGCAGATAATGCTGCGTTCGCCTGGATAAGCGCGTCGGCTTCCTCTGTTGAGGCAGTCGGCCAGAACACACCGTCTTCAATGCGGTAAGCCGCGCGGCAGTTCTCTAATACCAACTGAACTGCTGGACCGAGATCAGGCGGACAATTTGGGTGCCGAAGAACAGCCTAAAGCCAACCGTACACCTTGTGGCATTCGGCTTTTTCGAACAAGTCACCGATCTTGGTGACGATCCCGTTCGGATTGAATTTGTCGATGCGAACGTGGTGGTGGTCGACATGCAGATCCTTCAGAATTCTGGACCAGTTTCCACGATAATGGAGAATGTCGGTGTAGGCTCGATCAAGCCTTGCATGAATGCAGGCCCAAAGCTTCGCCCGAAGTTCTCGACTAAGTTCCTTGCGGTCGAGCTGCGCCGGGAGAGGTGCCAAACCCTCGCTTGTTCAAAGGTCAGCGATCTACGATCCGAGGTGCCCATGTGCCTGGCTCCGGGCGAATCAACGCGCGATGGTGGTACGCCCCACGTACACGCGGGCAAGCTGTCGTTGGTTATCCGGGCTATTCACATCCCGGCGACATAAGCCCGTTACCCTATCCGTTACCCTTGAGAAAATCCGGACGCCCTGAAGTCCGGCTAAGTTTTGGTCGGAGCGAGAGGATTTGAACCTCCGACCCCTAGTCTCCCAGGCGCGGGGCAGTCTTTGATTTTGCTCACCAATTTATGGCAAATGGCAAACTAAACCGGCACTGAATCCCCTTGCCTTTCTATCTATTGTGGCAAAGGAATCGGTGGCATGCAAGGCGATCCAAAGGCGCGCTGTTAAGATCGACTATCGATGATGCGCGTCAGGATGGCGTGTACGACCATTGAGGCCGTCGGACATCAGTAGTCCATTTTGCGCCTCGCGATTTTGCGGAACTACGGGTTGTCAAAAACCCGGTTTCCTTGAGCTTCCGCAGGTTTTCATATTCGCTCGACGTTCCGAATTCCCGGCGCTTTTTGAGCATTTGTTCGCGGCCGTTCAGTTCGATCCAAAGGTAATAGGGTAGGTCGCCGGCTGTCGCCCGAGGAGGACGTGAGATCAATGATGGCGTACTCGATTGATTCGCGATCGGCGATGCAAGTAGGTAGACGTCGGATTGCAGTTTCCGCAAGCGGCCTTCGAGCACGACGAGATCCATGGCCGGATGCTGTTTCATCAAGTCGACCAACGCTTGCGCGACCACCAGTGCATTGCGGGAAGCGGTCGAAGCTCTGAGCCGCTCGTCGATGGCACGCCACGTTTCTTCCGTGACCGCAACTGGCGCCCCGGCCTCACGGCCGAGAACGGGCTCCGCCGCATGAACGCCCCCCGAAAACAGCAGGGCCGCGAAAATCGCGAAAATCCGCATCGTCGCTACCTGCATTTGCTGAATCGGCCGCTCGCGCGCAACATTGTCGGCGGACCATCTCTCGAATCAAGCGCTTCCGGGCGCCAGGGTTAACGCTATCGGCGCGAAGATGCCGTGAGTCGCTACGTCGTCGGTCTTGTGCAAACTTCGATGGCATTAACTTCCATGTTGGCGGTTAAGTCGCGCCCACGACTCGGTTAAAGCACTGAATGAGGTGCGAATATTTTGTCGAGATCGAGTGACTATGATACGCGTAGCAAGGTTGGTCTCGCTTAGACCCCTGCAATGGTATTTGTCTTTCGCTTCTTGTGGATCGCGCGTTTGAAAATGGTCACCTCCTGATTGATGACGATCTTATTGTTCGCATCGATTGGGATCGGGTGACCCGATACGCATAATCCCGCACACCGTGCAAGCCATTCCCGATTGCGGGAGCTTTGAGGTTTGCTTCCAGGACGGCCGCCCGAGCCAATATTTCTATTGGGATGACAACCCCGGCCGCCGATCCATCACGATCGGGCTCAGCCAAGAGGATGCTTTGAACCAGGCCAAGGAACTGACCCGCACCGAGCGCGACAAGCTGATCAAAGCCAAAGGTTGAGCTGGAGCCTCACCGGAGCAGCTGCCGTCCGGCGCCTGACCCAGACGCAGTGGCCTTTTGAAACTTAGGACAGGAACATTCCTGCATTTGCCAAGCTTTCCCGATGCCCTTCCCTAAGGGCGCCCCCCAAATGGCCCCAGCTCAATGCCCCCAACATAACCGCGAGCTGGGGCCTTATTTCTTTACGAGGCTATGGCCCAAGAAAAAGCCCCAGCCCCAGGCCGCCGCTTGCCACAGCGCGCGGATCGGCGCCCCGAGAATCTTCACAGCCGTACCGCAGCCGCAGAACGCGACGGCCGAACAGCCGGCGGGATGCTCGACAGTCTCAGCGCGACCGACGGAAGGCGCGAAGCGTTCCGGATTGCGTCCTCAATCTCCTGGTCGGTTGCGAGCGGATCGACAGCGTTTCGGTACCCGCCACATCGGACAGGCGCACTTTCAGATCAGCGATTGACATGCACGCCCCCGGGAATTGTTCGACGTCTCTCCGCCGTGTCACGCCTCTTTTGACCCTCGCCTTTGTCGATTGATGGCGCCGAGGTGCCCGCTGGACGTCGCGGATTCTGGAAATGGAAAACCCGCCCGCGTGGGAGACAACACGCGGGCGGGTTGGAGGGAGCGGCAACGTTCGAGGCCGCCGCTCACCGGGTACTTTCGACACAAGCCCCCGGCGGGTGAAAGCTCTCCGGCCAGTGACGGCATTAAAAACCGATTTGCGTAATTACTTTCAATCGCTTGAGCAAAAAACTGAAGGCGTCGGGGGATAACCGGAGGATAACTTCCAAAGCTGCCCGAGCGCCCGGGCTGCGCCCGGCCAGTTTTTCCAGCCGAAAAGCAGCGCGTTTTTGCTGGTTGACCGACGACGAAGCCGATAGGTACAAAGATACATTCTATGCGGTTGGCCGGGCTAGAGCGGACCAATGGGCAATTGTCGCGTTCTGATTGTGGAAGATGAATACTTCATCGGAGAGGAGTTGGCCGAGGCACTCCGAGCGTTGCATATCCATACCCTCGGTCCGATTGACGACATTGAGGAAGCTGTTTCTATTTCACTCGCGAGCTTCGATGCCGCCGTGCTCGACATAAACCTCCATGGATCAATGGCCTATTCCTTCGCCGACACGCTGACCGATGCCGGCAAGCCTTTCGTCTTTACAACAGGCTATAGTCGCGAGTTCATTCCTGACCGCTTCCACGATGTGACCAGGTAGCAGAAATCTTTCGACCCGAGCGAAGTGGCGGCGGCGGTTGTCGCTCTTCTGCGTAGAACTGGAATGCTTTCGTGATGCGGCTATGAAGCTTCTCACCGAATACCTTGAGCGGGCAATCCAGTTGGAAAAAATGGCGGCTGAGGAGTCGGATTCAGAGTTCAAGAGGGACCTGCTAAAGCAAGCGGGCGCCTATCGCAACTTGCAGCGAAACGGGCCGCGCTATACGGCCTCCCGCCTCCAAGCCCGCCAAAGCCGACGGATCTGGATAAATAGCGGATTAAACGGCTGAACGTTGCCTCGTCGAAACAGGCCCGGGAGGAACACAAAGCTACGCCGCGCATTCCCGATAGATGCCAAGATATTTCTTTCACGTCCACGACACGCCAAGCAAGGCGAAGAGTTGCCGGACGACGAAGCGGCATGGCGGGAGGCCACGACCCTCGCAGGCGCTCTGTTCAAGGAACATCGATGGCAAGTTTCGCCCCGGCGAAGAATGGAGTCTGGAAGTGACAGACGCAGCGACCAGCCTGTTTTTCGAATTTGCATAAGCAGCTGGCGAGCCCGCTAGGTTGGCTTGCCGGATTCCTTCAACAGCTTGCCAAGGGAGGCTGGCGACCGGAGATTCGGCGCGCTCAGCCAATCGCTTATCTGCGCCGCCTGTTCGGCTTGCCGAACTCTCTTCATCAGAAGCTCACGCTCGGTGCCAGGTGGCAGTTGCTGGGCGGCCTCGCGAAGCTTGGTCGCTTGATCCATAAGCCGCTCCCTAAAGGACCTTTCGTGCTTGATATGACGACGCCGCTCGCCCATCGGATCCTCGCTTCACTGCAATACTCTGCCGCAATTGACACTTTAAAGCCGAGCTTCAATATAGGTTCCAATTGTCGAACGGGGTCTGTTCTTTGGAATCGTGACTCTGTTAGGAACGGCTCAAACTGCGCAGGATTAGCGATGTGCTCGCACGAGAAGCAGTTATGGCTGATGAAGAAGACCGGGAAGCAAAACGCATCCGAAGGCTTGTCCTCGAAGTCGGGCAATCCGCGCAGCAAATCTCGGAAACGGTGAAGCAGACCCGGCAGATCATAGAGCAGAGCGAACGGATTCTAAAGCAATCTGACGCTGCCGCGAGAGTTCTCAAGAGCCGTCGGATTTCAAACTAAGGGGCGACACGGCATCAGTACTCCTTGTGGAAGACGAATCCTTCATCCGAATGATGGTCGCAGACATGTTGGCCGAGTTGGGCCACACGGTCGGGGGAGAGGCGAGCGATCTGGCAAGCGGTCTCAAGCTCGCAGTTGCACCCGGTCTCGATGCCGCCATTCTGGACGTAAAGCTCGGCAGCGACAGTTCAGAAGCGATTGCTGAAACTCTGCATAAGCGCGGTATTCCATTCGCCTTCGCGAGCGGATACGGCGTGGAAGGCGTGCCCGAACCCTTTAAGGATCACCCCGTCCTGCGGAAGCCCTTTCCAGTGGAAGAGCTTGAACGCTGCTTGGCGCGCTTGCTGGGCTAACAAATGCCCATGGTTTCCTGCATCACGCAAGATCATCTTCGGAGAATGGCTTGCGCAGCATAGGGAAGCCGAACAAGGACTCGTGGAAGAATGATGAGCACTATCTGAAGCGCCCCCGGGCAGCATGGGGACGGTTGCCGGCAGCCACGGTGACCGATGACATGGCAGCCGAGCTGCTGGATGAGATCGCAGAGACCGCACCTGTGAGTGCGAACCGAACGCAATCAGTACTGCACAAGATGTTTAGTTGGGCGAAGCAGCCGGGCCGAAAGCTTGTGCAGACCAACCCCCTCGCTGATCTCGAACGCCGGGGCGGTAAGGAAAAGTCGCGTGACCGCGTCTTGACCGATGATGAAGTCAGAACGTTGTGGTGGGGCCTCGATCACCCCGGCCTGCCGGCAGACCGTGAGGTGGCGTTGGCGCTGAAGGCAATCTTGACGACCATGGTCCGCCCGTACCAGGCGGCGCTGATGGAGCGAGCTGAGCTGATCGGAATCGATATGATGACGCCCAATACAGCATGCCACGTCACCGGGTGAAGAAACGCCGGGAGGTAATCGTTCCGCTGTCCGACTTGGCTGTTGAGGTGATCAAGGAAGCCATCAGCGGCGACGACCAGACCGTGGTTTTCCCGTCGAAGTTCAGCGATGGTGAGAGTCGCGGCCTTGCGCTTCAGCTCGCCGAGTTCAACGAGGTCGGCAGTGTTGGCTGCCAGTTCAGCCAAGATCTTGTCGCAGAACCTCGCTTGCGAGTTTCGCACGCCAGTAAAGGCCTCCTTGAAGTGGGCATCGTGCTTGCCCTTGATCTTCCAGCAATCTGCCTCGAACTGCGTGCGCAGCGCCCGGAGCTCTCCCCGCTTACCAGACGAAGCGTCCGCTGCACCCAGCGTGTCCGCCAACTGCGCAATGCCATCGTCAAGATCTTTGACTTTGCCTTGGCCTTGTCGATCTTGTCGAGCGTCTCCGCCGCAGCGGCACCGAGGGTGAAAATCCCGGGAAGTTGCGTCGCGAAGTTGCGCTCCACAAAGTCGCGATTGTAGACGCGACAGGCGAGCGCCACACCCTTCTGCCACGTCAACGTGCAGGAGGCGTGGGAGGCGGGATCATTGATAATGCGAGAGATCGTGGTCTTGCCGGCCCCGTTTGTGCCGAAGACGAAATTGATCTGCTTAAGTGGAGCGAGCTTCTCGCCTCCAACCGAATAGGTTGCGCAACCCGCAATCTTGATTTCTTGAAGCACCGAATCCCCCAGAGCTGCCCGGAGGATACCTCCTTTTGCAAAGGGTGACGAGGAAGATCTACCTGCGCGTGTAGCTCAGTACCGCCCCAAACGGATGATAGAAGGGATCAATTCTGGCGCCTTCGTCAAGCGTCGCTCGCGAATCCGGCAAATACCCAGCCGAGCCATCAGAATTGTTGACGGTCGTCGGCATTGGCTCACCGCCCCTGGAAGACTGCTGGTCGCCGCTCGATGAAGGACTGAATGCCCTCTCGCGCGTCGGCGCTGTTGAGCACACGATCACGAATCGCGGGTATGCAGCCGATCGCGGCCGCCTCGCCCTGCTCGGCATATTTCGCGGCCGCCTCTTTGGTCACCTGGATCCCGAGCGGCGCGTTACGCGCAATGATCGCCGCAAGCTCCATGGCACGAGCGATCTGCTGGCCAGCCGGTACGACCTCCTGAACGAGGCCGATCTCGCGAGCCCGCTGCGCGTTGAATTCGTCGCAGAGGAAAAGATGATACATGGCGTTACCCCAGCCCGCACGGGATAGGTACCGGAAGTGCGCGCCGCCTAGCGGGGCGATGCCACGCTTCGCTTCCATCTGGCAGAACCGGCTGTCGTCGGCGGCGACCACGATATCGCCCGCCAGCATCAGTTCGATGCCCACCGTATAAACAATCCCTTGAGTTGCTGTTACTATCGGCTTCCTGCAGCGCTTGCTGAGGCCGAAAACGTCGACATTGTCTTCCTTGATGTTCCTTTTTTCCGCGTTTGGTCCAAAGAACTTCGGCATGTCGAGCCCGGCGGTGAAGTCCCTGCCCTCTGCGCAAATGACACCAACCCAGTAGCTGTCGTTGTTGTGCAATTCGGTCAGGGCGTCCGAGAGCAAATCCATCATCAAGGGCGAGAAGGAATTCTTCTTCGCGGGATTGTCGATGATGATCTTCAGGATGTGATCATGCGTCTCGGTGCGGATTGTGCCCTCGGTGGTCATTTCGGTTCCTCCTGTTATCTGTCGTTCTTGATGGCAAGCGCGGTACGGATCGCGGCGGCCCGCTCCGACGGGAATGCGGCCGCGCCCTCATCGAGAATATCGAGGAACGACAGGACCCCGCCCCGTGAACCCCAACATCCCTCCTCGATAATGCGAAAGTTGACCCACCAGCTTGGTGCGGGCTCATTCATGTCGCAGGCATCCGCTAGAGCCCTAAGTACATTGCGAATGACTGTGGCGCGATCATCCCGCGTCCAGCAGCAGTCCATAACCACGACATCCACCACCATGACGTCGCTTGGCTGGTCGGACAGCAATTCTCCGCCGTGGGCAATCATGTCGAGCGACCGCTCGAGGAAATGGACCTGATAGCCACGCCGCGCCTGAGGAACGAGCCGTCCAACCTCCGGTACCAGCACAGCATCAGTCAGCGTCTTCGCCAGTACGCGCCGCTGCTCGCCGGTCAGTCGCCCTTGCGGAGTCATCACATGGATAAACGTCATCTGCATCTCCTGACCGTCGCCAATTATGTCAGATGACATAACTGCACAATGCTCTGGCTATGTCAATCGTCATATTCTATGTTCGATGGCACGAGGTGCCTTATGACGTCTGATACGAAAGCGAAAATGGTGGCCGGAGCCGCCGATCTGATGAGCCGCCGCGGCGTGAATGCAACCAGCATGCGCGAAGTCGTGCGTCACACGGGCACGCCGCGCGGATCGATCAGCCATCATTTTCCAGGCGGCAAACAACAACTTATCGAAGACGCCATTGCCTTCGCAGGAGCCCAGGTCAGCGGTCCGCTGCAGCATCTGACCAACGCACGCGGGGCTATCGCCGGCTTGCGCGCCTTCATCGCACTCTGGAGGAA
The DNA here is from genome assembly GCF_023101005.1 of Bradyrhizobium sp. 187. NCBI lineage: Bacteria > Pseudomonadati > Pseudomonadota > Alphaproteobacteria > Hyphomicrobiales > Nitrobacteraceae > Bradyrhizobium > Bradyrhizobium sp. 187. The sequence continues at coordinate 4,252,601 of NZ_CP064693.1, forward strand.
AACTCTGGAGCAGACGAACTACCGGGCCGGCTGTCCGATCCTCGCGGTCGCTGTCGAGCAATATGTCAGCGAGACGACGGAGAGAGAGAGCGTCGGCGAACAGGAAGTGCAGCGTCATCTGCTGGATCTCGCTCAGCGCGTATTTGCAGACTGGCAGCAGATCCTGTCCGCTGCGCTGAAGCGGGAAGGCCTCGCCGCGCCGCGCGCGCGGCGCCTCGCAACACTCGTAGTCGCATCGGTCGAAGGCACGGTCGCGATGTGCAGGGCCGCACGGAGTGCGCAGCCTCTGGAGGAGGTCAGCCAGGAGCTCGAGCTCCTGCTGAAGGGTGCGATCGAAAAGCAATAGCCAGCTGCACCTCGTCCAAAAATATTCACTGCCAGTTCGCTCACTTGTTCAGAAGTGCCAGAAATTTACGAGGTTGATCCCGCCAACCCTTGGCGGACCATGCCCAACAAGCGCACCAACCCTGCCGACTCACTCAATCCGCAAACCGACCGAATTGATGACATCTCGCCATTTCGGGATTTCCTGGTCCATGAACTTCGACAGATATGCGGGACTGTTCGACGGCGCCGGGATAATCCCTTGGGCTTCGAGGATCGGTTTGATGGAGCTGTCGTTCATGGCGGCCACGAAAGCCGCATTGAGCTTTTCGATGATCGGCTCCGGTACGCCTTTGGGCACGACGACACCGAAGAAGACGCTCACGTCGAATCCCTTGAGACCCTGTTCATCGAAAGTAGGCACGTCGGGTAACACCGGCGTGCGTTCGATCGTCGTAACCCCAAGCGCGCGAAGCGTTCCCGCTTTTATATGAGGTGCCGAGACGAAGATGTCGGCGAAGCTCATCTGTACCTGGCCGCCGATGAGATCGTTTATCGCGGGTGCGCCGCCACGGTAAGGCACATGCAGGATATCGGTGCCGGCGATGGCGTTGAACATAACTCCGGCGAGATGAGTAGATGCACCATTACCGGACGAGGAGAAGCTCAGTTTCCCGGCATTCGATTTCGCATACGAGATCAACTCTTGCACATTGCTCGCGGGCACAGAGGGATGAACCGAGAGCACGTTAGGCAGTTTGCCGATCATGATGACGGGATCAAAACTCCTGACCGGATCATAGTTCAGCTTTGTGTACAGGCTCACATTGATGGCAAGCGGCCCAGACGTCCCAAACAGAAGGGTATAACCGTCAGCTGGTGCGGCTGCTACGAAGTCGGCGCCCACATTAGCGCCGGCGCCAGCGCGGTTTTCGACGATGACGGGCTGGCCAAGTCTGGATCGGACCCCTTCAGCCAGAGACCTCGCCAAGGCGTCCGTAGGCCCGCCGGCGGCAAAAGGTACGACGAATTTTATTGATCCCTCTGGATATTCCGCCCTCGCAATCGTGGGCGTGAACAGCGCAGTGATCGTCACAATAAGCAATTTGCGGCAAACGCCGATCAACCCCATAGGTTTCCCCCCTTCTTTTGAGGCAAGGCTGGCGCCACCGCGGGTCCCAGCCTCTAGACCGTTGAGTGTGGCGATCGCGACATGCTTCAGGCAAAATGGATTCTGCCTGTTCGATCGGATCACGCGTACTTCACTGTCACGGTGCCGAAGGGCCCAAAATCGGCGACGAACGTCTCGCCGGCCTTCGGTCTCAACATTCCGGTCAGTGTACCGGTGCTGATCATCTGCCCTGCCTTCAAGCCGATGCCGGCCCGAGAGAGTTCGTTGGCCAGCCACGTCACCGGCACGATCGGATGATCCAGCGCAATCGCTGCAGTGCCCTTTCGCCTCGGTGCCCCGTTGCAGGTCAGGACGACCTCTTGGCCGGCAATATCACGCTCCCGCCAATGCTCGATCGGCGAACCATAGGCGATCGTCCCGCTGCCGGCCCCGTCCGCAAGGATGGCGGCCAGAGGAGGAAACGCCGCGTCGTGGACGAAGCGACATTCCGCCAGTTCCACACCTGGATGCAGCGAGGCAACGGCCTCCCTGACTTCTGGGAAGCCGTAAGGCGTATCACGTGGCGGAAGATCAGCACCAAGCAGCGCCTGATATTCGACTTCCGGAATGGGACTACACTGACGGGCATGCTCAACCGTAACCGGCGATTGCTTGATCAGCGGCGCGTATACCCGGCCGTAGATTGGCGAGTCAGTGCGCAACGCCTTCTGCAGGTCAGCTTTCATTGCGGCGATCTTCCACCCCGCCACCTCCCAGCCGAGCTCTTCCTCCACCATGCGGGCAACCCGGTAGGCCGTCTCCTTGTCCGGGGGGAGCAATCGGACGTCCAGACCACTCTGCTGCCGGCCTTCCTTGCGGAGGGTCGCCAGAAGTCTAGCGAGTTCGCGCTGCGATCCTGTGTCCATTTGTTAACCCTGCACCAGAGAGATGGCTTGCGCGAAAGAGATCGGTACGTCGGCAAGGAGCAGGTCGATCGCGGCATCTTCCCACCGCTGAGCATCCAAGTTCATCGGAGAACGCTCTGCGGCACGATGCTCAAGGACGAACCGCGACAGCAGAAGGCGCCGGGCGTCGCCACCATTTTTCCCCAAACGAGCGCCTTCCGACGCGAGCAAAGCCGCAGTAATCGCATGGTAAAGCTTGGCGGAAGCGATTCTGCTGAAGCGTTCGTTCTCCGGATTGGTTGCGACATCCTGCGCGAATCGCACGGCATCGGTCACTGCACTAGAAAGCCGGGTACGGTACTGTCCGGGCAGACCGGGCGCATTCTCCAGGCACGCGCCAATATCCTCCTGCAATGCCTTATGGGCGCCCAGCTTTCCGACGGCGCGCTGCACGGCGTCGAGGGCGTTGATGTTGCTGGTGCCTTCCCATAACAGACCGAGATGAGCATCTCGAATGAGCCGGGCATTCGGCCAATCCTCAATGTAACCGTTCCCGCCTCTCGTTTCCATTGCACCGGTCGCGACGGTGACATTATCGCGGCAGGCCCGGTATTTGACGATCGGCGTAAGAAGCCGCAGCACCCTCTCCGATGCCGTTGCGGAATAGAGCAGCGCCGAGAGCGCCTGCTCGGTCGGCACCATGAGCTTGAGGAGCTGACGGCGCATGAGCGGATGATCGATCACCGGGCGGCCAAAGGCATTGCGGTGACGGGAGGCCTGCAGCGCCTCGTTGAGACAACGGCGCATCATGCCGGCGGCACGGGCGAGATGCGACACGCGGCTCGAATTCACCATCACGAGCATGTGCTTCAGGCCCTGATCGAGTTCGCCCAGCTGGTAAGCGACCGCGCCCTCGAACACGATCTCGCCGCTCGCCATCGTGCGGCTGCCGAGCTTGTCTTTCAACCGCACGATCCGGTAGGAATTGCGGCTGCCGTCGGGCAGCGTCTTGGGCAACAGGAAGAGACCGAGGCCGCGGCCGCCCGCCGTTGCCCCCTCAGGCCGGGCAAGCAGCACGGCAAGCTCCGCATCCACGTTGGAGCAGAACCATTTCTCGCCGTGGAGCTTCCAATGTTCACCAACGCGAACCGCGGTCAGTTCCGCCGCACCCACATCGGAGCCGCCGGCCTTCTCCGTCATGAACTGCGCACATTTGAAAAGAGCCGCCGGATCCTGACTCCACATCCGCGGAAGATATCGCTCGCGCAGTTCGTCCGTGCCGAAGCGACGGACCAGTTCCGAAGAGCTGTCGGTCAGATTCACCGGGCACAGCAGGCCGAACTCGGCCTGTGCGAACAGGTAGTGAAACACGTATTTCGCGATTGGCGGCATCGCCGAGGGCCAGCCGAGAACGCCGCCGCGGTTGCACATCGCATGCATTCCGAATTGTCCGAACGCAATCCGCTCCATTTCCCGGTAGGCCGGATGGTATTCGACCCACTCCTCATCGCGGCCATAGCCATCGCGAGGATGCAGGACGGGCTGGTGACGCTCGGCCTGATCGGACAGATCGTACAGCTTGCCGCCGGCCAGTTCTCCGAGCTCATTGAGATGCGGCTTGAGATGCGCCAGCAATGGCGCGTCCATGTAGAGCGGAAGCAGGTCCTGAACGCTCCGGTCGATGGAATAGTAGTTCAGCCCACGGCATGTGGGCGCCAGGGCGGCCGAACGCTGGGCCGATGCTTCGCGGCTCGCCAAACCGACGTGAATGGTCATGAGCTTCCTCCCCGGATGGATATGTCTTGGGCTGGGCGAGCCTGGCCAGCTTTGGGGGTATGACTTGACACGGTCGCGCGCAAACGACTTCTTGTGAGGGCGGCTTGAGCCAAACTCAAGGCGCGATCACCCCGCGGGCGGTTATCATGGCATCACGACGTCTTCCTCCCTTACATGCTGTCCGGGCGTTCGAAGCCGCAGCACGACATCTGTCGATCACGCGAGCGGCTGACGAGTTGAATGTCACGGTCGGAGCCATCAGCAGACACGTTCGCGCCCTTGAAGCGCGCATGGGCACGGCGCTTTTCCTGCGTGGGTCGCGTGGGCTAGTCTTGACCGCGCCAGGCAAAGCCTTCGCGGATTCCGCGCGCGAGGCCCTGGACCGGATTGCGGATGCCGCAGAAGGCCTGCATCTCAGACGGTTCAGGCGCTTGTCTGTCGGCGTCTACGGATTTTTCCTGTCCCGCTTTCTCCTGCCGATGTGGCCCAGCCTCAAGTCGACACATCCGGAATTGGAGTTCGATCTGCACACCAGCGCCAATCCTGTCGACCTCCTTGCCAGCCGCTACGACGCCGTGATCGCCGTCTCGGACGGACAACACAGAACCGGCCTGGTGACCCGGACCTTGCTGCCGATTGCCACTGTACCGGTTTGCTCGCCCGATCTGTTGAAGGATGGCGCGCTGGACTTCACTTCCGTTCCGCTTCTGCACAACAGGCCGCGGCCCGACGATTGGCGACGTTGGCTGGACCATGCGCAGCTCACCACCGTGCCCGTCCAGGGCGGGAGCAGCTTTGAAAATCTGGGTTTGGCCATCGAAGCTGCGGCTGCCGGGCTTGGCGTCGCCATCGCAATCGAGAGTCTCCTCGCTGCAGACCTTGCGCAACTCAACCTGGTCAGAGCGCATTCCATCGTCCGTCCGACGCGGCGCCACTTTGTGCTCGAATACGAACAACGGATGGCGGACGACCCGGGCGTCATTGCGTTCGCAAACTGGCTGTGCGGCGCCTGCAAACAGCAGGGGAAGAACAAGCCAGCAGCCACAAAGGCGACGCGCAAGGCGGTCTGATCGCTTGTTGCGTTATCGGGTGTTGAGTTTCACTCAAGGCGCACCGAAAAAACCTCGTTTGCTAGTCTGAACCGGCTCTGACACAGACCCTTTCATCACGTCGCGATGATGGGGAAACACTGATGAGGCTGGTATTCGGGATGCTCCTCGCCGGAGCCACGATCTGCGGAAGCGCGCCTGCTCGCGCGCAGTTCTCCGGCGACATCGTCAAGATCGGCGTGTTGACCGACATGTCCGGCATCGTTTCGAATGCCACCGGCGAAGGCTCGGTCGTCGCTGCTCAATTGGCGGCGGAAGAGTTCGGCAATCGGGCCGCTGGAAAGCCGATCCAGATCGTCTTCGCTGACCACCAGCTGAAGCCCGACGTCGGTGCCAGCATCGCCCGTAAATGGTTCGAGCAGGATGGCGTCGATACCATCGTCGACATCCCGAACTCGGCGGTTGCGCTGGCGGTTCAGGAAATCGCGCGCACCCGCGACCGCATCGTCCTGTTCTCGTCGCCAGGAACCACGGCGCTCACGAACAAGTTTTGCTCCCCTACCAGCATCGCCTGGACATTCGACACCTACGCACTGGCGCGCGGCACCGCGAAGGCTGTAGTCGAAGGCGGCGGCAAGAGCTGGTACTTCGTCACCGCCGACTACGCCTTCGGTCACCAGTTGCAGAAGGATGCAAGCGCGGTAGTCGAAGCCAATGGCGGCAAGGTTTTGGGAGCCTCGGCTCATCCACAGGGCACGACCGACTTCGCTTCCTTCCTTCTGCAAGCGCAGGCCTCCAAGGCAAACATCGTCGGTCTGGCGAACGCCGCCGGGGATACGGTCGCAACCATCAAGCAGGCCGAAGAATTCGGCCTGACCGCCGGCGGACAGAAGATGGCAGCGATGCTCCTGCTGCTCACCGATGTCCACTCGCTTGGCCTGCAGGCGACGCAAGGAACCTTCCTCACGACTCCATTCTACTGGGATCTCAATGATGAGACCCGAGCCTGGTCAGACAAGTTCGCCGCACGTCGCAAGGGGCAGCGGCCGACGTTCATGCAGATTGGCGTCTACGAGGCCGTCCGTCACTATCTGCAGGCGGTGGAGGCGACCGGCTCGGACGACGCAAACAACGTGATCGCCAAGATGCGGGCAACGCCGATCGAGAGCGCCTTCACCCACGGCGCCACGATCCGCGAGGACGGCCGCGTCGTTCGCGACATGTATCTGGCAGAAGTCAAGGCTCCAAAGGACTCCAAGGGAGAGTGGGACCTCTACAAGATCCTGCGCACGATCCCGGCTCAAGACCTGACCATTCCGCTGGCCGAAAGCACCTGCCCGCGCCTGAAGCACTGAGCGACACCCGACACCCGACTCCAACATCCGAGGACAATCATGACGACGCCCGAAAGCGAATGGCAGTACCCCTATGGCACCAAGCAGCGCTATCACCTCCAGCACGTGCATCTGTTTGCATCCAACGTCGATGCGACCATAGAGTTTTATAGGAAATGGTTCGACGCGGAGGTGATGTGGGATGGAGATGTCGCGGGCGCGCGTAACGTTTTCATCAAGGTCGGCATTGGTGCCCTGCATCTCTACGATCAGCTTCCGCGCGGCGAGGGCAAGAACGCGGTCCATCACCTGGGCATGCAGGTCGTCGGCATCGACGAGCTCTACGAACGCATGACCGCCGCGGGCCTTCATATTCCCAATCCCATCCGCCGTCTCGGCGGAGGTGGCGGCTATTTCATGCTTGGCGGACCCGATGGGGTCGTCATCGAGATTTTCGAACCAGGCAAGCTCCGCGAGCCGGTAGTTCGCGACTACTATGGCTTCGGGGGATGAGGCCCGTGGACATCGCTCCTCCGCTCGAGACCGTCGCTGACGTTGTTACCGTCCATGCTGCGAGAATTCCTGCCAGGAATGCCCTGACATTCGTGGACGTGACGGCTGACGGTGCTTACCGGACCGAGGAGCGCTCCTACGCGGAGCTGGAGCGAAACGGCGCTGCGCTCGCGAAGCGTCTCGCAGCGCTTGGCCTTCGGCGGGGCGATACTTTCGCCCTGATGATGGCGAATCATCCGGAATTCGTCGAAGCGATGCTGGCGGCGGCAATGCTGGGAGCGGTCTTCGTGCCGATCGATCCCAGAACGATCGGTGAGAAGCTGAGCTTCATGCTGTCACATGCCGGGTGCCGCGGCGTGATCTGCTCACCCGAATGTGCAGCCGCCATCGCCGATCTCGGCCGCAATGATCTTTCCTGGGCCGTGATCCTTACAGGGCGAAGCGCTTGGCCTCCCTCGATCGCGCGGGTGAACCTGGCGTACGGGGACGTCTTGAAGGAAGGCGGGTCCTGTGACCGCGTCAGCGTTTCATCGATCGACCCCATGATGCTGATGTTCACCTCGGGCACAACGGGCAACCCCAAAGCCGTCGTGATATCCCACGGCGCCTATATGAGCCGGGCGCGCGGCATGCACGGGATTGAGCTCAACGTCGACGATATTCTCTACACCGGCCTTTCCTTGACGCACATCAACGCACAGGGAACGCTTCGCATCGGCTTGACGGCAGGCCTGCCGGTCGTTGTCAGCCGCAAATTCAGCAAGCGGCATCTCTGGCCGATTTGCCGGAGATTTGGTTGCACGATGTTCAACATTCTCGGGGGCATGATTCCCGAGATTTACAGCATACCAGAAGCTCCCGATGATGCCGATAATCCGGTTCGCCTCATCATCAGCGCCGGCATGCCACCCGACCTCTGGAAGTAGTATGAGCGCCGCTATGGCGTGAGGATCTGCGAGATCTACGGCTCGACCGAGCGTGGCGGCGCCCTCACCAACCCACCAGGCACCGGGCCGATCGGAAGCTTGGGCAAGCCGCCCCCCGAACTCGAAGCCGGCGTATTCGATGACCGATCGTCAGTCCCTCGTCGACGATTACGCGGTGTATCGACCGCGCCCACGGTTGAAGCCCCGACCGACCCCCTGTATCGACCGAGGCAGCACGCATGCAGCCGGCTGACATCAACACGCTGCCGCAGGTGCCTCATGCACCGTTGCCCGCCATTGCCCTGTCAATTGACGAGGGCATCGCGACGATAACGTTCCAGCCTCACGTGCGGGAGCTGACGGGAGCAGAAAAGAAGGCCATCCTGGCCGCAAATCGAATCCGGGTTTTCATTGACGCCCGCGTCGCCGGCAACTTGTCGGGGCCGCAGCCCGAGCCGATCAAGCTTTCCGATTATCCAGCCGACACACTGCGGTTCTGCGTCCAACACACCACGCTCGTCTGTGTGGGAGTCGTCGATTGTCGTAAAGAACACTCGGCAGAGGAAATCGAATCGCTGCTGAGGCAGTTCGACGGGAAGGACGTCGAGGACAGTCGCTTTGTGATCAGGATGCTTACCGATGCGCCGTACGATGTCGGCGATTATATCTCCCGACACAGGCCGCATGTACCGTTTCGTGTCGCCTCGCCGCATTACACGGAGACTGAGGAGAGCGACGCGTAATGCGACGATGTCGTTAATGCCTCCCTGCAGTAGCGGCCTTCTGGCCGTGGTGGTTCGCAACCGCGCCAACCCTCGACGAGATTCGAGCATCTGACCACAGACCGGGTCGCCGAGCTGCATCGCTTCAAAGCGAAAGCCCGGCCGGAGTGACGAGCTCCGAACCGGGCTTATAAGGTTTTGCAAGTGACCAATATACATGAAGACCGCGCGCAACACAATGTTGTGCCGTTTACCCGTGCAGACGCGCCTTTGCTCTATAGGGCCCACGACGCCATTTGCATCGGCTTAAGCCGATCCGCTCACCCGTCGCGGTGTGACCAATGACCGGTACGACGAATGTAGAGCACGCGCTCGACGCCGCCCGCCGCGGCCTCCGCGTCTATCCGTTGGCCGCTAACGCCGAAGAACCTGCTTTTCCCGAGGCCGACACTGCGGCCACCGCTGACGAAAGTCAGATACGAGAATGGTGGGCCCTCTGGCCAGACGCCAATATCGGCATCGCAACCGATAATTTGCTCGCAATTCGGATTGATCCTCGATGCACTGACGAGGTGTTCCGCGACACGCTCGGCACACTATTCCAGCAGCATGGTGGTCGAACCGGTAGCCTCGTGCTCGTGGGAGAGCTCGTCGGCAGCTACGTCATGTTCGAGCTGCCGGCTGGCGCATTGGTGCAAGGCCAGTCTAACTTTCTGTCGGAGCACATGAGCATATTGTCGTCTGTCGATGATGTGCTGATCGGGCCAGGATCCACCATCAACGGTCTCGCCCCTTATCGCTTCCACAATGAGAGATCGCTATCCCCGGCGCCCCCGTGGCTGATGCAAATGTGCGGCGTCGAGCTGCCGGAAAGCAAAACAATGACCAACGTTGTACCTCTGAAGAGACCAGCGGCGGCGCCGACAGCTGCACCGATGAAAACAAAGCTGGAATGGGCTCTTGAGGCCTCGCACCATGTGCCGGTCCACCCCTGCCGCTGGTACGTCGACCCTGGCCCTGACGCCAACCCCGATGAACGCAAGAAGGCAATAAGGGCAGCGAAAGAACCGCTGACCAAGTGGAAGGACCTGGCCACGCAAGACTCAGAGCAGATTCGGAAATGGTGGGGCCAGTGGCCAGACGCCAACATCGGCGGAGTTACTAACCAACTCTTGGTGCTCGACGTCGACAAACAGAACGGCGGTTGCGAGACGTTTGAGTTCTTCCGGCTCGTTGAAGACTTCCCCGAGACAATGACGAACAACACGCAGGGCGGTGGCCAACATCTATTTTATGTAATGCGTGCAGGTGAGCCACTCAAAAACGGCACACATACGCTAGGCCCGGGCATCGATGTCAAGACCGATGGCGGATACGTCCTGATGCCAGGCAGCACGATTGGAGGCCGCTCGTACACGCGCGCCAACGATGCGCCGATCGCATTCGCTCCCACCTGGATTGTCGAGCAGTGCAAAAACGCAAAGCCGAAAGCGAGTGCAGCCGGCAAACGCATCGTTGAGGAAGATGACATCGCGATCGAACTGTTCACAAAGTGGATACGCGATCGAGCGCCATACGCCGAACTCGGCAAGATCGACGACACGACCTTTATTGTGTGCGCGCGAGGTTACGACTTTGCTTGCTCGCCGGAAACTGTCTACGAAAAAGCACTGGGTTGGAATGAAACCCACTGCAACGGGCTCGGTGACTTGGAGCGCTTGGCTGTAGTCGTCGAATCTGCCGGCCGTAACCGTCAAAGACCCATCGGGTGCGATCACCCGTTGGCACCAGGTTTCGATGCGGTTGAGATCGACGAATCCAAAGCGCCCCTTGCAGCCGAGATCGACGAGAGTGAGGCGGCCGCAGTGGACGCCACAATACCGACCGCGAGAAGCGGCGATGTAAGAGCGTGGGAAAATGAGCCCAATGCGATCTTCGTTGACCATCTGAAGCCCGGTGACTTGCCGGCCGGCGTTCTCCCGGAAGTGGTGGAGCAGTTTGCGCACGACAGTGCTCGCCGGCTAGGCGTAGACGCTGGCGCGCCTGCCGCGGCATTGGTAACCGCGCTCGGATCGCTTGTGCCTGCCGGGAACCGTCTGCAGATGCGTCAACGCGATACCAAGTGGACCGTGAAGCCCATCCTCTGGACGGCCATCATAGCCCCGTCTGGCTCGAACAAGTCGGCGACCATCAATGCCGCGATGGACCCCGTAAAAACGCTTCAACAAAAGTGGCGGAAAACGTTCACGGCTGACGAGCACAAGCGGAAGCTTGACGAGACGCGCCGCGCAACGGCTGAAAAGGCAGGCAAGGGCAAGCCGGAAAGCACTGACCAGGTGTTCGAGGGCGAAGCCGAACCGGAGAAGCCTAGATTCAGACAGAAGATTTACAACGACGCGACGACAGAAGCCCTGGCGGTGGCGTTGTGCGAGAACCCGGAAGGGCTGCTGTATCATGCTGACGAGCTTGCGGGTTGGCTGGCTGGCATGGACGCATATCGCGCCAAGGGCGGAAAGGACCGCGCCTTCTGGCTGCAGGCGAAGGAAGGCGGCGACTTCATCGTCAACCGGAAACTGTCAGAGCGGATATGCGTCGAAAACTGCGCCATCTCGGTCTTGGGTGGTATCCAGCCCGACAAGATCAAGGCGCTTAAAACCAGCATGTCGGATGACGGGCTGCTGCAGCGATTTACGCCAATTGTCCTTCATCGCCGGGATAGCGGCGCCGACATCAACCCCGATACATCCTTGGACGAAAGGGTAGGCACGCCGCCGGCCAGCATCAGCCGCGACACCGCGGTGCGGGCGCGACGGTATCTGACCAAGTTCGTCTATTCGCACGCGTTGACATTCTACCTGAAGGATCTGGGTGCATCCACGATGGACGAGCACGCCCTTTGGATCGCCGGCTTTGTGCTGGCGCGCGGGCTGCCTGCCATCTCGAGCCGGGACATTTATCGCGCCTATCCCGCCCTGAAGTCGCCGGAGAAGCGGAGCCTGATCATGGCGACGATGCGCGTCCTGGAAATGCACGATTGGGTCAAGCCGGCCCACATCGATCGACATGGCGCCGAGGACCGTTGGACCGTTAATCCGGCGGTACATGACGGCAGGTTCGCAGAAATCGCGGCAACGGAACGGAGCCGGCGGGATGGGGTGCAGGAACGCATCAAGCTGGGTGCAGCTGCATGATTGTCACCGGTGTCACCGCCTGTCACCGCGTTTCCAGACAGTCGCGGCGTAACGGTTTGTCACCATTGTCACCGTCTGTCACTTGCGCGCGTGAGAACCATAAAAGCCCTTCTTCTAATAATAGAAGCCAGAGACCCACTGGCCGTCTTTCCTGCAAATTCCCTCAAGTGACAACGGTGACAACCGGTGCCCGTCCTGAGCAATGCCAATTACGTCAACACTGGCCGATTCCAGAAAAGGAAAGCCGACTCGCCGCCGGCGCCCATCAATCGATCCACGAACCCGAGACCAAAACATGCGACGAACCGATACCGCCGCCGGTGCCAAATTCACCGTGCGCGGCCAAGTCTACATTCAGACCGGCCATTTTTATCACACCATGGGCAATGACCGGGAGGTGCGAGTCCTCGAGCTTCAAACCTCATGCCCGGAATGCTCGCAGCCTTTCGATGTCACGGCGTCAATGCGCCAGATCAGCACCCGTCAATTGGTCCGCCGTTGTCCGCGGTGTCGCAAGATCCACACAGGCCCGGTGTCGATCGCCAAGCCGGTCGCGCGCAAGACCGTCAAAAAGAACACCACTGGCCGGAAGATGCCGGCACCAGCCGCATCACGGCGAGCTGCGGTTCGCAAACTCGAGTCGCCTTCCCAAATCACGCTTTTAGAAATCCGGCCGGTAGATGTGCGACGAGGGGAAACGCCGGTGGCGGCGATGCAGCGGGCGTTGTCCGGGACGCTGGACGGACCAGCCGAGCCGCCGGCGGACTTGGCACAGCGCCATTGGTGCGACATCTCGGGCATGCTGGATTAGGATGAAGCGGTCAACGAATCGTCTTGTGTTATAATTTCGCGAGCTATTCCGTCTATCCAACCGCGTTTTTGTGGCGGTTACCAAGCCGTCTGCTGCGGATTAAATCGTTGGATGGATCGCATCACGACAAGGGGTAGGCATGCCTGCTTTCAATCTCCAGTTCCCGGCGGACCCGGAAGAATGGCTCGCACATATTTGGCGCCTGCTCGATGAAGCCGACCAAACGTGGCGATTTACGAAGAAAGGCGACAAGCGGCCGCTTTGCGACATCGGGGCGTCAGTCGAGGCGAAGCGCCGAAAGCGGGCTGTCCGGCAGGAAGCAGCTGCCGAACGCATCCTGGCTGCCGTTCGAGCGCGCAACCTGTGCCGAGCCCTTCCCGGTCAATCGATCGCCGATCGCATGCTGCGAGTAATGCGGCCCGGCGAATGGTTAGGCATGGGCGATATTGCGCGCATGGCCGGGATCCACAAAAGCGGCCGCGGGAAGGTGCACCAAGTTTTGCTGCGCCGGGGATGGGTCGAGAAGGCTCGCAATCCGGCATACCAGGGGATCCTAGACCCGTGGCAAATTAAGGCCGGCGCCGAGCCGGAGCCTTTGCACCTCTTTCGGCTGACAGAGTTGGGTGAGCGCGTGAAAGCGGCGCTGCCGGCATCACAGTAGTCTGGTCGCTGCGCGCCAAGCGCGTGCAGATCGATCATTGCGTTGGGTCAGAAAAACATTCAGTTGCCACCGACGCGGGTCGGGTACAAACTCGCGATTTACTCAACGAGGTTAGCCGCCATGACGGAAGCCATCGTGTGGATATTGGTTTCTTTTTTCATTGTTTTGCCGGCGGCAATCCTTGCCGGAAAATTTGTATGGTGGGCATTCCGGATGGTTTTCTGGTTGTGCATCATCGGAATATCGATCGCCGGCGCCGCGTGGCGCGGCGAGATGAAAGTCTAGTCGTTTCGGAACGTTGCACAGCGCGCTTTGACGTCGCGAAATCTGTCTCGAGCAAGAAACGTACGAACGCCGAATGGCGGAAAGCGGTGACGAGTTCTCATCCTGATAAATTCTGCCACGCTTGTGAGCGGAGCGGGTTATCGTTCGTAATTGCTGCGCACTTTTCGCGCGGCGTCGCCAGAAGCCTCTTGCAGCACGCTAGTCAGACTCTTCACCGTGATGATGTTTTGCCGGATTATCCGGCCCCGTGCGTTTGCCTTTTGCCTTTCCGGATTTAGGCGTCGTTGAATCCAGGCTTCGAACCGTCAGGCTCGAATTCTGAGGCGCCTGCACTTTTTTGGAATGAACGGGCAGTTTTTCTCGACTGGCCGCCTCTGATATCATTCTAAAAACGTCGACTCCGACGGAGAATGGAACGCAAGCGTTCAGGATCAAGTTTTCCCCACTCTGCGTGAAATCGAATGAGAAGAGACGCGCCATATTTTTTACTCCGGTTGTGAAAGGCCGCCATTTTTGGCGGCTCTCATTTTCTCGAAATCGATCGCCACGGCCAAAGGAATGCAGGCGTCGATAAGGTAATTGCCGTTGGGCTCGACCTGTGTGCATTCGAAAGCGAACGCATCCCGGTCGTGACGCAGAATGCTCGCATTTGGACAGGGCAGTGTTGACTTCCGCTCATAGTTTCCAAGCAAGGTCATGAGCTGAATCCCAAGGACAGGGGAAACGCATGCGTCCAGGATAACGAAGCCACGACGATCGACGGGTGAAACGTCTACACTGCCGTCGAGGACGTTGGACTCTTCCGTGTGCGCGAGCGGGAATTGCAGAACGATCGCTGACATTGGGTTAGACCTATCTCCGCGTTTCGAGCGGACTGCGTCCCGGCGCGAAAACGGCCGGTCTAGATGGCCTACGCGCGTCTTTGGCTTTCGCTTGGACATGCACGCGCGTCGCCGGGACACTTGATTGAATTAGGACACTGGGTTTTCGACCCGTGACGCGAAGATGCGCTCGGAATCTGGATGCGTCAACAGCAAGTCCTTGATTTTATTGATGTTCTCTCAGTTCACTGTATTTCTCGACAGAGAGAAGGCGCTAGAATTCAGTCGCTTAGTGGTAAATTCGACTGGCAAATTATTTTCACAACACGACAAACTCCATCTGCGCATCGCGCACGGTGCGCGCTACGTCGCCGACGCGGACGAGCGTCGCGGACCAGTTACGCACGCGCGTCGAGCCGGCGCACAAAAGGCGCGAAGAAGACTATACGGAAAACCCTGGCTTGCATTAGCGCCGCCAAGTGTTGCGATCGCTCAACAATTTTCGCGCGCTCGCGCCATACGCAAACCATTTGTTTTTCGTATGCCTCTCGCGTATCCTGTACGGTGACCAGACCAGCGTCAGGAGCTAGCCATGAAGAAAGTTGCGATCTATCTGCGAGTGAGCACCGACAGCCAAACGACAGCGAACCAGCGCCGCGAGCTCCAGGCAGTCGCGGCGCGCTCCGGCTGGGAAGTCGTGAAGGTTTATGAAGACGCCGGCATCAGCGGCGCAAAGGGTCGCGACAAGCGCCCCGGCCTCGACGCGATGATGAAAGCGGTTAACGCAAAAGAGTTCGGTATGGTCGCCGCCTGGTCCGTCGACCGTTTGGGAAGATCGCTGACGGATCTCCTCGCCATTCTCCAGGCACTCCGCGACAAAGGAGTCGATCTCTTCCTGCACCAGCAAGGACTCGACACCTCGACCACAGCCGGCCGCGCAATGTTTCAAATGCTCGGCGTCTTTGCCGAATTCGAGCGCGGCATCATCCGCGAGAGGGTCAACGCAGGGCTTGCGCGGGCTCGTGAGAAGGGTACTCGCCTTGGGCGCCCGCGTACGCCAGTCGCAGTCGAGAAGCGCATTCGCAGCCTGCGAGGCAAAGGCATGGGCGTCCTCAAGATCGGCCGCACCCTTGGCGTCGGCACCAGCGTGGTGCAGCGCGTTGTCGACGGCATGTGACCGGCGCGGGCCGATGGGGGTCCCCACCCCCACCCACCCCCCTCCTCGACGTTTGCAAGGGTGCCGTATTGCCATCCGACTAGTGCGCGATTTTTTGAGATTCAGGGTCGTGGGGAGGCAGTTCGAGAAAGTTTAGCTTGAAAAGACCAAGTCGATCGAGAGTGGTCGAACGGCTTCCGCTCTAATGCGCATACCGGACTCAACTTGAACATCGGGTAGAGTCGGAAAGAGGCCAGAAGCGGTCATCGTTCTCACTGGCGGCCGCACGCCGGACGGCCGACGACCTTTAACCACAAACCTCCATCATCGCCCTCGGCCTACCATCACCAGATGCTAGACCAGAACCACCCGGCACCAGCTTACAGCCGGACCGCACCGGCCTGCACCCGGCTCCATTGCAGAACATCTGCCCCGTGGTGGCCTGCGGCTTCGCCGGAGCGGATTCGACTTGCTTGCGCTGCTCGTCCCGGTTTTTTGTTTCATCCCTCGTCGCAATTGGCTTCTTCTCCGGAATCTTCTCGCATTCGTTGTCGTCATTGACGCGATAGCCTGCACGGCAGGTGATCTTGACGCAAGCATCGCCATCAACCCTGAAACCGCGCTCACAGATCAGCGGGCAAACCCGGCCCGGCCTGGTCTTGATCGCGTCGAGCGCGTCGAAGCTGGCGAGCTTGGTGTCGAACTTCGTGCCGGCGTACTTATTGAACAAAGTCAGCGAGCGCTGCGACGGTGCGTTCCAGTCTCCGTCGGCGGCCGTTGCGAGACATCCAACCCGACGCAGCTCCGATTGCAGCAGCTTTGCCGTCTCATTCGGAGTTAGGCTGGGCTGTGCTGCGGTCGGAGCGACTGCCGCAACCTTCGTTTCGCTATCAATCGCTGCCTTCTTCTCGGCTGCTTGTTTGGCGGCCAGCTCGGCGAGCGCCTTGTCGGTGGCGATCCTGTTGGCGAGCGCCTTCTCGGCCACCAGCTTGTCAGCCAAGACCTTGGCGACAGCGGCTTCAGCCTCCTTGCGCCGCTGCTCCGCAGCGGCTGCTTTCGCTTCCTCGGTCTGCCTGGCCTTCTCTGCCGCGAGCTTGGCAGTCTCGGCTGCCTTGGCTGCCGCGGCCGCCTTGTCCTGCTCGGCCTTGTTGGCGCGTTCGGCCGCAAGACGGGCCCTTTCATCCTCGGCCTGTTTGGCTTTGTCCGCAGCGGCGGCGCGCGCCTCTTCGGCCCCAATCCTGCTTAACTGCCCCTTGGCGAGGCTGGCGTAAAAGCCATCGGGATATTGTGCCACGAAAGCTGTCCAGACCTCGCGCGAGCCTAGCTGGAGCGCCAGCTCGTAGTCCCGGCGGATCGCATCTTGCGGGTTTGCCTGCGGCCCGGCAACGACCGGCTTGGCAGGGACGAGCGACACATCATCGCCACCAAGCGAACCGTAGACATAGGGCTCCTGCTTGTTACCGGTATTCTTCAGGACATCGTCGCGAACGAAACCGAACGCCTTACGCAAATCGAGACCGGGTGTCGGCAGCCGCTCGACGAGAGCTGCGGCGAACGGACTATTTTTTGCATCGCCGTCCGAGGCTGTCGAGCCGGCCTTCGCCGCGAACGCAATCATGGTGTTCGGGCTTGTCGGCTCAATCTTGGCAAGGCCGCGACCTATCGCGCGCGAGGCGATGGTGCGCTTCATGGTCTTGGCAAATGGATTGTCGCGGCAAGCATCCAGAATGATAAGGCGTAGCTGTTTCGCGGGCTCGACGGCAAACATCGCACGGTCAAGCGGAAGCGTTTCGTCGAGGACGTCGCTGTCGGTCTCTAGCGTCGCGTCCGTCGGGATCAGGTAGTTGGTGCCGTCCAGTTCAATGCCATGACCGGCGTAATAGATCACGGCCACCTCGGCGTCGCGTGCCCTGCCGCCGAACTCGCGGAGCGCCTTGCGCATCTCGCCCACGTTGAGGTCAAGCCTGACATCGACACTGTCGAACCCGGCCTTCTTGAACATACCGCCGACCAGCGTCGCGTCGTTGGCAGGATTGGCAAGCCGGGGCACGCTCTTGTAGGCGGAGTTGCCAATGACCAGGGCAACGCGATGCCCGGCCTGTGCAGAACTACAGACGAGCCACATGAAAAAGAACAATAAAAACCACCGAAACGCGCGCATCGTTGCCCCGAATAATCTCTGCGCAGGGTATGCGGAGACTACCGAAAGGCAAGCTTCGACTTCGTGACTTTGGTCACACTAAGGTCGCGATTCAAAAGGGACGTAGGCTCGGCGACTCGAAGTCTGCAACGGGTCACATGCGGGCGCCGCGGCCACGTTGGTCCGTTCGCACCCCGCAAGCCGACGTCAGGGGTAGAAACAGAGAGCAGCTACGGCCCATTCGCGACATTCTAGCGCTGCGCCGACGAATTCCGGTCTACCCCGATAGGCAGACATAACTCATTCGTGAACCGCCACAGGGCGACCGCTGTCCTTGCGAGTGAACACAAGGGACGGCAAGGGCGACCAACCCTACAGCGGGAAGACTTGCCACGGCGCCTGCCTCCGGCTGCATGTCAGGACGTTCGAGGCAGCATTCCCGTTCCGGGAGGCGCGATATGCTGCAGTTGAAAGACAAGGTCGGACGGTTCGCGACGACAGGGCGCAGCTGCCAGAACTGGAAAAAGGATCAGGAACTGGTTATTTCGCTGCTCAACAAGATCGCCATTTCCGACGGCGGCGCCGAGAACACGCTCAAACCACAGATGGTCGTGACCGGTTATGCCAGCGACGGCCTTTACAACTCGATTCTGTACTTCCAGAAGAAGAACTTTCCCGGCACGCCTGACGGCTATGTTCGGCCTGCCGGTCCGACATTCAATCGGCTCGTTGAACTGTCGACGAAGGCGGCCGCCAAGCCCGCCCCGCCAAAGGGCCAATGGGACGCAATCGCGACTCCTTCCGTCGATGCTGCACTTCGCAAAGGTCTCATCGACGATTCAAAGCTGGACTACGCAGAGGTCGTTGACATCATCCGGGCTACCGTCGCAGACGGCATGGTCACCGCATTCGAGCTGGACGACCTGACCACCATTGCGAACACCTCCAGAACGCTCTCCCCCACCTCGAAAAAGCTCATCACGCTCTTCGTCGGAGAAGAATACAAGGAGAAGCGCGGGATCGGACCGTATGATCTCAATTCCGACCAGAAAAAACTAGCCGCGGAAATGGTCTGCGATTTCCTGAAAAATACGAGGACGACGTTCTTTCCGAAGCTCGACCCACACCGCGTCGGCATAGGTATTCTCAGGCGCATTGCGAAACCGAGCCTCATCAATCAAGACCAGGGAAGTCTGTGCGGGCCATCCGCCCTGATGTTCGGCTACGCGTCGGACAAGCCAGGGTCTTACGCGCGCTTCGCGATCGATCTCTATCAGAAGGGGCAGGCGAATCTTGGCCGCCTGCTGATCAAGCCGGGAAAGGATGTGAGGAACTTCACGCCACCCTGGTCGCTGGACCACGTCGACTGGCTGACATGCGCCTCCATACGCGATTCGGAGAACTGGTTCCTGGATTTCGACGACACAGGCAAGATCAGCGATCTTGCGGGTGTCACCCTGCCGAGCGAAATGGAGCAATGGTTTCGCAAGGCAGGATACCGGGACGTGCGCGAGAATACCAACATTTCACGATTCAACAAAGACATCGACGATGTAAACGAAGCCAACCGGCTGCTCGACAGCGGATATCGCGTATGTCTTTTCATAAGCGCCAATATGATCGACTATGACGACCAGTCCGATAAAGGCTCCGCGCTTACGATGCACTGGGTCGTGCTGCGCGAGAAGATACAAGTGATGAACGGGTTCGTGAAGGCGAAGGTCTTCTCATATGGCGATGGAGACTATTTGATACCGCATCCGCAGGAAAAAACCCATGCCGTCAAGCCCCTCGCGGTTCGGGACTTTCTTATGAATTTCTATGGGTACGTTGCTGCCAAGGGGTGACCGGGGCCAGAAGCGCCAAGGCAAGACGATGCTGGCCACGCACGAGATGGCCTTCTCAGCCGATGTCTCCACCCCGCGTCGGCTTCATGAATGCCGGCATCATCGCCGAGGATCGGCACGCCCGAGGAAACCATCCGCCAGCCGCGCAGCGAACGGCCGAAGGTTCAAAATTTCGCGTTGACGGGCCGAACTAGAACAGGAGAACCGGACATGGCCGCTTTCCAAGAGGTTTTCCGCCGCTCCGGCATCGATGAGGGCCGCAGCCCGCCAGGCATGGTGGTGCCGTTCGGCGGCTCCAACATCGTGGCGCTGATCGATCCCGGAAGAAAGCTCAAAGTCGATCCTAACCCCCATGCCCTCGGGATCAAGGAGATCGATGGCGCCGATACTCTTAGACGCGTCATGCAGACCAAAGACACCTTCTCCGCACCCGACATCGATCCGCAGCTCAGGGCGGCGTCACTTCCCGCCACCTTCAATGGCGATGCACGGTTTTTCGAAATCAATGGCCGGATCAAGCCGATTCCCTTTCCCGGTCTGGAGGTGGTGGCCCGGTCGGCCGGCCGGAAGATCGAAGCCAAGCTCTATGTCGTCGTGCTGCCGGAAATCAAGATCAAGGTGGCGTTCCGCAACGTCATGATTCCGGGCAGCGGCGGCGCTCCGGCTTTTCACGCCAAGAAGCCCTGCAGTGAGCAAGATGAATTGCTGACGATGAACAATATATGGAGGCCGCAGGCCAACATCCGCTTCGAGCGGGTGCCAACAGACTGGCTGGTCATCGACGACTCGCAGGCTGCCGTCAAACAGGAGCTCGCCAATGCGACTGGCATGAAGGATGCGAGCCTTGCGATCCTTCCCGATGTGATCGATGTCGAAAAACTGAAGAGCTTCTTCGCCAAACACAAAGTTCAAGGCGCCCATCTCACCATTTTCTGTGTCGACAAGCTTCGGTCCAAGGGCTCCTTTCCCAATGGCTCGTTTGCTCGATCGCTGGACCTTGCCTTCATCAGCTCGCAACGCGGGCCTAACACGTCTGCCCATGAAGCCGGGCATTTTCTCGGCTCCTACTCGAAGAGCGCGACCAAGCCTTGGGACAGCAACGGCCACACATTGGAGACCGATCCGAAAACCGGAAAAGAAAACAGGGCGGAAGACATCAAGATGCTGATGCGCGACGGAGGCGCCGGGTGGAAGATTCCGTTTAATCTCGTCAAGGAGTTCCGCGACTTCCCCGGCTAGCATCCAAAGCTCAGACGGCAGCTGGAAATCACTCCTGACGTCGAATGTCGCCTTTGGGCCGATTTTGTTGCAAAAGTTGGCTGCAATGGATTTGGCCGCTGGGCCTTTTGTTGGGCCGCGCTTTGAAGCGCTGGCCCTGACGCATTTTACGCAACTTTGACGCTACGCTACGCGATGCGCAGAACCTGAGCCGGCGGCGGTCGTGCGACCAGCGATGCAAACCGCCTCAGATTCTGAGCGATGGCGGCTAGAACAAACTCATCCTGGGCACCTTGCGGGCCTCGCAATCGGAGCCGACCAAGCTTCAGGATGCGCTTCAAGTGTGCGAACCTCATCTCGATCTTCTTGCGCTGACGCCGAGAGAGCTCGAAGCCCTCGGTGCCAGCGAACGACCGGGCAACGTCTCGGGCATGCTCATGGATATCGCGCGGGATCTTGCGTGATGGTTCCTTTGGGCAGCACTGCGGTTTGAGCGGGCATACATCGCAGTCGAGCTTGCTGGCACGATACAGAAGGGTCTTGCCCTCGTGCACGGTACCGCTCGTCCCAAGCCGCTTACCACCCGGGCAGTGGTAAACGTCCCCGGTTGGGTCATATCGAAAGTCGCTCCGCGAGAAGGTGCCATCATCCCGCTTCGACTTATCGAACACAGGGATATGCGGCGCGATGCCCTTCTCCTCGACCAGCCAGTTCAGCATCGGAGCCGCTCCGTAAGCGGTATCCCCGACAAGTCGCTCTGGCTTGAGACCAAAGCGCTCCTCGGTTCGTTCGATCATGGTTTTTGCTGCACCGACCTCGGCCTGGCGAATGGCGCGGGAGGCCTCGACATCCACGATGACGCCGAACTTCACGTCGATGAGATAGTTGTCGGAGTACGCGAAGAATGCCGGCCCCTTGTGAGCGCCGGTCCACTGCGCTGCCGGATCGGATGGCGAGACAAACTTCGGGATGACATCGCTGGCGGCGCCCCACGCCGGATCGTCGAGGGTTGCCAAATACTCCTTCACCGCGCGGCTGGACCTGGCCGGATCGCGATCCCTGCGCCAGTCCTGACCTGCGATCGAGCGCTGCTTGTTCGCGTCGGCCGCAATCAGGCTCGCATCGACTGCAAATCCTTCGCCACCAACCAGACCGGCGGCAATGCATGTCTCGACAATCCGTTCGAACACGCGGCGGAGAACATCTCCATCACGGAAGCGCTCGTTGCGGGCGCGCGAAAATGCCGAATGATCCGGGACAGCGTCCTCGATACCAAGCTTGCAGAACCAGCGATAGGCGAGGTTCACCTGCACTTCACGGCAGATCAGCCGTTCCGAGCGGATCGCAAAGACATACCCCACGACCAGCATCCGGATCATCAGTTCCGGATCAATCGACGGGCGCCCCATCGACGAATAGTGAGATGCTAGTTCACCGCGAAGCCAGGACAGATCGAGAGCAGCATCGATCTTCCGCACCAGATGATCTTCGGGTATCGCGTCGCCAAGACGAAACTCGTAGAACAGTTGACCTTGGTCACTCTTCAGACGGCCCATCATGGATCGACCTCGCCGAGATTCGCGTCAACACAACGGAATCACGGTTCGTGACTTGTCTCAACCGACTTTTGCAACAAAATCGGCCACTTTCAGAATCATGCAAGGCAGCAAATGGAATCAGCCTGTCGGGACGCTAGTGGAATCAAAATCGCAGGTACAGATACCGTTGTTGTGCGGGCCGCTTCGTCATGTAGACCGAGCGGGGGGTAATCCAAATTCTCCAATTGCGGGTTTGGTGGACTGGCCGTCTAATCGCGAGGCGAGCAAAGCTGGCGTCAGCCTGCTCTGATCCAGCCCTCGGAAGCGGGCCACCTACTTCGGAAGCGCAGGCGCGTGGCCCGCTGGGCGGTTAAGCGATTTAGGGCACGCCATCGGACTGGCAACGCCAGTGACTTCGCGGACCATTGCGGTGCTGTGCGAGTGGACTGAATCCGGGCAACAGTTCCTCCCTGACCGATTTGATAGCCAACGATTTGGAATAAGTCGATGTTCCGTAATCTGTTCGCGGTCGCGCTGATGGTATCGACCAGCGCCGTGCTCGCGCACGATCACAATCGGCTTGATCTGTCGAAGTGGTTTGCGGAGCTTTATGACCGAAAGGGAGATCTGTGCTGCGATGGTAGCGAAGCGATGCATTTGTCAGAGGTAGATTGGGAGATCACCGGCAACCATCCATTACCGTGTCCGCGTGCCGACAACGCCTGGGGGCTTCGGGCGCGATGGCTGGCGCCACCAACGTGGAAACCGAGTGGGTTTACGTACCCGACGACGCCGTCATCGACGAGCCGAACAGGGCTAAAGCGACGCTGGTCTGGCCGCTCTATGGCCCGATGGGTGTGAGCATTCGCTGCTTCATACCCGGGACGATGATGTGAAGCGCCTCCGATTTTAATCGGCGCAAGGCGGAGTTCGGCTTAGGGTCATTCTCGACCGAATTGGGCTGTCCGCATGATGTCCGGTTTAGGCCCATTAACGGCCGAAAGGCGAACAATCTAAGGTCGGGCGCCTCCCCTCAACATCAGCCGGCGGCCCCAGAAGGTCGGCCTCGTTAGGGCCAATATTGTCGCCTCCGAGGAGGTCGCATCCGCCAGGACTATAGCTCGCGTTGAACAGCTGCGACCTTAGAACGCTGACTTTCCCACCGGTTGTGCTACACTCCACTCTCCGCTGACGCCTTCCGGGATTCGCGAACCCGGCCTCTCAACATCAACTTGAGGCGCTGGATGCCCCGCATCATCAACGCATACGCCGACAATTCGCCGCTGGCCAACTCGCTGAAGGATCTCGGCGAGGCGATGTTCGGCGACCAGGCACAGAAGAAGTTTACCGGCAAAAGGCGTTCGGGCTGAAGCGTGAGAACGACAGCTCCGAGCCCCTCGCCGCTGCAGTACGCGCCGGCAATCGCAACGACATCGGCTACTACGGAGTGCTCGCGGGCAAGACCGGCCAGGACGCGGCCGACTTTGGCCGGTTCTCCGCTGCGAACCATGCATCCAGCTTCGACGATCCCCGCCTCGCAATCTCGATGATGGGCGCCGGCGGCCCCGCAGCAAGCACTGCCATCGGTCAACGTCGCTCTCTCGACAACGTCATCACGACCACCGGCATGAATAACGCCACGACGCTGGAATCGCAACGCATCGCCTCGGACCGCGCACGCGAGACTCAGCTTGCGATCGATCAGCGTACGTTGACGCCGGTCCTCGATGATGCCGGCGTGGCTCACTATGTTCCCAAGTCGCAAGCGGTCGGCGGCGAAGCGCCAATGACTTCCGACAACGTGGTCGCAAACATGCTGCGTCGGCAGGCCGCTGCGGCGCAGCCGAGTCAGACGTCATCGGACCCGCTTGGTGCCCTCGATCCGCGCATCCTGAAGAAAGCCGGTCTGGACCTAGCGGAGCAAACGTTGATCGAGCCGCGCACTGGCCAAACAGCGATCTCCCGCGACGGCGGCCGGACAGCGATCCTGCCCGACGGCAGGACTGTTTCGGCGACCGGATTTCAACCGGTAGGCACGGACGCGGCCCTGGCCCAGGCTCGCGATAACAACGTGCGCTCGAGCGCGTCGACGCCACTGGTTGTTGGGGACCCGAAGAAAAGTCAGGCGGCCGCCGACGCGTCGAGGACATCGGGAATCGGCCCGAAGATTGCAACGTTCTTCAACGAAGAGCTTGGCGCGCTACCTGCTGCAACGAGCGTGATGAAGGCGGCCACTGGCTCGTCTGAAATCGCTCCGGACATCCAACGGGCGCGATCGTCACAAGATATTCGGAACAACCAAGCGCGGGCCGTGTTGCTCGGCGGACCCGGACGGCAGACTGTTCAGGCACAGCAATGGGTAAACGACTTGCTTCCGCAAGGCAACGCACTCAGCAATCCGGAGACCGAGGCGGCGAAGATCCCGACGATCGTGAATGCGCTCAAGGGCGACCACGAACAGATTCGCCAGCTTGTCATCGATCCCAACACGCTGCCCGCCGAACGCGTGAAACTGTCCCAACAGCTTCACCAGATCGAAAACACGATCCGGATGTACACGGAGCCTCAGCAGCAGGCGCCTGCTACGCAAGCTACTGCAGCACCTGCTGCACAAGCCGCGTCGGCTTCCGCAGCGCCGACGCAGACAGCCACCAATCCACAGACTGGCCAGAAACTCGGCTTGGTAAACGGACGGTGGGTGCCGCTATCGAGCGCCGGCAGCGACCCGGCATCGCCGAAGAGTTCGGCAACGTCGGGCAGCGATCCGCTATCTCAGGCACGCGACGCGATTGCACGCGGCGCCGACCCGGCAGCAGTGAAGCGGCGGCTGCAGCAAAACGGCGTCGATCCGGCAGCCCTCGCCAAACCGCAGACAGTTCTTCAGAACGGGCACACGTACAATCTGCAGCCGGACGGAAGCTATCAGTGACGTACGTCGTGCTAGATTGCGGACGCTCTGCGTTTATCGTATAATTCTGGCATAGGCTGATTTAGTCGCGTCGCCGGCGGCGTCCCTCCTTCCGAGGATGCCCCGTGTCTCAGCCGTCTTCGTACTCGCCAGCGCACGCGTTCGTCAGTGATGCCGCGACCATTTCCAATTTCCCCGGCCAGCAGCTCGACTTCGAATTCAGCGCGCTCAAGACGACCACCGACCAGATTCGCACCAATCTCGCGTTGATCCAGCGCGACGATGGCGCGCTGTTGAACGGCGTCGTGACGTATGACAGCCTTTCGGCGTCGGTGCAGTCGAACGGCCTGGCGCCGGCGAATGCGTGGGCGACCGGTACGCTGTGCACGGTCGGCACTGCCGTTTTGCAGAACTACAACCTGTATCGGTGCGCGGTGGCGCACACGGCAGGCACGTTCGCGACCGACCTGGCCGCAGGCAAATGGACGTTCGTGATTGCGCTGCCAGTGGCGGCCATGCCTATGCCAGCGCCGACCGTGCTCGGCGGCGTTTTCAGCCATACCGCGACCACCCACCAGTTCGTCACCGCCATCAACACTGACGGCACGGTCACGACCGCGCAGCCGGCGTTCACCGACATCTCCGGCACACTGGCCGCCGCGCAATTGCCGGCCCCGACTACCTCGACGCTGGGCGGCGTAAAGGCAGCCACCGTGGTCGCCCACAGTTTTGTTAGCTCGATCGGCACTGACGGCGCGCCAGGGATGACGCAGCCCGTCGCCGCCGATGTGTCGTTCACGCAGACCGGAACTGGCGCTACCGCCATCACGGAAGACACGATATGGCGCAAGATCTATACGCCTGAGATGTTTGGGGCCGTGTCGTCTCCCTTGGGAACGGCTGCGGGTTCTCTAACCAACAACCAGACCGCTATCAACGCCGCAATTACGGCGCTGGGCGCCATTGGCGGCGGCACGCTGTTGTTCGGTCCTGGCGCATACAGCGTCGGCAACGGAATCTCTGTCGCGAGCAGCAACGTGTTCCTCAAGGGCGCGGGGATGCACGCAACGACGCTGGTTCTTGTCCCGACTGTGCCAACTTCGGCAGTCCAGTTTGGCAATGCTGGTATCATCGGTAACAACGGCATAAGCGACATGACCGTTGGGTCTTCGGATACCACAACGACAAAGAACGGCATTACGCTGATCGATACCACGCAGTTCACGATGCGGAACGTCATCGTGGATCGATATGGCAAGGCAATGGTATCCTGGCCGCAACGTCAGGTGCCGTCGGTCTTTCCGTGCAGGGCCGCGAGCTCGGCCTGGTCGAGAACTGCCAGTTCTACGCCAACCTTCCCATTCAGATTTCGCAAAACCCGCACGCCGTTGGCACTGCGTCAATCGTCGGTCTAAATGTCCTCAGTTCGGACCCGCTGCCCGCAGGCACGGCGACAATCCCACCGACCGCCACCTATAGCGCGATCTCTGGTGCATGGACGGCGTATACCCCAACCCTTGTCAGCTTGGCTGGTGGAGCCATCGGAACTGGCAACACGCTGACCGGACAATATCGCCAGGATGGCAAGACCATATCTATTCGCGTCAATATTACTATCGGAGCTTCGGGTATGGGCTCCGCAACTCAGGCCGGGTTCAGTTTGCCGGTTACGGCGGCTTCGGGCGGTGCAATCCTCGTCGGCAAGAGTACGACCACAGGGGCGATCCACTCTGGTGATATCCCCACGGGCGGTCTTACCAATGCGCTGATTTCAAGTTCGACCGGCGGCGCGGCAGCCAACAGCAATGTTTACGTTTTCAGTGGCGTGTACGAGGCAGCTTAATGGGAACAGAGCGCTTCTATAAGCCTGGATCGTTCTATCGGATCTGCGATCGAACGGGCGGAAAGCAGCCAGCTCTGCCGCGGCGAGGATAGCCTGCAATACCGGTGCGGTGGCGAGGCGGCGAACGCCCTCGCCGCCTTCATCGCCGATCGGCTGGTAAGCTGTTTGCCGGTGAGCCTCCATCGATACCGCCGCATCGGTCGCCACTTGCTCCGTCGGCGGCGCCGACTTCGGGCGAATGGCTGGTGCAGAGCGGCCTTTGTGCTGGATTGGCCGCAGCATTAAAGGAAGCGGTATGACGCCCCCCAAAGGGCCGCGGAGCAAGCGAGCCCGCGGCATCTGGAAGGGCAGCTACGTCGAGCCCTGGCTCTATCGTGTCTGCACCCGCGGCGGCCATCGCAGTGCTCTGAGGATGCCCAATGCACATCCTTAGCCGGCGCTTGGCGAAGGCGACGCCTCGACGAATCGACTTGTCCACATAGCCCACGCCTAGTGGGTCATTACAGTGCTTCTCCACCAAATCTAGCGGATTGGACGACGGTTCTCGCGTGCGCTTTTATCGTCGACATGTCCGCCGCCCGCATTATCACCCCGCCTCTGTCCGGCGGCGATCGCAAACACTTCGCCCGCGAGCTCCACAGGGCCGAAGTCGCCTATCAACGTGAGCTGCGCGAGGCCGTCGCGGCGCACGCCGCCGCCGATGCCGCTCTCGCAAAGGCCTATGCGCTCGATTGCATCGCCTGGACGACGCGCCAGTTCATTGGCAGCGGAGAGGATCCGTCACCGACGATCGCTGCGGCATCGAGGGCGAGCACAGCCTCCTCGAGGTCCGTTGCTGCCGCCACACAGAGCTCGTCGAACTAACTCTGGTCCTCTGGCCGCGCGAGCGGCCTGTGCATACGCTAAAGAAGGCGTTGTACTGCGGCCTGTGCCAGCGTACCGCCGGCCGTAAGCACCGCCCCGAGCTGATTGGATTGCGGCCGGTTGGTGATCCGCAGCCAGCCGCGCCTTCGAGGCGCTCGAAGAAGGCTCCTGACGATGTGCAATCTCTGCACCATCACCACCAACCAGGCCGCCATCATGCCGCTGTTCAGCGGTCGTCAACCGCTACGTTGGCAACCGGCCGGCGATGCCGTCAGTGTTTCCGGACTATCCGGCGCCCATCGTCCGCAACCCGAAAACGGTGAGCACGAGTTGACGCCGGCACCGCGGCTCGACGGTCGGAGCGTTCCTTGCGACTAATCCTATGGTCGAACTAGCCTGCCGGCGGACTTCATGGTTGCATCCCCAAACTGATAAAACCACTTGGGGGGACTGGGAATGAAACGACTCCTTTTGGCCGTCGCATTGACGCTCGCCGCAACGGCTGCCCAGGCGCAATATCTTAGCGGCACCGGTTCCAATCCGAGCACGCACACGTCATCCGGCTATACACGTGGCAACGGGACCTACGTCACGCCGTACATCGCCACGAATCCAAACGGCACGCAGCGCGACAATTTCGGCACCACCGGCAACTACAATCCATCCAGTGGCCAAACCGGTCACCGGACGCCGAGATACTGATCAGGCTGATGAGGCGCACCGGCGGATTGGGATTGTCGGGCGCGCCCTAATCCAACTCGTTAGGCCACGTAAATTCAAGGCACGCCGACTTCTCGGAGGGGCTTTCCATATCCGCGCTCAGGCCAACGGCACCAGGTAGGGAATTGATGTCCGTGTACGACCCTCTGCGAGCGAAGTTAGATAGCATGCGGGGGCAAACCGTTCGGCTCACATTTCTAGAAATAGAAGACCTGCTCGGAAGGTCATTGCCTGCGTCGGCCTACAAGTTCAGTGCCTGGTGGGGAAATGAGAGCTCGCGCAAAGCTGGTCACACGCAATCCATGGCATGGTTGGACGCTGGGTTTGCGGCCAGGGTTTCGCTGAAGCAGCGATCCGTCGAATTCATTCCGAAACGTCGGTAGCGATCCAGCTATGCAGTCGCGGCATGTCAAAGGCTCGTTGCTGTCAATCCACCATTCATTGCCATGCGTTTCGCTTGCGTTCGCGCTTGGGTTGCGAAACAGTATGCCCTAGAGGGAGTGGGCGATGGTCAAACTGCGTGCGACGATTTCAGGGGCGTTCCTGCTGCTTACACCCGCCGTGTTTTCGGACGACGGCCAGTCTGCTGAGGTTAAAGTTGGCGTGGGCAAGTCAGGCCAAGCAACCATTTGGATCACTGGAGAGATTGTGCCTGGAGACGCCGACAAGTTTTCGCAGTCAGTTCGCCGAGCCAATGATTCCGGAAAATTTGTTGCTAACGTTAGGCTGGATTCTCCCGGCGGAAATTTGCTCGAGGGGGTCAAGATTGCCGACGCCATCAGGTTCGGAAAGACATCCACCAACGTGGGCAAGACAGCGGTCTGCGCCTCGGCTTGCTTTCTGATGTTCGCCGCCGGTTCAACCAAGAACGCCGGCTACGGTGCTCAAGTCGGCGTCCACGGAGCGTCAGGAGAAAATGGAGAGGAAACGGCGGCATCAGGCGCTGCGACGGTATCGATGGCCAAAATCGCAAAAGAGTTGGGTGTCCCATCCGCCATCATTGGCCGCATGGTCGTTACGTCTCCACAAGACATGGTTTGGCTAAGTCCGCAGGAGCTGCAGTCGATGGGCGTCACCATGATGGGCCGTCCCTCTCAACTCACTCCGCCAGTTGCTAGTCTGCAGCAAACCCCGCCGAATTCGCCTTTCGTCGTTATCCCCATCGGGAGCGGAGCTTTCCGCTGCACGGACAACACCAAACGCTAGTCCTGCTTGGGCAGAAATCGTCAATAGGGCGATGGAAAAATCCGCAAGTCAGAATAGCGGGAAGCCGCTTTTTAGCCGCTCCTGCCAGCCCGAATTGAAAGTGTGTAACGTCGGCCTAAGCTACTTGGATAGTCAGGGCAAAGTCGCGTTCTTGAAAACAGTCGAGGACATGAACGGTAAGGTCATTGCACGTGAGGCATGCACTTTGAACGACTTCAAGGATGTTCGAACCTGCATCAACTGGGACGATGGCACCAGCCATCGTGACATGAAGGACAGCAATGGCGTTTGGTCCAAGGTAGCGGACCAATAGAGGCCCCTATTCCGTCACCTCCGAAGATTGCTCCACGGAAACGACGGGGTCCTCACCCGCGTGGCGGGAAAGCGCAACGTATTCGTCGGTGCATTCATCGACGGCTATTGCAAGGTAGTCCTCGTCGTCGGCGACGAATATCCCGACCAGATCGCGGGTGTCAATGATGCGGACGAGATAGGCTGGCACGCGAAGCTTCCAAGGGAGCAGGCCGCAGCATGCCTGTGGGCGCGGCACATGCCAATACCTTCAGCCCCTTGCGCTCGCTCTCCGGTTGCGGGACATTCCGCCTGGGGAATCATCATGCCATTTAAGCCATGGGCTCGGGCCGAATTTCGCGATGCCTTGCGTTGGCTGCGGACAAATCTTCTCTTTGTGCTGTTTCTTCTGCTAGCCGTTCTGCAGTTCATGACATGGCGATCCGTCGTTGATCTTGCGCGTGAACTCCCGCGAGATCCGCCGGACTGCCGCACCTACAAGCCGTGCATGGTCGAATTGAGCGAATACACTTTACGCCAACTACGGCCCCGCTAATGAACCGCATCGACGGCGCCATGCTGGTGCTTTTGGCCGTTGCTCTCGTTCGGGGCTCGTTTCACCGATGAAGCTTAGGATCATAGAACTCCCTGACGATCACGCGTTCCTCTCGCCGGTGCGCTCGCTGGTCGATGGAGTGTTTAAGGTGATCGGCTGGTTGGCGCTCTCCGCAACAATCCAAGTCGCTGCAGAGGCGGCGCAGAGCGCGCCGCTCTTGTGGCTTGCCTACATCGGCTGTTTTACAGTCCTTTTTTATCTTCAAAAATTTCTCAACTGGCTTACCCACGGAAAGTTACCAGGAATGACTGTGGCGCTTCGAGATGCGAGGCCCGGAAGATCGTCGAAGCTTGCGGGGATCCGCTTACTAAGTCGAGTGGGCGTGCCCTTGCTTGGCTTGGTAATCTGGATATCGATTATTGCAGCCATCCAGGTGACCATTGGAAGATCGGCAACATCGATCGTTGAATATCAGAAATCATCAAAGAAATAGCGAGTCTCCCTCGTGGACCCTCAAACAAGCGAACTCGCAATTAAACTCGCAGCGCCATTTGCGACCATTATGGCAGCCATCGTAGCCGTGTGCGCGACGGTCACGTTTGGCGTGATCCAGTTCCGACTTGGAAGAAGACAAGCTGACATCGCGCAAAACAAACTAGCGTTGGACTTATTTCAGCGTCGCATCGAGGCGTTTTCGACGACGCGAAAGGCGGTCGGTCAAATAGCGACTTTAGGAGCCTCCAGCCCGAGTATTGAGATGACGCTCATCGAAGCCATCGATGCATCTCGGTTTTTGTTTGGGCCAGATCTTCGTAAATACCTGGACGGTCTATATCATCATCTCATCAAGTTGGATTACTGCAACAAGGCCCTAAACGATCCGAATCTTTCTGCAGCCGACCGCGGCAAGACGGCAGATTCCCGGAGCGAACATTTTTTGGCGATCACGGATTTCTACAAGCAGATGGACGGATTGTTCGGTCCATAATCTTTCGGCGGAACACGTACGCTTCGTAAAATGGGGCCGATAGGACTGATCAACGCTTTTAGTAAAGTTCTCACCTTCCGAGACGGTCTCGGCCAATTTTAGGTTAGATCAAGAGAGATCTTCAATGGACAGCGGTGGTGCAGTTGAATTTGTAAAGTTGTTTGGTGGTCTCTCTGGCATCTGTTCGGTCGCATTCCTGATATTGGAGAAGTTTACAAAGCACTATCCTGTGGCATTCATTGAAGCGCGCCCACTGATTGACGGCAGCAGAAACATCGTGCCGTTTTTATATTTGAAGAATGTCAGTGAACGACCAATTTTGATTTCGTGGCCGGACGGCGATCTTAGCCGATTCAGGGTCGCGAGGGATGACAGCATAGATGGGATACTTGCGACCATGTTCGAAGGCGAAACTACCATTTCGTTGTCGGCAGGTGCTGACGCGGTGCTGCCCTTGCATCGACCTCGGTCATATGAAGAAATAGACCCCGAAAATGTGTTGGAGTGGATCGCGACTTGGCAATTGGCTCAGCCAATTTTGTGGCGCACTCCTAGGAAACTTCGCGTCCAAATTCGAAAACGCGACTTTGAGGCTTTGATCGACGGCTACGTCGCAAAGCATTAGCCCTTTCGTTTCACGCTCTCATCGGCACCACGTTGCTGGCGCCGCCCTCCACCAGCCCCATCGGGTGCGCCGCCCATAGGTCCAGCGCCTCGCGCTTTTACTTGAAGTAGGGATTCGTGTCATAGGTGCGCAGGAGCTTGGCGGGCAAGTGGTTCAGCAGTGCTCGACGACGTGCGGAGCGAGTCCGAGAATCCCGACATCGGCCCGGCCGGTGCGGCGAAGGTAGGAGCGTCCTGGGCGTCTTGAGCTTCACGCCTGGTCCATCTGCTCGTTCGCTTCGACCAGCCGGAATAGCCGCCCTTGCCGGAGCCGAAGACAAAGTCGCGCTCGTCGCGCTCCCGGATGCTCTCGAGAACGCCTGTCCCCATTATTTGCCGGCGCATGTCTCCGCGCCGCTAGGCCGCCTCGACTCCATCCGACACCGTGCGCGCCATCGCCATTTCGGACGTCTCGTCCGGGTAACCGGTCCGTTCGGCTCCCCAGTTGAAAGTCCAGGCAAGGCGTCCTGCCCGACTTGGATCGATCCAAGGAGCTCACCCGGCCGCCCGAGCCTCCGCCATGCCAGCTATCATAACGGGCGCTTGCGCCGCGCACCGCTGCCGAACCTCGGACATGTCGCGCCTTTGCGCTTGGCGTCAGGAGCGTATGGCGTCAATCGTGTGGGCGATCAGGATCGCAACGCTGACCGCGATGATGATGAGGAGCAGCCAAGTGATCACGTTCGTCTCCATCCCGCCGCGGAGTGAACGCGCTCAATCGCGCACAGTCAAAAACAACCGGCCGACAAGCTTAACCTCGGCGCTGGGCTGAGGATTCAAGGCAACTCTTGCGTCCCGATTCGGTCCTATCGGCGGAATGCGAGTAGGAGAAGAACACCAACAACGCACGCTGCCAGCGAGAGTAAGAAAATACCCACGGCACACCCCGACTCGTTAGGGTTGGATCCGACCTATACCATGCGGGAGGCGCCCCCAAGTACACCAGGTGCCTCGTTGCCATCCCTTGTCTCTGTAAGAAGAATGGCGCGCCAGCGGGAACCGGGGCCCGTCCGAAGATCGCCCCTCAGCTCTGCCTCCGTGCATCCAGGCGATCACATACTGTCGGCTCACGCGAGCACCTGACGGCGTGAACCGGCGGAGCTTCAAGGGACTTTTCCCACCTACGACGCGCAGTAGCTCTCGCCCCCTGAGTGATGACTACTTCTTCGTTACGCGAGCCGCGGCAGCTGTCGATCGCTCGCCCTTGGGAGTTACTTTGAGTTGTAAGCCCATGGCCGAGAGCACTGCAAGAACCGTGGAAAAATTCGGAAGCTGTGTGTTGGTTTTGAAAGCTCGATAAATACTCTGCCGGCCTAAACCCGTCTGTCTTGCCATCTCGGCGATGTTAAAAGCGCCAAGTGCCTCGCCGATAGCCTTACAAATTATCTTGGGTTCAGCTGAAGCAAATGCGCTGTTTAGCTCGTCGGCTAATTTCGAAGGGGTCGGTCGGTAAGTTTTCGTCATTCCAATCTCCCCAAAAAAGAAAGGCCGGCTCAAAGAGCCGGCCCCTATTTTTTTCAGTGATGCTGCTCAGTACCGGCCGATGCTCGGGCCGCCGAACTTGTAGTTCACGCGAACCGTGACGAGATCGACGTCCTGACGGATGCGATCCGCACCGAATGCTACGCCCGCGGGACCCGTGAATGCGAGCGTACGATCCTGCATAAACAGATGATCGTATTCGACACCAGCCGACCAGCCGGGAGCAAAGCCGTATTCCAGGCCTACCCCGACGGTACCGCCCCAACGGGTGTCATCACCGGTGGTGGCAAGCACAGCGCCAGTTGCAGTCGAATAGATCCGGTTGCGATTATCGGTCACGGCAGCACCGCCCTTGACGTAGAACAGGACGTTGTTGGTGGCCCAGCCGAGCTGACCCGTGAACAGACCGAACGCATTGATCCGTGAATCGTTGCGGAAGCCCGGACCAAACAGGGTGCTCAGGTTGCTGCCTCGCAAGTCGGCCCAGTCGCCCTGCGCTTCGAGGCCGAACACCCAGGTCCCAGTCTGCCAGCGATAACCAACCTGACCACCCGCAACTCCGCCCGTTGCATCGTGCGAACCTTCGGGACCCACCAGGAAGGGGGCAACCGAATCCCAGCTGTTGCGGCTTGAGCCCCAACCGCCGTTGGCGCCGATGTAGAAGCCACTCCAGTCATAAATCGCGGCGACCATCGGAGGCGCCTTGGTGTAGGGACGCGCTGCCATATCCGCCGCGCTTGCCGGAGCCGATAGGCCGAGAGCCAGTGTTCCGGCCGCAACCGCAATAAGTTTCTTCATTCGAGTCTCCCCAAAGATAATCAGTTTTAAGAGTCGCTAGTTCGCCCACCTGCCTTTCAACAGTACTCGCTCGTGGGTGTTTTGCTGTAGCTGGCCTGCCACACTCGCTATCGAAGGCAAGCCGGAACTCTTTATAACAGTTAAGTAATTGGGAACTTTATGCACGTTGGCATTCACAATGAGCCAGCGTTGTTCGCCCGGCTGCTGCCGGAGTCGGGATACAGCCCTGTAGTTGCGGCTTCTCGAAGCCAGCGGGTTCTCTATGTCTTGTGTGTCTCGGTCCTCGTCACCAATCCGCAATGGCTAATCGTGTTGCGATAACTTGGTAGCCATGGCGGGCGTCCCCTCGTCTCAGTTGAACGGATCGTGGATCGATGGCGCCGACTGCCTGATGCGGCGCACGCTCACCGGCGAGCCGTCGGAGACGAACAGCAGCTCGTATCGGCGGCCTTCACTGTCGGTCGCCGAGCAGGTGATATCTGTCACCTTCCTCGCAGCGAAATTGCCAGTCTGGCGGCAGGTACCGGTTGATGGCTGCTCGGCCGGCACCTGCAGTCCGTCAACTTTGGGCCGATCCTTGGAATTGAGCAGCATGCGATCAATCGGCAGCTGGTAGGAATTGTCGTCGGCCCGTTTGCCGTTCTCGCCGGAGAACGATACGACGTGGCTCTCATCGTCGGGATCGTCGACGGCTACCGCAAAATTCACCCGCCCTTTGTCGCCATGGGCGTAAGCCACCGTCTTGCATCCGAAGCTGCGCCCGCCGACCTTCAGCGTCTTGCAGTGCCCGGACATCAGCGCCAACAGATCGACAAAAGCGTTCGGTCCGGCACCGAACGAGGAGCTCAAGGATTCTTCCTTCTGAGGAGATTGAGCAAAGCACGGCGCAAGGTAAACTAGAAAAACAAGCGCTGCGGCAGTCGAATATTTGGGGCATTTGGTCACTTACGAGAGTATCCGTGTATCTCAATTGCGCAACAGGCAGACCACATCAGCATGGAAAGCGCAACGTACACGAAGTCCGGTCACTATCCGCCCCGCAGCCCCGCTGAATGGTTGGCTGAGGGGCATGTGACATGCAGCATCCAGTGCCTGAACGGCCGCTGTCGTCGCAGGGCCGACGTGCGGCTCGATACATTCCCGCAGGATCAGCCTGGTCGCGCGTCGGCTTACGCCTGGTCTGCTCGGCATGCGCCGCCGCAGGATCTGTGCATATCGTCCCGAACTGGCATGACAGTCGCGGGCAA
Organism: Bradyrhizobium sp. 187; assembly: GCF_023101005.1. Classification (NCBI taxonomy): domain Bacteria; kingdom Pseudomonadati; phylum Pseudomonadota; class Alphaproteobacteria; order Hyphomicrobiales; family Nitrobacteraceae; genus Bradyrhizobium; species Bradyrhizobium sp. 187. The sequence continues at coordinate 4,288,495 of NZ_CP064693.1, forward strand.
GTCAGGCCAAGCATGGGGTTGAGGTTTTGATTCCAGCAATGAAACTCGTGACAGAACGTCCCTTCGCTGATCCGGAAGTCGCCGCGCGTAAGCTGGTCGAACTTGCGGCCTCCATTCAGCCGGTACAGGACGGTCGCATCCACACCGAGAAGGTCAACTATCCCTTCCTCTACACGCTCAAGGCAAGCGGCGCGGAATTCGGCCCCGGCATCAGGTGCGCTGTCGAGAAGGGCTGGCTCGAGCTGCATGAGAGCGGCACGTATGTGCGGGTGCTGACGCCCGGCCGGGATCTGCTGGGACTGTTAGGAACCGAGCGGGCAAATTCTGCTTGAATCCGCGCTGGCTCGGCGCCCTGAGCTGGCGGAGCGGCCCCGGCATTAGCCCCAGGTCTCCCGAAGCCGGGGCCGTCCCTCGGTTGGACGTCCGCTTTAGCTGGTTTTTGCAAGGTTCGCTCTCGCTCACGGCCAACCTCGCACACTAAGCTCTCGCCTAGGTGGCGGCATTATTCCTGACGGTCGACACAGCTTCGATGAGGACCGGGCACTCTTCATATTCCTTAGCATCGCCCGCAACAGTACCGCGAAGCTCCCTGCACTCGCCGCCATCGAAGAACCACTTGGCTTTGCCAATGGCGACGATCACTTTGCATTTTGGGCATTGCACCTGCATCTGCCTACCATGCGCTCAGAATCGGCGCATTTCCAGCCACTACCTCAGCGAGTTTGGATAAGAAGGCTGCCAAAAAGAGCCTCGAAATGAAGGTCAGCCTATGGGAAAGGCCGCAGGGTGGTTCCAGCCCCCACTGCGGCCATCCGGGACAACTGCAAATTGATGAGTACTTAAATCTCGCCGGTGTTCTCACAGTAGAACACCCCGTTGCGAAAATGGAGTCGGTACAACTACCGGAGTACGCCGTTCTGCCCATTGTCGTTTAAGCACGAACATGGCACGGCCCGGCTTCCAGCCCCCAATGCTCCCGGCAACCGATCCAATTGCGGATTAGAGCGCCAGGAGTGCCACAGGCCCGCCAGTGTGAACCGGCGGGCCTTTTGCTGCCAGATGCTGGAGATCTTCTTGCGGGTGGCGAGACACGCCCTGAGCTTTGGACCGCCTAAGTGCGTTTCCGCCGTTCGCTTTCAGCCCTATTCGCTGCCTTGAGCCGGTCCCTAATGTACTCGGAGATTTCGCCGATCTCCGCCTGCAGGGCGGCTTCCGAAATGCCCTGCCCCTTGGCAGCCTGGATTAGCCGCCGCGTGAGTTCCGCTACATCCTGCGACGCGCCGGCAGTCCGGTACTGCTCGGCAGCGTGGATGCTGTTCTCGGTCCAGAAGTCCATGAACTCGCGAACCTTGCTCACCGTATTCCCCTACGCGGTCTTAGGGCTCAGCGTTAACGACCGTGGGTGACCGGAGCAAGGCCGAGACGGCGCATAGCAAGATTGGGAAGCAGCACCCGTCTGAAGTAAAAGCCCGCCCCAACTTGCGCTGAGGACGGGCCCTCAGCGGCGCGGTGAAACTTGGGGGCAACATCACGCCGCCGATTGGAGTCCTTACCACAGCGCCTCTGCGCCGACCACCATGCGGTTGGCGGCTAGCTTCATTCGTGCCCTTCTACGGGGAAGCACAAAGGCCGCCCCAGCTTTGCGGCTGGGAAGCCGCTCCACTAATTCCCCACACCCGCAATACGCAGTAGCTCTCGCGAGTATGGAGCTACTAGCAATCCAGTCCAGCGGGCGGCCTCGGCGCGACAATTTGCTGCAATTTCGAGCAGAGCGGCCTGCTCCAGTGGCAGCGTGCTCTCCTGGGCCTGCTCCAAGCAGAGCCGCTCGAAGGTCTTGAGCTCGTCGATGATGCGCTGATGCTGCTCCATGGGGGGCGATTAGACTGCGCCTGCGCGGTGCCCGTCAAGGGCGGCTCACCTAAGTTGTTTTGATCGCCCGGATATCCTTGATCTGCTGGATGTATTCGTCTGCGAGATCAAGCAGGCGTTTAGCGGTCACATGGTCACCGATTTGGCGTGCAAGCCTTCGGCATTGCTCCACCTTAGCAAGCATCTGAAATTCTAGCTGCGGTTGGTCGTCAAATGTTGCCACCATGCCCGGTGTATTACACCGACGACGAGCAGCGCGCACCCAAGTCTATGCCAGTAAGGCTACGGTCTAGCGTCGCCGGCAGGAATGAAGCCGCCCACTGAGGCGGTCTTACTCCTTAGTCTCCGTCCAAGTCTGCGCACCGCATTCGCGCTTGAACATACGCACGATTTTACCGTTTTGCGTGTTTAGCATCTTCAAGACTGATCTCGGCTTCCTGCCGCACTCGCCGCAGGGCTGAACCGGATTTGGGTCGAAGCTCGAAAAGATTTCGTTCTTAAAATCACGGTCCACGGTACTGCCCCGCCAGTGAGTACTCGGCTAAGTCCCGAAGTGCACACTTGCTCCCTCGCAGGGAAAAGCCGGGCGGAATTCACCCGGTTGCGTGGCCCATAGCGCGCTGGTCGTAATGCGTATTCCTGCGCTACCCGGCGCTCCGCCTCTGAAATGCCTCGTCCAGTTCCGCAAGGGTGACGACCTGCTCGGCGCGCTGGGCTAGCTCCTCATAATTGTTTGCAACTTGACGGAGCGTCTCTCGGGTCTGCGGGAATTCGCTGTTGTCGGCCTTCGTGCGAAATTCTTCGGCACGCATCCGCCAGTACTTCGGGGAGTGCATTCGTTCCACGCCCATGGCCGATCCCTCGACTGAATTCTTCACTCTTAATGCAGGTTAAGTCTGCTGGTTCCGGGATGAACGTGAAACAGCAAAACAGGCTCCCTTTACTGTTTTTGGCTCAAACCTTTCGATCCTGGTTGCGCCTTCCCAAAGCTCAACAGCATGTCCATCGACGAGGTGCTTCGCTCTGTTCCGGGCTGTCGTTTCATCGGGGACCACCAAATCGACCCGAAGCTGTATGTGCCCGTCAGCCCCGATTACGTAAGCTCGATATTCGCCCATGGTCGCGCCGTTGAATGCTTTCATCCCGCCGAGACTAGGGCCGGTCTAAGATGGGGGTACGATCAAATGAGACGCGCCCGTAATTTTACTGAGGGCACACGCTGTCCCAACGCAGCGGCCCTTCACTTTTTGAAACCTTGCTGCTGATGCCAAGTTTGCCCGATGCCTTCCTAAAGGGCGACCCAGATTGGCCCCAGCTCCTTCGCCGCCATTGCCCCGGGAGCCGGGGCCATATCCACGGCGCTTAGCGCGATCAATCTGGCCGCCGCCCTATTGTACCAAGGAGCTCGGCGTCCTGTGCATTGGAGAACGTATCGTGCCCAAACAAAATTGCCTGATCGTTCGTGCTGCCGGAAGACAATTAGATCTTTTACGCGGCGAAGCCTCCCGCATCGCGAAAGGCAATAACGTCGACTGGTGGGCCGATCAGGCGCAGGTCGGCACTCGCTTCTGCTTCGAGGATGCAAAGGCAAAAGAGTCATTCGCTGTCGCCTGTGACAACTTCGGTATTCCCTGCCAAGACGGCTAGCCTGACGAAGGCCGCCAGAGTGAACCGCTCGGCGTGCTGAAAGTAAAAGGCCCGCCCCATTGCTGGAGCGGGCCGTCGTCGCATCTTACTGACGAACGCCCAGCAGGATGATCTCGTCATCCGAGGCCCGCCCCGCCCAAACGGCACGTGCGTGCTCGATCCGCAGGGTACCTTTCTGATCGTGGTGCGCAGCCCATTCGTTGAACGCCCTCTCGGTCTTAGATCCTACGAGGCTTGGTACAGCCCTCTATTAGAAACAAAGGGATCGCATCCGGCTTCGCGCAGCCCGTGAAAATACGTCCGGAAAAAGCGAGGCCCTCCTTCAACCGGCAAGGGCACACAGATTCAGGTGCGCTTACATACTGAGCTGCTGCCGGTTTGATGGACACCGAGATTGGGTGTTTTATCGAGCCAGAGGTGGGTCATGCAGAGACGGAAGTTCAGTCGAGAGTTCAAGATCGAGGCGGTCAAGCTCGTCAGGGAGCGCGGGGTATCTGTGGCGCAAGCTGGCCGAGACCTGGGCGTTCATGAGAACGTGCTGCGCAAATGGGTGAAGGAGTTCGGCTTCGACGCTGCGCAGTCGTTCCCCGGCCACGGGCAACTGAAGCCTGAGCAATTGGAGATCGAGCGGCTGCGGCGCGAGGTCAACAAGCTGAAGGCGGAGCGGGATATCCTAAAAAAGGCCGCTGCCTACTTCGCGAAGGAAGCGACATGAAGTTCGGCTTCATCGCGAAGCACCGGGGCATCTGGCCGGTGGCATGGCTATGCGAAGCGATGGGCGTGTCGCGGTCGGGCTTTCATGCCTGGCTGAACCGATCGCCCAGCGCCAGATCCCGGAGCGACGAGACCGTAGGCCAGCAGGTCAAGGTCAGCTTCCTTGCCAGTGACCGGACTTACGGCGCGCGGCGCGTCTGGCGAGACCTTCTGGCGGACGGCGTCGAATGCGGCCTGCACCGGGTCGAACGGCTGATGCGCCTGCAGGCCCTGCGGGCGCGGCCACGACGCCGGCGTCTGCCGAAGGACGCAGGCCATCGCCAGATTGCGAACGTGGCGTCGAATCTTCTGGATCGGCAGTTCGAGGCCGAGCGCCCGAACCAGAAGTGGATCGCCGACTTCACCTACATCTGGACGGCTGAGGGCTGGCTCTATGTGTCGGCGGTGATCGACCTGTTCTCGCGCCGGGTGGTCGGCTGGTCGATGAACGCCAGCATGACCGCCCAGTTGGTTGCGGACGCCCTGTTGATGGCGGTCTGGCGGCGCGGCAAGCCGGATGCCCTGATGCATCATTCCGATCGCGGCAGCCAGTACGTCAGCGAGCAGTTCCAGCGCTTGATGGCTGATAGCGGCATCGTCTGCAGCATGAGTCGGTCCGGCAACGTCTGGGACAACGCGGCGATGGAGAGCTTCTTCTCGTCGCTGAAAACCGAACGCACCGAGCGCAAAACCTATCGCACCAGGAACGAGGCCAGAGCAGATGTGTTCGATTACATCGAGCGGTTCTACAACACGACCCGACGTCACTCGACGATCGGTTACCTCAGCCCTGTTGAGTTCGAGCGCAAGGTGGGATTAGCTTAACCCGGTGTCCATCAAACCGGCAGCAGCTCAGAGGGCATGACTGCAGCCGAGTTGGCCGAGCGGTTGGGTCGCAGTCGCCAGGCCGTCTACGGTCGGTTACAACGTTTCCGCAAGCAGCGAGGCCGAGTAAGCCGCACCAGCGGACGCGCCTTCGCGCAATGGGTTGGTTAGCCGGGGGTCCTCCCCCGGCACAACAGCCGCCGGCTTTGCATCGTTCACCGCGGCAACAACCTTCCTCAGCAGTGCGGCGCCGTGCTGCGCGCGCGCCAGCTGGACGATTTGCAACCGTCGAGGCGACGTACCCTTAAAGGGTGTGGATTTGCGCTGCCCCTAAGGGAATGGACGGGATAGCGGAGAATTGCCTAAACTGACGCGATGCACCGCGAAATCAAAGAGATGCTGATCGGTTCAGGCATCATAATCCTACTCGGCATCGGCATCATCGCATGGCCGCCCCTCGGCCTATTCGTTTATCGCTACTTTTTCTCGTACCTGAGACTGGCGCTGCAGTGGCTCATCTCTTGAACCAAGTCGGCACCGACCCTGAGACAGTTTCAGATTCCCCTCGCCGCGGCGTCCAAGGAATGCCCGAAAATCCATTGAGTAACGAAAACGTCGCCGAAAGGCTCAAGGTCGTGCGAAAAGCCGTTGCCGGGACGCAGACGGCGTTTTGTAAACGGATCGGGATTGAAGTGCAGCGCTGGAACAATTTCGAACGGGGCCTGCCAAACAGCGTCGGCCTTTTGTTGGTGCAAAAGATTCCTGGCCTTACCTTGCATTGGTTATTCTTAGGGAAAAGCGGATGGGTTGCCACTCCAACTTCGCGATGAGTTGGAGTCCCACAACGCCGCAGCTACAACCCTGAACATGCGCGTCACTCCTTCGGTGAAGGCGCGTTTAAATTTTCGTTGCGCGTAGTGGGTGAGTGCGCGGCTTGCGAACTGCGCCCTATGTTGTTAGAGACGCGCCTTCAACATCGAAGGAGCATCGCTTTGCCTAAAAAGAAACAAGTAGTTCGCCGCGAGTGGACGAAGAATGACATCAAGGAACTTAAAGCGCACTCAAAGGCGCGAACGCCTGTCGCCAAAATATCCAAGGCAACCAAGCGCACCGTTGGTGCGCTCCGTCAGAAGGCGCTCAATCTCGGAATAGGCCTCGGGCATCAGCGCTAAATTGACGCTGGTCTAGGTGATACTGAGTCCGTTGAGCGAGCCGCCAAAAAGCGATATGGTTTAACGGTCGCATCTGCGCCGATCATGTGCAGACTGCTGCATCCGTTAAGGCCGCCGGAGAACTTCGCGGCTTTGGGGTTGAGGGCTCGCCATCCAGCCCCGGCGGGCCCTCCCTCCGTCAGCAAGACTTGTTCCCCGAGTGTGACATCGACAACATTGCGGACTCGTGCCGTCGCTGTAGGCTTATCTCGCCGGGGCTGGAATCAATATTTCACGCTTCATTTTACCCGGCTGGCCGCAGTGGTACGCCGCTGCGGCCTTTTCGTTTGGCGCCTACTTCACGGCGCGTTTGGAGGGCTCACCCCATCCGTAGATTTTCAGCCGAGTCTTTTCCGCGGTTGTTCACGACATCGAAGCTAACCTTAGCTCCCTCTGCCAAGGACGTGTAACCAGCCTTCTCAACCGCTGAGATATGGACGAAGACGTCCTTGCCGCCGTTGTCAGGTTGAATGAACCCGTAACCCTTCGTCGGGTTGAACCACTTCACGGTCCCCATAGCCACATGCTAGTTTGTCTACGGCAGCAAGACTGACGTATTGAAGTCCGATGTACGATGATAGTCTTCTGTTTTTGCTGCTCGCGCTATTTGCTCTGACGCCGTCCTGATAGTGCTTTTTTGTGCTGGGGAGGACATTATGCGAGGCTCTCGCGCAATCCTTTACGAACGACTTAGCGAACTCGCTTCTCAACTCTCAGAGCTGGAGGATCTTCGAGATCTGGTGGAAGAAGCTGAGCGATGCGCCCGCGGTGTGCCCCCGCTATGCTTGAGACGTCTTGCTACGCGCCACCTTCGCAGTCGCAAACCGCGCGCCCTGTCTGTCCGCTTACGTCGCCTCGCGCCTCCAAGCAGGAATGCAGGAGCTATCTGTACGCCTGACAACGACAACCAAGTCGAGTGGACTTTGCTGGAGCCATTTCCCGAGGGATGGTGGGCTTCATCCTAAAGCCCGTGCACTGAAGGGCCTTTCCCCAATGGACGAATTCGCGATGCTTCTCGCCGAGCTGGGCCGGTGCAAGGCAGTTCCAGCACCTGCAGAACGAACTCGATCTCGCGACTGGTGCGGGGCCGACCGACATTGTAGCGCTTCAACACACGGCGCGCCGGATGAGCAGCATCGCAGTCCGCCTCGAGGCTTTGACGCGCGCGATCTCGAAAGGTACGGCCAGCGGAGTACATTGAGCACTCCCGTCCCTTCTCCTTGAGGAAGTGGACGGACGATGCGGCCTTGGTCCAAAATGCCCTAGCCATGGAAGACGACTATTATTTTGTTTGGGTACTCGACCGATCGGGTAATGCCTGCCCCCAAGTTTGGGCGGGAGATCAGTTTGAGCGCCCAGATTGGCAAGTCAGTCACGTCATAAGCAACCGCCTCCTGAACGCAGCCGAACGTGCGATGCCGCTGGACCGCCTCGCCGCGTTGTACCCGTTCGCCTGAAGGGAGCGAGCCGACACCCTGAGGGAGTGAACGCTAGACCTGCCTCCTATGTGAGCAGGTAGCCTCAACTTTCGGCGAACGATGATATTCGCGTCGTGCTAACTTTCCGCATTCCCGCACGTTTCGCGGAGGAAGCGGACCGGCACCTGACAAAGTGCGAAGTCCAATGCGGCTGAAAATGTGCGCTGTTTCATAAAAGTGCACAGACTGCGGGGCTAAAGTCATACACGCTTACTTTCCCTCGTACGTTGCGCCTGCACTATTTTTTGGCCTTTTCATTGTTTTGTGTTGGAGGCATTGATGAAGAGCTCTCGCGGACTCCTTTTTGCCCAGCGGTTGAACGAACTCAATTCTCAGCTCTCGCAATTGGAAGAACTTCGAGCTCAGATCAAAGAAGCGGAGCAGCGCGTCAGCGGTGCACCGACACTACGATCGGCCAAAAAATCCGAAGTCTCGCGAAGATCGATATCTGTCCTGACACTCGTTACCGGGCGCGCCGCTTCTATGCGACGGACTTCCTGAAGGGCGCGCCCTGCGCCCTGATGGAGTGGACGGATTCACCTATGAAAACGCTGGTACGGGAGAGGACTGCAAGGTAATCCTAGAAGCGCGACCAGCTTCAGTGTCGCGCAGTGATCATTCCCCAAATGCCAAGGCCCGTAAGAAGGGCGTGTTCCTAAAGGGAAGGCCTCCGGGAGGACGGAGGCCTAGTCTGGGGAGGTTGCATATGCTGAAAAACTTGACATGTTGCGTCTTGTTCCTACCGCCGCGCATGGAGCTGGCGCCTCCGCGCTGATCGCTAAATCTGCGTTATAGGAGCACTTGAGCAGGAGCCCTGCTCTCGGCCGGCAGCGGGCTTGTCCTGCCTTTAGCGAGCAATAGCGAGAGGCTTCAATAGAGCTCATCTGCTTGGATCGTTGGCGCTTCAACGGCAACTCATCTTCGTCGCTGACGCGGAGGCATCGCTAGCCCGCATGCAGAGGCGCCAAATGTACATGAGTTATTTCTTGGATAACCCTTTGAACGAACTGGCCCGCAGCAGGCCTTCAGAGGTGATGTCCCGGTATTCAACGTCCGCAAAAAACTTTGGCTCAACCCAGGTGGCTTTCGGTTTCTTGATGCGCTTAGTGAGCTTTTGCTTCGGGCTGACAACCGTATCAAGCGCCTTGCGGATCTCCGCCGATTTGGTCCGGCTCCAGCCAGTCCCGACCTTCCCCATGTAGCGCAGCTCTTTCCCTTCCTGCTTGCCGAGGTAGAGCGCGGCGACACCGGACGGGTCTTTGACGAATCCAACAACGGGGAATTTATCGCGCTGCACCGTCTTGATCTTCTGCCAGGCCTCAACCCGCTCCGACCGGTACGGCGCATCAACCCGCTTCGAGACGATGCCCTCGTAGTTCAGCTTGCTCGCGGCCTCGAACAGCGCCTGCCCGTCACCTTCATGGTGCTCGCTGTAGAAGATGGGGGCTTCCAGTCCGTTCTCATCTATCAGCTGCTTCAGCAACTCCTTACGGGCAAGCTGAGCCATTCTGCGAAGATCCTTGCCGTCCAGCCACAGGAGATCGAAGGCGAAGTAAACCAGACGGTCCTGGTCGCCTCTGCCAAGGTCTGCCTGAAGCTCGGAGAAGTTGGTTCGCCCCTCGTGAATGACGACCACCTCACCATCGACAATGGCTTGCCCTTCGATGTTGAACGCGCCGGCAATGACCGAGAACCGGTTGACCCAGTTATGGCCGTTGCGGGTAAAGGCTTTGCGGGTGTCGCCGTCGATGTGGAGCTGGATGCGGTAGCCGTCGTATTTGACTTCGTGAATCCACTGAGCCCCCGAAGGAGCTTTCATCTTCAGTGTCGCCAACTGGGGCCTGATGAAGCCCGGCATGGAAGCTCGCGGCTTCTTGGCCGGTGCTCGGGTACGCTTTGGCACTAACGCTACTCACAAAAAGCCCGCCGCCGGTGTTGGGAGCCGACGGCGGGGCAGTCTACCTTCTTAGATTAGTCACGAGACTCCTAACTTCGAGATCGGCAGCGTGTTCCGCGCAGGGCAATACAACCGGATCAGTGCTTTCGGGTTGTGAACAAAGCCGAACAGTAAGCGAACGCGGCCCGATAATCCGTTCTCGGTTACGCGGGCTGCGGCGCGCCACACCGACAAGAGATCGATGCCGATAACGCAGGCCGGCGTAGCGGCAGTTTGCTTGCACCACTGATTGACCGCGGAGATTACGCCGAACGTCAAAAGCCATGGAGCAGGTTATGTGAAGGTCGGGGATCGGCGCGCTCTGGTCGCCGGCCCTAAGCCCTATCCCTACGCACGAGGGTCATCGGCCGCGACCGCGTCGACGACGGGCAGGTGATCTGGGATGGCATTTCAATCGGCAAGGCGATGCAGACGAGTGCTTCGATGTTGTGTGCGTTCATCGATGTGATATCGTCGCGGACGATCCTTTTGATGGGTTGTATGCTGGGTCGCCTTGCAGTTTTGTGGGTCCCGCTATGGGCGAAATTCGCAACTTCCGATCCGGGAACAACGGTGGCCCCCCTTCACATGGCGTCGGGCCTCGTCGTCTCGCAGCGATCATTGTCGGTGACATAGCATCCTACAGTCGCTTGATGCAGACCGACGAGGAGGGCACGCACGCCCGCGTCAAGCGGATTGAGCGGGATCTCATCCAGCCCAGCATCATCGAGCATCATGGAAGCCTAGTGAAGACGACGGGCGATGGCTTCATCGCGATTTTCGACAGTCCGGTCGAGGCCGTGCGATGCAGCATCGTCATCCAGCAGAATCTCATCGGGCGCAACGCCTCGCTTCCGAGGGATACGCGGATCGAGTACCGGATTGGCGTCAATCTGGGCGACGTCATCGTTGAGTCGGACGATATCTACGGCGACGGCGTCAACATCGCCTCACGCATCGAGGGCATTGCGGAGCCTGGTCAGGTCTTTATCTCCGGCGCGATCTACGAGCAGATCAAGCACAAGGTCGTGTGCGGCTACGAGTCGCTGGGGGACCGTAAAGTCAAGAACATCACCGATCCCGTGCGCGTCTATCGCGTGCTGCCGGATGCAGATGCGGTCGGCAGGACCAAGGGCCGGCGCGAGAATATCTTGATCTTCCTCCTGAGCCTCACGTTGCTGGTCATTGCCACCGGCGTGCTATGGTACCTGCTGGCGCAGGCGCCGGGCAAGGTGAGCGAGCAGGCCACCCTGCCCGCCCCTTCTTCGGCCGCATCGCCGAGCCCGCAGCGTCCGCCGCGCGAAGCGGCGCCGCAGACGCCGCAGCCTTCTCCCTCGTTGGCTTCGTCGCCTCCCTCGCCCGCTCCGGTGCCAAGTCCATCGACAGTTCCTGTCCGCGAACCCGAGATGGTCGCCATTCGCGGCGACAGCTTTGCGATGGGAAGCAATGACGACCCGACCGAGCGTCCCGTCCATCAGGTGACGGTCAAGCCGTTCTCGATCGGAAAATACCCGGTGACCGTGCAGGAATGGAACGAGTGCGCCGCTGCAAAGGCGTGCAGCTTCACCGCCATCGGCAAAGACGATGCGCCGATCAGCAATGTGAGCTGGACCGACGCGCAGCAATATGCGGCCTATCTCGCCAAGGCGACGAAGAAGACGTATCGGCTTCCGAGCGAAGCCGAATGGGAATATGCCGCGCGGGGCGGAACGCAGACCAAATATTGGTGGGGCGACAAGCTGCAGCCGGGCATGGCCGGTTGCAAGGATTGCGGTGATCTCGTGGCCGAGCAGCCAGCGAAGGTCGGTAGCTTCAGGCCAAATCCGTTCGGGCTCCACGACATGGGCGGCGGTATCGATCAGTGGGTCGAGGACTGCTGGCACAAGACCTATCAGGGCGCGCCCGGCGACGGATCGGCATGGAGCAGCGGCGACTGCAGCGCTCACGTCCTGCGCTCCGGCTCCTGGAAGAACGATTCGAGATATGTGCGGCCGTCCAACCGCGATGGCTACGACACCAATGTTCGCTATCCGACGCACGGATTCCGCGTGGCGCTCAGTCCTTAAGTGGTGGAGTTGGTCTGATGCTGATCCTTCGTTGCGTCAGCGAAGACGGTCGCAAGCAGCAGTGCGATCGGAGCAGCACGCTCGGCGACATTTGCGGAAGTGCCACTGCGGCCGCGGCGAGCGCGGCGGTTGTGGCGAGGACGACCACCATGGCGGCCCCAGTTCGGGAGTAGGTATCCCTAGAGGACGACCGGCTGTCTTCGTCGGTTCGCTATCGTTCTCTCGGACTGCCGGGCGCGACGGGGAAATAGGGTGCAAGCCGAGTTCGGCCGCAAGCCGGCCGGGCGGTCACGATCACCTTAACCTGCATCCGAAGAGCTTTGGATGGATGCCAGCGCGAGACGGCTTCTCAAGCTCGGGACGCGGTCGATCGCGATGCACTCGCTTTCGAGGCTGCCGAGATCAGCGATTGTGAGCTGGCGAAGCTTCGGCAGCACACGCTGCCATTCGGGAGTCGCCGCCCTGCTCTAGAGGAGGCGGCTCTGTCGCCGAACAGCCAAGATGGCCAACTCGACGGAGACCAACACGAGACTATGCGAACCTACAAGCCGGCCACGACGGCGGCGGTGCGGCAATTTGAGGAGGCGCCGCTAAAGGGGCGGCGAATTGCTTCCGCAGGTCAGTGCTTTTGCCAAACGGTTCGCCCTCCGTGCGGCCAGTGCAGAGTTTCCCCGAGGTTTCCCGGAGGCGAACCAAGCCCTTGGCCCGCTCAGATTAAGTCCTTGATTTTATTGGTCGGAGCGAGAGGATTTGAACCTCCGACCCCTAGTCTCCCAGACTAGTGCGCTAACCGGGCTGCGCCACGCTCCGAACGTCGTTCCATTAGCTAGGATCGCCGCTTTGCGCAAGGCGAGGTGACACCATTTTGCTGTCTCCGCCGAAAGGCCTCGGAACTGGCCCAAAGCCGACGGAGTCCGGCGTCAGGCGTCCTTCAATGCCTGATCCAGCATTTCGCGGCAGGCGATGAGCTCGGCGAGCACCCGTCCGAGGCGCTCCCGGTCGATGGCGCTGGGGCCTGCGGGCGCGGCGGGGGTGCCGCCCTTGCGGAAGGTGGTGAGGATTTCCTCGTCATCGGTCTCGGAGAAGCGGAAGTCGATGCCCTCCTCCTCCTCGCCCTGGTAGTCGTCATCGTCGCTGTCGCGGGCGCCGCGGACGCCGGTCTCCTCCTCGGGCTCCATCAGGCTGGCGCCGACGGCGTCCTCGATGGCGCCGAACGAGACCGCGGCCGCGCTGTCGGCGAGGCCCTGCACCGATTTGACGCCGTGCTCTTTCAGGATCCGCTGCACCCCGCGGATGGTGTAGCCCTCCCCGTAGAGCAGACGGCGGATGCCCTTGAGCAGGTCGACGTCGTCGGGGCGGTAATAGCGGCGGCCGCCGCTGCGCTTCATCGGCTTGATCTGGGAGAATCGGGTCTCCCAGAACCGCAGCACGTGCTGCGGAATGTCGAGTTCCTGCGCTACTTCGCTGATGGTTCGGAACGCATCCGGCGCCTTGTCCAAATGCCAAATCCTTATCCAGAGGGCGGATTACGCCTCGGGTTGCGCCTTGCTGGCGTCGCCATTGGTGCGGTGCTGGGCGTTGATCCGCTGCTTCAGGATCGCCGACGGCTTGAACACCATGACCCGGCGCGGCGAGATCGGCACCTCGGTGCCGGTCTTCGGGTTGCGACCGATGCGCTGACCCTTCTTGCGGACCATGAAGGAGCCGAACGAGGACAGCTTCACCGTCTCGCCCTTCTCAAGGCAATCGGTGATCTCCTTCAGCACGAGTTCCACGAAGGCAGACGATTCCGTGCGCGACAGCCCCACCTTCTGGTAGACGGCTTCGCACAGATCGACACGCGTTACGGTTTTACTTTGATCGGTCATCGCCCTGCCCCACATCACGGCGAACAATTGTTGTCTGAAATTATGAGCTTACGATACAGCGGTCAACAGCGCTCATCAATGCAGGCGCATCGATAATCCGCGCTGATTCGGGCAAAATTTTACCGAGTGTGGCTTACCAGCGCACCAGCGCGGAGCCCCAGGTGAAGCCGCCGCCCATGGCTTCGAGCAGAACCAGGTCGCCGCGCTTGATGCGGCCGTCCTTGCGCGCCACCGACAGCGCCAGCGGGATCGAGGCCGCCGAGGTGTTGCCGTGAAGGTCCACCGTCAGCACCACCTTCTCCGGCGCGATATGGAGCTTGTGCGCGGACGCATCGATGATTCGCTTGTTGGCCTGGTGCGGCACGAACCAGTCGATGCTGTCGGCATTGAGCCCGGTCGCCTTGAAGGCGTCGACGATCACGTCGGTGATCATGCCGACCGCGTGCTTGAAGACCTCGCGGCCCTCCATGCGCAGATGGCCGACAGTCTGGGTCGAGGACGGGCCGCCGTCGACGAACAGCTTCGCCTTGTGACGGCCGTCGGAGCGCAGATGCGTGGTCACGATCCCGCGGTCGGTCGCGGCATTGCCCGGCTGCTCCTGCGCCTCCAGCACCACCGCGCCGGCACCGTCGCCGAACAGCACGCAGGTGCCGCGATCGGTCCAGTCGAGGATGCGCGAGAAGGTTTCCGCGCCGATCACCAGCGCGCGCTTGAAGGCGCCGGTGCGCAGGAAATTATCGGCGGTGGCGAGCCCGAACACGAAGCCCGAGCACACCGCCTGAAGGTCGAAGGCCGCGCCATGGTTGATGCCGAGCCCGTGCTGCACGGCGACCGCGCTTGCGGGGAAGGTGTTGTCAGGCGTCGAGGTCGCGAGCACGATCAGGTCGATCGACTGCGCGTCCACGCCAGCGTCCGCGAGCGCAGCCTGCGCCGCCTTCAGCGCCAGATGCGAGGTGAACTCGCCCTCGGCCGCGATATGCCGCTCGCGAATGCCGGTGCGTTGCACGATCCACTCGTCGGACGTGTCAATGCGCGCCGCCAATTGGGCGTTGGTCACCACCTGCTCCGGCAAATAAGAGCCGCAGCCCAGCACGACCGAACGAATTTGAGTCACGAAACAGCCTCCTGCGCGGCCTGCACGGAACTGAGTGCACCACCTTCGCGATTGAGCATCTGATTGATCTTGTTGAGGAGATCGAATTTGACCATCTCATAGCCAACATCGATCGCATAGGCAAAGCCTTCGGCAGCGATTCCGCCATGGCTCTTGACCACGATCCCGTTCAACCCCAGCAACACGCCGCCGTTGGATTTGTTCGGATCCATCTTGTTGCGCAGGGCCTGGAAGGCGTTGCGCGCAAAGAGATAGCCGAGCTTTGACAGCCAGCCCCGCTTCATCTCGTCCCGGAGCAATTCCGCCATCTGCCGCGCGGTTCCCTCCGCGGCCTTCAGCGCGATGTTGCCGCTGTAGCCCTCGGTGACGATGACATCCGCCACCCCCTTGCCGATGCCGTCGCCCTCCACGAACCCGAGATAGTCGAGCTCGGGCAGGTTCCTGGCGCGCAGGATTTCGCCGGCCTCGCGAATCTCCTCATGCCCCTTGATCTCCTCGACCCCGATATTGAGCAGGCCGACCGTGGGACGCTTTTTGTTGAACAACACGCTGGCCATCGCCGCGCCCATGATGGCGAGCGACACCAGATGATGCGTATCGCCGCCGATGCTGGCACCGAGGTCGAGGACGACGGAATCGCCGCGCCTGGTCGGCCACATGCCGGCGATGGCCGGACGGTCGATGCCCGGCAGCGTGCGCAGGTGGAAGCGCGACATCGCCATCAGCGCCCCGGTATTCCCGGCGGAGACCGCAACATCCGCCTCGCCCTTTTTCACCGCATCGATGGCAAGCCACATGGACGAGGTCCTGCGGCCGCGCCGCAGCGCCTGGCTCGGCTTTTCCTCGCCGCTGACCGCGACATCGGTGTGGATGATCTTCGAGGCCGCCTTCAGCGTGGGGTGGCGGTCGAGCTCGGGTTCGATCTTGGCGCGGTCCCCGATCAGCAGGAATTCGATCTCGCGATGCCTTTGGAGCGAGATGGCGGCGCCTGGGATGACCACCGCGGCGCCGGCGTCGCCCCCCATGGCGTCAAGCGCGATGCGAACCTTGCTTGGCATAAAAGTCCTGGAAACCTGGGTCTGGTGCGGTCTTGAACGAGCGGGGCCGCAAATGGGTTCGCCACGAACATGGCGGTCGGTCAAGCGCCACGCCGCACCCGGACCGGGGCGCGACAATAGCGTTTTGTTATCCCGAAACAACCTCTTGCCCCCAGCCTTTTGCATTCGGGAGCATCGGGCTGCGGACGGACTAATTCACAAGAAGTACATCAAAATCAAACGGATAATCGAGCTTTTCAAACCACCGCCGCAAACATCTCGCCCCGTCCCGAAGCGGTCCTCTGGAGAAGGTGGCACCTATTTGTCTTTCTTCCCGTCCTGAAGTGCCTTCAGGACCGCAAAGGGGTGGTCCTCCGGATCGGGAGCGATAACCTCGGGCTCAAACACGACCCCCGGCTTGCGCGGATAGGGATCGACCGCCAGGAACAGGGCATCGGTGGCAAGTCTCCCAAGGTCGATGATGCCATTGACGATCGCCTCCGGCGGGTCGGCGACCTGCTCCTGATCGTCGTGCCCCTCCTCCATCAGGTCGGCCAAGCGGCGGACCTCGGCCTCGGGGGCGAATATCAGGTCCACCTCCTCGTCGATGTCGCTCTCCATCGGATCAAGCGTGACCACACAGGTCTGGCCGATCCGGGCGCGAACGTGCCCCGTGACCTGGATCCGGTTGCCGCTTTTCGGCACGACATCGAAATCGGCCTGGACCGAGACAACCTCGCGCAAGCCTGCCGTCTCAGCCATAGCCTGTCGCTCGGCGGCCGAGGCCTCGAGCTTGCGATGCAGGCCGGTATCCGGGATCTGTGCAACGATGACGGGCACCCGCCAGGGATCGGGCCCGGATGCTGGTATCGGTCGGGTCATGGCGTGACATCCTCAGGAAGCGCTGGAGGAAACTTGAAGGACGCACCCAGCAGTGCGGCCTCGCCGGTCTGGGCGAGGTTGGCCTCGGCCGCCCTGGCATAGGCCGCGAGCTGCTGCGCCTGGTCCATGCCGGCCCCGTTCAAGATATTCTTGCAGATCGCGGATGCCAGCGCCTCGCCGCCGCCTTCCATGGCCTGATCGTAGGCCTGGACCCGGCCATAAAACGCCTCGCCGAAGGCCCGCATCCGCTTCGGCACGGTCTGGTCGCCTATCCCCATCTCGCGCAGATTGTCGTCCATGTCCTCGCAGAAGCGGTCGAACAGCGCCTGCGACAGCTCGGTGGCGCTCTGGACCGTGCGCAGGCGGCGCAGCAGCAGCCAGAGGTGCAGCAGCAACAGATCGAAACGCCCGTTAACGGTATCCGGCACGCCCAAGTCGCGGTAAAATATGGGTTCTCGCGCCTGCGTCACGATCATGCCATAGATGGCTTCAATGGTGCCCGGCGAGGCTAGGCGGGGTTTCCTGAAGTGATTGAACGGCCAAAGCATTGTGGTTTCCGCAAGCGGGCGCGCGCGTGTTGCATTCAGAGCCTCCGCCCGGTACTTCAGCGCCTCGCGCGACGCAAGGGGACGGAATCAGTTCCGCTATGACGATAACGAACCAGACCAGCCTGCGTGCAGACAAGCCGCGCGGCCTTCATGCACGTTGGCGCGGCTTGCGCCTGTTCGCGGCCGCGGCCCTGGTTGGCGCCGCGCTTGCGGGCTGCACCGGCGAGCAGTTCCAGAAGGGTTACATCCTGCCGCCCGGCGCACTGGAGCAGATCCCGATCGGTGCGAGCCAGGACCAGGTGCTGATCGTGATGGGCACCCCCTCCACCGTCGCAACCCTCGACGGCGAGGTGTTCTATTACATCTCCCAGCGCTCCGAGCGCATTGTCGCCTTCATGAACCAGAGGGTGGTCGACCAGCGCGTCATCGCGGTCTATTTCGACAAGAACCGGCGTGTGCGCCGGCTTGCGAATTACGGTCTCCAGGACGGCAAGATCTTCGATTTCATCAGCCGGACGACGCCGACCTCGGGCCAGGAGATGAGCTACCTCACGCCGATCTTCAAGCTGCTCAGCTTTAACTGAGCCTTCAGCCTGCGGCTTCGTGCGGCTTGCCGTTGCGCATACGCTTCCATACGCTCCTGCAAAATAAGATGCAGGGAGTGGATTCGTGCCCAATCAATTGCTGTCCCGCCGTCGCGTGCTCACTGGCGCTGCCGCTATCTCGGCCGCAGCGATCCTGCCGCGATCGAGCTTGGCGGACTGGAAGCCGACCGAAAACGTCCGCCTCGTCGTGCCGGCTGCCGCCGGCGGTTCGACCGACGTGATGGGTCGGCTTCTGGCGGCGCATCTGCAGGCCGCCTGGGGCCAATCGGCCGTGGTGGAAAACCGGTCCGGCGGCGGCGGTACGATCGGCACGGC
The DNA here is from genome assembly GCF_023101005.1 of Bradyrhizobium sp. 187. NCBI lineage: Bacteria > Pseudomonadati > Pseudomonadota > Alphaproteobacteria > Hyphomicrobiales > Nitrobacteraceae > Bradyrhizobium > Bradyrhizobium sp. 187. The sequence goes on from NZ_CP064693.1 coordinate 4,306,649, forward strand.
CGAGGTGGTCCGCGCCAAGCCGGACGGCCACACCATCCTGATCGGCAATCCCGGCCCGAACGCGATCGCCTACAGCATTTTCAAGAACCTCACCTACAAGCCGGACCAGCTCCAGCCGGTCTCCAACATGATCCGGATCCCGAACATCGTCTCGGCGCATCCCAAGACCGGCATCAAGTCGATCGCCGAGCTGGTCGCCTATCTAAAGGCCAATCCGGACAAGCTCAGCTACGCCTCCTCAGGCGTCGGCCAGAGCCCTCACCTCACCGGCGCCTGGTTCCTGCAGCTCACCGGGCTGAAGATGACGCACATCCCGTTCCGCGGCGCCGGTCCCGCGCTCCAGGCGGCGCTCGCCGGCGACATCCAGATCCTGTTCGACAACCTCTATCCGAGCCTGCCGCAGGTACAGAACGGCACCCTCACCGGCCTCTGCGTCACCACGACGGAGCGCAGCGACCTCGCGCCGAACCTACCGACCATGCGCGAGAGCGCGCCGGAGCTTGCGGCTTTCGACGTCTCGTCGTGGTTCTCGGTGTTCCTGCCGAAGGGTGTGCAGCCCGCCGTTCTCGAAGCGCTCAACCTTCAAGTGAAGGCGATGCTCGAGCGCGACGACATCAAGAAGAACATCCTGGCCATGGGGGCCCGCGCCGACTACGGCACGCCCGACCAGTTTGCCGCCTTCGTGGACGCCGAGACGAAGAAGTTCGCCGGCATCATCCAGAAGGAAGGGCTGCAGATGGACGTGCAGTAGCTTTCGCATCCGCGGACGCGGCCCAACATGCAGCGCCGGGCCGCGCTTTCGCGGTGAGCGCGTGGCGACACATCGGTTGCTACGCAAGCTCGGCCGACGGCTGTCCCACCAAAGCGGCAATCGCCGAAATCGAGTCCAGGCGCGTCAAATCGAAGCCGATGTCGGAGAAGTTGATCCCGTGGTCGGTCTCAATGCTCATGATCAGCTCGACCGCGTCGAGCGAATCGAGGCGGCCGCTGGTGAACAGCAGATCATCGTCACCAAGCGGCGCGCTGTCGCCCTTCATCAGCAGCCGCTGCACGATGTAGCGTCGCATCTGCGATCTGACTTCATTCGTGGTCATGTCGAGACTCCCAGGAGATAGAACAGGAATTCGGCGCGTTGCCCGAGCGAATGCTCGCGGTCGAGCGGCGCATCGAAGACGTGAATGAGACAAAAGAAGCTCGACACCCACAGGCAAGGCAGCAAGCGGCCACGCAGCCATCCTCGCGGCGCCAGTTGTGGGGCGCGGCGCATCTGCGAGAGCCCGACGCTGATGGCCAGGACAAACGTGTAGAACGCGTGCGATTGCTGACCGACCACGGCCCGCCAAAGGCCCATTTCGCCGACGAAATGAATATCTCGGATGAAGTGAAACAGCAAATTGCCGACACAGGCCGCGGCAAAGGTGGCGAAGAACATGCGAAGCCGGCGATGGCCGCGGAGGCAGCGAACAAAGGTGGGGTAGAAGAAATGGTCGACGAGCAGTTCTTTGTAATAGAAATAGTAGCGATTCCAGAATTCCGCGAGCGTCGTTGACTCCAGAGGCCGGTAGGTGTTGCGCAGCAGGCGAAAGCCGGCAAGTCGCGCCGTGGCGATGATGACGCCGCCGAACACGGTCATGCTCAGCAAGTCCTCGACGAAGAAGCTGACGAGGCTCGCCCATCCGACGAAACGCGGCCAGGGATGGCCCACGAGATATTGCAGCAGGTTGTCGTCGAACATTGGAAGCTGCAAACGCCCGTGGACGATCTCGACGAGACAGACTCTGACGATGGCGAGCACAAGGATCCAGACCGCAAGCTTGACGCCCTTGAGCTGCGTCACTGCAAGCTCCTCGGGTGTCTTGGCCTCGAAGCGGTCGAGATAAGACAGCCCCTTCCCGAACGGCGTCAGCGACGATCCCCAGAAGGGGTGGAAAACGCTCAGGTGCCGCCACACCGGAGATCGCTTCCTGCCCGCATCGGCCAAACCATAGGCAAGAAACCACAAATAGGGCTGGAACGTCATCAGAAACGACCACAGCAGAACACGCGGCAGGCCGGCCATCATCGTGGCCTGCGTCAGCGCGACGAGTGCCAGGAACGCCAGCAACAGGCTGAGCGTCGGGCGGCGGAAGACCACCGTCCCTGGCCCCTGCATGATCAGCAGGCCCGCGAACAGCGCAAACACGACGACCAGCATGACCGCTTCCAGCAGCGGCTGATGGATCCGGTCGCCGACGCCTTCGTCGATCGTCAGCCGTTCGAGAAAACCGCGGTCGATCAGGAAGCCGCTGTGATAGAGCAGCAACAAGGTTGCGAGCAGGATCAGGACGCGCCGGTACCGGCCGGCATAGGCGCACACCAGCGCGAGTCCCGCCGCTGAAAAATCGATACCTATCTGCCGAAACAAAACCGCGAGCAGTCCGACCGCGCAGCAGAGCAGCACGCGGCCACCGATGTCCTGGACCCCCGCCACGAGCCTCGGGTGCCGATCGATCTTGGGGATCAACCGCCACGACGGCTTCGCAGGAAGACCCGATGGCGCGTAGCCGTAGGGCTGGCTTTCAACACTCATCGGACAACGCGCGCGATTACTACGAGCTGTTGCATCTACGAGGCCCTTGCAACAGCTTCGCCGAGCAGTGACGCTACCGAGCGCCGGTCCGCCTTGCCATTGGCATTGACGGGAATGTCTTCCATCCAGATGAACCGGCCCGGCACCATGTAGGCGGGAAGGTGCGCAGTGCAGTGCTGGCGCAGATCGCTTTCCGCCATTCTTGCACCCGAATACGCGGCCAGCAGCCGACTGGCGCCACTGGCGTCGTGCTGCACCACGGCGAGCGCACGGGTTATTCCCCTGCACGCCATCAGCGCGTGGTCGATCTCCTCCAGCTCGACCCGATACCCCCGAAGCTTGACCTGATTATCCGCGCGACCGCGGAAACGCAGGACGCCGGTTTCAAGGTCGGCCTCCACGAGGTCGCCGCTCCGATAGAGGATCGACCGATAGCCGTCGATCAGAGGGTCCTGACAGAAACGGCGGGCGGTCTCTTGCGGGTTGTTGATGTAGCCGAGCCCTACCCCAGGGCCTCCCAGCCACAACTCGCCGGCAGTGCCCGCAAGCGCCGGCTTCATCTCTTCGTCCAGGATCCGGTAGCTGAAATTGGGATTGAGCCGCCCCAGTGGCGCCAACCCGTCCTTGGTCTCAAAAACGGATTCGACGATCTCGAAACCGCTGCAAATGCAGCTCGTCTCGGTCGGGCCGTAGCAATTGATCAGCTTCGCCGTGCCGGCAAACGCGTCGTGGAACCGACGAAGCCGGGCCAGCGGAAACCCTTCACCGCCGAACATGAACCGGCTGACGCTCGGCAGCCAATTCGGGCTCAGAAGGTGCATGGAGTCCAGGAACATGAAGAGGGTCGGCACGGCGAAGAAGAACGTGCACTGATGCTTGGTGATCTCCGACACCAGCTCTGCAGGGGGCCGCCCCTTCTGCGCGTCCAGCGCGACGACCGCCGCTCCGTTCAGGAAGCCGGCATAGATGTCGAAGACCGAATTGTCGAAATAGATCGGGTTGACATTCGTCAGCCGGTCACCGGGTCCAATTCCAAGATCGCTCTTCGCCCAGGCGATCAGGTGAAGCACCCCTTGATGGGGGATGACCACGCCCTTCGGTTCGCCCGTCGATCCCGAGGTGAACATGACATAGGCCGGATCGGCCCCGGTGATCAGGGATGTCAGCGGCAGATTGTCGTCTTCAAGCTGCGACAGGGCATGATGCAAGGCAGCCCGGGCAATTGCATCGCCGATCAATGTCCGCGGCCCAGCTCCCTCGCGCACGCTGACGATCAGCGCGGGCCGGCATCGCTCCAGCATCAGCCGGGCACGTTCCTCGGGGGCCGCAGGATCGAGGAAGACACAGGGTGCTCCGATCTTGATGCAGGCGATCGCGAGCGCATAGGCCTCGGCGATTTTCGGCAATTCAAGGCACACCACGGCGCCCTTGTTGACGCCCCGCGATGTCAACCAACGCGCCAACCGGTTTGCCAACCGGTTGAGCTCCGAAAAGGCAAAGCTGTCGCCTTCGCACAACAGGGCGACGGCGTCCGGCGAGGACGCAACGGTCTCTTCGAAATGCAGCGCCAGATTATGGGCGGTCATACCGACGCCTCGACCAATTCATTGTCGCCGCGATCGCCCGGCGCGTTCGACGAGGCCTGTACGATCTCGGCAAAATCTCGCTGGTTGAGCGCGATCACGGCCGCCGGCAATTTCGCCTCCGGAAACTGGGCCTGCAACACGTCCCCGAGCTCCATGCCGAGATGCTGAAGGAACGCGGCGGCCATCGGATCGGTCGCCAGCGGCCTGCCCTCACTTTCCCCTTGCTTCATGTCCGGCACGAGGCTGCTGTTCTCGCTGTCAGCTGAAGCAGCTTCGCGATCGACACGCAGCACCACGTCGTAGCGATAGCGGGTCAGTTCGTAGCTTGATCCGCGCTTGAGCAGGATTTCCGCACCCGATATCCGCGGGATGGATCCGAAAATACCCTGAAAGTAGCGGGGGTCGATCACCAACTCGCGCTCCTGGGCGATCGACAGGAAGATCTTTCGCGCGAGCGCGGCATCCGTGGCTCCCGAAACTTTCGCGGATTGAACTTCGCGATGGAAGACCGGCAGGAGCTCGAGGTTACGAACGTCGCCGACGAAGATGTGCCCCCCAGGAGCCACCAGGCCTGCGGCTTGCTCCAAGACTAAGTGCAGGTATTCGATGCCGGGAAAGTATTGCACGACCGAATTGAGCACCACTGCATCGAACGAATTCAGCGGCAAGCCGCTCAAATCGGCGGCTTCCCGCTCTAGAAACTCGACATGCCGAAGCTCGGGCTTCGACTGCGCGAACGCACGCAGCCGCTGAACGGCCACCGGCGAGAGGTCGGTCCCGCAATATACGTCACAGCCGGGCGCAAGCTTTTCGACGAGCAAGCCGACGCCGCACCCGATCTCCAACACCCGCCTTGCGCCAAGAGCACGAATTTGCAGGATCGTATGATCGAGCCAATCGACCATATCGGGTTCGGGAATGGGCCTGTTGGTGAAGTTGCTGGTCCAACCGACGAATGACGGCACAACACCGTCGGCGTCATGGCGATATGCTTGATCGAAAGCGCGACGCCATTGCGCAACTCTGCGATCCGACTCGGCCTGGAGACGCTTCGCCTTGCCGGCGCTCAGATGATCGGGGTCAATTGCGACGAAAGCGACCTCGGACTGACCGCCGTGGCCAGGCTCGGCGCTGAGGAAAGCATCCGCCACGCCCGGATGCGCCATCAATGCCCGCTCAATCTCGTTCACAGGCCGTGCAGGCAACGGAACCTCCCTCTCGCGGACGGCAGGCAGCGAACCCTGAGCATGTCGAGAGCGCGCCGCGCGCGGAGCACCACACGCGTGCTGCGGAGCTCCCTAAGATGTCGCTGACAGTCTCTCGTATTTCTAGAACTCGGCCGGTTAAGCAACCCTAAATGTGCGCACGCGTAGGGTGCACATTTTCGGGCGGCTTACGCCCTCGGCATCGATGGATCGCTCTGATGACCGGATTGTTGCGTTCCGCGTCCCGCCGGGCGGGTTTCATGTTCAGATGATGCGCCGGCCTCCGGCAGCACACACGCAAAGAAAGACCCCGCAGGCCTGCGCCGCGGGGTCTTCGTTCAGCAACGTCTACCTCAGTGCGCCAGGACTGCCAGCAGCAGCAACGCCACGATGTTGGTGATCTTGATCATCGGGTTCACCGCCGGGCCGGCCGTGTCCTTGTAGGGATCGCCGACGGTGTCGCCGGTCACGGCCGCCTTGTGGGCGTCACTGCCCTTGCCGCCGAAATGACCGTCTTCGATGTACTTCTTGGCGTTGTCCCAGGCGCCCCCGCCCGAGGTCATCGAGATCGCGACGAACAGGCCCGTCACGATCACGCCGAGCAGCATCGCGCCCACCGCCGAGAACGCCGCCGACTTGCCGGCCGCCCCGCCCCCCGCGATCGCATAGATCACGAAGTAGACGAAGATCGGTGACAGCACCGGAAGCAGCGAGGGGATGATCATTTCCTTGATCGCCGCTTTGGTCAGAAGGTCGACCGCCTTGCCGTAATCCGGCTTGTCGGTGCCTTGCATAATGCCCGGCTTCTCGCGGAATTGTCGGCGGACCTCCTCGACGATCGCGCTCGCCGCGCGGCCCACGGCGGTCATGCCCATCGCGCCGAACAGATACGGCAAGAGACCGCCGAACAACAGGCCTACCACGACGTAGGGATTGTTGAGCGAGAAGTCCGGTTTGACGCCGGCGAAGTAGGCGTGGTGCGCGGAGTCCGCAATGAAGAACTTGAGATCCTCGTTGTAGGCCGCGAACAGCACCAGGGCGCCGAGACCGGCGGAGCCGATCGCGTAGCCCTTGGTCACCGCCTTGGTGGTGTTGCCGACTGCATCGAGCGCGTCGGTCGACTTGCGAACCTCCTTCGGCAGGCCCGCCATCTCGGCAATACCGCCGGCGTTGTCGGTCACCGGACCGAACGCGTCGAGCGCGACGACCATGCCGGCGAGCGCCAGCATCGTGGCGGTCGCGATCGCGATGCCGAACAGGCCGGCGAGGCTGTGGGTGACCAGGATGCCGGCGATGATGACGATCGCGGGCAGCGCGGTCGCTTCCATCGAGATGGCGAGGCCCTGGATCACGTTGGTGCCGTGGCCGGTCACCGAGGCCTGGGCGATCGACTTCACCGGACGATAGTCGGTGCCGGTGTAGTATTCGGTGATCCAGATGATCAGCGCGGTGACGGCAAGGCCGACCACGCCGCACTCGAACAGCGCCATGCCGGTATAGTCGACGCCGGCGAGCTTGCCGAAGCCGATCAGGTAATGGATCACACCGGCGATGCCGACCAGCGAGAGGACGCCGGTTGCGATCAGACCCTTGTAAAGCGCGCCCATGATCGACTGGCTCGGCCCGAGCTTCACGAAGAAGGTGCCGATAATCGAGGTGATGATGCAGATGCCGCCGATGGCGAGCGGCAACGTCATCATGTCGGCGAGGATCGGCGTCTTGGCGAAGAAGATCGCCGCCAGGACCATGGTGGCGACCGCGGTCACCGCATAGGTTTCGAACAGGTCGGCGGCCATGCCGGCGCAGTCGCCGACATTGTCGCCCACGTTGTCGGCGATGGTGGCCGGGTTGCGCGGATCGTCCTCGGGGATGCCGGCCTCGACCTTGCCGACGAGGTCGCCGCCGACGTCCGCACCCTTGGTGAAGATGCCGCCGCCGAGACGAGCGAAGATCGAGATCAGCGAGGCGCCGAAGCCGAGCGCCACCATGGCGTCGATGACGACGCGGCTGTCAGGCGCAAGCTTCAGCGAATGGACCAGGAAGCCGAAATAGAGGGTCACGCCAAGCAGCGCGAGACCCGCCACCAGCATGCCGGTGATGGCGCCCGCCTTGAAGGCGAGCTCGAGACCACCCGCGAGCGACGTGGTCGCCGCCTGGGCGGTGCGCACATTGGCGCGGACCGAGACGTTCATGCCGATGAAGCCGGCCGCCCCCGACAGGATCGCGCCGATGGCAAAACCGATCGCGACGTAGAGTCCCAGGAAATAGGCAAGCAGCACGAAGATGACGATGCCGACCATCCCGATCGTGGTGTATTGACGCCGCAGGTAGGCCTGGGCGCCTTCGCGCACCGCTGCCGCGATTTCCTGCATGCGCGGAGACCCCGCATCCGCGCTCAACACCGAAGACGTCGCCCAGATCGCGTAGACGACGGAAAGCACTCCGCAGAGCACAATCAACCATAATGCTGTCATGTGATTTTTTGCCTCAGATCCTTGATGAACGTACCCCCGGCGCCTTTTGTTTTCCGTCGTGCGGTGCGGCGCCTTGATTTTGAAGAAGGCCGCTCCTTGCCCGAAGGCGCGGCCTTAGTCGGTCACGACCTTGCCAAAATCAAATTGAGGGTGCAACGCCAGATAAGGCCGAAAAGCCGATCTCGGCAGGTATTTAGCCTGTCTTGGCAGCCGGGACGCCGGTTTGGAGCAATTCCTAGAAGTGGCTGTAGGAGAGCCGCTTCAAGACCAGCTCCTGGCCCTGCCCGTCCAGGAAGCGCGGCCGCTCATGGCCCGCGACGATCGTGCCGATGGCCGTGACGGCAAGGCCTGCCGCACGCCCCAAGGCAATCAGCGCGTTGGCTTGCGCTGGCGGAGCGGTGAACAGCACCTCGTAATCGTCCCCTCCGGCCAGCAGCGTCTCGACGGAAACGACCTTGCCTGCGATCAGGCCGGCGGCAGCGGCCGAGAGCGGCACGCTCGTCACGTCGATCGTGGCCGAGACGCCTGATGCCGCACAGAGCTTGGTCAGATCTCCAGCAAGGCCGTCGGAGACATCCATCGCAGCCGTCGCATGGTCACGCACGGACTGCGCGAGAGCATTGCGCGGCTGCGGCACGCGATAGCGCGAGATCAGCGTCTCGCGCGCGTGCGGATCGGAGGCCAGCGCATTCGCGACCGCGCCGCCCTTGAGCACGTCAAGGCCAAGCGCGGCGTCGCCGATCGTCCCCGTCACCAGGATACGGTCGCCCGGTTGGGCGCCGGTGCGGCCGACCATCCGCCCCTGCGGCACGCGGCCAAAGGCGGTAATCGAGATCATCTGCGGCCCCGGCGTCGACACCGTGTCGCCGCCGAGCAGCGGACAGACGAAGGTTTTCGCATCCTCGCCGAGCGCGTCCGCGAACGGCCTGAGCCAAGCGTCTTCCTTGCTGCGCAGCGCCAATGTCAGCACGAAGCCGGCCGGCACGGCCCCCTTGGCGGCGAGATCGGACAGGTTCACCCGCAGCGCCTTGCGCGCGATGGTATCGGGAGGATCGGTGGCAAGATAATGCACGCCCTCGACCACCGCGTCGGTGGTGACGACGATGTCGCTGCCGAGCGCCTGCAGGATGGCGGCATCGTCCACCAGCCCCAAGGCGCCGGGATCAGTCGCCAGCGGCTTGAAATAGCGCGCGATGAGGGAGTCTTCGGCGGAGGGATTGTGCGGGTTTGTCATCAGCGTCAGCCACACACTTCGCTGTCATCGCCGGGCTTGACCGGGCGATCCAGTATTCCAGAGACGATCGTGTGACATCGATAGGCCGCGGCGTACTGGATCACCCGCCTTCGCGGGTGATGACGGCGGAATATGGGGCAGCCACATCGCATCAATTCACCGCCCTGCGCCTCAATTCACCCCCGCCCGAACTCGTCACCGCGAAACTGGCGGCCGATCTGGTCGAGCACCGCGTTGACCATGCCGGTCTCCTCGCGGTCGACGAAGGCATTGGCGACGTCGACATATTCGGACACGACGACGCGGCCCGGCACGTCCTTGCGGTGTTCCAATTCGTAGGCCCCTGCCCGCAGCACCGCGCGCAGGATCGCTTCGATGCGCTTCAATGGCCAGCCCTTCGACAGCGCCTCGTCGATCAGCGGATCGAGTTTCTTCTGGTCGCGCACGACGCCGGAGACGACGTCGCGGAAGAACGCCGCTTCCGCCGGGAGATATGTGTCGCCCTCGACCTCGTTGCCGAGCCAGTGGCTCTCGAACTCGGCAAAAATGTCGTTGATGCCGGCACCGCCGATATCCATCTGGTACAGCGCCTGCACGGCTGCGAGCCGCGCCGCACCGCGCCGGTTCGCCTTCTTCTCCGTGCCGGCCGGCGGCTTCTTGTTGTTATCGGCCATGATCAAGCCCGCGCCAGCCGGCGCTTTATGCGCAGCATCGCAATCGCGGCCCGCGCGGCATCGCCGCCCTTGTTCAGCTCGCTGGCGCGCGCCCGCGCCCAGGCCTGCGCCTCGGTGTTGACGGTGAGGATGCCGTTGCCGAGCGGCAGCTTTCGCGCCACCGCCAGGTCCATCAGCGCGCGCGAGGATTCCTGCGAGACGATCTCGAAATGGATGGTGTCGCCACGGATCACGCAGCCGAGCGCGATCGCGGCATCATAGGGCTTGCCATTGGTCGCCGCGGCGTCAACCGCGATGGCGATCGCCGCAGGAATCTCCAGTGCACCGGGAACCGTGATGACGTCGTGGGTCAGACCGGCCGCCTTCAGCTCGGCCACCGCGCCTTCGAGCATCGCGTCCTGGAGATCGTCATAGAACCGCGCCTCGACGATCAGCGCGCGTGCGCCGGAAACGTCGGTCTGGTCCTTCAGGGGTGCGCGCCGCGCGTCTGCCATCGTCAAATCCGTTCCACAGGGGTTGGCGCTATGTAGTCGCCACCAGCGGGTAAGCCAAGTTTAAAGACGCCGTCACTTCATTTCCGTCAGCCGCGCCGCGTAGCGGGCCATCAGATCGACCTCGATATTGACCTCATCTCCCGCCTTCCAGCCGCCGATCGTCGTGACCGTCAGGGTGTGCGGGATGATCAGCACCGAAAAGGTCACGTCCTTCACCGTATTAACCGTCAGCGAGACGCCGTCGAGCGTGATCGAGCCCTTGGTCGCGATGAACCGCGCCAGCTCCCGCGTCGTGGAGAGCTCGAACCGCGCCATGTCGGGCAGGTCCTCGCGGCTGACGAGGGTCGCGATGCCATCGGCATGGCCGGCGACGATATGCCCGCCAAGCTCGTCGCCGATCTTGAGCGCACGCTCGAGATTGAGCCTGGTGCCGACCCTCCAATGCTTTGCGGTCGTCAGCGCCAACGTCTCGGCCGCGGCATCGACGTCGAACCAGGTCCTTTGAGCAGAGTCCTTGCCGCCTTCGACGCCGGAAGCAACCACCGTCAGGCAGACGCCGTTGCAGGCGATCGAGGCGCCGTCCGCAATGGTGGTCTGCTCGTAGCGGCAGGCGATGCGCAGCCGGTGCAACTGGCCCTGCGCCGTCGGCGTGAAGCCGACGATCTCGCCGATATCGGTGACAATGCCGGTGAACATCACGCGCGCTCGTAGATGGTGAGAGTATCCTGATCGAAGGTCTCGCTAGCATGAACCTTGTAGGCCTGCGACTGCGTGATTTTCGACAGGGGCAATGCAGCGAGCGCATCCACCCCGTCGGCGCCCACCGCTTCCGCGCCGTGGAACAGCCAGATCTCGTCAACGAGGTCCGCGGCGATGAAGGACGCCGCGACGCGGCTGCCGCCCTCGATCACCAGCCGCGTGATGCCCTTGCCGGCCAATGCATGCAGCACGGCCGCAAGATCGAGTCCCGAGGCATTGCCGGGCGGCACGCGGATCACCTGCGCACCGGCCGCACCGAGCCGCGTGGCGGCCGCGGCCTCCGCGAGTTCAGAACCCACCACCCATAGCGGAATCTCGCGCGCGGAGCCCACGAGCCTGCTTGCGCCGGGAATACGCAGATTCTGGTCGAGCACCACCCGCACCGGCGAGCGCACCGCCATGCCCGACAGGCGGCAGTCGAGCTGCGGATCGTCCGCCAGCACGGTGCCGATGCCGACTAGGATGGCGTCGCTTTGCGCGCGGAGGAGATGCACCCGGTTGCGCGCCGCCTCGCCGGTGATCGCGACCGGCTTGCCGCCGGCCGCGCCGATCTTGCCGTCGGGCGAGACCGCGAGCTTCAGGATCACATGCGGGCGGCGATCCCTGATGCGACGGAAATGCCCGGCGTGATCGAAGGCGGCTTCGCGCGCGCACAGACCCACATCCACCATGATGCCGGCGGCGCGCAGGCGTGCGTGGCCCTGACCGGCGACTTCCGGATTGGGATCCTCGATCGCGGCCACCACGCGTTTGATGCCGGCGGCGATCACGGCGTCCGCGCACGGTGGCGACTTGCCGAAATGCGAGCACGGCTCCAGCGTGACGTAGAGCGTGGCGCCTCGCGCGGCCTCGCCTGCGCGCCGCAGCGCTTCAGGCTCGCCATGCGGCCGTCCGCCAGGTTGGGTCCAACCGCGGCCGACGATCACGCCGTCCTTGACGATGACGGCGCCGACGGCGGGATTGGGCCAGGTACTTCCCTGCCCGCGCCGGCCGAGCGCCAGCGCAAGCTCCATGAAGCGCCGGTCGGCATCCCTGGACTCGCGCGCCTTCTGCGCGAATTGATCCTCCAGGATGCGGAAGATCATTTGCGGATCGCGGCGAGCCGCGCTTCCTCCTCGCCGGAGAGCTCGCCGAGCACGTCGGCGAAATCCTTGGCCTCGCGGAAATTGCGGTAGACCGAGGCGAAGCGGACATAGGCGACGTCGTCGAGCGTGCGCAGATGCTCCATCACGGTCTCGCCGATCACCTCCGAGGAGATTTCAGCCTCGCCCCCCGTCTCGAGCTCGCGCACGATGGTGGAGACCATCTTCTCCACCCGTTCCGGCTCGACCTGCCGCTTGCGCAAGCTGATCGACACCGAGCGCATCAGCTTGTCGCGGTCAAACGGCACGCGGCGGCCGTTGCGCTTGATCACCGTGAGCTCGCGCAGCTGCACGCGCTCGAAGGTGGTGAAGCGGAAATTGCAGGCGACGCACACGCGCCGCCTGCGTATCACGGAAGAGTCCTCGGTCGGACGCGAGTCCTTCACCTGCGTATCGAGACTGTTGCAGTTCGGGCAGCGCATCCGTTGACCTTGACCGGTTTTTCTTGAGCCTTACTGATAGATCGGGAAACGGTCGGTGAGCACCTTGACCCGTTCCTTGATCGCGGCTTCCACCAGCGGCGCCTTGCCGTCGTCGGACTGCGCGATCGCGTTGAGGACTTCGGCGATCATGCCGCCGACCTGCTGGAATTCAGCGACACCAAAGCCGCGGGTGGTCGCAGCCGGCGTGCCCAGACGAATACCGGAGGTGACGAACGGTGACTCGGGATCGAACGGAATGCCGTTCTTGTTGCAAGTGATGGCGGCGCGAACCAGCGCCTTCTCCGAGGCGTTGCCCTTCAGGCCCTTCGGCCGGAGGTCAACCAGCATCAGATGATTATCGGTGCCGCCCGAGACAATGTCGAACCCGTGGCCCTTCATCGCCTCCGCCAGAGCCTTGGCGTTCTCGACGACGTTCTTGGCATAGACCTTGAAGTCCGGCCGCAGCGCCTCGGCGAAGGCGACCGCCTTGGCCGCGATTACATGCATCAGTGGGCCGCCCTGCAGGCCCGGGAAGATCGCCGAGTTGAATTTCTTGGTCAGCGCCTCATCATTCCACAGCATCAGGCCGCCACGCGGACCGCGCAGCGACTTGTGGGTCGTGGTGGTGGTGATGTGCGCGTGAGGCACGGGCGAGGCATGCACGCCGCCGGCGACGAGACCGGCGAAGTGCGCCATGTCGACCAGGAGATACGCGCCGACGCTGTCCGCGATCTCGCGGAAGCGCTTGAAGTCCCAGGCGCGCGAATAAGCCGAGCCGCCGGCCACGATCAGCTTCGGCTTGACCTCCTCGGCCTGCTTGGCGACCGCGTCCATGTCGATGATCTGGTCCTCGCGGCGCACGGTGTAGTGCGCGGCCTTGAACCACTTGCCGCTCATGTTGACCGGGGAGCCGTGGGTGAGATGGCCGCCGGCCGCGAGATCGAGGCCCATGAAGGTGTCGCCGGGCTGAAGCAGCGCCAGAAACACCGCCTGGTTCATCTGGCTGCCGGAGTTCGGCTGCACGTTGGCGAAGTTGGCGCCGAACAGCTTCTTGGCACGATCGATCGCGAGGTTCTCGGCGACGTCGACCCACTCACAACCGCCGTAGTAGCGCGCGCCCGGATAGCCTTCCGCGTATTTGTTGGTCATCACCGAACCCTGCGCTTCCAGCACGGCACGGCTGACGATGTTCTCGGAGGCGATCAGCTCGACCTCGTGGCGCTGGCGGCCGAGCTCTCCCTTGATGGCGGCTGCGATTTCCGGGTCAGCCTGCTCGAGCGAGGCGGTGAAAAACGAATCGGGCGCGGAGGCGGTTTTGGCGAAGGTCATCTTGCGAATATCTCCACCGCCGCAGCCTTTTGGCGGGCTACGGGCGGGTCTGGTGTGGCGATCGGAAGCGGCGAGCGCGATCTACCACATCGCCCGCAACAGGCCAAGGGTTTGCGGGTCGGACCTGTGATTTATGCAAGATATGGTGGGATTGGAGGATTTGGACGACGGGGTGGTATCCGGCGTCCATGTCCACGAAAGGTCCGCTTTGGGCTCGAAAGGCCGCGCGGGTGCGAGGGGCCGGCCTCTACAGCCCGGTATACCCCGCCTTCACGGGATCCACGCTGCCGTCGAGCTGCCGCAGATAGGTCAGGCCGCAAACCGTCAACCTGTGGGTGTCCTTCTCGCCGGCTTCCATCAAGGTGGTGATGTAGTTCGTGACCTTTTCCCGCGCCTCCGCGCTCGCCGCAGACGTGCGGTTGGCGAGCAAATCGTAGGTATGCATGATCCGGTCGATAGCAGCTTCCATGGCACCCTCTGGTTCTTGCCGCGTTTGGGAGTTGAGATCAGGCAACCGCTTTGGCCTCGGACTGCGCCTCGAACCTGACAATGGCCTTGTTGGCCAGCCTGATCTTGTTGAATTCGCCGTGCTGGAGCAGCTTGATGACGATCTCGAGCAGGCGCTCGTCGGTGACGAGGGTGTCCCGGATCGCGCCGGAGCGGCGAAGATAGTTCGCGGCGATGGCGTAGGCCTCGCTCACGAGTTCCACGTTCATCACCCCCACGCCACGCTCGACCAGCATCGTCAGCCTCCGATCCGGAGGAGATAAGCATCGAACCGGGAACTCGTTCCCTGGTGTCGGGGATTTTTTTCGCAACCGCGAAATGGAAAAACGCACCGGTCCGGACACAGCCGGGCCGGCGCGCTTGGGGAAGCTCAGGCACGTTCGGGAGGCTTGCCGGTCTTGTTGCGGGCCGGCTTGGCCTTGTCCCGTCGAAAAGAACTCAGAGACGATACAGGATTTGGTCGGTCCAGAACCGCTCGAGGCGGTGCAGCGATTTGTTCAGGGTCGAGAACTCCTCGCCCGAGATGCCGCCGACCTGTTCGACCGTCTTGACGTGCTTCTGGTAGAGCGAGTCGACGATGCGGCGGATTTCCTGGCCCTGCGGCGTCAGGCGGATGCGCACCGAGCGGCGATCGACGCGCGAGCGCTGATGGTCGAGGAAGCCGAGCTCGACGAGCTTCTTCAGATTGTAGGAAACGTTGGAGCCGAGGTAATAACCGCGCGTGCGCAGTTCGCCCGCGGTCAGCTCCTTGTCGCCGATGTTGTAGAGCAGCAGCGCCTGCACCGAGTTGATGTCCGCACGGCCGCGGCGATCGAACTCGTCCTTGATGACGTCGAGCAGCCGGCGATGCAGCCGCTCCACCAGAGTCAAAGCTTCCAGATAGAGCGTCTGCACCGAACCCTGCTGGCCGGAGACGCGCTCTGCGGTATCTGCCGCAGTTGCGACGGCTTTCATCATGACACTTCCCCTGTTGTCGTTTTTATCGACACTCATTCGACGAAACTTGTGTCCCGTCTGATAGGTGCAACTTAAGGGGCTCGTTTGAAGATCGGCTTAAATAAGAGAATAAAGAGATCATGAATTTAAGACAGTGAATTGCGGATTAAGCCTGTCCCACAAGCACTTTTCGCAACAGTCTGTTGACTCTCGCAAGGTCCTGTTCACCCTCCGTCCGCCCCGATTGTCGCATTCCAGAACAGCCCCGCCCCGTTTCGAAACGGCCGCGTAAGAGCTGTGGCGGAACACGCTGGTTAGCGAAAACTTACGTCGAATTTTACGCAACCAACCGTCAACCAAGCGCGACAATCTCGTGTCCCGGACCAACACAGCGAAGCCGAGCGCAGAGTCGGGGCAAGAGAGTTTGCTATGGCGGTCGTTCGCGTGCGGCCATCCAGGCGAGCGCGAGATAGGCCGCCAGCATGAAGGCTTCGACGCCGACCACGACCAGGCTGCCGCCGTAGATGCCCGGGAACATCAGCTCGATCACCGCCATCGACACCACGGTCGTCAGCCACACCACGGCGCCCCAAGGCGTCGCCAGCCACAGCCCGACCGCGGCAACGAGTTCGATCACGGCGAAGTAAATGGTCGAGGCCTGCCAGGCCATCGACTGGTTCTCGAAGGCCTCGTCCTCGCCGCCCACGAAGCCCGTCACCTGCGCCCAATGATAGAGGCCCTTGAGGATCGAGAGCAGCGCCATCACCCGCAGGAACAGCACGAGCCGGCGCGTCCAGACATTGTCGTCGGATTCAGCCCGCTCCGACGAGATCGCCGCCACCGACATGGCGCTGTCTCTGGCATTGTCTCGGACGGCATCCCTGGTGCTGTCGCGGGCCGCATCGCGGGTGGAGATCTCGGACATGCCCCCTTCTGGCTGCTTTGCCCCGCAAAATCAATCGGCTGCCATCTTTTGCGACAGGTCAACCCGCGGTGACGGGAACCATGCGAGCTGGTATAAGAATAATTCCAGCCGGAGGAAAAGTAATGGCGATCAAATACGGACGTCCGATCGAGTTGCGCGAGGTCTCGCGCCGGGATGGCACTGGGGCCTCCCCTGCCCTCGATCTGACCGTCCGCCCGCGCCGCAACCGCAAGGCCGAATGGGCCCGGCGCATGGTGCGCGAGAACGTGCTCACGACGGACGATCTGATCTGGCCGCTGTTTCTGATCGACGGCAACAACAAGCGCGAGCAGATCGCCTCGATGCCGGGTGTCGAGCGTCTCAGTGTCGACCAGGCCGTGCGCGACGCCGAGCGGGCGATGAAGCTCACCATCCCGTGCCTCGCGTTGTTTCCCTACACCGATCCGTCCCTGCGCGACGAGGAGGGCTCGGAAGCCACCAACCCGAACAATCTGGTCTGCCAGGCGGTGCGCGCGATCAAGAAGGAATTCCCGGAGATCGGCATTCTCTGCGACGTCGCGCTCGATCCCTTCACCAGCCACGGCCATGACGGCCTGATCTCCGACGGCAAGATCCTGAACGACGAGACGGTCGCTGTGCTCGTGCGTCAGGCCCTGGTGCAGGCCGAAGCCGGCTGCGACATCATCGCGCCCTCCGACATGATGGACGGCCGCGTTGCCGCGATCCGCGAGGGCCTGGATCGCACCGGCCTGCTCGACGTGCAGATCATGGCCTATGCCGCAAAATACGCGTCCGCCTTTTACGGCCCGTTCCGAGACGCCATCGGCTCGGCCAAGACGCTCACCGGTGACAAGCGCACTTACCAGATGGACAGCGCCAACACCGACGAGGCGCTCCGCGAGGTCGAGCTCGACATCGCCGAGGGCGCCGACATGGTGATGGTCAAGCCCGGCATGCCCTATCTCGACGTCGTCCGTCGCGTGAAGGACACGTTCGCGATGCCGACCTTCGCCTATCAGGTGTCCGGCGAATACGCGATGATCGCGGCCGCCGCCAACAACGGCTGGCTCGACGGCGACCGCGCCATGATGGAGAGCCTGCTCGCCTTCAAGCGCGCCGGCGCCGACGGTGTGCTGAGTTATTTCGCACCGAAGGCGGCGGAGAAGCTGCGGACGCAGGGGTAGGCCCCAAGGTCGTCCCGGCGAAGGCCGAGCGCCCCTGTCTCTAATCGTCGTCCTGGCGAAAGCCAGGACCCATACCGGGTGATCTAGCGAGAGCACGCGGTATCGATACCGGCGAACGTACTAACTTCCAGTTTTCGCCAAGCTTGTCCCTGGGGTAATGGGTCCTGGCTTTCGCCAGGACGACACTGAGGGTGTGGCGCCGCGTCCTTTCCTCCCGCCTCCGCCGCCCCCGAATCGCCGGAATATTTCGGCTTGTTAATCTCGGCGCCCTTGGCACGCGGACGGCCTGTTCCCATGTCCTTCCACGGGAGTCCTGCCACGGGAGTTTCCCTCGGGAGAATGGTCATGTCGTACTCGGACTCGGGCAATGCCTGGCGCAATGACGGTGGGGCGCAGCCACATGCCTACGATCCCTATCTGCACCCGGAACTGTTCCGCGGCGTTGCGACGCGGCGGGTCTTCGCCTTCCTGATCGACATGGTTGTGATCTCGGTGCCGGTGATCCTCGGCTACCTCTTCATCGCGGTGTTCGGCGTGGTCACGCTCGGCATCGGCTGGGCGCTGTTCTGGCTGGCCTGGCCGGCCTCCGTGATCTGGGCCATCGTCTATTACGGCGCCTGCATCGGCGGTCCGTCGTCGGCGACCATCGGCATGCGCGTGATGGATCTTGAGTTGCGCACCTGGTACGGCGCGCCCGGCTATTTCGTGCTCGGGGCCACCCACGCCGTGCTGTTCTGGGTGACCGTCTCGTTCCTGTCGCCTTTCGTCGTCCTGGTCGGCCTCTTCAACGGCCGCAGGCGCTTGCTGCAGGATTTCTTGTTGGGAACGGTCGTGATCAACAATTCCGTTCGTGCGCCGGTGCCCCAGGGCGCCAGGACCTACTGATCAGCGACCTTTCGATCAAGGACCTACTGATCAACCAACCTGGATCAAGAACCTGTCAACCTGGACCCGCTATGCTGTCCGATCTGACCTGCCGAGTAGACCGATTGACCGGGGGCTTTCGTAGCGCGATGCTGATGCACATTTTGGAGGCCCACGACGTCCCTTGACCCAGCACTCGCGCGACACCCCACAATTTTACCTCACGGCGCCCTCCCCCTGCCCCTATTTGCCGGGCCGGCACGAGCGCAAGGTGTTTACGCACCTCGTAGGTGAGCGCGCCGGTGACCTCAACGACCTCCTGACCCATGGCGGCTTTCGTCGCAGCCAGTCGATCGCCTACCGTCCCGCCTGCGACCAGTGTCGCGCCTGCGTCTCGGTCCGGGTGATCGCCAACGAGTTCCGCCCCTCCCGCAACTTCCGCAAAGTCATCGCGCGCAACGCCGACATCATCGGCGAGCAGCGCAGCGCGGTGCCGACCTCCGAGCAATATTCGGTGTTCCGCGCCTATCTCGATTCCCGTCACCGCCATGGCGGCATGGCCGACATGACCGTGCTCGACTACGCCATGATGGTCGAGGACAGCCACGTCGAGACCCGTATCATCGAGTACCGCAAGCGCGGTCCCGACAGCGGCATCACCGGCCGCGGCGAGGAGTTGATCGCGGTGGCGCTGACCGACGTGCTCAGCGACGGCCTGTCGATGGTCTATTCGTTCTTCGAGCCGGGCGAAGTCAGCCGCTCGATGGGCACCTTCATGATCCTCGACCACATTGCCCGCGCCCGGCGGCAGGGATTGCCTTACGTCTATCTCGGCTACTGGATCGAGGGCTCCAAGAAGATGGACTACAAGGCCCGCTTCCTGCCGCAGCAGCGCCTCGCGCCGTCAGGTTGGCTGCGCATCGACGCGCAAGGCGATGCGACGTCCGAGCCGCAGGATTAGCTCTCCGTCATGCCCCGCGAAAGCGGGGCATCCAGTACGCCGCGGCGCCTCGGCTCAGTCACTACTGTCTCTGGAATACTGGGTCGTCCGGTCAAGCCGGACGACGACAGCCGTGGTGTGGTCACCCGAACAGCGTGTCCGCGAGCAGCTTCAAGTTCAAAACCACGATGATGCCGGCGACGATCCACGCGATCGCCGCGACCCATACCGGTATGACGAACTTGCCCATCTTGCGGCGGTCGGAGACGAAGCGGACCAGCGGGATGACGGCGAAGGGCAATTGCATCGACAACACGACCTGGCTGAATACCAGCAGATCAGCCGTGCCGCGCTCGCCATAGATCGCGGTGACGACGATCACGGGAATGATCGCGATGCCGCGGGTCAGCAACCGCCGCGCCCAGCTCGGCAGGCGCAGGTCGAGAAAGCCCTCCATCACGATCTGGCCGGCGAGCGTCGCCGTCACCGTTGAATTCAGGCCCGAGGCGAGTAGCGCCACTGCGAACAGCGTCGAGGCGATGCCGAGGCCGAGCAACGGAGACAGCAGCTCGAAGGCCTGGCCGATCTCGGCGACGTCGGAATGGCCGCTCTTGTGGAAGGTTGCAGCAGCCACCACGAGGATCGCGGCATTGATGAACAGCGCCAGCATCAGGGCGATGGTCGAATCCGTCGTCGCCCATTTGATCGCCTCGCGCCGGCCTTCGTCGTTGCGCTCATAGGCGCGCGTCTGCACGATCGAGGAGTGCAGATAGAGATTATGCGGCATCACGGTGGCGCCGATGATGCCGATCGCGATGTAGAGCATTTCGGGGTTGGTGAAGATCTCGGTCTTCGGCACAAATCCCCTCAGCATCTCGGCGACCGGCGGGGCTGCCGCGGCAAGCTGGACGGTGAAGCAGACTGCGATCACGACGAGCAGCGCGATGACGAAGGCTTCGAGGAAACGGAAGCCCCGATTCATCAGGATGAGCAGCAAAAAGGCATCCAGCGCGGCGATCAGCGCGCCGCCAATCAGGGGAATGCCGAACAGCAGCTTGAGCGCGATCGCGGTGCCGATGACCTCGGCGAGATCGCAGGCGATGATCGCCGCCTCGCAGGCAAGCCAGAGTAGAAAGTTCACGGCCGGCGAATAGGTCCCGCGGCAGGCCTGCGCGAGGTCGCGGTCGGTGACGATGCCGAGCCGTGCCGCCAGCGATTGCAGCAGGATCGCCATCAAATTCGAGAGCAGGATGACGGAGAGCAGCGTGTAGCCGAACTTGGACCCGCCGGCGAGATCCGTCGCCCAATTGCCGGGGTCCATGTAGCCGACCGAAACCAGATAGCCCGGGCCGACGAAGGCGAGCAGGCGCCGCCACCACACCCCCGCGATGGGGAGGGCGACCGAGGCATTCACCTCGGCCAGGCTCTTTGTCATCGGCGCGTCATTGCGCCAGCCGGCAGCATCTCGGGTCAGATCGGGAGAGCGAGCATCCATGCGGCGAGAATACCGAAGTCGAGCCTTATTGCAACTCATTTGCAACTGCATCTAGCCGCGTCGGTCCCTCGGCGGTCGCTATGTGTCGCCCCTGTCGGGAAGCGGGTGGGTTTGGGAGCCTCCCGAGGCGAATACTGGCGCCAACCCGACTTTGCAGGAAACGAGCCATGTCAATTCCCCCGCGCCTCCCCGAGACATTCAACCGCCTCGCCTGGTCCAATTTGGCGGCACAGTCGGCCGAACAGATCGCGCTGGCCGCGGCCCCCATCGTCGCGGTGCTGACGCTCGGCGTGGCAGAAGGCCAGACCGGCCTGCTCCAGACCGCGCTGACCCTGCCCTTCGTCCTCTTCGCCATCCCCGCCGGCCTGCTGGCCGACCGCATCTCCCGCCGTTCGCTGATGGCGGGCGCCGAGGCGCTGCGGGCCGCGGCCCTTGCAGCGATCGTGCTGCTGCTCGCGCTCGGCGCGCTCAATCTGCCGCTGCTGGCGCCGCTCGGCTTTGCCGCCGTGTGCGGCACCGTCGTCTACAGCGTGGCCGCGCCGGCGCTGGTGCCCTCGCTGGTGAGTTCGGACCTGCTACCGGCGGCCAATGCGCGGATCGAGCTCGCACGCACCATCGCCTTCGCCAGCGGCCCTGCGCTCGGCGGCGCGCTGGTCGGGTGGTGGGGCGCGAGCCCGGCCTTCGGCTTTGCGGCCGCGCTGTCCGCGATCGCCGTCGTGCTGCTCTCCGGCATCTACGAGCCCGCCCGCACGCCGGCGCCACGGCGGCATCCGTTTCAGGACATCCGCGAAGGCGCGGCCTTCGTGTTTCATCATCCGCTGCTGCGGCCGGTGTTCATCACCCAGTTCATCTTCAACACCGGATGGTTCCTGCAGATCGCGGTGTTCGTGCCCTATGCCGTACGTCACCTCGGCCTAAACGCGGTCGGCGTCGGCACCGTGCTGACGATGTACGGTGTCGGCATGATGATCGGCGCGCTGTTCGCGACGCGGGTGATGAAGCGCATCGCGTTCGGCACGGTCGTCGGCCTCGGCCCCGTTACCGGCTTCGTCGCGGCGGTGGTGATGGCGCTGACGGTGCTGGTCCCCTCGCCCTGGCTTGCGGCCTTGAGCTTCTTTCTGCTCGGCGTCGGGCCGATCCTGTGGGTGATCTCGACCACGACGCTGCGCCAGTCGGTGACGCCGCCTCGCCTGCTCGGCCGCGTCTCCGCCATCAACATCATGAGCTATGGCGCCCGTCCGGTCGGCTCGGCGCTGGGTGCGATCGTCGGCGGCCTGTGGAGCGCCGAAGCGTGCCTCTATCTCGCCGCCGCCGTGTTCGGCGTGCAGGCGCTGGTCATTTGGCTCTCGCCCGCGGTGGCGCTGGACCGGCAGCCGGACATGGTGGGCGATGAGGCGGTGGCGCGGTGTTAGCTGCACCGTCATTGCGAGCGAAGCGAAGCAATCCAGAATCCGTCCGCGGAGACAGTCTGGATTGCTTGGTCGCAAGAGCTCCTCGCAATGACGGAGTATGTTGAAGCAGCCAGCCTAGTTCGCCAGATACCGCTCGTAGCTGCCTGTCACCGGCTCGCTCGCGTCCACCTCCGGATCAAGCGTGTAGAGATCCTGCGCACGGCCGATGCCACGCAGCGCGTAGCGGCCTGTGGAGACGAGATAGCGGCGGCCGGCGGCGTCGAGGCCCTTGTAGAATTCTGCCGATGCCAGCAGCTCGCGATCGACCGAACGGCTCATCGAGGCGATGCGGCTGACCTCGTTCACGGTCGGACCGACCACGGTGAAGTCGAGCCGGTCCTCGCTGCCAATATTGCCGTAGAAGACCTCGCCGACATGCAGGCCGATATAGGCGGACGTGGTGGGACGGCCCTCCGCGCCCCGCCTCAGGTTCAGCGCAGCGACGTTCTTGCGGAACAGATGCTCGGCGCGCAGCGCCGCGCGCCGGGCATGCGCCATGTCTTCACCGGTGAACATCGCAAGCACGCCGTCGCCGATCAGCTTCAGCACGTCGCCGCCGGCGTCGTGGATCGCGTCGATCACGGCCTGCGCATAGTCGTTGAGGAACGGGATGATCTCGTCGGGGCCGATGCTC
Organism: Bradyrhizobium sp. 187; assembly: GCF_023101005.1. NCBI lineage: Bacteria > Pseudomonadati > Pseudomonadota > Alphaproteobacteria > Hyphomicrobiales > Nitrobacteraceae > Bradyrhizobium > Bradyrhizobium sp. 187. Next base: position 4,329,473 of record NZ_CP064693.1, read on the forward strand.
TCGCTGATTCCGGTCGAGCCGCGCAGATCCGAATACCACAGCACGGCGTTGATGCGCTCGGTGACGCCGCGCGAGATACGTCCGCTCAAGACCTGCTCTGACGCATCGCGGCCGAGATAGACGCGGCCGAGCGTGCGCGCGATGTCGACCTGCTGCGCCGACTTGATCGAGAGCCCCAGCACCGGCACGAGATCGCGCAGCGCGGCGAGTTCGGCGTCGGCGAAGCCGCTGTCGCGTCGCGTTGTCCAGGAGGAGTAGAGGCAGTCCATCTGCCCCAGCGCTCCGGTCTCCGGTGCACAAAGGCCAGGAAATGGCGATGACCGGTTTCGGCGAGCTCGCCGATTTGCGAAAAATCGAGCGAGGGCGCGTCGGCGAGGTCGATCACCATCTCGTCGTGACCGTGCTCGAGCAAATGATAGAAAACCGACCGGCGCCAATTGTTGGCCGCGTCGCCCTCGGCCGTCGAGCCGTATTCGACGACGTCGCTCTCGTTGGTCGGTGTATCGCTCCAGCGGAAGGCGCGACCCTCGTAGATCGGGTGCAGCGTATCGATGACGACAAGGCCACGCGAGAGTTCCAGCCCCTCGGCGCGGCAGCGCTCGCAGAAGCCGCGCAGCAGTTCGGGTTCGGGCAGGCCGGTGAGCCCCTGGCCGGCCAACCAGTTCATCAGCGCAAGGCGAGAGGTCAATTGCATGCGCCATTATGGCGTGCATTCGTGACGAGCGAAAGGCGGCGCGCGGAGCTTGCGTCGCCAAAGCTCCGCTCACGGCCAAGGCTCCCGCCCGCGGCAGGTCGCATATGTCGCGGACGCTGTTGACGCGCTCCCGCCTCGGGCGGCAAATGCGAATGATGACACCGCCGATCAGAAATACGGGGATATGAGCCAGCGCCAGCTTCCGATCATCCTGGCGCTCGGTACCACGCAGACCCTGGCCTGGGCCTCGAGCTACTATCTGCCGGCGCTGCTCGCCGATCCCATGGCGCGCGATCTCGGTATCTCCTCCAACTGGGTGTTTGGCGCGTTCTCGGCCTCGCTGGTGATTTCGGCGCTGCTCGGGCCGCGCATCGGGCGACAGATCGATCTGGTCGGCGGCCGGCAGGTCCTCTCGGTGTCGAACCTGACGATCGCCGCCGGCCTCGTTCTGCTCGGCCTCTCGCAATCGGTGGCGGTGATGGCAATGGCCTGGCTCGTGCTCGGCATCGGCATGGCGATGGGTCTCTACGACGCCGCCTTCGCCGCGCTCGGGCGCATCTACGGCACCGAGGCGCGCAGGCCGATCACCGGCATCACGCTGATGGCGGGCTTTGCATCGACCGTCGGCTGGCCGCTCACCGCCTGGGGCCTGTCGCATTTTGGCTGGCGCGACACCTGCTTCGCCTGGGCCGCTGCCAATATCCTGATCGGCCTGCCGCTCAATTTCTTCCTGCTGCCGACGATCAAGGGCGCCAAGCAAGCAGCGGCGACAGCGGCGAAGCCGCATCTGCCGCTCGACCGCACCATGGTGCTGCTCGCCTTCATCTTTGCCGCGGTCTGGACCGTCACCGGCGCGATGGCCGCGCATTTCCCGCGCATCCTGGAGGCAACCGGCGCGACGCCGGTCGAGGCGATCGCGGCCGGTGCGCTGATCGGCCCCGCGCAAGTGGCCGCACGGGTTCTGGAGGCAGGCTTCCTCAGCCGCTTTCATCCGCTGTGGTCGACGCGGCTCGCCTGCCTCACTCACCCGATCGGCGCGGTGGTCGTGGCGATCTTCGGCGGCGCCGCGGCCAGTGCGTTTGCGCTATTCCACGGCTCCGGCAACGGCATCCTGACCATCGCGCGCGGCACGCTGCCGCTGTCGATCTTCGGCCCCAAGGATTTCGGCTATCGCCTCGGCATCATCGGCGCGCCGGCACGGATGGCGCAGGCCGTGGCGCCGCTGGCCTTTGGCCTGCTCATCGACGTCATGGGCGCCAAGGTGCTGATCGTCTCCTCCGCGCTCAGCCTCTCGGCGCTGGCCGCGCTGTTCATGATCCGCGCGCAACCGCGGCCGGATTGACCGGGCCGGAGCTTTCGCGCACAAGCGCAGCATGACCGAAGACACGCGCCCACCCCGCACATTCAAAGGCCTCCTGCGCTGGGCGACTACGCCGCCGCAGGCCTGGGGTGTCTATCTCCTCGCCGTCATCCTGGTCTGGCTGATCTCCTTCTACGCCGGCTCGCTGAAACCGAAGAAGGCGCCGGAAGCGAGCCCGCCGCCGGTCACGGCACCGCGCACCTAGGCCGGCTTCGTTTCGCCGGTCGCGATCCAGATGCCGGCGAACACGGCGACCAGCCCGATCAGTAGATTTGGCGTGATCGGCTCGCCGATCAGCAGCGCGGCGAGCAAGGTGGCGGCGATCGGATTGACCGTCATCGTATTGGCGACCCGGGTCGGCGTCGCGCGCGCCAGCGCCATGACCCAGAGGATGAAGGCGAGCGCACCGCCGCCGATGCCGAGATAGATGCCGGCAATCCACTGCGCCGTCGTGAACTGCCCCAGCGCTGCAAAGCTGCCCTTCACGATACCCGCAAGCACCAGCACGGCGGCGCCTGCTCCCATGCCGACCGTGAGAAAGCCGAGCGGGCTGGAGCGCTGCATCAGCGGGCGCGACAGCACGTTGTAGAACGCCATGCAGAACACGGCACCGGTCATGATCAGCTCGCCGCGCCAGGCCTCGGGCGGGCTTTGCGCCAGGCCCGCGGCCAGTGCCGCCGCCACGCCGAGCACCGCGATGCCGACGCCGGTGATCTTGCGCGCCGTCAGCCGCTCGACGCCGAGGATGGCGCCGACCACCATGGTGTGGAGCGGCAGCGTCGCCAGCGCGAGACTGGCGCGCGCGGCGGTCGTGTAGGACACCGCGATGTTGTAGAGGATGAAGAACACGCCGAAAAAGCAGATGCCGAGCAGCGCCACGGCCGGCCAGTCGGACCGCTGCGGCCAGCGCACGCCGAGCAGAAGCGCGCACGGCAGCAGGCAGAGAAAGCCGATCCCCCAGCGCAGGATCGCGAGCAGGATCGGATCGGCGCCGCCGACCAGATAGCGGGTGATCGCCGCGGCAGTGCCGCCAAGGCTGCTCGACGCCAGCGCGATCGCAACCCCGGCCCACTCACCCACAATCGTCTCCCGTTGCGGAGCTTGCTGAGGGCGCTAGCACGCCCCTGCTGCCACCGTAGTGGCAACAGGGGCGTCGCGGGAAGCTAGTCGTAAAACTCGGGCGACATCTTCTGGCTGTCGCGCTGGATCTTGTCGTGGTTGATCCAGAGTTGCGCCTTCTCCTTGCCGAGCGTGTCGGCGATCTTCTGCATCGAGGCCGCGCTCTGGTCCTTGTTGGCGTTCATGCTCGGCACACGGCGGTTGTCCCAATTGTCTTTGAAGTGCACCGCATCGCCCGACAGCACGACGGCGCCGGTCTTCGGCAGCTTCACCAGCAGCGATTGGTGTCCCGGCGTATGGCCGGGCGTCGACAGGATGGTCACGCTGCCGTCGCCGAACACGTCCTTGTCGCCCGCAAGCAGCTCGACCGGATGCGACGGCTTGAAGCGCGGCTCGTTGTTGGCGCCGGGCCAGTCATACTCGGCCTTCTGCACATAGAGCATGGCCTGCGGGAACAGCTCGACATTGCCGGTATGGTCGGGATGGGTGTGCGAGACGGCCATCATCTTGACGTCACCGGGCTTGAGGCCGAGCTGTTCGAGCTGCGCGGCAAGCGTCTTCGGCCGGCGCCAGGTCACGGCTTTGGGATCGGCGGGCGCAAGGCCATTCGGCATCGCGGCGACTGCGTCGGCGATGCCGGTATCCCACAGGAACCAGCCCTTAGCGTGCTTCACGAGATAGCAGCTGTCGACGAAGTCCATCGTCTTGCCCTCATTGAGACCGGGCGTCCAGCGCGAGATGTCGCCGGCGGTGCCCTCGCCGCAATTGAGCACGTAGAGTTTTTCGACACCGGTCTTTTCGGACTGCGCGAGCACCGCATGACCGGACAGAACGAGTGCAGCGACAACGACGGCGAGCTTGATCTTTTTGATCTTTGGCATCATTCGTTCCTCCCTTGCAGCCAGGTCGGCTGTCTTCTCGGCTGTGACCGAGGATCAACCCTGGTCCGTTCGCAGAATTCCCGCAGACCGCTTCAGCGGGCAGGTCTCGACCTCGACGGTGACGTGGCTGAGCCCCTTCAGTCCGGCGAGCCGCTTCTTGTAGACCGCCGGCTGCTTCGGCTGGTCCGACACCACCGACACCAGCACGGCGCAATGGCCGGGGCCGACCTGCCAGAGATGCAAATCCGTGACGCGGTCGTCGCCGATCTCCATGCGCGCCCGGATCACACGCTCGAGCTTCTCGTCGGCGCGCACGTCAAGCAGCACCGCGCCCGATGTCTTGATCAGGCCGAACGCCCAGCTCGCGATCACAGCGCTGCCGATCAGGCCGACCGCCGGATCGGCCCAGGCCCATCCCGAATACACGGCGACGACGAGCGCGGCGATCGCCAGCACCGAGGTCGCTGCGTCCGCCATGACGTGGACATAGGCAGCACGGAGATTGTTGTCGTGGTGGTGGTGATCATGGTCATGATCATCGTGATCATCATGCGCATGGCCATGATGGTGATGACCATGGTTGTCGCGGAGCAGCCAGGCACTGGCGAGGTTGACGCACAGGCCGAGGGCAGCGACCACGATCGCCTCGCCATAGACGATCGGCACCGGATTGATCAGCCGCAGCACGCTCTCATAGGCGATCTCGACCGCGATCAGGCCGAGGATGATCGCGCTGGCGAAGGCGGCAAGATCGCCGAATTTGCCGGTGCCGAAGCTGAAATGCGAGCTCCCCAGGTGCCGCCGTGCAAAGCGATACGCGAACGCGGCAATCCCTAGCGCTGCCGCATGCGTGCCCATGTGCCAGCCGTCGGCGAGCAGTGCCATCGAGCCGAACAGCGAGCCGGCGACGATCTCGCCGACCATCATGACCAGCGTCAGGATGACGACGAGCCAGGTGCGTCGCTCGTTCTCGTCGTGCTTCTCGCCCAGGAAGGCGTGGTCATGGGTCCATTGTTCGACGGAATGGGAATGCATCGCAAAGTCTCCGAAAGGCCCGGGCCGTTAACCCCTATATAGACCTGCGAGTCTTCTGGGCAAAATCGCCGGAATGAGCCGATTGACAGGTAGGTGCCGTTTCGGTGTAATGAACGCCATGGGGATTTGAGCGATCTCCCCACGAGGCGACATGCCCAAGTATCGCGTCCCGTTGTTTTTCACGAGGGCGCATCATGTCTTCCTACACGACGATATCATCTGACAAGCTGGCACGGTTGATCGGCACGGCAAACGCCCCTGCCCTGATCGACGTGCGCACCGACGAGGATTTTGCCGCCGACCGGCGGTTGATCCCAGGTTCGATCAAGCTCAGCCACGACAATGTTCCGGAATGGGGTGCCGAATTCGCCGGCCGCACCGCCATCGTCTCCTGCCTGCGCGGCGCAAAGCTGGCGCAGGGCACGGCGGCCTGGCTTAGGCAGCTTGGGGTCCAGGCCGAGACGCTGGAAGGCGGATTCGAGGGCTGGAAGGACGCAAAGCTGCCGCTGCTCGATACCCGCAAGCTGCCGCCGCGCGACGCCAAGGGACGCACCGTCTGGGTGACGCGGGCGCGGCCCAAGGTCGACCGCATTGCCTGCCCCTGGCTGATCCGACGCTTCGTCGATCCCAATGCGGTGTTCCTGTTCGTGGCACCGTCCGAAGTGGTCGCCGTCGGCGAACGCTTCAAGGCAGCCCCGTTCGACATCGAGAACGTGTTCTGGAGCCACCGTGGCGAGCTCTGCACCTTCGACGTGATGATCGAGGAGTTCGGGATTGCTGCGCCGGCGCTGCTCCGGCTCGCAACGCTGGTGCGCGGCGCCGACACCGGGCGGCCCGACCTTGCGCCGGAGGCTCCCGGTCTGCTCGCGGCTTCGCTCGGGCTGTCGCGGATGTATGATGACGACCTCGAACAGCTCGAGGCCGGTATGCTGCTCTACGACGCGTTCTATCGCTGGTGCCGCGACGCGACGTCTGAGACCCATAACTGGCCGACCAACAAGGCAAAGGCTTGATGGATACGCGTACGATCGAAACCGGAGCTGATGCCGGTCACGGCGTCAGCTTCAGTGAAGCCTTTCGCGTCTGGCTCCGTGTCGCCTGCCTGAGTTTTGGCGGGCCCGCGGGCCAGATCGCGGTGATGCACCGCATCCTGGTCGAGGAAAAGAAGTGGATCTCGGAAGGCCGCTTCCTCCATGCGCTGAACTACTGCATGCTCTTGCCGGGCCCGGAGGCGCAGCAGCTCGCAACCTATATCGGCTGGCTGATGCATCGCACTGCCGGCGGGCTGATGGCGGGCGGACTGTTCATCCTGCCCGGCATCATCGCCATCATGGGCCTCAGCTACGTCTACGCCGCCTACGGCAATGTCAGCTTCGTCGAGGCGCTGTTCTTCGGCTTGAAAGCCGCCGTGCTCGCCATCGTCGTCGAGGCCGTGGTGCGCGTCGGCAAGCGCGCGCTGAAGAACCGCATCATGATCGCGCTCGCCGCGATGGCCTTCGTCGCGATCTTCTTCTTTGCCGTCCCCTTCCCCATCATCATCATCGCCGCAGGCATCATCGGCTATGCCGGCGCGAGAAGCGGCCGTCCGGAGTTCGCGCCGGCCGGTCATGGTCACGGCGGCAGCAGCGCCTTGATCGACAGCATGCTGGGCGACGCCGTGCCCGATCATGTCCGACCCAACACCGCCCGCACCATTCGCGTCGGCGCGCTGTGGCTTGCGCTCTGGGTGGTGCCGGTGATCGCGCTCGTGCTTGTGCTCGGGCAGGCCAATGTCTTCAGTCACATCGCGCTGTTCTTCTCGAAAATGGCGATGGTCACCTTCGGCGGCGCCTACGCAGTGCTGGCCTATGTCGCCCAGCAGGCGGTCGAGCACTATCACTGGCTCAAGCCGCACGAGATGCTCGACGGCCTCGGCATGGCCGAGACCACGCCGGGTCCGCTGATCATGGTGCTCCAGTTCGTGGGCTTCATGGCCGCCTACCGCGACGCCAGCGGCCTGTCGCCGATGCTTGCGGCCACGCTCGGCGGATTGCTCGCGACCTGGGTCACCTTCACGCCCTGCTTCCTCTGGATCTTTGTCGGTGCTCCCTACATCGAACGGCTGCGCGGCAACACCGGGCTTGCGGGCGCGCTGAGCGCTATCACCGCCGCCGTCGTCGGCGTGATCCTCAACCTCTCGATCTGGTTCGCGCTGCACACGCTGTTCCGCGACACCGTGCCGGTGCATGCGTTTCCGCTGGACTTCGACATGCCGGCGCTGACCAGCATCGACATCCCCGCGCTGCTGCTGTCGATCGCGGCGGCAACTGCGATCTTCCGGTTCAAGCTGGGGATGTTGACGGTGCTGGCCGGCAGTTGCGCGGCGGGCGTGGCGTTGCGGCTGGCGGGGGTGATCTAGGACACCGACTGATTGGTTCGTCACGTCCGGTTTGCCAATGGAAGGCATCGCTAAGCGGTCAGGGTTGAATGGCGACTATGCTCAGGGGCAAGGACCCAAGGACCGACCTTGATGAGCAGGCGTTTGGCCTAGAGGCCACGCGCGCTCGAAACACCGCAGCGACCCGCAGCAGGATCTTTTGGACCAACCGAGCGCTTTCCAAATAGTTGAGCGAAGGTGTCGGAACGAGGTGCCGCCGGACGTCTTCCCAGATATCGGCCCCAACCAGAGGTCATGCAATGGATAGTTCCATCCTGAAGCCTGCTTCGGAGCTTGCTGGTACGAACAAGGCTCATTTTCCCAACGGAAGCGTCGATTATCGCCGCGCCCGGCAAGACCTCCTGACGAAGGAGATCGAGCTGCGTCGTCAGATCGAGCGTGTCGCTGAACTGCGCCGGGCGCTTCCGCCCGGCGGCGAGGTGAAGAAAAACTACGTGTTTGAAGGCGAGAATGGCAAAGTGAATTTCGCCGATTTGTTCGACGGCAAGCAGACGCTCGCGGTCTACAGCTACATGTTCGGGCCGCAGCGGCAGACGCCCTGCCCGATGTGCACCTCATTCATGAGCACATGGGAGCACAAATTACCCGACATCGAGCAGCGTATCGGGTTCGTCTTCATCGCGCGGTCACCGATCGCCAGGTTGATCGAGGCAAAGAAGGCGCGCGGCTGGACGCGGCACAAGGTCTTCTCTGACATCTCCGGCGATTACACGCGCGACTATGTCAGCGCCGAGGATGCCGACGTGCCCGGCTACAGCGTGTTCACACAGCGCGACGGCACGATCCGACATTTTTGGTCCGGCGAGATGAGCGGCACGATGGCCGACCCCCAACAGGATCCGCGCGGCGCGCCCGACTTCGATCCGCTCTGGACCATCCTCGATACCACGCCAGAAGGCCGCGGCACCGACTGGTACCCAAAGCTCGCTTACTGAGCCTCCTGCCGTCAGTGATAGTGATAATGCGCGCGCGGCTTCGCTAGTAGGTTGCAATGCCATCCGCGCGAAAGCGATGCCTGTGATCCTGACGAACCCGGACGAGGTCGAGACGTGCATGACCGCGCATGGGATGAGACCAAGGGCCTACAAATGCCAAAGCTGCGTTGTTGATCGTAGCTCGACCGGCATCCCGCTAAGCGTGACCCTCGCCGTCATTTTCGACGGAGCCGCCTTTCGGCGCTTTGTGAGGCATATCCCATCCAAAGTAGACTTCCACCCGAACGATCTTGTCTCCGCGAGCGGTGGTTACCTCACAATTACGAAACCTGTGCCCCCCTGCGGCAGCTGCCTCATAGACGATGACTGCTCGGCTTCCATCCTCGGTCGCGATGACTTCATCGAACGAATTGGTCTTCTCGCTGTTGGGCCAGCAACGGCGCAGATAAGTCGCACGATCCAACTCATTGTCGATTGGACTTGAGAAGTGATAGTCGTCCGCAAGAAGCGCTTCGATCGCTGTCCGATCCTTATCGACGTATGCCTTTAACCTGGCACGTGCCAGATCGAGCGTGCTTTTCGTCATGCCGTTTTTCCTTTTAGAGTTCGACCGAACGTAAGGCCGACCGCGACTCCTCAACAAAGAGCTCGGGGCCTCAAGCTGGGCGAAAGCGCCCTCCCTTGCTGGCGTCATGCCACGATAGAAGCGACATCAGATAATTTGAGCCTTAACAACCTTCGGTAAAAATCGTTCCGGGCTCGCGCTGCACGCGCTTGGCCAGAATTCCATGAGGAATTTCGAGGTTTCCGTTGAATGTCCGTCCAGGGGCCCAAGCCGTCGATGATGACCGCGCCGGCGGACTTACTCTCTGTCCTCCAAAGCTGCCGTCTCAACTCTTTGGGCGAAGCCGTCATCCTCGCCTGCCCGTGCCCGTCGGGCAAAACAGCGACGACCACTTCCGCCACATCGCCCGTCAAGCCCACCTCGTAAAATATTCCACTTTACCGAAATTCGGATTTGACGTATAAGCGACACACCCTGGCCCGAGACAAGGGGCGGATCGCGATCGTCACGAACCGCGGGCTGGGCAGCGATGGACGCGACGGCTTCGGGCACGATAGGCATTGCAGGGCGGCTTTGGCTGTGAGCAATGGCCTTCGTGCCTGCGACACGATGCCGAAAGCGTCTTCGCATGGCTTCGGGTGTGAGCACACGCCAGCACTCCAAGTCCCAGCGAGGACGTGCGCGGACGAACAAGTCGTGTGGTCCTGACGCCCGGGGTCTGTGCGTCAAGTCCTGCGGTGATGTGGCGGCCCGACCGGGCACGTGCATCAGTTATCCGCAAGGCGACGGGGGCAATAGTGCATCGCTCCCCGGGGAGAGCACGAAGGACACGTTAAAACCATCGTGCAGGGAAGGCCGGGCGATCGGCGAACCTGTGGTCCACCCCGTGTGTATTTCGATCGCGCACGGACCTGCGGGTGCCAGCCGGCGCCCGGCCTTCCCTGCGCCCTTGTCTCAATGAGGGCGATGCGACGACGCAAGACTCGGGCGGAACGCGCCGCGAGATCGCGAACTCTCGTCCGCCGTTTGAAACGTGCATCGGCGCGACCGCTAATCTTGCCCCACTCTCGCTGTCGTCGCCCGGCTTGACCGGGCGACCCGGTAGCCCGAGACAGTCGAGATTTGAGAAGAGATGCCGCGGCGTACTGAATGCCCCGGTCGAGCCTGGGCATGACAGGCTAGCGCTATCGCATCAGTTCCAAGGTGGAAAGATTGGAACGGGGAGAATTCGCCCCGGTTAGCTCTCACTGCCGGAGAAATCCGCTTTTGGACGAGCCATGACCGATCTATCTATCGATGCGCGGCTGCTTGCCCCTGACAATGACCGGCACGGCGCCAATCTCACGGTCGTCGCTGTCGCGGCGGCAATTCTTCTGGCGGGCGCAGCGGCCTTGTCAGGCACGATTTCGTGGCAACAGGGATTGTTGTTTCTTCTCGGAGGCGCACTTGGCCTGACGCTGTACCATGCGCTGTTCGGGTTCACCTCGGCTTGGCGCGTCTTCATTGTCGCACGACGAGGCGCCGGCCTTCGCGCCCAAATGGTCATGCTTGCGCTGGCAACCGCCCTCTTCTTCCCGGCCTTGGCGCAAGGCACGCTGTTCGGCGTCGCCGTGCGTGGCGAGCTCGGCGCGGTGGGCGTGGGCATGCTCACCGGAGCATTCCTGTTCGGCCTTGGAATGCAGCTTGGCGGCGGCTGCGCGTCGGGAACGCTTTATACCGCCGGCGGCGGCAACACCCGCATGCTGGTGACACTGGCGGCCTTCATCGCCGGATCGACGCTCGGTGCATTACATCTGCCGTGGTGGAGCGCGCTGCCGAACATCGGCGCCGTCTCGTTGATCGAACGGCTCGGATGGCTGCCGGCGCTCGTGCTCTGCTGGGCTGTTATGGCTGCAATTTATCTCATCACCCTCAGGGCCGAGATCGGCCGCCACGGCGAACTCGAGCCGGGAGCGCGGACGAAGCTCCGCGGCGCGCGCCGCTTCATGCAGGGGCCATGGCCGCTGCTGTGGGGCGCGATCCTGCTCGCGATCGGAAATTTCGCCACGCTGTATCTTGCGGGACGTCCCTGGGGCATCACCTCCGCTTTCGCGCTCTGGGGATCGAAGATCCTGATGAGCCTCGGCGTCGACGTCGCGTCATGGCCCTATTGGCAGGGCGCTCGCGCGACCTCGCTGCACCAAAGCGTCTTCGCCGACATCACCTCCGTCATGGATTTCGGCATCATCCTGGGAGCGTTGCTGGCCGCAGGCCTCGCCGGCAAATTCCATCCGACATGGCGCATCTCCGCATCCTCGCTCCTCGCCGCCATCATCGGCGGCCTGCTTCTCGGCTATGGCGCCCGGCTCGCCTATGGCTGCAATATCGGCGCTTATTTCAGCGGGATCGCATCGGGCAGCCTGCATGGCTGGTGCTGGCTGGTGGCGGCTTTCGTCGGCAACATTCTGGGGACACATCTCCGACCGCTGTTCGGCTTGGCCGTCGAGCGGTAGGTTTTCGTCTGCGCGCGGTTTCATCAGACCGCCATGGCGGACGACGATTGAACCTAACGCATCATCATCCGCGCGATCGCCTCGCCAATCACCACGGTCGTGAAATGCGTGTTGGCCCGGCAATCCGATGGCATGATCGAGGCGTCGGCGATGCGCAGGCCGGAGATGCCCTTCACGGTGCCGTCAGGGTTGACCACGCCGTCGGCGCTCTCAAAGCCGGTCATACGACAACTGCCGGCGGCGTGCTGGATATCGCCGGTCTCACGGCGCAGCAGCGCATCCAGTTCATGCTCCGGCAAGGCCGCGGCTTGCGGCAGCGTCAGATCGGTGTCCGCGAGCCGGATCCAGTCGACGATGCCTGATAGCGCCGGCTGGGAGGTGATCACGGCGAGCCGCTTCACCGCATCCTTCATGCGCAACATGTCGCGGGGATCGGCCAGCATGTTTTCCTCGACGACAGGATCAATCGCGGGGTCGGTCGAGGCCAGCTTGAGCGAACCACGCGAATACGCGTTGAACAGCCCGGCGCCGATCGCGCCCGGCACGCCGATGCCGCGGTGATTGAAGGCGATCAGGATCATGTCGCGCTTGCCGCCGTCGGCGAGGCCCGACGAATAGGTCACGCAGCAATTGGTATGGCGGGTGTCCGGATCGGTCGGCCGCAGATTTTCGTGGAGCTGGATCGTGGCGCGAAACAGCGGATGGTCAAAGAAGTGCCGGCCGACCGGCAAGTCCCGCTCGACCGCAATCCCCATCGCCTTCAGCTCATCCGCAGGTCCGATGCCCGAGCGCAGCAGGATCGCCGGACTGTGGATGGCGCCGGCGCACAGCACGATCTGGCGCGCGCTGATGTCGCTGGTCCCCTGCCCTTCGATGTGGACGCGGAGGCCGGTTGCCCGGCCGTCGCTGATCAGCACGCGGTCGACCAGCGCATGCCCGCGAATTTCCAGATTGGCGCGGCCCCGCGCGGGCTCCAGATAACCCTCGTTGGTGGTGATGCGGCGGCTGTCGCGGCTGTTGATGGGATAGCAGGCGACGCCCTCGCCGTCAGGCCCGTTGACGTCAGCGCACCAGGGATAGCCGCTGGCCAACGCCGCATCGCGCAAGCCGCGGTCGATCGGCCCCCATTTTTCCGCCGGCGCGCGATACACCGGCAGCGGTCCACCGCGGCCGTGGCCGGCGGCGTCGCCGAAGTCCAGATCATCCTCGATCACCGAGAACAACGGCATCACGTCCGTGGCCGACCAGCCGGTGCAGCCATTGGCGGCCCACTCGTCGAACGCAGCAGCGACGCCGCGGATGGCGATCTGGCCGTTCATCATCGACGAGCCGCCGAGCCCCTTGCCGCGCCAGTAGAAGCGCGGCTCCTGGCCGGCCACACGGCGCGTCAGAAGATCCGGCCATTGCCACTTCTCCTGGTACTCGCGCTTGTGGATGATCGGGATGGGATTTGGCGTCATCACCTCCCAGGGCGCCTCGTCGGCGCGCCAGTCCAGACCCGCCTCCAGCAGCAGGACGCGCCGTGCGGGATCTTCCGAGAGCCGCGCCGCAACAGCAGCGCCGGCCGAGCCGCCGCCGACAACAATGACATCGTACATCGCGCTACTTCTCAACGTTCCAGAACACCGGGATGGCGGACGGTATCAGACCGCGCGCACCGGCGGAACCAGACTGTCGCCCGACTACCCGATCCCCCTGCCGAACTTGTTCGACTTCGGGAATCCCTTCGGCGGCAGACGGCCGGCGTCCGCGCGAGAGCCTTTCCACTCGGCGAGCTCCTTCATGGTCGCGGAGAATTCGCGGCCGGCGGAGTCCTTCCAGGTCAGGCCCGTCTTGGCGTCGAACACTGCAATGTCGGAGAGGCCGCCGTCCTTGTACTTCTGCAGACGCACACCGCGGCCACGCGCCATCTCCGGCACCTGGTCGAGCGGGAACACCAGCATCTTGCGGTTCTCGCCGATGACCGCGACGGTGTCGCCGATCACCTCGGTGACTGTGCGCGCCTCGTTCGGCATGTCGACGTTGAGGACCTGCTTGCCCTTCTTGGTGGTGCCGACGCAATCGTCCTCGCTGACGACGAACCCTTGGCCCTCGTGGCTCGCGACCAGGAATCTGCGTCCGCCCTTGTTGACGAACAGCGTGACCGGCGCGGCCTCCGGCTCGAGATCGATGAACTGGCGGATCGGCTCGCCATGACCGCGGCCGCCCGGAAGTTTTGCGACATCGAGCGAGTAGAATTTTCCGTTGGTGGCGAACAGCAGCAGCTTCGAGGTCGTTTCCGCGAAGAACGCGAATCCGAGCTTGTCGTCCTGCTTGAAGGCCAGCCCCGAGAGATCCTCGACATGGCCCTTGAGAGTGCGGATCCAGCCCTTGTCGGAGACCACCACCGTCACCGGCTCGCGCTCGACCAGTGCCTCCTCGATCGCAGCGAGATCATGCTCTGGCGCGTCGGCAAAGGTGGTGCGGCGCTTGCCGAGCGGGGTCTTCGGTCCGAACATGTCGCGAACCTTGCCGACCTGCTCGCCGACTTTCTTCCACTGCTCGGGTTCGGACGCCAGCAGTCCCTCGATGCCCTTCAGCTCCTTGCGAAGATCCTTGTCCTCGCCGCGGATCTCCATCTCCTCGAGCTTGCGCAGGCTTCGCAGCCGCATGTTGAGGATGGCTTCGGCCTGCACCTCGGTGAGCTTGAACGCCTTGATCAGCGCCGGCTTCGGCTCGTCCTCATTGCGGATGATCCTGATCACCTCGTCGATGTTCAGATAGGCAATCAGCAAGCCGCCGAGGATCTCCAGCCGGCGCTCGATCTCGGCCTTGCGATGGTTGGTGCGACGGATCAGCACGTCGCGCAGATGGTCGAGCCATTCGCGCAAGCACTCCGCGAGCCCAACGACTTTGGGAATGCGGCCCTTGATCAGCACGTTGAGGTTCAGCGGAATCTTGTTTTCGAGCTCGGTCAGCCGGAACAGCGATTCCATCATCAGCGCGGGATCGACGTTCTTCGATTTCGGCTCGATCACGATGCGAACGTCTTCGGCCGACTCGTCCCTGATATTGCCGACCAGCGGCAGCTTCTTCTGGTCCAGCAGCTCGGCGATCTTCTCGATCAGCCGGGACTTCTGCACCAGAAAGGGTATCTCGGTGACGACGACGACCCAGGTGCCGCGCGCGCCCTCTTCCTGCTCCCATCGGGAGCGGACGCGAAACGAACCGCGACCGGTGGTGTAGGCTTCAGCGATCGCCTGCTTGGAATCGACGCAGATGCCGCCGGTTGGAAAGTCCGGACCCTTGACCCATTTCAGCAAGGCCTTCGACTTCGCGTCGGGCTTCTCGATCAGATGCAGCGCGGCGTCGCAGAGCTCGGCGGCGTTGTGCGGCGGGATCGAGGTCGCCATGCCGACTGCGATACCTTGCGCGCCATTGGCGAGCAGATTCGGGAAGCCGCCGGGCAGCACGATCGGCTCTTTCGACTGGCCGTCGTAATTGGGGCGGAATTCGACGCCGTCCTCATCGATTCCGTCGAGCAGAAGCCGCGCGACGTCGGTCATGCGCGCTTCGGTGTAGCGATAGGCGGCGGGATTATCGCCGTCGATATTGCCGAAATTGCCCTGGCCGTCGACCAGCGGGTAGCGCGAGGAGAAGTCCTGCGCCAGCCGCACCATGGCGTCGTAGATCGCCTGGTCGCCATGCGGATGGAACGAGCCCATCACGTCGCCGACGATTTTGGCGGACTTCTTGAATGCCGTGCCCGGGTCGAGCCGGAGCAGCCGCATGCCATACAGGATGCGCCGGTGTACCGGCTTCAGGCCGTCGCGCGCATCCGGCAGCGCGCGGTGCATGATGGTGGAGAGCGCGTAGGCGAGATAGCGCTCTTCCAACGCCTCACGCAGCGGCACCTCGTGAATTTCGGCCGGTTCCTCCGGCGGAATCAATCGTTTTCCCATGCCGCCCGGTTAAACCGTGGAAGCGAATCGGGCAAGGATCGATTGGTTCCCTGTGGCGGCCTACTGGCCGGCCCAGCCTGCGGTGAAGGTCTGGGTGGGTGGCGCGGCTTTAGCCTGCGTGGTGGCCGGGGCATTGGTCAGGCACCGCCGCGCGGTGTCGATCTCGGCCTCCGTCGCCCCTTTGGACCGTGCCCATGCCTCTGCGGCTGCAGCGGAATATTTAGCCACATAGAATCTGACGACGGTACAGGAAGCACGGCGAAAGACGCCCGGCTGCTCACCCGCGAGGGCGTCCGGCGCCAGCGCAATCAGCGCTGCCGATATCACAAGTCCCTTGATCAGCATGAGGCTATCCCCGGTTGGAACCCAAAATGGCAAGTCCGGGGAACCGAGTTTTGTTCCAGCAAGGGCTGGTCCACTGAGGCAACGCAGAGCCGCGCCAAGCTCATGGCGCGGGAATGGCGGCCTTTGCCTGCTGTCGCGTCAGCGCGTTGATGAAGCCTGCCCGCGCATCGGAATGGCCTTGCCCGCGTGGTTCCAGCACGTGGCGCAGCAGGAACAGGCCGGTCAGTCGAAAGCCGTCCTGGAGATCCTGATCGGTGAGGTCGCCATGCACCTCGCTTTGGCGCAGGAACGGTGGCAGCCGCAACAGGCGGTCGCGCCACGGCTCGCCCGCCCCGCGGGACACCGCGCCGCCGGATTTGGGCGAGACGTAGATCAGGTCGGTGGTCTCTCCTGTCACCGCGCAGTTTTCCAGCGCCAGCCCGAAGCCGAGTTCGGTGAGCATTGCCAGTTCGAAATGGATCACGTGCACGGCCGCGCTGCCGATGTCGTCGAAATCGTCCAGCGAATGTTCGAGCAGCGCCAGGAGGTTTTCGTGCGGATCGCGCTCCGGCAGCAACCGCGCGATCGAGGCGAGATGGGTGATGCCGTAGACGCCGTGGGATGATCCCAGCAGCGTCGCCGCCCGCAGCTTGAGGCCCTCGATGGCATAGGTGCCGAGATGCTCGTCGAGCCGCGCCCGCCATACCACGCGGAGGCTGTTGCCGGGCTGCAGCAACGGACGCATCCGAGAGCCGGCGCCGCCGCGGACGAGACCGAGATGGCGGCCGTGGGCACGGGTTAGCAACTCGACGATGGCGCTGCTCTCGCCATGCCGCCGCACCCCCAGCACGATGCCTTCGTCGGTCCATTCCATCGGTGAAGTCTAGCGGATTCCGGTCTTCAATCGTAGGGCGGATTGGCCGAAGGCCTAATCGGCCAATCGCGGGGGCACGCCTGGAAGGTGAATTGCGCGCCGCCAATCCACCCGACACGGCCTCACGCGTTGAACCAGCCCTGCGCGTCGCCGCGGAACGAGAAATACAATCCCATCGCGGTCAGCACGCAGGAGACGATCTCGATGGCGCTGTCGAGTTCCATGCCTTTCTCGCCGATGATCTGGCCGAGCGAGATCACCGACAGCACGAGCGCTGCCGCCAGCACCCAGCGCGGCCAGTTCTTGCGCCCGTGCGCGGCCAGCCGGACGAAATACACCAGCAGCAGGATCATGCCGCCGGCGAGCAGCGACGACGTCATGATCATCTGTTCGGTCATCTCGGCAGTCGGCGTGCGGTCCTGCACCGCCACCGACAAGGCATCCAGCATCAACGATGCATAGAGCAACGCTTCGAAGCGCCGTACGTTGCTGGGTACGCTCATCGTCGACCGATCTTTTCTTGGTTATTCTTTGGGAAATTCCAGGCCCATCTCGCGGTAGCGATCGGGATCGTCGCTCCAGTTCTCGCGCACCTTGACGAACAGGAACAGGTGCACCGGCACGCCCAGGATCTCGCCGATCTCCTTGCGCGAGTCCGCGCCGATCGACTTGATGGTGGCGCCACCGGCGCCGAGCACGATCTTGCGCTGGCTTTCGCGCTCGACGAAAATCGTCTGCTCGATGCGCACCGACTTGTCCTTGCGTTCTTCCCACTTGTCGGTCTCGACGGTGGACTGGTAGGGCAGTTCCTGGTGCAGTTTGCGAAAGATCTTCTCGCGCGTGATCTCGGCCGCGAGCTGCCGCATCGGCGCGTCCGACATCTGGTCTTCGGGATAGAGGAACGGCCCCGGCGGTACGATCTCGGACAGTGTACGCCTGAGGTCATCGACGCCGTCGCCGGAGATCGCCGCGATCATGAACGTCTTTGCGAAGGCCATGCGCTCGTTGGCAGCCTGCGCCAGCGCCAGCAGCTTCTCGCGCTGGACCAGGTCGACTTTGTTGATGACCAAAATCTTCTCGTGCTTGACGCTGGCGACCTTGGTGAGGATTGCCTCCGCTTCCTCGTCGATGCCGGCCTTGGCATCCAGCAGCACGCAGACGAGGTCGGCGTCATGCGCGCCGCTCCAGGCGGTCGAGACCATGGCGCGGTCGAGCCGGCGCTTGGGCAGGAAGATTCCGGGCGTATCGACCAGGATGATCTGCGCGTTGTTCTCGATCACGATGCCGCGGATCAGCGCGCGCGTGGTCTGCACCTTACGCGAGACGATCGTGACCTTGGCCCCGACCAGCGCATTGACCAGCGTGGATTTGCCGACATTCGGCGCGCCGATCAGCGCGACGAAGCCGCAGCGCGTGGCAGTGGGCGCCTCGCCGCTTGCTTCAACCGTCATTGCCGCCGCCAACGCCTTCACGTTCGATCATCACTGAAGCTGCCACTTTCTCTGCCGCGCGCTTGCTGCCGCCGATGCCTTCCGCCGGTGCCAGCCCCGGCAGGTCGACCGCGACGCGGAATTGCGGATCGTGATGCGGGCCGGTGCGCTCGACCTCGCGATAAACCGGCGTCGGCAATCCCTTGCCCTGTGCCCATTCCTGGAGAACGGTCTTGGGATCGCGCAAGGGACGTCGCGGCTTGTGCATGCGCTCGGTCCAGTTGCGCTTGACGAAATCGGCCGCTGCCGCGTAGCCGCCGTCTAGGAAGACGGCGCCGATCACGGCCTCGCAGATGTCGCCGAGCACGCTCTTGCGCAGGCGCGCGTCGGCGCTGGAGCCGACCGAGCCGAGCTTGATGTCGTCGAGCAGACCGAGCGACTTGGCGACATCGGCGCAACTCTCCTTGCGCACCAGTTCGGCAAGTCGCTTGGACAGCTCGCCTTCGTCGGCGTTCGGGAAGGCGTGATAGAGCATGTCGGAGACGACGAGCCCGAGCACATGGTCGCCGAGGAATTCCAGCCGCTGATAGCTGTCGCCGCGCTTGCGCCCGGACTTCAGCGCGGAGACATGCGTGATGCCTTGCATCAAGAGGTTCGGATCGGCAAAGCTGTAGCCGATGCGTGCCTCGAGCCCCGCATTCGCATCCGAGCCCCTGACCTTGCTGCTCCGCACCCGCTTCTTCTTTGCGGGCGTCTTGATCTCAGGCGTCTTGACCTCAAGGGTCTTGGTATCAAGAGTCTTGGTCGCAGCTTCGCCGTCGGGGCCCGCTTGCGCCTCGGTCGGTAGGATCGCGATGTCCTTGGCTTCGTCTTTCATCGGACGATTTTGAAGAAGCGATTCCAGCGCACCGCCCAGGGCCAGCGCCAGAACATCCAGGCATGCTCGCCTTCGGCGATCGAGAAGAAGATCATCTGGGCGCGCCCGATCAAATTCTCCTGCGGCACGTAGCCGACCTGGCCGAGGAAGCGACTGTCGGTGGAGTTGTCGCGGTTGTCGCCCATCATGAAGAAGTGGCCGGTCGGCACGGTGTAGACGTTGGTGTTGTCGACGTAGCCGTTGTCGGCGCAGTCCAGCGTCTCGTAGGACACGCCATTCGGGAGCGTTTCCTTCCAGCGCTTCACCCGGGAGACGCCGCTGCCTTCGGCGCCGCAGGGGTCCTCGCCGACAAATTCGCTCATGCGCTGCCGCTCGACCGGCGTGTCGTTGATGTAGAGCAGCCCGTCCCGCATCTGGATGCGGTCGCCGGGCAGGCCGATCACGCGCTTGATGTAGTCGGTGGAATCGTCCTTCGGCAGGCGGAATACGACGATGTCGCCGCGGTTCGGGTCCGAGCCCCAGATCCGCCCCGAGAACAGCGGCGGCGAGAACGGGATCGAGTAATGGCTGTAGCCGTAGGAATATTTCGAGACGAACAGATAGTCGCCGACCAGCAGTGTCGCCTTCATCGAGCCGGATGGGATGTTGAACGGCTGAAACAGGAAGGTGCGGATCACCAGAGCGATCAGGAGAGCGTGGATCACGACCCGGATCGTTTCGCCGATGCCGCTCTCAGTTTTCGTTCCTGAAGTCACGCTCATTGCTCTCTCAATTCCGGCGGGCGGTCACAGCGCGCCCTCCTCCCGCGAACAGCCCATCGCTCGCGGCCCAAGGAGATTGTCCTGATTCTGATAATGAGGGCCAATTCCGGCGTAAAGCCGAATTCGCCCAGCCTGATTTGCGTCCGCGGACTTTTAGACGGTTGTCGGAGACCACGCAATCAAGGATCGCGTCAAAACTGCATAAGCGCTTGATTTTGAATGCGAATTATAAAATTATCGGAGCACCGTCAGGGTTTGGCCAGCGGCACGGCCGAAATGATGACGAAGGCCTGTGCCAGCGGCCAGTCATCGGTGATCGACAGGTCGATCTGCGCCGCGAACCCTTCGGGCGTCAGGGCCTGGAGCCGGGCCAGCGCCCCGCCCGTCAATTGCATGGTTGGCCGCCCTCCCGGCAGGTTGACCACCCCCATGTCGCGCCACCACACGCCGCGCCTGATGCCGGTGCCGAGTGCCTTGGAGCAGGCCTCCTTGGCGGCGAAGCGCTTGGCGTAGGTTGCCACCACCATCTTCTCGTTCTTGGCGCGCCGCTCCGCCTTGGCCCGCTCGGCCGCGGTGAAGATGCGGTCGAGGAAGCGCTCGCCATGGCGGTCGATCACCTTGCCGACCCGGGTGATGTCGATCAGATCGGAGCCGATGCCGATGATCATGCCCGGCTCCGGCCGCGGTCCATCGCCGCGCGCATGCTGCGAACCGTCTCGGCGAGACCGACGAACAGGGCTTCGCCGATCATGTAGTAGCCGATGTTGAGTTCCATGATGTCCGGCAAGCCGGCGATCGTCTCCGCTGTCGCGTAGTCCAGCCCGTGTCCGGCGTGAACCTCCAGCCCTGCTTCTTTCGCCAGCTTCGCCCCTGCCACGATCCGCCGCCATTCGGCCTCGGCCTTGTCGGCGTGACCCTCGACGACGGCGTCGCACCAGGCGCCGGTGTGGATCTCGATCACGGGTGCGCGCAGCCGCGCCGCCGTCTCGATCTGGGCGGGATCGGCCGCGATGAACAGCGACACCCGGATGCCGGCATCGTTCAGCCGCGCGATATAAGGCGCCAGCGCATTGTGCTGGCCGACGACGTCGAGCCCGCCTTCGGTCGTCACCTCCTGGCGCCGCTCCGGCACGAGGCACACCGCATGCGGCCTGGTGGCGAGCGAAATACGCATCATGTCCTCGGTCGCCGCCATCTCGAAATTAAGCGGCTTGGAGATCTCGGCTTTCAGCCGCGCCATGTCCTCGTCGCGGATGTGCCGGCGATCCTCGCGCAAATGAGCGGTGATGCCGTCGGCGCCGGCCTCGATCGCCAGCAGCGCCGCGCGCACCGGATCGGGATTGCGGCCGCTGCGCGCGTTACGCAGGGTCGCGACATGGTCGACATTGACGCCGAGGCGGAGCGGAGGTGCAGGCATTTCAGGACTCACGGAATCATAGGAATGGACCATGACGGAAGGCGTCTATCCATTAACACGTTCGGCGCGGGCGACGACCGCCTTCGCGCGCAGCTGGGCCAGGATCGCGCTCAAATGCTTGAGATCGTAGACTTCGAGATCGATCGTCGTCTCCGTGAAGTCCGGTGAGCGGCGCTGCATGCTGATGTTGTCGATGTTGCCGTCGTGCTCGGCGATCACGGTCGCGATCTGCGCCAGCGCGCCGGGTTCGTTGACATTCTCGACCTTGATGCGGGCCGGGAAGCGCTGCGGCGCGGAGTCCTCGATGTCCCAGCGCACGTCGAGCCAGCGCTCCGGCTCTTCTTCGAAATCCTTCAGGGCCGGCGCCTGGATTGGGTAGATGGTGATGCCCTCGCCCGGCGTGACGATGCCGACGATGCGGTCGCCGGGCACTGCGCCGCCATTCGGCGCAAACTTCACCGGCAGGTCGGAATTGATGCCGCGGATCGGAATCGCGACCGGGGTGCGCGGCGGTTCGAACGACTTCTCCTTGAGCTTGCCGGCAAGCCCCTTCTTGACGCCGTAGCGCGCGATGCGCTCCTCCTTGTAGTCGGGATACATCGCACGCGCGACGTGGGAGGCCTTGATCTCGCCGCGTCCCACAGCCGCCATGACGTCCTCGATCGAGGTTCGTGCTAGCCGCGGCAGCGCGCCCTTGAGCTTGTCGTCGGCATATTCGATCTTGGCGCGCTCGAACAGGCGCTCGACGATGCGCCGGCCGAGACCGACATATTGATCGCGCACCGCAGTCCTGGTGGCGCGGCGGATTGCGGCGCGCGCTTTGCCGGTGACCGCGAGCGTTTCCCAGGCGGACGGCGGCGCCGCTTGCGCTTCGGAGGTCAGCACCTCGACCTCGTCGCCATTCTGGAGCTCCGAGGACAGCGGCGCAAACTGGCCGTTGATCTTGCAGCCCACCGCGCTGTTGCCGACGTCGGTATGCACGGCATAGGCGAAGTCGATCACGTTGGCATGGCGCGGCAGCGCGATCAGCTTGCCCTTTGGGGTGAAGCAGAACACCTGGTCGTGGAACAGCTCGAGCTTGGTGTGCTCGAGGAATTCCTCGGGGTTGGCGCTCTCCGAGAGGATGCCGATGGTGTGGCGCAACCAGGCGAACGCATTGGACTCGCGCTTGAGGAATTCGGTCGGCGAGCCCACGCCTTCCTTGTAGAACACGTGCGCGGCGATGCCGCGCTCGGCGATCTGGTCCATCGCCTCGGTGCGGATTTGCAACTCGACGCGCTGGTTGCCGGGGCCGATCACGGTGGTGTGGATCGAGCGATAGTCGTTCTGCTTCGGCGTCGAGATGTAGTCCTTGAACCGCCCGGGCACGACCGGCCAGTTCGTGTGGACGATGCCGAGCGCGCGGTAGCAGGCCTCGATGTCGTTGACGACGACGCGGAAGCCGAAGATGTCGGACAATTGCTCGAAGCCGACCGACTTCCGCTCCATCTTGGTCCAGATCGAGAATGGCTTCTTGCGGCGGCCATAGACCCGCGCGCCCAAGCCCCGGTGGCGCAGATTGTTGGAGAGCTGGTCCTCGATTTCGCCGATCAGATTGCGGTTGCGTTCCGCCAGCGCATCGAGCCGCTGCATCACCACCGAATAGGCTTCCGGGTCGAGGGTCCGGAACGACAGGTCCTCCAGCTCCTCGCGCATTTCCTGCATGCCCATGCGCCCGGCCAGCGGCGCATAGATATCGAGCGTCTCCTCGGCAATGCGCCGTCGCGATTCCGTCGGCACGAAGTCCAGCGTGCGCATGTTGTGCAGGCGATCGGCGAGCTTCACCAGGAGCACGCGGACGTCGTCGGCAATGGCCAGCAACAATTTGCGCAGATTCTCGGCCTGTTTGGCCTCCCGCGACACCAGCTCCAGCCGCTTCAGCTTGGTCAGCCCTTCGACCAGCGCGCCGATCTCGGGCCCGAAGATCTGGTCGATCTCGGCCCGCGTCGCTTCGGTGTCCTCGATCGTGTCGTGGAGCAGCGCAGCCACGATGGTGGCGTCGTCGAGTTTCAGGTCGGTGAGAATCGCCGCCACTTCGAGCGGATGGGAGAAGTACGGGTCGCCCGAGGCGCGGGTCTGCGAGCCGTGCGCCTTCATGGCGTAGACATAGGCGCGGTTCAGCAGATCTTCGTCGGTGTTGGGATTGTAGGACCTGACGCGCTCGACGAGGTCATATTGACGCATCATGCGTGCGCGAGGCTTCGCCGGGCGCGCCACCGGCGCAGTCGGGGCCACGGCAACCGATTCGGTTGCGGCCTGCATCTGCGTTGGTGTGCGGCGTCGATATACCATGCCGTCCTGCCTTCAAACGGACCACGACAGAGCCCGTTGTATACATCTTAGCTCCGATCGCGCGCGTGTCCGATCAATTCAGTGACAGGGACAGGCGCGAACCGACGACGCTATGGTAACCACGAAAACGCCAACAAAAGCAAAGGCCCGAACAACGGTTCGGGCCTTTGATCAGATCACAAAGAAGTCGATGAGCGCGACGGGACGATTTACTCGTCTTCCTCGGGTTGCTCCTCGGGCGGCGCGAGGCCTTCGAGACCCTTCAGGAGCTCTTCTTCCGTCATGCGCTCAACGGCGACTTCGGTATCGTCTGCATCCACGCTTGCACCGGCGGAACCGATCAGCGGCACAGTGTCAGGCTCGGGCTCGTCAACCTCGACGAACTTCTGCAGCGAGTGCACCAGCTCCTCGCGGAGGTCCTCCGGCGAAATGGTGGTCTCAGCAATTTCGCGCAAAGACACAACAGGGTTCTTGTCGTTATCACGGTCAACCGTTAGTTGTGAACCAGACGAAATCATGCGGGCGCGGTGGGCGGCCAGCAGGACCAGGTCAAACCGGTTGTCGACCTTGTCGATACAATCTTCTACGGTGACGCGAGCCATCGACTGTCGCTCCGTTGTGGGTGGGACGAAATATGTGGATGAATGCCGGTAGTTATAGGGACCGGGAGGGTTTCGCAAGGCCAATTTGTGATTTGGCCTCGCCAAACGGCTCTGCTACCCCCACATTGGCGCTGGGATGGGTGGTTACCCGGGCCGCCGGCGAGGGCGGCGCCGGGTATGTGCAAGTTGGCCATAACTATACCTTGATTGCCCCGACTTCTCCGGATTTGCGGTTTCGACGGGTTTCGGCGGGACTTTAGAAGCGCGCGGCTTGCTGTCGCCGCGCCAACAATAAACGATCAATCACGAACTCTACGCGAGCAAACTGAATGTCACCTTCCTCTACCGACAAGATCGCGCTCTTCATCGATGGAGCCAATCTCTACGCGACGGCAAAAACTCTGGGCTTCGACATCGATTACAAGCGCCTGCTGAAGGAGTTTCAGAGCCGCGGGACGCTACTTAGGGCGTTCTACTACACCGCGATCATCGAGGATCAGGAGTACTCCTCGATCCGGCCGCTGATCGACTGGCTCGACTACAACGGCTACACCGTCGTCACCAAGGCGACCAAGGAGTTCATCGACGCCTCCGGCCGCCGCAAGGTCAAGGGCAACATGGACATCGAGCTCGCCGTGAACGCCATGGAGCTCGCCGAGCACATCGACCAGATGGTGCTGTTCTCGGGCGACGGCGACTTCCGCTCTCTGGTCGAGGCCGTTCAGCGCCGCGGCGTGCGGGTCACCGTGATTTCCACGATCGCCAGCCAGCCGCCGATGATCGCCGACGAGCTGCGCCGGCAGGCCGACGTCTTCACCGACCTCGTCGAGCTGCAGTCCAAGCTCGGTCGCGACCCGTCCGAACGCCCCGCCCCGCGTGACCGCGGCGACCGCGAGGCGCGCCACCACGCTCCGCAGTTCCTCCAGCGCGCAACCACGATGGCGCCGGCGAGGGGCGATGACGACTTCGAGGAGTGAGGCGGCCCGGTCAAGCCGCCAGCCTCTCAGCCTCGTCCCCGACCGTGACTGTCCGCTCTGTCCGCGCCTGGTCGCCTTTCGCGAGGCGAACCGCGCGCGCGAGCCATTGTGGCACAATGCACCGGTTGCGCCTTTCGGCGACATCAAGGCGCGCCTGCTGATCGTCGGCCTTGCGCCGGGGATGCAGGGCGCCAACCGCACCGGCCGTCCCTTCACCGGCGATTATGCCGGCGACCTGCTCTACACCACGCTGCTCGAATACGGATTCGCCAAGGGCCAATATCGGGCGCGTCCCGACGACGGCCTGAAGCTGGTCGACTGCCGGATCGCCAATGCGGTGCATTGCGTGCCGCCGCAGAACAAGCCGCTGCCGGTGGAGATCAACACCTGCCGGCAGTTTCTCGCCGCGAATCTCGCAACGATGCCGAACCTGCGCGCGATCGTCGCCCTCGGGCGCATTGCGCACGACACCGTGCTCAAGCCGCTGAACCTGAAGGGATCGCAAGCCCCCTTCGGCCACGGCGCCGTGCATCAGGCCGGCGCATTCAGGCTCTACGACAGCTATCACTGCTCCCGCTACAACACGAACACCCGCGTGCTGACGCCGGACATGTTCCGCTCCGTGTTCGCGAAGGTGAAGGCCGACCTCGACTAATCCCTAGACAAGCCTTTGGCCGGATTGGCCTTCAGCCAGTCCAGCACATCGCCGGCGTTCCGGTCGGGCGGAAACACCGGATAGAACACATGCGTGATCCTGGCGTCGTCGACGATCAGCGCAAGGCGCTTGATCAGCGTCAGGCCCGCAACCTCCATGGTCGGCAAATTCAGGGCGCGCGTGAGCGCCAGCTTCTCGTCCGAGAGCACCGGGAACGGCAGATGCAGCCGCGAGGCCATCTCGGTCTGGTACGCGTTGCTCTGGGTCGAGAGGCCGAACACCTGCGCGGCGCCGGCGGCCTTCAGCTCGGCGAACAGATCGCGAAACGCGCAAGTCTGCGGCGTGCAGCCGCGCGCGCCCGGGATCATGTCCCAATCGTCGACCAGCGCGATCTTGCCGGGCTCGCCGGTGCGCGGATAGGCGAACACCACGGTCCGGCCACGCAGCGCCGACAGCGCGACTGACGTGTCGTCAGTGGCGAGCAGGCTGACCGGCGGCAGCGTCATGCCTTTCAGGTGCGCGGCGCCGCCGTCATCCGCGGGGGCGGGAATCCGGGTCCAATCAACCTCGAGCAGGTTTCTCTGAGTCATCCCGCTATCCCCTCGCCCGCATCAGGCGGCCCTTCTCCCGGCTCCAGTCGCGCTTCTTCTCGGACTCGCGCTTGTCGTGCAGCTTCTTGCCTTTTGCAACCGCGAGCTGCAATTTCGCGCGACCACGCTCGTTGAAGTAAAGCTTGAGCGGGATCAGCGTCATGCCTTCGCGGTCGACCGCTCCCATCAGCTTGTTGATCTGCTTGCGATGCAGCAGCAGTTTTCGCGGCCGCTTGGGCTCGTGATTGAAGCGGTTGCCCTGAAGATATTCCGGAATGGTGGCGTTGATCAGCCAGATCTCGCCGTCCTTGGAATCGGCGTAGGATTCCGCGATCGTGCTCTTGCCGTTGCGGATCGACTTGACCTCGGTGCCGGTCAGGGCAATGCCGACCTCGATCGTATCCTCGATCGCATAGTTGAAGCGGGCCTTGCGATTTTCCGCCATGACCTTGATCGGACGTTCATTCTTGTCGGCCATGGGGGACAAACCTGATCGAGATGCGCGAGGACGCTAACAGTTTGGATGAAGCGCGCGCGTCAAGACTTCTTGAGGAGATCGCGGATCTCGGTCAGCAGCTCGACCTCGGCCGACGGCTTCGGCGGAGCGGCAGGCTCCGCCTCGTCCTTGCGCTTCAACTTGTTCATGGCACGGATCACCAGGAACAGCACGAAGGCAATGATGATGAAGTTGATCGTCAGCGTGAGGAAGTTGCCCCAAGCCAAGACGGCACCCTGCTTTTTCGCGTCCGCGAGATTTGGGGCGGTGACCTTGCTCGAAAGCGGCGTGAAGTAGTTCGAGAAGTCGAGGCCGCCGGTAACTGCGCCGATGATGGGCATGATCACGTCGCCGACCAGCGACGTCACGATGGCGCCGAAGGCCGCACCGATGATGACGCCGACCGCGAGGTCAACGACGTTGCCCTTCATGGCGAATTCGCGGAACTCCGTGAGCATCCGCGTGCCTCTTTCCTCGATCGCCATGAAAGCTCCCCGATCGGCCAGCGCGTCAGTTGATGAGGCCGGCATGAACCATTGCGCTGCGCACGGCAACGCGGGTCGGCTCGGTGACCGGCACCATCGGCAGCCGCAGCGTCTCGTCCAGCTTGCCGAGCAGCGACAGCGCGTACTTGATCGGCGCCGGATTGCTCTCGATGAAGAGGTTGTTGTGCAGCGGCATCAGCTTGTCGTGCAGCTTCAGCGCGGTGGCATGATCGCCCTTCGCCCAGGCGGCCTGGAACTCCGAGCACAGCCGCGGCGCGACGTTCGAGGTCACCGAGATGCAGCCATGGCCGCCATGGGCCATGTAACCCAGGATGGTCGCATCCTCGCCCGAGAGCTGGTTGAAGTCCTCGCCCATTGCCGCGCGCTGCTGCGAGACGCGAACCATGCTGGCGGTGGCGTCCTTGACGCCGGCGATGTTCTTCAGCTCCCACAGCCGCGCCATGGTGTCGACCGACATGTCGATCACGGAACGCGGCGGGATGTTGTAGATGATGATCGGAATCCCGATCGCGTCGTTGATCGCCTTGAAGTGCTGGTACATGCCTTCCTGGGTCGGCTTGTTGTAGTAGGGCGTCACGACCAGAACCGCGTTGGCGCCCGCCTTTTCAGCGTGCTGGGCGAGCTCGATCGCCTCCTTGGTCGAGTTGGAGCCGGCGCCGGCGACGACAGGCACGCGGCCTTTCGCTTCCTCGATGCACCATTCGACGACCTTCTTGTGCTCGTCATGGCTCAGCGTCGGGCTCTCGCCGGTGGTGCCGACCGGGACCAGGCCGTTGGTGCCCTCCGAAATCTGCCAGTTGACCAGGGAGCGGAACGCCGCCTCGTCCAGCGAGCCGTTCTTGAACGGCGTGACCAAGGCGGTGAACGATCCCCGGAATTTCGTCTTGGCTGCCATGGACTTCCTCCGTACGCGGCGATCTCGAGCAAGCCGCATTCATATCGGGTCTATCCCGCCGGTAAAAGACCCGCTTCCGTGTGACGCACGGGTTTAGGCCGCGATTTTGCCGCGGTGGTGGTGCAAACCCGGCAAAGGTAAGCGGCTGTTGGTATTTGTCCGCATATTCAATCAAATATAGCCAGATCTTGTACAGCTAGGTCTTGAGCCAATTGACTGATTCGGGGCGACGAAACGCCGTGATCTCCTTTCCGCGCGCCGCATGGCGATCCACCGGTCTGGTCGTGTGCCTGATGGCAGGGCTGTCGGCCGGCTGCGCCGCCTGGGCCAAATCCAATGAGACAACCGCGGAGACCGCCAAGGAAACCGCGAAGGAAATCGCAAAGCCAGCCGCCAAGGACACCGCGAAGGGGGCGTCCAAGGGAACCGGCAAGGACATTTCGAAGGACGCCGCCAAGGGCGCAAGCAAGGGCCCGACCAGTCCACCCGCCAAGGATGCCGCGAAGAAGCCTGCCAAGGACGCTGGCAAGGATGCTGGCAAGAACGCAGCCAAGGAACCTGCGAAGGACAAGCTGAAGCCTGCGGCTGTCGCGCCGAAACCTCAGCCGGCCGCTGGCGGCTCGGTCCCGAAGACCGCACCCGCACCGGCAGCAACGGCCATCGTCAGACCGACCGCCCCGGCCTCCGCCAAGCCCGTCGCGGCTCCTGTCCTGGCTCCGGCGACCCGCCAGCATGCCGCCCCGCGCAAGCCGGTCACACCGGCTGCGGTTGCTGCGACCTCCTCGACGCCGCAAGCCGACAAGGACACGCTGGAGACCGTGATCGAGCTCGTGCGCAAGCGCAAGGCGGGCGACGCCACCAGTGCCGCGGCCACGATCTCGGATCCGGTCGCGCGAAAACTCGCGGAATGGATCATCCTTCGCAGCGAGGACAATGGCGCGACTGTGGAGCGCTACCGCGCCTTCCTGTCCGCCAATCCGAGCTGGCCCTCGCAGACCTTCCTGCGCCGGCGCCTAGAGGCCGCGATGTGGGACGACAGGCGCGACGACCAGGTCGCGTGGTCGTGGTTCGAGAACGAATCCCCCGTGTCCGCCAAGGGCCGCTTCACGCTCGCCAAGGCGATGCTGGCGCGCGGCGACCGTGCCAACGCCGAACGTCTGGTGCGCGATGCCTGGCGCAGCGACCCGATGTCGGAAGAGACCGAAAACAACGCACTCGACCAGTTCGGCGCGCTGCTGACGCCCGGCGATCAGAAGGCGCGGATGGATACGCTGCTCTACGGCAGCGAGAACGAGGCCGCATTGCGGGCTGCAAAGCGCCTCGGGGCCGGCTATGTCGCACTCGCCAAAGCCCGCATCGCCTCCGTCAAGAAAGCGCCGAACGCTCGTGCGCTGCTCGAAGCCGTGCCGCGCGAGCTGCACGGCGATCCGGGCTTCATCTTCAGCAAGATCCAGCTGCTGCGCCGCGAGGAGAAATTTGCGGAAGCCGCCCAGCTCATGCTGTCGGCACCGAAGGATCCGGGCCGGCTCTACAATCTCGACGAATGGTGGATCGAACGGCGCCTCCTGGCGCGCAAGATGATCGACACCGAGGAATTCCGCAGCGCCTATCTGATCGCGCGCGATGCGGCCCTGCCCTCGCGCGACATCTACAAGACCGAGCAAGAGTTCACCGCCGGCTGGATCGCGCTGCGCTTCCTCAACGATCCCGCGGCCGCCACCCAGCACTTTGCCCGCATCGGGATCGGCAGCGTCAATCCGACCACGCTGGCGCGCGCCGGCTATTGGCAGGGCCGCGCCGCCGAAGCTGCAGGCCGCCAGCAGGAGGCGCGCAACGCCTACGCGCGGGCCGCCGAGCAATCCACCAGCTATTACGGCCAGCTCGCACGCGCCAAGCTCGGCCTGCCGCAGATCGAGCTCAACGCTCAGCCGCGCAGCCGCGGTGCCGAACGGCTGGAGATCGTGCGCGCCGCGCAGCTGCTCTACGAGCTCGACGAGCGCGAGATGGTGATACCGTTGCTCGCCGACATGGGCGAGAACGGCGATCCCGAAGCGCTAGCCGGCCTCGGCGAGCTCACCCAGCGCCACAGCGACGCGCGCGGCATGCTGCTGCTCGGCAAGGCCGCGCTCAATCGCGGGCTGCCGTTCGATTTCTATGCCTATCCCGTCAACGGCATTCCGCAATTCACGCCGATCGGACCCGAGGTCGAGCGCAGCATCATCTACGCCATCGCGCGGCAGGAGAGCGCCTTCAATCCCTCGGTCGTCTCGCCGGCGCAGGCCTATGGGCTGATGCAGGTGACGCCGGACGCTGCGCGCTATGTCTGCAAGCGGCACGGCGGGACCTACGATCTGGGGCGTCTGAAGAACGATTCGGCCTACAACGCCACGCTCGGCTCGGCCGAGCTCGGTGGACTGCTCGAAGACTATCGCGGCTCCTACATCATGACCTTCGCCGCTTACAATGCCGGCCGCGGCAGTGTGAAGAAGTGGATCGACCGCTACGGCGATCCGCGTGACCCCAAGGTCGACGCGGTCGACTGGGTCGAGCTGATCCCGTTCTCCGAGACGCGCAACTATGTGCAGCGGATCATGGAGAACCTTCAGGTCTACCGCGCCCGCTTCGGCGGCGGCACCCGGTTGCAGATCGAGGCTGATTTGCGCCGTGGCGCCGGCAGCGTGGAATAGCGGCGTGCCTATGAGACTCGCTTGCGGCGATCCGATAACAAGGTATCCGCGCGAGGGGGTAACACGGTCAGCTCCCGGCGTTTGAGGCGGGGCCATCAACATGGGCCGGAGTGCTCCAGACCGTACGGTGAGAAGCTGAACGAGAAGATCGTGCAGGGCGGATCGGGCGCGCCGCAATAAGAGAAGAAAAGAACTACAAACATGGATCAGGCAATGTTGAGCGTCGCCCGTGCAGTAGAGGCAGGCGCGACGACGATGAAGGGTGTGATCGACGCCACGGGACTATCTCGTCTCAAAATCGAACGTGCGTTGAATGCGCTGGAAAAGCAGAAGCTGCTGGTCCGCGACGGGCAGGGTTTTCGCGGAACCAGCCCGACGAGGACAGCCCAGCCAGCCCGGCAATGCGGCTCGTGCAATGCCTGCTGCGATATCCTCGAAGTGGCGGCCGTCGACAAGCCGGTGAACCAGCTGTGCAGGCATTGGCAGACGGGCACTGGATGCACCATCTACGAGCGCCGTCCGCAGATGTGCCGGTCCTTCGTCTGCGCCTGGCTGCAGGGCCATCTGGATGACGACTGGTTTCCGGCGAAATCGGGCATCATCGTGCATTTCAGCCAGGACGCGGTCAACGTTACCGTCGATGACCATTGCCCCGATCGCTGGCGGGAGGAGCCCTATTTCAGCAAGCTCGCCGAATGGTCGCTGAATGGCATCAAGAGGATCGGAAACCGCGGCTACGCGACCCTCGTCGTCTCCGGTGCCGAGCGGTTCCTGCTGCTCGGGCGAACCGTCGTTCCGGAGCCGACGCTGTTCGGCACCGCGTTCCTGCCGCTCACCGCCGACACATTTCGATTCTGGCGGGCGAAATCCCCGGAGCATCTGCAGCGGCTGCACGAGCGCATCGCCGAGATCGAGCGGATCAGACAGGAATTCGGCTCCTGCACAATTCCCTCGAATGAGGACGACGATCCGCAAGCCCCCTATCGGCCGGCTCTTCTACGGCTGTCGCACCACGCCTGAACTCCGACGTCGTCGACGCGGCCTAGTTCGCTCTATGCCGCTCGACTCGCGCTGGTTGCGGTCGAGACGGGCAGACCACGTTGGACGCCGTGGTGGCCATGAATCTCAAGGACCTGCCGGCGACTCCGCCTCTTGCCGCGGCGGCTGAAGTGGACTTGATCGCGCGATCCGAACCCAGCTCTTGATCACCCAAAGCTACTCATCATTCCACACTCCACTCGTTCTTCAGAACATGTCGGAGATCCGTGGTCCGCCTGGTACAAAAAAAAGCCCCGGCGGTTTCCCGCCGGGGCTCTCTGTCAGGTCGTTAGACCGAACTTACCAGTTGCGCTGAGCGCGGAGGAGCAGAACGAGCGTGTCCTGATCCTTCAGCTCGTACACAGTGGCCGGCTTGGCTGTGACACCGGACGGAGCAACAGCAACCGTACCAGCGTACTTCTGGTCCAGATGGGTCCAGGAGAGGTCGGCCGAGAACGTCAGGTTCTTGACCGGGGTCCAGCGGGTGATAACACCGACCTGGCCGATGGCGAAGTCAGGATTACAACCCGTCACACCAGCGAGACCGCCGAACACGCCGCCAGCACCGCCTGCGCCGCAGATTGTGGTCTTAGCCAGCGAGCCGAACTGTGCCTGAGCGTAGGCACCGTAGATCGCGGTGTTCCAGTATGGATCCCAGTTGTGGGTGTAGGCACCACGGAAGCCCCAGGTCTTCACAGTCTCCTGTGAGGAACCGGTGACGAACACGGTGTCCGGAGCGACGGCGAAGCCGACGCTCTGGTAGGCAACGCCGGAGCTGCCGAACATCGAGTAGCTGCCGCCCGCCAGGTTCTGGAAGTTGTAGCGGGATGCGCCGTCGGTGTAGACGCCCTGGATGTTGATCACGTCACCCGCGCCAGTCGGGATGTTCTTGATCGACAGAGCGAGCTGAGCAGCCCAACCCCACTTGTCGTCGGGATGGCCAGTCGGCTCGGTGGCGCCGTAGTAGGCAACGTGGTTGTCATGCGCAGCGACCGACGCCTGGAACAGACCCCAAGCCTGGTCGACACGGACCATACCGACGAGGTTCGGCGAACGCGTGCCGCCGATGGCGTTGGAGCCATACGAACCGCCAACAATGCCGGCCGCACTCGCGCCCGTCATGTTCAGGTTGCCGGCATCATAGTAGGCCGCCCGATCTTCCGCCGAGAACGACGCCGTCACGCCCTGACCGAAGTCAGCAGTGTAGCTGAACTGGTTGACACCAGTGACCGTGCCGGAACCGCCGACGAGGCTGTCGAAGTTGTTGCCGGGATAGTTGGTCCAGGGCGCGTCGAACTGCGACACGGCCTTACCCATGGTGAAGCCAGCGAACTGGATGAAGGCGTAGTACACGCCGAGCGAACCGCCGGAGGTCGCGCCGTCGGTGCCGTTGATCGACGAACCAACGAGAGCCGGGGCCGCACCCGAGGTGTTGAGCGCCAGCGTGCTGCTGTAGGCGGTGGTGCCGGTCGCGCTGCCGGTGCCGGCGTAGTTGCCGGTGGTCCAGGAGAACACGCCGTCGAAGAAGGTACGGACGACGCCGTACTCGGTCGCGGTGCGCGTGTCGATGTTGAGATCTTCACGAGCGCGCATGGTGTAGTAGTTCGTCAGACGGTTGCGCGCGCCGTTGTTCGACGTGAGCTGACCGCTGAAGTCAGAGTTGGTGTTCAGCGCGACTTCAGCGCGCAGATAACCACCCAGCTTGATGCAAGTATCAGTGCCGGGGATGTAGTAGAAACCCGCACCATACAGGGAGCAGATCTTCACGTATTCGACCGCTTTGGCCTTCACGGGGAGATCGGCTGCCTGCGCTCCGCCAACAGCGAGCAGACCCGCCGCGGAACCGAGCAAAAGGCTCTTAACCAACTTCATGTTAAACCTCCAAGTTTGCCATAGGGAAGGTTCCGGATCCGCTGGGTGAAGACACCCTAAGGTTGGTTCCCTTGTCCCTTAAAATCACCGCTTAGTCGCTTCGCGCCTTCGGACACACCCGCTGAACGCGAGGGACTTAAGCGAACCACCTAAGACGGGACGACCTCGGGATGCCCCCCTCCGTCGCTCAGTCACAATTACCGAACCCCCTTGCACACACAACAACAGAACGCTTCAGAACCGGCCGATCGAGCGTGTTTTCCAGCGGGTGTTGCACAAATAACACGCAGATGTGATCAGGGCGACTTTGTAACACTTTGAATCTGCTGATCTTTTTCGACAGGCTTCATCTGCCATCAAAAGTTCCGGCACCAGCCCCTCACATCCGTGGAGACGCCTCGCTGTGGGTCTGGGGCGCCCGAATCGTGGAATCAACCAGGGACTCGCCGTGCGCCAGCCCTTCGGGAACTGGCTGGCCTGACCATCAAGCGGCTGCAAGATCGACAAAATATCGATCTGCGCATCGTCGATCGCTTGCAGGACTTCACCGTCGAGCTTGTCTCGCAATCGACAAAGCGATGAATGACTTTTCGAGCGGCTTGCGGAGATCGCTGTTGTCGTCAGGACCGATTGAAAACGCGTACGTCTCGAAGCGGTCGGGATATTGCCTATCGATATCTCGCAGTGAGCTACCCAGCTGGATGCTCTACGTCCTGACTATTGTAAGATGAGATCCGTAGCGGCGGAGTCCTGACAGTTGAAGAATGAAACAGCGTGCCAGATCATCCCTGCTTTGATTTCCAAAGCCGTTTCCACGGAAAGAGAAATCGCCAGACAAGGCCCTCCCTGGTTGCGGCGACGCCTGGCGCGACGGGGCAGATCCTCGGCCGGCGAGCGAGTTATCCCGACTAATAGTGAGAGCGCCCTTCCCGCAGCCCTGACACGGGGCCCCGTCGGCCGATCTGAGGGCAATCACCGCTCATAGTTTGTGGCGAATCGCGGAAGAGACAATCAAATCAATCGCTTGCAAATGAATCACTTGATAGAGGCGGTCGGCGACGAAGGCAGTCGTCCCACACGCGGGCCATCCGATCCAATTTGAAAGCAAAATCAATCGTTTATATGGATGAAGGGAGCCTTTATGCGCGCCAGAACCACTCTTAATACAAGCGCCAGAACCTCCAGCTTGGCGTCCGTTATCGCGGCGTTACGTTCTCGGCCCGAGAGCAAACCGCCTGGTTTCGGAATTCGCTGGGAATATTCGAGCAAAAACACACGCTTCCAAATTGACCAGCCCAAGTAATTAGATGCATAAGGCTCGCACCGGAGAGGTGGCCGAGTGGCTGAAGGCAACGCTTTGCTAAAGCGTCATACGGTCTCAAGCTGTATCGAGGGTTCGAATCCCTCCCTCTCCGCCACTCCGCAGCTTGTCCGGCCCGAAGACATGGGTAACGGAACGTACCTAAGACATGGGTGACAGCCTCGTGCCGAACGGGTTGTCGAGAGGTTGCAGGGTTTTCTGCTCCGGGTCGAAGTATCCCAGATCATAGTGCAAGGGCGCGATCTGAATCCGCCGCCTCTGATCTGCGCCCAGTCATCTCGTCGAGATCGCTCACGCCGCTCGGAATCCCGGATGGCGGACCACGAGGGAACCCGATTAGCGAAAATCAGGTTCGCCTGCGACCGCCGGGACGTGATTCACCGCTCAGTGGGCGGAGACCCAGGCCCTCGCCTCGCGCTGGGCGGCCGAGATGTCGGCGTCCGACATCTGCCCGGCGACCTCCTGGCGCAGCGTCACGGCGTCCTTGCGGCCCTTGAGCGCGGCGAGGTTGAACCATTTGTGCGCGGCGACGAGATCAACGAGGCCGGCGCGTCCGCTCGCCCAATAGAGGCCGCGCTCGAACAGCACGTCCGACAGCGCGCCTGCGTCGATCGGCGTCGCGGTCTCCAGATCGAAAGTACCCTGAAACATAACGCATCCCCTTTTTTCTTATGCCGTCTCGTACCCCGAGCGCGGCTCCCGTCCGATCAACTGTTCAACTCATCCCCGAGGCTTTTTGCCCGTGCCGTTTGCCGGCTTGTTGGAGGTAATGATGGCGGGCAAATTTGAATGGCAGTTTAAGTATCGCGATGAAGCAGACGTAAACGCGCCCGCGCCAGGCGCGCACGACAAATGCAGGAAATCCCTATTTTGCAGGGACTTCTGCAATTCGTCAGATTCGGTTTACCTTGGGATTTTGGGAGAACGATAACCATTGCGCACGGTGACGCGCGTCCTGTGGTGTCCCCGCCTGCTGTCGTCACCGTATTCCAGAGACAGCAATGGTCCCACGAGAAGCTGCGGGGTACTGGATCGCCCGGTCGGAGCCGGGCGATGACACCGCGAATGGAGAAGAGGTGCGCGAACTGCCTGCAATTGCGCTGCAGCCTCCCTGCTCAAGCAGGGCGCGCATATGAAGAAGTATATGGCTGGAAGCTCGACTGCGGCCATCCTTCGAGACGCCCGCCTGCGGCGGGCCCTCAGGATGAGGGATGAGGATGCGGCAGCATCAACGTAGATGGATGCAGCCGAGCCTCATCCGGAGGGGACCGCTAAGCGGTCCTCTCGAAGGACGAGGTGCTCGCTCAGGCGCCGCTGACGTCATATGCGACAACCCTGACTGCTCAAGGGCAGAACGGCCACATCGCGGTCAGATCAACGATGTCGGGATATGGGAATGCCGGCAATACCCCGGCCTCATGAGAACGAGGGCGTCGGCGAACACGTCAGGACCAGATTCCACGTTGGCCGAAGGCCGCCTGTGAAATTGCGGAGCCCCTTACGGAGAGCCGCACCGAACGAAGAAAACTTGTTTCTTCTGCCGGACCGGGCTTAGCGAGCGAACCCGCGAAGAGAACAATCCGACCGTTGACCTGATGTCTCGCCGACACCCTCTATCGTCGACCAGAACCTTTTGAGAGGCGCTGATGACGTGCCGGCTCTCTAGGAGCCGGCAACTTCAAAAAGCGAAGTTACTTCTTCTTGGCGACCTTGCGGGTCTTCTTCGCAGTCTTCTTCACTGCGCTCTTCGCCTTCTTCGCCTTCTTTGCCTTCTTAGCTTTCTTGGCCATGTTGCCCTCCGATGTGTGAGATGGCTTAATCGCTGCATGCAGTCGGGGATCGAGTGCACACTCATCCCGAATACACCAACACAACGAAAAAAACAGCGTCTCGCTTAAAGAAGTGTTGACGGCGAAACGCGCCTGCGCTGGCGAACGCGATGCAAACGGACTGCATGAGGTGTGCTTGCGATCGCAGAGAGTGCCCGCGGCATCGACGTTTGCAGAAGATGCGATTGTAGAAAAACACTATGCAGCAAGTATTTTCTTGCACGCGTGCATCGCGCACGATCGTTGCAATGATGCATCCTGCCGATCGCCCGAGCGCCTCGCGAAGGCGCTTCGCGGACTCTGAGTCGCGACTTTTGGCAACGAAAATATTTTCATGATTAACGGCGCGAGCGCTCGTCAGAGCGCGTGCAAGTCGCCGTTTTGCGCGAATCGCGTGACGGCGATTCGGTCGGCGTGTCGCGTTCGATCGGGATGAAGTTCGTCGCAGAGGATGTGCGCGAGCGTCGCATCGCGAACCGAAAGCGAGGTGACGACGCCTGTCCGTCACCTCGTTCGAACGCGCGAGGTCAGATGCCGAGCTTGGACTTGAGCAGCTCGTTGACGCTCTGCGGGTTGGCCTTGCCGCCGGATGCCTTCATCACCTGGCCGACGAACCAGCCGAGTGACTGCGGCTTGTCCTTGACCTGCGCCGCCTTGTCGGGATTGGCCGCGATGATGTCGTCGACAACCTTTTCGATCGCCGAAAGATCCGTGACCTGCTTCATGCCGCGGCTTTCGACCAGTGCGCGGGGATCGCCGCCCTCCTGCCAGACGATCTCGAACAGATCCTTGGCGATCTTGCCGGAGATCGTACCCTCGCCGATCAGGTCGATGATCCCTGAGAGCTGTGCGGCATCGACCGGAGAGTCCGTAATATCCCGGCCTTCCTTGTTGAGACGACCGAACAGCTCGTTGATCACCCAGTTCGCGGCGACCTTGCCGTCGCGCGCGCGGTTGGCGAGTTTCTCCAACACGGTCTCGTAGAACACGGCACTCTCGCGCTCGGCGACCAGCACGCTGGCGTCGTAGGCCGACAGGCCGAGATCCGCGACGAAGCGCGTCTTCTTCTGGTCCGGCAGCTCGGGCAGCTCAGCCTTCAACTCGTCGACGAAGCTTTGCGAAAACTCCAGCGGCAGCAGGTCGGGATCGGGGAAGTAGCGATAGTCGTGCGCCTCTTCCTTGGACCGCATCGACCGCGTCTCGCCCTTGTTGGGGTCGTAGAGCCGGGTCTCCTGGTCGATCGCGCCGCCGTCCTCGAGGATTTCGATCTGGCGCCGGGCCTCGTACTCGATCGCCTGGCCGATGAAATTGATCGAGTTCATGTTCTTGATCTCGCAGCGGGTGCCCAGCGGCGCGCCGGGCTTGCGCACGGAGACGTTGACGTCGGCGCGCAAGGATCCCTTCTCCATGTCGCCGTCGCAGGTGCCGAGATAGCGCAGGATCGAGCGCAGCTTGGTCACATAGGCCTTGGCCTGCTCGGCATCGCGGATGTCGGGTTTCGACACGATCTCCATCAGCGCTACGCCGCAGCGGTTGAGATCGACATAGGACATGGTCGGCGACTGATCGTGCAGCAATTTGCCGGCGTCCTGTTCCAGATGCAGCCGCTCGATGCCGATGGTGGCGGTCTTGCCGCCGTCCAGTTCGACCACGACCTCGCCTTCGCCGACGATCGGCGACTTGTACTGGCTGATCTGGTAGCCCTGCGGCGAGTCTGGATAGAAATAGTTCTTGCGGTCGAACACCGAGCGCAGATTGATCTGCGCGTTCAGCCCGAGGCCGGTCCGGACAGCTTGTCTGACGCATTCCTCATTGATCACAGGCAGCATGCCCGGCATCGCCGCGTCAACCAGCGACACATGCGAGTTCGGCTCGCCGCCGAATGCGGTGGGGGCGCCGGAGAACAGCTTCGCGTTCGACGTCACCTGAGCGTGGACCTCCAGGCCGATGACCATCTCCCAGTCACCGGTTGAGCCCTTGAGAAGTTTGTGGGGTGCGGCAGGTGCGTTCATGGCTTGCTCCCGAGCAGCGTGGCAGCGATCCGCTCCCACTCTGCCTGTAATGAATCCGTTGCCACGGGCTGGCCGGCCTGGCGGTACCAATAGCCGGCGTTGCCGAGGTCGCCCTCGACCCGGTGCAGATAGGCGTGCACCCAAGCGGCCGCGCGGCCGCTCTCGTCCTGGACGATCTTGTGCGCCTCGTCCCAGTCGCCCTTGGCGGCCCACCATAGTGCGGCAAGTGGAGCGCTGAGGTCCGGCGGCGGCGCGGCGCCGTCGAGGCTGGCGATATACGCCGCCATCTTCACCACCATTTCGCCGGCGTGAAGCGGCCGGCGGCCTGCTCGATCACCTCGCCGAGCGAGAACAGCGTCTCCTCGTCGAAGGGACGGCCGATCAGCTGCAGGCCGAGCGGCAGGCCCTGCGCATCCTTGCCGGCGGGCACAGCGATGCCCGGCAGGCCCGCCATGTTCACGGTCACCGTGAAGATGTCGTTGAGGTACATC
Source organism: Bradyrhizobium sp. 187 (assembly GCF_023101005.1). Taxonomy (NCBI): domain Bacteria; kingdom Pseudomonadati; phylum Pseudomonadota; class Alphaproteobacteria; order Hyphomicrobiales; family Nitrobacteraceae; genus Bradyrhizobium; species Bradyrhizobium sp. 187. The sequence goes on from NZ_CP064693.1 coordinate 4,368,917, forward strand.
TCGACGGGGTCCGCGCCGCCTTTCTCGCCGATGCCGAAGGCTGCCGACGGCGTCGCCGGCGTCAGGATCGCGTCGACGCCCTTGGCGAAGCAATCCTCAAAGTCCTTCTTGATCAGCGTGCGCACCTTCTGGGCGCGCAAATAATAGGCGTCGTAATAGCCGGCCGAGAGCACGTAGGTGCCGATCATGACGCGGCGCTTCACCTCAGCGCCAAAACCTTCTGCACGGGTGTTCTCGTAGAGTTCGTTGACGTTCCGGCCCTGCTCGCGCAGGCCGAAGCGCACGCCGTCATAGCGCGCGAGGTTGGAGGACGCCTCCGCCGGCGCCACGATGTAATAGGCCGGCAACGCGTATTTGGTGTGCGGCAGTGACACTTCAACGAGCTCGGCCCCGGCCGCTTTCAGCCAGGCCGCGCCCGCTTCCCAAAGCTTTTCGATCTCGGCCGGCATGCCGTCGAGACGGTATTCCTTGGGAATGCCGATCTTCATGCCCTTCACGGACTTGCCGATCGCGGCCTCGTAGTCCGGCACGGCTATGTCGACCGAGGTCGTGTCCTTGGGATCGTGGCCAGCCATCGAGCGCAGCAGCATCGCGGCATCGCGCGTGCTGCGCGCGATCGGACCAGCCTGGTCCAGCGAGGAGGCAAAGGCGACGATGCCCCAGCGCGAGCAGCGGCCATAGGTTGGCTTGATGCCGACGGTCGCGGTGAACGCCGCCGGCTGGCGGATCGAGCCGCCGGTGTCGGTCGCGGTCGCGCCCATGCAGAGCAGAGCCGCCACGGCGGAGGCCGAGCCGCCAGACGAGCCGCCCGGCACCAGCGTCGTGTTGGAGCCATCACGCCGCCAGGGATTGCCGACCGGGCCGAAGCACGAGGTCTCGTTCGACGAGCCCATCGCGAACTCGTCATTGTTGAGCTTGCCCAGCATCACCGCACCATCGCGCCACAGCTGCGAGGTGATCGTGGACTCGTAAGTCGGCACGAAGTTGCCGAGTATTTTCGAGCACGCCGTGGTGCGCACGCCCTTGGTCGCGAACAGGTCCTTGATCCCGAGCGGAATGCCGGCGAGCGGCCCCGCGTCACCCTTGGCGATCTTCTCGTCGACGGCCTTCGCCATGTCGCGCGCGCGGTCGGGCGTCTCCATGACGAAAGCATTGAGCACGCGCGCGGCTTCGATCGCGTTCAGATGCGCGTCGGTCAGCTCGAGGGACGTGAAAGTCTTTGCCGCGAGGCCATTGCGGGCCTCCGCGAGCGTCAGCGATGTCAAATCGGTCATTTATTAATCGGGCTGCAGAAGAACGGAGACAGGGATTTGTCGTTGGCCGGGTCGTCTTTCTTGGCGGCCGCTTTCGCAGCCGCCTCGATCTCGTCGAGCACGGCATTGACGGCGACGTTGGGGTCGGCAGCCTTGCCCTGCCGCTCCATCTTGTCGAGATAGTTCATGTAAGCCTGATAGGCCTTCTCGTCGTCGCAAAGCATGCACATCGGACCACGTCCTAAAAGTTACTCGACGACCTTCGGCACCAGAAAGAAGTGGCCTTCGATCGCGGGCGCGTTGGCAACGATATCGTCGGCGATCTCGCCGTCATTGACCACATCCCGCCGCTTCTTCATCTGCATCGGGGTGACCGAGGTCATGGGCTCCACGCCCTCGACATTGACCTCCGAGAGCTGCTCGACAAAGGCGAGCATGGCGTTGAGCTCGCCCTGCAGATGCGGAACCTCGCCCTCTGAAACCGCAATGCGCGCCAGATGCGCGATGCGGCGGACGGTAGCGGCGTCGACGGACATTATATAAGGCCTCTCACGGCAAAAACCTATGTGCCGTATAGCAGAGGCCGCTTTTGCGCCGCAACCGGCGCCAGCGCATGATCCGGAAAAGTGTGAAGGGGTTTTCCGAAAAGATCATGCGCAAACAAGATCCTAAAGCACGATGAGGCTTCGCCCGAAGCTCATCGCGCTTTAGGGACCTATCCGCCCAACGCCTTCATCCGGGCAAGCGCCGATTTGGCGAGATCCCGGGTCAGTTCAGCTGCCGGGACCTCGCGGCCCAGGGCGATCGCCTGCCCGGCCCAGAGATTGGTGAAATCCACCCTGCCCTGCTTCTCGGCCGCAGCCTTGAGCGGTCCCAGCGCCGTTGCGGCATGGGGAAATGGCGGCGCGTCCGGCGAAATCGGGCCGGCCTCGCGCATTAGGCGGTTCTGAACGCCGCGCGCCGGCCGCCCGGTCATGACATTGGTAATGACGGTGGAATCATCCTGTCCCTCGGCGAGCGCCGCACGGGCCGCCGCACTGACCTTGGATTCCGGGCAGCGCAGATAGGCACTTCCGATCTGCACGCCGGCCGCGCCGAGCGCGAAGGCGGCTGCAATGCCGCGGCCATCCGCAACGCCGCCGGCCGCAATCACTGGGACCTTCACCGCGTCGACCACCTGCGGCACCAGCGCAAAGGTGCCGGGCTGTTCCGAGATCTTGTCGGTCAGGAACATGCCGCGATGGCCGCCGGCCTCCGCGCCTTGGGCAATGACGGCATCAGCTCCGTGCTGCTCGAGCCAGACCGCTTCGCTCACAGTGGTCGCCGACGAGATGACGAGACATCCTGCCGCCTTGACCCGCTTGAGCAGCGCGGCCTCGGGCAGACCGAAATGGAAGCTGACGATCTCCGGCTTCAGCTCCTCCACAACCTCGCAGAAGCCGGCGTCGAACGGCGCGCGGTTCGCGGCATTGATGGGTGCGGCGGGATCGAGGCCATGCTCATTGTAGTAGCCCGCGAGGCGCTGCTTCCAGCGCGCCTCCGCCTCGGCCGTGAGCTCGACCGGTGTGTGGCAGAAGAAATTCATGTTCACCGGCGCGGAGACGCGCTGCCGGATGATGTTGACCTGCTCGCGCGCTTTCTCCGGCGACAGCATCGCGCTCGGCAGCGAGCCGAGGCCCCCGCCTTGCGCAACGGCGATCACCAGCTCCGCGTCCATCACGCCGGCCATCGGCGCCAGCACGATCGGGAATTCGGTCTTGAAGAGATCGATCAATCGACGGTTCGGCCACATGGTTGTTCTCTCGCAGTTTAGGCGGACGCGCTGGAATTACGCCGGCCGGTTCGCAGTTGCTCGGCCTCGGTCGCGATCCGTTCGACGATTTCGGCGGCGGACGGAATATCATGGATCAGGCCGACGGCCTCGCCGGCAAAGACCGCGGCGACCTCGAAATTGCCCGCGGCCCTTGCCGCGGCATATTCGACGGTCACCTCGGCGGCGCGCTGCATCAGCTCGACCTCGCGGCCGGTCCAGCGCCTGATATGATCATTGACCAGCGTTCGCGCGGTGAACGGGGCCGGCCAGAACAGGCTGCGCGACCAGTCGACGATGACGCCGCGCACCGTGTCATTGGGATCAGCGTCGCGAATGCGCTGCTTGGCTTCCTCCGCGCCATTGGCCTCCACGCTCGCATAGAAGCGCGTGCCGATCAGCACGCCGGAGGCGCCCAGCATCATCATCGCGGCGAGCCCGCGACCATCGGCAATTCCGCCGGCGGCAACCACCGGCACGCGGCCGGCCGTGAGATCGACGATCGCAGGTACGATATCGACGGTTGTGCGCAATGCGCCGTGACCGCCGGCTTCGGTACCCTGCGCGATCAGGATGTCCGCACCGGCATCGAGCGCCTGCTTCGCCATGTCCTCGCTCTGCACCTGGCAGATCAAGCGCGCCCCGCACGCCCTGATGCGCGCTGCAAATGGTGCGGGATCGCCGAATGACAGCATGATCGCTTGCGGATTGGCGTCGAGTGCGATGTCGAGAAGTCTTGGCTGTCTTGCCAGGCTCCACGTGATGAAGCCGATACCGAACGAAGCAAAGCCCCTCAGTTGCCTGGTCTCGGCCTCGAGCCGTTCCTGATCGCCGTAGCCACCACCCAGGATCCCGAAGCCGCCGGCCTCGCTGACAGCCCGTGTCAGCCGGCTGCCGGCGATCGTGTCCATTGGAGCCAGCAGGATCGGATGTTTGATCCCCAGGAGCTGGGTCAGCGGCGTGGTGATCGGCATGGCTCCTCCGCTCTCGACACAAACATTAGTCCAGAATACCATTCTCTAAAATTGAATTCTAACGAACGCTACCATCTCAAAAGAGAAACGATATTATGGAACTCAGCGACATCCAGACCTTCGCTGCCGTCGCCCGGACCGGGGGCATCACCCGTGCTGCCGAAGAGCTCAACACGGTGCAGTCGAACGTCACCCAGCGCGTGAAGGCACTGGAAGCCGAGATCGGCACGCCGCTGTTCGAACGCCATAGCCGCGGCATGACCCTGACCGGCGCGGGCAAGCGCCTTTTGCCCTACGCGCAACGGATGTCCGCACTAGCGCGCGAGGCCGTACTCGCGGCCTGCGACGACGGCGAGCCCAAGGGACCGCTCGCGATCGGCTCGATGGAAACGACCGCGGCGGTGCGGCTGCCGCCGCTGTTGGCCGATTTTCATCGCCGCTTTCCCGCCGTCCGGCTGAGCCTGCGCACCGCACCCACCGCCGACCTCGTCGCCTGCGTGCTCGAAGGCACGCTCGACGGCGCCTTCGTCGCAGGCCCGATCGTGCATGCCGATCTCACCGCGACAAGCGCGTTCCGCGAAGAGCTGGTGCTGGTCAGTGCGCGGCGCTGGGCCACGCTCGCCGAGCTGCGCGCCGGCACGCCGGACTCGGGCCCGACCGCACTGACGTTCCGCACGGGCTGCACCTACCGGCAGCGGCTGGAACAGATCTTTGTCGAGTTCGGCTGGCCGTCAGCCGCACGCTTCGAACTCGGCACGCTCGACGGCATGATCGGCTGTGTCGCCGCCGACATGGGCGTGACACTGCTGCCGCGCGCCGTGGTCGAACGCAGTGCGATCAACGGCAGCGTCTCGATCCACGCGCTGAGCCATTCGCACGCGCAGGTCGAGACGCTCTTCATCCAGCGTCGTGCCGGACATCAAACCAGTGCACTGAACGGGTTTGCCGCCTGCCTGAAGCAAGACGACGACGTCATCGCGGCCTGAGATGCCAGCGCCGCAGCGCCACGACGGCCCAGATCGCCTCGACCACGCCAAACGGCCAGGCCCCTTGCAGGAAGCCGTAAGCCGAACCGAGCACGCAGGCCATTGCGAACATCAGCACGAACCAGTGGCTGCGGTCTTCCAGGGCGTAAGCGACCAGCATCGCTGTCACGGCGAACAAGCCGAATAATGTCAGCGCATCCATGTTCCGGGTTCACTCCGTAGCGCGACGCGTGATATGCGCTAACACCATGCCGGCTCTTATCCTGCCTCTCGTCGATGCTGCAACCCACTGGCCCGAACGCGGCGGGTTGGTCGGCCTTGATCTCGGCACCAAGACAATTGGCGTTGCCGTCTCCAATCCAGACCGCCGGTTAGCTACCGGCGTCGAAACGATCCAGCGCAAGGCGTTCAAGCAGGATGCCGCCCGGCTGCTCGCGATCGCCAGTGAACGCAAGGCCGTCGGCTTCGTGCTGGGCCTGCCCATCAACATGGACGGCAGCGAGGGCCCGCGCGCGCAATCGACCCGCGCGTTTGCCCGCAACCTCGCCGGTCTGACCGCGCTGCCCATCGGCCTCTGGGACGAGCGCCTGTCGACCGCCGCGGTCGAGCGCGAGCTGATCGGCATGGATGTCAGCCGCGCCAAGCGCGCCGAAGTGATCGACGAGCACGCCGCGATCTTCATCCTGCAAGGCGCGCTCGACCGCCTCGCCAATCTGCGCGCAGCCCCGGGGCCTGACTGATCCATGGCCGTCGTGATTGCGGCGCTCCTCCCCGTCTTTATCCTGATCGTGCTCGGCGTGGTGCTGAAGCGCACCCTGATGCGGCTCGATACGCAATGGAACGGGCTTGAGCGGCTGACCTATTTCGTGCTGTTTCCGATGCTGCTGATCCAGACGCTGGTGAAGGCCGACCTGTCCAAGGTCCCGGTCGCAGGCGTCGGCGGCGCGCTGCTGCTGTCAGCGCTCGCGATGTCGCTGCTCTGCCTCGCGCTCCGCCCCGCCCTGTCGCGGCTCGATATCGACGGCCCCGCCTTCACCTCGATCTTCCAGGGCGCGATCCGCTGGCAGACCTATGTGGCGCTGTCCGTCTCCGCCAATATGTTCGGCGAGGTCGGGCTGGCGCTCGCCTCCGTCGCGATGGTGGCAATCATTCCGCTGGTCAACGTCCTCAGCGTCGCGGTGCTCGCGCACTACGCAGCGCCGAAGAAGCAATCCGCGCGCACCGTTGTCATGACGGTTGTCCGCAATCCCCTGATCTGGGCCTGCGTGATCGGGCTCGTCGTCAACGTCATCCACCTGCCGTTGCCGAAGATCTGGCATGAGGTGGCGGACGCACTCGGCCGCTCCTCGCTCGCCATCGGCCTGCTCGTCACCGGCGCCGGACTGCATCTTGAAGGCCTGCTCCGTCCCAGCGCGGGCGCGGCTATCGGCGTGGTGTTCAAGCTGGTGCTGATGCCCGCGGTCGCGCTGGTGCTCGCCGTCTGGTTCGGACTATCCGGCGACAGCCTCGCGATCGTCGCGATCTGCGCCGCGGTGCCGACCTCCACCAGCGCCTATGTGCTGGCCCGCCAGATGGGCGGCGATGCCCCGCTGCTGGCGCAGATCATCACGCTGCAGACGATTTTGGCGGCGATCACGATGCCGATCGCGATCGCGCTGGTGGCCTAACTCCCCAGCCACATCGTCAGCACCACCGCCGTCAGATTGTTCAGCGCGTGCAGCACGATCGTGAGCCAGAGCGAGCTGCTGCGGTAACGCATGTAGCCGAACCACAGGCCGATGGAGAAGACCTCGGCGAGGAAGTACAGGTCGTATTGCAGATGCACGACCGTCCACACCAGCGACGACAGGATGATGGCGCCGGGCACGCGCAGGAAGCTCGCAGACCAGCCGCGAAACAGAAAGCCGCGGGCGAGGACCTCTTCGGACATCGGCGCTGCCACGCTGAAGGCGAACAGCAGCATCAGCGCCGCGCCCTTGTCGCGACCGGATTTCAACAGGTCGGTCATGAAGCCCGGCGTCGCCTCGCGGCCCAGACTCCGCGACATCGTCTCCCAGGCGACCACGATCAGGATCAGCCCGACCGCGCCGAACAGGAGTTGCTTCCAGGACGGCCAATAGAACGCGAGATAGTCGACGAAGGAGGCCTTCTTGATGCGGATGGCCAGCCACACGGCGGCCAGCGTCGCCGGCAGGCCCATCGTGACCGAAAACGCGAGCGACGCCGGCTCGCGACCGATGTGCTGCATCGATGCGAGGTCGATTGGGTCACGGGCGACCCAGACCAGATAGACGATGGCCCCGATCTGCCCGACGAACATGGCTGCGAAGATGGCGATGCCCCACAGCGCCGTGCCCCAGAACTTCCAGACTCGCGGCGGCGCCGGCGTCTCGGTGAGCGGCGGCAGATCGGGATTGAGGGAGTCCATCAGGAGGCTTTCGTTTGGCAGGCTCACGGCAGCGCCCGCTCCAGCAGCGTGCGCACGTCGCCGCTCTCGAGCTCGACCGCGCCGTACATGCTGGCGTGGTTCGTGGCGAGGCGCGTGGCAGCGAACAGTTCTGCTTGACGCGGTGACACGCCGTTGAGCGCGGCGGCGGCCGCAAGCAGCGCCAGCTTCTCGACCGCAAGGCGCGCTACGCGCTCGCCGTCCGGGCGGCCGAAGGTCTTGCCGATGAATCCCGCCGTCTCGCCTGCCCCTGGCAGACCTTTGGTCTCGGCAGCAAGCGCTTGCAGGACCGACATCGCTGCCTCCGGCTCGCGCGAGAGCGCGCGCAGCACGTCGAGACACATGACGTTGCCCGAGCCCTCCCAGATCGCATTGACCGGCGACTCCCGGTAGTGCCGCGCCAGAATGCCGTCCTCGACATAGCCGTTGCCGCCGAGGCATTCCATGGCTTCGTAGAGAAACGGCGGCGCGCTCTTGCAGGTCCAGTATTTGATCGCAGGCGTCAGCAGCCGCATGTAGGCGGCCTCCGCCGGATCGAGCGGCGTCCGATCGAAGGCGCGGCAGAGCCGCATCACCACAGCCGTGCTCGCCTCCACATGCAGCGCCATGTCCGAGAGTACCGCCTGCATCAGCGGCTGATCGGCGAGATGTTTCTGGAACACGCTGCGGTGCCGGGTGTGATGCAGCGCGTGGGCGAGCCCCGAGCGCATCAGGCCGACCGAGGCGATCGCGCAATCCTGCCGCGTCATTTGCACCATCTGGATGATGGTACGGATGCCCTTGCCCTCATCGCCGACGGCTTCCGCATAGGCACCGACGAACTCAACCTCGGACGACGCGTTGGAGCGGTTGCCGAGCTTGTCCTTCAGCCGCTGGAACTGGATCGCGTTCACCGAACCATCCGGCGCGAAGCGCGGCATGAAGAAACAGGTCAGTCCCTGGTCCGCCTGCGCCAGCACCAGGAAGGCGTCGCACATCGGCGCCGACATGAACCATTTGTGGCCGGTGATACGGTAGGCGCCTCCCTCGCGCACCGCGCGCGTCATGTTGGCGCGCACGTCGGTACCGCCCTGCTTCTCGGTCATGCCCATGCCGAGCGTCATACCGCGCTTCTCCCACCACGGCGCGAAGCTGGGATCGTAGCTTTTCGTCGACAGCACCGGCATGACCTTGGCGCGCAGATCAGGCTGCATCGCCAGCGCCGCAACGGAGGCGCGCGTCATCGTGATCGGGCAGAGATGGCCGGTCTCGACCTGCGAGGCCATGTAGAATTTTGCCGCGCGGATGACCTCTGCGGCATCACCCGCGGGTCTTCCATCCGCAGTCCAAGTCGAATTGTGCACGCCGGCACGGGCGCTGTGAGCCATCAGCTCGTGATAGGCCGGATGAAACTCGACCTGGTCGCGCCGATTGCCCTTGGCATCGAAGGTGCGCAGCTTCGGCGTGTTCTCGTTCGCGACGCGCCCCCGATCGACCATCGCAGCCGAGCCCCAATGCTTGCCGAACTCCGAGAGCTCCGGTTCCGCCGCCGCAGCGCCATTGGCCCTGACCGCCGCGACCAGCGGCTGGTCCGCGGCGAACAGATCGACGTCCTCGAACGGCGGCGACTGGTTGAAGACCTCGTGGGTCGCGAAGCTGGGCTGGGTCATCTCGTGTCCTCGGCGCGGAATCAGTTCCGCCGCGGCTGGATCGGGAAATCATAGGCCGCACCGCCCGCTCCCGGCAGCGAAAAGTGCCACCACTCCTTTGCATAGTTCACAAAGCCTTGCCTTGCCATCGCAGCCACCAGCCGCTTGCGCCAGGCGCGCTGATCCGGACTGATCGTTGGTGCGGCGGTATGCCCTTTCACGTCGGTGCAGTCATAGCCGGTGCCCATGTCGACGCTGCCCTCCGGCAATCGCGCCTCGACCGGTGCCGTGCAGTCCGCGTAGGTCTTTGACGGGTCGTATTTGCCTGAATTGTCGGCGTTGAGATCGACCAGCGTGAGATCGAGCGCTGCGCCCGTCGAATGCTGCGAGCGGCTTGCGATGTAGCCGAGGCGGAACAGCTCGGTCTTGGGAATTTTGGGATTGTAGCGCCGCTCGGCGGCCGTCTCGTGGCCGTTCTGCGACCACCTGACCATGTCGAGCGAGGCCCGCGCCGGCCGGTAGCAGTCGAACATTTTCAGTGAGAGATTTTGCGCCGCCAGTTCCTGCTGGACCGCCTTCAGCCGCAGCCCAACCTCCCGCTTCACCACGCACTCGCCGGCCCCGTAGCCGGCGAGCGGACGGCCGACGAAATTGTTCGAGGTGGCGTAGCGGATGTCCTGGATGATGCTGGGCTCGATGTCGTGCAAATAGACGAAACCGCCGGGAAGCGATTGGGCGTGGGCCCCGGAAACAAAAGCCGCGACCAAGAGCGCTGTTAGAGTTGTTTTCAGCGGAAATCTCCCCTTCGTCATGGCCGGGCTTGTCCCGGCCATCCACGCCTTTTCTGCGACAGCACCTTAAGAACGTGGATGCCCGGGACGTCTAGCGCGAAGACGCGCTTCGCGCTTCTGCCCGGGCATGACGGAGAAGACGGGGACAGCTCACGCCAGCGATAAGACCGACAGATCGGGGGATAACTCCCCGCCCGGGCTTTGGCCCTTGCCCCCCCGGCCATCCCCGCCTATAGCTCTCGCTTTAATGACATCGAAATCGACCTTCGTCCTCGGCCACCGGCATTTGCTGGGCATCGAGGGCCTTTCCGCGGCCGACATCACCGGCCTCCTCGACCTGTCCGAAGAATATGTCGAGCTCAACCGCCAGGTTGACAAGAAGCGCACCGTCCTGCGTGGACGGACCCAGGTGAACCTCTTCTTCGAGGCGTCCACCCGGACCCAATCCTCGTTCGAGCTCGCCGGCAAACGGCTGGGCGCCGACGTCATGAACATGTCGGTGTCCTCCTCGTCCATCAAAAAGGGCGAGACGCTGGTCGACACCGCCATGACGCTCAACGCCATGCATCCGGATATCCTGGTGGTGCGCCATCACGCCTCCGGCGCGGTGGAACTGCTGGCCCGCAAGGTCGACGGTTCCGTGATCAATGCCGGCGACGGCGCGCATGAGCATCCGACACAAGCCCTGCTCGACGCGCTGACCATTCGCCGCAACAAGGGCCGGCTCGAGGGCCTCGTGGTCGCGATCTGCGGCGACGTGCTGCATTCGCGCGTGGCCCGCTCCAACATCATCCTGCTCAACGCGATGGGCGCCCGCGTCCGCGTCGTCGGCCCCTCCACACTGCTGCCGCCCGGCATCGAGCGGATGGGCGTCGAGGTCGCGCGCGACATGCGCGAGGGGCTCAACGGCGCCGACATCGTCATGATGTTGCGGCTCCAGCGCGAGCGCATGAACGGCTCCTTCGTGCCGTCGACCTCCGAGTATTTCCATTATTTCGGGCTGGACCAGAAGAAGCTCGCCTACGCCAAGCCAGACGCCCTTGTCATGCATCCCGGCCCCATGAACCGCGGCGTCGAAATCGACACCGCGGTCGCGGACGGCGCGCAGTCCCTGATCCGCGAACAGGTGGAGATGGGCGTGGCCGTGCGCATGGCGGTGCTGGAAGCGCTCGCCCGCAACCTGCCGAACGCGTGATGCTCATGTTGACCGACCGCCGACCCATCCTGCTTGCCAATGCCCGCGTCGTCGACCCCAGCAGGGATTTCGATGGCCCCGGCGATGTCCTGATTGCCGACGGCATCATCCGGGAGACCCGCCGCGGCATTGGCGCTGCCGGCGTCCCCGAGGGCACCGACGTCGTCAACTGCGCCGGCAAGATCGTCGCACCCGGCCTGATCGACATGCGCGCCTTCGTCGGCGAGCCGGGCTTCAGCCATCGCGAGACCTTTGCGTCCGCGAGCCAGGCGGCTGCGACCGGCGGCATCACCACCATCATCTGCCAGCCCGATACCCTGCCGGTGATCGACAACTCGGCGACCGTCGACTTCGTGATGCGTCGCGCCCGTGACACCGCGATCGTCAACATCCAGCCGATGGCGGCGCTGACCAAGGGAATGCACGGCGAGGAGATGACCGAGTTCGGCCTCCTCAAGGCAGCAGGCGCGATCGCCTTCAGCGACTGCGACAAGAGCGTGAGCAATGCGCAGGTGATGCGCCGCGCGCTGACCTACGCGCGCGATTTCGACGCGCTGATCGTGCACTACACCGAGGACCGCGATCTCGTCGGCGAAGGCGTGATGAACGAGGGCGAGTTCGCCTCGCGGCTCGGCCTGATGGGCATCCCGAACGCGGCGGAAGCCGTGATGCTGGAGCGCGACATGCGCCTGGTCGCACTCACCGGCGGCCGCTATCACGCGGCGTCGCTGACCTGCATCGAGTCGCTCGACGTGCTCAAGCGCGCCCGCGACGCCGGCCTCGCCGTGACGGCCTCAGCCTCGATCAACCACCTTGCGCTGAACGAGAACGACATCGGCCCTTACCGTTCGTTCCTGAAGCTGTCGCCGCCGCTGCGCACCGAGGACGACCGCCGCGCGCTGGTCGCCGCCGTCGCCTCCGGCCTCGTCGACGTCATCATGTCCGACCACAACCCGCAGGACGTCGAGGTCAAGCGCCTGCCTTTCGCAGAAGCAGCCCCCGGCGCCATCGGGCTGGAGACCATGCTCCCGGCGGGCCTGCGCCTCGTGCACAATGACGAATTGGACCTCAAGACGCTGATCCGGGCGATGTCGACCCGGCCGGCCGAGATTTTGGGATTGCCTGGCGGAACCCTGCGCACGGGCAGCCCCGCCGACGTCATCGTGATCGACCCCGATGTGCCCTGGGTGGTCGATCCCGCCGACCTCAAATCGCCCTGCAAGAACACGCCGTTCGACGAGGCCCGCTTTACAGGCCGCGTGGTGCGCACCATTGTCGGCGGACGGACAGTGTACGAGCATGTCTGACGTGCGGAGCTGCAGCCAGGGAATTTGCAGACATGGCGCTTGAACTGTTTCTGCCGGTCGCTTTCGTCATCGGCTACCTGCTCGGCTCGATTCCGTTCGGACTGATCCTGACCAGGCTCGCCGGCACGCAGGATATTCGCTCGATCGGCTCGGGCAGTATCGGCGCCACCAATGTGCTGCGCACCGGACGGAAGAGTCTGGCCGCGGCGACCCTGCTGCTCGACGCGCTCAAGGGCACCGTGGCGGTGGTGATCGCCGGCTACATCGCCGGTCCCAACGCCGCGATGCTGGCCGGGCTCGGCGCCTTCCTCGGCCATCTTTTCCCGGTCTGGCTCAAGTTCCGCGGCGGCAAGGGTGTCGCCGTCTATATCGGCATTCTGCTCGGGCTGTTCTGGCCGGCCGCGCTGGTGTTCTGCCTGCTATGGCTCGCGACCGCCTTCACCACCCGCTATTCCTCGCTCTCTGCGCTGGTGGCGTCCTTTATCACGCCGCTGTTCCTGTGGTGGTTCGGCCATCTCGCACTAGCAGCGATGGCCGCGGTGCTGACGCTGCTGCTGTTCTACGCCCATCGCGAGAACATCAAGCGGCTGCAATCGGGCAAGGAAAGCCGGATCGGCGAGAAGGCATAAGCCGGGAATCCACGGATACCGCGGCACCCCTTCTGCATTATATCGCAAATGGTGTTCGCAACTTGCAGCCGAATCACGGCTGTATGGACGAACGGGTTCCTGGCTCGGCCCTGATCATGGGCATAGCTCTACGCGGTTGCTCAGAATGAGCGAGAAGATTGTCAGCGCGCAAGACGATGGCGATTTGCGAGGTGCTGCTTGCACCGCGGCAAGCCGGCTGCTCTCGACGACGGACATCTGGTCTAGTGCGCCCTCGCCGCTTGTCGCTCCAGCGCCTGCTTCCGTCCCGCCTCCACCGCGCGAGCCCGATCCGATCGTGGAAGCGCGGACACCAGTCGAAATTGTAGCTGTCGCAGCGCCCGTCACGCACGATCGGACGCCGCGGCAATGGCCGCCGCGAAAATTGTCGCTGGCCCTCCAGGGCGGCGGCACCTTCGCCGCGTTCACCTGGGGCGTGCTGGAGCGGCTGCTGGAAGAGCCATCCATCGCGATCGACACCATCAGCGGCGCCAGCGCCGGCGCCATCAACGCGCTGCTGCTCGCCTCCGGTTTCGCCGAGGGTGGCCGCGAAGGCGCGCGCGCGCGGCTGAACCGCTTCTGGATCCGGCTGATGCACGAAGCCTCGTTCCGATCGCTGATGCTGATCGGCGGCTTCTCGCCGGCGGGAAGCTCGGTCGCGTTCGGCCCGACGCTGCGCTCCGGCCAGTTCGATCCGTTCGATCTCGATCCGCTGCGGCAGGCGCTGTCGCGCGACATCAATTTTTCCGCCTTGCGCGACCCGCGGTGCCCGAAGCTTCTGATCGCGGCGACCCGGATCCGCGACGGGCAGCAGCAGATCTTCCGCAACGACGTGATCACCGCCGACGTCGCGCTGGCCTCGACCTGTCCACCGCTGGTTCATTGCGCGGTCGAGATCGACGGCGAGGCTTATTGGGACGGCGGCCTCGGCGGCAATCCCCCCCTGCTGCGGCTCGTGCAGGACACGACGAGCACCGAAATCCTGCTCGTCCAGGTCACGCCGGCGCGCGACAGCTACGTGCCGATCACGCTCGCCGCGATCGACCGCAGGCTGGATCAGATCGCGGCCAACGCCGCCCTCAATGCCGAGATCGCCGCGATCGAATGGGCGCAATCGCAGGCCGCATCGTCGTTGCGGCTCTCCAGGATCGCCGCGGAAGATTTCGTCGACGGCCTGGCGCAGCGCTCATCGACCGATCTCGGCCGCGGCTTCATTCGCGCGCTGCACCGGAGCGGCCGCGAGGCTGCCGGGCGCTGGCTCAAGCAAGGTCCAGATCACAGCGCAGCGCCGGCCGCATCCGGCCAGCGCATCGTCGCTCTCGAACCTGCGCTAGCCTGATTTCGCCAGCGCCTGCTCCAGGAACCACGCCGTCGCCAGCGCATGGGCGTCGTTGCCGAAGCGCGCGATCACCTGCACGCCGATCGGGAGGCCATTGGCTTTCAGCACGGGCACGTTGACGCAAGGGTTGCCCATCAGCGTCCAGAGCCTGTTGTAGCGGGGGTCGCCGGTGCTCGCGAGCTCCTTGGCTGGCGGCGTGCCCGGCGCCGAATAGGTCAGCAGCACGTCGAACCGCTCGAACAATTCGCCGATCTCGCGGCGTCCGCGGCGGCTGATCCGGCGCGCGTCGTCATAGTCCTTGGGTGTGAGACCGACCGTCGCATCGAGACTGGCGCGCAGCATCGGCGCGATCTCATCGTGGCGTTCGGAAAATTCCCAGGCGAGCGCGCGATGCGCCTCGAAGTCCTGGATGATCGGGTGGATGCGCCAGGCCTCCTGCACCGCCTGCGGCAGATCGATGGTCTGCACGCTGGCGCCAGCCCGCGTCGCCGCCTTGATCGCGGCCTGCAGCCCCTCCTCGGCGGCCGGCTCCACGGCGCCGGCAAACTCCTGCCTGATAACGCCGATGCGCGGCGCCTTCGCCGGGACGATGCCGGCGAATTCGGTGCGGCCGGTTATTGCCAGCAGTCCGCGCGCGAGATCTTCCGCGCGGGCGCCGAACAGACCGACGGTGTCGAGCGCCCACGAATAGCATTTGACGCCGACCGTCGGCAGCATGCGGAACGACGGCTTAATCGCGGCGGTGCCGCAATAGGCGGCGGGCCGGATCACCGAGCCGCCGGTCTGGGTACCCAGCGCCAGCGGGATCATGCCGGCACCGACGGCCGCGGCCGAGCCCGAGGACGAGCCGCCCGGCGTATGCCCGAGGTTATGCGGATTGAGCGTCGGGGTCGGATCGCGCGAGGCGAATGCCGTGGTCGTGGTCTTGCCGATGATGGTGGCGCCCGCCCGCTTCAGCATCATCACCACAGGCGCGTCCGCGCGCGGCTGCCAGCCGCGATAGATCGATGATCCCATCTCGGTCGGAAAATCGGCGGTGTCGATGATGTCCTTGATCCCGACCGCGATGCCGCGCAGCGGCCCGGCGCCTTGCGCCTTCGCCGAGCTGTCGTAACGGACGAAGGCGTGGACCTCCTTCTCCCGCGCCTCGATGGCTGCATGCGATTGCGCGATGGCGGCCTCGGGCGAAAGCTCGCCCGCTTCGATGCGGCGCTGAAGGTCGGCGAGTGAGATCATGGCAATACCCTTCTTATTGGGATCGCTTTTAGCATCGGGGCAAGGTCGCGCAAGCGCACGTCGCTGTTGCCCACGCCTTCAGGTTGTTCCATGCTGTCCCTGCAAGGAGCCGCCGTGGACGCCATCAATCCAAGTGTAGAGCTGACCGAAGCCGACAGGATCGACCGCCTGCGGCTGATCCGGTCCGACAATGTCGGGCCGCGCACGTTCCGGTCGCTGGTCGATCATTTCGGCACGGCGCGCGCGGCGCTGGAGCGGCTGCCGGATCTGGCACGCCGCGGCGGTGCGCAGCGATCGGCGCGCATCTGTAGCGCCGACGAGGCGAAAGCCGAGCTCGCCGCGAGCCGCAAGTTCGGCATCACCTGGCTCGCGCCCGGCGAGGACGGTTATCCGGCACGCCTGGCAACACTCGACGATGCGCCGCCGCTGCTCGCCGTGCGCGGCGACCATGCAACGCTGATGCGGCCGATGATTGCGATCGTCGGTTCGCGCAATGCCTCCGGTGCAGGCTTGAAATTCGCCGGTCAGCTCGCCCGCGAGCTTGGCGAAGCCGGCTTTGTCGTCATCTCCGGCCTTGCCCGCGGGGTCGACCAGGCCGCGCACCGCGCCAGCCTCGAGAGCGGCACCATAGCCGTGCTCGCCGGCGGACATGACTGCATCTATCCGCCGGAGCACGGCGATCTGCTGGCCTCGATCCTCGACCGCAAGGGTGCCGCGATCTCCGAGATGCCGCTCGGCCACGAGCCGCGCGCCCGCGACTTTCCCCGCCGCAACCGGCTGATCTCGGGCGCCGCGCTCGGCGTGGTCGTGGTGGAGGCGGCGCACCGCTCGGGCTCGCTGATCACCGCGCGCATGGCCGCCGAACAGGGTCGCGAAGTGTTCGCCGTGCCGGGCTCGCCGCTCGACCCGCGCGCCGCCGGCACCAACGATCTGATCAAGCAGGGCGCGACGCTCGTCACCGAAGCGGCCGACGTCGTCAACGCGGTCGCACCGATCATGGAGCGGCCGCTGATGCGTACCGCGCGCGAGCCCGACAGCGAGCCGTTCGAGAGCGATCCTCAAGGGCACGACCGCGACCAGATCACCGGCCTGCTCGGCCCTGCCCCTGTCACGATTGACGATCTCGTGCGGATGTCCGGCGCCTCGCCGGCCATCGTGCGTACCGTGCTCTTGGAACTCGAGCTCGCCGGCCGGCTCGAACGCCACGGCGGTGGCTTGGTCTCGCTGCTTTAAGGAGTGGTCCGCTCGTCGAAGCGCGTACGCGCCGCGGCGATCTGCTGCTGATGCGTGATCGCCCATTCGCCGAGTGCCTTTACCGGCTGCTGCAGTCCCCGGCCGAGATCGGTCAGCTCGTAATCCACCCGCGGCGGAATGGTCGGGAAGATCGTGCGTGTGACCAGGCCGTCACGCTCGAGCCCGCGCAGCGTCAAGGTCAGCATCCGCTGCGAAATGCCATTGATCATGCGCTTGAGCTCGTTAAAGCGCTTGGGCCCGTCACTTAGCATCATGATGACGAACACGCTCCATTTGTCGCCGACGCGCGCGAGGATCGAGGCGACGCCGCGGCAGTCCGCATGGTTGGGATCCGGCCTTGGTGAGGCGGGCAAATCGATGTGCGCAGGTTTCAGGGATGTGCCCATGGCTCAAAAAGGTGCGTTCTTGCGGGGATTTCGATAGTCACTCATGTAGCTCTGGTTACAAACTTATACCAGGGTGATCCCGAATGAAACTCCTCCACATCGACTCCAGCGTGCTCGGCCCCCACTCCGTTTCGCGGCAAGTCTCCGCCGCCATCGTCGACCGTCTCAGGCAGGCGACGCCATCGCTCGACATCGTCTATCGCGACCTGACGCAGAGCCCGCTCGCCCATCTCTCCGGCTCGCATCTGGCGGCCGCGCAAGGCGCGCCTGCGCCGGCGGAGCTCGGCCCCGATCTCGCCGCCAGCAAGGCCGCGCTGGACGAGTTTCTTGCCGCCGACATCGTCGTGATCGGCGCGCCCATGTACAATTTCACCATTCCGAGCCAGCTCAAGGCCTGGATCGACCGGGTCCTGGTGGCGGGGAAGACGTTCAGCTATGGGGCCAACGGCCCGCAGGGCCTTGCCGGCGGCAAGCGCGTAATCTTCGCGGTTTCGCGCGGGGGCTATTACGGCGCGGGCTCGCCCGCCGCGTCGCTGGAGCACCTCGAAAGCTATCTGCGTGGCGTGTTCGGTTTCATGGGGATTCATCATCCCGAATTCATCAGCGCCGACGGAATCCAGGTCGGCCCGGAGCATCGCGAGAAGTCGCTCGCAAGCGCGCTCGAGGCGGCGACCGCCCTCCGCGCGGCCTGATAACGCGCACATCATCAGCCGCCGCAACATCGCTTGCGGCGGCTGATCGACCGGTGCGCGATCGGCGAAGCTAAAACCAGGCGCCCTGAATGCCCAGGATGACGGCGACGAGGGAAACGAACAGGCCGATGCCGGAGAAAAGAGCGACCCCGACGAACTCGGAGGTGTCGGAACGCTTGGCAGGAACGGCGGAGTTTTCGGTGTAAATACGCGGTGCTGAAATCGGGGAAATAATACGAGCTGCCTTTGGCATATCGGGCTCCCTTGAAATGAGTCTTCGTGACCCCCTGCCCGTAAAAGTGTCTTGGCAGCGCAAGCGAAGGTTCAATGCCTCCCGCAACGTTCAGAAAATACAGCTCGCGAGACGTGGGAACCGGCCGGCGCAACCGCTCGCCGCTGCGCCGACCGATTCAATTTGCACCAAGATTGATCAGCCGCGATAGATCGGCGCGCCGCTCGGAGAGGCAACCGCGCCGCCATCGACGAAGATTTCCTGGCCCTGCACATGCGCGGAATCGTCGGAGGCGAGGAACAGCACAGTCTTGGCGACGTGATCTGTTTCACCAATGCGCCCCAGCGGCGTCGTCAGCGCGATCCGCTTCTCGAACGCCTTCTCGGCTTCGGGCGTCGCGGTCGCGGGTCCCCAGATCGGCGTGCGGATCGCACCGGGCGCGACCACGTTGACGCGAATGCCCCGCGGCGAGAGCTCCGAGGCCATGATCCGCGCCATCGCCCGCACGCCGGCCTTGGCGGCGCCATAGGCCGAATAGCCGGGAATGCCGAGCACGGAGATCACCGAGCCGTTGAGGACGATGGAAGCATTGTCGTTGAGATAAGGCAGCGCGGACTGAACGGTGAAGAACACGCCGGTCAGATTGGTGCTGATGACCTTCTCGAAGACCTCCAGCGTGGCCGACCCCAGCGGCGTACCGCCGGCGATGCCGGCATTGGCGAACAGGATGTCGAACTTGCCGAACTTTTCGGCGCCCTTCTTGATCGCAGATTCGGTCGCGGCAATGTCGGTGGCGTCGGCGGCGAGCGCGAGCGCGTTCGGCCCGAGCTCCTTCGCGGCCGCCTCGAGCGTCTCCTTGTTGCGCCCGGTGATCACCACCTTGGCGCCCTCGGCCACGAACAGCTTTGCCGTTGCCAGTCCAATGCCGCTATTGCCGCCGGTGATCAGGGCCGTCTTGTTCTTCAGTCTCACGTTCGCCTCCAGTGGTTTCATCATAAAACTACGATTGCCATCTAGGCCACCTGGTTTTAAGATGCAACCACAAGAGCGCGTGAACGGTGACAGGACCGTGCGATCGCGAAAGGACCAGATCATGGTGAAACGGACGAGCTTCGAGGGGGACGCCTGCCCGATCGCGCGATCGCTGGAGGCGATCGGCGACCGGTGGTCCCTGCTGATCATCCGCGAGGCGCTGTTTGGGCTGCGCCGCTTCGGTGAGTTTCAGAGCAAGCTCGGCATGGCCAAGAACATCTTGTCGACGCGGCTGCGCGCGCTGGTCGATCACGGCATCCTGACCACGGCCCCCGCCTCCGACGGCAGCCCTTACGAGGAATATGTGCTGACGCCGAAAGGCCGCGGCGTCTTCCCGGTGTTGGTAGCGCTGCGCCAATGGGGCGAGGATTTCGACGATCGCCCGTCGGAGATCGCGACCATCCTGGTCGATCGCGAGAAAGGCCGACCGGTGAAGAAGCTCGAACTGCGCGCGGAGGACGGGCGATTGCTCAGCCTCGCGGACACCTCGCTGAAGCCGCGGCCTGCGCCGCGGCGACGGTCAGCGGGATAGCGGTGCGCTGTCTCTTCAACGTCGTCCTGGCGACCGATTCCGCTCGGTCTTCGCGGCTACGACAGCCCGCGATTGCTCCGCAGGTTGACCCACTTTCATCGAAGGCGGGTCGGCATGTACCCGAGCGTCCCAACTCGCAATATGGCGTGGCGGACTTGTACAAGCCATCGACAGCGTCAAAGATGGCGAGGTCCCACCAAACTGGCACCACCATGCCCCTGCTCGCCATCACCTATTTTTCCATCTCGGGCACCACCGAGAAGCTGGCGCATGCGGTTGCGCGCGGAGCAGATGGCAAAGCGCAGGTCACGCTGTGTCGCATCACCGGCGGCGACATCGTGTCAGGCCGCTTTCAGAATGAGAGCTTACTGGAGACGATCGATGGCGCCGACGCAGTTGCGTTTGGCAGCCCGACCTATATGGGCGGGCCAGCCGCTCAATTCAAAGCGTTTGCCGATGCTTCAAGTGATCGATGGAGCCAGCAGCGCTGGGCCAACAAGATCGCAGCCGGGTTCACCACGGGCGCCTGCGCAAGCGGCGATCAACTCCACACACTGTCCTACTTTTCCATTCTGGCCGCGCAGCACGGCATGCTCTGGTGCGGACTGGATATTCCCGGTGGCGAGGATCCGAGCGGCCGCAATCGTTTGGGCAGCCAGCTTGGTCTGGCAACACACTTGATTGACGGCTCGTTGCCGGAGAGCGACCTCGGCACGGCCGCATATCTCGGCCTGCGATTGGCCAAAATGGCAAGCCGCAACGGCTAACCGCACCGTCGTTGGAGCAGTACATCGCCCCCTTCACGACAGCCTGCGCTTGCTCCTCAGCCGCAGATGCTCGTCCGCCTCGAGCTTGGTCATTCCCAGGAGATAATGCAGCACGTCGAGCCTGTGCCGTTCGGCAAGCTTGCGCAGGGCCCCGACCTGCTCGGCGATGAAGGCGACCGCCTCCTCGACGCCGCCCTCCCCCGGTTCCTCGTGACGCAAGCCTCCCCCCGCGCGCGATGCGGCGCCCGCCCGTTTCTTTCCTGGCTTAGTCACCAGCCCCCACCCGAATCCATGCCCCGCGGCAACATTACGCCGACATCGACCGCAACTCAAAGGTGGTATTTTGCAACTTTCTCGATATGAAACTTTTCCCATCGGGAGGGCTCTCAACAGCCCTCGATTTGACAGCGACGGCCTCACCACCCATGTTCGGGACGAAAGGGCCGACCCGAATCTCATCGAATTCGGCCCCAAATTTCCCCATAAGTTACTGGAACTACATGAATATCGTCATTGTGGAGTCGCCGGCGAAAGCCAAGACGATCAACAAGTATTTGGGCTCGTCCTACGAGGTTCTGGCCTCGTTTGGCCATGTCCGCGACTTGCCGGCAAAGAACGGCTCCGTCGATCCCGACGCCAATTTCAAGATGATCTGGGAGGTCGACCCCAAGGCGGCCGGCCGGCTCAACGACATTGCCAAGTCCCTCAAGAACGCCGATCGCCTGATTCTCGCCACCGACCCTGATCGCGAGGGCGAGGCCATCTCCTGGCACGTGCTGGAGGTCCTGAAAGAGAAGCGCGCGATCAAGGACCACAAGATCGAGCGCGTGGTGTTCAACGCCATCACCAAGCAGGCGGTGACGGACGCGATGAAGAATCCGCGCCAGATCGACGGTGCGCTGGTCGACGCCTATATGGCGCGCCGCGCGCTGGACTATCTGGTCGGCTTCACCCTCTCCCCCGTGCTGTGGCGCAAGCTGCCGGGCGCCCGCTCGGCGGGCCGCGTGCAGTCGGTGGCGCTGCGTCTGGTCTGCGACCGCGAGCTCGAGATCGAAAAGTTCGTTGCGCGCGAATACTGGTCGCTGATCGCGACCCTGCTGACGCCGCGCGGCGACGCCTTCGAGGCCCGTCTCGTCGGCGCCGACGGCAAGAAGATCCAGCGCCTCGACATCGGCACCGGCGCGGAAGCCGAAGACTTCAAGAAGGCGCTGGAAGCAGCCGCCTACGCGGTGACCGCGGTCGATGCCAAGCCGGCCCGCCGCAATCCGCAGGCCCCCTTCACCACCTCGACGCTGCAGCAGGAAGCCAGCCGCAAATACGGCTTTGCGCCGGCGCACACCATGCGCATCGCGCAGCGGCTCTATGAAGGCATCGACATCGGCGGCGAGACCACCGGACTCATTACTTATATGCGTACCGACGGCGTGCAGATCGACCCGTCCGCGATCACCCAGGCCCGCAAGGTGATCGGCGAGGATTACGGCAACGCCTATGTGCCGGACGCGCCGCGTCAGTACCAGGCCAAGGCCAAGAACGCCCAGGAAGCCCACGAAGCGATCCGGCCGACCGACATGTCGCGCCGTCCCGACAGCATGAGCCGCAAGCTCGAGTCCGACCAGGCGAGACTCTATGAACTGATCTGGAAGCGCACCATCGCGAGCCAGATGGAATCGGCCGAGCTGGAACGCACCACGGTCGACATCACGGCGAAGGTCGGCGGCCGCACGCTGGACCTGCGCGCCACCGGCCAGGTCGTCAAGTTCGACGGCTTCCTCGCACTTTACCAGGAAGGCCGCGACGACGAGGAGGACGAGGACTCCCGCCGCCTGCCCGCGATGAGCCCCAACGATGCGCTGAAGCGGCAGTCGCTCGCCGTCACCCAGCACTTCACCGAGCCGCCGCCGCGCTTCTCCGAGGCCTCGCTGGTCAAGCGCATGGAAGAGCTCGGCATCGGCCGGCCCTCGACCTATGCCTCGATCCTCCAGGTGCTGAAGGACCGCGGCTACGTCAAGCTCGAGAAGAAGCGCCTGCACGGCGAGGACAAGGGCCGCGTCGTAGTCGCGTTCCTCGAAAGCTTCTTTGCCCGCTACGTTGAATACGACTTCACCGCCAATCTGGAAGAGCAGCTCGACCGCATCTCCAACAACGAGATCTCCTGGCAGCAGGTGCTGAAGGATTTCTGGACCGGCTTCATCGGCGCGGTCGACGAGATCAAGGATTTGCGCGTCGCGCAGGTGCTCGACGTGCTCGACGACATGCTGGGACAGCACATCTACCCGCCCCGCACCGATGGCGGCGACATCAGGCAATGCCCCAGCTGCGGCAACGGGCGGCTCAATCTCAAGGCCGGCAAGTTCGGCGCCTTCGTCGGCTGTTCGAACTATCCGGAATGTCGCTACACCCGTCAGCTCGCCGCCGACGGCGAGGCAACGGCCGATCGTTCGCTCGGCCAGGACCCGGATACGGGCCGCGATGTCTGGGTCAAGGCCGGGCGGTTCGGCCCCTACATCCAGCTCGGCGAGCAGAAGGATTATGCGGAGGGCGAGAAGCCGAAGCGCGCAGGCATTCCGAAGGGGATGTCCCCTGGAGATGTCGAGCTCGAGCTTGCGCTCAAGCTGCTGTCGCTGCCGCGCGAGATCGGCAAGCATCCGGAAACCGGTGAGCCGATCACCGCGGGTCTCGGCCGCTTCGGGCCGTTCGTGAAGCACGAGAAGACTTATGCCAGCCTCGAGGCCGGCGATGAGGTGTTCGACATCGGCATCAACCGCGCGGTGACGCTGATCGCGGAGAAGATCGCCAAGGGCCCGAGCCGCCGCTTCGGCGCTGATCCCGGCAGGGCGATCGGCGATCATCCCACCCTCGGCACCGTCACGGTAAAGGGCGGCCGCTACGGCGCCTATGTCACCGCGGGTGGCGTCAATGCCACGATCCCGAGCGACATCGAGAAAGACGCCATCACGCTGCCGCAGGCAATCGCGCTGATCGACGAGCGTGCGGCCAAGGGCGGCGGCAAGAAGCCGAAGAAAGCGGCGAAGCCGGCCAAGGCCAAGAAGGCTGCGGCGAAGGCCGCCGACGGCGATGACGCCGCACCAAAAACCAAAAAGCCGGCCGCGAAGAAGGCGGCCAAACCCAAATCCGAATCCACCAGCAAGGCGCGCGCAGCCGTGTCGTCGACGGCCAAAACGTCACCGACCAAGGCAGCTGGCGCCAAAGCTCCGGCCAAGAAAAGTGCCGGCACCAAATAGAGGCTAAGTGAAACGCAAGAATGACCGTGGCTTTCCCGACAGGGCAGCCATCGTCGCCTTCATCAAGGCAAATCCCGGAAAGGTCGGAACCCGCGAAATTGCACGCGAGTTCGGCCTGAAGAACGCCGACCGCATCGAGCTCAAGCGCATGCTGCGCGAGCTCGCCGACGACGGGCTCGTCAAGAAAAAGCGCCATACGATTTCAGAGCCGGACAGCCTCCCGCCGACGCTGGTCGCCGACATTACCGGCCGCGACGCCGACGGCGAGCTGGTCGCCTCCCCCACTGAATGGGACGAGGTCGAAAGCGGCGAGCCGCCAAAGATCCTCATCACGATGCCGCGCCGGCCGAAGCCCGGCACCGCGGCCGGCGTTGGCGATCGCGCGCTGCTGCGGGTCGAGCGATCCGACGAGACCGAAGGCCCGGCCTATCGCGGCCACATCATCAAGGTTTTCGACAAGACCAAGAGCCGCATCCTCGGCGTCTTCCGCAGCCTGCCCGAAGGCGGCGGACGGATCATCCCGGTCGACAAGAAGTCCGCCGACCGCGAGCTGAACATCGCCCCGACTGAGACGCACGGCGCGCAGGACGGCGATCTCGTCAGCGTCGACATCATCCGCTCGCGCGGCTTTGGGCTGGCGTCAGGCCGCGTCAAGGAGAAGCTCGGCTCGGTCAAGTCGGAGAAGGCGATCAGCCTGATCGCGATCTACGCGCACGACATCCCGCTGCAATTCCGTCCCGCGGCAGAGCGCGAAGCCGAAGCGGCGGAGCCGGCCAATCTGAAGGGGCGCGAGGACTGGCGCGATGTGCCGCTGGTCACCATCGATCCGCCGGATGCCAAGGATCACGACGACGCGGTACACGCGCAGCCGGATCCTGATCTCAACAACAAGGGCGGCTTCATCGTCGATGTCGCCATCGCCGATGTGAGCTTCTACGTGCGACCGGGCACCGCGCTCGACCGCGATGCGCTCGATCGCGGCAACTCGGTCTATTTCCCCGACCGCGTCGTGCCGATGCTGCCCGAGCGCATCTCCAACGATCTCTGCTCGCTGGTGCCGGGCGAGCCGCGCGGCGCGCTCGCGGTGCGGATGATCATCGCGCCGGACGGGCGGAAACGGTCGCACAGCTTCCACCGCATCCTGATGCGCTCCGCAGCCAAGCTGAACTATGCGCAGGCGCAGGCCGCGATCGACGGAAGGCCGGACGACACCACCGGCCCCCTGCTCGATCCAATCCTGAGGCCGCTTTATGCCGCCTATGCCTGCGTCAAGCGCGCGCGCGACGAGCGCGATCCGCTCAATCTCGATCTGCCCGAGCGCAAGATCCTGCTCAAGCCCGACGGCACGGTCGACCGCGTCGTCGTGCCCGACAGGCTCGACGCGCACAAGCTGATCGAGGAGTTCATGATCCTCGCCAATGTCGCGGCAGCCGAGATGCTCGAGAAGAAGTCGCTGCCGCTGATCTACCGGGTGCATGACGAGCCGACCCTGGAAAAGGTCCACGCGCTCGCGGAATTCCTGGCGACGCTGGACGTTCCGTTCGCGAAAGGCGGCGCGCTGCGCCCCGCTCTGTTCAACCGCGTGCTGGCGCAGCTCGAAGGCCACGACCACTTTCCGCTGGTCAGCGAGGTCGTGCTGCGCGCCCAGGCACAGGCCGAATACTCTTCGGAGAATTACGGTCATTTCGGCCTGAATTTGCGCCGCTATGCGCATTTCACCTCGCCGATCCGCCGCTACGCCGACCTTGTCGTGCACCGTGCGCTGGTTCGCGCGCTCGGCCTCGGCGAAGGCGCGCTGCCCGACACCGAGACGCCGGAAACGTTGAGCGAGGTCGCAGCTCATATCTCAGTGACCGAGCGGCGCGCGATGAAAGCGGAGCGCGAGACCGTCGACCGCCTGATCGCCCATCACCTCGCCGACCGCATCGGTTCGAGCTTCCAGGGCCGCGTCTCCGGCGTCACGCGCGCCGGCCTGTTCGTCAAGCTCGCCGAGACCGGCGCCGACGGCCTGATCCCGATCCGATCCCTCGGCACGGAATATTTCAACTATGACGAGGGCCGCCACGCCCTGGTCGGCACCCGCAGCGGCACCATGCATCAGCTCGGTGATGTTGTCGACGTCCGCCTGATCGAGGCGGCTCCGATCGCAGGCGCGTTGCGCTTCGAGCTGCTGTCCTCGTCCGGCGAGACCGCACCGCGGGGCCGCAGGTCCTCCGGTCCGCAACGCCGCCGCTCGTTCAAGGCGCACCCCGGGCGCAGTCCTGACAAGAAGCGCAAGCCGGACAAGCCGAAGAAGCCCGGCAAGGGGAAAACGGCCAAGGGAAAAAGCAAGGGCAAGGGCCAGAAGGGCAAGGCATGGTGACGACGAGCACGGCGCCGAAGATCTGGACCCGCGACACCGGCCTCGTCGAGAAGCGCGACGTCTTTGCTGCGATGAGGCGCGGCTTTCGCGGCCGCTGCCCGCGCTGCGGCGAGGGAAAGCTGTTCCGCGCCTTCCTGAAGACCGCGGATAACTGCTCCGTCTGCGGCCTCGATGTCACGCCGCATCGGGCCGACGATTTGCCAGCCTATCTCGTCATCGTCATTGTCGGGCACATCGTGGTGCCGACTATTCTGTGGATCGAGACCAACTATACGACGCCGGTCTGGATCAGCTTCGCGGCCTATCTGCCCTTCACCTTCGTCGCCTCGCTGGCACTGCTGCAGCCGGTGAAGGGAGCCGTGGTCGGATTGCAATGGGCTCTGCGCATGCACGGGTTTGACGAGAACCCGACGGATGGTATTCCGCCGGTGTAAGCAAAATAAACAAGTAGTGGTTTGGGTGAGGACATGACGGATACGTCGCAGGCAGCCGACAAGGCAAAGATCCACGAGGGCAAGGAAGCCGATCATCATCCCTATTTCCGCCCTAGGGATGCCGCGACACTGATCCTGGTCGACCGCAGCGGAGCCATTCCAAAAGTCCTGGTCGGCAAGCGCCACGACAAGGTGGTGTTCATGCCCGGAAAATTCGTTTTCCCGGGCGGCCGCGTCGACAAGGACGATTATCGCGTACCATGCGCGGCGCCGATCACCGCCGAACTGGAAGCCAATCTCGCCAAGGGCAGCCCGAAGACGCCGGCCTCCCGCGCAAAATCGCTGGCGATCGCCGCGATCCGCGAGGCCTGCGAGGAAACGGGTCTCTGCCTCGGACGCAAGGCCGAGGTAAAGACAAAACTCGAAGGCGCCTGGAAGCCGTTCGCGGATGCGGGCCTGTTGCCGGATCCCTCCAGCCTGTTCCTGATCGCGCGCGCAATCACCCCGCCCGGCCGCGTCAAGCGGTTCGACACGCGCTTCTTCACGGCGGACGCCTCCGCGATCACCCATCGCGTCGACGGCGTGATCCACGCCGATGCCGAGCTTGTCGAGCTGGTCTGGGTCGAGCTCGGCTCGAAGCCGCTCGCCGATCTGCATCCGATGACGCGCAATGTGCTCAACGAGCTCGACGCGCGCCTTGCCACCGGCCCGCTCCGCCACGATGCGCCGGTGCCGTTCTTCCATTTCTACGGCGGCAAGATGCAGAAGGATATTTTGAGCTGATCAGTTCGTGACGTCCGCATTGTCCGCGTCGGGCTCGGTGCCGACATAGTCGCGCGCGGGAAGGTTCAGCACTCGCCCGAGCTCGCTGGCGAAGCGACTGGCTTCCTCGCGCTTGGTGAAGCTCATCAGCGTGATCGGCTCGGTCCCTTTGTTGCCGCAGAGATTGACATCATATGTCGTCAGCTCCGGATCGTCGTCGTCGGTAATGCTGATGAAATGATAATCGGCGAGATCGCGATGCTTGCGAAAATTCAGCGGGCCGAACTGCCTGGTGATGACGATCTGGCGCAGCGTCTCGTTCAGCACGACGAAGGTGCGAAAGGTGAGCAGGATGATTCCGGGGATGCCCACGAGCAGCCCGAGTCCCGTGAACACCACCACCGGCATGAGATCATCGGCGAGCCGCCCAAAACCGGAGAAATCCTGCCGCAGGCCGAGCGCGACATTCCACAGCAGATAGAAGCTCGCCGCCAGCAGCGGCAATGACAGCAGCCGCCCGACCCAGGGCATGGGCCGGTCGATGCGGACGATGCGCCCGTCCACGGTCATTGCACCTGCCATCGAAGGTCTCCTCGGGAGCGAAAGTCATGGCTTGGTCGGAGTGAGCCGTGGATCGGTTCGATGGGACTCCTCCGTCATTCCGGGCGCGGCCCGGAATGACGCGAATGTGCTCAGGGCGTCGCGAAAAACAAAATAATCTTCCTACCTCCCCCGATGGCGGAGTTCCGCGGCGTGCCTATGTCTTCGGGAACGACACCAAGAACGGACACCGGGCGATGGCACAACGGCAACTCAAGCTTGGCGCGTTCATGCGCCCGATCAGCATCCACACCGGTGCCTGGCGCTATCCCGGGGCTTGGCCGGACGCCAATTTCAACTTCGGCCACATCAAGACGCTGATCCAGAAGCTCGAGGCCGGCAAGTTCGACGCCTTCTTCATGGCCGATCACCTCGCCGTGCTGAACATGCCGGTCAATGCGCTCAAGCGCAGCCACACGGTCACCTCGTTCGAACCCTTCACGCTGTTGTCGGCGCTCTCGGCCGTCACCGAGCGGATCGGCCTGATCGCGACGGGCTCGACCACGTTCGACGAGCCCTATCACGTCGCACGGCGCTTCGCCTCGCTCGACCATCTCAGCGGCGGGCGGGCGGGCTGGAACATCGTCACCACCTCGAACCCGGATGCGGCGCTGAATTTCGGCCTCGACGACCACATGGAGCACGCCGAGCGCTACAAGCGCGCCCGCGAGTTCTACGACGTCGTCACGGGCCTGTGGGATTCCTTTGCCGACGACGCCTTCGTGCGCGACGTCGAAAGCGGCGTGTTCGTCGATCCCGCCAAGATGCATGTGCTCGACCATCACGGCAAATATCTGAAGGTGCGCGGTCCCCTCAACATCGCCCGCCCGGTCCAGGGCTGGCCGGTGATCGTGCAGGCCGGCGCCTCCGAGGACGGCAGGCAGCTCGCCGCCGAGACCGCGGAAGCCGTCTTCACCGGCGGCGGCAGCCTTGCCGACAGCCAGAAACTCTATGCCGATATCAAGGGCCGCATGGAGAAGGTCGGCCGCGATCCTGAACACCTCAAGATCCTGCCCGGCGCCTTCGTCGTGGTCGGCGACAGCGTCGACGAGGCCAAGGAGAAACGCGCGCTGCTCGACAGCCGCGTGCATTACGACAGCGCCATCGCCTCGCTCTCGGTCATCCTCGGCACGGATGCCTCCGGCTTCGATCCGGATGGGCAATTGCCGGAAATCCCGGAGACCAATGCCAGCAAGAGCGGTCGCCAGCGCATGGTCGACCTCGCGGCCCGCGACAAGCTCACGGTGCGCCAGCTCGCCCAACGCGTCGGCGGCTATGGCGGGCTATCCTTCGTCGGCACGGCCAAAACCATCGCCGACCAGATGGAGGAATGGCTGGTCGGGTGCGGCTCCGACGGCTTCAACATCATGTTCCCGTTCCTGCCTGCCGGCCTCGACGATTTCGTCGACAAGGTGGTCCCGGAGCTGCAGCGCCGCGGGATTTTCCGGAAAGAGTACGAAGGGCCCACTTTGAGAGAGAATCTGGGCCTGCCTCGGCCCAAAAACCGGTTCTTCGAGGCGTAATCGGCCTGATCTGGGTGCTTTTCGAGCCCTAAAATCTTGACATCAGGCGGTTTCTGGCTAGGTTGCCGGCCAACGCGGGCCATTTGGCCGGCTCCAGATTCCCTTCATTCCTGAGGTTCTGAACATGGCCAAAGCGGTCACCATCAAGGTCAAGCTCGTGTCCTCGGCCGACACTGGCTTCTACTACGTCGCCAAGAAGAATTCGCGCACCATGACCGACAAGCTGGTCAAGAAGAAGTACGACCCCGTGGCGCGCAAGCACGTCGAATTCCGCGAAGCCAAGATCAAGTAAGATCGCGGAACGTAGAAGACTTTTGCGGGGCCCTTTCGGGTCCCGTTTTATTTTGGCCCCTCTCTCGTGTCCGGATACGCAGCAGCGCCCCGTGGACGTGACGCTACGCTGCGAGCTGGGCACAGCGAGTCATGGCCAGATTTTTTTCAACCTTCGGTTGCTCGCTCCCGAATGTATGTTACCGTGCACTTGCCGGGCGGAAATTTCCGTCCGGATTTGGAAGGACATGGTCATGAGATTCGCATCAAGCCTTGTCGTGCCTTCAACCATCGCTGTCTTGTCGACCGTCTTGCTGTGCGCGCCGGCAGCGTCGCAAATCCCAACCGGCTCCGCCGCCACGATTCCTCCCGTCACGGTCGACGCGCCGAAACAGGTGGCAAGGCCGCACGTGTCGGAGCGAGGAGCAAACACAATTGCGCCGCGTCGGACTGCCTCAACAGCTCAAACGTCAGTCGCGCGAACGCCTTCGTATGCGCCGGGTTCTGTGATGGGGAGGATTGCCAGCCTGGAGAAAGTCGCCAGCAGCTGCAACGGTGGCTGTGCATCAAGCTTCCCAAGCGGCAAAGATCCCTGGGTTGGATGCAGCGTGTCGGGCGGCAACATAGACTACGGACCTTTCTCGCCGACCTGCCGAGACACCATCACCCACAAATCCTACCTGGACTGCGTCGAAACCAGGACGTTCCTGGGCGACAACCGAAACAAGGCTCACTGGTTGTGCAGCAGTCTGGCCGCCGGCAACAGGTTTAAGGTCGCCGATCTCAAGCGGTCAGGACGCACGCGTTAGTCCATCCCGTCCGCCGGCTTTCTGGCGCAGTTGAACTTAGCTCTCCTGTCGTAAGTTCGCGGACGTCACGGAGCTTGAATGGGCTTTTTCTGGCCCGTCTTGGGCGCTCGCGTGTCCCGGGCGCGCTGCAACGCGCAAGCGTTGCTGCGCAGAACCGGGACCCAGAAAGCCACACAATACAACCAGCGACTGGGCCCCGGCTCTGCAACGCACCGCTAAAGAAGCGCCGCGCTGCGCCGGGGCACGAGAGCGCGAGGAAGCGTGCTTCTGGAACTGTCTCCTCCGCTATGCGCTCCCGCTTCGGCTGATCACCGAGACGATCAGGGCGCTGCGACTGCAACCGTTTCTTCGATAATCCTCAGTTGTCCATTTTCGCTGGTCAGTATGGATGAGTAATAACCGTGAAACGGACGGTCTCCTACCTTGGCCTCCCATGTTCCAGCGTTGAGGACAAAGCTCGCTGATCTGAAGGCCATGTTCCCTCCGTTGGGTTCGCTATTGTGAATTGATATCGCTCAGCGCCGTTCGACAACTGAGCGTTGCTGCACCTCAATAAGCGCGGCAAATAAGTCGTCTGCTAAACCTGCACTTCCGCTTTCGTACCCTGGCCATTTCGAACCAGACGCGGCTCCGTTCCCGCCAAAAGCCTTTGGATGTTGGCACGATGGCGGATGATCACGTAGAGGCCGCCTCCGATCACCAGCAACCGATACGGCAATGGGTGCTCGACCGCGCAGACAAGAACGATTGACGTCAAAGCCGCGAGCATCGAGCTCAAGGAAACGATCCTGGTCATAGCCAGCACGAGGCCAAAGACGGCTGCAGCCCCCAATCCGACGGGCCAAGACATCGCCAGCAACACACCGAGCCCCGCGGCAGCCGACTTGCCGCCCGTGAAGTTCAGCCAGATCGATCGGCTATGTCCCAACAGCACAGCAAGTCCAGCCAGACAAACAGCCCATGGCACCCAGACATGCAGATCAGACGCTGTCGGCGGCGGGGATATTTCCGCGTACAGCCAAGGGCAGAACGAACGCGCGACGATGATGGCACCCACGCCCTTCAGCACATCGCCGACGAGCACGAACAAGGCAGCCCCCTTGCCGAGAGTGCGCAAGACATTCGTTGCCCCGGTGGACTTGGAGCCATGCCTTCGGATGTCGATGCCCCTGAGCAGCTTCCCCGCCAGATGGCCCGTGGGGACCGAGCCAAGGAGATAGGCGATCAACAACCCAACCGCGCCCGCTGTCCAAAAAGCCATGGGTTTTGGATCCAGTTTCCTGAACGCTGTTTTATCCCCGACTTCGTCTGACCGCTATACGTCACAAGTGGCCGATCACGGCCCCGAGGCTGCGACTGCGATCGAAGGTCTCTGCAGGTTGAAACGCGATGATAATGTCCGGCTGCCCCCGCGACGGGAAGGGTTCCTTTTTTCTCGCCGCCGGTGTTTCATCTGCGCGGCGGAGAACGGACATGCAGGGATCGCTGGGGGAAAAGATCGGTGAAGGCGCCTTCTCCGAGGCCTACGCCTGGGCGCCCGGTCAGGTCGTGAAGCTGTTTAAGGCCGGCGTCTCTCATCTGCTCGGCCGACACGAGGTACGCATGATCCGCGCCGTGCACGCCGCCGGCGTCCCCGTGCCGGCGGTGTTGGGAGAGGTGACGCTGGACGGGCGCTTCGGCATCGTGCTGGAGCGCCTCGACGGACCGACCCTGCGGCATCTCTCGCGCACCGGCGCGGTGACGTTCGAACAGGCGGGCGCGATCATCGCGGCTCTGGCCATGTCTCTTCACAAGACGTCGCCACCGCCGGAGCTCCCCTCCATGCGCGCGTATATGGAGAGCGAGTTGCGGCACGACGACGGCAAGGTCCCGAAGCACGTCGCCACTGACATCCTCACCCTGATCGATCGCCTGTCGACCGGCGGCGGGCTTTGCCATTGCGACCTTAGCCCCGGCAACGTGATCATGACTGCGGAAGGCCCCAAGCTCGTCGACTGGACCTTCGCGATGCGCGGGCCCGCCGCCCTCGATCTTGGGTTCTTGCATGTCATCCTGTCCGAGCTCGGCCCGAAAATAGCCGACAATCCGGAGCGGCCGCGCGCGACCAATGCGGCGGCGCAATCCGAATATGCGCGGCTGGCCGGCATG
This sequence comes from Bradyrhizobium sp. 187, assembly GCF_023101005.1. NCBI lineage: Bacteria > Pseudomonadati > Pseudomonadota > Alphaproteobacteria > Hyphomicrobiales > Nitrobacteraceae > Bradyrhizobium > Bradyrhizobium sp. 187. The sequence continues at coordinate 4,401,577 of NZ_CP064693.1, forward strand.
TCTCTGGCGGAGTTGACGGCGGCAATGGAGCCGTATTTGCCTATCGTCCGCACCTTCGTCGTCCTCGGAAACGTGGTGCCTGCGCTGCGGGAGCAACTGATCCAGCGCATCGAAGCGGGGCTGCGCGCGAAAGACTGAACCGTCCGCAACCTCGATTCCTGTTCGCCGTCTCAAGGCGCTCTCGATCACCGAGCAAATCTCGGCAGCCAGTGGAGCCGTTTGGCACAATCGGGTTGTATCGGGAGGCGGCCCTCGCGCTTGGTACAGCCAAAATCGGCATTCTTGGTCCTGTTTTATAGCCGGGCGCAACGCATCTATTCGCTGACGACCGGCGACCGGAGCGATCCCTATCCATCAGGATGAGTGGGAGCCCCGGTCAATGCGGAGAGCGGAGATTGCGGACACGAAGACACGAGTTCCACACAGCCTGACATTCTGTGGATGCCGGTGCGTCCACGCTCTTTGCATTATTCGCCCAAGAGACAAATGACCGAGGAGATAATTCCCATGAAGGCGATCGTTGTAACGGACCAGGCCGCAGGAAGGGCCGGGATGAAGCTCATGGACCGGCCCGAGCCGCAGGCAGCGATAAACGACGTCGTCGTTCAGGTTCATGCGTCGGGATTTGTACCGACTGAGCTGGCGTGGCCCTCGACCTGGACCGATCGCCTCGAACGTGACCGAACACCGTCGATCCCTGGGCACGAGCTGGCCGGAGTGGTCTCCGCCCTCGGATATGGCACAACGGGACTATCAGTCGGACAGCGGGTGTTCGGCCTCGCGGACTGGTATCGCGACGGCACGCTGGCCGAGTATGTGGCGATCGAGGCACGCAACCTTGCACCGCTGCCGGGCGACGTCGACTTTACGGTAGGTGCGAGTCTGCCGATCTCGGGCCTGACGGCGTGGCAAGGGCTGTTCCAACACGGCCGCCTTCAGGCGGGGCAAAGCGTCCTCGCACACGGCGCGGCCGGCGCAGTCGGATCGATGGTGACGCAACTCGCACGAGAGGCCGGCGCCTACGTCATCGGCTCTGGACGCGCCGCCGACCGTCAGACGGTGCTCGACTTCGGCGCGAAGGAGTTCGTCGACCTCGACAACGATACCCTGAAGGACGTGGGCAAAGTCGATCTGGTCTTCGATGTCATCGGCGGTGACATCCAGAAGCGATCCGCAGCACTGATCCGAGCCGGAGGAACATTGGTGACGATCGTGGGGCCGGCCGAGACGCGGCCCTCCGATGGCCTGGCGGTCGACTTCGTCGTCGAGTCCGATCGAGCCCAACTGAGTGAGATCGTACGGCGGGTGCGGGACGGACGACTGCGGACGAACATCGGCAACGTCTCGACCCTCGATGATGCCGTCGCCGCGTTAAATCCGACCAAGCGACGCAAGGGGAATACGATTATCCACATTCGTCCCTGAGAGACGCACGCCCATTGATGCGCGCGACCGGCCGGCGATCACCAGCAGCTCGGATGCCCGCTGGATTATCCGCCGCGATGGAGACGAAGCATGCGCTTCCGCCCTGCCAGGGCGTGTACTCATTAAGCGGCCGCCCGCCAGATGTCCGGTTTACCGCCAACATCGGCCGCAGACCTGAAGGCCTTCGAGGTCGCAGATGGGCCAATGGGAGACGTCACCGACGCCCAAACTTGACTGACGCAACACCGCGGCTAGCGAAGCGGGCGGGACCGGCTGAACAAGAAACCGCTGGGAGTGAACTTTCGGGCTACTGCGAGCGCGCTGGCCTCGCACGTTTCGAGCGCGATCTTCTGGGCCAGCATGACGTCGCCAATCGGAAGATCGCCAACGGGCAGGAAGCACAAGCCGATCTTTGGGCGACCGTTTTCGCCGATCTCGCAGACATTCGCAGCCGCTCCCGCATAGATCCTATAGCGGTTGCCCGTATCGCCGCCGACCACATCGAAATAGCCTGTTTGCGTGAATTGCCGCCGCTGGAGGGGCGAGAGGCAATGCCGCAGCAGCAGCAGCGCGCGTCCTTCGGGAGTGCTCTCGGCGCCGTGTCTAATGAACAGCGCCTTTGCAGCCCTCATCCGTGAGCGTTCACCCGGCCGGGACGGCCTGAACAGCCACACGGCTCAGCGATTCAGCCGCCGACCAGCCTGGGGAAGAAGAGAGTTTCTTCCGCAGTGGGGTCGAACGATCGGATCTGCGACACCTGATTTGAACCGGTCCGGACCGCGGCGGTGAAGCCGACGTTCCTCAGCTCGCGGAATCGCTGCTCCGCCTTGGCTACTTCTCGTGCATCGTTGGCGTCGAAAAAGTGACGGCTGTCGCCGGTACTGTCCATCACGACTTGGATCGGCATGCGGATCCCTCCTTGTTGCTTCATGACTGAATGTTGTCGAAGCTCCGAAACCGGCGCCGGAAGGCGCAACAAAATGGGCCCCAGCTCCCGGGGGGCAATGGGGGAAGAGCTGGGGCCCGACTGAATCACCCACTTGGGGATGGGCATTGGGAAAACTTGGTAACTGACGAGTCGTTCCAAACTGCCGTTCCGCCTACAAATGTTCAGCGGCCTCTGTCGTCCTTGCCGTTGGGACTACCATCGCCGCCGCCGTTACCCCAGCCATTGTTGCCGTGGTGGTGGACCGCGCTCGCACCCGATTTAGCAATTGCATCGGACGTGAGGGAGGTGGAGAGCAGCAGCGTTATGGCTGGAGGTGTCACCACCGCGAACTTTCCGCAGGTCTTCAGAAATTCGCGGCGGTCATCGTCTTCGTCGGGCATGGGGTCTCTCCGGAGCTGGCGCAGAGATTAAATACCTTAAATATTATTAAATCAATTGAACCATGTTAATAAGTCCGGTCACAAAGTGCGACAATAAGTTTCGTCCGGCTTCGCACTTTTCGGAACTTCCTCAGGGGCAGCGGACCGAAGCCCTCAAGCGTCGTCAGGTGCGCGGACCCGGCAATCTCCGGTCATCAGTATGCAGGGCGACTATGTTGAGCAGCCTGTGTCGGAGATTTAGTTCGCACTCAGGGACGAGTGGGCGATGTTCCGTGGCTAAGTGACGACTTTGAGCGATGGTTCGTTGGCTGCTCGAGCAGGCACGTGTCTCGGCGCTGAATTCTTCGGCCATTTTGCGCTCCTAACATGCAGGCGGGAGCGCGGAATTGTCTCTCAGCCACCGACGCCTACGGTTAGACCCTCGGCCGGCGATGCGTATCAATGTGCGAAGTCGCTTATCATTGCTGGCGCTTCTCGTCCCCTCCTTCTCAGCAGGAGTGAAGGCGAGCGCTTGGAGAGGTTTTAGGAGGAAGCCCACCATCCGTCGGGGAATGGCTCCAGCAAAGTCCGATTGACTTGGTTGTCGTTGTCAGGGGCTGATAGGGCCTGCATTCCAGCTTGGTGGCGCGCGGCGACGGAAGCGGACAGACAGGGCGCCTGGTTCACGAGTTCGAAGGCGGCGCGAAGCAGGATGTGTCAAGCGTAATGGAGGCACACTGCGGGCGCTTCGCTCTGCTTCTTCGACTAGACCTCGAATATATTCCAATTCTGAGAGCTGAGAGGTGAGTTCGCTAAGTCGTTGGGCATAAAGGATTGCGCGAGAGCTTCGCATGAATGTTCTCCCCTGCGCAAAAAACTATCGGGAAAAACCAGCAAATCAATTTAACTATGTTAACGGGCTCGGTCACGAAAGTGCGCCCATAAGTTGCTCCAAGGCTATTCGAGGCTTCGCTACTCCCTCAGGGGCAGCGCGATGCGCTGGAGTCCGCTTTGGGCCGATTTTGTTGCAAAAGTTGGCTGCAATGGATTTGGCCGCTGGGCCTTTTGTTGAGCCGCGCTTTGAAGCGCTGGCCCTGACGCATTTTACGCAACTTTGACGCTACGCTACGCGATGCGCAGAACCTGAGCCGGCGGCGGTCGTGCGACCAGCGATGCAAACCGCCTCAGATTCTGAGCGATGGCGGCTAGAACAAACTCATCCTGGGCACCTTGCGGGCCTCGCAATCGGAGCCGACCAAGCTTCAGGATGCGCTTCAAGTGTGCGAACCTCATCTCGATCTTCTTGCGCTGACGCCGAGAGAGCTCGAAGCCCTCGGTGCCAGCGAACGACCGGGCAACGTCTCGGGCATGCTCATGGATATCGCGCGGGATCTTGCGTGATGGTTCCTTTGGGCAGCACTGCGGTTTGAGCGGGCATACATCGCAGTCGAGCTTGCTGGCACGATACAGAAGGGTCTTGCCCTCGTGCACGGTACCGCTCGTCCCAAGCCGCTTACCACCCGGGCAGTGGTAAACGTCCCCGGTTGGGTCATATCGAAAGTCGCTCCGCGAGAAGGTGCCATCATCCCGCTTCGACTTATCGAACACAGGGATATGCGGCGCGATGCCCTTCTCCTCGACCAGCCAGTTCAGCATCGGAGCCGCTCCGTAAGCGGTATCCCCGACAAGTCGCTCTGGCTTGAGACCAAAGCGCTCCTCGGTTCGTTCGATCATGGTTTTTGCTGCACCGACCTCGGCCTGGCGAATGGCGCGGGAGGCCTCGACATCCACGATGACGCCGAACTTCACGTCGATGAGATAGTTGTCGGAGTACGCGAAGAATGCCGGCCCCTTGTGAGCGCCGGTCCACTGCGCTGCCGGATCGGATGGCGAGACAAACTTCGGGATGACATCGCTGGCGGCGCCCCACGCCGGATCGTCGAGGGTTGCCAAATACTCCTTCACCGCGCGGCTGGACCTGGCCGGATCGCGATCCCTGCGCCAGTCCTGACCTGCGATCGAGCGCTGCTTGTTCGCGTCGGCCGCAATCAGGCTCGCATCGACTGCAAATCCTTCGCCACCAACCAGACCGGCGGCAATGCATGTCTCGACAATCCGTTCGAACACGCGGCGGAGAACATCTCCATCACGGAAGCGCTCGTTGCGGGCGCGCGAAAATGCCGAATGATCCGGGACAGCGTCCTCGATACCAAGCTTGCAGAACCAGCGATAGGCGAGGTTCACCTGCACTTCACGGCAGATCAGCCGTTCCGAGCGGATCGCAAAGACATACCCCACGACCAGCATCCGGATCATCAGTTCCGGATCAATCGACGGGCGCCCCATCGACGAATAGTGAGATGCTAGTTCACCGCGAAGCCAGGACAGATCGAGAGCAGCATCGATCTTCCGCACCAGATGATCTTCGGGTATCGCGTCGCCAAGACGAAACTCGTAGAACAGTTGACCTTGGTCACTCTTCAGACGGCCCATCATGGATCGACCTCGCCGAGATTCGCGTCAACACAACGGAATCACGGTTCGTGACTTGTCTCAACCGACTTTTGCAACAAAATCGGCCCACTAGCGGTCCTCGACTGGCCGCGCTCCGTAGGTCAGCTACGGACCAATCGCGTCGATTTGGCGCTGCGGCGCTCAACGCAGGAACGTCCTCGTAGCTGCCAAGTTAAGCCGCCAAAATCACCTGTGAGGGAGACAAAGTCATGGCCCGCGCAACGGCCCACCCGGATCATCACTGCATCTCGAGCGAAGACATTCAGGGAACCGAGGTGTATGGAGCAGATGGAAAGAATATCGGTGAGATTGATCACCTCATCATCGACAAGGTGTCAGGCCGCGTAGCTTATGCAGTCATGAGCTTCGGCGGATTTGTTGGCTTGGGTCACAGCCACTACCCCATTCCATGGAGCGCTCTGACGTATGATACGTCGATCGAGGGCTTCCGAACCAATATCACAGAGCAACAGCTCAGGGATGCGCCGGAGTTCAGCGATGACTCCTGGCAGGATCGAGATTGGGAAACGCGAACCCACCGGTATTATGGGACACCCACTTACTGGGAAGCGCGAGGTGGCCTATAACGCCAGACGACGCGCCGGAATTTTCCAATCGTGAGTGTCAGCTGAATTGATCGGCGACCCTCGTGGATGCTGTCGGATCGATCTTCCGACCCATACCAGCATTGAGCTTCGCTGGACACCGTCCAGCGAAGTTCAGGCAGTTTTGATTGATGAGCCTTGCAGCGAACAACGCCTGCCGCCCGCATCGGAGGCGGAGGATGTCGCTCATTGGTTTTGCTCAGCTTCTCTCTAGAGTCAGCAATGGGTTCAAGCGGCGCCCAGCGGGCATTACCGTGAAGGTCCGCTTCGCACCAATTACGGAAGTCCCAAATTGGGCGCGGCGCTGGGCACTGATCGGGGCAGCGGTACCACTCCGTTTGATGATGCCGCGCTCCACGAAGTTCGCTCAAGCCGCTGGACGCCTCGCCTACGCCGTCCGCAACACCGGCGCCGGCGGCTGCGACGGCCGGATCAGCGCAAACGCGACCTGGATGATGCCGCCGGCCAGCCCCAGCGCGACGCCGATGCGCCAGGCCATCGTGTACGAGCCGAGCGCGTCGTAGAGCAGCCCGCCTCCGTAGGCACCGAGGAAGCTGCCGATCTGGTGGCTCATGAAGGCGAGGCCCTGGATCATCGCCTGCCAGCGCAGGCCGAACATCTCGGCAACCGCGCCCGCGACCAGCGGTCCGACACCCATCCACAGGAAGCCCATGATTGCGCCGAACAGCAAGGTCGAGGCAGGCGTCGCCGGCAACATGAAGTACCAGGCCAGCGCCAGCGAGCGCAGGACGTAGATGCCGCCGAGCAGCGCCAGCTTGTTCCAGCGCTGGCCGGCCCAGCCGAAGAACAGCGAGCCGAGCACGTTGAAGCCGCCGATCATCCCGAGCGTCTGCGCGCTCAGCATCGGATCGAGGCCGCAGATCGCGAGATAGGACGGCAGGTGCGTGGTGAGGAACACGAGCTGCATGCCGCAGACGAGATAGGCGCAGGTCATCACCACGAAGGACGCATTGCCGAAGGCGGTCTTCGCTGCAATCATCGCCGTGGCATCGACGATCTCGTCAGTCGCGGGCTTCGGCAGCGGGACCGCGTCGACGCGCCCGGCATACCAGGCCGCCGGGATCATCAGCACCGACATCACCACGAAGCCGGCCAGCCCAATGCGCCAGCCAAAGCCCTCGTTGAGCATCTGCCCGATCGGCGCTGACAGCAGCGCGCCGAGCGAGCCCGCGCCGGAGACGATGCCGAGCACGGTGGAACGCACCGTCGCGGGCACCGCGCGCGCCGCCACCGACATCGCGATTGCCGCCGCGGTGCAGGCGAGCGAGGTGCCGATCAGCACACCGGCGCCGATCATGATGGCGACGAGACCGTTCGCGGTTGCCATCAGCACCAGGCCCGCGATGTACATGAACGAGCCTGCGATCATGATCGGACGGAAGCCGTAGCGCGTGGTCATTGCCCCGGCGAGCGGCTGGAGAAAGCCCCAGGCGAGGTTCTGCACGGCCAGCGCCAGCGTGAAATCGGAGATCGACAGATGGATGTCGTGGGTCAGCGGCTGCATGAAGATGCCGAGGCTCTGCCGCAGCCCCATGCTCAGCGTCAGCATGATCGAGGCGCCGATCAGGATGGGCAATGTCGGGCGCAGGACCTGCAACAGGGGCATTTTTGTCTCCCTCATCGGCGCGGCGCGAGCGCCGTCGTCTGCAATATCAGTTGATTTTGGTTACACAGACCTGTGTACTTAGGCTATGAATAGCGTGCGCTGTCAAGCAAACAGGACATTCACCGCCGCATGGCTCCCCCGCCCGCCCCACAGACGATGAAAGAGCGGATTCTCGAGACCGCCGACAAACTGTTCTATCTTCAGGGCATTCGCGCCATCGGCGTCGACACCATCGCGGCCGAGATCGGCATCTCCAAGCGCACGCTCTACAACCACTTCCCCTCCAAGGACGCGCTGATCGCCGCCTACCTGGAGCGCCGCTTCGTGCAGCCCCGCCCCTCCGACAAGCCCCCGGCCGAGCAGATCCTCGCCACCTTCGATTCGCTGGAGCGCCGCTTCGCCGCAAAAGATTTTCGCGGCTGCCCGTTCGTGAATGCCGTCGCCGAACTTGGCCCGGCGGACCGCGCCGTAAAGAAGATTGCCATCGCCTTCAAGGAAAGCCGCCGCACCTGGTTTCGCGATCGCCTCAATGAGCTCGGCGTTGCGAACGCAGAGGCACTCGCAACGCAGCTTGTGCTGCTGGTCGACGGCTCGATCGCGCAGGACCTCGTCCGCGACGACCCCGCAATGGCCCGCGCCGCGAAGGAAGCGGCGACGGTGCTGCTGCGGAATGCGGGGGTGACGGTGGGAGATCAGACTACGGTGAAGCGAGGCAAGCGGCCGGCCCGGCATCCCTGAAGCAGCTGCAACATCAGAACCCGCCGCTCGCCGCAAGAAGTACGGATCGGAAAGCACGCACCGCAAGGTCCGTTTGCCGTGCTTCACCCTTCGATCTCTTGAAGCGAGTGGACTGAGAGGAACCATCGTCATTTCGGCGTAGTTGACCTTCTTTACACCGGAGAAGGTCATGAATCGAAAATCGCTTCTTCTTACAGCCGCACTGTCCTTCGCTGTTGCCGCTCCCGTCTTCGCACAAGGCGGCGGCGGAGGTGGTGGCGGCGGAGGCGCGGGTGGCGCAGCTGCGAGCGGCGGCGCGTCCGGATCATCCGCCAGCTCAGGCGCAGGCACTGGCACGTCTGGCGCCGCCAATGGAGGCCACTCGGCGCCATCCGGCATGGGCACAAACGGAACCTCAACCGGCGCTCACACCAACAACTCTCCAACCAACCCGAACGTTCAGCCCCCGACGCCGAACGGGAATACCGCGAGCACACCGACCACCACCGGCGCGGGCAACACCGCGTCAGGATCGACACAGGCGGGCACGCCAAACGGGACCGACAGGTCCGGTATCACGTCCACCAACGGCGCCAACAGCGACAACAAGAACCAGATGAGCCCCGCGGAGCAGGCAAGAACGGGGATCAAGACGCTTCCACAGGATCAAACTCCAGGAGCCGTCAGTGCGCCGGGTGTTGGCGTCGGTCATGCGGCGAACGGCTTGCCGATCGGTACGCCCGGTTCAGGGACCAGCAACGTCGATCAGAAGTGACCCGGACTTTCTCCATCTCCACAGGGCCCGCTACGGCGGGCCCTTTCTGTGACGTCCTGAAGGGAGTGGACGAGGCCTAGGGCTGCGAGGGCGAGACATGGAGTAAACTTGGCATCAGGCGGCCCTGCCGATACACTGGTTTTTTTTGGGGCGTGCCCATGATTAGATTTTCGTCGTTGCTGCCAATTTCATTTCTGATCATCTGCACCCCGGCCTGGGCCGACGAGATGAAGATCCAATTCACGTTTGGACCTCCGCGGCCCTGCACCACCGTCTTTCCCAATCCCGAAATCAAGATGAAGAGTGTTCCGCCCGGCACGCGCACGATCGTCGTCAAGTTTCGCAGAGAGAAGAACTACGAGATGGGGGGCCAGGAGATCCCATTTCCTTCAGACAACATCGTGAAGCCGGAGAGCTTGCGAACCTGGGGCCCCTGCAATTCCGGCCTGTACACTTATGAGGTCATCGCGAAGTCCAGCACGGGCGCGGCCCTGGCCAAGGCAGAATGGTCGGAGCCCTATCCTCCCTGACCTGAAGGGTGGACGCCCGCTTGTTCGCCGTGGCGTGCCGGATTCCTCGCTAGCGGGATGACAGCAGAGTTTGTGGATGTTGGATGCTAGCAGGATGCTCCTGTTTTGCCCGACGAGTCAAACGGCAATGCTGTGCGCATCAGCCGTTTTGCAGCCGACGTAAGCCATTGATCCGACTAGTGTCGGCTACTGTGCATGGGGTTGTTTTCGCGTTTTTTTACGCGGGCGTGTGCCAGCGGCCTCACGCCGCGTGCGACACCACGCGATTGCGGCCGTCGTGCTTGGCGCGGTACAGGGCGGTATCGGCGCGCTTGAGCACGTCGCCAACCGCCTCGCCCTTCTGCTCCAGCGTGGTCAGGCCGATCGAGATCGTGACCTCGATGCGCTTGGTGCCCTTGTGGATCGCAAAGGGCTCGCCGGCGATCGAGCGGCGCAGGCGCTCGGCGACCATGCCCGCGACGTGGAGATCGGTCTCCGGCATCACGATGACGAATTCCTCGCCGCCGTAGCGACAGGCAAGGTCGATGCCGCGGATCGACTTGCGCACCCGCACGGCGAATTCGCGCAGCACGTCGTCGCCGGCGTCGTGGCCGTAATTGTCGTTGATCGACTTGAAGTAGTCGATGTCCAGAATCATCAGCGCCAGCGGCTTGCCGCGCGTTGCGGCCTGCTCGGCCAGCGTCGCGAGATGGCTCTCCATGTAGCGCCGATTGTGCAGCCCCGTGAGCGCGTCGGTGATCGCCATCTCGATCGAATTCTGCACGTTGTCGCGCAAATGGTCGGTGTAGCGGCGACGGCGGATCTGGGTGCGGGCACGCGCCAGCAGCTCGATCTTGTCGATGGGACGCAGCAGATAGTCGTTGACGCCGATCTCGAGCCCGCGCAGCAGCCGCGTCGCGTTCTCGGGGTCGGCGATCGCCAGGATCGGCACATGCCGCGTGCGCTCCAGCGAGCGCGCCTGGCTGCACAGCCGCAGGCCGTCGAAATTGTTGAGGTCGAGCGAGACGATCAGCAGATCGTAATTGCCCTCGGCGGCGTGGAACAGCGCCTCCGTCGGGTTCGGCTCGACGTCGATGGTGTGCTCGGCGGCAAGGATCGTCGCCAGCCGCTCATAGGAGGACTGGCGGTCGTCGACCAGCAGGATACGGCCGCCCTTGCCGGTGTCGGAGATCGCACTGCGCTCGGGCGCCTGCATGCCGATCTCGAGCGAGGTGATGGCGCGCATGCGCAGCTCGTCCGTCATCATCTTCAGCCGGGTCAGCGAGCGCACGCGCGCGATCAGCACGACATCGGAGACGGGTTTTGTCAGGAAATCGTCGGCGCCGGCTTCCAGCCCGCGGTTGCGGTCGGACGGGCTGTCGAGCGCGGTGACCATCACGACGGGAATGTGATGCGTGGCCGGATCGGTCTTGAGCCGGCGGCAGACCTCGAAACCGTCCATGTCCGGCATCATGACGTCGAGCAGGATGATGTCGCATTCGGCGCGGGCGCAGATCGCCAGCGCCTCGGTGCCGTTCGCGGCGGTCATCACGTCGAAATATTCGGCGGACAGGCGGGCTTCGAGCAGCTTGACGTTGGCAGGGACGTCATCGACGACGAGAATACGCGCGGACACTGTGAACTCACTTCCTATCCGATGAAACGTCGGACCGTCTCAATGAATTTGCCGACCGAGATCGGCTTGGACAAATAGGCCTCGCAGCCGCCCTCGCGGATGCGCTCTTCGTCGCCCTTCATCGCGAACGCCGTGACGGCGACGACGGGAATGCTGCGCAGCTCCGGATCGTCCTTGATCCAGCGCGTCACCTCCAGGCCCGAGACCTGCGGCAATTGGATATCCATCAGCACGAGGTCGGGCCGCATCTTGCGAACGAGGTCGAGCGCCTCGTAGCCGTTGCTGGTGCCGGTGGTCTGGTAGCCGTGCGCCTCCAACAGGTCGCGGAAGAGCTTCATGTTGAGCTCGTTGTCTTCCACGATCAGGACGGTCTTAGCCATCCCGCCCTCCTGATTGGTCCGCAGACCGATGCATGTGACGCCTCAGGCGCCGGTCGCCGGCGCTTCGAAAACTGGATTCAAACTAGCCTCGAATTCGCTTGAGTTTCGTTAAACCCGAGGGCCGACTTTCTGCGATGTGGTTTCCAGTTGCTTGTCGGGGGTCGCAAGACTTGGGTAAGAGACTGGGCAAGAGACTTGGAAACGAGACTCGGGCATGGTGGCCCCAAAGTAGACACCGAAAGTTAACGGAAAGGCAAACCGGCCACGTGAAAAAGCCTGTTCACAACCCGCGCGAAGTCGCTGAAATCGTTGCGCTTCAGGCGCTGTCTTTCGTCGCGGGCGAACCCGAGCGGCTGGGCCTGTTCCTGGCCGAGACAGGGGTCGGCCCGGAGATGCTGCGCAATGCCGCCTCGGACCCCAATTTCCTGCTGAGCGTGCTCGATTTCGTGATGCGCGACGACGCCACCGTGAAGGCTTTTGCCAGCACGGCGGAACTGCATCCGACCAACGTTGCCGCAGCGCGGCAGGTTCTCGGCGACGCGCTCGGCGACCCCAATTGGGAGCGCGACGTGCCGTGACCTCCTTGGAGACGGCCGGGCCCCGCTGCTTCTGCCGGGATTGTTCGGCCGATCTGGATATGGGCGTGCGGCGCTGTTCCGCCTGCGGTTCCCCCCGCCTCGCCCGCCACCGCGCGCTCGCAAGCCTGACCATCGCCCATATCGACTGCGACGCCTTCTACGCGACCGTCGAGAAGCGCGACAATCCCGACATCGCCGACAAGCCCGTGATCATCGGCGGGGGCAAGCGCGGCGTGGTGTCGGCCGCCTGCTACATCGCCCGCACCTACGGCGTGCGGTCGGCCATGCCGATGTACAAGGCGTTGGAAGCCTGCCCGCATGCAGCCGTGATCCCGCCGAACATGGCGAAATATGTCCGGGTCGGGCGCGAGGTGCGCCAGGCCATGCAAGCGCTGACGCCGCTGGTCGAGCCGCTTTCGATCGACGAGGCGTTCCTCGATCTCTCCGGCACCGAGCGGGTGCACGGCATGATCCCGGCCAAGGTGCTGGCGCGGTTCGCACGCAACATCGAGCGCGACATCGGCATCAGCGTCTCGGTCGGCCTCTCCTGCAACAAGTTCCTGGCGAAGATCGCCTCCGACCTGGACAAGCCGCGCGGGTTTGCTGCGCTCGACCAGGACGAAGCGCGCCTGATGCTGGCGGAGAAGCCGGTCGGTTTCATTTTCGGCGTTGGACCCGCGACGCAGGAGCGTCTGGTGCAACGCGGCTTCCGCATCATCGCGGACCTGCAGAAGGCCGACGAGATCGAGGTGATGCGGCAGTTTCCGAGTGACGGCCGCAGGCTGTGGCGACTCGCGCGCGGCATCGACGACCGCCGCGTCGAGCCCGATCGGGGCGCCAAGACGATTTCGAGCGAGACGACGTTCGAGACCGACATCCGGGACTTCGCGACGCTGGAGAAGATTTTGTGGCGGCTGTGCGAAAAGACGTCGTCTCGCCTTAAGAGCAGCGAGCTCGCCGGCCTGACCGTCACGTTGAAGCTGAAGACCGCCGATTTCCGCCAGCGCACCCGCTCGCAGTCGATCACGGCCCCGACGCAGCTTGCCGCGAAGATCTTCTCGATCTGCCGCGAGATGCTGGCGAAAGAGATCGACGGCACCGCCTTCCGCCTGATGGGCGCCGGCGTCAGCGCCCTGCGCGAGGGTTCAGTCGCCGACGACACCGACATGCTCGACCGCCGCGCCGCCCATGCCGAGCGCGCGGTGGACAGCTTGCGCAAGAAATTCGGCAGCGCCGCAGTGATCCGCGGCATCGCGTATGAGGGGCCGGAAAAGGCGCAGGAGTGATGACAGGCGAACGCGACCTCCACGCACTGCTGAGACACATGAAGCCGGAGATGCGGCCGGGCATCTTCGTGTTCTGCACGATCCCGACGAACGAGCCAGTTCCCGCAGCGCTCAGTCCACTGCTGACGTTTTGCGAGCAGGAAGGAACGACGCTGGTGCTCCTGCGCGAAGAGGCCGAAGCGGCAGGACTACGCCACGCATTTGCATCGTGCCTGATCACCCTGACGGTTCACTCCGCACTCGATGCGGTCGGCTTCCTGGCGGCGATCACGGCACGTCTCGCCGCAGCCGGCATCAGCGTGAACGCCGTGTCGGCGTTTCACCACGATCATTTGTTTGTGCCGGCAGACAGGGCCGACGACGCGATGGTTCTTCTGCGAGAGATGTCCAACGCAACACACTTGTAGCGAAAGATCTCAATCCGCGACAGCCACCGCTTCGATCTCGATCATCCATTCCGGCGCGGCGAGCGCCGAGACGCCGACCAGCGTGCTCGCCGGCGGCTCCATACCTTCGAAGAAGGCCGAGCGGGCCTTGCCGATGATCGGGCGCAGCTCCGGCTTGTAGTTCACGACGAAGGTCGTGATCTTCACGATGTTGGCGTAGCTCGCGCCGGCCGCCTTCAGCGCATGCCCGAGATTCTGCATCACCTGCGTGGTCTGCGCCGCGAGATCGCCCTCGCCGACAATCCGCCCCTCCTCGTCCACCGACACCTGGCCGGAGATGTAGATCGTCCGCGCCCCCGTGGCGGTGACGACATGCGAATAGGCGGGATTGTGATGCAGGCCGCTGGGACGGAGATGATCGAGCTTGGGCATGACGAGCCTCCCGGATGTTTGTGGTTGGGAGGAGCGTAGCCAGAGACCGCGTTGCAGGCCAGCCCTCAATTGCAGGGCTTGCTGTCCTTCGCGTCGAACTTGCCCATCGCGCCCGAAATCACAAAATCGTTGTAATCGAGCACAAGCTGGCGCGAGACGCCGTTCTCGTAGAGCTCGAACGCCATCGCATAGACCGGCGTCTGCTCGCCTTCCTTCTGCTGGGCCTCACGATCGAAATAGCTGACGGTGACGGGCCAGCGCTTGAGGGACTTCATGTGCTCGTCGGACGTCGAGGGATCGGGCGAGCCTTCGCGTTCGGCGGGGATCGGCTGGCCGATCACGGTCAGCGTGTTGTAGACCTTTTGGCCATCGTCGGAGCCGTCATAGACGGAGAGTTCGAGCAGCGACTTGCCGTCCTTGGCGGCGGCAATGATGCGCTGGATCTGTTCGGTCGGGAATACGATCTTGCCGTCGAGCGTAAAGCTCTTCGGGGCCGGCAGCTTCAGCTTGACGTTGATGTGGTCGCCGTCGCGCTCAGCCGAGCCGTCGACCCGGCCGGCATCCGCCTCGTTCATCCGCGTCTCGATCTTGAAGCGGTAGCTTTTGCCGCCGGCGTCCTCCCAGGAATTGGAGCGGAGGTCGCTGAGCGTGACCTTGCCCTCGCCGCTGTCGAGCTCGGAAACCTGGCGGAATTCGGAGGTGTAGCCCTCGCACGAACTTCCGGTGAAATTGTAGAGGATGCGGCCGCGCGCGCTGTTGATCGAATTCGAGCGCGATTTCACCAGGCTCAGATCATAGAGCGCCTGATGCGCGAGAAACGGACCGTTCGCGGCCAACGCCCCGCCTCCGGGGCCGAGAGCGGCCGCCGCGAGCGCCGTCACACCGAGCGAAGTCCGGAAAAGGTGCAGCATGTCTGGTTCCTGAGGAAAGCGCAGATTCGACATTTTAATGACCGTTCCATTGCGTCGCAACTGAGGCCGTTTCACGTAAAGTTGCGGCCTTTGCGTTGAACCTCCTGCCCTGCCTCAACAAAATGCCACCCCCGACGGTTGCTTGCATGTGGCGGCACGATGGGCGAAACAGGGCCCGCCCGGCCTGCAAGGGATGCGCCGGGGCGGATGGATTTTTGGACAACGAGGTCGGACATGGCGGGCACGGTCGAGCAGAAGCTGGCGGAACAGGGCATCAAGCTGCACGAGGCCCCCACCCCCGTGGCAAACTACGTGCCGTTCGTGCGCACCGGTAATCTGCTGTTCGTCTCCGGCCAGGTTTGCTTCGATCCCGCCGGCAAGCTGATCGCCAAGGGCAAGCTCGGCGCCGGCGTGACCATCGAAGACGGCGCCGCGGCCGCCCGCGGCTGCGCCGTCAATCTGCTGGCCCAGGTCAAGGCGGCGCTGGGCGACCTCGACAAGGTCGTGCGCGTGGTGCGCCTCGGCGGCTTCATCAACTCGGCGCCGGACTTCCTGGACGGGCCGAAGGTCCTCAACGGCGCCTCCGACCTGATGGTCGCCGCCTTCGGTGACAAGGGCCGTCATGCCCGCACCACTGTCGGCGTCGCCTCCCTGCCCGCGGATGCGGCGGTCGAGGTCGAAGGCGTGTTTGAGGTCGCCTGAGGCGAATGCGCGCTCCTGATTGGCTGACAGCCCGCCCGGTCGCCCATCGCGGCCTGCACGACATTTCCCGCGGCATCGTCGAGAACATGCCGGGCGCGGTGCAGGCTGCAATTGCGGGCAATTTCTCCATCGAGGTCGACATCCAGCTCTCCGCCGACGGCGAGGCCATGGTGCATCACGACCATGCGCTCGGCCGCCTGACCGAGGCCACCGGCCCGCTGGTCGAGAAAACCGCCACTGAACTGAAGGCGCTCACGTTCAAGGACACGGCCGAGCGGATGATGTCGCTC
Organism: Bradyrhizobium sp. 187; assembly: GCF_023101005.1. NCBI lineage: Bacteria > Pseudomonadati > Pseudomonadota > Alphaproteobacteria > Hyphomicrobiales > Nitrobacteraceae > Bradyrhizobium > Bradyrhizobium sp. 187. The sequence continues at coordinate 4,417,658 of NZ_CP064693.1, forward strand.
AGCGACCTCTGCGCCCTTGTTGGCGGCCGCGTGCCGCTGGTGATCGAGGTTAAGAGCCGTTTTGACCGCGACCGCAAGCTGGTGAAGCGGATGGCCGAAGTGCTCGCGTCCTATGATGGCCCCGCGGTCGGCATGTCGTTCGACCCGGACCAGGTGCTGGCGCTGCGCGAGCTGCTGCCATCCCGCCCCCGCGGCATCGTCGCGCAACGGAGCTATCAGGACGACTACTGGGCTCATCTGACGCAGCAGCAGCGCGACAGCATGCTGTACCTGCGCCATGGTTTTCAGACCCAGCCGCAGTTCGTCGCCTTTAGGGTCGACGACCTGCCCGCCCCCGCCCTCTGGATCGCCCGCAATGTGTTCGGCTGCGCTCTACTGGGCTGGACCGTGCGTACGACCGAGCAGCGGACGCGGGTCGCGCAATATGCGGATCAGATGATCTTCGAGGGCTTCGTACCCTAGGCTTGATGTTTCCCACTCTTGAAGTCGCTGCTGCAATGCACGATCTTGGGCACGATGGCACCATCCGAAATCACCCTTGAGGCCGTACCTTCCATTGGCGAAGTATCGCCGGACGACTGGGACGCCTGCGCCAATCCCGGCGGCAAGTCTTGTAATGGGCATGGCAAGGGAACCTCATCCGGACTTCCAGGGGATTCCCTCGGCCTCTCAAAGCCCGGCTATAACCCCTTCGTCTCCCACGCGTTTTTATCGGCCGTTGAGAAATCGGGTTCGGCCACGATCCGCACCGGCTGGGGACCGCGGCATCTCGTGGCCAAGGTCGACGGTCGCGTCGCCGGCGTCGTGCCCTGCTATCTGAAATCGCACTCGCAAGGCGAATATGTCTTCGACCGCGGCTGGGCCGATGCCTATGAGCGCGCCGGCGGGCGGTACTATCCGAAGCTGCAGGTTTCGGTTCCGTTCACGCCGGCGACGGGACCGCGGCTGCTGGTCCGCGACGGCGTTGACCGCGAGCACATCATGGAAGCGCTGGCGAGCGGGTTGGTGGCGCTGTGCGGTGTCAGCAAGGCTTCCTCGGTGCACGTCACTTTCGCCCGCGAGGCGGAGTGGAAGCTGCTCGCCGAGCACGGCTTCCTCCAGCGCACCGACCAGCAGTTCCATTGGCACAACGAAGGCTTTGCGAGTTTCGACGATTTCCTGGCGACGCTGAACTCCCGCCACCGCAAATCGATCAAGCGCGAACGGCGCGATGCGCTGGCTGCCGGGGTCACCATCCACTGCCTCACGGGCAAGGAGATCACCGAGGATGCCTGGGATGCGTTTTTCATGTTCTACATGGAGACCGGCTCGCGCAAATGGGGCCGCCCTTATCTGACGCGGGAATTCTTCTCGCTGATCGGCGAAACCATGAGCCAGGACGTGCTGCTGGTCATGGCATGCCGCAACGATCGCTGGATCGCGGGCGCGATCAACTTCATCGGCTCGGACACGCTGTTCGGCCGCAACTGGGGTGCGGTCGAGCATCATCCCTTCCTGCATTTCGAGGTCTGCTATTACCAGGCGATCGACTTCGCCATCAAACGCGGTTTGGCGAATGTCGAAGCCGGCGCGCAGGGCGAGCACAAGATCGCACGCGGCTACCTGCCGCGGACCACCCACTCCGCTCACTTCATCGCTGATCCGGGCTTGCGCCGCGCCATCGACGATTACCTCAAGCGCGAGCGCGCCTATGTTGCGGAAGCCGGACGGGAGCTGGCCGAGCTCGGCCCGTTCCGCAAAGGCGCCGACGAGGCGCCTTGACGGTTCGTTGCGGCTGGTGACAGTAAGCGCAAAATTCCAGGGAGCCGCCGCCATGACCGCCTACGACCCCGACAACATCTTCGCGAAGATCCTCCGCGGTGAATTCCCCTGCCACAAGGTTTACGAGGATGAGCACGTGCTCGCCTTTCTCGACATCATGCCGCGGGTACCGGGCCACACGCTGGTGATTCCAAAAGCTCCTGCCCGCAACATCCTCGACATCAAGCCGGACGACTACGCCCACGTCGCCCGCGGCGCACACAAAATCGCTGCCGCAGCGATGACGGCGTTCAAGGCCGACGGCATCACCGTGCAGCAGTTCAACGAGGCGGCCGGCGGACAGGTGGTGTTTCATCTCCACATGCACGTGATGCCGCGCCACGACGGCGTGGCGATGCTTCCGCCCGCCAGCCGCAAGGAAGACGTCAAGGTGCTGGAAGAGAACGCGACCAAGCTGATCGCGGCGTTGAAGGCGGGCTGACGCTCTCCACTCGTCATTGCGAGCGCAGCGAAGCAATCCAGACTGCCTCCGCGGCTACAGTCTGGATTGCTTCGTCGCAAGAGCTCCTCGAAATGACGGAGGAGACACTTCACTCCGTCTGAAAATCTCCCGGCTGCGGGGCGGCCAGCGGCGTGAACTCGCAACGATCTGGTTTGATGTCGATCAGCGGCGTGTTGTCGAGGCAATCGAGCCCGCGCACCAGAATCGCGTTGCCTTCGATGCCGACCAGCTTCACGATCGACGTGCCGATCGGATTAGGGCGCACCGGCGAGCGCAGCGAAAACGTGCCGCGGGTCTTCTCGTTGTTCTTAGGGCTTTGCAGGACGATGTCGCGGCGCGACTTGTCGAGCCAGTAAAGCACTTCGAGATTGCTGTAGAAATCGACGCCCTTGATCGCCGGCACGAACGGCTCGAAGATCTCGAGCCGACATATCGGGCCGTCTGTCCGGCCCTGCCGCGGGGTCTCCATCCGCGAGCTCCAGGGCGTGCGGATGCGGCCGATGAAGACGAGTCCGGCATCTTGCGTCGGCGGCAGCTCGATGGAGACTTCACCCTCGCGGAGCTGGTTTTCGCGAACCATATGTCCAATTCCCTGCTGTTCGCCGGCGGTTTTAGCCCAACCACCACTTGCCGGCCAGCATGAAGACTTCGCCCGCGACCACGCCCGCGAAGATCGAGCGGCGGGCCAGCAGGAAGACGACGAGGCCGGCGCCGACCGCACCGTAGCGCAGGGCGTCCGGCACGCTCGCAAGCGCCCCGGGGGGCTCGACCACGATCTGGGCGATGACGCCGGCCAGGGTCGCCGTGGCGACCGCCCGTACCCAGACCAGAAGCTCGGAGCCCTCGTCGATGCCGCCGCCGAACCACAGGCCCAGCATGCGCCATATCTGGTTGGGAACAACGCCGGCGACGAACAGCACCGCCAGCGCGTGCCAGTCGCCGATGAGCTGCGCAAAGCTCATGCGCGCACCTCCCGCCACCAATGCGCGCCATAGGCAATCGTGCCCGCCACGAGCCCGCTGACGAGGATGTCGAGGCCGGAATTGATCTTCGCGGCCAGTGGATACAGCAATATGCCCAGCGCGAGGGCGACGACATCGGCGAGCTCGCGGCTGTTGCGTGCGGTCGAGAACAGGAAGGACAGCGGCGTCAGCAAAAGGATCGCCGCGCCAAGCGTCTGAGTCAGATTGGCGGCAAGGAAATAGCCGACCGCATTGGCGGTGAGACACACCGAGACAAGACCGAAGCCAAGTCCGTTGACGAAGGCGATCCGGCGTTCACGCGGTACCTGCGGCAGGAAGCGATGGCATTCGACCCACAGTGTCACCGCGGTGAGATGCGCCGCGAAAAACAGCTCGCGCCGTTTCGTCGTCGGCGTGCGCATCAACGGCAGCACCGAGACCACCATCGGAAACAGCCGGATCGCACTGACGGTGACCGCGATCGCGGACTGGACGATCGTCGCGCCGGAGCCAAGCGTGGTGATCAGGATGATCTGCGCCGGACCTGCCCAGACGAACAGCGTCGAGCAGAGCGCCCAGAGCAGGCTGAAATGTGTGTCGTGGGCGAGCGCGCCGATGCCGAGATAGGTCACGAACAGCACGAGCGTGAGGATGGTCTGCGTGATCGAGCGCAGCCCCCACGCAAAGGCGCGCCAGGGACTTTGCCATTGAGGTGAATTGAGCGGAGGAAGCGCCACGGGGAGTCTTGGCCGGATGAGGAATCGTGCCCGCATAACGGGCAATGCGGCGCCTCGCGTCAAGAAAGCGCACGGCGGGGCTGGCATGCACGCTGGGACAGATGCCCTACCCGCTCACACCGCGATTCTTCAGCACGAAGCACGCCCCGCCGGCCTTGCGGATGCGACCGCAGAGTTCATCCGCCTCGCTCCGCGTATCGGCGCCGATGCGCACCTGGTAGAAGGCGCGCGTGCCGCGGCTGCGCATCACCGAGCTGAGCAGGCTCGGATCACGTTCGCCGATCACGGCGCTCAGCCGCGTGACCGCGCGGGAGTACATCGCCAGCGCGCGGTTGCGGTCAAAGCCCGCGGCGAGCTGCACGCCCCAGACCTTTGCAGCCGCAAGCTCCACATGCTGCTCGAGCTCGGCGACGAAGGCATTCGGCGCGCGCTTCAAAAGCGCCATCAGATCGCGGCAGCTCGTCGGCGGCACGCTGGGCGGCCCCTTGCCGGTCGCGCCTGCCTTGGCCCACGCATCGACGCTCGTGCCGGTGATCGCAAGAACGTAATTGCGGGTCTGCTCGGGCATGCCGCCGGTGCCGGCGAGCCATTCCTGCACCCGGCGCGGCCCGGCATTGTAGGCGGCCGCCGCCAGCCCCAGATTGCCGAACTGGTTGCGCAGCTCGTTCAGGAATTCCGCCGACTTCGGCAGCGCCTGCACCGGATTGAAGGGATTGAGCAGCCCGCGCTCGCTCGCGGTGCCCGGCATGAATTGCGCGATCCCCTGCGCCCGCTCGCCGCTGCGCGTCACCGGCCCGACCGCATCGGTCTGGAAGCGGCTTTCCTGCCAGATCACGCGGGCGAAGAACTCCAGCGGAAGATTGGCATCGCGCGCCGCGGCCTCGATGATCAGGCAGATCGACTCCCGCGTGTCGCTCTCCCGCGCACCGGGCTTCTCCGGCTGCACAGCGAGTTCTTCGACGCTTGGGATGGCAACGTCGGTCTTGGCGGGCGAACTGTCCCATGCCGCGGCCTGGGTCGACGAGACAAGCAGCGCGGAGATGATGCACATCGCAATCTGCACCCATCGCGCGCAGGCACGGCGGTAGCGCGCCTCGGCGCGGCATGCGACAGTGTGATCAACAATGTTGTGGCATCGTGCCATGGTTCGACGGGTCGCCAATATTATGCTGCCTGACCTGCTTCTCCCAATGCGTTACCCCGCCAACCGGATCCGCGCGATCCTTGTCCTCGCCGCGCTCATCCTGAGCGTCGCGCCAGCCGCCGCGCAGGTGACGTCTCAAGTCGCGTCTCAAGTCAATTGGCGGATGACCACGGAATACCCTGAGAATAACATCTCCGGGATTGGGCTGGCGACTTTCGCCAGCCGCGTCTCCGACCGTACCCACGGCTTCGTGACCGTGACTAACGCCTTCGACAACCAGCTCAAGATCAACTCGGGCGAGATGCCGCGCGCGGCGCTGGACGGCCGGATCGCGGGCGGCGATGCCTTCGCGGGCGCGCTCTCGGGCCTCGACCCTGTGCTCGGATTGTCCACCCTGCCTTTTCTCGTGCAATCGGTGGATCTCGCCCGGGCCACCAATCTGCGGGCGCGACCGCTCTATGAGAAGGCGCTGGCTGCGCGCGGCCTCAAGCTGCTCTATGTGACGATCTGGCCGGCCACGGGCCTCTGGTCGGAGCAGTCGCTCGACGGTGCTGACGACCTGCCGAAACTGAACCTGCGAACCTACGATGCCAATTCCACCGAGGTCATGCGCGCAGCCGGCGCGAACGCGCAATTCCTGCCGATGGATGCGGCGCTCGCCGGACTGAGGGAACACCGGCTGAATGCCTTCCTCACCTCCGGCGACGGCGGCGCGGGACGCAAATTGTGGGACTTCCTGCCGCATTTCACGGCCATCAACTACGCGATGCCAATCTCGATCGCCTTCGTCCGCAGCGACGCCTTTGCCGAACTGTCCGAACCGATGCAGCGCGAGGTGCTGGCGGCGGCGGCCGAGACTGAGCAGAGCCAGCTGGCGCTATTGAGCCACCGCACCATCGAGAACTATGCGCGCATGCGCGACAATGGCGTCCATATCGCCGAGCCGGCGCCTGCGTCCCTTGTCACGGAGCTGCGGAAGGCAGCAACGGGCGCGATCACCGCCTGGGAAACCCGGGCAGGCGCGGAGGCGACCGCCATCGTCGAATGGGCGAGACAGCAATGAGGGAGCGGTAGCGGCGCTCCGCTGGTCTCGCTGCCTACCGCCTTAGTTTTGACCGCAACCGGGATTTCGCCCCGGATGGCGCGGTCGAGGGCATCAATCAGCGCCTGGATCTCGATAAACTTGTTGCGCGCTCGCTCGGCCGTGTCGCGCACAAAGGGGGCGGCCAGCACTTTCGCATGCGCGTCCCTGTCCTCGATCATGCGCTCACGGGCCTTCTTCAGGGTTTCAAGTCGCTCGCTCATCCGGCCTCTCCTGAAAAAATCGTCTCGATCCCTCGTCCGGACTCGTTGATCGACGAGCGCGGCGAACGAGCAACCCTCAACAGCCGCGGCAGATGTTCTTCAGCTTCGCCGCGGTTCTGGCCTCTTCCGCCACGAACGGGTCCTTGTAGGCAGCACGGGACCCATCGCCTTCCGCAGCAGCGGGCTTTTTTTCCTTCGGAGGAAACGCAGCATCGTAGCAGGCGAGACGTCCGCTCGTGCTTTCGATCGCCCGGCAGTCCGGTCCTGCCGCGACAGCGCCTTGCGACAGTGTGCCAAGTATCAATGTGCCAAGCATCAATGCGACGAGAAGCGCTCTCCGGCGGATCCAGTCGACCAGACGAAATCGAGTCATGCACGCTCCTGCTCAGTCGGCGGGAGCGCTGGTGACCCTCAGTCACCGGTCGATGCCAATGGAAAGGCGGTGATGGCGCGACTCTACGCTTCCCTCCCGCGAATAGCGAGCTTTAAGGGATACGCGGTATCGGGAAGGCGATTTTCGGCGTGACAATGGTTGCGCGTTTGCCTTGGCCCCCGGCCTCGTTTAGGTCTGGCAATAGGCGGCGGTATCAACACAGGCGCGACAATATGGTGACCATTTATTTCGATCTCGACGGCACGCTGACCGACCCGAAGCCCGGGATCACGCGCTCGATCCAGTACGCCCTGGAGCGGCTCAACGTTGCGGTTCCGAGCGAGGACGAGCTGACCTGGTGCATCGGGCCGCCGCTGCATGCCAGCCTGCAAAAGCTCACGGGCAGCGCGGAACTCGCCGACCGGGCGCTGCTGCTCTATCGCGAGCGCTTCAGCGACGTCGGCCTGTTCGAGAACGAAGCCTATGCCGGTATCGTGGACACGCTGACAACGCTTGCCGCGACAACACCGCGCATGTTCGTGGCGACCAGCAAGCCCGCGGTCTACGCCACCCGTATCGTCGAGCATTTTGGCCTCAAACCGTATTTCGAGCGGGTGTTCGGCTCCGAACTCGACGGCACGCGCGTCGACAAGCGCGACCTGCTGCGCTACGCGCTCGACGAAGCCAGGGTCGATCCCGCCAGCGCGATCATGATCGGCGACCGCAGCCATGACGTGGTCGGCGCCCGCACCAACGGCATGACCGCGATCGGCGTGCTCTATGGCTACGGCAGCGAGACCGAGCTGCGGGACGCCGGCGCGCATCACATCTGCGCCGCGCATCCCGAGCTGCTCGGCCATTGCGTGATCTAACTCTATCAAGCGGCGACGGTCTCCACCGCCGCCAGCATGCCGGTCTTGGCGTGACAGTTCAGGTACTCGAAGAACTGCTCGTCGGCAGCAGCCACGGTGACCTCGTGGTAGAGCCGCAGTTTTGCCGAGGGGCCGAGCGTCGACAGGTACTTCATCGCGGCGCCGAATATCCTGACGTGGGACGGATGCGATTCCGCCCACCGCTCCAGCGCCGCCAGGCTCTTCCACCAGCTTTGACCGTAGGACTTTTCACTCGCGTCCCCGCCGGCTGCAAGCACGCGCATGTAACGGTTGGCGTAACAGCCGATGCCAAGGCCGTCATCGCGCAAGAAATCCATGCCCTCGCGCAACACCGGTTCGACGTCGTCGAGATAGAGCTTTCGTTCAGAGGTCTCGGTATCGCTCCAATCCTGGCCTGATCGGATCAGACAGAGATTGTCGTGCGCCTTCACGCGCAGCCGCGCGCCGTCGCGGATCAGCTCGGGATTGCCGCCCGGCGACATCGGGCCGGTCTGTGACAGCGGGATGCGGTCGCGCATGCCGCCCCAATAGGCGTGCTCCTGCACCTCGCCGCTCATGCCGCCGGAGATTGCGGCGACGCCCTCGGGCCGGCCGAGCGAGGAAAACAGCGTCTCGTGCCGCGCCACCGTGGGGCGCAGCACCTCGATGAACGTGCCGATGCCCTCGGGCTGCGCTCCGGTCCAGGCCTCGCGCGCCGATGCAAACCATTTGTCGAACCGCGCAATGTCGTCCCAATAGGCCACCGAGACGACGTTCTCGTAGCCTGCCTGATCAACATATTGCGCCCGGTCCCAATGCGAAGGACCGCCTTCCGCGGCAAACCGCGCCGCGATTTCGGCGAGAGCGTCCGTTGCAGCAGCTGCCGCCGTGCCGCGATACTGAAGGCCGAAATAGGCCATCACGACCCGGTTCACGGAAGGCTTATAGCGCGCCACGAAGGACGGGTATGGCGGCTGGTAATCGTCCGGCACGCGCTTGTGGCGCGTGCGCGGCGTCTCGAGATGCAGAGGAATTGCGGATTCCATGATCGTGCCTCCCTCGATTGCGGCGATCAGCTCGCCGCCGCGGCAATGTCCGTGGGCTCGACGGTGTCGACCGGCAGCGCAAACTGCTCGACGCGCTGGTATCGCTTCTTGTTGAGCAGGAGCCGGGTCACGTCGGGGCGCGAATAGTGCCCGGCTGGATCAGCGGCGTTCTTGGCGACGCCGATGGCGCCAAGATCGATCTCGGCGATCAAGAGGCCCTCCTGGTCCGGCGCGAGCTTATCGCCGATCTGGCTGCCATCGGGGCCGTAGATCGCAGCGAAGCCGCCGCCGGCATGCAGCAGCGCGTGCTTGTCCGGCCGATCACAGAGCTCGTCGATCATGGCTTGCGAGACCGTCGCGCAAGGCGCGAGCACGAAACAGGAGCCCTCGACCGCATAGACGCGCGAGGCGGCGTTGTTCACCTCGGCGCCGAGCGCCGGCGCGAAAGGATCGTAGAGCGAAAAGCTCGGCCAGGCCGCGACATGGACCTGCTCATTCTGGGCATACATGGCGTATTTCGACAGCGGCTGGAGATGCTCCCAGCAGCACAGGGCGCCGATGCGGCCGATGTCGGACCGCGCGTGCACGGCGAGATCGCTGCCGTCGCCCTCGCCATAGACCGTGCGCTCGGCATGGGTCGGCCGCAACTTGCGGCGCTTTGCGATGGTCTCGCCATCGGGCCCGATCAGCCATTGCGCCAGATAGAGACTGCCGCCGTCGCGCTCGGACAGACCGAGCACGGCAGTGAGCTTGGCCTTGCGCACGGCGTCGCGCAGCCGCTCGGCCTGCAGACTGTCATAGGACAGCGAATTGTCGAAATAGCGTTGCACGAAGCCACGACCGATCGCCCAGGCCGGCGAATCCATCCAGATGTGCCAGGGGTAGCCGGGGATGAAGGCTTCCGGAAAAGCGATCAGCTTGGCGCCCTTCTCGGCGGCGTCCCTGATCAGGGCGATTGACTTGTCGATCGAGGCGTCGAGATCGAGCCAGGCGGGCGCCGCCTGCACCACCGCGACCTTGTATTTCGGATGTTCGATGCCCATTCCCGCCTCCCTTGCCGGTTGATCGGAAGCCAGGTCCGATGCAGTCTATTTGACCAAGCCGGGCGGCGGGCGCTCGACCGCGGCGGAACAAAAACTCGACCGGACGGGATTCACCGACCCGGTACGGGATTTGCCTTCGTCAGTCGGGACCAGCGCCGACACGCGATTTTGCGGGATGTGAAAGGGAGGCTCTGCAGATGCCAATCCAGTTCACCACGGACGACAGCCCAGGCCACCGCCGGCTTGCGCTCTGGCAGGAAATCGTTTGCGACGTCTTCGTCGGGCTCGACTGCAGGTCCGATCTTGGCAGCGCCTTTCGCGGCACGGTCACCCGGGCGCCACTGGGCAAGGCGGAATGCTCCGAGGTCTGCTCCGACCGTCAACACGTGTTGCGCACGCCGTCGCGCATCGCGCGCTCGGATCAGGACTTCATCCTGATCGCGCTCGGCAATCGCGGCGCCGGCGGCGTGGTGCAGGACGGCCGCGAGGCCGTGGTCAGTCCGGGAGAGTTTGCGCTCTATGACACCACCCGTCCCTACGAGCTGAAATTCGACGGCATCTTCACGCAGACCATCTTCAAGGTGCCGCGCGAGATGCTGCAGCGCCGGCTCGGCGCGACCGAAACTCTTACTGCCACCTCTTTCGGGCCGGACTCGCCACTGCAGAGGATCGCCTACGATTTCATCTACCGGCTCTGCCAGAGCGCGGATCAGATCGATCTGCACCACGCCGCCGCTCTGTCGGAACAGGCCGTCGATGTCCTGGCGATGGCGCTGGGCGAGCGGCTGGGCAAGACGCCGCTGCCGTCCTCGACGCATCGCTCCGCCCTGCTCTACCGATTGAAGGCGCATATCCGGGCTCATCTTGCCGATCCCGACCTCTCGCTGTCCGAGACCGCAGCGGCGCTCGGCATCTCGTCCCGCTATGTCAACGATCTCCTGGCTGACGAGGACACCTCGTTCCAGCGCTACGTCCTCGGTGAGCGCCTCGCTCAATGCAGGCGCGACCTCGCCTCCCCCGTGCTCGCTCACCGCCACATCAGCGAGATCGCCTTCGCCTGGGGCTTCAACGACCTCTCGCATTTCGGCCGCGTCTTCCGCGAGCATTTCGGGATGTCACCGCGCGACTTCCGGCAGAGCCAGTCGCGGCATTGACGTCCGGGCAGCCAATGGCCCGAGCCTTCGCTTCAGGCGAAGGCCGTGCTCGTGAATTCCAGATTGTCAGGTGCTGCAGCCGGGATCAGGCTCTGCACATGAGAACCAACGCCACGATAAGCGGATCGGAAGTCTTGCTCGGCGTGATCGCGATCCGGCTCGCGGTGCTTGTTGCGGTGGGCTGGAGCCTGACGCTCCTGCCGCGGCCGGCGCGCGAGAGCGAGGCCACCTGCCTTCAATCACCAGTAACGAGGGGCGCGGCTCCGCTTCCGGCGACGACGGCCAGCCCGCGCGTGACTGACGCGGCATTCGATGACATGCGTCTGCACGACTAGGCCGTTTCCAAGCAAGGCCGGTATGTGAGCGCGAGGTAGGACACGGCGCAGCCTTGCATTACGATCCGGCACAGAGGTCGCGGGGATCAATCAGCGGCCAGCCGAGGAGCAAATCGATGGAATACCGACGCTTGGGCCGCTCGGGCCTCATGGTGCCCGCCTTGAGTCTTGGGACCGGCACCTTCGGCGGCGTGGGCCGCCTCGCTGCGTGGGGCACCACCGACGCGACCGAAGCCCGGCGCCTTCTGGATATCTGCCTCGATGCCGGCGTGTCGATGTTCGACACCGCGAACGTCTATTCGCTCGGCGAGTCCGAGCGCGTTCTCGGCGAAGCCATCAAGGGCCGCCGCGACAAGGTTTTGGTTTCGACCAAGGCGACGTTCCGCTTCGGCGACGGCCCCAACGACATCGGGTCGTCGCGGCAGCATCTGCTTACAGCCATCGACGCTTCGCTGAGCCGGCTCGGCACCGATTACATCGACCTGTTCCAGCTTCACGGCTTCGACGCCTTCACCCCGCCTGAAGAGGTGCTCGCGACTCTCGATGTGCTCGTGCGCGCCGGCAAGATCCGCTACGTGGGCGTGTCGAACTTTTCGGGCTGGCACCTGATGAAATCGCTTGGCGTTGCCGACAAGCATGGCTTCCCGCGTTACGTCGCCAACCAGACCTATTATTCACTGATCGGGCGCGACTACGAATGGGAGCTGATGCCGCTCGGCCTCGACCAGGGCCTCGGCGCGGTGGTCTGGTCGCCGCTCGGATGGGGACGCCTCACCGGAAAGATCCGCCGCGGCCAGCCAAAGCCTGACGTAAGCCGCTTGCCCAAGACGGCCGAGTTCGGCCCGCCCGTGCCGGACGAGCACGTCTATCGCGTCGTCGATGCGATCGACGAGGTCGCCAGGGAAACGGGCAAGAGCGTCTCGCAGATCGCGCTGAACTGGCTGCTGCAGCGTCCGACCGTCTCGACGCTGATCATCGGCGCGCGCAACGAGACGCAGCTGCGCGAAAATCTCGGCGCGGTCGGCTGGTCATTGACCAAGGACCAGATCGCCAAGCTCGATGCGGCGAGCAAGGTGACGCTGCCCTATCCTTACTGGCACCAGCGCACAACTTTCACCGACCGCAATCCGCCGGCGGTGTAGAGACCGGCACGCCGGCGCAGTCCGGCTTGAGCTGCATCAAGCCGGCCCGCGCCGACAGTGGCATCGTGCGCTCACGCGAGGCAGCCGATGCGCCGATTTGCCATGAAGGCCCTGTTCACCGCTCTCAATCTCAACCGCGCCGAGCGGAGCGGATCGATTGGGAGCGCACCATCCTGATCGTCTCGACCGCGGTGACGGTTGGGCTCGGCGCGCTCTATGTGTTCGGGAAGTCGACCTCCCGCTGGTGAGCCGCGAGGCCATGCCGACCCATGCCCGCGCTGCCGGGAGACCCGCTCCCGGCGCAGGAACCGCCCGTATCCTGCCGGGTTGCGATGCATCTCGCAATTTCCTAATCCGGAGACGAACCACGGCTCGAATCAAGCACGCCGCCATCATGTTGCCAGCCTCCATGGAGCACGCCGACGGCCTGCCGCAGCCGCAGCGTGGCCAGGCGGTCCTGACCATTGCGCTCGGCATTATCATGGCAGTGGTCGACAGCGCCATCGCCAACGTCGCGCTGCCGACGATCGCGGCCGACCTCGACGCCAGCCCGGCGTTCTCGATCTGGATCGTCAACGGCTACCAGCTCGCGATCACGATCTCGCTGCTGCCGCTGGCTTCGCTCGGCGAGATCGTCGGCTATCGCCGCGTCTATCTGGTCGGCCTGGTGCTGTTCACATTTGCCTCCGCACTCTGCGCGCTGGCGCACACGCTGCCGCTCCTCACGATTGCACGCATCGTGCAGGGGTTCGGCGCGGCCGGCATCATGAGCGTCAACGCAGCGCTGGTGCGTTTCACTTACCCACGCAGCCAGCTCGGCCGCGGCATCGGGCTCAACGCTCTCGTCGTCGCCTTCTCAGCCGCGGTCGGCCCGACGCTCGCCGCCGGTATCCTGGCGTTCGGCAGCTGGCCCTGGCTGTTCGCCATCAACGTTCCGCTCGGCGTGGTGACATTGGTGCTGGGCCTGCGCAGCCTGCCGCACACCAGGCCTGCGAGCCATTCCTTCGACTGGCAGAGCGCGGGGCTGTCCGCGATCACCTTCGGCGTCGGCATCGCGGCCGTCGATAGCGTCGGTCATGGCGAAGCCGCGATCACCTGCCTCGTGCAGTTCGCCATCGCGCTCGTCGCCGGCGCGCTGCTGATCTACCGCGAGACCCACATGGCCTCGCCGCTGCTGCCGATCGACCTGTTGCGCATCCCCGTGTTCGCATTGTCGATTGCGACTTCGATCGCCTCGTTCTGCGGGCAGATGCTGGCCTTCGTCGCGATCCCCTTCTATCTCCAGAGCCGCTTCGGCTATTCGGCGGTGCATATGGGCCTCTTGATCACGCCGTGGCCGATCGCGGTGGCGTTCGCAGCCCCCCTCGCCGGCCGCCTGGTGGAGCATTATCCGGCCGGCCTGCTCGGCGGCATCGGCCTTACGCTGTTCGCCTGCGGCCTCGCTGCGCTCGCCTTGCTGCCGGCTGCGCCCACGCCGCTCGACGTGGTCTGGCGGATGGCGCTGGCCGGCGCCGGCTTCGGCCTGTTCCAGACCCCCAATAACCGCACCATGATCGCGGCCGCCCCGCGCGAGCGTGCCGGCGGCGCCAGCGGCATGCTGGGGACGGCGCGGCTGCTTGGGCAGACCACCGGCGCAGCGCTGGTGGCACTCTTCCTCGGCCGCTATCCGATCGAGGGAACCAGGATCGCGTTGCTGACCGGCGTCGGCTTCGCGCTCTGCGGCGCAGCGCTGAGCATGTTGCGGCTGTCGTCCGCGGGTGCGCGCGGCGCCGAGCATGTTCGCGTGCAGGACGACCAGCGCCTGCGCGGCGAATAGCGCGCGACCATTTGGGAAGGCCGATTTCGGCTGCGTCCGCCGCGCCTCACATCTTCACCATCTCGGTGCGATATTTCGGCAGCAGTGCTGCGATCAGCTTGCCTTTCTCGGCCATCTCTTCCGGGGTCGGCTTCGGCGGTGGCGATGTGCGGCCTTCGACGGGAAAGCCAACCGCCAGGAAGAATTCGTCCTGTCCCGCTGGCGCGCACATGCAGAGCATACGGGCCGTCTTGCCGGACACGTTCTTGAACGCGTGCGGCGCGTTGGCCGGGACGTTGACGGTCGACCCCGCACTTACGGTATGGGACTTACCGCGAAAGGTGAATTCAAGTTCGCCTTCGAGCAGCGTGAACATCTCCTCGAAGTCGTGGCTGTGCGGCGGGGCCCGCCGCCGGCGGGCACCAGCATGTCGACCAGGCAATAGCGTCCTGCGGTCTGCGCGCCCGACACCAGAACCGTGTAGGTGCCGCCGGCCACAGAGATATGCGGCACGTCAGCGCCGTCGGGATCGGCGACCGTCAGGGCGCGGCCGGGATCGTCGGCGGGGATCGAGGAAGCTGACGACGAGTTTGCAGAAGGCGTGTTGGTCATACCGGATCTTCTTGCTTATATTTGGCTGCCAACGAGAAAGGCCGGCTTCTCAGTCGGCCTTTTCAATTCATCGCGCGCAGATCAAGCCTTGACCAGCGGGCTCTTGGTCGGCCCCTTCGAGCCGCCGGGGCCACCGGGCTTGGACTTGCCCGGCGGGCGCTTGCGGGCACCCGGGAGCTTCTCCTGCTTCGGCGTGACCGGACCCTCGACGAACTCGAAGCCGATCTTGTCCTTGGTCTCGTCGGCCTCGTCCTTGACCAGAACGACGCGGACATGGCCGCCACCCTTGAGCTTGCCGAACAGCACCTCGTCGGCCAGCGGCTTCTTGATGTGCTCCTGGATCACGCGAGCCATGGGACGTGCGCCCATCTGCTCGTCGTAACCATGCTTCACCAGCCAGGTCTTGGCGGGATCGGACAGCTCGATGGTGACATCGCGATCGCCGAGTTGCGCTTCGAGCTGAAGCACGAACTTCTCGACCACCGTACCGATCACCTCAACGCTGAGATGGCCGAACGACACGACGGCATCGAGACGGTTGCGGAATTCCGGCGCGAACTGCCGGTTGATCGCCTCGTGGTCGTCGCCTTCCCGCTTCGAGCGCGTGAAGCCGAACGCCTGCTTGGCGAGATCGGACGCGCCCGCGTTCGTGGTCATGATCAGGATCACGTTGCGGAAGTTGACCTGCTTGCCGTTGTGGTCGGTGAGCCGGCCGTGATCCATGATCTGGAGCAGCACGTTGTAGAGATCGGGATGCGCCTTCTCGATCTCGTCGAGCAGCACCACGCAATGCGGATGCTGGTCGACACCGTCGGTGAGCAGGCCGCCCTGATCGAAACCGACATAGCCGGGAGGCGCGCCGATCAGGCGCGACACGGTGTGCCGCTCCATGTATTCGGACATGTCGAAGCGCAACAGCTCGACGCCGAGCGACGCCGCGAGCTGTTTCGCGACCTCGGTCTTGCCGACGCCGGTCGGACCCGAGAACAGATAGCAGCCGATCGGCTTCTCCGGCTCGCGCAGGCCGGCACGCGCCAGCTTGATCGAAGCGGCGAGCGACTCGATCGCCTTGTCCTGACCGAACACCGTGCGCTTCAGGGTCTGCTCAAGATGCTTGAGCACCTCGGCATCGTCCTTCGACACGCTCTTCGGCGGGATCCGCGCCATCGAGGCGATCGTGGTCTCGATCTCCTTGATGCCGATGGTCTTCTTGCGCTTGTTCTCGGCGACCAGCATCTGCGCCGCGCCGGATTCGTCGATCACGTCGATCGCCTTGTCCGGCAGCTTGCGGTCGTGGATGTAGCGCGAAGAGAGCTGCACCGCAGCCTCGATCGCCTCATTGGTGTATTTCAGCCGATGGTAGTCTTCGAAGTACGGCTTGAGGCCCTTGAGGATCGCGATCGCGTCCTCGACCGTCGGCTCGTTGACGTCGATCTTCTGGAAGCGCCGCACCAGCGCGCGGTCCTTCTCGAAGTGCTGGCGGTATTCCTTGTAGGTGGTCGAGCCCATGCAGCGGATGGTGCCGGAAGCCAGCGCGGGCTTGAGCAGATTCGAGGCATCCATCGCACCGCCCGAGGTCGCGCCCGCACCGATCACGGTGTGGATCTCGTCGATGAACAGGATGGCGTTGGGATGCGCCTCGAGCTCTTTCAGCACCTGCTTCAGGCGTTCCTCGAAGTCGCCGCGATAGCGCGTACCGGCGAGCAGCGTGCCCATGTCGAGCGAGAACACGGTCGCAGCCGCCAGCACCTCCGGCACCTCGCTGTCGACGATGCGCTTGGCCAGGCCCTCCGCGATCGCGGTCTTGCCGACGCCGGCCTCGCCCACGAACAGCGGATTGTTCTTCTGCCGGCGACACAGCACCTGGATCGCGCGGTTGATCTCGGAATTGCGTCCGATCACCGGATCGATCTTGCCGTCGCGCGCCTTCTTGTTGAGGTTGACGCAATAGGTCTCGAGCGCCTCGCCCTTCTTCTTGGCGTCCTCGCTGCCCTTGGTCTCGGTCTCCTCGTCGACACCGCGCACCGGCCGCGCCTCGGAGACGCCCGGCCGCTTGGCAATGCCGTGGCTGATATAATTGACGGCGTCGTAGCGCGTCATGTCCTGCTCCTGCAGGAAATACGCGGCATGACTCTCGCGCTCGGCAAAGATCGCGATCAGCACGTTGGCGCCGGTCACCTCTTCGCGACCGGACGACTGCACGTGGATCACCGCGCGCTGGATCACGCGCTGGAAGCCTGCGGTCGGCTTGGCGTCATCGGCGCCGTCCGTCACCAGGTTCTCGAATTCGGTCTCAAGATAATTGACGAGGCTCGTACGGAGCTTGTCGAGGTCGACGCTACAGGCGCGCATGACGGCGGCTGCATCGGAGTCGTCGATCAGGGAGAGCAAAAGATGCTCGAGCGTCGCGTATTGGTGATGACGCTCGTTTGCGATCGCCAGTGCACGATGCAGGGATTGTTCAAGGCTTTGGGAAAAAGTCGGCATTCGCGTCCTCTATGGCCCCCACCATCATGATCGCCATCGCCCGGTCAGGCAACAACAACCTTTGTCACATATAGTTATACAAGATCGCGGCGAAAGACCGGTTCCGCGACTCAGGCGGCTGCACAGCTACGGTATTTTTTGATGCAAAACCCGTTCCGGTTTGGGCACGATCAGCACCGGTCCGAAATTCCGTAGTTTTGCCCTCTGCAACGAACATCGCGCGCAGACATCACGCGGCAATCACACTGCGACATGCACAAGAACCGGCTTCGAATGCGCCGTAACGTGTCTTACTTCTTTTCCATCACGCATTGCAGCGGATGCTGGTGCTTGCGAGCGAAATCCATCACCTGCGTCACCTTGGTCTCGGCGATCTCGTAGGTGAACACGCCGCACTCCCCGATCCCGTGATGATGAACGTGCAGCATGATCTTGGTTGCGGCCTCGGCGTCCTTCTGGAAGAATTTCTCCAGCACATGAACGACGAATTCCATCGGCGTGTAATCGTCGTTCAGGATCAGCACACGGTACAGGTTCGGCCGTTTGGTCTTCGGCTTGACCTTGGTGATGACGGACGTGTTTGGCGCGGAAGGACCGCCGGAACGGTTCTCGTCGTTGCTCATCAGGGCAGCGTGGGCGGCGGCGGCCGCGGAGGGATCTGGTCTGGAAGACAGTTGCGGCATGGCTCAGGCGTTCAAATTCCCCACGGAAGCGTATGACGGTTCGCCGCGCAGCCCCGGCCTTCGGAGCTTCGCACAGGCGCACCGCCTTTTTGGATCGCCGCTTCCAGCCGGTCCGGTCCAAACCGGATCGGCCTCACCGAATATGGGCCTGCCCCCGGCTCGCCGCAAGCGTGCGGCAGTTCGGCCGATGCGGCCATGGCGGTCCCGATTCCCGGTCCGGGCGATCCTCACCAAGGTTTAATCAATCCGGACTGATTTGACAAAAGCTTCCGCCCCGCCGGTTTAGAAGATGTTCACCAGGAACCCGGCCAGCAACGCGGCTGCGGCGGTTTCGCGCGGGCTATCTCCGGTTATCTACGGACCAATTTACCCTCAATGGCGTGACGCGAAAACGGGCAAAGGCACAGATTTCCGGGGATCGTCACGCCTCGCAGATCGACGCGCGGCAGAAGAAGCTGTGCGATAACGCCAAGGCGGCGAACATCAGGATCCATACGGTGCAGGTGAACACCGGAGCGACCCGACCTCCCGCGTGCTGCAGTATTGCGCGAGCCGCACCGACAAGTTCTATCTGATGACGAAGGCAGATCAGACGTCTCGATGTTCAAGGAAACCGGCACGCTGTGGAAGCTGCGATGGCGCGCTGAGACCTACACTTCGAGACAAACAAAAAAAGCCCGGCTACTGCAGCCGGGCCTTTGATTCCAGGACGTCAGGAAACGTTAGCTGGCGGCCGGGGTGAACTTCGACACGATGGTCTCGACCGGCTTGAACGCCTGCTTGGCGAGGTCGCTGTAAAGGCCGGCGATCTTCTGCGATTCCGCGACGAAGGACTCGTAGGCGGAACGGGCGAATTCGGTCTGCGCTTCGACGGCCTTGTCCAGCGACTTCACGCCGGAAAGCTTCTCGACGAAGGACTTGGTGTCTTCGAACGACTTCTTGGTGTAGTCGCCATAAGCGCTGGCGATCGCCTGAAGGCCGTGCTGCATCGACGTCGCGGAGGCGACGTACTGCTCGAAGTGCTCTTTCCCGTAGCCCTGAAAGTCTTCAACCTTGAACATTCGGAATCCTTTTCCCTAGCCTGTCGGAAGCCCCGGCTCCCTGACTCTGCTCACGATTAGTGCAACGCACAAAAAAGTCAAGAATTTTGTGCGTCGCACAAAATTTGCCAAGATTCCCGGGGTTTCCCGCAATGGTTCCTTAAGCTTTTGGAAACCGCGGCCCCCTACCTTGATTCCCTGGACGTGTTCAACTTCCACAAGCGGCCAAAAGCCGTTGGAGAACATCACCTTAGCCAGAACAGCGGCTCAGGTCCAACGTCCCCCGCGGCGAACATCTGCGGAGGACAGCCTGAGCAGGTAATGATCCCGGGTCCCTTGGGCACAATTTCGCCTCACGAGCCGGTGATCAAGTCACAAACGGGGACGGGGTTTCATGCTTCGTAAAAACTTGTCTTCCTCGCGCTTGGCGCGGGTTGGCGTTTTTGGGCTTCTTGCGGTCACGAGTGCAGTCATCTTCACCACCGATGCTGCCGAGGCGCGGCGCCACCGGCGTCACTACGCGCAACACCGCGTGCAGCGCGATGTGTCCGAGAGTTCCAGCCCGAAATTCGCGTCGATCATCGTCGACGGCAACTCCGGCTCCGTGCTTCAGGCCACGAGTCCCGACGGGATCCGCCATCCGGCCTCGCTGACCAAGATCATGACGCTCTATCTGCTGTTCGAGCGCCTCGAGTCCGGGAAGATGAAGCTCGACACCGAGATGCCGGTGTCGCAGCACGCCGCCGATCAGGATCCCACCAAGCTGAACCTGCGTGCCGGCCAGACCATTCGCGTCGAGGACGCGATCAAAGGTCTCGTCACCCGCTCCGCCAACGACGCAGCCGTTGTGATCGCGGAAGCAATTGGCGGCGACGAGGACGACTTCGCCCAGATGATGACGCGCAAGGCGCGTTCGCTCGGCATGTCCAGGACGGTTTACCGGAACGCCAACGGTCTTCCCAACGACGAGCAGGTCACGACCGCGCGCGACCAGGCCACGCTCGGCCGCGCCATCCAGGAGCGCTTCCCGCGCTACTATCGCTATTTCGCGACCTCGACGTTCAACTGGCGCGGACAGTCGATCCGGAACCACAATCATCTGCTCGGGAATGTCGAGGGCGTGGACGGCATCAAGACCGGCTATACTCGCGCCTCCGGCTTCAATCTCGTGACCTCGATGCGCCGCGGCAACCGCCACCTGATCGGCGTGGTGCTGGGCGGCCGTAGCGGCGGCTCGCGCGACGCCATCATGCGTAACCTGCTCGCGGAGAACCTCGATAAGGCCGCGACCGCCCACACCGTCGCCGCGGTCACCGAACGCAACGGCTCCGACGCCGCTGCCGAAGTCGCCGATACATCGGACACCCCGGCCCGTTCCGCTCCGCAGGTCCAGGCGTCGGCTGCCCCTGCTCCCGAAGCAGCCCCGTCGCGTCTCGCCGCGCGCCTTTCGACGCTTGCGGCTGCGGCTGCCGCGGTGCCGTCGGCTCAGCCCAGATCTGAAGCCAATAGGCCTGAAGTTCGGCCGATAGAATCCAAGATCGAGCCTGCGCCGCTCACCAATGGCGTGATCTCGAGCCAGCCGCTCTCGATCATCCCCGGTTCGTCCGAACCGATGAAGCCGGTCCGGGTCAAGACCGTCCAGGTCAAGGCCGGCGCGGTGAAGGTCGCCTCCGCCGCCCCGGCTCAGATCGCACCGCAGGTCACGAGCACGATCGCATCCCGCTCCGAAGTCGCCGAAACCTCCGGTGCCGTCGTCGCCCGCGCAGACCTCATCAACAAGCCCGAGGCCAGCCAACCGGAAGCTCCGAGGGCCGAGATCACCCGTGCCGAGCTGCCGCGGCAGCCGGCGGGCTTCGGCACCGGCAACGGCACCCTCGGCGTCTTGCCGGCCGCCACCGCCGCCGCACCCGCCCCGGCTGCTGCGAAGCTCGCATCAGCCGACCCGGCGCTGCAGCCGATCCAGATGAGCGCCACCACGAAGCCGGTTGCTACCCACAGCGGCTGGATCGTTCAGGTCGGCGCGCTCGAGAGCGAGAACGAAGCCCAGCAGCGCATCGACGCGGCGCGCAGCTCGGCTCGCGGCCTGCTCAGCAAGGCCGATCCGTTCACCGAGCCGGTCGTCGCGAAAGATAATCGCAAGCTCTACCGCGCCCGCTTCGCCGGGCTCGACCGGGACCAGGCCGAAGCCGTCTGCCGCACCCTGAAGCGCGCCGAGATCTCCTGCATGACCGTCCGCAACTGAACTTTCGCACCGCTCCAATGAAAATGCCCGCGCCTTGCGCGGGCATTTTCATTTTCGGGATGCGGTGACCGACGAGGCTGTTCCACGACAACCTCTCGTCAAGGATTTACGGTTAAAACTTTACGCAAGGGATCGACCACGCCGACAATGGCGGGCATCGGGGCGACGGCAAACAGAGCAAGCAGAGCTCACGCGGGACGAGCGTTTGTAGCGTGGTGCCGGAGTTAGCCGTTATGCGTGCGAAGCAGAGTATCCTTGGCCTCGTTTACACGGGCAGCGAGATACGTCGAGCCCCCCTGGTCGGGATGCAGTTTCTTCATCAGGGACTTGTGAGCCCGGCTGATGTCGTCACGCCCCGCCCCCGGCTGCAGGCCAAGGATCTGATAGGCCTCCTCCGTCGTCATTTTACCGCTCGCCACCGTGCGGCGCTGCCCCCCTGCCGCGTCGCCCTGCGCGTTCTGACGCCAAGCGGGAAACCGGCGGTCCAGATAGCTTTCAAGTAGGGCCACGCTCTCGGCGTCGAACGCCGGGACCATTGCCAGCAGGGCCGCGAGATCAAACTCATCGAGATCGCGCCCGGCGTGAGGCCCGGCGACGATCTGGCCTCCGAGCTGGCCGGAATCGTGATCGAGCCGCATATCCAGGAATTGCGAGCGCACGCGCGAGGCCTGACCGGCCGGGCGCGTCGCGCCCCCGCCGAACAGCCCGCCGATATTGCCGAAGCCGGCGTTTGCCATCGGTGTCCAGCCCAAGAGCCCGGCGCCGAATATCCCGAGCGGGATCGCCACCACCAGTTCGCCCTTCAAGCCCGTGAACGCTGCGACAGCCAGCGCCACCACGCCGCCACCGAACCTGATCGCGCGTGCCAGCACGGCCGGATTGGCCGAACGGAACATCTGGAGCAGCAAATAAAGGGTGATAATGGCGATAGCGCCGGCGATCAGGGTCATGGCCGGAATATAGTCGGCCTACCGCCAAAAAGCATCGTGTCCTTGCGCCAGCGCTACTTCATCTGGCCGATCAGCCTGGCCGCGCCACTGGCGGTCTTCGCCAATTGCAACAGCGCCTCGCGTCCGCCGGCCGCGTAGGCGGCGGCTGCGCGCAACAGCTCGCGCAACTGCGCCGCCGCGCCCGGATCGAACCGGCACCAAGCGCCGCCGGTCAGGCGCGCGATCTCGCGAAAGGCCTTCTCGGCCACCGCGTCATGGCCTTCCTGAAAGACGAACACAGGCACTTTGAGCATGCCGAGCTCGCCTGCCTTGGCGCAGAGCTGGTCGACGTTCTCCTCCATGGCGTCGCCGACGAAGACGACGGCGCGCACGCCGGATGCGACGGCCTCGCGCCGCGCCTCGCTCAGCACCTTGCCGATCTGGGTGTCGCCGCCACGGCAATCGATCTTGCTCATCAGCGCCGCCAGCCTGGCGCTGTCGGAGATCCATCCCGTGGCGCGGCACTCGTCGAAGCCGCGATAGTAGACGAGCCGGATGTCGAGACTGCCGAGCGCGGCGGTCTCACGGAACATGTCGGCCTGAAGCGCGCAAGCCATGTCCCAGGTCGGCTGCCGGCTCATCGTCGCATCCAGCGCGAAGATCAGCCGCCCTTTTGCACCGGGCGCATGCGGTGACAGCGCGCGCGCGTTGGCGACGAAGGCGGCGATGTCCTCCGAGGTCGAGGTCCCCGCCTGCGGCACAGCGTCGCCTGGTTGCGCCGAGACGGCATCGCGGCCGCGCGGTTTGATGGGTTCGCCGGACATTTCCTTGACCCTTGCGTGAGCGGCTAATGTGGTCAGCACATGCAGCCCGGTCAATGCGCAAAGCCCCCGCAGGCGGCAGCCGGCGGAGGCTTTGAAATCGGTATCGACGACGAGGAAGGCGTCAGCTCTTGGCGGGCGCCATCAAAGCGACCGGCCCGGGCTCGAGAATCTTGGGTGGGGACGATTGCGTGTCGACCGGCGCCACTTCACTGTCGGTCGCGCTCAGGAACTTGTCGAGCATGCCCTGGATCGAGTTCTTGGCAGCATCCGGACCGGTGTCGCGCATGTCGTTGTGCTGGAATTCGGTCTTCACGACCTGGATGCCGGCCTTCTCGCATTCTTCGTCGGTCGGGATCACACCCGCATCGGCCTTGAACTGCGGATCGGTGGAGCGGAACGACAGGATCTTGAACTTCCCGGCGGTGACGAAGGGCACGCGAAGATTGTCGAGTGTGACGACCTTCTTGACCTCATCCGGATACTGCTTGGCGAAATACATCGTGATGTCGCCGCCCATGGAGTGGCCGACCATCGTCACCTTTTCGTAGTCGGCGTTGGGCTGAACCTTCTTCATCTCCTGCATGGCGAGATGGATGTTGGCGACGCCGCGCAGGATCTGCGGCAGCCGGCCGACATAGATCTCGCCCGGCTTGGTCACCATCGGTGGATCGGTCGGCAAATCATGCTGCGGGCTGACGACGAGGTAGCCGCGCGCGGCGAAAATGTTGGCGAGGAAGCCGTACTCGGTGTTCTTGACGGTGTTGCCGTGGTTGATCACGGCGACCGGCATCGTGATCATGCCGGCATTGGCCTGCATTTCCTTGTCACGACGGATCGCGATATCGACGGGCACCGCACGGTTGTCGCGCGAGGCATCGTAGAAGGTGATGGTCTCGTGCCTGATTGCCCACTTGCTCGCCGTGAAATAGGCGACGCCACAGAGGGCACTGACCGAAACCAGAACGGCAATTCCACGCTTCATTTTTGTCCTCAGCCTCAGGCTCTTGCGGCCTGAATCCCTGTTGAAAATCGTGTTCTTCCGGAGCTCTTCGGCCCCTGGTCGCCTATTCCCTAATATATGTCACAGCCGCGTGACAGGAAGGCCAAATATTGTGAACCGGCAGCCCTTTCATTGTGCGGCGCACACGTTTCTTGGGCATCTCGCTCTCACACGGCTACGTCAGGGTGCACGTCACCATCCGACGCAACCTGTCTCGATCGGGTTCCGTTTTGCAGTAAACACGGGGTGAAAACGGTTGAGCGCGGGCTCGGTTCCCCGGGGGAGACCGGCCTCTTGATCGACTGGAAGTAGCGATGTACCGCCGCCTCAAGCGCCGAGGATGTCGTGGACCTCGAGCGGCTTGTCGACCTGGTTGAACCACTCGGCGCGATTGGCCGCGCGGCGACGTCCGCGCTCGTCGAGCGGAAGCTTGAGCTGGCGGAGCAGGCTCGTCACCTCCTCCCGTGCGGTGAGATGGCCGAGATTTGGCCGCATGCCGAGCGTGGCCTCGTCGATCTCGTCCAGCGCGGTCAGACCGCGCGGGAAGAACTCGCGATAGACGACCCGTTCGGCGAAGCCGTCGACGTAGCGGAAGCCGAGCCGCAGCGACAAATCCTTCAACCCATCGGCAACGAGCTGCTTGTTGCGGGAGCCGAGCATCGACAGGCGGTTGCGCACCACGATCCAGTCGGTGGTCGCACCGTCGAGCTGGCGGCGCTTGCGCCTGACATCCCGCACCATCTCCGCGTAGTGGCTCTCGCCTGTCACCGCGTAATTGGCGGGATCGACAGTGCCGAGCACATCGAAATCGAGGAAGCTGTCATTGATCGGGGTCACCAGCGTGTCGGCCATCGAGTGCGCAAGCCGCATCAGGTAGCTGTCGGTGCCGGGCGTATCGATGACGATGAAGTCGAAGCTGCTCTCGACCGCCGAGACCGCCTCCATGAACTGAAGGAACTCCGAATTCTCGTTCTCGGCAACCTGCATCGTTTCGCCAAGCTTGATGCAGCGATGCAACGGCAGTTCGAGGTCGAGCTTGGTTCGGCGCGCCCAGGCGGAACGGTTGTTGATGTAGTGAGTAAAGCTCTGCTGACGGCAGTCGAGGTCGATGGTGGCGACGCGCTGGCCGGCTTTGAGAAGCGCGACTGCGATGTGCAGGGCGGTGGTCGACTTGCCGGAGCCGCCTTTCTCGTTGCCGAGCACGACCACATGCGCCGAGCCGGACTGGCCTTGGCTAGCTTGCACAAGCATCGCGATCCTCAACACCCCTAACGAATATCTTCGAGTTGGCCGCGTCTGCGGTCAAGTGAAATGCGTGACAGGCAAGACAAATCGCGGCGCGCTGACCTTCATCATGAATCGCGGCGCCGCTTCGCGTCTGTGATCCAGCCCACAATGCCGCGACGCTTGCGCGGCTTTGCGCGGGATGCTGTGCCGCATCCGGATGCATGGCGTCCATGGTCGCCGCTTGTTAAGGTTAGCCTGCCGGGCGCCGGAACGCGCCCGTCGATTCCCAATCCCGTCGAGTTCTGATGTCACGCAGCCCCTTGATCGCCCGCACGGTCCCCACCTTGCGACGCGCCGTCGACAATCTTCGCAAGCGAAAGGCGACGATCGCGCTGGTCCCGACCATGGGAGCGCTCCATGACGGCCATGTGTCGCTGGTGCGCCTGGCCAAGCGGCGCGCGAGCCGCGTCGTGGTGTCGATCTTCGTCAACCCGACCCAGTTCGCTCCGACCGAGGATTTTGGCGCCTATCCGCGAACCTGGAAGGCCGATCTCGCCAAGCTCGCCGCCGAGGACGTCGATATCGTCTGGCATCCCGGCGCCGAGGCCATGTACCCGGAGGGCTTTGCCACCCGCATCATGCCGGAGGGACCGGCGCTGGCTGGCCTCGAGGACCGCTTCCGCCCGCATTTCTTCGGCGGCGTCGCCACCGTCGTCGGCAAGCTGTTCACCCAGTGCCGGCCGGATGTCGCGATCTTCGGCGAGAAGGATTTTCAGCAGTTGCGGGTGGTGGCGCAGATGGCCCGCGACCTCGAGCTCGGCGTCAAGGTGATCGGCTCCCGCACCGTGCGCGAGCGCGACGGGCTCGCGATGTCCTCGCGCAACGTCTATTTGTCGCCACAGGAGCGGCAGACCGCGACCACGCTATACCGCGCCATGAAGGAGAGCGCCGGGCGCATTCGCGCCGGCGAAGCGGTCGCGCCCGCAATGGCGCGCGGTGCCGCGATGATCACGGCGGCCGGCTTTGAGCTCGACTATTTCGAAGTGCGCCATGCAGCGACCTTGGCACAGGTCAGCTCGCGCAACGACGGACCGCTGCGCATCCTGGTCGCGGCCAAGCTCGGCACCACCCGGTTGATCGACAATATCGCGGTTTAGAGCAGCCCGAGATCGCGCAGTTCGCGCCGCATCGGCTCCGGCATCGCCGCGATCGAGCCGGCGGCGGACTTGCCGAGATCGGGCGGCACCGAATCGTCGGCGAGATAGCGCCAGCCCTGGAACGGGCGCATCGGCCGCGGCGACACCGGAATCACCTTCGGCTGCATCACGATCCGGCAGCGCCCGATGCCGTCCTTGTCGCGGAACGGCTCGATGCCGATGATCTTTTCGCGCGCGGCGACCTCGCCCTTGATCACCCAATAGAGCGACCCGCCCGACAGGATCTCGGCGTCGCGCTTGGGCACCATGCGGGTGATGTGGATGTGATGTTGCGGCAGACCCTTCTTCTTGGCGGTCTGGATCCGTTCGGCGGTCCACTCCTTCAATTCCTTGACGGATTCGCAGCCGACGGCGAGCTTGATCAGATGTAGTGGCATGCCCCAGCATTAGCCGGACAGCCACGCATTTGGAATGCCGATCTACTCGTTATCCGCAGCCGGGGCAGCCGCGGCCGGCGGCGTGAGCGGAACCGGTGCTGCCGCCGGCGCCCGCGCAGCCTTCGGCGCAGGCGGCTTCTTCGCGGCGGGAGCTGCGGCCTGCGCCGAGGCCGCTGCGGGGGCGCGCGGAGCCGCCGCGTTTGCGGTGGGCGCCGCCTGACGCGTCGGCGGCTCGGGATTCATGATGCTGACCGGCGGCGTCGACGAGGCACTCGGGAACTCGGCATTGGTCGGCTTGCCCGTCGGCATCGACGGCGGCAGTCCCGCAAGTGCGGCAGTGGCCGGCAACGATTGCGCTGCTGCAGGCGCATTCCAGGTCGGGGCGTAGCGCGCGACCAGCGTGTCGTAGAGATGGGAATCCATGTTGGCGGCGACCTGCTGCTGGTCGGTCAGCGAGCGGAAGGCCGCACAGTCGAACTGCGTGCAGCCGTCGCGCACGACCAGTACCTGCGCGACCAAGCCATAGCGATCACGCTCCAGCGATTTGCGCAGCACCTTGATGTCGGGCGTCAGGCTCTTCTCGGCGGTCGCGACATCGCCGAGCGCCGTCAGACGGTCGATCCTGGCCGCGGTCGTGGAGACGGCCGCAGCGGCCACGTCCGGCGCGCCGAACAGCGCCTTCTCGCAGCCCATGGCCACGGCATCGCCGGCGAGATCGTCGAGACAGGACAACGCCGGCAGGCTCGCGGTCATCGCCGCCTGTGCGCGCGCCTCGGTCGGCGTGGTCTGCCCCGCCGGTCCATCGACGCGCACAACAGCAGCCAGCGCGATGGCAATGGCGAGCAGCGCAAGGACGGTCAGCGCGCCGTTGGCGACCGATCGTTCGGCGCGCAGCAGCGTGACCAGGAGGATCAGCCCGAAGAAGCCGGCAGCCACCAGCATCATCCACATTGGAAAGGCCGGCGAGCGCCAAATTTGGTCGAGCGACGAGGCCCATGCCCAGTTCATGCGCGACGTCCCCTCACGCGAGCAGAGAGCGAATGGTCAAAGCGAGTACCGAGAGTCGGCAACTGCCCCCGGCCCACCTTTTGAAGGTGAAGCGGGCCTTTTGACGGCGGCAGAATACAAATTCCCGGGGACGCGCCAATGCGCGGATAGCGTCGGCCTTCAGGACAGCGCGAGCTGGCTTTCCTTGGCGACACGTTCGAAGGCTTCGGTCGAGCTCTTGATCCGGTACTGACAGTCGTCACCATCGGTCGGCAGGAGGCGGATGACCTCATACGAACCGCTGGCAGCGGGGCGTGCGACATTGCTGGCGGTGAACAATACGCGCGCGCCAATAGGGAATTTGTGCTTCAACACCCTCTCCATCACTCAAACAACGCCTGCCACGCCCATGGTCCCACTGCGTCGGCCGGCCGGAAACCCGGCCGCTGTATAGCATGCGACGAGCGTTTTTGGCCAGCAGTATGCGACATGGCAAACGTGCGAATTTTGCAGTTATTTCAGAGTGATGCCGTCAGCCGACGATACCGCTGGAACCGGTTCTTCCGGGGGTATGGGGCAAACGGCCGTCGGGGCTGGCGTGATCCACCATCTTGGGCGGTTCCTGGGCCGTGAGGTCCCTCTCCCTGCCGACCATCCTGGCATGGAGCGCCGCCGGCTTGCTCGACGTCGAGCGAGGCCGATCACCGCAGATTACACGTTCTCGAACTTTTCGATGACAAGCGTTTCGGCGAGCGCGTCCCGGGTCCATTCCTGGAACGCCGGAAGCGCCAGCATCGTGTCCATGTAGGCCTTGGTCTCCGGCGTGACCTCAATCGCGTAGGTGCGAAAGCGGTGCACGACCGGGGCATACATCGCATCCGCTGCGCCGAAGCGCCCGAACAGGAACGGTCCATTGGCGCCATACCGGGCCCGACATTCGCGCCAGATCTCCTGCACGCGCGCGATATTGGCCTCGGCGTCCGCCGACAGCGTCACGGGGCGCACCGGACGGTGCAGGTTCATGCCGCATTCGTTGCGAAGGGCCATGAAGCCGGAATGCATCTCGGCGCACACCGAACGGGCATGGGCGCGCGCGGCGGCCTCGTCCGGCCACAGCTTCACTTCCGGATAGCGCTCGGCGATGTATTCGATGATGCTGAGCGAATCCCACACCGTGATGTCGCCATCGACCAGCACCGGCACCTTGCCGGCGCGGCTGAACGAGATGATCTGCTCCTTGTCCGCGGGATTGTCGGTGTAGAGCGGGATGAGGGTCTCCACGAACGGAATGTCGTTGGCGCGGAGCGCGAGCCAGGGCCGCATCGACCATGACGAGTAATTCTTGTTGCCGATTGCGAGTTTCAGCGCAGCCATGTCATCAGTCCTTCTCGATACGCCTTGAAGCGAGCCGCTTTTAACGCCATCGCCTGCCGCCAATCAATCGTTGCTGCACCTCGCCATGCGTGGCAAGCGTTGCGATCCTCTCCGGGAGACTGACATGAGCAGGCATTGGGTCGACATCACAGCCGTCGGCTTCTTCATCATCGAATGGCTGGTCTACGCCCTGACGCTGGAGCAATCGGCCTATGGCCGCGACAGCCTGTCGGCGCGCATGAACCGCTACCGCGAGGTGTGGGTGCGCCGGCTACTCGACCGCGACGCGCGCATGGTCGACATGCAGATCATGGCCTCGTTGCAGAACGGCACCGCCTTCTTCGCCTCCACCAGCCTGATCGCGCTCGGCGGCGCGCTGGCGCTGCTGCACGCGACCAACGACGCGATCACGATCTTGAGCAAGCTGCCGATCGATCTCAGTACCTCGCCGGCGATGTGGGAGCTGAAATGCGTCGGCCTCGTCCTGATCTGCGTCTATGCCTTCTTCAAATTCGCCTGGTCGTACCGCCTGTTCAACTATGTCGCGATCCTGTTCGGCGGCATGCCGGCAGCCGCGCAGCGTGACACGCCGGAGGCCGAAGCTCATGTGATCCGCACCTCGCGCCTGTTCGAATCCGCCGGCCGCCATTTCAACCGCGGCCAGCGCGCCTTCTTCTTCGCACTCGGCTATCTCGGCTGGTTCGTCAGCCCCTGGGTGTTGTTCGTGACCACGGCAACCGTGGTGATCGTGACTTGGCGGCGGCAGTTCGCCTCGAGCGCGTGGGAAGCGATGGCGCCGGAGGTGGTGAATGGCGAGGAGACGCGGCGCGGTCCCTGACGCGCTCGTGTTGCGGCTCTGCAGTGCACCGCTGAGTAGCGGTGCGTCCACAAGAGCGAATGTGGCGCACCCTCTCTCCACATCGTCATTGCGAGCGCAGCGAAGCAATCCAGAATCCCCCCGCGGCGGCAGACTGGATTGCTTCGCTGCGCTCGCAATGACGGAGCATGAGGCGGCAGCGCCACTTTTCCAGCTCGCATCTTGAATTGCGACTATAGCTTCGCACCTTCGCGGCGCATTTTGCCCGAGTCTGGCCACTTCACCCTCTTGTCCCAAGAGGCACAGGGAAGTCTGCGGTCATAGTCCTAAGCCGGCGTCTCGATCTGCTATGTGCAGCGATTGCCGCATGGAACTCCCTAAAGTCGCTTTGATCTATCTCAATTCTCTTACAGACGCGGGCATCAACTTGAGAGAGTCGCGTCATCGCTCCGCCGCGCCGGCCGGGCGGTTGGGCGCTTCCAGGGAGCTCGATATGATCAAGTCGCTCGGAATTGCCACATTCGCCTTCTGCTTCGCAGTATCGGCTCAGGCGATGACACCTGCCCCGATTGCACAGCCCGAAAGCCTCGTTACGGAAGTTGCTGCTGCCTGCGGCGTCGGTAGGACACGTATCAACGGCGTGTGCGTAGCACGGACGACGGTCCGTCATACCCGTCGGGCGGTCCGCAGATGTGTGAGAGGAACAACGTGCTGATTGCTTGTCCTTCAGGACAATACCGCAAAGTGGTCTCGCCATGATTAAAATAGAAGAGTACCGACCCCAACGGTACATCAACGGCCCCCGGCCTCAGCCCTCCAGACTGAGGCCGTCTTGCGCCTGAAAGGTTGGCCGGACCGGTCACCTTGTCGGATTTATCGACCCGGCAACAGCATGAAACCGCAATGCTGATGCCAGCAGGCCAACAAAATCAAAACTCGAGAGCACGCTTCCATCGTCAATTGGCCAAGCCGATGCTGGAGGTGAATAGCGCAGACACACAAAGCAAATGTTTACGCAATTTACCACTCGACCATCAACGCGATGGTCTTCATTTTCCCATCTGATAATTGCCTTGCGCGCCTTGTTTGGTCGGATGCTCGGAATGGTCCTTTCGCAGCGGAGGTGGCCGGCATGTCCGAAATGGTAGAAGTGCTCGCCGGAACGAGTTTGTTTCTGCTCGCCTTCTCGCTGCTGATATTCGACATACCCCGCTACACCTTATCGCTGGTGTCTCTTGCTCTGTTCAGCTCGAAGCGGCGAAGCGCCAGTGGGACGGTTTGCGAGGTGACGGTAAGCGTGATTATCCCGACCTTCAACGGCGGCTCCGGGCTTGCTCCTTCGATCAGCTCGCTGCGCCGGCAAACCCTGCGACCTGTCGAAATCATCGTCGTCGACGACGGCTCCACCGACCAAACACGCGCGGTCGCGGAGCGGGCGAGAGCGCAGGGGCTAGTTGATATGGTCATCTGCCATGGGACCCGCTGCGGCCGCAGCGCTGCCATCAACGCTGCAGCACGGTTTGCCCGCGGCGATCTTCTTCTGACCGTAGATGCCGACACTGTCTTCGAACCGAACGCGGTTGAGCGCCTCGCGGCTGCGTTCGGCGATCCGCTCGTCGCCGGCGCAAGTTGCAACATCGCGATCAGCAATGAGCGCGATTCGATATGGACAGGACTTCAAAGCGTCGAATACCTGATGTCGATCACTGCGGGGCGGTCGATCCTCGACGTGGTGGATGCGATCGCGTGTCTGTCCGGCGCCTGTTCCATGTATCGGCGGGATATCTTCACGCAGCAGGGCGGGCTCGACGTCGGCCCTGGCGAAGATATGGAGTACACCTTACGGCTCCGCAGGCTCGGCTATGTCATTCGGTTCGTGTCCGACGCCTGGGCGGAAACAGCCGGCCCCGCAAGCGGCATCAGTCTGTTGCGCCAGCGCGCGCGCTGGGATCGCGATGCTCTGCGCATCCGTTTCATGATGTATGGCGAGCTGAGTTTTCGCCATCCGCTAGAGCGTTTACCGGACACGATCCAAAGGCTGGACTTCATCGTCTTCGATCTCGTTCCGACGCTCAGCCTGCCGTTCTACTTGGCCTACATTGTGCTGTTGTTCGGCCCGGATGCCGTGTTGTTTCTCTCGGCGATCTACCTGCTGCTGCTCTGGATCTCGGTATTCAATATGGCACTTGTGTTCGCCCTATTCCAACGATCCGTCGGAAACTTTGGCTGGAAGATGGCGCTGATCTTTCCCTTGTACCAGGGCGTCTATCTGAAGTGCGCGCGGTTTTTTTCCTACTCTTCGGAAATCATCTTTGCCTCGTCGCGGAACGATGATTTCGTGCCACCGCGCGTTCGCCGTGCACTATTCGGAGATCGGACAAAAGAGGTGGCCAAATGACGGTGGCCCTGACGCGACTCGATCCGCATATTCCCGATCCTATCGAGAGCCGTCGGCGCGCGGCCGGACGGACCGTCCGCGCCGCCTATGCGACAATCGTATTCGGCATACTCGCATTCTTTGTCGTCTATTTCGGGAGGCCAATTCTCTATCTCGGCGGCCCGGGCAGCGTGTCCTCGCCAAGATATTTGGTTTCACTGCCCTACATCGTGCAGATCAACAGCATCACCGTGGTGAGAGGTGGATCGGTCAAGGCCGGCGAAGAAATCGGAAGGGTGCGGTCTCCGCAGCACGATGAAATCGTCGCTACTTATTGTCAATGCGGTAATTCAGGCTCGCGGCCGATGAGGTTGCGATAAGTTGGACAGCTTCCTCAGCAAGCTGCAGATGTGAGCGCGCCGCGTCGAGAGATTCGCGGGCGGGCACTCCGATCGCACAAATTCTCGACCCCACCGATGTCTTCGTCGACTGGTACGTTCCCAACGAACGCCT
Organism: Bradyrhizobium sp. 187; assembly: GCF_023101005.1. Taxonomy (NCBI): domain Bacteria; kingdom Pseudomonadati; phylum Pseudomonadota; class Alphaproteobacteria; order Hyphomicrobiales; family Nitrobacteraceae; genus Bradyrhizobium; species Bradyrhizobium sp. 187. The sequence continues at coordinate 4,450,535 of NZ_CP064693.1, forward strand.
GTCCGACCCGAAAGTCGGCAACGAAGTCTTTGTCCTGTTCGGCAACCGGCGAATTCTGGGCGAGATCGTGGAAATTCTGCCGGTGTCAGACGTGTACCCCGGAGCGGGCTCATCGGCGGCGCGCGAGCGTACCGCCTCGCAAATCGCGCGAATTCAGTTCAGCCCAGGCGCGCATCCCCCGGCGCTGAACTCGGCCGTCGACGTTCACATGCACTACACACAACTCAGCGCGCGGATCGCTTCCATGCTGGTGAAACTATTCGGGCTCGACGAGCTGTGAGAGGAAGCGAGGTGCAGCATGCAGATCGAAGGGACTCAAACGAATTGCCCGGCTTGCGGCTCATCCGCTCTGATCTTGTTTCCGGTATTCCACCACATGATCTGCGCCTATGTTGGTCCGGAGTATGACTTCGCACCAAACACCGCGGGATATACGTGCCCGAAGTGCTGCCGCGACATTGTGTCGGCCGACCCAGCTTGCGAGATCGTGGGCACTAGCGCGCGGTGCACAAGGTGTTGGGTCGAGATGGTGGTGTCCCCAGCGTGTGCTCCGGCTGGCTTGTAAGGATTAGCGGCGATCTCGGCTTATCCGTCGCTCAAGTGCGACTGCGGCGAGCAGAGTTGGACAGAGAACAAGCAGAGGGCAGCTTCAGCGGCCAGGTAGAGCTGCCTTGGTCGGTAGCACGATGCCCGACGGTAACTACGATAGTTTCGACGGTCTCGCCTGTCTCCACAGGGCGAGTGAGGTTTGAGATAAATGGTTGCAACTCAACAGCGCATCGGTCAACAATGCCGCGCGAGTTGACGAAGGCGGAATTTTCACCACTTTTCCCAAGCGCGCCCGCGCTCCCACACACGGCGTTCTGGACCCAACGCGGTTGGCCGACATTGTGGCGATGGTCGCCGAGCAGGCACAAACTGCATAGACACCCGGTCGTAGCGGAGGCATCATAGCACCCGGTTGGCGTGTATCGGAGGACACCATGATCAGCTTGATCCGCGTTTTCGATATCGCCGTACTCACGTTGGGCATGTTCAACGTCTTGCTGGTGGCATTGATTATCTTTGCATTTTGATGCTCCCGCCGACGCGGCAATCGCCGTGCACGCGCGGCGGCTGCGCTTCAATTTCGCCGCCCGACTCAGGCTGAGGTTGTATTCGCTGCCGGCGTCTCGTCTGTGGCGGTTTGACAGGCGGCGCCGTGACGAAGCTTTGCAGCGCCGCTCGTCGGCACGAAGCTTTGGGCTCACAGAGAGCAATCCGCCCTGCCCTTGGCCTCTCGCACCCGAACGCTGCCGCGTCCACCGCAAGCCGGCTCGCGAACATGACGACCACAAGATCGCCCCTCAAGGATGAGCCGGGATGGCCAACACATACGCCGTGTCCGAATTTCGGCAAAGTGGAATATATTTGCGAAGATGGATTGACAGCAGAGCGACAAAGCAAGGCCGTAGCCCAAGCGAGAGTTTAGCCGCCGAAATCCCGCGGGCTGAACGGCAGGTCCATCACCTTCCATTCCCCGTATTTGTCGGCCGGCAACATCTTGTAGGGCTGGCAGGCCTGAAGCGCGCTCATGGCGGACTTCACGAGCGCGACGCCCTTTGCGGACGGCGGGGCTTCGATCAGGATCGGCTCGCGCGCCAGCGTGCCGTCGGTCGCGAGCACGGTGCGCAGCTTGATGTTGACGTTGTCGGTCGGCGCGACCCCAGCCGGCAACTTGGCGCAGCTTCGCAAATGACGACGCAGCTCGGCGATGATTTCGACCGGCAGCTTCGCCGCGATTGAATCCTTGGCATCGCCGCCATCGTCTTTGGGGGCGTCTTTCGGCAGCTCCGTCGGCAATTCCGGCGGCAGGCCCAGCATGACGCCGTATTTGACAGTGACGTCGGGCTCCGGCGCCTGATAGGACGGCGGCGGCGCGGCCTCCGGGTGCTGCATCGCTTGTGGCAGTAGCTGTGGCGCCGGGGGCTGCGGCGTCGCCTGAGGCGGCGGCGACTGCGATGGCTGAGGCTGTGGCTGTGGAGGCTGCGGTTGCGGCTGCGCATTTGCCTCGCGCTGCTGCGGCGTCTGTGAAGGCTGTGGCTGCGGCTGTTTCTGCTGCGGCGGTTCAGGCGAGGCCTGCTGCTTCGAGGACTGTGCCGCAGCCTGCTGCTTCGCCTCGGGCTTCGGCGCGGCCGCCGCCTTGTCCTTATCGTTCAAATCGAACTTCGGCAGTTTCAGGTCAGGGGTCGGCTCCGGCGGCTTCGCCTTGAGTTTTTCCCCGGTCTTCTCCTCGGCTTTGGCCTCCTCCTGCTTCACCTGCTCCGGCGTCACGATGCTGACGGAAACCGATTCGGGCGGGCTGGCGTGAAACGGATGGACTTCGCTGATCACGATGATCAGCGCGACCAGCGTCAGATGGGCGATCGCCGACGCTGCAATGTCCGTCCGTATGATCTTCCGCAGTTCCATCGCCTGACTTCAGGTTGCCAAGCTGGTCCTAGCATACGGCAAGCCCCTCTCAATCCCATTTTGGCGCGAAGGCGAAATCGGTCAGGCGGCCCCTGGGACTGGCCAGCGCGGCGATCTGGGCCATCTCGTCGTCCGAAAGCTCGAAATCGAAGATCTCGATGTTTTCCGACAGGCGTTCGACGCGCGAGGTGCGCGGGATCGCAGCGACATTCTGTTGCACCAGCCAGCGCAGGCAGACCTGCGCCGGCGTCTTGTGATGCAGACGCCCGATCTCGGCGAGCGTCCGGTCGGTCTTGATCCGCCCCTTGGCGATCGGGCTGTAGGCGACCAGCGCGAGCCCGTGCTGATCGCAGGCCGCCCTCACCTTCGCCTGGTCGAGATAAGGGTGGTATTCGACCTGGTTGCAGGCCAGCGGCTCCGGCGACAACGCCACCGCCTGCTCGATCAGCGCCACGGTGAAATTGGAAACGCCGATGTGGCGGGTCAGGCCCATGCGCTTGGCATGCGACAGCGCGCCCAGCGTCTCCTCCAGCGGCACGTGCGAATTGGGCCAGTGCAGCAGCAGGAGATCGACGGAGGGAAGTCGCATGCGCGCCAGGCTCTCCTTGACCGAGCGCTCGAGATCGTGGGGCGCGAAATGATTGGTCCAGACCTTTGTCGTCAGGAAGATGTCGTCGCGGCGCACGCCGGAGGCGCGCAAGCCGTCGCCGACCTCGCGCTCATTCTCGTAGACCTGTGCGGTATCGATGTGGCGATAGCCGAGCCGCAGCGCCTGCTCGACCACACGGGTGCACATGCGCCCGCTCAGCTCCCAGGTCCCCAGCCCGATCGCCGGTATCCTTGCGCCATTGGTCTCGACGAACAGCATGAGGAATCCTCTCTGTCGCGGTCGCCCCAAATCATGATCCAGGCGTCATTATGAACCCGGCTGGCAACACTGCCAACGGGCGACACCGGCCGCCGGGTCGGATCTTGCGCGCAATGCTAACGGGAGGTTCGTGCCAGGCCTTGACGTCAGGCCTTGACGTCAGGCCTTGAGGTCAGGCCTCGAGCTCAGGCTTTGGCAAGCGCCTGGAATACGGTGTCAGGCGCATGCGCGATCACAGCGAGCAGCGCGCGGGCGGGTCCCCGCGGGGCCCGCTTGCCCTGCTCCCAATTGCGGATGGTCTCGACGGGAACGCCGAGCTTGGCCGCGAACTCCATCTGGGTCAGGCAGGCACGGCGGCGCAAATCGCGCACGGCGAGCGAGCTGGTGTCGGGCGGCGCTGCGTTAGGTACGGGCTGGATTGGAAACGGCTGGACCGGAAACTCCCGCCCATCCCGCAACTCGACAATCCGTCCGTCCGCCTTCAACCGCACACGCATGCTCATTCCCCCAAGCAAGGCGATGATGCGGCAGCTCGCTTAAGTTCGGATTAAAGATGATGGCTGCGTATACGGTCTCGTGCCCCGGACGCAGCGCAGCGCTTCTTCAGCGGTGCGCTGCAGAGCCGGGGCCCATGTCGCTGCAATACTGTGCCGCTTCTGGGTCCCGGTTGCGCAGCAACGCCAAGGGCGTTGCAGCGCGCCGGGGAGACGAGAGTGCGTGTAGCCCTACCTCAACCCGAACCACAACGTCGCGATGCCGAGGAAGGAGAAGAAGCCGACGACGTCAGTGACCGTTGTCACGAACGTGCCGGAGGCCACGGCCGGATCGGCCCTGACACGTTCGAGCGCCATCGGGATCAGGATGCCTCCGAGTGCGCCGGCGAAGAGGTTCACGATGATGGCGAGCCCGATGACCAGGCCGAGGCCCGGGATCCTGAACCAGGCCACCGCAGCGACGCCCGTGATCACGGCAAAGGCGAGACCGTTGACGAGGCCGACCAGGCCCTCGCGCACCACCACGCGCCAGGCATTGGAGGAGCCGAGCTCGCGCGTCGCCAGCGCCCGCACCGCGACCGTCATGGTCTGGGTCGCGGCATTGCCGCCCTGGCTTGCGACGATCGGCGCCAGCACGGCGAGCGCCACCATCTTCTCGAGCTGCCCCTCGAACAGGCCGAGCACGGACGACGCCAGAAAGGCGGTGGCGAGATTGACCAGCAGCCAGTTGAACCGCGCGCGTGCAATGGTGAACACGGTGTCGGACAGCTCTTCGTCGCTGTTGACGCCGCCGAGCGCCTTGAGGTCCTCGTCCGCCTCTTCCTCGATGACGTCGACGACGTCGTCGACGGTGATGACGCCGACGAGGCGGTCCTGGGTGTCGAGCACCGGGGCTGCGACGAGATTGTACTTGCCGAACATGCGCGCCACCTCCTCCTGGTCCTCCAGGACGGAGACGCGGCGGCGATCCTCGTCGGTCAGTTCGGCAAGCGCCACCGGGCGGCGGGCGCGCAGCAGCACGTCGAGCGAGACCGCGCCCTGCCAGTGCTGCTCCTTGTCGACGACGTAGATCTCGTAGAAGCGGTCTGGCAGATCCGGCGTCTCGCGCATGTAGTCGATCGCCTGCCCCACGGTGAAATCCTGCGGCACGGCGATGAACTCGGTCTGCATCCGGCGGCCGGCGGAGTTCTCCGGATAAAGCAGGCTGCGCTCGAGCACGACGCGCTCCTTGAGCGGCAGCTTCTCGAGGATCTCCTCCTGATCGGCCTGATCGAGCGTTTCCAGCAGCTCGACCGCGTCATCGGATTCGAGCTCGCGCACACCTTCCGCGACCGTCTGCGGCGGCAGTTCCTCGAGGATCTCCTCGCGCACGCCCTCGTCGAGCTCGTTCAGCGCGGAGAAGTCGAAATCGCGCCCCGTCAGCTCAACCAGGCGGACCCGATCGTCGGGCTCGAGAGCCCCAATGAGATCGCCGAGATCGGCCTCGTGCAGCTCGGCAACGCAGGCGCGCAGCGCGGCGCTGTCGCCGGCCTCGATCGCATGGGTAATTTCCGCGACGAATTCGTGACGAATTTCGCCGTCTTCATTGCGCATCGGCACGTGGTCGAGTACCGATTCCGCGGCAGATGCGGCACCGTCCAGATGTTCATCCATGGCGCGCCTCGCCGTTCGACAGGTTGGAACGAGTGGTCTGAGCTGACGGTTCAGGCAATACCCACAAGGCAACTCTGAGCGCAATGACAAAGATGCTTCGACTGAGGTGGACCTCGATGTCGGCAGGCGCAGCCCTCGCCGCCCTCACCGGCATCGCCTCGAGTGAAGCCGCCGAGTGCCCGCGCAAGGACGCGCTCGGCACCTCCCGCATTCTGAGCGTCGACGCCAAGACCGCGCCGCGCGTGGGCCTGAAGAGCTTTCCGCAGACGCTGGAGCTTGCCGATCACGAGGTCGTGCTGACCTTCGACGACGGGCCGCATCCGCCGACGACGTCGAAGGTATTGGTGGCACTGGCGCAGGAATGCGTGCGCGCGACCTTCTTCCTGATCGGCCTGCACGCCTCCGAACACCCTGACATGGTCAAGCGCATCGCGCGCGAGGGCCACAGCATCGGTCACCACACCTTCTCGCACCCGTTCATGGCGCGCATTCCGTTCGACAAAGCGAAGAGCGAAATCGACCGCGGCATCGCGGCCGTCGAGCTGGCTCTGCACGGCACCTCGACAACGACGCCCGCGACCCCGTTCTTCCGCTTCCCCTATTTCGAGGCGACGCCAGCCGAGCTTGACCTGCTCCAGTCCCGCGGCATCGTGGTGTTCGGGGCCGACCTGTGGGCCAGCGACTGGAACGAGATGACGCCGGAGCAGGAAATGAAGCTCGTCACCGAGCGGCTCGCCGCCGCCGGCAAGGGTATCATCCTGTTCCACGATCCCAAGGCGCGTACGGCTGCGATCATGCCGGCCTTCCTGCGGTATCTGAGGGAGAACCGCTATCGGGTGGTTCACGTCGTGCCGGCGGGTGCATCACAGAAGAGTGCTGACGCGCATTGATGCCGGAATGTCACGCCGGTGCAAAATGGGGTGATTTGGGCCCTATTAACAGTCCGTTCATGCTACGCCATGCAAGTATCAAGGGGACTTGTCGCGGCAGGGTTCTGGGTCGGGGTTCTTGCGCCTGAACCGTTTGCTGATGTCTCCGACCTACTATGGCGGCAATCGCGTAAGAGGGCAGACCGGGTTCATGATCGGAAGTAGCGTTGTTGCTCGGACGCGATCGTGGATCGTCCTTTGCCTTGGCAGCTTTCTTGGCGGATTCCTTGGTGTCCTGACCATCGGCTCGCCGGCCATTGCGGCCGACTGCCCCGGCCATCCGGACGCGCTCGGGACCTCCCGCACGCTCGTGGTCGATCCGCACGAGCATCCCCGCATCGGCACCATGCAGTACCGCGAGACGCTGCCGCTGAAGGACCATGAAGTCGTCCTGACCTTCGACGACGGTCCGTTGCCGAAATATTCCAACCAGGTGCTGCAGATCCTCGCCGACGAGTGCATCAAGGCGACCTTCTTCATCATTGGCGAACAGGCCAAGGCGAACCCGGAAGGCGTGCGCAAGCTGGTCGCAGCGGGCCATACCGTCGGCACCCACAGCATGACGCATCCGCTCACAATGGACCGGATGCCGCTCGACAAGGCCGAGGCGCAGATCAATGGCGGCATCGAGTGGACATCGGCCGCAATGACCGATCCGTCCAAGCTCGCGCCGTTCTTCCGCATTCCCGGCCTGATGCGCGCCGACGGCGTCGAGAACGTTCTGATCTCGCGCGGCATCCAGGTCTGGAGCGCCGATTTCCCGGCGGACGACTGGCGCCATGTGTCGCCCGATCGCGTCTATCAGCTCGCAATCCAGCGGCTTGAGGCCAAGGGCAAGGGCATCCTGCTGCTGCACGACATCCAGGCCCGCACGGTGGCGGCGCTGCCGAAGATCATCCGCGACCTCAAGGCGCGCGGCTATCGCATCGTGCACGTGGTGCCCGCGACCGCCGAGCAGCTGGCGACGCCGACAACGCCGGTGGAATGGCTGCTGCATCCGCCGACCGAGACCACACCGATCGCGCGCTGGCCGGCCGTGCCGAACTTCGTGTTCGCGCAGACCAAGACGCTTCCGGCACCCTCGCTGGCCGACCTCAACGCACAGGCCGCGCACCAACCGCTGCTGCCGCGCAAGACCATGGCGCTCGCCAATGTCGCGGCCACCCTGCCCGCGCCTGGCCGCGATCTCTTTGCGATCCCGGAAGGCTCGGTCGAGGTGCTGCTGTCGACGACCTTGTCGCGGCGCGCCGCGACGCGCCTGGCAATGGCGGCCGAGACGCCTCCTGCGGCCAAGGTCAAAGCCGGCAAGTGGCACGCTCGCCGCACCGCGCGCGCTGCTCATGGCACACCGAACCACGCCGCAGAGACCGAGGGCACTGCAGCCAAGAGCACTGCCCCCAAGAGCGCCGCGCCCAAGAGCACAGCGCCGCGCCCGACCCGTGTGGCAAGCCTGAAGAAGCGCGCGCAGTAGAGCTTACTGTCGCATGATGTTGGCGACGCAGAGCAATACGATCAGCGCCAGGAAGAACAGGTCCATATAGGACTTGACCTCGCCGTCGCGCCGCAGCCGGGCGACGTCAACCACGACCTGCTTGCGCACACTCGTTCCGCCAGTGCCGTCATTGAGCGGAGCCTGAAGGCGCTTGGTCTCGGCTTCCAGCTTCTCGATCTTCTGGTAAAAGTAGAACGCCCGCAGCGTCGAAGCTGCGCGCATGCCGGTATAGACCAGCACCAGGATCGCGATAATCGCCCGGTTCTGGTACTTCTCCATGAAATTCAGGCTGAAATAGACCATCGCCATGAATGCGAAGTTGGTCACGAAGCGATAGACGAAGCTTAAAAAGACCATGCGGGCTTAAGCCTTGAAGGGTGGCGCAACCGACCGTGTTGCAAATGCGGGGATCAGGAGCCCAGACCGGAACAGCCGGCCTGAATGCCATGCAGCCCCGTCTACGCCAACTTTGTTTCAACAAAGATACTATTGCCCCGGCGATGCCGCCTTTTAGCCACGCCCGGCCATAATGCAAGCCGGAGCCCCGGCCGTCGAGCCGTCCGCGCGCCTGTTGGCTGCAACGGCTCCTTGGAGATTTGGCGGAAGTCCCGATAGACTGGGGTCGCCACATGTGGGGTCTGCCGATGCCGAAGAAGGGAATCACCGGCCACGACGACTGGGTTCTGACCGAGGCGCTGGCGACTGCGCTGGTCGCGCTGGAGCAGCTCGACACCAAGCACCAGCCGAGCGCGCATATGGACGACATCCGCAAGATGCTCGCGAACGGCAAGGAGCCGGCGGCGGTGACCCTGCATCTCGCCCAGGCCAAATGCCGGCTTTTTCCCGACCTCGATCCGCTGGAGATCTACCGGGAATACGGCATCGGCGAGGAATATGGCTGAGGGCGCCGTTGACGGCCGGACCTAAGGCCCGCCGGCGACCGATCCGGCGATCACCATGACCAGCGCGGCCAAGTCGATCTTGCCGTTGACGATCAGCTCCTCCGAGGCTTTCGCGTCGTGCGCCCGTTCGACCTTCAGCGATTGCGGCCGGTTCGCCGCCTGCCGCTTCAGCTCCTCGACGATGGCTTCCGTGAGTTTCTCTTCCAGCATGGGCTTGTCCTCAGGCCGCCATCGCACGGCAGGATTGCGCGCAGGAGCGGCACATGGCGACGCACTCGTCCATGCCGCCGACCCGTTCGCAATCCTCGGCGCATTCGCTGCAAATTTCGGCGCATTCGCCGCATGTGTGCCGGTGATGCGGCGTATTGATCAGCATGAAATGCGCCGCCGTCCGGCACATTTCGGCGCACGCCATCATCAGGCGGAAATGCTTGGGCTCGACGTGCTTGCCACCGGTCTCGAGGCAATGGTTCATCGCGGTGCCGAGGCAGGTCTGATAGCAGCTCATGCAGAGCGCGATGCAGCGCGTCATGTCTTCGGATTGAGCCATCCGGTGTCTCCATTGCTCGCCCCCTGCACCGGTCAACCAGGGGGATGTTGTGATCGTTCCTGCCGTCGTGCCGATTGTGACGTCCAGGGAACCTCGCAAAGCTAGCCGTAACGCCTGGCGCGCACCGCCCGGTAGCGAGCATCGGTCTGCGGCTTGATGAACAAGGCGGCCACGCTTGGATGGCGTTTGCGTATCTCGGTCTCGATCGAAACGACGCATCGCTCGATATCGTCGGCGCGCTTGTCGTCCGCAAATTCGATGCTGAGGGCCGCAACGATTTCGGCCGGCGACAGCTGCACCGTCAGCAGGCCGTTGGCCCTGAGCACGCCGGGCGACCGCCTTGCGATGTCGAGGACCGATCGCGCAAGTTCCGGATCGGCGGGCTCGCCGATCAGCAGGCTCTTGCTCTCGCGCGCGAGACCGATCGACACGATCGCCAGCAATATCCCGATCATGATCGAACCGATCCCGTCCCAGACCGGCTGGCGCAGCCATACGGCCGCGGCAGTGGCCGCCGCGGCAATGGCGATGCCGACCAGCGCCGCGCTGTCCTCGAGCAGCACCATGAATGCCGGAGGATCCTTGCTGCGAACGAAAGCCTGGTAATACCCGAACCGCTGGCCGTCGGAGCTGAAGCGCCGCAGGGCAACCAGCCAGGAACCGCCTTCAAACAGGAACGACAGCCCGAGCACCACGAAGCTGACGATCGGACTTTCGATCGGCTCGGGTGCGGCGACATGCAGAATGCCCTGATACAGCGAGACACCGGCGCCCAGGGCGAAGATCAGCAGCGCAACGATGAAGCTCCAGAAATACAGCTCGCGCCCATAGCCGAGCGGATGGGATTCGTCGGGCGAGCGGCTCGCGCGCCGGTAGCCGTAGAGCAGCAGGATCTCATTGGTCGTATCGACGAGCGAATGCACCGCTTCGCTCGTCATGGCCGAACTTCCCGTCCACGCGGCGGCGCCGATCTTCGTGACCGCGACCAGGACATTGCCGAAGAGCGCCGCATAGACCGCGGTCTTCGAGGATGATTCTGTTGCCAATGTCCGATACCCCGTTCCTCATGCCAGCCGCCGCGGCAGGCTGTTGTGGATCGTGCAGGCGGCGAGCGCGGCGTGGCCGAACGCGACCGATATCTGGTGCAGGTCGGTGACGACGTCGCCGATGCCGTAGAGCCCGTCGACCGAGCTGCGCTGATGGTCGTCGACTTTCAGATGGCCGTCTGCGGTGTGTTCGGCCCCAAGCGTCATCGCGAGATGCGAGCGCACTTCCGCACCCATCACCGGGTAGACCATCTCGAATTGCGCCGTCCGGCCATCGGCGAAGACGGCTTCAACGCCGTCGTCTCGCCGCCTCAGGCGCAGGCCGGGCGCGACGACGATCTCGACACCGGCTTCATTGAGCTCCGCTGCCGCGGGCTTCCCGTCATCCTCGCCCGTTGCCAGCAGCGTCACGTCGCGCGAGTAGCCGCGCATGAAGAGCGCCTTGCCGGCGGCGCGGTGAAGCGGACCGACGATGCCGATGCGACGGTCGATCGCCTCGAAGGCGTCGCAAACGGGACAGTAGCGCAACAGCCCGTCCGCGACGGCCGCGCGCCATTCGTCGAACGGCGGATGGGCGTCGACGATGCCGCAGGCAAGGATGACGGTGGCGGCCGTATGCGCGCCGCCGTTCCAGATCGCCTGAAAACCGTGATCGTGTCGTCGCAAGCTGGTGACCTCGGCATCAACGCGCGTGACCGCGAGCTCGCCCAGTTGCGCGGACATGCGCGCGAGCAGGTCAGTGCCGGAGAGGCCGTGGACGAAGCCCGGCACATTGTGACTGCGCGGGATCAGCGCCGCCCGGCTCGCGCCTGCGTCCACGACACAGACGCGGCGCCGAAATCGCGCGAGGTAGATCGCAGCCATCAGCCCGGCCGGGCCGCCGCCGACGATCAGGCAATCATACGGCTGATCATTCGCCATCATTTGGGGTTTGGATCCGACAGGCCCGCACCGGGCTCGCGAAGCTGTCTGCTCCGCGCCAGGCGGACCGCGTTGCCGAGTGCGCGCGCGACGTTCTGCACCTCCGTCTGGAATGCCCTGTCGTCATCGAGGTCGCGGTGCGAGGTGGCGTATGGCTCCATGTAGCCGACATAGCCATCGAGCTCGGCGAAGCGGCCCGCCGAGATCAACTGCATATCGGTCAACCAATCCGACAAGGCCCGGCGCACGCCCTCGGCACCGACCGCATCGCCGTGAACGACGAGGCCGAAATGACGGCCGGCGAGATGGCGCGGATAAGGCCAGCCCTTCAGCTCCAGCGCCTTCGCCTCGGCCGCCTTCTTGCCGTGGGTCGAGGTCGGATCGGGATTGCCGCCGTCGGCGCAGACCATGCGGTCCATCATCGCCTTCAGTCCGGCGGGTACGTGATACCAGTTCACCGGCGTCACGATCAGGATGCCGTGGGCCGCGACCCACAGCGGATAGATATCGTTCATCCAGTCGTCGGTCTGCCCCAGCGAATAGTTTGGATAGCAGCTGCACGGCCAGTGGCAGAGCGGCATCGCGGTTCCGACGCAGGATTTGCAGGGATGGATCGTCTTGCCGAACTCCGAGGCCAGGCGCGACAGGTCCAGGATGTCGACGGCAAACCCAAGCTCGGCAAAGACCGGCTCGGCGAGTTCGACCAGACGCCAGGTCTTGGACATCTCGCCGGGACAGGTGTGCTCGCTGCGGGCCGAGCCGTTGATGATGAGGATGCGCGGCGTCTCGTCCGCATCGTCATGGCGTCGCTGCGCCGCCAGGATCTTCGCGCGCGCATCGAGCCAGTCGATGGCGATGTCGTAATCGGGATCGGAGAATCCCGCGCCCGCCTTTCGCGTCAGCGGGGCCTTGCGTGAATCGCTGTAGGCGTCCCAGGCCGCGCCGACGATGGCGTCGAGCTCGCGCTGGAGCGGTGCAAAGGCGGGATCGACGAACCGGCTCCTGTAGCGGCGCTCGAAGGCCTCGCGCGAGAGCTTGACGGGCGGCATCCCCTTGCGAATGTCGGCTTCCGTCATGCTGGCTCCTCGCGAGGTCGGTACAGTTCGACCAACCCGGGGCGCAGCGCGCGGTTCCTTCTCGCTCTCCTCTCGTCGCCCTACTGGCGGACAACTTCCGGCGGCACATCGAACTGCGCGATGCGCTGGTCCAGCCGCCACAGTTCGATGCGGTGCACCAGCACGAGCGATGCGGCCTCGCGCTTGGCCTGCTCATCATCGTCGCAGACCAGGTTGATGCATCCAAACACATGCCCGTCCGGATCGATCTGGAACGCGCGGTAGTGCTTGATGCTCCGCATCGTCACCCTCCCCGTCTCGGGTAGACAGGTTCGCTCAGCCAGTCCGTCAGGTTCGAGGTCACCTCGTTCTGCTTGGCGCGCTGAAGCAGCATGTCGCGCTCCTTGCCGGGCGGCAGGCTGCGCGCACGCTCGCGAGCGGTTTGGGCGAATGCCGCCAACCGCTCCTGGAGCGATTGGGTCTGTTTCCTGCGGTTGCGTTTCGCGGTCATTGTACTTTCACAAAGCCCTTCAGATGGAAGGATTGGGATGGGAGGAATTGGCCCCGGCGGGAGGTCGGCGCCGGGGCCAGAGTTTCGTGCCGGTTGGGGCGGCCCAGCCCGGCAGTGTTGGCAGCTTCGGCCGCAACCGCAGGTTCCGGCATTTCAATAAGTTAACGGTGCGTGATTTTGCTGGTGCGAAACGAAACGGCCGAGCAGCGACGGATGCGCGCATTCCCTTCGCGCGCCGGCACTGCCTCGAGTGCGCCGGAACCGAAATGCTGATTCGCTTATTGATGAGGGACTTGAAGGAGGATCATCATGGTGAAAGCAGCATGGAAACAACCGGGTTCACCGATCGGCCGCAAGGGCCCGCGCAAGGCAAACCCCGCGTACAAGCGGCGGGCGCGCGAACGATGGACACCTGCGGACGTGAGCAAGCTGAAGCAGCTCGCAAAAGGAAACACGCCCACGGGCGTCATGAGCATCAAGCTGCAGCGTCCGGTCGCGGCCATTCGCAGCAAGGCGCAGCGCGAAGGCATTTCGCTCAAGCCCGTCAACCGCTCGCCTTACAACAGGCGATCCAAAGCAGCGAAGCGGCGCTGAGCGAGGCACCCATCCCGGCGCAGCTAGACGTTTAGTGTCGTCGGCTCCTATTCCGACGGCGCGCGGTGCCGGAGATCCTGTCCTTCCCGGTCGTCGCGGAGGGCCTTGAGCTCCGAGCGCAACATCGCGCTTTCCATCACCACCCGGCGCACCTGGCGCGTGGCGTGATCAAGCTGGTCCGCGACCGCTCTGCGCTGCGCCCGGAGGGCGCGGCTTGCTTCGATCGCGCGCTCAGCGCGGGCAAGCAGGACGTCGTTCACGGAACGACAATACAGGATTCGGGACGAAACTGCCTTTACGTAAGTTACGTCAATTACTCAAAACCAGCCATCCGCTCAAAAAACATTCGCGAACGCTAACCTGGATCAAGTACGACCGTTCCCCAACCGAGCAAACGCTTAGCTCCGTCGATAGAGTTGCAGATAGCTCGGCGAGAACAGCGCCGCGTCCTTGAGCGCATCGAGATCGGTGATGGTCAGCGTGCGATCGCGCAGCACGATCAGACCGGAAGCACGCAACTCCTGAACCGTGCGGTTGAGATGGACCACCGACAGGCCGGTGGCGTCCGCAAGATCCATTTGCGTCACCGGCATCACGCAGGAATTGCCCTCGACCATGCCGACAGGACGCAGCCGCTCGATGATTTCGCAGAACAGATGGGCCACGCGTTCGAAGGCCACCCGGCGGCCGAGATTGATGGCCCATTCGCGCTGGATCGCGTTGTTGACAAGCGTCTCGCACCAGAACGCTTCCGCCAGCGCGCGGTCGCTCGCCACCAGACTCTCGAACCGCGCGCGCTTGATTTCGGTGTAGACGACCGGCGTCATCGCCGCGATGGAATGATCCATCACCGACAACAGGAACGCGTGCGCGTCGCAACTTTCGCCGGGAAAGAGAAAATTGACGATCTGGCGCCGCCCGTCCTCGAGCGTCTTGTAGCGGCAGAGCCAGCCCGACAGCACGAGGCGCACGCTGTCGACCGGATCGCCCTCCGAGATCAGATCCTCGCCCGCTCCTGCGCGCTGGATTCCCTCGAGCATTGCATATTCGAGCGAGGTGCGGGCCTCCGTCGACAGCGGCCTCAGCACGTTCAGCCGGCGAATGACCGGGTCCACCTGGCTGCGATCTAGCGTCGACAAGGGCATCAGCTGGCCACCGCCGGTGTATGAAACGCCCGCTTGCTGAGGGGAATGGTGATCGTGCATTCCAATCCCTTGGGACTGAATGCCAACCTGGTCTGCCCCTTGAACTCGAACGCGAGTGTGCGCTCCAGAAGCTCGGTCCCAAATCCTTTGTGCGGCGGCGGCGCAACCGGCGGCCCACCGCGCTCCCGCCACTCGAACACCAGCTCCGCCGGGTCGGTGCCCTGCTCGAGGCGCCAGGAAATCTCGATGCGACCGGTCGGCCGGCTCAGGGCGCCGTATTTGAGTGCGTTGGTCGCGAGCTCGTGAATGGCAAGGGCAAAGGTTTCCGCTGCCTTCGACTGAAAACGCACCGGGGGACCGCTGACACGTACCTGCTCGCCCTCCCTGGCATTATAGGCCAGCATCTCCTCGACGGCGAGGTATTCGAGATCGACGCCGCCCTCGGGATCGCGGGTCACCAGCGCCTGGGTACGGGCGAAAGCGTTGAGCCGGCCGTCGAGATGAGAGGCAAACTCCTCGACCGTCGAGCTCGTATCGGCCGTGCGACGGGCGATCGAGCGCACCACGCCGAGCGTGTTGCGGACCCGATGCTGGAGCTCGGCCAGCAGCAGGCGCTGCCGCTCCTCGGCGCGGGTCATGGCGGTGATGTCAACGAAGGTGATCACGACCCCGGCGATGAAGTTTTCGATGCTGCGATAGGGCAGGATTCGCACGATGTAGCGCGTGCCGCTGTCCGGCGCCCTCAGCTCGCGCTCGGCGCTGGCAAGCGTCCGCAGCACGCTGCGAACGTCGTCATAGAGGTCCTCGATCGGGACGCGCGCCTTGATGTGCGCGATGGGCCGGCTAATGTCGGTTTCTACGAGATGCAGAATTTGCGTGATCGCCGGCGTGAAGTTCATCACGCGCAACTCGTTGTCGAGGAATACGGTCGCGATCTGCGTGCTCTCCAGGAAATTCCGGAGGTCACTGGTGGCGCGCGTCAATTCCTGGACGCGGTGAGCAAGCTCGCCGTTGACGGTGGTCAGCTCCTCGTTGACCGACTGCAATTCCTCGCGCGAGGTTTCGAGTTCTTCGTTCGCGGACTGGAGCTCCTCGTTGAGGGACTGGTATTCCTCGTTCGAGGACTTCAGCTCCTCATTGGTGCTTTCGAGCTCTTCGATGGTCGCCTGAAGGCGCTCCCGCGTCGCCCGCAGCTCGCCTTCGATACGCTCGACATGCTCGGTCTGCACCAACGCATTGGGCTTGCCTGCGCCGGCATCGATGGCGCGCACCGGGCCGTCCTTGAACAGGACGACAAAATTGCGATCGCCGCTGCCGCTCTCCTGGATCGGCTCCACCGTGATGTCGACGGGAATGTGCTGGCCGTTGGCGCCGAGCTGCACCTGTTCGGCATGGGCGGGCTCGTTGGTCTCCGCCGCGCGGCTGAGCACCGCCCGCAGGTCCAGGCGGAGATCGCGGTGGACGAGTTGGAGCAGATCGAGCGTGGCGGCGCCTGCCGTCGGCTCGATGTAGCGTCCGGTGCGCCCGGAAAAGTGCAGGACCTGAAAGTTGCTGTCGGCGATGACATAGGCGGGCGCATAGCGCTCCGCGATCCGCTGCGCGCGACGCTCCAGCCCGATATCAGGGCGGAAGGAGCGCGCCGGCGCTATCTCGAGGTTTGCCCTCCCCGCGGCGGTCGTGATCGGAAATTCCGGCGGCAGCCGGGTTCCGGTCTCGAGCTTCTTGAAGATGCGGGCGCGGCGGTCGACCGGTACGAACAGTTTTGGATGCCGCGTGACGTTCTCGGAATTGCCGAGGAACAGGAACCGATCCGGCAGAAGGGCGAAGTGGAATAACGGGATCACCCGGTTCTGCAATTCGGCATTGAGGTAGATCAGCAGGTTGCGGCAGGAGACGAGATCGAGCTTGGAGAACGGTGCGTCCTTGATCACGTTGTGCTGCGAGAAGATGCACATCTCGCGCAGCTCCTTGACCACGCAATAGGTGTCACCTTCGCGCACGAACCAGCGCGCCAGGCGCTCGCCGGTCATCTCCGCTTCGATCTTGGTGCGATAGCGGCCGACGCGCGCAGCCGCCAGCGCCCGTCCGTCGATGTCGGTCGCGAAGATCTGAACCTGCGGTGGCGAGTCCATTTTGGCCATGTACTCGCGCAGGAGGATAGCGATCGAATAGGCCTCCTCGCCGGTTGCGCAGCCGAGCACCCAGACGCGAACCTGCTGGCTCGCGTCCTTGCCTTCGAAGAGCTTCGGGACGATCTGGTTCTCCAGCACCTCGAATTCACGCTTGTCGCGGAAGAATTCGGTGACGCCGATCAAGAGGTCGTTGAAGAGGTGCTGCGCCTCGTCCTGGTCGTTGCGCAGGAAATCGACGTAAGCGGAAATGTCGCCGATCTGGACCACCTGCATCCGCCGCTGCACGCGACGCAGGAAGGTGTTCTGCTTGTAGCCGTGGAAATCATTGCCGGTCTTGCTGCGCAGGATGTCGGCGATGCGCGACAGCGAGGTCGCTGCAGCGGCCAGCACCTCATCGAACCCCTGCTTCTCCTCCAGCCGCCGCAGATGACGGGCATAGACCTGGATGTGCTCGGCGATGTCTTCGGCGGTCAGCACGTAGTCGGCGATCGCCGCCGGCGTATCGGCGTCCTTCAGATGATCCGCGTCGTCGCTCGCGCCTTTTTCCGCGATGGCAAGGCCGCCGTGGTCCTTCAGTGTCGCGGTACCCAACGTGCCATCGCCGCCGATGCCGGACAGGATCACGCCGATCGATTGCTCGGCGCGTTCTTCCGCCAGCGACACCAGGAAGCTGTCGATCGTCGCCCGCTCGCCGGGCGCCTGCTCGGCCGGGCGGACGCCGAAGCGACCGTCCTGGATCGTCGTGATCATCGCCGGCGGGCACAGATAAATCGTGCCACCCTCGATGGTCTGGCCGTTGCCGACGTCGGAAATCTTGCCACCGTGGGAATTTCGCACGATCTGGCGCAGCCGCGGCTCGTCGAGGGCCTCATGATGCTGGAATGCGAGCACGACGGCCTGGTCGGCGCTTACGGTCAGCCTGGAAAAGAACCGCTCGACGCTATCCAGAGCTGTCGGCGCGGCGCCCACCCCGATGATCAGCGGAGACCTGGTCTGGCGCTCTCTTTCGACCGACTGGTCGCCGATTTCATGCATGGTCTCGGTAGCTCTCATTCATTGACGGGAACCAGAGGACGCCCGCTCGCCGCAAATAGCAGAATTGATATTATCCCAACAGGTGCAAGGCGGAAACGTCACGCTGCGTTCCGTACAGCGAGCATTGGGCATTAGGCATTGAGCTTGGGTGGCCTGCCAACGCCCCCAGATCACTCCGGACCGACTTGCTGCCGAAGATAGGCGATCCGCTGCTCGATCAGGACGCGATGGCGCAGCCATTCCGTGAGGGTCTGCTTCAGCGCCTCGACCAACCGTTCCGCCTGGCCCGCGTCGTGGCCGCCGGCACTGAGCTCGCGGATGCGCGCCTCCTGATCGAGGATGCGCCGCGAACCCTCCTCGATATCCCGATCGGCCTTGATCAGATGGCGGCGCTCGGTATCGAGCTGCTCGGTCCATTCGGCGAGGGAAATGGCCATCGCGACCCTCAAGCCTCCCGCTTGCGAATGGGAGGATCGAGCGACTTTAGCACAACGCGCCGGATCATGTCGGCATATTCGCGATATTCGGCAGCGCGCGCCTGGTACATCTCGGCCACCGCCGGCCGGCCGTTGCGCCGTCCGTCGGCGGCCATGCGCTGCACCAGCTCGGCCCGCTCCTCGATGATGCGCAGTGCGACCCGCAGGGCTTCATCCACTTGCCCCTCCTGCTCTTTTGCGAGGACGTCGGCGGCGAAGGCGTGACCGACCTGGCAACGGAAGCGCATCGGGTGCGATTCCTTCATCTCGGACAGGACGCCCCCGCAGGCCGGACAGGTCAGCGCAACCGGATCGGCCATCGAGACGAGACGGTCACTGCCGATCCGTTCGCCGGCCGCGATCTCGACCTCGAGCCGGATCTCCGGCGGGATCGGCAGTGCGGCGCCGGCAGCCTCCCTGGCGAGATCAGACAGCACGTCGCCCATTCCGGCGCCGGGAACGCAAAGATCGATGATGGTCGCCTCGAGGGCGCTCCTTGGCATTTCATCGGCGATGGCATCCGAGGGGTCCTGAACCACCGAAATCCCGCCGCAACGCTTGATGGCGTTGAGACCGGCCGAACCGTCCGACAACAGGCCGCTGAGCAGCACACCGATCACACGTGGGCCGTAATTGATGGCGGCCGAGCGAAACAAGGCATCGATGGCCGGCCGGACCATGTTCTCGCGCGGGCCGCGCCCGAGGAATACGCGATCCTCGGACAGCAGCAGATGGTGGTCCGGTGCGGCCAGATAAACCCGGCCTGGCTCGATCTTCATGCCGTTTTCGGCCTGCCGGACCGGGAGCGGACCGGCGCTGCTGGCCACCGTCGAGAGAATGCCGATGCCCTGCGCCGGGATGTGCAGCACGATGAACACCGCCGCGGGCAGATCCGGCGGCAGCCGGCCCAGGATCTGCTTCAGCGGCGCGGTCGCGCCGGCCGAGCCACCTATGACGATGATGTCGCGGTTGCTCATGGAACCCACTATCGGTTGTATTCGTTTGTACCAAGGCGGGTCACCGCCCTATGTTCCTATGAACCGGCAACGAAGGGGTGGAAGGCACCATGGCGATGTCGCCTCGATCGTCAGGTCCAGAGTCGGCGCTCAGCGGGCGACGCATCTTCATTGTCGAGGACGAATATTTTCTCGCCGACGACATTGGCAGAGCATGTCGCGCGCTCGGCGCAGACATCGCGGGCCCGGTGGGCGATCTCAACGACGCACTCCGTATCCTGCACGACGGCAGTGTTCTGGATGCCGCCGTGCTCGACGTGAACATCCGCAGCGAGATGATCTTTCCGGTCGCGCGCGAACTGAAGGCACGGAACGTCCCCTTCCTCTTCACGACCGGATACGACAAGGTCACGATCAGTCCGGAATTCCACGACGTGCCGATCCTGGAGAAACCGATCGATATGCCTGCGATGGCACAGAGGCTGGCGGCGCTGATCGCCGATCCGCACGGCCGAGCCTGACGGCGATCAGAACAGATGCGCGAAAGCGAGCCAGGCGGTCACCGCCAGACACAGAAGCACCGCAGCATAGGGCAACGCGATCCGCAAATCAGCAGCCCTCCCGGTCATCAACCCATCATCATCCAGACGATCGCCGCCATCATGACGAGAAAACCCGTGATTGCCGTTGCGACAAAGGCCTGTTCGACGCGATCCATCGGCATCACAGCCCCCTTTTTCCAGCCGAACCAGTCTGACGGCGCGGGGAGCTTTGCGCATTAGGCTATGTGAATCGGCGTCCTCCTTATCGGTCCGCGCCGCACCGGTTAGCTTAGATTGCGACGGTATCGTTCTACGACTTCGCCGTGCCCGGCTCCGCCATCTTGCGATGCTGCTTGGCCAGCATCTCGTTCGGCGTGACGTTGGCGATCGTGGTCTGGATCTTGTTCTTCATTCCGGTCACGATGTCGGACTCCCCGCGCAACATGGCGTCGAAGCCGGCCTTCGCGACGTCGTAGGCACTGTCCTTCGGCTCGGTGCCGACCTTGGTATCCATCATGTCGGCGCGGCGGAAGAACTCCGTTTCCGTGGCGCCAGGCATCAGGCAGGTGACGGTGACGCCGCTGTCGCGCAACTCCTCGCGGAGCGCGAATGAGAATGAATCAAGAAACGCCTTGCTGGCGTTGTAGACCGCCTGAAAACTGCCCGGCGTGAATCCCGCGATCGAGCCCGTGATCAGGATGCGCCCCGAATTGCGGCGAAGCATCGCGTTGCCGGCGCGATGGATCAGATACAGCGTGCCGGTGATGTTGGTGTCGACGAGGTGCTTGATCCTGGCAAAATCCTGGTCGAGAAAGGCCTTGCCAAGACCAACGCCGGCATTGGCCAGCAGCGCGTCGATCGGCCGGTCGCCGACCGCGGCGCAGAGCTTGTCGACGCCTTCGGTGGTGGCGAGATCGGCCTGCACCGGTTCGACGCTGCTGCCGAGCCTGCGCAGATCGACGGCCACCCTCTCGATCTCGGGCTCGTCCGCCGCAATGACAAGGTTGAAACCTGCTTGGGCACAGCATCTGGCGAGTTCCAGCCCGATGCCGGTGGAGGCGCCGGTGACGACGGCGAGTTGATTGGCGGGCATGAGCGTATCCTTCGCTAATCCTTGAGTGGGATTGATGACGCTCCAATCACCGCAATGGGCGCTCGTTCCTATCGGGGACGCACGCTGGTGCGGCGCAAAGATTTTGCACTGTGCAATAGCAACCATCGTTCGTTGTTCGACTTGGTTGCCTCGTAGCTCGGGAGAAAAGAGATGAAGGCGCTGGTTTGGCACGGCAAGGAAGACATACGCTGCGACACCGTTACCGATCCGGAAATTCAGGACGCGCGGGATGCCATCATCAAAGTCACGAGCTGCGCCATCTGCGGCTCGGACCTGCACCTCTTTCACAATTACATTCCGGGCATGCTGCCCGGGGACATCATGGGCCACGAGACCATGGGCGAAGTGGTCGAGGTCGGCTCGGGCGTCGACGGCAAGCTGAAGAAGGGCGACCGCATCGTCGTGCCCTTCACAATCATTTGCGGCGAATGCGACCAGTGCAAGCGTGGCAATTTCTCGGTCTGCGAGACCACCAATCGCAAGAGTCATCTCGCTGAAAAGGCGTTTGGTCATTCGGGCGCTGGCCTGTTCGGCTATACGCACCTGACCGGCGGCTATCCCGGCGGCCAGGCCGAATATTTGCGCGTGCCGTTCGCCGACGCCACCCACATCAAGGTGCCCGCGGGCATTCCCGACGAGCAGCTGCTGTTTCTCAGCGATATCTTCCCGACCGGCTGGCAGGCCGCCGTGCAATGCGACATCGAGCCGACCGACACGGTCGCGATCTGGGGCTGCGGTCCGGTGGGACAGATGGCGATCCGCAGCGCCATCCTGCTCGGCGCCAACCAGGTGATCGCGATCGATTGCCTGCCCGAACGGCTCAGCATGGCCGAAGCGGGCGGCGCCACCACCATCAACTTCGAAACCGAAAGCGTCCTCGAGCGACTCGAGGAGCTCACCGACGGCAGAGGCCCTGAGAAGTGTATTGATTGCGTCGGGATGGAGTCGCATGTGATGGCGTCCCTGCCCGACACGCTGCTCGACCGCGCCAAGCAGATGGTCATGGTGGAGAGCGACCGGCCGCATGTGCTGCGCGAGATGATCTATGTCTGCCGGCCCGGCGGCATCATTTCGGTGGCAGGCGTGTACAGCGGATTCTCCGACATGCTGCCGATGGGCGCCTTCATGAACAAGGGCCTGACGATGCGCACCGGCCAGACCCACGTCAACCGCTGGACCGACGACCTGCTCCATCGCATCGAGGAAGGTCAGATCGATCCGTCCTTCGTCATCACCCACACCGTCCCGCTTAGCCAAGGCCCCGAGATGTACCAGGTGTTTCGCGACAAGCGCGACTCCTGCGTCAAGGTCGTGCTGAAGCCCTGAGGAGCAAGACCCATGTTTCATTTCTCCAACATCGTTCGCACCAAGGGCGACCCGAAAATCGTCGAGGGCGGCCCGAGCCTGAAGCGGCCCGAAGACCAGCTCGCCCGTGCGCTCGGCTGGTTCAGCATCGGTCTCGGCGTCGTGGAATTCTTCGCGCCGCGGCGCGTCACGGAAACGCTGGGCATGGAGGGCCATGAGACGCTGGTCCGCACCTTCGGCCTGCGCGAGATCCTGGCCGGGGTCATGACGCTCTCGGTCGAGAAGAACGCCGGCCTGTGGGCCCGCGTCGGCGGCGACGGCCTCGATGCCGCCGCGCTGCTCTCGGGGCTGACCGCGGACAATCCCAAAAAGGGCAATATCGCGCTGGCGCTGCTGATGGTCGGCGGCATCGCGATGCTCGATTACCGCGCCGCGCAGGACACCAAGCCGCAGCGGCCGCAGCGCGACGCACGGCGCAAGCTGTATCCGAACCGCAGCGGCTTTCCCAAGGGCATCGAGAGCGCCCGAACCGCGGCCAAGCAGATCGCAGCGCACGCCGCGACGGAACGGACCTGAGAGCGCGCGACGAGGTGATGCAAGACAATGAGCGAAGCGTCCCGTAACGAAGGTGCGTGGTGGGAATCCGCCGTCATCTACGAAATCGCACTGATCTCGTTCCAGGACTCGGACGGCGACGGCAAGGGTGATCTCGCCGGCCTGACATCCCGCATCGACTATCTGAAATGGCTCGGCGTCGACGCGGTGTGGCTGACGCCGGTCTACAAGAGCCCGTTTCGCGACCTCGGCTACGACATCTCCGACTACTGCTCGATCGATCCTGCGTTCGGCAGCCTCGAGGCGTTCGACCGCCTGCTCAAGGCCCTGCACGCGGCGGATATCCGCGTGATCCTCGATCTCGTGCCCAATCATACCGCGAACGATCACGCATGGTTCGTCGAGAGCAGCAGCTCACGGAACAGCGCGAAGGCCGATTGGTACATCTGGGCCGACGCAGCCGAGAACGGCGGCCCGCCCAACAACTGGCTGAGCCGCTTCGGCGGCAGCGGCTGGGAATGGTGCGAGGCGCGGCGGCAATATTACTATCACTCCTTCCTGGTCGAGCAGCCCGATCTGAACTGGCGCAACCCGCAACTGCGCGCCGCGATCGCCGACGTCATGCGCTTCTGGCTCGATCGCGGCGTCGACGGCTTTCGCGTCGATGCCAGCGCGGTCCTGATCAAGGACGCGCTGCTGCGCGACAATCCGCATAACCCGCAAGCGAAAGGCAAGCCGCCGCCGCAGCGCCAGACGCCCGTCTTTACCGACGACCGGCCGGAGACGATGGATTGCATCGAATTCATTCGCGAGGTGATCGACGGCTATCCAGGGCGGATGTTGTGCGGTGAAGTCCAAGGCAAGACCGACCGCATCGGCCACTTCTACGGCAACGACCGACCGCGCCTGCATCTGCCCCTCAATTTCGCACTGCTGGACTCGCAATGGGACGCGCTGTCCCTGCAAGCAACGATCGACGCGTATTTCAACGCCATCCCGGATCATGCATGGCCGGTCTGGGTGATCGGTGGTCACGACAAGCAACGGATCGCGAGCCAAATCGGCGAGCCGCAAATGCGCGTGCTGGCGATGCTGCTGATGACGCTGCGGGGAACGCCCTTCTTCTTCATGGGCGACGAGATCGGCCGCAAGCGCGTTCCCATTCCGCCCGACCGCGTCCACGATCCCTTCGAGAAGCTCGTGCCGGGGTATGGCCTTTGCCGCGATCCCGAACGCGCGCCGATGCGATGGGATGACAGCAGCAACGGCGGCTTTACAACCGGCGATCCATGGCTGCCGCTCGAGCCGCGCGACGGCGCGGCCAACGTGGCCGCGCAGCAGCGCGACCCACGTTCGATCCTGGCGCTGTTTCGCGCGCTGATGCGACTGCGGCGCGAGCGCGCGTGCCTGCGCCACGGCGGCTACGAGCCCCTACGCGCGCAGAACGACGTTCTTGCCTACAGGCGGACGGATGGCGGCAAGGAAATTCTGGTCGCGCTCAACATTGCCGCCGAGCCGCGGAAATTGCATTGGCAAGGTCGCGGCCGCCTGCTGATGTCGACGCATCTCGACCTGCCGTCCGAGCCGCTGCCGGACGCCTCCATCCTGCTCCGCGGCAATGAAGGCGTGATCATCGAACTCGAGCCACGGTGACGGCCGAGGAACCATCCGCGCGTCAGAGAGTCTCATCAACGCCTCCGACGTCCCCCCTGCCGGAGGCTGAATAGACGAAACCGCAGCCCCGGCGCTCACCCCCTTCAAGCGCCGGGGTGGCGGCGTCAGCCAGGAGGCGGATCATGAGCAAGACCAAGGGCCTCGGTCAGCGGATCGCCGGCAAGACGAAACAGGCCGTCGGCGAGATCGTCGGGGATCAGGATCTACATGAGGAAGGCAAGCAGCAAGCGGAGCGCGGCCGGGACGAACAGAGCAAGCCGAGCGAGCTCAATCCGTTGAAGAAACTCAATCAGCTGACGTGAACGCCGCCGCGCCGTCAGCCATTTCCAAGTCAATTCGCACCGGTGATGAAGCCGCCTCACGGCGACGCTCGCGCTGGGTCGCCGCTGCCGAACTCGGCCTGGTCAGCAGCACCTTCTCGACCATCGTCAGCCAGCTCTTCGCCGCGCGCATCGGACGCGATGCCGCCGTCGACTGGATGACGGTCGCCGCCATCCCCGCGCGCGATTGGGCGATCAGCGCAGAGCCGTCGTGGAGCGCGATCCTTGTCGGGATCGCCTTCCACCAATGGGCGGACTTCTCCTGGGCGCTGGTGTTCTTCGGTGTGCTCGGGCGCTGGACCGCCGACCTGCGGCCGCTGACGATCCTGCTGCTCGCGCTGCCCTGGGCTGTGTTCTCGTCAAGCATGGAATGGTTCGTGCTGGTGCCCCTGTTTCCGTTTTGGCAACCGCTGTTCACGCTGCAGCAGCCCTACTGGATCGGCCTGCTCGTCCACGGCTCCTCGGCCGTGATGTACCCCCTGTTTGCCCGGCTGCGCTGGACCGGGGGAGCAGCACCCGCGCGCGATGTTCGCTTCACCAATGCCTGGATCACCGGCGCGCTGGCTTTGATCGCACTGCTCGGCGCGGCTGCCTTGTTCGGCAGCCATGGTTACGAGCCGCAGTGGGCGGGCCGCGACAGGGACGCGGACCAGACTTACATCCGTCACATGACTGCGCATCACGCCCAGGGCATCGCGCTGGCCCGGATCGCCACCGAGCGCGCGCAGGACCCGCATCTGCGAAAGCTGGCGATGCTGATGGTCGCAAGCCAGACCGGCGAGAACCGGATTTTCGAGACGTGGTGGCTGAGCTGGTTCGACACCGAGATGCCCGATTGCAGCTCGGACGAACGTGCCGCCATGCCGGGCTTCCTGACACAGGCCGAGATGCGACAGGTCAAGGCCGCGCCGGCGGACCAATTCGACACGGTGTTCGTCGAGACGATGAGCAAGCATCACGCAGGCGCGGTCAGGATGGCCGACCAGATGTGGCTTAGCCGCGGCGATCTGCGCCTGCGTGTGATGGCCCACGCCATCCGCCATGAGCAACAGGGCGAGATCGCGCTGATGCACGGCGCCAGCGGCATTGCCCCCGTCGCCGCCGCCTTCCGCAACATGCTCGGCGACAATGTCAATTGAGCGGGTCGTGCCCTACTCGCGCCAGAACTCCGCCAATTCCTCGGCGGTCATCAGATCGACCTGGCCGTGAAAGCGGGTGCGATACATCGTCATCAGCGCATCATGGCCGACGTCGGACGAGCTGCACAACGCATCCTCGACGATGACGACCCTGAAGCCGAGATCGACGGCGCTCAGGACCGTCGAGAGCACGCAGACGTCCGTCTCCGCCCCGGTGATGACGACCGTGCCGACGTTCTTGTCGATCAGCAGGCTCGCGAGGCCAGGATTGCTGAACGCGGAATAGGCCGGCTTGTCGATGACGGCAGCCGGCGGAACGAAGCGGCTCAGAGCCGGCACGAGTTCGAGGCCGGATGGCGGCAGATGTTTGCGGGTCGCTTCGCGCCAGCGACGAAAATAGCGCTGCCACTGTCCGGGACGATCTTCCGGATCTTCCGGCGTGATGAATCGCGTGAAGATCGTTCTGGCCTGATGGCGCGAAACGATCGAGGCGATCGTCGGCAACACTCGCGCCATCCATGGCGTCTCCCAAAGGCCACCCGGAGCGAAGATGTTCTGCATGTCGATGCACAAGTGAACGGCGTCGCTGATGTCGGTCACGTCCGACGCGCTGTCTCTCATCGTCCTTCACTCCTGTGGGCGTGATCCACGGCGTTCACGACGCCGAGATCGGAGCCTCTCCGGCCTCGACGATCTCTGGAAGGATGTCCTTGAACAGACGCACCGGAATGGATTTTGCCGCAGGGACCTTGCTGCCCTCCGCGTAATGCCAGAGCGGAATGAGCACGTTGCACTCCGGATAATAAGCCGCAATGCTCCTGCGCGGGATGCCATAGGGGACGATTTGGAGTTCGCTCAGGCTGCGTTCGACACCGTCGCCCGCCTCCGTCACCAGCGTGACGGTATCTCCTGCTTTCAACCCGTCTCCCTCCATGTCGGCGGGATTCATGAACACGACGTAGCGGCCGCCCTCGATGCCGCGAAAGCGATCGCCTTCGGCGTAGATCG
The DNA here is from genome assembly GCF_023101005.1 of Bradyrhizobium sp. 187. Taxonomy (NCBI): domain Bacteria; kingdom Pseudomonadati; phylum Pseudomonadota; class Alphaproteobacteria; order Hyphomicrobiales; family Nitrobacteraceae; genus Bradyrhizobium; species Bradyrhizobium sp. 187. Next base: position 4,477,402 of record NZ_CP064693.1, read on the forward strand.
TCGTATTGAACTGCCCGTCCGCGCGCAGTGTCATCAGCTCATAGACGCCGTCGGTCTCGCGCGGCGGCGCGAAGGCCGACTTCGGAACGGTGAAGTTGGCCTTGCCGTTCGGGGTCTTCCACTTCCGCTCGCGCGCAGCGAGCGGCCGCGCAAAACCGCCGGGTTCGAACATGCGCGCATTGAAGTCCTTGAACTGGTCGGGATAGGTGCGCTCGATGGCGTCCCGAACCCGCGAATAGTCGGCGACCCAGGCGTCCCAATCGATCTTGGGGTTGGGCTTCAACGTTGCCTTTGCCAGGGCGGCGACGATCGCCGGCTCCGACAGGAGATGGTCGGCCACCGGCTTGCGCTGGCCGCGCGATCCGTGAATGCAGGTGGTGGAATCCTCCATCGACACCGCTTGTGCGCCGCTGGCCTGCCGGTCGATCTCGATCCGGCCGAGGCACGGCAGCAGATAAGTGACCTCGCCCGGCACGAGGTGGGTCCGGTTGAGCTTGGTCGCGATCTGCACCGACAGGCGCAGGCAGGACCAGGCGGGCTCCATCAGGGACCGCTCCGGAACGGCGCGCAGGAAATTGCCGCCGAGGCCGACGAAGCCGCGAACGTCGCCTTTCAGAATACCCTGGCAGGCGTCGACGGTGGACAGTCCCTCCCACCGCGGCGGCTCGAAACCGTAAAGCTCCGCAAGCTTGTCGAGCGGCACCAGCTTGGTCTTCTCGGAGATGCCGACGGTGCGCTGGCCCTGCACGTTGGAGTGGCCCCGGATCGGCAAAATGCCCGCGCCCGGCTTGCCGATATTGCCGCGAAGCAGCAGCAGGTTGACGATCATCTTGTTCGTCTCGACGCCGTGCTTGTGCTGGGTGATGCCCATGCCGTAATTGGCGATCACAGCCTTGGCTTCCATATAGGTGTTCGCGGCTTCGCGCAGCGCACCGCGCGAAAGCCCCGAGGCCCGTTCGATCTCGTCCCAATCCTGTGTACGGCAGAATGCGGCGAACTCCTCGAAGCCGGCCGTGTGCTGCTGGATGAATTCGACATCCACCACGCGCGCAGCTTCATTCTTGCGCGCGAGGTCGTCCGCCTCGATCACCCATTTGCAAATCCCGACGATCGCCGCAGCATCACCGCCGACCCGCACCTGATAATATTGCGAGCTGATGCGCGTGCCGCCGGCGATCATCTGGACCGGATTTTGCGGATTGACGAAACGCTCCAGGCCGCGCTCGCGCAGCGGATTGAAAGATATGATCGGCACGCCGCGCTGCGCCGCCTCCTGGAGCGGATGCAGCATGCGCGGCGCATTGGTGGTCGTGTTGTGGCCGAAGAAGAAGATGCAACCGGTAGTCTCGAAATCCTCCAGCAGAACGGTCCCGACCGGAACTCCGATCACCTCCGGCAGCGCCACCGACGTGGTTTCGTGGCACATGTTCGAGCTGTCGGGGAAATTGTTGGTGCCGTACATGCGGCCGAATAATTGGTACATGTAGCTGGTTTCGAGCGAGGCACGTCCAGACGTGTACATCACGACCGAACGGGGATCGAGCCGGTTCAGCTCGGCGCCGATAGCCGCAAAGGCCTCCTCCCAGTCGACCGGCAGATATTTGTCGCTTGCCCTGTCGTAACGCATCGGCGTCGTCAGGCGCCCCTGCTCCTCCAACTGATGATCGGACCAGGTTCGTAGTTCAGCCAGCGTATGTTGCGCAAAGAACTCCGGTGTCACGGTCTTGCGCGTAATCTCCCAGGCGGTCGCCTTGGCGCCGTTTTCGCAGAACTCGAACGGACGCGGCTTGGCCGGCTTGGCCCAGGAGCAGCTCACGCACATGAATCCGTCCGGCTTGTTCTGCTTGAGCAGGATCTCGCTGCCGAGAATGGCGACCTCTTCCTGTGTCAGGATACTGGCAACGGCTTTGAGCGAGCCCCAGCCGCCTGCCGGCGCATCATAGTTCTCGACCTTTGCCTTTTGCCGCATGGCGTTTCCTTCAATCGCAAGCCCTGCACGCAAAACCCGAGATGGGATGGCAAGTTCCAAGCGTTCGGAACGTTGCTCCGGTTCGTGCGTCGATGAATCGACGTAGGACGAACACCCATGCACGGCTCTCGATCCGGCGCACACGATCGCGCATCCATGCCCACGGCATCCGTGAGAATGCCCCGGCTGACGTCGAGCGGAACGCGGGATGAGCGGATGCTGGCGGAGGAATGTCCCGTGGCACTCGTCTACGACGGAACGACCGTCGCCGTTGTGATGGCAACTCCCGCCGATCTGACCGATCTTGCTGTGGGATTCAGCCTGACCGAAGGGATCATCGGGGACATCGGCGAGATCGAGGAGCTCACGGTCGTTCCCGGTCGCGACGGCATCGAACTGCGGCTATGGCTGCGAACGAACGCCGGGCGCCGCCTGAAGGAGCGCCGGCGACATCTGGTCGGGCCGACGGGTTGCGGCCTGTGCGGCATCGACAGCTTGCGGGAAGCCGGGCGGATCGTTCAGTGCGTCGAGCAGCCAGCGAACCTCACGGCGGAGCAGATCAGCACGGCCGTCGCAACCCTCAGCGAGTCACAGATCCTCAACCACAAGACACGCGCCGCTCACGCCGCGGGTTTTTTCGAGCCAGTCGGCAAGACCATGACGGTGCGCGAGGACGTGGGGCGCCACAACGCCCTCGACAAGCTTGCCGGCGCTCTCGCGACGGAAGGAGCATCCGGCCGCGCTGGCGCCGTCATTCTCACCAGCCGGATTTCGGTCGAGATGGTGCAAAAAACCGCCGCGATCGGCGCCGGCGTCGTCGTTGCCATGTCTGCACCGACCGCGCTCGCAGTCCGAACGGCCGAAGCCAGCGGGATCACGCTTGTCGGCATAGCGCGGGGCGACGAATTCGAGATCTTCAGCCATCCGGCGAGGGTGTTTAAGCCCGCCGCCACGCAGATCGAGCCGGAGTCTCGACCGCAGGCAAACTAAGGGAACCCGGACGTGAGGGCATAGCGAACTTCGCCAGGCAACTTCATGCCCGATCGCGCCGAGGGAGCGAACCCTCGGCCGCGAGATCGAACATCGAAGACTTGGGGAGGCCCCGTTCCAGGGTCCGCAGCGCGAACAGGGCGGGCACCGAAAATCGCGAAACAATCTTTCGCGTGTCTGTTTGCTTGGTGCGCTCGGAGGGACTCGAACCCCCACGATTTTACTCACTGCCACCTCAAGGCAGCGCGTCTACCAATTCCGCCACGAGCGCTTTGGGGATGCCGGCTTGAGGCTTGAAGGCCAACCGGATCAACGGCGCCGATCTAACAAATCCGTCAGAGGGGTACAAGCCTCCAAAGGCCCTGAATTCCACAAGCTTGGCAGGAAAGTTCCGGCTCCTTGCGCCGGGATCGGCCTTTTCCGCCTGCCCGGCCGCTACTGCGTGCCCAGGCCGCGACGCGTGCCCGGGCCGCGACGCCTGCCCGCGCCTTTACCGTGTGCCCGGGACACGTGGCAGCATCTGCTTGACCTCGACCGCGATGCGGTTGCGGTCGACCAGCACGACCCCGGAGGCGACCGGCAAATTATTGGCCAGAACCTTGACCTCGTCGGCCTCGGTTGCGTCCAGCTCGATGATGGCGCCGCGGGAAAGACGTAATACCTGATGGATCGGCATGGTCGTCGTCCCGAGGACGACCATGAGGTCCACGGTGACTTTGTCGAGAGTAGGCACTTCAGCACCACCGCAACTTGGGACTAGGACTAGGGACTGGTATTTGCTCCTGGGATCATCACCCGGTTATGGTTAGCCAATGGTTAATTTGCCCCAACACCCCCGCCAAGAGCTCGATTTGACGCCGTTTTCCGCTTCCACCGGCGAGCCGGTGGAATGGCGGATTTCGGACGCGCCGGTGCCCTATCCGGAGGCGGTCGCCGAAATGGAGGCGCGCGTCGCGGCGATCGCGGCCGGTGCAGCCCCGGAGTTGGTCTGGCTGCTGGAGCACCCCCCGCTCTACACGTCCGGCACCTCGGGCAAGACCACCGACCTGCTCGATGCCCGATTCCCGACCTTTGCCACCGGGCGCGGCGGCCAGCTCACCTATCACGGGCCCGGCCAGCGCGTGGCCTATGTCATGCTTGACCTGAAGCGCCGCCGGCCGGATGTCCGGGCCTATGTCGCGAGCCTGGAGGAGCTGATTGTGCAGACGCTCGCCGCCTTCAACATCCGTGGCGAGCGGCGCGAGGACCGGGTCGGCGTCTGGGTCAAGCGGCCCGACAAGGGACCCGAGCACGAGGACAAGATCGCCGCGATCGGCGTCCGGCTGAAGCGCTGGGTCTCGTTTCACGGCATTGCCATTAATGTCGAGCCGGAGCTGTCACATTTCGCCGGCATCGTGCCCTGCGGCGTCGCCGATCCCCGCTACGGCGTCACCTCGCTGGTCGATCTCGGCCAGCTCCTGACGATGAGCGATGTCGACGTGGCGCTTCGGCAAGCCTTCGAGGAGCTGTTCGGGCCGACCCAGGCGCTGATGCCGGAAGCAGCGGCCTAACTTCGGTCTCCCTCATTCTCGGCAAACCCGGAATCAGCTACCCTCGATTCCGGTGTCGCCCACGCCTCCCCCCTCCGCCGGGAAAGCAGATGTCATGCCGGGCGAATTGATCATCGGACCGACTGTTCGAGCGCCAAGGCATAAGGAGGGGTTGCGCTTCAGCTCGCAATGGGAGGTTTTTGCGATGAGACTGTCTGCACCCATTTATCATCTGAAACGAAAAGCGAAGCGCTTGTCCCGCGAGGTAGGCATCCCGCTGCACGATGCGCTCGACCGCGTCGCTGCGACGCAAGGCTTTTCCGCATGGAGCCTGCTCGCGGCGAAAGCGGCCACAGCGACGCCGGCCAACCGGCTTTTCCCGCAATTCCAACCGGGTGACCTGGTGCTGGTGGGCGCGCGTCCCGGCCAGGGCAAGACCCTGATGAGCCTCGGGCTTGCCGTAGAGGCGATGCGGTCGGGCCACCGCGCCGCGTTCTTCTCGCTCGAATACACCGAGAAAGACGTTCTGGATCGCTTTCGGGCGATCGGCGTGGATCTGGCGGAGTTCGAAAAACTCTTCGAGGTCGATTGCTCCGACGCCATCAGTGCCGACTACGTCGTCAAGCAGATGGCCGCAGCACCGCGCGGCACGGTCGTGGTGATCGACTATCTGCAGCTGCTGGACCAGCGGCGGGAAAATCCCGACCTCACCGTTCAGGTGCGCGCGTTGAAATCATTCGCGCACGACAAGGGATTGATCGTCGTCTTCATCTCGCAGATCGACCGTTCCTATGATTCCTCGCTCAAACCCTGCCCTGACCTGGACGATGTCAGGCTGCCGAACCCGCTCGACCTGAAGCTGTTCGACAAGACCTGTTTCCTGAACAAGGACGAAGTTCAGTTTCGCATAGCGAGCTGACGATCCCTGGCAACGGTTCAGGCCGCGGGTGCGGTTATTCACCCGCGGCCTCCCTCCTCACGCCTTCTCCGGCGAAACCTCGAGCTTGCCGGCGATGTAGCGCCGCTCCTGGGTCAGGCCGCCAAAGCCATAGGCGTCGCCCTTGACCTCGTCGACATGCAGATAGGTCTCGTGATGCAGCGGGCCCAGGATCCCGGCCATGGGCTGGAACATCGCGGCTAGATAGGCGGCCTTCTCGTCCTTGGTGTTGGTGCCTTCGCTGACGTGAATGTCGATCCAGTAGCTCGCGAGCTTTTGCTCTGCGAGCGACTTGCCGCCAGCGAACCAGTCGCTCGCCTCCACCGACTTCACGATAATGGCCGTGACCTCAGGGTCCTTGTGCAGGATTTTTGCGGTGAGCTCGGATACGGCGCTCGCGATGTCGGCCTTCAGCGGCGGCGACTGGCGCGGGGTGGTGTAGGACACGGTGATCAGCGGCATGGTCGTTCTCCTCGGATGTCGCGCAGGTGTTGCGCGGCGTTCATGAGAAGCTAGACCCGCCACCGACATTTTGGTATCTTATCTCTGTTGATACCAGTGATAAGACATCGTAATGACAGCAACGCTCGACATCGCCACCGTCCAGGCCTTCCTGCTGGTCGCCGACCTCCAGAATTTTACGCGGACCGCCGAAGCGCTCGGCACGACCCAGGCGGCTGTCAGCCTCAAGCTGCAACGGCTGGAGACCCTGCTGGGAAAACGTCTCGTCGAGCGCTCGCCGCGCGCGGTCCGGCTCACGGCAGACGGCGCGACGTTCCTGGAGCGCGCCCGCGCGCTGATCGCGGCGCATGACCGCGCGCTATCGGGCGAGGCCTCAGTCGCGCAGTCGCTCTCGCTCGGCATCTCCGACCATGCTGCGGGGCCGGAGCTGGTACCCCTGCTCGAACGCCTGCATGCGATGTCGTCGAACCTCACGCTTGCCGTCATCATCGGCTTCTCGCGCGAGATGCAGGAGGCCTATGATGCGGGCCGACTGGATGCGGTGATCGTGCGCCAGGAAGGCAGCCGGCGCGGCGGAGAGACGCTGGCCGAGGACGAATTCGGCTGGTTCGCGTCACGACGCTTCACCGTGCCAAAGGGGCAGCCTTTGCCGCTCGCGACGCTCGCCCCGCCCTGCGGCGTCCGCGCCATCGCCGTGCGCGCGCTCGACAAGGCCGGCCTGAAATGGCGTGAGCGCTTCGTCGGCGGCGGCGTCACCGCCGTGGTTGCAGCCGCGCTCGCCGGACTTGCAATCGCGCCGCTGGCGCGACGGATCGCGCCGGCAGGCCTGGTCGACGTCGGCCCCGCCCACAAGCTGCCGAAACTCGGCAGCTCAAAGGTGATGCTCCATTCGAAGGTCAGCGATCCCGCAAAGCTTGGAGCGCTGCGTGCGGTGGCGGCGACGTTCCGGAGCGTGGCGGCGGTCTGACGCGCACGGCTTTCCGGCTCGAATGCGGGCGAGCGTCTGCTGGCTTGCGTCCTGCATACGGACGCGCAATGTTGCCTAAAAATGTTCCAACCTCCGGGAACAATCCGCCACCTACTGCGTTTGCCCCCGTTGAGGCAGGGTCCGGGAATGGTCGAGAAGTCTAGTCAGCAGAGGGATTTGTTCGAAAGCGAACGCAGTTTCCGCCTGTTAGTTGAAGGAGTTGCGGACTACGCACTCTACATGCTGGATCCCACCGGGAGAATCACCAGCTGGAACATTGGCGGCGAGCGCATCAAGGGCTATTCACCCGGGGAGATCCTCGGCCAGCACTTTTCCCGGTTCTACACCGAGACCGACCGCGCCAACGGCAAGCCCGCCCGTGCGCTCGGCATCGCGCGGGAAAAGGGCCGCTACGAGGAGGAAGGCTGGCGCGTCCGCAAGGACGGCACCTTCTTCTGGGCCAGCGTCGTGATCGATCCGATCTACGAGGCCGGCGAGCTGGTCGGCTTCGCCAAGATCACGCGCGACATCACCGAGCGGCGCAATACCCAGCTCAAGCTCGAGGCGATGCAGAAGCAGCTCGCCGAATCCCAGAAATTCGACGCGCTCGGCCAGCTCACCGGCGGGGTCGCCCACGATTTCAACAACCTCCTGATGATCATCAGCGGCAGCCTCCACATGCTGAAACGAGGGGCCGACGACGAAGCCAAGCTTCAGCGCGCGATCTCGGCCATCGAGACCGCTACCAGGCGCGGCGCCGCGCTAACCAACCAGCTCCTCACCTTCGCGCGGCGGCAGAGCGTCAATCCGCAGGCGATCGACTTCGCCGACCGCATCGCGGCGATCCGCGAGGTACTCGATGCCGGCGTCGGCAGCTCCGTGCGCCTGGCTTTCGACGTCAGCGACGACGTCTGGCCGATCAGGACCGACGTTTCCGAGCTCGAGACCGCGCTGCTCAACCTTGTCATCAATGCCCGCGACGCGATGCCCGACGGAGGCACGGTGAAGATCGCAGCGCGCAATCTCGTGCTCGACGAGGACCCCCTCGTGGGCGAATTCATCGCGATCGACGTCACCGATACCGGCCTCGGCATTCCCTCCGACGTTCTCGACAAGATCTTCGAGCCGTTCTTCACGACCAAGGCGATCGGAAAAGGCACTGGCCTCGGTCTCTCCCAGGTGCACGGCTTCGCCCATCAGGCCGGCGGCACGGTCCGGGTCGCGAGCGCGCTCGGCAAGGGCACGACCTTCACCATCCTGCTGCCGCGCGGAGAAGACGAGCCATCGCGTGAGGCGGCGGGAGAACCGGCGTTCCAAGGCAGCGGCACGGTGCTGCTGGTCGAGGACAATCCGGACGTCGCCGCCGTCAGCATCGGCCTTCTGGAGCAGCTCGGCTATCAGGTGCGCCGGGTCGCGGACGCCGAAGCCGCCTTGAGCGAGATCGAGAAGAACGGCGTCGACTTCGTGTTCTCGGATATCGTCATGCCCGGCAAGATGGACGGGCTCAGCCTCGCCCATCACCTCCGCCAGATCCGCCCCGGCCTGCCGATTCTGCTCGCCACCGGCTACAGCGAAGTCGCCGCAGGCGTGCGCGGCGATTTCCCGATCCTGCGCAAGCCCTACGAGATCCACGAATTGAGCGAAGCGATCGCCAAGCTGCCGCGGTGATTCTTTAGCTACACCGTCGGCAACACCGAAAACGCCTCGCCTGCTCGGCGCAAGTTCAGTTCATCGACGTCGGCCGTCTCGCTGGTGACGCTGTCGACGCGCGAGGACGGCGGGCCGTGGCGGCACAGCGCAACCATGTCCGCGACGTGCTTCGGCGGCCCCGCGAACAGCGCTTCAACGCTGCCGTCACGGCGGTTGCGGACCCAGCCTTCGAGACCGCACGTCGTCGCCTGATACTCGAGCCAGGCCCGGTAGCCTACCCCCTGCACGCGGCCGCGGATCATGACCTGGAGGATCGCCCGGCTCATTGTTTCAGTCCGAGGACATCGGCGCTCCGCGCCTTGACGTCGGCCTCCCGCGTGACGCGGCTGGTCAAGTCCGACGATGGGAGACCTTTGAGATTCTTCGGCGCAGTGCCGTCGCGTAGCGCCTTCTGCGTCTCGTAGACGGCCTGCGTTGCGGCCGCGATCGGCGCGTGGCCCTGAAGCGCGATGCGCACGCGCTGGCCAGCGAGGTATTCGAGCACGTTCAACTCCTCCGGCGCGCCGCCGAGCACGATCGGCAGGCGCGTCGCAGACACGATGGCCTCGAGCTCGGCGCGCGACTTGATGCCGGTGAAGAACAGCGCGTCGACGCCGGTAGCCTCATAAGCTCTGGCGCGGCGGATCGCATCCTCGATCGAGGTGATCGAGGCCGCACCGGTGCGGCCCATGATGACGAGCGAGGGGTCGCCGCGGCCGTCGAGTGCCGCCTTCATCTTGCCGACGCCCTCCTCGAGCAAGATCAGCTGCGTCTTCGCTTCGCCGAAGCCAGCCGGCAGCAGCGTGTCCTCGATGGTGACGCCGGCGGCGCCCGCCGTTTCCAGCTCCTGCACCGTGCGACGCACGTTGAGCGCGTTGCCATAGCCGTGATCGGCATCGACCAACACCGGAAGCGCTGCAGCACGCGACATCCGCCGCATCTGCTCGGCAAGTTCCGTGAGCGTGATCAGCGTGATGTCGGGGTCGCCGAGCACCGCGAGCGAAGCCACCGAGCCGCCGAACATGCCGAGCGGGAAACCGAGATCCTCGGCGATGCGGATCGAGATAGCGTCGTAGACCGAGCCGGGATGGACGCACGTCCCGCCCGACAGGATCGATCGCAGTTTTTCGCGGCGGGAACGAAAGGCCATGGTGATGTCTCGGTTAGGTCACGGAGGCCGCAGCATACTCCGTCATTGCGAGCGAAGCGAAGCAATCCAGAAATGCATCCGCAGAGACAGACTGGATTGCTTCGTCGCGGAGCCTGTCATCGGGCCGCGCTTCGCGCGGACCCGGTGGCTCCTCGCAATGACGTTACGCAAACTCCAAAATCAGCGCATCCACCGCGAGCGTCGCGCCGGCGCTGGCGTGGATCTTCTTCACCGTGCCGTCCTGCTCGGCGCGCAGAACGTTCTGCATCTTCATGGCTTCGACCACCGCGAGCGTCTCGCCGGCCTTGACCTCCTGCCCTTCGGTCACCGCGATCGAGACCACGAGACCGGGCATCGGACAAAGCAGCTTCTTGCCGGTGTCGGCAGCCGTGGTCACCGGCATCAGCCGCGCCGAGGCAGCTTCCGCTTCGGTCCAGACATAGACCGGCACCTCGACGCCCTGATGCGCGAGGCGGATACCGTTCGCGATCGGGCGCACCTGCACCGCGACGACATGCCCGTCGATGGTGCCCTGCCAGACAGGATCGCCCGGCTTCCACGGCGACTGCAACAGAAGCGCATTGCCGGTCTTGCCGTCAGCATTGACGAAACGCACCGCGACCGCCTCGCCCTCGCGCGCGATCTCCAGCAGGATCTCCTGGCGGTCGAGCCAGACCGCACGGCGACGCTCGCGCTGCACGATGCGGCCGCCCATCTGCCCCGAGATCTGCCGCTTGCGCTCGCCGAGCACGTGATCGATGGCGGCGCCGACCGCAGCGAGCCGCCGTGCGACCTCGCCTTCAGGCACGCGCACGGCAAAGCCCTTGGGGAATTCCTCGGCGATGAAGCCGGTGGAGAGCCGGCCTTCGCGCCAGCGCGGATGATGCATCAGCGCCGACAGGAACGGGATGTTGTGGCGGATACCGTCCACATAGAACGAGTCCAGCGCAGTGGCCTGCGCCTCGATCGCGGCGGCGCGCGACGGCGCGTGGGTGACGAGCTTGGCGATCATCGGATCATAATGGATCGAGATCTCGCCGCCCTCCTGCACGCCGGTGTCGTTGCGCACGGTGATGCCGTCCTGGCTCGCTTCCGCCGGCGGACGGTATTTCACCAGGCGCCCGATCGAGGGCAGGAAGTTGCGGAACGGGTCCTCCGCGTAGAGGCGCGACTCCACTGCCCAGCCGGTCAGCGTGACGTCCTTCTGCGCAATGGCGAGCTTCTCGCCGGCGGCGACGCGGAGCATCTGCTCGACGAGGTCGACGCCGGTGACCAGCTCGGTGACAGGATGCTCGACCTGGAGGCGCGTGTTCATCTCCAGGAAGTAGAAGCTCTTGTCCTGCCCCGCGACGAATTCGACGGTGCCGGCGGAGTCGTAATTCACCGCCTTGGCGAGTGCGACCGCCTGCTCGCCCATCTTACGGCGGGTGGCTTCGTCGAGCAGCGGCGACGGCGCTTCCTCGATGACCTTCTGGTTGCGGCGCTGGATCGAGCATTCGCGCTCGCCGAGATAGATCACGTTGCCGTGCTTGTCGCCGAGCAGCTGGATCTCGATATGGCGGGGATCTACGATGAACTTCTCGATGAAGACCCGGTCGTCACCGAACGAGGCCTTGGCCTCCGCCTTGGCGAGGTTGAACCCTTCGGCGACCTCGGAGGTCGAATGCGCGATGCGCATGCCCTTGCCGCCGCCGCCGGCGGAGGCCTTGATCATCACGGGATAGCCGATCTCGTCAGCGATCTTGACCGCGTGCGTAGCGTCCTCGATGACGCCGAGATAGCCGGGCACGGTCGAGACTTTTGCCTTCGCGGCAGCCCTTTTGGATTCGATCTTGTCGCCCATCGCCGCGATCGCGCCCGGGTTGGGGCCGATGAAGACGATGCCGGCCGCCTCCAGCGCGCGCGGAAACGCCTCGCGCTCGGACAGGAAGCCGTAACCGGGATGCACGGCCTCGGCGCCGGTCTTGCGGCAGGCCTCCACGATCTTCTCGATCACCAGATAACTCTCGGCCGCAGCCGGCGGGCCGATCAGCACGGCCTCGTCGGCCATCTCGACATGGAGAGCGTCGCGGTCGGCCTCGGAATAGACCGCGACCGTCTGAACTCCCATGCGGCGAGCGGTCTTGATGACCCGGCAGGCGATTTCGCCGCGATTGGCGATCAGAATGCGTTTGAACATGCTTTTCTTGAGTCTCGACCTTGGGCGGGACCCTTCCCTGGCCGTTGGAGCCTATGGGAGGGGCCGTGTGGCTCCCGTGGTACATCAAAATAGGCTGGAGGCAACGGTCAAAATCCGGCCCCTCTGGCGTACCAGCGCAAGACCGAAGCAAGACCGAAACGGGCCTGACAGGCCCCGGACGGCCTACGGCTTCCCGGCCTTGCCCACGTTCCGGACCAGGCCGTGAATGAAGCCGAGCTTGTCGACGACGACCGGCGAGAGGATGAACGGATAGAGATCGCGCATGCCCATGGCGCGGTTGACGCTGTTCATGGCGAAGGTGAAGGGCAGCCATGCGTTGACGATGGCCTCGACGTCCCTCGCTTCGTACGGGTTGAAGCGGATGCGCGCCGTCAACTCCCCGTCGCGGTCCACCTTGGGCCGCACCTCCATGCCGAACTCGCTAGCCATCTCCAGAGTGTCGACGATGTGAAGATAGTGCGCCCAGGTCTCGGCGAAATCTTCCCAGGGATGCGTGGTCGCGTAGGCAGAAACGTAGTTCTGCTGCCAGTCCGGCGGGGCGCCTTCGGCATAGTGGCGCTGCAAGGCCTGACCGTAATCGGCGGAATCGTCGCCGAACACGGCGCGGCATTCGTCCAGCATGCCGCCGTCGCGCACCAGCACGTCCCAGAAATAGTGCCCGACCTCGTGGCGGAAATGCCCGAGCAGCGTCCGGTAGGGCTCGCCCATCTCCAGCCTGCGCCGCTCGCGCTCGATGCCGTCGGTCTCGGTCAGCGCGATCGTGATCAGGCCGTTGTCGTGGCCGGTCAGGATCTTCTGCCCGCTCTGCGGATCGTCGGCGAGGAAATTGAAGATCAGGCCATGTTCGGGATTGTCCTGCCGGGTCTGGAGCGGCAGCTTCCAGCGGATCAGGGAATAGAACAGCCGGTGCTTCGCCATCTCCAGCTCGCGCCAGCCGGCGAGTTGCGCCTGATCCGACAGATCCGGCACGACGCCGTTATGCCGGCAGGCGCGGCAATAGCCGGTGGTATCACCTGCATCCGTCAGCCAGTTGCAGGAATCATATTCGGCATTACGGCACGGCATGCGTCCGCTGCCCTTGTCGGCGAGCGTGGCCCAGACCTGTCCGTCGGGCTCGATCGCCGACATCGTCTCCTTCTCCGGCAGGAACGCGACCCGATGGCCGCAGCGTTCACAGGTGCGGTTCTCGAAATAGAGGACGTTGCCGCAGGCCTGGCAGACAAAAAGCTTCAAGATTTAGCCTCTTCGGAAAGGGAGCTTTTGGGAATGACAGTTGTGGCGCCTCGCGGATACGCGCGCGGCGGGCTCATCGTTCCAATGTTCGGAACAAATAGCCAGACTTGGCGTTCGCTCATGCCCACCATACTGCATCCGGCGACGCCTTTCTTTCCATATTCCCTCTGAGCAATGGCCATCGCGCTACGTCTGTGTGAATATCGGTCCGCCACGTGCGCTCTCGCATCACAACGGCCAACGCCTTGAACGATCCTTTGCCCGAGACCATCGCCGCCGAAAAGCTGCGCCAGCACCTGGAAGATGTTGCGCGCGAGCGCGACAACGCCTATCGCGCGCTCCAGGAGCGCGAAGCCGAACTTGCGCGCATCCAGCGCATCGGCAAGGTCGGCGGTCTCGAAGTCGATTTCCGCGAAGGCTTCAAGAACCGCCGTTCGCCGGAATATCTGATGCTTCACGGCCTGCCGCCGGAAGCTGCCGACGAGTCGCACGAGGACTGGATCAATCGCATTCATCCCGGCGACCGGGACGCTACGGTGAAGCACTTCATCGAAGCGCTGTCCGGCACCAGTGAGGACTATACCGCAGAATACCGCATCATCCGCCCCAGCGACGGCGAGACCCGCTGGATCCGCGTCGTCGCCAAGATCGAGCGGGACGGTGGCGGCCGCGCCCTTCGCCTCGTCGGCGCCCATATCGACGTCACCGACCAGATGCTGGTGCGTGAGACCCTGCGCGAGAGCGAAGAGCGCTTCCGGCTGATCGCCGACAGCGCCCCGGTGCCGATCTGGGTCACCAAACTCGACCGCACACGGTCCTTCGCCAACCAGGCCTATGTCGATTTCGTCGGCCTGCCCTACGACCAGGCCATTGCCTTCGACTGGCGCAAGGTGCTGCATCCGGACGACCTGCCCCACGTGCTACAGCAATCCGTTCAGGGCGAAGCATCACTCAAACCGTTCGTGCTGGAAGCCCGCTACAAGAACGCCGCCGGCGAATGGCGCTGGCTGCGTTCGGAATCGCAGCCGCGCTGGGACCCGACCGGCAGGCATATCGGCTTCATCGGCGTTGCCCATGACATCACGGTGGCCAAACAGGCCGAGATCGAGCTCCGGCAGCTCAACGAGACGCTGGAAGAACGCATCGTCCAGCGCACCGCCGAACTCGAATCCAACGAGGCGCGGCTGCGCGCCATCCTGGAGACCAGCAACCAGTATCAGGGCCTCGTCAATCTCAGTGGCGAGCTGCTTTACGCCAACACGACCGTGCTCGACGCCATCAAGGCGAGCCCTGCGGATGTGATCGGAAAGCCGTTGTGGCAGACGCCCTGGTTCAGCACGACGGAGGGCATGGGCGCACGAGTGCGCGAGGCCTTCGACACCGTGCTCAAGGGCGAAGCCGTGCGGATGGAGATGCGCCTGCGCCTTCCCATCGGGGAGCGCGATTTCGAGTTCGGCATGCGCCCGGTGCTCGACCGCCACGGCAACATCAGCGGCGCGGTGCCTGAGGCTGTGGACATCACCGAGCGTCGCCGCGGCGAGGAAGCGTTGCGGCAATCGCAGAAGATGGAGGCGATCGGCCAGCTCACTGGCGGCGTCGCGCACGACTTCAACAATCTGCTCACCATCATCCGCTCGGCCACCGATTTCCTGCGCCGCCGCGAGCTGCCGGAGGAGCGCCGTCGCCGCTATGTCGATGCTATCTCGGACACCGTCGAGCGTGCCTCCAAGCTGACCGCCCAGCTGCTGGCGTTTGCGCGCCGGCAGCCGCTGAAACCGCAGATCTTCAACGTCGGCAGCCAGGTTGAAGGCGTGGCGCAACTGGTCCGGCCGCTGGTCGGCGGCCGCATCGAAATCGCGGTGGAGGTTCACGATGGCGACTGCTTCACGGTCGCCGATATCGCGCAATTCGAGACCGCGCTGATCAACCTCGCCATCAACGCCCGCGACGCCATGGACGGCGAAGGCCGTCTCACCATAGCGGTCCGGAAAGTTCAGGGAATCCCCGACCTCCGCACGCAACCGGCGCGCGGCGGCGACTATGTCGCGATCTCCGTTGCCGACACCGGCAGCGGCATCGCGCCCGAGAACATCGAAGCCATCTTCGAGCCGTTCTTCACCACCAAGGAGGTCGGCAAGGGCACCGGCCTCGGCCTGAGCCAGGCCTTCGGCTTCGCAAAGCAGTCCGAGGGCGACATTGCCGTGACGAGCACGCATGGTGAAGGCGCGACCTTCACCATCTATCTGCCGCGGGCGCACAGCCCCGCGACAGATCAGGAAGCCGCGGCGCTGACCTATGAGGCCGCGGCCACCGGGCGCGGCTATCGCGTGCTCGTGGTGGAAGACGACGACGAGGTCGGCCGGTTCTCCACCGAGCTGCTGGAAGACCTCGGCTATGTCGTCCGCCGCGCCGCCAACGCCAATGCGGCGCTCGCCATTCTCGGCGAGAACGAGTTCGCCGTCGATCTCGTTTTCTCCGACGTCATCATGCCCGGCATGAACGGCGTCGAGCTCGCCGGCATCA
Organism: Bradyrhizobium sp. 187; assembly: GCF_023101005.1. Taxonomy (NCBI): domain Bacteria; kingdom Pseudomonadati; phylum Pseudomonadota; class Alphaproteobacteria; order Hyphomicrobiales; family Nitrobacteraceae; genus Bradyrhizobium; species Bradyrhizobium sp. 187. Next base: position 4,493,051 of record NZ_CP064693.1, read on the forward strand.
TCCGCGAACGCTATCCGGGCCTGCCCGTCGTGCTCACCTCTGGTTACAGCAACGTTCTCGCCGAGAACGCCGATCGCGGTTTCGAGCTGATCCAGAAGCCGTATTCGGTCGAAGCGCTGTCGCGCATCTTGCGCAAGGCAATCACGGCAAAGCCGTCGATGGCGCGATGAGTGTTATGGTCGCACGAAGCTGCCACAAACTCCGTAGTTGCGAGCGCAGCGAAACAATCCAAAATCTTTCCGCGGAAACAGTCTGGATTGCTTCGTCGCTGCGCTCCTCGCAATGACGGCGCTATCGTGCCGCTCCAACCCAACGGGCTTTTGAACAACATTGTGGACTGAAACTCGGGCCGAGACGCGGCAATCGCAGATAGCCGTCCGCGCTCGCGGGGGGAAGACATCGACATCGGCTTCCGCTATCGCTGCCGAATGAACCGACACATCTCAAGGATCGAAAGTGCCGTCTAACGCCATCTGGGCCTGGAGCATCATCGTCGTCGCGACCGCAGGCGTCATCATCCGGCCCTTTCGCCTGCCGGAGGCGATCTGGGCCATCATCGGCGCCAGTGCGCTCGTGCTGTTCGGTCTGCTGCCCTGGCGGGATGCGCTCACCGGCATCGAGAAAGGCGTGGATGTCTATCTTTTCCTGATCGGCATGATGCTGATCGCCGAGCTGGCGCGGCTCGAAGGCCTGTTCGACTATCTCGCAGCGCTCGCCGTGGAACATGCCGGCGGCTCGCCGCAGCGGCTGTTCCTGCTGATCTACATTGTCGGCACGCTCGTCACCGTCCTGCTCTCGAACGACGCCACCGCGATCGTGCTGACCCCCGCCGTCTATGCCGCGACGCGTGCGGCCGGCGCCAAGCCGCTGCCTTATCTCTTCGTCTGCGCCTTCATCGCCAATGCCGCGAGCTTCGTGCTGCCGATCTCCAACCCCGCCAATCTCGTCGTGTTCGGCGCGCACATGCCTGCGCTCACCGAATGGCTGCGGCTGTTCGCCCTGCCCTCGGCGGCCTCGATCCTGCTGACTTATGTCGTGCTGCGCCTGACCCAGCACCGCGCCCTGAAGGAAGAGACGATCGCGCGCAGAGTGCCGCATCCCAAGCTCGGCCGCGGCGGCAAGCTGACGGCCATCGGCATCGTGGCGATCGGCGTCGTGCTGGTCACGGCCTCCGCGTTGGACAAGCAATTGGGCCTGCCGACCTTCGTTTGCGGCGTGGTGACAGCCGCAATCGTGCTGCTGCTCAACCGGCAATCGCCGCTCCCCGTGCTGCGCGGCGTCTCCTGGAGCGTGCTGCCGCTGGTCGGCGGATTGTTCGTGATGGTGGAAGCGCTGATCAAGACCGGCGTGATCGGGCAGCTCAGCGCGCTGCTGCATGAAGCTGTCGGACAATCCGTGACGAAGGCGGCCTGGAGCGTCGGCATCGCCACCGCGGTCGCCGACAACATCGCCAATAATCTTCCCGTCGGTCTCGTTGCCGGCTCGGTCGCCGCCAGCGATCACTTGCCCGCGCCGGTCGTGAGCGCCATCCTGATCGGCGTCGATCTCGGTCCCAATCTGTCGGTGACCGGTTCGCTCGCCACCATCCTGTGGCTGGTGGCGCTGCGGCGGGAGAAGATCGAAGTCGGCGCCTGGCCGTTCCTCAAGCTCGGACTGCTCGTGACGCCGCCGGCCCTGATCGCGGCCCTGGCGGCCGCGATCAGGTAACTTGCGGGATCAGTCGTTCTCGTAGCCGTAGACTTCCGGCAGGATGAAGATTGCGGCAAGCAATCCGATCAGCGGGAAGATCGCGACGAACAGCGTGGCATTCGCCTGCCCAATCGCCGCGAACAACGACGGGAACAGGAAGATCGCGAGGAACGACGGCAGCTTCACGAACATGTAGGCGAAGCCGCTGGCGGTGCCGCGATATTTCGGCTTGGCGACCATGGTCGGGATCGTCATGCAGTTGGAGGCATCCCAATAATGGCCCCACAGCATCGCGGCAGCCGCGAACGGCAGCAGGATCTTGTTGTCGGTGTAGAGCGCGAAGGCCGCGACCAGCAGCGAGACCAGCACGATCGAGAAGCCCGCGATCGAGATGCCGCGGTGGCCGATTTTCGGGGTCAGCAGCGGACCGACCCAGCCCGACACGGCAGCGAAGGAGAACAGCGCCATCGTCACCAGATTGATGCCGAGCACGCTCGACACGCCGACCATCACGAAGAGCACCGGCAGGTAGAACGCGAAGGTCGAGAACTCGCTGGCCTGCGCGAAGCAGGCGATCCAGCCGTAGATCGTGGCGCGCCAGCGGATCGGATCCTTCTTGAGGTCGGCGAGGAAGTCGCGGGTGGACACCTTGGGCACCTCCACGTCATGGTCCGGCAGCATGGCGAGGTCGTCGTTGAACATCTCGCGCGCGACCTGCTTGGCCTCGCGGTAGCGTCCCTTCTGCACCAGCCAGACCGCCGTCTCCGGCACGTCGTGCCGCATGATCAGGATGATCAGCGCCGGCAGCGCGCCGAGGCCGAGCGTCACCCGCCATAGCGTTTCGTGGTTGATGTCGAGCAGCAGGAAGATCACGATGACGCCGATCGTCAGGACCTCACCGACCGCGAACATGAATTGCCAGCGGTTGCCCATGACTTCGCGCTCACCCTTGGCCATGGATTCCATGATGTAGGTGTAGCCGGTCGAGATGTCCGAACCGAGCGGAACGCCGAGCAAGAAGCGGATCACGACGAGCCAGAACACATTGGGCACGAAGGCCTGCGCCAGCGCCAGCACGATGAACAGCACCATCGTCACCAGGAACATGACGCGGCGGCCGATCTTGTCGGAGAGCCAGCCGCCGAGCAGCGCACCGATCAGGGCGCCGCCTTGCGTACCGGCCGCGGCCAGGCCCAGCATCAGCGGATCGGGATTGAACTGCTCCTTGATGAAGATCAGCACGAAGGCGATCGAATAAAGATCCCAGGCTTCGACCAGGATCGAGGCCATCATCAGCCAGCCGACCTTGTTGCCCTTGGGACTGTAGTTCGTGATGAGGTAGCGGACCGCGGCTTCGCTCGCGGTCGGTTGTGGCATCGCCATCGTCGACATCTTTGGTCCTCTCTTCAAAACTTTCTTACGTGCCAAGCAGCGGCTCGATGCTGCAATCGAGCAGGCGCGGGTCGATCCCGACCTCCATGCCGGTGAACATCTCGCCCATGTAGTCGATCAGTGCATCGCTCGCCTTCACCGCGTCCTCGACGCGGCGGCCGGCGACCGCGGCGAGAATGGCGAGGTGACGATCGATCGTGCCTGACAGTTCGGCCTGTCCCGGCATGAACCGGTGGTGGATGTAGCCGATGCGCCGGTACAGCGTGTGTAACGGCCGTAGCGTGTGCACCAGAAACGGCTCGCCTGCCGCCTCCAGCACCAGCGCGTCGATGCGGCGGTCAATACTGTTGAACTCGTCGAGGGTCAGAGTGGCGCGGCGCTCGCGCAAAAGGCGCTCGATATGCAGCGCCTGATTGCGGTGCGAGAGGCTGGCGCGATCGGCCGCAAGCCGGATCACGAAGCGCTCCATGTCGCGGCGCAAGGCCAGCAGCATGCGCTCGCGTGCCAGATCGATCGGCGCAATGCGCAGACCGTGGCGCGGTCGGATGATGATCAACGTATCGGCGGAGAGACGATTGACGGCGTGATGAACCGGCGTACGGCCGAAGCCGGTGATGTGCTGCAATTCCAGCATCGTCATGAACTGGCCTGGCTTGAGCTCGCAATGGACGAGCAGCTCTTCGATCCTCTGGTAGGCGAGCTCGAAGAAGTTGAGACGGTTGCGTCGGAAGGGCTTGCCCTCGCCGTCGTCGTTCCTCACCACCTCGAGCGCGCGCTTGCGCGTTGCCATGCCGTCTCTCCCTCAGCCCGCGCCGTCGTTGCTGGATGGCGCCTTGTTGGTGATATCCCTAAAACATGTTGTGATATATTACAAGCGAGCGTAAGACTTCGCATGCGCCCGCACCATGTTGCGGTGCGGAATGACAACAAGACGGCGCTGCGCGCGCCTGCGACGGGAGGAGTATTGCCGTGAAGATCACGTCGATAGAGACGCTGCGCACCGAAGAATTCTCCAACGTCATCTGGGTGCGCGTCCACACCGACACGGGCATGATCGGCCTCGGTGAAACCTTTTATGGCGCCGGCGCAGTCGAGGCGCAGATCCACGACACCTTTGCCGGCCGCCTGCTCGGCCGCAATCCGCTGCACATCGAGGCGATCCATCGCGACATGCTGAACCTGCCGATGGCGCAGTCGTCCACCGGCGTCGAATATCGCGCGGCTTCGGCAATCGACATTGCGCTGTGGGACCTGTTCGGCAAAGTCTGCAATCAGCCGGTCCACCAGATGCTCGGCGGCCTCTGCCGCGACAAGCAGCGCATCTACAACACCTGCGCCGGCACCCAATATGTCCGCTCCACCAATATCAGCCCGGTCGCGAACTGGAATCTTGGCGCTGCCAAGAGTCCCTACGAAGACCTCGACGGCTTCATGCACCGCGCCGACGCGCTTGCCGAAAACCTGCTGGAGAGCGGCATCTCCGCCATGAAGATCTGGCCGTTCGATCCGGCGGCGCAGGAGAACAAGGGTCTCTACATCTCCGCCGCGCAGATGAAGCAGGCGATCGAGCCGTTCGAGAAGATCCGAAAGGCGGTCGGCGACAAGATGGAGATCATGGTCGAGCTTCACTCGCTGTGGAACCTGCCAACCGCAAAACAGATCGCGCGCGCGCTCGAGCCCTACAAGCCGACCTGGTACGAAGACCCGATCCGTATGAACTCGCCGCAGGCGCTGGCCGAATATGCCCGCTGCACCGACGTCTGGGTCTGCGCCAGCGAGACGCTGGGGTCGCGCTTCCCCTACAAGGACATGCTCGACCGCGACGCTATGCATGTGGTGATGGCGGATCTGTGCTGGACCGGCGGCCTCACCGAGGGCCGCAAGATCGCGGCGATGGCCGAGACCTATCACCGGCCCTTCGCACCCCACGACTGCATCGGCCCGATCGGCTTCATCGCCGCCATCCACATGTCGTTCAGCCAGCCCAACACATTGATCCAGGAATCCGTGCGCGCCTTCTACAAGGGCTGGTACAACGAGCTCGTGACCACCATGCCCACGATCAAGGACGGTTTTGTCTATCCGATGGAAGGCCCCGGCCTCGGCGTCGACCTTCTGCCCGCCGTCTTCGACCGCTCTGATCTGACCGTGCGCCGTTCCAACGTCTGAGGATTCTTGAGATGAGCACCGCCCTCTTCGATCTTTCCGGCCGCACCGCGCTCGTGACCGGCTCCTCCCGCGGCCTCGGCCGCGCCATTGCCGAGGGCATGGCCAAGGCCGGCGCCAAGCTGATCATCAACGGCGTCGATCCCAAGCGTGTCGAGCAGGCCGTCGCCGAGTTTCGTGCCGCCGGACATCAGGCGGAAGGCGCCCCGTTCAATGTCACCGACGAGCCTGCGATCGTCGCCGCCTTCAACGACTTCGACAAAAAGGGCATCGCGGTCGACATCCTCGTCAACAATGCCGGCATCCAGCACCGCAAGCCGCTGGTGGAGTTCACCACCGACGAGTGGCGCAAGGTGATCGAGACCAACCTCACCAGCGCCTTCGTCATCGGCCGCGAAGCGGCCAAGCGCATGATCCCGCGCAAGCACGGCAAGATCATCAATATCGGCTCGCTCGGCAGCGAGCTCGCGCGTCCCACGATTGCGCCTTACACCGCCGCCAAGGGCGGCATCAAGAACCTGACCCGCTCGATGGCGGTGGAATGGGCCCAGCACGGCATCCAGGCCAACGCGATCGGCCCCGGCTATATGCTGACCGACATGAACGAGGCGCTGGTCAACAACACTGATTTCAACAACTGGCTGATGGGCCGCGTTCCCTCCAAGCGCTGGGGCCGACCGGACGAGCTGGTGGGCGTTGCGATCTTCCTGGCGTCGGAGGCCTCGACCTATGTCAACGGCCAGATCATCTATGTCGATGGCGGCATGATCGCCGCGATGTGAGCCGCGAAACGCTGAGGGAGCCAACCATGCACGCCGTCGTCATTCACGCACCGAAAGATCTGCGGATCGATAGCTATCCAGATGCAGCGCCCGGTCCGGGCGAAGTCCGCGTCAAGATCGCGAACGGCGGCATCTGCGGCTCCGATCTGCACTACTATCATCACGGTGGCTTCGGTGTCGTGCGCATCCAGCAGCCGATGGCGCTGGGGCACGAGATCGCGGGCGTGGTCGCAGCCGTCGGTGACGGCGTCACGAACGTGAAGCCGGGCACTCGGGTCGCGGTCAATCCGAGCAAGCCGTGCGGCCGGTGCCTGCATTGCCAGGAAGGCATGCGCAACCAGTGCCTCGACATGCGCTTCCTCGGCAGCGCGATGCGCTTTCCCCATGTGCAGGGCGGCTTTCGCGAATTCATCACGGTCGATGCGGCGCAGGCCGTTCCGATCGCCGACGAGCTATCGCTGGCGGAAGCCGCGGTCGCCGAGCCGCTCGCGGTGTGCCTGCATGCCGGCAAGCAGGCCGGGCCCCTGCTCGGCAAGCGCGTGCTGATCACCGGCTGCGGCCCGATCGGCGCGCTGATGATTTTGGTCTCGCGCTTCGGCGGCGCGGCCGAGATCGTGGTCACCGATGTCGCGGAGGCGCCGCTTGCGGTCGCCAAAAAGCTCGGCGCCACTTACGCCATCAATGTCGCGGCCGGCGCGACGGCGCTCGATCCGTGGCGCACCGGCAAGGGTGTGTTCGACACGCTGTTCGAAGCCTCGGGCAACCAGGCCGCACTCCGCACCGCGCTCGACGTGCTCAGGCCCAGGGCCACGTTGGTGCAGCTCGGCCTGGGCGGCGAAATGACGCTGCCGATCAACTCCATCGTCGCCAAGGAATTGCAGCTCCGCGGCACCTTCCGCTTCGATCCCGAATTCGAGCTGGCGGTGCGGCTGATGGGCGAAGGCCTGATCGACGTCAAGCCGCTGATCACGGCGACCATGCCGTTCGAGAACGCGGTCGCAGCGTTCGAGCTCGCCAGCGACCGCTCGCAGTCGATGAAGGTGCAATTGACGTTCTGATCGATGAGCGCTGCTATTGGTTCTCGATCAGCCGGTCGCTGACCAGCCGCACGGCGCCCCGTTTCCAGGAATAGTCCGCGCCCAGGCGCAGGCCGCTGTCGCCGCGTGCCAGCACCGCGCCGGTCCTGGCATCGCGCACCTGGAAGCCGAGCGTGTATTCGGTGCGGCTGACCCGCCGCACCACCCCGATCAGAGACTGATCCGCACCGAGCCCTTGCGCCATCGCCGCTTCGCAGCCGCCGCAGTCGCGTAAAGCGCGTGCCTTTACCGCCTCCTCGTTCGCGCTGCCGACATCGACGAGGCGGTAGCGGCCGGATTGGCCAAGGGCATCGCGCACACTGCCGGTCACTTCGGCCAGATAGGATGCATCTGCGGCCGCGAGACCGGCGGCCGGCGCCGCGGTGTTGTCCTCGAGCTCGAATTCGAACACCGCCAGCGCGATCGGCGCGGGTGCGCCGAGCGCGGCCATGATCTCGCGGGACACGAAGATCTCGGCACGCTCCCATGATCCATCATTGTCGCCGCGGAAGGTGTAGAGCTTGTCCATCACGACCTTCCTGGCGCCAACGTCGATCACGGCGACCTTGGCCCATTGCACCAGTGTGCTCGTCTTCTGGATGCCGCCGATCACCTTGAACGCCGCGCCGTCCTGGGCCGAGGGCACGAGCCGGTAGCGCCGGTCTCCGCCGATATCTTGCCGGAGCGCAGCCATGAAGGCCGCCAGCCGTCGCTCGTGGGCGGCGGTCTGGTTGGCAGGCTCCGCTGACGTATCGGTATAACTGAAATCGTCCATGGCGACGCCGACGGCAGTCTCGGCACCGAGCGCATAAGCCGGCGGAAGGACGACAAGGAGACAGACTGAGAGGATCAACCGGCGCAGGTGCATAAATGTGCCTCGTATGACGGAGCGGCGCACAATCTGGACGGCGTAATCAGGGCTCGCAGCAGCGCCGGTCCCGGCGATGACCGGGAAAATTTCACGACGGTGCACCGCACTGGCGCCTAGCGGCTTTGCGCTAGGTGCGTTCTGCCGTTTAATGCGGGCGCGACAACCCGTTCGCACCAGGTGCCCGCCGATGTGGAACCGCCCGAGGTTCGATCTCAAAGTCCGTCTGACGTTGCGCGTGGCCGCGATATCGGCCGCCTGCTTCGCCGTTATCTCCGCCTATTTCCTGATTACGGCCGACCGCGCGGCGCATGCGCGCCTCGACGACATCGCCGCCATCGTCGCCAAGACGCTGGAGCTACAGCAGGGCAAGATCCAGTGGGTCGCCAGCCCGCGCTCGGACTTTCCCAACCTCGACCCCGTTTCGGCCTATGTGATGACGCCCGGCCTGTGCCTGGCATTCCGCGGCACGAGCGGCGACATCCTCCAGCGCTTCTGCAGCGGCGCGCCCGCCCCGGCAAACCCACCGCCGCAAGCCTTCACGGCCTTCTATCGCAGCCTGTTCGACCCCGGCCGCGAAGCGGCACGGCCTGTGATCGTGCGCGGAGCGAAGCTTGGCGACGCCGTGGTCTCGGTCGAGCCGGCCGTGCAGACGGCGGAGGCTTGGCACGAGGCCGGCCGCCTGATGCTGGCGCTGGCGATCGCGCTGCCGCTGCTCTGCGCCCTGGTCTACGCCGCGCTGGCACGCGCGCTGCGCCCCACCCGCATGATCCGCACCGGCCTGGAGCGGATTGCCGCCAACGACCTCACCACGCGGCTGCCGCCGTTCGACCTTGCCGAGCTCTCCGCGATCCGCGACGGCTTCAACCATCTCGCCGAAAGCCTCGAGACCGCACTTGCCGAACGCAGCGAGCTGACGCGGAAGCTGATCGCGCTCCAGGACGAGGAGCGCCGCCATCTCGCGCGCGAGCTGCATGACGAGTTCGGCCAGTCGCTCGCCGCCATCCGGGCGCTCGCCTCCTCCGCCCGCCAGACCGCCGCGCAGGACTGCCCTTCCTTGCTTGGCGAATGCGACGGCATCGCGCGGACCGCAACCGGCATGATGGAGACGTTGCGCGGCACACTGTTCCGGCTGCGGCCGCCGGATGTCGAGGAGCTCGGGCTCGTCGCCAGCCTCGAAGGCCTGGTCGCGGGCTGGAACGGGCGCAGCCGCGGCGAGACGCGCTTCTCGATCCGGTTCGACGGCGCATTCGAGACCCTGCCGGCCACGATCAGCGCCAGCCTCTACCGGATCGTGCAGGAGGCGCTCACCAATGCCGCCAAGCATGCCGTCGCCACGCGGGTCAGCCTGGAATTGACGATGGGGGCGAGCGAGATCGCGCTTGCGATCGACGATGACGGACGCGCGACCGATCCCGTCGCGAAATCCGGAATGGGCCTGCTCGGCATGCGCGAGCGCGTCGCGGCCTTGCGCGGCCAATTGAGCTTCGAGGCCAAGCCGAACGGCGGCTCCGCACTGCGCGTCGTCATTCCGCTCGCAGCCGCCGATCGGCCGCCGCTGGAGCACGCCGCATGAGCGCGGCCGGCGCGACCATTCTGCTGGTCGACGACCATTCCGTCGTCCGCGAGGGCTATCGCTCCGTGCTCCAGAAGCAGCCGGGACTTCGCGTCATCGCCGAAGCCGCCGACGGCGCCGAGGCCTATCGTCTCTACAAATCGGAGGCGCCCGACCTCGTCATCATGGATCTGAGCATGCCCGGCATCGGCGGCATCGAGGCGGTCAGGCGCATCAGGCAGTGGGACAAGGGCGCGAGGATCCTCGTCTTCACCATGCACGAGAATGCCGGCTTTGCCGTGCAGGCGATCCGCGCCGGCGCCAGGGGCTACGTCACCAAGACCAGTCCGCCGGAGACGCTGGTGCGCGCCGTGATGGACGTGCTTGCCGGCAAGATTGCGATCAGCCCCGACATCGACCATGAGCTCGCGCTGAGCCGGCTGGCCGGGGAAAGCTCTGCCGCCGACGTCCTCACGCCGCGCGAGTTCGAGGTGCTGCGGCTACTGCTCGCCGAGAATACGACAGAGGAGATCGCCGAGACGCTCCATGTCAGCCCGAAGACGGTGGCGAACCTGCATTCCCTGATCAAGGACAAGCTCGGCGTCGGATCCGACATCGAGCTGGTCCGGCTGGCGCTGCGCCAGGGCATCTTGACGGAGGTCGATCTCGGCGAGGCCTGATTGCTCAAGCCAGATAGCGCGTGAGATAGCCTTCCATCGCGTAGAGCGCACAAAGCGCAAGGCTCGACCACACGGCGGCGGTGAAATACAGGAACATCCAGGTCAGCTCGCCCTTCCAGTGCGCGATGTCGTGGGTCACGACCCAGCGCGTCGAGACGTCATGCAGGCCTTCGAGGAAGCCGAGCAACCGGTTGCCCTCTTCATACCCTGCCCGCCAGCGGCTGAGATACATCGGCACGTCGACGGTGACGAGGAAGGCCAGGAAGCAGGCGATGCCGACGATGCCGGCAATCAGCGCCCAGCGCACCGGCCCCTGGAATCCCGGCATCAGCCGGCACAGCGCGATGCCCGCGAGGAAGAATGTCACCGCCCACAGCGAGTTCTCGATCGCGTTGAAAAGGAAGTTTGTCGTCACCACCGCATACCAGGAGAAGCACTCCGCGATGATGATGATGGGCACGATCACCCACGCGATGTTCACAACCGTCTCGGCGCCCGTCATGGTCCCGAGTTGATGCAGGATGACCGCCCATTGCGCCGCGAAGCACAGTTCGGCCACGGTCGCGACCGTGCGGCCGACGAAGACGCTGGAGAGCCAGGTGTCGAACAGACAGATGCGCTGCACGTCGGCGCGCGGCAGGAACGAGCGGAAGGCGCAGCCGAAGACATAGCCGGCGCAGAGCAGGAACATCAGTCCGATGTCGGAGCCGCCACTGATGCTGCCGGCGGACGTGGGATAGAACGCGCGGTACAGCATGAACCAGGCGAGAATGTTGGCAGCACTGACCAGCGTCAGGGACCCCCACCACCACGCGAGGGGATTTGTCCGCGCCTGCCACTGCAACATGAATCGCTCCGCTGTAATCGATATGACATTCAGTCGTAATAATCCTGTCACAACAACCCACGGAATCACGACGAGAATCTGTGTGCGGCGGAGCTCGTCGCGCACATTTTATCCGCACGGGCAACGCCGCCGCGTGTCCGGATAGTGGACACAAAATACAATTCTATGAATCTATTGGACAACCGCCCCGACCGGGTTCATTAATCCTGGATGGCCAAAACCGCGTCCAAACCGATCCGCGCCTCCTCGTCCGCTGCCGCCGTGCTGGCGGACAGCATCGACGACGCCGCGTTCGCGACGACGCTGGCAAAGGGTCTCGTGGTGCTCGAAGCGTTCAAGGCGGGAGCGACGCAGCTCGGCAACATGGAGCTGTCGACGCTGACCGGGATTCCGCGTCCAACGGTGGCGCGGCTGACGCATACGCTCGCCGAGCTCGGCTACCTCCGCTACGATTCCGAACGCGCCAAATATCGCGTCGGCGCGCGCGCCCTTCGCATGGCGCATCCGCTGCTCGCCGACATGCAGTTCCGCCAGGTCGCGCGGCCCATGATGCAGGAGCTCGCGCAAAGCGTGCGCGGCACGGTCTCGATCGGCCTGCTCGATGCGACCTCCATGATCTATGTCGAGACCGCGCGCTCCGGCGACGTCGGCCCGCACGTCCCCGACATCGGCATGCCCATTTCCGTGGTGATGACGGCGATGGGCCGTGCCGCGGCGGCGACCTTGCCGCAGGCCGATGCCGCGCTGCTCGAAGAGCGCATTGCAAGCGAGGACACCGAGCTGTGGTCGGCCTTCCGCGAGACATACCGCGCCGGCCTCGCACAATGCATCAGCCGTGGCTTCTGCACCTGCTTCGGCGAGTACATCGCCTCGATCCATGCCGTCGCCGCGCCGCTGTTTCATGCGCGTGAGGCGAAGCAGGCCTTTTCGATCAATTGCGGCATCCCCGCATTCCGGCTCCAGCCCGGCCAGCTGGAGGGCGAGATCGGCCCGCGCATTGCCGCTCTTGCCGACAGCATCCGCACCATGATTGGGGCGGCACCGACGACCGAAACACAAAAGCAGAACAAGAAGAGCGCCAGGCGATGAACAAGACAATCGGCGCTCCGCCATCGGGAGGCCACCATGACCATCACACGGCGAACATTTTTGGGCACCCTCGCTCTTTCGATATCCGGACTTCCATTCGCCGCACGCGCTGAGGACGCCTGGCCGTCGCGTATGGTGCGGCTGATCTCGCCTTACGGGCCCGGCGGCTCCAACGACATCTCGCTGCGGCTGCTGGCCGAAGAGTTCGGCCGCAACCTGCACCAGCAGTTCATCGTAGAGAACAAGCCGGGCGCCGGCACCCGCATCGCCAACGACACGGTCGCGCATGCGCCGGGCGACGGCTATACCCTCCTCTATGTCGCGGCGCCCTACGCGACCGCCGAAGCGCTGTTCGGCAAGCTGACCTATGAGCGCAAGGATCTGCAGCCCGTCGCGATGGCTGTGATCGCGCCGCTGTTCCTGATCATCAGCGCGGATGCGCCGTTCAAGACGCTTCCCGAATTGATCGCCTACGGCAAATCGAAGCCGGATGGCCTGACCTTCGCCTCGCCCGGCGCCGGCTCGCAGCCGCATCTTGCCGGCGAACTCCTGTTCAGGGATGCCGGCGTCAAGGGTCTCAACATTCCCTTCCGTGGCGATGCCGCGTCCTACACCGAACTGCTCGCCGGCCGCGTCGATGCCACGCTCACGGCGCTGCCGACCGCACTGCCCTACATCCAGAGCGGCAAGTTCATCGTGCTCGGCGTCGCCTCGGCCGAACGCAGCGCGCTCTATCCGCAAGCGCCGACCCTGCGCGAGCAGGGTTTTCCCAACGTGGCCGCGGCCGGCTGGTACGGTTTCATGGCGCCTTCGACGACGCCGCGGGCCATCGTCGACAAGCTGCAGGCCGAAGTCTTGCGCGCACTGGCCGAGCCGGTGGTCATGGACAAGCTGACCGCCCAGGGCCTCGAAGTGCGCGCCGGCACCGCGGCCGAGTTCGGTCAGTTCATCGACAACGAAACAAAAAAGTGGACCGGGCTGATCCGCGAGGCCGGTCTCAAGGGCGAGTGACGGTCACGAACAGGGAATGGAAATGAAAAACGTACTTCTCAACCGTGTCCCGGCAGTCGCGATCGTTCTCGCGCTATCGATCCCGGCGGCACAGGCCCAGAAGAAATACGATCCCGGCGCATCCGACACCGAGATCAAGGTCGGCCAGACCGTCCCGCTCAGCGGGCCGGCCTCGGCCTATGCCGTCATCGGCAAGACCCAGGCCGCCTACATGAAGATGATCAACGACCAGGGCGGCGTCAACGGCCGCAAGGTCAATCTGATCCAGTATGACGATGCCTATTCGCCTCCGAAGACGGTTGAGCAGACCCGCAAGCTTGTCGAAAGCGACGAGGTGCTGCTGACCTTCCAGATCATTGGCACGGCGCCCAATGTCGCCGTGCAAAAATATCTCAACGCCAAGAAGGTCCCGCAGCTCTTCGCGGCAACGGGCGCGGCGCGTTTCACCGATCCGAAGAACTTCCCCTGGACCATGGGCTTCAATCCGTCCTACCTCGTCGAGGGCCGGATCTACGCGCAATATCTTCTGAAGAACCATTCGAACGCCAGGATCGGCGTGCTCTATCAGAACGACGATCTCGGCAAGGATTACCTCGCCGGCTTCAAGGCAGGTCTCGGTGACAAAGCGAAGATGATCGTCGCCGAGACGTCCTACGAGATCACCGAGCCGACCATCGACTCGCAGATCCTGCGGTTGAAGGATGCCGGTGCCGACGTGCTGTTCAGCGCCACCACGCCGAAACAGGCCGCGCAGGCGATCAAGAAGGTGGCCGAGATCGGCTGGAAGCCGCTGCACATCATCGACATCAACGCCTCCTCGGTCAGCGCGGTGCTGAAACCTGCCGGACTCGACAACGCCAAGGGCGTCGTCAGCGTCGGTTATGTCAAGGATTCAGCCGATCCCGAATGGAAGGACGATCCCGGCATGAAGCGATATCTCGCCTTCATGGCCAAGTACTACCCGGAGGGCGACAAGGATTCGAACCTGAACGTCTACGGCTATATCACCGCGCAGCTGCTGGTGCAGGTGCTGAAGCAATGCGGCGACGATCTCACGCGCGAGAACGTGATGCGCCAGGCCGCCAGCCTGAACAACATCGCACTCGACCTGACGCTGCCGGGCATCTCGGTGACGACGACGCCGACGGACTACCGCGTCAACAAGCAGTTCCAGATGGTGCAGTTCGACGGCCAGCGCTGGCAGAAACTCGGCGACATCGTCACGGACGACGCGAAGGAATGAAGCGCCCCTCATCCCGAGGGGCCCGCGCCTTGAAGAATGAAGGCTTCACCAATGGTCCTCGTGCTTCGAGGCGGCCGCTCCGCGGCCTCCTCCGCATGAGAGAGGAAGTGGCTGCTCGCCCTACCTCTTCATCCCACTCACATAGGCCGCGAGCTTGTCGAGTGTCTGGTAGCCGTATTCGACGGCACCGAAGTTGATCATGCCGTCGCGCTGCGCCGCGCTCGACGCCAGCTGCCGCATCATCAGAACCGTCTTGCCGTTGCTCTGCTCGGCGAAGGTGACGGTGAAACGGAACATTCCGGGATCCTCGTCCTGGTCGGTACCGTGATCCATCTCCATCAGCGACGGCCGTTCGATGCGGCGAAAGCGCATGCGGTTCGGGTAGACCGTGCCGTCCGGGCCGATCATGTTGAAGCGCCAGACGCCGCCGACCCGCACGTCGATCTCGAAGGTCTCGAGCTTGAAGCCCTTCGGGCCGAACCATTGCGGCAGATGCTTCGGGTCGGACCACGCTTCGAACACCAGATCGCGCGGCGCGTCGATCACGCGCGACATCACGATCTCACGGTCGAGCGACCATTGCGACAGAGCGGGATTGGCAGAATTCGTCATCGTCAGGAACCTTTCCGTCTGGTTGTCTTGTCGATCGTCTTGCTACTTGTCTTGGTCGGCCGTTTGGCAGCCGCCCGCTCTTTCTTCAGCTTCATCACATAGGTTTCGAAGCGATCGAGCCGCGCCTCCCAGATCGCACGCTGGTGCTGGAACCAGTCCTCCGCAGTGAGGAGCGCGTCAGGACTGAGGCGGCAGGTGCGCACGCGACCGGATTTCTCCGACAGGACGAGACCGCTCGTCTCCAGCACATGGATGTGCTTCATGAAGCTCGGCAGCGCCATCGCGAAGGGATCGGCGAGTTCGCCGACCGACGCCTCGCCGGCGCAGAGCCGCATCACGATCGCCCGCCGGGTGGGATCGGCAAGGGCCGCGAAAACCTGATCGAGCCGGGATAGTTGGTTAGCCATGGGGCTAACTATAGGGCTGCCATGATCTCGCGTCAACAATTGTTAGCCAATTAGCTAAGTTAAATTCGCCGACTGGTAGCCTGGATGAAGGGAAGCGAATCGGGGCCGCTAGCTCGGCTGCGGCACTTTCCGGATTGCGCTTCGCTCCATCCGGGCTACCGACCACTCGCGCGGAACCCACCACGCGCAATCGTGAATAGGGAGGCTCGGTCCTTCCCGCTACAAGGGACCGGGGGCGCATCGAATCTTGCGCCAGAGCCGTGTCGTCTGTTGTCACCTCATCGTATCTCACCCGACGGGCGCTCGCCCGGGCTGCGCTCGTTCCCGTTGCGCTTGCATGGCCGCGCGGGGCCGCCGCGGATTCCGACATGATCGCCCAGATGCGCGACATCGTTGCGAACGAACTGACGCCGACCGCGACGCCGGACCAGCCGGGCGGTCTCGCCGCTGCACTTTATGCCGGCAGCCATGTCGAGTTCTTCAATTACGGCTTTGCCGACAGCGCCACGCGAAGGCCGGTCACGCCGGACACGCTGTTCAATCTCGGTTCCCTACGCAAGCCGTTTGAGGCGACGCTGGTTGCGCTCGGCACCCTCCGCGGCGAACTGCGGCTCGACGATCGTCTGGCGAAATATCTCCCGGAGCTCACCGGCGACTATGTTCGCCGCATCACTGTCGGCGAACTCGTCACGCACACCTCAGGCATGCTGCTGCCGACCGATCATCCGCCGTGGCCGAGCGACGCGTTTTCCCGCGCGCAGCTCATCGACATGTTCAACAGCTGGAGACCGCAAGCCGGCGAAGTGCCCGGCAAGCAGCGCGTCTACAGCCACGCCGGCTACGTGCTGCTTCAACTCGTGCTCGAGCGCTGTTACGGCGCTCCGATCGCAACCCTGTTTGAACAACACATCCTCAAGCCGATCGGCATGAATGCGACCTCCGTGCCCGAACGCGGCGAGGACAGCCGTGCCGTCATGGACGACGCCTGGATGCAGCTCGCGGTCCAGGGCTACTCGGATCAGGGTATGGCAATCGGCCCCATCGGCAACCAGCAGAGTTATTTTGATTTCCCCGGCACCGGCCAGATGTTTTCTTCGCCGCGGGATCTCGCCGCATTCGTTGCGGCCTGCGTCGATGGGCGGTCGACCGAGCCTCACTTGCGCGAGGCCCTGCGGATGACGCAGCACGAGATTTTCCGCGTCGACGACAAGTTTGGGCAGGGAATGGCCTGGGAGACGGTGCGTCTGCCGGGCGTCACCGTCGTCGACAAGCCGGGTGGGCTCAACAACGCCTCTGGCTATATCGGCCTGGTGCCGGCGCAGCGGATCGGGATCGTCCTGCTCGCCAATCGGGGCGAATATCCGCACGAGATCGCGCGCTACAGGATCCTGCCAGCATTGGCGCATCTGGTGGCATCGCACTGAATCCGCCTAGCGAAAAACGGAAAGCCCCGGCTAAGCCGGGGCTTTCCACGCCAGGTCGGAACGGGAATGCTCAGTACCTGGCAACGACGGGTCCGCCGAACTTATAGTTCACGCCGACGCGCACGATGTTCGATTTGAGATCGACCGAGTGGGTGAAGACGTTGGTCGGAAACGCGCCGCCAAGCAGATTGGTGCTGGTCACGGTGCTGCGTCCGAGGTCGACGTAGAGATATTCCGCCTTGAGCGACCAGCCGCCGCCGAAGGCATATTCGGTGCCGACACCTGCGGTCCAGCCGAGGCGTGTGTCGCGGAACGCGGCCGACTCCGTCGCCGCAGCGAACGTGTCCACGAAGTTGAAATTGCCCTTCACCTCGGCGATCGCCGCACCGCCGGTGGCGTAGAGCAGCCAAGTCGGAGCCGCGAGGAAGCCGATGCGGCCGCGGATGGTGGCGAGCCAGTCGGCCGAGACCTGCGAGGACACGGTGAAGCCGGTCGGGGCGCAGCAGGGATAGAGCGCCGAGCCGGATGCACTGCCCTTCAAGCCGAAATAGTTGATATCGCCTTCCAGGCCGAGCACGGCGTTGTTGAGTTGCCAGTTATAGCCGGCGGTAAGACCGCCGGTGACGCTGGAGCTGTTGACACGCTGGGCGCCGACTGCAGCAATCGCGGTAACACTGGTGTCCGCGAAATAGCCGGCAGGATCGAACGCGGTCGAGGTGGCCGGATCGGCGCTGCCCCATTGCCCGCCGACATTGCCGCCGACGTAAAAGCCGGTCCAGCTGTAGGCCGTCGCCATCATCGGCGCCTTGGTGTAGTGCGCCGCGAGGTCGGCCGCCTGCACGGATGCGGAGCCCAAAACAACCGCGGCAACCGCCAGCAAAAACTTCTTCATTCCAGTCTCCTTGCCCCGCGCGATTGATCTCGCGTTTCGAATGCGCGGGCGGAAGTTGTCCGGCGCAGATTGGGCATAGGCTGCCGGTCCCTCGCCGTCCTGGGCTGCGGCGAAGTTCATAGGGACTGTGACGTAGCGTGAGCCGTGCGGCACGCGAACGCGTGACGGGTGTGACTGGAGGGCCACGCGTCATCCCTCCTCCGTGACGCGCGACGCACACCACTGTCGCATCGCGACAACCCGCGCGCGATCCGACGCTCCGCGTCTCAGACCGAACGCGTCAGTCCGCCGTCGACGCGGATGTTCTGTCCCGTGATATAGGCCGCGCCGTCGGACGCCAGGAACGAGATCGTCGCGGCGATCTCCTCGACCTTGCCGTAGCGCCGCATCGGCACGCTGTCGCGGCGTGCATCCAGCTGCGGCAGGCTGTCGATCCAGCCCGGCAGCACATTGTTCATCCGGATGTTGTCGGCGGCATGGGTGTCGGTGAAGATCTTCGTGAAGGCGGCGAGGCCAGCGCGGAACACCGCAGAGGTCGGAAACATCGCGCTCGGCTCGAACGCCCAGGCGGTCGAGATGTTGATGATGGCTCCGCCCTTTTGCGTTTGCATGATTGGCATCACCAGCCGGGTAGGACGGATCACGTTGAGCAGATAGGTGTCGAGGCCGGTGTGCCACTGCTCGTCGGTGATCTCCGTGATCGCCGCCCGGGGCCCATGGCCCGCGCTGTTGACGAGCGCGTCGATGCGTCCCCATTTGGCCATCGCGCCATCGACAAGCCGCTTCAGATCGTCGTTCGATTTGTTGGAACCGGTGACCCCCAACCCGCCGAGCTCGGCTGCCAGCGCCTCGCCCTTGCCGGAGGAGGACAGGATGGCGACGCGAAAGCCGTCGGCTGCGAGCCGGCGCGCAGCCCCAGCCCCCATGCCGCTGCCGCCGGCGATCACGAGTGCGACCTTCTCTGCTGCCATCTCTGCTGCCATGAGCGATCATCCTTTGATATCGTGGAGGCGAGCCGTGGGCCCGGCCTATCATGAGGCCTTCTACCGCCGGACCGGCCGGAAGGTCCACCGTCGAAGGCGACTTGAAAGATGAGCGATTTGGAGATCCGCAATTTGCGCCCCGAGGAGATCGCCATCGCCGTCGACTGGGCCGCGGCCGAGGGCTGGAATCCGGGCCTCTCCGACGCCGCCTGTTTCGCGATCCCGGACGCGAAGGGCTTCTTCGTCGGCGAGATCGACGGCGAGCCGGTCGCGACCGTCTCCTGCGTCAACTACGACGATCGCTTCGCGTTTCTCGGCTTCTACATCGTGCGATCGGGTTTTCGCGACAGAGGCCACGGCCTGCGCATGTGGAACGCGGCGATCGCGCATGCGGGCGCTCGCGTGATCGGCCTCGACGGCGTCGTAGCACAGCAGGACAATTACAGAAAGTCCGGCTTCCAGCTTGCTCACGCCAATGTCCGCTATGGCGGCTTCGTCGCCGCGCCATCGAGGCCGCCCGCCGATGTCGTTGCGCTCGACACGATCCCGCTCGCGCTCGTTGAAGCCGACGATGCAACGGTTTTTCCGCTCCGCGCAGTGCCTTCCTGCGTGCCTGGATCGGCACATCAGGACATGTCGGGCGCGCGCTGCTGCGCGACGGCAAGCTCGCTGCATGGGGCGTGATCCGGCCGTGCCGGATCGGCCGCAAGATCGGCCCGCTCGTCGCCGACGACCGCGCGGCGGCGGAAGCGATCGTGCAGGCCTTGCTGGAAAGCGCAAACGGCGGCGAGATCTTCCTCGACGTCCCCGCCGTCAATCGCGAGGCGATTGCGCTTGTGGAATCACTCGGGCTGAAGCCGGTGTTCGAGACGGCGCGGATGTACACGGGGCCGATCGCGCCGCTGCGGACCGACCGCGTCTTCGGCGTGACCAGTTTCGAGCTGGGCTAGCTCAGTAGCAGCGCATGATGTTGACGGTGTGCTCGCCGCCGCCGCGGCCGGGCACAGTCACCTGCTCCGTCGGACAGCTCGGCACGTAGGGCCGGTCGGACGGCACCACGTTCGGCGGGAAGCGATGCGTCCAATCCCAGGGAACGTCGTACGTATAGGTGTAGCGCACGTCGTTGGAGACGGGTTGTGGGGTCTCGGCGAAAGGCTGGCCGTAGCCTGCATTGTCATAGTAGAACCCGCCGCCGCCCGGCCAGTACACCCAAGGCGTGTTGCGGCCACGGAACCTGGCGCCCGGCGCAATGGGCGGACGCGCCGCCGGACCGGAAGGCGTGGCGGCATGTGCGACGGTGCCGCCGGGCCTGGCAAAACCGGCGCTGGGGGCAAGGAGCAGCGCGGCTGCGCTGAGCGAGGCGAGCAACGCCCCAAATGATCTCGACATCATGATACGCACCAACTCGTTTGGCTTCGCGAATAGCGGCTCCCCACCGCACGCTAGGCCGGGCTGTCGCCCACTCGCAAACGTATAATTAATTATTGGTTAAGGCACGGGATGAACAGGGAACAAGCTGCGGCAAGACGCCCGGGATTCCGGCTGATGTCGCTCGTGTTCCCGGGAAACGGACTTCATAACCAGTTGATCGGAGTTGATCGCTTCGGCCGACAACACCCGGAACGCTCCCGCACTGCGGTCGTTGGCTCCCGACACCAGCAAGGAGCATCTCCAATGCAGAACAAATCGAAACTCCTCTGCCTGATCACGGCTTCCCTCGTCGCGGGCACGACGGCCGCCTCGGCCCAGGGCTATGATTGGAACGGATCCCGCGCGGATTGGGATCGCACCGCCCCCGCTTACCAACCGGTTCAGCCACGCGCGTACTATCCCGATGTGGCCAGACCCTACGGTGCGCTCAACGGCACCAACCATCCGGCGCCGAGCTCGACGCAGGGCGATGTCGGCCCGGAGGGCAACAACAACGGCACCCTGACCGGCGTCTATCGCAGCTGGTAACGCCCGCTCACGATGAGGCCCATCGTCCAACGCGGACGATGGGCCTTCGTGCGTCAGCGGCCCTGCTGCTTGCGCAGCCAGTCCAGCATGTCCTGCGCATTTCGGGTGCTCTGCGTCACGATGGCGGTGTTGCCGCCGCTGCGGCGATAGACCGTGGTACGCCCAGGCTCCTTCTCGATCTTGACCTCGGCCTGCGCCGGATCGCCGCTCTGGGTAATGACGGACGTGCCGTTCTCGTCCTGAACCATTGTGGTGTGGCCG
This sequence comes from Bradyrhizobium sp. 187, assembly GCF_023101005.1. Taxonomy (NCBI): domain Bacteria; kingdom Pseudomonadati; phylum Pseudomonadota; class Alphaproteobacteria; order Hyphomicrobiales; family Nitrobacteraceae; genus Bradyrhizobium; species Bradyrhizobium sp. 187. Next base: position 4,513,987 of record NZ_CP064693.1, read on the forward strand.
TCACCTGACTCGCCGGCTCCGGCCGGCCCCGCTGCCATTGCCATCATGATGCTCATTCCTGCTGCAAGTACGATGAACCTCATATTGCACCTCACCTTCTGATCACCGGCTGAACTGAAATATCGACAACCAGTTGAAGCGCCCGAATTGTCGCACCGTTCCCGTGTTCATATCGCCGATCTGGAGCAGGAGGACATTGGTGGAATTGCCGACCTGAGTGATATCGGCGATGTTGCTCACACCCGACTGACCGATCGCCAAATTGGTGGTGCCACCCACCTGGATCACATCGACATAGTTTCGCGTGCCGTTCTGGATGATCGTCGCATCGACCGTTCCCGTGCCACCGATCTGGATGACACGCGCAATATTGATGCTGCTGTTCTCCTCGATCGTGACCGGCTGGACGTCGTTGCCGAATTGCACGATCGTTTCGATGCTCACGTTGCGGTTCGTCACGCCCCGCTGGACGGATCCGGCGGATGCCTCGGACGCGACGCTGACGGCGGCGAGCAATGCCGCCAATGCCAGGAGCAGTCTACCGCATATCATTGCCTTGCCCCCATTACATTTCTGACGACGCTGAGGTCGCGCCCGGCTCAATGGCTATTCTGGACAACAGTCGCCGAGTTGAACGCACCGAACTGGGACAGGAAACTGCTGGTCGACTGGCCGGCCTGGCCGACAAACGCGACATTGTTCACGCCCGCCTGCCCGACCGATGCCGACGTCGTCCCGCCGAATTGCAGGATTCCGGTCGCGTTGTTCGTGCCGTTTTGAGCGACGGTCGCGCTGGTGCTGCCGCCTATCATGAACACGCCGGCCATGTTGAATTGACTGTTCTGGTTCAGCACGACCGGCGGGCCGCCGAGCGACACGATGGTCTTGATGTCGGCGGTCTGGGCACCGGCCGATCCGGCGCCTATGCAACACAAGGTGAGAAACGCGCCGCAGGCGGCGCCGGAAAAATGTCTCATGACATGCCTCGCGACTGAAAATGGATTTGCGATCACGGAGTTTGCTGCAAAATCGTCGAGCCGTTCAGGATTCCGAGCTGTCCGACGGCCGCCGCGTTGTTCGCGCCGATCTGGCCGATCAGGCTCGAATTGGAGCCACCGGCCTGGCCGAGTAACGCGGTGTTGGACGCCGTCGCGGTGGTGCCGCCCTGCCCGATCACTGAGGTGTTGACGGTCAGGAGCGAGCCCGTCTGCAGGGTGGTCGCAGTATTGGTGGCGCCGAATTGCATCGTGGTGGCGCTGTTGTTGGTGCCGCCACTCTGCGAGATGAAGGAGTTGTTGGTGGTGCCGAATTGCAGCACGCTGGCCGAGTTGCCGGCCTGGGCATCGACAGCGGTCAGCAAGCCGAACGCGACGATCGTGGCAACGAGATATTTTTGATGCATGACATTTCCTCCGCGAAAGTCGGCGGACAAGCTCTCACCGAGTCGTCCCGCCCGAGGCGGTGCTTTCAAGGATGGCGCGGACGCGCCGCAGATGACGCGTCCGGCCAAACGGGGCTGGCTTAGTGCGCCGTCTGCGAGACGGTGCTGCTGTTGACGCCGAACACGCTGAGCTGTCCGACGGCGGCGGCGTTGTTCTGAAGCGCGGCAGGCCCGAACGAGTTCTGGGTAATCGCGCTGCCGTTGTTGCCGAACGCCACTTGGCCGGTCGTCGCCGAGTTCTGCACGCCAACCTGGTTGACCGTGCTGCCGTTGTTGAGCGAGGCCGCGCTGGTGCCCTGCATCGTGGTCGCGCTGTTGATGATGCCGAGCTGGCTGGTCGACGAGCTGTCGTTGGTGAGGCCCTGCTGCGAGACGCTGGAACCGTTCACGACGCCCACTTGCACCGTGGTCGCAGTGTTGGCGGCCTGCGCGGCGGAGGAGAGGGCGAGCACGGCAACGGAAGCAAAAAACAATTTGCGCATGGAATATCCTTTCTGGCTAAGATCTCTGACTGGGTTCGGATGCCGTCTTGGAGGAGGCCGACATCGCAGGACCGACTTTGAACCGATCGTGCTGCGTGCGACAGACTGCAGTTCATGCTAATCGGTACGGACTAGACGTTGCGCGGCGCCTTGGTGCCTGCGGCACTAGCTGTACGGTTGTCCCGTGCCGGTTCGTGTCGTCTCTTCTTCGCATCCCATGCTGTCGACCAACCGCACCACCTCGATCGGCGAGCGAAGCTCCAGTTTTCGCATCATCCTGGTGCGATGGACCTTGGCCGTCACTTCGCTCACCCCGAGCCTCGCCGCGATCTGCTTGGCGACGAGACCTTCGGCCATCAACAGCATGATCTCCCGCTCCCTCGCCGTCAGCGTCTCGACGCGCTGGCGCGCTTCGCGCACGCTATCTTCGCGTTCGAGCCGCCTGCGGTCGCGCTCGATGCCGTGCCTGATCGCGTCGAGGATCTCCTGTTCGCGAAAGGGTTTTGGAAGAAACTCGACTGCGCCGCGCTTCATGGCCTCGACCGAGACGCGGACGTCGGAATGGCCGCTGATGAAGACGATCGGGATAAGCACGCCCGTCTCGGCGAGCCGGCGCTGAAGCTCGAGGCCGGTCGGCGCCGTGCCGGGAAAGCGGACGTCGAGCACAAGGCATGAAGGCCCGCCGGAAATAGTCTCCCCGAGAAACTCGTCGGTCGACGCAAACAATTTCACCTGATGCCCGGTCTCCTCGCAGAGACTTCCTATCGCGGTTCGAATCTGGATCTCGTCGTCAATGACATAAACTGTGGCTTGACCTGAACTCATGGAAACGGGCTCCCCGGATTGGGGCTCGATGAACAAGCAACGAGCCATCCATTCTTCTTGCAAGCGAGATCAAGGTGCTCGGATGAATTCGCGGGGATCGAGCGAGTCGCTCCGATCCGCCGCTTCGACGTCTTAGGCCCAACACCCGTTCAATACGAGTGAAGGTGTTCACACATCGGGTTTCGTGATTGCGGGGATGCGCCCTCGCGACCTGCGGCATCATGGCGAGGCGCGAAATCGGCAATGCTGCGATTGGGAATGCGACGACCGGAAACGCGACGATCTGGCGTGGGAACTTCGGTATCGCCGAGTGCGTCATGGCGTCGCCACCCACGTGCCGACTTGAACGCCGGGCGCTGGCCGCTTCGGCCAGAGCAGACGAGACGTTCAGTCAGCTTGTCGAGTTCGATACCGCGCGCGTCATATCGATACGCTCCGTATGCATTTCGGGCAAGTCGTGAAAAATAGCACCCGCGGACTTTACTTCTGGATCATCAAGCGCACCCGACCGTCGCCCCGGCAGCGGCGACACACTGACGATCGCCTGCGTTTTTCAAGATTTACAACCATAGCGGGTTTACAACCATAGCGCGATCTCTGCCTTTGCCGCCAACGATGCCATTTCAAGAGGCGGGTTTTTGATATGCGATTTGTGCCAGTTATTGCCTTGCTCGGAACTGCATGTGGCCTCGCCGCGGTCTACGCCGCGGGGCCGGCCGTCATCACCGACGCGGCCGGGGCCGCGGCGCAGAAGGCGGCCCTCGCCTACGCATCGAGCCAACGGCTGCTCAGACCCGTGGGGCTGGAAGCACGGAGCTTCGGATCGGACGCCCCCGTATTCCGCTTCGCCTCAATCCAGCGCGGCAGCATCGAGCAGACCATCACCGTCACCGGAGCCCTGCAGCCGGTCAAGACGATCGAGGTGGGTTCCCAGCTGTCCGGGCAGCTCGCCCGGGTCTATGTCGATTTCAACGACACGGTCAGCAAGGATCAGCCGCTCGCCCTGATCGATCCGCGCAGCTTTGCGGCCAAGGTCGACGAAGCCCGGGCCTCTCTGGCCGTTGCCAATTCTCTGGTCGACGTCGCACGGGCCAAGCTCGATCGCACCAGGATCGATCTGCAAAACGCAAGGGGTAGCCGGGACGTGCTCGCTGCCAAGCTCGAGAGCGCCCAGGCGGTCAAGAGCTCGGCGCAGAAGACCTTGCAGCGGAAGCAAGCGCTCCAGTCGCAAAACGTGGTGGCCACGACGACGGTCGACGACGCGCAGACGGAGTTCACCGCACGTCTGGCCCAGGAACGCGAGGCCGAGGTTCTGATGTCCCTCAACTCCTATGCGGTGGATGGGGCGCAGGCCGACGTCCGCCGGATCGAGGCGGAATTGCAGCAGGCACGCATGGCCGTGCCGGAAAAGGCGGCCGTTCTCGCTGCGGCCCAGGCCGATCTCGACCGCACCGTGATCCGCTCGCCGATCGATGGCGTCGTCGTCGGCAGGTTCGTCAACGAGGGCCAGACCCTCGCGGTCGGACTGGAATCGCGCACCACGTTTGTGGTCGCGCATCGACTGGAGGACATGGAAATCCACGCGCAGGTCGACGAAGCCGATATCGGGCGCATCGCCCCCGACCAGCGCGCGCATTTCGCGGTGGATGCCTACCCGGACCGTCGCTTCGAGGCGGTGGTGCGGCAGGTGCGCAAGGCACCGCAGAACCAGCAGCACGTCGTGACCTACACCGTCGTCCTGGCCACCTCCAATCTCGACGGCGCGTTGCTGCCCGGCATGACGGCGCTGGTGAAAATCGTGATCGAGCGGCAGGACGACGTGCTGAAAGTGCCGCTTGCCGCGTTGCGCTTCCAGCCCTCCGGCACGCGGCCGGACGCCGCGGCGCGCAGCGCCGTGTGGGCGCGCACCGCCAGCGGCTCACTCCGGCGTATTCCGGTAACCGTCGGCGCGGCCGGCACCGAACACGTCGCACTCAGGAGCGGAGACCTCGTCGAGGGCAGCCAGGTCGCCGTGGGTCAGGCCATCCGGCCGGCCGGCATGGAATTTCTCGGCATCAGGTTCGGATCATGACGGCCCTCCCGCCCCTCATCAGCCTGCAGTCGGTCTCCAGGACCTATCGCGCCGACGGAGTAGCGGTGACTGCGGTGCGCAATGTCAGCTTCGACATCGAACGAGGCGAGATCGTCGCCGTGATGGGACCCTCGGGCTCCGGAAAATCGACGCTGATGAACATGATCGGGCTGCTCGACCTGCCGAGCGAGGGCGCGCTCTATCTCGAGGGAGCCGACGTCGCCGATCTCTCGGAAAACCACCGGTCGTCCCTGCGCGCCCGCAGCATCGGCTTCGTGTTCCAGTCCTACAATCTGCTCGCTCGCCACAATGCGATTGAGAACGTCGCGCTGCCGCTGGTCTATTGCGGCATCAGCCGCAAGGAGCGTCTGGCCCGCGCCGAGCAGAGCCTGGAGGCCGTCGGCATGGTGCACCGGGCCCACCACTTCCCGCGACAGCTTTCGGGCGGTGAGCAGCAGCGCGTCGCGATCGCGCGCGCCCTGATCGCCTCCCCGCTGATCGTGCTCGCCGACGAGCCGACTGGCGCGCTCGATAGCCGTACCGGCGCCGAGATACTGGCCCTGTTCGCCGCGCTGAACCGGACCGGCCAGACCATCGTGATGATCACGCATGACCCCGGCATCGCGACCCAGTGCCGGCGCACGATCCGCCTGCACGACGGCGAGCTCGTCGCGGACGAAACGCTGGTCCCGATCCTGCCGAAACGGAACGCTGCGCCATGACCATGCTCCAGGGCTTTCAGATCGCTTTGCACGCCTTGCGCCTGAATCCGTTGCGCAGCATCCTCACCATGCTCGGCATCGTGATCGGCGTCGCCTCGATCGTGACGGTGTTTGCGATCGGATCCGGCGCGCAGCTTCGCCTACAGGAGCAGATCCGGTCAATCGGCGCCAACGTGCTGATGATCAACCCCGGCGCGGTCTACCGGGGCGGCGTGCGTCTCAAGGATGGCAGCAAGCTGACCATGACCGAGAGCGACGTGCAGGCGATCCTCGAGCAGATCCCCGAGATCCAGGCAGCGGCCGGTTCGATTGCAGGAACGGCCCAGGTCATTCACGAGAGCAAGAACTGGAACACGACCATCAACGGGACGACGACCGGGCACTTCATGGTGCGCGACTGGCAGCTTGCGACCGGCCGCTATTTTTCCGGCAGCGAGGAGGCAGCAGCCGGCAAGGTCGTGATCCTCGGCAGCACGGTGGCGCATGAGCTGTTCGCGCCCGGCGAAGACCCGATCGGCGCACAGATCAGGATCATGAAGGTGCCGCTCGAAGTGGTCGGCGTTCTCGATCGCAAGGGACCGGCGCAGGACGACGTCGCCTTCGTGCCGCTCACCACGGCCAAGCTGCGCTTCCTCGGCAGCGCAAGCAACATCAACCGGGATTCGGTCGCCTATATCATCGCCAAGGTGGCCGCGGACGGACAGATGGCGGGGGCGCGAACGGAGATCGAAAACCTGCTGCGGCAGCGCCACCGTATTCCCGCTGGCCAGGAGGACGACTTCAAGGTCCAGGATCCGGCCGCCGCCATGGAAGCGCAGCAGGGAGCGATCCGCACCGTCGCGCTCCTGCTCGTCGCCATCGCCTCGGTCTCGCTGCTCGTTGGCGGCATCAGCATCATGAACGTCATGATCGTTTCGGTCACCGAGCGCACGCGCGAGATCGGAATCCGCCGCGCGCTTGGCGGGCGGATGCGGGACATCCGTCTTCAGTTTCTCTGCGAGGCCCTCGTGCTCTGCCTGCTCGGCGGCGCGATCGGCGTCGGTGCCGGCGTCACGCTCTCGATGACGGTCGCTCGCATGGCAGGATGGATCACCTCGATCGACGGTCAGGCGATCGGCCTTGCCCTCGCCTTCTCGATCGCGACCGGCCTGATCTTCGGCTTTTATCCCGCCCGCAAGGCATCCAAGCTCAGCCCGATCGAGGCACTCAAGACGGAGTGAGAACATTCTGGGGTGTTCGCATCGACCAAAGGCCACGAAGGAGCAGTTATGAGTCGGGATCCGAAACATTCGATCACACCAACGCCGCGCGAGCGGGACCTGATGATGCTGATCGCACGCGGAATGCAGAACAAGAACATCGCGTACGAGCTCAAGATCTCGGAGAACACGGTGCGGGCGCATATCGGCAACATCATGCGCAAATACCGCCTTCAGAACCGGACCCAGATCGCGATCATCTTTGCCCTGCGGGCGGCGCCGCCATCGCTTCGCCGCAACCTGGCCAATGGCGGCCGCAATTCCACGACGGCCGCGCCGGCCAAGGCGGTCGCTCAGAATACGCCGGTGCCGACGGCACCGGATTGACCGCTCGGCCACAATCCCTTGCGTCATTTCTGGCGAAACACCCAAGTCCGGGGTCAACGCAACGGCGACAAAATATTTCTCTTTATTAGAATTCGGATTTTTGTTAGGAATTTCTCAACCCGGCCCAAGGAAGAGGGGCGTATCGCGATCGTCACGAACGCGGGCCGGACGGCGGTGGACGTTAGTCACATCGGCGCGAATGGCTTCGCAGGGCGGCTAACCGTGAGCGAAGGCGTCGCGCACACGACCGGTGCGATCGGCGTACGGCAAAATCGTGTGGTCCTGACGCCCGGGGTCTGTGCGTCAACCGTTGCGGTGATGTGGGTTGCCCAACCGGGCACACGCATCAGCCATCCGCAAGGCGACGGGGGCAATAGTGCATCGCTCCCCGGGGAGAGCACGACATAAGCCGTAAAGCCACTGCGCAGGGAAGGCCGGATGTTGGGCTTCACCTGTATGCCGCTGTGCATTGTTCTTACGACAATCTCGCACAGTGGACCGCGGGTGCCAGCCGGCACCCGGTCTTCCCTGCGCCCTCTTTCATTTTGAGGGTGAGGCGACCAAGCAAAGCTCGGGCGAAATGCGCCGCGAGAGGGCGAAGGTGTGTCTGCCACTCGGAATGCGAATCGAAGCGCGACGCTGCCAGCCACTCACTCCGTCATTGCGAGCGCAGCGAAGCAATCCAGTCTGCCGCCGGGGAAAGATTCTGGATTGCTTCGCTGCGCTCGCAATAACGATGCTGAAGCAGCGCGTGCCGACACCGCGATCTCGTGCCGCCGGACGCCGCGCAGAGCGGGGCCCCTGTCCTTCTTTACATGGCGCTCCGCTCTTGTAACAAAACCGTCATGCAGCGAAACTAAATGAAGCCGGGGGCCGCGGTTGGCGGCCAAGCCGCCTCGCAGGGAGAGATTTTGATGCGCCGTTCGCTGGTGTTGCTGTCAGCCGGACTGACAGTGTTGTCCGCAGGATTTTCGACCGGACCTGCCTCCGCAGAGAACAACACGCCCCGTAACCTGATCCTGTTCATTCCGGACGGTCTGCGGGCGCTGAAGGTCACGCCTGAGACCGCCCCCGCAATGGCCGAAATCCGCGACAAGGGCGTCAACTTCAAGAATTCGCATTCGCTGTTCCCGACCTTCACCATGGCCAACGGCTCGGCGATGTCGACCGGCCATTATCTCGGCGATACCGGCGTGTTCTCCAATACGATCTGGACCAACTACACCTCGGTACCCGCCGGCGACACCGTGGTCCCCTTCATCGAGAACGACGCCGTGCTTGGCGACATCGACGAGCATTTCAAGGGCGACTACCTCAACGAGGACACGATCCTGAAATTGGCCCGCGACAAGGGCTACAGCACCGCCGCGCTCGGCAAGCATGGTCCGACCTATCAGTTCGACCACACCGACAAGCCCGAAAAGGCCGGCCTGCATTCGGTCGTGTTCGACGATGCGACCGGCGGCAAGAACGGCGTGGCGCTGTCGGACGAGGTCAAGGCCGCTCTCACCAAGGCCGGCCTGCCCCTCGCCACGCCGCCGCGCGGCGACAACTCCAAGGCGGGCGATGCCAAGACGCCCGGCACCACGGCGGCCAACGTCGCGCAGCAGGCCTATTTCGCCGACGTCGCGGCCAAGGTCGTGCTGCCGATGTTCAAGGCGCGCAACAAGCCGTTCGTGCTGGTGTTCTGGTCGCGCGACCCCGATGGCAGTCAGCACAACACCGGCGACAGCCTCAACCAGATCATGCCCGGCATCAACGGGCCGACCTCGATGGCCGGCATCAAGAATGCCGACAACAACCTCGCCCAGCTCCGCAAGGCGCTGGACGAGCTCGGCCTTGCCGCCACCACCAACATCATGGTCCAGGCCGACCACGGCTTCTCGACCATCTCCAAGGAAAGCAAGACCAGCCCCTCGGCCAAGGTCAGTTATGACGACACGCCGAAGGACTTTTTGCCGATGGGTTTTCTGGCGCTCGATCTGGCGAAGGCGCTCGACCTGCCGCTGTTCGATCCCAACGACAAGAACGCCAAGGTCGAGGGCAACAAGCATCCCAAGGCCGGCAACGGCGTGCTCGGCAAGGATCCGGAAAAGCCCGATCTCGTCGTCGCCACCAATGGCGGCTCTGACCTGATCTATTTGCCGACCAAAGACAAGAAGCTGGCGGCCAAGACCGTCAAGCTGCTGCTTGAGCAGGATTACGTCTCCGGCCTGTTCGTCGATGACTCGCTCGGCCGCTTCCCCGGCACGCTGCCGCTGTCGAGCATCAACCTGCGCGGCAAGGCGGCGACGCCGACGCCGGCGATCGTGGTCAACTTCCGCTCCTATGCCAGCGATTGCGGCGAGGCGCCGACCAACTGCTCGGTGCAGGTCGCCGACACCGTGCTGCGCCAGGGCCAGGGCATGCATGGCAGCTTCAGCCGCGGCGACACCATGAACTTCATGGCCGCGATCGGTCCGGACTTCAAAGCCGGGTATGTCAGCGAGATCCCGGTCAGCAATGCCGACGTCGGCATGACGGCCGCTCAGCTCCTCGGTCTGCGCGCTTCTCAGAACGGCGGTCTCGTCGGCCGCGTGATGTCGGAGGCGTTGTCCAACGGCATCGTGCCGAAGGCCTACAAGGGGGTCGAGAAGTCGAAGAAGTCCGAGAACGGCCTGCAGACCGTGCTGAACTTCCAGCGCGTCGGCAGCCAGCGCTATTTCGACACGGCCGGCTTCCCCGGCCGCACGCTCGGGCTGGAGCCGGACGCCGGCAAACAAAAAACGGCGGGGAAATAACCCCGCCGTTCAAATGCGTCCTTCGTGAAAGGCGCAGAATTTTACATGCCCAAAATCTTACATGCCGATGTCGAACACGTTCGGCAATTGGCCCGCCAGAGGCAGCGCGGTGGCGCCCAGGAAGGTCGCCACCATCGCCATCAGGCGACGGTTGTTCTGGCGCTTGCCGCGCATCTGGCCGGCGATCCACTCCAGCATTTCGCTGTTGACCTTGGAGGCATAGGACGGCGCCCAGCTCTCGATGTCGGACTCGGCCGACAGCGCCACGCTGCGCGGCGGCACCTTCAGGCCGGAGGCGCTCGCCGCATAATGAGCTACCGCCTTGGCGAGCAGGTCGTCGAACCGGCCGCCATCGGTGCGCTCGGTGGCGGCTTCGTTGATCTCGAACAGCACTTCGGCCTCAGTGCGGCTGACCGGCTGGTCGTTGACGGCCGTGGCGGTGAGGATGCGGGCGCACCAGGCGGTGTCATCGGCATCGAGCGAGCGGGAGAAGTGCACCCTTCCCTTGGTGGTCGGGCCTTCGCCCGTGATCACGCCGTCGCGCACGATGGTCAGTGCATGGGCCGAGGTATCGCGGCAGGATGGTTCGAGGGACGGTGACTCAGCAGACTTATGCGCAGCGGCAGACATAGTTCACTTCCAGATTTCTTCTGATCGGCCAGCAATTTCATGCCGGCGTAAAGGGGTGGTTAATGATTCGGTACCGGGATCGCGACTCTTTGAGATAGTTGCCAATTGGTCGCTGTCAGGACCATTTTGGTTCTGGCAAGCGCCGGGCGAGCGTGATGGAAGTCATAAAAGGCTTTCTCGGGGCAATCACGCCCGTATAGCCCCGGTGGAGATGTTTCGCCGCGGGCGCGGCTGTAACAAAAAGGTGCTAGGAAATCAGGCCTTCAAAGAAGGAATTCACATTTTACTTGAAGCGGTTCAGTTAGCGTTCACTTGGGATCGCGGAGACCCTATAATGCCCGCGACGGTCAAAGATGAATTCGCAAGTAAATTCAATAACATGAGGTAGAACCATGACACTTCCGATTGGCACCACCGCCCCCGACTTCGAAGCCGAGACCACCGAAGGGAAGATCAAGTTCCACGACTGGATCGGCAATAGCTGGGCGCTGCTGTTCTCGCACCCGAAGGACTTCACACCGGTTTGCACGACCGAGCTCGGCGCGCTGGCCAAGCTGAAGCCGGAATTCGACAAGCGCGGCGTCAAGCTGATGGGCCTCTCGGTTGATCCGGTCGACCGCCATTCCAAATGGTCGGAGGACATCAAGGAGACGCAAGGCGCGGCCCCGAACTATCCGATGATCGGCGACACCGATTACAACGTCTCCAAGCTCTACGGCATGCTGCCGGCCGCGATTTCGGGCGATCCCCTCACCCGCACGGCCGCCGACAACCAGACGGTCCGCAACGTCTTCATCATCGGGCCGGACAAGAAGATCAAGCTGGTGCTGGTCTATCCGATGACGACGGGTCGGAACTTCCAGGAGATCCTCCGCGTGATCGACTCGCTCCAGCTCACCGCCAAGCACCGCGTCGCGACCCCGGCCGACTGGTCGCAGGGTGACGACGTCATCATCGCGGGCTCGGTCTCCAACGACGAGGCCAAGACGATCTACCCGCAAGGCTGGAAGGAGCCGAAGCCCTACATCCGGATCGTGCCGCAGCCGAAATAACGGAACTGTCATTCCGGGCGATGCGTCAGCGCCGCCCGGGACGACGATGTTAGCTCTTACGCCGCGCGCACGCGTTCGAGGAAGCCCTCGACCTCGGCCTTCAGGTGCAGGCTCTCGCCCGACAACGCCTGGGCGGAGGCAAACATCCGGCTGGACGTCTCACCGGTCTCGTTCGCACCCTCGGCGGCCTGACGGACGTTGACGGCGACATCGGCCGTGCCCGATACCGCCGCGCGAACGCTGGCGACGATGTTTTGGGTCGCGCTCTTCTGCTGCTCGACCGCCGCCGAGATCGAGCCCGCGATGCCGCTGATGCGCTCGATGGTCTGGCTGATCGCCTTGATGGCGACAACCGATTCCTCGGTCGCAAGCTGCATGCTGGCGATCTGGTTCGAGATCTCGTCGGTCGCCTTGGCAGTCTGGCCGGCGAGCGTCTTGACCTCCTGGGCCACCACCGCAAAACCGCGGCCGGCATCGCCCGCGCGCGCGGCCTCGATGGTCGCGTTCAGTGCCAGCAGGTTGGTCTGCTCGGCGATCGAGGTGATCAGCTTGACGACATCGCCGATGCGCGCGCCCGCCTCGGAGAGCTGCGCGATGCGCTGATCGGTCGCCTCGGCCTGCCGCACGGCCTCAGCGGAAATGACGTTCGATTCCTGCACCCGCCGGGTGATTTCGGAGATCGATTGAGACAGCTCGTCCGAGGCCGACGCCGCCGAACGCACGTGCTCGGAGGCGCTTTCGGAAGCTCCGGCCGACCGCGCCGACAGATCGGCGGTGGAGCGCGCAGTGTCGGTGAGCTGCCGCGCCGTCCGCTCGAATTCGCCTGACGATGTCAGCACCTTGTCGAGAATGCCGCCGACACCGCCCCGGAACTCCTCGACGAAATTGCGCAGCTCGGATTTGCGCTGCTCGGCGGCCGCAGCCGAAGCGGCCGCCTGCTCGCTGCGCATCCGCGCCCGCTCCTGCGAATTGCTCCTGAACACCGCGACCGTGCGGGCGATCTCGCCGATCTCGTCGGCGCGATTCTCGCAATCGATCTCGACGTCGCTCTGGCCTTCGGCGAGCGCGGTCAGCGAGCGCGTCACTGAGGTGAGCGGCTTGGTGACGCGGCGGACGACCAGCAAGGTCAGAACCAGCACCAGCAGCGCCGCGAGCCCGGCGGCGATCGCCATGCTTTCGATGGTGTGGGCCAGCATGCTCTCGAATTGGGCCATCGGGATGCCGACATAGAGGATGCCGGCGACCTTGCCGCTGGCGTCGGCGATCGGGAAATAGGCGGTCATGAAGGACTTGCCGAACAGGGTGGCCGGGCCCTTGTAGACCTCGCCACGACGCAGCAGCGCCTGCGCCGGATGATCGGCGGCAAGCTGGGTCCCGACGGCGCGGTCGCCATTTTCCTTCTTCACGTTGGTCGACCGCCGCACGAACTGCCCGCTCGCATCGTCGAACACGAACAGGGTCGCGTTGCCGCCGACATAGGACACCGCGCGATCGACGATGGCGTGATCCCTAAAGTCCGGCATCTTGGGAATCTCGGCGCGCGCCACCGCGCCATCCCGCATCGTGATCTTCGCATCGGGAACGATTTCGGCAAAGGCCAGGGCCAGCGTCCGCAGGCTAACCTCGATGTCGCGGAGCGCGCGATCGTTGAAAGCGGAGCTGAGCGACCAATAGCCGGCGCCAACCACGAGCACCGTATTCATGGCGATCAGCAACACCGCGCACAGGAGCGCCTTGGTGCCAAGTTTGAATTGCGGCAGAAACTTCGCCGTTGCACGATTAGACATGAAGGGAATGACTCCTGTAATTCCTGCATATTCGTGCAAGCGGCTTACGGTCACATTAACGGCGGTTCCAATCGCCGCCCCCGCGACATGCTTGCCAAATCGTTAACGAGGACGCCCTGACCACGCCCAGAACTACGCTAAGGACTACGCCAAGCGCTCCGCCCAGCATCGTCTGGTTTCGCGACGACCTCCGCCTGTCCGACCACCCCGCCCTCCGCGCTGCCGCCAAGAACGCTGCGAAGACCGGCGCGCCGGTGATCTGCCTCTATGTGCTGGACGATGCGGCCGGGCGAGCGCCGGGCGCCGCGGCGCGTTGGTGGCTGGCGCAGTCGCTGCGGGCGCTCGGCGCCGACATTGCCACCCGCGGCGGATCGCTGATCCTGCGCAAGGGGCCGGCAGCCAGGGTGATCGCGGAGGTGGCGCGTGAGAGCGGAGCCCGCACGGTCTACTGGAACGGGATCGCACAGCCGCATCAGGCGGTTGAGCGGCAGCTCGAAGCGGCGCTGGCAAAGCTCGGCGTGGACTCGCAAAGTTTCCCCGGCGACCTGCTCGCTCCGCCCGCGGCAATCCGCAACAAGGAAGGCCGCGGCCTGCGCGTGTTCACGCCATTCTGGCGGCGCGTGCTGGCGCTCGGCGATCCGCCGAAGCCCCTGCCCGCACCGAAGGAGCTGGGTCCTGCGCCGACGGTCGCCAGTGACACGCTGGAGACCTGGAAGCTCGAGCCTGGCAAGCCAGATTGGGCCGACGGCCTGCGCGAGACATGGACCCCGGGCGAAGCTTCCGCCCGCGCTCGCCTGCGCGACTTCCTCAAGCACACCGCACAAGGCTATGTCGGCGATCGCGACCGCCCGGACCGAGAGGGCACCTCACGCCTGTCACCGCATTTGAGGTTCGGCGAGCTCAGCCCGCGCCAGGTCTGGCACGCCGCGCGGTTCGCCGCGGAGGAAAATCCCGCGATCGGACCCGGCGTCGACAAGTTCCTGAGCGAGCTCGGCTGGCGTGAGTTCTGCCGGCACCTGCTGCACGACCACCCCAATCTTGCAACCGAAAACCTGCAAGCGAATTTCGACGGCTTCTCATGGAAGCCCGATGCCAAGGCGCTCTCCGCCTGGCAGCGCGGCCGCACCGGCTATCCCATCGTCGACGCCGGCCTGCGCGAGCTCTGGCACACTGGCGTGATGCACAACCGGGTGCGAATGGTCGTCGCCTCGTTCCTGGTCAAGCACCTCCTGATCGACTGGCGCGACGGCGAAACCTGGTTCTGGGACACGCTGGTCGATGCGGATGCCGGCAGCAATCCCGCCAACTGGCAGTGGGTCGCCGGCTGCGGCGCCGACGCGGCGCCCTATTTCCGCGTGTTCAATCCGGTGCTCCAGGGCGAGAGGTTCGACCCGAATGGAGCCTATGTGCGACGCTGGGTGCCCGAGTTGAAGGATGTGCCACCCGAGCTGATCCATCAGCCCTGGCAGGCGACACCGATCGAGCTTGCGAGCGCCGGCATCACGCTCGGCAAGAGCTATCCGCATCCGATCGTCGATCATGCCAAGGGACGAGAGCGCGCGCTCGCCGCCTACGCAAAGATCCGCAAAGGTTGAGCGTTGCTTTGACACAATTATGAAACGCGCTATCGTCACCGCTCCATGCAAACCGTGGGGGACGATATGGACGACGACAAGCCGATCACCGAACAGGCGATGGACACGATCACCACCGCCGTGGAAGCGACCAAGGACGCCGCTGTCACTGCGGTGAAGCAGGTCAGGAAAGCCGCCAAGAAGGCTGCGAAGAAGGTAGCGCCGAAGAAGGCGTCCAAGAAGAAAGCCAAGAAGGCTCCGAAGAAAACTTCGAAGGCCACCAAGAAGACTTCGAAGAAAGCTGCAAAGAAGTCGTCGAAGAAGGCGGCCAAGAAAGCAGCAAAGAAAACAGCAAAGAAAACAGCAAAGAAGGCCACCAAGAAAGCTGCCAAGTCGAAAAAGAAGGCCACGAAGGCCAAGCGCTGATCGCAACGCTCAAGTCTCCGGGGGCGGACGCGCCCGGAGACGGCTCCAGCGATATCCTACCCTCACCGCTTGGCTGCGCGCCGGCCCGGGTGATGTTTGCCTTGCGGATCGCGAAATTCGCTGCGATGGCCGCGCCGGTCCTCGGCGTTGAAGCGCCGGCGCTTCTCGGGCGAGCCGAACTGCTTGATCAATCTCCTGCCGTTCACCTTTTTGATGACGTAGCCGCCCTCGGTCATCGAGAACGGCTCCTTGAGCAATCCCATGTGGTCGAACTTCGTGCCGCGGGGATGCTTGAAGGGTTCGAACCAGGACGGGTAAACGAAGTTCGACATCGGGAGATCGTTGACGACGAAGGCGTCCTCTTCCACTGCGTCGCAGACCTCGTAGGCGTATTGGGTGTGCCGGGTCTTGTCGGCCCACAGATTGGCCATAGGGTCGAGCACCATCTCGAACAGCTCATGCGAGGCTGCCAGACTGACCGGATCGTCCTTGGACAGCGCCTTGAGGAAGATCTTCGAGATCGGCTGTCCCCGATGCGTCAATTCATGCCGCCCGAGGAAATTCTTGTGGGTCGCATCGTCGAAATAGACCAACTGCCAGTCAGTGGGCTTCGGCTTGCGGGTAACGTCGAGATCGACGGGGTAGCCCCAGACCGGCAGGAAGTGCTCGTCATAGCATTTCTGCAGCGCGGCCGTGAGCCGCGCCATCACCTGCTCGCTCATCATCTCCTCTGCATAATTAATGCAGGCAATCCGGACTGGCTTCAGGG
The DNA here is from genome assembly GCF_023101005.1 of Bradyrhizobium sp. 187. Lineage (NCBI taxonomy): Bacteria > Pseudomonadati > Pseudomonadota > Alphaproteobacteria > Hyphomicrobiales > Nitrobacteraceae > Bradyrhizobium > Bradyrhizobium sp. 187. The sequence continues at coordinate 4,530,132 of NZ_CP064693.1, forward strand.
ACCTGCCAAGCAATGCGCGTCTCGCCTTCTTCATGGAAAATCACCTGTGAAAGGGGCACTGAAATGCGCCGACCCTAGCACGAACGCGCCGCGCACGTCAGGGATGTAGCGGCTTGGCCCGCCGGCCCTAGAAGCGTCGGTTGACCACGAACACCGCGGCCGCGCACATCACCATGCCCGCGATCGCCAGCGCATCGAGCTTTTCTCCGAACAGCAGATAAGCCATCAGCGCCGTCACGGCGGGCACCAGATAGAACAGGCTTGCAACAGACGTGGCGGCGGCGTGGCGGATCAGCCAGTACAGCAGCCCGATCGACCCGATCGAGAGCGCCACGGCGAGCCAGGCCAGCGCGAGCATGAACTCGCGCGTCCAGTGCACCACGCGGTCCTCGAACAGGAACGCGCCGATCGCGAAGAAGATCGTGACGGACACGTACTGCACGAGATTGCCGGCGCGCCAGTCGATGTGGTTGCAGTAGCGGCGCTGATAGAGCGTGCCGAGCGTGATGCTGATCAGCGAGACCACCGAGGCGAGCCAGCCGAGCCCGGCTTCGCCGGTCATGGGACGGCCGTGCAGGATCAGCACCACGCCGCCGAGGCCAAGCACGAGCCCCGCCCATTGCACCGGCGTCACCTTCTCCCCGAGCCAGCGGTTGGCGATGGTCGAGGTCAGGATCGGCTGAAGGCCCGGAATGAGCGCGGAGAGCCCGGCCGGAATCGAGTGCGCGATCGCGATCGCGGTGCCGCCGAGATAGAAGCCATGGACGAGAATGCCCGCGACTGCGCTGTGCGCGATGCCGATACGATCCGGCCATTTCGGTCGCGCGATCGCGACGATGATCGCCATCAGACCGACCACGAACGCCATGCGGATCGCGAGGTAGGTCAAGGGATCGGCATTGTTGACGACGTATTTGGTGCCGATGAAGCCCGTGCTCCAGAGCAGGACGAACAGGATCGGCGCGGCGCGGGCGGCCAGGGCTTCTTGATTGTGGTTCATTGGCGCCCTCATTGCCTCACAGGGGGCCGATGCGGCAATGCGAATTTCGGCCAATTTCGTCCGGGCGATGCTGCGCTGCGACGGACCGGACGGCTCAGCGGCTCACCATTCGTCCGGACAGGGATCGATGATCTTCCAGAGCTCGACGCCGTTCTTGATCTTTTTCATGTCGGTGGTGAGCCCGCCATTGCGGCGAATCCAGTCCTTCACCGTGTCGGGGTAGTAGGCCATCAGGTCGGACGTCCCCTCCGCGCTGGTGACCTTGATGCCGAAAGTGAAGGCCTTGTCGTAGTAAGCCTGGTGGAAGCCGAGGCTGGCGCGCGGCGTCACGCAGATCTTGTTCATCGGCACGATGCCGAGCACCAGGGTGCAGGCCGAGTTGCAGATGCCGTCGATGATGACGCGTTCGCCCTTCTCGCGGACGCGCTTGTACTTGGCCTTGTACTCCTCGACATAGCCGCCGTGGTCGCGGGTAATATGCAGCTCGGCCCGCGCCGGCGTGGCGGCGACGACCGAGAGCAACAGCAGGCTCAGAAGCGTGATGCGCATGGCGAGGTGACGGCGAAAGCCTTCAGGAATGGACCGGTCTATGAACCCCGAGAAGCCGGCAACAGGAGTCTTGAGCTAATTCTCTTTGGTCATACTTGTGTGGGGAATTCGTTAAGCATCTCGAAAAGGCCAAAAATGGGCAAGTCCGGACCACAGAACCGGCAATTCTGTCACACCCACCCCGGAATCTGCGGGATTGGCGTCGATTTCCGGGCTGCAGACGGGTGTTCCGGCCGCCCGAACTGGCTATAAACGGCTGACCTATTCGTGCGGGTTCCGGAGATTCGAGATGAGCAAGTTGAAGCTTGTAGCCGCGGTTGCTGTCCTGTCGGCCGCAATCCTTGCCCCTGGCCTCGCAGAGGCGCGGGGATACCACCGGTACCATCGCCACTACACGAACCCGCTGCCCTACCCGATCAGCTATCTGCACAATTACGGGCCCGGCATTACGCCCGGGACGTTCGCCTTTTACGACGGCCCGTCGACCAACCATTGCTACCAGAGCGCAGCCGCCTATGTCGGCCAGGACCGCCGTCGGCACCCCTGCTTCTGAGGGGTGCAGGCGGGTCCTCTGCGGGGGCCGCTATTTGGCGGCGCGGACAGCAGTAATTGCTTCTCGATCTCGTAGACCGGCAGTTTGACGAGGTCCTTGCCGACCTCGCCCTGGAGTGCCTTGCGCACCACATCCGAACAATCGGCGCGAATCATCCCAAGCGCACGCGGCGAGGCCACCATGGTCAAGGCCGAGGTTCTCGCCTGAGCTGACGGCGGCATCGAGCCGTCCGGCCAGGCCGCGCAGGAAGGCGCGCTCGGCCTCGTCGTGCCAATCAGTCTGCTCCACCGAGCTGCGCGTGCTACCGGCCGCGCCGTGGAGCCTGCCCGGCGCGTCGGTCCCTTGCGCACCGGTCGAGGGATTGGGCTGTTCGTGCACCTCCCTGGTGTGGAGGTTCGGAAACATCTCGTCGCCGAGGTTTTCCGAATAAGCGCCTTGCGCCCGTCGCACACGACCAGCCAGTCACCCTTGTCGATTCTCATTTGGTCCATTGCACAGCTCCAAAGCCACCTCGCTAGCCAGCTCATCGAAATGCTCGAAAGCTGGCCACGACGCCAAGCTTAGGGACGAAGCTGCACCGACGAATTGCGCGGGATCAAGGATGGCGGCGATGTCCTGCGGAGCGCAACGCAAGCGCAGCATTGGTCAAGAGCGCGAACCTGGGATAGTCTGGCGGAGCTAAAGGTCAGGCCTGCGGCGGGCTGGGCTGAAGACCTGTTCATCAGCATTACATTTCGGTCCCGCCACAATTTGATCAGAACAAACTTCGATATCCCTGTATTGCGTAAGCGGAGAAAGACATCATGAAGCTTAGAATTGGCCTCGTCGCCGCGTCCCTGTTCGGTGCGTTGGTCGCATCATCGGCGGCGTCTGCCATGCCCATCGCGCCTGCTCCTGCGACGCCGCAGGTCTCCGACGTCGAGCAGGTCCGCATGGTCTGTGACGCCTGGGGACGCTGCTTCTGGCGCCCGAACTACTATGGATACTACGCCCCGCGGCCCTATTACGGTCCCCGATATGCACCGCGCTTTTACGGTGGCCCTCGCTATTACGGACCACGCTATCGCCGCTGGTGATTCTAAAGGGGCCCTTCGGGGCCCCTTCGCTTTTGCGAGATCAAGGATGTTGGTCTGGAGTCATTCCAAAACTGATCTAGATCAAAGACGCAATCCGCCACGCCGTCATTCTCCGACGATGGTCGATTTGATCGTTTTTCGATGTCCCCAGACGGGTATGAATGTGCAGACACGTCTGGAGAAGCAACTGAGACAGGAGGCGCAGAGCTTTGCCTCCTTCGCCTGTCCCGCCTGGACGCGGCTGCATTTCATCGACCTCGCATCCGGCCAGCCGATGACTCGGGACCGTTGACGGCGACATCGATCCGCCAAGCTTCATGCCATGATGTCCGCAATACTACGGCCCGGAATCCGGTTTACTGAAGCGCGATGTTTCGCCATTGATGGCGATGTTCCGACGTTCATTTGATTGTCATATTGCAGCAGACGGTCGCACGCATGTTGTTCGACGCCCTCGCCCCATCCTCGGCGCTTCAATTGATCGGCTTTGCCGACGTCGATGCGTTTCGGCCGATCGAGTCGATGGAGGATGCGAGAAGCATTCCGCTCGACGTCCGGAATTTCGCTGCGGCTCGTGCTGTCGTCTCCCTGCCCGGCTGCCGCATCGTCATGATGCGCTCGTTCGCGCGCATCCTCGACGCCGCCTATCGGATGCCCGGGGGGATGGTGATCCTGCCCATGACGGACGACCTTCAGGTCAATTCCAAGGGCATGGATCTGGACACGCGTTTCTTCATCGCGCTCCGCGGCAGCGATGAATGCCATTTCGTCGAGCGCCGGACCAATCATCATGCGATGATCATCTTCTCACCCGGCATGAGCGACCGGGGCTGGTTCGATCAGGCGGACGACTTGCGGGCCTATGTCGCGAACCGCCCCGCTTTGCTCCACATTCGGCAGCTCCTGCTCGACATTCTGCGAACCGCGTCGGTGCAGCCGGCCCTGTTCGAAACGACCGAGGTCGCCGCCCATCTCCAGGAAGGCCTGCTGCTCGCGCTCGACGATCTGTTTCGCATTGATTCGCTCTCGGACCGGAGTGCCTCCGTCCAGGGCGAGCGGTCGATCAAACTCGTGCAGCGGATCGACGATTACGTCGCAGCACATCCGACTGCTCCGATCTATACCGCCGATCTCGCCGGCGAGTTTGGCGTCTCGATCCGGACGCTCGGCGGCGCCGTCAGCAAGGTGCGTGGCATGAGCCTGCATCAATACATTCGCCTGAAAAAATTGTGGGCGACGCGGTCTCGCCTTCTCAAAGGCGGGGGTGCCAACGTCGCCACATGCGCGCGCGCCCAAGGCTTTCACCATTTGGGGGAGTTTGCCGCAGCTTACCGCGCGACCTTCCACGAAGCGCCGTCCGACACGCTGGCACGGGGCCGGCAAGCCGGTCCGACGGCACGCTGACCAGATAGGCTCCGGCCTTCCGACGCGGCGCGCGCCTCAAGGGAACCAGTTCCTTCGAACCGCATTATCCAAGCAGTGCGCCGGCGGCGCACTGAAGCACCCCGCGCCCCACACGCGGGTTTTTTCTCGCCGTCAACCAAGTGGTTCAGGAAAAAAATGTCTATCAGCCGCAACGTATTGTTTCTGATCATCGGTGCTCTGGTCGTCACGGCGGCCGTGCTCGGCTACAATCTCTACCAGACGAAGAAGCAGCCCGATGGCCTGCAAATCAATGTCGGTCCCAACGGGCTGAAGATCCAAGGCAAATAGAGGCGGCTCACGGCCTCGCGCCAGATCCGAGAAAACTCTGGCCCTGCAAGTGGCGCGCTCGGAGAGATTCGAACTCCCGACCCTCGGAATCGAAATCCGATGCTCTATCCAGCTGAGCTACGAGCGCCGTGGCCCAGATCTTGGACCGTAACCGAGACGCCCCAGATAGGTGCTGGCGAGCCAGCAGGCCGGGCGACGTTCGGATGGGTTCGAATTAGCAGAGAGGCCGGCCAATAAAAAGCCCTTCCGGCCTCGATTCGAGACGGGTCAGACCCGCCCTCACCAGGTGCTGTTGAAGAAGCCGAAATGCGGCTGCTGCGCCATCACCATCATCGGCCGCCCTTGCTGCGGCACCGGATGCGTTCTGGCGACCTTGCGCTTGGGCTGCTGCGCCGGGGTCTGAGGAGGCTGGGCCTGCGCCTGAACTTGCGGCTGAATTTGCGTCTTGGCCTCGGTCTTCTTGACCGCAGCGGTATCGGCCTTCGCGGCCGGCGTGAATTGGGCGAACGTCTCGCGGACCCGCGCCTTGGCTGATATCTCGGCCAAAGCGGGTGACATGCTCTCCACGGGCGGCTGGGGAGCCGCGACGGCGGCGATCTTCGCCGCAGGGGCGGCAAGCGTCGGCTGACTGGTGTCGAGTACGACACGCTCCGGCAGGTGGCGATCGGACCGGATCCGAATCAACGGCTGTTCGTTGCTTGCGGTTGCGATAGCCTGCGTCACAGGCGAAGTCGGCAGAACGTAGTTCGCCGCGAACAGCAGTGCGAGCAAGGCTCCACCGACGAAGAAGAAATACCGAAAGATGGGCATTGGCCAAGCTCCGCCCGCCGCATCCCCGCGTGGGCTCTCCGCCTTAACAGGCGATCATTTAATTAGTTCCTGGCCCAGCCGTTCGGTTCAAATGGCGACGCCAAGTTTTTCGGCCAACCCCCAGGACAGTAACTTTTCCGCTACCCGGCACTGCCGGCCTTAGGTCCGGCGTGCTGCCACAAGCGAACACTTCGCCTGATCGGCATTCACGTTGACGAAGCCGACAGGAATGCGCGCAAAAGTCTTGCGGCTCTTCATGCTGACCGGATCCGCCAGAACGCGGGTGCGGTCGGTGAGATGACTGCCATCACGCCGCGCAAAAGCGCAGACGATCTCGACATCCTTTACGGCATAGTCGTTGTCGTTGCGCAGCGTGAGCGTCACCAGCGCCTTCGATCCAAGGCCGCCGCGGCGCCAGGTCTGAGATGAAATCCTGATCCGGCCGAGTTCTGCCATTGTCGGAATCTGAGCTTCGGAGGCCGGCGACACGGCGACCGCATCGCGCGAAGGCGCCGTCTCGACGGCTGCCACGTCAGACCTCACCGGTTCGGCACTGTTGCCTCTGGAGACGGGGAGCAGCATCCAGATGCCGCAACCGACGATGATGGCCGCCAACAGCCACAGCAGGCCTCGCCCAAATGAAACGCTCGCGATCGTCACCACCGGCGCCAGTCGTTCGCCGGTCCCGGCGAAACGCCCTAACCCGATGCGGTCAAACCCAGCGCTCATGGTTGCCTCACCGATCGCAGCGGAAGCACGTTTCGACAACGGATTCGGCCACTGCTTACTTAATCCGGAAGGCGAACTAAGGTTCCCGCGCAGCTGCCGAGTCGGCAAGAGCGGTGGCGGTCACGGGCCGAGCCCGCTAACATGCGCTGCAACATCAAGATCCGTCGGGAGAACACGAAATGCCAGTCGTCACTTGGGATCACGTCCATCTGCGCAGCCCCGATCCGGAGGCCACGGCGGCCTGGTTGCGGGACATCCTCGGTGGCGAGATCGTGCAAGCGCCCGGACGGATCGACGTGAATCTCGGCGGCGCAAGGATCTTCATTGCGCCCCTCGAGGGCGACAATGCGGTCAACCCGCCGCCGCCGCACCCGCATCAAGGCCTCGACCATTTCGGTCTCACGGTGAAGGACATCGACGCCGTCGCCGCCGAGCTCAAGGCCAAGGGCGTCACTTTCACGCGCGAACCGACCACGATCCGCCCCGGCGTGCGCATCTGCTTCATCCGCGGCCCCGAAGGCATCTCCATCGAGCTGCTCGAGCGCGACAAGAAATATACCTGACACGGCGCGCGCCGCTCACCGGGCGACGTTGCCTCCCGGCGTGCCTCAAGTCATGCTGCCGGGCATGAAGCAGCGGACGGCGACGCCCATGTAGCCATAGATCGGCCAGACCATGGTGCGCCCCACCCGGCTCGGCTCCGAGATCACGGCCTCCTCGGGCACCTCGACCCAGACGAGCTCCTGCGGTCGGCCGTCGATCACGTAGCCATAACGCGGGACGCGGACCCGATAGTGCCCGTCCTTGCTGTCCCAGTCGGTGTCCGAGAGCGCCGAGCCGTCGGCATCGGAGCAACAAGGCCCCTTGCCGCTTCGCAGTCCGTCGAACCAGGCCTTCAATTCGGCATTGGCGTTGACGAACTGGCCGCGGTCGCGCGCGTGGCCGAAGGGGGCCGCGAGTGCGATCAGGGCCAGGACGCATGCTAGGCTCGCCACGGTTCGCCAGCATGCCGCGCCGCCGATCCGCCGTTGTCGTGTTTCGCAAATCGTGGGACGCACACTGTACAGATGCGGCTTCTCGCCGCCGGAATCGATCCAGTTGCTCACGTTTGTCTTGCTCCAGCCCCCCGCGGCCAGTGCAACAATGGTTATGCATTTCGCGGGCCAACTTGATTCGCAACGACTGGCCTCGCTTCATGATCAGACCGTCATGGCGGTGTCATAGACAAGCCGGGACAATTACGGCTCACGGGCAAGCTCGCAAGGTCGGCGGCCAAACTGCCGCGTTGGGTGGCCGCATGCCCTTTGGCATAAATGCCCTACCGGTTACGCCATTGGGCGATGGCGGCCGGCCTCGGGACGTTATGAAGAACGGCCTCTATTCGATTCACGTGAACCTGCTCGATGGTCGGGTCGGCAAGGGCAGCGGCGTGATTCTTTTTCGCGACGGCAAGATTCTTGGCGGCGATGCGTACCTCTACTACACCGGCAGCTACACGGTGAAGGACAACACCTTCAAGGGTGAGGTGCTGGTCCAGCGTCACACCTCGCCGCGGGGCGACGACAATCCGCTGTTCGGCGGGCCTGCCGCGGTCGGCATCGGCGTCAGCGGCACGTTCACGGAGACGCGCGGGGACATGACGGGCACCGCGCTGGTCGGCAAGGCCAGCCAGATTTTCGGCGCGACGCTGCATAAGCTTGCAGAGGCCGACTAGAGCTTCGGTTCTGATTGAATCAGAACTGAAGCTCTCAATTGTTGTTTCGACGCATTTTCGTCACGCGGACCGGCATCCACTTCGCTCGAAAACGCGTGAGCTATTCCGCGGCCTGCTCGAGCGGCGCCACGCGCGGCAGGATGATCTGGATACGTGTGCCGCTGCCCGGTTCGGAATCCAGATCGAGCCGTCCGCCGAGCCTGTTCGTGACGATGCTGTAGACGATGTGCAGCCCGAGGCCGGTGCCGCCCTGATCGCGCCGCGTCGTGAAGAACGGATCGAAGGCACGGCGGCGGACGTCGAGCGACATGCCGCAGCCATTGTCGGAGAAGATGATCTCGACATTGTCCTTGCCGGACTCGCGCACCTGGATGTCGATGGTCCCCGGCCGGCCGTCCGGGAAGGCGTGCGCCACCGCGTTGAGAAACAGATTGGTCAGCACCTGGCCGTAGGGTCCGGGATAGCTGTTCATGGTCAGATCAGGCTGGCACTCGACATTGAGCGTCAGATTGTGCTTGCGAAGGCCGGGCCGCAGACTCATCACCACCTGCTCGGTGAGGTCACCGAGATCGAAGCTGCGCTGGTCCGAATAGTTGCGGTCGGCGGCGACCTGCTTGAACGACTGGATCAGCTCCGCGGCGCGATTGAGATTGGCGACGAGCTGCGAGGACGCGTCGCGGCTGGTATGGAGAAAGTCGTTGAGCGTGGAGCGGCGCAGCTCGCCGCGTTCGACTTCGGCGGTGAACATCGCGGTCTTGCGCTCCAGCGCGGAGGCGACCGTGAGGCTGATGCCGACGGGATTGTTGACCTCGTGCGCGACGCCGGCGACGAGGCGCCCGAGCGCCGCCAGCTTCTCCGCCTCGATCAGCGAGGCCTGGGTCTCGCGCAGATTGCGCAGCGCGGTCTCGGCGGATTCCTTGGCTTTCCGCATCTCCTGCTCGCCGCGCTTGCGCTCGCCGATGTCGAGCGCCACGGTGACGATCCGCTCGATCTCGCCTTCGGCATCGAGCAACGGCAGCTTGTTGACGAGCCATTGCCGCATGTGGCCGGAAGAATCAATGTACTCCTCTTCGTAGAAGCCGAGGCCCTTTCGCAGCGTCAGCACGCGCTTGTCGCTCTCGTCGGACTTGGCCGCGCCGTAGCGCGACATCAGGTCGGCCGTGGTGCGGCCGAGCGCATCGCCGGGCTCGATTCCGAAGATGCCGGCCATGTAACGGTTCATCAGCACGTAGCGCAGGTCGCGGTCCTTGACGTTGATGACCGCTGGCACGGTGTCGATGACCTGCTGGAGCAGGCGCCGTCCTTCGGCAATGGCGTCTTCCGCGCGCTTCTGGTCGGTAATGTCGCGCAGCGTGCCCTCATAGCGGACGATGTTGCCCGCCTCGTCGCGGACGCCGGTGGCACTGTCGGACAGCCACAGGATGTCGCCGCCGCGCTGGCGCACCTGGTATTCGAACTCGCGCACCATACCGTCGCGTGCCATCAGCCGCTGATATTCGACGCGAGCCTCGGGATTGACGTAGATGGTGTGGGCGATGTCGTTGATGCTGTCGATGAGGTCTTTGGGGCTGTCATAGCCCATCATCCGCGCCAGCGCCGGATTGGCGTTGAGGAGGTCGCCGGCCGGCGTCGTGACATAGATGCCGTCGACCGAGCCCTCGAACAGTTTCCGGTAGCTCTCTTCGGCAAGGCGTTGCTCGGTCAGTGCGCGCACCGCCGCCTCGCGTGCCGTGTCGGCTTCCTCCAGCGCACGGCGGAACACTTCGGCCGCCCGCGCGATGTCGCCGATCTCGTTGTCGAGGTCGGCGGACGGGATCGAGGTGTTCTTCTCGCCGGCTGCGAGCGCGCGGATCGACCGCGCGATCTGGGCGAGCGGACGGACCGTCCGCCGCACCACGAAGCCGGCCGCGAGAATGCCGATCAGCACACCGATGGTACCGAGCACGATGCTCTGCCAGCGCGCCTCCGTCAGCGTGCGGGCAAAGTCGCGCGACAGCACGTGACCGCGCCGGGCGCTGACCTCGCGCAGCAATTCGGTGACGCGGCCGATCAGCCGACCCTCGGTTCCCAGCACCTCGCGGTCGATGTCGGCGATCTGCCGTTCACGGACCGCGACCGCGATGATCGCCTCGGCGTACTCGTTGACCGCCGATCTGAGCTTGGGATCAGTGACGCCCATCGCCCGCATGCTCTGCGCCGCCTGCTCGGCCGCGGACGGGTTGCGCGCAAGCAACCCAAGCGCGATCCGGCTCTGCGCTTCCGACAGGCGGGACGCCAGCTCTCGGTCCGCAGTGCCGGAGACAGCTGCGTCGAACTGGTCGCGGAGCGGCGGCAGCCCGGCAAGCAGCTGGGCGCGGCGGTCGATCAAGGTCGAGATCCGCTCCAGGCCGCTGCGATAGGTCGCAAGCCGCTCGCTGACGCCGTCGATCATATCCTGCTGCTCGGGCACGAGCTCGATGCGGGTCTTCTTCAGGATGTCACTGAGCGTCGAAGCCGCCTCGCCCACCTGCTTGAACTGGATGCCGGCGCCAGGGTCGGTGACGAAGTCGCGCGCGGCGAGCCGCAGCTCGTTCATGCGGCGGTCGATGTCCTCGGCGAGGTCGCCGACGCTCTGCAGCCGCTGCAACTCGGCGAAGGTCGTGTCGATGTGCCGGATCGCGATCACGCTCGCGGTCGAGGTGACGATGATCACCGCCAGCACCAGAAGGAAGCTGCCGAACGTGAGCTGGCCGATGGAGAGCGAGAATGTTCGCTTTTTCTCAGGGGTCGGCGTCAATTCGGCGGACATTGGTGATGTGTGGACCGGGCCATTGGAGCTCCAATATACGACGTATTGCAGTCCCGGGGGAACATGCGTCTGGCCGCCGAATATCCTTAATGTTGAAGCCCTACCGGCCTCCTTGGCCCCGGTTTTATGACGTTTTGACGCCGGCCGGCCGCCGGGCCGGGATGGTCATGGCGGCGACGCCGAGGACGACGCAGGCAAGGCCGATCCAGGCGGTCCGGCTCAGGCTCTCGCCGAGGAAGGCGACGCTGATGGCAACCCCGATCGGCACGCGGAGATAGGCCTGCGCGGTGGTGCCGACCGAGCCCAGGGTCTGGATCAGGCGGAAATAGATCACGAAGGCCGCGGCCGTCGAGAAGGTCGCCAGCGCGAGCAGCGCCAGCACGGAACTCAGCGAGGGCGACAGCGTCCAGGGCTGCTCGACGATGAGCGAGGCCGGGAGCAGCGCCGCCGCCCCCGCCAGCAACGAGCCGGCCGCGGGCGCCATGGGATCGAGGCCCTTGAAGCCGCGACCGAAGATCGCGGCGCAGGCGTAGCAGATGGTGGCGGCAACGATCGCGGCCTCCGCGACGAGGCCGCTTCCAACATTATGGAAGGCATCGACGCCGACGATCAGCAGGATGCCGGCCATGCCGGCGACCACCCCGACCAGCTTTCGCGGTGTCGTCGCCTCGTGACGCGTCACGACCGCCGTGAGCAGGAAGGTGAAGATCGGGCCGGCCGAGTTGAGGATGGTCGCAAGCGCGGCATCGACGTGGCGCTCGCCCCAGGCGATCAATGTCCAGGGGATCACGCTATTGAGCACGGCCTGGAAGGCGAAGCGTTGCCAGGTCGCGGCATCCGTCGGCAGCCTGATGCCCCGCGCCCACATGATCGCGAGCAGCAGCAGGCCCGCAATCGTGGTGCGCGCCGCGATCAGCGTGATCGGAGGAATGGTGGCGACGCCGAGCTTGATGAAGGTGTAGGAGCCGCCCCAGAGCGTTGCGAGCGCCAGCAGCAGCGCCAGCTCGACGGCGATGTTGTTGTCCTCCCGATTGCCCGGTCGGTTGTCCATGTCGCGCGCTCGATCCCGTTGTCAGGGACGGAACCTAGCGCGTCTGCCCTCGCCGATACTTCGCTTTGTATCGAAGTGTCCTAGCCGATGGCCCCGACCTCGAACACCTCACCGTCATAGCCGGCCTCGCGGGGAATGCGGAGCTGACGGCCGGTTTCGGTCTTGGTCATGACAGGCATCACCGTCACGACGGACATGCCGCGGGCGTGCTCGAGCGCGGCGCTCACGCGGCCCTGCTTGGCGAGCCGGATCAGATTGCGCGTGGTCGGGAACGGCAGCTTGAAGCGGCCGCTCTCGCCGCCCTCCACCGCCTCGCGTGGCGAGACCCAGATCGAGTCGGTCGATTCCCGGCCGTCATGTGCGCCGAGCTGGTCGGGCGGCGCGGCCGCAAGGAAGAACCATGTGTCGAAACGTTTTGGCATCCCCTCGGGCGTGATCCAGTGCGCGTAAGGCACGAGCGTATCGAGCGCGAGTTGGAGCCCGTTATCGGCCAGAATGCTCAGGAAGCTGACCTTGTGCTCGTTGAGCGCGACGCGATGCGCATCGGCGATTTCGCCGGCGCGCCTGGCGTCAACAGGCGTGTCCGAATCCTTCGACCGCGCCAGCAGGATGCCGCTTTCCTCAAAGGTCTCGCGGATCGCGGCGATTCGAAATCCGCGGTCCGCTTCACTCAGCCCCTCGCCGCCCGAATACAGGTCGGAGCGCTTGACGATCTCCTGATCGCCGGCATCGACGCTGCCACCAGGAAACACCAGCGCGCCCGAATTGAACTCGATCTGATGATGGCGAACCATCATGAAGACTTCGATTTCGTCGCGGCTCTTGCCGTCGACCGTCACGCCGTCGCGCAGCAGGAGGATCGTCGACGCAGGGCGTGATGCTGATGCCTCGGCCATTCGACTAACCTGCGGCGCTGGATTGCGGGCCGAGATTGGCGCGCTTGTCGACGCGGGCGACGCGCGACAGCAGGTAATCGACCTCCGCCTTCGCCATCGGGGTGATGGTGGCGCCGGGCTTGCGCTGGGCGCTGGAGGCAATGATGCCGCGCTTCTGCAGCACGTATTTGCGCACGGCAAGGCCCGCGCCGGGCTGCTGCTCGTAGCGGATCAGCGGCAGATGCGCGTCGAACAGATCATGGGCGGCGTCGCGCTTGCCTTCCTTCGAAAGCCGCACGACGTCGATCAGGAGTTCGGGGAAGGCATAGCCGGTCATGGCGCCGTCGGCGCCGCGCTCCATCTCGAAGTCCAGAAAGAGCCCGCCATTGCCGCAGAGGATCGAAAGCGGCCGCAGCGAGCCGTCCTTCTGGAAATTGCGCAGCGTCGAGATCTTTTCCAGCCCCGGCCAGTCCTCGTGCTTGAGCATCACGCAGTTCGGATTGTCGGTGACGATCTTGCGGATCACGGCCGGGGTGAACACCACCGACAAGGTCAGCGGATAGTCCTGGAGCACCCAGGGCACGTCGGGGCCGATGGCCTCGGCCGCCTGCTTGTAATAGCCGACGATCTGGTCGTCGGTCCGCAACGACGGCGGCGGCGCGATCATGACGCCGGCCGCGCCCGCATCCATCGAAGCCTTCGCCAGCGAGCGCATGGTGGCAAAGCCCGGCGCGGAGACGCCGACGATCACCTGCATCTTCTTGGCGCGCTTGACGAAGCGTACCGCCACCTGTTCGGCCTCGGCGGCATCGAGCTTCGGGGCCTCACCGAGGATGCCCAGCACAGTGACGCCGTCGCAGCCGACCTCCTCGTAGAAATCGGTCAGGCGGTCGATCGAGCGCTCGTCGATCCGGCCGTCATCGTGGAACGGCGTCGGCGCGATTGCGAAGGTGCCCTTGGCGTCGGCGGTAAGTTTCATCGTTGTCCTTGTTTCTCTCTGTCGATGGCTAAAACCGCCGCGCCCCCATCTTGATCTGCTCTTCGGAGAAGAAGATCTCCTTGGCATGATCGGCGATGTCCTGGGCCTTCCAGCCCGTGTGCGGCGGCTTCCAGCCGTCCATTTCCATCATCCGCATTTCGCGCACGCCGCGGGGCCCGGACACGCCCAGCACCTTGCCGGTCTGGTCACCGGACAAGTCGCTGACCATGTATAGCACGGCCGGCGCGATGCCGTCCGGACCCAGCGCCGCGCCGGGGTTCTCCTTATAGCGGGGCAGGTCTGCGGTCATGCGGGTCAGCGCGCCCGGCGCAAGCGTCCAGATCCGGATGTTGTATTTGCGGCCCTCGATTGCCAGCACGTTGGACAGGCCCCAGATGCCGCCCTTGGCCGCGCCGTAATTGCTCTGGCCGAAATTGCCGATCAGGCCCGAGGTCGACGAGGTGTTGACGATGACGCCGCCGCCGTTTTCCCGCATCCAGCGAAATACCGGCATGGTGCAACAAAAGGTGCCCTTCAGATGCACCTTGATGACCTTGTCCCAGTCGGACTCAGACGCCTTGGCGAAGGTCTGGTCGCGCAGAATGCCGGCATTGTTGACGAGGATGTCGGCGCGGCCGAAATGCTTGATGGCGTCGTCGAACACCGACTGGCCGCCTTCCATGGTGGAGATGTCGGCGCCGTTGGCGACCGCCTTGCCGCCTTCGGCCTTGATCGCATCCACCACGAGCTGCGCCATCGATGTGTCGGCGCCGGAGCCGTCACGGGGCCCACCGAGGTCGTTGACGACGACGGAGGCCCCTTCCCGCGCGAACAGCTTTGCGTAGGCCTCACCGAGCCCCCCGCCCGCGCCGGTGATCAGCGCAACCTTGCCGTCGAGTAGTCCCATGGTGGCTCTCCCTGTTTTGTTCTTTTGCTCCGTCATGGCCGGGCTTGTCCCGGCCATCCATGAACTTGATCGCCAACCGCGCGAAGAACGTGGATGCCCGGGACAAGCCCGGGCATGACGAAATAACTCAGAGCGCGTCGAGCGGCATCATCACCCCAGCACCGTCTTGCCGTTCTTGATCACAGTGACGCCGCGCGACTTTACCTTGGCTTCGAACGAGATCACGCTGCCGTCCTTCCAGAGGTCCATGGTCACGGTCTCGCCGGGATAGACCGGCGAGGAGAACCGCGCGACGTGCTGGCGGAAGGCGGAAGCGTCGTAATCGGCATAGGTCTGGAGCACGCCGCGGCAGGTGATGCCGTACGTGCACATGCCGTGCAGGATCGGACGTGGGAAGCCGGCCTTCTTCGCGAACTCAGGGTCGGAGTGCAGCGGGTTGCGATCGCCGCAGAGACGATAGACCAGCGCCTGGTCGGGACGCGTCACGATGTCGATGGTCGTGTCGGGTGCGCGGGACGGGCTCTTGTGCGGATCCGGCTGGGTCAGGTTCGGCCCGCCAAAGCCGCCGTCGCCGCGGGCGAAGCGGGAGGCGACCAGAGTTGCCAGCTTCTCGCCCTTCTCGTTCTTGAGCACGGTCTGATGGCTGATGACCACGCCCTTGTCCTTGCCCTTGTCGTAGACTTCGACCACGGAGGAATCGGCGGTGATGTGCGCGGCGACCGGCAGTGGCTGGTGGAAGGTGATGTCGCGCTCGCCGTCCACCACCATCACGCGGTTGAGGTTCATCTCGCCAGGCCCCGCGCCCCACGCGGCGACGGATGCAAAAGTCGGCACCACCTTGAGCGGTCGCGGCGTCAGCGTGCCCTCGTTGACGAAGGCGAGCTCGTTCTCGTCCATCGGATCGGCGCCAAGCCCAATGCCGTAGGCATAGAGCATCACTTCGCGGTCGGTGTAGGCATATTTCTGGCCGAGGTTTTTGAGGCCTTTGAGTTCGTCGTATCTGGCGGACATTTTTGTTGTTTCCTCCCGGCAGTTTCAGCGAATGGCGGCGCCCATTGATGCGCCCTCTCCCCTTGCGGGAGAGGGCTCCAAGGTGCTCGCAACAAACTCGTTTGGGTGAGGGGTTCGCTCCGCATCGAACAATCTCTCGGTGGAGAGAGACCCCTCATCCGGCGCTTCGCGCCACCTTCTCCCGCAAGGGGAGAAGGGAAGAAAGCGACTACGCCGGCGTAAAGAACGGCAATGGCGCGCCGTCGGTCGGCTTGAACACCACCTTCACCTTCTGGCCGATCTTCAACGTCGTCAAATCGCAATCGACGAAATTGGTCTGGAGCGATGGGCCTTCCTTCAGCGTGACGTAGCCGATCGCGTAAGGGCCGGTCGGCGACTTCCGCATCAAGCTGTAGGTGTAGATCGTACCCTCGCCCGAAGACTCCTCCCACACCGTCTTGTCGGAGTAGCAGAACGGGCAGATCGCACGCGGGAAATAGTGCGCCTCGCCGCACGCGGTGCAGCGCTTGATCATGAACCTGCCCTCTTTGGTCGCATCCCAGAACGCGGCTGTCTCAGGGTTCGTCACCGGGGCCGGATATTTCTTGGCTTCGCTCATCACACGCGCTCCAGAATGGCCGTCGAGGCGGCGTGGCGAACACCCAAAAGCCCGCCGGTGCCGTGGGCGATGGCGAGATCGCAATTCTTGACCTGCACCTTCGGATGCGCCTCGCCGCGCAGTTGCCGCACGGCCTCGAGGATCTTGGTCATGCCGCCGCGATTGACGGGATGGTTGCTGCAGAGGCCACCGCCATCGGTGTTGAACGGCAGCTTGCCGACGCCCGAGATCAGATTGCCGTCGGCGACGAACTTGCCGCCCTCACCTTTCTTGCAGAAGCCGAGGTCTTCGAGCTGCATCAGGACGGTGATGGTGAAGCTGTCGTAGATCGAGGCGTATTTGATGTCCTTCGGCGTGATGCCGGCTTCCTCGAAGGCACGCGGGCCGGACCAGATGCCGGCGGAGTATGTGAGGTCGAGATCCTTGCCGCCGCGCGGGCCCTTCATCGCCTCGCCATGTCCGATCAGCTTGACCAAAGGCTTCTTCAGGCTCTTGGCGATTTCAGGCGTGGTCACGATCAGCGCGCCGCCGCCGTCGGAGACCACGCAGCAATCCATGCGATGCAAGGGATCAGAGATCATCGGCGAGTTCAGGACGTCCTCGACGGTCACGACGTCCTTGAGCATCGCATGCGGATTGTATTGCGCATGGTGCGAGGCCGCGACCTTGATCCAGGCGAGCTGCTCGCTGGTGGTGCCATAGTCGTGCATGTGGCGCATGGCACACATGCCATAGGCATTGTGCGTGGTCGCGCCGTAAGCCGTCTCGAAATCGGCCTCGGCGCCCGCCGCGCGCGGCGGCATCGCCCCGGTGCGCGGCTTGCCGGCCAGCGTGATCAGCGCGATCGAGCACTTGCCCGCGGCGATCGCTTCAGCGGCATGGCCGAGATGGATGATGTAGGAACAGCCGCCGGTCTCGGTGGAATCGACATGGCGGAGTTTTTTGGTGTTCAGCCCGAGATAATCAACCATCGGCCAGGCGCCGCCCGGGGCGTCGCCCGCGCAGAAATAGCCGTCGACATCGTCCTTGCTGAGCCCGGCATCCTCGATCGCGCCCTTGGCGACCTCGGCATGGAGTTGCGCGGTGGATTTGTCCGGCGCGTGCCGGGTCGGGTGTTCGTAGATCCCGGCAATGTAGGCCTTGCCCTTGATGGTCAAATAAGGTCTCCGCTGGCGTTTCTCACTTCCGGTTTTTTCTGAACCGCTGCCGCCCTGTTGGCAAGCGCGGAAATATTCCGTCGGGCGAGAGGGCAGCGGGCTGGCGCAAATGGCCGCCGCATCATCCGAGGTGCGGTGGAAGGCCCTGCTGCCGCAGTCGTCGTTGCGAGCGCAGCGAAGCAATCCAGGAATCTTTCCGCGAACGCACTCTGGAATTGCTTCGCTGCGCTCGCAATGATGGGAACGACGGGCAGAACCCTAAAGCTGTTTTGCCCGACGGCACAAGTGATTTCGTTTTATCGAAAAATGTTTTTTCGCGAAAACAACCCCATGCACAGTAGAACGGTGGTTGATTTCGAACAGGAATTTGCAGGGTGGATTAGCGAGTCCACCCCACGAAAATTCTACTCCGCCGCGATCTGCCTCGGCGCCGGCGGCGGGTTCGCGAGGTCGGCGGCGAGCTGGGCGTAGCGGGCCTTGGCGTCTGCTACGGCCTTCTCCTTCACCGGGCCGTAGCCGCGGATGCGGTCGGGCAGCGAGAGCAGCTCCACCGCGGTATCGATCGTCAGCGGCGACAGCAGGCCGAGCACGGTGGCGACGTCCTTCTCGTAGCCGGCGATCAGATCGCGCTCGAGCTTGCGGTCGGCACTGCGACCGAAGATGTCGAGCGGCGTGCCGCGCAGGAACTTGAATTTTGCCAGCACGCGGAACACCGGAAGCATCCACGGGCCGAAGGCGCGCTTCTTCGGGCGGCCGAGCGCATCGACGCCCCTGCTCAGAATGGGCGGGGCCAGGTTGAAGTTGAACTTGAAGTCGCCTTCGAACTGGTCGCGGAGCTGCTTTTCGAAGGCGCCATCGGTGTAGAGGCGCGCGACCTCGTATTCGTCCTTGTAGGCCAGCAGCTTGGCGTAGTTGACCGCAACGGCGCGGGTCAGCGCCTCGTCATAGCCGCCCTGCCTGGCGACGTCGCTGACCTGATCGACCAGCTTGCGGTAGCGTTTCGCGAGGCGGCCGTTCTGGTACGCCGTGAGATGCCTGGTGCGATGCTCGATGACCTCGTCGAGCGTCATTGCGTCCAGGGACTTGGGCGCAACGACCTCATCCGTTCCCTTCAGCATGCCGGCAAGCCGTGCGGGATCGGCGACCGCGAGGCGGCCGAGGCGGAAGGCTTCCTTGTTCATCTTGATCGAGACGCCGTTGACCTCGATCGCCTGCTCGATCGACTCCGCTGACAACGGCAAGAGGCCCTTCTGATAGGCGTAGCCCATCATCATCATGTTGGTGGCGATGCTGTCGCCGAGCAGCTGTTCGGCCGGCTTGGTGAAGTCGAAGAATACCGAGTCCTTGTGCAGCGCGGTTTCCAGCAACCCGTTCAGCTTGCGGGTCTGGAAGTTGAAATCGCGGTTGAGGACGAAGTCGGCGGTGGGAATGACGTGGCTGTTGATGATGCCGCGGGTGCGGCTGCTGTCGCAGAGCGAGATGGTGTCCTTGGCAACCGCGACCACCTCATCGGCTGCGAGCACCACATCGGCCGTACCGGTGACGATGCGCGAGCAGGTCACCTCGGCCGGATGATCGGACAGGCGGACGTGGCTCAGCACCGCCCCGCCCTTCTGCGCCAGGCCCGACATGTCGAGGATCATCGAGGCCTTGCCCTCGATATGGGCGGCCATGCCGAGCAGCGCGCCGATCGTCAGCACGCCGGTCCCGCCGACGCCGCCGACAGCGATGTTGTAGGGCTTGTCCAGGTTGGGGCGCGATGCCGGCTCGGGCAGATCGCCGATATCGCCGATATCGCCGACGCCCGCCGGCGCGCGCTTGCGCATCTTGCCGCCATCGACGGTGACGAAGGACGGGCAAAAGCCTTTGACGCAGGAATAATCCTTGTTGCAGGTCGACTGGTTGATGGCGCGCTTGCGGCCGAACTCGGTCTCGAGCGGCTCGACCGAAATGCAGTTCGATTGCACCGAGCAATCGCCGCAGCCTTCACACACTGCAGGATTGATCAGCACACGGCGCGCCGGATCCTCCATCGTGCCGCGCTTGCGGCGGCGCCGCTTCTCGGCGGCGCAAGTCTGCACGAACACGATCGCGGACGCGCCCTTGACCTTCCGCAGGGTCTTCTGGACCGCGTCGAGTTCGTCACGATGCGCGGTCTTGACGCCGGGCGCGATCTCGTTCGCCGGATAGGCGTCGGGATTTTCTGAGACCAGATAGATCTCGCGGATGCCTTCGCTGTGTAGCTGGAAGGTGATCTGCTGCGGCGACAATTCCCCGTCGACATGCTGGCCGCCGGTCATCGCGGTCGCGTCGTTGTAGAGGATCTTATAGGTGATGTTGGCGCCGGAGGCGATCGCCTGGCGGATCGCGAGGCTGCCGGAGTGGAAATACGTGCCGTCGCCGAGATTGGCGAAGACGTGCTCTTCCTTTGTGAAGGGGGCAACGCCGACCCACGGCACACCCTCGCCGCCCATGTGGGTGAAGGTCTCGGTGGAGCGATCCATCCACAGTGCCATGAAGTGGCACCCGATGCCGGCAAAGGCGCGACTGCCTTCGGGCACCTTGGTCGAGGTGTTGTGCGGGCAGCCGGAGCAGAAATACGGGGTGCGGGCGACAGGCGCGGTCGCCTGCATTTGCGACGCCTGGCGGCCGTTGAACCAATCGGCCTTGGCGCGCAGCATCGTTGCAATTTCGGGATTGAGATCAAGTCGAAGCAGCCGCTCGGTCAGCGAGCTCGCCAGCGAGGCGACGCTGAGTTCTTCGGCAAAGGGAAGGAAGCGCTTGTCGTGATCGTCCATCTTGCCGATAATGCGGGGACGGACATCGTCGCGCCAGTTGAACAGCTCCTGCTTCACTTGGTTCTCGACGATCTCGCGGCGCTCTTCGATGATGAAGATTTCCTCGAGTCCTACAGCGAATTGCCTGACGCCTTCCGGCTCCAGAGGCCACGGCATGCCGATCTTGTACAATCGAAGTCCGATCTTGGCGGCGACCTCGGGCGTGATCCCGAGCTCGCGCAGCGCCTGACGGATATCCTCGTAGCTCTTGCCGGACGCCATGATGCCGTAGCGGGCGTTGGGCGAGTCGATGGTGACGCGATTGACCTTGTTGGCGCGTGCAAAGGCGATCGCGGCAAAGCCCTTGTAGTCCTGCAGGCGGCGGTCCTGGGCGAAGCGGTCGTCGGGCCAGCGCAGATTGAGGCCGCCTTCGGGCATCTCGAAATCGGTCGGGATCACGAACGGCGTCATCTCGTCGGTGAGGTCGATCTCGGCGGTGGTCTCCACCGTCTCCGTGATCACCTTCATGCCGACCCAGCAGCCCGAGTAGCGCGACATCGCGATACCCAGAAGACCCATCTCGATCATCTCGTGTACGCTCGACGGGTAGAGATAGGGCATCAGCGCCGACATGAAGGCGTGGTCGGATTGATGCGGGACCGTCGAGGATTTTGCGCCGTGGTCGTCGCCGGCGAGACACAAGACGCCGCCGTTCTTGGCTGAGCCCGCGGCATTGCCGTGGCGGAAGACGTCGCCGCAGCGATCGACGCCGGGGCCCTTGCCGTACCAGATGCCGACCACGCCGTCATACTTGGCGCCGGGCGAGAGGTTGAGCTGCTGCGAGCCCCAGACCGCGGTCGCGGCCAGATCCTCGTTCACGCCGGGTTGGAATTTGATGTTGTACTGCTCGAGATGCTTGCGCGCGGCGAAGAGCTGCTGGTCATAGCCGCCGAGCGGCGAGCCGCGATAGCCGGAGATGAAGCCGGCGGTGTTCAATCCCGCGGCACGGTCGCGCCGGATCTGGGCCATCGGCAGGCGGACCAGAGCCTGAATGCCGGTCGTGAAAATATGTCCGGTGTCCTGGGTGTATTTCTGATCGAGACTGATCGGACCCTGGTTGATGCCCATTATGTCCTCTTCCGCCCTTTTGAGCGCTTGGCTGCTTAAGCCGTTGCCTGCCCGTTGTTTTTAGCTAGGGCGCGCCGACCATTTCCGCCACTCTATGTCGGATATTTCACGCTCCGCATCACAATTCTGGACCAAAGGGAGCGCCGGGTAAAAATCGCAATTTCGTGGCTGCATTGGCATCCGCGATTTTCATTTTGTGTCACCATACCCCCGCCGTCGCGCAACGAATTGACGCCCCGTCATCCGGGACGGCGTCGATGGGTCGCAGGAGAGGCTTTCGATGCGGACGATTCTCACTGGCCTGGCTCTCGTGGGCCTGGCGTTGTGCAGTGCGGTTGCGAGCGCGGCCGGCGCCGCCGAGCCGTCACCGGAGCTGATCGCCTACGGCAAGTCGCTGGTGGAGGCCGGCGACTGTGCCGGCTGCCACACCGCCGATCCCGCCAAACCGTTCGCGGGCGGAAAGCGCATCGACACACCATTCGGCGCGATCTATGCCCCGAACCTGACGCCGGACCGCGACACCGGCATCGGCGCCTGGACCGACACCGATTTCACTCGCGCCGTGCGCACCGGTGTCGCCCCAGACGGCTCCAACTATTACCCGGCGTTCCCCTACCCCTATTTCACGCGGATGACGAAGGACGACACGCTGGCGATCCGGGCCTATCTCGGAACGCTCGCGGCCGTCACCAGCCGCAACAAGCCGCCGGAACTACGCTGGCCGTTTAGCTATCGCGGCCTGATGCGGATCTGGAACATGGTCTATTTCAAACCCGGCCTGTTCGAACCGGACCAGAGCCAGAGCGCGGCGTGGAATCGGGGCGGCTATCTCGTCACCGGGCTCGGTCATTGCGGCGCCTGCCATACGCCGAAGAACTATTTTGGCGCGGACAAGCAGGCGCAGGCCCTCGCGGGCAACGAGGTGGGCGGCTGGTACGCGCCACGGCTCGATGGCGCCGCCCGCACCGGGCTGAAATCGTGGAGTGTCGAAGACATCACGGAATATCTTCAGAGCGGGCGCAACGCCAGGAGCCATGCCAGCGGGCTGATGGCGGAGGTGGTCGTCAATTCGACTTCGAAGATGAGCGATGCCGACGTGCGCGCGATCGCGGTTTACCTGAAGAACCTGCCGCCGGCACGGCGTGAGACGATCGTGACGCCGCCTGACGATGCCGAGATGAAGGCCGGCCAGGCCATCTACGCCAAGTTCTGCATCGCCTGCCACGAGGCCGACGGATCCGGCGCACCGCGCATCTATCCGCCGCTGCCCGCCAACGCGCTGCTGCAATCGGTCAATCCGTCCTCGACCTTGCGCATCATCCTCGACGGCGCCCACACCGTGACGACCCCGCGCGCGCCCAACACCGGGGAGATGCCGGCCTATTCCAACCAGCTGTCCGACGCAGAGATCGCGGCGGTGACGAACTACATCCGCAATTCCTGGGGCAACGCCGCGCCGCTGGTGACGCCGGCGCAGGTGGCGAGGGCGCGGAAGCAGGAGCCGTAGCTCAAGGCTCCCGCTCCTCCTCTTCCGTGAAGACGAATTTCGGCATCTCCCATTTGTAGCGCACCGCCAGCAGGCGGAAGCTGATGCCGAGGACGAATGTCAAAATGGTCCAGAGCTCGGCGTTCAGCTTAAGACCGAACGCGGTGGCATAGAACAATCCCGTCACCACCGAGACGCTGGCGTAGAGCTCGGAGCGGAACAGCAGCGGCACGTCGTTGCAGAGCACGTCGCGCAACACGCCGCCGGCGCAACCGGTCACCATGCCGGAGACGATGACGATCGGCAGCGTGGCATCCATCTGCCAGGCGATGTCGCAGCCGGTCATGGTGAAGACGACGAGGCCGATGGCATCGAGCACGATGAAGGCCAGTTTCAGCCGGTGCACCAGGCGCGCCATCAGGATGGTGAGGAAGGCGGCGCCTCCGGCCAGTGCGAGGTAGATGGGGTTCTGCACCCAGGCCAACGGATAATGCCCCAGGAAGAGATCGCGCAAGGTGCCGCCGCCGAGCGCCGTGATGCAGCCTAGGAAGCAGACGCCGAGCCAATCCATGCTGCGGCGGCCGGCAGCGAGCGCGGCGGTCATGCCTTGCGCCGCGACCGCAACCAGCGACAACAGATGCAGCACGCTATAATCGCTCGGCGGCAAGCTCCACATCGCTTTGTTCCCTTCCGTCAGCGGAGCTTACGCGTCAGGTTCCCCAGCGAACAGGTTCCCGATTCCCGCCGCGGGCGCAACATGCGACGAAAGCATTAAGGAGGGCGGAACAGAATCTCGCATCCACGGGTTGTCCCGCCGCAATAATCGAGGAGAACCAATCGATGGCTGACGACCGTTTTATCAACGATCCGTACCGCCCGAATCTCGCCGATGATGAGTATCGCAATGCGGCGCGACGGGATGCCCAGCTTCAGGTCGACCCGGAGCTTGGCGAAGGCCCCGCCTCCAGCGGCAAAGTAGCCCTGTTCGCAGTGGCAATCGCCTTGGTGCTGGGTGCCGTATTCTACGGCCTGAACAACACCGGCACCAGCAACCAGGCCAGCACCACGCCGGCGACGCAGACAGCGCAGCAGGCACCGGCTACCAATCCGGCCGCACCTCCCGGCATGCGCGACGTGACGCCGCGCACCAATACCGGGCCGGGCGTGACCACGGGCGCCGCGCCGAGCAAGGCGGCCCCGGATACGCCGGCACCCGCTGACGGCGCGAAGTAACGAATTGCAACAATATGCAACAGCGGCGGGATTCAGATCCCGCCGCTTTCGTTTGTCTTAGCTGAACATCTTGTTGAGCTCGCCGCCGGGATAGCCGCTCGCCAGCTCCGCGAAGGTCCCCTTCTCCGCCATTTCCTTCGCGGCCCGCATGAAGCCGCCCCAGGCGGCGCGAGCGAGTGAACCGCCGACGCTGATCCGGCGCACGCCAAGATCGGCAGCTTCCTGCAATGACAGCCCGGAGACGCCGATCAACAGGTTGAACGGTTTGGGTGCGACAGCCTTCACCACCGCGGCGATGTCCTCGCGGCTCTTCAGGCCCGGCGCGTAAAGGCAATCGGCGCCAGCATCTGCGTAGGCCGTCAGCCGGTCGATGACCAACTTGAGGTCGGTCACGCCCCACAGATAGGCCTCGCAGCGGCCGACCAGCAGCACGCCGCTATCGCCGATCGCCTTGCGCGATGCCTTGATGCGCTCGACTGCGAGCGCGCGCTCGTAGATCGGCTTGTCCTTGTCGCCGGTGGAATCCTCGATCGACAGGCCGGCAACGCCGGTGCGCACACAGCGCTCGACATTCTCCGCGACCTTGTCCGGCTCGACCGCAAAGCCGCCCTCGAAATCAGCGTTCACGGGGATGTCGACCGACGTGCTCAATGCCGCCAGATGCTGACAGACGTCCTCGACGGTGACGTGGTTGTCGGCTTTGCCGATGGTCCAGGCAAAGCCCGCACTCGACGACGCGAGTGCCTTGAAACCGAGATGCTGCAACGCTTTCGCGCTGCCGACGTCGACCGGATTGGGCAGGATGAAGCAGCCGCTCTCGTGCAGCTTCCTGAAGGCCGCGCGCTTGTCAGCAGTTGTCACGTGCATGTTTCTCTCCCTTGTTGGCCGCGCAGAGATGGGGACGTGCCGCCACGAGCGCTAGTGCGCGTCGTGCACCGCGCGGCTGTCCTTCGGCGCCTGCTCGCGATCATTCATGCTGTAGTCACGGATGACGCTGGCGATACGCAAGTGATAATCGGCGAAGATTTTCGCGCGGCCCTTGGCCTGGGTGCGGCGATGCTCCATCGTGTTGCGCCAGGCTTGCACGGCCGCCTCGTCCCGCCAGAACGACACCGATAAGATCTTGCCCTTCTCGGTCAGGCTTTCGAAACGCTCGACCGAGATGAAGCCGTCGATGGTTTGCAGGATCGGCTTGAGGTCGGCCGCGAGGTCGAAATAATCCTGGCGGTGTTCCGGCTTCGGCCAGACCTCGAAGATCACGGCGATCATGGGCGTCTCTCCTGTCGTTGATGGCCTACGATACCACTTACAGAACCACTTGGCGCAGAAACGTGCGCTCTTCCGCGAGGATGAATTTGTGCTCCTCGGCGAAGTGGAAGTTGGCCATACCTTCCGTATCCTGACGCAGCCGGGCGCGATAGGCCTCATACGCAGCCAGACTCTCGAAGGTGATCAGCGCGAACGCGATATTGTTGGTGCCCTCGTGCGGCATGAAATAGCCGATCAGATCGCCGCCGCATTTCGGGATGATGGTGAGCCAGCGCTTCGAATACTCCTCGAACTGCACGCGCTTGAAGGGATCGAGCTGGTAGCGGATGAAGACGGTGACGGACATGATGGGCTCCTCTGGTTCCACACCGTCATTGCGAGCGCAGCGAAGCAATCCAGGAATCCCTCTGCGGAGGCAGCCTGGATTGCGTCGTCGCTTCGCGCCTCGCAATGACGAGCAAAGCCAGGCTACGCGCTTGCCCGACCGCAATGCTTCGGCTACCATCGAAGCATGAAATCCGGTCCTGACATCGCCATGATCGCTTCGCTCGTCGGCGATCCCGCACGCGCCAACATGCTCACGGCACTGATGAACGGCCGCGCGCTCACCGCGAGCGAGCTGGCGCAGGAGGCCGGCATCACGCCGCAGACCGCGAGCTCGCATCTTTCCAAGCTCGAGGCCGGTGGCCTGATCGAGCCGGAGAAGCAGGGCCGCCACCGCTACTACCGCCTCACCGACGACGATGTCGCCGGGGTGCTGGAGGGGCTTGCGGGCCTCGCCGCGCGGACCGGCCATATGCGCGTGCGCACCGGGCCGAAGGATCCGGCGCTGCGGCGTGCCCGGATCTGCTACGACCATCTCGCCGGCGATCTCGGCGTGCAGATGCTCGACACCCTCCGCGCGCAAAACCTGGTCAGGCAGAAGAAGCAGGAGATCGAGCTGACGGCCGAGGGCGAGCGCTTCCTGGCGAAGCATTTGCAGATCTCGCCCGACATGCTCGCCCATCCCCGCCGGCCGGTCTGCAAGGCCTGCCTCGACTGGAGCGAGCGGCGTCACCATCTCGCGGGCACGCTGGGCGCCGCCATGATGCAGCGTTTCGCCGAGCTGAAATGGGCTGCCCGCGACGCCACGCCCGGCAGCCGCGTGGTGAATTTTACGCGCACCGGCGAGAAGCAGTTTGCCGCGTTGTTCGGGACTGCGAAGGACTGAACACAAGCGCGTGTAAGCGTCTCTCGTCGTCATGGCCGGGCTTGACCCGGCTATCCACGTCTTTAGTGCAGTTTGCGTGGCACCACGTGGATGCCCGGGCCTTCGCCTCGCCGAAGCGGCTTCGGCCGCGCAGGCGGGCCAAGCCTGGGCATGACGGAGAATGTGTCTCCTAGCGCCAACATGACTCAGAGCCTTCAATGATCCGCCTCCTCCCGGCCGTGCTTTGCACGGCTCTTCTCGCCGCTCCTCTTACATCCCACGCCGCCGACACCGCCCCGCGCGAACCCTACGGCATCGCGCTCGAAGGCTTTGCCTATCCCTATCCCGTGCACCTGCTGCCTGTTGTCAATGACGGCGAGCAGCTCAGCATGGCCTATATGGACGTGCCGCCTGCGCAGCCGAACGGCCGCACCGTCGTGCTGCTGCACGGGCGCAATTTCCCGTCGAGCTACTGGGCGCCTGTTATCAAGATGCTGAGCGAGGCCGGCTTCGGCGTCGTGGTGCCGGACCAGATCGGCTTCGGCAAATCCTCGAAGCCGAGGGGCGAATTGCATTTCGACACTCTGGCGCGCAACACCATCGCGCTGCTCGATCACCTCAAGATCGACAAGGCCGAGATCGTCGCCCATTCGCTCGGCGGCATGCTGGGCGTCCGCATCGCCCGCGCCTTTCCCGATCGCGTCGCCCACCTTGTTCTGACGGCCCCGATCGGACTGGAAGATTACCGCCTCTATGTACCGCCGACGCCGACCGAGAAGATCATCGAGACCGAGGACAAGCTCACGGCCGATGGCTATCGCAAGCAGCTTCAGACCAATTATGCGATCAAGCTGCCGCCGGACGCGATCACGCCGTTCATCGACGCCCGCTTCAACATCAAGGGCAGCCCGGATTATCCGCGCTGGCTGCGTGCCTTCGTCAGTTCCGGCCAGATGATCTATCGTGAGCCGGTGGCGCACGAGATCGCACTGATCACCGAGCCGACGCTATTCATCATGGGCGCCGACGACCACAACGCGCCGGGCCGACTGAGCGCACCGGAGGCGCTGCGCGCGAAAATGGGAGAGAACGCCGAGCTGGCGAAGGCACTCGCGGCGAAGATGCCGAATGCGCGGGCCGAGGTGATCCCGGACACCGGCCATCTCGTCTTCCTCGAGGCGCCTGAGAAGTACAGGGAGCTAGTCCTGGGCTTTCTCGGCCGCTAGCGTCATTGCTGTCGTCCGGAGCCGCGTGCGGGGAATGTTCATGCCGCATTCAGGTCATGATTGGCAGATTTGGCTGGCGTCGTGTCGGCATGTTGCGATTTTAACGTGTCGAATCGTGTCTTTTGATTCATGGTGCGCCGAAAAGCGCCAAGCCCTCCTACCTGCCCCCAAAACCTACACCCAAGGACGAGAAGGAAGATCAAATGAAATACCTGTTTGCCGCCGTGATGCTCGCCAGCGCGGTCGTTGGTTTCAGCGAGGCGGCGAGCGCCGCCGGCGGTTGCGGCCCCGGCTGGTACCGCGGCGCCTATGGCGGCTGCCGCCCGATGCGCGGTCCGGTCGTTGTCCGCCCGGGTCCGATCGTGGTTGCGCCGGCCCCTGTCGTGGTCGTGCCGCGCGCCCGCGTGTGCCCCTACGGCTTCCGCTGGTACGCCGGCCGCTGCCGCCCGTTCTGATCTCGTTTTTTTCGCATTGCGAAATGGCCGCGCGGCGAAAGCCTGCGCGGCCATTTTCTTTTTGAGCGCCTGACGTCGCACCGGGATGTTTCGAATCAGAACGGGGACCGCGATCGCGGTCCCCGTTCAAGCCTGGTGCGCGAAGCTTACCAATGGCGGCGGTGCCATCGCCGGCGATGCCAGCCCCAGTGACGGCGGCGCCAACCCCAATGGCGATGGCGGCCGTGCCAGTGCACCTGCTCCGGCTTCAACTGCGCGGCTTCTTCGCTGCTGGTGACTGCGGGATGAGCGTCGGGATTGCCTTGCGGCATGCGGGGGTCACCGAGCGGCTGCGGCGCCAGCGGCGCAGCCTTTGCGGCGGTCGTGAACGCGGCAGCTCCGGCCGCGACACCGATTGCAAATTTTAAAAAGTTCCGGCGCTCCATGACTTCTTTCCTCTTGGATGGTCGTGCCAGTGATGCAGAGGCGAGTGTCGTGGTGACGACATGAACCGAAGCTGAATCGCGCGTTCAGCTTCGCTGCGACTCCGACGGTGACAGCCCGCCGCCGGGCGCTACTTGCCAAACTCCTGCGCCAGCACCAGCAACTCGCGCGTGCGCGTCACGTCGGGCCAATCGCGGTTGAAATCGGCCACCAGTTGCGTCAGCGCTTCGCCCTTCAGCATGGCGTGCAGCGCAGCCTCGCTCGCGAACTGATACATCGCCTGATGCAGTGAGGGATCGTCGAGGCTCCAGAACCGCCAGGCCTTGCTCACGCCGAAGGCCTTCATCGCGTCGGGCAGATGTTCGGTCTCGTACCACCTGTCGAAGGCGGCGCGCTTGCCGGCATCGGTGACGACGGCGCGGACGACGAAGAAGGCTGACGGCATCGGATTTTCCTCCTGTTGTTTGGGGTGAGACTAGCCGATGACGTCGGCGACGACAAAAAAGGACGGCACCGGTGTCGGAACGCGCATCTCTCACCCGTCCTATGCCTGAACAGCAGACGGAGACACCACATGCCCGACCTCACGCTCACCACCTTCGACTGGGTTCCCCCGCCCCCGCGCGGTTTCGTGCGCGACCTTCGGGTGCGCTGGGCGCTCGAAGAGGCCGCATTGCCCTATCGCGTCGCGAGCGCGCCGTTCGACGGGCGCGGCGCCGAGCATCTTGCGCACCAGCCGTTCGGGCAGGTGCCGTGGCTGACCGACGGCGATCTCTCGATATTCGAGAGCGGCGCGATCCTGCTGCATCTCGGCGGCCTCAGCGCGAAGCTGATTCCATCAGATCCGCGCGGCCGCAACCAAGCCACGGAATGGCTGTTCGCCGCGCTCAATTCGGTGGAGATGGCGAGCCTGCCCTGGACGATGTCGAAGTTCATGGGTCATCCGAGCGATACGGCCGCGTGGAAATTTGTCGACGACTTCCTAAAACTCCGCCTCAAGCACATGGAGGCGGTGCTGGCCAGCCGCGAATGGCTGGCAGGCACGTTCTCCGTCGCCGACATCCTGATGTCAGACGTGCTGCGCATCATCGATCAGTTCGATGGGCTCGCGGACAGTCCCGCCTGCCGCGCCTACGTCGCGCGCGCCACCGCCCGCCCGGCCTTCGCCAAGGCCCACGCCGACCAGATGACGCATTTCGCTGCGGCGGACGCGACCCGCTGACGCGGCGCCCGCGTCAGATGTGACGTGCCTCACATAATGAATCCGGCGATGGCCGTAGGGTCACGGCCATCAAATCATCCCTGCGGAAGGTGACACATGGCCCGCATCGCATATCTCAGAGACCAGCTTGCCCGCGCTGAAAGACTGGCAAAGGCGATCCTCGACCGGCAAACCGCGGAGCAGCTTCAGGCGTTCGCAGCCGAATGCCGCGAGGAGCTGCAGGTGCTGTCGCGCAGGGCTGCGGCGTGACATTGGCCTGCGAGCGCCGCGTCACACCAGCTTCATCGGCGCATCGGCGACCACGCGAAGGTCAATGCGGCTGATCAGTTGAGACCGAAGCGCCTCCGCATCCCCGATCGCGCTCTCCGTCTGCCGCAGCGTGCTGATGTTCGAACCGAGCGAGACGATCCCGCCGAGCACCAGAGCGATCGATCCGAGCGCGGCGGTCTGGCCCATTCCGAGCAAGCCGAGGATCGTGATCAGCAACAGCGCAGCGCCGCCGCCGACGGCGATCTTGGATGCCAGGATGTACTTCCGGCATCGCTCGGCGATCTCGGCCAAAGCCTCGATCCGCGCTTCGATGTCTGAAATCTCGTCGGTCGGATCGTCTTCGGTCATCTTTGAGCAAGTTCAATCGCGAGTTCTAGTTTGCGACGATCGGGCTTCGTGAGCTGCCTATGAGACCCCAAGTATTCCTTAACGTCACTTTTCTCGAATAGTATCTCAGCGCCGCTCACATCGCGCGGAACTTCAATCTGAACGACCATCGAACCATCAACGAGGATATCGTACAAATCCTCTGTTTGCTCTGTAATATGGCGAACGATGTAGACATTCCGAGTGATCGACTGCAGGCGGCTTCGAAGGAGTGACAGAAGTCTCCGCGACGCTGGCGCGGAGAGCAACCACTCCTGTCCTGCTTCCAATTCGCAAATCATTCGCTTATCAGACAGGCGCTGCCGTGTCACCGCACTCCCCTGCTTCCGGTAGCCCGCATGAGCGAAGCGACATGCGGGACTTGGATAGAAAACCCGGATGTCGCCACGCTCATCCGGGCTACAAGTGCGCCCTCACAACGGCAAATTGTCGTGCTTCTTCGCCGGCGTTTCCACCTTCTTGTCCTTCAGCATCGACAGCGCCCGCGCGATCCGCTTGCGGGTCGAGTGCGGCATGATGACGTCGTCGATGTAGCCGCGCTCGGCGGCGATGAAGGGGGAGAGGAAGCGGTCTTCGTATTCCTTGGTTCTTGCGGCGATCTTGTCGGGGTCGCCGATGTCGGCGCGGAAGATGATCTCGACCGCGCCCTTGGCACCCATCACCGCGATCTGGGCGGTCGGCCAGGCGTAGTTCATGTCGGCGCCGATCTCCTTGGAGGCCATGACATCGAAGGCGCCGCCATAGGCCTTGCGGGTGATGATGGTGACCAGCGGCACGGTGCACTGCGAGTACGCAAACAGCAGTTTGGCGCCGTGCTTGATCAGGCCGCCATATTCCTGCGCGGTACCCGGCAGGAAGCCCGGCACGTCGACGAAGGTGACGATCGGGATGTTGAAGGCATCGCAGAAACGCACGAAGCGCGCCGCCTTGCGCGAAGCGTCGGAGTCGAGCACGCCGGCCAGCACCATGGGCTGGTTGGCGACGAAGCCCACCGTGCGGCCCGCGATGCGGCCGAAGCCGGTGACGATGTTCTTGGCGAAAGCATCCGCGATCTCGAAGAAGTCGCCCTCGTCCACGACCTTCAGGATCAGCTCCTTCATGTCGTAGGGCTTGTTCGGATTGTCGGGGATCAGAGTGTCGAGCGACATGTCGACGCGGCCGATGTCGTCGAAGCTCGGCCATTCCGGCACGCCGTCGGTGTTGTTGGACGGCAGGAAGTCGATCAGGCGCCGCATCTGCAAGAGCGTCTCGACGTCGTTCTCGAAGGCGCCGTCGGCGATCGAGGAGCGCGTGGCGTGCACCGAGGCACCGCCGAGCTCTTCCGCCGTGACGACCTCGTTGGTGACGGTCTTCACCACGTCGGGGCCGGTGACGAACATGTAGCTGGTGTTCTTCACCATGAAGATGAAGTCGGTCATCGCCGGCGAATAGACGTCGCCGCCAGCGCAGGGACCCATGATGACAGAGATCTGCGGGATCACGCCGGAGGCGAGCACGTTGCGGCGGAACACGTAGGAATAGCCGGCGAGCGCGGCGACACCCTCCTGGATGCGGGCGCCGCCAGCGTCATACAGGCCGATGATGGGCGCACGCGCCTTCATCGCCATGTCCTGGAGCTTTGTGATTTTCAGCGCGTGCGTTTCCGACAGCGAGCCGCCGAACACCGTGAAATCCTTGGCGAAGACAAACGTCTTGCGGCCGTTGACGGTGCCCCAGCCGGTGACGACGCCGTCGCCGGGCACCTTGCTCTTCTCCATGCCGAACTCGGTGGAGCGGTGCTCGACGAACATGTCGAATTCCTCGAACGATCCCTTGTCGAGCAAGAGCTCGATGCGCTCACGTGCGGTCAGCTTGCCGCGGGCGTGCTGCGCCTCGATGCGCTTCTCGCCGCCGCCGAGCTTTGCGCCGGCGCGACGGTCTTCAAGGGCGTCCAGGATATTCTTCATTTGCTCCCGCCAGTTCTTAGCCTAAATGCGATTGCCGGGGGTTCTAACACGGCATTTTGCGGGCCGGGAAGCGGCTTTCGGTCTCGCAGGGCTGCCTTGCCGCAGCGGGAAAGCGCAAGGAATTTCAAAGTTTTGCCTGGGAGACGAGCATGACCGAAGGAGCGGCGGAGACCGGCGCGGCGACGGGCGGCGTCAACATCCTGCTGCGGCTGGAGGGCCTGACGCTGTTTGTGGGGATGGTGATGCTCTACTGGACCTGGGACGGCTCTTGGGCAGTCTTTGCCCTGCTCTTCCTTGTCCCCGATCTGAGCTTCCTCGCCTATCTTGCCGACGCCAAACTCGGCGCGATGGTCTACAACGCCGCCCACAGCTACATGGCGCCGGTCGCGCTGCTGACGCTCGGCTTCGGCCTCGCCTCGCCACTCACCCTGTCCATCGCCTTGATCTGGCTCGCCCATATCGGCATCGATCGGGCACTGGGCTGCGGCCTGAAATATTCGGCCGGGTTCGGCTTCACCCATCTCGGCCGGATCGGCCGGCAGAAGGATACGTGACGCAGTTGCAAATCTGGCCCTGGCCCGGTTGACCGGGCGCGGCGATTCAGGCTTGCTCCAGGCTTGCGATCAGGCGCCGAATGTTGCGTGAGCTCAGTCGGTACGGCGGCGGTCATCATTTCCGGCTGCAAGCATCACCCCCATGTCCGCGACGGTCGCTCCCCTGCCGCCGAACCCATCGTCCGAAACCACCGACTTCCTGCGGCGCATGGCCAGCATGGTGTCGGGGCGGAACGGCGAGATGTTGCTGCGCGCGGCCGCGCTGATCGAGTCGCTGACGCAACGGGCGATGTCGGCGGAACGCCTCTATCACCGGGAGCACGAAGAGAACACGCGCAACAGCGAGCTGCGCGAGACCGGTGAGATGGCGTCCGACGCCATGGTCAAGCAAATCGACGGGCTGCGCAGCCAGCTTGCCGAAATCACCGCGGCCGCGGCGGCCGAGCGCGCGGCATTCGACGCCGAGCGCGGCAAGCTGCTCGGCCTGATGCAGCACGCCGAGAACCATATCGGCCAGCTCACAAGCGAGCTGCAGACGCTGCACGCCTCGGTCGATAGCTTCAACGAGACCGCAATCTCCGTGCCGATCGAGGTGCTGCGGCTGGCGCGCACCCAGTTCGATTTCCTCTCCGCCGGCTTTGCCCGCAAGGGCGACGTCATCTCGCAGGCGATGAGCGAGATTGGCGGTTTTGCGATCGACCAGGCGCTGACGGTGAAGAAGGCCGATCCCGCCTGAGGCGAACCGCCGGCTTGCGTCAATTTGACAGCGCGCAGGCCTGTTGTTCTACTCACTGAAAATCACGGGGAGGATCCGATGCCGACAGCATTCCGCGTCGCCATGGCGCTCTGCATTTCAACGCTGTTCGTCGGCATGGGCGCCAAGGCGCAATCGCTTCCCAGGGAAGTCGCCACCCGCGCCGAGATCTATCCGATCCCCTCGCTCACCCTCTCCGACCAGCAATTCCTCAGCGGTGACGCCGCGGCCGGCAAGCCGGTGACGGTCGCCGGCGAATTCCGCGTAGCGCAAGGCAGCGGAAAACTTCCCGTCGTGGTGCTGATGCACGGCTCGAGCGGCGTCGGCGCAACGACCGAAGCCTGGGTGCACGCGTTCAACGCCATGGGCATCTCGACCCTCGTGATCGACGGCTTTACCGGCCGCGGGCTGACGGTGGTGGGGCCGAACCAGGCCCTGCTCGGCCGGCTCAACCTCGTCATCGACATCTACCGCTCGCTGGAGATCCTCGCAAAACATTCCCGCGTCGATCCTGATCGCATCGTGCTGATGGGCTTCTCACGCGGCGGACAGGCGACGCTTTATGCGAGCCTCAACCGCTTCCACAAGCTCTGGAACAAGTCCGGCGTCCAGTTCGCCGCTTACATTCCCTTCTATCCCGACTGCTCCACGACCTATCAGAACGACACGGACATCGCCGCGCGCCCGATCCGCATTTTCCACGGCACGCCCGACGACTACAATCCCGTCAAGAGCTGCAACGCTTTCGTCGAGCGGCTCAAGACGGCCGGCCGCGACGTGGTGCTGACCGAATACCCCGACAGCGCGCACGGCTTTGACAGTGGGCTGCTCGGCGTCAATACGGTCACCGTGTCCACGGGTGCGCAGACCGTGCGCAACTGCCAGATCCGCGAAGGCGACGGCGGCGTCCTGATGAACGCCGATACGAAAGCGCCGTTCACCTACCAGGACGCTTGCGTCGAGCTCAATCCGCATGTCGGCGGCAATCCAACGACTGCCGCCGAGTCGCGCAAGGCCGTTGAGGAGTTTTTGCAGGCGCTGTTCAAGCTGGGTTAGGCCAGCGCGACATGTTCCGTCATTGCGAGCGCAGCGAAGCAATCCAGAATCTTTCCGCCGAGGCATTCTGGATTGCTTCGTCGCTTCGCTCCTCGCAATGACGAAGGCTACGGCTCGCCCGGCTTGAACGGCTCCTGCTTGTCCGGCGGCACGGTCTCTTCGGCCATTGCGAGCAACATCGCGACCATCACGTAATTGCCGGCGACCGCGGTGAGGTCGACGATCTGCTGGTCGTTGAAGACCTTCTTCGCGCGCGCGAAGGTTTCGTCGCCGACCTTCTTCGTCGCGGTGAGCTCGGTGACGAAGTCGTAGACGACGGCCTCGTCCTCGGCCATGTTCGCAGGCCGCTTATTGGCCTTCAGCTCCGCGACGATGTCGGGCGACAGGCCCGCTTTCGCCGCGAGCGGCGCATGGGCGTACCACTCCACCTGCGAGCGCCATTGCCGCCCGGTGATCAGGATCGCGAACTCGTTGAGATTTGTCGGGACCGAGGTCTCCCAGCGCAGATAGTGTAATAGGTCGAACAGGCGCTGGCCGAGCACCGGGCTGCGGATCATCGGATTGTAGGGACCGCCGATGCCGACGCTCGAGACCTTCATGATCTGCTCGCCGAGGGGCTTCTGCTTGGCGTCGAGCTGGTCCATGGTGAGCTGAGGAAAGCGCGGCTCCCTGCTGGTGGCGGGACCGGCAAACATCGTGGCGGCGAGCCAGCCGCCTGCGGCGGCAAGCGTGAGCGACGGCAGCCAGAGTGGCGTTGAGTTCATGTTCTCCTCCCGGTTTTTCTTGACCCGGGGGATGCTAGTCGAGCGGCGCCAGCGCGGTATCGCTAGATAGCGCCGATCTCGGCAAGGCAGGCTTGCGTCAGCGGCATGCGCTCTCCGACCAGGCGCGGCTCCTTGCAGTCCATGTTGAGCGCGAACACGGTGTGCGCTTCGCCCTTCTCGGCCCAGCCCACCATCCAGCCAAGCGATGGCTCGCCGCGCTCGGCGCCAAGCAGCCCGGACTTGGCGCGAATGACGCTATCGCCGACCTTGGTCACCGGCAGGATGTCAGCGACGAGATCCTGGCTGCGTTTCGAGATCGGCAGTGCGCGGCGGCGCAGCCGGTCGATGAAATCGACCTGCTCGACCGGATCGATGCGCAAGGCGCCGGTGAGCCAGAACTGATCGATGCCGCCGCCGATGTCGCGATTGCCATAGTCGAACAGATCGACGTACTTTTGCATGCGTTCTTGCCCGATCCGGCGCGCGATCTCCTGATAGACCGGCACCGCGCTGACGAGAATCGCGCTGCGCAGCGTGTGGTCCTTGTTCCAGGCCTCGATCGGACGCTTCACGCCGTCCCAGGGAAATACGTCCTTGTCGGGGTCAGTGACCACGCCGGTTTCGAGCGCAATCAACGAGTTCGGAATCTTGAAGGTCGAAGCCGGCAGCTTCGCCTCGCCCGAACGTTCCTTGTCGCTGGCGACGACCAGATAGTCCTCGACCTTGTAGCCGACGAACGTCCCCGCCGTGCCGAGGTCAGTGAAGCGCTTTGCGAGGCTGTCACGGATTTCATTTCGCGGTGGCGCGACGTGAGCGAATGCACGCGATGGCAGGATCGCGGTTGCGGCGAGAAGGCCGAGAGTGGAACGGCGGGTAAGCACTGGCGATGTCCGTTACGCGATGAAGATGGCCGCGACCATGCAGCCGCTAACGTGGTGAAACGATGACAGCTACCGCCTGCCCGACAGCCGCAGCACGAACACCAGCACCTCGGCGACGGCCTTGTAGAGGTCCGGCGGGATCTCCTCGCCGAGTTCGACCTTGGAGAGCGCACCGGCCAGGATCTCGTTCTCCTCGATCGGGATGTCGTTGGCCTTGGCGATCTCGACGATTTTTTCGCCGATCGTGCCCTTGCCCTTGGCGACGACGACCGGCGCGTTGCTGCCCCTCTCGTAATGCAGCGCAATCGCAAGCTTCGACGGGTCGCTCATGTAGCGCGATCCAGAAAGTGGCCGGCGCGGGCCGGTGCGGGCTGTGGCGGCGTGCCATCGCGGACCAGGATGTCGCCGGGCTTGAGCTCGGCCCTGGTCAGTGCCTGGTTGAGCTCGCCGATTCCGGCGCGAAGCTGCTGTGCGGTCGTCGGCCGCTCCGCCCACATCCGCACGAAGGTCTTGTCACCGTTGAGCGTAATCAAAGCGTGCACGGGGCCAGCCGGCTCGACATTCAGCGTGAAGCGCGCGCGCCAGGCGCGCCTGGCGGGATCGGCGGATTCATTGCCGCCGTCGCGTGAGATCTCGAACTGCGCCATTGCCGTGCCCTGCGGCGTTGCGAATGGAATCTCGAAATTCCACTGCGGCACGCTCGGATCAATCTTGTGACCGCTGGCGTCGGTGCGATCGGGGAGCGAAGCAACCTGGAGCAACGTCTGGCGCGCGAGAGCGGCATCGGTGTCATCGAGCAGGCGATGCACGGTCGCAGCGAGCGGCGTATCCGGTACGAGTGACGGCGAGGCAATGAATTGCGGCGACGGCAGCGCGCCGCGAACCGGTGGTGGCGTCGCGCGCGCGGCGGCTTCGAAAATATGTCCCTCGGGTACGGCCTTGTTCGAGCCCGGCACGTTTCCCGTCATTCGCGGCAGGCTTTGCGTGATCTCTTGCAGGAGGCTCGCGGCAAGGCCTGCGGTCATGGCCCGCGGCACCGCGGCCTGCGGAGCACCGCCAGCGATGTCCGCCAACACAGAGGCTGCGATATTGACGCTGCGCGGCATTTGCGGTGATTGGGCGATCTCGGGTTCGGTTGCGGGCAATGCGGCCTGCGTCTCCGCGGCAGTGAGCTGCGGTGTCGCCACGGTACCAGCCGGAAGCGCGGCACCTTGCGCCTGTGGCGCAATCGCCTCGAGCGTCGTCAGCGTTTGGCGCAGCACCAGCAATGCCGCCTTCAGGTCCGGCATCGTGCCGGAGGACGACGTCGCGCCCTCGGCGAGCGAGGCTTCGAGGAATAGGCCGGATTTTTGGAATGCGGATTCAATGTCGCCGCCATCGAGCCCGGTGTTGAGCGGCGTCTGCTGCGCCAGCACGCCCAGCATGGCCTGCTTCAGCCCCGCCGGAAGATCGCTGCCGGTGACGACCGCGGCCAGATTGGCGAACAGCGGCGCCTGGCTGCCCTGCTTTGTGACCGCCTCGGCCGAAGCTGCGGTAACGGCGACCTGCTCCGATGGCGTCAGCACGTTGCGTCCCGCGCTCGCCGACGGAGCAATCGGCGGGCTGTCAACCAGCGAGGCCGCAGCCGGCGTCAGCGTGACCTGATCGGCGCTCGCCTCGCCTGCCCCGCCCATGACGGCGAGCCGGATGGTGCCGCCGTTCTGCGACACCGCAAGCTGGAGATTTTGGCCTGGTGCCAGCGCCACCTCGGACATCACATCCATCGACAGGTTGGCGATCGCGATCCGCACCAGATTGCCGGCGAGCACGCTGACGACTCTTGCGTCGACGACGCTGCCGGCCTGCAGCACAAGATCGGGCGTCACCGCGTCAGCAACAGGGCTGGCGGCACTGACGGGAACGATCGAGCTTATCGGCGTCGGCATGGCGAGGGGCCTGGGGAGCGTAGGCCCTACCCTAAGGCCGCCCTCGTAAACCTCTCGTTAAGGACCTTTGGCCGCGGGCGCGTTCACAGCGGCCAAAACGGTCACGGCGGCATGAAAGTCCTTGAGGCGGGCGGCGCGGCGGCCGGCGGCTTCCTCGTCGACTCCCCATTTCTCGGCATTCCAGTCCTCATCGACATAAGCCGCCGCCCAGACCTGGCCGGCATCGCGCACGCCATGGGCCAGCGCCAGCGCCAGCAGGGCCGAGCCGGTCAGGGTGGTGATCACGTGGAGGGCGGCGACCGACCAGGCATCCCCCGGCAGCGCCGCACGCGCGGCCTGGACGGCCGCCTCCGGCTGCGTTACAGGCATGACGCCTTCGGACAGGATGAAATGCGCTCCCAGCGTCTCAGCGGCCCAGAACAACACTGGGTCCCAATGCGCGGCCTCGCGGGCGACGAGCCCCTCGGGATGGCCGGCGCGATAGAACAGCAGATCGGACTGGAGATACTTTGCGAGGTCGTCGCTGACGAGATCGACGCAGTCGACGACGCCCTCGACCACGCTATTGGCGATCCGCGTCAGCGGCATCGTCATGGGATTGATCGTCTCTTTCTGATCCGCCCACTCGGCAGCCACTGCGCCGGCTAGCACGCGCGCAGGGATGATCACCTGGCGGCCGGACGGCGTGCGGATCGCCTTGCCGTCAAGCGTGATGGCAAAGCCGCCCTCAGCCTCAGCGACCCCCACCTCCTTGTAGAAGCGCTTGCGCAGCGGCACGCGCGAGGCCTGGCGGACCAACTCCTGCGGATCAAGCGGGGATCGCCCCGCAGCTTCATCGAACAATTCGCGCATCTGGTTTTCGGCCCTGATCACTCAATGCTAGGCTTGTAAGGTAAGAGCGACGACCGATAAAGCGAGCGGCAGGTATGAGGGAACTCGCGGGCATTGCGGCTCTCCTTGCCGGGTTTTGGCCGGCCGCGGCGCAGGCCGGCTTTCGGACTCCGGAATCGGTGGTCCGCAACGTCTACGCTCATTACGGCCAGGGCGCGCCGGAGCTCTCAAAAGGCCTGCCGCAGGATGGCGCGACCGCCCGGCAATTCTTCGACCCCTCGTTGCGCAAGGTGTGGTCCGCGCCGCGGGTCGAGCCCTACGATTTCCTGGTGCAGAGCCCGAGCTGGAAGCTCGGCCCCGTCGCGATCGCGGTCGTTCGCAGGCAATACGACAAGACCTATGTCGCGGCGAGTTTCGACAATCGCGGCCGGCCGCTCCGGCTGAACTTCATCCTGGTGAACGGCCCGGAGGGCTGGCTGATCACGGATGTCGAGAGCACGCACGACAGTTTGCGGAGGTTTCTCGAGCAGTTTCGGAACTGACGTAACCTAGCCGATCTGGCGTTCGTCGCCAGCCATGTCTTGCAGAAGGAAGCAATGACTACATGCGACTATTGCAGTGGGACTTATAGAGCCTGAGCGATAGAGGACGGGCTTATCGTAAGGTGCTTTGTCACTCAAGGCGGAGAGCATTGCTCAGTTGCTTCGATGGAGCGTCTTTGAGGTGCGGCAGGTTGCGTCAGCATGTCCCGGCAGGTTACACACAGGACAGAGATTTCCTCCGCCGAAAGCCCGGGCCCAGCGCCTTCCGTTCCGTCTGCAGGAATGGCGAAAGTCACGGGACCAAGGCCGTCGATCTGGCCAAGGCAATAGACGTTGCGCGCGAGAGCCACTAAAGGTTTGGAAAAGAGCTGGTGGACAATCAATACCGGTGAGCTTCGCCGATGGCCGCCACAGCCGACGTCAGATCAGGCTAGTTTTGGTAGCTCCCACCTATCATGGGCAAGAACGAGTCAGCTTTGGATGATTTGCTAGAGGATGGACCAGGAGACATCGAGCAAATGGCTATTGCAGCCGGTAGAGGAATGGTCGGGAAATAAACAGCCCGTCACGTCCGTTCTGTTGGGCATTTTGGTGTGTTCCGGCGCCATCATGATCCTCTTGCATGGGATCGGGCTCGGATCGTGGTCAAGCGCCGCAGTGCTAATTTGCCCGCTGGTCGGTCTTGTCGCCGTGGGCCACTTCCGGAATACGATCTGGGATTCCGTCTTCCTCCTGTTCGTGCTTTGGCTTGGCATTTCTACCGTCGTCAACGGCCCAGGGCCTCTGAAGGAGGAAATCCTATTTATCCTCACCTTGGCGGCTTATCCCGCAGCTCGGTTGTCTGGAACGACCGGGCGACCATTTTTCGCGGTGCTCGGTCTGGTCGGGTTCCTTGGCCTGGTATGCATCGTCGTGGCGCTCCGAGATCAATGGAGCGATCTCCACGGGAAACCATTGGTCTTCGGCACTTTTGATGCCGCTCCGGCCCGGCTCTTCTGCTGGCTGGTCTCGTCGCCTCACACCTCAATCGCTTATGGTTGGTTATCGGCTACATATGTGCCGGCGTGGTATTTGCCATCTTGGCGGCGTCACTCCTGCGTTTTTCGTTTGTGGCGCTGCTGTGCACGTTAGCCTGCGAAGCTGCTATCTCTCGCCGCACCCGAACTAAGGCACTCGTCGCCATCTTGGTGGTTTCGACCTCCTGGGCCGCCGGGTATTACACTCGCGTCGCTACCGCCGAGCGTCTCGCCGTCGCCATATCGGCTTCTCCTCCTGCTGAGGTGGGCTCTCCCGCTCAGGTGGGCCCTCCTGCTCAGGTGGGCGCTCCGGGCGAGCTCGGTCCTCAGGCTGAGGTCGTTCCTCAGGCTGAGGCGGGCCCAGCGCCGTGCGGCGACCTAAAACAATATAATTCTGTCCTGACACGAAAGAAGCTCATCAGCGACGTGGCCAGCGCCATACCTCGTGCGGGGATCTTTGGTCACGGCCTTTCGAGCTTCACCCAGATGACATGCCTGGGCATGGAAACCCACCTCAGCCTAGCCCAGGTTGTCATTGAGTTCGGATGGGTGGCTGGCGTGCTGCTTGGATTATAGCGCTTGGAGCGCTTGCCATGACCGCCCGCTTGGAACGAGCCGAGGCCAGATTTGCCTTTATGGGCTTCCTTTTCGTGGCAATGCTAAGCTTTGCTCATGGCGATTTGGCGCGAGACGGGCTGCTTTTCCTGTTCTTGGGCTACCTGGTACGAATTTCGGAGCCGCAACCGTAGCGCTGGTATTTCGTCGTCGGGATCCCGCAGTGGCGTTTGACCGGTTTCGCAAGCGGTAGGAATGACGTAGCCAGCCAACCTGCGCGCCGCACTTAATTACTCTTCCGGCGCGTTCTCGATCGGATCAAACCGGCTCGCATCGAGCCCGAGCAGGTTCCATGACTGCTGCATGTGCTGCGGCAGCGGCGCGGTGGCATCAATGAAGCCGCCGCGGGGATGCGGGATGACGATGCGGCGCGCCAATAGGTGCAGCCGGTTTTGCAGGCCGCCCGGCAGTTGCCAGTTCTCGATGTTGAAATATTTGGGATCGCCGACGATGGGGTGGCCGATATGCTCCATGTGGGCGCGCAACTGGTGGGTGCGCCCCGTCACCGGCTTCAGCGACACCCAGGTCAGCTTGTTACCGGCGGTTTCGACCACCGCATAGTATGTCACCGCGTGACTTGCGCCCTCGTCGCCATGCTGGGCGATGCGCATGATGGTGTCGTCCTCGCTCTCCTCCTTGGCAAGGAAGGTCGAGATGCGGCCCTGCTTCGGCTTCGGGAGCCCCGGCACGAGCGCCCAATAGGTTTTTCGCGCCGACCGCGAACGGAAGGCGCCGGTCAGATGCGAGGCGGCAAAGCGGGTCTTGGCGACCAGGAGGCAGCCCGACGTCTCCCTGTCGATGCGGTGCACGAGGCGCGGCTTCTGGCCCTTAGAATCGCGCATCACCTCCAGCATCTGGTCGATGTGTCGCGTCATGCCCGAGCCGCCCTGCACGGCAAGTCCGGCCGGCTTGTTCAGCACGAGAACGTCGTCGTCCTCGTAGATCGTCATCTCCTTCAGCGCGGCAAGCGTCTTTTGCGCCGCCTCCGACTGCGGGTTGGGTGCCTTCGGCGTGTCGAGCTTCAGCGGCGGAATGCGGACGCTCTGGCCCTCCTCCAGGCGGTCCTTGCTGTCGACGCGCTTGCCGTCGACGCGCAGCTCGCCTTTACGAACGACGCGCTGGATGTGGGAGAACGACAGGCCGGGAAAGTGCGCTTCAAGGAAGCGATCGACGCGCATGTTGTTCTCGTCGGCCGTCACCTTGACGGTCTGCACCTTGGTCGGCAGCAATACCTCGACGGGCTTTGCCGGTGCAGCCATTTCCGGTTCGGCTTTGGGCGCGCGCCGCTCGACGCGCTCGCTCGCAAAGCGC
This sequence comes from Bradyrhizobium sp. 187, assembly GCF_023101005.1. Lineage (NCBI taxonomy): Bacteria > Pseudomonadati > Pseudomonadota > Alphaproteobacteria > Hyphomicrobiales > Nitrobacteraceae > Bradyrhizobium > Bradyrhizobium sp. 187. The sequence continues at coordinate 4,572,902 of NZ_CP064693.1, forward strand.
GGCGGCTTCGCACCGGGCTTGCCGCCCGGCCGCAGCCCAGCAGGCTTCGCGCTGCGCGCCTTGAACGGGCGCGCCTCCTTGCGCTCATCGCGCGAACGGGGCTTTGGATCGGTTCTTTTGATGCGGCGGCTCATGGTGCCTGCGTAGCTCAAAAGCAGCCTCGCGTCACGGCGAAATGGCGATTTTGCTTCAGCCACCCCGCTCCTTCCGCAACTTCGCCCAATAATCCAGCCGCTTGCGGATCTCGCGCTCGAACCCCCGCTCGGGCGGGTCGTAGAAGGTCTGGCGGCCCAGGGCTTCCGGGAAATAATCCTGGCCGGAGAAGGCGTCGGGCGTGTCGTGGTCGTATTCGTAAGATGCGCCGTAGCCTTCCGACTTCATCAGCTTGGTCGGCGAGTTGAGGATGTGCTTCGGCGGCAGCAGCGAGCCGGCCTGCTTTGCGACCTGCATCGCCTTGCCGAAGGCGGTGTAGACGGCGTTCGATTTCGGTGCGGTGGCGAGATAGACCACCGCCTGCGCGATCGCGAGCTCGCCCTCGGGATGACCGAGGAAGTCGAAGGCGTCCTTGGCCGCGTTGGCGATGACCAGCGCCTGCGGATCGGCAAGCCCGATATCCTCGACCGCCATGCGAACGACGCGGCGGGCCAGAAACAGCGGGTCCTCGCCGGCATCGAGCATGCGCGCGAGATAATACAGCGCGGCATCGGGATCGGAGCCGCGCACCGACTTATGCAGCGCCGAGATCAAATTGTAATGGCCGTCGGCCGACTTGTCGTAGATGGGCGCGCGACGCTGCAATATCTCCTGCAACTGCGCGGCGTCGAAAATCTCGTCCTTGCGCGCGGCGCGCCAGACTTCCTCGACGAGCGTCAGCGATGCGCGGCCGTCGCCATCGGCCATGCGCACCAGCACGGCGCGCGCTTCCTCGTCGAGCGGCAGCTTGCGGCCCTCGACCTCCTCGGCATGCGCAAACAGCTTTTCGATCGCGGCCGCGTCGAGCGAGCGAAACACCAGCACGCGCGCCCGTGACAAAAGCGCCGCGTTGAGTTCGAAGGACGGGTTTTCGGTGGTGGCGCCGACCATCACCACCGTGCCGTCTTCCATGACCGGCAGAAACGAATCCTGCTGGGCGCGGTTGAAGCGATGCACCTCGTCGACGAACAGCAGCGTGCCCTTGCCCATCTCGCGGCGTGCACGCGCGGCCTCAAAGGCCTTCTTCAAATCGGCAACGCCGGAGAACACCGCGGAGATCTGCTCGAAATGCAGATCGGTGGCGTCCGCGAGCAGCCGCGCCACCGTGGTCTTGCCGGTGCCGGGCGGGCCCCAGAACACCAGCGAGCCCAGCGTGCGCGTCTCCAGCATGCGCGTGAGCGCGCCGTCGGGACCCAGGATGTGATCCTGGCCGACGACCTCCGAGAGCGCGCGCGGCCGCAGCCGATCCGGCAGCGGATGCGGAGCCTCGTGATCGAGCCCCGCCGCGGCGAAGAGAGTTGGCGTCTCCTGTGGTCGCTTCGGACTCATCCGCCCAGCGTGACGTTGATCTGCTGGCCGCCGCGCACCAGCGTGATGCGCCAGATGCGCTGGCGCTCGGCCGCCGCCTTTTCGAGATCGCTGGTCTTGCTGATCTTTTGGTTGTTGACCGCCAGGATGACGTCGCCCTTCTGGAAGCCGACATTCGCGGCCGCACTGTCGCCGCCGAGATCGGTGACCACCACGCCTTCGGTATCGGCGTCCAGATGCAGCTCGTCGGCGAGCGCCGGGGTGATGGTCGAGACCTTCGCGCCCTGGAGCGGCGAGCGCGCGGTGATGACGAGCTCGTTGCGGCCGGCATCGGGCGCGGCGTCCAGCGCCACCGTCAGCTTGACCGGCTTGCCGCCGCGCTGCACGTCGATCTGCGCGGTGCCGCCGAGCGGCCGTGTGGCGAAGCGATAGTCGAAAGCGTTGGGATCATCCACGGTCTGGCCGTCGATCGAGACGATCAGGTCGGAGGATTTCAGCCCGGCCTTGGCCGCCGGCCCGTTCGGGACAACGCTTGCGACCAGCGCACCGGTGGGCGAACGCAGGCCGAGACTCTCGGCGATCTCCGGCGTCACCGCCTGCAACTTCGCCCCGAGCCAGGGCCGCTTCACCGCCTTGCCGCCGCCCTTGGCGGAGGCGACGACGACGCGCACCATGTTGGCGGGGATCGCGAAGCCGATGCCCTGCGAGCCGCCGGAGCGCGAATAGATCGCGGTGTTGATGCCCGCGAGCCTGCCGTTCATGTCGACCAACGCGCCGCCGGAATTGCCAGGATTGATCGCCGCGTCGGTCTGGATGAAGAACTGGTAGTCGGTGATACCGACCTGCGTGCGCGCCAAGGCCGAGATGATGCCGTGAGTCACGGTCTGGCCGACGCCGAAGGGATTGCCGATCGCCAACACGACGTCGCCTACCATCAGCTCGTCCGAATTGGTAAATTCGAGAGCCGGAAACTTCTCCTTGGTGTCCTTCAGACGCAGCACCGCGAGATCGCTGCGAGAGTCCTTCAACACGATCTCGGCCTCGAACTCACGCTTGTCCGACAGCGACACCTTGACCTGGTCGGCGCCTTCGATGACGTGGACGTTGGTGACAACGAGCCCCGACGCATCGACGATCACGCCCGAACCGAGCGAGCGCTGCACCTGCTCCTGCTGCTGGCCGGGCACGCCGAAGAAGCGGCGGAAGATGGGGTCGTCGAGCAGCGGGTTGCGGTTCTGCACCACCTTGGCGGCGTAGACGTTGACAACCGCCGGCTGCACCCGCTGCACGATCGGCGCATAGGACAGCCGCAGTTCGGCGGGCGAGGACGGCACACGGCGGTCCTGCGCGGCGGCCGGATTGAAGTTGGCCGAAAAAGCTATGCACAGTGCCGTGACGACGGCGGTCCAGGTCGATCGAAACATTCCTACCTCTTGGAAAAGACGCCGGAATATAGGCGCGTTCGCCCCCCATTAGAAGGGCGCCCGGCGGCATATTCGACCCCCTTTGGCGTGTCCGGCCTGCAAGCTGTGCGTGCGAAATAGCAATTTGCCGGGGCTGTGGATTGGCATGATGTGCGTCATCTTGCATGGTGGTGCAAGGCGGATTCGGTTGCGGCGAATTTACACCAGTGGGAACCGCGCAACCGGCCGCAGCGTCGCGGGGCAGTCATCGATCAAACCTAGGCTCTCCGCCAGCGACTTGGGGAAGTTCGTCAAACGATGGAGTCATGACGTGAGCAGGACAAGAATTGCAGCCACGGCGATGGGTCTCGCCGCCGCACTGGCAGCCTCGCAGGCCCAGGCCCAATCGGCGAGCAGCAGCGACCAGGAGATCGCGCTCCTGAAGCAGCAGCTGAAGATGCTGGAGCAGAAGCTCGACAAGCTCCAGAGCCAGACCGCCGCGAATACCGCGGCCACAGCGAAGGCCAGGCTTGAGGCGAAGGCGGAGGCGAAAGCCGAAGCGCGTTCCGAAGCGAAGGCCGCCGTCGCCAACGCCAACGCGGCGATCCCGCTCAAGGGACCGGCGCCCGCATCCGGCGTCGTCGTGACAATGCCGAACAACCGACCGACCATCTGCACTGCCGATGGGGCTAACTGCGTCGGGATCACAAGCCGTGTGCATTGGGATGTCGGCGGCTACGACTATCGACCCAACACGGCGGCGACCGTGCCGCAAAAGCTCGACAGCGGCGAGAACGTCCGCCGCGCGCGCATCGGTGTCGCCGGCAAGTTCTTCCACGACTGGAATTTCGCGCTGGTCTACGACTTCGGCGGCTCCTCCGACGGGTTTGGCGGCGCAGCTCCGGGTTCGCTGCCCGGCGGCGGCGTCTCCGGCATCGAGAACGCCTATCTCAGCTATACCGGCCTGAAACCGTTCGGCGGCAAGATGGCCATCGAAGGCGGCATCATGGACCTGCCCTACACCCTCGATGAGGCCACGAGCTCCAACGACATCATGTTCATGGAACGCGCCTCGGCGGGGATCGTCGCCACGAGCATCGCTGCGGGCGACTTCCGTTCGGCGGTCGGCACGCGCTGGTACAACGACGTGTTCTGGGCTGGCGCCTATGTCACCGGTCCCGCCACCGGTGCGATCCACTCAGCGTCGAGCGTTGCGCCGAACGGCACCACGGAACAATACGGCGCGGTCGCGCGTGTCGCCGGCCAAGTCGTCAGCGGCAAAGACTACTCGGTCCATCTCGGCGGCAATGCCGAATGGCTGATCCAGCCGACGCGCAATCTGGTGACGGGTGCACAGACGGTGACGCTGAACGATCGTCCGGAACTGCGCATCGATCCCACGGCGCTGGCTACGACCGGCGCAATCGCCAATGCCTCCGGCGCGCAGGTCTACAGCGTCGAAGCGGCCGCCACCTATGGACCGCTGATCCTGCAAGGCGAGTATTTCTGGTACAACATCGATCGCAGCGCCAATACCGGCCTGCCGCCGCTGGGTGCGCCAAGCCTCAAATTCCAGGGCGGCTATGCGCAAGCCGGCTACGTGCTGACGGGCGAGGGTCGCAGCTATAATGCGGCGAATGCGGCCTATGGCGGCGTCAAGCCGGCACACCCGTTCTCCCTCGAGGGCGGCGGCTGGGGCGCGTGGGAGGTCGCGGGACGCTTCTCGACGATCGACCTCAACGATCAACTCGGGACCGCAACCGGCATCGCAGGCGGCCGGCAGACCGTCTACACGGCAGCGCTGAACTGGTATGTCAACGGCAACGTCCGTTTCATGCTGGACTATCTGCATGGCACGGTATCGAGGCAGGCCACGCCGATCTCGACCGCCGATGTCGGTTCGAAGTTCGATGCGGTCGCGATGCGGACGCAGTTCGCGTTCTAGGTCTCGCTTGTCATCCCGGGGGCGCGCGAAAACGCGAACCCGGGACCCGGCATCTGCAACACTATCTGAAGGAGACAAGCCATGAAGGCCGTCGGCTACAGGAAGTCGCTTCCGATCGAGGATCAGGACGCGCTGTTCGATTTCGAGACCGCCAAGCCCGAACCCAAGGGCCGTGATATCCGCGTGGCTGTGAAGGCGATCTCGGCCAATCCGGTCGATTACAAGGTGCGCAAGCGCGCAGCCCCACCCGAGGGCGAGACCAAGATTCTGGGCTATGACGCGGCCGGCGTTGTCGACGCCGTCGGTCCCGACGTCACGCTGTTCAAGCCAGGCGACGAGGTATTTTACGCCGGCTCGATCCTGCGCCAGGGTACCAATTCCGAATTCCACCTGGTCGACGAGCGCATCGTCGGCAACAAGCCGAAGAGCCTGTCGTTCGCGCAAGCCGCCGCCCTTCCCCTCACCTCCATCACCGCTTGGGAGCTGTTGTTCGATCGGCTCGGTGCGGTGCCCGGCAAGAGTGTCGATCCGCGCACGCTCTTGATCACGGGCGGCGCTGGCGGCGTTGGCTCGATCCTGATCCAGCTCGCCCGCCGCCTCACCGGGCTGACGGTGCTCGCGACCGCGACGCGGCCGGAGTCGCAAAAATGGTGCCTCGATCTCGGCGCGCATGCGGTGATCGACCACGGCCAACCGATGAAAGAGCAGGTCGAGAAGCTCAAGCTGCCGCCCGTCGCGCTGGTGGCGAGCCTCACATTCACCGACCAGCACTACAAGAGCATCGCCGAGTTCATGGCGCCGCAGGGCAGATTCGGCCTGATCGACGATCCCCCGGAATTCACTGTGAGCGCGTTCAAGGGCAAGGCCATCTCGGTGCATTGGGAATCGATGTTCACGCGCTCCTCCTTTCAAACCGCCGACATGATCGCGCAGCATCATCTGCTCAACGACGTCGCCGACCTCGTCGACAAGGGCGTCTTGCGCACGACGCTCGACCAGACCTTCGGCACCATCAACGCGGCCAATCTCAAGCGCGCGCATGCACTGCTCGAGAGTGGCAAGTCGCGCGGCAAGATCGTGCTGGAGGGGTGGTAGCGGCCACTCACTCCGTCATGCCCGGGCTTGTCTACGGTGCCACGCCCTCGACAAACAGCAGCCGACGCTCCAGCGCCGTGTGCCGCAGCTTCAGCGCCTCGGCGTACTCGGCCGAGGCATACCATTCCTGCGCCCGCGCCATCGATGGGAACTCCACGATGATGATGGTCTTGGGCGGCGGGCCGCCCTCCACCAATTCGGCGGCGCCGCCGCGCACGAGATAGCGGCCGCCATATTGCGCGATGGTTGCTGCGGCCAGCTCGCGATAGGCTTCCATCGCGGCTCTGTCGCGTACCTCAACCTCGGAGATCACATAGGCCGGCATCCGCAGGCCTCAGGCAATCGTATTGATGATGCCGCCCTCCGCACGCAACGCCGCGCCGTTGGTCGCCGAGGCTTCCTTCGAAGCCGCATACACCACCATGTTGGCGATCTCATCGACGCTGGCGAAGCGCTGGAGCAGCGAGCTTGGGCGATGTTGTTTGACGAAATTGGCCGCGGCCTCATCGACCGACTGGCCGTTCTGCTTGGCAAGATCCTTCACGAACGTCTCGACGCCCTCCGACATTGTCGGGCCCGGCAGCACGGAATTGACGGTGACGCCGGTGCCCCGTGTGAGCTGCGCCAGGCCCCGCGCGACCGAGAGCTGCGCCGTCTTGCTCATGCCGTAGTGGATCATCTCGACGGGAATGTTGAGCCCGGACTCCGAGGAGATGAAGACGATTCGGCCCCAGTTGCGCTTGAGCATGCCTTTCATATACGCACGCGAGAGACGCACGCCGCTCATCACGTTGACCTCGAAAAAGCGGCTCCAGTCCTCGTCCGGAATGTCGAAAAAGTCCCTCGGCTCGAAGATGCCGGCATTGTTGATGAGGATGTCGACGTCTGGCAGCGCCGCGGCCAGCGCCTTGCAGCCCGCCGCGGTCGAGACGTCGGCGGCGATGCCGCGGACCTTTCCGCCCGCCCCTTCCAGCTTACGCACGGCCGCATCGACCTTGTCCTGGCCGCGTCCGTTGATCACGACGCTCGCACCCGAGCCGGCAAGGCCCTTGGCGATGGCGTGGCCGATGCCGGCAGTCGAGCCGGTGACGAGGGCGTTCTTTCCGGATAGGTCGATGTTCATGCGTGATCTCCGTTGATGCTTGCGGAGATATTGGGCGCTGCCGGCACGATAGCAATCGGCACTCACCGACGCGTGAGGAGCGGGACGTAACCAACAGGACGGCCAATAAAAAAGCGGCGCCCGAAGGCGCCGCTTTCTGAAAACTCTCTGCCGGTCGGCTTATGCCGCCTCGGCTTCCTTTTCCTGCACCGGACCGGAATCCAGGCCCTTGGCATCGACATCACGATCGACAAACTCGATCACGGCCATCGGGGCGTTGTCGCCGTAGCGGAAGCCGGCCTTGATGATGCGGGTGTAGCCACCCTGGCGATCCTTGTAGCGGGGCGCGAGCGTGTCGAACAGCTTCCTGACCTGATCCTTGTCACGCATCTCCGAGATGGCCTGACGGCGCATGGCCAGCCCGCCCTTCTTGCCGAGGGTAATCAGCTTCTCGACGATCGGACGCAATTCCTTCGCCTTCGGCAGCGTGGTGACGATCTGCTCGTGCTTGATCAGCGCGGCGCACATGTTGGCGAACATCGCGCGGCGATGCTCAGCGGTGCGGTTGAGCTTGCGATGAACCTTGCCGTGACGCATTTATCTATTCCTTGAATTTCATTCGTCGCGACGGTTCGTCGGACCAGTTGCTCAGGTGGGCTGCCTGCGTTCGCCCGCTAAGGCGCGATGAATTCGCGCCTTAGCCTGTTGTCGTTCGGATCAGTAGTGATCCTCGAAGCGCTTGGCGAGCTCGTCGATGTTCTCCGGCGGCCAGCCCGGCACTTCCATGCCGAGGTGCAGACCCATCTGGGCCAGCACTTCCTTGATCTCGTTCAGAGACTTGCGGCCGAAGTTCGGAGTGCGGAGCATTTCCGCTTCGCTCTTCTGCACGAGGTCGCCGATGTAGACGATGTTGTCGTTCTTCAAGCAATTGGCCGAGCGCACCGACAGCTCGAGCTCGTCCACCTTCTTGAGGAAGGCCGGGTTGAAGGCGAGGTCCGGGATGATCTCCTGGGCGACTTCCTTGCGCGGCTCTTCGAAGTTGACGAACACGTTGAGCTGATCCTGCAGGATGCGCGCCGCGTAGGCCACGGAATCATCCGGCGTCAGTGCGCCGTTGGTCTCGATCGTCATGGTCAGCTTGTCGTAGTCGAGGATCTGGCCCTCGCGGGTGTTCTCGACCTTGTAGGAGACCTTGCGGACCGGCGAGTACAGGCTGTCGACCGGGATCAGGCCGATCGGTGCGTCCTCGGGGCGGTTGCGCTCGGCGGGAACGTAGCCCTTGCCGGTTGCGACCGTGAACTCCATACGGATCTCGGCGCCCTCATCGAGCGTGCAGATCTGCAGGTCGGGATTGAGCACGACGACGTCGCCCACGGTCTGGATGTCGCCGGCGGTGACGACGCCCGGTCCGGACTTCTTGACGACCATGCGCTTGGGGCCTTCGCCCTGCATCTTGATCGAGATGTCCTTGATGTTGAGCACGATGTCGGTGACGTCCTCACGGACGCCCGCGATCGAGGAGAACTCGTGCAGCACGCCGTCGATGTGCACCGACTGCACTGCCGCGCCCTGGAGCGAGGACAGCAGGATGCGGCGTAGCGCGTTGCCGAGCGTCTGGCCGAAGCCGCGCTCGAGCGGTTCGGCGACGATGGTCGCGAAACGGGTCGGATCGCTGCCGGGCTGTACCTGCAGCTTGTTCGGCCGAATCAGTTCTTGCCAATTTTTCTGGATCGTCACTGTTTCACCCATACAGGCCAGTCAGACTGCTGTTGCAGGCACTGGCGTTGGAGAAAGGCCGCAGATCATTTCCACGGCTTTGCAAAAAATCATCGCGGGCGCCAATGCGCCCGCAATCTGGTATCAAACGCGCCGACGCTTACGGGGACGGCAACCGTTGTGCGGGATCGTGGTCACGTCGCGGATCGAGGTGACGGTGAAGCCCGCGGCCTGCAGCGCCCGGAGCGCCGATTCGCGGCCCGAACCGGGACCGGCGACTTCGACTTCCAGCGTGCGCATGCCGTGCTCCTGCGCCTTCTTCGACACGTCCTCGGCGGCAACCTGTGCGGCATACGGGGTCGACTTGCGCGAGCCCTTGAAGCCCATCGTGCCGGCGGAGGACCAGGCAATCGTGTTGCCCTGCGCGTCGGTGATGGTGATGGTCGTGTTGTTGAACGACGAGTTCACGTGCGCGACGCCGGAGGCGATGTTCTTGCGCTCACGACGACGAACGCGGGTGGCTTCCTTGCCCATAGACTACCTTTCCTGAAGATCTCAACGCCGCCGTAATGCCAGCGGCTACACCTGTGGAACGAAAGGCGCGTGGCGAACGGGTCATCCCCGGGTCGCCACACGCCGTGATTGGATGCGAAAACTTACTTCTTCTTGCCGGCGATGGCCTTGGCCGGACCCTTGCGCGTACGCGCGTTGGTGTGGGTACGCTGGCCACGCACCGGCAGACCGCGACGATGGCGCAGGCCGCGATAGCAGCCGAGGTCCATCAGACGCTTGATGTTGATGCCGACCTCACGACGCAAATCGCCCTCGACCATATAGTCGCGGTCGATCACTTCGCGGATCTGGAGCACTTCGGCGTCGCTGAGCTGATTGACGCGACGATCCACCGGGATCTTCACCTTCTCCAGAATCTCACCGGCGATCTTCTGACCGATGCCATGGATGTACTGGAGCGCGATCAGCACGCGCTTGTTGGTCGGGATGTTCACGCCGGCAATACGGGCCACGGCCTTCTCTCCTGTCGCCAATCCCTCGTCAGGAATCGGGCTTTAAGTGCTTGGTTTCTCGGGCAGGTGTTCACAAACGCGAACACGACGCCCACCCCTAGTCTTCCTGGGGCCCGGCATCGTTTGAAACTATCCGACTTGGATGCGGGCTTATTAGGGGATTCAGGGGGCTTTCGTCAACCGCTGCTAGCGCTTAGCTCGCCTTTTCGTGACCTTTTTTGCGGCCTTTTTGGCACCTTTCTTGACAGCCTTCCTGGCGGTCTTCTTGGCTGCCATCTTCTTTCCTGCCTTCTTGGCGGCTTTCTTGACGATTCTCTTGCCCGCCTTCGTAGCCTTCTTGGCCGCCTTCTCGGATTTGGCAGCCTTTTTGGCCGCTTTCGCAGACTTTTTGGCCGATTTCTTCGCCGCCTTGGCCTTTCTGGCCGGGGCCGCCTTTGTCGCACTCCGGGCGCGCGTCTTGCCATGTGCCTTGCCATGCGTCTTGGGCTCGACCGCCCCGAGCGCCAGGAGCTGGCGATGGATGGCGCGGGTGACCTCATCGATGGCCATCATGCCGTCGATGGTCGAGAGCTTGCGCCGCTCGGAATAGTAGTGAATCAGCGGTTCCGTCTGGCTGCGGTAGCTGGCGAGTCGCTTGGTCAGCACCTCCGGGGTGTCATCAAGCCGGACCTCTTCCCCGCGCTCGCGCATCTGGGCGACGCGAGTCTCGACGCGATTCAGGAGCGCGCTTTCGTTGACGCGGAGCTCGATCACGGCATCGAGCTTGAGGTGCTTGTGCTTGAGCAGCTCATCCAGCGCCTCGGCCTGCGGCACGGTCCGCGGGAAACCGTCAAGGATGAAACCGTTTTTGGCATCCGGCTGATCGATCCGATCGGAGATGATCCCCACCACGACATCGTCTGGCACGAGACCGCCGCTGGCCATGATCTCCTTAGCCTTGAGCCCGACCGGCGTTCCGGCCGCCACCGCTGCACGCAACATCTCGCCGGTCGAGAGCTGGACGATGCCATAGCGCTGCACCAGCAGCTGCGCCTGGGTGCCCTTGCCCGATCCCGGTGGCCCCAGAAGTATAATTCTCATCGGCGTACGCCCCCCGATTGGTGCGCGATACGTCGCGCGCCCGTGTTTTGAAGTCCAGTTACAGTGCAAATCATAATCAGCGCCGCACCGCTACCCATATCATAGGGGAGCAAATGGCCAGACGCCAAGAAGCCTTTGAGATCAATGCTTGCACGACAGGAAGAGCGACTCTGCCGAGGCGACCGAATGGCCGGCTCGCCGTCCGCGCGCATTGCACGCGCGGCGAATCGGCGGCGCAATCGCGCCGCCCGAGGGACGCCGCGCTTAACGGCGGCGGCCGCGCAGCTTCGACTTCCGGATCAGGCCTTCGTACTGATGCGCCAGGAGATAGCCCTGCACCTGCGCCACCGTGTCCATGGTGACGCTGACGACGATCAACAGCGAAGTGCCGCCAAAGTAGAACGGCACCGACGCGTAGGAGATCAGGATTTCCGGAATCAAGCAGACGATCGCCAGATACACCGCGCCGAGCACGGTGATCCGCGACAGCACGTAGTCGATATATTCCGCGGTACGCTCGCCCGGGCGGATACCCGGAATGAAGCCGCCGTGCTTCTTCAGATTGTCCGCGGTCTCGGTCGGATTGAACACGATCGCGGTGTAGAAGAAGGCGAAGAACACGATCAGCGCCAGATACATGATCAGGAACAGCGGACGGCCGTGGCCGAGCTGGGTGTTGATCCACTGGAACCATTCCGGCCCACTGCCCGCGTTGAAGTTCGCGACCGTGGTCGGCAGCAGCAGCAGCGAGGACGCGAAGATCGGCGGGATCACGCCCGAGGTGTTGAGCTTGAGCGGCAGATGCGAGGACTGCCCCTCGAACATCTTGTTGCCGACCTGGCGCTTCGGATACTGGATCAAGAGCCGGCGCTGGGCGCGCTCCACGAACACGATGAAGGCGATCACGGCCACCGCCATGATGATGACGACCAGAATCAGGCCGGTCGACATCGCACCCTGACGGCCGAGCTCGAGCATGTTGGCGAGCGCCGCGGGCAGCTCGGCGACGATGCCGGAGAGAATGATCAGGGAAATGCCGTTGCCGATGCCGCGCGACGTGATCTGCTCGCCCAGCCACATCAGGAACATGGTGCCGCCGGTCAGCGTGATCGCCGTCGACAGGCGGAAGAACATGCCGGGGTCGCTGACGACGTTGGCAGCGCCTTCGAGGCCCACCGCAATGCCGTAGGACTGGAACGCGGCCAGGATCACCGTGAGATAACGGGTGTACTGGTTCAGCAGCTTGCGGCCGGACTCGCCTTCCTTCTTCAGCGCCTCGAGCTGCGGCGAGACGGTGGTCAGGAGCTGGATGATGATGGAGGCGGAGATGTACGGCATGATGTTCAGCGCAAAGATCGCCATGCGGTGAATGCCGCCGCCAGCGAACATATTGAACATGCCGAGGATGCCGCCCGCCTGGGAGCGGAACACCTGCTCCCAGATGTTGGGATCGATGCCGGGCAACGGGATGTAGGTCCCGAGCCGATAAACGAGCAGCGCGCCCAGGGTGAACCAGATGCGCTTCTTCAGTTCGTCGGCCTTGGCAAACGCACCGAAATTGAGATTGGCTGCCAGTTGTTCCGCTGCAGAGGCCATCTTGGACTTTCTCCCGCCGCTTATTGCGCCGTTATGCCCGCGGCCGGGCTACATTATACCGGACACCGGACATTATCTGGGGCTACGGCTTCGATAAGTCCATCGTCCCGCGTGCGTAAAGGCCCGCGAGCCGCGGGCCGATGACGCAGTTGTTACGCCGCCTCGCCTTCTTCCTTGGCAGGCGCGAGGATCTTCACCGAGCCGCCGGCCTTCTCGACTGCCGCGATCGCGGTCTTCGAGGCGCCGTGCACTTCGATGTTGAGCTTGGCCTTGAACTCGCCGCGGCCGAGCAGCCGCAGGCCACCCTTGGCGCGGCGCAGCACGCCGGCCTTGACCAGGGATTCGACGTTCACGACGCTGCCGGCGTCGATCTTCTTGGCATCGACCGCATCCTGGAGCCGGTCGAGATTGATCTCGGCGAACTCCACGCGGAAGATGTTGTTGAAGCCGCGCTTGGGCAGACGGCGATGCAAGGGCATCTGGCCGCCTTCGAAACCCTTGATGCGCACGCCCGAACGCGCGGTCTGGCCCTTGCCACCGCGGCCGGCCTGCTTGCCCTTGCCCGAACCAATGCCGCGGCCGACGCGCATACGCTTCTTGCGCGAGCCGGCATTGTCGGCGATATCGCTGAGCTTCATCGCCCTGCTCCTTGTTTCTTGCGCATGACCTTCACCGAAAACGGGTCCCGCTTCGGGATCGTGCGCCTTTGCTTACTTCTCGTCGACAATGCGAACGAGATGGTGAACTTTCAAGATCATGCCGCGGACCGCCGGGGTGTCCGGCAGTTCGCTGATGCGGCCGATCTTGTTGAGCTTGAGCCCGATCAGCGTCGAACGCTGCGAGTGATGGCGGCGGATCGCGCTGCCGGTCTGCTCGAGCTTGATCGTCTTTGCGGTCGTAACGGCACTCTTGGCCATAGGCGTCTACTCCGAAAAGCTTCCGTTATTCGGCAACCGCCTCGGCGTCACCACCGATACGGCGGGACTGGAGGGTGGACACCTTGATGTTGCGGCGGGCAGCGACCGAGCGCGGCGAATCCTGATGCTTCAGCGCATCGAAGGTCGCGCGAACCATGTTGTACGGGTTCGACGAGCCGATCGACTTCGCAACCACGTCCTGGACGCCGAGCGTCTCGAACACGGCGCGCATCGGACCGCCGGCGATGATGCCGGTACCGGCCGGAGCTGCGCGCAGGTAAACACGGCCCGCGCCATGACGGCCGGCGATGTCGTGATGCAGCGTGCGGCCCTCGCGCAACGACACGCGGGTCAGGTTGCGCTTGGCGGATTCGGTTGCCTTGCGGATCGCCTCGGGCACTTCGCGCGCCTTGCCGTGACCGAAGCCGGCGCGGCCCTTCTGGTCGCCGATCACGACCAGCGCTGCGAAACCGAAGCGCTTGCCGCCCTTGACGACCTTGGCGACGCGATTGATGTGGACGAGCTTGTCAACGAACTCGCTGTCGCGCTCTTCCCTGCGTTCACGTCCGCCGCCGCGTTGATCGCGTCCACCACGTTGTTCGCGTTCTGCCATGGTTTTTCCAGTCCTTCAGAGGCTTACGCCTCAATCCTCAAATTCTGTTAGAAGCTCAGCCCGCTTTCACGCGCCGCGTCGGCAAGAGCCTTGACGCGCCCGTGATAGAGATAGCTGCCGCGATCGAACACGACTTCCTTGACACCCTTCTCGGCGGCGCGCTCGGCCAGCAGCTTGCCGACCGCCTTCGCCGCATCGATGTCGGCGCCGGTCTTGCCGCCATCGCGCATCGACTTCTCGAGCGACGAGGCAGAGGCCAGCGTCTCGCCCTTCAGGTCGTCGATGACCTGGGCGTAGATGTGCTTGGACGAGCGGAACACCGACAGGCGCGGACGGCCGCCACCCGAGCGGCGCAGCTTCAGTCGTACACTGCGCTTGCGCCGGGCATTCGTAACCTTGGCTTTCGACATGACCGGCTCCGTTACTTCTTCTTGCCTTCCTTGCGGAAGATGAATTCGCCAACATACTTCACGCCCTTGCCCTTGTAGGGCTCCGGCGGACGATAGGAGCGAATCTCGGCGGCGACCTGGCCGACGCGCTGAATGTCGCTGCCGGTCACCGTGATCTCGGTCGGCTTCGGCACGGTGATCGTGATCCCCTCCGGGATCGCGTAGACCACATCGTGGCTGTAGCCGAGCGCGAGCTGCAGGTTCTTGCCCTGCAGCGCGGCGCGGTAACCGACGCCGGTGATTTCGAGCTTCTTCTCGAAACCCTTGGTGACACCCTCGACCAGATTCGCGACCTGGGCGCGAGCGGTCCCGTACAGGGCCCGCGCGCGGTTGGTCTCGACCCGCGGGTTCACCTTGACCTGGCCGTTGTCGAGCTTCACCTCGACGTCGTTATGGACGACGAACTGAAGCTGGCCCTTCGGCCCCTTCATCTTGACGGTCTGCCCGTCGACGGTCGCGGTCACACCCGACGGCACCGCTACCGGTCTTTTGCCAACACGTGACATGGATCAAAAATCCTTCTCAGAACACCGTGAAGAGAACTTCGCCGCCCACGTTCGCTTCACGCGCACTGTGGTCAGCCATGATTCCCTTCGGCGTCGACAACACCGAAATGCCGAGTCCGTTATTGACCCGCGGCAGGTTCTTCACCGAGGCGTACACGCGACGTCCGGGCTTGGAGACACGCTCGATCTCACGGATAACGGGCTCGCCGTCGAAATACTTCAGCTCGATCTCGATCTCGCTGCGGCCCGAGGAATGCTCGAGCGTCGCGTAACCGCGGATGTAGCCTTCGCTCTTCAGCACCTCGAGCACGTTCTCGCGCATCTTCGAGCCAGGCGTGGAGACCTTGTTCTTGGAGCGCATCTGCGCGTTACGGATGCGGGTGATCAGATCGCTGATTGGATCGTGCGTAGACATCTAAACGACCCTCCTTACCAGCTGGACTTCACGAGGCCCGGGACCATGCCCTTGGAGCCAAGGTCCCGCATTGCGATGCGGGACAGTTTGGTCAAGCGATAGTTCGAGCGCGAACGGCCCGACAGCTCGCAACGCAGACGGATGCGGGTCGCCGACGAGTTGCGCGGCATTTCCGCCAGCTTCAGGGTCGCAGCGAACCGCTCCTCCATCGGCAACGTCTTGTCGGCGATGATCGCCTTCAACCGCTCGCGCTTCGGGGCGGCGTTCTTCGTCATCCGCTTGCGCCGGTTGTTCTTCTCGATTGAACTCTTCTTTGCCATGCTTGGCTCCTGGGTATCCGCGTTTGAGAGGCTTTAGGTCAGCGTCTCACTGCCGGAACGGGAAATTGAATGCGGTCAACAAGGCCCTCGCCTCGTCGTCGGTCTTGGCCGTGGTGCAGACGGTGATGTCCATACCGCGGGATTCCGTGACCTTGTCGAAGTCGATCTCGGGGAAAATGATGTGTTCCTTGAGGCCGAGCGAGTAGTTGCCGCGGCCATCGAAGCTCTTCGGGTTCAAGCCGCGGAAGTCGCGGACGCGGGGCAGCGCGACCGTCACCAGACGATCGATGAACTCGTACATACGGGCCTTGCGCAGCGTGACCTTGCAGCCGATCGGCTGGTTCTCACGCAACTTGAAGGTCGCGATCGCGATCCGCGAATAGGTCACGATCGCCTTCTGGCCGGCGATCTGGGTCAATTCCGCAGCGGCGTTCTCGGCCTTCTTGCGGTCGTTGACGGAATCGCCAACGCCCATGTTCAGCACGACCTTGTCCAGGCGCGGAACCTGCATGACGTTCTCATAACCGAACTTCTCGGTCATTTCCGTCCGGATCTTCGCGTCGTATTCCGCGCGCAGGCGCGGTGTGTAAGCGGCCTCAGCCATCGATCTCAGCTCCCGAGCTCTTGGCGATGCGGACCTTCTTGCCGTCCGCCAGAATCTTGAATCCGACGCGGGTCGGCTTCCCGTCCTTGCCGACATACGCGATGTTGGACAGTTGGATCGGCGACTCTTTCGAGATGATGCCGCCCTCCTGGGCCTGCGTCTGCTTCTGGTGACGCTTGACCATGTTGATGCCGCGCACCAGCGCCGTACCGGCGTCGGGACGCACTTCGAACACCTCGCCGGTGCGGCCTTTGTCGCGGCCGGTCAGCACGACGACCTTGTCGCCCTTGCGGATCTTCGCAGCCATCACAGCACCTCCGGCGCGAGCGAGATGATCTTCATGTGGTTCTTGGCGCGCAGCTCGCGCGGCACGGGCCCGAAGATACGGGTACCGACCGGCTCGGACTGATTGTTGATCAGAACGGCGGCGTTGCGGTCGAAGCGGATGACCGAACCGTCGGCGCGGCGAATGTCCTTGCGGACGCGCACCACGACGGCCTTCATCACGTCGCCCTTCTTCACCTTGCCGCGCGGAATAGCTTCCTTGATCGAGACAACGATGATGTCGCCGATCGTGGCGTAGCGGCGCTTGGAGCCCCCGAGCACCTTGATACACATGACACGGCGTGCGCCAGAATTATCGGCCACGTCGAGGTTGGTCTGCATCTGAATCATTGATGCACCTCGTCCTCTTCTCTTTGCGCCAGCCCAGCCGGCGCTCAACATTAACCTGAAGTCAGTCGGCTAAAGCCAACAGATCAGGCGCTTTTCTTGTGTTCGCCCCGGATCACGACCCAGCGCTTCAACTTCGAAATCGGCTTCGATTCCTCGATCCACACCATGTCGCCCGGCTTGAACTCGTTGCTCTCGTCGTGCGCGTGGTAGTTCTTCGAACGGCGGATCGTCTTCTTGTAGATCGGGTGCGTAAAGCGGCGATCGACGCGCACCACGATGGTCTTGGCTTGCTTGTCGCTGACGACCACGCCCTGCAAAGTACGTTTCGGCATCTTCGTAAGCCTCTTACTTCTTCTTCGCGCGCGTCTGCGCGGCGACGGTCTTGATCCGGGCGATGTCACGGCGGGCTTCGCGCAGGCGCGAGGTGTTCTCGAGCTGCCCGGTGGCGCGCTGGAAGCGCAGGTTGAAGCGCTCCTTCTTCAGGTTCAGGATGGCGTCGTCCTGCTGATCGGGGCTCAACGCGCGGATGTCTTCGATTTTCATCTGGGCCATGGCCATTACTCCGCAATGCGCTCGACGAAGCGCGTCTTGATCGGCAGCTTGGCT
Organism: Bradyrhizobium sp. 187; assembly: GCF_023101005.1. Lineage (NCBI taxonomy): Bacteria > Pseudomonadati > Pseudomonadota > Alphaproteobacteria > Hyphomicrobiales > Nitrobacteraceae > Bradyrhizobium > Bradyrhizobium sp. 187. The sequence continues at coordinate 4,590,469 of NZ_CP064693.1, forward strand.
GCCGCCAGGGTCAGCGCTTCACGCGCCGTCTGGGTGTTGACGCCGTCGATCTCGAACAGCACCCGGCCCGGCTTGACGCGCGCGACCCACAATTCCGGCGCGCCCTTGCCGGAACCCATGCGGACTTCGGCAGGCTTCTTCGACACGGGAACGTCGGGGAATATGCGGATCCAGACGCGGCCGGCGCGCTTCATGTGGCGGGTCAGCGCGCGGCGAGCGGCTTCGATCTGGCGCGCGGTGACGCGCTCAGGCTCGGTCGCCTTCAGACCGAACTGGCCGAACGCCAACGTCGCGCCCGAAGACGCAACGCCGTGGATACGGCCCTTATGCGCCTTCCGGAACTTCGTTTTCTTAGGTTGCATCATGGCTTCAAGCCCTCAAATTCTCTGTGCTGGCGTCAGGCTGCAGCGTTGTCCCGGCGCTGCCGGCCGCCGCGATCGCCGCCGCCACCAGTCTCACCTTCGGCCATTCTCTTGTCCTGGGCCATCGGATCGTGCTCGAGGATCTCGCCCTTGAAGATCCAGACCTTGACACCGCAGGTGCCGAAGGTCGTGAACGCGGTCGCAACCCCGTAGTCGATGTCTGCGCGCAGCGTGTGCAGCGGCACGCGACCTTCGCGGTACCACTCCATGCGCGCGATTTCCGCGCCGCCCAGACGTCCCGAGCAGTTGATGCGGATGCCTTCCGCACCGAGACGCATCGCTGACTGCACGGCGCGCTTCATGGCGCGGCGGAACGCCACGCGGCGCTCCAGCTGCTGCGCGATCGACTCGGCCACCAGCGTCGCATCGAGCTCCGGCTTGCGGATTTCGACGATGTTGATGACCACGTCGGACGCCGTGATGTCCGCGACCTTCTTGCGCAGCTTGTCGATGTCGGCGCCCTTCTTGCCGATCACCACGCCCGGACGAGCCGAGTGGATGGTGACGCGGCACTTCTTGTGCGGACGCTCGATCACGATGCGGGCAACGGCTGCCTGCTTGAGCTCCTTGTGCAGGATCTCACGAATCTTGACGTCCTCGTGCAGCAGCTTGCCGTATTCCTGCTTGCCGGCGTACCAGCGGGAATCCCAGGTCCGGTTGATGCCGAGACGCAGACCGATCGGATTGATCTTTTGACCCATCGTGTTCTCCTGCGTCCCTTAAGCCGCTGCTGCGGCTTCGACCTGACGAACGATGATCGTCAGCTGTGAAAATGGTTTGTAGACACGGCCCGAACGGCCACGGCCGCGGGCGGCAAAGCGCTTCATCACGAGGCCGTTGCCGACGAAGGCCTGCGCCACGACGAGATCGTCGACGTCGAGGTCGTGGTTGTTCTCGGCGTTGGCAATAGCCGATTCCAGGCACTTCTTCACGTCAACCGCGATCCGCTTGCGCGAAAACTGCAGGTCGGCGAGCGCAGCAGCCGCCTTCCGGCCGCGAATGAGCTGGGCGACCAGGTTGAGCTTCTGCGGGCTCACCCGCAGCATCCGGGCGACCGCCTTGGCCTCGTTCTCGGCGAGGCTCCGTTCGCGCTTAGGTTTGCTCATCGTTTAATCCTCAAGCCTTCTTGGCTTTCTTGTCCCCGGAGTGGCCATGGAAGGTGCGGGTCGGCGAGAACTCGCCGAACTTGTGACCGACCATTTCCTCGTTGACGGCCACCGGCACGTGCTTCTGACCGTTGTAGACGCCGAAGGTCAGGCCGACGAATTGCGGCAGGATCGTCGAGCGACGGCTCCAGATCTTGATGACGTCGTGACGGCCGGACGAGCGCGCGGCATCTGCCTTCTTGAGCAGAGAACCCTCGACGAACGGGCCTTTCCAGACTGAACGAACCATGTCCGGCGTTCCTTACTTCTTCCGCTTGTGGCGGCTTAGGAGAATGAATTTGTTGGTCGACTTGTTGGAGCGGGTCTTCTTGCCCTTGGTCGGCTTGCCCCACGGAGTAACCGGGTGGCGGCCGCCCGAGGTACGACCTTCACCACCGCCGTGCGGATGGTCGATCGGGTTCATCGAAACGCCGCGGTTGTGCGGCTTGCGGCCCAGCCAACGGTTGCGGCCGGCCTTGCCGATCGACGTGTTCATGTGATCCGGGTTCGACACCGCGCCGATCGTGCCGCGGCAACGGCCGTGCACCAGGCGCTGTTCGCCCGAGTTCAGGCGGATGATCACGTAGTCCTGGTCGCGACCGACGAGCTGGGCATAGGTGCCCGCGGAACGGGCGAGCTGGCCGCCCTTCCCGATCTTGACCTCGATGTTGTGGATGATCGTGCCGACCGGCATGTTGCCGAGCGGCATGACATTGCCCGGCTTCACGTCGACATAGTTGCCGGCGACGACGGAATCACCGACGGCCAAACGCTGCGGCGCCAGGATATAGGCCTGGGTGCCGTCTTCGTACTTGACCAACGCGATGAATGCGGTGCGGTTCGGATCGTACTCCAGCCGCTCGACCGTCGCGGGCGCATCGACCTTGTCGCGCTTGAAATCGACGGTACGCAACGTTCGCTTATGACCACCGCCGCGGAAGCGCACGGTGATGCGACCGGTGTTGTTACGGCCGCCGGAGGAGTGCTTGCCTTCGGTGAGCGCCTTGACCGGCTTGCCCTTGTAGAGGGCCGAACGATCGACCATGACCAGCTGGCGCTGGCCCGGCGTCGTGGGATTGAATGTCTTCAGTGCCATCGTCGTACGACCTTACAGACCGGTGGTCACGTCGATCCGGTGACCCTCTTCGAGAGTCACGATCGCGCGCTTGGAGTTCGACTGCGAGCCGAGATTGCCACGGAAGATCTTGGTCTTGCCCTTGCGGACCAGCGTGTTGACACTCTTGACCTTGACGTCGAACAGCTTCTCGATCGCTTCCTTGATCTGCGGCTTGGTCGCCTTCGCGGCCACCTTGAACAGCACCTTGTTGTGCTCCGAGGCGATCGTGGCCTTTTCGGTCACGACCGGCGACAGGATCACGTCGTAGTGGCGAGGCTCGATGTTCTTCGTCATTTGAAGCGCGCCTCCAGCGCATCGATGGCGGCCTTGGTCAGAACAAGCTTCCGACGGCGCAGGATGTCATAGACGTTGATGCCCTGGATCGGCAGCACGTCCATGTTCGGGATGTTGCGGGCCGCAGCGGCGAAGCCGTTGTTGAGCTCGGCGCCGTCGACGATCAGCGCGTTGGTCAAACCCAGACCGGAGAAATGACCGAGCAGCGCCTTGGTCTTGGCAGCTTCCAGCGCGGCCTTGTCGATCACGATGAGATCGCCGTCCTTGGCCTTGGCCGAGAGCGCATGCTTGAGGGCGAGCGCACGGACCTTCTTCGGCAGGTCGGTGGCGTGCGAACGCACCACCGGACCGAAGGCACGGCCACCTCCGCGGAACTGCGGCACCCGGGCCGAGCCGTGACGAGCACCACCGGTACCCTTCTGCTTGTACATCTTCTTGCCGGTGCGCCAGATCTCGGCGCGGCCCTTGGCCTTGTGCGTACCGGCCTGGCGCTTGTTGAGCTGCCACTGCACGCAACGTGCAATGATGTCCTGGCGCGGCTCGAGGCCGAAAATGGTGTCGGAAAGCTGGACCGAGCCGGCTTCCTTACCTTCGAGGGTCGTGACCTTCAATTCCATCTCACGCCTCCTGCGCAGCCGGAGCAGCGTCCGCTTCGCCAGCAACCTTGAACTTGCCGGGCTTCGGAGCTTCCTTAGGCAGCGGCTTCTTGACGGCGTCGCGCACGCGGATCCAGCCGCCCTTGGAGCCGGGAACGGCGCCTTCGACGAGGATCAGACCGCGTTCGACATCGAGCTGGACGACCCGAAGGTTGAGCGTGGTGATGCAGTCGACGCCCATGTGACCGGGCATCTTCTTGTTCTTCCAGGTCTTGCCCGGGTCCTGACGGCCACCGGTCGAACCGATCGAACGGTGCGAGACCGAGACGCCGTGAGTGGCGCGCAGACCGCCGAAGTTCCAGCGCTTCATACCGCCGGCAAAACCCTTACCGACCGAAGTACCGGTGACGTCGACGAACTGACCGACGACAAAGTGGTCGGCCAGGATCTCGGCACCGACGGGGATCATCTGATCCGCGGAGACGCGGAATTCCTCGACCTGCCGCTTCGGCTCGACCTTCGCGACCGCGAACTGGCCGCGCTCCGCCTTGGGCATGTACACGGTCTTGCGGCTGCCAGAACCAAGCTGGAGCGCGACATAACCGTTTTTCTCTTCGGTGCGGTGGCCTACGACCTGGCAATTGCCGAGCTTCAGCACGGTCACGGGGATATGTTCGCCGGCCTCTGTAAAGACCCGCGTCATCCCGACCTTTTGTGCGATCACTCCGGAGCGCATCGGCGTGCTTCCTGTTCTTTCTGTCCGCTAGTGGCGAACGTGATCCAAAAATCTTAGAGCTTGATCTCGACGTCGACACCGGCGGCCAAGTCGAGCTTCATCAAAGCATCGACGGTCTGCGGGGTCGGATCGACGATGTCGAGCAGGCGCTTGTGAGTGCGCATCTCGAACTGCTCGCGGCTCTTCTTGTCGACGTGCGGCGAACGGTTGACGGTGAACTTCTCGATGCGGGTGGGCAGCGGAATGGGTCCGCGGACCTGCGCGCCGGTGCGCTTCGCCGTGTTCACGATCTCGCGGGTCGACGTATCGAGGATACGATGGTCGAACGCCTTGAGACGGATGCGAATGTTTTGGCCGTTCATTGCCGTGGTCTTTCTTCAATGGGGTGGCGAATAGCGAATAGCGAATGTCACATTCGCTATTCGCCGATCCCTATTCTCGTAATTACTCGATGATCGAGGCGACGACGCCGGCGCCGACGGTGCGGCCACCTTCGCGGATCGCGAAGCGGAGCTTCTCTTCCATCGCGATCGGCACGATCAGGTGCACTTCCATCGCGATGTTGTCGCCCGGCATCACCATCTCGGTGCCTTCCGGCAGATGCACGACACCGGTCACGTCGGTGGTGCGGAAGTAGAACTGCGGACGGTAGTTGGTGAAGAAGGGAGTGTGGCGGCCGCCCTCTTCCTTGGTGAGGATGTAGGCCTCAGCCTTGAACTTGGTGTGCGGCTTGACCGAACCCGGCTTGCACAGCACCTGGCCGCGCTCGACGTCCTCGCGCTTGGTACCGCGAAGCAGCGCACCGATGTTGTCGCCGGCCTGGCCTTGATCCAGCAGCTTGCGGAACATTTCGACACCGGTGACCGTGGTCTTCTGCGTGGCGCGCAGACCGACGATCTCGATTTCCTCGCCGACCTTGACGATACCGCGCTCGACACGGCCGGTCACGACGGTGCCGCGGCCCGAGATCGAGAACACGTCTTCAACCGGCATCAGGAACGGCAGATCGACCGGACGCTCCGGCTGCGGAATGTAAGCGTCGACCTGCTTCATCAGCTCGAGGATGGCGTCATGGCCGAGCGTCTTATCGGAATCTTCGAGGGCGGCAAGCGCCGAGCCCTTGATGATCGGGATGGTGTCGCCCGGGAATTCGTACTTCGAGAGCAGCTCGCGGACCTCGAGCTCGACGAGCTCGAGCAGTTCCGGATCGTCGACCATGTCGCACTTGTTGAGGAACACGACGAGCGCGGGAACGCCGACCTGGCGGGCGAGCAGGATGTGCTCGCGGGTCTGCGGCATCGGACCGTCGGCGGCCGACACGACCAGGATCGCACCGTCCATCTGGGCGGCGCCGGTGATCATGTTCTTCACGTAGTCGGCGTGGCCGGGGCAGTCGACGTGCGCGTAGTGGCGGTTCTTGGTCTCGTATTCGACGTGCGCCGTCGAGATCGTGATGCCGCGCGCCTTCTCTTCCGGCGCCTTGTCGATCTGGTCGTACGCGGTGAACGTCGCGCCGCCGGCTTCGGCGAGGACCTTGGTGATCGCCGCGGTCAGCGACGTCTTGCCATGGTCGACGTGACCGATGGTGCCGATGTTGCAGTGCGGCTTGTTACGTTCAAACTTTGCTTTGGCCATTTGACTCTCCGTTCAATCGTCAGTTCGAGACCGACGACAATCAGGCAAACTTCTTCTGGACTTCTGCCGACACGTTGGCCGGCGCTTCTGCGTAGTGGTCGAACTGCATGGTGAAGGTTGCGCGACCCTGGCTCATCGAGCGCAGGTTATTCACGTAACCGAACATGTTCATGAGCGGCACCATCGCGTTGATGACGTTGGCGTTGCCGCGCATGTCCTGACCCTGGATCTGACCGCGCCGCGAATTCAGGTCGCCGATGACGGAGCCGGTGTAATCTTCCGGGGTCACCACTTCGACCTTCATGATCGGCTCGAGCAGGACGGACTTGCCCTTCTGCAAGGCTTCGCGGAATGCAGCACGCGATGCGATTTCGAAGGCGAGCGCCGACGAATCGACGTCGTGATACTTGCCGTCGACGAGCTGAACCTTGACGTCGACCACGGGGAAGCCCGCGACCACGCCGGAACTCAGCACGCTGTTGATGCCCTTCTCGACGCCGGGGATGTATTCCTTCGGCACCGCACCGCCGACGACCTTGGACTCGAACTCGTAGCCCTTGCCGGGCTCGTTCGGCTCCACGATGATCGACACTTCCGCGAACTGTCCGGTACCGCCGGTCTGCTTCTTGTGGGTGTACTTGACTTCGGACCTCTTGGTGACGCGCTCACGGAACGCCACCTGCGGCGCGCCGATGTTGGCATCGACCTTGTAGGTGCGGCGGAGAATGTCGACCTTGATGTCGAGATGGAGCTCGCCCATGCCCTTGAGGATGGTCTGGCCGGACTCCTGATCGGTCGACACGCGGAAGGACGGATCCTCCGCGGCGAGCTTCGCCAGCGCCACGCCCAGCTTTTCCTGGTCGGCCTTGGACTTAGGCTCGATCGCGATCTCGATGACGGGCTCGGGGAATTCCATCTTTTCGAGGATCACCGCCTTGTCGGGATCGCACAGCGTGTCACCGGTGCGCGCTTCCTTCAGGCCAGCCAGTGCGACGATGTCGCCGGCATAGGCTTCCTTGATGTCTTCGCGGTTGTTCGCATGCATCAGCAACATGCGGCCGATGCGCTCCTTGCGGTCGCGCGTCGAATTGATGACGCCGGTGCCCGACAGCAGCGTGCCGGAATAGATGCGGCAGAAGGTGATGGTGCCGACGAACGGGTCGTCCATGATCTTGAAGGCCAACAGAGCCAGCGGCTCCTTATCGTCCGGCAGGCGAACGACCTCGTTGCCGTCTTCATCGACGCCCTTGATGGCGGGCACGTCAACCGGCGACGGCAGATAATCCACGACTGCGTCGAGCAGAGGCTGCACGCCCTTGTTCTTGAACGCCGAGCCGCACAATACCGGGAAGAACGCGCCAGTCAGCACGGCCTTGCGGATCAAGCGCTTCAACGTCGGCTCATCGGGCTCCTTGCCGTCGAGGTAAGCGGCGAGAACTTCGTCGTCGAGCTCGACGGCGGCTTCCAACAACTTCTCGCGATATTCCTTGGCCTTCTCGACCATGTCCTCGGGAATATCGATGTCCACGAACTTGGCGTCGAGCTTCTCTTCTTCCCAGACCACGCCCTTCATGCGAACGAGGTCGACCAGGCCCTTGAAGTTGTTCTCGGAGCCGATCGGAAGCTGGATCGCGATCGGCTTTGCGCCGAGGCGGTCGACGATGTCCTGCATGCACTTGTAGAAGTCAGCGCCGGTCTTATCCATCTTGTTGGCGAAGACGATGCGCGGAACTTTGTACTTGTCGCCCTGGCGCCAGACCGTCTCGGTCTGGGGCTCGACGCCCTGGTTCGAGTCGAGCACGCACACGGCGCCGTCGAGCACGCGCAGGCTGCGCTCGACTTCGATGGTGAAGTCGACGTGGCCGGGAGTGTCGATGATGTTGAGACGCTTGCCTTCCCAGAACGCGGTGGTCGCGGCCGACGTAATCGTAATGCCGCGCTCCTGCTCCTGCTCCATCCAGTCCATCGTCGCGGCACCTTCGTGCACTTCGCCGATTTTGTGGCTCTTGCCGGTGTAATAGAGAATGCGCTCGGTGGTCGTGGTCTTGCCGGCATCGATATGCGCCATGATACCGAAGTTGCGGTAATTCTCTATGGCATGAACGCGGGGCATGGAGTGTTCCTTAGATTCCGTGTGTCGCCGTTACCAGCGATAGTGCGAGAAGGCGCGGTTGGCTTCCGCCATCCGGTGCACGTCTTCGCGCTTCTTGACGGCGTTACCCCGGTTGTTCGACGCATCCAGGAGCTCCGCAGAGAGCCGCTCGGTCATCGTCTTCTCGTTGCGATCGCGCGCAGCCGAGATCAGCCAGCGAATGCCCAGCGCCTGACGGCGCACCGAGCGAACTTCGACCGGAACCTGATAGGTCGCGCCACCGACGCGGCGGGAGCGCACTTCAATCGTCGGCATGACGTTCTCGAGCGCCTGCTCGAACACGCCGAGCGGGTTCTGCTTTGTCTTGCTTTCAATGAGGCCGAACGCGCCGTAGACGATGCCTTCGGCGACCGACTTCTTTCCGGCGTACATTACCGAATTCATGAACTTCGTGACGATGATATTCCCGAACTTCGGATCGGGAAGGACTTCGCGCTTTTCGGCAGAATGGCGACGAGACATGGACCTGGTTCCCGCTTACTTCGGACGCTTGGCGCCGTACTTCGAACGGCGCTGCTTACGGTTCTTGACGCCCTGGGTATCCAGAACGCCGCGGAGGATGTGGTAGCGCACGCCGGGCAAGTCCTTGACGCGACCGCCGCGGATCATGACCACCGAGTGCTCCTGGAGGTTATGGCCCTCACCGGGGATGTAGCCGATCACCTCGAAGCCGTTGGTCAGGCGCACCTTGGCAACCTTACGAAGCGCCGAGTTCGGCTTCTTCGGGGTCGTGGTGTAAACGCGTGTGCAAACACCGCGCTTCTGCGGCGACTGCTGCAGCGCCGGCACCTTCTTGCGCGACTTCTGCACTTCCCGCGGTTGAGCGATCAGCTGGTTGATCGTCGGCATCCTGGCATTACCCTTTGTGTTCTGCCGCGGCCCGTCACCGGGTCCGCAAATTCTTTCGAGCTACCCGCCCGACGAGGCCGCCTTCCGCGGAACAATCCGCACAAAGCGAAATCGCGCCAACCACCCGTCAACGGGCGGAAAGCGCTTCGACGCCACAGAGGACCGCAGTAGTTGAACCGGTCAGCTTGAAGCTGCGGCCCGCGCACCGAGGTCATGCATCCGAATTCGATCTCGAGAGAACATGCTCAAGAGAACTAAAATCGCACTGGCATTGCCTAGCTATGATCGACAGCGTTTGAGCGGCATTCGTCGAGGTTGGTGCCTGTCTTGGTGATCCCAGGGGATCAAACAGGTGGCCCGTTCCGACGTTGGCGATGCTCACCGCCTGTCGTTAAGTGAGGGGGTTCTATAAGTGGGAGTCGGTCAAGTCAAGGCGAAACGTCAGTCAGAAGCGCTTCCCGCACCTGCCGAAATCGCTTCTTGGGCCGCTCGCTGCGCCTTCGTGAGATGGAAACGAAGAGCGCGTCGCGCCACCTCGAAACCTATTTATACCCGGGTTAAATATACTTTTATAACCATTGGCTAAGGCTTTCTTTCCTGTTGGAGCGCCAATGTGCCGCCTTGGGCAGAGATTAGCGCCATGCGGTACACCGACATTGCCATTATCGGCGGGGGATTGTCCGGCTCGACCGCCGCCGCGATGCTCGGCCGTAGCGGCATTTCGACCATCCTGATCGATCCGCATGAGAGCTATTCGGCGGACTTTCGGGTCGAAAAACTCAGCGGTCACGTGCAGGTTGGGCGATTCCTGCAGACGGGAATCGCCGAATCGGTGTTGCACCGCGCGACCTTTGTGGGTGAGAACTGGATCGCGCGCTTCGGCCGCCTTCTCGACAAGGCGCCGAGCCGGCAGTTCAACATCCTCTACGATTCCCTCGTCAACGCTGTCCGCGACGAAATTCCTGCCGGCGTCGAGCGCATCTGCGCCAAGGCTGTCTCGGTCGAGACGAGTGCGGAGCGGCAGAAGGTCACTCTCTCCAACGACGCGATGGTCTCCGCCCGGCTGGTCGTGCTCGCCAACGGACTCAATGTCGGCCTGCGCCACCAGCTGGGAATCGCCCGAAAAGTCGTCAGTGCCTGCCATTCGATTTCGATCGGGTTCGACGTGGTGCCCGCGGGACGGGACTCGTTCGACTTCCCTGCGCTGACCTATTTCTCGGAACGGCCGAGCGACCGCATCCCCTACCTCACGCTTTTTCCGATCGGGACGCGGATGCGCGCCAATCTGTTCGTCTATCGCAGCTTCGACGATCCCTGGCTGCGTGAGCTGCGCCGCGCGCCGGCCGAGACGTTGAACGCTGCGCTGCCACGGCTCAAGCACATCACCGGACCATTCGACATTCCCAGTGAGCTGAAAATCCGTCCGGTCGATCTCTATGTGAACGATGCCAGCGGCCAGCCGGGTCTCGTGCTGGTGGGCGATGCCTTCTCGACCTCCTGCCCGGCCGCCGGCACCGGGTGCGACAAGGTCTTCACCGACGTCGAGCGGCTCTGCAACGTCTATATCCCGCAGTGGCTGGCCTCCGACGGGATGGATACAAGCAAGATCGCCGCCTTCTACGCAGACCCGGTCAAGCGGGAGTGCGACGATTGGTCGGCCGCGAAGGCCTTCGATTTCCGCTCAGTCTCCATTGCGACAAGCCCTTATTGGACGGCGCAGCGCTGGGCACGCTTCATTGCCTGGTCGGTTCAGGGACTATTGCGGCCGCTTGGAGCAGCCTTCGATCTGGAGCCGAACTTCCTCGGTCACTCCTCCTCATCGTCCTCGTCGAGGTCGTCTTCATCCTCGTCGTCTTCGTCGCTGTCCTCGTCGACGTGAGCCGGCGCGCCATGCGGTTGGTGGATCTGGTCGTTCCACAGCTTGCGATAGGTGCCGTTCTTGGCGAGCAGCTCGGCATGTGAGCCGCGCTCGATCGCCCTGCCCCCTGAAATCACGATGATCTCGTCCATCTCGACCACCGAGGTCAGGCGGTGGGTTGACCAGATCATGGTGCGGCCCTTGGCGACCTTCAGCAGCGTGCGGTTGATCGCAGCTTCCGTGGTCTGGTCGAGCGCCGAAGTGGCTTCGTCGAGCAGCAGCACGGAAGGATTACGGATGACCGCGCGCGCGATCGCGATGCGCTGGCGCTGGCCGCCCGACAAGGTATCGCCGCGCTCGCCCACCGGCGTGTCGTATCGTTGCGGCAGGCTCATGATGTAACGGTGGATCTCGGCTTTCTTGGCCGCCTCCTCCACCTCCTCATCGGTCGCGCCCTCCTTGCCGAGCCGAATGTTCTCCCGGATCGACATGTTGAACAGCATATTCTCCTGGAACACCACCGCCATGCTCCGGCGCAGGGAGTCCAGCGTCACCTTGCGGACGTCGACGCCGTCGATGGTGACGCGCCCCTCGTCCGGCACATAGAGCCGCAGGATCAGATTCAGCAGCGTGCTCTTGCCGGAGCCGGACGGACCGACGATGGCAATGCGCTTGCCGACATTGAGCTTGAGGCTGAGATTGTCCAGCACTGGCGTCTGGCTGCCTTCGTACTGGAACGTCACGTGGTCGAAGGTGATGTCGTTGGTGATGCGGGGCAGATCGGGCGCGCCGGCACGATCGGCGCTGCGCGTGGGCTCGTCGAGCAACTCCTGCATATGACGGATCGCGGCTGCCGCGGAGATCGACACGGGGATGAAATGCATCACATGGGCGATGTTGTAGGACACCTCCCAGAACGCACTCTCGAAGGTGACGAAGGTGCCGATGGTAATCTGCCCCTTCGTCGCCAGATATGCGCCGATCGCGAGCACGACGAGATGCAAGAGCAGCACCGAGATGGTGACCGTCCGCTCCACCATGGTCGACAGGAACGCCGCCGAGGCCATCCTGTTTCGCGTCTCGTCGTTGCGGAATTTGAAGAAGCCGAACATCCGGCGTTGCAGGCTGAACGCCTTGATCACGGCCTGCGCCGCCACGTTCTCCTGCACCATGCCGAGCAGCGCAGATTCATTGAGCTTCTGCTCGTAATTCGCCTGGACAGCCTTCGGCGTCAGCATGCGGGGACCGATCAGCGTGATCGGGAACACCAGCAGCGCAACCGCCGCGAGCTGCCAGTTCAGGAACACCATCAGGATGATGCCCGCGATCAGCTCCAGGAACGGCAATGCCGCGCTGTTGGCGAAGGTCTTGACCGAACCCTCGAAGGCCGCGAGGTCGACTGAGAAGCGCGACAGGATCTCGCCGCGCTTGGTGCGGCCGAAATAGGCCGCCGGCAGGTCCTGGACGTGCTCGAACAGCCGTTTGCGGACGTCGGAAATGATGCACGCCGCGAGCCGCGCATCCCAGCGCTCGTACCAGACCGCGACGATCGAGGTGAATATGCCCGCGACCGCGAGCACGCCGAGGATCTTGTACAGCGCCTGAAAATCCTCCTCGCCGAGCGCGTCGTCGATCAGGTACTTCAGGCTGAGCGGCATGATGACGTTGAAGAGCGTCTCGACGAAGACGCCGAACGCCACGAAGGACAGCATCTGCTTGTAGTTGAACAGGAAGGGTTTGACGAAACCCAGGATGGTCGCGAGCGCGCCGGCGGCCTCGCGCGCGGTAAAGACGACGAGGTCCTCGTCCTCATCGTCGTCATCGAGCTCCAGCCCGCCATCCTCCTCGTCTTCATCGTCCTCGTCGTCTTCAAGGTCCGGCTTGGCGGTAGGGACAAGCTTGTCGTCGAGCTCGGCCGCCTCTTCCGCGGCGAGCTTCTGTTTGTCGGGCGGGAGGGGCTTGGACGCCATGAAACCAACCGATGCTGACGGCCGGCATGACCGCAGAGAAAGCAGGAAATAGCGCCAACCGCTACTGCATCGATTCTATGCGATCAAGATGAATTCGGCAAAACAATTGGCGAAGGCGCCCGCTTCAGGCGGCTAGTCGTCTTCCTCATCCTCGACCTTGTCGAAAAAGGAATAGCGCAAGGAATCGGCGTCGGCGTACCACTGGCCCGGTCCCTTGTTGGCGGCGAGCGTCGTCTCCCAGAGCGCGTCCGTGCAGTCCTTGCGGTGCATCGACAGCTCGAAGCCGTTGCCGAAGAACAGTTCGGACCATTCCCACCAGGTGCCGAGCTTCTTGACGCCGCGCAGAAGGTCGTAGCGGTCGATCAGTGCCGGCGCCATGTCCGAGGTGATCGAGCCGAACACGAGCCCGGTCTTGACCACACGGTTCAGCTCCCTGATCGCACGGACCACCTGCTTCGGGGAAACATGGCAGAGGCTGGTCTCGAACACGAAGTCGAACGCACCATCCTTGAACGGCATGTCGGTGATCGAACCGAGCTTGTTGTACTTCCTCAGCGCCTTCGGCGTTCTGGCGTGAATGGTGCGGTTGTTCTCGATACCGAAGGCATCGATGCCGCGATCACGTAGCGCGCCGACAAGCTCGCCGCTGGCCGAGCCCGCGATCAAGAGCTTCGTGCCTTTGGCCTTGCCCCAGACGATGCCGATCAGTTTTGTGAGATAGTCGGGATCCGTGAAGTGTTGCCACACCTCGCTGTAGGGGCCCTGGCCGCGATAATTGTCAAAATAGGCACGATCGATCTTGTCCGAGAGCGGCTTGTCGTCCTGGGAACGCTCGCGGCGCAAGCGCATCATCTCGGTCAAGATGATGTCGGTCGCCGCGTCCGAGGAATCGAGCAGGCCGTTCAGCGTCGAGTCGAACAGATAGTCGCCGACCACCACGATTCCGGGATGTTCCTTCGGCTCGGGCCGGTGGTTGGTCATGACGTCGCGCACGGGCAAGCCGCCCGGAATCGCGTTCACCGAGGACAGCCAGCGGTGGATCTTGCCTTCCATGAAATGCGCGCGTGCATCGCCGAGCGATGCCGGAAGCGATTTCAGCGCGGCATCGATCAGCTCCCGGTCGGAGAGATTCGCAAAGGCCAGCGCATCGGAGCCCGGAATCAGCCAGTTCAGCACGCCGTGCTTGCCCACATCATGGCGGGCGCCCTCGTTATAGACGCAGCAACCGCCAAAGGCTTCCGACATGAACCAGGCGCCGGCGATCTTGTCGCCCCAGAACGGCGTGTCGAACAGGATCGAGACACGCAAATAGTGCGCAGGACGGTCGAAGTACGCGACGTGCTTGACCATCGACTTGCGGAGCTGTTCGCCTTCCCAGCCGACGGTCCCAAGCCAGGAATGCGGCAGACAGACCAGCACAAGGTCGAAGTCGCGCGTCTCCGGCCCCTTGCCGTTCATCATCTTGAGTTGATAGCGGCCGGTCGGCGCCTTGCCGACCGTGAGGATTCGGTGATTGAGCTGGATGTCGGCATTGACCTCCGACTGGAGGCACTCGATGAGCTGCTCGTTGCCGTTCTGGATGGAATAGAGGCCGATATAGCCGTCGACATCCATCAGGTAGTTCTTGAGCGCGTTGAGCCCGTTGGTGTTGTGGCTCTCGGTCGCGAGGTCCGAGCGCGCCATCACCTTGAAGAATCGCTTTGCGGTCTCGTCCTCGACCTCCTCGTCGAGCACCTGTTCGGCGGTCTTGTAGGCCCAGGGATTCTCGTTGTCGTGCGCGCCGACACCCTCGTAGTACTCGATCGGCGTCATCGCCTCGGCGCAGCGCTTACGGAACGCCTCGATTGCGGCTGCGGTCTTGGCACCGTATTTGCGGCGCATGCCCGCGACGTCGTTGAGGAGCTCACCGCCGAACTGCACCTGCTCGGCATCCATCGGAATGGTCTGCAGGCCGAAATGCTGGATCAACTCGCGCAACGGATCCGGCCCGGTCATCGAGTAGTCGTAGATCTCGGCAACGCCGGCCTCGTACATCGCGGGCGCGGAATCGAATTTGCGCGTGACGATCTTGCCGCCGAGCCGGTCGGATGCCTCGTAGATGGTGACGCGGCAGAGGTCGCCAAGCTTGCGCTTCAGATACCAAGCGCTCATCAGCCCGCCGGGGCCGCCGCCTACGATTGCGAGATCAAGCATGAGAATTCCGTGGTCTCCGGCCCGCCCCCTTCACGGGACCACCGGTCTAAGCTCTCCTAGCAGAAGCGCTTTTGCGCCTGAAGGAAAGATGAACAAAGGTTGATCCTGCACCGCAACAGGGAAACAAAGCAGCAAAAAGGCCGGCTTTCGCCGGCCTTTTCAGTGTCCTCGGTATTCCTACGGATGAACGATCATTCCGCAGGTGGCAGCGCCATCGGCTCCACTTCCGGCGCCGGCGGCACGACCGCCGCCTGCTTCTCGCGCTCGTCGAGGATCATCTTGTCGCGCTTCACAGCGACTTCGCGGATCTTCGCCATGGAGGCGCCGGTGCCTGCCGGAATCAGCCGGCCGACGATGACGTTCTCCTTGAGGCCTTCGAGCGGATCGACCTTGCCGTTGACCGCCGCTTCCGTGAGGACTCGGGTGGTCTCCTGGAACGAGGCCGCCGAGAAGAAGGAGCGGGTCTGAAGGCTCGCCTTGGTGATGCCGAGCAGAACCGGCGTCCCCGTGGCGATCTTCTTGCCCTCTTCCTTGGCCTTCGCGTTGATCTGGTCGAACTCGATCTTGTCGATCTGCTCGCCCGAGATCATGTCCGTGTCGCCCTGGTCGGTGACTTCCACCTTCTGGAGCATCTGACGGACGATCACCTCGATGTGCTTATCGTTGATGAGCACGCCCTGGAGCCGATAGACCTCCTGGATCTCGTTGACCAGATAGGCCGCGAGTTCCTCGATGCCCTTGACCGCCAAAATGTCGTGCGGCGCCGGATTGCCTTCCACGATGAAGTCGCCCTTTTCGACGACGTCGCCGTCCTGAAGGTGGATGTGCTTGCCCTTCGGGATCAGGTACTCGCGCGCCTCTTCGGTCTTGTCCATCGGCTCGATCGAGATGCGACGCTTGTTCTTATAGTCGCGCCCAAACCGGATGGTGCCCGCGATTTCGGCGATGATCGCCGCATCCTTCGGACGCCGAGCCTCGAACAGTTCCGCCACCCGCGGCAGACCGCCGGTGATGTCGCGCGTCTTGGCGCTTTCGGTCGAGACACGGGCGAGAATGTCGCCCGCCTGGACCTTGGCGCCGACATCGACCGACAGAATGGCATCGACCGACAGCATGTAGCGGGCATCGCCGCCACGGGCGAGCTTGAGCACCTTGCCGTCCTTGCCCTTGATCACGATGGCGGGACGCAGGTCCCCGCCGCCGCGCATCGAGCGCCAGTCGATGACCACGCGCTTGGCAATACCGGTGGCCTCGTCGAGCGTTTCCGAGATCGACTGTCCCTCGACCAGATCCTCGAAGCCGATAGTACCTTCGACCTCGGTGAGGAGCGGACGGGTGTAGGGATCCCATTCCACGATACGCTGGCCACGCTTGACCATGTCGCCCTCGTCGACGTGCAGGCGCGAACCGTACTGAATACGGTGCGTCGCACGCTCGGTGCCGTCGGCATCGACGATCGCGATCACCATGTTGCGAACCATCGCGACCAGGTGGCCTTCGCTATTGCGGGCGATGGCCTTGTTCCTGATCACGATCTTGCCGTCGAAGTTGGATTCGACGAAAGATTGCTCGTTCAGCTGCGCCGCACCGCCGATGTGGAAGGTGCGCATGGTGAGCTGGGTGCCCGGCTCGCCGATCGACTGGGCCGCGATGACCCCGACCGCTTCGCCGTGGTTGACCGGCGTGCCGCGAGCGAGATCGCGGCCGTAGCACTTGCCGCAGATGCCGTTGACGAGCTCGCAGGTCAGCGCCGAGCGGATCTTCACCTCCTGGACGCCGCCCTGATGGATGGCATCCAGATGGCTCTCTTCCATCAGCGTACCGCGCTTGAAGATCACCTTGCCCGTGCTGTCACGCACGTCTTCGCAGGCCGTGCGTCCGAGGATGCGCGAGCCGAGCGAAGCGACCACGGTGCCGGCATCGACGATGGCGCGCATCTTGATGCCGAGCTTGGTGCCGCAATCGTCCTGCGTGATGATGCAATCCTGCGCGACGTCGACGAGACGACGGGTCAGATAGCCGGAGTTCGCGGTCTTCAACGCGGTGTCCGCGAGGCCCTTGCGGGCGCCGTGGGTCGAGTTGAAGTACTCGAGCACCGAGAGGCCTTCCTTGAAGTTCGAGATGATCGGCGTCTCGATGATCTCGCCCGACGGCTTGGCCATCAGGCCGCGCATGCCGGCGAGCTGGCGCATCTGGGCCGGCGAACCGCGGGCACCGGAGTGAGCCATCATGTAGATCGAGTTGATGTCGGCATCCGCCCCACTCGCCGTCTTCTTGGTCGAGGAGATCTCCTTCATCATCGCCTTGGCGATTTCTTCCGTGGCCTTCGACCAGGCGTCGACGACCTTGTTGTACTTCTCGCCATGGGTAATCAGACCGTCGTTGTACTGCTGCTCGAAATCCTTCGCCAGCGTACGGGTAGCGTCGACGATCTTCCACTTGGAGTGCGGCACGACCATGTCGTCCTTGCCGAACGAGATGCCGGCCTTGAACGCGTTGTAGAAGCCGAGCGCCATGATGCGGTCGCAGAAGATCACCGTCTCCTTCTGGCCGCAGTGACGGTAGACCTGGTCGATGACGCCGGAGATCTCGCGCTTGGTCATCAGCTTGTTGATGATCTCGTACGGAACGCGCGGGTTCTTCGGCAGCAAATTGCCCAGCATGACGCGGCCGGCGGTGGTCTCGATCCAGCGCCTGGAGATCTTGCCGGTCTCGTCGATGCCTTCCCACCGGTACTTGATCTTGGTGTGGAGGTGGATGACCTTCGCGTGCAGCGCGTGCTCGAGCTCCGCCATCTCGCCGAAGATCTTGCCCTCGCCGGGCAGGCCTTCGCGCATGATGGAGACGTAGTAGAGACCGAGCACGATGTCCTGCGACGGCACGATGATCGGCTGGCCGTTCGCCGGATGCAGGATGTTGTTGGTCGACATCATCAGGACGCGCGCTTCCAGCTGCGCTTCCAGCGACAGCGGAACGTGCACGGCCATCTGGTCGCCGTCGAAGTCGGCGTTGAACGCGGCGCAGACCAGCGGGTGGAGCTGGATCGCCTTGCCCTCGATCAGCACGGGCTCGAACGCCTGGATGCCGAGGCGATGCAGCGTCGGTGCGCGGTTGAGCAGCACGGGATGCTCGCGGATGACCTCGTCCAGGATGTCCCAGACCTCGGGCCGCTCCTTCTCGACCAGCTTCTTGGCCTGCTTCACGGTGGTGGACAGGCCCTTGGCGTCAAGCCGCGAGTAGATGAACGGCTTGAACAGTTCGAGCGCCATCTTCTTCGGCAGACCGCACTGATGCAGGCGCAGCTCGGGACCGACCACGATCACCGAACGGCCCGAATAGTCGACGCGCTTGCCGAGCAGGTTCTGACGGAACCGGCCCTGCTTGCCCTTGAGCATGTCGGCGAGCGACTTCAGCGGACGCTTGTTGGCACCGGTGATGACGCGGCCACGGCGGCCGTTGTCGAACAGCGCGTCGACAGCCTCCTGAAGCATGCGCTTCTCGTTGCGGATGATGATGTCCGGCGCGCGCAGCTCCATCAGCCGCTTCAGGCGGTTGTTGCGGTTGATGACGCGGCGGTAGAGATCGTTGAGGTCCGAGGTCGCGAAGCGGCCGCCATCCAGCGGCACCAGCGGACGCAGGTCCGGCGGAATCACCGGAACCACCGTCATGATCATCCATTCCGGCTTGTTGCCGGAGTGGCGGAACGCTTCCACGATCTTCAGGCGCTTGGCGAGCTTCTTGTGCTTGATGTCGGAGTCGGTCTCCTGCATCTCCGCACGCAAGGTCAGCTCGAGCTTCTCGAGGTCCATGCCCTTGAGCAGCTCGCGAATCGCTTCCGCGCCGATCATGGCGGTAAAGGAATCCTGGCCGTATTCGTCCTGCGCCTTCAGATACTCGTCTTCCGACAAGAGCTGACGGTCCTTCAGCGCGGTGAGGCCCGGCTCGAGCACGACGTAATATTCGAAATAGAGGATCCGCTCGAGATCCTTCAACGTCATGTCGAGCAGGAGGCCGATGCGCGAGGGCAGCGACTTCAGGAACCAGATGTGGGCGACGGGGGCCGCGAGCTCGATATGGCCCATGCGCTCGCGCCGGACGCGCGACAGCGTGACCTCGACCGAGCACTTCTCGCAGATGATGCCCTTGTACTTCATGCGCTTGTACTTGCCGCACAAGCACTCGTAGTCCTTGATCGGCCCGAAGATGCGGGCGCAGAATAGGCCGTCGCGCTCGGGCTTGAAGGTACGGTAGTTGATGGTTTCCGGCTTCTTGATCTCGCCGTACGACCAGGACAGAATCTTCTCGGGGCTCGCGATCGAGATCCGGATCTGGTCGAAGACCTGAGCCGGCGTCGTCGGATTAAAGAGATTCATAATTTCTTGGTTCATCGTCTTCTCCTCGCGTGCCGGTCGCCTCCGGCAGCAAATTCGAAAATCACTATGCGGGGCGCCCTGCCCTCGCGATTCCAGGACTGGGCGCCGATGCCCGGCCA
This sequence comes from Bradyrhizobium sp. 187, assembly GCF_023101005.1. Taxonomy (NCBI): domain Bacteria; kingdom Pseudomonadati; phylum Pseudomonadota; class Alphaproteobacteria; order Hyphomicrobiales; family Nitrobacteraceae; genus Bradyrhizobium; species Bradyrhizobium sp. 187. Next base: position 4,609,928 of record NZ_CP064693.1, read on the forward strand.
TTCAGGCCGGGCATGAGGGTCGTATTACTCGGCCGCTTCCGCCGTCCCCGGTCCGACCTTGGAATTGTGCAGATCGACGTTGAGGCCGAGCGAGCGCATTTCCTTGACCAGCACGTTGAACGATTCCGGAATACCGGCCTCGAAGGTGTCGTCGCCACGCACGATCGCCTCGTACACCTTGGTACGGCCGGCGACGTCGTCCGACTTCACGGTCAGCATCTCCTGGAGCGTGTACGCCGCGCCGTAAGCCTCGAGCGCCCACACTTCCATTTCGCCGAAGCGCTGACCGCCGAACTGCGCCTTGCCGCCCAGCGGCTGCTGGGTAACGAGCGAGTACGGACCGATCGAACGCGCGTGGATCTTGTCGTCGACGAGATGGTGCAGCTTGAGCATGTAGATGTAGCCCACCGTCACCTTGCGGTCGAAGGCGTCGCCGGTGCGGCCGTCATAGACGGTCGACTGGCCCGAAGCGTCCAGACCGGCAAGCTTCAGCATCTCCTCGATGTCGGCTTCCTTGGCGCCGTCGAACACCGGCGTCGCGATCGGAACGCCGCGGCTCAGATTGTGGCCGAGCTCGATCAACTCGTTGTCGTTGAGCGACTTGATCGTCTCGTCCTCGCCGTAGACCTTCTTCAAGGTTTCCTTCAGCGGCCGGATGTCCTGCTTCGACAAATAGGCATCGACCGTCTGGCCGATACGCTTGCCGAGGCCGGCACAGGCCCAGCCGAGATGGGTCTCGAGGATCTGTCCGACGTTCATGCGCGATGGCACGCCGAGCGGATTGAGCACGATGTCGGCATGCGTACCGTCTTCGAGGAACGGCATGTCCTCGATCGGCACGATCTTCGACACCACGCCCTTGTTGCCGTGGCGGCCGGCCATCTTGTCGCCGGGCTGGATCTTGCGCTTCACCGCGACGAAGACCTTGACCATCTTCATCACGCCGGGCGGCAATTCGTCACCGCGCTGAAGCTTTTCGACCTTGTCGAGGAAGCGCTGTTCCAGCCCCTTCTTCGACTCGTCGTACTGCTTCCGCATGGCCTCGATCTCGGCCATCAGCTTGTCGTTCGGCGAAGCGAACAGCCACCACTGCGACTTCGGGTACTCCTCGAGCACCGCACGGGTGATCTTGGTGTCCTTCTTGAAGCCCTTCGGACCGGCGATGCCCTGCCGTCCTTCGAGCAGCTCGGCAAGACGGTTGTAGACGTTGCGGTCCAGGATCGCCTGCTCGTCGTCGCGGTCCTTGGCCAGACGCTCGATCTCTTCCCGCTCGATCGCCAGCGCACGCTCGTCCTTGTCGACGCCGTGCCGGTTGAACACGCGCACTTCGACGATGGTGCCCTGCACGCCCGGAGGAACGCGCAGCGAGGTGTCGCGGACGTCGGAAGCCTTCTCGCCGAAGATGGCGCGCAGGAGCTTTTCTTCCGGCGTCATCGGGCTTTCGCCCTTCGGCGTGATCTTGCCGACCAGGATGTCACCGGCGCGTACTTCCGCGCCGATGTACACGATGCCGGCTTCGTCGAGGTTCTTCAGCGCTTCTTCCGAGACGTTCGGAATGTCGCGGGTGATTTCCTCGGGTCCGAGCTTGGTGTCGCGGGCCATTACCTCGAATTCTTCGATATGAATTGAGGTAAACACGTCTTCCTTCACGATCCGCTCGGAGAGCAGGATCGAGTCTTCGAAGTTGTAGCCGTTCCACGGCATGAACGCGACGAGCACGTTCCGGCCGAGCGCGAGCTCGCCGAGATCGGTCGACGGACCGTCGGCGATGATGTCGCCCTTCTTGACAATGTCGCCGACCTTCACCAGCGGACGCTGGTTGATGCAGGTCGACTGGTTGGAGCGCTGGTACTTCATCAGCCGGTAGATATCGACGCCCGACTTGGTCGGATCGAGATCTTCCGTGGCGCGGATCACGACGCGGGTGGCGTCGATCTGGTCGATCACGCCCGAACGGCGCGCCGCGATCGCAGCACCCGAGTCACGCGCAACCACGCCTTCCATGCCGGTGCCGACGAACGGCGCTTCGGCGCGAACCAGCGGCACCGCCTGGCGCTGCATGTTCGAGCCCATCAGCGCGCGGTTGGCGTCGTCGTTCTCGAGGAACGGGATCAGCGCGGCCGCGACCGAAACGAGCTGCTTCGGCGACACGTCCATGTAGTCGACCTTGTCCGGGGTGACCGGCAAGACTTCGCCGGCGTGACGGCAGACCACGAGATCTTCGGTGAAGCGGCCCTTCGGATCGAGCGGCACGTTGGCCTGCGCGACCGTGTAGCGGCCCTCTTCCATCGCCGAGAGGTACACGACCTCGTCGGTGACGCGGCCGTCCTTGACCTTGCGGTAAGGCGTCTCGACGAAGCCGTACTTGTTCACGCGCGCGAAGGTCGCGAGCGAGTTGATCAGGCCGATGTTCGGACCTTCCGGCGTCTCGATCGGGCAGATGCGGCCGTAATGCGTCGGATGCACGTCGCGGACCTCGAAGCCGGCGCGCTCGCGGGTCAGACCGCCCGGTCCAAGTGCCGACAGGCGGCGCTTGTGGGTGATCTCCGACAGCGGGTTGGTCTGGTCCATGAACTGCGAGAGCTGCGAGGAGCCGAAGAACTCGCGCACGGCGGCGGCCGCCGGCTTGGCGTTGATCAGGTCCTGCGGCATGACCGTGTCGATGTCGACCGAAGACATGCGCTCCTTGATCGCGCGCTCCATGCGGAGCAAGCCGATGCGGTACTGGTTCTCCATGAGCTCGCCGACCGAACGCACACGGCGATTGCCGAGATGGTCGATGTCGTCGATCTCGCCCTTGCCGTCGCGCAAATCCACCAGCGTCTTGATGACGGAGAGGATGTCTTCCTTGCGGAGCGTGCGTTGGGTGTCGGGCGCATCGAGGTCGAGGCGCATGTTCATCTTGACGCGACCGACCGCCGAGAGGTCGTAGCGCTCGGCGTCGAAGAACAGTGACTGGAACATTGCCTGCGCCGAATCCAGCGTCGGCGGCTCGCCGGGACGCATCACGCGGTAGATGTCGAACAGCGCGTCCTCGCGCGTCATGTTCTTGTCGGCCGCGAGGGTGTTGCGGATGTAGGCGCCGACATTGACGTGGTCGATGTCGAGCAGCGGCAGCTCCTTGTAGCCGTGCTCGTTGAGAACCTTGATCGACTTGTCGGTGATCTCTTCACCGGCTTCCGCGTGGATCTCGCCGGTCTTGGGATTGACGAGGTCCTCGGCGATGTAGTTGCCGACGAGCTCAGCATCCGAGAGGCGCAGCGCCTTCAGCCCCTTCTCCTGCATCTGACGCGCACCGCGCACGGTGAGCTTCTTGCCGGCTTCGAGCACGACCTTGCCGGTATCGGCGTCGATCAGGTCGTTGATGGTCGAGTAGCCGCGGAAACGATTGGCGTCGAACGGAACGCGCCAGCCTTCCTTGATCCGCTTGTACTGGATCTTCTTGTAGAAGGTGCTGAGGATCGCCTCGCCGTCGAGACCAAGCGCGAACATCAGCGACGTCACCGGAAGCTTGCGGCGACGGTCGATACGCGCATAGACGATGTCCTTGGCGTCGAACTCGATGTCGAGCCAGGAGCCGCGATATGGGATCACGCGAGCGGCGAACAGCAGCTTGCCCGACGAATGGGTCTTGCCCTTGTCGTGGTCGAAGAACACGCCCGGCGAACGGTGCATCTGCGAGACGATGACGCGCTCGGTGCCGTTGACGATGAAGGTGCCGTTCATCGTCATGAGCGGGATGTCGCCCATGTAGACGTCCTGCTCCTTGATGTCCTTGACCGACTTCGCGCCGGTTTCCTCGTCGATATCGAACACGATGAGGCGTAGCGTCACCTTGAGGGGGGCCGCGAAGGTCATGCCGCGCTGGCGGCACTCGTCGACGTCGTATTTCGGCGGCTCGAACTCGTAGCGGACGAATTCCAGCATCGAGGTGCCCGAGAAGTCGGAGATCGGGAACACCGAGCGGAACACCGCCTGCAAGCCCTCGTCCGATCGACCGCCCTGGGGCTCGTCGACCATCAGGAACTGGTCATAGGACGCCTTCTGAACCTCGATGAGGTTCGGCATCTCGGCGACTTCCTTGATGTGTCCGAAGAACTTGCGAACGCGTTTGCGACCGGTGAATGTCTGCTGCGCCATCGTGGCCTCTCATTTTCGTCGCCCGATTTGGGCGCGCCCTCCGGAACGCGGCGACCGCCGCTCCCCGGGTTGAATTTTTCGAACCCGTCTTGGGGGCCGGAGACTCAGTTTCAGGTAGGAATGTCCTGAATCTGTTCTTCAGACCTTCAAAACGCAAAACGACGCGCGGGGCGCAGGAGCGCGCCCGCCCGTCACAACCAACCTCTTCACGGACTGCAAAAGCCCGAAATAGCTTGCTCTCCCAACGGCTTACAGGGAATGCGGCATCCCTGCCCACCGCGCTTTCGTGCTGCCGACCCGATATGGGGCGACATTAGTGCAGATTCGAGGGACAAACCCTCAAATCCCCACACTTTTTCGTGTTCGGCCTGCGTCGGGTCGTTCCGTCGCACGCCTTTTGCATCTGGCCCGCCCTTTCAGGGAGCGGACCGAGACCCCGGTTGCGATGATGCTCACCGGGATCTCGTGTCAGTAAGCGCTGCTTACTTGAGCTCGACCTTCGCGCCAGCCTTCTCGAGCTGGGCCTTGAGCTTCTCGGCTTCGTCCTTGTTCACGCCTTCCTTGACAGGCTTCGGCGCGCCCTCGACGAGGTCCTTTGCTTCCTTCAGGCCCAGGCCGGTGATGGCGCGGACTTCCTTGATGACCTCGATCTTCTTGTCGCCGGCAGCGGCAAGAACGACCGTGAACTCGGTTTTCTCTTCGGCCGGAGCGGCGGCAGCGCCACCACCAGCCGGGCCGGCCACGGCGACAGCCGCGGCAGCCGAAACGCCCCACTTCTCTTCGAGGAGCTTCGCGAGTTCGGCAGCTTCGAGCACGGTGAGGCTCGAGAGGTCGTCAACGATCTTCTGCAGGTCAGCCATTGTTCAGTTTCCTTGAATGTAAGTCTGGTTCGGGTTTGAGTTTTGCGAAGGGCGTCAGGCCGCTTCGCTCTTTGAGGCATAAGCCTGAATGACACGCGCGAGCTTGCCCGCGGGCGCGTTGGCGAGCTGAGCGATCTTGGTCGCCGGGGCCACAAGCAGGCCGACGATCTTGGCGCGCAGTTCGTCAAGCGACGGCAGCGAGGCAAGTGCCTTCACGCCGTCGACATTCAGGACGGTCGTTCCCATCGAGCCGCCAATGATGACGAACTTTTCGTTCGCCTTGGCGAATTCGACGGCGACCTTTGGCGCCGCTACCGGATCGTCCGAAGTGGCGATCACGGTCGGTCCCTTCAGCATGGGGCCGATGGCAACGACGTCAGTGCCTTCAAGAGCAATTTTGGCGAGACGGTTCTTCGAGACCTTCACCGAGGCGCCAGCCTGCTTCATCTGCGAGCGCAGCTTCTGCATCTGGGCAACGGTCAGGCCGGAATATTGGGCAACGACCGCGACGCTCGTGGTCTTGAAGACCCCATTGAGCTGTTCGACCGCTTCCTTTTTTGCCGCTCGTTCCACAGCAAGCTCTTTCCGGTTGGCGGTCATCGCGAAAGCGGGACCGCCGGGTTGCACCCATCGTCCCGCCCAAACCTGAACCTCAGGGCCAAACCCATCGGACACGCCGGGCAAGACGACAATTCAAAGCCTGCCCTCCGAGAGCCCGTTAGAGCCCACGGCGTGTCGAGGTCCGAACCAAACCCATTCCGCAACCGACCCTAAGGTGGCCACGAAGTGAAATCCGGTCTTCACCCGTCTATGCAGGCCATGCGATTAAGCCGTTGAGAAATCGGAATTCCCCGCGGGCGCCTGCAGTCTTGGACAGGACAAGGTCAGCCGGCGAACCGCCCGACCTCTGCCCGCACCCCACACCCGACGGTTTTCCCTCCCTTTCCAGCAAATCCTCACGGACGCCCTGAAAAGGAATGATCTCCATCGCTTGTTTTCGGAATGCGTGCACGAACGCGCCAGCCGAGGCCGGCACGTCCGGAAGCGGTTCTTTAACCGCTCGGGGCCTGCTTGCCAAGAGCAAAATTCACACCAGTTCCAATCCGTTGCCGCTCGCGCTTAACCATGGCCGAAAAGGGCCGGTTTCCGCTCATTTGACCGCGTAAGGCAACTTCTTGCCCTCGAAAAACGCGGTCAGGTTCGCCAGCACGCAGTTCTGCATGGCGACGTGCGATTCCAGGGTGTGGCCGCCAATATGGGGGGAGAACACGACGTTGGGCAGTGCCGTCAGCGCGTCAGGAGCGTGCGGTTCCTTGTCATAGACATCGAGACCGGCTCCAGCGATGGTCTTCTGGGTGAGCGCCAGCACCAGGGCTTTCTCATCGATCACCGAGCCGCGGGAGATGTTGACGACATAGCCGTCCGCCCCGAGGCGCTTGAGGATATCGGCGCTGACGGCATGCTGGGTCTCGGCTCCTGCCCGGACCGCGATCATCAGCACGCTGCACCAGTCGGCCAGCGCCTCCAAGGTCGGGAAATATTGATAGGGCAGATCGTACCTGCTGCGGCTGAAATAGCCGATCTCGCTCTCGAAGGACGCGCAGCGCGCTGCGATCTTGCGGCCGATCTCGCCCATGCCGTAGACCCCGATGCGGCGGCCCGGCATCCCGGCCTGCGGGCGCATCATCGGCGAGGGCTTTGACGCGGCCCAATCGCCGCTTCGGACGTACTGGTCGGCCACCAGGATTCGCCGCGTCGCCGCGAGCATCAGGGTCATCGCGATGTCGGCGACGGAGGCCGCATTGGCACCCGGGCTATGTCCGACCGCAATATTGCGGGCAGCAGCGGCCTTCAGGTCAACACCGTCATAGCCGGTGCCGTAGCAGACGATGGCACCGAGCTTGGGAAACAGGTCCATCGCCTCCGCGCCCAGCGGCGTTCCGCCGGCGGTGAGCACTGCACGGATATCGCCGAGCGCGTCGGCCGAAAACATCTCCCGCGCCGGCTTGCCGCCGGTGTCGAGCAGCTCGAACCGCTCGGCGAAGCGCGCCATCATCGTCTTGGGAAAGCGCGAGTAGATCAGGACCTTGTCAGTCATTGTTCTTGTTTCCGGTGAACGCCGTCACAAACGACGAGGGGCGGAATCGGTTGCCCAATTCCGCCCCTCGCCTCATGTCATTTGCAAACCTTAGCCGAGAATGGTGCCCGGCTCGACCTTCACGCCGGGGCCCATCGACGAGGACACCGCAACGCGCTGGATGTAGGTGCCCTTGGAACCGGCCGGCTTGGCCTTGGAGACAGCGTCAGCCAAGGCCTTGATGTTTTCGACCAGTTTTTCCTCGGTGAACGAGGCCTTGCCGACGCCAGCCTGCAGGATGCCGGCCTTCTCGACGCGGAACTCGACCGAGCCGCCCTTGGCGCCCTTCACGGCGCCGGTGACGTCCATGGTCACGGTGCCGATCTTCGGGTTCGGCATCAGGCCGCGCGGGCCCAGCACCTTACCGAGACGACCGACCAGCGGCATCATGTCGGGGGTCGCAATACAACGATCGAAATCGATCGTGCCGTTCTGCACCTTCTCGACCAGGTCCTCGGCGCCGACGACGTCGGCTCCGGCAGCCTTGGCCTCGTCGGCCTTGGCGCCGCGGGCGAACACGCCGACGCGGAGCGTACGGCCGGTGCCGTTCGGCAGGGTCACAACGCCGCGGACCATCTGGTCGGCGTGACGCGGATCGACGCCGAGATTGATCGCGACCTCGATGGTCTCGTCGAACTTCGCTTTCGCGCGTTCCTTGACCATCTTGATGGCGTCTGCGAGCGGGTAAAGCTTTTCGCGATCAATACCTTCGCGGGCTTTGTTCAAACGTTTTCCGATTGCCATGACCGCTTACCCTGCCACTTCCAGACCCATCGAGCGGGCAGAGCCCTCGACCATCTTCATGGCCGCTTCGATGGAATCGCAATTGAGATCCTTCATCTTCTTCTCGGCGATCTCGCGCACCTGCGCTTTGGTCACCGCACCCGCCTTGTCACGGCCCGGCGCCTTGGAGCCGGACTGGATCTTGGCAGCCTGCTTGAGGAAGAAGGACATCGGCGGCGTCTTCATCTCGAACGTGAAGGAACGATCGGCGTAGATCGTAATCACGACGGGAATCGGGGTGTTTTTCTCTTCCTTCTGGGTCTGGGCGTTGAACGCCTTGCAGAACTCCATGATGTTGAGACCGCGCTGACCGAGCGCGGGACCGATCGGGGGCGAAGGATTCGCCGCACCGGCCGGGACCTGAAGCTTCAGGTATCCGGTCACTTTCTTTGCCATGTATCACTCCTGTTGGGCCGGCCTGGGCCGGCGGTTTCAGGTTCGTGGTCTGGGTCGGAGGCGGCTGGCGACCGCCCTCTCCCTCCCACGGCCTCTTGTTACGCGAGACCGAAGCCTCACGCCTACCCGATCAGACCTTCTCGACCTGACCGAATTCCAGTTCGACCGGCGTGGCGCGGCCGAAGATCGACACCGCGACCTTCACGCGCGAGCGCGCCTCGTCGATTTCCTCGACCACACCCGAGAACGAGGCAAACGGGCCATCGGCCACGCGCACGTTCTCGCCGATCTCGAACGACACCGACGCCTTCGGCCGTTCCACGCCCTCCTGCACCTGGTGCAGAATGCGCATGGCCTCGGCTTCCGAGATCGGCATCGGCTTGTTTTCCGCGCCGAGGAAGCCGGTCACCTTCGGCGTGTTCTTGATCAGATGAAACGCCTCGTCGGTCAGCTTCATCTTCACCAGCACGTAGCCCGGGAAGAACTTGCGCTCGGCGTCGATCTTGCGGCCGCGGCGCACTTCCGTGACCCTCTCGGTCGGAACCAGCACCAGCTCGAACAGCTCCTCGAGCCCGCGCTGCTTGGCCTGCTCGCGGATCGATTCGGCGACCTTCTTCTCGAAGTTCGAATAGGCGTGGACGATGTACCAGCGCTTGTCAGACAATTGAGCCGTTGCTGTTGCCATCAGTGAATGCCCAGAAGGAAGGTGATGAGGACGCGGATGATCTGGTCGGCGGCGAAGAAGAAGATCGAGGCCACGGCGACCATGACGAACACCATGATGGTGGTGATCGTGGTCTCGCGGCGGGTCGGCCAGGTGACCTTGGCGGTCTCCGAGCGGACTTCCTGCAAGAACTTGAACGGGCTGACTGCCATCGTTTGATGTCCAACGTCCGTCGACAGACGCGAATGAATTTCAGGGATCCGAACAGCCGCCGTTGGCCCAGCCCTCTGTCGAAGGATGAGCCGGAAATCGGGCTCGATTGTTCGGGGATTCAAAGCCGCGCCGGAAATCCGCGTCTAACGGGCCGGCTGCGAGTGCGCGGTATCTACTTCGGATGGGACCAAAGGTCAAGATAGAGAGGGCCCGCGCGCCCAAAACGACCTCCGCGGGCGAACGACCAGAGATCAGGCCGATCAAGGGCTTATCTGCCGCCTGCAAAGCGCAGTCCCAGCGCCTCAGCCGGTTCCTCGCAGAACGAGACCACCGGGGCCCCCTCACCTGCAGCCCCTTTTGGCGACCCCCTCAAGGTCAGTCGGCCCGATCGATCGTCGAAATGCTCGGCAACGGCACAACGAACTTTCCGCCCTCGGCGAAATAGCCGCCTCCAGTCGGCCGCAGGGTCGCGGCATGGCTGAGGACAAGCTCTTCAACTAATACGAACGTCAGGACGTCTTGCCGACGTTCGGGAATTTCAATTCCGCCGCCGAACTGCCGGGCACGATGCGAGCCGGCTACGACACGTGTTCAGCCATATCATCAACCTCGCGCGCTACGTGCTCGGATCGCCGCCGGCAGTCGCCGAAAGCAACATCGAGAGCTCGGGCGCGGCGACCGTGACACTCGACTCGACGGCGTCGCCTGCGCGCTGCAGCTCGCGAATGGATCCAAAGGCGTCTGGCGCGAGGGGCTGAGCAACGCGTTCGAGCTGGGCGCGCTGACCATCGAATTGCCACCGCCTTTTGCCGAGCAGGAGGCGGAGGTCGTTCTCCATCAGCAAGGACAACCCACGGAATTGTCTCGCGGCAAGGTTGGGCGTTTCGGCGTCAGGCCGAGGCATTCGTCGCCGATATCGTGGAGCAGAGGACGCCGTGGCTTCCGGCGCAGATTCCGTGGCCGACATCGCCCTTCGGAGGCGATCTGGAAACGGCAGATCATCGCCTAGGGCTGCGCCATCCAGCAATATCCAGCCGACGGCTAATCGCCCACATCCCAGTTAAGTGTTTGATTGGTTGGCAGGAGTGGCAGGGCTCGAACCTGCGACCCCCGGTTTTGGAGACCGGTGCTCTACCAATTGAGCTACACTCCTACGGACCCTGCGTTGCCGCGCGGATCAGGCCGCTTTGAAGCACAAGGGGCGGCCGGATTGCAAGGCCGGATTGCAAGGGTGAAGCGCGCTGGCTTCGCTTGTTTGTGCCGCGCCTTCTGGGCCACAGTCCGCTCCGAACAATAATAAGCACCGGGAGTACCCATGACTGCCCAAGCGTCCGCGACAGCCGCCCCTCGCCCCTCGATCGCCGCGAAGACCCCGCCTCTGCCGGAATCCCGCCCCGAGACGCTCGGGCTGTCGCGCCCTCGCCTCGAGACCATGTCGGACGCCTTCAAGCGCGAGATCGACAAGGGAACCGTGCCGGGCGTCACCGTGCTGGTGGCACGGCACGGTCAGGTCGGATGGTTTGAGGCGCTCGGGAAACAGAGCCCGACGGGCGCGGCGCCGATGGCGCATGATTCGATCTTCCGCATTTTCTCGATGACCAAGCCGATCGTGTCGGTCGGCGTCATGACGCTGGTCGAGGACGGCCACCTGCTCCTTGCCGACCCCGTCGCGAAATTCATCCCGGAGTTCGCCAACCAGAAGGTCGGCGTGGTCAGCGGCGGCAAGCTGGAACTGGTTCCGCCGAAGCGCCCGATGACGGTGCAGGACCTGCTCCGCCACACCTCCGGCCTGACCTACGAGCACCAGGGCGACGGCCCCGTGCACAAGATCTATCAGGACTCGCGGGTGCGCAGCCGCAAGATCACCAATGCCGAGCACGCCGCCCTGGTCGCGAGCTTCCCGCTGGTCTGTCACCCCGGCGACGAGTTCAACTACAGCCGCTCCACCGACATCCTCGGGCGCATCATCGAGGTCGTCAGCGGCAAGTCGCTCGGCACGTACCTCACCGAGCGCATTCTCACGCCCTTGCAGATGGCCGAGACCGGCTTTGCGACAGCGGAGGTCAATGCCAACAGGCTCGCCGAGCCATTCGCGGCCGATCCCTGGACCGGCGACAAGGTCGCGCTGTTCAACATGCTCGAGCAGCCCATCATGGAGTCCGGCGGCGGCGGCCTCGTCTCCACCACGATGGACTATGCCCGCTTCGCGCTGATGCTGCGCAATGGCGGCACGCTCGACGGCAACAGGATCATCGGCCGCAAGACGCTGGAGCTGATGGCCTCCGATCATCTCGGCCCGAACGTCGTGACCAACGGCACGCTGCTGTCGCCTGGCCATGGTTTCGGCCTCGGGTTCGCGGTGCGGCGTGAAGCCAGCATCGCGCCCTTCCCCGGCAGCGTCGGCCAGTTTTTCTGGAGCGGCATCGCGGGGACGTTCTTCTGGATCGATCCGAAGGAGGATCTGTTCGTCGTGTTCATGAGCCAGGGCCCGGGGCAGCGCGATCATACGCGTACGCTGGTGCGGGATCTGGTGTACGCGGCGGTGGATTGAGGCGGCGCCGCTATGCGCGGCGCTGCATCACATTTTCGCTGTCATGCCCCGGCTTGACCGGGGCATCCAGTACTCCGGGGCGGATGTGGCGAGAGCGAGCTCTCCAACGAAGGCCGCGGAGTACTGGATCGCCCGCCTTCACGGGCGATGACACCTATTGGGGCCTCAACTGATCGTCGCGCCGCCGTCGATCACCATGGTCTGGCCGGTCATGAAGTCGCCGGCCTTCGAGCCCAGGAACACCGCGGCGCCCGCGATCTCGTCGGGGATGCCGATGCGCAGCAGCGGCGAACGCGCAGTCGAGGCTTTCAGGTTCTCCGGATTGTCCCACAACGCTTTCGCGAAATCGGTCTTGATCAGGCCGGGCGCGATGCAGTTCACGCGGATATTGTGCGGGCCATATTCGCAGGCCAAATTGCGCGCGAGCTGCATGTCGGCGGCTTTCGAGATCGCGTAGGCGCCGAGGATGGTCGAGCCTTTCAGGCCGCCGATCGAGGAGACGATGATGATCGAGCCATCCTTGCGCTCGATCATCTGCGGCACCACCATCGAGATCAGCCAGTTGTTGGCGACGATGTTGTTGTCCAGGATCTTCCTGAACTGATCGTCCGAGATGCCGGCGAGCGGGCCGTAATACGGGTTCGACGCGGCGTTGCAGACCAGCACGTCGATCTTGCCGAAGGCGCGGTTGCTCTCGTCGATGAGGTTCTGCAGATTTTCCTTCGACGAGATGTTGGCGGCGATCGCCACCGCCGTGCCCTTGCCGAACTTGTCGTTGATCCTCTTGGCGACCTGGTCGCAAACGTCGGCCTTGCGCGAGGAGATCACCACCTTGGCGCCGTGCTCGGCCATGCGCTCGGCGATCGCAAGCCCAATGCCGCGCGTCGAACCAGTGATGACGGCGACTTTCCCCTTCATGTCGAACAAGGTCATGTTTCTCTCCCAGAGTACGTTTTGATTGCTTGAAGCTTACGCCGCGTCCGCGCGACCGGGCAATTGCTCAGGCGAGCTTCTTGACTTCCGGTCCCGCGGGTTGATGCATCGCCGCATGCGCATCGTCCGCGATCCACGGCTGCTGGTTCACCATCGGCAGCCGCCAGACATTGCGTTCGGGGCTTGCGAAATAGTCGAGCCGCGTCACAGAGCAATTGTCGATATCGAACGCGAGCCCTCGCTCCGGCTGATTGTCGAGCGCCAGCCCCAGCGCTGCCTTGATGGTGCCGCCATGTGCGACCGCGATCACGTCCTGCCCGGCGGCCTCATTGTTGATCCGCTCGATGGTGCGGCGGGTGCGGTTGTAGAGGTCCATGAAGCTTTCGCCGCCGGGTGCAGGCTCGTTGATGTCGGCAAACCAGCTCGAGCCGACGGGACGGCTGGCGATGAACTCGGCGCGGTTCATGCCCTGCCAACGGCCGAGGTTTTGTTCGGCGAGGTCCGCCTCCCATTTCATCGATGCAGGCCTCGGGAATCCGGCCGCCCAGATCGCTTCGGCGGTCTGATGGGTGCGCATCAGATTGCTCGAATACCAGACCGCCTTGCGTGGCAGCACCTTGGCAACAGCATTGAAGACGTAGGTATCGCTGGTGTCGCAGGCGAGATCGGACTGACCGTAGATGTTGCCACCGTCATTGCGCACGGGCGCGTGACGGACCCACCACCAGCGTGTCGTGACCACTTTGGGCTTGTCTGCACCTGCCATCGAAACCCTTCCATCCCGTCTGATGTCGCTGTACGTCAGTAGCGAACGTGTCTCAAGACACTTTACCGTTTGAAATCTTGTTTGAAATTCCGTCGCGCGGCAAGCGTCGCGCGCGAACCAAAGGGAGAAACCGCATGGGCCGTCTGCAAGGCAAATCCGTCATCATCACCGGTGCCGGCAGCGGCATCGGCCGCGCGGCCGCGCTGCTGTTCACCAGGGAAGGCGCCAAGCTAATCGCGGTCGATCGCAGCGAGGCGGTGAAGGAGACGGTCGACGAGGTGAAGAAGGCCGGCGGTGTCGCGGAAGCCATGATGGCGGATGCGGGCTCCGAAAAGGACGTCATGGCCGTGATCGACAAGGCGGTGAAGACGCACGGCCGGCTCGACGTGATCTGGGCCAATGCCGGCGTCTCCGGCGGACTCGTTCCGCTCGGCGAGCAGACCGTCGAGCAATGGCAGGAAGTCTTGCGCATCAACCTGATCGGGCCGTTTCTCGCGGTGAAGCATGCGATGCCGCACATGGTGAAGCAGCAGTCCGGCGCGATCGTGCTCACCGCGTCCGTCGCGGGCCTCAAGGCCGGCGCCAGCGGACATCCCTATGCCGCGAGCAAGGCCGGCGTCATCTCCCTGGTGCAGACCACCGCCTATTCGCTCACCGGCACCGGTGTGCGCATCAACGCGGTGTGCCCGGGCCTGATCGAGACCGGCATGACCAAGCCGATCTTCGACCGCGCCAAGGAGCGCGGCACCGCCGACAAGATCGGCCAGCTCAATCCGCTCAAGCGCCCCGGCCAGCCGCACGAGCTCGCCGCGATGGGACTGTTCTTGGCCAGCGACGAGGCGTCGTACGTCAATGGCCAGGCCTTCCCGGTGGACGGCGGACTGACGGCGTCGATGCCGTATACGGGGAAGCCGGTTTAGTTCACGCACTCTCGCGTCCCGGAGGCGCTGCAGCTTTCTCACGCTGCTGCGCTGCGTCCGGGGCACGAGACAGAAGTTTTGGCGCGCAACTGCTTCAGCATCGTCATTGCGAGCACAGCGAAGCCATCCAGAGTCTTTCCGCGGCGTCAGCCTGGATTGCTTCGCTGTGCTCGCAATGACGGAGTCTGTGCTCGCAATGACGGAGTCTGTGGGTGGCAGGGTCGCGCTTCCATTCGCATTCCCGTTCGCAGACACACCTTCGCCCTCTCGCGGCTTGTTCGCCCGAGCTTTGCTTGGTCGCCTCACCCTCGAATGAAAGAGGGCGCAGGGAAGACCGGGCGCCGGCTGGCACCCGCGGTCCACTGTGCGAAGTTGCAGTAAAAAATCTGCACAGCGGCATACAGGTGAAGCCAAAACGTCCGGCCTTCGCTGCGCAGCGGTTTTACGGCTTATGCCGTGCTCTCCCCGGGGAGCGATGCACTATTGCCCCCGTCGCCTCATGGATGGCTGATGCGCGAACCCGGTCGGGCCGCCACATCACCACAAGACTTGACGCACAGACCCCGGGCGTCAGGACGACACGGTTTTGCCGTACGCTGTCAGCACCGGTCGTGTGCGCGACGCCTTCGCTCACGGTTGCCCGCCCTGCGAAACCATTCGCGCCGGTGTGGCCCAGCGTCCGCCGCTGTCCGGCCCGCGTTCGTGACGATCGCGATACGCCCCTCTTCCTTGGGCCGGGTTACGGCGACACATACGCCGTTTCCGAATTTCGGTAAAGTGGAATATTTTCAGCGGCGGGCGTTGACCTGCCGCTCGCGTGTTTTGCCCGTCGGCCAATGCAAGGGCTTGTAGCCCGGATGAGCGAAGCGACATCCGGGATTCCGACCACGAGCTGTCCCGGGTATCGCTTCGCTCACCCGGGCTACCGGTCTGTGTTGATTTGCTCTACCACAGCCGACGTTGGTATGGTTCGTGCAAGCACTTCAGCTTCCATCCCCCTGACAAGAACGTGACAATGCCAAGCTCAAGACCCGACCGTATTCGCAAGCTGCTCGCCGACCTCGTCGGCTTCGACACGATCAGCGATCGCTCCAACCTGCCCCTGATCGCGCATATCGAGAGCTATCTCGCCGCACACGGCGTCAAGAGTGAGCGCATCGTCGACGAGACCGGACAGAAAGCCGCGCTATGGGTCACCATTGGACCCGAGGACCGCCCCGGCCTGGTGCTGTCGGGACATACCGACGTGGTGCCTGTGGTCGGCCAGGACTGGAGCCACGATCCCTTCAAGCTGATCGAGCGCGACGGCAAGCTTTACGGCCGCGGCACCACCGACATGAAGGGATTCGTCGCGGTGTGCCTTGCCATGGTGCCGGAGATGCTGGAGGCGAAGCTGACAACGCCGATTCATCTCGCCATCTCCTATGACGAGGAGATCGGTTGCGTCGGCGTGCGGCCGATGCTGCGCGAGCTCGCGAAGAAACGGATCAAGCCGCTCGGCGCCTTCATCGGCGAGCCGACCGAGATGAAGGTCATCATCGGCCACAAGGGCAAGCACGGCGTGCGCGCCACGTTCCAGGGCCTCGCCCGCCACTCCTCGATCGCACCCGAGGGCGTCAACGCGATCGAATACGCCGCCGAGCTGATCGTCGAAATCCGCCGCCGCGCGTTGCAACTCGCAAGCACGAAAGCAACGAACAGCCTCTACGATGTCCCTCACTCGACGCTGCTCACCAGCATCGTGCATGGCGGCGCCGCGCTCAACATCGTGCCCGATACCTGCACGGTGGATTTCGAATGCCGCGGCATCGGCATAACCGAATCCAGGGAGGTGACGGATGCGATCGTCGCCTGGGCCAAGACCGAGATCGAGCCGGCGATGAGGGCGCGACACCCGGAGTGCGGCATCGACTTCGAAGAGATCCTCGATTATCCCGCCCTCGACACCGCCGCCGACGCCACCATCGTCACGCTGGCCAAGAGCCTCGCGGGGCGCAACGACCACGCCAAGGTCGCCTTCGGCACCGAGGCGAGCCTGTTCGCCAGCATGACCGATATCCCGTCAGTGGTGATCGGGCCCGGGTCGATCGCGCAGGCGCATACGCCGGACGAGTTCGTGGAGATGGCGGAGCTGGAGAAATGCGCAGGCTTCGTGGAGAAGCTGATCGCGCATTGCGTGAAGGGGTAAGGTGTTTCCGCGTCATTGCGAGGAGCTCTTGCGACGAAGCAATCCAGACTGCCACCGTGCGAAGATTCTGGATTGCTTCGCTTCGCTCGCAATGACGAGCGTCTGGAGACACCCGTAGTCCGCATGAGCATAGCGGCGACATGCGGGGCCGCTGTCCCGGATATCGCTGCGCTCATCCGGGCTACGAATGAGCGGTGCGCCTCATCGCTCCTGCAAAGCCAGCCGCACGCCGACGGCGCAGTAGATGGTCCCGACCACCTTGCCCTGCCATTTCACGACGGCTGGATGGCGGCGTAGCAAATTGCCGAGACGGCCGGCGCCGACGGCGAACACCACCGTGCTAAGGAGGCCGAGCAACACGAACACAGCACCGAGCAGCGCGAGCTGCAGCGTCGTCGAACCATGCTCGGGCCGGACGAACTGCGGCAGGAACGCGAGGAAGAACAGCGCGGTCTTCGGATTCAGCACCTCGGTCAGCACGGCCTGCCGGAATGCCCGCGCTGCGCTGATCGCGGGCGCACCGCCATTCACCTCGATCGGCGTCTTGTCGAGCATGGCGCGAATGCCGAGATAGATCAGAAAGCCCGCGCCCGCGTATTTGACGACGCTGAACAGGAGTGCCGAAGTCGCGATGATCGCAGAGAGGCCGACGATCGCCATGGTGGTGTGGACCACGTCACCAGCCGCAATTCCCGCGCCCGTCGCGATGCCGACCCTGGTTCCCGAGCTCGCGGCGCGCGCCATGGTGAGGAGTGTCGCCGGTCCGGGAATGAAGACGAAGCCGAGGACGATGAGGATGTAGGTGATGAGGGTGGTGTGATCAATCATGCGGGCATCTCTCTCGTCATTCTGTCCCGTGTCCAGACACGAGAGGAACGCAAGCAAAGGCGCGGCCGTCAGCCGCGCCTTCGGATTCCTTAAACCGCGCCCGCCTTCTGCGCGTACTCCCAAGACGCCTTCGACAGCGGAACGGTGCGCTTGGCTGACTCCAGCGCCTTGGCATTCGCCGCGGTGCCGTCGCGGACCCGGCCGGCGATGCCTTGCGTGATGCCGGCGAGACGGAACAGGTTGTAGGCGAAATACCAGTTGAGGTCAGGCACCGTCATCTTGGTGACGTTGCAATAGATCTGCGCGGCCTCCTCCACGCTCGGGATGTTGAGCGCCTTGAGGTCGGCGCCGTCCAGGCCGGGCATGACCCACTGCATCAGCAGATAGGTGAAGTCGGCCATGGGATCGCCGAGCGTCGACAATTCCCAATCGAGCACGGCCTGCACGCGTGGTTCCGTCGCGTGGAAAATCATGTTGTCGAGGCGATAGTCGCCGTGGACGATCGAGACGCGCGCCTGCTCCGGCACGGTCTTCGGCAACCATTCGGCGACCTTCTCGAACTCCGGAATGGTCTGGGTCTCGGACGCGCGGTACTGCTTGGTCCAGCGGTCGATCTGCCGGGCAAAGTAGTTGCCGGGTTTGCCGAAGTCGCCAAGACCGATCGCGACGGGATCGAACATGTGGAGTTTTGCCAGCGTCTCGATCTTGCTGGTGAAGATCTTTCGACGATCATCCCGCGTCTGGCTCGGCAGCGTCGGATCCCAGAACACCCGGCCGTCTTCCATCGACATGATGTAGAAGGCCGAACCGATGATGCTGTCGTCCTGGCACAGCGCATAGGCCTTCGCGACCGGAAAGCCCTGCTTTCCCAGCGCCGCGATCACGCGATATTCGCGATCGACCGCGTGCGCCGACGGCAACAATTTGCCGAACGGTTTTCGGCGCATCACATAGGAGCGGTTCGGCGTGTCGAGCCGATAGGTCGGGTTGGACTGGCCGCCCTTGAACTGGAGCACGACCAGCGGTCCCTCATAACCCTCGACGTTCTCGCGCAGCCAGGCTTCGAGCCGCATCTCGTCGATGCGATGACGCTCCTCGACCGGTTTGGTGCCCGAGAACTCTTCGTCTTTCCTGACGCCGTCAGCCACGATGACGCTCCCTCTTCAGTCCGAACATGATCCTAATCGGTAACCCCCAGCGCACTTGCGTCAAGCGGTCATCCGATCACGGATCATGCCCTGTCGTTTCTTCAAATCGGGAGCGCCAGCGTGCTCTCCCGCTTAATGACTGGAAGAGTTTGCATACTTCCGAACCTCGAGCCTGGCAATGGCGCGATTGTGCACCTCGTCCGGGCCGTCGGCGAGACGGAGCGTGCGGATGTGGGCGTAGTCCTTGGCGAGGCCGGCTTCGTCCGAGACGCCTGCACCGCCGAAGGCCTGGATCGCCTCGTCGATGATCTTCAGCGCCATGTTGGGGGCTGCGACCTTGATCATGGCGATCTCGGCCTGCGCGGTC
Source organism: Bradyrhizobium sp. 187 (assembly GCF_023101005.1). Classification (NCBI taxonomy): domain Bacteria; kingdom Pseudomonadati; phylum Pseudomonadota; class Alphaproteobacteria; order Hyphomicrobiales; family Nitrobacteraceae; genus Bradyrhizobium; species Bradyrhizobium sp. 187. The sequence continues at coordinate 4,628,822 of NZ_CP064693.1, forward strand.
TTGTTGCCGACCTTGTCCATCATGTCGGCGGCCTTGAGGCACAACAACCGCGTCATCTCGATGTTGGTGCGGGCCTCGCCGATGCGCTGCTCCCACACCGAATGCTCGACGATCCGCTTGCCGAAGGCAGTGCGCGAGGTAAGCCGCTTCACCATTTTCTCCAGCGCCTCCTCGGCCTTGCCGATGGTGCGCATGCAGTGATGGATACGGCCGGGACCGAGGCGGCCCTGCGCGATCTCGAAGCCGCGGCCTTCGCCGAGCAGGATGTTCTCCTTCGGCACCCGCACGTTCTCGAGCAGCACCTGGGCGTGGCCGTGCGGCGCGTCGTCGAAGCCGAACACGGGCAGCATCTTCTCGACCTTGATGCCGGGGGTGTCGAGCGGAACCAGGATCTGCGACTGCTGCTGGTGCTTGGCCGCCTTGAAGTCGGTCTTGCCCATCAGGATCGCGATCTTGCAGCGGGGATCGCCGACGCCGGACGACCACCATTTGCGGCCGTTGATGACGTAGTGGTCGCCGTCGCGCACAATGCTGGTCTCGATGTTGGTGGCGTCAGACGAGGCCACGGCCGGCTCCGTCATCAGGAAGGCGGAGCGGATTTCGCCGTCCATCAGCGGACGCAGCCATTTGCGCTTCTGCTCCTTGGAGCCGTAGCGCATGAATACTTCCATGTTGCCGGTGTCGGGCGCGGAACAATTGAAGACTTCCGAAGCCCAGGAGATGTGGCCCATCTGCTCGGAGAGCAGCGCGTATTCGAGATTGGTCAGTCCCGCGCCGCGGAATTCGTCGTCCTCATGCTCGTTGGGCGGCATGAACATGTTCCAGAGGCCTTCGGCTTTCGCCTTCTTCTTGAGATCCTCGAGCACCGGGATCACCTTCCAGCGTTCGCCGCTGCGATCCTGCTCATCATAGACCGGCACCGCCGGGCGCACGTGCTTGGCCATGAAGGACTGCACGCGGTCGAGCCATTCCTTCTGCTTCGGCGACAGATCGAAATCCATGGGACGCTCCTCGTCTTTGCCAACTCGTTTGGCGAACTTGTTTTGCGCCGGACTGTCCACCCGCATTGTGCGACCCGCAAGTGCGAATGCGCGGCTTGCGGATGCTCCGGAACCCATTCGCGCGTTTGCGAACGAGTCCCGATTGCGGATTGACTTTCCCGGCCTTCAAACGATAGTTTCATACAACCGTTTGAATTGCAACTCCCTCCCCGAGGGGCTCCCATGGCCAGCGATCATACCCGGACTGCCATTCTCGCCGCCGCCGAACGGCTCTATGCCGATCGCGGGTTCGGCGACGTGACGTTGCGCGACATCGTCGCTGAGGCCAATGTCAACCTCGCGGCGGTGAACTATCATTTCGGCTCGAAGGACGAGTTGATCGCGGAGCTGTTCGTGACACGCTCGATCGCCACCAATCGCGAGCGTCTGCGCGAATTGAAGGCGGCGGAAGAACAAGGCGGCGGCCGCGCGCCGATCGAGGTAATCCTGCATGCCTTGGTCGGCCCGACGCTGCGCGGCTGCCTCGGTCCCGAGAACCAGCGCTCGAGCGCGGCGCGCTTCATGATCCGCGCTTCGATCGAATCCGTGCCGCCGATCCGCCGCATCAAGAATCGCGAGATCGACCATTTGCGCAAATTCGCCGGCGCGATGCGAAGGTCCCTGCCCGACCGCAGCGACGTCGATATTTACTGGGGCCTGAACTTCGCGCTCGCCATGGCGCACCACACCATCCGCGAGAGCGAGCGGCTGACGAAACTGTCGGAGGGCAAATGCGACCTCGACGATGTCGAGGACGTGGTCGCGCGCGTCGTCAGCGTGGCGACGATGGCGCTGACGGCGGGACGGACGGAGGCGAAGGCGCCGTCAAAAATGGCGGCGCGCTAACCTTCACATCATCGCGATGCAGTCGATCTCGACGTCGAAGGGGCCGAACCATTCCGGCGTACAGACGAAGATCCGCGCCGGCGGATCGTGCGGGAAATAGCGCGCATAGACGTTGTTGAACGCGGCGAAGTGCTTGGTCGAGGTGCAGTAGACGTTGCACTTCATGACGTTGTCGAGGCTCGCGCCCGCCGTCTCAAGGCACAGCTTTATCTGCTCCATGATCAGCTCGCTCTGCCGTTCGATCGGCACGTCCGCGATCTCGCCCGTCTCGGGGTCGAATGGCGGCAGGCCGGCGACGAAGATCATGTTGCCGGCGCGCGTGACCGGCGAGACCGGCGCCTGCCGACGATCGAGGAAAGTCGAGATCGGTTCGACGCGGAGCGCTTCGCGTTTCATTTCGAGATTCATGGGCGGCCACCTTCGGTCCAAGCGAGATGACGGCTTGCTACAGCATGTTGCAGCCGTCATGCTTCGCTTCTGATCGAAGTTTGGTCGCCGAGCCGCCTAGGCGTGCTGCGGCATCTCCTCGGCCTCTTCCTTGGCGAGCAGCAGCAGCATCTCGATGCCCATGTCGCCTTCCTGCGGCGAGCGGATGAACTTTATTTCGTCGGCGCTTTGCCGCAACGCGGCAATGATCGCGACGGCCTGGTTGGCCGTTGCCGCCTCGGTCGCCAGAATTGCCTTCTGGTTCTTGGCCTGAAACCCGATCGTGTAGGACATGCGTTCCCTCCCGGACTGAGTGGACCGATCGAATCTGAGTCGCGCGCGGAGCGGAAGCCTGTGTGAGTACGGACCGGAATTATCTGGGGATTGCCCGCAAGGTTCGCGCAAGGCCGCAGGAGCGTCATGTTGACGTCCCTTTTTATCCAGTGGCGATCAGGCCAAACCGCGCGCGCCGCTTCGCCGAAGCTAGATAATCCCCTGCTGCTTCAGCGCCTCGATCTTGCCGGCATCGTAGCCGAGCTTGCCGGCGAGCACCTCCTGGGTGTGCTCACCGAGCAGCGGCGGGGCGCGGTAATCCTTGATCGGGGTTTCCGAGAGCGTCAGCGCGTTGCGGATCAGCGAGAGATCGGGCTGGAAGGGATGATCGACCTTCACCCGCATGCCGCGCGACTGGACGTGCGGATCGGAAAACACCTGCTCGAAATTGTTGATCGGGCCGGAGGGCACGCCGGCCTCCTCCAATCTGTCCAGCCAATAGGCCACCGGCTGCTTCAGGAACAGGCCGGCGAAGATCGCCATGATCTCCTTGCCGTGCACGACGCGGTCGTTGTTCCTGACGAAACGCTTGTCGCTCGCGAGTTCGGGCGCGCCGAGCACGGCGCAGGTGCGCTGGAACTGGCCGTCATTGCCGACCACCAGCATCAGCTCGCCGTCGGTGCAGCGGAACACGCCGGCCGGCATGCCGCCATTGCCCCAGGTGCCGCGGCGCGGCGGCGTCTTGCCGTTGACGAGGTAGATCTGCAGCCAGTGCGACAACGACGCGATGACGGTGTCGAACAGGCAGACGTCGATATGCTGCCCCACGCCATCATTGGCGTCGCGATGATAGAGCGCCGAGAGAATCCCGATCGAGGTGTTCATGCCGGTCATGTAGTCGACGATCGACGGGCCGACCTTCATCGGGCCCTCGCCGGGCTCGCCGTCGATATGGCCGGTGACGCTCATCAGGCCGCCCATCGCCTGCAGGATGGCGTCGTAGCCGGCGCGCGGCGCATAGGGGCCGGTCTGGCCGAAGCCGGTCACCGAGCAGTAGATAATGCCGGGATTGATCGCCTTGATGGTCTCGTAGTCGAGGCCGTAGCGCTTGAGATCGCCGACCTTGTAGTTCTCCATGAAGACGTCGACATCCTTGGCGAGCTCGCGGATAATCGCCTGCCCCTCGGGCTTGGCGATGTTGACCGTGACCGACTTCTTGTTGCGGTTGGCGCAGAGGTAGAATGAATTGTTGTTGTTGGCCTTGCCCTCGGGGTCAGTCAGGTAAGGCGGGCCGAAGGCGCGCGCGTCGTCACCGGTGCCCGGCCGCTCGATCTTGATAACCTCCGCGCCCAAATCGCCCAGCATCTGGGCCGACAGAGGCCCGGCAAGCACGCGGGTGAGGTCAAGGATCTTGATGCCTGAGAGCGGCAGGGCCGACATGTCGAATTCCTCCGGGAACTGGATCTTGGCGCGGCGGCGAGATCGCAGGCCGCGCTTCCTGCGGATACACTATTTTGGCGATCCGAGCACTGCACTGTGGGCATACGGCCATCCCCCAGCCCGCCCGGCGCAGGTCACCGCGCGGTGAATTTCCGCATGGCGAATATTCTCAGGTTGCAGCCGCTGCAGCCACCTGCGGCCGGCGGCGGCCGAGCAGGACCAGGATCAGCACCGTGGCGCAGGAGCAGACGAAGGTGAGACCGAGCGCGCCGCGGCTGCCGAACTGGGTGAGCAGGCCGACAAGGAGCGGCGGCGAGACCGCGGAGGCGAGATTGAGCGGCAACGCGATCATCGACATCGCCTTGGCGAACTCGGTCTGATCGTAGAACACGAGCGGGATCGTTGCCCGCGCCACCGCCATCGCGCCGCTGCCGGCGCCGTAGAGCAGGATGAAGGCCGCAACCGCCCAGGTCGCGCCCTCGCTCGTCATCAGCAGCAGCATGGCGATCGGCAGCGCCGTGCCGGCGACGAGCCCGGTCGTGATTCCATCCCACCGCCCTCCGCCGAGAAAATCGAGTCCGCGGGCGCTGACCTGGATCACGCCCAGCATCGAGCCAAACGCAAGCGCCTGCGCCGGGGGAAGCCCCTCCGCCCGGAGCAACTCGATCATGATGGCGCCGATGCCAAAATTGACGAAGGCATTCAGCGTGATCGCGGCAACGACGAGGCTGAAGGTGCTCCTGGGAATCGCAGGCGGCGGCGAAGATTTCACCGGCTCGCCGCCACGATCACCGACGATTTTCCGGCGCGGTGCAAAGAATGCATAGAGCGGAAGGTTGATGACGACCATCATGGCTGCATAGACGAGGCACGTCCCGCGCCAGCCGAGCAAACCGCTGAGGAACGACGTCGTCGGCCAGAAGATGCTGCTCGACAGGCCCGTCACCAGCATCAGCGCGCCGATGGCATTCTTGGCCTGCCGCCCGGCGACCTCGTTCAGCATGATATAGGCGCCGGTCGAAAGCGTGGCGCTGCCGGCGATGCCAAGGACGATCCAGGCCGCGAAATACAGCATCGGCTCGCGCGCGAGGGACAGCAGGATGAAGCCCGGCACGGTGAGGACCGTGCCTGAGATCATGACCTTTCGTGCGCCGTGCCGCGCAAACGACCTGGCGAGCCAGGGCGCGCATAGCCCCATCGACACATAGAGGACGGACGTCCCGGCGAACACCGCCGGCAGGCTCATGCCGAGATCGGCCGCGAGATCGCGTCCGACGATGGCGGGAAGACCTATCGTACCCCACCCGACAAGCTGGGAGACCGCAAGCACCAGCAGGACCCCGATGAGCCTGCTGTCAGATTTCAAGAACCGCATTCCAATCGTCGCCTGCCCGGCAGGCGCCGATCACGCCTGTGACACCTGTCTTACCCCCGGACTTAGCGCAGGGAAACGCCGGCCGTCGAATGGCAGCAGGCGGCCGGGAGCATGTCAGGTGGCGGCAGGAGCGCCCTACCCCGCGAGCCCGAGCAGGGATCGCGCCTCGGCCGCAGTCGCCACGCGCCGGCCGTGACGCGCGACAGCCTCACCGGCGACGGCCACGAGCTCGGCGTTGCTGGCCGCGAGGCGCGCCTTGTCGATCCTGATATTGTCCTCGAGGCCGGTGCGGACCGCATCGGCGCCCCGCGCGAGCGCCCAGCCCATGACCTCGGCCTGGTGGCGTCCGATCCCCGCTGCCGTCCATGTCGCCTCCGGGATCAGCCGCCTGAGCTCTCCCAGCAAGATGTCGAGGACATGCTCGTCCGCGGGCATGGCGTTCTTGACGCCCATGACGAACTGCACGTGCGGACGCTGGTCGATCAGCCCCGCCTCGATCAGGCGGCGGGCGCCATGCAGATGCGACAAATCGAAGATCTCGATTTCCGGCCGGATGCCATTCGCCTTCATCCCGGTGGCGAGGGTCTCGACCAGCGCGGCGCTGTTCTCGTAGACGATGGTCGGAAAGTTCACCGATCCCGTGGACAGCGAGGCCATGTCCGGCTTCAGGTAGAGCGACGATCCGCGCGCCGAGGGATCGCGGCCCCGCCCTCCGGTCGAGAACTGAACGATCATGTCCGGACAGTGCTTCTTGATCCCCGCCTGCACCAGGGCGAAACGCTCGGGATCGGAGGACGGCGTCTCGTCATCGTTGCGAACATGGATATGGGCGAGCGTGGCACCGGCTTCAAAGGCCTGGTGCGTCGACTCGATCTGCTCGGACGGCAGAATCGGGACCGCGGGATTGTCCTTCTTGCGCGGAACGGAGCCGGTGATTGCGACGGCAATGACGACGGGGTTCATCTTGCAACCTCATATTGATTGCGCTCGCGCGCACCAAATTCGAATCGGCGGCCTGACTATGCAGTGAGGCCCTGCCGCCGCGAACATCATCGATCGCGGCGGCAGTTGCCTCTACCATACCCGTCAGGTCCGAACCGTGGCAGCCCCGCTCACCGCATCGCCGGCGCGCTGACGGTCATAATCTGCCCGCAGCATTGGAACGGCATTGGGATTGCCGAGATCGTCGATCCTGATCCGATAGGTTTCCCGCGCGGTCAGGGCGGCCAGCGCGGCGATGACCGTGATAGCGAAGGCAATCGCCCCCACCGTCAACGGAATGTTGGTCGAGCCGGGAGGCGCGACGGTCGCAAACAGGGCGGGCAGCAATGCGGTGATGGTGGTTCCGATGTTCTGCGATATCGCCATCGCCGAGACGCGGGTGCGGGTCGGAAACAGCTCCGGGTAAAAGCTCGGGAAGATCGCGTTGTAGCCCTGATAGACGAGGCCCCACATCAAGAGCGACACCAATATTGCCAGCGGCACATTCCTGATGCTGATGGCATAGAGATAGGATCATCGTCGGCGCGCGGGAGGTGGTTGACATTGGACCATTGCATGGTCCATTTTATGAAAACTGAGGAAGGACAATGAGATGCGGGTCTCCGTTACCGACGCAAAAGGACAATTGACCGATCTTGTCCGCCGCGCAGAGGCCGGCGACGAGGTGATCCTGACGCGACATGGGCATCCCGCGGTACGGCTCGTCCCGGTCAAGCTTTCGCCGGACCGCGCCACCCGCCGGACCGCGCTTGAGGCGGCGCGAAGGACCGGCGGGGCGAAAGCTATTCCCGGACCGAGCGCCGCGCGCAGTCAGGACTTTCTTTTCGGCGATGATGGACTGCCGGAACACTTCAGGAGGCTGCGATGACCAAGCCCCGTGAACCGAACGGCATTGAACCCTCCCGCTCTGAAGACGACATTCAGCGAGACCAGCTCGGGCCGCGCGGCGTGCCGGGTGCGCCGGATCCGGCCAAGATGACACCCCAACGCGACAAGAAAACGCCGAAGCACGTCGATCCCGGTCACACGGCCTGACGGCTGCCCCGCGGCTTTTGGTTGCGCAAGCCGCTCGCGAAGATGCGCCAGCGGCCGCTGGCACGGTCGATCTCGAGGATCGCGGCGCGATTGTGCTCGGCCTCCATGCCGTTCTCGGTGATGTTGCTGTTGGAGCCGACGCCGGCATAGAGCTTTGAACCGTCGGGGCTCGCGACCAGGCTCTTGGTCCAGTGATGATCGATTGGTCCGCCCGGCAGCGGCGTCAGCACCGTGCCCGGCGCGGTGATCTTCGTATCACCCTCCGTGTAGGGATATCTGACGATCGCATCGGTGTTGGCGACATAGAGATCGTTGCCGACCAGCGCGACGCCGAACGGCGAGTTGAGATGGTCGAGGAAGACGCTCTGCACGTCCGGCACGCCGTCGCCGTTGCTGTCGCGCAGCAGCGTGATGCGGTTGCTCGCGCCGGTGTCGCCGCCTGATGTCGCCCAGGACTCGATGTATCCCATCACGATTTCCTTGGGCCGCTTGATCGGAGCGCCCTTCGGCGCCTTGGATTCCACCACCAGCACGTCGCCGTTGGGCAGCACGTAGAGGAATCGGGGGTGCTGCAAGCCGGTCGCGAAGGCCTTGGCCTGCAAGCCCTGCGCGACGGCCGGGGTCTCGTCCTTTTTCCAGCCGACGATACGGGCGATGTGCATCGGCGGCAGCAGGTATTGCTGGATGTCGGGCAGCGTCGGGTTGGCGCCGGTTTGCGCCTTCGGATCGCCACTGCCGTCATTGCAGCCGGCGAGACACAGCAGCGAGGCACACAACAGCACCCGAACGATTGCGGAGTTCATCGCGCAACTCCTACACCGTGGCGATACACCATCGCCCAGCCGAGCCAGCCGGTGACCGGCAGGATCAATACGGTGATGGCTGAAAGAATGAGCCCGGTCGGCCACACCGAGGTCCAGGCATCGCGCGTATGGATCAACGCATTGACGATCGCCAGGACCAACGCCACCGCGTTGCCGATCAGATGCGGCCAGGCCGGCGGTTGCGCCCGCACCAGACGGTTGCCGAGAAAATCGGTCAGGCCCGCGATCGCCGCCAGTACGCCGAAGATGACGCCGACGACCAGAAGCCAGGCGGAAAAATCCGCCCACATGATCTCGGCACTGACGACATAGGCGATATCGGTCAACAGCGCTCCGATGAAACAAGCGATCGGTATCGGCACCAGCATCGGATGAATCGGATGGCCCGCGATCTGCGCGGTTGAGCGCACACGCAAATTGTCTTGCACGGTTGGCCTCTTGTCAGATCGCCACCCGCCCCGGTAGAAAACACCCGCTTTCCACGAAGGTTCCTGATGGTCGACCACGGCGCCGCCGCTGTGCCTCAACAATGCTGCGGCGTGCGAGCACTTACCAGGAACCCCTTGCCGCTCCGAGCCTTGATCCCGGCATTGAGATGAACCTGCCCTTCAGGAGACCGCGGAGTGGACCAGCCTGGCGACGGCGCCTCCTTCAATCCAGCCTCAAAGCTCGACGGCGTCTCGCGGCGCCAGACGAAACAGATCGAATCCCAGAGCCGGCCTAGCGCAGCGCTGATCCATGAGACAATCCGCGCCGAGGGTGAGCAGGAACTGGAACGGCGATGGTGGGCCATCGTGCTGTCCGGCCTCGCCGCCGGCCTTTCGATGGGATTGTCCCTGATTGTCCAGGGCGAGTTTCACGCGCTGATTTCCGACGAGGCCACCCGACGGCTGGTGGCTCCGCTCGGCTACACGGTCGGTTTCCTGGTCGTGGTGCTGGGACGGCAGCAGCTCTTCACCGAGAACACCCTGACGCCGATGCTGCCGCTGTTGCACAACAGGGATCTCGGCACGCTTGGGAGCGTGATCAAGCTTTGGGGCCTGGTCCTCGCCTCCAACATCGCAGGAACCTGGGCCGTTGGATCCGTGCTCGCGCACACCAGCATCTTCGAACCCCGCATCGTGGGCGCCTTCGTCGATCTCAGCCGCCACACCATCGAGGGTACGTTCGCGACGACCCTTGTCCGGGCGATCTTTGCCGGCTGGCTGATCGCCTTGATGGCGTGGCTACTGCCTGCCGTGAAGGGATCGCGCCCGCACCTCGTCGTCGTGATGACCTATGTGGTCGCGCTCGGCCAGTTCGCGCACATCATCGCGGGCTCGGTCGAGTGCGCCTTCCTGGTGCAGAGCGGCCTGGCGTCGCTCTCGCAATATGCCTCGGACTTCTTCGTACCGACACTCCTCGGCAATATTCTGGGCGGAACGACCCTCGTGGCCCTGCTGAACTACGGACAGGTCGCCCCCGAAATCCGCGACCACAGGGAGTAAAGAGCCTGCACAAAAGCTGCCGCCTCGACAGGAACGATGGGCCCGAGCCGAGCTTGCCTCGGCAAATCAACGCGCGCCGACGAGCAGGATCAATCATGAGCACCGATACCAAGAGCCCATTCGACAAGGACCCGGCCGAAGGATCACGCGACATCATCGATCGTGAATTGCAGCGTGCCGAAGATACCGCCAACAACAAGGTCGATCATCTCCCCGGCGTGAAGGTCAGCGGGCAGCCCCAGGGCGGCGCAGTCGATCGTGCCCGGAAGCAGCGCGAGGAGAAGGACAGCAAACAGGAATAGAGCCGCTCTGCCGACCCGAAACGCACCCGGTTATCGCAAGGCCGCCCGCTCCAAGCTCCAGCCGTCACCGGGACCGACTTGACGGTCAAAGTCGGTCAATCAAGATGCATCAATTGTTGGGATGGAGCGGGTGAAGGGAATCGAACCCTCGTATTCAGCTTGGAAGTCTCGAAATACTGTAGTGTCTTCAAAGGCTATTCTGACATTTTCGGCGTTTTTTGACCCATTGAGATCACTACGGCGGGTCAACCCGGAGCTCCCCTCGCCGACGCCGGCTAAAGGTTATGATGAGCCGATTCACTCAAGGCCCGCCAAACGGCTTCGGTCGCTCCAGCGGGACGAAAGCGCTCAAATGGGCTGGGTAGGTCGACGCGCCGCCGCCGATGGTCGTGCCCGTGCTGATGCTCAAGTAGACGTCCTTCACTCCTCTGGGCGTTTCGAGCAAGATCCAGTTCTTGCTTAAGTCCCCTATCCCGATAGTCGTAAAGCGCATTGACTTGCCGAACTGCGAACAGGAGATGGGCTTTTCGGTCGTAAACGAATTCCAGGGGCCATGCAGAGTACCCGATCTGCCGCCGGTCTTCGGAAGGGTCAAGCCGAAGCCTAGGCCGACCGCCGCATAGACGTAGGTGCACTTCAAATTGTTTTCCGTGTCCCATATGGAGAACAACGCGCTGGCAAACGCAATCCCGGCTCCGGCCCTGCCCTTGACGATGCGCTTGATGGCCGCTCTCGCTGCAAACGAGATCGAACCGTCGACCTCAAGCAGCATGGCTATCTTGAAATTTCGACTGACCTTTGGCTTCGGCGGAACGGGTCGCGGCAAGTCTGGCTTTATGATCGGTTCGAAATAGACCTTAGGCAGAACCCAAAGGACCACTGATCTATCGTTGTCTTCGTCCAGCCTGTGATTTGCCGTCTGCGTATTGCCGATGGCGTGCGTCTGCATTTGCTCCGGGCGGATGCCCATCTCTGACAGAGACCGCGCGACCGTAATGACGCGGTTGGCTGATGTCGTCATATTCCAATCAGCCGTACCGATCCGGCTCGCGGATCCCGTCATCCAGATCTGACCAGCGTCGTGCTCCACCAGGGGAACCACCTTGTTCTTCAGAAATTCGAAGTGCTCTGTCTTCAAGCCCCGAAACTGGTAGCCGGCAAAGTCATCGAAATCGAAATTCCAAAGCCGCGCGTGCAAAACCCCCACTCCCGAAAAATCCAGATCGACGTCAACCTTGCCCGGACCGGTTTTGTGGAACATTCTCTTCGACCTGCAATCGACAAATAGGAACTCGTCGGTGATCGTCCGGACGGCCGCAGGACCACCTTGTTTTAGTGCAGGCAGGAAAAGAGAAGTTCAAATCGACAGCTGCAACGAAGGTTGTGACCTTGCTCCCATTTCGATCTGGCACCGAAGGAGTATGCGCTTGTGCAATACGCGACATCACTGTCGCGATCGGAGCAGCTACGATATAAGAGAGTCGCGATAGGACGGGCCCTGGAATTCGTACAGCACGACGACTTTGCGCGATCGCCCTAGACTTGGAGGGCCGCTACCCAACCACGTTAAATCGGCAGTGCATCTGGATAGTACGTTTGCCGGCTTGTTCTGCGTCTGCCTGATCGCCCATCAAAAATAGAGCGAAACGGTAAGCGTCGTCTAGCGCAGCTGCAATATCCCGGAAGCACTTGACATGGTCGTTGGTGATCTCATCGTTGGGGTCATTTGCATATTAATTGCGGATGGCTTTTCCCAAAGCGGGAGAAGTGGTTACCAGCGTGATCGCAATCATGGACTCTTGCGCCGAACGCCTGGATTGGAGCGACGAGGATCTCGCGAATAGGAACGAAGGCGCGCAACGTGCAGAACGACGGAGCTGACAAATTCTGCGGCCGGCCACGGACTTATCCACCAAATCGCTTGACCAGCTTTGAACCCTTGGCTGCATCAATCTGCTGGCCCGTCAGGTCAGAACCGACGCTCAATCCTATCGTCATGAGGTTCTTGACACGCCGCGCCGCCTGCTTCTCATTGGAATAGTCGATCTCGACGTGATCGAGGCTCATTAGATGGCCGAGCTCGTGAGCCCAGGCGCGTCCATTGGCGTGGTCATTGCCATACCATTGGACGAAGCTTGCCGGCTCCGGTTGGCTATTGGGGTATGAGCTTCCACCGGCGGCCAGATTTTCAATCGAATTGACGAGGTAGATGTGGACGGCATTGTCCGGATCGTGCCGAGAGGCAAGAACACCCAGCAATCGCTGGTCATTGCTGCGCGCGCTCTTTGCCATGTCGAGCGGCTTCTCCATCAAGCAATCGCTGATCACGAACGCGATCTTGGCCTTTGACCAGATCGTATTGACCACGTCGAGCGCCTTCTTGGCTGTCTCGCTGCTCCATTGCCCGGGCTCAACGCTCCCCCTATCGGCAAATGGCGTGATGTAAATCCTCAACGGAATGGGCATCAACTTCTCCAAAGTTCGGAATTGCGATTGTATCTCCGTACGCTATCGTTCGAAATAGAGCGGCTTATATTCAGGGCTTTCTGATTAAGTCGGCTGGCGACTTGCGCACTGACGACTTCCGGCAGCGGCCACCGACGCGATCGACTGGTCGACCAAGGCCCGCCTTCGCGACTCGGAGACTGGTTCCCTCGTTGCGAAGGAGCAGTTGCCGGGGCGAGCGTCCGGCAGGAACCTGAAGATCGAGCACCGGGGACCATGGAAAGCCGAACTGACGGGCTCCTGACCTCCGCGCAAGCTGTAACCGAGAGATTGACCCGCAAGCCGGCGTCCTGGACTTCACGTCCCCTCGATCTGCCGACCGCGGAATCTTCGTTTGAACTAAGCCAGAGGCTCTGCTGCACTGCCGCGAACACGCCTTAAGTGCAATAATCCTATAATTTCAAAAGCTTAATTCGCCAGCGCGAGACATCGATACTGGCGGGTGCCCATCATCCTCATGAAACGGCACACAGCGCCGGCCCGCGATTTCTTCCGTGCCGTTTGAACGCGAGCGCAGTGCCAGACAACACATAGGAATGGATCGGGCTCGAAACTGGTACTGTACGGAGATAGGCCAGCGGCCAGTGGCGTGTGAATTCAGTAATCATGCCTTACGCGGCCATCTTCGCGACGTTATCATTCGATGAGCATAGGTTGGGTGTTCGCCATGAGGTTATACAGGCACCTTCGAGTTTTGCTTCTTCTTGCCGCTTCGCTGTTACTGGCAGCCCAGCCAGCCTGGGCGACAAAGCGCGTGGCTTTGGTGGTTGGCAATGCCAACTATCAGAATGCCCCTCTGCTCCCAAACCCGGCCAACGACGCTGCCGCCATCACTGAAACCTTGAAGGGCGCAGGTTTCGATGTGGTTGACTCAAGGCTCAACCTCGCCGCGACCGATATGCGGCGGGCCCTGAGAGAATTCGCCGATCAGGCGCGCAATGCGGACATAGCCCTGGTGTACTATGCTGGCCACGGCATCGAGATCGACGGGACAAACTATCTGATCCCGACCGACGCCAGACTCGAACGTGACACTGATATTTATGACGAAGCATTCTCACTCGACCGCGTCCTGCTGGCAATCGAGCCTGCGAGACAGTTGCGCGTGGTGATCGTCGACGCGTGCCGCAACAATCCGTTTGCCGATTCGATGAAGCGTACAGTTGCCTCTCGATCAATCAGCCGCGGGCTGGCCAGGGTCGAACCCGCCGTCTCCAACACGCTGATCGCGTTTGCCGCGAAAGCCGGACTAACCGCCCTCGATGGCAACAGCAAGAATAGTCCGTATGCGACGGCTCTCGTAAAGTACATCGCAAAGCCGGGGCTCGACTTGCGTAGGGCCTTCGGCTTCGTCCGCGATGATGTCTTGCAAGCCACCGGCAACCGACAGGAGCCCTATGTCTACGGCTCGCTGGGCGGCGAAGACGTTGCACTTGTTCCCGCTGCCAAGGCTGATGAGCCGGTGCAAGCAGCCAACCCCCAGGCAGAAATTCGTCGTGATTACGAATTGGCCTTGCAACTACGCAACAAGCCCGCTCTGGACGCGTTCCTGAACCAGCATCCGGACGGATACTACGCAAATCTTGCCAAGCTGCAGCTTAATCAGCTCGATGCTGAGGACGCACGCGTCGCGGCAACAGCGAAGGCGCAGCAGGCGGAACAGCAGAAAACTCGGCTGATGTCGCAGGGCGCCCAGCGTGCCGACCAAGAGAAGGCGGCCGCGGATCTGAAGGCTGCGGAAGACGCCCGAATTGCCGCCGAGAAGGCGAAGCAGGCCGCGCAGGAGCAGGCCACCGAGGCAGAACGGAAACGAATTGCGTCCGAATCTACAATCGTTGCGGCTCTCTCCGGGAATAAGCCGGCTGTTGGGAGTGCCTTCGCGGACAATCCTACAGTCGCTGCGCTGGCTGACGACAATACGCCGCCAAAGCTTGCCGCACTCAGCGCCGAGCCGCGCCAGACCGATATCGCAAAAGCCGATATCACCAAATCCGTACAAAGCGAATTGAACCGCGTCGGCTGCTTCACCGGTAGCGTAGATGGCCAATGGAATGCAGCCTCCCAGCGCTCCTTGGCTCTCTTCAACCAGCACGCGGGAACCAAATTTGACGCCAAGCTCGCAAGTCTCGACGCGCTTGACGCAATCAAGCTCAAGCCGTCCCGCGTCTGTCCCCTGATCTGTGATCATGGCTACAAGGCTGCCGGCGACCACTGCAGCAGAATCTCCTGTGCAAGGGGCTCGTTCCTCAACGACGACAATGAATGCGAGAAACAGCGCGCCAGGCCCGTCAATGCCGCCAAGAGCAATGACAGTCAGCGGCAGGATCGGCCATTGCGTCAGCGGGCGCAGGCGAGCGCAGGCGGCTATGGCGCTGCGGTGGGCCATGCGACGGCCAGTCCTCAGATCATATGCAACGCCAGCAGCTGCCGTCCGGTCCAGCGCGGCTGCCATCTCGAATATCGCGGCGGTGGCGGGCCAGGCAACGAGGCCAATGTCGAGGTATGCCATTAGCCTCACCGCTCCTACACAACTGCGCGCTGGCACGGCGCCGAGTTGTCACGGCGCGTCGGAGCCATCAGGCCCGGTGGATTTAGGATCGCAAGCATGGCAAGTGGCCGAGCTAACGTCAGAGTCCCAAGCCTGATGTGGCCGAATCGGAGCGACCTGCGTGGTTGCGTGTGAGCTTGAGCAAAAGGACGCCAACGCCTTTCCTGGGGTGACGCTCTTCACGAAGCGGCAGGCGCCCGGCATGAAACCAACGGCGGTTTATCTTCCGCCAAAGCACCCAACAGCCGCCACCAAGTTCGATGTCGTGATCTGGCTTCACGGCTTCTACGTCAAAAACCATGAATTCCTTTTCCACAACGATCCAGCGCGGCTGCGCGAACAGGTCCGGGATTCCGGCAAGGACGTGGTGCTCATCGCGCCCTTCCTGGGCTACGAATATGCTGTGGGCAACACCTTTGCCGGAAACTACAGCGTGTCCGACCTGGCCACCGCGAACTGGGGTGAACGCTATCTCGAGGAGATCCTTGGAGCTCTGGCCAGGTTCCTGGGTATCTCCTCGACGTCCATTCCTCAGCTCCAGATCGGCAAGCTCATCATCGCATGCCACTCCGGCGGTGGTAACGGCATGCGCAATCTCGTCGGGAGCCTCGGAAAGTATCAGGGGAAGCTGACGGCTTGTTGGGGATTTGATTGCCTTTACGGTGCCAATGCGCGGCCCGACGATGCGACCTTTTGGTACCAGTGGCTATCTGGGCAGAGCGGCCACGCCCTCGAGATCGTGTATGGTCCGTCAACTCTCCCGCAATAGGTGAAGCTGGACCTGATCGGGCGCGGGCTGGCGACGGCCGATGGCAATCAAACCCAGCCTCAGCGCCCTGCCCTCAAGAATCTCAACGTAAGCTTGGGTCATTACGACCTGTTCCCGGCATTTGGACAGATGGTCAGGGTCAACGATCTTGACGCGGCTTTCGTGGATCGCTTCATGATACCGCAGGTCGCGGACCAACCGCGGCATAAGCCTGCGCCGCTGGACGGGGAATTCCTCCAGCACGCGATTTCCAACATTCGCAGTGCTTTTCCCTTTCCAAAGGACATTCATTACATGATCGCCCGCGGTGGCTTCTTCAGCCGACTGAGCAAGCTATAGCCCCAAGCCTCACAGGACTCACTTGATGGAATAGGATTTGACGTCGAACGACCAATTGTTCGTCACAAGCTTTCCGCTGCTGTTGTCCGGCACGCGCAGCTCACTGGTCCAGGCCGATAGATAGCTCAACGCGTCCGCCTGACCTTCCAGCTTGCGAGGCATGTCCGGCAAATCGAGCAATTGCACGCGCAGCTCGCTCAGGATGGCGATCATCACTGCGGACCCCGTCGGCGGTGCGACGACATATTCAAAACCACGCTGCCGCGCCGCCGGAGCAGGGACGACAAATTCGACACCCGGCTTGACGAGATTAATGTCGCGTTCGTTCGACTGCGCCAATAGCTCGGGGGTCGGAAAGATCTGGGACATCCGCCCTTCCGAGTCGACGTCAACCAGAATGAGATATCCAGGCCTCCTGGCGGTGACGCCGAACGAGACCTTGGCGCCGACGTTGACGGTCTGACTCGGCAGGATCTGAAGGGACACACTCGCGGTATTGGTCTGCCTGCGCACCGCTTGTGCGGGCCAAAGCCAAGGTACGTACGTCGTGCCGATATGCAACGCCCCCGTCGGCAACGGTGCTGCGGACGCAGGTCCGCTGCCCGCCTGTAGCAGCAGGAATGCGAACCATGCTCGCTGGCGGCGGATCGACTGCGATGACGGCATGGCGTGCTCCCCTAAGAGTCAGGGAGCACTGAAGAAGCCGATCGAGGCGATTCGCGCGTCCGCGGGCAAGTAACGCTCGAGACTCTTGATCACCTGCCCCGAGGCGCGACGCCGGTTGAACTGTACTAGGGCTGTCTCAAGCTCGACCATGCGTTGCTGCGAAGTCACCGCAACGATCTGTTCCGCACCGAACGGCTCGCCGACCCTGAGCGGTAGGCGCAAACTCGCCGATCTGGCCAACGCCGCATCAGCACCCACCGGATACAACAATTGGATGGTGCCGTCGCCGGACACATTGAACAGCAGCACCGCCCTTGATGCCACATCAGATAGGTCAACTTCGATGGTCTGGCCAGCACGTTGTTGGCGATCGTCTGGCCAAATACGCATCACCTGCGGCGACCGTGTCGCAATGCGCTTGAGTTCACGAATTGCCGCAGTCCTATCAATCACCGTCGGCAGGCTGGCAACGTCCATCCCGTAGGCGACCACATCACCCCAAGCGATCACGTCGTGCGACACAGGATCCCATATCAGGTCGGGATTGTCCGTCGGTTGAACAGCCTGCACGGAAACATCTTTTGGCTTCACGCTTACAAAATAGCTAGTCTTGCCGTCCAGCGCCGCCAGCCGGATTGGTGCAACGAGGCGTAGAGGCCCCGGCGCGCCGGCGATCGGAAGTTCCTTGGCCGCGCCCGCAAGGGTCGGAATGGTTGGAGCCTTGGCCGTGACAGCCGGCGGTGCGGGCGCCTGTCCATCGACGGGCACCCCGGCTCCGGCCTGACCCGAGGCCGCTCTCGCGGCCGGCCCCTGAATCAGCACGACACCGCGCGTCAATCCGAAGGCGACGTCGGTATCCGGCGTCTGAGCTGGCGATGATACAGTCACGATATTCTGGCGCTGGTCCGAGAGCTGATAGACCACCTGCCGAACGTTGCTGAAAAGCTCCTTAAGCGTCACCTTCCCATCGTGATTGATGTCCGCGCTACCTTCCACCGCACGCGCGACCGCATAGCTGAGAGCCCCGCGTAGGCCATCGATGCCAGGGATGCGGACTTCCGGCGCTTTGGTGTAGCGGTCCACCGCGGCCAGAAACGCCGTGTGGTCAAGGTCAAGTTCAGACTTCGGATCGTTGCTGTCCGACACCGGCTTCAGTTCGTCGACCAGCAACGTGTAGCGCGGGACCTGCCGGAAGCTCATCTCAGCGGCACGCGGATCGATGTCGCGCACCATACCGCCACCGTGGCAGGTGTCAGCCACGAAGATCACCCTCGCTCCGCGCAGCTCGAACTGCCGTATGAAATGGTTGAACTCGCTGCCCAGAACCCGCTCAACGGACCCGGTTGGCGTGGTTTCAAAGCCTGGCAGCAGGAACACGTTCTCCATCCCGTCCGGCTCCGCGCCCTTGACGCGCTCCGGCTCCTGGGTGCCATGGCCGGCGATCGACAGAAAGATGAGGTCGTTGTTCTTGGTCCGCTCCACCAGTGCACTGATCTCGCGCAGGACGCCTGCCCTGTCGGCCTGCGCGTTAGTCAGTTCGACGACGTCGCCAACCCCCATGGATTTAAGGCTGGTCACGATGTCCGTAGCGTCAGCGACCGCACCCTTCAATTTGCGCACGTGCTGGTAGTCGTCGATCCCGATCACGAGCGCACGCACCGCCGCCCCATCTGGATTGCTGAGCGACAAATCTCCTGCCGCATGCGCCCGCGGGATTGTCAGTCCGATCAACGCGGCGAGCCCGATGGTGGCGCACAGCCGCCCGATCCCGCAGTCAAGTCCTCTGGGCATCCGCATCGTGATCCACCTCGACATCATGCCTACCCATTTTGTAGCTCTGGCGACACACTGGGTTCAGCGCCTTTTGCCTGCCGTTTTGCGGCCCGCCGGCGGTTGTTCAGTCTGCTCCTGATAGGCGCCCGCTGAAACCGTCGTCTGATCATCCGCGAACGCTCGAAAGCGGACCGGAACATAGCCGCGCGCGAGCAAGCTCGCCAATGGATAGACGTTGCGACAGACGCGGCCGTTGCAGCCACCGGTCGAGGATTCCATCACCTCGGCCTTGCGATCAGGCGTGAACCGCAGGAACAGCATCACATGCGAGCCTGGCTTGTTCAGCGCATCGCCGGGCCTCAGGTCCCAAGGATTTGCCACGGGCGCAGCGATCGCGGGGATAGCTGCAGTCGTATAGTGGACGGAGAGCCCCCACGCGGCGCTGACGAATGCCGAACAGTCGACGCCCGCCACATCGGGCCGTGGCGCATTGCGGGTGCACACATTGCCAGCCAGCGTTCCGCTCTCGATCCGCTGCCGGAAGTTCGCGAGCGAACCGTGGCAGCCCCAGCAATACGGTACGCCGCGCACCTCCTGGTTCACTTTTCCCTGCAGATACCACGGCCGACGAACACGGCTGAAGCCGCTGCATTGGCTGTCGGGATCGTTGCCGTAGTTCGCCTGCGTCAGCTTCCACTGGATACCCTCGAACGCAAACGCGGTCTCGATCGCCTGCTGGCGATTGGACGGCCTCACGGCGGCCGAAGCGTCAAATTTGACGCCGGATTGTGGTGCCGGCGCCGTCGTCGTTCGCGACGGCCGCACGTCGATAATCGAGGCATTGGTCAGAGGTCGGAACCCGACGCCAATCACTTCGATACCGTCCGGCTTGGTTCGCAGGAAATAGACATCGCCACTGCCCGACACCGTGACGAACCGTCTGGTCAGCGGCGTATTTTCCAGAGGAAGCTCATAGATTCCCTCGAGACGCCCGTTCGCGGCATAGCGTGCGACGAACGTGGAGGCGTTCTTTCCTGATGGCGGAACGTCCTCGGCCAGCACGTAGAAGCGGTCGCTGTTGTCGATCTCGAGAAACTCCACCGTGCCGAGCTGGTTGCGCACGCGCAGGCCGAGTTGGCCGATGGTTTCGTTGGTGACCATGGTCTGGATCTCGACCCGGACGCTGGCATTGCCCTTGTCCGGAATGATGTCGGCGATCACCGAGCCCTTGCTTCGAGAAGCCACGTATTGCCGGTCAGGCTGCCGGGTCGTCCTGATGATGGCCGCGCGGGTGTTCTGATCGAGCAGGTCCGCCGCGCTGCCGGGTGCCTGCGATCCCATCTGGGCGAAAGCGGAGACGGCAACCTGGTCGTCTGCTCCACGGCTCGAGACCTCCTCAAGCTGGATCACGTCACCGCCGAGTCCGCGCGTGGATTGCCCCGGCGCCGCCTTCAGCGTCCGTACGCCACCGTCCCAAACCATTATGTCGCCCTCATGGACGACGAGATCGGTCGGCTGGACGTCTTTCGGCATCTTGAGGACGTCGGGATCGGAGTTTGGCTGTTTCGGGTCAAACTGGATGATGCGACCGTTGATCTGATCGAGCAAAAACAGGTTGCCCTGCCCGTCGGCGCTGAGTGCTTGCGGTCCCGCGAGTTCCACGTCCTCGCTGGCCGGGACTATGCCGACCATGGAAGCAGCCGAACCGCCGGTAAAGCTGCGTACGACAGTATCGTCGGCGTGCGCCTTGGTTCCGAAAATGCCCGCGCTAACGATGAAGACCCAGATCCAATGTTTTGGACGAAGCATATTCGCCTCAATGTACCCCGAACCGATCGCCGCGTCGGATCGACTAATCCGAGATGCCGTTGATGCCGCGCGTCAATTAGTGGTGAGCAATCTCAATCGCGTTCAATTCTATCACTGGACGGTGATAGTCCGAAATTTCTTCAGCTTGCCGAGGAAAACCATGGCCCGGAATAGATTTGAGCAAGTGAACGAAGTCCAGCCCGACGCGGTCACGCTGCTCCTGAAACGCGACAGTGACGGTGCCTCCGGAGCGATCGTGCTGCCTGCCGCCGCGAGCCAAGGGCGGCTGACCACCGACCAGGTCAGCGCGCAATTGCCGGCTCAGGATGCTTTTCGCGGCGCGATCCGGCTGGCTAACGACGTCAAGCTCGCGCTCGTGGTGTGCGATCCAGACGGGGTCTGGAAGCCCGAGTGGGGCGATCTTTATCAACCGATCGATTGACCCGCATCGGATGGAGCCGGCAAATGCTGCGACGCCGCATACAGACTAGCTTGCCGAACGGACCCTCCGCCCGACTGTCGTTCCTTATACGGGCCCTGATGGTCGCGCTGCTCGTTGCGACAGGCTGGCCGGCACGCGCCAACGACTCGGCTGCGGAATTGTCGATCGGTGGGCTCCAGTTCGTACGCACCAATGACGTGGCCATGGAGAGCGAGAACCTTCGTATCACGCTCGACAGAATCAGCGTTCGCTACCAATTCGCCAACCTCACCGCCAAGCCGGTCACGCTTAATGTTGCCTTTCCGCTGCCCGACATCGACCTGTCGGAGGCTGAGAATGTTGCATTGCCGTCAAGTGATCCGATCAACTTCGTCGAATTCGAGACCAAGGTCGATGGCAACCTGGCGCCGCTGACCGTCGATCAGCGCGCCATGGTTGGCAACAGGGATGTCAGTGCCCTGCTCCGCGAACTCAAGTTGCCGCTGCTGCCGATTGGTGGCCGCGAGATCCGGGTGACCGACCTGCCCGCGGCGACCCGGACCCGGCTTGTGGACGACGGACTTCTGATGCCTGCCGGAATGAGCGACAACGGTCGCCAGCAATATGCGCCGGGGTGGACCGTCAAGACCTCGGCTGTGCGCCAGCAGTTGTTTCCGCCCGTGCGCAGCGTCACGGTCGAACACCAGTACCGGCCGAGCGTCGGCTCCAGTCCTGACACCATTCTGCGCTCGAGCCTGCGCCGCAGCAGCGCACTCGGTCAGGAAGTTGCGCGTTACCGGAAAGAATACTGCATCCAGGATACGTTCCTTGCCGAGCTCGACAAGCGCACGGGCAATAACCAGACCAACGGCGCAAATCTCCAGGAGCGGCGCATATCGTACGTGCTCAAGACCGGCGCGAATTGGGCTGGGCCGATCCGGTCATTCAAGCTGACTATCGACCCAGGCGGCAGCGACCGCTTGGTGAGCTTCTGTCCTGGGCGGCTAAAGGCATCGTCCGCTACTGGAAACACGCTTGAATATACGGCAAGCGACTTCAAGCCGGATGCCGACCTGAAAATCCTGGTGATCGGAACATTCTGAGCGTGCCGGTCAATTGGTGAGCAGCACGTAGCGCACGGCCGCGATGACAGTCATCTTATTGCGCTGAGCCTCGCTTAGCGCCTGCAGGAAGAACGTGTCGGCGGCGATCGGTCGCGGCTGGCGCAACGAGTCGAGAACCTGCGGGACCGCCACGACCAATAGCAGTTGCGGACCGCTCGCGCGCGCTGTCGGGAGCGTAAACGAAAGTGAGTCGATGCCCGGCTTCAGAAGATAAGACAGGCTCTGAACTTCGCCGCGATCAGATACCATCAGGAGCTCCACCACGCGGTTGGCAAAGTTCTCGATGGTCCCATTGAGGGTTTCACCGCCCTTCAGCTCTGTCGCTGACAAGGTGATGCGTGGCATTCGCGCCTGATCGCTCCCGACCTGACTCAAGAACTTGACGGCTGGGCATTGCGCCTGGGTCACTTGCCTGACGCCGATCGAAGCCTCGAAACCCTGCTCACGCCGAAACGCTTTGTCGAACGTGTCGAATGGGACGGTCGAGGCACCGAACCCTTCGATGACAGCGGCATTTGGGCTCACGGCAATCGGCAACACGAAGAAGCAGTCACCGCCGGAATATTGGGCCACGTATTTGCGGATGCGCTCGGCGCGCCCTGGCCCATCGAGTGCCGGAGACTGCGTCGCCGTCGGCTGCGCGGGCAACTTCTCCGGCTCTTGGCGTCCGGGCTGTGGTCCAGCGGGCTCGACCTTCGGCGGCGCCATTGCTCCGGCGAGTTTCGGGGGTGGCGACAAGACCGCGGTGCCTGGCGCTGACCAAACCAGCTTGTAGAAGGCATATCCACCACCGCCGACCAGCAGCAACAATGCCGCGGCGCCCGCCCCCAGCCAGAGGCGGCGCGGACTCCGCGCGATCTCCGGCATCCTGTCCTGCGGCGCCGGCGACGCGCTTTCCGGCCGCCGCAGCGGATCGAAGCCATATAACGGCGCGGCCGGCGTCTGGGCGGAACCGGTTGGCGTCCAGCTGGCGACCTCCCCCATAGTGGGGCGCAATGCCGGATCAGGCTGCAGCATCCGCTCCAGCAAAGGTCGGATGCGCATATCCACACCACCGAGATCGGGCACACGCCGGCGCTTCTCCACCAGTTGAAATTGGCTGCCGCCCATGTCGAGTTTCTGTCCGGTCAGCGCATGGAACAGCACAAGACCGAGGCTGTAGACATCGGATTTCGCAGTCACGTCATTGCCGTACAACCCTACTTGCTCCGGCGATGCGTAGTTGTCCTTGCCGGCGAAGCCCGAGCCGATGATGGTTTTGTCGCCCATTTGGGTCGACCGAGCGATGCCGAAGTCGATGATCTTGGCCCGACTGACGTCGTCGAGCGGAATGATGATGTTGTCCGGAGACACGTCGCGATGGATGATGCCGTGCTCATGTGCGGCCTCCAGTCCCAATGCGACACGCTGCCTCAGCCTGATCAGCGCCTCGAAGGTCAACGGCCCATCATCGAGCATGTTCGAGAGCGAGCGGCCATTCACGAACTCCATCGCGAGATAAGGTCGCTGCAGCACCGGCTCGACGGTAAACAGGAAGTAGCGAACGATCGCGTCGTGCGGAAGATTGTGGAGTGCCGCGGCCTCTCGACGGAACAGCGCGAGCGCGGCCTCGTTATCAACCACGTCGGGCAGTAGCATTTTCACCGCAATAGGCGATCCAGTCTGGATCTCACGGCATTTGTAGACCTCACCCATGCCGCCCGCGCCGATCATCGCTTCGATCTCGTAAATGCCATTGAGACGGGTGCCGGGCGGCACGCCGTGATAGGACGATCGGAACGGATCGCTCGGACTCATGGTTGCGGCTCCCGATTGAGCGGAGATCTTGTCGTCCCCTGAGATCGTGGCGTCAGTAGTCGCACGATCACAATCGTCAAATTGTCAAGCCCGCCACGATCAAGAGCCAGCGCGAGCATGTCATCGCAAGCCGCCTGGGCGCGTCGCGTAGCCGCGTGCTGCAGGATCTCGTCGTCCTGCACGTGCCTGGTCAGGCCATCGCTGCAGATCACGAAGATATCTTCTGGCTCGGCCGGGCCTGTCACCACCTCGAATTCCGGATCATCGGCGACACCGACGGCACGCGTAATGGCATTGCTCGGCCAATCATTCACGTCTTCGCGCGACAGCGCACCTTTTGCGATCAGCTCCTCCAGTTCGCTGTGATCATGCGAGACCTGGCGAATTGCGCCGCGACTAATAAGGTAGACCCGGCTGTCACCCGCCCATATGCAGGCATAGTAGTTATCGCGAACGAGCAGAACCGCCGCTGTTGTCCCGACGGTGGCACCCTGTCGTTCATGACTAAGCGCCAGTATCTGCTGGTTTGCGCTGAAAAGCCGCTCCTCGCATTCCGCCAGCAGGTCTGCGGCTGATTCTGGTGTAGCGATAGCGTCGAGCGACTGCACTACGATGCGACTGGCGAGATCACCGGCCTCGTGCCCCCCCATGCCGTCGGCGACCGCCCACAGACCAACGTCGGTTCGTACCAAACATGAATCCTCGTTCCGCTCCCGCACGCGTCCGGCATGGGTGACGCTGCCAACATCGAACAAGGACGGAATATGCACCATCGCGCGTCATCCATTCCCGGATGCCGCGGGTCCGAGATCACCGGTCAGCAGCGTGACGTAGTGAAACGGATCTGGCAATCCGCGACAACTCAGCGCCATTGGCGGGAAGCCTTCCCCTCCGGCGGTCCACCAGAAGCTAGCCGCGGCGTAGACCTGTGGGTTGGCAGCGCAAAGTGCTGCAAACGACGCCGCGAAGGCTTCGACCGCCGAAGCCCTCCCCATTGCCGCAGTACCAAGCGACGTGACCGGCGGATCGCCGGTGATGGTCTCCTGCAGTCGTGGCACCGAAAGCCGATCCAATGCATCGGAGATCTGCTCGAAGGTTGCGGCCCGATCCAGGGTCGAAAGCAGGAACGCCTCCACTTGCCCGAACCATTCGTCCTGCGGATCAATGCTCGGCGGCGGCAGCGAGACGGCCTCGCCGGTCACCGCATGCAGGGTCAAGGGATAGTATCGCCCCACCCCATCGAGCGAGGGCATGATCGCACCCGCCACTGTCGTGCCGCAGATCGCGGCGCCGAGCCAAAACCGCCAGACCGGCGCGGTCAGAAAGGCCTGTTGCCATCCTGGGCCAAGCTGGTGGCGACTTGCTGACAGCGCAGCCTGTACCCACGGCTCCCAGGCTTCCAGGAAGCTGCGCGGGGTCGCGATCGCGATGAAATCGCGCTTCGCACCGATTTTGCCGAATATCCCGCAACGCATGGTCATATCCCGGTCGGGCAACGAAACTCGCGCAGCACTGACAGGTTCAGCGGGTTGCGCAACGATCCGGTCGAAATTTGATAGTTGAGCTCGCGCCCGGCGACGATGAAACTCGCGCTGGCCGTTTCCGCTTTCACCACTAACGAGCCCGCCTCCAACATCCGAAACAACGACCAGGGACCAATGCGCTCAAGTACGGATGGCGGGCCGGTATCGTTACTGACTGAAATTGCCGTTCGCGGCGCTGGGCCCGGCCATAGGATAGTAGTCGGCGAGTTGGTCTGCGGCTGTGGCGGTGGCGTAGGTTGCGGCCCGCCGAACAAGGACGGAGGGGCCGATCCGGCAATGGTTGGGCTCGCAATTGTGGTGCCACCGATCTCGGTCTTAACTGTCACGCCTGGTCCCGGTGCCCCAGGGGGTCGGATCGCGAATGAAACGGCGGGCACACCGCCGCCCGTCTGGAAGAACGCATCCCGGATATAAGCCGCATTCTGGAATTGTTTGAGCGTCTCGGGCGAGAACGACCGACCAACGGGGCTCTCCTTTCGCCAAGCCCAGTCCGACCGCGACGTGTCGGCATAAGGTGCCAGGTACTGGGTGAAGAACCTGTCCATAACGCCATTCGGACTGAACAATTTGGCAAAATCCGCGAGCGGAACTTCCTGGCCGCTGCCGCGGATAAACGGGTAGCGATTAGTCACGGTCTGTTGGCAGACCGGCGTGACCTGATCGCGCAACGTTTGCAGGATTTGTCCGGCGGTTGAAGCCGCGATGCTACCTTCGAACTCCGCGGCTGCTGCTCGCAACATATCGGAGAATGGCGGCGGCATGCGCGAGGCGTTGTTGCGGAGCGCTGCGACCTGGTTCTGGAGCGCAGCTGTGGCTTGTGCGGTCAGTTGGGGATTCTCGATGATCAGCGTCAGGTTCTGCGCGATGTCGTTCAGGTTCGCGACGGTCGAGTCGATTGGCCGGCGGGTGCTCTCGCCTTCGAGCGCTGCGTGGTAAGGCTTGAACTGTGCTTCGATCATCGTGCCAGGCGGTCCATCCTGAGCATTCGTGAAGAGTGCTGGCGCCGATGCGGCAGCTGGCGCCGAAGCGCTCTTCGCCCGTTCCTTGGTCAGCACCGTCTCGTCGCGCACCGACTCCAGAATTTGCCGCATCGGCGAGGTCGGCGCCGAAAGCGCCCGAAGCACCTCATATTTCGGTTTGTCGGCGAGCAGCTTCTTCAGGCGCAGGCTCCCGAGCGCCGTTCGCCAGGTCGTCACGAAATCGTTTGAATAGATGCTGAGCAGATCGCCGGCCAGATTGTCGTACTGCTGGTTGATGGCCGACTGCTGGCCGGCATCCCCCAAAACCCATCGCTCCCGCTTCATCCGCTCAGACAATCCGGACAGCCGGGCGACGAACTTCTGATGGAAGCCGTTATACGTGAAGAACTCAGGTACCCGCACGGCGTCCAAAGGCTGCCCGGTCGTGGTTTCGAACACGACACCCATGTCGGGTCCGCCATGGCGGCCGGCGATCCAGTCGCCGGCGATCGACGCGCGAGCCTCCGATTTCAGAAACTCGTACGCTCGTTGCGACACGCTCAGGCGCGCCAAGGAGTTCTGGGCCTGCTTGATCAACCGGCCGTCGAGTTCGACCAAGGGCGGCTGTTCGGTCTCGAGGTCGAACATTGCCACGAGGTTCTCGTCGAGCAGACGCCGCCCTTCTGCGTTGGTGGCGCCAGGATAGAGATTATCCGCCCAGTCACGTTGCATCCAGGAGCGGATCAACTCGCGATCCGGCGACTGCAGGCCACCGATCATCAGATAGACCTTGAGCGCCTCATAGACGAAGGCAGGCTCGTTTATGCGCGCATTGAGCTGCTCTTCCAGGCGATACAGCAGGCGCGGTCGGAACATGCGTTCAAGCGCGGTGTGATAGGCCGCTTTCGAGGGCGACAGCAGCCGGGCGCGCTGACTGAGCCCGTAGCGAGCCGACAGAGGCACCGATTCGCCGCGCGATCCGTAGCCCGCCGGGGCGTTGCGAAGCCGGTAGAGTAGCGGCAGCACCTTGTCGAGATCATGATCGGCAATCAACGTCTGCTTGATAAGTGCCGCGCCGGCGGTTGCATACTCGCTATCCGCCTGCAGGCTTTGCTCGATCAAATCGGCGTTCCGCTTGTAGCTCACCAGCCAAGCTGCGATCAGCCCGATCGAGACCAGACCGATCAATGACAGGGCTGCGGTCTTCAGGACCAGCGCGCGGCGCACCGCGGCACGGTCAGTCGAGACCCAGTCGGCCTCGCCGATGATGACCTTGGAAATCAGATCGGCAAGGAAGAAGCTCTTGCCCGTGCCCGAATAGGATCCGGAACCGACTTCCTCAGCGCCGAACGTGCGCGCCAGCGACCCGATCAATTGATCGATCGGCGTGCCCTGCTGCGTACCCGAAGTAAAGTAGAATCCGCGCAGGTTCGCGTTCACGTGATAGCGCGTCGGCTCGAAGATCAGGTTGAGGAAATCGTGGATCTGAGGCTTGAGCCGCGCCATCTGTGCCGGAAAACCGAACAATTGCACGCGGTGCTGGGGCGTCGGCTCGTCCTGCAGACGGTCGAGCGTCTCTTCGCTCAGGCGCTCCAGCAGACGGTCGAACTCGAACGGGATCTGCCCAACCAGATTCTGGGTCTTGTCGGCGGTCTGGAACGTGGCACCCCAGACTTGACGGCGGCCGGCCTCCCCGAGATAGGCGAAATACTCGGTGAAGCCGGCAACGAGATCCGCTTTGGTAAATAGCGCGTAGACTGGGAAGCTGACCTTGAGTCTCTGATGCAGCTCGAGCAGGCGCATCCTGATGGCATCGGCATGAAGTGCGAGCTCCTGCTTCGGCAGCGTCAGGATGTCTTCGATACTGATGGCGACAAGAACGCCGTTGATCGGTTGGCGCGACCGGCTTTTCTTCAGGATGTCCAGGAACGCCAGCCAGCTGTCCTTGTCGGCCTTGCTGTTGGAGTCCTGGGTGGTGTAGCGGCCGGCGGTATCGATCAGCACCGCCTCCTCTGTAAACCACCAATCGCAGTAGCGGGTACCGCCGACCCCTGCGATCGCCGCGGGCGTTGCCCCGCGCGCGAGCGGAAATTTGAGCCCGGAATTGACAAGCGCCGTGGTCTTGCCGGCGCCGGGCGGACCGATGATGACGTACCAGGGGAGATCGTAGAGATAGCCCGACTTGTTGCCGCTGGCGGTCTTCAGCGTCGCGAGCGCATCCTTCATGCGCTCCTTGAGCACTGGTTCATCGCTGACGGGCTGGTCTGCACCAGCGATACCATCGGCAATCTCCTTGGCACCCTTGCGCCGCTTGAACAGATTGAGGCCAACGATGCCTGCCACGGCCGTGGTGAGCAGCAGAATAGCGATCTGCCGGACGATATGGTTCTCCAGCGGCCGCCAATCGCCGAATGCGATGAAGGGACCGGCGAAATAGATCACCGCTCCGAGCGAGCTGAGCCCGACCCCGTAGAGAACGATGCGAAGAATGTCCTTGGCAAGCATCTAACCGTACCCGTCGCAAAACCACCTGATCCGGCGGTGTGTGCCTATTCGCTGCGTTCGATAAAGATCTCGACGCGCCGGTTCTTGGCACGTCCCTCCGGCGTTGTGTTGTTGGCAATCGGCGCATCTGCTCCCTTGCCCTCGACGTCGACGCGCGAACCATCGTTCAAGCCAGGTTTCAGTGCCGCGGCAACCGCCTTGGCGCGCTCGACCGACAACTCGAAATTGGTCGGGAAGCGGACTGTGCGGATCGGCGAACTGTCAGTATGGCCGACGACCCGGATCCGTCCCGGCTCCTTGTCGAGGGTTGCTGCGACGCGGAGAGCGATCGGCTTAAAGCCGTCGAGGATGGTCGCTTGGCCCGACGCAAACAAGGCCAGGTCGCAGACCCTGATCACGATGAAGCTGGGGGTCTGGTCCGCCGTCATGGCGCAGGCGGTGTTCTCCTTCGCGAGTGCATTGCGGATGCGTTGCAACTGGGTAATGCGATCCGGCGGCGGCGGAGGCGGCGGCGGTGGGGGTGGTGCAACGACCTGACGCTTGAGTTCGATCGGACCGGCCGGATGGAGCGCGAGCGCCACCTCAGCAGCATTCTCTGCCCGTCCAGCGAGGAGCGTCCGCAGAACGAAATAGGACCCGGTCAGCAGCGCGGCGACCACGGCTGCCACGAGCCAAACCGGAACACGCAGACGCTGCCGGCGCCCCGCCAGCGCCTGCCCGCGCCAGTTGGGCGACAGGTCGCTCATCGTTTTCGGTCTAACCCGGCGCAGCAATTCATAGAGGTTGCGCTGGATCAGTTGCAGGTTCGCAAGTCCGCCCCCTGACGTCCGGTGGATGCCCTGAAAACCAAGCGCAAGGCAGGCGTGCTGAAGTTCGAGGACCGGATAGTTGACCAGTGGATCAACCTTCAAATGGTCGAGGATCTCAAAGAAACGGACGCCGCCGACACGCTCGCCGAAGAACCGGCTCAGCATCGAATATTGCGTCCAGACGTGACGCTCTTCGGTTGGGATGTGCTGCACGATATCGTCAGCAGTGGCACACAGGATGTATTTTGCTGTGTTGGCCTGGTGCTCGGAAATGCCCGCTGAACGGATGTCCTTCTCAAAGAATTTGATCGCGTCTGCGACCTGCTCCATCAGGCTGGCGAATGACGCTCGCATGAGCGCCACACGCAACCGACCGAGCAGTTGCAGCAACGGGCCCGCAGCGCGCATCACCGGATTGGCATTTGGCGCGACCAGATCGTCAACGCGCAACGGCGGCCCTGGCGGCATCAAGGGTTGCGGCACCTGGCCTTGCGCGGGTGTCGAAATCCATTCCTCGGCTGGATGGCTGGCCGGCGCGGAGGCGTAGTTCGAGCCCTGTGGAACGGGCGAAAAGGATGGTGGTGGGGCCGGCGTGCCGGGAGAGGGTACGGGTGATGGCGAATAGGCTGGGCGTGCTGCGGGCCCCCCACCCGGCGGAGGTTGAGAGATCGGCGCCGGCGGCAACTTCCCGCCGGGGTTGGGACGGATGATCGTCCGTTCGCCCCGCCCGAAAGGATTGACCGGCTTGTCCTTGTCGCTCATGGCCTGTCTTCCAGGATAGCCCAAAGATACAGCTCAAGCTCGGGCCAGTCGCCGGAAAAATGCATTCCGATCGACGCAGCCGTACTGAACTCGGGCCACAGCGGTGACTTGCGGTCGAGATAGAAATAGACGTGATCCGTGATGGCCCGGATATGCGGCGGCGGCGTCGGCAAATGCGCCAACGTGAGGCCCGGCAGGTTTGCGTGCACGATCTCGTTCATCTTTGTGTTCGGCCCGACCTTGAACAGGTGCGGGAAATCGTTCTGGATCTCCACAAGCGGCCGCCGTGCGGCAACTTCCAGCACCAGGGTCGCATTTCGGAATAGCGCTCGATCGCGGATCGGCGATACGAACGCATTCTGTGCGCGCTCGATGATCTCCAGGCGGATCGCCCGCCGACCCAGCCGCGCGCTCAAGAAGTCCTGGATGTCGCTCACCAAGGGTGTGAAGACGTTCTCGAGATCGTCGTGATTGTACGCCGGATAGTTGCGCGCCCGCCGTTCCGCCGTGGAAAACGTCGCAAGTTCACCTGCGAACCTCAGCAATTCCTCGTACAGGCGCTCCGGGTGAACGCTGCCGGAGCGCTGGAAATGAGTCAGCACGGGAATGGTACGGTTCAGCACTTGCAGGACCAGATAGTCGACGCTCTGCAACCCACCACCGGATGACGGATCGACGGCGTAACGCGCCAACTCGTCGAGTTTAGTCTCAACCCAGCCGATGATGCGGTTGAGCCAGCCATCGATGATCGGATGCGCGGCGCAGACCAGCATCGGCGGCACGAACTTGTCGTCGAACAGGATGTTCTTGTCGCGCACCTCCAGAATGCGCGCGATGCCCAGGCCCATGTATCCGGGCTTGCTCGTCTTGCGCAGTTCGAAAGACAGGCGCGGATAAGCGATGTCGATCTCTTCCTCGATGCGGAGCGCCGAGGTCGAGTCGATGAAGGTTTCCGAAGTGCGAACATAACGACTGGCGCTGTCGGTGCGGTCCTCGTCGACCTCGCGGGTGTTTGGCGCCGCGACCGGCATCATCAGCCAGACGATCTGGCCTGCAGCCGTCTCCGGCACCTCGATCGATTCGGGTATTGGGCTGTCCGCAGGGATATCGAACGGCGTACCGTCCGGCATGAGGCCGGACGCACTGCGCACCGCGAATTTGCTCTGTTCGGTAAGATCCCTATCGATCTCTAGCTCGGCAAAGCCCCAAGGGTATGGTGTCGTGTAGCGAACGCGCTTTTCCAGCAAGTGTTCGATGTAGCGGTCGTTCTGCTGCAGATGATGCGGCCGCAGAAACAAACCTTCCGACCAGAAGACCTTGCTGTACCAAGACATTCCTATATCCACTTAGAAATTGTAGGCAACCTCGTGGTCGCCGAGAGTTTACTTTGAGCCGGGCTTATCACCGCGGTCGTAATAGTTCGAGAAAAGCAACATAAAGGTTTCGATCGGGGCGTTGTTGTCGCGGCCAAGATGCGCTTTCCAGCGCGTCAAGAACTCGTCCCAGAGTTTGCCCTTGTTCGTGCCGAGCCAGGAGCTTGCGCCACGCTGAAGCTCGAGCTCGCGCGCCATCAGCGTCGGATCTATGCCCGCAATCAGCTCATGGACAGCGTGCTGCATCGCCATATAGGTTCTCAACTGATGTGACTTGAGATCACTGAAGCCCTGTGCAAAGGCGCGCTGTGCATCGAGATAGCTGCGTGTCGGCGGCCCAAAGAGAATGCGCATCGCTTCCTCCGAGGTCGGCGAGAATTTCAGCGGATTATTTTCGAGGGCTTGGACGGTGGTCTGGCTGGTGCTACGGGTCAGCTGCTTGGCTTGGGTTCGCGCTTGCAGCAGCGCCATCAGATTGTCCACGGTCATACGCAAGATGATGCCGAGCTGTTCGGCGAGTTCGGCATCGGACTTGCTGGCGAAGAAATTCTCCGGCAATCCCGCAGCGCGCGCCACCAGTCGCGCGAACTCGGTACCACCGACTGGCTTGGCCGCGACAGGTCGCTCGTCTGCTGCTTGCGCCGTCTCGACCTGCGGGTGCGATGGCGATGTTGGCGGCTGGGCAGCGACTGGTTCATCATCGATCCAAACCGACGGCCGGCGTGGAGTCGGGATGGCTTGCGGGCGCTCGACTTGCGGTTTCGGCGCGGTGACCGGACCGGCTGCCCAGTTCATGTCATCGTCCTGCACGGACGGTTGGGACGTAGACGTCGGCGATGACCATCGAAATGGGTCTACACCCGGCGCCGGCACGCTCGCTGCCCAATCAAGGAACCCCGGATTGACGGGCCGCGCCGCCTCGCGTGGCTTCTTCAACAGTTGCGGATCGATCGGCGGCGGAACGTCACGATCGGCCGTCCAAAGCTCTCCGTAATCCGCATGCTGCTGGACCGAGGGTTCGTGCAGTTGCGCCGCTTGATTTGGGATACGCCCGCCAGCCTCATCCTCCAGCGAAACTCCGATGATGTAGTGGCCGATCGTGAGCCGATCGCCGTCGCGCAAGCGGTGCGGCCCCCGCATGCGCTGGTCGGCACCATTGAGAAAGGTGCCGTTGGTCGAGACGTCGTGCAGCCAATAGCCACCGTCGCGAAAGTGCACCTCGCAATGCTTTCCGGAAATAGTCCGCGCCGGATCCGGCAGCGTCCAGTCGAGGTGACGGTCCCGGCCAATATCGACCGAACGCCTGCCGGTGACCGTAAACGTCACAGGTCCGCCGTCCGGAAGATTCGGTTCGTTCTCGATATTAAAGCGAAGCACCATCACATCGTCTCGTTAGCGCGGAGGGCGCGGTTCGCCGCGTGCCAATTGAATACCATCCTCCAGGCACGACGTCATTATCTGGTCCCGGAAGTCACGAGGGAGCCGGCAGAGGCCAATCAGCAGTGCTGTACGCACCGCCCGTGCGGCCTGATCTGGCTTGGCTTCCACGGGCGCAAATTCCGGGGGAACCACGCTTCCGCCGGACCAGCCGGCCGCCAGCGCCAGCCACGTTGCCGGCTGCTCAGGATCGTTGGCATTGCCGACAGCCAGCGCCTTGTTCCGGGACTGCTCGTCCGGTTGCCGGACCCAGGTCTCCACAATATTGAGCGACCTGCTATCGCTGGCATCGAAATGATCGAACATCCGCCGCAGAGAGCGACATCCCCAGCCAATTGCCACACGCCTTGGAAGTAGGTATGCACAATAAGACACGGCCGGGTGCCAATTGCACGCGTCGGCGGCCTCCTGAAGGAAATCCAGCGAAGGCTTGTCAGCGTCGGCTCTGCCGACATCATAGCGCGCCAACGGATAGGCCTGAAACAGATCCTGTACCGTTCCGAATCGAACCTGCCCCATGATCGTCAGCCGACAAGAGTTGGAGTGCCGTGAGCGACCAGCGGACCGCCGGCAGCAAGCGCCATGCCGGCCTGCGCTGTCATGGCGATCGTCGGCGCGTTGATGACGATGCCCGCCGGGGTCAGGATAATCTGGCTGGGACCAACCTGCAGGGTGATATTGGCGCTGGCCGTGAGCGTGATGCTGATGCCCGCATTGACAGACTGGTCCATGGCCAGCGTGATGTGTTGACCGCCCAATTCGATATCGAGTTTGTCATTGCCTTTCTTGAGCGTGGTCTTGCGGGTATCGCCGCCGAATGCAGCTTCGCCGATGGTCCGTGTCTCGGTGTCCCGGACCGTCACGTCATGGTCCTTCTCGGCATGCACCGTGATCTTCTCGGACCCCTTCTTGTCCTCGAAGCTCCACTCGTTGAAGCCGCCGCCACCTTTGGTGGAGTCCGACTTCAAGCCGCCAATCGTCTTTTTCGACGGCAGATCGTAAGGCAGCTTGTATTCGTCGTTGTACACGGTGCCAATCACCAGGGGCCGGTCCGGATCCCCTTCCAGGAACTCGACAACGACTTCCTGTCCGACACGCGGAATGATCTGACCGCCCCAGCGCTTGCCGGACCAAACCTGGGCGACGCGCAACCGGCACGACCGCTTCTTCTTGCGATCCCAGAAAAAGCGGACATAGATTTCGCCGAGCGACTCGACGTCGATTTCCTCGCTCGAATTGTCGTCTTTGGTCACTACCTTGGCAGTCTGGATGCCATTGATCCTTGGCTTCGGCGTCGTCATTGGCGCTCGAAACGGCCGATCGCTCGGCAGAAACTCGTAGCTGCCGAAATAGACGTGTTGCCCGGCGTCGCTCGGACCTCCGGTGCGATAAGATTCGATCGAGAACGAGTGCGTGGCTCGCACCACGAGATATTCCACGTTCTGCGAATCCTTGGAGTGCTTTTCAAGCTTCGTTAACCCACCGGGGAACAGGTTGACGGCGTCGCCGTTGCCGCGGCGCCTTCGGTCCATTGCCTGCTCGGCCTGGAGCTGGATCTTCGCGTAGCGCTCGCCGTCGGATTTTTCCTTGAACTTCCCTGGATAGTCGTAAAACTCCATCTCCGACCGGGTGTAGTGCTCGGAGCCCTTGGCGTCGCTGATCATCTGCGCGTTGGGCTTTTGATAGTTGTAGTCGTTAAGCTCGATCTTGCCGGTTCGAAACCGGCGCTCCGAGACCCATTCGTAGATATGCTGCTCGCCTCGACGATCGGCCCCCGTTAACGGGATATAGGGAATCGTAGCAAGACCGTTGATCGGGCTATGCGACGATTTGGAATCCGCCAACACCAGCGTATGTTTGCCGCCCTCGTGTTTGAAGAAGTAGTAGATGCCGTGCTGTTCCATCAGCCGGCACACGAAATTCATGTCAGTCTCGCGGTACTGAACGCAATATTCGAGCTTCGGACAGGACCCCTCTTCGGTCAGTTTGGATTCATAATCGGTGAAGCCGCGTTCGTTGAACACCTCCTTGATGATGTCGGGCGCTTTCTTGTCCTGAAAGATCCGGCAATCGGTGGTCCGCGACAACAGCCAAAACCAGGGCCTCAGCACGATCCGGTAGCTGAAATAGTCGTTCCTTACCCCGAGCCACTGGGCCTCTGTCAGAATGCCACTGAACTCGCGCTCCTTTTCATGCAGCTTTATGGTCAGCGTGCATTGCTGACCGATGGCTCGGTCGAAGTCGAGGTCGGCATCCTCACTGAGACACTCTATGCGATACTCGAACAGTTCGCTGAGACCTTCCGAGCCCTCGAATCCGGCAAAAACCAGAACGTCCTTGCCAAGAGGCGTCTTGAGTTCGCATAGGCGGGTATCCTGAGTAAGCTGGCCCATGTGGGCTTAAACTCCCTCCTTCGATCGAATGACCCGCTGCAAAGAGCTGATCAGACGTATGCAAGATCCGCGGAAATCCTGCCCCGCCAATTGGCAGTGCCGGCAAGTCCGCCCCGGGGCTGGCCTCCTGACGTTTCACGACAGCCGTCCAAAGAACCACCCCGGCCATCAAGTAGTCGGCTCCAAGAGCTTGCCGGTTCACGGGAAAATGGCATGATCTTCGGGAATGAACCAAGATCAGCAGGCATCTGACCCATAGGTATAGAATCGGATCATGCGCCCCGCGCGATCCCTTAGTCGTCACGGCTCGGCAGCGGGGCCGTGACCGAGCAGATGGACGATCCTCGCATGCTTGATGTCGCCTCCCTGACGCTGCCCATTACCGCTGACGATCCCTGCGGACCGGATCTCGACGCCATCGGAGACGTCCAATATCTGAACTTCTTCGCAGGTGCGGAATCCCTGCTGCCAATGTCGTTCTTCGAGGTCGTCAATGCCAATGGGGAGCGTGGACGCTTCGATCCAAAGGCAGTCGATTTTGCCGGCCAATTTGCCGCTGCACAGCCCCTCCTGGCGCGTACCCGCGATCTGCGCCTAAACCTGCTGCTCGCGAAGTTTTCAATCCTCAACCGCGATCTCGACGGCTTTCTTAACTGCCTGAGGGCGACCAACTTGCTGCTGCGCGAGCAGTGGGAAGCGGTACATCCGAGGGGCGAGAACGGCGACTACGCGCTTCGGGCCGTCACGGTCGAAGCAATCGACGTGTTTCCGACCGTGATCAACCCGCTCCAGTTCCTCCCCCTGATCGAGAACCGCAGACACGGCAACCTCCACTACCGTGCCTATCAAATCGCGCAAGGCGAAATTCCCGCCGGCGATGCCGACGCCGACGGGCTCGATCTCGCGACTATCGAGCGCATCGTCAGCGAGACGGATCTCGATACTCTCAAGGCAATCAGCGCGCGGTGCTCCGCGGTCGCTGCTGAAATCGCAGGTATCAAGGCGACCTGGCGTGAGAAGATGAATTCGGGGCAACCTATCAGCCTCGACAGGCTCTCCGGCTTGGTTGACGGCATGGCTGCCTGGCTTGCGGGTCTTGTCGCATTGCGTGATCCGGTGGCGATTGCCGCAACTGCGGAAGATGCCGGTCCCCTCGATACGCAGGTGCCGTTGGACGCAACCACGATGTTTGCTTCATCTGCACAGGCGTCCGCAGCGCTCGGCGCAGCGGCCGCCTATTTTGCCCGAATGGAACCATCCAACCCGGCGCTGTTGCTGGTACGTCAAGCGCAGGAGATGGTCGGCAAATCATTTATTGAAGTGATGCGGATGCTGGTGCCGTCCCACGTGGAGAGCGCTGCCATCAACATCGGGCGGGACAAAGTCTTCGACCTGCCGATCGAACGGATGGCGGAGCTCGCGACCCCGCTCTCATCAACGACGGATGAGAGCGCCCAAGATATTGTTTTTTCGGTGGAAACTAGAGCGCAGGCCTTGGGTCTGCTGACGAAGGTGGCGTCGTTTTTCCGAACCGCGGAGCCGTCCAGCCCGATCCCCTTTTTGGTCGATCGCGCGCGCGACCTCGCACAGCGGGATTTCCTCAGCCTTCTGAATGATGTCCTTCCTGAGGGCGCTCTCAAGACAATCGACAAATCGTATTGAACCACCTTTCTCTCGAAGGCACTAACTGGACATAAGAATGTTTTGCCGACCGCAAGTTGAGACGCCTTAGTCAATCTGCGTCGTGCAATTTGGCTTCTGATGCGATTTCGCAGGGAGGGGAACCATGGCTACTGACAGCGGTCAAAAATTCATTCGACGAAACCGCGCACCACGCGTGCACATAACATACGAGGATCCTTACGATGCCGAGCGGCTGATCGAGCTGCCGTTCGTCATGGGCGTCCTCTCCGACCTCTCCGGCAACAACCCCGGCATCGAGAAGTCGAAGGTCGAGGAGCGTAAGTTCCTCGAGTTCGATATGGACAATTTCGACAACCGCATGGCCGCAATCCAGCCCGGCGTGACGGCGCGCGTCGCCAATCGCCTCAGCGATGGTTCCGACGAAAAGATCTCGGTCAACTTGCGCTTCAACAAGATGGCAGACTTCACTCCGGTGGCAGTCGCCCGCCAGGTGCCGGCCACCGCCAAGCTGCTCGAGGCACGCGAACAACTCGCCAACCTGCTGCGCTACATGGACGGCAAGGTGGCCGCCGAGGACCAGCTGAAAAAACTTCTCGCCGATCCTCAACTGATGGCAGCGCTGCGGGAACGCGCGACAAGCCAGTCGAGCGAACCTGGCACCGAGAGCTAAGGAAGGAATGGGGACCATGGCAAAAGAAGCTGTTCACACAGAGAGCCCTACCCAAGTCAAAACCGTCGAAGCTGATGAGTTTACCAGCCTGCTAAAGCAAAGCTTCAAACCGCGCACTGAACGTGCAGCGACCGAAGTCGAAAACGCCGTATCCACGCTCGTTCAAGAGGCG
Organism: Bradyrhizobium sp. 187; assembly: GCF_023101005.1. NCBI lineage: Bacteria > Pseudomonadati > Pseudomonadota > Alphaproteobacteria > Hyphomicrobiales > Nitrobacteraceae > Bradyrhizobium > Bradyrhizobium sp. 187. The sequence goes on from NZ_CP064693.1 coordinate 4,666,891, forward strand.
TTGAAGGACACAAGCGTCATAAAGTCGGACGTCCTCGACACCATCGAGGAGATGATCGCGCGGATCGACCAGAAGCTGACCGCGCAAATGAACGAGATTCTTCATACACCTGAGTTCCAGGCAATCGAAAGTGCGTGGCGCGGTCTCCACTACCTCGTCTTCAATTCCGAGACCGACGCCAACCTGAAAATCCGGGCGATGAACGTCTCAAAGAACGAGCTGTATCGAAATCTGCGGCTTTATCCCGATGCACGCTGGGACCAGAGCCCCCTTTTCAAGCAGATCTATGAGTATGAATTCGGCCAGCTGGGTGGCGAGCCTTTCGGCTGCCTGATCGGCGACTATTATTTCAGTCACCTCCCCACCGATGTGCAACTGCTCCGCGATCTCAGCAAGATCGCCGGCGCCGCACACGCCCCCTTCTTCAGCGGCGCCGAGCCGACGCTGATGGGAATGGACTCTTGGACCGAGCTGTCCAACCCTCGGGACATCGGCAAGGTGTTCGACACGCCGGAATATGCCGCATGGAAGGGACTGCGCGATCAGGACGACTCGCGCTATCTCGGCCTGTGCATGCCGCGCGCGCTCGGCCGCCTCCCCTACGGCGCGAAATCGGAGCCCGTGGAAGAGTTCGCCTTCGAAGAGGAGACGGACGGACACACCGGCGACAAATACGGCTGGATCAACGCCGCCTACGCAATGGCCGTCAACATCAACCGCGCCTTCAAGGAGTTTGGCTGGTGCACGCGCATCCGCGGTGTGCAGTCCGGCGGTGAAGTTATCAACCTGCCGACGCACACGTTCCCGACCGATGACGGCGGCGTCGACCTGAAATGCCCGACCGAGATCGCCATCAGCGATCGCCGTGAGCACGAACTTGCGAAGGCGGGCCTCATCCCGCTGATCCATCGCAAGAACACCGACAAGGCGGCGTTCATCGGCGCTCAGTCGCTCTACAAGCCGAAGAAGTATTTCGGCGAGAAAGGCGTGGATGCCACCGCCTCTGATAACCTGTCGTCACGACTGCCCTACATGTTCGCTGTGTCTCGCTTTGCGCACTATCTGAAGTGCATGGTTCGCGACAAGATCGGATCCATGAAGGAGAAGGATGAGCTGACGGTCTGGCTGCAGACCTGGATCAACGAGTACGTTGATGCCAATCCAGCCCTGTCGTCAGAAGCTCAGAAGGCGCGCAAGCCGCTGGCCGCTGCGAAGGTAGAGGTCATAGCAAACGAGGAGAACCCGGGATATTACAACGCGCGCTTCTTTCTTCGTCCACACTTTCAGTTGGAGGCGATGGACGTCGGCCTCAGTCTGGTTTCGCGCCTTCCCGGCCCCGGCTCCTGACGCCGCAGCATCGCAACCGTAACATGCAGAAATTTGAAAGGACTATGCTATGGCTGTCGACATTTTCCTGAAACTCGATCCGATTAAGGGCGAGTCGCTGGACGACAAGCACAAGGACGAAATCGATATTTTGAGCTGGTCTTTCGGCGAGAGCCAGTCAGGCACTTTCCACAGCGGTTCGGGCGGCGGTGCCGGCAAGGTCAGCATCCAGGACCTGCACTTCACGCACTTCGTCGACAAGGCCACGCCGGAGCTTTTCAAAGTCTGTGCGAACGGCAAGCACATTGATACGGCGATCCTCACGGTGCGCAAGGCGGGTGAAAATCCGCTGGAGTATCTCAAGATCGAGATGAAGCACATTCTGGTCACGAGTGTATCGACGGGCGGATCGCACGGCGAAGATCGCCTCACTGAAAACGTGAGTCTGAATTTCGCCAAGGTCAAGATGACGTACAAGACCCAGACGGAAAAAGGCGGCGCTGGAGCGGCGCCGGTGTTTGGCTGGGACGTTCCCGCCAACAAGGAATGGGCCTGATCGTCGGCTTCTGCTTGGCGTTGGTTGCGATTAGCTGAGCCGGCGCCGCACGGTGCGATTGCGTTGACGTCTCGGCGGGAGCGGTTACGAGCACGACCGCCTGCCGAGGCGACAACCATCCTGGAGACCAGCTGATGCTCCGCGGAAGGGCATAGCGGGCCCGGCATCTTGGGGAAGGTAAATGACCATTACTCCAAAGAGGGATCGTCTCTCTCCCCCGCTAATGCTGGCCTTTCGCTTGGCTCATGAAGCTCGCGATGCGCGCAAGAAGCTCAATTTGCGCGATGAATTCGGTGAACGGGTCATTGCCGGACGGCGTAGCGCCGGCCGCTTTCCGATCTCGGAAACGCTGTTGCGGCGGGAAATCTCTCATGACCTAGAAGCCCTTCTCAATACCATTGCTCTGGAATCGACTTTGGATCTGAGCGACCGGGATTGCGTCCGGAGATCGATCTTGAACTACGGCTTCCCCGATATCGCCCACCGCTCGATCGACGAGGTTACGGACGACGAACTCACCGACGCGTTGCGCGAGACGCTAGCGACCTACGAACCCAGACTCGACCGCAAGACGATTCGGGTTCGTCGCGACGGCTCGGTCGGCCCTGAGCAGCTGAAGCTGCGCTTCATCGTTCACGCCGACCTCAAAGCTGAGCCGCTCAACGTCCCCGTGGAATTTGTCGCCGACGTCGATCTCGACAGCGGCGACATCCAGATCAATCGACTTTAGCATGAATCGCGAATTCCTCGATTTCTACAATCGTGAACTGTCATTGCTGTACGAGCAGGCGGGAGATTTCGCCGAAGAATATCCAGGTATCGCAGAGCGCCTCGGCGGCCTGATCCGAGACCGCTCGGACCCGATGATCACGGGACTGCTGGAAGGCGCTGCCTTTCTTGCCGCCCGCGTTCAACTCAAGCTCAAGCACGAGTTCCCGGAATTCACTGCAAACCTGCTCGAGCAACTGGTACCGAACTATCTTGCGCCGACACCTTCGGCCATGCTGGTGACCGCACGGCCACCCTATGCCGACCCGGCGCTGCGTGACGGCAGGAAGATCGCGCGCGGCGCCTATTTCGACGCGACCTATCGCGAGAGAGAGCGAAGTCTTTCCTGCCGGTTTCGACTTTGCCGCGACATCGTGCTCTGGCCATTTGACGTCACAAGCGCCGAGTATTTCTCGACGGCGGGCGCTCTGCAGGCGCTTGGTATCCCGATCGGCAGTGACGTCATCGCGGGGCTGAGGCTATCGTTGACCCATCGTAGTGCGGCCCGGCTCGAGGACGAGCCGCCGGACGCGGAGGCTCGGACCAAGCCGGAAACGTGGTTCGCAGGCTGCCGCGTGAGCGAGCTTCCGATCTACCTGTCCGGTGCGGAATCCGACGCCATCGCGCTTTACGAGCAGTTGATCTCGAATTGCAGGGGGGTCTACTTCCGGCATCTCGACGACTTTGGCGATCCGGTGGTGACTCGTGCCCCCCATGACAGCGTGCAGCAAATTGGCTTCGACGAGAATGAGTCTCTATTTCCTAACGATAACCGGATCTTTCGTGGCTCGGAATTGCTGCGTGAATATTTCATGTTTCCACGCAAGTTCCTCGGCATTACCCTCACCGGACTTCGCGGCGTGATGTCACGGCTGCGCAGCAAATCGATCGATATTGTCTTCGCATTCGATGAACACAGTTCACGATTGGCCGCCTCGGTGCGCCCCGAGACGTTCAGGCTCTATACCGCGCCGGCGATCAATCTGTTCGAGAAGACGAGTGATCGTATTCCGGTCAAGTCGAATACGCACGAGTACCATGTGGTGCCAGATCGCAGCCGCTATCTGGAATACGAACCGCACCAGGTGCTCGAAGTCTACGCACACCTTCCGGCAGAGAAGGATAAGCGCCCCGTGCGCCCGCTATATTCGGCCGCCGTCGACCGGAGCGGCGGGTCGGCCGACAGGCTTTATTTCACTGTGCGCCGCTTGCCGCGGCGCCGCACAGTGGAAGAAAAGACATACGGCGCCTCCTCAGACTACACCGGGACGGACATGTTCCTGTCACTGCTCGAGCCCGGTGAATTGAGCGGCAAAGGCTCTGTCGCCGAACTGAGCGTTCGGGCTCTCTGCTCCAATCGCCATCTCACGGAGCACTTGCCGGTCGGCCAGGGCGGCGCCGATTTTCGTTTGCTGGACGACACATCTCTTGATCTGATGTGCGTCGCTGGTCCGACGCCGCCGCGCGAGCCGGTGGTGGCCCAATTGCGCAGCCGCAGCGAAATCGTCAACAGCGGCGTTGTCAGCTGGCGGCTCATCAACATGCTCAGCCTCAACTATCTTGGGCTCGTCGAGCGCGGTGGCGGCAAGAACGCCGGAGCGCTGCGCGAGATGCTGTCCTTGTTCGCCGACCAATTCGACGACGCCACGGAACGCAAGATCCGCGGCGTGCGCAGCATAGAAAGCCGCCCCATCGTGCGACGCGTGCGTGAGCGCACCGGCAGCGGCGCAGCACGTGGCTTGGAGATTATCGTCACACTCGACGAGAAGGCATTTGAGGGCAGCGGCGTGTTCTTGCTCGGGGCGATCCTGGAACGCTTCTTTGCCGACTATTCCGGCTTCAACACCTTCACCCAGACGGTCATCTCGACGCCGGAGCGCGGCGAGATCATGCGATGGCCGCCGCGCATGGGCACGCGGAGACCGCTATGACCCTGATCGACCAGATGAAGGCCGAGCCCTGGCGTTTCGATTTCTTCCATACGTTACGCCAGTTCGAGCGCGCCAACCCGGATCGACCGCGGATCGGTGACAGTGCCGCGCGCCGCGACGAATATGTCGACCTCGGCCAAGTGCCTTATCTGGAGTTTCCCGCCTCGAATCTCGCGGCCGTGGACGACCAGAGTGGCCGGCTCAGGATACTCGTCAAATTTCTCGGCCTCCTGGGCCCGCAGGGCGCCCTGCCCATTGCCACCACCGACGAAAGCCTCAGCTGGTGGCTGATGCGGGATGACGCTTTCCCGCGCTTTCTCGATCTGTTTAACGGGCGCTTCCTGCAACTCTTCTTTCGTGCCTGGGCCGACGCGCGCCCGATCGCGCAGCACGACCGCCCGGCGGACGATCGCTTCATTGCCTATGTCGGCTCCTTCGCCGGCTTGGGCACCGATGTTTTCGCCGATCGCGATACCGTTCCGGACATGGCGAAGCTCAGCTTCGCTGGACTGGTCGCGCCAAGGGCGAAGTGTGCATCACGGTTGACGCGATTCCTGCAAGGACTGTTCGAGGTCAAAGTCGAGATCGACGAATTCGTCGGCACTTGGCTCTCGTTCGACCCAAGTCACTGCAGCCGGCTCGGCGGAACGCATGCGAGGCTCGGTCAGGACGCCCTTCTGGGCTCGCGCGTGTTCAGCGTCGAGGACAAGATCAGAGTTCGGGTCTTTGTCAGAACATTTGCTCAGTACGAACAATTCCTGCCGACCGAAACACCCAACCTGTCGGAGCCACTGGCCGACGCCGTTTTCTTCTATGTCGGCGACGAATTGGAATGGGAGGTAGAGCTCGCCATTCCTGCCGGAGAGGTTGTACCGGTCAGGCTCGGACAAAGTGGTCGACTTGGATGGACTTCTTGGGTCTCGCCGAACTGGGCCTCCACAGAAGAATATCGCCGCGATGCCCGCTTTCAGCTCGGGGAGCGATTGAGATCCCGCCGGAGCGCCGCAGCCAATGCCACGGCGATTTGAACCTATCCATAGTGCTGATCGCCTAATACTATGGAATTTGAAGCCAATTCCGCATGATGACAAGCATCCGCGGAGGAGTTGAGCAGGAGGAGCCGCCGTGACCGACATCAGCATTGAAGCTGTAACGGGCAAGCTGAACCGGGCCGGCTATGATGCCTTCATACAGGCCCTCCGCCACGCAAAGAGCGCCGGCAATCGCAACGTCGAGCTTGCGCACTGGCTGTTTCATATTCTGCAGCAGGAGGGCAACGATCTCAGCCTCTCGGTCGATCACTACAAGCTCGACCGCGCGCGCTTATTGTCGGACCTGGCCGGCGTGATCAGCGGCTTTGCTAAGAACGAGACCGACATGCCGGGCGTCGCGAATTCGGTCATCGATCTGCTCGATCGCGGCTGGCACTATGCCACGCTTTTCTTTGGCGAGACCCAGATCCGCACCGGTCATCTGCTCGTTGCCGGCCTGAAATCGAACGATATTCGTCGCGCGCTGAACAACCTCTCGCGGGAATTTGCCAAGGTCAACGTCGACGCACTGGCGGCGGAACGCCGCGCTGTCTGGACCGGCTCCGACGAGGAGAACATGCGGCCGATGGACGGATCGGGCCTGGTTGGCGCCGGCACGGAAGGCGCGGCCCAAGCTGGTCCGAAGGGCACGACGCCGCTCGACCGGTTCTCCCAGGACCTCACTGCCAAGGCTAAATCGGGCGAAATGGATCCGATCCTTGGCCGGGACGAAGAAATCCGCCAACTGATCGACGTGTTGATGCGTCGGCGGCAGAACAATCCAATTCTCACCGGCGAGGCTGGCGTCGGCAAGACCGCAGTTGTCGAAGGCTTTGCGCAGCGCATTGCCGCCGGCGACGTGCCGCCACCGCTGCGCGGTGTAAGGCTCTGCGCACTCGACATCGGCCTGATGCAAGCCGGCGCCTCCATGAAGGGCGAGTTCGAGCAGCGCTTGCGGTCGGTGATCGACGAGGTCCAGAGCTCACCTACTCCCATCATCTTGTTCATCGATGAGGCCCACACACTCATCGGCGCCGGCGGCGCCGCCGGTACCGGCGATGCGGCCAATCTCCTGAAACCTCCCCTCGCCCGTGGCACGCTGCGTACGATCGCCGCCACCACATGGGCGGAATATCGCCAGTACATCGAGAAGGATCCCGCACTCACCCGGCGCTTCCAGCCAATCCAGATCGATGAACCTGATGTGGAGACCTGCTGCATCATGCTTCGCGGACTTCTCGGTCCGATGGAAAAGCACCATGGCGTTCGCATTTCGGATGCTGCGATCGTCGCAGCAGTCAACCTGTCCCACCGATACATTCCTTCACGGCAGTTGCCGGACAAGGCGGTCAGCCTGCTTGATACAGCCTCGGCACGCGTAGCCATCAGCCAGAGCGCGACGCCGGCCTTGATCGAGGATGCACGCGTGGCGATTGCCGCTCGTGAAGCTGAGAGATCTGCGCTCGTCAGCGACGGCGACCTTGGGATAGAGGACAACGAGCGCATTGTCGCGATCGACAACGACATCGCCGCACTGAAAGACAAGCTGACGAACCTCGATGGCGATTGGGCGGTCGAGCAGGAGCTCATCAAGGACATCCGCAGCATTCGTGAAATCCTGTCCAGGCCCAAGGAAGGCGAAGATCCGGCTGCCAAGCGCGCGGAGCTGCGCGGCAAGTTCGACACACTTGAGACCATCAATCCGGAAAAGCGAATGGTCTATGCCCATGTAGACCAGCAGTCGGTGGCGTCCGTTGTCTCTGATTGGACCGGCATCCCGGTCGGCCGGATGATGCGCGACGAGATCGAAACCGTGCTGAAGCTACCGGAGATCCTCAACCGCCGCGTCGTCGGCCAGTCCCATGGGCTGACAATGATCGCCAAGCGAATTGAGACCAGCCGCGCTAAGCTGGACAACCCGTCGAAACCGATCGGCGTATTCATGTTGGCTGGCCCATCCGGTGTGGGCAAGACCGAAACCGCCCTGGCGCTTGCCGAGACTCTTTATGGCGGCGAGCAAAACATGATTACGATCAACATGTCAGAGTTCCAGGAAGCGCACACCGTCTCGACCTTGAAAGGCGCACCTCCCGGGTATGTCGGCTATGGCGAAGGTGGGCGCCTCACCGAGGCCGTCCGGCGCAAGCCCTATAGCGTCATTCTGCTCGACGAGGTGGAGAAAGCTCATCCCGACGTCCATGAGATTTTCTTTCAGGTATTCGACAAAGGAACCATGGAGGACGGCAACGGGCGACGGATCGACTTCAAGAACACTTTGATCATCCTTACCACCAACGTCGGCACCGATATGATCATGGGCCTATCACGCGATCCAAAGTATCGCGACGAGCCGGAAGAGCTCGCCAGGATGCTAAGGCCGGAGTTGCTCAAGGTGTTCCCAGCGGCGCTGCTCGGACGCATCGTCTCGATACCGTACTTCCCGCTATCGGACGAGATGCTGTCCGGGATCGTGCGTTTGCAACTCGACCGCATCGGAAGGCGCCTTCGCGACAATCATAACGCGACCTTCGGTTATGACGACGCGGTCGTCGAGCACATTGTGTCGCGCTGCAACGACCCCGACTCCGGTGGGCGAATGATTGACAACATCATCACCAACACCCTGCTCCCCGAGCTGTCGCGCGAATTCCTCAGCAAGTCGCTCGCCAAGGAAGAGGTGAAGGAAGCACGTGTCTCGATCGACAACAACAAGTTCGCATATTCGTGGAATTGAGCACGATGAACATTCAAACCGAGCATCGTCACCCAAACATCGGTCCAACGCCATACGACGAGGTCTACTACCCGGGCCATGTTTATGGGCTTACTCATCCCAACCATCTTGCTACCATGGCCGCCGTTTACGGCATGCAGCCGGCGCCGGTCGAGCGTTGCCGGGTGCTGGAGCTTGGCTGCGGCGTCGGCGGCAACCTGTTGCCGATGGCCTTTCAATACCCGAACAGCGAATTCGTCGGTGTCGACCTGAGCGGCGTGACGATCGAGCGCGGTCAGAACAATGTCGCTACATTGGGCCTGGAGAACATCAAGCTTCTCCACTGCGACATCATGAATGTCGATGCAAGCTTCGGACGGTTCGACTACATCATCGCGCACGGCGTGTATTCCTGGGTGCCACCGGCGGTGCGCGAGAAGATGATGATGATCTTCAAACAGAACCTCGCGCCGCAGGGGGTCTGCTACGTCAGTTACAATGCGCACCCGTTCTCACATATGCGCGACATGGTCCGCGACATGATGCGGTATCACACCCGCCGCCTCACCGGCATGAAAGAAAAAGTAGGACAGGCCCGCGCAATCTTGAAGTTCTTGAGCGAGGGATCGAAAGCCAACTCGGTTCACGGCGCGATCATGCGCGATCAGTACAACCGCGTCCTCAAGGCGCCCGACGAGCTGTTGTTTCATGACGATCTCGACGAAGGCGCCGAGGCCTTCCTGCTGCACGAGGTTGTCGAGCTTGCAGGCTCTCATGGCTTGCAATATCTAAGCGACGCCGATTTCTCGCGACGCAATCTGGCGGGCTATTCCGAGGAGGTACGCGCGACGTTGCAACGCTTCCCGGAAACCGAGTTCATGGCACGCGATCAGTATCAGGACTTTATCGACGGTAACGGCTTTCGCCGTACCTTGCTCTGCCACGACAACGTCTCGCTCTCCCGCCAGACCGACCTCGATTTCGTCACCCGGTTCTATTTGCTGAGCACGACGAGCCCGGTTGATCCGGACGCCTGCGTAACGGACGATTCAGCGATGGAATTCGAAAATGAGGACGGTAGCAGGATCACGGTGACCAATTCGCTCTTGAAGGCGGCGCACCTATGCCTCGGCCGCGCTTGGCCTCGCGCGCTGTCATTTGACGAATTGCTCGATGGGGCGCGAGTGCTGCTTGGCGGCGGGCAGGCAGATGATGACCAAAAGGCGTTGACCGAGGCGATGTTTATCCTAGCTTGCAGCGGCGAGGTCTCGTTCCTGCTGTCGCGTCCCTTCTTATTGACGGAAGCGACCGAGCATCCGCAGGCGAGCCTGCTCGCGCGAAAACAAGCGCAAACAGGTCCGCTCGTCACCAATCTCCTCCACCAAACCGTGCAGTTGGAGGACGACCGAACCAGGGATTTCCTGCAATTGCTCGATGGTACGCGGACTATCGACCAGATCACGGCCGAAATGACCGAGAAATTCGGCCCGACCATCCAGGTAGGTCAGAAGGATCGTGCCAGGAAGCCCGCCGAGCCGCTGCTGCTATCAACGCGAGAAAGCGTTCAACGCTCGCTTGCGATGGTCGGCAAGCTGGGCTTGCTAATCGCCTGACGCGCTCATGTGCGCCGGGCACCGTGGAAGGAGTGGCGGAAGGAACCAGAAGATCTGCTACCTCCCGAAACAGGCGAGGTGCCCATCACTCAGCCATCGTGGGTGTACTGCTGGCCGAGCAGCCATCCGGTGAGAATACCACCGGGTCCGCTGGTATAGACCGGATGAAGGCCCACGCCGGCGCGCAGCATCCGCCATTCACTCTCGCCGACCCAGGGAATGCCAGGATCGCCCTTTTGGTATTGCGACAGTAACGTTTTGGCGACCTCAGCGGCATTGGCGTAAATCGGGCCGTTGGCCCAGCGCGGCCGCGGGAGGCCGGTCATGCGGCAATAGAGCGCCGTGCAGACGTACGCGGACGCCTCTTCGGCATTGGCGTCGAGGCCGGTACGCAACAGATCGTAGGCTGCATGCAGGCTCTCATGGACGATATAGGCTCCGTCCATCCGCCCCGCCGCCGACACGACCTCCAGCGTGTTCGCAGCGACCGCTGTGCCGTCCGCCCTGGTTCTCGCCACATCGTTATATTGTGCGGCAACGCCTGCCGCGAGATCCGTCGGAGCCCTGACGGTGACCCGCCCCAACCGGATCGCGCGGGCGACGTGATGGAACGTTTGCGGCGCAATCGTCACGTGGCTGCCGCGGATCGGAAATCGGAAACGAATGCGTGCGACCGCCGGCCCATTGAGTATATCCAATACCCTGCCTCGCAGTGACATCTGATCATCCTCGCCGCTTAAAGTACCCCCTGCATAGTGGTCGCCGATTCCAGTTGGCGGGTTCAAACTGCATCGGTGCTGGGGCAATAGGGGTTTGACTTTTGCCGGAATTGGCATGGGGCCTTCGGCAACTTCATAGAACGAGCAGACATTGAACCCGAACCCGTTCGGGCGAGACCAATCTGAGGTGAGGATTGCCACGGAGGGCGCGCCATGACGACGACCGATCCGACGACGACCGACACTTACCGGAAGATCGCGGCGCGATTGACCATGCTGCGACCGCAGATCGATTTGAAGAATTACTTTGCCGGCGCCAACCCGAATGTGCGCCTTTATGACGAGAAGCCCTACATCCGACACCAACTCGAGAAGTATGGTGTCGCTGCCGCGACGACCACGCTCGACGGCGTCACCTTCCTGCCCAAGGACTGGGAAGAGCTGATCAAGAAGCTGCGCATTGCCAAGACGACGGACGGATTCGACGCATTCGCCGAAGGGCAAAGCCCGGAAAAGGCGTCGCATTGGGCTCTCGATCTGTCGATGGCGGCAACGATCGGCAAGGGGTTTCGGGAGATCTGGCGCCCAAAGCTGTCCGACAAGCCACTCTCAACGCGGGATCTCCCGGGCCGGCACGGCTTCGGGCTCGGACGCGACCGCGGACAATGGAGCGATGCCTACAGCTCGCAATTCGGCAAAGACCCGCAGCCCCAGGACATCACCTCGCTGCATTTCGCAGTAGCACCCGACCGGGTGAACGTGCACATCGACGAAACAGGCTTCGTGTTCGAGGGCGTGGACGGTGCCCTTACGGTCGGGCCGAACTTCATGCACCACGCCGGCAACGAGCTGTTCTGGAAGAGCAACTCACATGTGCCGCGTTGGGCGGCCGAACACATCGACTTGATATTGCCGAACAGCGCGAACGACTTTTCGCGCGTGGGCGTTTCGGTCGACATGTACCAGCGCAAAGATCTGCGCGTCACGGTCACCGGCTCCTGCGGAATTTTCGGCGGTTTCGAGTGCTCCGGAACCGTGAGCGTCAGCGGCACGCATGACCTGCTAGGCTCGAGGTCAAAAGGCCGGCGCTAAAGCGGAGATTGCTGGTTCGATTGTCCACGCCTCCAAGCTACGAATGAGGCTCCTCCCTAGCCTACCTGTTCGCGGCCCGAATGGAATGGAACCATCGAACCGCCTCAAAGTAACGGCGACCAATGAATATTGGCGGCAAGATCGGGTAGTTCTGCAGGACTCAGCAAGGGAGGTCCTTACATTGCCGAACCAGGAAAGACCCTTGAAGCCTGTCGTCGAAAGCTACGTACCGCCAGCGGGAACGCGACATGCGGTGGCGGCAGGCGAGACTTGGATATCCCTCGCCAAGCGGATCGGCATCGATCCATGGGACCTCATCGAGTTCAATTTTCCGGGCATCAAGCTCGTCAAACAGCGCGATTTCCAACAAGCCGCAAGGCAGGTGAACTGGTACCTGGCCGAGTATGTAGGCTGCCGCGCGATATCGCCCGACCGCCAGAATTTTGCGTTTTCTTCCGGTACGACCGGCGGGAAAGGTGGATGGAAAGGCGGCTTCATCTATCTACCGCCAGGTACGCCGCCTCCCCCGCCGATTGCGCCCATTCCACCGGTTGCGCCCACCCCAGTGGCCCCGATCCCACCGGCATGTGAAGGAAGCCGACCCGACTTCGCCCGCGTGCTGGACGTCAGCGAACGGGATTTCGCGCGCAACGTCTTTGGCCCGACCCTGCCGCCGTGGGAGACGATCGCGATTACCAATGGCCTGGGAGCAGGCGGAAGACCGTGGACGAACGACGGACCGTTCTTTAGAGGAAGCAATCCCATGGTGCCGAGCATGCGGTATGCCATCAATCTTGGCAATGTCGCGTTCAGTAACCTGGCATCTCCTAGCCCCACCTTCGGCCTCCTGTGCGACAACTTCGGTCGAATTTGCGACCTCTTCGTGCACGAAATGACCCATGTGTGGCAGGCGTTCAACGATTCGAACTGGACGATGGCGCGCTCTTTCTGGGCGCAGACAATCGGTGCCGGCTACGATTACACGCCCGGCGACTCCTGGGACTCATACAACGTCGAGCAACAGGCACACATCGTTGAAGATTGGCACAAATACAAAATCAGTTTGCCGATGCTTGCCGAGGAACGCTATCCGTACGTCCGGCTCGTGATCCGATCTGGACGCCTCACTTTTCCTCGCGGGCTGGATCTGGCGGCATTGAAAAAGGACCTTCAAGATCTGCGCGCAAGGCACCTGGAGTAGGTCCGTCGCAAGGGAGTGGTCGGGAGCTTACTCAAGTGATGCACCAACACGCCGATAATTCGCCGCGGTGCGGTAGCGCATTCTTCCTCTCTCCGAGAGTAGTTTTACGACTTGTCCAGCGTGCTGGTCAGCTTCATAGCGCAAGCACACGGAGAAGAATTGCGCGGCCGCCATGCGACAGGCAATCGACGTCCTGGCAGATTGTTTTCTGCGTCGCTAGCGCGCGGCGCATAGCTCGGGACATCCGCGGTCAGAATAGCCTCGGCTCGACGTACAATTTGCTCGCCCTCGCAGCCGCCGACGAAATCCAGACCGCAAAATCATCGATCGAGGTTCAAATCTACACCAACCAAACTCGACACCAGCACATTGCCCCGCATGACGAATTTCCGGTATGTTACCGGCTCAACCGGCGAGCAACGATCCGGATGATTATCCCCGGCGCGGTGAACCGGCGCGACACTATTGTGGATTAAGGTTGGGGAAAGCTATAGCAAGCTTCGCACAGTCCTTGCAGGATTCCGGTGTATACGCGGCGCAAAGCTTCATGATCGTTCCTCGGAGAGGCTTCAACCTGGTCTGCCCTCACGGGCTTTCAACGGGCGTGGGGACGAGTAAGATGCTGTCTCGTGGCCCGGAGGCGGCATGAGCCAGCGCAAGTTCATGGGACTTGTCGGCGGTGCGACAGCATCAGGGCCGGGCATTGCGCCAGCGAGCCAGCGATCAGCCAACGCAGCCGCCGAGCCCGCTTACGATGATGAGCAAGAATTCCCACTGATCATCGCGAACATCCCCGCAACCCCTCGTCAAAAGGCCTGGGCGGTGGGTGTCGCCGTCTTGCTCATCGTCCTTGCAGCGGTCATCGCGCCGTTCGCCCGGATCCAATTGGGCCAGATTAATGGTTTCGTTCCAGTGTTGCAGACCGCGTTGGCCTTGGCCGAGTTCATCACGGCAGCCCTGCTATTTGCTCAATTTTCGATCCAGCCTCAACGGGCACTTCTCGCACTGGCAAGCGGATACGTTTTCAGCGGATCATTCGCATTCTTGCAAACGCTCGCCTTTCCGAACGGATACGCTTCCGCGGGTGTCATTGGGGATGGACTGAACAGCCCCGCTTGGCTTTACGTGCTATGGCACGCAACGTTCCCCGCGGCGATTTTCGGCTACGGGTTCACGAAGGATCATACCGCCGGCGGCAAACCAGGCAAACCTGCAACAGCCGCGATCATAATAGTTGTCGGGTGCATCGGCGCCGCCGTGGCAGGACTGGCGTGGATCGTGAACGCGAAAGCCGAATGGCTTCCTAATTTCTACGTGAACGACGTCAGGCACCAGACCCCTCTCGGCAATCAGGTCAACCTGATACTTTTGCTATGGAATCTGACTGCTCTCACCGTTTTGTTTGCACGCATGCGCACCATTCTTGACCTTTGGCTGATGGTGACTTTGCTCGCCTACTTGCCGAACTTTCTGGTAGCAATCATCGGCAGCTCGGTTCGGTTCACCATCGGTTGGTACGCAGCACGCGGTTTCGTTCTCGTCGGCAGTTGCATGTTGCTGACCGTATTGCTCATCGAAACGATGTTTATCTATTCGCGCCTTGCCAGCGTCATTGCCCTGCAACGACGCGAACGAGCGAACCGGCTTCTCAGCATCGACGCGGTCACTGGCGCGATCGCCCACGAGCTAAGATCGCCATTGGGGGCCATCTCGCTCAATGCTGCGACAGGCCTCAGTCACCTGCGAGCTGCCCCCCTTGAATTGGAGGACCTCGAAAACATCCTGTCTGACATCGAAGCGGACAGCAGCCGCGCCGCTGACATCATATCGAACATTCGCGAGATGACAATCAAAACGGCGCAGGGCGGCGCTTCAGCAAACGTCGAGGATGTCGCCGAGCTTGCGCTGCGACTGTTGAGGCACGATCTCCTTGCCAATGGCGTATCAGTAATTACGGAGTTTCAGGGCAACATTCCCCCAGTCGCTCTGGGCGGCACTGAGCTTCAGCAGATTGTCCTGAACCTCTGCAAAAACGCGCTTGACGCAATGAGTTCTGTCCCCGCCGATCAACGACAGCTCCGTATGAAAACCAGCCTTGATGGTGGCGCAACGGTCCATTTGTCCGTAGAAGACTCCGGCACCGGCATCACACCCCGTCACCAAGAGCGCATCTTCGATCCGTTCTTCACGACGAAACAAGGCGGTATGGGGTTGGGGCTGGCCATCTCCTCCAACCTGGTCGGAAGGTGCGGTGGAAAGCTGAGGCTGGTCAAATCGGACGTCAGGGGCTCCGTTTTCGAGCTGGAAATGCCCGTCTCCGCCCCCGCTTCGGTGCAATGACGGTACGGGACCGTCACGACCATTCCGCCTTTCGCGCGCTCACTTCAGAGAGATCATGATTGTGCTGAGATTAGCGGCGAATTCCACCCCGGCTTTTGGTCCCTGCAGCACCATCGTGACCCCTTTGTCGTTGCGCAGCTGAGCGCCATTGATGCCGCCGATCAGGGCAGCCCCGCCACCGACCGAGCTGTATGCGCCGGCAAAATCGCTGACCTCTCGAATGCCTGAAGCCCAGCCCTCGAGCCACCCAACGGTAGCGCCGACGGTAAAACCCAAGCTTACCCCGCTGATGCGGAACGGATGATGGCGGCCGCGATAGGTCAGCACGCCGCTCCCAGCGCCACCGCCCACGAGCAGCCCCGCCTTTACGATCTTGATCCGGACCTGCGCGGATGCCTGTGCAAACGACGGGGTCGTCGGGATAAGGAGTGCGAGCAGCACGAGGCGTGCCAAACGCCAAAGAAGCCCACGCAAGATCTGCGTGCGTCGCTCAGGGTTTTACACCATCCAGCTTCTTCCAGGTCTGGTCCGGATCGAACGCGCTGATGCGGGAAACGAGGACCTTGGTCCGAGGCCCGAGATCCTTCTGGTAGACAACGCCCGCATGGTTGACCAGGAAGGTCATGACGCCGGAATTGCCGTACTCGGCCGGCCAGGCGACCAGTGCGAAACCTCCGATCATCTTGCCGTTGACGATATAGTTCAGCGCGCCGCCTGGCGTGTTCGATCCCTGCCCCTTCAGGATGCGGAAATAGTAGCCATGATAGGGCGCCGGCCCCTCCTCGGCCTTGTAGCCTTCGGCCGAAGCCTGCGCCGCCAATGCACCGAGCGGGCTCGGGTCGCTGTCGTCGCGCCAGAACAACCCGTCCTTCTTGCCTGCGCTGCTGACGATGCGCTGCGCGTACACGCCAGTACCCTCACCGCGATCCTTGTCGGCGTATTCGTTCTCGGCATCGACAAAGGCGAGACTGGTCTGGATCGCGTCGAGTTCATTGCGGCCGATGCGGCGATACAGGACCTCAATGCGGCCTTCGGCGGTATCGAATTCCCAGCCGGTCCTGGTGTTGACGAGCGGAATCGGGAACGGAAAGTCGTCCGGACCCAACATCAGCACTGCCTTCCTGTTACCTTCCGCCTTGATCGCATGCTTCGCATCATACATCGAGGTGAAGCGTTTCCGGATGTCGACGTCGGCGACCTCGTCGCCGGAGGAAACGATGTCCTCGGCAGCGCTGCCGAGGACTTTCAGGATGGCCCGGTCCGGCCCGCTTTTCACGGCGGCAGCGAGCGCCCCTGCCGCATCCTCCGGTGTCGGATAGGACTGCTGCGCAAGGGATGGCGAGCTCAGGAGCCCAAGCGCAATAATGGCCGGCAAGATGGCGAGACGAAGCGACTTCAAACCCATCATGGCGTCACCTCGCCAGGAATCCGCGCGCCGCTCTCGAGCCAGTCGCGATAGGTACGGAATTTCAGACCGAGCTTTTCGTAATAGACCCGGAGATAGCCGTCGGCTCCGCGGGTGACGGCTACCGGCTTCACGTCCTCGACTTCTTGCGCAATGACGCCGACATAGGCCTTGTCGCTGCCGATATAGCTGAAGCGGTAATAACCAAGACCGCTTGCGAGATGGCCGAGCAGAACGACGTCATGCTTCAGCGCGATATCGGAACGCCGTCCGCCGCCACCACCACCACCACGGCCTCCGCCACCCTGGAAGCCTCCGCCGCCGCCTCGGCCGGCGAAGCTCGCACCTCCGCCACCGCCACCGCGCGGTCCCATGCTCGCCATGCTCGCATGACCACGCGCCGATGCTGCGGCCGCCGAGCGGCCCGACGACACGTTCAGCACGCTTCCGCTACCACCGCGGTTCGCGGCTTTGGCGCCCCCGCCCTTGGCGCCGCCGGCTTTAGGGCCAGCACTCTTTGCGCCGGCATTCTTGGCACCACCGCCCTTGGCCGCGCGATCGCCACCGCCTTTGGCGCGATCGCCTCCCGCCTTGGCGCGATCCCCGGCGCCTTGACGGTCGCCACCTCGGTCGCCAGCGCGATCTGCCGCACGATCCCCAGCGCGATCTGCGCCACCAGGCCGATCCTGTCCCGGCTTCAAGACTTGCTGTCCGTCGCGGCCGCGGAAATCCATGCGGTCGGCGGCGCCGGCCTTCAGATTGCTATTGCCGAAGCGCTGCTGAACGTTGGCGTTGTTGTAGCGTACCCCTTGGCGATGCGACGGATTGTGCTGCCAGCCAGTTCCGATGTTGGTGGTGCGGTGATTGATATAGACGTTGCGGTTACCCCAGTTGCAGCCGCCGCCCCAATAATTGCCCCAGCGACCGATAGCCCAGGCTGTGCCGAACGCGAGACCCGCCGCGACGACGCCTGCGCCGATGTAGGACGGGTAGCCGAAGTAATATGGTGGATACTCGGTGTAGGGCCACGCGCCGTAGACCGTCGCAGGCTCGTAGTACGGCACGTACATCGTATCGGGAACCGCCGGCTCGATCACGACCACCTGCCTGCTTTCCTCGGTCTTGACGCTCACCTTCTGCTGCGTGGTGGTCAGCAGCTTCTTGTTGTCATAAGCCTTGGTCCGCAGCCGCTGGACCGCATCCATCACATCCGATTGCTGCGCGAGCACCGCGTCGCCCAGCACCTTGGTCCAGTCGAGCTTGTCGCTCATCATGGAAAGGACCTCAGCAGTCGAGGCCAGCGCCTTGATGCTGTCATCCCACGGCTGCTTCTCGACTTCAGTCTTTAGGGCATCACCCCTCAGAGTCTTGTGCTCTTTCAGCCAGCGATCGGCCTGAACGACTTCCAGAGGATAGGTGGATGCCGCCAGCACGTTGGCAAGCAACTCGTCGGGATAGAGCGCGATCGGTGCGACCAGAGCTTCGAGCTGCTCGGGCTTGAGCATTTCGGCAGCCGCCCGCGGCTGACCCGGCGTTTGGGCTTGGGCACCTGAGGCGGCCGAAGTGTCCGCAGTTTGGGCTGCCGCGGGCACGGGCGCCAAGAGCAGGACCATCGCGATCAGAGTTCTACCGCAACGAAGCATCGCGTCCTCCCTTGAACCCTCATTGGGCCAAGCATCTTGGACGATCAGTGACCTTTATTGATCAAGATCAAGGAACAAGGAGCTCTCTCGAAGTCCGCGCTATACATTCCACGGCGGCCCGACGTTTGATCCGGTCGAGATCCGGCCGCGCCGCTCAGGCGCTGGAGCCCGGGAGCGCGGACAGCAAAACCCGGCGATCATGAATCAGGCTCTGAAGGCGATGCGCCGCGACATTCAAGGTCGTGACATCGAGCGCATTTTCGTCTCCTGCCGCGGCTTTGGCCTGCTGAGCCTGGAGAACCCGGTCGATTTCGGCCTCGATATCGGACAGTTCGGCTACTGCCTCCGCCCTGCGTATCCGCACACCCAACGCATACAGCAAGTCCAGCCCCCGTTCGGCCTTCGATGGATCGCCTACCCGAAGGAATTTCCAGGCAGCCGCCAGTACCGAGATGAGGCCGCCGAAAATCATGGGCGCGAGAAAGATGATGTTTCCCCATTCGTCCAGAAAGCTCTGCTGCGTTCCGTTGTAGAATGCCGCGGCGCCGGGATGAACCGGGAGAAAGGCGTCCGAATCCGTGCTCGGCGCGGTCATTTGAGAGAGTATCGGCAATTCGCCGAGCAGGTCCCTGCGCGCCTTCATCAGCGCGTCGGCCAGGCTGCCCGCCACCTCTGCGCTGAGCTGCTTTTGCGCGACCACATAGAACGAAACCCGCAGCGTGGTAAGATCCTCGCTCGGGACAGGCGGCGAACCGCGCAACGTGCCCTTCGGGACATCGAAGCTTTCATAGGCGCGCTGCTTTTCCCCGATGGCACCAGCCGCCTCGACGGGAAGGAGGACCGGCGCGGTCTTCGGCGTCTGCAGAAAGAGACCGCGCAAGAGGGCCAGATACTTTTCGGCAAGAGGAACGACGATCAGAATCGCCCGTACCTCCTTGGCATCGAGTGCCCGCCGCGCGTCTGCCGGTTGGAGATTGCGGAATGACACGTTGGCGCGTCCGAGGCCGTATTCGTCGCTGAGGACGTCGACGACCTTGCGATTTATCTCGCCGCCGATCACGCCGACGCTGGTGCGCTTCAGACCAGCGATTTCGGTAATGGAGGAGCCCGGCGGCGCAACCAGCAGGACAACGGCGTGGGCGAGAACCACGATAGCCTGCGCCTGCGATAGGTCGCCGACGTCGCCGCGGACGACAGCAAGCTCGACCTTTTCCGCCGCAAACTGCTCGGCAGCATCAACCGCGTTGGTCGTTTCCACCAGTCTGAGCCGGACCGGGGCGTTCACCACGGCAAGCCGGCTCGCCAACGCCGATACCAGACGCGTGGCTTCGCCATCCAGCGACCCGACCGCGATGGTCAGCGTCGTCGGGTGAGAGTACCAGCGGTAGCCGAACAGGCCCGCTCCAAGCACGAGCACAACAGCGCTGGCGACAATGAAGGAACGAAGCCAGATCGGCATTTTTGCAGGGACCATGTGGCCCTCATAGTGAATATGCGCTGGGTGGTCGGACTGGCTCATGATGCCAGACCGGCTCAACTGAGGCGCATCGCCGAACCGAAGTGCGATTCAAACCAAAGCGAAGCCGGTCAGTGCCCGCTCAGCACCAGCGTCTTGATCGGCAGCAGCAGCGCCTGAATCCGCAAGAGCATGGCGTGCACGAGGCCGACACCGTCGACAACATGCAGAGCGACGGCCCGACCCGTGCCCGTCTCCTTCGCGGATATCTCCTCGTGATTGCTGGTATAGGCATTGACGATGCAGCTGCTACCCGGCGTCACGCCTTCGAGGCCGCCCTTGTAGAGGGGCTCAAGGAAGGCCAGGATCGTGCCGGGCCGCCCGACGTTCTGCGCCTCGATCAGCTGCTCACCGCTTCGGAACTGGCCGGCTGCGATGTAATCCTGAACACTGGTGACGACCATGGGAATGATCACCCACGGCTTCGAGATGCAGGTTGCTTCCGCCACCATGCCGACCTTCATCACCTGTGCCTCGATCTGACCAAAGCCGGCCTGCAAGGCGCGCCGGCCGGCGCCGTCCGGAACCAGCACGCCGGCCGGCCGCATCAGCTGATTGACGACATCACCGGTGCGGACCAGGAATTGCTCCACGCGGCCATCGACGCCGGCGCGAACGAAGGTCTTGTCCAGATCGACCTGCGCTTCGGCCAACGCCGCCTGGGCGCTCGCTTTTTCAGCCGGCAACAGGGTTGAAAGCCGCAACGTCGCCGACGTCTTGGACGCAGTGGCCGAGTCCACACCAGCCTGCCGCTGGTTGACCACGACCTGTAATTTCTCGATATCGCGTTGCGGGACGATGCCGGGGTTGCGGCGCTGCAATTCCGTCTTCACGTCCAACTCGTCCTTGGCCTGCTGAAGGCTGGCCTTGGCTTCCTGGATCTGCGCTTCGGCCTTGACCACGTCGTTTTCCGCGCTTGTCATCGCGGCATCGACCTCAGCGATCTTGCGAGTGGCCGTCTCCAAAGCCGCCTTTTGCTTCGAACTGTCCAGCCTGAAAAGTACGTCGCCTTTCTTCACTGCCTCGCTGTAGCCGACATTGACTTCCGCGACGCGGCCCGAACCCTCGGGCAGGATCGGCACCGTGCGGAAATAGAGCGTGGCCGAGGTCGTCGACGGATGAAAGTAGAAGATCATCGTGATCAGAGAAATCGTGAGCATCAGGCAGCCGGTGATGCCCCATCGCAATTCGTACCAAATGGAAAAGAACGTGATCTCTTTGCCGAAACGTTTGCCTTGGGCATAGCGGCGGTAGAGGTAGTCCGGCAGGATGGTCAGAAGAGAGCAGAACATGAGCTCAAACATGGCTGTGTTCCTTCCCCTTGACGATCGGCTTCTCGACCGGCGGCAGGATTGGCAGTTCGGGCTCGCGGCCCTCACCGGGCGCCGCGTCAGCGATTCTCTCGACCGAGCCTGCGATGCTCCGCAGCGGCGTGCCGAAATCCGGTAGGTCGATCATCGCGAGCAGAAGACCGGCCACCCAGAAAATGTGCATGTGCGTAAAGAGCGAGATGATGCCCAGCACGGCCACGATCTCGAACTGCAGCTTCTGCGACTTGTGCGCCATTCGTTCGGGGAGGCTGTGCAGCTTCCAATAGAGCGTACCGACCCAGAGCACGCTGCCGATCAGGAAGATCCCCATCACCACCATCAGCACGTCCGTGCCGCTTCCCGGCGCGAGATAGAACGGCAGATGATGCGGGGCCAACGGGTGAATTTGCTCGGTCAACGGTAGCTCTCCACCAAAAGGAATGAGGGCAGTACGCGCTCTAGACAACGACCGTGGCAACGCAGGCGAGAAATTGATTGATATGAATCAAAGGTCCGAACGGCGCGGAACCTAGCCTAGCCCTGACTCTACCCCACAGCAAGCCAGGAGCTCGTCAGTCATGCCCGGCATCGATGATCTCATCCCCCACGCCGCGCAAATCCGCAAGGAAGCGGCGCTCGAAGACACTAAAAAGGCCGAAGAATATGTGCGCCTCGCCGCCGCCGCCGAAGCCGAGAAGCGCGCCCTGATCGAGCGGCTGAGCAAGCCGTCCGGCAAGACCGAGGAGGAGAAGATCAAGCTCGCCTCGACCATCATCCAGCGCGCGGTTCGCAACGGTCTGACCGAGGTGCAGGTCTACCGCTTCCCGAACACCCTGTGCACCGACAAGGGCCGCGCCATCAACCAGATGGAGGGAGGATGGGAGAAAACGCTGACGGGAATTCCAAAAGAGATATTCGAGCTCTGGACCGAATACCTCAAGCCGCGCGGCTACCGGATCGGCTATCAGGTCATCGACTTTCCTGGCGGCGTGCCCGGGGATATCGGCGTCATCATTTCGTGGGGCGACTGATCACGTTTCGGCCGGATTGACGGAAGGCGGAGCAGCATGGCGAAGGATCGAGCCACAGAGCGGATGAAGCGCAAGGACTACGAGAAGGAGCTCGAAAAGCTCCAGATCGAGCTTTGCCATCTTCAGGATTATGTGAAGGAAAATAGACTTCGGGTCATCGTCCTGTTCGAAGGCCGCGACGCGGCCGGCAAGGGCGGCACGATCAAGGCGATCACGGAAAAGGTCAGCCCGCGCGTGTTCCGGGTGGTGGCACTGCCGGCGCCATCGGATCGCGAAAAGACGCAGCTTTTCTTCCAGCGC
Source organism: Bradyrhizobium sp. 187 (assembly GCF_023101005.1). Taxonomy (NCBI): domain Bacteria; kingdom Pseudomonadati; phylum Pseudomonadota; class Alphaproteobacteria; order Hyphomicrobiales; family Nitrobacteraceae; genus Bradyrhizobium; species Bradyrhizobium sp. 187. The sequence continues at coordinate 4,689,386 of NZ_CP064693.1, forward strand.
TACATGAAGCAGTTTCCGGCCGGGGGCGAGATCGTGATCTTCGACCGGAGCTGGTACAATCGGGCCGGCGTCGAGTATGTCATGGGATTCTGCTCGCCCGCCGAGCACGATCGTTTCCTCGCGCTCTGCCCGCAAATGGAAAAGTACGCCATCGACGGCGGCATCATCCTGATCAAGATCTGGCTCGAGGTCGGGTTGGACGAGCAGGAGCGCCGCTTCAACGCCCGCATCGACGATCCGGTGCGGCAATGGAAGCTCAGCCCAATGGACATCGAATCCTTCAAGCGCTGGTATGATTATTCGCGCGCGCGCGACCTGATGCTCAAGAAGACGAGCACGAAGGACGCGCCTTGGTACATCATTCGGTCCGACGACAAGCGGCGGGCGCGGCTGAACTGTATCGCGCACATCCTGGAGGCTATCCCGCACAAGCGGATCAAGAAGGACAAGGTGAAGCTGCCGAAGCGCTCCGACAAGGGACGTTACAATGACCAGGCCCCCTTGCGCGGGATGAACTTCGTCGCGGAACGATATTGACGAAGTGATCGCGGGCCGCACGGCGGGCGCGGTCCGATCGTTGACGGTCAGATCGATGCTGCCGACGGACTTCGCTGGGTCCGTCAGCAGCGCATTCTTTCAATACGGATACTGGTTGGGGCAGACCCAATTGCCGTACGTGTCCTGATAACAACCGTTATTGTAGTTGTTGTTGTAGTATCCGTAGGCGCCCGCGGCGGCCGCACCGACGGCGGCGGCACCGTAAGCCGCGCCTCGATAGCCATATCGCGGATAGCCTCCGGGATAACCGGCGACCGGACGACCGGGACGGCCCGCAACGGGGTAACCTGGACGGCCAGGACGACCGGCGATCGGATGGCTTGGCCGCGGACCTCCTGCATAGTGGCGCCCGCCTCCGCCATGGATCCGTCCGGCGTGAACGGCGCCGCCATGAAAACCTCCGGCGCGCATGCCCCCTCCACCTCCACGATAGCCACCACCGCCACCTCCGCGGCGGGCATAGGCATCATCGGGAATGAGCGTGGCCGTGAGAAGAACGACGGCCGCAACAAGAGCCAGAAGATAACGAAGCATGGCATGTCCTCCCTCGATATGGGTGCCGTGATCCGCTTTCGACGATGCCTCGCGGAACGCGGTTGGCACCCGAACGTGGCACTGAGTTGCGGCCGCTTCCCTGACCTATGTGCATGAGAGAAGCAGCCGCCATTCAAGCTAGAGCGCCGCGACCGCCGAAGCGGCGCGACTGCCGCTCTACCGCTTCAAAGCTATCGTCACGCCCCCCACAGCGGCTGACAGCTCCGCACCGACCTTCGGCCCGCTAAGCTGCAGAATCACGCCGTTGCCGTTTTGCAGCTGAACGGCACCTGCGCCGGCGGCGACGGCACCGCCCGCACCGCCCACAGCATAAGAGCCTTCGATCGACTCCGGCCCCCTCAGGTTAAGAGCGCGGCCGACCAGCTTGGTGGTCGAGGCGCCGATTGTGAAGCCGACGCTCATGCCCGAGACGGTGAAGGGATATTTGTGGCCCCGCAGCAGCAGAACGCCCTCGCCGCCACCGACGCCGACGATGAATCCGCCTTTGGTGAAGACCACGGCGACCTGGCCGGTCTCTGCCTGCGACGGCGTGCTGAAGCCGGCACTTATCAGCAGAGCAGTCAAGGCGACACGGATGGCGACTTTTCTCATGAGATTCGTTTCCTCTGGTTGTTATGCCGATCTATTGAGCCAGTATCATCGCGAAGTAGCCAAACACGGTGAGCAGAATGCCCGATACGGCGTAGCCGACTGGGAACCCGATCCAGGGCACGGAGCTCTGGATTTCCACCGCGGCTTCGCGGCACGGACCGGAGTGCGACCGCGCACCGGCAACGCCGCCCATCAGCACGGCCGGATTGATCTTGAAGACGTGGAAGCCGATCGCCCAGACGACGAACGGCGGGATCGTGCAGGCGATGAAGCCAGCGACGAAGATCTTCAACGCGACCGCACCCGTGAGCTGCGCCAACAACCCGGCGCCGGCATTGATGCCGACGATGGCGACGAAGACCACGAGGCCGAGATCCTCCAGCACATTGCGCGCCGCGTTCGGTGTGTTGCCGAAGAAGCGCAGTCGGGAGACCAGCGACGAGACGATCACGCCGGACAGCAGCAGTCCGCCGGCATTGCCGAGGCCGATCTTGGCGCCGAAGGCTGGAAATTCGATCATCCCGATCAGGAAGCCGATGATCATGCCGGCGGCGAGCGTCAGCAGATCGGTCGAAGTGTTGGTCCGCGCAATGCGTCCCCACATCTCGCCGAGCTCGTTGACGGCCGACTTGATACCGACCACCGAGACGATGTCCATCCGCTGCAACTCCGTCTTGAGACCGGCCGGAATCTGCACGCCGCCACGTTCGACCTTGGTGACCTGCAGCTGGCCGGCAATCGCGGTCTCACGGAAGGACTCGAAGGTGCGTCCGACCATCTCCTTGTTGGTGACCAGGATGTCCGCCTGATCCATGGGAATGCCGAGCGCCTTGGCGTCGGCAACCTCAGGGCCAATCAGTCCCATCTTGTCGGTCAGATGCTCGGTCGCGCCACCGAGCGCGACGAGGTCTCCCTTTTGCAGCACGACGTCGGGATCGGCTCCCAACGGCTGACCGCCTCGCACCACGTTGACGATGCGGTATTCCGGGTTGATCGTGCGGAATTTGGCGATGCTCATGCCGACCTGGGCCGGATTTTCGAGCCGGTAGGCGCGCAGGCCGAACTGCCGATAGCCGGTCAGGCCGCCACCCTCGAGATCCTTGACGCCAAATTCCTTCTCGTATTGCCTGGCAGCCGCCTTGGCATCGACGCCCCACCAGCGCGGCAGGTATTTGCAGATCAAGATGATGCCGACTGTGCCCCAGATATAGGTAATGCCGTAGGACAGCGCGATCATGCCCGACGCGTCCTCGGGCTTCATGCCGTCAGGAAGCTTGACGACACCTGAGGTGATGGCCTGCTCGGCTGAGCCGATCGCGGCGGACATCGTCTGCGACCCCGCCAGCATGCCGCCGGCAGCGCCGATCGGCAGCGCAAAGAGCTTTGAAAGCATAACGACAAGCGCCAGACCGAGAACGCTCGACACCAGCGCCAGGATGCAGAACTTGAGACCGTCGCCCTTCAGGCTGTTGATGAAGGACGGTCCCACACGTAAGCCGACGCCATACATGAACAAATAGTAGAACAGACTCTTGGCGAACGTGTTCAGCTCAAGCTTCACGCCGTAGACCGACGCCCAAACCGAAAGGGCTGCGCCCACCACGATGGCGCCGGCGACCATGCCGAGGCCGTAACCCTTGATGCTGGCACGGCCGATCCAGACGGCGAGGCCAACGACGAAGAACAGCAACAGAAACGGGTTCTGCTGCAAGAACGTGAAAAAGCTCTGCATGTCCGTCCCCTTTATTACGATGCCGCCTTCAGCTTCGGCGCGGCGCCGGGCTTGGGCCGGCCAATCTTCGCCAGGGCTTCGGCACGTACGAGCTTCAGCCCCTCCTTGGCGTCGTAGCCGTGGATTTCCTTCACATCGAGCTTGCGCATGAAGTCGATGGTTTCCTGGGTGATGACCTGCCCCGGCACCATGATCGGGAAGCCCGGCGGATACGGGATCACGAAACTGGCAGAGACGAGGTCGGGACCGGCCTTGAGGCGACGGTCGATCTCGGGATCGCCGAGCCGGATATATTCGCATCCCGCCGCGTCGTAGGCCGAGTAGAAGCCGCTGCGGATATCGCCCTCATTGGTCCTGGTGCCGGCATCGCCACGGAAACTGTCGTGGAACTGCGAGAAGTTCGGCAGGTCGGGCACATCGGTCATCAGGCTCTTGACCCGCGCCTCGAAGGTCTTCTTCGCATTGGCGCCACCCTGAACCAGTCCACGATCGACCTCGCCCGCAATCTCGGCCAGCACCCTCACCAGATGCGCAACATCGCTGCGGGTATTGTTGATGTTGGACTGGAACAGCACCGAATTGCGCGAGGTCTTGTTGATCTGGATGTTGTACTCGTTTGCCAGGATTCCCTTGAACTGCGTACCGTCGTATCCGGCGGTGCCGCACACCAACGTCATGCGGGTCGGATCGAGGCAGAACTCGTCGTCGTCAAGGCTCTTCAGGACACTCGCCCAGTTTGTGCCGGTGGCCAGATAGTCGGTGAAGCCGCTCTGGCGGTATTGCGCCGGCACCATCGCGTCCGCACCGAGAATCCGGAAGTATTTCGAGATCAGTGGATTGTTGTTGACCGCTTTGCGGATCGCGAACGCGATTTCGATCGCGTTCGCTACCAGACCATAGCCCTCGAGCTCCATCTGACGCCGCGAGACGTCGAGGCTCGCGATGAGCTGCTGGTTCGGGCTGGTCGACGCGTGCGTGAACACCGCCTCCTTGAACTGTTGCTCGACGGTATGGAATTCGACGTCCTTGACCGACAGCATCGAGCCCTGCCGGATTGCCGACATCGACTTGTGGGTCGAGTTGGTCTGGTAGACGCGCAAGCGGATCTGACGCGGATCGGGAATCAGTCGGGTCTTGAGCAGCACCTCGTCCGATGGATTCTTGTCGAGCTCGGCCTGCTGCTTCTCGTAAGCCGCAACCGATTTCGGGTCGTGCATCCAGGCCTCGATCTCGTTCGCGGCGCCCATCGCGGTCCGCCGCCGCAGGAACGGCGAGAAGCGTGCAAAGCCGAACCAGGCTTCATCCCACAGGAAGATCAGATCGGGCTTGATCGCGAGGCATTCCTCCATCACCCGGCGGGTGTTATAGATGTGGCCGTCGAAGGTGCAGTTGGTCAGGTCGAGCATCTTGACGCGGTCCAGCCGGCCATCTGCCCGCGCATTCAGCAGCGCCTGCTTGATGGTCTGCAGCGGCACCGCGCCGTACATCGAATACTCGGTCATCGGGAACGCTTCGACATAGATCGGCTGGGCGCCGGCCAGAACCATGCCGTAGTGGTGCGACTTGTGGCAGTTGCGATCCACGATCGCGATATCGCCTGGCCCGAGCAGCGCCTGCACCGCCATCTTGTTGGAGGTCGAGGTGCCGTTGGTCACGAAGAACACGCGATCCGCGCCGAGCGCGCGTGCCGCCTTGTCCTGCGCTTTCTTGATGGTGCCGGTCGGCTCCAGCAGGCTGTCGAGGCCGCCGGTGGTGGCGCTGCTTTCGGCCAGGAACAGATTCAAGCCATAGAACTCGCCCATGTCGCGGATCCAGTCCGACCTGAAGACAGATTTGCCGCGAGCGATCGGCAGCGCATGGAACGTGCCGATCGGGCGTTGCGCGTATTTCTTCAGGTTGTCGAAGAATGGCGTATCGAATCGATCCTGGATCCCTTCGAGGATGGAGAGATGGAGCTCGAGGAGCTCCTCGATGGAGTAGAATATCCGCCGAGCCACATTGGCCTCGGGGTTCCCCGCCATTTCCTCGACGTCGCGATTCGACATCAGATAGATGTCGAGCTCGGGACGTACCCGCTTGATGACGTGGGCTAGCCGGAGCGCGGACGCGTCCGACTCGTCATTGATCCCCGCGGCGGCGGTCATGGTGCGCAATACCGGCGCGTCGTGACGCGAGCGCAGAGCGAACCCCTCGTTGATGACGACGGCGGCGATATTGGGGTTGAGCATCGTCGCGCAGAAGGCGTCTTCCAGACTTCCGACGATCACCGGCTCATAGACGAACGAATCGACCGGACGCCGCAACTTGCGCCATTCGGCAGCGAGAGCTGGCCACTTCTCGGAGGAGACGCCGGTGACGACCAGCGTTTCGAAATAGGGTCGCCGAGCTGCATGCGATCCGAAAGTTGACGGCACAAGCTCGGGCGCATCACCGTCGCCGTCGTCCTTGGCATCCCAGTCGCCGGCAAGCTGGCGGAAGGATCTCGTCATCAACGCCTGCGTAATGCGCGTCGCGAGAGCAAGTGAACCCGCCGCATCCCCGGCCGAGGCGGCTTCCCGCAAAGCCGCCATCAACTGCAGCCCCGGATAGCCGTGAAACTCCTCTATCACGGAGAGATCGGCCAGGGCCGCGTCAAACATCGCACGGTCGCCGCCGCGCGCCCATGCTTTGGCTGCTTCGACCAGATCGCGCCAGTTGTCTGCCCGTCCGCCGGGCCCGGAAATGAACTGATCGATGCGCTTCTCTGCAGGCTTGGCGTCCTTGGACATGTCTCTCTCCGGATCTTTGCGAGGTCGCAGCCGGATCGTGATGCCCGCTCACCTCGGTTTATTGATCCAAGTCAACGGACGCGCATCTTGAAGAGACCCGAAGCACCTCGCGATGCAATATCGTCCGAGGTGGTTGCCCGATTCCGATTGCAGGCGAGAGAGATCGGATCAGAGCCGGGTGGCCAACACGCCGGCCGGATCCTCCGATATGGGATCAGACGATTGCTTGCTTTCACCGAGCACGCTGTCGACCGAGCGAAGCCAAATCGCACTGTCGGTCTTTTCCGCCAATCCCTCGGCCCGCAGCAGATCGCGCAATTGTGCATGTGCACCGACGATGCAGAAGGCGATATGGACCGAGGCGAGCTTGTCGTGAAGGTCGTGCAACATGCGCGCCCCAGCCAAATCAATGTAGGGCGAAGCGGAGAGATCGCAGACAACCAGCCTGATATCGGACGACTTCAGCAAGGCATCCGACACTGTTTCCAGGATTGTTTCGGCATTGATGTAAAGCAGCGAGGCTTCCGGTCGAAAGGCGATGATACCGACCAATGGCTCGACGCCTTCGTGCCTCGCATCATCGGAGTAGCGGCCGGTGCCCGGGAGCCGGCCGAGGAAGGCGACATTCGGACGTGAGGCTCGCGCCAGGAGCAGGACAATCGAGGCAATCGCCGCCAGCAGAACGCCTTGCAATATCCCCAGGAGCAGCACGGATACCAGCGCAATTGCCGCAGCGTTAAAGTCGATGCGGCTGACCTGCCACATCCGCAACAGCGCGCGGATGTCCACCAGCCTGTAAACGGCAGCAAAGACGATCGCCGCCAGCACCGCCTTGGGCAGATTCGTCAGGGCTCCCGTGAAGAACAGCAGGCACAGTGCCAGCGTCGTCGAACAGATCACCAGAGCCAGGGGCGTGCGCGCGCCCGCATTGTCATTGACGGCAGATTGCGACAATCCGCCCGCCACGGGGTAGCCGTGGCCGAATGCGGCGACGAGGTTGGCCGCGCCAAGCCCCAAAAACTCCTGACGGACATCAAGGGCATAGCCATGCTTGGCAGCAAAGCTGCGCGCGGCGGAGACACCTTCGATATAGGCCAGCAGCACGCATCCCGCAGCCAGCGGGAACAGTTCGTCCGGCTCCAACAGACCAAAGCTGGGTAGTCCAAACGCCGGCAATCCCTCCGGAATTTTGCCGGTCACCGGCACGCCAAGCGATGGAAGGCCAAGCAGTGTCGCCAGCATGATCGATAGCGCCATGATCGTGAGCCCGACCGGCTTTCCCCGCAGCCACCGCTCTCCCACAAGCAGGGACAAGAGAGCGAGGGCTCCGATCGCCAGAACCAGCCAATTGATGCCGCCGAGCTGACCCGCGAGCTTGATGGCGCGATCGAAAAAATTGTGACCGCCTCCGGCAACGCCGAACAGGCTCGGCAACTGGCTCATCATGATGGTAAGTCCCGCGCCGGCCTTGAAACCGACCAGGATACTGTCGCTCACCAAGCGGACGAGAACGCTGAGCTTGAACAACCAGGCGATCAGGCACAGCAGCGCCACCGCGCAGGCGGCCAGGCTCGCGATCTCGGCATATTTCGCCGCGTCTCCGCCGGCCAGCGTCCCGACGGTCGCCGCAATCATCAGCGAGATCGCCGAGGTTGGACCTATTGCAAGCTGGCGCGACGACCCCAGCAGCGCATAGCCGATGCCGCCGAGCATGTAGCCGTAGATGCCGATCTGAGGCGGCAGGCCCGCCAGCGTCGCATAGGCAAGTGACACAGGGAGGGCGTACGCCGCAAGCGTAATGCCGGCGATGGCGTCCGAACGCAGCCAAGCGCTACGGTACTGCGCCAACCATGTCGCCGGCGGAAACAGGAAAGTCCAGCGCGATCTGCGGTTGGATGAGGTCATGAGCTGGCCTCCTCGCCTGGACTTTCGCAACGCAACAGCACAACCAGCAGCGCGATCACGGGGACACCGAGCGCCAAATTCGGGATCTGCTTGGTCGCGAAGGCGCCAAGAGCCGCGCCGAGGCCGAACGTGATACACAAGACAACGAAAATGCCGGGGAGCCGTAGCGCCCCCTCGCCAGACGCTACAGCAAACACACCTTCAATCGCCTGCCGCATGTTGCCCGTGATCATGACGGAGCTGTAGAGCACGCCTTCGACCCTCGTGAAGACGGCGCTCTGTACGGCGGCGACGAAGGAAATGCCAAGCGTTCCCGCAAGATCCGGCAGGCGATTGTGCAGGATGGCGATAGTAACCAGCAGCAGGATTTCGATCAGCGTACCGATCGCGCTGGCGCGCGCTCCGGTTGCCCGTCGCAGCCATGCAGCGACCAGGATACCGGCGGCGAATGCAAGGATCGGCGGAACGAAGTGCAGCGCCTTCGTCCAATTTCCGATCGAGCCATAAACCCACAACAGCACAAGGTTTGCGGTCTGGGCATTGGCCATCACGCCGTGGATGATCCACGTAAAGGCGTCGATATAGCCCCCGGCGAAGGCAAGCAGCAGCGCAATCGGCACCGTTTCGTCGCGGCGTATCGACGAAGCAGCGGCAGTATCCATCGTGCTCATGTCCGAAGGTCGGCTTTGACTCTTGAGGCTCCACAAGAAGCGAGCTTGCCGCCGACCAGGATTGATCTGGATCAACTGTCGCCAGCTTTCGGCAACGAGATTGGCCCCTAACTACTGGAGGCAATGCGCCATGATTACCGTCAGGTGGATCATCTCTGCCGCGCCGGAAATCTTCCTGCTGCTGTCGGTCGCGCTCGGCACCATCCTTGGCCGCGTCCGTATTTTTGGATTTTCGATCGGCACCACCGCATGCACGCTCATCGTGGCGGTCCTGATCGGGCAGCTCGGCACCTTCACATTTCCAGCGCTACTGAGAGTCATCCTCTTCAGCCTGTTCGTATTCACGATCGGGTACCGGTCGGGGCCAGAGTTCTTTGCTTCTCTGAGCATCCGGACCTTGGCGCAGGTCGCCCTCGCGCTCGTGCTTGGCGGCACCGGGCTTGTCATCGTTCTCATATTTGCCAAGGCATTCGCACTCGGTCCCGGCACCGCTTCGGGGCTCGCTGCGGGAGCCCTGACGCAATCTTCGGTGATCGGCACCGCGTCCGGCGCGCTGGCCCAACTCGGGCTCGCCAAGGACGTGCTGGAGCAGCAGGAGGCGAATATCGCCGCCGGATACGCGGTGACGTACGTCCTTGGTTACATCCTCACGCTTCTGTTCGTACCCTTTGTCGCGCCGAAATTGATGCGGATCGATTTGAAGGCGGAGGCTGCGAAGCTGGAAGCGGAGCTGTCAGGAGGAAACCCGCCGCAGACCGAAAATCTGCATTATCGAAAGTTCCAGGCGCGCGCGTACCGGGTGTCGGCAGCGGCGGGACGCACGGTCGGCGCCGTCGAAGACGAGATCGGCAGCCGCAGTGTAATCGAGCGGATCGTGCGCGGGGGAGCTGACGTCGAGCCGCATCGTGACACGGTTCTTGAAGCGGCCGACGACATCGTCATCGCGGGTCGCACGGCGGCCATTGTCGCCGCAAAGCCGATTGTTGGCACCGAAATCGACGCCGACGAGATCCTGAAGGCTCTTCCAGGCAATGTGGTCGACGTCCTCGTCGACAATCGCAAGCTCCACGGCCGCTCCGTCAAGGACGTGGCCGACCGCGTCGGCGACGCCGCGCGCGGCGTGTTCCTGCGCACCTTGACGCGGATGGGACGCGAGGTCCCCTTGAGCGCGGAGACCCGCGTCTATGTCGGTGATGTCATGACGCTGGTCGGCAGCACCCGCAACATCGAGCGCGCCGCCTCGCAGGTTGGACAGATCCTGAGCTCCGAAGACCGTACCGACATCGCATTCCTTGCCGCAGGCATTGCCATAGGTCTGCTTGCCGGTCTCGTGAGCGTCAAGATCGGGTCTGTGCCCCTGACGTTGGGAGGTGGCGGCGGCGCCCTGATTGCAGGGCTTTTCTGCGGCTGGCTGCGCTCTCGGCGGCCGACGATGGGTGCAATGCCTCCCGCAGCGCAGCAGACGCTGAGCGACCTCGGGCTCGGCGGCTTCATCGCCGCGATCGGGCTCGGCAACGGCCACGCGGCCTGGGTCGCGATCCAGTCGCACGGCTTGTTACTGGTCGGCATGGGCCTGGTCGTCACGCTGGTGCCGCTGATCGTGACCACCCTGTTTGCCCATCGCGTGCTCCGCATGAACCCGGTCATCATTTGCGGAGCGCTGGCCGGCGCCATGACGGTCGACGCCGCCGTGACCGGCGCCTGCGAAGTTGCAGAAAGCCAAACCCCCGTCCTCGGAGTCGCCGTGCCTTACGCTGTCGGCAACGTTGTGCTCACCGTGCTTGGACCGATCATCGTGGCCAGCACTTTCGCCGGCTGAAGGAGGCGCGCGTGAACCTGCGGCATGCTTCGACAGTGACCTACTTCGCCGCGGCATTGAGCATCCTGGCCTGCTTTCTAGCCCCGGGAGGCGCCGACCACAATGTTCGTATCCAGGAAGAGGTCTGGGCCTTGCCACTGCCGCTACCTATGTTCGCCTATGTGGTTCGGCCCGTCAGCGACGGACATTTCCTCATCGGCTTGCCCTACACGATTCCGATGTGGGCACCGCTCGTCGAACGATTCCTTGACGCGCAGAAATAGCCGCAGAGCTGGCGCCTGGAGGCAGAACATGATCGACGCAACTTCAGTGCTTTTGTCCGGGCGTGCGCTCGTCTGCGTGTCGATATTGTTCGCGGCGGCTGTTGCCCGACCAGCTTCAGCGCAGAATATAGCCGCGCCAAAGCCGACCCCAGAGGTAAAGTCCGCCGAAATCGCACCTCGCGGGCAGCGCGAAGCCAAGGACATCACCTATGGCGGCTGGACAAAGCTTTGCGTACGGCCTGCAGGAACGCCGATGCTGTGCCGAACCTCGATCACGGGGCGGTTTGCTACGGGTCAGATGGCAATCCGCGTGGACCTCATCGAGCGTGACGGCGACCCCATTGCGCGCCTACAAGTGTTTGTTCCCGTCGGCATGTATCTGCAGAAGCCGGTCAAGCTGACGATCGACGGGGCCAACGTCCAGTCATTGCCTTACACCTGGTGCCTGAGCAATACCTGCATTGCCGCCGACGCAGCCGATCCCAAGTTCATCAACGACATGGATGCCGGCACGGCTCTCGTCCTTGAGGTCACCGACTCCAACCTTCTGTCTCTGACGACGTCATTGCCGCTGGCACAGTTCGGCCCGGCTCACAAAGGCGCGCCTGCACAGATCCTGGAGCAGGACATCGAGGAGTGAGCAGGTGAGAACAACTCAAGCGCTCTTGGCGCAGGCGCGTTCAACCGTTGCGATCAGCTCGCTGGCCGCGAAGGGCTTGCTCAAATAGGCCGCACAGCCGGAATCGATCGCGGCCGCCTGATTTGCCTGGCTGTCGTTGCCCGTGATGTAGACGACAGGCACCTTAGCGCCGTCACTTGCCAGCTTGCGCCGCAGGGCGATACCCGACTCGCCGTTCAGATTGACGTCCAGCACGAGGCAGCACGCGTCTTCGAGGTGGCCATGACTAAGCAATGCACCGGCGGACTCGAAAACAACCGCGGTAAAGCCGTGGTTCCGCAGCAACCGCTCCATGCTTCGCCGCATCGATGAATCGTCATCCACAACGTATATTGACCTGCGTGCAAACAATGGGTGAGCTTTCTCATCGAACACTCTGCACCCGCCTCACAACGACGAGGCGCCGCAAATGTTCCTGCGCAAATCCAACGGCCAACTAGGCAGTCGTTGCCAGAATCTGTCAACAATATTTCGTATTGTCCTATCGTACAGGTCTGATCGCGAGATTGACGTCACCTACCGCAAACAGTCCGACGGTTCGGCTGCGAGCTCAGAAGTCCGAGCCGCTCGGCGACGGAGACCAGCTCGGCCAAGGACGGCACCTGCATCTTTGTCATCACCTGGTGCCGATGCGCCTTTACGGTGCGCTCGGTGGTTCCAAGCTCGTAAGCGATTTGCTTATTGATCTTCCCGCGCACGATGAGGTCGAAGACCTGTCGCTCGCGTCGCGTCAGAGACGTCAAACGAGCACGAAACGAATCCAGCTTGCCCTGTTGGCCGCGCACCACCTCTTGTCGAACCAGTGCGCGCTCGATCGCGTCGATCAACTGTTCCGAAGATACTGGTTTGGTCAGAAAGTCTTCCGCGCCGGCCTTGATCGCGCGAACAGTCGTTGCGGTATCAGCATGCCCTGTCAGGAACACGATCGGCAACGGCGAAGGTCGTTGGGCGAGGCACGCTTGCAACTCAGGGCCGCTCAGGCCCGGAATCTGCACGTCGAGCAGGATGCAGCCCGGATGTTCGGAGCCCGGGGGATCCTCGAGCAATTGTTGCGCCGACGCGTAGGTCACAACCTCATAGCCGGCAAGCTTGAGCCGACGCTGGATGGCGGTGCGAAACGATGGGTCGTCGTCGACCACATAGACGAAGCCAGGCAATGTTTTCCTCCCGACCTGTTCTTGCAAGCAGAACACCACCGCTCGCGCAAGCCTTAGAAGCAATTCAAGACGCCTCGCAGCCCGCGGTCAACATCAATGAAAGCAGCCCGCCCGCAGTGGCACGACTTCGGGCGGAATGCGCGACGTAAGCCTACGCCGCGCAATCCGACAGATGTTCTGACAGGTTTCTCATCCAGCGCACCATCGCCGTCCCTGTACTTTGGTACAATGCACCTACAGACAATGGCTGCAAAGCCTGCTTTTGGCTTAAACAACCTTTGCGGGAAGGGTGATTTATCGGCGGCTCCGTATTCCCGGTGACGGAAATAAGCTGCTCGCGATTATCGCGTCAGCACCAGTTCGGGAGTTGACCATGCTGGTTCGCAACGCTGCCGACGCTTCCTCGCGGCATCATTCACTCCGCGAGCTTGGCCTGAATACCAGTTCAAATCCGATCATCAGTTTAAACGAATTTACCTATAAAAAGGGCACCGAAATCTACGGCGAGAAAGAGCCGGCCGAATACGTCTATCAGGTCAAATCAGGCGCCGTGCGAAGCTACAAGCTCCTGTCAGACGGGCGTCGCCAGATCGGCGCCTTCCACCTGGTTGGCGACATCTTCGGGCTCGAAAACGGCAGCGAGCATAGATTCACAACGGAAGCGATCGTCGACACGACCGTACGCCTGGTTAAACGGCAGAGCCTCGAACTCGTCGCAGAAGGCGATGCCATGGTTGCCCGAAACCTGCTCAGCATGACCACCAACAACCTTCAGCATGCGGAAGATCACATGCTGCTGCTCGGCCGCAAGACCTCGCTGGAGCGGGTGGCGGCCTTCCTGCTCGAGATGGATACGCGGCTAACGGCCGCAGGAATTCTGGCCCTGCCAATGTCCCGGCGCGACATCGCGGACTACCTCGGATTGACCCTGGAGACCGTGTCCCGCGCCCTGTCCCGCCTTCACGACCTCGGCATCCTCGGCTTCATCGGCAACACCCAGCGGCAGATCATGCTCCTGGACCGGCATCAGCTCGCAGCTCTTGATGATCTCCAGAATTGAAGCCGGGCGCCGCGATTGCCGAGAGATGTTCAAGGGTCTTGCGTAACACCTCGAACAGGACTGCGGTCGACCAGCCGAACATCAGAATGCCGTTCATGGCAGTCATCGGCCCCGTCAGCCGCCATCCCTGCACTGGCGTGACATCGCCGTAGCCCAGCGTGGTGTAGTTCACGAAGGTGAAATACAGCAACTCGCTCCCCTCGGGCGCGGCACCAACCAGAGCGTAAGCCAGCGCCCAGACAAGAACCTCGACCGTGTGTGCAACCATCAAAATGACAGCTATCGTGACCATCACCGCCATCATGTGAGATCGGGGCCGCATTGTATGCTTCAATCCCGCGCTGCGGGCGATGTCGATCGCTGCAACGGTCACCAGCGCGTGAATCATGATGTTGATCACGCTAATGAAAGTGCCGAGCAGAAATTGGACAGCCATCGCGAGCTCCCTCCGACGCTGCCGGGGTTTGGTTGGTCAGCGCTGCCATCCGGCCCGCGGTATGATGCGGGCGTTTGATGCAGATCAACGTGGCGCGGGCGTGTACGCTCATTGCCCGCACCCCGGCCACCAAGGAGCCCGGTCATGACGCTCAGCTTGGCGCTCTCGGGCTACCCTTCATCAGCAGTGCCAGCGTGTGCCTGGCGATCATAAGATCCTCGTCGGAGGGGATGACATGGACCGGAATGCGGCTCGCCGGAGAAACCGCAGAATGGTCGGCGACTGCGGCATGCGTTCGGGGAAATGCGGCATCAAAGCAGGCGACCTGCGGGATTGCCGGGAAATTCGCCAGAATGGAACGGATTGGCGCCAAGTTGTGCGGCAGATCAAAAAGTGCGGACCTGGTCAACCGCTCCAGGCGGGCCATGACTTCATGATCGATTAAGACGGGGCGGTCATGCTCTGGACCGCCGTGAAGGACGCGGTGCCCGACTGCAATCGGATTTATATGAAGCTCGTCCCGCAACCAGGTGCTGGTGATGTCCATCGCAGCCGCAACATCCGGCACTGTTTCGACTGGATAAGCGCGATTGGCGAGCGGACCACCGCCAGCCTTGCTCGCCCGCAAGCGCGGACAGCGCCCGATGCCGTCCATCTGCCCCTTGAGCCGTTGCCGTAGCCTGCCTTCTCCTTCGACAGAGTAGATCTGGAATCGGAGATCAGAGGAGCCGGCATTGATGACAAGGATGGTGTCCATGGCACTCACACCGCAAATTTTGCAGCATGCCGACGCCCCGCATCGACTCTGATGGTCCGAGCAACGTCAGCGGGCGAGCCAGGCATATCCACCACCATCTCCGACCGGTCGTCGTATCTTCACCCGAGAGCTTCCATCGAGCTCATCGAGGTCAACGCTCGATTGCCAGCTGTGCGGGCGCAGCCCGTTCAGCGCGGATCCAGGCGACTGTCAACTCCCAGACGACAGACAGAATGATCGGTCCGATGAAGAGGCCGATGATTCCGTGGAAGAGAGTTCCGCCGATCACCCCGATCAGGATGACCAGCGCTGGCGTGGTCAGGCCGCGCCCCATGACGAGCGGCTTCAGGATATTGTCGAGCACCGACACGATCACGAGAAACACCGTCAGTAGGAGCGCGATCGGGAATTCCTTGTCGGTCCATATCCAGATGATGACCGGCAGGATGACGATGGTCCCGCCGATCTGCACGATCGACAGCAACAGCACCACGAAAGCAAGAAGGCCCGCGCTGGCGATGCCGGCGAGCTTGAAACCTATTCCCGCCAGCAAGGCTTGGATGATGGCAACGCCGATCACGCCTTGAGCCACCGCACGGATCGTGGCTCCTGCCAGGTCCAGAAAATGCTCGCTTTGGTCCGGCACGATGCGGGACAGAAAGCTGCGCCCTGCGGCCACGAGCTGAGGTCCATACGGAAACAGCACGCCGGCCACCGCCACCGACAGCAGAAACTTGACCGTTCCCACACCAGCATTGCCGGCAAACCCAAGCAAGGTGGACGCGAATGGCTTCAAATAGGGCACGACCGCGCGCAAGAGCGACCGGAGGTTGGTCGTCGCCTGATCCCAGAGATCGAAGAGCTGAGGCCCGATGACTGGCCACTCTTTGAGCGACTGCGGCGGCGAAGGCACATGCAATTCACCGGCCGTCACCTGGGCGGCAAGATCGGTGATCCCGTCGACCGCGCCCATGCCCAGCCAGGTCGCCGGTCCGATCACCACAGCCAGGTTCACGAGCGTGAGGATCGTCGCCGCAAGCTTCGGCCGTCCGCCGAGAATGTCGCTGAGGCGCCGAAACGCCGGGTTCAGCGCAGCAGCAAGCACGACACTCCAGGCCAAAATGGGGATGAATGGACGGACCAGGAGGAGCGCCCAGACGAGCAGCAGCCCCAGCAATCCGAGTCGGATCAGAAGCTGGATGATCTCGTCTCCGGAGAATATCTGACGGAGTGTTTTCACGGACGCGCCTTCAGCCATGCCGCGCATGCTGAGGCGAACTAGCCCCTGCTCTCACGCCGCACGCTTGATCCAGATCAAGCGTCGAGCCTCTTCTAGGGCTGAGGTCCAGACAGAGTCAGCTCGCGCTCGGCCCGAAATATGTTGCCGTAGAGACTCGCTATCCATTGCCGGCCTCGGGACGTCACGTTGAGATGACGTATCGCCGGCTGGATCTGGGGAGCTACGTTACTCCAATAGAATGGCGGATATTTGTAAACGATGTCCGCTGGCGTCGCGTAGCCCAAGGTCCTGTTGAGGCCGATCTCCTCGAATTCGTAGAACAGCGCGTTGGACTTCTTCAGGTAGTTGGGATCGCCGAGCTGACCGATGAGATCGGCGGCCCGCAACAGCAATCCTTCCTCCTCGATCAGGCTATCATTGGAAGACATCGTGTAAGGAAACCGAGTGTATTCGATCGCCCGAGCAACCCGGCCGCTCGACGGAATCCAACCGCTCCAGCACGAACAGTTTTGAGCGATCGACATTCTATGGCGCGAGAGCCGCATCGGACGATTCTCGCGGCAGACGAACCGTTTTGCCGGTAACGTCCGCAACGCGCAGGCTTCCACTACGGCTCCAAAAACAGGAGGCCAAAAATGAAGCCATCCATCGCATTAGCAGTTGCATTGATGACGGTCGGGTTCGTCTTCACGAGTTCTGGGAGCGCCAACGCCGTCGCATACTGCCAATACGTGGACTATCCCGCGCATTGCGTTGCAAGACCGGGCGTCGTCCTGGGGGTGCGTCCTGTCGCGCGCGCTGGCGCACGAGAAGCAGTGCGGCCCGGCACACCGACCAATCGCGGCGGTCCGGTCGATCGCGTTGGCAGGCGCCGAGGATAGGACGCGCCAAAGCGCAAAAATGAGGGCCGGCGTCGCTGCCGGCCTCCTGAAGACATCAGACCAGGAAAGTTCAGTACCTCGCGACGACCGGATTGCTGCCCCAGCCAAACCGGTAGTTGAAGCGCACGGTGAGCATATCCACGTCCTGGGTGATCCGATCGTTCACGAAAGCAGCAAGTCGCGGATCAGCGACCGTAAACGAATTATTCCGGTGCCCCATGAACAGATGGTCGTATTCGAGACCCACCGACCAGTTCGGCGTGAAGCCATACTCGAATCCGACACCGATGACACCACCCCAGCGGGTTGCGCTTTGCGCCGCGAGCTCGGCGCCGGTCGCAGTATCAAGTACGCTGAGGCGATTGTCTGTCACCGCAGCGCCGCCTTTCACGTAGAGCAGTGACGCATTCCAGGCGTAGCCGATCTGGCCGGTGAAGAGGCCGATAGCGCTGGTTTTGGCGCGCGTGGAGAGCGTTGGATCGAACAGGCTGACGCGCTGATTGCTGAGATCCGCCCAATCGCCCTGAGCTTCCAGACCAAACACCCACTGGCTGGCCTGCCAGCGATAACCAAGCTGGCCACCGATAACACCACCGGAACGATCGCGGCAGCCGGAAGCGACGGCGACGCCGGCCGCGTCAAGGAAATCGACGCAGCTGTGGTTCTGCGCCCAGCCACCATTGCCGCCGATGTAGAGCCCCGTCCAATTGTAGATCGGAATGATCGGTGCCGGGGGCGGCGCCTTCACGGCCATATCGGCAGCCATGGCGGGTCCCATGGCCAGCGTCACCACGCCAATGGTTGTCAGCAGAAGTCTTTTCATCATGCTCTCCTTGCCGGCCGCTTTTTGATTGCTCGAACGGTGGCTTGTTGCCCTGCGATCATCCCCCAACTTCCAGCTGAAACTCTACGGGCGAGGGCACAAACTCCACGTGCCATAATGGCAACACTCAAGACATTTCGAACGTGACATCGGCATGAAGCACCAAGACATGCTGCCTATTTCTCCGGTTCGCGCTTGTCATCGTGGCCGCCAACCTCGCCGCCTCGGTCTTGCTCTATCCAGGACGGAATGTCGCTCGAGGGAATCAGCCGTCGTGGCAAAAAGGGATTGAGCGTGCCTGCAAACACGATCAATCCCTCATTGAATTTCTCTCGCGCGAAAGCCCGCGCCTCGGCTTCGCTCTCGAATGTGCGTGTCTCCCGTGGACTTCGCCGCTTCGGCAAGGTCCCACGCTTGTGCACCTCGAATGTGACGTAGCAGGTCTGCGGCATCCGCCAGCTTCCGGATCGCGATCAAGCAGACTTCTGCCGGCGAGCGATGATCGGTGAGAGCATGTTGACGTCCTAGTTGCGCCGCTCTTCACGGCGCTCCGTGCGCCCTGAACGCCTTTCCTGGCGGCGTTCAGTCCGGCCCGTGCGCCGTTCCTGACGTCGCTCGTGGCGGGCTCCCCGCCTCTCCTGGCGTCGCTCCATGCCGATCGTCTGCGCCGGCGCTTCTGTTCCTAACAGCACCGTGCCGGGTGCCGCCAATCCGAGTACAGCGGCCCATCCGGGCAATGAAAGAGCCCCGCGACGATCTAACCGTTCAAACCTTGACGTTTCACTCATGTCAGTTACTCCCGATCTTGAAGGACATTTGATTGGGCAATCCCTCGACGTGCACTCGTTGATAGTATCGATGGCAGGCGCCCCACGCCGAAGATGCGACGATCGGAGACGCTCACCAAACCTGGTTGCCAAACCAGCCGTACTGCGGCGGCCGCGCGACGAGGCGGATATTTTTTTCGATGTGCCTCCGCGCACTTTTGTTTTGACGCTGCGGCTTCACATCAGCTTTTGTCGACGGACGCGCCGGCGGTCGTTCGGCATCGGCTGCTCCTAGCTGAGCGAAGGCCTCGCGAGCGCGCCTCTGTGAGAGGTCGGCGCCCGGCAGGGCACCAGGCTCGACCTTGGCGATGTCGGTTGCGACGATCGTCGGCAGGCTAGTGTCGAGAACGACCCGCTCGGGCAATTTCCAATCGGAATGGATGCGGATGGTCGCGGAGCGCGCAGCTCCACCGTGGATGGCAGGCCGATCCTGCACCAGGGCGTCCACAACGAAGAGCATCGCGAGCAACGCACCGCCGACATAGACCAGATATCGCGAGATGGGCATTGTCGGCGCCATTGCCGCCGCAGACCTTCGTCTGGCAAGCAACGGGCCACGGCGGCAGGATTGGCGAAGAAATGCGACCTGCATGGGCATGGCTGCCTAAATCGAGCCGCCGTTGCTTCCGCCGCGGCGCGCCCCTGGTGAAGCACTTGCTGATGCATCGGTGGCGCTTCACTGGTAAGCGCACGCACGCTGCAGCAGGCTAATGTTCACCGCGTTCGAATGCGGCGTCGCTTGAGCCAGATCAACAAACTGAATTTTCGCAACACCGCCTGGCGTAGTATCGCGCGGCTTGGTCAGTGGCTGTGACATGCCCCTTGGTACAATGACCGGAAGGTCAATTGCAGAGACGTGGCACGCAACGCAGAGTTCTCACCGCGTACATCGAGCTTCTGGCAGGGAGGGACGATGATGAGTCAATTCGAGCTGAGTTCGCGCGCAGCACTTTGTCGGCAGCTCGCAAGCGAGGATGCGGCAAACCGCACCGTCTGGATGGCTGAGGCAAGAAGCTGGTCGCTTATGGCGGCAGAGGCGCTTCGTGATGAGCGCGGATCGGACGAGGGTGTCGTCGCCAGATTCTTCTTTGCGTTCAGCAAATTGGTCGCTGCGCAACAGGATCCTACGAACCGATCGGCAGAGCTGATGAAGAGCAGATCCCGAACCGCGATGCCGTCTCCGAGCTCGTCCCCGACTGCCTGAAGCATTCTGGCGAAAAGCACTCGCACAATTGCATACTTGGCTCCAGTGCAGAGAGAGCCGGCGCTGCCACCGTGACAGCGAGCTTTCCGATGGTGGGCCGCACTTGTCGGGCTGGAGTGCTATCCTCCAGATTCGCATTATTTGATCCGAACTGATCCTGCGAATTCGAAGGAGAAGCAGATTCGATTTGTTTGATTCCCTTGATCTAACGCAAATCGCCGCCCTGTTGTGGCGTTGGTGTTGTGGCGTTGAAGTTCATTTTTTGAGAACGTCCATGAAGATAAGCGCAAGGAAGATTGCCGTCGCCGCGCTCGTATGCGGCACGGCGCTGTTCATTGGCTTGACCGACCGAAGCGGGATCTCGCTGCGACTCGACAACGCCCAAGCGGCCGCCCGATTGTACGTCACTCCTTATTATCGCGGTCACTACTACACGAATGACGGTTTGCCCTGGTACGCGGTGCGAGCTTATTACTTCGGCGGGCCGTGGAGCTACGGCTATAGCGGCTGGCCGACTATGCGGCGCGCAACGGCACCGGATGCGTCCCAGGCTCGTTGGTGAAGGGCGGTGATGGCATCATGTATGTGTGCCAATAGAGCTTGATGATGGCGCGATGGGCGGCGCTCATTGAGCCGCCGCCTCTCGCGCCAATCTGCGCTCAGGAGATCGACGCCTAGGGGGAGGATACCATGACCTACGGTGGGCACCGCGTGTGTCCGCGTTCTGGTTAACGGCAGCTACGTCTGCCGCTAACATCTCTTGCTGGCAGTATGTACACCGCATCCTGCAGGATGAGTTCTTGCAGGATGTGCTGTTCAGGTCGAGCTTCAGATAGCTGGCGCATGGGCGGCGAGGACGCAAAATGCGATTGGCATTGGCGTGGTCATCGGCACGGTAGATTGGATGTTTCATCTCTACCGTCAAACGTGGTCCCCAGAAGACAGCTAAGCGACTTCAGCCTTTGAGCCCCGGTCAGTGCCGGGTTCATGAGACTGGCATCAAAATGATCGGTGAGTACATCTTGCAAGATGGCCGACGACTGGGGACGCGCCGGGTCGCAAGTATTGACACCGCTTTCGTCGATCAGCTCTTCGAAAGCTCTTCAAAGAAGCCAAGGGGAAGGCATGTTACCCGCTGCTAATGGCAGAGCTCGGTGCGATCAAGGAGCTGCGTCCGACAGGAGGTCTGATGTTGCGACGTGATGGGAGCAGTCTACCCTGGTTTGGCAAGGGCGAGACGCTGACTCAAGTCCAACGCATCACGAAGAAAATTATCTTGGCTGCAGGTTTACGGCCCGAGCTAACTTTTACCTCTTTCGGCCGCCACGGCGGCACGACCGAAGCAAGCACATCCGGGCTAACGGAAACGCAGCTAATGAAGAAGGGTCAGTGGTCGTCGACGGCAGCTATGGCGCACTATCTGCACGACGACGATCAGGCAAAGCAAGATGCGCAAATGAAACGCATCAAGCGCCGTGCAAAACAAGCGAAAGGAACGTTTGTCAGAATGAGAATGCGCGGCTTGTCAGAATGGAAAGGCCTTAACGCGCTAAGTTATTGAAATAATTGGAGCGGGTGAAGGGAATCGAACCCTCGTATTCAGCTTGGAAGGCTGCTGCTCTACCATTGAGCTACACCCGCGACAGGGGCTCCCTAACACGGCCGGGCGGCGGTCTCAACTGCCCAAGATCAACTGCCTAAGAGACGGCTTCCAGCGTCTGCCCGGCCCTACGAACAGCCGCTGGTTCCTCCCGACCCGCCTCCCCTTAACAACGCCGGAATTGCCGCCTATATTGAAATCTTCCGCAACCAACGAAAGGAGGTGATCCAGTGTCTTTTACCAAGCGCTGTCACCTCGCTGGGATCGCCCGCTAAGCCTTTAATAGAGGCTTGGCATCGGGGCGCTCTCAGCCCTGGACCAGCGAGCAAGAAATCGGGCGCGACGGGGGCCTTCCCCGCCGCGCCTTTTTCGTTGGCATCGCGCGCCGGCTGCTCAGGCGGGCGGCTCGCCGGCGAGGACCTCGCGGATCCTCAACGACAGGTCCGCCTTCCGGTACGGCTTCCTCAGCAGCGCAACGCCGGGACCGAGCTGACCCTCGTGGTCGAGGGCGTTGTCGGTATAGCCGGACGTATAGAGCACCCTCATCCCCGGGCGGAGGCGCCACACGGCCTCGGCCAATTCCTGCCCGTTCATGCCGCCGGGCATGATGATGTCGGTGAACAGCAGATCGAATTGGGCGCCCTGCTGCACCAGCGCAAGCGCGGTTGCGCCGTCGCCGGCTGCGAGGATGCGATAGCCGAGGCTGCCGAGCTGGGCGATGACATAGCCCTGCACCAGCGGATCGTCCTCGACGACGAGAATCGCCTCGTGCCCGCGTGCCGCCGCGGGCGCCTGGAGCGAGCCGGTCCTGGCCTGCGCTCCGCCCGCAGATCGCGGCAGAAACAGCCGAATCACGGTGCCGCGGCCTTCCTCACTCTCGATCGCAACGCTGCCGCCGCTCTGCTTGGCGAAGCCGTAGACCATGCTGAGGCCGAGCCCGGTGCCGCGACCGACCCCTTTGGTGGTAAAGAACGGCTCGAACACGCGGTCGCGGATGTCGGCGGGGATGCCATGGCCCGTGTCGGCCACCGCAACCATGATGAAGGCGCCGCGCGTGGCATCGCCGTCACCAGCACCATCCGCGCCATCGAATTCGCGGTTCGCGGTCTCGAGCGTCAGCGTGCCGCCGCCAGGCATCGCATCCCGCGCATTGACGGCGAGATTGATGATCGCCGACGACAGCTGCGACGGATCGGCCATCGCCGGCCAGGCGTCGTCCGCGAGGCGGGTCACGATCTCGATGTTTCCGCCCAGGATCGGCTTCAACAGCTTCGCCGTCTCGAGCACGAGGCCGTTGACGTCGATCTCGCGCGGCTCCAGCGGCTGCCTACGCGCAAAGGTCAAGAGCTGCGAGGTGATCTCCGCGCCTCGCGCCGCCGCATCGTCAATGAGCTGGGCGATCGCGGCGAGGTCGGGCTTGTCCGCCAGCCCCTCCCGGATGATCTCGATGGTGCCGGTGATGACAGTGAGCACGTTGTTGAAGTCATGCGCGACGCCACCGGTGAGCTGACCGATCGCATCCATCTTCTGCGACTGGCGAAGCCGCTCCTCCGTCTCGTGCTGCTCGGTCAGATCAGTAGCCGAACCGCGATACCCCATGAAGCGTCCATCGGCGCTGAACACCGGCTGGCCGTTAACGCTGAAATGGTGCGCGCGGCCAGCCGCATCGCGGCCGCGATACTCGAACTTCCGGAACGGCTCGTGGCGATCCAGCGTGGCCCAGTGACTGCGCCATTTCTGCGGCTCGGCATCGTGGTCGAAGGCGGCGTCTGAACGGCGCCTGCCGATCAGCGCCTTGGGGTCCATGCCGAAAGCACCGGCCCGATCTGAAATATAGGTGAACACGTGATCCGGACCGGTCTCCCAGAACCAGTCGGATGCGGTCTCGGCATAGTCACGGAAGCGCTGTTCGCTCGCGCGGGCGTTCTCCTCGGCATGCCGCCGGATCTTCAGGTCGCGCTCGAGATTCCCATTGGCCGCGCGCAGCTCGCCATAGGCATGTTCGAGGTTGGCGCACATGGCGTTGAAAGCAACGACCACCTTGTCCAGCTCGTCGGCCTCGTCAGGCGGCCGGCGCTCCAGGCGCAGCGGCGGCGGCGGCCGGCCGAGGCTGTACTTGCCGACGTACTCGGCGATCGCGACGAGATGCCGGGTCACCAGCAGATGAAACATGTAGATGATGAACAACGAGACGAGGAACGTCTTTGCCGCCTGGCTTGCCAGAATGACGAGGGCCCTGTTCAACAATTGCTGATAGACGTCGGTCAGCGTCGCCTCGACCCGGAGCGTGCCGATGGCACGCGAGGTCCCCTGCACCATCGTGCTCAGCGGAAACTCCCGGGTCATGATCGAACGAGTGTTTCGCTCGCCGACTTCCACGCGGATCGGATTGGGCCGATCGGCGATCTCGCGGACCTCCGCCGCACGGATGTCGGGCAGCCGCAGAATGCCATCGAGCTGGAGCTTGAGCTGGTTCTGGTCGAGATTCCACAGGCTCTCTCCGAGGCTGCCCGTAGTGCTGCGGCCGATCTCGTCGAGCCGCGTCTCAATCAGTCCGACCTCACGATTGTAATCCAGATAGAGCTGGAGCGCGGTCAGGGTCAGCGTCACGACCGATGAGAACAGCAGCACGGCGGCAAGCAGCCGAGGCCCGACGCCGCTGCGCGACCAGTTGAAGATCCGCGACAGGAGCGCCGCGAACATCGGAGGCGCGAACGGGGCGCCGATGCCGGTCAAATCCTGCTTCGAAGCCGCCGGCGCAATGGCGCGGCCACGCTTGATATCATCGTCACCTGCGTCGCCCATGCACCATGTCCTCGAAAATGGCGGCACCTGCTCAGCTTACCGATCGCAGCCGCGAGCAGGTGAACGGTTGAGGCGCTGCCTCAGCACGCGATACACGTGGCGATCTTGTCGGCCGATGATCCTGTTGGCCCTTGGGCGGCTTGAGCTCGACGGGGTCATATCTTGCGCCCAGCAGCAGGCTTCCCAGGCAAACTACCACCTCGCGTGCTAGAATGACATCGGTGAAAGTCCGGAGCCGCCATACAGCGGGAACGCGCTCTCAACGTTGCGGACCGGCGCAGCCGCCATCTCCGGTAGATCGCGGCACCGGAATCCGATGGTAGCAGGGCACGCCCAAGAGGCATGGCCAGGGAGATGCGTCATGAGGCGGATAGTCGTGGTCTGCCTGTTGCTGCTCGCGGCAGGCCCGTCGCAGGCGCAAGAGGTCATCAGGCTGGCGCGCATCGCCGATATCCCCGATCAATATGTCGGCGGCGAGATGCTCCGCGCGGTCTATGCCCGGCTGAACATCAAGCTCGAATTCGAGGATGTGCCCGGCAAGCGCGCGCTCGCGCTGTCGAGCACCGGCGAGGTCGACGGCGAGGTCCAGCGGATCGGAACGCTCTCTCGCGACTATCCGACGCTGATCCAGGTGACACCTGCGATCAATTACATCGAGCCTACTGTCTTCACCACGAAACTGCAGTTCGACGTCGCCGGCTGGAATTCAATTAGGGACTACAGCATCGGCATCGTACGCGGCGTCGGCTCGTCGGAAGCCGGTACGCGCGGCATGACCCGGGTCACGGCGACGACAAGCCTCGACAACATGGTCAAGATGCTCGACGCCGACCGCATCGACGTGATGGTCACCGACCTCTTCAGCGGGTTGGCTGCGGTGAGGAAGCTCAATCTCCAGGCCAGGATCCATCCGCTCTCACCACCCCTCGAGCGCATCAGCATCTACCACCATCTGCATGAACGGCATCGCGATCTCGTGCCGAAGGTCGGAAGGATGATCGAGCAGATGGAGGCGAGCGGCGAAATCGCCCGGTTGCGGGAAACCCTGATCAAGCAGGTGCTGAGCGGGATGTGACACGCGGTCAGGTCGTGCGAGTCCGCTCCCGCACCGCAACCGCCGCGATCAACAGCCCGACGCACCAGGCCATGGCCGCCCGCGGCGGCTCGCTGCCGAGAAGCACGGTGAAGATGCCCGCCAGCAGGCTTGGCGCCATCGCCTTGCCGGACCTGCTCGCGAGCGAGAGCAGGAACGGCATCGCGGCGATCGATATCTGCACGACGTTCATGGTCGCAGGCTGTTTCGCAAGCATTGGGCTTAGAAGCCGCAAACGTTCATTGCGCGCGGGCGCTTGCCGCGCCGGCTTTCAACGATGCGCTCGCCGCCGCTCTCGGCCGAGCTGTCGTAATAGCGATGGTGGCCGCTCTGGTCGTGCAGATCCGCAAGCTCCGACTTTCCCGTCCGACGCGCGTCGCAGATGATCTTGATGGTCGACATGGCCGCCTCCGAAGTGCTCTTGGTGGCAATCAGTCGCGCCGATTTCGCGCGGCGTTCACACCTTTCGGCCGCAATCGGGTTTCGGGAAGGTTTCGTCGCCGCACCCGCGACGCAATATTTTCCGCAGCCCCATTGTCGGCTGCGACGGTGGTGATACGTCCTTTGGACGCGCGCAGCGAAAATCAACGAGGTGACGATGCTTTACGCCATCCTGGCCTATCACGTGGAAGACGAGATCTTGTCCTGGACGCCCGAGAAGGACGCCGCGGTCGTGGCAAAGGTCATCGAGGTTCAGGCTCCCCTCCGGGCAAGCGGGCATTTTGGCCCGGCCGCCCGCCTGGATGAGACCCGAAAGGCCCGCACCTTGCGCGGCCCCGGCGCGGGGGTCGTGCTGGACGGCCCATTTGCCGAGACCAAGGAGCAGCTTCTGGGCTTCCACCTCGCCGAGTACGACACGGAAGAGGAGGCGATCGCGGCGGCGCGAACGCTGCGCCAGGTCAATCCCTCAGCGGTCTACGAAATCCGCCCGGTCAAGCTTTACGTGCCGGCCGACGGGTTCGGCGCGACGCCCTCCGGCGAATGAACGGCAGGCCTAATTGTCCGTCCCGGTGGGCCCGACATAGAAGCGCTGGATCAGCAGCCCGCCGAAGGCGATGAACCACACGAACGGCGCGACTTGCGGCGCGAACGCCGCAACGACCGTGCCCGGGATGAACACCAGCAGCGGAAACAACGAGGCCATGATCTCCTGGCGCCAGCCGCCCAAGATCCTCCACCACAGCCAGGCATTGAGGCCGGCGATTGCAGTCAGGTGCAGGCCGTAGAGCACGGCGACCGCACTGCTCGTGGCGTAGTTGGTGTAGAGGCCGTTGGTCACCGGCAGCAGCACGATCGACAGCAGGAAGAACAAATTGAGGATCACCGCGCCGCGGCTGCCGACGGGCTGGCGCGCCAGCCGCCGGTGATGGCTGATCCAGAACACGCCGGCGATGATGAAGCTGAGCGCAAGACCCGCGAGCTTGCCGGAATAAACCCGGGCGAGATCGTTCCAGTCCGGCGCGCTGGTGAAGACCGCGGCCCTAGGCAGATCGTAGGCGAGCAGCGTCATGGCGACGCCAAAGATGGTGTTGCTGAGCGATTCCAGCCGTCGCATCTCGAACTGGTCGGATTTGAGCTCGGTCATGCCGGGTGGCGCTTTTCGGAATGGAACCTTGGGCCGTCTTGTCCCTAGGTCTTAACATCGGTCCCGTCCAGACGCATTGCGATTCGCAGCGGGATCGCCGACTCTGGCTGTTTCACCGGGGCGATTCGTGGCGACATATCTGGACACGCTCAATGCGGAGCAACGCCGCGCCGTGGAGCATGGCGTGGCCGATGGTGCGACCGTGGGCGCGCCGCTGCTCGTCATCGCCGGTGCGGGCTCCGGCAAGACCAACACGCTGGCCCACCGCGTGGCGCATCTGATCGTCGCGGGCAGCGATCCGCGCCGCATCCTCCTCATGACGTTTTCCCGCCGCGCCGCGGCCGAGATGGCCGGCCGGGTCGAGCGCATCGCCCGAAAAGTGCTCGGCGAGAACAATGCCGCGATCATGCGCGACGCGCTCAGCTGGGCCGGCACGTTCCACGGCATTGGCGCACGGTTGCTGCGCGAATATGCCGAGCGGATCGGCGTCGATCCTGCCTTCACCATCCACGACCGCGAGGATTCCGCCGACCTGATGAATCTGGTCCGGCACGAGCGCGGATTGTCGAAGACGGAGAGCCGCTTTCCCGCCAAAGGCACCTGCCTGTCGATCTACTCGCGCTGCGTCAATGCCGAGATGGAGATTGAGAAGGTGTTGGGGGCGCACTATCCCTGGTGCGCAGGCTGGGCGGCCGAGCTGAAGGGCCTGTTCGCGGCCTATGTCGAGGCCAAGCAGGCCCAGCACGTGCTGGATTACGACGACCTGCTGCTCTACTGGTCGCAGATGATGAGCGATGCGCTGATCGCGGAAGAAATCGGCGGCCGCTTCGATCACGTCTTGGTCGACGAATATCAGGACACCAACCGCCTGCAATCCTCGGTCCTGCTGGCGCTGAAGCCGGACGGACGCGGCCTCACCGTCGTCGGTGACGACGCGCAGTCGATCTATTCGTTCCGCGCCGCCACGGTCCGCAACATTCTGGATTTTCCGCAGAGCTTCTCGCCCCGCGCCGAGATGATCACGCTCGACCGCAATTACCGCTCGACGCAACCCGTGCTGGCGGCGGCGAACGGCGTCATCGGTCTGGCGCGCGAGCGCTTCACAAAAAACCTCTGGACCGACCGCAGCTCCGCGCAAAAGCCGCAGCTCGTCACCGTGCACGATGAGACCGACCAGGCCCGTTACATCGTCGAGGAAGTGCTGGCCAACCGCGAGCAAGGCGCGCTCCTGAAGCACCAGGCAGTGCTGTTCCGGACCTCCTCGCATTCGGGCCCGCTGGAGATCGAGCTGACCCGCCGCAACATCCCGTTCGTCAAGTTCGGCGGGCTGAAATTTCTCGATGCCGCGCATGTCAAGGACGTGCTGGCGCTGCTGCGCTTCACCGAAAATCCGCGCGACCGCGTCGCCGGCTTTCGCATCCTGCATCTGTTGCCGGGCATCGGACCCGCGACGGCGCAGCGCGTGCTCGATCAAATGGCGGAGAGCTCCGATCCGCTCGCCGCGCTCGGCCAGCTCCCGGTGCCGCCGCGCACCGGCGCGGACTGGACCGACTTCGTCCGCACCATCGAAAATCTGCGCTATTCGGAATGGCCGGCCGATCTCGAACGCGTGCGGCTCTGGTACGAACCGCATCTCGATCGCCTCCACGAGGATTCGGAGACGCGCCGCGCCGACCTGATGCAGCTCGAGCAGATCGCGAGTGGCTATGCCTCGCGCGAGAAATTCCTGACCGAGCTCACGCTCGACCCGCCGGATGCTGCCAGCGACAAATCCGGGCCGCCCTTGCGCGACGAGGACTATCTGATCCTCTCCACCATCCACTCCGCCAAGGGCCAGGAGTGGAAATCGGTATTCGTGCTCAATGTCGTCGACGGCTGCATGCCGTCGGATCTCGGCGCCGGCACCAGCGCCGAGCTCGAGGAGGAACGCCGCCTGCTCTATGTCGCGATGACGCGCGCCAAGGACGACCTGCACCTCGTGGTGCCGCAGCGCTTCTTCACCCACGGCCAGCAAGCCAAGGGCGACCGCCACGTCTACGCCTCGCGCACCCGCTTCATCCCGGAGCCGCTGGTCTATCTGTTCGAGCGCACCGCCTGGCCGAAGGCTGGGGCAAGCGCGGCCCGCACGGCGGCGCAAGGGCCGAAGGTCGACATCAGGGCGCGGATGCGCGGAATGTGGCGGTAAGACACAAGAGGCTGGTGTCGAGACCTGTCAGCATAACTGGACAACAGAGGTCCGACATGAAAGCCGTCGTCGTCGAGCAATACGCGCCGATCGATCAAATCGCCCTGAAGGACGTTCCGTCTCCACGCATCGGGCCCGGACAGCTGCGTGTCCGGGTAGAGGCTGCAGGAATCGGATTTGTTGACGGTTTGAAGATGGAGGGGCGCTATCAGACCAAGGATCCCCTGCCCTTCATTCCCGGAACCGAATTCGCAGGCATCGTGGACGAAGCCCCCGGCGCACCGGGCGGCTATCAACCCGGGATGCGCGTAATGGGGATGACGCGCTCGGGCGCGCTTGCCGAAGAGATCGTCGTCCCCCCCGAAGCGCTCTATCCCCTGCCGGACAGCGTCGCGGCGGAGGTCGCCGCTTCGTTTCGTGCCAATTACCTGACCGCCCTCTATGCGCTGAGTGCGCGCGCGTCGCTCGGCGCAGGCGAACAGCTTCTGGTGCTGGGCGCAGCGGGCGGCACGGGAATCGCGGCCGTCCAGATTGGCAGGCTGCTCGGCGCCCGTGTGATCGCAGCGGCATCGACACCAGACAAGCGCGCGTTCGCGCGACAGCACGGCGCCGACGCTGTGGTGGACTACACGCAGACCAACTGGCGCGACACGCTGAAGGAATTGACCTCAGGACGCGGCGCAGACGTGATCTTCGACCCCGTCGGCGGCGAAGTCTCGGTACAGGCCTTTCGCTCCATCGCCTGGCGCGGCCGTCATCTCGTGGTCGGTTTTGCCGCCGGCGCGATCCCGGCATTGCCATTCAACCTGCCACTGCTGAAGGGCGGCGCCCTGCTCGGCGTCGACCTCGCGCAGCTTCCAATCCGCGAGCCCGAGGTGCAGAAGCGCCTGATGTCGGAGCTGACGGCCTGGTTGGTCGAGGGCCAGCTGAAGCCTATGGTCGGTCGCATCTTCGCGCTGGATGACTTCCGGGAAGCGTTCAGGACGATGCAGACGCGCGGGGCGCTTGGCAAGATGGTCGTGCGCATCTCGAAATAGGATTAGCTACGCGCCCCCAGCCGGTCGAACTGGACCTTGCCTGCCTTCATCACCATCGGGATGTGCTCGCCCTGGCCGAGCAGGCAGGCCACGTCGCGGAGCGGATTGCCATCGACCACCAGCAGGTCCGCAATGGCTTCGGGCATGATGCGGCCGAGCTTGCCCTCCATGCCGAGGACCTCGGCGCCGACCAATGTCGCGCTGGCGATGACGGCGCGCGGACCGAGAATCTCGGCGCGGATGCGGAATTCGTCGCTCTGCAGACGCTGCGACGGTCCGAGCAGGTCGCTGCCGAACCCCATCTTTACGCCGGCGTCGCGGTAGATCGTGAGCGAACGCAGGCCCGCGTCGCGGACATCGGCGATCTTGGCAACGCTTTCGGGCGGCAGGCCATATTGGGCACCCTCGTTAGCCAGCGCCTCGTAGGTGGCGAGCGTCGGCACCACATAGGCGCCCTTCTCGGCCATCAGCTGCGCGGTCGGAGCATCGACCAAATTGCCGTGCTCGATGGTGCGCACCCCGCAGCGCACCGCGCGTTCGATCGCGGCAGCGGTGTAAGCGTGGGCGAGCACATAGGTCTGACGCCCGCGCGCCTCCTCGACGATGGCGCGGATCTCGTCCTCGGAGTAGCCGAAGGCGCCAACCGGATCGGTCGGTGAAGCGACGCCGCCGGAAGCCATGATCTTGATCTGGTCGGCGCCCATCTGGAGCTCCTCGCGCGCGGCCTTGCGCACGCCGTCGACACCATCGGCAACGCGCGCCAGCGCGCCGACACGCACGCAGCAGGGGCACGGTGCGTCGCTGGCGAGGTAATCCGAGCGGGCCCGCATGTCGCCGTGCCCGCCGGTCTGGCTGAGCGCACGACCCGAGACGAACAGCCGCGGACCGTCGGTGAGACCGGTCTCGATCGCCTGCTTCAGCGCATGGCCGGCGCCGCCGGCGTCGCGCACGGTGGTGAAGCCCCGCCGCAGCATGCCGCGCAGCAGCAGCGTCGAGCGCAGCGTCACCAGCACGTTCGGCATGTGCACCTGCTGCGCCAGATTGAGCTCGACGGCGATCGCATGCACATGCAGGTCGATCAGGCCGGGCATCAGCGTCTTGCCCTTCAGATCGACGGTGCGGTCGGTTTCCACCTGGAGCGGCCGATCGGAGACCTCCTTGATCAGACCGTCCTCGACCAGTATGTGATGTCCCTCCAGGAGGTCCGGCTGAAGCGGATCGAGCAGAGCGGCGTTCTTGAAGAGCACACGGGACATGACGACTTCCTGTCTTATCAGGACTGGATGAGCAGCGCGGGCAAGGCGAGCTGGGCGAATGGGAGACACGCAGCGACATCGTCCTCGCCGTACCAGCCTGCCTCATGGAGCAGATTGAGCGAGCCGAGCGTGCGCCCGCGCCAGCGCACGGGCATGTTGAGCACGCTCTCGCAGCCGAGCGAAGCGATCAGCTCGTGATCGGAAAACACCTCGCGCAGATCGTCCCGGGTGCGGCCGATATAGGCCTCGCCGCGGTCGAGCACGGCCTCGGTCCACGGCCCCGGCGCCAGGTGCTTGCGGCCGCCCGCGGGGTAAGGTCCGGGCAGATTGGAATACACCCGCGCGGCTTCCCTCGTGTCGTCGTCATAGGTCAGGATCGTGAACAGCTTGTGCCCGATCGCCGACTTCAGGGCGCCGTCCAGCGCCGAGTACAGGGCATCCGGCTGATCCGCCCTGCCCTGCGCGGCCGCCACCGCGCAGAGCAGCGGATCGGATCGGTGTTTCGTCTCCCTCATGCGACTTCGCCTGCCGCGATCTCTTCCAGCGAACGGCCGCGTGTCGGCACGCCCATCAGCACCACGGTGAGCGCGCCTAACAGCAGCACGCTCGTGGTGAGGCCGAACACGCCGGCGAAGCCGAAATTGGGATAGAGATAGCCGACCAGGATCGGCGAGACGATCGCACCGATGCGGCCGATCGCGGAGGCGAGCCCGGCGCCGGTGGTTCTGACGGCCGTCGGAAATACCTCGGCGGTATAGGCATAGACCCCCGCATAGGTGCCGTTCATGAAGAAGGACAGCAAGATTCCGGCGACCATGATGTGCTGATCGCTCTGCGCGAATGCAAGTCCAAGCGCGCTGGCGCCGCCGAGCACCATGTAGGAGGCAATCGTCGCCTGCCGGCCGATGCGCTCGTTGAAGTACGCAGCGCTGAAATAGCCGGGAATTTGCGCGCAATAGATCGCGATCGAATAGGCGAAGCTCTTGGTGATGCTCATGCCGTCCTGGACCAGAAGGCCGGGGATCCAGACGAAGAAGGAATAGTAGCTGAACGTGATCGTAAGCCACATGATCCAGGTCATGATGGTGATGCGCGCCTGGCGGCCGGCGAGGAGCGCGGCGAAATTGGCAAGCAGCGTCCCACCAGTCACGGCAGGCGCCGTGATTTCGACGACCGGTTGCGGCAGGACATGGCCTTGGCTCGCAAATCCGGCCTCGATCCTGTCCAGCACGGCTGCGGCTTCCTTCTCCCGGCCCCGGCTTTCCAGCCAGCGCGGCGATTCCGGCAGCGCCCTGCGCCACCACAGCAGCATGACGACCGGCACCGCGGTGATCACCAGAACGATGCGCCAGCCGTTCTCAGAGGCGGGCACGATGAAATAGCCGAGCAAGGCCGCCGCGACGAAACCGATGGAGAAGAATCCGGCCAGCGCGCCGGTAAAGCTGCCGCGGTAACGCCGTGCGACGAATTCCGCCAGATAGGGCGCAATGATCGCGCTCTCCGCGCCGGTGCCCATGCCCGCGACGACGCGCGCGGCGAAGAAGGACGACCAGTCGTTCACCGCAGCGCTGACGATGGATGCGACGCAATAGAGTGCCAGCGCCGACATCATCACCGCGCGACGGCCGATCAGGTCACCCAGCGTGCCCGCCAGCAGCGCGCCGAACAGGAAGCCGATATAGGTGCTGCTGCCGAGCACGCCGATCTGGACGCTCGACAGATTCCAGGTCGTGCGCAGCACCGGCAGGATGAACGCCAGCACGGCTGCGTCCATCGCGTCGAACATGTAGCCGAGCCCGCCCATCAGCAGCAGATGCTTGTGGAAGCGTGCGAATGGAAGGCGCTCGATCCGCGCCGAGATCATCGACATGAAAGTCCCCCTCTGTCTGGCGGCCCGGCACTCCGCTCATTCCCGGGGGGAACCATAGACAAGGAGATATTATCGTCATAATTTATAATCATGATCTAGTACATCACTGGGGTGAATGTTCTGTCGTTTCGCTCGCTCGACCTCAACCTGCTGAAAGTGTTCGAGGCCCTGATGACCGAGGGCAGCGTCACGCGCGCCGCCAACGCGCTTCTAATGACGCAACCGGCCGTCAGCAACGCGCTCGCACGCCTGCGGGACGCGCTCGGCGATGCCCTGTTCGTCAGGTCCGGCACCGGCATCCGTCCGACCCAGCGCGCCGTGGTGCTGTGGGAGCCGATCGGCGAAGCGCTCGAAACCGTCCGCGGCGCGCTCGACGAGCAGGTGTTCGATCCGCACCGTGCTCAGACCGAGTTCAGCCTGTCGATGTCGGATTACGTCGCCTCGCTGGTGATGCCAAACCTGCTGAACCATTTCGGCAAGGTCGCGCCCAAGGCGCGAATCCACACCGTTCCCAACACCATTTTGGAGATCGCCGACCAGCTCGAGGACAATCGCGTTGATTGCGTCCTCAGCGTCTATGTCAACGAGGCGCAGCAGCCGGCCGCCATCCGCTCGCGCTCGCTGTGGACCGTCGACTACGCCTGCTTCATGCGGCGCAGCCATCCGCTCGCCGCGATGAAGCGGCTGAGCACGCGCAGCTTCCTCAACGCGGGGCATGTCGATGTGAGCCTCGCCGGCAAGACCTTGCCGTCCTACGACCTCTTCCTCGCCTCGCGCGGGCTGTCGCGCAACGTGGTCGCGACCGTCAATCACTATAGCGCCGCCTACGAAATCGTGCGCCAGTCCGACCTGATCGCCGTGCTGCCGAGCGATCTGCGCTCGCAATCCCGGCACGCGCCGTTCCTGCACGCCGTGCCGCTTCCGCTCAAGGCGCCGCCGCGCATCGTCAGGCTGTTCTGGCACCAGCGCAACGACACCGTACCGGCGCAGCGCTGGCTGCGCGACACGCTGGTCGAGATGTTCGCCAGGTCGGACTGAGGCGCGGGCGGCGGGCGCCCCGACACCACGAAAAAGGGAAACAATGGGTTTCTCGAAGCAGCATTGCGCGCCAGTCCCTGCTGCTTAGCTCCAACCAAAGCAATCCCCTCCCCCAGTGACAGGCGCGCAAGCCGCGCCCGCAGAGACCTCATCAATGACCGCACCGCTCGAATTCGGACTGGACACTTTTGGCGACGTCACCAGGGACGCCTCCGGCGCGATGCTTCCGCACGCACAGGTGATCCGCAACGTCGTCGACGAGGCGGTGCTCGCCGACGAGCTCGGCCTCGACTTCATCGGCCTCGGCGAGCATCACCGCGCCGACTTCGCGATCTCCTCCCCTGAGACCGTGCTGGCCGCCATCACGTCGCGGACCAGGCGGATCCATCTCGGCTCGGCCGTGACGGTGCTGAGCTCGGACGATCCAATCCGCGTCTTCCAGCGCTTTGCCACGCTGGACGCGCTCTCGAACGGACGTGCGGAGGTGATCCTCGGCCGCGGCTCGTTCACCGAGTCCTTTCCACTGTTCGGTTTCGACCTGCGGGCTTACGAGGCGCTGTTCGAGGAGAAGCTCGATCTGTTCGCGGCACTGCTGTCGCAGAAGCCGGTGACCTGGGAAGGTAAGCTGCGTCCGCCGCTGAACGGGCAGCTGGTCTATCCCCCGGTCGAGAACGGCACGCTCAAGACCTGGATCGGCGTCGGCGGCAGTCCGCAATCGGTGGTGCGCGCGGCGCATTACGACTTGCCCTTGATGCTCGCGATCATCGGCGGCGATCCCGCGCGCTTCGCGCCCTTCGTCGAGCTCTATCATCGCGCGTTCAGGGAGTTCGGCCGCCCGGCACAGCCGATCGGCGTGCACTCGCCAGGCTATGTCGCCGAGACCGACGAACAGGCGCGCGAGGAGCTGTGGCCCGACTACAAGGCGATGCGCGACCGCATCGGCAAGGAACGCGGCTGGCCACCGATGGGCCGCGACGAGTTCGTGAACGAGGCCGAGCACGGCTCGCTCTATGTCGGCTCGCCGGAGACGGTCGCGCGCAAGATCGCCAAGACGGCAAAGGCGCTCGGCATTTCGCGGTTTCAGCTGAAGTATTCGGCGGGCCCGCTGCCGCATGGCAAGCTGATGAAGAGCATCGAGCTCTACGGGCGGAAGGTGGTGCCGATGGTGCGGGAGATGGTGGGGTGAGGCGATCGGATCCGCTTCAGTGCGTCTTCGCCTTCGCTCACCAGAGTCTCTTCTTCGCGAAGGCGTGGCCCGAACCGGATTTCAAATAGCGCTCGAAGGCTCTAGCCTTCTCGATGTCGGAAAAGGCCACATAGGTCACCAGTCGCCACGGACCGTACTTAGACGTGTGCGGCGATTTACCCCCGTTGTGATCGGCTAGCCGCTGCTTGAGATCCTTCGTCAGCCCAATATAGCGTTGGCCCACGAAAAGTTCGCTCTCCAGAAGATAGACATAGTGCATGACGCCGCCCCCCTTCGCCTAGGCTTCGGAGGGCATCCTGCTTCGCGCAGTAAAAGGCTGCAAATCCTGCGAAGCGCGTCAGCGCGAAGCAGGATGGTGGGGGAGGCAGGACTCGAACCTGCGAAGCCATAAGGCGGCTGATTTACAGTCAGCTCCCTTTGCCACTCGGGACACTCCCCCGCTCGACGGCAGCACAATCGGGCCGGACCTTGCCGGCGACCGAAGACGGCCATGGAACGTGAAGGCCGCGACAGCCCGGATGGGGGCGCGACCGGGCGCGGTTATCGGCGAAGCGGTGGGGTAAAGTCAACCGAGGCGAACAGCTAAAATCGCCCCCGACACCACCCAAATTGCCATATTCCGGGACCCGTGACACAAGCGAGCCCATGAAGGATCGAAAATTCAACCCGAGGGGCCCCCGCGGCGGGTCTAAGCCCTTCAACAGGCCCGGAAAATCGGCCGGTCGTCCGGCCCGTCGCGATCGCGATTCGGACACCGACGGGCCTGTCATCCTCTATGGCTGGCACACCGTCTCCATGGCGCTCGCCAACCCCCAGCGGCAGATCCGCAAGCTGACGCTGACCGAGAACGCCGCAAGGCGTCTGGCGGACGAGAACATCGCGATCCCGGTCGCGCCCGAGATCGTCCGGCCCCAGGAGATCGACCGGCTGCTGTCGCCCGACGCCGTGCACCAGGGCCTGCTCGCCGAGGCCGATCCCCTGCCCTCGCCCGACATCGAGGATTTGGAGCAGGACGGCATGGTGCTGGTGCTCGACCAGATCACCGATCCGCACAATGTCGGCGCCATCCTGCGCTCGGCGGCCGCCTTTGCGGTGAAGGCGATCGTCACCACCGCGCGTCACAGTCCGGAAGCGACCGGCGTGCTGGCCAAGGCCGCCTCCGGCGCGCTGGAGCTGGTCCCGATGGTGACGGTGCAAAACCTCGCCCGCGCACTGACCACGATGAACGAGCTCGGCTTCCAGACTGTCGGGCTGGACAGTGAAGGCAGCGCGGATCTCTCCGAGCTCACCCTGCGCGAGCCGCTCGCGCTGGTTCTGGGCGCGGAAGGCAAGGGCCTGCGGCAGTTGACACGCGAGACCTGCAGCGTCGTGGCGCGGCTCGACATGCCGGGAGAGATCAAGAGTCTCAACGTCTCGAATGCCGCCGTGCTCTCGCTCTATGTCGGCGCGAGCCGGCTCGGGCTGATGAAGCGGTAACAAAACAAAACGCCCGTCCGCGTCGCGGACGGGCGTCTCGTCGGCTCAACCGATCAAGCGATCAGTAATAGCGGCGCAGCACGCGGTGGCCGCCATAGTACGGCGCATGGCGCGGGGCGTAGCCGTAGCGCGGACCGTAGCCGTAATGCGTGCGCGGCAGATAGCCGGCGCGCGGGCCGTAGCCGTAGCGATACGGACGGTAATACGGGCGGCGGTAGGGATAGGCGGCCGGCGCTTCGACCGCGGCAGCGCGATAGCCATAGCCGTGCCCATAGCCGTAGCCACGGCCGTAGCCGTAATTGGCGGGCGCAACCACCGCGTCCTCACGGTAGGTCGGATACGGCGCGAAGGCGCCCGGGCCGGTGTAGGTCGGGCCCTGGTTGACGTGATAATATTGCGTGGTGGGCTCGGCGAGACGCTCATAGGCGCCATAGCCGTAGCTGTAGCCGGCCCCATAACCGCCGCAGCCGGTGTTACAGCCGGAATAGACCGGCGCGACCGGCTGGCACGGATCGAAGCCGCAGGCCGCAGCGGGCGCGGTGGCGGCGAACATCACGGCAGCCGCCGCGACCAGTCCCGAAATCATCTGACGCATTACTCTCTCCTGTTGATTTCCGTTTTTTGGATTTTGTCGTTTCTTAACCCGGCGGCTTGCCGGGCATCTCTGCACGCGGCCGCGGCCGAGGACGCCGCGGCTGGTCGTTGATCTCGGGCGCGAGAATCACCGGCGGCGGATTGACGGGCACGTCCATCTGCGGCGGCAGCGGCGCCGATTGGGCGCCCCAGCTCTGGTGATAGCTATCGGGCGGCTTGGGCAATTTGCGGTTCGCGGGCGGTTCGACCTCGAGCCGGCCATAGCCGGGCCGCAGGCCCAGCGTCGGATAGTAATGGCCGACGTCGGTGGGCTGGCGCTCGGCGACATAGCGGCCGCCATAAATCGTGGGCTGCACCTGGACGTTCTTCCCCAGGCCCCAGGTCCCCTCGATCACGGCATAGGACGCGTCGATGTTGTTGATGATGATGGGCACGCCGGGGCGACCGGGAACGACGATATCGAAGCCGCCGCCGGCAAACGCCGTCGCGGGCAGTCCGATCAGAAAGGCCGCGAGCGCCACAGCGCGCATGAGAGGACCCCATTTATTCGGCGACAACCTACCCGATGGCGGCGCAGAGAGGGTTAAGGCCCTCTCACCAATTGCCGGTAAGCCTAATGTGTAAGGATTCCGCGCCGCTCAAATGCGCCAAAGCGAACTAGCGAAGCATTAACGCCGCCGGACCCTGCAGTCCGGAACCATGGACCGTGCTCACTTCCGTTTGACTGTCGCCGACGAAAATCCGCGGCTTCAGCGGAACGTCCGGCGTCTTCGGCGTTTAGCCCCCGTCAACAAAACGGGAGCCAAACAATCATGAACGTCAAACTTCTCGGAGCCACGGCGATTGCGGCGACCCTGGTGGCAGGCTCTGCCATGGCGCAGGCCGTGATCACCAATCCCGGCCGTTGCGCGGCGCAATTCCCCAACGCCAACTGCCAGAACGTCGGACCGGGAAATCCGTACACCGACAGCGGCTATCGGCATCGTCGCGTGTCCTATCGCCAGACCACCAACGGCGACTGGAATAACGACTGGAACAGGAGCCGCACCGGCTTCTGGCCGACCGACGTCGCCGCCGGCGCGGTCGGAACAGCCGCTGGCGTGGCCGGCGCAGCCATCGGGACTGCGGGCGCGATTGCAACTGCCCCGTTCCGTGCCACGAACGATGCCTTCGCCTACGACAACAGTTGGGATAACCGCGGCTGGGACAATCGCGGTTGGGACACCCGCACCTACGCCCAGCGCAACGGCTTCGTCTGCACGCCCGGCACCTGGTTCAAGGGCCAAGACGGCAACCGCCACATCTGCCAGTAAAGCGGTTTGAACCGAACGCGACAGATCAGGCGGCCCTCGGGGCCGCCTGATTCATGTCTGCATCGGGGATCGCGGGTTCTGGCACTTTCCAGTCAAGTCTGGTATTGCGGCGCGCACGGGCGGAGGGCCCCGGCGTACGCCGGCCCCTGCGCTTCTCCAGGCGTCGCCGGCTTAGCTCAGCGGTAGAGCAGCGGTTTTGTAAACCGAAGGTCGGGGGTTCAATCCCCTCAGCCGGCACCACCGATTTAGCCGACACCGCGGCCTGATAGATCGGGGCACTCCTCCGTCTAACGACAGCTAGAATCGATTTCCCACGCAATCACGTCAGAGCTATCCGGGCGACCGTTACACTCAACTCGAGCAGCGGGTGCTTCTCGTTCCTGACTATAATGAGGACCTGCGCCCCCTTTGCCGACGCAACGTCTCTGGCAATCGAGGTCGCCATTGCGATCGCCTCTTTTTCGGCGGCTTCCGGGCCGGGCAAATCCACCCCATCCTCGTCGACCGCAGCGAAAAAGTCGTCCTTGATATCGAAGTAGAACTTCATGGCTCAGAGCGACGGATTGAGATGAAGGTAAAGCACGTCGAAGTCTGCTATTTCGCGCAACCTGGCTTCATCAAGGATCGATATTCTTCCCCGCTCCAGGTCCAACACGCGCTGAGCACGTAGCTGCTGAACGACGCGATTCATATGGACCACACTCGTGCCGACGGCGTCGGCGAGGAGTGCCTGAGAGGCCGGAAAGTCGAAGGACAGGCCGTCCGCTCGACCGATCGCCTTCAATCTGGTGTAAAGCTCAAGCACGAGATGCGCCACGCGGCTTGTGGCTTCGCGTTGACCAACGTTGCAAATCCACTCCCGGAAGATCGCGGCGTCGGTCAGTGTATCGCGCCAAAGCGCTTCGGCCACGTTAGGCCGCTTTCTTA
This sequence comes from Bradyrhizobium sp. 187, assembly GCF_023101005.1. NCBI lineage: Bacteria > Pseudomonadati > Pseudomonadota > Alphaproteobacteria > Hyphomicrobiales > Nitrobacteraceae > Bradyrhizobium > Bradyrhizobium sp. 187. Next base: position 4,729,298 of record NZ_CP064693.1, read on the forward strand.
TCAGTGAGCGCACCGCTGCATGCGGAATGAAGCCGAGAACGCTATCGCCAAGCGTGCTGACGTCATGGTCCATCACATGTAGAAAGAGACCCTGCAGATCGGGGATGTCGCCGGGTTGGTGAAAGGCCATGATTTGGCGGTGGCCATTGCCGACGATCTTTGATCTCAGGATAAAGCCATCAACGACAAGGCAGCACGCCGAAGGTCGATCTCCGAGAGAAACGACCGGCTGACCGCCAGCCATCCGTTTCACCGTGATTGGCAGATGACGGATAGCGGCCTCGTCCTCTTCATCAATTTCGGTGCTGACCCGCAACCGCCTCAAGAAAGGTTCGAAAATTTCCGCGTTATTCATCGTTAGCTCCGGTCGGCAAACGAATTTTTGTGACGTTCGTTCCAATCCGGACGGCTAGCTATTGTCTCACGCGAAGCAGAGGGACCGCCGCAAATTCCAACCCTCGGCGGAACCCACGGGAACGGCGTCAATTCATCTTGCCGCGAAGCCTTGGAGCGAAATTTGACGCGCAACGCTCACTTCGAATGCTTCGGTGCGCTGCTTTGCTGGAAGTGCTCGGCGCCTGATATCTCCACCCAGGCATGTTTCGACTGTTCGAAAACCGAGCTGATGGGCGCCGGGTAGTTCGGAACCGCGATCGCGCCCAGGGCAACGCCGATCATCGCAGGCAGATTGTCCGCTTTCCAATAGACCGTCGAACCGCACTCGGGGCAAAAATAGCTGCGGACCTTGCCGCCGCTTGCGGCTGTCCGGACGTACTCCTTCGACGTCCCTGAGATCGTGACGCCCTCCGCCGGATAGAACGCACCGACCCCGAACGGCGCGCCGGTTCGACGCTGGCAGTCAATGCAGTGGCAGGCGACGACGAGGCTGGAAGGTCCTGGAAGCGACAGCGCGAGAGCGCCGCACCTGCATTGGGCATCGATCATCGAAGCTCTTCCTCCTCAGTTGGCTGACAGGTTCTGTCGCTCGGCTGGAGCGCAGGGCAATCCAGGACTGACCCTCACTCCTTCGCAACCTCGAACGCCAGCAGTGCGTTGCCGGCGACGCCGCCCCACTGGCCGTAGCCGGAATTGGTGTAGAGCATTCCGCCGGCGATGATCGGCCCCGGGCCGTCGATCGCGCCGCCATGAGCAGGGGCGCCGTTCACCGCCGTATAGTCTCGCGCCGTGTCGTATTCCCACAACAGCTTTCCGTCGGCTGTCGCGTAGGCGCGCAGAAAGCCGCTGACGCCGCCGGAAAACACGACGCCGGGGATCAGGCTCACGGCAGCCGACAGCGCAGGGCTGCATTGGAGGCGATCGCCACAGGCGACAGGAGATACTTCCATCGCAATTTTCCCACTGGCGAGGTCGAGGCCGAACAGGCCGCCGCCTTGGGTGGCATCGAGCCGCCGCGTACCATCGCGCAGGAACCGCACGTCTGAGTTCGCGACATAGATGCGATCCTGGTCGGCGGCCGAGCCCCACTCGCTGCCGCCGAGCGCACCGCCCTTCCCGATCCGCGTCTGCCATAGGATCTTGCCGCCATCATCAGGATCGAGCGCGTGCACGACGCCGGACTTCTGCGCGATGGCAAGAACGCGCCTGCCGTCACGCAAGGTCACGAGGATCGGCGACTGGCCAAAATCGTGGTCGGGCCCGTGATCTTCAGGACAATTGGTCTTGTCCGCGCCGAAGCACGCGACGATGAAGGCGTCGCTCGGGGTCGCCTGCTGCTTCCAGAGCAGCTTACCTGTCGCAAGCTCGAAAGCGAGGACCGCATCGGCGGTTGCGGCGGGTGGATTCGAATAGGAATTGCTAGTCGCGACGTAGACGGCGTTGCGTTTCGGATCTATCGTCGGTGCCGACCACACCGCCGCGCCGGACGGGCCGAACAGCTGCGTGCCTCTCGCATTCTTGCCGGTCGGATGCGGCACCTCGGGGATCGTGTAGGCCTGCCACACCGGCTTGCCGGTCACTGCCTCGAGCGCGACCACGCTGCCGCGGAAGGTACAGCATTCGTAACTGGCCTGCGAACCGGCGGCCTCCTCCAGCGAGGAGACCGGGATATAGAGCACGCCGGAATGCAGCGTCGGCGCGCCAGTGATGCGCGCTGCCGGATGCTCCTCGACCTTCGTCTTCCAGATCAGCGCGCCAGTCAGTGCGTTCACCGCATAGGCATTGGCGCGCAGGTCACCGAAGAAGATCGCGAACTGATCGGTGCCGGGAAGCGGCCCGAAGCTGATCGCCGCGCGCACCGCGGCATCGGTCGGCAGCGTCCACCTCGTGCAGCCGCTTCGCGCGTCGAGCGCGTGCACCTTGCGGTCAGTGCCGCCGATAAACAGCAGACCGCCCACGATGGTCGGCGGCGCAAACGACACCGAGGCGCCGGGAAAGGCATAAGCCCATTTCAACCGCAGGCGCGGCACCTCTTCCGCGGTGAGGCCGGCCATTTCGGCCGACTGGAAGCGCCTGTTGGCAACGTCGACGCCCCAGCCATTCCAGCGCGGACCATCGAGCGCTTGCGGAAAGAAATTGACCTGCTGCGTGCAGCGTCCCTCCGCATCGACTGCATTGTCGCCCACCGCGGCCTTGCCGGTGACAAAGGCGGCAATCGCACGCCGTTCCGAGTCGCTGCGGTCCTTCGCCATCGCCGCCATGCTTCCAGAAGTCAGCGTTCCCAGCACATGATCGAACGACATCGCCTGCATGGCGCCGCGGCCTGGCACACGGCTCTCGCCATCACCGCCATCGTGACATTGCGCGCAGTGGCTTGCGTAGAGCGCAGCGCCGTCCTGCTGCGCCAACGCGGGCGCGCAGCACCAGACCAGCATGGCGACGGCGACAACACTCGGTCTCATGGCGTGCTCCAACATCGTCACCGCAATGCGAGACGGCATCATGCAACCCAAAGTATAGCGCGAGGGCAATCACTCACGCAACGGACGTTCCGCCCGCGTCCGTCATATCCCCCGGGCAGTGAGGACAGGATCGGCCAGTTCATCGAGCCGCCACAGCCCGAGGCTCTTGTCGCGCCAGCCGCCACTGCCCTCTTCGCAACGCTCGTTGATCAGCTCGCGCGGTGCCGGCCAGTCGAACGGCGCCTTCTCCATGTTCAGCGCCCGCCAGTCGCCGTCCTCGCAATCGCGATTGTCGTCCCATTCGGGAAACGTCGTGACCAGCAGGAAACGCGCGCCGCTGGCGCGAAAGTTCGCGACGGCGCGGACGATATGGTCGAAACTCAAATGCACCAGGCAATCCCGGCACAGAACGACATCGGCGCGCGGCAATGCATCGCGCGTGATGTCGGCAACGAGAAACCGGCCTGACAACTCACCGCCAGCCACGCGCTTGCGATTGGCCGCGATCAGCGACGGCACGATGTCGATGCCGGTGTAGTCGAGATCCAGCTTGATGCGACCGATCCAACCCGCGTCGCCGCAGGGCGCATCGAGCAGCGAGCGCGCGCCGAGCTGCTGCAGGAGTGCAGGAAGCTCCTCGCGGATTGCTGCGGTCGCGGGATTCTCCGAGCCGAGGCCCGACACCGAACTGGCCGCGCCCCACAGGTTGGTCATCTCGATGCGCTCGAACCGCGCGGCCAGATCGAGGCCGACAAAATTCTCGCGGTCGGCGGTGAACCGCTCATGGGCGAGCACGGGTGGGCGCTTGGAGATCATCGTCCGGACCTTAAGATTACGTTGTGAACACTGTGGTCATGCGTTCCATCCGAATCTCATCCCATCCTCAAAACCGGTTTCTGCCACTCCATGATGTGGAAGTAAGGCACCCGGCGATGAAAGGCATTCCAGTCGGGATCGCCGCCGCTGGGCTGCGGCTCGACGAAAAGGCGCAACAGGAGCCCCTGATCGAGTAGCAGCGTCATGTAGGTGCTGAGCGGACGATGCCAGTTCAGAATTCGGATGCCGCGCCAAGTCACCCAAGTCGGCCGCTCCTCCATGTAGTGATCGATGTTGAAGCGCAAGGCGCCGTCGCCGTCACGCGTCCAGCCGTCGGGCGGACCCGCGGTGTTGAAGCTGGTCAGATTGGCAATCAGCAGCGTACCGCCCGGCCGCAGCGCTGCCACGATCTTCCCGATCGCCGCACCGAGATGGGGCATGTCGACCAGGCTGAGATAGCTGACGACCAGATCAAATGGCGCTTCGATCTCCATTGTTTCAGCTCGGCCAAGCCGGTAGTCGCCCTGCGGGTCCAATTTCATGGCACGCGCGAGCAGCGCTTCGGTCGGGTCGATGCCGGTGGTGCGGATGCCGGCGCGCTGCATGATGCGACAGAAGCGCCCCTCGCCGCAGCCAACGTCGAGCGCATTGCGGAAGCCGCGCCCTTCGATCCGCGCTCGCATCGGCGCGTCCAGCACGAAGCGGCGACCATAGTCGCCCTCTTCACCCTGCTCGACGATCCAAGCAGCCGCGGACGCGGTCCAGCCGTCGCTGATATCCTCGTTCATGGATCGACCTTCGGGAATGGACGTTGGCCGCACGCATTTCGGGCGCGGCTACTGACCACAGATTGGATCAGAGTTCAACATGAGGTAGCATGCGCATCCCATGCGTCCCTATACCAGCCGAGAGATCGCCAAGATCACCGCGGGTGCTGTCGCGGCGATCGTCGCAACGGGCTTCCTGTTCGCGATCGCGATGTCCCTCTTGCTTCCGCAATAAATCAGCTGCTTGCCGGGGCGCCGTGCCGCCGGAGTTTGTGCCACCCAGCCGGTTGCTGTCGCTCGCCAGCATCTTGGCCGTGGAAAGCACTTGGCCAGCGTCGAGGACGACGCTTCAAGCTCGGTGGACGCCGCGCCCACCGTCTTGATCTCGCCGGCTGCGCGCTCAAAGCCGTCGGCAAGGTTGACCATGTCGCGCTTGCGCTGATGGGCGGCTTGCTTCCCAACCTCGATCTGCGCTGCCGTGAGGCGACCTCGATCCGTGGTTTTGAAGATTTGTCTTTGAAGATTTGTCCTGGCCATGTCCTGATCGCGTCCCGCCGGCAGTTTGGGGAGCGATCCGGGCATGGTCAGACGGAACCGGTCAAGGGCGTCGGCCGTTGTCGACCCATGCGGATCAGGGAAGAAAATCGAAACATGTTTCTGCTGGCCACGGTGACGCTGTGCTGTAGCGCGTTGGCCGGGGCTGTTGCGCTGTTCGAACAGGCTCCCTGGCCGGCTCCGGCAAAGCAGCGGGCTGAAACGGTAGCAATAGACGGGACCACGCCGACGCCGGTTCGGGTGGTCGGCGCGCCGTTCGAGCCCAACCTCAATCCGCGGGAGCGCTAGCGCTCACCCCGGCGAGACGTCGGCGCCCTCCTCCGGACGGCGTTTGGCGCGGGCCCACTCCTCAACGAACGCGATCACCTCCGCCCGTTTGTCGGGCGGCAGCGATAGGAACGCGCGGACGAGCCTCAAGCCCTCGGCTTCGGCTGAATGGTCTGCTTTGGCATCCATTCCCCACTGTCGGGCGGCCGGGAAAAATATGCAATCCCCCACCCAACACCTTCTTGATTCGGCCGGCCAGCTTTGCTGGAATGGCGCCAACAGGGGTGCACCATGAAGTGGATCGCGGAACGCGACGCGCTGATCGCGCAGACAATGGCTTTCGTCCAATCGGTAACCGGCAAAAAGGATGACTTGCATCCACCGGAGATCCCGATGGCGACAGTGGCCGCGTCGGTGCAGATCGCCCCCGTCAACACCATCATCGGGACCGAGCCACTTAAGGCCGCTCCGCCGCAGCCGTTACCTCTCCCGTCGCCCCGGGTGGCGAGCCACGACGTCCGCACCGAAATACAGGCCCGCATCGCCAATTTCCGCAAGCATCAGGAGCGGTTCGAGCGGGAGCGCGAGGAATATTGCGCGGCCACCCTGACCAGACTGCGGGCCGCCATCCGCGAGCCCTCCTCCCGTCCACCGGCTGACAAGTAAAGCCGGATCTCCCGTCGCTGGCCTAAAGCCAGGACCACACTAGCCAGAGATTGGCCGCGCAGGCACCGAACAGGGCCAGCGTGAGGGGCAGCAGCATGTGCCCGCAAGAGGTTTTCAGGTCCGTCGTCATGACCGAAAACATCCGCTGATTCCGCCAAATGAGTCCCGTGGATTCTTTTTTTCGGGATTCAGGACTCGTTAAGGACTCAGGACCCGGCGGCCCTGATCACGGCCGCGTGATCGACCGGCGAGCGGAACCCCTACCCCGTCAAATTCGTTAATGCGCTTTCCAGGAGCGGGAACAATGCCCTACGCCCTGTTCTGCAACGATGCCCAGATCAGCAAGGCCTATCCTGACGAGTCCGACGTCTGGAGGCTCGCGCAGCGAAGTGGCCTCGTCGTGGACGTAACCGCGGATGACAACCGTCCCGGGCCACGCCGGGTGCTCGACAACGATTACGAGATCAAGCCGTGCCGGGCCGCACAGGGCGAGGACCCGGCCCGGAACAAGGCCGAGGCTGATCGCCAAGCGAGGATGGAGCTTGAGCTGAATTCCTAAAGAGGAATCGAAGCTGGGAAGCCAGAGCTCAGGAAAAGCTTAGGGGGTCGCGGTGGCCAGTGACGCCTGCTCGCCCGCCAGAGCCACGCAGGCCTTCCGGCGATGCAGCCCACGGATCGCGCCGGTGACCTTCAGCACCTTACCGGAGGAGCACGAGGCGTCCTTGACGAAGGCCACCTCGTAGGGTGCCAGCATCAGAGGCTCGGATTTGAGGATTGTTTGGGCAGCGCACGGCAAACTGACGAAGCACGAGAGCACCACAGCCGACACCAAGATACGCATGTCCGTCGTCCCACCAGCCCGGTAATTGTCATATAACGCGTTCCGGCGCGCGAGTTCCGTAAGCTGCAAAAATTATTTTTGCTTTACCCGAGCTCCATGACGCGCGTGAGAAAGCGCCCGCCAGAACGTTTGCCTGCAAATGACGCGCCAGATGGTTGACGCGATGCAAACAAAGGACTTGCGAACGAGGGCTGGGCAAACGAAAGGCCGGCGAGAGCCGGCCTTTGTCAGGTCGTGGGCCGCTGGTGGCGCGTCAGTAGCGCGAGGCTGCCGGACCGCCCCAGCCGAAGCGGTAATTCACGCCGACCTTGACGGTATGCTCGTCCTCCCGGCCGCGGACGCCGACGACGTCAGCCGGACCGGAGGTGATCGTCGTGTTGCCGAAGTTGTAATATTGGTACTCGGCCTTGGCCGACCAGTTCGGCGCGAACATGTATTCGAGGCCAGCGCCAACGGTATAGCCGTCCTTGCTGTTGCCGGTGGCGGTGAAGGGCTGCGGGACGCCGGCGACATTGACGCCAAGACCGCCATTGCGCCAAGCATAACCGCCCTTGGCGTAAAGCAGCGCCGGTCCCCAGGTGTAGCCGATGCGACCGGTCACCGAGCCGAGCTGGTCGGTATTGGAGGTCACCTGCGTGCCCAGCGGGAACGTAGCGCCGCCGTTGTTGGTCGGCAGCCAGGAATACTGGGCCTCGACACCCATGACCCAATTGGGCGCGAACTGGTAGTCGAAGCCGCCCTGAACACCGCCGAGGAAGCGCGCGTCGCTCGACTGGAAGCTGCTGTCGCCGGCAAAGGCGCCGCCGACATGGCCACCGATGTAGAAGCCGGTCCAGTTGTAGATCACCTGCGGCGGCGTGTAGGCCGGAGCCTTGGTGTAGGTGCGCGCCTGCATGTCGGCTGCGGCAGCCGGCGCAGCCAGCGCAAGCAGGGCAACCGCGCCCAGCAAAATCCTCTTCATGATTATCCCCGTTCTTTCAATTCGACACTCAGGAAACAACGTGGCGTGAATTGGGTTGCTTCGAGGCGATGCCGGAACGTTGATCGTTCGTTACTGTGACAGAGCGGCAACAACGCGATTTTGTTCCGTCCGACAGGCGCGTGCCGACGGTTTTTTCCGTCGGAAACAAAACCTGCCGTAACGATTAGTCGCAACGCAAAACCACTCCGTTCAAAGCTCCCCGAAATGTGATCCGGCAGCTCCGGCGGGCTTTGTCCTATCACCAAGCGATGAAGGTGGGCTTTGCGCTACCGCGTCATCTTTTCAAGTTCCGGAAAGGGTACGTAAACCGCGCCCGCGCACAGCTCGCTGGCGCGATCGACGACGCGGTCCGCCCGGCCGTTGACGAAGATCACGGCGCGCTCCCTCGTGGCCTTGTAGGTGCCGTCGGTCTCGCGTGGGGTGAAGTGCAGGCAACTGACGTAGAACTGGCGGCCTCCGACCTCGCGCTGCGCCGGCTCGGCCATGCTGGCGTCACGCACGCCGACGGGATTGTTCAGATAGCTGCGCATCAAGGCCAGCGTGTCGCCACGGAAATTATCCGGGAACGGTTGTGGACCTCCGGCCTGGGTCCCCTGCATCAGGGCTGGACGGTCACCATCGCTGCCGAAACATCCCGTGAGCGCCAGCGGCAGTGCCAGCATCAACGCCAAGCTCACTGCGCGTTCCGCTAGTCGCCGCACCGCTTACGCTCTCCGCTCGATCAGTCTCGGAGACGTTCCAGCCCCAAGGTTGCAATGATGCATGTCTACAGGTGTTTTGCCCGACGAGTCAAACAGATTCGTAAAATCCGCAAATACGCCACCCCTTAAACCATTGATTTATCTACGACCCGCTGCTGTGCATGGGGTTGTTTTCGAGGTTTTGTTTGCGGCCGCCAAATCTGGGACGTTGCTCGCGGGCTTCAGCATGGTCATACCGGCCCGCCGCCAGCACCTCGAGCTTTCGCGCAAGGCGTGACGAACGGGCCGGGCCTGAATTCCTCACGCGGCGGCCGGGGCAATGCTAGGACGCCGCCGCGCAGGCTCAGTCGTTAGCTGCGCTTCTCCATCGTCGCCGGCTTGGTCACGTTCGGCTGCGTCTTCAGCGACTTCTTCGCTGACAGATGCTTGTGGTGGTGGCGATGCTTGCGCACGGTCTTGTGCTCGTCCGGTGTGACGGCGGCGTTGGCGTTCATCGCCTTCGACTTGGTGTCCACCTTGGCATCGGCCTTGACGTCCGAAGCCTTGACGTCCGAAGCCTTGACGTTGGCCTTGAGGCCGGCATCGGGTTTCGCGGCGGTGGTCGACACCTTGGTCTGGCTCTGGTCTGCCTTGATCACCGGCGTGGTCGTGGTGGTCTTGGCGGTCTCGGCTGCGAAGGCCGGGGCTGCGATCATGGAGGCTGCGAGCAAGGCTGCGGAAATGGTCTTCAACATGGCTGGTCTCCTCTTGGAAGGATCTTGAGGCGGGCGCCCTCTCGCCAACCCTTTGATCGTAGGTTGGAGCCTATGAGGCTCGCACTGAACCCAATCTGAAGCCCACAGCAGGCTCCCGTTCATCTGGATGACAAGTTTGTCATCCGCCCTAGGCCATGATGCCGGGAATGTTTTTGCCTGATGGGTGTTCCGGTCTTTGGGCAATCGTGTAGGATCGCCACGTTCCATACCGGAGAACTTATATGCGCAAACTCTCAATGCTTCTTGTGCCGGGACTTGTGGCCGTGTCGTTGGCAGCGGCGCCGGTGCTGACCAGCGCCTATGCCGCGGGCAGCGACGAGCCCTCCTCGCCACCGAAATCCGACACCTCGACCAAGAAGGGCAAGAAGAAGAGCTCCTCGGTCAGCGATCCGAAATTCCTTGCTGCCTATCGCACCGCCTACACCACGATCTATGACAATCACGACTACACCGGCGCGATCGGCCAGCTGAAGTCGCTCAAGCGCGACGACGTCGCCGACGTCGCCAATCTGATCGGCTACTCCTATCGCAAGCTCGGCGACTACCAGTCGTCGAAGGTCTATTACGAGCTCGCGCTGAAGGACGATCCGAACCACGTCCGCACCTGGCAGTATTATGGCCTCTGGCAGCTCGAGCAGGGCAACCGCGAGCAGGCGCAGTATCACCTGAACAAGCTCGCCTCGCTCGCCGGCACCGACAGCTCCGAATATCGCTCGCTCGCCGCCGCGCTCGACAAGCCGACCGGAGCGACCCTCGTCTATTAAGAACATCGCATCTCCGAATGGGACGAACGGGCACAACCTCAGGGTTGTGCCCGTTCTGCGTTCTCGGTTAGCCTCTCGCATCAAACACTCTCCTGGTAAATCGGTGCGCAATGGACAAGTGGCTGCGATCCGCGATCGACTACATCGGCTCCTGGATCGAATTCCAGCACACCACAATCCAGCAGCCGGGCGTCATGGTCGCCTTCGTCCATCGCGGCGAGGTGGTTGCCGAGCATGCGTTCGGCCTCGCCAATCTCGACACCGGCGAGAAGCTCACCCCGCGCCATCGCTTCCGCATCGCCTCGCACTCGAAGAGCTTCACCTCGGCCGGCGTCATGAAGCTGCGCGAGCAGCGCAAGCTCCGGCTCGACGATTCCATCGGCCAACATGTCGCCGGCCTGCATCCGCGCGTCGCCGAAACGACGATTGCGCAAGTGCTCTCGCACAGCGCGGGACTGACGCGCGACGGCGCCGATTCCGGCCAGTTCATCGACAGCCGTCCCTATCTCGACGCGAACGAGCTGCTCGCGGAATTGAAGCGGCCGACCGTAATCGAGCCGGGCACACGCTTCAAATATTCCAATCACGGCTTTGGGCTGATCGGTCTCGTCATCGAGGCCGTGACGAAGGAGCCCTACCCGGTCTGGATCAAGCGCGAGATCATCGAACCTGCGGGCCTGCGCGAGATCGAGCCGGACGCGCCGCTTCCCAAGGGCGCGTCGTTCGCGCGCGGCCACACTCGCAAGCTGCCGTACGGAGAGCGATGCGTGATCCCCGGCGACAATCCCGCGCACGCGATGGCCTCCGCCGCCGGCTTCATCGCGACCGCCGCCGATACCGCCCGCTTCTACGCGCAGCTCGCGCCCAATGCGAAAAAGAGCGTGCTATCGGTCGCAAGCCGCCGCGAGATGACGCGAAACCATTGGCGCGTGCCGCAAAGCTTCGAGGCCTATTACGGCCTCGGCGTCAACGCCGGCAAAACCGACGGCTGGGATTGGTTGGGCCATGGCGGCGGCTTTCAAGGCTACATCTCCAGGACCTGCTCCATCCCCGCTTGCGAGCTCGCGATCAGCATCCTCAGCAACTCCATCGACGGCGCGGCCCCGTTCTGGATGGACGGCGCGATGCAGATCCTGCGCGTCTTCCAGTCCCGTGGTGCACCCGACCGCCGCGTGCGCGACTGGACCGGCCGTTGGTGGACGATCTGGGGCGCGAACGACCTCGTGCCGGTCGGCAACCGCGTGCTGGTCGCCAATCCCCAGTTCAACAACCCGTTCATGGACGCCGCCGAGATCGAGGTCACCGGCCGCGACACCGGCAAGCTCGCCTGGGCCGCCGGCTACTCCAGCCACGGCGAGCCGGTCCGCCGCGTCCGCGACAAGCGCGGCAAGGTCAGTGACGTCTGGATCGCGGGCGCCAATATCAAGCCTGCGGCCGTCGTAGCCCGCGAGATCGCGCAGCGATACAAGCCGCGCAAGCGACGGGCTACTCCCGAATGAGCGTCTCGACCTCGCTTCGAAGGGCCTGCCGCGAGCCGTCGCGCGAATAGAACATGTGGCCGCCGGGATAGACCACGAACTTGACCCGCTGCGTTGCGAAGGCCGGCAACTGGTCGAGCACCCGCTTCGATCCGAAATAGGGGGTGGCGAGATCGAACAGGCCGTGCGCGACCAGCACGTTCAGCTTCGCATCCGTGGCAAGGATCTGTCGCAGCTCGGAGACTGATTGCGGCGGATTGATGCCGCGGCCGAAATCCCAATGACCCTCGACGGCGCCGTTCAACACCTCGTAGGAGCCATCGGGCCGCCAGTTGAGCTTGTGTGTCAGCAGGTCAACCGCCGCACTCGTCAGCGGCGCCTGCAGCGCATCGCCGGAGGGATCACCGAACCGCGAGCTGCTTGAATCCGGATAGGGATCAAGGCCGCGTACCGAGCCATCGTAGCGCCCCGTCACCTTGCCGTTCTTGCGGTCGAATTCGCGGCGGAATTCGCCGACGTCGAAGCGGCCGGCAAGGCGACGGCTCACCGCCTGGTCGATGCCGGTGAGCTCGGCGACCTTGTCGGCAAGACGATTAGTGGCCTCCTTGTCCGCCTCGCCCTTGACGAGGTCGGCCAGGAATTCGCCGCGCGCGTAAGCCTCGACGTCGGCGAGATCGGCGCGCTTGACCGGGCCTTTCGCCGCGCGCGCCACCGCCACATAGCTCGGCAGCGTCGCGACATATTGCAGGAGGCTGGTGCCGGTGAATTCGCGGAAGTCCAGGAGCGGCGACACCAGGATCAATCCCCTGACGCCGACGCCGTGCTGGAGCTGCAACTGGCGCACCACCTTCGGCCCGCGAATGCCGCCATAGCTTTCGCCGGCGACGTATTTCGGCGAGGTCAGCCGCTCGTGCTTCTCGAGCCAGCGGCGGATCACCAACGCGATCGAATTGACGTCGCCGTCGACGGAGTAGAACGATTTGCGCGCGTCATCGCCGGTCGCGACGAAGCGGCTGTAGCCGGTGCTGACGGGGTCGATGAAGACGAGATCGGTGAAATCGAGCCAGGTCTCCGCGTTCGGCTTCACCTCGGGCGAGGCGGACGGCGACAGCGCTTCGCCATCGAGCGGCAGCCGCCACGGCCCGGCCGCGCCGAACTGGAGCCATGCCGACGACGCACCGGGCCCGCCATTGAACAGGAACGTCACCGGGCGCGTCGCACGGTCTGCGCCGTCGAGCTCATAGGATGTATAGGCGATGTCGGCCACCGGCTCACCCTTGCCGTCGAACACGCGGATCGAACCAGCGGTCGCTGCGAAATTGAGGCTGCGGCCGGGAAGATCGAGTGTCTGCTTCGTGGTCGAATCCGACGGAAGACGGTGCGGCTCGGCGGATGGCGATGCATTCTGCGACGCGCTTTGTGCGCCGCCGCGCCCGCCCTTCTGTCCGGCTGGCGCTGCCGCCTCGGCGCGCGGCTGCGGCGGATCGTCGGCGCGCGCCAATCCTGCGAGCGCGAATGCCGATACCGCCAGCACCAGGGTCGCACGGCGGAGCACCGGCATATTCATATTCATGGTCGTTCTCCCTGCCCGGCGACGACCACCGGTGCGGACCGCAAGGCTAGCGCGGAATTGCGACGGTTTGGGGGATCATGGCTCCGGCGGCGCCTGAAGAGCCCGGTGGGCCACAAATCGACCCGGTTTCATCCTCAAATCGGAATGGGCAGTTGCCGGACTGCTGTGAAGGGTGGTCATCCTCGACAATCGGGGTCGAGATCGTTAGACGAGCCCGGCGGAACTTTCTCGAGCCAGCGGCCCTGCCCGGAAACCATGACCAAGCCAGCGCGATACGACCAGATCGCCTTCGTCGCCAGCCCGAGCAGCGAGGCGCAAGCCGCCTTCGGCCAGCTCACCAGGGACTTCGGCAATTGCGATCCGAAGGACGCCGACATCGTGGTCGCACTCGGCGGCGACGGGCTCATGCTTCAGACGCTGCATCAGCACATGCATACGGGCAAGCCGATCTACGGCATGCACCGCGGCACCGTCGGCTTCCTGATGAACGAGTACTCGACCGTCGATCTTCGAGCCCGCCTCGAGGCGGCGCAGGAATCAGAAATCCACCCCCTCCTGATGCGCGCGACCGATGCCAACGACCGCGTCCACCTGCATCACGCCATCAACGAGGTCGCCCTGTTCCGGCAGACCTACCAGGCCGCGCGCCTGCGGATCCTGATCGACGAGCGCGAGCGCATGTCCGAGCTGATCGCCGACGGCATCATGGTGGCAACGCCGGCTGGCTCGACCGCCTACAATCTGTCCGCCCAGGGACCGATCCTGCCGATCAATGCCGCGCTGCTGGCGCTGACGCCGATCAGCGCCTTCCGCCCACGACGCTGGCGCGGCGCGCTGCTGCCGAACACGGCTTATGTCGTGATTGAGGTGCTGGAGGGCGACAAGCGCCCCGTGGCGGCGGTCGCCGACCACGACGAGGTGCGCGATGTTCGCCGCGTCGAGGTGCTGTCCGACAAGACCATCTCGATGCGCATGCTGTTCGACCCCGGTCACAGCCTGGAAGAGCGCATTCTGCGCGAACAGTTCGGCTCCTGAGCCGCCTCGTCGGACTGCCGATCGCAACCCTTCATTAACCCCCGGCGAGATATGGTTAACGAAAGTTGACCACTTCGGCCCGGGCTCCATGTTCCGCATCGATTTCAACAAGCTGCGTTTCCTCGTCTGCGACGACAATCCGCACATGCGCCGCATCCTGCGCACGCTGCTGCATTCCTTTGGCGCGCGTGAAGTCTACGAGGCCGAGGACGGCGCCACGGCGCTGGAAATGTACAGCCATTACGTGCCCGACATCGTCATCACCGACTGGGCGATGCCGATCTTCGATGGGCTCGAGCTGGCGCAGATGATCCGGCAGCCGGAATCCAAGGGCAATCCCTACGCGCCGATCATCATGCTGACCGGCCATTCCGAGAAGCGCCGCGTCACGGTGGCGCGCGATGCCGGCGTCACCGAATTTCTGGCCAAGCCGATCTCGGCCAAGGGGCTCTACCAGCGCATCCTCAACGTGGTCGCCAGTCCCCGCCCCTTCATCAAGACCAAGACCTATTTCGGCCCGGACCGCCGCCGCAACATCAACTCAGCCTATATGGGCCCCGAGCGCCGCGTCGGCGAAAAGCACGAGGTGCTGCAGCAGCCCTCGCTGCTCGACAAGGCCCGCTCCTCCATCTAGCGCAACGTCTCTCACGATCGAGGCCGATATCATGGCGAAGAACAGCGCAAGAGACATCGAGATCACGGCCTTCGCCACGCATCAAATCATCACGCAGCCCAACCCGCTGAGGTCGGTCCTGCGCCGCGTCGAAGACAAAGACATGGACGATCCGATCGGCCGCGCCGAACAGGCGCTCGCGGGCCTTGCTGGCGAGTTCAAGGACTGGATGGCGACCGAGATCAACCGGCTGTCGGCCGCCTACGTCGCCATCCGGCACGACGGCTTCAGCAAGGACAGGCGCGACGAGTTGTTTCGCGCCGCGCACGACATCAAGGGCGATGCCGCGACTTTCGGCTATCCGGCGGCGGCGGGCGTAGCCGAGAGCCTGTGCCGCGTCATCGAGCACGCGCCCGATCTCGAAAAGGTACCGGCCGAGCTGTTCACGCACCACATCAACGCCATCCTTGCCATCGTGCACGAGAACACCAAGCTCGACAGCATCAGCGTCTCCGCCGAACTCAGCCGGCGCCTGCGCAAGGTCGCCGATGACTATCTCGCCGACGCCAACCGCGATCGCCCCGAGCATCTCGAGGTGATCCTGGCACCGAGTATCGCGCCGGCGGGGTAGCTTCGCCGTTCGCGAGGTGTTGTAGGGTGGGCAAAGCGAAGCGTGCCCACCAATCGACATGAATTGTGCGGAGAGACGGTGGGCACGGCGCAATGCGCCTTTTGCCCACCCTACACGTCTCGTTACGCCGCAATCAGATCGTCATAGACCGGATCAACCGTCTCGTCCGCGACCAGCTCGTCGCAGAACAGCCTTGCCTCTTCGCGCGCGGATTCGGTGGCGAAGCGGCGGAGCAGGACCATCAGCGGCTCGGTCGCGCCGCGGTCGGTCTCGCAATGGGTGAGCACGCGCTCGACCATGCGGCGGCGCAGCCTTGCTGCATTGTCGTCGCTGTCGACGAAGCCCTGCTCGTGGCAGGCATCGAGCGCGACCTGGAAGGCTGCAAACGTCGCCTCGGGAAGCCCGGCGCGGCGGAGCAGCGCGTGCAGGCTGTTGCCGCCGCGATCGTGCAGCAGCGCGGACACGCGCGCCAGCGGCAGCTCGGCGAGCTCAGCCAGCGCCGCATCGAACAGGTCGAGATTGCTCGACAGCAGCGCGCGCAGAATGAGACCCGCGGTGAGCTGGCCGGTGATGCGCAGGTGCCGAACAAGCCCTTCCATGTCTTCGCCGCGCGAGCGCGCCGCAATGTTCATGGTGGAGCGGTCGCGCGCCTCGGTCGCGATGCGCTCGGCGCGGTCGGCAGTCAGCCAGTTCCGGGCTACGACGAATTGGGCCAGCGTCTCCGAGAGTTTGGCCACCAGCGCGGCGCGCGTGGCAGACGGCAGATCCTCCAGCACCAGCATCGCCTCGCGGATCGCGGCGAGATGGCCGTGACGCTCGACGATGCGATCCCAGGAGAAGGGCGCAAGCTCGGCATGAGGATTTTCGATCAGCTCAAGCGCTGCCGCCGCGCAGCCGACTTCGGCAATGGCGGCGCAGACCGATACCGGCAGCGCGATGCGGCGGGCGACCGCGCACTGCACCTCGTCGTTGCCGGTCGCGACGATGTCGACGAGATCGGCGTCGATCAGCAGCGGAGAATGTTCGAGCACGGACAGCGCGACGGTCGGCTGGTCCGCCGACAGCGCCCGCACGATCGACGCCGGTGCCTCGGTACTGCGCGCAAACGCCTCGGCCATCGCCTGCCGCACCAGCGGCGAGGGATCGTCAAGCAGCATCAGAAGCGCGCCTTCAGCGGCAATACGGTCGTCATGGGAAAGGTCTGAGATCAGCCAGGCCCGGGCCAGCGCCCGCGTCGCCTCGGCCCGCTCGCCGGCGGGCGCCGTCCTGATCCAATTGATGAACTGCCGAACAATCATGGTGCTTCCGGCTTACGCAACGAAGACGAAGCGGTGACGGCTTGTCACCTGCAACACAAAATAAACCACGACGCTTAATAAAGCGTTCACCATAACTGGCTGGTTTTATTGACGTTTTGTTAAGGGAACAAAGGCGGCCCGTTCACGCACCGGGCCCTGCGCAGCAGCGTTCCCGCTGCGACGTGTCCGAGACACGGGAGTGCGTATTAGCTTGAGAACGTGCCGCTGCGATCGCTGAACAGATCAAGCGGCTGGGGCGGCCGGACGTCAGGCGTCCCCGATGCGGCCGAGGTCGCGGGTGCGACCGAAGTGAGCGAGGCATTGTTGCCCCACAATTTCTGCACGGTCGTCGAGACCGGCTGGGTGGTGTCGCCGGGCTGATAGATCGAGCGAAACACCGGCGTGATCGGTGTATTGTCCGCGGCCGTCGTTGGCACTGTCGCGCTGACCGGCATCACCGCGCGTGTGTTCGGAAAGGTCTGGAGATACGCGGCATTGTCGATCAGCGGCGCGGCAGGCTGTACGCCGTTGGCGCTCGCGACCTGCGTGGTCGACGTGCCGCCATACATCGCCATCGCGCTGCGGGTGGTTTTCGAATTTGCCGCGCCGGCGTAGCGTGCATCCAGCACGGAATAGACCTCGGAGATGCTGCGCGCGCGGCCGTCCTTGGCGTAGAAGATCGAGCGATTGGCGGACGCCGCGTTAGGAAACAACCGCGCGCCAACCGCTTGCGGATTGTCCTCGGCATTGGCGATCAGTTTCGCGGCGCCGCCGACGCCCATGAAATGCGCCATGTAGAGTTCGCTGTCGGACGGCCTGCGGCCGAGCAGGCCGGTGAGCTTGAAGCTGTTCGACTGCGTCAGCGCAGCCGCCATGCTGGAGGCGGCCTCCGGATCGTCGCGCAGCTTCATGATCGACCGCTTCATCGCGGGATCATCGACGGTGTAGGTGCCCGACGACGTCCTGGTGATGGCGTCCGAATAGTTGCCATAGCCGAGCTGGGTGCCCGCTTCCTTCACCGTGCCAAGCCAGGTCTGGTCGATGAACTGGTAGAGCCCGTGCGCGGATGACGTAGTCGCCCCCGCCGTGGGATCGAAATCCGATTCCATCTTGGCGGTGGTCAGCATGTACTGGAAGCTGACGCCACCTACGTTCGAGGCCTGCTTGATCGCACTGGCGACGCGTGCCCGCGACGGATCAAGGACCGCCGCCTGTGAGACACTGGAATTGTCGACCGACATGATGAAGTGCCCGCCCGCATGGCGTTGAGGCGCGCCGGCAATTCGACGCCCTGTCGTCTCACCGTGGGACAGATATGGTTAATGCGGGGTAAATTCGGGCCGCCAGCGCCGCCCTCCGCATGACGGCAGGACTACTTCTTGTACACCGCGTCCGGATCGAACAGCCTGTCCGCATCGACAAAGACGAGCCTGGCGCCGCCGTCTTCGGCCTCGACCTTGCGGTAGAAGCAGGACCGGCGGCCGGTGTGACACGCAGCGCCGATCTGCTCGACGCGCAGCCAGACCGCATCCTGATCGCAATCGGTGCGGATCTCGAGCACGCGCTGGGTCTGACCTGAGGTCTCACCTTTTCGCCACAAGGCATTGCGCGAGCGGCTGAAGTACCAGGCTTCGCCGGTCGCGATGGTCTTGCGCAGCGCCTCGTCATTCATGTGCGCGACCATCAGCACGTCGCCGGTGGAAAATTCGGTCGCGACGACCGTGACGAGCCCGGCCGCATCGAATCTCGGAAGGAAGGCGAGACCTTCCTCGGTTTCATGGGAGTGAGCGGACACAACGCCCTCGCCGGTCTATTCGCGAGGTCAGCGCTGCAGGCCTCGCACCAGGGACAGAAAACGCGCCTGTTCCGCCGGATTGTCGCGGAACATGCCGGTGAAGCGGCTGGTGAAGGTGGAGGCACCATGCTTGGCGACGCCGCGCACCGACATGCAGGTATGCTCGGCCTCGATCAGCACGGCAACGCCGCGCGGCTTGAGGATCTCGTCGATCGCTGCCGCGATCTGCGCGGTCATGTGCTCCTGGGTCTGGAGCCGGCGGGCGAAGATGTCGGTGAGGCGCGCAAGCTTCGACAGGCCGACCACGCGTTCCACCGGCGTATAGGCAATGTGCGCCTTGCCGTAGAACGGCATCATGTGATGCTCGCATTGAGAGGTGAACTCGATGTCGCGCACAAGGACGAAGTCGTCATAGCCGGCGGTCTCGCCGAAGGTGCGATCGAGCACCTCGGCCGGGCACTGGTGGTAGCCCTGATAGAGTTCGTCGAAAGCCTCGACCACGCGGCGCGGCGTGTCGAGCAGTCCCTCGCGGTTGGTGTTCTCGCCGATATAGGCAAGCAGCGTCTTCACCGCCTGCTCGGCCTCGGCGCGCGCCGGGCGCGGCTGGTCGGCGCGGACGGCGGCTGCAAGGAATTCGGAAGGATCGAGCTCCGCCGGACGGCTCTCGGGCTGCCGATCGGAGGGCTTGTTGGGGCGGATGGATTTGATGGTAGCGTCCATGTCGACTCCGTTCGACGGCCTTGCGGCCGGAGTGTCACCGGCAGACGGGGCGGCGAGCCGCCGGACGCCTGAGAGAACAGTTTCGGCGAAAAGGTCTTCAAATTATAACGCCGGCAGCACGGTTCTGGATCACACCATCGCTGCGGCGCTGGACTGTTTTTCCGCCAGTTCCGACCTTATATAGGGCCGTGGACGGCGCACGCCAAGGCCGGTCCTGCTGGACTCCATCACATGCTGAACGACATTTATAACAAGCGGATCATCGAACTGGCCGGGAATATTCCGCGGCTCGGGCGGTTGCCGGATCCCGATGCCACTGCCACCGCCCATTCCAAGCTGTGCGGGTCGACCGTCAAGGTCGACCTCAAGATGGAGGGCGAGAAGGTCACTGACTTCGCCCATGACGTGAAGGCCTGCGCGCTGGGACAAGCTTCTTCCTCCATCATGGCAAGTCAGATCGTCGGATCGACTGCGAGCGAACTCCGTGAGTTACGCGAAACTGTTCGCAAGATGCTGAAGGAGAACGGCGCGCCTCCTGAAGGCAAATGGGAAGAGATCAAGTTCCTCGAGCCGGTCCGCGACTACAAGGCGCGCCACGCCTCGACGCTCCTGACCTTCGATGCCGTGGTCGATGCCATCGGCCAGATCGAGGCGAAGGCGAAGCAGCCGGCTGCGGCGCAAGGCTGATTCCGGAGGCTGATCCGGGCTCGTCGCTCGACCCGGAAATAGATCAGAGATTCGAGGCTACTTCTGCGACGCCGCAACCGGCGTGGCCACGCCGCCCGTGGGCACTAGGGCTTCCGCCGTCTTGGTCGACTTCGCAGGCTGCTCCGGTTCCGCACCGAACCTCGCCTGGGTCTTCGGTGCAAGCTCCGCCATTGCCGGCGCGGAGATGTCGACATGCGGCAGCACGTCGGCCACGAGATCCGTCGTCACGAGATTGGTCAGCTTGAGCTCGCCTGCATCGAGCTGATGCAGATCTTCCCAGGGCGGGACGCTGAGCGCGAGCGACAGCAGATCGCCGGCACCGCCCATGTCGAACGTGTATTTGGCAAGCCGGCCGATGTCGCGCTCCACGATCATCAGGTCCTGCGCGCTGTAGCTCGCCGCCTTGGCATCGTCGGCGCGATCGCCCATCCAGATCTGGTGAACCCGGACATGGGCCGCTTCCGGCACGTAGCGCTTCTTGCCCGCCAACAGCAGGAACACGCACATGGATTCGCAATAGGCCTCCGGCGCGACTGCCGGACGGGCCGACTGCCCGCCGCGGTTCTGAACGCTAATGCCGACCGTGGTCAGAAGTCCGAGATTGCGGAAGCGCCGGCCGAGCGTGATCGCGTCGTTGACGGAACCGCCGCTGGAATCCAGCACCACGGTGGCGCCGCCGAGCTGGCGCCCGCGGGAAAACTCTTCGAAGTCCCGGGGCGTATCGGCGGTGATGATGCCGACTGCACTGACCCAACCGCGGCAATTCGGCTCGCAGGCGACCCAATTGAACTTCATCGGCAGCTTGCGCTCTTCGAGGGCAGCACCGGCCCGGGCAGACGACCCGAGCGTCGCGACGGCGCCAGCCAGCACGACTCCACAAGCAGCGGTTCCCACCAGCAACCAGCCGCGAAGATTGAGCGCCTTCAGAAGTTTCAAACTGGTCCCTTCCCCAAGTCCCAAGCTTTAGCCCAAGCCTTACGGCGAGCCGACTCAGCCAAGCCCCGTTCCGACATTCCAATGAGTCTCACATGGACGTCACAAAAATGGTATCCGGGGGAATACAGCTCGTCCATAGGCATTTGCTGCACTGCTCCCAAAAAGCACGCAAAATATGACGTACAAACAACAGCTTACAGTTCCCTGCACCGGAACCGCGCAAAACCTCGCCCACGATCTCAGCAAAGCGCCCATGAAGCAATCAGCCCGCGAGCCATGTTCCAATCCCGTCGCGGGCGCGCTCCGGCTTCCACGCAGATTCGCCCGCGCGCTGATCTGGCTCTACCGCCACACGCTCTCGCCGCTGGTTGGCTACAATTGCCGGCACCTGCCGACCTGCTCCACCTATGGCGACGAGGCAATCGAACGGTTCGGGCTGTGGGCCGGCGGCTGGATGACGCTCGCACGCCTGCTCCGTTGCAACCCTTTCGGCACCTCGGGCATCGACAACGTGCCCCTCACCGCACCACAGGGCGCGCGCTGGTACTTGCCTTGGCGCTACGGCCGCTGGCGCGGCGTCAACGCATCCTGAGCATGATGCGGCGCCTCAGGTGTCGCTACCTTGAGTGGAACCGAAACTCTCTCCTCGCGTTGCTGTGATGCTCCCCGCGGGAGGAAACAACAATGCGCTGGAAAATCAGCCCTCATTTTCACGTCAGACTTGGACCGGATTCCCGGGGTGGTTCGCGAGGCCACGATCCCAGAACCCTCGACATGCTCGCCATCATCGCCCTGCTGCTGCTCGTGGTCGGCTCCGGCTGGTATCTGGAGACGAGTCTTGCCACGCCGCCTAGCACAACGGCGTTCATCGTGCCGAGCCAGAGCGTGCACTGGTAATTAGCGGGACCAGAAAAAGCGTCCGGGTGGCGGCGGGACCGGCTCAGGCGGACGTGGCCGCTTCGGACGCAGCGGTTTCGGCGACGGCTCGGCGGACGAGGTGGTCTCCGCCCCCGGCGCCGTCTCGCTTCCCGGCACCTTCACCGCCAGCAGCAAGTTCGACTCGTGCATCCGCCAGCGGTAGCCGACGCCGAAATCGATCGGCTGGGCGCGCGTGAACAGCGCGGCGTAGCGTTCCTGGTAGCGGCCGGGAAATTCGCCGATCGGTCCGAGATAGCGGCCGAACGGGAAGAACCGCCATTGCCGCGAATTGTAGCTCGAAAGCGGAATGCCGGAATCGTCCTGGACGATGGTCGCGCTGTTGGCGAGCAACCAGTCGCGCGCCACGGTGAAATTGCCGGAGTGCAGCAGATAGGACGCACTCTTGATCAGGCTGTTGCCGGGTCCGAGCGTCTCGCAGAACTTCAGGAATCCTGCCGCGCGTGCACCTGAATTGGAGAGATCGGTCGAGAAATAATACAGCGTGCGCGCCTCGCCGTCGGGGCCCGCAAAGGTGATGCGGGCGCCGCGCGTCGCGTTCGGTCCTGGATTGTCGTTGCCGACATGCACGCCGCCCCTGTCGTCGAGTGCGACCATCTCGACATTGCGGATGATCTTGCCGGAGCGGACGAGGAAGACGTAGAGGATCGGCAAGGTGCCGTTGACCTGGTTGGTGTGCAGGTCGACCTTCATTTGCTTGGTGATGAAGAAGGAAAAACTCAGGATGGAGCCGAGCGAGCGCTCGACATTATAGAGCGCGGCGCCGACCGAACTGCGCGGCAATCGCGTCAGGTCAGCCACTGCACCGACCGGCTCCAGCGCGCCAAGCACGTAAGTGCTGGCCTTGGGATAGAAGGCGTTGGCGTAGAGGAAGTCGGGGCCGCTGAACCAATAAAACATGGTCGGCTTGGTCGCCGCCAAATTGACGTCGGCCCAGTTGCGGATCTTCGCGAGCTGGCGCTCCTCGAGCTGGGCGAAGGCACTGTCGAAGAATCTCGCGTGGCGTTGCCAACCCGAGTCCTTTGTGAGCGGCACCAGCGGCGAATCCGCCGAAGGCTGCATGCCCGCGAGGAAGCGCGCGGTGTCGTCGAAGGTTGCCTCGGCAGCACGTGCGGACGAGACGGCCGCAGCCAGCAAGGCGAGAGCCACGGCCGCAATTCTCATGGGTCGAAACATGTCTATTCGCGATTGTGTGACGTGCCAGCGGCTACCGGCCGCCTGCGGAAAACAGCATAAATCAACAGGCCCGAGACCATGACGAGCATCCCCGATAGCGATTGCACCGGCCGCTCAGTCAATAAATAGTACATCATGAACGCGGTCACGAGCAGGAACACGAGCGGCGTGAACGGGTATCCCCAGGCACGATAGGGCCGCGGCAAATCGGGATCCGTGATGCGCAGCTTGATCACGCCGGCGACCGTGAAGAACGAGCAGAACAGCAGCGCGAACTGGATGAAGTCGAGCACGGCCTCGAAGCTGCGCGTGAACAGCAGCAAATTGGCGACGGCGAGCTGAAACAGGATGGCATAGGCCGGCGCGCCGCGCACCGATCTCCGCGAGAACACGCGCAGCGCCGGAATATCCTCCCCCATCGTCATCATCACGCGCGGGCCGATCCACATCATCGCGCTGATCGAGGAGATCAGGCCGAAACAGATCATCGCGCCGACGATCCGGCCGCCGAGATTGCCGAAGATCGCGCTGCCGGCGACGCTGGCGACGTCGAGCTGACCCGCGAGCGCGCCCACCGGCGTAGAATGGAGAAACACCGCATTCAGCGCGACGTACAGCACGAGCACGATCAGCGTGCCCGCGAGCAGCGCACGCGGCAGGTCCCGCTGCGGCATGTTCATCTCGCCGATGATGTAGGTCGCGGCATTCCAGCCCGAGAACGAATACATCACGAATACGAGCCCGATCGCGAAAGGCGCGCTGACGATATGCACGAGATCACCCGCCTGCGGCGTGAAGGCGATCGGCTGCGGCACGCCGACGATGAAGCCGGCGACCAGGAAGGCAACGATCAGCACGACCTTCAGGATGGTCGAGATCAACTGGAACGTCGAGGAATGCCTGACCCCGGTCAGTTGCACGAGCGAGACCAGCCACACCACGGCGATGGCAAGCGGGATCGGCGGCACATCGGGGACCACCGATTTGGCGTATTCGCCGAAGGCCATCGCGGCGAGCGCGACGGGTGCTGCAAAGCCAACCGTCGCCGACACCCAGCCGGCGAGAAAGCCGAAGGCGGGATGATAGGCTCGGCCGAGGAAATTGTATTCGCCGCTCGAGCGCGGAAACATGGCGCCGAGCTCGCTGTAGGAGAACACCCCGCACAGCGCGACGATGCCGCCGACCGTCCAAAGCAAGAGGATCGAGAAGCCCGAGGGAATGTCCTTGACCTGGAAGCCGAGGCTGGTGAAGACGCCGACCCCGATCATGTCGGCCACGACGATGGCGGTTGCGACCAGAACGGAGACCCCCGACCCGCTTCCGGTCAGCCGGCCGGTCCAGGGTGCAGTACCCGCATCTGATGCCGTCATCGCCGTCCTCAACCTCAGGCGTCACGTCTCGTGGGAAGCATCGTGCAGCTCGGTCCAGTCAATTCAAGCAGGGTTAACAAGGGTTAAATGAGGCGGGGCCGAATCGGTACTGCAGCACCATCAATGCACGATGCGGGCAATAAAGCGTCGTAAACACCGGGACATCCCGTCTCCCTCCCCCACAATCACGACACGATTGCGTGGTCCCTTTGAGCGTTCCGGATGTGGGGAAGTTTCTCCGGATACTTAACGTCGCCTAAACGCCCATCGGCTCAATTGCCTTAATGATTGCCGATGGACTTGTGGTCATGACTTGGGGTCATGGGTGAATGGTCGGGGCCGTTCCGAAGCCGAGAGCTGACATCCGCGCTGACCGGACCACGTCCGGCGCACGCGGTCGTGCGCTTCGGATCGCTCTGATCTCAGCCTTGGTGCCGTTGTCGCTGACACTGGTTCAATGCGGCAAGGCGCCCAATCCGGCAGCGCTCGCGGCGAACTCGCAGGCCAACGTCCAAGCCAACGTCCAGGTCGTTGCGAAGACAAACCAGCAAGTCGCAAGCAACGACACGTTCGAGGATCGATTCCCGGCCCCCCAGTTCAGGGAGCGCTTCCCATCCGCGAGCGAGGGTTTTCTGCAACGGCAGATGTCGGACTTCTCACCCAAGCGCGCCGTGCAGCCGCAGCCGGAGCAGGCGCCTTACAAGGTTGCTTCGCTCGCGCCGCAGGCCCCCTACCAGCGTCCGCCACGCGAGGACCTGACGACGCTCGTCAGCATGAAATCGTCAGCCTTCCCCTATTTCGGCAACAACCCTGCCTCCGACGCGCCATTCCTCAACATCTCCAAGGGCGACCGCCGCGGCCACCGCAGCTATTCCGGGCGCGTGTTCTGGCAGGACGAGACTTACAACGATAACCGCGTCCTGATGCACGTGCCCGAACATTTCGACGTGCGGAAGCCAGGCGTGATCGTGGTGTTCTTCCACGGCAATGGCGCGACGCTGGAGCGCGACGTGCGCGACCGCCAGCTGGTGCCGCAACAGATCACTGATTCCGGCGCCAACGCCATCCTGCTCGCACCGCAGATGGCGGTCGATGCCGCCGATTCCAGCGCAGGAAAATTCTGGCAGGCTGGCGGCCTCAAGCGCTTCATCGACGAGTCGGCGAACCATCTCGCCCGCCTCACCGGCGATCCCAACAGCGCCCGCGCCTTCGCCAACATGCCGATCGTGATCGTCGGCTACAGCGGCGGCTTCCTGCCGACGGCCTGGAGCCTCGAGGTTGGTGGCATCAGTGACCGTGTCCGCGGCGTCGTGTTGCTCGACGCCGTCTATGGCGAGATGGACAAGTTCGCCTCATGGATCGAGAGCCACCGCTCCGGCTTCTTCGTCAGCTCCTACACCCGCTACACCGCGCGGCGCGACCGCGAACTGATGAGCACGCTGCGGCAGAAAGGCATAACCGTCTCCGAAGACATGGACGGCCCCTTGCGTCCGGGCAGCGTGGTGTTCGTCGAAACCGGGGACGGCATCACGCATCGTGACTATGTGACGCGAGCGTGGACGCGGGACCCGCTCAAGGACGTCCTCGTGAAGATGTCGGCGACGCCATCACTCGCGCTCACGCGCGTGGCCTCCACCAATCCATCCCCGTCGAGCCGGTAAGCCCGCGATATTGCGCCGTCGGTATTTTGGCTAGGTGGGCCTGTAACTGTCGCAGGCCCTGATCTGCCTCAGGTCTTTGGCAGCTTCGGAATGCTTTCGGCAAAGCCGTTGAAGCAGGCCAGCCGCTCGTCCTCTTCCTTGAAGAAACGGCAATCGGCGTAGCCCTTGGCCTTGGCCGGCTTCGGCTTTGGCGTCGGCGGGATCACGGCGTCGTAGCAATTGAGCCGGTCCTTGGTGCCGTCATCGAGGTCCAGGCAAGCCTGCAGCCGCGCCGCGATGGATTGTGGCTTGCCCTTCGGCGCGGCAGCCGGCTTGGCCGCAGCCTCCTTGGTGCCCGCCTTGGTCCCTTTGGGCTTGACCTGCACCAACGGCTTGTCTCCGATCATTGGTGGCTTGTCGGCTTGCGCGAAAGCGGAAGCTGAATAGAGCACCGCGGCAACCGCCAGAATCATCCTCATCTCAGTCAACCCTCTTTGGTCCCCATGACCGGCCTTCTAGCCTCCCGGCGCGCGGTTTGCCAAGCACCTTGCGCACACAGGCACGCTTCCGTTCAGGCCGGGGCGGCTGTTGCCGGCCGGGGCCGGGTCAGGACGACCAGGATCAGCGCCACCACCACGAAACCGACTGCGACGAAGCCGAGCGTATGCAGGAGCTCGCGGGCGAACAGCAGTCCGCCGACGGCAGAGCCGACCGCCTGGCCGATATAAAGGACGGAGGTGTTGAGTGCGACGGTCGCCGATGCCAGCGACGGTGCGGCCGAGACCAGCCGCACCTGCTGCATCGAATTGGTCGAGGCAAAACCGAGGCCCCAGATCGCGACCGCACCCGCCATCAACGCGAGCGTGCCGGCGCCGAGTGCCCAGCCCGTGATTCCTGCAAGCAGCAGGCAGGTGAACAGCAGCGAGGTGCGATAGGGTCCCGAGGTGTCGACGATGCGGGTCGCGATGACAACGCCGAGGAAGCCGCAGACGCCATAGAGAGCGAACACCAGGCCGATCGCATCGGGCCCTGCGCCGGTCAGCTTGTTGAGCAGCGGCCCCATGAAGGTGAACACCACGAACTGCCCGGACATCTGCAACATCGTGATCGCAAGCAGAAGCCGGATCGTTCTGTTGCGACCGACCGCGCTCCAGGTCTTCAGATCCACCGGCGTCCCCTTCAAGCCCCCCGGCAGCCGCATCAGCAACAGCAGGAAGCTGACGCAACCGAGCGCGCCGATTCCGCCATAGGCCGCGCGCCAGCCATAGCGGCTGGCGATGAAGGTGATCAGCGGCAGGCCGACGGCGGCAGCGAGCGACCAGCCGAGAAAGATGTAGGCAATCGTGCTGCCGCGACGCTCCACCGGCACGATCAACGCCGCCGTACCGGCGGCCTGCGGCGTGTAAAGCGCGCCGACCGCGAGCATCACCAGGCGGATGACGAGGAGGCTCGCATAGTCGGGCGCAAAGGCCGAGGCCAGATTGCCAAAAGCGAGCGCCGCCAGCGTCGTGGTGAGTAACGCCCGGCGCTCGATCCGGCTGGTGAGCCAGGCCGTCAGCGGCGAGCCGATGCAGAGGATGACAGCCCCGAAGGTGATCAGGAGCGCAGCCGCATGGATGCTGACGTCGAGCCCCGTCGCCAATTCCGGCAGCATGCCCGCCGGCGCCAGTACTGAGCAGCCGGTGACGAGATTGCCGAGCATCAGGGCGGTTGGCGCGAAACGGCCGGCGCGTGCATTTTCCATGCAAACGCATGTAGAGCCGCCTTGCGACCAGTTAAAGGGCGTTGCCCGGAATAGTTCGTGCAGCGCCTCCGCTTTTGCGCGCCGGTTTCTTGGAAATGCCGGATTGCGCAGGCCGACTCGCCTGATATATCGCTCGTTCCCGCTTACCTGCGCTCGTTCGCAGGAGTGAGCCTCAGGAGACATGCCATGACCGACCAGCCCAAGGACCCATCCAAGGACCAATCCAAGTCCGAGCAGCCCAAATCCGAATCCGGCTTCCAGTACAGCCTCAGCAATTTGAGACCCGTGACCCCACCGGAAAAAATCACCCTCACCTTCCCCGACGGCGCCCGGCGCGAATACGCCAAGAGCATCACCGGCCTCGAACTCGCCAAGGGAATTTCGCCGTCGCTGGCCAAGCGTACGGTCGCGATGGCGCTCGACGGCGTGGTCTCCGACCTCGACGATCCCATCGAAGCCGATGCCAGGATCGAGCTGATCAACCGGGACGATCCGCGCGCGCTCGAGCTGATCCGCCATGACTGCGCCCACGTGCTGGCCGAAGCCGTGCAGACGCTGTGGCCGGGCACGCAGGTCACCATCGGCCCCGTGATCGAGAACGGCTTCTATTACGATTTCTTCCGCAACGAGCCGTTCACGCCGGAAGACTTTGCCGCGATCGAGAAGAAGATGCGCGAGCTCATCGCGCGCGACAAGCCTTTTACGAAGGAGGTTTGGGATCGCGAAAAGACCAAACAGGTGTTCCGCGACAAGGGCGAGGCGTTCAAGGTCGAGCTGGTCGATGCCATTCCCGGCAACGAGCCGATCAAGATCTATTACCAGGGCGACTGGTTCGATCTCTGCCGCGGCCCGCACATGACATCGACCGGTAAGGTCGGCAACGCCTTCAAGCTGATGAAGGTGGCCGGCGCCTATTGGCGCGGCGACAGCAACAACCCGATGCTGACCCGCATCTACGGCACGGCATTCGCCAAGCAGGAGGACCTCGACGCTTATCTGAAGCAGATCGAGGAAGCGGAAAAGCGCGACCATCGCAAGCTCGGGCGCGAACTCGACCTCTTCCACTTCCAGGAGGAAGGTCCGGGCGTCGTGTTCTGGCACGCCAAGGGCTGGACCATCTTCCAGCAGCTGATCGCCTATATGCGACGCCGCCTGGCCGGTGACTATAGCGAGGTCAACGCCCCCCAGATCCTCGACAAGTCGCTGTGGGAGACCTCCGGCCATTGGGGCTGGTACCGCGAGAACATGTTCGCGGCGCAGTCGGCCGGCGAGGAGGCCGAAGACAAGCGCTGGTTCGCGCTGAAGCCGATGAACTGCCCAGGCCACGTGCAGATCTTCAAGCATGGCCTGAAGAGCTACCGCGACCTGCCGCTGCGGCTCGCCGAGTTCGGCGTGGTGCACCGCTACGAGCCGTCCGGCGCGATGCACGGATTGATGCGCGTGCGCGGCTTCACCCAGGATGACGCGCACATCTTCTGCATGGAGGATCAGCTCGCCGACGAGTGCCTGAAGATCAACGAGCTGATCCTGTCGACCTATGCCGATTTCGGCTTCACCGGCGATCTCACTGTGAAGCTGTCGACCCGGCCGGAGAAACGCGTCGGCACCGACGCGATGTGGGATCACGCCGAGCGCGTGATGGCGACGGTGCTGCGCGAGATCCAGTCGCAGAACAATCACATCAAGACCGAGATCAATCCGGGCGAAGGCGCCTTCTACGGACCGAAGTTCGAATATGTGCTGCGCGACGCCATCGGCCGCGACTGGCAGTGCGGCACCACGCAGGTCGACTTCAACCTGCCGGAACGGTTCGGTGCGTTCTACATCGACCACGACAGCGGCAAGAAGCCGCCGGTCATGGTGCACCGCGCGATCTGCGGTTCGATGGAGCGCTTCATCGGCATCCTGATCGAGCACTATGCCGGCAACTTCCCGCTCTGGCTGTCGCCGGTGCAGGTGGTGGTCACCACCATCACGTCGGAAGCCGACGAGTATGCCAAGCAGGTGCTGGAGCAGGTCCGGCGTGCGGGACTTCGAGCCGAGATCGACCTGCGCAACGAAAAGATCAACTACAAGGTCCGCGAGCATTCGCTCGCCAAAATTCCGGCACTGCTCGTGGTCGGCAAGAAAGAGGCCGAGACGCAGTCGGTCTCGATCCGCCGGCTCGGCAGCGACGGGCAGCAAGTGACGACGACGGTGGAAGCCATCGCCGCCCTCGTCGACGAAGCGACCCCGCCGGATGTGAAGCGGGCGCGTGGCGCGACCTGACATCTGAAATCGGTCTAAACTCGCTTTCGGTTGCGGGCGTGCATTCCTATGTGGGGACTGCACGCCCCACGACCAGCCGAAGAGGAAACCGCAGTGCCCGACGCCATCGAACTCCTGAAGACCCGCCGCTCGGTCAAGCCGCGCGAGATGTCCGGACCTGGCCCCTCCCCGGCCGAGCTCGAGACGATCCTCACCATCGGCGCGCGCGTGCCTGATCATGGCAAGCTCGCGCCCTGGCGCTTCATCATCTTCGAGGGCGATGCGTGCCAGCGCGCCGGCGAGGTGATCGCGAAGGTGTTTGCCCGGAAGAATCCCGGCGCGCCGGCGGCCGACGTCGAGACCGAGCGCAAACGCCTCACGGATGCGCCGCTGGTGATCGGCATCGTCAGCTTCACCAAACCGCATCCGAAGGTGCCGGCCTTCGAGCAGGAATTGTCGGCCGGGGCCAGCATTATGAACATCGTCACGGCCGCGGCGGCGCTCGGCTACGGCGCCTGCTGGCTGACCGGCTGGTTCGCGTTCGATCGCGACGTGCTGGATGGCCTCGGCCTCAAGCCGGACGAGAAGCTCGCGGGCTTCGTCCATATCGGCAAGCCGACCAGGCCGAGCGAAGACCGTCCGCGACCGGTCCTTTCTGAAATCGTGACGCGATTTTAATCGAAGGCGTGTTGACGCCTTCGACGTCTTGCGGCTTTGATCCCGGCGAGGGAGGAAGCCCGGATGAAGCGTCGTGAATTTCTGGTCGGAGCCGCGCTGCTGGCCGGCACGATGGCGCGAAGCCGCGCCGCCGACGTCCCCGCGCCGTCGTCCGACGGGCTCGACCGTATCACAGCGTATTTCGACAACGAGGTGACGAATGGCCGGCTGCCCGGCGCCGTGGTGCTGGTCCAGCAGCACGGCAAGCCGGTCTATCTGAAGACTATTGGCGTGCGCGACACCAGGACCGGTCTCGCGATGACGCCCGATACGATCTTCGCCATCCACTCGATGACCAAGCCGATCACCTGCCTTGGCGCGATGATGCTGATCGACGAGGGCAAGCTCGCGCTCACCGACCCCGTGTCGAAATACGTTCCCCTCTTCGCCGACACCAAGGTGGGCCTCGAGGTCACCAATCCCGACGGCACGTTGCACCTGGATCTCGTGGCCCCGGTCCGTCCCGTCAACATCGAGGATCTGCTGCGGCACACCTCGGGCATCAGCTACGACTACATCGGCGGCAAATGGGTCGAGCAGGCCTACAAGGCCGCCAATATCTTCGAAGGTCAATTCAACAACAGGGAATTCGCCGAACGCATCGCAAGGCTGCCGCTGGCACGGCAACCGGGAACGCTGTGGCGCTACGGTCATTCCACTGACGTCCTCGGCAGCGTCATCGAGATCATCTCGGGCCAGACGCTGTACGAATTCCTCAAGCAGCGCATCTTCGATCCGCTCGGCATGAGCAGCACCAAGTTCGCGCTGGCGACCGAGGACGAGCTTGCGCGGATGGCGCGGCCGCTGCCGAACGACAACATCCTGCTCGCCGCCGAGCGCGAGCGCCTCGATCACCCCGAATGGCAGTCCGGCGGCGGCGGGCTGCTCTCGACCATCACCGACTACCAGCGATTCGCGCAGATGCTGCTCAATGGCGGCGAGTTCGACGGCAAGCGCTATCTGAGCCCCGCTGCCTTCAAGGCCATGACGACCGATCACGTCGGGCCGGGCTCGGGCGTCGGACGCGATTACTTCTATTTTCCGGGCGACGGCTTCGGCTATGGCTATGGCCTCGCGGTGCGGACCGATCCCGGCAACGCCAAACCGCCGCCGCCGGGCTCGCTCGGCGAGTTGAAATGGGACAGTGGCAGCGGCACCTATTTCGGCGTCGATCCCAAGCTCGACATGGTCTACCTGCTGATGCAGCAGACCCAGAACGAGCGCAGCCGCATCACGCCGGCCTTCAAGGCGCTGGTCTACGACTGCTATCCGTCCGAGTTACGCCGTCCGTGAATCTCGCTCGCCGAAATCGGCGAGCAGCTTTGCGATCTCGGCGGCGTATACTCCCATCATCCTCGTCATTGCGAGCGCAGCGAAGCAATCCGGACTGCCCACGCGGAAAGACTCTGGATTGGTTCGCTGCGCTCGCAACGACGGAGTCTGTGGGTGGAAGCGTCGCACTTTCATCGCATTCCGGATCGCAGACGCACCTTCGCATCCTCGCGGCTTGTTCGCCCGAGCTTTGCCTCGATGCCTTACCCTCAAATGAAAGAGGGCGCAGGGAGACCGGGTGCCGGCTGGCACCCGCGGTCCACTGTGCGAGATTGTCGTGAACAAAATTGCACAGCAGCATACAGGTGAAGCCAAAACATCCGGCCTTCCCTGCGCAGTGGCTTTACGGCTTATGTCGCGCTCTCCCCGGGGAGCGATGCACTATTGCCCCCGTCGCCTTGCGGATGGCTGACGCGTGCGCCCGGTTGGGCAACCCACATCACCGCAACGCTTGACGCACAGACCCCGGGCGTCAGGACCACACGATTTTGCCGTACGCCGATCACACCGGTCGTGTGCGCGAGGCCTTCGCTCACGGTTGCCCGCCCTGCGAAGCCGATCGCGCCGATGTGACTAACGTCCACCGCCGTCCGGCCCGCGTTCGTGACGATCGCGATACGCCCCTCTTCCTTGGGCCGGGTTGCGGCGACACATACGTCGTTTCCGAAATTCGGCAAAGCGGAATATTTTCGCGGCTCGCGTTGACCGACAATTTGGGTGTTTTGCCCGTCGGGCAACGCAAGGTCTTGTAGCCCGGATGAGCGAAGCGACATCCGGGATTCCGACCACGAGCTGTCCTGGGTATCGCTTCGCTCACCCGGGCTACGGGACTTATCGGACTGCACGCGCAGTCCCGACTAGTCCTCGCTGGACGTCGCCAAGCGGTTGCGCAGATAGGCCTGCGACAACAGAAAGAACAATGCGCGCTCGCCATGATATTTGGCGGACGGCCGAGTGCGCTCGAAGCCATCGGCAAATTTCTTGCCGGATTGGTCGCACACCTGCCACCGCCAGCCGAACCGCTTACGCCTGGTGAGGATCACTTCGAACATGCCGACGAGCTTGGTCCCCTGCTCCTTGCCGGTCTCGCAGACGCACGAGCCTGCTCCGGCCTCCCCCGTTGGAGTGATGTCCGACATATAACGCGGCAGGATGGAAAGCGAATAAAATTGATTATCGGAAATAGGTATCTTGCACCGGCTGTGAGGAAGTCGCGGCGCCGCTGGAATAAGCCGGCGGTGCCGGTGTTGTTCGGTCCTGCTTGGTAGCGCTGCCAGAGCTGTTCAAATCGAAACGCCAACAATCGCAACAGCAAGCGGAGCAGCGGAAAGCATCTGCTTTCGCACACGGGACTGGCGGTAATGAGATATGGGAATCCATGCGCTGAATGAGAAGTGTTCACCAGGCACGAAGACCAGCGTCAGGCCGCATGCGGCATCACCGCTCAAGCACTACCGCGCGACGACCTCGACTTCGCCGTCGACGCCGTTGACGACATTGAAGCCGCGCTCGTAGACCTTGCCCTCGTTCTTGGCGATGGCGCGGTATTCGCCTTCGGAGAGCACGACGCGGGGAAAGGCGCCGATCGATTCCTTGATGACGTCGCCGCCCGGGGTCAGTACCGACCAGGCGGTGTTGGCGAGCGCCTCGCCGCCCCTGTCGCTGACGAGCTTGAGCGTGATGACGGCAGCGCGGTGGGTGATGGTGACGTCGGTGAGCTTGCTGGCCTGGACGCGGATGTCCGAGCGCACCACCGAATTGGCGTCGCCGTAATTCGAGATGATGTAGTAGGTGCCCTCCGGCAGCAGCACGACGTCGCCGGCGGCCACGTTCGGCACCAGGGAGGCGCGTTCGCCGGATTCGAACTGGCTGCCCTTGTAGATCGCGAACGAGATCTGGTTCTGCGGAATGCGACTGGTGCCGACGCGGCCCTCGATGCGCAAGCCGCCGGCGGGCAGCACGAAGGACTCGCGATCGGTCTCGGCTTTCAGGCTGACGGTGCGCACCGCGCTGACGAGGCCAAAGGCGACATGCACGACGTAATTGCCGGGCGGCAACACGATGTTTGGCGTGGCATTACGATCTTCGCGAATCAGCTTGAAGGTGCCGTTCTCGTCGGGACGATCGGCAAACACGCGCCAGACCAGGCCGCTGGTGATCGGCGGGGTGTCCTTGCCGTATTTCGCGGTCAGCGACAGCACGCCCTGTCCGGGCACCGCCGCGTTGAGCGGCGGGGCGGATGGCACAGTCGTGACCGCGGGCGGCGGCATGCTGGGCGTGGTCGGCTGCAACAGGGTCGGCGGCAGGCTCGGCGGTCCGGCACCCGGGCCGGAGGGCGGCGCCAGACTGACGGCACCGCCGGGATCGGGCACCGACGCGGGCGGCACCGGCGGCGGACGATCGGAGAAAAGCTGCGCCTGCGCAGCATTTTGGCCAAGAGTATAGAGGCAGGCAGCAAGGACCAGCACCGGCAGCAGCGATGTGCTGCGCCGCCATCCGATGATGCCGTCACCCCCGAGAGTCATGCCACCTGCTTTTCACCGAAAACGCGGCAAATTCAAGCCTCTGGATCCCCGAGAAATACGGCCAATACGGTTCTTTGGAACCCGGCTGACGCCTGCGTGATTACCCCAGGGGCACCCGTCCCTCGCCATACTCCTGCCCCGCGCGCTTCCCAAACCGGCATAAACCATGCTTCGGCCCGGTTCTGGCGGAGCGCGAGTGCGGTGCCTAGTCTATGGCGGGTCCCGGCGTAGGAGAGTTTCGGTGCTGGACATATTGAAGGGTCGGGGTTCGAACAGCGATAAGGTCGGCGAGAAAGTCGGCTTGGGCAGCATCCGCCGGCCGGTCATCGGCCTTGCCCTCGGCGGCGGCGCGGCGCGCGGCTTCGCTCATATCGGCATTATCAGGACCCTGCTCGCCAACGGAATCGTGCCTGACGTCGTGGTCGGCACCTCGATCGGCGCAGTGGTCGGCGGCCTCTATGCGGCCGGCCGGCTCGATACGCTGGAAGAATGGGGCCGCAGCCTGCAAGGCATGCGCAACATCCTCGGCTATCTCGACATCCGCCTCAACGGCTCCGGCCTGATCGGCGGCGAGAAGCTGGCGACCCGGCTCGAGGCTGCCTGCGGCCAGAGCCAGATCGAGGATCTCCCAGTCAAGTTCGCCGCCGTCGCGACCGAGGTCCGCACCGGCCACGAGATCTGGCTGACGCGCGGCCGCGTAGTCGACGCGATGCGCGCCTCCTACGCGCTGCCCGGCATCTTCTCTCCGGTCCTGATCGGCGATCGCTGGCTGGTCGACGGCGCATTGGTGAACCCGGTGCCGGTCTCGGCCGCCCGCGCGCTCGGCGCGGAAATCGTCATCGCCGCAAATCTTTCCAGCGACATCTTCACCTATTCGACGACGGTCTATTCGCACGGCGCGATGCCTGAACCGGTGATCCCCGCGACCGAAGAGCCGGCGTCAAAGCGGCGCTTCCCGAGATTCTTCTCGCCTGAGAAGACGGTGAAGCGCGAGTTCTTCGGCGGCGGCAGCGCCCGGCCCGGCCTCTCCTCGGTGATGGTCGACGCTTTCAACATCATGCAGGACCGTATCACCCGGGCCCGCCTCGCCGGCGATCCGCCCGACATGCTGATCACACCGCGGATCGGCCAATTCGGCTGGTTCGATTTCCACCGCTCCGAAGACCTCATCGCGCTGGGCACCCGCGCAGCCGAGCGTGCGCTGGAGTCCATCCAGGAGGCAATCCACGAACTGGCGCCCGCGCCCGAGGGCGCCGCGCCCAAAGCCGACCAGCAGGCCTGATCAGGCGGTCTACTGATCAGGCAGTCTTGATGTAGTCGCGCAGAGCTTCCTGCTCGGCCTCGTATTCCTGCACCCGACGCTTGACGATGTCGCCGATCGAGATCAGGCCGACCACCTTGCCGTTGTCGACCACGGGCAGATGGCGGAACTTGCCGGTGGTCATCATCTCCATGAGTTCGGCGACCGTGTCGGTCTCCTTGCAGGTGACCACCTTGCGGGTCATGACCTGCGAGACCGGCTCCTCCAGCGCGCCGGCGCCGCGCTCGCCGATCACCCGGACGATGTCGCGTTCCGACAGGATGCCTTCCAGCCGGCTCTGGTTCATCACCAGCACCGCGCCGATCTTCTTGTCGGCGAGCAGTTTGACCGCGGCAGCCAGCTTGGCGTCGGGCTCGACGCTCATGATCTGGTGGCCCTTGGTGTTGAGAATCGAACGTACCGTCATTGTCGCCTCCCTGAATCGCAACCGTCCGCTGTTCGCGGTCCGGACTTGTTCTTCGAGTCTTCAACTAACAGTTTCAGCGCCGGTTTCACGTTCAGGCGCTTTGCGAAGCATCGCCGCTAGCGGCCTGTCGCTTCGGAACATTCTTCTCGGGAATGATGGATGAATTCGGGCGGCGCCGCAAGCGCCGCTTCAAATGCGGTCTGAAATGTCCCGTGATGACGCATCCGCAGCATCACTTCGCACGCGCGGCACCGGATCGAACAGCGCGAACAGCAACAGGCCGGCAAGGAAGCCGCCGATATGCGCCTGCCAGGCGACGCTCGTGGTCTCGCTGTCGACGCCAATCGCGCCGACGCCGAAGACGATGTTGACGCCGAACCACACCGCAAGAAAACCGAGCACCCGCCCGTCGCGCAACGCGCGCGACAGCGGCAGCGCCGGAACTCTTGCGGCGGTATCGGCATCCGATCGGCTGAACGACAGGAAGCTGCCGCGAACGAAGGCGAAGCGGATCGCCGCCGCCATCGCGCCGGACACCGAGGCCGAGGCGCCGATCATCGGCGCCACCGCGTGCTCATGGGTGACGAGATGGGCGAGCGCGCCGGCCGCCGCCGTCACCGCGAGGAACAGGAAGAACCTGATGGCGCCAAAGCGCCGCGCCAGCGCGCTGCCGAACGGCAACAGCCACAGCACGTTGAAGCCGAGATGGGTGAGATTGGCATGCAGAAGCGAATAGGTGACGAAGGTCCAGACCTTGGCGCCGGCTCCGCCGGGGATCTCCAGATTGAGCAGCGAGGAATCGTAGCGCTTGGGGATGAAGCCGAAGACGTCGATGGTCCAGTTCTCGAGCTCCGGCGGCAGCAGCACCCGCAGATGGATCACCGCGAGCAGGAGGATATAGGCGGTCAGCGCGAACGGCAGCGTCAGGATCGGCTCGCGCGGAGCCTCCTCAACGACGGCCGGCACCCCCAGCGAAGCATCTTGCGACGAAGGATCTTGCGGCGGAGAATTTGGCGGGAATTCCAAGGGCGGCTTCGCTTTCAGGCGCGATCGGAGCGACAGGCTTCACGACAGGCCTTGGAGATAGTCGCCTTTGCCCGCGCTGCGCAAGTGCACAAAAGGAAAAGGCAGGGCCCTGGGAAAGCCCTGCCTATCCGTGTCGGACTTCCGGTACCCAGAGAGACGGGAGTATCCCCACCCCTCCCCGCGGCCGGTGACCAAACTGTTTGACGCCTGTGTACAGGCCTCGCCGAGAACCTGGAGAAAAGCGGCGAGGCTTGCGACCGCGATCACCATAGCAGCGGGGCGGTGCACGGAAAGCGCATAGTTAATTTAACGTTAACGACGCAAAGGCAGCGCCAGGAGCACCGAAAATGCCGCTGCGGCATGGACGCTGCAAAGCCCCTCCTGCACAACAACACAGGGATCGCGGCTGCACTGAAGCGGGACAGGTTTGTCCCGCGAGATTGCGCCCCGGGGTAAGCGTTCAGCCATGAAACATCCGTCGAGCCGCGAGTTCTTCGCATATTGGGACACCAAGCGGGGCACCGCGCGGGCCCCTGACCGGGCCGATATCGATCCGGCCGCCGTGCGCGGCCTGCTCGGTGACATCTTCGTGCTGTCCTGCGAGCCCCATCTCGGCTTTCCGTTCCGCGTCGCCGGCACGCGCGTCTGCGCCCTCGCAGGGCGCGACCTCAAGGATGCGAGCTTTGCGGCGCTGTTCAACGAGGCTAGCCGCCGCGAGATCGAGGAGATCACGACCATCGTCGCCGATGAGAGCCTCGGGGCAATCGCCGGCGTCACCGCCGCGCGCGAGGACGGCAGCAAGGCGTATCTCGAGCTGCTGCTGCTGCCGTTCAACGCCCGCCCGCATACACCGGTGAGCGTGACGGGCGTGCTCGCGCCGTTCGACGACGAATGCGGCGCGCTGGGCCCGTTCGCCCTCACCTCCTGGCGCTATCTGCACCAGCCGGAAAAACTGCTGCCGCGCGCGATCCGCAAGCTGCAGATCGCACGCGGGCTGATGGTCTATGAGGGGCTGCGCTAGCAGTGCACCGCGCTCACGGCATCGCCAGATGCCAGGCGCCGTTCAGAAAGCCGTCGCCGGTGACGTCGCCGGGCTTGGTGTCCTTGGCAAAGGTGTAGAGCGGCTTGCCCTTGTAGGCCCACTGCTTCGAGCCATCGTCGCGCGTGATGACGGTGTAGCCGTCGGCGGCGGCATCGCTCGCCTCGGCCTTCAGCACCGGCCAGTTGGTCGCACACGGACCATTGCAGGCCGACTTGCTGTCAGCATCCTTGTCGAAAGTATAGAGCGACATGCCCTTGGCGTCGGTAAGCACGTTCCCTTTGTCGGTCTTGCCGGTCTTGGTCGGCGGTGCCGCGAAGGCAGCGGGAAGCAGCGCCAGCGATATTGCGAGCGTGAGCGCGAGGCGGATGGATGACGTCATGGTCTCTCCTGTCAGGCAATGGGCTTGCATGGGTAGGACGCCGCGCGAGCCGTCGTATTCCTGAGATCGCGGCAAAGATATTTTTCGCTGCAAGCCTCGTCGCATCGGAATAAACTGGGATGATGGAGATGGACGACGGATCGACATGAGCAAGCCGCATTGGCGTCCCGCCCGCGCCTCCGATCTGCCCGCGATCAGCAAGATCGCAGCGCAAATCCATCCCGATCTGCCTGAACGCCCCGAGGTGCTTGCGGAAAAGATGCGGCTCTATCCCTATGGCTGCCGCGTGATCGTCGCGGACGACGGGATCGTCGGCTACGGTCTGGCGCATCCCTGGATGCAGCACCGGATTCCGCCGCTCGACGGCTTCCTCGAGCAATTGCCCGGCGATGCGGATTGCCTCTATTTGCATGACATCGCGGTGCTGCCCGACTTTCGCGGCGGCGTCGCGCGCGACTATGTCGTTGCGACCGAACAGCTCGCGCGCGCGTCAGGAATCGCGACGCTCGCATTGGTGTCGGTCTACGCCACGCGGCCGCTGTGGGAGCGTCTCGGCTTTCGGCCGGTCACGGCGGATGCGGAGCTGCGGGTAAAGCTCGCGACCTACGGCGACAGCGCAACCTACATGCTGCGCGATCTCGCTGCTCACACCTGATTTCTGAGACGATGCCGCCGGCGCAATCCGGCGGCATCATTGCCGTCCGCGCTGGGCAGCGCCAGTCAGGCGCGATGCTTCTTTTTAGTCTTCGGCTTCTTCCCGGCGGCGCCCTTCTCAGACCACGACGTGACCGAGGGCTCAGCGTGGCCCGGCTTGTTCTTGTGCTTTTTCTTCTTTGCGAAGGAAGGAGCATCGTCGAATTTCGGTGTGCGTTCGGCGTACGGCTTTTCGTGCGGTTTACCGTGTGGCTTGCCGTGAGGTTTGCCTTGCGGTTTAAACCCGTTCGGCTCGCGCGCGCGTTCGCCCTGGCGTTCACGATGATCGTTGTCGCCGCTCTCGCGCCGCGGCGCGTGGGGCCGCTCTTCCGATGCCGCCTGCCGTTGCGGCGCATCCGCCATCGGCTCGAGACGGATATTGTCTTCCTTGTCCGGACGCTTGATCTTCACGGCGAAGGATTCCGCGACCCGCTCGGAAATTTCGAACTCGGTCGTGGTGTCCATGATCTTGATC
This sequence comes from Bradyrhizobium sp. 187, assembly GCF_023101005.1. Lineage (NCBI taxonomy): Bacteria > Pseudomonadati > Pseudomonadota > Alphaproteobacteria > Hyphomicrobiales > Nitrobacteraceae > Bradyrhizobium > Bradyrhizobium sp. 187. The sequence continues at coordinate 4,769,086 of NZ_CP064693.1, forward strand.
GCGCCGATGTCGTTCTTGTCGATGCCGCCACGACGGCAGATCATCGGCAACAGCCAGCGCGCTTCCGCGTTCTTTTTTCGTCCGATGTTGGCCCGGAACCAGACGCTGCCATCCGCCATGCCATGTTTCGACGACGATTTTCCCGCTTTTGGTCGAGCCCTTTCGGTCCGATCATCGCCGCGCGAAGCGCGGACATCGTCGCGCGGCGCGCGCGTATCGTTGCGGCCGCGATCCTCGCGCGGCCGGCCAGCTCGCTCGACGGGCTCCATGATGTCTTCGGGCGACGGCAGCCGCGCGCGATAGAGCCGTGCAAGTGACGCGGCGATCTCCTCGGCCGACCGCTCGGCCAAGAGCGCCTGCGCCTGCGCCAGATCGTCGGCGGTGGTCTCCTCCGTGAACAGCACGTCCTTCATGCGCTCGTGATCGAGCTTGCGGATCTCATCCGGCTGCGGCGCCGTCCCCCAGACCGCGTCGATGCCCGAGACGTTCAGCAGCATTTCCGCACGCCGCCGCCGCACGGGCGGCACCAGCATGACGCTCGTCCCCTTGCGGCCCGCGCGGCCGGTGCGGCCGGAGCGATGCTGCATGACCTCGGCGTCGTTGGGCAGGTCGGCATGAATGACGAGATCGAGGCTCGGCAGATCGATGCCCCGGGCGGCGACGTCGGTCGCCACGCAGACGCGCGAGCGTCCGTCGCGCAGCGACTGCAGCGCCGTGGTTCGCTCGTTCTGCGTCAATTCGCCTGACAAAGCGACCACGGAGAAGCCGCGCTCCAGCAGTGCCGCCTGCAAGTGCCGGACGCCGTCGCGCGTGCTGCAGAATACCAGCGCGCTCGGCGCCTCGTAGAAGCGCAACACGTTGACGACGGCGTGCTCGGCATCACCGGGCGCGATCCGGATCGCGCGGTACTCGATATCGGCGTGACCGCCTTCGTCGCCGGCGACCTCGATCCGGAACGCCCGCTGTTGATACTGCTTGGCCAGCGCGACGATGCCGCGCGGGAACGTCGCCGAGAACATCAGGGTGCGGCGCGTGTCCGGCGTGGTCTTGAGGATGAACTCCATGTCCTCGCGAAAGCCGAGATTGAGCATCTCGTCAGCCTCGTCGAGCACGACTACCTTCAATTCCGAGATGTCGAGGCGGCCGCGGCGCAAATGATCGCACAACCGGCCGGGCGTGCCGACGACGATATGAGCGCCGGCCGCAAGCTCGCGCTGCTCGCGCCTGGGGTCCATGCCGCCGACGCAGGAAACGACGCGCCCGCTCGCATGCTCGTACAGCCAGGCCAGCTCGCGATGGACCTGCAAGGCAAGCTCGCGGGTCGGCGCCACGATCAGGGCAAGCGGTGCACCCGCCCGCTCGAACCGCTCGGCGTCGCCCAACAGGTCCTTGGCCATGGCCAGCCCATAGGCCAGGGTCTTGCCGGAGCCGGTCTGTGCCGAAACCAAGAGATCGCGGTCAGCGGCCTCGTCCGTGAGTACGGCGAGCTGAACGGGGGTCGGACGGTCGTAATTGCGCTCGGCCAAAGCTCGGGCGAGCGGCGCACTCATGGTCGGAAAAGACACGGGATAAACCTTGGTTGGTCCAGGCGCGGAACGTCGAGCCGCGCGACCTGAAGCTGCGTAGGCGGCAAATGGTCCAGCCGCACGCGTGGTGATCTGATTTGGACGCTCTTTACGCCAAGTGCGGGCAAATCACCATGCCTATGACGCATGGCTTTGGTGATGCCGAGAATAAGCTTACTGGCCAGCTCGACCCGCTACATCCAGCATTTTCGGGGCATTTTACTGCATATAGCGGGATTTTGGGGCGAGGCTGCGGATTTTCACGGCCACCTCGCTTAAATTATGCGCGGTTGGAGCTGCCGGAGACGCACAACAGGGCTAAGCTCAGGCCGATTGGACTAGGGAGCACGACGATGCGATTGGCAGTCATTTCCGATATCCACGGCAACCTTGCCGCGCTCGAGGCGGTGCTGGCCGACATCAAGGCGCGTGGCGTCGATCGTACGGTCAACCTTGGCGATTGCGTCACCAGCCCGTTGTGGCCGAAAGAGACTTTCGAAGCGCTCGAGGCGCTGTCGCTGCCGACCGTACGCGGAAACCATGATCGCTGGATTGAGGAGTTTCCGGACGACAAGCTCTCGTCGGCAGGTCTGTTTGCGCGCAACGCATTGACTGCGGAGCAACGTCTCGCACTCCACAGCCTGCCTTCCCAAATACGGCTGGACGATGGGATCCTGGCCTGCCACGGCACGCCCGACAACGATACGACATGCCTGCTGGAAGAAACGCTCGACGACGGCCGCTTCGTACCGGCACGCCGCGACGTGCTGGCAATGCGCCTCGCGAGTGAGCCGACGGCGCGCGTGGTGCTGTGTGGTCATAGCCACCGCCAGGCCGTCGTTCACGGACCTCATGACTGTCTGGTTCTCAATCCAGGGAGCGTTGGTTGCCCGGTCTTCGCAGACATTCCCGTTGCCGCAAACCTGGAATACCGCTCGCCGCACGCGCGATATGCAATCCTCACGAAGCGACAAAGGGGCTGGCAGGCCGAACTCTTGGCCCTCGAATACGATTGGGACGCCGCATCGTCCCGTGCCCTCGCCAACGACCACCCGAAATGGGCGCGGGCCATATCGTCGGGATATGTCAAATAGCTGCTGGCATCGCTCGACCTAAATTGTGCCGCACGGAAGAACGGGAGAACACATGGCCGACGGAATCTCGCTTGCCGACAAGCTCGCGACATTTGGGGATTTCTGGTCCCCACGCACGATCACGACCTTCAACGATTGCGACGTGATGGTGGTGAAAGTGAAGGGAGAATTCACCTGGCACAAGCATGACGACACCGACGATTTCTTTCTCGTCCTGAAAGGCAGACTGGATATCGAGTTGCGGGACCGGACGGTGACGCTCGGTCCGGGCGAACTCTACGTGGTGCCGAAAGGTGTCGAACATCGCCCGGTGGCGCGCGAGGAGGTTCATCTCATGTTGATCGAGCCGACCGGCACGCCGAACACGGGCGACAAGGCGACCGCAGCCGCGCGCAAGTTCGCATAGAGGGCAACTCGCCCGGCGCAGCCCTAATCCCTGGAGGTCACCAGGCTGCTGAAGCCGCCGACCAGTCTAGCTCTTGCCCGCACAAGAGTGTCCCTGGCCGCGCGGCTCAGTGCGCGGATGGCGCGCCAGGCGTCGGTTGCCTGCAGCCACGCCTTCACCTCGGAGTACTTGCCGTACGCCCAGGCAAAAGCCGGAATCCGCATCAGCTTGTCACGGGTGAGATGGAACAGGCGCTCGACCAGCACGAGCTTGAGCAGCTCGCCGATGATGAACGTCACGGCCCCGCTCACGATCTGACCGGTCGCCGCGAGATAGGCTGCCACGGGCTTGACCGGCTCCAGGATAATGACGGGTACCGAAAACAAGGCGAGCGAGCAATAAGGCGACAGCGATCTGATCCAGCCCCGCAATCGCTTCAATTGGAGATGGCGCCCGATCCAGCGCGAGATTGGCCTCGCCACGGCCATGAAGACCGCATCCACCAGGAAGTAGATGGCGGCCGCGATGTAGGTCAGGGGCTTCAGGATCTGCTTCACGATGAACTCTCCCGTGAACTCAAAGCCGTAACCTGGGCCTAAGTTTCACCCCGGCGTGAATAACTCGCGGATTTTCGATGGAACTTTTCGTGTACGGGCCCGCCGCTGCCCGGTTCAGATCTCCGCATAGATCTCCAAAAGATTACCGTCGGGGTCGCGGAAGAACAGCGTCCGATGCCCGAACGACTGGTTCGTCGGCGGTGACAGCAGCGCCACGCCGTGGCGTGCGAGTTCGTCGGCACACGCATCGACTTCGGCCGCGGATACCTTGAAGGCCAGTTGCAGCGCGGCACTGCCCGCCGGCGTCGGCGCGTCAGTCGCGGTTCGGCCCGGCCTTGCGAGAGCCAGCGTGTTGGGGCCCAAGCCGTACTCGATCCAGTTCGGCGACAGCTCCCGCAGCAGCGGAAATGCGAGGACGTCTTCATAGAAGCGCCGCATCGCCGCCATGTCGCGCACGAAAATGACGGTGTAGTCGATCGCACGGATGGCGCGGAAGGGCGAGCGGGTGCGCTGGCCTGGTTCGGTCGTTTGTTCGTTTGTCATCTCGTCCTTCATACCAACGCCGGCCCGTAGCCCGTATGGAGCGTAGCGGAATACGGGGAGCCACAGGCGAGAATCCCGGATTACGTTGCGCTCCATCCGGGCTACAGGGCTCGCGAAACTCTATCGCAACATACCGCCACTGTAACGGACCGCATAGAGCGGCACGCCATCCTGCCGCGCAATCGTCTCGACACCGTGGAAGCGATCGAGCGCGCCCTCGACCTCGTTCCGATAAATCATACCTGCGTGCTCGAACAGATGCGGGCCCCGAAACGGATACTCGATGCTGACGTCCAGCAACGCCTGGCGCAGGAATTTGTAGATCGCGAGGAAGGTGTCTCGATCCGTGATCTCCGCGCGGACGCCACCGCTGTAGCTCATCGACCAAATGACGCGGTCATCCCGAGACACGGTCTCCTGCCCGACGAAGAACCCCATCCCGAAATAGATATCGCGATAGGCATAGGGCGCCGCGCGATGCTCGAGCTGCTTTGAGCCTCTGAGCAGCGGAGCGGCCACGGTGGCGTCGTCGTCGAGGCCCGCATAGGTCCGCCGCTTGGCTTCGATCAGAAACGCTGCGAAATCTCCGGGGATGGACGACATCGGTTATTCCACCAGCTCCGGCCACGGCACGATCGTCGACTTCACCGTCTTCATCGCCATGGCATCCCTGACCGCCTGCGCGACGCCGTCTTCCGTGAACGGATAGATCGTCTGCATCTTCAGCCAGGGATATTTGTCACGGGTGCGGTAGAGCATGTCGACGCCGAGCGGCAGATCATTGGCGGTAAAGCCCCAGGATCCCAGCACATTGAGGTCCTTGGTGCAGATGCGGTGCCAGGACGTGTCGATCGAGCCGGCGTCGGTGAACTGGCCCATCTCGACATAGGTGCCGCCGTCGCGCAGCATCTCGATGCCTTCGGGGCCGGCGGAGGGGTGACCCGAGCAATCCATCACCAGATCGGCGCCGAAGCCGCCGACGATGTCGCGCACGCGGGCGATGCGGTCCTGCGGTGACTTCAGTTCCTCGATGTTCACTGTCGCCTCGGCGCCGAACTCACGCGCGAGCTTGAGCCGCGGCTCCTCCGGCGCACCGACGCAGATCACGCGCCCTGCTCCCATCTCCTGCGCGGCGGCGACCGCGAGAATGCCGATTGGACCCGAGCCCTGGATCACCACCGTGTCGCCCCAGGTGAAACCGCCGGCGCGGCTGGCGCGGTTGAAGGCGCGGATGCAGGACGTCAGCGGCTCCGACAGCGCACCCAGCCGCAGCGACATGTCGTCAGGCAATTTGTAGATCTTGGTGCCCGGCAGCATGTCGAGATCGACATAGACATATTCGGCCCAGCCGCCCCACATGTGAGGCGCTTTGTCGAAGCCGAGATAGCGGCCGTAATAGACCGGCGTCAGGCACTTGTTGGCGACTTGGGGATAATGGATGCAGTAATAGCAGCGGCCGCAGGGCATCAGCGGCGGGATCATCACTTTTGATCCGACCTTGAGCGGCTTGCTCATGAAGTCCTCGGTGAATTCGTCGCCGCATTCGACGATGATTCCGCCGAGCTCATGGCCGAGCGTGAACGGCCACGGCAGCGGCTTCGGCCAATGCCCCTTCAGAATGTGCAGGTCCGTGCCGCAGACGCCGCACGCGCCGACCTTGATCAGCGCGGCCCTCTTGCCGACCTTCGGCCACGGCACGGTGCGAATGACGGGTTCGCTGCCCGGCCCTGCGTGGGTGCAGACGCGGATCTGGTCCATGGCGTGTCCTCGCTGCCCGTCTGTTATGATTGATTGGTGCGGGCTGAAGCGAAGCGTATGTGAGATGCGCGCTGGTGCCAAGCCGCGGTCTCGTAACCCGCATGAGCGAAGCGACATGCGGGGCCAGCATTCCCGGATATCGCTTCGTCATCCGGGCTACGGGACCCTGGTCTCCACACACCCAAGTGCCTTGAGCGCTCGACGGCGAACGTGTAGGCACGGCGCCAAAGTCCCACCCCAGGTGCCCGCTTGAACCCCCTCCCTCAAAATCCCGTCGTCGCGTCCGGCTCGTTCGCAGCGATGAGGTCGGTGCCCTACCGGCTCCAGTTCATCGCTTACGTGCTGGCGATGATGGCCGACAATATCGAGCATGTGATCAGCTATTGGGTGGTGTTCCAGAAATTCCATTCGCCGGCGCTGGCGGGTTTTGCCGTGCTGTCGCACTGGTTGCCGTTCCTGCTGTTCTCGGTCGCGGTTGGCGGGCTGGCGGACCGGGTCGATCCGCGCCGCATCATTCAATGCGGCATGCTGCTGTTCATCGTGGCCTCGGCTGGATGGGGTTTCTTCTTCATCACCGACGCCATCGAGATGTGGCACGCCATGCTGCTGCTGGTGATCCATGGCTGCGCCGGCGTGTTGTGGCAGACGCCGAACCAGCTGCTGCTCTATGATCTCGTCGGTCCGGCCGATCTTCCGAGCGCGGTGCGGCTGAATGCGATGGCGCGCTATCTCGGCATTTTGGTCGGACCTGCCGTCGGCGGCATTATCATGCTGACGCTCGGCACCTCGCATGGCATTATCTTCAACACGCTGTTCTATCTGCCGATGCTGCTGTGGCTGTTCTGGGCGCCGGTGCGGGACAAGAGTGTCGCCGTGCGGCGCTTCGCCGTGCGCGGCCTTGCCGACATCATGCTGACCATCCGCGCCATCGGCACGCAGCCGGTGCTGACGGCGATGACATGGCTCGCCGGCCTCACCTCCTTCATGATCGGCAATGCCTATCACGCCCAGATGCCGGGCTTTGCCGGCGATCTCGGCCACGGCGATCCCGGAATCTCCTACAGCGTGCTGCTCGCGGCCGATGCCGCCGGCGCACTGCTCGCCGGCATCGCGCTGGAATCCTGGGGGCGGCTCAAGGGCACGCCGCGCACCGCGATCATGCTCGCCATGCTGTGGAGCGTGGCGCTGCTCGGCTTCGCCTCGGTGCGGATCTATCCGGTCGCGATCGTGCTGTTGTTCTTTGCAGGCTTCTTCGAGCTGTCGTTCAATACCATGGCGCAGGCGCTGGTGCAGTTGAACGCGCCGTCCGACATTCGCGGTCGCGTCGTCGGCCTCTACAACATGGCGGGGCTTGGGATGCGGGCGTTCAGCGGCATCACGGTCGGACTGTTCGGTGCGGCGATCGGCATCCACTGGTCGCTCGGGCTCTCAGCCGCAGTGCTGCTGGCACTGCTATGTCTTCTCTATGGGCGCGCGACGAGGAAGACGGCCGGTTGACTCCGGCGTCTCCCCACCGCACGCTCGATACAGGGTTTGGGGAGATGAAGCGTTGCGCAATCGCTGGGGCATACTTGCGATCCTGTTCGTCGTTCGCCTCACCATCGCATTCCAGTTCCAGAGCGTGGCCGCGGTCGCGCCGCTGCTGCAGCAGAGCTTCGGCGTCGGGCTCGCCGATATCGGCATCCTGATCGGACTCTATTTCACACCGGGCATCGTGCTGGCGCTGCCGGGCGGCGCGATTGGCCGGACGCTTGGCGACAAGCCCACCACGATCGTGGCGCTGCTGCTGATGACGGCGGGCAGTCTCGTCATGGCCACCACCGACGTCTGGGGCTGGCAGATGGCGGGCCGGCTCGCCTCCGGCGCCGGCGGCGTGCTGCTGACCGTGCAGCTCACCAAGATGGGCACCGACTGGTTTGCGGGAAAGGAGATCGCTACCGCGATGGCGATCTTCGTCAACTCCTGGCCGGCCGGCGTTGCGATCTCGCTGCTGGTGCTGCCGGCGATCGGCACGGCCTATGGCGCGGGCGCCGTGTTCCTCGTGGCCGGCGCGCTCACCGCGATCGGCATTGTGCTGATCACGTTCTACCAAGCACCGCCGGGAGCAACCGCCAGCGCGGCCGGCTCCGGGCGGCTTGATCCGCTCGCGCTTCTGGCGGTGATCGTCGCGGGCGCGATCTGGGGCCTCTATAATGTCGGCTTCGCCATGATCTTCTCGTTCGGCCCCTCGCTGCTCGCCGAGCGCGGCTGGAGCATTGCCGCGGCGGGATCGGCGATCAGCCTCGTGATGTGGCTGTCGGTGATCTCGGTGCCGGCAGGCGGTTATCTCGCCGATCGCTTCAAGCGGCCGTTCGTGCTGGCTATCGTGGCCAGCCTGGTGGTGGCCGGGCTGCTGGCCTGGCTGACCCGGTCCGACGCCGTGATCACGATCCTCGTCCTGATCGGCCTGATCGGCGGCCATCCGGCCGGGCCGATCATGAGCCTGACCGCCCGCGTGCTCGTGCGGGAAACCAGGGCGATCGGGATGGGCGTGTTCTACACTCTCTTCTATGCCGCGATGATGCTGGGACCGGCGGTGGCGGGCCGGCTCGCCAAATCGGCCGGCACGGCCGCGGTCGCGCTTGACCTCGGCGCGCTGACAGTGCTGGCCTGCCCGCCCCTGATGTGGCTTTTCGAACGCATTGTGTCTGTTCGTCATCGCCGCGCCCGATCCTAACGCGGCATTAACCCTGTGCACCTTAGGGTCGTCCCGGACTCCGCCAGGCGGGGGGTCGGGTTGTGAAAATGGCGTTGGCGCACAAAAAATTTCTTCCGGCCGCCGAGGAACGTCGGCGTTTCCAGCGGGTGAAGGTTCACCTGCTCGGCCGCTACATGCTGCCGGACCGCCGTGAATTCCCCTGCCAGGTGATCAACATGTCGCCGGGCGGGCTGGCACTGCTGGCCCCCGGCATCGGCAATGTCGGCGACCGCGTGGTCGCCTATCTCGACCATATCGGGCGCGTCGAGGGCAAGATCACCCGCATCATCGACAATGGCTTCGCCATGACGGTCGGTGCCACGCCGCGAAAGCGCGACAAGCTTGCGGCACAGCTGACCTGGCTCGCCAACCGCGACATCCTCAATCTGCCGGAAGACCGCCGCCACGATCGTATCGTGCCGCGCAATCCGATCGCGGTGCTGACGCTCGAGGACGGCACCAAGATGACCTGCCGCATCATCGACCTCTCGCTGTCGGGCGCCGCCATCGCCGCGGAGAACCGCCCCCCGCTGAAATCGACGGTTTTGCTCGGCCGGGTGCAGGGCCGCGTGGTCCGAAACCTCGAAGATGGCTTCGCGCTCGAGTTCATGCATTCGCAGCCAATTGAAACTCTCGAAGAGAGCGTTACCGCGCGGTAAAGCGCGAAGGCACCAAAACCACTGCATTTCCAGTACTGAAGGCGGCCTCCGCGATGCGGACGCCGCCTTTTTCATGAGTGGCGTCGAGGCTCGCGCGGGTTAACGCGGAGGCTGCGGGAGCCTGCAAACAACGGTTCCGCTAGCGTTTCCGCGTTAATCCATAAAATTTGAATCAATTGCAGTCATATCGAATTTTATTCAAATTTGACTCAAGTATAGATCGAATTCGCCGCGTGTTTTACTTGCATTCGTCTCGACTTGACTTGACTGACTTAGCGGCAACTCAAAAGCTGCCTGCGCAATGTGGTCCCAACAAGAAACGGGGGCCGCAATGTTTCATTTCAGGGGACAGGGGAAGGGATTGGCGCTCGCCGCCATGCTCTTCGGAATGAGCGCGGCAGCGCAGGCCGGCGAAGGCCGTCTGCTCTACGCAAGCCTCGGCGACACCACGCGTGCGCCGATCGGCTGGGTCGAGTTCTGTGCGGACAATGCCGCTCAGTGCCAGGGCGCACCGACGCAACCGCGTGACATCGTGATGTCGCAGGCTGCATGGCGCGACCTCGTCAAGGTCAATCGCTGGGTCAACGAGACCGTCAAGCCTTTGACCGACCAGGAGCACTGGGGCGTGATCGAAAAGTGGTCGCTGCCGTCGGACGGTTACGGCGACTGCGAGGACTACGTGCTATTGAAGCGCAAGATGCTGATCGATGCCGGATGGCCGCGCGAGGCCCTGCTCATCACCGTCGTGCGCGACAAGAAGGGCGAAGGACACGCGGTGCTGACGGTGAAGACCGACAAGGGCGAGTTCGTTCTCGACAATCAGAACGAGAACGTCGTTGCCTGGACGGAGACCGGCTACCGCTTCGTCAAGCGCCAGTCGCAGAGCGATCCCAATGTCTGGGTCTCGCTCGGCGACACCAAGCCGGCGATCTCCACCGCCAGCGCAAGGGATCAGTAGAGACAAACGAAAGAGATACGCGACCCGGTCACATCCCCACCCCTCCCCGTCCCAGACCGGTTCGCGCGCGGCCAGCCATCCCCCAATGGCTGGCCGCAACTTTTTTAGGGTGTACTTCGCTTAGTTCTGCGGCGCCTGCCGCGACCAGGGCACGCGCGCGACGGTGAAATCGCGCCATGTGCTTTGCAGGACGGGTTGCACCCCGATCGACGCGCGCGCCTGCCAGCCTGCGATCGCCGCCGCGGCGATGGTGCCGTCGGGCTCGGCATCAAGCCCGTCCAGCAATGATGCCGTAACCGCCATGTCGTTGACGGCGCCAAGCTGCTCCTGCAAGCCGGCGAGCCTTCGCGAGAATTTTCGCGTGGATTTGCGGTCTGCGAACAGCGGCAGCAGAAACTCGCTGAGATAGCGCAGCCGCTTGGTCGCGAGCCGCAGGCGGTGCAACTGTTCGGCGGAAAGCGACTTGAAGCGGCGGCCGCGCTTGAGCACCTTGGCGTATTGCGCCGATAGGATGCGTGCCGCGAAGTCGGCCGCGGGTTCGGCGAGCTGGCCGAGATCCTCGGTGGCGACGTCGTTGCGCCAGCCGCGCGCCTCGATCCAGTTGCCGAGGCCGAGCAGGAACATGGCGCAGCGGCGATCTTCGAGGGCGCCATGCGCCTTGCGATAGGCGTCGGACTGGCGCCCGGCCGCAGCCAGGCCCAGTGCATCGAAGCCCGCGACCGACGGACAGGCTGTTGCGATCTTCGGCAAGGTATCGAGCCGGAACACATCCCAGTCGCGCGCAGCGGAGAGCTCTTGCGCCAGCCATCTGGCTTCCAACCGCAGCGCATCGAGATTGCTGAGCGCGCCGACCGACCCCATCAGATCCAACGCCGATCGAAGCCGGCGCAGCGAGACGCGCAGCTGATGGATTCCTTCCCGATTGCGGCCATCCTCGGCCGCCGGCAGCGACTGAAGCAAATGGAGGAAGCAGGAACGCAGGATTGTCGCGAACGCCTCGTCCAATGTCACCGACGGATCGAGACGAAGTTTTCGCGGACGCCGCGCCGAGGGTGGCTTGTCGGCGGCAAGATCGAAGCCGCGTGCCGATTTGGAGCGAATGGACGGCTTTACGTCGCCGTGCTCCGCGAGCCGCAGCGCGATCTCGTAGACCGCGCTCGCGCTGCCGCTCTTGAGCTCCAGCTCGATCTCGCTCACCGGCAGTGAACGGTCGCCGGCCGTCAACTCACCCTGGTCGAAGGCGATCTCGACCGTGCCTGACGGCAGTTCGATCGGCCGCGCATGGCGATGGACATCGGCAGTGAAGACCGATTCGAGCGGCTGCGCTTCCAGGTTGCCGCGAAGCTTCTCGGGAATGAACGGCATTGCCAAACCGAGATCGGGCGCAAGCGACGGTACCCTCATCTCCCACTCACCACGGCGGAGCGGATCGTCCACCGCATCGGTCTTCACGGTCTGCACGAAGCGCGCGCCGCTCTGACGAACGCGCAAGCTCAAGCCGTGGCGACGCAACGTCCGCTCCGGCGTGTCGTAATAGACGGACTTGAGATGTTTGCGCGCGCCCTTGTTGCGCGCGTTCATCGCGATCACAGGCGCGGCCTTGAAATGCGCCATGCGATCGGCATCGACGAAAAGCTTGAGCTCGATCTCACCGGCACCATGCGCGGCAGCGCTCGACCGCAGTGGTTCCGTTGCCGGTTCCGCGTCTTGCAATGGCGTCTGATCGATCACAGGTTCCGCGACGAGTTCGGCCGGCTCACGCTGCCTGAAGAAGCCAGCAACAACTTGCGTTCTCTTGTTTTCCCTTGCAACAGGATTTCCATCCCGCGCGCTCGGAGCCTTGCGAACCGGCGTTGCGTCTGACTTCAGCATTTACGGTAACATGACAGTTCGATGACAGAGCGCCATCCTATAGCCGGTGTGGCTCGCGAGGAATAGTCACGTGACGTCGCAGCGCCCTACCGTCCACACGAGGCTGGGAGCGCACAATCCAGCTTGACCACAGGAACTAAATTGCCGCTGGGCACAGCAAGCGATCGAGTTGACTGCGAATCCCGCCCTTCTCGAAACCGAGATGAACGCGTCAGCGAGCTTGACTCATGCCAACCTTCCCGCAATCGGTGGCGATGGCGTCGAGCGCGCTGCCCTGTCCCTCCGGCCGTTGCTTCATCGGCTAGCGGCACAGGCAATCACAAGGAGTTGGCATGACGTCGTTCCGTCCCGTCATCGCGTTGTCCAGGGGCCTCGAAGTCCTTCGGGTGATCAATCAGGAACGGCAGTCGACCGTCGGCTCGCTGCACAAGGCGACGGGGCTGAACAAGTCAACGATCGTCCGCATGCTCGAGACGCTGGAACATGAAGGTTATGTGGTACGTCGTACCGAGCCGGCCAGCTACGCGCCGACGGGACGGGCGCTGCTGCTCAGCGCAGGCTATGATGAGCCGACCTGGATTGGCGGCATCGCCGAACCCATCCTGAACAAATTCCGCAAGCAGATCCATTGGCCGTCAGACATCGCGGTGCTCGATCAGGAGTCCATGGTCATCGCCCACACGACGCGCGTCGATGGATCGCTGCTGTTCAGCCGCCCGCCGGGTTTTCGCTTTCCCGTCCTCGGCACCTCGATGGGACGCGCCTATCTCGCCTTCTGCGAACCCGCCGAGCAGGAGCGCATTGCCGCACGGCTGGCCCTTGGTCCGGAGCCCTGGAACGATCTGGCGCGCAATCCCGGCAGACTTGCCAAAGTGCTGCGCACGATCCGTAGCGCGGGGTTCGCAGTCATGGACGAGACCTACAGCCGCCGCGTCTTCGGGGGCGCAGTGTGGGCGATCGGCGTACCCGTCGTTTTGCGGAATCGCCTGTTCGGCAGCATGAACGTGATGATGCTTCGCGAGGCGGTCGGTCTGGAGGACGGTGTGCGGCGCTTCGTACCGCCGATGAAGAAAGTCGCTTCCGCACTTGCCGAGGCGCTCGGTGCCAAGCTTGCTGCGCCGGGTTCTCCTGCAGGTCGGCGATGATCATTTCACACAGTGAAACGATATTTTGATTTCTTGACCCCCCTTCGTGACACCTCGTTGCGGCGGCTGCCTGCTGCCCAATGACACAGGGAAAAGGGGAGGCCGAAGTGCGGACATCCGCGAGAATTTGGGCTGCCGCGATGGCATGCCTGACGATGGCCGCTTCTGAAACGGCTTTGGCCGAAGCCTGGCCGACCCGGGCAATCAGGATCGTCGTCTCCACGCCGGCAGGCGGCATCACCGATGCCTTCGCCCGCGCCTATGGCGACTATATCTCGCAGAAGCTTGGCCAGCCGGTCATTGTCGAAAACAAAACCGGAGCCAGCGGTGCGCTGGCGGCACAGTCGGTGAAGGATTCCCCGGCCGACGGCTACACGCTGATGTACACGATCTCGTCCACCTTGCTCGGTAACCGGCTGTTGTTGAAATCGCTGGCCTATGATCCGGACAAGGATTTCACGATCGTCGCGATGACGCCTTCGGGGCATCTGCCGCTGGTGGTCCATTCCGCCACCAATGCAAAGACGATCGAAGAGTTCGTCGCGTACGCACGTGGCAACAAGGTCACGGCCGGCTCGTACGGCATCGGCTCGTTCGCACATATTGCGATCGCCGAGCTCAACCGGCAATTCGGTCTCGACATTTCCATCGTGCATTACCGCGGCGAAGCGCCGATGTGGCAGGATCTGGCCGCGGGGGTGATCCAGGCGGCCGTCGGCAGCTATCAGGCTGCGCTACCGGTGCTCGATACCGGCATCGGCCGCCCGATTGCCGTGCCGACACCAGTGCGCATGAAGAAGCTGCCCGAAACCAAGACATTTGCCGAGCAAGGGGTCACGGGCAATGTCTTCCAGCTCATCAGTTTTACCGCGCTGGTGGCGCCCGCTGCGATGCCGGCAGACCGGATCGACATGCTCGCCAAGTTGATGGTCGAAGGCGGCAAGACGGAGCGCGTGCAGAAGCTGCTCGATGCCTTCGGCGTCGACCAGCCGGCCATGGATCGCGCATCCTCGATTGCGCTCTACGAAAAGGAAGGGCCGATCTGGCTCGAGTCGATCAAGACTCTCGGATTAGAGCCGCAATAGCCGCCGTCGCGCCCAGCCGGGTGCGGACGCGCCTCGTTGAGCTCAGACCCCGAGCACGTCCGCGAGTCGCAACTCGTCAGCGGCGGGATCCTTCAGAAACAGCTCGGCCTCGATCTCGTTCAGATGCGACAACATCTGCGCGCGCGCGGCCTCCCTGTCGCATTTGCGGATCGCGGAGACGATTCCGGCGTGATGATCGGTGCCGCAGGCCGGCGTGTCGTGCCGGCGGTAGAGCAGGATGATCAGCGAGGACCGCGCGATCAGCTCCTTGAGAAAACCAAGATAGATGCTGTGGCCACTCATCTCGGCGACGAGTCGATGGAAGTCGCCGGAGAGGCGGACCGAAGCACGCGCATCGCCACGCAGCTCCGCCTCGCGCTCCTCGGCAAGATGCCGCTGGAGACGCCCGATCCAGGCCGGCGACACCGCGTCAACGGCGTGATCGACGATTGTCGGCTCGATCAGGCGGCGCGCCTCGAACACTTCGCGGGCGTCCGCAGGCGTCGGCCGCGCGACGAAGGCGCCGCGGTTCTTCTCGATGTTGACGATGCCCTCGTGCGCGAGCTGTTGCAGCGCGGTGCGAACCAGCGTTCGGCTTGCTCCGTAGATCTCGCCGATCTCGTCCTCGCCGAGTTTCGTGCCGGGCAACAGGCGATGCTCGAGGATCGCCGCAGTCACACCTTCCCGGATGCGGCTGACGCGATCGCTCGCATCTGGCGCGTCGGAGTTCGGTCGGGACTTGACGGCCATGGGGGTGAGGACTCGATCGTCGACGAGGGCGTTGAATCCTAATCGACCAGCTGTATCCAATCACAGGCGAAACTTTATACAATCCGCGCCTGTTTTGTGTGCACGCAACTGCGAAGGCAGCGAACCGCCCAAGCCCGTGGGATTCGATCTAACGATCTGACTCCGCTGCACTGTTTTGGAATTCGGCCGGCCGAGAACGATTCAAGCGCGATTGGCATGGACCTTGCGGAGAGAGGCGCAGCATCGCCCTCGCCCCGGACACGCCATGGCCACTCCCGCCGCCCTCGAACTGGTCGCCGTCACCAAGCGCTACGACACGACGCTGGCGGTCGACACCGTCAATCTGAAAATCCCGGCCGGCACTTATTGTTGCCTGCTCGGCCCCTCCGGCTGCGGCAAGACCTCGACCTTGCGCATGATCGCCGGCCACGAGGCCGTCAGCGAAGGCGACATCATCCTGGGTCCGCAGAACGTCACGGATCTCGAACCCGCCAAGCGCGGCACGGCGATGATGTTCCAGTCCTACGCGCTGTTTCCGCACCTCACCGTGCTCGACAACGTGGCGTTTGCCCTGAAAATGCGCGGCATCGACCGGGCGACGCGGCACAAGCGCGCCGGCGAGTTGCTCGAGCTGGTGGCGATGACGCCCTATGCGGCCCGCCTCCCCGCACAGCTGTCCGGCGGCCAGCAGCAGCGCGTCGCGCTCGCCCGCGCGCTGATCACGGAGCCGCAGATCCTGTTGCTCGACGAGCCGCTCTCGGCGCTCGATCCGTTCCTGCGGGTGAAGATGCGGGGCGAATTGAAGCGGCTGCAGCGCGAGCTCGGCATCAGCTTCGTTCAGGTCACGCACGGCCAGGAAGAGGCGATGGCGCTGGCCGACCACATCGTGGTGATGAACCAGGGCAGGATCGAACAGCAGGGAAGCGCCCGCGACATCTTCCATCACCCCCGCACCGAATTCGTGGCGCGCTTCATCGGCGGTCACAACGTCCTCAGCGACGCAGGCAAACTCATCGCCGTGCGCGCCGATCAGCTCGGCATCGCGCCGTTCACTGACGGCGCCTTCGGCGCGCCCGCGCTACTGACCCAGACCGAGTACCAAGGCTCCTACATCGCCGTCTCGCTCACGCTCGACGACGGGACCGCCCTGTTTTCCCACCTTCCCGAGGCCGCCTTCGACGTCCACCAGTTCCGGCCGGGCGATCGCGTGCTGGCCATCTGGGATCCCGCCAAGGCGCAACGTCTGCAATAGCGCCGATCAATCACCGGAATGCGCAACAGAGGAGTGAGTGATATGACCGAAACGACCAGGAAGAAGGGCCTTAGCCGCCGCACGGTACTGAAGAGCACCGCGGGTCTCGCCGGACTTGCCGCGGGCTCCGGCGCCATCACAGGCTTTCCCTATGTAATGTCGGCCGAGCCGAAGGTGCTGCGCTATCTCGGCACCGCAGTGAACGAGGGTGACGAGATCTCCAAGCAGTGCCTGAAGGACACCGGCATCAAGATCGAATATATCACCGCGACCACCGACGACGTCACCAAGCGCGTGATGACCCAGCCGAATTCCTTCGACGTGCTGGACACCGAATATTTCGCGCTAAAGAAGATCGTGCCGTCGGGCAACATCCTTGCCCTCGACGCGAGGAAGATCAAGGAATTCGACAACATCACGCCGGTCTTCACCAAGGGCGTCACGCCCGGCGGCAAGAAGATCGGCGGCCAGGGCACCGCACCCTGGAAGGTGCTCTATCTCGAAGGCAAGGACTCCAAGAAGTTCGCGACGTCTGCCACCGAGTTCGTCACGCTGATCCCGACCGTCTACAACGCCGACACGCTCGGCATTCGCCCCGATATCATCAAGCGTCCGATCAGCTCGTGGGCCGAGCTGCTCAACCCCGAGTTCAAGGGCAAGGCCTCGATCCTCAACATCCCCTCGATCGGCATCATGGATGCCGCGATGGTCGTGGAAGCCACCGGCAAGTACAAATATGCCGACAAGGGCAACATGACCAAGGAAGAGATCGATCTCACCATGAAGGTGATGACCGAGGCCAAGAAGGCGGGCCAGTTCCGCGCCTTCTGGAAAGACTTCAACGAGAGCGTCAACCTGATGGCCTCGGGCGAGACCGTGATCCAGTCGATGTGGTCGCCGGCGGTGACGAAGGTCCGCTCGATGGGGATTGCCTGCACCTTCCAGCCGCTCAAGGAAGGCTATCGCTCCTGGGCCTCCGGCTTCTGCGTCTCCAAGGGCGTCTCGGGTGCGAAGCTCGAATGGGCCTATGAGTTCGTCAACTGGTTCCTGTCCGGCTATGCCGGCGCCTATCTCAACCGCCAGGGCTACTACTCGGCCGTGCTCTCCACCGCGAAGGCGCATATGGAGCCTTACGAGTGGGCCTATTGGATGGAAGGCAAGGCGGCCGAGAAGGACATCAAGGCGCCCGACGGCTCGCTGCTCGAGAAGGCTGGCGCCGTGCGCGACGGCGGCTCCTACGAGGACCGCATGGGCGGCGTCGCGTGCTGGAACGCCGTGATGGACGAGAACGACTACATGGTCCGCAAGTGGAACGAGTTCATCGCGGCGTAATCTGATGGACACGTCGGAGGACATTTTGCAACAGGCATCTCCGGACCTGGTCCGGGGATCGGAGACGGCGCGCCGCAGCAAAGCGGCGCGGCTGTCACCCTCCTTCATCTCCTGGCTCCAGGCCGGGCCGATGATGCTGGTGTTCCTCGCCTTCTTCCTGATCCCGCTCGTCTTCGTCGTCATCGTCTCGTTCTGGGACTACAACGAATACCAGTTGCTGCCGGCCTTCTCGGGCCGCGGCTACACCGACACGTTCGAGGGCTGCATCGCGCAGCTCCCCGATCTCTGCACGATCGCCAAGACTTATCTGAAGACGCTGAAGCTTTGTTTCATCGTGTGGGTCATCACACTCTTCATCGGCTTCTGGGTCGCCTACTTCCTCGCCTTTCACGTCAAGTCGAAAACTTGGCAGATGGGACTGTCGCTGCTCTGCACGATCCCGTTCTGGACCTCCAACGTGATCCGCATGATCGCCTGGATTCCGCTGCTCGGGCGCAATGGCCTTGTCAACTCAGGCTTGGTGAAGACGGGGCTGATCAACCATCCCGTTGAATGGCTGCTGTTCTCCGAATTCTCCGTGGTGCTGGCGCTGGTGCACCTCTTCACCTTCTTCATGGTGGTGCCGATCTTCAACTCAATGGTTCGCATCGACAAATCGCTCATCGAGGCCGCCTATGACGCCGGGGCGACCGGTTTCCAGACGCTCGTCAACGTCATCATTCCCCTGGCAAAACCCGGCATCGTGATCGGCTCGATCTTCGTCATCACCATCGTGATGGGCGACTTCATCACCATCGGCGTGATGGGCGGGCAGCAGATCGCGGCCGCCGGCAAGATCATCGAGACGCGGGTGAATGCGCTGCAATTCCCGGCAGCAGCGGCCAATGCCGTGATCCTGCTCGTCATCACGTTCCTGATCATCACCATGATGTCGCGTATCGTCGACATCAAGAAGGAGCTCTAGAGCATGAAGGAAGGACGCCCGCGCTCTTTCTACGTGCTCGCGATCTTCTTCGCGGCCTACACGCTGTTCCTCTACGGCCCGATGATCGCGATCTATGTGCTGTCGTTCCAGGGACCGCAGGGCGGCCTCACCTTCCCGATGAACGGTGTATCGACTTTCTGGATCGCAAAATTGTTCCAGGGCACCGGCATCGTCGATCTCGGCGCCGCCTTCCGCCGTTCGCTGCTGCTTGGCATCATCGTGATGATCGTCACCGTCGTGCTGTCGGTCGCAGCGGGCATGGCGTTTCGCCGCAAGTTCAAGGCGCAAAGCATCCTGTTCTACTCCGCGATCGCGAGCCTCATCGTGCCCTCGATCATCACCTCGCTCGGCATCTCGCTTGAATTCCGCATCATCGACGATCTGATCAAGGCGCATTGGAACGAGAATTTCGAGACCTCGATGGGTCTGCTCACCTCGGGCCTCGGTGCACATCTGACCTGGACGCTGCCGTTCGGCCTTCTCATCATGTTCGCGATCTTCAATCGCTTCGATCCCAGGCTCGAGGAAGCCGCGCGCGATCTCGGTGCGACACCGTGGCAGGCGTTCCGTCATGTCGTGCTGCCGATCATCCTGCCCTCCGTGATCGGCATTGGACTGTTCGGCTTCACACTGTCCTGGGACGAACTCGCGCGTTCCAGCCAGGCGATCGGGGCGGTGAACACGCTGCCTCTCGATCTCCAGGGACTCACCACCACCGTGACGAACCCCGACATCTATGCGCTCGGCACCGTGATCTCGGCCGTCTCGTTCACGGTGATCGCGCTTGCGCTTGGCACCATCCACATGCTCAACAAGCGACAGGCGGCCAAAGGCTCGGACGCCGGCAAAGGGCTTGTCTGAGAAGGGGCTTGTCTGATCCGATGCGGCTTCACGTCGTCAATCCCAACACCACTGCGTCCATGACGGTGAAGATCGCCGCTGCCGCGCGCGCGGTCGCCCTGCCCGACACCGTGATCGATGCGCGCCAGCCCACGATGGGCCCGGTCTCGATCGAGGGATTTTACGACGAGGCGTTCGCGGTGCCGGGCATGCTCGGCTGCATCCGCGAGGCCGACCGCGACGGCGCGGATGCGCATGTCATCGCCTGCTTCGACGACACCGGCCTCGACGCCGCGCGCGCTGCGGCAAGGGCACCAGTGATCGGCATTGGCGAGGCCGGCTTCCACATGGCGAGCCTGATTGCCGCGCGCTTCGCCGTGGTGACGACGCTCGGTGTCTCCATCGTGCCGATCGAGCATAATTTGCGGAAATACGGCCTCGCCGAACGCTGCGCGCGCGTCCGCGCCGCCGAGGTGCCGGTGCTCGCGCTCGAGGAGCGCAACACCGATGCGCTCGCAAAAATCTCTACGGAAATCACGGCCGCGATCCGCGACGATCGCGCAGAGGCCATCGTGCTCGGTTGCGCCGGCATGGCCGATCTCGCCAATGAACTCGCCGCCACGCACAGCCTGCCCGTGATCGACGGCGTCGCCGCCGCGGTGACCTTGGCAGAATCACTGGTGCGACTGGGACTGAAGACCTCCCGGCTCGGGCCCTACGCGGCGCCGCGCTCGAAGACCCATTCCGGTCCGTTTTCGCTGTTTCAGCCCTGATCTCTGCCTCTGACGGGGGCACGGATGCCCTAAGGCATCCTGATTGTTGGTTTTTTTGCTCTTAGCCTCTTTTTGGTCCCATTCCTTGCCGACACGTAACGCTTTCGGGACGCCCCGGTAACCTCAGGTTGCCGGTCTTCGCCACTCACCAAGTTTCAATTTGGGTTTTGTCAGCGATGATCGATCTCGCAGAGGACACACGGTCCCATCCCCTCTTTCGCCTTGGCGCCCAGCCTATCGCGCTGACCGCCGCCGCGCTCCTGCTCCTGATCGCGGGGGTGACCTCGATCGCGATCTGGCGTGCCTATACCGGTGCGGCCCCTGAGACCGACCGGGTGGTGGCGTCGCGGCAGCTGCAGGCTCGCACCGCACAGGCATCCGAGCAGCTGGTCGAGAAGACCAAGGGGCTGGAGGCAACCCAGCAGGAATCGATTGACCAGCTCCAGGTCGTGCAAGACCAGCTCCAGAGTGTGAAGCGCTTGCTCGCATTCCAGCAGGCCGACACCAAGCGTCTGTCCGAGCAGGTCACGATACTCAACGAGTCCATCGATGGCCTGCGGCAATCCTTTGCCAGCGCCCGGGCGAGCGAGGCGGAGACTCCCTCAGTTACCCGCAGGAAACCTGCACGGCATCGTGTCCATGCCAGTGCACGCAAGCGCTCGCGCGGCTGAGCAGCCGGCGCCGCCACCCTTAAATTTTTGGACTTGTGAACTGGATCACATTCGCCCGTGTGATTCCAAGCGATGCTCGCCGTTACCGGATGGCGTGAGCCGATTTCAATGTCCGGGGCTGGCAAGGTCGTTGACGGTATATTGCGTCAACGGCCTTGTTTTTTGACGGGTACCGCCGCCTATTCGCAGACATCCACGGGGCGGATGCGCCAGCCCGCTGGCGTCATGACGCGCTTCCGCACAACGTAGCAGCCGCCATAACCGCCATCATCGTATCGGGTACCATAGTAATATGGATTGCCGTAATACGGTTGGCCGTAGCCGTAATACCCGCCGTAGTAACCTGCGCCGGCGATACCGGCACCGATGGCGACGCCTGGCCAGAAGCCACTGCCATGCCAGTGGCCGCCATGACCCCAGCCGCCACCACGGCCCCAGCCACCGCCGCCATGACCCCAGCCGCCGTGACCGCCCGCTTGTGCCGCCTGCGGCATCGACGACCCAACCGCCACCACAGCCAGCGCCGTCAACATCATCTTCCGTATCATCACTCGATCCTCTGCGTGGATACCCTCCACGCTCCAAAGCAGGACCAAGCTAATCGGCTTGAGGCGTTCCTGACAGCCTCACTGTCTCACTTCCCCGCGAGCGTCAGCAGCCGCGGCAGATGCTCTTGAGCTTCTTGTCGAGCAGCCGGTTCTCGGCGTTGACGGCGGCGTCGGTGGACCCACCTGCGCCGGTCCCAGTGGTGACGCCGGGTGCATTCGCACCGGACGATTGGGCGGTCCCCAGACTGTTGGTGCCTGGCGCGGGAGCCGGAGAATTGGCGACACCTCCGGCCGATCCTGTGGAGCCGCCGGTGGCTTGCGCGAACGATGCGGCCGGCACCGGAACAAGGGCGAAGATCACGATCACGGTCTTGATTGAACGGGCTATAGGCAATCTGGCCATTGAAATTCTCCTTCGCCGATCAACCGCCGCAGCAAGGACCGGTTCCGGAACAAATGCCGTCGCATCAGCTTGAAACCGGGAAGGCGGGCACGATCACGCGCAAGCTGATCTTCTGCTCCGCAAACAGAAAGGCGCAGTCACGATGAACGATCGCGATGCTTTTGCAGAAGGCGAACGCGCGGCGCGTAAAAACATTCCGGCGGAAGCCAATCCGTACCAGGACGGTAGCGATGAGCATGCCCTATGGTCCGCGGGGCACGAGAAGGTCGCAAGCGCAATAGAAGCGCGCGAGTCCGAAGGAAGCTGAGTTCACCCGATCCGCTTGAGGCCCTTTGTGAAGCGCGGTCCATTGGCGACGTAGAACTTCGCAGCACTCCCCATCTTCTGCACCTGAGCATCGTCGAGCGTGCGGATCACCCGCGCCGGCGAGCCGATGATCAGGGACCGTTCGGGAAACTCCTTGCCCTCGGTGATGACGGAGCCGGCGCCGACGATGCTGTTGCGCCCGATCCTGGCGCCGTTCATCACGATTGAGCCCATGCCGACGAGTGCGCCCTCCTCGATGGTGCAGCCGTGCAGGATGACGTTATGCCCGACCGTACAGTTCCTGCCGATCTGAAGCGGAAAACCGAGATCGGTGTGGCAGGTCGAGCCGTCCTGCACGTTGGCGCCCTCGCCGATCTCGATCCACTCATTGTCGCCGCGCAGCACCGCGCCGAACCAGACGCTCGCGCCCGGCTTCAGGCGCACGCGGCCGATCACGGTAGCGGTCTCCGCGATGAAGTAGTTGCCGTCGGCGGGAAGGTCGGGCGCCTGCCCGTCGAGCTCGTAGATCGCCATGAGGGTCTCCTGTCGCGTCAACCCCAGCCATAGCGAAACGGCGGCCTTGACGCAAAGGGCCGCCGCGCAGGCAGCCCTACAGCGGCGCGCATCAGACCAGAACGCCGGCCGCGCGGAGCGTCATCAGGAAGAAGGTGCCGCTCATCATGCTCCAGAAGCCGGCGATGACGGTCGCCATCATCACGAATTCGACGCGGCGGCTCTCCACCTGCCTGCCGCGCAGAGTATTGCGCATGATGATGAAAGGCGCCGCGAACACCAGGAACGGAACCGCCGCGAAGGTCTTCGGCGCCACGCCGTCCTGCAACAGACCGAAGCCGGCCGGCCGCTGTGCGACCGTCTGGTATCCGCTCACGAGCGCTCCCGCGAGCGCGAAACCAATGCCGATCGAGAAGAATGTGTTGAGAGCTTCAGGTGTCATCGGAACAGTCCGCCCTTACGCAACGCGAGGTACCTTCCTGTGACAAAGAGTGCCGGTTAACGCTACATTATCCTTAAGGGAAGGTTAACGCCGCCAGCCGTTCCACGCAGGCCTCTCTCCCTTCCCTGCAGCCGGCCAACGCTCCGCGAAATCGCCACCACGTGGCATATTCGCCGCTGATTCGTCGGCCATCGGCCGACTTCCGGCTCATTCGCGCGGCTCATGACGGTGTTTTCGGCAATTTCCCCTCAATCTCCCCGGGTGCGCACCCGGGCCCACGTCGTCCCGATCGTGCTCGGCGGCATTGCCGCGGTGTGCGCCGTCGCGCTCGTCGCCTATTTGTTGTGGCCGACCTGGGGGCCGAGCGGCGCGAACGCCCCGGACAAGCTGCCGGTGAGCGTCGGCGGCACGCTGTTCAACCTGCCGACCAACGCGATCCGCATGAAGATCCAGCGCCACTCCGGGCCACAGGAGCGGATCGATCTCGACTTCCTGTACCCTTCGCTGGAGCCGCCGGGCGCGCCGAAGCACGTCACCGCCGATAGCGTGGATGCGGCGATGCAGCCGATCGACCGCATCTTCCTGTCGATCGCCGCACATCGCGATGCGCTCTCGCCCGAGCAGCGCACCGCCACGATTTATCCACGCTATCTCGACCAGGCCGCGGCAATGCCTCAGGATGGGCTGACGATGCGGATATTCCGCGCTGACACGCCTTACGGCACCGAGGATCTCTATTCTGCCGCAAGTCCCGCGCTGACCGCGCGCTGCACGCGCGATGGTGCGACGCCCGGCATGTGCCTCGCCGAACGCCGCGTCGGCGGCGCCGACCTCACCTTCCGCTTTCCGCGCAGCTGGCTGTCGCAGTGGCGCGATACGGCGGAAGCGATGGAGAAGCTGACGGCGCAGCTGCGCGGCCCGAAGGGCTGAACGCGACCGCGCGACCTGCGCCTCCAAAACAAAAACTGCGAAAACAACCCCATGCACAGTAGCCAAGCTCCTGTAATGCTTCGTATTTTTCGAAGTCAGCTTCGCGCGTATGGTGTCAGGATGGGGCGGCGGCGAAGCTGTTGCTCGTCCTTGCGAGCGAAGCGAAGCAATCTCGGCTACATTGCCTTTTCATCTCAATGCACGATGCCGTGCTCGTCCGACTCACGGACCGAACCGGCAGGCATCCGCGACAGAGGTTAGTCATGATTCTCCGCAGAAGTGACGGTGTGTGGCTAAATGAACCGCAGCGATGGGCGGCAAAGGGTGATGACCTGCGGATCCTCACGGACAAGGCCACGGATTTCTGGCGCGAAACCCATTACGGCTTCAATCGCGATAGCGGACATTTCCTGGGCTTTCCGACAGGCGAAGCATTCACCGCAGATTTGCGTGTTCAGGGCGATTTCCGGGCGCTCTATGATCAGGCGGGCATCATGGTGCGCCTCGACGCGCATCATTGGGTCAAAGCCGGAATCGAATTGTCAGATGGCCGCGCTATGCTCGCGAGCGTGCTGACAAACGGGCAATCAGACTGGGCGACAGCACCCTATGAGCATAATGCCAGCGACTTCTGGGTCCGCGCGACCATCGCCAACGGTGTCCTTCGTCTGCAAGTTTCGGCCGACGGCAAATCCTGGCCCCTCATGCGGCTGGCGGCGTTTCCTAAAGCAAACTCCTACCTTGTGGGACCGATGGCCTGCACACCCGAACGGGCGGGGCTAGAAGTCGTATTCTCGACGTTTCGTCTGACACCTCCCCCCGGAAAAGACCTGCACGACCTGAGCTGAACATCACCCTTGCAGAAATATGTTCTTGCAAGAAAGCAAAGGCATGGAGCCGCGCCCGCGCGGCCCCGTTGAGCGAGACGATCGCCGAACTATTCCTGGTCGACGAGGTCGTCCTCGAGGATCGCCATCTGGAATTGGAACGAGCGATCATCGTCCTCGTCGTCGACGAAGAGCACACCGATGAATTCCTCGCCGATATAGACCTCGGCGGAATCATCCTTCTTTGGCCGCGGCACGACGCGGATCTTGGGATTGCCGAATACGCGCTTCAAATACGCGTCGAGCTTCCTAACTTCCTTGACGTCCACGGCAAGTCTCCAATCGAAATCTGGGTTGGCGCGGGTTTTAGGACGAGACGCGACCAACCGCCAGCATGAATTGCCAAAGAATTTTTGGACGAAAGGGGCGGAAAATCCGCCCCTTCCGACAAGCTCGAAGGCCCGCCTCAGAGGCCCATCTCAGAGTCCCATGGCGTTGATCATCTGATCCATGGTGCGCGACGGCTCGGCGCAGCCAGCTTCGCCGACGACCTTGGCAGGCACGCCTGCGACCGTCACGTTGTGCGGCACCGGTTTGACCACGACCGAGCCCGCCGCGATGCGCGCGCAATGACCAATTTCAATGTTGCCGAGGATCTTCGCGCCGGCGCCGATCAGGACGCCGTGGCGGATTTTCGGATGGCGGTCCTCGTTCTCCTTGCCGGTGCCGCCGAGCGTAACGCCATGCAGGATCGAGACGTCGTCCTCGATCAGCGCAGTCTCACCGCAGACGAAGCCGGTGGCGTGGTCGAGGAAGATGCCGCGGCCGATGCGCGCGGCGGGATTGATGTCGGTCTGGAATACCGCAGACGCCCGGCTCTGCAGATAATACGCAAAATCCTTGCGGCCCTTCAGATAGAGCCAATGCGCGAGGCGGTGGGTCTGGATGGCGTGAAAGCCCTTGAAATAGAGCAAGGGATCGATGAAGCGCGAGGTCGCGGGGTCGCGATCGTAGACGGCGACGAGATCGGCGCGGAAGGCGTTGCCGAGATCGGGATCGTCGCGCAGCGCCTCGTCATAGGTCTGGCGCACGAGATCGCCCGACAGCGCGGAATGATCGAGCCGGTCGGCGACCCGATGGATCACCGCATCTTCCAGGCGGCTGTGATGCAGCACCGTCGAATAGATGAAGGTCGCAAGCTCCGGCTCGCGATGGACGATGTCCTCCGCTTCGCCGCGGATCCGATCCCAGATCGGATCAAGCGTTGCAAGCTTTCCTCCCGGATTGACCTGATGCACTGCCATGAGATCTGCTCTTTCGAATTGGCTCGTTTCACTGGTTCTATAACACAGTCTAGGCGACAAAGTCCTGACGGGCTTGCCTGAGAGTGAACAGTGCGTTGCCCGGCGGGGGCATGCCAACGCGTTGAATCACAACAGTTTCTTCCGACACCCCGGGCGGCAAGGTCGGCTCAAAATGGTCAGGGTTTCGCCAAATTCAAGCCGGGCGGCGTCAAACTATTGGTGAATTCCGCCTCAACGGTAATTGCGGGCATGGTCCGAGTGAGGACGGAGCGGATTTGACCATCACCACCGATCATGCGCGCGCGGGCGCCGCGGGCTCACTCTGGCTGCGGCTCGCCGCCATCGCCCTGCCGCTCCTGTTGATCGCGCCGGCATTCTGGAACCGCTATCCGCTGTTGCAATGGGATACCGGAGGCTATCTGGCGCGCTGGTACGAGGGCTATCTCGTCCCGAGCCGCTCCACCGTGTTCGGCATCTATCTGCACTATGGCGAAAGTTCAGGGTTCTGGATCAACCTCGCGGTCCAGTCGCTGGCCACGCTGTGGCTGTTGCAACTCACCTTGCGCGTGCTCTCGATGATGCAGACGTTCCGTTTCGTCGTGATCAGCCTGCTCCTGATCCTGTCGACTGCGCTGCCCTGGCTTGCGAGCATGCTGCTCACCGACATTTTTGCAGGCCTGTCGGTGCTGTCGCTATTCCTGCTGGTCGTCGGCGGGCCGCGGACCTCGGCGCTCGAAAAAATCTCGCTGTTCGTCTTCACGGCCTTTGCCGCCGCGACCCACAGCGCCACGCTCGGCGTGCTGCTCGGGCTCTGCATCGCCGGCTGGATGGCGCGGCCGTTGCTGGGGCCCCGGCTTCCGATCGCCGGATTGGCCCAAGCGAGCCTCACCATCCTCGCTGGCGGCCTGATGCTGGTGTCGGCGAACCATGCCTTGTCGGGCAAGTGGACATGGACGCCCGGCGGCACCGGCGTCGCCTTCGGCCGCATGATGCAGGACGGCATCGTTGCGCGTTATCTCAATGACCATTGCCCACGCGAAAAACTCAAGCTCTGCCCCTATCGCGACCAATTGCCGGCGAGCGCCGACGAATTCCTGTGGGGCAAGAGCATGTTCAACACGCTCGGCCGCTTCGAAGGCATGAACGACGAGATGGGCACCATCGTCGTGGGTTCGCTCGCCGACTATCCGGCTTGGCAGGCCGGCGCGGCCTTGCAGGCGCTGGGCCAGCAATTGCTGCATGTGGCGACCGGCGAAGGCACCAATGGCTGGATCCCGCACACCCGCGGCATCATCGAACGTTATGTCCCCTCGCAGGCCGCGCCGATGCGCGCCGCGCGCCAGCAGAATTGGGGACTCGATTTCGACACCATCAACTGGCTGCACGTTCCCGTCGCGCTGGCCTCGATGCTGGCGCTGGTCGCGCTGCTGGCGCATGCCCTCGCGAACCGCCGGCTCGACGACCTGACCTTGCTGGCGGCGACCATCACGCTGGCGCTGCTCGGCAACGCCTTCATCTGCGGCGTGATCTCCGGCCCGCACGACCGCTATGGCGCGCGGATGGTGTGGGTTGCGACCTTCACCGTGCTGATGGCGCTGGCGCGCCGCCTTGGGGAAGACAGCAAAGCGCGGTGAGATTGGGGTGAAGCGCCATCGTGCCTGGTTTCGTCCGAGCAGCGATCGCGTTTATCCAGTAAGACCAGCGCATCGTTGGTTCTCAAGGGTGTTTGGAGCCCTTCATCGCCCCCGCAAATCGGCACACGCGGCGGGGCGGTGGCATGAGCACGACCAGCCGTTAGTCAGCCGGCTGCGTGAAAACGGACCCAAGTGCGAGACGGTCAGTGCCGTACAACAACTGAGGCGTTCCGCGGCTAGCTCTTTGTGCCGGTGCCGCCGGCACCGGAAGAATGATTTCGGAAGCGACCCTCCAGTCCTTCCCGACGCGAAGCCAGTTGCTGATCATGAGAAACGGCCTGGCTGTTCCATCTTGCCCCGCATAAGAGACGGTGATGTTCATCGGCACATAGGACTCGGCGACGTCGCGCGTCAGGCCGACAACCCTGAGCTTCGAAAAATCTGGCTCGAGTACGACCGGACCGGGCTACCGATATCATGCAGCTATTGATCAATCGCCGCGTTACCCCAAAAGCCGGCCCAGTTTCCCTCGGACGGGATCGCGCTCTTGGCCACCAAAAGGGCCGAGGGCGATTGCCAGAACATCCGATGCAGAGCCTTGAAATCATGCTTGTTTGCCAATTTCATCAGCCTTCCGAACTTCGATTTGATTGCGCTGAGCGTCGCAGCATTCAGCGGCTCTCTGCTGACGGCGGGAGCAGACGCGGCAGACACGGTGGTAAGAGCCACAGCAGTGAGGGTGACAAGAAGTGCCTTATACATGCAGGAATGTCCATTCCAATGCGTCGCTCACATCATGACAACACTTGTTGCGTTCCGCGATTGGAGGTGTTCACGTCCGTGAGCTGAAGTGTCGTCAGGACGTTTCAGCACTCTACGGATGCCTGGCTTAAAATGGTCGAGCGGGAGCGCGCGGGCTCCCGGCGCCACAGCGCCGGGAGCGGCACCGTCACCTCGTGAGGGCGGCTTTTTCGATCACCTCAGCGACCTGCTTCGCATGGACGACGAGCGAGGCATGGCTGCCGGTGACTTCCGTCGTCTGGGCGTGGATCCTGGCCGCGAACGACTTCTGGGCCTCGGGCGCGAGGACTTTGTCCTTCGTGCTGATGACGTAGAACGTCGGCTTGTCATGCCAGGCCGCAACGTCGACCGGGGCTTCGAATGCAACGTGGTTCAGCGGAAGCTGCGAGTTGGCCAGGTGCGCGGCGATCTCCGGAGGAAGGTCAGCCGCGACGGCTGACGGAAACACCTTTGGATCGATGTACAGATTGCCCTTCGCATCGGGGTGGATCGCCTTGCCGCCTTCGGTCGGCGGACCGGCCTTTGCCAGCGACGCCAGGGATTCACCGACCTCCGGCGCAAAGGCGGACACATAAACCAGCGCCGAAACCTTGGGATCGTTGCCGGCTTGCGTGATCACCACGCCGCCCCATGAGTGGCCGACCAGAACGGTCCTGCCGGCTTGCTTCGCGAGCGCCTGTTTGGTCGCATCGACGTCGGCGGCGAGCGAAGTGAGTGGATTTTCGACGAGCGTGACGTTGTAGCCTTTCTTGGTGAGAATATCGGCAACCGGCTGCCAGCTCGTCTGGTCTACGAAGGCGCCGTGCACGAGCACGACGTTGTGCGCTGCCCCCTTGGGCAGTTCGGCGGAATGTACGGCTCCGACCAACGTCGTTCCGGCCAGGAGGACGGTGGCGGCTGAGAGGAGAATAGTTCGCATTGTTTGTTCCTGTTGGCATGTCGGACGAAAGTAGTCCGGGGGAATGGACAGGCGTTTCCAGCAAGGTCGCGGTTCTTCCATCTGCCGTTGGCGAAATGGTTGCCGCACGTCCGGTCGGCCCGCCGTGGCATGACGTATTCCGTGGACCTCTCGGACGATAGGGACCAATCGTCCGTGTCTTGTGTCCGATCGTCCGCGGTTCTAGTCTCGGGGGATGGATATACTCACCCAGGTGCTCGATCGGGTTCGTCTCGGCGGGACGCTGCTCTTTCACTTCGAGCTCGGCCATCCCTGGCATCTTGAGTTGCCGGCGCGCCCCTACGCCCTGTTTCACTATCTCAGCCAAGGTTCAGCGACCCTCGCGCTCGAACAGGGAGAGGAAATCCAGATCACCGGGGGCGATTTTGTCGTCATCACACGTGGCGAGCCCCATGTGTTTTATTCGGATCGCCGGGCCGAGCCTTTGCGCATCGTGGATATCGAACGGTCGTCGCCACGCCTCGGATTCGTTCGTCACGGCAGCCGTGCAAAGCCGCTCTCGACCATGCTCTGCGGCAATTTCACGGTGTCGCGGCCGACGTTTGGCAGCGTGCTGGAGTTGCTTCCACCCGTGCTCTTGCTGAAGCCGACGTCCGACCGTGGTTGGCTTGAAGCCATCCTGCGCCGCATGATGAGCGAGTCCGCGCTCGAGCGTCCTGGCCAAGGCGTCGCGCTTTCACGACTGACGGAAGTGCTCTTCGTCGAGGTGCTGCGAAGCTGGATCGCGTCTCTCAGTCCCGGGCAAGGCGGCTGGATCGGGGCCATTTCTGACCCCCATATCGGACCGGCGCTGAAGCTGATTCACGAAAGTCCGGAGCAGCTTTGGACGCTGAGCGACCTAGGCCGTCGCGTCGGGCTCGGCCGCTCGGCATTTTCGGCGCGCTTCACTAGGCTCGTGGGCCAGCCCATGCAACGTTATGTGATCGAACGCCGGATGGCGGAGGCGGCGTTCCTGCTGGAAACCAGCGACGAACCGATCGCACGGATTGCCAACCGGATCGGTTACGAGACTGCAGCGGCGTTTTCGAAGTTGTTTCACCGGCACATTGGTCAGTCGCCCGGCCGTTACCGGGCTGCGCGACGCGC
Organism: Bradyrhizobium sp. 187; assembly: GCF_023101005.1. NCBI lineage: Bacteria > Pseudomonadati > Pseudomonadota > Alphaproteobacteria > Hyphomicrobiales > Nitrobacteraceae > Bradyrhizobium > Bradyrhizobium sp. 187. The sequence continues at coordinate 4,799,799 of NZ_CP064693.1, forward strand.
CGACGGAGCCCGTGCGCAGTTGGACGGATCGGAATTGCAAGTATCCGATTGACCTCGATAAAGCTGTGGCTTCGAGTTGAGTCTCATATGCGCCCTTAGCGAACCCCGATCCCTAGGTACAGGAATGGACGGTTGCCGAAGGGAGTGGATGGCCCACTGTAACGAGACATTTCAGGATAGCTGAAACCGCCTCATCGCCTCAGGCGCGGCGTGAGAGGAAATCGAGCACGCCAGTCTTGTAGACCTTGTCGCCGACTGCGCGCATGTGATCGCGACCGGGAATATCGAGCACTTCCGAACCCGGGATGATGGCACCGAGTGCGCTGGCCGAACCCGCGACGTCGTCGGTGCTGCCGACCGCGATCAGCACGGGCACGTCGATGCGCGCGGCTTCGTCCTTCGTCATGAGATCGCGCGTGCCGCGCAGGCAGGCGGCCAGCGCCTTGCGGTCGGAACGGGTTTGGTCTGCAAAAGCACGAAACGTGCGTCCGACGGGATCGGAGACGTCGTCGAGCGAGGGCGCTTCCAGCGCCTTCGCGACGTTCTCGCCGGGCCCGGTGCCCTCGATCAGGCCGCCGATGCCGATGCCGCCAAGGATTGCCGAACGCAGGCGCTGCGGCTCGTTGAGGGAGAGCCAGGCCGTCATCCGTCCGCCCATCGAATAGCCCATGAGATCGGCCTGCGGGATGGCGAGGTGATCCATCAGCGCGAGCACGTCGGCGGCCATGGTCGGGATGGAGTACTGCGCGGGCTCGTAGAGCTTTGCGCTTTCGCCATGGCCGCGATTGTCGAGCGCAATGACACGGCGGCCGTTCTTGCGCAGCTCCGAGACCCAGGTCGGATAGACCCAGTTCACGTTCTTGCTGGAGGCAAAGCCGTGCACCAGGATGATCGGATCGCCCTCGCCTTCGTCGAGATAGGCAATTTCAACGGCGCCGTTGTGAAAGCTCGGCATCATCAGTTCCGCAATCTTGAGGGGAAGAGGTATCTTAGGCCGTGACGGCAGGGCTTGCCAGAACGGCTTCGGCGGCGATCCGCGCCTGGCGAAGTCGCCGCGCCCGTCTGCGATCGCACCAGGCCTGGGTCAGGCGCTCCGTCGTCGCCTTGATCGAGAACAACAGGCCGAGCAGCGTCAACGCCGCACCGAACAGCCAGAGTGCAAGATTGAACGCCCCGCCGATCAGCAGCAGCGCGCCGCGGCCGAGCAGCTTCAGAATCGCGCGCGTCTTGCCGCCCTGCGCTTCCGCGAGCCGCGCCGCGCGTGCGACGTCCTTGGGACCTTCAGCGATGCGCAAGCTATCCGTCGCGCCGCGCGTGCCGGTCTTCTCGACCACGCGCGTGACATCCTTGCCGAGCCGAACCAGCGCGCCGGCCTTCTCGGCGCGGAACGCGGCCTTGATCGCGCTCAAGGTCTGGCCCGGCCGCAGCACCGAGCCGGAGGCAACCGCGTTCTGGAGCATCGGCGTATCGACGACCTCGCGCGCGGACCGGCCGGCCCATGCCGCTAGTCCCTCGCCGAGCCGGCCGACCTTGCGCGCGTCCTTCACCAGCGTCAGCCCGGCGCGAACCGGCGCGGCACCGCCGACGGAGACGTAGGTCACGGCCGTGACCGCGAGACCCGCGGCCGCAAGGCCCAGCACCAGGCGGTCGGTCTCCTCGCCCATGGCGAGGTGCTTGCCCTCGCGGACGACGTCCCTGATGTCGCCGATGACGAAGAGATCGCCGGCCACGGTTCCCGACAAGCTCGCAACATCATCCGCGTTGCCGGTAACGAGACCGGCGGCAAACCGTTTTGCGAAATGCGAGGTGGAGTTTTCGGCTTTGACCGCGTCACCGACACGGCTCGGGAGGTCGTCAGGCAGCGCGATGTTGCGGTCGCGCGCCAGTGCGACAAAACTGTCGGCAAGATCGGCATCGCCCGATGCGAGCGCGACCTCGATGTTGTCTTGAATCAGGCGGTCGTTGTGCCGCAGCAGCGCGTCGAGCTTGATCTCTGAGAGCGCGGCGGGATCGTCCTGGGCGGCCAGAATCGCCCCGGCCTCGCGGGCGTGCGGTGCTACCTGCGCGAGCATGAAGCCGCATGCCGCGATACCGGTCAACGCTGTGCTGATTCGCAACCACTTCATGCGGAGAGCCTGGACGGTCCTGAGATCGTTGACGCCTAACGGTTGTCTTTCGTCGCAATTACGCTCGTCCACAGACATAGTATGCCAAAATTGCGACACAACGTCCCCGACGAAAGAAGGGCTTCTCTCAGGCCGCAAGATTGTGTCGAATTTGCATGAGCAAATGAGCATGGGGCATTGCGGAGCTTTCGGTTCCGCTGGACTAGCAATCATCTCCACCCACCAGTATGGTCCGCGGCGCCTTAATAATGCCGCGGCAGTCGTGATTGTGTCTGCCGCCATTGCCACTCCAGGATGAGTACGATGTCCGACCATGTCGTCCCGCACTTCCACAACGATGCCGGTGTCCCCGTCATCGAGATCGGCTCGCAAGAGTTCATGTGCGTGGGCGCCAACCCTCCGTTCGATCATCCGCACGTCTTCCTCGACCTCGGCAACGACAACGAGATCATCTGCCCGTACTGCTCGACTCTGTACCGTTTCGCCGCCGACCTGAAGGCGGGCGAAGCCCGTCCGCCGGAATGCGTCCTGAAGGACAAGGTGGCCTGACCGCTTCCATCGGCCAGGGGTGGCGCTCTCCCGAACGATTGTCATCGCCGGTGCCGGCATCGGTGGACTGACGGCTGCGCTTGCGCTCGCGGCCCGCGGCTTCCGCATCATCGTGCTGGAAAAGGCCGAGCGGCTCGAGGAAGTCGGCGCCGGTCTGCAACTCTCCCCGAACGCCAGCCGCGTGCTAGTCGAGCTCGGCCTCACCGAGCGCCTCAAGTTGCGCGCCGTGATCCCGGAGGCAGTCTCGATCATGAGCGCGCGGGCCGGCGGTGAGCTTTTGCGCATGCCGCTGGGAGAAGCCGCCGCCGAGCGCGCCGGCGCCCCCTATTGGGTGGTGCACCGCGCCGACCTGCAATCCGCCCTCGCCGGCGCAGTTTCCGACCATCCCGATATCGACCTGAAACTCGGCGCGACCTTCGAAGACGTCGCGCCTCACGTGAAGGGGCTGACGGTGGTTCATCGCAGCGGCACGATCCGGCGCAGCGATCTCGCCAGTGCGCTGATCGGCGCCGACGGTATCTGGTCGACGGTGCGCCAGCATCTATTCCCCGAGGTGCAGCCGCGCTTCTCCGGGCTGATTGCCTGGCGCGGTACGCTCGATGCCACGCAACTGCCGAAGGACTACACAGCGCGCCGGGTCCAGCTCTGGATGGGCCCGAATGCCCATCTCGTCGCCTACCCGATCGCGGGCGGACGCCAGATCAACGTGGTCGCGGTGCTGCCGGGCACCTGGAACAGGCCGGGCTGGAGCACGCCCGGCGATCCCCGCGAAGTGCTGGACGCCTTCGCCGCGCCGCGCTGGCCGCCGCCGGCGCGCATGATGCTCGCCACAGTCGACAGCTGGCGGAAATGGGCGCTGTTCGGCGTCCCCGACGACTGCCCCTGGAGCAAAGGCCCGGTCGCGCTGCTCGGCGACGCCGTGCATGCGATGCTGCCGTTTGCGGCCCAGGGCGCCGGCATGGCGATCGAGGACGCCGCAGTGCTCGCGCAGCATTTGAGCCCTGAGATCGCCGAGACCACCGCGGGCATCACGGCAGCGCTGAGACAATACGGCCGGACGCGCCAGGCGCGCGTGCGGCGGGTGCAGCGGACCGCGCGGCAGCAGGGCCGCATCTATCATTTCAGTGGGCCGCTCGCGTTCGCGCGCGATCTTGCGGTCCGCGCCCTCGGCCCGGAACGCATGCTGGCACGGCAGGACTGGATCTACGGCTGGCGGCCCTGACGCGAGGCGCTGATGTCAGGACGTTTCAGCGCACTGCTCTTGTCGATTTCGGGCCAGGCTTGATCGGGCCAGGATTGGCTGCGGGCGCCGCGGCGGCCGGCGTCGCCTCGGGGGGCGTTTCCCGGCACTTGTTGCGGCGCCAAGCGTCATCGGCCATCTGCGCCTGCCCGCGTACTGCGATGTAGTCGTTGCGATAGGCAAGCTCCGACACCACGGCGCCGCCCGCGCCGGTCTGTGCCTTGTCCATCAGCCTCTGCAAATCGCCGGTGCGGTTGGCGATCGACTTGCGCTCGCCTTCGAGCTGCTTGCAATCGTACAATTCGTACTTGGCGGGATCGGCAAAGGCCGGAGCGACCGTCTCGCTCATGCCGGCGCAGCCGGACAGCGCGAAGTCGGCCGCGAGCAGCGCGGCGACCACGCAGCACGGGCGCAGGCGATATTGGATCAAAGCTGACATGCCGGATGAATAGTCCCCGTCGATTGAGAATGCCTAAAGCAACAACAGATGTCCGGATTGAGGCTTTGCCTTGTGCCGCCGGCTCGCCTAAGGAAGAACCACCCCTCCGGCCTGCAAATGCCAATTCCAGACCGCCGGCAAGGGACTTAAGTGGCTGATCTCGTTGGATCAAGCGGGCATGGCGGAATTGGTAGACGCAAGGGACTTAAAATCCCTCGGCGCGCAAGCGCTGTGCCGGTTCGACCCCGGCTGCCCGCACCACGAAAGCTGCGCGGAGGATCCCGCCGCGCGCGGCGGCCGCGAGCGCTGATACCTCATCAATTCCTGTCTGCTCCTGCACCGCCTGCCAGCCATCCCGAAACGTTGCTTGTGCAACGCAGCATTGAAGATAGATAAGGGCCTCAAATCAGAGGTGAGCTTCTTGTCCGACGTCAATGCCGACGACTGGGTGTCCTCGGGACACCGTCCCATGGGTTTCCCCGAATTCGTCATCGTGATCGCGTCGATCATGGCGCTGAATCCGCTTGCGATGGACATGATGCTCCCGGCACTGCCCAATATCGGGTCGGCCTTCAATATCCCCGTCGCCAACCATCTTCAGCTGGTGCTGTCGACCTTCCTGATCGGCTTTGGCGCGGGGCAGTTCGTCATGGGCCCGCTGTCGGATCGCTTTGGCCGCCGCCCGGTGCTGCTCGGCGGGATGGCGGTCTATGCGGTGGCAAGCGTGCTGGCGATTGCGGCGCCGTCGTTCGAGACGCTGCTGCTGGCACGCGCACTGCAGGGTTTCGGTACCTCGGCGACTCGCGTGATCGCGACCTCGATCGTGCGCGACTGTTACGTCGGCCGCCGCATGGCGAGCGTGATGTCGCTTGCGATGATGATCTTCATCGCCGTCCCCGTGATCGCCCCTTCGTTCGGACAGGCGGTGCTGCTGGTGACGCAATGGCGCGGCATCTTCGTCGTGCTGATGCTCTACGGGCTGCTCGCGCTTGCATGGTCCGTGCTGCGGCTTCCGGAGACCCTGCCTGAGAGCGAACGCAGGTCGCTTGCGCCGGCCGACGTGCTCACGGCCTACTGGCAGACCGTGACCCATCGCCAAACCCTCGGCTATGCGCTCGCCGCCGGTAGCGTCATGGGCGCGCTGTTCGCCTACGTATTTTTGGCTCAGCAAGTTTTTGTCGGCATCTATCACCTCGGCCATTATTTTCCGCTCGCCTTCGCCGGGATCGCGGCCGGCACCGCCATTGCCGGCTTTCTCAATGCGCGATTCGTCGGGACCCTCGGCATGCGCGTGATCTCGCACGGCGCGCTGACGCTCTACACCGCGGTGGCGGGAGTGATGCTGCTGACGGAAAGCCTCGCCGCGTTGCCGCTTCCCCTGTTCATGGTGCTCTCGGCGCTGATGATGTTCTCGTTCGGCATGATGGTCGCCAACTTCACTGCACTCGCCATGGAGCCGCAGGGCCACATCGCCGGCACGGCGTCCTCGCTCTACGGCTCGATCACCACGCTGATCGGCATCGCCGTCGGCATGGCCATCGGACAAAGCTTCGACGGCACGTTGCTGCCGTTCTCGGTCGGCTTCTTCGTGTCGTCCCTCGCCGCGCTCGCGATCGTGCTGGTGGTGGAGAGAGGACGGTTGTTCAGGCCGCCTCATCGCGCCATCGGCTGAGGAACTCCGTGGCGCTCTCGATGTTGTACTGCAACAATTTGAAAGGGCGCTTCAATGGAACCGAAACACCGTAAAGACCACGACGCTGCGGAACGGGCGGAGACGGAACGCACGCCGTCGAGCGCCGAAAAGACCGCCGTCACCGTGCCATTCGCGAGTGAAGGGCTCGAGCGGGTCCGCGACAGCCACTGCTGAGCAAGACGCCTATTCCGTTGCGCGCCTGCTGGCGCTGAAATCGTCCGCAATGCCTTCGGGTGCCGCGCCGCTTCCACGGGGCGGCACCATCAGCACAAACACTTCCCGCGTGAGACCGGGCCGGCCCCATAGCTGCGCCTGTATGATAAGTTCCCGCCTGATGAAATGCCCGGCGCGCCCGGCCACCGAGTCCATCCACCGGCTGCAGTCATCCTGATCGCGAAAACAGAGCGCGGCCCAGCCGCGCTCCAGCGTCGTCTTGTGCGGCAAGCCCCCGGGATATTGATCCTCGAACGGCCGCACGTGGTGCGGGTGGTCCGGGCTGTAGAAGGCTGTCGCGAAGGCCGGTGAATCGTCGCCGCTGACGGCGGCGAGCGGCTCGTCCGTCAGTTCGCGCCACTCGCGTGTCAATCGGCTCGCCGCCTGCGCGTAGAAATTGCGCCCCTCCTCGTAACCGTGATGGTTGCGATAGACCGCGTGGGTCGGCGCGGCGACGAGGACGGCCGTGAGCGCGACACCGGCCACGACCACGGTGAGGTTGACGGTGTAAAAGCGCTCGATTGAATAATTTGTGCCGCAGACCACGAGAATGGCGAACAGAAACAACCCTTGCAAAGCCCATAGCGACGGCAGATCGGTGCCCATCACGAGCGAGATCAGGACCGGCAGCGCAATCGTGCCGACGGCAACGTAAAAGAGGAGCCGCAGGCCCGGATTCATTGCCGCGAAATCGTCCGGAAACTGCTTCAGCCGCGTGCCGGCGATCAATACCCAGCTGACGGCTGACACACTCATGGCCGCCAACAGGCCCAAAAGGAAGTTCCTGACATCAGCAGCAGAACTCGCCGCAGTGCCGTTGGCATGGTTCAGCGCGTAGGTGAAGGTCGATGCCCCCGTGGTCGCGAGCCAATGAAGATGCGGTGACAGCGCCGCAAGCCCGACGACGACCGAAATCCAGGGCGAGGCGGAAGTGAAATAGGCGCGTCGCGCCGGATGCGCCAGCGCGGCAAACGTGAAGCTCGCGACAAGGAAGATCGAATAATATTTGCCGACCATGGCCAGTGCCGTCGTGCATCCCACGGCAACCGCCCACGACGCCGCTCGGGTCTCGAATGCGCGCAGGAAGCACCAGGTCGCCAGCGGCCAGACCGCCAGCAGCACCGCATTGGCGTTGAAGCGCTGGGCATGGAATTGATAGGCCGGCGTCAGCATCAGGATCAACAGCACCAGGACGCGCTTGTGCCCCCTCACGAATTGCCGCGCGATCCGATCGACGAAGACCAGCGCGAGCCCGGCGTTGGCCATCGCCATCAATTGCAGCGACCAGTCGGTGAGCGGAAAAATGGCGCTCCAGCTCGCGGCAACCCAGCCGGTCAATGGCGGATGCTTGGGATAGCCCCACGCGAAATGCCGCCCCAGCGTCCAGGCCTCCAGCGTATCGGGGTGCAGACCGCTGCCGGCATAGGCGACTGCCAGATAGAGCGTCCAGATCCCGACGAAGCAGGCGACGAGAAGCGGCACGGCCCAGCCCGTCTCGACGCCATCGAGCCAACGCCGGAATGGCCGGCGCCATCGTGCCGGCGCGCGATCGGACCGTTCGGCCATCGCCTGGAATGCAAAATCGATCGGCACTGGAATCAAATGGAGGGAGGAAGATGATGCGCGAGCACGACACATCTAGTTCTGGATCGAAACAAATAGCAATGACCGCAGACTGGGAACGTTGAAAGCATCCGCTTTCTCAGCCGGCGTAAGGTCAACAAAGGACCGAGACTGGCAAAAGAGCGGCGCCGCTGATGACAGCGGCGCCGCATGATGATCCGGACGAAAGGAAGGGCCTTTGCCCTACTCCGACTTGTCGACGTTCCAGAACAGCGGGGTCGCGGGACCGTCGAGCACGCCGGTCAGCGATTTGCGCCAGCCGCTCGGCAGGAGATACTGCCCCAGCGGGATGTAGATCACCTGCTCATAGGCTTCCTTCTGGATGTCAGAGGCGATCTTCTTCTGATCGTCGAGCGAGGCGGCGCGAACGAAGTCGTCCTTGAGCTTTTCGATCTTGGCGTTCTCGGCCCAACCGAACCAGCCCTTCTTGCCTTGGCCGCCGATCGAGAGATTGGCGATCGGGTTGGAGACGTCGGCCGCGACCCAGTTGGTGAAGAACATGTTCCAGCCGCCCTCTTTCGGAGGCTTCTGACTGGCGCGGCGGCTCACCACCGTCTGCCAATCGGTCGCTTGCAGGTCGACCTTGAAGCCGGCCTCGCGCAGCAACTGAGCCGCAACGATCGGCTGCGCCTTCAGCGTCGTGACATCGCCGGGGGCCATGATCACGATCGGGGTGCCGTCATAGCCGGATTCGGCGAGCGCCTTCTTGGCTTCGGCCATGCCGTTGCCCTTCACCAGGGTCTCGGCACCGGCCTCCGTCGCGAACGGCGTATCGCACACGAAGAAGGCGCCACAGACCTTCTGATATTTGGCGTTGCCGACGAGCGCGTCGAGAACGTCCTTCTGGTTTATCGCCAGAAAGGCAGCACGGCGCACTTTGACATTATCGAACGGCGGATAAAGGAAGTTCATCCGGCCGAGCGTCTGGAAACCGAACTTGTTCGAGACCTCGATCGTGATGTCCTTGTTCGCTTCCAGTAACGGGAGCATGTCGTAAGGCAGATTTTCCACGAAGTCGATGTCGCCCGACTGCAACGCGTTCACCGCGGTCTGCGAGTCCGGCATGGTGATCCACTCGACGCGGTCGACCTTCACCACCTTGCCGCCGGAGGTCCAGCTCGACGGCTCCTTGCGCGGCACGTAATCGGTGTTCTTGACATAGACCGCCTTCACGCCCGGCTGGAATTCCGACTGCACGAACTTGAAAGGACCCGAACCGATCTGCTCGGGGATTTGCTTGTCCGGCGGCGTCTCGGCCAGGCGCTTCGGCATCATGAAGGCAACGCGGGAGGACGGCTTGCCGATCGAGTCGAGCACGAGGCCGTAGGGCTCCTTCAGCTTCAGCGTGATGGTCTTGGCATCGGTCGCCTCGATGCTGGCGGTGAAGTCGAGCAGTTTCTGGCCCATGCCATCGACTGCGGCCCAGCGCTTGAGCGAGGCGACGCAGTCCTCCGCCGTCACCGGCGCACCGTCATGCCACTTCAGGCCGTCGCGCAGCGTGAAGGTGTAGGTGAGCTTGTCGTCGGAGATCTTCCAGTCCGCCATCTGCGGCTGGATCTTGAAGTTCGAATCGGGCGCCACGAGCGTGTCGTAGATCATGTAGCCATGGTCGCGCGTGATGTAGGCCGTGGTGAAGATCGGATCGATGATGCGCAGATCCGAATGCATTACCGCCGTGATGGTCTTGCCGGCCGCAAGCACCGGCGAGGCCAGTGCGGTCGAAAGCGCAACGAGCGACAGCGCAAGTTTGGAGGCGAACGCGCGAGGCCCCCGGCGCATCAACTTAAACATAAAAAGTTCTCCTGACGTGAAACTGTTCAAAGGCAGGTTATTGATTGAGCATCCGGTTCGTTCTTTAGGCGAACGAACCTCATGCAATGCCTTTATCTTTTCGAGACTTGCAGACGGTGCCGAGCGCGTCAATCCGGTTTCGCCGCAAGCCCAAGCGGCGCGCACACGGGCTCCACAAGGATCGGTTTGGCTCTACAACACTCTCCGCCTGTCCTGCCCCGCGCCGATGCAATGCGCGTTCCATGTTCCAAAGCCCAAGAGACATTGGAGAGACATTGAGATGAATCCAGCCAATCTTCCCTTCGATTCCGAAGCGATGCTCCAGGGTCTGCGCGGCTGGGTGGAATGCGAAAGCCCGACCTGGGACGCGAGCGCCGTGAACCGCATGCTCGATATCGCAGCGCGGGAGATGGCGATCATGGGTGCGACGATCGAGCGCATCGCCGGTCGCCAGGGCTTTGGCGGCGTGATCCGCGCCCGCTTTCCGCATCCGAAGCAGGGCGAACCGGGCATCCTGATCGCCGGACACATGGATACGGTCCACCCCACAGGCACCATCGAGAAGCTGAAATGGCGCCGCGAGGGTAACAAGTGCTATGGCCCCGGCATCTACGACATGAAGGGCGGCAATTATCTTTCGCTGGAAGCCATCCGACAACTGGCCCGCGCCTCGTTCACGACGCCACTGCCGATCACCGTGCTGTTCACGCCCGACGAGGAAGTCGGCACACCCTCCACGCGCGATATCATCGAGGCGGAAGCCGCGCGCAACAAATACGTGCTGGTGCCGGAGCCCGGCCGCGCCGACAACGGCGTCACCACCGGACGTTACGCCATCGCGCGCTTCAATCTCGAGGCGACCGGCCGTCCCAGCCACGCCGGCGCGACCTTGTCGGCGGGCCGCTCGGCGATTCGCGAGATGGCGCGGCAAATCCTCGCCATCGATGCGATGACGGGCGAAGACTGCACGTTTTCAGTCGGCGTCGTGCACGGGGGTCAATGGGTCAATTGCGTTGCCACGACCGCCACCGGCGAAGCGCTTTCGATGGCCAAGCGCCAGGCTGACCTCGATCGCGGCGTCGAGAGGATGCTGGCGCTCTCCGGTACAACCAATGATGTCACCTTCAAGGTGACGCGCGGCGTGACACGTCCGGTTTGGGAGCCCGATGCCGGCACCATGGCGCTGTATGAAAGGGCGCGCGGGATCGCCAAGTCGCTTGGCGCAGAACTGCCGCATGCGAGCGCCGGCGGCGGCTCCGACGGCAATTTCACGGGCGCAATGGGCATCCCGACTCTCGACGGCCTGGGCGTGCGTGGCGGCAACGGCCACACGCTCGAAGAGTATATCGAGGTTGAAAGTCTGGTCGAACGCGGCCGGCTGATGGCGGGGCTGCTCGCGACTCTGGAGTAACGGCGCGAGCCACATCGCCAAAACCGGGCCAGATCACCGAAACAAATTGACCGCACTGCAAAAACGGTGGCCCGGATGGCATGGGAATTGCTGAAATGGTAGGCTGGTGGCAGAACCCCAGGCTCCAGCCGCTGTCTCTGATTTGACTCTCATCTGACGGGATCCAACTTGCTCGGATATCTCCTTCGCCGAATTCTCGCCGCCGTGCCTGTGATGGGCGTGGTGGCGCTGTTCGTCTTCCTCCTGCTCCGCCTCACCCCGGGCGATCCCGCCGCGATTCTGGCCGGCGACAACGCCACGCCGGAGCGGCTCGAGCGCATCCGCACCTCGCTCGGCCTCAACGAGCCGCTGATCGTGCAGTTCATCACCTGGCTGAACAAGCTGCTGCATGGCGATCTCGGAACGTCACTCATCTCCAACCTTCCGGTGATGAAGATGATCGGCCAGCGGGTCGAGCCGTCGATCTCGATCGCGCTGTCGACCATCATCCTCGCCGTCATCGTCGCGGTTCCCCTAGGTGTGATCGCGGCGTGGAAGCACGGCACCTGGATCGACCGCTTCGTGATGGGCCTGTCCGTGCTCGGCTTCTCGGTGCCGGTGTTCGTGGTCGGCTACATCCTGATCGAGGTCTTCGCGATCGACCTGCGCTGGGTGCCGGTGCAGGGCTTCCGCAGCATCTCGAACGGGTTTGGGCCGTTCTTCGAGCGCATCATCCTGCCGACCTGTGCGCTGTCCTTCATCTATATCGCTTTGATCGCGCGCATGACGCGCGCGGCGATGCTCGACGTGCTCGGGGAGGACTACGTCCGCACCGCGCGGGCAAAAGGCATCAACGAAGTCGCCGTGATGATGCGGCACGCGCTGCGCAACGCGGCCGTGCCCGTGATCACGGTGATCGGCACCGGCTTTGCGCTTTTGATCTCCGGGGTCGTCGTCACCGAGAGCGTGTTCAACATCCCCGGCATCGGCCGCCTCACGGTGGATGCGGTGCTGGCGCGCGACTATCCGGTGATCCAGGCGATGATCTTGCTGACGTCGCTGATCTATGTCGTCGTCAATCTCCTGATCGACGTCGCCTACACGCTGCTCGATCCCCGGATCCGGTACTAGGGCTAAGGATAACAACAAAAATGTCGGTCGATACCCTTCCCCAGTCCTCCATCCCGATCACGTCGCCGCTGCGACCGCGCCTGGGATTCCTGACCTCGACGCCGATCATCGCGGCGGCGACCATCTGCCTGGTGTTGGTTGTGCTGATCTCGATCCTGGCGCCGTTGATCGCGCCGTATGATCCGATCCAGCTTGCGCCCTCGCAGCGGCTGAAGCCCTCTTCGGCGCAATTCCTGCTCGGCACCGACGCCTATGGCCGCGACCTGCTGTCGCGCGTGATGTATGGCGGACGCATTTCGCTTCTGATCGGCATCGGCTCGGCGATCATGTCGATCGTCATTGGGTTGGCGATCGGCCTCGTCTCCGGCTTCTTCAAGCTGGTCGATTCCGTCATGATGCGGATCATGGACGGCCTGATGGCAATGCCGAGCATCCTGCTGGCAATCGCCGTGGTGTCGCTGTCCGGCGCCAGCCTCTGGACGGTGCTGATCGCGATCACGATCCCCGAAGTTCCGCGCGTGGCACGCCTGGTGCGTTCGGTCGTGCTGTCGGCGCGCGAAGAGCCCTATGTTGAAGCGGCGATCTCGGTCGGCACATCCCTGCCAAAGATCATGTGGCGGCATTTGATGCCGAACACGATCGCACCTCTGATCGTGCAGGGCAGTTACGTCTGCGCGTCCGCGATCCTTACTGAGGCCATCCTCTCCTTCCTCGGCGCCGGCATCTCGCCGGAAACGCCGACCTGGGGCAACATCATGGCCGAGGGCCGTCAGTACTTCCAGCTCAAGCCGACGCTGATCTTCTGGCCGGGCCTGCTGCTCTCGATCGCCATCCTCAGCATCAATTTGATCGGCGACGCCGCCCGCGATGCACTCGATCCGCGCATGAAGCAGCGGGAAGGCAAATGATGACCGATCAAGTGATGACCAGCCCCATCCTCGACATCAACAACCTCGTCGTGTCCGTCGGCAAGAAGCCGAATGCTGCAAACATCCTCGACGGCATCTCGATCCAGGTGCACGAGCGCGAGACGCTGTGCCTTGTCGGCGAAAGCGGCTCAGGCAAGTCGGTGACCTCCCTGACCACGATGGGTCTGCTGCCGAAGGGCACGCTCGTTCCCACCGGCGGCAGCGTCAAGCTGGTCGGCGAGGAGATTCTCACCGCGACCGACCGCCGCCTGCGGCAGCTCCGCGCGACCCGAATGGCGATGATCTTCCAGGAGCCGATGACGGCACTCAATCCGGTGATGCCGGTCGGCCGTCAGATCGACGAAGTCCTGCGCGCGCACACCAAACTCGACGCGAAGGCGCGCAAGAAGCGTATCCTCGACATGATGGAGCAGGTGCGCCTGCCCCAGGTCGAGCGTATCTTTGCCTCCTACCCTCACCGACTCTCCGGCGGTCAGCGCCAGCGCATCATGATCGCGATGGCGCTCGTGCTCGAACCGAAGCTGCTCATTGCGGACGAACCGACCACCGCACTCGACGTCACCACGCAGAAGCAGATCTTGACCCTGATCCGCGACCTCCAGCGCGATCACGGAACCGCCGTGCTGTTCATCACCCACGACATGGGCGTGGTCGCCGAGATCGCCGACCGCGTCGCCGTGATGCGGCAGGGCCGACTGGTCGAGACCGGAACGCTGGATTCCATCCTGCGCAATCCGACCATGGAGTACACCCGCAACCTGCTTTCCGCAGTGCCGAGCCTGGTGCCGCGCGCGGCACGGCTTGAGACCAAGGAACCGGTGGTGCTGGAAGCCAACGAGCTTGGGAAGGTCTACCGCGAGCGCGCGTTCTTCGGTAAAGGCCGCGAAGTCGTCGCTGCCGACAAGGTCACGCTGACGCTGCGCAAGGGCCGCACGCTCGGCATCGTCGGCGAGAGCGGCTCAGGCAAATCGACCGTGGCGCGCTGCATCGTCCGCCTGATCGACCCGACTTCGGGCGGCGTGCGCCTCTCCGGCCGCGAGATCTCGGACATTTCGCGGCGGCTGTTGCAGCCGCATCGGAAGAAGATCCAGATCGTATTCCAGGACCCCTACCGCTCGCTCAACCCGCGCGTCACCGTCGGCGAAAGCATCGCGGAAGGCCCGATCAATTACGGCGTGTCGCATGCCGACGCAACGAAGCGTGCGCGCGAATTGCTCGAGCTGGTCGGCCTGCCCGCCGATGCGGTCGCGCGCTATCCGCACCAGTTCTCCGGCGGCCAGCGTCAGCGCATTGCGATCGCCCGCGCGCTCGCACTCGATCCCGACGTGCTGGTCGCGGACGAGGCGGTCTCCGCCCTCGACGTCTCCGTGCAGGCGCAGGTGCTGGAACTGTTCGACGAGATCCAGCAGCGGCTCGGCATCGCCATCCTGTTCATCACTCACGATCTACGCGTCGCAGCACAGATCTGCGACGAGGTCATGGTGATGCAACACGGCCGCGTCGTCGAGCAGGGTCCGGCCGCCGAAGTGCTGACGCATCCGAAGGAGGCGTACACCAGAGCCTTGCTCGAGGCAGCGCCAGGCCGCGGCTGGGATTTTGCGAACTTCCGGCCGGTGGCCGAGGGCGCGGCGGCCAGCGCCTAGTCTCTCGCCTCGTCATTGCGAGCGCAGCGAAGCAATCCAGACTGTCCCCGCGGAGGGATTCTGGATTGCTCCGCTTCGCTCGCAATGACGGTGGTTGCGACAAGCATTCCCAAAACGGCTTGACGCCATGCGCGGCGCGATTGCTTCCCGGCTTGCTCTCGCCGCAAGCACAGGGCTAACGTCGCGCACTTTCAATTGCTGGACTTGAGTTGATGACACGTATCGCCGTCGGCGGCTTCCTGCACGAGACCAACACCTTCGCTCCGACGAAGGCGACGTTCGCGGACTTCCAGCACGGCGGCGGCTGGCCGGCGATGACGCAAGGTCCCGACGTGCTGAAGGTGATGCGCCGCATCAATGTCGGCCTCGCCGGTTTCGTCGACAGCGCCGAGGCCCACGGCTGGGAACTCATTCCAACGATTGCCTGCGGCGCGAGCCCTTCGGCGCATGTCACCAAGGACGCCTTCGAGCGCATCGTGAAGGTCATGGTCGATGGCATTGCAGCCGCCGGCCCGATCGACGCCGTCTATCTCGATCTGCACGGCGCGATGGTCACGGAACATCTCGACGACGGCGAAGGCGAGATTCTCGCGCGCGTGCGCCGCGTCATCGGCAAGGACATTCCGCTGGTCACCAGCCTCGATCTCCACGCCAACGTCACCCCCGAAATGATTGAGCATGCGGACGCGCTGATCGCCTACCGCACCTATCCCCATGTCGACATGGCCGAGACCGGCCGCGCCTGCGCGCAACATCTCGCATTGCTTCTGAAGACACAGCGGCGTTTCGCAAAGGCCTTCCGGCAATTGCCGTTTCTGATTCCGATCAGCTGGCAGTGCACCAACGACCAGCCGACCAAACGCATCTACGAAAAGCTTGCCGCGCTGGAGAGCGACGCGGTTCCGACGCTGTCCTTTGCCCCCGGCTTCCCCGCCGCCGATTTCCGCGATTGCGGGCCGAGCGTGTTCGCCTATGGCAAGACGCAAGCCGATGCCGACCGCGCGGCGGATGCGATCGTGAAGCTGATCGAAAGCCACGAGGACGATTTCGACGGCAAGATCTGGTCACCTGATGACGGCGTACGCCACGCGATGGAACTCTCGAAGGGCGCCAGCAAGCCGATCATCATCGCCGACACCCAGGACAATCCCGGCGCCGGCGGCGATTCCGACACCACCGGCATGCTACGCGCGCTGGTCCGCAACAAGGCCAGCGCCGCGACCGGCGCGATCTACGATCCGGAATCGGCCAAGGCCGCGCATGCAGCCGGCGCCGGTGCCACCGTGACGCTGTCGCTCGGCGGCAAGTCCGGCATTCCCGGCGACGAGCCCTATCGTGCGACCTTCGTCGTCGAAAAACTTTCGGACGGCCGCTTCATCGCGCCCGGTCCCTACTACGGCGGCCGCGAGATGGAGATGGGCCCGTCGGCCTGCCTTCGCATCGGCGATGTCCGGGTCGTCGTATCCTCGCATAAGGCGCAGCTCGCCGATCAGGCAATGTACCGCTATGTCGGCATCGAGCCGACCGAAGAGAAGATTTTGGTCAACAAGAGCTCGGTGCACTTCCGCGCCGATTTCGAGCCGATCGCAGAAAAGCTGATGATCTGCGCCGCCCCCGGCGCGATGCCCGCGGACACAGCCACGCTGCCATGGACGCGCCTGCGGCCGGGCATCCGCATCAAGCCGAACGGCCCGATTTTCACTCCCTCCTCACGCTAACTGGACAGAACACATGCCCACGATCGACCGCATCGACGGCTATGCCGACGAACTCACTGCTATCAGGCGCGACCTTCACGCCCATCCGGAAATCGGCTTCGAGGAAGTGCGCACCTCCGGAATCGTCGCGGACAAGCTGAAGAGCTGGGGCATCGAGGTGCATCGCGGTCTCGGCGGCACCGGCGTGATCGGAGTCATCAAGGGCAAGGGTTCGAGCGGCAAGCGTATCGGGCTTCGCGCCGACATGGACGCGCTGCCGATGGAGGAGAACACCAATCTGAAATGGAGCTCGAAAATCCCCGGCCGCTTCCACGGCTGTGGCCATGACGGCCACACCACCATGCTGCTCGGCACCGCGCGCTACCTCGCCGAAACCAGGAACTTCGACGGCACCGTGCACCTGATCTTCCAGCCGGCCGAGGAAGGTCTCGGCGGCGCCCGCGCGATGATCAAGGACGGGCTGTTCGAGAAATTTCCCTGCGACGAACTCTACGGCCTGCACAACGCGCCCGACCTCAACCACGGCGAGATCGCGATCCTGCCCGGCCCCGCGATGGCCAGCGCCGACTTCTTCGACCTCCGCATCACTGGCTACGGCGCGCACGGTGCGATGCCCGAACGCTCCAAGGACGCGGTGATCATCGCGACCACGCTGGCGCAGGCGATCCAGACCATCGTCAGCCGCAACGTCGAGCCGCTGCAGGCCGCCGTCGTCTCGATCACGCAGATTCACGCCGGTTCGGCGTACAACGTCATCCCCGGCGAAGCGCATCTTTGCGGCACCATCCGCACTTTCTCGAAAGAAGTCCGCATCCTGATCAGCGAACGCATTCGCACGATCTGCGCCGGCATTGCGAGCGCCTATCAGTGCGTGATCGACGTCGACATCCGCGACACCTTCGATGTGCTGGTCAACCAGGTCGAGCAGTCCAAGGTGGTCGAGGAGGTCGCGCGCACCATCGTCGACCCCGCCAACGTGATCACCCGCGCCCAGCCGAAGATGGGCAGCGAGGATTTCGCCGACATGCTTCAAACCATTCCCGGCGCCTATTTCTGGGTCGGCCACGACGGCTCGGTGCCCGTGCACAATCCCGGCTTCGTGCTCGACGACAAGATCCTGCCGATCGGTGCCAGCATGTTCGCCCGGATCATCGAGACCCGGATGCCGGTGGGTGCCCATGCATAAAAAGGGTGTCGAAGAGGAAGTCACCTCGCTGCACGATCTCTCTGCGGTCGATCTGATCGCGGGCTATCGCGCCAAGCAGTTCTCGCCGAGCGAGGTGCTGGAAGACGTGCTCGCGCACGTCGCCGCGTGGGAGCCGCACCTCAAGGCGCTTTATGCATTCGATCCCGACGGCGCGCGCGAGACCGCGAAGGCCTCGACCGCGCGCTGGTCCGGGGGCGAGCCGTCCGGAGCGCTCGACGGCGTGCCGGTGACGGTGAAGGACAACATCGCGACCAAAGGCGTGCCGGTGCCGCTGGGCGCGGCCAGCGTCAAGCTCGTGCCGGCCGAGAAGGACGCACCGCCCGCCGCGCGCCTGCGCGAAGCCGGCGCGATCATCTTTGCCAAGACCACCATGCCCGATTACGGTATGCTGTCCTCGGGGCTGTCCTCCTTCCACGCGCTCGCCCGCAATCCCTGGGACCTCTCCAAGAACCCCGGCGGCTCCAGCGCCGGCGCGGGCGCCGCTGCGGCGGCTGGCTATGGTCCGCTGCATCTCGGCACCGATATCGGCGGCTCGGTCCGCCTGCCCGCGGGCTGGTGCGGCCTCGTCGGATTGAAGCCGAGCTTTGGCCGCGTGCCGATCGATCCCACCTATGTCGGCCGCGTCGCCGGCCCCATGACCCGCACCGTTGACGATTGCGCGCTGATGATGAGCGTGATCGCAAAACCCGACCGGCGCGACGGCATGAGCCTTCCAGCGGAGCCCCTCAACTGGAAGGGGCCGGAGAAATCCCCGCGCAAACTGCGCATCGGATTGATGCTCGATCCCGGCGTTGGCCTGGCGCTGGAGAAACCGGGGCGCGAGGTCGCGGTAAAGGCGGCGAAAGCGTTCGAATCCGCAGGCGCCGTCGTCACCGAGGTCGACGGCATCCTCACGCGCGAGATGCTCGACGGGCTCGACAGCTTCTGGCGCGCACGGATGTGGGACGATCTGTCCAAGCTGACGCCCGCCGAACAGGCAAAGGTGCTGCCCTACATTTTCAAGTGGGGCGAGTCCGGCGCGAAGCTCTCGGGCGTCGACGTCATCAGGGGCTTCAACCAGACCATGGCAATCCGCGCTGCGGCATCAAAGCTGTTCTGCGAGCTCGACTATGTGATCTCGCCGACCGCGCCGAACGTGAATTATCCGGCGGAGTGGGCCTCGCCGACCAACGATCCCATGAAGCCGTTCGAACACATTGCCTATACCGTGCCATGGAATATGTCGGAGAATCCGGCGATCTCCATCAACGGCGGCTTCGACGCCAAGGGTTTTCCCATCGGCGTGCAGATCGTCGGCCGCCGCTTCGACGATATCGGCGTGCTTGGCATGGCCAAGGCTTTCGAGAGCCTGCGCGGGCCGCAGAAGCCCTGGCCGAGCCCGCCGGCGAATTAGATACACTCCGTCATGGCCGGGCTTGTTGTTTAGACTGGCCATCCGCGTTCTCTTACTGGCCGCCACATGCCCAGTCCGCGCAAGACGGACGCTGGCGGCTATGCATGACGTCTCTTCGAGACAGAATTCAGGACAGGGAAGGAAACCACCATGGCGTATGAGACGATCAAATACGAGGTCGCCGAGCAGATCCTCACCATCACGCTGAACCGGCCCGACAAGCTCAACGCCTTCAACGCGCAGATGCAAGGAGAGCTGATCGACGCGTTCGACGCCGCCGACAAGGACGACGACGTCCGCGCCATCATCGTCACAGGCGCCGGTCGCGGGTTTTGCGCGGGCGCAGATCTTTCGTCGGGCGCGGACACCTTTGATCGCGACGCGCGTCGCGGACCGGTGAAGCGCTTCGCCGACGGCAAGGTCGACTACAGTGATTCCCAGGTGCGCGACGGCGGTGGCCAGGTGACACTGCGCATCTTCAAATGCCTGAAACCGGTGATTGCCGCGGTCAACGGTCCCGCGGTCGGCATCGGTGTTACCATGCAGCTCGCGATGGACATCCGCATCGCCTCCGATGCGGCGCGCTTCGGCTTCGTGTTCTCCCAGCGCGGCATCGTGCCGGAGGCGGCCTCGAGCTGGTTCCTGCCGCGCATCGTCGGCATCTCGCAGGCGCTGGAATGGTGCTATTCGGGCCGCGTCTTCCCGGCGCAGGAAGCCCTCGCAGGACGTCTCGTCAGCAAGGTCGTGGCCCCCGATGATCTGCTGCCGACCGCCCGCGCGCTCGCCAAGGAATTCGCGGCCAAGACCGCGCCGGTATCGGTGGCGCTGATCCGGCAGATGATGTGGCGCATGATGGGCGCTGACGACCCGATGGAAGCCCACAAGGTCGACAGCCGTGGCATCTACGCCCGCGGCCGCTCCGACGACGTGAAGGAAGGCGTGGTGTCGTTCCTGGAAAAGCGCCCCGCGCAGTTCAAGAACAAGGTATCGAGCGACATGCCGGATTATTTCCCGTGGTGGACTGAGCGGGAGTACAAGTGACCTTGTAGGCGCTTAGTCCATCACCAGCGCCACACGCCCGATCGCCTTGCGGTCGATCAGCAACCGCATCGCCTGCGCAAACTCCTCCAGCGGCAGGCGATGCGAGACGTTAGGGCGCAGCTTGCCCTCTTCCGCCCATGTGAGCAGCGCCCTCAGGCGCACTTCGCCAAGCGCTGGATTTTTCCGCACGGCCTCGCCGGCACGCACGCCGAGCACGCTGGCGCCTTTGATCAGCAAGAGATTGGTTTTCGCCGAGCCGATGCCGCCGGTGAAGCCGATCACCAGCAGCCGTGCGCCCCAGGCGATGCAACGCATCGAGTTTTCGAACACTTCTCCGCCGACGGGATCGAACACGACGTCGGCACCGCGCCCGTCGGTAATACGTTTGACAGCATCACGAAACGGCTCGCGATCGTAGCGCACGAGATGATCGGCGCCGCGCGCCTTGGCGACCGCGAGCTTTTCGTCGCTGGACGCCGTCGCGATCACGGTGGCACCCAGCATCTTGCCGATCTCCACGGCAGCAAGGCCCACGCCACCGCCGGCGCCATGCACCAGCAGCACCTCGCCCGGCGCAACCCGGCCGCGGTCGATCAGCGCGTGATAGGCGGTGCCGTGCCCGGCGAGATAGGTCGCGGCTTCCGCATAGTCGAACGTCGATGGCATCGGGGTGAGCTGCGACGGCGTCACCACGGCTTCATCCGTGAAGGCACCGTGTCGCATCTTGACGATGACCTTGTCGCCGAGGAAGACGCCACTCGCCTCTGCGCCGACCTCGGTCACGTCGCCGGCCGCCTCCATGCCCGGCGTGAACGGCAGCTCCGGCTTGAGCTGGTATTCGCCGGCCGCCATCAGCACGTCGGGAAAATTCAGGCCGGCGGCACGGATCGCGACGCGCACTTCGCCCGGCTTCAGCTCGCGCGACGGAAACTCTTCGAGCTGCAATTTTTCGGGCGCGCCGAGCGCGCGGCAAACGACAGCCCGCACCATCAGGCCGCGCTCGCCTTGCCGCGCAGCAGCGCCTCGCGGATCAACGGCAGGCGGTCATTGCCGAAATACATGTCGGTCTTGCCGAGAAAGATCGTCGGCGAGCCAAAGCCGCCGCGGGCGACGACTTCTTCGGTGTTGGCCTTGAGCTGATCCTTGATCCCCTGCCCCGAAATGCCCGCGAAGAATTTCTGCTCATCGACGCCGACCTTCCTGCAGATCTCCGCGAGCACTGAATCCTGCGAGATGTCCTTGTCCTCGCCCCAATAGGTCTCGAACACCGCCGTGGCGAAAGGCACCGATTCCTGCCCGAGCCAGATGCAGCCGCGCATCGCTTTCACGCTGTTCACCGGAAATACCGTCGGCGGCATCTTGATCGCGAGACTGGCCGAGCGCGACCAGTCGGCAAGGTCCTTTTTCATGTAGCGCGCCTTCAGCGGCACCGGCGTCTCACGCTGCGCGTAGACACTTGGGTTGACCGTATTGAAGATGCCGCCCACCAGGATCGGCCGCCAGATGATCTCCGCGCCAACCTCCCTGGCCAGCGGCTGGATGTTGTGGAAGGCGAGATAGGTCCAGGGGCTGGAACAGTCGAAGAAGAATTCGATCATGGCGTTTCCGGTCCGGCGCCGCCGGTTTCAAGGCGACTTTTGTTGTTCTGTACCTCGACGTTAAGACATGGCAGGAAGGGGCGCAATCATAACCCGCCGAGAGGGCCGCCATGCTGTTTCCAACCACGATCGCCGGCTCCTTGCCGAAGCCGGAATGGCTCGCCGAACCCAACATGCTCTGGGCGCCCTGGAAGTCGCAAGGCGACGAGCTCGTCCGCGCCAAGCGCGATGCGACGATGCTTGCCGTTAAAGTCCAGGAGGACGCCGGGATCGACATCGTCACTGAGGGCGAGCAGGCCAGGCAACATTTCGTCCACGGTTTCCTGGAGAAGATCGAGGGCATCGATTTCGCCCACAAGGTCGAGATGGGTATCCGCAAGGATCGCTACAAGGCGATGGTGCCGCAGGTCGTCGCCCCGCTCCGGCTGAAGAGCCGCGTCCACGCCGACGAGGCGCGTGTCGCCCGCGCGCACACGATGAAGAAGCTGAAATTCACCCTGCCCGGCCCGATGACCATCATCGACACCATTGCCGATCGCTACTATGGCGACCGCGTCAAGATGGCCTTTGCGTTCGCCGAACTGCTGAACGAGGAAGCCAAGGCGCTCCAGGCCGACGGCGTCGATCTCGTGCAGTTCGACGAGCCCGCGTTCAACGTCTACATGGACGAGGTCAACGATTGGGGCATCAAGGCGCTGGAGCGCGCCGCGCAGGGCCTGACCTGTGCCACCGCCGTGCATATTTGCTACGGCTACGGCATCAAGGCCAACACCGACTGGAAGGAAACGCTCGGCGCGCAATGGCGGCAGTACGAGCAGATATTTCCCGCGATCGACGCCAGCCCAATCCAGCAGGTCGCGATCGAGTGCCGCAACTCGAAGGTGCCGCTCGACCTGCTTGCGCTGCTCAAGACCAAGATCGTGCAGGCCGGCGTGATCGACGTCGCCAGCGACACGGTGGAGACGGCCGAGGATGTCGTGCAGGTGATCGACGCGGTGTCGAAATTCGTACCCAAGAGCAACATCATCGCCACCACCAATTGCGGCATGGCGCCGATGCGGCGCGAGATCGCCGAAGCCAAGCTGATGGCGCTCGGCGCCGGTGCCGCGCTGGCACGCGAGAAGCTGGGTTAGGGATGTGATCCGTCTGGCGTTCACCATTGCAACGCTTGCCGCGTTCGCGCTGTCGGCGCGCGCAGAGGATCGTTCCGTGCTTCTCAATTGCAAGGCAATCGTGGAGCGTGCGTCGAAGGATGCGAATGCCGCGAGCGAAGCCGAGCTGACGCGCTGCCGCCAAGTGATCCGCGAATGGGCACTGCGCGATGCGCGGACCACAGTGGATGAGCACGGCAAGCCGCTGCGCTAGCGGCGCGCGGTCCGATGCAGCACAGGTTGATATCCAGCGATGATCGCGCGCAGCGTGGAAGGCGGCGTCAACAGCAACGGGTGATCGAGGGCGCTCGGATGCAGGACGTAGCCCGCGGGTGACCACAGCAGCGCCTTGCCCTGCGCGAGGAGGAAGCAGTCATCGCCCTGTTGCACCATCGCGCCGTCAGGCAATTCCGCGAGCGGCATCGACAGCACATGCAGCCGTTTCTTGCCACGATCGAGCCGCTCCCGATGCAGTACGGCATCCATCGCCTTGGCGCTGATGCCGCGGGCATCGTTGCCCATCTCCCATGCAACGCGAAATCGCTTCGCATCGTCGCGGCGGCAGAAGAAGCAGGGCCGATGGCCGGCGGCAAAAGCCGTGGCCTCGTCGAGGAAGAACAGCTCGGTCCAGCTCCGCCGCGCCATCACCGGCCGACGCCAGCCGCGGAATTCGCACAGGCAGGTGATCCAGGCCGGCGACGACCAGCGCTTTTTCAGCAGCGTCTTCGTCGCGGGATCATGAATGATGCCGCGGTTGCCGGTGAACATGCCGCGGTGCGGTGTCGCGATGATCTCGCCGGTCGGCGTGACGCGGTTTTGCAGGGGCATGGTCGCCTCCACCGGTCATTGCGAGCGAAGCGAAGCAATCCAGAAATGCATCCTCGGAGGTAGCCTGGATTGCTTCGTTGCTTCGCTCCTCGCAATGACGGCGATAATCACGCCGCCCCGTCGCGAAGCGGCGGGTGATAGGACAGCGCGGTGTCCCAGGGGAAGAAGATCCAGGTGTCCTGCGAGACTTCGGTGATGAAGGTATCGACCAGCGGACGTCCCTTCGGCTTGGCGTAGACGGTTGCGAAATGCGCGTCGGGGAGCATCGCGCGCACCAGCTTGCCGGTCTTGCCGGTGTCGACGAGATCGTCGACGATCAGGAGCCCCTTGCCGGTGCCGCCGCCGAGCTTCATCACGTCTTCGGAGATGCCCTTCAGCACTTTAAGGTCGCCCTGCTTGTCGTGGTCGTAGCTGGCGATGCAGACCGTATCGATCACGCGCACGCCAAGCTCGCGCGCCACGATCGCCGCCGGCACAAGCCCGCCGCGGGTGATCGCGATCACCGCATGAAACGGACCAACTTCATTGAGCCGCCAGGTCAGTGCCCGGCAATCCCGGTGGAACTGGTCCCACGACACCGGAAAGGGGCGGCCCGCCCGTTCTTCCGCACTTAGTTCCGGTGCTTCACCAGCCATCGTCGTCTCCTGCTTCGTCTGCCGGCAGCTAGGTTGCTAGCGGGTGATGTTCAATCCCGCCAGCATTTCCTTCACCGCCGCCATTGCGGCTGCGAGCTTGTCCGCATCGCGCGAGCGCACCACCAGATTGGTGTTCGGCTTCTGCTCTTCATCCATGAAGGGATAGCTGCCGATGATGGTGTCGGGATGTTGGGCGGCAATCGCCCGCAGCGGGCTGCCGATGTCGCCTTCCCGCGCATTGGCGCGGACCGATTCGGAGAGCATGCGCACGCCCGATTTCAGCTTGGGCGAGACGATGTCCATCATCGCCTGCATGATCGAGGGCACGCCCGCCATCACGATGACATTGCCGATCTTGAAGCCGGGAGCGAGGATGGTCGCGCTCTGGATCAGCTCGGCACCATCAGGAATGCGGGCCATGCGCAGGCGGGCCTCGTTGAGGTCCTGCTCGCTCCAGCGCTCGCGGAAACGGGCGACCACCTCCGGGTGATGGTCGATGCCGACGCCGAACGCCTTGGCGACGCTATCAGCGGTGATGTCGTCATGGGTCGGCCCGATGCCACCTGTGGTGAAGACATAGGTGTAGCGATGCCGCAGTGCATCCAACGCGGCAATGATGTCGGACTCGTCGTCGGAGACGACCCGGACCTCCTTCAGGTCGATGCCGATATTGGTCAGGTATTCGGCGATGAAGCCGATGTTCTTGTCCTTGGTCCGGCCGGACAGGATTTCGTCCCCAATGACCAGAATACCCGCCGTGACGATCTCGCTCATACCTCAAGTCCCTCACCTATCGGCCCGACTTTGCCGAGGTAACGCGTTGAAGTCACGCGGTTTTGCTGCCGAAATAAGCAGTCCTCAGCCATTTTTTCAGGCAAGCCGCCGGCCATCCCCGGCAAATGTCCTCTCCCCATGCTTATCGCGCTGGCCCGGCCCTTGCTACCGCATGAAAGTCATGCACTCTTGCCGCATGGCCAGGACGTTGCGGTCTTCACCAGGGCCTCGCGACCTGTCGAATGGCGCAACGCCTTGCGGAGACAAGTCGGGATCTATGGCAGTCGCGTTTGATGAAATGAACATTCCCGGTGGGGACCTTCGGCCCGCCTATCAGGAGCTGGCGCGCTGGCTCAAGGAGACGCCTCCCGAGGCGCTCGAATATCGCCGCCAGGAGGCCGAGCTCCTCTTCCGCCGCATCGGCATTACCTTCGCGGTCTATGGCGACTCCGAGTCCACGGAGCGCCTGATCCCCTTCGACGTGATCCCGCGGATCATGTCCGGCAAGGAATGGGCGCTGCTGGAGAGGGGCCTGAAGCAGCGCGTGCGCGCGCTCAACATGTTCCTGCGCGACATCTATCACGGCCGCGATATCCTCCGTGCCGAGATCGTGCCCGACGACCTCATCTTTCAGAACCCGGTCTTCCGTCCCGAGATGAACGGCCAGCAGGTGCCGCACGACGTCTACGTGCACATCGCCGGCATCGACATCGTCCGGGTCGATGCCGAGGACTTCATCGTGCTGGAGGACAATGCACGCACGCCCTCGGGCGTGTCCTACATGCTGGAAAACCGCGAGATCATGATGCGGCTGTTTCCGGACCTGTTCGCCCGCCACAGGGTGGCGCCGGTCGAACGCTATCCGGACGAGCTGCTATCCGCCCTGCGCTCGGTGGCGCCGCAAAGCGCCTCCGGCGAGCCGACCGTCGCGTTGCTCACGCCGGGCGTCTACAACTCGGCCTATTACGAGCACTCCTTCCTCGCCGACAAGCTCGGTATCGAGCTGGTCGAGGGCCGTGACCTCATCGTCAAGAACAACGAAGTGTTCATGCGGACGACCGAGGGCGTGAAACGGGTCGACGTGATCTACCGCCGCGTCGACGACGACTACCTCGATCCCCTCACCTTCCGCCCCGACTCCGCCCTCGGCGTGCCCGGGCTGATGTCGGCCTATGCGGCCGGCAACATTACGCTCGCCAACGCGGTCGGCACCGGCATCGCCGACGACAAGGCGATCTACTCCTACATGCCGGACATCGTAAAATTCTACCTCGGCGAGGAGCCGATCCTGAAGAACGTGCAGACCTGGCGCTGCCGCGAGCCGAAGGACCTCGCCTATGTGCTGGACCATCTGAGCGAGCTCGTCGTGAAGGAGGTGCATGGCTCCGGCGGCTACGGCATGCTGATCGGCCCTGCCGCGACCAAGGCGACGATCGAAGCCTTCCGCGAGAAGCTCAAGCGCGAGCCCGAGGGCTTCATTGCGCAGCCGACGCTGGCGCTCTCGACCTGCCCGACCTGCACGGCATCCGGCCTTGCGCCCCGCCACGTCGACCTGCGACCGTTCGTGCTCACCGGCAGCAAGAGCACCACGATCGTGCCCGGCGGGTTGACACGCGTTGCCCTGAAGGAAGGCTCCCTGGTGGTGAATTCGAGCCAGGGCGGCGGCACCAAAGATACCTGGATCCTGGACGAGTAGAGAGATGCTGTCGCGTACCGCCGAAAACCTCTATTGGCTCGCCCGCTACGTCGAACGGGCCGAGTATCTTGCGCGCACCATCGATGCGACGCTGCGCGTCACCGCGCTTCCCGCCGCCTATATCGGCAAGACCAACGAATGGGACTCGGCGCTTTTGACCGCCGGCGTCGCCGCAAGCTTCTATCAGCAGTACGAAGAAGCCAACGAGCGCAACGTCGTGGATTATCTCTCGTTCTCGGCGGATAATCCGTCCTCGATCAGGAATTGCATCGAGGCCGCGCGGCTGAATTCGCGCTCGGTGCGCACAGCGCTGACGAGCGAGATGTGGGATACCATCAACTCGGCCTGGATCGAGTTGCAGGAGGTCTGGAGCAGAGGGACCTCCACGCGCGAGGATCTCGCAAAGTTCCTGCGCTTCGTGCAGGAGACCTCGCTGCGCTTCGACGGCTCGGCCTACCGGACCATGTTGCGCAACGACGCCTACTGGTTCTCGCGGATGGGCCTGCATCTCGAACGCGCCGACAACACTGCGCGCATTCTCGACGTGAAATACCATGTGCTGCTGCCCGAGGAGGAGCATGTCGGCGGCCCGCTCGATTTCTACCAATGGACCTCGATCCTGCGCTCGGTCTCGGCGCTGACGGCCTATCACTGGGTCTATCGCGAGACGCTGAAACCCTGGCTGATCGCGGACCTCTTGATCCTCAACGATTCGCTGCCGCGTTCACTGGCGAGCTGCTACGGCAACCTCGTGCGCAATCTCGATCAGATCGGGGTAGCCTATGGCCGCCAGGGTCCGGCCCAGCGCCATGCCCGCGGCATCCGCAACCGGCTGGAACACAGCAATATGAACGACATTTTCCAGCATGGCGTGCATGAATTCATTCAGGAATTCATCTTGGACAATTCCAGGCTGGGCGAAATCATCACGAAGCAGTATTTGATCTGATACTGCTGTCATTCCGGGGACGCCCGCAGGGCTAGCCCGGATCGATGACGCTAGAACAACGGTCCACCATGCGCCTGCGAATCCTGCACACCACGACCTATCGCTACGAGCCGCAGGCCACGAGCGTGATCCAGATCCTGCGCATGACGCCCGGCAGCCATGACGGGCAATATGTGGCGGAGTGGCAGATCGACGTGTCGACCGACACCAAGCTCGACACGCACGAGGACGCGTTCGGCAACGTCACCCACGTGCTGTCCTGCGGACCGGTCGGCGACATCAAGATCACCGCCGAGGGCCTGATCGAGACCCACGACACCGGCGGCGTTCTGCGCGGCGCCGACGAGCGCTTTCCGGCCGGCATGTTCTTGCGGGCCACCGACCTTACCACGGTCAATCCCGCGATGAATGCGGTCGCGCGCCAGCTGCGCAGCGAGGCCGAGAGCGACACGCTGGGCTTCCTGCACACGCTGATGACGCAAATCAGCGATCACATGACCTTCGACGAGGACCCGACCAACAGCGGCACGTCGGCGGCGGAAGCGTTCACGCTCAAGCGCGGCGTCTGCCAGGACTACGCGCACATCTTCATCGCCTGCGCCCGCAGCGGCGGCGTGCCGGCGCGCTTCGTCTCCGGCCATTTCCTGCGCTCCGACGGCACGGTGCATCAGGACGCGGGCCATGCTTGGGCGGAGGCCTATGTCGACGGTCTCGGCTGGGTCGGCTTCGATCCCGCCAACAGCATCTGCGCCACCGACGCCCATGTCCGCGTCGCGATCGGGCTCGATTATCTCGGCGCCGCCCCCGTACGCGGCACCCGCTATGGCGGCGGCGCGGAGACGCTGTCGGTGGCGGTCAAGGTCCAGCAGGCCGGCCGTGGCGGCCAGTCGCAATCGCAGTCCCAGCGGCAGAGCTGAGCCGCGCCCCGCGCGCCCCTCACCCACGGTCTGTTTCCACCCTGCCGCCCCGCGGCAATCGGGGGTTGGAGCGGCCGTTGAAATTGGCTAGTAATCCGCGCAAACGCGTTCGGGGACAGGAAATGACCTATTGTTGCGGAATTCTGGTTCGGGACGGTCTGGTGATGATCGCCGACACCCGCACCAATGCCGGCCTCGACAACGTCTCGACCTTCCGCAAGCTCCACATCTTCTCCAAGCCCGGCGATCGCATCATGGCAATTGCCAGCGCCGGCAACCTCGCCATCAGCCAGTCGGTGCTCTCGACGCTGACCGAGGGCCTCGAAGACCCCGACACCGGTGAGATCGAGACGCTGATGAACGCGCCGACCATGTTCCAGGCCGCCCAGCGCATTGGCCGGGCGATCCGGGCCGTGCACGCGACCGAGGGCCCCGCACTGAGGTCTGAGGACGTATCGTTCGACGTGTCCTTCCTGTTCGGGGGCCAGATCAACGGCGCGCGCATGCGCCTGTTCATGGTCTACACCGCCGGCAATTTCATCGAATGCACCACCGACACACCCTATCTGCAGATCGGGGAGCACAAATACGGCAAGCCGGTGCTCGACCGCGCCATGCATTACGACGTCGAACTCTACGAGGCGCTGAAGACCGGGCTGATCTCGATGGATTCGACCATGCGCTCGAATCTCGGCGTCGGCCTGCCGATCGACGTTCTGGTGGTGCGCGCCGACGCCTGCGAGGCCGACCTCAACCACCGCATCGAGGCGGGCGAGCCCTATTTCCACGATTTGCGCTCGCGCTGGTCGGCGGCCTTGCGCGCCGCGCATCAGAACATTCCGCGGCCGCCCTACAAGAACGAAAAAGAATCCAAAACCTGACAGATCAAGAGAAAAGGCAGGAAACGATGAGTGAAGCGAAAAAGATCGCAGTGGTGACGGGCGCTGGCACTGGAGTCGGGCGCGCGGCGTCACTGGCGCTGATGAACACAGGCTTCACCGTGGTGCTGGTCGGGCGCCGGCCCGAGATGCTCGAGGAGACGGCCAAGCTCGGCCCCGCCGGAAAGAGCCTCTGCATCACCGCCGACATGACCAAGCCGGACTCGATCGCCGCGCTGTTCGACAAGGTCAAGGCCACCTATGGCCGGCTCGACGTGCTCTTCAACAATGCCGGGATGGGCGCACCGCCGGTGAATTTCGAGGATCTCAGCCTCGAGCAGTGGCAGGCGGTGGTGAACACCAACCTCACCGGACCGTTCCTGTGCACCCAGCACGCCTTCCGCATCATGAAGGACCAGACCCCGCGCGGCGGCCGCATCATCAACAACGGCTCGATCTCGGCGCATGCGCCGCGGCCATTCTCGGCGGCCTATACCTCGACCAAGCACGCCATCACCGGCCTCACCAAGGCGTCCAACCTCGACGGGCGCATGTACGACATCGCGGTCGGCCAGGTCGACATCGGCAATGCCGCAACGCCCATGACCGACCGCATGGTCAACGGTCCCGGCGTGCTGCAGCCCGACGGCACGTCGAAGCAGGAGCCGCGCATGGACGCGAAGGCGGTCGGCGATGCCGTCGCCTACATGGCCGGCCTGCCGCTCGATGCCAACGTGCTGACCATGACGGTCATGGCAACCAAGATGCCGTTCGTGGGACGCGGCTGAACAAAAAACGCGAAAACAACCCCATGCACAGTAGGCGGCATGGGGTTGCAGCCTCGCTCCGCAAGCGGACGTGAAGTCGGCTAAATCTCCGCACTGCTTCAACAATCGTCATTGCGAGCGCAGCGAAGCAATCTAGACTACCACCGCGGCAAGATTCTGGATTGCTTCGTCGCGCCAGCGCAAAATTACTTCACAATTTGTCGCGGGCTCCTCGCAATGACGGGGAGAGAGCGAGCTCCTACTCCAAACTCTCCACCCGGCGCAGACTCGGAAACAGCTTCATCCACAACAGCGCCACCGCAACCGTGCAGACGCCGCCCAGCACGGCTGCCGGCATCGCGCCGAACAGTGCGGCAGCCACCCCGCTCTCGAACTGGCCGAGTTGGTTGGAGGCGTTGATGAAGAGGAAGTTCACCGCACCGACCCGGCCACGCATCTCGTCGGGCGTCGCGAGCTGCACCAGCGAGAAGCGGATCACGACGCTGATCGTATCGGCCGCGCCGAGAACGGCGAGCGCGAGCACCGAGAGCCACATCCAGGACGACAGCGCGAACACGATCGTTGCGACGCCGAACACGATCACTGCCTGAAACATGCGCAGGCCCACATGCCGCGAAATGGCGTGACGGGCCAGCACCATGGTCATCAGCAGCGCGCCGACCGCGGGCGCGGCGCGGAGGATTCCGAGTCCCATCGGACCGGTCTGGAGGATGTCGCGGGCATAGATCGGCAGAAGCGCCGTGACGCCGCCGAACAGCACCGCGAACAGATCGAGCGAGATGGTGCCGAGGATCGCCGGATTGCCGCGGATGAAGCGGACGCCGGCGAAGATATTGTCGGCTCCCGCGATATCCTTGGCGATCGCCTGCGGGCGCGGCCGGATGAAGCCGGTCAGGATCATCCCGAAGATCCAGAACAGCACCATCACCGCGTAGGCGAGATGCGGCGCAACCGCGTAGGCAAAACCGCCTAGCGCCGGACCGGTAATGGTCGCGACCTGCGCCGCACCGCTGGAGACGGCGGTGGCGCGCTGGAGCGAGCCCTGCGGCGCGATCGCCGGCAGCAGCGCCGCGGTGGTCGGGCTCTCGAACGCGCCGGCAATGCCGAGCACGAAGGTGGCCACGAAAATCTGAACTTCGCTGACCAAGCCGAGATAGGTGATGACGCCGAGATAGAGCGCGGTCGCTGCTTCCACGAGTTGGCAGAGCTGGACCACGCGCTTGCGCTCGTAGCGGTCGGCGGCATGGCCGGCGATGAACACCAGCAGCGCCGTGGGCAGGAATTGCACGAGGCCGACCATGCCGAGATCGAAGGCCGAGCCGGTGAGATCGTAGATCTGCCAGCCGATCGCGACCGCCGCAATCTGGCTGGAGAAACGCGACAGGCTGCGCGAGAGCAGAAAGAACAGAAAGGCGCGATGGGAGAGGAGCGCGCGGGCACTGACCGGCGGGTTTCCCGATATGGGCTGGTCTGGCATCGCCTCTTCGGTCACGCTCGGGCTATCCGGCTCCTGATGTCGACGTGCTCCGCGTGGCTGACGCGGACCTGCTTGTCAACAGCGAGACGCTTCGACAATCTCCCGGCATTGCGTTTGCAACGCAGGGGTGGCCATAATCATCGGGGTTTGGGGACATCATGCTGCGGCTGCAATCGGCACTCGGCGTTTTCGCATTGCTGTTGATCGCCTTGGTCCTGAGCGAGAATCGCCGCGCGGCCTCGCTGCGCCAGGCGGCGATCGGCCTCGTCGCCACCTTCGTCACCGCGATCGTTCTCCTGAAGGTGCCCGTCGTCGCGCGCGCGTTCGGTGCCATCAACGACGCGGTGGGCGCGATCTCGGCGGCCTCGCGCGCCGGCTCCTCCTTCGTGTTCGGCTATGTCGGCGGCGGTCCCCTGCCCTTCGACCTGAAAGCACCGGGTGCCGATTTCGTCCTGGCGTTCCAGGCGCTGCCGATCGTGCTGGTCATGAGCGTGCTGACGACGCTCTTGTTCTATTGGCGCGTGCTGCCGCCGGTCGTGCGCGGCATGGCCTGGCTGCTGGAGCGGACGCTCGGCGTCGGCGGCGCGGTCGGACTCTCGACCGCCGCCAACATCTTTCTCGGCATGGTCGAGGCGCCGCTGTTCGTGCGGCCTTATCTCGCGCAAATGACCCGCAGCGAGTTGTTCCTGGTGATGACCGGCGGCATGGCCGGCATCGCCGGCACGGTGCTGGTGCTGTATGCGACGCTCCTTGCTCCCCTCATTCCCGACGCAGCCGCCCATTTCGTCATCGCCTCGGTGCTGGGTGCCCCGGCCGCGATCCTGGTCAGCCTCATCATGGTGCCGGAGACATCCGACAAGCGCACCGGCGGCGCGCTGGAGGCTCCCGAGATGGAGGTCTCCAGCACGATGGACGCGATCGTGAAAGGGACGGGCGCGGGGATCGAGCTGCTGATCAACATCGTCGCCATGCTGCTGGTGCTGGTGGCGCTGGTCTATCTCGTCAATGCGATCCTCGGCCTGCTGCCTGATGTCGGCGGCGCTGCGATCTCGTTGCAGCGCCTGCTCGGCCTCGTGATGGCGCCGGTGTGCTGGCTCATGGGATTGCCGTGGGACCAGGCGATCACCGCCGGCAGCCTGATGGGCACGAAAACCGTGCTGAACGAGCTGATCGCCTATGTCGACTTCTCGAAGCTGCCGCCCGGCACGCTCGATCCGCGCTCGCGCCTGATCATGCTCTATGCGATGTGCGGCTTCGCCAATTTCGCCAGCCTCGGCATCATGATCGGCGGTCTCGGCGTGATGGCGCCGGAACGGCGCGAGGAAATCAATGCGCTCGGGCTGAAGTCGATCGTGTCGGGAACGCTGACGACGTGCCTGATGGGAGCAGTGGTGGGGGTGTTGACGTGAAGCTTGTGTGAGGCTGGCGCCCTCGCAGCTCCGATGGGGCGCAGCGCAATCGCGACAATCCTTCCATGTTAATCTCTTCAGGAGATTCGGCTGGAATTGATTCATGAGCAACAGCGCAGGCCAGCGGGCATTTCAAAATGCCCGGCTTCAGAAACGGCAAAAAGCCGAGCTAGGGCCGTTGCTCGCGCGCGCCCTCCAGCTGCACAAGGCGGGACTTCTCCCCGAGGCCAAGACGGCCTATCGCGAACTCCTGGAGCTTGCGCCCGACCAATTCATCGCGCTGCATTTGCTGGGCGCTTTGGAGTCTGAAGCCAAAAACTATCGGCAGGCGCAAGTTTTGCTGAGCCGAGCGGTGGCCTTGGATCCGCGATCTGCCGAAGCCCATATGAGCCTGGGCGTCGCGCTCAACGGGCTGAAACGTCACAATGAGGCCCGCGAGAGCTATCGGAAGGCCCTCGCCCTTCGCCCCAACTACGCCTTGGCCCTGTCCAATCTCGGCAACGCAAGCGCGGCCCTTGAACTTTACCAGGAAGCGCTCGAGAGCTACGACAAGGCGCTCGCAATCGACGGAAGACTTTCCGAAGCCCATAACGGCCGGGGTTGGGCGCTCTGCCGTGTGCGCGCCTATGACGAAGCGATCGCAAGCTTAAACCGCGCGCTATCGATCAAGCCTGACTACGCCTCGGCGCTGTCGACCCGCGCCGTTGCATTGCGGGAGCTTCAGCGATTTGACGAAGCCATGGCGGATTGCAATCGCGCAATCGCCCTCGCACCCGACGACGCGAATGGATGGCTCTGGCGGGCCAGTATCTTGCTCCTGACCCGGCAAGTTGCCGAAGCATTGTCCGATTGCGAGAAGGCTCTCGCGGCCGATCCCGGCTTCTCTCAGGCCCACAGCCTGCTCGGCCAATGTCTCGCGGCACTTGGCCGGGTCGACGAAGCCCTCGCCAGTTTCGACAGAGCTCTCGACATCGAGCCTGATCAGAGCACGATCTCCAGCAAGATATTCACCCTCGATTTCATGGCCGACGCCAGCGTTGCGCAGCATCAGCAAGCGCGACATGTATGGTGGGAGCAGATCGGTGCGAAGATCGCCTCAGCAGCGGCGGGATCGCATGAGAACAGCCGCGATCCGGATCGCCGTCTGGTGCTGGGTTATGTCTCGTCGGATTTTCACACACATTCAGCGGCGTTCATTTTCGAGCCGGTCCTGCAGCACCATGATCGGGCACAGTTCGAGATCGTGTGCTACGCTTGTTCACCGAAAACGGATGCGACGACCAGCGAGTTTCAGGGGATCGCCGATCGCTGGCGCGACGCCTCGCAATGGTCCGACGATCGCCTCGCCGCTCAGATCCGCGCCGACGGCGTCGATATCCTGATCGATCTGTCCGGCCACACCAGCGGAAACCGCCTCGGTGTGTTTGCGCGCAAACCGGCACCTGTTCAGGCGCATGGCTGGGGCCATGGTACCGGGACCGGGTTGCCAACCATCGATTATCTATTCTCGGACCCGGTCGCGATTCCTGCCGCGGTTCGGCATCTGTTTGCGGAGACCATCGTTGACCTGCCGTGCTTTGTGACGCTGGCGCCGCTGCCACCCGGGATTGCGCGGGCGCCGACGCCGGCGCTCGCGAACGGCTTCATCACATTCGGTGTCTTCAACCGCATCAGCAAGATTTCGAACGAGGCGGTGGAAGTCTGGTCTAGGATTCTCGAGCGGGTGCCGGGTTCGCGACTGCTGATCAAGGATACTGCACTGGACGCTCAGCTGGTCCGCGACAATCTGCTGGCGCGGTTTGCCGCTTGCCGGTTGCCGGCCGAACGCGTCGATCTGCTCGGAGCCACGTCGCGAGACGAACATCTGGCAACGTTCAATCGCGTCGATATTGGCCTCGACCCATTCCCGCAGAATGGCGGCGTCAGCACGTGGGAAGCCTTGCAGATGGGCGTGCCGGTGGTGGCGAAGCTCGGTCACAGCCTGCCGAGCCGTGCTGCCGGCTCCATCCTCACCGCGCTGGGCCTGCCGGAGTGGGTCGCGGACAGCGATGAGGCCTATGTCGAAATCGCAGCGAGCCGTGGGTTGCAGATCGGCGAGCTCGATAAGTTGCGCGGCGAACTGCCCGGACAGATCAGGGCTGCCGCCGCCGGCAACCCAATCTCATACGTGCAAGCGGTGGACGATGCCTATCGCGCGATGTGGAAACGCTATTGCAACGACGGCGGCTGATCTCCGCCTCGCCTACGCCTTAAACTCCACGGTCCTGAACTCCGCCGGCAGGATCACCTCCAGCAGCTCGACGTCGTCCGAATAGTCCAGGATCATGTGCTTGATCTTCGGCGGCTGGGTCCAGGCGCTACCTTCTTTCATCAGCGTCTCGCCCACTCCGTCCATATAGGTCTTCACCCAGCCCTTGAGCACGTAGACCATCTGGAATTCGACGTCGTGAAAGTGCAGCTTCGACACTTCGTCCGGATTGCAGGGGCCTTGCAGCCGGATCACGTGCGCCTGCGCGAGGCCGTGGCTGGCGGCGGCGATGCCGAGGTCGCGATATTTCGCGTAGGTACGCAGACCGTCGGCTTTGAAGTCTTCCTCGCGGTGATGGCTGATCGCAATGCGCTGCTTGGGCCGCGCCGGTTTCTTGGCGGATGACTTTGCCGTTGTCGTGGGGGCTTTTGCCTTCACCGCCGTGCGCGCCGTGGATCGTGCTGCGGGTTTGGCCCCGCTACGCCTCTTCACCGCGGCTTGCGATGCGCTGCGCGATTTTGCTTTCTTGGCCATGGGCGGCCTCCCCTGTTGTTATGGGGAGAGGCTAGCACAGAATGCGAAATCGCAGGGCGGGTTAGCGCTAACGTACCCACCACTTCTTTGCGCAAGCGTTGAAGCATGGGGGGTTACACTGACGCTAACCCACCCTACAGCTCCGCCCTTCAATGCAGCCGGAATACTCCGTCCACCGCGCGCAACTCGGCCGGCTTGATCAGCTTGGAATGCGCCACTGTCACCGAGTGAAGCGGTCCGTCGAGCTTTTCCTGCCAGAACGCCAGAAAATCCTTCAGCGCCGGAAATTTCGGAAACATGTCGTAGTCCTGCCAGACGTAAGTCTGGAGCAGCGAGGGATGATCCGGCATCCGGTAGAGAATCTGCGCCGTCGTCATTCCGTAACCCAGCAGCTGTTTCCGGAAATCGTCCGAAACGGCTCCACTCCGCAAGCCCATGCCAACCTCCTTTGCAGGAGCGCATTCAAGGAGTGGCTTTCCGGTGCGCCTTAAGAGCCACCCGCTGCTGATGCGCTCACATAAGAGAAATGTGACGCAAACTGACAATCCATCTCAAGCCCAAAAGTTTAACAAGCTGTTGAAATTCAATGCGTTAGCAGCAGATCTAGCTCCGTGCTAATACTGCGCCGAGCGCGATTAACGATGGAAAGAGATTTTGGCAGGCGGCGCCTCCGAGTGCTATTTTTCTGCTACAAGCCCTTGCTCCCGCCAAAATCCTGCCTTATCTCAGTTGTGCCTGCGCTGGCACTCGCCGGCGTAGACTGCTAACAACCCAAAATTCCCAAATCGTGCAAAAGCTTAGGAGAACTGCATGAATTTCCGTCCGCTTCACGACCGCGTCGTGGTCAAGCGCATCGACGCAGAAGAGAAGACCGCTGGCGGCATCATCATTCCCGACACGGCGAAGGAAAAGCCCTCGCAGGGCGAGATCGTCGCCGTCGGCCCGGGTGGCCGCGACGAAGCTGGCAAGCTGATCCCGATCGACCTGAAGGTCGGCGACCGCGTGCTGTTCGGTAAGTGGTCCGGCACCGAGGTCAAGATCGACAACGTCGACCTGCTGATCATGAAGGAAAGCGACATCATGGGCGTCCTCGACGTCCCCGCTTCCAAGAAGAAGGCGGCCTAAGAGCCCCTCTCTTATCCAGTTAAACACCTAAGGAAAAAATCCAGATGGCAGCTAAAGAAGTCAAATTCTCGGTCGATGCGCGCGACAAGATGCTTCGCGGCGTCGACATTCTCGCCAACGCGGTGAAGGTCACGCTCGGTCCGAAGGGCCGCAACGTCGTGCTCGACAAGTCGTTCGGCGCTCCCCGCATCACCAAGGACGGCGTCACCGTCGCCAAGGAGATCGAGCTCGAGGACAAGTTCGAGAACATGGGCGCGCAGATGGTGCGCGAAGTCGCCTCCAAGTCCGCTGACGCGGCCGGCGACGGCACCACCACCGCGACCGTGCTGGCCCAGGCGATCGTGCGCGAAGGCGCCAAGTCGGTTGCCGCCGGCATGAACCCGATGGATCTGAAGCGCGGTATCGATCTCGCGGTCGAAGCCGTCGTTGCGGACCTCGTCAAGAACTCCAAGAAGGTGACCTCGAACGACGAGATCGCCCAGGTCGGCACCATCTCGGCCAACGGCGACGCGGAGATCGGCAAGTTCCTCGCCGACGCCATGAAGAAGGTCGGCAACGAGGGTGTCATCACCGTCGAGGAAGCCAAGTCGCTCGAGACCGAGCTCGACGTCGTCGAGGGCATGCAGTTCGACCGCGGCTACATCTCGCCCTACTTCGTCACCAACGCCGACAAGATGCGCGTTGAGATGGACGACGCCTACATCCTCATCAACGAGAAGAAGCTCTCCTCGCTGAACGAGCTGCTGCCGCTGCTCGAGGCCGTGGTGCAGACCGGCAAGCCGCTGGTCATCGTCGCCGAGGACGTCGAAGGCGAAGCGCTTGCCACCCTAGTCGTGAACCGTCTCCGTGGCGGCCTGAAGGTCGCGGCCGTCAAGGCTCCGGGCTTCGGCGATCGCCGCAAGGCCATGCTGCAGGACATCGCGATCCTGACCGGTGGCCAGGCGATCTCGGAAGATCTCGGCATCAAGCTCGAGAACGTCACGCTCAACATGCTCGGTCGCGCCAAGAAGGTGATGATCGACAAGGAGAACACCACGATCGTCAACGGCGCCGGCAAGAAGGCCGACATCGAAGCGCGCGTGTCGCAGATCAAGGCGCAGATCGAGGAAACCACCTCGGACTACGACCGTGAGAAGCTCCAGGAGCGTCTTGCCAAGCTCGCAGGCGGCGTCGCGGTGATCCGCGTCGGCGGCGCGACCGAGGTCGAGGTGAAGGAGCGCAAGGATCGCGTTGATGACGCGATGCATGCGACCCGCGCGGCGGTCGAGGAAGGCATCGTCCCGGGCGGCGGCGTCGCCCTGCTCCGTGCCTCCGAGCAGCTCAAGGGCCTGCGCACCAAGAACGACGACCAGAAGACCGGCGTCGAGATCGTGCGCAAGGCGCTCTCCGCGCCCGCTCGCCAGATCGCGATCAACGCCGGTGAAGATGGCTCCGTGATCGTCGGCAAGGTCCTTGAGAACAAGTCGTACGCCTACGGCTTCGACTCCCAGACCGGCGAATATGTCGACCTCGTCAAGAAGGGCATCATCGACCCGACCAAGGTGGTCCGTACCGCGATCCAGAACGCAGCCTCGGTTGCGGCGCTCTTGATCACCACGGAAGCCATGGTCGCCGAGTTGCCCAAGAAGGGCGGCTCCGGTCCGGCGATGCCCCCGGGCGGCGGCATGGGCGGCATGGATTTCTGATCCAGCCATTCCGGCAAACGACAAAATGCGAAACCCCGGCAGCGATGCCGGGGTTTTGTTTTTCTTCGGTGGTCCCATCCCGGAGCAGCGCGGAGCCCGGAATGACAGTGGGGCTTCACCACACCTTCCCCAGCCGCTCCATGTGCGGTTCGCCGTGCTGGTCGAGCGACCAGAATATCCGCGTCACCTTGCCGACCAGATTGTCCATCGGCACGAATCCGATCGACGACATCACGCGGCTGTCACTCGAGTTGTCGCGATTGTCGCCGAGCACGAAGAAATGGCCCGGCGGCACGGTGTAGACGTCGGTGTTGTCGTAGTAGCCGTTGTCGACACAGTCCTGCGTCACGTAGGACGCGCCGTTCGGCAGCGTCTCGCGCCAGCGCTTGGCCTTCGCACCGTCATCCACGCCGCAGGTGGAGCCGGCGAATGCCTGCTTCAGAGCGACGCGCGTCACCGGGCGGTCATTGAGGATGAGTTGGCCCTGCCGCATCTGGATGCGATCACTGGGCAGCCCGACCACGCGCTTGACATAGTCGACCGCGGTGTCCTTTGGCGTCCGGAACACGACGACGTCACCATACTCGGGATCGGTGGCCCGGAAACGCCCGGAGATCCACGACGGCGCGAAGGGAAACGAATAACGGCCATAGCCATAGGCATATTTTGCAGCAAAGACGTAGTCGCCGACGACCAGCGTCGGCGTCATCGAGCCGGAAGGGATGTTGAACGGCTGAAACAGGAAGATGCGAAACAGGAACGGCGGCGACCACAGCACCGGAATCAGGAGGATCAGGATGACGATCGCCTTCCATTCCCGCACTTTGGCCTGCGGGTGGATGGTTTCCTGAAGAGTGGTCATGCGCCTGCCCTGATCAAGCCCGTAGTCGTCGCGAGATTACGCAACCCTCGCGCGTACGCAATCCCATAACTTGGTCGCGCCGCGCGCGGATCGCGTTCACGGGTCGCAATCAACCGCGCGCGAGATCGCTGAAGCAGCGGCGGATCCATTCGATGGTGAGCCGCGTCGCCGGATCGCGCTTGAGATGGTTCTGCACCAGCAGCCAGACGTCGCGGCGCCCAGGCAGCAGCGTGGCGCGCAGGCGGCGATCGCCGAGTAAGTCCGCGCAGACATGCTCCGGCAACACGCCGGCGGCCTGATGCGCGCGGATCAGGTTACGGATGACGCGAACGTTGTCGGTAACGCAGCGCGCGTGGGCTTGCTTCATACGCAGGAATTGCATCTCGGGAATGGCACCGAGTTCGTCCGGATAGGCGCACAGCACCGGCTCGCCTTCGGTCGTGACAGGCTCAAAATAATAGAGCTTGACGTCACCGAGCCTGGAGATCGCGAAGTCGCCCTTGTCGGGCTTGCGCAGCCGGATAGCGAGATCGGCTTCCCAGCGCGAGAACTTGACGTTCTCGCTCGAGGTGAGGAATTGCAGCGTCAGGCCGGAATTGGCGCGCAGGAAGTCGCTCGCGCGCGGCGACAGAACCTCCTCGGCAACCGTGTTGGTGGAGGCGATACGCAGGCGTCCCACCGGGCCTGCAAGACTCTCGCCGACGCGACCGATCTCGGCGGCATGTGCGGCCATCGCCTCGACATGCGCCAGCACCGCCTCGCAACTCCGCGTCGGCCGGCGCTGGCCGTCCACCGCATCGAACAGCGGCACGCCGAGATCGCGCTGGATGCGCGCGAGCCTGCGGCCGACGGTGGTCTCGTCGATGCGCAGCCGCGCGCTGGCGCCGGCATAGGTGCCCTCGTCCCTGACCGCGGCGATGATGCGCAGATCGTCCCAGTTCATGGCGATGAGCCTAGCAGGCACGACGGGCTCCTGCAAATTTGCAGCCATATGCTGCAATAGTCCTGCACATTGGCAGGCCGCCGCCGCGCTACTGTGGCGCCATCCGATATGCCTTAGGAAGGCCCGACCCGCATGACCGCCCCAAAAACCCTGCTTGAATTGTCCGGCGCCGATCTCACTCCGCCCAGGCTCGCCGATTCCTGCCTCGTGCTAATCGACATCCAGAACGAATATTGCGCCGGGCCGCTCGCCTTGCCGGACGCGGAGCCCGCAATCGCCGCCGCCGCGCGCCTGCTCGCCCGCGCGAGGGCGAGCGGCGCTGCGATCTTCCATATCGCGCACAAGGGACGTGCCGGCAGCCTGTTCGACCGCGAGGCCGCGCGCGGCGCGATCGTCAGGAACGTGGCGCCGCTCGCCAGCGAAGCCGTGATCGAAAAAGCGCTGCCGAACGCTTTTGCCGGCACCGACCTGCAAGTCCGGCTGGCCGCAACCGGACGCACGAACATCGTGCTGGCCGGTTTCATGACCCATATGTGCATCAGCTCGACCACCCGCGCCGCGCTCGACCTCGGCCTGCGCACGACGATCGCAGCCGATGCCTGCGCCACACGCGATCTTCCCGACGGCCGCGGCGGAGCGCTCTCCGCAAGGATCATCCACGAGGTCGCCCTGGCCGAATTGTCGGACCGGTTTGCGATCATCGCACAAACCGAGACGTTGACCTGAAGGAGCGTAGGCGATGCTGCAACTCTATTTCTCACCGATGGCCTGCTCGCTTGCGAGCCGCATCGCGCTGATGGAAGCGGGCATCGAGGCCCGCTATCATCCGGTCCATCTCCAGACCAAGCAGGTCGTGGACGACGGCAGCGATTTCCTCGGCGTTTCCCCAAAGGGCGCGGTGCCGGTCCTGGTGCTGGAGAATGGCGAACGGCTGACCGAAAGCGCCGCGGTGCTGCAATACATCGCCGACCTAAAGCCGCAGGCGGGCCTTGCACCCGCCTTCGGAAATCCCGACCGGTATCGGCTCCAGGAATGGCTCAGTTTCGTCGGGGCCGAGATCCACAAGGCGTTCCTGTTTCCAACCTTCTGGTACAAGGACGACGCCTCGCTCGCCAAGCCGCGTGCAAGAATAGCGCAGACATTATCGATGCCTGCCGCGCATCTGACGGACCGCGAATTCCTCGTCGGCGACAGCTTCACCGTCGCGGATGCCCATCTCACCTGGGCTTTGCTGTTGCTCCGTCCCGCGGGAATCGACGTCGCGCAATGGCCATCGTTGTCGGCCTATCTCGCGCGCATGCAGGCGCGACCGGCCGTGCGGGACGCGATTGCGACCGAAATGGCCGTCCGCATGACGATGGCGGCGAGCCCGGCGTGACAGGATGTCACGGCCGGGAAATCTGAGCGGTGCTCCGGCAGGGCATTGATGTCGGCGCGGCATGCGCTAATCTGGAGGGATATTTTTCGACATTTCCTTGGAAGGCATTCATGCGTGCTCTTTCCAGATTTTGCCCGGCCGGACTTTGCCTTGCCCTCCTGGTCTGCTGGCTTTCCGTTGCGCCGGCATCGGCGGAAACCCGCGTCGCCCTGGTGATCGGCAATGGCGCCTATGCCAGTACGGCGCAGCTTCCCAACCCGTCGCACGATGCCGAAGACGTCGCCGCCTCGCTCAAGCGCAGCGGCTTCGAGGTGCTCCAGGGCATCGACCTGCGCCAAGCTGACATGCAGGACCTCACCATCCGCTTCGCGCGCGCCGCGAGCAAAGCCGACGTCGCCATGTTCTACTACAGCGGCCATGCGATGCAGTACAACGGCGTGAACTATCTGATGCCTGTCGATGCCGTGCTGAGCGACGAAGCCGACCTGAAGCGCTTCCTGCGGGTGGACGACATCGTGAACGACCTGCAGCAGGCCAAGAACCTGCGGATCCTCATCCTCGATTCCTGCCGCGACAATCCGCTGGCCGAAACCTTGAAACGCTCCGCCGGCATGACGCGCGGCGCCTCGATCGGGCGGGGCCTGTCGAAAGTCGAAGCACCGCGCGGCACGATCGTGTCGTTCTCAACCCAGTCCGGGCAGACGGCGGCCGATGGCAGCGGCCGCAACAGCCCCTATACGACGGCGTTCCTGAAGCACATCGAGGAGCCGCAGGAGATCGGCGAAGTCTTTCGCGACATCAGCAGCGACGTCTACGATTCCAGCGGCAAGACCCAACTCCCGGAGCTGTCGCTGTCGATCATCGGCAAGTTCTACCTGAACGGACCGGTGTCGGTCACGGTGGCGCCGGCGGCGCCACAAGCCGCGCCCCGGGCTGACCCTTGCGCAGCAGCAGAAGCACACTGGAAGGCTGCCGACGGCATCGGCACGCTGGGCGCTTTCGAGGATCACCTCGCGAGATTCCCGAATTGCATCTTCGCCACGCTCGCCAAAGCTCGGATCGAGGGGCTGAAGCAGAAGGTGGCGCTCGCGCCGTCAGGCAACGGCCGGAGCGGCGGAAGCAAGGATTTTGACGGCAGCTGGGACGTGACGTTGAACTGCTTGGCCACCGGCAAGGCGCAGGGCTTCACCAGACCTCTGGTCGCCACCGTCACGAACGGCGTGCTTCATGCCGAGGCGCAGGGTCCGGGCAACAACATCAACCGGCTCGAGATCGACGGCCAGATCCCGGCGGACGGCAAGACCACCTTGAGCGCGCGCGGCACGACGGGAGCGAGCGCGTACACGCTGAACAATCTCGCGCCCGGCTCGCCCTACGCCTTTACCGTCGATGCGCAGTTCGATCGCACCCGCGGCACCGGCAAGCGCAACGAGGCGCGGGCCTGCAATCTGGTTTTCGTCAAACGCTAGCTGCGCATCCCCGGCCGGTCACACGCCCGTCTGGCTGATGAACTTGGTGTTGAAATAACCCTCCATCGCCTCGGTGC
Source organism: Bradyrhizobium sp. 187 (assembly GCF_023101005.1). Taxonomy (NCBI): domain Bacteria; kingdom Pseudomonadati; phylum Pseudomonadota; class Alphaproteobacteria; order Hyphomicrobiales; family Nitrobacteraceae; genus Bradyrhizobium; species Bradyrhizobium sp. 187. The sequence goes on from NZ_CP064693.1 coordinate 4,843,346, forward strand.
CGCCCTCCGAGCCGTAGCCGGAATCCTTGATGCCGCCGAACGGCACTTCGGGCAGCGCCAGACCAAAACTGTTGATCGACATCATGCCGGCTTCGACGGCCGAACCGATCGCGGCCGCCGTCTTGGTCGAGCTTGTGAAGGCGTAGGACGCCAGCCCGAACGGCAAGCGGTTGGCCTCCTCGACAACTTCGTCGAAGGATGAGAAGCGCGAAATCAGCGCGAGCGGGCCGAACGGCTCCTCGTTCATGGCGCGCGCATCCTTCGGCACGTCGCTCACTACGGTCGGCTCGAAGAAATGGCCCTTGTTGCCGACGCGTTTACCGCCGGTCTCGAGCTTTGCACCCTTGCCGACGGCATCCTGCACCATGCCCTCAATGGCGGTGACGCGGCGCGGATTGGCGAGCGAGCCCATTTTGGAGTCGGGATCGAGGCCGTTGCCGACCTTGAACGACTTGGCGCTGTCGACAAATGTGTCGACGAATTCACGGAACACGTCATCCTGGACCAGCATCCGCGTCGGCGAGATGCAAACCTGCCCGGCATTGCGATATTTTGCCGCCGCCAGAATTTTCGCGGCCGATGCGACGTCGGCGTCCTTGAAAACGATCGCCGGCGCATGACCGCCGAGCTCCATGGTGGCACGCTTCATGTGCAGGCCCGCGAGCGCATTGAGCTGCTTGCCGACATGGGTCGAGCCCGTGAACGAGATCTTGCGGATCACCGGATGCGGAATGAGATATTCCGAGATCTCCGAGGGAATACCGTATACAAGGTTGATGACGCCATCGGGCACGCCAGCGTCCGCAAACGCGCGGATCAGCTGTGCGGGCGAGGCCGGCGTCTCCTCCGGGGCCTTGACGATGATCGAGCAGCCGGCGCCGAGTGCGGCGGAGAGCTTGCGCACGACCTGATTGATCGGAAAGTTCCAGGGCGTGAACGCCGCAACCGGGCCGACCGGCTCCTTGATCGCGAGCTGGTAGATGCCCGGCCCACGCGCAGGGATCAGGCGGCCATAGGCGCGTTTGGCTTCCTCCGCAAACCACTCGATCACGTCGGCGGCAGCCATCGCCTCCATCTTGGCCTCGCCAAGAGTCTTGCCCTGTTCCATCGTGAGCAGCGGCGCAATCTCGTCATTGCGCTCGCGCATGATCGCGGCCGCCTTGCGCATGATGCGGCAGCGCTCGAAGGGAGCAACGTTTCGCCAGATCTTGGACCCGGCGCTGGCTGCGGCGAGTGCCTCGTCGAGGTCGGACCGTCCGGCATGGGCGACCGTGCCGATCACCTCTTCAGTCGCGGGATTGCGGACCTCGATCACCTTGCCCGAATGGGCCGGTCGCCATTTGCCGCCAATGAAAAGCTGGGTGTTCGAATAGGCCAACGGATTCTCCTGTGGTCGCTTTTTTCTGCGTTAGGTCGGGATGGGAATAGCTCGGTGACAAATCGCGTCCGCCGCCTTTGTCATCTCCGGCCCCAGATAGGAGCGGAAGCGTGGCTCGGCGACCAGAGCGCCGAAATCGGCCATGCGTGTCACCCCACCGCCGGCCACAAAGAGGAATCGCCCGGCGATCTCGGCAAGGATGTCGAGGTGCCAGGCCGCCGTCGGATGCATGCAGAGAACGACCAGCCGCCCCTCGTCGCGCAGCTTGCGGAAGAAATCGAGCATGAAGCCGATATAGCCATCCTGCAGGTTGAACTGCGGTTCGTCGAACAGGTGAACCAGCGGCGTCCGGGTTGGCGACGGCGCCAGGAAGGCGGACGGAATGCGCTTCCGGAAGCGCCTAACCTGATAGGATTGGTGATAGTGGATCGCGAGCCGGTCGCGCTCGCGATATTTGACACCATGGATATCGGTGCCCGCGACCAGCACGCGCCCGGAGGTCGGGGCGTTCGAGCCCGTCATCATCTCGAACAAGGTCGTCTTGCCGGCGCCATTCGGGCCGACGACACCGACGATATCAGGTTCGTCCAGCGACAGGTTTGCCTGTAGCGTGAATGTCGGTCGGCGGATCACGCGGCCCCGTGTATAGACCTTTCGAACGTCGTCGAGAACGAGCAGCGGTGCGGCCACTTATTGTACTCCCAGCAAGCGCTGACGAAGCCCGCGGTCATCGCGCAAGGCCGCGGCCTCCCCGGTCCAGACGATCCGGCCGCGATCGATCACCGCGGCATGGTCTGCGACCGACAGCGCGATCTCGGCGTTCTGCTCCACGACCAGCGAGGCAATACCCTCATCCTTCATGCGCAGGATCGTCGCAAGCACGTCGCCGACGATTTTCGGCGCCAGTCCCTGGCTCGGCTCGTCGAACAGCACCAGTCCCGGCGAGCCGACCAGCGCGCGGGCGATCGCCACCATCTGCATTTCGCCGCCCGACAGGTTTTCGCAGTCGCGCTCCATGAGATATTCGAGCGGTGAGAAGATCGCAGCGGCCTCCTTGACGCTCCAGTGGCGAAAGCGCGTGCGCTTTTGCGCGATCGACAGGTTGCGCGCAACCGTCAATGTCGGACACAGCCGGCGGTCGTCGGGTACCCAGCCGATGCCGGCGCGCGCAATCTCGTGGGTCGGATCGCGCGTGACGTCGTGACCGTCGAAACAAACGGAGCCGCGGCGCGGACGCGTCAGCCCCAGAATCGAGCGGAGCATGGTCGTCTTGCCGGCGCCGTTAGGGCCGAGCAGCGCAAACACCTTGGCGTGCTCGATGGCAAGCGAGGCGCCGAACAGCGCCTGGGTCTCGCCGTAAAAGGTATCGACCGCGTCCACTTCGAGGATCATGCGAACTTCCCGAGATTGGAGCGCCGCACCCATTCGTTCTGCTGCAGTTCGTGTGGCGTTCCGCGCGCCACCACCTGGCCCCAATGGATGACCGAGATCCGGTCAGCCAACGAGAACAGGAACTCCATATCGTGCTCGATCGCGACGATGGTCAGCCGCCCCTTCAGGCGAGCAATCAGGGCTGCGAGCCGGTGCACCCCGTCGGAGCCGAGGCCGGAGGTCGGCTCGTCCAGGCACACCACCCGGGGCGCCTGCGCCAGGGCGACCGCGATCTCCAGCGCGCGCCGGTCGCCATAGGACAGGTCCTTGGCGCGGATGTCGCCTTTGTCGGCAAGCCCGACTGCCGCCAGCGATTCAGAGGCCTTCGCGGCAAGCCGGCTGTCGCCCGCCGCTGCGCGCGCGACATCGTGGCCACGGGCGCGAAACTCGGGCAAGCCCATCATGACGTTGTCACGCGCGGAGAATTCGTCGAACAGTGTCATGATCTGAAACGAGCGGGCGATGCCCTTGGCGGCGATGCGGTGCGGGCTGAGGCCCGTGACATCCTCGCCGGCGAGCAGGACTCGACCACGATTCGGTTTCACCCGGCCGGTGAGGACATTGAAGAACGTGGTTTTGCCGGCACCGTTCGGGCCCATCACACCGTGAAACTCGCCCTCCGCGACCGCGAGATCGACGCTCTCCAGCACGACGCGGTCGCCGAAGCGGACATGAACGGCCGCGGCTTCGATCATGTTCATCGCCCGCTCCCGAACAGCAGCCGCATCGCCGAGGTACCGCGCTGCCGTAAGGCGCCGAGTGAGTGCTGCTGCACGGCAGCGGATATCGCGCCGGCAATGCCTTCGGGGCGAAACAGCACGATGGCGATGAAGAGCAGACCAAAATAGAGCATCCAGGCATTGGTCAGCGCACCGATCACGTCTCGGGCGGTGAGGAAGAGAAATACGCCAATCACCGGACCCCAGAAGCTGACGAGGCCACCGCCGACGAGCGTCATCATCACGACGTAGCCGGATTGATGCAGGCTCATGACGTCGGGGAATGCGGCGAGCTGCGCCATGGCGAACAATCCGCCGGCAAACCCCGAGACGGCGGCCGACAGCGCAAAGATCGCGACTTTGTAGAGCCACACATTATAGCCGAGATGGCTCGCGCGAATTTCGCTCTGCCTGATCGCAGCGACCACGCGGCCATAGGGCGAGTGCACCAGCCTCCACAATGCGGCGGTGCCGACCGCAAAGACGGCGAGCACGAAATAGTAGAACGCGACATTGTCGTTGAGATCGAACGACACAAGCCCGAAATCGGCCGGCAACCGTTTGATCTTGAGAAGGCCGTCTTCGCCGCCGGTGATCCGGTGCGATTTTATCGCCAACGTCCAGAAGATCTGGCCGAAGGCAATCGTCATGAAGGCATAATAGATGCCGCGCCTGTGCGAGATGAACAGCGCCACCAGCACGCCGGCGAGACCTGCCGCCGCGGCCGCGGCAATCAGGCATATCCAGAGATTGGCGACGATGTCGAACTGACAGAGACCGAACGCGTAGGCGCCGATGCCGAAATAGGCACCATGACCGAACGACGGAAGTCCGGCGGTGCCCAGCACCAGGTTGAATGCGAGCGCATAGAGCGACCAGATCAGGATCTCGATCCCGAGATAGGGATAGAGCCCGATCCGCGTGATCCAGAGCGGCACCGTTGCAAGCACGAGCCAGAGCACCAGCATCGTCGGCGTCACGAGGCGCGCAGCGTCCGGTGAAGATTTTGGTCCCACAATCATTCCCTTTAGGCCTCGAGCACGCTTTTTTTGCCCCAGAGGCCGCGCGCGCGGAACGTCACGACGGCCACGAGCAAGATGTACATCGACAACAGCGACCATTCGGACGCGTAGGCGCCGGCAAGGCCGACACACAGTCCGACCAAAAGACCCGCCACGACCGCACCCCAAAAGCTGCCGACGCCCCCGAGCACGATCACCAGGAACGCAGGAATGACCGCATCGACGCCCATATGCGGGCGAATGCCCCAGATCGGCGCGACGATGATGCCCGCGATCGCGGCCAGCATCGTGCCGAACACGAAGACCAGCATCCGCAACCGCGACAGGTTGATGCCGAGCGCGCGAACGATCTCGCTGTCATGCGCGCCGGCCTTGACCGTCGCACCGAACGAGGTCTTTTCGATCAACAGCCAGACCAGGCCGATGACCCCGGCCGCGATGCCCGCTGCGTAGAAGCGATAGGTCGACCAGATCAGGTCGCCGAACAGGAAGCCGCCGTTGATGGCGGACGGCACCTGCAGCACGTAGTCGCGCGTGCCCCACACCAGGCGGATCATCTCTTCGATCACCATCGCGGCGCCGAAGGTCAGGAGCAGCCCGTAGAGCGGATCCTTGCCGTAAGTGCGCCGCATGCAGAGCTCGATCAGCATGCCGACCAGACTCACGATCACGGGAGCAATGATCAACGTCGCCGCATAGCGCCAGCCGAGCGGCAGCGCGAGCCACGCTTTCGCAAGTTCCATCGGCAATGGAGGGCGCGGCCCCGTGAGCTGCATGGCGACATAAGCCCCGAGCGCGAACAGGGAGCCGTGCGCGAGGTTGATCTGCTCCATCAGCCCGACGATGAGCATGAAGCCGAGTGCGATCAGCGCGAACAACAGGCCGAGCGTCAGGCCGTTGAGGAGATGCGGAAGAAGGTCGAACAAGGTTCTTGGCTCTCGCAACTGGCATGTGTCATCCGGGAGGCTGACGGTCCCGGAGGCGCGCCGCTCGTTCTGCGATGTGACGCACCGTCTCTAGGAGTCGACGGTCGGCACCTGCTCGTAGGGGGTGAGCTTGCACTTGCCGGGTGCCGCATCATCGGCGGCCGATTTCGGCTCCGTCCAGCTGATGATCTCGAACAGATCGGCATTGTCGACCGGCTTGGCGTTGCGCCGCGCCAGATAGATCGTCTGCTGCATCTGGTGCGTCATCGGATCCATGTAGGCGTCGAAATGCTGCATGCGATCGGTCGCCGAGACCTTCAGGTTCTCGAGCTCCTTGATGATCTTGACGTTGTTGGTCGACCCTGCCCGCTCGATCGCACGGAGCAGTTCGCGCGTGGACATGTAGCCGTTGTAGGAGACGTTGCCCGGCACCGGGATCGGGCCGTCCTTGTTGGCGGCCTGCCACTTCTTGACGAATTCGGCGACGCCGGGCAGCGGCAGCTTGTGATACCAAGTGGTGCCGAACACGCCGAACAGGCTGTCAGGCGCACCCCATACGTCGGGCCAGTCCTGCTGGTTGTTGATCCAGGCCGGCTTGCCGTCGAGCTTGAGCTGCGCCACCTGCTCGCGCAATGCCTTGATATCGTCGCCGCCAACGGCGGTCGCCACAACATCGGGCTTGGCCTGCTGGATCTTCAGCAGATAGGCAGTAAAGTCGCGCGTGTTCTGCGGCACCAGCAGATTGTCGAGGATCTTGCCACCGGCGCTCTCGACCTGCGTCCTGGTCGCGGCAGACGTCGTGTGACCCCAGACATAGTCGTTGGTCAGCAGCATCCAGTTCTTGCCGATGGAGTCCACCGCGTTCTTGACCGACGCCTTGGAAAAATTGGTGCCGTTGCCGTCCCATACGAATTTCACGCGCGAGCAGTTCTCCCCGGCTTCGCTGGGCGCGGAGGAATTGGTGTTCATGTAGATCACACCATATTTGCTGGCGACCTGTGTGATGGCGTTGGCGACGCCCGAATGCAGCGCGCCGATCAGGATGGTGCAGTCCTCGCGAGTGATGAAACGTTCCGCGACGCGGCTGCCCGTAGCTGGCGTCGTCTCGGTGTCCGCCGTGATGAAAGTGACCTGGCGCCCAAGTACGCCACCTTTGGCGTTGATCTCGTCGATCGCCATCTTGATGCCGCGGAAATCATCCTGGCCGCTGTTGCCGTATTGACCGCTGGCATCGCACGTCAGGCCCAGCTTGATCGGTTTCGCGCCTTGCGCCCAGGCATGATTCTGCCTCCACGGCCCAAAGAAGCTGCCGGCGCCGCCGATGACGCTCGCCATCAAGCTGCCCTTCAGAACGCTTCGCCGTGAGATCTGACGCCCTCTCATCGTGTCCTCCCGTTTCCGAAGTCTTTTGCTTCTTGTGGGATTAGAATATTCATTCCATATATTATGTAAAGTAGAATATTTGATCCAAATGGTGAAATGCCGTTAAACAGGCGACCGATCCGGAGATCCGACTCGATGAACAAGGCGGCTGGCGCCATGACTTATGACGAACTGCGCGGCGCGATTGCGCAGCGGCACCGGGCACTGTCCGGCCGGCTGCAGCAGATCGCGGAGTTCGTGCTCGATCACCCGACCGATGTCGCACTCGGCACCGTGGCCGAGGTGGCGCAGCGCTCAGGGGTGCCGCCGTCGGCGATCGTTCGCTTCGCGCATGCGCTCGGGTTCGGCGGCTTCACCGAGATGCAGCAGGTGTTCCGCTCCCGTCTCGTCGCCGGCGTCGCGCCAAGCTACAAGGCGCGCCTCGCCCGCATGAAGAGCCAGGAGAAGTCAGTGCTCGGCCGCCAGCCGGCCGCGGTCTTGTCGCGTTTCGTGTCCGAAGCGCAATCATCGCTGGTCACGCTCAGCCAATCCGTCCATGCGCGCGAACTCGACGCCGCAACCGCGATCCTTGCCAAGGCACGTGACATCTATCTGCTCGGCCTGGGCGGCTCGTTCCCGGTTGCGATCCACCTCGCGTACGTGCTGCGCAAGCTCGGACGGCGCGTCGTCCTGCTCGACGGCCTTGGCGGCAGCATCCACGAGCAGTCGCACGCGGCGACATCAGACGACGCGCTGGTCGCGATCAGCTTCCGAAATTACTATCCGGATACGGCGCGCTTGTTTCCCGAACTCGTCGCGCGGGGCGTGCCCACGATTTCCATCACCGACAGCCTTTTGAGCCCGATCGTCGAGGGCGCGAGCGTCGTGTTCGAGATCCAGGACATGCCTGAGCCCGCGCTGCGTACGCTTGTCGCACCGATGTGCCTCGTGCAGGCGTTGGCGATCGGCCTCGACCTCGCCGCAGACTGACATTCACAACAGGAACAAGATCATGACATCGCATGACACCAACAAGCTTCTGGCAGGCAAAGTTGCACTGGTGACCGGCGCGGGACGCGGGCTCGGCCGCGCTTTTGCAGAGAAGCTTGCCGCGCTCGGCGCTGACGTCGCTATCCACGGCATGCGCGAGAACGGGCCGGCCGAGTATGGCGAGGGCACCACCCTCACCGCGGTCGCCGTCGAGATCGGCCGCGAATTCGGCGTTCGCAGCCAGCGCGTGCTCGGCGATCTCACCAAGGGCGAGGACATCGCACGCGTCATCGCGGAGACCGAAGCGGCACTCGGCCCGATCGACATTCTCGTGCACAATGCCGGGGGCGATATCGCGGCCGGCGGCGGCAAGCCCGATCCGAACGATGCGGTGAATATCAAGGAGGCCGACGTGCGCGCGGTGCTGGAGCGCAATCTGCTCTCCACCATCCTGACATGCCAGGCGGTCGCGCGCGGCATGATGGAGCGCCGACGCGGCCGCATCGTGACGCTTGGCTCCGTCGCCGCTTTCAAGGGACGTACCCAAGGCTCGATCTATGCGGTCTCGAAGGCCGGCGTGACCCATTACACGCGATGCCTGGCCGACCAGCTCCGCCCCTACGACGTCGCCGTCAACTGCATCGCGCCCGGAGATACCCGCACCGGCCGCTTCCTCGGAACGCGTGCAGTCGACCCCGACAGAATGGTCGAGACCGGCACGCTCGACCGGATCGCAACCGTCGACGAGGTCGCGCGCGTTGTCGAATTCTTCGCAGGGCCCATGGGCGCCTTCGTTTCCGGTCAGGTGCTGCGGATCGACGGCGGCGGGCAGTGCTGGCCGGGCTAAAACGCACGCGCGAAGCGAAACAGAAAAGGGCCGCTGCAAGCGGCCCTTTTGCGTGATCTCGAATTGACTGAGCCTAGTCCACGCGCGCCAGCACCGCGAGCTTGCGGATGCCCTTGTTGCGGTAGGCGTCGAGGAACGCGTAATAATCCTTGAACGACACGCAGCCGTTGGAATCGCCGTTGGGCCCGAGCATGAAGGTATGCGCGAGCAGGCCGTCGCGGCCGTAGATCGCGCTCTCACCGCCAATCGGGGTCAGGCGCAGCGCAGGCACGCCGTGAAACAGCGCCTCGCGCGGTTTCAGCGTGTAGATATGCGGCGGCGTCACACCGCGCATGCGGACGCGCGAGGAGCGCGGGTCGTCGAGGTTGGAACCGAGGCCGGAATGCGCCTCGAGCTTGGTGCCGTCGGGCAAGTAAACCGTTTTAGCGGAGATGTCGTAGACCGCGGTGTCACGCTCATAGGGCGCCGAACCGCCGAGCATGGGGTTCTGCTCCCTCGGCGCGATGGAGGCGGTCACGCTGGCGTCGGCCGAGGCATAGGCGAGCAGCCCACCGGACGGCTCGCGCTTGCCCCAGAGCTTTTCCACCATCGACTGGCGCGGTCCGGTAATCGACATCACCGCAGCCTTGGCGCGATCGGCAATCGATTTTGGCTTCGCCTCAGGCGCCGGCACGATCTCGGCCGGATCTGCCGAGGCAAGCTGCAGCGGCGCGTCAGCGCCGCGCTTGGACTTCGCAGCGTCAGCGATCTTGGCGGGACCTGGCTTCAGGACTTCCGCGACCCTCGCGATCACGCTCGGCTTCGGCGCGTCCTTGGCTTCGGCGACCTTGGTTGCGGGCGCGGCGCTGGCCGCATTCGATGTCACGCCTTGGGTCGCAGCCGCGGCAAAGCGATCGTTGAACATCTCGCGCGAGATCGGCGCTGCCACCTGCAAGCGGTCGGGCAAGAGCGCAAAGGCGTCCTTGACGGCCTCACCGGCCTCGCGCAGCGCGACCCTGGGCGCCCGCTTGATCACGGGCTCGTCGTAGCCGCTGCTGCCGACGGTCGGATAGACGCTGGCGGCAAAGATGTTGCTGTAGATGGTCCAGCCGGCGCCAAGCACGACGCAGCCGATCACGGCGGCGCCAAGCACGTTTTGGGTGGTCATTTTCCGGGAAGGCTTCCGATAGGAATTGCTCGAGAATCCTTTGGACTTTCGTGCCGCGATGCCTTGCGCAGCGATACTCGTACTCATTCGCCTTGCGTCCAGAACGGTGTCACTCGGTCCCCCTTCGAAGCGCCGCTGGTCACGATCCGGGAACAGCATCTCGCAGAGGGTCGGAGCGTCATTAAGGCCACTTTTAGTTAAATGCGGATTAAGTTCGGGCGGATGTGAGGCAACCCGTTCGGGTGTCCCATTTCGAGAAAAAAGCCCGCAGAACTACGGACTTAAGGGCGTCTGTTAACTATAATTCTCGGCGGGATTGGCGTTGCCGGCGACCGTCTCCGGCCGCATCTCTAAGGCCATCCAACCAAGTCGTTTTCGTGGTGTTCAATACCCGGAAGATAGCGGGGAAGCGTTGCGCGAGGCTGGTGCGCAAGCACCCTCTGCTCCGCAGCCGCAGCGCGGTTGTCAGCAGCTACACCGCGCACGCGAGCAGGTGCCCTGACCGAAAGTTGATCGCACCGCACTGGAAAAGGCCGCAGCGAGAAAATAGCTACGGCAACCGGCACTTTTCAGCAGCCTCTGCGTGTGATACGGTACCGTATCAAGATCGCCTTGAACTGTGCCGAGCACGCAAACGGAGGCTGGCATGAGAGAGTTCGTGCGCGCAGGGTTTTTCGCTCTGGCGGGGTCGTTTCTGTTGATCGGACACGCGATTGCCCAGCCTGCCGCCAATGTGGGCTGCACGGCGACGCCATCTGCTGCCGGTACGCAGACCTGGCGCTGCGACAACGGCATCACGATCGTTGCCGAAAGCGGTGCCAGATTTGAACTTAAGGACGCTAACCGCGACGGACATATAGACTCGGTGGAGTTGAGCAGCAAAGCGCTGCTGGTCGAGGTGCCCAAGAAGCCCGGCGGCAATCCCTTCAAGGTGCTGACGCCGCAGGCGATCGCCGCGGTGCGCGGCACGAAATGGGCGGTCGATGTCGCAGAGGCCAAGACCTCCGTCTTCGTGGCTGACGGCCGTGTCGGCGTGAGCCGAAGGAATGGTGGGCGCAGCGTGGTATTAGACCGTGGCCAAGGCGTCGACGTGGAAGCCACAGGCCCGTTGACGGTCAAGACATGGGGCCAGCCGCGCGTCGACGCGTTGATGGCAAGACTTGGTCAGTAAGACTTGGCCAATGGTTCGGGTCACCTGGGCGCGGCGAACAGCATTTGGACGATAGAGAAATTGCAACACGACCACATGAGTAGCCGACGCGTTCAGATCCTGGTGGCACTCGTCCTCACCGCACTGTGGGGCGCGGGCATCTATGCCGGTCACGCCAACGGTCATCTGCGGTTTCTCGATCGCCTCGAGGCGACGCTGACGGATTGGCGGACGCAGGTCCGCGGCGTGCGGGTTCCGCCCGATCTCGTCACCATCGTCGCGATCGACGACACCGTCGTGAAGCGCGGCGGCAGCTATCCGCTGCCGCGCGCCGATCTCGCCCGCGTCGTCGACACCATCGTGCAGTTCAAGCCGAAGGTCGTCGCGATCGACCTGCTGCTGGTCGATCGCAGCGCTGCGATCGGCGACGCTACGCTGGCAAATACGCTGGCTACGGGTCCCATCGTCCTTGCCGCCGCAGCGATCTTCCCGTCCGCCAGGGAGACCGTGGAGACCAGCGGCCAAGGCCCCCTCGCCGCGCTGCCGCAGGCCGAGCGCTTCCTGCTGCCCTTGCCGGCGTTCGCCGATCATGCCGAGGTCGGCGTCGTCAATGTTGCGACCGGACAATCGGGCTCGCCGCTCTCGGTGCCGATGCTGTTCCGGACGAGCGACAAGGTCGAGCTGTCCTTTCCGTTGCGGGTCGCGGCGCGCGCGCTCGACAAGTCGCTGACGATCGCGCCGGACCATCTGATGCTCGGCGACCGCGCGGTGCCCACCGATGCCGACTTCGCGCTACCGATCACCTATTACGGCCCGCGCCGGACCATCCGCACCGTCAGCGCACAGAGCATCTTCGACGGCACGTTAAGTCGCGCGGCGATCGAGAACCGGATCGTCGTGATCGGGGCCTCGGTCGCCGGCGGCGGTGATTTTTACCCAACACCGTTCGATTCTCTAATGCCCGGCGTCGAAGTGGTCTCCACCGCGATCACCCATCTCGTCGCCGGGGACAGCATCGTGCGCGACCGCAAGGTCCACATCGCCGACGCGCTCATCGCGATCCTGCTGCCGGTGCTGCTGGTGGGCCTGCTCGCCTGGCGGCGCAGCGCGCTCGGCATCGTCGCCGCGGCCGCGGTGATGATCGCCTGGGCCGGGTTCAATCTGTTTGCGTTCACGCATGGCGTCTGGTTGAACGCCGCGAGCACGCTCGCCGCGGCAGTGCCGCCGGTTGCGGTCTTTGCCGGCGTGCAATTGTGGGCGGGAGGCCGCCGCACGCAATATTTTGCCGCCAAGAGCCGGTCGCTCGCGCAATTCCAGGCGCCGGCCGTGCAGGAGTGGCTGGCGCGGGATCCGAATTTCCTGTCAACACCCGTCCGGCAGGACGCAGCAATGGTCTTCATCGATCTCTCCGGCTTCACGGCGCTGAGCGAGCGGATCGATCCGGGTGAACTCCAGGACATTCTGAAGGCGTTTCACGCGCTGATCGAGAAGACCGCGGTCGATTGCGGCGGCATGATCAGCGGCTTTCTCGGTGACGGCGCCATGATCCTGTTCGGCCTGCCCGGCGCGATGCCCGACGACGCCGCACGCGCGCTGAAATGCGCGATCGACCTGCACCGCGGCGTCGAGCGCTGGATCGCGTGGTTGCCGCCAGCGATCAGGGATCAGCTCGGCTTCAAGATCGGCGCGCATTTCGGCCCGATCGTCGCCTCCCGCCTCGGCGAAAGCCATCAGCACATCACGGCGACGGGCGACACCGTCAACGTCGCGAGCCGGTTGATGGAGGTCGCTGCTAAAAACGGCGCGCGTCTCGCGCTCAGCGATACGCTGCTGGATGCGGCCGATTTCCAGGGCGCTCCCCACGGCGTTCTGTCGGGCCCCCTGCTCACGCAGGTCCGCGGCCGCTCCGGCGTCGTGAGCGTCTGGTTCTGGCGCGACCAGGACAGGCCGAACCAGGCCTCGACCAAGGCCGAGATGATCAACTGAACTTTCGTCGTCGTTCCGAGGAGAGCTACCGCGCTTCCGGCGGCGGCGAGCGGTCCAGCACGTCGCCCTTGGCGCCTTCGAGCAGATCGATGCTGTAAGTCTCGATCACGAGCGGGCCGCGCTTGCGCTGCAATTGCGCGACCTGCGTCACCTTGGCAAAGAGATCGTGGACGGCGGGATGGCCGTCAGAGCGCAGCTCGTCGACATAGATCAGTTTGCCCGCAAGCAGCTTTGGATCCGGCTCGGGCATGTTGGCCCAGCGGATGCGCTGGTTTTGCTGCGCCACGCAGCTGCCGCGCGGCAGATAGAAGGCGAGCCAGCCCGTCGTGCCGTAGTCCGGGGCAAGCACGCAGGTCGCGCCATTGCGAGCTCGCACCGCTTCGATTTCGGCAGCGAGCTCGCGCCAGCCGACGCCGACGCTACGCACGGTCGCATCGCGGCGATAGCCGGACAGCCAGCCGGTATTGGCCTGCACGATCAGCGCGGCAAACATCACGATGCCGGTGGGTGCGGCCCAGCGCAGGCAGAAATCCACCAGGCGACGCTGCCGCGGCTTCCACTGCACCAGATTGGCGGCGGCGGCCGCCGCGATGACGAAAGGCGGATAGACCGGCGCGAACCAGTTGGCCTCGACGCGGGCATGCAGCGAATGCCAGACGAAATAGGCGACGATGGTCCAGAACATCGTCTCGATCAGCACGCGCGAGGCGAGTGCGCCGGCCCGGCGCCAGGTCAGCGCGTGCAGCCCCATCGCGCCGAGGATGAACACCAGCGGGGTTGCGAACGCGATCTGCGTCGGAATCAGCTCGGCGATGAAGACCGGACGAAAATCCTCGATCCTGGCGCGCCCGAGCTGCTTTGCGAACGAGACCCATTGATGATCGGCATTCCAGAGGATCACCGGCGAGAACAACGCGAGCGCAACGAAACCGCCCAGATACGGCCAGGGCGAGAGAAACCAGTGCCGCAGTTTCGGCACGGCAGCGATCCAGATCAGGATCGCCAGCCCGAAGAACATCGCGGTGTATTTGGACAGGAGCGCCGCACCGACGGCTGCGCCGACCGCGAGCCACCAGATGCCGCGGCCGCTCTCCAGCACCTTGGCGAGAAAGAACAGCACGAAGCTGGAGGCAACCAGAAGCGGCGCATCGGGCGTGACAATCAGCGTGCCGACCGAGGCCAGCAGCGTTACATTGAGCAGGATGGCGCTGGTCGCGGCCACCCGCGCGCCGCCGATCAGGATCGCGGCGGAGCGATAGACCGCATAGCTCATCGGCAGCGCGAGCAGGATCGAGACCACGCGAACGCCGAGTTCGGTGTCGCCCGCGATCAGGGTACCGGCGCGGATGACGTAGGCAACCATCGGCGGGTGGTCGTAATATCCCCCAGCGAGGTTCTGCGACCACATCCAGTAATAGGCTTCGTCGAAGGTGATCGGCGTGACGGCGGCTGCGACGAGCCGCAAGCCGACCAGCGCAAGGATCACCAGCGCGGTATTGCGGACGATCCGCGCATCAGCCCCGCCCATCGTGAGCTATTTCTTGCGCCAGACGAACAGTCCGGACATCGCGTAGTTCCACACCACGCCCATCAGCGCCCCGGCCGCACCCGCAAGCCACCAGATCGGCTCCTGGTCGTAGACCGAGAAGGCGACGCCGACATTGGCCAGCAGGCCGACGCTGCACACGATGTAGAACGCGATCAGGCCGCGCAGCAGCGCAAAGCCCTTCAGCCGCTGGTCGCGATAGGTGAGGAAGTTGTTGAGAACGAAATTGCTGGTCATCGCGACGATGGCGCCGGAGGCCTGCGCTTCCGCGAACGGCTCCTTGAACAGCTCGAGCGATATGAACAGGGTGGTGAGATGCACCACGAGGCCGATCCCGCCGACCATCGCGAACAGCAGGAAACGTAACGAGACAGCATCGTTGGTGAACTTCGCCAGAACGAGGCCGAGAAAATCCAGCGCGACCATGGAATCGAGCTTGCTTTCGCCGTGCTGGCGCTCGCCGAACGTGTAGGGAATTTCGATGGCGCGCAAGGTGCCGTTAGCGCTTGCGACGAGGTCGAGCAGGATCTTGAAGCCGTGCACGGAAAGTTTCGGCGCCAGCTGCTCGAAGCGGTCGCGGCGAACCATGAAGAAGCCGCTCATGGGATCGGCGATCTCGACCCGCAGCGCTTTCCTGGCGAGTTCCGTTGCCAGCGCGCTGGCGCCGGCGCGCTGCTTGTTGAAGCCTTCGCTCTTGTAGCCCTCGATGTAGCGGCTGCCGACCACGAGCTCGGCCTGCCCGCTCGCGAGCAGCGACAGCATCTTCGGCAGTTGCGTCTCGTCGTGCTGGAGGTCGGCGTCGATCACGGCCGCATAGGGCGCGCTGGAGGCTAGGATGCCCTCGATGCAGGCCCCCGACAGGCCGCGGCGGCCGATACGGCGGACACAGCGCACGCGGCTATCGCGCTGGGCCAGCGCGCGCACGACGTCCCAGGTGCCATCAGGCGAATTATCGTCGACGAACACGACCTCCCAGGCGATGCCGGCCAGCACGGCCTCCAGCCGCCGGTACAGCACCGTGACATTGTCGCGTTCGTTGAAGGTCGGGACGACGACCGACAATTCGGGCGCCGGCGAAGCCTTCTGTGGGATGTCGGAGCCCGGTCTGATCGCTTCATTCATGACGGCAGCGTATATCCGCCGCGTCCTGTGCTGCCAAGAACTTGCGCCAGCAAGCCAGGGTTTCTCTGGGGGGCGGCCCCAAAAGGGGCCCAAAATGCCAACGACCCCGGAACGGCGGGCCGCGCGTACATCCGGCGCAGCCTGTGCTATTCCAAGGTCGTTCCAGCGCCGGAGTTTTTCGCTCAACGTCGCCGTTAGAAGCTAAATGGGAACGGTAACGCCGCTTTACAAGGGGCGGAAGAGGCCTTTTTCACGCGCTTACTGGTTCGGGACTTCCTTGATCACCGGCCCTCGCGGCACGGGCGCGGCAGGGGCCGCCGGCGCCGCAGCCCCGGCCGGCTCGGCCTTCGCAGGTTTGGGCGGCTTGCCGTACTGGCCGATCGGCCCAAAGACGACGGCCATCGCAAGCACGATCGCCGCGACGATCGCGCCCAAAATGCCCCCCACCGACTCAGACGACATGGAAACCCATCCCTGTTCCAGATGCGCCCAGTGATACCATGGATGAGCGCGCTGCCGGAAGGGCTTGTCGGACGCACCGGTTCAATGGGCTATTTCTGCGGCGGCTTGTGCTTGACGAAGGCCGTCACGATGTCCTTCTGCGCCGCCTCCACCGCCCTGTTCGCGGTCGCGAGATGGGCGCCGGCATCAATATCCGGATATTGCGTGGTGAGATAATCGAGCAGTGCCACCCGGTAGTATTGTCGCTCCGACGGACAGGCTCCGGCGACGGAGCGGCCAAAATCCTGTTCCGACAGGCCCTGATTGCCGACGCGCGAATATTCCCGCGCCAGGCAATGCCAATAATCGTCGCGGCCCTGCGTGGCGAGCTTCTGCGCACCCTTGGCATCGTCATCGTCGGCCATAACTGAAGATATCATGGCAGCAGATGTCATCATGACGAGCGCCGCTCCCACCATCAGCATCCGCATCTTGTTCTCCTTTTTTCGCAGATCCTATCGCGAGCTTAGACGGGACGTCGCAACTGGCCAATCACAACTGGTTTGATTAGGATGGAGGCCCTCCTCCCGCATCCGAGATCCTCCCGTGGCCAAAGCAAAAACCGCGTCCAAAAAATCCGGCAACATCTTCATCGGCATCGGCGGCTGGACCTTCGAGCCATGGCGCGGGGTGTTCTATCCGGAGAAGCTCACGCAAGCCAAGGAGCTGTCCTACGCCGCCTCGAAGCTGACCTCGATCGAGATCAACGGGACTTATTACGGCTCGCAGAAACCGGAGAGCTTTCGCAAATGGGCGAGCGAGGTGCCTGATGGTTTCGTGTTCTCGGTGAAGGGGCCGCGCTTCGCCACCAACCGGCGCGTGCTGGCCGAGGCCGGGGATTCCATCAAGCGTTTCTATGATTCCGGCGTGCTGGAACTCGGCGATCATCTTGGGCCGGTGCTGTGGCAGTTTGCGCCGACCAAAAAATTCGACGGCGCCGATTTCGGAAAATTCCTCGAGCTGTTGCCGCGCAAGCTCGAGGGACGCGCGCTGCGCCACGTCGTCGAGGTCCGTCACGACAGTTTCTGCACGTCGGATTTCGTCGCGCTGATCCGCGAATTCGAGACGCCCGTCGTGTTCGCCGAGCACGGCAAATATCCGGCGATCGCCGACGTCGCCGGCGATTTCGTCTATGCGCGACTGCAGAAGGGCAATGACGAGATCAAGACCTGCTATCCGCCGAAGCAGCTCGATGCCTGGGCCAAGCGCTTTCAGGACTGGGCCGAGGGAAGCGAACCCGACGACCTGCCGAAGGTCGACAAGGCCAAGCCGAAGAAGGAGCCGCGCGACGTGTTCGCCTATGTCATCCACGAGGGCAAGGTGCGCGCGCCAGCCGGCGCGATGGAACTGATCGCACGGGTGAGCTGAGGTATTTCGCTAAAGGTGTCTCATGGCAAAGGCAAAAAAGCTCTTCACCATCGGCTATGAGCAGACGCCGCCGAAGGCAGTGCTCGACGAGCTGGAGCAATCCGGCGTCAAGCTCGTCGTCGACGTGCGCGCGGTGACGTCATCGCGCCGGCCCGGCTTTTCCAAGAGGCAGCTCGCCGCAGGCCTCGATGAACGCGGCATCGCCTATGTCCATCTGGCAGCGCTCGGCACGCCCAAGGAAGGCCGCCTCGCCGCCCGCAGCGGGCAATACGATGTACTGGAGAAGGTTTTCTCAAAGCACCTGAAGACGCCGGAGGCCAGGGAGCAGATGGACGAGCTCTCGGCGCTGGTGAAGAAAGCCGGTCCCGTCTGCCTGCTTTGCTACGAGCGCGACCACACCCATTGCCACCGCCAGATGATCGCGGAGATCATCGAGGAGCGCGATGGGGTAACGGTGAAGAATTTGGCGGGACGGCAGGCCTGAACGACTCTCTCCGTCATGGCCGGGCCTGTCCCGGCCATCCACGCCTTGCCACGCAGCACGAAGAACGTGGATGCCCGGGCCTTCGCGTCGCCGAAGCGGCTTCGGCCGCGCAGGCGGGACAAGCCCGGGCATGACGATGGAATAGAGAGCTAACCCTCCCCATCAAGCCTCAACGTCCCTTCCATCATCTGCACGCAGCTGCCGCCGACATGGGCGGAGACGATCTTGCCGTCCTGCTTGCGCACGCGCGTCTGCAGGATGCTGGGCCGGCCCATGTCAAAGCCCTGGCCGACCGTGAGCCTCAACTCGCCGTCGCGCCTGGGATCGAGATCGGCGAACAGCGCGGCGGCTGCGACGGTTGCGCTGCCGGTCGCGGGATCCTCGGTGAGGCCGCTGGCGCCGCGCATGAACATGCGCGCCTGGCGCTCACATGGCGCCTCCGCTGCGGGCACGTCACGGGTATAAAACCACACCGAGCGGGCGCCATCGCGTGGCAATATCTTGCCATAGGCCGCGGCATCCGGCCGGGCCCGCTTCAGCGCCTCGCGCGAATGCAGCTCCAGCACGAGAAACGCGTTTCCGACGGTGACGACGTGCGCTGCGTGGTTGTCGGTCTTGATGTCATCCGCGCCGAGCGAGATGCAACTCGCGGCTTCAGCAGGTGACAGTGGCGCATACCGCGCCAGCGGCTGCGGCGCGGTCAGCTCCGTTCTGACCACCCGGCCCTGCTCCCGCACGATCTCGACCGGCACGAGCCCCGCCTTCTCCTCGAACAGCAGGCGAGGTTTCGGCTCCTTCGCCAGCGACGCCAGCACGAAGGCTGTGCCGACATTGGGATGACCGGCAAAGGCGATCTCCAACACCGGCGTGAAGATGCGCACTTCGGCGTCGTTGGCCTTATCGCGCGGCGGCAGTACGAAGGTCGTCTCCGAATAGTTGAACTCGGTCGCGATCGCCTGCATCTGCTGCGTGGAGAGCCCGCCGGCATCCAGCACCACGGCGAGCTGGTTGCCGCCGAAGGCGCGGTCGGTGAACACGTCGACGGTGATGTAGCGGCGCTGCATCTTCGCTTCCTCTTCACGCAAGCGCAGCCTCGGTCGGCTGCATCGCCGGCACTCTACAAGCCGGCGACATCGCCCGTCATGCCCCAAAATAGAGTGCAATCGGAGCAATCGCGGAAGACGGATCAAAAGCGGCAGAGCGAACGTGGCGATGCGAGCACTTGCGCGCGTTCACTCTGATCGACGATCAGCCCATCGATAAATCGCCGGTTCTTCGCGTAGCTTTGCGCCTTCTCGAACTGCGTGTGCGGCCAGTCGCTGCCCCAGAGCAGTCGATCGAGGCCGTACGCGTTGCGCAGCAGCGGGTAGGCCGTCTTCGCAAAATCTTCGCCGGCCGCGCCGTTGCGATACGGCGCCGAATCTACTCGGCCTCCAGCGCGAGATCCCGCGCAGTCCGCCATCAGCGTTCGCGACGCCGGGCTGGCGGACTTCACCGGCCCGGCTTCGTCTCTGCCGCGAGTTAGTACGCGGACGCCGTGTTGGGCAGGCAAGGCGGCTGTGCGTAAGGCGCAGAGGCATACGCGCCTGCTGCCGGAGCCCTGACGCAGTCGGCCGCCACGTGAGTTGCGGCGCGGCGCGGCACGCTGTCCCGCGCCGATGCGGCCTGGCTTTGGGTGACAGCGGCGATCAGGGCGGCTGCAACAAGGATCGATCGAGTCATTGGCTTTCTCCGGGTAACAAAGGGAAGCTGAGATTTTCGGCTTCCACCGTGCAAGACCCAAAGCTACCAAGGATATTTCATCACGCGCCTTCAACGAAACGCGAGCCGCTTCAACGAAACGCGACTCACAAGTGAAGGCGCAGGCGGCGGCCCTCACCCCAGTTGAAACACCGCCACCTTCTGCTCATAGCCGCGCACCTCGACCTCCCCAAGCGACACCGCATCGTCGCCGTCCTCGCCCAGCGCCTCGCGGACCGCCGCCGAGATCAAGAGCTGCGAGCCGAACTCCTTGTTCAGCGCCTCCAGCCGGGAGGCGAAGTTCACGGTGTCTCCGATGACAGTGTATTCCTTGCGCCGGGGCGAGCCGATATTGCCGGCGACGACCTCGCCGAAATGGATGCCGATTCCGATTCTGAGCGGCCAGCTCGTCTGCGCGTTGATGCGCGCCATCGCGGTCAGCATCTCGCGGCCCGCGGCGACCGCGCGGTGCGCGGCGTCGGAGGTCTCCAGCGGCGCGCCGAACAGGGCCAGAAAGCCGTCGCCCAAAAACTTGTTCACGATGCCCCCCTCGCGGTCGAGAATGTCGACCAGGACGGCGAAGGCGCCGTCGAGCCGGTCGACCACCTCCTGCGGCGTGCGCGACTGCGCGCCGGCGGTGAAGCCGCGGAAATCGACGAACATCACGGCGACGCGGCGGAGGTCGCCGGCGACGCTCGTCCCCGCCGCCATCAGCCGCTCCACGACCTGTGGCGACACGTGCTGACCGAACAGGTTGGTCACCCGGTCGCGCGCGGTCGCTGCGGCAATGCTTGCGGCGAACTGGCGGCGGAGCTGCGCACCGACCGCGCCTGCAAGCACGCCGCAGATCAGGATGATGGTGCTTCGAACCGCGTGGAAATAGATCTGCGGCTCGCCGCTCCCGCTGGCGGGATCGAAGATCAGCGCCACAGCGAGCAACTCACCCGCAGCGACGAAGCCGGTGAAGGTGGACAGCCAGAAGTCGAGCCGCAGGGTCGAGAGGATGACGAAAATGAAATAGATCAGCGGCACGACGAAGCCGAGCGCCTGGCTCGCGCCCATGCTGCGGATCTGCAGGATCAGGATGACGGTCGGCAGCGAGGTCTCGATCAGCGCGCCGATATAGCGCCGGATCACCGGCAGATCGCGGTCGAGCTTGAGGTTTAGCCTGATCTGGCTGTGGACCCAGACCTCGAACAGGATGAAGCCGGTCAGGAGACCATAGACCTCGGCAAGCCCCTCCGTGCCCCGCCAGACCCGCTGCACCACGGAGGAATTGACGAGGTAGATCGCGGTGAGGAACACGACGATGACGCAGCCCGTCGTGATCAGCGCCCTCACTCGCACGAGCTCGGTGCGCAGCACCTCGCGCGTCAGCTCGCGCTCGAAGTCTTCGGACATCACGGCATGCTGCCGGGCCTTCCTGCTCGCAAAACTGACCATTCCGCCCCCTTGATTCCAGGGGCATCTTGCCTCAATCCAGCGTGCGGCGGAAGCGCGTCACGGCGATGGTCATGGCGAGCAGCATCAGGACCGCCAGCGCCAACGCGTCGAAACGCAAATTTTGCATGCTCGCACCCTTCAGCATGATGGCGCGGACGATGCGCAAATAATGCGTCAGCGGCAGGCACTCACCGACATATTGCGCCCAGGCCGGCATCCCGGCGAACGGGAACATGAATCCGGACAGCAAGATGCTCGGCAGGAAGAACATCATCGACATCTGCATCGCCTGGAGCTGGTTTTGCACCAGCGTCGAGATCGTGTACCCGATCGCCAGATTGGTCGTGATGAAGAGCGCCGAGAGCAGCGCCAGCAGGAACAGATTTCCGAGCACCGGCACGCCAAACAGGCCGACCCCGATGCCAATGATGAGGAACGCCTGCACGAACCCGACCAGCACGTAGGGAATGATCTTGCCGAACATCACCTCGACCGGCTTGATCGGCATCGACAGCAGGCTCTCCATCGTGCCGCGCTCGACCTCGCGCGTGACCGAGAGCGCGGTGAAGATCAGCATGGTCATGGTCAGGATGGTGCCGACGAGGCCCGGCACGATGTTGAGGCTCGACGCGGCGGCGGGGTTGTAGCGGGCGTGCGCGCGGATCTCGAACGGCATCTCCGGGGGATCTCCGATGTAGAGATCGTGCTTGAGTGCGGTCTGCACGACCATGCCGAGCGAGCCGATCGCCGCGCTCGCCGCCACTGGATCGGTGGCGTCAGCCGCGACCAGCAGCGCCGGCTTATCGCCGCGCCGCACTGCCCGCTCGAAGCCGCGCGGGATCTCGACGCCGAACAGAACCTTGCCGGATTTCAGGAGATTGTCGAAATCTTCGACGTCGTGGACTTCGTAGAGAAAGCGGAAATAGGCGGTGTTCTCCAGCGCCTTCAGGATCGAGCGTGCGAGATCGGAATCCTCCTGAAGCAGCACCGCGCTCGGCAGATTGTGCGGCGTGGTGTTGATGGCATAGCCGAACAAGAGCAGCTGCATCACAGGCAGCATCACGATCATCGCAAATGACACGCGGTCGCGCTTGAGCTGGATGAACTCCTTGATCAGCATCGCATAGGAGCGCCTCCAGAAGCCGAAGCGCTCCCGGATCGCGTGCTGGGGTTCAGGATGATCGACCGCGCTCATTGGAAATTGTCCTTGGAACGGCTCATCAATTCGATAAACACGTCTTCCAGTGACGGCGATGATTTGTGCCAATGCAGTCCGCTTTTTTCGCGCCACGGCGCGATGCGGGCCTCGAGCGCGGCGACGTCGCGGCCGGAGACGTGCAGCGACGTGCCGAACGGCGCCACCATGTCGATTCCCGGCTTGCCGGTGAGCGCAGCCGTGAGCTCGTTCAGGTCCTCGCCCGTCACGGTGTAGGTCGTCAACGCGGATTTCGCGATCACCTCGTCCACGGTGCCATGCACGAGCAGATGGCCATAGGCGATATAAGCAATCTCGTGACAGCGCTCGGCCTCGTCCATGTAGTGGGTCGAGACCAGCACGGTGAGACCGTCGGCCGCGAGTGCATGAATCTCGTTCCAGAAATCGCGCCGCGCTTTGGGATCGACGCCGGCGGTCGGCTCGTCGAGCAGCAGCAGTTTCGGACTGGGCAATGTGCAGGCACCTAGCGCCAACCGCTGCTTCCAGCCGCCGGAGAGTTCGCCCGCGAGCTGTTCCTCGCGCCCCGAGAGCCCGATCCGCTTGATCATGTCGCGCGCGGCGCCGCGGGCGTCGGCAAGGCCATAGAGCCGCGCGACGAATTCGAGATTCTCGCGCACCGACAGGTCCTGATACAGGCTGAACCGCTGGGTCATGTAGCCGACCTGGCGCTTGATCTTTTCGGCGTCCTTCAGGATGTCGTAGCCGAGGCAGGTGCCCTCGCCGCTGTCGGGTGTGAGCAGGCCGCAGAGGATGCGGATGGTCGTCGTCTTGCCGGAGCCGTTCGGCCCGAGGAAGCCGTAGATCGAGCCGCGTTTCACCTGCATCGACAGATCGTGCACGACCTCCCGGCCGCCGAACGACTTGGTCAGGCCCTTGACGTCGATCGCGATGCCATTGCCGCTCATCGTTTGTCCGCCACCGGAGTTTTTGGATTGAGATAGACGTCGATCGGCTGTCCGACGCGCAAGGCGTCGGGACGCGAAGGCCGCGCCTGGATCAGATAGACGAGCTTGTTGCGCTCCTCGAGGCTGTAAATGACAGGCGGCGTGTATTCGGCCGAGGTTGCGATGAAATAGATCTTTGCGGTGAGATCGGCGGCGCAATTGTCGCACGCGATCCGCACCGTATCGCCGATCGCAAGCTTCGGCAGCTCGGTCTCCGGCACGAAGAAGCGCAGCTTCATGTTGCCGGGGGGCATGATCGAGAGCACCGGCCGCTGCGCCGCCACCATCTCGCCCTCGCGAAAATAGATCTGCTGGATGGTACCGGCGACCGGCGCAAAGCCCTTGCGCCGCGCCATCCGCGTCTCCGAGGTCGCCACCCGTGCCTCGGCGACGCGCAAGGCGGAGACCGCCGAGTCGAGATTGGCCTGCGTGCCCGAGCCGGTCTTGCTCAGCGAAGCCGCGCGATCGTAGGTTTGCTGCGCATTCGCCAGCGTCGCCTTGTTCTGATTGAGATCGGCAAGCTGGAGATCGTCGTCGACGGAATAGAGGTGATCGCCGACCTTGACCTGATCGCCCTCGCGGACATTGAGCTTCGTCACGCGACCCGCCTCGTCTGGGCTAACGAAGATCATGTCAGCCTCGACCCAGCCCTGGAAGCCGGGATCACGCTTGTCCTTACAACCGGCAAGCCCGGTCGCGAGGACCGCGATCAATGCGAGTACAGAAATTGCTTGCGACGGCCTCATGTCGTGCTCCGTTCGCCAAAAATCAAATCGAGATGAACGCGCAGCATGTCCTGCGCGTCGAGCGGCGCGTGCCGCGCAAACAGGCTCTGCCAGATCACCGCGATCATCGCGGGTGCGACCAGGATCTGCGGATAGTGCGCCAGGTTCTTCTGGCGGATCTCGCCGCGGGCGATGCCGAGCTCGATCAGGGCGCGCATGGCGGAGATGCCGCGCGAGACGACCTCGCGGTAGTAGAAGTCGGCCACGGAGGGAAACCGCGGCCCCTCGGCCACGATCAGGCGCACGAGATCGCCGCGCCTGGTGCCGATGACCTCCTTCAGGAAGTTACTCGCAAACGCCTCGACCAGATCGCGCACCGAGCCCGCCGGTGGCGGCAATGCCGTCAACCGGGTCACGACAGGCACGATCACCGTCCGGACCAGCTCCTCGAACATCGATTCCTTGTCCTTGAAGTGCAGGTAGATGGTGCCCTTGGCGACACCCGCACGCTTCGCGATGTCGTCGAGCCGCGTCGCGGCAAAGCCCCGCGCGATGAATTCCTCCATCGCGGCATCCACGATCGCCGCGCGCCGCTCCGCCGCGCGCGTGGCACGGCTCGACGCGGGCACCGCGTCCTCGCCAGCGTGTGAATTGGCCTTCGCGTTCGCGCGAGCTGCGGGCGGCGTGGCGGCTTTGGCGGGTTTCCTGGTCATCTATCTGATATGACTGACCAGTCAGTCATAGTCAAGACAGCGCTGCGGACCCAATCTGGTCCACAAATTAGTATTGACTAATTCATTAGCGACGGCTAATCTAATTCTATGATCGAAGCCGCCCCAAATCCGGTTACCACCGTCATGCGCGCCCTCGCGGACCCGACGCGACGCGCCGTCTTCGAACGCGTGTTCGAGAGCACGGAGATCAGCGTCGCTGAACTCACGCGGGGAAGTGGCGTGACGCAAGGCGCGATCTCGCAACATTTGAAGTCCCTCAAGCAGGCCGGCCTCGTCGCCGAGCGTGCCGAGGGCCGCAACGTCTATTACCGTGCCGCGCCGCAAGGCCTCGAACCGCTGGTCTCCTGGATGGACCATTACGGCGTGTTCTGGCGCGAGCGCTTCCAGAACCTGCGTGACCTCTTGAAGGAGATCGAGCCGTGAGTGCTGTTGAATTGAAAGCCGAGACAAAAGACATCGTCATCGACGAGGTGCTCCCTCATGCGCCGGAGACGATCTGGAAGGCGCTGACCAGCGCCCAGCTGATCGCGCGCTGGCTGATGCCGCCGACCGGTTTCGAGGCCGTCGAAGGCAACACTTTCACCTACCAGACCACGCCGGGCGGCGCATGGGATGGTGTCATCCATTGCCGGGTCCTGGAAGTCATGCCGAACCGCCGCCTCGTCTACGCCTGGAAGGGCGGCGATGAGCGCAACATTGGCTACGGCGCGCCGCTCGACACCGTCGTGACGTGGTCCCTCACCCCGGTCGAGGACGGCACGCGGATCCGTCTGGTTCATGCGGGCTTCGTCTTGCCCAGGAACGAATCGGCCTACACGGGCATGAGCGGCGGCTGGAAGAAGGTCGTCCGCCAGCTCGACGAGATCAGCGGCGAAGACAAGTAAGGAGTAATCGCATGACCAAGCCCTATACCGGCGGCTGCGCCTGCGGCGCGATCCGCTATTCGATTGCCGGTGAGCCGCTGTTCAGCAATCACTGCCAGTGCCGGGACTGCCAGCGCGAAAGCGGCAGCGCCCACGGCTCGTACATGACATTCGCACGCGACGGCGTCACGGTGACGGGCGAGGCAAAGCATTGGGACATGGTCGCCAACAGCGGCAACGTGAAGACGCGCGGTTTCTGCACACAGTGCGGCGTGCCTGTGTACATGACCTTCGCGGCACAGCCCGACGTCTTCACGATCCGCGCCGCAAGCCTCGACGAGCCCGCCCGCTACAAGCCGCAGGCGGTCACTTTCGCCGCGCGCGGACATCACTGGGATCGTCTTGACCCTGACCTGCCCAAATTCGCGGGCATGCCGCCGGGGTGAGGCATCGCAGGTGGAAGCGCGCGCAAGACCGCGCGCGTTCACGTCAACTATGAAACTTCAACCCGTCGACGATCTTGTCGATCACCTTGCGCTCCGCGCGCATCGCGAGACCGACGAGATCGAGATCGGTGCGCGCCACTGCCCTCACCACCTCGCGGTTGGCCGCATCATGAGTGGTCTTGAACATGTCCTCGGTATAGACCGCCGGCTTGACGTTGCGCGTCAGGGCCCGATCGAGCGCGCGCGTCAATGCGGGACCGTCGGCCCCATAGATCAGGATCGGCTGACCGATCAGCGCGTGATATTTCGTGCCCGACGCGTCCTCATAGGGCTCGCCGATGCATTCCGGAAAGGCCGCGGCGATGCCGCTGGTGAGGAAGGCCGCGACGTTGAGCTTCTGCCAGGCTTGAAGATCGGTACGAATCACGATGGCGATCTTGGTATCGAACTGCATGCAACTCCCCGACTGTCATTCCGGATTCGATGCTACGCACGATCGGAATGACTGCAACAGGAATCAACCCTTGGCGTCGCAGGCCCAGGCGCGGATCACGCATTCCTTGCCGCCGTATTTGTAGCATTCGCGCGTGGCGGCATTGAGCGTGGTCGATATCTTCGGCTTGACGGCATAGCCATAGGCGCCGCAGGGATTGGAAAGATCGACCGACATCGCGGCGCAGGCGCGCTTCATCGTCACGGTCGTGCAATCGCCCTTGCACTGCTTCTGCGCCGCCGCACGGGCTTCGTGCTCGGCGCCATAATCAAAGGCCTGGCCGTAAGCGCCGCACTTGCCGACCGCAAATGCACCGGCGGCATGCGCATCCGTGATATGGCGAGCGCTCGCGATGCAGACGGACAGCGCAAAGAAAAACATCGCGCAACGGCGCGCGACGACGTTCGAAGCCATGGAAAAACCCCTCCCCCCAAGGCAGGTGAAGGTGACTGTAAGCGGCGGTTGTTTCCAGATGGTGAACGGGGCGTTGAATTGAGGCCTGGGCGGCGCGGTAGGTGGGCAAAGCGACGCGTGCCTACCAATCAAACACCACCGTGTCGAGGGATGGTCGGCACGGCGCTGCGCGCCTTTGCCTACCCTACGAACCGCTATCCCCGCCGTGCCGCTTCCAATGCCTGCGGCGTGTCGATGTCGAGGAAGGCGCTCTCGCCGTCGACCGGCACTTCGGCGACGGCCTCGGTGTGCTTGGCGATCAGATGGCGCGCGCCGACATCGCCGTCGAGCGTCATCAACTCCTTGAAGAAGCGGCGCGACCACAGCACAGGGTTGCCGCGGCGACCTTCGCTGACGGGCACGACGATGAGATTGCCGCGGTCCGGTGCGAACGCGTCGATGAGACGGTCGATCAGGCCGGCGTCGATCAGCGGCATGTCGCCGAGGCAGACCACGGCGCCGTCGGACGCCTCGGGAACGGCCGCGATGCCCGCCTTGACCGAGCTTGCGATGCCGCCGGCAAAATCCGGATTTTTGACAAAACGCACCTTCAGGCCCTGCAAGGCTTGTTCGATCAGCTCGGTCTGATGGCCGGTGACGACGATCACCTCGGACGCCTTGGAGGCCAGCGCCTGCTCGGTCGCTATTCGCACCAGCTTCTTGCCATCGAGCTCGGCCAGTAGCTTGTTCGGCCCACCCATCCGGGTCGAGCGGCCTGCTGCGAGCACGATGACCGCGACCTGGTTGTTGCCCTCGATCTCCGGTTTTGCGCGCGGCTGCGGGCGCGTGACGATCTCCATCAGGAGGCCGCCAACACCCATGCCCATCAGCTCGGACCGCGTCACCTTGATGCCCGCGAGCAGCCGCATCAGCACCCAGTCAAAGCCGTTGTCGACCGGCGAGCGCGCGCAGCCGGGCGCGCCCAGCACCGGCACGGCGCCGGCCCGGGCAATCAGCAGCAGGTTGCCGGGATCCACCGGCATGCCGAAATGCTCGATCTCGCCGCCGATGCCGGTCACGGCCGCAGGGATCACGTCGCGGCGGTCGGCGATCGCGGATGCACCGAACACGATCACGAGCTCGGCGCCAAGTCCCAGCAGTTCCTTGATCGCAGCCGACAGCGCCTGCTCCTCATGCGGAACCCGCCGCTCCGCGATGATGCCGGCTCCGGCTGGCGCCAGCCGCTCGGCGGTGACCCGCAACGTCTTGTCGATCACCTTGGAGGACAGGCCGGGCAGCAGCGTCGAGACCACGCCGACGCGCTTGATGACGTAAGGCGCGATCTTCAGAACGTCGCGACCCGCGGCCTTCACCGCGGCATCACGCAAGTTTCCTTTGACGCCGAACGGGATGATCTTGACGGTGCCGACCATCTCGCCCTCGACCACCGGCTTGTAGGCGGAGAGCGTGGCAAAGGTAATGGCCTCGTCGATATTGTTGATGCGGTCCACCGCGGCGCGATCGATCACCAGCACGCCTGGCTGCGCGGCGAACAGATTGGCCCGGCCGGTGAAGGCGCGCTCGACATGGATGCCCTCGCCGCCGACCGCGAGCGCGATGCTGGCGGCAGCGATGTCCTCGGAGACATCGCCCTCCTCCATCCGCACCACCACAACGTCCTTGATGCCGGCGCGCTCCAGCGCCTCGACCTCGGCCGGGCCGATCGTCGTGCCCTTTTTCAGCACCAGCGGTCCCTGGCGCAGGGTGTGGACGGTCACCCCGCCGATCGCATCCCTGGGACTCGCCGGGCCGAACTTCATGCGGCTTCTTCTTTTTCTTTGGGCGGCAGGCGAAGCACCGCCGTGATCTCGGCCATGATCGAGACCGCGATCTCGGACGGCGAGACCGCGCCGATCGCAAGCCCGATCGGCGCGTGGATGCGCGCGATGTCAGCCTCCTTGGCGCCTTGCGCCCGCAGCCGGTCGCCGCGCTTGGCGTGCGTCTTCCGCGATCCGAGCGCGCCGATATAGAAGCAGTTGCGCTCGAAGGCGTGCAGCAGCGCGGGATCGTCGATCTTGGGATCGTGCGTTACCGCGACGAAGGCCGTGTAGGCGTCGACGTTGAGCAGCGGCAGCGCCGTGTCGGGCCATTCCGCGACCAGTGGAACGTCGGGGAAGCGCTCGGGGCTCGCAAAGGCCGTGCGCGGATCGACCACGGTGACGTCGTAGCCGAGCGAGCGCGCCAACGGTGCCAGGGCCTGGCTGATATGGACGGCGCCGACGATGACGAGCTTTGCGGTCGGCGCATAGACGTTGAGGAAAAGCTTCTTGCCGCCGGCTTCGACGCTGGCGCTTTTGCCCATGCGAAGCTGCTTGTCGAGCTCGGCGCCTAATGGATCCTTGGCAAAATCCTTGGCCTTCACCAGGCGCTGCTCACCACTCTCGGTGTCGGTGACCAAAATCACCGCGCGGCGCGCGGCGCGCTCGGTATTGAGTTCGTGCAGGATCTCGAGCTTCACGGCTAGCCGACTTTCTCGACGAAGACGCGGATGGTGCCGCCGCAGGAGAGCCCGACATTCCAGGCAGTCTCGTCGGCAACCCCAAACTCCAGCATCCTGGGCTTGCCGCTCTGGATCACATCCATGGCCTCCGTGACCACGGCGCCCTCGACGCAGCCGCCGGAGACGGACCCCAGGAACGTGCCCTCGTCGTTGATGACTAGGCTCGAGCCCGCCGGACGCGGTGCCGAGCCCCAGGTCTCGATCACGGTGGCGAGCGCGACGCCACGGCCGGCCTTCTGCCAGTCCTCCGCCGCCTTCAGAATATCCTCGTCGCGATCGAGCATGGCTACCTCTCAGGCTGCGGAGCGGATCAAGCTGCGGTGATGCGGCGGCAGCGGCCGGGAGAGCGTGGTGATCAGCTCCTGGATCGAGCTCAAATTATGTACCGGACGGAATTCGTCAACGTGCGGCAGCATCATTTTGATGCCCTGGGCCTTGGCCTCGAAGCCGCCAAACCGCAGCAGCGGGTTGAGCCAGATCAGCCGCCGGCAGGAACGGTGCAGCCGGTCCATCTCGAAGGCGAGCTTGGAATCGGCTTCCCGCTCCAGCCCGTCGGAGATCAGCAGCACGATGGCGCCCTGGCTCAGCACGCGCCGCGCCCACAATTTGTTGAAATTGTGCAGGGAGGCCGAGATCCGCGTGCCGCCGGCCCAGTCCTCGACCGAGGCCGAGCAGCTCGCCAGCGCCTCGTCGGGGTCGCGCTGGCGCAGCGCCCGGGTCACGTTGGTGAGGCGAGTGCCGAACAGGAACACCGAGACACGTTTTCGCGCGTCCCCTATGGCATGCAGGAAATGCAGGAACAGGCGGGTGTACTCGCTCATCGAACCCGAGATGTCGAGCAGCGCGACGATCGGCGCCGGTTTCTCGATCCGCCCGAGGCGATGGATGTCGATGATGTCGCCACCGGTGCGCAAGGACGCGCGTAAGGTGCGGCGCAAATCGAGACGAAGCCCGCGCGCATCGGGCCGGTGCCGGCGCGTCAATAGCTCGGCCTGCGGCAGCCGCATCCGCTCGACAGCGCGGAGCGCTTCGGTGATCTCGGCCGCGCTCATCTGAGCGAAATCCTTCTTCTGAAGGATTTCCTTGTCGGAGACCGACAGGCGCAAATCCTGCTCCTGGTGCTGCGGCGTCTCCGTCATGCGCGGCTGCGACATCGCCTCCTGGACGCGGCGGGAGCCGGCCTGCGGCTTCTTCTTGGCCTGCTCCGGCAGCGGCACCGAATCCAGCATGTGCTTCCACTCTTCCGACGCCCGGAAGAACAGGTTGAAGGCCTGTTTGAAGATCAGCGCATGCTCGTGGCGCTTGACGAAGATCGCCTCCAGGGTGGTGAAGACGTCGGCGCGGTGGCCGATGTCGATCACCTCAAGCGCGCTCATGGCATCGATGACCGCACCCGGCCCAACCGGCATGCCGGCCGAACGCAGCGCGCGGGCGAAGCCCACGATGTTGTCGGCGAACTGCTCGGTCTGCTCAGGCGCAAGGTGGTTGATGGCCATGGTCTTTCCTCGCTCCGTCATTCCGGGGCGTCGCGAAGCGACGAACCCGGAATCCAGAGATTGTGGCGCGAGATTCTCAGGTGCGCAATTGCGCACCAGAGTTCACGCTCCCGCGCGCCCCGGAATGACAAGTCACTCGCTCGTCGCGTCCTTCAGCACCTTCTGCAAGGTGTCGCCCTGCATCCGCGTGATGTCGTCCTGGTATTTGAGCAGCGCGCCCAGCGTGTCGCCGACCACTTGCGGGGTCAGCGAGCGGGCGTCGAGCTCCGACAGCGCAGTGGCCCAGTCGATGGTCTCGGCAACGCCCGGCGATTTGTAGAAATCCTGATTGCGTAGCGCCTGGACGAAGCGCACGACCTGCTGCGACAGTTTCGCGGAGATGCCCGGCACGCGCGACTTGACAATCGCGAGCTCACGATCGGCATCGGGATAATCGACCCAGTGATAGAGACAGCGCCGCTTCAGCGCGTCGTGGATTTCGCGGGTGCGGTTGGAGGTGATGATCACGATCGGCGGATGCGGCGCCTTCACGGTGCCGAATTCGGGAATCGTCACCTGGAAGTCGCTGAGGATTTCGAGCAGATATGCCTCGAACGCCTCGTCGGCGCGGTCGAGCTCGTCGATCAAGAGCACCGGCGGTCCCGCAACGTCGGGCTCCAGCGCCTGCAGCAGCGGCCGCTTGATCATGTAGCGGTCGGCGAAGATATCGGAGGAGAGCTGATCGCGATCGGTGTCGCCGGCGGCTTCCGCCATCCGGATCGCGATCATCTGCGCGGCGCTATTCCATTCGTAGACCGCCGAGGAAACGTCGAGGCCTTCGTAACACTGCAGGCGGATCAGCTTCCGCCCCAAGGCCGCCGACAGCACTTTTGCGATCTCGGTCTTGCCGACGCCGGCTTCGCCTTCCAGAAACAGCGGCCGGCCCATGCGCAGCGACAGATAGGTCACCGTGGCCAGCGATCGCTCGGCGAGATAGCCGCGCGACGTCAGGAGTTCGAGCATCGAATCGACCGATGCCGGCAATACAACTGAAGTATTGGCACCGGACGTATTGGCCGCTGAGGTCATGAAAAAGCCAGTCTCGCTACGCCCTCACCGGGGACAAGTTTGGGCCGAGGCGTGAGGATCACTCACTCCTTGGCGTTGGCGGCGTCGAGGGCGCGCCGCGTCAGCACGCCGATAAGATGCGCGCGGTATTCGGCGCTGCCATGGATGTCGCTGTTGAGGCCGTCCGCGGGCACCTCGATGCCGTCAAGCGCCTTCGCGGCGAAGCGCTTCTTCAGGGCTTCCTCGAACGCGGTGACACGGAACACGCCTTCGGAGCCGGCGCCGGTGACCGCGACCCGCACGTCGGAGGGACGCCGCGCCACGAACACGCCGACCAGCGCGTAACGCGAGGCCTGGTTGCGGAACTTGATATAGGCCGCCTTCTTCGGCAGCGGGAACATCACCTTGGTGATGATCTCGTCGGCTTCGAGCGCCGTCGTGAACAGGCCCTGGAAAAACTCCTCCGCCTTGAGGCGGCGCTTGTTGGTGACGATGGTGGCGCCGAGCGCAAGCACGGCAGCCGGATAGTCCGCTGTCGGGTCGTTGTTGGCGAGCGAGCCGCCGATCGTGCCCTTGTGGCGCACGGCGGGATCGCCGATCTGGCCGGCCAGGTTCGCGAGCGCCGGGATCGCCTCGCCGACGATGGCGGAGCTTGCGACCTCGGCATGCCTGGCGGTGGCACCGATCACGAGCGCGCGGCCCTTCATCTCGATCGTGTTGAGCCCATCGATATGGGAGAGGTCGACCAGATGCGGCGGGCTGGCGAGGCGCTGCTTCATGACGGGAATCAGCGTGTGGCCGCCGGCGATCACCTTGGCATCTTCGTTCTTCACCAGGAGGTTGGCGGCCTGCCGAACGGTCCCGGGGCGATGGTATTTGAAATCGTACATCTGAATGTCCTGATCGCAGAGTGCGCGCGAGGTTTACGCGAGATCGGATTTCGCCATCGCCTTGGCGCCGGCGGAGATCGAGGTGACGATGTTCTGGTAGCCGGTGCAGCGGCAGAGATTGCCTTCCAGCTCCTCGCGGATGGTGTGGTCGTCGAGCTCGTTGCCCTTGCGATGGACGATGTCGATCGCGGTCATGATCATGCCGGGCGTGCAGAAGCCGCACTGCAGGCCATGGTGTTCGCGGAAGGCCTCCTGCATCGGATGCAGCGGCGCGCCGTCGGCGGCCAGGCCCTCGATCGTCTTGACCTCGTGGCCATCGGCCATCACGGCGAGCGTGGTGCAGGACTTCACGGCCTTGCCGTCCAGATGCACGACGCAAGCGCCGCACTGCGAGGTGTCGCAGCCGACATGGGTGCCGGTGAGCCGCAGATTCTCGCGCAGGAACTGCACCAGCAGGGTGCGGGGATCGACATTGGCCGTGACAGGATTGCCGTTCACGATGAGGGAGATTTTTGCCATAAACACTCTCTATCAGCGCCCCGACGGGTCCCGTCGAAGCGGTTCTTATAATTATTCCAACCCATCATATGGGCCATTATGCCCCGGGGCAACATCACCGGGAATGCAAGGCGCCATGACAAAACGCGATATGCCGAAAGGCGCAATGCTCGAGGTATTGGCCTTCAGCCCTGTACCGCCTTGGCGAAGTTCGCGAAAAATTCGTCTGCCAGTTTCTTGGCGGCGCCGTTGATCAGACGCTGGCCGAGCTGCGCCAACTTGCCGCCGATCTGCGCCTCGACCTCGTAAGACAAAAGCGTGCCGCCGTCCTTCTCCGCAAGCTTGACCACGGCGCCACCCTTGGCAAAGCCGGCCACCCCGCCCTCGCCTTCGCCGGAGATCTTGTAGCCGTTCGGCGGGTCGAGATCGGACAGCGTGACCTTGCCCTTGAAGCGCGCCGACACCGGACCGACCTTCATTTTCGCCGTCGCGCGAAAGCCGCCATCGTCGGTCTTCTCCAGCTCCT
Source organism: Bradyrhizobium sp. 187 (assembly GCF_023101005.1). NCBI lineage: Bacteria > Pseudomonadati > Pseudomonadota > Alphaproteobacteria > Hyphomicrobiales > Nitrobacteraceae > Bradyrhizobium > Bradyrhizobium sp. 187. The sequence goes on from NZ_CP064693.1 coordinate 4,877,339, forward strand.
CGCAGCCGGGGATGCAGGCCTTCAGCACCTCGGCATCGTTGAGCTTGGCCCACACGGCCTCGCGCGGCGCCGCAAGCTGGACTTCGCCGTTCATCGTCATGGCCATTGGGTGCCTCCCGGGATACCGAACTTGGATCGCGCAACTATAATGCAGCTCAAGTACCGCACGGAGGCGGCAAAAGAAAGGGTGGCCCTCGGTCACGTGCAATGCATATTCGCAACTGCAAAAAGCTTGCGCCGCCGGTTTGGGATTGGCACAGGCGGGTCATGGTGGTTAGGTCCCGCACAATATGAGCACATCCCTCTCCCCCCTGCTCGCGCCGATGCTGTCGAGCGTGGCCATGCGCGCGGTCTGCGACGACCGGTCGACCCTTCAGAATATGCTCGATTTCGAGGCAGCCCTCGCCCGAGCCGAGGCGGCCACGGGTGTGATTCCCGCGTCCGCGGTGGGCCCGATCGAAGCCGCGTGCAAGGCCGATACCTTTGACATGGCTGCGCTGGCCGAGGCCGCGACTCGATCCGGCAATCTCGCGATCCCCTTGGTCAAGACTCTGACCGCCAATGTCGGCAAGGGCGACGCCGAGGCCGCACGCTACGTGCATTGGGGCGCGACCAGCCAGGACGTCATCGACAGCGCGACCATGCTCACGCTTCGCGCCGGCATCGATGCATTGGACGCCGATCTCAGCCGCGCCATCAAGGGCTTTGCCGCACTTGCGCGCAGTCATCGCAACACGGCAATGGTGGCGCGAACCTGGCTCCAGCACGCCCTGCCGATGCCGTTCGGACTGAAGGCCGCCGAATATGCCGCAAGCCTTGCCCGCGCCCGCTGCCGCCTCAGGCGGCTGCGCCGCGAGGGCCTCGCACTGCAATTCGGCGGCGCGGCCGGCACGCTTGCGGCACTTGGCGACAAGGGGCTCGTCGTTTCAGAACGGCTGGCGCAGGAGCTGAACCTGCCATTGCCAGAAGCCCCCTGGCACACCCACCGTGACCGCATCGCGGAAGCCGCATCAGCCTTCGCGATTCTCGCCGGAAGCTGCGGCAAGATCGCGCGCGACGTCTCGCTGCTGATGCAGACCGACGTCGCAGAGGCGTTCGAGCCCGCCGGGGAAGGCCGCGGCGGCTCCTCGACCATGCCGCACAAGCGCAACCCGGTCGCAGCCGCAAGCGCGCTCGGCTGCGCGACCATGGCGCCTCAGCTCGCAGCGACGATTTTTGCCGCACAGGTGCAGGACCACGAACGCAGCGCCGGTCCCTGGCACGCGGAATGGCCGACGCTGCCGCAATTGATGCTGGTCACCTCCGGCGCGCTTGCCGCCATCGTCGACATCGCCGAGGGTCTCGATGTCGATGCCGCGCGCATGCGCAGCAATCTCGATGCGACGCACGGGCTGATCATGGCGGAAGCGGTTACCTTTGCGCTGGCCGAGACGATGGGCAAGAGCGATGCGCATCATCTGATCGAGGCCGCGAGCAAGCGCGCGGTCGCCGAGAAGAAGCATCTGCGCGAGGTGCTCGCAGCCGATTCGCATGTCACTGCGCATCTTTCGCCGGACAAAATTGCGGCGTTGCTCGAGCCGATGGCCTATCAAGGCGCTTCCCAAGCCCTGATCGATCGCCTGCTCGACAGCCTCGAACGCGAATAAAGCAGTCCTGCGCGCAAATAAAACGGAGACGCCCGCATGCCCATGATCGATGCCGACGGTTGCCTGATCAACGTCTCCGTCGAGGGCCGCGACGGCGGGCCGACGCTGATGCTCTCGAACTCGCTCGGCTGCACGCTGCAGATGTGGGAGCCGCAGATGAAGGCACTGACGCAGATATTCCGCGTCATCCGCTACGACCGCCGCGGCCACGGCAAGTCCAACGTTCCGCCCGGCCCCTACACCATGGAGCGCTTCGGCCGCGACGTGCTCGCCATCCTGGACGACCTCAATATCGAAAAAGTGCACTGGTGCGGCCTGTCGATGGGCGGCATGGTTGGGCAATGGCTCGGCGCGAACGCGCCGGAGCGCTTCGGCAAGCTCATCCTCGCCAACACCTCCTGCTACTACGCCGAGCCGACCAAATGGCTCGAGCGCATTGACGCGGTGAAGAAGGGCGGCATCGCCGCCGTCGCCGACGCCGTTATCGCCGGCTGGCTCACCCAGGATTTCCGCGAGCGCGCGCCCGACATCACCGCCAGGATGAAGGAGATGCTGCTGGCCTCGCCGCTCGAAGGCTATCTCGCCTGCTGCGAAGCGCTGTCGACGCTCGACCAGCGCGCGTTGCTGCCGAACATCAAGAACCCGACACTGGTGATCGCCGGCCGCCACGACATGGCGACGCCGATTTCGGCGGGTGAATTGATCCGCTCAAGCATTCCCGGCGCGAGCATGACCATCATTGACGCCGCCCACATTTCCAATGTCGAGCAGCCGCACGCATTCACCGACGCGGTCGTGGGCTTTTTGACGCAACGCTAGCCACAACCGTCGTTGGGAGCACAGCGATGCAACCAGAAATCCGTCTGCCGTGAGAGACTGGATTGCTTCGTCGCTTCGCTCCTCGCAATGACGAAGGAGGAAACAGCATGGACGACCAGAAACGCCGCGATGCCGGTATGAACGTGCGCCGAAAAGTGCTGGGCAATGCCTGGGTCGACAAGTCGATCGCGGGTCGCAATGCATTCAACACCGATTTCCAGGACATGATCACGCGCTACGCCTGGGGCGAGATCTGGACGCGGCCGCATTTCGACGAGCGCACGCGGCGGGTGCTGGTGATCGGCACCATGGTTGCGCTTGGGCAATGGGATGAATTCCGCCTGCATGTGCGCGCGGCCCTCGCCGAGGGTGGCTTCACGCCCAACGACATCAAGGAAATCCTGCTGCAGCAGGCGATCTATTGCGGCGTGCCGGCGGCGAACCACGCCGTCAAGGAAGCCTCAGCGATTGTGCAGGAGCTCGGCCTGCTCAAGACCTAGCGGCGGGGTGGCCTCGACGGGCTTCTGAACGATCTTGGGCGCCGCCGCGGGCCGCTCGATCACCACCACGATGGCGGCACCGAGCAAGAGCAGAAGTTCGGTGGCGTGCAGCCGCAGCGCGGCCATCTCGCCGACCTTCGAGGCCATGATCATGCTCGCAAACGAGATCAGGCTGCCGATCGCAAGCGCAATGCCGAGCGCTTCGTCGCTGCCGCCGTTCTTGCGGATACGGGGGATGCAGAGCAGCGCAAGGTAGATCGCAAAGAACGCCACCACCGTTAAGCGCCCCAGCGCCAGCAGCCAGGCGGCGCGCACCGTGTCCATCCCCGCCATCTGGAGATGGTCGCTGAGGAAAAGAGCGACTGCGACGCTCGGCCGCTCATAGAGGCCGTGCACCGGCGCCACCATGATGTTGAAGGCAACGAGGGTCCAGGTCGGGATGAAATAGGCCGCCAGAAGTGCGCCGTTGACCGAACCGATCCGCCAGTTTCCGAACATGCCGCTTCCCGCTTCGTTTGGCCGCGCCTTCGATGAAAGGCTCTGCCGGGAGCTAACTCGCATCAGACTGTGGCGGCAATTTAAACCCTTTGTTTACCTTAACTGCCTCCCGACAGGCATCCGATGGCGCTGACGGAGCCGGTTCCGCCCATTGCGGGGGAACCGGAGCGCCAAATGATCTCTGTAAAAGCCTTGATGCGGAGGCGAGGCCGGTTGCAGCCGCCAGTTCCCTCCTGTTACAAAACGAGAATGCTTAAGGGCTGCCGGGGCCCGAGAAGAAACCAGCACTCTCTCGAAGAGCTCCCTTTGAGCCGCGTCAGATTTGGGTACGGCAGCCTATGGATTATTTCGCCCAGCAGCTCATCAACGGTCTCGTGCTCGGCTCGATCTACGGGCTGATCGCGATCGGCTACACGATGGTCTACGGCATCGTCGGGATGATCAACTTCGCCCATGGCGATGTCTTCATGATCGGCGGCTTCATCGCCCTGATCACCTTCCTTCTGCTGGTCTCGACGGGCCTGACTGCGGTCCCGGTGATCCTTTTGATCGTGATCCTGGTCTCGATGGCGATCACCGCCCTGTATGGCTGGACCATCGAGCGCATCGCCTACCGTCCGTTGCGCCACTCCTTCCGCCTCGCGCCGATGCTGTCGGCGATCGGCATGTCGTTCGTGCTGACCAACTATTCGCAGGTGGCGCAAGGCGCGCGGGTGAAGCCAGTGCCGCCAGTGATCACCGGCGGCTATACGCTGCACGAGAGCGCCGATGGCTTCGTCATCCAGCTCTCCAATATCCAGATCGTGGTGGTCATCACCACCATCGTGCTGCTGGCGATCTTCACCTGGCTGGTGTCGCGCACACGGCTCGGGCGCGACATGCGCGCCTGCGAGCAGGACCAGACCATGGCGGCGCTGCTCGGCGTCAACGTCGACCGCACTATCTCCATGACCTTCGTGATCGGCGCTGCGCTCGCCGCAGTGGCCGGCCTGATGTACCTGCTCTATTACGGCCTGGTCGATTTCTTCATGGGCTTCGTCGCCGGCATCAAGGCGTTCACCGCGGCCGTACTCGGCGGCATCGGCTCGCTGCCCGGCGCCATGCTCGGGGGGCTCGCGATCGGGCTGATCGAGACGTTCTGGTCGGCCTATTTCTCGGTCGAATACAAGGATGTCGCCGCGTTCTCGATCCTGATCGTCGTGCTGATCTTCATGCCGACCGGCCTGCTCGGCCGCCCCGAAGTCGAAAAAGTCTGACGGTCGCGCGCGTGAAAGCTCCCTCGATCAATACCGCCAAAACCGCATCGGGCATCCCCGCTCTCCTGAAGACCGCCTGCGTCAACGCACTGATCGCGCTGGTGCTGTTCTCGCTGATGGTCGGCGTCCGCACCGAAGCCGGTTCCGACGGCCAGCTCACCTATTGGACGCGCTTCGGCGAGGTCGCCTCCCTCGTCGCCGCGGTATTCGGCGGCTCGATCGTGCTCGAGCTGCTCAAGCAATGGATCGGTCCGACCGGCGCCGAGAAGCTGGTGCCGCCGGCGGTGCAGAGCGGAATGTCGTTCCTCGGCCGCTATCTCGCACCGGCGCTTCTGATCTTCACCCTGCTGGTGCCTGTGATCTTCTATGACCAGCGCTACATCCTAGATCTCGCCATCCTCGTGCTCACCTATGTGATGCTGGGCTGGGGGTTGAATGTCGTGGTCGGGCTGGCTGGCCTGCTCGATCTCGGCTATGTCGCCTTCTATGCGGTCGGCGCCTATTCCTACGCGCTGCTTGCGACCAATTTCGGCTGGTCATTCTGGATCTGCCTGCCGCTAGCGGGCGTCCTCGCCGCATTCTGGGGCGTGCTGCTCGGCTTCCCCGTGCTGCGCCTGCGCGGCGACTACCTCGCGATCGTGACGCTCGCCTTCGGCGAGATCATCCGCCTCGTCATCATCAATTGGCAGGATCTGACCGGCGGCCCCAACGGCGTCTCCAGCATTCCCCGCCCCTCTTTCTTCGGCATCCCGCTCGACAATAGCGACAACGGCCTCGCAGCCAGGCTCGGCATCGAATATTCGCCGACCCACCGCATCGTCTTCCTGTTCTACCTGATCCTGGCGCTCGCGCTGCTCACCAACTGGGTGACGATCCGGCTGCGCCGCCTGCCGATCGGCCGCGCCTGGGAAGCCCTGCGCGAGGACGAGGTCGCCTGCCGCGCGCTCGGCATCAACACCACGACCACCAAGCTCACGGCATTCGCGACCGGTGCGATGTTCGGCGGCTTTGCCGGCGCGTTCTTTGCGACCCGCCAGGGCTTCATCAGCCCGGAATCCTTCACCTTCCAGGAATCGGCGCTGGTGCTCGCCATCGTCGTGCTTGGCGGCATGGGCTCGCAGCTTGGCGTCGCGCTCGCAGCGCTCGCCATGATCGGCGGTTTCGAACTGTTCCGGAGCCTCGAGAGCTATCGCATGCTGGTGTTCGGCATGGCCATGGTGCTGATCATGATCTGGCGGCCGCGCGGCCTGATCGGCCATCGCGCGCCGACCGTGTATCTGACCAAGGCCCACGCGATCTCATCCGACCTCGTCAAGGAGGGGCACGGATGAGCCGCGACCAGATTCTCGAGGTCGACCGGCTCACCATGCGCTTCGGCGGCATCGTCGCGGTGCAGGACCTGTCGTTTGCTGCCGAGCGGAAGAAGATCACCGCGCTGATCGGACCCAACGGTGCCGGCAAGACAACGGTCTTCAACTGCATCACCGGGTTCTACAAGCCGAGCGGCGGCGCCATCCGCCTCGGCCATGACGACGGCAAGGTGATCGCGCTGGAGCGGCTGAACGATTTCCGCATCGCGAAGCAGGCCAAGGTCGCCCGCACCTTCCAGAACATCCGCCTGTTTCCCGGCATGACGGCGCTGGAAAACCTGATGGTGGCGCAGCACAACGCGCTGATGCGCGCCTCCGGCTTCACCTTGCTCGGGCTCATTGGCGCGCCCGTCTACCGCGACGCCGAGAAGCGCGCGATCGATCTCGCCACCGACTGGCTCAAGCGCGTCAATTTGCTCGATCGCGCCGACGATGCTGCCGGTAATTTTGCCTATGGCGACCAGCGACGACTCGAGATCGCACGCGCGATGTGCACCGAGCCCGCGCTCTTGTGCCTGGACGAACCCGCCGCCGGCCTCAATGCGCGCGAGAGCGCCGCCCTGAGCGAGCTGCTGCTGTCGATCCGGAACGAGCTCGGCACCTCGATCCTGCTGATCGAGCACGACATGTCCGTGGTGATGGAGATCTCCGACCATATCGTGGTGATGGACCACGGTGTGAAGATCTCTGAAGGCTCCCCGCGCGAGGTTCGCGACGATCCGAAGGTGATCGCCGCCTATCTCGGCACCGATGAGGAAGAGGCGGCGGCCGTGATGGAGAGCGGGTCGTGACGTCGCCCACTGCCCTGCTCGCGATCCACGGCCTTCGCGCTGCCTACGGCAAGATCGAGGCGCTGAAGGGCGTTGACCTCGAGATCAATGCCGGCGAGATCGTGGCGCTGATCGGCGCCAACGGCGCCGGCAAATCGACGCTGATGATGACGATCTTCGGCAAGCCCCGCGCCCGCGCCGGCCAGATCCTGTACGAAGGCCGCGACATCACCGAAGTGCCCACCCACGAGATCGCGCATTTGCGCATCGCGCAATCGCCGGAAGGCCGCCGCATCTTCCCGCGCATGAGCGTGGCGGAAAATCTCCAGATGGGGGCGGACGCCACCGAATGCACCGACGCCGAACGCGAGGTGACGCTACAACGCGTGTTCACGCTGTTTCCGCGGCTGAAGGAACGCTACGGCCAGCGCGGGGGAACCCTGTCTGGCGGCGAGCAGCAGATGCTGGCCATCGGCCGCGCTTTGATGAGCCGCCCTCGCCTGCTCCTGCTTGATGAGCCCTCGCTCGGTCTGGCGCCGCTGATCGCGCGCCAGATTTTCGATGCGATCCGCACTCTGAACCGGCAGGACGGCCTGACCGTGCTGATCGTCGAGCAGAACGCCAACCACGCGCTCAAGCTCGCCCATCGCGGCTATGTCATGGTCAATGGCCTGATCACCCTGGCCGGGACCGGTGCCGAGTTGTTGCAGCGCCCCGAGATTCGCGCCGCCTACCTGGAAGGCGGCCGGCACGGCTGAGGCCGCCAAGGCGAACCCGTGCGGCCGAATTTGGCGATATCTCTGCCAATGCCCGTATTTTGCCGGTGACTTCTCCTCGAATTCATTCAAGAATGGCGCCGGTTTGAACCGGGCATGCCCGGTAACTTCCACAGGCGACCACCCTCGAGGTATCTCATGAAATCACTGAAGCTCATCGGTCTGGCATTCGGCGCATCGATCGCGCTGTCGAGCGCGGCATTCGCGCAGGATGTCACCGTCGCAGTCGCAGGTCCGATGACCGGCGGCGAGTCCGCCTTCGGCCGCCAGATGAAGAACGGCGCCGAGATGGCCGTAGCCGATATCAACGCCGCCGGCGGCGTCAACGGCAAGAAGCTCGCGTTGTCCGTCGAGGACGACGCCTGCGATCCGAAACAGGCGCGCTCGATCGCCGAGAAGATCGCCGGCGCGAAAATTCCGTTCGTGGCCGGGCATTATTGCTCGTCCTCGTCGATCCCCGCGTCGGAAGCCTATGCCGACGGCAACGTGCTCCAGATTACTCCCGCCTCCACCAATCCGAAGTTCACCGATAGCGGACTGTGGAACGTGGCGCGCGTCTGCGGCCGCGACGACCAGCAGGGCCTGGTCGCCGCCCAGTTCATCGCCAAGAACTACAAGGGCAAGAACATCGCCATCCTCAACGACAAGACCACCTACGGCAAGGGTCTTGCGGACGAGACCAAGAAGGCGCTCAACAAGGCCGGCGTCACCGAGAAGATGTACGAGTCCTACAACAAGGGCGACAAGGACTTCAACGCGATCGTCTCGCGGCTGAAGCGCGACAACATCGATCTCGTCTATGTCGGGGGCTACCATCAAGAGAGCGGCCTTCTCCTGCGCCAGATGCGCGACCAGGGCCTGAAGACCGTGCTGATGGCCGGCGACGCACTCGCCGACAAGGAATACGCCTCCATCACCGGCCCGGCCGGCGAAGGCACGCTGTTCACCTTCGGCCCCGATCCGCGCAACAAGCCGACCGCGAAGAAGATCGTCGAAGCCTTCAAGGCCAAGAACATCGACCCCGAGGGCTACACGCTCTACACCTACGCAGCGATGCAGGTTTGGTCGGAGGCGGCCAAGAAGGCCGGCACCACCGACGCCAAGAAGGTCATGGCAGCCATCAAGGCCGGCAAGTGGGATACCGTGATCGGGCCGATCGAGTATGACTCCAAGGGCGATATCAAGCAGCTCGACTACGTCGTCTACAAATGGGACGCCAAGGGCGGCTACGCCGCGATCAGCGGCAACGGCACCTAAGCACGCTTGCCGGGGCCTGAAGGCCTCCTCCAATCATCATCGCGCCCCGGCTCGCCCGGGGCGTTTCTTCCTGCGTCAGGATCAGACTGCTGCTTGTATCGCGCCGTCCACCGCGCCTTGGGCCTTCCTCAGCGCTTCAAGAAGATCGTTCGGCCGAAACGGCTTTTGCAGGCAGACCACGCTGGCGAGGTGGGGCGATTGTTCCATGAAGTCCAGCGCCGTCATCCCCGACACGGCAACGACCGGGAGGCTCGGTGCAAGCTCGCGCAGGGTCGTGATGACCTCGACGCCACTGGTATCGCCGAGGAAAATGTCCACGATTGCCGCGTCGAAGCCGACCTCGGTGAAGGCTTTCACCCCGGCTGCGCCGCTGTCGGCCTCAACGACCTCATAACGGTTGACGCGCAGCACGATCGCGACCATCGCACGGACGTCCTTCTGGTCGTCGATGATGAGAACGCGGGGCATAGGGAACAACTCCCGGATCCTGAAATCAAAATGCCTGGTTCAAACCTGGAACCCGCAGCTGCGGGAGAGCATTATTGCACCATCCAGTAAAGCGCATCTTACCCGATCCCCGGTGCGCGTTCCCCCCATAATTAAGTAAACTGTAACCTTCGGTTGAGTCGCAGTGGGTTTTGTCATGATGCGTGCCCAGAACCCGCTACCATCGGCAGAAATTGATTGGGCCAAATGAGATTGGCGAAGATGCTCAAAACCGATCTGCGCGAGCTGCACGTGTCTGCGACGACCGATCGAAGCACATTCCTTTCGACGTTGCCGGCTACCCCGAAGGACCGCACCGCAGCATTGGCGATCGTGGGCGTCTCGTCGATCCTGTTCGCAGTGGCCGTGCCCTTCGCGGGTATCCCGCTACTGCCCGTGCCAGCCTTCGTCGCCAGCTATCAATCCGCCCTTGTGGTCGCGGACATTGTCACCGCCGTCCTGCTGTTGTCGCAGTTTGCGGTGCTCAGGACCAGCGCGCTGCTCATGCTCGCGACGGGCTATCTTTTCACAGCCGCCGCGGCCGTGGTCCATGCCCTCACCTTCCCCGGACTTTTTTCGCCGACCGGGCTGCTGGGGGCCAACCAGCAGACCACGGTCTGGCTCTACATGATCTGGCACGGCGGCTTTCCGCTCTGCGTGCTGGCCTACGCCTGGCTGAAGGAGGCCGACGGCGGCGCCCGGATCACGGGCTCGGCAAGCAAGGCGATCTACGCCAGCGTGGTCGGCGTCGTCACGATCATGATCGTCTTGACCTGGATCGTCACTGCGCAGCACGACCTGCTTCCGGTCCTGCTGCGCGATGGCGGTTACACGCAGATCATGATCGGCGTGGTGTCCTTTGTCTGGTCCTTGAGCTTCGCCGCGCTGGTCTCGCTGTGGTTCCGCCGTCCGCATTCGGTCATCGATGTCTGGCTCATGGTGGTGATGTGCGCATGGCTGTTCGACATCGCGCTGTCGGCGATCGTCAACGTGGCGCGCTTCGATCTCGGCTTCTACGCCGGTCGTGTCTACGGCCTCTGCGCGGCGACCTTCGTGCTCGCGGTGCTCCTGATCGAAAATGTCCGCCTTCAGGCGCATACGCTGGGTCTCGTCGGCAGGCTGCGCCAGCAGTCGGCATTGGATCGCGACTATTATGGCAAGCGCCTTGCCCTGTACGGCGCCGTCGTCGAATCCGCCAATGATGCCATCATCACGAAGACGCTCGACGGTGTCATCACGGGCTGGAACAAGGCCGCCGAACATCTGTTCGGCTATGCCGCCGCGGAGGCCATCGGGCAGCCGATCGACATCATCGTCCCGGAGGACCGCAAGGCCGAGGTCAGGGGTATCCTGAACCGGGTCGGCGGCAACGAAACGATCGCACAGCACGAGACGGTCCGGATCCGAAAGGACGGCCGGCGGGTCGACGTCGTCCTCAATGTTTCTCCGCTGAAATCAGCCAACGGACAGATCATCGGCGCTTCCAAGATCGCCCACGACATCACGGAAGAGAAGCAGGCACGAGAAAAACTGCGCCGCGAGGTCGAGGAGCGGCAGCGGATCTTCGAGACCTCACAGGATCTGATCCTGGTCACCGACGGTTTTGGCAATTTCATCCAGGTCAGCCCGAGCGTGAAGACCATTCTCGGCTTGAATCCGGAAGACATGATCGGGCACAGCGCCACCGAGTTCATTCATCCCGATGACCTCCAGAAGACGCGCGACGAGATGCGCGCGGCGCGGCGTGGCGCGGTCAAGCGCAGCTTCGAGGCGCGCTACTACCACTACGACGGTCACGAGGTCACGCTGAACTGGATGGGCACCTGGTCCGAGCCGGTCAAGCGCCATTTCTTCATCGGCCGCGACCTCACCGAGAAGCAGGCGGCCGAGGCGCAGTTCAGGCACGTCCAGAAGATGGATTCGATTGGTCAATTGACCGGCGGTGTCGCGCACGACTTCAACAATGTGCTGACCGTCATCACCGGCACGATCGGAATTTTGGCGGACGCGGTCGCTGACCGTCCCGAGCTCGCCGCCATCACCAAGCTGATCGACGACGCCGCCGAGCGCGGCGCGCAACTGACCAAGCATCTGCTCGCGTTCGCCCGCAAGCAGCCGCTCCAACCGCGCGAAATCGACGTCAACGCATTGACGCTCGAGGCCGCAAAGCTCCTGCATCCCACGCTCGGCGAGCAGATCACCATCATGCCGCAACTCACCGAGGATGCGTGGCCGGCACTGATCGACCCGGGTCAGCTTTCCACCGCGATCCTCAACCTCGCGCTGAACGCGCGCGATGCGATGCCCGACGGCGGAACGCTGGTGCTGGAGACGCGCAACATCTTCCTCGACGACGGCTATGCCAGCATGAATCCCGACGTGGTGGCCGGCAATTACGTCATGATCGCCGTCAGCGATACCGGCTCCGGAATCCCGCCGGAGTTGATGGACCGGGTGTTCGATCCCTTCTTCACCACGAAGGAGGTCGGCAAGGGCACCGGCCTCGGGCTCAGCATGGTGTTCGGCTTCGTCAAGCAGTCCGGCGGACACATCAAGATTTACAGCGAGGAAGGCCACGGCACGAGCGTGAAGATTTACCTGCCGCGCTCGAGCGGCGTGCAGGAGACCGAATTCGAGGCGCTGCAGAACGCGCCCGTCACCGGCGGCCACGAGAAGATCCTGATCGTCGAGGACGACGCGCTGGTGCGCCAATATGTCGTGACCCAGATCAAGAGCCTCGGCTATACCGCCCTCGAAGCCGCCAACGCGGCCGAGGCCCTCGTCATCATCGACGCCGACAAGGACATCGACCTGCTATTCACGGACGTCATCATGCCCGGCAACATGAACGGCCGCCAGCTCGCCGACGAGGCGGCTCGCCGCCGCCCCGACCTGAAGACGCTGTTCACCTCGGGCTACACCGAGAACGCCATCGTCCACCACGGGCGGCTCGATTCCGGCGTGCTGCTGCTGGCAAAGCCCTACCGTAAGTCCGAGCTCGCCAAGATGCTGAGGACCGCGCTCGCGGGTTGAGCCTGCGGCATCCCTGCGATATCGCTGAAGCGAGCGCCTTTCAGCCTGCGGAGCCGCCTTGAAAAACCTTCTCACCGATATCGCCGGCGTCCGCGTCGGCCATGCCGAGGATGCGAAAATCGCCACTGGCACGACCGCGATCATCTTCGACGCCCCCGCGGTTGCGGCCATCGATGTTCGCGGCGGCGGACCCGGCACGCGCGAAGACGCGTTGCTCGACCTCGCCAGCACCGTCGATCGCGTTGACGCCATCGCGCTGTCCGGCGGCTCCGCCTTTGGAATCGACGCCGGCGGCGGCATCCAGGCCTGGCTCGCCGAACAAGGCCGCGGCTTGCGGATTCGCGAGGCGGTGATTCCGATCGTGCCTGGCGCAATCGTTTTCGACTTGCTCAACGGCGGCGACAAGGCCTGGGGACGCTTCGCGCCCTATCGCGACCTCGGCTACGCCGCAGCGTTGGCCGCCAGCGACGATTTCGCACTGGGCAGCGTCGGCGCCGGCCTCGGTGCCACCACCGCGACCTTCAAGGGTGGACTGGGGTCGGCCTCCGCGGTCCTGGCCAATGGTATCAAGGTCGCCGCGATCATGGTCGTCAACGCGGTCGGCAGCACAACCGTTGGCGAAGGGCCTTGGTTCTGGGCTGCGCCCTTCGAGGAGAACGGCGAGTTCGGCGGGCGCGGCCTGCCGTCCACGTTCACACCGGACATGCTGGCGATGCGCATCAAGGGCGGACCCGCCGCGAACGCGCGCGAGAACACCACGATCGGCGTCGTTGTCACCGATGCCACGCTGACCAAACCCCAGGCCAAGCGGCTTGCGATGATCGCGCATACCGGGTTCGCCCGTGCGATCTATCCGGTGCATGCCCCGACCGACGGCGACGTGCTGTTCGCCGCCGCAACGGGCGAGAAGCCGATCGAGCCGCTGGTCGGCCTTACCGAGCTCGGAACGATCGCCGCCAACGTGGTCGCACGCGCCATCGCTCGCGGCGTCTACAATGCGACGGCCCTGCCCTTTGCCGGCGCAATGCCGGCGTGGAAGGACCGGTTCGGATAGAAACGAAACGGCTGACACGGCGTTACCCTGGCCGACAAGGTGCACCGCCATGCCGTCTTCCGTGATCCGCTTTTTCCGCTACGCCCCCGATAGGCGCGAGCTGACGGTGACTTTCGTCAGCGGACGCGTCTATGTCTACGCGGACGTTCCACCCGAGGTCGCCGCCGCGCTCAAGAATGTGCGCTCAAAGGGTACGTTCTTCAACCGCGAAATCCGTGATCGGTATGTCTATCGTGACATCACGCACGAATATGCAGGCTAGCCGTGAGCAAGGTTACACGCTCATCGACATCGATGAACCGACAGTCGCTGAGGCGCCTTGTCCCTGCCCGCCCTGCCGCTGCATCAACTGCGCGAACAGATCGTACGCCGAATTACGGGAGCTGGAGGCGCCCGGGACCGTCGTCGACATCTTGAAGCCGTCGGCATAGGTGACAGTGGTGGTGGTCGAACCGTCGGCGCCGGTCGTCGAGGTCGAGGTCGAGCCGCCGCTGGACCGCGAGGAGGAACCCGAACCGCTGCCGGAGGCATCGCCCGCGCCTTGCGCGTGATGGTGACCGTGATGGCCGCCCTTCAGCGCCTTCGACATCTCGTCGAGGCTGACGCTGCCGTCGGTATTCGAATCCAGCTTCGAGAAAACGTCGTCGGCCTGCGCGAGATTGGTGCCGCCGGCGCCGAGCGCATTCTCGAATTCCGACTTGGTGATCTTGCCGTCGCCGTCCCCATCGATCTGCGAGAACAGATCCTTCAAGGCGGCGTCGCGGCGCGTCGAGGAGGAGGACGTCGAACTCGACGAGGTCGAGCTGGCGGCGCTGCCGGTGCTGTCCGAGGATTGGCTCTGCGCAGCGAACAGCGCGTTCATCGTCTCCGGCGAGATCTGCGGGGTCTTGCCCGCATTGACCGACGAGGCCGCGCCGGTCGTGCTGTTGCTGCCGCTCTCGATCGCGAACGGATTGGTCGCGGGCTTTTGCGAGGATCCCGTCTTCTGCGTCGACGAGGACGATTTCGAATTCGTCAGCGACTGGATCGCGTCGAGTGCGCTCGATACGGCCCCAAGAGCAAACAACATTGCACAACTCCAACCGATGCGGCATGCCGCGGCCAATGTTCTGTTCAGGTGAAGTCAGCAAGCGCCGTGCCAGCGCAAAAAGCTCAATGAAATCCGCTTTCACCGCACTTTGCACGGCCCGGAACACCGGCAATTCATGCCGGTCGCGGCAGAAATTTCCGCCCACAGGAAGCACGCCGCCCCGCATTGCCCGGCTGAGAGGCCCATGTTAGGCGAGTCCATCTTCCACGGCCGCCACGGGAAACCGCCATGACCCAAGCCTTCGCTCCCCGCCCCCTGGCAATCGCGCCCTCGATCCTGGCCTCGGATTTCTCCAGGCTCGGCGAGGAGGTGCGCGCCGTGGACGCCGCTGGAGCCGACTGGATCCATCTCGACGTCATGGACGGGCACTTCGTTCCCAACATCTCGTATGGCCCCGACGTCATTAAGGCGATGCGCCCGCACACCAAGAAGATCTTCGACGCGCATCTGATGATCTCGCCCTGTGACCCCTATCTCGAGGCCTTCGCGAAAGCCGGCTGCGACCACATCACCGTGCATGCCGAGGCCGGTCCCCATCTGCACCGCTCGCTTCAGGCGATCCGCGCACTCGGCAAGAAGGCCGGCGTTTCGCTCAATCCGGGCACGTCGATCAGTGCGCTCGAATACGTCCTGGACCTGGTCGACCTCGTGCTGGTGATGTCGGTCAATCCCGGCTTCGGCGGCCAGGCCTTCATCCCCTCCGCGATCGGCAAGATCCGCGACATCCGCGCCATGACAGCGGGCCGGCCGATCGATATCGAGGTCGATGGCGGCGTCGGGCCCGACGTCGCAGGTCCCCTGGCTGCGGCCGGGGCCAACGCCTTCGTCGCCGGCACGTCCGTGTTCAGGGGCGGCACGCAGGATGCCTATAAGACCAACATCGCCGCAATCCGCAACGCCGCCGCGGGTGCACGCGGCGAGGCGATCTGAGGGCCCGCTCGACTCCGCAGACGTGCGGCCTCTACGGGTGTTGCGGCGCGTAATGCCTAAATTTGCAACTTGATCCGTACTCCTCCGGGCTTCCCTGATTCGCGCAAATCACCGCAAGTGATTCTTGCCTGTTTTCGCGGGAGCACATCATGACGACGACCCTGGTCTGGACTGGCGTGGCGTTGTGGCTTGGTTTTTGTGCGTTTGTTGTGTTTGGTCCATCGGCCGGACCGGTGAAGGTCTCGGTACGCTCGGCCCGCATCGCTCGTCGCGACTGGTATCGGGCCTGACCCCATGCAGATCGCGCTCGTGAAACGTCAGCCGAAGCGCCGGTGCCGCATCCCGCGGCGCCCACATCCTGACCTCGATTTTTTCTTCGGTCGGCTCGAACGCACCGAAGGCGAGATGCGCGACGACACCGGGCCCGAGATGGACCTGGATCACCCGCTCCGGTCACCGCGCCGGCATTGAATTCTTTTCTGGACCAAGCTCATGAAGCCGCATTGCCCGAACTGCCTCAAGGAAATGACCAAGGCATCCGCGTCGCGTAACCTGTTCAACTGCGAGCCGTGCCGCGAGATCATCCAGTTCTTCGGCGGCAGCGCGGATCACTGCGAGCCCGGCCCGCAATTCTCCTGGCCGATCCGTCGCAAGCGCTCCGTCCACACCGCTCACGCGGCCTGAGCCTCCAGGATCCAGAGCGCGGCCCTATCCGGCCTCCTCGCCCGCATCCGCAGCCATTCGCGGCGGCCGTACCACGGTGACGGTGCAGGCCGCTTCCGAGGCCACCTTGGCCGAGACGCTGCCGAGCAGCGTGCGCCTGAACGAGCCCTGCCGCGCGCCGATGATGACGTGGTCGACGTGGTTGACCTCGCAAAACTCCAGGATGGCCGCCGCGGGATCGACGGCTTCCAGCACGTGAGCCGAGAGCCGGCTCTCATCGAGCTTGAGCGGCGTGGCCCAGTGTCTGAGCGCCACCAACCGGTCGATATGCTTGTTGGAGCCCTGCTCATCCAGCGTCCTGTCAATCGCGATGCGGTTGAGCCTCAGCACGTTGAGACAGGCGAGCCGCGCCGACGGCAGCGTGGCGAGAATACGCTCGGTGGTGACGCGCAACGCTTCGTTCAGCTCGGGGGCGCCTTCCACCGTGTCGAGCGCGACCGCGAGGATCGGGCTTGATGCGATCTGGGCTGCGACATCCGATTTCGCGCGCGGCTGCATGACGCCCTGGTTGAAGCGGCGCCGCCAAGCGAAGCTTAACGGGTCGCGCTTCATCCGCTCCGAGCGTGTGGTGAGCCTGATCTGGTCCGGATGGGTCAGATCGAAGGCGAGCTGCGACGCCGTCGGATAGCGCCGCACCGGCTCGATCTCGAGGCACCGCAGCACCACCTCCTGGAGCCAGGGCGGATAATCAGCGCGCAAGCCGCGCGGCGGGTGCGGATCGCGCCAAAGCCGGCGCCGCATCGCACGCAGTGTCTCGCCCTCGCCGAACGGCCGCTCGCCGGTCGTGAAGAAATAGAGCAGCACGCCCAGCGAGAACAGATCGCTGCGCGGATCGTCGCGCACCCCTGACAACCGTTCTGGCGCCATATAGGGCGCGGTGCCGTAAGGCAGGCGGAATTCCTCCTGCAACAGGTCCGGCAGATGGTTGTGATGCGACAGGCCATAGTCGATCAACACCGCCTCGCCGCTCTCGCGGAACATGATGCTGCTCGGCTTGATGTCGTGATGGATCACGTTCTGCCGGTGCAAATCAGCAAGCCCCGTTGCGATCCTGGCGACGAGCTGCCGCGCCTCGTCATACGGCAGCGGCAGGTCGGGCAACCGCTTGTAGAGCGTGGTCCCGGAGATGCGCTCGATCACGACATAGGCCTGGTGGGCGAAATCGCCGGTGCCGAAACAGGAGGGCACGTGCGGACCCGCAAGCCGCGGCAGGATCATCATCTCCATCTCGAAGGAGACGATCGCCGCGGGGTCCTCGCCCTCCGACACCCGCGGAATTTTCATCAGCAGCGGCACGTCGAGGCCGGGACGGGTGACGGTCCACAGCGTCGCCATTCCGCCGGCATGGACGCATTCGCCAATCGTGTAGCCGTCGATCTCTGCGCCCGATTTGACGAGGGGTTTCGGCATCGGCCTCTAACGCCCCTGCGACAGTCGGTCGGCGAGCCAATGCGGCAGGCCGTTCTCGCGGATCCGGTTCGCGGCCGTCTCGACGTCGTAGGGCGCGCGGCAATAGGTGATCTGGCACGAGACCGTGTCGAACAGCGCGAAAGCCGCGGATGGATCGCCA
The DNA here is from genome assembly GCF_023101005.1 of Bradyrhizobium sp. 187. Classification (NCBI taxonomy): domain Bacteria; kingdom Pseudomonadati; phylum Pseudomonadota; class Alphaproteobacteria; order Hyphomicrobiales; family Nitrobacteraceae; genus Bradyrhizobium; species Bradyrhizobium sp. 187. Next base: position 4,895,117 of record NZ_CP064693.1, read on the forward strand.
TCGCGCGGCTGGCCGACCGAGCCGAGCACCGCAAGCCATTGCCGGCCACGCAGCAGCGGTACGGAGACGTCAGTCTTGGGCACGAGTCCCGACATCTTCGCCGTCACCGACATCGAATAGATCGCCGGGCGGTGGATGTGGCCGCAGAACGTGACATGAGCCGGCGTCGCGATCAGGCTCTTGGCTGCGTCGGCGGTCGATCGGACATAGTGCCAGCTTCGGGGGCTGGAGGCTTCCGAATGCACGAACAGGCGATCGCCGTCCTCCACCAGCATCGGCAATTCCGCCAGGAACCGCCGCTGCGCGGTGTCGAGCCGGCCGCGGGTCCATTCGATCGCGATTTGCGCCTCGGCATTCATGGTCTCGGCCGAGGAATTCACCGCCTGGTCATGATTGCCGCGCACGGCGACGGCGCCTTGGACAACCAGCTCCATCGCGGTATCCACCACCCATTCCGGATCGGCGCCATAGCCGACGAAGTCGCCAAGCAGGATGAAGCGCTCGGCGCCACGCGCCCGCGCGACTTTCAGGCACGCCTCGAACGCCTGCCGGTTGCCGTGGATATCCGAGAAGACAGCGAGAAGCACGCACCCTCCACCCTCGAACCTTATTGGGAGCCGATAAGGCTAAATTGAGGGAGGTCAAGAACATGCGCCAGCGGCGCGCGGTTTGCCAGCACTGCCCTGTCGCGATGGTGAAGAGCCTATTGCTCGTCCTTCGGCGGCATCCGGGGCGGCGGCAACGGCGTGAACACGGCGCCCTGCGCGCCGGCCGGTGGTGCCAGGAATTCGCCGGTCGAGGAATCGCCTCCGCTCGTCTCCATGATGGTCTTGGGCGTCACATATTCCCGGACCATGTCGATGAGGCTGCCATCGCCGCCGCCGAAATCGGCGGCCCGGCCGCCTTGCGGATGTCCCAGCGCGATCTCGTTCTCCGCCGCATGGGTCTTGTCGGCCAGCCTGTCATTGTAGGGCACACGAAAGGCGCGCGGGATGCCACTCGGCCGATTGTCCTCGTCGAGCTGCTCGACCCAGAGATAGATCGAGCCGGGATCGCCCTCCAGCGAATGCGGCTCGACGATGCGGGCCTTCAGCAGCTTGAACGAGGCCGGCAGCCGATCGGCGCTGGCCCAGCCGAGCAGCCCGCGCATCTCGGTGAAGCTGACGACATAGAACGCACTGGTCACGACCACCGCGACCGCCTTGAACGACCAATGCAGCCGCGCATAGACCAGAACGACCAGCAGCAGCGCACCGATGACGGCGTAGGCTATCGATAGCGTGAGGATGACCGTTGGCAGGCTAGTCACGGCGCACCCTCACAGCGTTCTTGCTCACGCCGGTGCTCGGGTCGAGATCGGCGCCGTTGCGCCAGCCGCTGCGAAAGGTCTCCAGCAGCGATTTCGGCCGCTGGTCCACATTGACGACTTTGCCTTCGGCGTCGAGCCGGAACCGCACCGCAGTCTTCTCGTCGCCGGTGTGATCGACCGTGAACTTGTTATCGAAGATCACCTGCGCCGTCGGATTGAGTTTTTGCACCTTCACATTGGCCGTCACAGGCTCGCCGGTCGTAGCCACGAAATGTGAGACATTGACGGTGTATTCGCCGGGAACGATGCCCCGCACCGTGACGATCTCCTCGCGGATCGGCGAGGCAATCTTTTTGCCGTTGACCATGATGAAGTCGTTGGCTCCGCCGCGATCGTCGCGGTCGAGCGTGAGGAAGCCGGCCTCGCGGTGGCGATACCAGGCGATATTGCCCACGGGATCCTGCACGAACAGGTCGAGATCGTCGGGATGGCTGTCGGGCCAGTCCAGCGTGATCATGAACTCGGCCTTGGAGTCGATCTTGCCGTCCTTGGCGTCCGGCGAGACCGCGAGCAGCGCGAGGAAGAACAGGAAAGCGATCACCTGGAGCGCCTTGAACAGCATCACGCCCAAGGGATCGAACGGCTCCTCGCGCGGATAGAGACCGAAATCATCCATCATGTCGCGATTCCAGCGCCCTTACGTTCCAGCACCGGCGTCACATAGGTCTCGGTCAGCACCACCGCATCCGAGAACACCTTCTGGGTCGCGGCATCCAGCATGTAATACTGGATGCGGACCAGGATCGAACCGACGAGGCCCGCCAGCGTCGTGTACATCGCGACCGCCATGCCGTCGCTCATTAGTCCCATCGAGGATCGCATCGCGACCTTGTCGGCGGCATCCAGTCCCGCGATCGGCGCCAGCATGATGATGAAGCCGACGATGGTGCCGAGCAGGCCGAGCTTCATCAGCGTATCCGAGACGAAGGCCCCGAAGCCGTTGGAGCCGCGCAGCCGGTCGGCGAGCGTTCGCAGCAATAGCGTCTGGTCGACGGGGCGGTAGTCCTGCGCCGCGGCCTTGGTCACGAGGCTCTCAATGTGGTCCCGCACCAGCCCGCGCGGCAGCGCGGCAGCGCCGACGTCGAGCGCCCTGCCGCCCTCGGGGGCCGCAAGCACCGCGCGGCAGCGCCTCGCCGCCGCGCCCTCGCGGGCAATGGCCCGCGTGCGCAGGAAGCAGTGACCGCAGGTGAGGACATAGAGCAGCGCGATCACGCTGGAAATGTAGGTCCGATCTGAGGTCAGCATCAAGCGGATCAGGCCGAACCGCCACAGCAGCACGACGGCGAAGATCGAAAGCCCGGTGAAGATCATCCAGAACAGGAGCGCACTGCGCTCGGATGGGTCGGCAGCAGGCCCCGCGATCGGCCCAATAGTCATCGAACTCATGCTGCACCGCTCCTGGCCGTGAATTCCGCCCATTAGATCAAAGCCGCCGCGCCCGGTCCAAAGAGCCATGCCCAATCCAGCATGGGAAATTTGCCCGAGCTACCATCTTGCCGTGCCTCGCAATTGGCAAGGCGCGGCGGCGTTGTTAGGCTGACCTTAGCAAACTTTGGGGTGATCGCATGCGCCTTGTGCTTCAGCTTGTCGCCCGTCTGTTTCTCATCGTCGCGCTCTGCCTTGGGGCGGCGACGATCTGGGCCACGTTCGACGCCTATCGCAGCGTCGACCGGGCAACTGCGGCCTCGGCGCAGCGGGTCGCCCAGGCGCTTCAGGCCCTGTATTGGCACGAATTCCTGTTGCGTAGCAGCAGAACACGCGAGCAGCTTCTGCCGGTTCCGGAGTGGCGCACGCTGGAGACGATGAAGCTGATCTCGCCCGGCGTCTGCGTCGAATTCCAACCGGCCATCGCATTCGAAAAGCCGCTCTGCGGCCAGAGCGAGGGGCTGGGCAAGACGCCGCCGCGCTGGTTCGCGTCGATCGTGCCGACCTTCCTCGGCAGCCATGCCGAAGTGATACGGCCCGTCAGTCCCCGCGCGGCGACCGCCGGAACGGTGGTCGCGACGCCGGATGAAACGGCCGCCATTTCGCTCGCCTGGGAGTACATCCTCAACGTGATCGACGTCGCGCTTTTGATGGCGGCGGCGATCGCGCTGCTGGCCTCGCTCGCGATCGCGCATGCGCTGGCGCCGGCGCGCACGATCGTCACGGCCTTGCAGCGCATGGCCCGCGGCCATTATCGCACGAAACTGCCGCGCTTCCGCTCGATGGAGCTGGCGATGATCGGCAGCGCCGTCGGCGAGCTCGGCGGCCGGCTGGAGGAGGCGACCGAACAGCGCGCGGCGCTGACGCGGCGCCTGATCGAGATCCGCGACGACGAACGCCGCGCGCTCGCCCGCGAGCTGCACGACGAGTTCGGACAAAATCTCTCGGCCATCCTCGCCTTCGCCAACACCATCGAAACGGCGAGCACGAAGGCAGATAAGCGCGACGACATCGTGCAGGACGCGCGGATGATCTCGCAGGCCACGCATCATCTGATGGCCTCGCTGCGCGACGCGCTGAAGCGCCTGCGCAATCCCCTGCCCGCCGAGCTTGGGCTGGAGGCGAGCCTCGTGAATTTGGTGGATAGCTGGCGCTCGCAGAGCTCGGCGCGGCCGACGATCCAGCTCGATCTCAAGGGCGACCTCACCGACATCAGCGGCCCGGCCGCTATCACGGCCTATCGCGTCGCGCAGGAATGCCTGACCAACGCGTTGCGCCACGGCGCGGCACGCGAGATTTCGCTCAGCGTGGAACGGCGCGCGGGCGACGACGATGCATTGCTGATCCGTGTCGACGACGATGGCGGCGGCGACGCGGCACGCGTCAAGCAGTCGGCCGGCTTCGGCCTCACCGGCATCCGCGAGCGCGTCGCAGCGGCCGGTGGATCATTCTCGATCCTGCCCGCCCGAGGCGGACTCAGCGTCGCCGCCACCATCCCGCTCGCCGCATGAGGCCGGCATGAACGAGATTACGGCAACGGGCATTTCCGTGCTGCTGGTCGACGACCATCCGATCGTGCGGCAAGGCTATCGGCGCGTGCTGGAAAGCCAGGGTGATCTGCATGTCGTGGCGGAAGCCGACAACGCTGCGGATGCCTACAGCGCCTTCAAGGCGCGCGATCCTGATGTCGTCGTGCTTGATATCTCGATGCCCGGCGCGAGCGGACTGGAAGCCATCCGCAACATCCGCGCGCGCAGTCCGCGGGCGCGCATCCTCGTCTTTACCATGCACAACGAAGCCGTTCTGGTGAAGGCAGCCTTCAGTGCCGGCGCCAGCGGCTTCGTCACCAAGAGTAGCGAGCCGTCCGCAGTCGTGTCCGCGATCCGCAGCGTTGCCCGCGGCGAGCGCGCCATGAGCGACGACATCGCGCACATCTTGGCCGAGGACAGTCTGTCGGCGGGCTCGGCGCTGGATCAATTGGGAGAACGCGAGATCGAGATCCTGCGCCAGTTCGCCGGCGGTGCCACGACCGAACAGATCGCTGCGCATCTCAATCTCAGCGTCAAGACGGTGCAGAACTATCACTATCTGATCAAGACCAAGACCGGCGCGCGCACGGATGCGCAGCTGGTGCGGCTGGCAGCCAATTGTGGACTGACGAAGATCTAGATGTTTGCCCCTCCCTGAAGGCAGGCGCACGGAGCCATCCTCCGCATGCGGGCGTCTCCCAGGTATATTTCGACCGCCTTGCGATGCGGATTGGAACGGACGCCATCGAACTCCAGTTAGTACCGCAGTGAAGGAGTTCCGCCATGAGTAAGGCTATCCGCGAAGCTACCTATCCCGCGCTCATCACTGTCGGCGAGCTCATCGATGAACTCTGCCGCTTGCCAGACACAGCAACCATTCGATTCCACTGCCCCATGCTCGAACAGGAGCTTGCATTCTACAGGCTTCGAAAGCGGGCGAAGGACCTCGTCGAAATTGAAGTCAATGCGTATCCGGAAAGCCCGCCGGTCGTGCCATTGGCGGGTACCGCTCTTCGTGCGCGGAAAAAGTCCCACCATCCGCGTTCGCTCCGCGATGGTGCCCTCGCCCACAAGGTCGACGGATAAAAGCGCCGCCCATGCGGGCGATCGAACGGCTTTGGAACAGCGCGTGGAGTATTCGGCCTACGCCTTCAGCCCGCGCAATACCAGCGCCAGCGTCGCATCGACACGCGCCGAGAGATCGGCATCCTTCCACTCGTCGGCATGGGCCGGATGGTGAAAGCGGACTGTGGCATCGAAGATCGCACGCGCGGTGGTCTTGACGTCATCGACGGCGAACACGCCCTGCGTCACGCCGTCGGACAGGATTGCCGCGATCTGGTCGATCATGGTGTCCTTGTGACATTTGACGGCCGCGCAGGCTTCGCGCGCCAGGGTCAGATAAGTGTCGAACATCTCGGGGTCGTCGAGCACACGCGAACGTTTGGCGGCGAACAGCGTGCGCAGCCAGCGGTCGAGCCTGTCAGGCGCCGGGCCCTGCTCCTTGGCGATCGCCAGCAGCGGCGCGTCGATGCGGTCAAGCCAGCGTTTGGCAACCGCTTCGCGCAGTGAAGCCTTGCTCGGGAAATGGCGATAGACGCTGCCATGGCTCACATCGAGCGCACGGGCAACGTCGACCACGGTGGCTTTGGCCAGTCCGTAACGCCGCAACACGTCCTCGGTGACTTCGAGGATCCGCTCCGGCGTCAAGATAACGGCTTCGTTCATGCCAGCACCATGTTCCCGTTGAGGGCTCAGTTACCCGGCGACAGAGCTGCTTCCGAAGCGCCCGTGCCGGTCGTTTCGGAAAGCTCTCGCCTTAATGAGGCAGTTTTGCAGCCTGCGCCGCGATCTGGCGCGCCACCAGTAAATTGAGCCAGTGCCCAATCGTCCCGGTCAAACTGATGATTTCGGTCGTCATTGTCGTAAGTCTCCAATCAATTGGCGGTCCCTGTTGTTCAATTGCGACCCTCAATCCCCCATTTGTTTGGGACGTCGGGCTCCCGGGATGCCGCCAGACGCCCAATCGGAGCGTCCGACAACAGATATACACGTCTCGCTGACAGATTTCAATATCTGTCAGTCAATGATCCGTGATTGACAGTTAAATATCTGCGGTCCCTACGGCGCGGGCCGCCCAGCGCCCCGCTGCGGCCGGCGCGATGCCCCACCCAGCCCAATCATCCCCGCTACGCTGCCGGTGCCGTTTGTTTCGCTCTCCCCGCTCTGCTAAGTTACGGCGTAAAAAGCATTTTGGCAGGTCGCCCCTTCTGAGTCGCCCGCCCACCTTCCTGGAGCAGTCCAATGATCCCCCGCTATACCCGCCCGGAAATGGCCTCGATCTGGGAGCCGCAGACCCGGTTCAAGATCTGGTTCGAGATCGAGGCGCATGCGGCGGACGCCCTTGCCGAGCTCGGCACGATTCCCAAGGAGGCCGCCAAAACGGTCTGGGCCAAGGCCAAGGACGCCACTTTCGACGTCGCCCGCATCGACGAGATCGAGCGCGAGACCAAGCACGACGTCATCGCCTTCCTCACCCACCTCGCCGAGATCGTCGGCCCCGAAGCGCGCTTCGTCCATCAGGGCATGACGTCCTCCGACGTGCTCGACACCTGCCTCAACGTCCAGCTCACCCGCGCCGCCGACCTGCTGCTCGCCGACCTCGACAAGGTGCTGGCGGCGCTGAAGAAGCGCGCCCTCGAGCACAAGATGACGCCGACCATCGGCCGCAGCCACGGCATCCACGCCGAACCCGTGACCTTCGGCCTCAAGCTCGCCTACGCCTATGCGGAATTCTCGCGCGCCAAGGAGCGCCTGATCGCGGCGCGCAAGGAAGTCGCCACCTGCGCCATCTCCGGCGCGGTCGGCACGTTTGCCCAGATCGATCCGCGCGTCGAACAGCATGTTGCGAAAGCCATGGGCCTCGTCCCCGAGCCGATCTCGACGCAGGTCATCCCCCGCGACCGCCACGCGATGTATTTCTCGACGCTCGGCGTGATCGCTTCCTCGGTCGAGCGTTTCGCGGTGGAGATCCGCCACATGCAGCGCACCGAAGTGCTGGAAGCCGAGGAGTTCTTCTCCGAAGGGCAGAAGGGTTCGTCCGCGATGCCGCACAAGCGCAATCCGGTGCTCTCGGAAAACCTCACCGGGCTGTCGCGCATGGTGCGCGCCTATGTGACGCCGGCGCTGGAGAACGTCGTGCTCTGGCACGAGCGCGACATCTCGCACTCCTCCGCCGAGCGCATGATGGGCCCCGACGCGACCGTGACGCTCGACTTCGCGCTGGTGCGCCTCGCCGGCCTGATCGACAAGCTGCTGGTGTACCCCGCCAACATGCAGAAGAACCTCGACCGCCTCGGCGGCCTCGTGCATTCGCAGCGCGTTCTGCTGGCGCTGACGCAGAAGGGCGCAAGCCGCGAGGACGCCTACAAGCTCGTGCAGCGCAACGCCATGCCGGTCTGGCGCGGCGAGGGCGACTTCCTCCAGCTCCTGAAGAAGGACGCTGACGTGAAGAAGTATCTCACCGACGCCGAGATCGAGGAGCAGTTCGACCTCGGCTATCACTTCAAGCACGTCGACACGATCTTCAAGCGCGTGTTCGGTGAAAGCTGAGCGTCATTCGTAACCCGGGTGAGCGCAGCGATACCCGGAACTTCTCTCACAAAGATCCCGGATGTCCCTTCGCTCATCCGGCAACAACAACAGAGACGGAGCCTCCATGCCCATCGTCAATCGCGTTGCCGCCCTCTCCGACGAAATGGCCGCTTGGCGCCATGACTTCCACGAGAATCCGGAGCTGCAATACGACGTCCACCGCACCGCCGGCATCGTCGCCGACCGCTTGCGCGAGTTCGGCTGCGACGAGGTGGTGACGGGCATCGGCCGCACCGGCGTCGTCGGCGTGATCCGCGGCCGCAAATCCGCCTCGGGCAAGACCATTGGCCTGCGCGCCGACATGGACGCGCTGCCGATCATGGAGACGTCGGGCGTGCCTTATGCATCGAAGGTCCCGGGCAAGATGCACGCCTGCGGCCATGACGGCCATACCGCGATGCTGCTGGGCGCGGCAAAATACCTGACCGAGACGCGCAACTTCGACGGCACGGCCGTGGTGATCTTCCAGCCCGCCGAGGAAGGCGGCGGCGGCGGCAAGGCGATGGTCGAGGATGGGCTGATGACGCGCTGGAACATCCAGGAGGTCTACGGCATGCACAACATGCCGGGCCTGCCCGAAGGACATTTCGCGACCACGCCCGGCGCGATGCTCGCCTCCTCCGACAACATCCAGATCACGGTCCACGGCAAGGGCGGCCACGCCGGCGCGGGTCCGCACAAGTCGATCGACAGCGTGCTGATCGGTTCGCAGATCGTCAATGCGCTGCAGTCGATCGTCGCGCGCAACGTCGATCCGCTGAAGTCCGCCGTAATCTCGATCACGCAATTCCACTCCGGTACGGCCTTCAACATCATCCCGGAGATCGCCGAGCTCGGCGGCACCGTGCGCACGCTCGACCCTGAAGTGCGCGATCTCGTCGAGCGCCGCATCGGCGAAGTCGCCGAGAGCATCGCGCGCGCCTATGGCGGCTCGGCGGAGACCAAATACACGCGCATGTATCCGGTGACGATGAACCATGCGCGCGAGGCCGGCCTCGCCGCCGACGTCGCCCGCGACATCGTCGGCGCCGAGCGCGTCAACGACAAGTTCATTCCGATGATGGGCGCCGAAGATTTTTCCTTCATGCTGGAAGCACGCCCCGGCGCGATGATCCTGGTCGGCATGGGCGACGGCAACGAGTGCCACCACCCGGCCTACGTCTTCAACGACAACATCCTCGGCCACGGCGCGTCGTATTGGGCGCGCCTGGTAGAGACGCGGATGCCGGCGGGTTAGTGCAGGTCTCGCCGGGTGGGCAAAGCGAAAGGGTGCCCACCACAAACTTCTCCGCTGCAAATGGTGGGCACGGCGCTTCGCGCCTTTGCCCACCCTACAACACCGCTCATCCCTGATATTGCAGCACGTGCATGCCGGCGTTCCAGTCGGAGACGAACATCAGCCCGTCAGGCCGGACATAGGCGTCGCAGGTTTTGGCCGCGAGCGCGACGTTCGGGCGCGGATCGATGAGCTTTTTCGGTGTCGGCGGCACCCAATACGCGATCTCCTTCGGTGCGAAGGCGTCCCTGACGTCGAACACCCTGACGCCGGCATTGTTGTAGGTTGCGAAGATCGTCTCCTCGCTCTGGAACGAGCCCGGGCGGTTCTCGTGCAGATTATGCGGACCGAAGGTGCCGTTCGTGCAGAAATCGCGGTCGCGCGGGGTCGGCAGGGTCGCGATCGGCACCGGATTTGCCGGCGCGCGCACGTCGAGAACGAATGTATGGAACAGCCCCTTGGCGCAATTGTCCGCGTTCGCTTCGTCGGCGACGATTGCGAGCTGTCGCTTGGGCAGCGGCAGCGGCGTATGCGTCCCGCCGGCGAAGGGCGGCGACCAGTTGATGTGGGACAGCAGCTTTGGATTCACGGGATCGCCGATGTCGTGAATGGTGAAGCCGCCATCGCGCCAGGCAGCATAGCCGCGATCACCCGCCGTGATCATGTGATGGAGCGCAAAGCGCTTGCCCTTCGGCGTTGCCGGCTCGCCGGCCGCACGGTTCATGCCCGGCAGCCACCATTTCGCGACGATCTCCGGCTTGGTGATGGTCTTGAGATCGACCACGCAAAGGATGTGGTCGGTGAACCCGTCGAGATGCGCCGATACATAGGCATAGCGGCCGCCCGGCCACCACAGCCGATTGATGCCGAAGCCGGGCATTTCGAGGAATGCGATTTCGCGCATCTCGTTCGGTTTCGATATGTCGTGGATCGACAGCCCACAGCGGAATTTCTTGGCCTTGGTGATGCTGTCGACCAGCGTGTTCTCGAAATAGCCGCGCATATTGTCGTAGGACTGCATCGCGACGATGTTGGCGCCGTTTGCAAGCAGCAGCAGGTCTTCCGCCACCTGTAAATGGTGGGTGCGAGTGTATTGTCCCGCGGTGAAGAAATTGACCGGCTTCAGCGCACGCGGATCGGATGCGTCCAGGACCGTCACGCCGTCGCTGAACATATGTCCGACATAGACATGCTGCCGGTTGAACATCACCTGCACGCTGTCGGGCCGTCCGCCGATGTCGCTGTAGGAGATGTGCTTGATGCCCTTGCCGATGCCCTCGGAGGGAATGTCTGCCTCCGAAGCCCTAGCGCATCTCGACCACCCAGGCAGCGCGGCGGATCCGAGCACGGCCGACAATTGCTGAAGGTGACTGCGGCGCGAGAGCTCAAGCATCGGTTTTCCCCATTTTTTTGGGAATGATGCTCGCTTGCGGCGGGGCACGCAAGCCTCGTGTCGCCTGCCCTCACCTCAACCGCAGACGTGTCTGGTCCGGCCGGACATCACCGCTGCCTGGCCCTCAGTTGCAGACCTCGCCGGTGATCTTGGCGCTGGCGTTCGCATTGGGCACCGGCCCGAGGTGACAGCCCTTTGCGACCGGTCTGCATCCGGCGTTGTTGCAGATCATCTGCCCGGAGGACTGCGACTTCGGAGCCGCGGACTCCGCCTCCTTGCGGTCCTGGTCGCGCCTCTTCGAATCCTCGCGCGTGACCACCGGCTTCTTCTCCGGCACCTTCTCGCATTCATTGTCATCGCCGACGTGATAGCCGGCGCGGCAGGTGATCTTCGCGCATTGATCGCCGTCGGCCTTGAAGCCGAAATTGCATACGAGCGGACAGACGCGTCCTGGCTTCGCCTTCAGCGCATCGAGCGCGTCGACGCTTGCAAGCTTCGCGTCGAGTTGGGTGCCGGCATATTTGTTGAACAGCGTCAGCGAGCGTTGCGATGCGGCGTTCCAATCGCCGTCAGCGGCGGCCGAAAGACAGCCGACGCGGCGCAGCTCGCTCTGAACGGATTTCGCGAGATCGCCGGGCGGCGGGGAGCTTGGCGGCGGCGACAGCGCGGCGACCTTCCTGCTTTCGGCATCAGCCGCCTGCTTGTCCGCCGCCTGCTTCGTTGCGGCCTCCGTCGCCGCTTTCTCGAGCGCCCGCTTCTCCGCGAGCGACTTGGCCGCGGCAGCTTCCGCCGCCTTGCGATCTCGTTCGGCCGCCTCCGCCTTGGCCTGCTCGATCTGCTTGGCTTTCTCGGCCGCGATCCTCGCCTCTTCCGCGGCTTTGGCAGCTGCGGCGGCTTTCTCCTGCTCGGCCTTCTGGGCTCGTTCGGTCGCGAGCCTCGCCTTCTCCTGTTCGGCCAGACGCGCCTTCTCGGTCGCCACCGTGCGATCCTCCTCGGCGGCAATCTTCTTCAACTGCACACGAGCGAGGTTGGCGTAAAAGCCGTCCGGATAGGTCTGGAGGAATGCTTCCCAGGCTTCGCGCAGGCCGGCCTGAAGCGCCAGCTCGTAGTCCTTGCGCACACTGTCCTGCGGGTTCGCCTGCGGACCTGCTGCGGCGACTGGCCTCAGCGGCACCAGCGGCACGTCGCTGCCGCCCAGGGAGCCATAGACATACGGCTCCTGCTTGTTGCCGGTCTTCTTCAAGACGTCGTCACGGACAAAACCGAATGCCTTGCGCAAGTCGAGCCCGGGCTTCGGGAGATGATCGGTCAGCGCGACCGCGAACGGGCTGTTGCGGGAGTCGCCATCCGACGCCGTCGATCCCGCCTTGGCCGCAAAGGCGATCATCGTGTTCGGACTGGTCGGCTCGACCTTGGCAAGTCCGCCACCAATCGCGCGCGAGGCCAGGGTGCGCTTCATCGTCTTGGCGAATGGGTTGTCGCGGCACGCATCGAGGATGACGAGACGGAGTTGTTTGGCCGGTTCGACCGCGTACAGCGCGCGATCCAGCGCGACCGTCTCGTCGAGGACGTCACCGTCAGTTTCCAGCATCGCATCGGTCGGAACGAGATAGTTGCTGCCGTCCAGCTCGATGCCATGGCCCGCATAGTAGATGACTGCCATGTCGGCATCGCGCGTCCTGGCCGCGAACTCGCGCAACGATCGCCGCATTTCGCTGGCGTTGAGATCCAGCCTGACCTCGACCGTATCGAAGCCTGCGTTCCTGAACATGCTGCCCACGAGCCCGGCGTCATTCACCGGGTTCGCAAGCCGCGGTGCGTTCTTGTAAGCGGAATTGCCAATGACGAGCGCAACGCGCTTGTCGGCCTGGGCCGATCCGCACCCCAGCCAAAGACCGAAAATCAACAGTGAAAGAGATCGCAAGACGATCATGAAACGCCGAGCCTTTTACGGGCGATTGCCTGTGACACCCTAATTGCAGACCTCGAAGTTGCCGCCTGTGGCTGTATTCGAACTAACCCTGCCGGGGATCGTCCCGCTGACAAGCCGACATCCCTTTTGCACCGGGCGACATCCCGTCGAGCTGCAAATAATCTGTCCACTCGCCTCAGGCCTGGACGGCGAAGATTCGCTTGCCTTCCGGTCCGTATCCCGCCTCCGCGATTCCTCACGCGTGGCGACCGGCTTCTTCTCCTGAATCTTTTCGCACTCGTTGTCATCACCGACGCGATAGCCGGCGCGGCAGGTAATCTTCACGCATTGATCGCCGTCGGCCTTGGAGCCGAAATTGCAAATGAGCGGGCAGACGCGTCCCGGCTTGGCTTTCAGGGCATCGAGCGCGTCGGCGCTGGCGAGCTTGGCATCGAACTGAGTACCGGCGTATTTGTTGAACAGCGCCAGCGAGCGCTGCGAAGCTGAATTCCAGTCGCCGTCCGCAGTGACGGACAGGCAGCCGACGCGGCGCAGTTCGCTCTGGAGTGATTTCGTCAGATCAGCCACCGACAATGTGGATGCCGGCGCCGGCGCAAGGGCTGCAACTTTCTGCTCGACCTCAGGCATCTGCCGATCGGCCGCCGGTTTTACCGCCTGCTCCGCCTTCTCGGCGGCCTGCTTGGCGGCAAGCTCGGCCCTGGCCTTCTCCGCTGCCTGCTTCTCGGCTTGTGCTTTTGCCGCGGCAGCCTCAGCCAGTTTTGCGCTGGTGCTCGGCCGCGTCCGCCCTTGCCTGCTCGATCTGCTTCTGCTTCTCCGCCGCGACCCGGGCCTCTTCGGCGGCCTTGGCAGCCGCGGCCGCCTTGTCCTGCTCGGCCTTCTGGGCGCGTTCGGCAATGAGCCTTGCCTTCTGCTGCTCGGCCGCGTTCGCTTTTTGCTCGGCCGACGCGCGCGTCTCTTCAGCAGCGATCTTGTTCATCTGGCCCTTGGCCAGATTGGCATAGAAGCCTTCGGGATACTGCGCCAGGAAGGCTTCCCAACCGTCGCGCGTGGCAAGCTGCAGCGCGAGCTCGTAATCCCTGCGAATCGAATCCTGCGGATTTGCCTGCGGACCGGTTGCAGCCGGCTTGGCAGAAACCAACGGCACGTCATCGCCGCCCAGCGAGCCATACACGAAGGGCTCCTGCTTGTTCCCGGTGCTCCTCAGCACGTCGTCGCGCACGAATCCGAACGCCTTGCGCAAATCTAGGCCCGGCTTGGGCAAGTGCTCGACCAGCGCGGTGGCGAACGGGCTGTTCCTCGAATCGCCGTCGGACGCAGTCGAACCGGCCTTTGCCGCGAAGGCGATCATGGTGTTGGGGCTGGTCGGCTCGACCTTGGCGAGTCCGCGTCCGATCGCGCGCGAAGCCAGCGTTCGCTTCATGGTCTTGGAAAACGGATTGTCGCGGCAGGCATCCAGGATGATCAGGCGCAGCTGTTTGGCCGGCTCTACCGCGAACAGCGCGCGCTCCACCGGGATGGTCTCGTCGAGTACGTCGCCATCCGTCTCCAGCGTCGCGTCGATCGGAATGAGATAGTTGGTGCCTTCCAGCTCGATGCCGTGGCCGGCGTAATAGATCACCGCCATATCGGCATCGCGGGTCCTGCCGGCGAACTCGCGCAACATGCGCCGCATCTCGCTGGCGCTGAGATCCAGCCTGACATCGACGGAATCAAAGCCCGCCTTCTTGAACATGCCGCCGACCAGAGTGGCATCGTTGACGGGATTGCCGAGCTTGGGCGCGCTCTTGTAGGCGGAATTGCCGATGACAAGCGCCACCCGCCGGTCCGCATGGGCCGGTCCGCAGGCGAGGCCAATGGCCAAAATCAACAAAGCAATTATCCGAAACGGAATCACTTGCGTCCCCCCGGATGCAATTCCACGAGACTATTCGGACCATCGCTCAATTACCAACTCTTCCTATGTGATATGTGTCACATAAGAGGCTCTACCGGCGTTATGGATAATGCGGCGAAGCGTCGCCCCGCTTTCGGGCCGACGGTCGAAGCCGTCTGTTGGGTCCGCTACATTTGCACCACCTCATGGCGCATCACGAACGGTGCAAGCAGTGCGTGCACCTCGCTCGCAACCGCCTCGCGCTGATCCGCCGGCAGGCCCGCCAGCGTCACAGTCGCGATCGAACCGTGGCTGCCGTGAGCACCGACCCTGACCTTGCAGTCGATGCCGCGCTCAGTGAGCGGTGTCAGCACCTTCGTGAACACGCGCTGGGCTGCGTCCCAGCGCAGCTGCGGCTTGAACACCTTGCCGACGCCCGTCACCGGCATCGGATCGATCGGGATGACCTGCACCGGGACAGCTGCGCGCTCCGGCGTACGCTCGCGCACCCATGTCTCCAACTCGCCCGGCTCGACGGTCGCGCCCGGCTTCAGCTGCACGTAACCGACCGGCAGCTCGCCGGCATAGGCGTCGGGTTGGCCGACCACGGCGGCAAAGCCGACGGCGGCATGCCGGAACATGATCTCCTCGATCGGCGCCGGATCGATGTTGTGGCCCCCGCGGATCACGAGATCCTTGGCGCGGCCGGTGATCCAGAGATAGCCGTCGGCATCGAGCCGGCCAAGATCGCCGGAATTGACCCAGACCTCGTCGACGAAGGCACCCTTGTTGTGCTCGTCGTTGAGATAGCCGCCGAACACGCCTGGGCCAGCCATGATGACGACGCCAATCTCGTCCGGCGCGCAGTCGCGGATCAGCTTGCCCTCGGCATCGAGCTGGACGATGCGGACCCGCGCGTAAGGCATGGGAAGGCCGACCGAACCGAGCCGGATCGGCCGCGACCGATAGGCCAGCGTGTGCACGCTCGAGGTCTCGGTCATGCCGTAGACCTCGACGACCGGCAGCTTGAGCTTGTCCTGGATCGCAGACCCCACCGCGACCGGGATCGCGGAGCCGCCACCGGCTGCATATTTCAGGCTGGAGATGTCTGCATTGCCAGGCGGTACCGCGAGCGTCGCGGCGAGTACCGTCGGCACGCTCGACAGCGCCTCCGGCTTGAAGCGCTCGACCAGTTGCCAGATGTTCTTCACCGCATTCGGGTTGCGCCATCCGCTCGGCGACAGCACGACCAGCGAACCGCCAGCCGACAGCGTCGTCAGCACCTGCGTCAAGGAGCCCCCGACGTGAAACAGCGGCATGCCGAACAGCATGTTGGCGCCCGGCTTCGACTTCAGCAGCAGATTGAGCGCCCAGGCCTGATAGACTTGGTTGGCATGCGTGTGCCGCACCAGCTTTGGCGTGCCGGTGGTGCCGCCGGTGTGGAAATAGGCGGCGATGTTGCTGCCGAGAATGTTGCGTCCGCTGATAAGGCGGTCCGAAGGCTGCGGCTTGATGAGGTCGTTGAAGGCAAAGATTCCTCTCGCCGGATCGCCAGCACCGAACACCTGCACGATCGCCTTGAGCTGCTTGAGTTGCGGCCTGATCTGCTCGACTTTCTGCCAGATGTCGGTGCCCGGCATCGGCCCGAGCGCCACCAGGATCTTCGTATTCGCGGCCTCGAGGATCTCAGCGATCTGGTGCGGCTCCAGGAGCGGATTGACGGGATTGGCGATGCCGGCGGCCTCCGCGCCGAACAGCGTTACAAAGGCGTCCGGCACCAGCGGCAGCATGAAGCTGACGACGTCGCCCTTCTCCACGCCGAGTGCGTGAAACATGTTGGCCGCTTGCGTGACGCGCGCGATGAAGTCGCGGTACGTGACCACGACCGGCGTGTCGGCGGGATCGGCATTTTGCAGGAACTGGATCGCCGGCCCGTCGGGGTTGCGGACCGCACCCAGCCTGACGGCGTCGTAAGTGCTCTCGGCCGCGACGCGATCGGCGTAAGGGACCTGCTCGAAGGCTCGAACCTCTGCGTCCGTCGCCAGGTCGGGATAGTCGCTGCCGATGAGCCGATCGAGCGCATGGATGCCCGCCATGGAATTCCGTCCTCCCTCAGATGCATTTCCCCGCGCCCTGTCTTTTGACTTTTGGGTTGGCGGGGCCTCGACCGATGGCCGGCCGAGCACGGGCAGAATGATGGATGATTTGGCGTTCGTCCATGACCTAACGGCCGCCGTAATCGGGCTGTGGTGAGAGGCTTTTGAACCTGCGCGCCCGATCCGGGGACCAAGAACTGGCATAGGACTCACATGCCGGCGTCCTCGCCAGCGCCCTGGCGCAAGACTGAGGTGATCATGACTACGCCCCCGCGGGATTGCGCTACCCGGCTGTTCATCGCGCTCGCCGTGACAGCGGGGATCATGACATCGGTGATCGCCCTCCCCCGCGCGGCACTCGCCGAGGACGGCCAGCTCGACAAGATGCGCGCCAAGATCTCGGCCTTCATCGGCGACAAGATGGAGAAGCTCGGCGGGTCACGCATCGTCTACAAGGTGGACACCGATGGCCTGCGCGAGAGCGTAGTCACGGATTTGCGCGACGACGTCTACAAGAACCTGCGCGAGGGCAAGATCGCCTTCTCCGGTCTTGCGATCCGCGACGGCGGCGTTGAGTTGAAGATTGCCGACGTCAAGGGCCGCGAGCAACTCGCGCGCAAGCTCGCGTCGGCCGCGGAAGGATTGCCGTCGCATGCACTCGCCGTGACCGACGGCAACGGACTGGTCAGGCTCGTGCCGACCAATGCGGCATCCGCCGCGCGGTTGCACGAACTCGTCGAAGATGCCATCGCCATGATCGAGCAGCGTCTGAAGGAGGCCGGCGTCCAGCTGGCCAGCGTCCAGCCCGATGGGACCGACCGCATCCGCATCTTCCTGCCCGGTGTGATGGAGCCCGAGCGCGTCACCGCGGTCTTCGCCCGCAGGGTCAAGGTCGGCTTCCGCCTGATCGACCTCTCGGTGCCGCCGGAGCAGGCGCAATCCGGCACGCCACCGGCAGGCACGGAAGTCCTGCCCGGCTTCAAGGACAAGAGCCTTTATCTGGTCGCCAAGGACAGCGTGCTCGACGGCGACGACATCAGCTATGCGGGCCCGGGGTTTGCGAGCGCCACGAAAGAGCCGATCGCCTCGTTCCGCTTCAACGGCCGCGGCACGCGGCGCTTTGCCCACATCACCGAAGAGAATATCGCAAAGCCCTTCGCCATCGTGCTCGACGGCAAGGTGATCTCCGCCCCCATCATCCGCGAGCCCATCACCGGCGGCTCGGGCCAGATCTCCGGCAATTTCACGCTGGAGGAAGCAAACAGCGTCGCCATGCTGCTGCGCGCTGGTTCACTGCCGGGGCACCTCGGCTTGGTCGAGCAGGAGGTCGTGCCGCCCGCCAAGCCCTAAGGCGGGGGGATCGCCCCACGCCCACGCCTGGTCCCCCTCGCCCGGTCGGCCGCCGAGGTCGACCACGCCGAGGCTCGTACCCACTGGCCCCCGAATCGCGGGCGCGCCACGGCCATATGCACCGCCAAACAGGCAATTGCCGAAACGCCCGATCAGGCTAAAATTTGCCTCTTGCGGCACGGCGGCCCAAAACTTCATTCAAGCGGTCGTCGTTCGATTTCGGCTATAGGTGTCGAGAATACCGACCGGGACTGAAGGCCTTACGCGGGGATAGTACCATGCCGTCCGGCAGCACAGACATTTCGTCGATCCTCGACCGCATTCTCGAGGCGGCGACGGATAACCTCAGGATCGCGAAGATCCTGGTCCAGATGGGCCTCGATCCAAACAACGTCACCTATGACTCGATCTTCAATCGGATGCTGGAGATCTTCGTCCAGAACATCACGTTGGCCAATATGTTCGCCGCGGTCGGCGCCGGCTTCTTCGTCGCCACCCTCCTGATGCGAACGATGGTGCCGCTGCGCGTCGCCAACATGGTCGGCTGCGCGTTCTTCGCCGTCTTCGGCGCGCTCTCCGCCAACGTGTCGACCTTCCTGCTCTATCTCCTGCTGCTACCGATCAACGCCTTGCGCCTGCGGCAGATGCTCAAGCTCGTCAAGAAGGCGCGCCATGCAGCCGAAGGCGACATGTCGATCGAATGGCTCAAGCCGTTCATGACCGAACGCAAATATCGTCGCGGCGATACGCTGTTCAAGCTGCGCGATCCGGCTAACGAGATG
Source organism: Bradyrhizobium sp. 187 (assembly GCF_023101005.1). Classification (NCBI taxonomy): domain Bacteria; kingdom Pseudomonadati; phylum Pseudomonadota; class Alphaproteobacteria; order Hyphomicrobiales; family Nitrobacteraceae; genus Bradyrhizobium; species Bradyrhizobium sp. 187. Next base: position 4,913,797 of record NZ_CP064693.1, read on the forward strand.
TTCCTCACCGTCACCGGCAAGTTCCTGGTCAAGGAGATCAACATCGAGATCCTGCCCGGAACGCTCATGGGCGAACTCGGCTTCCTCACGCCGGACAACCGGCGCACCGGAACGGTCGAATGCATCGAGGACGGCCAGGTGCTGACGATCACCTACGACCGGCTGCTCGAGATCTACTTCCAGGACCCGCAGTTCGGCTATTACTTCCTGGTGCTGACCAGCCAGCGGCTGCTGCAAAACATCGAGCGCCTGCAGAAGCAGCTGGCAACAGAGAGGGCCGCCACCACGAACAGGATCGCGTGAGCGATCGCCTCGCCGATCAGTCCAAGAGCAGCGCCATGCCCGGGTCGCCCTTCTCCATCGCACGCCGATAGCCCGCCCGCGCACTGATGCGGCCGAGATATTTGACCACGTTCGGAGAGCGCTGGAGGTCATAGGGCTGGAAGTAGCGCATCGTGGTCAGCGAGAAAACTGTCATGATGTCGGCGGTCGTGAAGGCGCTGCCCGCAAGATATTCGGCCTCGCGAAGCCTTGCGTCGAGAAGATCGTAGGCCTGATCGAGACGCCCCTTCATCGCGAGCAGGGTCGGATTGTCCTTGGCGAGATCGAGCCGGTTCAGGATCATCATCCGTCCCATACCGGGTTGCAGGCTGCCATTGGCGAAATGAACCCAATACAGAAACTGCGCGAAGGCGGGATCAGTGGGACCGAGCACGAGTCGGCCGTTGCCATATTTTGCAACGATGTAGTCGACGACGGCGCCGGATTCCGCGAGCACCAACTCGCCGTCGGTGATCACCGGCGCCGTGCCGGCCGGATGCAGCGCCTTGTACTCGGCCGGAGCCAGCATGGTGACGGGATCGTGCGCATAGCGCTTCAACTCGTAGGGAATCCCCAGCTCCTCGCACAGCCAGACGATACGCTCGGACTGCGACTTGCCGAGATGATGGACGGTGAGCATGAGGCCTCCTGCGATCGCAATTGGATAGTTCGTGACCCCACACCTTACTCCGTCATTGCGAGCGCCGCGAAGCAATCGCGGGCGCGATGCTTCCTCCCATGTCCGCCCTACCCCGCCTCGTCCGTCACCATCCGCGCCACGATGCGGTCGCGGCGGATGAAATGGTGCCACAGGGCGGCGATCACGTGAATCGCGATCAAGGCGAGCAGCACATAGGCAAAGAGGATGTGGCGGTCTTCATAGACGCCAGCCGCCGCGCGGTCGGGAGCCGTGAATTGCGGCACGTGAAACAGGCCGAAGAAGTCCGAATAATCAGGGGCGTGCGCACCGGAATGCGCCCAGCCGAGCAGGGTGACGACGATGACGGCGAGGTAGAGCGCGCCGTGGCTGACATGGGCCGCGACCTTCTGCCAGCGCGAGGTCCCCGCCGGCATGGCGGGCGCCGGGTCGACGAGACGCCAGACCAGGCGAAACACCGTGAGCAGCAGGATCACATATCCGATATCGGCGTGGATCGAGCGGTAGAAGAAGCGGTCGGGACGCGCCGGGATATGGTTCATCCACCACCCGAAGCCGATCATGCCGATGATGGTCAGCGCCAGACTCCAGTGCAGCCATCGGGAAATGCTGCCCCAGCCGTAACTGGTATTTCTGATCATGTCGGTGCTCCGGAGTTTTGCGGGCCTGTCCCTGTCCGCACCGCAGTACGGCAGCTGATACCGGGAACATGTGGCCGTCGCGAAATTGAATCGTTCCAAAATAGCCCTAAGTGCCCCTGCCGCAAAACCGCCCCAAAAACCGAATGGTAACCATGGCGGGCTAGAGTGTTCACGTGACCAATTCCCCGACGATTCTGGTGTTCGATTCCGGCCTTGGCGGCCTCACGGTCCTGCGTGAGGTCGTGGCTGCGCGCTCCGACGCGCATTACGTCTACGTCGCGGACGACGCCTTCTTCCCGTATGGCCACCACAGCGAGGACGAGATCATCGCCCGCGTGGTGCCGCTGATGGGGGAATTGATCGGCATGCACGATCCTGACCTCGTCGTGATCGCCTGCAACACGGCGTCCACGCTGGTCCTATCGCATCTGCGCGCCGCTTATTCCCTGCCCTTCGTCGGCACGGTGCCGGCGATCAAGCCGGCCTGCGCGCAATCGAGGAGCCGGCGCGTGTCGGTGCTCGGCACCAGGGGCACCGTGAAGCGCGAATACACCAAGGCGCTGATCCGCGATTTCGCACAGGGTTGCGAGGTGACACTGGTCGGCTCGCCCGAGCTGGCCGCGCTGGCTGAGGCAGAGCTCAGCGGCTCTCCCGTCAGCGACGACGCCATCCTCGCCGAGCTCGCCCCGTGTTTCGTGGGCGATGCCGGGGACGCAGGCGCACGCACCGACACCGTGGTGCTCGCCTGCACGCATTACCCGCTGCTGCTCGACCGGCTGAAAAAGCTCGCCCCCTGGCCGGTCGACTGGATTGATCCGGCGCCCGCGATCGCCCGCCGCGTCTCGGATCTGCTCGGCCCGCACACCGGTGGCATCGCGCAATCCAGCGCCGAAATGATCTTCACCTCGAACCGCGTGCATGGCCTTTCGGCCATGCTGACGCCGTTCTTCGGCGGCCGCATTCCAGCCTGATCTTGCGCCTCGACGCCCCGCTGCTAGGGTCCGCCGTCGTCGTTTCCTACAGGTTCTTCCCATGTCCGTCCCGACCACGCCGCTCAACCGTCTTCGCCAGCTCTGGCGCGAGGGTCGTCCTGCCTTCGGCGCGATCGCGACGATCCCGAGCGTGCAGACCGTGCAGATCATGGCGCGCTCTCTCAACTGGATCATCGTCGATCTCGAGCACGGGCCGATTGGACTGACCGAAGCACATGCGATGATCGCGGCCACCACCGGCACCCCATGCACGCCGCTGGTGCGCATCGCGGCGAACGAGCCATGGCTTGCGAAGGCACCGATGGACATCGGCGCCTTCGGCATCAATTTCCCGATGATCACCAATAGCGCGGAGGCCGAGAAAGCGGTGCGCAGCGTGCGCTATCCTCCACGCGGCGATCGGCTCTGGGGTCCGTTCCATGCGCCATTCCGCTGGGGCCAGTCGATGCCGGACTACATGGCCAGCGCCAACGACGAGATGATCTGCATGATCACGATCGAGCACGTCGACGCCGTCAACCGCATCGACGAGATCATGGCCACGCCCGGCATCGATGTAGCTGTGATCGGCCCCGGCGATCTCGCCACCTCCATCAACAAGCGCGGCCAGATGGACGATCCGGAATTGCTGGAGCTGGTGGCGCGGGCCGAGGCCGGCATCCTCAGAAGCGGTGTGCCAATCGGCGGTGTGGCCCGTACCGCGGACCAGGCCAACGCCCTGGTCGACCGCGGCTACCGCGCGATCGCGCTCGGCTTCGACTGGTCGCTATTCCAGCGCGGCATCATGGCAGCGTTCGAGGGGATCAAGCGCTAGCCATTGAGTCTTGCCGGGAACCGCGGCGCTGCTAGGGTCGGCCGTTCCAGGGAGGAAAAACCATGCTCAAAAAGACTTTGCTCGCTCTCGCCTTCACCGGCCTCGCTGTTGCGGCCTTCGCCCAGCAGCCCGGCATCAAGCGCACCCCGCTCCAGAAGGTCGAGTTTCCCGATGGCTACAACACCATCACGGCCATCGCGGAGGTTCCGGCGGGCGGCGCGGCCGGACGTCATACCCACCCGGGCATCGAGACCGGCTACGTGCTCGAAGGCGAACTGAATCTCCTCATCGACGGGCAGCCGGAAAAGACGCTGAAAGCCGGCGATTCCTACCAGATCCCGGCGGGCGTCGTGCATGACGCCAAAGCCCACGGCGATAAGGCTATGAAAGTGCTTGGAGTTTACGTCGTCGACAAGACCAAGCCGCTGGCCTCGCCGGCGCCCTGATGCGGCGAACCGACCGGCCCCCATGCGGGCTGGTTCGTGCTAGAGCAGGCGGCGAGCGGGAACCCCGCTCGCTGCACAAACTTTAATCAGGGGAAACCAAAGAGCGATGCGCGGGACGCCCAAGACCATTTCGCTGCCGCGTCGCCTGATTATCGACCTCATGCACGCCTCGATGGGCGTGCCCTTCGTGTCCCTGTCCCGTTCGCTCGATATTGGCCCTCTGCTGGAGGCCCGCGCGGGCGCGATGGCGCCAGCCGGCTGGGCGGCCATGTTCGTCAAGGCTTTTGCCCTCGTCGCCAGGGACGAGCCGGTCCTGCGTACCGTCTATGCCAAATGGCCCTGGCCGTCGCTTTACGAGCTGCCGAAGAGCGTAGCGTCGGTGGCCATTGCCCGGGTCGAGGGCGGCGAGGAATGCGTGATCCCGCAGCGAATCGCGGCTCCCGAGGCCATGACGCTGACTGCGGTCGACGCCGAGATCCGGCACGCAAAGACCGCCCCGATCGACGAAATTCCCATGTTTCGCAAGATCATGCGGGCGACCCGCCTGCCGCTGCCGTTGCGGCGGCTGTCTTGGGCGATCGGGCTGAATTTCGGCCGGCAGCGCGGCAACTGGTTCGGCAGCTTCGCGGTGAGCTCGGTGGCCGCCTATGGCGGTGGCGAGCTTCACCCGATCACGCCCGGCCCCTTCATCGTCAGCTATGGGGTGGTCGGGCCTGACCAGACCATCCATGTCGTGATCCGCTGGGATCATCGGGTCACCGACGCCGCCCCGATCGCCCGCGTCCTGACCCGGCTGGAACAGGTCCTGAACACTGAAATCGCTGCCGAATTGCGTGCGGCCGGGTCGAAGTCGATCCGGGCAGTCGGAACGTGATTCCGGGCCATTCGCATTGACAGCGAGCCCCAAATCCCCCTAAAAGCCGCTTGCTCGCGGGCCGATTTCGGCCCGCGAAGCGTTTCGCGACCCGTGGTCCTGTCCCTTAAGCTTTGGGATCGGACCTGTCAGTGCCGGGCTAGCCCGTCACACAGGAGGGCGCGTTTCCTCAAACCAAGTACCTGAAGAGGACGCGATGACTAAGCGCAGTGAGGCGAAGTACAAACTCGATCGCCGTATGGGCCAGAACATCTGGGGCCGCCCGAAGAGCCCCGTGAACCGCCGCGAATACGGCCCCGGCCAGCACGGCCAACGCCGCAAGGGCAAGCTCTCCGACTTCGGCGTGCAGCTCCGCGCCAAGCAGAAGCTGAAGGGCTATTACGCCAACATCTCCGAGCGTCAGTTCCACAGCATCTATGTCGAGGCCAGCCGCCTCAAGGGTGACACCGGCGAGAACCTGATCGGCTTGCTCGAGCGCCGTCTCGACGCGGTTGTGTACCGCGCCAAGTTCGTCTCGACGATCTTCGCCGCGCGCCAGTTCATCAACCACGGCCACGTCAAGGTGAACGGCCGCAAGGTCAACATCTCGAGCTATCTGGTCAAGCTCGGCGATGTGATCGAGGTCAAGGAATCATCCAAGCAGCTTGCCCACGTCCTCGAAGCCAGCCAGCTCTCCGAGCGTGACACCCCCGACTATCTCGAAGTCGACCATGGCAAGATGACTGCGAAATACATTCGCATCCCGCACCTCTCCGACGTGCCGTTCCCGGTGCAGATGGAGCCGCATCTGGTCGTCGAATTCTATTCGCGCTAAGATCTGAATATCGAAAGGCCCCGGTTCGCCGGGGCCTTTTTTGCTTAAAGAGCCACACTTCAGCGGCCGTTTACCTTCAGGAGGCGTCGCATGCTCTATACCCCTCCCCCGATCGATCCCAAGGCGCCGCCGGTGCGCATCAATCTGCTCTCGGACACGCAGACAAAGCCGACACCTGCGATGCGCGAGGCGATGGCGCGGGCGGAGGTCGGCGACGAGCAGGTCGGCGACGATCCGACCGTGAACGCCCTGTGCGAGCGCGTGGCCGAGCTGCTCGGCAAGGAAGCCGCGGTGTACATGCCGTCAGGCACGATGTGCAACGTCACCGCGACGCTGGTGCATTGCCGCCCCGGCGACGAGATCCTCGCCCATGAGAGCGCCCACATCATCGCGCGCGAAGGCGGCGCGCATGCCGCGATCGGCGGCTTTCAGGTCACGCAGCTGAAGGGACCCGACGGCCAGTTCACGCCGGAGACCTTTCGCAGAGCGCTGCATCCGCGTACCCGCTACCAGCCGCCGCAGACGGTGGTCAGCGTCGAGCAGACCGCCAATATCGGCGGCGGTACGGTCTGGAAGAAGGCCGCGCTCGACGAGATCGTCGCGATCGCGAAACAACATGGCCTCGTCACCCACATGGACGGCGCGCGCCTGCTCAATGCCACAGTTGCGAGCGGCATCTCTCCGCGCGACATGACCGCGGGGTGGGATTCGGCCTGGATCGACTTTTCGAAGGGCTTGGGCGCGCCGATCGGAGGCGTGCTCGCGGGCTCGCGCGCCTTCATCGATGCGGTCTGGCAGTGGAAGCAGCGCCTCGGCGGCTCGATGCGACAGGCCGGAATCTGCGCGGCGGCTTGCATCTACGCGCTCGACCATCATGTCGATCGGCTCGCCGACGATCACGCCAACGCGCGCGCGCTCGCCCGCGGACTGTCGCAGATCGCAGGCATCGAGGTGCAGGAGCCCGAAACCAACTTGGTGTTCTTCAAGCCCGATGGTACCGGCATTCCCGGCGACAAGATGGTCGCGGCGCTGCGCCAGCGCGGCGTGACGCTTGCGATGATGGATGGCCGCATCCGCGCCTGCACGCATCTCGACGTCAATGCGAGCCAGGTCGAGGAGACGATCGGATATATCCGCGAGATCGTGCGCGGAGCGTAATCACCGCCCCATCGCCTGGTAGATCAGCGTCTTCAGCGCCAGTTGAATCCGGCCGCGCTGCGTCGGGGTCTGCACCATGAAGATCCCGAACAGATCGTCCTCGGGATCGATGAAGAAGAACGTGCCGCCGACGCCGTCCCAGCGATATTCGCCAAGCGGCCACGTTGTTCCAGGAGGCACCGACGTGCGCACGGCGAAGCCGAGGCCGAAGCCGGAAGACCCGCCCGGATAATAGTTCTGGTCGCGCGCGATCTTTGTCTCGGGGCCGATGTGATCCGACGCCATCAGCGCAATGGTCTCGGGCTTGAGATAGCGTCGGCCGTCATAGGTGCCGCCATTCAGCAGCATCTGGGCGAAGCGGGCGTAGTCGCCGATCGTACCGACCATGCCGCCGCCGCCCGATTCCCAGGTCGCAGGCCGCCTGATGTCGCGGACCTGCGTCGTCGGATTGATGTTGCGATCCTCCGGCATCGGCTCGGCGATGCGCGGGAATTTGGCGGGATCGGCGACGAAGAAAGCCGTCTCGGTCATGCCCAGCGGATCGAGCAGCCACTCCTTCTCGAACTGCAGCAGCGTCTTTCCCGCAACGATTTCGACGACGCGGCCGAGCACGTCGGTGGAATAGCCGTAATCCCACACCGTGCCGGGCTGCTCGACAAGCGGCAGCGTGGCGATCTTGGCGGCGAATTCGGCGTTGGTCAGATCGCTGTTGAAGAGATTGGCGTTCGCATAGAGCTCGCGCACCATGCCGCCGCCGTAATAGCCGTAAGGCAGCCCCGAGGTGTGGCGCAGCAGATCCTTGATCGTGATGGGTCGCTCCAGCGGCTCCAGCACCAGGGCGACTTTGCCGTCCTCGGCCTTCTTCTCGATGCCGACCTTCATGCCGGCGAAGGCCGGAATGTATTTCGAGACGGGATCGTCGAGCGACAGCTTGCCCTCCTCGACCAGCATCATCGCCATGACTGAGGTAACCGGCTTCGACATCGAGTAGAGGCGGAAGATCGTGTCCGCGCTCATCGAGAGTTCGGTCGCGACGTCGCGGACGCCGAAATTCTGATAATAGACCGGCTTGCCGTGCTGCTGAAGCAGCAGGATGGCTCCGGGGATCTTGCCGGTGGCCACCTCGTTGCGGATGTAGTCGGAAACCTTCGCCAGCCCCGCGGGCGAGAGCGTGTGGACCGCAGGTCTCTCGGAACCTGCCTTCGCAACGATGCCGCCGGCGAGAAGGACGAGCGCCGCGATCAATGCGCGGCGCCCGAACATGTCAATTCTCCATCGCTTCATAAACCAGCTGCTTCAATGTTCGCTGCACGCGCTGGCGCTCGGTCGGGGTCTGCTCCAGCAGCACGAAGAACATGTCCTGCTTGGGGTCGACCACGAAATAGCAGCCGGAGGCGCCATCCCATTTCAATTCGCCGAGATCGCCGGGCGGCGGCGGTTTTGCGTTGCCGGGGTCGGTGCGCACCGCAAGTCCGAGACCGAAACCAAAACCGTCGCCGGGGAAATAAAAATAATCGCGATCGACGCCCGACTTGGGGCCGATCTGGTCAGTCACCATCAGCTTGAACGTCTCGGGCTTGAGAATCGTCTTGCCGTCGAGATTGCCGCCCTGGAGCAGCATCTGCGTAAAGCGCTCATAATCGGCCATGGTCGTGACCATACCGCCGCTGGCGAACTGGATCTTCTTGACGACCGTCGGATCGTTGATCCGCCCGACCCGGAAATCGCTGTCGTTCGGGACCGGCTGCGCCAGCAGCTTCTGCTTCTCGGGATCGGTGACGAAGAAGCCGGTGTCGACCATGCCGAGCGGGTCGAGCAGCTTCTCCCGTTCGATCTCGATGAGCGGCTTGCCGGCCGCGACTTCCATGACCCGCGCCAGGATGTCGGTGGAATGGCCGTATTGCCACAGCGCGCCCGGCTGGTTGTGCAGCGGCAGTTTTGCGATGCGCTCGGCGAACTCCGCGAGGTCGAAATCGCCGGCATAGATGTTGGCGTCGCGATAGGCCTTGCGGACCAGGCTGTCGCCATAGAAGCCGTAGGTGACGCCCGAGGTGTGCGTCATCAAATCGTGCACCGTCATCGGCCGGTTGGGCGGCACGAGCTCGAGCGACTTGGTGCCGTCCTCGGCCTTCTTCTCGACGCCGACTTTCACATTGGCGAAGGAGGGAATGTATTTCGAGACGGGATCGTCGAGCTTGATCGTACCTTCCTCGATCAACTTCACTGCAACGACGGAAGTGATCGCCTTGCTCATCGAGAACAGGCGGAAGATCGTCTTGTCGGTGATCGGCGCCTTGCTGACGGCGTCCTGCACGCCGAAGACTTCGTGGTAGACGGGCTTGCCATGTTGCTTGATGAGGACGTTTGCCCCTGCGATCTTGCCGGTCGCGACCTCGTTCTTGAAGAACTCGGTGATCCTCGCGAGCTTGTCCGGATTGAAATGCGCGCCGGCCGGAATCTCGTAGGTGCCCTCCGCCCGCGCGAACGACATCGTACCTAACGATACAAGCGCGGCGCAGACAAGCGCGCGCAGTCCAGACTGTGAAATCATATCCCCTCCCCGGAACATGGCCCGGCGGAGTGTACCGACCACGTCATCAGGCACAAGGGCCGCCGTACCGCGCCAAAGCGTCCGCGTGCAGAGCCGCGCTCCTTTCCGAGAAACAGCAAAATATGACGTCGACGACCAGCGGCGCGGCCGGCAGAGCCTCAATGGTCGCATGGATCGCAATCTTCGCGGCCTGGTCGGCTGGAAAGCCGTAAACCCCGGTCGAAATCGCGGAGAACGCCACGGAGGTCAGCTGATTGGCCCCGCAGAGCTCAAGTGCACGGCGATAACAGGAGCCCAGCGCCTCTGCCTCACCGCGAGTGCCGCCGTGCCAGACCGGACCGACTGCATGGATGACATGACGCGCAGGGAGAAGGTAGCCCTTCGTGATCTTGGCATCGCCGGTCGGGCATCCTCCGAGCTTCCGGCACTCGGCTAGAAGCTCGGGCCCGGCCGCCCGATGGATCGCGCCATCCACGCCGCCCCCACCCAGGAGCGACGTGTTGGCCGCGTTGACGATGGCGTCAACGCTCAGCGTGGTGATGTCAGCAACGATGACCTTGAGCTCCGCGCCGCCGATCCGGCGCGTCAGCTGGGTCACGTATCAGGCCGCGACAGCGACGCCCTTTTCGGAGAAGAGCTGCTGCAATTCACCGGCTTGGAACATCTCGCGGACAATGTCGCAGCCGCCGACGAACTCGCCCTTCACATAGAGCTGCGGAATGGTCGGCCAGTTCGAATAGTCCTTGATGCCGTTGCGCAGTTCGGCGGATTCGAGAACGTTGAGGCCCTTATAGCCGACGCCGATGTGGTCGAGGATCTGGACGACCTGGCCGGAGAACCCGCACTGCGGAAATTGCGGTGTGCCCTTCATGAACAGAACCACGTCGTTCGACTTCACTTCGTTGGCGATGAATTCCTCGATGCTCATATCCGTGTCCTTATGGGGCGGAGCCCACTCCAATTGCTTCGGGCTGGCTCCGCCGATCTAACCCGATACCTGGGTATATATGTAGCCCAAACCGTTGTGCATCCAAAGTAAAATGGCGGCGAGCTGCCTCTTGTGGACCGCTCTCGGCTGCACCGGCCCATTGCATGATGCCACGAATATCATCGTCAGGGAGGACTTTCATACCGTCACGGAGCCCCTATCTAGGACGAACCCGGCGTTTTGGAACCCGTCCACACCAACAACGTTCTCTTGTCCTGTCTGGAGAAAAACGTGACGAAACAAGCCTCCGCTCCGGCCCCCGCTCCGTCACTGTCGGTCGATTTGGGCGGCCTTGCCCAGAGGCTGGAAGACGCGTTTCTCGCCGTTCGCGACGAGACGGAGCGCCGGGCCGCGCCACTGTCGCCGGAGGACCAGCAGATCCAGTCCATGCCGGATGCGAGCCCGACGAAATGGCACAGAGCGCACACCACGTGGTTCTGGGAGCAGTTCGTGCTCGGCGAGCACTGTGCGGGCTACCGGCCCTTTCACCCTGACTTCGCCTTCCTGTTCAATTCCTATTACGTCAGCGCCGGTCCGCGCCATTCCCGCAATCACCGCGGCGACATCACCCGTCCGAGCGCCGATCAGGTCGGCGCTTATCGAAAACATGTCGACGCTGCCGTCGTGAAATTCCTCCGCGACGCCGGCGAGGACAAGCTTCGCGAGATCGCGCCGCTGGTCGAGGTCGGCCTCAATCACGAGCAGCAGCATCAGGAATTGATGTTCACCGACATCCTGCACGCCTTCGCGCAGAACCCGATCCCGCCGGCCTATGATCCGGACTGGCGCTTCCCGGCCGCGACGCCGGCCAGCGAGGATTGGCTGACGCTGAACGAAGGCATCCACACCGTCGGTCACGTCGATGATAGTTTTCATTTCGACAACGAGAAGCCGGCACACCGCGCCCTCGTCGGCCCGGTCAAGCTCGCACGCAATCTCGTCACCAATCGCGAATGGCTCGCCTTCATGCGTGACGGGGGCTACCGGACCGCAACGCTGTGGCTGATGGACGGTTTTGCGGCCGTGAACAACGAGGGCTGGGACTGCCCCGGTCATTGGCGCGAGATCGACGGCCAATGGCATGTGATGACGCCGGCCGGCCTCAAGCCGGTCGATCCCGACGCGCCCGTCTGCCACGTCAGCTATTACGAGGCTGACGCCTTTGCGCGCTGGGCCGGAAAACATCTGCCGACCGAGATGGAATGGGAGGTCGCGGCCCGCTCGGGCCAGCTCAACGATGCCTTCGGCATCGTCTGGCAGTGGACGCGATCGTCCTACTCGCCCTATCCCGGCTATCGCGCGATCGAAGGCGCGCTCGGCGAATACAACGGCAAGTTCATGGTCAACCAGCTGGTGCTGCGCGGCTCTTCGCTTGCAACTCCGGAGGGGCACAGCCGTATCACCTATCGCAACTTCTTCTATCCGCACCACCGCTGGCAATTCACGGGACTGCGGCTCGCCGACTACGAGTAAAATTCTCATCCGACGACAAATGCGCGCCGGACAGCGCGTTCAGGAGAGTATCATGAATGTGCACGCTAGCGCCTTGGCCGAAGCCCATCTTCCCGACGAACAGACCACCGCCTTTGCCCGCGAGGCCATCGAGGACCTGTCGCAGCAGCCTAAAAAGCTGTCGCCGAAATATTTCTACGATGCGGCCGGATCTGAATTGTTCGAGGCCATCACGCGGCTGCCGGAATATTACCCGACGCGCACGGAGCTAGCGATCCTGAAGGAGCGCGGCAGCGAGATCGCGAAAATCATTCCGGAGCACGCGGCCCTCGTCGAATTCGGCGCAGGCGCGACCACAAAGGTCCGCCTGCTGCTCAACCACTGCAAGTTCGCGGCCTATGTGCCCGTCGACATCTCCGGCGACTTCCTGACGGCGCAGGCAAACGGACTGAAGCGGGATTTTCCGTCACTCGGCATCTACCCGGTGGCGGCCGACTTCACCACGCCGTTCGAGCTGCCCAAGGCGGTGGCGACCATGCCCAAGGTCGGGTTCTTCCCAGGCTCGACCATCGGCAATTTCGAGCCGCATGAAGCGCAGGCCTTCCTGAAGAGCGCACGCGCCATTCTGGGCCGCGGCGCGCAGATCATCATCGGCGCCGATCTCGAGAAGGAGGAGCGCCTGCTCCACGAGGCCTATAACGATGCCGCCGGCGTCACCGCGCGCTTCAATCTCAATGTGCTGGTGCGGATCAACCGCGAGCTCGGCGGCAATTTCGACCTTTCCGCCTTCACCCATCGCGCGATCTACAATCGCGAGCGGCACCGCATCGAGATGCACCTGATCAGCAAGAAGAGCCAGACCGTGCGCCTGCTCGGCACCAGCTTTTCGTTCCGCGCGGGCGAGAGCATCCACACCGAGAACAGCTACAAATACAGCATCGAGCGCTTCGCGACGCTGGCGCAAGGCGCGGGTTGGCGGGTGCGCGAGAGCTGGACGGATGCGGCGAAGATGTTCTCGGTGCACGCGCTGGAGGTGGCGGAGTAAGCGCTCCGGCGCCAATGGCGCCGGCTCAATGCTCCCCAGCCTCTTCCACCGTCGATCCCAGCGAGATCGACTCCCATACCGCAACAATGATCATGATCACCGTCGCGGCGACCGACAGCCATAGCGGGGACAGTTCGGCGGCGAACCACCACAGCACCACAAGCAGAATGATGCCGATGCCGTGCGACAGCTGGAGGAAGCCGCGGATCGCGTGCTTGAACAGGATGGTACCGACCAGGAACAGCAAGGGACCGCCGATCGTGCTGACGACGGTCCTGATATCGGAATGGCCGACCGGATGCTTCAGCACCAGCTCATCGGAGACCGCGGTCAGGATGATGCCGGCGACGATCGGCATGTGCAGATAGGTATAGGCGAGCCGCGCCAAGCGGCCGGATTCGGCGGATCTCGAGATGCGCTCGGCGCCGGCCTCGGCGCCCTTGTGGAAATAGACCCACCACATCGCGATGCTGCCGACCAGCGCGGAGACGAAGGCCAGAATGTTGTTCGCGGTCCAGTCAAGCTCGGCGAACGTCGCGCCGTTGACGACGACGGCCTCGCCAAGCGCGATGATGACGAACAGCGAGCAGCGCTCGGCCATGTGGCCGCCCTCGACCGCCCAGGCCTCGACCGACGAGAAGCCCAGTTTCGGGACCCAGAAGCGCACCGCCGGCGAGACATATTCGATCGTCAGCGCCACGATCCAGAACCATAGCCGCGCCTCGTCATGGGCGAGGCCGCCCGCGATCCACAACACTGCGGAGACCGAGAGCCAGGTCAGGATGCGGATCGCATTGTGCCGGACCGCAGTTCGATGCCGCGGCGTTGCAAACATCCAGAAGGCGGTGCGCCCGACCTGCATCGTCGCGTAGGCGATCGCAAACCACAGACCCCGCCCCTCGAAGGCGGTCGGGATCGTCGTCGACAGCACGAGGCCGCCCAGCATCATCAGGAAGATCAGGATGCGGACCGGCGTCAGCTCGGGATCGAGCCAGTTGGTGACCCAGGCGGTGTAGACCCACACCCACCATACCGCGAGAAACAGCACCGCGACGTGCACCGCACCGAGTGGCGTGAAATGGTGCAGCAGTGTGTGCGAGACCTGCGTGATCGCGAAAACGAAGACCAGGTCGAAGAACAGCTCGGCATTAGTGACGCGGCTGTGCTGGTTTGGCAGGATGACGCGAAACATCGCGCCGCGCGGATTGTCCGCAGCCATCGTCATCACCCCGTCACGATCAGATCAAGCGCCCGGCACCCCGGTTTGCAGCGCCAGCGCATGCAGCACGCCGCCCATCTGGCCGCGGAGGGACTGATAGACGATCTGGTGCTGCTGGACGCGGGACTTGCCGCGGAAGGTCTCCGAGATCACGGTCGCGGCATAGTGATCGCCGTCCCCGGCGAGGTCACGGATGGTCACCTCGGCATCGGGGATCGCTGCCTTGATCATCGCCTCGATATCGTGGGCGTCCATTGGCATTCGGGTCGTGCTCCTGTCTCGGCTGCAATCAGTCTTGTCGTCGAATCGCTGCCGGGGTCCGGTTCTACAAAGCCAACCTTCCGGCGCGGCCAAACTTAGCGTGAACGGCCTTCTACGTCACGCCTTCCGGCACTATATCGGTGATCCGATCTGGATAAAGCCACGACAAAGTGCCGCGCGCGGCAGAGTGATCGAAAAAGGCGTGAAATCATGAAGCTTCCAGGGCCCGACCACCCCATCACCATCACCCCAAATCCCCGGCGCGTCCGCGTCACGGCCGGCGATATCGTGATCGCCGAGACCACAAAGGCGCTGACGCTGAAAGAGGCGAAATATCCGGCGGTGCAATATGTGCCGCGACAGGACGCCAACATGGCGCTGCTGGAGCGCACCGACCGCGTCACCCACTGCCCCTACAAGGGGGATGCGAGCTATTACAGCGTCAAGGCGGACGGCAAGACACTGGACAACGCGATCTGGACCTATGAGGCACCCTTTCCCGCGATGACCGAGATTTCGGGCCATCTCGCCTTCTATCCGGACAAGGTGAAGATCGAGGAAGTGGGGTAGCTGCTTCCGTCATGGCCGGGCTCGTCCCGGCCATCCACGTTTTTGGGCAATCGCGGATACAGAACAACGTGGATGCCCGGCACCCGGCTCCGCCGGGCTATAGGTGTTGGGCCGGCGAAACTTCAGCGAAGACGGCAAGCCCGGGCATGACGACTGTGCGCGTGGCAGCGCCCCGCTACGCCCTGAATATCGTCAGCCCCAGGATCAGCAGCACCAGGAAGATCGCGACGAACACGTAGAACAGGAAGCGGGCGATGTCGGCGGAGGCGGCCGAGATGCCGGTGAAGCCGAGCACGCCGGCTACGATCGAGACAAGTAAGAAGATCAGTGCCCATTTCAGGATCGTCATCGCCAGCTCCGAAATTGTACCGCCTGCCGCGGTCCTCAAGCCCTTTTGGCGAACGCTAACTTCGTCGCAGGGAACTGGTTCCTGGCGGTCTCAGGGACCTGCGGGCGTCCCAAACGACCCTTGCTGAATCCGGTTCCCGGCGGCAAAGTCCGGGCGGGACAGAAGCGCGACCGGCGCGGCTACGATGACGATGTCACATTCAGCGACGATCGGGGCAGAGGCGCACGCGGCGCCGAGGGCCAAGGCGCGCAATCTGTCGCTCGATCGCGCCCGCACCTTCCTGACGCTGGTGGTGCTGCTGCACCACGCCGTGATTCCCTACACCTATTTCGGGCACACCGATCCGGCGTCCTGGGCCGGTTTCGACGTGGTCGTGCTGGCCACCGACAGCTTCTTCATGGCGATGTTCTTCTTCCTGTCGGGACTGTTCACCTGGCCCGGTATCGCCCGCAAGGCACCGTCTGTCTTTCTCCGCGACCGCCTGTTGCGGCTCGGGCTGCCGTTCGCGATCGCGGCGTTCACCGTCATCCCGCTCGCCTATTACGCGATCGCGCTGCGGCACGATCCCGGGCTGAGCTTCACGGCGTTCTGGTGGAAGACGATCACGGTTGGCCCGTGGCCGAGCGGCCCGATCTGGTTCGTGTGGGTGCTGCTGGCATTCGACCTGACCGCGAGCCTGCTCTACCGGGTCTCCGCGCATCTGGTCGACCCGGGCAACCGGGTGTCGCTGCGCGGATTCGACCAGCCGGCCGTATTCTGGCTGCTGCTCGTCGTCGTCACGGCAATCGCCTACGTGCCGGCGCTGCTCTATTTCGGCGGCAGCAAATGGTTCGAGCTCGGGCCGTTCTCGGTGCAGGCGAGCCGCATCCTGCTCTACTTCGCCTATTTCTTTATCGGCGTCAGCGTTGGAGCGGCCAACTTCGATCGCGGCATCCTCAGCGCCGGCGGGCAGTTGCCGAAACAGCGCTGGCTGTGGGTGATCGCCACGCTGATCGCCTACTGCCTGATGTGGGGCATGATCTACATCAAGCGCGATATCCTCGGTAATCCCGACCCACAACCGCACTGGTATCAGGCGATCTACGGTACGTTCTTCGTGCTGTTCTCAAGCTCGATCCTGCTCGCGATTCTCGCGTTCTTCCTGCACAAGAAGTCGCCGGGCCCGAACCTGCTCGACCGCATGCAGGCGGATGCCTACGGCATCTTCCTGGTGCACTACCCGATCGCGTTGTGGATCCAGTACGCGTTGTTCGACTACAGCCTGCCGGCGATCGTGAAAGCTACGATCGGCTTCGTGCTTACGGTGATCCTGAGCTGGGGTCTGACGGCGGCCTTACGGAAGATTCCGGGAGCGTCGCACGTGTTGTGAGGCGCGATACCCGTAGCCCGGATGAGCGTAGCGATATCCGGGAAACCTCACGACAAAGACCCGGATATCGCTTCGCTCAACCGGGCTACCGGTTCAGCCCCTCAGGCTGCCTTCCCGCCCATATATTCCGGCAGCCAGCGCTCGAACGAGGTCCGCAGCGCCTCGATCGTTACAGGCGCCTCGCCCGCGATCGCGATCGCGTCGCCGCCGGTGGTGCCGATCCGCACGCAGGGCACCTCGCAGCCGCGCATCTTGGCGAGCACGCGGCCGGCCTCGGTTTCAGGCACGGTGACGAGATAGCGCGCCTGGTCCTCGCCGAACCAATAGGCCTGAGGCACCAAGGAGGTCGGCGCCGCGAGCAGTTTGGCGCCGATGCCGCCCGCCATCGCCATCTCGGCCAGCGCGATCAGCAGGCCCCCGTCGGACAGATCGTGCACGGCGGTCGCGGTGCCCGCATGGATCATGCCGCGCACGCAGTCGCCGTTGCGCTTCTCAGCCGCGAGGTCGACCGGCGGCGGCGCGCCCTCCTCGCGACCGCAGATGTCGCGCAAGTAAACGGACTGGCCGAGCCAGCCATGAGTCTCGCCGATCAGGAGGATCGCCTCGCCTTCGGCCTTGAAGGCGAGTGACGCGGACTTGGTGAAATCATCGAGCAGGCCGACGCCGCCGATCGAGGGCGTCGGCAAGATCGCGCGGCCGTTGGTCTCGTTGTAGAGCGAGACGTTGCCGGACACGACCGGGAAGTCGAGCGTACGGCAGGCTTCCGAGATGCCCTTCAGGCAGCCGACGAACTGGCCCATGATCTCGGGCCGCTCAGGATTGCCGAAATTGAGATTGTCGGTGATCGCAAGCGGCTTGCCGCCAACCGCGGTGATGTTGCGCCAGGCTTCCGCCACCGCCTGCTTGCCGCCTTCAAACGGATCGGCCTCGCAATAGCGCGGCGTCACGTCGACGGTCAGCGCCAAGCCCTTCGGGCCGTCCTGCACGCGCACCACCGCGGCATCGCCGCCGGGACGCTGCATGGTGTTGCCGAGAATGACGTGGTCGTACTGCTCCCAGACCCAGCGCTTGCTGCACATATCGGGCGTGCCGATCAGCTTTTTGAGCGCGGCACCGAGACCCATCGGCGCCGCCACCTCGCGCGCATGCACGACCGGCAGCGCGGCGGAGGGGACATGCGGGCGATCATAGAGCGGCGCCTCGTCGCCGAGCTCCTTGATCGGCAAATCGGCCATGACGTCACCGCCATGCTTGACCACGAAGCGCTTGCTCGGCGTGGTGTAGCCGACCACGGCGAAATCGAGGCCCCACTTCTTGAAGATCGCCTCGGCCTCTTTCTCCTTCTCGGGCTTGAGCACCATGAGCATGCGCTCCTGGCTCTCCGAGAGCATCATCTCGTAGGCGCTCATGCCGATCTCGCGCGTCGGCACCGCGTCGAGATCGAGATCGACGCCGAGGTCGCCCTTGGCGCCCATCTCCACCGCCGAACAGGTCAGGCCCGCCGCGCCCATGTCCTGGATCGCGATGACGCAGCCCTTCTCCATGATCTCGAGACAAGCCTCTAACAGCAGCTTTTCGGCAAAGGGATCGCCGACCTGCACGGTCGGACGCTTCTCTTCGGACTTGTCGTCGAACTCGGCCGAGGCCATCGAGGCGCCGTGGATGCCGTCGCGGCCGGTCTTGGAGCCGAGATAGACGATCGGCATGTTCACGCCGGAGGCGGCGGCATAGAAGATCTTGTCGGTATCGGCGAGGCCGACCGCCATCGCGTTGACGAGAATGTTGCCGTCATAGCGGGTGTGGAAACGGACCTGGCCGCCGACCGTCGGCACGCCGAACGAGTTGCCGTAGCCGCCGACGCCAGCGACGACACCGGAGACGAGATGCCGCGTCCTGGCATGCTCCGGTGCGCCAAAGCTCAGCGCGTTGAGGCAGGCGATCGGCCGCGCGCCCATGGTGAAAACGTCGCGCAAGATGCCACCGACACCGGTGGTCGCGCCCTGGTAAGGCTCGATGTAGCTCGGGTGGTTGTGGCTCTCCATCTTGAAGACCACGGCCTGGCCGTCGCCGATGTCGATCACACCGGCATTCTCGCCCGGGCCCTGGATCACCCAGGGCGCCTTGGTCGGCAAGCCCTTCAGATGGAGGCGCGAGGATTTGTACGAGCAGTGCTCGTTCCACATCGCCGAGAAGATGCCGAGCTCGGTGAAGGTCGGCTCCCGCCCGATCAGCTTGAGAATGCGCTCATACTCGTCGGGCTTGAGCCCGTGGGCGGCAATCAGCTCGGGGGTGATCTTGGGTTCGTTCTTCATGGAATTTGGGCTTTCGACGGCGGTTGGCCGTTCTTAGGAACATCGGACGGCTTGGAAAAGCCCTTTATGGCGCATTTTCCCGCTGTCCCACGTTTTGCGGCTGGGGGCTGCGGGAACAGGAATTGCACAGCGCGGACAGATCGGATTTAAGGACAAAAGACCCGCAATTGAAGGCCCATTTCCTTGCATGAATTGACCAAAGCGCCCCCGCCTCGCCGCCCCGACCTCCACGTCGCCACCGATGGGGAATTCCAAGGCTGGCGAACCTGGATTCGTGACAGTTTTGAGAGCCATATCGGCCCGTTCTGGCACAAGATCGAGGACGACGGCAGCGTCCGCTCGGCGTTCCGGGTCGAGAAAAAGCACCTCAACGGCTCCGGAAACGTCCATGGCGGCTGCTTCATGGCGTTTGCCGACTATTGCCTGTTCGCGATCGCCACCCACGAACTGGATGGGCCGGCGGTGACCACCAATTTCGCCTGCGACTTCCTCGACGCGGCGCGCGAAGGCGAGCTGATCGAATGCGTCGGCGAGGTCTCCCGCGCCGGCGGCTCGCTGATCTTCCTGCGCGGCAAGCTGACATCAGGCGGGCGGCCTCTCTTCACCTTCTCCGGCACAATCAAGCGGGTGAAGCGGAAGCCGGCACCGCAGCCAAACGCATAGCTCGCCGCCTTCCCTTTTGGCGCCCCCTCGCCCAGACTTGTGTCCAGCGCTGTCGCGCCGGGGAGCAACATCAAGGTGCCGCAGAGCACATCGCCGACGGGGCGGGCCACAGTCTCGCAATTGCCGTCCATGCCCGCCACAGGCGCGCGCAACTGGCGCGACTATGCGCTGCTGTTCGCGCTGGCCTGCTGCTGGAGTTCAACCTATCCGCTGGCGAAGCTCGCGCTGGATACGATCCCGCCCGTGACCTTCATCTCGGCGCGCTCGCTGATCGCGGCCGCCTTCCTGTTCGCGATCCTGTGGATGCGCGGCGTCAGGATCCCGACCGACGCCAAGGCGTGGAAGTTGTTCGCGACCCAGCAATTGATCAACTCGACCTTTCCGTTCCTGATCATCACCTGGTCTCAGCAATATGTGCCGGCGTCGAACACGGTGGTGCTGGCCTCGACCACGCCGATCTTCGCCTTCCTGATCACCTCCCTGATCACGCGTCACGAGCCGGCAACGCTGTTGAAGCTCTTGGGCGCGCTCCTCGGCCTCGCCGGCACCATCGTCATCGTGGGCCTGGATGCGCTGCGCGGCTTCGGCAGCGAGATCGTGGCGGAGATCGCTATCCTGCTCGCCACCATCTCGTTCGCCTGCGCCACGATCTTCGGCCTGCGGCTGTCCGAATACGATCCGATGGTGGTGGCAGCCGGCTCGCTGCTGTTCGGCGGCCTCGTGCTGCTGCCGCCTTCGCTGATCGTCGACCAGCCCTGGACGCTGCACCCGACGCCGACCGCGATCACAGCCACCATTGTCATGGGCATAGTCTCCAGCGCGTTGGGGCTGATGCTGTTCTACATCTGCCTGGGACGGCTCGGCACCCTGACGACGAACGCGCAAGGCTATTTGCGCATCCCGATCGGCGTCGGCCTCTCCGTGCTGCTGCTCGGTGAGAGCGTGCCCTCGAACCTGGCGCTGGGACTGGTGCTGGTCATGGCGGGCGTCGCCGCGATGACGGTGCCGACGGAGCGGTTGAAGCTGCGGTGACCCGCTGCTTCCGCCGTTCGGCACGAGGCGCTCAATGCGGCTTGCGCAACAATCCGCTCGCCAACGCTTGGAAGGCGTCAACGGCCTTGGTCAGGACGCCTGGCGGATCGTCGGCTGCGGCGACCCACAGCGCTGCGCTCAGCGCAGCCCCGTTCAGCAAGCGTCCCGCCGCTTCGACATCGACGGGCTTCACAATCCCCTGTTCGATCAGCGACCGAATGGTTCGCATGGTAATCTCAAGACAGGCATTCTCGCCGGGCCACTTGGATGGATCACCGAGCACGGCCGGTCCATCCAGAAGCATGACGCGCTGAATTTCAGGATCGAGCGCCATCTCGATATAGGCGGTCCCCTCTGCAAGCAGTCCTTGCCACAAGCTCGGCGCTTGCTCGCGGGCCGTGCGGAGCCGTTCCGCCATTTCGCTGTCGATCTGCTCAACGACGGCCCAGAGCAGCCCCTTCTTGTCTTCGAAGTTGTGATACAGCGCGCCCCGCGTCAGTCCGACTGAAGCAGTCAGCTCGTCCATCGACGCAGCTGCATAGCCCTGGGTGGCAAACGCCCTGCGCGCCGCGCGGATGAGCTTGGCCCGACTTTCCGCCATCGCCTCGGCGCGCTTCCCCTTCGCCATGCTTCCCAACTCCATTTGCCGACCCTATTGACATACGGTCCGTATGTGAGCCATATTCCACATACGCTACGTATATGAACAGCTCACGGAAATCCAGTGGCAGGCCCTGCCCACCACAGCTGCGACCGCCATTCCATCAATCAAGGATCCAGACATGCCCAAGCGCGACGCAATCTTCCCGGCCGGCCGCCACGCTCTGTATGAAGCGCACCGCTATTCTGCCGCGATCCGGTCCGGCGACCTGCTCTTCGTCTCCGGGCAGGTTGGAAGTCGCGAGGACGGCTCGCCCGAACCGGTGTTTGAGGACCAGGTCCGACGCGCGTTTGCCAATCTGCGTGCCGTTCTCGCAGCGGCCGGATGCACGCTGGACGATGTGGTGGACGTCACCACGTTCCATACCGATCCGGCCACGCAAATCGAAAAGGTGATGGCAATTCGCGCTGCGGAGATCGGGGAGGCACCCTATCCGAACTGGACGGCAGTCGGAGTGAATTGGCTTGCCGGATTTGACTTCGAGATCAAGGTGGTCGCCCGCATTCCTGCTGCGGGGTAAAGCGTTCTCGGTGGCGATGATGCCAACGCTCAGGAGTCTCGCGTTATTGCTTGGCGTCGTCCGCCAGCATCTTGCGATACTTCTCGACGTCGCGCGTCACGAGCTTCTGCAGCACCTCGGGCGTGTGCTCGTCGGCATCGGGGGCCACGGTCGAGAGGTCGGCGAACCGTTTCTTCACCGCGTCGGTTTCCACGGCCGTACGCGCGGCGGCATTCAACTTGGCAATGACCGCCGGCGGAGTGCCCTTGGGCGCGAACAGGCCGTTCCAGCCCTGCGCCTCGAATTCGGGCAGGCCGGCTTCGGCCGACGTCGGCAGATCCGGCAGGGTCGCGAGCCGCACGGTCGAGCCGACCACGAGCCCGCGCGCCAGCTTCTCGTTGATCGACTGCGAGACCGAGGCTGCCGCATCGCAGACGCCGTCGATCTGGCCGCCGATCGCATCCGTGAGCGCGGGGGCGGCGCCGCGATAGCCGACCAGCGTCGCGTCGATCCCGGCGGCTGTGACGAAGCTCTTGCAGATCAGGTAGTTCGAGGACCCGACGCCGGCATGGCCGAGATTGACCTTGCCCGGATTGGCCTTGGCGTAGGCGATGAACTCTTTCAGGTCCTTTGCCGGAAAATCCTTGCGCACGGCGATGATGCCGAACGTCTTCGCCACCATGGCGATCGGCACGAAGGAGTCCGGCGTGAACGGCAGCTTTGGATAGATCGTGTAAGTCGCGGCGTTGGTGCCGGCATTGCCGATCGCAATGGTGTAGCCGTCAGGCTCGGCACGGGAGGCGCGCGCCAGTGCGGTCGATCCGCCGGCGCCGGCGACGTTCTCGATCACGATGGTCTGGCCGAGCGCGATGCCCATCTGCTCGGCAACCGTGCGCGCGATCACGTCGGACGTGCCGCCGGCCGCGAACGGCACGATCATGGTGACGGGTCGCTTGGGGAAATCCTGTGCGAACGCGGCCGTCGCGAACGCAACGACGGCGACAGCGGCCGGCAGCCGCTTCAGCACGAACGCAATCACGCGGCTTTTTCGAGATGCGCGGTGAGGCCGGCGAACAGGCCGCGACCGTCGGTGCAGCCCATGATGTCTTCGACGTGGTTTTCCGGATGCGGCATCATGCCGAGCACGTTGCCCTTGTCGTTGACGATGCCGGCGATGGATTGCGCGGCGCCGTTGATGTTGCTGATATCGTCGATCGCGCCGTCAGCCGAGCAATAGCGGTAAAGGACGCGACCCTCGCCTTCGAGCCGCTTGATGGTCTCCGCGTCCGCCGCATAATTGCCCTCGCCATGCGCGATGGGCACGCGGATCACCTGCCCGGCATTGTAGCCGCGCGTGAATGGCGTGTCGGAGCGCTCCACGCGCAGATGCACGTCGTGGCAGATGAATTTCAGCCGCGCATTGCGCATCAGGACGCCAGGCAAGAGGCCGGACTCGCAGAGGATCTGAAAACCGTTGCAGACGCCGAGCACGAGGCCGCCCTTGGCCGCATAGTCGCGCACCGCGTCCATCACCGGCGCCCGCGCCGCAATCGCGCCGCAGCGCAGATAATCGCCATAGGAGAACCCGCCGGGCACCACCACGAGGTCGGTGCCATCAGGCAGCGACGTCTCGGCATGCCACACCATCGCGGGCTCGCTGCCCGAGATCAGCCTCAAGGCACGCGCCATGTCGCGCTCGCGGTTGATTCCGGGAAAGACGAGGATGGCGGCTTTCATGGCAGAGGTTCCGAACGAAGATTGAATGGGGCTGGCACGGCTGCCAAATCGTGAGCAGACATATCCATTTGACGGGGATTTTACCAGTGCTAGCCTCGGCCGCGAGCGTTGTGCACAGGCCATAGCCCGCCATCGGCCGATCGATTCGCCCGGGATTAAAGCCATGAATGTCCCCTCGCTGCCCGCATCCCTCTCCGAGCCGGTGTCCACCGAGGGCGTGATCGCCGCCGGTGCCTATGTCGACGGCCGGCGCGTCGCCAATATTGCCATCAGCGAGGCCTCGAGCTGGCGGGCGAAGCCCGGCCACGTGGTCTGGATCGGGCTGCACGAGCCCGACATGGCGCTGCTCAGCGCGGTGCAGAAGCAGTTCGACCTGCACGAGCTTGCCATCGAGGACGCCAACCACGCCCATCAGAGACCGAAGATCGAGCAATATGGCGAGGCCCTGTTCATCGTGGCGCGAACCGCGCAACTGATCGAGGGCCGGATCGCCTTCGGCGAGACGCACATCTTCGTTGGCGAAGGCTATCTGGTCTCGGTGCGCCACGGCGCGTCGACATCCTACACGCCGGTGCGCGAACGTTGCGAAAGCTGCCCGCGAGCGCTCGCGCGCGGCGAGGACTACATCCTCTACGCCATCCTCGATTTCATCGTCGACAACTACTCGCCCGTGCTCGAGAGCATTCACGAAGAGGTCGAGAGCATCGAGGATGACGTGCTCTCCAAGGCGATCAGCAAGGCGCAGATCGAGCGGCTCTATATGCTGCGCCGCGACCTCTTGCGGCTCAGGACCGCGATCGGGCCGCTGGTGGAGGTCTGCCGCCGTCTGGAGCACGACGAGCTTGCGATGGTGCGCGCGACGATGCAGCCGCTGTTCCGCGACGTCACCGACCACGTCCGCAACATCCAGGAGCGGATCGATTCCATGCGCGAGGTGCTGGCCTTCGCCTTCGAAGCGAGCCTGCTGGTCGGCCAGGCCCAGGAGACGGCGGTCTCCAAGAAACTTGCCTCCTGGCTCGCGATCATCGCGATCCCGACCGCGCTTGCCGGCATCTACGGCATGAATTTCAAGCACATGCCGGAGCTGGACTGGGAGTACGGCTATTACACGCTGCTCGGCGTGATGCTGACGGCGTGCGGCGCGCTGTATTGGCGTTTTCGTCGGGTCGGATGGCTGTGAGCCGTCCCGTTCACCCGATCAGCTCGACCCGGTAGTTCTCGATCACGGTATTCGCCAGCAGCTTGTCGGCGGCATCCTTCAACGCCGCCTCCGCCTTCGCCTTGTCCGTGCCGGCGAGCTCGATGTCGAACACCTTGCCCTGCCGGACGCTGGCGACGCCGTCGACGCCGAGCGACTTCAACGCACCCTCGATCGCCTTGCCCTGCGGATCGAGGATGCCCGTTTTCAACGTCACGGTAACACGTGCCTTCACGTCAGATTCCTCTTAGCTCTTCACCAGCACCGGGCCGGAGCCGGCCGGACGCTCGTTCTCCATGAGAATGCCGAGACGCTTGGCGACTTCGGTATAGGCCTCGAGCAGCCCACCGAGATCCCTGCGGAAACGGTCCTTGTCGAGCTTCTCGTTCGACTTGATGTCCCACAGGCGGCAGCTATCCGGCGAGATCTCGTCGGCGACGATGATCCGCATCATCTCGTTCTCGAACAGCCGGCCGCACTCCATCTTGAAGTCGACGAGGCGGATGCCGATGCCGAGGAAGAGACCGGTGAGGAAGTCGTTGACACGGATGGCAAGTGCCATGATGTCGTCGATCTCCTGCGGTGTCGCCCACCCGAAAGCGGTGATGTGCTCTTCCGACACCATGGGATCGTTGAGCTGGTCGTTCTTGTAGTAGAACTCGATGATCGAGCGGGGCAGCTGCGTGCCCTCCTCGATGCCGAGGCGCTGCGACAGCGAGCCGGCGGCAACGTTCCGCACCACCACTTCCAGCGGCACGATCTCGACTTCGCGGATCAATTGCTCGCGCATATTGAGGCGGCGGATGAAATGGGTCGGCACCCCGATGTCGTTGAGGTGCTGAAACAGGTACTCCGAGATCCGGTTGTTGAGGACACCCTTGCCCTCGATCACCTGATGCTTTTTCGCATTGAACGCGGTGGCGTCATCCTTGAAGTGCTGGATCAGGGTACCGGGCTCCGGGCCTTCGTAAAGAACCTTTGCCTTGCCTTCATAAATGCGACGCCGACGGCTCATGGGGATGTACCGTGTTTTGTTGAAATCCATGTATTTGGTGTGCTCCGGTTGACGAGACTACGACCCACAGCGGAGCTGCCGTGAACGGCCCGGAACCCCTAGAAAACAGAACGGGAACCCAGCCTGAGGCAACCTATCCGATTGGCTGTCCCAGCACAATCGATCCGGCCGTCCGGCATCAAACTTATACCGCCTTGCCTGCGGCTTAACGGCTCGTTGTTTTGCCGATTCCTGCCCCCTATCTAGGCATGCACCGGGGCTCTCGCAACGAGGGCCAGCCGGGTCCAGTCAGCAGGGAATTGGAAAAGGCATGAGCACGTTGGACAAGCGCGAGGAAGGCTTCGAGAAGAAGTTTGCCCTCGACGAGGAGCAGAAATTCAAGGCGGAAGCCCGCCGCAACCGGCTGCTCGGGCTGTGGGCGGCCGAAAAGCTCGGCATCACGGGTGATGCCGCCACGGCCTATGCCAAGGAGGTGGTCGCGGCCGATTTCGAGGAAGCCGGTGACGCCGACGTCCTGCGCAAGGTCATGGCCGATTTCGCCGCCAAGAACGTGGCCGTCACCGAACAGGCAATTCGCGCCAAAATGAACGAGCTGATCGCGGTGGTGGCGGCCGAGGTGAAGGCCGGGAAATAAGGCGAAGCATCATTCCGGGGCCACGTCTGCGACGCGCCCCCGGAATGCCAACCAGCTATCCCTCCTTGAACCCATATTCCGGCACGTTGCCGCTGGCGCCGTAATATTTGTACGGCAGGAATTTGCCGCTCATCGTGAACTTGACGCGGTCGCCCTTCGGATTCGCCACGCGCTCGATCGCCATGTCGAAGTCGATCGCCGACATGATGCCGTCGCCGAACTCCTCCTCGATCAGCGCCTTCCAGGCCGGGCCGTTGACCATCACCATCTCGTAGAAGCGGTAGATCAGCGGGTCGGTCGGCGGCATCGGCGTGCCGGTGCCGCGCATCGGCACCTCGTTCAGCATGGCGGTCTCCGCCTTCGACAGGCCGAACAGTTCGCCGGCGTTGGCCGCCTGCGGCTTCGTCAGTTTCATCTGGCCGAGGATCGCGCCTGTTATCAGCACCTCGGAATAGCCGCCGATCTTCTCGCAGATATATTTCCAGCTCCAGCCCTTCTCGCGCTTGATGTCGAGCAGCTTCTCGGTGAGGTCTTCGCGTTTCATGTCAGGGTCTCCTTGGCTAAGACTATGTCGCGCCGGCTCATTTCCTCGAGGCAGCGGATAGACGCGACGCTTTTTTGTGCCACTTTGGCAGGCACGAAACGTGCCAATGACCGGGGCTACGGATTTACGTGCCTCGCCTCATCGCCTCGGCAATGCTTCCGTAAATCCCCTGATCGCATCGAGCACCGGCTGCTGATCGCCCGCGAAGAACCAGTGATCGTTGCCGTCGAGCTCGACGAATTGCGCACCTTTGATCCGGCTCGCCACATCGCGGCCGGCCGCGATCCGTACGGCCTTGTCGTCCCGACGATGCAACACCAATGTCGGCATGGCAATTTGCGGCAAA
The DNA here is from genome assembly GCF_023101005.1 of Bradyrhizobium sp. 187. Classification (NCBI taxonomy): domain Bacteria; kingdom Pseudomonadati; phylum Pseudomonadota; class Alphaproteobacteria; order Hyphomicrobiales; family Nitrobacteraceae; genus Bradyrhizobium; species Bradyrhizobium sp. 187. The sequence goes on from NZ_CP064693.1 coordinate 4,940,960, forward strand.
AGCTGCCGCACGTCGGCGTCGCGAAACGCCTCGAGCACGGCCGAGATGCCGCCGGGACTGGAGGCCGCGCGCAATAGCCCCGCCCACCATGCGCGGGCCTGGGGATCGCCGGCAAGGCTGGGTGCGAAGGTCTCAATCCCCACCGGACCTCCCCATTGCGCGATGAGGTGCTTGCTCCAGGCGTCGTACTGGCTGGCGCGCAACGCGTGCGGATAGTCCTGCGACCAGCAGCCCTTGGCCAATGCACCGAACAGGATGAGTCCGGCCACGAGACGCGGCTCGTCGACGGCGAATTTGATGCAGGCCGGCCCGCACTCGGATGCGCCGAACAGCACGACGCGGCGCGCATCCGCGGCGCGCAGCACGGTGCCGATATCCTCCGCGGTGACGTCGATATCAGGCGCCGACCCAACCCGGTCGGACAACCCGATCCCGCGACGATCGAACACGATCAGACGCCCCAGCTTCGTCAGTGAGGCCAGAAAGGTTCGGCTCGCCGGATGCTCCCAGGCGCGTTCCACATGCGATACGAAGCCGGGCATGACCAGGATGTCGAGCGGACCGCTGCCATAGGTCTGATACGCCAGATGCACACCGGCGCCCTTGACGTAGCGCGTCGCTGGTACGGAGTGTGCCGCCGCAGGACTCATCAACGCCGCGGTCTCGGCTTCCGGCGTAACACCAAGCTCGTCACGCAGCCGCCGCGTCAGTGCCGCATGGTGCCGCTCTGCCGCGCTGCGGTCGCCCGCCAGCAGCAGGCTGCGGATCAGATGCCGGCCATAGACCTCGCTCAAAGGATCGAGCTCGGCCAGACGGGTCGCATGCGCGGTCGCGGCGAAGTAGTCTCCGGCAGCGGTCTTGTCCTGCACCAGACGCTCCAGCGCGTGCATCAGCCGTCCCCGCAGCGCCTCGCGGCGGAAGAACGCCCAGTCGTCGAATTCCGGACAGCCCTCCGGCGAGAAGCCTGCGAGGAAATCTCCCCGATAAGTCTGGCAGGCTTCGTCAAAGTCACCGCGATCGCAGGCGCTCTCGAAAAAATGTGCATCGACCTGCAGCGCGACTGCCGGAGACCATCGCAGACTGGTGCGGTCGGTCTCGAACACCTGCTGACCGAGCGTCAGCTCGATTCGGTGAAGCAGCCGCCGCAACCGCGCAAGGCCGGTCTCGCGGTCAGTTTCAGGCCACAGCAGCGTCGCCACGATTTCGCGGGCCACAGCGCCCTTGGCCTCCGCGAGATAGATCAGCAGCGCGAGGCCCTTGCGCAAGGCCAACTTGATCGGGCGGCCGCCGGCGTGGACCTCAGGGAACCCGAATGTCCCCAGCGAGAAAGCCGTCATGAAAGTCCTCCCTCCCCTTGCGGCGCCCCCGGGGGACGCACAGGGGACGGTCCGGCAATAGCAGTCGGGGCAGATCGAGCCTGCTCGCGGGCGAGCAATTCAGGCTCCTGAATGCGGCACGGCTGCATTAGGCACAATAGGAAAAAACATGATCTCGCGCCTCCTGATCCTGCTCTACGCCATCGTGAGCTACGTCATCTTCACGGTCTCATTTCTCTATGCGCTCGGTTTCGTCGGCAATTGTGTCGTGCCCAAATCGATAGATATGTCGATCGATAAGTCGATCGATGTCGGCAGCCCGACGGACCTGAGCGTGGCCGTCGTCGTCAACCTGCTGCTGATGAGCCTGTTTGCGATCCAGCACAGCGTGATGGCGCGGCCGGCCTTCAAACGATGGTCGGCCAAATTCCTCCCCGCGGCCTGCCAGCGCAGCACCTATGTGCTGCTTTCCAGCTTGATCCTGCTGTTGCTGTTCTGGCAGTGGCGTCCGATCCCGACGCCGGTCTGGCAAACGAGCGGAATAGCGGCCTGGTTGCTGATCGGCGTGCATTGGCTCGGCTGGCTGATCGCGTTCGCCTCCACCCACATGATCGATCATTTCGATCTGTTCGGCCTCCGCCAGGCCTTCGTCGCGTTCCGCGGGAGCGAGATACCAGGTCAATCGTTCAGAACACCGCTGCTCTACAAGATCGTGCGGCACCCAATCATGCTGGGTTTCCTGCTCGCGTTCTGGGCTACGCCCGAGATGACCGCCGGCCATCTGCTGTTCGCGCTCGCGAACACGGCCTACATCCTGATCGCCCTGCAGTTCGAGGAGCGCGATCTGATCGCCGAGTTCGGCATGACCTATCAGCAATATCGCCACCGCGTTCCGATGCTGGTGCCGCGTCTCTTCACGCGCCGCCCGGCGGACGAGCGCCAGCCCCCTCGCTCCGCTGGTGCACCCCGATGAGCGCAGTGCCATGCCGCGCATTTGCGGTCGAGCGGGGGCCCGTTCAGGTGGCAGCAAACGCCGCCGTGTTCGCTGATACCCTCGATGGGCTCGACGCCAGCCTATTTCTCGTCGACACAGACGGACGTCTGATTCACGCCAATACCGCCGGGCAGGCCATGCTCGATGCGAGCGACGTCCTCCTCGAGCTCCGTGGGGTTCTGATGGCCTGCGATAGCACGGTCAGCCAGACGTTGCGGCAAGTCTTCGCGGCAGCGGGACGCGGCGACCAGGCGCATGGCATCAACGGACTCGCGATCTCGATGATCGGGCTGGACGGAGAACGCCACGTCGCCCATGTCCTGTCGCTCACATCGGGCATGCGCCGCAATGCGTCTGCCGCCTGCAGCGCGGTTGCCGCACTGTTCGTCCGCAAGGCGGCGCTGACAATATTGCCTCGTTCGGAAGCTCTCCGTAACGCGTTCAAACTGACGCCAGCCGAACTGCGTGTGATGCTCGCGATCGTCGAACTCGGCGGCGTTCCCGAAGTGGCGGCGGCACTCGGCGTCGCCAATACGACGATCAAGACGCATGTCCGGCGCCTGTTTGAAAAGACCGGTGCAGCGCGACAGGCAGATTTCGTCAAGCTTGTCGCGGGATATGCGACGCCGTTACGCAAACCTGCCGAATGCAGACAATCCGTTGGAGCGACACGATGAGAGCAATTCTATGCAGCTCATTCACCGGACCCGGCGACTTGCGCCTTAGTGAAATCGACGAGCCGAAGCCGTCCGGCGACGAGATTCTGATCGCCGTCCATGCGGCCTCGGTCAGTTTCATGGACCAATTGGTGGTCTCGGGTCTCTATCAGATGCGGCCGCCGACGCCCTTCGTGCCCGGCACGGAAGCATCCGGTGTCGTCGTCGCGGTCGGCGACAAGGTCACGGGATTCGCGCCTGGCGACCGCGTGGCGTGCAGCGCCTGGACCGGCGGCTACGCCGAACGGATGATAGCGAAGGAATCGAAAACCGTGCGACTGCCGGATGGCGTCGCATTCGAAGCCGCGGCGACGGTGCTGCACAATTACGGCACGGCCTATTATGCGCTGGTCGAGCGGGCCCGGGCGCAGCGCGACGAAACGCTGTTCGTCACCGGTGCGGCCGGCGGAGTTGGCCTTGCCGCGGTCGACCTTGGCCGCCACCTGGGCCTGCGCGTCGTCGCCGGTATCGGCTCCGATGACAAGGCGAACCTGGTGCGCGCCTACGGTGCCAGCGAGGTCATCAACTATCGCACAGAGAATCTGCGCGACCGGATCAAGGCGATCACCGGTGGCGAAGGGATCGACATCGGCTTCGACAATGTCGGCGGCGCGATATTCGAGCAGTTGGCCCGGTCGATGAAATGGGGCGGACGGCTGATGCCGATCGGCTTCACCAGCGGCGAAATTCCACAGCTCCCGATGAACCTTCCGCTGCTGAAGAACTATTCCATCCTCGGCGTCTTCGTCGGCGCCTGGGCGGAGAAATTCTCAGCTGATGCCGCGCGTATGAACGCCACGCTGATGCAATTGCTGGCCGAGGGAAAAATCCGTCCGCACATCGATCGCGTCCTTCGTTTGGAGGAGGCCGGAGAAGCCATGCGCGCCGTGGCCAACCGAACGGTTCAGGGGCGAATTGTCCTCAAGATCAGGTAAGGTGAGCCGGAAAGAGAGAACAAAACCGATGACACAGATCATCATCGACAAACGCTTTTGCGGTCCTCCGAACTCCGGCAACGGCGGCTATGTCTGCGGCCGGCTCGCCCGCCACATTCCCGGCGCCGCGGAGATAACGCTGCGCGCGCCGCCGCCGCTGGACACTCCGCTCGATGCGGTCGCAACCGACGACGGCACATGGGAGCTTCGCGACGGCAACAAGATCGTCGCGACCGGGCAGCCGGCAAGCGTGGAGCTTTCGCGACTGGAGACAGCCAGCTTCGAGGACGCCTGCGCCGCCGAATTGCTGACGCCGGTCAAGCCGCACGAGCATCCATTGCCGACATGTTTCGTGTGCGGTCCGGCAAGGGCGAAAGGCGACGGCTTGCGCATTTTTGCCGGCTCGCTCCGTGGTCACAACGCCGTTCTCGCGGCGAGCTGGACGCCGGATCAGAATCTCGCCGCCGACGACGGCCTCGTCGCGCCGGAATTCCTCTGGTCGGCGCTCGACTGCCCCACCGGTTTTGCCTGCAATTGCGATCCACAGAGCGGCGGCTTCGACAAGGCACCGCTGCTGCTGGGGCGAATGTCAGCACGGATCGAAGCCCGCCCGCGCCCGGGAGAACGCTGCATCATCACGGCCTGGCCCATCGGCCGCGACGGCCGCAAACGCGCGGCCGAAGCTGCGCTTCACGATGAAGCCGGGAGATTGCTGGCGGTGGCGCGAGCGACATGGATTGCGGTCCAGCGCGAAGTGCAGCTCGGACGTCCTTCGTAAGGTGGCCGAAGGCGCGCAGCGCCATGCCCAGCACTTCCGTCTCGGTACGTGAGATGGTGGCACGCTTCGCTTTGCCCGCCTTAGGAAGCCTGATCGAGGTCAGCGGCTCGCTCGCAGCGAAAGGAGCTCAACGTCGGCCGCCTGCTTCTCGATGAAGGTCTTCGGGCAATCGGCCGCCGCCTGATCCAACAGCCTAAGCGCCTCTTCCTTGGAGCCGCCCTTCAGTGCGCGCTCGGCAATATAGAAATTTGCCTCGCAGAACTGCCACTTTCTCTTCATCGGGTCGGCGTCGTCCGCCGCGCTGAGCACTTGCTCCGGCGTCATCTTGCCGAGAAAGAGATTGACGATCGGCGCGGGCCATTTCGTCGCGTCCAGCTGCTTCGCAGCCTCGCTCAGCCGGCTCTGTTGGTCGCTGCGCTTTGCAACGATTTCGCGCCATAAAACCGGATAGGCATCCTTTGGATTGAGCTGGATTGACTGATCGAGGTCAGCCAACGATTTTGCAAAAGAAGCGCTCTGCCAATAGACCCTTGCACGATGAAAGTAGGCGCGCGCATCCCTGGCATCGAGTCGTACAAGTTGATCGTAGTCCGCAAGCGAGCGGTCGAAGTCTCCTTTGGCCCTGTACGCGTTGCCGCGAGACGATATTGCATCCTTGTCCTTGGGATTTAGGCGAATCGCCTCATCGTAATCTGCGATAGCGCGGTCAAGATCGCCTTTCGCGTAGTAGGCTACCCCGCGAGCGCGGAGCACAGGGCCGTCCCCTGAAGCGAGTGCAATTGATTCACCCGCGACGGACGTGGAAATGGGGTCACCGGCCTGACCTTGAATCCGCGTCTGCCGACCACCCGAGATCCCTTGATCCTGATGTAGCAGCCGGATCACCTGGTCGTAATCGGCGATGGCGCGATCATAGTCGCCCTTTTGAGCATAGACGACACCGCGGCAGCCGTAGGCAGTCCGGCTTTGTGGATTCAGCTCGATGACCCGGTCGTAGTCGGCGATAGCGCGGTCGAGTTCGCCCAGCTGAGAGAAGGACTCGGCTCGGAAGTAGTAGAAATTCTCCTTCGTCGGCCTGATCGGCGCGGTTTGATCGAGTTCGGCCAATGCACGTTCTCTATTGCCCTTGGCGAAGTAAACCCGACCCCGGCACAGTTGGCCGCCGCCGGTTTGGGGGCTGATCTCGACCGCTCGATCACAGTCGGCCATGGCCCGATCCGGATCCCCCTTGCGAATGTAAGCAAGGCCTCGCTCGACATACGCTATGACATTGTCCGGATGGATCACGAGAGCCTGATCATAGTCGGCGATGGCGCGGACGAAGTCGCGTCTCGCCGAATAGACGTGAGCACGTCCGATATATGCGTAGGTACTCTTCGGATCGAGCTCGATTGCCTTGGCGTAATCTGACAGCGCGGCCTCGGGCTGTCGCTTTTGAATAAACGCAGACGCCCTCGCGATACGGGCGTTCAGATTGCCCGGATCGCGCTCGATGATCTGATTGTAGTCCGCGATCGCAAAGTCGATCTCGCCCTTCTGGCGGTAGAACATGGCGCGGCGGAAATGCGCCATGATCACAGCTGGCTGCATACCGGTCGCTGCCTCGATCATGGCAGTGCAGCCCGCAATGCGGTCATCGACACTGAAATTGCCGGCCGCGTTGCACTTGGCGCTCAAGGCCATTTCCGCACGAGCGCCCGATATTTCGAGCAAGGTCGCCAACGCCAACGCGCTTACGCCTGCTGCCGCACAAACGAGCGCGCGGCCTGTCATTCCGAACATGCAGTCCCCAACTCAATTCTCGGGGACGACTTTAGCAACCGGTCATGCTCTTGCACAGCCCTCGGTTGCAGCGCTCGCAAACCGGCGGCGTGCCCAAAGTTATGTTGTTTCCGCCATCATCCCCTGCAACCGTACCAGCTCCGCCTCGAGATCCCGCTCCACGTCCGCAGCCCGCATCTCGATCACGCGATAATCGCGCGCCTCGAGCCACGCCCGCCGCGACGCGCGATCCGCGACGATCGTCTCATTCTCGCCCGTGTTCACCAGTTCGATCGCGATCCGGTGCGGGAACGAGACGAAGTCCGGGATATGCCGCCCCACAGGAGTCTGGCGCTTGAACTGGCCTGCGAAGCGGCGGTCGCGTGTGAGGGCCTGCCAAAGCAGCCGCTCGGCATCGGTTGGGTTGCGGCGGAGCAGACGGGCGAGGCCGCGCACGGTGGAGCCGCTGTCTGGGACGCCGCCGCCCTGACCGTGCTCGGCCAAAAGCGCACGCAGCCGCGTTGCCTGCTCGCCGTCGAGCACGCCGCCTTTGGCCGGGCCCTTGCGCCCTTCCGCGATCGCCATCACCACCCCATGGAGGGTGTGCATGTCCTGTTTGGTCGGCTCCATCCGGGTGAAGATGTTGCGCAGGTTCACCAGCATGGTGTCGCGCTTCTCGGCCGGGCGCAGAAATTCGACCCGGTCGAGTTCGCGGATCAAATTGTCGAAGAAGGCCTGCATCTGGTGCTGCGAGGCGCGCTCAGAGCGCTCCGGCATGGCGTGCGGCAGCTCGCCGGAGGTCGCCCGCTTGAACCATTCGTAGCCGACCAGCAGCACCGCTTGGGCGAGGTTGAGCGAGGCAAAGCCCGGATTGACCGGGAAGGTAATGATGCGGTTGGCGAGCCCGACCTCCTCATTGGTCAGGCCCCAGCGCTCCCGGCCGAACAGGATACCGGCCTTGCCGCCGGCCGCGACGTGCCCGGAAATCTCGCTAGCTGCGGCTTCCGGCCCCACCACCGGCTTGGCCTGGTCATGGGGGCGCGCGGTGGTGGCGAACAGCAGGTCCAGGTCGGCGACGGCCTCACCGACCGTGTCGAACAATTCGACCCTATCCAGAATATGGTCGGCGCCGGCGGCGGCGCGCTGGGCGGAGACGTTCGGCCAGCCGTCGCGAGGGTTGACGATGCGCAAGGCGCCAAGCGCAAAATTGCCCATGGCGCGCGCGGCCATGCCGATGTTTTCGCCCAGCTGCGGCTCGACCAGGATCACGATGGGACCGTCGAGGGAAAGGCCCGCTTTGCTCTTGTCAGTCCCGGACATCTCGCTTCGCTTTCACACTGGTTCTCAAGGTCTTGGGCAGGCGCTCTTCATGAACTGATTCAAGGCCGGTCCCGACCTGGTCTTGACTTCGGTCTTGGGCCGGCTGCCCGTTCGCCTGTCGTTTGCCTGTCCTGACAAAATTCTCAAGGGAAATAACGGGTTGGATTCGACTTTTGAATCTCGCCTGAAACCTCAGCCCGGTCCCCGCGGCAGGGCTGCTCCCGCCCCCCATCTGCGGAGGCTGGATGAGCTAAAAGTGCATAATCCCTTGGCTTTCGCCGGCCGCGTCCCGGTGCTAAGAGGCGGCGGATATTCCCGTGGCGCGCCACAAGCGCCGTTCCCAAGAGGCTTCCCCGATCATGGCAAAAATCAAGGTGTCCAACCCCGTCGTCGAACTCGATGGCGACGAGATGACCCGGATCATCTGGCAGTACATCAAGGACAAGCTGATCAACCCGTTCCTGGATGTCGAGCTGCAATATTTCGACCTGGGAATGGAGTACCGCGACCACACCAACGATCAGGTCACGATCGACGCCGCCGAGGCGATCAAGAAGGTTGGCGTGGGCGTCAAGTGCGCCACCATCACCCCGGACGAAGCGCGGGTGAAGGAGTTCAACCTCAAGCAGATGTGGAAGTCGCCGAACGGCACCATCCGCAACATCCTCGGCGGCGTGATCTTCCGCGAGCCGATCATCTGCAAGAACGTGCCGCGCCTGGTTCCTGGCTGGACCAAGCCGATCATCATCGGCCGCCACGCCTATGGCGACCAGTATCGCGCCACCGACATCAAGTTCCCGGGCAAGGGTACGCTGACGATGAAGTTCGTCGGCGAGGACGGCACCGTCATCGAGAAAGAAGTGTTCAAGACCCCGGGCGCCGGCGTCGCGATGCAGATGTACAATCTCGACGATTCCATCATCGACTTCGCCCGCGCATCGTTGAATTACGGCCTGCTGCGTAACTACCCGGTCTATCTCTCGACCAAGAACACGATCATGAAGGTCTATGACGGTCGGTTCAAGGACATCTTCCAGGACATCTACGAGCGCGAGTTCAAGAAGGAATTCGACGCCAAGGGCCTGACCTACGAGCACCGCCTGATCGACGACATGGTCGCCTCCGCGCTGAAATGGTCCGGCGGTTATGTCTGGGCCTGCAAGAACTACGACGGCGACGTGCAGTCCGACACGGTGGCGCAGGGCTACGGCTCGCTCGGCCTGATGACCTCGGTTCTCCTCACCCCCGACGGCAAGACGGTAGAAGCCGAAGCTGCCCACGGCACGGTCACCCGCCACTACCGCGAGCATCAGAAGGGCAAGGAGACCTCGACCAACTCGATCGCATCGATCTTCGCCTGGACCCGTGGCCTGTCGCACCGCGCCAAGCTCGACAACAATGCCGAGCTCGCCAAGTTCGCCAACACCCTGGAGAAGGTCTGCGTCGACACCGTCGAGGAAGGCTACATGACCAAGGACCTCGCGCTCCTGGTTGGCGCCGACCAGCGCTGGCTCTCGACCACCGGCTTCCTCGACAAGGTCGCCGAGAACCTCGGCAAGGCGCTGGCGGCGTAAGCCGTCCGCAATTTCGCCCGACTGGGCCGGACATCATCACGGGCCGCGTCGCAAACGCGGCCCGTTCGCTTATTTGGACCTTTGCGCGGAGATGCGACCATGTCGATCAAGCTTGCCGTCCCCTGCCTGTTGCTGCTCGCTGGACCGGCTGTGGCCGCCGACCCGCTTCCCGACGCCATCGCCGCGCCCGGCGAGAGCATCGTGCTCAGCGTCCACGCCGAGGGCGCGCAGGTCTATGAGTGCAAAGCCGGCAGCGACGGGAAGCTCGCCTGGGCTTTTCGCGAACCCATCGCGACGCTGCTGTCCGAGGGCAAGACGATCGGCCGTCACTATGCCGGACCGAACTGGGAGCATGCCGACGGCAGCGCCGTAGCCGCCAAGGCCGCCGGCAATGCGCCGGGTACCACCGCCGCCGACATTCCCTGGCTGAAGCTGGAAGTGACCGCCCACCGCGGCAGCGGCGTCCTCACGCCCGTTACCACGGTTCAGCGTATCAACACCCATGGCGGCAAGCTCGACGGCGCGTGCGACAAGGCCGGCGACTTCAAGAGCGCGCCCTATTCAGCCGACTACGTCTTCCTGAAGAAGGGCTGAGCGCTTAGCGGTCGGTGCCGTCGCGCTCCGCCTGCGCCAGCTCCGCCACCGCAAGGTCACCGCTGCCCTCCAGTCGCGCCTTTGCGGTCTTGTGGACGTGCGCGGCCAGCGTCGGCATGCGTTCGATCAGGGCGTGAAAGTCCTGGGCGTCGAGCACCAGCAGCCGGGTCTTGCGTGTCGCCGTCACCGTGCCGCTGCGTTTTGTCTTATGCAGCAGCGCGATCTCGCCGAAGAACGTGCCATCCGCGAGCCGCACCTGCTGGTTCGGCAGCGCGATCTCGACCTCGCCGGCGGTGATGAAATACATCGACGAAGCCGCATCGCCCCGCCGCACCAGGATCTCGCCCTGCTCGATCGTGCGCGCCCGCAGCAGCCGCATGATGTCGGCGATCTCGGATGCGCTGAGATGCGAGAACAGCGGCACCCGCGCCAGCATGCCCCAGGTGACGACAAAGTCCCGCCGCTTCACCTCTTCCGCAAAGGCCGTCGAGATGATCGCGACCGGCAGCGCGATCATGGCAAATCCACTGATGATGGTGAAGACGGAGATGAACTTTCCGAGCGCCGTCACCGGCACGACGTCGCCGTAACCGACGGTGCCGAGCGTCACGATCGCCCACCACATCGCCTGCGGAATGGTGCCGAGCTTGTCCGGCTGCACGTCGCGCTCGATGGCATAGAGCAGCGAGGCAAAGGTCAGCACCGCGCCGATCAGGATGACGATGCAGCCGATCAGCGCCCGCCGCTCCGCGTGCACGGCCGCGAGCAGCGAGCGCATCGCCGGCGAGTAGCGCACCAGCTTGAAGAACGGCAGCACGCCGAGCGCTGCCAGCGTCGCATGCCGGCCCGTAGCGAGCACGACCGCAGCCGGCAGGAACGCGAGCAGATCGATGATGCCGAGTGCGGAGAAGACATAGCTGAGCCGGTCGGACAGCGCGGACGCCGGGCGCTGGGTATGGCCCGCCACCGTCCACAGCCGCGCCGCATATTCCAGCGCGAACACGATCACGGACAGGATGGTGATCGCCGAAAACAGCGCGCCGAATTGCGCGTCCAGCTCCGGCACCGAGGCAAGGATCATCGCGGCGACATCGAGCACGATGACGCCGATGATCAGCTGGATGAAGCGCGACCCGACCGAGTAGGCCAGCGGATCATGCTCCAGCAATTCGTAGAGGCGATCCCTCAGATTGGGATCGCGAAGCCCAATTCCTCGCGGAACGGGGCGCACCTGCCTACGCGCCGGCCGATTTTTGTTCAGCCATGGCTTTTTCGATCGCCGTGAGCGCCGCGGCCGCATTCGCGCCATCAGGGCCGCCGGCCTGCGCCATGTCGGGCCGCCCGCCGCCGCCCTTGCCGCCGAGCGCTTCGGAGGCGACCTTCACCAGATTGACCGCATTGAAACGCGAAGTGAGGTCCGCGGTGACGCCGACCACGACGCCGGCCTTGCCATCCTCGGTGACGCCGACGATAGCGACGACGCCGGAGCCGATCTGCTTCTTGCCGTCGTCGGCAAGGCTCTTGAGATCCTTCATCTCGATGCCCTCGACCGCGCGCGCCATCAGCTTGACGTCGCCGACTTCGCGCACACCTGAGGCCGCGCCGTTGCTCGAAGCTGCACCGCCGCCCATCGCCAGCTTCTTGCGGGCGTCGGAGAGTTCGCGCTCGAGCTTCTTGCGCTCCTCCATCAGAGCGGCAATGCGCGCCGGGACGTCGTCGATCGAGGTGCGGAGCTCGTGGGCCGCGGTCTTCGCCAGCGCCATGGTGTCGTTGGCGTGTTTTCGCGCGTAGTTGCCGGTCAGCGCCTCGATGCGGCGCACGCCGGAGGCGACCGCGCTCTCGCCCGTCAGCGTGATCAGCCCGATGTCGCCGGTCCGCCTGACATGCGTGCCGCCGCAAAGTTCGACCGACCAGCCGAGTGCGTTGGCGCCGCGCTCGCGCGCGGTCCGGCCCATCGAGACGACGCGAACCTCGTCGCCATATTTCTCGCCGAACAGGGCGCGTGCGCCGGCCTCACGGGCCTCGTCCACGCCCATGACGCGGGTCGAGACTTCGTCATTCTCCAGCACCACCTCGTTGGCGATGTCCTCGACGCGCGCGAGCTCTTCCGCCGTGATCGGCTTCGGATGCACGAAGTCAAAACGTAAACGATCCGGCGCGACCATCGAGCCGCGCTGGGCGATGTGGTCGCCGAGCACCTGGCGCAGCGCCTCGTGGATGAGATGGGTCGCCGAATGATGCGCGCGGATCGAAAAGCGCCTGCCGTGATTCACTTCGAGCTGCAGCGCGGTGCCGAGCTTCAGCTCGCCGCTCTCCAATGTGCCGACGTGAACGAAGAAATCACCGAGCTTCTTCTGGGTGTCGGTGACGCGGAATTTGATGCCGCCCTCGCCGGTCAATACGCCGGTGTCGCCGACCTGGCCGCCGGACTCCGCGTAGAACGGCGTCTGGTTCAGCACGATCGCGCCCGTCTCGCCGGCCTTGAGGCTCGTGGCTTCCTTGCCGTCCTTGACCAGCGCAGTCACCACGCCTTCAGCGCTCTCGGTCTCGTAACCCAGGAATTCGGTTGCGCCCAGCTTCTCACGCAGCGGGAACCAGATCGCCTCGGAAGCCGCTTCGCCCGACCCCTTCCAGGACTCGCGCGCCTTGGCCTTCTGACGCTCCATCGCGTCGGTGAAGGAAGCCTGGTCGACGCTGATGCCGCGCGACTTCAGCGCGTCCTGCGTCAAATCGAGCGGGAAGCCGTAAGTGTCGTACAGCGTGAAGGCGACGTCGCCGTCGAACATGTCGCCCTTCTTCAAGGACGCGCTCTTCTCGTCGAGAATGGCGAGGCCGCGCGTCAGCGTCTTGCGGAAGCGGGTTTCTTCCAGCCGCAGCGTTTCCTCGATCAAATTTTCCGCGCGCATCAGATCCGGATAGGCTTGGCCCATCTCGCGCACCAGCGCCCAGACCAGGCGATGCATCAGCGGTTCTTGCGCACCGAGCAGCTGCGCATGGCGCATCGCGCGGCGCATGATCCGGCGCAGCACATAGCCGCGGCCCTCGTTCGAGGGCAGCACGCCGTCGGCGACGAGGAAGGCCGACGAACGCAGATGGTCGGCGATGACGCGGAACGAGGCCACGGTCTTCTCGTCCGGTCCGCTTCCGAGCGCAGACGCCGTCGCGTCGATCAAATGACGGAACAGGTCGGTCTCGAACACGCTGTCGACGCCCTGCATGATGCAGGCCATGCGCTCCAGCCCCATGCCGGTGTCGATCGAGGGACGCGGCAGCGCCACGCGTTCCTCCTTCGTCACCTGCTCGTACTGCATGAAGACGAGATTCCAGAATTCGAGGAAGCGATCGCCATCCTCCTCCGGGGAGCCCGGAGGCCCGCCCCAGATGTGCTCGCCGCGATCGATGAAGATCTCCGAGCACGGCCCGCACGGGCCGGTGTCGCCCATCGCCCAGAAATTGTCCGAGGTCGGGATGCGGATGATGCGGTCCTCGGAGAAGCCCGCGATCTTCTTCCACAGCCCGGCCGCCTCGTCGTCGGTGTGGTAGACCGTGACGAGCAGCTTGTCTTTCTTGAGCCCGAACTCCTTCGTGATCAGCGTCCAGGCCAGCTCGATCGCGCGCTCCTTGAAATAGTCGCCGAAGGAGAAGTTGCCGAGCATCTCGAAGAAGGTGAGATGGCGCGCGGTGTAGCCGACATTGTCGAGGTCATTGTGCTTGCCGCCGGCGCGCACGCATTTCTGCGAGGTGGTGGCGCGCTGATAGGGCCGCTTCTCGACGCCGGTGAAGACGTTCTTGAACTGCACCATGCCGGCATTGGTGAACATCAACGTCGGATCGTTGCGCGGCACCAATGGCGAGGACGACACGATCTCGTGGCCGTTCTCGGCAAAGAAATTCAGAAAGGTCGACCTGATCTCGTTGACGCCGCTCATGTTCATCCAATCGGGTGTGCTTGCACCCGCCTTCCAGCCACCCAAACCGCAAGTTTGGGCTGATATCTGCGGGCCAATGCGCTTTTAGACAAGGCCAGCTTGGCTGTCCAGAAACTGTGCAGCCAGATCAAGGCGTTGCCGCAGTCGCGTAATCCGTTGGAAAGCCGCCGATGCCGCGTTGACAGGCTTGGCCGGCCTGTGGTCTTTACCTATCTGTATCGTACGGCCACGTCGGGAGAGACCGGCACTGGTAGCCGGCGCCGAAGGAGCAACCGCCCCGGAAACTCTCAGGCAAAAGGACCGCGTGGCTTTGACAGCATCTGGAAAGAGGCGCTGACGGGTTTAGGTCCGGACAGCGTCCGCCGACGGGATAATACTCTCAGGCACAGCGACAGATGGGGCTTCGACTGGTGTCCACGGGAAATCGTTCCCGGGGAACCGCCGAGGGCCCCCCGATGCTTGCGCGCGACGACAAAGACTCCCTGAAACGCACCCCCCTTTACGACCTGCATGTCTCGCTCGGCGGCAAGATGGTGCCGTTCGCGGGCTATGACATGCCCGTGCAATATCCGGCCGGAGTCCTGAAGGAACACCTTCATACCCGCAACGCAGCCGGCCTGTTCGATGTCTCCCACATGGGCCAGATCGCACTCAGGCCGAAATCCGGCAAGGTCGAGGACGCCGCCCGCGCGCTGGAACGACTGGTGCCGCAGGATATCTTGGCGATCGCGCCGGGCCGGCAGCGCTACGCCCAGTTCACCAATGCCGAGGGCGGGATTCTGGACGATCTGATGGTCGCCAATTTCGGCGATCACCTCTTCCTGGTCGTCAACGCCGCCTGCAAGGCCGAGGACGAGGCGCATCTGCGCGCGAATCTCTCGGACGACTGCATGATCGATTCGCTTGCCGACCGCGCGCTGATCGCGCTGCAGGGGCCGAAGGCGGAATCGGCGCTGACGAAATTGTGTGCAGAAGCACCCGCCATGAAATTCATGGATTCCGGCCCGCACAAGGTTGCCGGCCTCGACTGCTTCGTCTCGCGCTCCGGCTATACCGGCGAGGACGGCTTCGAGATTTCGGTTCCTGCCGGCGATGCCGAACGGCTCGCCAAGGCCCTGCTGGACAATCCTGACGTCATGCCGATCGGGCTCGGCGCCCGTGACAGCCTGCGGCTCGAGGCCGGGCTTTGTCTTTACGGCCACGACATCGACACCGCGACCACGCCGGTCGAGGCGGCACTGGAATGGTCGGTGCAGAAGAGCCGCCGCACCGGCGGCGCGCGTGGCGGGGGCTTCCCCGGCGCGGCAAAGATTCTCGCCCATTTCGACCATGGCGCATCCCGCCGCCGCGTCGGCCTGCGCACCGAGGGCCGCGCGCCGGTGCGCGAAGGCGCGCTGCTGTTTGCGGATGCGACCTCCGCCGAGCCGATCGGAAAGGTCACCTCGGGCGGTTTCGGCCCGAGCCTGAATGCGCCGGTCGCGATGGGCTATGTGCCCACCGCATCGAGCGCGATCGACACAAAACTCTTCGCCGAGGTGCGCGGCCAACGCCTGGCCGTGCAAATCGCCGCCATGCCCTTCGTGAAAAACACCTACAAACGCTGAGGACCGAGAAAATGACCACGACGCTGTACACCTCCGACCACGAATGGCTCGCGATCGACGGCGATGTCGCCACCGTCGGCATCACCGACTACGCGCAATCGCAGCTCGGCGACGTCGTGTTCGTCGAATTGCCCAATCTCGGCCGCACGCTGAAGAAGGCCGAACCCGCCGCGGTCGTGGAATCGGTGAAGGCCGCATCGGACGTCTACGCGCCGGTGACGGGCGAAGTGCTCGAGACCAACGCCGCGCTCGCCGCCGAGCCCGCACTGGTGAACTCGGATGCGCAAGGCGCGGCCTGGTTCTTCAAGATCAAGATTGCCGACAAGAGCGAGCTCGGCGGTCTGATGGACGAAGCCGCCTACAAGGCCCACACCGCGTGAGATGATGCGAACTCTGACCTCATATTCGGTGTCATCGTCCGCGAAGGCGGACGATCCAGTACGCCGCGGCCCATCGGCCCTAGCCGAAGCGGCTGCGTTTACTGGATGCCCCGCCTTCGCGGGGCATGACGGCGACAAGAACATCTGAAGCGAGGACCCATGATGACCGCGCACCGCAAATCCAACGGCGACACCACCAGCTTCGTTCGCCGCCACATCGGCCCCTCCGCGCGCGACGTCACCGCGATGCTCGAGGCCGTCGGCGCGAACAGCGTCGATACGCTGATGGCGCAGACGCTGCCGGCCTCGATCCGGCAGACCGCCCCACTCGATCTCGGCAAGCCCTTGAGCGAGACCGAAGCGATCGCGCATATGGCCGAACTCGCCGCCCAGAACCAGGTCTTCACCTCGCTGATCGGCCAAGGCTATTCCGGCACGATCCTGCCCGCGGTGATCCAGCGCAACATTTTGGAGAACCCGGCCTGGTACACGGCGTACACGCCCTACCAGCCTGAAATCAGCCAGGGCCGGCTCGAGGCGCTGCTCAACTTCCAGACCATGATCTGCGATCTCACCGGGCTCGACGTCGCCAACGCCTCGCTGCTCGACGAAGCCACCGCTGCCGCCGAAGCGATGGCGCTCGCGGAGCGGCACTCGAAAGTTGAAGCAAAAGCCTTCTTCGTCGACAAGGACGTGCATCCGCAGACGCTCGCCGTGATGCGCACCCGCGCGGAGCCGCTGGGCTGGACCCTGCTCGTCGGCGATCCCCTCACCGACCTCGACAAGACCGACGTGCTTGGCGCGCTGCTGCAATATCCGGGCAGTTCAGGCGCTGTGCGCGACCTCAGGCCCGCGATCGCCAGCCTGAAGGCCAAGGGCGCACTCGCGATCATTGCCGCCGATCTGCTGGCGCTGACACTGCTCGCCTCGCCCGGCGAGCTCGGCGCGGACATCGCCATCGGCTCGGCGCAACGTTTTGGCGTGCCGATGGGGTATGGCGGGCCGCACGCAGCCTATATGGCGGTGCGCGATGCGCTGAAGCGTTCGCTGCCCGGCCGCATCGTCGGCCTCTCCGTGGATTCGCGCGGAATGCCGGCCTATCGCCTCGCGCTGCAGACCCGCGAGCAGCACATCCGCCGCGAGAAGGCGACCTCCAACATCTGCACCGCGCAGGTGCTGCTCGCCGTGATCGCCTCGATGTATGCAGTCTATCACGGCCCCGAAGGCCTTTCGCAGATCGCGCGCAATGTGCATCGCCGCGCCGCGGTGCTGGCGGCCGGCCTGCGCAAGCTCGGCTTTGCGCTGCAGTCCGACAGTTTCTTCGACACGCTCAGCGTGGATGCAGGGGCGAAGCGTACCGAAATCGTGGCGCGCGCGGCGGCCGAGAAGATCAATCTCGGCGCTGGCGAAACTGCATTGCGGATCGCGCTCGACGAGACCACCACGCCCGCAACGGTGGAAGCAGTCTGGCGCGCCTTCGGCGGGCAGCTTGCATACGCCGAGATCGACGCCACCACGCGCGAGGCGCTGCCGGAGACGCTCAAGCGTGCGACCTCTTTCCTCACCCACCCCGTCTTCCACGCGCATCGCTCGGAAACCGAGATGCTGCGCTACATGCGCAAGCTCAGCGACCGCGACCTCGCGCTCGACCGCGCGATGATCCCGCTCGGCTCGTGCACCATGAAGCTGAACGCGACCACCGAGATGATGCCGCTGACCTGGCCGGAATTCGGCAGCCTGCATCCGTTCGCCCCGCCTGAGCAGGCGAAGGGCTACTACGCGCTGTTCGCGCGGCTGGAAAAATGGCTGTGCGACATCACCGGCTATGACGCGATCTCGCTGCAGCCGAACTCGGGCGCGCAAGGCGAATATGCCGGGCTGCTCGCGATCCGCGGCTATCACGCGGCGCGTGGCGAGACGCATCGCAAGATCTGCCTGATCCCCTCCTCCGCGCACGGCACCAACCCGGCCTCGGCCGCGATGGTCGGCATGGACGTGGTGGTGGTCGCCTGCGAGAAGAACGGCGACGTCGACGTCAATGATCTCCGCGCCAAGGCCGAGAAGCATTCGAACGACCTCGCCGCGGTCATGATCACCTATCCCTCGACCCATGGCGTGTTCGAGGAGCACATCCGCGAGATCTGCGAGATCGTGCATGGCCATGGCGGGCAGGTCTATCTCGACGGCGCCAACCTCAACGCGCAGGTCGGCCTTAGCAGGCCCGGCGATTACGGCGCCGATGTCAGCCATCTCAACCTGCACAAGACCTTCTGCATCCCGCATGGCGGCGGCGGCCCGGGCATGGGCCCGATCGGCGTCAAGGCGCACCTCAAGCCGTTCCTGCCCGGTCATCCGGCGACGGATGGGAAAGCGCCTGTGGGGCCGGTCTCGGCCGCGCCGTTCGGCTCGGCTTCGATCCTCACCATCTCCTACATCTACATCCTGATGATGGGCGGCGAAGGCCTCAAGCGCGCCACCGAGATCGCGATCCTCAACGCCAACTACGTGGCTGCAAGGCTCGATGCGCATTTCCCGGTGCTCTACAAGAACGAGAAAGGCCGCGTCGCGCATGAGTGCATCGTCGACCCCCGCGCGCTGAAGACGACCTCAGGCGTCACCGTCGACGACATCGCCAAGCGCCTGATCGATTACGGCTTCCACGCGCCGACCATGAGCTTCCCGGTGCCGGGCACGCTGATGATCGAGCCGACCGAATCGGAATCCAGGGCGGAGCTCGATCGTTTCTGCGATGCCATGATCGCGATCCGGAAGGAAATCGCCGAGGTCGAGGCCGGCCGCTTCAAGATCGAGGCGTCGCCGCTCCGCCACGCCCCGCACACCGTGCACGACATCGCGGATGACGACTGGAAGCGCGCCTACACCCGCGCCGAGGGCTGCTTCCCCGCGGGCACCTCGCGCACCGACAAATACTGGAGCCCGGTCGGGCGCGTCGACAACGTCTATGGCGACCGCAACCTGGTGTGCTCCTGCCCGCCGGTGAGCGATTACGCGGAGGCGGCGGAGTAACCGTTTTGTAGGGTGGGTTAGCCACCGGCTGCGCGAAGCGCAGTCGCTGGCGTAACCCACCACTTCTGTCTCTGGCGAAATGGAAGAGGTGGGCTACACTTCGCTAACCCACCCTCCGGCACGGAACACGCATTTAGGGCGCAACCAACGAACGGGTCTCGGGGTCCCACCGCCAGAGTCGCTCGTTGGTCAGGTGAGTGCCGCCCCACCAGCGATCAATCCGGTTGTGCCGGCGAAAATCCTGGTCGCCTCCCAACACCGCCTTTCCGAACTCGGTCAGCGTCAATTGCGACCGCTCGTACCGATCGAACTGACTTGAATCGTCGTGCATCTCTAGCGAAAAAGGACCTTGATCCAGTCCCGACACGGCCGGCCTCTCGCACCGCGCAAGGCCGTCAAGCAGCGCTCCAACTTCCCAATAACCATACACATCCAGCCCGTTGCACTTCTGATGGCCCGGAAAGACATCGAAAGGCTGCATGCCGCCTCGCGCGATGAGCTGGAGTATCCGCGCTTCCGTGGCTCCAAGGCCTGAGGCGGGACGCGGAAGTTCGTTGAGCAGAGCCCTCACGTGAGGGGCGAGTTGTGGCAAACAGCTCAAATTGGTCTTGAAGAGATCCCTCCAACTTTGCGGGGTCGGCGCGCGATAGGCCCGCCATGCACGCTTGGCCGATTTGAGTTGACGAGGTGTGATCGCAACAGCCGGCGGGTAGAGTTCGCTTCGCGGTGGGTCGACATCCCTGACACCCAAGGACAGGGAGCGCACGACAAAGTCGGGATTTGCATCGTGTTGGCGGCCCCAATGATCGAGCAGCCAGAGCAGGATCAATTGCGCATTTGGCTCCGGCCCTCGCCAAAACTCGACCGTGTCATATTCCGCGAGCAGTTCAATCAGTCCTCGATCCTTCACGCCTGATTCCTCGAGACGCCAGGACGGCGTATCGTCGAGCCAGTGAAGCCCGCGGGGCTGTGTCGTACGCGGCGCAAAGAATGCGTCCAGCTCTGCATCGGCTGGCAACGGTCCCCAGACCAGCCGGCGCTCGATGGCAATCACGAGGTCGGCAAGGCCCGCCTGTTGAATAGCGCCGGCGATGGACGAGTCGGTCGTGACAATGAGCCGCGTCATGCCGTGGCCTCAAGGCTTCGTCAAAACATTACCGTAACGCCACAGCCGATCATTGGTCAGGTGCGTGCCGCCCCACCAGCGGTCGATCGGATTGTGGCGACTGAAATCTTCCTGATGGGCCAGGACGGCCCTGCCGAACTCGGTCAACGACAACCGGCTGCGGAGATAGACCTCGTGCCGAGCTCTTAAATTTTCGCGATCGATCGTGCGCAGTTCGTCGCCCAACCCGGCCACTACGGGCTTGGGGCCGAGCGCGAGCCCCTCGAGCAACGAACCCAACTCAAATTCTCCGAACCCATATGTGCGCCGTTGCGAGCGCAGGTGAAACAACGCATTCGTGTTTGCAAACCCTCTGGCAAGGAGCTCCAGAAATCGCATCTCGGTCGCACCGAGACCCGTGAAAGGCGACGGCAGTTCTGCCAAGAGATCGAGCAAGGCCGGGCGCAGCATCAGCAATGCACTGAGATCCTGGTGAAGGAGATCGACGCACGCCTCAGGGGTCATCGCACGGTAGGCCGACCACGCCAACCGGGCAGTCTCGAACTCCTGGGCCCTAACAGGCACGACATGGATGTGCGGCTCGGACGCAGCGAGATCCTCGCCGTGTGCTGTCGTCAGCTCGGATGACACAAGTCGAAGTCGAAGCTTTGGCACCAGCGAGGAGCAGGAGCTGAGGTGGTCCAGCAGGCAGACGAGCTGCAATTGATCCCGGGGAGCTGGGTCGAACCAAAGTTCAACCACGTCATATCGCTCGCAGAAGTCTGCCAGGGACAAGTCTTTGCGGTCCTTGATACCCTTGGGCCAGCGGATGCCCCAATCGGACCAATGATCACCCGGCCCGAGATTCGCCGAACGCGCCGCGAAATAGGCTGCGAGCTTCTCGGGTGAGGGCAGCGGTCCCCACTCAAAGTGAAACGAGGATGAGATGACAAGCTCCGCCAACCCGGATCGTGCGAGCTGGCCTCCGGACGAACTGGTCAAGATCAGACGCTTCATCGCACCACCCGGTGCCCCCCACGCCAAACGAAACAGGCGCCGAAGACGTCGGCAACTCAACGTCCTCAGCGCCCGCTCCTCGCGAAAAACTTTACTGCTGAAGCTTACTCGTCCGCCGGCTCCTCGCCGTCGGCGTCACGCTCGGGGCTGCCGGCGAGAATCTGCTCGGCGATCAGGCCGGAGTTCTGGCGGATCGAGGTCTCGATCTTGGCGGTGATGTCGGGGTTGGCCTTCAGGAACGCTTTCGAATTCTCGCGGCCCTGGCCAAGACGCTGGCTGTCGTAGGAGAACCATGCGCCGGATTTTTCGACGATGCCGGCCTTGACGCCGAGATCGAGGATCTCGCCCATCTTGGAGACGCCCTCGCCGTACATGATGTCGAACTCGACCTGCTTGAACGGCGGCGCCAGCTTGTTCTTGACGACCTTGACGCGCGTGGTGTTGCCGACCACTTCGTCACGCTCCTTGATCGCGCCGATGCGGCGGATGTCGAGGCGGACGGAAGCATAGAATTTCAGCGCGTTGCCGCCGGTGGTGGTCTCCGGCGAGCCGTACATCACGCCGATCTTCATGCGGATCTGGTTGATGAAGATCACCATGGTATTGGACTTGTTGATGGACGCCGTCAGCTTGCGCAGCGCCTGGCTCATCAGACGCGCCTGCAGACCCGGCAGCGCATCGCCCATCTCGCCCTCGAGCTCGGCCTTCGGCACCAGCGCCGCGACCGAATCGATCACCAGCACGTCGACCGCGCCGGAGCGCACCAGCGTGTCGCAGATTTCCAGCGCCTGCTCGCCGGTGTCCGGCTGGGAGATCAGGAGCTCGTCGATATTGACGCCCAGCTTGCGCGCATAGACCGGGTCGAGCGCGTGCTCGGCGTCGATGAAGGCGCAGATGCCGCCCTTCTTCTGCCCTTCCGCCACCGTGTGCAGCGCCAGCGTGGTCTTGCCCGAGGATTCCGGCCCGTAGATCTCCACGACGCGCCCCTTCGGCAGGCCGCCGATCCCGAGCGCGATATCGAGCCCCAACGAGCCCGAAGAGACCGCCTCGACATCCATCGAACGGTCGTTCTTGCCGAGCTTCATCACCGAGCCCTTGCCGAACTGACGCTCGATCTGGGAGAGCGCGGCGGCGAGAGCTTTACTCTTGTCCATGGAGGATCCTTCGACGATACGCAGGGCAGTGGTGGACATCGGGTCGTGCTCCTTATGACGAGGATTCGCGTGAGGGACAAACGATTGGCGAGGCGGCGCGGCGATAAAAACAATGTACCCTATTTGTTCTAGGTTCGCAATATGTTCTTTTGGGAATTTGCACGCTCTGGCTGACGCGCATCAAAGACGGATGACCCGCACACCGTCAGAATTCCGTCATCCTGCGGCACCGAACCTTTCGTGGTCTGCGGCCTTCTCCTGGATAGCCTCTTGGACGAGACCGCAACTCTGGGGACTTCAGTCATGACGAACAACACGCATCACGATACGGCCCGGCGCACTCCGCTGCTGGAGGCGGCGCGGGAGGAGCTGAGCAAGTTCGAGCGTAAGGAAAACGAGTTCCGCAAGAAAGACCGCGAAGAGCGTGCCGCCGAACTCCGTTTGCCGCTGGACGCGATCAAGGTTCATTAGGCCGCTGGGACCGCGCTGGCGACGGTGCCGGAGCGGCCGCCCGTTGATCTCAGGGAATCGGCACGGGAATCGGGATTCGGATGGCCGTGAAAGGCGAATCCGAGCCGATATGGTACTAAATACTACCAGTAAGCCATTGACTGGGCGGGGAAATTTGTAGGCACGCTACTGTGCATGGGGTTGTTTTCGCGTTTTTGAAAGGCGCGCACGGGCCTTTCCACTTTCGGAGCCATCTCCCGCACCCAACAGCGCCTACAGCAGAACCAGCAACCCGATGCCGATTACCAGCACGACGAAGCCAGCCGCCGTCGCGGCGGCGAATGACCGCTCTACGTTGTCCATGATGCCACCCCGTTGCCGGCACGCCACGTTTTCCCCCATGGCAGCACCGTCGCCGCGAAATCTCGCCTGCGGTTGTGTCCTGAGTTGTGCGAACGGATGTCGAAATTGGGACCGGTGCGGGGCCAGTCTGCGGCCCCCGCGCTCCGGCTTTTGCTGCCATCATTGGGCCTTGTCAGGCTGTCGTAAGCTGAACCGGCTAGGGTCGCCCGGCTATGGTGTTGCAGCCCAGCACCTCAGCCTCCAATAACCTTCTCCCCGCTTGGTTCTCCCAAGCGGGGTTTTTTCATTCCGATTTTCATGCCGGCCGACCGGTTTGCGAACCGCCCTCCTCCTGCGTCAGCCGCAGCGAGAAGGCGCGGATCGCCGGCGCTGCGAGCAGCACTATCGGCAGCATCGCCGCCCATGCGATCAGCCACGACACCATCCAGTGCGCCAGGAAGTCCAGCGCGTTCCCTGCGGGAAAGCTGGCGATGCCCGCGGCGATCAGCGAGGTCAGTCCGGACTGGATGATTCCGAACACGAAATGAGAATAGCGGCGGGGAATGCCCGGCATGACGCGTCCATGTTGCTTAGCCGCATCGGGCCAAGCAAGGCACATGCCGCCGCGTTCCGGAAGGTGCCCTTACCCATCCCAGGAACTCTGTTCTTGGCCGGAGAACCACGGGCATGAGGTCGCGCCGCCGCTGGGCGGCGCGCGTGCGTTTGCGCGATAGCCGTGAGCGATCCGGGGCTTACCGACAGGTTTGGCTTTCTTGGAATATTATGCCGCCCAGCATGTTCTCAGTGATGGAAGTGAATCATGGGAGATGGCCATGAATCACAGGGGCATCGAGTTCACCGTCGCCAAGACGGCAATTCCCGGCATTTGGCAGTGGCAGTTCCGGATCGGCGAGCTGATCAAGACCGGCAAGACTGAGACCAAGATCGATCTCTTGGCGATCCGACGGGTGCAGCGGCGCATCGATCGGGAGCTGAAGGCGATCGGACGCGACACGGCCTGAGCCGTCGGACCGAGATCGGTGGGCTGGCGTCCATGGGGCTATTCCGTAGCCGACCGGAATTGATCTGCCGACGGTTTGGGATTGGACTGCCGGGATTATGGCCGTGGGGACGGAGCCATCAGGCGCGATCGGTGCGAACCATGCCGCTCTACTTCTTTCGAATCCGGAACGGCCGCTATTCCGGCTGTGCCGACCAGGCGTCGGAATTTGCCGATCGCGATTTGGCCTGGAAGGAGATGACAAGCGTCTGCGCCGACATGGCCGCCGGCATCGCCCGCAAGCTCCAGGAAAATTCCGAATGGAATATGGAGCTGCTGGACGAGGCCAAGGAGCCCGTATTCCGGATCCGCATCACATCCGAAACCTTCGAATAGGGCCGGCCCTAATCCGCGCTGGGCAGCCGCCGCATCGTGAATTCGATGTCGCCGCCGGGCAGCTCGCGCCAGGTCTCGACCGCGCTCATATAGCCGGCCTTGGGGTAGCGGGCGAAGAAAGCCTGTGCCCTCTCCCGTGCCGCCGCGCGCGGCAGCGTGAAAGTCTCGCGCAGATAGCCGTCGCCGGCCGTCGGGCCGGGCTTGCCGCCCATCTTGCGCCGGCGCGCCATCCGCTCGGCGAGATCCCGCGGACGATCGGCCATGTTCTGCTCTCCTCGACGCGATACACTCCCGCGCAATGTAGGAAGCAGGCCGATCAAAGAGGAGTCCCGGCCGGAGGCATCAACTGCCGCCGCTCGGGCGGAAGGTCAATTGGCAGTCGTGCCGGACTTCTTCTTCGGCGCACCGGTTGCGGCCGACGCCTTTGGCGCCGCCGACGGCTTCGGCGGGTCGGAGCGCATGCCACCCCAGGGATCGTTGGACGCCTTGGAGTCCGGAATCTTCTTCAGCGTTTCCTTGTAAGCCCTGTCACGCTCGGCCTCAGCGGCCTTCTCCTCGGGGGTCTTGCCAGGCCCCTCCTGCAGCAAATTGAGATTGGGCATTTGCGCATAAGCCGGTCCCGCCAGCACGGTCGGTCCCGCCAGAACAGCCAGCACCGCGGCCATACGGAAAAGCTTCATCATTGACTCCTTGATCATCCATGGCGGCGCGGGTCGGCCGCGCCTTGTCACCCCTGCCACAACCGCAGGGGCCGCTCGGCCCGCTAGAGCCGGTCCGATCTGCACGATTTCGGCGCGCGGAGCCAGTCGTCCCAGATCGGGCCGCACTTGGTGCACCCGTTCAGCAACAGGCCGAGCCCGGCCAGACAAAACACGAGGACATACCTACGCAACATCACCCACCCATACCCACTCCATGGCATCATACCTGGCGAAGTCAGGCATTTTCAAGCCGACGGGACCCGCGGCAGACCGGCGACTTTGCCGCGCCGGTCCGCTCGAAATGCCGAACATCCGGCAATACAGGAGGGAACGACAGCAATGCCATCGCAGCCAGAAGCCGAGTTCGGCATCAGTGAGGCCCGACGCATCCTCGGCGAAGTCTTTGCGCCCTGGGTCCAGGATCTCAACCTGTCGGTCGAGCGCATCGATCACCTGCCGCCGCCGGACGTGCCGGACTGGCAGCCGGCAGCGCTCCTGCGCATGCCGTTCTCGGAGCGGCTGTGCCGCAACGGTGGTGTGGTCTGCGGCCAGGCGCTGATGGCGCTCGCCGACACCGCGATGGTGATCGCGAACCTCGCCGCCAACCGCGGCTATCGTCCGATGACGACGGTCGACCAGACCACGCATTTCATGCGCGCCGTCTCCTCGTCGGACGTGCTGGCCGACGCCCGCGTGGTGCGACTCGGACGCACCATGAGCTTTGGCCGGGTCACGCTGCTCTCGGCCACCGACAACAAGCCGGTGGCAATGGTGTCGAGTGCGTTCGCGATGCTGCCGGGATGAGCATCATCCGAAAGAAGAAAGCCGCGTGAGCGCAAAGCGCACCGCGGCTCTCAATGGCGTCATGTCGAGACGGGAAGCGCGGTTGTGATCGCGCGTCGTGCCGACACGCGGCAGAAATTACTTGCCGAGCACTTCGTCAGCCGCGGTGACAATGCTGACGTTGGGATTTTTTCCGCAATAGCTGCCGAACTGCTTGGCGTTCTCGACGAATACGTCGGTGTCGATGATCGCATTCTCTTCGTCGCCCTTGTACCAGCCGTCCATCCAGGTCAGCACCATCTTGATGGTGTCGTCGCCGCTCTCCAGGAACTGCTTGCAGCTCATAGTCGCGAGATCGAGCTTGGTGGCGTGGGCGGGCATGGACGAGAGCGAGAGCGCTGCGGCGAACAGAAGCGAAAACGTGGTCTTCATCAATATCTCCATCGGCGCGTAGCGCCACAAAGGAACGGCTTGGGGAAAAATCCGCGGAGTGACTTCCGCTTCGACGTCGTAAACGAAATCTGAAGCGCTGTGCAAGTAGCGCCAGTATTGAGTTTAGTTCAACGTAATTTCTATGCACTACTTCACAAAGATCATTATGGATTGACGCGGATGATCGAGAAGCGTGCAGCGCAGCGTTACCGTGTTTTCAAGGGTGGAAAGATCACCTTTGAAAACAGCCGCATCACGTGCACGGTGCGAAACATGTCGGCGGACGGCGCCGCAATCGACCTCGATGCCCTCGTCACATTGCCGCAATCGTTCACGCTCGCAATCGCGCGCGACAATTTCGTGCGCAAATGCCGCCCTGTCTGGCGTAGCGACAGGCGCATCGGCCTCGCTTTCGTACAGTAGTGCATACGATGTGAACGATCATTCGCATCGCGCGCGCGATGCTGCGTCATGTTCGCGCGACACGACGTCGGCGACGCCAGCGCAGGCTTGCAACCACGAGCGCGACGATCGCGACCGCGATCGCCGATGATGCCGCAAAAAATCGTCCACCGGGGCGATCGATCGTACGCGACCACAGCGACGGCGCCTCGCCCGGCCGTGACAGGCGAAACGCAACGACGCTGTCGCCGATCGAGGTGCCTGCCTCGGAGTGGCCGCCGGCGCCGATCGCGACATACTGCTCGCCCTTCCAGAGATAGGTCATGGGATTGGCGACGCCGGGCACGGGCAGCCGACCCTGCCACAGCTCCCTGCCGCTGCGCGCATCGAAGGCGCGCAAATAGGCGTCCATCGCTCCGGTGAAGACGAGCCCGCCTGCCGTGACCGCGAGCCCGTTGACGAGCGGCGCACCCCACGGCAGCGGCACGCCGAGCGGGGCGAGATCCTCGGTGGTGCCGACCGTCGAACGCCAGAGGATCTTGCCGGCCTTCAGATCGACCGCGACCATCTCGCCCCAGGGCGGCTTGTTGCAAAGAAGCCCGAGCGGCGACATTGCCACCGCACGCGACATCGCAAACGGCGCACCCGTCTGCTGGCCGAAATCATGACCGGGCGGAGGATCGAATCCGGCCGCCTCCGCCCGCGGAATCAGCTTGATGAGATGAACAGCCCGGCTGGTGTTGGCATAGAGGACCTGGTTGACGGGATCGAAGGCCGCACTGCCCCAGTTCGCTCCGCCGCCGGTGAAGGGAAACTCCAGCGTGCCTTGCGTTGAGGGTGGCGTGTACAGGCCCTCGTTGCGTGCCTCCGCAAACTGCTTCTCGCAAGCTGAGCGACGCAGGCTAGGAACGAGCGAGAGCGCATCCTCAGTCGAGATTTTTTGTGACATCAGAGGCGGCACATGCGTCGGGAATGGCTGCGTGGGCGACAGCCGTTCGCCTTCCGCGGCCCCCTGCGGGACGCTGCGCTCCTCGACCGCCCACACCGGCTTGCCGGTGTCGCGATCGAGCACGAAGACAAAGCCTTGCTTGGTCGGCTGGATCACGACATCGCGCTGACCTTCGCCGATGTCGATGCGCGTGAGCGTCGGTTGCGCCGGCAGATCGTAATCCCAGACGTCGTGATGCACGGTTTGGAATGCCCATACGAGCTCGCCCGTCTCGATGCGCAGCGCGACCACCGAATTGGCATGCTCGTTGTTGCCCGGCCGCTTGCCGCCCCAGAAATCCGGCGACGGCGAGGACGTCGGCAGGAATACCAGTCCGCGCGCCGCGTCGACCGACATCGGCGCCCAGACATTGGCGTGACCGGCTTCGATGCCGTCGCGCTTGAGCGGCTCGAACGTCCAGCGCGGCTGACCGCTACGCGCATCGAACGCACGCACCACACCGCTCGGCGCGTCGACGCGGCGGTTGTCGCCAATCGCGGAGCCGACCACGACGACCCCGCGGCCGACCGCCGGCGGCGAGGTGATCTGGAATTCGCCGGGCCATTCCAGTTTCATGCCAATGTCGGGCCTGACCTCACCGCCCTCGCCGAAGCCGGCACAGGGGATACCCGTCTTCGCATCGAGCGCGATCAGGCGAACATCGTTGGTGCCCATAAAGATGCGCGATCGACATGCGGCATCTACAGGCGCCTCATCGTCGATCCAGTAAGTGACGCCGCGGCAGACGTAGCGGTTGGCGGGACGCTGGTTCATCGCGATCCTGGGATCGTAGCGCCATTTCTGCGCGCCCGTACCGGGATCGAGCGCGATCACCTCGTTGAAAGGCGAGCAGAAGACCAGGCTGTCCTCGACGAACAGCGGCGTCGCCTGGAATTTGGTTCGCCGCATCACCCCGGGCGGCCGCGCCGCGAGATCGCCCGTGTGGAATTCGAAGGCCCGAACCAGCTTGCCGACATTGTCGGGCGTGATCTCTCGCAATGGCGAGAAGCGCGAGCCACCGGGATCGCCACCCCAGCTCTCCCAGGCGATGCCTGGCCGCGACGAAAACAAGAGGAGCGTGATGAGAGCGGCCAAATAGCAGGAGCGGGTCGCCAAGGCCCGCCTCACCTATTTCGGCTTCTTGCCAGGTTCAGGCGGACGCGCCCCGCTCCACGGATCGTACTTCTCCTTGGACTCGGGAATGCGCTCGAGTGCGGCCTTGTAGGCCTTCTCGTCGACCTTGGGCTTGTTGTCCGCCTTCTGGCCGCCCTCGTTAGGCTGACGCCTGCCACCGCCCATCTGCGCCTGCGCGGAGGCAACCGCCAGCGCAAGCACGGCGGCCGCTATGACCAAAATCCTCATGGGCGCAATCCCCCTCGTCTGGGGTACAAACTAGCCGGCAATTATGGAATAGCCAATGCCGCGGGCTCCAGGGCTTCAGGAAATCTTGGCTTCAGGAAATCTTGGCTCCAAGAATCCTGGCTCCAAGGATCGTGGCTCCAAGGAATTCTGGCTTCAGCAAATTTTGATCGGCCGGGTCTTCGTCGGATCGCATTCGTGCCTATGTTTTGGCCCGCAGGGGACCTTCACGGATGTTACGGATTATTGCTCATGCCGCGCTGCTGGCCAGCGCGCTCGCGCTCGGGGCCTGCGGGTTTGCCGACAGCCGCGCACCGGTGCCCGAGTTCATGCGCATGAAGGAGGCCGAGCAGCCGCCGCCCGAATCGCCCCCCGACGTCAAACGCGTCGTGCGCGAGCAGATCGAAGTCGTCTTCCTCAGCACGTCCTATCCGCGTGAGGTGCATGTCGCCACACCCCATCGTGAGGTACGAGGACCGGGCTGGACAGCTTGCGTCCGCGCCCAGCTCACCTCGGCGACCGGATCGCCGCTCGGGCCACAGACCTACATCGTGACCATATCAGGCGGAAAAGTGGTCGATCGCCGCCGCGCCGAAGCGGACGATATCTGCGGATCGGAAAGCTACGAGCCGATCTAGGAAACGGATCAAGCCGACGTCCGATCCGGTTCCGGGAAAAACCTGTAATTTTGCCGGAACGATCATGGCCTCCCCTTCTTGTTACCGCCGAGGGCAGTTTCGAGGAGGACATGATGAGGACATTCACGATTGCGTTGCTGGCTGGCGTCGGAGCCTTGGCAGCGGTGAGCGGCGCGAAGGCCGCCGACGTCTATACGACCAGCGAATACACCAGCCCCGATCTCGTCCAGCAAGTGCGGCTGGTCTGCGACGATTCCGGCAATTGCTATCGCACCCGCGGCGGCTCGCGTGTGATCGTGCGCGACTCCTACGCGACCATGCCGCGTGACCGCTACTATGAGCGCCGCACCTATCGCGACTGGGACGATGGTCCGCGCGGCGGCGTCGGCATCCGCGCACCCGGCGTCAGTGTTGGCGTTGGTGTCGGCGATCGCTGGTAGTCGATGAAGCCATGAAATGCAGGACCGGACGAGATAACTCGCCTGGTCCTGTCCATGTCAGATCTCGAGCGGTTTTCCCGGCGTGACAATACGCGTTGCCGACGGGAGCTGCGCGATGAAGCGGGCGAGCACCATGCCGGCACACATCGCGACGACGAAGATGAAGGCGGAGGCCGAGCCAAATCCGAGCGCGGTCAATGCCGGGCCTGGACAAAAGCCTACGAGGCCCCAGCCGATACCGAAGATGGCGGGACCGGCGATAATTCTCGGATCGATATCGTTTCGCGTTGGGACATAGAAGCGGTCGGCGAAGGCAGGCCGCGCCAATTTCAGGACGCGGCTGAAGCCGATGAAGGTCACTGCGACCGCCCCGGCCATCACGAATGCGAGGCTTGCGTCCCACGTTCCTGCCGGGATGCCGCCAACGTCCAGGAAATTCAGGACCTTTGCCGGGTTCGACATACCTGAGACGATGAGGCCAAGCCCAAAGACCACACCGATCCCGAATTGAATGAGGATTGTCATCGCGGTCAGCTCCAGTGCCGCATCACGAAAACGGTCGCCATTCCCGCCGCCATGAAGGTCATGGTCGCAACCAGCGATCGCGCCGACAGCCGCGACAAGCCGCAGACGCCGTGGCCCGAGGTGCAGCCGCTGCCCCACACCGCGCCGAAGCCGGTGAGCAATCCCGCGACGATCAGAAGCGGCGTTCCGGCGCCGATCGTTTGCGCCGGCAGGCCTCCCGTGACAAGGCGCGTCAGGACGGGCGCGACGATAAGGCCCGCGACGAAGGCGAGCCGGCCGGCGAATTGCCGATCCTCGTAAGGCGGAAATAGTCGCGCCGCGATACCGCTAACCCCGGCGATTCGCCCCGTCGTCCACATCAGCAGCACAGCGGACAGGCCCATCAACGCGCCGCCAAGGAGCGACGCAATCGGCGTAAAAGGTGTGGCGACCATGATGATCCTCCGGGTCGAGAGCAATTCTGGCGTATCCATCGGCGCATCCTGCCGGCTCGCGGCCGGATGCTCAATGAGACGTTAATATTACCACTCGAATTGAAGCGGTGTCCCAACTGTATTTTCCAATCTTTGCGCTAAGCATGGCCTCCTGAACGGGGACGACGGGACGTGGTCGATATCGCGCACCAGGCTGCGATCAATCCGGCATCGGCAAAGCATGCCGCGACGGCGCGCGCGCGCGTCCCGCTCACCGCGATCGAACCCGGCCAGTGGCGCGCACTCGCGCAGCGCGCGATCGAGCCGAACGGATATTACCTGCCGGGCTGGGAGCTCGCTGTCAGTGCAACCGCGCGCGGCCGCACCGATGCCTCGGCGCTTTCCGCATACGATGGATCGCGGCTGATCGGGCTGATGCCGGTGATCTCGCTCTGGCGGGCATGGAAGATCCCCCTGCCCGCGCTGGTGAGCGCGCATCCCTATGGTACGCTGTGCAGCCCGCTGATCGACCGCGATGCCCCGATCGAGGCAGCGGCGCGCCTGTTGCAGCAGGCCCGCGCAAACGGGGCGCATGCGCTCGTGCTGAACGATGTCGCGCTCGCTGGGGCGGCAATGACCGCCCTCAGCCAGGTTCTGAATCGCGACGGCCTGAAGCCGCGCCTCCTCAACTCCTACATCCGCGCCAGCCTCGACGCGACCCAGGACGGTGAGACGCTGCTACGCGACGCGCTCGGCACCAAAAAGCTCAAGGAGCTACGCCGCCAACGGCATCGCCTCGAAGAACACGGCGCAATCGTGTTCGACGTCGCGCGCAGCCCCGACGAGATCGGGCCGGCGCTCGAGACATTTTTGCAGCTCGAAGCCAGCGGCTGGAAGGGGAAGCGCGGAACCGCGCTGGTCCAGCACGCGGGCGATGCAACCTTCATCCGCCGCGCCGCTCGCGCGCTGGCGGAAACCGCGCAATGCGAGATCGTCAGCCTTCGCGCCGGCGCGACGCCGGTGGCCGCCGGCATCGTGCTGCGCCACCAGGACCGCGCCTTCTTCTTCAAGCTCGGCATCGACGAGCGCTTCGCAAGATATTCGCCGGGCGTGCAGCTTACACTCGAGCTCACCCGCCGCCTCTGCGCCGATCCAGCCATCGCCAGCGCGGATTCCACGGCGAGCGCCGATCACCCCATGATCAATCCGATCTGGCGCGGGCGCTTCGCCGTCGGGGACGTGTTGATACCGTTGCGGCGGAACGACCCCATCGTGGCGCTGGTTCACGGAGCGCTCGCGGCGCACGGCATCGCCTACGCGGCGGCGCGTCGCGCAGTTCGCCTGCTTCGTAAATAGGATAGCTCCTACTCCGCCGCCTCGGCGTTGATCTCCGCCGAGACCTCGCGGATGGCGCGCGCGAGCATGTTGGGATCCTGCGCGCCGGAGACGGCGTATTTTTGCGCGAACACGTAGGTCGGCACGCCGGAGATGCCTTTCTCGGCGGCTTCCTGCGCGTCCGCCGATACGCGCGCGACGTCCTCGTCGGTGGCGAGGCGCCGGCGCACGTCGTCGGCATCGAGGCCGACATCGGCAGCCGCCTGCACAAGCACGTTCAAATCGGTGAGGTCGCCGCCGTCGCGGAAGTAGAGCTCCATCAGGCGCTGCTTCATCTCGGGCGCCTTGCCGATCGCCTCGGCCCAGAGGATCAGGCGGTGGCAGTCGGTGGTGTTGGGCTGACGCGCGACAAGCTCGGGCCGATAGACGAGCCCCTCTTCGCCCGCGGCCGCAACGACGCGTCCCGCAATGCCCTTGTAGGCCTCGACCGAGCCGAACTTCTTGGTGAGATACTCCTCCCGGCTGATGCCCTCGGACGGCACCCAGGGATTGAGGAAGAAGGGACGGAAATTGAGCTTGACCGGAACATCGGGCACCAGCGCCAGCGCACTCTCGATCCGGTGCTTGCCGATATAGCACCAGGGGCACACCACGTCGGAAACGACGTCGATCTGAAGCGGTTTCAACATGCTCATGTCGGACGTCTCCTTCGGACGGTACGGGTTCGTCGGAAGATAAACCGAACCGGAGGCGGCGCAAGGCACCGGTCCTGCATGGCTCACGACTTCACCTCTGCGGTTATTGTGACAGGCCTCACCCGACCCGATACTCGCGGCCACGATCAAGCACGAGGGGAAACCGCGATGACCGCTATTTTCAAGCCGGAAGGCCAGCAGTTCCGGGCTACGGAGCATGCCGGCGGCCCGTGGTCGCCTGACATGTTGCAGGGAAGCGCCACCACCGCCCTGATGACCCGCGACATCGACCGTCTCGCCACCGAATCCGGCTTCGCGGTGCGGCGCCTGACCTTCGACCTGTGGCGACCGGCGGGCCTGCGCGTCTTCCAGACCACCACCGAATTGTTGCGCGACGGCCGCAAGGCCAAGACCGCCCAGGTGCGGCTGATGGACGGAGAGACCGAGATCGGCCGTTGCACAGCGCTCTTGACGGCGCCGAGCGGAGAATCGCCCGTCGATCCCTTCACCAGGCCCGCGACTATCGACAAGACGCCTGAGACAGGCGCAGCACCGCCGGCCTTCGCGCAGAAATGGAGCCGGTATTTCCAGAACGTGTCGGTGCGGCTGATCGAGGGCGCGCTGGAGAAGCCCGGCCCGGCCGCCGCCTGGATGCGACTTGATGCACCCCTGGTGGAGGGCGAACCGAACACACCACTGCTCCAAGCGGTGCAGGCCGCGGACTTTTCGAGCGGCGTTGCGCAGATCGTCGACATGCGCAACTGGACCTTTATCAATCCCGAGATCAGCCTCTACTTCTTCCGACCGCCGGAGAGCGAATGGATCCTGATCCGCGCCGCCACGCGCGTCGGCACCAACGGCGCGGGCCTGACCATGGCGACACTGAGCGATCTCAAAGGTCCGTTTGCGGAGGTGATGCAAGCCGTGAGCTTTGAGCGCCGCGACGCCGAGCGAGCTCAGGCCTCCTGAGCCGCAAGCGCGATCAGAGTGGCCTCGGACACGGCATCCGCCGGCATGAACATTTCAACGCGAAGCTCCTGAAGCGTCACGTCTTGCGGGGTCCCGAGCGTCAGCACCGCACCGATCAGACCGATGCGGGCGTCGCCCTTTCGTAAGCGCACTTCGCAGAGCGGCCCCGGCGCGACGTTGTCCTCGATCCTGAGTGCGGGAAGCTCCGGCAGCCGCGTCAATTCGCGCCACGTCGATTGCAGGGCCTCGTCGAGCGGTGCAGCCATCGCTTCGTGCCGCGCACGCGACAACAACGCGGTCGCGACGATGGGCCAATTCTCGACGAACGGCTTGAGCTCGTCCGGCGCGAGGAACATGCGCATGTGATTGAGCGGCCGCTGCATGCGTTCTTGCCCAAGCAGCATCGTCATCAGCCGCGACGCGGCGCAGTTGGCCTCCATCACGTTCCAGCGCCGATCGGTCACAATCGCGGGAAACGGTTCGTGCCGCCGGAGCAGAAGATCGATCGCGCGCCGCGCGTCGGCAAGCTCCGGCGCTGAAAGATCGCGCTCGCCGTATAGTCGCGCGAAACCCCCGGCCTCCAGCAGCGCATTGCGATCACGCAGCGACAAACCGAGGGCGGTCGCGAGCTGCAGGAGGATCTCCCGGCTTGCCGCCGACTTGCCGGTCTCGACATAGCTCAGATGCTTGATCGAAATGCCGGCCTCGAACGCCAGCTCCGCCTGGCTCAATGCACGGCGCATGCGCCAGCCGCGCAAAAGGTCGCCGACCGGATTGGCCGACCGTAATGGCCGGGACGAGCGTGTGTCCATCCGGGGATTATGCGAGCGCCACCGCCTCCTGTAAACGGCACTACTGCAAGCCAGCCGCCATCTGCTTCAGCCGCTCGGCAGTGCGCTCGTCGGCCGGGAAGAAGGTTTCCAGAGCCAGCTCCGACAGCGTGATGTCGACGGGCGTACCGAATACCATGGTGGTGGAGAAGAAACTTAGTATCTCCCCCTCGTGGCGCAGCTTGAAGGGGATCGCGACATTGTCGCTCGACAGCGGCGCCGCGCGCGCCGGGATCGGATAACCCTTCAAGTCGTTATACAGCTTGATCAGCTCGGGATCGGCGGTGGCCTCGCATTGCCGGTGCAGCCGCTCCAGGAGATGTCCGCACCATTCCGCGAGATTGACCGTGCGCGGCGCCAGCGCCTCGGGATGGAAGGCAAGCCTCAGCACGTTGAAGGGCTGACCGAGCAGCCGCTGCGGGATGCCGGCGAGCAGCGGCGCCAGCATGCGGTTGGCGGAGACCAGATTCCAGTGCCGGTCATAGGCCAGCGCCGGATTCGGCTCATGCGCCCTGAGGACGAGGTCGATCGCCTGGCGGGCTGATTTCAAGGCGGGATCCTCCAGCGTGCGTTGCGGAAAGGCCGGGGCATAGCCGGCGGCGACCAGCAGCACGTTGCGTTCGCGCAGTGGCACGTCGAGACGTTCGGCGAGTCTGAGCACCATGTCGCGCGAGGGCGCGGCGCGACCGGTCTCGACGAAGCTCAAATGCCGCGCCGAGATTTCGGCCTCACCGGCGAGATCGAGCTGGCTCATGCGGCGGCGCTGCCGCCATTCGCGCAAATGGTCGCCGATATGGACCGGCTGGCTGCGTTCGGCCTGTGCCGTGGATGCATGTGCGTTCATGGTCGAAAACCTAGCACGCAGATTTCGGCCCTTCCATTACGTCGGAGGTAATCGAATTGGGGCTCGGGCCGGCGCATCTTGGGTCGCAACAGGAGACGACCATGATCGCATTGCTGCTCTACCGGACCGTCACAGACCAGCTAGTTCCCTGGGCCATGGCGCTCGCAACCCGGATGCTGGCGCGCAGCCTCAACATGCCGGAGCCGCTGGTGCATTCGACCGGCGACTACGTCGTCGCGCAGGTCACGGCCTTCGAGCACAGCGTCGGCAGGAGCCTCTGCCCGTTCCGCCTCGCCCGCCTGCTCCGCGCCTGGTGGCGTGGATTGCACTGAGTTTCACCTCGAGCCCACCCCAACCATGGAGACCCACGATGATCGACGCATCCACCTTCCTTCGCCGCGCGCTTCTTGCCGACGCGATCTTCAGCGGCGTGGCCGCTCTCGGTTTCACGTTCGGCGCCAGCGCGTTCGCCTCGCTGTTCAACCTACCCGAAGCGCTGCTGCGCGAGACCGGCCTGTTCCTGATCGCCTACACGGCGCTGGTCGGCTGGCTCGCCTCACGCGCCTCCGTGGCAAAGCCGCTCGTGCTGCTGGTCGTGGTCGGCAACGCGGCCTGGACCGTCGGCAGCATTGCGCTGCTGCTCTCGGGCGCGGTGTCGCCGAACCTTGCCGGCGAGCTCATGGTCGTGGCGCAGGCGATCGCGACCGGCGTGTTTGCCGAACTGCAATATGTGGGATTGCGCAGGAGCGGGAGTGTGCTGGCTGCCTGAGGCCACATCACTCGCTGTCGTTGCCCGGCTTGACCGGGCGACCCAGTATTCCAGAGGTAGTCGTCGCATACGGAGCTGCGGCGTACTGAATGCCCCGCTTTCGCGGGGCATGACAGTTATGCCAGAAGCTCGAACTCAGGCTAGGCCCGCGCGCGGCCCTTCGCCTTGCCGACGGCATGACCATTAAGCTTCTTCTTTTTGGCGGACTTCACGCTCGCCTTCTCGGCTTTGCGCTCCGCGCGCGCCTTCACCTTGGCGCGTTCGGCCCGCGCCTCGGCGCGCAGCTTCTTGCGCTTCTTCTCGCAAGATTCGCACTTGCAGCCGATCGGCTTCAGGTAGGCTTTGAAATAATCGGTGCCGTAGTCGTAATTGATCTCGTCGCCCGGCTCGATGTTCTTGATGGCGCGGATGAAAACCTTGCGCTCGCGCGGCCGCACGTCGGATTCGGCGTTGGGCCTGCACGAATGGTTGATGTAGCGCGCGAGGTTCTTGCGCACGGAGCCGTCAATGGTCCAGCGACCGTTGAGCTCGAACAGGTATTTGTTCTCGATGTCGTCGTGCTCGGGAATCCGGGAGTCCAGGATCGGTCCGTAATAACGGATGATCCGGGTGCCCTTCTTGATCGGCTTGGTGGCGAAGAGGCCGAGCCCGGTTTTCGAGCGGCCGACGCGATAAGGTTTGCTGGACGAGGTGGCTGGCATGATCACGAAAAACGAGGACGCGAACGAGGCTGAAAGAGCCCAAGCGAAGCCGCTCTTCTAGAACGATTCCGCGCCGCTGTCAGGTGTCTGTTGACCCCGTTTGAACCTTGCCCACAATCAAGACGTCTGATGGTACGGAGTTCCCACTCGATCAAAGGCGTCGTCATGTTCCGCATCACCACCGCAGGCTTGGCCTTATTGCTCTTGGCCATGTTGCTGATGTGCAGTGGTCTCGACCGAGCCGACGCCCGATCCGTGGGCAGCCAATATACCTCGACGGCCCCGAAGGATTGCCGCCAGATCGGAAAGCCCAGCGAGCTCGACGGCAGCACCACGCGGGTCTGCAAGGGCAAGGATGGCCTCGTGGTCCTGATCGCCGAAGACGATCTTCGCGAAATCGTCTCCGTCGGCCGCAATCGCGAGGCCGCGGCCGAGGAACCGGCTGCTAAAGTCTGGTTCGCTCCGTTCAGCTCGTCCGAAACCACCGTCGAATGGCGCACCGCTGGGGCCAAGCCGTTTGCGATGATCCAGCGCTGGCACATCGCCGATGGCACCGATCCCGACAAGCAGGGGCGGCCGAACACCAAGGCCATGCTCATCGTGACCCGGCTGCCACCCGGCCCCGTCTGCCACGTCGCCTATGTCGACGCGATCGCCAACCCGAACGCCAATGAGCTCGCGCGCAAGGCCGCGGACGAGTTCGCCCGCAGCTTTACCTGCGGCAAGGACGAGGTGAAGATCATAGGCGCACGCGGCCGCGCGGTCGAGCTCGCGACGATGCGCTAGGCGCTCGCCGGCAATCGATCAGGGGCCCGGCGGCTTCCCCGTCACGGGCGACATCAGCATGGCCTCGAGCAGGCGTTCGGGAGTCGTGCCCTCGGGCAGACGCCCCAGAATATCCTCCAGCCGTCCATCGAGCAGCAGCATCGTAAAACCGTGCACCATCGACCAGGCGCGCGCGATCGCAGCGCCCTGATTGAGCGTCAGCGCGTCGCCGCGGATCTGCTCCTGCCGCATCATGCCGACGGCATTGGCGAGTCCCGCAAAGGACGCCTCGGCGGCCTCGTGCAGCGACGGCCTGGAATAGTCGAGGCGCTCGGTGCGGAACATGATGCCGTACATGCCGGGATGAGCCTGGGCATAGGCAACATAGGCTTTCGGCCGCGCCAGCGCGTGCTCAAGCGGGGTGGTGGCGGTGTCAGAGGACGACGCCATCGCCGCATTGAACTGGCGGAAGCCGACGGCCGCGAGCTCACTGAGAAGCCCGGTGAGGTCGCCGAAATGATGGGTGGGCGCGGCGTGCGAGACGCCCGCCTCGCGCGCCACCGCGCGCAATGTCAGGCCGGCGAGCCCGTCA
Organism: Bradyrhizobium sp. 187; assembly: GCF_023101005.1. NCBI lineage: Bacteria > Pseudomonadati > Pseudomonadota > Alphaproteobacteria > Hyphomicrobiales > Nitrobacteraceae > Bradyrhizobium > Bradyrhizobium sp. 187. The sequence goes on from NZ_CP064693.1 coordinate 4,979,533, forward strand.
CGCTCCAGCACCCGTTCGGCGGCCTGGAGCAGCGCCTCGCGCAGCGCGCCGTGGTGATAGGGCGCCTCGGACTTGACGCTCGCCGGTCGTCGCGCGGGACGCGCCGGCGCGCTCGCCTTCTTTGAAGTACGCGCACCGCGCGCGGTTTCTGTCCTGATCTCACTCTTGCCCATGGGCCAGCTATAGGATGCAATATTGACAGTGTAAAGATTTCACTTGACCAGAACCCCTCGTACGGCTATTTGATCTTTACGATGTAAAGATAAGGAAGGGATACGCCGTGCAGCAGGACGCCGTTGCCGAACGCCGCCACAACCTCGGTCCGATTCCGTTCGAGGCCGACGCGCCCTTCCTGAAAATCATCGGTGAATTGCCGCGCGAACTGAACGGCACGCTCTATCGCAACGGCCCCAATCCGCAGTTCGACTCGCCCGGCGCGCACTGGTTCGTCGGCGACGGCATGCTGCACACCTTTCACCTCGAGAACGGCCGCGCCAGCCATCGCAATCGCTGGGTCCGTACGCCGAAATGGCTGGCCGAGCACGATGCCGGCCGCGCGTTGTTCGGGGGCTTCGGCCGCAAGCTGCCGGATGCGCCGCAAGATCTCACCGACGGCGGCGTCGCCAACACCAACATCATCTTCCATGCCGGCAAGCTGCTTGCGCTGGAAGAAGCCCATCTGCCGACTGAGATCGATCCGGGCACGCTCGCAACCCGCGGCTATCACAATTATCACGGCCGTGTCGCCGGCAGCTTCACCGCGCACCCGAAGATCGATCCCGTCACCGGCGAGCTGGTGTTCTTCGGCTACAACGCCGCGGGTCCGCTGACGCCTGCCCTCTCCTACGGCTCGATCGACGCGTCCGGCAAGGCGACGCGCTTCGAACGTTTCGAGGCGCCCTATGCCAGCATGGTGCACGACTTCATCGTCACCGAGAACCACGTGCTGTTTCCGATCCTGCCCATCACCGGCAGCATGGAGCGCGCGATCAGCGGGCGGCCGCCCTATGCCTGGGAGCCGGACAAGGGCGCCTATGTCGGCGTGATCAAGCGCAAGGGCAGCGCGAAGGACATCGTCTGGTTTCGTGCTGAAGCCTGCTACGTCTTCCACGTCATGAATGCTTGGGAGGACGGTGACCGCATCATCGCGGACGTCATGCAGTTCGAGGAAGCACCACTATTTACGCATCCCGACGGCACGCCCACCAATCCCGAGAAATCCTTCGCTCGCCACTGCCGCTGGACCTTCAATCTTGCCGGGAAGACCGACCGCTTCCAGCAGACCTATCTCGACGATCTCACCGGCGAATTCCCGCGCATCGACGACCGCCGCGCCGGATTGAAGAGCCGTCACGGCTGGTACGCCTGCGCCAATCCGAAGCTGCCGATGTTCGGCGCGCTGTCCGGCGTCGTCCATGTCGATGGCAATGGAACGCGCCTCGGCCATTATCTGCTGCCGGCCGGCGACACCATCTCAGAGCCGGTCTTCGTCGAGCGGTCGAAAGATGCGGCGGAAGGCGACGGCTGGCTGCTGGCGGTGGTCTGGCGCGCGCGGGAAAACCGCAGCGACCTCGCCGTGTTCAATGCCAAGGATGTCGAGGCCGGCCCCGTCGCGCTGGTGCAGCTCGGCCATCGCGTGCCCGACGGTTTTCACGGCAGTTGGGTCGGCGCGCGGTAGCTCTCCTCTCGACATCGCTGATGTCACCAAAAGGTCTCTCATGCATATGCCCTCGATCACCGCGGACCGCCTCGCTGTCCTGATCCTGTTCCTGATCTGCGCCGGGATCACGCTCCCGATGATCCGGCCGCGGCGGAGCGGCCAAACCATCTTCAACGGTGGTATCTTGCTCGCCTTCGTCCTCTCGATCGCCTGTGCGTTACCTGTGCTGCCGCACCTGTCCTGGGCCGGCTTCATCGATGAGATGGCCGACCAAGCCGTTGCAGCAATTCGATTTTTGGAAGTCGCTTACGTCATTTTGACACTGTAAAGATTCTACTTGACCCCGCCTCGCTCCTGACATATTGATCTTTACATCGTAAAGATAAGGCCTGACCGAGGCGAACCATGGCGATTTTCCTGATCCTCGCGCCCTACGGCGCCTTCACTTTCCTGATGCTGATGACGTCTGCCACGATCAGCGTATTCGTAGCCTCGGCAACCTGTCTGGCCACCGTGGCGATCGATGTCGTGCGCGGTCGCTCGGTGAAGATCCTGGCTATGGGCTCGGCGCTGCTATTCGCCGCAATCGGCCTCCACCTCGCGCTGTTCGACCCGGCGCTTGGCACGCTCGGTGTCAAGCTGTCGGTCGACATCGGCATCTTCGTCATCTCGCTCGGCTCGATGCTGGTGCGGCGTCCCTTCACGCTGCAATACGCGGTCGAATCCGTGCCGGCCGAGATCGCGGCAATGCCCGGCTTTCTCTATGCCAATTACGTCATCACGGGCGCTTGGACCGCGGCTGCGCTGCTGATGGCGGCCGCCAATCTCGTGCTGCTCTATGTCCCCGGCCTGCCGCTCTGGTCGAGCCTTGCGGTCGCCTTCGCCGCCCGCAACAGCGCGATCTATTTCACAAAATGGTATCCCGAATATCGGCAGATCAAGTACGGTGCGCCGGCCAGCCCAATGTCCAACTCCCGCTGAACAGGATCGACGATGAAGGACGTATTCGCCCGCCTCGCCTCCGACCTCTTCTCTGCCATCGTCTTCCTGGTCATCTACATCATCACCGACAACGTCGTCCTGGCAACGTCGGTGGCGATTGCCGGAGCGATCGCGCAGGTGATCTACGCGCGCGTCAAGGGGCAGCAGCTCAATTACATGACCTATGCGAGCGTCGCGCTCGTCGTCGTGCTCGGCACGGTCACGCTGCTGACCAACGATCCCCGCTTCATGCTCGCAAAGCCCTCGATCGCGCATTTCGCGATCGGCGCCATCATGCTCAAGCGGGGCTGGATGCTGCGCTACATGCCGCCGATCGTCGTCGAGACCGTTCCGGAATATGTGACGGCTGCAGGTTATGCCTGGGCCGCGCTGATGTTCGTAATCGGCGCCGGCATGATCGCCGTCGCCTCCACAGGCGATCTGAAGCTGTGGGCGTTCTACATCACGGTGGTCGCGGGCGGCGCCAAGATCCTCGCCTTCGCCGTGCAATACGTCGTGCTTCGCCTCATCGTCACCAGCCGACGACGCGCCGCCGCCCGCGCCTAAATGCCTCCAACGGAGCGTTAGGCGCGAGCGGCGAGTTGCGCTATACGCTCGGCCGGGACTGGCCCGCGGATCGTCGCGGTCCGCCGGGATCTTGGGAGACGCGAATGGCCGTCGACGGCAACTGGACTCTGACCCTGACGACCCCCATGGGCGAGCGCAAGGCGACGCTGAGCCTGACGGCTGCCGGCGGCACGCTCACGGGGACGCAGGGCGCGGAAGGCGATACAGCCGAGATTTTCGATGGCACCGTCAGCGGCGATGCCGTCAACTGGAAGGTCTCGATCACCAATCCGATGCCCTTGACGCTCGAATTCATCGGAACCGTCTCCGGCGACAGCATGAGCGGTGAGATGGGCATCGGCCCGATGGGCAGCTTCCCGTTCACCGGCACGCGCGCCTAAGCCGCGCGGCAACGGTGCGCGCGCTCGGTCTCATCGCGGCGACGATCCTGTGTGTCGCGACACAAGCGGCTAGCGCGGACGACGCCGAACCGGCGTGGCGGGCAAGCGCGCTCGCCATGCTACCGGCAGGCTATGTCGCCGGCACGGCCTATCGAACCGAAGGGTCGACGGGCTACCTCGCCGTCTATCCGATCTCGTCGAACGATCCGAAGTCACCTGCAAGCGTGTTCGCCACGCGCCAGGCTCTCGTGGTCGCGCTGACGCCGGATGCGACGCGCGCAGTCTCGGTCGCATTGAAACCGCGTAGCGGGCCCGATCCTGACACCGACGACACCGACTTCCCAAAGCTGCATGCCGATCTCGCCGCGAAGCGCTCGACGCTTCCCGACGGTACCGAGCCCTGCGATTTCGGCGCCTGGTCCGTCGACAAGGATCCTGATGGCCTCAACGTGCGTGCCGAACCATCGATCAAGGCGCGTGTGCTCGGCACGCTTCCGCCGCCCTACCGGCTCAAGCTCGGCGGCAGCGAGAACACGCCCGATGGCGGCTGGCTCACCGAATTCCGCATCATCGGCTTCAAGAACGGCTGGTTTCTGATCGAAGGCGCCAAGCCGCCGGGCAAGGACTACGAGGACGACAAGAAATATCCGCGCAGCGCGCCAAAGCCCTATGCCGGACGCGGCTGGGTCGCCTCCAACAAGGTCGGCGCGTCCTACGCCAATGGCGCGACACGCATGGGCGGTCTGTTCCAGGCGCCCTTCGTTGATGCGAAATGGATGCCCGCCCAGCGCGAACTCGGCGGCGCGATCGACACCGATGGCGGCCCGAAGCGCATCTTTGCCTGCAGTGGCCTCTGGGGCTTGGTCGAGAGCCAGGACGGCATCCGCGGCTGGTGGCGCGGGCTGTGCTCCAACCAGGTCACAAATTGTAGTTGAGCGAGTAAGTCTCGTGTCCCGGACGCGACGCAGCGCGAAGCGGTGCATCGCAGAGCCGGGACCCATGCCCGCCACGGGGACCCCGGATCAGCAGCGCATCATTTCATGCTGCGCAGCGTCCGGGGAACGCGGCCTCAGCCCAGATTCAACTCCTTGAAGAAGTCGTTCCCCTTGTCGTCGATGATGATGAACGCCGGGAAGTCGACGACCTCGATGCGCCAAATCGCTTCCATGCCGAGCTCGGGATATTCGAGCACCTCGACCTTCTTGATGCAGTGCTCGGCAAGATTCGCCGCGGCACCGCCGATCGAGCCGAGATAGAAGCCGCCATACTTCTTGCAGGCCTCACGCACGGCCGGCGCGCGGTTGCCCTTGGCGACCATCACCATCGAGCCGCCGGCGGCCTGGAACTGATCGACAAAAGAATCCATACGGCCCGCAGTGGTCGGGCCGAACGCACCGGAGGCATAGCCCTCGGGCGTCTTGGCGGGGCCGGCGTAATAGACCGGATGGTTCTTGAAATAGTCCGGCAGCGGCTCGCCCTCGTCGAGCCGCTCGCGCAGCTTGGCATGCGCGGAATCGCGCGCGACGATCATGGTGCCGGTCATCGATACCCGCGTCTTGGTCGGGTACTTCGAGAACGTGGCAAGGATATCCTTCATCGGCTGGTTGAGGTCGATCTTGACGACCTCGCCGCCGAGCGACTGCTCGACCTCAGGCAGATACTGCGCCGGGTTGTGCTCGAGCTCCTCGAGATAGACGCCCTCCCTGGTGATCTTGCCGAGCACCTGGCGATCGGCCGAGCAGGACACGCCGAGCCCGATCGGGAGCGAGGCGCCATGACGCGGCATGCGGATCACGCGGACGTCGTGGCAGAAATATTTTCCACCGAACTGCGCGCCGACGCCGAGCGACTGCGTCATCTTCAGAATTTCCTGCTCCATCTCGAGATCGCGAAACGCGTTGCCGTCGGGCGAGCCGTGGGTCGGCAGCGCGTCGAGATAGCGAGCCGACGCCAGCTTCACCGTCTTCATGCAGAGCTCGGCCGAGGTGCCGCCGATGACGATCGCGAGGTGATAGGGCGGGCACGCCGCGGTGCCCAGCGTCAACACCTTCTCCTTCAGGAAGGCGAGCAGCCGGTCCTTGGTCAGCACCGAGGGCGTCGCCTGGAACAGGAAGCTCTTGTTGGCGGAGCCACCGCCCTTCGCCATGAACATAAACTTGTAGGCGTCATCGCCTTCGGCGTAGATCTCGCACTGCGCCGGCATGTTGTTGGCGGTGTTCTTCTCCTCGTACATCGACAACGGCGCGACCTGCGAGTAGCGCAGATTGCGGCGCAGGTAAGCATCGCGCGCGCCTTCCGACAGTGCCGCCTCGTCGTCACCATCGGTGATGACGTTGCAACCCTTCTTGCCCATGATGATCGCGGTGCCGGTGTCCTGGCACATCGGCAGCACGCCGCCTGCAGCGATGTTGGCGTTCTTGAGGAAGTCCAGCGCGACGAACTTGTCGTTCGGGCTCGCCTCGCCATCCTCCAGGATCGCGCGGAGCTGCTTCAGATGACCCGGTCGCAGATAGTGGTTGATGTCGCCAAAGGCCGCTTCCGACAGGGCCCGCAGCGCGTCGCGGGACACCACCAGCATGTCCTTCCCCAAAACCTTCTCGACCCTGACGCCCTCGGACGAGACCTTCTTGTAGGGCGTCTCGTCCTTGCCCAGCGGAAACAGCGGCGTGTGCTTGTAGGGCGGAACGGGCTTTGCGGGATCGGGAAAGGCGGTAGGAGCGTTCATGGCGGGAATCTCGGGGTTTTGGAGCCCTCGCATGGGCCCCTTTCATAGAAGCGTTCTAAGCTTTTTTGCTGCAAAGGGAAGGCGCTCTGGTGCGGTCGGGGCATCCCGATTCGGCGACACGGCGACCTATTTTCGGCGGCTGTCGGCGGACACCAAGCTCTCATGATGCCGGTGAAGACCCTGGGTGCACCCCTTGCGCTACGCGCCCGACGACGGTTGAATGCGCCCGCTAAGGGGCTTTTCATCATGACATTGAACTTGCACGTCCGCGGCGCGATCCTGGTCGCCGCCGCCATCACCGGCCTTGTGACCATCGCCTCGCCCGCCCGCGCGGACCGCTGCGATGACAGCGCCAAGGAGCTGGCGAACCAGGTCGATCGCCTCAAGGTGAATTTCCGCGCCGCCAACGTCGTCTACCTGACTCATCCGGCGGCCAAGGAATTGTCCGTGGCCTGCCGTGGCGACAAATATTCGATCGAGCTCTATGCAAAGGGCGATCGCAAGCCCAAGCCTGAGTTCTTTGCGCTGGTGGGGTCGATGGCGGCGATCGTCTTCACCGTGACCAAGGACGATACGACGAGGGGCGCGACACGCTGCCTGAAGCGGATGGGGCTCTTGCGCGGCGACAAGATCAGCATGCGTTACCGGCGTCTCAACATGGAATGCGCCCGCACCAAGACGGATGCGTCCATCGCGATCACGCGCGGCAAGGACGAATAGGCGGTCCCCGCGCGGTGTGCGCCTGACAGCACACCGCCCACTACGGACCGTCATTGCGAGCGTAGCGAAGCAATCCAGAATCCCTCCGCGGAGACAGACTGGATTGCTTCGCTGCGCTCGCAATGACGAGGAGAGGTCTGTCCTCTCGCGGAAACAGCGCTTGTGGCGACACGAAAGCGGCCTCCTCCACCGCACCGCATCCCTCGCATTTTAACGATTGGCTTGAATGAAATTTCGCTCCTCGCGGCGCAGGGTCAATTGTTTCCATGTGTGAGGATTTGTGGATGAGCGTTTCTACCGTTTCGCCGCCGCCGATCGCGATCGTGGTGCCGAGCTACGACACGACCAAGCAGCAGGACGATCAGATCAAGACCAAGGACAACGACCCGACCTATAAGCCGCCGCCGCCCGCGCCGCTGCCGCCGGGTCAGGGCACGCGGATCGATCAGCTCGCCTGATCAGCCGCGTCGAAGATGAAATGCCCGATCCGGTCGATCGGGCTTTTCGCGTGTCCGGCCGCATCTTCGCCGGATAGCTGCACCAATATCATGCGCGGCTACCCTGAGACCTGCGCATGATCGCAAGACTCCTGTTGCAGAGCACGATCACCACCGCCGCCATGGGCGCGCTGCTGTTCGCGTCCGCCGGGACCCTGCATTGGCCTTCGGCCTGGGTGTTCCTCGCGACCTCCGCCCTGCTCGGCCCGCTCGGCGGCTGGTGGCTTTACCAGGTCGACCCCGCACTGCTCGCCGAACGCCTGCGGCCGGTCCTGCAAAAAGACCAGCCCGCTGCCGACAAGGTGTTCATGACCGTCTTCGTCGTCGCGATGCTGGTCTGGCTGGCGGCGATGGGGCTCGACCGGCGTACGCTGTCCTCCGACATGCCGAGGGCGCTGCAGATGCTCGGCCTCGCCCTGTTCCTGCTTTCGACGCTGTTCATCCTCTGCGTTTTCCGCGAGAACTCGTTCGCGGCGCCCGTGGTGAAGCTGCAAGCCGAGCGCGCGCAGCGCGTGATCTCGACGGGGCCTTATGCCCATGTACGTCATCCCATGTACAGCAGCATGATCCTGTTCTTCGCCGGCGTGCCGTTGCTTCTGGGCTCATGGTGGGGACTTATGATGGTGCCGCTATTCCTCGTCTTGTTTGCGGGCCGCATTCGCATCGAGGAGCGTACGCTGCGCGAGGGCCTGCCGGGCTATGCCGACTATGTGACGCGCGTGCGCTATCGCCTGCTGCCTGGCGTGTGGTGAGCGCACGCATCAGTCTGCAAATTGCGGAAAAGCGTTTCCTCCGATCGACTGACGTCGCCCGAAGCGTTCGCAGGCGCTCTAGCCATCCAACTCGCGGTAGCGGCGGAAGATGCCCTGCTCGTTGAAGGGAATACGGCGCTCGCTTTCGAGATAAGCCTTGATGTTCGGGCGCGCCGACACGCGGTCGTGCAGGCCGACGAGGCCTGGGATATCTGTCTCGAACGCCTTCATCCGCTTCGGAAACGCATAGCGTAGTCCCGCGACGAGCTGGAACAGCGAGAGATCGACATAGGTCAGCTTGCGGCCGGTGACATAGGCGCCGCCATTGTCCGCGAGAAGCTCTTCGAAATAGCCGAGATATTTCGGCACGCGCTCGCCCCAGAAGTCGGCGGTGCGCTTCTTTGCCGGCGGTTTCTGATCTTCGTAGTAGAGCGAGGGCCCGAGCGGGTGATGGGTGTCGTGAATCTCGACCACGAAATCGGTGATCGTCAGCTGGAGCTGATGCACCCAGAGTTGACCCGCCTCCGACTTCGGGGCGAGGGCGTGGCGGGCGCCGAGATAGAGCAGGATGTTCGCGGTCTGGCCGATGACGAGCTTGCCGGCTTTGAGGAACGGCGGCGCAAAGGGCGGCGTGCCCCTGTGCGCGTCCATCATCTTCATCATCGCGGCTGTGCCGCGTGGGCCACGCGCCACGTCGACGTATGCCGCGCCCGCCTCCTCCAGCGCCAGCCGCACATATTCACCGCGGCCCTGGATCTCGGGCCAATAATAGAGCTCGTATTTCATGGAGGGTCCGTGAGCGTGGAAGCGACAGGACCAATCTATCACGCGCGACAAGGTTCCGTCAGGATGGGGCTGAAGGGCGGCACCACACGCTCCGTCATTGCGAGCGCAGCGAAGCAATCCAGACTGTCACCCTGGAGGGACTCTGGATTGCTTCGTCGCTGCGCTCCTCGCAATGACGGAAGCCTCAATTCGATGCGAAGCAATAGAGCAAGCCGCCGCCGCCGGTGCTCTTCAGATCGGCCTGCGAGCAGCCGCCATCGGGTCCGCGCGAGGGGTGTGCGGTGTTCCAGGATTTGACCGTCGGGTTGGTCGCAGGGCCGTTGATGTCGGAGTGGCCGAGCATCGCCGCGCCTTGCGTACTCGACGTCCAGTTTTTGCAGGTGCGGTCGTCGGGACCCGCAAACGCGGTGCCGTCGGACTGCGATCCCGTGAGAATGTCGTGCCGGTTAGGCTGGTCGCCATAGCCGTTTACAATCTCGCCCTTCTCGGTCAGCGCTGTCTCCTTGCTGATCTTGTTGGCGCTGTGCAAATCGGCCACGTCCTTGGCGATTTCCACGCCCTTGGCGTTCTGCCACGGTCCCTTGCCGATGCGGTCGCGCGCGTTGACGGCCGGCTTGCCGTCGGCGGCCTGCGTGGAGAGATAGGCGCGCCAGGTCTTACTGCCGGCGCCGCCGGCCTGGGCCAGCTTCTGGCACTGCGCATCGGCCCCCTCCAGACCGCCGAGATCGGCGCCTTTGCCAGGACCGTTGGAAGTCACGAAGAACGTCATGTTGGCCGACTGCGCCTGCGCCGATGGCGCCGCAAGCAAGGCCGCAGCGAGCGCGAGGCCTGAAATCGTCATGGTTCTCTCAATGCGGATCATCCTGTCCTCCATTTGTGTTGTCGTTGGCCGCCAGATTTCAACCCGACGCAGGCCCGCTTATTCCGATGCCGCGATGCGAGACGCCCAAAAGAAAAAGGCCCCGTGCAAGAAGCACGATGCCCTGGTTTTTTCATGTCGTCTGCGATCAGTTGGTCGACGGGATCGCCGACGATTCCCAGCCGCTTCCCGACTGCCATGTCGATTAATTGCTTCCCGGGACAATGGTGCCGGGCGAGCATACCAAATGGGCCGATCCTCAAGTGATCGTCCAGGGGAGGACGCGGGGGACTGTGGCGGGACCGTTCAGGGCGGTATCCGCGATCACATCGGGGCTGCGTAGCGCGCGGCGCAAGGGGAGATCGTTCATGCACCGGACCACAATCCGCCCAATCACGACAATTGCCGGCCGCGCCACCCTTTGCTGCCTTGCCGTCGGTCTTGCCCTGGGTCCGAACTGCGCCTTGGCCGCGGAACTGCTCAAAGCCCGGCTGGCGCAAAATCTCGCACCGATCTCCGGCCTTGCGATCGTCGCCAAGTCGAAGGGAATCTTCGAAAAGCACGGACTTGACATCACGGTTTCGAACTTCACGTCCGGCAAGCAGTGCCTGGACACCGTGATCGGGGGCGGTGCCGACATCGCGACCACGGCGGAGGCGCCGGTCACCGCATCGACGATGGCAAACCAGCCCATCGCCTTCGTCGCCGGGATGGAATACTCCGATCTCAAGACGCTCGTCGCGGCCAAGGCCGGCGTCAAGACCAAGGCAGATCTTCGCGGCAAGCGAATCGCCTTCACTGCCGGCACCGGTAGCGAGGTTTACACGGCGACCTTGCTGAAGTCGGCGGGATTGACGCCCAAGGATGTCACCCTCGTCAATCTGCGGCCGCAGGAGATGCTGCCGGCACTTGCAGCCGGAAGCATCGACGCGATCGACACCTGGGAGCCCCACGTCGCCAACGCGAAGAAAGCCCTGGGCGAAGCCGTCACTGAGGTAGATACAAAGGGCACCTACTCCGAGACGTTCAATATCGTCGTCATGAAGCCCTACCTGGACGCCAACCCGGTGCTGGTCGAGAAATTCATCGCCGCACTGATCGATGCCGAGATCTGGATGAAGGCACAGCCGGATGAAGCAATCACGACAGTCGCGGACGCAGTTGGAATGAAGCGGGACGAACTCGCCCCCATCTGGGCCGACTATGTTTACCGGGTGCGTCTCGACGACCGGCTGATCGAGATTCTGAAGACCCATTCCGCATGGCGCCTCGAGAGCGGCAACCATCCTCCGGGAGCGGCGATGCCCGACTTCAGCAAGGTCGTCGTCACCGAGCCACTGAAAAAGGTCGATCCCGCACGCGTCACCCTGTCGTGGAAATAGGCACCCGCGCGGCCATGCAGGAAGCCATTTCAGCAGGACGCGATATTGCCATCCGCACTGGCGGTCGCGCTCGGCCGAATTCAGTTCGGCTTCGCCGCCTCAATATTCTGGTCGGGGCGCTTTCGCTTCCCTTGTTCGTTGGGCTCTGGGAACTGGTCTCCCGTTCCGGGACCGTCAACATGGTGCTGTTTCCACCGCCGACGGTGGTTGCTGCGGCCGTGCTTGAGTGGATACGAAGCGGACAGTTCTTTAGCGATCTGTTGGCCAGCCTCTTTCGCGTCACCACGGGATTAGGCGGCACGCTCGGCATCCTGCTCGGTGTTCTCACCGGCCAATTCCCCGTTATCTCGAGCTTGCTGTCCCCGCTATTCCATATCTTGCGGCCAATTCCGCCGATTGCGTTCGTGCCGATCGTCATCCTCTGGTTCGGCCTGTCGGAGGCGGGAAAATTGTTCCTCGTCGTATGGGGCGTATTCTTCACGGTATGGCTCGGCGTGCAGAAGGTCGACCGTGGCCTGATCCGGGCGGCATTGATGCTCGGCACGCCCCGACGGCAGATGCTGCAGGAGATCGTGCTGCTGGGCGCGCTTCCCTACATTGTCGTCGGGTTGCGCACCGCCGTCAGCATCTCCTTCTACACGCTCGTCGCGGCTGAACTGGCCGGCGCTTTCGCCGGCATTGTGTACAGGATCGAGATTGCGCAGCAGAATTTGCAAACGGGCCAGGTCATGGGCGGGCTCGCAGCGCTCGGGTTGATGTCGTTCATCGCCGACCGGCTGTTTGCGGCTCTTGCCGAACGTATCGTCTGGTGGCGCTGATGTCGGGATCTCGATCGGGCATGAAACTGGCACTGGCAAGTTCGCCTGCCTCCGTCGAATCGGCGCGAAAACAACCGGCCATTCAAGTCTCGAACCTGAGCATCGTTTTCGACACCAAGCGCGGGCAAATCATCGCGGTCGATCGCGTTTCGTTTGACGTGGCGCCTGGCGAGTTCGTCTGCATCGCCGGTCCCTCCGGCTGCGGCAAGTCGACGGTGCTCAATACGATCGCCGGGCTGGAAGTGCCGTTCGAAGGCGAGATCCTGGTCGAGGGCGCGCCCGTCTACAGTCCGCGTCCCGATGTCGGCATGGTGTTCCAGCAGCCGCATCTCTTCCCCTGGAGGTCCGTCCGCAGCAACATCGCCCACGGTCCCAGGATGCTCGGCAAGTCCACGACGGAAGCGTATGCCATCGCCGACGATCTGATCGCGATGGTCGGCCTCAAGCGTTTCGCCGACGCTTATCCGAACACGCTGTCCGGCGGCATGCAACAGCGCGTGGCGATCGCGCGAGCGCTGGCCAATCAGCCCCGTGTGCTGCTGATGGACGAGCCCTTCGGGGCGCTCGACGCGCAGACCCGCGCGGTGATGCAGGACAATCTGCTGGCGCTGCGCGACCGGATCAAGGCGACGATCGTGTTCGTGACGCATGACATCGATGAAGCCATCGTGCTGGCCGACCGCGTTCTCATCATGAGCGCGGGACCCGGCCGCATCCTGCGCGAAGTCGCGGTCAAGCTGCCGCGCCCACGGTCGAGTTCTGTCATGGTCGAGCCAGCATATCTTTCGCTCAAGAAGGATTGTCTCGACGTCATCCGCGCAGAAGGGTTGCGGGCGTTCAATCAGTCGGACGCGGACTGACGCGGAGCCCGCGCGTCTGAGGCGAACGCAGCGGGCTGGCATGGTTCTTGAATAGCCGATGCCGGGTCTCACATGCGGAGCCGGCCATGCACAGGGCGAACAGCGCGATAGCGGCAGGTGTGATGCTCGCGGAGTCGGACGATCTCGTCAGACCGCTGCCCGGCCTGCTGGATGGTCTCAACCGGGCTGATTGCAATCGCTTGCGTGCGATCGGACGCGAAAAGATCCTGGAAGCCGGCCAACTGGTTTGGTCTCAGGGCGACGCACAGGCCGGAATCTACCTGATCAGCGAGGGGCGCATACGCAGCTACTATGCGGCACCGTCGGGGCGCGAAGTCACGCTCGCCTATTGGTTTCCCGGCAACTTCGTCGGCGGGCCCGACATATTCGGGACGGGCCCGCACATGTGGACATCGGTTGCGGCCGAGCGCAGCCGGTTGACGTTCATGCCCGGACTGGCATTGCGGCGGCTTGCGCTCGAATCGCCGGCAATCGCCGTCGCCTTGCTGGATGCCCTCGCATTCAAGGCGCGATGCTATTCGGCAATGGCCCAGATGCTTGGGACGCGCTCGGTCACCGAGCGGCTGCACAGCCTGCTGATCTTCCTGTCGCACGTCTACGGCGTGAAACGCGACGGCGAGATCGTCGTCGGCATGCCGTTTACGCACGGCGACCTTGCCAATCTGATCGGATCCACCCGCCAATGGGTGACCGTGCAACTCGCGCGGCTCCAGGACGAAGGCGTGATCAGATACGAAAGATCCGTGATTTCGATCCTGGATGTTTCTACACTCGGGCAGGCGATGGGATAATGTCCGCCCGTTAGCCGGCAGACTTCAATTCGAATGCCGATCCGTCTGCGCCGGCCTCGAACCGCCGTGCGAGTCCGATCAGCGCGCGATCGTGCCAGGCCGGCGCCAGCAGGGTCACGCCCATGGGCATGCCGTTCGGCAATTTCGTATTCGGAACGGCGACGCCGCAGAGATCGAGCAGATTGGCAAAGTACGAGTAGTAGCCCAGACGATTGTTGAGGGTGATCGGATCACGATGCATCTCCTCCAGTGTGAACGGCCGCGGTGCAGTCGGAACCACCAGGGCATCGATGCCGGCAAAGATTGCTTCGGCGTCGCGGCGAAGCCGGTGCAGCCGGTGAATGGCGCCAAACGTGTCGATCGCCGAATACCCGGCGGCTGAGCCCAGCACGGTCCTCGTGACATCAAGCAAGGCGCCGGATTCGACGTCGATGAGCGAAGCGATGGCCGAGTGCCGCTCCGCGACCCAGGGACCGCTGAACATCAACTCCCCGGCCTGGCGGAATGGGGCGAAGTCCACCTCGATCGCCGTTCCTCCGATATGAGCAAGACGTTCGCAGGCACTCTCGTAGAGTTCGCCGCATTCCGACATGCCGAAGCATTCGAGATCTGCTGGCGCAACGCGGCCGAACCGGAATGATGCCGCCGCCCCGTTGGCGGGGAAAAAGGTTCTGGGCAGGCGGCTGTACGGATCTTCGAAATCAAACCCTTCGATGATGTCGAGGATTGCTTCGCCGTCGCTGACGGTATTGCAGAATACCGACACGCAATCGATCGTCGGACAATTCGGCACCAGGCCACGTGATGACACCAGCCCAACGGTGGGCTTGATTCCGACGATGTTGTTGAACCCGGCAGGTATGCGCCCCGAGCCGCCGGTATCGGTGCCGAGCGCAAAGGCGACGTGCCCCGCCGCCACGGCGACCGCGGAGCCGGAACTGGAACCGCCCGCAACATAGCGCGCATCGGCAACCGACGCGCAAGGGCCATGGGGCGAGCGCACGCCGGACAGGCCTGTGGCGAACTGATCGAGATTGGTCTTTCCGAGGCAAATTGCGCCGGCTGCGGTGAGGCGTTCGACGCTATGCGCGGAATGCCAGGGCGTATAGCTGAACGCCGGACATGCGGCAGTGTTCGGCATTCCCGCGACGTCGATGTTGTCCTTCACACCAAATGGAATGCCGAGCAGCGGAAGATTTTCGCCCGTCCGCGCGCGCGCCACCAGCTTATGGCATTCTTCGAGTGCCTCCTGCCGCGGGCGAAGATAGATCCAGCAATTGCGGTCGCGCTCGGCCTCGATCCGGTCATACGCCGTTCCGATCGCCTCCAGCAGCAGGGACGAACTCCTGGCAATGCCTTCGTAGTTTGTCCTGAGGCGCGCGACACACTGGCTCACGGAATATCTCCTCATCCAACCGGCAGGCGCGAAATTGCGGCAGCTCTGCGCGGCCAACAAGCAATTAAGTGCTTCGCCCAAATGGCCGCCTGACCGGAAACGCACCGCTCAAACAAAAAGGGCGCCGTGCCGAAGCACGACGCCCTCGTTTGTCGCTATACGGGCGATCAGTTGGTCTGCTGGATCGCCGACAGTTCCCAGGTGCCGCCCGGACGTCGGGCAAAGGTCCAGACTTCGGTGGCCTCGCCCGGCTGCTCGCTGCCGGCGACAATCGCGCCGGTATTGCGGTCGAGCGTCTTGTCGGTGAGCGCGAAGCGCAGCGCCACCGTCGCGTAATCGGTCTCGCCTTCGCGCCAGGATTCCGCGAGGTCGCCCTGCAACAGCTTCACACCGCTGACCTTGTTGACGACATTGCGCGCGCGGTTCTGGCCGAGGTCCTGCTCGAAATAGGAGACCATTTCCGGCGTCGCGAGCGTGTGCAGCTTGGCCACGTCCTCGTTGGACCAGGCCGACTGGACGTCGCTGAGCAGGCGCTCGAACGCTTCATAGTCGTCCGGCTTGATCTCGAGCGGTGCGTTGTTGGCGCCGAAGCCGAAGCCACCGCCAAGACCACTACGATTGTTCGCCTGCGGTCCCGGACCGGCACCGGCGTCAGCATTGGCATAGGCCGCCTGCGGGGTGTGGCGGCGCTGCCACCAGGACATCGCCAGCCGAACCACGAGCACCACGAGGACGATCTGGATGATCAGGCCGATGATCGACGACAGGCCACCGAGGCCGCCGAACAGGCCACCGCCGAACAGCATGCCGAGCAGGCCCGCGCCGAGGAACCCGGCCGCAAGGCCGCCCATGAAGCCGCCGGCCCGGCCGAACAGACCGCCACGCGCGGGTGCGGCGGCAGCCGAATTCATGCCTGCGCCCGGCTGGGTGTAGGTCCGATTGAACTGCGAGGTCGAGCCCGGCGCGGTCGTGGTCGATGGCGGGGCCGAATAGGTGCGCGAACCGCGCGAACCCGACGACATACCGCCACCGACGCGCGCGTCGGCGGACGAGATCGCCAGCGCAGTCGGCAGCGCAAGCGCCAGCACGACGGCAATCGTCTTGAAGAGACTGCGGGAGCGTTGCGAGAAATTCATGTTGGTTTCCCAGATCCCCGGCATGGGGATGTGCCCCTAAGATGGGCAGCCTTCCGTAAAAAGGAAGCCACTATCGGAACTTATGGCTGCGGCCCTCAGTCGCGGGGATGTGGCAAAAGCCCATATTTGGCGGCGGCTTGGCCGGGTGTGCAAAGGAGCCGCGGTCGCCGGCTACCGGTCGGTTTGGCGACAGCAGTTCAGCTTTTTTCCGTCATTGCGAGCGAAGCGAAGCAATCCAGGCTGTTTCCGCGGAGGCAACTGGATTGCTTCGTCGCTTCGCTCCTCGCAATGACGGAGAATGTGGAGCCCGCGCCCTCACCCCGCCTTCGCCATCGTCTCCTTCACGGCCGCCACGAGCTGGCTAAGTGTGAACGGCTTGGGCAGGAAGTCGAACTGCTGGCCTTCGGGCAGGCTCTTCTCGAACGCGTCCTCGGCGTAGCCGGAAACGAAGATGAACTTGATGTCGGGGTTCTTCTCGCGCATCGCCTTGAGCAATGTCGGGCCGTCCATCTCCGGCATGACGACGTCGGACACGACGAGATCGATTCCGCCGCTCTGCTCTTCCAGCACCTCCAGCGCCTCGACGCCGTTCTCGGCCTCGACCACGGTGTAGCCGCGCGAGCGCAGCCCGCGTGCGTTGAGCGCGCGCAGACCCTCCTCGTCCTCGACCAGGAGGATGGTGCCCTGTCCGGTGAGATCGGTGCGGGGCTTGGCGTCCGCCACGGACCCGGCCTCCTTCGCGGCACCATTGCTGGCGCCAACGACCGGCGCCGGCTGCTCGACCTGCACCTCCGGCTCGGCATGATGGCGCGGCAGGAAGATGTGGAACGAGGTGCCCTGCCCGGGCTCGGAGTCCACGTAAATGAAACCGCCGGTCTGCTTGACGATGCCATAGACGGTGGAGAGCCCGAGGCCGGTGCCCTTGCCGACCTCCTTGGTCGAGAAGAACGGCTCGAAGATCTTGTCGCGGATGTCGGCGGGAATGCCGGTACCGCTGTCGGCGACCTCGATCCGCACATAGTCGGCGGCTGGCATGCCCTTGTAGGCCAGCCTGGCCGCTTCCTCGGTGGTGACGTTTGCGGTGCGGATGATCAGCTTGCCGCCGTCGGGCATGGCGTCGCGCGCGTTGACCGCGAGGTTGACGATGACCTGCTCGAACTGGGAAACGTCGACCTTGACCGGCCAGAGATCTCGGCCGTGGATGGTCTCGTGCTTGACCTTCTCGCCGATCAGCCGGCGCAGCAGCATGGCGAGATCGGAGAGCGCATCGCCGAGGTCGAGCACCTGCGGCCGCAGCGTCTGCCGGCGCGAGAACGCCAGCAACTGCCGCACCAGCGTGGCGGCCCGCGTCGCGTTCTGCTTGATCTGCATGATGTCCTGGAACGACGGGTCGGTCGGCTTGTGCGCGTTCAGCAGGAAGTCGTTCGCCATCATGATGGCGGAGAGCACGTTGTTGAAGTCGTGGGCGATGCCGCCCGCGAGCTGGCCGACGGTCTCCATCTTCTGCGACTGGTTGATCTGGTTCTCCAGCGCGCGCCGCTCGGTGGTCTCGAGCATGTGCACAATGGCGACTTCGGCGTCGTTCTCGGCCGCATCCACCGGCGTGACGAAGAACTGGCCCCAGCGCTCTCTGGTTCCTTCGAGCGCCACTTCGACCGGCGCGACGTCGGCCTGGCCCTCCGCAGCCTGGTTGATGGCCGCGATCAAAAGGTGCCGGTCGCGCGAATTGACCGCGCGGAAGATCGACTTGCTGGCGCTGTCGAGCCCCAGTGCCTGCCCGAGCTTGGCGTAGCGCGCATTGGCGCGCACGACATTGCCGCCACGGTCTACCGTCGCGATCGCCATCGGGGTATGGTCGAAGAAGCGCATGAAGCGCACTTCGGCGGCGCGATCCGGATCGCTGCGCTCGTCGCGGGCACGGCTGATCACCAGCGTACGCGACGGGCCCGGCGCACCGTCGGCGCCGAAGGCGAGCTTGTGATAGAGCCGAACCGGCATGGTCTTGCCGGTACGCATGCGCAGGTCGATGTCGAAGACTTCCGTCTTGACCTCGCCCGGCACCGCCACGATCGCGGTGAGCAGCGAAGCACCGTCGCCGGAGACGATGTCGGTGAGCTTCAGCCCGCCCGAGCCGATCTCGGCGAGGTCGTAGTCGAGCCAGTTCGCCAGCGTCGCATTGACATAAGCGAGCTCGCCGGCCGGATTGACCGAGAAGAAACCGCAAGGCGCGTGATCGAGATATTCGATCGCGTGCTGGAGTTCCTGGAACACGTCCTCCTGGCGCTCGCGGTCGCGGGTGATGTCTGCGATCGACCACACCGCGTATCTCGTCTCGCGCTTGCCGGTGCCGAGGGGCCGCACCCGCATGCGGAGCCAGCGGCCCTGGCTGCCGTCATTGCCGGAGATGCGGACCTCTTCCTGCTGCCGCTTGCCTTCGCGCGCGGCTTTCAACAGGCGGAACACCGCCTCGGAGACGTCGGGGTTGCCGATGAAGACGCGCTCCACGGGGCGCACGTCCTGCGGACCGGCGGCGCCGGTCAGCGTCAGGTAGGCCGCATTGGAATAGACCACATGGCCGCGCGGGTCGGTCACGGCGAGGCCGTCGAAGGCGTGGTCGGCGATGCGCCCCATCACGGGATCGTCGAGATTGCGATCGGCGAAGCGGATGATGCCGGCGGCGAAGGCGAACAGGTTGAACAGGCCGACCATCGCCAGCACGGCGAGGATACCGAGGATATAGGGCTGGGCCTGCGCGCGCCCGAGCGTCATCAACCCGACGGCAACGGCGACGAGGCCGGCGGCCACCAGCAGCACCAGCGCAATGCTGCCCGAGCGCGGCGACGGCTCGTGCGCCGCAACGGGCTCGCGTGTGAGGTCGTGGTCGGTCTCGGCAGTCATCTCAAGCTGGCACAGCCTGTCGGCAGAGAATCAACGCGCTACAGGGCGCGCAGGGTCCTCCCTGCCTGAATCGGACCCGCAGGCGCAAGGGCAGCATGGGCGAAAGGTACGCTGATTCCCAGATTACGGCCATTTCCAGTACTTTTCAGGGGTTTTATTGCCGGCTGGCACCGAATCCGCTCTTCAGACGCATGACGTAGCCGATGACTTCGGCGACCGCATGGTAATGCTCGGTCGGGATTTCCTCGTCGATCTCGACGGTGGCGTAGAGCGCGCGGGCGAGCGGAACGTTCTCGACGATCGGGATGTCGTGCTCGCGCGCGATCTCCCGGATCTTGAAAGCGAGGTTGTCGACGCCCTTGGCGACGCAGATCGGCGCCGACATGCCACGCTCGTAGGACAGCGCGATCGAATAGTGGGTCGGGTTGGTGATGATCACCGAGGCCTTGGGAACCGCCGCCATCATGCGCTTCTTGGAGCGCTGCTGGCGCAGCTGCCTGAGCTTGCCCTTGATGTGCGGATCGCCTTCGGACTGCTTGTACTCTTCCTTGATCTCCTGGAGCGACATCTTCTGGCGCTGGAACCAGCTGCGATACTGGAAGAAATAGTCGCCGATGGCGATGATCGCGAGCGCCGCGACTACCGCGCCGAGCAGATGAATGGTCAGGCTGGTGGAGGCGCCGAGCAGGGCGGCCGGATCGAGCCTGACCATCGCCTCCATGCGATGCCGCTCCGGCCACAGGATCACGGTCATGACCGCGCCGAGCACGATCAGCTTGCCGAGACCCTTGAGGAAGTTCGCCGCCGCTTGCTTGCCGAAGATGCGCTTGAGGCCTTCGGCAGGCGACAGCTTGCTGAACTTGGGCTTGAGGGATTCGGCCGACCAGACCAGGCGGTGCTGCAGCATGTTGCCGGCAATTGCCGCCAGCACCAGCATCAGCAGCGGAACGCCCACCGCCGCGAGCACCGCGACTTCGATCTGCTGCATCAGGGCGAGCAGCGCCCTGCCGTCGGTCTTGATCATCCAGGAATTGGCGAGCAGGTTGCGCATCGGCGCCAACAGCCCGCTGCCGACTGATCCCGAGAAGCTCGAAACCACGAGCGTGGCGCCCGCGATCATGAACCAGGTGTTGATCTCCTGGCTCTTGGCGACGTCACCGCGTTCCAGCGCCTCTTCGAGACGTTTTTGCGTCGGGTCTTCTGTTTGACTCTCTGGATCGTTGTCTTCCGCCATCGATCACCTGGTCACTTGAGTGGCATCATCTGGTGCATGACACCGATGAAGTAGTCGAGATAGGTGCCCATCATCGCCGTGAGCACCACGGCGAGCACCAGGAAGCCGGCGAAAATCGAGAGCGGCACGCCGACGAAATAGACCTGCATCTGCGGCATCAGCCGCGCCAGCACGCCGAGCCCGATGTTGAAGACGAGGCCGAACACCAGGAACGGGCCGGAAAGTTGCAAACCCAGGCGGAACGCGGCGGCAAAGGCGCGCGTCGCAAGCGCAGCGACATCGCCGCTCGATACGGTCTCGCCGGGCGCGAAGATAGTATAGCTGTCGTTCAGTGCCGCGATGACCAGATGATGGCTATCGGTGGCGAACAGCAGCGTCACCCCCAGTATCGTCAGAAAGTTGCCGACCAGCACGCCCTGCTGTCCCTGCGTCGGATCGACCGAGGTGACGAAGCCGAGCCCCATCTGCTGTGCGATCACGGCACCGGCGACCTGCAGCGCCGACAACGTCACCCGCGCGGTCGCCCCCAGTACGATGCCGATCACGATCTCATGCAGCATCAGGACCAGCAGCGGCGCGATCGAGCCCATATCGACCTGATAGGCGTTGCGATGCAGCGGCAGGATGATCAGCGTGAGCAGCAGCGCGATCGACAGTTTGATCCGTGTCGGGATATTGGTCTCGCCCAGCCCCGGCAACAGCATCACCATCGCGCCGACCCGGGCAAAGGCGAGCATGAAGGAGGCGGCAAGCGCCGGCAGCAGCGAGACGTCGATGCGCATGATGGGCGCATAGTGCCTCAGCCGCCGATGATTCGCGACGATATCCGCAGCATGTGGGAATGCAGTGCGTCGGCCATGAACGGCAATGCCAACAGCATCGTGGCAAAGATGGCCAGGATCTTCGGCACATAGATCAGCGTCTGCTCCTGGATCTGCGTCAGCGCCTGGAACAGCGACACGACGACGCCGACAACGAGGCCAACCACCATCAGGGGCGACGACACGATCACGATGGTCCAGATCGCATCACGCGCGACGTCGAGGGTTTCCGGTCCGGTCATTGCACAGTCCTCTATTCAAGTCTCATCCCCACCGCTTGATGAGGACGACACGAACCTCTCCTCGTCATTGCGAGCGAAGCGAAGCAATCCAGACTGCCACCGCGGAAAGATTCTGGATTGCTTCGCTACGCTCGCAATGACGATGGATAAAATCAGATCGGCATCTTCATGATGTCTTCATAGGCCGCGATCACGCGGTCGCGGACCGAGACCAGCGTCGACACGGCGACGTCGGTGTCTGCGACCGCCGTCACCACGTCCATCACGTTGGCCTTGCCGGCGGCCATCGCCACCGTCTGCGCATCGGATTTGCGGCCGGATTCCAGGACGCTGCCGACAGTGTCTTTCAGAAGAGAGGCGAAGGACTGCCCGCTCGGCTCGCTGCCCTTGCCGGCGCCGCTGTTCTCCAGCACGCGAGCGAGGTTTGCATAGGCGTTGGCGGCAATTGTCGGTGTTGCCATGGCTCAAATGTCCTGTTCAGCTCTTGAGGATGTCGAGGGTGCGCTGGATCATCCGGCGCGTCGCGCTGATGATGTTGAGATTGGCCTCGTACGACCGCTGCGCGTCGCGGATGTCGGTCATCTCGACCACCGAGTTCACGTTGGGATATTTGACGTTGCCGGTCGCATCCGCCGCCGGATTGTTCGGCTCGTATTTGGTGCGGAAATTGGACTGGTCGGGCTTGATCCTGCCAAGGGTGACGACCTGCGCGTCGAGTGTACGGTCGAGCGCGGAGGAGAAGGTCGGCACCTTGCGCCGGTAAGGATCGCCGCCGGCGGTCTGCGAGGTCGAATCCGCGTTTGCGATGTTCTCCGAGATCACCCGCATGCGCCCGGCCTGCGCCCGCAGACCGGAGGTCGCGATCGCCATCGAACGGGCAAAGTCGCTGCTGTCATTCGCCATGATGCGCTTCCTCTAGCTCTAGCCTTTGCCGATCGCGGTCTTGAGCAGGTGCAGGCTCTTCGAATAGAGCGAGGTCGCCGCCGCATAGTCCATCTGGTTGCTGGCGGCCTTCATCATCTCCTCTTCGAGATTGACGGCGTTGCCCGCGGGGCGGGTCTCAAAACCCGCATTCTTGTTCTGGTCGAATCCGGAGGCCGCGCCTGACGGCGCCATGTGGGAACCGCTGGTGCGGGTAAGCGTCAAGGGCCCCATCGAACCCGTGACGGCCCCGGCCTTGTCCAGTTTCGGCTCCACCAGGTCGCGCGGCCGGAATTTGGGCGTGTCGGAATTGGAGACGTTCTCGGACAGGACGCGCTGGCGTTCCTGGTGCCATTGCATCTTGGTGCGAAGCGCCGATAGCACCGGAAGATCGTTGATGGACATCGTTGCGGCTCCTTCCGCCTCGCAGGACCCAGGTCCGAAGCTAGGCAGAATTTGCCGCCTGTATGGTTAACAGCCGGTTAAGGAGGTCGCAGGCAGTTGTCCCCCGGCGGGACACCACTGCGCGTGCCCCGTGATTCTACGCCTCCAAAAGCGGCATTAACCCAACCGCTTGGCGGCGCATTCACAGGTCAAGAAGTCGTTTTGGATCGAGCGATTCATGGGTTATTAAGAGTTGGGGACGGCAAAACTTGCCGTGGCACGTTAAGAAATCGCAGTTTGGGGCAACGTAAGCCGGTGGTTGGCGCATCTGACCACGGGCCCGAGAAAAGCGCCATTTGTCGGGGACAAGTATGCAAGGCAGCCCTATCACCTTCATCGTCGCGTTCATCGTCGTTCTGGCGTTGATCGGCGTCGCTGCATGGCTGGTTCGCCGATTCGCCACCAGCCGGCTCGGCGCCAACACCCAGCGCGGCCGGATGCCCCGGCTCGCCGTGATCGATGCCGCCGCGGTCGACGGCCGCCGCCGCCTGGTGCTGGTCCGGCGTGACAATGTCGAGCATCTTCTGATGATCGGCGGCCCCACCGACATCGTCGTCGAACCCAACATCGTGCGCGCAGCCCCCGGCCGCGACCAGCTCCCGCAGCGTCCCAATGCCGCCGAGCCGCCGCGTCTCGCGCCGATGCATGATACCAGCAGCTGGGCCGACGAAGCACCGCGGCCCGAGCTGCTCGATCATCCCGAGCCGCACATGCCCGAGCCGCCACCGCGGCCCGCGCGCCCCTCCTTTGCCGACGAAGTGCGCCGGCCGGCTCCCGCGCTGGCCGAACGCCGCAACGAGCCGCCACTGGCCGGCTTCAACCCCGAGCCGATCGCGCCGCGCCCCGAGCGCGAGCTGCGTCCCGAACCTGTTCCGCCGCGCGTTGCGCGCAACGAACCCCCTCTGATGCCGCGTCCGCCGCGCCAGAGCGAGCCGGTTAAGGCGCCTCCGGTGCGCGCCGAGCGCCCAGCCGCGCCACCTCCGCCTGTGCCGCAGGCTCCGCCCGTTCCGCCGCCGGCGCCCGCTCCGGCGGCCCCATCGAGCGCCGAGCAGAATCTCGCCGAGATGGCGCAGCGGCTCGAAGCTGCGCTGCGCCGCCCCGCCGGCGAGACGCTTGCCCCTCCGGTCGCCCCGGAGCCCCCTGCCGCTCCTCCGCGTGTGGCCCGCAGCGAGCCGCCGGCACCACCGGCGCCTGCCGCAAAGCCGGCTCCGGAAAAGACCAGCTTTGAAAATCTCGAAGACGAGATGGCCTCGTTACTCGGCCGTCCGAAGCCGTCTTCGTGAGGCTGCCGGCCCTCCCGCGTAGAGTTTTTCTTCTTTCTGTCCTGATCGGCGCGGCTTCGCTCGCGATGCCGGCACATGCGCAGGACATCAGCATCAATCTCGGCGGCGGAGGCGCTGGCGGTGGCGGCGTCACCGAGCGCGCGATCCAGCTGATCGCGCTGCTCACGGTGCTGTCGATCGCCCCGTCGATCCTGATCATGATGACGTCGTTCACGCGCATCGTGGTCGTGCTGTCGCTGCTGCGCACCGCAATGGGCACCGCGACCGCCCCGCCGAACTCGGTGATCATCGCGCTAGCGATGTTCCTCACCTTCTTCGTGATGGGACCCGTCCTGCAAAAATCCTACGACGAAGGCATCCGTCCGCTGGTCGCCAATCAGCTCGGCGTCGAGGACGCGCTCCAGCGCGCCTCCGTCCCCCTGCGCGGCTTCATGCAGAAGAACGTCCGCGAGAAGGACCTCAAGCTGTTCCTGGATCTCTCCGGCGAGCCGCCGCCGGCAACCCCCGACGATCTAGGCTTACGCATCCTCGTCCCCGCCTTCATGATCTCGGAGCTGAAGCGCGCCTTCGAGATCGGCTTTCTGCTGTTCCTTCCCTTCCTGATCATCGACCTCGTCGTCGCGTCCGTGCTGATGTCGATGGGCATGATGATGCTGCCGCCGGCAACGATCTCGCTGCCGTTCAAGCTGATCTTCTTCGTGCTGGTCGACGGCTGGTCGCTGGTGGCAGGCAGTCTGGTGCAGAGTTACGGGGGGTAGCGGTCCTGGGCAGCGGTCAGCGACCCCATCCTCTCTAGCCCGATGCTTGTAGGCGTGCACTTGAGCTTACCAGCGCAAGACGGAAGCCTGCCATCGTCAGCGCGTTCGGCGGCTCGTGACATATCGGAAATATGCTCAGGTTGCGCATTCAATGGGTCATTGATATGATGGTCATCATCCCTAGATCCGAAGCGGCTTATGACCAGCAACATCGAAAACCATCTACTCGCTCGGGTCGTGCCGCTTGGTCTTCAGGTCGCCGTTCTTGCTGCGTTGTCTGCGAGTGGCACGTTGGCCACCAACATTCTGTTGCCTTCGCTACCGAGTATCGCCGTCGCGGTGGGCGTCACCAGCGCTCAGGTAACGTCAGCTATCACCATATTCCTCGCCATGTTCGCGGTCGGACAACTCGTTGTCGGTCCGTTATCGGATCGTTTCGGCCGGCGCATACCCGTGATGATCGGGTTTGCTGTATTTTTCGCAGGTAGCATATGGTGCGCGTTAGCCAATGATTTGGCGGCACTATTGATTGGTCGCGTTGTGCAGGCCGGTGGCGCATGTGCCACGTCTGTCCTTTCGCGAGCTATCGCAAGAGATCTTTTCCAGGGCGAAAAGCTAGCGCGCGTGCTCACCTTTGTTATGGTTGCGATGGCAGCGGCGCCTGGATTCTCGCCCCTGGTCGGTGGCGCGCTGGATCATTTTTTTGGCTGGCGTTCAGCATTTGTGTTCGTCGGAATCTTCGCCGTCGTCGCCGCTTCAGCATTTCTTGCGGCTTTCGGAGAAACGCACCACGCGCCACGCGCCGAATTCAATTCCTCGACGATTGCCAAGAATTACTGGTCGCTATCGACTGACCGCCGTTTCCTGGTTCCTGCCGCAACTGTTAGCCTCATCTTAGGTGCGCTGTTTGCAATGTTTTCGGCGTTGCCGCGTGTCTTGATAGAAGGCCTCGACTTCACACCCATGCAACTCGGCCTGTTCTTCGCAGGCACTGTCATGATCGTCTTTAGCGCTGGCATTATCGCTACAAAAATTGTTCCGCACCTTGGTCTCGACCGATCGATTTGCATCGGCCTCGCGCTGGCCTGTGTCGGTGGCGGCATGGTGTTGCTATTCGCGCTTTTCGACGGGCGCTTTTTGCCATTTCTTGTCGGCGCATGCGTATTCCTGCTAGGCATGGGCATGGTCAATCCGCTCTGCAGCGCGCAAGCTCTTTCGCCATTCGGCGATCGCGCCGGTGCTGCCTCGGCCCTGTTGGGTTTCTGGCAGATGTTGGCCGCGGCGCTGGGCGTATCGCTTGCGGCGGTGATCGCAAGGAACCCCATGATCGGGCTTGGTCTTGTGCTAGTGCTTGCCTCGAGCTTGGGCTCGGCAATTTATCAGGTGCGGGTAAAGCTCAATTAAGCCCGTTAACGTCGCTTGCTGGCCTTAGCGGCTTCCCCTGTTTCCACGCCCTACGATCGGTTCAGGGGGCATATGTTTCTTACAAGGGACCTGGAGCCCTCAGCCGACTAGCAAAGGCAAACGGGCCATGTCCGGTCTCAAAGACTGAATGGACAAGGCCTAGGTCCTCGCGGACTGATCGGGTTGATGAGTACGCGGGCGATAGTCTTCGGCCCTGCCCGTCACTCGAGAGCTGGCTCACGGGTACCTGTCGCGAGGCCAAGAAGGAGCGGCGATCCTACCGCGTCATCTTGATCTGGCGCACGACGGGGATCGTGGGCAGCGAGCCGGTGTGATCGGACTCGTCCTTGGCCTGTGGAGAGGCCGGCGCGCGGGCGGTGGCGTCGGGAAAGCGCTGCTTCATCTCGCGCAGGAAGCCGTCGAGCGTGTCGACGCTGGCAGCCAGCTTGGCGATATCGGCAAATTCGGCGCTGGAGGCGCCGGTCGGTTTGCTCGCGATATCGAAGGCGAGCCGATCGGCGCTCTCGCTCATCAGCGGCGCATATTTCTCGCGGAAGCGCGACATGCCGATCGAGTCGTCGGCGAGCGCATAACCGACGGCGGCGCGGATGATGTCGCTTCTCTCTACCGCGTTGAGCGGCTTGAAGTCACGGAAGCGCTCGCCGTAATAGAGCTCGATCTGCTCGGCGGATTCACGCCAGCGCCGCGCCGCCCAGAAGATATCCGAGCGCAGGCGCAGCACCTCGCGGCCTGTAACGTTGGAGACGATATCGAGCGCAAGATCGTGGCGGCCGACGTCGCTCTGTGCACGCGCCTCCAGCAGCAGGCGTTGCTGCCTGAGCTCGCCTGAGAGGTCGCTGATCCGGCTCGCGCGCAACGCCGTGATCGCCATGTCGGGTCTGCGATTGGCGAGATAGATCATGGAGAGGCGCGCGGCGACCTGCGCACGCGCCGCGCCTTCGAGGCGATGGTCGACCTGGTATTGCAGGAGCTCGGCGGCCTGGTCGAGCAGATCGATCGAGGCGAGACGGTCGGCGAGGCGTCGGATCAGTTCGTCGCCGCGGCGGCCGATCGGCGTCAGCTCACGGAACTCGTAGAACATCCCGAGCGATTCGATCGGCGGCAGCTCGTCGCCCTTGGGTCCCAGGAAGAGCTGCGTAAACAGGTCGGAGGCGAGGTCTTGCGCCTGGCGCGAGGCTTCCGCGTTCGGCTGCAGCTTTGTCGCGGTGCGCGCCGCGGTGAGCGCGTCCCGGTAGCGTCCGTTCTCTGCAAACATCTGCGACAGCATCTGCAGCGTCTTGACCTCAATCGAGTCGCCGCGCCAGGTCATCGCGAGCGTTTCGAGCTCGCGCAACGCGTCTTCCTTGCCGATCTCGTCGCGCTTCTGCCGCAGCGCGACCTCGAGCTGCTTGGCCTCGGCCGCAGCCGGCCGATCGGACGAGCCGACGGCGAACTTGTAGTCGTCGAGCGCGTCCTTGTCGTGGCCGAGCGCCTCGGCAAGCCGGCCGCGCAGCACGGCAAAGCCGGGCGCGGCCTCGGGCGAGACGCCGACCACCTCGAGCTCGCTGCGGCGCTTGGAGGCGCCGGCATAGTCCTTCACCTCGAGCGAAGCGCGCATCGCCTCCATCGTCACGATGCGCTGGATGTCGAGCGGTAGCGAGGCGATGGCGAATTCGACGTTCTTGAACTTCTCGCGCGCGTCCGCCCATTTGCCTTGGCGCGCATAGGCGAGCGCTTTCCAGAGCTGGGAATCGTGGCTGTTGCCGATCACGGGGTTGGCGAGGTCCTTCAGGCCCTGCGCCGGCCGACCGATCAGGATGCTCGCGATCGCATGCATCATCAGCGCACCGCTCTCCTCCTTGTTGAGAGGATCGGCGAGCATCAATTCGGTGATGGCCTTCGCCTCGTGATACATCGCGCGCGACATGTAGAATTGCGCGAGGTCGAGCCGCGGCAGGGAACGCATCGCCGGTTCGAGGTTGGCGATCGCCGTGATCAGCTCGTTCTGGCGCACTATGAAATTTTCCGACTGGCCCTTGCGCCAGCCTTCGGGGCTGAAAACCGGCCGCACTGCGGTCGGCGCACGCTCGGCCGAGATGTCGACCGGCGACAGCGTCAGCCCGCCCTTCTTGCCGAGGATGACCTTGTCGGCCCCGACCTCGACGCCGACCTCGTCGGAATTCGGCCGGATCGCGATGCCATGTGCGGATTCCAGCAGCGCGAGATCAACGAGGTCCTGCCGCTTGATGAAGCCGCGCACCGGCCGCTGCGCGGTGATGACATAGAGCGTGTCGCCGGCATCGGGATCAGTGAGCTTGTGCAGGAGCCCCGGATTGGCGAAGGGGATCGCGATGTTGGCAAGCGCCGGGTCGGTGATGTTGCGCGAGATCATCAGCGGCAGCGGCGTCGCCTGGATCTTGTCGGCGAGGGTCAAGAGCCAGTTGGTCTGTTTGCCGACCTCCTCGCTCGACAGCGAATAGACCAGCGGCCGGGTGAGACGGATGCGCACCGCCTGTCCCTTCTCGAGCGGGACGCGGCCGACCTCGCCGATCATCGCACCGCCCTTGGTACGGATCGCCTCGACGTCGATGGGCTTTGCGGTATCGAACACCAGCCAGACGGTGTCGCCGCGGCGGAACGCCGCCGCAGGCGTTGCGACCTGAAGCGGGAAGGTCACGCGCAGGCCGTCGCTGTCGCGGCGGACATCGACGCTGGCACCAGTCGGCTGCGGCGCGGCGGGCGCCTCCGCCGGCGCGGCCTTGACGGCCTCCTTGACTGGCTCTTTGGCAGCTTCCTTCACGACCTCTTGAGGCGCTTCGACCATGACCGGCTTGGCAGGCACGACCGCGGCTTCCGCCGCAGGAGGCGCAGGCTTCGACATTTCCTTGGGCGCTTCCTTGGGCGCTTGCGCAGCGGGCGCGGCTTCGGATGCAGGAGCCGGCACCGATTTCGGCGCTTCAGCGGGCGGCATGGCGGCGGGCGCTTCCGGCTTCACCTCGGGCTTGGCATCGATCCTGGCTTCGCGCGCGATCGTCTCGGACGTCGGCGGCGCGATCTCGCGATGCGCGTCCTTGGGCTTCTCGGCCGCCGGCTTTTCAGGCGCAGGCGCCGGTCCATGAGCGGCGGGCTTGGCCTGCGCGATCGCAGCTTCCGCCGACGTGGCCATCTTGCCCTTGTCCGGCTGGAAGGAGATGTCGACGACGTAGTTCTTCTCGTCGCGGAACGAATGCACGTCGGAATCGCCGATCAGCGCGATCTCGACACTGGTCTGGTCGATGTCGGCCTTCTGCTTGATCGAGGCGACGTTCGGCGGCGCTGCGACGACCGCGTCCGCCAGATCGAAATTCAGGTTGGCGTTGAAGGCGAGCGTGAGCTTCTGTTCATTGAGCACGGAGGATACGCCGACGCCATCCGGCATCTCGAACACGAAGCGGACGAAGGTCGGCTGCACCGAGGCGCGCACGCGGATCTGCGGGCGCTTCTTGCTCTCCGCCGCGGCGCGCTGGGCGCGCAACGCGCGTTCGGCGACGCGCGCGCGCTCGGCGAGTTCCTTGACGACGTCCATCGGCAGGCCTGGCGGCGGCCCCTTCCAACCCTCCGGCAAGAGGTCGATAAAGGTGCGTTCGCCGGCATTCATGGTGTTGACGGTAACGCGCCGCGCCAGCGACAGGCGGATGGCGCCGCCATCGGGATCGCGGCGGGCGGAGTTGACGTAGTCGGGCGCGCCTTCCGGGACGCGATCGACGGGAACGTCGACCGCCCGGTCGAAACGGATGACGAGAATGGAGCCGGCCGTCGTCACCTCTGACGGAACGTCCTCTCCGAGCTTGATTACGAGCCGGGCAAAGCCGCCGCTGGCCGAGAAAGTCGCCTCGCCCCTGACGGCATCGGCCGCCCGGACAGGCGCCGTGAAGCCGATCAGCAGGCTGGCTGCCAGCAGCGGCGCCGCGCGGACATGACGCGACAGCCTCCGCGCCAGGGCGCGGGCTCGCGACACAAATCCAGCGGCAGCGTCTCGCGCCATTGGCGGCATTACTTCCGGTTCGACGGTCCACGCCGGCATTGCTGCCGGCCCCTGCCCCAGACTGTAGATTTTGGCAATTAAGGACTTCTTAAGTATGAGCCCTCAATTCGGCTTTTGCGTCGGCTTGCCGTCGATCTTGGGCAGCTCGCCGGCCGAGGCGGACTGATCGCCGCCGCCATTGGCCCTGCGGGCCATCTCGACCGTCAGCCGCTCGGCGGCCTCCGGGGACATCAATCCCATGATGTCCGACATTTTTCGCGGCGCGATCTGCGAGGCGATCTCGATCAGCACGCCCATCTCGAGCCGGTCAAAGACCCGCGCGGCGTCCTTGGGCTTCATGCCCTCATACATGGTGACGAGGCCCTTCATGCGCTGGGCTTCGGCGGCCTTCTGCTCGGCCTGCGTCGCGAAGATACGGGTTTCTACCGCCTTCATCTCCTCGACCTTGTTTTCGATGCGCTTCTCGGCGGATTTCAACAGGCTCTCGCGGATGTCGATCTCGCGCTGGCGGGCCTCGATCTCCTGGCGACGCGACTGCAGGCGTTCCAGGATCGCGCGCTCCGAGGCGGAGATCTGCGGCTGGGCTTCCTCCTTGACCGCGGCGCCATCGGACTTGGTGTCGGGTGCGGCCGGCTTCGGCGCCTCCTTCGGCGCACCATGGGTCGAGCCCGTGATATCGGGATCCTCGCGGCTGGCCGGGAAGTTCAGATTCTCCTGCGCCCACGACTTCTTGGTCTGGCTCGGCTTATAGTCGAAGACATAGCCGCCGTTGATCACAAGACCCGTGACCTTCAGCGTGGCCAGGCCAGCGACGGCAACCAGCACGATCGGAATGACGCGGATGTTGCGAAAAGACTTCATACCCTGACTTTATGCCGCAAGACCGTTGGATCGTCGGCGCTCGGAGAAGGCTTCGGCCGCAGCCGCCACCGCCTTCGCCGATGAAGGCTTGGCTGCGGGCGCGGCGACCGTTTCCGGGTTCGTCACGGGGCGCGCAGCGATTGCGATCTTGGACAGGCGCCGCACCACGTTGTCGGCTTCGCCGAGCTGCTTGTAGAGCTGCTCGGACATCTGGGTCGCCGCCGCAAGCTGGCTGCCGAGGTTCTCGTTGACGTCGCGCACGGCGAGCTTCAGCCCGCCGATCGCGCGCTCGGCGATCTCGGTTGCGGTGATCAGCTCGCCGATGACCGCCTTCAGCGAATGCTCGTCCGCCTTCAGCCGCGTCAGTCGCTTGTTGAGCGTGACGCAGTAGACGATGGTCAGCATCAGCAGGATAGCCACCAGCGTCTCGATCGCCATTCCCAGGGAGTGGTTCATGGGGCCTCCATCATCTTGTTCTGCTCGTCGACCTTTTCGAACATCGCAAGTGTCGTACTTGGCTTGCGCAAGGGTTTCGTCACCCGTATCGCGACGCGGTCGCCGACCCGGCCCATGCGTCCTTCGGTGATGGTGACGTCGCCGCAGCGAACGGTGACGCTGGCATCCGCGCGCATGTCCAGCGGCAGCGTGTCCCCGACCTTCAGCCGCATCAGTTGCTTGAGCGGAATGTCGGCTTCGTAGAGCACGGCGTCGACGGAGATCTCGGCCTGGACGATCTCGGTGGCGAAGTGGCCTTCCCAGATCTGGTCGCGGCCGAACTTTTCGCCCATGAACATCTGGAGCAGGACGCCCCGGATCGGCTCGATGGTCGCGTAAGGCAGCAACAGCTCGATGTTGCCGCCGCGATCTTCCATGTCGATGCGCAGCCGCACCAGGATCGCTGCGTTGGCAGGACGGCTGATCGCGGCGAAACGCGGGTTGGTCTCGAGCCGGTCGATGGTGAAGGTCACCGGCGACAGCGGCCGGAACGCCTGTTCGGCATCGGCCATGACGACTTCGACCAGCCGCTTGACCAACTCTGTCTCGATCGTGGTGTAGGGCCGGCCCTCGATGCGCAGCTGGCTCGAGCCGCGGCGGCCGCCGAGCAGCACGTCGATCATCGAGTAGATCAGGCTGGAATCGACCACGGCCATGCCGAAATTGTCCCACTCTTCGGCCTTGAAGACGGTGAGGACGGCGGGCAGCGGGATCGAGTTCATATAGTCGCCGAAGCGCACCGAGGTGATGCGGTCGAGCGAGACTTCGACGTTGTCGGAGGTGAAATTGCGTAAGGACGTCGTCAGCAACCGCACCAGGCGGTCGAAGACGATTTCGAGCATCGGCAGACGCTCGTAGGAGACCATCGCCGAATCGATGATGGCGCGAATGCCGGAATGGTCGTCGAGCGTGACGTCGCCGACCGCGAATCCGAGGAGGTTGTCGATCTCCTCCTGCGACAGCACGCGTTCGCCGGAATTCTTGCCGGCGCCGAGATCGCGGCTGCCATCCTCGACCATGGCCGCCCATTGCAGGGCCATGGTCTCGGATAGTTCGTTTTCGGCAGCAGCCTTCGCGGCCTCAGCGGGATCCTCGGAATCGAGCGAGGCCTCCCATTGGGCGGCAATTGCATCCTGGTCTGGTTGGTCGGTGCCTGCCATGATCCCTAGCCCGTCATGCTCACTGGATCACGACTTCCTTGAACAGCACCGCGCTGACCTGGACCGGAGCGACCGCGGCGTTGACGCGCTTGGTCAGCTCTTCCTTGAGGCGGAAGATGCCGGCGGAACCGTTGAGGTCGGAGGAGCGCAGCTCACGCGCATAGGTCTGGAAGATGTCGGTGATGCGCGGCATCGTCGGCTTGATCGCCTCGACCTGCTTCTCTTCCTTCAGCTCCAGCACGATCTTGAGCTTCAGATATTGCACGCGCTCGCCCGGCGCGCCGGCGAGGTTGACCATGATGTCGGGAACCTCGACGAAAGACGGCGGCTTCGGCGGAGGCGCCGCCTCGGCGTGATGCTCGTCGTCGCCGTGACGGAAAAAGAAGAACCAGGTCGCGGCGCCGCCGCCGAGAACGGCGAGCAGGCCCACCACCATGATCATCAGCTTGAACTTGTTCTTGGGCGGAGCGGCTTCCGCGCCGTCGGCGGCTGCGCCGCCTTCCGCTTCATTCTCTGCCATGATCGCCGCGCTCGCTCATCTCTCAAAGGGGTCGAAAGAGCGAAGCTCCTCGCAGACAGTGACGCGATACAAATGCCCCAGCGCAGTGCTCCTCTTACCCGCAAACGCTACGGTAATAATGGTTAACGGAACCTTTCGATTGGGCCTTCGCTAGGAAAAATCTGCCGGGCAAACATGGCTAACAGACCCTTTCTGCCGCCTCCCCGCATCCTCGAAAAACAGATAAGGTATTGAAAGTACATAATTTTCCCGCCTGGCACGAGTTTCGCTGAGAAAGGACCGAGACCCAAGGTTTGGGAGAACCCGAGGTCTCGTTCACGGGATCGGCCAATGCGCTTGGGAGAGCGAGCTGGCAGATCTCACTCAGGGGAGATTTCCGATGCAGAACGCGCTTCTGATCGGCTTGTCACGACAGATGACGTTGGAACGGCAGATGGATGTCATCGCCAACAACGTCGCCAACGCCAACACCAACGGCTTCAAGGCCGATCATTCGCTGTTCGAGGAGTACCTCAACTCGAACGCGCGTGAGGACAATTTCGTCGGCTCCGACCGCCGGGTCTCCTATGTGCAGGACCGCGGCACCTTCCGCGACGTCGGCCAGGGGCCGATGGAGCCGACCAAGAATCCGCTCGACATGGCGATCAGCGGCAACGCCTATTTCGCCGTGCAGGCCAATGGCGCCGAGCGCTACACCCGCGACGGCAAATTCTCGCTCAACAGCACCGGCCAGCTCGTCACCTTCGACGGCAACCTCGTGCTGGGCACCGCCGGCCCGATCACCTTCCAGCCGACCGACCACGACATCAACGTCGCGCCGGACGGCACCGTCACGGTGCTCGAGGGCACGGCCAAGAACGATTCGATCCGCGGCAAGATCCGCATGGCCTCGTTCGACGATCCGGCCAAGCTGACCAAACTGGGCGCCAACCTTTATGACATCGGCTCCGCGGTCCCGCAGGCCGACACCAAGTCGACCGTGCAGCAGGGCTATGTCGAGAAGTCGAATGTGAACTCGGTCGGTGAGATGAGCCGCATGGTCGAAGTCATGCGCAGCTACACCGCCATCGCCAACCTGCTCCAGCAGCAGAGTGACATGCACAAGTCGGCGATCGAGAAGCTCGCCGACGTTCCGGCCTGATTGAGGGAGAACTGACATGCAGGCGCTTCACACCGCAGCAACCGGAATGGCGGCACAGGAACTCAACGTTCAGGTGATCTCCAACAACATCGCCAACCTGCGCACCACCGGCTTCAAGAAGCAGACCGCGGCGTTCCAGGATCTGATTTACGAACACGTCCGCCGCGTCGGCGCCCAGTCGTCCGACCAGGGCACCATCCTGCCGGTCGGCGTCGACATCGGCGGCGGCGTCAAGACCGTCGGCACGCCGCGCAGCATGACCCAGGGCACGCTGTCGCAGACCGGCAACGACCTCGACATGGCCATCACGGGCGAAGGCTTCTTCAAGATCCTGATGCCCGACGGCAGCTACCAGTACACCCGCGACGGCACCTTCCAGATGGACAATCAGGGGCGCATCGTCACGGCGCAGGGCAACCCGGTGCAACCGACGATCACGATCCCCAACAACGCCTCGGGCCTCACCATCAACGTGCAGGGCCAGGTCTCGGTGACGCTGCCGGGTTCCTCGACCTCGGCCGTCCAGGGCCAGATCGGCCTGACCCGATTCATCAACAAGGCGGGCCTCCAGCCGGTCGGCAACAATCAGTTCACCGAGACGCCTTCCTCCGGCCCGCCGCAGGACGGCACCGCGAGCTCCGAAGGTTTCGGCAACATCACCCAGAGCAGCCTCGAGCAGGCCAATGTCGACGTCGTCTCGGAGATGAGCGACCTGATCGCCGCCCAGCGCGCCTACGAGATGAACGCCAAGGTGATCAGCGCCGCCGACCAGATGATGCAGTCGACCACGGCGTTGTTCCGCTGAGGTGATGACGATGATGCGCACCACCCTCGCCACGATCTCCGCTCTCCTCGTGCTGGCGCTGCCCGCACGGGCCGCCGACGACTTCATCGCGACGCCGACGCTGCGCGCGAGCATCACCGTGACCTCGGACGTGGTGCGGGTCGGCGATCTCATCGACAATGCCGGCTCGGCCGCGCTGATCCCGGTCTACCGCTCGCCCGATCTCGGCACCACCGGTGCGCTGCCGGTCGCCCACGTGCTGGCGGTGTTGCGCGCAAAGCAGGTGATCGGCGTGATGACCGGCGACATCAAGGAGGTCCAGGTCACCCGTCTCGCCCGCACGCTCGTGAACAAGGACCTCGAGACCGCGGTCGCCTCGGCGCTCGAGCGCCGCTTTGGACTTGGCGATGCCGCCAACATCACCGTCACGTTCGACCGCGGCATCGCCGACATGCGGTTGGATGCCTCCAACACCGGCGTGCTGCAGCCGGTGGCAACCCGCTACGACGCCCGCAGCGGGCGTTTCGACATCGCCTTCGAGATCAACAACGACAACAATCCGGCACCGACCAAGCTGCGTTTCACCGGCACCGCGATCGAAACGGTGGAAGTGGCCGTGCTGACGCGCGACATCGACCGCGTCGATCTCCTGAAGGCCTCCGACGTCGCTATGGAGCGGCGGCCGAAGGCCGAGGTCACCGGTGAGGCCGCCTCGCGCGACCGCACGCTCGGCATGCAGCTCCGCCGGCCGATGCGGGCGGGGACGCCGATCCGCGTCGCCGACATCGTCAAGCCCGACTTCGTGCAGCGCGACCAGAACGTCACCGTCATCTACCAGGTTCCCGGAATCTATCTCACCACGCGCGGCAAGGCGATCGAGAGCGGCGCCGAGGGCGATACCATCAGCGTGCTCAACCTGCAGACCAAGCGCACGCTGAGCGGCGTCGTCACCGGCCGCGGCCAGGTGACGGTCCAGGGCGCCAGCCAGGCCGCGCCGATGCCGGCTGCGGTCGAGCAGACCTCCTCGCTCAAGCGCGACGAGGCGCCCGCCCCCGTCGATACCGCAGCCCTCGTCCGGAATCTGGTCCAGACCCCGGCATCCCCGGCCCAGATCGCGCAAGCCCAGATCCCGCAAGTTCGCGTCTCGCAAGCTCCAGCCAAGTCAGAGTAAGTCATGTCCACGTTCAGTTCGGCTTTTCGTCCCCGTCGCATCGCGATCTCTGCCCTGCTGCTGGCGACGTGCGCGCTGGCGAGCGGCTGCTCCTCGATCGACCGTCTGTCGCAGATCGGCGAGCAGCCGAAATTGTCGGCGATCGACAATCCGACGACGCAGCCCGGCTACAAGCCGGTGCAGATGCCGATGCCGAAGCCTGAGGTCGCCTCCTACAATCCGAACTCGCTGTGGCGCAGCGGCAGCCGGGCCTTCTTCAAGGACCAGCGCGCCCATCAGGTCGGCGACATCCTGACGGTGGCCGTGAACATCACCGACAAGGCGAATATCGAAAACGACACCCAGCGCAGCCGCACCAATAAGGAAGATTCCGGTATCACCGACTTCATCGGCGCCAAGACATTGGGGGCCCAAGCGCAGAAGGTGTTGCCCGGCCGCATCCTCACCGCCGACTCGACCGCGTCCAGCGAGGGCAAAGGAAGCGTGGACCGCAAGGAAGCGTTGCAGACCAACGTCGCGGCGGTCGTCACCCAGGTCCTGCCGAACGGCAACCTCGTGGTCGAGGGCAAGCAGGAGATCCGCGTCAACTACGAAATCCGCGAACTCATCG
Source organism: Bradyrhizobium sp. 187 (assembly GCF_023101005.1). Lineage (NCBI taxonomy): Bacteria > Pseudomonadati > Pseudomonadota > Alphaproteobacteria > Hyphomicrobiales > Nitrobacteraceae > Bradyrhizobium > Bradyrhizobium sp. 187. The sequence continues at coordinate 5,016,656 of NZ_CP064693.1, forward strand.
TCGCCGGCATCGTCCGTCCCGAAGACATCCAGAGCGACAACACCATCGATTCCACCAAGATCGCGCAGGCCCGCATCGCCTACGGCGGCCGCGGCCAGATCATGGACGTGCAGCAACCGCGCTACGGCCAGCAAGTCATGGACGTGCTGCTGCCCTTCTAGCTTCTCCCGAGCTCCCACATCGTGTTCGCGAACCTAGGCGCGGACGACGATGTACGACGCGGCCCTCGCTAGCTCCCCTGGCGAGGGCCGCATGTATTTTGGCGATGGCTGCATACAGCGCTCAGCGACGCGCGATTGTAGCGACGCCGCTATCCCCTCGCCGCCCCCTCGACTGTCATCGCCCGCGAAGGCGGGCGATCCAGTATTTCGAGACGTCAGCGATGAACCGAGAAGCCGCGGCGTACTGGATTCCCCGCCTTCGCGGGGAATGACGACGCGGTGCCCGCAGAGCCTACGTAAACTCCGCCTCCACCACGCCCAGCCCGTCCAGCTCCATCCGCACCTTGTCGCCGGCCTTCAGCCACAGCGTCTTGACCAGGCTCCCCGTCAGCACGAGCTGTCCCGCGTGAAGGCCCTTGCCCTCGGCGGCGAGATGGTTGGCGAGCCAGGCGAGTGCGTTGTGGGGATGGCCGAGCACGTCGGCGCCGGTGCCGTGGCTGACCTCTTCACCGTTGACGATGGCGCGGCCTTTGACGGCCTTCAGGTCCGGCACCGACGAGCGCGGCACGATCTCGCCCAACACGCAGCCGGCGGCGAAGAAATCGTCGGCGATCAACGTCGGCGCGCCCATCGTTTCCCACTTCACATAGCGGTCGTCGACGATCTCGATCGCGGGATGATAGGCCTCGACGGCTTCGCCGACCCATTCGGCCGTGAACGGCGCCTCGCCGGCGGCGAGATTGCGCTTCAGCCGCACCGCGATCTCGCATTCGACGCCGACGCGGACATAGTCGGCAGCCGCGAGCTGCACGCCGCTGTCGTGCACGCCTTTCTGGAACACGCCGCCGCCGCATGGGTGTGGAATCCCGATGTAATCCTGCATCACCTGGCTGGTGCAGCCGATCTTGTAACCGACCAGCGGGCCGGCATGCGGCAGCAGCAGATCGTGCAGCGCCCGCTGGACCTGATAGCCCTCGGCTTCATCGGCCGGAGGAACTTCGAGCGCCGCGAGCGGCGCATGGTTGCGGCGCGCCAGCGCGATCGCCTTTGCGGCTGCGAGAATTCTGTCCATCAGCGCCGACTCCTACACACCACAATCGAGGGCGGCACTTCAGCATCCCCGCCGGGGCGTGACAAGCGCAGGGCGCCGCGCGGCAGCACGTCATGACAGCCCAAGCTGGATGAGCTGCGGACGCTGATCGTCCACATCATGGCAAGCCTCACGGGCGGCGCCGGCGTTTAAGGAAATATTGAGCTGGTCCGGGCTTTATGGGGATGCACGCCTTGTAGCGTCGCAACAGGCCTGATTGCAGCAATGTGTGAAGCTGCTGGATCAGCGCCTCAGCATTCGAGTCGATGTCCTTGATGCGACTCGCAAAACCTGTCGCACCTGAAGTGAAGGCTGTTTCTCATCCGAACTCACGTGAGCTCGGAGGAGTTGAGTCTAGCTCATTGATTGCGATTCACTTTTCGCGATTGCGCCCGCGCGCCGAAACGCGCGCGCAAGCGACAAGCAAAATGCTGATCACGGCGCGAAAAGGCGCACCTTGCGTTCAAAAAACAAAGAGCCGCATTGCTGCGGCTCGGCTCTATTCGTCGCGATAGACCTTCTCGCGTTTCTCGTGGCGCTCCTGCGCCTCCACCGAAAGCGTCGCGATGGGACGGGCCTCGAGCCGCTTCAACGAGATCGGCTCGCCGGTGTCCTCGCAATAGCCGTAGGTGTTGTCCTCGATACGCTGGAGCGCGGCGTCGATCTTGGCGATCAACTTGCGCTGGCGGTCGCGGGCACGGAGTTCGATAGCGCGGTCGGTTTCGGACGATGCCCGATCGGCGAGATCGGGGTGGTTCACATTCTCCTCCTGCAGGGCTTGCAGGGTGAGCTTGGACTCTTTGAGGATCTCATCCTTCCAGGCGAGGAGCTTCAGGCGGAAGTACTCCTTCTGCCTCTCGTTCATGAAAGGCTCTTTTTCGGTCGGTCGGTAGTTTTTCAACTTTTCCAATTGCGGCCTATCTGTCTAAGCAACGACTCGTACACGGAACGGGGTCCGCTGAGCGGGGCGTTATATAGCGGCCTCCTGTGACAGACAATGTTTCCCTGATCGCCCGACCGGCGCCCCCAAGCCCTTGCACAGGAAGGTTTATCCTGGAGGGCCCGGGAGCGGCCGACGGCCTAGTAGCCGACCGTGAAACGCTGCCTCTCATGGGCCGGCCGCTCGATCTCGTCGGCGAGCGCGATGGCGTAATCCGCGAAGCTGATCCAGCTCTTCCCGTTCGCATCTGCGAGAAGCTGATCCGTCCCAAGCCGGAATTTGCCGGTGCGCTCTCCCTCGATGAACAGGGCCGACGGCGAGATGAAGGTCCAGTTCAGCTCCTTTTCCTGCCGCAGCAGGTCGAGAAAGGCTGAACCCGCCTCCGCCTCAGCCTTGTACTGAGCCGGAAAACCGGGAGTTGTCACCAGCTTGACGCCCGGAGCGACCTCCAGACTGCCGGCCCCGCCGACGACGAGGTAACGGCCGACCTTGGAGTCCTTGGCCGCGCCGATCAGCTTGAGCGCGTCGCTGGCCAGGAAGTGCACGGAACTCACGGCGACGTCGTGCCCGGCCCACAGCTTGGCAAGCGCTGGCTGGTCAAGCACATCCCCCTTGGTCGGCGTGACGTTCGGCAGGACCGAGATCTTCTCCGGGTTGCGGGCGATCGCCGTAACCGCGTGGCCGCGGCGGGACAGTTCCTTGGTGATCTCCGACCCGGCCCGGCCCGAGGCGCCGGCAACTGCGATTTTCATGGAAGGCTCCTTTGCTTCTGTAGTAACCAACGGTGACTAGATATCGCAAAGAGCGCTGGTGTTAAGAGAGCACTTTGTGCTTACCTGATTACGCAGGAGTAACCGGCGGCGGCCGGCAATGAGCGAATGGATCGTGAGGACCCGACGATGAAGCCAGACGTCTATGCAGCGAACTGCCCCACGCGACAGATCCTCGACCGCGTCGGTGACAAATGGGCGGTGCTGATCCTGCTGCTGCTGCGCGAGGATCCGATGCGCTTCAATCAATTGCGCCGCACGATCGAAGGCATTTCGCAGAAGATGCTGAGCCAGGTTCTCAAGTCGCTCGAGCGCGACGGATTGATCAAGCGTCACGCCATCGCAACCGTGCCGGTGACCGTGGAATATTCGATCACGCAGCTCGGCGTGACGCTCGCCGCCGCCGTCGATCCGCTGCGCGATTGGGCCGAACAGAATCTAAAGGACGTGCTCGCCGCCCAGCGCCGCTATGACGCGCAGTTGAAGGATGAAGCGGCGTAAAGACGCTACGCCTGCCCGGCCTTGGCGAGCTCGACCTCGACGCGCAGCTCGATCTCGGACAGCACCGAATCCAGGCCGGAATCGCCGGAGGACGATTTAAGGTTCGTCGCAGCGTCACGCAGCCGCATCACGGTCGAGGCATCAAGCTTGCCGGAGAGGAGCCCCATCTTGAGATCGTCGAGCACGTCGAGCGCGGTCTTTCCGCGCACGACCGAGCGCTTGCGACGTTCGACCGGATCCTCCTCGATGCCTTGCAGCGCCAGCAGCCCGTCGATGTTGGCGGCCGCCTTCGGTGCGGCGGCGCCTCGCGTCTCCGGCGCCGACGAGGTGTCGGGTAGCACGAAGGTGCTGGAGCTCGTCCGCCTGGCCTGGCTGGCCGGCGTTCCAAGCGTGGTGCCGTTCGGTCCGTAGATGCGCATCGGAAGCAATCCGGGTGATCGATGCGCCACATTCGCCGTTTTATGGTTAACGGCCCGTAAACAGCCCGGCAAAATCTGCCGACAGGCGGCAGTTTCGCTCCTCAGGGACAACGCAGGCTGAGGTCGCTCGAAACAGATTTATTCAACCTATTCAGCGACCTACCCCCGCTGCCCCGACTTGGCACAGTGCTCGCAAGGACAGCGTCGGACCAGCTCGTCATGGGAGTGTCGTGATGGTCCTTTGATTTGAGGAGCCTCGGGGAGCAGAGGATGCCAAGCGTTCGTTGGGTGAGACTTGTGGGGGTGGCCTGCGCCGCGCTGTCAGCGCTGGCGCTCTCGGTCAATTCTGCAAGCGCGACATCGCGCATCAAGGATCTCGCCAACATCGAAGGCGTGCGGCAGAACCAGCTCATCGGCTACGGGCTCGTCGTCGGCCTCAACGGCACCGGCGATACCCTCAACAACATCCCCTTCACCAAGCAGTCGCTGCAAGCGATGCTCGAGCGCATGGGCGTCAACATCCGCGGCGCCACCATCCGCACCGGCAACGTCGCCGCCGTGATGGTGACAGGCAATCTGCCGGCCTTCGCCACCCAGGGCACGCGCATGGACGTCACCGTCTCCGCGCTCGGCGACGCCAAGAATCTCCAGGGCGGCACCCTGCTCGTCACCCCACTCCTCGGCGCCGACGGCAACGTCTATTCGGTCGCACAGGGCTCGCTCGCGATCTCCGGCTTCCAGGCCGAGGGCGAGGCGGCGAAAATCGTGCGTGGCGTGCCGACCGTCGGACGCATTGTCAACGGTGCCATCATCGAGCGCGAGATCGAATTTGCGCTCAATCGTCTGCCGAACGTCCGGCTTGCGCTGCGCAATGCCGACTTCACCACGGCCAAGCGGATCGCCGCTGCGATCAACGACTATCTCGGCGTCAAGACCGCCGAGCCGATCGACCCATCGACCGTGCAGCTTGCGATCCCGCCGGAGTTCAAGGGTAACGTCGTCGCCTTTCTCACCGAGATCGAGCAGCTCCAGGTCGATCCGGATCTCGCCGCCAAGATCATCATCGACGAACGCAGCGGCATCATCGTGATGGGTCGCGACGTCCGCGTCGCCACGGTTGCGGTCGCACAGGGCAACCTCACCGTCACCATCTCCGAGAGCCCGCAGGTCAGCCAGCCCAACCCGCTGTCACGGGGGCGGACCGTGGTCGCACCACGCAGCAGCGTCAGCGTCACCGAGGACGGCAAGAAGTTCGCCGTCGTCAAGGACGGCGTCTCGCTTCAGCAGCTCGTCGACGGCCTTAACGGTCTCGGCATCGGCCCGCGCGATCTCATCAGCATCCTGCAGGCGATCAAGGCCGCCGGTGCGATCGAAGCCGACATCGAGGTGATGTGATGCAGACCGGCATGGTCAACACCGCACGGCTCGCCAGCTCCGCCTTCTCGGTAGAGAGCCGCAAGGGCCGGCCGGACTTCGATCTCGCCGCGGCATTACAAAAGGTCTCGCCGAAGCAGCAGGCCAAAGCGCAGAAGATCGCCACCGACTTCGAGGCGATGTTCCTCAACAGCATGTTCTCGCAGATGACCTCGGGCCTGAAGGGCGAAGGCCCGTTCGGCGACACCCCTGGCACCGGCGTGTGGCGCTCGATGCTGACCGAGCAATATTCCAAGAACTTCGCCAACGCCGGCGGCGTCGGCATCGCCACCGACGTCTATCGCACCCTGATCATGCAGCAGGCAAAAACGATCCGCACGGCATAAGGTCAAACGAGATGAACCACTTCAACACCTCGCGTCAGCCGGTGCAAGCGCAGCGCCCGAACACCGCTCCCGGCAGCGCCGAGGCGCGCAAGATCGCCGAGCAGTTGATGGATGCGATGAGTGCCCTGCTCGGTCTGATCGAGCGCGAGACCGAGCTGGTGCGCGCCGGCCAAGTCCGCGAGGCGATGACCCTCGAGAGCAAGAAGCAGGAGCTGTCGCGAAACTATGTCGGCGCCGTCACCCAGTTGAAGGCGAACCAGGCCCAGCTCGCCAAATCCGCGCCCGAGCTGCTCTCGACGCTTCAACGGCACCACGATGCATTCCGCGCGATGCTCCAGGTCAACCTCACCGTGCTCGCAACCGCTCACGCCGTCTCGGAGAGCGTCGTGCGCGGCGTCAACGCCGAGATCCAGAAGCGCAACGTGCCGAATACCTATACGGCCGCGGGACGACGCGCCACGCCGGGCCCGCGCCACATCACGCCGCTCGCGGTCAGCCGCTCGCTCTGAGCGCGCGCAACAACAAGCGACAATTTTACGAAAAACCGCGCGGCAACATCGTCGCGCGGTTAGGCACGTTTCCTTACCGGATGTTCAATCCCGGTGTTCCATGGTTGCGTATTGAGAGGGGTTGGGATTTGACTCACGTGAGGCAACCAGGAGGCTGCCATGAGTACAGATTTCAGCATCAGGCCGGTGGGGATACCGGTTGCCGTGCAGATCGTAACGACGTCGAATGCGGCGGCGAACGAGGCCGTGCAAACCGATCTGCCCGTGAGCCAGACAGTGGCCGCTGGCGAGGCGAGCGCGCCTCCACGCAATGATTTGCGAAGCAACGAGAACGTCTCACGCCAGGTCGTGTTCGACCAGGCGGCGGCGTCGTTCGTCTTCCAGGTCGTCAACGACAGGACCGACGCGGTGGTCAACCAGTTCCCCGACGAAGCAATGCTGCGCCGGCGGGCCTATTTCCATGCGCAGGATTTGAAATCCGAGCCCTCGCGTCCGGCCAGCACGGACCGCAGCGCCTGACAATCAGGCGTCGAGCGTCGCAACGCCAACATCGAGATCGCTCGAACCGGTCGCGGGACCGGTGACGACGTTCCTGATCTGCGTCTTGTCGGTATTCGTCAGCATAATTTGGTGTTGAAGGAACGAGCCGCGCTCGATCACGGACGGCCGGACAGACCGGCGGCGATATTGCGGTTGATCTCGATCAGCGGACGGAAGTGATCGAACTGCGGGCTCATCTGCAGTGCGGCGGTCTGGCTCAGCACGAACACGCTGATGTTGGCGATCTTCTGCCGGACGTCGATCGGCTGCGGATTGTTCTCGCGCATGGCCTCGCTCAGGAAAATCGTCCAGAGCTTGCGATTGAACATCAGGGCCTGCGTGGTCTGCTCGCTGAACGGCTCGGCGCTGTTGATCGCATCCTGAAGCTTGTTCGCGGCCTTGAGCAGGGTCTGCGCTTCGATGTCGCGAGGAGATGCGGTGGTCGTTGCAACACGCGCGTAGGCCGAGGCAGCGGAATTCGACATCAATCACACCCTGGAGGTTACCTAGCCCGTTGAACGCGCTTAAGGATTTCTTTCCCGACCCTAGGCAGCACCGCTTAAGATTTGCTTACGTGAGTGCTTGGAAGGGCTCCGGATAAATACGGGCCCGGAGTCCTTCGTCGTGAAGCTAGATGCGCGGATGCATGCTGTAAACACGCTTCCATGATGCGCATCAATCTCGGCTAATCCTGCCTTACCGATCTCAATGAAAACGGCGGAGCATGAGCCCCGCCGCGATATTCCGATTCAGTATCTTGCGCTGCGAGATTAGCGGAGCAGCTGGAGTACGCTCTGCTGCGATTGGTTGGCCAGCGACAGTGCGGAGACCGCGATCGACTGGCGGGTCGACAGCGCCTGGCTGTTGGCCGCTTCCTCGTTGGTGTCGGCGAGTGTCAAGTTGGACGAGCCGGTCTGCAGCACGTTGATCAGGTTCTTCGAGAAGTCCTGGCGCACCTGCACGATCGAGAGATTCGAACCCAGCGCGGAACCTTCCGAGCGCAGCGTGCTCGAGGCCGCATTGAGGCTGCTCAGCACCTTGTTGGTGGCGCCGTTGTCGATGAAGTCCGTGCCCGGAACGAGATTGCTGAGGCCGAGACCCGCTGCGTTGAAGACCACGCCGTTGATGCCGAGCGTGGAGCTGCCGGTCTCGTTGAAGACCAGCTTCAGCGTGTCGCCGTTCAGCAGGTTAACGCCGTTGAAGGAGGAGTCCTGCGACGTCGTGTCGATCTGCGCCAGGATGTTGTTGAACTGGCTGACCAGGCCGGAGCGCGCCGTCTGCGCGACGGGATCCTGGATCGGGGGCTGTGCGGTGGTGAAGGCGAGCACGCTGGTGAGCGTACCACCGACCGCGCCGCCCGCGACCGTCGAACCGAGCGTCGAAGAGGCGTATTCGTTGACGGTGGTCACCGTGAGTACGCCGTTGGCGTCGATCGTCGCCGTCAGGTGGTTGGCCTGAAGCTGCACGTTGAGCTGGTCCAGCGTCTTGACCGTGCCGTTGGTACCGTCGCCGAAGGTGACGTTCACCGGCGTGCCGCCGTTGAACGAGCTGAAGGTGAGCGTCTTGCCGCTGACGCCGCCGACGCCGGAGGTGCGCGCCGCGCTGAAGGCCGTCGCCGTCCCGGTGTTGCCGCTGAGACCGAATGCGGCGAGCGCATTGCCGGTGCCGGTGATCGAAAGGTCGGCGTTGACGCCGGTCGAAAGCGCCAGCTGGCCGCTGGTATTGACCGACGACGGGATCTGGCCTGCGGTTGTCGAGAGCGTCGCGGCACCAAGGAAGATGCTGGCGGTCTTCACGCCGGTGGCGAGGTCGATCGAATTGAGCAAGTCGGTCAGCGTCGCGCTCTGGAGATAGACAGTCGAGTTGCCGTTGCCGTCAGTAACGATGTTGCCGTTGACGCCACCGGAGGTCACGCTCGTTGCCGATTGCGGCGTCTGGGCGTTTTTGAAGGTAATGGTGTGGCCGTCGATGTTGAGTGTCGAGCCGTCCTGAACGAGGGTGCCGAGCGAACCTGCGGTGGTGGACCGGTCCGCGCTGACGCTGGCATTGCCGGCGCCTGTCGCCGAGGTCACGCCGAGAGCCTTGAGGAAGTCGGCCTTGCCCGTAATGTCGAGATCCGCGCCGGTCGAGCTCTTCAGCGTCACCACGCCGGTGCCTGCAATGGACGATGCAGTCTGGAGCGTACCGACGGTCGTACCGCTCACGGTTATGGTCGCCGCTCCTGCGCTGATTGCAGCGCTCTTGACGCCGCTCGCGAGGTCGACCGCCGTGAGGAGGTCGTTGACCGTAGCCGTGGGAGCGCCGGTCGTCCCCATGTAGACGATCGAATTGCCACTGCCATCGGTGGCGATATGGCCGCTCGGGTCGAGTCCCCATCCGGTCGGCTGCGCCGAAGGTGCGGCACCGGTGCGGAAAGTGACCGTCTTGCCGTTCACGGTGATCGAGTCGCCATCTGCCGGCGACGATGCGAACGTGGTCGCGGCGGTAGCCCCGATCAGCGTGTCGGTGCCGACAAGTGCGGTGGCGCCGTCCGCAGCCTTGGCGGCCACGCCGGTCAAGGTGCCCGCGGTCGATCCGAGCGACGCGCCGAGCGAGGCGCCCGACGTGACCGGCGTCACGCCGCCGGGCGCACCGGTATAGAGCACGTTGCTGTTGGCGGTCGCGCTCGCATAGGAAGTCGTGCCGCGCAGATCGGCCGGCGACGCGCCGGGAATGGTGGTCGAGACGTTCGATTTCGTGGAGTAGCCGACCGTGGTCTGCAGCGCCTGGTTGGCGATCGATTTCGCGCTGTCGATCAGCTTCTGCAGCGAGGTGATGCCGGTGTTGGCGGCCTGGAGCACCTGCACACCGTTGTTGATGCCGTCGAGCAGGTTGCTGATGTCGCTCGCCCGGTTGTCCAACCCCTGCGCCGTGAAGAAGTTGGTGGGATTGTCGAGCGCCGTGTTGACCTTCTTGCCGGTCGACAGCCGCTCCTGCGTCGTGGCCAGCAAGTCGGCCGTCGACTGCAGCGACAACAGGTTCTGGCGAACGGACGCCGAGAGAACGATGTTGGACATTGGCAGGTCTTCCTCTTGAACCGGATACGAATCGGCCACGCGGGTCTGGAAGCGGGCTTTCGTCCAGTCTTAGGGCCTGTCCTTTAAAGTATGGTTAACGGCCACTTAAGAGACAGGGTTAATGCGCGGTTAGCGCCCCCTCCCCGGTTTTCCACGGGCCTCGCGCCAAAAAGAAAACGGCGGGGCCGAAGCCCCGCCGCTCCAACTTTTCTTGTTATTTCAGCCACTTATTAGCGGAGCAGCTGGAGCACGCTCTGCTGCGAGGTGTTGGCCAGCGACAGCGCGGAGACCGCGATCGACTGGCGGGTCGACAGCGCCTGGCTGTTGGCCGCCTCGACGTTGGTGTCGGCCAGCGTCAGGTTCGACGAGCCGGTCTGCAGCACGTTGATCAGGTTCTTGTTGAAGTCCTGACGGATCTGCACGACCGAGAGGTTCGAACCGAGCGCCGAGGCTTCCGAACGCAGCGTGCTCGAGGCCGAGTTCAGATTGGTCAGCACCCTGTTGGTCGCGGCGTTGTCGATGAAGTCGAGACCGACGGTCAGCGACGCCAGGCCGAGGCCCTTGGAGTTGTAGGTCACGCCGGTGATGTTGAGGTTCGACTTGCCGGTTTCGTCGAACACCAGCTTGAGCTGGTCGCCGTTGAGCAGGTTGACACCGTTGAACGAGGAGTCGACCGAGGTGGTGTCGATCTGGTTCAGGATGTTGTTGTACTGCGAGACCAGGTTAGCGCGGGTCGACTGGGCCACGACGTCCTGCACCGGAGTGGAGGCCGTCGTGAAGGTCAGCGCGGTCGTCAACGTTCCGCCGATCGCACCGCCAGCTGCCGTCGAGCCAATCGTCGAAGACGCGTAGTCGTTGGACGCGGTGATGGTAAGCTGACCGTTGGCGTCGATGGTCGCAGCCAGGTTATTGGCTTGGAGCTGCGAGTTGAGCTGATCGAGTGTCTTGACCGTGCCGTTGGTGCCGTCGCCGAAGGTGACGTTGACCGCCGTGCCGCCGTTGAAGGCAGTGAAGGTCAGGGTTTTGCCAGCGAGGCCGCCGATTCCGGAGGTGCGGGCCGCGGTGAACGCCGAGGCCGTTCCGGTGTTGCCGGCCAGACCAAACACCGACAGGGCATTGCCGGTACCGGTGATCGAGAGGTCGGCATTGACGCCAGTCGAGATCTTGAGCTGGCCGGAGGTGTTGATCGACGAAGCCGTCTGGCCGGCGGCCGTCGCGAGCGTGCCGCTACCGCTGCCGTTGAGCGTGAAGGTCTGCACGCCCGTGGCGAAGTCGATGGCCTTCAGCACGTCGGCAATCGTACCGCTCTGCAGATAGACGGTCGAGTTGCCATTGCCGTCGGTGACAACGTTGCCGGACACGCCCTGGGTGGCGGCCAGCGAAGCAGCGGACGGTGTCGGCGCGTCCTTGAAGGTGATGACATGGCCATCGACGTTCAGCGTCGAACCCGACGAGACGAGCGAGGACACCGTCGTCGAGCTCGTGGTGCGGGAAGCCGTGGTCGTGACGCTGCCGGCACCGGTGGCGGAGGTCAGGCCAAGAGCCTTCAGGATGTCGGCCTTTCCGGTCAGGGTCAGGTCGGAACCAGTCGTGCTCTTCAACACGAGCGCGCCGCTGCCGTTGACCGACGAGGGAGTCTGGCCCGCATTGCCGGTGAGGGTACCGGCAACGTTGCTCTGCACGCCGCTCGCCAAATCGACCGCCGTCAGCACGTCGCCGATCGAGGCCTTCGTCGTGGAGCCGAGATAGATCGACACGTTGCCGCTGGCATCTGTGTAGACGTTGCCGGTCGTGACGCCGGCAGAGGCGGCAACCTGAGTGAGACCGGTAGGCACCGTTGTAGGCTGATCGCCCGCAACGAATGTGACGGTCTTGCCATTGACGGTGAGCGTGTCACCTGCCGCAACGCCAGCGTTGGCATCGCCCGCGGCCGCGCCATTCAAAAGCTTGGCAGCAGTCGTCGCAGCGTTGATGACCGTTCCGGTATCGGTCCCTGGAATGCCGCCCAGCGTGGCGCCGGACGTCGCGGCGGTCACACCACCCGCAGCACCGCTGTACAGCACGTTGCTGTTCGCGACTGCGCTGGCGAAGCTCGTGGTGCCGCGCAGATCAGATGACGTCGCGCCGGCGATCGTGGTCGAGACGCTCGACTTGGAGGAATAGCCGACGGTGGTCTGCAGCGCCTGGTTGGCGATCGACTTGGCGCTGTCGATCAGCTTCTGCAGCGAGGTCAGGCCGGTGTTGGCAGCCTGCAGCACCTGCACGCCGTTCGCGATACCGTCGAGCAGATTGTTGATGTCGCTGGCGCGGTTGTCGAGCGACTGCGCGGTGAAGAAGTTGGTGGGATTGTCCAGGGCCGAGTTGACGCTCTTGCCGGTCGACAGACGGTTCTGTGTGGTGGCGAGGAGGTCGGCGGTGGACTGGAGAGACAGCAGGTTCTGGCGAACCGACGCAGAGAGAACAATACCGGACATAACTCTTACCCTTCTGGTTTACGCGTCTTCGTTCGATCGCTTCGGATCGAGTGACGCGCACAGCCTGCGCGGACATGGCTAACAAAGGGTGAAACGGGTGTGGTCTGCATAAGCGCAGGCTCACCATAAACCGAATGGAGGCGTTGGCGCGCCCTGAAATCCGACTGAATCTACTGGCGATTTTTCGTGCTTACGCTCCATTAACCATAACCGCGGGTTACTTTTCGGAACTTCATCAGGGCCCCTAGAACGCTCGCAAAAAAGAAAGCGGCGGAGCCGAAGCCCCGCCGCCCTGTTCTGCTTGCGATGTTGTCCGCTTATTAGCGGAGCAGCTGCAGCACGCTCTGCTGCGACTGGTTGGCCAGCGACAGCGCGGAGACCGCAATCGACTGGCGGGTCGACAGCGCCTGGCTGTTGGCCGCTTCGACGTTGGTGTCGGCCAAGGTCAGGTTGGACGAGCCGGTCTGCAGCACGTTGATCAGGTTCTTGTTGAAGTCCTGACGCACCTGCACGATGGTCAGGTTCGAACCGAGCGCCGAGGCCTCCGAGCGCAGCGTGCTGGACGCCGAGTTCAAATTGGTCAGCACCTTGTTGGTCGCGGAGTTGTCGATGAAGTCGACGCCGCTGGTCAACGCCGCGAGGCCGAGACCCTTGGAGTTGTAGGTCACGCCGGTGATGTTGAGGCTCGACTTGCCGGTCTCGTCGAACACCAGCTTGAGCTGGTCGCCGTTGAGCAGGTTGACGCCGTTGAACGAGGAGTCCTGCGAGGTCGAGTCGATCTGGTTCAGGATGTTGTTGTACTGGTTGACCAGGTTCGAACGGGCGGTCTGGGCAACCGCGTCTGCCGTAGGCGCGGAAGCGGTCGAGAACGTCAACGCAGTGGTCAGCGTTCCGCCGATTGCACCACCGGCAGCCGACGACCCAAGCGTCGAGGACGCATAGTCGTTGGTCGCCGTGATCGTGAGCAGGCCGTTGGCGTCGATCGTCGCAGACAGGTTGTTGGCCTGGAGCTGCGTGTTGAGCTGATCGAGCGTCTTGACCGTGCCGTTGGTGCCGTCGCCGAAGGTGACATTGACCGCCGTGCCGCCGTTGAACGAGCTGAAGGTCAGGGTCTTGCCGTTGATGCCGCCGGTGCCGGAAGTACGGGCCGCCGTGAACGCCGAGGACGTGCCGGTGTTGCCGGCGAGGCCCAGGGACTGCAGTGCATTGCCGGTGCCGGTGATCGACAGGTCGGCGTTTACGCCGGTCGAGATCTTGAGCTGGCCGGAGGCGTTGATCGACGAGTTGGTCTGGCCCGTTGCCGTTGCAAGCGCACCACCGCCACTGCCGTTCAGCGTGAAGGTCTGCACGCCCGTGGCAAAGTCGACAGCCTTCAGCACGTCGGCAATCGTCGCACTCTGCAGATAGACCGTCGAGTTGCCGCTGCCGTCGGTGACGACGTTGCCGGACACGCCCTGCGTCGAGGGAAGCGAAGCCGCAGCCGGCGTCGGCGCATCCTTGAACGTGATGACATGGCCATCGACGTTCAGGGTCGAACCCGACGAAACGAATGACGACAAGGTCGCCGAGCTCGTAGTGCGGGTCGCCGTGGCCGTGACGTTGCCTGCGCCGGTCGCCGAGGTCAGGCCAAGGGCCTTCAGAATGTCGGCCTTGCCGGTCACGCTCAGATCAGAACCTGTCGTGCTCTTCAAGAGAAGCGCACCGCTGCCGTTCACGGATGATGCGGTCTGGCCTGCGTTGAGCGTCAAAGTGCCGGCAACGTTGCTCTGCACCCCGCTCGCCAGATCGACGGCCGTCAACACGTCGCCGATCGAGGCCTTCGTGGTGGAGCCGAGATAGACCGACACATTGCCGCTGGCATCCGTGTAGACGTTGCCGGTCGTGACGCCGGCAGAGGCGGCAACCTGAGTGAGACCCGCCGGCACCGTGGCCGGCTGGTCGCCGGCAACAAACGTGACGGTCTTGCCGTTGACGGTGAGCGTGTCACCTGCCGCAACGCCAGCGTTGGCATCGCCAGCAGCCGCACCGTTCAGAAGCTTGGCAGCAGTCGTCGCCGCATTGATGACGGTGCCAGTATCGGTGCCGACAACGCCGCCCAGCGTGATGCCCGAACCAGCAGCGTGCGTACCGCCAGCTGTACCGTCGTACAATACGCTGCTCAGCGCGCTCGCGCTCGTGAAGCTGGTGGTACCACGCAGGTCCGAAGCCGTCGCGCCCGAGATCGTGGTCGAGACGTTGGACTTGGAGGAATAACCGACGGTGGTCTGCAGCGCTTGGTTGGCGATCGACTTCGCGCTGTCGATCAGCTTCTGCAGCGAGGTGATGCCGGTGTTGGCGGCCTGCAGCACCTGCACGCCGTTGGCAATGCCATCGAGCAGGTTGTTGATGTCGCTGGCGCGGTTGTCGAGCGACTGTGCGGTGAAGAAGTTGGTCGGATTGTCCAGGGCCGAGTTGACGCTCTTGCCGGTCGACAGACGGCTCTGCGTGGTGGCGAGAAGATCAGCGGTGGACTGGAGGGAGAGCAGGTTCTGACGAACCGATGAGGAGAGAACGATACCGGACATTGAGTGTTACCCTTCTGGTACGCAACGCAACAAACTTCGATTAGGATTAATCGATGCCGGAACGGTGAACGTTTGGGGCTAACAAAGCATGAAGCGTGTCGCGGCACTCCTTGTGCAGATTCACCATATGCGCGATCAAAGCCGGATCACGCCATCGTGTATCGTCATGATAGAATGATGCTTTTTCGTGCAGCGCCGGCGTGTTTGCTACTTGTCAACCATAACTCAGAGTGAGCAATTGGCTGCATTCGAATGCATCGCCTACGTCTCACTGCACGACGTCTTCATCGCGGCAAAAAAGAAAGCGGCGGAGCCGAAGCCCCGCCGCCCTGTTCTGCTTGCGATGTTGTCCGCTTATTAGCGGAGCAGCTGCAGCACGCTCTGCTGCGACTGGTTGGCCAGCGACAGCGCGGAGACCGCGATCGACTGGCGGGTCGACAGCGCCTGGCTGTTGGCCGCTTCGACGTTGGTGTCGGCCAAGGTCAGGTTGGACGAGCCGGTCTGCAGCACGTTGATCAGGCTCTTGTTGAAGTCCTGACGAACCTGCACCACCGAGAGGTTCGAACCCAGAGCGGAGGCTTCCGAGCGCAGCGTGCTCGACGCCGCGTTCAGGTTCGATAGCACCTTGTTGGTCGCGGAGTTGTCGATGAAGTCGACGCCGCTGGTCAACGCCGCGAGGCCGAGACCCTTGGAGTTGTAGGTCACGCCGGTGATGTTGAGGCTCGACTTGCCGGTCTCGTCGAACACCAGCTTGAGCTGGTCGCCGTTGAGCAGGTTGACGCCGTTGAACGAGGAGTCCTGCGAGGTCGTGTCGATCTGGTTCAGGATGTTGTTGTACTGGTTGACCAGGTTCGAACGGGCGGTCTGGGCAACCGGGTCTGCCGTAGGCGCGGAGGCCGTCGAGAACGTCAACGCAGTGGTCAGCGTTCCGCCGATTGCACCACCGGCAGCCGACGACCCAAGCGTCGAGGACGCATAGTCGTTGGTCGCCGTGATCGTGAGCAGGCCGTTGGCGTCGATCGTCGCAGACAGGTTGTTGGCCTGGAGCTGCGTGTTGAGCTGATCGAGCGTCTTGACCGTGCCGTTGGTGCCGTCGCCGAAGGTGACATTGACCGCCGTGCCGCCGTTGAACGAGCTGAAGGTCAGGGTCTTGCCGTTGATGCCGCCGGTGCCGGAAGTACGGGCCGCCGTGAACGCCGAGGACGTGCCGGTGTTGCCGGCGAGGCCCAGGGACTGCAGTGCATTGCCGGTGCCGGTGATCGACAGGTCGGCGTTGACGCCGGTCGAGATCTTGAGCTGGCCGGAGGCGTTGATCGACGAGTTGGTCTGGCCCGTTGCCGTTGCAAGCGCACCACCGCCACTGCCGTTCAGCGTGAAGGTCTGCACGCCCGTGGCAAAGTCGACAGCCTTCAGCACGTCGGCAATCGTCGCACTCTGCAGATAGACCGTCGAGTTGCCGCTGCCGTCGGTGACGACGTTGCCGGACACGCCCTGCGTCGAGGGAAGCGAAGCCGCAGCCGGCGTCGGCGCATCCTTGAACGTGATGACATGGCCATCGACGTTCAGGGTCGAACCCGACGAAACGAATGACGACAAGGTCGCCGAGCTCGTAGTGCGGGTCGCCGTGGCCGTGACGTTGCCTGCGCCGGTCGCCGAGGTCAGGCCAAGGGCCTTCAGAATGTCGGCCTTGCCGGTCACGCTCAGATCAGAACCTGTCGTGCTCTTCAAGAGAAGCGCACCGCTGCCGTTCACGGATGATGCGGTCTGGCCTGCGTTGAGCGTCAAAGTGCCGGCAACGTTGCTCTGCACCCCGCTCGCCAGATCGACGGCCGTCAACACGTCGCCGATCGAGGCCTTCGTGGTGGAGCCGAGATAGACCGACACATTGCCGCTGGCATCCGTGTAGACGTTGCCGGTCGTGACGCCGGCAGAGGCGGCAACCTGAGTGAGACCCGCCGGCACCGTGGCCGGCTGGTCGCCGGCAACAAACGTGACGGTCTTGCCGTTGACGGTGAGCGTGTCACCTGCCGCAACGCCAGCGTTGGCATCGCCAGCAGCCGCACCGTTCAGAAGCTTGGCAGCAGTCGTCGCCGCATTGATGACGGTGCCAGTATCGGTGCCGACAACGCCGCCCAGCGTGATGCCCGAACCAGCAGCGTGCGTACCGCCAGCTGTACCGTCGTACAATACGCTGCTCAGCGCGCTCGCGCTCGTGAAGCTGGTGGTACCACGCAGGTCCGAAGCCGTCGCGCCCGAGATCGTGGTCGAGACGTTGGACTTGGAGGAATAACCGACGGTGGTCTGCAGCGCTTGGTTGGCGATCGACTTCGCGCTGTCGATCAGCTTCTGCAGCGAGGTGATGCCGGTGTTGGCGGCCTGCAGCACCTGCACGCCGTTGGCAATGCCATCGAGCAGGTTGTTGATGTCGCTGGCGCGGTTGTCGAGCGACTGTGCGGTGAAGAAGTTGGTCGGATTGTCCAGGGCCGAGTTGACGCTCTTGCCGGTCGACAGACGGTTCTGCGTGGTGGCGAGGAGATCAGCGGTGGACTGGAGGGAGAGCAGGTTCTGACGAACCGATGAGGAGAGGACGATACCGGACATGACTCTGTTACCTTTCTGGTAAACGACGCTACTGTTACGCGTCTGCTTGGATCGAGATTGACCCAGCGACCGGCGGACCGTGGGGCGGAGTCCTCTAACGAAACATGAAATGAAATCGGCACTTTTGCTGAGTCGGCGCGCGATTCGGCCGATAAGCAGGCCCGTGACGCCGCTCCGCCTGTTAATTTCGGCGTTGATATGATTGATCTTTTCCGCCGCAATGGCCGGGATTTACAACTCGTTAACTAGTCTTGATGGAGTATTGCGCCCTGACCCGCCGCAACACACGCTCGGTTACGAAAGCGTTGATGGAGAACAGGCATGGCCCTCAAGGTCGAGCTCAGACCGCACGAACGCATCATCGTCGGCAACTGCGTGATAACCAACACCGACCAGCGCGCCCGCCTTCTGATCGACGGCGACAACGTGCCGATCCTGCGCGAGCGCGACATCCTCACGCCGGAGACCGCCGAAACGCCCGCCAAGCTCGTCTATCTGGCGGTCCAGCTCATGTACATCTCGCCGGATCCGCAGACCCAGCACGGTACCTACTTCAACCTGGTGCGCGACATCGTCACCGCGGTGCCAAGCTCCTGGCCGATCATCGAAGGCATCAACAATAACATCCTCAACGGCGACCTCTACCGGGCACTCAAGGACGCCCGCAAGCTGATCGCCTATGAAGCGAAGCTGCGTGGCCAGTTCGAGGCCACCCATCCCAAGACGGAAGCAATCCAGGCCGAGGTCAGCACCGCCGCCTGATCCACGCGTTCGCGCAGCCACGCCGGCGCGAACGACCAGGACGCCGAACGACAACGGCCCCGGATCGTCTCCGGGGGCCGTTGTCGTTTCAGACATGCATCGAGCTACTGTGCCGCGAGCGGCGGCGCCTCGACCTCGATCACAGCGTCGCGGCTGCGCCGACCGCCGAACTCCAGCACGGCCGCGACCAGTGCATCGATGTCAGTCTCGTCGGTGCGGTGATTGACGATCGCGGCGCGGATCGCGAACTTGCCGTCCAGCGTCGTGCTCGACGGCGCTGCGATGCCGGACTCCTGGATGTCGGCGACGATCTCGCGATTGACCTCTTCTGCGGCGCGGTAACGGAAGCAGACGATATTGAGATTGACCGGTGCGAGCAGTTCCAGCCGCGGCTCGGCGAGAACACGCGTCTCCAGATATTTCGCCAGCGCGCAGCTGCGCGCGATGACCGCGCCCAGCCTGTCGGTACCGAACGTCTTGAGCGTGAACCAGGACTTCAGCGCGCGGAAGCCGCGTGACAGATCGGGGCCGAGATCGCACGGCCAGACCGCGCCGGCCGCAAGCCCCCTCGCCTCG
Source organism: Bradyrhizobium sp. 187 (assembly GCF_023101005.1). NCBI lineage: Bacteria > Pseudomonadati > Pseudomonadota > Alphaproteobacteria > Hyphomicrobiales > Nitrobacteraceae > Bradyrhizobium > Bradyrhizobium sp. 187. The sequence goes on from NZ_CP064693.1 coordinate 5,035,379, forward strand.
CGGCTCAGATAAGCCGCCGGCTGGGCAAAGGCCCGCCGGTGCTGCTCCCCGTCACGCACCAGCAGGAAGCCCGCGTCGTAGGGCACCTGGCCCCATTTGTGGAAGTCGAGCGCAATGGAATCGGCAAGCTCGATGCCGCCGAGCAGCGGTGCGAGCTCGGGCGAAAGAATTGCGAGCGCACCGAACGCCCCGTCGACGTGAAACCAAAGTCCCTCCTCGCGGCACAGCGCGGCGACGGCCTTGAGGTCGTCGATCGCGCCGACATCGACCGAGCCGGCGGAGGCGACGACGAGGAACGGTTTGAAGCCGACCTCGCGATCGGTAGCGATCTGCGCACGGAGCGCGGCAACGTCGATGCGATGATCCGCGTCGACCCCGATCTTGCGAAGGGCGTCGCTCCCAAATCCCGCGATATCCATCGCCCGCGATATGCAGCCATGCGCGGCCCGCGAAGTATAAGCCGTAAGCAGCGCGCCATCGTTGCCGATGCCGTACTGCCGCGCCAGCGCGCCGAGCGCAGCGGTGCGCGCGACCAGCACCGCCATCAGATTGGCCATCGACGTGCCCGTGACGAAGATGCCGCTCGCGCTCTCGGGAAACGCGAACAGGCGGCGCATCCAGTCGACGATCTGGCGCTCGACCTCGATCGGCATGTGGTCGCGCCCGCCGAGATTGGCGTTGAGGCCCGCGGCGAGCATCTCGGCGATCATGCCGACGGCCGTGCCGCCGCCATGCACCCAGCCCATGAAACCCGGATGAACATTGCCGGTCGCATAAGGCGCGACATGCTCGGCGAATTCGCGGTAGACATCGGCGAGATCGCTGGCATCGCGCGGCACGTCCGTCCTGAATGCCGCACGGACCTCGTCGGGGATCGGCTGCCACACCGGGCGCGCGCGAATATTGGCGATGCCGTCGATCGTCTCGTCCAGCATGCGATGGGCGAGCGCGCGGAAATCGCTCCAGTCCTGCGGATCGAGCGAGGTGTGCGTGACGGAGCTTTGCGTGTTGCGGATGAGCTCGTTCATGCCGCACTCTCTTCTCTGGCCTGTGCATGCCGCGACAGCATCGCCGTGAATGCCGCAAAGATCTTGCGCATCTGCGGCGACTTGTACGGAAACACGGCCGGCGGATCCATGTTGTGCACGACGGCGGTATTGTCGGCTTCGAAGACCAGCAGCTCGCGGTTCTGGTTCTCGGCGCAATCGACGATGAAGTAGTCGAGGCCGACGCGCCTGCTCATCTCGTCCAGCGCGATTTTGTGGCGCGCCGCGAACGCATGGTCGAAGTTGAGCATGAAGACGGCTTCCTCGGCCCGCTTCTCCTCGCTGAACGCCATGAAGGCGTTGAGATACCAGATGTCCCAGCGATCGGCGATTGCCATGTGGCAGGCATAAGGTTCGCCGTCGACCATCGCGAGACGATATTTGCGGTAGAGCCCGTCCGGACTCGCATAGTCGACGAAACGTGCGACGAAGAAGTCCTGCTCTTGTCGCTCCGCGAGATAGGCCGCGAGCGCTCCAGCATCGTCGAGTTTCGCGAGACCGACGCCGGCATGCGTACCGCGCGGCCGCACGATCATTGGAAAGCGCAGTTCGCCCGTGATCTCCTCGCAAACGATCCTGCCTTGCGAAAGCTCCGACAATTGCGCACGCGTCGTTGGGGCGGTCACGGGAATGTCGAGGCCTGGCACGCCCGTCAGCAGACGATACAGCTTGTCGCGATCGAGATTGCCAATGAGATCGGGACGATTGAGCAGCGGCTTCGGCCAGTGCGGCGCGGCCTTCTCGATCAGCGCGAGCGCCTCCCGGCACTCCTCGGAATCGGATGCGATCACGATGGCGACGTCGTGCTCGGGCAGAGTCTCCGGCAGGCCGATGCCCTTGACAACGTAGAGCGTCAACAGCTCGATGTCGGAATCTTCAAGCAGGAAGTCGATCGGCGTGTTGCCGCCCATGTCGATATCGGCGGCGAGCGCGAGCACGCGCAGGCGGGGTTTTGGAGCCGCGCAAGGCGTACGAAACAATTGGTGGAAGGAGAGCACCTCGGTCTGGATCACCAGCCCAGCCTCCTTCTCGCCGAGAAGCTGGGCAATCAGCGAGAGATCGAGGCCTTCGCCGGCCTCCGCCGTTCCCTCCTCGATCCGCGCCAGCAGCCGCTCGCGCAACGGATGCAGGTCACCTCCCTCGAAGGCGCGGCGCGTCAACTGCGCAAAGCCGATGCGGTCGGCATAGGTCGGCGCGGTCACGCCGCTCGGCGCGGAAACTGGATGTTGCATCTCACACCTCGAACGCGGACTTTGTCGGCACGGCCGCAACCGCGCCACGGTCAAGCAGCAGCTCGATCTTCACCAGCACATGGGCGATGCGATCAAGAACGTGCTGCACATTGCGTTGCGCCTGCATTGTATCCGGCGACCATGCCTCGGTCACCAATCGTGCGCCGACGCAGAGGCGCAACACGGCCTGCGGCGCACCGTCCTGCCGCTCCAGTCGGACCGGCTGGCCGACGAGACAGCGCTGGGCGGCCACTTGCCGGTCCGCCGCGCTGCCGCTGATCTCCTCGGCCATGTCGCACGCCAGCGCCCGATGCACGGCGCTGGTCTCGGCGAGCGAGACCGGCTTGCCGCCGCGCAGCAGCGTGAACGGAAAGATCGTGGCTTGCACGAATTCCCCGTCGTCTGCTCTGGACTTGTCGATCGCGGTTGGAATGGCACGAAGCGACGGCGACAACGCGATCATGCTGTCGATGCCGGCTGCGAGCTCGGCCAGCATCCTGGCGCGGAAGGCCCCGGGCACGGCGTAGTAGCTGCCGATCTCGGCGAGCGCGGCCTCCCAGCGCAGCCATTGACCGAAATTCGGCCGGCGCTCAAAGCGCGAGCGCAGCATCGTCCACGCCACCGGCCAGTCGCAGCGACCGGCATAGTCGAAGATGCCAGGCGCGATCCGGCTCATCCGGCCGATCGACCGCGACAGGCCTTTCGGCAACAGCAGCGCACCGCTGAAGGCCGGTCCGCCGAAAAATTTCGAGCCGGTGATCAGCACCATGTAACCACGGTCGAGATAGGCGCGCAGCCGCCGGCGACCGAGCCGCGCCTGACAGGCATCGACGACAATTTGAACCTTGCGCGGCCAGCGCCGCGCGATCTCGTCGAGACACGCCTCGCTTGGGGCACGCCAACCGAGTTTTGACGAATCCATGATCTGCAACAAAACGCGCCGGCCTTGCGCGAGGCTGGTCTCGACCGCATGCAGCACCGCGGCATCGGCATCGGTGCGCATCGCAATGCCGGCCGCCATGTCGATCAGCGGCACCGCAATGCTGTCGCCGGCGAGCCCCGTCACCGCGCCGTCCTTGCGCACGGCCATGCCGCCTGCCGTCATCGTGCTGAAATGGTGGCCGCGTGCAGTATGCGGCGTCCCGCTTCCGGTCTGGTCGGCGCCGACCACGATCGTCACCGGCGCCGCGCCGAGCACCGCGCGCGCTACGAACAGGGCGTGAAGCTGGGAGTCCGTGCCGGACGGCGAGAACACGACGTCGATCCGCGACGAGAGCGCAAGGTGGCCGCGCAGCTCCTCGCGCATGTCCTCGCAGCGGGCGTCGAAGGCGATTTCGACCTCGTCGAACAGGCACTTGTGCATCAGCTCTTCGCGCGCCAGCGCGGCGCGGTCGTAGGCCATCTGCGAGATCGTCGACGCGGTCGCGGAGGCGAAATTCCAGAGCTCCGGCTCCGGCGAAGCCGCGCAGCCATAGGCGTTGACACGGTCGTTCGGATCGAGCGCCAGCCGCGGATCTCCGCCGGAGGCAAGCAGCGTATCCAGTGGTGTGAAGAGATCGCGCAGGCGATAGCGCGAGCCGCCGTCGGACGCGCGCTCGCTGGCTGACAAACGGGATGCGCCGGCGCTCATCCCGAAAGGCTCACGCCGCATCGGCCGCCGCCGCCGGCGCCGGTGCGAATTGCGAGGTGATGTCGCCGTGGAACACCGACGGTCCGACGTGATCGAGCGAGCTCTCGATGTCGGCCCAGATCTCGCCGCCGATGTCGGTCCAGCGCTTGCAGAAGGCGAAGTCCTCGGACAGATAGGTGCCGGTCGCCGGATCGATCATGCATTCGAACAGGGCAAACCGGTTCTGGCTCGCCGCCAGCGTATCGTGCGAATGCTCGCGGAAGAATTGCAGGGCGGCGTAGTCCGGATGGCGGCACATCGCCTCCAGCACGGAGCGCCGGATCATCAGGAAGCCGGTGCCGGCGTAGCGCACGCGGGTGAAGCCGTCCACCACCACGATGCGGTCGGGGTCCTCGATCTCGAGCACGTAGTCGAGCGATGCGGCCGGCACGTCGGCGCGGCCGGACTGGATCGCCCGCGCGGCCTTGTCCCAGTTGATCCGCTTGATTGGATAGCAGCCGGCGACGACGTCCGCGCCGCACTCGATCAGCCGGAACACCTGCTCCGGCTTGAAGCCGATGTCGGCATCGATGAAGAGGAAGTGCGTCGCTTCGGGATCGTCCAGGAACATCGCGGCCAGATTGGCCCGCGCGCGCGTGATCAGCGCATCGCCGTCGCGCAGCAGCACCTTGAGCTCGAGATTGGCCATGCCGTGCACGGCGCGCTGAAGCGCGAAGATCGAGCTCGCATAGATGCTCGTCACCTGCCCACCGAAACATGGCGTGGCCACCACCAGTTTCATCTTCTCCGACATCGTCAGCTCCGCCCCGCTGCAATCCTCACCAAGAGGTAAAGAGGCATGGTTAACGGCGCCTTAACGCCTGCTTACAGGAACTTGACGAGCGAGAGCTGCGCGAGGTTCGAGGTCACCTGGTAGGACGCCTGGAGCGCATTCTGGAGCGACAGGATCTCGCTCGCGACCTGGTCCGGCGAGGCTGATTCCGCCTGGTCGATGATGGTCTGGAGCTGCGCCTTGGCCTGGGTCTGACGCGTGCCTGCGTCCTTCATGGTGTTCTGGGCCATCGCGATGTCGGTCTGGATGTCCTCGATTCGCTGCTCGCCTGGCTGCTTCGTCAGGGCCTGTGTCACCCGCAGACTCAGCGCGGCGACCTGCCCGCCCGAATACTGCCCGGTCGGTGAGGTCGAGAACGTCCCGAACACGGCGACCGCCTGCAGCTCCTTGCGGATCGCGTCCTCGTTCGCCTGCGCGCCATACTGCACCGTGACGGAATCGTCGACCCGGGCCATCGCGGTGGAGCGCGGCGAGCCGGGGCCGTCATTGCCCAGGTACCATTGCACGGTGGTGGCCGAGCCGTTCACCAGCGTCGTCGCCGAGCCGAGGGGCGACGAGCCGACGCGCAGCGGAGCCTTTGCCGCCGTGACCGGGGAGGTCGTGAAGCCGAGCGCCGCGAACGCCGTGCTGTTCGAGCTCGTGATATTGAGGCTCCCGGGATCGTCCGTGTTGATCGTGATCACGCCGCCATGGATCGTCGACGGCTTCGTGGTGCCGGTGATCTGATCGATTTTGCCAAGCAGAGTTGTGATGTTGTCGGTGATGTTGATCTGGTTTGGGCCGCTGGCGCCCGAGGCGACAAAAGTCAGCGTCTGACCGTTCACCGTGATCGTATCGGGATTAACGGCAGGCGGACCCGCCGACCCCGCCTGGAACGCCGCCGAGAGGACTTCCGGGCCGCCCGTAGTCGCAATGCCGCTCAGCACAGTTGAACCGGTGATCTGAGGCGTCGACGCCACGCTGCCGCGCGTCACGCTGCTGAGACCGAGCGCCGTGGCCGCCGCGCCGCCGGTGACCGCCACGTCCGTGCCGGTGCCGGTCGCGATCTGGATATTGCCGCCGGCGCTCAGAGTTACGTTGGCGGCGGGGATGCCGGCGGCCGTCGCGATCGCATTCAAGATATCAGACACCTTCGCGGCGCTGCCCGAAGCCAGTCCGATAGTGGTATTGCCGCTGGCCGTTGTGGTGACGGTAGTGACGGTAGGGTCGAAGGTGATCGTGTGGGCGCCGCTCGCGCCGGTGATGGTCAGTGTGGTACCGGTCGGAGCGTTGGCGAGCGCGTTGAGAATGGTCCCGTTGAGATGGGGTGTCGCCGACGAGTCGAGCGACGTGGTCGTAGACGCAATCGCCAATGCGCTGTCCTGCAACGCGACCGAGCCCGTCCCGGTCGTGGAGGTATAGGAGCGCAGATTGCCGGTGGCCGCCACATTCGCGGTGGCGGATCCCGCCGTATTGAAGAAATTGTCACCGGCCGTGATAGCGGACGCCGCCACCAGCGAGGTGCCGGCGAGCTTCTTGATCGCGGTATTCAGCGCAGTGTTGAGGTTCGTCGCCGTGATGTTCGGGTCCGGAGGAACGACCGGAACGACATTGGGATTACCGGGGTCGATCGCAAAGCTGCCGACAGGTGTCGGCGTCGCGGTGGACGCCGTCAGGTCGATCTGCTCGGTCGAGCCATCGGGCAGCGTGAACTGCACGCTGAGCTTGTCGCCATTTTTCGGATTGACGCCGTTGAGGTCGACCGAGAACGACACCGGCGAGCCGCTCGGGCCGGTGACCGTCGCGCCGGTCAGCGTCGAGGAGACCGCGGCGATCTTCAGGCCGAATGGCGATGCCGCGAAGTCCTCGGACACCTTCACCGAGCTCGGCGTCGGCTGTGGCGTCGTCAGCACCAGCCGGCCCATGCCGTTGGCGCCGAGGTCGGCGGCCTGACGCTCCGCCATGACGGTCTTGAAGCCCGCCTGCGTCGTGGTGCCGTTGATGATGTCGCCGGCGTTCGCGACCGACGGCGTGTTGAAGGCGGTTCCGGAGAACAGATAGCGGTTGCCAGACTGCGTGTTGAGAACGCCGACCATCGAGCCGAATTGCGCAGCCGCAGTGTTCTGCGCAACCGTCTGGCCGTCGACGTTGAGATCCTGCGCGGTGTTGGCCGAGCCCGTCTGCACCGTGTTGCGGATCGTGGTCAGCGACTGCAACGCGGTATTGGCGAGGTTGATGCTGACGTTGACGTTGGTCATCGTGTCGGTATAGGCGGCAATGTTGGAGAGCTGCGCGCGCCCGGCGATCGCAAAGCCCTCGTTGGTGCCCATCCCGGAATAGTTCTGCGACAGCTTGCCGGTCGAGAGCTGCGTCGACAGGTCGGTGAGCTGCTGGTTGATGTTGCGGATCTGCGAGCCGAGAACCGACGAGGAGTAGTTGATGCTGCTGATCGACATGTTTCAGAGCCCTGTTACTTGTTACACTTGAGCCTGGAGCAGCGTATTCATCATGCTCTGCACCACCGACATGACATGGGCGTTGGCGGCATAGGCATTCTGGAGCTGGATCAGGTTCGACATCTCCGAGTCCAGGTTGACGCTGGCAGTCGAGTTGAACTTGGCCTGCAGCGTCGAGACCACGACGCTCTGGCCCTGCTGGAGCTGAGTCGCCTGGGTCGCGGCATTGCCCTGAACGCTCAGGAACTGCTGGAGGTAGTTCGAGACGCTGCCGGTGAAGGGCTGGCTGGCCGAGCCCAGACCGGATTGCGGCGAATAGGAGAACACCGCCGAGGTGAGCTGCGAATAGAGATAGTCCGAGCGCGTGGTGTCGCCGGTGGGAGTCACCGGCGAGGTGTTGTAGATCGACAGCCTGGTCGGGTCCGAGGAAAGCTGAGTGTTCACGGCGATGCGTCCGGCAAGGCCGGTCATCTGCGAACCCGATGCCGTGATCGCGCCGGTGTAGAGCGCCTGCCCGCCGTCGGTGAACAGCGGCAGTTGTGGATTGCCCGAGGTCAGCGACGAGATCGTCTTGGTGATCGAGGCCGAATTGACCTTGGCGAGGCCGCTGTTGTCGTCGGTCACCCGCAACGTGGTGGCCGTCGCCGGCGACGGGGCGGCGGCGAACGACAGATGCGAGGCGGAAAGCGCGGTGTTGAGCGCCGAGGCGATCGCGCCCATGCCGCCGGAGAAGTTCACGCCGATCTGCATCGGATTGGCGTTGGTGGCGTTCTGGAGCGGCAGCGCCGCCGGATCGGTCACGTTGACCAGCGTGACCTGTCGTTTCGTATTGGTGGTCGTGTCGGTGTAGGTGAAGTTGACGCTGTTGCCCGGCGCCGCCCCGGCAAGGTCGAGATCGAAGCCGGCCGGCGGGCCGGTGACCGTGCTGCCGGCCGTGGTCTTGTCCGACAACGCGCTCGACATCGTCGCCGCGAACTCGTCGATCTGATTCTGCGCCTGCACCAGCGTCTGGTCGCGCAGCTTCAGATCGGCCGCGATCTGCCCCGAAGACACCACGTTGTTGGCGATGACGTCGACCGACGATCCGTTCGGGAGCTTGATATTGAACGCGCCGACGCCGGATTTGGCCGGATCAATGTTGTAGAGCGAGGTCGCCGACAGCGTGCCAGCGGACGCAAAGGTAAATTGCGAGGCGAGGCCTGCGCCGACCAGCTGGATGCCGGTGGTGGTATAGATGTTGGCCTGATTGGACCCGTCGGTGGTGACGTGGACGTCGACATATTTCGACAGGTTATTGATGGCTTGGTCGCGCTGGTCCATCAGCGTCGCAGCCGAGGGGTCGTGTTCCGACAGGCCCTGAAGTCTGGAGTTGATGTCGGCGACTTGCTGCATCGCCGCGTTGGCAGCTAGGGCCGAGGTGCTGAGATCCTGCTCGACGTTGGAGCGCAGCGACTGGATACCCTTGGTGGTGAGGTTGAGCTGCTGCGCCAGCGTCTGCGCCGCGCCGAGCGCAACTGTTTGCGCCGAGGGCGAGCCCGCGTTGGTCGACAGCGCCTGCAGCGCGGTGGTGAAACTGTTCAGCGCGGTTTCAAGCGTACCGCTGTTGCCGGGCGTGCCATAGACATTCTGAAGCTGCTTCAGGATGTTGGCCATCTGGTCGGCGTAGCCGCCGCCGCCGGTCTCGGTGCGCAGCTGTTTCTGCACATAGGTGTCGAGCTCGCGGCTGACGCCGGTCGTCGTCACCGTCGAGCCGAAGTCGCCGGTGGTGACCTCGATCTGGTTCGGCGTCTGGACGACGTAACCCGGCGTCTGCGAGTTGGCGACGTTCGACGAAACGATCGAGAGTGCAGCCTGATTGGCACGCAGACCGCTCATCGCACTGGCGAGGGCTGAACTCAAACCCATGTTGGCTTGCCGCCTCTGGTTACGTCACGCACCAATCAGCGCAACACGTTCAAAAGATCCTGCACCATCGTATTCGCCGTCGTGATCACCTTGGTGTTGGCCGAATAGGCCTGCTGGGTCACGATCAGCTTGGTGAATTCGTCGGCGATGTCGGTGTTCGAGCCTTCCAGCGACGAGCCGCTGATCGAACCGGAAGCACCGTCGATGGCAGGGCCCGACTGTTCAGTCGCGGCGTAAGCGCCGCCGTCCTGCGCCTTCAGGTAGTTGGTGCCGTTGAAGTGCGACAACGAGACCTGTGCGAGGTCGAGGTTCTGACCGTTGGAGAAGGTCCCGACCACGAGGCCGTTGTTGTTGACGGCGACCGAGCGGAGCTGACCGGCGGCGTAGCCGTTCTGGGTGATGGTGTTGATGGTGACGGCGCCGCTGGTGCTGGCATATTGCGTCAGTCCGCCCGAGGAGATGTTGAAGGAGACCGAGCCCAGCGACTGGCCGCTGACGCTGACGTTGTTGATGGTGATGCCCGAGCCGCTCGGCGAAGTGAGCGAGCCGTCGGCGGCAAAGGTGAAGGCCTGGCCGGTATTGACCCAACCGACGGTCGTGCCCGTCGCATTCGGGTCAGTCTGGTAAAACATGTTCCAGGTATCGGCATGGCCCGCGCCGAGCGAGGCGCTGTCGGTCTTGGCCCAGCGCAATTGCAGGTTCACCGGCGTGCCGGCCGCGTTGTAAGCGGTCACCGCGCCACCGCTGATCGATTCCTTGGTGAAGGTGGCGATGTCGTTGCCGATCACGCCGCCGGTGCCGGCAACGCCACCACCGTCACGATTCTTGATGATGGTCGAGGTGAAGCCGAGCGCGGCGAAGGCGGCGCTGTTGGAGCTCGCCACCGAAAGGTTGGAAGCTGTGCCGGTGTTCAGCGTGATCACGCCCCCACTGCTGACTGACGACCCCGTTGCACCGGAGAGAGTGTCGATCTTACCGAGCAGCATCGTGATGTTGTCGGTGACGTTGATTTGGTTCGGGCCTGACGCGCCGGAGGCCATGAAGGTCAGCGACTGACCATTGACGGTGATGACGTCGCCGGCGGAGAAGCCCGATGTGAGCACCTCGGCGCCGCCGGCAGCCGCCGCGCCGCTCAGCACCGTGGCGCCCGAGATCGCGGGCGATGACAGCACGTTGCCGCCGCGCGTCACGCTGCTGATGCCAAGCGCCGTGGCCACCTGGCCGCTACCAACCGGTACGTCGGTGGTGGTGCCGCTGGAGATCACGATGTTGCCGCTGGGGCTGAGCGATGCGGTGACGCCGGGGCCGCCGGCCAACTGGATAGCGGAGATGATGCTGGCCACCGTTGTGTTAGTACCCGAGCCGAGACCAATCGCCGTGCCGCCAAGACCGTCGGGAGTGCTGGTCAAGCTATTATCGAAGACAATATTGTGACCGTTGACGACCAGCGTCTGGCCGCTCAGCTGAGCGAGAATGCTGGAGGCGAGATGCGTACCCAAGGAGTTGTCGAGCGAGGTGGTGCTCGATGCCACCGCCGCGGAGTTATTCTGGAGCGCCGTTGTGCCGGTCGCAGTGGTCGACGAGTATGGCGAGCGGACATTGCCGGTCGCGGCAGCGCCGGACGTTGTGGCGTTTGCATAAGGCGGAGGCGGCGTGCCGACCGGCAGCGGGTTGGCCGCGAAGTCCGACGGGTTCAGTCCGCCGGCCGCCAGCAGCGTCTTGGTTGCCGCCGTCGTGCTCGCCACGGTGTTCGGCTGGGTCGGCAGGTTGGCCGCGTACTGGATCGATGTGGTCGCCTGCGCCGGGATGAAGTTGTTCTGGAATTTCAGGACCGTCGCAACGTTGCCTTGCGGGTTGCCGGTCTTCGGGTCGACCGTGACGCCCATCAGGTAATAGCCGGCGCCGTTGACCAGATTGCCGTTGGCATTGAGCTGGAAGTCGCCGCGCCGTGTGTAATAGGTGACGCCGCTGAACACCGGCGCATTGTCGACGACGCCCGTGGCCTTCTGGATCGAGAAGAAGCCATCACCGGTGATCGCCATGTTGGTGGCGACGCTGGAGCCCGAGATTGTGCCCTGCGTGGTGATGGTGGCCTTAGCGTTGGCGGTCACGCCGCCCGCGACCTGCTTGCTCGGGACCGAGGAGTCGGGAATGAGATCGACGAAGCTGGTGCCGATGCCCTTGTAAGCGGTGGTGGAAGAGTTCGCGATGTTGCCGGAAATGTTCTGCAGCGCGTAGGACTGCGCCTGCAGGCCACCCACCGAGGTGTTCATTGCATCGAAGATACCCATAACTTTGTCTCCAGATCCGATCTCGGCGGCCGGTCGACCACGGCCGCAGTCGGAGGAGACTGTCGCAAGGGCTATGCCAATGCGGGTTTTCTCATCAAATCAATGGCTTGACGAAAAAGCCCCGGCCTGATGACCGGGGCACAATTGCCGGGACCGGCAACAATTGCCGGGACAAAAGCTAGGTTGCGGACGCCGCCGCGGGATGGAAGACCAGCCCGAAACCGTCGATGCAGTAGCGCAATCCGGTCGGCTTTGGACCGTCGTCGAAGACGTGGCCGAGATGGCCGCCGCAGCGCCGGCAATGCACCTCGGTGCGGAGCATGCCGTAGGTCCGGTCCTCGGTCTTGCCGACATTGCCCTCGATCGGCTGGTAGAAGCTCGGCCAGCCCGTACCGCTCTCGAATTTGGTGTCGGAGGCGAACAGCGGCAGGTCGCAACCGGCGCAGGCGAAGACGCCCTTGCGGTGCTCCTTGAGCAGCGGGCTGGAGCCCGGCCGCTCGGTGCCCTCCTTGCGAAGGATCTCATATTGCTGCGGCGTGAGCTGGGCACGCCATTCGGCGTCGGTCTTCTCGATCTCGAATTTCTGCGCGGCTTTCTCTCCAGCCTCCGCGGGCGATGCTCTGAGCCAGCGGAAGGCCGCAAGGCCGAACAGGCCGGCGACAGTCGTCAACAGGATGCGGCGGTCAAACATCTCATTCTCCATGCGGGAGCGTCTACGCCCTGAGATACGGGCTCTAACCGTCGACGTTACACTTCCGGGCGGAGTTTTTCTCACCTTATCGCGAGGCGCTGTCGTCCTGCGGGACTGGTTCCACGGCTTCCGCCACAGGCTTCGGCGGTGGGGCCGGCCGGGGCCGAACCCGGGGCGGCGGACGGCGCGGACCGGTCCCGGCGGCCCGGTTGGCTTCGGCCAGGCGCGCCTCGCGTTCCCGGTCCTTGACCCTGGCACGCTCGCGATAGCGGGCAAGCGAGCCTGCGGCGGCGGAACTCGCCCTGCCCCAGATTCCGACCAGTTGCCCGGCAACCCGCCCCGTCGTTCCCCCCGCCCAGACCAGCTCGAACGGCGAGAACAGCTTCCAGCGCTCGTCGCCCCACAGGATGCTGCGGGCGATCATCTGCCCGGCCATGGCCGAGGTGTTCATGCCTTGGCGGCCGAAGCCGCTTGCGACCCAGAGGCCTTTGCGCAACTGGCCGATCTGCGGCATGCCATGCACGGTCTGCCCGGTGACGCCGCCGAACATCTCGCTGATCTCGACATTGCCGAGCTGGGGGAAGATCGACCGGATCCGCCGCCTGACGCTGCCTGCAAAGCGCTGCGGGCGTGCGGCCCAGGTGGTCTCCGGACTTTCCCACATCAGCCGGTCGCCATCGACGATCCGGAAATGATCGACGCCGTCGGAATCCATCACCGATCCCTTGAAGGCGATGATCTCGTGCACGCGCTCGCCGAGCGGCGCGGTGATGCCGGCATAGCGCCAGACCGGCAGCAGCGTGTCCGACAGGCGCCGCAACGGCGCGCCGAGATGGATGTTGCCGGCGAGCACGATATGGGTGGCGCGCAGCCGCGCCGAGGGCGTGACGATGCGCTTGCGGATGCCGGAATGATCGATGCTGACGACCGGCGTGTCCTCAAAGATGCGGGCGCCTGCGCGCCGCGCCAGCGCCGCGAGGCCGTGCACATATTTGCGCCCGTCGACCTGGAACGCCTTCGGATAATGCACGCCGTGGAAGTAGCGATCGGTCTTGAGTGCGGCGCGGACGCGATCGACCTGCCAGCCCTCGGCCTCGGTGTCGAAATCCTCGTTCAGCATCTGCAACCGGCTGATCAGCCGGTCGCCGGCATCGACGTTGGAGACCTCGAGCACGCCGTCGGTCGGGCCGATCCCGGGCATGTTCTCTTCGGTGGCGTTGGCCCGGACGAACTCGGCGCCCTCTTTCGACAGTGTCCACAATTCCCGCGCATCCTCGAAGCCGATGCGCTCGATCAGCTCGGCGAGCGGCAGCGCGAAGCCCGGCATCACGGTGCCGAGTTGATTGCCGGAAGCGTTCCAGCCGATGTGGCGGCCCTCGAGCACCGCGACGCTGGCCCCCAGCCGGGCCGCCTCGAGCGCAATGGAGAGCCCTGCAAGCCCCGCCCCGATCACGCAGATGTCGGCGTCGAGATCAAACGACAGTCGCGCGCGTTCACGAAAGCCGGCTCCTTCCTGGGACACGCTTGTGAAAGTCTCGCTCATGTCGTTTCTTAGAGCATGATCCGGAAAAGTGTGCAGCGGTTTTCCGAAAAGATCATGCTCAAAACAAAAATTTAAAGCGCGATGGGGATTGTCCTAATCTCATCGCGCTTTAGAGGACTGTGCAGGCCCTTGTCACCTTGCCCTCAACCGGCACCTGTAGATTATTCTGGAACGCGTAACGATTCGAGAGTGCCATGCGCCGTTTGATGCTGCTGCGTCACGCCAAGACCGAGACTGACGCGCCGAGCGGCCGTGACCAGGACCGCCGGCTCGACGACCGCGGCCACAAGGATGCCGCCGAAATCGGCGACTGGATGGCCGCCCATCCCCCCTTTCCCGAGGCCGTACTGGTATCGCATGCCGTCCGGGCTCGGCAGACCTGGGACATTGCCTGGGAGACCATGAAGGACCGCGTCGCAGCGCCGCAGGTCGAGGTCCTGCCGGAACTCTACGCCGCCGATCCCGCCCAGATCCTGGAATCCATTCGCACTGCAACCATTCCGGCTGATCCGAGGCAATTGCTGCTGGTCGGCCACAATCCGGGCATGCACGAGATCGCCCTGATGCTGACGGGCGGCGGCGATCCGGCCGCCGCCAAGGCGCTCGCCGACAACCTGCCCACGTCGGGGCTTGCGATCTTCGATTTTGACGTCAAGGATTGGGGTGACGTGGCTTACCGCCGCGGTAGGCTGGTGCTGTTCGTCAGTCCAAGGCTGCTTCGAAGCTAAGGCTACTTCGAAGTTAAGGTTGATTCGAAGCTAAGGCTGTTTCGATCGGGTTGATCGCGCGACGTGCCGGCAAGACGTCCTGACTGGAAGATTTGGAGGCGCAGATGTTCAAGTCGATCCTCGTGCCCATCGACCTCGCCGACACCGACCTGGCCAAGCCGGCGATCGCGACCGCCGCAACGCTGTCGCAGACCTGGAGCGGCGTGGTGCGCCTGCTCAACGTGCTGCCGATGACGCCGGTGATGCTGGCCGAATACGTGCCGGCAGATTTCGACGAGCAGCAGCGCCAGACCTCGGAAGAAGCCCTCGCCATCGTCGCACGCGAGTCCGGCATCGAGCCTTCCCGCATCTCCAGCGTGGTGCGCCAGGGCGGCATCTATCACGAGATCCTGGAGGAAGCCGTTCACATGAAGGCCGAGCTAATCGTGATGACCTCGCACCGGCCGGCGATGCGCACCTACTTTCTCGGCTCCAATGCCGGGCATGTCGTGCGCTACGCAAAATGCTCCGTGCTGGTGGTGAGGCACTGAGCTCGGAGCAATGTCGTGAAGCAATGGTGGCGGAGATGGACGTACGAGATCCCGCTCGCGATCGGCGATGCTTTGTGGCAGGTGCTGGTCGTGCAACTGGCCGCACTGCTGGACAGGCTGACGGTGCGGAAGGTGATCGCCTTCATCCCCGTCGTGATCCTCGTACTGGCTTACTACCACAGGATCCCAATCCCGCCGGAATTGATGCTGGTCGGCGACTTCCTCGCCTATATCGACATCTTCTCGGTGCTGATCCTGCTCGGCGCGCTTAGCCGCGTCACGACGATGCTGTTCGTCCTTAAACAGGCCGCCGCACGTATCGCCAAGTTCGCGGGCAACGTCGCTGCGCATTTGCCGGGTCGGGATGTCCGGCATCGGCGCCAACGCGGCGCAGCGACACGACCTCACCGCAAGCCCGAGCGCTCTGAAGACGATCGGCGGTGTTTGGGACCAGGCCGCCTTCGCCTGAGCCATATACAAGCTCGTAGCCCGGATGAGCGAAGCGATACCCGCGACGACTCGTATCACGATTCCCGGATATCGCTTCGCTCATCCGGGCTACGAGCCCTTGCATTGCCCGTCGGGCAAAACACCCAAGCTGTCGGTCAACGCCCGCCGCTGAAAATATTCCACTTTACCGAAATTCGGAAACGGCGTATGTGTCGCCGCAACCCGGCCCAAGGAAGAGGGGCGTATCGCGATCGTCACGAACGCGGGCCGGACAGCGGCGGACGCTGGGCCACACCGGCGCGAATGGTTTCGCAGGGCGGGCAACCGTGAGCGAAGGCGTCGCGCACACGACCGGTGCTGACAGCGTACGGCAAAACCGTGTCGTCCTGGCGCCCGGGGTCTGTGCGTCAAGTCTTGTGGTGATGTGGCGGCCCGACCGGGTTCGCGCATCAGCCATCCATGAGGCGACGGGGGCAATAGTGCATCGCTCCTCGGGGAGAGCACGGCATAAGCCGTAAAACCGCTGCGCAGGGAAGGCCGGACGTTTTGGCTTCACCTGTATGCCGCTGTGCAGATTTTTTACTGCAACTTCGCACAGTGGACCGCGGGTGCCAGCCGACGCCCGGTCTTCCCTGCGCCCTCTTTCATTCGAGGGTGAGGCGATCAAGCAAAGCTCGGGCGAACAAGCCGCGAGAGGGAAAGTTGTGTCTGCAATGAAAGCGCGAGCTAAAGGAGCGACAGTGCTATCCACAAAGGCCGTCATTGCGAGCGCAGCGAAGCAATCCAGGGTCTTTCCGCGGTGGGATTTCTGGATTGCTTCGCTGCGCTCGCAATGACGATGTTGAAGCAGGCGTGCCCGAAACGCCAGTCTCGTGCCCCGGACGCAGCGCAGCAGCCTCAGAACGCTGCTGCGCGTCCGGGACAAGGGCGAAAGCGTCCTACAGATACCGCGTTAGCTCTGCTTTCGCCTGACCGTAGACCGCGTCCTCGATCTGGCTGCGCGTGATGCCGATGTCGCGCAAGGCGCGGTCATCGAGGTCGTTCAGCGTCTTGACGGCGGAGCGGCGCTCCAGACTGTCGAACAGCGCATAGGCGCCGTTGGCCAGCTTGCGGAAAAATCCGTTTGACGAGGATGAGCGTAAACTCCGCCCGGCGGTCTGCGAGATCGTGGTCATTGTCCTTCTCCGGCCTGTTGTCCACGCGGCGAAGCGGATGCCGTTGGCGCAAGCGCCTGAACGCATGCACCTCATTTGCCGTCGGATTGCTCTCGCTCTCCTCGGCTCAATCGTGAAGCTTGATGGAACTTAAATGCTCCAGTACACTACTCGGAGCAAGTGAAACATTGCTCTCGGTGCAATAATGTCCAAGTTCGAGTACGTGAAGCTTGCCGATGCCATTGCCTCGGATATCTCTAACGGCACGTTAAGGCCCGGCGACCGGCTGCCGCCGCAGCGCAATTTTGCCTATGACCGCGGCATCGCGGTCTCGACCGCGAGCCGGGTTTATACGGAGTTGCTCCGCCGCGGCCTCGTCGTCGGCGAAGTCGGCCGCGGCACCTTCATCTCCGGCGCCATCAGGCGCGAGGTCGAGGCGCTGAGCGAGCCGCGCGACGCGCGGATCGATTTCGAGGTCAATTACCCGCTGCTGCCGCAGCAATGGGCAATGATCGCCAAAAGCCTTGCGGGCCTCGAGCGTGTCGAGGCGCTCGAATCCGCATTGCGCGTCTCCACCAGCACCGGGACCAAGAGCGCGCGCAATGCAGCCGCCGCCTATCTCGCGCGCAAGGATTTCGCCCCGCAGGCCGAGCAGATCGTCTTCACCGCCAACGGCAAGCAGTCGCTCGCGGCCGCCCTCGCAGCCCTCGTTCCCACCGGCGGCCGCTGCGGCGTCGAGGCGCTGACCTACCCTTACGTCAAGAGCATCGCCGCGCGGCTTGGCGTGACGCTGGTCCCGATACCGATCGACGAATTTGGGGCGCGCCCCGACGCCATCCAGAAGGCGCATCGCGAGGCGCATCTGTCGGCGCTGTATCTCCAGCCCATCATCCAGAACCCGCTCGGCGTCACCATGAACGCGACGCGGCGCGCCGATATCATGCGCGTCGCCGAGAAGCTCGATCTCACCATCATCGAGGACGCCGTCTACGGCTTCCTGGCCGACGACACGCCGCTGGCCGCGCTCGGCCCCGACCGCTGCATCGTGATCGACAGCCTGTCCAAGAAGGTCGCGCCGGGCCTCGCGCTCGGCATCCTGGTCGCGCCGCAGCGATTGCGCGAGGGCGTCATGAGCGCGGTCCGCACCGGCGGCTGGATCGCGTCCGGCCATGCGCTCGCATCCGGGCAGCGGTTGATGGCAGACGGCACCGTCGCCGAGCTGACGCGGCTGAAACGCATCGACGCCGCGCGCCGCCAGCAGACCGCGGCAAGGCTGCTCACCGGCTACCAGCTCGCCGCCGATCCGCGCTCCTATCATCTCTGGCTCACGCTGCCGGCACACTGGCGCTCGCAGACCTTCGTCGCCGCGGCAGCCCGGCGCGGCATCGCGCTGACACCGTCCTCGACCTTCGCGATCGCGCATGGCCACGCACCGAACGCAGTGCGGCTCGCGCTCGCCCCGCCTTCGTTCGAGCAGCTCGATTCCGGCCTGCGCACGATCGCATCGCTGCTCGGCACCAAGGAAGAGGATTTCGACTCGACGGAGTAACGCGCGCTTGCCCCAAGCTCAGGCCTCCGGCCATTCCGCGATGAAGCCCCTCGCCTTGTAAGGCTCGATCTTGTCCCATTCGTGCAGCATGCGGCGGCAAAATTCGGGATCGGTGTGCCAGAGCGCGCGCGACGTCGCAAAGCTGTCGACCGTGAGCAGCATTTTCTCGACCTCCGGCCAGTGCCGGTGCAGCGTCATCGGATAACGCCGCGCGGTCCAGGTGTTGCCGAGGCAGATCACGCGGCGGACATTGTGCAGCCCGAGCGCCGCGTCGATGATCGGCAGCGAGAGGATCACGTTCTCGCCGGTGTTTAGGGCACGATGCTCCTCGAGGATTCGCTCAGCCGGAATGCCCGCCGCGACCATCGCCGCCTTGATGATCGTGCACTCGGATTGCTCCGAGCCCGCCGTCACGCCGCCGCTGACAATCGACCAGCGGAAATAGCCCTGGCGCCACAGTCGTCCCGCCGTATCGGCCCGCAGCGCCACGTCCTCTCGCGTGCCGAACATAAACAGGAGGTCCGCCGGCTGCAGTGGCGTATTGATCAGATGCACGCGATTGATCTCGGAGATCTCATCCGCCGAAGGCCCTCGCGTGCTGCGATCCAGGGTTGACATGGCAGCACGATGCGACACCGCCGCAACGGCGCGAAGTCACGTTTGATTGCGGCCCATTGCACCTAGGGCAGCAAGGCGCTCGGCACGCGATCGAAGCTGTAGCTCCGCGGCTGGTTACGCCGCACGAAGCCGCCGATCTGCCAGACGAACAGCGCGGCAAAGCCGATGATGAACAGCGCGCCGGCGAATTCGCCGATCGCAAGCGCCCGGATCAGGAGCCCCGTCATCGCCACTGCAAGCACCGCAAGAAAAGCCAGCATTGTCACGTAGGTTCTGCGGCCAAGCCCCGCGGTCAACTCGGCGTGGCTGCCGGCCTGCGCCATGCGCGCATGCAACGCGACGATGAAGTGGCGAAAGCCATTGTCCTGCGGCGCCATCAGGGCCGCGGTCTGCCAGCTCGTCGAGAGGATTGCGATGCGGCCGCCACTGGCATGGCTGACATCGGCGCGAAAGCGGTGCTGTTGCATCGACACGGGGCGGAACGACAGCCGAATTGCACTGATCTCGTCATAACGCCACAGGCCCGAACGGCCGGCGATGTGCCAGGACAGCCCCTGCTCGGTCAGTTCGAAGCGATGCGCCGAGCCGATCAGCGACGCCTTGTAGGCATAGCTCGCACCCGCAGCCGGCTCAGCTCCCGAATCCCGCATCTTCACAATCGATCCTATCCGGGCGATCCAGTCTGCGGCCCGCTTGCGTGAGCGCCCTGCCCCATCCTACAAGCGAGACATGGCTGAGACGATTTTTTTTCCGCGCCGCCTGATTCTCGGCGCCGCCGTGATCTCCGGCGTGCTGCTCGCGCTCGCCGTGCACATGCTGGGCGCGCGCTACGGGCTCGATCTCGGCGGCCTCTGGCACTCGGACTCGCACGAGTTCATACCGGCGGGCGCGGCGATCGCCTGGTGGCTGATCGCCTCCGTCGGCTTCTCCGGCGGCTATTTCACGGCGACGTTGATGCAGAGCGCCGTCTCGGGCCAGATCCCGCAACGGATGCGGCAATTCCTGATCGCGGTCGGCGTGCTGCTGCTTGCGGGGGCTGGCCAGGTGGCCTCGGCGCCGAGCCCGGTCCCGACGGTCTCAGGCGTGCTGGCCGGGATTGCCGCGCTGGGCCTCGGTGCCGTGATGGCGTTCTGCGGCGCGCATTTCGCACTGCGCCGCGGCTAATTCCTCCGCACAGTTCATCCGCGCGACGGCGCGCCGATCCCGATCACGGCGGCAGCAAGCACGAGGACGGCGGCCGATACCACCAGCGATGCGTGCAGGCCGGTCATGAACGCGCCTTCCGAGGCCACCAGCGAACCGAACAGCGCAACGCCGAGCACGCTGCCTGTCTGCCGCGTCGCGTTCAGGACGCCCGCCGCGATGCCGGAGCGTGCCTTCTCGACGCTGCCCAGCAAGGTCGAGGTCAGCGGCGGCACCAGCAGCCCAAGCCCGCTGCTGATCGCGATCATCTGCGCAAAGATCGCCCAATAGCTTGTGCCGGCCTCGATCCACAGCAGGCCGAGACAGCCGAGCGCCGAGACGCAGGCGCCGACGACGATGGTCGGGCACGCCCCGATGCGCTCGGCGAGACGCGGCGCCAGCAGATTGACCGGCAGCACCACCGCCATCATCGGCACGAAGGCGAGACCGGTCCACCACGCCGACAGGCCGTTGATCCTCTGGAAGTAAAGGCTGAGCACGAAGATCAGCCCGTAAATCGCGACGTTCACGAGCAGGCCGACGAGCGCGGTCAGGCTGAACAGCCGGTGATCGAACAGGGACAGGGGCAGCATCGGCTGCGTCGCGCGGCTCTCGCGCCAGACGAACAGCACCGCCAGGAAAGCGGCTGAAGCGAACGCCGCGAGCACAGCCGGATGCTGCCAGCCAAGCGCGCCCCCCTCGATGATCGCGCCGGCGAGCGCCCCCAGCGCACCAATTGCCGCGAGCTGGCCGGGCAGATCGATCTCGCGTGAGGGCGCGCGCGTGGTCTCGGTCGCATAGCGCCAACTCAGCCAAAGGCCGATGAGGCCGATCGGAAGGTTGACGAGAAAGATCGCGCGCCAGCCGACCAGCGTGATCAGCGCGCCGCCGACGAAGGGGCCCGCGGTGAGCGCGAGGCTCGCACCGGCGGCCCAGATCGCGACGGCGCGGCCGCGCTCGCGGTCGTCCGGATAGGCATGATTGAGCAGGGCAAGAGAATTCGGCACCAGGATCGCCGCCGCCAGACCCTGGACCAGGCGCGCCCCAATCAGCACGGTCGCATTGGGCGACAACGCACAGGCGAGCGATGCGGCGGTGAAGATTGCGAAACCCGCCATGAAGACGCGCTTGGCGCCGATGCGGTCGCCGAGCGCGCCGGCCGTCAGGATGAAGGCGGCAAACGCAATGGTGTAGGCACTGACAACCCATTGCAGCTCGGCGACGCCGCCGCCGAGCGTCCTGCCCATCGCGTCGAGCGCGGTGTTGACGATGGTGACGTCAAGCTGCACCACGCCATAACCAAGGCTCATCGCGGCAAGGGTGAGGGACGTCGCAAGGCGGGAGCCGGAATGCGGCGCGCCGGCTTCGAAGGCTTCGTATCTGGCGGTGCTTACTCGCATGCTGCCATCTCGGTTGCAGCCCCATGCGAACGATACGCTTCCTGCCCCTCGTCATGTTACGACAAGGGTCGAATGATGGATGCGGGACGGATGCGTCATGTTCGAGCGTCGCGCGGATGACCGCGCGACGCTCGATCCTGGCTACGCCTGGCCCTCAGCTCGCAGCGCGCAGATTCACCTTGCTCTCGGCGATCGTGGTCAGCTTCTTGTCGGTCGCCTTCTCTTCTTCCAACGTCTTGGCGAGCACGCTGGCGCAGTCGTTGCGGCCGAGTTGCTTGGCCCAGGCGATCAGGCTGCCGTAGCGGACGATCTCGTAATGCTCCGCCGCCTGTGCCGCGTTGATCAGCGCGGCGTCGAGCACCGCCTTGTCGGCGACTTCGCCGGCGGTCTCGTCGGCTTCCTCGATGATGCCGTCGATCGCGGGGCAATCGACCGCCTTCACCTGCGCACCGTGCATCTTGAACACTTCCTCGAGGCGCTTGACGTGCTCCCTGGTTTCTTCGAGGTGCGTCAAAAAGCCCTGCTTCAGCTGCGGATCGGTCGCCTTATCCGCCATTTTAGGCAGAGCCTTGGTGAGCTGCTGCTCGGCGTAATAGATGTCCTGGAGCTGATGCACGAACAGGTCGTTCATGGTCTTGATGTCTTTTGTGAACAATCCCATCGGTCCGATCCTCTCGGGTTGTGGGAACACGGAGGCACCGGCTCGCAGGAGAAGCCGGTTATTCCGCCATGCTCGATTGCTGATGGGGCACTAACCAGCGCACGGCATCGTCGTTCCAAAAAAGCCCGCATCCCTTGCGCTGGAACAATGCCGGCCATGCAGGGTCTGAGACTATGTCACGGACGGACGCGACCGGTGCCACGACTCATATGCTTAACGCGCGTCCGATGTGAACCGCGTATGACAAAGTAGCTGGTCCAAGGCAGAACCAATCCTTGTCAAGGGCTGCACAAGTCACTGTTTTTGCCTTAAATGAGCTACATCATGCCTAGCGATCCAAGCCCACATCGGGCACTGATCGCATCCGACCGGCCAATGTCTGGCCTGGTCGGTCTTGCCCCCCGCCGGGAGGATGAATGCACGGACTGCTGACCGCGCTGAAGCGCGGCTTCAAGAGATGGATCGGCTGGCGGCGACTCGGCGTTGCGGCGAGCGTCTTCATCATCGCGTTCGCGATCACCACGCTGGTGCGGACGCTCAAGGGCATCGACACCGGGGTCATCCTGACCGCGTTGACCGAGATCCCCCGCGGCAATATCGGGCTGGCGGCGATCTGCGTATGCTTCGCGTTCTGTACGCTGACCTTCTACGACTTTTTTGCACTGCGAACGATCGGCAAGAGGCACGTGCCTTATCGCATCGCAGCGCTCTCCAGCTTCACGTCCTATTCGATCGGCCACAATATCGGCGCCACCGTCTTCACCGGCGGCGCGATCCGCTTCCGGATCTATTCGGATTACGGGCTGAATGCGATCGACGTCGCAAAAATCTGCTTCCTGTCGGGCCTGACCTTCTGGCTCGGTAACATCTTCGTGCTCTCGATCGGCATGGCCATCCATCCGGATGCCGCCTCCTACATGGATCAGCTGCCGTCGTCGATCAACCGGCTGATTGCGATCGGCGGCCTCGCCTCGATCGGCGCCTATCTGGTCTGGCTGTGCATGGGCGAGAAGCGCCGCGAGCTCGGCCAGAAAGGCTGGAAGGTGGTGCTGCCGTCAGCGCCGCTGACGTTGGTGCAGATCCTGATCGGCGTCGTCGATCTCGGATTCTGCGCGCTGGCGATGTACCTTCTGGTGCCGGCCACTCCGCAGATCGATTTCCTGTCGCTCTCCGTGGTGTTCATTTTGGCGACATTGCTCGGCTTCGCCAGCCATGCTCCCGGCTCGCTCGGCGTGTTCGACGCCGCCATGCTGGTGGCGCTGCCCGAATTCGGCCGCGAGCAGCTTCTGGCCACGCTCCTCGTCTTCCGCATCCTCTATTTCGTGATCCCGTTCGGTCTTGCCATCTCCATCATGGGCGCACGCGAGCTCTGGATGAATGTGGTGGAGCCCTGGCAGGAGCGCCGACGGCTGGCGGAGGCCTGCGCGCAGGCCAACCTGCCCAAGCAGGTGGCAGCGATGGAGCGCGAGCGTTCGCTGCGGCAGGCCAGCAAACGCTGAGCGTGATCCGGAAAAGTGCGAAGTGGTTTTCCGAAAAGATCATGCGCCCACGATAGTCCGCTGGACGCCGGCCCGCAAAACCGTCAGACCAATGTTGCAGGCGGAGAGCAGCTCTCTTATTTCCGCCTCAACTTTGCCGTTGAAGACGCGGGCCATGATCCCTGTATTCCTTTGCCGTT
The DNA here is from genome assembly GCF_023101005.1 of Bradyrhizobium sp. 187. NCBI lineage: Bacteria > Pseudomonadati > Pseudomonadota > Alphaproteobacteria > Hyphomicrobiales > Nitrobacteraceae > Bradyrhizobium > Bradyrhizobium sp. 187. The sequence continues at coordinate 5,058,934 of NZ_CP064693.1, forward strand.
TCCTCGCCGGTGTCCTGCTGCTTGCCGGGCTCCTCACCGCCTTGCCGCCGGAGCGGGCGGCCGCGCAGGACGCGGGCGCCATGCAGATCAGCTGGGAGGTCCGCAACCGCTTCCGGCTGTTCCGCGAGGAGCGCGACTTCCTGCTCCATGTCGAGAACGCGCGTAACCGCAGCATCCTCGCCGCCGAGCAATCACTGGAGCTGCAGAGCGAGGGCCGCGGCTGGGCCCGCAACATGGTCAACCGGCTCTGCATCGACCTCCAGGGTCGGGTCAACCAGCCCTGCACCCGCGACAACACGAAGGAAAACTACCTCACCCCCATCGACCATCCCGTCACTGTGCGCCTCGCCGGCGCGGTGCCGGTCGGCGCCACCTGCGCTTGGTCGTTCGACGACGGCGACGGGCCGCAACAATCCACCTTCGACTGCGCCGAGCCGATCAATCTGCGGGTCCGCTACGGCAAGCAGACGGTCGCGAGCGTCGACGTCTCCTCCGGCTCCGATCCAACCCAGCGGGTCCAGACCGAGATCCAGGTCCGGGACATCTTCGTCGCTGGCCTCGGAGACAGCATCGCCTCGGGCGAAGGCAATCCGGACCGGCCGCTAGCGCTGTCGGACGAAGGTTTTTGCTTCCGCTCCTATCTCGGCACCGCCGGTGCGCAGTATTACCGGCCGAGCCGCGCCGGCTTCAAGGGCGGCCGCGCCTGCGAAGCGCCGGATACGCTTGCCAACTGGCAGCGCTACAGCGCCCTCTGGTTCAACTCGCCTTGCCACCGATCGCTCTACAGCTACCAGGCCCGCACCGCGCTGGCGCTTGCGGTACGCTACACCCACGTCGCGGTGACCTTTCTGCCGCTCGCCTGCACCGGCGCCAGCATCAGCGACGGGCTGCTCGGCTCGCAACGCGCCCGCGAATGCCCGCCCGGCAAGACCGGCGTCTGCAACATCAGCGTGAACGCGCAGGTCGCCGAGCTGCGCGAGGCGCTGACCGCCGCCAGGAAACGCCAGCCCGAGCGCACGCTCGACCTCGTGCTACTCTCGGTCGGCGCGAACGACGTCTATTTCTCCGGCCTCGTCGCCGACGTGATCGTCGAGACCGCAACCGAGCGCGCGATATTCCGCCGCTCCGGCGTGATGGCGAGCGTCGATGATTCCCGCGATGCGCTGGCGCGCGAACTGCCGCAGAATTTCGTCAAGCTGCGCGAGGCGCTGAAGCCGCTGGTCGGCGGCGACCTCTCGCACGTGGTCTACGTCTCCTATGCCAACCCGGCGCTCGCCGATGGCGGCGTGCCCTGCCGCGGCGGCCGCGCCGGCTTCGACATCCATCCGTCCTTCAACGCCGACCCGCAGCGCCTCGCCCGCGTCTCGACCTTCGTCGACACTGAATTCCTGCCGCAACTGAAGGGGCTCGCCACCTGCACCCGTGGCGCGCTGTGCCGCGATCCCGAGGCCGACCGCATGACCTTCGTGGATTCGCATCAGGCGGCGTTCGCCGATCACGGCTTCTGCGCGCATTCGGGCAACGATCCTGAATTCGACCGCACCTGCTTTGCCGAGAACGGCCAGAGCTTCAATCCTGACATCGTGAGCGCGGCGAGCCAGCCAATGCTGTGCGGCCGCGGCGCCTCCGAATTCCGCGCCTATTTGCCGCGCGCGCGCTGGATCCGGGACGCCAATGACAGCTATTTCGCCGCGATGACCTATCCGCAAGGCCTGCCGGCAGCAAGCCAGCCGACTGACATCCATGACGCGACCTGGGGCGTGCTCTCCGCCGTCTATGGCGGCGCCGTGCATCCGAGCGCCGAAGGCCACGCCGCGATGGCGGACGCGGCGCTCCCGGCCGCAAGCGCCGTGCTGGGTCTGGATGCGGCACCGCCGGGCGTGACACGCGGGCTGCTCGCGCCGCTGCTGCCCGGCGCGCGGCAGTAAACGCGCGCGGCCTCTACCCGCACACTGTCGTCGCCCGCGCAGGCGGGCGATCCAGTACTTCGTGACAGACGTAATTGAATCGAGACGTCGCGGCGTACTGGATTTCCCGCCTTGGCGGGCAATGACAACGGCGTGCGTGGTGCCAATCTGGTCCATCACCTCAGTCGTTCCTCCGACCTGCCGTTCCATCAATCCAAAAGCAGCATCGATCGATACTGCCTTGAACTTGGACACTTTGCCGCGCGCACCTCTAGGAGTCGCAGTGGGGAAACGTTTCGAGTTCTAAGGAGGCGCGCAATGAGCGCAGTGATGTCCGCAACGGACGTGAGAAGGTCTCGCGTCAGGCTGTTCATCGTGACCATGTTGTTCCTGGTCACGACCGTCAATTATGCCGACCGCGCCACGTTGTCGATCGCGGGCCCCGCGCTCTCCAAGGAGCTGCATCTCGATCCCGTCGCGATGGGCTACATCTTCTCGGCGTTCGGATGGTCCTATGTGATCGCGCAGGTGCCGGGCGGCTGGCTGCTCGACCGCTACGGCTCCCGCCTCGTCTATGCCTTCAGCATCATCGTCTGGTCGCTGTTCACGACGATGCAGGGCTGGGTCGGCTTCTTCAGCGCCGGCACCGCGATCGTCGTGCTGTTCGGCCTGCGCTTCCTCGTCGGCATCGCCGAAGCGCCGTCTTTCCCCGCCAACGCCCGCATTGTCGCGGCCTGGTTTCCGAGCAACGAGCGCGGCACCGCCTCTGCGTTCTTCAATTCCGGGCAGTATTTCGCCACCGTGATCTTCGCGCCGTTGATGGGCTGGATCGCGCACGACTACGGTTGGCGCTACGTGTTCTTCGTGATGGGCGCGCTCGGAATCATCATGGGCCTGGTCTGGATCAAGACCGTCTACGGGCCGAAAGAGCACCCCGGCATCAACGAGGCTGAATTCGACTACATCAAGGCCGGCGGCGCGCTGGTCGATCTCGACGCGCCCAAAGACGATCTGAAGCAAGAGCGCGCGCCCGAGCCCGGCTCCGGATGGGACCATATCCGCCAGCTGCTTTCCAACCGCATGATGCTCGGCGTCTATCTCGGCCAGTACTGCATCAACACGCTGACCTATTTTTTCCTGACCTGGTTCCCGGTCTACCTCGTCAAGGAGCGCGGCCTCTCGATCCTGCAAGCCGGCTTCGTCGCGACACTGCCGGCGCTGTGCGGCTTCATCGGCGGCGTGCTCGGCGGCGTCATCTCCGACGCAATCCTGCGCAAGACCGGCTCGTTGACGATGGCGCGCAAGATCCCGATCGTCGGCGGCATGCTGCTGTCGATGTCGATCATCGCCTGCAACTATGTCGACGGCCAGGCGCTGGTGGTCGGCTTCATGGCGCTCGCCTTCTTCGGCAAGGGCATCGGCGCGCTCGGCTGGGCTGTCGTCTCCGACACCTCGCCGAAGGAAGCCGGCGGCGTCTCGGGCGGCCTGTTCAACACCTTCGGTAACCTCTCCTCGATCAGCACCCCGATCGTGATCGGCTACATCCTGGCCGCGACCGGCTCGTTCAACGGGGCGCTGCTATTCGTCGGCGCCAATGCGCTGGTGGCCGCATTCGCCTATCTCGTGGTCGTGGGCAAGATCGAGCGCGTGGTGCTCAAACGTTCCTCCTGAGGGCTCCCCATGGGAGCTTGACCAGGCAACTTAACGGCGGCTTCACGGCCGCCGTCTTTGTTTTGGGAGTAATCGATGCTAGAAGCGCCGGGGAAACGCCTTATCCATCTAAGGCATGTATCGATGTTCGACCTCAACCAGCTCCGCTGTTTCGTCACGGTGGCGGAGGAATTGCATTTCGGCCGCGCCGCCGCGCGGCTGAACATGACCCAGCCGCCGCTGTCCCGGCAGATCCAGGTGCTCGAGCACATCATCGATGCGCCGCTGCTGGAGCGTACCAGCCGCTCGGTGCGCCTGACGCCTGCCGGGCGCAGCTTCCTGCCGGAAGCGCGGCGCATCCTGAAGCTTGCTGAAAGCGCCTCGCAGGTCGCCCGCCGTATCGCGCTCGGCAAGTCCGGCTCGCTGAAGATCGGCTTCACCGCAGCCGCAGCCTACGGCTTCCTCCCGGAGCTCGTCGCCGCCTGCCGCGCCAAGCTGCCCGAGGTGGACTTCTCGCTGAAGGAGATGGTGTCGGGCGACCAGTTCGAGGCGTTGACCTCGGGCCAGATCGATGCCGGCCTGCTCAGGCCGCCGATCGCGCGCCCCGAAATCGCCAGCCGCCGCGTCGTCGCCGAGCCCCTGCTCGCCGCGATCCCGAAAAAGCATCCGCTGGCGAATGCCGAGAGCGTCACGATCAAGGATTTCGACAACCAGCCCTTCGTGATGTATTCGCCCTATGAGAGCCGCTACTTTCATGACGTGCTGGTGGCGCTGTTCACCCGCGCCGACATTCTGCCGCGCTATGTGCAGCACCTCAGCCAGATCCACTCCATCCTCGCCATGGTCCGCGCCGGCCTCGGCCTCGCCATCGTGCCGGCGGCGGCGGCGAGCCTGAAGATCGCGGACGTCCGCCTGCGGCCGCTGAAGCTGCGCACCCGCGTCCCGGTCGAGTTGTTCATGGTCTGGCGCCGCGACGATGAGAATCCGCTGCTCTCGGCGCTCGTCAAAATCGCGAGCGAATTGTCCTCGGCGGAGGTGATGGAAGATTGATGCTGATTTCGCATTGGTCGATATAGGCTTTGGCTTGGACCCGCATCGAACGGTCTCCTAAACCACGGCGCATGGACGCGCAGCCTTTGCGTCCTCCACAACACGAGACCAGGGAGCAGCGCCCATGAGCAAGATGACCCCGCAGGAAATGGCCCAGAAGATCGGATCCGGCCTCCTGTCCTTCCCCGTCACGCCGTTCAAGGCGGATTACTCCTTCGACGAGGCGACCTACCGCGCCAACATGGACTGGCTGTGCGGCTATGACGTCGCAGGCCTGTTTGCCGCAGGCGGCACCGGCGAGTTCTTCTCGCTGACGGCGGCCGAGGTTCCGCAGGTCGTCAAGATCGCCGTGGACGAGACCAAGGGCCGCGTGCCCGTCCTCGCCGGCACCGGCTACGGCACCGCCACCGCGCGCGAGATCGCGATCGGCGCGGAGAAGGCCGGCGCCGACGGCTTGTTGCTGCTGCCGCCCTATCTCACCCATGCCGAGCAGGACGGCCTTGCTGCCCACGTGGAAGCGATCTGCGCCTCCGTGAAGATCGGCGTCATCGTCTACAACCGCGACAACGCCATCCTCCAGCCCGATACGCTCGCCCGCCTCGCCGAACGCTGCCCGAACCTCGTCGGCTACAAGGACGGCATCGGCGACATCGAGCTGATGACCCGCGTCTACACCAAGCTCGGCGACCGCCTGACCTATATCGGCGGCCTGCCGACCGCTGAGACCTTCGCGCTGCCCTACCTCGACATGGGCGTGACCACCTACTCCTCGGCGGTATTCAACTTCGTTCCGGAATTCGCCACCAACTTCTACGCCGCCGTGCGCAAGCGCGACCACGCGACGATCCACGCCGGCCTGAAGGACTTCATCCTGCCGCTGATCGCGATCCGCAACCGCAAGAAGGGCTATGCGGTCTCGATCATCAAGGCCGGCATGAAGGTGATCGGCCGCGATTCCGGCCCGGTCCGCCCGCCGCTGACCGACCTCACCGAGCAGGAGATCGCGGAGGTCACGGCGCTGGTGAAGAATCTGCCCGCCATCCGATCGTCACAACAGGCTGCAGAATAACAACAACACAGGGAGGAGCCTGCGATGGTCAACACCGAGATCACTGGCGCACCGGTCGTCACCGCGATGCAGGTGATCCCGGTCGCAGGCCGTGACAGCATGCTCCTCAATTTGAGCGGCGCGCATGCGCCGTTCTTCACCCGCAACATTGTCATCCTCACCGACAATGCCGGTCACACCGGCGTCGGCGAGGTGCCTGGCGGGCAGAAGATCTGGCAGACACTGCAGGACGCCCGTGATCTCGTGATCGGCAAGACCGTCGGCGCGATGAACAACATCCTCGCCGATATCAGGACCGCCTTCGCCGATCGCGATGCCGGCGGCCGCGGCAAGCAGACTTTTGATCTCCGCGTCATGATCCACGCCGTCACGGCCGTGGAGTCCGCGCTGCTCGATTTGCTCGGCCAGCATCTCAACCTGCCGGTCGCAGCCCTGCTCGGCGAGGGCCAGCAGCGCACCAGCGTCGAGACGCTGGGCTATCTCTTCTTCGTCGGCGACGGCCGCAAATCCAAGCTCGACTATGTCGGCGGCGAGACCGGCAAGGCGGAATGGTTCAACCTCCGCCATCAGGAGGCGATGACGCCGGAGACCGTGGTGCGGCTCGCGGAAGCCACCCACGACCATTACGGCTTCGCCGATTTCAAGCTCAAGGGCGGCGTGCTGCGCGGCGAGCAGGAGATCGAGGCCGTCACCGCGATCGCCAAGCGCTTTCCGAATGCGCGCGTGACTCTGGATCCGAACGGCGCATGGTCGCTCGACGAGGCCATCAGCCTCTGCAAGGACATGCACGGCATCCTCGCCTATGCCGAAGACCCCTGCGGCGCCGAAGGCGGCTTCTCCGGCCGTGAGATCATGGCCGAGTTCCGCCGCGCAACGGGCCTGCCCACCGCGACCAACATGATCGCGACCGATTGGCGGCAATTGTCCCATGCGCTGCGCCTCGGCGCGGTGGACATTCCGCTGGCCGATCCCCATTTCTGGACCATGCAAGGCTCGGTGCGCGTGGCCCAGACCTGCCGCGACAACGGCCTGACCTGGGGTTCGCACTCCAACAACCATTTCGACATCTCGCTCGCCATGTTCACCCATGTCGGCGCCGCCGCCCCCGGCAAGGTCACCGCGATCGACACACACTGGATCTGGCAGGACGGTCAGGCCCTGACGAAGGAGCCGCTCCAGATCAAGGCCGGCAAGATCGCGGTGCCGGATAGGCCGGGCCTGGGTATCGAAATCGACAGGGCCGCCATCGACGCCGCGCATGACCTCTACAAGCAGCATGGACTCGGCGCCCGCGATGACGCTATTGCCATGCAGGACCTGATCCCCGGCTGGACCTTCGACGACAAGCGTCCTTGCCTGGTTCGTTAAAAACTCTGGAGGAAGCTATGACTGCGATCCTGAAGAACTTCATCGGCGGCGAATGGGTCGATGGCTCCGCCGTCACCAAGAACATCAACCCCTCCAACACCAACGACGTCGTCGGCGAATACGCCAAGGCCGACAAGGCCCAGACCGAGAAGGCGATCGCAGCCGCCAAGGCCGCCTTCCCCGCTTGGGCGCAGTCGACACCGCAGGCGCGTTATGACGCGCTGAACAAGATCTCTCTCGAAATCATCGCCCGTAAGGAAGAGCTCGGCCGCCTGCTCGCCCGCGAGGAAGGCAAGACGCTGCCGGAAGGAATTGGCGAGGTCGCGCGCGCCGGCCAGATCTTCGCATTCTTCGCCGGCGAGGCGCTGCGCATGATCGGCGAGAAGGGCGCTTCCGTCCGTCCCGGCATCGACGTCGAGCTCACCCGTGAGCCGATGGGCGTCGTCGGCATGATCACGCCCTGGAATTTCCCGATCGCGATCCCGGCCTGGAAGATCGCGCCGGCGCTCTGCTACGGCAACACCGTGGTGTTCAAACCTGCCGAACTGGTGCCGGGCTCGGCGCATGCGCTGTCCGAGATCATCACCCGCTCCGGCATCCCGGCCGGCGTGTTCAACCTCGTTGTCGGCTCGGGCTCCGTGGTCGGCCAGACCCTGATCGAGCATCCCGACGTCGCCGCGATCACCTTCACCGGCTCGGTGCAGACCGGCCGCAAGATCGCGCAGGCCTGCGTGACCTCGAGCAACATGAAGAAATTCCAGCTCGAGATGGGCGGCAAGAACCCGCTGGTCGTGCTCGACGACGCCGATCTCAAGACCGCCGTCGAAGTCGCCGTCAACGGCGCCTATTTCTCCACCGGCCAGCGCTGCACGGCGTCCTCGCGCCTGATCGTCACCGAAGGTATTCACGACCGTTTCGTTGCGGCGGTGACCGAGCGCCTGAAAGGCCTCACGGTGGACGACGCGCTCAAGGCCGGCGTGCATATCGGCCCGGTGGTCGACCAGAGCCAGCTCGACCAGGACCTGCGCTACATCAAGATCGGCCAGGACGAGGGTGCCAAGCTCGCCTGGGGCGGCGAGTTGCTCAAGCGCGAAACGCCCGGCCACTACCTCCAGCCGGCGCTGTTCACCGAGGCCAACAACAACATGCGCATTTCGCGCGAGGAGGTCTTCGGCCCGGTCGCCGCCGTCATTCGCGCCAAGAACTACGAGGAGGCGCTCGCGATCTCCAACGACACCGAGTTCGGCCTCGCCTCCGGCATCTGCACCAGCAGCCTTAAATACGCCTCGCACTACAAGCGCAACAGCGAGTCCGGCATGGTGATGGTCAATCTGCCGACGGCCGGCGTCGACTATCACGTGCCGTTCGGTGGCCGGAAGGGTTCGAGCTACGGCGCCCGCGAACAGGGCTCCTATGCCCGCGAGTTCTACACGACGGTGAAGACCGCCTATACCTATCCCGGCTAACCACGGGCAAGATATCGTAGGGTGGGCAAAGCGAAGCGCGCCCACCGCTTACGTTCGGCACGAAGCATGGTGGGCACGGCGCTTTGCGCCTTTGCCCACCCTACGACTTGAGTTTCCGAGGTAAAGCAGATGGACCAGTCAGTCGCAGCGAAAGAGCAGCCTCGCTACATCAAGCTCAACGAGCGCGACAACGTCGCGATCGTTGTCAATGATTTCGGGCTTCCCGCCGGCTCCCGCTTCGCCAGCGGGCTAACGCTGCGCGCCTTCGTGCCGCAGGGACACAAGACGGCGCTGGTCGACATCCCGCAGGACGCCCCGATCATCCGCTATGGCGAGGTAATCGGCCATGCGCTCGCGCCGATCCTGGCCGGCGAATGGGTGGACGAAGCGCGCATCCGTATGCCGGAGGCCCCTGCCCTCGACAAGCTGGAAATCTCCACCGCCGTTCCCGCGCCGCTGCCGCCGCTCGAAGGTTTCACGTTCGAAGGCTTTCGCAATTCCGACGGCTCGGTCGGCACCAAGAACATCCTCGGCATCTCCTCCTCGGTGCAATGCGTCAAGGGCACGATGGAATATGCGGTGAAGCGCATCCGCGCCGAGCTGCTGCCGAAATATCCGAATGTCGACGACGTCGTGCCGCTGACGCATGCCTATGGCTGTGGCGTCGCCATCAACGCGCCTGATGCCGTGATTCCGATCCGCACGCTGCAAAACATCGCACAGAACCCGAATTTCGGCGGCGAGATCCTGGTCATCAGCCTCGGCTGCGAGAAGCTTGCGCCCGAGCGTCTGGTGCCGGAAGGCGTCAGCAATGCCATCGTGCGCATGCAGGACGAAGCCTTCGACGGCTTTGGCGCCATCGTCGAGGCAATCATGACCCAGGCAGAGGCCCGCCTCAAGACCCTCAACAAGCGCACCCGCGAGACCTGCCCGGCCGCCGATCTCGTCATCGGCCTGCAATGCGGTGGCAGCGACGCGTTCTCCGGCGTCACCGCGAACCCTGCGGTCGGCTTCGCCGCCGACCTGCTGGTGCGCGCCGGCGCCACCGTGATGTTCTCGGAAGTCACCGAAGTGCGCGACGCGATCCAGTTGCTCACGCGGCGCGCCATCAACGAGGACGTCGGCCGCGCGCTGGTCCGCGAGATGGCCTGGTACGATTCCTATCTGGCCCGTGGCGGCGCGGACCGCAGCGCCAATACCACGCCCGGCAACAAGAAGGGCGGCCTCGCCAACATCGTCGAGAAGTCGCTCGGCTCGATCGTCAAGTCCGGATCAAGCGCGATCACCGGCGTCCTCTCGCCCGGCGAGAAGGCGACGCAGAAGGGCATGCTGTTTGCGGCAACGCCGGCGTCCGACTTCATCTGCGGCACGCTCCAGCTCGCCTCCGGCATGACGCTGCAGGTGTTCACAACGGGCCGCGGCACGCCTTACGGCCTTGCGGCTGCGCCCGTGATCAAGGTTTCGACCCGCAGCGAGCTGGCGCGACGCTGGAAGGACCTGATCGATTTCGATGCGGGAGGCATCGCCACCGGCGGGAAGACCATCGAGGAAACCGGCTGGGACCTGTTCCGCCTGATCCTCGACGTCGCCAGCGGCCGCACCAAGCCCTGGTCGGATCGTTGGGGCATCCACAACGATTTGACGCTGTTCAATCCGGCGCCAGTGACCTGAGCGCCGCGCGCGGACGCTGCCTCGCCGCGTGGATGCATTGGTGCCGTTTCGGGACGTGGGGCACCGACGCGTCACCGCGCGACCACTCCCGCGAAACCGTCCGGAAACATTGGCGCGGAAAACTTCCTTCGCGCTTCGTCGCTCGACATCACGCAATCAAATAGATCAGCGACCGCGATCTAATGGTCGCATACGAGCGAACCTGTTGCGGCATCGCCGCGACCTAACCTCCGATTGCCACTTCTCACGGAGATTTTCCAATGCGCGTTCTTTCGATGATTGCCGTTGCCGCAGCGATGATTGCCAACTCGTCAGGCGCGTTCGCCGGCGAGCTTCCCTCTTACGAAGTGACGTCGTTTCCAATCTCGGCGACGCAAGTCCAGGTGCTCGGCGGCGCGGGCGTCGAGGAGCAGTCGACTGCGCCCGCGATGATCGTCGCCGGCATGCCCGCCTCGCCCGCGCAGATGTCGGTGCTGTCGCCACGCGTGAAGCGGCTTGCGAACGTCAGCGCGAACAACGAGGCGCGCTAAGCCTCGACGCCATTCCGGGTTCGACGCTGCGCGGCGCCCGGGATGACGTTTCACTCTAGGTCATGCTGCCCGGCATGAAGCAGCGCACCCGCGGATGGCCGTCGATATAGTGCTTCCACACCATGGTGCGGCCGATCTTGTTCGGCTCGGTGATGACGGCGCCGTCGGGCACGACCACCCATTCGCCGTCGAGATGCACCCGATAACGGCCCTTGTCGGATTCCCAGTCCACGTCGGCGACCATATAGCCATCGGCATCCGAGCAGCATTGGCCGTATTCGCTGTGCAGGCTCTCGAACCAGGGTTTTAATGGCGAGTTGGCGTAGCGCCCGTCGTCGCGCGCCATCATCGGGACCGTCAGCAGCACCGTCAGGACCAGCAGCATGGCGGCACACGATATTGCACGTCTCATGTCGTCTCCGCGGGTCGAGATCATCGCCGCGGGGCGATAGCTGCCGTCCGCCTTCCGCGACTCGGCGAAGGCGTCAAGGACGGCGACTCATCCCCCAACAGCTTTGCGGATAGCTATGCAAATCCGGCGCCACCGCGCATTCCGGGGAACTACTGGCGCGCGTCCGGCACGCATTGGTCATTCGACGGGTATGACCGCTGCTCGCGCGCCAAGTTCTCCGCTGTCTCGGCCGGCCGCATGCGCGATTGCGCACGGGGTCCACGGACACCGCGCAAGAACACCGAGAGGCTGCGGCGTACTGGAGTCCCGCCTTCGCGGGCAATGACGGCGGTGTGTGGAGCTACGGAAGTTCAGGCGGCACAGCGCGTGACGTAGATCCTACTGCTTCGGCACCGGCGCCATCATCGCGCCGCCCTTCTTCGCCGCGGGCACGGGCACGGGCTTGGTCGCGGCGGTTGCTTGCGCCGGGAGATATTTGGCGACGATGGCGGGATCGACCTGCGCGATGTTGGCGTCGGGAAGACGCGTCCAGGTCTCGTCCTTGCCGAACAGGGAGATGCCGAGGAAACCCCGCATCGTCAGCGTCTGCCCATCCGGGCTGACCGTCATCTTGGCCTTCCAGATGTTGCCGTCGCGAGGATTGACCACGTTGCCGCCGTCATACTTCAGGCCGTCGCGCTTCATGTCGCGGATGAAGGAGAGCCCAAGCACCGGCGCGTTCTTGCGATCGTCCGTGCATTTCGCGCAGACCTCGTTCGGGTCGTCGCCGGGCCGCGGGAAGGTTTTTGCGATAACTCCTTCGAACACACCGTTGTGGTCGATGAAGAGAAACCATCCCACCGTCTTGCCGTCTTCGACCTTCTGCCAGAGGCCTGCGGCGGTCGGCTGCTGCACTTGCGCCACAACCGGGCTCACCGCACCGAGCGTCATCGCGAGCGCGAGGAGTGAGAACAGCCGAAAGCTGGAAAAGAGAGTCCGCATTATCATCACCTTGCTGAGCCAATCGCCTTGCTAAGCCGCCAACTGCAATGACCGCAGACTACGGCGATTTCGCGAACTGTTCCAGCACCAGAAACATGGGGCATCGCCCGCCGCCATTAGTTGACGCCGAGCTTCTTTTGCAGGCTGGAGGACGACGTCGTGTACTGGAACACGAGCCGCTTCTCCGGATAGACGTAGCGATGGGCTTTTTGCGACATCAGCGCGCCCTCGTGGAAGCCGCACAGGATCAGCTTGATCTTGCCGGGATAGGTGTTGATGTCGCCGATCGCGAAGATGCCTGGCACGTTGGTCTCGAACGCGGATGTCTCGACCGGCACCAGATTGTTCTCAAGCGCGATGCCCCAGTTCGCGACCGGACCGAGCTTCATGGTCAGCCCGAAGAACGGCAGCATGGTGTCGCAGGTGATTTCGTTCACGCTGTTGTCGTTGCCCTTCACGGTGGCGCCGCTCAGCTTGCCCTCGCTGCCTGACAGCGCGGTGACCTGGCCGAGGCGCAGATCCATCTTGCCGACAGCGACCAGCGCGCGCATCTGCTCGACGCTGTGGGGGGCGGCGCGAAAATCGTCGCGACGGTGCAAGAGCGTGATGCGCTTGGCGATCGGATGCAGATTGAGCGTCCAGTCGAGCGCGGAATCGCCGCCGCCCACGATCAGCACGTTCTTGTCGCGGAACGTCTCCATCTTGCGCACGGCGTAGTGCACCGAGCTTCCTTCATAGGCTTCGATCCCCGGCACCGGTGGACGCTTGGGCTGGAACGAGCCGCCGCCGGCAGCGATCACCAGCACCTTGCATTCGAACACCTTGCCGGCGTCCGTGGTGCAGCGGAACAGCGGATCGCCGATTTTCTCGACGGTCTCGATCATCTCGCCGAGATGGAAGGTCGGATGGAACGGCTTGATCTGCTCCATCAGCGCGTCGGTGAGGCCCTGCCCCGAAACCTGCGGAATGCCGGGAATGTCGTAGATCGGCTTTTCCGGATAGAGTTCTGCGCACTGGCCGCCGACCTTGTCGAGGATGTCGACGAAATGCGTCTTCATGTCGAGAAGGCCCAGCTCGAAGGCGGCGAACAGACCGCAGGGGCCGGCACCAATAATCAGCACATCGGTTTTGATCGCGTCGCTCATGTCGTCTCTTTATCGGTCGTTCGGTGGGACGGCGCCCTTTGGGCCGAGGTGACCCTGCCTGTCTAGCCAACAGGGATGGATCAGGGAAGGCATAAAAGCGGGAGCGCCCCGCGGCCGCGCCCACTTGCCGGGTCAGGATAACTGGGCTGTAACCAGCAACGATATGACGGAGATCAATCGGTGAACGCACCAAGTCGCCTCGATACGACGCCGCGCCTGGAGGACTACCCTTTTCGCCTCAGCGACAATGTCCGCTTCGGCGATCTCGACCCTAACCAGCACGTCAACAACGCGGTCTACGCCACCTATTTCGAGACCGGCCGTGTCACGCTGATGAAGCTCCCGGAATACGGCCTGACGCCGCCCGGACTTGCCTGGATCATGGTGCGGCTCGACATCCATTTTCGCGCGGAGCTGCATTGGCCGAACACGATCGAGCTCGGTCTCGGCGTCGTGAAGCTGGGACGAACGTCGGTGACGTTCGAGCAGGTGGTGTTTTCGGAAGGGAAGTGCATTGCATCGGCGACATCGGTCGCCGTGATGATCGACGAAGCGTCGCGCCGGCCGACGCCACTGATCGCGGAAGTGCTTGAGAAGCTCAGCCCCTGGCACAAGCGCGGCATCCAGGTCGCGCCGCCGAGCACATGATAGCTAACAGAGTTAGGCTTGGCGTTCCGGCGTCGCCACCACCAGGCCGTCGAGCTCGTCGGAGACCTTGATCTGGCAGGACAGGCGCGAGTTCGGGCGCACGTCGAAGCCGAAGTCGAGCATGTCCTCTTCCATCGGCGTCGGGCTGCCGACCTTCTCGCGCCACGCTTCGTCGACATAGACATGGCAGGTGGCGCAGGCGCAGGCGCCGCCGCATTCGGCCTCGATGCCGGGAATGCTGTTGCGGATGGCGGCTTCCATCACAGTCGCGCCGTTCTCGACGTCCACCGTACGGGTTTCGCCCTTGTGATCGACAAAGTGGATTTTCGCCATGTGTGCTCGTGCTGCCGCGATCTAGGGAATGAAGGAGGGTCCGGGCTGTCCTATAACGGGTCGGTCAGCCCGGCGCCATAGCGTTTTGATGAAGTCGCGAATACCGCTTCGCGGGAAGAAGACCCGTCAAAACAAAAGACTAGACTACAGGTCTGGTGTTATCGCCTAAGGGTTGAGGATCGCCTCGATGGCGGCGCGCGCCTCGGTCACCGCCTCTTTCAGCGCGGCGAAGGCGTGAGGCCGGCCCTGCCCGGTCTGGATCGCGGTCTCCAGGCTGGCTGCGGCGTCCGCCACCGCAAAGGCGCCGATCCCGCGCGCCGATCCCTTGAGCTTGTGGGCGAGCGCGCCGGCTTCGGCCGGGAGCGCTGCCATCGCCGCGATCAGGCGCACCGCCTGCTCGGCAAACATCGCCAGCACTTCCTGTTTCAGCTCGGAATCGCCGAGCGTCATGCGGGAGAGATGATCGAGGTCGAGCGGGCTGTCGATGGGTGCAAGCGGGGGCGAGGGCATCCAGTCCATCCGTTGCAGTTCAGGCATGGCGCAGGCCCCGGCATCGCGCGATGTCCGCCGGTCCGGCGGTCAAGTTCCCTCCACCCAAGCACGGAATGGTTAACGAAATGTTCCGGCCGTTTTGCGCAAATCTGCCCGTTTATTGACGAAAAGTTGCCGCAATCCGGCGAGTTCCGTGGAGAATTCCATTTATTGCTAAGGTCTTACGGCACGATCCTGTTAACGATGATTAAGAATGTCTTAATCGCGGGCATTTCATTCGCGACGCTCTGCCAATAGGATGTTGGAGAAATTGGCGGACAAGCCGTCCGGGTGGGGATGGCTCGGAGATCCGCGTAAGCGGCATGATCCGGACTGTGGGCTTGCGTAGCGCGCAGAGCTCGCGGGGGGACGCGTACAAGTAACGAGGGCTCGGACTGAACATGGCAAACACTCCGAAAAAGGTCAAAGACCCCACGGAAGATGCGCTTTCTGCAATCCAGGAAGCCCTGAACATCAGCGACACGGCCGCGGACACCAGCCGCAACGCCTCGATGCGCAGCGAAGCGTCGCCCCCCGTCGCGCCACCGGCTCCCCCGATGTTCGACGAACCGAGCTTCGACGCGCGCCCCGCCGCGAACGAACGCGCGATGTTTGACCAGATCGAGGAGCCGCGCTCCCCGCGTCGCGCCGCCAATGACGACCGCGCGACCATCGGCCAGCTCTTGCAGACGTTGCAGACGGGACGCCCGACCCGCAACATCTACACCGGCGCGACAATCTTCACCGTCATCTGGCTGGCCGCCTGCGCCGCGCTGACGGTCGGCTTCCTGCCATCGATCCAGGCCGCGATGGGCCAGAGCGGCGGCGTGTTGGCCATTGCCGGCCTCGTCACGATGTTCTTCGCGCCGATCATGCTGTTCTTCTTCCTGGCGAGCCTCGTCTGGCGCGGCCAGCAAATGAGCTCGGTCGCGCAGGCTATGGCCCAGGTTGCGATCCGCTTCTCCGAGCCGGAAGGCTCGGCTTCGGATTCCATGGTGACCGTCGGCCAGGCCATCCGCCGCGAGGTTGCGGCGATGGGCGACGGCATCGAGCGCGCCATCGCGCGCGCCGGCGAGCTCGAGACGTTGGTCGCCAACGAGGTCGCGGCGCTCGAACGCGCCTATTCCGACAACGAAGTTCGCATCCGCGCCCTGCTTCAGGACATCGCGCATCAGCGCGACAATCTGGTCGGCCAGGCCGAGCAGGTCCGCAGCGCCATCTCCGGCGTGCAGATCGATTTGCGCCATGACATCGCCCTGATCTCGGACGCGATTGCCTCGCGCGTCGACGAGGTCGCCAAGTCCATCACCGGCGCGCTCGAAGAGCGCGGCGCCCACATCACCGGTGCGCTCAGCAACGCCGGCGACAACATGATCCTCGCGCTCGGCGAGCGCGGCGGCGACCTGCTCGACCGCCTCGAGGAGGCCAGCAACGAGACCACGCGCGCCGTGCTCGACGCCAGCGAGCGGCTGACCACCAGCCTCAATTTCAAGACCGGCCACGTTCACGACGAATTCGTCGACCTCGCCGACCGCGTCCACGAGATGCTGAACGAGCGCATCGACCGCATCACGGGCGAGTTCGAGCAGCGCTCCGCCGCGATTGTCGACGGCATCTCCGAGCGCACGGAGCAGGTGCACGACAGCCTGAAGAATTCTTCGGACTCGCTGCTGCTCGAGCTCGAGCTGCGCTCCAACGACCTCTCCGCCAAGATCGACGACGCCGGCAACCGCCTCGCCGGCCAGATCATGACCTCCGGCGACAAGGCGAGCGAAGCGCTCGACGCCACCGTCAACACGCTGGTCGCCAAGGTCGTCAGCCAGACCGAGACCGCGCACGACTCGCTGTCGCTCCAGATGAGCGCCTTCGACGAGCTGGTGAAGAACCAGGGCACCGAGCTGGTCGAGAAATTCGCCCGCGACTCCGGCACGCTGGGCGCGCTGATCACCCGCCACATCTCCGAGTTCGACCGCACCGTGAAAACCTTCGGCGGCGAGATCGTCGATCGGATGGGCCAGCGCACCCAGGACATCCATGAGTCGCTGAAGACCTATGTCGATAATTTCGACACCCGCTTCACCGCCAACGGCGGCGCGATCACGGCCGTGCTCGACCAGCGCCTGGTGCAATTCGAGACCACGATCGGCGAACGTGTCAGCAATCTCGATGCCTCGCTGAACGGCAAGATCTCCAGCCTCGACTCCACGATCGACGGTCACATCAAGACCTTCGACGAGCAGCTCGTCGGCCGCGTCGCCGCGCTCGAACAGTCGTTCGATACCCGTGCGAAGTCGGTTACCGAGACCATCGACGGACGGCTCAACACCCTCGCCGAGTCGCTGACCGACGGTGCCGCGCAGGCGATCCAGTCGATCGACTCCCGCCTCACCCACCTCACGACGTCGCTGACCGATGGCGCATCGCAGGCGGTCGAGACGATCGACAACCGCCTCAACCATCTCGCGAGCTCGCTGACGGATGGCGCATCGCAGACCATCCAGAGGATCGACACGCGCCTCACGCATCTGACGACCACCCTCACCGGCGGCGCGTCGCAGGCGCTCGAATCCATCGACACGCGCCTCACCTACCTGACCACCGCGGTGACGAACGGCGCCTCGCAGGCCGTGCAGTCGATCGACACCCGCCTCACCCTCCTGACCTCGACGCTCACGGACGGCACCGCGCAGGCGATCGAGGCGGTCGACCGCCGCATCACCGGCGTCGCCGAGATCATTGACGGCCGCAGCATGCACCTGACCGACACAGTCACGGCGCGCTTCCAGGACATCCAGCAGGCCATCGAGACCAAGGTCGGCTCGGTCGCCAGCGACATCGACGTGCGCGTGGCGCAATTCGAGGACCTGCTCGGCTCGCGCGTCGAGGCCGTCGCCGGCCGCATCGAGAGCAGCGGACGCCAGGCCAGCGAGGACATGATGTCCCGCGCCGAGATGATCTCGACCGCGATTCGCTCGCATGTCGAGGACGCCGAGCGCTCGCTCACCAACCTCGTGGTCAACACCAGCGAGACCATCCAGACCGGTGCGCGCACCGCGCAGCAGTCGCTGATGACGGTCTCCTCCGACGTCAACGCCCAGCTCAAGATGACCTCCGCCGAGGTCGAGCGCGCGCTGACCGCCGTCGGCACCGGTGCCGCGAACTCGATCCTGACCAGCGCCCGCGAAGCCCAGTCGACGCTGGTCGCCGCGTCGGGCGATGCCTCCAACCAGATCAAGGGGCTCGCGGCCGACGTCGAACGCACGCTGTCGTCGGCAGGCTCGGCGACCGCCGCCTCGATCCTGGCCGGTGCCCGCGAGGTGCAGACCACGCTCGTGACGGCGTCCTCGGATGCGGCCAACCACGTCAAGACTCTCACCGCCGACGTCGAACGCACGCTATCGTCAGCAGGCTCGGCGACCGCCGCCTCGATCCTGGCCGGTGCCCGCGAGGTACAGACCACGCTCGTCACGGCGTCCTCGGACGCCGCCAACCACGTCAAGACCCTCACCGCCGACGTGCAGCGCTCGCTGTCGATGGCCGGCACCACAACGGCGGAATCGATCACGGCCGGCGCCCGCGATGCGCAGAGCGCGCTGATCGCGGCCTCGAGCGAGACCGCCAACCAGATCAAGGCGCTGTCCTCGGACGTGCAGCGCTCGCTCTCGATGGCGGGAACCGCGACGGCAGAGACCATCATGACCGGCGCGCGCGAAGCCCAGAGCACGCTCGTCAACGCGTCCTCGGATGCGGCGAGCCAGGTCAAGTCTCTCGCCGCCGAAGTGCATCGCTCGCTCTCGCAGGTCGGCCAGTCGACCGCCGAGACGATCACGACCAGCGCCCGCGATGCCCAGAGCACCCTGCTGGCGGTCTCCGCCGAACAGACCGGCCAGGTTCGTTCGCTGGCGGCCGAGATGCAGCGCGCGCTGGCGACCGCCGGCGGCGCCACCATCGAGGCGCTCACCAGCGGCGTACGCGAGGCCCAGGGCACGCTGATCTCTGCCTCGACGGACGCTGCGAGCCAGATCAAGTCGCTGACCATAGACATCGAGCGCACGCTGAGCTCGGTCGGCGCCGACACCGCCTCGACCATCCTCAACAGCGCGCGTGAGGCGCAGACCTCGCTGACCTCGACCTCGGCGGATGCCGCAAGCCAGATCCGCACGATCTCGAGCGAGATCGAGCGTACGCTGAGCACGGCCACCGCGAACGCGACCAACGACATCCAGACCAGCGCGCTCAACGCCCAGAACGCGTTGATCAACGCCTCCAACGAGGCGAGCTCGCGGGTCAAGTCGAGTTCGGCCGACGTCGAGCGCTCGGTGCTCGCCGCCAGCAGCAGCTTCGGCCAGGCCATGACCGGCAAGACCGACGAGATCGTCACCTACGTGCAGCAGCAGTCCGACCGTCTCGCCAACATGATCGACGCCAAGCGCGGCTCGCTCGTGGACGCGATCGGCTCCAAGACCAGCCAGCTCACGCTCGACATCGACCGCGTCACATCCGACGCGCTGAAGTCGATCGAGAAGCGCGGACATGCGTTCTCGCAGACCATGATGGGCAACGGCTCCGAGGTGGCGCGGACCATCAACTCGGCGAGCGAGATGGCGACGGGTGCCGTCAACAAGTCGCTCAAGGACCTCGAGCAGGCCTCCCGCGCGGCAATCGACCAGTCGCGCCAGGTCTCGGTCGCGGCCGTCACCGAGATGCAGGAGACCAGCAAGATCCTGCGCACGGACACGGTCGCCCTGTTCGAGCGCCTGCGCGAAGGCAACATCCTGCTCCAGGAGGTGCTGACCGGTGCGCACGACAACCTCAACTCGCTCGAACGGGCGCTGGTGACGCGCGTCGCCGACTTCGTCTCGGCGATGAACGACGTCACCTCGCGCAACGGCGCTGCGACGCAGAACCTGGAAGACCAGCTCAACGTCTTCAACAGCAAGACCACCCGGGCGCTCCAGGATCTCGGCGAGCTGTCGACCCAGTTCGACGCGCACGGCAAGGCACTCGTCGAGGCCGCGCAGGTGGTGGAACAGAGCAACAAGAACACCACCGCCTCGCTCGCCGAACGCAAGGAGGCGCTGGAATCGCTCGTCACCACGATTGACCTGCGCACGGCCGATCTCGACCAGCGCCTGTCGCGCTTCACCGGCCTGCTCGATGAATCGCTGGCGGCTGCCGAAGAGCGTGCCCGCGACATCGCCCGCGTCGTCGCGGAGACCGCCGGCGCCGGTTCCGCCGCAATCACCCGCCAGTTCGAGGCGGTGCGGTCGGCCTCCGAAGAGGAGCACCGGCAGACCGTCGAGGCCATGCACGACATCTACCGCCAGACCACCGACGAGGCGGATGCGATGTTCAAGCAGTCGACCGAGAAGTTCACCAATCTCGTCTCCAGCATGAAGCAGATGGCCTTCGAGATGCACAACGAGCTCGAAGCCACCCGAAACGAGCTGCGCCGCGGCGTGCTCGAGATGCCGCAGGAGGCCGCCGAGAGCACTGCGCAGATGCGCAAGGTGATCGTCGACCAGATCGAGGCCCTCGCCGAGCTCAACCGCATCGTGGCCCAGCACGGCCGCGGCCTCGACGTCTCCACGACGGGCCGCGCCAGCGTGCAACGCCAGGAAGAGCCGATGCTGGCGGCCGTCGGCGCGCGCAGCACCGAGACGCGCATGCGCGAGAGCGCCAGCGCCTCGACGCTGCCGCCGCCGGACCTCGGCATGCCGGCCTCCTCGCGCCGCACCGAAGCCCCGCCGGTGGCGCCGGCCGGCAACGACCAGGGCCGTGACGGCTGGCTGTCCGACCTGCTGAGCCGCACGGACGCCAACCAGGGCGCGCCCAGCGGACGTGAGCCCCAGCGCGGCCGCCAGGCTGCACCGGCTCCGCAGCCGCAGGCTCCGCAAGGTGGCGGCAATCCGCTGGAATCCTTGTCGCTCGACATCGGCCGGCTGATGGACCGCAACCTCGCCTCCGAGATGTGGGACCGCTACCAGCGCGGCGAGAACAAGGCCTTCACCAAGCGCCTCTACACGCCCGCCGGCCAGAAGGCCTTTGACGAGGTCGCCCGCAAGTATCGATCCGACCGCAACTTCAAGGCCACGGTCGACCGCTATGTCGCCGAGTTCGAACGCCTGCTCGACGAAGTCGCCCGCGACGGCCGCGGCCCGCAGGAGCTGCGCAACCACCTGACCTCGGAGACGGGCCTGGTGTACACGCTGCTCGCTCACGCAGCAGGCCGGCTGGGGTAAGCGGTCAGTCGCCAAGACGGATGACGAATGAAAACGGAGGCCTCACGGCCTCCGTTTTGTTTTGGGAACGTCGTTGCGCCTCTACAAACTCGTCATTGCGAGGAGCTCTTGCGACGAAGCAATCCAGACTGCTTCTGCGAGGCAGTCTGGATTGCTTCGCTTCGCTCGCAATGACGAAGGAGAGGGTCGAGTGCAACGCGCCTACTACCGCCTGCGCTCCGGCACGGCGGGTTTCGGCGGCTCGGGCGGCGGCGGCGGAGCGGCTGGCGGCGCGTTGTTGCTGGCGCCGAACAGGACGCGGGTCGGGTTGCGGTCGAAATTGTTGACGGCGCGGCTGATGTCGCCGAGCGTGCGGCGGCCGTCGGTCATCAATGCGCCGGAGCGTTTGTCGAAATCGTCGGCCAGTTCGCGGATCGACTTCACCGCCTGGAACAGCTCGCCGCCGTCCTTGCCGCCGGCGAGCGTGTTGAGGCCGAGCATGAGGCTATCGGCCTTGAGCATCACGCCGTCGACCTTGGCCATCACGCCGTCGATCTTCTCGGAGTTGCGGGCGAGCGAGTTGGTGAAGGTCTCGAGGTTCTTCAGCGAGTTCTTCACCGACTCCTGATTGTCGGCGACGATCTTGTTGATGTTCTGCAGCGTGCCGCGGATCGCCTCGGTGACGTCCTGGAGCTTGTTGGGATCGGCCGTCAGCGTCGGAATGCCGTCCTCGTCGAGCGGCGGTGACGGCGCCGCCTCTTCGCCGCCCTTGAGCGAGATCGCGGCGACGCCGGTCAGGCCCTGGAATTCGAGGCCGACCAGGGTGTCCTTGCGGATCGGGGCATTGTTCTCGACCATAGCAAGTGCGACAACCCGCCGCGGGTTGTCGAGCTTCACCGAGACCACCTCGCCCACCCGGATACCGTTGAAATTGACGCTGCCGCCGTTGCGCAGGCCCGCGGCCGGGCCCTCGAACACGACGCGCAGGGGGCTGCGCTGCTTGGTGGTGTGCAGCGACTGAAACCACAGCACGAAGCCGATCGCGGCGGCGATCACCGCCAGCGTAAACGACCCGATCAGCACGTAATTTGCGCGCGTTTCCATCAGCTACTCCGGCACCTCAGCCCATCACCGCGCGAGCGCGCTTGCCATGGAAATATTGCCTCAGCCAGGGATGCTGCGAGGCCTGCATGTCGGCGATCGACCCTGCCGCAATGATCTTACCGTTGCCTAAAACGGCGATGCGGTCACATGCTGTGTAAAGGCTATCGAGGTCGTGGGTTACCATGAAAACGGTCAGCCCCAAAGTACGCTGCAGCGTCCTGACCAGCTCGTCGAAGTCGCCGGCGCCGATCGGGTCCAGGCCCGAGGTCGGCTCGTCCAGGAAGACGAGATCCGGATCGAGCGACAGCGCGCGCGCCAGCGCCACGCGCTTGATCATGCCGCCCGACAGTTCCGACGGAAAGCGATCCGCGACCTCGGGCTTGAGACCGACCATGGTGAGCTTGGCGATGGTGATCTCGTCCATCAGCCGCTGCGACACCCGCAGATATTCGCGCATCGGAAACTGGATGTTCTGCCGCACCGTGAGCGAGGAGAACAGCGCGCCCTGCTGGAACAGCACGCCCCAGCGCCGCTCCACGGCGCGCCGCTGCGACGTATTGGAGGCATCCAGATCAACGCCGAACACCTCGATGCTCCCTGCGACCTTCGGCACGAGGCCGATGATCGTGCGTGTCAGCACGGACTTGCCCGCGCCGGAAGGGCCGACGAAGCCTAAAATCTCGCCGCGCTTGACGTCGAGGTCGAGCCCGTCGAGCACGCGCGTCGCGCCGAACTGCACGGTGATGTCGCGGACGCGGATGATGGGGTTCTGGATCTCGCCTGCCATCGTCACATCCCGATCGAGGCGAAGAAGATGGCGAACACGCCGTCCATGACGATGACGAAGAAGATGCCCTTCACCACCGAGGCCGTCGTGTGCTGGCCGAGCGATTCCGCACTGCCCTGCACGGCGAGGCCCTCGACGCAGGCGACGATGCCGATCACCGCAGCCATCACCGGCGCCTTGACGATGCCGACGATGAAATGGTCGATCGAGATGGCGTCGCGCAGGCGCAGCAGGAAGGCTTCGGGATCGACGCCGCCGTAGAGCCAGGCGACAAGACCGCCGCCATAGAGTGCGGCCATCGCGCCGAGGAAGGCCAGGATCGGCAGCGCCAGCACCAGCGCCAGCATGCGCGGCAGCACCAGCACCTCGATCGGATCGAAGCCCATGGTGCGCAGCGCGTCGATCTCCTCGCGCATCTTCATCGAGCCGAGCTCGGCCGTATAGGCGCTGCCCGAGCGGCCGGCGACCATGATCGCGACCAGCAGCACGCCGATCTCGCGCAACACCAGTACGCCGAGCATGTCGACGACGAAGATGTCGGCGCCGAACCTGCGGAAATGGAAGATGCCCTGCTGGGCAATGATGCAGCCGATCAGGAAGGTGATCAGCACCACGATCGGCACCGCGCGCCAGCAGACCTGCTCGAGATGATGCACGGTCGAGGTCAGGCGGAACGAGCGCGGATGAATCAGGGTACGCGCGCCCGCTGCGAGCACCGCGCCGAGCATGTCGATCAGGCCTGCCACGGTGCCGGCAACGCCGGCCACGGTCTGGCCGATCTGCTCCAGCATGCCGGTGATGGTGATCGTGCTGGTGTCGATGACGGGCGTTGCCCTGACCCGCCGCACCTCGTCCACGAGGCTCGAATAATTGGCGGAGAGGCCGGCGATCTGCGCCTCGACGGCGCCCTGCGTCAGGCTGCGGCGCAGCCGCTCGATCAGCCAGGCACCAAAGGTGTCGAGCTTGGAGACCTCGGACACGTCGATGAAGATGCTTTGTGGGCCGCCGGCGAGCTTCTCGGCGTCAGCCACCATCCGCTCCAGGACCGGCGCGAAGCTCGCGGTCCAGGTTCCGGTGGCGCAGAGTGCCAGCGCATTGCCCTTCGCAATCCGTTCCAGCTTCGGATCGCCGTTCAAGATGTCCGCTCCCGTGCCGGGGCGCGAGAAACGGTTGAAATCAGATGGTTGCGCACGCGCCCTTACCCGGAGAAGGTATCCCCAACTGGTTAACCTTAGTTGCTAGAGGTAACCAGCAGGTTCAGATTTCGCCAGAGTTCAAAATGACTTCCAGCAAAGTTCCTGCCCTCGCCGCGCGAATCGAGCGCTTTCCCATCGCAGGCAGTTTCACCATCAGCCGGGGCGCCAAGACCGAGGCCGTCACCGTTGTGGCCGAGGTCCGCCGGAAGGGCCTGACCGGCCGCGGCGAATGCGTGCCCTATCCCCGCTATGGCGAGACGCCGGAGGCGACCCTTGCCGCCATCCAGGCCATGCAGGACGCCGTGGCCCGCGGTCTCACCCGTCAGGCCCTGCAAGCCGCCATGCCGCCCGGGGCGGCCCGCAATGCCCTGGATTGTGCCCTGATCGATCTGGAAGCCAAGGCGGCCGGATTGCGGGCCTGGAGCCTGCTCGACCGCCCGGCGCCGGGCGAGCGCACCACGGCCTACACGATCTCGCTGGACACGCCCGAGGCCATGGCGGCGGCGACCGCCAAGGCGGCGCACCGGCCGCTGCTCAAGATCAAGCTCGGCGGCGACGGCGATCCGGAGCGGATCACGGCGGTGCGCGAGGCGGCGCCCGAATCCGAGCTGATCGTGGATGCCAACGAAGCCTGGACCGAAGCCAATCTGGAGCAGAATCTTGCGGCCTGCGAGGCCGTCGGCGTCACCTTGGTCGAGCAGCCGCTGCCCGCGGGCCAAGACGACGCGCTGGCGCGGATCAAGCGGCCGCTGGTGGTTTGCGCCGACGAGAGCGTGCACGACCGCACTTCGCTGGCGTCACTCCGAGAGCGCTACGACGCCGTGAACATCAAGCTCGACAAGACCGGCGGCCTGACCGAGGCGCTGGCCATGGCGGACGCCGCGCAAGCGCTCGGCTTCGAGATCATGATCGGCTGCATGGTCGCGACCTCGCTGTCGATGGCGCCTGCGATGCTGGTGACGCCGCAGGCGCGCTTCGTCGATCTCGACGGCCCGCTGCTGCTGACGCGCGACCGCGATCATGGCCTGCGTTATGATGACAGCCTGGTCTACCCGCCGGACTCGTCGCTCTGGGGATGAGCTTTCAGCCGGTGCCGCGCCGACCAGATCACAAGCGCACCGACACCGGCCATCGCGGCCATGACGTAATACAGGCCGTCGCCGATGCGGGCGTAGATCGCGCCCGACGCGATCGAGGTGGTCGCACCCAGCAGCCCGTTGCACGCGGCGTAATAGCCCTGCCCCCGCGCGATTTGATGCGACGGCACGCGCTGCACCAGCAGACTCATCGTGCCGAGAATGGTCATCCCGAAGGTGAGGCCGTGGCCGAGCTGCACGACCGCGAGCAGCGCGAGCGGCGGGTCGTACGCGGTGACGACCCAGCGCACGACCGCGCTCGCGCCCCCGATCGCCATGAGCGAAGACGGGTGCAGCGAGAAGCGCGGCGACAGCGCGAACACGACGATCTCCGCGATCACCCCTAACGTCCAGAGGCCCGCGATCGTCAGCCCGCCGAGACCGTGGGCCTGCCAGTTGATGGCCGAGAACGTATAGTACGCGACGTGACTGCCCTGGATCAGCGCGGCCGAAACGATGATGGCCCTGAAGCCGGCATCGCGCAGCAGCGCCTTGCTGGCGTGCACCGCCGTCGTCCGTCGCCTGACATCGTCAAGCGGCTGCAGCAGCATGCCGGCGGCGACCGCAACCACGGCCCAGGCGACGATGACCCAGATCAGATCGCGCGCCGCGATGTGGTCTACGAGATAGCCGCAGGCGAGCGAGCCGGCCGCGAAGGCTGCCGAACCCCACAGCCGCACCGGCCCGTAATCGAGCCGGTAGCGGGCGACGCCACGCAGCGCATAGGCGTCGGTCAGCGGCATGGTCGGCGTCCACATCATGCAGGTCAGCGCATAGATCAGGAACAGCGCCAGCGGCTGCTGCTGCAAGCCGACCGCCGTGAACCCGATCGCCGTCGCCAGCACGGAGATCATCATGCCGGCGCGAATCGCATGTCTCTTTTCAGCAAAGGCGGTGATCTGCGGCAGCGTGGTGAAGCGTGTGATCGCCGGCAGCGCGTTGATGAGGCCGATCCAGGCCGCGTCGATGCCGATCGCCTTCAGCCAGACCGGAAAGAACGGCAGATGCGTTCCCGACACCGCGAACACGGCCGAGTAGAACAGCGCGAGGCTCACGGCGAATCGCCGCTTCTGAGATGCTGCGATGGGGATTTGTGATTCGCCTGCCATCAAACCAATTGCGATTCGGTCGATATCGTGATGATCGTTACTGTAACGCGCGGTGATTTGCGCGACGAGATTGACATGGCCAACGAAGCATTCGCCCTCTCGCCTATGTCTGCCCGTGCGGCCGAGCCGAACGAGCAGGATTACGACGCGATCCGCGAAGCCTTCATGGAGACCGCGCGCGGCCGCTGGTTCCTCGGCGAATACGCCAAGCGCAACCGCAATGCCGATACCCGCATGGTGCTCGACGCGGTCGCGAAAATCGAAGAAGCCCTTGCGGCACAGCGCCAACCCGTCGTCGAGGACCGCCTCCCCGAAGCCTTGGTCGCCATCCGGCACGCGATTCGTGAAGCCGAGACGATCGCAATCGCGGCGTTCGATCCTGCTGCGATCGAGGCGAGCCTCGCACCGATCCCGCGCGGCCTGCGCATCATCAAGGAGATCTCCTGGCGCTGGCGCGAGATCGGTGCCGACGGCCGAATCTGCGACCTGATTGATTCGCAGCTCGCCTCGATCGAGGCGGCCTGCGCGCAGGTTTCGACCATCGACCCTCGCTCCGACCTCAAGGCCGCATTCGATCTGCTCAAGGACCGGATCGACCAAACCGACGCTGACGCAACACCGCAGGCCGCGCGCCCCTCGCCGGCTCCGGTGCAGGAGACACCGTCGTCCGCTGCGGAAGCTCCGCTGGCGGAGGCCGCGCCTGCGGCGATGGCCAGCGAAGCACCCGTGGCTTTTACGGAGGCGCCGCAGGACATCGCAGAGGCGATCGAGCCCGAAGCCGCCACGGACGCGGCCGGAATCGTCTCCGAGGCCTTCTCCGTTGCCGAGCAGGCGACGGACGCCGCGCTCGAGCCGGAGACCATCGCCGAGAGCCGGATCGCGCCTGAAGACATCGCTTTTGAAGAGCCGGCCACTGAGGCTTTCGCGGAGGTGACGGACGAATTTTCGCTCGATGCCGCCGCCGAAGCCGAGGACGAAGCCATCCTCGAGGCCATCGCGCTGGAGATGGCCGCGCCCGACCCCGAATTCGACGAGATCATCGAACCGGTCGAGATGGAAGCGACGATTCCGGAGCCGGTGGTTGCGGAGGCCGCAGCGCCCATCGCAGCCGAGATACCGGAGCCGATCACACCTGAGCCGGCCGCAGCCGAGCCAGTCGCCGCCGCAGCGGTCGTGGAGGAGCCCGTAGAGGAAGCGCCGATCGCGATGGAATCGCTGGCGCGCCTCACCAACGCCATTGCGGAAGCCGCCGCCGAAGTGATGGAGCAGCCGGCGCCCGTCATGGCAGCATCCGCGACATTCGGCGCGGCGCAGGCCACGACGCTCCCGATGACGTCGCCGGTTCCGGAAGCTTCGCTTGGCGCCACCATCCTCGCCAGCGGCATCCTGCAAAAGCCCCGCGCCGCCGCCAACGATCCCATGGCGCCAATCCGCCGCATGACCCAGGCCGAGAAGATCGCGTTCTTCTCGTAAGGGGATGCGGCCTGCTCCGTCTCGTGTCCCGGACAAGCGAAGCACAGATCCGGGATCCAGGAGCCACAGCTTCCGTCGCCACATGGCCCCGGCTCTGCAGCGCACCATCGAAGAGAGGCTGCGCTACGTCGGGGGCACGAGAGCCGCGTGAGGAAAACGCTCTCTCCTCAACGTCATTGCGAGCGCAGCGAAGCGATCCGGATTGTCACCGCGGAAAGACTCTGGATTGGTTCGCTACGCTCGCAATGACGGATGATCAGCGATCACCCGCAATTCCACACCGCACCGATCGGCGTCCGCGTCCAGCACGGCCCAAAACTGCCGCCATTGTAGCGGCCGCCGCCGAAGCCGGGCCGGCCGAAATAGCGCCACTCACCATCCCAGCCGTAATATTGGGGAACTGGATCGATGTACCAATGGCGCCGGTCGCTAGGCGATATCCGCCGCATCGCTTCCTTCTGCTTGTAGAGGGGAATGCTGTTGCTCAGCGGCTGGCGATAGCCCGGCAGGAAGCCGTAACCATGCCAGGCTTGCTTGGGACGCTTTTGGATCGGAGCAGCCGGCGCGACTGCCGGCAGCAGCGATAGGACGATAGCGACAGATAGACATAAAAGGCGTGACATGGATGCACGATAGACGGCCGCTTGCGGAATGACCATTCAAATTCGAGTGCCAAGTAACAAAGCCCTCACGAAACCGAATAGCAGATCGAGCGGCAGGAATCCTATCGATTAAGGTGTAGAAATATGATTGGCGAAGTGATTGTCATTGGCGATCTGCAATTGCGTAACGGCGCCTCTGTCGACGAACACGACCGGCTCGGCGCGCGCATGTACGACATCGTCAGCCGCCTTCCCGGCTTTGTGTCGGTCAAGTCGTTCAAGGCCGACGGCGGCGAGGAGCTCACCGTGTTCCGCTTTGCCTCGGAGGAAGCGCTCGAAGCCTGGCGCACCCATCCCGAACATGTCGAGACGATGAAGCGGGGACATGCCGAATTCTACGCCAGCGGCTTCCTGCAGATCTGCAAGGTGATCCGCGAGGTCGGACCATTCGAGCACGCGTGACGCGGACCCGCATCGTTCGATCGTGCGCTGCTAGCTGATCACACCCTTCCTGATCAGGAAGCATCCGTAACTGCTGCTGTCGCCGACCTGTACGACGCCAAAGCTCGCCGCCGCCGCGCGATAAAAATCCGGCCGCGAGAGTTTTCCGGGCGTGACGGGCCGGCCGGCGGCACGCTCGATCTCCGCGAGCACCGCGCGCTGCACGTCGGGGACGCGGTCGGGATCGTCGACCGGCATCATCACGCGGACCGGATCGGGATCGAAATCGTCGAGCGGATAGACCGACATGATGGCGCGAATCGCGGTCTCCATGCTCATGCCCGGCAACTGGATCAGGCGCTGCGAATGCGTGCTCTGCGCGATGCGCGCCGAGGGGTGATTGGCATCGACGAAAGCAAGATCGTCGCCGTGGCCCATGGAAGCCAGTAGCCAAAGCAGGTCGGGCGTGAGGATCGGATCGATCGATTTCAGCATGTGACGGACTGTCCTCCCATTGGGCGCCCACCTTGGCAGGTTCCAAGCGTGATTCAGATCACGCAGCCTACCATGGTGATGGGGATCACGGACATCAAACTCGAACGCGGCCAAGTTTGCCGGCAACCAATACCGTATCGAGATCAGTGCCAAGGGAGCACGCCATGTTCCGCCTAAAACCTTTCCTGATGACGGCTAGCCTGCTGGGGAGCCTGTTCGGCTTTGCCTGCGGCCCAGTTTCCGCGCAAGTCGCCCCGGTCGAGCCGGCCCCGACCGCGCTGCAAGGCCCGGAACAGCGTGTCGCGCTGGTGATCGGCAATTCGAACTATCAGAACGCGCCGCAGCTCGCCAATCCGGACAACGACGCGGAGTCCATGGCGAAGTTCCTGAACTCCGCCGGGTTCGAAGTGGTCGCCGCGACCGACCTGACCCAGAACGACATGCTCCGCGCCGTCCAGGACTTCTCCGCCAAAGTGTCGGCGCGTGGTCCGAACACGGTGGCGATGGTCTACTATGCCGGTCACGGCGTGCAGCTCGCCGGCGAGAACTACCTCGTTCCTGTCGACGCCAAGGTCTCGAGCCAGACCGAACTCGTCAACAACTCCGTCCGCCTGGTCGACGTGATGTCGACGCTGGAGACGATCCCGAGCCGTATGCGCATCGTCATCCTCGATGCCTGCCGCAATAACCCGTTCCCGAACGTGAACGATGCCGGCCGCGGCCTGGCCATCGTCGATGCCCCGAACGGCTCGATCGTCGGCTACTCGACCGCGCCGGGCGCCGAAGCGCAGGACGGCACCGGCGGCCACAGCCCCTACACGCAGGCCTTCCTGAACGTCGCGCGCGAGCCCAACGTGCCAATCGAGCAGCTGTTCAAGCGCGTGCGCCTCGAGGTGAACCAGACCACCAGCGGCGCGCAGATCCCGTGGGAGAGCTCGTCGCTGACGTCTGACTTCACTTTCTTCGGCGACACCGCCGTTGCCGCCAGCCGCACGCCGGTGAATACGCCTGTGGTGCAGATGGCCTCCAATCTGCCGAGCCGCTCGACCCGCCAGGCCTATGACTACGTGGTGTCCGAGGCTCGGCCGGAGTACTATCAGGAATTCATCACAATGTATCCGCACGATCCGCTGTGCGATCACGTCCGCTGGCTGCTCAACAATCTGCTGCTCACGCAGGCCTGGCACAAGGCGGTGCTCGCGAACTCGCCGCTCGGCTACAAGAACTTCTATGACAGCTACGGCAACACGCCCTATGCGCAGGTCGCGCTGAAGCTCCAGATGCAGCCGAAGCAGATCCCCTTGATGCAGGCGACCAAGTTCCTGGCGCCGCAGAATATCGCCCCGACCTTCAAGATCGGCAATCTCGGCCAGCCCAAATACATGCCGCTGCAGCAGGGCAATGGCGGTGCGCAAGTGAACAGCAATTTGCCGATCGTGCAGAAGTCGGGCGACAATAACGGCATCGGCAAGCTCGGCAATGGCGGCCAGATCGTCAACCTGCCCGCGGGCAACAACCAGCCCAACCAGCAGAACGGCACGCCGTCGCAGACCCCGGGCAAGATCGTGACCCTGCCTGCGCCAACCAACACCACCAACAACAATGGCGGCATCGGCAAGATCGTGACGCTGCCTGCGACCAACAAGACGCCGAACGGCGGCAGCAATGCCGGCACTGCCAACGGCACAAGCAACGGCACTCCCGGCAAGATCGTGAGCATGCCGGTCAATGTCGGCAAGGGCGGCACGACCATCGATACGAAGC
Source organism: Bradyrhizobium sp. 187 (assembly GCF_023101005.1). Taxonomy (NCBI): domain Bacteria; kingdom Pseudomonadati; phylum Pseudomonadota; class Alphaproteobacteria; order Hyphomicrobiales; family Nitrobacteraceae; genus Bradyrhizobium; species Bradyrhizobium sp. 187. The sequence goes on from NZ_CP064693.1 coordinate 5,090,023, forward strand.
CCGTCAATGTTCAGACGCAGAACAACCCGATCCGCATCAACAACGGGGCGAAGATCAGCAACAACCCCGTGAACAAGGTGCAGGTGCAGAACAACAATCACCCGCAGTTCAATGAGACCAACCGGAACGTCAACAGTGGCAGCAACAACTTCCGGCAGTCGATGAACCTGAGCCAGGGTGGCAATGGCGGCAACAACCACCGCGGCTTCATGCACTGATCGCGGTCGGCCACACACGACAAAGGGCAGAGCGGAGACGCTCTGCCCTTCTTGATGTCAGAAGATTAGAATATCAGGCCACCAGCTCGGCAAACAGATCAGCGTCGACATTGCCGCCGGAGAGCACGATGATGACGTTCTTGCCGGCAACATCAAGTCGTCCCGCAAGCAGCGCGGCCAGGCCGACCGCTCCGCCCGGTTCGACCACGAGCTTCAGCTCGCGATAGGCAAACGCGACGGCCGCGCCGACTTCCTTGTCCGAGGCGGTCACGCCGCGCGCGAGCAGCTTGCTGTTGATCGCAAACGTCATCTCGCCGGGGATCAGGGCCATCAGCGCATCGCATATGGTGCGGCCGGCGGGTGCGTGCGGCTCGCGGTGGCCCGCGGTCAGCGACAGGCCGTGATCGTCGAACGCGTCGGGCTCGGCCACCACGATCTCGGCCAGCGGAAAACGCGCCTTCACAGCCGTTGCAACGCCGGCGATCAGGCCGCCACCGGAGGCTGGCGCCACCACGATGTCGGGGCTGAGGCCGAGCGCCGCCATGTCCTCGGCGATTTCGCGGCCGGCGGTGCCTTGGCCGGCGATCACGAAGGGATCGTCATAGGGCCTGACCAGCGTCGCGCCGCGCTTCTCCGCGATGCCGCGCGAGATCGCCTCGCGGTCGTCGCGGTCGCGGTCGTACAGCACGACCTCGGCACCGTAGGATTTGGTGCGCTCGCGCTTCGACAACGGCGCATCCGCGGGCATCACGATGGTCGCCTGCATGTCGAGGATCTTTGCCGCCGCCGCCACGCCCTGGGCATGGTTGCCGGAGGAGAACGCAACCACGCCGCCGGCGCGCTTGTCCTGCGGGATCGAGGCGACCTTGTTGAAGGCACCGCGAAACTTGAACGACCCGGTGCGCTGGAGCATCTCCGGCTTGAGATAGACCTTTGCACCGACACGCTCGTTGAGCACGGGAAAGGACAACAGCGGGGTGCGGACGGCGAAGGGTGCGATCACGCGTGCTGCGGCGTCGATATCGGCAGGGCCGATCGGGAGAAGCTGTTCTGTCATGCCTGATGTTATCGCGCCGGATGAGGCGCGGGCAAGGCATCTCCGCGCGAGGGCTTCTTCCCCTCAGGCGACGAATCGCGCCGGTTCTGCCCCGTTCCGGCCGGGCATCACGGCGCCGACGGCCAAAATGCTGTCGACAAAAGCCCGGGCCGAGGCCTCCCAGGTGTAGTTGGCGGCGAATTCCACGCAGTCCTGCCGGCAGATATCCAGCGCGGCGAAGCAGGCGCTGCGCAGATCGTGATCGAGCGCGCCGACCGGCGCATCGCCGATCACGTCGCGGGGCCCCTTCACCGGAAACGCCGCGACAGGCAGGCCGCTCGCCAAGGCTTCGAGCAGAACGAGGCCGAACGTGTCGGTCTTGCTCGGAAACACGAAGACATCGGCGGCCGCGTAGATGTCCGCCAGCTCCTCGCCATGCTTTTCGCCGAGGAAGATCGCGTCCGGATAGGCCTCCTCCAGCGCGACACGCGCCGGGCCGTCACCGACGATCACCTTGGTGCCGGGCAGCTCGAGGTCGAGGAACGCCTCGAGATTCTTCTCCACCGCGACCCGACCGACCGAGAGGAACACCGGCGCCGGCAGGCAGAGATCGATCGCGCGGGGATGGAACAGATGGGGGTCGACGCCGCGCGGCCACAGCACGACATTGTCGAAGCCGCGCTCGGTCAGCTCACTGGCGAGCGCCGGCGTCGCCGCCATCACGGCGCGGCTGGGGCTATGGAATCGGCGCAGCGCCCGCCAGATCAGCGAGCCCGGCACCGGCACGCGGGCGCGGACATATTCGGGAAAGCGGGTGTGGAAGCTGGTCGTGAAGGGCAGCTTGCGCTGCCGGCAATAGCGGCGGACCATCAGGCCGATCGGCCCCTCCGTCGCGATGTGGATGCTGTCCGGGCGCGCCTCTTCGATCAGCTTCGCGATTCTGCCCGGGCGCGGCATGGCCACCCGCACGTCCCGATAGCTCGGCATCGCAAAGGTGCGGAACGATTGCGGCGTCAGGAACGAGAATTCGACGTCGAGACTTTTCGCGGCGTCGGCAAGCTTGGTCAGCGTCCGAACCACACCGTTGACTTGCGGGTGCCAGGCGTCGGTCGCGACCAGGATGCGCATCAGGCTGCCTTTCATGCAGCTCTGGCTGCGACCTGCGGGACCTGTGCCGGCTTCTCGGCCTGGTCCGCCCAGGTGATGATCTCGAAATGGCCCTCGTCGTGCTCGACCAGCGCCGTGCAGCTCTCGACCCAGTCGCCGCAATTCATGTAGCGGATGCCGCCCTCGTCGCGGATCACCGCGTAATGGATGTGGCCGCAGATCACCCCGTCGGCATCGTGGCGTCGCGCCTCGGCGGCGAGCGCCTGCTCGAACGCGCCAATATAGTTGACGGCGTTCTTGACCTTCTGCTTGGCCCATTGCGACAGCGACCAATACGGCACCTTGAACATGCGCCGGAAGAAGTTGACGAAGCGATTGAGCTGAATCGCGAAATCGTAGGCCTTGTCGCCGAGATGGGCGAGCCAGCGTGCGTTCTGCACCACGAGGTCGAAGATGTCGCCATGGATGACGAGATACCGCTTGCCGTCCGCGCCGGTGTGGACGGTGTTCTCGACCACGTCGATGCCGCCGAAATGCGTGCCGTAATAGTTGCGCAGGAACTCGTCGTGATTGCCGGGGATGTAGATGACCTTGGCGCCCTTGCGCGCCTTGCGCAAAAGCTTCTGGACGAGGTCGTTATGCGATTGCGGCCAATGCCAGCTCGATTTCAGCGCCCAGCCGTCGACGATATCGCCGACGAGATAGATCGTGTCGGCATCATGGAAACGCAGGAAATCGAGCAGAAGATCGGCTTGAGAACCGCGGGCTCCGAGATGAACGTCGGAGATGAACAACGTGCGAAAGCGCCGCTCCGGGCTCTCGTCACTCACATCGTAACTTCCCATGCGCCAGCCTGTAACAATGTCCCGTGACAGGGGGATGACCAATCGAACCTTTGAGGCACCCTCAGATACGAATCGCGCTTGCCTCGCCCACCCCGCGAATATCAGTCGCATGCGACAATCAGGCGACATGGCGTCGCGGCAGCCTCCGCAAGAACCCGGAGCTGCATGGCGGGAGGGACTAGCGGTGGCGCGCTCGCGACCGGCGTTCAGTAAAATTTATGGAAATGATGGATCGGGCCGTGTCCGTGGCCGACGCTGAAGCGGTCGGCGGCGGCGATCGCCGCGCTGATCCAGGTCTTGGCGTTGCGCACGGCGCGCTCGAGATCTTCGCCTCTGGCGAGCCCTGCGGCGACCGCCGAGGACAGCGAGCAGCCGGTGCCATGGGTGTTGCTTGTGGCAACGCGCGGCGCGGCGAGCGCGATCGTGGTGCTGGCATCGACGAGATAATCGATACTCTCGGCGCCCTCGCCGTGGCCGCCCTTGATCAGGACCGCACGACTGCCGAGCGCCAGCAGCCGGCGCCCCTGGCTTTCGATCTCGGCCTCGCTGGCCGCGACCGGCTCGTCGAGCAGAGCCGCGGCCTCGGGCAGATTGGGTGTGATCACCGAGGCCAGCGGCATCAGCTTGATGCGCAGGGCATCGACGGCATCGGACGCGAGCAGGCGATCGCCCGACGTCGCCACCATCACGGGATCGAGCACGATATGCCCGGGCGCCCAGCGCGACAGCGCGGCCGCGATCGCATCGATGCTGGCGGCTTGCGCCACCATGCCGATCTTGACCGCGCCGACCTCGAGATCGGAAAACACCGCGTCGATCTGCGCGGTGACGAATTCGGCGGGCACGGCGTGAATGCCGGTGACGCCGCGGGTGTTCTGCGCCGTCAGCGCCGTGATGGCGGAAGCGCCAAAAACGCCGAGCGCGGCAAAGGTCTTCAGGTCGGCCTGGATGCCGGCGCCTCCGCTCGAATCGGAGCCGGCAATGGTCAGCGCTACGGGTGTCGTCATGGGGCGCTCTTCAGCGTTTTCGAAGCCATGGCCCGTCCTAGCGCGCCTCTCCCAGCCCAGCAAGTTCGCTTGCTAAATCCGGCCGGGTTTGGCCTATTAGCCGTCAGATATGCTTTCGGAGTGACCGCGATGGTTCCCTTTTTCGTCCAGATCAAATGCAAGCTCGGCCAATCCTATGTGGTCGCCAATGCGCTTGCCGAAGCCGAGATCGCCTCCGAGATCTATTCCACGGCCGGGCAATACGACCTGCTGGTGAAGTTTTACGTCGACAACGACACCGATATCGGCCACTTCGTCAACGAGAAGGTGCAGGTGCTGCCCGGCATCCAGGACACCCTCACCATCATCACCTTCAAGGCGTTTGGCGCGAGTTGACCGTCCGAAAAAGGGCAGGCCCGATCAGGTGCCGCCCTCCTTGCGCTTGGGACGCGGCGGACCGTCCACCGGCGGCAGCGATTTGAGATAGTCCGCCATCGCCGCGAGATCGTCGTCCGGCAGTTGCGAGGTGTTCTTGATCACCCGCGTCATCGCGCCGCCGACGCTGTCGCCGTCGGGCAATTCGCCGGTCTTCAGGAAATAGGCAATATCCTTCGCGCTCCACTCGCCAAGGCCCTTCTGGGTGATGTTGGGAACCCATCCCTCGCCTTCCGGATTGGGGCCTCCAGCGAAGCGTTGTGCGGCGGTGATGCCGCCAAGCGCGTTGCGCGGGCTGTGGCATTCCGCGCAATGGCCAAAACTGTCGACGAGATAGGCGCCGCGATTCCACTGCGGTGACTTCGCGCTGTCGGGGACGAAGGGCTTGTCGTCCAGAAATAAGAATTTCCAGATGCCGACGTTGCGCCGGATGTTGAACGGAAAGGGCACGTCGTGGTCGCGCACCTTGCCTGCGACGGCCGGCAGCGTTTTCAGGTACGCAAAGAGATCGAGCACGTCCTCGCGCCTGGCGTGCTGATAGGACGTGTAAGGAAAGGCCGGAAAATAATGCTGTCCGTCGGGCGAGACTCCGTGCATCACCGCGTTGACGAATTCGGCGTCGTTCCATTTGCCGATGCCATCGGTCGGATCGGACGAGATGTTCGGCGCATAGAACGTTCCGAACGGCGACTTGATCGCGACGCCGCCGCCAAGCCTGAGACGATCGGGCTGGTCGGGGACGGCATGGCATGAGGCGCAGCCGCCGGCGTTGAACATCACCTGGCCATTGGCAAGATCAGGGACGCGGGCAGGCGCGGTGCCGGCGGCCGCCCCCACCGGCGCGCTGAGCCACCAATAGACGCCGGCCGCGGCGAGTGCGGCGAGCAGCGCCACGGGGATTGTTCGTCGCAACATGCGGTCCTTTTCGTCGTCGCGGCGAAGCTTATGACCGATGTCCTCGCGGCTCCAGCCACGAAGAATTTAGCCCACCGCGGCTTGAAACGGGAATAAACTGCAATGCCGGCTGTTGGAAGTTTGGCAGCCCAAACGGGTTCAGCAGGGAGAAAAATCATGAACAAGATCGTCATCGCCATGTCAGTGCTTGGCGCCGTTGCTTTTGCGGGTTCCGCCAGCGCGGAAAAGCTGAAAGCAACGCTCGACGCCAAATCCGAGGTCCCCGCAACGACCAGCAGCGGCACCGGAACGGCCGATCTGGATTACGACGCCGCCAGCAAGAAGCTGTCCTGGAAGGTCACCTATTCCGGCCTGTCCGGGCCCGCCACCGCCGCGCATTTCCACGGACCTGCCGAGCCCGGCAAGAACGCCGGCGTTGCGATTCCGATCCCAGGCGCTGCCACCAGCCCGGCCGAGGGCTCGGCGACACTGACCGACGCGCAGGCCGCCGATCTGCTCGGCGGCAAGCTCTACGTCAACATCCACACCGCGGCCAATCCGGGCGGCGAGATCCGCGGTCAGGTGACGAAGTAAGCTTCGCACAGTCCAACAAAAAGGGCGGCTGCCATCGCAGCCGCCCTTTTCGATTCCGCGTAGCGCTGGCGCAGGCGTCACACCTCAGGTTCGGCCGCGTTCAGCGCCTGCGCGAGGTCGGCGATCAAATCCGACGGGTGTTCGATGCCGATCGACAGCCGGATCGTGGAATCGAGCACGCCGATCTTCCGGCGGATGTCGGCGGGAACGCCGGAATGAGTCATGGTGGCAGGCAGGCTCGCAAGCGACTCCGTTCCACCAAGGCTCACCGCCAGCTTGAGGATCTGCAGCGCGTTGAGGAACTTCATCGCCGCGGCCTTGCCGCCGACGATGTCGAACGAGAACGTGGACCCTGCCCCCGAGCATTGCCGCGCAAATACAAGTCCATCCGGCGACGCCGCGTCGTGATGACCGAGATAGTGCACCTTGGCCACTTTGGGATGATCGCGCAGATAGTCCGCCACGAGGCGCGCATTCGCATCCGCCTTTTCCATGCGCAGGCTCAGCGTCTCGAGCGAGCGGTTGATCATCCAGCAGGAATGCGGATCGAGCTGGGTGCCGATGGCGCCCCGCAGCGCCTTGATCCCTTTCACCACCGCCTTCGCGCCGAGCGCGGCGCCCGCGATCAGATCTGAATGACCGCCGACATATTTCGTGAGCGAGTACAGGGAAATATCGGCGCCGTGTTCGATCGGTCGCTGAAACACCGGCCCGAGCAGCGTATTGTCGCAGGCGATGATCGGAACGTGTCCTTGCGTCTTTCCGATGGTCTCGGCAACGCGCCGCATCATCGCGATGTCCACCAGCCCGTTGGTCGGGTTGGCCGGAGTTTCGATCAGGATCATCGAAACCCGGCCCTTGCGCATGGCCTCCTCCGCGGCTTGGCTGACCACGGCTTCATCGACGCCATCGGCGAAGCCGACGGCGCCGATCGACAGACGCGCAAGCGTATTCGTCAGCAGCGTTTCCGTGCCGCCATAGAGCGGCTGCGAGTGTAGAATGACGTCGCCGGGGCGGACGAACGCCAGGATCGTGGTCGCGATCGCCGCCATGCCGGACGAGAACAGCGCACAGCTCTCGGTGCGCTCGTAGATCGCGAGCCTGTCCTCGACGATTTCGCTGTTGGGGTGATTGAAGCGTGAATAGACCAGGCCCGCGCCCATCCCTTCCGGCGGCTCGCGCCGGCCGGAGACGAAATCGAAAAAGTCCTGTCCGTCCTCGGCCGTCTTGAACACGAAGGTCGAGGTCAGGAACACCGGCGGCTTGACGGCGCCTTCCGACAATTGCGGATCGTAGCCATAGGTCAGCATCAGCGTTTCCGGATGCAGCATATGGTTGCCGATGTGCGTCTTCGACGGGAACGGTTTTACCATGGCTTGTCTCGCTGTTGCTGATTGAGGCACTCGCCGTAGGTTGGAACTCCTGATGTCGTGACGCAGTCAGGAGCGAGATGCGTCAGCGTCAAAAGCTCACGCCAATGCCGCGGCGGCTGGAGCAAAGATAGCTGCTCCGGCAGCGATCCGTCAGGCCTTGCGGATAGAATTTCCCGAAAAGGCGGCTGCTTTCGCAACCGCCCTTTCTCGACTCAACAGTAGCGCGGATGGAGCGAAGCGCAATCCGACCGCTACTTCAACTTGACCCGATAAGTCTCATGGCAGTCGTTGCAGCGCTCGTTGATAGCCGTGTAGGCGGCCTTCAGGCTCGCCACATCGCTGATCTTGCCCTTGACGTCGGCGATCGCCTTCTGCACCGGCGGAATCTTGGAGTCGAAATCGACCTTGTTCTGCCAGACTTTTGCTGAAGCACCGTAGGTGGCGTTCACCACGTCCTGCTTGGGATTGACCTCGAAGGTCTTTGCGATCTTGGCGACGTCGGTCTCGATGCTGGCAATGGCCTGATCGACGGCCTTCTGATCGTAGGGGATATCGCCCTTCGTCATCTTCTGGATGATGCCATACTGGTTCTTGGCGATCGAGCGCATGAGATTGTCCTGCTGCACGGCAATCTCCTGCTGCGCCATCACGGCGCCCGCACCCAGCGAGAGGATGCCCACAACAATCATCATCCGTTTCATCGGTTTGTTTCTCCGCTCGTAGAGTTTGGGGTGCGCCATCATGGATAGAACCCGGCGACGGGCGTTTATTCCCGCCGTGGGAGGTCGCAGCTTAGAGGCTGTGACGGCGATGGTGCTCGTTGATGGCGATCCACACCCGTTCCGGAGTCGCCGGCATGTCGATGTGGTCGATTTTGTATTCGCGCCAGAGCCCGTCGACGATGGCGTTGACGACGGCCGGGCAGGATCCGATCGCGCCGGCCTCGCCCGCCCCCTTCACCCCCAGCGGATTGGTCTTGCAGGGAACGTTGGCGGTCTCGAACACGAAGGCCGGCCCGTCCGCCGCGCGCGGCAGCGCGTAGTCCATGAAGGTCGCGGTGACGAGCTGGCCGTCGCCCGCGCCATAGACCACCTGCTCCATCAGCGCCTGGCCGATGCCCTGCATGGCGCCGCCATGGACCTGGCCGGCCAGCAGCAGCGGATTGAGCGTCATGCCGAAATCGTCGACGATCACGTAGTTGACGATTTTGATGATGCCGGTGGCCGGATCGATCTCGACCTCCGCGACATGGGTGCCGTTGGGATAGGTGCCGTCGGCGCTGGCGAAGGTCGCGCTCGCGTTCAGCTTCGAGGGATCCGCGCCGGGTCGCTTGGCGAGATCGGCGAACGAGATCGAGCGGTCGGTGCCGGCGATGCGCACAATGCCGTCGGTGATCTCGAGGTCGCCGGCGCTGCCTTCCAGCGCCTGGGCCGCGATTTCCTTCAGCTTCTGCCCGAGCTCGCGGGTCGCGCGCTCGACGCTGACACCGCCCGACGGGATCGAAGCCGAGCCGCCGGTGCCGAGGCCCGTGGCGATCATCTCGGTGTCGCCCTGGTGGACGTGCACGCGCTCGGGCGCCACGCCGAACTGCTCGGCAACGATCTGCGCATAGGCCGTCTGATGGCCCTGCCCGCTCGACTGGGTGCCGATCAGGACCGTGATATCGCCATTGGGGTCCATCCGCACATTGGCGGTCTCCTCGCCCATGGTGCCGCAGACCTCGACATAGCTCGCAAGTCCGATGCCGCGGATCAGGCCGTTCTTCTTGGCCGCCTTGGCACGCTTGCCAAAATCCTTCCACTCGGCGATCTCCATCGCGCGCTTCAGATGCGCGGCAAAGTCGCCGGAATCGTAGACCTTGCCGGTCGCGGTCTTGTAGGGCAGCGCCTTCGGCTGGATGAAATTCTTGCGGCGGATGGCATCCACCGTCATGTCGAGTTTTCGCGCGCAGGCGTCCACCAGGCGTTCGATGACGTAAGCAGCCTCAGGCCGCCCGGCGCCGCGATAGGCATCGACCGGCACGCTGTTGGTGAAGACAGTGCGCACACGGCAGTGGAACGCCTGGATGTCGTACAGGCCCGGCAGCATGCCGGCGCCGCCATGCGGGATATAGGGCCCGAAGGTCGACAGATACGCGCCCATGTCGCCCATCAGGTCGCAATCCATCGCGAGGAACTTGCCGTCCTCGGCCAGCGCCATCTTCGCGGTGGTGACGTTGTCACGGCCCTGCGCGTCGCCCATGAAATGCTCGGTGCGGTCGGCCGCCCATTTCACCGCCTTCTTCAGCTTACGGGCGGCGACTGCCAGGAGGGCGTATTCCCGATAGGGAAACAGTTTCGTGCCGAAGCCGCCGCCGACGTCGGGGCAGATCACCCGCATCTTGTCGGTCGGGATGTTGAGCACGTTCTGGCAGAGGATATCACGCAGGCGATGGCTGCCCTGGCTGCCGACCGTCAGCGTCAAATGGTCGCGCTTCGCGTCGTATTCGCACACCGCCGCGCGCGTCTCCATGAAGTTCGCCACCACGCGCGGATTGACGATCGAGATCTCGGCCACCGCATGCGCTTTGGCAAAGGCCGCTTCAGTCGCTTTCTTGTCACCGATCGAGACGTCGAACAGCACGTTGCCGGGCTTGTCCGGCCAGACCAAGGCTGCGCCCTTCTTCACGGCGTTGACGACGCCGGTTACCGCCGGCAGCGGGCTCCATTTGACCTCGATCGCCTCGATCGCGTCGCGGGCCTGGTCGATGGTCTCGGCGACCACAAAGGCGATGGAATCGCCGACATGGCGTACCTCGTCCTTGGCGAGGATCGGGTAAGGCGGGCCGGTGAAGGGATCAGTCTCGAGATTAAACAGGCAGGGCAGATTGCCGAGATCCTTGACGTCGTCGGCAGTCAGGATCAGCGCGACGCCGGGAAGGGTGCGGGCGCGACTCGCATCGATGGTGTATTTGGCATGCGCATGCGGCGAGCGCAGCATCAGGCAGCGCAAAGCGGCCTGCGGCGCATAATCGTCGGTATAGCGGCCCTTGCCGCGGATGAGCGCGTCATCCTCCTTGCGCAACACGCTTTGGCCAACGCCGAACTTGATGGGAGCCGCCATTTTCTCGTCCCGTTTCTCATGGTTGTTTTGCCGGCATATTGCCGTGGAAAAACTGGCAAGGCAAACGGGTTTAGACGGGCCGCGCCTGTCAAGGCCGATGATTCGAAGCCGCCCTCGGGGCTTCGGGCGACCCCGCGCCTCAATGGCTGAATTTCCTGACCATGAGGTATTTGTCATACGTGATATGACCAATACGGACTGCAGCGGGATCCGTGCCGTAGACCTCGAATCCGTTGCGCTTGTAGGTCCTGATTGCAGCGGTTGCTTCGAGCAGGACCTCAAGATGTACCTGCTCGACGCGTGCCTTGGCATGGTCAAGAAGCTCCTTGATGAGTCGATCTCCGATTCCTTTACCTCGGCCATCTTTCCTCACGTAAACCGTGAAGATGTGACCCCTATGCTGCGACCGAAGAGCTGGCGACACGTAGAAGCCCGCGACTCCGATCAGATTTCCCCGCCAGAGGGCGCCAAGGATCGCCCCGCTGAGCCAATGCCGATAGGCAGTCAGCATCGCCTCTCCGCCCTCGTCCTCTTCGGCAGAACCAAATGTTTGAGGGTGCGTCCGAAGCGCCTCCGCGCGAATGTCACGAAAGAGGTCGAGATCATCGACAGTCAATCGGCGGATTTCCAAATCCGCCGGGGCCCTCGGCGCATGCGACATCATGGTCGCTTCCTCTCCTTGTCGCTGCGAAGGTCGGCAGGACCGCTGGTCTGTCACATCCCACCGCGGCCCCACAGGGTCCTCGCATTATCCCTCAGCCTGTCGATAGCCCGTTCCGGCGAGATGTAGTCGACCTCGCCACGCGTCAGGCCGATATCCATCAGCTCCCTGTCACTCAGGTCCTGCAAGGCGATTTGTGGACCCTGCCGCCAGCGCCAGTCCTGGAGCGCACGCCAGTATCGCGCGAGCAAGCCTGGGATGCTGCGCGTCGACGCAAGTTCGAGGGAGAGTCCCTCGGCCTCGGATGTGATGTTCGTCTGTTGGGGTGGCATCGGACGCTCCTGCTGTTGTGCCGGCAGGGAAGCGTGGCCAAACAAAAGGCCCCGTCCGATGCCGGCGGGGCCTGGTGGAAAGATGTCGTCGTCGAATTCTTAGCGCGCGACTCCTTCCACGGCCCAGCCGAAGCGGGTCATGTGGTTGCGGTTGAGTTTGCGCACTGATTTGATCATGCGACGCGATTACCACAGCAATCGCGCAAAATCAAGAGATGTGTAGAGGTTCGCTGCATCCTGGAGGCGAGTCCCTACCTGAGGGTGCCGGGCGCCGAAGCCGACGACGCCCGTCAACGCCCTTCACGACTTCGTCTGCTTCGCTTCCACGTATCGTGCGAAATTGTCGAGGATTGCCTGCCAACCGCCTTGCTGCTGCTCGACCGAGTGCGTCGATTCGCCATCGAAGACAACCCGGACCAGAACGCCCTTCGGGTCGGGCACAAACTCGACTTCGGCTTTTCGCTCGCCGAACGCGTATTCGATCCGCTTGTGCTCGATGATTTTCGTGTAGGTACCGGCGAAGTCAAAGCCCATGCTGCCGTCCTTGGCCTCCATGCGCGAGGAGAAGACACCGCCTTCTCGCAGGTCGACGGTCGCCTTGGTCGTATGCCAGTCGTCGGACGCGGCGTTCCACTTCATGATGTCGGCCGGCGTCGTATAAGCGCGCCAGACCTGATCGATGGGGGCTGCTACGTTGGTTTCGACGGTGATCCTCATAAACAGTGCTCCTGGTTCGAATTTTGGCGGCTCAAGGTGACGGCATCACGTCAATTGTGCGGGGTCCATCCGCCGCACTTCGAGATGTGTCCATCCAAGGAAGATCGAGACTGGCCCGTGCCGACAAGGTCGAGCCGTCAAAAATATGAAAAAGTTAACCCCGCACCAGTGAGACCAGCCAGCGGCGCCCGAACAGCGCAAGGGTGGCGAGCGCATAGACGATCGTGCCTCCGACGGCCAGCAGAAGCAGCGTCAATTCGTCCCGGAAGTGCATCAAGCCCAACGAAGGACTGCTGAAGCGCGCGATGAGCCAGAAGGCGGCGGCCAGGATAATCCCGGTCAGCAGGAATTTGACGAGCGACAACAGCCAGGCGCGGTCCAGCACGAGAAAGCCTCGCCGCACCGCGAAGAACAGCACCAGCAGCAGGTTGGTCCACACGCCGACGGCAGTAGCCAGCGCAAGCCCGATCTGGGCCAGCGATCCCATCAAGGCAATTTTCAAGGCGACGTTGACCGCGATGCCGGTCAGCGACGCCCGCACCGGCGTCGCCGTGTCCTTGCGCGCGTAGAAGGTCGCGACCGCGCTGCGGATCAGTACGAAAGGAATGAGGCCGATGGCATAGGCCGCGAGCGTGGCGCCGGCAGCGGCGGCATCGGCTTTCGAGAACGCACCGCGGGCGAACAGCGCGCGCATGATCGCGTCGGGCACGGTGAGGAAGGCGGCGACGAACGGCACCGAGAACAGCAGCGTGAAATCGAAGGCGCGGCGCTGCGCCTTCATCGCGCCGTCATGATCGTTAGCCGTGATCCGCCGCGACATCTCCGGCAGCAGCACCGTGCCGATGGCAATGCCGATCACGCCGATCGGGAGCTGGTTGAGACGGTCGGCATAATACAGCGCCGACAGAGCGCCCGCCGGCAGGAAAGTCGCGATGATGGTGTCGGCAAACAGCGCGAGCTGCGTGCCCATCGAGCCCAGCGTCGCCGGCCCGAGTGCCCTAAAGAATGCGCGGACGTCTTCGTCGAGCTTGAGCGGCGCAAAGCGCGGCAGGCCGCCATGGCGGGCGAGATCGCCGGCGAGCAGGACATATTGCAGGAAGCCGGAGATGAGGACGCCCCAGGCGGCGGCGTGGCCCGCGCTGGGAAACCAGGCGGCAAGCGCCAGCGTCATCATCATCGAGATGTTGAGGAAGATCGACGCGGCCGCGGCGCTCGCGAAGCGCTGCATCACGTTGAGCATGCCGCCATAGAGCGTCACCAGCGTGATCAGCAGCAGATAGGGAAAGGTGATACGTGTGAGCTCGATCGCGAGCTTGCGTTGCTCGGCGTCCTCGGAGAAGCCGGGCGCCAGAATGCTCATGGCTTGCGGCATGAACAGCCAGGCGACGATCAGCAGCACCACCTGCGAGGCCAGCAGCAGCGTGAAGATGCGGTCGGCGAACAATCTTGCCGCCCCCTCCCCGCGCTCGCCATGGACGTGCGCATAGGCCGGCACCCAGGCGGCGTTGAAGGCCCCCTCGGCGAAGATCGCACGGAAATGGTTGGGCAGCCGCAGCGCCACGAAAAAGGCGTCGGCCACGGGGCCGGCGCCGAGAATCGCCGCAAGCATGATGTCGCGGGCAAATCCCGTCAGCCGCGAGAGCAGCGTGTAGCCACCAACCGTGAAGATACGTCCGAGCATCGTTCCCTTCTAAAGGAAGAGCTCGCGCAGCAAAACGGGGAAATCAGGCTGAAAGCGCGCCGCGCACGGCCGCGATGATTCGCTCCTGATCGGCTTCGGTCAAATAGGCATGCATCGGCAGGCTGATGACGTCCTGCGACAGGCTCTCGCAGCCCGGCAGGCCGCCCTCGGCGACCGGGTACTGCTTGTAGGCCGTCTGCTGATGCATCGACTTGCCGTAGTAGATCGCCGTCGGCACGCCCTGGGCCTTCAGCGCGGCGGCAAAGCCGTCGCGGTCGGTACCCTCAGGGAGGCGGATCGTGTACTGCGCCCAGACCGACGTATTGCCGCGCGCCACGCGCGGCACCGTGACCACATTGCTGAGACCGCGTGCGTAGCGCTCCACGACCTTGTTGCGGGCGGCGATCTCGTCGTCGAAGATCTTCAGCTTCTCGATCAGGATGGCGGCCTGCATGGTATCGAGCCGGCCGGTCAGGCCGAGGCGGACGTTGTCGTATTTGTCGACGCCCTGCCCGTGCACGCGGATGCTGCGCAGCGTCGCCGCGAGCTCGTCGTCATCGGTGAAGATCGCGCCGCCGTCGCCGAAGCAGCCGAGCGGCTTCGCGGGAAAGAAGCTGGTCGCGGTGGCGAGCCCAAAGGTGCCGAGCTTGCGGCCCTTGTAGCTCGCGCCAAAACCCTGCGCAGCGTCATCGAGCACGAACAGGCCTTCGGCCTTGGCGATCTCCGCGATAGCGTCGTGATCGGCCGGCTGGCCGAACAAATCGACCGGAATCACCGCGACCGGCTTGAGGCCGGCCTTGCGGGCGGTCGCGATGCCGCGCTTGAGCGATTCCGGGCTCATGTTGAAGGTCGCTTCGTCGACGTCGACATAAACCGGCGTCGCGCCGGTCCGGGCCACGGGCGAAGCCGTCGCGATGAAGGTGAAGGACGGACACAGCACGCCGTCGCCCGGCCCGACATTCTTCGCCATCATCACCATCAGGATCGCATCGGTGCCGCTGGCGCAACCGATGACATGCTTGGCGCCGCAATAGGCTGCAAGCTGCTTCTCGAGCTCGGCGACTTCAGGGCCGTTGACAAACTGACAATGATCGAGAACGCGCTTCACGGCGGCATCGAGCGAGTCGCCGAGCCGGCGGCGCTGCGAGGCGACGTCGATGAAGGGAATGGGTTCGGAACGCAGATGCTGGTTCATGGCGCCTTGCGGGTTTTGATCGGTCAACATGGAATGGGATCAGCCGGCGACGCGGCGCGGGCCCTTGAGGGCGGACGACTTGGCGGCGGGCCGCGACGGCGTTTCCAGGCACTGCGTCGCGATCTCGAGGCTGGCGACGCCTTCGTCGCCGGTGACCGCCGGCGTCTCGCCGTTGCGCACGGCCTTGAGGAACGCGATCAGTTCGGCGCGGAGCGGCTCGTCATGGCCGACCGGAAGATGCCGCATCGAATAGCTGCCGTCAGGCTTGAAGCCGAAACATTCGGTGACCTGGCGCGTCAGGAGATCGCCCATCACGTATTTGCCGCGGGTCGCGACCGTGACGCTGCGCGCCTTGAACGGGGTCAGCCAGTTGGTGTTGATGTGCGCGAGCACGCCGTTGGCGGTGCGGAACTGCAAGAGCGCGATGTCCTCGCGCTCGGCGACCGCACTCGACAATTGCGGCTGCACCTCGACGATGTCGGACTCGGTGAACCAGCGGATCAGATCGATGTCGTGCACGGCAAGATCGATGACGACGCCGACATTGGACATGCGCGGCGGAAATGGGCCGACGCGCGTGATCGCGATCGACAGAATATCCTCGCCCGCGATCGCCTGCTTGACGGCGGCAACGGCTGGATTGAAGCGCTCGACATGACCGACCATCAGCGTCACGCCGGCCTTTTGCGCAGCCGTGACGATCTCGCGGCCTTCCGCGACCGTGGACGCAATCGGCTTCTCGACCATCACGTGAATGTTCCTGGCGATGCAGGCGAGCGAGACCTCGTGATGCAGATGAGTGGGCGCCGCAATGGTGACGGCATCGACGCCTTCGGCCAGCAGCTGGTCGAGCGTCTCAAAGCTCGCGCAATTGGCAAGCTCCATCGCCCGCGTGCGATGTGCCGGCGAAGGATCGACGACGCCGACGAGGCTGACGCCGGGAAGACCCGCGAGCACGCGCGCGTGGTTGCTGCCCATCACGCCGGCGCCAATGACGCCGACGCGCAAGCCGGCCTTTGCCGGTGCAGATCCTGTGGAACTCATTTGAGCAAACCCCGATTCAACGCAAATCCCCGGGGCGCTTCTAGCACGGACGCCACATTTGTGGCGAATGCGGAGCTAGCGGTCCGGACACGATTTGATTCAAACAGTTACACGTTCCCCGGGCCTTAAGCCTCTGGAAGAGACCACTCTTTTGGCCCGGGTCGCGTGATTCGGAGTGTGGTGGTTACGACCTTTGATAGTCGTCTTCAATCCGGATGATGTCGTCTTCGCCGAGATAGCTTCCCGTCTGGACCTCGATCAGCTCCAGCATGATTTTACCGGGATTCTCCATCCGGTGTACCGCGCCCATCGGGATGTAGATCGACTCGTTCTCGTGCACGCTTTTGACGGTCTCGTTGACGGTGACGCGGGCGGTGCCGCGGACCACGATCCAGTGCTCGGCGCGATGATGGTGCTTCTGCAGCGACAGACGTCCGCCCGGCTTCACCACGATGCGCTTGACCTGGTGGCGCTCGCCATTGTCGACCGACTGATAGCTACCCCAGGGCCGATGCACCTTGAGGTGCTCCTCGGTGACCTTCGGCGCGACCGCCTTGAGTTTCGTGACCAGCCGCTTGAGCCCGTTGGCATCCTTCTGGCGCGAGACCAGCACTGCGTCCGCGGTCGCCACCACGATAAGATCGTCGACCCCTTCGAGCGCGACCAGCGCAGCATCGGTGGTGACGTTGCAGTTGCGGGAATCCTCGAACACCGCACTGCCATGCGAAGCATTGCCTTGGGCGTCCTTGTCCGACAATTCCCACACCGCGTGCCAGGAGCCGACGTCGGACCAGCCGCAGGACACCGGCACGACCGCGGCGCGCGCGGTCTTCTCCATCACCGCATAGTCGATCGAGATCGCCTTGGCCGCGCCGAACGCCTCGGGCTCCAGCGTCACGAAGCCGAGATCGCGACCGGCATTGGTCACGGCATTGGAGATGGTCTCCACGCTCGCCGCATCGACCTTGCGGTATTCGTCCAGCAGGACGCTGGCTGGAAACATGAAGTTGCCGCTGTTCCAGAGATAGCCGGAATTTAGGTAGTCGGCCGCCTTCACCGCATCCGGCTTTTCGACGAAGCGCGCGACCGCGTGCACCTCGCCGGAAATGACCTCGCCCGGGCTGATATAGCCGTATTCGGTCGCAGGCCGTTCCGGCTTGACGCCGAAGGTGACGATGCGCCCGGCGCTCGCGGCGGTGAGGCCCTGGCGGCACGCCGCGACGAAGGCGGCATTGTCCTGCACCACGTGGTCGGCGGCGAGCGCGAGCACGATCGCCTCACTGGCGCGGTTCTGCGCGAACACCGCGCCGGCGGCGATCGCAGGACCGGAATCGCGCCGCATCGGCTCGAGGATCACGTCGGCCTCGATGCCGATGTCGGCGAGCTGCTCCAGCACCATGAAGCGGTAGGAAGCATTGGTGATGACGATCGGGCGATCGAACAGCGAGGCCTCCGAGACGCGCAACAGCGTGTCCTGGAAGGTCGAGCGCGTGCCGAACAGCGGCAGGAACTGCTTCGGCCGCACCTCGCGCGAAGCAGGCCACAGCCGCGTTCCAGCACCGCCGCACATGATCAGGGGAATAATGCGTTTGTCCATCGTCATTTCAAACCTTGAGGTCGTTCCGATACCAGGTGACAAAATTACGAATTCCGTGCGCGATCGGCGTTGACGGTGCAAAGCCGGTATCGCGCATCAGATCCTCGACATCCGCGGACGTTTCCAAAAGGTCTCTCGGCAGCAATTCTTTGATCGCCGTCCGACCCAGCTCCGGCTCCAGAACTCCGACGACGTGCATCAGCTCTTCCGGGTGGTGGTTGCCGACATTGTAGACCTTAGACGGCGCATTTGCGGCAGCCGGACGATCTGCGGTGACCCTCATCCTGTTCCCAAGGACCGCTTCGCCCGATCCGTCGCTCGATCTTTCGCCCGCGGCGCCTCTTTAGCCTCCGCATCGACGGGGCCGCAATAGCCCCGCCGCCCTGCATGCGGGCTCCTGATCACCGCTATTGCAAGATCGGCGCCAAAACCATACCAAAGCGGCCGAATTCGGCGCCTTGCGTCGGGTTGCTTCAAAACCCTTGTTCATGCGGGCGAAATGCGCCGAATCCTGCTGTCGACGGCCAAGATCCTGATTTCCGGAGCGCTGCTATACCTGGCGCTGCGCAAGGTCGATCTGTCCGAACTGTTTTCGCGCTTCACCGTGACCAGCCTGTTCTGGATCGGCTTGGCGATCGCCGTCACGTTCCTGCAAATCTTCGTCGGCGTGTTGCGTTGGCGCGAGATCAGCGCCGCATGCGGCGCCCCGCTCGAGCTCGGCCGGGCCATGCGCTACAACGTGATCGGATCGTTCTTCAACCAGACCCTGCCCTCGGCGATCGGCGGCGATGCGGTCCGGCTGTGGCTCGTCGCGCGCGCCGGCGCCGGCTGGCGCGCTGCGACCTACTCGATCTTCGTCGACCGCGCGATCGGTTTGATCGCGCTCGCGATCATGATCGTCGCGAGCCTGCCCTGGAGCTACGGCCTCATCGCTGATCCGCACGGGCGCTCGGCGCTGCTGCTCGTCGACCTCGCGGCGCTCGCGGGTGGCCTCGGCTTCCTGGTCTTCGGCGCGCTGAAATGGCACTGGCTGAAAACCTGGTGGGCCACGCATCACATCCACGCCTGTGCCGTGATCGCCAACCGCGTGATCTTCAGCCGCTCGCGCGGACCGGCCGTCGTGATCCTGTCGCTCGCCGTGCATGTGCTGGCCGTCGTGGTCGCCTGGTGCGTCGTGCAGTCGATCGCCGCGCCGGTCGGATTCAGCGACGTCTTTATGCTGGTGCCACCGGTGATGCTGATCACGATGATGCCGATCTCGATCGCCGGCTGGGGCGTGCGGGAAGCCACCATGGGCCTCGCGTTCGGCTTCGCGGGCCTGGCCGCAAACGAGGGCGTCAACGTCTCGCTGCTGTTCGGCGCCGTGTACTTCATCGTCGGCGCGATCGGCGGTCTGGTCTGGATCCTCAGCGCTGAGAAAGCCGCGCAGGGATCGGCGCCGCTCGGAGTGCCGGAGTGAGCGCGGCCATCGATGCGCTCGGCGCCGTCCCCTCGCTGCTTGCCGTTGCGATTGCCGCGCTGGTGTCGGGCGTCATCACCTGGGCCAGCCGCCCCCTGCTCCAGCGTTACGCATTGGCGCGGCCCAACGCGCGGTCCTCTCATCGCATCCCGACCCCGCAGGGTGCGGGCATTGCCGTGATATCAGCGACGCTGCTGGTCGCATCAGCCTGGGCAGTCTGGGCGAACGTCGCGATTCCGCCGGCGCTGATCGCTGCGACGGTCTTGATCGCCGTGGTCGGATTTGCCGACGACATCAAGTCGCTGCCGGTGCTGGTACGGCTCGTGCTGCAGGCCGCAGCCGTCGGCGCCGTCGTGTTCACCACGCCCGAGACCGCGCGCATCGTGCCGGCGCTGCCGCTCGCCCTGGAGCGCGGACTGATCCTGCTGGCGGGCGTGTGGTTCGTGAACCTCGTCAACTTCATGGACGGGCTCGACCTGATGACGGTGGCGGAAGTGGTGCCGGTCACCGCGGCGCTGCTGCTGCTGGGACTGCTCGGCGATCTGTCGTGGCCGGCCGCGCTGATCGCCGCGGCGCTGTGCGGCGCCATGCTCGGCTTTGCGCCGTTCAACAAGCCGGTCGCAAAAGTCTTCCTGGGCGATGTTGGCAGCCTGCCGATCGGCCTTTTGCTCGGCTGGTGCCTGCTCGAGCTCGCTTGGCGCGGGCAGCCCGCCGCGGCGCTGTTGCTGCCGGCCTATTACCTCGTGGATTCCACCATCACGCTGTTCCGGCGCATCGCCAGGCGCGAGCAATTCTGGTCGGCGCATCGCTCGCATTTCTACCAGCGCGCCACCGACCGCGGCTTCACGGTCTCCCGCGTGATCGGCGAGGTGTTCGCGCTCAATCTCGTGCTCGCGGGGCTTGCCATCGCCACCGCTCGCGCGGGCTCGGTGACGATCACGTTGATCGCGCTGCTGGCGGGCGCTATCGCGATCGGCGTTGTGCTGCGGCGGTTCTCCCGTCCTCAGGCGTCCTGAGCCGCCAGCGCCAGCCGCAGCCCCTCGTCGAGAGACACCGGCGGCTGCCACCCGGTCGCAATCGCCTTGGACAGGTTGAGCTCGAGCGAACCGATCAGGCTGTCATGCGTATCCTGCCGGCCCATCACTCTCAGCAGCGTCCCGAGCAGGTCGGGCGGCATGCCGAACAGCCGCGAGTTCTTGCCGGCAGCCTTGGCCAGACGCGCGATGAACTCGGGCGTGGAGACCTGCTCCCTGTCGGCCACCAGGAAGATCTCGAAATTGCTCGCGGGGTCTGGCTGAGAGAGCCGGCGCAGGATGAACGACGACAGGTTCTGCACGGCAAGGAAGGCGCGGTGATTGCGGATCGTGGCAAAGGGCAGCGGCAGCCCGAGGCTCACTGCACGCGTCAGCAGCGCGAAATTGCCCTTGGCGCCCGCACCATAGACCAGCGGCGGCCTGATCACCGAGATCTTCATGGCGCTGTCGCGCGCCAACGTCTTCAAGCCCGCTTCGGCCGCGGCCTTGGACATGCCGTAGAGACCGCGCGGCGTCAGGACATCGTCCTCGCTGAACGGCGCGCGGCCGTCATTGGTGCGACCGTGCA
Organism: Bradyrhizobium sp. 187; assembly: GCF_023101005.1. NCBI lineage: Bacteria > Pseudomonadati > Pseudomonadota > Alphaproteobacteria > Hyphomicrobiales > Nitrobacteraceae > Bradyrhizobium > Bradyrhizobium sp. 187. The sequence goes on from NZ_CP064693.1 coordinate 5,110,901, forward strand.
CGAGAACGGTGCTGATGAAGATGAACTGGCGCACCCCGGCCGTCGCCGCGCTACCCGCCAGGTGCAGCGTGCCGGCAATGTTGACGTTGCGATAGAGCTGGACCGCATGCTCCTCGTGCTTGTGATGCACCCGCGCGGCGAGATGAACGACGGCGTCGACGCCTTCAAGCGCGGCCTGCCAGTCGGTTTCGGGGCCGATCGTTTCGATCACGACCTCGTCGTCGATGCCTTCCGGCCTGCGCACCGCGCGGCGGACCGACCACCCCTCGCGCGCCAGCGCGGGCACGACATGACGGCCGACGAAACCGCTCGCACCCGTCACCAGCACGACTGGCTTGTGCTCGTTCATCGCTGTTCCACCAGTTCGGGGTTGCGCAACAATTCGTCGATCAGGGCGGCATAGGCGTTCATCGCGGTAACGCGATCGAACTTCGCCGCCGCCTTCACCGCGCGCTCCGCAATGGTGACACCGTCGGAGCAAGACGCCGCGCGGATCGCCTCGGCCAGCTGATCGGCATGGCCTGGCGTCACGACCCAGCCCAGCCCGTTCTCCACCACCGTCAACGCGGCCTCGGCCTCCGGTTCGGAGACCAGCACCACGGGACGGCCGACGGCCAGCAGATTGTAGAAACGGCTCGGCACCGACACCCCCGCAACGTCCTTCCGGTACGGAATGATCCACAGATTGGCCGCCGCCAGGAAGGCCTCGAGCTCGGCATCCTCGACCCGCCCCACGAAGGAGACATTGGGCAAGTTCGCTTCGGCCTGCAACTGCTTCAACCGCTCGAAGCCGATGCCCCAGCCGGAGAGCAGGAAATGGATGCCAGGCTCGGCCCTCAAAAGGCGCGCCGCCTCGAACACGATCTCCGGATCATGGGTGAAGCCGAGATTCCCCGACAGGCCGACAACGAAATCCGCCGAGAGCGCTTTGCGGAACGGATTATCCGCCGTCACCGGCCGGGGTGCGGCCACGAGCGTCGCCCAGTTCGGGATGAAGCGGATCTTGTTTGGTGTCATGCCGGAATAGCTCAGCAGCGGCCGTTTTGCATCGCGGCCGATGGTGATGACGGCATTGAGCGCGCGGAACATCAGACTGTTGGCGGCGCGCATCGTCATGGCCACGATTGAACCGGGCTTCAGCAGGCCCGCCATCACCAGCACGTCGGGGAAGAGGTCGTGCATGATCAGCGCCGAGCGCGCGCGCTTCAGCCTTGCCGCCGCCGCGACCGCGTAAGGCAGCATGAACGGCGCGGTGACGGTGAGCACGACGTCACCTCCCCTCAGCTCCCGTGTCAACGCCAGGAACGTGCGCGCCGCGAACAGCAGTTCGGAGGCGCCGCGCCGCACCAGCGCCGCCTTGCCCGCCATCCGGTTCTTGACGAAGACGACCCGCGGCTTGCCCGGGCCGGTCTGCGAGGCCGGCAACGCGCCCGGTGAGCCCGACAGCACCACGACCTCGTGATCCCCGGCGATGCGGCAGGCGATCTCGGCCATGATCGTCGCCGTCGTGCTCGGATCAGGCGGGTAATGCTGGCTCGCCACGACGATCTTGCCTCGAGGCTGCATGATCAGGCCGCGGTCGACCCGAATTCCGGAATCGCGTCCTTCAGGATGGTCCTGATGGTGGCCCGATCGTCGCGCGCGATCGCCTGCTCCAGCGCCGCAATCCATTTGCGCAGCGTCTGCATCGGCGGCTCGTTCGGCTGCGCGGCCATGATGCCGGCGACGCCGATCTCGCGGGTAGGCTCTTCGGAGGCGAACAGGATTTCGTGCAGGCGTTCGCCGGGCCGCATGCCCGTGAACACGATTTCGATGTCGTAGCCGGGTTGCAGGCCCGAGAGACGGATCATGCGCTCGGCGAGATCGACGATCTTCACCGGCTGGCCCATGTTGAGCACGTAGACGGACACGTCCGAGCGCTGCGTTCCGAGCGCATGCGTTGCCGCCGTGATGACGAGATCGCAGGCCTCGCGGATGGTCATGAAGTAGCGGACCATGTCGGGATGCGTGACCGTCACGGGACCGCCGGCATCGATCTGGGCCTTGAACTTCGGCACCACCGAGCCGTTCGACGCTAGCACGTTACCGAACCGGACCGAGATCAGCCGCATCGACCGCCTGGCGCCGCCGTGACCCGCCGCAAGATCATGATCGAGCGCCTGGCAATACATCTCGGCGAAGCGCTTGGTCAGGCCGAGCATCGACACCGGCTCGATCGCCTTGTCGGTCGAGATCATCACCATGGCTTCGGCGCCGGCGCTGTGCGCGGCATCGGCAACGTTGATCGAGCCGAAGATGTTGGTCTTGACGCCCTCGCTCCAGTCGCGCTCGAGGATCGGCACGTGCTTGAGCGCGGCGGCATGGAACACGATGTCCGGCTTGAACTCGGCCATCAGGCGCATGATGCGCTCCCGGTCGCGGATGTCGGCGATCCGCCCTTCGATCGAAGCAGCAGTGCCGAGCGCAGCGAGCGTTTCCGTGATCGCGTAGAGCGCCGGCTCGGAATTTTCCACGATCAGAAGGCGCGCGGCGCCGAACGCGACGACACGCTCGCAGATCTCGGAACCGATCGAGCCGCCTCCGCCGGTGACGATCACCGCCTTGCCCTCGATCAGGGCCTCGAGCCGCGCATAGTCGATCTTTTCGCTCGGCCGCAGCAGCAGGTCCTCGACGGCGACGGCCGTGAGCCGTGGCGTATCGCCGCTCTCGAGCGAGGGCATGCGGCTCACGATCACGCCGAGCTTGCGCGCCCGCATCAGGATCGATTCGGGATGGGCCTCCGGCTCGAATGCCGTCGGCGTCATCACGACGCGCGCGATCCCCTTGCCGCGCTTGGTGAAGTCGGCGATGACATCCTCGATGTCGTCGACGCCGCCCAGAACCGGGACGTTGCGGATGAACTGGCCGCGATCGGAACTCGACGGCGACAGCACGCCGACCGGCCAGATGCGCTTGATCGCCCCGCTCTCGATTCCGCGCAACAGCACCTCGGCATCCGCGGCGCGGCCGATCAGCAGCGTCGGCGCGGCATCTCCGGTGCGGGCGTGACGCCGAACCCGCGTATAGCGGAAATAGCGGTAGGCCATGCGCAACGCGCTGAGGAAGGAGATCTCGAGGAACCAGTAGAGGACGATGGTCACCTTGCCGAGGAAGAAGGCGCCACGGACGTTGGGGGCGACGAAGATGTAGTCGAGCGCCAGGAGCGCAACCGTCAGCACGGTGGCGACGCGAATGATGTTCAGCGCGTCGGGCAGCGAGATGAAGCGCCATTTCGTCGTGGTCAAGTTGAAGACGAAGAACACGACCACGCTGAAGGCGAGAAAATAGGGCAGGATCTGAATCAGCAGCGGCAGGCGGTCGAAGAAGCCGTCGCCGCCCTCGAAGCGCAGATAGAAGGCGGCGAACAGCGCCGCCGTGGTCGCCAGCAGGTCGTGGAGCGCGATCATGAAATTGCGCAAGGTGAGATGCGAAAGACGCGTCATCCGCTGACCGAAAATCCAGTTAGATGCAACCTGATCGCGCTGATAACCCATCTCGGCCGGACATGCCAGTCAAGGCTTGTCAGTCAAGGTTTGCCATCCGGCCGGCCGTTCAGGGACCGGCTTCCGCCGCTTTCGCCCCGGCCTGCTGGGCCCGGATCACCATGCCGCCGGCAACGCCGACACCGATGACGTACATCCAGCCCTCGTGGAAGTCGAACAGATGGGAGTTGAACAGTGAGGTGAAGACGTTCTGGACCACGACCAGGAGGCCGACCCAGTTTGCGAGCCCGTCGCCGCGAAACAACAGCAGATGCAGGATCCAGATGGCGTAGAGAGCGGCGACCCCGATCATGCCCCATTGCACGGCCACGTTCAGCGTCTGGTTATGCGGGTTGCCGATCACCTCGGCGGACGCCAGGTTCTGATCGCCGGGCGTCGCGGCCCGCTCGAACAATCCACGCGTCGAGCCGGTGCCGTGCCCCTTGACCGGCGCCTCCGCGAAGAAGCCGAGGGATTTTCGCCAGAATTCGAGCCGCAACCCGGCCGAGGTCGCCGCGCCTTTTTCGACATAGCGTGTGTAGTCGCTAGCAAAGCTTTCGGCGGTCTTGCGCAATTGCGGCGAGGCCTGCCAGGCGAGAACCGCGCCCGCGAGCAGGGCGGCGGAGATGATCCCGATGCTGCGCCATCTCAGATGAAGCAACGCAAACACACCGAACAGGATCGGAATGGTGAGGAGCGCGGTGCGCGACACCACCACGAACGCCATGTTGACGAAGAAGGCGAGCGCAAGCGCCGTAAGCAGCGCGGCGATCCAGTAGCGCTTCTGGCGCAGCAACTGCACGATCGGATAGGCGAGCGCGACCGCGCAGAGCGTGAACTCCTGGCTCTGGTCGATGTAGTTCTTGACGAAGATGCCGCGCTCGACGCGGTCGGATTTGAGCGCGAGGTCTGGGTAGAAGGCGACGAGCCAGGACATCACCGACAACAGCGCGCAGGACATTAGGAAGGCGACGAACACCCAATGTCCGCGCGGCGAGCGCGCAAAATGATAGAGCAGGACCGGCAGCACCAGCAGCTTGACGGTCGGATTGACCGCGTAGAAGCGCGCGCCCCAGGCGACATCCGACCACAGCGTTCCCACAAGCGCGAGCAGGAACAGCGCGATCGGCGCTGCTGAGATCGGGCGCTTCAGCGACTGCAGGAATGCCCCGACATCGAGGAACGGCACCATGCAGAGCAGCATCAGGACATTGAAGATCGCCGCAAGCGACGTCGACCATGGCAGCGAGGCCGCAGTCAGGATCGCAAACAGATCGACCGTCTCGGACCAGGCCGCCGGACTGCGCAGACGCCGCCACAGCACCTGGCCGGTTGTCTCCCCGGCGAGCGTCGTCACTTGCCCTCTCCCCGCGCGCGATGAACCAGCGCGGTCGTGCTGAAACCCTGGAGGATGTCGACCAGCACCACCGTCCCGCCCGCGGCCTCGACGACCTCATGGCCGACCACCTGCTCGCGGGTGTAATCGCCCCCTTTGATCAGCGCGCTCGGCTTGATGCGGGTGATCAGGTCGATCGGCGTATCCTCATCGAAAATAACGACGAGATCGACGGCTTCGAGCGCCGCCAGCACTTCCGCACGCGCTCGCTCGTCCTGAACGGGGCGGTCGGCGCCCTTCAGCCGCCGCACCGAGGCGTCGCTGTTGAGCCCCACGATCAGGCGGTCGCAGGCGGAGCGCGCCGCTGTCAGCACCTTGACGTGGCCGGGATGCAGGATGTCGAAGCAGCCATTGGTGAAGCCGACGCGCTGCCCTTGCTTCTTCCATTCCGCGAGCTGCGCCTCGAGCGCGCCGGGCTCGAGCACGATCTTCTCTTCGGCCGCGAGAGAGGCATGCGGCAATATCTTTCGCTTCAGCTCGGCCACACTCACGCTGGCGGTGCCCTGCTTGCCGACGGCAACGGCGGCCGCGGCACTCGCCATGCGCAGCGCCGTGTCCCAGTCCGCGCCCGTGGCGAGAGATACCGCGAGCGCCGCGGCGACGGTGTCGCCGGCGCCGGAGACGTCGCGCACTTTGACCGGAAACGCCGGAACGTGAACGGCGTCGCCGTTGCGCGGCACCAGCGTCATGCCGTGCTCGCCTTGGGTGACCAGGATCGAGTCGCAATCGGCGAGCCGCATCACGTCCTCGCTGGCATCGACGATGCTCTGCGGCGTGTCGGCCCGGCTTCGGGTCGCCTCCGAAAATTCCTTGCGATTGGGCGTGAGCAGCGTCGCGCCGCGATAGATCGCCCAGTTCAGGCTTTTGGGATCGACGATCACGGGCTTGCCGAGTTTTCGCGTGGCGTCGATGGTGTGGCGGATGACGCGGGCGGTCAGCACGCCCTTGGCGTAGTCGGACAGCAGCACGATGTCGGCGCGCGCGATCTGCGGCAGGATCGCTTCGATCAGCTTGGTCTCGATCGTATCGGAAGCAGGCTGTGCCTGCTCCCAATCCGCACGCAGCATGTGCGTGGAAAAATGCTCGGAGACGAAACGCACTTTTCGCGTGGTCGGACGCGAGGGATCGCACACCAGCACGCTTTCGATGGCGCCCTGCTCCGCAAGCGTCGAGGCGAGCTGCCTGCCCGCCTCGTCCTCGCCGACGAGGCCGACGAAGATGCAGCGCGCGCCGAGCGCGGCGACGTTGCGCGCCACATTGCCGGCGCCGCCGATATGGATCTCGCTGCGCTGGGCCGCGATGACAGGCGCCGGCGCCTCCGGCGATATCCGCGACACCTCGCCATAGACGAACTCGTCCAGCATGATGTCGCCGATGCACAGCACCGTGCAGCCTGAGATGGCTTGCGCGAGGGCATCGAAATCGAGAATGGGCGTCGGCATGGTGATGGACCTCAGCGGAAGCGGTCGGGCCGGTCGAGATAATCCCCGACATAGGCCTTCACCGCGTCCTCGAGCGTCGTGAAGCCGCCATTGTAGCCGGCACGGTGGAGGCGATCGACCTCGCTCTGGGTGAAGTACTGGTAGCTACCGCGGATCTGCTCGGGCATGTCGATGTATTCGATGTTGGGGCTGGCGCCGAGCGCAGCATAAGCCGCCAGCATCAGGTCCCTGAAGCTGCGTGCCTTGCCGGTGCCGACATTGAACAGCCCGGACACCGAGGGCGTTGCCAGCAGCCACATGATCACGCGCACGACGTCGTCGACATAGATGAAATCGCGGCGCTGATCGCCGTCCGCGATGCCCTCGCGATGCGACTTGAACAATTGCACGACGCGGCCCGCTTTGACGTCGTCGAAGCGGCGCGCCAGCACGCTCATCATCGAGCCCTTGTGGTATTCGTTGGGGCCGAACACGTTGAAGAATTTCAGTCCGGCCCATTGCGGCGGCAGCTTCTCGCCGTTCGCGGCGCGCTCGGCGACGGCGAGATCGAACAGGTGCTTGCTCCAGCCGTAGAGGTTCATCGGCCGCAATTTCTTCAGCGCAGATACAGAGCTGTCGTCGTCAAATCCTGCCTCGCCGTCGCCATAGGTCGCCGCCGAGGAGGCGTAGATCAACGGCACCGCATTCGCCGTGCACCAGTCCAAGAGCCGCATCGACAGGCGGAAGTTGGTCTCGAACACGAGGTCGCCGTCGGTCGCGGTGGTCGCGGAAATCGCCCCGAGATGGATCGCGGCATCGAGCTTGCGGCCCTGCATCCAGTCCGGCAGCTCAGCCGGCGGCACGATATCCAAAAGCTGCCGCTTGGCGAGGTTGCGCCATTTGCCCTCGTTGCCAAGGAAATCGCAGACAACCACGTCGCTGCGGCCGGCCTCGTTCAGCGCGGCGACGACATTCGATCCGATAAAACCGGCCCCGCCGGTCACCAGCAACATTCCAACTTCCCTGCCAGATTCCGCCTGCCCGAAGTTTTGCGGCCCGGTTCTGCCCTAGCGCATGATCCGCCAAAGTGTAAGCGGTTTTGGGATTGCACTCAGCCGGCTTTACCTGCCGGCCCGGAGCGGCTAACCGAACCGCCACATCAGCGCACCCCGGCCTTTTTAACGAATGAACCAAGATTCGCAATTTAGTGGGGAGGCAGATCGGGGCGACACGCGCCCGATCCTGATCGTCCCCTACATGTGGATCGGCGATTTCGTCCGGAATCACACCGTCGTGCGGGTCCTGAATGAGCGCTGGCCGAACCGGCCGGTCGATCTGCTCACGACCTCCCTATGCGCGCCCCTGGTCGATTACATGCCGGGCGTGCGCGAAGCGATCGTCTGGGACCTGCCGCGCGGCCGGCTCGCCGTGGGTCGCCAGCTCGGCCTGGCGAAGCTCCTGCGCGATCGAAACTACGGCACCGCCCTGGTGCTGCCCCGGACCTGGAAGGCCGCCATTGCGCCCGCTTTGGCCGGCATTCCGGAAAGGGTCGGCTTCGTCGGCGAGTTCCGATTCGGCCTGCTCAATCGCTGGCGCTGGGGCGAAAAGAAGCTGCCCCGCTTCATCGACAAGAACGCCGCGCTCGCCCAGCCGGATGGCGCCCCGCTGCCTCCGGAATGGCCGGTGCCGCAGTTGCGGGTTCAGGCCGAGGACATCGTCCGCTGGCGGCAGGCCAACGGCCTCAGCGCCGGCGCCGCGGTGGCCTTGGCTCCCGGCTCGGTCGGCGCTTCAAAACGCTGGACCTACTATCCCGAGGCCGCCCGCTTGCTCGCCGAGCGCGGCCTTGAGGTCTGGGTGGTCGGCGGCCCCGGGGAAAAGGGCGTGGCCCAGGAGATCGTCGCGGCGGGCGGCGCTCGGGTCCGGGACCTCACGGGCAATGATCTGCGCAACGGCGTGCTGGCCATGGCTGCGGCCGGCGTCGCGATCTCCAACGATTCCGGCCTGATGCACATCGCAGCCGCCCTGGGCACGCCGACCATGGGCATCTTCGGCCCGACCAGCCCCTATCTCTGGGCTCCCCTCAACGGCCTCGCCGCGACCGTGGTGCAGGACAAGAGCGTGCTCTCCTGCCAACCCTGCCAGAGCACGATCTGCAAGATGAACGACCACCGCTGCATGCGAGATATCGCGGCGAGCGAGGTGGTGGAGATTGCGCAGCGGGTGCTGGGTGAGGTGGAGACAAGGGCTTCGACCTGAGGGCCGTCGAAGCTACGCCGATGATGACATCATACCGGTGTTTTGCCCGACGAGTCAAATCGACTTCGTAAAATCCGCAGCGTCGGGATGCCCGGCCAAGCCATTGATTTCGTTGGCCCGGGCTACTGTGCAGGGGGTTGTTTTCGCGTTTTTTGTTTGCTGCCCTGAAGGCCATGCTCAAAGCAGCGGCCGATAGACGTCCCCGATCCGTGAGGCCTCCGCATCGAGGCTGAATTGCGCAAGCACCCGTGCCCGCCCGCGCTCGCCCATAGCCATCGCGGCGGCCACGTCACGCATCAGCGGTTCGACCGCTGCAGCCAGCGCGTCCGCATCACCGGTCGGGATCAGTACGCCGGTCACGCCATTCTCGACCACGAGTTCGGCCGCGCCGGCGCGCGCGGCGACCAGCGCGCTGCCGGTCGCCATCGCCTCGATCAAGGTCAGGCCAAAACCTTCGATGCGCGAGGTGAAGGCGTAGATCGTCAGCCGCTGATACCAGCGTTGCACATCTTCGATCGGCAGCTCGCCGGTGATGACGATGCGCGATTGCAGGCTGGCGGCCTCGATCCGCTTCCTCAGGTCGTTTGCAAAAACGGCTTGCTCGGGTGTGACCTGGCCGACGATGACAGCGGTGAAATCCGGATAGCGCGGCAGCAAGCGGCACATCGCATCGACGAACACGTCGGTGCCCTTCTGCGCGCGTACGCGGCCGAAGCAGCCGATCGCGTAGCGGCCAGGCAACGCGGTTTCCGCGAAGGCAGCAGTGCGGTCGAGCGGCGGCGCATAGATCTCGGTGTCGACGCCGTGTGGAATCACCGTCGCCTTCACCTTCAGGAACGAGGCCGAAAGATCTGATGTCGCGATGATCGCGTCCATGCGCCGGATCAGCCAGCGCGTGATCCAGCTATGATGGCGCTGTGCCGCCGAGGTGAAGACGAGCTTGAGCGGCCAACCGAGCGCGCGCAACAGCACACCCGCGATCATCTCGTTGTTGCGGCGCGCGTGCCAGATCAGCGGCGCCCTGCGGCGCCACAATCTCATGAGACCGGCACCGTTCAGGCGCGCGATCCCCTCCGGCGCGTCGGAGCCGAACCACGCGGCGCGAAACAGCTTTGCCAGCCGCGGCGCCACCATCCGGTTGGTCGCGGTGACCCCGGAATAGCGCCTGTGCAGATTTGGCACGATCACTTCGAGATCGCCTGGGGAATTCGCCACGCCACGCTCCGTTTCGAAAGTCCCTATACGCAACATTAAGCATAGTGACCAGTTCAGCCGCGCCGATACCCACTCTTCACCACATAAACGTTAGCTTGGAGCGTTGATCGAAGACGGGTGAGATCATGACTGTGCTTGTCACCGGCGGTGCCGGCTACATCGGAAGCCACACGGTTCTGGCGCTGGCGGAAGCCGGCGAGGACGTCGTCGTGATCGACGATCTCTCCACCGGTTTCTCGGCCTATCTGCCCGAAGGCGTGCCGCTGTTCATTGGAGACGCCGGCGACGAAAACCTGCTCGAAGGCGTGATAGCCCAGCACAACATCGAGAGCATCATCCATTTCGCGGGCTCGGTCGTCGTGCCGGATTCGATGCGTGATCCGCTCGGCTATTACCGCAACAATTTCACGACCGCGCGCAACCTGCTCAATGTCGCGGTCAAGCGCGGCATCGACCGCTTCATCTTCTCCTCGACCGCGGCGGTCTACGGCGATCCGGACCAGGTGCCGGTGCCCGAGCATGCGCCGACACGGCCGCTGTCGCCCTACGGTTCGTCGAAGCTGATGACCGAGATCATGCTGCACGACGTCGCCGCCGCCTACGGCATGCAGTACGTCACCCTGCGCTATTTCAACGTCGCCGGCGCCGATCCGCAGGCGCGCATTGGATTGGCCACCGTCGGCGCCACGCACCTGCTCAAGATCGCGGTGGAAGCCGCCACCGGCCAGCGCGCCAAGATCGACGTGTTCGGCACCGACTATCCGACCCAGGATGGCAGCTGCATCCGCGATTTCATCCATGTCACGGACCTGTCGCAGGCGCATCGCTCGGCGCTCGCTTATTTGCGCAACGGCGGCGCCTCGACGACACTCAATTGCGGCTATGGCCGCGGCTACTCGGTGCTGGAGACCATCGACGCGGTGCGCCGTGTCTCGGGCCGCAGCTTCGCCGTGCAATACGCCCCGCGCCGGCCCGGCGACATCATGACCATGGTCGCCGATACCAGTCGTATCCGCGGTCTGCTCGACTGGAAGCCGCAATACGACGACCTCGAGACCATCGCGGCGCACGCGCTAGCGTGGGAGGACAAGCTGTTCCGCGAGCGTCACGGCGAGCTCCGCCACGCCGCCTCGGCCTAGATTCCATTCCAGCGCAAGCCCTAATTGGGCTTGAAAAGCGCTGGCTTAGCGGGCACAGAGGCCGTTCGATCCCTGACGCGCGGGCAGGCTTATTCCTGTGCCGTCAATGGACTGCGGATGGCTCAGTTTCCAAAGAAAATCACCGACGATCCCTATGCGGCAGCGGTGCTGATTCGCCGCCTGGTCACGGAACAGGGGATCATCTACTGGCGGCGCTACCTCGTCGCCTTCGCGCTCATGGCGCTTGCCGCCGGATCGACCGCGGGCGCGACCTACGTGCTCGGCCAGGTCATCAACCAGGCCTATGTCGACAAGAACATCCCGGGCATCGCGATGTTCTCGGGCATCACCGTGATCCTGCTCTTCATCAAGGGCGTGGCGACCTACGGTCACATGGTGATCCTGACCAAGATCTCCAACGCCATCCTTGCCACCAACCAACGCCAGCTGTTCGCCAAGTTGATGCGCGAGAGCGTCGGATTCTTCTCCGAGCGGCATTCGTCGGAATTCCTGGCGCGGCTGACGGCCGGCGCCAAGTCCATCACCGACGTCCTCAACATGCTGGTCAATGCGGTCGGGCGCGACCTCATGATGCTGCTCGCCATGATCGGCGTGATGGTGTGGCAGGATCCGGTGATGTCGTTCATCGGCCTCGTCGCCGTGCCGCCGGCGATGCTGGTGCTGCGCAAGCTGGTCAAGCGCATCAAGGGCCTCGCCTACAACCAGTTCACCGGCACCGCCGACATCCTGGAGACGATGCAGGAATCGCTGCAGGGCATCCGCACGGTGAAAGCATTCACGCTCGAAGACACCATGCAGACCCGCATCGACGAGAACATCGCGATCGTCGAGCGCAACGCCAACAAGATGGCCCGCGTCGCCAACCGCTCCAATCCGCTGATGGAGATGCTCGGCGGCTTCGCGGTCGCCGGCTGTTTGCTTTACGGCGGCTATAGCGTAGTCGCCCTCAACGCCACGCCTGGCGCGTTCTTTTCCTTCATGACCGCGTTCCTGATGGCGACCGAGCCGGCCAAGCGGCTGGCGCGGCTCAACATCGACCTCAACAGCCAGCTCGTTGGCGCCCGCATGCTGCTGGAAGTCGTCGACAGCCCCGCGAGCGAGCATTCCGACGACGACAAGCCGGCGCTGAAACTGTCGACTGCGCGCATCGAGCTGCGCGACGTCAGCTTTTCCTATCGCAACGGTGAGACCGTCCTCAATCGCATGAGCTTTGTTGCCGAGCCCGGCAAGGTCACTGCGCTGGTCGGCCCCTCCGGCGGCGGCAAATCGACCGTGCTGGGGTTGCTGCTGCGCTTCTACGAGGTGACGCAAGGCGACATCGTGATCGACGGCCAGTCGATCGGCGCGGTCTCGCGAAAATCGCTGCGGGCCCAGACCGCCTATGTCGGTCAGGACGTCTACCTGTTCCGCGACACCATCCGCAGCAACATCGCGTTCGGCCGCGCGGGCGCGACCGAAGACCAGATCATCGACGCCGCGAAAGCGGCCTGCGCGCATGATTTCATCATGGGCTTCCCGCTCGGCTACGACACGCCCGTCGGCGAGCACGGCACGCAGCTGTCCGGCGGCCAGCGCCAGCGCATCGCGGTTGCGCGCGCGCTGATCAAGAACGCGCCGATCATCCTGCTTGACGAAGCCACCGCCGCGCTCGATTCCGAGTCCGAGCGGCAGGTGCAGGAGGCGATCGAGCATCTCTGCCAGAACCGCACCACCATCGTGATCGCGCACCGCCTGCACACCATCATGCACGCCGATGCGATCCTGGTGGTCGAGGGCGGCGAGATCGTCGAGCAGGGCCGGCATGACGAGCTGCTCCGCCGCGGCGGCCGCTACGCCTCGTTCTTCCGCCTGCAGCATCACGACGCCGGTGCTCTGGCGCCGATCAGCGCAACCGCATAGAGTTCCCTTCACCTCAAGAGCAGCGAGATCGCACCATGAACGCCGCCTCCTACGTCATCCCGCTTCCGACCCAGGCTTCGCTTCCCGTCGTCGGGGAAAGCGGCCGTTATCCCGTGCGCCGCATCTGGTGCGTCGGCCGCAACTATCTCGAGCACATCCGCGAGATGGGCAATGACGAGCGCGCCCCGCCGTTCTTCTTCGCCAAGCACGCCGACATGCTGGTGCCCGACGGCGCCACCATTCCCTATCCGCCGCTGACCAAGGATCTTCATCACGAGGTCGAGTTGATCGTCGCGATGAAGAGCGGCGGCCTCAACATTCCCGCCGAGAAAGCGCTCGACCATGTCTACGGCTATGCCGTCGGCATCGACCTGACCCGGCGCGACCTGCAGATCGCCTCGCGCAAGAAGGAGCGTCCGTGGGAGGTCGGCAAGTCGTTCGACTATTCGGCGCCTTGCTCCGCGGTGCAGCCGGCATCGAAGATCGGCCACCCCGCCAAGGGCAAGATCTGGCTCACGGTCAACGGCAAGGAAGCGCAGAAGGGCGACCTCACCGAGCTGATCTGGAACGTGCCCGAGATCATCTGGCAGCTCTCGCAGCAGGTGAAGCTCGCCGCCGGCGACATCATCATGACGGGCACGCCGGCCGGCGTGTCGCAGCTCCAGCCCGGCGACAAGCTCGAATGCGGCGTCGACGGCGTCGCCACGCTGAAGGTGAGCATCGGTCAGCCGGAATAAGGCTGAGCTCGAGATCACGGGACAGCAAAGCCCCGGGCATCGCGTCCGGGGCTTTTTTGCGGATTCAAGTTCGCCGCTCGTACGCCCCCGCCGCGTTGATGTCCTTTCCCGTGTAATCGGTCATCATCGCGGTCGCCACCAGCGTCACGACCGCGCAAATCGCGATGTAGATCGCGATCGCGGTCGCCGAGTGGAACGTGCCGTACAGCCAGGTAGCGATCAGCGGCGCGGGGCCGCCGGCGATCACGGATGCGAGCTGATAGCCTAGCGAGGAGCCGCTGTAGCGCAGGCGTCCGGTGAAGCTCTCGGCGATCAAGGCGGCTTGCGGTCCATACTGCATGTCGTGCGGAATCAGCGACAGGATGACTGCGAGGAAGATGATGGTCAGCGACCCCGTATTGAGCATGGCGAAATAGACGAAGCCGAAGATACCCGTCACGGCAGCGCCGAGCATATACATGTTCTTGCGGCCGATCTGATCGGAGATATGTCCGCACAGCGGGATCGACACGAACGACAGCACGGAGGCCGAGAGCACCGCGGTCAGCAGGAAGTCGCGCGATACGTGCAGGGTGCCGATGCCATAGGAGAACACGAAGGCCGTGAAGATGTAGAACGGCGCCTGCTCCGACATGCGCGCAAAGGCAGACAGTAGGATCTCCTTCGGGTATTCCAGGATCACCGTGAGCATCGGCGTGCGATCGACCCGGCGTTCGGCCACGAGCTTGGAGAACACCGGGGTTTCGAGAATGCCGAGCCTGATATAGAGGCCCACGCCGACCAGGATGATGCTGAGCGCGAAGGGAATACGCCAGCCCCATGCCAGGAACTGATCACCCGCCATCTGGCTGAACACCAGCACGGCAAGATTGGCGAGGAAAAGCCCGCAGGGCACACCGAACTGCGGCCATGATGCGATCAATCCACGGGATCGGTCGTTGCGCGCCCATTCCATCGACATCAGTACCGAGCCGCCCCACTCACCGCCGACGCCGACGCCCTGAATGAACCGCAGCACGGTCAGGATCACGGCCCCCCAAATACCGATGCTGGCATAGGTCGGCACCACGGCCACCGCAGCGGTCGCCAGTCCCATCAAGAGCAGCGTCGCGATCAGCGTGGATTTACGTCCGATGCGGTCGCCATAATGGCCAAAGATTGCCGCGCCGACGGGCCGCGCGGCGAATCCGACCGCGTAGATCGCAAACGCCTCCAGCGTGCCGACCCAGGGATCGGAGTGAGGAAAGAAGAGCTTTGCGAAAACTAGCCCCGTGACGGTGCTGTAAAGAAAGAAGTCATACCACTCGATCGCGGTCCCGATTGTGGAGGCGATCACGGCGCGGCGAAGCTGGCGCTGATGCTCGGGGGCGGTAAGTCGCGTGGCGTCGAGATCAAGGGTTGCCATGGGAGCGCATCCTCAGATAGGCCCCGCTTGCGTGGTTTCACCTGTTCTTGTTGCCGAAAAAAACGACGGTGGGTTCCAAGGGTTCCAACCGACCTGGAATGAGAGGGTAAAACTTTAGTCGACCGATAAGCCCGGCGGCACTACCAAGCCTTCACCGGCCGATCGGCGTGGCTTGCCTGTGGCACACCGCGATTGAGCGACATGTGGGAATGCACGCACAGCCAGCCATCGCCATATCTTGAAAACACCATCGTGGCCCGGCCGGGACGCGGAAACGCGCTGCCGTCGGGATGATAGCCGGTGCTCGTCCACGGCACGACCACGGTCGCTATCGTGCCATCGGACGATGCCAGGACCGAGGCCTGGTTGATGACGAAACGGAAGTCGGACGTCTTCGGCCACACGTTGTCCCATTGCGTGGTGACCCATTGGTCGAGGCCGGGAATGACGTCATTGTGCGTGCCAAAGGCCAGCACTTCCGGATGGAAAAGCGGCCGCGCCGAAGCATAGTCGACGTCGCGGACATAGCCCGCGAAGGTGTCCAGCCAGTGGCGAAAGAACTGCGTGATCTCGGTATTCGCGGTCGGCAAGGAGGCCATCGTCTGCTCCATGTTCGGCAACTCAATCGCGGCAATCTTTGTTGCCATGAGGCGAACCGTCCAGCAAGATATGTGGAGAGCACCGGTGGAGATCGATCGACCAGCCGGGCCGATTTCATGGAGCCAGACTCATGAGACGCCTTCTCCTGCTTGCAGCCACGCTTATCGTCTCGTGCAACGTTGCCAGCGCGCAGTCCGTTCAGCCCTATGCCGGTCTTGAGCATCGCCCCATCAAGGCGCTGTCGCCGCAGCAGATCGACGATCTGCGAGTCGGACGTGGCATGGGCCTGGCACTTGCCGCCGAGCTCAATGGATATCCCGGTCCGAGCCATGTTCTCGAGCTCGGTGATCGGCTTGATTTGACTGCGGATCAGCGCATCCGGGTTCAGCGCCTCTTCGATGCCATGAAGCAAGAGGCGGTCCCGCTAGGTAACAAGCTGGTCGAGCAGGAAACGGAGTTGGACCGCCTCTTCTCCGCCCGCGTCGTGACATCGGACTCACTCAAGGCAGCCCTCGTTGCCATTTCGGAAACCCAGGCACTGCTCCGCGAAAGCCACCTCAAATACCATCTATCGACAACCGCCCTGCTCGATCAGAGCCAAATGCAGCGATACGCGGAGCTGCGCGGTTACCAACGCCCTGATGGCTCCGAAGAACACAAGCACCGTCACTAAAGGCGATCACCGCAATGCCGACAGCACGATGAGACCGAGGATCAGCGCCGTCAGCGAATATTTGAGCGTGTAGTAGACGTTGCGATTCCATTCCTTGACCTTGCGGCTCGCAAGATGGATCTCGTAGAGCTTGCCGAACACCTTGTTGAGCAGGCCGACGCTCTCGCCGTCGACGTTCTGGGTTGCAGAGGCCTTGACGATGTGGTGGCTGACCCAACCGTTGATCGCGGTCATGAAGCCGTATTTCATCGGGCGCTCGACGTCGCAGAACAGAATGATGCGGTTGACGTCGGTGGCATTCTCCGCACTGTGGATGAAGGTCTCGTCGAACATAAAGGCCTCGCCGTCGCTCCAGACGCATTCGACGCCGTCGACCAGGATGCGGCACTTGTTCGAGTTCGGCGTGACAAGACCGAGGTGGTAGCGCAGCGAACCGGCGAAGGGATCGCGGTGGGCGCCGAGCTTGCCGCCCGGCGGCAGCATCGCAAACATCGCACCATGCACGCTCGGAATAGAGTTGAGCAGCTCCACCGTCTTCGGGCACAGCGTGCGCGCCGAAGGCAGGAAGTCATCGTACCATTTCAGGTAAAAGCGTTTCCAACCGCTCTTGAACAACGAATAGAAGCCCCAATCGTTGTTCTTCGCCGCTGCGCGAATGAAGCCTTCGTCGAACAGGCGAACGGCCTCGTCGCGAATGGTCTCCCAATTTTCGCTGAGGGCTTTCAGCTCCGGAAACTGCTCCACCGGGATCACCGGCTTGTTCGGCACCGCCGAGGCCGCATACATCAGCACATTGTAGGGCGCGAGATAGGTGGAGTGGTCGCCGAGTTGGCGCGCGAAGCGCAGCCGCTGCTTTCCGCGGAAATGAACGTAGATCGTCGATGCCGCCAGCATAGAGAATGACCAGTTGCGGCGCAAAAAGCTGTTTTAACATCTCCCCCGTTCCCCGGTGATTCAACCGGGGACGTGATCTATCCCGACGCGGCCCGAGCGGCAGGATATTCGCCGGTGGGTTGCAATCACGCTCCGGAGATCAGGGCTGGGAACTTGAGGCCGAACCGAGCCGAATCAGGCCCGTGACAGGGCCTGGAGGCCCTTGAAGGTCAGGCGCTTGGGGTCGGTGACGCCGGCGAGATACAGGCGGCGGATGAACGCGATGACGGCGTCGCGGTCGCAATCGGTCAACGCGACGACGGCGTCGACCGCGATTCTCTGGGCTTCCATTGGGCTCACCTCGGCCTTGCAAGTAACCCCGGCCGAGTCAGGCTAGGACTCCGCGGTTAATCCGACGTTAACCGTTCGGGCAGCATGGCCGATTCAGCCGAGCGGCCGTATACGCAAAACAACGCATTGCCCGTGCGTCGAGCGGCTCACCGTGCAGTGATGCCGTTCTTGAGCTGAGCGAACTGTTTCTTCAGCCGCGGCACCGCAAAGTCCGTGAAGGTCCGCACCTTCGGTACCGAGAGCCGGCCCTGCGGACAGATCAAATGCGCGGGCATCTCGGGATCCTCGTGGCCGGCCAGGACGATCTCGAGTTCGCCGCGCGCAACCTGCTCACCTACCTGGTACGAATACATTCGCGCCACACCGCGGCCGGCGACGGCCGAGGCCACCGCCGCATAGGTGCTGTTGACGACGAGCCGCGGCGTGAACTGCACCGTGCGGGCGGCCGACGACCCGGCCTGCGGTGCAAAGGTCCAGGAATTGGGAAGGTGCGCCATCGCGACGATCTGGTGCTTGGCGAGGTCGCCGGGCTCGGTAATGCGCGGATGCTGCTTCAGATAGCGCGGTGATGCTACCACGACGCGGCTGATCTCACCGACCCGCATCGCGACCATTGCCGAATCCGCGAGATGACCGATGCGAAGCGCGACGTCGACCCCCTCCTCGATCAGATTGACCGCGCGATCGAACAGCAGGAGTTTTGCCGAGACGGTCGGATAGGCGTCGAGAAACGCATCGAGGATCGGCCGCAGCACCATCTCACCCGACACCACAGGCGCAGTGATCGTGAGCAGGCCGCGGGGGGCCGTGCGCGGCCCGGCCGCGATGTCGTCGGCCTCCTCCAACTCGGTGAGCACGCGGCGACAGACCGCGACATAGCGCTCGCCCTCCTCGCTCAGCTTGATGGAGCGTGTGGTCCGGTGCAGCAGCTCGGCACCGACCCGCTGCTCCAGGAAAGCAATGGCGCGGCTGACCGCCGCCGGCGAACGGCCGAGCTTGCGGCCCGCGGCCGCGAGGCTGCCCTCGTCCACCGCAAGGACAAACACCTTCATCGCGTCCAGACGATCCATACGTTTCCCGCCAGCCCATCGAGGTCAGACTGGAAGCTAGGCGTTCGCTCCTGCCGCGACAACCACCGCCGGGAGCCCGCCCGGCATTCGTTCGCGCCGCGAAAGAGTGTCTGCCGGACAGCGCGTATTCGCAGCCGGCCCGCTGCGGCGTACCTCATAGGCTAAGCCAGCCGCTGCTGGCGCAGGTTCTGAAAGCCAACAACAGGAGCCCATCATGGGTATCGAACAGAAGGTTGCCATCATCACCGGTGCTTCGCAGGGTATTGGCGCCGCCCTGGTCCGGGGTTTTCGCGATCGCAACTATCGCGTCGTCGCGACGGCGCGCTCCATCAAGCCGTCGGGCGACGAAGACGTCCTCGCCATTGCCGGCGACATCGCCGACCGGAGCACCGCCGAACGCGTGGTCTCGCAAGCCGTCGCCCGCTTCGGCCGCGTCGACACGCTGGTCAACAACGCCGGTATCTTCGTCGCAAAGCCGTTCACGCAGTATACGGCGGAGGACTATGCAGCGGTGATGGGCACCAACGTCGCTGGTTTCTTCCACGTCACGCAGCTTGGCATCGCCGAGATGGAAAAGCAGGGGTCCGGCCACGTCGTCCAGATCACGACGACGCTGGTCGACCAGGCCAATTCGAACGTGCCCTCTGTGCTGGCCTCGCTGAGCAAGGGTGGGTTGAGCGCCGCGACGAAGTCACTGGCGATCGAATATGCCAAGCGTGGTATCCGCGTGAACGCGGTGTCGCCCGGCATCATCAAGTCGCCGATGCATCCCGTCGCGACGCACGCCCAGCTCGATGCGCTGCATCCCGTCGGCCATATGGGCGAGATGTCCGACATCGTCGATGCCGTGCTCTATCTCGAGGGCGCCTCCTTCGTCACCGGCGAAATCCTGCATGTCGACGGCGGCCAGAGCGCCGGCCACTGAACGCTAGCGCCTTCGCGCACGAGGACGACATGACAGACGCAGATGCCAAGCAGCAAGTCCACCCCCATCGCATCAGCGGTCGGGTTCGACATCACAGACTTCCTCACAGCAAACCTGGCGATATGCGGTAGCAGGATTGTCCGCATCGCTGGTCGGGCTTGGCCTCGCGCGCTTTTCCTACACGCCGCTGATCCCGGCCCTGATCGCCGCAAAATGGTTCGACCCGTCCGACGTCGTCTATCTCGGTGCAGCGAACCTGGCCGGCTATCTTGCCGGCGCGCTCGCGGCGCGGACCGTGGCCGCGCGCATCGGCGCCGTTCGCGCCTTGCGGGCGATGATGTTGCTCGCGACCCTCTCCTTTTTTGCCAGCTCGACCCCGGTGTCGTTCACCTGGTTCTTCGCCTGGCGCTTCCTGTCGGGGCTCACCGGCGGAATCATCATGGTACTGGCTGCCTCCGTCATTCTGCCGCATATCTCGGCGGCGAGGCGCGGCATCGTCGGCGGCGTGATCTTTGCGGGCGTCGGGCTCGGTGTCGCCGCATCCGGCACGCTGGTGCCGCTGTTGCTGCAGCAAGGCTTGCAACAGAGTTGGTATGGTCTTGGCGTGCTCGCGGGCACGCTCACGCTGGTAAGCTGGTGGAACTGGCCCGCTGAGGCCAAGGCCGATACCGTGTCATCGCAGCGGGCGAAGCACGCTTCGCCCGCTGCTCGCGGCTTGCTCGTCCAATACGGCCTCAACGCGGTGGCGCTGGTACCGCACATGGTCTTCATCGTCGATTTCGTCGCGCGCGGCCTCGGCCAGGGTATTGTTGCGGGATCGCACTACTGGGTGCTCTATGGCCTTGGCGCAATCGTCGGCCCGCTGGTCACCGGTCATCTCGGGGACCGCGCTGGGTTTGGACCGGCGCTGCGCGCCGCCTTCCTGATCGAAGCGGCCGCCGTGTTGCTCCCGACCGTCAGTACCGCGCCTCTCCCGCTAATCGTATCGAGCGTGGTGGTCGGCGGCTTCACACCTGGCATCGTACCGCTCGTGCTCGGACGCATCCATGAGCTGGTCCCACATTCTGCCGAGCAGCAGCGCACGACATGGAGCCATGCCACGACCAGCTTTGCGCTGTTCCAGGCGGCCGCGGCCTACGGCTTCTCCTGGATCTACGCACAGACCGGCGGCGATTATCTCGTCTTGTTCGCGCTGGGCGGCGGCGCCGTGGTGCTCGCACTCGCGATTGATCTTGCCCTGCCACTTGCCACGCGCAAGGCTTAGAACGCCGCGGTCGTCGCGATCAGGAATATTGCATCACGCCGTCGTCGATCCGGCCGAACCGCAAGGAGACGATGTCGAGCGCGTAGTTCTGGTAGAGCCGCCACGGCTGCTTCGAGCCTTGCTTCGGCATCTTTGCGACCGAGCGCTGCACATAACCCGAGGTGAAATCGAGCGACGGCTGCGCGGTAATCGTGGGATCGTCATTATGCGGCATGCACTGCCGGAAATTGTGCCGGTCCATGTAGTTGATGAGCCGACAGACATACTCGCAGGTGAGGTCGCATTTCAGCGTCCATGATGCGTTGGTGTAGCCGAAGGCGGAGGCCATGTTAGGCACGTCCGCATACATCATGCCTTTGTAGGTCAGCGTGTTGGCAAAATCGACGGCGCGGCCGTCGACGCTCACCTCCAACCCGCCGACGACCTGGAGCACCAGTCCCGTCGCGGTCACGACGATGTCCGCCGCAAGCTCGCTGCCGTCCTTCAGGCGGATGCCGTCGTGCGTAAACGTGTCGATCTCTTTGGTGACCACCGAAGCGCGCTGCTCACGGATCGCCTTGAACAGATCGCCATCCGGCACGAGGCAGAGCCGCTGGTCCCAGGGATTGTAGCGCGGCGTGAAATGGGTTGCGACGTCGTAGTCGGGACCGAGCGCCATCTGCACGCCCTTGAGAACCAGCTCCTTGACCTTCGCAGGGCGGCGCCGACTGAGCTGGAAGAAGAACATCCCCCACATCACGTTGCGCCAGCGGATCAGGTGATAGGCAAGGCGCGTCGACAGATTGCGCCGCAATTTGTTGGCGACGGGATCCTGCGCCGGGCGCGAGACCACATAGGTCGGCGAGCGCTGGAGCATGGTGACCTGCGCCGCCGACTTGGCGAGCTCCGGCACAAGCGTCACCGCGGTCGCGCCCGAGCCGATCACGACGACGCGCTTGCCGGCGCAGTCGATGTCGCCGGTCCATTTCTGCGGATGCACGATGCGGCCGGCGAAATCCGCCGCACCCTTGAACTCCGGCGTGTAGCCCGCCTCGTACTTGTAATAGCCCGAGCACATGAACAGGAAATCGCAGGTGAAGCGCACGGTTTCGGTCGCGCCCTCGCCGGTTTTGCGCTCGGCCTCGATGGTCCAGCGCGCGTCCGACGTCGACCACGCGGCACGCTTGACGTGATGGCGGAAGCGGATGTGCTTCTCGATGCCGTTCTCGGCTGCGGTTTCGCGAACGTAGCTGAGAATTTGCGTGCCGTCGGCGATCGCCTTCGGATCGGTCCACGGCTTGAAGGAATAGCCGAGCGTGAACATGTCACTGTCGGAGCGGACGCCGGGATAGCGAAACAGGTCCCAGGTGCCGCCGATGCAGTCGCGCCCCTCGAGGATGACGTAGCTCTTGCCCGGGCATTTGGTCTGAAGATGATAGCCCGCGCCGATGCCGGACAAGCCGGCACCGACGATCAGCACGTCGAAATGGTCTTGAGCCATTGTTTCCTCCGCCGCCAGGGATTGTCTGACCGGGATCAGAGCTCGTCAACTGGCAATCGGCGCCTGACACAACCGCGAAGAGACACGTGTATCGCGCTCAAGACAACTAAGCCCCGGATCGCTCCGGGGCTTTGCGTCGAAAATCGATACGATCAGCGGCTCAGTAGCGGTAGTGATCCGACTTGAACGGGCCTTCCTGCTTGACGCCGATGTAATCGGCCTGGTCCTTGCGCAGCTCGGTGAGCTTGACGCCGATCTTGGCGAGGTGCAGGCGCGCGACCTTTTCGTCGAGCGACTTCGGCAGCACGTAGACTTCCTTCTTGTACTTGCCGTCCTTGTTGTTGGCAAAAAGCTCGATCTGCGCCAGCGTCTGGTTGGTGAAGGAGGCCGACATCACGAAGGACGGATGGCCCATCGCATTGCCGAGGTTCACGAGGCGGCCTTCCGACAGCAGGATGATGCGGTGCTTATCGGGGAATTCGATCTCGTCGACCTGCGGCTTGACGTTAGTCCATTTTAGGTTGCGCAGACCCGCGATCTGGATCTCATTGTCGAAGTGACCGATGTTGCAGACGATGGCACGATCCTTCATCGCGCGCATGTGCTCGATCGTGATGATGTCCTTGTTGCCGGTCGCGGTGACGAAGATGTCGGCGCGGGGCGCGGCGTCTTCCATGGTTACGACTTCGTAGCCTTCCATCGCCGCCTGCAATGCGCAGATCGGATCAACTTCGGAGACCATGACGCGGCAGCCGGCCTGGCGCAGCGAGGCGGCCGAACCCTTGCCGACGTCGCCGAAGCCCGCGACCATCGCGACCTTGCCAGACATCATCACGTCGGTGCCGCGGCGGATGCCGTCAACCAGCGATTCACGGCAGCCATAGAGGTTGTCGAACTTCGACTTGGTGACGCTGTCGTTGACGTTAATGGCCGGCCATAGCAGCGTGCCGGTCTTCTGCATGTCATAGAGACGATGTACGCCCGTGGTGGTTTCCTCGGAAACGCCCTTGATGCTCTTGGCGATCTCGGCGAAGTAGCCCTTCGGCTTCTCCTTGAGCTGCTTCTTCAGAAGCGCGAAGAAAACTTCCTCTTCTTCCGAACCCGGCTTGTCCAGGAACTTGGTGTCGCCGTTCTCGGCCCGCAGACCGAGATGGACGTACATGGTGGCGTCGCCGCCGTCGTCGAGGATCATGTTCGGGTGACCGCCGCCGTGCCAGTCGAACAGCTTGGCGGTGTAGTCCCAGTATTCGGTCAGGCTCTCACCCTTGACGGCGAATACCGGAATGCCGGCGGCTGCGATCGCCGCCGCGGCGTGGTCCTGCGTCGAATAGATGTTGCAGGAGACCCAGCGGATGTCGGCGCCGAGCGCTGCCAGCGTCTCGATCAGCACGCCGGTCTGGATCGTCATGTGCAGCGAGCCGGCGATGCGCGCGCCCTTCAGCGGCTGCTTCGGGCCGTACTCTTCGCGCGTGGCCATCAGGCCGGGCATCTCGGTCTCGGCGAGCGAGAGCTCCTTGCGGCCGAAATCGGCGAGCGAAATGTCCTTGACGATGTAATCGGTGAAGCCGGGCTTCGCGTTCATTGCGGGCGTCCTGTTGTTGAATTGGTCATTCCGGGTCGCCCTGGAGGGGCGAGCCCGGAAGCTCGATACGATGGATCAGAATTCCGGGTTCGCCGCTGTGGCGGCGTCCCGGGAATGACGTCGGTGATCAGACCGCGCGCTTGAGCGCTTCGACGAGATCGGTCTTCTCCCAGGAGAAGCCGCCCTCGTTGTCGGGCGTACGGCCGAAATGGCCATAGGCGGAGGTGCGCGCGTAGATCGGGCGGTTGAGATCGAGATGGCTGCGGATGCCACGCGGGGTGAGATCCATCGCCTTGGCGGCGGCCTTCTCGAGCTCAGCCTCCGACACCTTACCGGTGCCGTGGGTGTCGATGTAGATCGACAGCGGACGCGCCACGCCGATGGCGTAGGCGAGTTGCAGCGTGCAGCGGTCGGCAAGTCCGGCCGCGACGATGTTCTTGGCGACGTAGCGCGCCGCATAGGCGGCCGAGCGGTCGACCTTGGTCGGATCTTTGCCGGAGAACGCGCCGCCGCCGTGCGGGGCCGCGCCACCATAGGTGTCGACGATGATCTTGCGGCCGGTCAGGCCGGTGTCGCCATCAGGACCGCCAATGTAGAACTTGCCGGTCGGGTTAATGTGCCAGATCGTCTTCGGCGTGATCCAGTCCTTCGGCAGCGCCTCGCGCACATAGGGCTCGACGATGTCGCGAATCTGCTTGGACGAGATGTCCTCGACCAGATGCTGGTGCGACACCACGATCTCTCGCACGGCGACGGGCTTGCCGTTCTCGTACTGCACGGTGACCTGGCTCTTCGAGTCCGGGCCCAACACCTTCTCGCGGCCGGAGTGGCGCGCTTCCGAGATAAGCCGCAGGATCTTGTGGGCGTAGAAGATCGGCGCCGGCATCAGATCGGGCGTCTCGTTGGTGGCGTAGCCGAACATGATGCCCTGGTCGCCCGCGCCCTCTTCCTTGACTTCGCCCGGCTGCAGCGCATCGACGCCCTGGGCGATGTCAGCGGACTGCGGATGCAGCAGGATCTCGATATCGGCCTTCTCCCAGTGGAAACCCTCCTGCTCGTAGCCGATGTCCTTGATCGCGGCGCGCACGACGCCTTCGATCTGCTCGTTGGTGACGGACGCGGGACCGCGGGTCTCACCAGCGATCACGACCTTGTTGGTGGTCGCGAGCGTTTCGCAGGCGGCGCGAATTTGCCAGGGATCGATGCCTGCTTTCGGTCCTTCACGGTAGAACAGATCGACGATCTCGTCGGAGATCCGGTCGCACACCTTGTCCGGATGGCCTTCGGACACGGACTCGCTGGTGAAGAGATAGGACGCGCGCATCAGTAACCCCTTGTTCCGCCGCTAGCTGGCGGGCGTTGCGATATTTAGCTTTGAATGATGTCAATCACGCCGGCGCGAGATGACGTAGGATTCGTCGAGAAACCAGAGCCCATTGTACTTTCGCAGCACGTCCCTGGCGGCCTCCAGAGTGCGGCCGTTTTGAGTCATTTCCGTCAACCGGTCGTCCTCAATCTGAGCCACATACACCGCCGCATTCCAGGCTGCAAAGGCCGTCGAGGTTCCGATAGTGCCCGT
The DNA here is from genome assembly GCF_023101005.1 of Bradyrhizobium sp. 187. Lineage (NCBI taxonomy): Bacteria > Pseudomonadati > Pseudomonadota > Alphaproteobacteria > Hyphomicrobiales > Nitrobacteraceae > Bradyrhizobium > Bradyrhizobium sp. 187. The sequence continues at coordinate 5,136,308 of NZ_CP064693.1, forward strand.
CACCTCGTTGGGCAGCGCTTCCATATCATACCTGAAGATCGAGCGGTTATCTGCGTATGCATTAAAATTTAAGTCGCGGCCCACCGAGCCGAGCTCGTACTTCACCGCGCGCAATAGCTCATGACGGCTCACCGAGAAAGGATTTTCTCCCGGCCAGATCGCCTGGATCATCTCCATGCCCGGATCCTGGCCGTGGGAGTGAATACCGATCAGGCGGCCGCCTGCCCGCAAGGCCCGCGCCAGGGGCGCAATGATCCGTTTTGCCCTGAAATTGACCGAGGACAGCGCGCGGTATGGCTGGGATGCGATAACGAGGTCGAAATTGGCCTCGGCCTGGCCCGGCCGCGGAATGGTCGAATCGAGCAGAAACCGCTGGTCGTCACGGTAGAGCACCAGCACGACAGGTCGCTCATAGAGCGGCATCCCTGTGCGCGGACTGACCGCCGCGCGCCAGTTTTGCTCCAAAAACGGCTTCAACTCCGTGATTTGCGTCTCGAACTCGCCCGAGGAAGCTCCCCGCAGCGGAACCTCATGCCAGACGGTCGCAGCGGCCGCCGCGGGCGATGCCGGCGTGAGCCAGGGCGCCTCCGCGTACAACATGTTGGTAAAAACGAACACCGAAGCCGGATGCTCGAAAATGCGATCCGGCACCTTGTCCAGCGTCAGGCGGAGGTCCTCGAGACTGAGCTCCTTGCCGGCGACATAGAAGGGCATGTGCGGAAAGCGCTGATGCATCGAGCGCAGCACGCGCGCCAGCACCGTGCCGTCGCCAACGCCGGCATCGAACACGCGCAGCGCCGGGGGCCGGGGATGGATGCTGGCAAGCTCCAGCGCCACGCGCTCGGCGACTACCCGCTTCTCACTGCAAGTGTGCACGAACAGCAGGTATTTCTGGCGGTTCTCGAAAAAGCGGAAATTGCCGCGCGGATCGCGCTTTTCGGGCGGCACCTGAAGCCCCCGTGGCGGCGGCACACCGCCGGCCATGGATGCCGCCATGTAGGCCTGGATCCGGTCCAGCGTGTCGATCGTGATGCGCTTGCCCTCGCGCAAGCGGTGCACGAGCTTCCCATCGTTCACCGCGCGCCGGCCGAACGTCGATTCCGCCATGTCCGCCTTGCGGCAGAACTCGGTGATTTGGCTCAGGATTTCGTCATTCTTCATGGAGTGGGACGCGGTGGGCAGAAGGATTGGGTAGCGCCTCCTAGCAAAATCTGCCCACTCAGGGAATAGGGATAGCGACACCCCGCGTTTGCTGTGTGCACAACAGCGAGGCCGTGAACCCCCTTCGCCTGCCGGGCAACAAACAGACGCCTCGCCTCTACGGGACCACCGCCAAATGCGTCGCCTGCTCGTCGCGCCCTGCCTGCTCGCTGCAACCCTGTGGTCGGCGCCCGCCTTTGCGCAGGCGCGCAGCCAGCTTGGGCCGCTCTGCACCACCGACACCACGCCGGCGACCAGATGATCGCCGCCTGCACCATGATCATTGCGCTGAAGGTGTTCAAAGGCGAGCAGCTCGCGACGGTCTACTTCTGGCGCGCGGTGGGCTGGAATAAGAAGGGCGATTACGCCAAGGTCATCACCGACGCCACGGAAGCGATCCGGCTCCAGCTGAGCCAGGCGGCCTATAATCTCAGGGGATCGGCCTATTACGACACAGGCTAGTACGAGATCGCGATCGCCGATTTCGACGACGCGCTGAAGCTAGGTCCGCCGAGCGGTACCATTTCCCACAATCGCGGCAATGCCTGGCGCGGCAAGGGCGACTACGTCAAAGCCATTGCCGATTACGATATGTCGATCAAGGCCGATCCCAAATCGGCCTCTCGTTCCAGAACCGCGGCATCTCCAAGGAGGCGCTCGGCGATCTCGACGGCGCGCTGGCCGACATCAACCAGGCGATCCGGCTCGACCCGACGCTGCCACAGCCGCTGAGCAACCGGACTGCGATCTGGCGTGTCAGAGGCGATTACGATCGCGCGATTGCCGACGGCAGCGAGGCGATCCGGCTCGCGAAGGAGAAGCCGCCCGTCAACATCATGACGCCGCCGAACAGCGTGCTGATCTCGGGCTACACCCATCGCGCGCTGGCCTATTAGGCGAAAGGCGATTACGCGCTCGCGAGGGACGACTACAAGGCGACGCTGGCGATCGCGGCTGGCGTCAATTGCCCCACACTTCCTTCGCGATCTCCACGGCGAGGCTGAGCTTGGCCCACTGCTCTTCTTCGGAGAGGACGTTGCCCTCCTCGGTCGAGGCAAAACCGCATTGCGGGGAAAGTGCGAGCTGCTCCAGCGGGGCGAACTTGGCGGCCTCTTCCAGACGGCGCTTGATGTCATCCCTGTTCTCGAGCTCACCGAACTTCGAGGTGATGACGCCGACCACGACGACCTTGTTGCCCTTCGGCAGGAAGCGCAGCGGCTCGAAGCCACCGGCGCGGTCGCTGTCGTATTCGAGGAAATAGCCGTCGTAATTGGTGCCGGCGAGCATGGTCTCGGCAACCGGCTCGTAGCCGCCTGACGAAATCCAGGTCGAACGGAAATTGCCGCGGCAGACATGCGTCGTCACCACCATGTCGGCAGGCTTCTCGGCCAGCGCGTAATTGATGACGCGCGCATAGATCTGCTGGAGACCCTCGGGATTGTCGCCCCGCTCGCGCGCCTTCTGCAATTCGTCCGGCGAGCAGAGATAGGCCCACACGGTGTCGTCGAACTGGAGATAGCGGCAGCCGGCGTCATAGAACGCCTTCACGGCCTTGCGGTAGGTCTTGCCGAGGTCTTCGTAGAAGGCGTCGAGATCGGGATAGACGTCCTTGGAGATCGCCTTGCGGCCGCCGCGGAAATGCAGCACCGCCGGCGACGGGATCGTCATCTTGGCGGTGACGTGGGCCTGGTCGGCGACCTTTTTCAGGAAGCGGAAGTGATCCAGCATCGGATGGTCGTCTGGAAAATCGAGCTTGCCGATCACCCGCACCGCGTCATGCCGCGTCTCGACGCCCGCGAATTGGATGCCGGTATCGGGATGGTACAGTTCGCAGCCGGTGAGCTTGGCCAGGAAGTCGAAATGCCACCAGGAGCGGCGGAATTCGCCGTCGGTTGCGAGCTTCAGGCCGATCGAGGCCTGCTTGTGCACGACCTTCTCGATCTCCATGTTCTCGATCTTGCGCAGATCGTCAGCCGAGATCTCGCCCTTCTCCAGCCTGGCACGGGCTTCCTTGATCTTGGCGGGACGCAGGAGGCTGCCGACCTCGTCGGCGCGGAAGGGGGCGTTGGTTCGTTGCATTCTAAACTCCCGCAATTTTTTAGTGGGCCGCCGCCCCTGCGACGCCGAGATGGCGCTCGAGGACCGACGGGTCGGCCTTCAGCGCGGCGCTCGGGGCGTCGTGGACGATCGTTCCGCGCTCCAATATCACAACGCGGTCGGCCAGCCCCAGAATCTTTTGGGCATTTTGCTCGACGATGATCGAGCAGATGCCGCCCGCCCGCGTGATGGTCCCGATCGCCTTCAAGAGCTCCTCGACGATGATGGGGGCGAGGCCCTCGGTCGGCTCGTCCAGGAGAAGCACTTTCGGATTGAGGGTCAGCGCGCGGCCGATTGCCAGCATCTGCTGCTCGCCGCCGGAGAGCTGGTTGCCAAAATTGCTCCGCCGCTCCTTCAGCCGCGGGAACATCTCATAGACCCTCTCGACGTTCCAGGGACCGGCCTGGGCAACTGCGGACATGTTCTCTTCCACCGTGAGCGAGCGGAAGATGTTGCGCTCCTGCGGCACCCAGCCGATCCCGGAGCGCGCCCGTTGGTCGGGCCGCAAGGTCGTGACGTCGGTACCGGCGAGCCTGACAGTTCCGGAGAAGCGACGGGTGACGCCGACGATCGAGTTGATCAGCGTGGTCTTGCCGGTACCGTTGCGCCCCAACAGCGCCAGCACCTGGCCTTCGGCGAGACGCAGGGACATGTTCGGCAGCACCACGGCCTCGCCGTAACCGGCGCGAAGCGAGTCGAGCGCGAGCAGGTCAGACATTGACCGCCTCCTCGCCGAGATAGACCGCCTTGACCTGCGGGTCGCGTGCGACCTGTTCGGGCGGGCCTTCGGTGAGCAGCGCGCCGGAGACCAGGACAGAGATGCGGTCGGCGAAGGAGAACACGAGGTCCATGTCGTGCTCGATCAGCAGCACGGTGACGTCGCGCGGCAGGCTGCCGACGACGGCGAGAATGTCGTGGCGCTCGCTCTCGGGCACGCCGGCGGCGGGCTCGTCCAGCAGCAGCACGCGCGGCTTGGCGGCGATCGCGACCGCGATCTCGAGCAGGCGCTGCTTGCCGTAAGGCAGCGTCACCGTCTGTTCGTTCATGACGTCGAGCAGGTGGAAGCGCGTCAGGAGGTCGGCGATCTCGCCGTTGACGTCGCTGCGCGTGCCCATCCGCCGCCACCAGTCGCCGCCATGGCCGAGGCGCTCGGAGACAGCGAGACCGATGGTCTCGAGCGGAGTCAGGTCGGGATAGAGCTGGTTGATCTGGAAGGTGCGCGACAGGCCGCGCAACACGCGCTTGTGCACGGGCAGATCCGTGACGTCCTGCCCTTCGAGCAGGATGCGGCCCGAGTTCGGCTTGAGCACGCCGGTGAGCTGGTTGATCACCGTGGTCTTGCCGGCGCCGTTGGGGCCGATCAGCGCGTGGCGGGCGCCTTGTTCGATTTTTAGCGACAAGTCGCGGGTGACGCGCAGACCGCCGAACTGCTTTTCGAGATTCTGGGTTTCGAGCGCGATGGTCATGCGTCGCTCTCCGGAATGGCCACGGCCTTGCGCCCGGCTATCTGCTTAATGACCAGATTGGGCACATACAGCATCCAGCGATGCAGGCGCTGCCGGCCGACGAGGACGATCACGACCAGCACGAGGCCGATCCAGAACTGCCAGTATTGCGGGGTGATGGTGGAGAACAATTCCTGGAGCATGCGGAACAGCACCGCGCCGATCAGCCCGCCATAGAGATAGCCGGTGCCCCCGATCACGAGCACCAGCATCAGGTCCGCCGAGCGCTCGAAGGCGAACACATCGAGCGAGGCGATCGCGGTGGTCTGGGTGAACAGCGCGCCTGCGATGCCGGCATAGAACGCCGCGAGCGTGTAGATCGCGATCAAGCGGCGGTTGACGGGGATGCCAATAGCGGCCGCGCGCAGCGGATTGTTCTTGATCGCGCGCAATGACAGCCCGAACGGCGAATGCACGACGCGGCGGGCGAACAGGAACAGCAGAAACAGAATGGCGAGCGAATAGAAGAAGCCGGTCTTGCCGAACATATCGAACGGGATCTCACCGAAGATCGGCTGCATCTCGATACCCTGCAGGCCGTCGGTTCCACCGGTGATGGTGGAGAAGCGTTCGGCCAATGCCTCAAGCAGCAACGCGATGCCGAGCGTCACCATCAGCCGCGTCAGATCGACGCCGCGAATCACCAGGAAACTGGTGGCGAAGCCGAGCACCATCGCGACAACGCCGGCGACGACAAGCGCAAGCACGGGCTCGTTGATGATCCCGTGCAGCGCAAGAAGCCCCGCCGCGTAGGCGCCGACGCCGAAGAAGGCGGCATGGCCGAGCGAGACGATGCCGGCGTAGCCGAGGATCAGATCGAGCGACATCGCAAACAGCGCGAGCCGCAGGATATCCGTCATGATCAAGTAGCGCGAGGGAAATACGAAGCCGCAGGCCAGCACGATCAGCCAGAAAGCGGCCTCGCCATAGTGCCAGCGTGCCTGGCGCTGGGCGTGATAGCCGACGTCGGAGGAGGCGCTCATCGGCGAACTCAACGCGCGGCCGTGCGGCCGAACAGACCGTTCGGGCGCCAGATCAGGATCACGATCATCATGGTGTAGATCACGAAAGGCCCCATCTTCGGGACGTAATATTTGCCGGCGACGTCGCCGATGCCGAGCAGCAGCGAGGCCAGAAACGGGCCGGTGATCGAGGACGAGCCGCCGACGGTGACCACGATCAGGAAGTAGATCATGAACTTCAGCGGAAAGTACGGGTCGAGGCCGAGGATCTCGGCGCTCAGCGCGCCGCCGAGACCGGCCAGGCCGCAGCCAAAAGCAAACGTGAAGGCGAACACCTGCGGCACGTTGATGCCGAGGCCGCTCGCGGCGCGGGGATCGTCGACCGCGGCGCGCAGGCGGCTGCCGAACCGCGTCTTGGCCAGCACCATCTGGAGACCGATGGTGAGCAGCCCGCAGATCACGATGATCATCAGCCGGTAGCGGCCGATGCCAACGCCGAACAGGTCGAACTGACCCTGGAGCGCCGCCGGCAGGTTGATGAAGACCCGCGACGAGCCCTGGATGTAGTCGACGGCGGCGACCGACATGAACGTGAGGCCGATCGTGAATAGCACCTGGTCGAGATGGCTGCGCGCATAGAGGTGTCGGTACAGCGTGCGCTCGAGCACGATGCCGATCGCAGCGGAGGAGACGAAGGCTAGCGGCAACGCAGCGAAGAATGGCCAGCCCATCCGGTTGACCAGCACCATGCAGACATAGCCGCCGGCCATGGCGAAAGCGCCATGGGCGAGGTTGACGAAGTTCATCAAGCCGAGCGTGACCGCGAGCCCGCAAGCCAGCACGAACAGCAGCATGCCGTAGGCAACGCCATCGAACAGGTTGGTGAGGATAGAGGTCATCGTCTCAGCTTGGAGTTGGGCGTCATGGCCGGGCTTGTCCCGGTCATCCACGTTCTTGGTTCGGCTCTCGCGTGGATGCCGGGGTCCAGCCCGGGCATGACGAGAGTGGAGGGCGAGATCCCCGATGCGCGCTAATGCGCGCGCCGAGATGACGCACTTTCGTGCGTCACTTCTTGGTCTTGCCGAGATCCTTGACGGCTTCGAAGGTCGCGAACTCGACGTTGTAGAGCTCGCCGTCGACCTTCTCGACCTTCCGGATGTAGATGTTCTGCACGATGTCGCGGGTCTCGGGGTCGATCGAGATCGGGCCGCGCGGGCTCTCCCACTTCTGGCCCTTCATCGCTTCGACCAGCTTGGTGCCGTCGGTGTCGCCATTGGTCTTCTTCAGCGCTTCGTAGATCAGGTGAATGCCGTCATAGCCACTCACCGCCATGAAGCCCGGCCGGTTTCCGTAGGCCTTCTTGTAGGCCGCGACGAAATCCTTGTTCATCTGCGAGGGATGCGCCGCGGAATAGAGGTGAGCGGTGACCGTGCCCAGCACGGCGTCGCCCATGTTGTTGAGGAGATCATCGTCGGTCACGTCGCCCGGTCCGATCACCTTGATGCCGGCCTTGTCGAGCCCGCGTTCGGCATACTGCTTCATGAAGTTACCGCCCTGGCCGGCCGGCACGAACACGAAGATCGCGTCAGGCTTGGCATCCTTCATACGCTGGAGGAACGGTGCGAAATCAGGATTTGCAAGCGGCGTTTTGACCTCTTCGACCACTTCGCCGCCACCGGCGGTGAAGTTCTGCTTGAAGAAGTTGAGCGCGTCATTACCCGGCGCGTAGTCCGAGGTCAGCGTCGCCACCTTCTTGATGCCGTTTTTCACCGCCCAGTCGGCGATGATGGTGGAGGACTGCGCCAGCGTGAAGCTGGTGCGCACGATATAGGGCGAGCGCTCGGTGATGATGGAGGTGCCCGCCGCCATCACGACCTCCGGGATCTTGGCTTGCGTGGCCAGCGGCGCCGCCGCGAGCGCGGCCGGCGTCACACCGAAGCCGGCGATGAAATGGACCTTGTCGTTGACGATCAGCTCCTGCGCGGCGGTCTTGGTCTTGTCGGGAATCGCAGCATCGTCCTTGAGGATGATCTCGATTTTCTTGCCGGCGACGCTGTCGCCCTTCTGCTGCATGTAGAGCTTGATCGCGTTCTCGATCTGCTTGCCGGTCGAGGCCTGGCCGCCGGTCATCGGCAGGATCAGGCCGACCTTGACGCTGTCCTCGGCCTTGGCCGGAGCGATGGTCGCAAGGCCCGCGATGGCGGTAGCTGCTGCGGCCCAAACAGTCCTACGAGACAGTTGTTTGCGTTCGAACATCGGATGTCCCTCCCCTTCATTCCTGATCTCTTGTGCGCCGGACCGAGTGCCCGATCCTTGCCTTTAGTTTAGCTCACGCACGCGTGATGTCGCGCGCAACATGGCGTCTTTCGCGCCCTTATTGTCAATCGGACGTTTGGCGACCATTCGGCCCAAGCCGAGCGTTCCGATTGCCGATGGCCGAAGCGATATCGGGTCACATCTGGGCAACCCCGGCACCGTGACTGCGATCGCTATGTTTTGTACGATTGTACAAATGAAATGGACCTGTCAACGAGAAATCCCCCTCTCCGACCAAGCCACTTTGTCGCGAGCCCCTTGCCGCAGTCTAGAAACGCTGCCAGTCGCGTAGATGGAGGATTTCGTCTTTTGTTTGCAGAATTTGAACATGGCAAGGCTTGGCGCCGGCACAAGCCGGTATCCCATTACCTACCTCGAATAAGTCTCTTTTACCTTGTTGAAGACTACTCTCCGGGCGAAAGCCTGACCTGGCGTCCAACACGACTGACCTCGCCTCCATACAATGCCCAGATTCTCTTGTTCCCTCCTGATCCTCCTCGCGCTCTCCGCGGGCCTGTCCGGCTGCGGCACAGTCAACGAAAAGCTCTCGTCCGGCATGGGCGACTACGTCCCGCAATGGGCCGGCGGCTTGCCGGCGGACGCCCCGCCGCGGGCGGGCACGCCGCAATACGATGCCTACATGAAGGAGCGCGAGCGCAAGCGACTGATGCCGGCAGCGGATCGCGAAAAGGAAGAGCAGGCGCAGAAGGGCGCAACGGGCTCGGCGTCCGGCACCGCGGTGCGGTAGGACGCGCCCCTCGCCGCTTGCGGCGAGAGTTGGGACAAATTCAATCCACGAACACCACGGTCTTGCGGCCATTGAGGATGACGCGGTCGTTGAGATGGTAGCGGATCGCGCGCGCCAGCACGCGGCGCTCGATGTCGCGGCCCTTTCGGACGAGATCCTCAGGCGTGTCGCGATGGCTGATGCGCTCGACGTCCTGGTCGATGATCGGGCCCTCGTCGAGGTCGCGCGTGACGTAGTGCGCGGTGGCGCCAATCAGCTTGACGCCACGCTCATGGGCCTGGTGATAGGGTTTGGCGCCCTTGAAACCCGGCAGGAACGAGTGGTGGATGTTGATGCAGCGTCCCGACAGATTTGCCGAGAGATCGTCGGACAATATCTGCATGTAGCGGGCGAGCACGACGAGATCCGTCCCGGTCCTGGCGACGAGATCGAGGATCTGCGCTTCCTGCTCGCGCTTGGTCTCTTTCGTAACAGGCAGATAGTGGAACGGAACCCCGCCGAAATCGAGCCCGTCATAGACCTCGCGCGGATGATTGGAGACGATTGCGGCCAAAGTCATCGGCAGCTCGCCGGTGCGCCAGCGATAGAGGATGTCGACCAGGCAGTGATCGGACTTCGACACCAGCAGCATCACCTTGCGATGCGCAGCCCGATCGCGCATCTGCCATTCCATGCCGAAGCGCTCGGCGATCGCGGCAAAGCCAGTCTGGAGCGCCGACAGCTCCACGGCGAGATCGGCAGCGGTGAACACCACCCGCATGAAGAACTTGTTGGTCTCGATGTCGTCGAATTGTTGGGCGTCGAGGATGTTCTGTCCGGAATTCGCCAGGAAGGTCGACACCGCCGAGACGATGCCGGGACGATCCGGACAGGACAGGGTCAGGACATATTGATGATCTGGCATGGGCCTTGATGAAGGTTTGGGCAGCGGCTGCGGAACGACCCGCGATTTGCGCCCTGCTCTATCACCGCCCCCACCTTGCGCCAATCCCGACCGTGGAGTCAGGATGAACGCACGATTGCTTTGACTGACCGGAGTAGGCTCATGGCCGACCGCTTGAACGGCACCCGCATCCTGATCCTGGAAACGCGCGAGGAGGCGCAGTTTTCGAAGCTGCTGGCCGAGCAAGGCGCCGAGGTCGTGCAATGCCCGATGTTCACCATCCAGGATGCACCGGACCCCGCCCCGGTCGAGGCCTGGATCCGCCGCGCCATCGCCAGGCCCTTCGACGATCTCGTGCTGATGACCGGCGAAGGGCTGCGGCGGATCATGAAGCTCGCCGTCGCACGGGGGCTCGATCAGGCTCTTGTGGCGGCGCTTGCGAGATCACGAAAATTCACCCGCGGCCCGAAGCCCGGCAAGGCGCTACGCGAGATCGGGCTCGAGCAGCAGCAGATGACCGAGAAGCCGACCACCGAGGGTATGATCGAGATGCTGAGCAAGCTCGACCTGAACGGACGTCGCCTCGGCCTCCAGCTCTATCCCGACAAGGACCATAGCGCGCTGACCGGCGCGCTCGCCGCGCAAGGTGCCGAGCTCGATACCGTGTTGCCTTACGTCTACGATCCAAAGGCTGCGGACGCCAGCATCGTCAACGCAATCGACGACATGGCGGAAGGGCGGATCGACGCCATCGCACTGACCAATCTCGGCCAGGTCCGCCGTCTCCTCGAAGCTGCGAGGGCGCATGGCAGCGAGGCGCGCCTGCGCGCAGGATTCGAGCGGACCCTGATCGCGTCAGTGGGGCCGGCCGTCTCCGGCGAGCTCGTAGCGCACGGCTTGCGCACGGACATCTCGCCGGTGGAAGACCACTATTTCATGCGCCCGCTGATCTCGGCGATGGCGGCAGCATTGGTGGACAAGCGGCCGAAGGTGGCGGAATGATCGCCAGACGCGGTGCCTAGCTTGCCATCTGCGAGGCGGCCGACATCAGCTCCTGCGGGCTCGGCGGCAAACATGCGATGGCCGCCTTCAGGCACCTCGGTAAAGCTCCAGCGCACAACCCCCTCGCGGTCGAGCAGAAACTGCCCGAAGAGCTGGCCTTGGCCGGTTGCCGCCATGCGCTGATCGGCTTCCGTTATCTCATAGCCGTCCTTGTTATTGAGGTACTCCGCGGCCGCGGGCCGGTTCATCGGGCCGGGCAATTCGCCGGGCATGTCGACTTGCATGCTCATGACCACGTTCATGCCGACCTTGTGCGGCCACTCGGTCTCGTTCTCCGTGAACTCGAGATTGGGCAGGCCGAACGCGCGGTGCGAGATCCGCTCGGGATCGGACGCAGCGAGCAGGTTGGGCAATGGATGGTAACGGAAATAGAGTCGCGCGCGTTCGATCGGCGTGTTCACCACCGTGAGACTTTCGACGCCTTTCTCGTGCAAGGCGGCATCAAGTTGCGCCTGTGCCGCGATATGGCGGCGGCAGAACGGGCAATGCAGCCCCCGATACAGGCCCACCAATATCGGGCTTTGTCCGCGAAAGTCTTCGAGCGCGATCTTTCCGTCGCGTGTGATCGCGTCCAGCACGACGTTCGGTGCACGATCGCCCGGTTGAAGTGGTCCCTCGACGTGACGTTCAGACATGATGGCACTCCTTCACATGATCTAGTCAAGAAACGGCAGTACGATCAGCCCTGCGGGATCAAGCCCGTGCCGCGTGCAGACGTCCTGTGCCAGCGCGAAATATCGCTCGGCCTCGGGCATGTCGCCTCGATCAAGGTTCAGCGTCGCAAGACCATCATAGCATGGAAACAGCTGCTGCGGCTCGCCGGTTTCGCTCGCCACCTCGATTGCCTCATTGTAGCAACGAGCAGCCAGATCGGGCCGGAAATGGCATTGATGGATTTGCCCGAGCACGATCAACGGCACGGAGAGATGCTCGCGCTGATCAAGCGCTCGGTCGATTTGGATCGCCTTTTCGGCGGCCGGCACCCCCTCCTCAGTACATTTGTCCGTGAAGGTGCAACAGGCAACGGCAAAAATGGCAAGAAGGCGCGCCTGGAACCCGAGATCGCCGATCCGACGCGCGACATCGAGTCCGCGCCGGCAAACCTCCACGGCTTTCGCCGGGTCGACAATCGTGTAGAGCACACCGAGATTGGTGTAACCGCGGCAGGCCACGTTGAGGAGACCGGCGGCCTCGGCTGCTGCGACACTTTGCTCCACCTCGCGCACCGCCTCCTGGTGTCGGCCAAGCCGCGCCAGTGCCACCCCCTTGGTGTTGAGCGACTCTGCAATGGCGCGCGCCGCCTCGAATCCGACTTGCCTGTCGGCGTCCGCCGGTATGCTTCGGGCGTAGCCAAGCGCCTCGTCCGCCCATCTCGCGGCGGCCACGTGATCGCCCGTGCGAAACGAAAGACGGCCGCGCTCTTGCAGGAGATGCGCCCACTCGATGGGCGCGTCGGTCCCTCCCAGCCGTTCGGCCGCCTCGGCATAATGCGCCTCTGCCTTGATCCGCTTGCCGGCGTCCCACAACAATCGGCCAAGCTTGCGGAGAATTCGCGCTTCGCCGATGCGGTCCTCCGCATTGCGATGACCTTCCAGCGCATTCTGGTAGTGCTCCTCAGCCGTGATCCTCCGGCCGGCCGCGGCACACAGCTCCCCGATCCGCTCGCAGAGGATCAGGCGTTCGGGCTCGCGTTCCCCGCCGGCCAACAACACGGCGAGGGCCTGTTGGTAGAAGCGGATGGCATCGTCATTGGCGTAGGTCGCGCGGGCGCGATCGCCGGCCGCGCGCAGATAGCGCGCACCTTTCGGCTTGCTCGCGCTCAGGCTGAAATGATGTCCGAGCAGTATGAGGTCCTCGAGGCGCTCGGGCTCATTGCCATAGAGCCGCTCCAGCGCGGCACCAATCCGTCCATGGAGCTCGATCCGACGCTGCAAGAGTAGGTTTTGATAGATCACGTCCTGAAGCATGGTTTGCGTAAAGCGATAAGATCGCAGCGAGATCGAGTTCGCGCCCGCGAGCTCCTCGACAATCTCGGCATCGCACAGAAGTTCGAGCCCCGCTTCCACCTTCGTCTGCTGCGATGCCATCGCACCGAGAAGAGCCGCATCAAAACGGGGGCCGATCACCGCGGCCTCCTGGGCCAAGCGGCGCACCTCATGCGGCAGCCGGTCCAGGCGCCCCAGTAACAGGGCCTGAATGCTTGCCGGTATACCGGCGGCGGCTTCATCTGACTTGATCCGCCACCGTGAGCCGTCACGCTCCAAGGCGCCAGCTTCGATGAGACCGCGGATGATTTCCTCAAAGAAGAGTGGATTGCCGCCCGCGCGCTCGAGGATTCGGCTGAACAGATTTCCCGGCGGTTCACTCCAGCCGTGGCTGAAGTAGGCCGCGAGCAGCTTTTGTCCGTCTGCATCACCAAGCGGAAGCAATCGAAGGGTTGTATGGCTGATCCGTCCCGAGCCGAACTGATCCAGTTCCAACATGGGCCGATGCGTAAACAACAGCATCAGCCGCGTACGCTCCAGCCGGTCCATCAGGAATCGCAGCGCTTCAAGCGATACTGCATCGGCCCAGTGCAGATCCTCGACAATGATCAGGAGCGGCGACAGGACCAGGCGCCGTTCGAACACGGTACGAATCGCAAAGAATATCTGCCGCCGAAGCTGCTCGGGCTCGACGTGCTGCAGCGCGGCGTCCGGATCGCCGAGGCCGAGAACGTGGAAATAAAGGGGCATCAGGCGATCGGCCTCTTCGACCGCAAGGCCGAGCTCCGACAGTGCCGTCGCCAGCTTGGCCTGGGCCTCCGCCACGGTCGCCTTCTGCGCGATGCCGTAGGCGCTGCGCAGCACAGCGGCAAGGGTGCCATAGGACTGTTCGCCCAGCGGCGAGCAGACAGCGCGCCGGATCGCCACGCCGGCGAAACGGTCCTCATCGCGGACGTGGGCAACGAATTCGTCCACCAGACGCGTTTTGCCGATGCCGGCTTCACCGACCAGCCGCACCAGCTGCGCCGCGCCGCCACACGCGAGATCAAGATTGTCGACTAGACGGGCGAGCTCGGCGTCGCGCCCAATCACCGGCGCACTCAGGCCCAGCGTATCGAGGCCGCGTGCCGCACGGGGCGTGTCGAGCGGTCCGTTCAAGCGATGGACCAGGACGCTGCCCATCTTGCCCTTCAGCGAGACCTCGCCAAGCGATTCATATGAGAATGCATGCCGCGTAAGACGGTAGGTCAGCGGCCCGACCAGCACCTCGCCCGTGGAAGCCATCGACTGCAATCGTTGAGCCGTATTCACCGTATCGCCCGTGACCGAGTAGGATTTGGCAACTCCAACACCCAGTCCGCCAGCAACCACGTGCCCGGTGTTGATGCCGACATGAAGCAGGAGCGGTGACTCGGCATACGCCTTTGCACGTTCGCTGAGTTGCGCCGTTCGGCCGATCATGTCGAGCGCGGCGCGGACGGCCCGCTCGGGGTCGTCTTCGTGCGCGGCCGGCGCTCCGAATAGCGCAAGCAGCGCGTCGCCGATGAATTTGTCCACGAAGCCGCCAAAGCTTTGCACCGCCGCCGTTAGCTCCTCGAACAATTCGTTCTGAAGCGCCTGCATGACTTCAGGATCGAGTCGCTCGCTCATCGTGGTGAAGCCGCTAAGGTCGGCAAACAGCACGGTAATGGTGCGGCGGTTGGCTTCGCTGTCGATCTTGTCCGGCTGCGATCGAAACCCGTATAGGGCGTAGTCCGTCGGCGCCAGCGGTAGCGAGGACGCCCTGGTCGGAACTGTCACGCGGCTGGCCTGCATTGATGCCTGCCCGCCGGCCTTGGAGGCTTCACTGACGAGGGCGCCGCATTTCGGGCAGTACGCGAAATCCGGTGCGCACGCATGCCCGCAGCCGGGGCAGGCGTTCGGCTGCTTCGTGCCGCATTTCGGGCAGAAGGCAAAGCCGCTCTGAACCTCGGAACCGCAACAGGAGCAGTTCATGGGTCGAGACCCCGCGGGCGCCGCGATGGCGCAGTCTGCTGGACCCGGTCAGATGGGCCCAGGATCTCGGCAAGGATGGGCGCGTCGTGCCGGAAGAGCAAGCGGTGGGTTGCGGCGCTCGCAGTTGCGGCCGCGAACGCGGCTTCACTCCTCCCCGTACCCCCTTAGCCGTTCGATATCCAGAATAGTCACGCCACCGTACTCCAGCCGCAGCAGCCCCTCCTTCTCCAGCCGGTTCAGCGCGCGGTTGGCATTCTGGCGGGACATGCCGGAAAGCGCGCCGATCTCTTCCTGGGTGATCTCCAGATGCGCGGTGGATTCCGGATAGAGGATCGGATTGAACAGCGAAGCAATGCTGCGGGCAAGCCGCGCAGTGGCATCCAACGTGCGGTTGACCTCGAGCATGCCGATGAACTGGCCGAGCCGCTCGTTGAGCTGGCGTACCAGGAAGCGGTTGAAGCCGACGCTGTTCTCGAACAGCCACATGAAGGCGCTGCGTTCCATCAGCGCGACGCGGCTGTTGCGCAGCGCGACCACGTCATAGCGGCGCGGCTCGTTCTTGAGCACACTGCCCTCGCCGAACCAGGCCCCTGCCGTCAGCCCGGCAAGACTCGTCTCCTTGCCGTCGCGCGAGACCCCTCCCATCCGGGCAAGGCCGAAGACCATGCCGGCCCAATAGTCGAACGTATCGCCGCGCATGAAGACGGTCTCGCCAGTGCCGTAGGACCGCTCCGTGATCCCCGTACGAGCGACCTCGATCTCCGCTTGCGTGAGCTCGCGCGACCAGGCAGCGACGCGCTTCAGCTGATCCTCTGAAATCATGATCCCGAAGCCAGCCGCACCGTTCGTCACTCCTGTTGCTGCAACGCAGCATGACCCTTTCGACCACCATCCGACGAAAGATGGATGATCCCCCATCCAAAAAACTTTGTCGCAGAATTGTCAGGCGGGAGACATTTCAAAATAGCGCTTTCCCCTATTGAGGACCACCTCGGGCGATGCGGCTTTTGATCCCAAACGGGAACGAGAGCGGCGCGGCTCTGGTCGAGACCATCTGCTGCATGGCCTCACCGGCACGGTCGTACTAGGATCACCCGATAGAACGGACGAAGAGCGCCACTGAAAGCGCCATGACCGGGAGGGATCTGTTTGGTGGCTACCAGTCTTGAAGTGCGCGGCGTGTCCTTGCGATTCGGCGGCGTTCGTGCGCTGACCGATGTCGGCTTCGCCATCAGGGAAGGCGAGCTGTTCTCGATCATCGGCCCCAACGGCGCCGGCAAGACCTCGATCGTGAACTGTATTTCCGGCCGCTACAAGCCGACCGAAGGCCAGCTGTTCTACCAGGGCCGCGACATCACCGGCCTGACGCCCAACGCGCGCGCGTCGCTCGGCATCGGCCGCACCTTCCAGAACCTGGCGCTGTTCCACCACATGAGCGTGCTCGACAACATCATGGTCGGACGCCATCACCTCCTGAAGAACAATTTCCTCACGGGCTCGCTGTACTGGCTCACCGGCGCGCGCAAGGAAGAGCTCGAGCACCGCCGCAAGGTGGAAGAAATCATCGATTTCCTCGACCTCCAGTCGGTGCGAAAAGCGCCAGCCGGCACCCTCTCCTACGGCTTGCGCAAGCGCGTCGAACTCGCCCGCGCCATGGCACTGGAGCCACGCCTCATTCTCCTCGACGAGCCGATGGCCGGCATGAACTTCGAGGAGAAGGAGGACATGGCCCGCTATATCGTCGATCTCAACGAGGAGTTCGGCATGACCGTGGTGATGATCGAGCACGACATGGGCGTGGTGATGGACATCTCCCACCGCGTCATGGTGCTGGATTTCGGCCGCAAGATCGCCGAGGGCGATCCGGCCGCCGTGCTCGCCGATCCGCACGTCAGGCGGGCCTATCTCGGCGAAGAGGACGAGGTGCTGGTCGACCCTGACGATGCTCCGCCGGCGCAGGAGAGCGCGGCATGATGGATTACGCAGGCCGCGTCGCGCAGGCCAACACCTATCCCAAAATGCTTCGGCTGAATGCGAAGGAGTCCGGCGACGAGATCGCGCTCCGAGAAAAAGATCTCGGGCTATGGCGCCCGTTCACCTGGAACGACTACCAGGCACGGGTGCGCGACTTCGCGCTCGGCCTCGTCGAACTGGGCCTTGGACGCCAGGATGTCATCGGCATCATCGGCGACAACCGGCCGGACTGGGTCGCGGCGGAAATCGCCACTCATGCGGTTGGAGGCTTGAGCCTCGGGCTCTACCGCGACGTGCTCGACGAAGAAGCTTCGTATCTCCTCAATTATGGCGAGGCGCAGCTCGTTTTCGCTGAGGACGAGGAGCAGGTCGACAAGCTGCTCACCCTCGCCGACCGCGTCCCAAAGCTGAAGCACATCATCTATTCCGATCCGCGCGGCATGCGGAAATACGATGATCCGCGCTTGATGTCGGCGGAGACGTTTGCCGAACTCGGCCGGGCGCGGGCTACGCGCGAACCGGATCTTTACGATCGGCTGGTGGACGCGACCAAGGGCGAGGACGTCGCGATCCTCTGCACGACATCAGGTACAACGTCGCATCCAAAGCTCGCGATGCTCGCCGCCGGCCGCGTGCTCGGCCATTGCGCCACGTATCTCGCTTTCGACCCGAAAGGGCCGGACGACGAATACGTGTCGGTGCTGCCGCTGCCTTGGATCATGGAACAGGTCTATGTACTCGGCAAAGGCCTCTTGTGCCGGATGAAGATCAACTTCGTCGAAGAGCCCGAGACCATGATGAACGATCTGCGCGAGATCGCGCCGACGTTTATCCTGTTTGCACCGCGCGTTTGGGAATCGATCGCCGCCGATGTCCGCGCCAGGGTGATGGACGCAACCCCGTTCAAGCAGCGCCTGTTCGACATCGGCATGAAGAGCGGGCTTGCCGCGCTCGAACAGGGCGAGCGTTCCGGCTTTGCCGACGCGATCCTGTTCCGTGCATTGCGCGACCGCCTCGGCTTCACCCGCCTGCGTTCAGCCGCAACCGGCGGCGCGGCACTCGGGCCCGAGACCTTCAAGTTCTTCCAGGCCATGGGCGTGCCGCTGCGCACGCTCTATGGCCAGACCGAGCTGCTGGGGGCCTACACGCTGCATCCCGCGGGCAAGGTCGATCCCGACACGACGGGCGTGCCGATGGCCGACAGCGTCGAGATCCGCATCGACAATGCCGACGTCCACGGCGTCGGCGAGATCGTGGTGCGGCATCCCAACATGTTCCTCGGCTACTACAAGAACCCGGAGGCGAGCATAGCCGACATCAAGGACGGCTGGATGCTGTCCGGTGACGCCGGCTATTTCAACGCGAACCGTCAGCTCGTGGTGATCGACCGCATCAAGGATCTCGCCGAGACCTCGCGCGGCGAGCGCTTCTCGCCGCAATTCATCGAGAACAAGCTGAAGTTCTCCCCCTATATCGCGGAAGCCGTGGTGCTGGGCTCGGGCCGCGACGCGCTCGCCGCAATGATCTGCATCCGCTACTCCATCATCTCGAAATGGGCGGAGAAGAACCGGCTCTCGTTTACGACCTACAGCGACCTGGCCTCGCGGCCCGAGGTTTATGCGCTACTCAAGAAGGAAGTCGAGACCGTCAACGCGACTCTGCCGCCGGCACAGCGCATCTCCCGTTTCCTGCTGCTCTACAAGGAGCTCGACGCCGACGACGGCGAACTCACCCGCACGCGGAAAGTGCGCCGCAGCGTCATCAACGAAAAGTACGAAGGCATCATCGACGCGATCTACCGCGGCCAGGCCGACATCCCCGTGGACACCGTGATCCGCTTCCAGGACGGCAGCACGCAGCGCGTACGTACAACGCTGAGGGTCGTGGACCTGGGCGGACCCGGGCACATGGCGGAGGCCGCGGAGTGAGCCTACTTCGAACCGAGAGCGCGATGCGGGTCGATGCGCCCTCTCCCCTTGGGGGAGAGGGCATCTCCGCTATTAGCCAAGACCCCACTCGGGTGAGGGGTCCTCTCTCCCCGCCCTTACTGCTGAGGCAACCCCTCACCCGTCTTCGCTTCGCCAAGCCACCCTCTCCCATAAGGGAAGAGGGAAAGAGCGCGCCGGATTTGTCAGCGAGCACCACTTCATGAACACCGCCTTCCTCATCCAGCTCCTGGTCAACGGCCTCGTGGTCGGCACGCTCTATGGCGTGGTCGCGATGTCCTTTGTGCTGATCTACAAGGCTAGCCAGGTCGTCAATTTCGCGCAGGGCGAGCTCTTGCTTGTCGGCGCCTGGGTGTGCTGGACCTTGCTCGCGAAATACCAGGTGCCGTTCTGGATCGGCATGCCGATGACGCTGGTGTTCATGTTCGTGTTCGGCATCGCGGTGCAGGTCCTGATCCTGCGACCGATGATCGGCGAACCCATCATCTCGGTCATCATGGTGACGATCGGCCTCTCCACCGTGCTGCAGGCGACGCTGAAATGGATGTTCGGTGTCAATCCACAGCCGTTCCCGCGTGTGTTCGAGAGCCAGTCCGTCAGCCTGCTCGGGCTCCAGATCCAAACCGTCTATGTCATGAGCCTCGTCGTCTCGGTCGCGATGATGATCGGCATGGCCTGGTTCTTCCGCGCCTCGAAGTACGGACTTGCGATGCGCGCCACCGCGTTCAACCAGCAGGTGGCGCAGTCGCTCGGCATCTCCGTGAAAAGCGTGTTCGCGATGGCGTGGGCGATCTCAGCGACGGTTTCCGCGGTCGCGGGCGTCGTCGTTGCCGTGGTGAACGGCGTCTCGTCCGGGTTGGCCGGCTACGGCATTAAGGTGTTTCCGGCGGCGATCCTCGGCGGACTCGATTCCGTCGGCGGCGCCGTGCTCGGCGGCATCATCATCGGCCTGCTCGAGAACATCGCGCAATATGTCGACAGCGAATACCTTCACTGGGGCAATCTCTACGAGATCGCGCCGTTCTACGTTCTCATCATCGTGCTGATGATCAAGCCCTACGGCCTGTTCGGCACCCACGACATCGAGCGGATCTGATCCATGGCCGGCCCTGTCCTCATCCCTGCTGGTGACTTCCGCACCTCCTATGCGGCCGACGCCACGATCTTTCCGACCACGACCAGCCGCAATTTTGCGATCGTCGGCGTGCTGCTGCTGTGCTTCGCGCCCCAGTTCTTCAGCGGTTACTGGCTCAGTATCCTGATCCAGATCGGCATCTTCTCGATCGCGGCGCTGGGGCTGAACATCCTGGTCGGCTTCACCGGCCAGATCTCGATCGGCCATGCCGCCTTCTTCCTGCTCGGCGCTTTCACCTCGGCCTACATCTCCAACAACACGCCGATCCCGGTCTTCTTCGCGATCCCGCTTGCCGGCATCATCACGGCGCTGATCGGGCTGATCTTCGGCATCCCGGCGGCGCGCCTGAAGGGGCTCTACCTAGTGATCGCGACACTGGCCGCGCAATACATCCTGCTCGACTTCTTCTCCCGCGCCGAGTGGTTCACCGGCGGCTCGGTGCCGGCGAGCGCAAGTCCGTTCTCGATCTTCGGATACACGCTGCGCGGCGACAGGCAGTATTTCTATGTTGTGCTGGCCTATGTGCTGGCGAGCTACATCCTCGTCACCAACCTGATGCGTACCCGCGATGGCCGTGCGCTGGTGGCAATCCGCGACCATTATCTCTCCGCGGAGATCATGGGCATCAATCTCACAAAGTATCGCACGCTGTCGTTCGGCCTTGCCGCGTTCTTCGCCGGCATCGCCGGCGCGCTCTATGCGCACTACCAACTCGTGGTATCGCAAGAGGGTTTCGGCATCGAACGTTCGATCCTGTTCCTCGCCATGATCATCATCGGCGGCACCGGTTCGATCATGGGCACGCTGATGGGCACCGCGTTCGTGGTGCTGCTGCCCGAGACGATGGAGTTCCTCAGCGTCGCGCTGAAGGGCGGCGCGATCGACAAGGCGCTGTCGCTCAACAACAACATCACCTTCCTGCGCGAGATCGCAATCGGGGTGATCATCATCGCGTTCCTGATGTTCGAGCCCGACGGGCTCGCCCATCGCTGGCGACAGATCAAGGCGTACTGGAAACTCTACCCGTTCTCGCATTGAGCGCGGGCAACTCGCTAACCAACAAATAAACAGGAGGAGGCAACCCATGAAGACAAAATCCCTTTTGAGCACCGCGTCGCTGGCGCTGGCGATCGCCGCATTCTCGGCAAGCGCGCAGGCGCAGATCGCGATCGGGCACCTCGCCGATTATTCCGGCGGCACCTCCGACGTCGGCACACCCTATGGCCAGGCCGTCGCCGACACCTTCACCTGGGTCAACAAGAACGGCGGCGTCGGCGGCAAGCAGCTCAATGTCGACACCAACGATTACGGCTACCAGGTGCCGCGCGCGATCGCGCTCTACAAGAAGTGGTCGGCGCCCGACTCCAAGGTCGCGGCCATCATGGGCTGGGGCACGGCAGACACCGAGGCGCTGACCGGCTTCCTCGCCCAGGACAAGATCCCCGACATGTCCGGCTCCTATGCCGCCGCGCTCACCGACCCCGAAGGTATCAGCGGCAAGGCAAAGCCCGCGCCGTACAATTTCTTCTACGGCCCGAGCTATTCGGACTCGCTCCGCGCCATGCTGATGTGGGCGGCCGAGGACTGGAAGGCCAAGGGCAAGTCCGGCAAGCCGAAATTCGTCCACATGGGCGCCAACCACCCCTATCCGAACGCACCGAAGGCCGCCGGCGAAGCCATGGCGCAGGAGCTCGGTTTCGAGGTGCTACCGCCGCTGGTGTTCGCGCTCGCGCCGGGTGACTACAGCGCGCAGTGCCTGAGCCTGAAATCCTCGGGCGCCAACTACGCCTATCTCGGCAACACCGCCGCGTCCAACATCTCGGTGATGAAGGCCTGCAAGACCGCCGGAGTCGACATCCAGTTCATGGGCAATGTCTGGGGCATGGACGAGAACGCCGCCAAGACCGCCGGCGATGCCGCCGACGGCGTGATCTTCCCGCTGCGCACCGCTGTGAGCTGGGGCGGCGATGCGCCCGGCATGAAGACCGTGATGGAGATCTCGAAGATGTCCGACCCGACCGGCAAGGTCTATCGGCCCGTGCACTACATCGCGGCGGTGTGCTCGGCGCTCTACATGAAGGAGGCGATCGATTGGGCCGCCAAGAATGGCGGCGCCACCGGCGAGAACGTCGCCAAGGGCTTCTACCAGAAGAAGGACTGGGTGCCGTCAGGCATGGAGGGCGTCTGCAATCCTTCGACCTGGACCGACAAGGACCACCGCGGCACGCTGAAGGTCGATCTCTACCGCACCAAGATTGCGGGCGCGACCGACGGCGACCTCAACGACCTCATGGCCAAGGGCGCGATCAAGCTCGAGAAGGTCAAGACGGTCGAGCTCCCGCGCAAGCCGGAATTGCTGGGCTGGTGAGCCTCCTTTCGCCCTCCGCACAACTATCATCCCCCGCCTTGTGCGCAGCGCGCACTGGAGCGGGGGATCCAGTCCGCCGCGGCTTCCCGGTGAATCTCCGGCGTCTCTGGAATACTGGCTCACCCGCCCCAGTGCGATTGCGCACAAGGCGGGTGACACATCGAGAGAGTAACTGATCATGAGTGAAGCGGCTCACATCGAGCGCCCCTCCCCCGGCGTTGTACCCGCGCCGCCCCTCCTTGCCGTGCGCAACATCGAGGTCGTCTATGACGACGTCATCCTGGTGCTGCGCGGTCTCAGCCTCGACGTGCCCAAGGGCGCGATCGTGGCGCTGCTCGGCGCCAATGGCGCCGGCAAGTCGACGACGCTGAAGGCGATCTCCGGGCTGCTCAAGACCGAGGACGGCGAAGTCACGCGCGGCGAGATCCTGTTCGAGGGCGAGCGCATCAACGGCATCGATCCCGACAAGATCGTCCGCCGCGGCATCTTCCAGGTGATGGAGGGCCGGCGCATCGTTGCCGACATGACCTCGCTGGAAAACCTCAAGCTCGGCGCATTCACCCGCAGGGACCGCGAGGTCGGCGCCGATCTCGACATGGTCTTCGACTATTTCCCGCGCCTGAAGGAGCGCACCGGACTGGCTGGTTATCTTTCCGGCGGCGAGCAGCAGATGCTCGCGATCGGCCGCGCGCTGATGGCGCGCCCGAAGATGATCCTGATGGACGAGCCCTCGATGGGTCTGTCGCCGCTGCTGGTGAAAGAGGTGTTCTCGATCATCCACAAGATCAATCGTGACCTCGGCGTCACCATTCTCCTGGTCGAGCAGAACGCCCGCGCTGCGCTGTCGGTGGCAAGCCACGGCTACATCATGGAGCAGGGCAAGGTCGTGCTCGACGGCACCGCGGACGAATTGCGCGACAACGAAGACGTCAAGGAATTCTACCTCGGCGGCGCCGGCGACCAGCGCAAGAGCTTCAAGAACCTCAAGAGCTTCAAGCGGCGCAAGCGCTGGCTTTAACCTTCCAATACCTGTTCCGCTTCCGTGACTGCGCAGAGAACATGATAGAACGACGACGCAGGAATGGTGTCGATCAGCGATTTGCCGTCGCGCTCGAACTGGTCGTACCAGCCGCCCCGCACGGGATGGCTGAGATAATGGCGTTCGAGCCGCGCCAGCGCCATGCGCGCCTCGTCCGCCGCGCCCGCCTCGCCGGATTCGGCCTGCGCGATCCACGCCTTCGCAATCTCGGTCTGCGGCCACAGCCGGCGCGTAGTGCGGCGCATATTGCCAGCGTCGTCCCCCTCGTCGATCAGGCAGCCGGTGGCCTCGTCGCGATAGCGCAGCGCGGTTTCCAGCAGCTCGGCGCGCCGCTGTCCGGTCGGGCAGCCCGTGATGCGTTCGAACCCCTTCAGCAACCAGACCCATTCCGCCTGGTGGCCGGGCTCGACGCTGACCGGCGCGATCTTCGACCAGTCCTCTTCGAAATATTCGCCGAGCGCGCATGTCCGCTTGTCGTAGAGATTGGCGAGGAACAGCGCGAAGAACTCGCCGGCGCGGTTCTGGAACGACAAATCGTGGGTCGCGTCGAAGCACGCGATCATCGCCTCGAACAGATGCATGTGCGGGTTCTGCCGGCGCGGCAGCGAGACCGGAAGGCCTTCGTGGACGCCGCCGTGCGGCGAGCGCAGATGGCCGTCGAGGAAGGCGAGCAGCGCGTCGATCTCGGCGCGAATTTGCGCGTCCTGGTCGAGCGCATAGACGGCCGCGAGCGCAAACAGGATGAAGGCGTGGTCGTAGGCGTCGCGCCGGCCGTCCAGCACCGCGCCCTCCGGCGTCAGCCGGTGCACGTAGCCGGGCCGGCCGTCGGGCGCCTTTGCTTTGGCGAGCAGATGCTCGAGCCCCTTCAGTGCGATGGCGCGCCCCTCAGGGTACCAGCCCATCTGCGCAGCCTTGGCGTAGCACCAGATCTGGCGGGCCTGCACGAACACCCGGCGCGGCGCGGCGCTGTCCGCCGTGCCGTTGCGGTGCAGCCGATCGATGAAACCACCCGCGCCATGGTCCCAGCCGACCGTCGACCACAGCGGCAGCGCCTCGTCGATCATGCGGCGCTTCAGGCGCCCGACGACGTCCGCCGCCTCATCCACCGCACTGATTCCCTCGTCCGCCATCGCGTCCTCTTCAAACCTCGCCAATGGCCGTCTGATACCCATGCCGGCGGCGGCGCGCAACGGATGCCAACCCGGAAAGATCAGCCATGACCGCCCATTACGACGCCCTCGAGACGCGCGACCAAGCCGCGCGCGAGGCCGATCTGTTCTCCCGCCTGCCAGGCGTGCTGCGCTCTGCGATGAGCGCGCCCGCCTATGCCGATCGGCTGAAAGGCGTCGATCCGGCTACCGTGACCTCCAGGGCGGCATTGGCGGGCCTGCCGGTGCTGCGCAAGTCAGAACTGCCGGCCCTGCACAAGGCCTCCACGCCCTTCGGAGGGTTCGTCGCGGCGGCGCCCGGCTCGTTCGCCCGCCTCTTCACCTCCCCCGGGCCGATTTTCGAGCCGGAGGGGCGGCAGCCTGACCCCTGGCGCGGCGCACGGGCGCTGTTCGCGGCCGGGTTCCGGCCCGACGACATCGTGCTCAACACCTTCAGCTACCATCTCACCCCCGGCGGCTTCATCTTCGATGCCTCGGCCCGCGCGCTGGGTTGCGCCGTGATCCCGGCTGGTCCAGGGAATACCGAGCAGCAATTCGAGCTGATCGAGGCCTACCGTCCCGTCGGCTACAGCGGCACGCCGGACTTCCTGAAGATCTTGCTCGATGCTGCCGCAAGCTCGGGCCACGACGTCTCCTCGATCAAGCGCGCGCTGGTCTCGGGCGCGGCCTTCCCGCCCTCGCTCCAGGCCGAGATCAAGGCACGCGGCATCGACGCTTACCAGGCCTTCGGCACCGCCGATCTCGGCCTCATCGCCTTCGAAACTAGCGCGCGCGACGGCATGGTCGTGAACGAGGATCTGATCATGGAGATCGTCAAGCCCGGGACCGGCGATCCCGTGGCGCCCGGCGACGTCGGCGAGATCGTCGTGACCTCATTCGACCCGCACCATCCCTGGATCCGGCTCGCTCTCGGCGACCTCACCGCGGCACTGCCGGGGACCAGTCCCTGCGGGCGCACCAACATGCGCATCAAGGGCTGGATGGGTCGCGCCGACCAGACCACCAAGGTCAAGGGCATGTTCGTCCGCCCCGAGCAGGTCGCCGAGATCGGCAAGCGCCATTCCGCCCTCGGAAGATTACGCCTCGTCGTCACGCGCCGAGGCGAGGCCGATGCAATGACGCTGAAAGCGGAGACGGCGACCGCGAACGATGCGTTGCGCGAGGAGATTGCAGGCACCTTGCGCGCAGTGACGAAACTCGGAGGCGAGGTTGAACTGGTGAGGCCCGGTGCGCTGCCGAACGACGGTAAGGTGATCGCGGACGAGCGGTAGTCTTCATTCGAATGTTGCCGACCGAGCCAAACTCAACTCAAAAACCAAAATAGAGGGGCGACCAAACCTTCTTTTTCCCTATGTGCATAAGATCCTCAAAGTTTCGTCCCCCGAGCTCCTTCGCGCGCGGGCGGTAAAGCCAAGCCATAACGTCGAAACTGAGGGCGGCAAATGTTCGGTATTGAGAGACCACAGCGATCATCTTCTCTGACGTGGCCACCGCCGTCTGCCGCCTCAACATGCAATGTTTACTTGAGCGAGTTCAGTAATCGCTTCCATCCTCGTCGATATTTGCAAGCGCAGGTGCATGGCCGCAGCCCTCTTGAAACCGCCGGATCACTTTCATCGTTCGAGCCATATTTGCCACCGGGTAACGACGGCGGATCGCCTAATTACTCGCCCCGGCAGCCCGAACGTCATCTAAGCGTATTCTGGCCCTCGAGGGCGCCTTAATTACGACACTTGCGGCCGAAAAAAAATAGGCTGCGAGATAGGCATTCCCATGCGCGAGCCACGTCAGCCCGGACCAAGAGAGGTCAAGCAACCAACGCAATTTAAGGCTGGCCGAGTGAAAACCGGTGGTAGAAAACTGGGCTGCCCCCGCGTGACGATCTCACCAGTGCTGTCTATTGCGTCCTACGCGAAGGGGGCTACGAGGACTTGGTCAACTATTTCGCGCGCGAAAGCCGGCGAGCTCCCCGACAATTTGTTAGCATGCTCTTGAAAGTAATGCCGTCTGGCGATGAAGAACTCGCCGCCGAGATCAAACGGCTAGGACGGCTGTTATCCCGGCTTTGAGCTCAGCTATGCCGAAATCTCGCGCGACTAATCCAAGCCAAGCCGAACTTAGCAACCGCTTTCAGAAGGGTAGGACTAAGACTGGCGGGCGCCAAAAAGGTACGCTGAATCGAGAGGCGATGGCCCTTGAACTGGTCTCAGCCATGTTCGATGGAATGGAGGTCAGCGGGGGTGAGGAAGGCACCGTCGGCTATTTGCGTTGGCTGTGCCGCGGTCATCCCAGGCTCGTCCTAGCCTTGATGCGGAAGATATTACCAACGCGCGGAGACTACGATCTCAGGGTGCAGCAACTTGAAGAGCGCCTAGGTGAACGCAGGAAGGAAATCGGAGAACTGATCTCGAAATCCAACCGGGGCGCAGGTCAATAAAAATGGCAGCCTGAGGCAGAGTCCAGCCGACAGCGGCGCATAGCGGAACGACCGCCGACCTTCGCGGGGAAAGGGGGACTAAAAAGTATTGGCCGACGTGTCCGCCCGCTTCGTCTTTGAGCTCAATGCTACCAAGGCTTTGCACTGACTTTAGGTCAGTCTCGGGTAGCTTGATCCGCACATGGGTCTCTGTGATCACGGGCGGCTCCGCCCGGCCTAAGGACGTTAGCGGCCTCAACTAGCGTGTCTAGCAGATCAGCGCTTCGCCGCGTTACCAGCCAATTCCATCGCTAGATCCAGAGCTGCAACTCCGATTTGATCCGTCGGCAAGAGTAGCATCATCACTATGGCAAGCGCTCGTCTCATCTCTTCCTCGACCGAAAACGGCTACTTCCAAGGAGGCTCTATCTGTTGCTTTGCCCGACGGCGCAAGCTCAGTTTCGGTTTTTCGCGCCTGCGTTGCGAATAGACGCTTCTACGGGATCCCTATCTCAGGCTCGAATCCGGCCAGTGAGGAACCTCATCCGCGCGGCGGGATCGACGCAAGTTCTGCCGCACCATCGCGTAGAGCACAAACAGGCAGATGGTGATCGCGACAGCCAGCAGCGGGAAAATGTAGTTCATGCAGCCTCCAAGACTTTGTAATACTAGCAGGCCGTCCACTCGGCGCGACGCTCTCTTGCCTAAGACCTACACTGCCAAATGGTCCTGCCAGCTTGTGTTTCTCACCGGAATTCCGCTTCACATGCGAGCTCCCACGCCGTTGTCGCGAGAGGGCAGCCTTCTCATACTGTTCCAAGCTCGAGAAATATCCTATTTGCTTTCGTTCCGCGCCCTCAATCACCGCCAGATCACAACTAACCTAAGAGCCCGCACGCGATCCTGGCGACACCTAGCTCGAGGCAGATCTAGAAGCGCGACTTCCCAGTTCGTACCATTTTCTCGGGGGAAGGGCGAGTGATCCGACGGGTGGATGTTAACGAGGCAAGGGCCGCTGGCGGATCGATGAGAAAGGGCGGTCTCCGCATCGCGCAGACCGGCGCTCGCGCGCACGCCCGTGCTGCGCAAATAGAACTGCCGCCCTGCAAAAGGCCTCGGTGCCCATTGGGGCCTTCCCGGCGACCGCGCGGCATCGTTCAGCGGCCTCTCACCTCCCCGGCGTCGCTCAGTTGATCTTCCTTCGCGCGTCCCGTACTTTGCAGCGCGAAACGAGCGAAGGTCGATGCTGTTCAACTCAACGAAGTTTCTTTTTGTCTTCTTCCCAATCGTCTTCTTAGTCTTCTTCGTACTCGGGAGAATTGGACTGCGCACCATGGCGTCAACCTGGTTATTCACGGTCTCGCTCGTCTTTTATGGCTGGGACGATCCGAAATTCCTGATACCGCTAATCTCCGCCTCAATCGTCTTCAACTACCTGATGGGCCGCGCGATTTCTTCAACCCATAGCAAAGCGGTTCTGGGCGCCGGGATTGCCATCGATCTCGGCCTGCTGGCCTACTTCAAATACGCCAACTTCCTCGCCGAGAACCTCGCTTCCCTTGGCGCGCCTGCGCTGCATGTGGCGTTACCGATCGGCATCTCGTTCTTCACTTTCACGCAGATCGCGTTTCTCGTGGATTGCTATCGCGACGAGGCAAGCGAGTATAATCCTGTTCATTACGGATTGTTCGTATCGTATTTTCCCCATTTGATCGCCGGCCCGATCCTGCACCACAAAGAAATGATGCCTCAGTTTGCGCGGCCAGAAACCTACACGCTCAACACAGCCGCACTCGTGACCGGCCTCTGCTGGTTCGCGGCCGGGCTGTTCAAAAAGGTCGTTCTCGCCGACGGCATCGAGCCTTTCGCAAGCGCGGTCTTCGGCGCCGCCGATCACGGGCAGATCCCCGGCTTCGGCCTGGCGTGGCAGGCGGCGCTGGCCTACACGCTCCAGCTCTATTTCGACTTTTCGGGCTACTCCGACATGGCAATCGGACTCGCGCTGATGTTTGGGATTGTGTTCCCCGCCAATTTCAACAGTCCCTACAAAGCGACTTCGCTGATCGACTTCTGGCGCCGCTGGCACATGACCCTTTCGCGCTTCCTGCGCGACTACCTTTACATATCGTTGGGCGGCAATCGACACGGCCCGCTTCGACGCTATCTCAACCTGTTTGTCACAATGCTGCTCGGCGGCCTCTGGCACGGCGCCGCCTGGACCTTCGTCGTCTGGGGTACGCTGCACGGCCTCGGCCTGCTGTTCAACCACGCTTGGCGCTCGACGGGCTTGCGGGTTCCCGCACTCATCTCGTGGACGCTCGTGCTGATCTTCGTCATTTTCGCGTGGGTACCGTTCCGCGCCACGACCCTCGCTTCTGCCGCCGAACTCTGGACATCCATGCTAGGCTTCAACGGTGGCGGTACGGCAACCAGCATGCTCGGTTGGACTTGGATTGCTGCGCTTGCGGTGATCGCGCTTATGGCTCCCAACACCAGCGAAATCTTCACCCGAAGGGGAGATCTCGTTCCCGACATAGGAGAGATCTCGAGGCCGTCGCTCGGATGGGCTGCACTCGGCGGTGTCGCCTTCGGCGCGAGCCTGGCCGCCATTCTCGGCGGGCAGCCGACGGCATTTCTGTATTTCCGTTTCTGACGCCGTGATGCGCAATCTCGGTCTCATCATCGTCTTTGTCCTGGCGGCAGGCATGTCCACCGCGATTTTCCCGCTCGTCTACTGGCTGCCCAAGGCGCTGGCGTGCCGGACCAACGCCGACCCGACCGCCTTCCTCACTTATTGCAACAGCGACGATTACGGTGATTACGAACACGGCGCTTTCTACTGGAATCTCGAGCCGGAGGCGACGAAGGCCCTACGCTCGGCGCGCATCCTCTTTCTCGGCAACAGCCGCCTGCAATTCGGTTTCTCAACCGAGGCAACTCGGCACTATTTTCAAGAGAAGAATATGCCGTATTATCTCGCGGGTTTCACCTATTTCGAGAACATGGTGTTCATTGGGCGCTTGATTGATCAATACGATCTCAATCCCGACGTCATTGTCATCAATGCAGACGGAACTTTCTTCAGCGAGCAATTGCTGTCAACGCCTGCTGCCATGTTCATCGCGAAGCAAAACTCGCTCTACTGGAGAACGCT
Source organism: Bradyrhizobium sp. 187 (assembly GCF_023101005.1). NCBI lineage: Bacteria > Pseudomonadati > Pseudomonadota > Alphaproteobacteria > Hyphomicrobiales > Nitrobacteraceae > Bradyrhizobium > Bradyrhizobium sp. 187. The sequence continues at coordinate 5,166,262 of NZ_CP064693.1, forward strand.
CTACGGTTACCTGCTCAAGGCCGCCTTCACGCGCATCGTAAGACCGATTTGCGAAACCTTTCCCTTCGCATGCAGTCAAAAGCTCCAGACCTTGTGGCGCCGGCGCGAGACCGGTGACTGGCTCTGGCAAGGCACCTTTGCCGAACTGAACAGGTCCATTCCAATCGATCCGGCAACCCGTCCGCCGACGCCCGATGAAGAGACAATGCGAGAGTTTGAAAAGGCCGCGGATAGCTTTCTGCGAACCCTTCGCATTCGCCGCCAATGCATCATCCTCACCGCCGTGCCTAACAGCGTGCTGACGGACGAACCGATTGCCGATCGCCTCGGAGAACGATTCCAACTCCCGGTGATCGTGCCTCATCTCGACGCTCTCGCAACGCTGGATGAAAGTCATTTGAATGCCGAGAGCGCGGAGCGCTGGTCAGAGGCCTTCCTACGCGCGGCGGCACCGATGCTCGATCGGTGCCTCCGAAAATGACTATCCCTGCCGGCGCAACCCGCCCGGCAGATTGGTCGACCGGCCACTGAAAACCTCTTTCGCTGCTTCACCGGGCGTCCGACAACTAGCAACGAGCTGGCCCCCGTTCTGAGCCCGGCTTTCTCAAATCTGCTTTGACAGCCGACACCTGCCGAGATACAGGCACGTCAAGCCTCAAGAAAGAATTGGTATGAAGCGCCTCGAGCCGCGCGTGCTCATGATGTTGAGGCTGGTGCAGCGTTTTACCGAACAATCGAACGATCACGGCTACTCCCGTGATTACACGATCTGGGCGCCGTTACTTCAATTCGGACTTACCGAAATATCTGGCGATACACTCCATGTTCACTATTACGTCTGCGCTAGAAAGATAGACGGCTTCCACTCGGGGAATACGATCTGATCGGGGATGCAAACAGCAGTTTGTGGCGCGCAATCGATTCCCGCCGATTCGGATGAAGGCTTTTTGCCTCCGAATGAAGGACACGGTACGTGTTGCTCATGACAAGATATGCTGCGGCAGAGCGCTCGAAGAGAGTGACCGTGGCGTACGGTACCGGCAGTCGCCGACAAATATTTTGCCTATATGCGCGAACCAACAGCGAAACCGTAAGCCCCGAGGTGAAGAGAAGCACGCGGTCACTCACCCACAGAAGCTCCGGATCGAAAAAAGATACGGCATTACCTCGCGAGCAGTGAATGGCCGATTGAAACTGTGGTCAAGACCGGTCGCACCGGCCATCAAGGAAATTGTCAGAGACTATCGTGACAGCGAGGCCGGACGGCTGCCTGGGTCAAACCTTGTTAGCCGCCCGCTTTGGTCAGCCGATAGTTGCCGAGATACAACACGTCCAGACCGTGCAGAAATACGTATGAAGCGCCTCCAGGGGCGCATTCATGGTCGACTGCTCGTTAATGTTGAGGCTCGTGTTGATCAGGACGGGCAGCAACGTGGCTTCCGCGAACTCGCCGATTAATCGGTCGTAGAGAGGATTGCTGTCCGCATGGACGCTCTGGATTCGCGCGGTGTTGTCGACATGAACCCCCGCAGGCATCGTGTCGGCGACTTTCTGGTTGACCGGAAACGTCACTACCAGGAAGGGCGCGTGGAAGGTGTTTTCAGAATATTCGGCCTGGCGCTCGCACAACACCGACGGGCAGAACGGGCGAAACTCCTCGCAGCGCGACAAGGGATCGTCGAGCAACTCGAACCGCGCGCCGATCTTGTCCACCGTCTCGCGAATCGTGTCGCTGGAATATTTCGGGCCCCAATAAGGGTGGGTCAGCGGCGCGATGGGATGGCCTGCCTCGGCTCATTTGTCCATCGCGGCGCCCAGCGCCACGCCCGCGTCGCGCGGCACCGCGGAACGTAGAGACGCCTCACGGACGGTTCGGCCGCGGTCTCCATGTTCATCTTGCAGTTCAGCCCCACGCCGCCGGCGATGCAGTCGTCGCCGCAGCCCGTCTTGGCGTCGCGAAGCGCTCCTTTCGACGGCCGCGATCAACTCGCCGTTGCGCAACAGCACCGCCGCGCCATCGTGGTGGCCGTGCTTGATCCCCGAACTGATTCCGATCACATGCATGTCGTGTAGCCCTTCCGCGAGCCTTCTACAGAAACCGCGGCCAATGTAAATCGGCAACGGCACGGCGGAGGCCTGGCGGCAGCTATTTTGGGGCAATGCCTCGGGCCCAGGAACCTTGCATCGACCCTGTGGCTCCCGTATTACCAACCCTGCTACGATATGGCCTGGAGTAGGCCCTTCCTGGACCCCAAACGTGCTCGAACGAACTCTCGTCACCATCGCCGAGACCGAGACCATTGAGGAAGCCTTCCGGCGCCTGAATGCGAACATGCTCGGTATCCTGTTTGCGCAGGACACAACCGGGCGAATCGTCGGCGCGGTGACCGACGGTGACATCCGCAGGCGCATGCTGACCGGCACCACGATTCAGCACCAGGTGGCAACGTGCATCAATCGCAACTTCGTCTGGGCGCGCAGCGGCGGGCCGCGCGAGCAAATCCTCAAGCTGCTCGACCAGCGGGTGCACGTGGTGCCGATCCTCGATGGCGAGGGACGGCTGGTCGACGTATTCAGCCGCGAGCTGTTCAACCTGTCGGAAGAGAGCGAAGTGTTCGCGCGCGCGCGCTCGCCGGTGCGGATCAGCTTCTCCGGCGGCGGCACCGACCTGACGCATTATTTCGTGGCAAATGACGGCGGCGCTGTCATCAACGCCACGATCAAGATGTACGCTCACGCAACGCTGCGGCGACGGAGCGATCCCAGCATCAGGATCTATTCGCACGATTTCCGCTGTACGGTCGAGGTCGGCGATCTCGCAGAACTTGGCTCGGGCGGCGATCTCGCGCTCATCAAGTCGGTCGTGCGCCTGATCAAGCCGACTTACGGCTTCGAGCTCGAAGTGTCCGCCGACTTCCCGGTCGGCTCCGGACTCGGTGGCTCGGCAGTGGTCTCGTCCGCCATCATCGGCTGCTTCAACGAATTTCGCGGCGACCAATGGGACCGTCACGAGGTCGCCGAGATGGCGTTCCAGGCCGAGCGGCTGATGCTTAACATTCCCGGCGGCTGGCAAGATCAGTATGCCACCGTGTTCGGCGGCTTCAATCACATGGAGTTCTTCGCCGACCAGAACACCATCGTGCCGCTTCGTCTCGATCCCAACATCATCGCCGAGCTCGAGGAAAGCCTAGTACTCTGCTACACCGGCTCCGGCCGCGATTCCGGCGCCATCCACCGCGACCAGAAGGCCCAGCACGAGACCAACGACGCCGTCGCCGCGGCCGCCAAGCAGAAGGAAGTGACGCGCGACATCCGGCGGCATCTGCTGCGCGGCCAGTTGCTGGAATGCGGCCGGCTGATCGACGACGCCTGGCACGCCAAGCGGAAGCTTAGCTCGAAGATCTCATCGGACGCGATCGATGCGATCTACGATTTCGCCAAACAGCACGGCGCGGTCGGCGGCAAGCTACTGGGCGCCGGTGGCGGCGGTTACTTCATGTTCTTCGTGCGTCCGTTCGAGCGCTATCAGCTCATTGCCGCACTGGAACAGCAGGGGCACAGCTGTTCGCGCATCATGTTCGAAGAGAACGGGCTGCGGACGTGGAAGTCGCGCTTTCCCGCGCGATTCGCCTGACGATATGAGACGAGAATGTTGATGACATCGCCCAACCAGCCTGCCTCCGTCCGCATCGGCAATCGTCCTCTGGGCGATGGCGAGCCCTGCTACGTCATCGCCGAGATCGGCAACAACCACAATGGCGACTTTGATCGCGCCATTGCGCTGGTCGATGCCGCGGTGGCGGCCGGTGCCGATTGCGCCAAATTCCAGATGCGCAAGCTCGACGAGGTCTATCGCGCGTCTAGCCTGTCCGGGAAGGACGACGACCTCGCCGTCGAATATACGCTCGATCTCCTGCGCCGCTTCGAACTCCCGATCGTGCAGCAGAAGAAGATCGCCGAGTACTGCGTAGCAAAGGGCATCCAGTATCTCTGCACGCCCTGGGACGCAAAGAGCGTCGCCGTGCTGGAAGGGTTCGGCGTGCAGGCCTACAAGGTCGCTTCCGCCGATCTCACCAATCTGCCACTGCTGGCGTGCCTTGCCGGCACCGGCAAGACGTTGATCGTCTCCACGGGCATGAGCACGACGGACGAAATCAAGACCGCGGCGAAATTCCTCGACGACCGCGATGCGAGTTACGTGCTGCTGCACTGCCAGAGCACCTATCCGGCCGCGCTCCACAACATCCATCTGCGTTTCATGGAAACGCTGCGCGAGATCCATCCGCTCGTCGGCTATTCGGGCCATGAGCGCGGCGTCGCCGTTTCGACGGCCGCGGTGGCACTTGGCGCCGTCGTTATCGAACGCCACATCACGCTCGACCGCGGGATGGAAGGTCCGGACCACGCCGCGAGCCTGGAGCCGGAAGAATTCAAGACGCTGGTCTCGGGCATCCGCGAAGTGGAGGCGGCGCGCGGCGAGCAACTGGCAGAGCGCGCGCTGAGCCAGGGTGAGCTGATCAACCGTGAAAACCTTGCCAAGAGCCTGGTGGCCGCGCGCGACCTTCCGGCCGGCACCGTGATCTCCGACAGCGACATCGCCGTGAAGAGCCCGGGTCAAGGCCTGTCGCCGCTGAAGATGCCGGCCCTGCTCGGCCGCAAGCTGACGCGGACGATGGCGGCCGATGACTATTTCTTCCAGAGCGACCTCGACGAAGGCATCGCGAAAGCGCGGCGCTACCGCTTCGACCGGCCCTGGGGCGTGCCGGTGCGCTATCACGACACCGCGCGCTTCCTGGAGATCTGCGAGCCAGATATCATCGAGTTCCATCTCAGCTACAGCGACATGGAGCGCGACCCCGCGACGTATCTCTCCGGCACCTATGATCTCGGCTTCGTCGTGCATGCGCCGGAGCTGTTTGCCGGCTCCAAGCTGATGGACCTTGCAACCCCCGACGAGGCGCTGCGGCGATATTCGCTGGAGCAGACCCAGGCGGTGATCGACATCACCCGCGGCCTCAAGAAATTCTTTCCCAAGACGAAGCGCCCGCCCATCGTCGCCAACATCGGCGGCTTCACCATGGACGAGCCATTGCCGCCGGAGGAGAAGGCCGAGCGCTACCGCATCTTCGCCCAGAGCCTGAAGGAACTCGACATGGACGGCGTCGAGCTGACGCCGCAAACGATGGCGCCGTTCCCCTGGCATTTCGGCGGCCAGCGCCACCAGAACATCTTTATCTTCCCGGAGGAATCCGCCGCGTTTTGCGCCAAGCATGATCTGCGGATGTGCGTTGACATCTCCCACACCAAGCTCGCCGCCAACCATTTCGGCTTCGACTTCGCACAAGGCTTGGCGGAGCTCGGGCCCCACACTGCGCATTTGCATTTCGGGGACGCCAAGGGACTCGACGGCGAAGGGCTCCAGGTCGGCGAAGGCGAGATCGATTTCGACGAAATCGGACGGGTGTTGCGCAAGCATGCGCCGACCGCGTCCTTCATTCCCGAAATCTGGCAGGGCCACAAGAATATGGGTGAAGGCTTCTGGATCGCGCTCGAGCGGCTCGAGGGGCATATCTGATGGCGCGCAAGACGCTGGCCGTGATCGCTGCGCGCGGCGGCTCGAAGGGCATTCCGCACAAGAACCTGCTCGATCTCTGCGGCAAGCCGTTGATCGCGTGGACGGTCGAGCAGGCACGCGCGGCGCGCGGCGTCGACGTCGTGGCAGTCTCTTCCGACAGCGACAATATCCTTGCCGCGGCCGAAGCTGCCGGCGCCGTCGGCGTGCGGCGCCCCGAAGACATCTCGGGTGACCTCGCCTCCTCCGAATCCGCCTGGCTGCACGCGCTCAACGCGATCGACGAGCGGATGGGGCGATTCGAGCGGATCGTCGCGCTCCAGGCGACGTCGCCGATCCGCGAGTCCAGCGACATCGAGAACGCGCTTGCGACCTTCGATCGCGACCATCTCGACAGCCTGCTCTCGGTCTGCGAGGTCGAGGATTATTTCAACTGGCGTATCGGCGCGAGCGGGCCGGAGCCGATCAACTACGACTATCACAATCGGCGCATGCGGCAGCAGATCGAGAAGCGCTACCTGGAGAACGGCTCGTTCTACGTCCTAATCCCATCACTCCTGCGCGAGCAGAACAATCGTCTCGGCGGCAAGATCGGTTTTCACGTGATGGATCGTCACAAGATGTTCCAGATCGATCGTCCCGAGGACGTCAAGCTTTGCGCCGCCATCATGCGTAGTTACGGATATGCCTGACCTCAGCGCCTTCTCTCTCGCCGGCAAGATCGCGGTCGTCACCGGCGCCTCCCGCGGTATTGGCGCTGCGATCGCGACCGGCCTGCAGGATGCGGGCGCTACGGTGTTCGGCCTCAGCCGTTCCGGAACCGCACCACGGGGCGTGAGCGCGGTTGCCTGCGATCTCTCTGATGACGAGGCCATCGAGAGCGCATTCCGCACCGTGGCCGCACAAGGCGGACGCATCGACGCGCTGGTCAACGCCGCCGGTATCAGCCTGCCGGCCCAAAGCGCCGGGAGCGAGCTCGCGCGCTTCCGTGCCACGGTCGCAACCGACCTCACCGGCGTCTACGCGACCATCCTTGCCGCCCATCCGCTTCTGAAGAACGCGGGCTCTGCTGCGATCATCAATGTTACCAGCATCAATTCGGTCCGCGGCTTTCCCGGAAATCCCGGCTACGTGGCGGCGAAGGCCGGTCTTGCCGGGCTGACGCGTGCGCTCGCCACCGACTATGCGCCCGACGGCATCCGCGTCAACGCGCTGGCGCCCGGCTATGTCGCGACCCAGATGACCGCGAAGAGTTTTGCCGATCCCGACATGCACGAGGCGAGGCGTCGCCACACGATGCTCGGCCGTTGGGGACAGCCCGCCGACATGGTGGGAGCCGCCGTCTTCCTGGCGTCGGAAGCCTCCGCCTATGTGACCGGACAGGAACTCTTCATCGACGGCGGTTGGACCACAAAGGGCCTCGCCATCAACTCGGACAAGCAACCGTGACCGCAACGCTCGAACGCATCGGCTTCATGCAAGGCAGGCTTTCGGGTCTCGTCGACGGCAAGATCCAGGCATTCCCCTGGGACGAGTGGCGCGAGGAATTCTCGCGTGCGAAGGCGCTCGGCCTGACGTGGATGGAATGGACCATCGATCAGGAACGACTGCGCGAGAACCCGCTGACGACCGAGCCGGGCCAACAGGCCATTCTCGCGCTGTCACGCGAGCATGGGGTGCGAATTCCGAGCCTGACCGGCGACTGCTTCATGCAGGCGCCGTTCTGGAGGGTCGATGCCGTCGTGCGCGACGCGCTCGTCGCCGACCTCGATCTGCTGATCGCCTCCTGTAGCCGCATCGGCATCGAATTCATCGTGATCCCGCTGGTCGACAACGGCAAGATCGAGCGCGAGAGCGACAGCGATACGTTGAAGCGCGTGTTGCTCGCTCGCTCCGAGCAGCTTGCAAGACGGAACGTCAAGATCGTGTTCGAATCCGATCTGCCGCCGCGCGAGCTCGCCCGGTTCCTGGAGGCGTATCCAGCCGACGTCTTCGGCATCAACTACGACAGCGGCAACAGCGCCTCGCTCGGTTATGACAGCGACGAGGAGATCGGCGCCTACGCGCCGCGCATCCTCAATGTGCACGTGAAAGACCGCGTTCGCGGCGGCACGACCGTGCCGCTCGGCACCGGGAACGCGGACCTTGCCAAGACGATCCGGCTGATCGAGCGATCCGGCTATAAGGGCCAGTACATCCTGCAAACCGCGCGTGCCGCCGACGGCGACCACGCCGGCGCGCTGGCAAAGTACCGCGACATGACGGTTCGCTGGATAGAGAACGCGGCGCGATGAAGCTCGAGCTGGACGATCGCATTGCTCTCGTCACCGGCGCCAGCCGCGGGATCGGGCTTGCAATCGCGACAACGCTCGCGGCAGAAGGCGCCAAGGTCGCGCTTGCGGCGCGCGGCGCCGATGCGCTGAACGCCGCCCGCACGGACGTCGGCGGGCGCGGCTCGATTCACGTTGCCGACGTCACCGATCCCGCCGCCGCCGCCACCCTTGTTCAGGATGTCGAAAAGCAGTGGGGACGGCTCGACATCCTCGTTTGCAACGTCGGCAGCGGCGCTTCCGTGCCTCCGGGGAAGGAAACCGCGGCGGAGTGGTCGCGGGTGATGGACATCAATCTCTTCGCCGCCACCAACATGATCGAGGCGGCCCGGCCGCTAATGGCGCGTGGCAGCGGCGACCGCGCGATCGTCTGCATCTCCTCGATCGCAGGCATGGCCGCGCTCGGCGCGCCGGTCACCTACTATGCCGCCAAAGCGGCGCTGAATGCGACCGTGCGCGGTCTGGCGCGGCCGCTGGCGCTGGAAGGCATCCGCATCAATGCAGTCGCGCCCGGAAACATCTTGAGCCCGGACGGTACCTGGGCGCGCAAGATCGCCGAAAACAAGCAGGCGGTCGACGACATGCTCCAGCGCGAGGTGGCGCTAGGCCGGCTCGGCTCTCCCGGGGAGATCGCCGACGTCGTCGCCTTCCTTGCTTCGCCGCGTGGCGGCTTTATCACCGGCAGCGTGATCGTGGCCGACGGCGGCCAGCTCAGAAGCTGAACAGGAGCCTTCGATGGCAACCCCCTCCTCCCGCTACGACTTGACCGGACGGACCGCGCTCGTGACCGGCGCTGGCGGCCTGTTGGGCAAGCAGCATGTTGCGGCGCTCAGCGAAGCCGGCGCGCGCGTGGTCGTCACCGATGTTGGCTTGACGCAGGCCGAGGCCGCCGTCGCCGCGCTGAAGCAGAACGACGCTGCAGCCGATCTGATCGCGCTTGCGATCGACGTCACCTCGCTCGACTCGGTGCGTGCTGCCAACGAGCAGCTCGCAGGCCGCGGCATCACCATCGACATCCTCGTCAACAACGCCGCCATCGACCCGAAGGTGACATCGACTCCGGGTGTCATGCACTCCTCGCGCTTCGAGGCGTTCCCGGTGCCGCAATGGCAGACCGAGATCGCCGTCGGCCTGACCGGCGCGATGCTGTGCGCGCAGGTGTTCGGCGGCGACATGGCCAAACACGGGCGCGGCGTGATCCTCAACATCGCCTCCGATCTCGGCGTGATCGCGCCGGATCAGCGGCTCTATCGCCAGCCGCAAATGACGCGCGAAGAAGAACAGCCGGTGAAACCCGTGACCTACTCGGTCATCAAGCACGGCTTGATCGGGCTGACGAAATATCTGGCGACCTACTGGGCCGATCACGGCGTGCGCGTCAACGCGATCTCGCCAGGCGGTGTTTTCAATAACCAGGACCCCGCCTTCGTCGATCGGCTGACCCGCCTGATCCCCATGGGGCGCATGGCCGAGGTCCACGAATACCGCTCCGCTGTGCAGTTCCTCTGCTCGGACGCATCGAGCTACATGACTGGTCAGAACTTGATCATGGATGGCGGCAGAAGCGTGTGGTGAGGTGTCGCTGTCCCCTCATTAGGCAATCCGTGCGATCAACTAGATGAACATCGGAACTCAAGGCGTGCGCGACTTCAAATACCAAGTGTTACTGGTCATGGCAGCAATTGCCGCCTGGGGACCGGTGATCTTGATCAATCAGGCACTTTGGGACGATTGGGTTCTCCTCTCCTACTCTGAAACTGGAGCGTTTTGGGAGTTTTTCAAGCAGATGGGACGGCGCGAGCAATACTTCTTGGCGGCTCCCTTTGCCGCGCTCGGCGAGCCGCGCGTTTGGACGACCGCGGCGCTGGTCTTATCCTGTTCGGTGCCGCCCATGGTCTACACCATCATCCGGCGAACTACGCAGTGGGCGGCAGCCGATGCGTTCTGGGCGGCACTCCTAACAGGACTGGTGCCGCTTAACCAGGCCCGTTTCATCCTGTCGACCATCCCTTACGCCTTCTCAAGCTTCTTTTTCTTGCTCGCGTTACTTCTCCTACAGCTGGATCTTAGTCGCTCCTTCGTTCTACGGCGCCTAGCGATCATCATCCTCCTGGTGATGGCGTTCTCGACCAATTCGTTCTTGGTACTGGCATGGGTCGCTCCGGCGATTGTCGCGCTGGACGGATGGCGGAGGAGCAGCGACAAGAGACGTGCTAGCGCAACAGTGCGTGCTGTGATGGCGCGTAGCGAGTTGCTCCTGCTGCCCTTCATCTACTGGCCGGCAAAACAAATGTTTGAGCCGAGCTACGGGCTTTATGCGAACTACAACAAGTTCAGGATGAGCGTCCCGGCCGGTCTCAAGCAAGTTGTCCTCACGTTCATCGATCAGCTCCGGGATGCGGGTAAGCTCGTCCCAAACGAGGCCGACCTGCCGGACCTAATTATCGCCGCCGCGATCACGATCGCAATCTTTACCATTATGGCCAGGCTTCTTCGTCTGTCGCTGGCGTCCGCAGACGATCAGCCGAATAGCCAATCGCGACTTGCCGCAGCCCTGACACTGGGCGCCGCGGCAGCGCTCGGGGTGTGTGCCCTGTTTCCGTATGTGATGGTCGGTCAGCCACCGCGCTTCAGCGGGTTGTGGGAAACGCGCCACCAGACGACGTTAATGCTGACAAGCGGCTTCGCTATTGTCGCTCTGCTGCGCCTAATTGCCCCAGGCCGCTTCTTGTGGCGGGCCGCCAGCGTAATCGGCGCGGCGTTCCTGCTGCTCGACATGTCCTTCGCTCAGGGCCTCATCCGAGATGCGCGGGAGACCAGTGCACTACTCGAGGCCTTCAAGCAGCATCCCTCCGTAGCGGGAACAATGATGCTGGTCTTGGAGGACGATCGCGAATACCGCGCGCTTGGCCGATTTTTTCCTTTCTATGAATTGTCCTTTCTCGTGAACGGGGGGAAAAGCGGGCCCAACCTTGCAATCTCGAATCGGGAGGTCCTCGATCCCGCGACCGACAACTTTGCTGCTTCCGTTGTTCCGGCCGTGGTCTCGGCGCTTACGAGTCTTTGCGAGAGCCACCGTTCCCAACCGCAATATGGTTTCGGAGGTTTCGTCGCAAACGGATCCATCGAGACGGTGAGGCTTCTGGCCAATCGCCGCCCCCCGACACTTTTTGAAGCCGTCCGACAGTCGTTTGGTTCTGCCGCAACACCAACTGATTCACTGATACGAATGGAAAAAAGCGCCTCGCTGCTGACAGGTGGCTGCTTCGGGCCCTGTTGCATCCCAGGCTAATTCGGAACACTCCGAGAACAGCAATCGACTCGGCCGAGAACCTTTACTAAAGATCCGGATTGCGTTCCTACGAAGGGTTGTGAGGATGACCGAGAAGGCCGTGGGTGGTAGAATTGATGTGGTAAGGCCGCAGTTGCCTAGCTTCCCAGAGCAAATAAATCTTCGCTCGGTGCTGCTTGCCATCATGGCCGTCGGTACCATCGGACTCACCTGGCTGTTGCTCAATACCATGATGAAGCAGCCTTTCGAGCCCAACGATGACCTCATCTGGTTCACCAAGCTGAGGCATCAAAGCTTTTTAGAACTGCCTTTGTCGGCGGCGTGGATGCTATCAAGCCCATTCTACCGGCCAGTCGCCGAAATATTCCTAAAGAGCCTCTACGCAATTTTCGGCATGGAGCGCGCCGGCTATCGGGCCGTGCAATTCGGATGCTTTCTGCTTCTGATGTGGCTCGGCTATCTTAGCTTCCGAAAACTGCGCTTACCGTGGGAGGCTTCGCTGCTGCTGGTTAGCTTCAGCCTCGGCTCCCCTTTTCTTACGGGCTCCATCGTCTGGATTAGCGAGCTGCCTCACGTCATCGTAGTCATTAGTTTTGCCGCCAGCTTGACCGTGGTCCTGTCCGAGAGGTCACACAGCGTCAAGCTAACGCTTTGCGCAATGGCTTTTGCGGTGGCGTTGCTGTCGAAAGAGAATGGCCTGGCTCTCGGAGCGTTCTATCTTTATTTTCTGCGAAGCTTGCCCATGCGCGCGACAGTGGTCTTTGGTGGTATTATAGCCGTTTATCTGCTGTTCCGCGCGCTTGTGCTGGGGCCGTCGATCGGAGCTGGCGGCGTCAACGAGTCGGTCGGCTACCTCTTCGATTACCTCTCGCAAGCAGAGAGGCAGGCGACGTTTCCGGGGAATGCCGTCTACAATCTCTACGTCTACAACGTGGCTGCGCAACTGGGGGCCTTGCTATTCCGTGCGACGCAGTGGGGCATAATCATTTCTCACGTGACTTATCACGCTCTTCTACATACGGCCTCAACCATCTTGATTGTCATTGGTCTAGTCGTCTGGAAGCGACAGCGAAATCTTCCAATTTGGCTAGTGGTAATCCTGATAATGATTCTGGGAGGCACCGTTTTTTCATATTCCTACGCGCGCGACCGCCATCTTGCGCTGCCAGCGTATGCTTACGGAACGCTGTTGGTCATTTGCGCTTGTGAGATTGGGCGCTCGACGCGATCGCGCCTGGCCGCAACCTCCATCATCTTCTCTCTCTGGTTGAGCTGGAGCTACGAGGCCTACCGGACACTAATCCTGATGCCTGGCTCTGCGCTGGAAGTGGTGGAAAAATCCTATGCTCCATATCCCGATGTGCAAAACCATCAGGTCGACGCCGATATTTGGGAGCTTGCTCGTCAAGATGCTTTGAAAATCCAGCAAGCCCGCTAACGGCGCTCCGATTTCTTCTCAACGCCCGCCCAGAGGCCGATGATTGCCTGCTGACGCTTTGCGTTGGGCATATCCGCCTCATCGAACGAGTGGCACAGCCGGCCGAGAACATCGACGCGCGGATCTCGACCATTCGAGATGCTTGGTCGGATTGATGAGAATGGATCCGACTGTTCTACAATACACTCGTCTTCTCGATCCCGCCGCCGGACGGTGATCGTGAACGAGGGTTCGCTGGCGCGCGTGTCAATTTTCAATCCGAAGGGACACAAAGCCTCTCCGCCAAAGGTTGCTTCCCACTCCGCTGTTTCCGCGTCTGAAGGCCCCGACGCCGCCGAGGTCAAGACGTCGCCGTAGCCAAGTTCGGCAAGCAACGCAATTAGGTGGATGCCGTAGAAGCGCAGCGCCCCGCCTCCACTAACATCGAAGCGCTTCCAGTTTTGCAGATTGGCGCGATAGTGATGCGCCAAAAAGCTCCAGTTCACTGAGACCCTTTCAGGTCTTTCTGCGAGCGCCGAACGCAGAAGCTTGGCCCAGGGTAGAAAGCGGAATGTATAGCCTACGCGGTAACGCTTGCCGAAGCGATCAAGAACCTCCAGGAGCTCGGCCGCCATTTGCGGTGAGGGCGCGACCGGCTTTTCCAGGATGAGGTCGCGGAGATTGGGCATGCGGGCAAGGCGCGGAATCCACGCGGCCTGATCGGCCGGGCGAAGCGCGACGACGGCTCCGTATGCTTGTTCCAGGGCCCCGTCCATGCTTTCGCACCAGATGATTTGCGGCATGTACTGGGACAGCTCGCTGCGTTCTGCGACGACCGTTCGATAACGCTCGGGCAGTGCCACTCTCATGCCGCACTCGATCAGCGCAGGCAGATATCCGTACATTCCGAAACCCGATCCGAGGATCGTGAAGACGGGTGCCTCAAGCATGGAAATCGTCGGCGCCGAGCACGTCAATCACCTGCCCCTTGTAGCCGTTGTCGGACAGATACTGGCGGATCTCTCGCGAGATGTGCCAGGCGAGATTGAGCAGCGGCTTGCCCTGGTCACCATGCGCGAACAATTCGTCGTCGGACACGATCGGAATGCGGGTGCCCGGCACATAATGCCCAATCTTGATCGAACCGGGTTTCTCGTGGACGGCGATGATCTCCTTTTCCGTCAAGCGGAGCAGCTTGACCAGGATGGCCGCGCGGCCCGGAAACGCCTTGGCTCTGATAGGGCCGTGCGTCGCGATGATCTTCCTCAACTCTTCGCCCTTGCGCGCCGTCCAGAGCTCGACGTCGCGCGCGAGCTTGCCGAACTCGGCCACGAAATTGTTCTCGCGCGCAATGACGTCGGCCGCCACGGCATCGCTATTTGCTGAGTGTCCGAGGATGACGCGGATGTTGCCGCCATAGCGCGCGGGAAACTCGACATTGACGATGTCGAGGCCGAGTGACTTCGCGATGAAGCTGAACGACTTGTACGAATAGGTGCGTGGGTGCTCATGATAGAAAGTGTCGAACTGATGCCGATCGAGCACCGCGCCGAGATAATGATTCTCGATCACGATCACCGTATTCGGGCCGAGCAGCGTCTTCAGCGCCGCGAGCACGCCGTTCAGATTTTCGATATGGGCGAACACGTTGGTGAACGTGATAATGTCGGGCGTGCCGACGCCGCGACGGATCTCGGCCGCGGTCTCGGCGCCGAGATAGTTCTGCACCACGAAATGGCCTTTCGCAGCGGCGTCCCGGGCAGCACCGGTCGGCTCGATGCCGGCCGTCTTCGCGCCGGCCTCGCGGAAGAAGTCGAGCAGGCTGCCGTCATTGCAGCCGATGTCGAGGACCGCCTTGCCCGTCAATGCCCCCATTCGCTCCGCGCAGGTCGCCACCAGGCTCTTCATCCCGGAGAGTACGTCGGCGGTGAAGCGCGAGCGATAGTGATAGTCTTTCGGGAACAAATCCTCTTTCGGGACCTGGAAGCGCTGGTGGCCGGTGGCGCAGATCGGACAGAAATCGATCAGAATCGGATATTCGCGGCACTGGCGCGAATCACCGACCGTCACCAGATCGTCGCACAGCGGGTGCAGGCCGAGGTCGAGCACCGGCACCAGCTTGTCGTTGCCGCAGACTTCGCAGCCTTTGATCTCGGTGAGCGGTCTCGTCGACGTGGTCGCCATGATATTGGATCCGGTTTGCGGCCCGCTCGGGCCGGAGAAATTCAGCTAGTCGCGTTGTGTGTTCATGAAAGCATCGATCTGGTCAACCATCACCGGCCTGACCGCTATGCCTTGCTCGAAAGCCTTGTACCATTCCACCACGGCGGAGGCGGCACGATCGAGGCCCCACCGCGGCGCCCAGCCGAGCAGGGCCCGCGCCTTGGAACTGTCGAGCGACAACAGCCGCGCCTCATGCGGATGCTGGCCCGGCTGCGGCATCTGCTGAGGCGGAACACCCCACAGCACGGCCAGGCGGTCGACCAGCCAGCGCACGGTGCGCACACTGTCGGCGTCGGGACCGAAATTCCATTCACTGGAGAAGGCGGCCGGGTCCCGCCACAGATGCTCGGCGAGCAAGAGATAGCCCGACAACGGCTCGAGCACGTGCTGCCACGGCCGTACCGCCTCGGGATTCCGGACCGGCACCGGCTGCTGGCTGCGAATCGCCGCAATTACGTCGGGGATGAGGCGGTCCTGAGCCCAGTCGCCGCCGCCGATGACGTTGCCAGCGCGGGCGCTAGCAAACCCGATCCGGCTTGGTCCACTGAAAAACGACGACCGGTAAGCCGCCGTAACCAGTTCCGCACAGGCCTTGCTGCTGGAGTAAGGATCCTTGCCGCCGAGCGGATCCGTTTCGCGGTAGCCCCAGACCCATTCCCTGTTGTCGTAGCATTTGTCGCTCGTGACGTTGACCAGCACGCGCACGCCGGAACTCCGCACCGCCTCGAACACATGCACGGTGCCCATCACGTTGGTCGCGTAAGTACCAACCGGGTCCTCATAGGACGCACGCACGATGGCCTGCGCCGCCATATGGAACACGATTTCGGGCTGGAACCGCTCGAACGCCGCCTTGACAGCAGCGGGATCGCGGATGTCGGCGAAAATCGACACGATGTCTTGCCTGGTCTGCGCCAGTTCGTACAGATTGGGCGTCGTCGCCGGCGGCAGCGCAAGGCCTGCGACCTCGGCGCCGAGATGGCGCAGCCACGCGACCAGCCAGCCGCCCTTGAAGCCGGTATGGCCGGTGACGAGAACGCGCTTGCCTGTCCAGAAACCGGCGTTCATGGCCAACGCTTCCAGGGCGCCCGCCCGCTGTCCCAGAGTTGCTCCAGATGCAGCTTGTCCCGTAGCGTGTCCATCGCCTCCCAGAAACCGGCGTGGCGGTAGGCGGCAAGCTGGCCGTCCTGCGATAAGCGCTTGAGCGGCTCCTGCTCCCAGATCGTCGCATCGTCGCCGAGATAGTCGAAGATCGCCGGCTCCAGAACGAAGAAGCCGCCGTTGATCCAGCGGCCGTCCCCGCGCGGCTTTTCCTCGAAATGCTGAACGACGTCGTCGTCGATGTCGAGCGCACCGAATCGCGCCGGCGGCTGAATGGCGGTGACCGTCGCGTGACGCCCGTGGGCGCAATGGAACGCCCGGAGCGCGCCGATATCGACGTCCGCGAGGCCATCGCCATAGGTCATGCAGAAGGTCTCGTTGCCGACATAGTCCTTGATGCGCCTGAGCCGTCCGCCGGTCATGGTGTTGAGGCCGGTATCGACCAGCGTCACCTTCCAGTGCTCGGCGAACTTGTTGTGAACTTCCATCGAATTGTTGGCGAGGTCGAACGTCACATCGGCCATATGCAGGAAGTAGTTCGCAAAATACTCCTTGATGACGTACGATTTGTAGCCGCAGCAGATGATGAACTCGTCGATGCCGTGGGACGAGAAGATCTTCATGATGTGCCACAGGACCGGCTTGCCGCCGATCTCGATCATGGGTTTCGGCTTGACGTGGCTCTCTTCGGTGATGCGAGTGCCGAACCCGCCCGCCAAAATCACTGCCTTCATGCTCACACCCGTCCAGCAGGAAACGTCACATCAGAACGATTAGCCCAGTCTTGTCAACAGGATCAGGCATCTATGACCCCGCTTTAGCAGCGGTTGAAGTTGTCAGCCTACCTGCTAAAGAAACGCTTCAGAGATGGCAACCCCACCTTCGGAGCGCCAACCGCCTCGGGCGGCGGCCATCCGCCTGATTTAGACCCGCGGGTGACTGATCTCCCTCGATGGACGTCCTGGAGGATTGATGCCGAAGAAGATCAGCCTTGTGACCCCCTGCTACAACGAGGAGGCGGGGATCCGTGAGTGCTACGCGGCGGTCAAGGACATCTTCGATCGGGAACTGCCGGGCTATGAGCGCGAGCACATCTTCTGCGACAACGCCTCGTCCGACCGGACCGTGGAGATCCTGAAGGAGATCGCGGCCCAGGACCCCTCGGTCAAGGTCATCGTGAACTCCCGAAATTTCGGCGTGTTGAGGAACACCTACAACGGCGTGCTGGCCTCGACCGGCGACGCCACGGTGCTGTTCATGCCGGCCGATTTGCAGGACCCGCCGGCGCTGATCCCGACATTCGTCAAGCATTGGGAGCAAGGCTACGAGATCGTGTTCGGCATCCGCGCGCGGCGCGAGGAGCCGTTCCTGAGCCGCACGGCGCGACATCTCTACTACAAGATGATCAGCCGCATGTCCTATGTCGACTATCCGGCCGACGTCGGCGACTACCAGCTGGTTGACCGCAAGGTGCTCGACGCCATGAAGCAGTTCGAGGACGTACAGCCCTTCATGCGGATGATGCCTTTCGAATGCGGCTTCCGCTCGATCGGTGTGCCCTACACCTGGCTGGCTCGAAAGCACGGCATATCGCGCAACCGGCTGTCGAGCCTGATCGACCAAGGCCTACTCGGTGCCATCAGCTTCTCGACTGTACCGCTGCGCTCGGCGTTCTTCTTCGGGCTGATCATTGCGTCGCTGAGCTTCGCCTATGCGTTCGTCGTATTCCTGCTCAAGATCGCGGGCTTCGACATCGGCCCGCGCGGAATTCCCACGATCGTCATCGGCCTGTTCTTCTTCGGCGGCGTGCAACTCTTCTTCCTCGGCGTACTCGGTGAATACATCGTTGCGA
Source organism: Bradyrhizobium sp. 187 (assembly GCF_023101005.1). Lineage (NCBI taxonomy): Bacteria > Pseudomonadati > Pseudomonadota > Alphaproteobacteria > Hyphomicrobiales > Nitrobacteraceae > Bradyrhizobium > Bradyrhizobium sp. 187. The sequence continues at coordinate 5,184,049 of NZ_CP064693.1, forward strand.
TCTTCAACCAGGTCCGGCGGCGACCCATCGTCGTCGAGCGCGAGCGGGTCAATTTTTGACAGACAGTCCATTCACATGTGCTCTTGGCGCGATCTCTGATGGACTCCGAATTGACACCGACCACATCCGCCCACGCCACCGCGCTTAATTGCACGGACGCACGTTCGGATCCGAGATATTCGCTCCTCTTGGTATGCTCTCTACTGATCGCGCACGCTCCCCTCGCGTTCAACAACGGTCTGTACGGCGACGATTGGCTGATTTTCAAGATCAAGCCTGACTATCAGACGATGATTTCGTTTCTGCTTCACGGGGCAGGCCATCCAATCACCTATCTTTACTGCGCTTTGGGCAACCTGAGCGGTAATCCAACGGCCTTTCTAAATGTGCTAGCGCTCGCAGGCATCGCGATCGGCGCATTGAATCTGCGTTCATTCCTCACACGATTGGGCATCCTGTCCGAATTCGAGACGTTGATCACCGTTTTCCTCGTCTGGAGCTATGCTGGCTTTCGCGACTGGGCAACCAAGATCACCGCACCTTACTTGTTTAGCTTCGCCCTGCTTTGTGTCGGACTTAATCTGTTTGCCATCGTCGCGACCTCGCCTCGCCCGCGCATTGGCTTGCGTATAGCAAGCTTGGCCGCAATCTTCTGCAGCTTCGCCATCAATTCGATGATCGTTGTCTTCTTGGTTGGCCTGCTGGTAAGTTTCTGTTTGCTTGCGCCGGCGGCCGTGGACGATCAGCCGCTTACTAGCCGCTTGGCTCGTTTGGCGCTGAGGTTTGCGGACTATCTTGCACTACCCATCGTCTATTTGGTCTCGATCAATCATTTCTTTCCAAAAATCGGTCCTTACCGCGACTACTATCTCATCCGGTTTCCCGACTTCGGCAGCGCGCTGTCCCTGCTCCAGCAGTTCCTTCGCTGGAGTACATACGAACCTGCGCTTGACGGACTGCACGTTGCGGTGCAATCGAACTGGCTAATTGGCTTGTCGCTCCTTGTCGGCCTCTCGATGGTGGCTATCCCGGCACTGCACGGGATCGCCGACGTGCCCCGGGATCAGAAAAAACTGCTCGATCTGGCATGGCCTGCAGTTGCAGGCGCCGCGTTATTTATCCTTTGCGCGCTGCCTTACATCAGCGTCGGCATTGCACCGACCGGGCATTTCTACGAATCCAGACATCTCCTTTTATTCGGCCTTCCTCTGGGGCTGGTCGTCATCTCCGCCCTTCGCCTCGTTCAGTCCGCATCCAACAGAATTGCAGGTTATCTATTCTGCTTAGGGGTGCTCTCGATCAACATTTGCTCGCTATGGAATAGCTATTTTTTCCAGCAAGCCCGCTGGATTCGGCAATCGGCGATGATCCAGCAGCTCGAGCGGGATTATCGCAATCCGCCTGCGGCGGTATTCAACTTGATTGACGGTTTTCTGGACTATCCGGGCCACACGTACTACGGGATCACGGAAATAACGGGAGGCCTGCATCTAGCTTGGGACAGTCGCCCCCTTTTCGGATTCACCGGTCGTAACGAGCGTGCGACCATTCTCCAGGAGATCGACGCCGCCATGCAAATGGACGGCGCCGCGTTTCGCAACATGGATCTGCGGGGCCCCCAAGCGACGATTCAGGTTCGTCCGCAGTTGCCGGTGCTCAACAACTTTGAATTGTCGCTCAGCTACTATCGGTGCCTCATCCATTTTTGCGATTGGCAAACGTTTGCTGACGGGGTCGCCAGCACGAATATCCTTGTCGGTCCAATCCCCAATCTCGTCCCGATCGAGCAGAAAGCCGCCCTTGAACTTACCGGTAAAGATCGCTTCAACCGAGACACAACACGGAACGTCCGTCGCAATGAATGAAAAAGCCAGCAAGCCGCTCACTGGTCTGATTCGGTTCGGATACGCCTTGCTGTGCTGCTTGCCATTATGGCTTCTGTTGCCATTTGCGTCAGCGGCGCTTTACAGCAGTCCATCGACTGACGACTTCTGCCTAGCTTCGCAAAACCTCGGTCAGGCAGCCGCGGCGGTCCACCAATACTACGTATCAGTCACGGGGCGACTGCCTGCCCTAATCATCATCACTCTACCCTCCCTGGTAGCGAGCGCCACCCACCTTGACCTCTTTGTTGTCTACCCCCTCTTCAACTTTTTGGCCTTTCTCTCATTCATCGCCAGCCTGATCGCGTCCGCAACATTGCTCCTTCGAACCAACAATTACTTGCTCAACGGATTGTTCGGGCTCCTTCTCGGCTCTGCGATTCTCAGCATCGTCCCGAATATCAGCGAATTCGTTTACTGGGTGACCGGCGAGGCGTGCTACCTGACCGCGGCGATCGGCGCATCGCTTTTTGTGACGTGGACAACCAACGTTTCACTAAACCGCGCTCGCATCAGCGCGATTTCATTCCTGTTGGCGGGTCTGCTCTGCGCCTTCACCGCGATGCTCAATGAATTCACCGGATTCATTCTGCTCGGCGCAGCCGTTCTGTCCCTTCTGTTCAGGCTGATGACGCTCGGGCGCGAGGCTCAGGTGGCCCGGTACCTCGTTTTCATCGGCATCATCCTTCTGAGCTACAGCGTCGTCTTGCTCTCCCCAAGCAACGTCATCCGCCTCGGCGCCTATCATCGCAGCGGCGACATCTCCGCATCGCTCGACAATGCGATGATCTATCTTGCGGACTATTGCTACACAATGGGCAGGTCCAGGGGCATCGAATCCTTTGGGATCCTGGTTGCCTGCTTCGGCATCGCCACTGCGCGACGACTGGAACCGAAAATTGCCGGACAGAACATCCTGTTTGCCGTGGGGCTGCTTTGCTTCGGCGCGCTTTGGGCCTTCGCGTCCTATTTCATCGGCGCATACTCAACCGGCGAGGTGCTCGCGCTGAGGGCACGAAACGAGGTGGTGGCCGTGGAGATCGTGCTGCTGTCGGCCTGCGGTGTCATTATCGTGCAGGCGATCCTCGGCTTCTTGCTTCACTTTCAAAGATTCAATTTGCCGCAAGCGGCCAGCATGCTCGCCTTCGTGGCAGCGGCGTACGGTACATGGCATATCTTACCTATCAGGACCGCACCGACCTATGTGCAAGTCTTGGACGAGTGGCCGCAACTCGTTGTCTACTGGCGGGAAAGCCAAGCACGGAACGCGCTCCTTTCGGCGCCGGGCGACCGGGACGTTGTCGTTCCCCGCCGGACAGCGTCACCGCGCACATTGGCGGGGGACGAACTCAAGGAAACCGCAACGCAATTGCCGAACGACTGTATCGCGCGTTTCTATAACAAATCGACGGTTGTACTCGCCCATTAGACCAATTAGGCTCAACAGACTTCGACGTTGCTCATTCCTCCGGTTAATCCTGCTAGGCCAGGGCGAGGTTGTTGCTGTAGGCTTGCCACTTTGCAGGGCACCATTCTATGATCATTGGTGGTGCATGCTCGTGGGGAATTTTTGTGGACCGTCACTCTCTTGGCTCGGCGCCGGACTTAAGGGCAACCCTAAAGTTCAGCGCAGAGCACATCTGGAGATCAAAGTGGCTTGTTGCGGGCGCAACGATTGCCGCAGTCGTGCTGACGCTTGTGTTTTACCACCCCAAGCCGCCGGACGCGTGGATCGGCCAAACAACGATCACAATCGGCGAAGCGCCGCCAGTCAGCTTTATTGTGCAGTTGTCCGGCCCTGCTTTAGCGCCACTGGAACCGCCACGGGCTTTGGTCGCCCGAATCTCTGACCAGAGGTTCAAGGAGAGAGTAGCAGATCGGACTTCCTTCGATCCAGATACCGCTGCGTTTTCGAAGCGAATGCTCACTGCCAGCCTTCGGGGCGTCGCCTTGGACGGCGATCGGATGGTCCGCGTCGAGCTTTCGGCGGGCTCACCCGCCGACGTGCGAAGTGCGCTTAAAGCTGTGGCCGAGGAAACAAGCAGCATCCACGCAGCACTGCTTGACCGCAGTCTGGCGCCGCTGCGAGCCAGAATCGACGACTCGAAGGCCCGTGTTGCGGCGATCGAGAAAGCTAACGACGATTTGAACGCGCGCATCTTAAACATGGATGCCGGTGGGAGCCCTCGTCCATCACCAACCATTTTGTCCCTCGCAGCGACTGCCGCTCTTCCCGCCTGGAACACGCTCAAAGATCGTATCCAGATCGACGAGAATCTGGCAGCTTCAAGCGAAGCTACCGTGGCTCAGCCCGCACTGGAGATTTCTCCTGTAGCTTCACGAGCACTCGGAACCCTGACCGCTTCGATCATCGCGGGACTAGTGATGCTTTTAGCAATATGTCTCCTCGCGGCGGCCATAGGTCCTTGGCCCCGATTGGCTGATCGTACAACAGAGATCGATGCTCGCCCTTGATCAAATCGCGGTTATTTTGCCGGCAAGCGCATTCTGGCTTTTTGTGCTGTACTTGGCCGCCTATCGGCCGGTGATTTTTCTCGGGTTCTTTTTCATTCTGTTCACAATGCTCTGGCGGACTGGGTCAACGGCCTTTATCGACCTTGCCGGACCTGTCTGGTCTTCACAGACCGTTCGCTATGTTGGCCCCGGCCTTGCCACTCCGTTGCACGTGCTGGCCTACTTCGTGACTCTCGTTCCGTTTGTTCTCGTACTGCAATCGAAAGCGGTCAAAGTGTGGGTGCACCAGTGTGATCGCCGGTGTGCGCCGGCCGAGGTTTTCACCATTGCCGACTTAACTTTCGCGTTGTCATCGCTGTTTCTAGCCTATCTGCTTGTGGACATGGCGCGCCGTGGCTCAATTCCGCTGTTCGTGCACACCGAACGGCATGAGTACACATCGAGCACGGCCGGGGAGGCTCACCGCTGGGTCGTCAGATACGGCAGCTTCCTCGCATTCTGGTGGGGACTTATGGTCGCGTCAGGACGGTTACGAAACCGCAGTATCGACTTTCGCTACGTGGGTCTGCTCGCAACCTTGCTCGTTTACATGTTTCTCAGCGGTAATCGTTTTTCGGCGTTCTATAGTTTGCTGAGCTTTTTCCTGATTCCACTTTCAGCGGTCGCTGCGCAGGCTGAGATTCGGAAATCAGCGGTACCCTTTCATTGGATTGGACGCGAGTTCCGAGCACGCGATATTGCGATGATGGCAGCCAGCCTTGCGCTTGTGATTGCGCTGGCCGCGGCGGCGATCTTCAACAATCTGGTGTCGGTCCGTGGCTATCACGGCTCCGAAGTGATGTCTGAATTCTGGGAGCGCTCGTTGATCCAGCCCAGTGAAATGGGCTGGATTTCCTATGAGCGGATTTTCGTTCTCAATCAGTGGCAGCCCGACAAAGTTTACAATTTCCTTTTTGAACATCCGCTAGATCCTGGCAAGAACACCACTCCGCAGTACTTGATGCTCGAAACAATCGGCGAACCTCGAACGTCGGAACATATTTTGGCAGGTTTCCAATTTGCGGGCGGATTTCCGGAAATTTTCTTCGAGTTGTTTGGCCCGATCTATTCCTGGACATTTCTTCTCGGGTGGGGCGCCATCGCTGCCTTGTTGACCGCACTGATCGTAAAAGGCACCCTCCAGGGGCGGTATGCGTCGGCGTTCATGGCTCTTTATGTGTTGTATGGATTCTTCGTGTCCTATATCGGCGGCATGTTGAATTTTGTCACGGTGGAGAGCTACTGGATCAAGATCGCGGCACTCGCGGTTAGCCTGATCTTGGAATCGCGCCTCGCGGCCGAGGGCCTATCCCTGCTGCCCTGGGCGGTCACAACGATCAATGGTCCTGCACTTACAAGAGCCGTGAGGTTCATTCGGCCGAGACGACAGTTGCGGGTGTCTAAGTAGTTTCGATGACCAGTTCAGTCCATGAAATTGACGGCCGGGCGGGAACCGCAATCCTCCATCATGAATGGTTTTCGCCATGCTGAGACAGGCCGTGATCCTCATCGGCGGCCTCGGCACGCGCCTCGGCGAGCGTACCAAGCTGACGCCGAAACCGATGCTCGAGATTGGCGGCCGTCCGTTTCTCGACATGTTGATCGGTGAACTCGCTCGCTACGACATTTTCGAGGAAATCTTGCTACTGGCCGGCCACAAGGCCGAAATCGTCGAAACACACTATGCCGGGGCGAGCCGTGGTCGCGCGCGCATCGTCGTATCGCGCGAGACCGAACCGCTCGGCACGGCCGGCGCGCTGGTGCACGCAAGCGGACATCTACAAGATCGCTTCCTGCTGCTCAACGGCGACTCGCTATTCGACTTCAACCTGCTCGATCTCGTCGCGCGCGCGCAACGTGGGCACGTTCACATGGCACTGCGCGACGGGGTCCTCGGGGATCGCTATGGGCGCGTCGTGCTCGACGGTGACGTGGTGCGTGACTTCATCGCTCCGGGTGCCGGCGCGACGGGGCCGGTCAATGCCGGGATCTACGTCGTGGATAAGTCCGTTCTCGCCGGCATCACGACGCTTCCTGCCTGGCTCGAGCAGGACGTGTTCCCCGGCCTTGTCAAGTCCGGCGCGCTGCGCGGCACGGCCTATCGCGGCTACTTCATCGACATCGGCATTCCCGATGATTTCGCCCGCGCCGATCGGGAATTAAGGGAGAAGCTGCGGCGGCCGGCCGTGTTCTTCGACCGGGACGGCGTGCTCAACCACGATTCAGGATACACTTTCGAGACGCACAAGCTCGAATGGATCGAAGGCGCACGCGAGGCCGTGAAGGCCGTCAACGACGCCGGCTACTTCGCCTTCGTCATCACCAACCAATCCGGCGTCGCACGCGGCTTCTACGAGGAGCATCACGTCGTCGCCCTGCACCGCTGGATGGCGGACCAGATGGCGCTGGTCGGCGCCCACATCGACGCGTTCGAATATTGCCCCGATCACCCCGACGGCACCGTCGCGCATTATTGCCGCACGAGCGACCGGCGCAAGCCGGCGCCCGGCATGATCCACGACCTCGCGCAGCGTTTCCCAATCGACATGACGCGCAGCATGGTGATCGGAGACAAGAACAGCGACATGGAGGCAGCGCAGGCCGCAGGCCTTGCGGGCCATCTGTTTTCCGGCGGGGATCTGGAAGCGTTCGTGAAGCAGCGCCTGGTATCTGCCGGGAACGCCTAGGGCGGCGCCCAAAAGCGCTGCGTCCCCGGGCATTTGGCGGATATCGAACGGTGCTCTGTTGCACGCGACGGCCAATGTGCTATAGCGCCATCTTGTTGCGAACACTGGCTTAATCGCCCTTTGGGGTCCGGCATGGCAGATCTGAGGGACGCCCGCGTCCTCGTTACCGGCAGCGACGGCTTTATCGGTTCGCATGTCGTCGAGGAGCTGGTGAAAGCCGGTGCCCGCGTCAAGGCGATCGTCTATTACAATTCCTTCAATTCCTGGGGCTGGCTCGACACGGTGCCGGCCGACATCATGACGTCGGTGGAGGTCGTGGCCGGCGACATCCGCGATCCCCACTTCATGATCGCGGCCGCGAACGGCTGCACCGACGTGCTGCATCTGGCGGCGTTGATCGCGATCCCGTTCTCTTACGTCGCGCCCGACTCCTATGTCGAAACCAACGTGCGCGGCACCGTGAACGTGCTCCAGGCCGCGCGCATGGCCGGCGTGCGCCGCTTCGTGCAGACTTCGACCAGCGAGGTCTACGGCACGGCGCAGACCGTTCCGATCAAAGAGAGCCATCCGCTGGTCGGACAGTCGCCCTACTCCGCCTCGAAGATCGCCTCCGACCAGATGGCGTTGTCGTTCCAGGCCTCGTTCGACATGCCCGTCGTGGTGATCCGGCCGTTCAACACCTTTGGACCGCGACAATCGGCGCGCGCGGTGATCCCGACGATCATCAGCCAGATTGCGACCGGCAAGCGGAGTATCCGCCTCGGTGCCGTCAGCCCGACGCGCGATTTCTCGTTCGTCACCGACACTGCGCGCGGCCTGATCGCGGGCCTTACGGCGCCTGCGGAACAAGTCGTCGGCCAGACCATCAATCTCGGCAGCGGTTTTGAGATCGCCGTTGGCGCGACCGCGCAGATGATCGCCGATGTCATGGGGACGACCATCGAAATCCAGACCGACGAGGCGCGCCTGCGTCCCGCCAACAGCGAGGTCGAACGGCTGTGGGCCGACAATTCCAAGGCACGCCAGCAACTTGGCTGGAGCCCTGAATTCGGCGGTGTCGACGGCATGCGCCGCGGGATGATCAAGACGGTCGACTGGTTCACCAATCCTGCAAACCTCAGCCGCTACAAGGCTGACGTCTACAACGTTTGAGGCGATGGTGGACACACCCGCAACCAGGTCAGACTTCGAACCCAAGACCATCGTCGATGCCGTACGGCGCGCTGTGGGAACACCCAACGGAATTCTCGGCCTGCACGAGCCGGTGTTCGCGGGAAACGAGATCGCCTATCTCGAAGAGTGCATCAAGAGCACCTTCGTCTCCTCCGTCGGGCCGTTCGTCGATCGGTTCGAACGCATGCTGGAGGAGGTCACCGGCGCCAAGCGCGCGGTGGCCGTCGTCAACGGCACTGCCGCGCTGCATGCCTGCTTCCGCCTCGCCGGCGTCGAGCCTGGCGACGAGGTCATTTCGCCAGCGCTAACTTTCATCGCGACGACCAATGCGATCGCCTATTGCGGCGCAACGCCGCATTTCGTCGACAGCTCGCTCGTCACGCTCGGCATGGATGCTCGCGCACTCGCCACGCGGCTCGACGAGATCGCCGAGCGCACCGCCAAGGGGACGGTCAATCGCGAGACCGGGCGCCGCATCGCCGCGATCGCGCCGATGCACACGTTCGGGCATCCGGTCGAGCTCGACGAGATTGCCGCGACCGCCCGCGAGTGGGGCGTTGCGCTGGTGGAGGACGCCGCAGAATCGCTGGGCTCGACCTACAAGGGGCACGCAGTCGGATCGCAGACGCGGCTCGCGGCGCTGAGCTTCAACGGCAACAAGATCGTCACCACCGGCGGCGGCGGCGCTATCCTCACCAATGACGAGGAACTGGGGCGCCGTGCCAAGCATCTCACCACCACCGCGAAGCTGCCGCACAAATGGGCGTTCGTGCACGACGAGATCGGCTTCAACTACCGCCTGCCCAATTTGAATGCCGCTCTCGGCTGCGCCCAGCTCGAGCAGCTCGACGGTTTTTTGTCGAGCAAGCGCAAGCTTGCCTTGGCCTATGAACGCGCCTTCGCGGATATTCCCGGAATCCGCTTCTCGCGCGAGCCAAAGGACACCACGAGCAATTACTGGCTGAACGCGATCCTGCTCGACGAGAACAATGCCGATCGGCGCGACGATCTGCTCGCCGCGCTCAACGACGCCGGCTTCGGCGCGCGTCCGGCCTGGACCTTGATGCACAAGCTGCCGATGTTCGCACAGAACCCGCGCGGCGATCTCTCGGCCGCCGAGTCGATCGAACGCCGGTTGATCAACCTGCCGAGCAGCGCCAGCATTAGGGTCCGCGATGAATAGTGTCGCGCGAAAAATCTGCTTCGTTACCGGTAGCCGTGCTGATTTCGGGCTGCTGGTCTGGCCGATGCGCGCAATCCGCGAGACGCCCGGCTTGACGCTTCAGCTCGTCGCCACCGGCATGCACCTCGCGCCGGAGTTCGGCTATACCTTCAATGCTATCCGCGACGAGGGGTTCGAGGTCGACGAGCGTATCGAGACGCTGCTCAGCAGCGACACCGGGGCCGGCGTCGCGAAATCGGTCGGCCTCGGCGTCATCGGCTTTGCCGATGCCTTCACGCGGCTAGGACCGGATCTCGTGGTCGCCCTCGGCGACCGCTTCGAGATGTTCGCGGCCGCGCAGGCGGCGATGTTCATGCGGCTGCCGATGGCGCATTTGTTCGGCGGCGATGTCACTGAGGGCGCAGTGGACGAGTCCATCCGTCACGCCATCAGCAAGATGTCGCATCTGCATTTCACCAGCAACCCGGGCTCGACGCGGCGGCTGATACAGCTCGGCGAGCATCCGTCGCGCATTCACACCATCGGCTCGGTTGGCATCGATGCCATCAAGCATCTCGCCCTCATGGACCGCGACGACATCGGCCGCGCGATCGGGATGCCGCTCGGTGCGCGCAACGCGCTCATCACGTTCCACCCCGTCACGGTCGAGACCGGGCGCTCGGTGGCCGAACTGGACGAGCTGTTCGCGGCATTGTCGGCGCTCGATCCCGGCTTTCGTTTCGTGTTCACCCTCGCCAACGCCGATGCCGAGGGCCGCGCGTTGAACGCACGGATCGAAGCTTTTGCGGCGGGCCGGCCGAACACGATCGCGGTCGCCTCGCTCGGACAGCTCCGCTACCTCAGCCTGATGAGCCAGGTGGACCTGGTGATCGGCAATTCCTCGAGCGGCGTGCTCGAAGCGCCTTCCTTCGGCGTTCCCACGGTCGATATCGGCGATCGTCAGAAGGGACGTGAACGAGCGGCATCGGTATTTCACGCAGCGCCCAAGCGCGATTCGATAGAAGCCGCCATCTCGGCGGCTCTCCAGCGCGGCCGTCAAGCCACCGTCAACCCTTACGGGGACGGTGAATCCAGTCGCCGATTTGCCGACATCGTCGCCGGCATCCCCGATTTCAGGCAGCTTCTGGCGAAGGGCTTTTATGACCTTCCGGCAAGTGGAGCGCGGCCATGACGACGCACACACTGATCATCGCGGAAGCCGGCGTCAATCATGATGGCAGCCTGGAGAAAGCGCTGGCGCTGGTGGACGCGGCCGCCGACGCCGGCGCCGACATCGTCAAGTTCCAGACCTTCAATGCGAAGGCATTGGCGGACGGTGCGGCGAAGAAGGCTGAGTATCAGCAGCGCACGACAAACGCGGCTGAGAGCCAGCTTGCCATGCTGGAACGGCTCGAACTGCCACAAGCCGCGCACCACACGCTGATCGCGCGCGCCAGGGAGCGCGGCATCGAGTTCCTGTCGACGCCTTTCGACGACGCCTCGCTTGCCTTTCTTGTGTCGCTGAAACTGCCGCGCATCAAGATCGGATCAGGCGATCTCACCAATGCGCCGCTGCTGCATGCGGCCGCGAAGGCTGGCGCGACGCTGATCCTGTCGACCGGCATGGCAACGCTCGGCGAGATCGAGGACGCGCTCGGCGTACTGGCTCATGGCTACGGCGAGCGCAACGATCCGCCCGGCATTGCCTCCTTCCGCGCGGCGTGGCGCGATCCGGCGGCACGCACAGCGCTTGCGCGGCACGTCAGCCTGCTCCACTGCACGACCGAATATCCCTGCCCCATAGCGGATGTGAACCTTGCCGCAATGGCGACAATGCGCTCCGCGTTCCAGCTCCCGGTCGGATATTCCGATCACACCGATGGCTTCGAGGTTTCAGTGGCCGCGGTCGCGCTCGGCGCCACAACAATCGAAAAGCACCTGACGCTGGATCGTAACGCCACAGGCCCCGACCACGCGGCCTCGCTGGAGCCGGACGACTTCAAGCAAATGGTTGCGGCCATCCGCAACGTGGAGCGTGCGCTCGGCGACGGCGTGAAGGCTCCGAAAGAGTCCGAGATCAGGAACGTGCCGGTGGCGCGCAAGAGCATCGTGGCGGCGCGTGCGCTGAAGGCCGGCGAAACCATCGGCCCCGCCGATATCACGACCAAGCGGCCCGGTGCGGGCCGGCCGCCGATCGAGTACTGGTCGCTGATCGGGACGGCAGTGCCGCGCGCGCTCGATCCGGACGATCCGGTCTAGCCTTGCGGCTTTGCCGGAATGCCGCGAAGGACAGATCCTGGCGGGCATGGGGCCGTGACCACCGATCCCATCGCAATCAGCGTGTCGTTGCCGATCGCGATGTGGTCCCTGATCCGGCTGCCGAGACCGACGAAGCAGTTCTCGCCGATCTCTGCGCCGCCGCCGACCACGGTTCCCGGTGAAAGATGCGTACAGTCGCCGATCCGTACGTCATGCTCGACGACGACAGCGGAATTGATGATGCAGTGATTGCCAATCCGGCTTCGTGCATTGACGATCGCGCCAGGCATGATGACAGTGCCTGCACCAATCCCGGCTGAGGGCGAGACGATCGCGCGCGGATGAATCACCGTCGCCCAGCGCTTGACCTGCATGCGGCCGATCATCTGCCGGCGTGCGGGTCCCGCCTGCATCGTTCCGATACCGATCACGAAGGCCGCGTCCGGATAGTTCGGCGCAGCATCGTCGGTTCCGAGATAGCTGACGTCGCCCAGTGTCGCGGGCTGGCGATCGAGGAACCCGACTACCTTGAATCGACCGGACAACAGCGCCGCCTCGTAGACCATAAAGGCGTGTTCGCCGCCGCCCACGATGATGAGATCGTCCATGCCGATTCCCCTGCGCTGCACAACCTTAGCGGCCGGACGGCGGGCCTACAAACCGTTGATTCGAACCGCGAAAAGCTGAGGTTAACGGGCCCCCCGAGGAAACGCGGTTGGGGTTGACGTCGCGTCTCGCAGCCGCGATATAGCAGACCTAAGCCGCGGGCGGCCCCGAAATCCGGCGTATACGAGGCAGAATTGCCATGAAATCCTGGCGTAAGGCCGTCGTTGGAACGCAGGCGACCGTGGGCGAGGCCATTGCCGCCATCGAGAGCGGAAGCATCCAGATTGCGCTCGTGCTCGACGACCAGAATCGCCTTCTGGGCGTGGTCACCGACGGTGACGTGAGGCGTGGCCTATTGCGCGGCATCCCTCTCGCCGGACTTGCGACCGACATCATGAGCCGTGCGCCAGTGTCGGCTCCTGCGGCGCTGCCGCGGGAGGACCGCCTGCAACTGATGCGGCAGAAATCGATCAAGCAGCTCCCGCTCGTCGACGAAGGCGGGCATCTGGTCTTGGTTGAGACCCTCGATGAATTGCTCGAACCGCGCCACTATCCCAATCCGGTGCTGATTATGGCGGGCGGCCTCGGCGAACGCCTGGGCGCGCTGACCCGCGAGGTGCCGAAGCCGATGCTCAACGTCGGCGGCCGGCCGCTGCTCGAGACGATCGTTCGCAACGTCGTGCAGCAGGGTTTTGGCAACATTTTCATCTCGGTCAACTACAAGGCCGAGACAATCAAAGATTACTTTGCCGACGGCACCGCCTTCGGCGCCAATATCCAGTACATACACGAAACGGAACGCCTGGGAACCGCAGGCGCGCTCGGACTCTTCCCGACGCCACCGGCTCTGCCGATGATCGTCACCAACGGCGATATTCTCACCACGATAGACTACCGGGCTCTTCTCGAGTTCCACAACGGAACGCCGGCGGAAGCGACGATGGCCGTCCGCGAGCACAAGGTGCACGTACCGTATGGCGTGGTTTCCACGTCGGAGGGCTTTCTCGATGCCATCCGCGAGAAGCCGACCGAGAGCTGGTTCGTCAGTGCTGGCATCTATGTGATCGGCAGCTCCGTCTTTCGCCATGTCGCACCGGGCGTCAGCGTCGATATGCCGACCGTGCTGGAGCGCGTGATCGCCGGCGAGGGACGCGTCGCGGTCTATCCGATCCGCGAATATTGGCTCGACATCGGTCGTCTGGAGGATTTCGAGCAGGCGCATGCGGAATTTCACGAGGTCTTCCCGTGACATCGACAACCGCCGTCGTGGTCGGCCTCGGCTCGATTGGCACAAGGCATGCGCGCGTCCTGCGAGAGATGGGGCTTCGTGTCGTGACTGTCAGCCGCCGCGAAGGCGGCGACTACGGGGCCATTGCGCAGGCCATCGCCGGCGCAAATCCCGACTATGCGGTGATCGCCACCGAGACTGCGCGCCATGCAGACGACCTGCAAGAGCTCGCGCAGGCCGGTTTCCATGGCAAAGTCCTTGTCGAAAAACCGTTATTCCCAGCGCCGGCGCCGCCGCCGAAATATCCGTTTTCCCATGTCAGCGTCGGGTACAATCTGCGCTTTCACCCCGTGATGACCGCGCTCGCCGAAAGCTTGCGCGGGCGCGAAGTCATCACGGTCGCCGCCTATGTCGGCCAGGACATCAGGGACTGGCGGCCCGGCCGCGATCATCGTGCGACCGCTTCCGCCACGGCTGAGGCCGGAGGCGGCGTGCTGCGGGATCTCAGCCACGAACTGGACTATCTCTTGTGGCTGTTCGGGCCGTGGCATCGCGTCGCGGCGCTCGGCGGCGCGTCCGGCGCGCGCGATATCGACGTTGACGACCACCTCGACCTGCTGCTCGATATGCAGCGGGCACCATCTGTCCACGTCCACATGGACTATCTCGACCGTCAGGGCGTTCGCCGCATTCGCGTCAATGTCGACGACGACACCATCGAGGCCGATCTCGTCGGCAGCCGACTTGTTGTCAATGGTAAGGGGACGGAGATACGCAGCGAGCGCGATCAAACCTATCGCGACATGCATGTCGCGGCGATGCATGGCGCGAGGCCCGCCTGCTCGCTGCCCGAGGCGCTCGGCGTCGTACATCTTATCGACGCCAGCGAGCGTGCTCTGCGCACCAAGTCCTGGATATCGCCATGACTCTGCTCTGCACGATCTGCGCGCGGGGTGGCTCGAAAGGAGTCGTCGGCAAGAATGCTCGCGAACTCGTGGGCAAGCCCGTGCTCGCGTGGAGCATCGAGCAGGCGCGCGAGACCGGCCTGTTCGACGCGATCGCCTTCAGCAGTGATTCTGAAGCTCTGCTCGAGGCCGCGCTGAAGGCAGGCGCCGACATCGCGGTGAAGCGTCCGGATGAGATGGCGACCGATACCGCGCCGAAGCTGCCGGCGATCCGCCATTGTCTCGAGCAGGCCATCGCACAAACGGGCAAGATGCCCGAGATTTTCGTCGATCTCGACGTCACCTCGCCGCTCAGGCTCGCCTCCGACATCGCCGGTGCGGTTGCACTGCTGCGCGAGAGCGACGCCCGCAATGTTATCACCGGCGCGCCTGCACGCCGCTCGCCCTATTTCAACCTGGTCGAGCAGCGCACCGATGGCAGCGTTGGCCTCTCCAAATCCGCCAATCCTCCAATCACGCGCCGGCAGGATGCGCCGCGCTGCTTCGACATGAACGCATCGATCTACGTTTGGCGCGTCGAGGCCTTCCTGGCGCAGCCCGCCGTCTTCTATCCGGACACACGCCTGTTCGAGATGCCGGAAGAGCGCTCGATCGACATCGATTCCGATCTCGACTTTGCGCTGGTGGACCTGTTGCTGCGCCAGCGACTGCCGGCCTGAGGGGGCTTAAGCGATGACCACGAGCTTCAAGGCTCTGTTCGATCTCACCGGCCGCACTGCCGTCGTCACCGGCGGCTGCGGCATCCTCGGCCGTCGCTTCGCCGAGGGCCTCGCCGAGTTCGGTGCCAATGTCGCGATTGTCGATCTCGACCAGGCCGCGACCGATGCGGCGGCAGCCGACGTCACGTCGCGCCACGCCGTCCGCACCAGAGGTTATGGCTGCGACATCACCCAGCCCGACGCCGTGCGCAACACGGCCGATGCGATCGAAGCCGACCTCGGACCGGTCTCTATCCTGCTCAACAATGCCGCGAGCAAGACCCGCGACGTCGACGCATTCTTCGCACCCGTCGAGAAGTTTTCGTTGGAGACCTGGCGTGAGATCATGGCGGTCAATCTCGACGGCATGTTCAACGTCGCCCAGGCCTTCGGCGGTCGAATGGCCGAACGCGGCTACGGGGCTATCGTGCAGACCGCCTCGATCTACGGTCTGATGGCGCCCGACCAGCGCATCTACGAAGGCTCCGAATATCTCGGTCGCGCCATCAATACGCCCGCGGTGTACACGGCGTCCAAGGCCGGCGTCATCGGACTGACCAAGCATCTGGCGACCTATTGGGCGGCGAAAGGCGTTCGCGTCAACACGCTCACCCCGGGCGGCGTGGAGAGCGGGCAAAACGAAACTTTCAAGGCACGCTACGGGGCCCGCATTCCGCTCGGCCGGATGGCCCGCGCGGACGAGATGGTGGGCGCAATGCTTTTCCTGGTGTCCGACGCGGCATCCTATGTCACCGGACAGAACATCGCCGTCGACGGCGGCCTGACCGCGTGGTGAGACGAGCTATGCGATGCTGAGGCGCCTCATCCAGAATACGCTCGTATCGGCGATCGTCTTCGGTCTTGTCGCAATCCTCGGCATTGTGGTCATCCCGATTATTATTCGCACCTGGGGCGTTGCAGAGTTCGGCCTGATCGTTCTCACCCGCCTTTTCTTGCCGTCTGGCCTGATTGGCGTCATCGATTTCGGTCTGCCAGAGGTAACGACGCAGGTCGTGGCACGCGCCAGGGAGCACCGGGACTGGCGTCTGGCCGGCAGCCAAATTCTTTTGTTAGCAGCGGTCTCCATTCTTCTCGCAATCGTCGTTAGCCTCGCGATGTGGTTGGCAGCCCCCCTGATCGTCGCCCAGTTCAAGGTCGAGTCGGCCCACACCGCAAGTTTTACTAACATGTTGCTAGCGACGGCCGCGAGCAACATCTTGCTCTTTCCGGCCCTCGTCTGGGAAGGCATCGTCAAGGGCTTCGAACGTTACGGGTTGTTGCGACTTTGCGAATTTTTGACAACCTCGCTCTACGTAGGCGCTACCATTTACGCGGCGAAATCTGACCAACCCTACGAAGTGGTGACGTACTGTTTCCTTGGGAGTGCTCTGCTGCGCGCAGTGATCCTTCTCATCGCCGCGATCGCTGCTCTCGGACGCACGCGAATCAAGTTGTCACCGCTTGGAAGGGAAGCCAACCGGGAACTCATGACGCGTTGTATATTGGTAATGCAGGGTAAGTTGATCGGCGGAATCATAGCTCCGATCCAGCCATTCCTGATCGGTGTATATCTCGGGCCGCAGAGCGTTGGCATCTACGATACCTTGGTCAGAATACCGCGGCTGGCAAAAGTCGTCGCGAGTTTACTAATCTCGGCAATGCTGCCGGTCGTAAGCCGGCTCGATCAGCGTAACAACCACGGGCAGTTCAACAAATTTGGTGAAGCCGGAATCATGATGCTGCCCATCGTGACCGTGCCCCCCTTTGTCGCTGCGGCGGTGATATCGCCCGCCATCATGCAGCTGTGGATCGGACCACAGATCGTTCCTTACGCCTACTGGATGGGCATTATGTTCGTGGTCACGATGTCGTTCCAGTACATCATTTTCGGCAATACTCTGTTCATGACGCGGACCAAGGTTCAGCGTCAATTGAACATGTTGATGATGATTCATCTGGTGATTTGGGCGGTGGTAACACTCGCGACGGTCCATCTCCTCGCAGAGCGGGCGTTCATTCTCGGTCAG
The DNA here is from genome assembly GCF_023101005.1 of Bradyrhizobium sp. 187. Taxonomy (NCBI): domain Bacteria; kingdom Pseudomonadati; phylum Pseudomonadota; class Alphaproteobacteria; order Hyphomicrobiales; family Nitrobacteraceae; genus Bradyrhizobium; species Bradyrhizobium sp. 187. Next base: position 5,201,251 of record NZ_CP064693.1, read on the forward strand.
ACCATTGGAACCGCTGCGATTGTGCCCTGGCAACTTATGATCTTTGTCAGAGAACTTGAGATAGATTCGAAGGCCTTCTGGCTGGCGATCGTCGCCCATTGGTCCATACTCATCGTCGGCGGACTTTCCCTCGCTGCCATCCTTTTGGTCGTGCCTAACCAAGACATGCTCACCCTTACAGGGCTTATGGTTGCATTTTGCGCTGCCACATGGGTTGCTCAGTATTTTATGGTCTTGAGTGCGAAGCAACGCGCGATGATTGGCGCACTGGGACGGAGCTATTTCAGTCGAAAGGGCACCTCCCCGGCGGCACTTTAGGGTAGCAAAAGCGGGGGCCCGAGGTTAAAGAAACCTGCTTTACTGGGATCGGACAACCTCATATGACGACCATCGATGCAGGTGTCAAAACACCGAAGAAGCCGAAGATCAGCCAATTTCGCCGCCTTCTTTGGCACGTTAATCGGACCGATCTTGGATGGGTGCTCAAAGCCGGTCTGACGAGTCTGCAACTGCCGGCACGAGCGAAGCGAATCGCCCTGCTCAAGCAGCTTCCGGTCAAGCCGGAATGGGCCGAAGCAAGCCGCAAGCTCAACGAAGACGGCTACGTCGACGTGTCCACAATCGTCGAATGCGGCCTGGCCGAGGCGGTCGCCGCCGTCGCCGACGCCAAAATGAGCCGGCTCAACGAACTCTCCGGCAAGCAGCAGCTTGGACACAAATCGTTCTGGGTTAGCCTCCTTGATGAGGATCTCGTCGACGGCGCGTTCGCGACCGACCATCCCTTTGTGCGTTATGCGCTACAACCCGCGGCGCTTCGCATCATTGGCGATTTCATGCACGATTTGCCGCAGCTCTCCGACGTGCTGCTGACCTTGTCGCAGCCGACACCAAGCAAGACCCTGAGCTATTCGCAGCTCTGGCACCTCGATCACGACGACAAGCGCGTCTGCAAGCTTTTCATCTATCTGACGGATGTCCGCGACACCGCCGACGGCCCGTTCACCTTCATTCCGGCAGGCCCCTCCAAACCGTTCCGCAACACGCTGAAGAGCCACATGACCGACCAACAGGTGTTCGCCAAGACCGGGCCCGATGCGGTGAAGGAGATGGTGGCGCCGCGCCTGTCGTCGTTCATCGTCAATACGGCCCGCTGCCTGCATATGGGCAGCCGGATTCAGTCCGATCGCAACCGCCTGCTGTATACCGCAACCTATATACAACAGCCGCGCATCTACCCCGAACCGGCTCCGCGCTTCCGGGCAGCCGGGCAGCTCACGGATATCGATCGCGCCGTGATGCGCCTCTGAATCGGGTCTGCCGGGAGCCACGATCTTGCGCATAGGCCTGGTGGTCGATCACCCCAAGCGTGACCTGCCGGGGGCAGTCATGCTCGGTTATCAACTCGCGCGGCGCGGCGCCTCCGTCGTGTTGGTGCCGATGTACGAGCAGGCGGTCGATGTGCCGCGGCTCGGGCTCGACGCCCTGGTCGTCAACTACGCGCGCCCGGCCACTCTCGACCTGATGCGCAGCTTTGCCAAAGCCGGCCTCGCGCTGTACGTGCTCGACACCGAAGGCGGCGTGCTCGCGGAAAAGGGCGGCAACTCGCCGCCCGCGATGGCCATGCACATCAAGGACAGTGGCTACGCCGACATCTTGGCGGGCTATTTCTTCTGGGGCAGCCGGCTGCGTGACGCGTTCCTCGCGGCCGGGACCATGCTGCCGGAGCAGCTTCACCTCACCGGCTGCCCGCGCTTCGATTTTGCAGCCTCACGCTGGCGTGCGCTGCTCGACGGTGAACCGCGCGGCTATCTGCTCGTCAACGCCAACTTCCCGCTGGTCAACTCGCGCTTCACCGGCAAGCCGGGTGGGGAGCGCGAGGCGATGGTACGAGCCGGTTGGGACGGTGCCTATGTCGATCGCTTCATCGCGGATTTGAAGCAGGTGTTCACGAACTATCTCGCCGAGATCGGGCGGCTCGCCGCAGCGCGGCCTGACCGCAAAATTCTGGTACGTCCGCATCCCTTCGAGAGCGAGGAGGTCTATCGCAACGCGCTCTCGCGCCATGCCAACGTCGTGATCGACGGCACCGGCAGCGTGCTAGACCGCATCCGCAACGCGGCCGCGATCATTCATCTCAACTGCGGGACGGCCGTCGAATCGGTATTGCTCGGAAAGCTGCCGCTTCAGCTCCAATATCTGAGCACACCGACCACCGCGGGTCATGCCGGGCTGCCCGCGCGCGTGAGCCGGCAGGTGGCCTCCTTCGACGAGCTGCTTGGCGCGATCGACCACGTCGAGCGCGAAACCGGGACCTTCGATTTCGCCGGCGTCCACGCCGCCGACATCGAGCCTTTCTTCCATCTCAACGACGGACAGGCGGCCGATCGTGTCGCAGATGTCCTGATTGGCGCCCAAGGCTCGCGGAGACCTTACGTGTCTCTGCTTGCGACCGTGAAGGGCACGCGCGCCAGGCCGAGCCTCGGTCAGATTGTCAAGGGCGCCGCGAGCGCCGCGCTCGGCTCGGCCGTCACCGAGCGGCTGCGCAGCCGGTTCAATCCAGCCCGGCGCGACAAGCGGATCGAGCCCGTCTTCGTCAAAACCCTGCTTCAGCGGATCGCAACTCATGATCGCGCGAGCCCGTTGCAATTTAGAGCGCGACGCGCGCATTGCGTGACGACGGGTTTGCCGCTCGCGAGCGTTGCGATCGACCAGGTCTTAGAGCAATGACCACATCTGCAAAGACCGTACTCATCACCACGCTCGCCGAATACCAGACCAGGTTCTGGATTCCGGTCGCGCAGCTGCTGCGCGCGGCAGGCCATGATGTCGAATTGCTCGCCTTCGACGATCGCAGCGCGGAGATTTCGGCCGCTGCAGGCGTGCCGGTCACGAACATGTATCGCGAGGGACGCAGGGCCGGCCCCCCACCCGACGACCGCGAGGCGTTCGACGCGCGCGTTGCTGCCTATGGGCTCTACGGGACCAATTTCCTGTTCAGCCACGAGCGTTTCACTTTCGGCATCCGCGACACGGCCGCACTGCGTCGGCGCTTCATGATCTATGCCAACGCCATGGAGGCGCTGCTCGACCGGCTGGAGGCGCAAGGCACGCGCGCCGAGCTGGTGCAGGAGCTCGGCGGCTTTCTCTCGGTCATCGCGAGCTTCTACGCCGCAAGGCGCCGCAATATCCGCAACTGGTTCATCGAACCGTCGTTCTTCCGCGGCCGCATGTATTTTACGCCCGATAGTCTCGCGGCGCCCGACGTGATGGCGACGCCGGCAGATACGGTGTCATCAGAGGTGCGCGCCTATCTGGACGACACGCTGACGCAGCGTGCCATCGTCATCCCCAAGAAGGATCAGCACCATTATTCGGCGGCCTTCAAGAAGGTCGTGAACCTGCGCAATGCCCACCGTCTTGTCGAAAAACTCTGGGACCAGTTTGCGCTCGGCAAGCACCAGGAGTTCGGGCACAATCTGCGCCACGCGCGTGTTCATGCGGCAATGGCGCTCAACGCAACGCGACTGCGCAAGCTCTATCGTCCGCTTCCTGAAACGCCCTTCGTCTACTACCCTTTCCACGTCCCGGCCGACATGGCGCTGACGTTGCGCTCGCCGGATTATCTCGACCAGGTCGCCACCGTCGACTTCCTACTGCGCACGATTCCGGATTCGCATGTGCTCGTGGTCAAGGAACACCCTGCCCAGATCGGCGCGATCGCAGCTTCGCGCCTCTTCGAGCTCGCGCGCCGGTTCGACAATTTCGTGCTGCTGCCGCCGCAGACCAACAACTACACCGTGCTCAATCGCGCCGACGCCGTCATCTCCGTCAACAGCAAGTCGGGCGCCGAAGCACTGCTGCTCGGCAAGCCGGTCGTGGTGATGGGCGATGCGTTCTATCGCTCCTGCCCGCTGGTGTACGCGGTCGACCGCTTGGCCGATGTGCCAGCACGGCTGCGCGAAGCGCTCTCCGCCGGGCCATTCGATCCGGCCAGGGGGGCGCCCTATTTCGAGACTGCCTGGCGCCGGTCTTATCCGGGCGAGCTTTATATCGACGATCCGAAGCTGCTCGACACGTTTGCGGCCTCCTTGCGCGCGGCAATCGCCGCGCCGGCCCGCGTGAACTGAACGGATCCATGATGCCGCTCGTCTCGATCATCACCCCCTCCTGGAACGTCGAAGGCCTGATCGAGGAAACGATTCGCTCGGTGCAGGACCAGACGTTCGCCGATTGGGAGCTCTTGATTGCCGACGACTGCTCGACCGACCGGACGCCAGCGATCATCGCAGCGATCGGCGAGCGCGATCCCCGCGTCAAGCTGATCCGGCAGGCCCGAAATGGCGGCCCGGCGCTCGCCCGCCAAGCCTCGATCGACGCCGCGCAGGGCCGCTATCTCGCCTTCCTCGACAGCGACGATTTGTGGCTGCCGGCGAAGCTCGAACGCCAGCTCGCGTTCGCTCGCGAGAAGCAGGCTGCCCTCAGCTACACCGCGTTCCGCCGCATCGACGAGACCAACACGGTCACCGGCCGCCTGATCGAGGTGCCGGCCTCGCTCACCTATGACCAGCTCCTGAAGAACACCGCGATCGCGACGCTGACAGCGCTGGTCGACCGCGAAATCGCCGGTCCCGTGGTGATGAAGAACGAGGGCTACGACGATTTCTGCTTGTGGCTCTCGATCCTGAAGCGCGGCCATACCGCCTACGGCCTGAACGAGGACCTTGCACGCTACCGCGTCAGGGGCTCTTCGGTCTCCAGCCGCCCGGCGCGTTCCGCCAAATGGGTCTGGCAGATCTACCGCAATGTCGAGCAGCTCTCCCCGATCAGATCGGCCTGGTGCTTTGCCCATTGGAGTGCGCGCGCCTGGCTGAAGCGGCGGGAGTTCTAGCAAAGCCCCCCAAAAAATAGCGAAAACAACCCCATGCACAGTACCGGTATTTAAATACCTGCAACCAGGCCATTTGGCTATTGGCGAGTCCGGCCGTTGCCGATACCACTCAGCGCGCTCCGACGCGGACAATCTGGAATCGATCATGCCGTTTGAAAGCTACAAGAACAGCCGCATCCTCGTGACCGGAGGCGCCGGCTTTATCGGATCCCACCTCTGCGAGCGGTTGCTCGAGACGGGGGCCGAGGTGGTGTCCGTCGACAATTACTTCACCGGCAGCCGGCGCAATATCTCCCATCTGATCGCAAATCCGCTGTTCGAAGCGGTCCGGCACGACGTCACCTTCCCGCTCTACATCGAGGTCGACGCGATCTTCAACCTGGCCTGCCCGGCCTCGCCGATCCACTATCAGCGCGATCCCGTGCAGACCACCAAGACCTCGGTGCACGGCGCCATCAACATGCTCGGTCTCGCCAAGCGGCTCAAGGCGCGCATCTTCCAGGCCTCCACCAGCGAGGTCTACGGCGATCCGCTGATCCATCCCCAGACCGAGGACTATTGGGGCAACGTCAACCCGATCGGCATCCGCTCCTGCTACGACGAAGGCAAGCGCTGCGCCGAAACCCTGTTCTTCGACTATTGGCGTCAGCACGGCCTGCCGATCAAGGTCGCGCGCATTTTCAACACCTACGGCCCGCGCATGCAGCCCAATGACGGGCGCGTGGTGTCGTCCTTCATCGTCCAGGCGCTCAAGGGCGAGCCGATCACAGTGTTCGGCGACGGCGGGCAGACCCGCTCGTTCTGCTATGTCGACGATCTCGTCGAAGCCATCATGCGGCTGATGGCGACCGGCGAGAACACCACCGGACCGATCAACATCGGCAACAATTCGGAGTTCACCATCCGCGAGCTCGCCGAGAAGGTGATCAAGCTCACCGGCTCGCGCTCGCAACTGATCTTCCAGCCGCTGCCGCAGGACGATCCGCGCCAGCGCCAGCCCGACCTCACCAAGGCAAAGGCGGCGCTGGACTGGGAGCCGAAGGTCGCGCTCGAGGACGGGCTGAAGGAGACGATCGCCTATTTCAAGCGAACGCTTGAAATTGCCTGATCCGGTTCCCAACTCCCCTCGCCCGCAGCGAGCCTGTTCATCATGAACGCATCGTCCGTCATCGGAGATCTGCGAGCCCGACTGGATTCGAAAACCGCGCTGGCGGTCCTGGTGCTGCTGCACAGCGCCGTCACCTGTCTGTCGCTGATCAAGGTCGCGGACCATCAATCCTATATCCACTTCAGCCCCGAGCGCATCTGGTTCGCTGTCCTCGTCGCGATATCTTTCTCCATCATCTCGCTGCTGTTCGTCTTCGCCCGCTTCAGTTTCGGCTATTTTGTAGGCTTCTACTTCTATGCGATGATCTTGGGGTTTCTGTGGATCGACGTGTTCTCGGAATACAACTACCCGCATCTGTTCGCAGGCGTCTCGGCGGCGCTGTCGCTCGTACTCCTTTTGGTGCCCGTGCTGTTCGTGAGGGCGCCGTTCCAACCGCCCTTCGTCCTGTCGAAGCCCCATTTCGAGCACCTGCTCACGCTGATCATGGTGATCTCGGCCGGTACCATTGCCGTGGCCTCGGCATATAATTTCCGACTCGTCTCGATCGAGCGCATCTACGACTACCGTAACCTGATCGAGTTCCCGGGAGCGGTGCGATATCTCATGGGCTGGATCTCCAGCACGTTGCTGCCGTTTGCCTTCGCCTGCTACTGGCTGCTTGGATATCGCTCGCGAGCGGCATTCGTTATTGTCCTGCTGCTGCTTTTCTATCCCATCACCCTGACGAAATCGGCCTTTTTCACGCCGATCTGGCTCGCCACGCTGGCCGCAATTTCCAGCATCTGCAAAGCGAGAACATCCGCAATCCTTTCTCTTCTCATTCCAACGCTGGCGGGCGTCATCCTGATAATGATCAGCATCAGTTCCATCGGGCACACGGCCATTTATGCGATCATGGACGTCGCACGCATCCGGCTGTTCGATCTTGTCAACATCCGGATGATGGCGACGCCATCGAGCGCACTCGACATCTACAACCATTTCTTCGCGAGTCACCCCGCGACCTGGTTTTGCCAGATATCGGGGCTCAAGCCGTTGATGCATTGTCCTTACCAGGAACAGCTGGCGATCGTAATGGAGAAGGCCTACGGCTTCGGCAACCTGAATGCCTCGTTGTTTGCGACCGAAGGCGTCGCCTCCGTCGGCCTCTTATTTGCGCCGCTGACCGCCTTTGCGTCGGGTGTCGTGCTTGCGTTCGGCAATCGAACGTCTGCGGGGCTACCGTCCCGTTTCGTGCTGATCTCCGCCGGAGCGGTGCCTCATATTCTGCTCAACGTACCGCTCACGGTCGCCATGGTGACGCACGGCACCGCGCTCCTCTTCCTACTCTGGTATGTGACGCCCCGGAGCATTTTCGAAGAGAAGTCGTAGATTGCGCGTGGCCGAAACAGTCAGGCCGAGAACTCACGCACCGCACGCACCACCTCCTGCTGCTGCAAAGTGGTGATTTCGGCGAACATTGGTAACGACAGGATGCTCTGCTGGTCACCATAGGCATTCGGAAACTGCGCCGGACTGTGCTCCAAGCGTTGATAGGCTGGAAGCAGCGGCAGCGCCGTCGGGTAGTTGATCGCGGTCTGGATCCCCCTGAGGTTCAGATGCGCGGCAAGCTTGTCTCGTTTGGCATGCTTGATTGTATAGAGGTGATAGACGTGGCTTCGCCCGGGCGCCAATTGAGGGACCTGCACACCCTCGATCTGGTTCAGGGCGGCATCATAGAACCTCGCGGCTTCCTGGCGCGCCCGCGTCCAGCCCGTCAGATGCCGCAACTTGGCCGACAGGATCGCGGCTTGCATGCCATCCAGGCGGCTGTTGATACCCTCGATCTGGTGCTGGTGCTTCACGATTCCCCCATGACGGGCTAGCATCGCGATATGCTCGGCAAAGGCCGCATCGCTGGTGACGACGGCCCCGGCATCGCCCATCGCACCGAGATTCTTGCCCGGGTAGAAGGAATAGGTGGCGGCGTCTCCAAACGTTCCGACCATCCGGCCCTTGTAATCCGCCAGATGCGCCTGCGCGCAATCCTCAATCACCCACAACCCGTGCTTCTTCGCGATCGACATGATCGCGTCCATGTCCGCGGGCTGCCCGTAAAGGTGCACCGGAATGATACCAACGGTGCGGGGGGTGATCGCTGCCTCGACTGCCGCGGGATCGATGGTGAAGGTCGACCCGTCGGTGTCGCAGAACTTCACGGCTGCGCCAGCATGCGTAATCATCGCGGAAGTGGAAATCCAGGAATGTGCCGTCGTGATCACCTCATCACCCGACTTCACTTTCAGCGCGCTCATCGCGAGATACAGCGCATCGGTTCCGTTGGCGCATGAGACGCAATGCTCCACGGACGCAGCTTTGGCGAACTCCCGCTCGAACCTCTCGACGTAGGGGCCGCGGATGAAGGCGTTGTCGCGAATCACAGCGGCGATCGCGGCATCGATTTCGCCTTTGATGTTCTGATACTGGAGCTGAAGATCAGCGAAGGGAACCGCCATGTGCGCCTCTACATCCGAAGCCGACGCGCGGGACTTCCGGCGTACACGCCGGCAACAGTGATATCCTTGGTCACCACTGCACCTGCACCGATTACGACGTCGTCGACAATTTGCACCGGCATGATGGTCGCATTCGAGCCGATGGATACCCGATTGCCGATCCTGGTCTCACACCACAACTCCTTGCGGCCACGTGCCGGACCGCCGCTCGCAAACGTATCGTTGATGAACATCACGCCATGGCCGATGAAACAATCCTCACCTACCGTGACGAGCTCGCAGATGAAACTGTGCGATTGCACGCGCGTGCGAGCGCCGATAACGACTCCCTTTTGGATCTCGTTGAACGGCCCGATGAAGCAGCCGTCGCCAATCGTGCAGCCATAGAGGTTGCAGGGCTCAACGACCTTCACGCCAGCGCCAAAGGCGACATCGCGGATTCCGACCTGACGCAGCTCCGGCCGGTTCACGAAGCGACACCCAGCCGGCTACGACGCGGCACGAAGTGGAGCGACACCTCCTGCCCGGTCTCGATCGATTCGTAGAGCGCCGAGATCAACTCCAGGCTCTTGCGACCCTGCAATCCGTCGACCAGCGCTGCGCCGCGATCCGCAAGGCAATCGACGACGTGCTGATAATAGGCCTGATGGCCGAAGCCGTACACGTTCGGCGGGTTGACCGAAAATTTCTCGATCACCTCCTTGTCCGACGGCAGCGCGTCGACGAAAAGCCAGTGCCGGATGTGGTTCATGGCGAAACCGCCGACCTCCACCGTCCCCTTCTCGCCCAGTATCGACAGCGAGCCTTCGAGATCGGCGGGACGCGTGGCCGTCGTCGCCTCGATGATACCCAGCGCACCGCTGCGAAACTTCAGCGTCGCCACCGCCGTATCCTCAGTCTCGATCTTCACGAGCGCGGTAGTGCTACGCGCATGGACGCTGACGACGTCGCCGAAAAACCACTCCAGCATGTCGATGTGGTGACTGGCCTGGTTGGTGAGTACGCCGCCATCATAACCCCACGTACCGCGCCAGGAGTCCTGATCGTAATAGCTCTGGTCGCGGCACCAGCGCACGCGAACGGTGCCGAGGACGAGCTTGCCGAACCGGCCGGCATCGAGCGCCTCCCGCGCCTTCACGATCGGAACGTTGAAACGGTTCTGCTTGACGACGAAGAGTTTTACACCCGCCTCGTCGCAGGCGCGGATCATGTCGTCTGCGTCCTGGAGACGTAGCGCCATCGGCTTTTCGACCACGACATGCTTGCCGGCGCGCGCGCAGGCGATCGCATGCTGAGGATGCAGCCCGCTCGGAGTGAGCACCGCGACGGCGTCGATGTCATCGCGCGACAGCAACTCGTCGATGTCGTCATGCGCGGCGACGGCGAATTTGCTCGCGATCGCATCGGCGCGTGCTCGATCGGAATCGCAGACGGCAACGAGCTTGGCCCCCACGATGTGGTTACCGCCCAACAAGTCGGAATGACGCTTCGCAATGCGCCCGCAGCCGAGCAGGCCGAATCTGATCATCAAGACTTCCCGCCGTCGTCAGAGCGAATGCTCTGGAGGGCTTGAAAGCCCCAAAATACGCATTTTCCGGTGAACCCGAACCTGTTTCTATCCGAACAACACGACAAATCAAGGCACAAGAGGGGTCCTTTTGGCCGGCTGAGACTAGCTCGTTTCTGCGCCGCGGGCCACTTCGGTGGCGAGGTGGACGAAATCCGCGACGAACGCACGAACCCGATCATCGAGATCCGGCTGCAACTGCCGAACGACTGCGTCCGGCGCGCTCTCTGCAGCATCCCGGATGTGATCGGCCAGCGCTTGGACATCGTCAACGTCGAAATATCGCGCTTTACCACCGGTCTGCTCGCGATGAACATCGAGACCAGACAGAAGCATCGGGACACCGAATGACTTTGCTTCTTCGACCGTCGTACTCCACCCTTCGCAGCGCGACGGATTGATGAGGGCCGTCGACGCGCGCAGGAGGGCGTAGACGTGATCCAGCGGGATCATTCCAAGATGCTTGAAGTTCATCTCGAGACCGCGCGACCTGACCTCACTCATGGTCCGCTCGAAAAGTCCGGATTCACGGAAGTCCTGCGTACTGCCGGATGCCGCGACGACGACGTCCAGCCCCCGACATTTCAGCAGATCAAGCGCATCGACCACGATCTGATGATTTTTGTGCCGCCAGAACTGGTTTGGCAGATAGAAATACCGTGGCGGAAGACCATAATGCGCAATCACGTCGGACGGCTGCGTGGCGAGCAGACTGGCGGGCGGCTCGGTCGCAAACCGGACGACCGACACGCCGTTCGAATTGCCCGGATAGAACTTCTTGAGATCGCCGAGCGCCGTGGCGCTGCTCAACATGATGTGCCGGCCCGATGCGATCTGAACCCGAAAGCCGAGATCACGCCGCCAATACGCACTCCTGGAGAACAGATGCGGGAGCAGTCGATGCTGGAAGTCCGGGAACCATGCGACCGCCGGAAATGGCAGGCGCCAGCCAAAGAAGCGCGCGGATTCGAACACCATGTCGATCTTGCTGGCCGTGAACGCGGCCGCGGCAGGTGCGTCCAAACCAAAGACGATCGCGCGGGCAAGGTCCGTCGCGCGGGCAAGACCGGTCGCGGCGTGATCGAACACCGGCGAGCGCACGACCTCAACGTCGGGAATGCCGGCCAGCACCGCGATCTCATCGGGATCGTCCGCCGTTCCGGCAAATAGCACGGGGACCACCGTCCCCGGAGAATGCCGGTTGAGCACCTCGAACAGATTGCGTTGATAGTTGTAGCCACCCGCCCAAAGTCGACGTGGGATGTTGGTGAATGCAATCCGCAGCGGCGCGCGCTCAGGCACGAGCCTGGCTCCTGAACCATCCGACGTAGTCGGCCAGCCCGCGCTCCAGCGGGATACGCCAATCGAAATTCATGTCGAGCACGCGCCCGTTGTCCGCCAGCAAGCTGGTCGGATCCCCTGGCCGCGCGACGCCGGAAAAGCGTGCGACCGTTTTGCTGCCCCAATGCCTGATCAGTCCTTCGGCAATATCGGCGACGCTCACGCCGCGCCCCGAACCGCCATTGATCACGCCAAAATCGTCCTGCCACTCCGTCTCAGCGACGCGCGCCAGCAAGCGAACGACGTCGCGAACGTCGGTCCAATCCCTTATCTCGGCCCCCGTCCCTCCGAGATTCAGCGTTTCCACGTCGCTCCGCAGCCGAGAGCAGATATCCCAGAGCAGTTGCTTGCGAAGGTCGGGACCGTAGACCGAGAACAGTCGCACGACCATGCAGTGAATGCCGAAGCTCTGGACGTAGCTTTGGCACAGCTGCTCCATCACCAGCTTGTGGTGTCCGTAGGGCGACATCGGCAGAAGCGCCGCGCTCTCGGGGATCGGACCAGTGTGATCGGCGCCGTAGACCGCGGCGCTCGACACCACGATCAGCCGGCTGCTGGGCGCAAAACTTCGGAGCCATTCGAGCAGACGCGCCGTGCTCGTCACGGTCCGCGAAAAATCCTCGAACGGGCGCGCGATCGACAGCCCGACCGACGATCCGCCAGCCAGATGGAAGACTCGCGACGGCAGCCCGTGCAAGGCCGCGAGCGCGCTCAGATTGGCCGCGTCAACTTCGCCATTGATCCAGGTCTGCAAACCGAGGGTCTGTGCCTCGGCCGGATCGAGCGCACCGTGACCGACGCCATGGACCGCATGCCCGGCGCTCGCCAACTCGCGAACGAGATGACGTCCGATGAATCCGTTTGCACCCGTGACCCAGATGGACATCGAACTTTCTTATGCTCAACTAGCTGCATTCCGATCGTAAGCCGGATCGGTAGCGATCTGACGCCTCACTGATTGCCTCATCGCTCATCCGAAGACAACTCCCTGACGAGGGTTGCTGGATTTCCAGCAACAATCGCGTAGGCCGGAACGTCCTTGGTGACGACCGCTCCCGCCGCTACGATGCCGCCCTCCCCAATCGTCACGCCGCGCATGACCATCGCGCCGGCGCCGATCCAAGCGTCATCACCTATTTTAATCGGACGGTCATCAAGAAATACCTTTCTGGGGTGACCCGTCGAAAAAATCTGCCTAGCCTGCTCGTGCCGCTCGGCGGCTTTGATCGGATGCGAGAGATTGTCGAATATATTCACGGCGTGCGAGATCAGGACCCGGTTGCCGATTTGAATTGACGCGCCCGACCAAATCCGCGTCCCTACGCCCACGTAACACCATTCTCCAATTGAAATCCGGCCGCCGTGACCGAGGACCATCAATTCACCCCTGATATGCGAATAGGGACCGATAACGATCTGATCGCTATCGCCAAGCGCGTTTCGGATCCTTGCGCAGTGAGCCAGAAAAGCACGCTCTTGCAGGCGGCAGGTGGCACGCCCGATGAGCCGCTGGGCGAGCAAATGGAGATTAATCCCGTCTATGAATCTTGCGCCGTGGCGCGCAAGGCCGCCGAGGCTGGACATCTACGTTTCCTCCTATACGGCGCCGACACGTGCGCGCGAAAGTGCACAGAATTGCCCCAAAAAATACGCTCGATCTCCAGTGGACGACGTTCGGCATGATGCGTCAAATGGCTAAAGACTCGCTACGATTGCTTGAAAGAGGCTCCACTGACGTGCCTTGGTATGGATCTCATCAACTCGAATTCGCCCGTTCATTGCTATTTGCCTCACGGCGCTCCAGTCAGAGATAGCTCGCTCGATCTGTTCAAGGCAACTTTTCTCATTGCGATAGGCCAGCATCGTATCTTCAGCGATCATTCCCTCGGGATAGTTGCCAGCGTCCGAAACCAGCAGCGCGCCACACCCCATCGCTTCGAAGCAACGCATGTTACCCCGATCCTGACCTGCCATATCGATCGCGCCGTTGAGGACGATCTTGGATCGCCCGATCAACTCGTAGAGCTCTCTCCCAAAGACCGGCGGTTTGGCGATTGCCGCAACTATCCTCGGGCGCCGATATTTCTGTAGCGGCAGCAAGTAGCCGATTGAGCTCTCCGCGATCCTTGTCAACCGCGACGAGTCGAGACAATAGACGATCTTTCGGCTTCCCGCGAGGGCAGCAACCTTTTCGAGCGTTCTTGCACGCGCCGAATGATGCCGCGAGTAGCCGCCAACAAACAGCACGTCGATGGGGCGCTCGTCCTGCACGTAATCGCTCATTACAGGATCAATCGCGGGAGAAAACCATTCCGCCCGGCACCCCTTGTCGCGCCAGGAATCCAGAATTGACGGAAAATTTCCGAGCACAGCTCCATAGGCAGTCAAGTCAGCGTTGCCCGACGGCGCCGCGCGCCAACATAGTGTCTTCCTCACACAGCCGGGCAGCCTGCGAACGAAGGAACTTGGAAAGGCGACTGGATCGAGGTTGTAGAGCACTTCGGTTCGGTGATGCTCGATCTGTGCGAGCAGAATGTCTTCCGGCGTAGCTCCCCGGCGGACGCCATGCTCGCATGCCCAGCGGCCTTGCAGACGACCATCGTTGGCGCAGGTCAGGAACGCACTCGCATCGCCTGCGAGCACAGGTTGCAGAAGGTGAAGTGCGCCGAAACGATCATCCAGAAACGTGTTACGCCGTTCCTGAAAACTTAGGCCCTCCGGTGCAAGGCGATCCAGGCGCGCGAGGTAGGACGGAGTGAGACCGCAGTTCTGAAAAACCCGCATATTCTAGACGTACCCTGCCAGAGTCCACTTCATATTAAGATAGGGCCAGATCCGCCCGACCGACTCCCAATCCCAGGACTTCGACGCCGTCAAACGGCTGACCGCCGCGCGCAGACCCGCTTCATCCACCAGTTCCGCGAACGCCGGGACGTTCCTGTCCAGCAGGTCACCCGTCCAGCCGGCCAGCGGCCCGTTCAACCATTCCGGCATTGGCGAATTGAAGCCGACCTTGCGGCGCGCGGTGCGAATGGACTCCGGCATCAAATTGGCCATCGCCCGCCGGGCAACAGCCTTGGTATAGCCGTCTGCCGACTTGCTGCTGTCGGGAAGCGCCATCGTATAGGTCACCAGCCGCCAGTCCATGAAGGGCATGCGAACTTCGACGCCGTGCGCCATCGAAAGCCGGTCGAAGTTGCGCAGGATGGTGGGCAGCACCGTGCTGTGAAACATCCGATAGAGGCGCTTGTTCAAGCCACCCCATTCACGCGGCAGCACATCGTCCTCCGCTAGCAGCGGGAGCGGGGCGGGAAGTTTGCGCAGGCCACCGCGCAGAAAATACACGCCCTTCCGCTTGAGGGCCAACGCTCGCAGGACATCCACACAACGCCGTGCCAGTTTCGAACGCGACGCGAGGTCCTCTGCCGCGTTCCGTATTCGGAATGCGCCCACTCGTCCTTCCTGCAAATAGGCGCCCATCAGCTCGTCGGCCCCGTGACCGTCGAGTGACACCGTCACGCTGTTTCGCGTCAACTGCCGATAGAGCAACCAAACGGCGCTGGGCAACGCGATGTAGACGTCGTCGAGATCGTCGAGAATCTGATCGATATCCGTCAGCGCATCGGTCTGTCCGATTTCAAGAAAAGTAGGCGCGACATTGGCCCAGGCGGCGGCCTCCTCGGCCATCGGCCTCTCGTCGTTCAAGGCGCCGGGGAACGTCGCAACAAAGGCGTGACGCCATGCCATGCTGTCGCGCGGCCCCATGCCTTCCTTCTCGTGCGCGGCCATGGCGCAAATCACGGCCGACGAATCGAAGCCACCGGACAGGCATGTTCCGATCGGGACATCGCTGCGCATGCGCAGGGCCACGGCATCCTGGAACAGCTCGCGGAAGCGCGCGACACGCTCGGCTTCGGTGGCCGGCACCGTAGGCAGATGATCCACGGTCCGCCACCAACGCTTGACACTGACCTTGCCCTGGCGAAGCCACATGCAGTGACCGCCCTGAAGGCGGCGAACCTGGCGAAACAAGGTTCGCTCGCTTCCTTCGATCCCAAAGGCATCGAGCAGCAGCCGGCGTGCAACCTCCATGTCGACGGACGTATCGATCAGTCCGCTCCGCACCAGCGCCCGTTGCTCGGAGGCGAAGATGAATCGTTCCGGCGACGCGGCATAGAGCAGCGGCTTGATGCCGAAGCGGTCGCGCGCAAGAAACAGCTCGCGGGTGCTGGTGTTGAAGATCGCCAAGGCCCACATGCCGTTGAACCGGGGCAGCATGTCTTCCCGCCAGGCCTGCCAGGCGGCCAAGATCACTTCGGTATCGGATTGGCTGCGGAACACCGCGCCCTGCGCCTCGAGCTCGCGGCGAAGCTCGAGGAAGTTGTAGATCTCGCCGTTGAACACGATCACATGACGGCCGTCCGCAGACAGCATAGGCTGATAGCCGCCCTCGCCGGGATCGATGATCGCCAGGCGGCGATGGCCGAAGGCGAGGCTTCGATCTGCGCTGAACCAGGTCCCCTCGCCGAACGGACCACGATGCGCGATCAGGCTGGTCAGTCGCGAGATGTCGGCCGGTTCGACCGCATTGCCACCCAGATTTACGATGCCTGCGATTCCGCACATGTCCTAGACAGCCTTGAGGGGCAAGAAGCGACCGACGATCGAACGAATATCCTGCCAGCAAGCCCTTCGATACGGACCCAATTGCGACACCGCAACCGCGATTGCGAAAATGATCGCGGCCGTCACCGATGAAACAGCTCCCACCGACCACCAGGACGGCGCGGGCCGGAATGGCGCGCGGTCGAGACCGTATCGCACCGCCAGCGCCGTCGCGATGCCGATGCCGAGCGGCATCAGCACGCAATGCACGATGCGTGACCACATGCCGGCGAGGTCAAAACTCCGGCGCAACAGGAAGACAATGGTCGCCATCTGCGCGATCATTCCGGCGCATGCGCTCCAGCCCGCGGCCTGCCATCCGAAGCGTGGCAATGCGATGGCGCTGGTTACGAGTATGACGACACCCGTGATCAAGGCGATGAGCGCGTTGGAGCGCGACCGCCCGTGCGCCAGCAAGTAAAAGCCGAAGACGTTCGCGCTCGATCCGAGGATCCCGGCAATCGACAGGACGACGAGAACCTGTGCAGCCTCGGCCGCGACCTCGGCGCCGGTCCAAACATGCAGCAGCGGACCGGCCACTGGGATCAATCCGCCGAGCGCGCTTGCGGCCAGGACGTTGAGAATCCACGACGATCGGAACAGCAGATCGACCTTGCGGTCGTCGCTCTCCCCCTGCAGCGTGCTGAAGAAGGGAAACAGGATCTCGCCGACCTTCAGGATACCAATATACGTCGCCTCCTGCAGGCGCTGCGCAACGCCGTAGAAGCCGACAAACTGCGGTTGCAGCAGCGCGCCAAGCAGATATCGATCGGCCTGTCCCGCAAGCAGCGCACCGCCCTGTGCAGCAACCTGCCATCCACCAAACCGAACCAGCCTGCCAAGCGCCTCGCGATGCAATGCTGGAGGTGCCAGCCACTGACGCATTTGGCCGCGACACCAGGCCAGGGCCAGCAGCAGACCGATCGCCAACCCCATCGCCTGGCAACCCAGGAATGTCGATGCGTATGGCGCGGCGGGGATCAGGAGGAGCATCGAAAGAGTCGAGACCGCGGTGCTGACGATGCCGATGGAGGCGATCCGGCGATAGTCCTGCCGCGCAGTGAACAACGAAATGAAGACCGCCGATACACACTGGCACAACCAGCCGATACCGGCCAACGCGAAGGCCAGTCCGAGATCGGCAGCGGCGGGGCCGGCCAGATGAAATCCGAGACGCGCAAGCGGTGCCCCGGCGATCAGAAGGAAAATGGCGATCGGCCCGCCCGCGCCGACCGCGAGCATGACCGCGGTCGCGAACAGGCGTCGCGCGTCGTCGCGGTCGGACGGCTCCAGTCGCTGTGCAAGCTCGCGCGACGTCGACAGTCCGAGCGCGTTGCTGAACACCAGTGCTGGCGCGATGCAAGCCGTGACCAGACCCGCAACGCCGAATGCAGCGAGGCCGAGGTGAGTGATCACGAAAGGCAGGATGGCCAGATTCAGCACCACGGCCACAACGAAGGCTATCGCATTCCACGCCGAGTTCCCCAGCAAATCGGGCGGTTTTTGTCTCAAATCCATGCCAACCACCCGGCCTTCACCTCGAGCCTCCGCCACTCACCGATCAGGGTTCCCCTAAGCATCGCGAATTCGGGCTAGCAGTCAGCACAACGAAAGTCGATAGCCGAAAGAGGCGGCAGCGGCCCCACTGCGCTGGGCCCTTTCGACCGCCCACTCAGGCCCAGCGGGCCTCCCGGGACCTATCAGGACGTATGCGGCTTGATCGCGGAAGCCGTGCTCAGAGTCCGTCCGACTCGCCGTTCCTTGGCGTTGAGCGGAGGGCGAAAGGGCACGAACGACGATTCCGCTCGTCGCCGGCGTGACCAGCTTGCCCTCAACCCTCGCAGGATCAGCCGCGATCCGGCCTGAGTTCGCGGGAGCGGCCGCCGCATCCGACCGCTGCAGCGCCGGCACCTGGCTTCTGCTTGAGCGTCACCTCGCTGGCTGCACCGAGGTCAGCGACCAGCCGCCGAGGGATTCGCCCTGTCGCAGCCGCACGACCCTCTGGTCGGTACGGTTGAGAAAAATCGCGATGGCATCGCCCTCCCCGGCCACCGCGCCGACCAGCAGTAGCGGCGGCGCCTCGACCAGCTTGGGCGGCGGCGGAGCGATCTCTTCGATCGGGGATGCGGCGAGGGCGCGCGGTGGCGGCCGGCCGAGAAGATCGAGCGCTCCTGGGTCACGGTACGGAGCAACCGAGACTCTTGCGCACGCCCTCCGGTTGCGATCGCTTAGCTCTCTGCGCGCCGGATGCCATTCACTTCGTGTTCATCCTCTCGCTACCATTCTTGCTCAGGTGGAGGTGTCCAATGATCGTTACTGTTCTCGCAGTTGCACTGATGGCAGGCCGCGCCATGCCGGCGGTCGATGTGCAGCCGTCCGTTCAGCAAGTTCAGTATGGTGTTCCGAGGCATCCCCCGCCGTGCGGGCGTGGCTGGGACGTGAGTGCGCGAGATGGCTGGTGCTATCCGAACGGCTACCTTCCGCCTCAAGAGCAGCAGGCGCTGCAAGGCTACTATCGCGGCGGTCGAGGCTATGGCGGGGGTCGATATCCTGTCCCATGCGGCGATGGCGCAGACGTCGATATCCGAGACGGACAATGCTATCCGACCGGAACGGTGCCGCGCCGATTCCAAGAGGGGCTGCAGTATCGTCGAGGCTATTAGGAGCGCTGAGGGCTATATTGCGGCGAGCGCCGAATGACGGCGGTCAATATCAGCGTGATCGCCCCTCCGGATTGAAGCCGCATTCCTCTTCGGAAAAGAGCGAACTAGCAGCCCAGCCAGCCAATGTGGATGCCGGTTGGGCGGAAGCGGCTCAGCCCGTTCCCTGCGCCGTCAAACCAACAGGTAGCCCGTCACAGGATCGAGTTCGGTCGCGGACAGCGTTGGAGCGGCCGTAACAAGACCGATGTGGCCATCCCCATTGAGGTCCTGATGGAAACTCGGCTCCAGCGGCTGCAGCGCCGAGCTGGCGCCCGAGACAATTCCGCCCGTGCCGTTGCCGACCACGTTGCCGCCATTGTCGGTGGTCCAGACCGTGTACTGATCGCTGCTCAGCGAATGCAATGCAACCTCATAACCGCTACTGGTCTGCTCGGCGCCGATCACCCCCCAGCCGCCCAGCGACGCTGCTGAAAGCGGAGTGGCGCCGAACATCAATGTCGGCCCGGTGCCCCCTGCAACGGGATTGAGATGGAAATTGTCACCAACCTGCACCAGGCTTGTCGAACCAAGCGACTCGATCACGCGGCTCGGACTTCCGATCACTCCATCCCCGTTGAGGTCCTGGTGGAAACTCGGCTCCAGCGACTGCAGCGCCGAGCTGGCGCCCGAGACAATCCCGCCCGTGCCGTTGCCGACCACGTTGCCGCCATTGTCGGTGGTCCAGACCGTGTACTGATCGCTGCTCAGCGAATGCAATGCAACCTCATAACCGCTACTGGTCTGCTCGGCGCCGATCACCCCCCAGCCGCCGAGCGACGCTGCTGAAAGCGGAGTGGCGCCGAACATCAATGTCGGCCCGGTGCCCCCCGCAACGGGATTGAGATAAAAATTGTCACCCAGCAGCACCAGGCTCGTCGAACCAAGCGACTCGATTACCCGGCCCGGACTTCCGATCACTCCATCCCCGTTGAGGTCCTGATGGAAACTCGGCTCCAGCGACTGCAGCGCCGAGCTGGCGCCCGAGACAATTCCGCCCGTGCCGTTGCCGACCACGTTGCCGCCATTGTCGGTGGTCCAGACCGTGTACTGATCGCTGCTCAGCGAATGCAATGCAACCTCATAACCGCTACTGGTCTGCTCGGCGCCGATCACCCCCCAGCCGCCCAGCGACGCTGCTGAAAGCGGAGTGGCGCCGAACATCAATATCGGCCCGGTGCCCCCTGCAACGGGATTGAGATGGAAATTATCACCAACCTGTACCAGGCTCGTCGAACCAAGCGACTCGATCACGCGGCTCGGACTTCCGATCACTCCATCCCCGTTGAGGTCCTGGTGGAAACTCGGCTCCAGCGACTGCAGCGCCGAGCTGGCGCCCGAGACAATCCCGCCCGTGCCGTTGCCGACCACGTTGCCGCCATTGTCGGTGGTCCAGACCGTGTACTGATCGCTGCTCAGCGAATGCAATGCAACCTCATAACCGCTACTGGTCTGCTCGGCGCCGATCACCCCCCAACCGCCCAGCGACGCTGCTGAAAGCGGAGTGGCGCCGAACATCAATATCGGCCCGGTGCCCCCCGCAACGGGATTGAGATAAAAATTGTCACCAAACAGCACCAAGCTCGTGGAGCCAAGCGACTCGATTACGACCGGTGTCATGAACGACGAACTTGCCGTCCTCCCATCGAGGAACTGGAAATACTCGACGCCTGTTATCGTATCAGTACCATCCGGCGAGCCCGAGCGCTGGTCGCTGACAGTGAAGGTTTGAGTGCCCGAATTGTACGAAATGGCGTAATTGGCCCTGTTGCCCGAATACACCGCCGTGTCGGTGCCCGAACCGCCGTTGATGGCGTCGTTGCCGCCACCGCCGGTCAGCGTATCGTTGCCGGAACCGCCGTTCAGTGCGTTGGCGATGGCATTGCCGATGATCGTGTCGTTGCCGGAGCCGCCGATGGCGTTGTCGATGTAGGAACGCGAGTCGTTGTTGTAGAGATAGGCATTGTAGACGTTGCCCGACGCGTAATGGCCGTTGCCGAGATTGGCGAGCTGAACCGACGAGAACACGGACGACGCACCTGGATTGAGATTGATGCTCAGGTTCGTCGTGTAGTTCGACAGGTCGTAGGTATCGACGCCGCCACCATCCCAGATCGTCTCGTAGATGCGATTGGCCGAGCCACCAGCACCGCCATTGTCGGCCGGCTGGCCAGCGCCGTTGATGAACTCCTGCCCGGTGGTCGGGCTCCACGTATAGACGGTGGTCCCGCCCTGGGTGGTGTAGTCCGCGCCGTACATCGTCTGCAGCGCTAGGATATCGTTGGCCATATAGGTCTGCGGATATCCATAAGCTTCGTTGGTGTAGCCGCTCGTGGTCGAAGCACCGACATAGCTCCGATAGCTCATGACGGTGTATTCGCTGTCATCATGCGCGCTCGGCACGGCGACGTTGGCGGGACCGCCCGCTTCCTGACTGTGCTTCAGGCCAAGGGCGTGTCCGAGCTCGTGCAACGCAGTCGTGAAATAGTAGTTGCCGAGCGCAGCGAGCGAATAGTTGTAGGCGGTTCCGAACCACACGTCGCCGCCGGACGCGTAGTTGCCGGGATAATAGGCGTAGGATGTCGGATTGGCCGCTGGCGACTGCGCGACCATGATGTCGGCGCCGTTCGTCCCGGCGTACTGGATGTTGGCGTTGGTGTAGCCGAGGATCAGTCCGATCGCGTAATTGATCGCCGCCTGCATCTGACTCGGCGCCGAGGCAAAACCCGAGGCCGTCGGCTCACTGCTGCCGCCGCTGTAGGGACTGGTGTAGTCGCTTGCAGCGTCCGGAAAGCTGTAGGTGATCGCGCCGGTCCATTTATAGCCTGAAAGCAGGCCGTCGATCTCGGCGTTGTTGGTGGCACTGACGTTGACGGCGGTGGCCAAGGGAATCTCCGAAGCAGCAAACCCCGTTCGATTCGGGGCGCGTCAGGTGATTCTACCTTGAGAGTTAAACGTTTGGTTTAATTTGGGCGAACCGGTCCGGACTCCTTCCGTAAGGCCGTGTTAGCCATCAAATCCCGTAGTCATACGGGCCAGACCAAGGGATGTCGGTTCCGGCGACTTACAGCGAGTGAAATCATGAAACGAGGTCTACTCTCGGCCGGTCTGTTCGGCGCCCTGATGGCGCTCGCCGGGCCGGGCCATCTACCTTTCGGAGGACTGCCTGCCATGGTCGGAAAAGCCAATGCGGATGAGAGCGGCAAACAAGGCGGCACAGCGGGGCGCGCGCCCTCCGTTCCAATGGCCCGCGACCCCTCGGCTGCGGTCGCGGAGGAGTACGAATCCGCCCGTCGCAAGGGAACGCGGGAGGCGTTCGAGCTGTTCATTGCGCGCCACGGTGATGACCCGCTGGCCGAGCGGGCGCGCGCCGAGCTGAAACAGCTGGCGCGCTGATCCTTCGCGGGCGCCCTCAGACATTGCATTTCGACAGGCGGCATCCGCGCGGCCCAGACCTGCCGCGTGATCTCTTGCTGCATGGTCTTTCGGCACTATGGTAGGCCCGCAATCAGTCCCGGAGCCCATCAAGATGCCCTTTCCGCATGCCTCGGAAGCCCTGTCACGCTTTACCGTGCTCGATCTGACCCGCGTCCGGTCCGGGCCCACCTGCGTGCGGCAGCTCGCGGACTGGGGCGCGAACGTGATCAAGATCGACGCGCTGACCGAGGATGCCGGCGGCGAGCAGCCGGGCGGACCGCGGCTGGGCTCCGACTTCCAGAATTTGCACCGCAACAAGCGGGCGATGACGCTGAACCTGAAGGACGAGCGCGGGCTCGCCGTGTTCAAGCGCCTCGCCGCCAAGGCCGACGTCGTGGTCGAGAATTTCCGCCCGGACGTGAAAAAGAAGCTCGGCATCGATTATGAGGGCATGGCCAGGATCAATCCGCGCATCGTCTACGGCAGCATCTCGGGCTTCGGCCAGGACGGGCCCTACCACAAGCGGCCGGGCTTCGATCAGATCGCGCAGGGCATGGGCGGGCTGATGTCGATCACCGGCGCGCCGGGCGAAGGCCCGATGCGGGTCGGCATTCCGGTCGCCGACCTCACCGCCGGCTTGTTTTGCGCCATAGGCATCCTCACCGCGCTGCTGGAGCGCGAGGTCTCGGGCAAGGGCCAGTGGGTGCAGACCTCGCTGCTGCAGGCCCAGATCTTCATGCTCGATTTCCAGGCCGCACGCTGGCTGATGGAGAAGGAAGTGGCAAAGCAGGCCGGCAACAACCACCCGACCAGCATTCCGACCGGCGTGTTCAAGACCTCGGACGGCTACATCAACATCGCCACTACGGGGGGCCGGATCTGGGAGCGCTGCGCGCAGGCGATCGGCGCGCCGGAGCTCTACAGCCATCCCGACTATCTGACCGCGCCGGCCCGCTCCAAGAACCGCGACGCGCTCAATGCCGAGATCGAAAAGCGTACCTTGACGAAGTCCACCGAGAGCTGGGTCCGTGAACTCAACGAGGCCGGCGTGCCCTGCGGGCCGATCTACGCCATCGACCAGATGTTCGAAGACGAGCAGGTCAAGCATCTCGGCATTGCGCAGGAGGTGCCGAATGACGAAGGTCGCGACATCCGTCTGGTCGGCCAGCCCGTGACGCTGTCGCGCACGCCGAGCAGGATGGTGGCGCGGCCGCCGGAATTCGGCGAGCAGACCAACGAAGTGCTGAAGGAGTTCGGCTTCGGCGCGGACGAGATCGCCAAGCTCAGGGACGCCAAAGTGGTGTGAGTGCCTCGTTAGAGGTTGGCCGGCGACTCGCGGAGCAATGAACAGGCAACGCGGGGTCGAATAACCAGGCCGGAAACGACAAAGCCCGGCGTGAGCCGGGCTTTACTTCTTGTTGACGCCTCTGTTTTTCTTAGTACCGGGCGACCACCGGGCCACCGAACTGGTAGTTGATGCCGGCGCGCAGGATGTGGTCGGTGAAGCGCGACGAGACGTTGGCACTGATCGTGGAGAGCGGCGCCAGCGTGAATGGACCGGAGCCGAAGCGTCCGAGGTCCATGTAGAGATATTCGAGCTTGGCGCTCCAGTTCTGGGTGATCTTGCCTTCGACGCCCACGCCAGCGGTCCAGCCGGCACGCGTCGTCGAGTTCGAGCCGACCGAGCCGACCGCCACACCCGCGGGCGTGAAGCCGGACATCGTACCGGTGGTCTTGATCTCTCCAAAGGCCAGACCACCAGTGCCGTAGAACAGCACCTTCGGCGTCGCCAAGATGCCGACGCGGCCGCGGACCGTACCGAACCACTGAAGATGTTGGTCGATCGTCAGCGAGGTGCCGGCAGCGGCGCCGGCGGGAAGGAAGGTAAGGCCCGGAAGACAGGCTCCTCCTGCAGGTCCGGTGGGGGCGCAATTGAAACCGGCGCGGCCCTTTTCACCCGACCATTGCAGGTCTCCCTCGATACCGTAGACCCAATTGGCGCTCTGCCAGTTGTAGCCAGCCTGGCCACCGGCGATGCCACCGTTCATGTCGAACGACGCATTGGTGATGGAGCCGGCCGGCGGCGCGATCGCAGCACCGGTTGCCGAGTTGAAGTAGGAGACGTCGGTGCGCGAGCGGCCCCAGCTGTAGCCGCCATTGGCGCCGACGTAGAATCCGGTCCAGCTCCAGACCGGATCGACCATGACCGGCGCCTTGACGTAGGGCCTTGCGGCCAGATCGGCCGCCAATGCGCCCGTCGCGAACAGCGACATCGCCGCCGCCATTCCAATCACAATCCGCTTCATGGCAATTCCTCCGCCCCAATTTGATGATGAAAATATACGCGGAGGAGCGCCCAACGGCTGTGCCGCGCCAGCAACAACCGGAAACAATCGGGGCGTGCAACGCCCAAGCCTAGAGCGACATCACCCCTATGTATCTGAATCCAGGGGATATTCTACCTAGCTGGGCGCCTGCTTGGACCGCTGCGTCAATCCGACACGGGCAAGCAAGCCGTCGATCACAGGCCAAAACAGCAGCACGATCGCCAAGGTTGTGATCGAGCCCACCAGGCCGTTCGCCCAAAACACCTTGAGGTCGCCGCCCGCGCCGATCATCGACAGACGGAAGGCATCCTCGGCGCGGTTGCCGAGCACGAGCGCCAGCGTGAACGGTGCGAGCGGAATGCCGATCTTCTTGAAGACGTAGCCGACGACGCCGAAGCCGAGCATCAGCCAGATATCGAACATCGCGTTCTGGATCGCATAAGCGCCGATCGCGCAGGACACCACGATCATCGGCGCCACCGCGGCGAACGGCACGCGCAGGATCGAGGCGAAGATCGGCACCGTCGTCAGCACCAGCACGAGGCCGACGACATTGCCGAGATACATCGAGGCGATCAGGCCCCAGACGAAATCCTTGTGCTCGACGAACAGCAGCGGTCCCGGATTGAGCCCCCACACCATCAACCCGCCGAGCAGGATCGCGGCGGTGCCGGAGCCGGGAATGCCGAGCGCCAGCATCGGCAGCAGCGCCGCGGTGCCGGAGGCATGCGCCGCCGTCTCCGGCGCGAACACGCCCTCGATACGGCCCTTGCCGAAGCTCTCGGGATCCTTGGAGAAACGCTTTGCCAGGTTGTACCCCATGAAAGAGGCAGCGATCGCGCCGCCCGGGGTGATGCCGAGCCAGCAGCCGATGAAGGATGAGCGCAGCAGCGTCACCCAGTATTTCGGCAGGTCCTTCCACACACTCAGCACGACGCGCAACGAAATGCTCGCCGCGTGTCCGCGCAGCGCCAGGCGCTCCTCCATCGTCAGCAGGATCTCGCTAATGCCGAACAGGCCGATGACGGCGACGAGGAAGTTGATGCCGCGCAAAAGCTCGGAGGAGCCGAAGGTCATGCGCAGATTGCCTGACACCGTGTCCATGCCGATGCCGGCGAGCAACAGCCCCAGCGACATCGAGATGACGGTCTTGTGCTTGGCCTCGCGCCCTAGCCCGACGAAAGAGCAAAAGGTCAGCAGATACACCGCGAAGAACTCAGGCGGGCCGAACTTCAAGGCAAAGGACGAGATCATCGGGGCGAGGAAGGTGATCAGGAGCACCGCGACCAGTGAGCCGATGAAAGAGGACGTGAACGCAGCCGTCAGCGCCTCCGCCGCCCTGCCCTGCTGCGCCATCGGATAGCCGTCGAAGGTGGTCGCGACCGACCAGGCCTCGCCCGGGATGTTGAACAGGATCGAGGTGATCGCGCCGCCGAACAGCGCGCCCCAATAGATGCAGGACAGCATCACAATCGCCGAGGTCGGATCCATCGTGAAGGTGAGCGGCAACAGGATCGCGACGCCGTTGGGTCCGCCGAGCCCGGGCAAGACGCCGACGAAGATGCCGAGCACCAGCCCGACCATCATCAGCACGAGCGTTTTCCACGTCAGCAGGACCGCAAAGCCGTGAAGCAAGAGACCGAAAGCTTCCATGGCGGGCCCGCCTTAGTGGCCGAAGGCCGCTTCGAGCGGCCCTTTCGGCATGATGACGTCGAAGGCGATGTCGAAGGTAACGAACATGATCGCCGTGAATACGATAGCAGTGAGCAGCGACTTCCACAGCGCGATCTTGCCGACGAGACGCATGAAGCTCGCGATCAGCAGGAAGCTCGCGACATAGAGGCCGAGAAACTGCGTCGCCAGGCAGAACAGCAGCGTCGGTACGAACACCGCCATGACGCGGCGGGCTTGCGCGCGCGTGACGAAGGTTCCGGGTGCCGCGCGGTGCGCGACCAGCGCCACGATCAGGCCGTAGAGGCTGGCACCACCGAGAATGACGGAGAGGTAGAACGGGAAATAGCCGGGCTCCGGCCCGGTCGAATCCCAGGAGGCGCCGGTGCGCCAATTGTCGTAGCCGAGCGTGGCGGCCAGCGCGAGCAGCAAGAGACAGACGAATATCTCGATCGTGCCGGAGGAGACGACGGAAGGCGAGTCGTGTTCGGGCGCGGTCGGATCGTCGACGACGATTTCAAGATCAGTCTGGGGCATGAGCCGTTTCGGACGGAGTAAGTTCAATTCCCCCTCTCCCCCCTTGTGGGGAGAGGTCGGGGTGAGGGGAAGTCTCGACGGGGAGGGTGAGAGTTGGACTCGCGGAGAGAGTCCTCACCCCAACCCTCCCAGCGCGAGCGAAGCTCGTCGCGCCTCCGTAAGAACGGGGCGAGCGAGAAGAGGCCGCTACTTCGCGACGAATCCGGCTTCCGTCATCAGCGACTTGTTGACTGCATCGTCCTCCTCGAGGAATTGCACCATGTCCTTGCCGGTGAGGAAGATCGGCTTCAGCGCCTGCTTTTCCATGTAGTCCTTGTATTCCGCGGTCTGCGTCACCTTGTGGAACAGCTCGACATAGAAGGCCTGCTGTTCCGCCGTGACCTTGCCGGGCAGGAACATCGCGCGCAGCATCAGATACTGTACATCGACGCCCTCCTCCTTGCAGGTCGGGATGTCGGCCCAGGACTGCGTCTCCGTCACTTTACTGGTGTAGGAGATTCGCTCTTTGTCGAACACGCAGAGCGGACGCACCTGGCCCGCGCGCCAGACCTCGAGATTTTCGGATGGATTGTTGACGTTGGATTCGGTGTGGTTGCCGACGAGCTGGGTCGCGGCCTCGCCGCCGGACTTGTAGGGCAGATAGGAGAATTTCGCGCCGGTCTTCTGCTCGAGGAACACGGTCAGCACGTGATCCTCGCGCTTGGAGCCGGTGCCGCCCATCTTGAACGGCGCGCTCGCCGCCTTCGCGGCGGCGACGAACTCCTTCACCGTCTTGGGACCCGCGCTGTTGTCCCACAGCACGAACTGGTCAAGCGCGATCACCGAAATCGGAGTCAGCTCACGCCAGTTGAACGGGATCTTCGCCGATAGCGGCAGCATGTAAATCAGCGAATAGGCGATCAGCACCTTGTTGGGATCGCCCTCGCTGGACTTCATGTACATCAGTGCTTCCGCGCCGGAAGCCCCGCCCTTGAGCGAGACCACGATCGGTTGCTTCATCAGATTGTTCTTCTGGATGGCGGCCTGCATCATCCGCGCCATCTGGTCTGAGGCGCCGCCCGCGCCCGCGGCGACCACGATCTCGACCGGTTTGGCTGGCTCCCAGCCGGCAAGGGCCGGCGTGCTCGACGATAGCGCCGCTGCGACGCCAACAGCTTGGATCAGAATTCGCACGAGTTTCGTCCCCTGGTTATTGTTGGCTTTGTTTGCCAGGAATTTATCGGCGCATTGTGCGGACTAATGCGAGCGAGTTCAAGCACGCGGGCATGCCGCTGCCTATGACTTTCGGCTGACGAAGCCAAGCCAGGGTCCGCGCTACTTGCCCTTCCAGTTCGGCGTGCGCTTGTTGAGGAAGGCGTCCATTCCCTCGCGGAAATCTTCGCTCATATAGGCCTTGAGGATCAGATCCTCGCCTTCTTCGCGCGACAGCGTGCGGCGGATACGGCGCACTGCCTCCTTGGTCGCTTCAAGCGTCAGCGGGGCGTGGCTCGCCACCAGCCTGGCGGTCTCGTCGGCGCGGCGCTGCAGCGTCTCGACGTCGGGAACGATCTCGTTGAGGAGGCCGAGGGCCAGTGCTTCCGGTGCCTCGACGAGGCGCGCCTTGAAGATCAGATCCTTGGTGCGGGCGGGGCCGACCAGCGACACGACGCGGCTGATGTTCGACATCGACAGGCAGTTGCCGAGCGTGCGCGCGATCGGAAACCCGATGCGCGTGGT
Source organism: Bradyrhizobium sp. 187 (assembly GCF_023101005.1). NCBI lineage: Bacteria > Pseudomonadati > Pseudomonadota > Alphaproteobacteria > Hyphomicrobiales > Nitrobacteraceae > Bradyrhizobium > Bradyrhizobium sp. 187. The sequence goes on from NZ_CP064693.1 coordinate 5,229,682, forward strand.
TTCAGTCCCGATGCGCAGGTCGCAGCAAGCCGCAATTCCGGCTCCGCCGCCGGTGCAGGCCCCCGCGATCGCCGCGATCACGGGCACGCGGCACTGCTCCAGCGTGCCGAGCACGCGGTCGATGCGGGATTCATAGTCGAGCGCATCCTGCGCGGTCTTGAACGCACGGAATTGAGAAATGTCGGTGCCGGAGGCAAACGCCTTGTCACCGGCGCCGGTCAGAATCAGCGCCTTGATCGAGCGGTCGGCGTTGATCTCCTGGCAGATCTCCGCCATGCGCTCGTACATGGCGAAGGTCAGTGCGTTGCGCGCCTGCGGGCGGTTGAAGGTAATCCGCGCGATGCCGTCCGTGACGGAGTAGAGCAGGTCTTCGTTGGCGGTCGTCGGTGCGTTCATCGCGCGCTCTCTTTTCTCGAAGTTGGCTCAGGCAAGCTGAGCCTTCAGGCAACCTGAGCCTTGGACATCGGCACCACGTCGCGTCCCTTCAGGACGTCCATGGCCGCCAACACCCCGCCGCTCCTGTGCGGGATCTTTGCAAGATCGAGGCCCATCTCGACTCCGGCGAGCGTGCCCATCAGCATCAGATCGTTGAAATGACCGATATGGCCGATGCGGAACACCTTGCCCTTGACCTTGTTCAGGCCGGTGCCGAGCGACATGTCGAAGTTTTCCAGCACCACCTTGCGGAAGGCGTCGGCATCGTGGCCATCAGGCACGCGCACGCCGGTCAGCGCCGGCGAATGCGCGGCAGGATCGGCGCACTGCGTCTCCAGGCCCCAGACCTTGATCGCGGCACGGGTCGCCGCGCTGTGGCGCTTGTGGCGCGTCCAGACGTTCTCGAGCCCCTCCTCTTCCAGCATCTTGATCGCCTCGCGCAGGCCGTACAGTAAATTGGTCGCGGGCGTATAGGGGAAGGTGCCGAGCTTGTTGAAGCCGATGACCTCCTGCCAATCCCAATAAGAGCGCATGCCGGGGTTGGCCTTGGCCACCGCGAGCGCCTTCTCCGAGACGGCGTTGAAGCCGAGGCCCGGCGGCAGCATCAGGCCTTTCTGGGAGCCCGCGACCGAGACGTCGATGCCCCAGGCATCGTGCTCGTACTCCATCGAGCCGAGGCCGGAAATGGTGTCGACCATCAGCAGCGCCGGATGCTTGATCCGGTCGAGCAGCTTGCGCACCTCCAGCGGCGGCGTCACGCAGCCGGTCGAGGTTTCGTTGTGGACGACGCAGACCGCCTTGATCGTGTGCTGCTTGTCGGCCACAAGGCGCTTCTCGATCTCGGCGAGATCGGCGCCATGGCGCCAGTCGCCCGGGATGAAGTCGACGTCGAGCTTGAACTTGTCGGCGATACCGCGCCACAGCACGGCGAACTGGCCGGTCTCGCACATTAGCACCTTGTCGCCGGGCGCGAGCACGTTGACCATCGCAGCTTCCCAGGCGCCGGTGCCGGACGAGGGGAAGATGATCACGGGCTGCTTGGTGCGGAACACCCGCTGCATGCCGGCGAGGACGGCGAAACCGAGCTCTGCGAACTCCGGACCGCGATGGTCCAGCGTCGGCATATCCATCGCCCGCAGCACCCGGTCGGGCACGTTGGTGGGTCCTGGAATCTGGAGAAAATGCCTTCCAGTATGCACGGTCATCGGCGTCCTTCCCGGTCTCTTGAGTCTGTCTTGGCTTTGAGCCCAGCTTGACTTCGCGCCCTTTGGCCTCAAGGGGCTGCGCAAGCCGCTCGAATATCACTATTCGCCGGGCTTGTCCCTCGCCGGGCGGGGTCCGTCAATGCACAAGAAGCAGGGCTCGCCTTGCCAAGGGCCGTGACCGGAGGCAAGACGGGGGTAGCGAACAGGCAAGAGCGGACCATGGCGGCGGAAGTGCCCGGAAAATCACAGGAATCGGCCAAAAAGGACGGCCTCGCGGCGCGTCTCGCCCGGGAAATCACCGGCGACGTCCTGTTCGACGCTTTCAGCCGGGGCCGGTACGCCACGGACGCGTCCTTCTACCAGATCATGCCCACTGGCGTAGTGGTGCCGCGCACCATGGACGACGCCCTCAAGGCGCTGGCGATCGCGCGCGACGCGGGATTGAAGGTGACCCCGCGCGGCGGCGGCACCTCGCAATGCGGTCAGACCGTCAATGACGGCCTCGTGGTCGATCTCTCGAAGCACCTGAACCGGATCCTGTCGCTCGACGTCGATGGGCGCACCTGCGTGGTCGAGCCGGGCATCGTGCTCGACGACCTCAACCGCCAGCTGAAAAAGCACGGCCTCTGGTTTCCGGTCGACGTCTCCACGGCGTCGCGCGCCACCATCGGCGGCATGGCGGGCAACAATTCCTGCGGCGGCCGTAGCCTGCGCTACGGCACCATGCGCGACAACACGCTGTCGATGGAGGCCGCGCTCGCCGACGGCACGCTGAGCCGCTTCGGCGAGGTCTCGCGCGATCTCTCCGATCTCGATGCGAACGACAGCGCGCGCGCCCTGTTCCGCGACATGCTCGAGCTTGGCGCCCGCGAGGCTAACGAGATCGCCGCACGCTTTCCAAGAGTGCAGCGCCGTGTCGGTGGCTACAATCTCGATGCGCTGGTGCCGCGCAATGCGCGCAACAACATGGCCCACCTTCTCGTCGGCTCCGAGGGTACCCTCGCTTTCACCACCAAGGTCGAGCTGAAGCTGTGGCCCGTGATCCGCAACAAGGCGCTCGGCATCTGCCATTTCGGCAGTTTTTACGAGGCGATGGACGCGGCCCAGCATCTGGTCAAGCTGAAGCCGATCGCGGTCGAGCTGGTTGATCGCACCATGCTCGCGCTCGGCCGTGACATCGCGATGTTCCGGCCCATCATCTCCACCGCCATCAAGGGTGATCCGGATGCGGTGCTCGTGGTCGAGTTCGCCGAGGAGGATCAGGCGGACAACCTCGTGCGCCTGAAGCAGCTCGGCGAGCTGATGGGCGATCTCGGCTTCGGCTGGAACAACGACAAGCGCAAATGGGGCGGCGTGGTCGAAATCACCGAGCCCACGCTGCAGAGCGGGATCGCCGATTTCCGCGCCGCCGGCCTCAACGTCATGATGTCGATGAAGCAGGAGGGTAAGCCGGTCTCCTTCGTCGAAGACTGCGCCGTGCCGTTACCACATCTCGCCGACTACACCGCGCGGCTGAGCGAGGTGTTTGCCAAGCACGGCACCAGCGGCACGATGTATGCCCACGCCTCCGAAGGCTGCCTGCATGTGCGGCCCGTGCTGAATTTGAAGCTGGAGAAGGACGTCAAGGCGATGCGGGCCATCGCCGAGGAAGCCTTCGAACTGGTACGCGAATACAAGGGCTCGCATTCCGGCGAGCACGGCGATGGCCTGGTGCGCTCCGAATTCCACGCAACGATGTTCGGCGAGCGTCTCGTCGCCGACTTCCGCGAGGTGAAGCAACGCTTCGATCCCGATGGCGTGCTCAATCCCGGCAAGATCGTCGACGCTCCCAGGATGGACGATCGCTCGCTGTTTCGCTTCAAGCCCGAGTATCGCGTCGCTGAGCTCAAGACAAAACTCGACTGGTCGGCTTATCCCGGGGCCGGCGGCGGCTTTCAGGGCGCGGTCGAGATGTGCAACAACAACGGCGCATGCCGCAAGCTCGAGGGCGGCGTGATGTGTCCGTCCTACCGCGCGACGCGCAACGAGAAGGACGTGACGCGAGGCCGGGCCAACACACTACGGCTCGCGATCTCCGGCCAGCTCGGCGCAGGCGCGCTCTCCTCCGACGAGATGATGGAAACGCTGAAGCTCTGCGTATCCTGCAAGGCCTGCCGCCACGAGTGTCCGACCGGCGTCGACATGGCCAAAATGAAGATCGAGGTGCTCGCCGCGCGCGCGGCCTCGCATGGTCTGACCTTGCGCGATCGCCTGGTCGGCTACCTGCCGCGCTATGCCGGCCTCGCGTCGCGCTTCGCGGCGCTGGCAAATTTGCGCAACCGCAGCCCTCTGCTGCGAAAGCTGTTCGAGCGCTTTGCCGGCATCAGTGCGCGCCGCGCGCTGCCCGCGTTCCGCAGCGACGTGTTCGTGCCGCCGGCCGAGGCGGTCGGGCCGGAAACCGGCCGCGAGATCGTGCTGTTCGCCGACACGTTCAATCGCATCTACGAGCGCGAAAATCTCGAGGCCGCGCTGCGCGTGCTTTCGGCCGGCGGCTATCGCGTGCATCTGCCGAAACCCGCAAGCGGCAGCCGTCCGCTGTGCTGCGGCCGCACCTTCCTGTCCGCCGGTCTCGTCGACCAAGCCAGGTCCGAGCTCGATCGTCTCGTCGCCGCCTTCGCTCCCTTTGCCGCGCGCGGCGTCCCGATCGTCGGGCTTGAGCCAAGCTGCCTTTTGACCTTGCGCGACGAGCTCGCCTCGCTGCGCAAGGACGATGATGCCAAGGCCGTCGGCGCCCACGCGCTGACCTTCGAGGAATTCCTGGTGCGCGAGGCCGAGGCCGGCCGGCTGCAACTGCCACTCGGCGCCGTCGCCGACAAGGCCGTGGTGCACGGCCATTGCCATCAAAAATCTCTCGGCGCGTTCAAGCCGGTCGAGCAGGTGCTGCGCCTCATCCCTCGCCTTGAAGTCGAGACCATCGACTCGAGCTGCTGCGGCATGGCCGGCGCCTTCGGTTATGGCGCGGACACCTACGATGCCTCGATCGAGATGGCCGAGCTCTCGCTGCTACCCGCCGTGCGGCGCGCGGACCAGGCGACGCTGGTCGTTGCCGACGGCACCTCCTGCCGGCACCAGATCCATGACGGTGCCCAGCGCGACGCGCTTCACGTTGCGCGCGTGCTGGCGATGAGCCTCGATCGTGCCGACATTCAATCCACAACCCCTCCCATTGCAAAGGAAACCAGCCATGGCTGACCTCACCCTCGACACCGCCGGCAAGATCCTCGACGCCGCCTTCGCGAAATCCACCGAGTTGAAGCTAAAGCCGCTCGTCGTCACCATTCTCGACGCCCGCGGCGTGCTGAAGATCGCCGCGGCGCAGGACGGCACCAGTCTGATGCGCGCCGAGATCGCGCACGGCAAGGCCTATGGCGCGCTCGCATTGGGCATGGGCTCGCGCGCTCTCTTCCAGCGCGCGCAGGAGCAGGCCTATTTCATCGACGCTGTGAACACCATGGCCAACGGCGCGCTGGTGCCGGTCCCCGGCGGCGTGCTGATCATGGACGGCACGACGCTGCTCGGCGCCGTCGGCGTCTCCGGCGACACATCGGACAATGACGAGGCGTGTGCGGTGGCGGGCATCCAGGCGGCAGGGTTGAAGGCCAACGCGGGATAGCGATCATCCACGCACCCAGATGAAACGATCCGCCCGCGCAGGGCGAAAGAGGGGCCGACATCGCCATTCTCAGCTTAGCTTAAAGATCACATGGCCGGATTTTGACTTAAGCTCTCGAATCGAGCTGCGAGTCAGGCTTCATCAACGTCGCCATCGTCATCCTGATCGTCATCATCCGAATCGACAGCCATAGCTTCGATGTAGTCACGGCGGACATCCCGCAGCGTGCGACCCGATGTCGGATCGGCCAGGAAGAACCACCATCCCCCGGTCTTCTTTCCATAGATGGCGATCGCCGCTTCCCTTGCGGTCTCAAAAGGCTGACCATCGACTTCCACGCGCCCGTCCGCCAGCAAAGTTGCCACGCGATGACTGTATTTCTTTCGTTTCGGAATCAAAGACATTCCGGGGGTGTAAATGACCTGCATTGATCAGGTCTGTAAGCTCCACCTTCCTTACAGATCGCTGCCGAGGGCGGCAAAGCCCGAGCGATGATTCGGAGGCACCGCCCAAATCTCCGCAATCAGACGCACCAGCTCTTGGTACGTTCTCGGATGGCCGCGTCTGTCCACTCGCTACCGCCCCTCTTCAACAAGTCCCTGTTCAAGATAAGTACGTCGTGACCCTCAAAACCCACGCGCTTGCCGTTTGCGCCTGACCAAGGACCGTTAGAGACTGTTGAATTAAGCTTTCCGGTCAGCAGGGTAAGATTGCCCAGCGTGTGTATGAGGCGATCTCGATCCTCCTCATCGATTCCCTGCACCGGCCAATGCTGCTGCCACTTCCGCGGCATCACATGCTCAATCGCCAATTTTGCACGGGAGACCCGCTCGCCTCCGAGTCCCTGCTTGCTACCATTCCAGCCGCGTAGATGATCTTCAATGCTTTCAAGCACCATACGAACCTGCTTGAGTTCATCAAGTGAGAAGAACAAGTTTACGAAGGGATTAGGGGTGGGCTCGGTTCTCCCAACCACCAGCGGGAAGAGATGGCAACATCGCCCGCTTCAATGTCGGGTTGCGAGTCGGTGGTCCGCTATGAACCGGGCGGCAGACTTGCGTCCTCTCCTTCAATCTTCGGCGTGAAGTCTCTGCCCATCGAACCGACACCGCCTACCCACGTGCCGACGATTTCAAAGTTCCGATTGAAGGCGACCAAATCCGCGCGGTATCCCGGCGCGATCCGTCCAAGCTCGGACTCAAGGCCCAGAAATGCCGCGGGCGTCCGAGAGGCCATGATGAGGGCATCGATAAGGGAGATTTCGAGCAGCGCAACAACATTGCGCACCGCCTCGATCATGGTGAGGTGAGCGCCAGCGAGTGTCCCATCGGGACCCGTCAGGCGGTTTTCGTGCAACGTGACCTGCCTTCCTTGCAGCAAGAATTGCCGGTCGTCGGTGCCCGCCAGTGGCATGGCATCGGTGACCAGCATCAATCGATCACGTCCCTTGCAGCGGAACGCAACGCGCAAACCGGCGCGATCAACGTGGATGCCGTCGCAGATGATCCCTGCAAACAGCCGGTCATCGTCAAGCGCGGCGCCGACCAGGCCCGGCTCCCGGGGGTTCAACTGCGACATGGCGTTGAACAGATGGGTCGCCCCCGAGACACCGCGATCGACCGCCTGCCCGATTTCGGCTGCGGTGGCGTCGCTGTGGCCGGCCGCGATACGCAATCCGGCGCCGATCAACTCATCGATCATGGATGCGGGCACGCATTCCGGGGCCAAGGTCACCATGGAGCGGCCGCACCCCCCAAAACTTTTGATTGCCGCGAGATCGCGCCGATCCGGCACGCGTATCTCGGCTTCCGGATGAATGCCCTTGCGAGACCTGTTGAGGGCCGGTCCTTCCAGATGAAAGCCGAGAACGCCGGGAATCGTCAGGCAAGCCTGGCCGACTGCAGCCAATCGCTCGATGACCTCGCTGCGATCGGTGATGAGGGTCGGCAAGCAGCCCGTGGTCCCCGCCTTGCGGTGCGCCTCAACGATGCGTCGGACGCCAGCCTCCGTGGGCTGGTCGTTGAGAAGAACGCCGCCGCCTCCGTTGACCTGGATGTCGATGAATCCGGGTGCAAGGATCGCGTCTCCGGGAAGATGGATTGAGGCGCGCGCCTCCGCCTCGCCGAAGGTGATGCTTTCAATCCGCCCCTGCGAGATTCTGACCGACCCCGGCCCGCGCATGTCGGCACCATCAAAGATGTGCTGCGCGGAAATCGTGGGAGCGGAATAACCAGCGTTGCCCATCTGTATTGATCCGAGAATGGCAGTCACGGACTCGTGAGGCGAGTCCCGTAGAAGGCCCTCAAATGTACACCAAGCAGCTTCGGCGGGACCCGGAAAGAAATCTCCGCGTTAACTTTCCATGGGAACAAAAGGTACCACGTATCTCGGCATTGATGGCGGCGGAACCCGCTGCCGCGCCCGGATCGAGGACGAAAGCAGCAGGGTACTCGGTGGAGCAAGCGCGGGGCCCGCCACGACGCGGATTGGCTTTGACAATGCTTGGCGGTCCATCATGGAAGCCACTGAAGCGGCAGCCGCACAGGCCGGACTGACGCGCGAGGATTTCGCGCGGATGCACGCCGGAATTGGCCTTGCCGGTCTCGGTCGCCGCGGTGCGGAAGCGGCCCTCAACAAGATCGCGCATCCCTTTGCGTCGGTCATCTTCATCAGCGACGGCCTGGCGGCCTGTCTCGGCGCCCATAGCGGTGCGGACGGGGCCATCGTGGTAGCCGGCACCGGCTCGGTGGGTGTCGGCCTGATCGACGGCCGCGAAGTCCGTCTCGCCGGTTACGGCTTTCCCCTGTCGGACGAAGGCAGCGGCGCCGACATCGGCCTGCAGGTTGTTCGACTGGCGCTGCGGGCCGCGGATCGCCGCGGCGAGCTGACCCCATTGCTTTCAGAGGTGCTGGGCGCCTTCGATCATGATCCTTATCAGGCGGTGGCCTGGTCTGAAGAAGCCAGGGCCACAGACTACGCAGCGTTCGCCCCGATCGTGATGCGGCACGCCAATCAGGGCGATCCGGTCGGCCGTCGCATTGTCGAACGCGCGGCCGATGCCATTGGCGATCTGCTTGATCTTTTCCTGGCGAGAGGAATTGACCGGCTCTCGCTGGTAGGCGGGCTCGCGGATGCCATTACGCCGTGGCTGACGCCAGACCTGCGCGCGCGCCTGAGGTGTCCTGATGCCGACGGGGCGGCCGGCGCATTACTGGTGGCGCGAGGGCGGCTTGAGGTGCCCAACAAAGACCTGCCCAAGAGAGAAGCTGACCAAGAGCAGGCTTCAAAGTTCCGCGTTTGATGGAGCATGGATCAATTATATGGCCACCGAAGAAGTCGATCCCCGCTTTGCCGATCTTGATGCATGGCAGCTCGCGTCAGCGATGGAAGCGATGTGGGAGGGCCAGCTTGCGGCAGTCGCGGCGATCGGCCCTGCCCTTCCCGCGATTACTGCGGCGACCGAGGCCGCCAAAGCGGCGCTGGGTGATCATGGACGCATAGTGTATGTCGGCGCCGGCACCTCGGCCCGCGTGGCGGTCCAGGACGGCGCCGAGTTGATGCCGACCTTCGCATGGCCCAGCGAGCGCGTTCACTTCATCGTCGCCGGCGGAGACAGCGCGTTCGTCACCAGCATCGAAGGTGCTGAGGATGATATCGATGACGCGGTCACACAGATCAATGCCGCGCGGCTCACGCCGCACGACGTTGTGATCGCCGTTGCCGCCAGCGGAACAACGCCATTCACGGTCGGGGCGCTGCAGCAGGCAGGCTCTTTTAGTACAGTGACGATCGGCGTTGCCAACAATCCCGGCACCGTACTGCTGGCGTCGGCAAAGTTTCCGGTGCTGATCGAGACGGGCCGCGAGTTGATTGCCGGCTCCACGCGGATGAAGGCCGGCACCGCGCAAAAGGTCGTGCTGAACCTGATCTCCTCAGGAATCATGCTGCGCCTTGGCCGGGTGTACCGCGGCATGATGGTGAACATGCAGCCGACCAATGCCAAGCTGAAGCGGCGCGCCGAGGCCATGGTGGCGCAAATCGCGCACTGTGATCCGTCGCACGCGGCACACTGGCTTGAGCAGGCCGAGGGAGACATCAAGACGGCAGGCCTGCTGGCGTTGGGTGTCGACAGCCTCGATGCCGAGACCATCCTGAAAAACTGTGACGGCAATCTTCGGCGCGTGTTTGCCGAGCTCGCCGCGGATCGTGACTCGCATCGTGATCGGCATCCCATGGGAGCGGCGCGCAAGCAAGGCGGAGCGGTCGAGCCGTGACGACATCCGCGATGGCGAGCGAAATCGGAGAAAGCGCGGATGTTGTCGCCAAAACCCTTGGTAATCGCCCGGCCACGCGCGACATCGCACAGCGAATTGGGATTGGCTGTGCGCCCCTGTGCGTCGTGTGCGGCCGGGGCAGCTCGGGGCATGCCGGGGTTTACTTGAGATACCTTGTCGAGACGCGGCTTCGCCTTCCCGTTTCAGCCAGCGCTCCTTCGGTGATCACGGCTTTTCGCACGCCGTTGATGCTGCGCCATGCGCTGTTCATCGTGATCTCGCAATCCGGGCGCAGCCCGGATCTTGTCGCGGCGACCAGGTCGGCGCGCGCCGCGGGTGCCCGCACCATCGCCATCGTCAATGCGACGTCGTCGCCGGTGGCTGACGAAGCGGAATTCGTTGTTCCGATCGAAGCCGGACAGGAGCACTCCGTAGCGGCGACCAAGACCGTGATCGGCTCGATGGCCGCCGGCGCCGGACTTGTTGCCGAGCTGGCGGGAGATCATGCACTGCGATCAGCCCTCGACAGGCTGCCCGAGCGCCTGCACTGCGCGCTACCGCTCGACTGGTCGGGAATTGCTGACGATCTCACCAAAGCGTCAGCGGTGTTTGTGGCGGCGCGGGGCCTAGGCCTGGGCTCGGCGCGGGAGATCGCGCTCAAACTTTCGGAAATCCTGCGCCTGCCTTCCATTGGTCTGAGCGCCGCCGAGCTGCAGCATGGGCCGCGCGCCGCGTTATCCTCGCGCACGCCGGTCATCATCATGCGCCTGATGGATGAAACGGCGGCCATGGTGGACGCGCTGGCAGAAGAATTGCGCGGGCAAAAAATCGCGCTTCATCTATGCGGCGGACCGCGTGGCTCGCTGCCCTGGCTGGCCGCGGATGATCCCGCCACCGACCCGATGACCATGCTGATTCCGGCCTATCGGATGATCGAGCAGGCCGCCCGGGCCTGCGGATTTGACCCGGATCGTCCACCTCGCCTGAGCAAGATCACCGAGACGTTCTGACGGCTGACCAATCAATGGCTAGTCACCGAAAGCTGGGACTTCGCACAACGCGCGGCCTTCGCTATGTTTATCTACAAGCCGAACAGGCGGTGAGTGCACCGAACGTATTGCCTGCCTTCAAAAAGGGATACTAGAAGCCGCTGGCCAATGTTAGCCTGACCGCAAAGGGGTCGATCGCTGGATGACGTAGTCCATCACGTGGCTGGGCGCGGTATGCTGCACTTGCAGAGGTTGTTAGGGGTCAGACTCAATTGATCCAATAAGCGACGAGAGCGGCGAGGTGGACGGCGGCCAAGAAGTTTCTGGCAAGTTTGTCGTAGCGAGTAGCAACACGCCTGAAATCCTTGAGCCGGCAGAAACAGCGCTCGATAACATTGCGCCCTTTATAGAGGCGCTTGCTGAAGCTGTGGAGGGTTACCCGGTTGGATTTGTTTGGAATGACGGGTTTCGCGCCGCGATTGACGATTTCGGCGCGAAAGCCGTCGCCATCGTAGCCTTTGTCCCCAATGAGGGAAGACATGGGCGGCGCGAGCTTCAAAAGGGCCGGCCCTGCGGCAATGTCTGCGGCTTGTCCCGGAGTGAGATGAAATGCGCAAGGTTTGCAATCAGGGTCGCTCAGCGCGTGGATTTTCGTGGTCCGCCCACCGCGCGAGCGGCCGATCGCCTGTTCACACTCCCCCCTTTTCCGCCGCTCGCCGAGCGATGCGCTTTGATCGAGGTGGAGTCGATCGACAAAGCCACTCGGTCCTTGCCGCAGCGGGCGAGCGCTTCAAAGATCGCCTGACAATGTCCGCGCTTAGCCCAGCGATTGAACCGATTGTAGATCGTCGTGTAAGGGCCATAGTCGGACGGGCAATCGCGCCAGCGTGCGCCGCACTGGAGCATGTGAATGATACCGCTGATAATGCGTCGATCGTCTTCGCGCGCCGGGCCGGTCTGGTTTGTTGGCAGATGCGGCTCTATCTGAGCCCACTGCTTGTCGTTGAGCCAGAACAGTCCTTTGCGCATCGAAGTCCCCCGTGCCGAATCAACTTGGCACCAGGGAATCAGAACTCGCTAATTAGGTACAGACCCTAGCTATCGGTCTTAGAGGACGGGACCGCTGAGATGCCGCAGATGTCTTAACAGGGCACCGCTTCCTTCTTGTAAGTCCCCTAGAGATGCATCAGCGGTACTTCAGAGAGCGCCTAGCCTCGCGGATATTCGAGTTGCATGGCTACCATGTTGGTTGTGCGCTCTCCGTAGCGGGCTGTGATCGTATCTAAGGTATGATCGAGGGCTTCGGCCGGAGGGAGGCCGGGAAATGTTGAGACGCGCCGCACCCCGGGCCAGCTCGCGTTAGTGCGGTCGGGAATGATCCGGATCTTGTCGGGGTCTCCAGTGCCTCAGGGGTCAATGGCCCCGGCGTTGGGGTGACGATTGTGGGCTGGCTTCGGTGCCGGATGCCATCACCTCGCATCGGTCCATCAAATAGGAAAAGGTGTGTTTCATACGTGCTGGTAGTGGCCGGCCCTCGCCTTTGTCCTGACGCAGTATCTTGCGCCGTGGGCAAAGTGACAGCAAATGCCGACACTAATACGATTGCCAATTTCGACATGACGGGCTCCGTTGGCGCGCAGCAGGAACGCGCGGCGGGATAACGCGGCTTCGATAATCCTCAAGCAGGAGCTTGGCGCGAAGATGGCGGTCAGACGTCCGCTCCAGCCCCATGAAGCGGGCGTTGATGAGATGCGTCTCGAATTCGGTTATGGGGCCCAAAGGCGACGTCGCAGGCTAGACCCGACATAAACGAAAGCCGCCGATCGGGGCGGCCTCCGGGGTGCTGTGCATGTGGGGTCGCGAGCGATGGCGGATCACTGTACCACACCGACCATCAGCGCTTTACAAGCGCCCTCTGCAGGTCTGGCGGTACCTGCGGCAATTTCCTTCGCCTCGTTCGCCCAATTCGTCCTTGTTGAGGCAGGCTTGTCGCAATTCGGCGCACGCATCCCTCCGAACTGGCCGTTGGCAGGTCTCCCTGTATCGCCGACAATTTCCTTCGCCCCGCTCACCTAGCACGTCCTTGTTTTCGCAGGCTCGCCGCAATTGCTCGCATTCCCCACCTCGCATCCGGACGCCGTCCGGTACAATCTCAAGTGATTGGGAAAGCGCCGAGACTGGAATTACAAAAAGAGCAACTGCCGCCGCGGCGCCGAGCGAATATTTTTGCATTCCTTGCAACATTCCTGATCCTCCAAGTTGGTAGGGTGTCGATGGATTTGGCGGATGCAGCCGGCATTATCGCATCTCCGCTCCCGCCACCCTTAGGTGGCGCGCACCTCTCCGCCGTCAGCTCAGCGAGCGTCTCATTTCGTAGGCGGCTATGAATGTTGTCAAATTGCGCACTTGGAAAGCAAAGGATGAGCACGATCACTCGGCTGTACTGATCACGGATGCCTACGCAACCGTGGCCATTGCTTCTGGACGCTGGCATTTGTGTTCATAAATCTGTCATCATCTCTTGGTTGAAGTTACAACCTAAAGCTGAGGTCGAAAGATTCTTGGCCCGTCGAAAATGTGGTCTTGTTCGGCTCTCTGGGATGAATATCAACGCATCAAAGGACGGCGATACTAACCGTGCCACCATCAACAACGTCGATCTCCATCATCTCCGATCCGCAGTCGCCGCGGCCGATTGCGGTAGCTTCCGACGGGCTGCGGAACTGCTCTCCGTTCGCCATTCGGCGCTCAGCAGGTCTATCAAGCACTTCGAGCAGTCCATCGGGATGATGCTGTTCGAGCGTTCGAGCAGCGGAGTGAGGCTGACGCCCGCCGGTCGAAATGTCTTGCGGGCTGCGAGAACTATCCTGGAGCAGATCGATGCCCTTATGAAAACGCGGACATCCAGCGGTGGGTGCGAACCAGAATACCTGCGCGTGGGGTTTTGCACATCTATGTCAGCAGGCAATTTGCGCGCCACATTGCTGGACTTCAAGCGTCGCTTTCCGGCTATCGAACTAGTCACGGCGGAACGATCAAAAACTGGCTTAACGACGGCTCTCCGGAACGGCAGCCTCGATCTTCTTTTCCTTACGGGCGAGGTGCCATTGCCGGGCAACCATGTTTGGCCACTTTGGAGTGAGCGGGTGCTCATTTCCTTGCCTCAAGATCACCCGATGGCTGCACGCGATAGTATCTACTGGACCGACCTTAGGAATGAGAAGGTTTTGTTGAGCCAACACGATCCCGGGCCGGAACTCGAGGACTTGCTGACATCCAAGCTCGTATGCGCTGACCGACCGAGGATAGAACGGCACGATGTCAGCAGAGGTATCATCAAAAGCCTCATCAGCATGGGCCTTGGGATTAGCCTGGTCATGGAGTCGGAGACGGGCGCGACTTTCCCTGGCTTGGTCTACCGCGAACTGCGCGATGGAACAGGAGCTAGCAGGATTGGCTTATCCGCACACTGGCGACCTGATAACGAAAGCCCGGCCCTACTGAGCCTCCTCACACTTTTGGGTGAACGCTATCCTGCGCTTAATTCTCGCGAATAAATCGCACGCCGTACCTTCGCAAAGCCGCGATCCGTGGCCATGAAGCGCGCCAGCATGGGCGCTATCAGCTTTGCCGGATCGACGCGCTGCCCGCTTTCGATTGCCAGGGCCTCTGCATAGGCGACGAGATCCCGATGCACTGATGCTGGAATCTCAGTGGTGACCTTGACGGGCTTGTCGTCGGGCAGTGCCCCTATTCTAAGCTTGGGCAAACCGTTAGCCTCCGTATAGCGCAAGTACGAGGTCACGATTGACAAGGACACGAACCGGAAAACCAGGCCGCACGGTCAGAGTCGGCTGAATGTTGAGACTGCGCCGAACCACCTGCTGTCCGGTCTGGTTAAGGGAGTCGGAGGCGCCGTGTCGCAATGCCTGGATGATTGCGCTGTCGTTGCTGTTGGCGTCCGAGCCGGCACCTAGTTCGGTCCCGACCGCCAGAAACGTCGATAATGCCGCAGCCTTGAATAGCTCACCCCAGTGATTGTCGACCTGGTCTTTGAGGCCTGCATACCCGGCGGTATCAGCGCCAGGCTGCCGCTCGAGAACAATCGAACGTCCATTTGGCATGATCAGGCGTGTCCAGACGAGCAGTACACGTGACTGGCCGAAGGTGACCTGACTGTCGTACATGCCGATCAGACGCGCTCCCTGAGGCACAAGCAGAAAGCGCCCGGTCGGCGTGTCGAAAACATTTTCGGTCACCTGCGCTGTAACCAAACCGGGCAGGTCCGATCGGATTCCGGTGATCAGGGCTCCCGGAATGACCGTCCCAGCCTGCACGATATATGGCGAAGCCGGCCTGGTGACGCGGTCAGAGCTAATTGTGCGACGATCCACAGAAGCGTTCACGAAGGCAAGTTTGCGGTCCTGCCCGTTCTGCTCGTCGCCACTGCTTGTCGCGTTCGGCGGCATGACGCGGTCGCCTCCAGCTGCCGTAGCGGCAGGCGGACGCACTTCTCTGCCATTGGTCGAAGCGAACAGATGGCTGATACGGGCCGCCTCGCTCTCTTGATCCCGGCGCTGCTGTTCCGGGTCTCCACCGGTCGTCGGCGACTGGCCTTGAGCGGCCAGGATCGGTCGACCGAGGTCGCCTGG
The DNA here is from genome assembly GCF_023101005.1 of Bradyrhizobium sp. 187. Taxonomy (NCBI): domain Bacteria; kingdom Pseudomonadati; phylum Pseudomonadota; class Alphaproteobacteria; order Hyphomicrobiales; family Nitrobacteraceae; genus Bradyrhizobium; species Bradyrhizobium sp. 187. Next base: position 5,244,889 of record NZ_CP064693.1, read on the forward strand.
GAGCGGCGGACCAAGCTGCGGCACGGTTTGGCGTGAGACTCCAGTGTAATCCTTCGGCAGCGCCTCGATACCATCGGCAAGATTGTGATGATCCGTGCTATAGAGCTCGTCGGGCGCGTGGCTGCGTGGGCGATTGCTTTGCAATGACCACAGTACAGTTCCGCCGATAACCAGCAGGGCAACCGCGCTTCCTCCCGCCAGTACCTTGCGAGACAATCGGGTGACCCGCGGAGGTTCGGCTCGGAGCCGGAAGCTCACGGAGTGCTCCTCCGGTGTTTGCGGCGGAATGCCCCCGTTAGGATTGTTTTCGTTCTGCGCGTTCATGACGACGGCCTCCCGTCAGTCCTGACAATTCTGACCTTCTGCTGATGCTCACCCCCGAGCCGCAGTTCTGCGGCTGCAAAAAGCCGGTCCACGATCAGCACATTGCCGTGGGCGCGATAATTGACGAGTTCGGTCTTGCCGTCGGGGCCGATGACGAAGAGCGGTGGCATCTCGCCCTGGACGATCCCTTGCGGGAATTCGATATAAACTTTCCGCCCGTCATCATACGCCGCGAGCGGCCGCCACGGTGGGCTGTCGCCCTCGATCGCGTACCGAAAGGCACGCTGCGCCGGATCTGGAATGACGGGTCTGAGGGCGACAGAGCGCGATCGCTCGCGAACCGTTTCTGGATAGTACCAGGCAACAGACGGCATGTAGGGCCGCTCGCGGGAGCGAAGCTCGATCAGGTAGGTGCGCCGGTCGGTATTGACGACAAGATTGGTCTCGATCGAAGCCCGGGTCGGCTTCACCAGGATGTGGACGCGACGCGTATCCCCGCTCCCGCTCTCGGTATCTCCGACGACCCAGCGCACGGTATCGCCGGCCGCGATCGGTCCAGTTCCCGTCAATTGCTCTCCTTCTTCTAGGGCAATGTCCGTGATCTGTCCGGGAGCAGCGTAGACCTGGTACAGCGCACCGGGGCTGAAGGCGTAAATCTGCGCCGCGTTAAAGTATCCCCTTTTCCGCGGCTCGACTCGCGCTGCGCTGTTTGCGATCTCAACCCGGCTCACGGGTTCAGTCTCTTCCTTGGCCCCCGACTTGCCACCGAGAACCGGTTTCCACAGCGGTGGAACGTGAAGCGGCTGAGGTCGGTTATCGAGTGCCGCTGGAGGCGCTGGCAACGGCGGGACCTCCGCGTCATAGCTGATTTCCGGCGGAATGTAGGTGGCGCACCCAGCGAGGGCCGATGTGCCAAGCAGCAGAGCTGGCAAAAGGGCTCGCCTCAAAGCCACGAGCTTGCACCTGCGCGAGCTAAACCTGCGGTATTGGATCGGACCTTTTGAACACATGTCACGCGTCGTCTTGATCACTGCCCCAGCTCCTTTGACCAGTTGATGGCGCGGACGTAGACGCCAAGGGGATTCTTGCGCAGGCGTTCGGCATCGCGCGGCGTCTCGATTGCCACCGTGAGAATCGCGGTCCAGCGCTCCGTCGCACTCAGCGAACCGTTCTCGTAAATGCGTTGGGTCCATGCGACCCGGAAGCTCTCTGAAGACGCACGGATGACGCTCGACACATCGACCGAGATCTGCGCCTTGCCCAGCTTGGCAAAGGGGTCGTTGTTGCGCGCGAAGTCGTTGAGCGCAGCTGCTCCGCGATCAGTGGTAAAGTCATACGCTCTAAGCCAGTTCTGGCGCAGAACGATGCCGTCAGCCGGCAAGCCTCTGACGTCCTCGATGAAGCGCGCCAAATGGTAGGCGATCTGGGCGTCCGTGGGCTGATAGTCGATGTTGGCTGGCGCAACCCGTTGAGTCTGGCCCAGGCGATCGACCTCGACGACCCAGGGCGTGATTGATCCCTGTGCTGATTGCCAAACAAGTCCGCCGGCCAGGCCGCCCGAGAGCATGAGGCAACCAAAAGCCATCAAGCGCCAGTTCTTGGCCTGCACGCGCGCCGATCCAATGCGTTCGTCCCAGGCTTGCGCTGCTTTTTGGTAGGGCGTGACCGGTTCGGGCATACGCCCGTAGTGAACGGAAGGTCGTCTGAACATGGATAGTTGCCCCTGAGATCGTGATTGGCTTGAACTGGTGCGGCGTGCCGTTTGAGGCCCTGCTGGCGGCGGGCGGTAAATTGGCGGTTGGCTGGCTGTCAGCGCTCTCCTTCGGAGAGATCGACAGAAGAGCCGCTGCCGCCATGATCGCCGGAGCGCACTGCGTGACCTGCTGCTGACGCGCCGTGCCGAATGGTCTGGGCGCGCTTCATGCGCCGTGCCCAACCGGGCTGCCCCTCGCTGGACGTACTCGCGGCTGGCTCACTCGCTTGGCCGCTGCCGGCGAATGCAGCCGCGGCTCGACGTAACGGGCTCATCGCAGCAGACCCACCCGCCTCCGCAACGCCAGCAAGGCCGCCGCTTCGATACGCCGCGGATGCGCCGCTCACCATGGCAGCCCCACCACGCCCTGCACCGGCGAGCGCACCACCCGCGAGACCAGCGCCACCCGCGGCAAGGCCGGCACCTGCCGCAATAACACCGCCGGCAGCAAGGCCCGTCCCAATCGCGGCGCCGGCGCCGAGCTGGGGTCCGCCCGACACCAGGCCGTTTGCGATTCCGGGACCGAAGATGCCGAGACCCAGCAAGGACAGCGCCGCGAGCACCAGCGTCATCGCATCTTCAATCGTTGGCTGCGCGCCGCCAAAGCCCGTCGTGAACTGTGAAAACAACGTTGAGCCAATGCCGACAATGACGGCCAGGACCAAAACCTTGATCCCGGAAGATATGACGTTGCCGAGGACCCGCTCGGCCGCGAATGCAGTCTTGCCAAACAGGCCAAACGGAATGAGCACGAAGCCGGCCAGCGTCGTGAGCTTGAACTCAATGAGCGTGACGAAGAGCTGGATCGCCAAAATGAAGAAGGCGAGCAGCACCACGACCCAGGCGAACAGGAGAACGACAATCTGGACGAAATTCTCGAAGAAGCTGATGTAGCCCATCAGGTTCGAGATCGAATCAAGCATCGGCCGACCGGCGTCGAGTCCGACCTGAGCGATCTTTCCCGGCCGCAGGAAGTCTGACGCCTCGAGGCTCGAACCGGAGGCTTTCAGGCCGAGGCCGGCAAAGCTCTCGAAGACGATCCGGGCGAGGTTGTTCCAATTACCGATCAGATAGGCAAAGACTCCAACGAACAGCGTTTTCTTGACGAGACGCGCGATGATGTCGTCGTCCGTGCCCCAACTCCAGAATAAAGCGGCAAGCGTGATGTCGATGGCGGCAAGCGTTGTCGCGAGATACCCGACCTCGCCACCCAACAGCCCGAAGCCGTTGTCGATATAGCGGGTGAATGTCTCAAGGAACTGGTCGATGATGCCGGTGCCTGTCATGGCTTATCTTCCCCGGGCACCCCGGCGGGCGGATATCCTTGCGGCATCCGGCTCTGATCTTTTAGTACGGGTGTCGCGGCGGTTTCTGCCGCGGCAGCACCGTTCCGCCCGCCAAAGAAGCGGCGCCGGTTTTCAGCCCAGACCTTCTGGCAATGCTGATAATACGCAGCATCTTCGGAAGAGACGGTGCGGCAGCGGGCAAGCTCGGAACGTTCAATCCCTTTGGTCTGCTCGGCTTCTAGCTTCGCAGAGGCATCTTCTCTGCCACGAAGCTGGATCGCGCAGCCTGCGACCACCAGCACCCCGACCGACATAAGCAGCGATAACGTTTTGAATGGGCCTGCATCAGTCATCAGTGAAACATCCGCACGTCCTGGGATTGATAGCCCTGCCCCGGCGTCAGAAACCGCCGGAGCTGTTCGCGCCCCTGGTCCTGGGCTGCCGCGCGCTGCGCCGCTTCAAGGCTCTGCGCCCTGCCCTGTGCCGCGACAGTGGCGGTAAGATCGGCGAGTTGCTGCGCCTGAAGCGCGAGGATCTGGTTGCCGGCCTGGGTTGCCTGCAGGGCGCCGCTCGCACCCTGGCTCGACGTCACAAGCGCCGATGTCTGGACGCGATTGGTATCGAGGTTGCCGACAACACCGGCCTGGACCCGGAGCGAGTCCTGCAGCGCGGCGACCGAGTTTTGCCAGCGGGATTGGGCATTGCTGATCAGCAGCTGGCTGGACTGGCTGCCGCTCGCCGGCGCATAGCTGGTCGAGAACGCGCGATCGATCTGCTGAACGTCGTAGGCAATCCTCTGGGCCTGGGCCAGCAATTGCTGGGTGCGCTGGATCGAGGATTGCAGTTGCTGCAACGATGAATACGGCAGGCTTGCCAGATTCCTGGCCTGATTGATCAGCATCTGCGCTTCGTTCTGTAACGAGGTGATCTGATTGCTGATCTGCTGCAGCTCGCGCGCGGCTGTCAGCACGTTCTGAACGTAATTGTTCGGATCGAAGACGATCCACTGCGCTGGTGCGGGCGCCGTGACGCAAAGCGCGAGCGCGATCGTGCCAGCAGCGGCGAATAGACCAAGGCGCCTCATTGCGACTTCTCCAGATTGACGAGACTGGGAATCAGGTCCGTGGCCCAGGCGACGCCGCGGTGCTGAAGCCAGGCAGGCACGAAGCCATCCGCTCCATGCTCGGCGAGAAGCCGCTCAGTGGCCGCTTGGTCGGTCTTGGAGGAAGCGGCTGTAAAGGCGAGCGCAACTTCGCCAAGCCCGAGCTCAAACATCCGGTTGCCGCGACGGGATTGGCAGTAGTAGTCGCGCTTGGGCGTCGCCCGGCTCAGAAGCTCGATCTGGCGATCATTGAGCCCGAAGCGACGATAGATAGCCGTGATCTGCGGTTCGATCGCCCGCTCGTTCGGCAGCAACAAGCGTGTTGGACAGCTTTCGATGATCGCGGGAGCGATCGCCGAACCATCGATGTCCGAAAGCGACTGGGTGGCAAAGATGACGGACGCGTTCTTCTTGCGAAGCGTCTTCAGCCACTCGCGAAGCTGCCCGGCAAAATCATCGTCGTCGAGGGCGAGCCAGCCTTCATCGACAATGAGGAGCGTGGGACGCCCATCGAGACGATCTCCAATGCGATGAAACAGGTAGGCTAGCACGGCCGGGGCCGCACTCGTTCCGATCAACCCTTCGGTCTCGAACGCCTGGACGGAGGATTCCCCAAGGCGCTCGAATTCAGCATCAAGCAGGCGCCCGGACGAGCCACCGAGGCAATAGGGTTGCAGGGCGCGTTTCAGGGCATTCGATTGCAGAAGGACTGACAGGCCCGTCAGGGTGCGTTCCTGCATCGGCGCGGACGCGAGAGACGTCAGTGCCGACCAGAGATGATCCTTGACCTCCGGGGTGATTTCAACCTTTTCGCGTGCCAGGATTGCACCGACCCATTCGGTAGCCCATCCGCGCTCCGACGGGTCATCGATCCAGGCCAGCGGCTGCAACGCGACGGCTTGATCGCCTCCGTCAGACAAGGCACCACCGAGATCATGCCAGTCGCCGCCCATGGCGAGCGCGGCCGCCCGGATCGAACCACCGAAGTCGAACGCAAACACTTGGGAGTTCGGGTAACGGCGGAATTGCATTGCCATGAGGGCTAGCAGGACCGACTTGCCAGCACCTGTCGGCCCCACCACGAGAGTATGGCCGACATCACCGACGTGGAGCGAAAACCGGAACGGTGTTGATCCCTCGGTCTTGCCGAACATGAGCGGCGGAGCGCCAAAATGCAGATCCCTCGCCTCACCCGCCCACACGGCCGACATCGGAATCATATGGGCAAGGTTGAGCGTCGACACCGGCGGCTGCCGCACATTGGCATAGACATGGCCGGGCAGACTGCCGAGCCAGGCTTCCACGGCGTTCACTGTCTCGATCATGCAGGTGAAATCGCGGCCCTGAACGACCTTCTCGACCAGGCGGAGCTTTTCATCTGCAGCATTGGCAGCACCGTCCCAGACGGTGATGGTTGCGGTGACAAAGGCCTGTCCGATCTGGTCCGAACCCAGTTCCTGCAGGGCAGCGTCGGCGTCTAGCGCCTTGTTGTGTGCATCGGTATCGAGGAGCGTCGAGGCCTCATTGGTCATGACCTCCTTGAGAATGGCCCCGATCGACTTCCGCTTGGCGAACCACTGGCGGCGGATCCTGGTCAAAAGCTTGGTGGCATCAGTCTTGTCGAGCATGATCGCGCGCGTCGACCACCGGTACGAGAATGGCAGGCGATTGAGGTCATCCAGAATTCCCGGCGTGGTCGCGCCTGGAAAGCCGACAACGGTGAGAACTCGCAGATTGGCCGAGCCCAACATCGGCTCGAGACCGCCGGTCAGCGGCTGGTCCGCCAACAACGCATCGATGTACATGGGAATTTCTGGCACGCGAACCCGATGACGCTTGGTCGAGATCGTCGAGTGCAGGTAGGTCAGCGTGGCCTGATCATCGAGCCATGCGCATTCGGGCATGAATCCTTCCAGAAGTCCGAGTACGCGGCTGGTTTGATCGATAAAGCCGCGAAGCACCTCGCGAGCATCGGCTCCAACGGTCCGATCGCGCCCTTCATAGAGCAGTCGCTCTGCCTTGGCCGCGCCCTCCTCCGGAGGCAGATAGAGGAAAGTCAGGAAGTAGCTGGACTCGTAGTGGGCGCCGGCCTCCTCAAACTGGGCCCTGCGCTCGGCGTCGACCAGCGCGGATGCGACGTCCGGAAATGTGCTCGGAGGATAGCTGCCGGCAAAATGGCGCTGCGCCTCAACGAACACGGCCCAGCCGGATCCCAGGCGGCGAAGTGCATTGTTCAGACGACCGGCGACCGCGACAAGTTCAGCTGGCACCGCACTATCGAGGTCGGGTCCACGGAACTTCGCTGTCCGCTGGAACGAGCCATCCTTGTTCAGGATGATGCCCTCGTCGACGAGGGCGGCCCAAGGCAGGAAATCGGCAAGACGCGCATTGGAATGACGATATTCGGCAAGGTTCATCATGACCGAGAACTCAGAGGTTGAGATGACCGGGAATGCGCAGATGGCGCCGCACGACATCCACAAAGGCGGGATCGCGCCTGGCGGCCCAGACGGCGGCCATGTGGCCGATGAACCAGAGGACAAGACCTGCGATCCAGAGCCGCAGTCCGAGTCCAAGGGCGGCCGCCAACGTGCCGTTGACGATGGCGACCGCCCGCGGCGCACCGCCCATCAGGATCGGCTCGGTAAGCGCACGGTGAACCGGCACGACAAAACCTGCGGCCGCCTCGTCCATCAGATCACCACGCCGCCGCCGAACGAGAAGAACGACAGGAAGAAGCTAGAGGCCGCAAATGCGATCGACAAACCAAACACGATCTGGATCAGCCTGCGGAAGCCACCTGACGAATCCCCGAACGCGAGCGTGAGTCCGGTCACGACGATGATGATGACGGCGATGATCTTGGCGACCGGCCCCTCGACCGACTGCAGGATCTGATTGAGTGGCTGCTCCCATGGCATGTTCGAGCCGGCCGCCCATGCGGGCGCTGTCGTCAGAACAACCGGGCTGACAATCGCCAGCAAAGCAGCTTCTCCAAGGATACGAAATCGTGGACGCATGTCAGTCTCCTGCTGGTGAAAGGCTGTAGTCGCCGGCGGCACCAAGCCCCGTCACGAGAGCGAGTTCTGCGAGGCGACGATCGGCGCCGCGCCCCGCAAGCACGGCGACGACGTTGATGGTCTCGGCGATCAGGGCACGCGGAACCGTGATGACCGCTTCCTGGATCAGCTGCTCAAGCCGCCGCAAGGCACCGAGCGCGGTGCCCGCGTGAATCGTGCTGATGCCGCCAGGATGGCCGGTGCCCCAGGCCTTGAGCAGATCGAGCGCTTCGGCACCGCGAACCTCGCCAACCGGGATACGATCGGGACGCAGTCGCAGCGAGGACCGAACGAGATCCGATAGCGTCACCACGCCATCTTTGGTCCGCAATGCTACTAGGTTGGGCGCCTTGCACTGAAGTTCGCGCGTGTCTTCAATCAGAACGATCCGATCGGAACTCTTTGCCACCTCAGCCAGGAGCGCATTCGTCAACGTTGTCTTGCCGGTCGATGTCCCACCGGCGACCAGGATGTTCTTACGAGCGGCGACCGCACCCTTCAGGATTGTGGCCTGCTTCGAGGACATGATCTCTCTGGCGACGTAGTCGTCGAGCGTAAAGACGGCGACAGCGGGCTTGCGGATCGCGAACGCCGGAGCTGCCACGACGGGAGGCAAGAGACCTTCGAAGCGCTCCCCGGTTCCGGGCAATTCGGCCGAGACCCGAGGCGCGCCGGCATGCACCTCGGCGCCGACGTGATGCGCTACCAGGCGAACAATGCGCTCGCCATCTGCTGCGGACAAAGTTTCGCCTGTATCGATCAAGCCGCTCGACAACCGATCGATCCACAACCGCCCATCCGGGTTGAGCATCACCTCGATGATCGTTTCATCCTCGAGGTAGCTGGCAATCGCCGCGCCAAGCGCGCTACGCAGCATTCGCGCACCGCGCGAATTCGCTTCCGATTGGATGGAATGGATTGCCACCGACGTCCCCACCGAATGAGGACCTCCACAGCGGGCCCTCAGGTGGGGATGATTAGAAAAGGCATCAATGGGCTTGGCGCAACGAGCGCTTTCGGTGATCGTAGACTGGCGTAGAAAAAGAAAGACCGAGAACCGATGTTTGAGGCTTACTCAATCGCATCGGGTCGCTTGCGAGTTGCTGCTCACCACTCGGCCTCATCATACGCGCTCATAGTATGACCGTGGCGCCGGCGCTATTCATCCAATCACTGCAACGTCCGCCTGCGGTGTGATCGGGCCAAAGCGCTATACGCGAGTGCGTATATTAACATTCTATACGCGATATCGTATATTTCTTTATATACGCATTCACGTATATTGACATCTTATACGCGTTCCCGTATCAAGCTCCAATGGATACGATCGCTCGCACCCCGCAGCAGCTTGGCGCCGCCATTAAGCGGCACCGCCGGCAAAAAAAACTCACCCAGGGCGGCCTAGGCGACGAGATGCACGCGCGCCAAGCGACTGTCTCGAAGCTGGAGGCCGGCGAACCAGCGACGCAACTGCGCATCCTCATGGATGCGCTGGCCGCGCTCGACCTGGAACTGGTCCTCCGACCACGCACGAAGGTGTCGGCCAAAGCCATCGAGGATCTGTTCTGATGGGACGCCGTCCTATCCGAGCGCCTCTCAACGTCTACCTGAACGCTCGTCTGGTCGGGCGGCTGCGGCGGGAGAGCAGCGGCGCCATCGATTTCCAATACGACGAAGCCTGGCTGGGATGGGAGAACGCCATCCCGGTCTCGGTATCGATGCCTCTACGCGAAGACCGCTATATCGGTGACCCCGTCATTGCAGTCTTCGATAACCTGCTTCCCGATAACGACGACATCCGTCGGCGTGTCGCCGAACGCGCGCATGCCGGCGGAGCCGATGCTTACAGCCTGCTTTCCGCGATCGGCCGCGACTGTGTCGGCGCCCTGCAATTCCTTCCGGATCGAACGGCACCCGGAGCGGCGGGCGCGATTGACGCTCGCGTCGCGAGCGACGAGGACATCGCGGCGATCCTTGCCAATCTCGCCAACAATCCGCTCGGCATCGGTCCCGATCAGGAGTTTCGTATCTCTCTGGCTGGAGCCCAGGAAAAAACCGCCCTTCTCTACTGGAAGGACAAGTGGCATGTGCCGCACGGCACGACCGCCACCACGCACATCATCAAACCGCAGATCGGCAGGTTACCGAGCGGCGTCGACCTGACCCACAGCGTTGAAAACGAGCATCTCTGCCTGAAGCTCGTCGCCGCGCTCGACTTGCCCGTCGCCAAGTCGCGCATCGTTGATTTCGCGGGCCGGCGCGTGCTCGCCGTTGAGCGCTTCGACCGCACATGGGCGCACGACGGACGGCTTCTGCGCCTGCCACAGGAAGATTGCTGTCAGGCGCTTTCCGTCCCGCCCGGGCGCAAATACGAATCGGACGGCGGCCCGGGCATCCGAAATATCTCTGATCTCCTCAAAGGCAGCGATACACCGGCGACCGACCAGGCGACCTTCTTCAAGGCACAAATCGTTTTCTGGCTTCTGGCGGCTACTGACGGCCACGCCAAGAATTTCAGCATCCACCTCTCGCCCGGCGGACGATTCGTCCTCGCGCCGCTGTACGACATCATCTCAACGCAACCGAGCCTCGATGCCAAGCAGATCACGCAAAACCAGATGAAGCTCGCCATGGCGATCGGCAATAGTCGCCACTACGTAGTACACACGATTCTCGGCCGACATTTCGTGCAAACCGCAAAGACTTGCGGCCTGCCCGACAGCGTGGTTCGCGGTATCGTCGAAGAGCTCGCGGATACGGCTGGCACGAAGATCGACGCAACGATTGCGAAGCTGCCGAAGGATTTCCCCCAGGCGATGGCAGAATCCATCGCGACCGGCGCGAAGCGACGCCTCGACAGCCTCGTCACGACGGAGAGTGGCGCTTAGGTCGCGCGGGTCACCACTCCACCTCGCCGTCCGATTGCTCGCAGAAAATGCTTGCTTCGACCACATCGAAAGCGCTGACCGGCATGGTGGAAGGGACTGAATTCATCCAGCAAGCAAAGGATTGGATCCAGGGTAGCCCGAACCAAACCAACGCCGCGATCTGCAGCGCTACGTTGAGACTGAACGCGACTTGATAAGCCAAGATCGACCTATGGCCATCGTTCGTGGACCATTGCTCCAGGATCACTCCGGTCGCATATTGTGCCAGAAATGCCCAACCAAAGTGCAAGACGTTCAAGGCGCCATTGGCACGGCCGGCAAGCTCCGACGGAAAATAATCAGCTATCACGGCAAAGCTGACCACGGTTGCCGTTCCGACAATTGCGACAACCGACCAGGGCAAGATGGACGGCAGAGGTATTTGCAGGATCAAGGCTAGCTCGGCTGCGATAAATAGCATGGCCACCATCGCGAATATCGTCTCAGCCGTGAGGCCTGTTCGTTTGACATGATGGATCGTCATACCGAACAACCAGGCACCGCCGCTGAGTACGATCGACATGATCAACAGCTGTCTGACGAGGCCTGCGCGATCGAGGCCCTCCACGTCTGCAAGCCACGGTGATGCCCACAATCCCTGCAGCGACCAAGCTGAACCAACGCAAGTCGCCGACAACGGGGCTATCCGCCAGAAGCCTGTCGCTGAAAACGGATCCCAGCGTGGCGGAGACTGGTGCTTTCGATGGGATAACGCGTTGCTCAGGAACTACGACATAGATGAGGATCGCTGTGGCACCGGTCGTAGCCGCCAGGACCTCAAAGAGCTGCCGCCAGCCCATCCAACCGAGCAGGTGCTCGACGGGAACTGTGGCCGTCGCCGCTCCTAGTGATCCCAGCATGATCATGTAGCCGTTGAGCAAGGCAACTCGCTCCCTGGGGAACCAAAGGATGATGGACTTAAGTCCTGCCGTCAGCGCCCCCGCGACGCCAAGCCCGATCATCGCACGCGCGATCAAAAACGACAGGAAGCTGGTCGATACGGCGAACAGTCCGGCGCCCAGTGCTGCGAACCAGAACAGCGCGCTCTGGACCCGACGCGGACCAAAGCGGTCCAACAATATACTGACCGGGATCTGAGCCGCCGCGAAGACCAGGAAATAGACTGACGTAAGCATTCCGACGTTGGCTGACCCAAGCCCGGCATCCGAGCTAAGATGACTCACGATCAAAGCGTTGATCGTCCGAAACAGATACGAAAGATAGTAGCCAGCAGCAAACGGTAGAAATACGCGCACGGTGAGACGCCACGTCCTTGTAACTCGCATGCCGGCCTTCTTGCTCATCAACTCATTCGAGCCGATAGCGCGTTCAGCTTTTTATAGGCTCGGCTAAATTGCTGCGGTCGTAGGCTGGCGTAGAAAAAGAAGGGTTCGCGCGATGGCGCATTGAGAGCGATCAGTCAGGTCGTCCGCCGGCGGGCTCCTGACGGACGATATCTTCCGGTATCTCACGCAGAAAGCTCTGCCCCTTTTGCAAACGACGCCCGAGCGCCTCGACAAATCCTTCAAACCGCTCCCGGCCTTTTGCCTGTGCAGCCGCCTGCGCGTCGTTCGGTAGCGGTGGCGTAACCGTCAGCCAGAAACGGACGAAGAGAGCCAGGGTCTCGGCTGTCAAACCAACGTCACGCTCCAGTCTCTGCATCTGACGCGACAGCCGATCCAGGCGACGGGTAAACGCCGCCTCCCGCCTGTCCGATCCATCCGGCGACAGAAACGAAGCAACGGCCGCCTCCACGATCGCAGACCGCGAGAGCTTCTGGCGATCCGCCAGATCCGAGACCTGCTTCAGAAGCTCCGGCGGGAAATACACGTTCATCCGGTCGCGCATAGTGTCTCAGAGCTCCATGCCGTCATTCGGGTCCATAGCGGCTTGACGGGCGACGCCGCGCATTTGCTGACGGAGAAGCCGGGACTGGCGGACCGCGTCCTCGTCGTCGTCAAGAACGACGGCAAATTCCTCGGCTGGCGTCGGTTCGGCCGTCTCCTTGGCGATCGCGACGTGGTCGGGGAGTTCGGGCTCGCGACGAAGGCCGCTATTCGCCGAATCTTCCTCCGCTCGCCCCCTTTCGGTTGGAAGCGACGCCGGCTTGGGCGCTCCCAATGCAGACCATCCGTCCGTTCGCGGTGACCGGCCGGATGCGGCTGGATCGGGCGGCGGCAAGACCCGCTCGGTAAACCGCCGATCTTCATAGTAGCGAGCCTTCCGAGCTCGAATCGGCGGCGTACCCGCCACCATGACGATCTCGTCCGACGGCGAAAGCTGCATGACTTCGCCAGGAGTCAGAAGCGCGCGCGCCGTCTCCTGCCGCGAGACCATCAGATGCCCGAGCCACGGGTTTAGCCTGTGTCCGGCATAGTTTTTCATCGCCCTCATCTCGGTCGCCGTACCAAGCGCATCGGATACGCGCCTCGCGGTCCGCTCGTCATTGGTCGCAAAGCTGACCCGGACGTGGCAGTTGTCGAGGATGGCGTTGTTGGGCCCATAGGCCTTCTCGATCTGATTGAGCGACTGCGCGATCAGGAAACTCTTGATCCCGTACCCCGCCATGAAAGCGAGCGCGGACTCGAAGAAATCAAGCCGCCCAAGCGCTGGGAACTCATCCAGCATCATCAGGACACGATGCCGCCGTTCACGGCCGTGCAAGTCCTCGGTCAGGCGCCGGCCGATCTGGTTCAGCACCAGGCGGATCAGCGGCTTGGTCCGCGAGATGTCGGAGGGTGGCACCACCAGGTAAAGCGTCGTCGGCCGGCTATCAGCGATCAGATCTGCAATCCGCCACTCGCAACGTCGGGTCACCTGGGCCACGACAGGATCCCGGTAGAGCCCGAGGAACGACATGGCAGTGGACAAGACGCCGGAGCGTTCATTCTCGGATTTGTTGAGTAGTTCACGTGCGGTCGAGGCGACCACGGGATGGGGGCCATGCTCGCCGAGGTGTGGCGTGGTCATCATCGCCTTCAGCGTCGCTTCGATCGGCCGCTTCGGGTCCGACAGGAAGGCGGCCACGCCAGCCAAGGTCTTGTCCGCCTCGGCATAGAGGACATGGAGAATGGCGCCGACCAAGAGCGAATGACTGGTCTTCTCCCAATGGTTCCGCTTGTCGAGCGAGCCTTCGGGGTCGACCAGGACATCGGCCACGTTCTGAACGTCGCGAACCTCCCACTCCCCACGACGGACCTCGAGAAGCGGATTATAGGCTGACGACTTTGGATTCGTCGGATCGAACAGCAGGACGCGGCCATGCCGCGCGCGAAAGCCGGCGGTCAGTTGCCAGTTCTCGCCCTTGATGTCATGAACGATGGCCGAGCCGGGCCAGGCCAGCAGCGAGGGAACGACCAGGCCGACACCTTTGCCCGACCGGGTGGGCGCAAAGCACAATACGTGCTCGGGTCCGTCATGGCGGAGGTAGTCGCGGTCAAGCTTACCGAGCACCACGCCATCTGGACCGAGGAGCCCTGCCGCTCGAACCTCTCCAGCATCAGCCCAGCGCGCCGAGCCATAGGTCTCGACATTCTTGGCTTCGCGCGCCCGCCAGACCGACATGCCAATCGCCACGGCGATCGAAATGAATGTCCCCGACGCCGCGATGAAGGCGCCCTCAACAAAGACGTGCGGCGCATAGGCGTCGTAGACAAACCACCACCAAAAGAAGACAGGCGGGTAGTAGACTTTGAAGGCCGCCAGTTCGAACCAGGGACGTCCCAATTCGGGCTGCCAGGCGAGCCGCCAAGCCGTCCACTCGGTCGCGCCCCAGATGGCCAGCAAGACGATCAGGCCGACAACGATCACCTGTCCCCAGAGGATCTTGGTTCCAGACATCGCGAAAGTCCTTTGCGCAACTGCAGTGGAGAGAATGCTAGAGGCCGAGGTCGCGCTTCCGACCAAAGCCCCATTCGATGCCACCGTCGTCCTTCACGACGCCGGTGACGTGCTGGCCGAGCCTCTTCTCGAGCTCGCGCGACCAAGGCACGAGCTGGAAGCCGAGCCCATTATCAATCGTGGCGAAGCGCCCCGAGGAGAGCGTCAGGCGCTGCCGATAGGTGCCCGCCACATGCTCCCCGTAGGCCGCCTTCACGTAAGGCAGGCCGGTGTCGGTCGAGACTTTTGCCGCCACTTCGTCCAGTTCACGTCGGCGCAACGTGTCCAGAAGGTCGCGCTGCAAGATGATGTGTTGGCCCTTCCGGCGCGCCAGACCTTCCTGAACCAGATGCTTGGTACGGGCTTCCACGGCGTCGCGGGTCTCGCGGCCGAATCCGCCCATGGCGAGCGGCATGGGGTCGCGTTCGACCAGCCTGTGGTCAAGCCAGGTTGCTCCTCTTGCGGTGATCTGCCCACTGAGATCGAGATCGGAGCGGGTCGCGAGCACAAAGGTGGGGCGCGGATCGCCGGTTTGGCCGAAGCGCCGGACTTCGACAATGCCGCCGATCGGCGGCGCCTGTTCGAAGGCCTCGATCCCTCGGAAGCGGACGTGGTGCGCGCGTCCGTCAGTTCCATCGATCAGGGCGTAAGCCTCACCCGTCAACTCATCGTGCAATCCCCGATCGACCAACCGTCCGATGATCTGGGACGAAGGCTGTCCACCTTCGATGACAAAGTCGGCAATGCCGCGCGCTTCTCCACGCTCGGTAAAGGCGCGGTGCATGGTCTTGATGATGTCGCCGCGCATGCCGAGGTCGCGCAAGCTGCGCTCGGCCTCGAGGCCGACCATCCATTCGCCTGGTGCGGCGGATACGGCAAGGCGCATCTTCTCCAGATGCTGCAGGCGGCCGACCATCAGGCGTCTGATTTCAGGATCGGAGCTACCGGGATGTTCGGGGCGGAGATCGACATACCCGGTCTCATCGGCCGCCAGCCGGATCTCCCGATCGAGCCGCGTCCATCGTTCAGCCGAAACCTCCCTCTCCAGTGAATTGCGGATCTCGTGCTCGGGTTTTGGGCCCAGTTCGATGGCGACCAGTTCCTCGGCGCGCGAGCGCAGGCCCTGGCCGATATAGTCGCGGGAGATCACGAGATCTGCCCCTTGCTCATCTACTCCCCGCACGAGAAGATGGACGTGAGGGTTATCCGTGTTCCAGTGATCGACGGCCACCCAATCGAGCCGCGTACCGAGATCGGTCTCCATCTGCTTCGCGAGATCGCGGGTGAAGGCCTTCAGGTCGGTCATGTCGCCGGCATCCTCTGGTGAGACGATGAACCTGAAATGATGCCGGTCGTCCTTGCACCGGTCAGCAAAGGCTGCGCTATTGGCGCGGTCGCTGCCCCCATCGAACATCTCGGCCCGCTCACCACTTCGAGTCACGCCGTCGCGCTTGAGATACGAAAGATGGGCGGTCAGTGGCGCTGAACGGAAGGCTCGGCCCTTGTGCTGGACAACACGCGCCTTCGCCACAACGCGTCGTGCCGGGCTGAACAATCTGGCGCGGCTAAAGGCGAGGCGCCCGCGGCCAAACGTGGAGCGCCCATAGGCCACAGAACGCCTGCCAGCCGCGGCCTGTCCTGAGGTGTGACCGGCTTTCGTCGCGGCACGTAGCACCTGGTTGATAAAGCTCTTGGGCTTCGGCGAGCGGGTACTCCGGATACGCCCAGGCCGAATACGTAAATCGCTGTCGCCCACGCTCATGGCAGGGCCTCCCAACGAACAAAAGCGCACACAGTGCCGAAAACGCCTTTGATTGCATTCGCCAAAATCCAACGCGCGGCACGCGCTCCGACCGACCGGCACGCCAGGACCCAAGCCATGTCAATGGCTTGCGGTTCGACCGGCGAGCCCCTTTTATCTCGCCTTCCTAATCGGGCGGGCAGAGTCAACTCATTCCTACGCTTTTCTTCGACTCTTCGAACTTCAGTCATTACCGACTCCCTGCACCAACAACGCGCAACTTCACCGCAGCCGCGTACGCCACTTGCATTCACCAGGCGGGGTCCGTGCGTTCCTTCGCGTTCAGCACTTCGGCCGTCGCATGCTCTTCATCAGGTTCGTAAACAGGGATGTCCAAGCAGTCCGGCGCTCTCGTCCCCGAAGGGCGGCAGCAGGCAAGCGATAGCGGACATTTCCCGTTTCGCGGCCCGCCAGGGGACGCTCACCGCGCGCGCGGATCTGTAGTTACGTTCCTCCTCAACATGCCGGGCGCAGACCCAGCGCCAATCTATCGTCACCTGCACCGCGGCTACTGCGCCGGTTTCAACCGCAGCCGCTGCGTGATCTTTGCGCCAAACCCGACGTGGAAGTCGGTCTCGCTGACCCACATCCGGTGCAGAATGCTTGCGAGCTTGCGCGCCACCGCGGTGATCGCGCACAACATGCTGGACCGTTTGGCGATCCGCGGGCCCCACGCTCGCAGGGCCGACCATTTTCTGACCCGCAGCAGCAGGCTTGCGGCTGCCTCGCAAAGCGCCTCTCGGACGGCAACGTCGCCCTGTTTGCTGATGCGCCCTTCAAAGTCGATCGACGTGCCGGACTGGTGCCGCCTCGGCGTTAGACCAAAATGGGCGCCGACCGTTCGTGATCGCGCAATGCGATGGGGGTCGTCGACGCCGACTTTGAACGACAGAGCCGCGACGGGACCGACGCCGGGAACCGTCATCAAACGCCGGCAGACGGGGTCATGCTGGACCACTTGCAACAGCACACGATGTAGCCGATCGTAGCCCTCGAGGATGACGCGACGCATGTCCAGCATGGCCTCGATGGTCATCACAAAGATCGGATCGCTGTGCTCGATCAGCTCGCGGACGCGTGCTTCGTAGGCCCCTCGAGCGACGGCTCCGACGAGCAATCCATAGGCCCGCAGCGCACCACGAATGTAGTTTTCGAGATCGATCAGTTTGCGCTTCAACAGCTTCCGGCTGGTGAACAAGGTGCGCATCTTCTGCATGTCGATGTTCTTGACATGAACGGCGCGGTACCAACCCAGTCGCATCATCTGCGCGATACCCCGCGCGTCGTTCCGGTCGGTCTTGTTCCTCATTGTCGACAATGAAACGCGCATGCGGCGCGCTTCAACAACAATGATTGGAAGCCGGGCCGGCTGAAGTTCACGATACAGCCAGATACCAAGGGATGACGCCTCGACGCCCACTCGCTCGAGGCGATCCGCGTAGCCCTCTACTGCGGAGCGGATCGCCGCTGGCTCGGTGCTCACCTTGAGCTCATGGACGGTGAGACCCTCGCCATCGACGATGCAAAGACTAGTTTCTTCAAGACCGACATCCGACCCAACGTATAGCTTCAGCGGAGCTCTCCTGTGTGGCAACGAAGGCCTAAGTCGTTGCACCAGGCTCCGGATTCGGCCACACGGCGGCTATCGTCGTGCACCGGTTTCTCGAAGCCGATTTGAAGAGCCGTCCTGCTGTCGTGCTTGCCCACCGCTCTCCCCATTCCGCCCGTTCTTCTCCAGAGCACGCCAACGCATGCGAGCTTGCGCGTTCCATCATTGCGCGCCTCCCGCGCCAGATCTCGCAACAAACAACCCTGTTGCTTGTGGCACAATGGCCGAGCCGTCGTGAATCGAGGCAGCCGTCGGAGCCCGTTTCGGTGGACGCCTGGCAGCGCTCATTGGGCTTTCAGGCCGCACAACGAAGAGTTCTCCAGCGGATGACCGCAGACGAGCGACTGCGCTGGAAGTAGTAAGGTCGCTGCCGATGACTGGCGCGAGCTTCCGCAAATAGGCTTCCGTCTCTACTGGCAATGGGCGGCCGGCGAGACGCTCATCGTAACGAGCAGGCCCCGCGTTGTAGGCTGCAAACAAGCCCGGCGCACCGTAACGGTCGCGCAGTTCGCGCAGGTACGCCGTACCTGCAAGTATGTTGTCATGGGGATCGTAAGGATCGTTGCCGAGGTCGTACCGCAGACGTAGCTCCGCCCAGGTTTCTGGCATGATCTGCATCAACCCCATGGCGCCCTTGGGTGATTTGGCGCGCATGTCTCCGGCGCTCTCGACGTCTATGACTGCCAGTATCCAGCGCACCGGCATGCCAAAGCGACGCGAGGCCGCTTCAACGAAATCCGCAAATGAATTGCCAGTTCGATAACTCGCTGTGAGCTCTGCCGGTCGCGTCTCGGCGACAGCAGCAGCGTTACTCACAGTCAGTGCCACGAACAGCGGCACGGCAGCGCACAGGCTCCTCTCGAAAAAATGCAAGAGTGCCGGCGTGCTCGCGCCCGTCCAGGGTAAAGCCGCTTCGCGCCGGCCTTTCGGCCGCGCTGGACCGCCGCTGCGCGCGTCGGCTTTGCAAGCTTTAGTCGGGACGGAGGAATGGTCCTGCACTTGATCGAACAGAGGAATGGCAGAACGGAAACGTAGAACACGCACGATCACTCCTCCCACGTCCACACCGGGAGGGCACGGCCGATCACGCCCGACGCCGGAAGAAATCCAAAATATCGGCCGTCAAGGGAGTCATCCGACTGCCAATTCATGAGAAAGAGCTCGCCCTCCCCGACGACTCGGCAGCCCTGCCATTTCGGCAGCGGCCGGCCGCGTCCGTCACGATCCCGGGCCTGGCCGACTTCAATTTCATTCACGGAAATAGTGAGACCGCTTCTGCAGACCGTCTGCCCCGGCAGCGCCAAGACCCGCTTGAGCATGGGGACGCCGACCGGCAGATAGCCGTTCAGGTCTAGAAAGGTCGCAAGTGGTTCCGGCGGATGAATGGCGACCAGCTCTGTGACACGAAAGAGTTTTGCCGATCGCAAGCGATAGAGACCGATAGGTACGCTCGTCGATGCATTCCAGATGTAGAGCGGAAGCGGCTCCAGAAAGATTGTCGTGACAAGGGCGGCAGCAACCAGGAACGTCGTTATCAGCATGATGAAACGGTACGCGATTGCTTCCTATCCTGCGGATGGATATCCGCAAGGTTTTCGGAGCGAACGCGCGTCGATTTCGACTAGCCCTTGGCTTGAGCCAAGAGGCGGTGGCGGAACGCATGGGCGTCGATCGAGCCTTCGTGAGTAGCATGGAGCGAGGGTTGCAGAACGCTACATTGCTAACGATCTGGCAGATTGCCCAAGCTCTAGGGGTCCGGCCTGCAGATCTGCTTGAGGAGAAGGTGTCCAAAGTTCGATCATGAACTTCCGCGAGCCGGGCCGGTAGCCAGGGAGCGCCCGACACGGACACGCGTCACGGCCCCCGATCCGGCTTGCTGGATCGGCGGCCGTGCGTGAGGCCTCGAACAGGCGCCCACACCCCGCCCGGCGGACCGGACGGGGCTTGGCGGAGCGTCTACTCGCCGCTCTTGCGGGGCCGCGACCAGAGCAAGGTGTAGCCCTCGCCGCCTTCATCATCGAACAGGTTGGCGTAGATCGGCGCGTTGAACGAGGGATCATCGAGCTTGAGCGAGAGGTAATCGCGGCCCTCTTCGGAGCGCTTCGACCAAGCTGCGCCGATCTCGGCCCGGCCCACGTAGATGCGGTGGCTGGGAGCGTTGTCGTTGGATCGGTTGGTCTCGGCGACGATACGGACGCCCTTGGCTTGCAGACTCAGGGTGACGATCTCGCCCTGGAAGTCGTTGCCGACCTTCTTGAAAGAACCGATGTTAGCCATGTGTCACTTCTCCTGTTGTGTTTCGAGCCCGCGACCACCGCGACCTCGATGGCGATCTAGAGGCCGAGGACGATCGGCGACGCACCCGCTCGCGGGCCGGAGCGCAGCGGAGGACGCCGTTGTTGCGACTTTCTTGCCTCGCGAGGAATGGGCGTAAGCCCAGGGGAAGAAAGTCGCATCAACGGCGTTGCGGCTCAGACGATCGAGGCGCAGCCGGTCTTCGGCCAGATCAAGCCATCAAAGAGGCCACGTGCGTCCGCGTGCTGAACCGCAACCTTGGGAGAAGATTTGGCGAATCTCGATTGTGCAGAACAAGAGGTCGGTACGGTTCGCCGCACAAAGAGAAACAATCTGCCGCAAAGGGCGGTATCGTCTCGGAACGAATGATCGAGCGCGGCGCGCCGCTCCACGCAACTATGTGGATCAGACAGAGATTGCTACGGCTTGCTTAGAGCGCTCTGACGAGAAGTGCGGTTACCTCTCGCTCAAGCTCGACGCCCCTCGTTCAACGTGGTGCCCTGTGCGGTCTTGCTCTGCCGATGATGGCGACGAAGCCTCATCACTCGTGCGTCGCTGCTGGAAGAACTGGGCGAGCCGTATTCTCCAGCACCCCGTCCGACTTCGACGGGCGGGTCTTCGCGAAAACAGTCAAACGCGCCGATGCCGTGCCGCTGATGCAAGCGGCGCCCAAACAAGCGAAGACGTGGCGCCGAGCCGACGACGGCACACCGATCTGCGATAGGGCGAACACCACATGATAGCCGGCGATTGCCGCAGGGACCGCGAATACGGTTGCGATGGCGACGCGCCAAGGACCGACTAAAGGCAACGGCGACCCGACCAGCGGCAAGCGTCAGCGCGCCCGAAGCAACTCCAATAAGCAGTGCGCCGAAGGCGCCCGCGCCATCGCGAAATGCCAAAGTCCCGATACTGAGTGCGACGAAAAACGGCAAAGCGTACACCGCGAGCGCAAAGATCGCCCAGCAAAACAAACCGATACTGACTGCGTTGAGAACAAGCCCAATGCCAAGCATGGTGGTGGCTCCATGTGCATGCATTTATCAATCGCGCCTTCCACCACCACCACGGCGCAGTTTTGAATGTAAAAACGAAACGAGGCGGAGTTGCGGCGTGCAACTCCACCTTGGCGCCTTCGAGGCGACGGCACTCATGCGCCGCCGAACTTCCAGACGGGAATGCCGAGCCGCTTCGCCTTGTCGGCGAGATTGTCCTGAATTCCCGTGCCCGGGAAATGCATGACGCCGATCGGCAGGAGTTCGAGCATAACATCGTTGCGCTTGAAGGGCGCTGCCTTGGCGTGCTTCGTCCAGTCGGGCTTGAAGGCGATCTGAGGTACCTTGCGGGTGGTCGCCCATTTGGAGGCGATCAGTTCGGCGCCTTTCGGGGAGCCCCCATGGAGGAGGACCATGTCGGGGTGCTTGGCGTGAACCTTGTCGAGGCGGTCCCAGATGAGGTTGTGGTCATTGAAGTCGAGCCCACCGGTGAGTGCAATTTTCGGTCCTGGTGGCAACATGACCTCGGTCTCGGAACGACGCTTGGCGGCGATGAAGTCGCGGGAGTCGATCATTGCCGCGGTGAGCGTTCGGTGATTGACCAATGATCCCGATCGTGGGCGCCAGGCTGAACCGGTGTGGACCTCAAATTGTTCGATGGCCTGGTCGCGGAAGAGCTCCAGGCAGTTGCGGCGCTCGATCAGCGTTATGCCTTCGGCCGTCAGGCGCTCGAGTTCGACCGATCGCACTTCCGAGCCATTCTGCTCGCGCTGGCTCTTATGCTGCGCCTGTTCGTTGTTATCGAGCTGCCGTTCGATGCGGTCGAGGGCACGATGGAACAGGTTGACAGTCGACCAGAGCAGATCGTCAAGGTCCGGCTCAAGCCGCGTGTCGTTCAGGGTCGCGACAAGGGCGTCAAAGATATCGACCACGGCTCCGACGATCATCTTGCCCTCGGGGAGCGGCCTTGGATCGGGCTGGTCGTCGAAGGGACGGTAGCCGAAGAGCTGTAATTCGGTGAGGACGTGGTCGGTCGAAGATGTTGCGTGCGGCGGTTCGATGTCGTCGTGGTCGGTCATGGAGGAGGTCCTTTGTCGGATCGGCCGCGCCCTTCGCGGCCTTCGTGGCGATCCTCTGACGGCGGGCGGACCGGGCCAGAACCCGACAGGCCGAAGCGGCAGCGGAGGATGGCGGAGGCCGGCTATTTTGCTTCGCGATGCAAAGCGCGCGGCCAACTGCATGATGTATCTTCACATCGCTGGCGCGCGGCGGAAAATAGCCGGACGTTAGCCATTGCCGGCCCGGGCCGGCTGCCGTCCGATCGCCCTCTAGAAGGCCGAGGTCGCGTCCTCTTCCGGTATTGGCCTCGCCTATGACCGGCCCATCAACGTCGATCGAAGACCCGGAGCTATTCCGCGGCCAGCGTCGACGAATGGAGGAAGCGAACGATATCCTCTGGCACAAGCTGAAACCGCAGCGCTGCTCGGAGGGCTTCGAGACCGAAGACATGCAGATCTTCGTTGAAGTCGCCCAGCCTGGGCGACAGCACGACCACTTCAATGCCGGCGTCTGCTGCGCGCTGGCTGAGAGTTGCCACGACCGCACCACCGGCGGCATCGGCATCGCGCGCAATGTAGAGCCGGCGCAGGCTAGACGCCAGCGTCATGGCGGAGAGGTGATTAGCCGAAAGCGCGGCCGCCATCGGCATAGTCGGCAGCAGGTAGCGTAGCGAAAGCATGGTCTCGATACCTTCGCCGGCAGCGAGCACGTCATCCGCCAGGCCGAACCGAACGGCGTTACCGAGCAGATCGCCCATCGCGCGCCGCGGAGTATCGATCGGAGCCTTACCGAGCCGCACGCGATCAAAGCCGTCCGGATCGAGCCAGGTCCGGTGCACACCCGTGATCCGACCATCGAGATCGGTAACGCAGGCAATCATCGCCGGCCAGGTCTCGGTCGGCAGATGGTCGTCCGGTCGATAGTAGCAGCGTGGATGAAAGCGCAGACTGCCGCCATGATGGATGCGGGTTATGCCGCGGCCCTGCAAATATGCCTCGGCAATGCTCCCCTCGATCAGGCTCGATATCGCAAAGAGCCGGCGGCCGGCTTCCTGCGATCCGCGCGGTACGACCGAGGGAATAGGTCTTGGGGCGGGTTTCTGCTCAGAACGAGGCAGGTTCAAAAAGCGCCTCGCCTCCTCGGCGACCTCACGAAAGTCTCGCAAAGCCAGCGTTTCGCGGATGATGTCGAGGAGATCACCATGCGCGCCGGTTGCGGCATCGGTCCATTTGCCCGCCGTTCCCTTCGGCGATTCCTGGAGCCGCACAAACAATGAGCGGCCCGGGTTGTTGTGGACGTCGCCGACCACCCAATACCGCCCCGCCCGCTTGCCATTGGAGAGATAGCGTCGGCATACCGCCTCCGCCTCTCGCGCAAGGCGGCGTGCCAGTTCGCAAGGTTGGCGGGACATCAGGCCGCCTCCTGCCAAAGGACACCTTCGACTGGATACCGGTTGAGCACCTTCGACAGCATCTCTATGCCGCTCGCGTGCATCCGCACGAACATGCGGAGCTTACAAAAGGTGATCTCTCCAAAGAGGCCGTAGCCTCGCAAGCTCTTGCGCATCTTGGCATGGGATCCCGACACTTCGATGTGCTTTCCACGGGTCACTGCGACATCGGCCGACGCGATTTTTTGGACAGCTTTTGGCATGCTGATTCTCCACGACGGGCAGCCGGGAGCCTCTCTCTCGGCCTCCAACCCGTCACGGAAACGACCCTGCCCCTCTCACTCTTGTGCGCGCGCCCACCGAGCAGAACCTCACGCCGCCTGCTGGTCCTGCCTCGGCATGTCGCCGACGGGTTCTGGGAGAAAGCCAAGCAGATAATCGGCAACCTTGCTGGCCTTGGAAGCAGCCCGGATGATTGCACGATTGTCCTCGCGCAAGACTTCAAGCCATGAGCCGATATAGTCGGCATGCCGCACCGTCGGCACGATGCCGAGCGAGGCGCAACTGAACGCAGACGATATTTCCGCAACCAGCTCCTCAAAGGCATACTTCTTGGTACCGCAGCTGCCTGACAGGTCACGGTTGAGACGCGATGGATGGCCACTGGCATGCGCCAGCTCGTGGAGGGCCGTTCGATGCCAATTGATTGGTTCAAAATAGGCCTGCGGAGGCGGCACCTGCACATAGTCTTCCGTCGGCATATAGAAGGCACGGTTGCCGCCGATGCGAAAGTCGATGCCGGTCGCCTTGATCAGGTATTCCACCTGCGGCTCGATCAGGCCTGGCGGCGGAGGTGGCGCCGTTTTTGCGATCTCTGGCGGCAGGCCGTCACATTGATCGCTGTTGAAGACCGTGAAGCGCTTGAGGAACGGAATGCCCTGCGCTTCCTCACCGGTCTCATGTGCGCGGCGTTTTTCGTCGACCGGCACGAAGCGGTCGGCGTAGACGACGGTCGTGCCGCGCTCGCCCTTGCGGACGTGACCACCGAGCGACAGCGCCTGGCGGAAGGTAAGCCAGCTCTGCCCTGTAAATCCGTGTTCGGTCGCGGCACCCCAGAGAAATAAAATGTTAATGCCGCTGTATTGACGCCGGATGCTGCGCTTTTCGGCATGGCCAAAGGCGCCTTCGCCGCCACCGTGCCCCAAGGCTGCACCCACGGCACTCGGCCAGCCTCCAGCTCGGCGATGATCTTGTTGGTGATGTCGTCATAAAGGCTTGCCCGGTCCTCACCGGTGCGCGCCCGAAGATAGTGTCTGGACATCGCGGGTCTCCGCGACGGGGACCGCGAGCCTCTCTCGCAGCCTGTAACCCGTCATGGCAAAACCCGGCCGACACTCTGACTCTGTCCTCCTACTTGAGAGAATGCGAAAATCTGTGACGCAGCCCGCCTTCCATCGTATCTTCATGGGAATTGAGCTGAGCTACCGGGGCCGCAGGCCCCACCAGGCGTGCGCCAGGGGCGTATCGCCCTATGGAAAATGGCACCCGGAGAGCGTGAGCATAGCGAGCCGAAGCGGCACGCGGGTCCGAGTGCAGCGACGAGACCGGTTTAATAGCGGCACCCGGGAACGGGGCAGTGATAGCGATCGCCGCAAGGCGAGCCCCTTTTCCGAGTGCCCCCGGCGAGGAGCTCCGCTATCCCTGCGCGAGGGATCGAAGCCGGATGGCCGAGACGCAGCGCGGCTCGGTTCACAAGAGCCCGTTGCGGCGCAGCCGCACGCGCGCAAACGGGAGAACTCGCCAGGGCTTGACCAGAGGACCTCGTTTCGTCGCTTGAATTCGTCGGCGCGTCGAAAAGTCTCTTAGTCCTATTTACCCATCCAGGCGCAGTTCGGGCTGCATTCTGCTTTGCATCGTCCATCCGGCTCAGGCGCATCACGAGAGGCCTGCAGCTCACGGTTATCTGCAACTATCAGTCCCAATACGTGAGCAATTGAACCATTCGAGCAATGGCCGGCCGTGCAGTGCTCAGCCCAGCAACCATAGCCTGCTTAGTCCAACCCGCACGTTGAAATTCCGAGAGTCGAAAGCGATCCGAAGGCTTCGATACAAGTCTCCCATCGGACCTGTCGGATTGACTATTGATCTATCGTCCAGAGCAGGTGACTGCGTGCTACCTGCCGCCGCCGACGGAACGCCGCAACTGTCCCCTTTTTCTTTCGCGAGCAGAATTGGCTTTCCTGGAGAACTCCACGCCAAAGGCTTCCTTTTCGCGCGCCAATCCAGCCTTTTCCCGCCCGGCCGCGCTTCGCAGTAGAGGTGCAAACTCTTTGGCCGTAACACTCCGCTTAATCCGCAATCCGAACACTCGCTCCCCCGACCGGGGGCGAAGAGCAATCTGGATCGACCAGATCCCGTCTCGTTCGTCAGTGAAATCAGCACATGTTACACCACGGGCATTCAGCAGTGAGATCAAACCGCTTAGTCTCGCCGCGCACCGCACTACCTGCCCGCTACCCTCTCGCTGGAACCTGGCCCACGATGATGAGAGCGGACATGGCCGCCGCTTACCTTGACTTTGGAGACACAAGCGAACTCATGCGCGCGATCAGCCGACGAGACGCCCCCCCGCCAATCGGCTTTCGCGGAACAGGGCGCCTGCGCCAGCCAGTTTGGTCGAAGGCGACTATGGATCACTTCGCAGCGTCGACCGGAAAAAGAGATCTTAAGCAGGGGGAGGATCTTTTATGCCTGGTGTGATTTCGCTTGAAAAGGCACCGCATCTGCCCCGTTATTGTCGCCGCAAAATATTAGCGAAGAATAGAATAGCCTACTATTTTGAACCCCCAACCTGGGCTCGTCGACAGGGCTGCGATTTAAACCCTGAAGCTCTAGGCTGCGATTACGCAACTGCCGTCGAGCGGGCAGAGAAAGTCCTCCTGCCGGCGTTCGACAGTTGGCACTCACGGGGTCTAAGCGACATCATGCCGGCGACGATCGAACCCGGCACGTTCGATTGGCTCGTCGGCGTCTTCCAAGCTCACCAGAAGTGGACCGAAATCGAAAGCGCTACACAGCGGCACTACACCAAAAGTCTCGCACTGTTCGCCAATCACGAGCTGAAAGATGGAAGTCGCGTTGGGTCTAAACAGTTGTCCGATTTCACCAAAGCGTTTGTCGACGCAGTTTATCGAAAATTATTGTGCGTGACGAAAGTCAATAACAGTGGAGAGGTCGTCGTTCGCGAGCGTCGTCGCTATGTAACTATGGCCATGGCGGCCTGTCGCCGTGCTTGGTTCGTTGGTCAGCGTGCTCAAGAACGGATCGTACCAGCGACCAATCCGTTTTCCCGGATGGGACTAAAATCTCATCCGCCTGGGCAACCGATACGGCCCACACCGACCGCAACTTGGGACGAACTCGTCGCGTTCAGAGCTGCCGCGAGAAAGCTTGATTACCGCTCGATCGCAACAGCTGCTTTATTGTCGTGGGAGTGGCTGCAACGAGAGCAGCACGTGTTTGGCGCCTTCGACATTTCGCATTATCGACCCAGCGAGCGGCCAAATAGCGTCAGAATCGTGCATCCGAAGAATGGAGAGGAGGCTTGGTGGCCACTATCAGACGAAACGGGCACCCCTCTCTTTCCTGAGCTTATGGAGGAACTCGACGAGATCAAGAGGACCACCCTCTCCGGTCTGGTATTCCGTCGTGATCATGCGCATCGTCAGTCGGCAATCCCGCTACCATGGATTACCCCACGCAAGGATCTCCGCTATCTACGAAGTGTGGTAAAAACCATCATCACAGAGGCTGGCCTACGTCAGGAGCTTTCTTTTAGGTCTTTCCGACACGGAGGATTTACCGAGGGCGCCGACAGCGATCTCACGGATGCAGAGTTGCGCGCGGCTGGTCGTCATAGATCAAGTCGCCAACTGCCAACCTACGCCAAGCGTACGGCCAGGCAGTTGATCATTGCCACAAAAAAGCGTCGCGAAGAGCGGACAAGATCTCTCCTTATTCGGCTAAACGCCAATCTCCCCTCGGAATAAAGGCACGTCGGCCGACGGCAAAACCGATGAATGCGCTGAAAGGATCGCCTATTTTCCCGTCCACACCGGCTTGCGCTTCTCGCTGAACGCCTTCAGCCCTTCCTTGGCATCCTCGGTCATGGCAAGCAGCGCGATCTGGCTTTCGGTGTAGGCGATGCTCTCGTCGAACGACATCGAGGCGATGGCGCGCATCGCGTATTTGCCGCGACGGATCGCGGTCGGGGATTTGTCGACGATGCGGCCGATCAGCCAGTCGACTTTGGCATCCAGCTCGGCCGTGGGCACGACGTAGTTCAGCAGGCCTGCTGCCAATGCCGCTTTCGCGTCGAACGGCTCGCCGGTCAACGCCCATTCGTTGACGAGGCGCGGTGGCGCGATCGACTGCAACAGGCTCAACACCTGCATCGGGAACACGCCGACCTTCACTTCCGGCAGGCCGAAGATGACGTGATCGGCGGCGACGGCCATGTCGGTCATGCAGAGCAGGCCCATGCCGCCTGCCATGCAGACGCCGCTGAGGCGCGCAATCGCGGGCTTGGTCGCGTTCCGCGACAAGCGCAGCAAATCGGCATAGTCGACATTGGGCTTCGAATGATCCATCGCGAAAGCCGCGCCGGAGTTCTGCAGGTCCGCACCGGCGCAGAACGCCTTGTCGCCCGCGCCCGTCAGCACGATGACGCGCACGTCCTTGTCGTCATGCGCGTCGCGATAGCCGCGCGCGATGCCGCCGATGACCTCGCCATTCAGCGCATTGCGTTTCTCGGGCCGGTTGATGGTGATCCAGAGCGCCTGCCCGCGCTTCTCGGTGATCACAGCTGTAGTGTCGGTCATGGCACCCTCGCTTCCTTCTCTCCGTTTTGCAGCCATTTGCGGCAGCTCGGGCGGAAGGTGCAAGGGCAAACTGCGGCGCGGCGCCGCTTTAGCGCCTCGACACAAGCTTGTAGCGCGATCGCAGCGTGGGCTCAGCCCGCGACCGCTTTCCTGATCCAGACCTTGTTGTCGTGGAAAGCGGCGCCGCCGATCGGCGCGATGGTGTCCGCGCCAGTCAGCATGTTGATGCCGCGGTTACCGATATGGTTCTTGTTGGGATGAACGGACTCCGCGATCAGCACGCCGCGCCGAACGCCGTCAAACAGCGTGGTGATCAGCGTGGTCTCGCCGCGGATGTTGCCGAGCGTCACGGCGTCGCCATCGGCGATGTCGAGCGCGGCCGCATCCAGGGGATGGATCATCACGCTCGCCTTGCCCTCGCGCGCCTGGGAGGACGGCGTCTCGTTGAAGGTCGTGTTGAGGAAGCTGCGCGACGGGCTCGTGGCAAGCCGGAACGGATGGGCCTGGTCGGCATGCTCGATCACCGCCCAATGGTCCGGCAGCGACGGCATCTTGTCGAAGTCACCCATCGTCTGGCCGAACGGCGGATGCGCCCAATCCGCTTTGAAATGGAATTTCCTGTCGGCGTGGGCGAAGCCGTCGAGATAATGCGACGTGCGGAAGTCCGGCTGCAGGTCGCGCCAAAGGTCGGCTTCGAGGCCGGCAATGTCGCCGTGGTCGCTCAGCTTCAGCGTCGCGTCGATCAACTCGCGGGGCGTCAGCTCGAACCCCGGATGACAGGCGCCAAGCCGCGGCGCCAGCGCCTGTAACACCTCGTGATTGGAGCGGCATTCGCCGGGCGGGTCGATCAGCTTCGGCCCGACCGAGATGTGCTGGTGGCCGCCGCCGTAATAGAGATCGTCATGTTCCATGAACATCGTCGCCGGCAGCACGATGTCGGCCATCTCGGCCGTCTCGGTCATGAACTGCTCGTGCACCGCGACGAACAAATCCTCGCGCGCAAAACCCTGCCGCACCACAGCCTGTTCCGGCGCAACGGTCATCGGATTGGTGTTCTGGATCAGCAGCGCCTTGACCGGACCCTTGCCGTGCAGGGCCTTGGAATCGCCAGTGAGGATGCGGCCGATCTGCGACTGGTCGAGCGCGCGGATAGTTGGGTCGATGGCGTCGTGACCCTCGATGATGGATTCGTTGAAGTGCCACAGCGCATAATTGTTGAAGAAGGCGCCGCCGCCTTCATATTGCCAGGCGCCGGTTACCGCGGGAATGCAGTTCGCGGCATGCATCTGCGCCGCGCCGTTGCGCGAGCGGGTGAAGCCGTAGCCGAGCCGGAAGAAGGTTCGCTTGGTCTCGCCGACCAGTTTGGCAAAGGCCTCGATCTCCGCCACCGGCACGCCTGAGATCGCCGACGCCCATTCGGGCGTGCGTGTCTTCAGATGCGCCTCGAGCTCGCCAGGGCAATCGGTGTACTTGTCCATATAGGCGCGATCGGCGTAGCCGTCGCGGAACAGGACATGCATCACGCCGCAGGCGAACGCGCCGTCGGTGCCGGGCCGCAGAATGATCTTGATATCCGCCTGCTTCATGGTCTCGTTGTCGTAGATGTCGACGGCCGCGATCTTGGCTCCGCGCTCCTTCCGGGCACGCGCGGCGTGTGTCATTACGTTGACCTGCGTGTTGACGGGGTTGGTGCCCCAGATCACCACGAGATCGGAGAGCGCCATCTCGCGCGGATCGACGCCGGCGATCTTGCCGGTGCCGATCGCGAACCCGATGCGCCCGACATTGGCGCAGATGGTCTGATAGAACCGCGAATATTTCTTCACATGGGTGAGGCGGTTGAGGCCGTCGCGCATCACCAGCCCCATCGTGCCAGCATAATAATAGGGCCAGATTGACTCCGCGCCGAACTCGCGCTCGGCCTGGTTGAAGCGGTCCGCAATCTCGTCGAGCGCCTCGTCCCAGCTGATCCGGGCGAATTGGCCGGAACCCTTCGCACCCGTTCGGCGCAGCGGATACATCAGCCTTTCAGGATGATGGATGCGCTCGGCATAACGGGCGACCTTGGCGCAGACCACGCCGGCCGTATAGGTCTGCTTTTTCGAACCGCGGACACGACCGATGCTGCGCCCCTCGACCACCTCGATGTCGAGGGCACAGGCCGACGGGCAATCATGCGGACAGGTCGAATGGCGGATTTCGATCTTGGCGTGCTGGTTCATGTCCAATTTGGTAACACCAAACTACCTGTCAGCCGAGGGTATTTATCCGGCAACGCCCATGCGATTTGCTCAGACCGCGTGCGCCGCCGGTTCCTGCCGCGACCGCGAAGAGCGGCGCCGCCACACCGAAAACCGCCGGATATTCCAGGCACCATCGACCTTGTGAGGCGTCGACAGTCCGCCTCCCCTGCCGCTACAGTGCTTACCAACAAGAACGACATCAGGGAGGTGGGTGTGACGGCCCGACAATTCATGCTGGCGCTGGCTGCCGGCCTGCTCAGCGCATGCTCCGCAGCACCGTCCCTGGCGCAGGACTATCCCAACCACGCGGTCCGGATCGTCGTGCCCTTCGGCGCCGGCGGGCCGGCCGATGTGGCCGCCCGGCAGATCGGCAATGCGCTCCAGGAGAGTTTTGGCCAGCCCTTCGTGATCGAGAACCGCACCGGCGCGGGCGGCGTCATCGGCACGGTCGAAGCGGCGAAGTCGCCCGCCAACGGCTACACGCTGCTGATGATGTCTAACACCCAGACCGCGAACGAATCGCTGCTGACGCCGGACAAGCGCAAATACGAGCTGATGCGCGACCTCGCGCCGATCGCACCGGTGAACTCTTCCGATCTCGTCATCGTGGTGAACCCGCAAGTCGCAGCGAAGACGCTGCAGGAGTTCGTCGCCCTCGCCAAGTCGCAGCCGGGCAAATTGAACTACGCCTCCTCCGGCCAGGGCACGCCCTATCACATGGCCGGCGAGCTGTTCAAAGCCATGGCCGGCATCGATCTCGTCCATGTTCCTTACCGCAACAGTGGCGAGGCGCGCAGTGGCGTGATCGGCGGGCAGGTGCAGATGATGATCGACGCGGTGCCGGCGATGGCGCCGAACATCGGCGAGAACCAGGTCCGCGCGCTCGCGACCACCGGCAAGCAGCGCTCAGCCGTGCTGCCGAACGTACCGACAGCGATCGAGGCGGGCGTATCTGGCTATGAAGCCACGATCTGGCTCGGCCTGATGGCTCCGGCCGGCACGCCGAAACCCGTGATCGACAAGCTCAATGCCGCCGTGAACGCAATGGTGAAGCGGCCCGACATCGTCAAGCTCTGGACTGCGCAGGGCGCAGCGCCCATGTCGATGACGCCGGAGGAATTCGACAAATTCCTGCGCGGCGACATCGTGAAATGGGCCGATGTCGTCAAGAAGTTCGACAAGTCCTGAGGCCGTAGCGCGACAATGCCGACCATTCAATTCCAGCTCAACGGCAAGGCAGTAGAGGTGGATGCCGATCCGGATCAGACATTGCTCGATGTGCTGCGCGGCCGGCTCGGCGTCACAAGTCCGCATTTCGGCTGCGGGGCCGGCGAGTGCGGCGCCTGCCATGTCATGGTCGGTGATCGCGCGATGGCCTCCTGCGACATGCCGATGTGGTCGGTCGCGGACAAGGAGGTCGTCACGGTGGAAGGCCTCGGCACGGCGGAGCAACCGCATCCGCTGCAACGCGCCTTTATCTCCGAGCAGGCGATGCAATGCGGCTATTGCGTATCGGGTATCCTGATCAGCGCGGCGGCGCTGCTGAAGCGCAATCCGTCGCCGACGGAGGCCGAGGTGAGAGCCGCGCTCGATCGCAATCTGTGCCGCTGCGGATCGCACAACCGCATGGTCCGCGCCGTGTTGCGGGCGGCCGCGGAGATGGCGACATCATGACTGTCCCGTCCCCTGCCCCGACACTGCCGGTCAGCCTTGCGGCCAATCCCAAGCTGTCATCCTGGGTGAAGCTCATCGGCGACGGCCGTGTGGCGATCTCGCCCGGCAAGGTCGAGATCGGACAGGGCGTCGTCACGGCCCTGGCGCAGATCGCAGCCGACGAGCTCGACGTCGATATTGGTCGCATCGAGATGATCCGCGCCTCCACGGCGGGAAGCCCGAACGAGGGCGTCACCTCGGGCAGCCTTTCGATCCAGCAGTCCGGCCGCGCGCTGCGCCACGCCTGTGCCGAGGTGCGCCAGCACTTCCTCGCCGCGGCATCCGAACGTCTCGGTGTCGATGCGTCGCTGCTCGATATCCAGGACGGCACGATCTCGGGCCCCGGCAATGTCAGGACCAGCTATTGGGAGTTGGCCGGCGACGTTTCGCTCGACCACGACGCCATTGCGGGCGCGACAGCGAAGATTGTCGCCAAGCGCACTGTGGCCGGACATTCGGTCCAGCGCGTCGACATTCCCGACAAGGTGTTCGCACGGGCGCGCTTTATCCATGACTGTCCGCTGCCGGACTTGCTGCACGGACGCGTGCTGCGGCCGGACATCTCGGGCGCCAGGCTGATTGCGCTCGACGAGACCGCGACGCGAGCCGTTCCCGGCCTCGTCGCGATCGTCCGCGACGGCGGCTTTGCCGGGGTGGTTGCCGACAGCGAGGCAGCGGCGGAAGCCGCGCTGAAAGCCTTGCGCAAGGGGGCGACATGGTCGGCCGGCGAGCCGCTGCCGGATGAAAATGATCTGTCCGGATTCCTGAAGAGCCAACCGGTCGAGACCACCGTCATCGACACCAGGACCACTGCGGCAGCGATGAAGAAGGCTGCTCGCACCCTCCGCCGGCAATACATCCGTCCCTATATCGCACACGCTTCGATCGCACCGTCCTGTGCGATGGCACAATGGAGTGGCGATCGTGTCCATGTCTGGACGCACAGCCAGGGCGTCTACCTGCTGCGCGCCGACCTCGCGATCGTGCTCAGGCTGCCGGCCGAGAGCATCGTCGTCGAGCATATGGAGGGCGCGGGCTGCTACGGGCATAATGCCGCCGACGACGTCGCGCTCGATGCCGTGCTGCTGGCGAAAGCTGCCGGCGGCCGTCCGGTGCGGGTGCAGTGGTCGCGCCACGACGAGATGTCCCACGCGCCGTTTGGCGCGGCGATGGCGATCGAGATCGAGGCCGATCTCGATGCGGACAACGAGATCGTCGGCTGGCGCCATGCGATCTGGAGCAACGGCCACGCGGCGCGGCCGGGGCGCGCGGCGCAGCCCGCGCTGCTCGCCGCAACCGAGATCACGAACCCCTACCCCCGGATGATCTCGACCAATCCGCCGGCGGCCAATGGCGGCGGCGGCGACCGCAACTCCGTTCCGCTCTATGACCTCCCGGCCTGGACGGTCACGAGCCACCGGCTGCTGACCATGCCGGTGCGGACCTCGGCGCTGCGGACACTCGGCGGACAGGGCAATGTGTTCGCGATCGAGTCCCTGCTCGACGAGATCGCCGCCCTGCGCGGCGAAGACCCGATCGCGTTCCGCCTGCGTCATCTGCGCGACGAGCGCGCAAAGGACGTCATCCGGGCCGCGGCACGACGCGCGCAGTGGAAACCGCAGAAGCAGTCCGGCATGGGTCATGGCGTCGGCTTCGCCCGCTACAAGAACACGGGGGCCTATTGCGCCGCGATTGCGGAGATCGAAGGCACTGACGACATCCGCGTCAAGCGGCTGACGCTGGCGGTCGATGTCGGCGAGGCCATCAACCCGGACGGCGTCATCAACCAGATCGAGGGCGGCGCGATCCAGGCGACGAGCTGGGTGCTGAAGGAGCGCGTTCGGTTCGACCGCACGCGCATCACATCGACGTCCTGGACCGACTATCCGATCCTCACCTTCAGCGAGGTGCCAATGGTGGATGTCGAGATCGTCCAGCGGTCGGAGATCGAACCGGTCGGGGCCGGCGAGGCTGCCCACGGCCCGGTGACGGCGGCGATCGCGAATGCCGTTTACGATTGCCTCGGCGTGCGCGTGCGCGACCTGCCGATCACGCGCGACAAGATCATTGCAGCCATGGAGCTGCCATCGTGACGACAGTGAGCATTTTGAGCGGAGGCGCGGCGCAAGGCCTGGTGCGCGGCCTCAGCGATCCCTTCAAGACGCAGACCGGCTTCGGCATCGACGGCGAGTTCGGCGCGGTCGGCATCATGGCCGACAAGCTGCGCGCGGGGACGGCGGCCGATCTGGTGATCCTGACGCAGGCGCTGCTTGCAAAGCTTGCCGAAGAGCAGCTCGTCAGTCCCGCCTCGATCTCGGATGTCGGGCGAGTCGAAACCGCGCTGGCGGTCCGCAGCCGCGATCCCAGGGTGACAGTGAAGACTGAAGCCGATCTGCGCGAAGTACTGCGCAGCGCCGACGCGATCTACGTACCGGACACGAAAGCCTCGACCGCCGGACAGCATGTCGCAAAGGTGCTGGATCAGCTCGGCATCGCCTACGAGGTCGCCTCGCACCTCAAGATCTCTTCCAACGGCGCGACCGCGATGCGGGAGCTTGCGGCATCCAGCGCCGCGCATCCGATCGGCTGCACGCAGGCGACCGAAATCATCGCGACCGACGGCATCGCACTGTCAGGAGCGCTGCCGCCGGGCTGCGAGCTCGTGACGATGTACACGGCCGGCGTGACCACGCGGGCCGCACATCCGCAAGAGGCGGCCGCGCTGATCGCGTTGCTGACCGGCGCAGACCGCAAGGGGCTTCGCCAACGCGCCGGCTTCACCGGGTAGGTAAGCGCCCTACGTGTGCAACTGGGTGAGGCCGGTCGGCGGCCCGTCGACGGCAGTCCAGCCGCCATCGACGAACAGCGTGCTGCCGCTGACATAGCTCGCGGCGTCCGAGGCGAGATAGGCGACGGCGGTCGCGACCTCGTCGGCGCTGCTCCAGCGGTTGAACACGGTGTGGCCGGCATAGAGATTGTAGATGTCGGGACGCTGCTTGAACGGGCCAGTCAGCGCGGTCTCGGCGATGCTCGGCGCGATCGCGTTAACGCGCACGCCGGAGCGTCCAACCTCGGAAGCAAAGCCCTTCACCAGCAGGCCGATCGCCGCCTTGGTCGAGCCGTAGACGCCGAGGCCCGGCTCGATCGTCACCGCCCGCACTGAGGAGCAGGCAATGATGCTGCCGCCCTTCTGCTCGACCATGATGCGGCCGAAGGCCTGGAAGAACCAGACCGTGCCCTTGATATTGAGGTTGAGGACGCGGTCGAGATCCTCCTCGGTGTAATCGAGGATGGTCTTGCGGATGTTGAGCCCGGGCGTCGTCACCGCGATGTCGAGCCGCGAAAATTTCTGCATCACGGTCTTGGCCAGCGCATTGACGTCCGCAGCGCTCGCGGCGTCACACCCAGCCGCTTCGGCCCAGCCGCCCTTCTCACGAATGCCGGCGGCAGTTGCTTCGGCGGCGTCAAGCGCGCGATCGGCGCAGACGACACGGGCGCCGAGCCCGGCCAGCGCCTCGGCGGACGACTTGCCGATGCCGGAGGCGGCGCCGAGCACCACGGCCGTCTTGCCGGTGAGATCGAAGAGCTTGCGATAGTCGGTCACGGTTAGATTCTCCTGTATTGCTGCTATCCCTTGTAGCCCATCAGCAGGCGGGGCAGCCACAGCGAGAAGGCGGGGACGTAGGTCACGAACATCAGAGCTGCGATCAGGGCGGCGTAGAACGGCAGGATGGTGCGCATCACCGCGCCCACCGAGATGCCGCCGATGGCGCAGCCCACGAACTGCGTGGTCCCGACCGGCGGGGTGTTCAGCCCGAGCGCGCAGTTGATCAGCATCAGCATGCCGAACTGCACCGGGTCCATGCCCGCCTTCATCGCGATCGGCAGGAAGATCGGCGTGCAGATCAGGATGGTCGCTGCCATGTCCATGAACGTGCCCAGCACGAACAGGATGACGTTGATGAGCAGGAAGATGACCCAGGGCTGCGTCGAGACCTTGCTCATCATCTCGCCGGCGAAGTCGGCGACCTCATAAAGCCCCATCAAATACTGGAACATGGTGGACACGCCGATCAGCAGCAGCACCACGCCCGTGGTCTTCACCGCCTTGGATGCAGCGCGCAGGAAGTTCGGCAAGGTCATGGTGCGGTAGATGAAGAACGTCAGCAGGATCGTATAGGTGACCGCGACGGCTGCGGATTCGGTTGCCGTGAACACGCCGGACAGGATGCCCGCCAGGATGATGCCGACGATCAGAAGGCCGGGCAGAGCGGCTGCGAGCGAGCGAAAAACCGCGGGCCAGCCCGGGAACTTGCCGGCCGGATAGCCGCGCTTCACCGCGACCGCGTAAGCGGCGACCAGCATGCACACCATCAGCACCAGGGCCGGCAGGAGGCCGGCGGCGATCAGCGCGCCGATCGAAACCTTGCCGCCGGCGGCGAGCGCATAGATGATCATGTTGTGGCTGGTCGGCATCAGCGCTCCGACCAGCGAGGCATGGGTGG
Source organism: Bradyrhizobium sp. 187 (assembly GCF_023101005.1). NCBI lineage: Bacteria > Pseudomonadati > Pseudomonadota > Alphaproteobacteria > Hyphomicrobiales > Nitrobacteraceae > Bradyrhizobium > Bradyrhizobium sp. 187. Next base: position 5,281,709 of record NZ_CP064693.1, read on the forward strand.
TGACGTTGACCGCGTAGTCGGTGTCGAAACCTTCCTTCTTCATCATGGGGATCATCACCGCCCCCATCGCCGACACGTCGGCCACGGGCGAGCCGGACACGCCGCCGAACAGGGTGCAGGCGACCACGTTCGACATGCCGAGCCCGCCGCGGATGTGTCCGACGAGATTCTTGGCGAGCTGCACGATCTTGTCGGCGACGCCGCCATGCAGCATCAGCTCACCGCTGAAGACGAAGAACGGGATGGCGAGGAAGGAGAAGATGTTCATCCCCGACATCATCTGCTGGAAGATGACGGCGACCGGCAGGCCTTCGTAGAGGATGGTGCAAATCGCCGAGAGGCCGATCGCGAAGGCGACGGGCACGCCGAGGACCAGGAAGCCGAAGAAAGTGGCGCCGAGGATGATCAGTTCCATGAGGGGACGACCTCTTCGCCGCGCAGGAGGGCGATGATGTGCTCGATTGAAAAGGAGACGATCAGGACGCCGGAGGCGATCAGCGGGACGTAACGGATGACCTCGGGCAGGCCCAGATTGGGGATCTTCACGGTTCCGACCGACGCTCCGAGGATCCAGCCGTTATAGGCCATCGCGACGCCGAACCCGGCCACCAGGACGTGGATGACAAGCTCGATCTTCTCCCGCGCGCGATCCGGCAGCATCACCAGCAAACTGTCCATGCCGATATGCCCGGCATCGCGCACGCCGACGGCGGCGCCGATCAACGTGACATACAGGATAAGAACCAACGCAAGGTTCTCCGTCCAGGTCGGGCTGGAATTGAGCACGTAGCGTCCGAACACCTGGTAGAAGACGATGGTGACGATGACGAGCAGCCCGGTCACCGACAGATACATCCCTAGCCGAGCGACCGGAGCATTGATCCGGGACAGCAAGCCGGTGGACGGGCGTCCGGCTACGTCCAGTTCGTGGTCTGCGACGTGAGGGTCTGTCATCCAAGTCTCCTTGCAAGTCTCCTTGCGCGCGTCCAATGCGTCGGTCCGCCGTCGCCAGTCGGCAACGCCGGACCGACGCTATGGCCTTACTTCGTGTCCTGGATACGCTTGACGAGGCTCTTCAGCTTCTCGTCACCCGCGAACTTGTCGTACACCGGCTTCATCGCGTCGACGAACTCCGCCTTGTTGGCGATCGTCACGACTTGAACGCCGGCCGCTTCGACCGTCTTGCGGGACGCCTGCTCGCGTTCGTCCCAGAGCTTGCGCATGACGGGCACCGATTCCTTGGCCGCCTTGCGGACCATCGCCTGGTCCTCCTTGCTCAGCGTGTCCCAGACCGTCTTGGACATCACGAGAACTTCGGGCGCCAGGGAGTGCTCGGTGACGTTGTAGAACTTGGCGGCCTCGAAGTGGCGCGAGGACTCGTAAGAGGGCCAGTTGTTCTCGGCAGCGTCCACCAGACCGGTCTTGAGAGCGGTATAGACCTCGCCATAGGGCATCGGGGTCGGATTGGCCCCGAGGCTCTGGATCATGCCGACCCACAGGTCGGATTGCTGGACGCGAATTTTCAGACCCTTGACGTCCGCGAGCGACTTGATCGGTGCCTTGACGGTGTAAATGGACCGGGCGCCGCTGTCGTAATAGGCAAGGCCGATCAGGCCTGCGGGCGCCATGGCCGCCAGGATCTCGTCGCCGATCGGGCCGTCAAGGACAGTGCGCATGTGCTGCGTGTCCCGGAAGATGAAGGGCAGGCACAACGCGATGGTTTCCGGCACGAAGTTGTTCAAGGGCGATGCGTTGATCCGCATCATGTCGAGGGCGCCGATCTTGAGCTGCTCGATGGTGTCCTTCTCGGAGCCCAGCGCACCGTTGGGGAACACTTTCACGCCGAGCTTGCCGCCGCTCGCCGCGGCGAGCTGCTTGCCCATGAACTTGACGGCCTCGACGGTCGGATAATCGGCGGGATGGATGTCGGCGGAACGGAAATCGCGTGCGGTCGCCAAGGGGGCTGAGACCGCCAGCAGAGCGGCTGCGATGACGCCGGTGAGTATCTTCATCTGGGCTTCCTCCTGAGGTGATTATATCGTTGGGCAGATGCTGCGGGCCGCCTTGGGTCGCTCCACTTCCGGTGTGAAGTCAAGCGCCATCGTCGTCCCTAGGGCGCGCGGCATTCTCTGTCCAAGCCAAATCCGGCATCGATCAATGCTAGAGTTGCATCGATGGATCAGACCGGCTTTGGGCAGACAGCCGGCTCCTCGTCCAGTTTTTCCGAAATCATATGTCGTCTGGCGCGGCAAGCGTTCATGCGCGTTGCTTGACGCCGCCGGTGCGGTCCTCTCAGATGCTGCGAAGCAAAACGGACATCCCGAGGAATGCCTATGCCGCGGAAGCTGATCGACATCTCCGTGCCGCTCAGAAACGACGTGACGGCGGATCCGCCGGGCAATCACCCGACGATCCAGTACATCGATCACCAGCAGGGCCTGCCGCGGATGCTGCAGTTCTTCGACGGCCTCACGGCACAGGATCTGCCGGACGGCCAGGGCTGGGCCGTCGAGCAGGTCTCGCTGTCGACCCATAACGGCACGCATCTCCGATGCGCCCTGGCACTTCCATCCGACCATGAATCGCGGCGAGCGGTCATGGACGATCGACGAGGTCCCGCTGGAATGGTGTTTTCAGCCCGGCGTGAAGCTCGACTTCCGGCATCTGCCCGACGGCTACGTGGCGAGCGCCGACGACGTCGAGAAGGAGTTGAGGCGGATCGGGCATGCGCTGTCGCCGCTGGAGATCGTCGTCGTCAACACCGGCGCCGGCGCCAGGTTCGGCCAAGCCGATTATGTCAGCTCAGGCTGCGGCATGGGCTATGAGGCCACCATGTATCTGCTCGAACGCGGCGTGCGGCTGACCGGCACCGACGGCTGGAGCTGGGACGCGCCGTTCGTCCACACCGCGAAGAAATATGCCGAAACGAAAGATGCCGGCCTGATCTGGGAGGGCCACAAGGCGGGGCGGCACATCGGTTATTGTCATCTCGAGAAGCTGCACAATCTCGACCAGCTGCCTTCGACCGGGTTCACGGTCTCGTGCTTTCCGGTGAAGATCGAGCGCGCCTCCGCGGGCTGGACCCGCGCCGTCGCGATCATCGATAGCTAGCTGTCGAGCCCGCTCTCCGCGAGTTCGCGCAAGGCATTAATGTCGAGCACGACGATGGCGCCGTGCTCGAGGCGAACCCAGTTGCGGCCCGCCCAGGCGCGCAATTGCTTGTTGATGCTCTCGCGCGTCATCCCCACCATCTCGCTGATCTCCTGCTGCGTGATGGCGAGCGTGCCGCTGCCGGAGTCGAACTTGCGCTCTTCGGTGAGGCCGAGCAGCGCGCTCGCAAGCCGGCCCGGCAGATTTTGCAGGATCACCTGCTCGACCTGCTGGCTGGTCCAGCGCAGGCGCGCGCAGAGCAGCTCGATGAATTTCATTGCGAGCGCCGGCTGGCTCTTCACGAACGGCAGGAAGTCCCGGCGATCGATGATGTAGAGCTCGCAATTGGTGTTGGCGGTCGCATCGGCCGACCTGGGGGCGCCGTCGAGCACCGCGATTTCGCCGAAGATCTCTCCAGGCCCGATCAGATTGAGAATGGCGTTGCGGCCGTCGGGCGACGAAGAGGAAATCTTCACCGTCCCTGTGATCACCGCGAACAGATTGTTGCCGGGATCGCCCTTGGCGGCGATCGTCGCGCCGCGCTTCACCGTGGTGTGCTTGGCGTAGCGGCAGAGCTGATCCAGCGCCTCCGGCTCCAGATCCGCAAAGATCGGGTGCTTGCGCAGGACCGATAATTTATTCCCCGCCGCTTGTCGGGGGTCGTCGCCGGTCTTGTCCTGAGGCACGCCACTGGGCTCCTAAGACTGCGAGGCACTGGGGTCCCTGCGTAGTCAGTGTAGCCCAGTTTTTCAACCGGAAAGCATGCGCCCTATTTGAGGCAAACGCGGCGAAAATGCCGCGGTCAGGCGTGAATCCGGCAGCCGAAGGATGAGCCAATGCGTCCCAGTCGATGCAGAGTTGCAAGTGCGCACGCCACCTTGCGTTGAGGCGCTGCCAAGCGTCCCGAACTCGCACGGCATAGCCCGCCCCGCGGGCGCCGCAGGATGGGACGGTGATCTCAGAAGCTTCGACGCTTGACGTCCGACTCGGGCCGGCCTGCACTGGTTTGCCGGTCTGCCCAGACCAGAGCCCCGGCGAAGGTGACAAAGATTGCCACGACAATGGTGCTCATAAGCAACGCGTCAGCCGGCATGATGCTCTCCCCTGTGGTTTTGAGCATTATTCGGGGCACCCGGCCGAATGCATTGATCCCGATCAAAATCGAGCCGCGCTGCGTCGGATCAGGCTGCGGCCAAGGCCTCGACCTTCGCCGGATCGAGCAGGCTGATCCCGCCATGAATGATCTCGATCACGCCGTGGCGCTCCAGCTTGGTGAAGGTGCGGCTGACGGTCTCGATGGTCAGGCCGAGGTAGTCGGCGATGTCCTGGCGGCTCATTGGAAGCGGAACCGTGTCCAACGCCCGCTTCAGGGAGACCAGCCGCTCGCGCCAGCCGAGCAGAAAGGCCGCAACCTTTTCGTCCGCCGAACGGCGGCCGAGCAGGACTATGTGGTCCCGGGCCTGGCTCAGCTCGCGAATTGCCAGCTCGTTGATCCGCCTGAGGAGATGCGGCCGGTCCTCGATGAAACGGCCGAAGGGTGACTTCGCGAACTGGCATACGGTCACCGCGCCGATGGAATCGGCCGAAAAATTGTGCCTGCCCGAAATATTCATCCCCAGGAAATCGCCGGGCAAGGCAAAGCCCACGATCTGCCGGCGGCCGTCGGGCAGCAGCTTGTACAGCCGCATGACGCCCTCGAGGAGATTGTAGAACGAGGTCGTGATGTCCTCCTCGGAGAACACAGTCTCGCCTGAGGAAAAATGGACGCGCCGACCGAGATGCTCGAATTCCCGAAGCTCGGCCGCATCCAAAGACGAACAGACCGCTGATGCGCGGACGGCGCAATCGCTGCAGAGCTGCCAGTTCGGCTCAATCGTGACTACGGGCTTCATCGACCGCTCCAAGCGCCGGCTGCCCATCAGGCCCATCCCGCCGCGCAGCTGCATTTTACTGCAGTGCGCCAAAGCCGGTTGACCCAGATCAATTTTGGAGGGAATCCCCGCCCTATTCTTCTCCCAGACTTAAACGGGGTCACTTTACATGCTGCAAGGAATGCTGCGTCACGGGTTGATCGGGTTGCTTCTGATGACGCCTGTCCTGGCTGCCCCGACCGCCGAACAACGCGGCAAGGCCTTTGCGCGAGCCCATTGCGCGCGCTGCCACGCGATCGACCGTGCGTCGAACAGTCCGCTCAAGATCGCACCGCCGCTGCGGGCCCTGCACCAGCGCTATCCCATCGAAAGCCTTGGGGAGGCGCTGGCTGAGGGCATCAACACCGGCCACGCCGACATGCCGGCCTTCGAGCTCAGTCCGGACCAGATCCACGATCTCCTGTCCTACCTCAAGACCCTGAAATAGCCGGCGTCACACCGCCTGCACCGTCCAGCCGATCAGCTCCTTCGCGATGCGCGTGAAGGCCGTATCGAACGCTGCGACCGCCATGGCCGGCACAATCTTGTCGAGTTTTTCGCTGGTCTCGACGAGACGCGAGGCGATCACCTTGCCGTTCTTGTCGACGATCCGCGCCGACAGCCCGATCTCGACCCACGTCTCCCCCTCGGTGGCAATGCGGAAGCGCCTGATGTCGATCAGCAGCTGATAGTCCGCCTGCCCGAGATCGGCCGTGCGCAACGGCGCGTGGGCGATGTCGTAGTTCTCGAAACTGTCGATCAGACGCGCCTGTATCAGCTTGGGAATGCTGTCGGCCCAGAGGAAGTCCGCAAAGCCCGGATTATCGCCGCGCGGCGCGAACAGCATGCGCTGGGTCTGGAGCATGGCGACCGCTGTCGGCTCGGGGATGGCCAGTGACGCCGAGAGCGTCTTGCCGGCCGGACCGAGGTTCTGCGGCGTGCGCAGATCATAGGTGACTTTCTGCGCCGGCGTTCCGCCGCCGGTCATCTTCTCCAGGCCCGCCAAAATGCCGTCGATCTTGCCGGTGTTGCGCGCAAGCCCGTCGGAGAAGGTCTTGAGATTGGCGATGGTGTCCTTCAGCGGGCCCGAATTGTCCTCCAGCACGGTGTCGACCCGCCGCAGTGCATCGCGCGCGGCCTGCGTCATGCTCTGGCCCGCACCGGCCTCGGCAATCAAGGTCGGGGGCTCGCCGGATTTAGTGACGATGACGCCTCCCTCCAGCGTCACCACCGGCACGCCAGTCAGCCCCTGGAAATCGAGCCCGACCCTGCTGTCGGCACGCACCGGCGTGGTTGAAGCAACCGAGATCGTCGCATTGACGAAACGTGGATTATCCGGCGCAAGCCCGAGCTGGGTGACCTCGCCGACGCGGATGCCGTTGAACAGCACGCCGGCGCCGACCAGAAGACCGGGCACCGGGCCCTGGAATTGCACGTGATAGCTGGTGCGCGGCCCGATCCCGCCGGTGTTGTTCAGCCAATAGACGAAGCCGAACACCGCGAGGATCGCGGCCAGGACAAAACTGCCGATCAGCACGTAGGGAGCGCGGGTTTCCATGTCTCATCTCATCTCGTGTTGCAGCATCTGCGAGCGCTTACCGTGGAAATAGGCGCGCACCCAGGGATGCTCGGATTGCAGCAGCTCGCGCATCGGACCGATCGCCACGATCTTGCCGTCAGCGAGAGCGGCGACGCGGTCGCAGACCGTGGTCAGGCTCGCCAGATCATGGGTAACCATGAACACGGTGAGGCCGAGGGTCTTTTGCAGCGTCCCGATCAGCGCATCGAAATCGCCCGCCGCGATCGGATCGAGGCCTGAGGTCGGCTCGTCCAGGAACAGGATCGGCGGATCGAGCGCGAGCGCGCGCGCCAGCGCCACGCGCTTGGTCATGCCGCCGGATAGCTCCGCCGGATATTTATCGGCATCCTGGGGCCGCAGCCCGACCATTTCGAGCTTGGCGATCGCGATCTCGTCCATCAGCTCCTGCGACAGGACGAGATTTTCACGGAGCGGAAACTGGATGTTCTGCCGGACCGTCAGCGAGGAGAACAGCGCGCCCTGCTGGAACAGGATGCCCCAGGTCGTGGCCGCGCCTTCGGTGCGGCCGCCGATTGGCCGTCCCGTAACCTCGATGGTCCCGCCTTGGCGCGAGATGAGGCCGATGATGGTTCGCATCAGCACCGACTTGCCGCCACCGGACGCCCCCACGAGCCCGAGGATCTCACCCCGGCGCACGTCGAGCGACAGATGATCGAGCACGGTCTGCCGACCGAAGCCGACCACGAGGTCGCGGACGCTGATCGCGAACTGCTCTTGCGATTCGCCCATGATCACATTCCGATCGAGGCGAAGAAGATCGCGAACAGGCCGTCGAGCACGATCACCAGGAAGATCGACTTGACCACCGACGTCGTGGTCTGTCGTCCCAGCGATTCGGCGCTGCCCTTCACGCGCAAGCCCTCGCTGCAGGCGACTACTCCGATCACCAGCGCCATGAACGGCGCCTTCAGGATGCCCACCTCGAAATGGGTGACCGAGATCGCCTCGTGCAGCCGCGCGATGTAGATCGCCGGCGCCATGCCGCCGTAGAACTGCGCGACTAGGCCGCCGCCATAGAGTGCGGCAATCGATCCGATGAAAGCAAGGATCGGCAGCGCAATCACCAGGGCCGCAACCCGCGGCAGGATCAGGACGTGGACGGGATCGAGGCCCATGGTCGAAAGCGCATCGATCTCCTCGCGCATCTTCATCGAGCCGAGCTCGGCGGTGTAGGCGCTTCCCGAGCGGCCGGCGACCATGATGGCGACGATCAGCACGCCGAGCTCGCGCAGCACCAGGATGCCGACCATGTCGACGGTGTAGGACTCCGCGCCGAACCTGCGGAAATGGAAAAATCCCTGCTGGGCGATGATAGCGCCGATCAGGAAGGTGATCAGCACGACGATGGGGATGGCCTGCCAGCCGATGCGGTAGAGCTGATAGATCAGCGATGTCAGTCGCAGCGAGCGCGGCCGGCGCAGCACGCCGATCAGGGCCATGAACAGCGCGCCCAGCATTTGAAGAAAGATCGTGATGTCTTCGCGCGCGCCGACCGTGGACTTGCCGAGATCGTTCAGCCTGAGCAGAACAGGGTTGGGTGCAGGCGCCGGCAGCGGCGTTTGGCGGTTGACCTGACGCACCTCGTCCATCAGGCCACTGAAATGGTCGGCGACACCGATAAACTCGGCCGCTTGACCGGATGATGAAGCCCTGCGCGACAGCTTTTCCAGGACCCAGGCGCCGAGCGTGTCAAGCGCGCTGACGCCCGACATGTCCAGCGTCACGGCTCTGGATCGATCGACATCCGCCCCGACCGACCGGGACAACGTCTCCAGCAGCGACACGTTCGCGGCAATCCACGGCCCTTCCGGGCACAATTTCAGCTCTTCGCCGGAGGGCCTCGCCAGCAACAGCGGTTCGGAGTTCACGCTTCCACCTCATCGGGACAACCGGGTCCCGTTCAGCCGGCAGTTCTAGGCCAGCATGGGGCGGCCGGCTTGACCTGTCTCAAGGCCAGCTGTAGCGGCGCGCTCAGAGCTTCAGCCTGACATCGCATATATCCGGCTCGGTCGGATCCGGCTTCACATCGAAGCCGAGCTGGCGACACATCTCCAGCATGGTGGTGTTCTCCCTGAGAACATCACCCGAGATCGCTTTGAGGCCCTCCGATCTCGCGTAGTCGATGATCAGCTGCATCAGGGCCCATCCCAGACCCTTGCCCTTGAGGTCGGACCGCAGCAGGATCGCATATTCACCGCTCTCGTAGATCGAGTCCGAATGGAGTCGGACCACGCCGACCATCTCACCGGTCGCCTCGTCGAATGCGATAAAGGCCATCGCGCGCGCATAGTCGAGCTGGGTCAGGCGCGCGATGAACTCGTGGGTGAACTCCTTCATCGGCGCGAAGAAACGCAGACGAAGGTCGTGCGCCGTGACATGACGCAGGAATGCGTGGATGGTCGGCTCGTCCTCCGGACGCAGGGGCCGCGCGAAGATCCGCCAGCCCTCCTTGAGCTTGAGGCGGCGCTCCCATTGCGACGGATAGGCCCGAACGGCGAAGTTGGCGGCGCCGGAGCCGGCAAACTTCCGTTGCGGCGGCCCGACCGCGACGCGAGCGTCGACCGCAGTCACGCCGGTTTCATCCGCCAGCAGCGGATTGACGTCGAATTCGCGGATCTCGGGAATGTCGGCGGCCATCTGCGCCAGCTTGACTAGGACCATGGCGACGGCGTCGGGCTTCACCGCCGGCACGTCCCGGTAAGCGCGAAGCAGCCGGGACACGCGCGTGCGGTCGATCAGGTCGCGGGCCAGTTGCAGATCGAGCGGCGGCAGCGCAAGCGCCTTGTCGTTGATGATCTCGACCGCGGTCCCGCCGCGGCCGAACACCACGACGGTCCCGAAGGTCGGATCGTCGGCGAGGCCCAGAATCAACTCGCGCGCCTTCGCCTTCACGACCATCGCCTGCAGGATGACCCCCTCGATGCGGGCTTGCGGGCGCAGCTTGCGCGCCCGGGCGAGAATATCGGTAGCGGCGGCGCGCACCGCCTCGACCGTCGTCAGATTGAGCACGACGCCGCCGACATCGGATTTGTGAACGATGTCGCGCGACATGATTTTCAGCACGACGGTGGCGCCTTGCGCGAAGATTTCTTTCGCGTAGGCCACCGCCTGCTCGACATCCGCCGCGGCGTATGTGGGCACCATCGCGATATCGTAGGCTTCGAGCAGGTGCTTGATCTCGACCGGTTCGAGCCATTGGCGGCCGTCTGCGATGGCAGCAGCTACGATCTGCTTCGCAGCACGTGCGTCCGGCACGAAAGTCTCGGGCATTGCGGGCGGAACCTGGCTCAATTCCTCCACCACTTCGCGGTGCCGGACCAGGTGCATGAATCCGCGCACCGCATCATCCTCGGTCGGATAGTTCGGAATGCCCGCGCCAGAGAGTGCCTGAACGATGTCCTGGTCGGCTCCGACCCAAGCGGCCAGCACGGGCTTCGCCCAACTGCGGTGCTGCTCGCGGTACTTGCCGACGAGCTCCGTCACGGCCGTGGCGATGTCCGCAGCCGAGGCAATGGCCGTCTGCACATTGAGGACGAGGACCGCATCATTGTCGGGATCGGCAAGCAACACCTCAAGCGCTGCCGCATAGCGCGACGCATCGGCGTCGCCCACGATGTCGACGGGATTTGCGCCGGACCAGGTCGGCGGCAGCACGTCATCGAGCTTCTTGCGGGCATCCGCCGAGATGGTCGCCGGAATGCCGCCGAGCTCGACCAACCGGTCGATAGCGAGGACACCGATGCCGCCGCCATTGGTCAGGATGGCGAGGCGCTTTCCCGCCGGCGACTCGACGCGGCCGAGCGTCTCGGCGCAATCGAACAGCTCGCGCAGATCGGAGACCCGCAGGACGCCCGCGCGGCGGAACGCCGCGTCATAGACGGCGTCGGCGCCCGCGAGCGCACCGGTATGGGTGGCGGCCGCTTTCGCGCCCTGCGCCATTCGGCCGGACTTCACCACGACGACCGGCTTCACGCGCGCCGCGGCGCGCGCGGCCGACATGAACTTGCGCGCGTCCTTGATGGCTTCGATGTAGAGCAGAATCGCACGGGTCTTGTGATCCATCGCGAAATAGTCGAGCAGATCGGCGAGATCGACGTCGATCTGATCGCCGATCGAGACGATGCCGGAGAAGCCGACGCCGCGCTGCGCGGCCCAATCGACCATGCCGGCCGCGATCGCCCCCGATTGCGAGATCAGCGCGAGATTCCCGGGCCCCGGCATGTGCGCGGCAAAACTCGCGTTGAGGCTCACGCCGGGCATCATGATGCCCAAGCAGTTCGGCCCGATCAGCCGCATGCCGTATTTGCGGGCCGCAGTGATGGCGGCCTCGTGCAGGGACCCCGGTCCGTGGCCGAGCCCGGCCGAGACAATCAGGGCACCCGCCGAGCCGCGCCGCCCGGCTTGATCGACAATGCCGGGAACCGCGCGCGCCGGCGCGGTGATGATCACAAGCTCGGGCAAGAACGGCAATTGATCGAGGCTGTCCACCGCCGCGACGCCGCCGATCTCGGCATGGCGCGGATTGACGAGGCCGAACTGTCCCGTGAATCCGGCCTTACGGATGTTCTCCAGAACGGCGCGTCCAACGGAGACCGGGCGGGCGCTCGCACCGACGAGCGCAACCGAACGCGGCGACAGCAGGTTCTTCAGACGATAGATTGACATGAAAGCAAATGCGCCCGGTCGGTGGCGGTTCCGATGGTTGACGATCAGGCCGATAAACTGGGGATCCGCCTAGTACGAGAGCATAACCCAGCACGGTGGTTCGCCAATGACGGTCTTTGTCACACCACCCCAAACGATCTCGTTCAGGCGCGAATGATGGTAGGCGCCCATCACGATCGCATCGATGGCATGGGAATTCGCCCAGCTTCCGAGCACCTTGCCAATCGAGCTGCCGTTGCCCTTCGCGGTTTCGAACGAGGCGTAGACCCCGTGTTCCCTCAAATGGTCGACGAGAGCCGTGCCGGATTGCACGATCGCGTCGGACTTGTCGTCCGCCACGGTCACCACGCGGACCAGGGCTGCTGCCTGAAGGATAGGCAGCGCATCGCCGACCGCCCGCGCCGCACGCGCCGAGTGATCCCAGGCGATCATGACGTTCTCGAATTCCGGTCGCAGTTCGTCCACATGCTGCTCCGGGCAAAGCAGCACTGGCCGCCCGGATTCGAACAGGAGCGTCTCGATGATGTGCTCGGTTCGGCTGTCGTGTGGCGTCACGCGGAGCAGCGTGAGATCGCTGAAGCGTCCGTGCTCGGCCAGGACTGACGCGATCTGGTCTGCCGGCACCTTGGCCGACCGGCTTTGAGCGCGAATGCCGGTGCGGGAGGTTGCACGGGTGAACGCATCCAGGAGGTGCTGACTGTCGCCCGCGCCAACCGACCCGTTTGCCTCGGCCGCATCGGGGAGCATCACCTTCGGCCGCACGAAGACATCCTCCTCGAGTGCCAGCGCGGTGATCCTGGCGCCGAGGTCGGCGGCAACGGCCACGCATTTCTCGATCGCAGCAAGGGCCGGGCCGCGTGGCTGGCCGACGAGCGGCAGAAAGACGTCCTTGATGGGCATCGGGATTCTCCTCAGGCGCCAGAATAGGCTGGCCTTGGTCGGGACGCTTGATCCTCGTCAAGCCCGGGAACTTCGACTGGCCGGAAGGAGACAGGCGTTGACCGAAGTCAAGGACTGGCCGCGATCTGCTTCTATGGATTACCCTGATCGCGGGGCGGGCCGCCTTCCGACGCATCTGGATGTACCAGCTGGAATGACAAACGATTCTGCGACCCTGGACCGGATCTTTGCGGCGCTCACCAATTCCGCGGGTCATCCGAACGTGAGGCGGATCGATACGCACGCAGCTTCGGTCTTTCTCGAAGGCAGACGCGCCCTGAAAATCAAGCGCGCCGTGCAGTTTCCATTCCTCGATTACTCAACGCTCGAGAAGCGCAAGGCGGCGTGTGAGGAGGAGATCAGGATCAACCGGCCGCTGGCGCCGCAGATCTATCACCGCGTCGTGGCGATCACGGAAGAGCCCGATGGATCGGTGAAGGTCGACGGAAGCGGCCGGCCGATCGAGTATGCGGTCGACATGTTGCGCTTCGACGAAAACCGGACGCTGGATCATCTGGCCAAGGCCGGAGCGCTGGATGACACTTTTGCCTCGGCTGTCGCCAACGCGATCGCGGCTTCGCATGCGCAGGCTGTTCGCGCCGACGGCTACGCATGGGTTTCCTCCATCCCCGGCCTGATCGATGGCAACAGCAATGGCCTGCGGACCGGCAATCATTTCGAAGCCGAAGAGATCGCAGAACTCGGCAGAGACTCGCAAGCAATATTCCTCCGCCTCCGGCCTTTGCTCGAAGAGCGCGGCCGTCAAGGCTTCGTGCGCCGCTGCCATGGCGACCTGCATCTTGCGAACATCGTGTCGATCGACGAGCGGCCGGTGCTGTTCGATGCCATCGAGTTCGACGCCCGGATCGCAACCACCGACGTGCTCTACGATCTCGCATTCGGATTGATGGACCTGTTGCACCACGATCAGCCACGCGCGGCCAATATCGTGCTGAACTGCTATCTCGCCGCGACTCCGGTCGAAAATCTCGACGCGCTCTCCGCACTGCCGCTGTTCATGTCCATCCGGGCGGCGATCCGCGCCCAGGTCGCGCTGGCACGGCTGAAGCCGCCGCATTCCGATGATCCCAGTATTCTCGACCAGGCACGACGCTATTTTGGCCTCGCCCGCGCGCTGATCCAGCCGCCCGCTCCCCGGCTGATTGCAATCGGCGGATTGTCAGGCACCGGAAAGACGATTTTGGCACGCGCGCTCGCGCCGGACGTTACGCCGCAGCCGGGGGCCGTCGTGCTGCGCAGCGACCTCGTCCGCAAGCAGATGTTAGGGGTCGAGGAAACGGACCGGCTGTCGGCATCCGCATACACACCCGAGGTCACGGCCCGCGTTTACGACACGTTGGCTCAGCACGCCGGGCGGGTGCTGGCGCAAGGCCATTCAGCGATCATCGACGGCGTGTTCGCCCGTGAGGACGAACGAGACGCGGTTGCCGCACTGGCGCGCGAGCGCAACGTGCCGCTGAGCGGCCTATTTCTGATTGCAGACCTCGCGACCCGGCAGGCGCGGATCGGGGGCCGCCGGGGCGACGCATCCGACGCCACGCAAGAGGTTGCCGCGTTGCAAGAGCACTATAATATCGGCCATGTCGGTTGGGCGACCATCGATGCATCCGGGACGCAAGACCAGACGCTCCAGAACTGCCGGGACGCGATCGCCGAGAGCAAGTAAGGCAATCTGCAAATGGCGCGACCCAGCACGAGTTCGACGGCCGCGCGCGTCAAGCCTGCGGCGAGGCGCAATGCCCTGCCCGGCCGCCTCAGCCCCGGCATGGTCTGCGACACGGCGTTCCGGATCATCGCCCGCCGTCACCTCGCCGCCGTTCGCGCCCAGCATGACGGCACCTGCCGCGGCGATCCCGAGGCACTGCACCAGATCCGGATTGCACTGACGCATCTGCGCACCGCCATCCGCTTCTTCTCGCCGATGGTCGACGACGCCCTTCGGCCGGAGGTCTGGACCGAACTGAAATGGCTGAACAGCCAGCTCGGCATGGTGCGGGACCTCGACGTGGCGATCGAGCGGGTCATCGCCGAAAGTGGCGGCGAGTTGACCGTGATTGCCGAGCTCCAGCACTGGGACGAGAAGCGCGCCGAGAGCCATCGCCAGTTGGCGCGCGCGCTGCAATCCGCGCGGTATCGCCATCTCGTCGCGCAGACGTCAGCCTGGATCGAGAGCGGCCCCTGGTCGACCCGGCGCAGCAAGGAAGCTATCAGGCTACGCCGCTGCACGCTCGCCGACCACGCAACAGCGAAACTCACGGAATGGGAAAAGACGCTGCTCAAGAAAGCGCGAAAATTGCGCGAGCTCGACGTCGAGAAACGGCACAAGCTGCGGCTTCTCAACAAACGGCTGACCTATTCGATCGAGTCGCTCGAGGACCTGTTCGTAGACGAGTCGCTGACAAAGCAACAGTCGATCCTCAAGCAATTGCGCAAGGCGCAAAAGTCCCTCGGGCGATTGAATGACGATGCGCGAGGGCAAACCTTGGCGGCGTCATTGAACGAGGCCGTTCCCGAGGCGGGCATTCGCTTCCTCAACCGCAAGCGCGAAAAGAAACTGTTGCGGACCGCCTCGCGCGCCTACCGGAAACTCGACAAGGCCAAGCCGTTCCGCTCCGCCGATCTTGCGCCGGATGCGGAGCCTGAGGACTAGGTGATCTCGCCAAGGCGAACCTAAAAAAGACGAGCTGGGCCAGCCGTCGGCTCAGCGCGGAATGACGGCGGTGGCTTCGATTTCGACGCGCGCCGCCTTCTCGACGAGCCGGACGACCTGAACCAGCGCCATCGCCGGGTAGTGCGCGCCGAAGATCGCGCGGTAGGCCTTGCCGAGCTCTTTCAGGTTCGTCAGGTACTCGTCCATGTCGACGACGTACCAGGTCAGGCGCACCAGATGCTCGGGCTGCGCGCCGGCCTCCGCAAGGATCGCGGCGATGTTGCCTAGGGTTTGGCGCACCTGCGCGACAAAACCCTCCGCGAGACGCTCCTCGTCATCCCAGCCGATGACGCCGCCAGTGACGACGATGCGTCCCTCGGCGGCCATGCCGTTGGCATAGCCTTTCGGTACCGGCCAACCGGACGGCTGGAGCACCTGCGCCCTGGAGCGGGTTTTATCCTCGGCTGTTGTCGGCAGCACCGCGAGGTGCGGGCCTTTCGGCGTGGTCACTGACAATTCTCTATCCTTCTCATTCCGCCGCGACGCCGGAGGACGGCACCGCGGTCTGCGCCAGTTGCCGCAGGGCAAAGCGCTTTAGTTTGCCGGTCTCGGTCTTCGGTAGTTGCGTCACGAACTCGATCGCGCGCGGATATTTGTAGGGCGCGATCTCGCGTTTGACATGCTCCTGCAACGCAGCCACGAGCTCGGCATCCGGCGTTACGCCCGGCGCGGCAACGACATAGGCCTTAACGATCATGCCGCGCGCCTCGTCTGGCGCGCCGACGACCCCGCATTCGACGACCGAGGGATGCGTGAGCAGCGCCGCCTCGACGTCCGTGCCTGCGATGTTGTAGCCGGCCGACACGATCATGTCGTCCGAGCGCGACTGATACCAAAAATAGCCGTCGCTATCCATCAGATAGGTGTCGCCCGTGATGTTCCAGCCGTTCTGGACGTATTTGCGCTGCCGCTCGTCGGCGAGATAGCGGCATCCGGTCGGCCCGCGGACCGCGAGCCGTCCCATCGTGCCCGGCGGCAAATCATTGCCGGAATCGTCGACGATCTTCGCATCATACCCCGGCAC
This sequence comes from Bradyrhizobium sp. 187, assembly GCF_023101005.1. NCBI lineage: Bacteria > Pseudomonadati > Pseudomonadota > Alphaproteobacteria > Hyphomicrobiales > Nitrobacteraceae > Bradyrhizobium > Bradyrhizobium sp. 187. The sequence continues at coordinate 5,297,728 of NZ_CP064693.1, forward strand.
CGGCTTGCCCGTCGCACCGGGGCGGATCTCGTCTTCGGTCGCGCTGATGAAGATGTGCAGCAGCTCGGTCGAGCCGATGCCGTCCATCAGCTTGATCCCGGTCGCCTTCAGCCAGGCATCGAATGTCGGCTTGGGCAGCGTCTCGCCGGCGGACACGCATTTGCGAAGCGAGGAAATATCGCGGCCCGGAAGCTTGCCAATCATCGCCCGGTACGCGGTCGGCGCGGTGAAGCAGACCGTGGTCTTGTACTGCTCGATCGCATTCAGAATGTCGTCGGGCGCCGTCTTCTCCAGAACAACGAAGGAGGCGCCGATGTGCATCGGAAACAGCACGCCGCCGAAGCCAAACGTGAAGGCGAGCGGTGCCGAGCCGACGAAGCGATCCGTCTGCTCCGCCCGCAAGATGTTGCGCGCATAACCATCGCAGACCGCCAGCATGTCACGGTGGAAATGCATGGTGCCCTTGGGATCGCCGGTCGTGCCCGACGTGAAAGCGATCAGGCAGACGTCGTCGGATGCAGTATCGACAGCTTTGAACTCCGGACTTGCATCCCCCATCAGCGCCTCGAGCGAGTCGCCGCTGCCGGTGCCCCAATAGACCACGCGCTTGAGGCTGGGGGCTGCGGCTTTCGCTTTCTCCATTTCCTCGGCGAGCTTGCCATCGCAGAGCGCGAGTGTGATCTCCGCCTTCTGGATCGGATAGGACAGCTCCTTGGCGCGCAACAGCGGCATCGTCGCCACGACAATGCCTCCAGCCTTGATCACCGCCAGATAGGTCGCGACCATCATCGGATTGTTGGCCGAGCGAAGCAGCACGCGCCCGCCGGTGACGAGACCAAGCTTGCCGACCAGCACATTGGCGATGCGGTTCACGAAGGTTTGCAGCTCACGATAGGTGTAGCTGACGGCGGGGCTGATCACGCAGGCAGCGTCGCCATGTCCCTGCTCGACCCAGCGGTCTAGGAAATAGCTGACGCAGTTCAGGCGGGGCGGATATTGCAGTTCCGGTCGTGTGAAGATGAATTCCGGCCAGAGCTCGCGTGGCGGAAGATGCTGCCGCGCGAACGCATCGACATGGGCTGTCGCGGCATTGTCGCCATGCGAGCCCGAGATTTGAACCTTGGCGGCGTTGGCCATCGCACGCTCCTTTCAGCATGGAAAGCACCCGGCAGCACTCGGAAACATTTTAGGCTTAAAGCAATTTCGCGCAATAGCGGATTTTGGGCATCCCGTGCTTTTTCCGGCGGCAAACGGGATTGGTGGGTGCCTCAGCCGCGGACCTAAATCCGGCGGCGAGCGGCCGATTTCTGCGCCGATGCCTTGGTCTTGGCGAGCAGCCGCATCAATTCGCGCACATCCTTCGGCGTCAGATCGGCGAAGAGATCGGCGATCCAAGTTTCGTGTTCCGCGGCCATTCTGCGAAACTCGGCGCGACCGAGTTTAGTCAGCCGGATCACCTGGACGCGGCGGTCCGTCTCCGACGTGCGGCGGTCGAGATGACCGGATTCCACGAGGCGCTCGACCAGACCGGTGACGTTGCCGTTCGAGACCATCATGCGCTTGGAGACGTCGGACAGCGTCATGCCGTCGGGTGCCTTGTCGAGCTGCGCCATCAGGTCGAAACGGGGCAATGTGACGTCGAAGCGCTGCCGCAACCGGCCACGAACCTCGCCCTCGATCAGGGTCGTGCAGGTCAAGAGGCGCAGCCACAGCCGAAGCTCTTCGGCGTGATCCTCCGGAGTTTCGACGGCCTTGGTCTCGGAATCGAGCATGTTGATGCAGTCACTCACGGCCGGCATTGGCGCCCGGCACGGATCCCCCACGTTTTGAGCTTCAAATAAATCGACGCCGGCTGCAAGCGTAAAGCCGCAACAATCAACCGCATGCCGATTTCTTTAGGCTTCAAATAATTGGCGCGCCACTTGCATGCGCCGCTGCCCGCCGGATGACGATGCTTTGAGCTCGCTTGCCGCGGCAGCAATCATCGGCATAAACTTGGATTGAAGTAGCGGCTTGCAGCGCAAGTCCTGTTATCACGGGGGACAGATCATGAAGACGCAAATGACGTTGGCCGCGGCCGCCTTGCTGCTTGGCACCGCGGTGAGCCCTTCCCTCGCCCAGGAAAAAATCAAGCTGGGTGTGATCGTGACCCTGTCGGGACCCGCCGCTGCACTCGGCCAACAGGTTCGCGACGGCTTTGCGCTCGGGGTCAAGGATCTCGGCGGCAAGATGGGCGGTCGCGAACTCGAGGTCGTCGTGGTCGACGACGAATTGAAGCCGGACGCTGCGGTCACCAAGGTCAAGGGTCTGCTGGAGCGCGACAAGGTCGACTTCGTGGTCGGCCCGATCTTCTCCAACATCCTTCAGGCGATCCACCGGCCGGTGACCGAATCGAAAACCTTCCTGATCAGCCCCAATGCCGGCCCATCCACTTTTGCCGGCAAGGATTGCAACCCGTTCTTCTACGTGACCTCGTACCAGAACGATCAGGTGCACGAAATCCTCGGCAAGGTCGCGCAGGATCGCGGCTACAAGCGCATGTATCTGATGGTGCCGAATTATCAGGCCGGCAAGGACTCGGTCGCCGGCTTCAAGCTCGACTACAAGGGTGAGATCGTCGAGGAATCCTACATGCCGCTCAACACGCTGGACTTCCAGCCGGAGCTTTCCAAGATTTCATCGCAGAAACCGGATGCTCTCTTCACGTTCATGCCCGGCGGCCTCGGGGTCAATCTCGTGAAGCAATACAAACAGGCTGGCCTCGCCGACAGCATTCCGGTGCTCTCGGCTTTCACGGTGGATGAATCGACCTTGCCGGCGCAACAGGACGCTGCGGTCGGCATGTTCGGCGGCGCGAACTGGGCGCCCAATCTCGACAATCCCCAGAACAAGAAGTTCGTTGCCGCCTACGAGGCCGCCTATAACGGCGTGCCCGGCACCTACGCCTTCCAGGCGTATGATGCCGCGATGCTGATCGACAGCGCCGTCAAGGCCGTGAAGGGCGATCTCTCGAACAAGGATGCGGTCGCGGCCGCTCTGAAAAAGGCCGACTTCACCTCGCTGCGCGGCACCTTCAAGTTCAACACCAATGGTTATCCGATCCAGGATTTCTACCTGACCAAGGTCGCCAAGCGCGCGGACGGCAAGTTCCAGACCGAGATCGTCCAGAAAGTCTTCGAGAATTACGGCGACCGCTACGCCAAGGACTGCAAGGCGGCGAACTAAGCCGCACGTCGCGTTGAGGGAGGATCACAATGAAGAGCGAAATCACCGGCATTACACGGGCCAATGAGGGAATCCAGGGCATCTCCTGGAACATTCTTGGCCAGACCTATGTGCCGAAGAGCAACACGGAGCACAGCTTCTCCTGGCATGCGACGCTGCCACCGGGCACGTTCGTGCCGCCGCACATCCATCCCGACCAGGATGAATATCTCTACATGCTGGAGGGCAAGCTCGATTTCATGCTCGGCAATTCCGAGTCGCAGGCGACCGCGGGCGACCTGATCCGGCTCGGCATGGGTGTGCCGCACGGCATCTTCAACAAATCGGAGCAGACCGCGAAGGTGCTGTTCTGGGTGTCACCGACCCGCAAGCTGTTCGACCTGTTCTGGGGCCTCCACAACATGAAGGAACAGAAGCCCGAAGACGTGGTGGCGATGGCCGCCGAGTTCAACATCCACTTCCTGCCGCCACCTCCCGGCGGCTAGCAGGGCATCTTAAGCCCGCACCGCCGCAAGTCCCGGCACTGCGGCGAAGCCGGCCTTGGTGGCATAGCCGCGCACGATCGCCTCGCGCTGGGAATAGCTCAGCACGTTGTCGACATTGTCGAAACCATCAGGCGCGAGCTGCTCGACGGCGTCGATGACGCCTTCGGGACCGCCACGCCTATTGGAGCGGACGATATCCGCGGTCATCGGCAGGCGCTTCTTTTCGTATTCAAGCAATGCCTGGCGCGGATGCTCGGCGCGCACCAGCGCGTCAGCGAGGCAGCGCGCGTCGAGGATGGCCTGCGAAGCGCCGTTGGAGCCAACCGGATACATCGGATGCGCGGCATCGCCGAGCAGCGTGACTCTGCCCGACGACCAATAGGGCAACGGATCGCGGTCGCAAGTCGGGTATTCGTAGAACTCGGGCGTGGCCGAAATCAGGCTCTTCACGTCGACGTAAGGCACCGAGAAGCGCGCCACATGCGGCATCAGCTCCTCGCGACGGCCCGGCCGCGACCAGTCTTCCTTGCGTGGCGGCGGGGCATTGCCCTCGCCCACCTTCACCAGCACCGCCCAGTTGGTGAGGCGGCTCGCCGGACTCGATCCCTCCGCAATGGGATAGATCACCACCTTGGCGTTGAGGCCACCGGCGACGATCATCGACTTGCCGGTAAGGAATAGCGGCCAATCCCGCGCACCGCGCCACAGCATCAGACCGTTCCAGCACGGCGGCCCCTCGCTCGGGAACAGCGTGTCGCGGACCCGCGAATGGATGCCGTCGGCACCAATCAGGATGTCGCCGCGCGCGGTATGGATGTGCGCGCCTGAGCGGTCGAAGAAGTACGCGGTGACGCCGCTCTCGTCCTGCGTGAAGGCACCGAGGCGGCAGCCGGTGTGGATGGCCTCCGGCCCGAGCCGCTCCTCGACAGCCCGATGGATGACGCCCTGAAGGCGACCGCGGTGGATCGAGAATTGCGGCACATCGTGGCCGGCGTCGATGCCGCGGGCCTCGCGCCAGACTTCCTGGCCGTGACGGTTGAGGTAATAGAGCTGGTCGGTCCGGATCGCGACATCGTCAAGCTGCTGGAGCAAACCGAGGCCTGCCAGCTCGCGCATGGCATGCGGCAGCGTGTTGATGCCGACGCCAAGCTCGCGGATGGTGTCGGACTGCTCGAAGATCTCGCAAGCGAGGCCCCGCGAGCGCAGCATCAATGCGGTGGTGAGACCACCGATACCGCCACCGACGATAATCGCCTTCATCGCCCTCACTCCACTCGGTACACACCAGGCAACGCGGCCAAATTCGCACGGGCGGTCACTCCGCCGCAAGCGGCTTTGTCGCCTCCGCCTTGAGCTCGGCCCGGGTCTTGGGCTTAGCCTTAATTCTCAGCTCCTCGAGATCCTGCCGGTCGCGCACGCTGTTGCGGAAAATCTGATCTTTTCCGGGAAGATATTGCGGCGGGCAGAACGCGTCGTCCGCCCCGTACCAAGCCGCCGCCCGCATGGTGAAGAAGGGATCGACTAGATGCGGCCGCCCGAGCGCAACGAGGTCCGCCCGGCCCGCAGCCAGGATGGTGTTGGCCTGGTCCGCCGTCGTGATATTGCCGACGCACATCGTGGCCACGCGCGCCTCATTGCGGACCTGGTCGGAGAACGGGGTCTGGAACATGCGGCCATAGATCGGCTGCGCATCGCGCACGGTCTGCCCGGTCGAGACGTCGACGAGATCGACGCCGGCCTCGGCAAAGGCGCGCGCGATCGCCACCGCGTCGTCGCCGCCGATGCCACCCTCGGCCCAGTCGGTCGCGGAAATGCGCACCGACATTGGCTTGTGCGACGGCCACACGGCCCGCAGCGCCTCGAAGATTTCGAGCGGAAAGCGCAAACGATTGGCGAGCGAGCCGCCATACTCATCCGTGCGGGTGTTCGTCAGCGGCGAGATGAAGCTCGCAAGCAGATAGCCGTGGGCGCAGTGCAATTCGAGCATGTCGAAGCCGCAGCGTTCGCCGCGCTCGGCCGCCGCGACGAAAGCATCTCTCACTACGTTCATGCCGGCCCGATCGAGCTCGCGCGGAACCTGACTGTCGGGGAAATAGGGCAGCGGCGATGCCGAAAACACCTCCCAGCCACCCTCCTCGAGCGGACGATCCATGCCGTCCCACATCAGCCTGGTCGCACCCTTGCGCCCGGCGTGCCCCAGTTGCAGGCAGATTTTTGCGGCTGAATTGGCATGGACGAAATCAACAATGCGCCGCCAGGATGCCTCCTGCTCGTCATTCCACAGTCCTGTGCAGCCGGGCGTGATGCGGGCGTCGCGGGCAACGCAGGTCATCTCCGTGAAGATCAGACCGGCGCCACCGATCGCGCGCGATCCGTAATGCACCAGGTGGAAATCGGTCGGCATGCCCTCTTTCGCCGAATACATGCACATCGGCGACACCACGGCGCGATTGGCGATCTCCATCTCACGCAGCCGGAACGGCTGGAACAGCGGCGCCATCGGCTTCTCGGTGTCGACTTCGAAACCGCTATCACGAACACGCTTGGCAAACGATCTTTCGACCTCCGCCACGAAGTCGGGGGCGCGGAGTTTCAGATTGTCATAGGTGATCGCCTTCGAGCGCGTCATCACGCCGAAGGCGAACTGCACCGGATCGAAATCCCAGAAGCGGTCGACATGCTCGAACCAGACCAGCGAGACGTCGGCGGCGTGCTGCGTCTTCTCGACCTCTTCGCGGCGGCCGTGCTCATAGACGTCCAGCGCGGCCTTGATGCTGGGTGCCTTGTCCATTGCGTCAGCCAGCGCGATCGCGTCTTCCATTGCGAGCTTGGTGCCTGAGCCAATCGAGAAATGCGCGCTCGCCTTGGCGTCGCCGAGCAGAACCATGTTGTCCTTGACCCAGCGCTTGCTGCGGATCATCGGGAAGTTGCGCCACGTCGAGCGGTTGGTGAGCAGTTGGTGCCCATCGAGGAACCAGCCGAAGATCTCCGCCATTCGCGCAGCCGACTGGGTCTCGTTCAACCCTGTCAGCCCGGCGCGTTCGAACGTCTCCGGATCGGTCTCGAAAATCCAGGTGGAGTGCCCGGCTTCATATTGATAGGCATGGGCGATGAACGGCCCGCACTCCGTCTCCTGGAAGATGAAGGTGAAGGCATCCAGCGGCCTGGTCGAGCCCATCCAGGCGAACTTGTTGGCACGGAGATCGACTTCCGGCTCGAAATGATCGACATATTTGTCGCGAAAGCGGCTGTTGATGCCGTCCGCGAGCAGGATGAGATCGGCGTCGGCGAAGCGGGATTCGTCCTCGACGTCCGCTTCGAAATTCAGGACGACGCCCAGTTCGCGCGCGCGCGCCTGGAGGATCAGGAGCAGCTTCTGCCGCGAGCAGCCGCAAAAGCCGTTGCCGCCGACCCGATGGACAGTTCCGCGGAAGTGCACGGCGATGTCATCCCAGTAGGCGAATTCCTGGGTGATGCGGCGATAGCTGGGAAGATCGTGCTTCTCGAAATTATCAAGCGTGGCGTCCGAGAACACCACGCCGAAGCCGAAGGTGTCGTCGGCGCGATTGCGCTCGTATACCGCGATCTCGGCGCTCGGCCGCTGCTTCTTCAGCAGGATCGCAGCGTAGAGACCCGCAGGTCCGCCACCGATGATCGCGACTTTCATGGGAGCCTCGCCAATTCAACCCGGCGAAACTATTTTAAGCCTAAAATAATTGCGCGCAAGTCCCCATTGCGGCAGGCTGCCGGCAAAGCCCGGCTTAATCGCCCCTGAAGACCGGCTTGACCTTGTTGGCGAAAGCCTCGAAGGCCCGTTCGAAATCGGCCGTCGTCATGCACAGCGCCTGAGCAATAGCTTCCGCCTCGATCGCCTCCTCCACCGACATCGCCCATTCCATGGCCAGCATCCGCTTGGTCATGGTGTTGGCAAAGGTCGGGCCCTCCGCAATCTGCTTGGCCAGTAGCTGCGCCTGGGGCAGCACCTGCTCCGGGATGACGAGGCGGCTGAAGAAGCCCCAGCGCTCGCCCTCCTCCGCGGTCATGAACCGGCCGGTGTAGAGCAACTCGGAGGCGCGGGACTGTCCGATGATCCGCGGCAGGATCGCGCAGGCGCCCATGTCACAACCGGCAAGGCCGACCTTGTTGAAGAGGAATGCGACCTTGGCCCCGCTCGCCGCAAGCCGCATGTCCGACGCCATGGCGATGATCGCGCCCGCGCCGGCACAGATGCCTTCAACCGCGGCAACGATCGGCTGCGGGCAGGCCCGCATCGCCTTGACGAGGTCGCCGGTCATCCGCGTAAACGCCGTCAGCCCCTTGGTGTCCATCTTCACGAGCGGACCGATGATCTCGAACACATCGCCGCCGGACGAGAAATTGGCGCCAGCGCCGGTCATGACGATGGACTTGACCGCATCGTCGAACGCGCAGGCGCGAAAGAAATCGGTCAGTTCGCGATAGCTCTCGAAGGTCAACGGATTCTTTCGTTCCGGACGATTGAGCGTCACGGTTGCAACACCATCGACGACGGCCAGCAGGAAGTGCTGCGGCGAATAGTCCGCAAGCGGTAAGGTCACGGGATTGGCCGGTCTGCTCATACGATCTCCTTGGCTTCCTTGCTCCGCGCCTTTGCCAAGCGCGCTAAATCTCACCACCGGCAACAGCGATTGCCTGCCCGGTGATTGCGCCGGCGCCCTCGCCGCACAGCCAGAGCACGGCATCCGCGACCTCCCGAGGAGAGATCAATCGCCCTTGCGGATTATGTTTCGCGAGCTCAGCAATGGCCTGCTCGCGGCTCCGCCCCGTCTTTTTCATGATGTTCTCGATGCTGCCGGCGACGAGATCGGTGTCGGTGAAACCGGGACACACCGCGTTGACGGTCACGTTGCTGCCGGCCATCTCGAGAGCGAGAGACCGCACGAGACCGACCACAGCGTGCTTGGCCGCGGTGTAAGCACTGACATAGGCGTATCCCTTGAGCCCCGCCGTGGACGCGATCGCGACGATACGACCATAGGGACGGTCCTTCATCCCGGGCAGCACAGCGCTGACAGCATGGACCACGCCCATGAAATTGACATCCATCATGCGCGCGAACAGGGCGCTGTCGGATTTGGAGAACGGCGCAGACTCGGCGCTTCCCGCGTTGGCGATCAGAATATCGATCGGCTTCCGCGCGCTCGCGTCAGCGATGGCCGTTTTCAATGAGGTTTCGTCCGAGACGTCGGCGACGGCCGCAAAATGCGCTGCCCCTGCGCTGACAGCCTCTTCAAGCGTCGCAGCGTTCCGCCCAAGGACGGTCACCGTTGCACCGGCCTCGACGAGCGCTGCTGCGATGGCGCGACCAATGCCGCGACCGCCACCGGTCACCAGCGCGTGCGGCGAATGCGGTAATCCGGACATGCGCTGGCTTCCTTGCATTCTGCTGATCGCTCTTCTCGATATATTTTAACCTTCAAACTTTTGCAAACAAAGCTCGACTCGGCCGCAAACAGCCGCACGCCGGACCCCGGCCCGAAAATTGCTTTAAGTATAAAATTATCTCTTCCCATCCCTCACAGGCCTGTTAGCATCGAAGGGCCGGACAAAAGGATGTCGCGTGTCGCAGCCTGCGCCAATGATAACAAAGGACGGCCGCTTCGCCTATGAAGCAGCGGGCGATCCGGGCGGGACACCTCTGATTTTCCTGCATGGCATCGGCGGTGCGGCACGGGCCTGGCGGCAGCAGCTTGCCAGATTCGGCGACCGCTTCCACGCGATTGCATGGGACATGCCGGGCTATGGCGGATCGGCGCCGCTCTCCAGCGTCAGCATCGCTGCCCTGGCGGATACGCTTCAGCGATTCATCGAGCAGCTTGGTGCGAGCAAGCCAATTCTGGTCGGGCATTCCATCGGCGGCATGATCGTTCAGCAATGGCTGGTGCAATCCGCGAAACCGGCGCGCGCGGTCGTGCTGGCGCAGACCAGCCCCGCCTTCGGCAAGGCCGACGGCGGTTGGCAGACATCGTTTATCGCCGCACGGCTGGGGCCGCTCGATCGCGGCGAAACGATGAAGTCGCTGGCGCCCTCTCTGGTGAAGGAACTGGTGGGCGACGATCCTGATCCCAGGGGAATGGAGCTTGCACGCGAGTGCATGGCAAGCGTGCCCGAGGCGAGCTATCGCGCCATGATGCTGGCGTTGATTGGCTTCGACCAACGCAGCACCCTCAAGGACATTTCCATCCCGACGCTGCTGCTGTCCGGCTCTAAGGACAACAACGCGCCAGCGCCAATGATGGCGAAGACGGCGACCTACATTCCATCTGCCGAGTATGTCGAGTTGGCCGGTGTCGGCCATCTTGCAAACCTTGAGCGCCCCGATGCCTTTGACGAGGCCCTCGGCCGGTTCCTGAACTCCGTCGCGATCAACACGTAGGATGACTGCGCCATGACCATGCAAGTCAGCAAGACCATCGGCGCGAGTGACAAGGTCGCGCTGGATGCACCGATCTTCGATCCCGTCGCATTCCGACTGAGCGACGAGCAGGCCGGCATCATCGCCCGGGCGCGCGAGATCGGCCAGAGCGTGTTCGCCGACCGCGCCGCGACTTACGATCGCGAGGCGATTTTCCCGTCCGAGAATTATCGCGACCTGCATCGCGTCGGCCTGCTCGGTATTGCCGTGCCCAAGAAGCACGGCGGCCTCGGAGCGAATTATCAAACCTACGCCCTCGCGGCAGCCGAAATCGGCCGGTATTGCGGCGCGACTGCGCTCACGTGGAACATGCATGTCTGCTCGACGCTGTGGTCGGGCCCGCTCGCCGACGATCTCGACATGGATGCAGAGACCCGGAACGAGCACGAGGGGCGGCGTGCAGTCCACTACAAGCGCATCGTCGAGGACGGCGCGATCTATTCGCAGCCCTTCTCTGAGGGCGGCGCGGCAGCGGCAGGCGGGGTCGCTTTCGGCACGGAAGCAAGGCCGGTCGAGGGCGGCTGGATCGTCAACGGCAAGAAGATCTTTGCATCACTCTCCGGCCATGCGGACTATTACGGCGTTCTCTGCACCGAGATCGAGGAAGGCGAGAAGGCTTCGCGCCGCAACACGCTTTACCTCGCCATCCCTGCAAAATCGGAAGGCGTTTCGGTCGTCGGCGACTGGGATCCGCTCGGCATGCGCGGAACGGTCTCGCGCACGCTGCTGTTCAGGGACGTGTTCGTGCCGGCAGATTCGGCGCTGATGCCGCGGGGCGTCTATTTCCAGGCCGCGATGCGCTGGCCGCACATGTTCCTGACGCTGTCGCCGACCTATATGGGCCTTGCGCAAGCCGCCTATGACTTCACCGTGCGATATTTGCGCGGCGAAGTACCGGGCATGCCGCCGGTTAAGCGCAGGATGTATCCGACCAAGCAGATTGCGGTCGCGCAGATGCAGATCAAGCTCGAGCAGATCAAGGCAATCTGGTTCCAGGCGGTCACCGAGGCGCGAGCCAACCCGAGCAAGGAGCAGGTGCTGCGCGCCTATGCCGCGCAATATTCGGTGATGGAGGGCGCCAATGAGCTCGCCGCGCTCGCGATCCGCACCTGTGGCGGTCAGGCTATGCTCCGCTCGCTGCCGCTCGAGCGGATCTATCGCGACAGCCGCTGCGGCTCGCTGATGTTGCCCTGGACAGCCGAGCTCTGCCTCGACCGGATCGGGCGCGAGGCACTGTACGAGGCCGGCGAAACGGACGACTGACGGTGGACCTCTGTAGTCTGATCGATCGCAACGCGGCGTTCGCGCCAGACAAGACAGCCATCGCCTTCGAAGGCGAACGGTTGAGCTATGCAGCGTTCGCTGCACGGATCGAACGAACGGCGGCGACATTGAAGCAGGAGCTCGGCGTCGCCCGGGGCGACCGCGTGGCCATCCTCGGTCTGAACCGGCCGGACTATCTGGTTCTGCTCTATGCCTGCGCGCGACTCGGCGCGATGCTGGTGCCCCTGAACTGGCGGCTGGCTGTCGCCGAGCAGCTTTTCATCCTCAATGATGCCGGCGCCAAGGTCCTGGTGCTCGAGCAGGCATTTGAGGGAATTCTTGCCGAGCTCGAGGGCACTGCAATTGTCGGGCTCGATTTCGAACCGCCTCACGGCACGACGTTCGAAAACCTGTTGGCTCGGAGCCGGGGCACCGGCCGCAACCCGCACACCGATCTCTCCTGCCCGCTCCTCATTGTCTACACATCGGGAACGACCGGACGACCGAAAGGCGCGGTGCTGCGCCAGGAGGCGTTGTTCTGGAACGGCGTCATGAGCCAACACATGCACAACATGACGTCTGACGACCATGTGCTGACGCTGCTGCCGTTCTTCCACGTCGGTGGCCTCAACATCCAGACCACGGCGGCGCTCCAGCTGGGCGCGATGGTCACGGTTCACGCACGCTTCACGCCGGACACCGCGCTTGCAGCCATCGAACGGGAGCGGCCGACCTTGACCGTGATGGTGCCGGCGATCATCCAGGCCGTAAGCGAGCATCCCGCCTGGACCACGACCGACCTTTCGTCACTCAAAGCCGTCGCGACCGGCTCGACCATCGTGCCGCCGCATCTGATCGACCGTTTCGTCGCGCGTGGCGTCCCGGTGCTCCAGGTCTACGGCTCGACGGAAACATGCCCCATTGCAGTCTACACCCGGCTTGGTGGCGATCTCTCGCGCGCGGGCTCGACCGGACTTGCCGGCCTGTGCTGCGAAGCGAAAGTGATTGATCAGGCCGGCAACGAGGTGCCGGCGGGCGCACCGGGCGAGATCGCGGTGCGCGGCCCGAACGTGTTCTTCGAATATTGGGGCAATGCGGACGCCACGCGCGATGCGCTGCACGACGGCTGGTATCATACCGGCGATATCGGCCTGTGCGACGCGGACGGCTATTTCTGGGTGCGCGACCGCAAGAAGAACATGATCATTTCCGGCGGCGAGAACATCTATCCGGCGGAGGTCGAACGCGTCCTGCTCGAACATCCCGATGTCAGCGAATGCGCCGTGATCGGCCGGCCCGATCCACGCTGGGACGAGGTGCCTATCGCCTATGTGATCCCGCGATCCGGCGGTCGACTGGAAGCAGACGCGTTGAAAGTGCATCTCCAGGCCCAGCTCGCCCGCTACAAGGTTCCGCGCGACATCATTTTCGTCACGGACCTGCCGCGCACAGCGCTCGGCAAGGTCCAGCATTTCCTGCTGAAACAGCTTGATGCGCAATCGCGCACGCAAGGAGAAGCATCTTGAAGATTGCGGTTCTGGGGGGAGGAAACGGCTCTTTCGCGGCCGCAGGCGATTTTGCGCTGTCGGGACATGAGGTCCGGCTCTGGCGCCGCGACGCGGATCAGGTCGCAGCACATCGCGCCGCCGGCTCGCGCGTCCTGGTGAAAGATCATAACGGCCGTCATAACGTGAAATTGGCGCTGGTGACGACCGGCATCGCCGAGGCCGTCAACGGTGCAGAGCTGATCCTGTGCCCTGCCCCCGCCTTCGCGCAGACTGATATCGCACGCCTGCTTGCTCCACATCTGCGGGATGGACAGGTCGTGTTTCTGCCGCCGGCGACCTTCGGCTCGATGATCTTCGCCCAGGCTGCGCGGGATGCGGGCAACCACGCCAAGGCGAGCTTTGCCGAAACCGGGACCTTGCCCTGGCTAACCCGCAAGCACGGCGCGTTCGAGGTCGCGATCACCATCCGCGCCAAGCGACTGCCGGTCGGCATTTTCCCGCTCGATCAGGCGCCGCGCGCACTTGAGGTGATCGGACAGGCTTTCCCCGGCGCAATCGAGCCGTGCGGAGACGCTCTTTCGGGGGCGCTGATGAACGCAGGCCCGATTATCCATCCGCCGCTGATCGTCATGAATGCAGGCTCGATCGAGCATTTCGAAAAGTGGGACATCCACAAGGAAGGAACGCAAGCCGCGATTCGCAGGGTCACCGACGCGCTCGACGGCGAACGGATTGCCGTGCGTGAGGCGCTCGGATATGGCGCACCGCATTTTCCGCTCGCCCATCATTATGCCAAGGAAGGCGAGATCTGGATGTACGGCCGCGGCTCGCATGACCGGCTGACCGATTCCGGCGACTGGCGCGAGCGGATCGTGCTGACCGAGCACCGCTATATGAGAGAAGATTTGCGGCTTGGGCTATCGCTGCTGGTCTCCGTCGCCGGCTTGGCGCGCGTGGCTACGCCGCTGGCCAAGGCATTCCTGGCCATTGGCGGCGCAGTTTGCGGTGAGGATTTCGCGCAAGGCGGCCGGACCCTCGAGACGCTGGGACTCGGCAATCTCGACAAAACCGCATTGCAAACGCTTCTTCGCAAGGGATTTTAAGCGATGACCAGCCGAGCCATCATCGCCTGTCTCGGCGCCGGCCGCATGGGCCGCGGCATCGCCGTCGCGTTTGCCTATGCGGGGCATACGGTCACGATGATCGACATCAAGGCCCGTTCAGTGGAAGATTTCGCCAGGCTGCAGGCCGATGCGCTCGGCGAAATCAGCAAGACCTTTGCCAGCCTGTCGAAGCTGGGGCTATTGACCGAGGCGGATGTTGATCCGCTCATTGCGCGGGTCTCGGTGGTGCCGGCCAGCCAGAGCGAGGTGGCACTGTCCGATGCGGGAATTGTTTTTGAAGGAGTCCCCGAGGTCGTCGAGCTCAAGCGGGATGTGCTGGGGGCGGCCTCAAAACAAGTCGGCCCCGATACGATCATCGCATCGACGACGTCGACCATCCTTGTCGACGATCTCTCGGGCGCGATCGTGAATCCTCGCCGCTTCCTCAATGTGCACTGGCTCAATCCGGCCTATCTGATCCCGCTGGTCGAGGTTTCGCCAGGCAAGGCCACCGATCCCGCCATCATCGAGGACGTCAAGGCGCTACTCGAAGGCATCGGCAAGGTGCCGGTGGTCTGCGCGGCGACACCAGGCTTCATCGTCCCGCGCATCCAGGCGCTGGCAATGAACGAGGCCGCGCGCATGGTCGAGGAAGGCGTCGCCAGCGCCGAGGAGATCGACAAGGCGATCCGCTACGGCTTCGGCTTCCGCTACGCCGTGCTCGGGCTGCTCGAATTCATCGACTGGGGTGGCGGCGACATCCTCTACTATGCCAGCCGCTATCTCGAAGGCGCGCTCGGCAGCGACCGCTATCGTGCGCCGGAGGTCATTTCGCGGAACATGCACGAGGGCCGGATCGGCCTGCGCACAGGTGCGGGCTTTCTCGACTATTCCGGCATGGACGTCGACGCCTATCGGACAAAACGGCTTCAGGCCATGGTCGACCTGCTCCGGCACTTTGACCTGGCTCGCCCGCCTGTGCTCGATCGGACCTAGCCGAAGACGTCCTGAAGCACCCCTTCACGCACCACGGCGACGCCATCGAGCTCGATCGTCGTCCCCATCATCGGCAGATCGAAATGACCCGCCGTGTAGCGGCCGGCGAATTCGTTGGCACCGGTCGAGAACAGAAAGTTGCCGGAGACAGCGCGAATTTCGGTGCCGTTGGTGTCGCGCTGGTCATACATCGACAGCGCCTCGTAGCGCGCACCCGGATTCATGCCGAACCCGACATGCGAGACCGCATAGGCTTCCCGATCGCCCCAAGCCGCAAGGTAGGCACGCATCATTGCGGCATCAGTGCCCTCGCCTTCCAGCTCGACGACATAATCGTCCTTCAGTGTCATCTTCACCGGCGATGTCAGGTAACGCTTGAAGGTCAGGTTGATGTCACCGGGCGCCATCACCAGCGTGCCATTGATCGTTCCGCTCTTGGGGAAGCTGACGACGATGCCTCCAGGCCAATGCGCCAGCGTACCGGGCTTGTCCGTCCACCCCCACACGCCGACCGTGGACGCGCCGACCATATCGACGTCGAGCGCCGTGCCGGCCTTTGAAGTCACCCGCATCCGCTGGGTCCCGCGCAGCATCTTCGCCGCCGCGCGAACGCGCTTCTCGAGTGCGGGATCCGGCACCATCCGTTCCAGCGCCTCGGGATGCTCGTTGGAGATCACCAGGATACGCGCCCCGGCTTTCAGGATCTCGGGTGTCTCCACCGCATGCATCAGGCCCTCGATGGTGCAATCCACCACAAAGCCCGCCTGTTGAAGCGCGGTGATCACCGGGCCAAGCCGCTGGATCGCCTCGCTTGCCCCTGTCGAGCGAACCGGAACGATATTCCGGTTACGCGGGGTCGGCATGACCACGTGAAACGGTCGCGCGCCCATGCGCAGCAGCGCGAGCTCCGCCAGGTGAACATTCAACGCACGTGACTGGGTTTCCGAGAGGATCGCCGCGGTATCGCCCGCCTTGACCGCGCATCGCTCAAAAATCTCGCAAAATGCGTCGATCCATTTTGCTTCGATGCGATCAGCCAGCATGGTCTTACTCCCGGTCTTCTGGTTTCTTCTTCGTCAGTTCATGCTTCGGGGAAACCCCGCAGCAGGTACGCGCGCACGGCCCCCAGCAGGCCATTGAGGATCAGGCCCAGCAGCGAGATCGTGATCAGCGGCACGAACATATCGACGGCCTGAAAGGTCCGGGCCGCCGTGACGAGGACATGTCCGAGCCCATCGCTCGACGTGATCATCTCCGCCAGAAACACCACGATGCAGGAAATGACAAGGCCGATCCGGCAACCGGTCAGGATCGACGGCATCGCCGCCGGCAGCACCACTTTGAACAGGATCTGATAGCGCGGCGTTCCCGCCGCCATGGCCGACCAGATCAGCTTCTGCTCCACCGTTGAAGCGCCGTAATAAGTAGACAACAAAATGGGAAAGAGTGCATCCGCCGCGACCAGCGTGATCTTCGATCCGTGACCGAAGCCGAGCAGCAGCAGCAATGCTGGATAGAGCGCGACCTTGGGCAACGGCGCGAGCACGCGAACGATCGGCCGGACCACGGCGTTGATAGCCGGACTGGCGGCGGCGGCGATGCCGATGCTGACACCGAGCACGACCGCAATCGCGAAGCCGGCAAACAACCGGATCAGGGTCGCCGCGATCTCCTGCTGAAACGTCCATGTCACGAGTTGCTGGAGCAGCCTGCCGAAGACATATCCCGGCGGCGGCAACAACACCGCAGGCGCGAAGCCAAATGATACGAGGCCCTGCCACAGCGCGATCACCAGCACGATCGGCGCGAGCCCAAGGATGATGCTGGTGGAGCGAAGCTGCGGCATTATGAGAAGCTCAAGGGCAAGTCGAACTGCGGTTCAGACCAGCGCACCAGCCTTGCGCGGACCCGCTCGAAGATTGCATCCAGGCAGATTCCCATCGCGCCGATGATGATGATCATCGCAAAGACGGTGTCGTATTGGCCCATGTCGAGCGCGTTGAACAAGATGTTGCCGGCGCCGGACTGACGCGCGATCATCTCGCTGGTAATCATCGTGATCAGCGCCAGCACGAGTCCGGTGCGGCAACCGGTCAAGATTTCCGGCAGCGCCGCCGGCAGTACGATCCGGACCAGCCGTTGCGCAGGCGAAAGTCCCATCGCTGCGCCCGACCACAGCATCTTCTCTTCCACCGCCCTGGCGCCCTCGAAGCTGTGATAGATCACGGGCAGGCTGACGCCGAGGAAGATCACCAGCGTCTTCGTGATGTCACCGACGCCGAGCCACAGCATGATGATCGGCATCAAGGCTGCCTTCGGCACCGGGTAGATCACCATCAGGAGCGGATTGAAGAAAGCCGCGACGGCCCGGCTGCGGCCCATCAACAGGCCGAGTGGGATCGAAACCGACACCGCTATGCCAAACCCGACCGCCATGCGGCGGAGCGAGGCCAGGATGTTGATTAGCGCTTCCTTGTCTCCGAGGATGTCCGGGATTGCACGGATTGCCTCAATCGCCGTGGGGAAGCTGTCGTTCTTCAGCGCGAGTGACGCAACCTGCCATGCCGCAAGAAGCCCGATGCAGGCAAACACCGGCGCGGCACGCTTGGCAAGGGCCGTCAGCGATGTCATGACGCCGATCCCGTATCTTCGACCTCGTCGAACATGCGCTCGATATCGACGACGTATTTCTGGTAGCGAGGGTCGAGCAGCAGCTCGCTGCGGCGGCGCGGCCGCGGCAGATCGATGTCGATGACCTCGCGGATGCGGCCGGGCGATTTCGACATCATCACGACTTTGTCCGACAGGAAAACTGCTTCCTCCACAGAATGCGTGACGAACAGCACCGTCTTGCGATCACGCTCCCAGATGTTCAACAGATCGTTCTGCAGCCGCGTTCGCGTGTGAGCATCGAGCGCGCCGAACGGCTCGTCCATCAACAGAACCTCGGGATGGTAAGCCAGCGTTCGAGCCAGCGCCACGCGCTGCTTCATGCCGCCGGACAGTTCCTTGGGATAGAAGTTCTCATAGCCCTTGAGCCCGACCATTTCGATCAAAGCACGGCTCTGTGCTTCCGCCTCGGCGGTGCGCACGCCTTGTTGGCGAGGGCCGTACATCACATTGCCCAGCACGGACTTCCACGGAAACAACGCGAATTCCTGGAATACCGGACCGCGATCCGGCCCTGGTCCCGTGATCGTCCGTCCCCTGATCTTTGCTGAGCCACTGGTTGGGCTGACGAAGCCGCCGACGACGTAAAGCAATGTCGACTTGCCGCAGCCGGATGGACCAAGGATGGAGACGAAGGCTCCCTCCTCGATCGCCAGCGAGATGTCCGATAGCGCCACATGGTTCTTGCGCGCCGAGGTCTGAAATACCTGCGAGACGCTCTCGATCTCGATGATTGCAGAAGCCGGTTTTTGCGGCGTCACCGGTCTCACCCATCCGCCCGATCTCGAAGGCACTACCTTCATCTCGTCTCACTTCATTCGCGCGAACCCTGCGCAACAGGCTTGCTGAACATCCTCCGTCAGCGACGCGAGCTTAGCAAGAAACTTGCCAGCCAGTGGCTGTTTCCGGCAGGTTCGCCGCGTCATCCGAACCAGGGCCATTCTGCGGGGCCCTCATGCGTGACGGCTCCGCCCGGTGCCTGGCCAACCAACCGCGCATATTTCGCCAGCGCGCCTGCACGGTGACGAGGCGGACGCGGCTTCCAATCGTGTCGGCGAGCAGTGAGTTCCTGCTCGTCGACCAGCATATCCATCCGCCGGTTCGCGGCATCAATCCGGATCCTGTCGCCATCGCGTACCAGCGCGAGCGGGCCGCCGACGAAGGCCTCGGGAGACACATAGCCGATGCACATTCCGCGGGTGGCGCCGGAGAACCGTCCATCCGTGATCAGGGCCACCTTCTCGCCCATGCCCTGGCCGTAGATCAGCGCGGTGACGCCGAGCATCTCGCGCATGCCGGGACCGCCCACCGGCCCTTCATTGCGGATCACGAGAACCTCGCCCGCCTGATAGGTGCGATCACGAACCGCCGCGACGCAGGCCTCCTCGTCTTCGAAAACGCGCGCCACGCCTTCAAAGAATTGGTTCTTAAGGCCCGCGACCTTGATCACCGCGCCATCGGGACAGAGGTTTCCCTTCAGCACGGCCACACCACCATCTGGCATGATCGGGGCACGAGCCGCGTAAACAACCTCTCCGTCAGGTGCGTTGGCGGCGCCATATTCTTCGGCAAGTGTACGGCCCGTGATCGACAGGCAACTGCCATCAATATGCCCGCTCTGGATCAGTTCCCGGATCACCACGGCAGCGCCGCCGATATCGTAGACATCCTTTGCCGTATATTTGCCTCCCGGCCGCAGGTTTCCGATCAGCGGCGTCCTGGCAAAAACCTCGCCGACATCATCGATCGTGAATGCGATCCCGGCCTCGTTCGCGATCGCCGGCAGATGCAGCGCAGCATTGGTCGAACCGCCCGTGGCAGCCACGATTGCCGCACCGTTTTCCAGGGATTTCCGCGTCACGACGTCGCGCGGCAACGGCCCGCCGCGCTCCAGCATCTCCATGATGAGGCGCCCGGCCCGCCTGGATATCTGCGCGCGCTCGGCATAGACACCTGGCACCATCGACACGTTGGGAATGGTGAGACCCATCGCCTCCGAGACCATCCCCATGGTGTTGGCAGTGAATTGGCCCGCACACGCGCCGATGGTCGGCAGGCAGGCGCGTTCGATCCGTTCGAGCGTGGCACCGTCGATCTCTCCGGTCATGAAGCTGCCGACAGCCTCATAGGAGTCGAGCACGGTCAGGGTCCGCCCGTCGACGCGGCCCGGCAGCGCGCTGCCGCCATAGATGAAAATGGCCGGCACGTTGCACCGGACCATGCCCATCATCACGCCGGGAAGCGTCTTGTCACATCCGCCGTAGCCTATCAATGCATCGTAGGCGAGACCATGGACGACGGCTTCGATCGAGTCGGCAATCAGCTCCCGCGAAAACAGGGAGAACTTCATCCCCTCGTGATTCATGCTGATACCGTCGGAAACCGACACGGTCGAAAATTCGCGCGGCGTGCCGCCGGCCTCCTCGATTCCGGTCTTGGCCGCCGCGACCTGAAAGTCGTGCGTCATGTTGCAGGGCGTCTGTTCGCCCTTCATGCTGACGACGCCCACCATCGGCTTGGCAATCGCAGCGTCGTCGAGCCCCATCGCGCGCATGAACGCGCGGTGCGGAGCCCGGTCGAGGCCATCCGTCGTGATCCGAGATCGGAGCTTCTTCATACGTGCATCTTCTTCGTGCAACGTCCCGGGTCATCCCGGACGCCGCGACCTTCTCGCTCGGTTCATTCGCCCGATCGCCTACTGCAACGGAGCGACAATCGTCGGATGCTTGAATTGCGCGACATCCAATTTTGGCAGCATCCCGGTCTCCGCGTAGATGTCCAGCATCTTCTGGATCGCGGGGAAATTCGGTGCCGCACCGGGATCGCGGCCGAAATCATTGTCCTTGAGCAGGTAGGTCTCGAGAACCGGAATAGGTGCCTTCAGAACTTCGTTGACGACTTTCAACGTCTCTTCGCGGTTCGCCAGCGCTTTCTTCATGCCGGAGGTAATGTCACGCACGTAAGCCTTGACCAGTTCCGGGTTCTTGTCGACGAAATCGGCACGGCAGGCTTCCAGGATGTGCACGATGTTCGGCATCGCCTGCGACAGCGAGAACAGTTTGCGCGTGCCGCCCTTTGCCTCCGCGCGCGCGGCAAATGGCTGGTTCATGTTGACCGCATCGACGCGGCCCTGCCGCAACGCATCTTCGGAGACGGCAAAGCCGACCTCGACCAGCTTGATGTCCTTGGCCGGATCGATGCCATTCTGCTTCAGCAACAGATTGAACGGGCCTTGGGTGCCGCCGCCGATCACGGAGATTCCGACCGTCTTGCCTTTGAGATCGGCGATCGTCTTGATCGGGGAGTCGTCCATGACAGCCCAGTAGACCGAGAAACCACCGGCCTTCTCGAAGACATGCTGCGCCACGATGTAGGCCTTGAGGTTGCCGCCAACCACGCCGTTGGCGAGCGACAGCGGCGCCTGGGTCGCGCAATCCAGCGCGCCCGCCGCCAACGCCTGCGTCATCGGAGCGGTGCCCTGAAACTGGGTCCATTCGATGTTGTAGGCCTTGCCGATGTTGGGAAACTCAGCCGGGCGGCGCATCATCCAGTATTTGGATTCCTCGGCCGGAATCGTCCAGCCGACGCGAATTGTCTGCTGCGCCCATGACGAGCCTGCGCCCGCGCTCACGGCCGCTGCCGCCCCCAAAGCCAGGATCCACTTCGAAACGGTTCGCATCGTGCCCACTCCGCTGCCCAGGCGCCGACCGGCGCCATCCAACCCGACCGTGGCAAATGTTTCATGATTAAAACAATCAAGCAAGCCATGCAGGCCGCGCGGTTTCGTCGTGGGATACACCATGTATGGTAGTGCAACGTCGCGCGGCGTCGTGGAGGGATAGATGGAGGCAACCTATGGCTGAAGGGAGCAAGACAAACCCGCAAGGCGTCGAGCGGCTCGGCTATCTCGGCCTTGGACTGATGGGGACACCGATGAGCCGGCGCCTGCTCAACACCGGCCATCAGATCACTGTCTGGAACCGTTCGGAAGGGAAGATGGCCGCGCTCGTCGAGGCCGGTGCCAGGCGCGCAGCCAGCCCACGCGACTTGATGGAGAGCTCGGACATCGTCTTCATGTGCGTGACGGATGCGGCCGCCGTGGAAGATGTGATCTTCGGGCCTGCGAGCATCTCAACTGCGCCCGGCGCGGGTAAGCTCGTGGTCGACTTCTCGTCGATCCATCCTGACGCCGCACGGGATCTTGCAACGCGATTGTTAGCAGCGAACGGCGCTGGCTGGATCGACGCGCCGGTGTCCGGTGGTACCAAGGGCGCCGAGGAAGGCACGCTTGCAATCATGGCAGGCGGAAGAGCCAGTGACATCGAGCGGGTCCGCCCCTACGTGCTGGCTATGGCACGAAGGTTCACCCACATGGGCCCGACCGGCGCGGGGCAGACCACAAAGCTGTGCAACCAGGTGATCGTCGGATGCGCGATGGCTGTTCTTGCGGAGGCAACACGCCTTGCCGTGAACGCCGGAATCGATGCCAACCGATTGCCCGAAGCACTCGCCGGCGGCTTTGCTGACTCCATTCCGTTGCAGCTGTTCGTGCCGCGGATGGTCCAGGGCATTCACTCACCCCCGCTTGGTCACATCGCTACAATGCTCAAGGACCTCGATACCGTCGCCGATGTCGCGCAGACGACGTCGACGCCGGTGCCCATGGCCTCGCTTGCCGGACAACTTTTCAGGCTCGCCAAGGCCGCGCGAGGCGCGGATGCGGATGCGCTCGAAATCTACAAGCTTTCGGCGGGGAGCGCTGAACCGTCGAGCGCGAACTGAAGCACGCGGGCTGTGACTGCTTGCGCTAGCCGTCGGCGAGAAATCGGCCGAACGCGCCGCGCGCGAAGAGCAGCGGCTCCTTCGCATTGTAAGTATAGGCCTCGACCGCACCGAGAAAGATCACGTGGTCGCCGCCGTAATAGCGATTGACCGAGCGGCATTGAAAATTGGCGACGCTCTCGGCGAGCACCGGCGCGTTGCCGAGGCCCGGCGTCCACTCGACACCGGTGAACTTGTCATCCGACGATTTAGCGAATTTGCTCGCAAGCGCCTGTTGCGAAACGCCAAGCACGTTGACCGTGAAATGACTGGCGTTCTGGAAGATGGTCAAGCTGGAGGAATAGACGACCAGGCTCCAAAGAACCAGCGGAGGATTCAGCGAGACCGAGGCAAACGAATTGCACGTCAGGCCAAAGGGCTTGCCGTCAGGAGCCGCGGCTGTGATGATCGTCACCCCCGTGGCGTAGGTGCCTAGCGCACTGCGGAAATCACGGGGATCGATCGGCGAGCTGTCGCTCGCGAGTTCGTTGGCCGGATCGGGAACGCCCGGCTGCTTCGGCAGATCATTCATCGGCCGGCCTCACAGCGTGAGATTCTCGGACGGCAGGCCCAACGCCACGCGTCCATAATTGGTCCCGGCTGCATCGAAATTGAACGCGAGATGCGAATTGATCGCGTGCGCATCGCGGAACTGCCGCTGCAACGCGCCCGTCGTGAACAGGCCCCGTGCTCCGCTCGCGGCAAACAGCATCGACACCGCATCCGTGCAGAAGTTTACTGAAAAAGCGCCGTCGCGCCGATATCGGGTCTTGGTCGCCATATCGGGGATATGACCCCGCCTTGCATCCTCCATGGCATTCAGACAGGCCGAGCGCATGATCAGGCGTGCAGCGTCGATCTTCGCCGAGGCCTCAGCGATCTTGATCTGGGTGCTTTGAAAGTCGCTCAGCCTGGCGTGGTTGTAGGTGGAAATGCGATGACGGACGACCTCCGCATAATCGTCGAGACACGCCTGCGCGTTCCCCAGCGCGACGCCGGAGAGAACGTAGGGAAACAGCGAGAACACCGGGAGCGCATACAGCGGGTTGGGATTGAGCTTGCTTCCCGGCGTCGGACCGCCGTCAAGATCGCCGACCGCGACTGTCATGTCGTCGGGCACGAAAGCGTCCCTGACCTCCACGTCGCAGGACCCTGTCCCGCGCAGCCCCGCGACATTCCATGTGTCGAGGACCTTGTAGTCGGCTTTCGGCAGCAGAAATATCCGATACTCGATGCCGTCTGCCTCGTCGTCGGAGTAGACCACGCTTGCAAGCATGTTCCACGCGCAGGAGGCAACGCCCGAGGAGAACGGCCAGCTGCCGTGGAGCCGGTATCCGCCCTCAACTCGCGTGGCACGTCCGGCCGGAAAAATGAACGAGGACGCGATTAGCGCGTCCGGGTCACGGCCCCAGACCAGATCCTGCGCCGTCGGCTGGAACATGCCGAGCATCCAATGATGGCTCGCCAGATTGGCCAGATTCCATGCCACCGAGGCGTCTGCTTGTCCGAGCAGGTCCGCGCAGTCGATCAAGGCGACATAATCGAGTTCTGCGCCGCCAATGCGCTTGGGCTGAAGCATTCGGAACAGGCCGGCGTCGTGCAGATCCTTCTCGGTTTCCGGCGGCAGATGCCGCAACTCCTCCGTCCGTGCTGCCCGCTCTCGCAGCCGTGGGACGAGCGCCCGGGCCTTCGCGACCATTGCCGCATGGGCAGGTTCATCGGATTGCACCGCAGCGGGCCGGCCCACGCTCGGCTCTTGACCAGGCGCCATTCGTATCCCTCGCTTTACGCATTTATGCGGCGAGACCCTTGCCAAATCAAGCCGGCGCAGCGCTGTCGGAGTATGGTCGTCCTGAACAAGGCGCCGGAAGGATGCGATACCGCGAAGGTGGCGGCATTGCCAAGCCATGATACGCCATCCGCGCGACGCCTGGCCTGTAGGTTCGCCCTCCAGGCTCAGCCTGAGGTCGAGGGTTTGCCCGACCCGAAGACGCCCTTTTGGGTGAACTGCGATATCCGACGCTCGTCATAACCGAGCGTATCGCGCAAGACCTGCTCCGTGTGCTCGCCCAGCAACGGAGCAGCCACAGGATCAACCGGGCCGGTCAAGCTCATGGCAATCGGCGGCTCGATGTTCGGGACCCACTCTGCCGTACGATGCGGAATCCGGTTCAAGCGATGGCGCGCTCGCGCCTCCGGTGCATTGAACCCCTCCTCGACCGTCCGGAGATAGCCAACCGGGATATTGGCCAGCTTCATCTTCGCCATCCAGTTCTCGAGGGTATCGCTTGCAAAGACCTCCGCGATGGCTGCTCGCAAAAGCTCCTTGTGCTCGGAGCGGGCTTTGCGCGTTGCAAACTGCGGATCGGTGATGAGATCGGGCCTGTTCAGCACTTCAACCACCAGCCGGCGATAGAGCCGGTCATTCGCGCAGGCCATGTAAAGCGGTCCATCGGAGGCCTCGTAGACGCCGACGGTAGGTGAGCCACTTGGCGAATTACCAAACCGACCGGGATTTTCGCCGTTGATCAGATAGGCCATGCCATAGAAACCGGTCATGCCCATCGCGACGTCGAACAGGGCGACCTCGACATGCTGACCGCGATCGAGCCGATCCCGCGCCAACAGCGCCATCAGGATGGCGTTGCAGGCAGACATCCCCGTCGCCATGTCCACGATGGGCGGGCCGGTGCGAACCGCAGGGCCATCGGCAAATCCGTTGAGCGACATGAAGCCGCTTTCCGCCTGCGTGATCGGATCAAAACCGGGACGCGAGGCAAACGGTCCGGTGCGCCCGTAGGCGGAGATCGAGCAATAGACTAGCCGCGGATTGAGCGGCGCAACAGCTTCATAGTCGAGGCCAAATTTCTTCATGACCCCGCTGGAGAAGTTCTCGACGACCACGTCGGCCTTGCGAATCAAATCCAGCGCGATCTCACGAGCCTCCGGCACGGTAAGGTCGAGCGTGATGCCACGCTTGTTGCGATTGAGGCTCAGATAGGCAGCACTCTCTCCACCGATCTCGGCGTGTTCATACGCACGCGTGTCATCGCCTCCGTCTGGATTCTCGATCTTGATGACGTGCGCGCCGAAATCAGCAAGCGTCTGCGTACAGGCCGGGCCGGCAACCACACGCGTGAAATCGACGACCAGCAGACCATCGAGCGCGGTAGGCGCGCCCGTCGCCCGCGTCGAACGCTCCGGCAATTGAGGCTTGGTGGGCATCGACGGCGCTCCCTTACATCGGCTTATCGTTGCCGAATTTCCCGCAGGAGCAAACTTAAAGCCCGGCACCGCTGAATTCGCAAGTGCTCCGCCCGCATCGCTTCAATACGCAAAAAGGGCCCGGCAGCTGTCAAGCTGCCAGGCCCTTAGACGTTCCGTGTGCGCTTCATCCCGCGAGCCATTTTCCGTTGCGGGAATCGCGTTCCGCATCACGGGAAACATGGCCCCATTCGCTCAGCGAAGCCGCTTTCGCCAGTAAAGCGTATGCGGCCAAGCCCAGGGCACATGGGGTTCGAAGAGCCGATAGCCCGCCCGGATGAAATTATTGGCAGACACCGGATTGTCCGTCGTATCCGAGACGATGCTGTCCCATCCAATACGCCGTGCCCGTGCCTCCATCACCCGCATCAGCCTGCACTGGAGGTCACGTCCCCGGTGCCGCTGCAACACACCGACTCTGGAGAAATAACCGCCATTTCGAATGTGCGTTGACGGCACGATACCGGCGAAGGCTACTGGCTCAGCGCCGTGATAGGCAAGCCACCACGCCCCTAACTGGAATTGCGGCAAGGGAGCCGCATCGAAGAACGCCGACTGATGCAGATCGGCCAATGTATCGACAATGTCGTCATCGGATGCATCGACGATGCGAATTCTGTACATGAGACGGTCCATTGGGATGAGATGATGTGAGTGGAAGTGCAGAAATGTCGTGCCGATTGAGGCTCACTTGCCCAGCACGACCTCAACAGTTTGAAGCCGTGGCCGAGGCCAAGGCTGGCGATCTTGCCCTCGATCAGCCGCTTGGAAGATTGCGCCAGCGTCCGCTGCGCTTCTCGAATGCACACAGCGAGCGTAGCGCGCTCGGCCTGACAGGTCTCGACCAGGAGCTCGCCGAAGAAATGCGATTTGCCGGAGCCGCGTCCACCATAAACGCCCTTGTAGCGCGCGGGCTGCAGCAGCGGCTCGAATATCTTGGCCGTCGGAATTTTCAGGATGGACAATGGATGCGCTCGCTCGATTTTTCCACGGCTCAGGCGTCACGATCGGCATCCCCACCGCGCAAGCTCCCCGGGTACACGATGATGCGCTCGATCCGGTGAATCAATTCCAGCACGCCATCTTCTCCGTTCTCGATCGGCTGCGCCGCCTTGTCCCAGCCGCGATCGAGGATTGCATTGGCGGCGGAGACACGGGCGGCCGGCGTTGCGTCGTCGCTGCGCATGATGCCGACGAGCACACGGAGCGCAGTCCTGGTGTGGCTCCGCGCCAGCGAGCGGATTTCGGTCAGGGTGCGCGCGCTGGACGTCTTCCGTCGCGCAGGCGCGCGGACCGGCTCGCTCACGAGCGCAATTTCCATGTCCTCGCTCAAGACAACGTCTCCCACAGCGCGATTGCAACCAGGCCCGCGAGCGCTAGCGATATCAGATAGGCGGTCATCGTCTCTCCTCGACAAAGAAAATGCGCGGCAGATCGCGAATGAGGCGCGATCGTTTCGGGCGCGAACCCTATCTCCGTATCCGGAGACCGCAGCGGCGCGAGCAGATCGCTCGCGCCGCGGGCCGGCACGTTCGCGCGTGCGCGGCCAGCAATGGTACGGACGGCGGCACGCCGATCGGCGCTCCCTCAACGCGTTTCAAGCGAGTGCGTGGCCGTGATGCGTGGGCCGCCGTCCGATTCCGAAAATGGGATACGAAAAAACCCGCGGCGGATTTGGTCCCGCGCGGGCGTTGCGAACTTTTCGATGATGCCACTATGCCAGTGTTTTGCCCGACGGGTCAAGCTCTATTTCGATTTTTGCGAATCAAAGCCGACGGAGACCTTCGGAAAGCCAATCCCAGTCAGGCTGCCGGCGTTTCGCCCGAGGTGTCAACGAACGAAACCGTCCCTGCCCGCGTTAAGCCGGTCAGGAGGATCGACCAATGACACTGAACATGACACCGAAAACCTCGCGGGACTTGCCCGGCCAGAAGCCGCGCATCGACGGGGAGCCCGACACGCGAGAGGCCATCATCCCGGACGCTGACGAAACCGAGGACCAGAACCGTGATCTCGTTCACGGCGAAGGCGGAGCCATCGATCTTCCCACCAGGCCCGGCGATCTCTCGAAGGATGATTAGGCCTTGTGCTTTGCACGAGGAGTCCAACATCGCTCGTTCGACCACGCCGTACCGGAACTTACGCCAAGGCGGGCGCGTTTATTCCTTCAGGAGGAACGGTGTGTGATGAGCCATACCGTACTGGTTGTTGACGACGATCCCGGCGTGCTCGACGTCATGGTCGACATGCTGGAAGAACTCGGCTGCAAGGTGGTCAGCGCCCACAGCGGCACGGATGCGCTCGACCGGCTCAGGCAGAACCAGGACATCTCCATCCTCATCACCGACATCAACATGCCCGGCATGGACGGTCATGAACTGGCCGAGCTGGCCAGGCGCCGCCGCCCGGAGCTGAAGATCCTGCAGCTGTCGGGACGTGAACCCCGGCGTGACGGGCTTCCCATGATCAGAAAGCCGTTCTCGTTCGAGGAACTCGCCAGCACCATGCGGCGCACCGTCGGCATCTGCTGAAGCTCGCAAGACCGAAACATCGCAAGCCAAAAAGTCTGAAAGCCAAAAGCCCAAAACAAAACCCGCGGCGGATCGCATCCGCGCGGGCTGAACCAAACTCTTTTTCGATGATGGCATTATGCCGGTGTTTTGCCCGACGTGTCAACGCGGCGAACGCGGACAAGGGATTCCCTCTCCCCACTCAGATATGTGGGGTGCAACGGGCTTGCTTCAAGCCCCCGACCCTGCCGTAGAACCCTCGACCCGAACACCATCCCGAGGGGTCTCACATGCCTGTACTGCTTCCCACGTCCCGGACGCGCGGCCACGCCAAACGCGCCGGCGCCCGCCACGAAGACCACGCCGTGGTGATCGCCGGCGGCGGCCCGACCGGCTTGATGCTGGCTGCGGAGCTCGCGCTCGCGCATGTCGACGTCGCCGTGGTGGAGCGGCGCGCCGATCAGGAACTGGTCGGCACGCGCGCCGGCGGCTTGCACGCGCGCAGCATCGAGATTCTCGACCAGCGCGGCGTCGCGGATCGTTTCCTGCGCGAAGGACAGATCACCCAGCTCGCGGGCTTCGCCTGGACCAGGCTCGACATCAGCGACCTCCCCACCCGGCACCCTTACGGGCTGACACTGCGGCAGAGCCACATCGAGCGCATCCTGGCCGAATGGGTCAGCGAGCTCGCGGTGTCGATCTATCGCAACCGCGAGGTGACGGATTTTGCGCAGGACGAGACCGGCATCGACGTGACGCTCTCCGGCGGCGAGACCTTGCGCGCGAATTATCTGGTCGGCTGTGACGGCGGCCGCAGCCTGGTGCGCAGGGCCGCCGGCATCGACTTCGCAGGCTCCGAGCCGACGCTGAGCAATCTCATGGCCGAAGTCGAGATGCGGGACGAGCCCGCATGGGGCCTGCGCCACGACGCGCTCGGCTTTCACGGCCTCAGCAAGACCGAGAGCGGGCGCGTGCTGGTGGTCGTGACGGAAGCGACGCTCGATCGCACCGGCGTGCCCGGCGCCCGCGATCTCAGCGACGCCCTCGTCGCCGTCTACGGCACCGATTTCGGCCTCCACAACCCGTCCTGGATCTCCCGCTTCACCGATGCGGCACGGCAGGCCGTGTCCTACCGCAAAGGCCGCGTGCTGCTCGCCGGCGATGCCGCGCATATCCATCACTCCGTCGGCGGGCAAGGCCTCAACATCGGCGTGCAGGACGCCGTCAATCTCGGCTGGAAGCTCGCGCAAGTGGTCAAGGGTCTGTCGCCGGACAGCCTGCTCGACAGCTACCATGCCGAGCGCCATCCCGTCGGCGCGCGGACCTTGCGCAACACCATGGCGCAAATCGCCCTGCTCCGCCGCGGCGAGGACGGCCTCAAGGCCGCGCGCGAGGTCGTCGCCGAACTGCTCGCGATGGACGCGCCGCGCCAACGTTTTGGCGCGATGATGAGCGGGCTCGACGTGCACTACGATCTCGGCCAAGGCCACGCGCTGCTCGGACGCCGCATGCCCGATCTCGACCTCGTGGTGGACGGGCGTCCGCTGCGACTGTTCACGTTGCTGTACGGCGCGCGCGGCTTGCTGCTTGATTTTGGGAAGACCAGCGGCTTCGACATCGCGCCCTGGGCAGATCGCATCAATCTCGTCGAAGCGGACTATCACGGTGCATGGGAGCTTCCGTCCATTGGACAAGTCGCGGCGCCAAAAGCCGTGCTGGTGCGGCCTGACGGGCATGTGGCCTGGGTGGGAGACGAGAGCCAACACGGAGTTGCGGAGACGCTGACGAGGTGGTTCGGACCTGCCTCAGACTAGTCAGGTAGGCGCGAGGGAACGCGGCTCAAGATTCGAATATTCGTGCGTTCACCCTGCGCAGGCTCATCGACGCTTCCGGCTTGCTGCGGTGGCGTGGGGGCCGGCTGATGAGATAGTGCGTCGCGCATCCATTGGGGTAAACCAATCAGAGCCGCGTTCTCTTGCTGTGGAGACTCCAATGGAGTCGGTGGCGACCGTGTTTCCATTGCAATTCCTCGCCTGGAGACAAGACGATGCGAAGCTTACGAAGCCTCGGGTTCGCTGGTCTCATTGTCGACTATCGATGGATGATCCGGATGTACGATGATGCGTTCGATCCGTTGCAGCAATTCGCGCGGCCGCGCGTCCGTAGCCAAGGGCTGTACCGGCTTGCCCCACCCACGATCGAGAATAGAGTTTGCGGCGGCCACCCGCGCAAAAGCGTTCGCTGTCTCTCTGAACATGATGGTAGCAAGCACGTTGAGTGCCGCTTCGGTCTTGGCTTGTGCCAGGGTTTCGATATCGGCCAGCGTTGGTGCCCTGAAACCTTCCCTGACTACATGCTCAGCAACAGGAAGATGCAGCTCGGTCCTTCTCCTAAATTTGGTCATTTGGAAATCCGTTTGTTTAAATGACGACTCCGCAAATAAAAAGCCCGCGGCGGATTGCTCCGCGCGGGCTGATCTTCAATGATGCCATTCTGCCAGTGTTTTGCCCGACGTGTCAAACTCAGGCGCGGCAGCCGCACTCCCTTAGAGGCAGCTAGCTACAGCAGCACCTGCCGTTCTCTTGAACCGGCGGACAGTAAACGGTGCCGAAGGAACAGAACACGCAGCAGTCGCCAGAGAGCGGCTTTAGGCGCTCGCCGCAGCCTTTGCAGTCATAGAAGAACTGGCAGGCGTCGGTCGGCATGACCTCGGTAGCAGCGTGACCGCACTTCGGGCACGTGATGGTAGAGTTTAAGATCATCTGCGATGTTCCCTGCGCAGCGTCCGCTCCCTTCGACTTCTGGCGCAGCTTCCTGATCAATCCACGGCGGTCCGCGGCATACTCTTCGATGATGCGCCGCCGGGCCTCGTCGCTCTCGCGGGGCATCACTTCTGGCTTTTCGGGCGGCTTATCACTCATGGCATCATACGAACCGCCCCGCGCCATGCGACTTTGATCTAGATCAAAAATGTTCGATCCTTGGAGCCTCTTCCACCTTCTTCAAGCGCGCGGGGGGCACCGAGTAAGGGCTGCCGGCGAGCCTTCTTCAGCTCGGTCGCCAGTTTTATCTTCTCTCTTAAAACGAGGATTTCGGAATATTCCTTTTGGATCTCTGGGGCGACGCGAAGTGCTTCAAGCTGCTGGGTGGCCAGTTTGAAGATTGCGGCAATATGCGTACCTTGGATGGGGTGCATGGTGATCAAATCCGCTGTGGGAAAAAAACGGAAAGGGACCATACAGCGAACTGCGTTGTGGCGTCGCTGGAAATAAACAGCAACATTGCTGTCGTTTTGTTTGCAGCGCGTCACTGCCCTCATCGCGTGGGCGGAGAGACGGCCCCGGCTTGCAGGGGGCTGGAGGTATGGCCGGGGCCGCTCCGCCAGCTCGGCGGCGAGCCAGCACCGCACCAATTCCGGTGCGACTGCCGCAGTTCCTGAGTTGAGGAGATTCCTGATGGCGCACCAGTAGGCGCAAGAAAGCCGGTCGCTCATGCGACCGGCTCGCCACAAACCTGTGGGCTAACGCAAAACTATCAGCGGCCCAGCTTGCGCTCGACCTTCTTCCGGCTACTGCCCACTTTCTTCACCGCCTTCTTCACGGCAGAAGCCGAGCGGCCCGTCTTCTTTGCCTCGTAGCCAACTTCGTATTTCTGCCCGCCCGCAACGCGCGCGCGGTCCTGCTTGCGACCGCGAGTTGTCTGCTTCTTCGCTTTAGCCATGTTGCTCTCCTTGCATCTCTGAAACGCAAGAGGAATCAAACAGTTCCCCACGCCCATCCGGTTCGCCCAGATTGGCGGAACGAATCCGGCCGTGAAGATTCGAATCAAGGCGTTCGTTGCGTGGAGTTTGTCAGTGGCGTTGCAGCGTCAGCGAAGGCTGGGGGCGCTCGGGGTGAAAGCGCCCTTCCCCGGCTTCATCAAACCGACCTTGCCATCGTGGGTGGACCGCGTGCCATCCGGAGCGCGGTGGATTCACGAAATCAAGTTCGACGGCTACCGGGTGCAGCTTCATTTGGCCAATGAGGCTGTCACCGTCTACACCCGTCGCGGCTACGACTGGACCAAGCGCTTTAAGAAAGTCGCCCGCACATCAAGGCAGGATCGGCGATCATCGATGGCGAGGTTGTGGTCCCTGCTGCCGATGGCAGCACCGATTTTTCCGTCCTTCAAAACGAGCTGAAGGGCACATCAACCAAGATCGTGCTCGTGGCATTTGACGTGCTTTATCTGAATGGGCGAGACCTGCGCGGCCTGCCGCTGTTTCAGCGCAAGGCCGAGTTGAAGAAGATCATCTCCGGCACCGCAGTGCAGTTCAGTGAGAGCTTCGAGATCGCAGGCAACGAGATGTTCGCGCATGCCTGCAAGGTCGGGCTTGAGGGCGTGGTCTCCAGGGTTCGCGACAGCACCTACAGCAGCGGCACGGGTAACAAATGGGTCAAGAAGACTTGCAGGCAACGCGAGACACTGACCATCGCCGGTTTCGCGCTCGACGAAGGCAAATGGGACGGCATCTATCTTGGTCGCCATAAGGGAGATGATCTCATTTATGCGGGCAAGGTCGACCTCGGATTCGACAAGTCATCTGCCGCAGAAGTCCACAAACGATTGAAGCCGCTTGTCCGCAAGACGCAACCTTACACCAAGCGGATCGCGCACAAGGGCATCTGGGTCGAGCCGAAGCTGCTTGCGGAAATAGAGTACCGCGCGAAGTCGGCGGAGGGGAAAGTCCGGCATCCCTTCTTTAAGGGCTTGAGAGAGGACTTGTGATGGATAGAACCTCCCGCATCCTTCAGGATCTATACGACAGTGAAATCAATTTCACGATTGCCGCCTTTTGGAATGGCGGTTTTCAAATCAACCTCGGGCTCGGTGATGAGGTGAACGGCTTCGATGCCGAAGGGGAGGCCGACAATATCGTCGATGCTGTCGAGTGGCTTCGTGTCGAAGCTATCGAGAAATATCCGGAGAGTGTCTTTGCAAAAACTCATCGACGATGACTTGACATGTTCGGCGGGTGCAACAACCACGATGGTGGTTTACTGCGCCCATAATTGTGACACCGAATTCGAGACCGAAGTTGAGGAACTCGAATGCGGCGCCGGCCAAATCGTCTGCCTGGAATGCGACGGGAGCGGACGCTGCCTGTTTCCTCCAGAGATGGTCGGAGGCGAACTGGCCTGCGTCGATTGCAAGGGGACGGGCCGCCAGTTGGTCAGCATTTGAGAGCGCTTTGGTTTTCCACAGCCACGACAGGAAGTAGCCCGTTGCGCTTCTCGCCTACCACCTATCGATAATTTGCCAGCTTGGCCGGCACATGGCTTTGATCGCGGCATGACCACCAAGTCCCGCCAACATCTCTACGGCACTCAAATCAAGATTTCGGCCGAGCGCGCCAAGGAGGCGCGCAAGGAGGCCGACAAACTGGCTTGCGCGGCCTGGAACTATCGGATGCTTGGCTATAAGGGCCCGGCGCAGCCATCGCCGACGATCGGAGATGCCATCAACGCCGGCTTCCTATACCTCGAAGTGCGATGCCTTGGATGCGACACCAACCAAACCGTGGCACTCGATGTCGTCCGTCGTGCCAAGACGACGCCGGTGCATGAACTTGAGCGCTACATGCGATGCAAGAACTGTTCGGAAGTGCGGCGCTATCCGTATAAGCGAAGCGCACTCGTTGCATTAAGACCAACGAAAATCTCGGCGGATAATCCGGCATCTTACTGGTGGCCCGGCGAGCGCTAAGGATCATCGAACATATGTGCAACCTCTATTCGATCACCACCAACCAAGCCGCGATAGCCGACCTCTTCCGGGTCGTCCGCCGCTATGAAGGCAATTTGGCGCCAATGCCGGGTGTGTTTCCGGATTACCCCGCGCCAATCATTCGCGATGCGGGCGGCGAGCGAGAGATGGTGCTGATGCGCTGGGGCATGCCGCCCCCTCCGCGTACCGGCGGCCCGCCCGTCACGAACATTCGCAACACCTCGTCGCCGCACTGGCGCGCGTGGCTCAAGCCGGAGCACCGCTGCCTCGTGCCAGTCAACAGCTTTGCCGAATACGCGCCGGAGCCCAACCCGGAGACCAAGAAGAAAGACATCGTGTGGTTTGCGCTCGCGGACGCCCGGCCGCTGTTCGCGTTCGCCGGGATCTGGACGACTTTCAATGGCGATCGCGGCACCAAGTCGAAGCCCATTCCGGGGCCGCATCAGGTGTACGGTTTTCTCACCACGACGCCGAATGCGGTCGTGGAGCCAATCCATCCGAAGGCAATGCCGGTGCTGCTGACGACAGCGAAAGAGCGAGACGTTTGGCTAAGGGCGCCGTGGGAAGAAGCCAAGGCGCTTCAACGGCCGCTACCAGACGAATGCTTGAAGATCGTCGCGCGCGGCATCGAGAAGGAAGACGCATTCGCCGCCGCTACAGCTGATTCCTAATAGGGGAGCCGGCTCCCTACGCCCTATTAGACATGCGCTTCTGTCCAAAAGTGCACATTGCTCACAAGCAATCAAGATGAGTAACGCGCTCAAGTGGCTGAATTTGCTCGCGCAATTAAATCCGCCAACATATCATATGATGTTTCCTCTCGCCGCCAGAAGCGCGAGGATTGATCCATCACCGCAAGGCAGTTGCCATCGACCGGGTGATGAGACCGCCGAAATTGCTCCCGCCCCACGCGAACGAGGGAGACGTGCATGCAGAAGCGACGACGATTCAAGCAGACCACGACACTCGACGAACGGCTCGCCGCGGAGGCCGCGCGGCTGCGCGAGGAGGCGCGCACGCTCGCGCCGGGGCGCCGCCGCGAGATGCTGCTGCGCCAGGCGCGGCAGGACGAGACCGCCATGCATATTGCCGCCTGGCTGCAATCGCCAGGGCTGAGGCCACCGACATGACCCAGCAATATCGCGCTTACCTGGTCGGCGACAACGGCGTGTTCCGATCGGCCGAAGCGTTCGAGGCCGCGTCGGATGCGAACGCCCTCACCTTCGCGCAGCAGTTCACGCAGCACGGCAAGGTCGAGGTCTGGCAGCTCGGCCGCAAGATCGCCGTACTCGAGCCCGAGCAATCCCCGCCGGGCGTTCTCACGCGTCAATGATCGCGTGATGCCGCAGGCGTCCTGAAGGTCTCGATGGCGAACGAGAACTTGACCTGCATCACGGGACCCTTGGCATCGCGAACGTCGATCGCCATCGTCTGCCTGCCGCCCGCGGCAGGCGCGGAGAGGATAGCATCGCGCGCCATGTCCGCGACCGACTTGGCGGCTTCCGCCTGAACGGCGCGCCAGCTGGCCAGCTCCAAGCCTTCCTCGTCGAGCGCTACACCGGTGTCGTCGCGCAGATCGAAATAATATCGGGGCATTGCAGCATCCTTTGCCCTAATAGGTCCGAAGCGGACAAAGGTTTCCGGAAGTCGCGAAAAATCTATGAGAGATCAATGGGTTCCGGGAACTTCGCGGTTCCTACCGCGTTCGTGCCTCTTCAGGAAGCCGAAAGCGACAGGGTGAAACGACATTCGGCCCCCTCACTCCTCCGCAAGCTTCCCGACGATGTAGGCATCCACCGTTTCCGCGAACGAGCGCTGCACGCCGACCGCAGTGCCATGCTGGTCGAGCGCGTCGCGCTGGAGCACGCGCAGGCCGCGGCCGCGCATGCACACCGGCGCGGTGTTCAGATATTGGTCGATGGCGCCTGTCGCGAGCGGGATGGCCTTCGGGTCGCCCCTTGCGATCAGAAGCCGCAAGAGGCTCTGGCATTCGGCCAAGCCTGGCGTGGGACCAGCGCCTCACGCCTGCCGTGATTTCGCCGGCCGCTTGACCGGCTGGGTGTGGGTGCCGAACAGCGCCAGCAAAAACGCGACTTCTTCCTTCGAACCAACCTGGATCATGATGATCTCCTTTTCGCTAGGTTGGTCGGACGCAGCCGGCGGGACGTTCGAGACTATCTGGTTTCAGCACTGTTTCAGGCGTGTTTCATCGGGCCGCGCCATGTCCATGGTCGCCTGAAATAGGAACAGCTCCTCGGGCCAAAGGGTTATCGGTGCGTCGGTCCGGATGCACGACCGGCGCCCCCCACGGCCTCAGCTCGCCCCCCGGGCTGGGGCCGTTTCTTTTCGACGGCCTAGTTTTGATCTTGCCTGGGCTTCTCCCAAGACAGCTTGTTGCAGCCGGAACACCGGAAGATGGCCATCGCGCCGTCCGGTGAACTCACCGCGTCGATGAATGTCATGGGTTTGTTGCACGCAGCACAAATCGGCCGCTGCCTGGTGTCTTGATCCGCCATGCGCGCAAACGCGGGAACGGCGGAAGAGGTTTCTATCGTTCTGGAGGTTGAGGGTGCCAGATCTTCGGAACTTGCTGCTGAAGCAGTGAGATCGATGCCGCGATCTGCTCCCGCGAACGGCGCAGCAATTGTCGTGTCGTTTGGCTTGCATCGAGCTGGTGCATTTTCTGCCGGTCGAGATCCGTCTCGAAGTCCTCGCGGGTGAGCATGACAAGCTCCCGTGTTGCTGCCCATTCGCAGAGTACGTCGAGAGACGATTGAGGACCGTTCACAAGTGAACACAGGGCGGGATGCCCGCCTTCGACCCAGCCGGTCTTCAGGGTCCGCGCTTCTGCGTGACGAGGCGCAGCGCGATGCCGTGCTGCCAGGCGCGCACCCTCACTGCCGCTTCGCTGCGACCAAGCTCGCCGGCGATCTCGTCCGGCCGCGAGCCCGCTTCGGCCAACGCCTTCAGCCGCTCGTGCTCTTCCGCTGTCCACTTCTTCAACAACGGGTAGCGTGATTGCATGATTAGAAGCTGTCTCGCCTGCGTGGTCGATGCAGGCGACAAGCGGGCGAAACCCGCGAAGTTCCTATCCGAGATTGCTATGAGATCTCCGACGGGGCGTCCCGCAGATGGGCCGACGACGGCGCGCGCTCAAATCCAGACGTCCTCGCGGCACGAATCGCACCGATAGATCAGGATCGAGCAATCGCGCCTCACGTCGAAGATCGAGGTCAGGCAGCGCGTGCCCCTCTCGCATTTGGGGCACGCCGGCCCCGGCTTGTAATGCTGATCCGGCCTCGTTGCCGGGCCTGCTTGCTGTTCGCTGCTCATCTCATCCCTCGTTGGAGGACTGAGTTCCTAAGTACCAAAGTGGACATTCGTTCCAAATCGCACGGGCAGCGCTTCTGATGGAAGCGACGGCCTAGACGCCCCATGATCGCGCCCGCCGATCATCGGCTTCGTCGTGAACCATCAAGCGGGTTTGCCCTGAACGATCAAACCGGCTTGCTGTTGGCGCCCCCCCCCGCAGTTCGTCCAGGCTCTCGACGGTGCAGATGCGCGCGGCGCGGCGGGCCAGTTCGTCGTAATTTTGCGCCACCTTGCGCAGCACGTCCCGCGTCTCGGGGTACTCGCAATTGTCCGCCTTGGTGCGAAATTCTTCCGCCCGCATCCGCCAGTAGCGCGGAGGGTGCATCCGCTCGGTGCCCATGGGCCACTCCCCTCGATTGGTCCGACTGTTCGTGTTCGTTAATGGAGAGCGCGTCCAACAGTTCCCGCGCAGATGTTCTGGCCCCGATCGCACGTTCAGATTGCGGCCCGCTGGGACGGCATCTCCCGGGATTGGTCGACTTTAGTTCAAATGCAGCAGGGCGGGTTCGCCAGGATGCAATTGGTTCGCGCCATGCTGGACAATGTCCCTTGCGACCAACGCAATCGGGCAAGGGCCGGAGAGATCATCGATGTATTACGTCGCCGCCGCGTTGCTGGTACTGTCGGGACTGTTCTACTCCGCGAGCCATCACGAGATCGGCTCGTTCGGCGTCACCATGTGCACCTATGGCAGTGCGTTCTGCAACAACCCGCTGATCGTCTTTGCCGGCGCCGCGCTGGCCGGCGCCTGGGGCATGTTCGTCAGCATCAAATAGTCCCGACCGCACGCGCTCAGGAGACAAACGTCTCGCCGGTGCGCGGGTTGCGCACTGGCCGGCCATCGCAGTCCGGTCGCGCTCGGAATGCGTGCCAACGCTGCACCGGGTATTCTTCGATGATGCACTTATACAGGTGTTTTGCCCGACGAGTCAAACGAAATTAGCTTTTTCAGAAATCAGCGAGGCGCGCCTTACCCGCAGCCCGGGAACCTTGTTCCCTCATTAGCATTTGTGAAGGACGCGCCCCGACCGAGACCCCTCCTGCCATGACCGACGATGCCGTCAGCCCCACGAAATCCGCACCGTCGCTGTTGCAGAGGCTGGGGCCGGGTCTCGTCACCGGGGCCGCCGACGACGATCCGTCCGGCATCGCCACCTATTCGCAGGCCGGCGCGCAATTCGGTTACGGACTGCTCTGGACGGTATTTCTGACCACGCCGTTCATGATCGCGATCCAGCTCGTCAGCGCCCGGATCGGCCGCGTCACCGGCAAGGGGCTGGCCGCCAACGTCATGCAGATCGCGCCGCGCTGGGCGGTGCTGTCGCTCGTCGCCATGCTGGTCGCCGCCAACACCTTCAACATTGCCGCCGACATCGCCGCGATGGCGGAGGCGCTCTCGCTGGTGATAGGCGGCCTCAACCACGAGCACGCGCTGATCTTCGCGGCGGGCTCGACCCTGCTGCAGGTGTTCCTGCCCTATCGGCGCTATTCGCCGGTGCTGAAATTCCTCACCTTGGCGCTGTTCGCCTATGTCGCGACCGCCTTCACCGTGAAGATTCCGTGGAGCACGGCGCTGCTCGCGGCGGTGTGGCCGAAGACGAATGTCAGCGCCGACTATTTCATGATGGTCGTCGCCGTGCTCGGCACCACGATCAGCCCGTATTTGTTCTTCTGGCAGGCCTCGCAGGAGGTCGAGGAGATGAACCAGGGCAAGCGCGACAAGCCGCTGCGCGAGCTGAAGCGCGGCGGCAGTCCGGAGCTGGCGCGCATCCGGGCCGACACCCTCTCCGGCATGCTGCTCTCCAACGGCATCGCCTTCTTCATCATCCTCACCACCGCCTCGGTGCTGCACGCGAATGGCGTCACCAACATCAACTCGGCGACGGAGGCCGCCGAGGCGCTGCGGCCGCTCGCCGGCGATTTCACCTTCGCCCTGTTCGCGATCGGCATCATCGGCACCGGCCTGCTCGCAATTCCGGTGCTGGCGGGCTCGGCCGCTTACGGCGTGGCGGAGATCTTCGGCTGGCGCGCGACGCTGGAGGCGAAGCCCGACGAGGCGGTCGGCTTCTACACCATCATCGCCGCCGCCACCATCATCGGCTTCGGTCTCGGGTTCACCGGCATCGACTCGATCCACATGCTGGTCTGGAGCGCCGTGCTCAACGGCATCGTGGCCGTTCCGATCATGGCCATGATGATGCTGATCGTCTCGAGCAAGGCGATCATGGGTCGCTTCAAGGGCCGGTCATGGCTCGTCGCGCTGGGCTGGCTCGGCACCGCGTTGATGGCGCTGGCTGTGCTCGCCCTGCTCGGCTCGTCATTGATGGGCTGACTAGCCTTTGACTAGCCTTGCGACAAGACTGCCGAGATCTGCGAGGCGATGATGAAGGCCGCGAACACAGCGGGCACGCTGATGAAGCGCAGGAATTGGTCGATCGAAAGCATCGCTGTCTCCCCCAAGACAAAAACGTATACGCCCCGCGCTATTCCACCCCGTGCGCGACGTGCTGATCGGCCGTCAGAAACTGATCGGAAATGGCGGCTCCACTCATCGTGAGCAGCGCCAGGATCGTAATCACAGCCAGAAATCTCATGGCCGGAAGATCGATCCCGATTGTGGCCAAAAACGTCAGAGCATGGCGCCTTTTCAGGACGATCCCGGGCAAGATCATGGCTGTCCCCACCGGATTCCCCGCGTTTTCCAATAGAACGTTCGGAAGGGGCTTCCCTGCACACCTCGCCAGGCTTCACTGCGCAAGGCCGTTAGCCTAACAATCGTGGCTGGACCCGGGCTTGCGCCCGCCAAAGAAAAAAGCCCAGCCGGGCAACAGGGAGCGACATGACCAAATCGTCGAAAGCAACAAGTCTCGAAATTCTCGCCTGCGACGCCGGCTGGAGAAACTACCACTTCGTCAAGCTGACAACCGAGGACGGCATCGTCGGCTGGAGCGAGTTCGACGAGGGCTTCGGCTCGCCCGGCGTCGGTGCTGCGATCCAGCGCCTGTCTGCCCGCGTCGTCGGGCAGAACGTTTTCCGGCACGAGCGCATCTACGCCGAACTGTTCGCGGCCACGCGTCCCGCCGCCAGCGGCGTGGTGGCGCAGGCGCTCGGGGCGATCGAGAATGCGCTGCTCGATGCCAAGGCGAAATGTCTTGGTGTGCCCTGCTACGAACTGCTCGGCGGCAAGATCCGCGACCATGTCAGGGTCTATTGGTCGCATTGCGCAACGTGGCGGATCAATCACCGGTCCTGGTACAAGCCGCCGATCGAGAACCTCGACGGCGTCAAGGCAATCGGACGCGAGGTCCGCGAGAAGAAGTTCACCGCGCTCAAAACCAACATCTTCTCCTATGATGACGGCAAACCGACCGGTTGGCGACCGGGCTTCGGCTCGCCCTTCGCTCCCGAGATCAACGTCGATCGCAAAATCCTGCGCGATCTGCGCATGCATCTGGAAGCGATCCGGGACGGTGCAGGCCCCGACGTCGACATCTTGCTTGACTGCAACTTCAACGCCAAGACGGAGGGCTATCTGGAGATCCTGCGCACTATCGCGGACCTCGACATGTTCTGGATCGAGATCGACAGTTTCAATCCGGAAGCGCTCGGTTACATCCGCAGGCAAAGCCCGCATCCGATCTCGTCCTGCGAGACGCTATTGGGCTTGCGGGAATTCCTGCCCTATTTTCGCGAGCAGGCCATGGACGTCGCGATCATCGACACGCCCTGGAACGGCGTCTGGCAGTCGATGAAGATCGCAGCCGCCGCGGAAGCGTTCGAAGTCAACGTTGCCCCGCACAATTTCTACGGCCATCTCTGTTCGATGATGAACGCGCATTTCTGCGCCGCCGTGCCGAACCTGCGCATCATGGAGATCGACATCGATCGCCTGGCGTGGGACCGCGAACTGTTCACGCATGAGCCCGACATTCAGAACGGCCATCTGGTCATTCCGGACCGGCCCGGCTGGGGCACCGATCCGAACGAGGAAGCCCTGCGCGCGCATCCGCCGAAGACCACCGGCGGATTGCTCAACTACGGCCGGAAGGGCTAGAGCGTCTTACGGCGTCACTGGATTGACGGCTGGGGACGTCTTCGGCCCCGGCCGCTCCGGCTCGATCGGGGAGTGCGGTTCGGTCGGGAGAATTTTGGCACCTGCGGCCCGCGCGGCTTCACCCGTGGTTGCGTACATCGCAACATGGGCGGGCTGCGTTTTGGCCCGATTCCATGGTCCGTGATCGACGATGAGCATCGCAGCAATCGTCAACGCGGCCACAATCAACGCGATTACGCCGGGATGGCGAAGCGCTGAGGACATGGAGTTTGCGAAGCGATCCGTTGCCATCGTGGAATCCATAGGCTTTTCCTCTCACAGGTTAATGCAATCGCGTCCTGCGAGTTCCGCCCTTGGCCAAGGCAAGTTCCAAGCGGATACGGGAACCTGGTCGCCCCAAGGCGCTCAGTGTTTCACATCCGGCCGCGCGTCGCCGACGAACCGGTCGCGGTTCGGCATCTTGACCGCTGCAAGCGATTTGGCATCGAGCGTCGCATCCGCTCCGACCAGTCCATTCAGGTTCAGGATGTAGGCGGACACCGCATAAACCTCTTCATCGCTCAACGATTGCGGCGCGTTCTGCGGCATCGCGCGGCGGATGTAGTCGAACAGCGTCGGCGCATACGGCCAATAGCTGCCGACCGTACGGATCGGCTTTGGCGTTGCGATCGTGCCCTGCCCACCGACGAGCCGGTCACCGAGCCCGCCCTCGCCTTTGTCGCCATGGCATGATGCACATTGCTGGGCGAACACCTCGCGCCCTTGGCTCACCGAGCCGCTTCCCTTCGGCAGATTGCTGCCGTCGCGTCCGATATCGATATTCCAGCCCGCAATCTCCGCAGCCGTCGCGGGCCGTCCGAGGCCGTACGAGGTCTGCGCCTGCGCTCCGCTCGGAAACGTACACAGCACAATGACGACAGCAATGCCGCAAGTCTCACGCCAGCGCATTGGTCACCTCGCCGTCAGCCGCGATGCGCCAGGGCCAGATCGCGTTATTGTGGTAGAAATAGTTCTCGCCGCGCACCGCGAGCAGCTCGGCCAGAGTCGGCTGCACATAGCCGGTTTCGTCAATGGCACGGCTCTGGATCACGGCAGGCTTTCCGTCCCACTGCCAGGGCAAGCGAAAGCGTGTCAACGCACGCGTCAGCACCGGCTCCTGCAATTGCGCGCTTTGCCAACTCTTTCCCTCGTCGACGGACACTTCGACGCGCGCGATCTTGCCGTGCCCGCTCCAGGCGAT
This sequence comes from Bradyrhizobium sp. 187, assembly GCF_023101005.1. Taxonomy (NCBI): domain Bacteria; kingdom Pseudomonadati; phylum Pseudomonadota; class Alphaproteobacteria; order Hyphomicrobiales; family Nitrobacteraceae; genus Bradyrhizobium; species Bradyrhizobium sp. 187. Next base: position 5,340,459 of record NZ_CP064693.1, read on the forward strand.
GCCCGTGATCTCGTGGAAGCCTGGCGCGCCCAGGCGTTGGCCGCCGGAGGGCCTCGTGATAATCGACTTCGCCTCCATGTAGAACGAAAATTCACGCGCGGTGCCGTCCGGCAGCAGGTCTGTGTATTTCGAGGTCTCCTCGCGCGAGTAAACCGGCTCCGCAGTCACATGCAGGCGCCGCAGCCACTTCACACTCATATTGCCCTCGAAGCCCGGCAGGAACAGCCGCAGCGGATAGCCCTGCTGCGGACGCAGCCGCTCCCCGTTCTGGCTGTAGACCAGCATGGCGTCCTCAAGGCATTTCTCGATCGGGATGCTGCGCGTCAGCGCAGCCGCGTCGGCACCTTCGGCGACGATCCATTTGGCATCCGGCTTCAATCCGGCCTCCTGGAGCACCAGCTTGAGGCTGACGCCGGTCCATTCTGCACAACTGACCAGACCTACAAGGTCCGACGCGGTCTTGCCGTAAGGCTTGCTGTAGCCGGGATTGCCGGAGCATTCGAGAAAGTGGACGCGCGATTCCGACGGGAAACGCCTGAGATCGTCCATTGTAAAAATCAGCGGGCGCTCGACCAGCCCGTGCAGCATCAACCGGTGCTGGGCCGGATCGATGGTCGGAACGCCACCATGATGACGCTCGTAGAACAGTCCGTTCGGCGTGATGATGCCATCGAGCTCCTGCAATGGCGTCCGGCTGGAGGCCGAGATGTACTGCTTGAGCGTCTTCGAGATGTTCTTGACGACGCCCTTTTCGAACGGTGACGGCGCGCCGTAGGGCTGGCTTCCCATCGGTTCGCCGGGCGCCTTCATCCATTCGGGAATGTTGGGTGGAAGGTTGTCGGTCTCGGCGGCAACCGATGCGCGGGCGCCCAGGACGGTACCACCCGCCACCGCAGCACCGCCGCGCAGAAAGCGGCGGCGAGTCGTCCCCGCGGGTTTGTCGTCGGCATCGAACGTGCGGCTCATTTGCGGATCCTCGGCTGAAGCGCGACCCGCATGAAACATTCTGCGACGAGCATTTGCAATTCGCACCTGTTTCAAAAACAGGCGATTTCCATCTGGACTGATCTAAATCCGGTGGCGGCGACGGCAGTTCTCTTCTTCGCAATGCACAAACGGCTCGTCCGTCACTCGCCCGGCGCGATCGCATTGCTCGGGGTCGGCCGGTCGGCGATCTGCTGGCCGAACAGGCTGCCGATCAGTTCGACCGCGGTGCGCGCGGTGCGGCCACGCTCGTCGAGAAACGGATTGAGCTCGACGATGTCGACTGATCCGACCACGCCGGAATCGTGCAGAAGCTCCATGATCAGATGCGCCTCACGATAGGTCGCGCCGCCCGGCACCGTCGTGCCCACTCCGGGTGCGACGCAGGGGTCGAGAAAATCGACATCGAAGCTGACATGCAGCACGCCGTTGCTGGCCCTGACGCGCTCGATGACGCGGCGGATCAGCACGGCGACGCCGAACTCATCGATCTGGCGCATGTCGACAACCCTGATCCGGCGCGTGCGCATCAACTCCTTTTCGAGCTTATCGATTGAGCGCGCGCCGAACAGGTCAAGCCGATCGGGACCGATCGGGGCACGGGGATCATCGCCGAGCAATCCGTCGAGGCCGGGTTCGCCGCACAGGAATGCCGCCGACATGCCGTGCATGTTGGCGGTGATCGTCGTCTCCGGCGTGTTGTAGTCGGCATGTGCATCGAGCCAGAGCACGAACAGCTCGCGTCCGCGCTCCTGCCAGTGACGCGCCATGGCATTCACCGATCCCATCGACAGCGTGTGATCGCCGCCGAGAAAAATCGGCAGCGCGCCGGTTTTTGCGATCTCGTAGCCTCTGCGGCTCAGGACGCGCGTCCAGCGCTGAATTTCGCGGTAGTGATTGGCCTTGTCTGGGGGCCTGTCGGCGAGGTCCCGGAGCTCGGCCACCGAGAGATCGCCATAATCGACGACCTCGAAATCCAGGCTCTCGAGCAGTGTCGCAAGGCCGGCGGTGCGGAGCGCCGCAGGGCCCATCAGGGTACCGCGCTGCGAAGCCCCCATGTCGATGGGAGCGCCGAGCAAGGCGATACGCCGGGCTCGATCCGTCGTGGTCGGGTCGGTCACAGCTGTCTCCTGAGATCAGCAAGGTTGAGCCAGCCTAACAGAGATTCGCATCCGTCGTTTCACGGGGGCGGTCGGCCCGGGGGGCGCATCGTCTCGGAACAAAAGCCCGCGCGCCGAATTGCTCATGCAAGGCCGGTACCCGCCGTAAAACCACGGCGCCTGTCGCGGATAGCCAAAGGTCATGCGACCCGCTGTTCAGAACGAGCGCTCGCGCGGATAGCCAAAGGTATCGGCCTCCGTCACTTGATCAGCCCGGAGGTCGCGCACTTGAGCACGGAGATCCCGCAGTCCACCTCACATCCCGGCATGGCCGAGCGCGCCATTGATGTCGCGACGGACGTATCCCGCACCATCGGTGAAGTCGCAGGTGGCCTGCACGCAGCTGTCGACCGCATGACCTGCGCAATCGACGACGCGCGCAAGCCCGGAAAACCCCTCGCGACCGTCGCCGCGATCACGCGCGAAGCACCGCTTGCCAGCCTGTTCGTTGCTTTCCTGTTCGGCGTCGCGGTGGCACGTCGGCGCTAGAAAGACATCAAACTTGCCCCACTTCGGCTTGGCGCCTGAGAGCTTCCGCACAACGTCTTTTAGCGTTGGGGGCAAATAGCGCTTCTGGGAGTGGGATTGCGTTCTTTCAGAAACACCCAGCAGGCGTGTCCCTTTCGGTCACCGCAGAAAGAGGCGGACCTGCCGCGATTGGGATCATCATCGCAATGAGAGCCGGACTTTTCCTCACTGATCTCATCCTAATTGTCGCGCGATAAGCAGCGGCATTTTCGAGTGCCGTAGAATGATTGATCCGCACCAGGTGAATACGATTATCTCCACGACCATTTGCGCATTTTTTGCACATTACCCAGACGCAAAAATAGGAATTGAAGAAGCCAAGCTGCTCGCGAAGCAAATTGCGGATGCTCTCAACGAGGCGGGACTGCAGATTTCTGCCCCCGATCCGGCGAGTCCAGAAGCTGACTAGATGCCGCTGGGCGATCGTCCAGAGCTCATGTGCGCCACTCTTCCTGACCGGAGATCGGCTGTCGTTCAGCTGGTTCGTTCCTGGCGCTCAGCCAGTTGGGTCCTCAATCACAGCTCCGGCTCTTTCGATCCTCTTCGGCACCAGAATTACTGCTTATGACAAGAAGGGCTTGCAGTAGCGGTGCACACCACGGACGAAGGTCGACGCCCCGGGCCGCACGTGGGGTAGACCATAAGACCACCTGCGCCCGTTGGCTGATATCTATTCCTGTCTCAGCTGCCGCTAATGGCTCCTGAGTTGTATTGCGGTCTCGACTTTGACGAAGATCAGGTCGCGCTCTCGCCCATCCCAAGTGCGCTCTGTGGATCGAATCCACTGCGAAGCGGGTCATAGGAACAATTCAAAAAACCGTGAGTTTGAATACAAGAAATCCGAAAAGCGAGAGAGGGATGTGATGACGCGGTCCGTGGAAGAATTGAGGCGTGAGTCCGAGCGAAGTCGCGCTGAGTTGGCCGCTACGGTCGATCGGCTGAAAGAGCAGGTCTCGGAGACGGCCGAGGACATCCGCCATAAGGTGTCGCCGCAGCACATCAAGTCGGAAGTATCCGACTATGTTACCCACACGACAAAGAGCTGGGTGGACGGACTGAAACAGCAAATCATGGACAACCCGATGCGGAGCGTGGCCGCCGGGACCGCCGTGGCGGTTCCACTTCTACGCTTGGCGCGTGGTGTCCCCTTGCCGCTTTTGATGATCGGTGCCGGCTTGGCGCTCACCTCGAAAACCGTGCGAGACCGCGCCGCCGAGGTTTCCGGCCCTGCGATGGACAAGGCGAACGAGGTTTTCGAGGACATGGCGGATCGAGCGCGCGCCATGCAAGGCGATCTCAGGGATCAACTATCTTCCGCCCGCAATCAGGCCGCGAGCATGGCCGACGAGGCGCAAGATTCGACTGCCGGTCTCGCGGCGGATTTACGCGCACGGGCCTCCCAGGCCGCCGAGACGATTGGCGAAAAGCTCAAGAGCGGGGTGGATGCGGCGAAGGACAGTGCCTCCGCAGCTAAGGACGCTGCCGGAAGGGCGCCCGAACAAGCTCGCGCGATCATTAGCGATAATGCCGCGCTAATCGCCGGTCTTGGGGTGGCGATCGGAGCCATTATCGCAGCCGCTCTTCCGGAAACCAAGGTTGAAGCCAAGGCCATGAGCCAAGCGAGCGACGGCGTGAAGCGGGCCGCCGCCGAGGCCGCTCAGTCCGGATTTGACGCGGCCAAAGATGCCGCAATGTCGGCAGCCGACGCGGCAACAAGCAGAGTCGCCGAGGCCGGCCTCGGTGAGCATGCCAGCCGCATGACTCAGAACCTCGCTGACTCGCTCAAGACAGCCGCCGACGACGTCGTCGGAGCCGCTTTCAATCCCTCCCGCAATTCCAATACCTGAAGGAACACACCATGAGCGATCTAGACCTGAGCAGAGGCACGAATTCAAATGAAAATCGGAACGCGGGATCTCCCAAGAACCTGAAGGACCAAATGGCGGAGGCTGGAGCGACTGTGAAGCAGCGGGCCGACGAGGCCTTCCGGGCAACCGCTGACATCGCCCAGGACAAGTTCAAGGAAGCCGGGGATGCGGCCAAGGACCTCGCTTCGGGGACCATGGACCAGATTCGCGGCCAGGCACGCGAGCAGCAGCGGACTGGAGCCGAGTTCATTGAGCGACTTGCCGGCAATGTTCGGGAAGCGGCTCGCGCCTTCGAGAGCGATGTGCCTTTTGCCGCCCGCGGCATCAACTCCGCCGCGGACTATGTTGAAGATACTGCCGAGAAGATCCGCAACGGCAGCTTCCGCGATCTCCTCGATGGCGCAACCGATTTCGCAAAGCGTCAGCCTGCCGCTTTCCTTGGCGTTTCGGTGCTCGCCGGTTTCGCCGCCGTCCGTTTCCTGAAGGCCTCCGGCGGTGACTCGCCTTCATCGCGACCTGGGATGAGTAGTGGAACGTCGTCGACGCAGGGCGACACGTGGCGCGGAAGCACGTCTTCCATGGGAGCCGGGCAGGCTTCCATGCAGGGCTCATCGGTATCCGGCAACAATCCGCAGCGAACGACGTCCTTCAAAGGCGGCAGCGTATCATGACCATTCAGCACGATATCAAGACAAGCCAGAACGATCTTCGGACCATCTCCACGCTTGTAGCGGACGCGATGGGGCAGTTCGCCAAGCTGTTCCAGAACGAAATCGACTTGGCCAAGGCTGAACTCAGCGACAGAGTGCAGAAGATAACGGGAGCAGCAGGCTTCATTGCCGGTGGCGCCCTTCTCGTGACCCCCGCCATTGTGATGGCGCTGTTCGCATTGTCGGCGGCGTTGATCTCCGCGGGATGGTCACAACCGCTTTCCTACCTGACATCCGCGATCCTCGCTGGCGCCATTGCGGGCGTGCTGTTTGCGGTCGGCATCAATCGGATGGACGCCCGTAATCTTGCGCCGCGGGAGACCATCCGGCAGCTGGAAAAGGACAAGGACACCGTGAAGGGAATGGTCCGATGAGGAGCACGCAAACCGGCTTTTTCGACAATCTGGTCGCAGCGGCCAAGGAAAATCCCCTTGCCGCCGTTCTAATTGGAGGCGGCGCGCTGTGGCTTATGGCTGGTGACGACAGGATCAAGGGCGCAGCTCGGTCGACGGCGGCCGCCGCGTCCGGTGTGGTCGATGGCGGGGTGAGCACGATGCGGACTGCGGCATCGGCGATCCAGCGCACTGCGGCGCCGCCCACGGCGCCCGAAATGGATCACATAGGGTCCCTCGATGGCGAAGACACGTTGCAGTCAGCCAAGGACGCTGCATCCGGCGTTCTGTCAGGAACCGCGGACAAGATGAGGGCTCAGTTCGAGGACGGCCTAGAGATGGCGCGGGACGGCTTCGCTAAAGTGCGCGACCAGATTCCGGGCGGCGAAGCCGTCTCAAAAGCAAAGTCGTCATTGTCTGATGTGCTCGAAAAGCAACCGCTGGTGCTTGGCGTCGTCGGCTTGGCCATTGGCGCCGCAGTCGCAGGGGCATTTAGAACCACCGACATTGAGAATGAGTATGTCGGAGAGACCAGCGATGCTGTGAAGGCCGACCTGAACAGCCGTGTTGGTGCCGTCTCGCAGGCGTTGCGCGAAAACTCCGACACGCTGTTAGCAGAGGCCTCCGATACCGGCGGCGAGGCTCTGGATCGAATCAGGCAGACCGGGATGGATGCAGTCGAAGCAGCCCGTGAAAGGGCCAAGTCGCCTAATGTGCTGTGACCACTGAAGAGTCGTCGCGACGTCCGCGGCGACTCTTCCGAATTATTCCGCGTACAACATCAGCGCATCATCTAGGGGCCCAGCTCGCGCTCCCGATTCGTGATCAGCGCTCCTCGTAGCAGTAGATCTGCTTCGCATCGCTCAGAAGTGGCTGTTGAAAGCGACCTTATGGGATCTTGATCGCGAAGCTCAAGTGTTCAGGAGGCACTGACGGCGGCGCACTCGGCTGCGAAGAATTGCCGCTCGAATGCTTCCGCCGGCATCGGACGGCCGAAGAAATAGCCCTGGCCTTCCTCGCATCCCATGCTCACCAGGAAATCGGCCGTCGCGCGGTTCTCGATGCCTTCGGCCACGACTGTCAATCCGAGCTGTTTGCTGAGGCCGATGGTCGACCCGACGATCGCGGCATCGTCGGAGTCCGCGAGCAGACCGAACACGAACGACCGGTCGATCTTGAGCCCGTCGAGCGGAAACTTCTTCAAATAGCTCAGGCTTGCATAGCCGGTGCCGAAATCGTCGAACAGGACGCGGACGCCGAGTTGCTGGATGCGTTTGAACATGTCGAGCACGCGGGCTTCGTCGTGAAGCAGGATGTCCTCGGTAACCTCGAGCTCGAGAAGCGACGGCGTGAGCCCCGTCGCTTCGAGCATCCCCGCAACCGAATGTGCCAGATCGCCGGACTGAAGCTGCGAGGGCGACAAATTGATCGCGACGCGCACACTGTCGCCGGACAATTCCCAGGCGCGTGCCTGACGGCAGGCGGTCTCCATCACCCAGTTTCCGATCCGCTCGGACAGGGCCGAGCTATTGACCACCGGCATGAACTCTCCGGGCGAAACGTAGCCGCGCACGGGATGCCGCCAGCGGATCAGCGCTTCGGCCCCGACCAGGCTGGCATCGACCAGGCGAACCTGGGGCTGGTAGAACAGCTCGAACTCGCCGCGATCGGCGGCAAGCGCCAATTCACTCTCCAGCGTCAGCCGGTTCTCCAGCTCCTCCCGGATCGCGCTCTCGAAGATCACATGGCTGCCCCGCCGGGTCAGCTTTGCCTTGCTCAGAGCGAGATGGGCATTGCTCAGGAGATCGTCGGCGTTGTGCCCGCCTTCCGGATGGATGGCGACGCCGATGCTGAGCCTGACGCGGTGCTGCCGCGTGCCGGTCGCAAGCGGCGCTTCGAAGGCGCGCGCGATGCGCTCGGCGAACTCTGCGATTGGCGGGTCGCCATCGGCGCCTTTGCGCGCAATGCCGAATTCGTCTCCGCCAAGCCGGGCAACGACAGCGCCCCGAGCCTCGGCTCTCAGGCGACCAGCGACCGCCTGCAGCACGAGATCTCCGGCCGAATGACCGAGCATGTCATTGATGCTCTGGAAGCCGTCGAGCCCGATCACGAGCAGCGCGACCTCGCAAGAGCGCTGCCCCGCATCCGCGATCATGCCGACCAGTCCTGCATGCAGCGTGTTGCGGTTGGCAAGAGCGGTCAGTGCGTCGTACTCGGCGAGGTATCTCACGCGTTCGGCCTCGCGCTTACGGACCGAGATATCGCGCAGGATCGCTCCGTACTGGAAGCCGTCCGTTCCCTGCCAGCCCGAGAAGCTCGCCTCGACCGGGAAAGTTTCACCGTTCTTGCGCCGCCCTTCGAACTCGACGACCACGGCCCCGCCGGGGACCAGAAGGGCCTGGCGCGCGGCGTCGCGCATGGACGGCGTCGCGTCACCGTCCACGGACACGGCGCACAGCGTTTCGAACGGACGGCCGATGATCTCGGCGGGCATATAGCCGAAGATCGCACTGGCGCCCGGATTCCACACGGTGATCAGCTGACCCTCATCGGTGCAGACGAGACCGTCGCCGAGCGACATCGCGATACGATGAAAGCGGCTTTCGGCAATGCGCCCCAGGAGACCTCGAAAATCGATTTCGTCGAGTGCGATTGCCGTCAGATAGGCGACAATCGCGATGTGGAACAGCGATGTGTCGATGATGAAGGGCCATCTTGCCTGCACGAGGACCGCCACCAGCTCGAAAACCGCCCCGACCGAGATCAGGATTGCGGCGCGAATTCCCGGTCCGAAGCGGCGCCACGAATACACCATCAGCAGGCAGATCCCAGCGAGACCCAGGATCATGCCGGTATCGGAGGTCCAGCGCAGCATCCGGTTCTGGAGGATCGATTCCGCTGCCAGCGCCTGGAGGATGGGTCCGGAGATAATGCGGCCATTCGGAACGCTGAAGCGGTCGCCGAGTTCGAGCGCCGTCGCTCCAATGATGATCTTCTTGTCTCTCAGCTTGTCGAGAGCAGCGGTTTCGCCGCGGAGCACGTCGACATAGGAGACACTCGGAACCGAGTTCGCCCGAATGCTGAAATCGATCAGGAAAGGCGGCCGCCGATTGGCGTCCTGCCCGGCCAGCACGACGGCCATCGACGGCATCCCGGCCTCGCCGAGCTTCTCGCCGAACGGATAGCGGCGAACGAGCCCGTCGGATTCGATCGCGACATTGACCAGCGCCGGCCACGACTGGTTGCCGAACGGCTTCAGGGGGCGATTGATGTGAGCTGCGCCGCCATTCGGCGCGGGCTGCTTGAAGGACGGCAGGATGGTCGAGCCCCCGGCCTCACGCAGCGCGTTGACGAAAGCCTCGTCGGAGGCCGGATCGGATGGCGAGCTGAAATCGACGTCGAAAGCGACGTCCTGCGCCCCCGCGGCCTCTAACCTGTGCAACAATTCCGCGTGCAGCCGGCGCGGCCAGGGCCACACCCCGATCTGGTCGATCGAGGGCGCGTCGATGGCCACCACGACGACGTTGCCGCTCGCGGCGCGCGATTGCCATGCGAACCGCAAGTCGGTCAGCGCGTTGCGAAGCGCACCATGCCACCCCGTGGACAGCACGATCGCCAGCGCTGTCACGACAAGAATATGCGGCCGAAAGCGTCCCACCCGATCCTCCTGCGCACCCGCTTCCGCAGGTGCGCCCCCTCATCCCCTAAGACATCGCCTCAGTGCTTGTTGTGGCCAAGGGCATTGCCGTGACCATTGCTGCCGTTGCCGCCGCCATTGCCGTTGCCGTTGCCGTTGTTACCCCGGCCGTTACCGGTGGCGCCGTTGCTCCCATTACCATTACCGTTGCCGGAATTCCCATTGCCGGAATTGCCGTTACCGGAATTGCCGTTGCCCGAGTTGGTCTTGCCTCCGGAATTTCCGCTGCCGCCGCCAGAGCCGTCACTGGACGCACCGGCCGTGGTGGCGGCTATTGTCGTGCTCGCAGCCGACGAACTGGTGCCAGCCGTCACGCCGCTGCTCGTGGTCACCGCAGTCTGGGCGGTGCCGTTGGATGCCGTTGTGCCCGCTTTCGAGTCGCCCCAGACCGTCTCGGTGCTGGCGTGCGCGTTGCGCACCTGTCCGGGGGCACCGCCGCCGTGGGCGAGCCCGTGCGTGACCTTGTGGACGTTCAGCTTGACCTCGCCCAGCGAACTCGAGATGCGCACGACGCCGGGCTTTGCAGCATCAGCCTTGGCAGCACCGCCCTTGGGCGCGTGAGCTCCGGCCGCCTGTTGCGATGACTTGAGCGCGCCGGCCGCCTTGGCGCCCTTGTCGATCGGACCGAGCGCGTGGATCGCATGGCCGTTCGCTGCGTTGCGCGGGGCCGACAGGCCTGATTTCGGCACCGGGACGCGCTCGATGCTCGAGGCGCGCGGCTTGCCGTGCTCGATCGGATTGAAGGTCCCGGAGCCGCTGAGAGAAAGGCCGGGCTTGCCATGCTCGAAGACGGTGGCGGCCTGCCCCGGCAGGACCTGGGCGATCTGTCCCGTCTTGAAGTCGGAGACCTCGACCTGGCCGCGGAGCACGCCGACTTTGGTGCTGCCCGCATTCACGGTAACGCTGAACTGCGTTCCCTTGACGACAGCGGCGAGATAGGGCGTCTCGACCTCGAAATGCTTGACGTTGCGCTTCTCGACCTCGAGCAGGATCGAACCTGCCTGCTGGATGATGGTGGTCGAAAGGCCTTCCTTGCTCTCGGTCGGTAAACCCACCACCGAGTTGGGAGAGATCAGGATCGTTTCCTCGCCGCGGACGAGCAGCACGCGGCCATTTCGTCCGGTGCGAATGGTATCGCCGGGCCTGAGTGCCTCCTGTTGGTTCAGCGAAACCTGCTGCGCGCCGCTGGTGGCGACCCAGACCTCGCCGCTGGCCTTGCCGACCGACCAGACGCCATCGTCCGCGGCGGATGCGACGGAGGCCGTTCCCAGGATCAGCGCAGCCGCCAAGGCGCACCGCATTCCAATTTTGCTCAGCATGACGATCCTCAGTCCCCGTTACAGCCGGCCTTGAGGGGTATCCGAAATCACTCAACATAGGATTAGCAGGAAGCGGCCACCGGAGCGGTCGCGTTAACCATTTGTTGACCATAAAAAACTATGAAAAATCATGTGGCTAACGAACCCTTACCGCTTCACGGGCGCATCTCCATCAAACTACGGGGACAAGCGAGTCGCGCGCGTTGGGAAGCGGCATCTCGTTACCACAGCGGTGCTGTTGGCGCCGATCTTCGCGGGAGTTCCTCAGGCTTTCGCGCAGCAGGCGAACCAGCCAGGGTTCGATCCGCGCCAACCTCAGAAATATTTTGAAAACCAAACCGAGCGGGAATCGCTGAACCGTCCGCCGGTCAGGCTCCCGACAGTCGACCAGCCCAACACCGGCGGCGATACCAAGCCTCAATTCGTGCTGCGCGGCGTCAACGTCAGCGGAGCCCGCGCCGTTTCCCCCGATCGCATCGCCGCGGTCTACCAGCCCTATGTCGGCAAGAAGGTTTCGCAGGCGGATCTCGCCGCGATCGCCGGCGCGATCAGCGATCTCTACCGTGCCGATGGTTTTCACTTGAGCCGTGCGATCGTGCCGCCGCAGGACATTGCCGACGGCCTGCTCCGGATCCAGGTGATCGAAGGCGCCATCGTGCAGGCAGAGCTGAAAGGCGACGGCGCCGAGCAGTTCGGCGTTAGACTGATGCTTGGGCCGGTTCTGGCCGAGCAACCGTCGCGCCTGGCAACGCTGGAACGTCAGCTCTTTCTCATCAACGGCAGACCTGGCGTCCGGATCACCGATACCGCACTGGAGGAGATCGGCGGTGCAACCGGCCGCTTCCGCCTCATCGTCTATTTGAAGACCTGGCACGTCTTCTCGTCGTTCGGTCTGGACAATCTCGGCTCATCATCAGTCGGTCCGTGGCAGACCTATGCGACCGGCGCGTTCAACTCCTATCTCACGCCCGGCGACACGCTGGCGGTCAACCTGTCGACCATCGTCAACGACCCCCGCCAGCTTGGCTTCGCACGGCTGTCCTACGATGCACCGATCGGCGTCGACGGCGTGCGTCTCGGCGGGTCTGTCTTATACAGCGCGGTCAGGCCGGGCGATGCGCGCCGCCTCGACAGCGACATCACCACGACCGAGGCGTTCGAGCTGCGTGCCAGCATCGTCCCATTGCAGTCGCAATTGTCCTCGCTGACCCTGACCGCGGCGACGACCTTCAGCAACGTGTCCGAGCATGACCTTTACGGCCCCTGGTACAACGACCACATCAGGACCGCGAGCCTGACCGCCGACTACCGGCTCCAGGATCATTTCGGCGGCACCAATTTCGCGACGCTGATCTACCGCCAGGGCCTCGACATCTTCGGTGCCTCGCATTTCGACGACGACCTGTTGTCGCGCGATGGCGCGTCATCGAACTTCTCCGTGCTGAACCTCTGGTTCACGCGCTACCAGACGCTCAACGACGTCTGGTCGCTCAAGCTCTCCGCTGCGAGCCAGACGGCGTCACGGCCGCTGTTCACCTCGCAGCAATTCTATCTCGGCGGCGCTGCCTTCGGGCGCGGCTATGGCGCAGCCGAGATCAGCGGCGACAATGGTCTCGCCGGCTCGCTCGAACTGCGCTTCGACCAGAAGCTCAATTTCCGCTACTGGACCGGCTATCAGCTCTACGCCTTCGGTGACGCCGGCGCAGTCTGGAACCACGGTTACCGCCTGAGCGAGGGCCTGTCGCTGACCTCGGCCGGAGCTGGCGTGCGGTTCTTTCTGCCAGACGATTTCCAGGCTGATCTCGGCGTGGCCGTCCCCCTGAGCTACCGGGCGCCCGACAACGAGCGCCGCAGCCCGCGCTTCCTGTTTACTCTGTCAAGCGCGTTGCAGCTCTGCTCCGAACGCGGCAAGGGCGGTTGTCTGTAAACCCCTTGTCCTGCGCGCTGTAGCCCGCGACATGCGGCCCCTTTTCGGGCTCAGGCTCACAGCCTTGCCTAAATTTAATCCCGAAACCTGCTCACGATCGCTCGATCCGGGAGTTCCCAATGGCCATGTTCAGTCAAAAGTGATTTGAGACGGAACCATGAAAAGGGTGTTTGCAGTTCTGGCGTTTCTCTGCGTCCTCGGCGTCGGCCAGTATTTCGTCGTCAGCCGGTTCGCGATCCGCCATGAGGTGTTGCCCCTGTTCGACGCCGCCCGCCAGCGGCCGATTGCGGTCGAAATCGCTGTACGGCGCGATTACGAGACCAAGGCCAATCTCGGGCTCTGGAAGCTCCCGCTCGCCATCATCAGCAACGGCAATACCGTCAAGGCCACCGAATATTCCTTCCTGGCCAACGTGCTCGCCGCACGCGGTTATCTCGTCGCCAGCATCCAGCAGGATTTGCCGAGCGATCCGCCGCTGATGACCAAGGCCGGTCAGCAATATGTCGGCCGGCGCGAGGTCTATATCCGCTGCGAGGCCAACATCCTCTTCACCCTGGGCGAGTTGAAGCGGCGGCAGGAGAATGCCGACTACGACCACATCACGCTCGTCGGCCATTCCAACGGTGGCGACGTTTCGATGTATGTCGCCCAACAGCACCCGGAGCTGGTGTCGAAAGTGATCACGCTGGACAATCTGCGGGTGCCATTCGTGCTTAGCGACAACATGAAGATCCTGTCGTTCCGCTCGAAGGATCCGCATTTTGTAACCGATCCCGGCGTGCTGCCGACGCCGGAAGAGGCCAAGGCGCGCGGCATCGACATCATCCATACTGGCGCACAGCATACCGAGATGAGCGATCGCGGTCCCGATGCGGTCAAGGAGAAGATCCAGGCGACACTCGACCGCTTCCTGCGCGACAGCGCCAGCAGCGCGCTCGCCCCGGCCGATACACGAAGCCCGATGATCATGAACCCCGGCGACTATTAGTCCGGCCCCTTTGCGGCAGATCAAGGCTGCCGCGAGCCGACCACGATAGAAAGGGCCTCGCCATCTCGGAGAGGCACGTGTCGCACTCCATCGAAAGCCTTGATACAAAAAGACTCGATACGACAAGCTTTGGCCTGCCCGCGGCAAGGACGCCGAGATTCGCCCGGCATCTCTATCGTTCGGCTCGCAAGCTGCTGCGGTCGATCATCGCCCGCATCGACCTCTCGCAGTTTCCGGGTTCGTGTTGCGGATGAGGACGGCGTCGCGAGCCAACAACACGCAGGGCTTCCCTATGCACCGGCATTTAAGACGAATTTACCTGCTGGTTGCAGTGCCCTCAAGCGCGGGCACGTCGTCCGCTCCTGCCTAGCGTAATTTTGAAATGGAGGAAGTACTCTTGTCCCGTCCGCTTCTGGCGCGCTGTCATCGGCCAACCTCAGATTGGCGCAGCTCGCGACCACAGATGGTCTGACGAGGCTCGCGAACCGGCGAGCTTCGATGCCTTCCTGCGGGAGGCCTATGTCAAGCACGCCATTCTATCGGTGCTGCTGATCGACATCGACCAGTTCAAGGGCGCCTGGGCCACCAGGCCAGGGACGGTTGCCTCCAGCGCATTGCCGAGGTGATCGGAAGCGCCACCGCAAACACGGGAGGATTGTCGGCGCGGTATGGCGGCGAGGAGTTCGCGGTGATCCTGCCCGGCGTGAACGAAGAAAGGGCGGTGAAGGTGGCCGACGCGATTCGGATGCTGGTCGCTCGTTTGCAGATCCACCATCCGCGCTCGCCACGAAAGTACGTGACGATAAGCCTGGGCGTTGCCGAAAAGGGCGACGCCACCACGGATGAGTTGGCGCTCACCCGTGACACTGACATCGCCTTGTACCACGCAAAGGTACAGGGCCGGGACTGCTCGGTCGCAGACTCGTCGCTGGTATCCTCGCGCCTGGAAATGCCGTCGCTGGTGCCCTCACTGCCTGATCTGGAGGGCGCGTGATGAGAGCACCGGACAAGCGAGGGACACGGCGAGTTGAGTTCGAGCGGGCCATTCCGGCGAGCATGATGGCGATCGACGGAACGCGGCAGCGCGCTTGCACTTTGAAAGACGTATCTGACGTCGGAGCCAAGCTTTCATTGAGGGCTCCGTGGAGGGGCTGCTTTTGAAGGAGTTTTTCCTGGTGCTCTCGTCCACCGGGCATTGCTTATCGCCGATGCGAACTGGCGTGGGTAAACGGCGGCGAAGTCGGCGTGACCTTCATCAGACAGGACCACAAAAGACCGATGAAAGCCCAACCTACTGGCACCCGCTGACCAAACCTGGACGGCGAAGAAGGCTTGGTCGCTTCACATAAAGCCCGGGGCAGGTACTGGGCCCAACTGCCGAAATCGCGGGATGACATCAGCAGCATCGGAAACTTAAGCCGCATGCCGTGCTCGAAGGCCATCGTCAGGCCGGCTTCGCTGGCGCCCGGCAGAAATGCCATACTTGCGGTCCGCCACTCTCGACGGCCAGGCGGAGCGCTGTCGTGAGGGCGGTGGCAGCGGCGCTGAACTGCAGGACCGCGACTGGTCCGATATGGCCGACGGTGTCGACGCAACGTAGCCGGCCCAATCATCCCCGTCATACAGGCTGAAGCCTCGCGTCCGGCTGTGTTGATAAGATAGCGATGGTGCTGCTTGCGGGATACTCCAGGCATCCGCTCATCCCCCTTCCAGAGCTACGTCGGGCACAATCTTCATCGGCCTACCGCACGCCGGGCACGCCTTCCGGACGGAATAGGGCACTGCCATTGGATTTCCCTACCGCCCAATCGTAATCTCGCTCTCGACATCTACGCAACTGCATCCATCAGGCTTGACGTGGGTCCCGCAAGCCATTGAAATCGGGCTTTCGGTGATGTTGCGGGGGTGCGTCATGGAAGAGTTTTACAGGGGCTTCGCGCAACGGGCGCGCGATCTGGCGGAGAATGCCGATCCTTTCACTAAGCGGCGGCTGCTTGACCTAGCCCAGCGGTACGATCTCAAGAGCCGACCAGACGCCGCGAGCGGGTGGTCCCTTCCGCCGCAGCGCGCCACGCCACCGACGGTGCTGTTCTCCGGCGCTGGCGAAGCCTGAAACGCTGGCAATCCCCGTCAATCGGCCTGCGCTCCGCGTCGTACTGCCGAGTTGATTCTTGGACGGTTTTCGGGCCAGGGCTCAGGCGTCGAAGCGCTAACTCGCCTCGAACCGAACGCCGATGCGCATCTCCTTCCGCCACACGATGCGGCAGGGCAGCTTGCTTCGATCCGCGTCCACGATAAGCGTGAACCGGTCCGGAATCCCGACGGGTGATATCACGTCGAGCGAGGCGCCCGTCTCCGACAGATTGCGGATGGTGCAATCGATCGCGCCCCCGCCGAACGAGATCGAAGCCGCTTTCAGGATTCGCCGCCGCTGTGCCGCCCGATGTTCTTGCATAGGTACGTGCGGGACTGCCGAGACCCGCGTTAACGCGCGAGCTGGCTGGTTCGGGGCTCTCCCTCGGCGAGCTTGCGCGGACCCTGGTTAATGTGTCGTTCCGTCGCTTCGCTGATTTTCCACAACGTAGTGATGGATTGTTTACTATCGAGCGGTGGCGCCCGGGAAGCGCCATCCGCCATTAAGACCTGCGTGCGAGCATGCTCGGAACGGAGCAGCCCGGATGCCGCATAGCCGCCGCGAACTCGGCAAAGCCCTAGTCCCATTGCGGGTCGCAGGATTCGTGGCGTTGGCTTGCCTCGCCATCCTGGCGCTCAGCGGATGGCGCGAGTGGGAGTCCCGGGAGGTCGATCTTCGAAACGCGGAAGTCGACATGGCCAACCTCGCCAGGTCGCTGACGCAGCACGCAGAGGACACATTCGATCTCGCGGACACTATCCTCACAGGAATGGTCGACCGCATGGAGATCGGCGGAACGACCCCGGCGGGCGTCGCCAAGATCCAGACTTTCCTCCAAGCCAGGAAGTACAATCGGCAACGTATCCGCGGCATCTTCGTCTACGACGAGACCGGCCGCTGGCTTGCCACGACTGAAGAAGTCGACCTCGCCGGCCTCGACAACAGCGACCGCGACTACTTCCGGCGTCATCGAGCTTCGAACGATCGCGGGACCCTGATCGGTCGTCCGGTTGAGAGCCGGTCCGGCGGCCAGTGGATCATCACGCTCTCCCGGCGGTTCAACCATCCGGACGGCAGTTTCGCCGGCGTAGTGCTGACGAGCATCGAGGTCGCCTACTTCACGCAGTTCTATCGGCGGTTCGACATCGGCCCCAATGGCGCGATATCGCTGTTGAATGCGGACGGCATCATGCTGGCGCGCAGTGGCGACGAGGATGGCGCTTATGTCGGGCGGGACATGTCCCAGTCCCAGCTCTTCCGAACTCTGCCCGGTCGGCCGGACGCCAGCGTCTACTACTTCAAATCTCCCCTCGACGGGCGACAGCGGTTGAGCTTCTACCAGTTGAGCAGCCGGTATCCGATCGTGATCCTGGCGACCAAGGATCAAGACGACGTGTTGGCACCATGGCGCCGGCAGGCCGTGGTCCGGATGGCGATCGTCACGAGCCTCACGCTGTCGATCGGCCTGATCGGTCTCTATCTGGTGCGCTACCTCTCTCAGCGGCAACGGATGGCGGCGGCCCTGGTCGCCAAGGAGGCCGATTTCCGCCTGCTGGCGGAGGAATGCAGCGATTTCGTCATGCGCATCGGACTGGACGCGCGAATTCTTTACGCGTCACCATCATGCGCTCGCATCTTCGGTTGGGACCCCGCCAAGCTGCTCGGAACGCCGGCGCTTGCCGGAATCAACTCGGAGGACCGACCGCGGGTGCTGCATGCGATCGATGCTCTGAAGAGCGGCGAGGCCGAAGAGGCGCGGATCGTCTACCGGACGAGACATCGCGAGAAGGCCGAGATCTGGGTCGAGACGGCACTCCGCGTCACCCGATCGTCGATCAGCAACGAGATCGACGGCGTGGTGGCGATCTCGCGGGATATGACTGAGCAGAAGGACCTGCAGGACAAGCTCGCGTCTCTTGCCACCTTGGATGGCTTGACTGGCATCGCTAATCGCCGCCACTTCGACGAGCGCCTTGAGGAGGAATGGGCCCGGGCCAAGCGCGACGGCACGTCGCTCTCGCTGTTGCTGATCGACGTCGACCACTTCAAGAAGTTCAACGATCAATACGGGCATCCGGCCGGCGACGCCTGCCTGCGGGCGCTCGCCCGTATCTTGGCGGCGCAGGCTCGCCGGCCGGGCGATCTGGCCGCGCGGTACGGCGGCGAGGAGTTCGCGCTCTTGCTGCCGAATACGGGGGCGGAAGGCTGCGTCGAGGTCGGCGAGCGCGTGCGCGAGGCACTGCGCGAGTTGAGCATGCTGCACGCGCTCAATCCGCCGTCAAGGCTGGTCACCGTCAGCCTTGGTGGGGCCACCAACGTTCCGGCCCAGGCCATAGTATCCGACTCGCTTGTGGCGGCAGCCGACCGGGCGCTCTACGCGGCCAAGGAGAGCGGACGCGATCGGCTCGTCATGTCGGGGCAGGTGGTCGCGTGGCCGGGCGCAAAGACAGCATGAGCCGCCTGGAAGAGGCAGACTAGGTGTCTGACCGGCTTCGGCCGAAGCGATGCTGGCTCCTGCTGTCTTCAACATGCCGGTGGGAGTCGCTGGCGACCCCCAGTATCTTTTGGAAGAGCGCCCGGTTGGCCCGGTATTTAGCCCAGACCGCTTGCTTTCCGAGCCCTGCATGAGCAGGCGACCGTCGGACGTAACAAAACCACGTCCACCTTCGGCCGCGCCTTCTCAGGTGGGCCTCGAAAACAGGAAGGTGCTCGGGCATCGCCACCGCCAATCGGTCATGGCGTCTCGCCGCAGGTTCAAGCATATGTTGTGCCGCTTGCAAGCATATCGGATGGGAACCTCAACTTGGTGGGAGTAGCGTTCGGCCTGTGGAGCACGTATCGTAAGGCGATAGCGGTCGCGCGATACTTGGGACCGCCGCCGGCTTTAAGCCATTTCGTCGACCCAAGCTTTTGCGGATGCGCATGCCTCCGCGTCTCCTACTTTGAGCTCGTTGTCGCAGCGGTCGTACATCAGCAGCGTGTCGAGCTTGGCGTGCCGTGCTTGCTTCTGGACCAACAACGGATCGACGCGATTGCGAAGCGGCGCGCATCGAATGTGTGCGGCGAACGCCGCCTGTTCAGGCCATCAGTCGCGATCGCCCGCCTTACGATCCGAAGCCAACAGAGCGATGTCAGGTCTTGAAGAAGACCATCCAGACACCGTCTGGTGTAACAATCGCGAGCACCGTGCTTATGCCGACCAGCAGAAGCACACTTGGACCAGGCTCAGCCTGCCGAGCTTCGGTCGGAGTCTCCACGGTTCTTCCGTTTTCGCATTTTGGCATGAAATCTCCTTGTGCGCCTCAACCAATAGGGTCAGGGGGCATTGGTTCCCCTGGGGGAAGACTCACAATATGGGCCGTTCTATCCGGCCGACGAGAAACACTTCGCTGCGGTGACCGACCACCCCAATCCAGCAGCGATCTCAATCCATGGTCCCGAAACTTTGAAAGCGACAATGCCGGCTTAGCTCCAAGGGCGTCGCAGAAGAAGATCGCGAAGCCCCGTGACGCCAATGGAAGACGCCGTCGGCTGCCGCGCGTGCTTCCGAATATTGTCAATCGCAACCGCGGCACCCCCAAAAAGCCGGGCCAGGGCCCGAGCATGTGGACGCACTATTACGAGCACTGACATTGAGAGACATCCACCGGATTTTATCGCGCCGATGAAGTCATCTCCCGCGATCGTTCGCCGGGAACCCCCGGACAGCCCTGCGTGTTTCCTGTCCGGAAACCACTCCGGAGGATGCCATGGGCTTTTTCACTAAAGACATCAAAACACTCAACGACCTCTTCGTGCATACCCTGCAGGATATCTATTACGCAGAGCAGCAGATCGCGAAGAACTTGCCGGACATGATCGAGAAGGCGACCGATTCAGGCCTCAGGAACGGCTTTCAGATGCATCTCTCCGAGACCAAGGGCCAAATCACGCGGCTGGAAAAGGTGTTCGAGATGCACCGCGTCGAGGCCAAGGGGGTCGACTGCCGCGCCATCGATGGCATCCTAAAGGAAGCGAGTGAACTCGCAGGCGACATCGACGACAAACAAGTTCTCGATGCAGCCCTGATCGCGGCGGCGCAGGCCGTCGAGCACTATGAAATCACGCGCTACGGCACTCTGATCCCCTGGGCCAAAATGCTGGGCCGCGACGATTGCGCAGCGGTCCTGCAGCAGAACCTCAACGAGGAGAAAGCGACGGATCAGAAGCTTAACACTATGGCACTGCGCAGCGTGAACCAGAAAGCAGCATGAGCCGTTAGCAAGCGAGGCCGCCCGCATGCGGGCGGCTAGCCATTTAGCAGGAAAAGATGGACCCCGAAATTCTCAGAGCGGCAGCTGCGGCCATCACGATAATTGCGGCAAGATGGTCGCGGCTAATTTGAACGCGCGGATTACCGTGTGGGGCTTCGCCATCTTTACTGTGGCTTCCATTGCCTGGATTGCTGACGGCGTGCTTGAAGGCAAAACCTCGCTTGGCGTCCAGAACGTCGTGCTTCTCCTGATCAACGTTTTGGGCGTGTGGCGCTGGCTGCCGCGCGCTGGCAAGGAAGCCGGCGCGATCTAAACCTGCGACGCTTTCAATCGGCAGGCTTGTTTTGTGTCGGCGGTCGCAGCGGGCAAGCGGCGCTTCCCCTGCTTCCGTCAAGGCGCCGATCGTTCTGCAGTTCTCGAAGCTGAAATGGAGCATGAGGAAAGGGCCGAGCTCTCGCGAAGGATCTGGAGTCGTGCAGCGCCGCTTGGAAGCCAAGGAGGAGGACTGACCGATGCCGCGTCCGGCTGCAGCTCCCGTGATCAAAGAATTGACGCCCGAGGAAAGACGCGAACGGCGTCACCTTCGGCGCGAGAAACAGCGCGAAAGCAATATCGCTCGCGCAGCGAAGATGCACCGAAGCCGGCTCAAAATGGAGAGCGAGGGACTGAAGTCCGCGCCGGCTTTGAAGAAGACCGTCTTCGTAGGGTGTTCCGGCTGGCGTTACTGGAAATGGCGGGACTCATTTTATGCGGAAGTGCCACAGCCGGACTGGTTCGTGCATTACGCATCTGCCTTCGACACGGTCGAGATCAACGCTTCCTTTTATTCATGGCCGACCGTCGCGAATGTTCAGGCGTGGCGCCGTCAGCCGGGCGGCAAGGATATCGTCTACACAGTCAAGGTCTGCGAGCTCATCACACACGTCAAAAAATTCAAAGGTACAAAAACGCTGATCCGGGATTTCGGCATCATCGCGGATATTCTCGGCGAGCGGATGGGCTGCTTTCTTTTCCAGCTGCCGCCGAGCTTCCGCTATACCAAAGCCCGGTTGAATTCGATCGTCAGCCAGCTCGATCCGGCCCGCCGCAATGCGGTTGAGTTCCGTCACAAGAGCTGGTGGAACGAAGATGTCTACGGTGCCTTCCGCAAAGCGGGGATCATCTTCTGCTCTTGCAGCGGTCCGCGTCTCCCTGACGAGCTCGTCCAGACGGCTGACGAGGTCTATGTCCGCCTCCATGGACCTGAGCGCTGGTACCGGCACAATTACTCAGACGAGGAGCTTTTGAAGTGGGCCAGCAGGATCAAATCGAGCGCCGCAAAGAGAGCGTGGATTTATTTCAACAACGACTACGACGCCCATGCGCCGCGAAACGCAAGAACGCTGCACCGCATGCTCTCTTCTTCCCACCCCCAAGCGGCAGACCGCCCTTTCCACCTAGGAACCTGCGGCGCCAAGGACGCTTAACCTGGGCGTTCCGCGAAGATGCCCTCCGCGAACGCCTCGGTCGCAAGGGGTTCAAGCGGAGTTCGCATGTTTTTCTGGTATTCAGCGCTGATACTCATGGCCGATGCTCTCCAGGTGATGGATATGCGGCTTCGCCAGCTTGCGGCGGGTAATGGCACCTCGGATGAGATGTTTCTTATGGTGACGGAGAAGCTCGAGGCTGCTGCAGAGGCTCGCACCATTTTCATCCGGGGTGGCGATTGCAGTCACGTCCTTGATCACTACCGCAAAGTGGTTGCCGCGAATATTGAGAGATTACCGGCGAGGTAACAAACCGGGTGGGGTCTTACTTCTCTCGCCGGCGCTTTTCCGGCTCATGACAGTAGTGGGAGACCAAACCCATCTGTTCTTGAATTCTCAAAAGAACGCGTTCAACGCTTGAGGCCGAACCTACAATTGATGATTTCTCAACGAGGTCGCGGCGGTGCCTGTACCAAATACCAGGTGACCCGAATGGTCTCTTCTTACGCTCGCGACTAGCGCTACTCGGTTCCAACGGAGCGCACGATATTCTTGCCCGCTCGACCGGCAGCCCTTCCTGCTTTTAGAGGCCGTGGTGAGCTGCGACGGCCTGTTCGGAATGCTAATCGTATCTATCAAAAATACCTCGGGGTTGCGCTTGGGATCTGCGCGTGTTTGTCCAGCGGGACGGGATCAAACTTCTCGGTCATTCTATTCTTATCCTATTCTGGGGGTAAAGATTGAGAGCGTTCCATTGCTGCGCTCTGTTCCTCCCATCGCCGCGCCCTACCTCAAGGTTCTGTATCCATCACCTTTGTCGCCGTTGATTTAGCAATTCTTGCATATCTTTTTGACGGTCTGGTCGACTTTGCTGTTCTCCTGATCGATCTTGGCGTCACTATCGTGTTGATCAGTGGTCGTCGGCCGACCGATGCCGCCCGCGGCGGCTCCCTGTGTGTTAGTCGCAGGCGTTCCCGATGAAGTTGCGGTTCCCGCAGCGTTGGTGCCGGGACTTGCCGGGTTCGTGCTATTTCCGTTGACCGCCCCCTGATCGCGCCCGGATTGAGGGCCGGGTGTACCATTGGCGATACCGGTTATCGCATTCGTGGTGCCCGTCGTTGGATTTGTATTTGCATTTGGGGCGGTAGCCGGTGGGCTTACAGTCCCGCCCGAGTTCGCAGCGCCCGCTGCTCCTGTAGCGGACGGAGATGCCGCGGTCGAACCACCTGCACCTGCAGAGGACGACGCACCGCCAGCGCTTCCACCGGCAGACCCGCCGCCACCGCCACCCCCACCGCCCCCACCTTGAGCAAAGGCTGCGCAGGGGTGTCAATCGGCGTTCGACTGGGACCCCCTATCGGCATCCAAAAGGGACCCCTTTGATCGGCGTGCTCTGCTGGTAGCGCTCGGGTCGTCGGAGCTGGTCGGGGTTGCGGAGACGGCGCGAGCGCGGGTTGTTTGAACATCGTCGCGGCTTTTGAATCGCCAGCTGTCGTTGCCGGTTTCGACGATGTCGCAGTGATGGGTCAATCGGTCGAGTAGCGCGGTGGTCATTTTGGCATCGCCGAACACGCTCGGCCATTCGCCGAACGCAAGATTGGTGGTGACAATGATGGAGGTGCGCTCGTACAGCCGGCTGATGAGATGGAACAGGAGCTGACCGCCGGATTGCGCGAACGGCAGATAGCCCAGCTCGTCGAGAACGATGAAGTCCATGCGGGTCAGATGCTCGGCGAGCCGTCCCTGCCGACCGTTGCGGGTCTCGGTCTCGAGCCGGTTGACGAGGTCGACGACGTTGTAGAAGCGTCCTCTGGCGCCATCGCGGATGCAACTTCTGGCGATGGCAATGGCGAGGTGTGTTTTGCCTGTACCGGTGCCGCCAACCAGCACGACGTTGCGTTGTTGGGCGATGAAGCCGCCGCCAGCGAGATCATTGACGAGAGTTTGATTGATCGGCGTGCCGTCGAACTGGAAGTCGGCGATGTCCTTGGCGAGCGGCAGCTTGGCAATGGTGAGCTGGTATTTGATCGACCTGGCTTGCTTCTCGTTGATCTCGGCGTTGAGCAGGTCTCCGACAATGCGCTGAGGTTCGTGCTGGCGCTTGACGGCAGTTGCCATGATCTCGTCGAAGGCGGCCTTCATGCCGTAGAGCTTGAGTTCGCCCATAAGATCGAAGATTTGGGTTCGTTCCATCAGATGGTCCTCCGGAGGTTGTCGTAGCGAGCACAATCGGCGATCGGTGCATGACGGAGCGTCAGTGCGGCCGGCGTCATGATGTTTGCCGGTGGGGCGGGTTCACGTTGACGGGCCAGGATATTGAGAACGACATCGGCGGAATGGACGCTGTGACTGAGCGCTTCGGCACAGGCCGCTTCCACCGCAGACAGACCGTCAGTCAGCACCGCGTTGAGGATGTCGACCATCTGCCGATTGCCATCGTCGGTGCTGGCCAACTTGCGCCGGATCCGCTCGATCGCGGCCGGCAGCACCCAGTCTTTGAAGGGAGCACCGTTGCGCAAGGCGCCGGGTTTGCGGGCGAGCACCGGCACATAATGCCAGGGGTCGTAGACGGTATCGCCGCGGCCAAAGGATCGCGGGTGCTCGGCAACGATACGTCCATCCTGACGGATCACGATGCGATCGGCATAGGCCTGGACCTCGACCGGTCGTCCGACTGCGCTGGCTGCGACCGAGTACTTGTTGTTGTCGAAGCGCACCAGGCAGGTCTTCGAGACCGATGCCGTCACCGCATGGAAGCCGTCGAAGCGGCCGGCATAGGGAACGAGTTTGGGGCGTTCGGCTTCGAACACGTCCCAGATCGTCTGATCGGCCAGCTCCGGATGGCGATGAGCCTTGGCGTAGGCGATGCACTTGTCGAGCAGCCAGGCGTTTAACTCGTCGAGGTTTTTGAACCGCAGCCGCGGCGTGAAGAAGCGTTCCCGGACCAGCCCGACCTGGTTCTCGACCTGCCCCTTCTCCCAGCCCGACGCTGGCGTACAGGCGACCGGATCGACCAGATAGTGGCTGCACATCTGCAGGAAGCGGCGATTGTAGAGACGGCCTTTACCGACGAAGATCGTCTCTACGGCGGTCTTCATGTTGTCGTAGATGCCGCGGGTGCAGGTGCCTTTGAACAGGGCGAACGCCCGGTCGTGGGCGTCGAACACCATCTCCTGCGTCTCCCTCGGATAGGCCCGCACGAACAGCATGCGGCTGTGACAGAGCCGGACATGAGCAGCCTTCACCATCACCGTGGTGCCGCTCAGCAGGACGACCTCGTGGCTCCAGTCGAACTGGTACGCTTCGCCTGGTGCAAAGCTCAGCGGGACATAAGCGGCTGCGGTCGATTGCCCGCGTTCCTTGCTCCACCGCCGTGCGTATCGACGAACCGCATCATAGCCGCCGGCATAACCCAGGCCGCGAAGCTCTTCGAATAGCCGGATCAGCGTCAGCCGTTCCCGTACTGCCTTGCTCTCATTCCCTGCCAGCAACCGGTCAAGCTCGGCACTCCAGGCACCGATCTTCGGGAGCGGCTGCGTCTCGCGCTCATACCGGAACTCCGTCGCTTGAGAACGAATGACCTTGCGAACCACCTTCCGCGATACGCCAAGTTCTCGGCAGATCGCCTTGATCGGACGACCATCAACAAAGTAGGCGCGACGGATCTTACCAATCGTCTCCACCACCAGCATCCCAACCTCGGCTTCCATGACTCGATGGAAGCCACTGTGGACCCTTATCCCGGGGTCCCGATTGGATGCCGATCACCCCGAAAACGGGGTCCTTATTCCATGCCGAAACACAGTCTCGGCATCAGAAAAGTCTGCGCGCGCTTCGTCGAGGTGTGCCGCAAGATGGGGTTGCTCGCGGCAGCCAGCGTCGCCATCGACGGCAGCAAATTCAAAGCAGTCAATAATCGCGATAAGAACTTCACGCGCGGCAAAGTCGAGCGGCGGCGTACGCAATTGGAGGAGAGTGTTGCGCGCGCGCGCCGATCGAGATCGCCGCGATTACCAAGCACGAGGGGTTCAAGTGGATAAGCAGAAAATTGTTCTTCGATCGAGGGCTCAACTCATGAAGGGGTGGCTTGGCGCTTTGAAGGAAATGTCGGATGGAGCGTCGCCCCTCTGGGAGCCTGTAGCGAAGTTTTACAATTCGCCGGTTTGGTCCAGGATATGGGATCGCGCTCTTACAATACGAATAGCTCCGCCGCAGCGAAAATGGTCCGCACCGAGCGGCGCGGCACAGGAGCGCAACTGGTAAGATACAGCTACCCCAGCCATTGCAATACCCTGACTCAGGCGCGCCCTTCCGCAGCGCAATTGTGCGCTAGTGTGTTGCCTCGGTGCGGCTGCGAATGATTCCCGAGAGGAGCAGCTTGGCCGTCATTTCGGGCGGAGACCCTCCAACGTGGGTTGCCTTGCTCCCGAGAACCGATTGCACGTACACGATTGAGTTCTGGACGAAATAGGTCCCGTGATGCGCTACACCGGACGTCGTGACTGTGATGGTTCGAACTACAGCAGGCCTTCCCATGTGAAGCCTCGCTCAAAGCAGCCCATAAAAATCCAAGCCATCAAGTGCATGATTCGGATGGGCTTAGAAACTTAAACCAGTGCTGCCCGTGTCTGCATTCAAGTCAGCCTGCGCCTGGCGATACAGGCAAGAAGTTATCCGGCATCTGACAGCAAAAGGCCCGCCGGTTCACACTGACGGGCCTGGTGCTTCTCTAGGCCTTCCGAGGCTTCGCTTGATCACAGTTCGGCATCTGTCCGGTGCCCTGGCACGCCGAGCAGATGGGTTGTGGTGGTATAGGGTGCCCCCATTTGGGCGGACGCATCACCAGAACGAAGCCGTCGATACAATTCGGGCACTTCATGATTGCTCTCCAGTCGGCCACCATTGGTCGCGTGGATGAGAGTGAAGCAATTGGGCGGGCCAGCAACGCACCGGCCCTGGTTCACGCTGACGGCCCCGCTGTTCTCCGGGCGAGAACAGATTGTGATTTTAATAAATTCGTTCGTTCCTCGCGCGTGTATTTATAAGCGGAACACCTAGAAGTATGGCCGCCTCAGTTGGCGGCCTGATGCTGCTCTCTTTTCGGGGGCGCCTATAACTTAGGCTATTTGGAACTTGTGTACACTCTGGTACTTAGTGAGTCCTCCGCGAGGGCAGCACTGTGGACCGCGATTTTAAGAACGAAGTCTTTTCCAGCTATCAGCCAAATCCAGTGAAGCCGTGCAATCAGTGTGGCCGCGAGCCGATCTTTGCGGCGAAGATGCTCAACACCCAGACCGGTGGGATCGTTCGCATGTTCAAGTGCCAGTGCGGTGAGCAGACCTGGACCGAGAGTAAAGAGTAGTCGGCGGCCGCCAACTGACCGCTCGCCCTAGCTGCTCCGCCGCAAATCACAATCGCCTGATTTGACTTCAGCGGCCCGTCGCCGGGCATAATCGTTCCGTTTATGGAACGAATGTCATGGACTACCGCGCTTACATCCTCAACGATGAGGGGCATATCATCGGCGTGCATAAACTGAATTGCGCGGATGATGATGAGGCTAAACAGCAAGCCACCAAGTTGCTCGACGGCCACGATTTGGAAGTCTGGGAGCACGCGCGCCGAGTGGCCATCGTGAGGTACCATACAAGGCATTGAGGCGGCCTCAGTTGGCGGCCTATTTCATTTCGTTTGGCGATTCACCCCGGCGGGCCTCTGTTGGCGGAGAGACGGCCCCGGCTTCAAGGGAGACTCTGATTAGGGCCGGGGCCGCTCCGCCGGCTTGGGCTGGGAACCGGCGGCCCTTCAACAACCGCCCGCAGTTCTCGTTCCTATTGCTCATTTCGTCTTTCGATAGCGAGCTAGACTCCGCTCTCGCGAGTGCCCGGGCCTGCTCAAGCGCTCCTGCCCCGGTCAACAGGTTCGGCGCGAGCCGCCGTCCCGCGACATCGTCCCAGTAGAAATAGGCGCTCGACCGACCATCGGCGAAGCAAACTTCGTAGCTGCCGGTTTGAGGCACAGCTTCGTGCTTACGGATGCGGACGGGATCGGGTGCCATCGGTTTCGATAATTGCCTTTTCTGCGTCGGGGTTCATCCTGAGGGCGCTTTTCCGGCCGGTTCGCCGGGTCTTTCTTTCTTAGAAAGAAGTTGGGGAGCTTGGGCCCGCTCGCGGATGATGTAAGTTCCCATGCAAATCCCTAATGATTCGGGGTGCCGTGGGTATTCTCTTACTCGCACTCGCGGCGTGCGTTGTTGGTGTCCTTCTCCTACTGGCCTTCCGCCGATAGGGCCGACAGCGGACGCAACAGTTGCGTTGAAACCTCACCCCTGCGTCGAATTAAGGTTGCCGGCGGGTTGTTTTTGACTGTGCGCGGTTGAGCGCGTTCAACTCCATGGCTGGAGACGAACGTGATCACTTGGCTACTAGTCATCATCATCGCGGCCAGCGTTGCAATCCTGATTGCCCACGCGATTGACGCGTTACGTTCCTGAAGCGCAGCGGCTGCCTGTATAGGCGTGGCACGGCTAAGCGCGAGGCTCATCGCCGATGCCTAACGTGACCGCGAGAGTAATGGCCAGCAAAGCCCCGCCGACGATATTGACGGGGAGCCTGTCAAACTTGCTGCAATCGCTCGTCTTTTCCGGCAGCGCCGTACGCGGTGCATCGGCCTCTCCGGGCGCCCTGCTCTCCTCCGCTCACTCAGGCAGATGCACTCCATCCGCGCGCGCTCGTCCAGATGTCGTGCTGATGCTGTCCCGTGTGGCAGATCAGACTCCCGCAGACCCTGACCTCCAAGGTGCCCAGTCCGGTGCGGACCGATGGGCCGTCGGCCCTAGGCCGATCCAAATGAAAAACCCCGGTGCCTTGGAGGGAGCACTGGGGTGTTCGACAAATGAATTGGTCAAGCAATGACGTCTGATAGCAGAAAACACGCTCGTCGCACGTGAGCCATTTCACAAGCGGCCGATTTCTCAACCCACGACGCACAGTAGTTCGCGCGCGTTCCGACGCGCCAACTAGACTCGGGCCTGCGTGTCGCTTCGATGGCGGCATGCGGCCTCAGGAGATCACCATCGGCGACATGCGCGGCGCCGCGGCGCCGGCGTACGCGCGTCTTGCCGGCGCGCAGACCCTTGCACTCGCCCCGCGTTTGCGGGCAGGAACGCGAGCAGATGAGCACTTCGATATTGTCTCCGTTCATCCACGTGATTACCAAGCCCGAGATCACTCCCCTACTCCAACAAGCGAGCGATATCGGCTGCAGCACTCAGACCGGCGTTGGAATGTTCAAGAGTTCCGTGGGCCTGATGGCAGACTTCTTTACGCCCTCGATCGGTGCTGCCCGCTGATGTCAGAGCCTCATGATGTCATCACGTTTTTGATCCTCACGATATGAACAGGGAGGGCGCGATGCCCAGGTTGAGCCGCAGATCATTGGCTACGGAAGTAGGATCTGCTTTCCTATGGAGCCTGTCCGCCCTCACCGCGGCCACGCCGCGGATCTCGGGCTGAATATCGCAGATATGTCCGGACGCGTCATTGTGACCAATGTGGCCGCCGGCCGGCTCGATCCCTGTCGCGTAGCGGAGAGCCTATTGTCTGCCATCGCCAGCGATGGCCACAATGCCTTCATCAGTACGCGTCGAGCCGACGAGCTCGACGTCTGTAAGGATCCTCGCGCACCGCAAGATCTCCGCCCAAGGCGCCCTAGCGGGCCTGCCGGTGGCCGTCAAGGACAATGTGCTCGTTGCCGGCCAGCGCGCAACATTCGGAACATCCGCGACCAGGAATTACGTCCCCACCGAGACTTGCCGACACGGTTCAGCGCCTGATCGATCAGGGCGCGGTATTTTGGGCAAGCTCAATCTCCACGAACTTGCAGGCGGCGTAACGAGCAACAATGCGGTGTTCGGTCCCGTCCGAAATGCCTACGATCCCAAGTGCTTTGCTGGCGGATCAAGCGGCGGCGCTGGGGCTGCCGTCGGCACCCGGCTGGTAGCTATCGCCTTGGGCACGGATACAGGAGGCTCTGTTCTGATCCCGGCGGCACTCAACGGTGTCATTGGATTTCGTCCCACCGTCGGGCGATATCCAATGGGAGGAGTGCTACCGGTCTCGCCGACGCATGACACGATCGGTCCGATCACAAGGTCAGTCGAAGACATCATCCTGGTGGATTCCGTCATGGCTCAGACAAGTACCCCCGTGAGCCCATCGAACCTGACCGGATTGAGGATCGGCGTTCCACGAAAGCTGTTCGTGGACGTTGCCGACGCAGACAGCAAGGCGACTTTCGAGAACACACTACAGAGGCTTACCGCAGCTGGGGTAGAAATTGTTGAGATTGACCTACCCGATCTGGTGCAGGCCGAAAAAGGCTTCGGTCCCATAACGCCCTACGAATTGAAGACTGAGGTACCAAAGTTTCTGGCGCGCTATCACGTCGGCATTTCTTTTGACGAGCTCGTTGCAGGTATCCGCAGTCCGGATCTGATCAAGGCCTATCAAACACGGATCGTCGGCAAGGCAAGTCCGAGCGATGAGGCCTATAAGGAGGCAGTTCGGACGTTCAAGCCGGCCGTCGAAGGTGCATTCCAAAAAGCATTTGCCGAGCACCGCCTCTTCGCACTCGCATTTCCTACAACATTGACCGACTCGCGTCCCATCGAAGGATCTGACGAACAGATCATGATGGACGGTGTCTCGATTCCTACTTGGAAGGCGTATATCAACAACACCAACTATCTCACCAAGGGATCGCTTGCGGCCATGACCCTTCCCATGGGGATGTCGTCGCGTGGCCTGCCTCTCGGCGTTACTCTTGCAGTGCTGCCGCATCACGACGAAGAGTTGCTGTCCCTCGGGCTTTCGGTCCAGCCGCTCTTGCCTGCCCTGCCCGCTCCGCCCAGAACTGCGGATCGACCGCGATAGCACGAGCCCGGTGCTCTATCAGACCACTTGTTCAGCCGCGGCATCTTCTTCAGCGACATTATCTGGGGGTTGTCGTTGGCTCGTCAGCCTGTGTGATGCAGAGCTGCCCAGGTGGTCACCCGATGAAGCAGTCGAAGTTCAACGGAGTCTTCCATGAGCGACGCACCATACGCTGACAAACTGGAGATTAGGGAGCTGATCGAGAACTGGGCGATATGGCGCGACTCCGGCGATTGGCACCGTTTCGCAAACGGTTTGGCATGACGATGGCTGGATGTCGGCGACTTGGTTCCAGGGGCCCGCGACAGATTTCATCCGAGTGAGCCAAGCAGGTGGGAGCCGAGGGCTTCGTATCTTGCACTCCCTCGGAGGGAGCAACATCGAAGTCGCCGGCACCCGCGCCATCCTCCAGACCAAAATGACAATCTCGCAGCGAGCATCCGTGCATGGTTCATGGTGCGACGTCGTGTGCACAGGCCGCTTCTTCGATTTTCTCGAGAAAAGAGCTGGTCGATGGGGAATGGTTCGGCGCCAAGCCGCGCGACGTCCAGGCGGCAAGCCTGATGGCAGCGTCTGTTTGAGGATCTGCGTGCAGGCCGACAGCCGTTTGCGCCGCATCTAGAATTTGGCGTCGCTCGGCTACCAAGGCTTCCCGATCTCGGCAGAACTTCCCGACGCCGCCCTTGCACTCGCGATCACGAGCGATGCTCGCGTCGCAGAGGGCTGTCTGCGCCATCGTCACAGCCGGCGTAACCCGTGACGCACGCGCAAGCGTCACGTCACTGAGGTTCGTCGACGCGAAGCCCAGACC
This sequence comes from Bradyrhizobium sp. 187, assembly GCF_023101005.1. Classification (NCBI taxonomy): domain Bacteria; kingdom Pseudomonadati; phylum Pseudomonadota; class Alphaproteobacteria; order Hyphomicrobiales; family Nitrobacteraceae; genus Bradyrhizobium; species Bradyrhizobium sp. 187. Next base: position 5,371,629 of record NZ_CP064693.1, read on the forward strand.
CGCCGTCACGGCGAAAACGAAGGTCACCAGCCAGAGCATCCAGCCACAAGCTGCAGCGTGCTGGCGATGTCGACCAGCGTCATGGATTCGGGTCTACGGTCGTTGCGCAGGAAGGAAAGCACCGACTCCAGCATCGATCGCATTTGATCGAGATCGCCCAGCATGCTGCTGCGATGCCCATCGTCTTCGATAAATTCGGAGCGGAGGCGCATTCGGGTGATCGGAGTCCTCAGGTCGTGGCTGATGGCGGCCAGCATCTTGGTGCGGTCGTCAATCAGACTGGTAATTCGTTCCCCCATGCGGTTGAGCGCCTTTGCAACCAAACGAATTTCTTCGGGGCCGCGTTCGGGCAGCGGCGCAGGGGCGCCGTTCAGGCTGAAGCTTTCGGCCGCCCTGGCGAACGACGACAGCGGCGCCGTCAACGCGCGAGCCGTCCACAGCCCAAGCAAAGTGACGCTAATGGCGGCGAACAGCAATGTCAGGACCCAGGGTCCAATCCAAAACGGACGCGGCCGTTCGTCGGCGGTGAGCTTTGCCGAAATCGTTGCGCCGTCCGGCAAAACGATACCGACCTTCTGGATGCCTTTCCCAGCCGGGAGCGAAAAGATCCGATAGTTGCTGCCAAGACGGCGATGCAGACTTCGCAGGCCGAGACCATCAGGCTCGTCCGCCACAGGACCTGGACCTGGCAGCAGACTTGCGATGTCCAGTTGCGGAAATGCGCGCGCGATGTCGGCGAACAGCCGTGGCCGTCCGGTCGCAGGCGCTGCGCCGAGAAGCTGGGCCACCGCGGCAAGCTGACTGTTTCCGCGTTCGATCGGTGCCTGATCCGGGCGATAGACAAGAAAGGTTGCGGCAAGGATCAGATGGATGGCCATTATCGAAGCGACCACCAGCGCGGCGATCTGTCCGCCGATATTCTTCGGATTGAGAAAACCGGGTAGCTTCATGATCCGTGGTTTTCCGGGGGCATGACCGTATCCACCGTCGGTGTGAACATATAGCCGCAGGAGCGTACCGTCTTGATCACAGTGGCCTCCTGTGGATCGGGCTCGATCTTGCGCCGGATACGGCTGATCAGCACATCGATGCTGCGCTCGAATGAGCCGTGGTTGCGGCCCTGGGTGAGATCGAGCAGGCTGTCGCGCGACAACACGCGGCCGGGCCGCTCGCAGAAGGTGCGCAGCAGATCGAATTCGGCGCTGGTCATCGCGACCCGCGCACCGGCCGGATTGCGCAGCTCCCGCAGTCTGAAATTGATCCGCCACCCCAGAAAAGTGACGGCGGTCGCGTTATTGGTATTGGTGGCGCTGGACGTCTGGACGACCGCCAGGCGGCGAAGCACCGCGTTGATCCGGGCCAGCAATTCGCGCGGATTGAACGGCTTAGCAAGGTAGTCGTCAGCGCCCATTTCCAACCCGAGAATCCGATCGACGTCCTCGCCGCGCGCGGTGAGCATGATGATCGGCATTTGCGACTCCGCGCGAACCTTGCGGCAAAGGCTGAGGCCGTCCTCACCCGGCAGCATCACGTCGAGGATGAGAAGGTCGACACGGTAATCGGCCATCACCCGCACCATTTCGCGCCCGTCATTTGCCGTCCTTACGTTGCAGGCATTCGTACGTAGATATTTCGTAATCAGCGTCCGCGTCTCGCGGTCATCTTCGACGACTAGAATGTTAGGCGATGCCGCGGCCATACGGATTCTTTGCCTCCCAACTCGGAGAACCGGCGACTGATTCCGGTTTCGAAATAGTTCTGAGCAGTGCTCGCAAGATGAGGCAACATGCCAGCGAGGCAATAAAAAGGCGACTCCTGCGCCGTGAAGGCCCATCAGGTCACGGAGTCATCACCGTCATTTGAGGACCACGGTAAGTCTCCTCAGGGAATACGCGCGTGTGATCCAAAACCATCTTTCCACTTGTTTCCGCAATGTTTCATTGTGTTGCTGCGACGAAAACAAGCGAACTAAGCGACGGCTAGAACCAATCACGCACACGTCAAGCCGAGTTGCACGCCTTGAATAACGGCTCGGTGCACGTCAGCAACGACCTTGAGACGTAAACCGCGATTTGTCCGTACCGGGCATCCGAGGGCGCGCTCGACAGCGTCGGCAAGGACTCCCCGATCATTCGATCAACGCTGCATCACCGAAACTATAATCTCATTTCATGTGAGTGCCACACTTGTCCACGATCGCCAGCCAGCCGCCGATGATCGCCGACGAGCTGCGCCGCCAGGCCGACGTCTTCACCGACCTCGTCGAGCTGCAGTCCAAGCTCGGCCGCGACCCGTCCGAACGCGCCGCCCCGCGCGATCGTGAAGCGCGTGGGCCCATGCCAAAGTTCTTGCAAGAGCCGAAGGAAACGACCCTCCCGGCTAGACAGAAGGATCGCCCGCATCGACGGACGGACTTCAATAGAACAGCATCACCGACATCCATGCCGCCAGCGACGCACAGAGACAAATTCCTAGATAAGGCAACGCAAGGCGCATCGGCTTTCTCCCTCCGAGACGCGAAATATGCCTTAGCTTTGCATGTCTGCAGGCCGACGGCTACGAATCTACGGTTGCGCTGCTGCCAGCCCCAGGCGACGACTTGGTGGAGCACTCGACCCATCCCTCGGCTTGCTGCTTCTGAACCTGATCTTCGACGTACAAGAGCACCGTGCGCCGTGTGCCTTGGTCGGCTAGCTTTTGAAATGCCCTGATCAAGCGCAGTATCTATAGATCTTCGACACTGTTCGACATGGCGAAAACCTCATTGGAAAAACTTGGCAAGCAATGGGAAACTATGGTGGAACGCTGAACTTCGTCGCAGGTCAAGGTTTTCCGGTCGTGCCGCCGACGCCGCGGAGCGGCCCCGGTCTTCACACCCAGCCCCCGAAGCCGCGGCCGTCACTCCGCCCTCAACTTTTCCGAGCCCCAAAGAAATTTTTAGTTTGCGACCTGCACGATGACCTTTGATGTCGGCATGCTCCCGCCCGTGCGCATCCGTAAGCACAAAGCTGTGCCCCAAACCGGCAGCTACGAAGTCTGCTTCGCCGATGGCCAGCCGAGCGTCTATTTCTACTGGGATGATATCCCGGGACGGCGGCTCGCGCCGAACCTGTTGACCGGGGCAGAAGCGCTTGAGCAGGCCCGGGCACTCGCAAGAGCGGAGCTCGCCCATATCGGGAGACATGATCGGCCAACCACGTTCGTGTCGTCCACTATTCGTTGTTTTACAACCGCGTCCCACAACCTAGCACTCGCACAGGGTGTTCGGCACGGTGAACACCAGACTGGGCCGCCGCCAGATTCAAGTCGAGCAACAAGGGGTTAAAGCCGGCTAGCACCCATCATGCCTGCCAGAAGAACGTTACGGCAACCGAGAACGCGCCCGCAAGCGTGAACCGGCGGGGCTGCCCTCCCACCCTCGGCACGAAGCCATTTCGCACTCCTGGCGAAATCTTCTTGAAACATACCAGGTCGAAGCTGGCCGCATCAAATACGGGGATGCCACATGCTAGTCCTGATGAACCTGATTTGGCGTCGGCTTGCCTACACAATGCTGATCGGTATGCGCTCTAGGCTCGTCCGGCAGTAAGGGTGAAGGCGGCTTTCGTCAGGAGGCCACCACGATGCCTAAAGAGATCGTTATAGCGCTCTGGTCCTTGGCAGCTGCCTGCGTAGTCGCATTCAGTGTGGCAGCTCTGGTTGCGCCTCACTAGAAGCGACACAGACCCGCGAGCGTGAATCTCGGCAGAAGTGGGCCCGACCGGGGCTGCCTGCTATCTCAGTGCAGCGCCCCTCTCGCGCAAAATTGTTCCCGTTCTCGGAACCAAATGCCCGTCACTTGGATTTCGGTTCCCGCGAAATTCGTTTGCAACGGGGCCTAGTTGGAGCAGAATTTTGTCACCGGGGCTGGCTGCATATTTTACATTCTGAGCGTCTGAGCGGCGGCATGAATTGCTACGGCCATATACTACAACTCGGTGGCTTCCGGCCGGCTCGCACTTTTCCGCCTTTAGATCACATCGGATCGCCTTGATTGAGAACCTGGCATTGCCGGGCCTTAGGTCTGCGACGTGTTACTTCGCTGTCGCCGGCTGTCTGACGCGGACGGTGATCTTCTCGGACACGATGGGCGGCTCGAATGGATAGTGCTTGGCATCGCCCGGCACGAGTTGAAGCGTGTGCATCCCGGGCGGAAGCTCGAGCAACGTTTCGGTCTGTCCTGCCCCGAAATGCAGATGTGACTTGTCCTGCAGGATCGGCTCCTTGGGATCGATGGGGTCGTTGACGTCGACCAGCAAATGATGGTGACCGGCGTTCTGATGCTCGTCGCCGGCATGGGTCACTCCCATGTTGCGCAAGCCGAACCGGACCGAGAATCCGCAGCGGACCCTCTGCCCGTCATGCGGGGTGATGAAATAGAGCTTTGCGTCTTTGGGAGCTGTCTTGCCTTGCGAAAAGGCTGCAGCCGGGAGCAATGCGAGCGCCGCCGCCAGCGCGACGCAACGACGGATCAGTATCAGACCAACTCCAACGGGTTCGGCTTGAAGCTGCCGACTTTCGCTGGCTGCTCGGCCGCGAGATCACCGCAATCCTTGCAACCGGCCATGCCCGGCTGCAGCTTGTCGCCCCACCAATATCTGGTCTGCGTTCCGCCCCGCGCGGCATATTCCCATTCGGCTTCGCTCGGAAGCCGATACGTCTTCTTCGTCGCCTTGGCGAGATAGGCCGCATATTGCTGCGCGTCGGTCCAGCTCACATTGCTGACCGGCGCATCGTCCTTGCCGATGGCGGTGAAGCTGCACGCCTTTGCAGCGGCGCACTCGTTCCATTCCTGCACGGTCACGGGATATTTGCCGATCGAGAACGGCTTCACCGTCACCTGATGGACGGGACGCTCGGTCGGGTCGTCGTTGCTTCCCATCGCAAAGCTGCCGCCGCGAATGGCGACCATCTCGGGTTCGCGGACGGGAATCGGCGATTGACTTACCGATTGACTCGTCGATTGACTTGGCGCCGGAGCGGGCGATGGAGATGATGAAGCCGACGAGGGAGAAGGCTGCGGCGTCTGCGGCGCCGCTTCGCGCGGCGGAGGCTGCGGGCTCGGCGATGCGGCAGGAGAAGCGGGAGTGACGGCGGCCTGCTCGCCCACCCTGCCCGGCGCCTGAGCCAGAAGATACCACAGCACGCCGGCGGCCATCACCGACAGCGTGATACCCAGGAGAAAGATCAGGGCATTCTCGCGCCGCCCCCGCGTCCTGCCGACCGCGTCTGCATCCGGCAGCACTTTATAAACGCGCACGGGATCGGTGATGTTCTTGACCTTGCGGTCCCCGAGCGACTCGTAACCGCACACGACCTTGTGCTTGATCTGCTCGTAGATCGCGCCGGAGATAAAGACCTGGCCTGGCTCGGCGATGCCCTCGATACGCGTGGCGATATTGACGCCGTCGCCGTAGACGTCGTCAGGCTCCACGATGACGTCACCGAGATTGACGCCAATCCGGTACTCGATCCGGGTGTTCTTCGGAAGCGAGGCGTTGCGGCCGATGAGATTCTGCTGGATGACGATGCTGCATCGGACGGCCTCGACCGGACTGTCGAAAATCGCGATGAAGCCATCGCCCGTCGTCTTCACCAGACTTCCGTTGTGCTCGACGATGCTGGGCTGGATGAGATCCCGCTCGATCCGCTTGACGCGGACGTGCGTGCCCTCTTCGTCGGCCTGCATCAGGCGGCTGTAGGAAGCGATGTCACCGACAATGATGGCCGCGAGGCGACGAGGCATAGGGCCGTGCGAAGGCGGCTCGTCATTCCCGGATCTGAAGTTGCGAATTTCGCCCATAGCGGGACCCACAAAACTGCAAGGCGACCCAGCATACGACCCGTCAAAAGGATCATCCGCGACGATATCACATCGATGAACGCAGACAACATCGAAGCACTCGTGCATCGCCTTGCCGATCGAAATGCCATCCCAGATCACCTGCTGGTCGTTGGACGCGGTCGCCGCCGATGCCCCTCGTGCGTAGGGATGGGGCTTAAGGCGCGGCGACCAGAGCGCGCCGATCCCCGACCTTCACATACCTGCGACAATCGACTCCATGGCTTTTGACGTTCGGCGTCATCTCCGCGGTCAATCAGTGGTGCAAGCAAACTGCCGCTAGGCCGGCCTGCGTTATCGGCATCGATCTCTTGTCAGGTGTGGCGCACCGCAGCCCGCGTAACCGAGAACGGATTATCGCGTCGCGTTCGCTTACTGTTCGGCTTTATTCTTAAAAACACAACCCGAAAGCACTGATCCGTTGTATTGCCCTGCGCGGAACACGCTGCCGATCTCGAAGTTAGGAGTCTCGTGACTAAGAAGGTAGACTGCCCCGCCGTCGGCTCCCAACGCCGGCGGCGGGCTTTTTGTGAGTAGCGTTAGTGCCAAAGCGTACCCGAGCACCGGCCAAGAAGCCGCGAGCTTCCATGCCGGGCTTCATCAGCCCCAGCTGGCGACGATGAAAGCTCCTTCGGGGGCTCAGTGGATTCACGAAGTCAAATACGACGGCTACCGCATCCATCTTCAACATCGAAGGGCAAGCCATTGTCGATGGTGAGGTGGTCGTCATTCACCAGGGACGAACCAACTTCTCCGAACTCCAGGCGGACCTCGGCAGAGGCGACCAGGATCGGCTGGTTTACTTCACCTTCGATCTCCTCTGGCTGGACGGCAAGGACCTTCGCAGAATGGCTCAGCTTGCCCGCAAGGAGCTTCTAAAGGAGTTTATCGAGGCCAACGAGGTGGAGAGGCCCATCCTGTACAGCGAGCACCATGAAGGGGACGGGCAGGCGCTGTTCGAGGCTGCCAGCAAGCTGAACTACGAGGGTATCGTCTCGAAGCGGGTTGATGCACCGTATCGGTCGGAGCGGGTTGAGGCCTGGCAGAAGATCAAGACGGTGCACCGCGAAAAAATTCCCTGTTGTTGGTTTCGTCAAGGACCCGTCCGGCGTCGCCGCGCTCTACCTCGGCAAGCAGGAGGGCAAAGAGCTGCGGTATATGGGGAAGGTCGGCACGGGCTGGAGCCGGACGAAGTCGGCGGAGATCCGCAAGGCCCTGGATACCGTCGTCAGCCCAAAGCAGAAGCCCACAAAGCCCATCAAGAAGCCGAAGGCCACGTGGGTCGATCCGAAGTTCTACGCCGACATCGAATGCCGCGACATCACCTCGGAAGGCCTGCTGCGGGCTAGTTCGTTTAAAGGCCTCTCGAAGAAATAACCCAGGTTTAAACTCCAGTGATTTCTTCCGTAGTCTGCGGCTGATGGAGGAACGGCAGCGCGGCGAATGCCGTTGGCCATGCTGACGACAGTGTCCCTCCTAGACTTGCCTCCGCCACTGGCGGAGGCCTTTTCCTGTAGATAGGAACTAAGCTTCCCGCGGGTATGTTCTTCGCTCAAGCGGAGACGAACGTTTGTCACCGCCGGTCGGATAGCGAGTCTATGCCCCGACGCCCAGCGCCATAGTTGCGCTGATGCTGCCCGAAATCATAACATTGGCAAAGCCGCCCCGAATTCCGGCCAGACCGCCGCTGATGGTTGCGCCGGCACTATTGGTCGATGTCACGCCTACCGTGCGCCTTGATAAGTCCAAGCTGTGTCAAGGCCGCCACACCATCGTCAAGGCCGATCTCCTCGACAATCTTGCCATCCTTGAGCTTCAGGACGGTCGTACCGGTGAACTTCATGTTGCGCCCTGTGTTCGCAGGCAGTGATCCCGCCAAAAAGTCGCCGAAGGCCGGCCCGGTGTGCGTGCCACCACCTTCCCAGCGTCCAACGACGTAATCGCCTTCCGCGATCAGGTCAGCGGCACCCCAGAAGTTGAGGTCCGGAAACGCCTTTCGAAAGTCGGTCATGAAGGCTTTAATGTCCTCGCGGCCGCGACGAGGTTCGTGAAGCGAATACTGCAACAGCATGTCCGGCGCTGCGAGTTCGTCTACGATGTTCAGGTTGCAGGTCGCGCCCCAAAAGTCTGTAAACCAGCGACCCACGATCGCCTTGTTGTCACTTTCCTTCGACATGTAGCTAATCCTCTGTTTGTGTTTTCAGTTCGAGTGGACGCCTTGGAGACGGGATCGGGGCCGGCTTGGACCATGCCGTCGGGACGGATGTGCAGCCCAGACTGAGGATCAATCGCCAGCCGTTCGAACAGCTCTCGAAGTTCTGGTCGGAGGCCATCTCCACAAAGAGCTGCGATAGAGTGAAACTTGTGCATGTCGTGCTCCTATGTGCGCCCGCCCACGATAGGATTTCACTCAGATCGATCCACCCGATTTCCGACCGGCCGCTGCGCCAACACAGGTCGGCTAGACTGTATGTCCCCTCCATAAAATGAGGCGACTCACCCTCGATATTGCGACGAGGGTTGCCTGGATGGACCGGGCAGAGCCTCAAACAAGGAGGGCGAGTCGTGGGTCATCATACCGAGGTCTTTGTCGGAATCGATACGTCAAAATCGCGCAATGCAATAGCCATTGCCGATGGCGGCCGTGGCGGCGAGGTACGATATCTCGGGGAGTTTTCTGCCACGGAGGCAGCGATCCGAAAGTGCCTGGTGGTGGCCCCCTCGCTCGTTCCGAAGAAGGCCGGCGATCGAGTGAAGACGAACCGGCGCGATGCGGGTAAGCCTCGCAAGCTGTTGCGCGCGGGCGAGCTCACCGCGGTGTGGGTACCGGACGAGCGCCATGAGGCCATGCGCGATCTCTCGCGGGCCCGTCAGGCAGTGAAGAAGGACCTCCAGGGCAAGCGTCAACAGATCTCGTCATTGATGCTGCGGCTGGGACGCATCTATCCGGGCAAGACAACGTGGGGGCCAGCCCACATGAGATGGCTGATGTCGCAGAAGCTCGAGCATCGCGAGCAGCGCATCGCATTCGAAGAGCTACTTGAGGGGATACGCCAGGAAAGTGAGCGGATGGAGCGTTTGGAAGATGCCATCCGCGAGGTAGTACCCGAGTGGTCGCTTGCCGAGGTTGTCGCGGCCCTGCAGGCGATGCGGGGGATTGATCTCATTGCGGCTGTGGGGGTGCTGGCCGAGATCGGTGATCTCTCCCGCTTTCAAAATCCGCGCGAGCTGATGGGCTATCTGGGTTTGGTGCCCACGGAAAACTCGACTGGCGACAAAGTCAGGCCAGGCGGCATCACCAAAGCCGGTAATGGGCGGGCGCGACGTATTCTTGTGGAGACGGCCTGGAGCTATCGATATCCGCCGCGCGTGAGCCGAGACAAGCAGCCAAAGGTGGAGGCGGCACCGAGACGCGCGCGCGAGATTGCGTGGAAAGCGCAAACCAGATTGTGCGGACGCTTCCGCTCACTCGAGCGGAAGGGCAAGCGGCGAACCGTAAATCGTCACGGCGATTGCCCGAGAGCTATCCGCCTTCATTTGGGCAATCAATCGCGAGCTCATGCCACCTCGACAGGCGTAGCGTCGTTGCGGGCTGTGGACCGCTCGAGTCGTGAGGTGCGCTCGACCGGCCCACAGCCCCCTTTATTGCAATCAGGATCAGGGGTAGTCGCAGACATCAATCGTGCAGAGTTGAAGGTGGGACCACGGCAGGGGAAATCCTGAAACCCATTATGTGGCCGATCATCCGATCGACGCCCGACGCTAGACCAGGGACAGCCCCAGACGAAAAAACGGAAATGCGGTATCCAACCCGCGCATCAGAGCGCTGTTCACCGACGTCTTTGGGTTCCACCTTCTCCTCTGCACGATCTATCGGTGCAAAAGCTTCACGATAAGCCTCGTGGAGATGGGAAACCGTGCGTTGTGTGCTTGACTGGGGACATCAGAATGGAATGGTCCGGCCGTGCTCCGGCCCTGCCGGTACGAGAAGCTGGCAAGGGGCGCCCAAGACAAGGAGCACGCCATGTCTCAGAAACTCGACACGTCGCCCGCCGTCATCGGCATCGATATCGGCAAGAACTCGTTCCACATCATTGGCCAGAATCAGCGCGGCGGCATCGTGCTGCGGCAGAGGTGGTCGCACGGCCAGGTGGAAACGCGGCTCACCAACCTGCCACCGTGTTTGATCGGCATGGAGGCCTGCGTCGGCGCGCATCACCTCAGTCGCAAGCTGCAAATGCTTGGCCACGACGCCCCGGTTGATGCCGGCGAAATACGTGCGCCCCTATTCGAAGGGACAGAAGAATGACTTCCGAGATGCGGAAGCCATCGCCGAGGCGGTCCAACGCCCGACCATGAAGTTCGTCGCAACCAGGCCTGCGCTCCCTGCGGTCCGAGTTGCCGGGTACCCGCCGAGGTCTGCGAGAGGAATGAGACAACGATGGAGGATCGGTCTTCCCGGCGCATGCGAACACTGGTGACCCGAATGGCCCGTTCGCTGGCGGCGTCTGGGTCGGCTCGCTTCCAGATGTCCCCATGATGAGCATGTGCGGAAGCATGCCCGAATTCGGATCAGCTGCTATGTACTAGGGTAAGTCTCCGAAGGCCTGCGGGATGGTTCTCGCACACCCACTGGATGCCGTCACAGCGGGAGAGCGTGCCGCGTCCGATCCTCCGTCAATGAGTTGCGGGCTCTTCCTCGATCTCCTGCCCGTGCAGATGGTCGAGCACATCGCCGAGGTCGCGCATATCGAGCATCTTGCCGCAGATCGTGCAGCGGATGAAGTGGTCACGCTCGCTTTGCGGCGGAGGGCCTTGCGGCTTGCCCTCTCGGAACATCATGCGGCGCCCTGCAGCGGCACCGCGAGCTGCACATCAAACCGCCTGGTGGCGTTGGCGGCGATGAAGTCTTGCAGGGCGGTCGAGATTTCGCCATCGCTGTCGACCGCGCGCTGCGCCAACGCGGCGGCGACGTCGGAGGTGGCGTCGCGCGACCATCCTTCACCCGCATTGAAGCACACGATTCGGACTGGATAGACGTACTGGCCGGAGAGCAGGCCTTGCAGCACCGCTTCGAGGTCGGTGTCGGCTTCATCCGTCTCGCGCCAGGCGCAGCCGGCACGCGCGCCGAAATCTTCAAGGACCAGGTAGATGTCGCGGTCGAGGCGATCGGTCGGCACGATCGACGGGGACTGACGCATACGCAACTCTCTTGAAAAGGACCGAGATTCAATTTGAGAAGGGCAGAGTCGTTCCCGGAACACGGCACCGTCTCGCGCGATTAGCAGACGAGAGGGAAACGGTGTGTCGGACGCGAACCGGTTTAAGAACAGGGCGGAGCAATGCCGACGGCTGGCTGCAGAGACGGACAACGAAGGCGACAGAATGGCTTGGCTCCGTCTCGCAGCCGAATGGGACAAACGCGCAGATGACGCGGCTCAGAGGCGCGGGATCTTCGAGCGATACGATTAGATCTTCCGAGCAGGTTGGCGCATCACCGTCGGGCGGAAGAGTCCAGCGAGACTAGAGTTGGCCCTCGCCCCCGAATTGCAGATCGAGCTCCCATCTGACTTCGTGCGCGCCAATGATATCCCGCTCTATGTTTACAGGGCGGAGACTACGACTGGCTGTTCGGCGTCACGCCACCCTACCTGGCCCAGGAAAAGCGCCAGGATACGTTGGCAATCTGGTCATCGAGTTGACAGAAAGGCACGTCGATCGTGCCGGCCTGCCGGCCTGTGCGAAGCGCATGGTTGCCGCCTTCAACAAAGAAAATCCTATGCGGGCCTATGGAGATATTCACTCTCCGCTGCCTCTCGACGCGCTAGCTTATCTCGACCATGTCTCGCGGTGGAGATTATTTCGGAGGGCCTCTGGGCGTGAACTGAGAAGACCCTGATGGAGGCCCGCCGGTTACCGCTAACGATGATAATGCCGCGTTCGGCGAGCGAGCCGCCGATGCCATCGGGCGCGGTGGCGGTGATTTCGTGGCGGCCCTCGCCCAGCTGCGCAACGAGTTCGCGGCCGAAGCCGAGTTCCCCGTCGAGGCTGGAGGTCCAACGTATTTCCTGCGGTGCGGGTGCGCCGCGACCGCGGCTGTCGACAAAGGCGCGGAGCGCCACCGGCCCCGGTTTGATGCCCCAGCTATCGCCAGGTAGATCGAGGTGCAGCTTGCGGCGGCAAGGTGCCAGCTCGAAAGGCTCGGTATCGGCATGGGCCGCGCGCAACCCGGCGGTGGCGATGGCACGGAAGCGGCAGCGTTCTCCGCCGGGCAAGCGATCGGCATCGACCGGCACCTCGCCGTTGGGCGGATCGAAGGTGACTGGCTGCCAGGTCGCTCCGTCATGGCCGCTGAACAGCACGACAACCGAGACGGGTGCGGATGTACTACCGTCACCGGAATTCTCAGGCGGGAGGGTGCTTGGGTTTGCAGCTGGACGGCAAGGCTGCCGTCGCGGCGTTCGGGGCCGGCAATCTCAACCCGCGGTGCACCACCCGCTTCGAGCCGGGCGAATGGTTCTCCCCCGCGATGAAAGGACAAGGCGGCCACCTCGTCGCCGGGTAATTCGATTGCCTCGTGCATTTCAAGATAGGGCTCGCGTTCCGGCGACACCATCTCGGCGCTACAGCCGCAGCCGCAACTACCGCCATGGGCCGGCACATAAAAGCAATGATGGGTGACGAGGATCTTGCCACTGCCATCTAGGAGATCGATGGAGAGCGGTGACATCGTTGCGCCAATATGCTTGGGCGGTGGGCCGGCCGCACTGACGAGGTGCGCCTGGCGAATTTCCACGCGCCGCGTATTGCGAACACCACGATGCAGCCTGATGCCAACCACAAGAATGGAGCGAACATGCTGCGGATCGGCGCTTACAAAGGCATGCGAATCCCAGCCATCGAGAATCTTTTGGTAGGTGTAGGGCGAGATCCATTGGTTCTGCCCGTATGACATTAGATCGTCGGATGTCGCAGGATCGAATAGCGTCGGCGGTGAAGTACCGGTGTCGATGCCAACCTCGCCGATCGACTTAGTGTCGCCGCCGTAGTTCGGATAGTTGGCATCGCTGCTGGCATCGCCAGCCACCGCGACATGCGGACGACCATACTGATGGCCTAGCTCATGGGCGAAGCTGGTGTTGAAGCCGATAATGCAGCCGGCAGAACCGATGCTGCAGCCGCTGTTGACGCTGCCGCCCGCCGCTGGAACAACCGCGTTCGGCACCATGCCAAAGACGATGTCGCCCAAGCCGAAGAGCGCGGTGAAGATTTTGGTGACGGCGAGCGAGCTGAGAAGACTTTGCCAAGCAAGATTGCAGCCGCCCGAAGCCGCCGAGGGAGCGGCGAAAGCGCCGCTGCGGTTCTCTTCCAGACCAAGGATGGTGGTCTCAAGATAAGGAAAAGGCAGCATGCGTTCGGCAAGACTGGTGGTAGCCAGCATGCTGGCATCGCTCGGCTTGGTGACGTTGCCGGCCCCGTCGGTCCAGTTCACCCGCACCAACGAGACGCGAGGCGCCGGGACTGCTAGAAAGGTGACCACCGACGAGGTAGTCGCGTGATAGCTGGACATGGGACCGTCGTCGGCCCGCCAGAGACGCACCGAGATGGTAGTGCGGCTGCCCCGACAATAATATGCGGGTACGATGAAGTTGAGCGAGGAATTGAGAACGAACCTTCGTAGCGCCGCCAATGACGAGCTCGGAACGAGACCGGAGAAATCTTCATCCCACAAAGTGCGATCCAGCGATTGCTGCGGTCCCACCCTGCCGCCTTCGGCGCGCGTTGGGTCGGTGCGATAGGCGACGCGATCGCCACGAGCGAGAATGAGCTCGCCAGTGACGCGGCTGCCGGTTAAGCTATCGGAGAAGAGACCGGCATGGGCCACAGGATAGACTCTCGCGACTAAAGTCTTCAGCGCAACAAGCGGTACAGAATTGTCGTCGCCGAACGTCGTGCCTGCCGCGCCGCTATACTGGATGGATTGGGTGAGCTCCATGCCGGCGATGCCGAGACGGGCCCGCGGCAGCGCATCCGCGCCTGAGTTGTGAGGCCCGTCAAAAGGAAGGTTCGGACGCTCGGGATCGATCTCGCCAAAAGGACCGCCCGAACCGGGGATGCCGGGCGTTGGAACGCCGATCGGGCGAAGACCGCCGGGTGAGCGCTGGCTAAGTCGCTGGACAATTGCATCGGCCAGCGCATCGAAATTGGAGTTCTCGGGATTTGGCATCCGGGCGGCTCCTCAAAATAGAGGCCGGGAGTTCCGGGCATGAAAGATTACTGATTTCGTGATGCGCGAAGACTATGTACTCATCAAAGAAACGAAAACGGGACCCTTCGTTAGGGCGGTTCTATGTTGCCGCCACCTCGCTTCTCAATTTCCATCACGTCGTTCAAGGACGGGACTTCAGTCGGCGTTGGGAACGGCAATCCGCTTGCTAATCTGACAACCTGTCGCCCTAGTTGCGGCGCCGCAGTACTCGTGCCCGTCAGTCGAAATACGCTACCGCTCCTTGTGCCTCCGGCACGCATACCCTCAAGCGCGCAGGATTCGTCGCAAGGCAGTACGTTATCGGGACCAACCCGGTAACCACGACGCGCGGGACCCGCCGATAAGGATCGCCCGCTAGGGATGCAAGGATCATTCAACAGGCTGATGCACTCAATGATAATGGCGCCGACATCTTTGCTCTCATTCGAGCTGCGGTGCCATTTGGTCTTCCTGCGCAGATCCGACAGGACACCATTTCGGCAATGGCGCGCTGCATCGGCTCTAGGTCCAAATAAATGCGCCGCCGGGCAAACAATACCTCCCGCGGCGATGGGTTTAGTCCAGCCCCGAGAGGGATCAACAAAGTCCCGGATCCGAACAGAAGCGCGCGAAGTTTCAGTGCACTCTCCGGGCATTGCAATTCGAGGGGTCGCCGGTTCACGCTGGCGGGTCTAATCAGAATGTTTCGGGCGCCTAAGTTCGTTCCGCCGTTGGAACTGAACGTAGGTTTTCTGGTTTTGGAGTCGTTATTAACGGCCGGAGGAAAGCGCCATGACGGAGCGCCGAGTGAAGCAGGCCTACTCTCTTGAGGAACGATTGGCCGAACTGGCAACAAGGTACAAGGAGCAGGCCAGCGCATTGCCGGCAGGCGCGGAACGCGAGGCACTTCTTAGGAAAGCACGGTTAGCTAATACTGGCGCGCACATCAGCGATTGGCTGATCTCTCCCGGCCTACAGTCTCCGAAGTAAGCCATCGTACTCAGTGCCCCCTTTCCGTTTTGTGCCGACCCTTGAGATAAATCAAGGGATTAGGTCCGCCGTGAACACGTGGCGAACGCTAGCGTATCTCCGGACGGAACGAGCCGCATCGGTCTATTTTGCTTTGTCGCTATCGCCCAGCTTGCCCAAGGCATCCACCATATAGCCAGACTTCCGGAGCGCCCGCTCGCTATCAGCCAGGGTCCGGTAACTCCGTTCCATCGTTTCAAGATGGTGGCGCGTGAAGGCTTCCTTGGCCGTTTTCAGCACCTTCCGGTATCGCTCCGCCAGTTTGAGATATTCGTCTCGGGTCATCGTTGGAAAGTAAGCGTAGCTCTGCGGCCCTTTTGAATGGCGCTTGACGTCTATTTTGAGCGCGTGACGCGGCGCGGCGGCTTCCATGTGTCGGACAACGCGTCGACGGCGGCCTCGAGGGCCTTCCGGTCGATCACGTTGGGATCGAACCGCTCTGGGCCCCAGCGGCGCATATGTTCGTGCTCCGGATGAGCAGGGTCGCTGATGGCGTCGAGGTATTCGGCATAGCCTGGCGCACCGCCGACGTCTTCCGGAGGACAACGACCGGCGGCCTCGAGCAGGAAGGGCATGCCCTCCGTCGTGGTGTTGTCGAACCATTTTTCGAGCTTGATCACATGGTCCCAGCTGTCGCCGAAGTCATAGAGATAGTGGATCGTCTTGGCGCCGGTCTCTCGAACGATATCGCAAAGCCGCGCTTTACGGGCATCCATGGGCTGGTGGCCGTAATCATTGTCGGGGTCGGGAATCCCCCAATGTGCCTCACCAGCGAAGAACTCGAAGAGATGGCTATTCGTCCAGCCAAACGCCGCCTGAAGCGTCAGATGCAGCCGATCAAGGCGCAGCGTGAGCGGCACGACAAGGCATCGCATCGCCTCCGGTTTCACGTCCTTGAGGGTCACCTTGATCCGCACCGCGGTCGTGCTGAGGCTCATGCGGCAAGCCTCGGATCTTGTGCATGCATCGTATAGGTGGATGCCCAGGGAAGCAGTTCGTCCAGCCGTGCCGCCGGCCAGCCATTGACGAGCTTTGCGAGAACGTCGGCAAGCCAATACTCGGCGCTGACGCCGTTGAGCTTACAGGTCTCAATGAGCGACGCCAGCAATGCCCAATTCTCAGCACCCTCGTCACACCCGGCGAACAGGGCGTTCTTGGCATTGAGCTTGATCGGCCGCATCGCACGCTCGACTGCGTTGGTGTCCATTTCGATGCGCCCGTCATCAAGGTAGAGCGTCAAGCCGTCCCAATGACGCAGTGCATAGCGTAAAGCTTTCGCCGTCTCACTCTTCTGCGCGAGGTGACCAAGCTTCGCCTCAAACCACTGCTTCAAGGCTGCAGCCAACGGCCGGGCATGCGCCTGCCGGCCCGCGCGGCGCTCGGCGTCAGATCGGCCACGGAGGACTTTCTCGACCGCGTAGAGCTGGGCGATGCGCTCGAGGGCCTCGCGGGCAACCGGCGCCGGCGCCGGCGAAGCCTCGCGCTCGATCTTCACAAACTGGCGCCGGAGATGCGACCAGCAGAATGCGAGCGTCCCGGACAAGGCGTCCGCACGCGTCTCTCGCATCATGGTCTTGTAAGCCTGATAGCCGTCGCAGTGGATGATGCCGCGATAGCCTTCGAGCAGTCGCAAGCCATGAACGGCGCCGCGGCCTGGTGCATAGGCATAGACCACGCCGGGCGGATCAGGCCCGGCCCAAGGCCTGTCATCGCGCGACAGCGCCCAGAAGTAGCCGGTTTTGGTCCTGCCGCGCCCGGGATCCAGCACCGGCGCCGGGGTCTCATCGACACAGAGCTTCGGAGAGGCGAGCAGAAGCTGGCGCAGACGATGCCACAAGGGCTTCAATTCCTGGGCCGCATAGCCGACCCAGAAGGCGAGCGTGGAACGGTCGATGGCAATACCGTGCGTCGCCAGCATCTGCGTCTGGCGGTAAAGCGGCAAATGCCAATGATACTTGGCATCGATCACATGCGCGACGAGCCGCTCGGTCGGCAGTCCTCCCCTGATCAATCGCTCGGGAGCAGCATGCTGGAGGACGACGCCGTGACAGGCGCGGCAGGCCAGTTTGGGGCGGCGGGTGACGATAACGCGATACTGCGCCGGTACGACGTCCAGCCTCTGGCTCTCATCGTGACCGATCTCAAAAAGGTCGCCTGCGCAGCATGGGCAGCAGGTTGCAGCGGGCATCAGGTCCTCGATGATGCGCGGCAAATGCTCCGGCAGCTTGCCACGATTGGCCCTGCGCTCGGCAGCTCTCTTCTCGCGTGTTTTGGGATTGGCGCGGTCCTCGGCTGCTTCGAGAGCCGCGACAGCCTGATCGATATCCTCCAGAACAAGCTGGAGCTGATCACCGTCAAGCTTTTCCGACGATCGACCGAACTGCGCGTCTTTTGCAAGCTTGAGCAACCGCTCGAGCCTGGCGCAGCGATCCAGCAGAGCCGCGGCAAAGGCACGCAACTCGGCTGGATCGCTCGGCAGTTCATCAGGCAAATCACTCATTGGTCCGAGTCTGCCATGCTTCGCGCCCCGATGCAGCGAAGATTTTATGTCCTACGCAAGCGCTTTCGGCTGCGGGATTCGAGGCGCATGCATGCGTGTCCAATCCATGCCGGCCAGAAGCGCGGACAACTGCGCGGCGTTCATTCGCATGACGCCGTCAACGACCGGCGGCCACTTGAAGGCGCTGCCCTCAAGCCGCTTCCAATCAGCGCGCTTCGCACGGAAGACCACCGCCACGCCCTTCATCGGATCGTGGCCCAGCGTCTCCTTCGCCAACAGCGCCAGACCATCCGCGCCCTTCCTGAAGTCTACAGGTCGGGTCGCAACGTAAATCATGAGGCCAGCGGGAGCCGTCAGCATGAACGTGTCCGGCGCAACGCAACAAACACATCACTCAGCACGGCAAGTCCAGGCGTCCCTCGCACCTCAACTCGTGCCCCCTGGAGCTCAACCGTCACAACGGCTGCTTCCGGCGATCCGGAGGGAGCTGCAGCCGCCGATGGCGACGATTCCGACACCAACGGCACAAACGACAGTGCACCCGCCGCAGCTGGCAGCACCAATTGACCCAAACGCGCCCGGCGCCGCCAGTCATGCACCTGCTGGGGCCGGCAGCCATGGCGACGTGCGACATCTGTTACAACCGCGCCCGGCTCAAGGCTTTCCGCGACAATCTGCGCCTTCAAATCATCTGGCCACTGTTTCCGGCCGCCGCCGGCGTACACTTCTATGCGCGGTGACAACGGTCGTCTTATGTCGTCCGAATGGTCGTCCATTGTGAGCACCCTTGCAGAAGATGACACGGCGCTCACAGGTCTACGCACAAACAATCTGGTGGGCCTCGCAGCCCCGCTTACGTTGGAAACCGTTGGAACAAGTGTACACTATGGCACTTAGAGTCGCTCAATGGCTTGGTGATAGTAGTGGACCACGATTTTAAGAACGAAGTGTTTTCGAGCTTTGACCCTAGCCCGGTGAAGCCCTGCGGCGAGTGTGGCAGAAAGCCCCTCTCCGTGTTGAAAATGCTAAACCCGCAAAACGGTAAAACAGTTCGCATGTTCAAGTGCCAGTGCGGTGAGCAGACGTGGACCGAGACCAAAGAGTAAGGCCGCCTCGGTGGCCCGCCAACTGACCGCTCGCTCTAGCTGCTCCGTCGCAAATCACAATCGCCTGATTTGACTTCAGCGGCCCGCCGCCCGGATAATCGTTCCGTTTATGGAACGAATGTCATGGACTACCGCGCTTACGTCCTCAACGAGGAGGGCCATATCATCGGCGTGCACAAGCTGAATTGCGCGGATGACGATGAGGCTAAACAGCAGGCAGCCAAGTTGCTCGACGGCCACGATTTGGAAGTCTGGCAGCACGCACGCCGAGTGGCCATTTTGAAGCGCCACACAAGACATTAAGGCCGCCGCAGTTGCGGCGTCTTTCGTTGGCCGGTTCACGCTGGCCAGCCTAGCACACCGCACCGATCGGCCGGAACAGCGCGGCATCGGCCGCATTGATCGCGATGAGCGAAGCTGATTTTGCAAGATACGTCCGGCAAGCGCAGGAGTGCCTAGAAGAGGCTGGGAGGGCCACGCGCGCGGTCTTCGCCGGATGCTTACCCTTCGGTGCCAAATCGGATCGGACTTCCCATTGCAGTCACCCTAAACCGTTCGCACCCCGGGGTTCGGCCGCACTAAAGATCAATCGTTTGGCAATCACCTACATGTCGACCCGTAAATTCAATACCGATACGTTCTGCCTGAACGCCAGATTAGGCGGCAGCGGACGCTGACCAACCTCTACAACGAACGCCCGACATGGCTGGCTAATGCGCATGCCGACCTAGACGCGGCGGATGCCGCCGCTTGCGGCTGCCCCGCCGAAATTTCGGAAGAAGAGGCGCTTGCGCGTCTGTTCGCCTTAAACTAAGTGCGAGCCGCAACGCAGGCGTAGAAGGGTTCGCAACCGCAGCATCGATGAATGTTGCTTCACATCAGTCTTCCGATAATCTGCCCGCATTAGCGCCGATCATTTCAGCACCTTGGGAGATTGCCATTTACCAACGAGACAGCCGTGTACGTCCGCATTGATCCGATGAACGGCGGCGCGGAATGGGCCGGCCGCATGGGTACGCGCAATGCCATAGCCAGAGACGGCCTTACGATCGACCCCACATCGCTTGCCTATTGCCCGCACGAATGGCTGAACGAAAGCGGCTATGTCGACCTTGAACGGGTGCAGTCGTCGCCGTGGCTCTTTACCCTCTGATCCCCAGAGGAGGGCCACGTTCGCCAATACACGGTCCGGTGACTTCTATTTCAGGCCATCCTCACCAGCGATTTTCGAGAGAGACAATTGCGATGAAGCCCAGGAAGAGCGCGGACGAACTTGTCGCGATTATCATGCAGGAAGTCCGCAAGCGGCCAGATTGCAGCCAAGTGCTTGATGTGATGATCCTGCCGAACATCGACGGGGCGCCAGATCACCCTAACTGGAAAGCCGGCTTTACGGCCGATGGCCCAAGCACTGCACCCGCAGAGGCCTATCAAATTTCCCGAGAGTTATCGGCGCAATTCGATTGGGATGAATGCCGTTAGCTGCCGCAGACTTCACGTTATTGGATCAGCGCCAAGGAAGTCGTAGCGATGGACAAACCTCTTCCGGAAGCGGCGGTGCGGCGTCTGCTAGGCCGTCTCGCAAGAGGACGGCGGCCCGCCCGGCCGCCTTGGACAACGCCTCACGCGACCGACAGCAACCCGAACCGCGAATTCGCGCGAAAGGATCAGGCAGCGGTTTGGTTCTTCGTCTTCTTGCCTATTTTCATGCTGCTCTACGCGATTGTTGAGAAGATGCATGTGAGGTGAGAGCTAGACTGAAAGATGCGGTGAACCGCCTCAAAGAAAAACCCGCCAGCCGCGTAGGGCTGACGGGTTCTCGATTGCCCATGCGTCCCGCGGTACTCGTCACCAAATCCGCGATGGCAAATCGTACGGCCATAAGGATTGAGGTTAGGTTACCGCTCATAAAGACGATATCGCAGGCCCGTCCGCGCCGCGTTATTGCCCGATAAACATCCAGAGCCCGCCCGAATTGGTTAACGGGTTGTTAATCGGCGCTCGGCAGGCTTGCGGTCAGCGCTGCCGATTAGCCCCCCAGCCACGGTGGCGCGAGCGATGGCCGGCGGCAGTGATGCTCGCCGGCCATTTCGTTTGGTGACCGCCGCTCGCAAACGCCGCGGCGGATCCCCAGAGGCGGGGCGTGTGGACGCGTCGGTCATGAGGCCAACGCTTACTGCCCACGACCGCCACAATCCGTTCTGTCAAGCCAGAACGTCGGGAAAAGTCTTTCCAAAGAAGGGCAAGTCCTTTCCAACAAACAGGAACGGACTACGGACGAAAGACGAACCTAAGTGATCAATCCAGTACTTTCTGCCCGCGATCCTGAACGCGCGCGTTGCGCATGCTTGGACCAAAGATCGCGTCGTCGAATCCCGCCGAGTTTGATCAAGCTGTCCAGTTTAGCGCTTGTCGAACCTTCGCACGCTGGGACAGAACGGTTTGAAGTCCGGTGATGATCAACTTGTTCAGTGTCTGGCAATCGCTGTGCGACAGATAAGGAAGCTGGCGCGAACTCTTCCACTGCTGAATGGCGGCGGTGACCGCGGCGCGCAATTCGTCATCAGTCGGGCTGGTCATCGTGGACCTCAACGCGATCATCTACAGCTTGGCATCTATTGAAGCGGATGCAATTAAACCTTCGATGTACCGGTTGAGGGGTACTTCAGCACGGGCGAACAGACGATGCGATCGGGTCGCTACCTTCATTCTGCTGCGGATGTGATCTTGCGACCTTAGAGATCGATCGCCGCCGCTCGATCACTCTGGTAACTGAGCAAAGAACTTCCCACTCATTCTACTCGCCCGTCCCCGCTGTTTTTGAAAGCGCTGCAAGCGAGCGTAAACCGCTTGGCGGGTGCGGCGTAGCCGTTCGCCGACCTCTTCAGCTGTGGCACCTGCGCCAAAGAGCGAGAGCAATTCCGCCTCTTCCTCCGGCAACCACGGACGCGTCGATGTGCGATTGTTCATTATTCGCGATGCCTGCAATGCCTAAATGCGGGGCGGCGCTGGCGGCCGCGGCGGGTCGGGAAAGCGAGCTGGCCGCTCTGAGCGAGGCGGCGCCGGCAAGCGGCTAGGCTCAGGCGCGCGATTACCGCGCGTCATCCACGCTGCTAGACGAGCGTAGCTTCGCCTGAGAGCCGGAACGAACCAAGCAGATGCGTCCTCGTGATCCATGCCGCAGAACAATATCCATGAACCATTTAGAAAAGATTGCCGGCTATTCCCGATCGGTAACTGATCGTAAACGATGCGATGGCAACAAACGGCCATGGAAACCGAACGCCCGATTGAAGCGATCTGGTCAAGACATCGGTCGGCAGGAAAAGCGCAAGCCGCTTTTTAATCAGTATCACCGGCAAATGCTCGATCCTCTTCGTGACCGCGATTGGGTGCCCTCTTCGAAGCTTCCCGATCACCCCGGAACAACGCTCGCTCTTTTACGCAACGGATGGATGGAGCGACGGTCAAAAGGTGCTAGCCCAGCTGCAAGCCGTGTCGGGCATCAACCCAGAAAACGCGGTCAAAGCAATCCAAAAGGAATTGGCGGTGATCGAAGCCGGCCTCGAAGAACTTAAACCTCCGCCCGGTTCGCTGCCTGAGAACGAGCGGAACTAGCGATGCGCGTTAACAAGATCAATTGGGACAAGATCGGCCGCATGACCGAGCCCGGCCGATACAAATGCTTCTTCGGCTATCTAACCGTCACGTCAGACGACATCGAAGTGTGGACGCGATATCCCAACGCGACGTTCACTTTGATCACGCAAATGGGGGACGCGCAGTCGGTGGGTGAAGAATATCGTCTAGGCGCATTCGATATCGGCGATCCTCAACAGTAGGACCGCTGGCCGTCCTCGCCTGCGGCACCGCGTCGACAGATCGTTGCCGACAAGAGGGTCGCGATCGGCGCTTTCCCCCGGGTCGTGAACGGATGATCCTCATTCTGCCCACCTCATCCCCGCAGCCCCCAGAGCACGAGACAAGAGCTGGCCAGCATCAGCGTCCCTGTTGAACCGCTTCCTCGTGAAGATTGCTTTTCTCTCAGAGCCAAAAGATGCGGCGCACGCTCGACATCTTCAGTCTGAATTCGCTCGGATGCTGCGAACTGTTGACGAAATCGTCTCACGAGGCCGATCCACGAAGCCGCGGGCGCAAGTAACACTAACGCACGAACGTTCTTGCGCCGATCCGGCTCAGCGCAGATGCTGGATGCAGTCGCGAAGTCGTCATCGTTTCGCGTGTCGGCGCATTCGCGGCGACGGGTCGCCGTCCCCCGGTCGGCGACCCCGCCCATGGGCGACCTAGTAAGCACGCCGCACTACTCGGGGCAGAGATGGCAGTCTCAGAGAAAACCGGTGGGCAAGCGCGAGCACCGCGCCTTCGTCTGTTTCGAGCGCGATCTTCTGGGCGAGCATCACATCGCCAGCCGCCAGAGGACGTTCGGCAACGAAACACCAGCCGATCACGGGCTGCCCTGATGCGTCCAGTTCTACAACATTGCTCAGGGTACCATATTGAACTCGATATCGTCTGCCGGTGTGAGAACCCGTGACTTCGAAATAGTTGTTGGCATCGAATTGCGCGCGCTGCTCTGGAGATAACCAATCCCGCAGCAGACGCCGCGAACGCGCTTCCGGGCCATTTTGCTCGGTGAAGCTCCGATAAAGCTCACGGAGGGCCCGGAAGCGCGTTCTGTTAGCGTCGCTGCGTCTGAACGGAAACATTGTCGCATCGCGATATAGCTTAGCCGCCGACGAGACGCGGATAGAATAGTGTATCATCTGCGCTGGGATCAAACGACCGCGTGACCTTCAATTCACTGCCCGCCTTTCGCGTCGCGGCCGTAAACCCCTGATCAGTGAGCTGCTTAAATCGCCGTTCAGCCTCGGCGAGCCCCTTCGGATCGGTTTGCTCAAAGAAATGTCTGCTGTCGCCTGTGTGGTCCATCACAATCTGGGTAGCCATGGAAGAGAACTCCGCAATGCCTAGGGCTCTGATGAAGGAAAGAAACCTCGCAGCACTAAAAAGTGTTCCTAAGTTCGGCATGACTGGCAGTTCTTCTGCGACGCTCGAACTCGACAAATACCTGATCGGCCGCCACCTAACGCCGGCACAGATCGGCGCGGTCGATCCGCCGCGACCCGCCCCCGTGCCAATGCGTAAGGCGCCGATCTCGACCGTTTCACGACGTCGCGTACCAGCCGTCAGGAAATGGAATGAGCGGCCAGTGCGTGTTTGCGGAGTTGTCGTTCGCGGCGGCGGGTTTGCTCGCAGGTGTAGGATCGGAGGAGCAGTCCTCCACCTCAGCCACCGCAGCGTCACTCGCCGGGCTGCGCGCGGCGCACCTCAAATCGATTTGCATGAACAAAGCTCCCCACCGGAAGCGCAGTTAAATTTTCAGAGTTCAAAAGTCGATCAAAACTTAATCACCCGACAAGATATCGGGTCGCCCTGGTTAGCGATAGGAGCGCGGCTCTGACCTAGTTGGTGAGCAGCGCTATCAGGCGTTGCCGCGCGGCCAACACTCATCCCCCCATTGAACGAAGACGGCGCGTCACAGTCGGGCTTGTTGAGCAGGCAAACGCCCAAGCCTAGGCGCTGCTACCTCCGGTGTGCGGCTGACGTCCGGCGAAGGCACAAGGAGCCAACGGGCGCCGATGTAAGACTGTCGCCGGATGACCCCCGTTTAAGGTCGCGCTTCTTCCACAATGGCCCAAGTCCGCAGGTTGGTGCGGCTTCGATATTTGGGTGTCGCCGTGGACACGGTATTCGCGATCGAAAAACGCGCGCACAGCGCGCGTATATCGCCCGCCATAAGGCCGTCGATTTGGGGAAGCCGCGACCTTCTCATCCCAATGTCGGAGTTAGGACCGCGTTGAAGGCGCCACCTCGACGCGGTCCGCCACCGGTCAGTCACCGGTTCGCGTCCATTCTGCTTAGCGATCTTCAGTAAGGTCAGCGATCTAACGCATCAACGACCAGCGGGGCGGCCGAGATGGCTGCTGTCCGCCCCTGTCCCTGAGGGAGTGAACGCTAGACCTGCCTCCTATGTGGGCAGGTAGCCTCACGTTTCGGCGAACGATCATATTCGCGCCGTGCTAGCTTTCGGCATTCCCTCACGGTTCGCGGAGGAAGCGGACCGGCACATTGTTTTTGTGTTGGAGGCATTCGTGAAGAACTCGCCCCGTCTCCTTTTTGCTCAGCGGTTGAACGAACTCCATTCTCAGCTCTCAGAATTCGAAGTGCTTCGAGCTCGGATCAAAGAAGCGGAACGGCGCGCCAGCGGTGCACCGACGCGACGATCAACGCCGAAAACCCGAAGTCTCGCGGAGATCGATATCTGTCCTGACACTCGGAACCCGGCGCGCGCCGCTACCAAGCGGCAGACTTCCTGAAGGGCGCGACCGGCGCCCTGATGGAGTGGACTGATTCACCTATGAAAATGCTGGAACTGGAGAGGACTGCGACGATCCGGCCATTCCAATCGTCCAAGTATTGCAGGTCGCTCCATGATTTCAGCCGATCAGTCGAACGAGAACACCGTGATGCCTACGCAGTTGCCGATCGCGGGCAATTGGCACCTCCCCGAGTGGATTTTGGGAGCGAGCTTTTTCCTCAGCATCATGCTGGCGATGGCGGGATGGCTCTACGTGCTGGGCACGCTTTCCATCAAAGTTGTCTATTGGCTGGCTTCCTAGCAGCTTCGCTGCCACGCGCCCATTGCCGTAAAGATTACGATTAAAATTCAACCGAAATTTTAGACTGTCCTTCAGCGGACTTCCGGTACGCTGTTTGAGCATTCATCAGTGGAGGCACTCATGAGATATCTACCGGACCATGGCCTGCCCCTCGTTCAACTCAAAGAGCGACGCCGCGAGATGGTTGTGGCGCTGCAGAGCCGCATCGGCCCGATCGGGGACGATGAGCTTCAGAAGATTGCAGCCATCCAGCAGACAATCTCTGCCTTCGAAGATGTCATCGCAGATCTCGACGCGGAATGTCTCGATCGGGCAGCTTGAGGCGAGCCAATCAGGCTTGCGCACAGCCCAGATCTCGATGAAAATCATTCGCCGCCGGTCGAGGTATTGGGTGGCCGCCCCACCTTTTATTAGGGCCTTGGCTAAAGCCGCCATCATCTCCCAAGATTGCGGCGGTTTGATTCAGTGATCCTATCCATGGAAGACGACTACTACTTTGTTTGGGTACTCGACCGGGCCGGCATTGCACGCCCACAGATCTGGGCCGGAGATCAGTTCGACCGCCCGGATTGGCAGTTGGCTCATGTCCTTAGCAAACGTCTGTTAAACGCGGCGGAGCGCACATTGCCGCTAGATCGTCTTGCTGCGCTGTATCCGGCTTCCTGAAGGGGGTGAGCTGACCAGCCATTGCCGGATTTCCAACTTGACCTCTTTTTCTGCGCCGTGCGATTTATGAAGGTATCCCGAGAAGGCAGCCGATGAAGCTTTTGACCGAGTACTTACAACGTGCCGTGAGCCTCGAGAAACTAGCGGCAGGCGAACAGGATTCGACGTTTAAAACCCAACTGTTGAACCAGGCTTGCGCTTATCGAAAGCTAGCGGCAAAGCGCGCCCTGGAATACGGCCTGCCGCCACCAAGCCCGCCAGAAGATCCGCCGCTCCCTTGAACAAGGGAGTGGACGGTAACCTTGCTGCCTTACGTTAATTCCAGCGCCTGCTTGCAGCTCGCCTGCACTCCGCACCAGTATCGTCTGCGCCAAACGTCTGACCGTTCTCGGCCAGAATTTTCAGGATTGGCAAGGGCCGCCAGTGGATACTGGCTGGAAAGCTGGCGGCCCACATGCTTGAAGAGAGTGGACATGGGCGGTTGAGCGGCGGAGGCCATTTGACGCTCTTGTTGCGTTGATGACGATCCGCTTAGCGTCGGCTCAGAGAAGGGCCAAAAATTAGCGAAGCTCTTCGGTCAGGAAGCTTCTGCTGCGCCCTATAAGTCGCAACAGCAAGATGATCTCGACACTTGAGTTGCCGACCTCTACACCCCGTGGCGACCTCGTAGTACCCGGTCACCTTTACCAAATGCCCAATACTGAGCGATGCAAAGTACCGAGCGATACATGACATTGGACGCAATTCGCGGCATCGCCGCGCTCTGCGTTGTCTGGCTCCATTGGGCAGTTCCCATTGGCATATACAAGCCGCCTGCAGCAGGCCCAGCCGTGGATCGCTGCCAGCGGCTGTCGTTACCCGATAGGCCGTTCGGCGCTGTGTTCGCACACGTCCACCGGTAATAGGAGTAGAGCCCTCGCGAGGACAACGGGATTTCAAA
Organism: Bradyrhizobium sp. 187; assembly: GCF_023101005.1. NCBI lineage: Bacteria > Pseudomonadati > Pseudomonadota > Alphaproteobacteria > Hyphomicrobiales > Nitrobacteraceae > Bradyrhizobium > Bradyrhizobium sp. 187. Next base: position 5,398,700 of record NZ_CP064693.1, read on the forward strand.
TGCCTTGATTTCCCCTGCTGTCCAGGTGAGCCCGCTCACTGAAAAGATTTGCGTGAAAGCCAGTCCGTCGTTCGACCCTTCCGATCCTTAGAGCTTGCGAGGAGGTTGAGGTAAAAATCATCGATTGCGGCGCGTAAAGATCATCGATCTGCTCACCGCTTCAGCGCCCAGCGATCTTCGCCCGAACCCGCGCTTCAATCCCGTCAGCAAGTCGCGCCAAATATTCTTCGGTCATCAGCTGAAGGCGTTCGTTGGGCGCGCGCGGACTAGCGTCGAAGCCGCCTCTGATCCCTTGCACGAGTTCGCGCGCCAAGTCGGGGCTGAAGGATACCAGCAACGGCACTATTCACTTCCGTCAGCACGGCCTCGGATGCGGCCTGCCTTGCCGCAAGATGTTCCAGTTCACTGAGAACGTCGATCCCCATCACCAACTCCCGCTTGCGCCGCCGCTCGTGCCGGTCGGCGGTCGCGGCGCCGGGGCTGTTGCGTCCGGGGATGACAGCCCGGTCGATCCGGGACCGCTCGAATTGATCGTTCCGGACAGGCGGACAGCGGCCTGCGCTTGTTTGACCACGTCTAGCAGGGATGACCCGGCGTTGATCGTCAGTTCGACCTTGGCGACGCCGTCGACCGTTCCGGTGACGTGCGTCTCGGCTGCCTTGTCGCCGCCGATGCCTGTCCCGTAAGTCATGGTCGGGGAGATTTCCGGAGCGATCGAGTTGTCCCCGTAGCCCCATTCCCGGCGGTACAGGTCGCGCATCGATCCCCGGCGTTGCAGGGTCAGGCGTTGGCCGCTGGTCGAGCCGCTGTAGCCGGCATCCTCTACGGACTTGTGCATCGAGCCCGCCGCCGACCGCAGCGGCGCCGGCAACCCAAGGCGCAGCCGCGGCGCCCGCGGCCCAGATGGCGCTTCCCGCGCCCGCCGTGGCCGCTGTGGCGGCCGTGCCCTTGGCCGCGGCGCCAACTGCGGCGGCGGATAGCTCCGCAGCGGCCGCCGTGAGCGCGGCGGCGGACCCGTCCAGCGCGACGGCAGACGTGCCGAGGCCGAACCCATTCATCAGCCCGGAGAGCAGGCCATACGTTCCGACCACGCCCGCAGTCGCGCCAGCGGTCATTGCGCCGTCGCCAAGCAGGTTCGCCGTCGTCGGATTGTCCGTCGAAAACTTCGATAGGCTGTCGGCCCAGCCGCCGATCGCCGACGACATGCTGGACAGGATGCTTGCGGCATTGTCCATCGCCGGCGAGGTCAACGCGCCGGCGAAGTTCGACAGCGAGGTCGTCAGCGAGTTCAGCGCCGTGAACGGGTCCGACTTGTTCGTTTCGGTCGCGTTGAGGCCCTGCGCATTGCCGTATAGGGTTGCATGATTTTGGAGCGACGCCTTTTGCGTGATGAGCTTCGCGACCAGATCGGACGACGTTCCCGGGAACATCTTGCGGGCTTCGGCGATCTGTTCGTTCTGGTCGGTGATGCCCGCCTTCTCCATTGCCGGGACAAGTTCATCCCACACCCATTGATCCGGACTTTGCATGGCCTTGCGCCATTCCTTGACGTGCTTCCCGGCCTTCAGGCCCTTCAGTTCGCCGGTCTTGGTTTTTTGAAGTCGCCTTCGTTCGCGAGGCCGTACCGGACGAAGCCCTTCGCGGCCGCGTGGCGGTTCAGGTTGGGGTCAACGTCCTCACCATTCTGCACAAGTAAATTCGCGGCTTTCATGTCGCAACCGTTTGCCTGTAAGCTCCGTTTCAGACTTCAATGGGCTGCACTATCGGACCGGAGCTTTTCCGGGCGGCCTGCCGCATGGGCCTTGAAGGTCTCGTCTCGAAGCATCGCGATCGGCCCTACCGCGGCGGCCGGCAAAAGCACTGGATCAAGGTGAAGAACCGCAGGCACCCAGCAATGGATCGAGAGCTGTGATGGCCGCGGAGTTGATGATTGGGTAGCCCAGTTCCCAATAAATCAAGTCCGTGCGGGATCTATGCCGCACGGACTTGATTGCAACTGTCCAGGCCCAGTCGGATTCCGTCGCAGCAGATCTAGCGTCCCTGTAATGCCCCTAGAAGGAAGCCCGTCATTTGCGACGGGCTCAAGGTCAGGGAGGAAAGGCGCCATGAAGGCGCGGGTTAAACTTATAACGAGTCGCGCCAATACCGTGTGTCGCAACTCACACTGTGGACAACAAAAGTGCCCGCGGGTCGCGCCATTCGATCGAGCCGCATCAGCCTTGATCCGGCTGCTGAGGCTGCCGGTCCGCGCACGATCAATGCACCACGCCGAGGTGAGCAGCCGTCGCGGATGCAGGGCGTCATCACACCATGGAGCTCTCAAACCCATGACCCCGTGAGATCATGTAGGGTCTGCCGTGGGCCATCAAGGCCGTTCGCCGCGGCGCTGGGGCCGCCCGGCACTGTGCGACGTCCGCGGCTTTCACTGCCGCTGCGCTCCCAGCAGGGCCAGTTGGCGGCCCCTTCTCTGCCCTGATGGCAGCCAAGGGCTCAGTCCAGCGCACCTCAGCGCGTTGGAGCTGGCCGCAGCCTTCTTAGCGGAGGGCCGCAAAGGTCGACATGCTCGGAACCGAGAGCGTAGCCCGAGATAGCTCCAAAAGACACACGCCAGACGGTGTTCGGATAGCTGCCGGCGCAAACCAAATGTGTCGTATCGGATGCATAGTTGACGCAGCGCTTTAGACACTGCCTCGCCAGCGCAGCTTGGCGATCGGGGCAGTTCAGGCCGGTTCTTTCGTCTTCGGCCCTCCCGGCGTCGTCCTCAAAAAAGCAATCCCGCAACTGCGCATTTCGAGTCAACACGTTCACGCATTGAGTGGTCGCGTCGCCGACCTGCGCCTTGGTCGGTTTCACCAATGGGCACTCTGGGGGAATCTGAGCTGGGACCACGTAGGTACGCGCTGGCCGGCGGGCGAGCACGGCGGCTCTGTGCTTGCTCACCGCGGACCCACGTGACGGCCCTCGAGAATCTTCGGCGCAGGCGATAGGAAGGCATCTGGTCCACAGCGGACCGCTGCTCACGCACCGATTGGCGTCTGGCGCGCAGCCGGTGGGGCAACAGGTTTGCGCAGACGCGGGCGATATCACCGCATATGCCAAAACCAGGATTGTCACCTTGAGACGGCGCATGTTCCCCCCACCAGACAGCAGCTAAGCGGCGCTCCACTTGTCCTTTTCAATCGCGCTCATTCTTTTTCTTCTTGTCATCTCCATCCTGGCCGCCAAAGCCCGAGGAGCCCTTGTTACCGCCGCCACCTCCAGATCGGGAGCCTTCCTCTCCGGAATGCGCGACCTTGGACCCCTTTGCGCCACCCGAGTTCTCGCCGCCACCCCCGCCAGAGCCCCCACCACCGCCGCCGGCTGATGAATACTCCTTGGTCGAGTGATCCTCGGTCGCGCTGTGTGGATCATTGTCGAAGGCTGAATGACTGCTGCCGCCGCCGCTATATCCTGCTCCGTCTTGGGCGCCGGAACGTGCGATGGCTGTTGACGTCAACGACGTCGACAGGAGTAGAGTCATCGCTGGCGGGGTTACGGCAGCAAACCTGCCACACATCTTCAAGAACTCCCGGCGGTCTTCGTCTTCTTCTGTTGTGGGCATCAGGTATTCCCCTCGGGCTAACTGCGACTATTTAACTTAAATCAGATTAAATAAATTAAATACTTTTAATTGGTTCAATCACGAAAACTTACGTTCTGGTGCGCCTACCATTGGTCGTACTGCCCTGCCGCGCGGCGGCAGAAGTTCTGGATCAGGTGAAGAACCGCAGCCACCACCCTGGCAAATGCGAGCCGCTGGATCCTGTTGGCGCTGAAGTATATTGCGGCAACTACTCGGGGTCAGTCGCTACTATGCTGTATAGAATTTCAGTTGCCGTGGCGTGGGCTTCTCTTGCCTTTATCACTACGCAAGTCTGTCTCCAATCCACGACAGGCCTCAACTGAGCAGTTCGGCCAATATCGAACACGTCGCGGCCTTTGCGTTCCTAGGTTTGGCATTTTGTGCCGCGTACCGGGACCGGATGACGCTGGTGTGCAGCCTCGTGCTTGGGAGCGCAGTGGTGCTGGAATTGTTGGAAAAGCTGACGCCAGATCGCCATGCTAGATTGCTGGATGCGTCCAAAAGGGTGGTCGGCGGGTTGCTTGGGATTTTGCTCGCCAGCATAGCTTTACGCCTGATCGAGCGCTGGACGGCTGCATCTGATGTCTAACGGTTCTTGCGGGTTGGGTTCATGCCCAATCGTGCCATAAGCCAGGGACGACCGTCGACATAGCTCACGTCCCAATATGGATAATCAACTTCAGCTGGTTGGGTCCCTAGTTAGCCTGCTTAGTCCCTTCAACCAGGCCAGGAGCCGACTAGTTCGTAAGGTTTGCGTTTGAACTCTCCCGCGCCGTCATTACTGTGATTGGATTGCCAATTGCCTTTCCCTCCGCGCTTCGCGGCCGGGTTCAAACCAATCGGACCACCATGTCCTCTAGCTCCAACGCCAGTATCGCCAAGAGAGCGCGCACGAAGGCTGAGGCGGATTTTGCCACCTGGCTCATGATGGCCAAGCTCGGTGGTTTCGATGACCTGCCGTCCAGCGCCCAAAGCTTTCTGACTAACTATCGAACTCGGCTCGAGACAATGAGCGAGGCCGAGTCCATGGCCCTAGCCGTTCGCGAGGTCTACAGCGCTTATTACAGCGAGATGGGAGGCGTAGGCGCAGCGCCGGAACCAAAGGCTCGAACGCCAACGACAGAGGGCAAAGCCGCGCGGTCCAAGAGACCGCCTAGACCTCAACCCGGTCAATCGGCTGCGCGCCATTCGACGAGGCCAATGACCCGAAAATCCCTCCCGGCACTGCTGATTTTCGCAAGCATGGTGGCACTGGTTGTCGCATTCGGATTTTTAGCGCAGTAAGACCGTCCGCGGATTGTGTGCGACGTCCGCTTTCCCCCGATAGCGACCCAAATAGCGGACATCGTGCACTTCGCTTGGCCAAGAACAGACATCAAGGGGAAACCCGTGGCGCATATTGGTCGGCGAAACGGAGCCGCCGTATCCAGTACCTTTAGTGTTGAGTATCGGAGGCAAGAAATGATCGTAGCTCGTCGAGAAAGCGTGCCAAAGCCGGCTCGCCCTCCAGCATGATGTGATTCCGGCCTTCGAGCGGGACAAAGCGGGCGCCGGGAATCCCCGCGGCCAGCCGACGGCCCGACTCGAACGGCACCCTCGCGTCGTTGCGGCAATGCATGACAAGGGTCGGCACCTTGACCTGCGGCAGTAGTGAACTGATTTCCACTTCGCCATTTGCCAGTAAATTGCGCGCTGCGTCTTCGGCCGAGCTCGAGATACGCTGTAGCTCGTTAAACCAGTCGGCCTGCTCCTTGTTAGCGTCCGGAATAAACTGGGACGTGAACATCTGCCTGAAGGCCGGGTTTTCCTGACCCCATCCTAGCCGCATCAGCGTCAGCATCGCATCCCCGGCCGCCTTCTCCGCCTCGGTCCTGGCGCGCTTCTTCCAGCCGACGACATAACCTCCGTAGAGAATCAGATGCGACACTCGCTCCGGATGCCGGACCGCGTAGGCAATCGAGACGGCGCACCCCTGGGATATGCCGAGCAGCGCGAACCGTTCGATGCCCGCGGCGTCGACCACCGCATCGAGGTCGTCGACGAACCGCTCGAATGTTACGTCCGGGATGTCACGATCCGAAAGCCCATTTCCCCTTGCGTCATATCGGATGAAAAGGTGCTCGCGGGAAAATTCCTGGTAGAGATGCCGCCAGATCGGACTTTCGAAGTCGAATTCGATGTGGGTCATCCAGTGCCCTGTCTTCACCAGCGGATGCCCTTGGCCCATCCGGGCGTAGGCCAGCTGCACGCCGTCGCCGGTCTGGCAGAAGTGAATTTCCTGCTTGTGTTGGACGGTTGACGCCGCCACGGTGTCTTCCGCAGACGAGGGAATCGCGGCGTCTGGAATTGCCTCGATGTCCTTGGCAGTGAGCCCGAACACGCCGACCGCGCGCGAGATGTTCTTCACAGCCTGCTCGCCCAAATCAGCAAAAGCCATCGACAGCTTGTCCCGGATCTGGTCGTTCGCCGCCCTGGATATGCATACGCCGCCGGGCTCGCAGAGCGTTTCCAAGCGTGCCGCGATGTTGACGCCGTCGCCGAAGATATCGTCGCCGTCGATGATAATATCGCCGACGTTGATCCCGATCCGGAACACGACCTGCCGTTCCGCAGCGATCCCTGCGTTGCGCCCCACCATGCTGCGCTGAATCTTGACCGCACAGCCGACCGCATCCACGACGCTGGCGAATTCCACCAGCATCCCATCGCCGGTGGTTTTGACGATGCGGCCGTGGTGCTCGGAAATGCCGCAGTCGACCAGTTCCCGGCGGTGCGACTTGAGGGAATTGAGGGTCCCCACCTCGTCGGCGCCCATGAGGCGGCTGTAGCCGACCACATCCGCCGCTAGAATGGCCGCAAGCCGACGTTGCATAGCTCTTGCCCTCTCTGCCACTGCTAGTCTGCCCGCAATGAGTGGCCGCGACAAGGCTGAAGCGGGCCGGTGGAATCCGCCTCGGATCAAAGCGCCGTTTTGATTTTGCCGCGCACTTCCGGTCTATCCCGATGATCGGACGTAGTCGGTGTCGGCGGCCACTTCGCAAAAGGCCCGATTGCGTTGACAAAGGCCGGAGGTAGTTCGTTGTAATGGCGCGATCGCCGATGCGGCCGACGGGCCTGACTCTGGATGCGCTCATTGATCCGTTCCATGCATTTTCTCTGTCGCAAACTCGGATGAGGTTTGGCTTAGATCGCCATCACCTCATGATGGGGCTCCGGACCTGCCTCTGCACAGGCGGAGGATATCAACCGTGGCAAGCGCGGCCGCGGTAAGTGCACCGGGAACATTGACCTAGGTCATGGGCCGGGCGCTGCCATGGCCGATGCTGGGCTATGATGGACACGTTCGTTGCGCGACAAGCGGCGAGTACGTTCAGCACCGGTTCGACGCTGAGTCGAATGCGGCACGCGCCTCCTTCATCCTCGTGCAATGCCCAGGCTGCGGCAAAAACCATTTCATCAATCGCGTGACGCACAAGCTGCTGTTGGGCCATGAAGACGACCGCTGATAGTGCCTCCACGCAAAAGCCGCTAAGGTTTCCCTCAGCGGCTTGTGTCGTTGCGTTGCGTTTGCGTAGAGGTTTGCCGCGCCGAGCGGTGCTCGAACGTTGCCCAAGCCTGCCACCCACAGGACGCACAACCTTCATGAATGAGGTGGATGCGTCATCGCATGAGGCAGTCGATGCGTTGCCTGTATGTCGGGGCCAACGTATCCCCGATGGACTATGATGTGTCAGCGGCGACGATGCGGATCAAGCCAGTGCTGCTGTCCTATCGGATGAAATAGATAGTCCCGCCGCCCTGCGTGCCTCAGTATCACGACCCATGATAGCAGCTCCATCGAGAGAGCTCCCTCCATGAAGCGGCGTAAGTATCATCCCGGCAACTTGATCCCGATGTTCCGGCTGGCTTCGAAGCTGTGCAAGCAAATGCGCGCGACGGGCTTCGCCGATAACGGCGGAGCCATTCACAGCGCCGAGCGGATACTGAACATCCTCGGCCAGTATCTGGTCTATCCGGAGCTGAGCCACATTAACATCTCCGCAACTATGACAGAGCCGAGTTCTCTGTTGCCGCGCGAGCAGCGTTCGACCGTGGTGGCAAGGTTCTGATCGAGCACGTCTCCCCGGTCAGAGACCTCACGCGAATAGCAATCAACAGGATCGATGAGCTAGACGACGACGCCTTCGCCATTTTGTGAAGAAGCACTTTCGTCTCGTGCTCCTGACCCCGGAAGAGGCGACGCGATTAAATCGTCAGAACCGCTCGAGGATGACCATTGATCGCCTTGCGGGCATTAAGATGGCTAAGCGCATAACTCGATAAACTCAAGCGCGACGGGGTTAGGCGGAATCGATTTGGCATGCCCAAATCAGAGTGTCTCGCCGCCATGCTGGCTGGGCGGAGGCCAACATGCATAGGCAAGCCTTACTCTCTTGATCTTCGCAAGCGTGTAGTGGCAGCGATCGAGGGCAGAATGTCCCGCAATCAAGTCGGCGCCGTTGCCTGCGGGCGTGCGCGAAAAACGCTGCCACTTCAGCATTCTAGTCCACTGTGTGTCTTGCGCGCTACAGCAAATTCGGTGGATTAGGGTAGCTTTGGCACAGCTTGTGAAACCTGAGAGACTCGAAATGAAAAAGTTCCTTCTCGCTACTGTCGCTTTTGCCGCCCTAGCGGGTCCAGCATCGGCCGCTGATATGGCCGCGCGTCCTTACACCAAAGCCCCGGCGATGCAGCCCTCGCCGATTTACAACTGGACCGGCTTTTACATCGGCGGTCACGTCGGCGGCGCATTCGGCGGCAACAACAACATTCTGGCCCCCGGCTTCACCGGCACCAATAGCAACGACGGTGTGTTCATGGGCGGCGCGCAGGTCGGTTACGACCATCAGTTCTCACCGAACTGGGTGCTGGGCATTGAAGCGAACTACAGCTTCCTCGACACCAATAACAATCCCTTCGTCAACCGTGGGCTCGGTTCGGTCACCGGTCGCCTCGGCTACACCTGGGGTCCGGCGCTGGTGTACGTCAAAGGCGGTTATGCCTGGGCTGACTCCCGCCTTACGAATGGCTTCGGCGGCGGCACCTTCACCAACAACGGCGGTGGTCGCGACGGCTACACCGTAGGCGGTGGTCTCGAATACCTGTTCGCCCAGAACTGGTCGGGCAAGGTCGAATACCAGTACTATGACTTCGGCACCCGGAACGCTCTCTTCACCAGCGCCGCTGGTGTTGTGACCGCCGTCGGCTTCCGCAATGACGAGCACACCATCAAGGCCGGCCTGAACTATCGGTTCAATTGGGGCGCTGCCTCGGCTTCTCGTTACTGACGGCTTACATAATATACTCAAAAGGGTCAGCCTCGGGGCTGGCCCTTTTTCATGAGCCGGAATGACTGGCGCCAGGATTGCGTGTTTATCGGACATCGAGGGGCGCTTCGTCTCCTCGCCCTGCGGTGCGCGGGGCGGACGTCCGGCGGGACTGGAGCACCAAGGCCGTGCTCGTGCCGTGGCGCGGGTTTAGCCGGCTCTCACCTATCGCTGGAAGGAATGCTCGATCTCGCGCAGCATAGCCAGGGCGCGGTCAGTGTAACGTCCTTGGGATAGTTGTTGGTCCGCAAGACCGGCCGCCACCAATACAAGACCAGCTATGGCCACGCCCTTGATCATGGCCTCTTCCGCTTTTGCATCACCAGTCGCGACGGGATGTTATGGAGATGCGCGCGGCCTCGCACGACTGGCTCTGTACTGCCGAGCGCGCGGGCGATCTCATCTGGTCGCCGCCTAGCCGCCGCCATCGCCAGCAGTTGTTGATGCTCCTGCGGCGTCCCCCTTGGCACCAACGGTAACCGTGACTGTGCCATCGCTCCGGCATCCCCAGCTTACCAATCCCTCTTAGTGAGCAGACCTGGACGGCGGACAAGGCGTTGCACTTCCGGAACACTGCAGGCGTAAGGTTTTCTGCGCTCGCTCGCACAACCTCCGATGCCCGCGTGAAGACATCAGGTCCACTGGAAGGAGACTCTCGCTGGACCAGCCCACGGTAAATGCTTTCTCTATTTGCCCGCAGAATGTACTCCCGCCTTTCCACGACAGCTTTATCGATCTGTAAGAAAATCTGGCTTAAACTTTGTCCCCATGGAAAAGCGAACCGCACGCCGTCAACGTGTATTTAAGTCGGCAATCATCGAGTTTCCCGGGGGCGCCTTCAGTTGCGTCGTCCGAAACTTCTCCGACCTGGGCGCCAATCTGGACGTGCCCAGCGCATCTGGCATTCCGCACGAGTTCACACTCGTCATTCCGAGTGCGCAGTCCCAGCTTTCCTGTCGAGCGGTGTGGCGCTCGGAGCGACGGATCGGGGTTGCGTTTTCCTGATCATCATCCTGGTGCTGGCGGTTGGTTAGCGAGGCTATATGGGCTCAGGCCAAGACGCTGGCCCATGATCCGGCAACCCGTTGGCTTATCGCAAGCTCTAAATCACGGTCCTCCTCGCCGGCAAGAGGCGGGGCTAAGTGATGAACGACCAGAAGAACTACAACGAGCGCTACTTCCTGCGCTTGCTCCAACATGGCCCGTTTGAGCGGCGGCCGCGCGGAGGCTGGCGCTTCGGTGTCAAGGTAATCAGCGATGCCATCGTCGAGCGGCTCCTCGCCAGTGGCCGCGCGGAGATTACCGGCTCGCAATTAAGGCTGAAGCCGCTCGCAAGCTAACCTCTGATCCGCCGAGCAGATCGAGCTGAGCTACGACCTCGCCATGATAGTGCTGGCGCACCTGACGCGCGAGCGTGACGCGGGCGCCACCACGATCGGCTGGCTGATCGGCATTGTTCAGGACGACGGCCCGCGCGATACTGTCGCCGAGGTAATCGAACCGGCCCAGTTGGTCCGAGACGGGCCGATTTTGTTGCAAAAGTTGGCTGCAATGGATTTGGCCGCTGGGCCTTTTGTTGAGCCGCGCTTTGAAGCGCTGGCCCTGACGCATTTTACGCAACTTTGACGCTACGCTACGCGATGCGCAGAACCTGAGCCGGCGGCGGTCGTGCGACCAGCGATGCAAACCGCCTCAGATTCTGAGCGATGGCGGCTAGAACAAACTCATCCTGGGCACCTTGCGGGCCTCGCAATCGGAGCCGACCAAGCTTCAGGATGCGCTTCAAGTGTGCGAACCTCATCTCGATCTTCTTGCGCTGACGCCGAGAGAGCTCGAAGCCCTCGGTGCCAGCGAACGACCGGGCAACGTCTCGGGCATGCTCATGGATATCGCGCGGGATCTTGCGTGATGGTTCCTTTGGGCAGCACTGCGGTTTGAGCGGGCATACATCGCAGTCGAGCTTGCTGGCACGATACAGAAGGGTCTTGCCCTCGTGCACGGTACCGCTCGTCCCAAGCCGCTTACCACCCGGGCAGTGGTAAACGTCCCCGGTTGGGTCATATCGAAAGTCGCTCCGCGAGAAGGTGCCATCATCCCGCTTCGACTTATCGAACACAGGGATATGCGGCGCGATGCCCTTCTCCTCGACCAGCCAGTTCAGCATCGGAGCCGCTCCGTAAGCGGTATCCCCGACAAGTCGCTCTGGCTTGAGACCAAAGCGCTCCTCGGTTCGTTCGATCATGGTTTTTGCTGCACCGACCTCGGCCTGGCGAATGGCGCGGGAGGCCTCGACATCCACGATGACGCCGAACTTCACGTCGATGAGATAGTTGTCGGAGTACGCGAAGAATGCCGGCCCCTTGTGAGCGCCGGTCCACTGCGCTGCCGGATCGGATGGCGAGACAAACTTCGGGATGACATCGCTGGCGGCGCCCCACGCCGGATCGTCGAGGGTTGCCAAATACTCCTTCACCGCGCGGCTGGACCTGGCCGGATCGCGATCCCTGCGCCAGTCCTGACCTGCGATCGAGCGCTGCTTGTTCGCGTCGGCCGCAATCAGGCTCGCATCGACTGCAAATCCTTCGCCACCAACCAGACCGGCGGCAATGCATGTCTCGACAATCCGTTCGAACACGCGGCGGAGAACATCTCCATCACGGAAGCGCTCGTTGCGGGCGCGCGAAAATGCCGAATGATCCGGGACAGCGTCCTCGATACCAAGCTTGCAGAACCAGCGATAGGCGAGGTTCACCTGCACTTCACGGCAGATCAGCCGTTCCGAGCGGATCGCAAAGACATACCCCACGACCAGCATCCGGATCATCAGTTCCGGATCAATCGACGGGCGCCCCATCGACGAATAGTGAGATGCTAGTTCACCGCGAAGCCAGGACAGATCGAGAGCAGCATCGATCTTCCGCACCAGATGATCTTCGGGTATCGCGTCGCCAAGACGAAACTCGTAGAACAGTTGACCTTGGTCACTCTTCAGACGGCCCATCATGGATCGACCTCGCCGAGATTCGCGTCAACACAACGGAATCACGGTTCGTGACTTGTCTCAACCGACTTTTGCAACAAAATCGGCCAGAAGCAGACCGTTCACGCGGCAAGCTCATCTTCATCTTTGGTTTTTCTCGCCTGGACTCGCCTTAGAACCAACTTGCCGAATTTCCCCATCGTGGTTACGACTTGTGGTTGCTTCTCACTACGTTGCAAGGCAACGGTTCAGTTGCCCATGCGTCAAGACCAAAGAACAAGAAAGCCGACGGGTGACCTTTGAGCACAGCTTGCCAGCGCAAATGATGGCGATCGATGGCACCTTGGCGTCGTTCGTGTACGCGTTCAGCCCTTGCAAGTCTGCGGGCCTGCTCAAGCGCTTCGGCGCCAGACCCGGCCGGAGCCGGCAGCTCGGTATATCGTCCAAATAGAAATAAACGCTCGGCCGGCCATCGTCGAAGCAGAGTTCACAGCTGCCGCTTTGGGGCACCTTCGTGCTTGCGGATGCAGACGGAGACCATCCCGACACCAAGCCACGCGCGGCTGGCAAAGTTGTCGATTACTGGTGGCTCGATCGGCGGCGCGGCGATCTACTGCCTGGCGTGGGTGTGAATAAGGGGCGTCAACTGGGGCGGCGTCAGCCGAGAGCGACAGTATCGACCCGCAGACAAGGAAGACACCTATAGGCATATACTGCGGGTAGGGTCGCAATCTCTGGCAGCAAGGCGAGGTACTCCATCTGCCGTCTGCACTTCAGACAGATCAAGATGGGGTGATTGTCCTCGTTGAGGCCGCGCGTGATTGCCCAAGCCGGTCAAAGTGCAGGGCAAGATAGCTTCGGCGGTTCCATGGCGCATCTCCGGTGGACTACCGGGAATTATCGGAATTTAGACGCCAGGTGGATGAAGTGAGCGCCAAGTGAGGCTAGCCTTACTTGTTTTCGCGCCGGTCCATATTCTCGCATTTTGAGCAGCGGAATAGCTGGACGGTCTTGCCTCGCCGGGTATTAAGGATAGCCATGGGTGAACTGCCCCCTCGGCACCGTGTGCATGGGACGGAAGTAATCGGGGGCGGTCGCCCAGCTCCACTGGATGCTAATCGGTCATCAGTCACTGAGATAAATCCGGCTTCATTGCGGGCGCTTACGTACCAAACAGCACACAAGGCTTTCAATCGAAATCAGGACGCTCCCGAACTCGCCCTACGGCTGCTTGCTCAGATTGGACGGTGCGGATTTGCTCGGCGCGGCGGGCTAGATCGTCATAGTCTTGGCAATGTCACGCAGCGTTTCTCGCCTCAGCACCAGATAGATGTCCCGATCGACTCATCGGCGCGATCGACGGCGCATGACGCACTTTCGTTCCGAGCTTGGCTGCGTATCGGCTGAGTTGTTTTCAGCTTCACTGGGCTCGCTGCCGGGCCTGACATTGGCACGGCGACTCCGCACGCCTTGCAGACAAAGCGGGGTTCGAGATCGGAGAGCCGGACGTGGTCGGGCCACTGGTCGGCGAGAGCGTTGATCGGTGCTGCTGCTACACGAACGGGTCACCCATCTGACTGGAAAGGCCTGGACCGCCGGCCTAGGCGGCATCGCGGCGGGTGTTGGGCCGGCGGTCCGTCGGGCCGAATGCACGGGGAGCACATTCAGCACGCCGAAATAGGCTAGCAAGGATCCGCCCCGGAAAACGCCGCCCGCTTAAAATGAAGCGTAGGCGGCGGCGTTCCAGCCCCGAGAGGGATAAGCAAATCCCGGATATTCATTGGTCTCGACGCTCAGCGGCAAGGTTCACTCTCTTTGCGGCGAGTGGCGAGCGCAGGCCCACGAGGACCGCAGGCCGGGGCTGCCTGGGGCTGCAAGGCCATTTAGCCGGTCCTTAACCAGCTCCGGGCATCATATCCCGACATGATCAAGGGCGTGGCCATAGCTGCTCTTGTACTGGCGTGTGCCAGTCTTGCAGATCAGCAGTTGTCCTACGGGCGCTATACGGATGCGGCCGTGGCTCTCCTGCGCGACATCGATCGCTCATTCCGGAGGTGAGAGGCTGGTCGCCCCACCGCACGCCGTGGGCGTGTACCGGCAAAAGAAAGAGGCCGCCCGAGGCGGCCCCTTGGGAGTGGTCAGCTCTGCGGCTGCTCCACGTCGGGCTTGTGCGCTGTCTTTAGGCGTCTCTTCGCTCTCGGATGACAGATCGGCGGCCTTCGGTCGCGCTCACCGGGGCGCGATCTCTCTCGAAATTCGCCGCGAGTGTTACGCCGCTGGATGGCCTCAGTTCGTCTGGCGAGCAATGCGGACGTGACATCGTCGCGTCATCAACTTCACGGGTACACCGCTATTCGTCGCTCGGCTTCTCGCTGGGCTCGCGCGTGCTGACGATCGAATCCTCAGCTCCGCCGGGTCGCGAGGCGCCGCGCCTCATCGGCGCGCCATTCTGGCGCACGTCGCCGCGTTCGGAGGGATCTCTGCCGACCGTGGACTGCAGCTCCGCCAGGTCGGTGAAGACGTCGGCTTGGCGGCGGAGTTCGTCGGCGATCATCGGTGGCCGGCTGGCCATGGTGGAGACAACGGTGACCCGGACGCCGCGGCGCTGCACGGCCTCGACCAGCGAGCGGAAGTCACCGTCGCCGGAAAACAGGATCATCTCGTCGATGTGTCCGGTAAGCTCCATGGCGTGGACCGCGAGCTCGATGTCCATGTTGCCCTTGACCTTGCGGCGGCCGCCGGCGTCGACGAACTCCTTGGTCGGCTTGGTGACGACGGTGTAGCCGTTGTAGTCGAGCCAGTCGACGAGCGGGCGGATCGACGAATACTCCTGATCCTCGATGACGGCCGTGTAGTAGTAGGCGCGAACCAGGGTGCCGCGGCCCTCAAACGCCTTCAGCAGGCGCTTGTAGTCGATGTCGAATCCCAACGTCCTTGCGGTGGCGTAGAGATTGGCGCCATCGATGAAGAACGCGATCCTGCTCGGTGCGGACATTTGGACGCTGCCGGAAATTGGTTTCCAGGACGGAAACAGGCGCTTCTATCCGGGCTCTGGGTCATTGAAGCAAAAAGGTTTAGGTAAGGTCGGGCGGCCTGGGTCTCGCTTCCGCTCACCCTCATTCCGGCGGAATCCCAGCTCCGACAGGTCGGAGGCTACGCGCAATTGTTTCTGCCTCAAAGCATTTTTCCTTCAACGAAGGATTATCCGTCGATCGCCAGGAGCGAGCTTGGGCACGCAGATCTGAACCCGCGGCAGCATCGGTAAGACAAAGCACAATGGGAAGTCCCCCTGACGGTTGGCGGTGCGATGCGATTTCCTGTTTTCGAGACCCACGTGCGAAAGCGCGGCCGCACGTGGTGGTGGTTCTTGTGCACGGCCGACGGCCGCACGCTTATGCACGGGTCGGAAGGCAAGCGTTCCGCAGCCAGATATCGGGCAAATCGGGTGCTATTCGAGGTGCTGCTGTTCGCCGAGCCTCAGTCGGACGGTGGCCTCGACACGAGCCGAGCCGGCCCGCGGCGGAGCCGTTCAGCCAACTGAGCCAAGCCCCGACGACGCGCTTCGTCCTCGGCCAGACGACCACCGGTCCGGACATGACCAGGCAATCGCGCCCGCCCTCCTTGGCCGCGTAGAGCGCCCGGTCGGCTGCGCTTGGGCAGGAGCGTTGGTGGCGCCGCCAAGACTGACGGTGACGAGCATGGAGGGCGGATCCAGCGCGTGCAGCATGGCCCAATTCACGAGGCTGGTCGTAGACTTAATTGGCGCGGGCAGTTGTAATCCGATTCCAGAGTAGCCATCTAAGGCTTAGCGCCGCCAGATTGCTTTCAGCATATCTTCCCCGTGCGCAAACTTGATCGGACCCACCATGATCGAGTTTCCAAATCACAGTCGTTCATATGACCGAACGCGGCATGCCGTGCGTTTTTGGGGATACGATCGTGCGCTAGAGGCGTCGTTTTTCATAGAGGAAGACGCGCTGAGGCGACTTCAACCGGATGCTCACCCTAATGAATCGGGTTTCCTGAACGCATTCGACTTCAATCGTGATGCGATATGTGCCGCCGCTGCCAGGGTGTACGTCCGCGGCAGCAGGGGTTCTTACGATCTGGTCGCCGCTAATTTTTGAAACGAAGACCCACGTCTTAGTGGACGCGGAAGGCTCGATTTACGCCACGTAGTTCATTCCGACCGCCAATTTAGAAATAATTACAAAAGCCAGGGAGAACCGCATGAAATTCCGTCCGCTCCATGACCGTGTCGTGGTCAAGCGCATTGAGCCCGAGGACAAGACCGCTGGTGGCATCATCATCCCGGACACTGCCAAGGAGAAGCCCTCCCAGGGCGAAGTCATTGCCGTCGGCCCGGGCGGCCGCGACGAAGCTGGCAAGCTGATCCCCATCGACCTGAAGGTCGGCGACCACGTGCTGTTCGGCAAGTGGTCGGGAACCGAGGTCAAGATCGACAATGTCGACCTGCTGATCATGAAAGAGAGCGACATCATGGGCGTTCTCAACGATCTGCCCGCTGCCAAGAAGAAGGCAGCGTAAGCGCCAGCCAGTTTTCCTTACCCTAGGGATTCGGCGTAGCCGGGCTCTCCGAAGGATGAGGCCGCAATTCAAATCTCATCGCTCAAAAGCTCGCCAGTTGCGCGGTCTTTGGGATTTGACCAGTTGAAACGGAGATCACTATGTCAGCCAAAGAAGTCAAGTTCGGCGTCGATGCCCGTGACCGCATGTTGCGCGGCGTCGAAATTCTTAACAACGCGGTAAAGGTGACCCTCGGTCCGAAGGGCCGCAACGTCGTGCTCGACAAGTCGTTCGGCGCTCCCCGCATCACCAAGGACGGCGTCACCGTCGCCAAGGAAATCGAGCTCGAAGAGAAGTTCGAGAACATGGGCGCGCAGATGGTGCGCGAAGTCGCCTCCAAGTCCGCTGACGCGGCCGGCGACGGCACCACCACCGCGACCGTGCTCGCGGCCGCGATCGTGAAGGAAGGCGCCAAGGCGGTTGCCGCCGGCATGAACCCGATGGACCTCAAGCGCGGTATCGATCTCGCGGTCGAAGCCGTCGTTGCGGACCTCCAGAAGAACTCCAAGAAGGTCACCTCGAACGAGGAGATCGCCCAGGTCGGCACCATCTCGGCCAACGGCGACGCGGAGATCGGCAAGTTCCTCGCCGACGCCATGAAGAAGGTCGGCAACGAGGGTGTCATCACCGTCGAGGAAGCCAAGTCGCTCGAGACCGAGCTCGAGGTCGTCGAGGGCATGCAGTTCGACCGCGGCTACATTTCGCCCTACTTCGTCACCAACGCAGACAAGATGCGCGTTGAGATGGACGACGCCTACGTCCTCATCAACGAAAAGAAACTGTCTCAGCTCAACGAGCTGCTTCCGCTGCTCGAAGCGGTCGTTCAGAGCGGCAAGCCGTTGGTTGTCATCGCCGAGGACGTCGAAGGCGAAGCGCTTGCGACCCTGGTCGTGAACCGTCTCCGTGGCGGCCTGAAGGTTGCGGCCGTCAAGGCTCCCGGCTTCGGCGATCGCCGCAAGGCCATGCTGCAGGACATCGCGGTCCTGACCGGCGGCGAGGCCATCTCGGAAGATCTCGGTATCAAGATGGAGAACGTGACGCTTGCAATGCTGGGTCGCGCCAAGAAGGTGATGATCGACAAGGAGAACACCACGATCGTCAGTGGCGCCGGCAAGAAGGCCGACATCGAGGCGCGTGTTAATCAAATCAAGGCGCAGATCGAGGAAACCACCTCGGACTACGATCGTGAGAAGCTGCAGGAGCGTCTCGCCAAGCTCGCGGGCGGCGTCGCGGTGATCCGCGTCGGCGGCGCGACCGAAGTCGAGGTCAAGGAGCGCAAGGATCGCGTTGATGACGCGATGCATGCGACCCGCGCTGCGGTTGAGGAGGGCATCGTCCCGGGCGGCGGCGTCGCCCTGCTCCGTGCTTCCGGGCAGCTCAAGGGCCTGCGCACCAAGAACGACGACCAGAAGACCGGCGTCGAGATTGTGCGCAAGGCACTGTCCTACCCCGCCCGCCAGATCGCGATCAACGCCGGTGAAGACGGCTCGGTCATCGTTGGCAAGATCCTGGAAAAGGAGCAGTACTCCTACGGCTTCGACTCGCAGACCGGTGAGTACGGCAACTTGGTCGCCAAGGGCATCATCGACCCGACCAAGGTGGTTCGCGTGGCGATCCAGAACGCGGCCTCGGTCGCGGCTCTCTTGATTACCACTGAAGCCATGGTGGCCGAGGTGCCGAAGAGGAATGCAGGCGGCGGCGTGCCTGCGGGTGGCGGCGGCATGGGAGGCATGGGTGGTATGGATTTCTAGGTCAACTCGCTCATAGCCGAACCGCAGAAAAGGGACGGGATGGACCGATCTCCAGGACGTAGAAGACTATGAGGCTGCTGTTCGACCGGCATCGACCGCGAATGGCCTCCCAAGCGAAAAGCCCGGCCACGAGGGCCGGGCTGATCGACAACATACTCCAAGTCAGGCAATGCATTATTTCCAGAAGGATCGCGGGGCAGATACTCGCCGTAGGGCGCAGGCGCCAGACTGCAGGGACCGGCGCCTCAGGCCATCCCGAGAGTGTCGGCACCCAATTGACTGAGCAATTTGGTACAGACGTCGATCGCTCGACCTGTCTAGCCTCCTGCTCAACATACCTCTAACTCAAGGTGAAAATCATGGAAATCTCCAGGGAGACAAAAGCTGCCGTGCGGCCGGCACTTTGGGGAGCCGTGGCCGGAGCAATCGCTCTGGCAATCATGGGGTTCAGCTGGGGCGGTTGGGTGACAGGTGGGACCGCCGAGACGCTCGCGAAGAATAGTGCTGCGACAGCTGTCGTTGCAGCTCTCACACCCATCTGCGTTGAGAAGTTTCGACAAGCCGCTGATGCATCCGCGAACTTGGTCGAAATGAAGAAGGCGACCTACGCATGGGACCAGAGCAAGTTCGTTGAAAAAGGCGGTTGGGCCACGATGCCGGGAAGCGCCGGGCCAAACTCAGCCGTTGCAAAAGCCTGTGCCGAATCGCTTGGTACCAACAAAGCTGTGGAGCTGCGTGGATAGTCACATCGGCAGTTCGTGTAGCTCCCCTCGTTCTCCCTTAGCGATAGAGCGGCAGCGCCAGGTCTCGCATCGCTAGGCGTATCCCTTATTCGAGGCAGCTTGTTCGCGACCGGCTTCATTCTTGGGCCTGTACTCCGTCAACAAGATGAAGCCGGCCCTCCACGTCTTGAAGCGGCCGCAACGCTGAGCTCGATCGAGAGCCAGCCGAGGTGGCGACCATGACGGCATGAGGACCGACCGCACGCTAGCGACAGAGCAATGGAACTCGCGAGACAGGATGCACCGGCCGAACTGTCTCCGCACGAGGCGGTGGCCGAGATTCGGGACGTGCTGGAGTCGATCGGCGACGCCTGTCCCGAATGTCCTCCCGAGGACGGCTGAAGCCGAGCGTTTTCACGGGACTATCCGCCGACTAGCCAAGAAAAGCCGTGCTTCCCAACCCAACCCATCGCCGCTGAAAAAACGAGCGAAATCAAGCCGGCCAAAAACCAGGAACGTCCGCGTGCGGCACTGATCGAGCGCAGATACAGGAAGGCTCCGAGCAGCGTCCCGTAATTCCTCCTGAAGTCTCCGTTAAGCTTCGCTATCTTCGATAGCTCTGAAGATGTTTCGTGTTCATCGGCCACGATGCTGGCTCCCCTGACGACTACCAGCACCCTATCAACCACTGTTTTGCCCGACGGCGCAAGCACTATTTCGGTTTATCGAAATGTCGATTCGGCTCGCTTGAAGGCCCCTCGGATGTGCCGGCTCTCAGCCGCGCCGTCGAATCCCTTCAGCGGGAGAAAGGTTGGCTGAAAGCGCCCGTTGATCGGGTGCTGACCAAGTAAGGCGCGGCTCAATGATGGGTATCTTCCTTAAGAGACCTTTGGAGGTCCGAATGTCGCAGTACGTTCACGCTTCAAACATTGCACATTATCGAAAGCTCATCGCTGCAAATACGCTTGATCCCGCTCGGGGTCAGGGCCGACATGCAATGCTGTTGACGCTGCTTGCCGCGAAATTAGTGCTGGACAGGCTGCCGCCGACATATTCGCGAGAATACAGATGGCCTTGGACGCGACAAGGTCGCGCCTGAGCCAGTGAAGCAGGGCCGCTTCAGTTGTCGCGGCCTCTCTTTCAATTCCATGTCGCCTATTGGGCTCTTCTCGGAAGTCGCGCGGTGGCTCCGTCGTCATTTCAGAGCGGACGACAAGAGGCACGGGCTTGCTCTCGCGGGGCTCTCAGTCCTCTGCGGGCACTTAAGGCTTCCTGAGAAGTCCCGGCACCTCCAAGGCGCTCCAGCCGAGCAGCAACGGTTTGCAGCGGGGACCGAGGAGAGCCTTGGATTCCTAGGGCGCCTCAGGCCTTCCGCCCCGAAAGAACTCCGATCACCAAGCCGGCCTCAGCAATGATTTGCAGCGCGATTAGTGGCTGGCGCCGTCTGCTCATTGAGACCAAGCGCACGTCGGCATGCAGGGATCGCGAGCTGACTGTCAGGCGCGGAATATTCACGGTATCTTGTCGGAGGCCGATCACTTTGCGAATTGCCCTGTTCTCTCGGAGCGATAGTGATCAACCATCGAACTGGGCTACAAGAGCTGTCTTCCTTGACCGATCGGACCATGCCTCTCACCGTTGCGCGGCCAAAGGTCACGGTGGCAACTAGTCCTCGATACTGGGCATAGCGGCTACCTCAGGCCTCGATAGGGTCATTCGTTTCGATCTGCTGCACGTCTTCCGCCGTTCCGTTCATGAACCACAAATCGTGACCATGTCTGCAGAACAGTAAGAGCATAGAGTTAATGAATGGCCGACACTGCAGCAGGGCCTCGTCCCGGCGGATTGGAAATAGGCCGCAGATTCTCGCTAATCGGCTGGAAGTGGTTATACCTACGGCATCACCGCGCGCCCTGGCAGTTATCGGCGACTGAGCGTCCCATGCTCCCGCGAAGTTACGCGGAACCATTCATGCTCAAGCTAACCCCTTCTGGGGGCCTCCTTCATGGTGTGCCTGCTATGGGAGTGCTCTTGATATTGCTGGCGGATGAGCAAGCGCAAGACTCCCGCACACCCAGGAAATTAAATACGGCTGCGAACTCAGGCCGACATATAATTCCGCCCGAGTATTTTAGCGCGCTGTCTGGCTAATGGATTCGCGTACAGGATTGCGGGATCACGCCCGAAAGATCCCCTTCAGTAACTGGCCTAGACGCCGCGTGCGTCCGCCGGTTCTGGTACCTAGATGTTGCTCGACTTATGGGTCGCGTTGGATCTCGGGTTTGTCGTACAAAACGGCGTTCAGTAGCGAGCTATTGACCTCGATCTTTCCGTTGTAGTTGATCAAGCCGAGCTTGCGAAATTTGTTCATGAAGAAACTGACGCGAGATCGGGTCGTTCCGATCATCTCGGCCAATGTTTCCTGGCTGATGTTTGGGCTGATCTGTTGAGGGCTCCCCTCCTTGCCGAAATTGGCCAGGAGGAGAAGTAGGCGCGCCAGTCGCTTTTCACTGGAATTGAAGAGCTGGTCGATCAGATCTTCTTCAACACGACTGTTTCGGGTGAGCAGGTAACTCATGAACAGCTCGGAGAATTTGGGCTGGTCGTGCAGCGCCGCGAGCATGGCCCTTTTAGTGATCACCGTGATCAGGCAGGCCTCCATCGCTGTCGTCGTCGCAATCCGCACCGAATGGCCCTTCATGCAGCCTTCGCCAAAGAATTGAGCCGGCTCCAAGATTCCGACCACGGCTTCCTTGCCCTGCTCGGATATGACGACGACCTTCACCCTCCCTTTTTGGATATAGAAGATCGTGTTCGCCTCATCTCCCTGGGCAAAGATGACGTCACCCTTGCCAAACTTAAGGATGGTCTTTCCTTCGCCTACGTTGGCGAGAAACTCCTTCGGGTCAAACGGTGGATTGGCCTTGCCTGGCATGCCGATTTTTGCTTCCCATCAACGCCCGCTTTGGTTGTCCCGCCCGAGCCGCGCCGCTAAACCGGCCAGACGGAAAGCCCTCCACTCTCCGCATCGTTGTGCCATTTAGCGCCTCGCCGCAGACGAGCGTTGCCAAGAGGGCCGCAATACGCACCTGAGACTATATCACGGCTTTGAACCTACCGATTGTTGTGCATTCCGAACACTCGAAAATTCGGACTTCATGACCGGGCTGGTCAGGTTCGATACAAACGAGCCGCATAGGCTTGCCGCACCTCAAACACGGAAGAATTCTGCAGCACCTGCCAGACCCTCGTCTCGCTGCCTTGGTGAGCCTGTGCCAGCTCCAACCTAAATAAACAGTGGCAGATGGTTCCTTCCGCTAACGCACGACGTTGGCCAGAAGACACCCCTCGCACCAATTCGGAGTCTTGGTCAATATTGACCAGTCCCGCAGCCATGACTTGAGCGAAACTAGGTCAATCGCCGCTCCGACCGGCTGTTATCGGCGACAGAGAGATAGGTAATGCTCCCGCCGACTTCGGGGAACGCAGATGTCATCCGTCCAACCAAACCCAGTGCACAGCCGCGCCGAGCTCGGACGGAATATCCTCGGTTCCGAGCCTTTGACCCAGAGGGGTCATTCGATGGTGACGGTTCGGCATACGTTCCGGTGGCCAATCCGTTCCATTTTCGGGCTGGTGCTTGGTCTACTTCCGGCCTCGGTGGCCTAGTTTGAAAATCATCTCAGTGGCTCAACATAAATCGCTCGGGTGGTCAATTTGGGACATCGGCGATCCGTCCGAGAGGATACCGTCTTAAGAAACAGGGGACCCTATGACCGATAAATGGGATGAAAGGCTGCGTTGCCCGCAATGTGGCAGAACGGGCACCGCCAGTTTGTCTCACTTCGAAGGCGTCGACAGACCAACCGTGAATAGTGTCACGGACGGCTTTAGAGTTGTGCAAACAGAGTTTGGCCCAGATTTCCATTGCGCGACATGCAATGTACCAGTGGCGGGGTAAGGCGTCTCCGCTGGTCAGATGACTTCCGAGTTATTTGCAGCGGTGAGACATGTGCGATAATTGCAAAACCATCGATGATCAGATCCTCCGCTACCGCCGTATTAAGGACCGCATTAACGACCGTCAGACGCAACAGGCCACGGTCGAAATGATGGCTGAGCTGGAAGCGCGAAAGGCGGCGCTTCATCCGGCAGACAAGTAAGGTGCGCTTCAGCCGGATGCTTGCAGAGCGAATTTGCTACCCACAGAAAGGGCGTACGGTAGCTAGCACCGTCCCTGTTCGGTAGGGCTTGCGGCCACCCGAAATGAATAGGCCGCTTTGGCATTCTAAAGAGTGAGCAATTTTGCTCAGATTCCACGATGCGGATATGCAATTTGTGTCACCATCGGGATTTTGCTCACCCTCCCGGGGCTGGAATGCCGCCGTCCGCGATATATTAAGCGGGCGGCGTTTTTGCTATGAAGGCCGCCTCATGTGTGGATGTATATGGACCGCGCCCGATTGCAACGACCGGCTTGATTGGGATCGACGGCCACAACTGCTGACGTATATCCGGCTTCTTGATGCGGCTGGACAACGTCTCCGCCGCGAGCCTCGATGGTTTTCGCCCGCTTCCACCTCAACGGCCCCGAGACATCGGCGCAAGCCGTGCCGGTCCACACATCAGGTTCGGGAAGCGACGGGGTGACCGTTTCGCCATCTCCTGCCATTTGTTGCAATTGCCGGTGAGACCTCCTTTCCTTGATTGCCGCTTCGCTTCAGGCCGCCTTCACCGAAAGCGCCGGCTCATAAGCCGCGTCGCCTGTGAGCATAGCCCACACGATCCGCGCGTTCTTGTTGGCAAGAGCCACGGCCGCGACATTGGGATGGCGCCGTTGCCGCATCTTGCCGAGCCAGAGGCTTCGCGGATCCTGCTCGCACCGTGTGCGCACTGTTGACCAGCAGGCGACGGAGATAACTGTCCCCTCGCTTGCTAATTCCACCGAGGCGCGCCTTGCCCCCGGTGGAGTTTTGTCTCGGCACTAGCCCGAGCCAGGCGGCAAACTCTCTGCCGCTACGGAATGTGTTGGGATCTGCAACCGTTGCTGCGATGGCCGTGGCGATGATCGGCCCGATGCCTTGGAATGGTAGCCAGTCGTTGGCTGACTAGGTTGCTCTTATGCCACGCGAGAACCTGCTTCTCGAGACCAACGATCCGTACCTGAATATCTTCGATGTGGTTGACCATTACCTGCAACACCTGACGGGCAATATCCGGTACACGCCCATCATTCTCGTTGGTGACAATCGCAATCAGTTTCGCCACCTTGTGCAGACCCTGCGCCTCGATAAGACCGAACTCGGCCAGGTGCCCACGCAGAGCATTCACCAGCATGGTGCGCTGGCGGACCAGCAAATCCCGAGCCCGATGCATCATGAGCGCCGATTGTTGCTCCGCCGTCTTTATCGGGACGAAGCGCATCGACGGACGCCTAACCGCCTCGCAGATCGCCTCGGCATCGGCCACGTCGTGCTTGTTACGCTTCACATAGGCTTTCACATAGTTGGGCGGCATCAGGCGCGCTTCATGGCCAAGCGCAATCAACTCACGAGCCCAATGGTGCGCCGTCGCGCATGCTTCGAGGCCGATGAGGCACGGCGGAATCTCGGCAAAGAACGCGAGGACCTGGCTGCGTCGCAGCCGCTTGCGCATCACTACGCTGCCCATCTCGTCGACCGCATGAACCTGGAAGACACTCTTTGCCAGATCAAGACCAATTGTTGTAATATCGCCCATGGATGGCTCCCTTTGCTGGTGATCTCTAACGACCACCATCCTGGCACATCGATGCCGTCAGGGGGCCATCCACCCCATCAGTTGGCGGCCTCTTTCATTTTATCGAATGGCGGCCTAAGGCCCATCGCTACCGTTCATGTCGGCTCAGAGGGTACCTGGCCCTGCTAGCGGCCAGACTTCGTGGCGAATGCGCCGGAGTTATTTTCAATCCGGCTTGAATATCATCTGCCAGCCTTTCCGTGTGTCCATATATTCACGAACCTGCTTGATGCTGTCGCCCGCAACGACGAAGACGAAGCAATAGTCATTTTCATAGGGCTGGCCGCCTGGGAGTGGCTCGCATCCGCTCCTCAACCACGACAATATCGCCATCCGCATGAATGCCGCAACGGCGTACTCGCCTCGCCCGTGATGGTCATCCTCACGGTGCTTGTCCGGAGACCGAAGGTCATGGGCAAGCTCGTCGTCACCGGCCCCCGCTACGGTTTCGGTTGGGCTGCGACCGCCGCGATGGCTCTTCGCTTTGTGGGCATGGCCGCCACGATGTTCATGAGCACATCGTCCTAGAACTTGAGCGTGGTCTTGAGACCGAACACGGACGCGTTCTTGAGAGGCTTGCCGGAAAGCGGGCTCGCCGGCAGCGTGGCGCCACCGCCGGGATGAACGATGTATTGGAAATTGGGCTGTAACGTCCAGCCGTCCTTGACCTGATAATTGGTAAACCGCTGTCAGCAATCCTTCGAAGCTGCGCACCGGCCAAGTCATATCGACCAAAGTCCGATAATCCGCGTCGAGTGCCTGCGCTCGTTTCGAGACGTGGACATAACCCGCGGCGATCCCGAACTTATCGTCAGGGCGGTCATCGCGCAGGCCGATGAACTCAACGCCCACATCCGCGTAAAGATCGATCAGGTTGCGATCGGCAGGCGCGCCGGCGGCCCTGGCGAACACGCCGATCCCCCGATCATCGCTATGAGGCACGCGGTGGATCTGCTGCTCGAAAACCGCCCACCCTCCGACATCCCCGGACAATAGCAAGGGCTCGCCGCTGCTGCTGGCGGCAGCGGCGAGCGAGACCCCGTTCGACGCGAGCCGCTGATCTGCGAAGGAACCGAAGTGCCGCCAGCCTCCGAACTTGATCTGGCCGGTCAGACTCGGGTCGCCCTTCTTGTTATTCCAGGCATACTGAATCTGCCCGAGCAACAGCGGCGCATTCGTTGACGCGGAAATTAAGGCGGTAGCGGTTGCGCTCCTGCGGGTCGGCCGGACCGCGTCCGGCCTGGTCGCCATCGAAGATTCCGCCAAGCACAGCAAGCTGATCGGTTACGTTGACGAGCAGCTCCCATGGCGGCCAAAATGCGGCGAGGGTCCACCGCTGGGCAGATTTACCGACCTGATGGCTGGCCAACCCATCGAGGCGCTGGTGAACACGTCCGTGTACTTGGTGTTGAAGAATTCGCTGTCCGCGGCTAGCTGGCCCAATTTCAGCGAGACCTGCTTCGCACCCCACTGCTTTTCAAAATAGGCTTCGTACAGACGGGTCGACGGCAGAGCCTCGATCCCGCTAACAACGAAGAAGTTCTGCAGGTTACTGCGCGATAGCCCGTCACCATGGATCAGGAACATGTTGGCGTGAAAGGTGAGCTTGTCGATCCCAATCAGCTTCTGCAAATCGACGTCGACGGCGAGGTTCAGGCGACCTTCGTAGATCGCGCTCTGCTTCAATCCTCCGGACGCGATGCCGAGCACCTCGCCGATGTAGGTTGCCGCGAACTTCACGCCGTACTTCTGCAGCGGATTGGG
Source organism: Bradyrhizobium sp. 187 (assembly GCF_023101005.1). Taxonomy (NCBI): domain Bacteria; kingdom Pseudomonadati; phylum Pseudomonadota; class Alphaproteobacteria; order Hyphomicrobiales; family Nitrobacteraceae; genus Bradyrhizobium; species Bradyrhizobium sp. 187. Next base: position 5,425,270 of record NZ_CP064693.1, read on the forward strand.
CAGCAGCCCAAGCGTCTTTTCCTCCACCGTGCTCTCTCCCGTGTCGGGATCGGCCGGTTTGTCGTCATCGGTCTTCTTATCCTCTTGCCCAATGGCATTGGTCGCAAGGAACAGAACAACCGCCATCAAAAGCGCCGCTTCTAGTGCATTGGCCGACGAAGGCGGCGTGAGTTTCTGGGTGCCTGGCTTTTTTGGAAGCCTGTCGGCGGCGCCGCAGCAGCCGGGTTGGTCGCTGGCGACCGTCTACTACCACACCTCGGTATCGGCGGGCTCGGATGTGGCCTTGGCGCGTGAACTCCAGACGGGCAGAGTCCCTGCGAACTTGTCGGCCCGCCTGAACGCGAGTCTGACCGGTACCGGCGATCTGGGTTTTGTCATCCCGAGCTACGTGTTCGCAACGCCGGTGCTTGGCGGCCAGGCAACGTTTGCCCTTGTGGGTGCCTATGGCGTCACCAGCGCTTAGCTGGCGGGCACGTTGTCGGGAAACCTCTCGACGCCTGTCGGAAGCATCCCCTTCATGCGGTCCGACAGCTTCAGCGATACCACTTGGGGCTTCGCCGATGTTATTCCTCAATTCTCCCTGCGTTGGAACGCAGGCGTCAACAACTTCATGACCTACGTCACTGGCGACATACCTGTTGGAGCCTATCAGTCCACGAGACTGGCGAATCTGGGCCTCGGCCACGGCGCCATCGATGCCGGCGGCGGGTACACCTACTTCAATCCGGCGACGGGCCCCGAATTATCCGCGGTGCTCGGATTTACGTACAACTTTGTCAACCCGTCGACGCAGTACCAGAGCGGCGGGGACATGCATCTCGACTGGGGCGCGTCGCAATTCCTGACCAAGCAGGTGCAGGTGGGTCTGGTAGGGTACGCCTACAAGGAACTGGGGTGCGACAGCGGCTCTGGCGACCGGGTCGGGTGCTTCCGGTCGCAGGTGTTCGGCGTCGGGCCGCAGTTCGGCTACGTCTTTCCGCTCAGCGAAGGCCTCCACGGGTACGTCAATCTCAAGGGATACGCGGAATTCGGAGGGGCGGCTCGCCCGACCGGGTGGAACAGCTGGCTCACATTTGCCATCTCGCCCGCAGCGGCGCCTCCGCCCCCCGGTACATCGCATGATCACGAAATAGGTTACGGTTCTCGACCGCATTTTTCAGGAGCCACTGACGGCTCTCGTGGCCGTTCCACGGTTCAATTTCGTCCTGAGCGGGGCGCCAGGTTTCGGCATAGCAGCGCCTGAACAGCCTTCGGTTGGAGATGACGCTGACCGAAGACGACGTGCCCACTGTGGAGCAGCCGGCAGGATGAGCCTGCCGCCTGTCAGGCCTCGCCTGGTCCGGTGAAGGTCGAGATCGGTGGCGTCGTGCGCGGCACCAGCAGTGGCCGCTCGGTTACTCCGGATCGGGCAGTCGGGCTGCCCTTGGCATCGTACCGCTTGGCGAGATCCAAGAGGCGACGTCGGGTGAACGGATCGGCCTGCTCGGCGATGTCCCGGACCCGCTGCGCGAGGCTCCGATAGAATTCCTGCTCCATGACGCACCCTCGCAACATCACTGCCCGGAGTTGAGTAGCCTGCGGTCGCGGAGTCAAGAAGCGTCGGCACGCGCATGCAACTTTCCGTGTCGGTCTTGAGATCGCGATGCCGGCGGACGTAGACTGGCCATCGCAGGGGAAATCAGATGCCGGTGTTCTATCCGTCCGGAAGGCCTGCCCTGCGTGCGGCAGGCCGATGAAGGCTGTGCCCGACGAAGTCGCTCATGGGGAATTGCGGTACGTCTGCACCGGTTGTGACGACGACCCGTTGCGCGACTTGAAGCCCGCAAGTGGGCGGACGGGCCGCTGAAGCCTCTGGAGGAGTAGTCCGCGCTGTTGAGGCTGATCCGTCGGCAGTAGGTGTCGAGACCCTTTCGGGGGCCGCGTGGTCGTGGAGTTGTTCGATGACAGTGGTTTACCGGCCCGCCCGCGCGGAAGATCTGGAGTTCGCCGACGCGCTTGTCGTGTCCAGCATCAACGATCTCACGGTCCGCCATGGTTTCGGGCAAATGGCCTCCCCAAGCCAGCCGAACTTTCAGTTGTTCTCACTGGCGGACGATCCCGACGGTCTCTGGGTCGCGGAAGCCGACGGCCGGATCCTGGGCTTCGCCTGGAGCTGGGTCTGCGGCGACATCTGGTTTCTGGCGCAGCTCTTCGTATCTCCCGACCGTCAGGGTGGGAGCATCGGCAACGAGCTGATCAAACGGACGCTGGATCACGCCGAGAAGTCCGGCGCTTCCAACAGGGTTCTGATCACATTTGCCTTCAACGCCGTATCGCAGGGGCTCTACATCCGCCACGGACTGTTTCCGCGATTTCCGATCTACAGCGTCAGCGCGCCCCGGGAGCATTTGGTCGGTCGCCTGAATGGGCCGCAATTCGAATGCGCTCCGCTCGACGAAGAAGCTTCGACGCTGGCTCGCCTCGCGCAGGCGGACGAGCGGGTGCTTGGGATCTCGCGCGAGAAGCACCACCGATATCTCATCAACGACAGCCGGACGCGAGGCTTCAGCCTCTACGATGGAGCTGATTGGTTGGGCTACGCTTACGTCGATGCCGGCGGCCACGCCGGACCTGTCGCGGTGCTGCAGTCCAGCGCGATGGCCACCGCCTTCAGGACGGCGCTGCGCCTCGCCGCAGAGAGCGGCGCCTCGCAGGTGTCGGCATTCTTGCCCGGCTCGAGCGAAGCGGCCCTCTCGGCGGCGCTCGAGTGCGGCATGCGGATCAAGTTTCCGATGCTTCTGATGTCGTCGCGCGATTTCGGCAGTTGGGCCCAGTATCTGCCTCGCAATCCGGGCATGTGACATCGTGTGGTGAGACTCGCAGTGCTGAAATGTCTGCGGCCGGGCCGCTGCGCTTTTCAAGGCGGGCCATCGCAAATTGAGCTTCGTCTTTAGGTCGGCGTTAACGGCGTCTGCGCAGCGGAGCGTGCCTTAACCTGCCGTGAAGGTGAGGGGGCGGATGCTGGTCGCTTTACGGCGGCAGAGCCATGGCCAACGACATCATTACGCACCGGGACGCGCTGCGCCACACGATGGGCCGCTCTGCCGTGAGCGTCGGCCTGACCGTCCTCTTGACGTTGTCCCTGTGCTTCCTACAGTTCGGATCCGATCCGGATGCGTTGGTGCGCGTCGGCTTCGTGACCAAATCGTCTATCCTCATCAGCATGATGATTTCGGGGCTGCTGACGGCCGCCCTGAGCTACCGGTCCGCGCTGACGATGCGCGAGCTGGCGCTGACGCGCGCCGAGCTGCAGCGAATCTCCGGCACCGACCAGCTGACTGGACTGCTCAACCGACGTGGCTTCGACCAGGCTGCCGAATCGGCCCTCACCAAGGCGCGCGATGCTAACCTGCCGACCACGGTGCTGATGTGCGACATCGACCGCTTCAAGGCGATCAACGACCAGTTCGGGCACGACTTCGGAGACAAGGTGCTCATCGCGGTCGCGCAGGTGTTGTGCTCCTTCGCCGAGCGAAGGCAGATGCTGGTGGCAAGGCATGGCGGCGAGGAGTTCGCCGTTGTGATGACCGGGGTATCCAGGGAACGCGCTGCCCAATACGCCGAAGATCTGCGGCAGGCCTGCGCCGCCGAAGCAGTCGTCGGCGAAGGTGCCTCGACCAACGTGACGATCAGCATCGGGCTCGCCCAATCCCTTGGCGAAATGGATCTGGGCAAGGTCATGCGCATGGCCGATCAGGCGCTCTATGCCGCCAAACACCGAGGTCGCAATCGCGTGGTCCGGGCGGACGTCCTGGCGGACTCGGTCGCGGCGTAGCCCCCCGAACGGACCTCAAACGGCGCGTTCCCGAAGGGTACCAGTTTCTTGATCCGTTCCCATCCGCCACGATGGTACTGGCCTGCTTCCGACGCTAGTGGCCTAGTTCGATTTTGGGAGTGGCCTGATTTGAGTGAGCAATTTTGCTCAGCTTTAATCTGCGATGCCTGCAAAGATCCCGTGGCCGGAACACAAGTCAGAGTGCAATGATGATTAGCATTACAGGTGCCAAAAAGCTGCTGACCACTATTCTACACTTTCGAGTCGGGTTAGCCCTTCCGAGGATCGCGCCGCCGTCCTCAAAAACATCGCCAGAACTTTGCGGGGTTTAGCCGGTCAGCTAGATAGACTGGAGTGCCTTGAAAAAAACAGTGCCAAGTAAGGCCGGCGCCCACGTCGGGCCTTGTCATACCCGATGCCTTAGTGGGCGGCCTCTTTCATTTTGTCGATTTGGTCCATGTCGCCTATTGGCCATCAGCGAAGTAACCGCGCACCTCGTTGAGGTCCGCTTAGTGAGGCACGGCGGACTAGATCTGCTCAGGCTGAGTTCTTCGCATTTTGACCCTCAACGGACATGCGGGCGTTGTCCCTCAGGAGGCCGCATTTCAAGTCAGCCAGCACACTGGCTGCTCTGCCGAAAGTGCTACTCAGGGCCGGTGCCGAGGCTGCATCACAACGGGACGCATGTGTGTTTGCCGCCTTTGAATTTTACGCCATACAAATGCTCGTCCCTCCACACAACTTCGCACCTCAGAGTACTCTTGAAGCCGTCAACCGACAGGTCAAGCTCATCGGCGAAAATGCGGACCGGAGAGCTAAGGCAGGCTCCTTCTTCGCTGAGATTTCTCACAACACATGGATGAACTCCACGAATGTCGCGAAAGCGGAGCAGCGCGGGTTGATTGACTGAAAGCCGTTTTGAGGCACGACGTTCTAAGATCGGGATACTCCCCCGAGGGCCGTTCATCTTTTTCCTTCCGTGCTGATTTGGAGTGGCTTCCTGGCATGTGTGCGTTGTACTCGGCAGGCCATCGCCGGTTCATAACGGCATGTTACGGAATGGCAATCGGGAATGAATGTTAAAGGGTCAGATAATAAGCGCTGGCGCTATCGTTCCGACTCACGACCACCCATGTATTTTCTCTCAAATGGGGTCGGCTACTTGCTAGTTCTTCAGCAAGCCTTTGAGCCGCACGGAAGGCATCTATTTCGTGCTCAAAGACGAGGCCGCCGGATCATTGACGTTTTCTGTACCGCAAAGGCCGAAGAAGAATCGCACCATCTGAGCACCAAGCTAGCCGAAGGGTTCGTCTGGTGCTTTGGGACTCAAGCAGCCGTTGAGGAGGTCGGAAACTGCCGTCACGAGCTGCACGGGCGCGAACGGTTTATGAAGCATTAAGCTGTTGGGAACCCCTAGTACCAGCCATTCGTCAGCGGCCACGCCGGACATATAGACCACGGGGAAGCTCGGATCGACCTCACGTGCTGCGCGCGCTACCTCCCAGCCGTTGAACCTTCCCAGCAGATTAATGTCAGTCACGAGGCCGCCGTATGTAACGAGCCCCCCTTTAAGGAGGGTCACGGCTTCCTCGCCGGTACTTGCGACGGCGGTCTCGAAGCCTCCCTCGTTCAGCGCATCCTCAACAAGGCTCTGGATCGCGTCGTCATCCTCGATGACAAGGATGGATGGCATTTCCGTCAAGGCTTTCCCCGTACTCGTACTTTCGCTGGATGTTACAAAGTGCACAGAAGCAAAAGGTTCGATAGCCCGGGAAAATTAGGCATGCGGGATGTTTAGCAGGCGCGATGTCTCTCTGATTAAGCCGGAGATTGCCTCCCAAGGTAGTGACAAGCAACCAACAAGTCGTAACCACGATCGGGAAATTTCGGCAAGTAAGGCGAGTCCAGGCGAGAGCAACAAAGATGAAGATGAGCTTGCCGCGTGAACCATCTGCTTCTGGCCAGTTGCCGCCGTTCGCTGACAGGGCCGCCGTGTCTGCCGTCAGGAAATAAGCCGACCTAGGCTCAAGTCGGTTTGGAAGTCGGCCTGTGACCCGCTGCCGACCTAAGCTCCAGCCGTTGTGACGTCGGGTCTTGAACTGCCTGCTTGGTCAGGCCTTCATGTCCACCATTGAAGTCATCTAAGGACTGAAAGCGTTAAACTACATCGTCCCGAGCCGTGGAACCAATTCGACGCCGCAGCCGGAGACAGACCCGCTAAACCACTAAGTTAGGGTGTGCGCCAACTAAGAGTGGCGGTCCAGCGACCCACACCAACTGGAGGATCAGGAATGTTGCAAGGAATGCGAAAATTTGTGTTCGGCGCCGCAGCGGCAGCTGCTCTTTTTGTAATTCCGGTCTCGGCCTTTTCCCAATCCCTTGAGATTGGACCGGGAGGCGTCCGTATGGGGGGCGGGGAATGCGAGCAACTGCGGCGTGCCTGCGAAAGTAAGGACATGCTGGGCGAGCGGGGCGAGGGAAATTGCCGCAGATACCGGGAGACCTGCCAACGACCAGTGCGGAGGGATGCGTGCGCCGAATTGCGACAAGCCTGCCTCAACAAGGACGAATTGGGCGAACGAGGCGAAGGAAATTGCCGCAGGTATCGCCAGACCTGCAGAGGGCGCTTGTAAGGGGTCGCTAATTGTCAGTTGTTTGCCATCGGCCGTCGCTCGGCACCTCTGCCGAGCACAGCTCACCCGAAGCCCGCCATTGAGGCGGCATTCTTTCATATCGGCCTCACGTGCGACGTCCGGCCCATGGCTTCCGTTGACGCCGCGTCGCTGCATGTCAGCTCAAGAGCACAGACCAGAAGTTTGCAACCGGGCGCCGCTTTGGCGGCTTGTGAACCCAAGGCGGACTCTCACCCCCAAGCGAACTGCCACTGCATCCGCTGCGTCGTAAGTGGTGGCGATTCTAATCAGGTTACGGCGTTTCCTTACCATTCTCAGGAGATCATGGTCTTCCCGCCGACCGTGTTTGCCGCCGGTTTGATCCGGATCGAGTTCAGGAACGTTGCGGCCGCAATCATGACCAAGATGCCAGCGAGACTCAGCGTGATCTGCATGGCAAGCCCATCCGAGATATCAATCAGTACGATCTGGCCGGCAAGCGCCAGCAGGACGCCGATGCAATAGATTGCCAGGGAGTTCTCGCCACAGCGGATCGCCCCACGCATGACCGGAGTCGTAAGCCAACGCCAATCGCGAGGCACGGCCCACGCAACCAGAATCGCGAGAGCAACAAAATGCAGCAGGCGCAACGGCGCGAGATTCGATTTGTCCGGCGGGTAAACCAGCTCCGCCAGCATTTGTGAAACCACGGGTCCAATGCTCCAACTCAATGCGATCGTCAGGCCGAAAACCAGGTAGAGAATGGCAATTGCAAGCGCCGTGCGCGAGGTCACCCACGGCCAAAACGTCTTGCCCTCGATGACCCACCAGGCACCAAGAACAACCAGCAGCTGCCAAGCCAGCGGATTGAAGAACCAGACGTCATTGGGCCATGCCGGGACGGACCAACCGAAGACGTGCACCAGCGCATAAAGCAAAGCGACGCGCCAAGCATTACGTTCGGCATTCGCAGCATCAACCACAGCAACGGTGCGAATAGAAGATGATAAATCACGAAGAGCGGCAAGACATCGGAGTTGACTGGGCGGTATTGCAGGATCGCTGCATGGGCGAGCGCCGCGCCCGGCTGTTCCAGCAGAATGCGCGTGTTGCTTTCGTCGGCAATCCTGCCGCCGCCGGCGAGGTAACCCATGATGGCGCAAGCGAGAGTGAGCAGCAGAAATGCCGCATAGATGTCCCAGCTTCGCCACAGCGTACGGCTGACCACACTCGGCCAACCATCGCACCGACTTGCCTTGCCGTAAGCCAGCGCAGGTCACACCCGAGAGGAACATGAACACTTCCGCGGTATTGCTAAAACCATAATTCCGCAGCGTCAGCCAGCTTCCGATGTTGTTGGGGACATGGTCAAGAAAGATGCACCATAGCGCGATGCCACGCCACGCATCGATGCGCAAGTCCCGGCGAAACCGTTTCAGCACTGGTAGCGCGCCCACCACTGACTGCGCGGGAATCGCAAGCAACTCGGATTCACGTAGCGGCTGCTGACCGCGCAACGCCTTGCTTTCGATCTCCACCATCATCCGCCGGAAGTTTGGCGAGGGCATGTCGCGATGCTTGTCGATGTCAACAGGCACATCATTTTCGGGACACCAGCGCATCGTCTCGCGAGCTATGGACAGTTCGGTCGAACTGATCGCTACCATCTCAACGGCAGGACTACGTGGCGGGGCAGGCACGATCATCCTGGTGGCGACGCACCGAAGGGATGGAATTAACGAGCCTTCCATCAACTCTTCGTCGGTAATGACCTCATACGAGCCCGCCGGTAGCAGCCGCTCGATGCTTGCGATCCGGAATGGATACTTGAAAACCACCGTTTCACATCGCGATCGGACCGCTGTCATCGTCATTCTCGCACATTGGCTACGGGACTCCGCCGCCATAGCGGCTACGTTCGTTGACATTTGCGAATGCCGCAAGCCGCAGTTCGCTTTGATCACGCTCACCCGTCGCCGCACGAGCGAGGATGTTCTGCGCAACCTGCAAACGGTTGGAGGTTGTGAGCAGTCTAGGTGAGAATGAACCTATCGCATCCTCAAAAACCGTTCTGAAGCTGGCAAGCTCTTCTGGAGAGAAGTTCGCAAGCTCTTCTGGAGGATAGGCAACACGTTGACTACTCATTCAATGACTTTCTTTGTTTGCTCCGTCTTGTCCGTGTGCCTCTCACTGTCGCGCCGCTCAAACCAGAGACCAGTGGCGTCAGAGCAATTGCAGCGTCAGTTACTCGCCATCATCTTCGAGCACGCCGTTGCGAGCGATGGAGCCGGCCGCAATTTGAAGCGAAGAACCAATCGCCCAACAGCATGCGATCAGAATGATCGAACCTTGAGACAGGACCTGATCAACGACAATCATGCTGACAGACAGAAACGCCGCAATCGCGGCAACGAATGTGCCTGCCGCACTGAAGATCTGAGCCGCATCGGTGCCACGGTTCCGCTCTTCCGGGAGTCTCGAAGTCGCTCCCTGAACAGGACGGCCAGGCAGATCGATGCCGATATAGAAGCTGAAAGCTCCGTAGAGCATCATCAACAAGATGAACCAGCCGCTTCCAAACAGTTCGTTTTCCAGGCGCATCAATGCTGCGGCCACGTACAGGCCGCACGAGCCTCCAACCGTAGCGAGTCCAATCCTTTCAAAGAGATGAACCGATTTGATGAGAGCAGCCGGAGCTACCCATATGGTCGCCGCGACATAAGTGTACTTTGCTACAGATAACGCGCTGGGAACTACATTGCTCATTTTCATGTTGTTCCTCCTTTAACCGGGTGGCCGACGGCGCGCGTCGCGGTCAGCAGACCGCGAGCGTGAGACGTGTTTGGGACAGCAATTTTGGAAAGAGTTTGCCTACCGACGGCACTGGGCTGCACTTAAGTGGAGGCGGAGACTTCGGTGGGTCGCCGTTTTGTGCAGCTGTCAGGCAAGTAATCCGCTTGACTGCTGCAAAACGCTACTCCGTTTCGGGTCCAACGCCTAATGAATAACGACTGCAAGTCGAGACGGTGTGAAAATTCTGCCGGTGTCGACGAAACTCTCTTGAGCTAGCAATTTCACAAACGAAGGCATCGCGGCACGATTATCAACGATGAGCAGTCCTGCCGGATCGCACGGTTTGCAGGAATCCATCGTGTTAAGGGCCCACGCGGGAAGAACTTCTCGATGGTCGTTGGAAATTTCCAGAGGAGGTGAGGCGCGATAAGCCCGTTGTTGGACCGAAGGCGTAGATCGCGATCGGGTCGGTCGGGAGTTGAGGCGAGACCGGACATGGCGGCGAAGCAAGCAATTCGACGCTCTTGACCTTAGCAGGCAACTCGTCCCGCTGGGCCACCCCCTGCGGGATTCTCCTGATTTGCTAGAACTACTTTGCCGCTTGCCCGTACAAACCTATTTGCCTTCTGGGACGCCCGCCAAGCTTAGGCCCTCGTAGATGCGCTCGCGTTGAGCCAGGAAGGACGGGTTTTCACTGCGTCGCTCGTTTCGAAATCTTGCAACAGTAAAGTGCGGGTCCAGCTCGAGGCCGGCATTCCGCTCCTCCCGCGCATCGGCAGCGCGGCCGCTCAGCGCGAACGCCGCGGCTAGAAAAAAGTGAGCCATCGCGACGTTCGGATTCATTTCGACCGATTTGCGGAGCCGATCCAACGCTGAGTTGAGCCTGCCGAGGAACAGGTCGGCGATACCGAGTAGGGCATACCAGCGATCGAGCGCAGGGTCCCGTGGGCTAAGCCGGATCGCCTTTGTGAGGTCAGCTTCTGCCTCTTCAGCTCGCCCCAGTAGTACCTTAAGAAAGCCTGCATCAGCATGGGCCCAAGCCAGATTACGATCGAGCGCAATAGCGAACTGAAGTTCGCGCAGCGCGCGTTCCGTCGCGCCTGAGACATGGAGGAGATTGGCGTGAACGAAATGGGCTAAAGCGTTGGACGGAGCGAGCCTCAGTGCCTCAGTGATGGCCATCTGGGCGATGCGTAGCTGTTCGTCCCGATTGGTCGAGGCGAAGGTGCGAAGGTCATTACCATGGTAGAAAGCAAGACCGACCAACGCCTCGACGTTGCAATCGTCCAACCGGAGCGCCGCCTCGAACAGGTCACACGCGGCGCTGTCGCGGCGCAGCGACAAGGGTTGGTTGAGGATTGCCCAGCCGCGCATGGCCAAGTCCCCGGCATCCATATTGTTCGGTCGTTCGCGTTCGGCGCGGCGGCCCTCTGCGGCAACGAGCTCGACACCCACCGTCCGGGCGAGGCGCGTGGTGATTTCGTCCTGCATGTCGAAGATGTCGGCGCGCGGCTTGTCGAAGCGCTCAGCCCAGAGGTGTGCGCCGGTTTCCGTGTCGATGAGCTGCGCGTTGACGCGAATGCGGGCCTCGCCACCTTGCACGCTGCCTTCCAACACGTAGCGCACACCAAGTTCTCGCCCGATCACCCGGACGTCCACTGGCTTGCCTTTGAAAGTGAAGGCAGTGTTGCGAGCTATGACAAAGGCGCCAGGAATACGCGACAGGTCGGTTGTGAGGCTTTCAGTGACACCGTCGACGAAGTAGTCCTGCTCGCTGTTGCCATCGAGATTGACGAAGGGCAAGACAACGATAGAGAGTCGCGGTGCGACGGTCGTGTGCGGCGCTGCTGCTGCGGGTTGCGCGGGTGAAATCGAATAGATCTGCACCAGCTCGGCGATGTTCTTTAGCTGCTGCCGACCGCGATCTTGCGCGGTGATATCCATTTTGCCACGCACCTGGTCATAGACTGCACTAGAAAGGCAAATACCACCAGGGTCGGCAGTGCCCTCCAATCGCGCCGCCACATTGACGCCGTCGCCCATGAGGTCGCCATCGTCCTCCACGACCACGTCACCGAGATTGATTCCGATGCGGAACTCAATGCGCCTATCCTGTACGAGGCCAGAATTGCTCTCGGCCATGGCCTGTTGCATACCGATCGCCGAACGAACTGCATCCACAACCGAGGCGAACTCGGCCAGCAAGCCATCCCCAGTAGTTTTGACGATACGCCCGCGATGGGCGGCGATCATAGGATTGATGAGGTCATTGCGGACGGTCCGGAGGCGATCGAGCGTGCCTTCCTCGTCAATCCCCACAAGCCGACTATAGCCGACTGCATCAGCCGCGAGGATCGTCGTCAGCCGTCGGTTTGGCCGCTCGATCGCCAAAGCTCTCTCCTGGCTCGTTCGGGGCTAGTCTACGCATTTGGTTGCAGGTGCCAAGGGATCCGGCGATGACCAAGACCCGAAGCGGCCATGCGGCCGATCCGCAAACCGAAGGACTACTCGTCTACATTAATATTTGCCGTATGAGCAATATTGACCAGTAAAGCACACTGCCACAGTGCCACACTGCCACATTCGTGATTTTCGTAGTAGAGTTCCATTAATTGGAGGTATCCGATGAGTTCTCTTAAGCGGCGCATTGAAGCCGCCGTGGACTCGCGGATTGCAGCCCTGACCGAAGTGCGAATTGCAGCCGTCGCAGCGACGGCAGCTAATTTAAGAACTCAGTTGAACGAATTGCACCAACTGCGCGATCAGATCAGAGAGTCTACGCTGGGATCGCGGGCGACGACTATTGGCGGAAGAGGCAGCGAAGCGAGCCGCTCGGACTGAGGTGACCGAAGAAATGACCTCGCCGTTGCACCAGGGCGGCTACGTGACAATACATAGTCCTGTTCGTTTTCATGCAGCGGCCACAATTGTTAACTAGAGTAGCTCCATCATCGGCCTATCTTCCGCAGCTATCCGATGACAGTGAGCAGAAGACTCGCGCGTTTTCAGCGTGAGTAGCATGCCAAAAAACCCTCCCCGACCGATCTGCCCTAACTGCGGTACGCCGATGCACTTCGTGATCGTCAGGACAGGCGGTCGCAAGTTTCAGTGTATCAAGTGCGACGACATCGATCCAATGCAGGTCCCGGATTTTCAAGCATGGACCAACAGCGAATTGCGCCCGCCGAAAACGACATGAAAGGCACCATGTACAACATCGGGCAATCCTTTCGGCACGATGGGAGCCATGGGACTGCGCCGCAAGGTCTCAGTCTTCCGGTGTGAACACTGCCCGCGAATAGAGGTCCAGAAGGAGTATGGCCGCCTCACGTGGTTTGCTTTAGTGAGCAATTTTGCTCAGACTCCACGATTCGGATGTACAATTTGCCAGCACCGGTTTTGCTCACGCTCCCGGGCTGCCGCCGTCCGCGCTTATTTAAGCCGGGCGGCCTTTTTGCCATGAAGAACGGTTGCCTAGCTAAAGTCGCTTCCCATATGGTACCGTCGCCCCCTCAGTAGGAGTGGAAGAGAGGCAGGCAGCAGGCGCACGCCCGCGACCATGGGAGCGTCGCTCGGAAAGCTCTGTGCTGAAGTGCGTAGACACTATGGAGGGCATAAAGTGCAGTCCGCGCGCTGGGAGCGCTGAAATTGAAATTGAGGGAAAACGTCCGGCTCAGATCACGCCCACAATGATCAAAACTCCGACCTCGACCAGTAGGAGCGTACCCGTCGCTGCGGAGATGAAAAACCAATCACCTAATGACAAGAACTGCATGATTCGCCTCCCAATTTGCCAAAGAAAAGAAGCGGCCCCTACATCCTTTTGACGGCGTAAGCTGGGGGGCAGGATGATGGGGCCGCTTCCAGGAGGTCCTTGACGCGTTCGTCCGGCGCCAAGCATTCGCATCCTAATCCAAATTTAAACCTCGTCCATCATTTAATTTATTTAATTTCCGTTTTATTATTTAGTAGTTAATCCGACGACATTTGCAAAGATTGCAAGCCGCCGATCCCCTAGTGGAGCGAGCCGGGGATTGGCTTTTTGGCGGCGAGCTATCTATCTGCTTGGTCGCGCCATTCGAGCGGCGAGCTCGGGCCTTACATAGATCGGGCGGCCGCCGCATGGGTCGGAGGGGTTCGTATCGACGCCCACAAATGGAAAGGGATTGGGTCAGCGACGATCTGGACGCACGTGGAGGGGCACGACTTTATCCATGTCGCTGTGACCGGAGCGCCGGCTTTGCAGCTTCACCACCTGCTCGAGTTCGAGAGCCTCTATGGCGAGCTCATCTGCCAAGCGTTCGAAAAGTGCGCGCTTTTGCGGGTCGCTCGATCGTCTGCTCATAAGGACAAAATCCGCGGCATCGGTGCGGAGTTTGTCCAATTTTTCCCTTAGGTCCGCCATGGTATCGGCCCCGTCCTAGACCTACCTCGTCATGCGTGACGGGATGCAGGTCAACGGCGGAACACGCTATGGGTTCTTCGTTAACCGATTGTTAGGCCGACGTTCGTGAAGGCCGAGATGTGTGAACGAGCACCCGCTAGCTTTGCCGAGCGCGCGTCTGCGGCTATCCGATCAATGCTTCAGTGCGCACACGTGGTCACGAGCAGCATGGTCCGGCTGCATTGCCAATCGGATCCCAACATTGGTTCAGGGACTCCACGAGGAGTACCGATGGCCATAGTAGTACCAGCCGCCGCCAGAACAGCGGCGGTCAGCGCGAGCATTCGATAGGTTGCCAAGTTCCACTTCATTGCGCTTCCCTCCAGTGGAAGCGCGCACGCTACGCTCGGTGATACCCTGCCGGTTGTGAACTACTTCACACAATGCGCATCACAGCCGTGTGCAGGAGGCCCGCCGGCACGAATTGGTGGGCATTGTTCGCCAACGTCGCGCTTCCCTAGCGTTGACGATTGACTCTGACGACGACGCCGCTTGGCTAAAATCATAGTCGAGGTCGCTGGCGATGTCCCGAGCGACGCGCGCGCCGTATTGGACGGCTAGTTGAGCCGAGCCAAATAGCTCCCCCACATCGTCCGCATGTGGCTCTCCCTTGTGAAAAATCGGGAAGTAGTAACGTCGCATAGCCGCGGCCCTCGTCCTTTAGCGCGATCATGCCCACGGCTCAGGACGGCCTACACCTGTCGAAAAGGACAGCGTCCGTCAAACAGCGCCATTCACGAGGCATTTGCGAACCGCGCAACACGTGTTAGACCGCGCTCCTATCAACGAAGGAGCGCCAAGTTGGCCAAGAAGAAAAAAGGTTTCGTCGCGAGTGGACGAAAGACGACCTGAAGACGCTGAAGTTACTTGCGAAGCAAAAGACTGGTGTCACGAAGATCGCAAAGAAATTGAAGCGAACGCCGGGCGCGACGGCGGCTAAGGCATTTGTTCTTGGCTTGTCGCTAAGCACGCAATAGACCGGCACCTACTCGATCATCCGACAGTGCTCTCGCTCCACGCAACCTCCATCTGACAGGATGCGCGCGATGCGACGTGCGTTTCTGGGCGCCGTCGATCGCGCGCAGTATGTTCGTTACGCATTTCCGACTATGCAGATATCGTGTTTCGCGCGTTGAGGCAGTTGCTATTGCGAGGTGCGGTAAGCGTTGCAGGCGCCGCTTTGACGGCCGTCTGCATCGCTGGTGTCCTGTCGTTGGTTGCGACGTACTTTCCGACCAAAGAGCAAACAGTCGTCGAAAACATTGCTCTCAAAAGCGGTTCGTACCCAGCCGTTGCGGCACGAGGGTGAGCGCTGAGCACTAGCGGGAACAGCGACGTTTTCCAGGATCGGATATCCCCACTGGGTGATCGTCGCAGGAGTTGTCCTCGGGCTGGCGCGATTGATCGGATGGGCGTTTCAAAGAAACCGCAAGCGGCGGAAGAAGTGCGAGAACCCCGCAGTACTGATCAACTGGCCGTCGGACCGGAGGCGAGTCCCAAATCGCGTTGAGAGGACCACTCTCAAGGGCGCGTTAATTGGTCACTAACGTTGACGCGCGTCGCTGTTTCGTTCTCTGTGTTGAAGATGTTCGCGAAAGGTTTTTCCCACTTTCGGAAAGAAATTTCCGGCACTGAACTAAGCGCCAACATCTATCGCTTTGTGCGTGAGTTCTGACGGGCAGTCGCGGCGCTCTCCGCGTTCGCCGATGCCAGCCCATCAACGCGTGCGCCTAGTGCGCCTAGTTGATCTGACATTAGCTTGCGATTACTGCCTTCCGAGGCAATTTTGCGCTGGACCTCCGCAATCCGGTCCACAAGGCTTTGCTGGCTTGACTGAATGTCTTTCACCGTCTGCTCAAGAGCTGCTACCGCCCTCTTTGTTTGTT
Organism: Bradyrhizobium sp. 187; assembly: GCF_023101005.1. Lineage (NCBI taxonomy): Bacteria > Pseudomonadati > Pseudomonadota > Alphaproteobacteria > Hyphomicrobiales > Nitrobacteraceae > Bradyrhizobium > Bradyrhizobium sp. 187. The sequence continues at coordinate 5,440,819 of NZ_CP064693.1, forward strand.
CGACGCCAGAATCTTGACGAATAGCAGTCGCTGCCTGTAGGGCATCAATTCTGTTACTCATCCAAACGAACATGCCTCCAGCCAACACAACAATCAACGCGACCACGAGCCAAGGCAACACCTGACGGTGCGTGCGGGCAGATTCTGTTGGTTCCATCACGGCTCCTAGGAGGAACTCAACTCCGTCATACACCCTGAATCGGACTTAGTTGCGACCGCCGCCCCTGTGTTGCCTGCAACATGCTGTGCGGGCTCAAAGGAGCAAGTCTGCGGCAGCCAAGCGTGCAGAGCGAGAGGCATTGAAGGAAGAGCCGGCTGACCGGACTGAGGAAGCCGAGCAAGCAATCGGAAGTCTTGGGAAGGTACTGTGGTCAATTGCCAACGCTCGTCCGGTCTTCGAAATCGCCGAACAGAAGATTGCGGCGTCCTTTAGCGAGCGCCAACCGCAGGCTCCTAAGTACCTCGAATAACCCCCTCTGCCGCGAATCAAGCTGCCCGACACAGTTCGTTCGGCACCCGCCGCGGCGTGGTCGTCGTGTTCGGCCTTGGCGATTGCCCCTCAAGCTGGGGGCCGCTGCTCGTCCACTAAGACCAGCGCGAAGCACCGCTCGCCGGGCTTGGCGTCGGCGGGCGTACGGCCACCAACAACTCTGCCCCTTTGTCAGTAGGCGGGTTGAAATTTCTCATTTTGGGGATACGCAACTTTCCCATGGGCCGCTCGTATGTAGTGCGCGCTGGGAAGACTGGCCGCCCCTAGGCCCCGGCCGGTGGCGCTAAATGGCGCGATGCATCGCAGCGAGATAATTGACTTGCTGCGGTGCTCCTACGCACATCCTCGCAACGTCGGTATGCAATCACCTATGTGCGAGACGCGAATACATGTTCAGGAACACTGGCTGGTGGGTTGCATTGTTGACTTGTGCTTCAATTGTTTGATGAGGCCGAACGATGCGTCTTCTCCTCAGAATGGTTGCGATTGCGACAGTCCCTGCTTGGATTGGATTGAATGCGAACACCGCTGCAGCAGAGGATTTCAATGAGCGGTGGTCCATCATTCCAAAGGCTCGTGCTGAGCCGGCTCCTGATGGGCTCGAACAGACAAAGAAGGATGAGCCGCAAGTGCAAGCTCCGAACGGACAACAAACATTGAAAGATCGTCAAGAACCCTTGAAAGACCGTTCAGCCTCTCGCTCCCTCGACCGAGTGTTCTCCGGAAGGGCCTCATTCTACTCGTACTCAAAGGGCAAGACGGCGAACGGTTCATCGTACGACCGGAATTCACTAACCGCGGCGCACCGCCGTCTGCCGTTCGGCACGAGAGTCCGGGTCATTGATCTTGAGACTAAGAGCTCGGTGGTGGTTCGTATCACCGACCGCGGACCATGGGTCCGTGGCCGCGTCCTCGACCTCTCGCTCGCCGCCGCGCGCACCTTAGGGATTACGGATCGTGGCGTGGCTCCGGTTCGTGCTGAAGTGTTGTAGCAGTCGTCCATCACCTTGCGAAAATACCCAACCGCCGCCCCGCGCCCTTACATCAACGGTCCGGTTTTGGGTCTGAACCGTGCCGTGGCTCTGAAGAACCCCGCCGGTATTGCGGGTCATCGTGACCTCCCTCCGGCTTACTGACGGCGACGAAGCTGCACGAGCCTGCTAGTCGGCGGCGTGAGCCTGGCCGCGCTGATAGAGGCGATGTTCTCCGCACCCGTTGAGCGACGCGATGCCGTTCGGTACGTCGCGTCTGCCTTAGACGACTTCGCCATCTCGCCGGAACTCGGCCCGGTCTGGCACCTTCGCTACGTTTACGAAAGTCATGGCTCGTTTCGCGTCGTCGATATGGAGATGCGACGCCAACCGGCACGCTATCCAGTAAAGACGTCTGGCTTCGTCTGCCCGTCTAGCTATCTCCCACGTCTGCGATGTGGCCGGTCCTGTCGATGACCACCGAGCGCGCGGGACCTTCTTTGACGGCCTTGTAAGTCTTGATCTTTCCGGCCGGCACCTCCTGGATCTGCGAGTAGCCTGCGGCGCGAAGCTTAGCGACAATCTCCTCCGACGGCAGGCACAGCGCAAACGAGCACGGCCAAACCTCAATGAGGGCAGCCATGACGAAAGATCGCAGCACTTGCCTCCTTGCGCGCACGCCGCCGTCGGGCTGGCTCCTTAGCTTAGCCGCCGACCGGTCCCGACAACGTCTCCAGTCCCGCCTCTATTGCCGCGATGTCCTGTTCGATCTGCGCGATCGACAACCTGCAGTCAAAGCCCACCCAGGCTTTCAGGTCTCCGGCAAGGCGCCGGCGGTGCATCTTCAGCTCTTCAAGCGACTGGCGGTCTTTAAGTCTTGCGTAGCCGTCCACAATCAACTCAATCGCACTCGACATGACGCTACTCCACAAAAACAATTCGTACAATCGAATGAGCTTAGTGCAAGCCGCGCGGTCGGCGCAACTTCTATGCTGGCTTCTACACGCTGGCCCCTCCGCCGGCTCGCGCTTCAGCCAATGGCGCGGCTGGGGAGCAACAAGAGCCAGAGGGCGCCTCAAAGGTCCAACCTGGCCTTCGTCAAAATTGGTTACGATCATTGACGGGCTGGCATTCCACTCAGCGTCCAACCGCAAACTCTTCGAAAAACGTGGGCACAGGGTTTTGGTTTTCTAGCTTTTCCCGAACGGAGGCGTCAAACTTGCGTCCATTGAGAACGTGATTTTTTCAGGGATATTGCGATGGGAAAACCTGGCGTTTCCCGTGATGCCTTCCGCGGACTATTCGCTTTCTATGCGGCGAAGACTCATCACGACCACAAGCCCGAAGCCGGACATTCCCTTTTGCGGATGTTTGGATCTGCGGACGATATACCCGATACGTTGCTACGGCAGTGGTCGGACAGAGTTGAGTTGCTCGGCTCCGAAACCGTTGGTCGCTTAATGGATCCACGCGTCCGCCAAATCACGAACGGCAACGCGCAATACGACCATGCCAGCGACTTTCTTCGCACGCGGCTGAGAGACCTCGGGCATAAAATGCAGTGATCAAACCGCCATGCCATTGTCGCCGCAGCCTTCCGACGCATAGACTTGGCAGCTCTTTTCCTGCGCTTTTGATGGACTTGGACTCCATAAGAAACCTTGCGGCCTTCAGCCAAGCTCGATGAGCCGCCCACTGTGCTAGGCATCCATACCGCGGTCATCGGGCTGGATGAAGCCGACCGACGCCCGTTAAACCACTGCACTGTGTCTGCTGCCACCTAGGCGACGATCGCAAGGCCGTGTGAAATAGTTCACAGATTGGGAAAGAAAAGCTTACTACCATGGAGAGAGCGGCGGAGATGCTCCGGCCTGCTCTTGCTCGGTCGCCTGCCCATCCCGCTTGATGATGAATTGTTTTGTCCGTTTCACTCCCGGAAAGCCGACGACGATGATTGACGACGATTTGGTCCGGGCACATCGCAACAATATTCAACGCTACCACCTCTTATTGCAAACCACTCTGACGGAGTTCGAACGGCAGTATGTCGAAAGACGTCTGAGCGAGGAGCACTCGAAGCTGGATAAGCTAACGACTCGTGCTCAAGCAAAGCGAGACGGCTAATCGCCTACAGACCACGCAGGGTAGGACACCCGATGAGGCACACGGGTTTGCTGTTAATGCTGCGGCAGAAAAGTTTGTGCGAGCAGCTGCGCAGCTCAGAATTCCGGGCCGAGACAACTAGCCGAAGCACGGCAGCACCACCTAACCACTTGCGTTCGCCCGTCGGTTGCGGTTGGATCGTCTTTTTAGGATTTAATCCAATGGCAATCCAATTGCTTGTGGCGAAGGTTCTCAGGGACGAGCTATCTCTAACAGGCGTTCGATCAATAAGCGCTGAAGATTCCGAGGCTATTACTGCTCGCATCTTCGAACGGATCACTGAGCTCGAGCTAGAAGTTGCCGCCCGGGGCTTCAACATCCCCGCGAGCGGCGATGACAGACCGACGTGACGAGCCGAGCGTCATGTCCGTTTACGATGCGCTATCGAGGGAGCTGGGTCGCACAAGGACGCACACTATTCGGCTCACGTTCTCGGACATCGAGGAAATTCTCGGGAGGCCGTTACCGCCGTCAGCTTACAAGTTCAGTGCCTGGTGGGAAAATGAGGTTCGCGCAAAGCGGGGCACACGCAGGCCATGGCGTGGCTGCAGGCAGGCTTCGCGGCCAGAGTTTCTCTGAAACAGCGGGCGGTGGAATTCCATCGAGCCTGAAGGCTTTCACGTCGCGCCACCTTTGTGTCGAGCTTTCCCGCGCGTCCGGGCAGCGTCACTCGAGGGAGAATTCAACCCGAAGGCGGCGGACTGTTCTAGCCCTCCCCGCAGCCCTTCGGCTCTTCGGCCCCTTTTCATCCAGGGCTGCGTTCAAGCAAACGAGGTGCAGAACTGCATTCTTTGAGACAAGATAGCTCCCGTTCGAACGCCCCAGTCCTCGGGTTATCGGTCAGGCCTAATAGCGGCATACTCAACACACGACGAAGATCTTTCCCGTATTGCCGATTTGAAGAGCCAATCGGTCAGGGCTACACTCCGAATCAATAAGGCAATGGATGCCAGCGGTGGTACGCGAGATGATCCAACAGTCGTCAACCACCAATGTTGTGGTTGCAATCAGCGAGACCGCTGTGGCGTCGCCGCATGAGAAGCACCGTGGCTCGAATTCTAGCCCGGGGACAGGCGTACCCCCGAGCTCCTAGCCTCTGCGGGGCGACGCCTGGGGAGGCGCCAGCCTAGCGGTCCCGGAAAGCTGTTGGCGATGCTCAACGCGCGGTTCTCGTCGGTTTCAAGAGCTATTTTCTGGGCAAGCATGACGTCGCCCTGAGCCAAGCCACCTAACGGGACGAAGCAGCGCCCCGTTCCGAGCCGCCCGTATTCGTCTATCTCGTTGACGTTGGCGGACGTGCCGCGCCGGATTCGGTACCGCTTCCCAGTGTCGCATCCCACGACGTCGAAATATCCCTTCCTGTCAAAGTCCGCCCTCTGCTGAGGCGAAAGCCAAGAACGAAGGAGGCGTAGCGCACGAGCGTGAATCGTTTTCTCGTCCTTGGATGCTTCATAGAGCTTCCCAATACAGAGGCTACGAAGGGGCCACCGACTGACCCGAGCTAAGTTCCTCTTCACCTGGCCATCACCCACCGACGAGCCGCGGAAAAAACAATGTCTCTTCGGCGGTCGGATCAAACGTGGTGATCCTGGTTACCTCCTCCGGGCTACTCCGCACCGCTGCAGTGTATCCTTTCCCGGTGAATTCCAGAAAACGTCTCTCCGCCTCCGCCAGAGCATCACCGCTGGAGTTGTCGAAGAAGTAGCGGCTGTCGCCGCTGTGATCCATGACGATCTGCGTTGCCATGCTGAGGCTCCCGATTGCACTTCGGAAGGAATGTGAAAGTGCAGACCTCGTTCCTATTTTCGTAAGCGCCGAGATATTTTTAGTTGTGCGCCTCACTAGCCCGACTGTGTATTCCGCCTGGCACGACGGACAAGCGCTCGCTTCGTCAATGTCGCACGCGTGGACTGAGAACGATTGAGGAGCTGACAATGCCCGAGCGTGAGCGGGACGAGATCCACCAGCCCGGCGCGGCCTTTGCGGGCCGGTACGATTTCGGAGAGACGCCGGCGGCAATCAAGACGGCCGAGGGATTGGCCGGATGTGGCCCAGTGCCACGATACTTGCGCAGGGCGCGCCTGCGATGGAGAGATCCATCGCCAGGTCCGGGACGGCTCAACCACAGTCCGGAGGGGCGGGCGCCGTCCGTCGGGCGCAACTTCAAGAGCCGGCGGCGCCTGGGAGGGAGCAGGTCGGAGAAACCTGCCAGCGTCAAGGTCGCGGCACGTGGACGTTGCCGCATTCTGACCCGCATCTGCATTTCACTATGTGAATCAGGGTCGACGGTTGCGGCTCGCAAAAAGCGACCTCAGGCCGAGACCTGCGGCCGAGGTTACCTTCCCTCCACTGTTCCTGCGGTCAGAGGCTGCCTTAGGCAGGGCTGCCCGCGTAAACGGTCTCACCATTGTGAGCAGGACGGAGAACCGGCCTAGCGCATTCTGCTGAATCCGCAACGGCTTGCCGACGACCTAAAGCGGCCACCGCCCTAAACCCAAGCGCCCGACCCGGACCGTCTTTCCACGAATCGTAGTATCGCAGTAAGCGTAATGCATCCCTCGCCGTCTATGTGCCCGCCGATCGCCCATCGCGACGTCTATCTCAGCCGCTCTACGACAGGGCGCCCTTCCAAATAAGCGGGCTTACGCGGGCGGGGTTTTGCTGCTTCCGCGAGCCCGATGACGTGGCGCTATTCGACTTTCGGACTAAAGCCGTTTTGTGCGGGCTTGCTCCAGCCGCCCCGGTGACGCAGGAGGCCGATTTGCCGCCGTCGGATGCCATCTTCAGAGACTATTTATTGGGTCGGTCCAATCGAGCCGAGTGCGCCTCCGGCGTGAATGGCGCTCGTAGGCTCCTATCGTTGGACACCGTCATCAGTTCAGCTTGAAAAACGTCTGCCCTAGCCGCTCCTTGAGTGTTTCCAGTAACGACATTCTCGTATCAGGCGCCGCAGCTTGCGCTCCCGTTGCGGGTGCGGGAATAATATTCAACGGTTTCGCTGCTCGACGGTGAGAGACTTTTTTCGCGGATTCGCCTTTTGCCGTATGCTTCGGCTTCAAGACCTCGCCGCCTTATTTCGGAGTGACCGGCTTCCGGGCGACGTCAAGTTCGGAGAATGCGCTCTGCAGAGGCCGAGCAGATTGCACCGACGTCATTGATGTAGAAGGACTGATGTTCGACGGAGCCACAATGGTCGGCAAGCTGGTATCGATTATGACCCGTTCAGGCGCCCTCTCGGCTGAGCTGATCTTGATGGACGGTCGCTCTACGTCGCTGTTACCGGGGCCCATCGCCTGCTGCGGCAAGCACCAGCCGATAGCGATCAGCAACAGGACGAGAGCGCTGCCGACGAATCCGAAATACTTCATCAAAGGCACAGGCCGCCTCCGTTTGGCGACGACCTTGAGACCTCGATTGTTAGCAAAAAGCTAAAGGTAGATTAAAACAGAAGACATGGTTATCACGCATGCTGCGGCGCAGCGGCTATTTCGCCGGCGTTCGTGACTTCGATGCTGCATCGTAGATCTCGATCTTCAGCTTCGGATACTTGGCCGACAATTCAAGGGCCGCGTTAGTCGCGGCGTCCTGATCAAGAAATTCGGTCTTGAAACGACCATCGACGAGCATCGCATAACCGATAGCCGGCGCGAGGTCAGCACGCCGAACTTGGCTTGGTTGCGGACGTTCCAGGTGAAGGGTTGTTTTGTTCATTCCTTGCTTATCCGGTTGGAGAACGCCCTTGCTGCTGAGGCTCTCGCAAATCGCCGAATTGGATGCTCGCGGTCTCCCAACCGGCGTAAGCACAGAACAGGAGAACAAAAATTCGAAATGCAATCGACATGCCGCCCGCCTTTTCTTGTTGGTGACGACGGTACAAATAACGTCTTACGGGCAGCTTAGGAGAAAGGGTTTGCGCAAGGTATACGCCTGAGCGAGAAGCGAGGCTGGTTTGCCGAAGCCGCAGTCACATTTCTGTCGTTGTCGGTCCTATTCAGCATTCATAAATGAATTCGCTATCGTGACCAGGTGTACTGCGGCGGTGCCCAGCTGCTCCATTTCCTTGTCAGCAGTGTAGGCTGAAGCCGCTCGTCGATAGGCGATTGCAACCGTTGCGTATGCATCCGTGATCAGTACAGCTGAATGATCGTGCGCATCTTTTGCTTTCCGATTACGTACTTGGACGACTTTTGTCGCGGCCTGAGCGGTTAATTCAGCAAGCTTCTCGTTACTTAAGCTCGGATCATCAATACCAGGCTGACATGCAGAAGCCGCGCCGGCGATTGCCTGATAGTATTGGCGCTTTTGCCACTCATTGGCCGTCAGGTAACTCTGCAGCAGGCGGCGAGCCCTGCCTTCAAGCTGCTTTCGATCGCTTTTGATCTTTCGACGATCTGAGCTAAGCCAGCGGAGCATCGTCTGCCTATTCACTTCGGCGCCTAACGCAAAGATCAAGGGGCTATAAAGTTCCACCAGCACACTTGAGCCCGTTCGCCCAGCGCCGCCCGGACATAATCTTACATCCTGCCGGTCTAGCGAACAGGACGAATTCTACGATGGATCAAGAGAGGAAAGAGGTCGAAAGTAATTTGCCTCCATATTGCTTTGTCCGCCCTGCGAAGGGTGCGTGCCGTCAGGGTATAAAGCTCGGTTTGCGGCAGCGGAACAGGGCCCCCGGTTGGATCGGCAGCGTAATCTAGGACGAAGTCGCACCTTCCTTCGCTGGGAAGCGGCGCAGAGCCCGCCGGCGATGGCCCGATTAACATTGAAGATACTTTCGTTAGCAGGATTGTGCGTGCTGATTTTGAGCTGCACGATTTTGCGTGAGGACTTAATTGCATCCTGGAACGTGGCCAAATATCCATCAAGGGCTGCAAGCCACGTTGAAGCGTCAGTCGAACGAAGATCATTTTGCGCCGCCTGAACGAACAGGATAGCGGTCGCGTTTTGACCATACACCTCGGCCCTGGCGCAAGCTGGCGGAGGTGGTTCAGGTGGAGCTTCTGGAGGAGGAACAGGCTCAGGCAGCACGACGGCCGGCTCGATGTCGAGCAGTGGCACCGCGAGCGGTACGGGTGGTTCGCCCGGACCTAACGCGAGCAACGCTCTCAACCATCAAACTACGGGAAATCGGCTGGGCAATCGCGCTAGGAATGAGAACAATGGCTCTTCTATCCCCGCCAGCGGCTACGTCAACGATCCTACGATGAACAAGGCCGTGCAGAATTTGGGGAATACGAATACTGGTATTGTAGCGCTTAGCCGCTAAGCCTCCCCACCGGCGGGCGCCGCACAATGAGCGCCCTAGGTAAAATTAGAACGGCTTCTATTTGTCAAAAGCACCGTACACGATGTTCGTCAGCGCTGTTCTGGTCGACTAATCTGTCCAGTTGCATCATAGACGTCATCGCCCACACACGCCAGGAATAGACACAACAATTGTCGCTGGGCTGCGATCACACTGCCCATGTTGCGGGATCGAACTCCCCGCATCATCCGAAGGGCGTTCACCGCATAGAAATGCAGCAGGCTGCAGATGCAAAACTTTTCGCCAAATGTGCTCCGCTGATTCCCGCTTGGACCGCGTGGCCGAACTATTGGACCCACCGGAAGCTGAGGTTATGGCCCCGGGCTCCTAGACACCCCGGGGCCGCCCTGCTTCAAGGCTGCGCTTGTTGCCGGCCTATCTTTTTCTAGCGCCGATGCAGATCATGGCGCCGAGCTTGCGAAGCGCTGGTGCGCCAGCCGCCATGTCGTGGCGAACGGCCAGATCCAGGCGAGCGCCGGCGTTCCCTCCTTCGCGTCCGTTGCGCGCAGGCCCGACTTCAGTTCAGAAAGACGCGCTTTTTTCCTGCTAGACCCGCACCCGAAGATGCCGAATTTCCCCTTGAGCCGGACTGAAGCCGGCGACATCGCGGCCTACATCGCAGCGCTGCGTTAGCAGAGCGGCCGATCGCTCAAGGTACCTGCGACATATGCAAATCCCTGCCTGAGAACCGACAGGGATCAGCAGAAAGCATGATGGGCGGCGAATGAGGTCCATTCGACGGCCATCATGGACCGGCACCAGTGGCGATATTCACGCCGGACAAGTCCAATCTGTGGACGCGGCGTGAACACACCGAGAATCAGGACTTGTCCTTACTCGGTTGCATGAGACTGCCGGTCATCTGGCGCATGTGGTCTCCGGCACTGGTGAACTGGCTGCGCAGGAAATCCGATTGGATTCGCATCGCCTCCTGAAGGTCGGTCGCATGGACGAGCTTGCGAGCATGCTCGAACGCCGACTTCATGTTCTGCTCGGTGAAAGCGAGCGCCTGCTTCGACACGTCCGCCCCCGCGCCCGGAACGGTGGTCATCGACTTGGTGGCGGCTTCGAAAAACATGCCGAATGCCTTTTCCGCCTGGTCAATCGTCTTCTCGGCCAGGTCGCGCAGTTCGGCCGGAACTTCGAGCTTCGGTTCGATCATGGTCGCACTCCTCCCGTTTTCAGAACTGAATACCACACTTGCCGGATCGCCTGCCAGCGTCCAGCCCCGGGGAAGACGTCGCCCGGCGGCCGGCTGTGACAGGAAAACGAAGGGCAAGGCGTAAAGCCGGCGCGCAGGCCGGCTCAGGACAGGGGGTGTTCGGGGAGGGTTTCTTCGGTGGCGAGGTCCTCGACGAGCTTGATGACCTCGAAACGCTGCCGGGGCGCGAGCTTCAGAAAGGCGCGGAGCAGGCGCAGGCTTTCGACGGTGCCGCTTGCAGGCGCGCCGAGCTTGAGGTGCAGCTCAGCTGCGAAATTGAGGTTCTTCATCTCGCACCTATGACAAGCATCGGACTTCGTGATCCAACATCGAGGTCCCAACTAAGAACCCAACGCCATAACCGGATGCCATAACCGGATGCCATAACCGGATGCTATGGCGACGGCGCGCCTGCGGCCGGGGGGAAGCCCGGTGTGTTCGCACGCCGAGCTACATGTGCAAGCGCGCACCTGAACAGGTTGTAACTATGTCAAGAAACAACCCGTCCGGCAAGCCCAACGGTTGGCGCAGCGATGCTTCGTCTGCATCGCACCACGGCAATTCCGGATAACAGGAATAGGGCCGGCCGTCACCCACCTGCGTCAAGAAGCGGCATCGATCAGGCATACAGGCTCGATTGCCGTCAATCGACGCTGCGTTTCGTGTTGTTTCGGATGTGAATGGACGTTGGTGGACGCGAACCAGTGCTTCTTCAGCGTATACACGTAATTGTTGAATCTGGCGTCGGCGGTTGTATCGTCGACGAAATAGGCGTCGATCTCGCGCTATGGATCGGCAGCCACAGCGCAGCCTTCTGACCAAGAGACAAACTATGATGTTTGGATTTCATCCAAACCCGTCCCCTCGAGCTCTTGGACTTGGACCCGCCTCTTCGCATCAGGATTCATCGGGCCCCATTTGTTTCCGGCCGTGAACTGTTTTCGAGGAGCAAACGACAAAGCGGTGGCGTAACAGTCACGCAGATCACGGGCGCCGTGGCCGATGCATTGATCGATTCGGGCGCCCCAGCACCAAAGGACGACGGCATGCTTTCTCGCTGCGATCTCATCAAGGGCGCCGCAGTCGCGCTTCTCACCTTCTCGACACAAAGCGCGTGGGCGCAGGAGACCAGGATGAACCTGTTCAAGATCGTCACCATCAAGGATGAAATCGTCGTCGGATTGTCGACGGAGGAGCTTCAGGCCCTCGGCGGCAATGATGCGAGCGCCGTTGCACATGCTCTGGCACAGAAGGGCGATCTCACCGTCTGGCAATACAACGTGCATCGCGGTCCGAACGGCGAATTGCAGCAAGCGCCGACCGCCAGAATCGGGCTTTTGGCCAACGCCTCGCTGCGGGTCGAGCCCTATGCCACGACCTACCAGATCCTACCGCATCCCTAAGCAGCGGACCGGCGCGCCCACGACCGTGGTCGCGGGCGCGTTGTCATCTTCGTTGCCCTGCACGCAGTCTCCCCGTTTCCGTCGCAAAGCCATAGATCAGTGCCAGCCGGTCCAGGCATTCACGGAAACGTCGGGCAAAATAGTCGATCCAGCGCTGCGTACGGACGGCGCGACCCTGGCCGATCTCGTCCATGGTCAGGCCCAGCACCAACACGTCGTGCACTAGCGCAGCGCCGTCTGTGCCGAGTTCGCGCTCGATCCGGTTCAGCCGCAGCACCGCCTGGCGTTGGCTCTCGGTGACCGGCTCGCGCGTACGCGCGCCATCGACATATTCGCGAGTCGGGTCCATTGCCTGAGGGCCTCGCTCGGCCCTCTCCCAATCGTCCTGGAAGGCGCGCCCGCCCCGATACTGCGCCTCGTCGATCTGATGGTGCGCATGCAGCCGGCCGAGCGGATCGCTGCGGATCGACCGCACGGCCATGATCTTCTCGCCGGGATCGAGCGCGAGCGGATTGTCCACCTCGACTTCCGCCACCTCCGCATTGAACGGTATCTCACGTGAGCGTCGGTCGTAGACATTCGCCAATTTAAAGGACCTGTTGCGTCGGACACGTGCCACTCGGATACTCCTTGCGAAATTGACGATTGAACGGGCGGTCGTCAGGTCAGGCGGCAGAGACCAGCCTCAGCACGACGGGGCCGGAGACGCGGGCGGATCCAGCTCCGGCGCGGCGCGTCAGGCGCGCATGCGGCGTGCAATAGCTCGAGCCCGGCTCACTTGGATGGCCGCAGAAGGTAATCTCCTCCCCGTCCTTGTCGCCGCCATAGGGATAGCGACAGTCCTCGGCAGCGAGTTCGACCAATGGGACCAGGCGCGGCTGGACGCCGACGCAGCGCAATTTGACCTGCGCGGCAGGCTTCATCGCAGATTTCGGCGGCAGGTTCAGTAACGCGGGACGGTGCGGGAGGATAAGACAGGCTCCAGACGGCAGCACCGGCACGATCGACGGGCTCGTCGTCCGCACCTGCACGATCAGCCCGAGCCGCTTGGCGCGGCCGACCACCGCGTTGCGCGTGTAAGCCGTTCCAAACCTTGCGTTAATCTGTCTTCCGATCTCCGCATAAGACATTCCCTTGAGAAAATAGTCGCGAAGCGCGTCGGAGTGCTCCGACGGCCAATGAGCCGGTTCCATGATGCTGTCCTGTGATGCGCCTCCTCCGATCGCACGACCGCGAGGCGGAGCCTACATTCCGGTATTCCGAAGTCAGAGTCAAGCAATAATTCTGATATTCATAATTGCATCAATTCCGAATTTCGGATTACAAGAGACGGACGATGGACAATCGAGGGAATCACCATGTTGGATGCTGCAATGATCGAACGGGGCCTGGAAAAGACAGGCAAGAGCAAGGGCGGCCTGGCGGCTGCCATGGGCGTACGCCCCGGCGCGGTCTCGGAGATCCTCGGCGGTGAACGGCTGGTGAAGGCTTCGGAAATCATTCCGATCATGGAATATCTCGAGCTCAATCTCGCGCCGATCATGGGCCGCGTCGGGGCCGGTGCCGTGATCGAGCCGGATTATGAGCAGGTTCCCCCCGAAGGCCTTGGCGACATCGCGCTGCCCTTTCCGATCATGGAGGAGACCATCGCATTCGAGATCGTGGGCGATTCGATGCTGCCCAAATACGAGAGCGGCGACGTAATCGTAGTCTACAAGGACCAGCGCCATCCGCTGTCGAGCTTCTACGGCGAGGAGGCCGTGGTCCGCCTCAAGACCGGCGAGCGCTATCTGAAGACCATCGAACGAGGCAAATCCCCCTCCGTCGTCAATCTCAGCAGCTTCAATGCCAAGCAGATCGTCGGCGTGAAACTGGAGTGGGTCGGCGAGATCTGCCTGTCCATGCCCAAGGGGCAGCTGGAGCGGCTGCGCGCCAAGTCGGCGCGCCCGCGCAAGAGGAGCAAGTAGGCTGCAATTTCTGTTTCTACGAAATTCATCTTGACTTTATTCCGTTTTTCGGAAATACTCTGCCGTGCCCGACCATGGGCACGGCAGGATCGTTTCATGCAGTATTTCGTCGTGATGATCGACTATGGGCGCCGCGGCCGCGAGGCAGTGGTCGACCCTGAAATCACCAGGCGCGAGGTCATTTCCCGCGTTGCCTCAGGGGAATATCGGAATATCTCGTTCATCCAGGAAATCGCGGAGAATTCGGTCGAAGACGTGACCGAGGCGATCCTCGCTGAGGCTGCCCTGCCCCGGATCCCGCCCGAAGAAGTCGACCTCCAGGCTCTCCGCCTCGATCACGCCCGCGATCTGCGTAAGCACGAGCGGACATAACGCAGGCCGAGGGCCGACCTTTTCCGGTCCGATCGAATCGGAACGGGCTCTGGATTTCTTATTTTGACGCGTTTTCTCTACGCGAACCGGAATCCAGTTCGCTCGAAACGCTCTGCCAGCCTGCGCCACAGCCCGGTCGGAGATCACACCGTGAGGACGGTCGATCCCGTGGTCTTGCGCGCGGCGAGATCGGCATGCGCCTTGGCGGCGTCCTTCAGTGGATAGGTCTGGCGCACCTCGATCTTGACCGCGCCGGACTTGACGACATCGAACAGCTCGCCCGCCATCGCGACCAGGCTCTCACGCTTGGCGGCGTAGGTGAACAGCGTCGGCCGGGTGACGTAGAGCGAGCCCTTCTGCGCCAGCAGACCGAGATTGAGCGGCTCGACGGCGCCGGAGGACGCACCGAACAGCGCGGCGACGCCGAGCGGCGCGAGGCAGTCGAGCGACTTCAAGAACGTATCCTTGCCGACGGAGTCATAGACCACCGGCACCTTCTTGCCGCCGGTGATCTCGTCCACCCGCTTCACGAAATCCTCGCGGCTATAGATGATGACATGGTCGCAGCCATGCTCCTTGGCGAGCTTGGCCTTCTCGTCGTTGCTGACGGTGCCGATCACGGTTGCGCCGAGATGCTTGGCCCACTGGGAGAGAATCAGGCCGACGCCGCCGGCGGCCGCATGCAGCAGGATGGTGTCGCCGGCCTTCACCCGATAGGTCTGCCGGATCAGATATTGCGTTGTGAGCCCCTTCAGCATCATCGCCGCTGCGGTCTTGTCGTCGACACCGTCCGGCAGCTTCAGCAGTCGGTCGGCCGCGATCAGCCGCGCCTCGGAATAGGCCCCGAGCGGCGAGGCGCCGTAGGCGACGCGATCGCCGGGCTTCAGATCGGTGACGCCAGGCCCGACCTCCTCGACGACGCCAGCAGCCTCGCTACCAAGCCCACTCGGCAGTTGCACCGGGTAAAGGCCCGAACGATTGTAGATGTCGACGAAGTTGAGACCGACGGCGGTATGGCGGATTCGTGCCTCGCCTGGTCCGGGCTTGCCGACACTGACTTCTTCCCAGACCAGCACTTCCGGACCACCAGTCTTATGAAAGCGAATGGCATGCGTCATGGGCGTTGCTCCCTTATCGTTGAGGTCGAAGTCCGAATATCGGATCGGGCTTTGAAATAGGTATTTGCTCCACCCGTCACAGTACAGAGACGTAACAAGAATGTCACAGCGAACGACAAACCTCCGCCGTTCCGCCTCTGTTCGAAAGAGTTGATGTCGGCCTTTCGCCGGCCGGCAGTAGCCTTCGCGCGGGTTTGGAGGTCGTCTGCGAAGGAGAGCCGAGATGCCAGCTTATGTACAGCATCATCAGGATATCGAGATCGCGCCTGTGATTTGCCCTGCTTGCATGGGGTTCCTTCCAATGTATGTGCGCGAGGTCGAACCGCATTGGAGTCTTGCCAAGATCGACTTCGTCTATGAATGCGCCGATTGCGGCGCCGAGGTCAGACAGACGATCCGTAAGCCGGAGTTGCTGCGGCACTGATCCCGCGGCCGGTTGGCCGCCCGACTATTTGCGTTGAGCGGAAAAAACGCCCATTCGCGCGGGTCTGGCCTCTCCCAAACGAGGCTTGTTCTTTGCCGTGAACGCAGGCAGAACAAGCCTCAATCAAGACCTTTGGGAGCGCCTTTTCGTGGCTGAACAGAAGCCCTCGACAGCGATCGAGGCAGTGGAGAGCGGCCTCGCCGCTCAAGGCTACATCGCGAGCCGGCAGATCGCGACCGCCGTCTATTTGTCGCAACAGATCGAGAAGCCGATCCTGGTCGAAGGACCCGCGGGCGTCGGCAAGACCGAGCTTGCCAAGGCGATCGCGGCCTGGCGCGGCCTGAAGATGATCCGCCTTCAGTGCTACGAAGGCCTCGACGAGGCCAAGGCGCTCTATGAATGGAAATACGCCAAGCAGCTTCTCTACACGCAGATCCTCAAGGACAAGCTCGGGGAAGTCCTCGGCGGCGCGCAGACTTTGCACGCTGCACTTCATCAGCTCCACGATTTCGGCGACGTGTTCTTCTCCAAGGAGTTCGTCGAGCCGCGGCCGCTCCTGCAAGCGCTGGAGCAGCCGGGCGGCTGCGTGCTCCTGATCGACGAGATCGACAAGTCGGATGCGGAATTCGAGTCGCTGCTGCTGGAAATTCTCTCCGATTTCCAGGTCACGATCCCCGAACTCGGCACCGTCTCCGCGATCACGCCGCCAACGGTGATCCTCACCTCCAACAGCGAGCGCGATCTCGGCGATGCCCTGAAGCGGCGCTGCCTGCATCTGCACATCGGCTTCCCCGAGCAGCGGCTCGAGGAGCGCATCGTCGAGAGCCGCGTCCCCAACATTTCGCAGACGCTGCGGCGGCAGATGGTCGGCTTCATCCACGAAATCCGCTCGCTCGACCTGAAGAAGCTGCCTTCGGTCAGCGAGACCATCGACTGGGCACGCGTGCTGGTGCTCTTGCAGGCCTCGGAACTCGACACCGAGATCGTCAAGGACACGCTCAACGTGCTCCTGAAATACGAGGCCGACATCGAGGCGGCTCAGCCTCAGATTACGACCTTCATTGCCAAGGCAGCACGATCCAACGTCTTCGGTTGACGCCGATGCGCGAGAATATTCATCGTTTCTTCCGTGCGGCACGGGGCGCCGGCGTCCATGTCTCGCCGGCCGAAAGCATCGATGCGATGCGCGCGGTCGCGCAGGTCGGCGTCTCCGACAGGACCATCCTGCGCGATGCGCTCCTTCTGACGCTCGCCAAGTCGCAGGACGAAAAGCTCGCGCTCGGAGACTGTTTCGATCTGTTCTTCAGCCAGCCGGAGCCGCGGCAGGAACAGCCTGAAGCCGACAGCAACGATGTTTCGGAGGACGCGGATCAATCTCCGTCGTCGGGCGCGGCCAGCGATGCGAGCGCCGGTTCGCCTCCCGCAGAATTGGGGCCCCTCGCGCAGATGCTGCTGTTGCAGGATCGCAACGCGATCACCGCCGCGATCGCCAGCGCCTCAGGCGCGGCCTCCCTATCCGACATCCGCTACTCCACCCAGCGCGGCATCTTCTCCAGCCGCATCCTTGACGCCATGGGGCTCCAGCGGCTGCGCGACGATCTCGACGAGCTGACCGCGAGCAATCCGGCACTGGCCGAGCGGCTTCGCGCCGCGCTCGATGCCTTGCGCGAAGCCGTCCGCGACACCGTCGCGCAGGGGCTTGCGCTCTATGCCCGCGAGGAAGCTGAAAACCTCCGCAACGAGATTCTGCGCAACGCGCCGCTTGCCCGCATCGAGCGCCGCCATGTCGCGGAGATGCGCGCTCTCATCCGCCAGATCGCACGTCGCCTGCGCGAGCGCTATTCGAAACCACGCAAGCGCCAACGGCGCGGTCATCTCGACGTCCGCCGCACGCTGCGCCGCAATGCCGCCTGGGGCGGCATCCCCTTTCTCACGGCCTGGAAGCGCAAGCATCGCGATCGGCCGAAGATCGTGGCGCTCTGCGACGTCTCGGGCTCGGTGGCGCAGGTCTCGGATTTCTTCCTGCTCCTGATCCACTCGCTGCACGAGGTGGTCGACGACGTCCATTCCTTTGCCTTCTCCTCGCATCTGATCGAAGTCAGCGACATCCTGGAATCGAAACCGCCGGAAGAGGCGATGGCCGAGATCATGTCCAAGGTCGGCTTCGGCTCCTCCGACTACGGCTCGTCGCTGGCCGATTTCGAGAAGGAGTTCATGAGCGCGCTGACGCCGCAGACCACGGTGATCATGCTGGGCGATGCCCGCAGCAACAATCTCGATCCGCGCGCCGACATCCTGCGCCGCATCTCTGAGCGCTCGAAGCGACTGGTGTGGCTCAATCCCGAAGGACGTCTCGCCTGGGGCTTTGGCGATTCCGAGATGCCGCGCTATGCGACCTTCTGCAGCGTGGTGCGCCAGTGCGCCACCGCGCAGCAGCTCGAGCGCGCGGTGTCCGATATTGTGGCGACTTATCAGTAGGCCTTACCCACAGCCGACGTCAGTTTCGCCCCAGCTCCGTCTGAGCCACATTGCACTCCCGGAAATGATAGGCGATCTCGTCAAGCGCGCGTTGCTCCCATTCTTGAGCTTGCGCAAGCCAGAAAACCCGGCGCTGCAAATCAAGCGCGGCGCGCTCCCGGCACAGGGATTCCTGACTGCGAATTTCGACCAGTCTGTTCATGCACTCCACTCCTGCCATGTGAAGCCATTCCCCGCGAATCAGCGTAACAGAATCCGACCCTTCGTCTCATGCTTTCTGTGCATATTGCGACACGGAATGGGACAGCAGCGCTTCCCGTGCAGTGCGGTAGTTCGCGCACCAACGTCAAGCCCACATCATCAATATGTGATCGAGGCTCCGGACGGTCTTCGTGATCGAGCGGTCTTAACTCTTGTGGCGCAATGGCGTGCAGCAATTTGTGAAGAGAAGTTCTAAACGCCTCACCGAACTCCCGACTCATTGTCGTCGCACGGTCTTCATGCAGCGCCTCTAACAGAGGCGCACGAACGGCACTACGGCTTGAGGCAACATGAGCAACGACATCGACTTCGATCTTTCGCCAGACCAATGGGAGGTTCTGAAGGCGCTTCGCAACCCGGTGTCGAACGGTCGGCTTTCCAAGGCCTATCTCATCGAGAGCCTCGTCAAGCTCGGTCTTGTCGTCGTCTGCGACGGCGTGCCGGTCATGACGCCGAATGGACGCAAGGTGCTGGTACGCGGATCGTGTCGGCTGCTGGATCTCGCGGCGTGACGCGGCCACCCGCGCGCAGGACGTGACTGTAGGACCGCAAAATCGGCTGTCCACGTGACCGACGGCACCTGGAACGGTTTCCCGGTGCCGATGCGGATGCCCGGTCGCACCGCAAAAACGACCGAATAGACCTCCTCCTCAGCGAAAACCGCGACAATCTGGCACGCTAGTTGCTCCTTTCGACGATCGAGACGTCGTCAAAACGGGGGAGTCACCATGTCGACCATTGCCGCGGCCCCGGCCGCCGAGCCAAAGCCGCTCTACACGTCGCTGTTCGTCCAGGTCCTGGCCGCGCTGATCCTCGGCATCATTCTCGGGGTGGCCGCGCCGGATTTTGCCATCTCGCTCAAGATTCTGAGCGACGCCTTCCTGAAGCTGATTTCGATGATCGTGGCGCCGATCGTGTTCTGCGTCGTCGTGCACGGCATTGCCGGCGCGGGCGACCTCAAGAAGGTCGGACGGGTCGGCGTCAAAGCGCTGGTCTATTTCGAGGTGATGACCACAGTCGCGCTCGTGGTAGGTCTCATCCTGGCCTACACTTTCGGCCCCGGTCATGGCATGAACATCGACCCCTCGACGCTGGACGCCAAGGCGCTCAATACCTATGCCGACAACGCCCACAAGCTTCAGGGCGGCGGCATCGGCTCCTTCCTCCTCAACGTGATCCCGAGCACCTCGTTCGACGCGTTGTCGCGCAACGACGTGCTCCAGGTGCTGTTTTTCGCCGTGCTGTTCGGCGTAGGCCTCGCACTGGTCGGCGGCGAGAAGGGCAAGCTCGTGACATCGATGATCGATGCCGCCTCGACCGTGCTGTTCCGTGTCATGGGGCTTATCGTCCGCGTTGCTCCACTTGGCGTGCTCGGCGCAGTCGCCTACACCGTCGGCAAATACGGCGTCGGCTCGCTCAAGCAGCTCGTCTCACTGGTTGCGCTGTTCTACGTCTCGGTCGGCATCTTCGTGCTGGGCGTGCTCGGCGGCGTCATGGCGCTTGCCGGCATCAACATCCTCAAATTCCTCGCCTACCTGCGCGAGGAGTTGACGATCGTGCTCGCGACCGCCTCGTCCGACGCCGTGCTGCCGCAGATCATGAAGAAGCTGGAGCGGATGGGCGTGAAGGACTCCGTCGTCGGCCTTGTGATTCCGACCGGATATTCCTTCAACCTCGACGCGTTCTCGATCTACCTGACGCTTGCGGTCGTCTTTATCGCGCAGGCGACCAACACGCCGCTGTCCTTCGGCGACCTCCTGCTGGTGCTCGGCGTCTCCCTGATCACCTCGAAGGGCGCGCATGGCGTACCGGGCTCCGCGATCGTGATTCTGGCGGCGACGCTGAACGCGGTGCCCAGCATCCCTGCGATCGGCCTCGTGCTGGTCTTGTCGGTCGACTGGTTCATCGGCATGGCTCGCGCGGTCGGCAACCTCACCGGAAATTGCGTTGCGACCGTGGTGGTGGCCGCCTGGGAAGGCGATCTCGACCGCGCCAAGGCGGCCAAGGTCCTCGACGGTGGCGAGCTTGTGGACGTGACGGCGGGGTAACGACCGCCGTTCAGTCATTCCACTGGAGGAGCGGCGTTCCATGCGCCCTCCTCCAGACAGAGAGGAAACGCGGAAACCAGGAGTGGGCCACGGCACCCTTGTAGGCCCAGGTGCGATACTTCAGGCCCCGCTCCGAGATCAGTTCCTGATAGCCGCTGTGGACTTCGGTTGCGGTGCGAATGTCCTTCAGAATTCCCTGGGCGCAGGAACGGTAGGTATCGCTGCACGAGAATTCATCATAGTCCAGCATGCGATCCGCGAATTCGACGTTGAACGTCGGCCAGGAGGAACGTCCCTGATAGGCGGGAGCCGCGATCTTGTGGATCATCTTGTTCCGCGGATTATCCGCGGACACCAGGAAGTGGAATGTGCTGGGGATGCGAAAGCGCGGCTCCGCAATGATCAGATCCGCCGTGGCTGCGAACAGCGCGCGCTCGGCCGGCTCGTTCATATCCCAGAAGCCGCGATGCACACTGACGAAATCCAGCGCGACCGAGGACACCGGCGAGCCTGGGGGGCCATCCAGGGAATGCCTGATATAGCCACCCTTGCCGAACAGGCGGAGCAGGTCCCTCTTGTACTGCGCCAGGTCGCGTCCGACCCGCCGCTTCAGCTCGTTCTCGTCGATAATCCCGAGCCGCACGCCCCACACGAAGGTCGTGTAGACGCAGGCATTGGTGACGAAACGCCTGCGCTCGGCGCGCGTGTCGGTTGCCGCAGAGCGCGGAGCACTGGCATCGCACAGAAAATACGTAGAGCCATCATCATTGAACGGCTCGAGCTCGCTTGCGAGCTGGAGGATCGCGCGCTTCAGATCACCGCAATATTCGGCCAGCAGCAGGCGACCGGCATGCACGCATTGCGACATCGCCAGATAGGACGACGCTCTCTCCTCGGCAGAGATCATCTGCCGCAGGCCGGCCAGAATGCCGAGCAGCGTATCCGAAGGGCGCGAGAAATAGTTCACGCCGAGATACCGGGCGCGCGCCGCCGGGACGATCGTCGTCGTGACGACGTTGGCGCGAACCGCTTCCAGCAGCAGGCGGACGCTCTTTTCGAGCAGACGAGCCCGGCGAACCGCATCCAGCGAATCCATGATGGTGTCGGGGTCGAGGATGTCGG
Organism: Bradyrhizobium sp. 187; assembly: GCF_023101005.1. Classification (NCBI taxonomy): domain Bacteria; kingdom Pseudomonadati; phylum Pseudomonadota; class Alphaproteobacteria; order Hyphomicrobiales; family Nitrobacteraceae; genus Bradyrhizobium; species Bradyrhizobium sp. 187. The sequence continues at coordinate 5,462,142 of NZ_CP064693.1, forward strand.
GATAGAACCAGGCAAAGTCGCGCGGATAGTACGCAGAAGCGTGCGGCGCGCCCGTAACGAGAAAGGACTCAGATACCGCAAAAGCACTGTCCATCGAGTGCCGGTAAAGGTCCCCGATAGCCGTGAACGGATGATGCGACTTCCTCAGGAATCGATCACCGAGAAAGTTCACCGCCTGAAGCGCGCTGGCAACGAAGGTCGCCGCCATACCCTGGTAAAATCGGTTTTCGCCATGGGATGGAAAAGAGATGCCGCTGTTCATACGCGCCGTCGAATGTTGTCTCGTGGTCCGGCGGGACGCCGTTACGACGCTAGACCTGTCTGATTCTTATCTCTAGCCAGTGACGTGAGGAGCCGATTTACCCTTGCCGCGGCCGAAAATTCTCGATCAGCCCCAGCAACACTCGCGCGCCGGCGTCGGCATCGGCGAGCTCGACATGCTCGTCGGGGTGATGGCTGATTCCGCCGCGGCAGCGAACGAAGATCATGCCGACGTCGGCAATGTCGATCATGGCCATGCCGTCATGCCCCGCCCCGCTCGGCAGCTCGAACACGGAAAAACCTTCCGCTTTGATCGCCTGCGCGATCTGCTCCTTGAGCCAGGGCGCGCAGGGCGCGGTGCGGTTCTCGTGGGTGACGTCGAGCTGAAGTGTCAATTGGCGGCGCTTTGCGATGGCCTCGATCTGCCTCACGACATCGGCGACCGCGCGCTTGCGGTGCATGTCGGTCGGCGCCCGCATATCGATGGTGAACGACACCTCGCCCGGAATGACGTTTGTTGCGCCGGGCCTCGCCTGGATGTAGCCGACGGTGCCGACCAGCCCACCCTCGTCGGTGCGGCAAAACTGCTCGATCGCACCGATGCATTCGGCCGCGCCCGCCAACGCATCGCGCCGGAGCGCCATCGGCACCGTGCCCGCGTGCCCCGCCATGCCGGTCAGCCGCGCGGCAAGCCGTGTCGCGCCCGCGATCGCAGTGACAACTCCGACGGGCAGGTTTTGCGTTTCCAGCACCGGCCCCTGCTCGATGTGCAGCTCGAGATAGGCAAGCAGCTCGGGCCGGGCCCGCGCGGCCGCCCCGATATGATCGGGGTCGAGCCCGAACTGCACCAGCGCATCGCGCATCGCGACGTCATCGCTGTCGCGTGTGTTGAGGACGCTTTCGTCAAAAGTGCCGGCCACGGCGCGGCTGCCGAGCAGGGTCGAGGCAAAGCGCACCCCTTCCTCATCCGCAAAACCGACGATTTCGATCGCGAACGGCAGGCGCTTGCCGCGGCGGTTGAGATCGGCGACGCAGGCGATCGCCGTGATCACGCCCAACGGCCCGTCCCATTTGCCGGCATCGCGCACGGTGTCGTAGTGCGAGCCGAGCATCAGGCAGGGCGCGCCCGGCCGCTCCCCTTCGTAGCGCCCGCAGACATTGCCGATCGCGTCGAGACGCGCGCTCATGCCGGCGTCGCGCATCCAGCTCAGGATGAGGTCCGCGGCCTTGCGCAGCTCGCCGGTCAGATAGATGCGGGTGAGCTTGTCGCCTTCTTCCGAGATCGCCGCGAGCTCGTTGATCCTTCGCACGATCTCTTCGCCGAGCGAACCATTATGAACGGCGGTACCAGCAGCCATCTCGGCGGGCTTTCCATCTCTTGGGACCGCGGCGACGGCGGTCCTGGCGGCAATCGATTCAAGTTCGGTGCCAGCGAAATCACGCTGTCGACATCGTTCCGATCAGCGCGTGGTTAGCATGAATGCGGTTGCCGGCAGACCACCCGACCCTCGTCATGCACATGTCCAAGCTGGTTAAGACTGCTTAACTCCATTGCATACAATCATAAAGTACTGCCTATATTTTCATCTGCTGCTTTCCTGATCAAGCTCGGATCACCGAAATAGCAAATTACTCTCAATAACTTAAGTGGAAATCCTCCCTCGGTAGCCTCTGGCACGAAGCTTGCGACAATCTATCCCGGGCTCCGCCAGACCGGCGCAGCGCGAGATGAGGCGGTGCATCCGCCAAGGGGAGCAAGCAATGGAATTTGGCAGGATCTCACGACGTCATTTGTTGCAGGGCGGCGCGGCCGTCACCCTCGGTGCGGCGACGGGCATTCGTCCGGCCTTCGCGGCCGAGACCACCATCGGATTCATCTACGTCGGCTCGCGGGACGACTATGGCTACAACCAGGCGCATGCGCAGGGCGCGGCGGCGCTGAAGAAGATTCCCGACCTCAAAGTCGTGGAAGAAGAGAAGGTGCCGGAGACCGACGCGGTCGAGAAGACGATCGAGTCCATGATCAATCTCGACGGCGCCACCCTGCTCTTCCCGACCTCGTTCGGCTACTACAATCCTCACATGGTCAAGATGGCCAACAAATTCCCGAAGCTGCACTTCGAGCACTGCGGCGGCCTGTGGAGCGACAAGGACCCGAAAAACGCCGGCAGCTATTTCGGCTACATCGATGAAGCCCAATACATCTCGGGCATCGTTGCCGGCTACAGCTCCAAGAGCGGCAAGCTCGGCTTCGTAGCGGCCAAGCCGATCCCGCAGGTGCTGCGCAACATCAACGCATTCGCGCTCGGCGCGAGGCTTGCCAATCCCAAGGCCACCACGCAAGTGATCTTCACTGGTGACTGGTCGATGCCGGTCAAGGAAGCCGAGGCCACCAACAGCCTGATCGATCAGGGCGTCGACGTCCTCACCTGCCATGTCGATGGTCCCAAGACCATGGTCGAGAACGCCGCGCGTCGGGGCGCCATGGTGTGCGGCTATCACGTCAACCAGTCGCCGCTCGCGCCAAAAGCGTATCTCACGGGAGCCGAGTGGAACTGGGAAGCGCTGTACCCCAAGTTCGTCAAGATGATCGCCGCCGGCGAGAGCATTCCGAACTTCTATCGCGGCGGCCTCAAGGAGGAGATCGTCAAGACCTCGCCCTATGGCGAAGCGGTCTCCGCCGAGGCGCGCAAGCACGCCGACGACGTCAAGGCCAAGTTCTTGTACGGTGACGGCTACGCCATCTTCAAGGGAGGGCTGGTCGACAACAAGGGCAAGACGGTGATCGCGGCCGGCACCGATCGCGGCCAGAAGGATCCCGAACTCGAGAAGATGGACTATCTCGTGGAGGGCGTGGTCGGGGCGACTTCGTGACGACGGAAGCTGCAGATCTCGCTGAAGCGGTCGGGACCGTTGCCCCGGCCGCCGATCCGGGATTCCTCCAGCGTCACGGCGGAGCGATCGAATATATCCTGATCCCGGGCGCGGCGCTGGCCGGCGCGCTCGGGGTCTTCGGCATCTTCGTCGCAATGTTCGGCAAGAGCCCGCTCGACCTCTATTTCTACATGTACTACGGCGCGTTCGGCACCTGGTTCTCATGGCAGAACACGTTGACGCGCGCGGCGCCGCTGATCCTTACCGCACTCTGCACGGCGCTGCCCGCGCAGCTCGGCATGGTTATCATCGGCGGCGAAGGCGCACTCCTGATCGGCGCGCTGTCGGCAACCAGCGCAGCACTGGTGCTTCAGGGAATGCCGCCGCTCATCGTGCAGATCGCCATGGTCGTCGCCGGCGTGATCGGCGGCGGCCTCTGGGTCATGCTTTCGGGCGCGCTACGGCAATATCGCGGCGTCAACGAAACGATCTCGAGCCTGCTGCTCGTCTATATCGCGCTCGCGGTCCTCAACCATCTCGTCGAAGGCGCAATGCGCGACCCCGGCAGCCTGAACAAGCCGTCGACCCGCGAGATCGGCGCGGCCAACATGATCGGATCGATCCCCGGCACCGATGTGCATTGGGGTCTGGTGTTCGGCCTGATCGCCGCGATCGCCGCCTATATCCTGATCTATCACACTGTGTTTGGCTTCGCGGCGCGTGTTGCCGGCGGCAACATCCGCGCTGCGAAGATCGTCGGTCTCAATGTCAGCAAGCTGATCCTGATCGTCTGCTTCCTCGCCGGCGGCGCCGCGGGCCTTGCAGGCATGGTCGAGGTCGCCGCGGTGCAGGGGCGCACCAACGCGAACCTCGCCGCAGGCTACGGCTTCACAGGGATTCTCGTCGCCTTCCTGGCGCGGCAAAATCCGCTCGCCATTATCCCCGTCGCGATCCTGCTCGGTGGTATCAGCGCCAGCGGCGGGCTGTTGCAGCGCCGCCTCGGATTGCCGGATGCATCCGTGCTGGTGCTGCAAGGCATCATCTTCGTCTTCGTGCTGGCCAGCGATGCGCTCTATGGCCGCATCGGGTTTCTGAAGGGAAAGTCCTGAGATGGCAGACGGCTCGATCGGACTCTGGACGGTCCCGCTCGCCGTGCTCGGCGGCGCCATTCGTGTCTCGACGCCGTTCCTGTTCGTGAGCCTGGGGGAATGCATCACCGAGCGCTCCGGCCGAATCAATCTCGGCCTTGAAGGCACGCTGGTGATGGGCGCGATGAGCGCCTACGGGATTTCCTACCTCACGGGATCGCCGTGGCTCGGCGTGCTCGCCGCTGGCATCACCGGCGCGCTTCTGGGCGCGCTGCATGCCGGCATCTGCTCGTTGCCGCGCGTCAACGATATTGCGGTCGGCATCGCCTTGATGCTGTTCGGCACCGGGCTTGCTTTCTATCTCGGCAAGCCGCTGATCGAGCCCACCGCGCCGCGGCTGCCCGCGATCGATTTCGGCTGGTGGAGCGACATTCCACAGGTGCGCGCGGCACTACGGGTCAACGTGTTGTTCCTGATTGGTGTCGCGCTCGCCCCAACTCTCTACTGGGCCTTCCGGACCACGCGCTGGGGCCTCCTGATCCGCACCGCCGGCGAGAGTTCGGACGCCGCGCGTGCGATGGGCCACTCCGTGCTGCTGATCCGCTTGCGCGCGACCATGGTCGGCGGCTTCCTTGCCGGCATCGGCGGCTCCTTCCTGTCGCTGTTCTATCCCGGAAGCTGGAACGAGGGCCTGTCCTCCGGCCAGGGCATCACGGCCGTGGCGCTCGTGATCTTCGCGCGCTGGGACCCCTTGCTGTGTCTGTGGGCTTCGCTCGCCTTTGGCGGCGCCGCGGCGCTGGGCCCGGCGCTGCAATCGGTCGGCGTCACCTCCGGCTACCACCTCTTCAACGCAGCCCCCTACCTCCTGACGCTGGCGATCATGATCATCACCTGCTCGCCGAAACGCACGTTGACCGGAGCCCCGGCCGAATTGTCGATCACCCGCTAGAGAGCGAAATCATGCCCGAGCGCACCATCAAGTCCGAACCCTATGCATGGCCCTATAACGGCGATCTGCGCCCCGAGAACACCGCGCTCATCATCATCGACATGCAGACCGATTTCTGCGGCGTCGGCGGCTATGTGGACAAGATGGGCTATGATCTCTCACTGACGCGGGCGCCGATCGAGCCAATCAAGAAACTGCTGACGGCAATGCGCGCTCAAGGCTTTCACATCATCCATACCCGCGAAGGCCACCGTCCCGACCTCTCTGATCTTCCTGCCAACAAGCGCTGGCGTTCCCGGCAGATCGGCGCCGGCATCGGCGATCCCGGCCCATGCGGCCGGATCCTGGTGCGCGGCGAGCCCGGGTGGGACATCATCCCCGAGCTCGCGCCGCTGCCCGGCGAACCCATCATCGACAAGCCCGGCAAGGGTTCGTTCTGCGCCACCGATCTGGAGCTGATCCTGCGCGTGCGCGGCATCGAGAACATCGTGCTCACTGGGATCACCACCGACGTCTGCGTTCACACCACCATGCGAGAGGCCAACGACCGCGGCTTCGAATGCGTGCTGTTGCATGACTGCTGCGGTGCGACCGACAAGAGCAACCACGAGCACGCGCTGAAGATGATCAAAATGCAGGGTGGCGTGTTTGGCGCGGTCTCGACCGCCGACGCCTTCATCGGAGCGATTTCGTGATCGTCGGCGAAACGTCGCCGCCATCGGGCGCCCTCGGCGTCGATGCCATCGCCATGAGCATGCGTTTCGGTGATTTCCTGGCGCTGGACAATGTCGCGCTGAAAGTGCGGCCGGGTTCGTTCCATGCGCTGCTCGGCGAGAACGGCGCCGGCAAGTCGACGCTCGTCAAATGCATTATGGGCTATTACCACGCCACCGAGGGTGACATTCTCGTCGGCGGGCGCGAGCAGGCGATCGGCAATCCGAAGGACGCCCACGCCCTCGGCCTCGGCATGGTCTACCAGCATTTCACGCTGGTGCCGGCGATGACGGTCGCCGAAAATCTGGTGCTGGCGCGCGATGACGTGCCGGCTGTCGTGAACTGGCCGAAAGAGATGAAGGAGCTCGAGGCCTTTCTCGCGCGCATGCCATTCAAGGTACCGCTCAGCGCAAAGGTCTCCGACATCTCCGCGGGCGAGCGCCAGAAATGCGAGATCCTCAAGCAGCTCTACCTGAAGCGTCGCTTCCTGATCCTGGACGAGCCGACCTCGGTGCTGACCCCGGCGGAATCCGACGAGGTGCTTGGCATGCTCCGCGACATGGTCGTCAAGGGCGAGCTGACCATCCTGATGATCACGCACAAGTTCCGCGAGGTCATGGCCTTCGCCGACGACGTTACGATCCTGCGCCGCGGCAAGCTCGCCGGCGCCGGCAAGGTGTCCGAACTGACGCCGGACGCCATGGCGCGCACCATGATCGGCGCCGAGGAGCTGACGCTACAGCCGCCGCGCACCGGTGAGGCCGGCAAGGCCAGGCTGGAGCTGGCGAAGATGCGCGCGCGCGACGACGCCGGCGCCATCGCCGTGCACGACGTCTCCCTTACGGTCCGTGCCGGCGAGATCGTCGGCATCGCCGGCGTCTCCGGCAACGGCCAGCGCCAGCTCGTCGAGGTGCTGGCCGGGCAGCGCGGGGCTGAGAGTGGCGAGATCCGCGTCGCCGGCGATCCCTATCACGCCAGCCGCGAGGAGATGCGGCGGCACAATATGTCACTCCTGCCGGAGGAGCCGCTGAAGAACGCCTGTGTCGGCGGCATGAGCGTCGCCGACAACATCGCCTTCCGCGAATTCGACCGCGCGCCTTTCGCTAGCCTCGGCTGGTGGCTCAACCGCGGTGCCTTCCGCGTCGACGCGCGGAAGAAGATCGCCCAGTACAAGATCAAGACCCGCACGCCCGACACGCCGATCTCGGCGCTGTCGGGCGGCAATGTCCAGCGCGCCGTGCTGGCCCGTGAGCTCGGCGGCGACGTCGAGGTGCTGATCGCGGCCAATCCCTGCTTCGGGCTCGATTTCGCGGCGGTGGCGCAAATCCATGCCGAGATCATGGCCGCGCGCAACCGCGGCGCCGCGGTGCTGTTGGTCAGCGAGGACCTCGACGAACTCCTTGAACTCTCCGATCGGCTGGTGGTGATGTTCCACGGCGAATTCGTGTATGAAGCACGGACCAGCGAAGCCGATCTCACCGTGGTCGGCCGGCACATGGCGGGGCATTGACCAGGGAAGAGCGATGAGCGGCGGGTCCGAGCGTGACGAGCACTTCCTTCGCCTTTCCTTCGCGGTCGCCCGCCGTTCCCTCACGCACGGCAACCATCCCTTCGGCTGCATCGTGGTCGATGCCGAGGGCAAGGTCCTGATCGAGGCCGAGAACGGCTACATGCCGGATCACGACGGCACCGCGCATGCCGAGCGCCTCGCCGCCACGCAGGCCTGCCGCACGCTTGGCCGCGAGGTGTTGGCGAGAGCCACGCTCTATTCCTCCGCCGAGCCCTGCGCGATGTGCGCCGGCGCGATCTACTGGGCCGGCATCGGCCGTGTCGTCTATGGCCTCAGCGAGCACCGCCTGCGCGGCATCACCGGCGATCATCCGGAGAACCCGACGCTCGACTTGCCCTGTCGCGAAGTCTTTGCCAGCGGCCAGCGGCCGACAGAGGTTGCGGGGCCGCTGCTCGAAGACGAGGCCGAAGCGCTGCACGACGGCGTGTGGACGAAGTAGCAAACACCAATTCAATTTCGTAGAGCGGATTGCGCCTACGGCTCATCCCCTACCTTCCTGCCCACAAACGAAGATGACGCCGCGGAGGTTTGACGCGGCGCCATCGTCGTTCACCTGAAGCGTGTCAGGTGGCTAGAATTTCACAGTGACACCGGAGTAGAGCGAGGACTCGGTGCAGGAGCCGGTGCTCACCCTCGCGCCACCGGCCAAAGTGGTGCAGGCCACGGCGTTGTTGTGATCGAGGCCGAACTTGTTCTGCCAATAGCGATAGGCGACCCAGACGTCGACGAAGTGCGAGTACTTATCACCCCAAATCGCCTTCGAGGCATCGAGGGTCAGGCGGATCGGCTCGGAGTTGAACTCGACCTTGGTGGGATAGACGCCGTTGGCGACGCTGGCGGGAAGCGGCTCAGTGTCGGTGCCCTTCTTGCCATACCACGCCGCGCGGCCGCTGATCGAGAAATACTGCATGTTCTGCGGCAGGAAGCCGAGGTCCATATAGTAATTGGTTTCGATCGCCCAGGTCGGCTTGAACGACGTGTTGCCGTCGGCAATACACGGAGCGGACCAACCGGCGCCGCACTGCGAGAAGGAGTTGTGGTTGGCGAACTCCCAATACACCAGCGGCGCGACGTTGAAGTAGCCCTTATAGGGAAGATCGAAGGCAAACTGCAGACCCGCGACAACGTCGCGCTTGGCGGCGCCGAAATACCGGTTCTCCGTGTTGGCATCCATGCCAACCTCGAACGAGATGTTATGCAGCGGGCCCTGAGTGAAGGCCTTGGTGTTGAAGATCTCGTTCCAGCCGAAGGTCGAGCGGAAAAGACCGTAGATTTCTGTCGCGCCGGCACAGCTCGTGGGTGTCGCTGCGAAGCCTGCAGCCGGCGACACGACCACGCCTGTGGCGGTACACGGGCCGGCCGGATCATTGTGGTCCGACTTGAACATCGAGATGGTGAAGAAGTTGGTGCCGTAAGTCCAGGCATCGAAGTGGGTGAAGGAGTAGACCTGCTTCGTCGTCTTGGCGTTGATCACGCCGTTGGTGTTGGTGAACGCTCCGGGCTGCGAGGCGTTGAAGATATAGGAGAAGGTGACGCGGTCGTCGATCACCAGGAAGAACGGAAGGTCGGCCGCCTTCTTGGCAGCCTTGACCGGCAGATCCGCCGCCTGAGCCAGGCCACTGGTAGCAAGCGTAGCAAGTGACAGCGCGCCTGCTGCAATTGCCTTGAAACGAAACGACATCCTGAATACCCCCAAGTTTGGACACGTAAAAATGAACGTCCCTTGGGTGCGACACTTGCGCCGATCTCCCGGAGTGAGAAGCCTCAACTTGTTTCAAGGCATGCCGCTTGTTTGCACAGGGCGCGGCGTTCACCGGCCGATTTGGAAGGCCAACCTCACCGCCACGCCGTCGGCCGAGAGCGACCCATTGCCGGATATCCCCATTTGATTTCGTTCGCCTTTTCATGTCGACCGGACAAGGCAAACAAGATGGGTGGAAGCTACTGTCGCGGTGTTCGCAAATGCATACGCGTGCTGGCGCGTCTCTGCTTAACTTCACGCCAAGCCTGCATAGCGGGTTCCGATTTGGCTTGAGCCGTCACAAATTTGCAACAGGCGTCACACGCAAGCCGGGACTGCAAAGGCTGCTCGGAAGGTGTCTGAGGACGATCGCCGCCGGCGAGAGCCGAGACTCGCCGACACCTCCTGCCTGCCGAAGCGTTGAGCAAGGGATGACGCTTTTTCACACCTTACGCGGCGGTTCAAACTAGCCCAGTATTGAGGCACTTCACCCCATGCAAGCGCATCAGCGAATGTTGGATCCCACGGCTAAGAGCCTGCATTCCGGCGAGTCCCCGCTCCTCAGGACGGTCGGGCTCACCAAGCGCTATGGCGATTTCCTCGCCAACGATGCCATCGACATCGATATCTGGCCAACGGAAATCCACGCGCTGCTGGGCGAGAACGGCGCCGGCAAGTCGACGCTGGTCAAGGCGATCTACGGGCTGATCCAGCCCAGCGCTGGCCAGATTTTCTGGCAGGGCCAGCCGATCGTGCTGTCCGGTCCCTCGGAAGCGCGCAGCCGCGGCATCGGCATGGTGTTCCAGCATTTCTCGTTGTTCGACAATCTCACCGTCGCCGAGAACGTCGCGCTCGGCCTCGACGGAAGAGAATCCTTCAAGGACATGTCGGCGCGGCTTGAGCAGGTGTCGAAGACTTATGGTCTGCCGCTCGACCCCAAACGCGAGGTCTGGCAATTGTCGGTCGGCGAGCGCCAGCGCATCGAGATCGTCCGCGCGCTGATGCAGGATCCGCAATTCCTGATCCTTGACGAGCCCACCGCGGTGCTGACGCCACAGGAAGCCGACCAGCTCTTCGTCGTGCTGGAGCGGCTCAAGGCCGAAGGTCGCGCCATCCTCTACATCAGCCACAAGCTCGAGGAGGTGAAGCGCCTGTGCGACACGGCAACGATCCTGCGCGGCGGCAAGAAGGTGGAGACCTGCAATCCCAGGCTTGAGACCGCCGCTTCGCTCGCGCGCATGATGGTCGGCGGTGAGATCAAGGAGGTGAAGGCGGCCGCCGGCCGGCAGACCACGGTGCCGCGTCTCGTCGTCAACGACCTCTCGCTCGCCCCCGGCGAAGCGCATGGCGTGCGGCTCGAGCACATCTCGTTCGAGCTGAAAGGCGGCGAGATCCTCGGCATCGCCGGGGTCGCCGGCAACGGCCAGGACGAACTTTTCGCCGCGCTGTCCGGCGAACGCCTGTCGAAGCATCCGGGCACGATCGTGATCGAAGGCCTTGCTGCCGGCCATCTCTCGATCACGCAGCGCCGCAAGCTCGGCGCGGCATTCGTTCCCGAGGAGCGGCTCGGCCACGGCACCGCGCCGCGCATGAAGCTTTCCGAGAATGCGCTTCTCACCGGGCACGCCGCCAGCGGCATGGTCCATCACGGCTTCATCGATACTGCCGCCACCCTGAAGACGGTTGACCGCGCAACCGAGACCTTCGACGTCCGCAAGGCCAAGCGCGATCCGGAAGCAGCATCCCTCTCCGGCGGCAATCTGCAGAAATTCATCGTGGGACGCGAGATCCTGCGCAATCCCGCGGTGCTGGTGGTGAGCCAGCCGACCTGGGGCGTCGACGCTGGCGCTGCCGCCGTCATCCGACAGGCGCTGCTTGATCTCGCAACCGCAGGCGCCGCCGTGCTCGTCACCAGCCAGGACCTCGACGAGCTCGCGGAAATCGCCGACCGCATCGCCGTGATGTTCCATGGCCATCTGTCCGCACCGCTCGCCACCAGCGAGGCGACGCGCGAAAAACTAGGCCTGTTGATGGGCGGCAGCACGCTGGAGCCGAAGGAGGCCGCGCATGCAGTTGGTGCTTGAGAAGCGCGCCGAACGCTCCAACACGATCGCGCTGATCTCGCCGCTGATCGCGATCGGCCTCACGATCGTGACCATGGTCATCCTGTTCGCGATCCTTGGCAAGAATCCGCTGCTCGCGCTGCACGCCTATTTCGTCGCGCCTTTGACCGACAGCTATTCGCTCCAGGAAATCGCGGTGAAGGCGACACCGCTGGTGATGATCGCGATCGGGCTGTCGCTCTGCTATCTCGCCAATGCCTGGAACATCGGCGCCGAAGGGCAATTCCTGATCGGAGCGGTCGCCGGAAGCTGGATTGCGGTGAAGACGCAGGGCACCGACGCTGGCGTCTGGGTGCTGCCGGTCATGCTCGTGCTCGCCGCCGCCGCAGGCGCGCTCTACGCACTGATCCCGGCAATCTGCAAGGTGAAGTTCGGCGCCAGCGAAATCCTGACCAGCCTAATGCTGGTGTATGTCGCCGATCTCTTCCTCGACTATCTCGTGCGCGGCCCCTGGCGCGATCCGCACGGTTTCAACTTCCCGACCACCGCCGAGTTCGACCCGGTCGCAACGGTGCCGCTGCTGATCGACGGCGGGCGGCTGCATCTCGGCTCGATCATCGCCCTTCTCGTCGTCGCGGCGGTGGCGATCCTGCTCGGGCGCACCATCAAGGGATTCGAGATTCGCGTGGTCGGTGCGGCGCCGCGCGCCGCGCGGTTCGGCGGCTTCAATTCCAACCAGTTGATCATCCTGACCTTCGCCGTCTCGGGCGCGCTGGCAGGCCTCGCCGGCATCATCGAGGTTGCAGGTCCAGTCGGACATCTCCAGCCCGGCATCTCACCGGGTTACGGTTTCACGGCGATCATCGTCGCCTTTCTCGGCCGGTTGAACCCGCTTGGAATATTAATTGCAGGCCTTTTTCTCGCGTTGACCTTTATCGGCGGCGAGCAGGCGCAGATCGCGATGAAGATCCCGTTGGACGTGACAAAGGTTTTTCAGGGCATCCTGCTGTTCTACGTGCTCGCCTGCGATTCCCTCATTCTCTACCGCTTCAAGCTGGTCTTCCCGAACCGACAGGTGGCTCGTGGAACTCATTGAAGCCATCATTCTCGCAGTGCTCGCCGCTTCGACGCCGCTCCTGATCGCGGCGACCGGCGAGCTCGTGACCGAGCGCTCCGGTGTGCTCAATCTCGGCGTCGAGGGCATGATGATCGTCGGCGCCGCATGTGGCTTTGCAGGTGCGTGGTTGACCGGCTCGATCTTTATCGGCGCACTGTTCGGCATCGTCGCCGGCACGTTGATATCACTGGTCTTCGCACTGATGGCGCTCGGGCTTGCGGTCAACCAGGTTGCGACAGGGCTGGCGCTGACCATCCTTGGTGTCGGACTCTCCGGCCTGATCGGCGCTGGCTTCGTCGGCGAGCGCATCACGCCGGCGCTGCATCTCAACATTCCCGGTCTCACGGATATTCCGCTGGTTGGCCGCGTGTTGTTCGGCGAGGACGCCTTCGTCTATTTCTCGCTGGCGCTGGTCATCGGCGTGTGGTGGTTCCTGTACCGTACGCGGCCGGGATTGGTCCTGCGCGCCTGCGGCGACAACCACGTGTCTGCGCATGCGCTCGGCTATCCCGTGCTGCGCATCCGCACCTTAGCGGTGATGTTCGGCGGCGCCTGCGCAGGACTTGCCGGCGCTTATCTGCCGCTCGCCTATACGCCCTTCTTCATTCCGGGCATGACCGCAGGCCGCGGCTGGATCGCGCTGGCGCTGGTGGTGTTCTCGTCCTGGCGGCCGGGCCGCCTCGTGGTCGGCGCGTATCTGTTCGGCGCGGTGACGATCCTGCAGCTGCACGCGCAGGGCTGGGGCGTCGGCATTCCCTCGCAGTTGATGTCGGCGCTGCCTTATCTTTCGACTGTCATCGTCTTGGTCCTGCTCTCCCGCGCGCGCACGGGTGGATCGACCGCACCGGCTGCGCTTGGCACCGTGTTCGTGCCTGACCGCTAGCGTTTCATCTCCGCACCGTGCGCGATGGGGCGCGCACGTTGCGGATCATGGCTTTCCCCTGATGTTTGGAGATTGATGATGAGGAAATCACTTCTTGCGCTGGCCGCCGGGCTCTTGCTTGCCGGGAGCGTCGGTGCAGCCTCCGCCGCCGACAAGCTGAAAGTCGGGTTTATCTACCTCGGCCCGGTCGGTGACCTCGGCTGGACCTATCAGCATGAGCTGGCACGCCAGGCGCTGGTGAAGGAGCTCGGCGACAAGATCGAGACCACTTTCCTCGAAAACGTGCCTGAAGGCCCCGACGCCGAGCGCTCCATCGAGCAGCTCGTCCGCGCCGGCAACAAGCTGATCTTCACCACCTCGTTCGGCTACATGGATCCGACGCTGAAGGTTGCGAAGAAATACCCGAACGTGCATTTCGAGCACGCGACCGGATACAAGCGCAACCCGAACATGTCGACCTATTCGGCCAAATGGTACCAGGGCCGCTACATCCAGGGCCTGATCGCGGCCAAGATGTCAAAGTCCGGCGTGCTCGGCTATATCGGCTCGTTCCCGATTCCCGAGGTCGTCTCCGGCATCAACGCGACGATCCTCGCCGCGCAGACCATCAACCCGAACATCAAGGTCAAGATCATCTGGGCCAACACCTGGTTCGACCCGGGCAAGGAAGCCGACGCCGCCAAGGCGCTGATCGACCAGGGCGCCGACATCATCATGCAGCACACGGATTCGCCGGCGGCAATGCAGATCGCCAGCGAACGCGGCAAGCTCGCCTTCGGCCAGGATTCCGAGATGATCAAGTTCGGGCCGAAGACCCAGCTGACCTCGATCCTCGACACCTGGGGTCCCTACTACATCGCCCGGGTCAAGGCCGAGCTCGACGGAACCTGGAAGTCCGAGGACAGCTGGGGCGGCCTCGACAGCCACATGTTCGCGATGGCGCCCTACACCAACATGCCTGACGACGTGAAGAAGATCGCCGAGGATGCCCAGGCCGCGATCACCGCGGGCAAACTGCATCCGTTCAAGTGCCCGGTCCTTGGGCAAGACGGCAAGCCCGTCGAGTGCAAGGGGGGCGCCAATCTCGACGACGGCCAGATCCTCGGCATGAATTTCTACGTCAAAGGCATCGACGACAAGCTGCCGGGCAAGTAGCACGCTTCTTGCATCGCCCAAATCACCTGCTCCTCCCGGAGGAGGTTCGGAGGGGGTGGCCAGAAGCACCCGGCACTTGTGGTCGCCCCCTCTTTCTATCTTCCTATCTTCGCCTGGATATTATCCCGCCTGCATGGCCCGCGCCGCCGAACTGTGGCGGTGGATGAGGTCTGCCACATCAAAACCGGGGATCGCGCCATCGATCACGGCCCAATTTCCCGCCACCATCACCCTGTCGGCCCGATGCGCGCCGCACAGCACCAGTGCGGCCAGGGGATCGCCATGGCCGGAGAAGCGTAGCTCGTCGAGCCTGAACAGCGCGAGATCTGCTGCCTTCCCGACGGCGATCTCGCCGAGTTCCGGCCGGCCGACGCAGGCCGCCGAGCCCTTGGTGGCCCAGCGCAGCGCATCCTTATGACTGACCTTCGTCACCCCGTAGCGCGCCCGCTGCAGCAGAAACGCGGCCCGTACCTCCTGCATCAGGTTCGATCCGTCGTTCGAGGCCGAGCCATCGACGCCGATGCCGATGCCGACACCAGCCTCCTCCATCTCGCAGACGGGGCAGCAGCCGGAGGCCAGGAGCTGATTGCTACAGGCGCAATGACTGATCGTCGTCTTCGCCCTGCCGAGCCGCTTCATCTCTTCTGCATTGAAGAAGATGCCATGGGCGAGCCACGTCCGCGCATTGAGCCAGCCGCATTGTTCGAGATAGTCAAGCGGACGGCAGCCATACATCTCCTGGCAGAATCTGTTCTCGTCCTCGGTCTCGGCAAGATGGGTATGCAGGCGCACGTCGAGCTTGTCGGCCAGATCGGCGGTGGCGCGCATCAAGGACGTCGACACCGAGAAGGGCGAGCAAGGTGCGAGCGCGATCTGCACCATCGCATCCGCGCCGCGCTGGTGGTGCTTGGCGACGACGCGCGCGCTGTCCGCGAGGATGGTGTCCTCATCCTGCACGACGCTATCGGGCGGCAGACCGCCGTCGCGCTGCGACAGGTTCATCGAGCCGCGCGTGAGCAGCACGCGCACGCCGAGCCGCCTGGCCACCGCCACCTCGATATCGACGGCGTCTTCGAGCCCTGCCGGAAATACGTAGTGATGATCCGTCGTAGTGGTGCAGCCCGACAGCAGCAGTTCGGCCATCGCCACCGTGACAGCGAGCTCGAGCGCATCAGGCGTCAGCTTCGCCCACACCGGATAGAGCGCCTGGAGCCAGGGAAACAGCTCGCGGTCCATCGCCGCCGGCAGCGCCCGCGTCAGCGTCTGGTAGAAATGGTGATGGGTGTTGATCAGGCCCGGCAGTACGACGTGGTCGCCAGCGTCGAACACCGCGACGTCTGCGGTTGCGGGCGTAGCGCGGGCCGGCACCAGCTCGACGATCCGGCCGTCCTGCACCACGACCCCGCGCTCGGCGCCATCGGCGAGGATAGCCAGGGGATCCCTGATCCAGATCGGCTTTGCGTCGCTCATGAATCTGCTCCTCCTCACATCCGTTCCCGATAGGCCTGCACGGCAGGTGCCGACCTGATTGCGCTTTTGCTGCGACTTGTTGTTGCGACTTGGCGCTCGTCTTGCAAGACTTTCTCCCGGCTCGATTCACTCGTTGGAAGCGTTGGCGTCGCCATGGACTTGAATACCATCACAGCGGTCGCCCATCCGCAAACGCGGGCGCAGCTGCCCGTTTGGACGCCAGGTGATGCTTGGCTCGCGGGCGGCACCTGGCTGTTCTCGGAGCCGCAGGTTCACCTGACTCGGCTCATCGATCTCACCGATCTCGAATGGCCGGCGCTGACGGTCACCGAGAGCCATTTCAGCATCGCGGCCACCTGCACCGTCGCGCAGCTCGATGGATTCGCCTGCCCACCCGACTGGTTCGCAGCACCGCTGATCAACCAGTGCTGCCGCGCCTTCCTTGCTTCGTTCAAGATATGGAAGACGGCGACGGTCGGCGGCAATCTCTGCATGTCGCTGCCGGCGGGACCGATGATCTCGCTCACCGCGGCGCTGGACGGCGTCTGCACCATCTGGAAGGCCGGCGGCGGCGAACAGATGATGCCCGTCGTCGACTTCGTCACCGGCAACCAGCGCAACCTTCTGGCGCCGGGCGACCTACTCCGGCAGATCGATATTCCGATCGCCGCGCTGAAGCGTCGTACGGCCTTCCGCCAGATCTCGCTGGCGCCGGTCGGCCGCTCGGCGGCGCTGGTGATCGGCAGTCTGGATGCCGATGGCACGCTGACGCTCACGGTCACCGCGTCGACGGTGCGGCCGATCCGGTTGTCCTTTCGCGAGGCTCGCGACGCGAAAGCGCTTCGTGAGGCCATCGCGCAGCAGATCACGGACGATCTGTACCACACCGACATCCATGGCAAGCCGCTCTGGCGCAAGCACATGACATTGCGGCTTGCCGAAGAGATCCGCGACGAACTCCTCGGAGCACCGTCGTCATGAGCTTCGAGGTCAATGGCACGACGTTTCCGCAGGAGCCACGCGCCGGCCAGTGCCTGCGCACGTTCCTGCGCGAGCTCGGCCATTTCGGCGTGAAGAAGGGCTGCGACGCCGGCGATTGCGGCGCCTGCACGGTGCTGCTCGACGGCGAGCCGGTGCATAGCTGCCTGATCCCGGCCTTCCGCGCCGAAGGTCGTGCCGTCACCACGATCGAAGGTCTGGGCGGAGACGGCGGCGCGCACCCGATGCAGCAGGCTTTCCTCGATGCGCAGGGCTTTCAATGCGGCTTCTGCACCGCCGGCATGATCCTGACCTGCGCCTCGCTGAACCAGGCGCAGCGCACCGATCTCGGCGTCGCGCTGAAGAGCAATATCTGCCGCTGCACCGGGTATCGTTCGATCGAGGATGCGTTGCTCGGCAAGACCAACATCGAGGAGAGCGTCGAGGCCGGCGCCGCATTCGGCCGCAGCCTGCCGGCGCCGGCTGGCCGCGATATCGTGCGCGGCAAGGCCCGCTACACGTTCGACACGCAGATCGACGGCCTGCTGCATATCAAGCTGCTCCGTTCGCCGCATGCCCACGCGAGGATCGTCGCAATCGACAAGTCGGAAGCGCTGAGCGTTCCCGGCGTGCAGGCGGTGCTGACGCATGAGGATGCGCCAACCACTCTGATGTCGACAGCGCGGCATGAGAAGGACTGGATGGATCCCGAGGACACTCGTGTCCTCGATGAAATCGTCCGCTTCATCGGCCAGAAGGTCGCCGCCGTCGTCGCAGACAGCGAAGCCGCCGCCGAGGATGCTTGCCGCCGGCTGAAGGTCGACTACGAAGTCCTCCCCGCGCTGATCGACCCTGAAATAGTAATGGCGCCCGGCGCACCCATCATTCATCCCGACCGCACCACCGCGAACCGCGTCGCCGACGCCCAGCGCAACCTCGCCGCGGAGACGCATGGCGAATTCGGTGACGTCGGGGCTGCGCTTGCGACATCCGCCGTCACCTTCGAGGGCACCTTCCATAGTCACCGTGTGCAGCATGCCGCTTTGGAAACCCACGGCGGCCTCGCCTGGCTCGACGCTTCCGGCGTGCTCAATGTCCGCACCTCGACGCAGGTGCCGTTCCTGACCAGGCGCGCGCTGTCTGATATCTTCGAGCTTCCCATGGACAAGGTCCGCGTGTTCTGCGAGCGCGTCGGCGGCGGCTTTGGCGGCAAGCAGGAGATGTTCGTCGAGGACATTCTGGCGCTCGCCGCGCTCAAGACCGGGCGGCCGGTGAAGCTGGAGCTCACGCGCGAGGAGCAGTTCATCGCAACCTCGACGCGGCATCCGATGCGGGTCCACGTCAAGGCCGGTGCCGACGCGGACGGCAAGCTCACCGCGCTCCAGCTCGACGTGCTCTCCAACACCGGCGCCTACGGCAATCATGCCGGCCCGGTGATGTTCCACTCGCTGGCGGAATCCATCAGCGTCTACAATTGCCGGAACAAGCGGGTCGACGGCCACGCGGTCTACACCAATACAGTGCCGGCAGGCGCGTTTCGCGGTTATGGCTTGCCGCAAACACTGATCGCGGTCGAGGCCGCGATCGACGAACTGGCCAAGCAGCTTGGCATCAGCCCTTACGAGATGCGGCGGCGCAACGTCGTCAAGCCCGGCGACCCCATGCTGTCGCCACCGCCATCGGAATTTCACGACGTGCTCTACGGCTCCTACGGGCTCGACCAGTGCCTCGACCTCGTCGAGCGCGCGATGCAGGCTGATGGCCCGCAGCCGGACCTGTCGCCGGAGTGGCTGATCGGCGACGGCGTCGCGCTGACCATGATCGACACGGTGCCCCCGGCGGGCCATCTCGCGGATGCGACGGTCGCGCTCAACGAGGACGGCGGCTTCGACCTCACCGTCGGCACCGCCGAATTCGGCAACGGCACCAGCACCGTGCACCGGCAGATCGCGGCGACGACGCTTGCGACCACCGTCGACCGGATCCGCCTGCGCCAGTCCGACACCGCCCATGGCGGCCACGACACCGGCGCCTATGGCAGCGCCGGCATGTTCGTCGCCGGCAAGGCGACGCATGCCGCAGCCATGCAGCTCGCAACCGAGCTGAAGGCGGCCGCCGCCGGCGCATGGCTCTGCGACGTCGGCAGCTGCACGCTCGAGAGCGAGGCCGTCGTCAGTGGCGTACGGCGCATGTCCTTTGTCGAGTTGGCAAAGCTCGCGCGCGAGCGCGGACAGCCGTTCGCAGGCGCCGGCAATTCCGGCGGCACGCCGCGTTCGGTCGGCTTCAACGTGCAGGGCTTTCGCGTCGCCGTGAACAAGGGCACCGGCGAGCTCCGGATTCTCAGGAGCGTGCATGCGGCGGACGCCGGCGTCGTCGCCAATCCCATGCAATGCCGCGGCCAGGTCGAAGGCGGTGTCGCCCAGGCGCTTGGTGCCGCGCTCTACGAGGAGATGGTGATCGACGCGGACGGCCGCGTCGCCAACCCCAAATTCCGCGACTATCACCTGCCCTCTTTCGCCGATGTCCCCCGCACCGAGGTCCTCTTCGCCGAGACCTCCGACACGATCGGCCCGCTGGGGGCGAAGTCGATGAGCGAGAGTCCGTACAATCCGGTCGCCGCCGCGCTCGGCAACGCGATCGCGGACGCCACCGGCATCCGCTTCACGGCGCCGCCCTTCAAGCCGGACCGGCTGTTTCCGGCGCTGCACGACAAGTTCGGCAATTAACTGCCGCGATAGGTCGAATAGCTCCAGGGCGTGACGAGCAGCGGCACGTGATAGTGGCTTTCCGGCTCGCTGATCGCAAAGCGTAGCGGGATCTCGTCGAGGAACGGCGGGTCGGTGAGCTGCACGTTGCGCTGGGCGTAATATTTGGCGACGCTAAACCGGAGCTCGTAGCGGCCGATCGGCAGCGGCCGGCCCCCGATCAGCGGCTGGTCGGTGCGGCCGTCCGCATTGGTCACCGCGCGCGCTATCACGCGGCTCTCGCCGAGATTCGCGAGCTCGACCAGCTCGACCGGAATGCCCGGCGCGGGTTTGCCGGCGTGGTTGTCCAGCACATGGGTCGAGAGCCGGCCGTGGACCTTGAGCTTGTCATCGGCTTCGACGAGTTGATCAAGCCGCAACGCCGAGATACGGCCGATCTCCTCGATCGCACGTCGCGTCTCGGTCTTGGCGATATTGCGCAATCGCGTCTCGAAATCGCGCAGCACGGAATCCCTGGTGTGACGGCGCACGCAGACGATATAGGGGATGTCGAACTTGTCGCGATAGGCATTGTTGACGCGCTCGAACGCCGCGTATTCGGCCTCCGACAGCCGGTCGAGGCCGGCGCTGTTCTGCTCGTCGGTCGATTCCGCGGTGAGCCCCGCCGCGCGCTGGGTCTTGTTGGCGAGGTCCGGATGCGCCCGGATCAACGCCAATTGCACCTCGGGTTCGGCACTCTGGATCGCCGCCATCAGCGCGGCGTGCAACTGGTTGATGCCGGCGAACGGTCGCTTCGCGGCCAGTTGACCGGCGATCCACGGCGAATATTCAACGACGTTGGCGAGCGCGGCAACGAAATCGGCTTCATCGGCGGCATTGAGATCAGACAGCGATATCTGCGACATCGTCCTCACCCGATCTCGAATGCGTCGGCCGCAAGGTGCGCGAGCTTGTCGTGCCAATGCTGGGCGATCTGCAATCGCGTCGGCACCCAGACGCGCTCGTGCTTGCCGATGTAGTCGAGGAAGCGGATCAGCCCCGCCGCGCGGCCGGGGCGACCGGCGAGACGACAGTGCAGGCCGACCGACATCATCTTCGGCGCGCTCTCGCCTTCGGCATAGAGCACGTCGAAGGCATCCTTCAGATAGGTGAAGAACTGCTCGCCTTCGGCAAAGCCTTGCGGATTGATGAAGCGCATGTCGTTGGCGTCGAGCGTATAGGGAATGACGAGCTGCTTACCGCTGGCGCCCTTGACCCAATAGGGCAGATCGTCGGCGTAGGAATCGCAGAGATAGAGGAAGCCGCCCTCCTCCATCAACAGACGGTTGGTGTTGATCGAGGAGCGTCCGGTGTACCAGCCGAGCGGCCGCGAGCCGGTCGCCGCAGTGTGGACGCGGATCGCTTCCGCGATCTCCGCGCGCTCCTGCGCCTCGGTCATGTCCTTGTGCTCGATCCACTTCAGGCTGTGGCTGGCGATGTCCCAGCCCGCTTCCTTCATGGCAGCTACGATTTCCGGATTGCGCTTCAGCGCTGTGGCGACGCCGAACACGGTAGTCGGCCACTTCCGCTCGCTGAACATCCGCCAGAGCCGCCAGAAGCCGGCGCGCGAGCCATACTCGAACATCGATTCGATGTTGGCGTGGCGCTGGCCGGGCCAAGGCTGTGCGCCGAGCACGTCGGACAGAAACGCTTCCGAGGCCGGGTCGCCATGCAGGATGTTGTTTTCGCCGCCCTCCTCGAAATTGACGACGAACTGCACCGCGACCCTCGCGTTGCCGGGCCATTGCGGGTGCGGCGGGTTGCGGCCGTAACCGCGGAGATCGCGCGGGTAGCGGGCATCAGTCACTCAGACTTCCTCGAAGCGGATCGGCAGCGCGCCCTTCCACAACACGCTCTTGCCGAGCGTCGCCAGATTCTCCAGGCCAGAGGTCAGCGTGATGAAATGGTTGCCGGCGAGTTGGCCCATCTTGCTCGCGAAGTGCACGCCGCCATAGGCCATCAGGATCTCGGTCTCGCTGATGCCGCCGGGATAGAGGATGATCTGGCCGGGCGCGGGATAACTGGTATGGTTCTCGTAACCGACACCGAAGTCCAAGTCGCCGAGCGGCATCCACACCCCCTCGCCGCTCCAGCGCACGTGGATGATGTGGCTTTCGAACGGCAGCGCCTTGCGGAACGCGGCGACAGTCTTGGGCGCCGCTTGCTCCTCGAAACGGGCATCGAAGGTGAAGTCGCCGGCGCGGATAACGAGTTTGGTCATCTCATCTCTCTGGATCGGGGCGGTGGCCCCACGGGGAATTTTCAGGCAAAGAGCACTCCGTCGGGCTTCGCGCAAGGGGCGCGGCCCGTTACCTGCGGTCGTAGGACCAGCCGAAAACGCCACTCCGCCGCGTCTCGGGCTCCGGCTCGGCGGCGGGCTGCGGCGCCTCCCTCAGTTCCGCCTGCGGCGACGGAGGCGGCACAGGCAAATTCTCGCATTTCATGGAGTAGACCAGCTTGCCGTCCGCGGTCCGCCCGATCGGCGCGCAGGGGTCCGGATGCGCCGCCGATGTTTTTGGGGTCAGCTTGACCTGCGCCACGGCCGGCGAGGCGATCAGCAGAAGGACCAGCAGATATTTCGACATCATTGTCGCCTGAAAACCAGATTTGGCCCATTGAACCGGATTGGAGCAGGCAAGTCCACCGGTGCCACCGGTCGCCATTGCCGAATATTTAGCCGAGGCTAGAAAATTGGCTCGCCCCAATGTGATGTCGCGAGCGGTGATATCGGCCGGGCGCGTCGCCATGTCAGCCGCGACGGCGACACACAAAACACACATCTCACAGCCGGGCGTCGTCACGGGAGAAAGAAACAATGCAAAAGACTTTCATCATTCTCGGCGCGACGCTGATTGCCGCCGCCACCATCCAGACTGCCGCGGCGAACGACCGCCGTCATGTCCGCAAGGCGCAGCCCCATCCCATCACCCAGTCGGTGCGCGACTCCAACGCCGCGCTCTGGCCGTCGCAGCCGACCGGGCCCGACTGGTCCCGCTATTCCAACGGCGCGATGTCTGCACCAGCGGGACGGTGATGCCGGAAGCCTAGCGCGATCAGCGAAACTGCCTCCACGTCGTCATTGCGAGGAGCTCTTGCGACGAAGCATCCAGACATTTTCCACGGATGCATTTCTGAATTGCTTCGCTGCGCTCGCAATGACGGAGTATGAGGCGGCAGCGCCAGTCCAATCGCAGACACGCCTTCGCGTTCTCGCGGCTGATTTCGCCCGAGCTTTGCTTCGTCGCTCGACCCTCTTGTCCAAGAGGGCGCAGGGAAGGCCGGGTGCCGGCTGGCACCCGCGGTCCGCTGCGCGAAAATGTAGCGCAAGGAAACCGCACAGCAGCATACAGGTGTAGCCAATCAATCGGCCTTCCCTGCGCGATGGTTGGACGGCTTATGCCGTGCTCTCCCGGGAGCCGAGTTCGTTCTGGCCTCCCTCGTCCTCGCAGAAGTCGCCGACAGCGCGCCGGTTGACGCGACTGCCGCATCCGCAAGAGCTTGACCGTAGCAACGACGGCCAGGACCACACGGTTTTGCCGTACGCACGGCCCGCCATTTCGCCACCGGTTTCGACGGATTTGTGCACGTTGCCGCCGACCTGATGACGAGACGAACCTAGCAGCGCCGCTCGTCGGAACGAAGCCTTGGGCTCACGGAGAGCAATCCGCCCTGCCCTTGGCCTCTCGCACCCGAACGCTGCCGCGTCCACCGCAAGCCCGGCTCGCGAACATGACGACCACAAGATCGCCCCTCAAGGATGAGCCGGGATGGACGACACATACGCTAAAACCGAATTTCGGTAAAGTGGAATATTTTTTCTGGAGGGGATTGACGCGCCCGCGACACAGGTCGCGCAATGAGACGCCTCGCGCAGAAGCAACAAGGGGCGGTGCAAAACACCGCCCCTTGGCGCGAAACGAGACTGCGGCGAGGACAGGCGCCTAATAAGGCTGATAATAGCCACGCGGACCATAGTAGGGACCGCCGCCGTAATATCCCTGGCCGCCGTAGTAAGGACCCGGGCCGTAATTATAGCGGTCCTCGTAGTACTCCTGGCGCCTGCTCTCTGCGATCGCGCCGCCGATCAGACCTGCCGCCGCGCCCATGAAGGCGAGGCCTGCAGCGTTCGGGCCTCGACGATAATAGCGATGGCGGCGAGCCGCGCTGAAATCGGTGGCAGCCGGAGCGGCCGGGCCCGCGGCAGCGGCCTTGGCGGGCGCGGGCGAGTTGGCAGCCGAAGGGGTGATCGGGGCCGTCATCAGAACAAGACTTGCGAAAGCTGCCAGCCCAACGTTGCGGCCGGCTGCAGAAATCATCGGTCCCTTATTCATCTTGACCTTCCTGTTCTCGCTCAAAGCGACATAATCAAACACCACTTAACGGGCAAACCACTGAAATGGTTTCGTGATCGCGGCAATCTGCCACGCGTTGAACGATTGTAAATCGAACGTCCAGATCCAGCTTGAACCATCCAACATGAGCGGATAATGAACAGGCGCACCGTTTTTCGGTCGCCGTAAGCGTTTTACGTGAACCAACGCATCAACCGACGCCGTCGGGATCGATGCCGTTCTTGGGTTCACCGTGACTGACGCGTCTTATTCCAAGAGAAACCAGATGATTGCGGTTCGCAAACTGCCGGCGCGCTATGCGTCGATCGTGATGCCATTTGTGCTGTCCATCCTCATGACGGCCGTGGTGTCGGTCATTTCCACCCTTCGAAGCCTCGGCGCAACGCCGGCGTTCCTCGCGACCTGGCCGGGCGCCTGGGCGCTGTCATGGCTCGTCGCCTTTCCGACGCTGCTGATGGTGCTGCCGCTGGTCCGCCGGATCGTGGCGAGCGTCGTCGCTGCTCCCTCGCAGCCAGGCCGATAGCAGGCGCGGACGGCGGCGCATGACGCACGCCGTCCCGCTTCCGCGTGACCTTACGACAGCGCGCCGAGTACGCCGCGCGTCGCCTTGTCGATCTCCTCGACATAGCGGCGGCGGGCGAAGGTCTCGGTAAGGAAGCCGACCACCTTGCGGCTGTCGGTGGAATCGACCACCGCCAGCATCTCGGCCTCCGCCTCGTCGAACACCGCCATCGCCGACTTCACGTTCATTTCCGGGATCAGCACGATCTCGGTCAGCCGCGCGAGCTCGATCACCTGGATTTCGTCGGCGATGGTGTCGAGGTCGCCCGAGAACAGGTCGGGCAGCAGGACAAGCCCGACATATTCGTCCGCATTGTTGACGATGACGATCCCGGGCCGCGAGCCCAGCGCGAATTCGCGGCGGACCGCGGCGATCGTCGTGGTCGACGGCACCTTGCCAACATCTGAGCGCATCAGCCGCTCGACGGTGAGGTTGCGCAGCCAGCCGACGTCGTTGGCGCTGCGGATGGTCTCGCCGCGCAGATGCAGGCGCCAGGTCGAGAAGGAGTGCCCGAACATGAAGCGGACGCAGATCGAGGTGACGATGCAGCCGGCGAGCACTACGGCGGTAACGTCGACGTTGCGGGTCATCTCGAGCACGAGGAACGACATGGTCAAGGGACCGCCGACGATGGCGACGCCCAGCGTCGCCATGCCCGTCAGCATCGCGACCAGCGGATCGATCACGAAGTTCGGGCTGATCAAGAGCAGCACCGCGGAGAAGAACTTTCCGATCAGGCTGCCCACGAACAGCGAGGCAAAGAACAGGCCGCCGCGGAAGCCGGAGGCGAGCGAGATCAGGCAGGCCGTCACCTTCAAGGCGATGATCAGCGCGATCAGGCCGATCGTCATGTCGTGAAAGAGATCGAGCACCATTGCGCCGTGGCCGGCCGCCAACACCTGCGGCGTGACAATCGCAAAGCCGCCGACGATGAGGCCGCCGATCACCGGACGCAGCCAGACCGGCAGCCATTTGAACAGGCGCTCGAACATCGAGGACGAGCGCATCACGGCGATGCCGACACCGCTGGTGACGAGCGCGAGACCGATCAGCGCCAGATATTGCTCGACGCCGACGGCGCTGACCTTGGGTATTTCGAGCGAGTATGGCGCGCCGCCGAGCCATTGCGCGGTCAGGGCGCCCGCGAGCGAGGCGGCGAGGATCGGCGCCGCGCTGCCGACCGAGTAGACGCCGACGATCAGCTCGCAGGCGTAGAAGGCGCCCGTGATCGGTGCACCGAAGGCCGCCGCGATCGCCGCAGCGGCACCGCAGCCGACGATCAGGCGCAGATCGTTGCGGCGCAGATTGAAGAACTTGCCGAGCAACGAGGCGATACCCGAGCCGATCTGGGTATAGCCGGCCTCGAGGCCGACGGAGGCGCCGCAGCCGTTCGAGATCAGCGTCTGGCTGGACACCACCACGCTGTCGCGCATCGACAGATTGCCGCCGCGCAGCGCGTTCGCCTCGATCGGATCGACCGCGCTGGAGAGCTTCAGCCGTCGCCGCCACCACTCCATGATACCAAGCACCAACCCGCCCAGCGCGGGCGCGATCAGCGCGGCCCAGGGACTGACGCTGGTATTGGCGGACAGGCGGACGTCGATGGGAATGCCGTAGATCACCATGTGGGCAATCTGCGCAATCTCGGCCATCAGCGTCACGATGGCGCCGGCGAGCGTGCCGATCACCAGCGCCAGCGGGATCAGATAGAATTCGTTGCTGCGCAGCAGCGCCCGCAGCCGAACCATGATGCGGTTCGTCCCCTTGCGGTCGGCGAGATGTCTGATCCGCAGGAACACGTTCTGTCCGCCCTACTCTTCCGACCTGCCGTAACCGGACATGCGCTGGCGGACCCGCTCGATCTCGGCGCTCGACAGCAGCGGCGGCTCTCCGATCTGGAGACAGCCGTGATATTGCCGCGCCAGCGTCTCGACCTCGACGGCGAGCCACATCGCCTTGTCCAGCGACTTGCCGATCGCGATCATGCCGTGATGGTCGAGCAGGCAGGCAAGCCGGCCCTCCAGCGCCCGCACGGCATGTTCGGACAGCTCCGCCGTTCCGAAGGTGGCATAGGGCGCGCAACGGATGCTGTCGCCGCCGGCGGCTGCGATCATGTAGTGCACGGGCGGGATCTCCAGGCCCATGATCGCCAGGACGGTGCAATAGGTCGGATGGGCGTGGACGACGGCGTCGACGTCTGGCCGGGCCTTCAGGATGTCGAGGTGGAAGCGCCACTCGCTGGACGGCTTCTGATCGGGCGCGTGCGATCCGTCCATCGTCATGAACACGATCTGGTCCGGCGTCATGGCGTCGTAGGGCACGCTGGTCGGGGTGACCAGAAGCCCGTCCACATGCCGGACGCTGATATTGCCCGAGGTGCCCTGGTTGATGCCGAGCGCATTCATGCGGCGGCAGGCGCCGATGATGGCCTGTCTCTTGTCGAGCTCGTCCGCTGTCATCGACATCTCGATTTCCTGACGGTGGGCGCCTGTCAGACGGGGAGTACGTCAAAGCAATGTGGCAGCGCAAGAGAAAGCGGACCGGGTCGCGCACGATCCCGTCAGCTGCCTCATGGCATCATGGAATAAACATGAAAATCAAACTATTAACAGATTGTCGCAGCTCTAGGGCAGGCCCGCCCGGACGGCCGCGATTCCGTTGATCACGAACTGCACCGAATAGGCCGCGAGCAACATGCCGAGCACGCGCGACAGCACCGCATTTCCGGTACGCCCGAGGGTGCGGGCAATCAGGCTCGCCGAGACAAAGCAGAGCATGCAGAGCAGGCACACGGCGAGCACGACCGCGATGATGATCGCGAGCCTCGGCCCGTAGCCTGCATCGCCGGTCAGGAGCAGCGTGGTCGCGATCGCGCCGGGACCGGCCATCATCGGGATGGCCAGCGGGAAGACCGCGACGTCGGAGGCATGCTCGGAGGTTGCCTTGTCGGCCTCGCGGGCCTCGCGATGCGGACGGTCGCCGAATATCATCTGGTAGGACACGCCGAACAGCAGCAGCCCGCCGGCGATCTGGAACGCGGGGATGCCGATCCCGAGCTGGCGCAGCAACCAGTTTCCGATCGTGGCGATCACCACCAGGATCGACGCCGCAATCAGCGGCGCGCGCAGCGCGATCGTGCGTTTGGTCTTGTCGGGCATTCCTCCGGTCGCGGCGAGGAAGGCGGGCACGAGACCAACGGGATCGACCACCAGCAGCAGCGTCACGAAGGCGGACAGGGAGAAATCGATCATGGCGCCTCTTCCGATCCGACGGCCCAAGCACGTCGCAATAACAAAAGTTAGTTCAGCGTGTGCTCAAAAACATCAAGCAGCTCAATCGCGAAGCAACCATTCTGCAGGATTGCCGTTGCCCTCGGCATCGACACACCAATAGAAGCAGCCCAGACAATTGCACGAGCCCCATTCCAGAATTGATCCGCACGATCCCATTTCCTGCAGCCGCTGGGCGCTTCGATTAGGGACAAACGTCAGAGAACTCCAGGCCGCCATTCACCAATTCGGCGGCGCCGCGGACGCAGTGGCGTACGGTCTTCAGCAGTGGCGGCTCACCGCATCCCGTGGCCAGTGGCAAGCCCGCAGCGGCGCGCCACAGGTCGGCATCCTCTCGGATTCCATGGTTGCGCGCGGCGAACAGCTGGCCTCGGTCGCCTTGATCTGCGTCAACGCCGTCGGCCTCGTCGCGGGCGCCGTGCCGCGGGTCCTGCCCGCGGCACCGGAAGCAGATGTCGATGCGTATCTCGACCGCCTCGACGGCCTCTTCATCGGCGGGGGGCAGACCAACGTCCATCCCTCCCGTTACGGACAAACGGCCGACGAAGCGCGCGATGGTCCATTTGATGAATTCCGCGACGAGGTCGCACTACGCCTGATTCCGCGCGCGCTGGCGCGCGGCATTCCCGCTCTGTTCGTCTGCCGTGGAATCCAGGAGCTCAACGTCGCGTTTGGGGGCACGCTCGCGAAAGAGCCGGACGATCTGCCCGAGGATCGACGCCACGGCACGCCCGAGGCGGACAATGAGGATGCCCGCTATCGGCTGCGGCAAAAAGTAACGCTGCGCAAAGGCGGCGTGTTGCAGCAGATCTGCGGCACAGACGCCATCTCGGTGAATTCTCTGCACAGCTGCCTGATCGCCGATCTCGCACCGGGGCTTGTGGCGGAGGCCGTGGCCGAGGACGGCTCGGTCGAGGCCGTCAGCGTCGAAGGCGCGAGCGCTTTTGCGCTCGGCACGATCTTTCATCCGGATTATTGGGCGAGCTCCGACCACGCGTCGGCCCGCATTCTCTCTGCCTTCGGAGACGCGGTTCGTCAGCATGCGAAGGCGCAAGGGGCAGCGTAGGTCATGCACCGTTACCGCTTCGGCATTGAGGAGGAATATTTTCTGGTCAACCGCCAATCGGCGGCACCGAAGTCTGAGCTGCCCAAGCCCTATATGGCAGCCGCCCAGAAACGCCTTGGGGAGCGGCTGACCACCGAGATCCTACAATCGCAGATCGAAGTGGCGACGCCGCCATTGGCGACTTCAGCCGATGCCGTCACTGAGCTTGCACACTACCGCGCGGTCCTGGCCGAGGTCGGCAAGGAGCACGGGGTCGGCATCGTCGCGGCGGGGACGCATCCGTTGGCTCAACCCCAGCAGCAGCGCATGACGCGCAAGCGCCGCTACAGCAAGGTCATCAGCGACCTCGGGATGGTTGGCCTGGGCAATCCGATCAGCGGGCTGCACGTTCACGTCGAGGTGCCCGAGCCAGACCACCGGGTCGAGATCATGCACCGCCTCGTGCCATTCCTGCCGCTGCTGCTGGCGCTGTCGACCTCGTCGCCGTTCTGGTGCGGCTACCCCACGGGACTGCTCGGCTACCGCAATGCCGCAAACGACGCCCTGCCCCGGACCGGCTTTCCCGAAATGTTTCGCAACCTCGCGGAATACGAGACCTATGTGAAGACCCTGGTCGATGCAGGCATCGTCCCTAATGCCACCTATGTGTGGTGGGCGCTCCGGCCTTCGCTCCAACATCCCACCCTGGAGCTGCGCATCACCGATTGCTGCACGGCAATTGCCGACTCGGTGGCGATCGCGGCGCTGTTTCGCGCGCTGGTCAGGCACGCCGTGCACCATCCGGATCTTAACGCCACCCATTCGGCCGTGCACCGCGCGCTGATCGAGGAGAACCGCTGGCGTGCCCAGCGCTACGGAACCGACGGGACGTATATCGACCTGGTGTCGTTCGAGCCGGTCTCGTTCAGGACCTGGCTTGAGACGGTGATCGCCATGCTGGCGCCCGACATCGCGCATCTTCGCATCGAGGACGATATCCAGCATCTCAAGACCATCCCCAAGCGCGGCACCTCGGCCCATCTTCAGCTGGAATATTTCCGGGGCTTGAGGAAATTCGGCCGATCGCCGCGGGAGGCGATCGGCGATGTGACGAAATGGCTGCGGACCTCGACCGAGGCCGGGGACTTCACCGCACGTGCGGGCGAGCCGAGAGGGAGTTCGGTGCGGCAGCCTGTCGCCAATCCGGTGTGAGGCGCCGCATGCGACGAGGGCTGGTTGAGGAACGACCTTCCGCCATCCGACTTAGCTGACCATGACCGCAAGGGACATGGTGGAGATCATCTATGAGCGACAGCGGTGTTAGCATGTTGCTGGGCCACGCCTCGACCCAGATGCTTTGGCTCTGGTTCATCGGCGCGTTCGTGCTTGGCGGCGCCCTCGTCTACGGAGTGATGAAGGCCGGTCACCTCCGTCGCAGCGAGCGGGCCCGTCTCGACCGCGCGACGGAAGAGCGGCAGCGCCAGGAAGACCCGTACAAGCGTCCGACCTGAGCGACGCGCCGAGTGCAGCTTGCCGTTTGGAACTTTCGTTCACCGAAAGGCTTGGATCGCCTGAGGATTGAGGAAGGCGATGCCTTCCCGTGTCGCCTCAAGAGGAGGATTTATGGCCAAAAAAGCGAAGAAGCGCACAACCAAGAAATCGTCGACGGGCCGCGCCCGTCAGGCGCCGAAGATGTTGAGCGACCTATTCCTGGAGACGCTCAAGGACATCTATTTCGCCGAGAACAAGATCATCAAGACCCTGCCCAAGATGGCCAAGGCCGCCAACTCGAAGGAGCTCGCGGCGGCTTTCAACAAGCATCTGCGCGAGACCCAGGGCCAGGTCAAACGTCTGGAGCAGATCTTCAAGATGCTGGGCAAGCCGGCCCGCGGCAAGCCTTGCGAAGCGATCAACGGCATCACCGACGAAGGCGCCGAGATCATGAAGGAGTTCAAGAACGCTCCTGCGCTCGACGCAGGCCTGCTCGCAGCCGCGCAGGCGGTTGAGCATTACGAAATCTCCCGCTACGGCACGCTGCGCACCTGGGCCGAGGAGCTCGGCATGCAGGACGCGGCAAAGCTGCTGCAGGCGACGCTGGACGAGGAAGAGGCGACAGATCACGCCCTGACCGAGCTCGCCACCTCCGTGATCAACCTCGAGGCGGAAGAGGAATACCGCCAGGCGGCCTGAGGCACACATAGGGTGACGACGGAACGCCGCGGCCCGGAAGGCCGCGGCGCTTGTTTTCGGATCGCACGATCCGCATGGCACCTGCGCGCAGCCGGGCTGGAATTCTCGGGAACCGGCCCCATATTCAGCGTTCCTCACCCGCCGAGCCCGCATCATGCAACCCAAAAATCCCCTCGACTGGATGCTGTCCGAAGCCTTGGACTCGCTGACCCGCGCCGAACGGCTGCGCCAGCAGTTCGGCCGGCAGGAAGCCTGCTGGGAGCCGCCGATCGACGTGCTCGAAACCGAGCATGAGCTCCTGATCCTGGTCGCGCTTCCCGGCGTCAATCCCGACAATGTCGAGACTGTCATCCATGACGGCGTGCTCGTCATCTCCGGCCAGCGCACCCTTCCGCCAGAGCTTCGCAACGCCCGCATCCACCGGCTCGAACTGCCGCAGGGGCGTTTTGAGCGCCGCATTGCATTGCCCGTTGGCCGTTACGCCATCAGCCGCTTCGTGATGGACGGCTGCGTCGCGCTGCGCCTCGCCAAATCCTGAGGTCGATCATGACCACCGAACCAATGAATACCGCACCGACCAATCCCCAGAGCAACTCCGACGTGAAGATTCCCGAAGACGCGCTGATCATCATTCCCGTGCGCGAAATGGTGCTGTTCCCCGGCGCCATCGCGCCGATCGCGATCGCGCGGCCGAAGTCGGTCGCCGCCGCGCAACAGGCGCTGCGCGAGCAGCGACCGGTCGGCATCGTCCTGCAACGCAGCCCCGAGACCGAGGAGCCCGGACCGGACGACCTCTATCGGGTCGCGACCATCGCCAACATCGTGCGCTACATCACCGCGCCCGACGGCACCCATCACATCGTCTGCCAGGGCGTGCAGCGCGCGCGCATCCTCGACTTCCTGCCGGGGACGCCGTTCCCGGCCGCGCGGATCCAGCAGATTCCGGAGCCGACCACCAGCACGCCCGAGATCGAGGCCCGCGGGCTGAACCTGCAGCGCCAGGCCATCGAGGCGATCGAGCTGCTGCCGCAGGCGCCGCCCGAACTGGTCGCGATGTTCCAGGGCACCACGGCGCCCGGCGCGCTGGCGGACCTGGCGACCTCGTTCATGGACATCAAGCCGCAGGACAAGCAGGAGGTGCTGGAGACCATCGACCTCGCTCTGCGTGTCGAGAAGGTGTCGAAGCATCTGGCCGAACGGCTGGAGGTGCTGCGCATCAGCAACGAGATCGGCCAGCAGACCCGCGCCAGCTTCGACGAGCGGCAGCGCGAAGCGATCCTGCGCGAGCAGATGGCGACCATTCAGCGCCAGCTCGGCGAAGGCGACGGCAAGGCGGCCGAGGTGGCCGAGCTGACCGCTGCCATCGCCAAGGCCAACATGCCGCCCGAGGCCGATGCACATGCGAAGAAGGAGCTGCGCCGCTACGAGCGCATGCCGGAGGCCGCCGGCGAGGCCGGCATGGTCCGCACTTACCTGGACTGGCTGATCGAGCTGCCGTGGGCACTGCCCGCGGAGAAGCCGATCGACATCAAGGAAGCGCGCCGCATCCTCGACGCCGATCACTTTGGCCTGGAGAAGATCAAGAGCCGGATCATCGAATATCTGGCGGTGCGCAAGCTGGCGCCGCAGGGCAAGGCGCCGATCCTGTGCTTCGTCGGACCGCCCGGCGTCGGCAAGACCTCGCTCGGCCAGTCCATCGCACGCGCGATGGACCGTCCCTTCGTGCGCGTCAGCCTCGGCGGCGTGCATGACGAGGCCGAGATCCGCGGCCACCGGCGCACCTATATCGGCGCGCTGCCTGGCAACATCATCCAGGGCATCAAGAAGGCCGGCGCCCGGAACTGCGTCATGATGCTGGACGAGATCGACAAGATGGGCCGCGGCGTGCAGGGCGATCCTTCCGCCGCGATGCTGGAGGTGCTCGACCCCGAGCAGAACGGGACGTTCCGGGACAATTACCTGGGCGTGCCCTTCGACCTGTCGCGCGTGGTGTTCATCGCGACCGCCAATATGCTGGACCAGATCCCGGGTCCGTTGCTGGACCGCATGGAGCTGATCAGCCTCGCCGGCTACACCGAGGATGAGAAGCTGGAGATCGCCAAGCGCTATCTGGTGCGCCGGCAGCTCGAGGCCAACGGCTTGACCGCCGAGCAGGCCGAGATCGAGCCGGAGGCGCTGAAGCTGGTGGTCAAGGGCTACACCCGCGAAGCCGGCGTGCGTAACCTCGAGCGGGAGATCGGAAAGCTGTTCCGCCATGCTGCCGTGCAGGTCGCCGAGGGCACGGCTGCCAAGATCGTCGTGACGCCAAAGGACATCGGCACTGTGCTCGGCCAGCCGCGCTTCGAAGGCGAGATCGCGCAGCGCACCAGCATTCCAGGCGTGGCCACTGGCCTGGCCTGGACGCCGGTCGGCGGCGACATCCTGTTCATCGAGGCCTCGCGGGTATCAGGCCGCGGCGGCATGATCCTGACCGGCCAGCTCGGCGAGGTCATGCGCGAGAGCGTGCAGGCTGCGATGACGCTGGTGAAGAGCAAGGCCACGCAGCTCGGCATCGATCCGCAGCTGTTCGAAAAGAGCGACATCCACGTTCACGTGCCGGCAGGCGCGACCCCGAAGGACGGACCGAGCGCGGGCGTTGCGATGTTCACGGCGCTGACGTCCCTGCTCACCAATCGCACGGTGCGCAGCGACACCGCCATGACCGGCGAGATCTCGCTGCGCGGCCTGGTGCTGCCGGTCGGTGGCATCAAGGAGAAGGTGGTGGCAGCCGCGGCCGCGGGCCTGAAGCGGGTGATGCTGCCAGCGCGCAACAAGCGAGATTACGACGATATCCCGCAGAGCGCGCGGGACAACCTCGAATTCATCTGGCTGGAGCGCGTCGACGAAGCCATCGCCGCGGCGCTCGAGCCGGCCGAGGCCAAAATCGAGGCCAAGGTCGAAGCGGCGGAGTGAATGCGATGAAGAAACTGCTGGAAAAAGCGAAGCAATCGCGAAAGACGCAGCGGTTGCGCCAGTTGCTCGATCGCGCCATAGACGGGGTTCGCGATGCGCTGGCGGCATCCGGACCGCGGCTTCAGCCGATCCCGGTCCGCGCGAAGCGCCGCAAGGGTTGAGCCCTCCGTCTCAAGTCCTCGCGACAGCCCCGAACAAAAGGCCCCCTCGCTCGAGGGGGCCTTTGCGTTGTTAGCCCACGGCGTCCTTGGCGGCCTTGACCGGGCGGGCGCGGACGATCTTCCGGGCCGGCTTGGCCTTGAACATCATCTCTTCGCCCGTGAACGGGTTGGTGCCCTTGCGCGCCTTGGTGGCGGGCTTCTTGATGACCACGAACTTGGCGAAGCCCGGCACCAGGAACAGGCCGTTCTTCTTGAGCTCCTTGTGACCGACGTCGGTCAGCGTCTCCATGACGCTCTTGACGTCACGCTTGGAAAGCTCGGTGGTGGTCGCGATCTTTTCGATCAGCTGCGATTTCGACATTTGGGTGGCCATCGTGTCTCCTCTGATTCGTTGACGGCTGCATATTAGACCAACCGGTGAAGGCCTATAGCCTTCTGCACAGTTTTGTCGGGGTTTTACGGGCTTTTTTGGCCCTCTGTGGCAAAAAACCCTGCTTTTTAGCCACTTCCGGAGCGGGAGAAGCCTCAGGCAGCGGATTTTACCTTGTTTCAAAGGCCCGCACGCAGCCTTGCTAAAGCTGATTCGATGCTTTCGACAAGCGATGACCGGCCTCTTTGTCGGAGTCCGGTCGCGATTCACCCTGGAAAATAAGCCTAGATCGTCGTGATGTGGCGATCGCGGGTACTTTCTCTCCCTTATTTCTAGGGAGCGCGACGAGCTTCGCTCGCGCTAGATACGTTCGATGATGACGGCCGGGGCCATGCCACCGGCCGCGCACATGGTGACGAGACCGCGCTTCAAGTCGCGCCGTTCAAGCTCGTCGAGCAGGGTGCCGATCAGGATCGAGCCGGTGGCGCCGATGGGATGGCCGAGCGCGATCGAGCCGCCGTTGACGTTGACCTTGGCGCGGTCGAGCTTGAGGTCGCGGATGTATTTTTCCGCAACCACGGCAAAGGCCTCGTTGATCTCGAACAGGTCGATGTCGTCGATGGTCAGCCCCGCCTTCGCCAACACCTTGCGCGTCGCCGGCACCGGCGCGTTCAGCATCAGCGTCGGCGAGTCCCCCATATTCGCCATCGCGACGACGCGGGCGCGCGGCTTCAGGCCGTGCGCCCTGGCGTAAGCGGGCGAAGCCAGAAGGATCGCGGCGGCGCCGTCGACGACGCCGGACGAGTTGCCGGCGTGGTGCATGAAGTCGATCTCGAGGTCGGGGTATTTCTGCAGGATCAGGCCGCGATAGGTCGTGCCCCTGTCGTCGAGCGCATGGTCGGCGACTGCGGGGAATGCGGGCTTCAAAGCGCTCAGCCCTTCCATCGTGGTCTGCGGCCGCGGATATTCTTCATGGTCGAGCGCGAGGCTGCCGTCCTCGCGATGCACCGGCACGAGGCTCTTCTTGAAGTGGCCGTTCGCGATCGCATGCGCGGCACGCTTCTGACTTTCGAGGCCGAGCGCGTCGACGTCCCTTCGCGTGATGCCTTCCAGCGTCGCGATCGCGTCGGCGCAGACGCCCTGATGCGACTGCGGATGCCGCGCTCGCAGGCGCAGATTGCCGTTGTCCATCATCATCGGACCGCCGCCGCGGCGTCCTTCCATCGACATCATCTCGCAGCCGCCGGCGACGACGAGGTCCTCCGTGCCCGACATGATCGAGCTTGCGGCCATGTTGACGGCGGTGATGCCGGAGCCGCAGAAGCGGTCGAGCGTTACGGCACTCGCGCGCACGTCGTAGCCGGCGTCCAGCGCCGACATGCGGCCGAGATCGCCGCCTTGCGTTGCGACCTGCGCGCTGCAGCCCCAGATGACGTCGTCGACGTCGGCGGTGTCGATGCCGGTGCGCGTCGCGAGCGCGCGCAGCACGGTTGCTCCCAGCTGCTGCGGATGAATGCCCGAGAGCGCCCCCTTGCCGGCCTTGCCAACGCCCCGCGGGGTCCGGCAGGCATCGATGATGAGTGCGTCGATCATTGGCATTATCCTCTTGTTGAACGGTTGGAAGCGTTTTGAATCAGCGGGCGAAGGGAGTCAATGCGCGCTGGCGGAACCGCCTCACCCCGCCCTCTCAACGCGAGCCAAGCTCGTCGCCCTTCCGCAAGAGCGGGGCGAGGGAGAGCAATCAAACCCCCGCTGCGTTCTTCGCGATCACGTTGCGATAGAAGCTGGCGCTGAGTTTCGGCGTACGCACCTGCGTATCGAAATTGACGTGGTAGAGCCCAAAGCGCTTGTTGAGCCCAAATACCCATTCGAAATTGTCCATCAGGCTCCAGAGGAAATAGCCGCGCACCGGCACGCCTTCGGCGGTGGCGCGCTGGAGCTGGGCCAGGTAGTTGCGCAAATACATGATGCGGTCGGTGTCGTAGATCTTGCCGTCGGGCGTCACGACGTCGTCGCCGGAGGTGCCGTTCTCGCTGATATAAATCGCGTCCGTTTTCCAGATCTTTGCCGCCAGCTTGGGCACCCAGTAGATCGTCTCGGGGCCGACGCGCAGCCAGTCCGAATTCATGTGCGGGAAGGATTTCGGGATCGGCAGCGGCATGAAGCCCGCGCCCTGGTCGGAGGCCACCACATAGTTCTGCGGCGCGTAGATGTTGAGGCCGAGGAAATCGACCGGCGAGGAGATGATCTTCAGCTCCGCATCCGTGTATTTCGGCGCGTCGCGCCCGGCGAAATTCAGGAAGGCGTCGGTGTACTGGCCCGTCATGATGACGTTGAGATAGCCGGCGTTCATTTCGCGCAGCGCGATCTCTGCGGCGCGGACGTTCTCCGGCGTGTCGATCGCGGGGGCACAGGCATCGATGTTCTCCGCCGGCCCCACCCTGGTGCCACGGCGGCCATGGGCGCGTACCGCCTGCACCGCAAGCCCGTGCGCGAGCGCGCTGTTGTGCCTGATCTGGTTGACCTCGGCTTGTGGCAGCGTCACGCCGGGCGCGTCGATGCCGATGCCGTAGCCGAAATAGACGAAGCGACCGCTCTCGTTCAGTGTGAATACGTTCTTGACGCGATCGGTCAGGTGCTCGGCGACATAGGCCGCGTAATCACCGAAGATCTTGCAGGTCTCCGTCGACCGCCAGCCGCCAAACCGGTCCTGGAGCGATTGCGGCAGGTCCCAATGATAGAGCGTCAGCCACGGCTCGATGCCGTTCTTGAGGAGTTCGTCGACCAGGCGGTTGTAGAAATCGAGTCCCTTCGGGTTGGGCTTGCCGTCGCCGTCCGGAAACAGCCGCGGCCAGGCCACCGAGAAGCGATAGGCCTTGCAGCCGAGCTCCCTGATGAGCGCGATGTCCTCCTTGTAGCGGTGATAGTGCTCGTTGGCGCGGTCGCCGGTCGAGCCATCCTCGATCTTGCCGGGGATGCGGACGAACTTGTCCCAGATCGAGGCCCCTCGCCCGTCCTCGTTGACCGCGCCCTCGACCTGATAGGACGAGGTCGCCGTGCCCCAGACGAAGCCCGCGGGGAAACCGTCCACGTTTCGCGGCGGCGATGCGGGCTTGGCGTCCGCGACCTCGAGAGGATTGGCGATTCCGGCTGCGGACAATCCCGCCAGCGTGGCGAACTGGCGACGCGAGACCTTGTCCGACATTGATCGTGCTCCGGGGTGATGCTCTTTCGGTGGCACCATGGCGAATCGCGGGTCGTTTGAGAAGCGGGCGAGCCGAGGGCCGAGGATGCAGGATTGCGGAATGCGACAAAGTTGTCCGAAAGGGGCTAGGGCGATCGTCGGCAGAGCTACCCCAAAGCCGAAATACCAGCCCCACCGTCATTCGAATTCCAGCCCAATCCGGCAAGGAAGTTGTCAGTTCCCTCGATACGAGGGCCCGTAGGCTCACAGAATGCCATATACCGCTCGGAAATTACGACCAAACTTCGCAAATATGGCGTATGCTGCAGCCA
Organism: Bradyrhizobium sp. 187; assembly: GCF_023101005.1. NCBI lineage: Bacteria > Pseudomonadati > Pseudomonadota > Alphaproteobacteria > Hyphomicrobiales > Nitrobacteraceae > Bradyrhizobium > Bradyrhizobium sp. 187. The sequence goes on from NZ_CP064693.1 coordinate 5,500,187, forward strand.
TCGCCGCTCCGCTCTGGGCGATTGTCTGTCTGCACCGGTCAAGCAAGAGAACGACTGACTTATGACGCGGTTTGACCGCATCAGACTGTGGTAACCTCTTCCGCTTGACCAAGCGCCTGTCCTGCCAGGGATACAATGACTGACCCGCGTCAGAGCCACCGTGAATTCGAGGTAGATATATGTCGTATGCCTACAAGCTGAATGAAGACGTTCGCCACCAGCCCCAAGGCCCACAAGGACGTGCCGCAACTGAGCCACCGATGATTTACACCATCGTCCAGCATATGCCCATCGAGTCCGATGGACGTCTCCGATACCGCATCAAGTGCAAGTCGGAGAAAATCGAGCGAGTCGTCACGGAAGATCAGCTTTCGTATTCGCAGTGATCGCTTGATGACGGCGGGAATCCAGCGCGGATGAATTGGCTCGGTGTTGCCATGACCAACGACGGGACCGTTCTCGTTGCTTGGCGAGCCTGGATTGCGGAATGTCTGCCTGGGTCGGGAGCAGACATGAGGTCCTTCCGCCGCGGTGGCGCGCGGGCTTCCGCGATCAGCGCGAGCGCTTCGGCAACTTTGGCAGCTTGTCGGGATTGAACGGCGGCATCTGCCCGGTTCGTTCAGGTGCGGGCGCCTGCTGTTCCGTCAGAATCAGCGTACCCTGGAGGATCATTCCCGGCGCTTGCGCTGCCGTCGCCGTGTAGGTCGCCACCTTGCCCGGGCAGTTTCCCTCGATGTCCAGCGTGAGCTCATCGTCGACGCCGAACACGGTTGCGCGTCCGTCGGTATGGCGCTTCGTCGACACGGTGGCGGTGAAGCGATCGCCGTCGACCTTGCAAGAGCCGTGATAGGTCATCAGGCTGTCGCAGCCCCAGATCTGTCCGTCTGCGATATGGACGATCCCGGTCCCCTGATCGAGCGGCGTCTTGTACCAGGCGGCGTAGGTGCCGTACTTCAACATGGGAGCAGTCTCCCCTGGTATTTCCTCGCGCATATCGACACGATCAGCGCTAACAAAGCGTTAATCGCGCGGCCCGAGCCAATCCGGGCTATTCCTGCGCAGCTCGGCCTCCAGGTCTTCAATGATGCTGTGAAGCAGACAGGCGGCAAGTGGATCGGTCACTTCGCGCTCCAAATGCCGGTACCGCGCGATCTGGAATTCCTGCTCTCTCAACTGGTGCTCTGTCATCGGACGGGCCCTCCGACGAACCGACGCAGAGACAGCCGAACAGTTTCGTTACAATTTTAGGATCATTCGCTATGGTTTCCAATCGGTAAAAACAACGCGACGCCAAGCTTCGCCGGCGGGCGGGATCATCGGAGATGTCAAAAGGTCGATACGCTGACACGCACCGCTGTCACGGCACGTCGCCGCCGCTGCGACTTCCACCGATGCTGTGCGGCTTATTGAGGAAGAACTCCCGGTTACCGAGAGCCGCCTCCGCGTACTGATCAATCGCAACCTGGATGGCCTCGATGTGCATGCGGCACCAACCCTCGAGGCAGGACAGGCGCCGCGCATGATGAAGCGCCTTCAGAAATTCCGGCGGCTCCTGCATGTCGGAGAAGTAGGTCGGCCTCTCCCCCTTCATGCTCGTGCCATCTTTCGCGGCGGAACAAGGCTGCGCTTCTCAACCCCGACGCGCGATGGCATCGGCCGACGGCGGGGAACGAACAGGCTGGCGACGACGATCGGGTCGGTGTCTCCGAGCGCGGCCCGCTCCTGAACGAGCCCGCTCATTACCGTGCGCATCTTCATGACTTCGCCTGCGACGAAGCTGCAGTCCTCGTCCCTGTTGATCTGCTCATGCATGATCGCCTCGGCCTCACGCATGCTGACGCGTAACGCCCTGATGATCCTGCGGATTTCGTTGATGCGGTTGTCCATGGCTCGCTCCCTTGGCTGGACGAGCAGCATAAGAACAAAACATGAACAATGAGTCAATCGGCTTGAGGTAGAGCAGAGCCGGCGTGACACGCCATGCCGGGCGGCGCCAACCCGGGCTTACCGAGCCAAGATCAGAACGTCACCCGCATCCCCGCATAGAACGCACGCGGCCTTGCCGGACTGAGCGAGCGCGGGTCGGTGAACTCGGCACCGCCATTGGTGAAGTTGGGCACGGCTTCGCGGTCGAAGAACTGTCCGTAGGTCGCGTAGCGCCTGTCGAAGATATTGTCGATCTTGCCGTAGAGCTGGACGTTCTTGGTCACCTGGTAGGACGTGTGCAAGTTGAACACGGTGTAGGACGGCAGCTTCGTATATTGGTTGGACTCGTCGCCGACCAGATATTGGCTGGAGACGAACAGCGCGTTGCCGCCAACCTTCCACACGTCGGTGACGGCATAGTCGATGCCGACCTTGACGCGATGGCGCGGGATCGCGGGGAGCTGGTTGCCGGGTAGCACCTGAATGGTCTCGGTGACAGTATCCCTGAACGGGCTTTCGGAACCGAGCGCGAAAGCGTCGAGATAGCGTGCGTCGACGAAAGCGTAGCTCGCCTGAAACTGAAGCGTGGGCGACTTGATGTTGACCTCAGCTTCGAGCCCCTGACGCCTGGTACGGCCGACGTTGGAGAAATAGCCGAAGCCGGTGCGGCCGACTGCGGGAACGGCGACGATGTCGTCGTAATTGGTGGCGCGGAAGCCGCCGATTTTCCAGCCGAGCGTGCCGATGTTCAGCTCCCTGCTGCCGCGCAGGCCCGCTTCCACGGTCTTGGACACGACCTGCTTCAATGGCGGATCGGAGACGAGAAACGCGGCAATCAGACAGGGACGGGCTGGATCCGAGCAGCCGAGCTCGAGCGGCGTCGGAACGCGGTTGGCCTCGGAATAGCCGGCGTAGGCCGTCAGCTCCGGCGTGATCTTGTAGGTGCCGCCGATTACCGGATTGAAGCGGGTGAAGGTGTGATCGCCGTTGAGATCGGTCCCGAGCTGATCCTCCAGCGTGATGCGCGCGACGTTGAACCGGCCGCCGCCGGTGACGGCGAAGGCGTCCGTGATATTGAACGTGTCCATTGCGTAGAGGCCGTTATATTGATTGACGGTCCGCAGCGAGACAGGGCCGGCAACGGTATCAGGTACGCCAGTCGGCCCCAGGAAGAGGCCGCCGCCGCTGACGACGTAGCTTTCTCCGATCGTGCCGATTTCGGCGGTGGCGTTATAGCGCGTGACACTGGCGTCATAGGTCGCGCCCATCACGAAGCGGTTGTCGTGGCCGAACAGCTGGTCGGTGTTGGTGGCCTGCCCCGACACGCCGAAGGTGGTCGAACGTATCGAGCTCCGGTCGATCTCGCCGAGGATGGTCCCGGACGCGAAAGGATTGGCAAGCGGCAGGCCGTTCACGCCGTTTGCCGGTGTGGCGCCGTCGCCGAAGCAAAGAAGCCCAGCGAGCCCCGGGTCAGTGCATTCCTGCGCGTCGGTCGGATTGCCGTCGACGAGCTTCTGCTCGTACCTGCGCACATGCGCGGTGCCTTCGAGTGTCCAGGTCGGCGTCGCATCGACCTTGCCCGTCAGGTTGAGATAGCCGACGCGGTTGGAAGTGGTCTGCGGGGTCGTGTAGGTCGCGCCCCAATATTTGTCGAGCAGCTCGGCGGGAACGGTGGCGTTGGCGCCGAAATCGTTCTTGGCGACGCCCATGTTGGCGTGGAATTCGCTGTCGCCCGCCTTGTAACCGACGTCGCCGTAGAAGCGCCGCACGTCCGATTGGGAGAAATTGCGGAAGCCGTTGTCGTGCAGGCCTTCGAGCGCGGCATAGACGCCGTAGTTCTTGTCGACCGTCTTGCCCCATTGCGCCGAGCCCTGAATGCGGCCGAACGAGCCGCCCATGAGATCAAGCTCCGCGCCCTGATAGGTAAAACCGTCCTTCATTTGCAAATTGATCGCGCCGCCCAGCGCGTTGAGGCCGAAGGCGGGATTGTTGGTCACGAGCGTCACCGACCGGATCGCCGCGGTCGGGATCAGGTCCCAGTTGACGGCGTCGGAGAAGGCCTCGTTGATGCGAACCCCGTTCTGATACACAGCGAGGCCTTGCGGCGTGCCCGTCACCGGCGAGGCAACGAAGCCGCGGAATTCGACATCCGGCTGAAATGGATTGCCGGTAACCTCGCTGATGTTGACGCCGGCGATGTTGTCGCGAAGCGCGTCGGTGATGTTCAGCGAGCCGGTGCGCTTGATCTGGCTGGCGTCGACGGCGTTGATCGCCGAGGGGACCTTGTCGACGTCAAGACCTCTGCCGGTACCCGGCGCGGTCGGATAGACGTAGAGGCGCGTCTTGGGGCTGGCGGATGACGGCGCTCCGATGTGCGCGACCGGACGCGATGACGCGGTGCGCCGCGCCGTTGACCGCGGCGGCGCCGTCACCTCGACCGGCGGCAGGTTCTGGACGTTGGTTTCCTCGTCCTGCGCGGCCCCCGCGGGGATCGCGAAGACGGAGAGCAGCCCGGTCGAAACCAAGGCGATCAACAAACGACGATTGAACCCAAGAGGCTTGAACCCAATAGGCTTGAACCGAAAACGCTTGAACCAAACACGATCGCCCATCCCAGCCTTCCCATCCGTGACCACCGACTGTTTTGATCTTCCCCCGGTTGGTCGAGACGAGTGTAATCGGCAGGAATGCGTGCGCCAGCCACAAAAGGTCGGGCCGTATCGCACCAAATTTCCCGACCAAATCGGGAATTTTTCCCGACGCGATCAGGCCGCTGCCGTCGGGACCAGGGCCTCTACGGTCAGACCACCGTCACCCGAGACGACGTTGAGCGTGCCGCCCAGCGCGAGAATCCGCTCGCGCATGCCGACGAGCCCGAAGCCGAGCTTTTGGCCGGGCTCCATGCCGCGGCCATTGTCGCTGACCCGCACCCGGGCACAGCTGCGGCCGTCGCTTGCCGCCTCCGCCACCGGCTCGATGACGACGTTAACCGAGGTCGCGCCGGCGTGGCGGAACACGTTGGTGAGCGCCTCCTGCACGATGCGGTAGATGGTGAGGTCGGCGGTCTCCCCGGTGACGCCAAGCGCCGGCGAGATCACGGTCTCGATGGTGACATCGGGATGCGACTCCCGCCACAGCCGCGACAGCGATTCCAGCGCCTGGCGCAGGCCGAACTCGGCCAGGCCGACTGGCCGGAGGCGCTCCAGCACGCGGCGATTGAACTGCTGAAGCGCGTTGATCTGCTCCAGCATGGCACTGCCGTGTTTTCGCACGGCCTCCGCATTCGGGGCGCGTCCGTCCGCCTGCTTCGCCAGCGCGCTGGCATGCGCGCGTAGCGAGAACAAGTATGGCCCGAACTCGTCATGGAGCTCGCGCGCGATCTCCTTGCGCTCGACGTCCTGGAGCGACACCGTTCGCTCGGCGAGGCGCCGCTTGTCCTCGATGGCGTCACTGAGCGTTGCCGCAAGATGGTTGAGCTTGGTGCAGATCGCGGCGAGTTCCGGCGCGCCGCCCGGCGCGACGCGCGCCTGATAACGCCCGTCTTCGAGCTCGGCCATCACGTCCGCAAGGGATTGGAGCGGCGCCAATGCCCGGCCGATCACATTCATCATCACCAGGAACAGCGCCAGCGCGATCACCGAGCCGACCTCGAGCTGGGTCACGATGGCGTCCCAGATCTCGGCGATCTCGTCATCGGGATGGGAGGTGATCAGCAGCGAACCCGGCTTGCCATGGATCGAGACGGGCACGCTCACCGCGGTCTGCTCGGGATGAACCAGGCTGACGAACCAGGCCGGCGGCGCGCGGGTGTCGTCATCGGCGTCGGTCCGGGGCTGCGTCAGCGGACGGCCGGCTTCGTCCCGAAGCGCGATGCTGACATGGCGCAGGCGGCTGAGGTCGCGTGCGATCTGGTTCAGCCTGGCATCCGGATCGGGCGCCTCGTTGAGATCCGCAACGATCATCTCGATGAATTCGCGCGCGAGCCGGATCACGCTCTGGTCCTCGGCCTGCACGCGCGGCCCGGCTTCCGCGACCTGGCGGCCGATATTGACGGCGAGTCCCAGCGCCAGCAGCAGCGCCAGCAGCAGGTTGATGCGCCCGCGCAAGGATAGATTTTGCCACATTGGTATCGCCCGTGCCCCCGCGAAGGATTGGCCTGCCCCTTGTCCGATAACGTTGACAGAGGCGAAGCGCCCGATATCTAATCGAAAGCGTACAGCAATCCCGGCCGGGCGCGAAACAGGCCAAGACGCTGTCGCGAGGAACGCCTATGCGCATTTTGATCGTCGACGATCATCCCATCGTCGCCTCCGGCTGCCGTGCCGTGCTGGCGGACGAGGGCGAGATCGAGATTTTGGAGGCCGCCGACGCCGAAGACGGCGAGTGCGTCTTCATCGTCGAGCGCCCCGACCTCTCGATCATCGACATCAACCTGCCGACCGTGTCCGGCTTCGAGCTCGCGCGCCGCATCCTCGAGCGCGCGCCCGAGGCCCGGATCATCATGTTCAGCATGAACGACGACCCTGCTTTTGCCGCGCGGGCGATCGAGTGCGGCGCCAAGGGCTATGTCTCCAAGACCGGTGACCCCGACGATCTCGTCGAGGCGATTCGCACCGTCGGCGGCGGCGGCACCTATCTGCCGAGCGCGATCGCGCGCAGCATCGCCTTTGCGGGACCCGCGCTGGCGCAAAGCCCGCTGTCGAAGCTGAACGCGCGCGAGATGGAGATTTTGCGGCTGCTCAGCGCCGGAAAGAGCCTATCCGAGATCGCCTGGCTGGTGCAGTCGTCCTACAAGACTGTCGCCAACACCTCGTCCATCATGCGCCAGAAGCTCGGGGTGAAAACCTCTGTCGAGCTGGTGCGGCTGGCGATCGACAGCGGCGTGGCCTGACGGCCGCCGCGAATTCGGTCACACAAGCGTTGCAATCCTGATGTGGTTTGATGCCACGGAGCATAACGGCATGACGATCCAGACTGTCTCGACCAATACATCCTATGGCGGCGTGCAGGGCGTGTATCGCCATGCCAGCCAGGCGACCGGAACCGACATGACGTTCTCGGTCTATGTTCCCCCGCACGCACAGGGCGCCAAGCTGCCTGTGGTCTGGTATCTCTCCGGCCTCACCTGCACGCACGCCAACGTCACCGAGAAGGGCGAATTCCGCAAAGCCTGCGCCGAGCTCGGCTTGATCTTCGTCGCGCCCGACACCAGCCCGCGAGGCCCCGACGTGCCCGGCGATGCCAATAATGCCTATGATTTCGGTCTTGGCGCCGGCTTCTATGTCGACGCGACGGAAGCGCCGTTTTCAAGCAATTATCGCATGTGGAGCTACGTCACCGACGAACTGCCGAAACTCGTGGCGGAAAATTTTCCGGTCGATGCGAAGCGCCAATCGGTGATGGGCCATTCGATGGGCGGCCATGGCGCGCTGACGGTCGCGCTGCGCAACCCGCACCGTTTTCGCGCGGCCAGCGCCTTTGCGCCGATCGTCGCGCCGTCGCTCGTGCCCTGGGGCATCAAGGCGTTGACCGGCTATCTCGGGCCGAACAAGGACATTTGGCGCAGCCACGACACGGTGGCGCTGATCGAGGACGGCGCGAAGTTTTCAGGCTTCCTCGTCGACGTCGGCGAGGCCGATAACTTTTTGAAAGAGCAGCTTCGTCCTGAATTGCTGCAGGCGGCCTGTGCCAAGGCCAACATTCCGCTGACGCTGCGGCGGCAGGCGGGCTACGACCACAGCTATTACTTCATCTCGACCTTCATGGGCGATCACCTGCACTGGCATGCGGAGCGATTGAAGGGGTAAATATCTCCCTCACGGCTTGCCGTAGTTCGGCGCCAGCAAGCGGTTGCGGATCAGATAGCTCATCGTGCGCGTCCAGGATTCATCGGTGTTGCCGCGCATATCGGCGCTGGCGGCCGTGATCATGTTGCCGGTCTTCACGTCGCGCAGGTAGATGTTCAGATTGATGATCAGGTTCGAGACCTTCTGCACCATGCCAGTGATTTCCAAATCGGCACCCAGCTGCCCGGCAAGCTTGAGGTCGCAGCCGCCGCAGGCCTGCAGATTGGCGTGACGGGCCGCATCCCGGACCGGCGCAATATCGATCAGCTGGAACCTGCCTGACTCAACCAGTGCCTTGCGCAACTGCTCGCTGATGAGGTCGAGCCGCGCTTCCTCGGGCTTGGAGCCGTAGAACTCGCCAGGCAGGCTGGTGTCGATCAGTTCGAAATCGAACACCGCGAGTTTCGGCGGATCGGCGAATGCGGCCGAGCCCGTCAACAGCAAAGCGGCGAAACATATCAGCGCTCGCATGATCGTGATTCCCGGCGTGGCGGCGTGAGGACGAAATGCGGGGTTGCATGCCCTGACAAATCGGTCATGCTTTAGCAGAGACAATTCTCCATCGGCGGTCAAGCCGGGGAGAACATCTGGAGGAAACATGATCCGATGGTTGGTCGGCCTGATCTGCCTGGGTTTTGCTGCGACGAGTGCGCTCGCAGCCGACCCTGTCATGATCGGCGTCGGCTATCTCGGAATCGCCGGCACCAGATCAACGCTGTCGCTGGTCGAGCAGCCCGCGGAGAATGACGGCGTCGCCGGCGCACGCCTGGCCATCGAGGACAACAACACTACCGGCAAATTCCTCAACCAGCGATTTGCGCTGGAGGAGCGTCGTATCAAGGAGGGCGAAGATGCCGTGCAGGCCGCGACAGAGCTCGCCGCACGCAACGGCTTCATCATCGCCGACCTGCCGGCCGACACGCTGCTGAAGGTCGCCGACGCCCTGCGCGAGCGCGGCACGTTGCTGTTCAACGCCGGCGCGATCGACGAGCGGCTGCGCGAGGCCGATTGCCGTGCCAACGTCATCCACACCGCGCCGACGCGCGCAATGCTGGCCGATGCGCTCGGTCAGTATCTGGTGTGGAAGCAATGGAAGCGCTGGCTGCTCGTGGTTGGCTCGCATGACGAGGACAGACTGTTCGCCGATGCGCTCCGGCGCACCGCGACGCGGTTCGGCGCCAAGATCGTGCAGGAGCGCAGCTTCGAAGACAAAGGCGGCGCGCGCCGCACGGACTCCGGCGTGACGCTGATCCAGCGGCAGATGCCGGTGTTCACGCAACAAGCTCCGGCCTATGATGTACTGGTCGCCGCTGACGAGAGCGAGGTGTTCGGCGCCTACCTGCCCTATCGCACCTGGGATCCACGGCCTGTCGCGGGCTCGGCCGGCCTCGTGCCGCGGAGCTGGGACGCTGCGCAGGACCAGTGGGGCGCGATCCAGATGCAGAACCGCTTCGTCAAGCTCAACGCGCGGCGGATGACTGCGCTCGACATGCAGGCGTGGACCGCCGTGCGCATGATCGGAGAGGCCACGTCGCGCACCAATTCCGGCGAGGTCAAGAAGGTCACCGATTTCATCAAGGGCCCGGAGTTCTCGGTCGCCGCCTTCAAGGGCACGAAGCTGACCTTGCGCGACTGGAACCTGCAGCTGCGCCAGCCGATCCTGCTGGTCGATGGCCGCATGGTGGTGTCGGTGTCGCCGCAAGAAGGTTTCCTGCACCAGGTCTCCGAGCTCGACACGCTCGGCTATGACCGCCCGGAGAGCAAATGCAAGCTGAAGTGAGGACATTAAAGTGAGGACTTGGACGTTCCGCGCGTGGCGTGTTGGGTTGCTGTCCGGATTGGCGCTGGCGGCAGCGCCGGCGCATGCGTTCATCGCCTATGTCTCGAACGAGAAGAGCAACACGGTGTCGGTGATCGATACCGAAAGCTGGACGGTGACCAAGACCATCAAGGTCGGCCAGCGCCCGCGTGGCATCGACTTCACGCGCGACGGAAAGTTCGTGATGGTCGCGGTCGGCGACGACGACACGATCCAGATGATCGACGCGAAGACGCAAACCGTGGTGGACAGCCTGCCCTCCGGTCCCGACCCTGAATTGTTCGCCCAGGATGCCGCCGGCAAGGTCCTCTATGTCGCCAACGAGAACGACAACACAGTGACCGTGATCGACCTCGAGAAGCGCGCTCGCCTTGGCGACATCCAGGTCGGCGTCGAGCCCGAGGGCATGACCATCAGCCCGGACGGCAAGACGCTGATCAACACGTCCGAGACCACCAACATGGCGCATTTCATCGACACGTCGTCGCGCCAGATCGTCGCCAACGTGCTGGTCGACGCGCGACCGCGCTTTGCCGAATTCAAGCACGACGCTTCCGAATTGTGGGTGTCCTCGGAGATCGGCGGCACCGTCTCGATCATCGACCCCGGAAAGCACGAGGTGACCGGCAAGATCAATTTCGAGATTCCGGGGTTGAGGAAAGAGGCGATCCAGCCCGTTGGCATCGGCATGACCCGGGACGACAAGACCGCCTTCATCGCGCTCGGTCCCGCCAATCGCGTCGCCGTGGTCGATACCGCCTCGCGCAAGGTGACGAAATATCTGCTGGTGGGACAGCGGGTCTGGCACATGGCATTCACCCCGGACGAAAAATTTCTGCTCACCACCAATGGCGTCTCGAACGACGTCTCCGTCATCGACGTCGCCGCGCAAAAGGTGATCAAGACCATTCAAGTGGGCGAACTGCCCTGGGGTATCACGATCGCGCCATGACCAGCCCTGTTCCCATCGCCGAACAACGCGAAACACCAAGGCCCGATCCGGCGACCGTGCCCGCGCTATCGATCGACGACGTCAGCCACGCCTATGGACCGCGCCGCGCGCTGATGGACGTGTCCTTCAACGTGCAGCCCGCGAGCTTCACGGCCCTGCTTGGCCTCAACGGGGCGGGCAAGAGCACGCTGTTCTCGCTGATCACGCGCCTGTTCGGCATCCAGTCCGGCCGCGTCGGCATTTTCGGCCATGACATCAGCAAGAGTCCCGGCGAGGCGCTGCGGTTGCTCGGCGTCGTGTTCCAGCCGCGCACGCTCGATCTCGATCTGTCGCTGACGCAGAACCTGCTCTATCACGCCGCACTCCACGGCATCAGCCGCCGCGAAGCCGGCGCTCGAGCCGCCGAGCTGCTCGGTCGCATCGGGCTTACCGAGCGCGCCGGCAGCAAGGTGCGCGATCTCTCGGGCGGGCAGATGCGGCGGCTGGAGATCGCCCGGGCGCTGCTGCACCGGCCGCGCCTGCTCTTGCTGGACGAGCCGACCGTCGGCCTCGACGTCAAGGCGCGCGCCGACATCATCAGCCATGTGCGCCAGCTCGTGAGCGAGCAAGGCATCGGCGTACTCTGGGCCACGCATCTGTTCGACGAAATCATGGCCGGTGACGATCTCGTGGTGCTGCATCAGGGCAAGGTGCTGGCGCAGGGACCGATGAGCCGCGTCGTCGCGGAAGCCGGCGCGCAGGACGTCAACACCGCCTTCATGCGCCTGACCGGCGCGCAGACCCTGCCGGGCGGCGGCGCATGAGCAGCATCACCACGCGCGAGGCGCAGCGCGGCTTCTCGGCCGCCGAATACATGACCTGCCTCACGGGCATTGTCTGGCGCGAGGGACTGCGCTTCCTGCACCAGCGCGAGCGGTTCGTCTCGGCGCTGGTGCGGCCGCTGGTCTGGCTGTTCATCTTCGCCGCCGGTTTCCGCCAGGTGCTCGGCATCTCCATCATCCCGCCCTACGAGACCTACATCCTCTACGAGGTCTTCATCGCGCCGGGGCTGATGGCCATGATCCAGCTCTTCAACGGCATGCAGTCCTCGCTCTCGATGGTCTATGACCGTGAGATGGGGAACATGCGCACGCTGCTGGTGAGCCCACTGCCGCGCGGCTACCTGTTGTTCTGCAAGCTGCTCGCGGGCACCGCGGTGTCGCTGCTCCAGGTCTACGCGTTCCTGCTGATAGCCTGGTTCTGGGACATCACCCCTCCCCTATCGGGCTATCTCACCGTGCTGCCGGCCCTGATCCTGTCCGGACTGATGCTGGGCTCGCTGGGCATGCTGATCTCCTCCGGCATCAAGCAGCTGGAGAACTTTGCCGGCGTGATGAATTTTGTCATTTTCCCGATGTTCTTCGCTTCATCGGCACTCTACCCGCTCTGGCGGGTGCAGGAGGGCAGCCCATATCTCTACTATGTTTGCGAGGCCAATCCGTTCACCCATGCGGTCGAGCTGATCCGCTTCGCGCTGTACGGACAGATCAACTGGATCTCGCTGGCGGTGGTCGCGACCTGCACAATCGTCTTCATGATCGGCGCGATTCTGGCCTATGATCCCTCGCGCGGGCTGGCGCGACGGGGGCCTGCGGGAGGCGAAGGATGACGGTTCGGGTTCTGGCCATGGCCGCTCTGATGCTCGCAGCCGCGAGCACGGCGGCACGCGCGGCCGATCCGCGCTATCCGGATTGGCCCTGCACGCAGGCCAAAGTGCCGGAAATTTCGCTCGCCGCCGTATGGGCCGGTCCTCCGCTCGACGACGTGCAGAACAAATGGAAGGACGACGCCAAGGTCAGCGCGCTGGTCGCCAAACTGTCGGCACGCAAGACGCCGCTGGACGAGGGCGAGAAGTTGGTGAAGGAGTTTTTGGCGGGCTCCGCGGCCGACAAGACCACGAACGCAAAACTGCTGTTCGCAGGCCTGTTCGACACGCTCAACGCTCAGCGCTCGCAGGTCATGAGCGGGCTGGAACGCGTCAGCCGCAAGCAGCGCGAAGCCGCCGACAAGATCCGCGAGGAGAGCGTCCAGCTTCAGGCGCTCCAAGGCGCCACGCCGCGCGACGAGGCTAAGGTCGATGCGCTCAGCAACGAGCTGATCTGGAAGACTCGCATTTTCGAGGACCGCCACAAGGTGGTGCGATTCGTCTGCGAGGTTCCCACCACCATCGACCAGCGGCTGTTTGCGCTTGGACGCGTGATCCAGCAGGAAATGGAATAGAGTCAGCCTCATTGACCGCTTGCGGCCGGTTCCCGCGCCTCCATGGCGATCATTAACCTGCCGCCGTGCTATATGCCGGAACCAAATCGGTCTAGGATGTCTTGTCGACGGGTAATCCAAGGCATCGGGAGGCCTCGATGGGAACCACGAAATTCATCCTCGCAGGCGCTGCAGCCATCAGCATGCTCGCAAGCAGCGCATTCGCTGACGATCTGACCGGAATGGTCACCCGGATAGATCGGCTCAACAGCACGATTTCGATCCAGCAGACGCAGAAGGGCACAGTCGGCGGCAGCGCAGGCGGCGCCGGCGCGCTCCAGGAGTATAAGGCCAAGGATGCCGCGATGCTCGACGCCGTCCACGCCGGCGACAGGGTGAGCTACTCTGCGACCGACAATAACGGGACGGGCACGCTGACGAAGTTGCAGAAGCAGTAAGCTTTTCCTCGCCTCTTCCCACGTGCGACAGGGCGTCATGGCCGGGCTTGTCCCGGCCATCCACGCACAGCCACGAGGCACCAAGAACGTGGATGCCCGGGCAAGCCCAGGCATGACGATCTCTTGCCTATTGCTCCGGCCGCGGCTCGGGCTGCGCCTCCTCAGTAGGAAGCTTTGCACGCTCCCAGCCGTCGGTGCCATCGGGATACCAGGCGATGTTGGAGTAGCCATACGCGAGCGCGCGCTTGGCGGCGTTCCAGGACATCCAGCAATCGGCCAGGCAATAGATCACGAGCAGCGCGTTCTTATCGCCGTGTGATGCACGCGCCAGGCCGCGCTGGAAATAGTCGTCCATGGCGGGCGGCAGCGTGCCGTAGCCGGTATCCGGCAGCCAGATGCTGCCCGGAATATTTTTGCGCGGCGCCTCGCGCCAAACGGTACCCGCGGGAAGGTTTTTCGGCTTCGGCGCGCGCGGCAGCACGTCGATGAAGGCGCCGCTCTTCGCGCGCCAAATCGCCTCGGCTTCTGACGTCGACAGCACGCGCGCGCCGCCGAGCGTCGGCGGCACGGGCGCGCGGTAGTTGTCGGTGCGATAGCCTTCGGGCTCGAACGGCTCCTGCTGCTGCGCAACGACCGGCGCCACCAGCACGGCGCCGACCAGCGCAGCCGCAAGGTGCCGCCTCATGGCGTCTGCCTCATGGTGCCTTCTTGGTCGTCTCCGCGCCAAGCGGCCGATCGTTCTCGTCCAGCAGCGGCACGCCGAAATCGAGCAGGATCTTGTTGATCTCGCCCTGGTTCTCCTGGATCAGCTTGTTGAGCTGCCGCTTCCAGTTCTGGTCGGCGCCACGCACGCCCATGCCGATGCGATAGACCAGTTTTGGCCCGGTGGTTTCCTTCACCAGCGGCGTGACATGAAGCGACCCCGCCTTCTTCGCGTAGAACCCTGCCATCGGTCCCCACAGCACGCCGGCGTCGATCTTGCCCGCCGTGAGATCATCGATCATTGCCTGCGCCGAATTGTCGTAGCGCGTGTCGATCATGAGCGGATAGGGCTTTGCATCACCCATCAGTCCCGCAATGGCCATGTTGGTCGCAGGCGGCGTGCCGGCGACGATGCCGACATGCTTGCCCTTGAGCCTGGCATCCTCCAGCGTGTCGACCTCCTCCAGCCCGCTACCTGCTTTCGCGACCAAGGCATAGCTCGTGCGGTAGTAGGGATTGGTGCCTTGCACGAGGTCATCGCCTTGGGGGAAGCCCATGATGACGTCGCAGCGATGCGAGCCGAGCGTCATGCGCACGAAGCCGGTGGCTTGCGGAAAAAAGACATAGTCGAGCTTCTTCTGGAGCTTGTCCGCAAACAGCTCGGCAAGCTTGTTCTCGAACCCCTCGCCCTTCTCATTCGAGAACGGCAGATTGCGCGGGTCGGAACAGACGCGTAGCACCTTGGGGTCGACCAGTTCGAACGAGAGGTCACCCGTCTCGTTGGTCTGCGCTATGGCGACGTCGCCGAACGCGCAAGACGCAACCAGGATACTCAGTGAAAGCAACCAGCGACGATGTCGTCCGGCCTCCGTCATCGCGCTTCCTCCTAGGCTTGTTTGAATGCTAGCCATGCAACGCATGACGCGCCATGTTTTGCCAGACTTTGTGCTGGCTTTCTTTGTTGCAGTGCAATGCGCGCAACCTTTGAACTGAGGCTGAAAAGTGTCTCGCATCGCTCTCGTGATCGCAGCCTTGTCCCTGGTAACAGCGACGCTAGCATGCGCCGCAGCGGCCGAATTGCCTGTGAGCGAAGTCGCGCCGGGAATCTTCGTACACTCCGGGACCATCGCCCTGATGACCCGCGAGAACGAGGGCGACATCGCCAATGTCGGCTTCATCGTGGGCGAAGATGCGGTGGCCGTGATTGATACCGGCGGTAGCGTTCGCGAGGGCGAGGCGCTGCTGGCGGCGGTGCGGGCCCGCACCAGCAAGCCGATCCGCTACGTCATCAATACCCACGGCCATCCCGACCATGTTTTCGGCAATGCGGCTTTCGTCGCCGGGGACACCATTTTCGTCGGTCACAGCCGATTGCCGCGGGCGCTCGCTGCCCGTGGGCCGTACTATCTCGACAATTTTAGGCGCATCATGGGCGACGAATTGATATCTCCCGTGAAAATCGTGCCGCCCACAATGCTCGTCACGGACACCCTGATGCTCGATCTCGGTGCGCGCCGCCTCAACCTGCGGGCTTGGCCGGCCGGGCACAGCGACAATGACCTGACCGTGTTCGATGAGATGACGAAGACGCTGTTCACTGGCGACCTCATCTTCCTCCGCCATATTCCGGTGATGGACGGCAGCATTCGCGGCTGGCTTCGCATCCTCGCGGAACTCGAGAGCATTCCGGCGCAGCGCGTCGTTCCCGGTCACGGACCTGTGAGTGAATGGCCTGCCGCGCTGACCGATGAACGGCGCTATCTGACGGCACTGCTGGCGGACATCCGGGCGTCGAACAAGAAGGGCGAGCCGATCCGAACCGCTGCAGACAGGGCCGCCGCCTCGGAACGGCCGCACTGGGAGCTGTTCGACGACTACAACGCCCGCAACGCAACCGCAGCATTTTCGGAAATTGAATGGGAGTAGCGGACGCGCTACGATGCGTGAAACGTTGCTTCGTCCGCGGGACCATGACCATGACGGGATGCACGCGCCGACTGCCTCTGATCGCCCTGCTCCTCGGCATTGCATTCGCCGTGCCGGCGCAGGCGGAAGAGGCTTACGATCCCTGGCCGGGCCTGGTGCAGGACATCTTCAGCAGCCGTCCGATGAATGACGGCGGCAATGTCATTGGAATCGAGATGCCGTATCGTGCCGAAGACGCGGCCATCGTGCCGGTGACCCTGCGCAGCAAGCTCTCGCCCGGCGATGCCCGCCGCATCCGTTCGATCACGCTGGTGATCGATCGTAATCCCGCGCCGATGGCGGCGAAGTTCGAGCTCGGACCGGATGCCAACGTCACTGAAATCTCGACCCGCGTGCGCGTCAACAATTACACCGACGTTCATGCGGTGGCCGAGCTCAGCGATGGCCAGCTCTATGTCTCGAAAGTCTACGTGAAGGCCTCCGGCGGCTGCTCGGCACCAGCAGGGAAGAATGCCGAGGAGGCCCAGAACCGGCTCGGCCAGATGCGCTACCGCCAATTCGCGCGCGAGGAGGCCCCGGCGAGCCGCATGCGGGAAGCGCAGATCATGATCGGCCATCCCAACAATTCCGGCCTGCAGATGGACCAGGTCACACAGCTCTACATTCCCGCCTTCTTCATCAACCAGCTCAAGCTGACGCAGGACGACAGCCCCGTGCTGTCGATGGAAGGCGGCATCTCGATCTCGGAAGATCCAAATCTGCGCTTCACCTATGTATCCAACGGCGCCAGGCGTTTTCGCGCGGAAGCCAAGGACACGGACGGACACGTGTTCCGGAACGAGTGGGACGTGGAGAAGCCGGGGACGTGAGGCTCCCGGTCGTCATGGCCGGGCTTGTCCCGGCCATCCACGATCTTAGGTGCCGCCAAGACGTGGATGCCCGGGGACAAGCCCGGGCATGACGAATACGGTGGTCGTACAACCAAGCGGTCAGAAACACCTCACCTCGGCTTCCGCCTGGGCACGCCTCAAATCATTCACGGCCGAGTTCGCCTGCTCCGAGGTGCGGAACTGGACGCCGAGATTGCCGCGGACCTGGGACATGCTGAGCGCGGTTTCTGCGGTAACGTAGCGCTCATAGGACACGATCGAGGCCACCACGTCGATCGAGCAGGAACATTGTTCGATCGCCTGCCGGCTCTCGCCATTCGCCTTCATGCAGCCATAGACATACTCGGCACGCGCCGACGTCGGATAATCATTGGCCTGTTCAGCCTGCGCGGCGAGCGCGGTCGCAGCCCACACCGCCAATGCGGCGACAATCGGTCGTAGCTGTCCGGCCAGATTCATGAGCGTCCTCCCGCTGGTTGCGACGGAAGCTATGCTATGCGTATTGTCCTGAAAAGCACTTCTGTCAGAGGAAACGGCTCACAACGTGATGAGAACATTTGGTGGATCATTGGCGCTCGCGGTGGCGCTGGCGCTGACGCTAACCGGGCCCGGCCGCGCCGCGGATACGATTCGCCTTGCGGTGCAGAAGACCGGAACATTCTCCTGGGAGCTGGCCGCGATCCGCGCCAACGGCCTCGACAAGGAGGCCGACCTGTCGCTCGACGTCGCCGAGCTTGCGAGCCCCGAGGCCGGCAAGATCGCGCTGCGCGCCGGCAATGCCGACATCATCCTCTCCGACTGGCTGTGGGTGTCTCGCGAGCGCACGCTTGGCGCCAAGCTCACCTTCTATCCCTATTCCAGCGCGCTCGGCGCGGTGATGGTGCCGGCCTCCTCGCCGATCAAGTCGCTCGCCGACTTGAAGGGCCGCAAGCTCGCCGTCGGCGGCGGTCCCATCGACAAGAGCTGGCTGCTGCTCCAGGCGCGCATGAAGCAGGACGGCATCGACCTGAAATCGGAGGCGACCATCGTCTATGGTGCTCCGCCTCTGCTCGCCGCCAAGGCGCTCGACGGCGAGATGGATGCGAGCCTCAATTTCTGGAATTTCTGCGCACAGCTGGAGGCCAAGGGTTTTAGACGCCTTGCCGGTATCGAGGACATATTGCCGAAACTCGGCGCCAAGGGCGCGGTCTCCGCGGTCGGCTATGTCTTCGACGAAACCTGGGCGGCAAGTCATCGCGATGCGGTGGCGCGCTTCATCGCGATGACCCGCAAGGCCAAGCAGCTGCTGGTGACCTCCGATGCCGCCTGGGACAAGATCGCACCGCTCACCGGCACGAGCGATGCCACCCTGCTCAAGACTTATCGCGAGCGCTATCGCGACGGCATTCCGCGCCGGAGCATCGATGACGAAGAAAGGGACGCGCGCGTGCTCTACCGCGTGCTGGCCGAGACCGGCGGCCGCGACCTCGTCGGCCCGGCTGCCGAGCTCGATCCCGGCACGTTCTTTCACGCAGTTGCCGGGGAGTGAGGTGCTGCGT
Source organism: Bradyrhizobium sp. 187 (assembly GCF_023101005.1). Lineage (NCBI taxonomy): Bacteria > Pseudomonadati > Pseudomonadota > Alphaproteobacteria > Hyphomicrobiales > Nitrobacteraceae > Bradyrhizobium > Bradyrhizobium sp. 187. Next base: position 5,518,482 of record NZ_CP064693.1, read on the forward strand.
CTTCTGTCGTTTGCCCTGTTGCTCGCGATCTGGTGGATCGCCGCCCTCTTCGTCGGCGCCGCGAAGCTGCCCTCCCCGCCCGCCGTGCTCGACGTCGTCGTCGCGGAAGCATCGAGCGGCGCGCTGTTCCTGCATCTCGGCGCAACGCTTGCCCGCGTAAGCCTCGCCTTCGTGCTGGCGATGTCGCTCGGCAGCGCCATCGGCTATCTGATGGGACGGGTGAAGCTCGCCGACCGGCTCGGCGATCCCTGGCTAATCCTGCTCCTGAACCTGCCCGCGCTGGTCGTGATCGTGCTGGCCTATATCTGGGCCGGGCTCACCGAAGCCGCAGCGATCGCGGCGATCGCCATCAACAAGTTGCCGACCGCCATCGTCACCCTGCGCGAGGGCGCGCGCGCGCTCGACCGCTCGCTCGACGAGATGGCGAGCGTGTTCGCGATGCCGCGCTGGCGCGCTTTCCGCCACGTCGTGCTGCCGCAACTGGCGCCCTATATCGCAGCCTCAGCCCGCTCCGGATTGTCGCTGGTGTGGAAGATCGTGCTGGTCGCCGAACTCCTGGGGCGACCCAACGGCGTCGGCTTCGAGATCGGCGTCGCCTTCCAGCTGTTCGACACGCCGCGGCTGCTGGCCTATTCGCTAACCTTCGCCGCCGTCGTGCTCGTGATCGAGACCGCGCTGGTGCAACCGTTCGAAGCCCGCGCAACACGATGGCGACCCCGTGCGGCTTGAGGTCGATATCACAGGCAAGAGGTTCAAGAGTGCCGCGGGCGGGACGCAGGAGGTGCTCGCGCCGGTCAGCTTCGCGCTTCAATCCGGCGAGGTCGGCGTGCTGATCGGACCGTCCGGCTGCGGCAAGAGCACGATGCTGCGCATTATCCTCGGCCTCGACCGCGATTTCGAGGGACGCGTCTCGCGCCCGCCGGAAGCGCGGATCGGTATGGTTTTCCAGGAGCCGCGGCTGCTGCCATGGCGCTCGGTCGAGCAGAATGTGCGGCTTGCGGCACCCGATGTCACCGACGCCAAGCTCGCCGAGCTGTTCAGGATCCTGGAGCTGGACGCGCATCGCAGTCATTTTCCAGGCGAGCTGTCGCTTGGCCTCGCCCGGCGCGTCGCGCTCGCTCGCGCCTTTGCCGTCGAGCCTGACCTGCTCGTGCTCGACGAGCCCCTCGCCTCGCTCGACGACGCACTCGCCGGCCGTTTGCGCGACGAGATCGCGACGCTGGTGGCGCGCCGTCCGGTGATGACGTTGCTCGTCACCCACAGTCTGGATGACGCGATCCGGCTCGGCGACCGCCTGTTCTTGCTGTCGCCGCGACCGGCGCGCATCGTGCGCGAGGTGCCGATTGCCATCCCGCGCGCGGAGCGCAGCGAGGCCGAACTCGGCAAGATCAGGGCCGAGCTCGCGGCGTTGCAGCTTGAATCGCAATGAGAACTCATGGTCAATTGGACCAACGACATCTTCGCGGGAGGGTCATCATGCGGCGTACGCTGATTGCGATCGGCATCCTGTTGGTTGCGATGCCGGGCGCGGCGCTCGCCCAGGCCAAGGGCAAGGGTATCCGGCTCTGGAATCTGACGACGGAGGCGATCTCCGGCTTCCAGCTCTCCCCGGCCGGGAAGACCGAGTGGGGGCCGAACCAGTGCCTGAACGACAAAGACAAGGAGGTCGACCACGACGAGCGGCTGCGCATCACCGGCGTCGAGCCCGGCCGCTACGACGCCAGGGTCAGCTATCCCAATGCGCGGCAATGCATCGTGCGCGACATCGAGATCAAGGCGGATGCGGTGTTCTCGATCGCCGACAAGGATCTGAAGGACTGCAGCAAGTAACGGGGGCTGCGTTACGAGCGTTATCCCCTCATGGTGAGGAGCGCGGAACGCGCGTCACGAACCATGCAGGCCCGTCTGTCGCCCTGCGGCCATCCTTCGAGACGCTTGCTTCGCAAGCTCCTCAGGATGAGGACCTAAGCCAGTCGCGACCGGCAACGCAGCTCAGGGCTTTACGCCTTGTCGTTCGGATGCGGATATTCGCAGCGCCACCGCACCGCCTGCCACTTCGGATGGTCACCAATCCATTGCGCGATATAGGGCGGCGCAGCCATCGCGCATTGCGTCGGCGACCCCGCATAGTTGAACACCAGATGTTGCTCCTCGCAGGTCGCTGGCGAGAGCAACGCACACACAGTCACCACCAGGTCGATCGGATTCATGCCGGGATCCTCGCAGAGGCGATGAAGTTAGCACAAAAGATTACGTTCCGATGAGCGGGAAGTTTCAATCCGGCCGCCCGAAATAAAGCGGGAATTGCCTGTCAACTCTCCCCGAGCGCTAGAAATTAACTCCAAAGACCAGCCTTGCCTGGTGGCGCTCGAAATTGACGAGGTCGAGATTGCCGCCCGATCCGGCCGGCCGGCCCCATGCCTGCATGCTCCAGCTCATGGTCAGGCGCGAGCGCTCGGAAAGCTGGAAATAAGCGGTCGGACCGACGAAGAGCGCCTGTCCTGCGAACTCGCCGAGGCCGATGCCTTCGTACTGCCGGAAGTAGCGCACCTCGCCGCCGAGCAGCACATCGGGCCGCACGCGCACCAGGCCGGCGAAGGCCGCGCCGATGGTCGAACTCTTTTCGGACAGTCCCGCCATTTCGAAACGCGCCCATTCGGGTTGATAGATCAGGTTGAGCGCCCCGATGGCGAAGTTCGGGATCAGCTCGCGATCGAAGGCGAGCGTGAAATCGGTACCGTACATCCGCCCTTTTGCTCCAGAAGTCTCGTCGATGCGGTCGCCATGGAGTTCGGCGGCGACGGTCAACCCGAATGGCGCGCGCTCGCGATCGAGCAGGCGATAGCGCAGGTCGAGCGAAGCGCCCTGAAAATTGAACTGGCGGCGGTCGCCGATGTCGGGGACGCCGGTGATGTCGTGCAGGGTGGCAGTGCCGCCGACCTCGATGCGAAAGTTCGGCAGCGGCACGATCTCGATCTCGACCTCCTGCGAGAGGGCGCGATAGGTCCCGCCTCCTTTGCCGAATCGGCCTGTCGTCTGAGTCTGGAATTCGCGCTCGCCGGGATTGCCGACATCGGTACCGATCATGAAGCCGAAGATGTGTTCGGTATCGAAGCCCTCTTCGGCGCGGACGCATGCCGGCGCGAGCGCGACGGTGCAGGCGGCTATGGTCCAGAATGTAAGGGCTCTCGCGCGCATCCCCGACACTACCACGGCTTCGACGGTGGTTGCCATCGAAGCCGCGGCAGGTCGTCAGTCTTACTTGTGGTCTTACTTGCGCAAAGCGCAGGCGTACATGTTGATTTCCATGCCGACCGGCACTTCCACGATCTTCGGAGCTTTCCAGGCCATTCGGGGACTCCCAAGGGATTGAGCGCGACATCGCGCCGGCGAAAACCTAGGGCTGCGTCAGCCACAGCGCAAGTCTGGAATCGCACCGTTGACACAGCGAACTGTCGCATCGCGCTTGCAAATTTCTCTCTCGGGCAACTCGCCTTCGCTCCCAGTCAAGCGGCGCGGTTCTCACCGCAACAAGCGCAGCAGCGCGCGACCGGCGCGCGAGTTCAGCTCCTTCGCATCCAGCGTTCCATCCTTGTCGGGATTCGCCGCGTTGAAGCGCTGCTCCACCACCGAGAGATATTCGTCGAGCGTGAGAGTCCCGTCGCGATCGGGATCGGCGGCGGCGAGTTCTTTCGCTGTTAACCGTCCGCGCAATTCGCGGGCGTCGAGCGTGCCGTCGTGATCGGGATCGAGCTTGGCGAACAACGCCGCCGCCGCCTTCTTCACCTCGGCAAGATCGAGGGTGCCGTCATTGTCGGTATCGAACGTCTTGACCGCGTTGCCGGAGGCCGACCATGCCGGACCGGACAGCAGTGCAATCGTGAGCGCAAGTGCAACAGAGCGACGCGATATCATGAAAACCTCCCTCACCAAGAGCTCCGATTCGAACCGGATCGAAACGACATAAGTCCACAAGCGAGCCTCGGTTCAAGTCCCGAATTGCAGCCTGCGCACCGCACAACTTGCAGAACCCGTCGGCGCGACCGCTGCCGTGGCGCACGCGCTCTGCTCCATGCCGCGGAATTTCTTCAGCGCCTGCGCACAAGTGAGAGTTGCTTTGTCAGGTCTCCGTCAGGTGACGGCATCCCGCGCCGCCTACCATATCGGCATCGCAATTACGACTTTCGTATTGACGCGTTTTGCATTCGGGCGGAGTGTTGCTGTCGCAGCGTCAATAGGCGCGCATATTGGGAGGGACGGATGAAACGCTTTGCGATGGCCGCGAGCCTCGTCATGCTTGCATCGACTTGTGCAAGTGCACAAACCAGCGAGCAGCTGGTCAAAGGCGCGACCGATACATCGAACGTTCTCAACTACGGGATGGGCTACAATCTTCAGCGTTTCTCGACGCTGAACCAGATCAACAAGGACAGCGTCAAGAACCTTGTCCCGGTCTGGAACTACTCTTTCAACGACGATCGCAGCGAGGAATCGCAGCCGCTGGTGTACCAGGGCGTGATCTACGTGACGTCGCACAACGCGACCATGGCGGTCGACGCCAAGACCGGCAAGCAGATCTGGAAATCCAAGGTCGAGTATCCTGCCGAAACGCCGCGCATCGTCTGCTGCGGCATCATCAATCGCGGCGCAGCACTCTATGAGGGCAAGGTGTTCCGCACCACGCTGGACGCCAACGTGATCGCGCTCGACGCCAAGGACGGCCAAGAGCTGTGGCGACAGAAGGCGGCCGATATCAAGGAAGGCTATTCGATGACGGTGGCGCCGCTGGTCGCCGACGGCGTCGTGATCACCGGCATCTCCGGCGCCGAGTTCGGCACCCGCGGCTTCATCGACGGCTGGGATCCCGCAACGGGCAAGCACCTGTGGCGCACCCATTCGATCCCCTCTCCGGATGAGCCCGGCGGCGACACCTGGAAGGGCGATACCTGGAAGCTCGGCGGTGGCTCGACCTGGATTACGGGCTCCTATGATCCCGAGCTGAACACGGTTTACTGGGGTATCGGCAATCCCGGACCGTTCAACTCGGCGGTACGCCCGGGCGACAACCTCTACACCTGCTCCGTGCTGGCGATGGATCCCAAGACCGGCAAGATCAAGTGGCACTACCAGTTCTCGCCCAACAATCCGTTCGACTATGACAGCGTGGCCGAGATGGTCCTCGCCGATATGAACGTCGAGGGCAAGCCGACCAAGGTGTTGATGGACGCCAACCGCAACGGCTTCTTCTACGTGCTCGACCGCACCAACGGAAAGCTGCTCGCGGCCAATCCTTACGTGAAGGTCAACTGGGCGACGGGAATCGACATGAAGACCGGACGTCCCATCGAGACCGACGTCTCGAAGGATGCGCGTGAGGGCAAGAAGGTGACCGTCTATCCGTCGATCCTCGGCGGCAAGAACTGGGAGCCGATGTCGTTCAATCCGCAGACCGGCCTCGCCTACGCCAACACGCTCGCCTTCGGCGGCAGGTACAAGACCGAACCCGCCACCTTCAAGCAGGGTGAATGGTATCTCGGCATGGACCTCACCGATCTCTGGGAATGGGGTGACGGCCCGCGCGGTCATCTGAAGGCGATCGATCCCATGACCGGCAAGGCGAAGTGGGAAGCACCCAGCGACATCCCGCGCTTCTCCGGCGTGCTGTCGACCGCGGGCGGTGTCGTGTTCTCGGGCGCGCTGACCGGCGAGTTCGAGGCCTTCGATGCCGATACCGGCAAGAAGCTCTGGCAGTTCCAGACCGGCTCGGGCATCGAGGGACAACCGGTGACCTGGCAGCAGGACGGCGTGCAGTATGTCGCCGTGACGAGCGGCTATGGCGGCGTCTACTCGCTGTTCTCCGGCGACGAACGGCTGGCCAAAGTCCCGCCCGGCGGCTCACTTTGGGTTTTTGCGGTCAAGCAATAACCACGGCACGATGCTGAGAAAGCTATCTCACAAGACGGTGGCGATCCTCGCCGCCGTCGCGGTGCTGACGGTCGCGCTTGCGGCGACCGTTCGTGCCGCGGATGATTCAACCGGCAATCCCGTGCAGGCACAGATCGACCACGGCAAGTCGACCTATGCCGAGAAATGCTCGCACTGCCACGGCCCCAACATGATGAACCCCGGCACCATCACGCCGGACCTGCGCGCCTTCCCCGACGACAAGACGCGCTTCGTCACCACCGTGAAGAACGGCAAGAACAACAAGATGCCGCCCTGGGCTGACATTCTCAGCGACGAGGAGATCGGGAATCTCTGGGCCTTCATCTCGAGCCGGAGAAAACCATGAGGCGCTGGCTGGCCGTTTGGAGCATTGCCGCGATTCTCGCGGCGGCGGCCGCAGCTGCACGCGCGGCCGACGATCCGCTCAAGATTTGTCTCGACGAGGTCAGGCCGCCGCTCTCCGTGCATCACAAGGGCAAGCCCGGCTCGGGTTTCGACGTGCTGCTGGCGCAGGCGATCGCCGACCGGCTCGGACGGCCGCTGACGATCCAGTGGTTCGAGAGCAAGCTGGACGAGGATTCGAGCCCGCAGCTCGAGGCCAATGCGCTGCTGTCCGATGGGCGTTGCTCGCTCGTCGGCGGCTACGCGCTGACGACGGACTCCCTCGTCAAGCCCGGCATGAAAACGGCGCGCTTGCCGGATTTTGCCGGCGCCACGCGCGACGACCGGCGCCGCCGCGTCGCGCTCGGCGTGCTCGCGCCGAGCCAGCCCTATGTCTACTCGCCGATGACGGTCGTGCTCGGGCCGAAGGCGCGGGGTCGCAACATCGGCGATATCGGAGATCTCGCCGGCCTGCGCCTCGTCATCGAGAGCGGCTCGCTCGGCGATGCGATCCTCATGACCTTCGACAAGGGGCGCCTGATCGACGACATCACGCATCTCGTCCCCGGCCGCGATGATCTCCTCGGCGCACTTGCCCGTGGCGATTATGACGCGACGCTGATCGACCTCGGCCGCTTCGACGCCCATCGCGCCGCGCACCCCGACACGGCGATCACCGCGTCCGGCTATTACTATCCGATCGGGGCCAATCGCGGCTATGTCGGGCTGGCCAGCGATCCCGCACTGCTCGACGCCGTCAACAAGGCGCTGACCGGGCTTGCTGCCGAGGGCAAGATCGCCGAATTCGGCACACAGGCGGGGCTGAGCTATCTGCCGCCGCGGGAGCCTGCGATCCTTGGCGACGTCTGGTTGAAGATCATTCAGCGCTAGTGGACAGCTGGCGCACCCAGCGCGGCCCTTCGAATGCGCCAATCTGTCTCGCCAGCCACCCATGGCAGAGGCGACCCGATGCAGTACCGTCGGCGACAACCCGGGAGAGAATCATGTCCGCAAAACTCGATCGCCGCCGCTTCATCGCCGCCGGCACCACCACACTCGCGATGCCTTTCGTCTCGCGTGGCGCCTCGGCGCAGGCTGCGTGGCCATCGCGGCAGATCCGCATGATTTGCAGCTATCCCGCCGGCGGACAGACCGATCTGCTCGCGCGCGCCTATGGTGAATTCATTGCCAAGCAGGTCGGAAAGACCGTCGTCGTCGAGAACAAGCCCGGTGCCGCCGGCGCGATCGGGACGGCGGAGGTCGCCCGCGCAGAGCCCGACGGCCACACAATCCTGTGCTCGATCTCGACCACCTACATCATGAACCGGGTGGTGATGAAGACTCCCGGCTACGACATGGACAAGGATTTGACGCTGGTCAGCGTCATTCCGGGCGCCGGCCTGTTGCTGGTGGCGAACCCGAAAACCGGCGTCAAGACGCTGGAGGATTTCGTCGCCTTTGCGCGCAAGAGCGGCAAAGTCAACTTCGGCACCTATAGCGCGGGCTCGGCCCCGCATATGACGGTCCACGAGCTCAACAAGCAGTATGGCCTTGCCATCGAGCCGATCCACTATCGCGGCGAAGCCCCGATGTGGACGGGCATGCTGGAAGGTACGCTCGATGTGGCCATGGGCAGCTACACCGCAGCGCAATCGGTCTTGCAAAGCGATCGCGGCACCGTGTTCGCGGTGCATTCGAAGAAGGTCGACGCCATCCCTGATATCAAGACCCTCCCCGAGCAGGGCGCGACGTCGAAATTCTTCACCGTCAGCGGCTTCTCCGGTTGGGCCGTGCCGAAAGCGACACCGCAGCCGGTCGTCGACCGCCTGGCGGAGCTTTGCGTCGCTGCCAACAGCGATCCGAAGGTGAAGGAGGTTCTCAACACGTTCGTGCTCGAACCCGCGATCGGCTTCAAGGAAACCAACGCCCTGTATCAGCGCGAGCTGCCGATCTGGATCGAGAGCGCGCGATCGCTCGGCCTCGAACCCGCCTGAACCGCGAGGCATGACGCCCTTCGCAGCGCGGCGTCCGACCAAAGCCTAGTGCCGGAAGCGCATTTTCCCGCTATGATTGTGCGACGCTGGCGGGAAGGTCTCGCCGGCGCGGACGAGAAAGGCCGATCCCATGACACCGGATGGCGTTGCCGTAGCCGTCATGATCATCCTACTCTTTCCGATGGGCTATTTCACCCTGGCGTCTCCGGCCTTCCTGCTGGTGAAGCTGGATATCCAGCCCGTCGCCCAGCTTTTGCGCGGAATGTTCAATGCGCATTTTCTGGTGATGCGCGTTGCCGGAATCATCGGAGCGGTCGCTTTCCTGCTCGACGGTCGTCTGGTCGCAGCGATGGGCGTTGGCCTCCTTGCAGCCTTGGCGATCTATGGGCGCCGCTGGTTCATGCAACAGATGGACGAACAGCTCAGCGCCAGGGACGCCGGCGATGCCGAGGCCCCGCGCCGGCTACGCCGACTGCATTGGAGTGGAATGCTGGGCAACGCGGTGTTGCTCGTCGCTCTCCTGACCAGCATTCCCTACATCGCCATATCGGCATGAGAGACATCGCGGGCGCGTGACGGTCAACCGTCGCGTCGACTCCGAACCTGGCGTTTGCCTAGTGCTCGTCCGCCGCAACCGCGCCCTGTTGCGCCTTGTGGATCGAGGACGGCACTACGCCGAAATATTTCCGGAACACCCGGCTGAAATGCGATGAGCTGGAGAAGCCCCAGGAGAACGCGACGTCGGTAATGGTCTTGCCGGCGTGGGCCTCGAGCTCCTGGCGGCAATTCTGAAGACGCGCCTGCCAGATGTAGTCGCTCACCGTGGTGCCGCGCTCCGAGAACAGCATGTGCAGATAACGCTTGGAGCAGCCCAGTTCGCCGGAGATCTGGTCGATGCACAGATCCGGATCGCGCAAATGCTCGCGGATGAAGAATTGCGCGCGCACATAGGTCGCTTCGGGTCCGACGCGATCGAGCATCGTGTCGGCCTCGCGCAGCGGCAGCAGCAAGAGGTCGATCAGCGAATCGGCGACGCCGACCGCACTGTTCGCCGACAGCTTGGCCGCCTCGTCGAAGGTCGCATGGACGAAATCATGGGCGATGCGCCCCGTCCCCGTGCGTGAGGTCAATTTGCAGGCGGGCATTCGCTGCGACGGGAATCCACGGTCGCGCAGCAGCGCCTTCGGCACGATCACCACGTCATGGCGCGTGAAAGCGGGACTGATGATCGAATGCGGACAGGAGACGTCATAGGCGATGATGTCGCCCGGGTTCAGCTCGATGTGGCGGCCTTCCTGCTCGAAATAGGACACGCCGTAAGTCTGGAAGTGGATCTTGATATACGGGTGTTCATTGGCCTTGGCGCGCGCCAGCGTGTGCGCGATGCGATGTTGGCTGACCTCGATCTGGCAGAGCTTCAGACGCGAGACGCTGGTGTAGTCGATGCGGCCTTCGAGCGAAGACGCTTCCAGCGGATCTACGTCGAAATGCCCACACAGGCTGGTCAGCCCGTCGATCCAGCTTTGGATCTGACGTTTCGGCGTCATGCCCGTCGTCGAGAGCGTGTGAATCGTGTCGGACATTAATCCAGCCACTGGTTTGATCCGGAGATTTGACGCGAATCGCGAGCCGCGCTGCCGGAGCCCTGAACCGTGATTGCGTGACGTTTACCTCGATTTTGAGCGATCTTCTAGAACGAGCGCCATCGTTCCATTGCCACCCTTGTAAGTTAATCCTCCGCCTTAGTTGCAGCGCCGTCAAGCGGAACCTGAGCGGTGAAGGCGCTGCCAAAGCGTTGCGGAAGCCGCTGAATTCGCTACTGCAAAATCAAAAACTTCCGACCCGTGCGCTGTCAAGCAAACCAGCTTCTCTCTTGGGCAAGTTTCCCGATGACGAAGTCGTTAGGGATTGTATCAGGAACAACAAGAACGGGCCGCTCCGCACGTGGACCCGTGGCTCTCATCAGGAGGAGGAAACACCACAGCATCGTTTCTGGTCCAATCGTGACCGCCCTGCACGAGCAGACGCCGGACGAAAAGCCCGGCGATTAAGCAATGCTTCGGAAACAATAAACGAGACCAATGGAGGAATGACTATGCGCAAGGTACTACTCGCGGCCTATCTTGGCTCCGCGGCGGCTCTCGCCGTCGGCAGCGCGTCGGCCAACGACGAAGTGCTCAAGATGTCGCAGAACCCGAAAGACTGGGTGATGCCGACCGGCGACTACGCCAACACCCGCTATTCCAAGCTGAACCAGATCAACGCACAAAACGTAGGCAAGCTCCAGGTCGCCTGGACCTTCTCGACCGGCGTGCTGCGCGGCCACGAAGGCGGCCCGCTGATCATCGGCAACATGATGTACGTCCACACGCCGTTCCCAAACAAGGTCTACGCTATTGACCTTTCCAATGAGAACAAGATCGTCTGGAAGTACGAGCCGAAGCAGGATCCGAACGTAATCCCAGTGATGTGCTGCGACACGGTCAACCGCGGCCTGGCCTATGGCGACGGCAAGATCTTCCTGCATCAGGCCGACACCACGCTCGTCGCGCTCGATGCCAAGAGCGGTCAGGTGGCATGGACCGCGAAGAACGGCGACGCCAGCAAGGGCGAGACCGGTACTTCGGCCCCCATGGTCGTCAAGGACAAGGTGCTGATCGGCATCTCCGGCGGCGAGTTCGGTGTTCAAGCCCATATGACCGCCTACGACATCAAGACGGGCAAGCTGGCTTGGCGCGGCTACTCTGAAGGACCGGACGATCAGATCCTGGTCGACGCAGAGAAGACCACCGCACTCGGCAAGCCGGTCGGCAAGGACTCGAGCCTGAAGACCTGGCAAGGCGATCAGTGGAAGATCGGCGGCGGCGCCACCTGGGGCTGGATCTCCTACGACCCCGAGCTGAACCTCGTCTATTACGGGTCGGGCAATCCCTCGACCTGGAATCCGAAGCAGCGTCCCGGCGACAACAAATGGTCGATGACGATCTGGGCTCGCAACCCTGACACCGGCCAGGCCAAGTGGGTTTATCAGATGACGCCCCACGACGAGTGGGACTATGACGGCGTCAACGAGATGATCCTCTCGGACCAGGCCATCAACGGCCAGCCGCGCAAGCTGCTGACGCATTTCGATCGTAACGGCCTCGGCTACACGCTCGATCGCGCCACCGGTGAGCTTCTGGTCGCCGAAAAGTACGATCCGAAGGTGAACTGGACCTCCGGCGTCGACATGGACAAGAACTCGCCGACCTACGGCCGCCCGAAGGTGCTCGATGCAGCTTCGACCGACAAGGCGGGCGAGGACCACAACGTGAAGGGCATCTGCCCGGCCGCGCTCGGCACCAAGGACGAGCAGCCGGCAGCCTACTCGCCGGACACGCAGCTGTTCTACGTTCCGACCAACCACGTCTGCATGGACTACGAACCGTTCAAGGTGAGCTACACCGCGGGTCAGCCCTACGTGGGCGCAACGCTCTCGATGTATCCGCCACAGGGTGAAACCCACATGGGCAACTTCATCGCCTGGGACGGCAAGACCGGCAAGATCGTCTGGTCGAACAAGGAGCAGTTCTCGGTCTGGTCGGGTGCGCTCGCAACCGCGGGCAACGTGGTGTTCTACGGAACGCTCGAAGGCTACCTGAAGGCAGTCGACGCCAAGACCGGCAAGGAGCTCTACAAGTTCAAGACTCCCTCCGGCATCATCGGCAACGTCACCACCTATGAGAACGGCGGCAAGCAGTATGTCGCAGTGCTCTCCGGCGTGGGCGGCTGGGCCGGCATCGGTCTGGCGGCAGGCCTGACCGATCCGACCGCCGGTCTCGGCGCCGTCGGTGGCTACGCGGCGCTCAGCAACTACACGGCACTCGGCGGTACGCTGACCGTGTTCTCGCTGCCCAACTAGGCCTCTCAGCATCGCTCCGGCGCGTGGATCAACTCCACGCGCCGGCTCGTCTCACCGAATGCCTTCCGAGGAAAATCTCTTGCGTAAAATCTGCTCTGCCATTGCTGCGATGTTCTTGGTCGCGTCCGGGGGAATTGCCGTCGCTGACGGATCAGGTGACCCGACTGCCGTCAAGCAGAACGAAACCGGCGAATGGTCCGACAAGGAAGGCAACCCAACCTACAAGATCACCGACGGATCCGTCGACTGGTACACCTATTCCGGATACCGCCGCTATCACTCGGATTGCCATGTGTGTCACGGCCCGGACGGCATGGGCTCGACCTACGCCCCGGCGTTGAAGGATTCGCTGAAGACGATGAGCTATGCCGATTTTCTCGGCGTCGTCGCCTCCGGCCGCAAGAACATCTCGACTGCTGCAGAGAACGTGATGCCGGCCTTCGGCGATAACCCGAACGTCGCCTGCTACATGGACGATCTCTACGTCTACCTGCGCGCCCGCTCCAACGAGGCCTGGGGCCGCACAAGACCCGGCAAGCACGAGGACAAGAACGACGCCTATACCAAGAACGAAGATTCGTGCATGGGCAAGAAATGAACGTGCGGAGCCCGACCAGGACCTGGATCTGGGCGCCCTGCTGGAATTTAAGGAGCTTAAGATGAAGACACGTGCCGCCGTCGCTTTCGAAGCCAAGAAGCCGCTCGAGATCGTCGAAGTCGATCTGGAAGGACCAAAGGTCGGCGAAGTCCTGGTCGAGATCAAGGCGACGGGCATCTGCCATACCGACGCCTACACGCTCGACGGCTTCGACAGCGAGGGAATTTTCCCGTCGATCCTGGGCCATGAGGGCGCGGGCATCATCCGCGAGATCGGTGCTGGCGTGACCTCGGTGAAGCCGGGCGACCATGTCATCCCGCTCTACACGCCGGAATGCCGGCAATGCAAAAGCTGCCTCAGCCAGAAGACCAACCTCTGCACCGCGATCCGCGCGACGCAGGGCAAAGGCGTGATGCCCGATGGTACCAGCCGATTCTCCTACAAAGGCAAGCCGATCTACCACTACATGGGCTGCTCGACCTTCTCGAACTTCACCGTGCTGCCGGAGATCGCGGTCGCCAAGATCCGCGAGGACGCGCCGTTCGACAAGAGCTGCTACATCGGCTGCGGCGTCACCACGGGCGTCGGCGCCGTCGTTAACACCGCCAAGGTCGAGCCGGGCTCCAACGTGGTCGTGTTCGGCCTCGGCGGCATCGGCCTGAACGTGATCCAGGGCGCCAAGATGGCTGGCGCGGACAAGATCATCGGCGTCGACATCAACGACTCCAAGGAGGAATGGGGACGCCGGTTCGGCATGACCGACTTCGTCAATCCCAAGAAGATCACCGGCGACATCGTCCCGCATCTCGTGACCCTGACCGACGGCGGCGCCGACTATACCTTCGACTGCACCGGCAACACCACAGTGATGCGCCAGGCGCTGGAAGCCTGCCATCGCGGCTGGGGCACCTCGATCATCATCGGCGTTGCCGAATCCGGCAAGGAGATCGCGACCCGCCCGTTCCAGCTCGTCACCGGGCGAAACTGGCGCGGCACCGCCTTCGGCGGCGCGCGGGGCCGCACCGACGTGCCGAAGATCGTCGACTGGTACATGAACGGAAAGATCCAGATCGACCCGATGATTACCCACACGCTCAAGCTCGAAGACATCAACAAAGGCTTCGACCTGATGCATGAGGGCAAGTCCATCCGTTCAGTCGTCGTGTTCTAGTTCGAAAAGCGTCACCCCAAGGAGGATCGACCCATGACTGTTGCACTCCATCCCTCGATCGATAACGGCATCAAACAGGGCAGCGGCAGCTTCGCCGGCGGCACGCTCGCATGCAAATGCAAGGACCATCAGGTCAAGGTCGCCGTCAAGGGCGACGTCGCGCATAATCACGCCTGTGGCTGCACCAAGTGCTGGAAACCGCAGGGGGCGAATTTCTCCGTCGTCGCCGTGGTACCCCGCCAGAACGTCACCGTGCTCGAGAACGGCGACAAGCTCCAGATCGTCGATCCATCGGCGACGATCCAGCGCTACGCCTGCAAGGCCTGCGGCACGCACATGTACGGCCGCATCGAGAACAAGGATCACCCGTTCTACGGCCTCGACTTCATCCACCCCGAACTGTTCCAGGAGCAGGGTTCGCAGGCGCCGCAATTCGCCGCCTTCGTCTCGTCGGTGATCGAATCGGGCGTGAAGCCGGAGCAGATGGGCGGAATACGGGCTCGGTTCAAGGAGCTTGGACTTGAGCCCTATGACTGCCTGTCACCGGCGCTGATGGACGCGATCGCGACCCACGTGGCGAAAGCCAAGGCCGCTTAAGCAAAGGCCGCCTGAGCAAAGGTCGCCTGACGTTTGCTGCGCCCCGTCCGCTCGCGTTCCACCACACCCAGCGAGCGGACGGAGCCGGCCCGGGACAATCGCGGCGATGCCGCCGCTTTTCAACTGCACTTGTGTGGGGACCGTCAACTCCCTCAGTCCTGGTCTCTGAATGACTGCGCAGGGCCGCCGGCTTCCGGCTTGAAGTCCGCGGCCTGCGTTTCTCCCTCCCTCGACTGAGGCATCCTGCTTCGTCCGCACAGGTCTTCTGGCGGACGAAGCTCTTTTTTTAGTGCGCCCATCTCGAGAGGCGCGCGGCGCGATGGGGCGCCCTGCTTTTGACAAACCTTCGTTGCAATCTTTTCCCGTCGAGAACAGCTGATTGGAAAACACTTGGCTGTGAACGCCAGACCGAAGCGATCCTGCTACGATCGCGTCGTGACGATGCCGCGCGAAATTCAATAATCAAGAACACGACGGGAGGTATCGAGCACATCCGGACATGACATTGGCATTCCTCTGAGTCCTGCCGGGATCTGCCCGCGCGGGAGGACGGCTGGAACGCGACGCCGCGCAGCGGGCGTTCCACCGACCGGCATCTGGAAAATCTGAAATCGGCAAGCTTATGAAGAGCGAGGGACGATCATGATCAAGGTGAAGATCAATGGCCAGGAACAGAGCTGGGACGGCGACCCGGATCTCCCGCTACTCTGGTTCCTGCGCGACGAGGCCGGGCTGACCGGCACCAAGTTCGGCTGTGGCCAGGCCCTGTGCGGCGCCTGCACCGTTATCGTCGACAAGGAAGCCGTGCGCGCCTGCATCACGTCGATCAACGACGTCGCCGGCCGCGAGATCACGACGATCGAGGGACTGCATCCGAACGGCGATCACCCGGTGCAGAAGGCCTGGCGTCAGGTCAACGTACCCCAGTGCGGCTTCTGCCAGGCGGGCCAGATCATGCAGGCGGCTGCGCTGCTGATGGACAACCCGAAGCCGTCGCACGACCAGATCCGCGAGGCGATGTCCGGCAACATCTGCCGCTGCGGCTGCTACCAGCGCATCGAGAATGCGGTCCATCTCGCATCGACGGGAGTGTGACATGAATTTCATCGACAACCCGAAGAAGCTTCGTGGCTTCGAGAAGAACATCAAGGTCGAGAAGGTTTCGCGCCGCAGCATCCTGAAGGGGCTCGGCATCACCGGCGGCTTTGTGCTCGCGGCGCCCGTGATGTCGCGCCAGGCGTTCGCCTACGAGACCGGCGCCGGCAAGATGCCGCACGGCGTCGTGGTCGATCCGCGCGTATTCGTCGCGGTCGCGCCCGACGGCACCGTCACCATCCTCGCCCACCGCGCCGAGATGGGAACGGGCGTGCGCACCAGCCTGCCGCTGATCGTGGCCGAGGAGATGGAAGCCGACTGGTCACGGGTCAAGGTGGAACAGGCCCATGGCGACGAGGTCAAGTTCGGCAACCAGGACACCGACGGCTCGCGCAGCACGCGGCATTATCTGATGCCGATGCGCCAGATCGGTGCCTCCGCCCGTACCATGCTTGAGCAGGCCGCCGCGAAACGCTGGGGTGTGCCGGCAACCGAGGTCAAGGCCGTCAATCACGAAGTCGTCCACAGCGCGACGAGCCGCAAGCTCGGGTTCGGCGCGCTCGCAGCCGACGCTGCCAAGGAGTCGGTCCCGAGCATCGAAGGGCTCAAGCTGAAGGACCCCAAGGACTTCCGCTATCTCGGCAAGGGCCAGATCGGCATCGTCGATCTCCATGACATCACCACCGGCAAAGCGCGTTACGGCGCCGACGTGCGGCTGCCTGGCATGAAGTATGCCGTGATCGCGCGCCCGCCGGTGACCGGCGGCAAGTTGGTCTCGTTCGATCCGGACGCGGCGTTGAAGGTCCCGGGCGTGGAGAAGGTGATGGAGGTGCGCGGCTGGCCGTGGCCGTCGAAATTCCAGCCGCTCGGCGGCGTTGCCGTGATCGCGCGCAATACCGGCGCGGCGATCAAGGGTCGCGACGCGCTGAAGCTGACCTGGGACGATGGCGCCAACGGCAAATACGATTCCGTCGCCTACCGCAAGGAGCTCGAGGAGGCCTCGCGCAAGCCGGGCCTTGTGGTGCGCCAGGAAGGCGATGCCGAGGCTGCTCTGAAGGGCGCCGACAAGGTCGTCGTCGGCGAATATTATCTGCCGCATCTTGCTCATGTCAGCATGGAGCCGCCGGTGGCGGTCGCCGACGTCAAGGGTGACAAGGCGGAGATCTGGGCGCCGGTGCAAAGCCCGGGCGGTACGCGCGAGGACGTCGCGAAGACGCTCGGCATTCCCGAGGGCAATGTCACGGTCAACGTCACGCTGCTCGGCGGCGGTTTCGGCCGCAAGTCGAAATGCGACTTTGCGCTCGAGGCCGCGTTGCTGTCGAAGGAGCTCGGCGTACCCGTCAAGGTGCAGTGGACGCGCGAGGACGACGTCCGCCACGATTTCCTGCACACGGTCTCCGTGGAACGGATCGAGGCGGGGCTCGACAAGAGCGGCAAGGTGATCGCTTGGCGCCATCGCAGCGTGGCCCCGAGCATCGCCTCGACGTTCGCGGCGGGTGCAAAGCATGAGGCGCCCTTCGAGCTCGGCATGGGCCTCGTCGACATGCCGTTCGAGATCGCTAACATCTCCTGCGAGAACCCGGAAGCCGCGGCGTTCACCCGCATCGGCTGGTTCCGCTCGGTCTCGAACATCCCGCGCGCCTTCGCGGTCCAGTCGATGGTGGGCGAGATCGCCCATGCGACCGGCCGCGACCAGAAGGAGACGCTGCTCGCGCTGATCGGGAGCCCGCGCATCGTCAAGCCCGCCGTGAAGGACATGTGGAACTACGGCGAGCCCTTGGACAGCTATCCGATCGACACCGCGCGCCTGCGCAAGGTGGTCGAGCTGGTCGCCGAGAAGGGCGAATGGGGCCGTCAAGTGCCGAAGGGCCATGGCCTCGGCATCGCCGTGCACCGCAGCTTCGTCAGCTATATCGCGACCATCGTCGAGGTGGCCGTCGACGACAAGGGCAAGCTGGCGGTGCCGCGGGTGGACACCGCCATCGACTGCGGCACCTATGTCAACCCCGAGCGCATCGCCTCCCAGATCGAGGGCGCGGCGATCATGGGGCTCAGTCTCGCCAAATACGGCGAGATCACCTTCAAGGACGGCAAGGTGCAGCAGAAGAACTTCGACGACTTCCAGGTCCTCAGGATCGACGAATCCCCTGCGGTGACCAACGTCTACATCGTGCCGCCAGGACCCGACACGCCGCCGAGCGGCGTGGGCGAGCCTGGCGTCCCGCCATTCGCGCCGGCGCTGATGAACGCCATCTTCGCCGCGACCGGAAAGCGCATCCGCAGCCTTCCGCTCGGCAAGCAATTGGAAGCGTAAAGGCGGGAACACAAGGCGGCCTCGCGCCGTTTGCATCGATCTGACAGGAGCAGATCGATGACCCATATCCCAAAGGCGCTCGCAGTCTCGTTGCTGTCGAGCGCCTTTCTTTTGACGGCCACTGGCGCATACGCCCAGAGCAACACCACGCCGCCGACAACGGCGACGCGCCCCAGCACGCCGGACCAGAACTCGCTGCCCAACGCCAATGCCACGCCGCCCTCGACCACCCAGACTACCGGACAGCACAATCCCGATCCCAAGGCTCGCGAGATGAACCAGAAGGAAAAGGACAAGGTCGAGCGCGAGGGGAAGTAGCGATCTGAGCATCGGCGTTTTGACATCGCGAATATCGGCTCTACTTCTTCGCCGAAGCGCATCGATGTGCCCTCTTTCCTTGCGGGAGAGGGCAGCGACGCCAGTTGCCACGATCACGCGTGGGTGGGGGGTATGCCTGCGCGGGTCCGCACATTGAGACGCGCGGATAGAACCCCTCATCCGGCGCTTCGCGCCACCTTCTCCCGCAGGGGAAGAAGGGACAACGCCCACGCAAAATGCGGCGGACGTTACCGTCCGCCGCATTTGCCCCCTGACACTCCGCTTCTTTCGATCCGCCAGCGGGGCCTATTTCTTCAGCGCGAACACCCAGATCACGCCGCCCTGCGGCACGTTGGCTTCGATGCCGATATTGTTGGTCACGAGGGCATCCTGGATGCGCTGCGCATCCACGCCCCATCCCGACTGGATCGCGATGTATTGCGTACCGTCGATCTCATAGGACACCGGCATGCCCATGATACCGGAATTGGTCTTCTGCTCCCACAGCAGCTCGCCACTCTTGGCGTTGAAGGCGCGGAAGTTGCGGTCGTTGGTGCCGCCCACGAAGACGAGATCGCCCGCGGTCGCCGTCACCGATCCGAACAGCTGCGATTTCGGGAAGTTGTGTTGCCACATCTTCTTGCCCGTAACGGGGTCCCAGGCCTGGAGCTCGCCGAAATGATCCGCCCCGGGCTTCGTCTTCAGCCCGATGTCCTCCGGCTTGGTGCCGAGCCAGAGTTCGCCGGGCTTGAGCGGAACCTTCTCGCCGGTGAACCCGCCGCAGAAATTCTCGTTGGCGGGCACGTAGACGAGGCCGGTCTTCTGGCTGTAGGCCGCCGAGGGCCAATCCTTGCCGCCCCACAGCGACGGACAGAACTCCACGCGCTTGCCGACCATCGGCTTGTGCGCGGGATCGACGATCGGCCTGCCACTCTCGGCGTCGATGCCCTTCCAGACGTCGGTGGAGACGAACGGCCAACCGGCGACGTAGTTGATCTTGGTCGGCGTGCGCTCGAGTATCCAGAAGATCGCATCGCGTCCCGGATGGACCAGACTCTTGATGTTGCGACCGTCGCGTTGCAGGTCGATCAACATCGGCGCTTCGACCTCATCCCAATCCCAGGAATCGTTCTGGTGATACTGATGATAGGTCTTGATCTTGCCGGTGTTCGGATCGAGCGCGAGCACCGACGAGGTATAGAGATTGTCGCCCGGATGCATCTCGCCGGGCCAGGGCGCGGCGTTGCCTACGCCCCAATAGATCGTCTTGGTGTCCTTGTCGTAATTGCCGGTCATCCAGGCCGAGCCGCCGCCGTTCTTCCAGTCCTCGCCCTGCCAGGTGTCGTGGCCGGGTTCGCCTTCGCCCGGAATCGTATAGGTCCGCCAGAGCTCCTTGCCGTCCTTGGCGTCATAGGCGGCGACATAGCCGCGCACGCCGAACTCGCCGCCGGAGCCGCCCACGATGACCTTGCCGTCGACGATCAGCGGCATCAGGGTCATGTACTGGCCCTTCTTGTAATCCTGAACCTTGGTGTCCCACACCACCTTGCCGGTCTTGGCGTCGAGCGCGACGACATGGTCGTCGGTAGTGGCCAGATAGAGCTTGTCCTCCCAGAGGCCGACGCCGCGACTGGTCGGATGCAACTGGAACAGGTCGTCGGGGAGCTGCCGCTTGTAGCGCCAATATTCGTCGCCGGTCTTGGCGTTCAGCGCGATCACCTGGCCCATCGGGGTCGCCACGAACATCACGCCGTTGTTGACGATCGGCGGCGCCTCGTGACCTTCGACCACGCCGGTCGCGAAAGTCCAGACCGGGGTGAGGTTCTTCACATTCGAGGTGTTGATCTGGTCGAGTGGGCTGTAGCCCTGCCCGTCATAGGTCCGCCGGTAAAGCATCCAGTTGGCGGGCTCCGGGTTTTCCAACCGCTGCGCGGTAACCGGCGCGTAGTTCTCGATCGGGCCTGACATGGCGGCGGTCGATGCAAGACACGTGAAGGCGACAAAGCCGGACAGTAACCATTGCTTCCTGGTCATGGACGTTCCCCTTTTATATCCGTTTGAATTCTTGTTTTGAATTCTTGTCGTTCGTCCCGTCGTCCGCCCATCGGCGGATGCGGCCTCTCGTGACGCGGGCACAACCCGCACGCCCATCATCCCGGCTGCGCGCCACCTACCTTTCCGATGAAGTTCCCGGCGACGCTGAGCGAGCCGTCAGCCAGCGCCAGCGGCAGCGCAGCGAGCCGTCGCGGCGCCGGCCCGAACACGACCTGCGCGCCCGCGCGAGGATCGTATTCGGAGTTGTGGCACATGCATTTGAGCACTTCCTTGTCGCCGACATCGCTCTTCACCCAGGCCGTGACAGGACAGCCGGCATGCGAGCAGATTGCCGAATAGGCGAGGATGCCGTCGACAGCGCGCGCTTTCGTCTGCTCGTCGAGCTCGGTGGGGTCAAGGCGGATGATCAGAATCTCATTGAGGCGCGAGGCGCTGCGCACGACCGATGTCTTCGGATCTTTCGGCCAGGCATGCACCGGCGGTCCGCCGGCCGACAGAGCGGCCGCGGTGACGGGCTTTCCCTCCTGATCGCCTTCGGAGAACACGAGCAGATCGCCCTTCTGAGGCCGTTCGTCGGAGCCGGGCGCATCCTCGCCCGCGTGGACCTGCGTGGAACAGGCGAGGCACGCCGTGGTGGCCAGCGCATTCATCAACAGCGCCCGCCGGGTTTGCTCCGTGCAGGCGTCAGCGTCGGATTCCGCTGTGTTGTCGGAGGATGAAGAGGATGTGTTGAACGATGCACGCGACATGCCCGCAAGCAGGCGCTGGAACTCTGCCGAAAAAAAGGCAAAGATTTTTTCCCGCAGTGCATCACATGGTTATGCTCGCACTGATTGAACGAGAACACGCGCATTTACGCGCATTTTTCTAATTGCAACGTCACGCTACGCGACCGGCATGATGATTTTGCAGATCAGATCAATGCTGCCGGTATTGGTGCAATGCGCCGACGCTCGGCGCCATCGTAGCGCCATCAGCGCGGCTGCGCATTTCTCAGGCAGGCGTTTTGTGTTCTAGGAGCGGAGCACGTGACGCGGCGCAGCGATGCGTCCGGCCAACGTTGCCGACGCCATCTCAAAACTGTCGGCGATGCGGCGCGCCCTGTCGATGAAGAGCGCGGCTGCCGGCGGCGGGCAGACCTCGCGTGCCGTCTGTTCGAACAAATCGAGCCAGCGGTCGAAATGATCCCCGATCAGGTTCAGTGGCATATGCGCCCGCATCGGTGAACCATGGTAGCGGCCGCTCATCAGCACGACCGACGACCAGAAATCCCGGAGCTTGGCCAGATGCTCGTCCCAATTCTGCACGTTCGCGAACACCGGCCCCAGCAGCTCATCCTCGCGGATGCGCCCGTAGAAGCGGGTCACGAGTTCCCCGATCATCTCTTCGGTGATCCCCGTGCGCTCGATTGCATCCTGGGTCAGCAAATTCCGCCGCGCGGTCGCAGCCTCGCGCTCGGCCTTCAGTCGATCCGACATGTCCCTTGTTATCCGTTCCGTTGTTCCCGCACGGCGCCCGTTCGACATTGTCGGGCCGATTGCGCGCGGCGTCTTTGTCGCAGCGCAAATCGCGGGGTCTGGCGGCGAGCACACTCAACGCCCGCCGCCCGCGCCGTTGTCAGGCGCTGTAGGTATAAAAGCCCTGCCCCGTCTTGCGGCCGAGATGGCCGGCATCGACCATTTCCTTGAGCAAGGGGGCCGGACGGTATTTGGGGTCGTTGAAGCCTTTGTAAAAGACCTCCATCACCGACAACATGGTGTCGAGCCCGACGAGATCGGCGAGCGCCAACGGGCCGATCGGATGGTTGCAGCCGAGCTTCATGCCGGCATCGATCTCTTCCGCCGTCGCAATCCCCTCCTGCAGCGCGAAGATCGCCTCGTTGATCATCGGACAAAGGATGCGGTTGACGGCAAAGCCCGGGCTGTTCTTGGCCGTGATCGCCACCTTGCCGACGCGCTTGGCCAAATCGAGCGCCTTGGCGTGGGTGTCGTCGGAGGTCTGCAAGCCGCGGATGAGCTCCAGCAGCGCCATAACTGGAACCGGATTGAAGAAGTGCATGCCGATGAATCGGTCGGGACGGTCGGTCGCCGCGGCGAGCTTCGTGATCGAGATCGACGAGGTGTTCGTGGCGAGCAGCGTGCGTGGCGACAGCGTCGCACAGAGATCCTTCAGGATCTTGACCTTGAGTTCCTCGTTCTCGGTCGCGGCCTCGATGACGAGATCGCAATCGACGAGCTTGGCGCGGTCGGTGGTGCCGGTGATGCGCTTGAGCGTGGCGTCGCGATCGCCCGCCGACATCTTCTCCTTCTTGACCAGGCGCTCGAGGCTGCCGCCAACCGTCGAAATCCCGCGGTTCACCGCCGCATCGGAAATATCGACCATCACGACCGAAAGCCCGGCCGCGGCACAGATCTGCGCGATGCCGTTCCCCATGGTGCCTGCCCCGATGATGCCAACGCTTTGGATCATTGCCTCAAATCCTTCATCCTTGCGGACGTGCCATGCCGGCCCGCCCCTTTGTTCCTGCATCAGGGTCTAGCACCGCCCCCGGGCGGGTGCGACCTGATCCTGTCCCTTCCTTAAAGCATCCAAGGCGGGAATAAAGCCGCCTTTCGGCCGCCACACGGCATGATTTGACGCCCCCGGCTGTTTGGCCCGGCCTATCCGCGGCATCCGTCTCCGTGAGCGCCGAGCGTTCGGGAGCACCGGGCTTGAGGTGGGCACAGCTCAACCGAGACGAAGCACCTTGCCCGGATTCATGATGTTCTTGGGATCGAGCGCCCGCTTGATCGTGCGCATGATGTCGAGCTCGGTCCGGGAACGGTAGTGCTGGAGCTCGTCGAGCTTTTCGATGCCGATGCCATGTTCCGCCGAGATCGAGCCGCCCATGAAGGTGACGAGGTCGTTGACGGCCCGTGTGATCGCCGCGGAATATTGGGAGAGCGTATCGCGGTCCATGCCCTTCGGGCCCATGAAGGAGAAGTGCACATTGCCGTCTCCGATGTGGCCGAGCGGATAGGGGCGGATCGCCGGCAGGATTGCGAGTACGGCCTCGAGACCGCTGTCGATGAACTCGGGAATCCTGGAGACCGCGACCGACACGTCGTAGCTCAAGCCCGGACCTTCGGTGCGCGATGCCTCGGCCACGCTCTCGCGAATCCGCCACATGTTGCGCGACTGCGCTTCGGTTTGCGCGATCACCGCATCCAGCACCCGGCCCGTCTCGAGTTGGTCGGCCAAGAACTGCTCCATCCTGTCCGACATGCCCGTGCCTCCGTCCTGCCGTGGCCGTGCCGATGACCATTCGAGAAGGAGATACCATTCCGTCTCAGCCTTGAGGGGATCCTGGGTGCCGGGAATGTGGCGCAGCACCATGTCGGTGCACGCACGGCTGATGAGCTCACAGGAGCCGACATTGTCATCGGAAGCGGCATGCGCCTCCGACAGAAGGTCGATGGCTGCCTTGGGATCGCGAATTGCGAGCCATGCCGTGCACACGTCTTTCGGCGCCGGCCAGAGTTTCAGCACCGCCTTGGTGATGATGCCGAGCGTCCCTTCGGCGCCCATGAACAGATGCTTGAGGTCATAGCCGGTGTTGTCCTTCTTGAGTGCGCGCAGGCCGTCCCAGATATCGCCGTTAGCCAGCACGACCTCGAGACCCAACACCAGATTTCGCGCATTGCCATAACGCAGCACCTGCACGCCGCCGGCATTGGTGGACAGATTACCTCCGATCATGCACGAGCCCTGAGCACCGAGGCTGAGCGGAAAGAGGCGGTCGTGGCGCGCGGCTGTGTCCTGAAGCGTCTCGAGGATGCAGCCCGCCTCCACAGTCATAGCATAGCCGACGGGATCGATATTCAGCACCTGGTTCATGCGACCAAGCGACAGCACGATGCCGCGGTGCATGGGCCACGGCGTGGCACCGCCCATCAGGCCGGTGTTGCCACCTTGCGGAACGATGGCAATGCCGTTGTCGTAGCAGAGCTTGACGACAGCGGAGACTTCCGCGGTGATGGCCGGACGCACGATCGCCGCGGCCTGCCCCGCCAGCGTGCCGCGCCAGTCGGTCACGAAGGGCAGCTTGTCCTGCTCGTCCACGATCAGGCCTTTGTCGCCGACGATGGCCCGCAAGCGGTCGAGAACGGCTGACGTCACCGGCGCGCTCGGAATCGAGGGGGCGGTGGGAAGGGCTGCACCCGGCATGTGTTCCTCTCTTTTCGGCCGTTGCGCGCCTTGGGGCGCGCCGGCCTTCGTTCTTTTTCATTCTGGGCGGTGGTGCAATGACCCTAGCATAGGGGTCGCGCTTGCGGGAACGTCTCCGGCAGTAAGCCTCGTGCGGATTTGCCTGCAATGCTGAACGCAGGCGCACTTCCACCGGGCTCCCGCATACCCTACTGTGCCCCGATCAAATTCGGATTGGAGCTCATGAGCCGTTTCTGGAGTCCAGTCGTCCACACGCTTTCGCCCTATGTCCCCGGCGAGCAGACCAAGCAGGACGGCATCGTCAAGCTCAATACCAACGAGAATCCCTACCCGCCCTCGCCGCGCGTGCTGGCGGCGATCGCATCGGCCGCGGAGCGGCTGCGCCTTTATCCCGATCCGCGCGCAACGCGCCTGCGCGAGGCCATCGCGGCCCATTGCGATGTGGCGCCCGAGCAAGTGTTCGTCGGCAACGGCTCCGACGAGGTGCTGGCCCACACCTTCCAGGCACTTCTGAAGCACGAACCACCGCTTCTATTCCCCGACGTCACCTACAGCTTCTACCCTGTCTATTGCGGCCTCTATGGAATAACGCATGACGAGGTGCCGCTCGATGCTGCGATGAGGATCGATATCTCCGACTACAGGCGACCATCGAGCGCCATCCTGCTCTGCAATCCGAACGCTCCAACCGGCATCGCCCTTCAGCGCGACGCCATCGCATGGCTGCTCGCCGAACAGCCGGACCGGCTGGTGGTGGTGGACGAGGCCTATGTCGATTTCGGCGCCGAGAGCGCCGTGCCGCTGGTTGCACGCCACGACAATCTGCTGGTTATCCAGACTTTCTCGAAGTCGCGCTCGCTCGCTGGCCTGCGGGTTGGTTTTGCCATCGGCCAACGACCGCTGATCGAAGCGCTGGAACGGGTGAAGGACAGCTTCAACTCCTATCCGCTCGATTGCCTCGCGATCGCCGGCGCCGTCGCCGCGATCGAGGACGACGGCTGGTTCCGAGACACCCGTGCCCGTATCATCGCAAGCCGCGAAACCTTGGCCCGCGATCTCAGACAACTCGGCTTCGATGTGCTGCCGTCGCTCGCCAACTTCGTTTTCGCGCGCCATCGAAGCCGGAGCGGAGCAGATCTCGCGGCAGCGCTTCGCC
Source organism: Bradyrhizobium sp. 187 (assembly GCF_023101005.1). NCBI lineage: Bacteria > Pseudomonadati > Pseudomonadota > Alphaproteobacteria > Hyphomicrobiales > Nitrobacteraceae > Bradyrhizobium > Bradyrhizobium sp. 187. The sequence continues at coordinate 5,544,214 of NZ_CP064693.1, forward strand.
AGCGTGGCGTTCTGGTCCGGCATTTCGGAAAGCCGCGCATCGAGGACTTTCTGCGCATCACGATCGGAACGGAGGCCGAGTGTGCCCGGCTCGTTGAAGTGCTGCGCGGCTTGATCTGAGCCCCGACCGTCCCCGCATCGGGCAAAAGATGAGGCCGAACGCCACCTCGTACCCATGCCGCGCAAGGCTTTGATTTCCGGTCAAATTCGGGTTACCAAACCGCTCCGCCGCTGCCTTGCACGACGCTGCCCTCAGGGAAATATACGTGAATCACCCCCGCAGTCCCGAAATCGGCGCACCCGAGGCATCGTGGCGGGCGCCGAAGCTCGGGCACGGATGAACGACTTCGCGCGATCCATCGGCGCCGCATTCACACTGATCGGCGAGGCCGACGCAGAGCTTTTGGGCATCGTCGGGCTGTCGGTGCGCGTCAGCCTGACTGCCAGCATCCTCGCGCTTCTGATCGGGGCGCCGTTCGGGGCGCTGCTTGCGATCACCCGGTTCCGTGGGCGGCAGGTCATCATCGTCCTGACCAATGCCTTGCTTGGCCTTCCGCCGGTCGTGGTCGGGCTCGCGCTCTATCTTCTGCTGTCGCGCTCGGGCCCGCTCGGGGCCGCCGGCCTGTTGTTCACGCCGGCGGCCATGGTGGTCGCGCAGACGCTGCTCGCCACACCGATCGTGGTCGCACTGGTGCACCGGCCGGCGAGCCTGCTGTGGGCGGAGTATGGCGACCTCGCACGGATCGACGGGCTGTCAACGCTACGCAGCATCGGCTTGCTGTTCGCGCTGGGCCGGACCTCGCTGCTGACGGCCTTTCTCGCAGCCTTCGGGCGCGCGATCGCCGAGGTCGGCGCCATCCTCATCGTCGGTGGCAATATTCGCGGTTTCACGCGCACGATGACGACCGCGATCGCGCTGGAGACCAGCAAGGGCGACCTGCCGCTGGCGCTCGGGCTCGGGCTGATCCTGCTCGCACTCAGCGTCGCAGTGTCGACCGTCGCCTTCCTGCTAGTGGGACGCGTTGGGGAAAAATAGCTGCTCGCCCCCGACCTTGTAGCCCGCGATGGCCTCCTGCCCCCCAGGAGAGATCAGCCAGTCGACGAAGGCCTGCCCGTCCCGCGCCTTCACGTTCGAATGCTTGGCCGGATTGACCAGCATGACGCCGTACTGGTTGAACAGCCGCTTGTCGCCTTCGGTGAGGACGGCAAGGTCGCCGCGGTTCTTGAATGACAACCAGGTGCCGCGGTCCGACAGCAGATAGGCGTTCGACGACGACGCCATGTTCAGTGCTGGACCCATGCCCTGGCCAATCTCGCGATACCAGCCGTCCTTGGCGGCACCGAGGTCGATGCCTGCCTCCTTCCACAGCCGCAGTTCGGCCGCGTGCGTGCCGGACTTGTCGCCGCGCGAGATGAACGGCGCCTTCACGGCCGCGATCTTGCGCAGCGCCTCGGCCACATCCTTGCCGCCGGCGATCTTGGCGGGATCGCTCTTCGGCCCGACAATGACGAAGTCGTTGTACATGACGTCGAAGCGCTTCACGCCCTCGCCTTCGGACATGAACTTGTCTTCGGCAGGCCTGTCATGGACGAACACGACATCTGCATCGCCGCGCCGCCCGATGTCGAGCGCCTGACCCGTACCGACGGCAACGACCTTCACGTCAACGTCTCTGGCCTTCGAGAACAGCGGCAGCAAGTAACCGAACAGCCCCGACTGTTCCGTCGACGTCGTCGAGGCCACAGTAATGGTGCGCTCCTGTGCGAACGCGATGGTGGACCAGAGCAGAACCGCTCCGAGAGTCATTATCCTTTTCATGCCTCGTCCTTACACAAGATGCTCGATGTTCCAAACTTTACCGTCGATAGAGCTGTACAGGGAACCTCGACAGCGCCGCAATGCGCTTGGTCATGAGCCTCGCGGCGCTCCTAAGTGAGGAACGTCCGCTCCGCGCGCAAGTTGTCGTCAAGGCAACCCAGGAGGAAACCAGATGAAGAAGATCATTTTGGCATCCGCGTGCATCATGGCGCTGGCGACCGGCGGCGCCTTTGCGCAGACACAACCCGCCCCAGGCGCATCCGGCCAGGGCGACGTTGGCCCTTCGTCGCGGGGCCCCGCGACCAAGGGCATGACAACCGGCGCGTCGTCGAACATGCAGAACGAGGCCGCCGACAGCAAGGGCAAGCAGACCCCGTCGGCCGGCGGCAGCAACACCAATAACATGGGCAGCCAGGCCGGCGGCGGCGCTGGCTCCGGCTCCGGCGCCGGAAAGTAGGCCGGTATCGATCGAAAATCCTGGAGAGGGGCGATCGTCCCCTCTCCAGAACCTTTGTGCCGTCAAAGCTTGTCGATGTCATGTGCGAAGGTGTTGGTGTCGAACGAAGCGTATTGGCGGGGCTGCACCTTGGTTACAGTCACGCCGGCTAAATCGCAGCCGCGCGCCCTGAAGGCGTGGATGTTCTGCAATTGGTCCTACCTACATTGACATCAGTGTGACAGCCGGGGATTTTTACATTGCTGGCGAATCAGCGATGGCCTCAAGCCGAGTACCTCTTGGACAACTCCCAGTGCTTTCGAGACTGATATCGTTGCTGCGCCGCATCGCCGCGGTGAAATGGGCGTTCACCCGGCTTCGCCCCGCGCCGCACGGTGGCAGCATCGACGTCACGCCTGACGCAGTAGACGCCTCACCCGCCATTGTTGCAGAAATTGCAGATACGGCTCCGGCTCTCGACACCAGCATCAACGCGGATACGTCGCACTGCGACGTCCCGGTCGCGGCTTCAGCCGCCGAAGACAACACCTCCAGCCCTGTCATCGCGGAGAGCCCGTCGGAAACGCCAGCCGATGTCAGCGGCAGCGACGATTCATCCCAGGAGACGCCGACGGAAGTCGAGCCGATCGTCGTGGAAGTTTCGGTCGCGACTATCGACGTCGTGCGCGAAGCGGTCGACGTCCCCGAACTCATCATCAACAGCGATCCAACTTCCGAACTTTCGGCCGACGTTGAGCCCGTTGTGGCGGAGAAGGCCTCTTCTGTCGATGTCGAGGTCGTCACGGTTGACGCCATCGCTCTGGTCGTCGACGTGGATACTTCCTCGACTCTCGACGACACGTGTGTCGCGTTCGCCGATCGCGACATCTCGCCGGAGCATGTCCCTGAGGATAGCATCGAGAGCGATCCTTCCCCCGGCGCCGCGGAAGACTCCACCGAGACGCTCGGCGTCGTCACAACTATCGAGCCAGCTCCGGCCCTCGTGTCTCCGGCTCCGGAGATCCCGTATGCACCGAAAGCTCGCGTGAGAGCCGCAGAGCCCGCCGACCGCGCCGCGCTAATCCGGCAGCGCTGGGCGGAGACCGGGATCAGGATGTGGAATCCCCGCCTCCACGGCGCCGATGATGCCACGCTGAACATCCAGGGCAGCGTCGGGCTGCTGCCGCCCGCGCCCGGCGAGACGATGCCGCGCTACGACAAGCTGGAATTCCGGATGCTCGGCGGACAGATCGTCTGCGAAGGCGTGATTGTCGAAGCCCCCGCGCATGCAAGCCAGCGCAGTTTTACACGGCTCGCCGAGCCGGGGAAACCCGATCCGGTCCGCGAATTAATGCGGGAACGCCAGGCCGCTCTCGCCTGACCCTTTATTCCAGTGACGAGCAGCCCATATGCTAGGCTAACGCCCTGAATTTGGGAGATCGCATGCCCGCAAGATCGTTGCGACTGGTCGTGATTGTCGTCCTCTGCGTCTCGCAAGGAGCCTTCGCCGCATCCAGTAAACGCCATGCGCCCACGACCGATCAGGCCTCACCCTACAAGGCCGACCGCCTCTCCTTTTCGCGCGGAGAGACGATCCTCAACACGCCCGGCCAGACCACCGTGCTGACGCGAGAGGTCCTCGACGACAAGAACGCGACGAGCCTCAAGGACGCCATGCGCTCGACCGCCGGCGTGACGATCGGGCGCTAGGCTACTTTCGCTCAGGGGATAGGATAGCCCTTCCAGACCCACTCCAGCGCCGACGGCAGCGTCTGCGCGATCGTGGGACGGTCGACGTGCTTGGCGTTGCGGACGAACAGAAACTGATAGTGGTAGCCCTTCTCCGCGAGCACCTTGGCCATCAGCGCGTTGGAGAGGGTCCAGTCGTGCATGCCATCGGGAATGGTGGGGTTCGGATAGAACAGGTCCTGGTCGCCGCCGAAGAACCAGAACCGGATCGGCTTGGTCGGCGCGGCGACGATCAGCGGCAGGCCGGGCGGCTCGGCCGGCGTGAGCACGCCCGCCTTGGAGATGAGATGGGGTGTGGCTGGCCCCGTCCATGCGCTGTGATACTCCCAGGCACCGCCGCGCAGCGACGGGTCGTGCGGCCATTGCTGGTTGACCATGGTCGGCGAGAACGCCAGCACGCGGTGATAGAGATCCGGATAGAACCACGCCATGGTGAAGGCGGCCACACCGCTCGAACTCAGCCCCATGGTCGCACGCCCATCGGGATTTCTGGTCAGCTTGACATCGGCGTTCTTTTCGACCAGCGGCAGCACTTCACGCTCGACGAACTGCGCGTAGGCACCTGACACCGCGTCATATTCGCGGCCACGCTGACTGCCCTGCGCGTCCTGCCCGCCATTGCCGATCTGAATCGCGATCATCGGCGGCACGCGGCGCTGCGCGATCAGATTGTCGAGCGTGACGGCGAGGTCCTTGTAGGCGTTGGAGCCGCCGTCGCCGACCACGATGAACGGCGCCTCGCTGCCGCGCACATATTGCGCCGGCACATAGACGTCGATGGTGCGCGACCAGACGCCGGGATGGCTGGTGGTGACGATCATGTGCGACTTGTCGTCCGGCGCCGTGACGGTCGTCATGATCGAGGAATTGGTGCAGCCGGCGGCGTCATCGCGGATCAGGCCAGGATTGTAGATGGTGCTCTCCTTCGACGACAGCGTGAAGGACTTTGTCGTCCCACGCGGCACGCCCTCCTTCGCGATCGTCTCCGGCGCAGGATTGTGGGTGGGACCGATGATGAAATTGCCCTCGGCACCCGGTGGCGGCAGCGTTCCGTCAGGAAGCTCTGTGGCGCGTGGATAATTGGGATTGGATGGATCGCGCGTCGGAGGCGCCGTCTTGAAGTCAAGACCCGTCGTATCAATGAAGAACGGGCCCGCCTTGTCGGTGGTGTTGGCCCCAGGCGGCACGGCCATGTTCTGGGTGACGCAGGCCGGCTGCGAGAAGGCAATCGAAGTGAAGGAGACGACGGAAATCAGCGTCCCCGCAAGGACGGAGAATGATTTGGTCATTTCAGCTCCCGATACCGACGAGTCTTTCTGGCTCGCCTTGGCGCAAAGTATGACGAGCCGACTGTGCGCGGTCAAACCTCAGCCGGCCGCGTTGCGGCTATGGCCGCCATGCTCAAAACGGGCAGGCACGGTTACTCCAGGCCGGCTGGGATGCGACTTCATCCAGGGCTACTACTTCGCAAAGCCCATGCACGGCGACGCGATCGACGAGTATCTCGCAAAGGAACGCCAGCGCCTCGGCAGCGCCGAAGCCAGGGTCGTGGCCTAAGTCGCGCCTAGCGCAGGCTCGGCAGGTCGAGCCCTTTGTCGCGGGCGCAGTCGATCGCGGTGTCGTAGCCCGCGTCGGCGTGGCGCATGACGCCGCTGGCAGGGTCGTTCCAGAGCACGCGCGCGATCCGCTTCGCCGCTTCCGGCGTACCGTCGGCGACGATCACCATGCCGGCATGCTGGGAATAGCCGATGCCGACGCCGCCACCGTGATGCAGCGACACCCAGGTCGCGCCGCTGGCGCAATTGAGCAGGGCGTTGAGCAAGGGCCAGTCGGACACAGCGTCCGACCCGTCCTTCATCGCTTCGGTTTCGCGGTTGGGGCTCGCCACTGAACCGCTGTCGAGATGATCGCGGCCAATCACGATGGGTGCCTTCAATTCGCCGCGCGCCACCATCTCATTGAAGGCAAGGCCCAGGCGATCGCGATCGCCGAGCCCGACCCAGCAGATCCGCGCCGGCAGGCCCTGGAACTTGATGCGCTCCCTGGCCATGTCGAGCCAATTGTGCAGATGCTTGTCGTCAGGCATCAGCTCCTTGACCTTGGCGTCGGTCTTGAAGATGTCCTCGGGATCGCCCGACAGCGCGGCCCAGCGGAACGGCCCGACGCCGCGGCAGAACAAGGGACGGATATAGGCGGGAACGAAGCCGGGAAAATCGAAGGCATTCTTCAGGCCCATGTCCTGCGCCATCTGGCGAATATTGTTGCCATAGTCGAGGGTCGGAATGCCCAGTGCATGGAAATCCAGCATGGCCTGGACGTGCTCAACCATCGAGGTCTTCGAGGCGCGCTCCACGGCCTTGGGGTCGGCAGCGCGCTTGGCTTCCCACTCGGCGAGCGTCCAGCCCTTCGGCAAATAGCCGTTGATCGGATCGTGCGCGCTGGTCTGATCGGTGACGATGTCGGGCCTGACGCCACGGCGGACCAGCTCGGGAAAAATCTCCGCGGCATTGCCGAGCAGGCCGACCGAGACCGCCTTCTTCGTCTTCGCTGCGTCGGCCATGATCGCAAGCGCCTCGTCCAGCGTTGCGGCCTGGCGATCGAGATACCCGGTGCGCAGACGCATCTCGATGCGGCTCGGCTGGCATTCGACCGCCAGCATCGAGGCCCCGGCCATGGTCGCAGCCAGCGGCTGCGCGCCGCCCATGCCGCCGAGACCGGCCGTCAGAATCCATTTGCCGGCGAGGCTGCCGCCATAGTGGCGGCGGCCAACTTCAACGAAGGTTTCGTAGGTGCCCTGCACGATGCCCTGGCTGCCGATATAGATCCAGGAACCCGCCGTCATCTGGCCGTACATCATCAGGCCCTTGCGATCGAGCTCGTTGAAATGATCGAGCGTCGCCCAGTGCGGCACGATGTTGGAATTCGCGATCAGGACGCGCGGCGCGTCGGCATGAGTGCGGAACACGCCAACCGGCTTGCCGGACTGGACCAGCAGCGTCTGGTCGTCCTCGAGCTCGCGCAGCGAAGCAACGATCCGGTCAAAGCTCTCCCAGTCGCGCGCGGCGCGGCCGATGCCGCCATAGACGACGAGCTCGCTCGGACGTTCTGCAACGTCGGGATCGAGATTGTTCATGAGCATGCGCAAGGGAGCTTCGGTCAACCAGCTCTTGGCGCTGATTTCGCTGCCGCGGGGCGCGCGGATGGTGCGGTCGTTGTCCAGTCGGCGGTTCATGCGGAACACCTCGTCAGGCAAGTGTCGGAAACGGGTCAGTTGACAGTACGGCGAGCGCCGCAGCCGGCAGCGCGTCGGCTTCGACCAGCGCTGCAGCCCTGGCGAGATCGCCGGCCATGTAGCGGTCGGCGCCGAGCTGCGGCACCTGCTCGCGCAGTGCGGCGATGACGGCGGCGAGCGGCGCGCTGGTCGCATGCGGCGCGCGCAGCGTGATGCCTTGGGCGGCGACCAGCAGCTCAATGCCCAGGATGGTGGCGAGATTGTCCGCCATGTCAGACAGGCGCCGTGCAGCATGCGCGGCCATCGAGACATGGTCTTCCTGGTTGGCGCTGGTCGGCGTCGAATCGATCGAGCACACGGCCGCGCGCTGCTTGTTCTCGGCATAGAGTGCGGCCGCCGTCACCTCGGCGATCATGAAGCCGGAATTGATACCGGGATCGGGAGTGAGGAACGGCGGCAGGCCGAAATTGAGCGCGGGATCGACCAGCGTCGCGATGCGCCGCTCGCTGATCGCACCGATTTCCGACAGCGCCAGCGCGATGGTATCCGCGGCAAAAGCCACCGGTTCGGCATGGAAGTTGCCGCCGGAGACGATCTCGCCGGTCTCGACCAGGACAAGCGGATTATCGGTGACGGCATTGGCCTCGATAATCAGCGTCCGCGCCGCCTGCAGGATCAGGTCGAGCGCCGCGCCTGCGACCTGCGGCTGGCAGCGCAGGCAATAGGGGTCCTGCACGCGCTCGTCGCCTTCGAGATGCGACAGGCGGATGTCGCTGCCGTCGAGCAGCGCCATCAAGGTTGCCGCGGCCGCGATCTGTCCCGAATGGCCGCGCAGCGCCTGGATTTCGGGGCGGAACGGCGCCGTCGAAGCCATCGCGGCATCGACCGACAGCGCGCCGGTGACGAGCGCGGCGCGGGCCAGGCGAAATGCGCGCAGCACGCCGGAGACGGCGTAGGCAGTGGAGAATTGCGTGCCGTTGATCAGCGCGAGCCCTTCCTTGGGACTGAGCGTCAGTGGCGGTAGGCCGGCTGCGGCGAGCGCGTCGCTGCCTGATACGCTCTTGCCGTCGACGAACGCCTGTCCTTCGCCGATCATCACAGCGGTCATATGCGCGAGCGGCGCGAGATCGCCAGAAGCACCGACCGAACCCTGCTGCGGCACCAGCGGTGAGACGCGCCGCGCCAGCATGGCCTGCAGCTGCTCGATCACCTCGCGGCGCACGCCGGAAGCACCGCGCCCGAGCGAGATGATCTTCAGCGCCATCATCAGCCGGACAATCGGCTCGGGCGTCGCCGCACCGACGCCGCAGCAATGCGAGACGATGAGATTGCGCTGGAGCAGCGCGGTCTGGTCAGGTGGAATCCGCTTCGACGCCAGCTTCCCGAAGCCGGTGTTGATCCCGTACACGGGGACGTCGGCTCGCGCAGCCCTTGCAACGATCCCCGCGGCCGCGTCGACGCGCGGCCAGAACGAGGGATCGAGAACGACAGATGCGCCTTCGAGCACGCGCGCGAGATCGTCGAGGCTAACCGTTCCCGGCTTGACGACGATCGCTGTGCTCTCCTCCATCACTGTCCCCTCCACACCCGGCGGTGAAGCGGATTGAAGCCGATACGGTACACCAGCTCGGCGGGGCGATCGATGTCCCAGATCGCAAGGTCGCACCATTTGCCGGCCTCTAACGTGCCGGTATCATTGAGCACGCCGAGCGCTCGCGCGCCTTCGCGGGTGACACCCACAAGGCACTCGGCCACATTCATCCGGAACAGCGTCGCGCCCATGTTCATGGCGAGCAGCAGCGAGGTCAGCGGCGAGCTGCCCGGATTGCAGTCGGTCGCGAGCGCCATGGCAACGCCGTGCTTGCGGAACGCCTCGACCGGCGGTTTTTGCGTCTCGCGGATGAAGTAGAAGGCGCCGGGCAGAAGCACGGCCACCGTTCCGGCCTTCGCTATCGCCGCTGCACCGGCTTCGTCGGTGTGCTCGAGGTGATCGGCCGAGAGCGCCGAGAATTTTGCGGCGAGCGCAGCCCCGCCGAGGTTCGAGAGCTGGTCAGCATGCAGCTTAACCGGAAGTCCGAGCCGCCTCGCCGTCTCGAACACCCGCCCCGTCTGCTCGCCGGAAAATGCGATCCCCTCCATGAAGGCATCGACGGCATCGGCGAGGCCCGCCTTCGCGACCGCCGGCAACATCTCCCTGCAGACGAGATCGATGTAGCGATCCTTGTCGCCATCGGCCTCTGGCGGCAGCGCATGCGCGCCGAGAAACGACGTGCGGATCGCGACCGGCCGCTGACGGCCCAGGCTTCGCGCGGCGGCCAGCTGCCGCATCTCGGTCTCGGTGTCCAAGCCGTAGCCGGACTTGATCTCGACCGTGGTGGCACCCTCGGCAATCAGCGCATCGAGCCGCGGCAGCGCGTGTGCTACGAGCTCGGCCTCGCTTGCCTTGCGCGTCGCGGCCACTGTCGAGACGATACCGCCGCCGGCGCGCGCGATCTCTTCGTAGCTCGCGCCCTTCAGGCGCAGCTCGAACTCATGGGCGCGGTTACCGCCATAGACCAGATGGGTGTGACAGTCGACGAGACCGGGCGTGATCCAGCGCCCTCCGCAATCGATCCGGTCGGCTGCATCGGCGCTCGCCGGAAAATCGGTCTGCGAACCCGCATAAGCGATACGGCCGCCGCGCGCGGCGATCACGCCGTGCTCGATCTCACCGAGATCGGGACCATCGGCCCGCATCGTGGCGAGCCGGGCGTTATGCCAGATCCGGTCGAAGCGTTCTGCCATGCAACTGTCCCTTCGCGTGGGATGCTTGACTTATATGTCTAGACATATAATCGTGTCGCGGTTCTGTCCAGCCGGCATGGAAACATGACACGACTGCATTTCGCCTCCGCGCTCCTGCCCTCGGGCTGGGCCAATGACGTGCAGGTGGTGATCACCGCCGGCGCGATCGCCGAGGTGACGCCGGGCATGGCGCCGGTCTCCGGCGATGAACGCCACGACATCGCGTTTCCGGGACTTGCGAGCCTGCACAGCCACGCTTTCCAGCGCGGCATGGCGGGTCTCGCGGAACTGCGCGGCGATAGCACCGACACCTTCTGGACCTGGCGCGAGACGATGTACCGCTTCGCGCTGGCGATGACGCCTGACGACGTCGCAGCGGTCGCGACACTGCTTTATGTCGAGATGTTGGAGCAGGGTTTTACCCGCGTCGGCGAATTCCATTATCTGCATCATGATCGCGACGGCTCGCCCTACGCCGACATCGGCGAAATGGCCGCACGCATCGCGCAGGCCGCCGAAGCTTCGGGTATTGCGCTGACGCTGCTGCCGAGTTTTTATGCGCATGGCTCATTTGGGGGCGCAGCACCGCATGCCGGCCAGCGCCGCTTCATCTGTACGGTTGATCAATTTTCCGCACTGATGGCTGCCTCGCGCAAGGCGATTGAACGACTGCCGGGCGCGAATATCGGCATCGCGCCGCACAGTTTGCGCGCGGTGACGCCGGCCGAGCTTGCACCGATCATTCCACTCGCGGAGGGCGGCCCGGTGCACATTCATGCCGCCGAGCAGGTGAAGGAAGTCGAGGATTGCCTGGCGTGGTCCGGACGACGTCCGGTGCAATGGTTGCTGGAGCACGCACCCGTCGATCAACGCTGGTGCCTCATTCACGCCACCCACACCACGGACGAGGAAGTCCGCGCCTTCGCTAGGACCGGTGCGGTCGCCGGCCTCTGCCCCATCACCGAGGCAAGCCTTGGTGATGGCATTTTCCCGGCGCGCGAATTCGTCGGTGCCGGCGGTGCCTTTGGCGTCGGCACGGATTCCAATGTGCTGGTCGGCGTCGCCGACGAGCTGCGTCAGCTCGAATATGGCCAACGGCTCAAGCACCGTGAACGCAACGTGCTCTCTGCCGGCGCAGGCCGCTCGACGGGACGCGCCCTGTTCGATCATGCGCTTGCAGGCGGTGCGCGGGCACTAGCCCAGATGTCAGTCGGTCTGACGCCAGGTGCACGCGCCGACATCGTCACGCTCGACATCACGCATCCCTCGCTGGCGGGGCGCGCGCGCGATGCCGCCATCGACGGCTGGATCTTCGCTGGGGGCAACGGCGCGATCGATTGCGTCTGGGCCGGCGGCGACAAGGTCGTCGAAGGCGGGCGGCACAGACTGCGCCAGGCCGCGCGCGAACACTTCAACGCATCGGTGCGGAGGCTCGTCGCATGAGCCTCGCCACAGATGCCGGCGACAAGCCGACGCTCTACAAGCGGATCCGCGCCGATATCGAGAAGCGCATTCTGACCGGCGAGTGGCCGCCCGGGCATCGCATCCCGTTCGAGCACGAACTGGTGGCGCGTTACGGCTGCTCGCGCATGACCGTGAACAAGGCGCTGTCGGAGCTCGCGCAAGCCGACCTGATCGAGCGGCGGCGACGTGCCGGCTCCTTCGTGCGACGCCCGCAACATCAATCCGCCGTGCTCAAGATCGCCGACATGCGCGCCGAGATCACCGCGCTCGGGCGCGCTTACGGCTACGAGCTGATCGGCCGCAAGCTCCGCGCCGCAACGGCTGCCGACCGCGACCGCCTCGGCGTCAAGAAGGCCGGCAAGGTCGTCGCGATCACCTGCCGCCACAGCGCCGACAACGTGCCGTTCGCCGTCGAGGACCGGCTGATCGATCTCGCGTCGGTGCCGGATGCGGCGGCCGCGGATTTTTCGCGTGAGCCGCCCGGCTCGTGGCTGCTTCACCATGTGCCATGGACAGAGGCCGAGCATACGATCAGCGCTATCGTTGCGGACGATCGCACGGCCGAAGCGCTCGACATCGCCGTCGGCGCGCCCTGCCTCGTGATCGACCGCTATACCTGGCGCAGCGCGCGCACGATCACCGCCGTGCGGCTGCTCTATCCCGGTGACTCTCACCGCCTTGTCGCCCGATTCAAGGGAGGCTGAGAGGACGATGTCGGCACAAATCGTGCAAAGCTTCGGGCAACGGTCCGCGAGGACCGACCAAGATCAACAGGACGTCAATCCATCGATCGGCAAGAGGACGACAATCATGCGTAGTTCGAAAGTATTTGCGGCAGTCATTGCACTTGCGGTCTCCACCCCCGTGCTCGCCGACGACGTCAAGGTCGGCGTCGGCATTTCCGGATGGACCGGGTTCGCGCCGCTGACGCTGGCGAAGGAAGCCGGCATTTTCAAGAAGAACGGCCTCGACGTCACCATCAAGAAGATTCCGCAGAAGGATCGCCATCTCGCGATCGCGTCCGGCGACGTCCAGTGCGCGGCGACCACCGTGGAGACCTGGATCTCCTGGAACGCCAACGGCGTCGCGACCAAGCAGATCTTCCAGCTCGACAAGAGCTACGGCGCCGACGGCATGGCCGTGCGCAACGAGCTTGCCGCGATCAAGGATCTGAAGGGCAAGACGGTTGCTGCTTCCGCGCCCGGTACCTCGCCCTATTTCGCGCTGGCCTGGATGCTCAAGAAGAACGGCTTGTCGGTGAAGGACGTCACTGTCGTGAACCTCGAGCCGGCGGCGGCGGCACAGGCCTTTGTCTCCGGCCAGAACGATGCCGCGATGACCTATGAGCCGTATCTGTCGACGGTTCGTGCCGCCCCCGACAAGGGCAAGATCATCGCGACCACGCTCGACTATCCGATGGTCATGGACACGTTCGGCTGCACGCCGAAATTCCTCACCGAGAACCCGAAGGCCGCCAAGGCGCTCGCCGACAGCTATTTCGAGGCCCTCGACATGATCGCCAAGGACCAGGCCAAGGCCTACGAGATCATGGGTGCCGACGTGAAGCAGAGCGGCGAGGCGTTCGGCAACTCGGCAAAATATCTGCGCTGGCAGGACAAGGCCGCGAACCAGAAATTCTTCGCCGGCGATTTCCTGACCTTCAACAAGGAGGCCGCCGACCTCCTGCTCGAGATCGGGATCATCAAGGCCGCGCCGAAGGTCGAGGATCTCTTCGACGCCAGCTATATCAAGTAAATCTCCCAGGAGCCGCCGGCCCCGTCTCGCCGCGGGGCCGGCAAACTTGTTCACCGCCCGGATAGACAGTTTGATGCGTCCCCTCGATCCCGTGACGTCAAGGCAGCGCGTGGCTTACGGCCTTGCGTTCTTCGTGGTGTTCGTAGCCCTCTGGTCCTGGGCGACCTTCGGCGGCCATGTGTCGAAGGTGTTCCTCGCCAACCCGCTGACCATGGTGCAGGAAGGCGTCGATCTGATCATCAAACAGGGCTTCCTGTTCGACATCGGCATGACGATCTGGCGCGTCGTCGGCGGCTTCGTGCTGGCCGCAATCATCGCGGTGCCGTTCGGCGTGCTGATGGGCGCGTACAAGCCGGTCGAGGCCTTCCTCGAACCGTTCGTTTCCTTTGCGCGCTATTTGCCGGCCTCCGCCTTCATTCCCCTCCTGATCCTGTGGGCAGGCATCGGCGAGCTGCAGAAGCTGCTCGTCATCTTCATCGGCTCGGTGTTCCAGATCATCCTGATGATCGCGGTGACCGTCGGCACCACGCGGCGCGACCTGGTCGAGGCGGCCTATACGCTGGGAGCCAGCGACCGCGGCATCATCCGCCGCGTGCTGTTGCCCTCTTCCGCGCCGGAGATCGCCGAGATCCTGCGGCTGGTGCTGGGCTGGGCCTGGACCTATGTCATCGTCGCCGAACTGATCGGCTCCTCCTCCGGCATCGGCCACATGATCACCGACAGCCAGGCGCTGCTCAACACCGGCCAGATCATCTTCGGCATCATCGTGATCGGGCTGATCGGCCTCGTCTCGGACTTCCTGTTCAAGGCGTTCAACGCGTGGCTGTTTCCCTGGAGGCTCGCATGACGATCCTCAAGATCGAACAGGTCTCGCGAACTTTTCCCGCGCGCCACGGCAACGCGCCAACGAGGGCGCTGGAGCCGACCGACCTTGTGATCGGCAACAACGACTTCGTCACCATCCTCGGCCCTTCCGGCTGCGGCAAGTCCACGCTGCTTCGCATCGTCGCCGGCCTCGATCGCCCGACCGGCGGACGTGTGGTGCTCGACGGACGCGAGGTGACTGGCCCGGGCGCCGACCGCGGCATGGTGTTCCAGTCCTACACGCTGTTTCCCTGGCTGACGGTGCGCGAGAACATCGCCTTCGGCCTTCGCGAGCGCGGCGTGCCCGAGGTGGAGCGAAACAAGGTCGCCGATGCCTTCATCCGCCAGGTCGGTTTGTCCGGCTTTGAGAACCATTGGCCAAAGCAGCTCTCCGGCGGCATGCAGCAGCGCACCGCGATCGCGCGCGCGCTCGCCAATGATCCCAAGATCCTGCTGCTCGACGAGCCCTTCGGCGCGCTCGACAACCAGACGAGAGCCCTGATGCAGGAAATGCTGCTCGGGATCTGGGAGCGCGACCAGAAGACCGTGCTGTTCGTGACCCACGACATCGAGGAAGCGATCTTCCTCGGCAGCCGCGTCATCGTCATGAGCGCGCGTCCCGGCCGCATCAAGGCCGAGATCAATGTGGACCTGCCGCATCCGCGCTCCTACAAGATCAAGACCACGCCCGAATTTGTGCAGTTGAAGGAACGGCTGGTCGAGGAGATCCGCACCGAGGCGTTGAAGGTTGCCGAGCATGCCTAACACCTTTTCACGCGCAAACGGCGAGCGCGTTCTCGCCGATCTCAATGCGCTCCGTGCCATTGGCGCGTACAAGACCGGCGTGCACAAGCCGACCTTCTCCGAGCCGCACAAGCTTTCGCTGGATTGGCTGGTGCAGAAGCTGCCCGACGCAGGCCTCTCCGCCGCGATCGACGGCATCGGCAATGTCTTTGGCACCAGCGCAAAGTCGGGACCCAAGCTGCTCGCGGGATCGCACCTCGAAAGCCAGAACTACGCCGGCTGGCTCGACGGCCCGCTCGGGGTCGTCTACGCGCTCGAAGCGGCCCGCGTGCTCAATGCCGATCCCTCGCTCGAAGGCGCGGTCGAGGTTGCCGCCTGGTGCGACGAGGAAGGACACTTTGGACACTTTCTCGGTTCGCGCTCCTATGTCGGCCAATTGACCGAGACCGACATCGATGCCGCACGCGACCGCACCAGCGGCCGCACCATGCGGGCCGCACTTGCCGACATGGGGCTCGCAGGACGACCACGCATCGCCGCCGAGCCGGGCCGGCACGTCGGATATCTGGAAGCCCATATCGAGCAGGGCGACACGCTCGAAAGCGGTCGCCTTGCGATCGGCGTCGTCACCTCCATCGTCGGCATCTGGCAATACCAGATCAATTTCGTCGGTGAACAGAATCACGCCGGCACGACCCGCATGGCTGCACGGAAGGATGCCGGGCTGGCGCTGGCAAAGTTCTGCGTCGCGATCGACAAGCGTTTCCCCGAGAGCTGCGGCCTGCGCACGGTCTGGACCACCGGCCGCATCACGCTCGATCCGGGCGCACCGAGCATCATTCCGGGTGCGGCCGAAATGCTGTTCCAGATCCGCGACGACGATCCTTCCGTCGTCGCACGGCTGGAAGAACTGCTGCGGAGCATGGCGGACGAGGTCAGCGCGAACGGCCCCTGCACCGTCACCGTGGACAAACTGCGCACCGGTGCGCCGGCCATGATGAACGCGGGCATCCAGGACGCGATCGAAGCCGCGAGCAAGGCCCTGGCCGGCGGACGGTCCATCCGCATGCCCAGCGGCGCCGGCCACGACGCGCAGATGCTGGCGACAATCATGCCCGCGGGCATGCTGTTCGTACCGTCGATCGGCGGCATCAGTCATCACTGGACCGAGAACACCGCCGACGTCGACATCGTCACCGGCGCCCAGGTGTTTGTCGACGCTTGCCAGCGGATACTCGGCGGCTAGAACGATTACAGACACAGCTTCGCATCCTCGCGGCGTGTTTCGCCCGAGCTTTGCTTCGTCGCTTCACCCTCTTGTCCAAGAGGGCGCAGGGAAGGCCGGGTGCCGGCTGGCACCCGCGGTCCGCTGCGCGAAAAGCACACGCAGAAAAACCGCACAGCAGCATACAGGTGTAGCCAATCACTCGGCCTTCCCTGCGCGATGGTTGGACGGCTTATGCCGTGCTCTCCCGGGAGCCGAGTTCTCTTTGGCCTCCCTCGCCCCAACGAAAGTCACCGGCACCGCGCCGGTTGACGCAGATGCCGCATTCGCCAGAGCTTGACCGTAGCAACGACGGCCAGGACCACACGGTTTTGCCGTACGCACGGCCCGCCATTTCGCCGCAGTATTCCCAGCCCTGTCGACCGAGCCGGAAACTTACAGACGAGACGAAGCCTAGCAGCGCCGCTCGTCGGAACGAAGCCTTGGGCTCACGGAGAGCAATCCGCCCTGCCCACACCTCTCGCACCCGAACGCTGCCGCGTCCACCGCAAGCCCGGCTCGCGAACATGACGACCACAAGATCGCCCCTCAAGGATGAGCCGGGATGGCCAACACATACGCCGTTTCCGAATTTCGGTAAAGCGGAATATTTTCATCAGTGCGGCTTGACACCGGTGCGGGTCGGGCTGTCAAGGTGTTTCGCCCGACGGCGCAGCCCACCGGCGCGCCGAGATGCCGGTGACGAGCCAAAAGGCCTGGTGTCCGCTTGCGGCCGCCCGGGGGCCGCCTGCGACAATCCGAGTCCGCCGCGGACATAAAGACGCGACAATTGCGGGGCTTGTCGATTGCCCCTGCCCTGATTCCCCCTTCCCGGAGTTCCCATGTCTTCTGCCGACAGGCCAGCGACACGCCTTGCGACCAGACTTGCCTTCCTCGTCGCGGGTTTCGGCATGGCGTGTTGGGCACCACTGGTGCCGTTCGCGAAGGCGCGGCTCGCCGTCGACGACGGCATCCTCGGACTGCTCCTGCTCAGCCTCGGCATCGGCTCGGTCGTCGCGATGCTTCTGACCGGCGTGCTGAGTGCGCGCTATGGCAGCAAGCCGATCATCATGGCGGGCGGGATCGGTCTTGCCCTGGTCCTGCCTCTGCTGACAATCGCGAACTCGCCCGCGATGCTGGCGCTGGCACTCCTCGCATTCGGCGCCGCGCTCGGCTCCATCGATGTCGCCATGAACATCCACGCGGTTGAGGTGGAGCGCGCCGCGGGACGTCCGCTGATGTCCGGCTTCCACGCGCTGTTCAGTATCGGCGGCTTCGCCGGGGCCGCGCTCATGACCGCACTGCTCTCGCTGCAACTCGGCGCGCTCGCTTGCACGCTGATCTGCTCCGTCCTGATGCTGATCGCGATGCTTGGGGCCTGGCCGCGGCTGCTTCGCTCCGTGCAGGTGCAGGAAGGACCGCTGTTCGTGCTGCCGCATGGCGCCGTGCTCCTGCTCGCGCTGCTTTGCGCCATCACCTTCCTCGTCGAAGGCGCGATGCTCGATTGGGGCGCGTTGCTCGTCATCGGCGCGGGTCTCGTTTCCGAAGCGCAAGGCGGGATCGGCTACATCGTGTTCTCGGTCGCGATGACGATTGGGCGGCTCGGCGGCGACGCCGTCGTCGCGCGCATCGGAGACCGCACGACATTGTTCTGGGGCAGCCTGATTGCGATCGCGGGTTTCGTGGTCCTGCTCACCGCTCCCGTCGTGGCGGTCGCCATAGGCGGCTTCCTACTCATCGGCCTCGGCGCATCCAACCTCGTGCCGGTGCTGTTCCGCCGAGCGGCGAGGCAGAAGGTGATGCCAACGGGCCTCGCCGTCGCGGCGATCACGACCGCCGGCTACGCCGGCGTTCTCGTGGGCCCCGCCGGTGTCGGCTTCATCGCACGTCTTGGCGGATTGCCGGTGGCGTTCTGGCTCCTGACCGCGCTGATGGGCCTCGTCACGCTGACGGCGCGCATTGTCACGCGCGCCGATGCCTGAGCGGCTTCACAAATTGATCAGCCCGATCGATTTGATCAGGGGCGCGAGGCTTGCGGATGTGGCCTCGACGATGCGCTGGAATTTGTCCGGGCTTGAATCGTTGTCCGGCTCCATGCCCTGGGCGCGATAGCTCGCCAGAAGCGCCCTATCGGCCATGGCGAGCCGCGTCGCCTGCGCGATCCGGTCGATGATCGCATCGTCGGTGTCCTTGGGTGCGAACAGACCGAACCATCCCTCATACCGGATGCCGGGCATGCCGGATTCGACGGCGGTCGGGATCTCCGGCGCGCCGCTCAGCCGCGTTTCGGTGGTGACCGCAAGCAGCCTGACTCTTCCCGCTTGGGCCAGCTGCTGCAATTGAACGGACATGACGGCAATGACGAGCGATATCTGGCCGCTGACGAGGTCGTTGGTCGCCTGCGCGATGCCGCGATAGGGCACGTGGACGATGTCCAGCGCGCCGGCCTGCTGCTTGAAGGATTCGCCGACCAGATGGTTTCCGGTGGCGATCCCCGGCGTGCCATAGGACAGCTTTCCTGGATTGGCTTTCGCATAGGTGATCAACTCGCGCAGGTTTGCGGCAGGCACCGAAGGATTGACGGCGAAAACCAGCGCGCTGTTGATCAGCCGGTAGATGGCGCGGAAATCGCCAACGGAATATCCGGGATTTGCCGCCGTCATGGGAATGATGACCTGCGTGCTGCCGTTGCCGAGCAGCAGCGAATAGCCGTCGGGCTCCTCGCGCGCGACCGCCGCGGTCCCGATGGCGCCGCCCGCGCCGCCGATATATTCGACGAAGGTCGGCCCGAGCAGCGACGGCATCCTGTCCACCCAGGGGCGCGCGATCTGGTCACCCGATCCGCCGGCTCCGTAGGGAATCACCAGGCGAATGGGACGAGACGGATAGTCGGCGGCTTGTCCGCTGCGGGGAAGCGCGGCGAGCGCCGCTGCGCCCGACAACGCGTGCACCAATTGTCGCCGCGTGAAAGAGGCCATGCTGGAAATTCCGGAAGTCGGCAGTCAATGTGGTGGCGGGACCGGCTCCCGGACCATGCCATCGCAGCAATCCGGCATCACAGTCAATGCTCCATCCGGCCGTGCCCCGGCGTCATCGCATTGTCATGTCGGCCTAACTCTTTATTTCACAAGCATTATTTCGGCGAGCCATCCGTCCGCGCAGGGCTGTCAGCCCTGCCCACTGCTTTCGACCGGTTTACTGTACGCCTCGTTCTGTTAGATCAGAAAGTAATACCTTTTGACTCCCTTCGAGGGGGCGATGGCGCGTGCCAGATCGTAGCGAAGATTCGGCCATTTCCTTTGGGCCATTTCGACTGTTTCCGAAGTCCCGGCTCCTGGAGAAGGAGGGCTCGCCGCTTCATGTCGGCGGCCGCGCGCTCGACATTCTCATCTTCCTTGCCGGACGCCCCGGAGAAGTGGTCGACAAGAGAGAGCTGGTCAAGCGCATCTGGGCCGGCGTCAATGTCGACGAGGGTAGCCTGCGCTTCCATGTCGCAGCGCTACGCAAGGCGCTCGGCGACACCGGCAAGTCGGCGCGTTACGTCGTCAACGTGCCCGGCCGCGGCTATTGCTTTGTCGCCTCGTTCGCTCAAGCAGCTCCTCCGGCCGCCCCGCTCCCGGCCGAAACCGCCCCTCCCCGCTCCTTGCCCGCTCAGCTCACCAGGATGGTCGGCCGGGAAGGTGTCATCGAGAAGATCTCGAACGGACTTTCGCTCTATCGCTTCATGACCGTCGTCGGCCCGGGCGGCATCGGCAAGACCTCGGTCGCCGTCACCGTCGGGCATCGCCGCTCCCAGGATTTCGGCGGGCGAGTCTTCTTTGTCGATTTCGGTCCGCTGAGGGATGCCAGTCACATCGCGACCACCATTGCTTCGGCGCTCGGACTGACCATCAGCGCGGAGGATCCGACGCCGGCCCTGCTGACGTTTCTGAAGACCGACCCGGCCCTGCTGATCTTCGACGGTTGCGAACATGTGCTGGATCATTTGGCGCCGCTGGTCGAGCGCATCGTTCGCGAAGCACCGCAGCTTCGTGTTCTCGCAACCAGCCGCGAGTCGTTCCGGAGCGAAGGCGAGCGAATTTTCCGGCTGTTCCCGCTGGACTGTCCGCCCGAGCGCGAAGGGCTTGCTGTCGACGAGGTCCTTGCCTACCCTGCGGCTCAGCTCTTTGTGGAGCGCATTGCGCAGAGCTCGGGCCCGTTCCAGCTCAGCGCGGAAGAGGCCCCCCTCGTCGCGAGCATCTGCCGGCGCCTCGACGGCATCGCGCTGGCAATCGAGCTCGCGGCGGGCCGCGTCAATGCTTACGGCATCGCCGGCACGGCATCCCTGCTCGACAGCCGCTTTTCGCTGCAATGGCGCGGCCGACGCACCGCCGTGCCGCGGCACCAGACACTCGCTGCGGCGCTCGACTGGAGCTACGACCTTCTGCCTGCCGCGGAGAGCGCAACGCTGCGACGCCTGTCGGTCTTCGCCGGGCCTTTCGCGCCGGAGGCGGCTGCGGCGGTCGCGTCGGGTGACGGCCTCAACGCCTCCGAGACCCTCGAAGCAATCGACAGCCTGGTGACCAAGTCTCTGATTTCGCCGTCCGGCTCGCGGACGCTGCGCTATCGGCTGCTCGACACCACGCGCACCTATGCATACGGAAAACTCAACGAGCTCGGCGAAGCCGGGCAGTTCGCGCGGCGTCATGCCGAGCATTTTCGCGATTTATTCCAGCGCGCGGAGGCCGATATTTCGACGCCGCTGCCCGAATGGCTGAGCATGTATGGCGCGGAGCTGGACAATGTGCGCGCGGCGTTGGACTGGGCCTTCGGGCCCGACGGCGAGCCGAAACTCGGGATCGCGCTGACGTCGGCCGCAGTCACGCTGTGGGTGCGTCTTTCGCTGTTCGCGGAATGCCGTGAGCGCAGCAGAACGGCGCTCGCGGCGCTCGGAGACACCGCCGACGACGACCGCATCCGCATGCAGCTGCTGTCGGCGCTCGGATGGTCGCTGATGTATGGCGAGGGCCGCGCGCGCGAGGCGCGGCCGATCCTCGAGACGACCCTCGAGCTGGCTGACAGGCTCGACGACAAGGATTTCCGGCTGCGCGCGCTCTGGGGCTTGTGCATCGACCAGTTCAATAACGGACAGTTCGGCAAGGCCCGTGCGCTCGCCGATCGCTTTGCGAACGCAGCCGCGAACTCGCCCGACAGGACCGATGTCATGCTGGGCGACCGGCTGATGGCCGTCGCGCTGCATTATCTCGGGGATCAGAACGAGGCTCGGCTGCGCATCGACCGGGTCAATGCATCGTTGCATGTGTTGGCGGAGAAGCCGAAAATCTTCCCGCTCGATCTGAGAATATCGACGCAATATTTTCGAGCTCGCATCCTGTGGCTTCAGGGTCTGGCCGATCAGGCTCAGGCCCTCACCGCCAGAAACATCGAGGAAGGCCGCGCCAACGGCCACGCGCTGACATTCTGCAGCGTGCTCGGACAAGCCGCCTGCCCGATCGCCTTCTGGTCCGGCGATTTCGACGCCGCCGAGCGTCACGGCATCGAGCTGCTCGAACACACCGAGCGCCACGCCATCCGGCTGTGGGGCCTGTGGGCACGGGCCTTCAACGCCGCAGTCATGGTCAGGCGCGGCGACGTCACGACCGGCCTGCCGCTGCTGCGCGAGGAGCTCAATCGCGCCGGCGATGCGCGCTTCCTGCCGCGCTTTCTGCCCTTGCTCGGCGAGCTCGCCGCGTGTTCCGGAGAGGCCGACCAGGTCGATCGCGGGCTCGACGTGATCGAGGATGTCCTGACCCGCTGCAACGACCGGCAGGAGCTCTGGTATCTGCCGGAGCTGATCCGCATCAAGGGAGAGTTGATGCTCAGGAACGCCCGGCATTCAGAGGATGCCGAGGCGCGCTTTCGCGAGGCCATGGACATTGCCGTCCAGCAAGGCGCGCTTTTCTGGGAGCTGCGAAGCGCGGTCAGCCTGGCGCGGTACATGATCGGGGCCGGCCAGAGCGCGGAGGCCTTGGCAATTCTGCAACGCGCATGCGGGCCGTTCACCGAGGGCGCCGGCATTGCCGAGATCCGCAGCGCCCACGATCTGATCGAGCAGCTCCGGGCTTGACGAGTCGGCTGACCGGCGCCGATTCATCCGGCCCGCGGAATGAATCCGGGCACGCCGGTCTCGACGACCGTGTTGAACCTGATGTTTGTCGTAATCTGGTCCCTCATCTCTCGCATGGCGTCTTCGGGGCAAGGCCGAAATATCGAAGTTTTCCTGGATGCGCCGGGAATTGGTCGAAGTCGTCAGGAAAGCGGTGCCGCGCTGGACCGCCCACGCCAGCGCAATTTGAGCCGGCGTCCTGTGCAAGCGCTCCGCGATGGCAGTGATCACCGGATCGGCTAGCACGTTCGGCTTCATGGCGTGTCCCAGCGCTGCAAACGCCTGCAAGACAATCCCGTGCTCTCGACAGAAGTCGAGCAGGTCCCATTCGGGAAGATACGGATGCGATTCGACTTGCACCATGGCGGGCCTGATCCGCGCGATCGAAACGATCTCGCGCAGCTTGTCCAGGGTGATGTCCGACAGACCGATCGACTTGCAGTGCCCCTCGTCGACGAGGCGCTCCAGCGCCCCCCATGTCTCCGCCAGCGTAACCCCTGAATCATAGATGACCCGACCGTGCTCATCCCTCGGGTCCTGCTCGTCGCCGGGTTGAAAGGCAAAGGGCGTATGGATGATGTAGCAATCGATCTCGTCGAGTTGCAGCCGCCGGCGACTGCCGTCGAAGGCAGGCCTGACCCGTTCCGGCCGATGATTGGTGTTCCATAGCTTCGTCGTAACGAACAGGTCCTTGCGCTGAAGCGTCCCCGCCTTGAATGCCTCCCGCAGCGCATCGCCGACCGCCTCTTCGTTGCGATAGCGCTCCGCGCAATCAAGATGTCGAAATCCGGCCTCCAATGCAGCCTTGGTGGCCCGCCTGGTCACGAGCGGATCCGGAATGAGCGTGCCAAATCCCACCGCGGGAATCGTCCCGGATTGATGAGTTAGAATTCTCGTATAACGAAGCGAATCCGACGTTGTCATGCTGATGCTCCTTTGTTTGCCCTCAGCTCCCTCAAAAGTAAGGGACGAGGTATTCGAAATTGACGATGCGATGTCATTCCACGACTCCAGGCGTTAACCGGTAGGCCGCGGCTTACGGAGAAAAAACACGAGCGGAATCATGACGAGCATGGCGAACATCAGGATCTCGAACTGGTCGATGACCGCGACGGTCGCCGCCTGACGCGTGACCATGCCGTTGAGGGCCGCAAGACCCGGCTTGCCGACCGAGCCCCCGACGTAAGCGGCGACACGATAGGGCGTGAGGTTCTTTGCGAGTGCGACATGCACAGCCTGCGTGTTGGCGTAGAAGAAGAGCTGGACGACCGCGATGCCAATGGTGCTGCCATAGAGGCGCGACAGGTTGATCAGCGCGCTGCCTTCCGGGCGGAGCTTCGGATCGAGCGTGCCGAACGCGGCCCTGGCGAGCGCGGGCAGCAACATGCCGAGACCCGCTCCCTGGAGCAGGCCGGCCTCGACGACCGGCCGCCAATCCATCGCCGGTGAATAGCCAAGCATCAGCCAGTTGGCATAGACCACCAGCGTCATTCCACCCACGAGGAACGGCCGGTAGTCGATCTGCGCCGGGACCAGGCTCGTCAGCACCAGCGCCCCCACCAGCGCGACGCCGCGAGGAACGGTCATGTATCCGGTGGTGTCGACGGGGTAGTTGAGCAATTCCTCCAGCATCGGGGACGTCAAGGCCAGGGTCGGCAGCAGCACGAAGCCAAGCGCGAAGGAGATGACCGTCGAGAGCACGAGATTGCGGTCCCTGAACAGCGCCGTGCGGAGAAAGTGCTCCTTTGTCGTCATGACGTGCACGATGAAGAGATAGAAGCCGAGCACGGAGGCGCCCGCCTCGATCCAGATTTCCGTCGAGGCGAACCATTCGAGGCGCTCCCCGCGGTCGAGCAACATCTGCAACCCGATCATGCCGACGGAGAACGTCGTCAGACCGAAGAAGTCGAAGGACCGGCTCCGCTCCGCCCGCTTCTCGCGGAGCAGCTGAGCCATCGTCAGGAAAATGAAGCCCGTCATCGGCAGGCTGAAATAGAAGATCGAGGGCCAGCCGTAATATTCGCTGAGCCAGCCGCCAATGGCCGGGCCACTGCTGATGCCGAGTAGGGAGCAGACGGTCCACGCCAGGCTCATGCGCGCATGTCGCACCGGCGATGTCGCCTCGAGCAGGATCGCCAGCGAGAGCGGTGCC
The DNA here is from genome assembly GCF_023101005.1 of Bradyrhizobium sp. 187. NCBI lineage: Bacteria > Pseudomonadati > Pseudomonadota > Alphaproteobacteria > Hyphomicrobiales > Nitrobacteraceae > Bradyrhizobium > Bradyrhizobium sp. 187. Next base: position 5,568,621 of record NZ_CP064693.1, read on the forward strand.
AGCGGTCCGCTCGCCGCGCCCTGGAGGATTCGCGCCAGCACGAACTGAATCGACGTCGTCGCCAGCGCGTCGAGCGCGAGACCCAACACGAAGATCGTGACGGCGGCCTGATAGACCACCTTCCGACCGTAGCGTCCCGCCAGCCATTGCGTGATCGACATGGTCACGGCGCTCGCCGCGATATACGAGGAAAACACCCAACCGACCTCGTCATTGGCCATCGAGAGCGTCGCCTGAATATGAGGTAGCGCCGCGTTCGGTATCGAGATGTTGACGGCCTGCATGTAGGCCGCCATGAGGGCGGCCGCGGCGATCGCGTGATGACCGCCGGGCGCCGTGGACGATGGGAGGGGCGTACTCATTTGCCCTCCATCGCAAGCGCCGGTTGGAGCAGATGCGCCCAGCTGCGGCGATGGCCTGTATCGACCCGCGCCGTCACGCTGATGCCTGAGAACAGCGGCCGGTTTGGATTGAGATCGTCGAGTTCCAAGCGCACCGGCAATCGCTGGACGACCTTGACCCAATTTCCCGTCGCATTCTCGGGCGGCAGGAGCGAGAAGTCCGAGCCGGTCCCCGGACTCATGCTGACGATGTGTGCCTTGAACTTGCGATCGGGATAGGCATCGACGTCGATCGTCGCCTCCTGGCCAGGGCGCATATGAGTGAGACCGGTCTCGCGAAAATTCGCCTCGACCCAGACGTGCCGGCTCGACAGCAACGAGAACGTCGGTGCCCCGGCATTGACGAAGCCGCCGATCTGGAGATCGTCGACCTTGGTCACGATGCCGTCGTCCGGCGCCGTCACGGTGGCGTAGGAGAGATCCAGCCGCGCACGGTCGAATTGTGCCTTGGCTGCGCGGACTGCCGGATGGCGATCGACATCACCCTCAAGGTCGCCGTTGAGTGCGACGATCGTGGTGGCGATCTGCTGCTCGACCGACGCCACGCGCTGGCGAGCGACCTTGAGATCCGTCTCGGCCCGTTCATAGACCGCGCGTGGCGTGAAGTCGGAGGCAACCAGCATCCTCTTGCGGTCGAATTCGTGCTCGTCGAACGTAGCCGTCTCTTTGGCAGACTGCAGCTCCGCCTGCTGCTGACGGTGGGTCGCCTTGAGGGATTCGATCTGGAGCCGCGCACTGCCGAGGCGCGCCTCGGCCTGGTCGACGGCAATTTGATAAGGCTCCGGGTCGATGCGAAACAGCACCTGCCCCCGCCGGACGCGCTCGTTGTCACGCACGGCTATCTCGACCGCCTGGCCGGAAACGCGCGCGTTGATGGTCACCTTAGCGGCACGCACAAAGGCGTCGTCGGTCGAGACATATTGCTCCTGCGCCAGATAGATGAATGCGCCGACCACGGCCACCGCCATCGGCAGCGCAAGCATCAGCGGCCGTCGCAGCCGCTTGCCGAGCCCTGCCCCAAACCATTGGGCGGCTGCCTCGCTCGGGCGGAAGCTGTTGCGAACGCCGAGCCCGCCGGCGATTGGCGCGAAATCGAAACGCATCGGAAAATCCTCGGGTTCAATCTATTTATTAACGATCGTTACAAATATTGTACTCCGACGCGGCGATCAAGTCCGCGACCTTGATTTTCATAACGATCCATACAAATATGCGTGTGGAACATGGCAACCGGGGTTCTGACGATATGGCACGGAAAAAGAGCGAAACGAGCCCGGCGCGCCGGGGTCGCCCACCGGCCTACGACGCAGAGACGGCCTTGAAGCGGGCAACGGAAACGTTCTGGAGGACCGGCTATTCCGGTACCTCCCTGGACAAGGTCGCTGCCGCGACCGGGATGAGTCCGCCGAGCCTCTACGCGGTGTTCGGCAACAAGCATGCGCTCTATCTCGAGGCGCTCGCGCGGTATTGGGAGATCAGCCTTGCCGCGACGCGTGAGGCTCTCGCCGGGGACCATTCCTTGGACGAAGCGCTGATGCTGGCCTATGACGCGGCGCTGTCGATCTACTTTTCCGGCAAGGGAGCCGCACGCGGCTGCTTCGTGGTGGGGACGGCGGTGACCGAAGTCGCAGAAGATGCCGCGATCCGGAGCAGCGTTGCGGCGGGACTGCGCATGATAGATGCCGATTTCGAAGCCCGCTTCCGCCTCGCGCAGGACAAGGGCGAGCTGAAGCGCGACGCCGATCCGGCGGCGCTTGCCATTCTCGCTTCAGCCACGATGCACACCATCGCCATTCGCGCCCGTGCCGGCGCCCGCCGCCCGGAGCTGAGGGAGATGGCCCGAAAAGCGGTCGATGTGATCTGCGGATGCCGGCGATGATCTCGCGGATTTCAGCCATGGCTCTCCCCGGCAATAGCGACGACCAGCTTTAGCCTGCCGCGGCAGCCCCGCGCCGCGGCAACTTCCAGTCGGGGCGGATGAAGTGGCAGGTGTACCCGTCCGGATAGCGTTCGAGATAATCCTGATGCTCCGGCTCGGCTTCCCAGAACTCGCCCGCGGGCGCGACCTCGGTCACGACCTTGCCAGGCCAGAGACCGGACGCCTCAACGTCTGCAATCGTGTCCTTGGCGATCCGCTTCTGCTCGTCGCTGGTATAGAAGATTGCCGAGCGATAGCTCGTGCCCAAATCATTGCCCTGGCGGTTGAGCGTGGTCGGATCGTGGATCTGGAAGAAGAACTCCAGCATGGTCCGAAAGCTGGTCTTGGCGGGATCGAAGGTGATCTCGATCGCTTCGGCATGACCTTCATGGTTGCGGTAGGTGGCATTCTTCACCGCGCCGCCGGTATAGCCGACGCGGGTGGAGACCACGCCCGGTTGCTTGCGGATCAGATCCTGCATGCCCCAGAAGCAGCCTCCGGCCAAAATTGCGCGTTCCGTTGTCATATCTCCACTCCCAATTGATCGGTCTGTCCGTTCTGAACCCGTCGCATCCTATGCTTTCGGCGGCCCAGTCGAAAGCCGGGCATTTGCCCATCCGGTTCCTCTCGTGGAGGCCAAAGCTTCGACGACCTCAGCTTCCCCAAGCAGAACCAGATGGACATAAATTGAGCGCGCCTTACGTCAGCTTCGCGTCGAGCGTGATTGCGGCGTTGAGCACCTTCGACACCGGACAGTTCTTCTCGGCCTCGCCCGCGATCTTGGCGAAACCAGCGTCGTCGAGGTTCGGCACCTTGGCACGTAGCGTCAGCGCCGATTTGCTGATCTTGAAGCCTTTGCCTTCCGGCTCGAGGCTGACCGCAGCTTCAGTCGTGAGCTCGTCCGGCGTGAAGCCGGCGAGTTGCAGGCCGAAGGCCAGCGCCATAGTGAAGCAGCCGGCATGGGCCGCAGCGATCAATTCCTCGGGATTGGTGCCCTTCTCGTTCTCAAAGCGGGTCTTGAACGAATAAGGCGTCGCGGCGAGCACGCCGGATTCGCTCGATAACTGACCAGTGCCATCGCGACCGGTGCCTTTCCAGACTGCTGTTGCCTTGCGGATCATCTCAATTCTCCTGGTTGACTTTTTTTAGCACCGGCACTCGGTACGGTACGAAAGCGACATTGGCACGACCGCCTGTCGCCGTTCCAACCGGCCGAGCGCCGCAGCAGTTCCGCTAGCTACCGATCTGTCCGACATGGAAGCCGAGCCGGTTCTCGACATCACCGGCGCGGTGGAAGCCGCGCGACATCAGCGCCTTGATGCGGCTCTGGCTTGCCGGGCGGCTGAGCGAGGCCAGGAACGCGTCCCATTCCGGCTTGATCTCGATATCCGGTGGCAGGCTCGCAACGTCGACGAGGCGCTTGGTCTCGGCAATCGCCTCCTTGTCGAAGGACGCGATGCGCATGGCCAGCGCCTCGACGAAGCCATCGAGCTCGGCATCCGGCAACGAGCGGTTCACATAGCCGTAACGTTCGGCGAGATCGCCGTGGATATCGTCGGCGCCAAGCAGAACCTCGAGCGCGCGGCCGCGGCCCATCAGACGCGGCAACCGCGCCATCGGGCCGCCGCCGGGCACGAGGCCCGCACCGACCTCCCATTGCGACAGGACCGCCTTTTCGCGGCTGGCAAAGCGCATATCACTTGCCAGCGCCAGTTCGCTGCCGACGCCGGTCGCACGGCCCCTAATCGAGGCAATCGAAACCACCGGCGCGCGGCTGAGACGCACCAGCATGTCGGGCAGTGCCTGCAGGCCCGTCGGCCCCGGCGGGATACGAAGCGAATCCTCCAGCGGCGCGAGGAAGTCGTAATGCGTGATGAAGAAGCCTTCGACGGCGCTGTCGAACACCACGACCTTCACCTCAGGATCGGTCTCGATCGCCTTGACGACGTCATCAAGAAGCGGAAGCTGCTTGGGGCCGAAGATATTGACTGGGGGCATGTCGAAGGTGACACGCCAATACGACGGCAGCCGACGTTCCAGGCGGATTTGGTCGGTCGTGAAGGTGCGTTCGGGGCGGTTCATGATTGGATTCCTGGTCTGTGGGGAAAGAAGGGAACGCGCGGAAGTGCGCGTCCCCGCAGGTCTCAGATCGACTGACGCAGCGGTCGGAAGGCGGTGCGCATTTCCGCGCAGAACAACGCGGGCTGCTCCCAGGCGGCGAAATGGCCGCCCTTGTCGAGACGGTTGTAGTGCATCAGCCTCGGATAGGCCTTCTCGGTCCAGCTGCGCGGCGCAGCGTAGATCTCGTCCGGGAAGACGCTGACGGCGACCGGGATCTTGATGTGCTTGGGCTCGAAGAACACCAGCTTGTTCTCCCAGTACAGCCGCGCCGACGACACCGCGGTGTTGGTGAGCCAGTAGAGCGCGATGTTGTCGACCACGTCGTCGCGCGACAGCCCTTCCGTCTTGCCGTCGAACACCCGGGCGATCATTGCGGCGCTGCGCGCATCATGGTCGAGCATCCAGGACGCGAGGCCCGCCGGCGAATCCACCAGGCCATAGAGTGTCTGCGGCCGGTTGGACATCTCGATCGCGTAGCCGAGACCGTGCTTGTAGAAGTCATCGAGCTGATCGTAAGCGTAGCGCTCGTCGGCCGAGAGGTTCGACGGCCGCGATCCGCCGGGCTGAAGCGCCTTGGCGATGTCGTCAGGAACGGTCGCGGGCATGTTGGTGTGGATGCCGAGCAGTTCCGCCGGCGCGATCACTGCCATCTGCTCCGTCACGGCATTGCCCCAATCGCCGCCTTGCGCGACATAGCGGTTGTAGCCGAGCCGCTTCATCAGCACGATCCAGGCACGCGCGACGCGCTGGGGATCCCAGCCCAGCTCCGCCGGCTTGCCGGAGAAACCGTGGCCTGGGAGCGAAGGGATCACGAGATCAAAAGCGTCCGCCGCCGTCGCGCCGTGTGCGGCGGGATCGGTGAGCGGGCCGACGATCTTCATCTGCTCGATGATCGAACCGGGCCAGCCATGCGTGACGATCATCGGCAAGGCATTCTCGTGCCTGGAGCGGACGTGAATGAAATGGATGTCGACGCCGTCGATCTCGGTGACGAATTGCGGCAAGGCATTCAGCCGCGCCTCCATCTTGCGCCAGTCGTAGTCGTTCTGCCAGTAGCTCACGAGCTGCTGCACCGTCGTCAGTTGCACGCCCTGCGATTGATCGGCAACGATCTCACGATCAGGCCAGCGCGTCGCGGCGAGACGGCGACGGAGATCGAGCAGATCCTGCTCGGGCACGCTGACGTGGAACGGGCGGACCGCCCCGCTCACGCCGGCCTTCGCAGAATGCAGCGGCAGCAGGCTCGACACGCTTGCCGCGACCGCGGTCATCGCGGCTTGACTCAACAGTTGACGGCGGTCTGGATTGAGAATGTCGGTACGTGCTTGCGTGGTCATGTTCGATCTCCCTAGCTTTGGTCGGTGACGCTGACCGAATTCGACATCAACGCCTCGGTTCGCCATGCCGAGAGATTGGCGCAGGCCCTGGCAATTTGCTCGTTATGGGTTGTTAGAGCGCGTTAGCCGTTGCGAGCCGCGCGACACCGAGGAGAGCGATCGTCTACTCGCGACGCGCGCCGCCAAAACAACACGGCGCGCGATGAGCTCAGTCATCGCGCGCCGTGTCGGCTTGCATCAGTCGAAGAATCCGTGCTGTCCAGCTCAGGATGGCAGCGGCTGGCCCGCCTGTTCGCGGACGATGTAATCGGCGTACCAATCGGCCCAGTTCTCGTCGTGCCCGCCGGTCCGCTTTTCGTGCTCGCCATGGGCCGCCGCCGCGCGGCGCAGTGCTGCGGCCAGCGCAGCCTGCGAAGCGAATGTCGTGCCGTCGCCCGCGATCCGTCCCGGCAATCGCGTCGTGACCTCCTGGAACAACCAGCCATTGCCGTCGGGATCGCTGAACGACGCATATGAGCCGTAGCTGCCGCGCTTCGGGTCAGCACCGCTCACCCGAACGCTGCCGGAGAGATAAGGCTCGTCGGTCCCCGCGTGAACATCGCCGGCACCGTGGAATGGAGCGCTGACCTCGACGCCGCGGTCGAGCAGATCCGTTCGCGCCGCCTCCAGATCGGAGACGATCAGGTACAAGCCTCGCGCCGAGCCCGGCGCTGCCGCCGTCACGTTCCTGCCGAAGATCACCGAGCAGGCCGAACCCGGCGGCGTGAACTGGATCACGCGCCAGTCATCGCCGGAGGCAAAATCGGCGTCCAGTCGCCAACCGAGACGCGCGTAGAAGGCCTTGGCGCGATCGACATCGGACACCGGGATCACGATCACCTCGAGCCGCTGATCGACGCTAGGCGATGTCGAAGGCGTCTTCGTATAGTTGTTGGAAGACTTGTTGGAAGGCTTATTGGAAAGCTTGGCCGCGGCGTCGCGGTCGATTTCGGTAGTGGCCATGTCGAACTCCCTGGGTTGGATCTAAGGCGAGCTTCAAGCAGCTGTGATCGGCATCACGATGGTTACGCGTGTGCCGTCCTCTCCCGCCTCGCCCTGCAGCCGGGCGTGAATGCTGCGTGCGAGTCCTTCGAGAATCCGGCTGCCGGTGCCCTGAAGCGGCCCGGTCGCGCCGATCCCGTTGTCTATTACCGTGCAGAACCAGGCGCCGTCGCGATTGGCCATCTCGATGCGGATCAGTGCGTCATTCCTGTTCGGGAAGGCATGCTTGGCCGCATTCGTTACCAGTTCCGTCAGCATCAGCGCGAGCCGATGGCATTGCGACGCCGGCAGCGTGCCGCTTTCAATTGCAGCCTCGCAGCGGATGCCCGCCGGCTCCAGCACGGCCTCGGAAATCGCTCCGCACAGATTTTCGAAGAAGGCCGCCACCGGGATCGCCGTATGGTCGTCATTGTCGGACAAGAGTTGATAGAGCCTGCCGAAGGCGACAATGCGCCGCTCGAGCCGGTCCGCTGCAAGCGATACGTCCCTGGGTACCCGTTCGGGTGAAATCGCGGCGGACTGACGCACCCAGTATCGTTAGCGTGTTCTTCATCCGATGGTGGGATTCCCGCAGCACGAGCTCCCAGTCACGCGACTGATCGTCTAAACTGGCCACAAATTGAGATCGAACGACGTCGTCATTCGGCCGAGCATTGATACCGGACATCGTAGCCTCCCCGTTGGAATTAGCGTCAAACTCGGAACGGATACTGGATGCAGTTCGCGCGCATTGCTCGTTAGACGTTGCAAGATTCTGTTATGATGGAGGTCTGACGACCGGGAAAAAGCACGCTGCCGGGTTGTCCCGATCGCTTCGCAAGATGCTCGCGTTTGAGTACAATTTGCGACGGATTGCCGCGCGCGACGGCCAATTGCCGGCACCCTCCACGCGATTTCGCCACTTTCGACCAGTTTACTCAGGGTTCCCTTCTGCTAGATCAAAGTGCAGAGTTCAGCTCTCACTGGAATGATTGGCCCGTGCCGGACACTAACGACCAGGATTCGGCCATTGCTTTCGGGCCATTCCGGCTGTTTGCAAAGACGCGGCTGCTCGAGAAGGACGGCGCCCCGGTTCACCTCGGCGGCCGTGCGCTCGACATCCTCGTTTTTCTCGCCGAGCGCGCCGGCGAGGTCGTGGACAAGCGTGAGTTGATCCGGCGGGTCTGGGCCGACGTGAATGTGGACGAAGGCAGCCTGCGCTTTCACATCACGACGCTGCGCAAGGCCTTGGGCGATCCGGGCGAAGGGTCCCGCTACGTCGTCAACGTCCCCGGACGAGGTTATTGCTTCACGGCGGCGCTGCTCCGGGCTGCCCCTTCGGAGAACCGGACCAGCCTGCCCGTTGCTTCGCCGCGCTCGTTGCCCTCGCCGCTGGCAAAGATGATCGGGCGGGACGATGCGGTCCAGAGAATTTCCGCCGAGCTCGTTTTGCATCGCTTCGTCACGATCGTCGGTCCCGGCGGGATCGGCAAGACCTCGGTCGCACTGGCCGTGGCGCATGGCGAGCTCCCGGCCTTCGACGGCCAGGTGTGTTTTGTCGATTTCGGCGCACTGAGGGAGACCCGGCTCGTCGCGGGAACGATCGCGGCCGCGCTGGGCCTGACAGTCAATTCCGACGATCCGGTGCCGGGGTTGCTGACGTTCCTGCGCAACCGGCGGATGCTGATGGTCTTCGACAGTTGCGAGCACATCCTCGACGATCTCGCCCCTCTGGCGGAGCGCATCGTCCGGGAAGCGGGTGAGCTGCATATTCTCGCAACCAGCCGCGAATCCTTCCGCGCCGAAGGTGAGCGTGTCCATCGGCTGTTTCCACTGGATTGCCCGCCACAGCGCGACGGACTCGGCATCGCCGACATCCTTGCCTATCCCGCAACTCAGCTCTTCGTGGAACGCATTGCAGAGAGCCTGAGCGAATTCGAGCTCAGCGAGGAGGATGCGCCGCTTGTGGCCGACATCTGCCGTCGATTGGACGGCATCGCCCTCGCGATCGAGCTCGCGGCCGGGCGTGTGAACGCCTATGGCATTGCCGGCACCGCCTCGCTGCTCGACAGCCGTTTCTCCCTGCTATGGCGCGGCCGGCGCACCGCTGTCCCGCGACACCACACCCTGAGTGCGGCGCTCGCCTGGAGCTATGATTTGCTGCCGGCAACCGAAAGCGCAACGCTGCGCGGATTGTCGGCCTTCGTCGGGCCGTTCACGCTGGAAGCCGCGCTTGCGGTCGCATCCTGTCAGAGCATCGGCGAGGCAGAAGCCGCCGAGGCGATCTCCAACCTGCTTTCCAAATCGCTGATCGCGACCTCGCCTGCGGAGCGGCGGCTGCGCTATCGCCTGCTGGATACGACGCGTGCCTTCGTCGCGGAGAAGCTCGTCGAGAACGGCGAAGCTGACCGCGTCGCACGTGCCCACGCCGAATATTTCCGCGATTTCCTGCGTGACATCGCCCTCAAATCCACGGGCATGCAGAGCGCCGGAGGCTTTCTTCCCTATGCCGACCACCTGCCCAATGTCCGGGCCGCGCTGACCTGGAGCTTTTCGGACGGCGGGGACCGAGCGATCGGCGTGGATCTGGCGGCGTCGGCGGCGCAATTCTTTCTCGAGCTGACATTGCTGACCGAATGCTACCGCTGGACCCAGCAGGCGCTGGCGTCCCTCGACGCGAGCGCGGTGGATGGTCGCAATGAAATGATCTTGCAGGCCGCGCTCGGCGTCTCCGCGATGTTCACGCAGGGCAATACCGAAGCGGTCCGCTCGGCATTCACGCGCAGTCTCCAGCTTGCCCGGGAGCTCCAGGATCTGCACTGGCAGCTCTGGTTGCTGCGCGGATTACACATCTATCTCACCAGGGTCGGAGATTTTCACGGAGCACTCGGAACCGGGGAACAGGGCGAGAGCGTCGCGCGGAAGCTGAACGATCCCGCCAGCACGCTGAACGTCGAATGGATGCTGGGCGTCGCCCATCATTTGATCGGCAACCAGGACAAGGCGGTGCAGCTCTGCGAGAGCGCGATGTTGCATAATCCCGGCTCGCAGCGGCTGAATATCGGCCATCTCGGCTATGACGACCGCATCGTCGCACTGGTGGCGCTGGCACGCGGGCTTTGGCTCACCGGCCGGCCCGATCGTGCGATCGAGGCGTCGAGATACACCGTTCGCGAAGCCGAGCTGCTCGAACAGCCGCTCACTCTCGGTATTTCCTTGATCTGGACCATCTACGTGTTCCTCTGGGTCGGCGACTTGGCCAATGCGGAAATCCTGATCGAGCGGCTGATCGATCATTCCGCGCGGCACTTCCTCGGGCCCTATCACGCGGTCGGCATCGGCCAGAAGGGTGAGCTGCTGCTTCGCCGCGGCGACGTCGCCGCCGGCATCGAGCACCTCCGCCGCAGCCAGGCGACGCTGTACGCGACGCGACACCGGATCATGACGACGGTGTTTGCGACCGCCCTCGCGGAGGGACTCGCCTCGCAGAACCAGGCCGACGAAGCCTTGCTGACCATCAACGATGCCATCGCAGAGATCCCCGATCATGGCGAATCCTTCGACATGCCGGAGATGCTCAGGGTCAAGGGCGACATCCTCGCCCGGTCGGGCAATGCCGCGGAGGCCGAAAGCTGCTTCCTGGACTCGCTCGATCTGTCACGCCGCCAAAGCGCGCTCGGCTGGGAGCTGCGGGGGGCAATTAGTCTCGGCCGGGTTTGGCGCGGGGCCGGAAAAGCCGCCGACGCACGCGCCCTGCTCGCCCCCCTCGTCGCGCGGTACCAGGAGGGCCTGCAGACCCGTGATCTCGTCGCCGCCAGGGAGCTCCTTGCGGCGCTGAATTGAGAGTATCTTCAATGAGATACCGCAAGGCTATCCGCTCGCAACTCCTAACAAATTCTAACACGCCAAGCCGCATCCGCCCCGCCATGGTGGTGGCACTTCATGGTGGATATGGCGGGACATGGCGCTTCTTGACGATGTAATTGATGCCAGCGGCGGAATGGCCCGCTGGAATAGCTTGAGCCGGTTCACGCTTCACCTCTCCGTCGCGGGAACGCTGTTCTCCAGCACCGGACATGCCAGCGAATTCAAGGACGTGACGGCGGAGGGCTCGACCCGCACGCAATCGGTCCGCTTCACCGGCATCACCGGAGGCGAACACTCCGGCTCGTTTCAGCCGGACGCGATCACGATCGAAAGCCTCGAAGGTGAGATTCTGCGGACCTGGCGCAATCCGAGTCTTGCGTTCACCGAGGCCGGTTCGCCCGCGCTCGCGGGCGAGCTGCATCTCGTCTTCTTCTGCGGCGTCGCGATCTGGAATTATCTGACCAATCCATTCCTGCTCGCCCATCCCGATGTCTTGGTGGAGGAGCTGCCGCCGTGGCAGGAGAATAACGAGTCATGGCGGCGGCTGCGGGCGCAATTCCCACCGAGCCTGATCACGCTCGCGCCCGAACAGATCTTCTATTTCGACGAGAACGCATTGCAACGGCGGACCGATCACGATCTGTTCGGAATGAAAGTCGCGCATTACTCCTGGGCCCATGACAGCTTCGGCGGCATCGTGGTGCCGACGCTCCGACGCGCGCAGACGCTGCGGCCCGACGGAACCGTGGTCGCCAAGCCCGTGCTGATGGATGTCGAGATCTTTGACGCCGTCTTCGAGTAGCGGCCCGCGCGATATCTCCAACTCTCAACGTCTAACAATACATAACGAGCCAACAGTCGGCCTTGAGCGCAGATTGGGTTCGCGAGCAACGAACGACGTGACGTGCTCGAACGAGACCCAGCTCGGCGCATCTCCACCGCAATGGAGCGCGTCATCGCAGCAAACGCTCAAGGAGAACGGTCATGAAAATATTGATGGTCATCACCTCGCACGACCAGCTCGGCAACACCGGGCGCAAGACGGGGTTCTGGCTCGAGGAGCTCGCCGCCCCCTATTTCATCTTCAGGGATTCCGGGGCCGAGATCACCCTCGCCTCGCCGAAAGGCGGCCGTCCGCCGCTTGACCCCAAGAGCAACGAGCGCGAATTCCGCACCGACCTGACGCTACGCTTCGAGGCCGACGTCGCCGCCGAAGCCCAACTCGACAAGACGGTTCGCCTCCACAGCGTCAAGCAGGAAGATTTCGACACCGTCTTCTATCCCGGCGGTCACGGCCCGATGTGGGACCTTGCCGAGGACAAGGACTCGGTCAAGCTCATCGAATCCTTCCTTGCCGCCGGCAAGACAGTCGCCGTCGTCTGCCATTCGACTGGTGCGCTGCGCCACGTCAAGACGCCCGACGGCAAGCCCCTGGTTCAGGGCAAGGAGGTGACCGGTTTCACCAATGGTGAAGAGGAGGACGTCGGCCTCACCAAGGTGGTGCCTTTCCTGGTCGAAGACGAAATGCTGAAGCTTGGCGCCGTCTTCTCGAAGACGGCAAACTGGGGCGTTCACGTCGTCACCGACGGCCTCTTGATCACGGGCCAGAACCCGCACTCCTCGGGTCCGGCCGCGCAGGCCCTGCTCGCCGCCCTGAAGGGCGAGCCGCTGGCGCGCGCGTCGTAAAGCCCAGATGCGGCACATCGCGAGAGGCGCCCGCGATGGTGCCTCTCGACGCCGCCGTCACAAGCGGATGTCCCGTACTTGCGACACATCTTCTTCACATGCCGGATTCGGAGCGATGACATGAACATCCCAGCCACTCTTGCCCTCTCGGCCGCTTTGGCCTGCGCGACCGTGCAGGCCTCGGCACAGGATCTGCGATCGAGCCGGCGCTCGATCAGCTATCACAAGACCGATATCCGGGGTCTCGAGATTTTCTACCGCGAGGCTGGGCCCACCGACGCTCCGACGGTGCTGCTGCTCCACGGATTTCCCTCGTCGTCGCGGATGTGGGAGCCGCTGATGCCGCTGCTCGCCGACAAATATCATCTCATCGCGCCGGACTATCCCGGCTTCGGCAACAGCAGCGCTCCGCCGCCATGCGACTTCACCTATACGTTCGGCAACATCGCCGCCGTGATCGGCGAGCTCACAACGAAGCTCGGCCTCACCGACTACGTCCTGTTCATGCAGGACTACGGAGGTCCTGTCGGCTTCCGCATGGCGCTGGCGCATCCCGAACGCGTCCGCGGTGTCATCGTCCAGAACGCGGTTTCGCACGAGCAGGGGCTGAGCCCGCTCTGGAATGCGCGCAGGAAGTACTGGGCCGACCCGGCGCACGAGCTCGAGGCGCTCAAGGCCAACTTTACGTCCCTGGAGGCGACGCGTCAGCGGCATCTCGGCTCCAGTCCGCGTCCCGAGCGCTATGACCCCGACACCTGGATCGACGAATACGCGTTCCTGACGCGTCCCGGCCAGGCCGAGATTCAGACCACGCTGTTCCTGGATTACCGGACCAACGTCGCCTCCTATCCGAAATGGCAGGCTTGGTTGCGCCAGACGCGGCCACCGACGCTGGTGGTCTGGGGCGAATACGATCCGTCATTCGCCGTCGCAGGCGCGACGGCCTATCGCGACGACGTGCCGGATGCCGAGGTTCACATTCTCGAAGCCGGCCACTTCGCGCTGGATGAAGCCACCGACGAGATCGCTTTGCTTGTCCGCGACTTCCTGGGGCGGCTGGCTGGACACAAGGGTTGAGCGCTGATGGACGCGCTCAGCAGCGAGAAGAGACGGTCGTATCGACTGTTCAGGCCCCCGGCTCGTTCAGCATGCGCCGTGCTGCAATGAGATCGGCGGTCTCGAACCCTTCGGAGAACCGGGCATAGGTTTGAGCGAGCTGTTCGAGCGGATTTTGCACATGCTGCCGGGTTCGAAGCCGCGCCAGCGACATCTCGGCTCGCAGCCGCCACGATAGCGCGCCCTGCTGTTCGGCGAGCGAGATCGAGGCGACAAGATCGGCCTCGGCCGCGTCGGGATTGCCGCCCTGGACCTCCAGCTCTCCCCGCAGACGGAGCAGCTCGGGCATGTCGAACGCGCCGCCTTCCCGCTCGACCCGCAGAATGGTTTCGTGAAGAACCTGAATGCCTTCCGTCAATTGTCCCAAGCTGACCAGGCCCAGAGACAGATCCGCGGCGAACGCCGAGGCATAGAGTTCGTAGCGGTCGGCATGCAGGCGTGGAAGCGCACTCCGCATCAGGTCGACGCCGCCGGCCGCCTCGCCCCGAGCGATCATGCTCTGCGCCCGAAAACCCGCCGCGACGGCTTCGTAAGGCACGAGCCCGTGCATGCTCGCATGCGCGGTCAGACGACCGGTCATGGCCTCGACCGACGACCAGTCGCCGAGCCAGCCGAATACCGAAGCGGACCAGCATAATGCTATACAATGCATGACCACGTCATGCGGCGCCGAAGCGCCGACCAGCGGCCGGATGCATTCGAGCGCACGATCGGGAAAGCCGCGCAGCCATAGCACGCGCGCGAGCGGAATTTGCGGTGTGCGTGAATAGGCGAAATGCCCGGGTTGGGTCCCGCGGAGCGCAGCGTCGTCTCGCAGGCCCTGGTCGAGATGAGCCTGCGCCGCGGCCTGGTCTCCGGCGAGGTGATATGACACGCCGAGCAGCGCTTTGCTCCCGGCGATGCCCGCGGTATCACCGATGACGCGGGCAATCCGCTCGGCGTGAAGCGCAGTCGGCACCAGATGCCGATAGCGACCGGTCCGGCGGTAGAACATGTTGAGCCGGGACAACAGCCTGAATGTGTTGGCGTGATCGGAAAGCGCTTCCGCTATTTCCAGCCCGCGCCTGAGCGCCGCTTCCGCCTGCTCGCTGTTGCGCTCGGTGAACATCAAGGCGTGACCGAGCGTCGACTGAAGTTCGAGCTCCCATGCGCCGCCCCGGTCGGCCTCGTCGAGCATTGCGAGGGCGCGATTGGACCAGATTCGCGCCTCGTTCAGCAAATTGAGTTCGACGAACAGCCTTGTGCAGCTGCCGGCGAGCGGCACGCGCAAGCCGGCGCCCTCGTCGTTGGCATAAGCCCATTGCAGCGCAGCACGGGCATCGGCGAGCAGGCTCGCGCGTTCCTGCAAACGTGACGCATGATCGCTGCCCTCCTTATTCTTCATGCCCGCCTCGAGCGTGCATTGAACATAGAGAGCGTGACGGCGCGCGATCCCGGCCAGCTGTCCGCCGTCGGCCAGTTTCTGCAGGGCATAGGCACGCGTTGCGTCGAGCAGACGATAGCGCCGCGATGCGCCGTCCGGCTGGACGGAAACCAGCGACTTCACCACGAGTTGCTCCAGGGCCTCGACGACGCGGTCCTCCGGCATCTCCGCCCCGGCCGCGACCGCTATCACGCCCTTCAAACTGAAGTGACCTGCGAAGACGCCAAGGCGCTGAAACACGACCCGCTCGCTCTCGCCGATCAGACCGAAACTCCAGTCGAGCGTAGCGCCGAGCGTCTGCTGCCGCGGCGGCGCCGTTCGCCGCCCGCGCCATTCGAGCTGCAGCCGATTGTCGAGCAGCGCCGCCATCTCGCGCAGTCCATACAGACCGACACGCGCGGCAGCCAGCTCGATCGCCAGCGCGATGCCGTCGAGCTTGCCGCAAATCCGGGCCAGGACTTCGGCATCCTCGTCGGTGATGTCGTCGCGATGCCCGGCCGCGACGGCGCGATCGACGAACAGGCGCACAGCGGGATAAGCCAGCACCTCGCCGGCACTAAGGCGGGTGCCCTGCGGCGGACCAGGGAGCGAAACGAGCTCGAAAATCTGCTCGCCTTCCACCAGCAGCGACTCGCGGCTGGTTGCGAGGATGACGATGCCGGGCGCCTCCCGGTAGATGTTTTCTGCAAGACGCGCGACCTCCTCGATGACGTGCTCGCAGCTGTCGAGGATGAGAAGAAGCCGCCGGCCGCGGAGGAAATTGACGATGCTGCCCGAGGGATCATCGTGGTGCACGACGAGGCCCAACGCGGCTGCAACCGTGCTCGCGACCAGGGCCGCGTCCTTGAGCGGACCGAATTCAAGGAAATGGACGTTGCCGTCGAAGCTATCGCACATCTCGTGCGCGAGCGCGGTCGCAACGGTGGTCTTTCCGATGCCGCCCGGCCCTCGCAGCGTGACGAAGCGATCGCGGAGCAAGCGCGCCGCCAACTCGGCCACGGCGTCCTCCCGCCCGACCATCCGGTCCAATCGGCGCGGCAGCGACGGTGGCGGCGCGGCCCTTTCAGGCACACGCGACGCCGGTGCAGCCACCTCCGCGCGCCCGCCACGCCGCACGGGCGCGACAAAGCAATAGCCCCGCCCCGGGATGTTGGTGATGTAGCGGGCACCATCCTTTCCGTCGCCGAGCACCTTGCGCAGCTCCGCAATATGGACGCGCAGGCTGATCTCCTCGACGGAGAGTCCGGACCACGCATAGGCCAGAATTTCGGCCTTCGGGACCACTTCGCCGGCGCGACTGACCAGTAGGCGCAAAATATCCATCGCACGGCTGCCGAGCCTGACCGGCAAGCCATCCTTCTCCAGCAGCCGCGACCGCAGCGAAAATGGCCCGAACGCGACGGCATCGAAATCTGGGATCGCCGCGGCGTCGCGGCCGCGGGGGCCCTGTCCTGCCGAGAGCTCGATCACTTCTGACTCATCTTGACGCCCGCTCCAGCGAAATGCGGCGCGACTATACCCGGCGCCGGTGCGAGGTCCAGCGAGGGCAACCCACAGAACTCACACCTCCACATCGATCTCCACGCCATGACCGGTGCTCTCCTGAGTCGTGTCGGGGATACGCAAATGTCTGATAAACTGTACAAAAACGACGCTTCCTGAGACGGGATGCCGCACCTGATGCGCTCCCACAAAAACTAACACATCCTAATCACCACTAACGAGCTTGCAGGTCAGCTCACGCCTATCCTCTCACCATGGAAAACGTGGGCTTTGCGCGTTTGCTGGTTGCAAACAGCGGAGAACGCCCGGAGAGGACGAACGATGTTGACCAATTTGCAGGCAGGTGATGCCTGGATTGAATTTCCGGGCACCTCGGGGGATTGCGAGTTCCCCCGGGCAACACACGCGATCATTCGGGAGCGTCAATGGCGTCAGATCGATCCGCGCACGGGAGCGGCCGCCGAGGACATCGCGATCTCGCGATGGGAAGACCCGCGGAGCACCTCGTCGCACCAAGCGACGACGCCTGAGGATCGCTATTTCGTCGGCATCGCCCTCAAGACCACGCGCGCGAAACTGACCCGGGATCGCCAGGTCATTTTCGACGGGACCATGCCCGCGGGCACACTGTATCTCACCGCGCCGTCAAAGCCCCTCGCCGTGCAATTCCAGTCGCCATGCGCCTTCTTGCACTTTTACATCTCCGCGGATCAATTTCCGGCACAATTTTCCGGGACCGAAGGATTGAATGATCTCGTATTGTTGCGCGATCCGCTCGCGGCCGAGCTTGCCAAGGCGCTGATCGAACTTGGCGACGCCGCGGACCACGAGTTTACGCGCTGCATCGGCCAGACCCTTGCGATGCATCTCGCGCGCCTGGAATTGCCGCGCGCCAGGGTCAATGCCTTGCCGAAATGGCGGTTGCGGCGGGTCGAGCAATATATCGCCGATCATTTCCACCGCTGCATCAGCCTGTCCGAACTCGCCAACGTCGCCGGCCTGTCCAGAATGCACTTTGCGGCGCAATTCCGCGCCGCGACCGGTTATCGCCCCCGGGAGTATCTGCTCAATCACCGGATCGAGCAGGCCAAGACGTTGCTGGCGACCACCGAGCGGCCGCTGGCCGAGATCGCACTCGCCGTCGGCTTCAGCACGCAGGCGCATTTTTCGACTGTCTTCAAGCGCATCACCGATCAATCCCCAGCACGCTGGCGCCTCGCCAGCAAGGGCGAACGGCGAGAGGTGCAAGCACTCCCGCCGCGTCGTCCTGCTACGGAGAGGGACTGGATCAGCGCAGCCGCGTAAGCATTCGCTCGCGCCCTCATCCTCCCGGGCCTGCGAGCCACTCGGGGCCGTCCCTGCACCCACACAGGACGGCCCCTTTTTTTCTACACCGGGTCGAAAGCCCGGATCGGCGGCAGATTGCCGGTGAACTTCTCGACCTCGACTGTCGTGAGCTGACCGGTGCAGCCTTGCGCAAAGGACGAGGTGCCGACGTCGCGGGTGAGCACGTTCGGATTGCCGTGCACGCAGAGCGGCGCGTCGTCTTCGGGGTCCATCGGGTCGTACCAGGCGCCGGTCGGGAGCTGGACCACGCCGGGCGCGATGCCGTCGGTGACGTGGACCGCGGCGAGACAGGCGCCGCGCGCGTTGAACAGCCGGATGATGTCGCCGTGCTTGATCCCGCGTGCGTCAGCGTCCCGTGGGTTCATGCGCGCGACCTCGCGGCCGCGATGTTTGCTTTGAAGCGAATGTCCGCCGAAATCGAGCTGGCTATGCAGACGCGTCACCGGCTGGTTGGCGACCAGGAAGCACGGCGCCCCCGGCTTGGGCGTGTCGGACTTCTCCAGCCAGACCGGATGGCCCGGGCAATCCGCATCACCATGACCTGCGATCTTGGCAGAGAATATTTCGATGCGACCGCTCGGCGTGGGCAAAGCATGATTGACGGGATCGTCGCGGAAGCGGCGCAGCCGGCCACCGTCGTCGGGCTGCTGCGGCACCACCAGGCTGCCGCGCCGCCAGAACTCTTCGAAGCTCGGCGCTTCCAGGCCGCGCGCTTCGAGCGAGGCGCGGGTCGGCTCATAAAGATGTTCCAGCCACTGACGTGACGTCCGCCCCTCGGTGAAGGGCTCGCGCGCACCGAGACGGCCGGCGAGATCGGCGAAGATCTCGTAGTCGTCGCGCGCAAGGCCGAACGGCTCGGCGATCCGGTGCATCGCGACCATCAGGGGATCGTTGCTGGAATAGCCGATGTCTTCGCGTTCGAGCGTCATCGTCGAGGGCAGCACGATGTCGGCATGCCGGGCCGTGGCAGTCCATGCGAGCTCGTGCACGACCAGCGTGTCGACTTTCGCAAACGCCTTGCGCAGGCGGTTGATGTCCTGGTGGTGATGGAAGGGATTGCCGCCGGCCCAGTAGACGAGGCGGATATCCGGATAGGTGCGCGTCTCGCCATTGTAGCGATAGGTGCTGCCGGGATTGAGCAGCATGTCGGCGATGCGCGCCACTGGAATGAAATCGCGGACAGCGTTGCGGCCCTGCCCCAATGTCGGCCCCGGCACGTCGTTGACCCGGCGGCCGTAATAGCCGATCGCCCCCAACGAATAGGCGTAGCCGCCGCCGGAGAGGCCGATCTGGCCGAGCGCTGCCGCCAGCACCATGCCCATCCACACCGGCTGCTCGCCATGCTCGGCGCGCTGGAGCGAATGAGACACGGTGATGAGCGCACGCTTGCCGGCGAGCCGGCGCGCAAGTGCGCGGATTGTGTCGGTGTCGACGCCGCAGATCGCGGCGGCCCATTCGGCGTGCTTGGGTTGGCCGTCGCTCTCGCCGGTGAGATAGCGCAGGAAGACCGGCCAGCCCTCGGTGTAGCGATCGAGGAAGGCCTGATCGTGCAGGTTCTCCGCGACCAGCGTATGAACGATGCCGAGCATCAGCGCGGTGTCGGTCCCGGGCACGCACGTCATCCATTCGGCGCCGACCTCGACTGGTAGGTCTTCGCGCAATGGGCTGACCAGGATGAACTCGCAGCCGCGGCGACGCGCAGCTTCCATCGCGCCGCGCTCGACATGCTTGCTGATCGAGCCGCCGGCGACCATCGAGTTCTTCAGCGCCATGCCGCCGAACGCCAGCACGATGTCGGTATCAGCCGCGATCTGCTCCCAGGTGACGTTGCGCTTGGTGATATCCTCGTAACCGCAGAGGATCTGCGGCAGCAGCACCGAGGACGCGCCGGAGGAATAGGAGTTCACCGAGCGCACATAGCCGCCCAAGGCGATGTTGAGGAAGCGATGCACCTGGCTCTGGGCATGGTGGAAGCGGCCCGCGCTCGACCAGCCATAGGAGCCGCCGAACACCGAGCCGGGGCCGCGCGTGTCGCGGATGCGTGCCAGCTCGTCGCCGAGCAGATCGAGCGCCTTCTCCCAGCTGACGGAGACGAATTCGTCGCGACCGCGGCGATCGTCCGGACCGGGACCGCGTTCGAGCCAGCCGCGGCGGATCGCCGGTTGGGTGATGCGCGCCTGATGGCGCAGCGCGCCGGGAAAATTGCCGATGATGCCGTTCGGATCGGGATCGCCCGTATAGGCCCTCACCTCGAGCCCGGCCTCGCCTTGACGTGCCGAGAACACGCCCCAATGCGAGGTGTGCGGCTTGAAGCCGTCGGACAGGTCGAGGCCGGGGTCGGGGAAGCCAATCGTATCGTCCATCGTCGCATTCCTTGTTCCGGTCGCGGCACGGTCCCGGCCGCACCGATGTCATCCGCGTCGCAGTATAGCGATCCGCGCTTCGATGTCGTCGGGTCAGGGCCGGCGAAAATGCCGGGCGCTCGTGCAAGGACAGATTGGCGAACGTTCGCAGGAACGACCGGCGGTGATTTTCGACCAATTTGTGCTTTTGTTTTCAGCGCTTTAGTCGGTTTCATTTAGAGCCGCGCGGTCCGTCTTTCAGTAAGACTTGGCGCTGAGATCTCTTGCAACGACACTGATATTGAAATGTGCGATATGCCGCCCGTCACACACAACATCGGTCCCCATCATGATCCAGCGCGTCTTGCCGTACGAAGGTCTGCTCCACGAAGTGGTCGAGCATCATGGCGTGCTTTACATCGGTGGCATCGTCCCCGAGGACGCGACCCTCGACATGTCGGGCCAGGCAAACGACGTCCTCGGGCAGTTGGTGCAGTTGCTCAAGACCCTCGGATCCGATCTGAGCAACGTCTTGCAGGTGACCATCTACATGACCAGCCTCAAGGAGAAGGCAGAGTTCAATGCGGCCTGGAAGGCGCACTTTGCAGAGGCTCATCTGCCGGCGCGCGCCGCAATCGGCGTGGCCGATCTCGGTCCCGGCGTCAAACTCGAGATCACAGCCGTCGCCGCTCGACAATAGTGGCATGCCAGGGCGCCGCAAAGAACCTCACACCAAACCCATTGTGTTCTCGGCAAGATCCACCTCAGATTAGCGCCGCTCGTGAAGGATAACCGCCACGAGCGACGTTACTGTCAGCACGATTCCTAGCCCGACGGCCGGATCGCTGGCGACAATCGCCGCGAGAGAGGCACCGCATGCAGCGCCCGCCATTTGCGAGAATCCGAACAGGGCTGCGGCGATACCGGCCTTGCTGCCAAACGGCGACAGCGCTGCCGCGCTCGACAGCGGGCTCACCACTCCGACGCCGAACAGAAAGACGGAAGCCGCTAACAGAAATGGCAGCAGCGCGCCGTTCGTGAGCAGCACCGCGCAAAGCAGCCCGACGCCTCCGAGGACGGTTAATCCCAAACCGACCGACGTCGCACGGCAGGAACCAACCCGCGCCGATAGCCTAGGCGCCAGCATGCCGGCCGCAGAGACCAAGAAGACGACTCCCGCAAATAGCTGACCAAGTGTGATTGGCGAGAATCCAAACGATTCGAGCAGCACCCGCGGCGCGCTGGAGAAAATCGCGAATAGACCGGCCATCACCAGTCCAGCGGTTCTAGCAGGCGCAACGAACCGGCGATCCCGAACAAGCTCCAGATAGGAGCCGGCAATTTTGAGCGGGTTCAGAGAACGACGCGCGCCGTCATTGGTTTCGCCGACGAAGGTCGCATAGGCCAAAGCCGTGCAGAGCGCGAAGGCCGCGACAAAGGCAAATTCCGAGCGCCAGCCAAAGAATAGATCGAGCGCACTCCCCAGCAGCGGTGAAAAGCCTGGGGCGGCCGCGGTTGCCATTGTGATCGAGGCCATGACCTTTGCAAGTGCCTGGCCATCGAACAGATCCCGGGCGATCGCACGTGAAAGCACCGAAGCCGCACATGCGCCGCAAGCCTGCATCGATCGGCCGATCAGCAGGCTCGATAGATCGCGCGCGAAAGCGCACCAGATCGTACCGGCGATGAAAATTCCGAGCCCTATCAGAATCGGCATGCGTCTCCCGAACCGGTCCGACAGCGGGCCGGCAATCAATTGCCCTATGGCGAAAATCGCCAGAAAGATCGTGAAGGCCGACGTGACCGCCGCGCTGGATACATGCAAATCGGCCGCGATTACCGGCAGCGAAGGCAAGAAGATGTTGGTCGCAAGGATGCCTGTCGCCGCCAGGGCACAAATCACTATTCTGCGCGCCGCCGCCCCTGCTTGACGTCCGTGCCCCGCCGCAGAAACCGTGCCCTCGACTTCAATGGACATGCTGCGCTCCCAAGTCCTGTCCAGATGCGGCGAGGCAGGGACGCCTGATCACCTACCCCACTGCATGCTGGCCGGACGCATGCCATCCTGAACAACCACTGCTTGGGTGTCGTCCTGCGAATGTGCGAGGAGCGCGCAAATATTTGCTGCTTCTGGGTGCTGCAATGAGCGCCCTCTCTCCTATCCCGCCAGGGGCGTCGTATAGCCTGCAACCAGCTTGACGAGATCCGCCTGGCGCGCGGTGCCTGTTTTTTCAAACAACCGGCTGACATGCGTCCTAACCGTGCTATCGGCGACCCCGAACGCCATAGCGACCTCAGGAACGCCACCGACCTCGACGATGGCCAGCAACACGCGGAGTTCGGTCGGCGTCAGCTTGAACGCGCTACCGATGGCTCCGGGAACAGAAGCAACCGCCAGCGACGCCTTGCGAACGAACAAGGCCGCCGTGGCGGTGTAAACAATACCAGCACGCCGTCGCGCGCCTGACGTGAGGGGCAATGCATGGGCCACATAGCGGTCGCCCTCCCTGCCGGTCAGCGGCAACGCGATGCCCCTTATACCAAGTGCGGCATCGCCCTGCCCCGCGGTGGCGAAGACATCTCGCAGGGTGCGGTCGACGTGAGGATCGCTGGCGACCAGCCGCCCGCCCACGGAACTCAGAATATCACGAGCGTCGAGAATGGCATTGCCGGCCGTATTGGCGTGAATGAGACGTCCACCGGGATCGACGAGATACATGCCAGCACCGAGCCCGTCCAACGTGTCAACGAACGTCGCGAGTTCAGCGGCCTTGAACTCGAACATCTTGCCGATCACGACGGCACGCCTGACATGCGGCGCGATCAGCCTCATTTGCCGGCGCGCGTGCTTGTCGACGATCCCATTTCGCCGGTGGCGGAAGACCCCGAAAATAGCTGTGCTGACCGTGGTCCTGTCGACAACCGCGCTGACAAAATCGACAAGCCCCTGGGGCTCGGCCCACTGCCGGTATAGTTCACTCTGGGTGAGTGCTGCGAAAGACATCAAATCTGTCGTCGCGATCGGCTGCTCGAGGTCACCGAGAAAGTGCCCCTCCGCGGAGGAATAAATCTGCCGAAAGAGTTCGACCCGCAACGGCACGTCAAATCCAAAGCGATGGGGCACCGTGGCGTGCTGGACACCGAGGTCCTTGCAGAACAGCCCGCCTGCTGCGCCGCCAACGAATTGCACGATGCTGACGATGGCGTCCTCCCAACGAGAGGGATCGATGGCGGCATCGTAGATGACGCTGATCAGATCGCTCAGTTGCTGCTGATCATCTGAATTGCCTCTCGACGATTCCGAGACCGACCGCGGATGTGAAACCCTATTCATTCGAAGACGCGCCCCCGGTGTGAGGATAGCTGTGAGACAACTTTAAGCTTTTCCGCTGATAGCGAGCCGGTATCGCGCTCAAATCATTTTGATCGTGTCCTTCCGGAGCCGCGGGGAATATCGGCCATCCTTCAAATGGAGGATGGTCACTGCGATCGGTGATCCTCTTGGCCGGACGCTTCAGGTTGGAAATGAGTTGATCAGAACGCGATGCGCACGCCGCCCTGGCCGTGTCGATCCGGCTGCGACCGGACGCCGCGCCGCTTGAATCCACCCCTGCTTGCGGACTGATTGGCCTGTCTTGACGAGCGTCTCGGGTCAGACGTCGGCGTCCTGGGACGCGGCGAAGCTTCGGCGTGAAAACGGGACGAGCATGGCCGCGTGACGGCGGTAGCGGCGGTACCGGTCGCCGAACTGGTCGATCAGATCGTGCTCTTCCAACTGAATGCCGATCAGGATGTAGGCGGTGACGCCAAGCGAATAGAGCAGATGACCGACCGTCATCGCAGGCGTGGCCCAGACTGCGAGCAGGATGCCGAGATAGATCGGATGGCGGACATACCGGTAGAGAAACGGCGTGCGGAATTTGGCTTCGGAGGGTTGTTTACCGAACAGGCGCATGAACACCTGGCTGAGGCCGAACAACTCGAAATGATTGAGAAAAAACGTGCTGGCCACCAGCACGACCCAACCCAGCCAGAAGACGGCGTCGATCGCCCCCGCCGCGATCGGGTGGTTCACGGTCCAGACCGGCGTGGGGATCGGCTGCCACTGCCAGTACAGCAACAGCAGCGCAAAGCTGGCGAACAGCACGTAGGTGCTGCGCTCGACCGAAGCCGGCACGATCCGCGTCCACCAGCGCTTGAAGCCCTGACGCGCCATCACGCTGTGCTGGATCGCGAACACTCCGATTAGCAGCACATCGATGACAATGCTTGGCAGAACCGGACCAATGGCCCCGGAATCGATAGACTTTGGAACGACCAGATTCCCGGTGAAGCCAATGAGATAGAGCAACGCGATCAGCGTCACACCGTAAGCGGCAGTCCCGTAGAGGACCGCAATCAGACCTGCCATCAATCTTCTCCCAGAGAGTTCAAGTTTTTTTGCATCGATGGTCCGATCGGCAGCGGCGGCGAAGGTGCTTACAGTGAAGATATTTCGAGCGGCGACCGGCGCGGGTACCTCACCGCCCGGCCGCGGCGGTAATCCCGGATTCTGCGCGGTGACCATCCAAGAGCTCGAATTCATCATCACGCCTTCAGGCGGACGAATTGTTTCAACTCGTCCTTCAAGGCCGCCACCAGCGTATCAAACAGACGAGCACCCTTCGGGCCGGCTTCCCGATAAACCTCCCCCGCGGGACCGATCGCGAGCTGAAACGCGACCGCTTCGTCGAGATCTCGCCCGACCAGGACTTCGGCATCGATCCGTTCGAACCTGATGTCGCCGTAGCCGGCAATCATCAGTTGCCGGGTCACGGCCTCGGGATCGGTCATGGAAAACGGTCCGGGGCCGCAGGTTGCGGCGTCTTCCCTGATGGGAGGCAGGTAGCGAAGCAGAACCTCCTTCGACAGTGTAAGCCACGGATTGTCCGCCCGTTCGCGCCAGACGACCATCGTCATCAGTCCACCCGGCTTGAGCGCAAATCGCATGTTGCTCAAGCCAGCCGTTGGGTTTTCGAAGAACTGGGTTCCAAAGCGAGAGAAGCAAAAATCATGTACCGGCTCGAACGGATGGGTCTGAACATCCGCTTCGAGAAAGCTGAGATTGGTCACCCCTGCCTCCTTCGCATCTGCGCGGCCGACGTCGAGGAAGGCATTGCAGCAATCGAGGCCGAGGACGGATCCGGTCGGTCCGACGCGCCGCGCAAGTTCAATTGCGGTGTCGCCCCAGCCACATCCCACATCCAGGGCCCTGTCGCCGGCTCTGATCGGCAGCGACGGGAATACTTTAGCGCTATGCAGGTGAAGGCCGCCGGCGAGGATGTGCCGCCACGCATTGAATTTCGGAGCCAGTACCGCGTTCCAGAAATCGATATACGGCGTGACGGTTGCGGTAGCCTGCGCGATGCTCATGATCGAGATATCCGTCTGCTGGGTTGCCATCCAGAACCCCGTCGTGGCGTCCCGCTTTTCCATTCTTCCGCAACCGGTTCCGCGTCCGCCTGACCGTCTGGACAGCGTCTCAAGGAAACGTGGAGGAATCGGTTGCTTGGCAGTTCATTCATGAGCCCCGTATAAGCGCGGGGACCGCCACGGTGAATGATCGCCCAGCCGGATCAGTTGACCGATCGTCCAAATCTGAGATTAGCCTAATGATCGATCCGCTATCTGAAGTGCTTCGATCGGTTCGCCTGACCGGCGGCATTTTTCTGGATGCGCGGTTCACCGCGCCGTGGAGCGTCCATACGCAGATCGTCGCTGAGGACTGCGTGACCTTCGCGGTCAAGCCCTCGCTGCTGATCGCTTACCACTTCGTCATCGCCGGAAAATTTCTGCTCAGCGTCGACGGCGAACCTACAGTCGAGGTGCGGGCCGGCGAGATCGTACTGCTGCCGAGAAACGATGTTCATACACTCGCCAGCGACGCGGGTCTGGTACCGACAAACGCGCGTCATCTCATTCAGCCGTCACCGGATGGGGGGCTTGCAAAAATTATGCACGGCGGAGGCGGTGAGCCGGCGCAAATCGTGTGCGGTTTTCTCGGCAGCGAGGAAACCTATAATCCGTTGATCGCGGCCCTGCCAAGAGTGCTGAAGCTCGACATTCGCGAGGGGGTCGCACGCGACTGGATCGAGGCTTCAGTGCGATATGCAGCCGGCGAACTGACGGCCGGCAGGTTCGCCTCGTCAAACCTGATGTCTCGGCTTTCCGAACTGCTGTTCGTAGAGGCGATGCGCCAGTATTCCGTGACATACACCGATCAAGATGGAGGATGGCTGAAGGGGATTGCCGATCCGCAAATCGGACGCGCGCTCGCCTCCATTCATCATAACGTCGGGCTGCCGTGGTCCGCGGAGTCCCTTGCGAGAGAAGTCTCGATGTCGCGGAGCGCCTTCGTCGACCGCTTCACAACCCTGATCGGGGTGCCACCAATCCGGTATCTGACCATCTGGCGGCTTCAGGCAGCCAAGGTGAGCCTACGAGAAACACGCAAGCCGATCGACCAAATCGCAGAGGAAGTGGGTTACGGATCCGGAGAAGCATTCAGCCGGGCGTTCAGGCGTGAATTCGGCCTGGCGCCTGCGCGATGGCGGCAACGCTGACAACGCAATTGATTGCGCACGCGTCAAGTTTCAGAACCTGCCTCCATAGGGGGACGATCAGGAAATGATGCGTCGCCGTCGCGGCGAGAGCCGTAGCGGGTCAAAACCGGCCCTGGACGGTCGGAATCGCACCTCTTGTCTATCTCGCACAGCGGAGCATGTGACCAGCTGATAGGCACGTTCCAGTGCCCTCGGCGTGGACCTGGAGCACGGGCACGCGTCACGCACGCCGATTTCAGTGCGCACAAACCCGCGATATCGGCGATGGGTCGAGATCGGCGAAGGCACGCACATGGTCCTGCTGGAGAAGAACCGGTTGCAGGCCTTCGACGCGATCAATCAGTTTCTCTCGGAACAGTATGAGCATGACTAGCGCGATCATCGCGGATCCCGGCGCGAGAACACAGATGCTGCGGCTGATGCTCCCCCGATCGAACTGGGAACAACCATCTTGAGCGCTGCTCGCGCTTCCGGTTCCCGAATCGTCTAATCCGTGAGGACGATCGTCTGCGCCGTCAGCTGTTCCGGAACCGCTTGACTGTTCAGGGGCTATCCGCGGATCGCCGAGGCCACGCCGAACCGGGAGAAGCACCTCGTCATCGACGCAGACGTGATGCCCGGGCGCCGATGGTGCCGCCTACTTGTTGTTTCCTGGCGCTCGCTGGGCAGACAAACAATCACCCGTATGGAGTGAAACTATCAAAGTTTAATGCGCTCTGTCGTTCTCATCGATCAGATTGGGGACGGGTTCTGAGTTATTAGGCGACCAATGCAGGCAGGATTTGCGTTCTCCAAGCTCGCCGACCGGTTGGCGAGCCTCACTCCCGTAACGGCCGACGATCTCCACCTGCTCGCGGACATGGCAAGCACAATCGCGCATCTCGGTTCGCGTCAGGCCGTTTTGCGGCATGGCGATGATGCCACCCAGTGCTGCCTGCTCCTTCAGGGATATCTGTCGTGGCAGGATGCAGAGAGTGCGGACGGGCAGATCACGTCAATCCATGTTCCCGGTGACATCGCCGATCTGCACACGCTTTATCGTCCTCGCGTTGACGGCAACCTGATCGCGCTCGGCCCTGCCATCGTCGCTCTCGTGCCACACCGCTTCTTTCACGATTTGTCCGCGCGTTCGCCCGCGATGTCTCGCGCATTGCTGCTGATGCTGCTCACCACACACGCCATTCAGCGCAACTGGACAGTGAACCTGGGTAGCCGTGATGCATTGACGCGCGTGGCGCATCTGCTGTGCGAGATCACCACCCGGCTGCAAAGCGTCGGCTTGGCGAGAGATTTCAGGCTGCCGTCACCCTTCACCCAATCGGACCTTGCGGCAGCATGCAGCATCTCCCCGGTCCACGCCAACCGCACGATTCAGGAACTGCGACGATGCAATCTCCTGCAATGGCAGGGTAAGACGGTAACGATCACGGACTGGCAGGGACTCGTGCGGCTCGCAAGATTCGATCCGACTTACCTGGGCATTTCGTCCAGCCGCGACGATGCGTCGTCCTCGCGTCTCAGGCCACTTACGGCGGACCTTGCGCTCGCTTGAGCTCCTTTCGGACGACACCTTGGAGACTTGCGGAACGTGCAATCAGAGCCTCCCGCGCCTCTCCGAGGACATCATCCCAATTGCCCGGTGTCCTCTGATGAAACAGCCGCAGGCTCGGATACCAAAGGGAATGGGCCTCGGATGACGGCCAGCGCCAGTCGCAATCCGCATGCAACAACACCCACGCGTCACAGCCGAGCGCTCCCGCGAGATGGGCGACCATGGTGTCAACGCAAATGAGGAGATCGAGCCGCTGGAGGAGATGACCGAGAACCGTAACGTCAGGCGTGCTGACGTCTCTCGCGCCGATCTCGGCCAGTTCGCACGTTCGGGCCCCCCGTTGCAGTGAGCAGAGCGTCACGCCGGGAACGGCAAGATGTCCCAACAGGGATGGCGGAACGGTCCTCCGCTTGTCCCAATTGCCGACTTCCCAAACCAGGCCCACGGCAAGGCCCCTGAGTTCGAGACCTCGGTCTTGCGGGAGCGCTGGTTCGATCTTGGTCGGCAACGACAGGTAAGGTGCGCGCATTTCGACCTGCTCTCGCCTCGCCCTTATGGCATGCGGCACCTCCATAATCTCGATATCGACCTCGAAGTCGACCTCAGGTGCACCATCATGGAGCGCGAAGGCCCGATCGACGCCAGCCGCTCGCTCGACCAGCGGCAGAAGCTCGCCCTGGCACCAGACCGTGACGCGGCGCGCGACGTCACGAAGCGGCCGCATGAAGCGCAGGAACTGGATGGTATCGCCGAGTCCGTGGTAGCAGCGGACCAGCACATCCTTGCCCCTCAGTTCCTCACCCCGCCAGATCCGCTGCAGGTGACGCGGCCCGGTGTGCTTGGGTGGATACGCAAGCATTGCCAGATCGCGGTCATTGATCGTCCAGGCGCGTTCGAAATCGCCTGCCCGCATCGCCTCGGTCCAGCTGCCCGACACGTGGTGATCCAACTAGCGCCGCACGAATTTGTGAAAGCGGCTCGGCTTACCGTCCTTGGTCTGGTCCTGATGGAGGAAGGCAATGCCGGCCTCGTCGAACTTGGCGAAGAATTCGTCCCAGCTGATCCGGTCGAGACCTTCATCGGGCGGATCGAAATCGATGCGCAGGATACCGGCGTGTCCGTCCTCCTCCGTAGCCTTGACCGTCGCAGGCTTTCCGCCGCGCTCCTCCGCCCATTTCCGGATCACATCATGGCTGTTGGTCTGCTGGGCTTCGCTGGTTTGTGATTTGGATGACATGTGACACCTCGATTGCTGACAAGGAGCGAGCGACGGATCGGCCCTCGCGTCGGACTGTTTCGCCGTGAACGCCGGGCGCGAGCATTTGTTCTTTCGTAGGCCGGACTCTCTCAAAGCATCATCTTCTTCATCTTCATCATGGAAGCTTTTCGTTCCCACCAACCTGCCCGGGATTCTATCCCAGGTTAAGCACGCGAGATTTTTTCGGCCGGAATCCGGCGTGAGGCGGACATAGTGCCGTGAGTTCAGGAACGAACATACGTTCCCCACGTTCGCCGACGTACTTACGTCAACACTGCATCTCTTCAACACTGCATGCCTTAACGCTGCACGTCTTCCGGAGGGCCTCGATCCATGCATTCTCGTCTTCAGGACAGGCGGCGCGTGCGCGTCGGCATCGTCGGTGTCGGCAATTGTGCGAGCTCCTTCGTTCAAGGGCTCTCCTATTACCGGGACGCCAAATCGAATGAGCCGGTGCCTGGGCTCATGAACGCCGATCTCGGCGGCTACCACATCAGCGACATTCAGGTCGCGTCAGCCTTCGACGTCCATGCCGGCAAGGTCGGACGCGACGTGGCCGAGGCGATCTTCGCAACGCCGAACAACACGCACCGCTTCTCCGACGTCGCGCCCACCGGCGTCATGGTCCAACGCGGCCCTGTCATGGACGGCGTCGGCCATTATCTCAAGGACGACGTGCCGATTGCGGATGTCCCGGAAGCCGACGTCTCCGAAGTGCTCGCGACCTCGCGCACGGACGTGCTTGTGTCCTATCTTCCCGTCGGCTCGCAGCGTGCGAGCGAATTTTACGCCGCGCGCGCGATCGAGGCCGGCTGCGGTTACGTCAATTGCATCCCGGTCTTCATTGCCTCGAATCCCGACTGGCGGCGGCGTTTCGAGGATGCAGGCCTGCCGATCGTCGGCGACGACATCAAGAGCCAGGTTGGCGCCACCATTCTGCACCGTGTGCTCGCCAATCTCTTCCGCGAACGCGGCGTGCGGCTGGACAGAACCTACCAGCTCAACGTCGGCGGCAACACCGATTTCAAGAACATGCTCGAGCGCGAGCGGCTGACATCAAAGAAGATCTCCAAAACCCAGGCCGTAACCAGCCAGTTCGACGTGCCCATGGATGCCGACAATATCCATGTCGGCCCGAGCGACCATGTGCCGTGGCTGACCGACCGCAAGCTGGCCTTTATCCGCCTGGAGGGCACCACGTTCGGCGGTGTTCCCTTGAGCGCGGAAGTCAAGCTCGAAGTCTGGGACTCCCCGAACTCGGCGGGTGTCGTGATCGACGCGGTCCGCTGCGCCAAGCTCGCCATGGACCGCGGGCAGGCCGGCGCGCTGACGGGCCCATCGAGCTATTTCATGAAGTCGCCGCCTCAGCAGTTCACGGACGAAGAGGCCGGACGGCGAACGCGCGCCTTCATCGACGACAAGGCGTACACCTGATGGCGAAGATCATTCATCTGATCCGCCACGGGCATCATGCCCTGCTCGGCCGCACGCTCTGTGGCCGGATGAAGGGCGTGGAGCTCGATGATCTCGGCTGCGAGGAAATCGCGCGATGCGCCGATACCTTCAGGCCGCCGCCGAGCATGGTTCAGTCGAGCCCGCAGCGGCGCTGCATGCAGTCGGCCTGCATCCTGGCGGCGCGCTTCGGCTTGCCGGTCGAGATCGTGCCGGCACTCGACGAGCTTGACTACGGCGAATGGACCGGACTGTCCTTCGAGGCACTCGCCCGGGATCCCCGCTGGTTGCACTGGAACGAACAACGCGGAACGAACCGCCCGCCGGGCGGCGAAAGCATGCGGTCGCTTCAGAAGCGCGTCGTCGCCCATCTGGAGCAGCTGCGCAACGATCATGGTAGCGGCACCGTCGTCGTCGCCGTCAGCCATGCCGAACCGATCCGCGCGGCGCTGCTGCACTATTCCCGGAAAGAGCTCGACGACTTCCTCTCGATCGAGATCGACCCCGGCAGCGTCAGCACCCTCAGCGTGGACAATCGCGGACTCAAGATCACCGGGATCAATCAGCGGGTGCCAGCGTGAAGATCGTCATTTTCGGCCTGACAATTTCCTCGTCCTGGGGCAACGGTCACGCCACCCTGTGGCGAGGGCTTTGCAAGCATCTCGCGCGAGCCGGCCACAGCGTCGTCTTTTTCGAGCGCGACGTGCCCTACTACGCGGGCGCGCGGGATTTGCACGAACTGCCCGGCGGGCAATTGCGACTGTTCTGGAACTGGGACGATGTGCTGCCTTTGGCGCGGAGCGAAATCCGTGATGCAGATGTCGCGATCATAACGTCCTATTGTCCCGACGCGATCGCCGCGACAGAGCTTGTCCTGTCCGAGGGTCGTGCGGTGCCCGTGTTCTATGACCTCGACACGCCGGTCACGCTGGCGAAGCTGATGGCCGGCGAGGCCGTTCCCTATATCGGGCCGCGCGGCCTGCGGGATTTCGCCCTGGTCCTGAGCTTCACCGGCGGTTCCCGCATCTGCAACGAATTTCGCGACAGGCTCGGCGCCTGCAACGTCCGCCCGCTCTACGGACACGTCGATACGGACATCCATCGGCCGGTGCCGTCGCAGCCGCATTACCGTGCGGATCTGTCCTATCTCGGCACATATTCGCAGGATCGCCAGCGCGCGCTCGAGGCTCTGTTCGTCGAACCCGCACGTAACAGGCAGGATCTGCGCTTCCTGATCGGGGGTGCACAATACCCGGAAGATTTTCCCTGGTCGCCAAACATCTACTTCGTGCAGCACTTGCCGCCGTCGGAGCACGCGTCGTTCTTTGCGTCGTCCCGGCTGACACTCAACGTCACGCGGCGGGCCATGGCGGAGATGGGCTGGTGCCCCTCCGGCCGCCTGTTCGAAGCCGCTGCCTGCAAGGCCCCGCTGCTCAGCGACGACTGGCCGGGACTCGATGAATTCTTTGTACCTGGGCAGGAGATCCTGATCGCATGCGATGCGAAGGACACGCTTGCTGCGTTGACGATGGCCGACGCCGAGCTTCAGCACATTGCCGGGCGCGCCTATGAACGGACCATGGATCAGCACACATCCGACAAGCGCGCAGCCGAACTGATTTGGCTGCTCGAGCAGACGGCATCGCTCGGCGCGCGCCGACAGCAACCCGAGGAGGCCTGATCATGTGGGGCATCGTTCCGGCCGCGGGCCGCGGCAGCCGCATCCAGCCGCTCGCCTTCTCCAAGGAGTTGCTTCCGGTCGGAAGCCAACGGGACGACGGCATCGACCGTCCGTGCGCCGTCTCCGAATATCTGCTGGAGCGGCTGATCCTTGGGGGCGCCGACAAGATCTGCTTCGTGATCTCCCCCGGCAAATCGGACATCCTCGAATATTTCGGCGATCATTATGGCAGCGCCCAGCTCGCCTATGTCGTGCAGCCCGATGCGTTGGGACTGTGCGATGCCGTGTTCAGGGCGGGCACGGTCGTTGGCCACGACGAAGACGTCCTGGTCGGACTTCCGGATACCGTATGGTTCCCAAAGGCGGCCCTGCAGACGTTGCCGGCCGCCGACCTGTCGTTTCTGCTGTTTCCGGTCGAACATCCCGAGTTCTTCGATGCCGTCGTGCTCGACGGCGATCGCGTGACGGAGATCCAGGTCAAGCAGCCGGATGCGGCGTCAAAATGGATATGGGGCGCCTTCAAAATGTCCGGCAACGGATTTCGCGAGCTCCAGTCGCTGTGGACAAAGCGCGACCGCCGCGATGAATATTTCGGGACGCTCGTCAATGCCTACATCGCGGGCGGCGGCCAGGGTCTCGGCGTCAAGGCCGGCGAATCCTATGTCGACGTCGGCACCATCGACGGCTACCGGACGGCAATGGCGTTGCTCGCGGAAAGCTCCGCCGGGAACGGACGCTCTCGACTGCTGGCCGGCGGTTCGCCGGAGGCAATCCGCCCTGCCTCCGCAATGAACAATGGAGTGACCGCATGAGCAGAGGCGCCCTCTCCCGCGAGGAAATCCGCCAGCGCGTCGATGCGCTCGGGCCATGGTTTCACAATCTGGACCTGAACGGCGTGCCGACAGCGCCTTCACACTTTCTCGGCGACTATCCCAACGTGAAATGGCGCCGCTTTTCCGGGATCATTCCCGACCGCCTCGAAGGCAAGACCGTGCTCGATATCGGCTGCAATGCCGGTTTCTACGCCATGGAGATGAAGCGGCGCGGCGCCGAGCGCGTCCTCGGCCTGGACACCGACGACGAATATCTCGCGCAAGCCCGCTTCGCGGCCGAGGTGAACGGGCTCAGGATCGAATTCCGCAAGATGTCAGCCTACGATGTCGGCCAGCTGCGCGAAAAATTTGATCTCGTGATCTTCATGGGCGTGCTCTACCACCTGCGGCACCCTCTGCTGGCACTCGACCTGATCCACGAGCACGTGGCTGGCGATCTCCTGCTGTTCCAGTCGATGCAGCGCGGCGACAGCCGCGTGGATTCCCTCGACAAGAACTACGACTTCTGGACCACCGATCAGTTCGATTCCCCGGGCTATCCAAAGCTGCACTTCATCGAGAACAAATATGCCGACGACCCCACCAATTGGTGGGTGCCGAACCGCGCCTGCGCCGAAGCCATGCTGCGCAGCGCCGGCTTTGCGATC
Organism: Bradyrhizobium sp. 187; assembly: GCF_023101005.1. Lineage (NCBI taxonomy): Bacteria > Pseudomonadati > Pseudomonadota > Alphaproteobacteria > Hyphomicrobiales > Nitrobacteraceae > Bradyrhizobium > Bradyrhizobium sp. 187. The sequence continues at coordinate 5,602,727 of NZ_CP064693.1, forward strand.
GCGGCGCATCCGGAAGAGGAAGTCTATCTCTGCAAACGGGTGACAAGGCCGCAGGCGGAAGGTCCGGTTTATCCGTTGCGGGAGACTGGCCGATGATCGAAGCCGCCAAGATCTGGAACGAGCCCAACAACAAGTCGCACTGGGACATCCTGATCGATCCGGATTGGACCATGTTCGCGAGCCTGGCGCTCGCTGCCGGAAAGGCGATCCGCAGCGCGCATCCTACACTCCCACGTGTGCTTGGCGGCATATCGCCGATCGATCCGTCCTTCATGCGCAACATGCAGGCGCGCGGCGTGCTCGATCATGTCGATGCCGTAGCCGTGCACGGCTTTCCGCTGGACTGGAACCTGTGGCAGATCGCGGAATGGCCGGCCAAGATCGACGAGATCAAGGCGGTCACCTCGCTGCCGGTCTGGGTCACGGAGGTGGGAGTCTCGTCTTTCGGCGCCGAGGAGGTGCAGGCTTGGGGCCTGACCCGAACGGCGGAGTTGTTGATCGGCCGCGCTCCGCGCATTCACTGGTACAGCCTCTACGATCTGCCTTCGAGTTGGGAGGCCACGACCCGGCACAAGGAGGCTGAAGGTTCATCCTACTACAGGCATTTTCACATGGGCCTGCTACGCGAGGACGGAACGTCGAAAGCCTCGGCGGACCTGTTCGCCCAATATGCACCTGCGATGGGCCTGTGCCAGTGGTTTCACTTCGAGGACCACCGCCTCGACGACGCCGTGCGCTGGATGCGCCGGCTGGGCGTGCAGCATCTCAGGACTGGCCTGTCCTGGGCCGACAGCTTCCGTCCCAATGCGCTCGACTGGTTCGATCGGCAGATGGACGCGCTGGCCGAGTTTCAGGTCACGGTGACGTTCTGCTTCACCCCGGAACATCGGGGTATCGAGCCTCATCACACCAGCCCGCCGCTCGACGTGAACGAGTTCGCCGATTTCTGCGCGCAGATGGTCGAACGCTATTGCGCGAAAACGGGGCTCGCGCCGTCCGCAGCGTCTTCGCGCCCGGCCATCTCGGAGCCGACATGCGTGCCGTGATCCTGGTGATGGACTCCGTCGGGATCGGCGCCGCGCCCGATGCCATCAATTACGGCGACGAGGGTGCCGATACCGTCGGCCACATTGCCGAGATGTGCATGGCCGGCAATGCCGACGGACCGCACCGGGAGGGGCCGCTTCAGCTTCCCAATCTGGTTGCGCTCGGCCTTGGCCAGGCTTGCTGTCTCGCCACCGGGCGCGTGCCGCCGGGGCTCGATGGCCCAACTGAGCATGCGCGATTTGGCTGCGCGAGCGAGATCTCCAAAGGCAAGGACACGCCCTCGGGCCATTGGGAGATCGCCGGCGTGCCGGTGCCATTCGACTGGGGCTATTTTCCAAGAACCAAGCCATGCTTCGCGCGCGACCTGACGGAGAGCCTGTGCGAACAGGCTCGAGTGCCCGGCATCCTCGGGAACTGTCACGCCTCCGGCACGGAGATCATCGCCGAATTCGGCGAGCGTCACATCAGAACGGGCGAACCGATCTGCTATACATCGGCCGACAGCGTGTTTCAGATCGCAGCGCACGAGGAGACGTTCGGTCTCGAACCCCTCTATGAGGTCTGCCGCGTTGCACGCCGACTGGTCGACCCCCTCAACATCGGGCGCGTCATCGCACGCCCCTTCATCGGCACGTCGGCAGGTGACTTCAAGCGAACAGCGCACAGGAAGGACTTCTCCGTCCCGCCGCCGGAGCGAACGATCCTCGATCTTGCCGAGAGCGCAGGCCGTGACATCGTAACGATCGGCAAGATCGACGACATCTTCGCCCATCGCGGCACCGGGAGGAACCTGCGCGGCGATGGCAACCAAGCGCTGTTCGATGCCACGTTTGATGGGCTGGCCTCTCTCGCGGAGGGCGGGATGTTGTTCGCCAATTTCATCGATTTCGACACGCTGTACGGCCATCGCCGAGATGTGGCAGGCTATGCAGCGGCGCTCGAAGCCTTCGATGCGCGAGTTCCGGATCTTTTGAACCGCCTGCGCGAGGATGATCTCCTGATCATCACGGCCGATCATGGTTGCGATCCGACCTGGAGCGGTACCGATCACACGCGGGAACAAGTGCCGGTTTTGGCGTGGAGCGCGCGGTTAACTTCTCCGATCGGCAAGCGCGCCGGATTTGCGGACATCGGCGCGACGGTCGCGAGCCATCTCGAGCTGCAGGCGCCGGGTCACGGCGTGTATTTTTAGCCCGCTGCACCGCGCAGATTCACCTGGGTTATTGATCCAGGTTAGAGAAATTTTCGTTTGTAGGTTTCGCAGGAACGAACATTCCTTGCACCGCTTCTAATTCCAAATGTGACTGGCGCGCCGGTCGCTCGACCAGAACAGCAGCGCGCTTTCATTCTCATCACGGATTGATCCCGCAGGATCGATCTCACGGCGGCACGGAGCGGTGAATGACGCGAGTATTGATCACTGGAGGTGCGGGATTCATCGGATCGCATGCCGCGGACGCGCTGCTCGCGGCCGGCTACGAAGTCCGCCTGCTCGACAATCTCTCGCCGCAGGTCCACGGAGGCAACCGCCAGCGTCCCGCCTATCTTGCCAAAGACGCGGAGCTCGTCGTCGGTGACGTCACCGACGCTCTCGCGGTCGATCATGCGTTGCGCGGCACCGACATGGTCCTGCATCTCGCATCAGCAGTCGGCGTCGGCCAGAGCATGTATGACATCGAACCCTACGTCAGAACCAACGAGCTCGGTACCGCCGTGCTGTTGCAGGCACTATCCAAGCGCCCGGTCGCGCGGCTCGTGGTGGCCTCGTCCATGAGTATTTACGGCGAGGGCCTTTACCGGAGCGCCGATCAGAGCGTGGTCGCCTGCGAGGAGCGGGCGGTCGAGCAGCTTCGCCGCGGCGATTGGGAGCTGCGCGATGCCGCTGGCAACCCGCTCGATCCCGTCCCTACGCCGGAGACAAAGCAGCCTTCGCTGAGCTCAATCTATGCGCTCAACAAATATGCGCAGGAGCGCATGTGCCTGATCACAGGCAAGGCGTATGGCATTCCGACGGTGGCGCTACGCTTCTTCAATGCGTTCGGGCCACGTCAGGCCCTGTCCAATCCGTATACCGGCGTACTGGCCATCTTCGCCGCCCGGCTGCTCAACGGCCGTCCTCCCCTCGTGTTCGAGGATGGCCGGCAGCGCCGCGACTTCGTCCATGTCCATGACGTCGCCCGCGCCTGCCGGATGGCGCTGGAGGCGGAGCATGCGCAGGACGTCTTCAACGTCGGCTCGGGTCAGAGTCGCACCATTCTGGCGGTCGCGGAGCATCTGGCCGAAGTCATGGGGCGCCGCGACATTGCACCCGAGCTGACGCGGAAATATCGCGCCGGGGACATCCGGCACTGCTTCGCCGACATGGAAAAATCCCGCGACGTGCTCGGCTTCGAGCCTCGCGTCGCATTCAAGGACGGGCTCGAAGAGCTGGCGGAATATCTCGCCGACCAGATCGCTGACGATCAGGCGGAGCGAGCCACCAGGGAGCTGCAGCAACGAGGATTGGTCGCGTGATGAGTGAACGAGACAACAGACCCGTCCTGATCACCGGCGGATGCGGGTTTATCGGCTGCAACCTCGCCGACCGCCTCGCGGAGCGCGGCGAGCCGGTGCTGATCCTGGATAATCTCGCCCGCGCCGGCGTACGGGAGAACGCGCAGTGGCTGAAGTCCCGCCATGGCGAGCGGGTCACGATCACCGTGGCCGACATTCGCGAGCCGATCCCGGTGATCGACGCCGTACGCGAAGCCCGCGCCGTGCTGCACTTGGCCGCCCAGGTCGCCGTCACCGACAGCGTGAGCGATCCGGTCGCCGATTTCGAGATCAACGCGCGTGGCACATTGAACGTGCTCGAAGCCGTGCGGCTTCAAAACAGCACCGCGCCGATCGTGTTCGCCTCGACCAACAAGGTCTACGGACGCCTGATCGACGATGGCGACATCGCGCTCACCGGCCGCCGCTACACGCCGACAAGCGGGCTGCTCGCCGCCGGCATCTCGGAAAATGCGCCGCTCGACTTCTACAGCCCCTATGGATGCTCCAAGGGAACGGCGGATCAATACGTTCACGACTATGCGCGGGTCTACGGCCTCCAGACCGTGGTGATGCGGATGAGCTGTATCTATGGGCCCCGTCAATTCGGCACGGAGGATCAGGGCTGGATTGCGCATTTCCTGCTGAGCGCCATCCGCGGCAAAGAGCTGACGATCTATGGCGACGGCCATCAGGTCCGCGATGCGCTTCACGTCTCCGACGCGGCCTCGGCCTGGCTCGCCGTGCTCGATGGCATCGCGCTCGCCCGTGGACGCGTATTCAACCTCGGCGGCGGTCCGGCGAACGCGATCAGTCTTCTGGAATTGATCGAGCGCATCACCGATCTGACCGGCCGCAAGGTGGCCTATCGCTTTGCCGATTGGAGGCCCGGCGATCAGCCCTGGTATGTCACCGACACGCGCGCGCTCTCCAGCGCGCTCAGCTGGGCACCTCAGATTTCATTCGCAGACGGACTCCGATCCCTTCACACCTGGCTGGACGGCCGGTTCGGATCGTCACAAGACAACCGCGAGGCGCTCGCATGACGCGTGTTGCCCTCATCAACCCAAACTGGGACTTTGGCGGCAGCATCTATTTTGGCTGCCGATCGCCTCACCTTCCGCTCGAACTGGGGATCTCCGAGCACTACCTGAAGGCGGCCGGGCACAAGACGCTGCTGCTCGACGCCCACATG